>NZ_JBQZFH010000001.1:1307500-6107500 GCF_052682475.1 Paenibacillus sp. WC2504
GAGAATTCTAAGGCGCGCGGAAGAACTCTCGTTAAGGAACTCGGCAAAATGACCCCGTAACTTCGGGAGAAGGGGTGCCTCGGTAGGGTGAATAGCCCGAGGGGGCCGCAGTGAAAAGGCCCAAGCGACTGTTTAGCAAAAACACAGGTCTGTGCGAAGCCGCAAGGCGAAGTATACGGGCTGACGCCTGCCCGGTGCTGGAAGGTTAAGAGGAGTGGTTAGGGGCAACCCGAAGCTATGAATTGAAGCCCCAGTAAACGGCGGCCGTAACTATAACGGTCCTAAGGTAGCGAAATTCCTTGTCAGGTAAATTCTGACCCGCACGAATGGCGTAACGACTTGGGCGCTGTCTCAACGAGAGATCCGGTGAAATTTTAATACCTGTGAAGATGCAGGTTACCCGCGACAAGACGGAAAGACCCCATGGAGCTTTACTGCAGCTTGATATTGGACTTTGGTACGATCTGTACAGGATAGGTGGGAGCCTTTGAAGCCTGAGCGCCAGCTTGGGTGGAGGCGCCGTTGGGATACCACCCTGATCGTATCGGAGTTCTAACCTGGTACCGTGATCCGGTATGGGGACAGTGTCAGGTGGGCAGTTTGACTGGGGCGGTCGCCTCCTAAAATGTAACGGAGGCGTTTAAAGGTTCCCTCAGAATGGTTGGAAATCATTCGCAGAGTGCAAAGGCATAAGGGAGCTTGACTGCGAGACCTACAAGTCGAGCAGGGACGAAAGTCGGACTTAGTGATCCGGTGGTACCGAATGGAAGGGCCATCGCTCAACGGATAAAAGCTACCCTGGGGATAACAGGCTTATCTCCCCCAAGAGTCCACATCGACGGGGAGGTTTGGCACCTCGATGTCGGCTCATCGCATCCTGGGGCTGAAGTAGGTCCCAAGGGTTGGGCTGTTCGCCCATTAAAGCGGTACGCGAGCTGGGTTCAGAACGTCGTGAGACAGTTCGGTCCCTATCTGTCGCGGGCGTAGGAAATTTGAGAGGAGCTGTCCTTAGTACGAGAGGACCGGGATGGACGTACCGCTGGTGTACCAGTTGTCTCGCCAGAGGCACCGCTGGGTAGCTATGTACGGAGGGGATAAGCGCTGAAAGCATCTAAGCGCGAAGCCCCCCTCAAGATGAGATTTCCCAGTATGTAAGACCCCTTGTAGACGACGAGGTTGATAGGTTCGAGGTGGAAGTGCGGCAACGTATGCAGCTGACGAATACTAATCGGTCGAGGGCTTAACCTAATCCCATTAAAGTGATGAAGAGCTCCGAAGTGGACTCAAGTACTTTAACGGGGCCCAAAAGATCTAATATCTAGGGCAAAACCTAAGCATTCAACTTTACGCAAGTTTCGTATCTAGTCTTCAGGGAATAAATCCCTACTGTGGCGATCGTGGCGAAGGGGTTAACGCACTGGTTTGTGGATCCAGCATTCGTGGGTTCAAGTCCCATCGGTCGCCCTTTTCCCTTATCTTGTTGGGGATTAGCCAAGCGGTAAGGCAACGGACTTTGACTCCGTCATGCCTAGGTTCGAATCCTAGATCCCCAGTTTATCTTCCTTTAAGCGGTCGTGGTGGAACGGCAGACACACCATCTTGAGGGGGTGGCGCTCACAAGGCGTGAGGGTTCAAATCCCTCCGACCGCATCCCAGTTTTACGAGAAAACCTTACAAATGTAAGGTTTTTTTGTTTTATAACAGAGTCACCAAATAACAAGAAACCTCCTATATCCAATTGCTGCTAATTGAGACTATCACTTTAAGGGACGACATTCGGAAAAACGGATATTTTACAAGTGATTAGGTCGAATTACGTTAAATTCCATATAAAATCACGAACAATAACCTTGATTAATTAAGGAATCCTATGTATTATTAGTATAGCTCGAAAAAATACAGATCAATTATTCCTCTTGAAGGTGATTTAATGTCCGTACCGGATGATTCGAATGAATACAAGAAGAAGCTGTGTCACCTGTATAACGAGATATCCAAAGAATTATTCGGTTTTGGTACAACCTTGCTGAAGGTTTCCTTGGATCAGAATATCATTACGTTTCATGCCAAGCATCGTCGGTCGCCCCGTTCAACGGCTTTAGAAGGAGAGGCTCCTACACTTAAACACGAGGTCGATTTTTACATGTCCTCCATTTACAAGAAGAGAATCCGGGAAAAGCTGGAGCAAGAACTAGGGTTGTCCATGGATGCGGTGTTAAGAGACTATGATCCACCGACGCAATGGGCCATCACGAACATTATTCTTAAACCAACTAAATAGTCTAGACCACGGTGTATCTCTTTTGATCTATCTTAAGGGCATACCCGCTTGTATATCACTTGATGTCTCTTTCCATTGTTTACGATGAAAAGTGCTCTTGTTAGAAGATATCTTCTATCAAGGGCACTTTTCTATTTTTTTAGGTCTTAGCAAGAGCGCGGCATATATTTGTGAGCCCGTGTAGAATACTAGTAAAAATTTAACAAAGGGATTTGCGCTACAAATTATATATATAATATTGGGAGGATGTTAACGATGAAACAAAAAATGCTTCGAGGTTTGATTTCTTTATCGGTAGTAGGACTGGCTTTGACGGGATGCGGTACCGCGCCTGCGAAAGATCAGGGGAATACGGGGGCCGCAACAGCTTCACCTGCTGGAGCATCAGGGGAACCTACACAATTGGTTATTTCCACTTGGGGCTTTTCCGATGATTTCTTTAAGAAAGAAGTCTATGCGCCTTTTGAGAAAGAGCATAATGTGAAGATTGTTTTGGAAATCGGCAATAACTCCGAGCGTTTAAACAAAGTGAAACAAGGCAGTTCAAAAGTGGATCTTATCTATTTATCCGACTACTATGCACAGCAAGGAATTGATGCAGGACTTTTTGAAAAAATCGACCGCAGCCGTATTCCGAATTTAAAAGATATCTACGATATTGCGAAAGCACCGCTTGGTGAAGACTACGGTCCTGCCTATACCGTTGGCCGATTCGGAATTGCCTATAATCCGAAAGCAGTCGGTAAAGAGATCACGTCGTGGAGCGATCTGTGGAGCCCTGAGCTCTCCAAGAAGCTGACGCTGCCAAACATTACGTCTACGACAGGTCCAATGGTGCTGGATGCAGCGTCACTGGTTTCCGGTAATGCAAAATTCAACGAGGATCAAGCTTTCACCAAGGTGAAGGAGTTGAATAAAGGAGTCGTCAAGTACTATGGACAAACTTCTGAATTCGTTAATATGTTCGCGCAAGGAGAAATTGCTGCAGGTCCGATCATGGAGATGTATGTGAAGGATTTGAAAGCTGCTGTACCGGATACGAAGTTCATTTCCCCGAAAGAAGGGGCATATGCCGTAATGAACACGGTCAACGTTATTAAAGGAAGCAAAAATAAGCAGCTAGCGGAAGATTTCATCAACTGGCATTTGAGCAAAGAAGTACAAGAGAAATCTGCAAAAGCAAAAGTGGATTCACCAGTAAACACGACGTTGCAACTCTCAGCTGATGAAGCGCAGGGGATTACGTATGGCGCAGATGTTGTAAACAAACTGATTAAAATGGATATGAAATTCGTGAATGAGCATCTTAAATCGTGGATTGACCGTTGGAACAAGGAAGTTGCTCAATAATATAAAATTGGACAAGGGTATATGCTTGTGTGTATACCTTTGTTTTCTTAAAAGGACCTGAAGGGGGCTTGGTTATGAAAAAGAAAGTCATCCTCGACGTGGATACAGGGATCGATGATGCGTTAGGCATCCTGCTTGCTGTACGAAGCGGAGAAATGGACGTACTAGGCATCACTACGGTGAATGGAAACGTATCGCTGGAGCAAGCGACCAAGAATACATGCAAAATTCTCCAATTACTGGAGAAAGAGCATGAGATTCGTGTCGTTCAAGGCGCGAATAAACCTTTGATGCGCCCAACTTTTTTTGAGCACCGCGTCCATGGTAAGGATGGGCTTGGCGGGGCATTACTTGACATGCCGCTTCATGTAGAGGCTGCGGACGGGCATGCAGTTGATTTCATCGTGGATCAAGTGAAACAGCATGCGGGAGAGGTCACTTTGGTCATGACGGCTCCACTGACGAATCTAGCTTTGGCGGTTATGAAGTATCCTGAGCTGGTTCATCAGGTGAAAGAAGTGGTTGTGATGGGCGGTGTTGTCCAAGGGTTCGGCAATGTGACGCCTACAGCGGAGTTCAACATGTACGTCGATCCAGAAGCGGCTAAAATTGTATTCCAGGCAGGTTTTCCAAACCTGACGCTTGTCGGGTTGGACGTAACAAGGAAAGCGCTGCTGACAGATGACCATATCCGTGCACTCGGAGACTCGCCGATAGCCCGATATGTGAAGGAGAGCACTGCGGAATATATGGAGCGTTACTATGAACGCAATGGTGTTAGAGCTTGTGCGCTACATGATCCTCTTGCTGTCGGAGTAGCTCTAAATAAACAGCTGGTCACTACCCGCGAGTACTACGTCGATGTAGAAACCAAAAGTGAGCTATGCGATGGGCAAACGGTATGCGATTTCCAGAATCGCTTGTCCAAAGCGGCCAACGTGCACGTATGCACCGGGGTTGCGGCTGACGAATTTCTCGAACTTTTTATCCGCACGCTACGTTCATAGCGAACCAAGGAACAGGAGTATAGCTGCATGAAAAAAACGTACTTATTATTACTATTGCTGCCAGGCGTATTATTCCTGACGGTTTTCATGGTAGTTCCGATCCTTCTTACGATAGGTTCGACCTTTTTCGATAAAGGAACATTTACCTTTGCAGGGTATTTAAATTTTTTCAAAGACCCCTACTTTCTCAAAATTGTGTGGACGACGCTGCGTGTCAGCTTGGTAACCACGATTCTCTGTATCATCATGGGGTTCCCGGTAGCCTATTTTATATCCAAACAAGGACCGAGACAGAAGGCAATTTTGCTTGCGCTGGCCATTTTTCCACTGCTGACAAGCTCTGTCGTTAGGTCGTTCAGCTGGATGATTATTTTAGGTAAAAAAGGTTTACTCAACAACGCCCTTATCGCGATCGGTCTCATTAAGGAACCACTGGATATTTTGTACACGCCGGCGGCCATGATGATCGGTCTCATCCATTTGTTTTTACCGCTCATCCTTATTACGTTGGTCGGTGTTCTTGAGAATATAGATCCGGATCTGATCAAAGCAGCGGAGAGCTTGGGAGCTAACCGATTTAAAGCCTTCGTGAAGGTCATTGTCCCACTCAGCGTTCCCGGATTAATCATAGGAAGTATTCTTGTTTTTGTCGGCAGTTTGACGGCATATACAACGCCTGCTTTGCTCGGTGGCAAACAGCGGGTTATCTCCACTTTCCTTTATCAGAATGCGATTACGCTTAACGACTGGCATCTAGCCTCCGTCATAGCCGTGATTATGATCGTGATCACCTTCGTCGTCATCGCGCTTATGAATAAACTGGCGACTAAATTAAATCCGAAGGGGTAGAAGTATGCGGGAAAAGAATCGAGGGCTGGCGTTTTTCACCCTTCTTGTCTATATTTTCTTGCTCGGGCCGCTCGTTATTATAGCATTTGCTTCATTTGAGCCAGGGAGTGTACTGAAATTCCCACCGACAGGATTTTCGTTGAAATGGTACCGCAACATTTGGGAAGTTAAGATGTTCATGACGACCGCGGGCACCTCTATTATTGTATCTCTGATCGGTAATTTGTTTGCTTTGCTGCTTGGAATTCCAGCGGCGTACGCGTTGAGCCGGTTTATGTTTAAAGGGAAAGAGGCGCTGAATGCCGTTTTTATTTCCCCTGTACTGATTCCCGGTATCGTCCTTGGTTTTACGATGCTGAGGTATCTTATCGTCACGTATAACCTTCCGATCTATGCAGCTCTGCTGATTGGGCATACGGTGATCATGCTTCCTTTCATTATCCGCGTCGTTGCATCAAGCTTATCGAACTTCGATTTCGCGGTAGAGGAAGCTGCTTTAAGTCTTGGCGCCGGACGGCTGAAAACTTTCTTTAAAGTGGTATTGCCTAACATTAAATCAGGTATTATTGCAGCTGTTCTGATCGCGTTTTTGGAATCTTTTAATAATGTCGACATCTCGGTCTTTATGACGGGTCCTGGCATCAGCACGCTGCCTATTCAGATGCTGACGTACGTGGAGAACCATTTTGACCCTACGATTGCTGCTATTTCTGTTTTACTAATGATTTTAACTGCGGTACTTATGTTCATCATTGAACGGTTGATGGGTTTATCCTACTTCACCAAACGATAACGGAGGCTTTCATCCATGGCATTGCTTACTTTGGAAAATATTTCGGTTGCCTACGACCAGCAATATATTTTGAAGGACTTCAATTTAAGTGTAGAAAAAGGAAATTTAATATCGCTTCTCGGTCCAAGCGGATGCGGGAAAACGACGACCTTGCGGCTTATCGCCGGCTTTCTGGAAGCTAAATCAGGCAAATTCGCTTTAAATGGGAAGGACTATACGCGCATTCCCGTCAGCAAGCGTAACTTCGGCTTCGTTTTCCAGAGTTATGCGCTGTTCCCTCACTTGTCCATTTACGATAATGTGGCCTTCGGTCTTCGTCTTCGGAAGGTAAGCGGAGCGGAGCTTGATCGGCGTGTTCGCAAAATTCTGGAAACGGTCAGCTTGTCCGGCTTCGAGAAGCGTTATCCGAAAGAACTTTCAGGCGGTCAAAGACAGCGGGTGGCCATTGCCCGGGCGTTAGTCATCGAACCTGAGCTGCTGCTTTTCGACGAGCCCCTTAGCAATCTGGACGCTAATCTGCGCATCAATATGCGTGTGGAGATTCGCCGTATTCAACAGGAGCTTGGTATTACTACCGTCTATGTATCCCATGATCAGGAAGAGTGCTTCTCTATTTCAGATCAGGTGGCCATTATGAATAAAGGCATTATTGAGCAGCTGGGCGCTCCGGCAACTATTTTCAAATATCCCAAAACGGAGTTCGTAGCTCGTTTTATTGGTTTCACGAATTTTATCACCTTTGACACCAGATATGATGAAAATGAAGTGATTGCTCTGAAAGTGAAAGATCATATGTTCACTGTAACCAAACATGCCAGTAAGGGAGAGCAGGTCGGGATGCAAGGCGCTATTCGTCCAGATGATGTCCTTCTAGGTATGCCGGGAGAGATCGAGGAAGGTCCCAATGTAGTGACAGGACGTGTGAAAGTGAGCACCTTCTTAGGTAGAAGCTATCAATACGTCGTTCAGACGATGCTCGGAGACATTACGGTCAATAAAGAAATGGAATTCCCGTATCCGAGCGGTCAAGAGGTTCGGCTTCATTTTCCAAGCGAGAAATTGGTTCTAGTAGAGTAGTGTACTTGGAGGTAAAGGCATATGCAGGTTGATTTACTGATCGAAAATGTAAAGATTTATAATAGCTATTTTAAAACATTCATTGAAGGTAATGCAGCCATTCTGAATGGCAAGTTTCTATATATCGGTAATAAAGGTACGGAAAGCTTTGCTGCTGCCGAACGTCTGGACGGGCAAGGGCGCTACATGATTCCAGGGCTCATCGACATCCATCTGCACATCGAAAGCACAATGGTTACACCGGAGACGTTCTCCTACGGCCTTATTCGCAACGGTGTGACGACGATTGTTCCGGAGCCGCATGAAATTGCTAATGTTTTCGGACTTGACGGGGTCAAAGAATTCATCAAAGCGAGCCAGAATTGTGTAGCGGACATGTTCTATGCCCTTCCAAGTTCGGTTCCTGCCACATCGATGGAAACGTCCGGCGGTTCGATTGAAATCGAGGATATGGATGAACTGCTGCGGACGGAGCGGATTATCTGCTTAGGTGAAATTATGAATTTCGTGGATGTCATAACCGATCCGGACTGTAAAACAAATCAGATTATCAATCATATTCGCAAACACTATCCTCACCTTATTATTGAGGGGCATGTGCCGAAACTGCTGGATTTGGACTTGCATAAGATGATATACAGCGGAGTCGATTCCGATCACACGCATCAGACGATTGAGGGGATGGAAGCCAGGATCGCTGCGGGCATGTTCATTGAAATTCAAGAGAAATCAATGACACCTGAAGTGATGGATTATTTGATCGAGCATGAAGTGTCGGAGCACTTTTGCTTTGTTACCGACGATGTCATGGCGGACTCCTTCGAGCGGCGCGGTCACTTGAATCACATTGTGCGTAAAGCGATCGAGATGGGCATGAAGCCTGAGCATGCGATTTATGCCAGTACCCTTTCTCCAGCTAAAAGAATGCGGATGTATGATCGCGGTGTTATTGCACCGGGCAAAGTCGGCGATTTTCAGTTGATTTCTGATCTGGAGCTTCTGACAATTGACCAAGTGTTCAAGCACGGACGCAAGGTTTATGATGTTCGAGAGGCTTATACGTCAGTTACGAACGCACCTGCTTTTCCGCCGCATTATTATCGAAGCGTCCAGATGTCGCCGTTAGCAGAAGCGGATTTCTCAGTCAACGTAGACGTAGAAGACGGTTCTTATGACTGCCGTGTCATGATGGTGAAAAACGGATCTACCTTTACAGAGGAGCATCATACTGAGGTTCAAGTTAGTTCTGGTGAACTCATGTGGCAGGATAGCGGTAAAGGACTTATTGCTACTTTTGAACGCTATGGTAAAAACGGAAATCGCGCTTATGGTTTAATTGGCGGCGATACGATTAAACGAGGAGCTGTGGCGACGACGTACTCCCACGACAATCATAACTTACTTGTTGTCGGTCACAATCCTCAGGATATGATCATCGCGGCGAATGAAGTGATTCACAACCAGGGGGGCTTTAGCGTCGTAGAAGACGGTAAGGTCATCGCTTCTCTTAAGCTGCCTGTCGGCGGTATTTTAACGGAAGCCCCACTTGAGCAAGTAGCTAAGGAAGTAGAACAGCTGCGTAAAGCGATGGAATCGTTAGGCTACTGTCATTATAATCCTATTATGTCGATCAGCACGCATTCTCTACCTGTAAGTCCTGCTTTGAAGATTACCGACCATGGTCTAATCGACGTGAACAGCGGTAAAGTTGTCCCATTAATCGTCTCTACTTAATATAAAATCCCGCACTCATAATGAGGCGGGATTTTTTGTGTTTATTTCTTGTCGGCAAGCCAAGTAGCGAGAGATGAAATTTCATCATCAGATAACTTGCCTTTGAAGCTAGGCATTGCGCCTTTCCCGTTTGTTACTGTGGAAGCAACTTGATCCTTAGACAGTTTGCTGCCTACTTTTTGAAGATTAGGTCCTACGGCACCTTCCAAGTTGACGCCATGGCAGCTAACACAGTTGGCTTTGAACACAGCGGATGCTTCAACCTTCGTTGTAGTCCCTGTGCTCGCGGACGGGCTAGCTGACACAGATGGGCTAGCTGACACAGATGGGCTAGCTGACACAGATGGGCTTGCAGAGGCGGCAGGGCTTGGTTTTGTTTCGCTCTTACCGCAAGCAGCTAAAGAACTGGCGAGCAGTAGAGAGAGGACTAATAACGTTTTCTTCATGTGAACTTCTCCTCATATACATAGGTTCAAGTGCAAGACAGCCACTTGTTGCATGCAAAATCTGCATAATGACTGTAAATTTACAATTCCCGAATTGCCAATTTTTCATTCAAAAATGAATAAGATAACGGATCTGAGCTCATGATATCCATAACTACCATAACTAACCTATTGTTCATAAAATTCCAAGGAGGCAATCAAATGGCTGAGAAAAATGTGGAAAATTCTCCTGACCAGTCGCGACGCAGTTTCCTGAAATATACCGGCACCGCCATTGGTGGAGTGGTGGTCGGAGGAGTGATTGGCAGTGCGATTTCCGGTGGATTTACCAAAAAGTCCACGACGCCAACCCCTTCGCCATCTCCATCGGCATCCCCGCAAGCTCAAGCCGGAATGGACTACAATAGAGCGCCTATGTTTTTCAATCAGGCTCAGCTGCAAATAACGGAAGCTGCGGCTGAACGCATTTTCCCCAAAGATGAAAGTGGTCCGGGGGCGACGGAGTTAGGGGTTGCCTTTTACATCGATCATCAGTTGGCAAGCCCATGGGGAGTGAATGCCCGCACGTATCGGACGGGTCCCTTTGTTAAAGGGGAAGCAACGCAAGGCGACTACTTAAGTATTCAACGCCACGAGTTGATTACGATGGGCCTGCAGAGCATGGAGGAAACGAGCAAGTCGAAATATACCAAATCCTTCGTGGAGCTGGCTCCTGAGGAACAGGATGCGATCCTGACTTCGATGGAAAAAGGCGAAATTAATGTGGTAAATGGCGTAACGGGTAAAACCTTTTTCAACCAATTCCGTGTGCTCGTGATGGAGGGCGTGTATTCAGACCCGCTATATGGGGGGAATAAGGATATGCAGGGTTGGAAGATGCGGAAATATCCAGGCAACCAAATGAGCTATACCAATATCATGGACAAGGATCAATTCGCTGTTATGGAACCGCGGAGCTTGCATGATCATTTTGTTCATTAAGTGTGAAATCCAATGAGGGAAGGGAATAAAGCACATGGCTACTAAAATGCCAAAAGTTCCGGTAGTTATTGTTGGAATGGGATGGGTCGGGGGCATCATTGCTGCCGAGCTGTCCAAGCAAGGAGTCAAGGTGGTTGGTTTGGAGCGCGGAAAGCCAAGAGACACCAAGGATTACTACATGGTACATGACGAGCTGCGATACGCCTCCAGATACGATCTGATGCAGGATCTATCCAAAGAAACGGTGACGTTCCGTAATACGGATAAAGTAGCGGCAGTCCCTATGCGAGAATATGGCTCCTTTTTGCTGGGTGAAGGGCTTGGCGGGTCGAGCATTCACTGGAATGGACAAACGTACCGGTTTCTTCCGTACGATTTTGAAATCTATAGCAAAACGGTCGAGAGGTACGGGAAGCAGAAAATACCAGAGGGAATGACCATCCAGGACTGGGGCATTACATATGACCAATTAGAACCTTATTTCGATAAATTTGAAAAGCTGGCTGGCATCTCCGGGGACCCGGATCAGAATCCGATGGTGGGCAAGCGTTCGAATCCTTTTCCAACCAAGGCCATGGTGAAAACGCCGATTCTGAAATTGTTCGAGGATGCGACGAAAAAATTGGGTTATCACCCCTATATGATGCCGTCTGCGAATCTGTCTGAACAATATACGAATCCGGACGGGATCACCAGAGCAGCATGCCAGTATTGCGGATATTGCGAGCGTTTCGGCTGTGAGTATGGAGCCAAAGCGGATGCTGTAGTCACAGTGCTGCCTGTTGCTCTGAAGTCGGGTAACTTTGAATTGCGCTCTTACTCGAATGTGATTCAAGTGTTAAATGACGGCAAAAAAGCTAGCGGCGTTGTGTACGTCAACACGGTTACAGGAGAACAGTTCGAGCAGCCTGCTGATGTGGTGATCATGGCCAGCTATGTGTTCAACAACATTAAGCTCCTGCTGACGTCCAAATTGGGTAAACCATATGATCCAGCCTCCGGTAAAGGAGTAATCGGTAAAAATTATTGCTACCAAACGAACGGCGGTTCGGCAACCGGATTTTTTGATGACAAAGAATTTAATCTATTTGCCGGTGCAGGGTCGCTTGGGATGGAGATTCCGGACTTTAATGGAGATAATTTTGACCACAGTAGTCTTAATTTCCTTCATGGAGCCGGTATTCGAATATCGCAAACCGGACAACGGCCAATTGCTACCAACTCCGTTCCGAAAGGCACGCCTGCTTGGGGGAAAGATTTTAAACAGAAATCGCTCAAATATGCGAACAGTGTTTTGGCTGTATCCCCGCAAGGATCAAGTTTGCCTTGGAAGCATCACTATGTAGATCTCGATCCTACTTATAAAGATGCCTATGGGCTCCCGCTGCCGCGAATTACGTTTGATTTTGAAGAACAGGATCGGCAGATGATCAAATTCGTGAGCGGTAAAGCCGCTGAAATTATGAAGGAAATGAATCCAACGAGCATTGGTTCATCGGATCAGCTCGGGCCTTATAATATCGTGCCTTACCAGTCCACGCATAACACAGGCGGTGTGATCATGGGCTCGGATCCTTCAACTTCAGCTGTTAATTCCTATTTGCAAATGTGGGATGCAGAAAATGTATTCGTTGTCGGAGCATCGGCATTCGCTCATAACAGCGGGTATAACCCGACAGGTACCGTTGGGGCCCTTGCGTATAGAGCCGTTGAAGGGATCGCGAAATATTTGAAACAAGGCGGAATGGTCGTTTAAACATGCTGCCGATAGGACCCTATAGATCGGAGGGATCAGATGGGGCAAGAAGATTTGATTTTGCATCTCACTGAGGTTCGCAAGCGGTTGATTATTGTTCTTGCTTGGTTTCTAGTTATGCTCTGCGCAGGGCTGTATCTTTCCAGTGACATCTTGCTGTATTTGAAAACGCAGCCTATGATCGGTGAGATTAAGTGGAATGTGTTCTCGTTTACAGATGGGCTGATGATTTATATGAAGTGCGCTTTTCTCTTCGCTTTATTGTTTACAGTGCCGGTGATGCTCTACCAATTGTGGGCATTCGTCAGGCCAGGGCTGACAGAAGCGGAGTCTAAGAGCGCTCTTCCCTACATCCCTGTGGCTTTTGCGCTTTTCATCATCGGGGTAGCGTTCAGCTACTGGGTCGTCTTCCCCATGATGGTTCGCTTTATGATGCGAATGAATCAAACGATTGGTGCGGTGGAAACGTATGGCATTGACCGGTATTTTGGGTTTCTGTTCCAAATCGTCTTCCCGATGGCGATCGCGTTTGAACTGCCTGTGATTCTTCTATTTCTGACCAAAATAGGACTTTTGACGCCGGAGCGCTTGAAAATGTCCAGGAAATACGCGTACATCGCTTTAACGATTACGGGTTCCTGCATTTCGCCGCCAGATATGGTTTCACATCTGTCGGTTACCGTTCCCTTGCTGCTGCTGTTTGAGATCAGTGCGTTGGCTTCCAACTGGCAGTGGAGAGCGATGAGGCAAAGCAGTCCGACCAATAGTTGAGGATGAAACAAACCAGTCTGATAAATAGCAAAGTTTTTATAAAAGGAGGAAACACATGTTTAACAATATTGGTGTATCAGGTTTAATCTTGATTTTGGCCATTGCTTTAATTGTCTTCGGCCCGTCCAAATTGCCGCAGCTTGGAAGAGCATTTGGCGATACGCTTCGGGAGTTCCGCAATTCAACGCGCAATATTATGGATGAGGGCGAACGTGAGCATCTGATTGAAAATGAGGGGAAGAAGCCTTTTTGAGATGGTGCGTCGTAGGGAGGGAACTATGGTCCCTTATTTTGATGAAATGGAACATTTCTCATGAAGTAGGGGAACTACGATCCTCTATTTTATCAATATCATCTGAAAAATAGGCCTGGGGGACAAATAAGAGCCTGTAGTTCCGCGTAGAAAGGAAACAGCTCTTTTTGCTCCAAATAAGGGACTCTAGTTCCCTTGTATATGTTGATGTTCGCTTAAAGGACCGTCAGGAGGATGTAGAATCCCTGACGGTTTTTCTTATGTTCTAAATTGTCGTTACCTTCCTGTAATTCCACGCTGAGTTCTATAATGCTATTCTGTTCAATGAGTATGTGATGGTTATGGCAGACGAGCAAAATGGTGTGTGGTGGACTTGTAAAGGTGTACGACGATATTGTGGTTGTCGCTGCCTCTGTAGTGCCAAATGATGTGACTCAACTGAACGTATCTCCCGCAACAAAACCTCGACACTCCGCGAAGGAAGGTCGAGGTTTTGTTTATTCATGGGATTAACCCGGCAAATCCTTCTTATTCGCTTGTTTCACAGCTGTATTTCCAAGCTGCAGGAACAAGTTTATCGTAAAGAGGATAATGCCAATAACGACAAGCAAGGAGCTGACAATGACAAGCGGGAGCATGGCGGAATTGCCGGAGATAATCTCAATCGCGAGTCCACCCTGCATGAGAGGCAAGCCAATATTATGCAACCAGAAGTGAAGCTTTGCAAGGCGCGTTTCTGCTGCATGCGGGTAGAAGTGATAGATGAGACCGAAGATCGCCATCGATACCCAACCTAGCAAATTCAAGTGCGCATGGACCGAGGCCAGTCTAAAATCTTGAATAATGCCCATCAACATTCCGAGTAGAACAGCGAGCGTGATGTAAATCGCAGCAATTTTCAAAAAAGTCTTAGCCATTCAGCGAATCCCCTCCCAATTTTTACTTCACACTTATTGTATGTTATATACAACGAAATACAAGGCACGAGGAATCAAATTGGATTAAATATTTTATTAAAGGGATTAGACGGCGAATTGTTATAAAATAAATTAAATTTTTGGTATTGTTTCACATATAATTTCATTATTTATATAATATATTGTAAATAACTTTAATGTAGTAATACATTGATGGGTATGATGAAGGGGGAGAACGTTATGAGCAGCTTGGCATCTTCGATGGAGTTCGAGAGTAAAAAGGTTTCACGCCACCGCACCTATGACTTCCAGAGAGTTATGGCGAATCGGCAGGAACGAAGAGAACACGAGGAATGTGGAGAAACAGCTTTTTATCCCTTGTCACCAGTAGCTTTGGCATTTTATTATGGATTTGATTATGACACAGAGCCTGCCGGTTAATCGGCAGGTTTTTATATTGTGCTGCGGCTGATGGAGACTTTTTAAGAATCAGGTGATCTGCTTACTTTTTCCAGTTGAATGGACTATACTTATTTTAATGTTATAGCACAGTTCAGCGAGGTGTGAACGATGAGCACAGGCCATTCGGAGCTGCATACGAAGCATGAACAAATTACGAAATATATTGAATCTTTGCCTGTCGGCACCAAGCTGTCTGTTCGGCAAATTGCTCAAGATTTGGATGTGAGCGAAGGAACGGCTTATCGGGCCATTAAAGAGGCGGAAAATATCGGACTAGTCAGCACCAAACGTCGGATTGGTACGATACGTATGGAGAAAAAAGAGGAGCCAGTCATCGATAAGCTAACGTTCGCAGAAATCGTGAATGTAGTAGAAGGCGTTGTGCTTGGAGGATCGACCGGCATACATAAGTCACTGAACAAATTCGTAATAGGCGCTATGCAGCTGGAAGCGATGCTGAAATACATTGAAGCGGGCAACTTGCTAATTGTCGGTAATCGTGTGCAGGCCCATATGTGCGCACTTGGCCAAGGGGCCGGGGTGCTGATTACGGGCGGGTTCGATACGACGCCTGAAGTCAAAGAGCTGGCCGATGAACTTCATCTGCCGATTATCGGAAGTTCTTTTGATACGTTCACGGTGGCTACGATGATTAATCGCGCGATGGAAGATAGGCTGATTAAGAAGAAGATACTGATGGTCGGTGACATCATGCGCAAAGACAGCACGATTTACTCCCTGGAAGGAACGGACACCGTCAAAGATATGCAAAAGCTGGCGGAGAAAACCATGCACACGCGATACCCGGTTATCGACGGCAAAAAGGTGCCCATTGGGATAATTACTACCAAGGATATTGTGGGTGCAAAGCCGAACCAACTCATCAGCAGCTTAATGACGCCGAATCCGCTCATGATTAATTTGAAAACATCGGTCGCTTCAGCAGGGCACATGATGGTATGGGAAGGGATTGAACTACTGCCTGTTATTGATAACGAGCGGAAAATGATCGGCGTCATTAGCCGCAAAGATGTCATGAAAGCAATGCAGCATATGCAGCAGCAGCCCCAGAACGCAGAGACTTTCGAGGTGCAGATCTATGCAGGGATCGACGAAGTGCGCGATGCCGAAGGCAAGTTGTCTTTCAGAGGGACGATTACGCCTCAAATGACGAACTTCGAAGGTTTGGTATCGGAAGGGGTGCTCACCACGATTATGATTCGTGCAGCTTATCGCACGGTGAAGGAGCATAAGAAGGGCGATCTTATTCTGGATAGCTCATCCTGTTATTTTCTGATTCCGCTGCAAATGGACGAGGTCTTTGAAATTGTGCCGACAATTGTGGAAATGACACGCCGATTCTGTAAAATTGATATGGAAATCACGGCGAATGGAGCCAGGGTGGCCAGATCGATGTTTACGGCACGCATCCTTTAAAATTGGCTTAAAAAATAAGGAGGACATGCACATGATTGCTTCGATTAATAAAAAGGATAACGGGTTTATCGCACAGTACGATCGTCCGCTTGGGCATGCTGTCAGCGAGGTTTGGGCAGCCCTTACCGATAATGAGCTTCTAGTTAAATGGATGACCAATCTTCAAGCCGATGATCTGCGCAAAGGTGGCCATATGAAATTTGATATGAAGGATGGCTCGGGTACTTTGATTGATATGGAGATTACCGATTATGAGCCGCTTTCCGTGTTGGAATTCACGTGGGGGAAGGATCGTGTCCGGTTTGAAGTTTCGGCAAGATCAAAAGGTTCTTTGCTTGTTTTAAAAGAATTCATTGGCACGTTGACGGACCATACGCCAAAGGACTTAGCCGGCTGGCATGTTTGTCTGGACATGATGTCTGCGCTGCTGGATGGGCAAGCGATCGAATTTCCGATGGATGAGTGGAAGAAATGGTACGAGCAGTATGGTGAGCTGGTGAAACAGGTCGGTTGATAGGAAAAGTTAGTTCCCATTGAGTGGTTGAAAAGCCGTTTTCGCAGGAAATAGCGGACTATAGTAGTTTTGAGTGGAAAATTTTTCATAATAATCGCATAGAAAAGAGGCTGCTCATAGGTCGGTGTAGACCCTATAAGACAGCCTCTTTGTTTCGTTTCGGCTATTTGCTAGCGGAGACGGTTTCGATTTCTTTCACGCTTTGGTAGATGAGGTTGAACAGCTCTTCCAGGCTGCCTTCTTCAATACAGGAGAAAGCGACGCGAAGATCAGTCGCTCCAAGAGCGATAGTACCCACACCATGCTGATCCAGCAAGTGGACGCGCAAAGCCTCGGCATCAACTGTTTTGAGCTTCAGGCACATGAAGTAACCAGAGTTGAATGGGTAGTAGCCCCATGCATCGTCGAACTTGCCGGAGTCCAAAATGGACTTCGTACGGTTAGCACGGCCTTTCATGATCTCATATTTCTCTTGCTTCTGTTGATTAAACTCCGGGGAGTTAAGCGCATGAAGCACGAAAGTTTGCGATGGGTGAGGGCCGCTGGAAATCGTTGCACGGATGATTCCCATTGTTTTTTGTTCTAGTGCGCTAAGCAGCGCTTCGCTTTGGCCGGCATAAGTGACAAAACCAACGCGGAAGCCCCAGACGTATTCTTCTTTGGTAGCACCGTCAATTTTGACAGCGAGCACGCGCGGGTGAATGTCTGCTAATTTACCGAACAAGGACTCATGCAGGGACCCTTCGAAGAAAAGTCCGAAATAGGCATCGTCGGTCAATACAACAACATTGATTCCAGCTTCAGCTGCATCTTTGATCGCGGCAGCAATTTCATTTCCTTCTTCAGCCCCTGGCGTGTAGCCTGTCGGGTTGTTTGGGAAGTTCAAGACAACAATGGCTTTGCCTTTGGATTGTTGAGCCAGGAGCGCTTCGCGCAGGCCAGCGGCATTAAACTTCAGCTCCTCGTTGTAGAGCGGATAGTTCACAATTTTCGCGCCGCGGCGGATTTCGAAAGTGAGCTCGTAATTCTCCCAGTTTTTGTCTGGAATAATAACGGAGTCACCAACATCAGCAAAAAGGTCGGCTGCAATACTAAGACCATGCGTCAACGCATTCGTTACGATCGGGTTACCGATCAGTTTGCTGCCGATCTCAGGGTTTTCTTCGAGCATTTTTTTGCGCCATGCGCTGCGGAGCTCGGGCTTCCCGGCTGGCGGCGCGTATTCATATATATCTTTGGGTGCGTAGGTAGAGAGAGTATCTTGAATGACCTTCAAGTGCATCGGCTGACCGTTTTCGATTGCAATGCCAATCGTAGCATTGTATTTTTTGGCCTTTGCCTTGGCTTCAGCAGATTGGCTAAGAATGCCTTCTTTCGGGAAGTAAATCGATTTACCTAATGCAGAAAGCATGTCAAATACGTGAGAATTTTCACGTTCCAGGGTCTCGTTTAACTGTCGTGCCAGAGGATTCATAAGCATGGGTCATTCCTTCCAATGTGCTATTCATTTTTTGCAGTTATTATACCACTTTCCCTGGAGAACGTCACTGCGAGAAATAAATTTTTTTGGATAGATTTTTATTAGGATCTAAACGTTTACTCGATTTAAAAATCCTTCTAGACGCAGCTTCACATCTGCCCATTCGTGGGCAATGATACTGAACATCACCGTGTCCCGCACATAGCCGTCATGCAGCACACGATGTTGGCGAAGCGTGCCTTCTTTCTGGGCGCCTATACGAGTAATTGCCGCTTGGGAGCGCTCGTTTCTTAGGTCTGTTTTAAGCTGCACACGCAGGAGGTCTAAGGTTTCAAAGCAGTGCCGCAGCAGCAAATACTTACACTCCGTATTGATTCTGGTTCGCCAAACACGTGGATTGTACCATGTATGACCGATCTCGACGTGCCGATTTGCAGCAGAGTAGTCGAAAAGGCGCGTGCTGCCGACAAAGCTGTCGGAGTGTTTGTCATATACGCTGAAGGGAATGCCCAAGCCGGCTTTTTGCTCATCCAGCGCTTGGCGGACAAATTGTTCAACGGCTGAAGGGTGAAGCAGCGGAGTCATGTAGGCAAAGATGGCAGGATCAGCCGCCGCCTCCACTAGAGCGCTAATGTGAGATTCCTGCATTGGCAGTAGAATAACTTGGGTACCTTCTAACATGATTGGTTGGAAATTCATGGGCGTATGCTCCTTGTCAAATAGTCGGATTTATGAGATTTTAGTAAGCATAATGGAAAAATGGTTTAATAAAAAGATCCAATTCAACTGTGTTTTTATGGACCAATTTAGAAAGGCAAAGGGGAGCGAGTATGGATTTTTATATACCGTACTATACCTACCAGGCGAAATATGGGAGTAAATATGCGGCTTTGTATCATGCCCTGCATGACAACATTTTGGCGAATAAGCTGCTGCGCGATACGAAGCTGCCATCAAGCCGTGAATTAGCTGCACTCTATGGGCTATCGCGGGGGACCGTTAATCAAGTGTACGATATGCTGATTGCTGAGGGTTATTTGCAAGCCGATGTGGGCAGAGGGACTTATGTTGTATATAACGGGGTACAGGAGAAGCAGATGCCGTTCGAAGGGAAGGATATTCGGCTTTCGGACTGGGGGGCGCGGGTTTGTGAGGCGGATCGGGATGGACGTGGGCAGAGTCGGGGCAAGGAACAAGATCAAGATCAAGATCAAGATCAAGGGAAAAAAATTGCGTTCGTGATGGGTCGGCCTCATTTGGATGAATTCCCGCGGGAGCTATGGAACCGCGGGATGTACGAGCAAGTGCGGCGGATGACGGAGTCGCCGCAGGAAGAGGCGTACGTCGCCGAGGGGCATTATGCGCTTCGCGAAGCGATCGCACAGCACCTGAGGCGAATACGCGGCATCGAGGCGCCGCCGGAGCGCATCGTCATCGTTAACGGGTCGATGCAAGCGATCGCGCTGCTGACCCAGATGCTCGTGAACGAAGGCGATCCCGTCATCCTGGAGCGCCCGGGCTACCAAGGCGCTAGCCGCGCGGTGCTGGCGGCCGGCGGAGTGCCCATCCACGCGGCTGTGGATGGGCAAGGGCTTATCCCGCAGCCGTGGAACGCACGGCTGCTGTTCGTGACACCCAGCCGCCAGTTCCCTACGGGGGCGGTGCTGGGTCTAGAGCGCCGCCAGCAGCTGTTGCGCTGGGCGGCGGAGCAAGGCGCTGTCATCGTCGAAGACGACTATGACAGCGAGTTCAGGCACCGCGGGCGGCCGATCGAGCCGCTCAAGGTGCTGGACCAAGAGGGCCGAGTGGTCTACATCGGCACCTTTTCCAAAACGATGCTGCAGGACCTGCGCATCGGATATGTCGTGCTGCCGGAGGCGCTGCACGACGCCTTTGTAGCCGCGAAGCGGCTATACGAGCCGCACCCTTCGGGGCTGCTCGAACAGCGTTCGCTCGCCGCCTTCATGGCGAGCGGCGGCTACGAGCGACACCTGCGCCGCATGCGGCGGGTGTACGCGAGCAAGTTCTTGCTCCTGCAAGCGCTGCTGCAGGAGCAGCTCTCCACCCTCTTCGACTGGGTGGAGAGTGACGCGGGGCTGCATCTGTTCGGCTGGTGGCGGGGAGACGCCCGCACCTATGCCGCTTATGCAGCCGAGTGCCGTAAGATCGGCGTCACCTGGAGCGACGCCGGTTCCTACGGCCTCCCCCCGGGGAAGGCCGGGGCATGCTTCGGTTTTGCGCATCTCACGGAGCAGGACATACGCCGAGGCGTTGCCGCTCTTCGACAAGTTTCAGAAATTGTCATAAAATCAACAATATGATTTTGGCATGGTTGACAGAGTATGCTATGATCTAACATGTGGTCAATTAATCATTTTATTGTAGGAGTGATCCCTGAATGGCAGGATTAAATGGTGGAGGCACAAGCGTGATTGTGCGTTTGGAAATACATAAAGAACAGGTCACGTTTGGGAAAATTGCTACAGCCATAGGCGATGCCGGTGGCGATATCGTCGCGGTTGACGTGACGCGAGCCAGTAAAACAACAACAACACGGGATATTACCGTTCAAGTTAGCGATCCGGATCATACCGAAGTCATTGTTAAAGTACTGAAAAGTATTCCAGGTGTTAAGTTAATTAACGTATCCGACCAGACGTTCCTTATGCATTTGGGCGGAAAAATTGAAGTCACTCCGAAGATTCCGATTAAAAATCGGGACGATCTGTCCCGTGTATATACGCCGGGAGTCGCTCGTGTCTGTATGGCGATTCATGAGGATTCATCCAAAGCGCACTCATTAACAATCAAGCGTAATACAGTTGCCGTCGTTTCTGACGGAACAGCCGTCCTCGGACTCGGCAATATCGGGCCGGAAGCGGCTATGCCAGTTAT
Source organism: Paenibacillus sp. WC2504 (assembly GCF_052682475.1). Classification (NCBI taxonomy): domain Bacteria; kingdom Bacillati; phylum Bacillota; class Bacilli; order Caryophanales; family Paenibacillaceae; genus Paenibacillus; species Paenibacillus sp. WC2504. Next base: position 1,328,504 of record NZ_JBQZFH010000001.1, read on the forward strand.
GGAAGGTAAAGCTATGCTCTTCAAGCAAATGGCAGGCGTTGATGCTTTCCCGATTTGCCTGGACACACAAGATACAGAGGAAATCATTCGTACTGTCAAAGCCATCGCACCTGCGTTCGGCGGTATTAACTTAGAGGATATTTCGTCGCCGCGTTGTTTTGAAATTGAAGAACGTTTGATCAATGAATTGGACATTCCGGTCTTCCATGACGATCAGCACGGAACTGCGGTTGTTATTCTTGCTGGTTTGCTTAACGCAGTTAAAGTGGTGGGCAAACAGCTGGAGTCTTGTAAGGTTGTCATCACGGGCATCGGAGCGGCAGGAATTGCCTGCACGAAAATGCTGCTTGCTGCAGGTGTCACGAACGTCATCGGTGTAGACCGTCAAGGCGCAATCGTACGCGGTGAAAGCTATACAAATTCCATGTGGGATTGGTATGCGAATAACACGAATCCTTTCGAGCTAAAAGGGACTTTGTCCGATGTCATTGCAGACGCTGATATTTTCATCGGCCTATCCGGTCCAGGCGTTCTGAAGGTAGAAGATGTGAAGAAAATGGCTACGGATCCAATCGTATTCGCGATGGCGAACCCGACACCGGAAATCACGCCGGAAGAAGCAGAGCCTTACGTACGCGTTATGGCGACAGGCCGTTCGGACTATCCGAATCAGATCAATAACGTGCTCTGTTTCCCAGGTATTTTCCGCGGGGTGCTGGACTGCCGCGCTTCCCGAATCACGCAAGAAATGAAGCTTGCAGCAGCCAAAGCGATTGCCGCGGTAGTGAATGAAGATGAGCTGAGTGAATATTACATTATTCCGAGCGTATTCAATCATGCTGTCGTTGAGAAAGTGCGCGAGGCGGTTATGGAAGCAGCGTTTGAATCCGGTGTGGCTCGTCGCCGCAGCCAACGTGAAACACAAGAGTCCCATCACGAATAAAAATCAGTCATTGAAGCCGAAAAAACCTTGCTCCAGCAGCTGTTTCCAGCTCGCTGAGCAAGGTTTTTTGTTTTAATTCTGTTCCTCCGTCCATTCTTTTAACTTACGGTCAGAAGGGAGAAGGAAGGTCAGAATGCCGAGAAGCGGCAGGAACGCGCATAATTCCATCACACGCGTCGTACCGATCGCATCACAGAGATTTCCAAGGACGACACTGCCGATACCGCCAAGTCCGAAGGCGAGCCCGGTAATTAGGCCGGATACGGTTCCTACTTTGCCAGGGAACAGGCTTTGGGCATAAACAACGGTAACGGAGAAGCTGGATAATTGAATGACGCCGATGACGACAAGTAAGATATAAGACCAGGTAATCCCAACATGCGGCAGCAGCAATGCGAATGGCGCTGAGCCTAACATGGAGAAGAAAATAACATTGCGCTTACCGAACCGGTCTGCGATCGGACCGCCAAAAAAAGTACCTACAGCGCCGGCGGCAAGGAACAGGAAGATGAAGTCCTGCGCGCGGTTGATGGATAAGCCGTATGTATCATGCAAGAAGAAAGCGAAGTAACCGCTCATTGCAGCCCCGTACCATGACCGGACGAATACAAGGAAAATCAATACGTAGATGGCGAAAAACACACGTTTGCGATGCGCGGGATTGACGGTCCGCTTCACAGCTGACTTGGCTCTAACCGGGGTTGTTGCGAGCTCGGCCTTGTACCAGCGGGCAATAAACATCTGAACGGCTATCGCAATTGCAGCAACGCCTGTGAACCATATGGAGCCGAAGAGTCCGAGCGGAATGAAAATCCATTTGGTCATGACCGGCGCCAAGGATTGGCCGAAGTTACCGCCAACTTGGAAGATGGACTGTGCCAAGCCTTTGCGTCCTCCGGCAGCCATATGCGACACCCGTGAGCCTTCCGGATGGAACGCAGCGGAGCCAAGCCCCACAAAGCAAACAGACAGCAGCACGACCCAATACGAGTGAGCGAAGGCTAACAGCAGCATCCCGGTAAGGGTCGATGCCATGCCAATCGGCAGCATATAGGGCGATGGCTTACGGTCCGAGTATAAGCCAACTACGGGCTGCATGATGGAAGCCGTGAAGTTGATGGCGAACTGTACCCAACCTACCTGGGCATAACTTAATCCCATTTCGCTTTTCAAAATGGGGAAGATGGCGGGAATGACAGATTGTATAGAGTCATTCAGCAAATGGACAAGGCCGATGGCAAACAATATCCGGTAAACAGTTGGTTTAATATCTCCAGCACCCTGCAAGCTTCTGGATTCGGGAGATGGTGTTGTTATGGCAGCCATGATGCGCTCCTCTCGCTATTTATCTAGGAAACGGCCGAGGTCTTCTCCCATTTTCACTTTGGAACCAAGCTTAAGGTCCGGGCGAGGTTCAAACATATCGTCTTCAAAAAGCAGAACAACGGTTGAGCCGAACTCGAAATAAGCCAGCTCTTGACCGCGCTCCAATGTTTTGGGAAGCGGCTTGACGTACTGAATCGAGCTCACGTTCAGCGCTCCGACCTTTACGACGGCAACTTCGCCTGTATGATGCTGGATGAAAGTAATTAATCGCTCATTGCGACTAAGGACTCGCTTCATATGGCGAAGACCGAATTCATTCACCGGATACACTTTACCGAGCACGTGCTCTTTTTCAAGGATGTCCCCCGTAATCGGAGAATGAATGCGGTGATAATCGGTTGGGCTTAAGTACAGGACGAAGTAGAAGCCGTTTTTGTAATTAACTGTGCGGGGCGACCGGTTAAGCAGCTCCTCAATGGTGTAGTCTTGACCTTTGACGTTGACGATCAAGCCGTCTTTAATGTCCCCGATCCCTGTAATCATGGCATCAACCGGACTTACGACACGCGTCTCATCTTCGTGAATCGGGCGTAAACCCGGCTTTAAGCGGCGGGTAAAGAAATCATTTAGGGATTTGTAATCTTTTACATGCTTCTCAGCATCTTCAATACGTATACCGTAAGTTTGGGCAAAACGGGGAATGAACATCCGGCTTGCTCTGGACCTGGCAAAAGCTCCTGTCACTTGGGATACCCATTTACGTGAGGAGAGCTCGGTTAGCAATTTGAAGAACGGTTTTGACATAGATTAACTCCTGTTCATTCGTGGTTAGGCGGGCTTTTGACCAACGTTCAAGTTTCTTCAAAGATGCCTATTTATGGTTCTTCGCTAATCTTGCCACAGAAAGGTAAAAGAATCAATTGTCGAATGAAGAAGAAACGGCAAGGTAGGTGGCTAAAAAAATAGTCTGAAGGCTGTTTGAGGTGAAATATGCTTGTCAATGCTGTTAATGAGGTGAACGGGTACAATGTCCATTATGATTATATTGATTCTGTTTTTAATTCCAGCCTGCATGCTAGTTGGCTCATGGATGTTCATAAGCTGCCGTATTTGGTTTCATATTCTGGCAATGGTCAGTGCATATGTCTTTGGTATTATTTCCGCATTGGCGGTTAATGACATATTACGGGACGATACGGTGTTTATGACGAATATTCATGGAGTTTTCAACAACCAGTTATTCCTTTTAAGCGGAGCCTATTTGGGATGTTACGGGATCTACTTAATGTGGAAACGCCTGTTAATAGAGATCAGAAAGGAGTAGTTCTGTGTTATTTATATCCATTTCATTTGTAACTATTTCAACTGGCACATCGTCTAATAGGCATGACTTATCATGAAGGCAGGTGTTAGAGTGAATTTTGTAATTCCTAGATATACCAAGAGTATGATGTGTGCGGCTGCGTTATCTCTCTTTTTAGCGGGGTGCGCATCTTCTCCAAAAGATAACACGTCTTCAGCCGCGCCTTTGTCCCCAACGCCATCTGCTTCTGCTCCGGCAGCTACGCCAATCTCAACGCCAAACCCCACTGCTGCAGCACCGACTCCAAGCCCAACGCCTGCAAACCCGACGGCGGGCCTGTCTCTGGACGAAAAGCTGGGACAGATGATCTTGGCCGGCATCGACGGATACAGCGTAAATGCAAATACCCAAGCGTTGATTTCAACGTACCACGTGGGCGGCATTATTTTATATAAGCCAAATGTAAAAGATTCAAGCCAATTAGTTTCGCTGGTGAATGAACTGAAGCAAAAGAATGCAAAAAATAAGCTGCCGCTCTGGATCGGTGTGGACGAGGAGGGCGGAAGGGTAACACGGTTGCCGGAGGAGCTTCAGAAAACGCCAACGAATCAGGAGATCGGCAAAACGAATAACAAGACGTATGCCTATAACATCGGCAATTTGATCGGTTCAGAGCTTCGTGCGTATGGATTGAACGTTGATTTCGCTCCAGTGCTGGATATTAACAGCAATCCGCAAAATCCGGTGATCGGCGACCGTTCTTTTGGAGCGAACGCTGCTGTAGTCAACGCTATGGGCATTCAAGAAATGAAGGGGCTGCGAGATCAGCAGATCACGTCAGTCGTTAAGCATTTCCCGGGCCATGGGGATACATCAGTTGATTCGCATGTAGGGCTGCCCGTAGTGCAGAACGATTTGGACAGATTGCGCAAGCTTGAATTAATCCCCTTCGCGGAAGCTTTCAAACAACAGGCGGATGCTGTGATGGTTGCCCATATTTTGCTGCCCAAAGTGGACGGACAGAACCCGGCGTCAATGTCGAAGAAAATCATGACGGACTTGCTGCGCAAGGAGATGGGCTTCCAAGGTGTAATCATGACGGATGACATGACGATGGGAGCCATCGAACAAAACTACGATATAGGCGCTTCCGCCGTAAAATCCGTTTTGGCGGGAGCTAATGTGATCATGGTCGGGCATGACTACAATAAAGTTGTAAAGGTGATCGAGGCGCTGCGACAAGCCGTTCAGGATAAGCGGATTCCGATGGAAACAATCGATCAGAGTGTGGCAAGAATTCAGAAGCTGAAGCAAAAGTACAAGCTGAAGGATGAAAGCGTCGGTTCGGTTGACGTAGCTGCCCTCAATCAAGCAGTAAAGAAAGTGCTAAGTTCGAAATAACACAATTAAAAAGAGTGCCCCTCAGTCATATGATGACTCTTGGGCACTCTTTTTGATTTTTGGGGAAGAAGCGGGACCTGTGTGGTGTCATGTTGAGCGATGGGGAGCTGGCGGAAGAGGGAGGGGAACTACAGGGCGTTATTTGTGGTAAATGGGCTAAATTGGCTGTTTTAGGGAACTAGAAGGTCTATTTGCTCAAATTTGCCGTCAAATAGCCTGAAACTGGGGGATTAGCGGATCCTGGTTCCCTTAGAATTCCCCACTAGCTGTGTTTCGCCAAAATAGGGGAACGTAGTTCCATTGTCTGTAGCTCGGTAGGGGCTAATAAACCGGGGTACCGCCATCCAACAAATATTTGGCGTAAGCCATGGGGTTATAGTAGGTGGCTTTCCATTCTTCCAGCATGTTTGCTTCTCGGAAACTATAACGCTGATCCTTGCCGTTGCATTCAATAAATAGAGGATAACCATCCGTGGTGATCCCGATATCAAGTCCGAGATCGGCCAAATGCGGCAAATGCATGCTTAGAAACTTCGCTACCTGAAGGGCAAACTCCGAAATTTGCTCACACACCGCGCGGGAATTCAGAGTCGGATAGTCAGTTGCCAAAATTTCCGTCAACGTCTTCACTTGGCCTCCTTGCGCCACATTGGTCAAGAACAGCTTGCGTGAAGCGACTTTGGCGACGATTCCCGTCACGCCCCAATCGCCGCAGGCTCCGCGCTGCACAGATACACGCATGTCGAAGGGACGTTTGTCATAGGTAGCCAAAGGCAAGCGCTGCTGCACGAGGTAGGCGCGGCTTTGGATTTTGCGCCGCAGGGCTAACGGCAGTTGTTTGCGAAAGTTGACCTGCCGCCAGACTTTATTGCTGATTTTGAGTGTCGCGGGATAAACAAGCTGCCAGCCCGTGGGGGTTCGATCCATTTTCATAACACCGCGCCCGATGCTGGAGTTCGTTGGTTTGATAATGATAGAGTCGTAGGCACTCATCATGACTTTCATATTTTTGAGGGTGGCGGGGAAGGTGCCGGGCAAATGGGGTCTGATGGCATCATCCAATAGCAATATTTGGTGAATTTGCAGCTTACTGTACCGATTCCATCGGTTAAAAACGTGAATACCTTGCTGTGTCCAACTTTCCAGCTCCTGATCGGAACTAGCGTCCAAGTAAATGGCCCGGTTATGAATAATTTTCGGCAGGGCAATCCATTCACGCACATATCGAGAAGTTCCTCTTTCCACATAGGCATGAACTCTCATCGTATGGATGTGAACATCCTGCATGCGGAAGTAGCAAGGGGTAATGCCAAATTGTTTGCCGGCGTCACTGTAAAAATGGATGGCTTCATATTTTGTGTTCCCTAGGGGAATGCCTTCGTATAAGGAATCGTTCACTAATATACCCACATAGGGATTGACCATCTACTTCACTCCTTAGAGTTTTTCGCCAGAAAAACTGGCATCGAAAGCAAAGCTTAGAGTTTTTCGTCACGCGACACGATAGAGGCTCCTCTACAGCTTATGGAAAAGCAGTGCAGCTTGTTTGTACGGATGCTGATACTTTTGCGTAAGTAGCGGACAGCTGCCCAAACTTTGCCTGTATATCCGCATATGTATAGAAGAAGGAAGGGGGAGTTACGTGTGAGCCAGAGACCTATGCGTGTTGTCATTGTTACGCCAGGTTCTTTTCCCATTCCCTCAGGAAAAAGCTCTTCGGTCGAACAGGTTGTCCAAAAAACGGCTGAAAAGCTCGTTACATTTATGCCCGTTTGTGTTCTAGGGAGAAGAACGAAGTATCAACCAAGAAGTGAAATGCGGGAAGGATGTACGTATATAAGGGTTCCTTACGGGGGCTCTCGTTCCTATATTTCCGCCGTGTCTCGCCAAATCGCGATACGAAAACCCGGCGTCATTCAGGTTGAGAATCGGCCGCATTTCGTGCTCTATCTGCGCAAACGTTTTCCAAGATGCTTCATTAGTCTGGTGCTGCACTCAAAAATATTTATTTCTTTACCTTATATCTCGCAGAAATATTTGAAGGCATGCCTAGCCGCGGCGGATGTCGTTATAGTCAACAGCGACTATCTCAAGCAGGCAGTGCTCGCGAAAGTGCCGTCTGCCGCACATAAAATTGTGACGCAGCATTTGGGCGTGGACGTTACCAAATTTACGTCAAGGTGGTCTCCCGAGGGGAATGAATCCCGCACTCAAATGCTGAAAAAGCTCGGCTATGAGAACCGGAAAATCATTCTTTTCGTAGGTAGGCTTATCCCGAGAAAAGGGGTGCACCATCTGCTCAAAGCGATGAAAACGGTGATTCAGACGGAGCCGGATGCGGTCTTAATTCTAGTCGGCGGTGCCTTCTATGGCTCCAGGAGATTGACGGCTTACGTGAAAAGGTTGTACCGGGAAGGAAGCAAGATGCCTCAGAATGTGAAATTTGTCCCCTACACATCGCACGCCGACATCCCGAAATGGTTTCATCTCGCGGACGTTGTTGCCGTGCCTTCCGAGGAAGGAGAAGCTTTTGGACTCGTAAATATTGAGGCTATGGCTTCTGGAGTTCCCGTCGTAGCGACAAATTCGGGCGGGATCGGCGAAGTGATTAAGAATGGGACGGTCGGGTATTTAGTTGATTTGGGCAAGATCGAGACGGACCTGCCTCTTTATTTATTGCGTCTTTTGGCAGATGAAGAGCTAAGACGAGCCATGGGGGAGCAAGGTATTCAAAGAGTCGATCAATTGTTCACGTGGGATAAGGCGGCAGAAATGAGGTATGACTTATACAAGCATAAATTGGGGAGGTAACTATTTATCTGGGTGTCAGCACATTTTTCAGGGCTAACGTACATCTCGGATTGAGCTTGAATATGTTACAAATGACCAATTTATGTGGAATGGAGAGGAGTCTATGAGTAAGCGTAAGAGCAGCAGCAACAGGGAAAGGCCTTATGTGCAAAAAGTGAACTCCCGAACAAATGAGTTGAAATGGCTAGATGAAAGCGAACAGCCTTCACCTGCTCCGGTTAAGCAGGAGAAAGCGGAAACAAGTCCAAAGGTTGCACCCGTCGTTGAAACAAGTATTTCTCCCAAAACGCCGACGTCCAAAACGTCGGTAGCGAAAACGGCGATTGTTGAGCCGGCCAAAGTGAATAAACCCGCAACGGTGGTAAATGTATCTCAGACTTCCGTACCAGCACCTCCGCTGCTGCTGCTTTCTGAGCGTAAAACAGGCAAATTTGTAAACCCTGTTGTCTACACGGATGATATCGTGGAAGAAGCGATAACATGGGAGAAAATCGCGAATCGTTCGGTTGACGAAAGTAAAATCAAGCCGCAAAGCATCGGGACTAAAGTTATTAAGGATTTTGCAATCGATCAGTCAAAGTTAGCGTCAGCCAGCGTGACGCGAGATAAAATCGCCGGGCACAGCATTTATGATGAACATATCGCTCCGCACAGCATCTCCGGTGATAAAATCCAGGATCAATCGATCCCCGGAAGCAAACTGCTGGATAACAGCATCACAGCGGATAAGCTCGCCGATCAAACGATTGATTCGATTAAGCTGGCGGACGGCTCCATTTTGTCGCAGCATTTATCTGAGTTGGTAATTACGAATGAGCTGATCGACGACCAGTCGATTACAGCTGACAAAATACGCAGCGGCGCTGTGCAAGCCAAACATATTTCCAATTACAGCATCGACACCGCCAAGCTGATGGATGCAGCGATTACAACCGATAAGTTAAGAGATCAAGCCGTTACGGAAGAAAAAATTGCGAATGAAAGCATTTGCTCCGTTCATATCCAGTCCAAGGTTATTTTCAACGAACATTTGGCCGATGGAAGCGTCCAGAGCCGAAGTATTGCGCCAGGTCAAATTGAAGCCGAGCACATCGCTGACGGGGCAATCGACAGTTACCATCTGGAAAGTCAGATAATTACAGAAGATAAACTCGCTCCTTTATCGGTCACTGAGGAGAAGCTGGCGAATCAAGCTGTTACGAATCAAAAGATCGCCCCGTTGTCGATTGAAGCTAAGCACATCGTGAAGTCTTCGATCCGCACGGAGCACCTGGCAGACGGCTCTATCCAAACCTCACATCTTGCTTCCGGCGTGATTCAATCCGAACATCTGGCAGAAGGTGCGGTACACGCCAAACTGATCCAGGATGGCTCCATTACAGCAGACAAACTGGCTGCAAATGCGGTAGAGGATAAACATATTTTCCCGAAGGCCATTCAAATCGGACATCTCGCTGACAATATCATTTCTAATGCGAAGCTGCAGGATGAATCGATTACCTCTTCGAAGCTGGTGGAAAGCTCGATTGAAGCCAAACATATCCAACAGCAGGCGATTCAGAGCGGACATATTGCCAATAACAGCATATCCAATGCCAAGCTGCAAGATGAGTCGATCACGTCATCCAAGCTGGTTGAAGGCACGGTTGAAGGCAAACATATCCGGCAGCAAGTGATTCAAAACTGGCATCTGGCAGACGGCATCATCTCCAGCTCGAAATTACAAAATCAATCCATTACATCAAGCCATTTAACAGAGAATCTCATTGAGGAAAAGCACATAAGCGAAGGGGCAATCACGCAGCTTCATTTGGCAGACGGCATCATTTCTTCCTCCAAACTGGAAGAGGGAGCTGTGACGACAGATCTATTGGCAGCAGGCAGCGTGGATACGTCGAAGCTGAAACCGCACAGTGTGACCTCTGATAAGCTTGCGGCAAGTTCAATCACAGCCGAGCATTTGCACCAAGGGATCGTGGCGAGCGAGCATTTGGCCGAAGGGGCAATTCTTGGTATCCATCTTTCACCAGAGACGATTGGAACGACTCACCTGCTGGATGGAATCATTACGAGTGAGAAGCTGGGCTTAGGCGCTATACGTTCAGAGCATATCGGGAATGGCGAGATTGGCGCTGAACAAATCGTGGAATCGGCGATTGGGCGCGATCATATTGCTGAAGAGGCCGTGACAACGCAGCATTTGCAGGATCAAACGATTACGACAAGTAAAATAGCTGAAGAAGCGGTGACTGGTACAAAAATTGCTTCCATGAGCATTGAAACTCGTCATCTTCAGGAAAATAGTATCGATGGCAGCCATCTGAAGCCGGGGGCGATTTCGTCCCAGCACTTGGCGCAAGGCTCGATTACACTCAATATTTTTGCTGACAGGAGCTTGGATGGAACGAAGTTAATGGAACAATCCATTACCGGAGAAACGCTTGCGAAAGGGGCAGTCACCGAAGATAAGCTGGCGAATGGAGCAGTTAGTTCGCAGCATATGCAACCCGGAGCGATCTCTACCCGGTCATTGCAGGAGCAAGTCGTAACGACTAGCAAACTAGGAGAGCAAGCCGTTACTGAAGCTAAACTGGCTGATTCCAGCGTAACAGGTCGCAAAATCTCCAGCAAGTCCGTGCACAGTGAGCATATTGTTGACGGCGCGATTACGGCAGCGAAGCTGGCTAATGAGAGCATACACGGCAGTAAGCTGGTAGCCGGTGCATTAAGCTCAAGGCATTTGGCCGATGGAGCGATCAGCAGCGCGAAGTTGGCTGCACGGGCGATTGGCAGCGAGCATATCGCGGAAGGCGCGGTGACTGGCGCGAAGTTGGCAAAGGAAAGCGTGGATAGTGCGAAGCTGACAGCTGGAGCTGTGACCGGCGATAAATTGGCCGATGGCGCCGTTAGCGGAGCGAAGCTTGGACTTGGCATTATCGTCCATGAGCATCTGGCAGACGCTGCGGTCGAGAATAACAATCTTGCGGCAAATTCCGTGGATGGCACCAAATTAAGCCTTGGCGCAATTAGCAATTATCATCTTGCGGATAGCTCGGTGTATGGCGCGAAATTGGCGACAGGCAGTGTGGACAGCAGCAAGCTGACCGCAGGTGCTGTGAACCATGAGCACATCGTGGACGGAGTGATTGACGCCAGCAAGCTCGCAAAAGGCAGCGTGGACAGCAGCAAAGTGGTTCCAAGCGCAATTCAACGGGAGCATTTGGCGGACAGTATCATTGACTCCACGAAGCTGGCAGAAGGCGCTGTGCTGCGAAGCCATCTGGTAGCAGGCATCGTTGATGGGTCGAAGCTGGCGGACAGCAGTGTCGTTAGCTCTAAGCTGGCAGTTGGGGCTGTAAAAACAGATCACCTGGTTGACGGAGTAATCAACGGAGCGAAGTTGGCACCCGGCAGCGTGGACAGCAGCAAGTTGGTGTCCGGTGCAGTGAACAGCGATCATATCGCACCAGGCGCAGTAAACGGCAGCAAGCTGGCGGCGCTTAGTGTGGACGGCAGCAAACTTGTGGAGAACGCAGTGAGCAGCGAGCATCTTAGTGCGAGCTCTGTGACAGGCGCGAAACTGGCAACAGGCAGCGTGGACGGCAGTAAGCTGGTAGCTGGTGCAGTAAGCAACTACCATCTCGCTGACGGCGTAGTGGATGCAATGAAGCTGGCGGCTGGCAGTGTCGACGGCAGCAAGTTGACCGCTGGCTCAGTGAACGGCAGCCATATCGTGGATGGCGCGATTGACAGCGGCAAGCTGGCTGCGAACAGCGTAGACAGCAGTAAATTGTCCGCTGGCGCAGTCACAGGAGACCATTTGGCTGACGGAGCCTTGTTTGGCGCAAAACTGGCGGCAGGAAGCATAGACGGCAGCAAATTAGCCTCCAACGCGATCAGCAGCTATCATATATCCGCTGGCAGCGTGGATGGCAGCAAGTTGGCAGCCGGTGCGGTGAGCAGCGAACATCTTGCGGAAGGTGCTTTAGACGGCGCCAAGCTCAAAGCAAGCAGTATCGATAGCAGCAAACTTGCAGCCGGTGCGGTAAACGGCAGCCATATCGCAGATGGCGCGATCGACAGCAGCAAACTGGCCGTAAATAGCGTGGATGGCAGTAAGTTGGCCCTGGGCGCAGTGACGGGAGATCACTTGGCGGACGGCGCATTGAGTGGCTCGAAGCTGGCGGAAGGCAGCATCGATGGCAGCATTTTGGCAGCTGGTGCGGTCAGCGGTGAACATCTTGCGGAAGGTGCTTTGAATGGCGCTAAGCTTCAAGCGAACAGTATCGATGGCAGCAAGCTGGTTTCCGGCACGATTAGCGCTTTCCATCTTGGAGCAGGCTGCGTTGACAGTTCCAAACTGGCTGCGAACAGCGTGGATAGCGGCAAGCTGGCGCCGGGAAGTGTGGACGGCAGCAAGCTGGTATCTGGCGCGATCAGCAGTTTCCATCTGTCGCCGGGTAGTGTAGACAGCAGCAAAATAATCGCCGGCGCCGTTCAAGGGGAACATCTGGCTGAGGGCGCAGTCGAAGGTACGAAGCTGGCGGCTGGCAGTGTGGATGAGAGCAAGCTTAGCTTCAATGCCGTGCACACTCCTGCGGCAAAGCCGGCGGCCCTGCAACAATTCGGCTTGGTTCCTTTTGAATTAAAAGTGCAGGACGAAATCGTCGAAGTCACGTTACTCTTTGATGAGCCGTATGCCGATGTTAACTATGTCATCACAGCGACAACCAGTCACCCTTCGTGTTATGCCGTTATCAAACAAAAACAAACGAATTCAGCGCAAATGATCATTGTGCGTTCCCGTTTTTCACCGGACGCGTACGGAATCATTAACTGGATTTCCATAGGAACAAAAGGATAATGACTTCCTCGATAAGGATCGCGTCTATTTGGCGTGATCCTTTTTTGTGTGTGATTCGCGGAGCTTTTTTTGGATATGTACAAACATTTATGCGTCATGAAGAATAGGATATAGAATAACCTTAATGGCATGCATCTACGAAAGGAGGACTTTCATGAAAATTGCCTTAGTCTGCCCGGATTCTTTGCCGTGTCCACCGATCAAAAGCGGAGCGATTGAGTTATTGATTGATCGCATGGCTCCTTACTTAAGCAGATTGGGTCATTCGGTTACGATTTTTTCGATACAGGATCCTTCGCTCAGCAATGATGAACGGATGAATGGTGTGAGATTCATTCGTTATGACCAATCCACTTATTTCAATGACGTGCTGAGTTACTGTGAAAAGCAACTATTTGACGTAGTTCAATTATTTAATAGACCGAATTGGGTTGAAGAAATGAAGAGCGCAGTTCCGGCTGCCCGCGTTTATTTATCGCTTCACAACTTATTGATCAATCACGAGACCCGTGATCAGGCTGCACTTCACGCTTTTGAGTTAGCCGATCACCTCATTACGGTCAGTAAATTCGTTGCACAGGACATCATCAAAACCATTCCTGCAGTCAGCAGCAAAATCACCACGCTTTATACGGGAGAAGACCCTAAGCGATTTACGCCTCATTTTACCAGAGAAGGTAAAAAGATCGCTGAAAAGCTAAAGGGAGAATTGGGTATCCCTCCTGGCTTCCATGTCGTCCTCTTTGTTGGCAGGCTGCTGCCCAAAAAAGGCTGTCATCATCTAATTAACGCCATGAAGCTCGTCATCAGAAAATATCCCAAAACAGCGCTAGTGATCATTGGTAGCAAGTGGTATGGCGACCGGACCATTAGCACTTATGTCACGAAACTTCGAAAAAGAGCTATGGCTGTGTCCTCTTATATATATTTTACCAATTTTATACCGGTAGACAGGCTTCCCAGCTACTATACGATGAGCGATGTGCTTGTGGTCCCATCCCAATGGCAGGAGCCGCTTGCAAGAGTTCAGTATGAGGCTATGGCAGCCGGCATACCGATCATCAGCTCGAATCGAGGGGGGAATCCTGAGCTTGTTCTAAATGAGAAAAACGGTTATATCATTGATCGTTATACAGACCCAAGAGCTTACGCTCAGGCCATCATCACGTTATTAAGCAACCAAGAGAAACGCATCCGAATAGGACGCGAGAACAGGAAATTGATAACGGATCGTTATAACTTTGAGAAGTATGCGCAACGACTGTCGAATTTATATCAAACCACATGAAACCGTATACGATTGGAGTGAACAGTGTGAGGATTGCTTTGGTTTGTACAGAAATGCTAACCGTTCCTTCTATCCGGGGAGGAGCTATTCAAATTTTCATCGATGGCGTGATTCCCTATTTAAGCGAGAGCCATGAAATAACGGTATTTTGCATAAAAGATAATGACCTTCGTGACCGGGAGGTAGTAAAAGGTGTGACCTATATCCGGGTTGCGAAAAATGATTATCAACTAAATGTTGCCAACGAGTTGAAAAAAATGAGGAGTAGTAATCGGACATTTGATGTTATTCATGTGTTTAACCGTCCCATGTATGTCCCTATCATCAAGCAAGCTATGCCTGAGAGCCGGGTTGTTTTGAGCTGTCATAATGAGATGTTTCGCCAAGAGAAACTGCCGGATGACAAGGGTCGTCAAGTGGTTAAAATAACCCACAACATCATGTCCATCTCCAACTATATTGGAAAAACAATTGTGGATCGTTACCCTGAAGCTGCAAGTAAGGTGAAGACGGTGTACTCTGGCATCAATCTGGAGCAGTACAAACCCATATGGCGGGAAGATGCTCAGGCTGAAAGAAAGGCATTGCGCAAAAAATACGGCGTCGAAAATAAAAAAGTTGTGTTATTCGTTGGACGGCTGTCCGCCAATAAAGGGGCTGATGTTCTGCTGCAGGCCATGCAGCGGGTCGTCAAAAAACATGATGACGCCGTGCTGGTCATTGTCGGAAGCAAATGGTTCAGCGATAACCGTGTAGACGATTATATATCGAATTTGCGAAGGCTTGGCGATTCGCTGGGGAAAGACAGAGTTGTGTTCACGAACTTTGTGCCTCCAAGCAAGATTCCCTCGATTTACTTGCTCGGGGATGTGTTCGTCTGCAGTTCCCAGTGGCAGGAGCCACTTGCTAGAGTGCATTATGAGGCCATGGGGGCGGGCCTCCCGATTATTACGACGAATCGTGGGGGCAATGCCGAGATCATATCGAATCATAAGAACGGAATCGTCATAAGCGCCTATACCGATCCATGGGCATTCGCGAACTCGATCAGCCACATCTTCACGAATCCGTCGAAAGCGGATGAGTTAGGCCGTGCTGGCCGCAAATTTGTGGAAGGCAACTATGGGTTCCAGCACGTTGCCAAGCGATTGCTGGAGCTGTATGTATGAGGGAGCGGTTGCGGGGAGTCGCCGCCTGTTAGGTGCCGCAGGGACCGGCTAGGGAGTGTGGAGCCGGCGGAGACCGAGCGGGTGATCGATGCTGAAGCTGGAGCCAGAGATAGAGCCGGAGCAGGGCCCGAGGCCGGGATTGCGGCCAGCTCGGGGGAACTACAGGGCGCTATTTCTGCGAAATAGGCCCTTTTACACAAGGAAGGGGAACTATGGTCCCTTATTTCAACGGATTGGGCTGGACTTTCGCCCAAATCGTTGAAATAAGTCCCCGTAGTTCCCCAAGAATGTAAAAACGGACCCGAGGGCACAAATAGCGCCCTCAGGTTCCTTTATATGCTGCAAGGTGAGCAGCCACTGATGTGCTGCAGCTAAGGGAGATGGAAAAACTACCGTTAATCTGCGCTGCTCAGTGGCAGGGAACGAAATAACGGTAGAATATTCAGCTAAATCGCCGGTAGGAGTCGAGAATCGGGCATACTTGGCGAAATTAATGCCAGAAAATACAGCTACTTAGGAAAAAGTGGAACATTTGCAGCAAATAGCTGGAGGAATCGGCGTTATCTTACAAGTAGCATATGTAAACGAAGGCCAACCTTGCGGTTGGCCTTTTTGGGGTTCAAGACGGTTGCGGGCGACTGCGAGACGGCAGCGAAGAGTGGCATGGGGCGGTGCATAGTTGGTCGCCCGCTCTGCGCCCCCGCCACCGCCACCAGCGGCTGCAAATCAAGCCGCTAAGCCAGCGACTCCTCTTCCAGCCACTGCACGAAGCGCTCAATGCCAACCTCCAAGCTCGTCGATGGCGTGTAGCCCAATAGTGTGTGCGCTTTCTCAAAGTTGGCCCATGTTCGTGGGACATCGCCGATCTGCATCGGCTTCCAGTGGATGATTGCCTTCTTGTTCATCGCATTCTCCAACGCGGTGACAAGGTCCAACAAACTGGTCGGGTGGTCGTTCCCGAGGTTAAACACTTCGTAACCGGGATGGTCGAAATCGATGGATTTACGAATCCCCGCAACGATATCGGCTACATACGTATAATCGCGACTGGTCGTGCCGTCTCCGAACAGGGAGAGGGGTTCACCTTTTGCGATTTTTTTGGCGAACAGATGAATGGCCAAATCCGGTCGCTGACGGGGACCGAATACCGTGAAGAAGCGCAGAGCGACAATCGGCAAGCCGAAACAATGGCTGTAGCTGCGGCACAGCGCTTCGCCTGAAGCTTTGGTGGCGCCGTATGGCGAGGCGATGAGCAGGGTAGGGTCCGTCTCCGAGAACGGCACCTTGTCATTCAAGCCGTACACCGAACTGGACGATCCAAAAACAAACTTGGAAACGCCGTATTTGACGGCAGCATCCAGCAGATTGACCGTGCCCGCAAGATTGACATCGACGTAGGTGCTCGGGATTTCGAGGGATGGCCGGACCCCGGCTTTGGCGGCCAAATGGACGACGGCGTCCGGTTTCCAAGCACTGAATATGCGGTCCATGCCGGCTCTGTCTCGTATGTCGGCTTCGATTAGTTCATATCTAGGTGAACGCAAGTGATTTTGAATGTTGTTCTCTTTCACTTTGCGCTCATAGTAGTCGTCAAAGTTATCGATCACAAGCACTTCGTAGTTATCGTCCAAGAGAAGAGAGTCCACCAGGTGGCTTCCGATGAATCCCGCCCCCCCGGTAACCAGAATTTTTTGTTTCATCATGGTTTCCTCCTTGGCTGCTTGATCATAATGCGCTTATCCAAGCGCGGACAGAATCGTCTTTGACGGGATGAGCAAACATGATTTCCGACTTCTGTGAAGCCGCTTGAATTTCTTGCAAGGATATATTCGGCCGATAGCGGAAGCACTGCCTGATTTTGCTAGGATATTCTTGGCACCTGGCTCCGCACTGCATGGCTAACGTCATGTACAGGATTTCTCCCAACGCAAAAACATCCGTTTTGGCGAGAATTTGCTCGAATAGCGGTTTGTTCACTCTGGCCAGCATCTTCTTCACAAGTCTATGCCGATAAACCTGCATCGGGTTAAACGTGCCGTAGAAGTGATTGCTTTGGAAAAACGGCTGCCAAAGACCCCACTCCTTCCACATGCCGAGTGCAGTTGTCCAATTGCTTTTGTGAGGCGTCGTTTCTGTTTTGAGGGCCTCTACTAAACAATCGTAGTCCTCCATGTGATTGCTCAGGAACGACTCAAATCCGCCGTGAATGAACATCACATCATATTCGGTGTACACCAAATACTCGTAGGGAATTCGGGTATCTTCCAGCCATCTCATGACGTCGTAGAAGAATCTTCCGGTCCGTCCTCTGCGCAGGGGTCTGCTGTAAGGACAGTAGAGGATGTGTTCGCTCTGGCATACCTCTTTGCCGAAATTCCTGTCGGTGCCGCCATTATAAAGCACGATAAAAGCATTCGGGTTATACTTCCGAAGGTTTCTAATTTGTTGGCGAAGCGCAGGTTCGTTCTCGTGGGCTAATAGAGCGAAACAAATCATGCGGCTTCCTCCTTTATTTTTTAAGGTTGAAAATCCAATCGCGAACCTCAGCGTCCTTGACCGGATGGACGAACATGACCTCGGACTTCTGACTGGCCTCTTTGGCGTCGTCCAGACGAATGCGATGGTACACGCGGAGGTAATCTACACTCGGTTTAGGGTAAGCCTTTAAGCGTCCACCGCATTTTTTGGCTAGCGTAATATAGAGCATCTCTCCTAAGGCGTATACATTCGTAGCGTTAAAAAGCTCTTCCAGCATAGGCGTATCGATGATAGCCAACATCCGTTTCAGGATGGAATGCCTATACACTTGCATCGGATTAAAAGTCCCATAGAAATCGTCCGTCTGGAAGAACGGCTTCCAGCGATGCCATTCCTTCCACATCGTTTTGCCGGGAATCCACCAATTGCGCTTACGGTCTTTCTCGTGGCGGATTAATTTCACAAGAGCGTCGTGGTCCCTAAGTTCATTCTCGACCATGCGTTCAAATCCGTGATTGACGAACATCACATCATATTCGGTGTAGACTAAGTAGTCGTAGTTGACGTTCTTCTCCTCTAACCATCTCATGACATCATAGTAGAAACGTCCCGTCTTCCCCTTCTGCAATGGCCTGCTGTACGGGCAGTACATGACTTTCATTTTTTTGCAAAGGGCTTTGCCGAAATTTGCATCCGGTCCGCCGTTGTACAAAACAATGAGTACGTTATTCGGGTTATATCTGCGAATGTTACGGATCTGTTTGTAGAGGGCGTTTTCATCAGCATGCGCTAACAGTGCAAAACAGAGCATGTTCCAGCCTCCTAGGGTTGATTAAAAATCCAATCACGCACTTCGGCGTCTTTCACGGGATGAACGAACATAACGTCAGACCGGCTTTTGGCCTCTTTAATTTCTTTCCGTGTAATGGCGGGTCGGAATCTTAGAAACCGTTTGGTATTATCCCCGTAAATTTTGCATTTGCCGCCGTATTTTTTGGCTAATGTAATGTATAACATTTCACCCAGACAAGGAATGTTCGACGTATCAAACAGATGCTCCAGGCGCTTCTTATTCAGCCCTCCAAGCATCTTCTTAATGATGCCATGACGGAAGACGGACATTGGAGAGGAGGTGCGGTAGAAGGCATCGGACTCGAATATCGACTTCCACCGTTCCCAGTCCTTCCACATGTCTCTGGCAGGAGGCCACGAGGCATTCTTCGGATCGACTTCTTTGCGAAGTATTTTAACCAGGCAGTCGTAGCCTTCCATTTTACTTAACAAGTACTCGCGAAACCCTGAATTGACAAACATGATGTCATACTCCAAATAAACCAGGTACTCATAGGCTATTTTTTTATCCTCAAGAAACCTCATGACATCATAGAAAAACCGGCCGCTGGTACGCTGCTTTAAAGGACGGCTGTAAGGACAGTACAGGACATTTTCGTCCTCACATACCTTTTTACCGAAATTCGTATCCTGACCGCCGTTGTAGAAGATGATTTGGACATCCTGGGGATTATATTTCCGAATATTTCGAATTTGATTACGCAATGCTTGTTCATTCTCGTGAGCTAATAAAGCCATACAAATCATGAATGCAGCCTCCTCTGCCTATACGCTTATTTCTGAATCTCATTATGGAAAAGCGTTAACGCACGAGCTACGGCCTGATCCATATTGTAGTATTTGTAATCAGCCAATCTTCCCGCAAACAGCACGGTATCCTTGATTTTGTCGGCTTCCGCTTGATACAGCTTGTAGAGGTCTTTGTTTTCATCGCGCGGAATCGGGTAGTAAGGTTCATTTTTACCTATGGTATAGGTTTCAGGGTACACGTAAGAAATGGTTGTTTTGGGAGATTGCTGTCCCGTGAGATGCTTCTGCTCCAGAACCCTTGTGTAGTCGTATTCATGCGGGTAGTTGACCGTCCCGACTTCCTGATGATACTCGGTATCCAACGTGTCGAATTCAAAGCGCATGCTGCGGTACGGAAGCTGACCGTGCATATAGTTGAAGTACTCATCAATCGGACCTGTATAGATCATTCGTTTGTACGTTATTTCGCCGATGAGCTCTTTGTAGTCGGTATTCAGGAGGGTTTTAATATTAGGATGATTGAGCATTTTGTTGAACATAGGCGTATAGCCGTGTTTGGGGAGTCCTTGATAGGTGTCCTGAAAATAGCGATTATCCCGTGAGATGTAGACAGGGACTCTTGCGGTCACAGACGGTGCAAGTTGTTCCGGATCTAACTCCCAGTGCTTCAGCGTGTATTTGTAGAATACGTTTTGATAAATAAAATCGGCCAAGTCGCTTAATTCTCCGCTTGCGCTTTGGCGAAGCTTCAAGATCGGCACTTTGACGCCATAACCAAAGTGGTCAATCAGCAGCGCTTCCAGCTTTTCTGCATATTTGGGAGGGAACAAGGCGTAGATGGAGTTGAGATTAAAAGGGACAGGCACCTTCTTGCCGTCAATCACCACGCGCACTTCATGAAAGTAAGGACGCCACGGGGTGAACATGGAGAGGTAATTCCAGACCATACTCGAGTTCGTATGGAAGGTATGGGAGCCGTACTTATGAATTAGTATGCCGTGTTCGTCATAACAGTCATAGGAGTTACCGCCAATATGATCTCTTTTGTCGACAATCAAGACCTTCTCTCCCCGTTGGGAGGCAATTCGCTCTGCCAGCGTTGCGCCTGTAAAGCCTGCGCCAATGATTAACCAATCTGTTTTCATTACTCGACCTCCTGAACGTTGGGCTGTGCCGCTAGTCTAGCTTCCAATTGGTTTTTTTCGCATATTTGAGATACTCATCTTTAAACTTGGGATTATGCCAGCTGTTCCACGGTTTTTTATCCGTTGTGTAATGAATGATGGCCGGATTGAAACGCTGATGATGGGAACGGTGCACTTGATAATTCCACTTGGGGTCGAGCTTCAGCCACTTCTCGTGCAGAACGGCGTTTAAAGCATCCTGATCCATGAATTTAAGCTTCTCCGGATTTTTTCTCATATAATGTAGAACTTTCTCCGAGGTTTGGTTATCACGCCATTTTTTCAAATTCAGGAGCAGCACGCCTGCGTTAAAATATCCATATTTTTCAGGAATGGAAAGTTCCTCGAAACGAAGCACTTTACCGGGGATGGGCACAGCGCCGAGATGATACTTATCAATGTTGACATCCCACAGGTTGGTAATATCCTCTTTCACAATGAGATCACAGTCCAGATAAAGCGCTTTGCGGACGTCCTTCGGCAAGAGGGCTGGAATCGCAATCCGATAGTAGGTTTCTTTACTCAAATGATAACGAACGACGACATCTTGAAAGAGAGAGTCCTCTACCGTTAAAAAAGAAAGCTCCACTTGGAAGGATTTCAAGGCATTATGAAGCTTCTGCTTGTTTTCGTTAGATATTTTGCCGTCGATCACGTAGAGGGAGAGGGGCCGATTCGTTGATTTATTTTCGAATAAGGAAGTAAGCATCACTGCCAAATGCTTCACGTACTTGTCATTGGTAGCCACGACGATATGGATTCTTTCCAAGCGTAATCCTCCTTCGTACACATTGGTTTTTACCCGTCTAGATATTTGTATTACCGGAGGGAAAGGGTGGTTTGTACGTTTGTCCCGAAAAGCAGAATAAAGCTTGCTCAAGTAGGTAATAGTTGATTTTTCCAAGGGGTTAGTTATCCGTCCGAGTTTGTAATAAGACAAGGCGCATACACTTTAAGATGACAGTGATTAATGTCTACCCGCATTTGCGGTTAGCGTCAATGAACTCTACACAACAAGGGAGAGCGGCCATGAAGATTTGCATGATTGGAACTGGTTATGTAGGACTCGTGGTTGGGGCATGTTTGGCGGAAATGGGGCATGAAGTGATTTGCGTGGATAATAATCCCGCCAAAATATCCGCATTGCTGAACGGACAATTGCCCATTTACGAACCTGGATTGGAACGGCTGGTTGAACGAAATGTGCTAGAGAGTCGGTTAAGCTTTTCGTTGGATATTAGCGAATCTGTGGCACAAAGCCAATTCATTTTCATCGCTGTAGGAACCCCGCCGGCTGAAGACGGATCTGCCGATCTTACTTATGTGATGAAGGCCGTAGAGCAGATTGGTGCAAGTATTCGAGATTATGCCATTGTGATTACGAAATCAACGGTTCCTATCGGCAGCAGCGAGCGCATACGAGGCATCATTGAAAAGCAGTTAAAGAACCGAGGGCTCACGGACTTGGAATTCGATATTGTTTCGAATCCGGAATTTTTAAGAGAAGGCGCTGCCGTCAATGATTTCTTGAACCCTAACCGAATTGTTGTCGGGAGCAGCAACCCCAGAGCACTGGCCTATATGGAGAAGCTTTATTTGCCGCTTACGAGCAAGGGATTTCCTATCGTTCACATGGATATTGCCTCTGCTGAGCTTGCCAAATATGCTTCCAACGCGATGTTGGCCACACGGATAAGTTTTATGAATGAAATGGCTGGAATCTGTGAAGCTGTCGGTGCCGATATTGAACGGGTTCGTCAAGGGATGGAGCTCGATCATCGAATTGGCAGTTACTTTTTATCAGCTGGGGTCGGTTATGGCGGCTCTTGTTTCCCTAAGGATGTACGGGCTATTATCCAAAGCGCTACGGAGCGGAATATTCCAACGCATATCTTAGAAGCTGTCGATAAAGTGAACCATAAGCAGAAGAAAAAGTTGTTTGAGATGGTTGTAGGCCATTTCGGGGAAGATTTGAAGGGACTTAGACTGGCCGTGTGGGGATTATCCTTTAAACCGGAAACCGACGATATTCGGGAAGCGCCGTCCATTGAGACCATCGAACAGTTAAGGAAACGCGGAGTTCAGATTCAAGTTCATGACCCGGTTGCCTTGCAGAATGCGTACCAGGCTTTAGGCGAAGAGAATATTACGTATTTCACAGGGCTCTATCAAGCTCTTATGGATGCGGATGCGCTGTTGATATTTACAGAGTGGAAGCAGTATCGGTCGGCGGACCTGGGCCGTATCAAGAGCTTGCTGAAGCAGCCGGTACTTTTTGACGGAAGGAACTTATTTAATCCCTACATGATGAAAGAAGAAGGATTCGTCTATCAAAGCATCGGTAGGATGAAGTGATCGTTCATCCTATCCCAATCCACACAGAAGGATGATGATCATTATGAAAGTTCGGAAAGCAATAATTCCTGCAGCAGGTCTGGGCACCCGGTTCTTGCCGGCAACCAAAGCGATGCCAAAAGAATTGCTGCCGATCATTGATAAACCTACGATTCAATTTATTGTGGAGGAAGCGGTTGCTTCAGGCATCGAGGATATCATCATTGTGACGGGAAAAGGCAAACGTGCGCTGGAGGACCACTTCGACAACGCTTTTGAGCTGGAGTACCATTTGCAGCAAAAAGGGAAGTTGAGGATGCTGGAAAAGGTGCAGGAGCCGGCGCAACTGATCGATATCCACTACATTCGCCAAAAAGAGCCGAAAGGCTTGGGCCACGCCATCTGGTGTGCCAGAAAGTTTATTAATGATGAGCCGTTTGCCGTTCTGCTTGGCGATACATTTGTACAGTCCGATGTTCCCTGCTTGAAACAGATGATGGATTATTTCGATAGGTACAAAACATCGATTATCGGTGTGCAGCCTGTGAATCCCAAGGATGTTTCGAGCTACGGCATCATTGATGCCCAGCTGTTGTTTGACCGCTTTTATAATATTACGAAGCTTGTGGAGAAGCCGAAGCCTCAGGAGGCTCCGTCTAATCTTGCCATGATTGGCCGATATATTTTGACGCCCGCTATTTTCGACATCTTGGAGGGGCAGGAGCCGGGTGTCGGGCAAGAAATACAGCTGACCGATGCGATCTCGAAGCTGAATGAGCAAGAGGCGGTTCACGCTTGTGAGATTAACGGCGTCTGGCATGACGTTGGCGATCATCTGGGTTATGTGAAAGCGATTCTTGATATCGCGGTGCAGCGGGAAGATTTGAGACAGCCTATTTTGGACTATATCAGGTTTATCGAAAGGAAATAACGATTGGGTTAAAAAGGAGCGAGCGAAATGACGCGATTCGAAGTCAAAGGTGACAAGAGGTTTCTTGTAATCGGCAGAGTGGGCGATACCTCTATCCATCAGCAATGGCTGCAGCCTGCGGAGTATAAAAACTTCGATCTTTGTCTTAGTTATTTCGGAAGTACGCCACAAAGGTATGTGAATGATTGTGACTTCTATCATGAAGTCCCAGGGTTAAAATGGCCTACGGTGAAGGATACGATTGAAGCCTTTGGAGATGGAATCTATCACTATGATGCCATCTGGATGCCGGATGATGATATAAGCGCAAATGCTTATGACATTAATCGCATGTTTAAGATTTTCATGGAGCAGGGTCTGGAGTTGGCACAGCCGAGTTTAACACTAGACTCCTACTATGGACATGGAATCACGCTGCAAAATAGCAACTACTATTTACGATATTCCCAGTTTATTGAACCTATGGTTCCACTCTACACGAGAGAAACTTTCCAAAAGCTTTTGCCTACGTTTGAAAAAAGTGAGTCGGGCTGGGGCCTCGATTTCGTTTGGCCTAAGGTCCTGGGGTATCCGCATCAAAAATTAGCCATTATCGATGAGGTCGCTGTCAAACATACAAGACGTGTCGGTGGCGGCGAGCTCTATAAAAATATCTCAGGCTCCCAATGGGACGATTTGTATCGAGTTACAGCCGAATATGATGCAGCTATTAACTTTCGGATGACCCATTATGGCGGCAAACCGAAGGGCAAACGCGTCATGTTTGCGCTGTTGGCTCACAAAGATGAGCATGTTCTTGCCGCACAAATTGAAAATATTCGTAAATTCAACCCGGAAGCGGGCATTGTCCTGTATAACGGAGGCGAAGACAGCCAATTCGGGAAAGGCATGAATGCTGCCATCTGCGAGTACAGCCGCCACTTGACCTGGGGGCATCTGGCGCCTTTTCTATGGGACGTAATGAAATGGCTTGATGAGCATAAGGTGAACTACGAATATTTGGTGAATCTTGACGATGATATGCTCTTCGTGAAGCCTGGCTTCGAGGCTTATCTGGATCAAACAATGCGAGGCTACGATTGTATGGGCTGGGATATGCAAACCTGTCGCAGCGTACATGATGCAGACAACATGAATAAGCAATCGATGTGGGAAGAATGGGGGCGTTGGGGCTCCTTGTTCCAGACAGATCACTTCGTCCGCTACTTTAATCCTACGCAGGTTTACCGGCGTGGCATTGTGAAGAAGATGCTGAAAGCAGCGGATGTCTCGTTGGTTGATCAGTGGCTCTCCGAGAGTCAAGTTGTGGCCTTGGAAGAGTTTTTCTTTGTCACATTCGCTGCCTCATTGGGTGGGAAATGTCGTGAGTTTCCACGGGACCAGCGATTGAATGTGATGCGGCATGAGCATGAAATTGAGCAGAATGAAGCGCACGCCGCCATGCATCATTACATGTATCATACGATCCATCCTGTCAAAGGAGATCGGCTCCTTCACCTGCACAATCAGCTAATGGCCGGGGATATTCCTTATGTGGATCCGAATCCGCCACAGCCACAGCCACAGCCGCAACCGGAGCCGAGTCCTGATGTGCAAGTAAGGCGTCCTTTGGTACGAAGGAAACGCGTTGTGCTGAAGAAAAGGCTGCTTGCAAGGAAAAAGCCGATGTTGAAAAAAGCAGTGGGCAAGAGAAAGAGAGTGCTTAACCATAAAAAACCGCTTCTGAAGAAAAGAGTGAAGACGGTTAAAGCGGTTAAGACAGTGAAGACAGTTAAAACAATTAAAACAATTAGAACAATTAAACCGGTGAAGGCAGTCATTCCTAAGAAGCCCCAAAGTGGGAAGAAGCGTATTCAGCCTAAAGTAGGCATGAAGACACTTTCGGCTCCAGGAGGAGGTTGGGCTAAGCCCCAGTCGACGGTATGGAGCAAGTTTGGCAAGAAGGTGGGCGCGTAAAAGGCGCGTAAATTTAACCATGTGGAGTAATCATGAGGATTAAAACCTCCACGAAGAATCACTGATTGGAGTGGTAAAGATGAAGATTGCATTTATTTGCACTGAAATGCTTACCGTTCCGCCTATTAGGGGGGGCGCCATTCAAATTTTAATCAATGGCGTCACCCCGTATATTGGCAGTAGGCATGATCTCACGATTTTCTGCATTACAGACCCCGATCTCCCCAATCGGGAAGTGGTTGACGGAGTCAAATATATACGGATTCCGCGCGAGGATTATGTGAACGGCGTTGCCAAGGAGCTGTCCAGGCAGCGCGCCGGCAACCAAAAGTATGATGTGATCCACGTGTTTAACCGTCCGAAAAATGTGCCTACGTATAAAGCAGCCATGCCGAATGCCCGGTTTGTCGTCAGCTGCCATAATGAGATGTTCCGAGAAGGAAAGATCACACCGGAAGTGGGTCGTTCCGTGATCAAAATGGTTCATAAAATTATGTCGATTTCCAATTATATCGGCCAAACGATTATCAGCCGTTTCCCTTCAGCCAAGGGAAAAGTGAAGACGGTATACTCAGGAATCAACTTGCAGCATTATAAACCGATCTGGACACCTGAAGCGCAGGAGCTTCGGAAGGAACTTCGCCAAAAGTATGGCGTAGACAATAAAAAGGTCATTCTATTCGTAGGGCGATTAAGCAAAACGAAAGGTCCCGACGTGCTAATCAAAGCTGTTGAGCAGGTAAGCAGCATCCGGAAAGATGTCGTGCTTGTTATCATCGGAAGCAAATGGTTCCATAATGAGCAGTTGGATGAATACGGAGCAAGCCTTCGCCAACTGGCCAAATCGCTTGGGGACCGTGTTATCTTTACAGGTTTTGTTCCACCAAGCGAGATTCCCGTCCACTATTTGCTAGGAGATATTTTCGTTTGTTCTTCCCAGTGGCAGGAGCCTCTGGCGAGAGTTCATTTTGAAGCGATGGGCGCGGGACTTCCGATCATTACAACCAATCGCGGAGGGAATGCAGAAATTATCAAACCCAATGCTAATGGTATTGTGATCGAAGATTACAGCAATCCTGGGGCATTCGAAAAGGCGATTACGTTTCTGCTATCTAATCCTGACGAAGCGCTGCGTTTAGGAAAAGCAGGCAGAGCGGTTGTAGAGAGCAACTTTGGCTTCGAGCATGCGGCTAAGCGGCTTGAAAACTTATACGCCCCAGATAAAAGCAAATGAGCTTAAAGCTTGAGGCCATACATCTACGGAGGTGTCAGCATGGATACTACTTTTTCGGATGTAGTGAAGAAGGTTATGACGCACTATCCTTTGAAAGTGAAAAATATTTATCTCTTATCCTTTAAAGGGAAAAAAGCAGTCTGGTCCATCCAAACCGACATGGGTGAATGGATTATGAAAAAGGTTCCATTCGATGAAACCCATATTGATTTCATGCTCCATGCCATTGCCTATCTCAAAAATAATGGCGTTAACACGCCTGGTGTGCTCAAAACCAGTTCTGGCGAAGGTTATGTGAAGTTAAATGGGGAATATTTCGTCGTTTTTGAAACCGTATACGGACGCTCACCGGAATATAACAATGATGGTGATTTAGCGCTCATGCTAAAAGGAATGGCAGCCTTTCATAAAGCATCAAGAGGGATCGAATCTCCCAATGGTTTCTACCCTTCCTACCTGTTGACGAAATGGAAGTCGGATTTGCAGACAAGAATGGAACGCCTGAAAGCCTGGAAAGAGCAGCGCCAGCAGGTTAAAAATAAAAATGAGTTTGACCGTGTCTTTCTAGCGAATGTGGATACCTTCCTGCAGCAAGCGCAAGCAGCGCTTACGACGTTGAATCAGCCGTATTTCGAACAGTGGGTGAAGGAAACGGAGAGGACCAAAACATTGTGCCATCAAGACTTTGCAGCGGGTAATTTGGTTGTAGGCAAAGATGGTAAACTTTATGTCTACGACATGGATTCCTTGACGGTAGATCTGCCTGTTCGCGATATGAGGAAAATATTAAACAAGGTCATGAAGAAAGATGCCAACTGGAACCTCCCGATGATGCTCAAAATGATGAAGTTTTACCAGCAAGTCAATCCTTTAACGAAAGAACAATATCTGATTCTGGCAGCAGATATTCAGTTTCCCCATTTATTTTACGGACAAGTGTCCAAATATTATGAAAATCGCGAGGACCAATGGACGGTTGACAAACATATCGTCCGTTTGAAAGATATGATCAGTACCGAGCTGAGCAAAAATGCGGTTCTGAAATCGTTCCTCGCACGTCTGGATGAGGTGGTTAAACGTGATTCCTAGTCAGGAAGAACTCCATTTGGGGAAACGTCTCATGGCACAAAGTTATCCACAGATAGCCATAAAAAACATCCAGGTTATTCAAAGCGGAGGCATCAAAACGATTTGGAAGCTGGAGACATCTGTAGGAACGGTTTGCCTGAAGCGGATACGAAAGTCCATTCCGATCGTCAAATTCACGACAGCAGCTCAGGCGTATCTTTACCAAAAAGGAGCCCATGTTGCAGGGATTATTCCAACGAAGGATGGCCAGCTTTATTTTGTCCATGAAGGTTATGCGTTGGTTCTCTATGCTTGGGTTGAGGGAAGCGACTTGGAAATGGATCGGGTTCCGGAGCATCTCTATACGGGGTTAAAGGGTCTCGCTCAATTCCATAAGGATACCGTAGGATTTATCCCTCCTGATGACTGTGAGGTCTATAACCGGATGGGGGTATGGCCGAGTCATTTTAGCGGGATGTGCGAAGAGCTCAAGCAGTGGAAAGAACAAGCCAAGCAAGGAAAAACGCTTTTTCATCAGTCCTATATGAAGACTGGCGATGCGATGATTCAGATGGCAAGCCATGCCATCAAGCTGCTGGAAGCGTCCTGCTATGCGGACTGGGTGGCTGACATCGGCAAACACGGTTACATGTGCCACCAGGATTACGGCAAGGGCAACGCGATCCAAACGGATCGAGGCGTGTGTGTGCTGGACTTGGATAATCTGACGTATGACATTCCATTGCGTGATATCCGGAAGCTCCTGACCAAACGCATGGAAGAGCTGGGACGCTGGGATGCCGATGAGCTGAAACGGTGCATGAGCTATTATGAAGCTGTTCTTCCATTCACGCCTGAGCAAATGCAGGTGCTTTATATTGATTTGCTGTTTCCGCATAAGCATTACGGCTATGTCAAAACGCCTTTCAAAAAAGGCGAACCAGGAGACGAGAAAAAGCTGAACAAGATTGTGTTATTTGAAATGGAGAAGCTGCCTGTTCTTAAGAAACTCATCAAGGGATTTTAAGGGGGATCAATATGAGGTCAGAAGAGGAATTCGTCGGCCGGGGCTTGCAGTTTGCTGAACTGCTAAGAAAAATTGCGGATCAAATAACAGCAGATAATCTCGTTATTCGAGGTAAACAAATCACCTTGCCGAATGTTGATATGGAATTTAAAGTGAGTCATAAGAGCGATTTGGGTGCAAATAAATTGACAATCGGGATTGAATGGGTGGACAAATAGATAAGAGGACGGAGTGGGGATTATCCCAGCTTCGTCCTCTTTTTCGTTTTGGCCGCTTTTTTCTTCGTCGCTGATTGGGAACGCAGCGGCTTTTTGGCAAGCTTCTTTATCGTTCTTTTTCGGCTGCGTAGTCCGAACTTGAACTTACGCCGTTTGATGCGTCTTCGAGGAAGTGCTCTCTTCAGAAGTCTCTTGCGTCTGATTCTTTTTCTTCTTAGAACGGCAGGGCGAGGAGCGGGCAGGGCACTGGCAATCGGTTCCGGTTTGGGCAGCAAAAGTTGATTCATCTCCAGCAGTTTATCCCCTTTTATCGGATGAATCCAATAGTAGTAAGGATGATCTAGATGCTGCTGCACACTTTCATAGGTGATGTTTTCGCCCCAGCGGACCATGTCATTATACTTGGCTCCCTCAGGGTATTCCCGGACCCTTCCGCCGCAGGCCATAGCCAGTGTGACAAAAAATACTTCTTCTAAAGCAGCGGCCTCCGTTATACCGAACAGGTGATCTACGGCGGCATGGTCGACATGTGCAAGCATACGTCTGACGATATCATGCCTGTAGACTTGACCGGGGTTAAAGTAGGTCAGAAAGCCGTCTGTCCGGAAGACCGGCTGCCATAAATGCCATTCGTTCATCATGTTTCGTACAGGAAGGGAGAAGTCGTGATCCCGATTATTTTCAAGTCTCCAGCCCATGCTGTCGGACTCGGCCATCACCTCATCCAAGAAGGGCTGGAAGCCGTGTTTCACAAATAAAACATCATGATCCAGCGACATGAGATATTCATAGCCGGCGCCGATTTCCTCCAGCCATTTCATGATCTCCCACATACCCGGCGCGATAATGCCAGCTTTTAAG
Organism: Paenibacillus sp. WC2504; assembly: GCF_052682475.1. Classification (NCBI taxonomy): domain Bacteria; kingdom Bacillati; phylum Bacillota; class Bacilli; order Caryophanales; family Paenibacillaceae; genus Paenibacillus; species Paenibacillus sp. WC2504. The sequence goes on from NZ_JBQZFH010000001.1 coordinate 1,358,502, forward strand.
GGATGGCTGTGCGGAAAGGACCAGATGTTCACGTTTTTTCCAAAATCGGGATTGGGTCCGCCATTGTAGAGAATAATGCCGGCTTCAGGATTGAAAAAATGAATATTTTCGACCTGTGCCGCCAATACCTGTTCGTTTTCGTGAGCGATTACGATAATGACCAATTTTTTTTGGATCAGTTCATTTATATGAGTAGGGGTCATATCCATTGCGGCACTCACCACCTTATGATTTGTTTAGCTGCTGCGCTGTATTTATCATATTCTGGAGCTGGCAAAGTGTGAAAAGCTAGTCAGCGTGTTCCATCCATGCATGCAAGTCAGCAATCATTTGTGGATAAGAAGAAACCGGATAGTTGAAGTCAGCTCTTGTGGAGATCAAGCTCTTGTCGGATAGGAATTCATCGTTAGCGTGAATGGTGACGGCATCATGATGGAACTGCTGCTGAATCAGCTTCAGCAAGTCATATTTGGAGAGCTTTGGCTCGCCGGCAAGGTGTACAAGCCCATCAATAGGATGCTGGAAGCACCAGTCGATTGCTTTGGCCAATTCCAACGTGGTAACGCCGTTCCAGAACACCTTGCGATAGCCCTGAATGTCGCCTTTCTGCTGCATAAACCAGTGAAAGAGCCCAATGCCGTTTTGTTTTAACTCAGGCCCGATAATCGAAGTGCGGATCGTCAACACGTTGGGTCCGATGACCTCGCCCAGGCTTTTGCTTTTGCCATAAACCGATAGGGCATCCGTGAGATCAGATTCTGTGTAATCCCCGCGAGAACCTGAGAACACGCAATCCGTGCTGATGTGAAACAGGCGGAAGCCATACTGCTCCGCAAATTCAGCCAGCCTATGGGGAAACAAGCTGTTGACATAAATGGCTTCAGCCTGCCGCGTTCTAGCCTCTTCATTCAGCAAGCCGACAGCGTTGATGACAGCATCCGGTTGGATTTGTTTCAGCAGATGCCGCAAGTGCTCATCGTTTCTGACGTCCAGCGCTACAGCCCGGGGGTCCGCCGGATCGGCGGATCGCACGGTCGTCCATACGTCACCCTTATGCTGACGGGTAAAATAGCTCTTCAACATGTGTCCGGCCATGCCCCGACCGCCGATAATGAGTAGTTTCAAGGAAGAAATCCTCCTTTAAGCAGCATCTGTAAGATCTCTTCGGATGTCATGAGCGAATCGTTGGAGGCGTACTGGGCGAAGGTTGATTTCGGTAAATGACTGTAATGGTCATATAGGGAGGGCGTCGCATTCGCAGGGAGGATGACAAAGTATTTCTCATTGTATTGGTAGGTAAAAGGAATTTCGTGAGAGGAAATAAGCACTTCATGCAGCTTCTCCCCGGGACGGATACCGACATCCATTATGGACAGTGGTTGGTCTGTCAATTGCTCCATAAGGACTTCAGCCAAATCAAGAATGAGGCAGGCATTCATTTTCATCACAAAGGTTTCTCCGCCTACAGCCGCTTTGGCCGCACTTAACAGCAGTTCAATTGCTTCAGGAAGCGTTAGGAAGAAACGAGTCATATCCTTGTGCGTAAGGGGGAGAGCTTCTCCTTGTAAAATGCGGTTTTTAAAGAAAGGAACGACGCTGCCGTTGGTACCAAGCACATTGCCGCCTCGAATACACACAAACTGGGTTGTAGAGCTGAGATCATTTGCCCGAACCATGAGCTTCTCTCCCAAAGCTTTGGTCATCCCGTAAAAATTGATCGGATCCACGGCTTTATCGGTGGAGACGTCGATGACTTTTTTGACGCCGCCCCGAATACTGCCTCGGATGACATTTTCAGTTCCTTTGACATTCGTTTTCAACGCTTCATCCGGTTGGGCTTCACAGATCGGCACGTGTTTGAGAGCAGCCAAGTGAAAGACATAATCGACGTTTCGGCAGGCGTCCTCGACAGCTTCCTGATCCCGGACATCACCGATCATAAAAGTGAGAGAAGGATGGAAAGCGAAGTCACGCTGCATCTTCACTTGTGAGAATTCGTTGCGGGAGAAAATGCGAATTTCCTTAGGTCCCTCCTGCAGGAGGCTGCGGGTAAGCTCCTGCCCCCAAGATCCGGTTCCTCCTGTGATGAGGATCGTTTGATTATGAAACATAGCTCTGTCCTCCTAGTACAATATTGACAACCTTACTCGATACATTCGGGTCCAGATAGCCATCCGGACACTGCCATGTATGATGAGGCTCCATCATCAACTTGACGCTGGCGGCGATTCGCTCAGGCACAAGACCGGAAAGTAAATTGCTGCCGCAAAGCAAGGTTTCCGGCCGCTCGGTGCTTTGGCGAATGGTGACGGCCGGTACGCCCAGGATACAGCTCTCTTCCTGCACCGTGCCGCTATCCGTAATTACGCAGGCGGCATGTTTTTGCAGCTTCAGAAAGTCGAAAAATCCAAAGGGCGGAAGAAAGCGAATGAGCGGGTGTGAAGCCATAACCCCAAGCTTATCGAGGCGGTCCTTCGTCCGGGGATGGGTACTGCAGATGATAGGGAGCTGTGTATCTTCGGCTACAAGCTGCAGGCCTTCGATAATTTGCCGCAGCCGGGCTTCATTATCGACGTTCTCGGCCCGGTGGGCGGTAACGAGGATATATCCTTTATCCGATAGGCCTAGTTCCTCTAAAATACGACTCGCATCCGCCTGCCCTTTATAATGCTCCATCACCTCATAAATCGGATTCCCCGTCATCCAAATTCGCTGAGAAGGAACACCGTCCCGCAGCAAGTTCTCGCGCGCGCCGGGGGTATAAGGCATATTGCAGGTAGAGATGGCGTCTATTGCTTTTCTATTAATCTCTTCAGGAACGCGGGTATCGTAGCAGCGATTTCCAGCTTCCATGTGATAGACGGGAACGCCGTGCCGCTCGCCTATGAGGGCGGTGAGCGCGCTGTTGGTATCGCCAAGCACGAGCATGCGATCCGGTTTCTCCTTCAGCAGCACTTTCTCAACTTCGACGAACATTTGCGCAATTTGCTCGCCAACGGTTTGCGCTTGGAGCCGAACATGAACGTCCGGGAGCCGAATGCCCATTTGCTCGAAAAAGACGTCGCTAAGCGTGCGGTCATAATTTTGTCCGGAATGCACGAGGAGATGTGAATCTGCAAGGAGATCCAGTTTGGCGATCACTAAGCTTAACCGGATAATTTCGGGTCGTGTTCCTAGGACGGTCATGATCTTCATAGCGTAAATCTCCTTTTCATAAGAGGCTTCGATAGTAATCCAGCGTATCGGATACCGATTGGGCGAGTGAAAAGGTGGGTGCCCACCCGGTTGCTGCGCGAAGCTTGGCGTTGTCCCCTTGAACGAGGGGAGCTTCGTTAGGGCGAATCAAACGCTCGTCGACGGCAACCTCGAAAGGGATGGCCGCATAGTGCTGCAGCAGGTCAACGATAGCGCTGACCGGTGAGGCTGTGCCGCTGCATACATTAAATACATGGCCAAAAGGTGCTGCGCTTAGCTGCATGAGTGAGCCGTAGGCGATAACAGCATCGCGTACGTCGAGAAAGTCGCGCTGTACAGCCGTGTTGCCCATAACGAGCTTAGGAGGGAGATGGCCTTTTTCCATCATCGCGACTTGCTTAGCGAGCAGAGCGCATACGCCGGTCGCGTTTCCTGGGCCAATCAAATTGAAAGTTCTGGCTATGAACGTTGGAACCGCATATACGCTGCCATACATTTGCATGAATGAAGTCATGATCTGCTTGCTCCATGCATAGGGGCTGACAGGCAGAATAGGCGAGGTTTCATTTACAGGCATTGTTTGAAAATCATATTCATAAGCGGTTCCTATGGCTAGAAACCCTAGAATTCTGTTTGCTGCCGCAGCTCTTACAGCTTCTAGCATGTGCAACGTACACCACGCGTTCGTATGCAGGACTTGAACGGGATCCGCATAAGATGCACTAACATCGTTAGCTCCGGCCAAGTGGACGATATGTGTAATCGGATGCTCCTGAAGGAGCTGTGTAAGGATAGCGCTCTGCGTGATATCACCTGAAATATAGTGTAGATTGGGATGTTTCATAAGGCAGCTGGACCTGCGTCCAATCCCAAGCAGGTTCATGTTTTGACGCAAGAGATAGGCTGCCATGTGCTGCCCGACGAACCCGTTAATCCCCGTAAGGAGTACGAGTGGAGGATTCGCCATCCTCGTCGTGCTCGTCATACCGGTTCACCGGGAAGCAAGAGAGATTTGAGTTTGCCGAATTGCTCATTGGCCAAGGTATAATCCACCGGGCGGCCGATATCGAGCCAGAAGTCATTGTTTTCATAATGGCGGACTTTCTCATCTGCGGCTAGCAGGGCATGAATCAAATCAGGAATGTCGAAATATTGATGGGAAGGGATATAATCGGCTACTTCCGGATTCATCATATAGATGCCCATGCTGACATAGGCCGATCGGGTAGGTTTCTCTACGAAGTCAGTAACGAATTCATCCTGTGTTTCAAGGACCCCAAGCTCAATTGGAATCCCTTTTTTCTGTGAAGCGATAGTAAGTATACTGCCGCCTTGGATATGGAAATCTCTAAAGCGGGAGAAATCTAAGGTGGTTAAGACATCACAATTAATTAACAAGAAGGGACCGGGCCTGCGGCTTATGAGTTTAATTGGTCCCACAGTGCCCAGAGGCTCATTTTCTACATAATAAGAGATGGAGACACCCCGAGAGCTCCCATCTCCAAAATAGGTTTGTATAAGCCCCGACAAGTAGCCGCATGCCATGGTGATGGAGGTAAACCCATAATTACGGAGCTGTTTCACGATAATCTCCAGTATGGGTTGTTCGCCAACGGGCAACAACCCTTTGGGAAGCACCTTGGTATAAGGCGCCATGCGCATCCCCTTGCCGCCCGTCATGATAACGACTTCCACAGAAACCAACTCCTTATACGACATATTCATTAGGCCGGTACAGCTCGGGATGGTCGTTCATCCACTCAATTGTCCGAGTCAAACCTTGCACCAGAGGAACGGTTGGCTTCCATCCCATCAAAGCTGCGGCTTTGCTGCTGTCCGAGAAGAGGCGGTCCACTTCACTTTTTTCCGGCCGTACCCGTTCGCTGGCGATACGGACAGGCAGATCTTTTCCAATAATTTGCTTGATGGTCTGAGCAAGCTCGCCAATGGAGATTTCCGCCCCCGATCCGGCGTTTATCGTCTGCCCAATCGCGGCATCATGGCTGGCCGCACATATAAAAGCTCTGGCGGTATCTTCTACAAAAGTAAAATCACGGGTCGCACTGAGATTGCCGAGGACAATTTCGGGTTGATGCAGCGCTTGATTAATAATGGTAGGAATGACTGCTCGCATGGACTGTCGCGGACCGTAGGCATTGAAGGGTCTGACCGTTACGACAGGCAGCGAATACGAGCAATAAAAGCTTTCAATGATCTTATCAGCGCCGATCTTACTTGCGGAGTAGGGGGATTGGCCTTGCAGCGGATGCGTTTCATCCATAGGCACATAACGTGCGCTTCCGTACACTTCGCTGGTAGAGGTGTGAATCAGTTTCGCTGTCCCTAAATCCAAGGCGGCTTGCGCAATATTTAGGGTGCCAATGACGTTTGCTTGCACAACATCCGTTGGATGTTGATAAGAATAAGGAATAGCGATCAGCGCTCCTAAATGAAAAATGGTATCCATGCCTTTCACGGCACGATAGACGCCATGAGGATCACGCAAATCTCCTTTAACGACGTCAATTTCCTTCTGTATGTCACGAGGCAGTTGATCGAGAAAACCGCGTGAATTCGTGGAGTTATATCGAATAAAGGCTCTGACCTTCGCACCTTCCGCAACTAGCTGATGTACGAGATGACTGCCGATAAAGCCGGCGGCACCTGTTACCAGCACTTGCTTCCCTCTCATCATGTATGAGATCACTCCTTCCAACATATGGTTACAGTCTATTCCCTTTGTCTATGGATGTAGTGGACTATCCCCCACTCGAAAAGAGGATTAGGAAAAAATAGGTAAAAACGGGTATGGCGAAAAGACCGCCCCAGAGGATCATGGAAGATCTTTTGGGGCAGTCTGTTTTATTCAAAAAACTCCGTTAGCCATACGTATATGAAATACCGGAGAGTGTGACTGGACCTGTAACCGTTGCCCCAGTTAATAATCCTGGTTCCAATTGTACAGTGAAGGAGTAGCCTTGGTTCGAAGTAGCTGGCACATTGGAATCGATGGCCTGGAAGGAGACCGTTAGTTCTTGCCCAGTGGACAGAAGGGCTTCTTGTCGGGCGGAGAAAATGACGGCGTTGCCACGTAACACGTTAAATAGGAGCACAGGAGCAAGAAGAGTGGAGGAGACACCAACGGTAGCTGTTAGAAGAACTCTGTTGGGTCCTTGTGGAATGGCTAATCCGAATTCTGCGAGTGTGATGGGCGTCGTGGAGACAACACGATTGAGAGAGCCGCTAGATGATCCGGGAACGCTTGTCCCGATGCTAACAATGTTTGACATAAAAATCACCTCCTTTCCTATATTCTATTAAATTTAATAGAATTTGCTTGGATGGGAGTTTGTGTTTTCCATTTTAATGGTAAAATCTTTGACTGTTCTAACTTTGTTAAGGGATATAGACGCATTAACAGGTCAAGTTGGTGCTGTGACACATACGCTAAATCTAAATAATTAAACAAATATTGGGAGGTGCTGCCGATCATGGATGCACGCAGAGCTTATCAGCTTCGGCCCGTTATTTTTTTAAATACGGTTCCCAAAAGTGGAACAAACCTTCTGAATCAGCTTTTGTTAGGCATTCCCGGTTCGGTAATGAACGACTATGTCTTTTATGAAGGCCTGGTTAAGGATTTGCCATTACAAGCTTCAATCCTGAACAAGGCAGTCCCGAATGATGTTTATATGGGACATGTATACTACTCCCCCGAATGGGCCAAACTCCTTGTCCGACCTGGTATTAAAACCATCTTTATGATCAGGGATTTGCGAGATGTGCTTGTGTCCCTGACGTATTACATTATCGAGAAGCTCCCGGATTATCCCATTTATAAGGAGCTAGTCGCCCTGCCAACTCAGAAGGAACGTTATTTACTCCTGATTAATGGGCTGGATGACTACCCGAATATTAAAAACTGGTTCGGAGTATTTCAGGGCTGGTTGTCCGTGCCGGGTATTTTTATCACGACGTATGAAGAGTTGATGATTTCGAAGGCGTCAAGGCGGAGAACGATTACAGCGATGGCGGAATTTTTGTGGAAGGGGACCGTACCGCCCATGCCGATCGCGAAGTTGGTTCGCAGCATGGAAGCGAATATGGATAGCGGCAGCTCGTTTACTTTTCGCAAAGGCGTTGTAGGCGGTTGGAGAAATGAATTTGACGAAGAGGTTATAGCAGCCTTCAAACGTGTGGCAGGTGATGTATTGATACAAACCGGCTATGAAAAAGATATGCTTTGGTCATAACCGGAGAAATGGAGGTTAACCATGAAAATCGTAATACCTGCGGCTGATTTGCATATTGGTGGCGGTTGTAAGGTATTGGTCGATATCGCCGGAGCCCTTACGAAAAAGGGACATGAGGTTGAGGTCGTCATCCCCAAGACGGCAACCGTGAAGTATAACATTCCTTGCAAGCTGACGATCGTTCCGAAGCTGGAAGCAGACTATATTCCTTATGGTGATATTATTTTGCCTAATTTCTATACCACATTTCAATCGGCTTTCGAGGCGTGGCCAGAGCAAACGGTTAGATTAAGCCTTGGCTTTGAACCGCTTTGGGTGCCTAACCGCGAGGCAGCTTTATGGACTTATGCCCAAGAGGTCCCGATCCTTTCCATTTCCAGTTGGTTGGATCAACAAATATTTGATCACGTAGGGCGGCGCAGCACTATAGTATCTCTTGGTATTGACCCTCGCATATTTCGTCCGCAAGGTCCTCGCATTCACCCGCATCCTAGCAAGAAAACGACGAAAGTGATTCTGTACATCGCACGGGACAGGAGAGACTATGCGCTAAAAGGATTTGATGATTTCTATGCTTGTATGGAAATTATCAAAAACGAGTATGCAGGCGATTATATGGTTTATCTGATCTGCCCGGATGGCGCAGTCTCACTCGTGACGCTGGGTATTCCGGAGCGTATCTTTTATCCCAAAAATGAATTTGAGATGGCGAAGCTCTTCCGGACAGCCGACGTTTTCGTCGCATCATCTTGGTTTGAAGCCTTCTCGCTGCCTCCCTTGGAGGCAATGGCCTGCGGCACGCCTGTCGTGACGACGAATTCAGGCGGTGTCATGGACTTCTGCTCGCATATGGAGAGCGCGTATGTCACCAAGCCAAGAGATCCTAGGCAATTGGCACAGGGCATTTGTGCCGTGTTATCCGATCGCCAGTTGGCGGAAAAACTCGCTCTTGGTGGCAAAGCCAGTGCGGCACGATTAACGAAAGCCCATTTTGAACGCAATATCGTGAACGCATTGGAGGAAATTTACAACGAACGTGTCTCGCTGAACTAAGAACAAGGTAGGTGTTTCAACCGTGAATGCAAATTCGAAAGTCTCCATTGTGATTCCTTTTTATAACTGTGCATATGTCCGCACGGCGATTGAAAGTGCACTGAGCCAAACCTATCCGAATATTGAAATCATCGTCGTTAATGATGGCTCAACCCAGCATATGGAGAAAATTGTTCCATATATGGACCGGATTGTTTATGTGGAGAAAGAAAACGGAGGTACGGCGAGCGCGCTGAATGCCGGTATCCGGCGCGCCACAGGCGACTATTTTGCATGGCTCAGCTCCGACGACATGTTTGAGCCAAACAAAGTAGCGAGGCAATTGGCTTTTATGCATGAGCAAGGGGCTAAAGTCAGCTATACCTCCTATGTTCATATGGATGGGCAGGGGGTCATCTTTGGAGGACCTTCAGGAATTGGTTGTTCCACCAAAATGGAATTCTATAAAACCATGCAAAAAGGCTGTATTATCAACGGTTGTACCGTGATGCTGCATATGGATGTCTTCCAGAAGACGGGTTACTTTAATGAGACTCGCAAATATACGCAGGACTATGATTTTTGGATGCGAGTTATGAAGCGGTTTCACTTCTTTTATTTAAATGAAAGTCTTGTTCGCTACCGGGTGCACCCCGAAATGGGATCTCGCAAGCATGAAAGCGCAATTGTCAAAGAGATCCAGTCGATTCAAGCCATCTACCGGAAACAGCTGGATGCCTTGATCGCCAAGGAGAGGTTGACGATCACTTTTCCTATCATTACACTCAGCATCGGCGGAGCGCAGAGAATGTTGGCAGAAATGGTCAATGGGCTTGCGGCTAAAGGTCATGACGTCAGCGTTCTGATGCCGCCTGAGGGCGCCATAAACTATACGATTAATGCCAAAATCATCCGTACCAAACAGAATTATATGATTCTGGAGAAAGATTATCCCGAAGCGGATGTGATTGTATCCAATTTCTATACGATTGTACCCGGAGCCCATCAAGCCAGCTTGAACGGGAAAGGCGTGCACGTCCGCTTAAGCCTATGTTATGAACCTGCCTTTCTCCCGGAAAATCATCTCTCTTTCCCTACGTATCACATTTCGAAGCACACTGTCGTCCTCTCCAATTGGCAAAAGCAGCTTATTACACTGAATCACGGTCATCAGGCGCATATTGTGCCGGTAGGTGTCGGGCATGCTTTTAGAAACCACCATATTCGCGATACGCAGACCCAACTGCAAATATCGGCGATTATGCGGAGGCCGGAGGGCGGCTATTCCTGGCACAGAGAACAGGATTATTTGATCAACCAACTGGAAATCGTGCAGGCCAAGTACCCCCAGGTTCGTATCAACCTGATGACTCCTCCGGAAGAGTTTCATAGCTCTCCCCTCTTACAGGCTATCAAAGCCAATCATCCGACTTTTCGCTATTTAACCCCTGGGCACGATGGTGCTATGGCCTATCATTATAACGAGACGGATATATTCGTGAACTCTTCTACCTATGATTCTGCTTCACTGCCAGGTCTGGAGGCTATGCGCTGCGGGGCGGCTTTGGTCACAACCTACAATGGGGGAAATATGGATTACTGCCGGCATGAACAAAACGGTTTGATGTCTTATCGCTATGAGAACCGCTTGGCGGCAGATGTTGGCCGGTTGATTGAGGATGCCGATTTGCGCAGAAGACTGGCGGCTGCCGGGGAAATTGAGGCTTCGAAATGGACGTGGGAACGCAGCGTAGATGCCTTTGAAAGAGTGCTATATGATATTCGAGCATCGCGATAGATACCCAGATTTATATTTTTAGGTGATAGTCTAGGACGAGGGTCTATTCCGCTGAGTAGTATAGGAGTGTGATGGAATCCAATTTTTGTTAGTATATGTAAAAACTTTGGAGGTGCCCTATGTCCCGTATAACAGAAGACAACGTGGTTAAGAAAACCACTCGTGTTGTTAGGAAAAATGACTGCAGCACGAGGAAAAGAGGCAAGAAAAATAAATGTCATGTATGCAAGAAAAGATCAAGCAGAAGAACGATCAAAGTGATATGCAAGCAGTCTAAAGCCCCTATTGTCCATGTTACGACCCCTCCAGCGGAAGTCAACGTTCAAACCAATCCCCCGGAAGTCCATGTTACAACCCCGGAAGTCCATATCACAACATCTCCTCCTATCGTTAATGTAGAGACTCCTAAACCCGATGTTCACGTAAAAGTAGAGACGCCGAAAACAGAAGTGAAGGTTAAAGTTGATTACCCGGATGAGAGTTGTAACGAAGAGTTGAGAGACTTATTGGAGCAATATTGGGATACGGAGGTTGAGCTGTTCACATCAAGCGGAGCAGGTTCCGGGGGAGAGCCGCCAAACCGGATCGGAATGGTTGAGAAAATTGGGAAAACGACCCTAATCCTTCGTCCAACAACGGGGAATACGATGGATCACATTGTTATATATTCGATATGTCACATTATCGGTTTCAGACCTTATACACCGGTTGAGGCTCCATAACGAACGGTAGGTTTAAGTTCATCACAACCCCTCAGAAGGAGGCAATATCAAATGGAAATCGTATTAATTATAGCCGGTAACAGTTACTCTACGCAGCGTGCGGTTATTAACTTGTATGACGCTACGTTAGATTTTCCCGGACTTGAAGTAGGGGCTAAGTTAACACCTGTACTTGCCGCATTAATGGAAGCTGGATTCACATTAGTAGATTTTGACGGTAACGGTAACGTTACAACGTATTTCTTGGTCCGTGAACAGGTAGCCGCAGGCTGTAATCCGTTAACAGCAGTCGAGGGACGCTTAAATACACAGGTTACTATTCAAACAGGCGCAGGAACAGAGAGCGGTACGCTGATCCTTGTTGGTTCCGATGTCATTGAAATTCTTGAGCCGTCAGGAGATATTCTCCTTATTCCAGCTTCCAGCATTGAATCCGTGATATAAGGAGGAGAAACTATGTCATTCGCAGAGTTACTGGCGAGTTTTATCGGTAGAACGGTTGAGGTGTACTTCACGAGTAATCCGCCTATTATTGGCACATTAGCTTCCGTAGATGATTGTATTTTTACGATACAAATCAATAACACGTATTACTATAATCCACCAGTAATTGTGACCATCGTGGCGGATCAGATTGATTATGTGCGCGTAGTAGCGTAATCGGAAGGGAGGAGATTACGTCAACGGCTGTGTGTCTCCTCCGTCCCCCCGAAGGAGGACGGTTTGTTCCTTCATCCACTTCATCCAGCTGGCATACTTCTCGGAATGTTGATGCGTAATGCTGGATTTGCGGACTCTCCGATGATAGAGAGGCTCTGGCAGATGCTTCAATCGATGAGCGTGCGACAAGCGGATGATAATTTCGAAATCCTCGTATAACCTACCCTCGTAAGGAGCATTCACCATCCAGCCATGGATGCTGTGAAGGGTCTCAACCCGATAGCATCGTGGTGCTATCGGAAGAGCTCCGGCAAGAAACGCCTCAGCGTCAAATTCAGCAGGTGTTTTGCGTATCCCTCCGAAAATAAGCTGTTTTCGTGCTCCTTCCGTCCATTCATAATAATCCCCGTACAAGAGTGAAGTATCCGGTGTTGCGGTCTCGGCCGTGTTAAGTAAGCGTCGAATAGCTTCTGGCGGCAGCCAGTCATCGGCATCAAGCTCCAGTAGCCAAGGGGCTTCAGCTAGCGATAAGGCAATATTCAAACAATGGGATTTGCCATGATTAGAATTGTTTACATACGTACGAATACGCGGATCTGCGGGTAAGGATGCCAATTTCATCTGCGTGTTATCGCTGGAGGCATCATCCATAATAATCAGTTCCCAGTCAGGCATGCTTTGTGCAATAACGCTTCGAATCGCCCAAAGGAGATAGTCGGCATTATTGTAGGTGCATACCACGATACTAATGGCGGGAGCTGGCTTTGCTTTCGGCAGGGCAGTGTTTGACCCTGCTTCCAGAATGGGTCTGATCAGGTCCCACTCTTCCTGCGCCTTTTGCCATTTGGGGTAATGTTTGGCCTGAGGCTGCCACCATTTGCTATGGAGGGTCTGCCACGACCATTTTCTCTTAAAGTGAAACAGATGATCGTGAAGCAAATAATTGGCAAAGGGCAGTTCATCTTTCTCCAGGAAAAAGGGACGGCCACTGGATCGCACTACGCTTGTTCTCCAAACAAGAGGAGGGGAAGAAAGATGGTGCAGGGTATTGGCAGCCCCGCGTTCATAGACAATGCCGGCACAATGCTCTGGCAGCGCTGCAAGCTGCATGGACAGCTCGGTGATAAAGCTGCTGCTCAGTAAGTCTCCCGCAGGCAGAGTCATAAAAAAGGGTTGATCATAAGCAAGTAGATGATCGTTCAAGGCTGCTGCGTCGTAATCATGTAGGAGCATTACGGGCCAATTCGGAGCGATATGGGACAGATTGGCTATTGTAGCATCGGTATGAGCTCTGTTGGACGTTCCTAGCACGTAGACCAGCATAGGCGAATAATTCCTCCGATCATCAGCAGGCTTATTGCATTCTATGCGGATGGCAGGGGTGTGGTTCTGCTGCGGGCAAGCTCGCACTAAGAATAGTTGAGCCTATTCATAGGGACTTGTCCCGAGCAGGACACGGAATCAAAGCGTGAAACTCGATTGTGGAGCAATCACTTTATGAACAATGAGATAATCATAGATTCGAGAGGTTGATGCTTGTAAGGAGTGCTGATTGGACGAAATCACGATTTCGGGTCTACTGGGCTGCTCATAAGGTGCTGAAATTCCCGTAAAGTCAGGAATAACGCCTGCCCGCGCTTTCACATAGAGTCCTTTCGGATCTCGTTTCTCGCATATTTCAAGAGGACAATCGATGAAAACCTCGATAAATTCCCCAACGGCGTATAAAGATCGCGCCAGCTCCCGATCCGCGCGATAGGGTGAAATGAGAGCAACAATCGTAATGATGCCTGCGTCCACGAGCAGTTTGGCTGCTTCGGCCGTCCTACGGATATTTTCACTGCGATCATTCGGAGAAAAACCAAGGTTGCCGTTTAAACCATGCCGAAGATTGTCTCCATCCAATACGTAAGATCGTATATGTTGGGTGAAGAGCAATCGTTCCATTTCATAAGCAATCGTAGATTTGCCTGAGCCGGAAAGCCCTGTGAGCCAAAGCACACAGCTTTTGTGGGAATTCAGGTGGTGCCTCTCGCTCCTGGAAACGTTGGAAGGCTGCCACTGAATGTGTTTATCGGGCAAAAGGTTCCCCTCCTTAGCTTGTATTTCTATATGTATATGTTAAAGGAGAATGTCAGGTTCTGGTCTGAAATCCTTATAGGAATCCAACTTGATAGATGAAGAACTAGATTTTGAAAAATTGGATGAATGGGGTGTATTCCCACTTCAACCCAAACCGCATATGTTAATTGGGATAGCCTAAGCGCATGAGGAGGGAAATACACATGCAGGATCAGATTACTTCGATTCTGGAGCATATGGCGAAGTCACAGCACGAGTTGGCACGTACCCTGGAAGCCAAACGCGAGGTGATTGCTCATATGGCGAAGATGGTTAGTGAAATCCCTGACCATAATCCTTCCTTCGGAGAAATCGAAGCATTAATGGAACACTCCTTGAGTATTACCAAAGGGATAACCAGCTATTTAAACAGTCTTGCCGATTTAGAGGATGCCATCGCGGACAATCTTTCGCCAATCGTGAAGGTTATGAAAGAACAACCCGCTGATGAATAAAAGAGGGGCAGGGAGTGAAGACATTGAGCAGAAATGATAGTTACTTGTCTTACCTGGATGCTACCGCCAAGATTCAATATAATGTAGCTCTCATTCTGGAGGCTAAGGCGCTGCATGCCGAGAAGTCGCGCAACTGGATATGCCAGCACCTGTCAACAGCTGCCTATGAAAGCAATGCCGAGCATGTGAAACAAGCGGTGGATATCCATGAAAAGCTCATCGAGGTGATCGATGGCATTACCAAGATGGAGGTAGCCTTCGCCAAAAACTTGGGCGTGCTCATTGCAGAAGAGGATAATTCCAGCCTTGGCGGCAGTGCTGGCGGCGGATTTGGCGACTTGTTCGGAGGTTCAGGCCTCGACTATACCAAATGAAGATAAATGAAAGAGAGCAGCATATCAAGCTGGATATACTAGAATCTCTCGCAAGGAGCCAGCGGGCCTTGGCCCGAATCATTGAGAGTGTTGCTGATTCGGTAGAGAGTTCGCCGCAGCTGGCCGGTCAAATTGCTGACAATCTGACAGCTATCGTGAGTTATCAACGGATTTTGACGAAGAAAATCGTCGGATTGCGTATTCGTGTGAAACAAAAAGGAACAGCAAAACAACCGTGGTTAAACGCGAATACCGGCGTTCTTCAAGGCAAGCGTAAGCCCCCCTCTTCTTCGAAGGCATAGAAGAGGATGGGGCTTTTTTACATACACGACGCTAATTTCCTTTTGACTATAAGCGCTTTCATCAAAACCGCAGTAGTCATTCGCCAATTTCTAGCCAAGCTAGGTAAGTGCATATGAATCTGTCCCAAGGCAGTCATACTATAAAAGCAGGTCGAACGTACATGATCCAGTTGCCTTGAAGGCGATCTGTGATAGATGTCCTATTTTGAGCTAGAGATAATACGGGCTTAAACGTATGCCGTGTCCATCGGGATGGATAAACATACAATGGGAACGAAAACGAATGCACATCACAGTGGGAGGGTGTGGACATGAAACAGCGTGGGCAGCGAAAGTTGTTAGTACCCAGGAGGAGAACGAGGCCTGTTTTCAAGCCCATTTCAAATCATCAATCGCCAAAAGTATCTGTCGTCATCCCTGCAATGAACGAAGGGAAGACAATCGCGTCCGTCATTCGTCAAGCCCGATTGGTTCATCCAGCTACAGAAGTCATTGTGGTCGTCAATGGCTCCTACGATGAGACGGAGCGAATCGCCCGCCAGATGGGGGCACGGGTTATTTCATTTAAGGAATCGTTAGGGCATGATGTCCCCCGAGGCATTGGCGCAAGTCATGCGAAAGGGAGTACCATCCTGTTCATTGATGCGGATATGGTGATTGCAGCCAAAGATTTGCGGCCATTCGTGCAGGCGGTGGATCGTGGGGTTGATGTCGCGCTAAACAGCTACTCTGGCAAAACAGAGAAGGTGGATGTGCATCCTGTTGTGCTAGCCAAACACGCGCTTAACGTTGCACTCTCCCGGCCAGACTTGCGAGGAGCTTCGATGACGACAATCCCGCACGCTATTAGTCGTAAAGCGCTAAACGAGATTCATGCCGCTAATTTAGCCGTGCCGCCACTCGCTCAAACGATAGCATGTGTGAAAGGACTCACGCTGCACAAGGTGTACAACGTAAATGTGGGTCGGACGAATCCTAGAAAACGAAGAAAATTTAAGGTGGACCCGCTGCAAAATCTTATTCTTGGAGATCACCTCGAAGCCCTGAATTGGCTGCATGAACAGACGAATGAGCGTGGTCAGCTAACGGATTTAACAAGGGACCGAACCTTTGTGGGGTGAAGCTGTTGAATAAACCAGTGAAGAAACGTGTGAAACAAAGGCCAAAAGTAAGAACTCTGAGAACCCCCATCCCTGTACGCCGTTTGCGGAGGGCTTCCAGACCAACCAGAACAGCAGCGACGCTGTCTGTCGCGTTAAAAAGAAGAGTACACGCAATTGGCGCTCGTTATGCTACGGACCACCCGTTAATAGAGGGGATGGACCCGAGCTCGTACATCAACTCTCTATGGTGTTCCTTTTATACATCCGGGGAAATTGGGACGATTTCGTCGGGGCAGTATCTTCCTGTCTCCCGAGCATTCCTTGAAGGTTATAGCGAGAAACAGGGGATTCCAATCCCGAATCTCGTACTCGTTCCGACAAGGCAATCCATTGGAGCAGTCATTACGGTATCTAATGAGGAAAAGACGATTGCGCGCGTGCTGAACGCGCTGGAAAGAATGCCGATGAAGGAAATCATTGTCGTCATTAACGGCTCAACCGACAACAGCGTTCATATCGCTAAGCAGTGCCCTAAGGCAACGATCGTTCATTATCCGAATCTCGTTGGTCATGACGTTGGCAGGTCGATTGGCGCCAAGCTTAGCACAGCAGACATGGTGCTGTTCCTCGATGGCGATATCCCGATTCAAACCGAGGAATTGGTGCCTTTCATTCGAGCCATCGACCAGGGATGGGATATTGCTTTAAACGACATTTCCCCTTATATCGGTCTCTTCACGCATCGTGACGGCGTGTCTATGGTGAAACAATTCGTAAACCGGGTTCAGGGTCGACCGGAACTGGGTGCCAACTCCATGACGGCGATTCCCCACATGCTTTCCCGCAAAGCGCTCCAGGTTATCGGCAGCGCAGCGTTAATGGTACCTCCTAAAGCGCAGGCGAAGGCAATCCGTTATGGATTGCGTATTTGTGCACCGGCAAGCATCGATGTGGTCACGGCCAACAAACCTACCCGATTGAACACAGGGAGCACGAATCCCGTTTCAAATCTGATTGTAGGCGATCATCTGGAGGCACTCCATATGCTGCTTCATGAACGTGGAAGAAGACTTGAGTTTAAGGATGCTCTTCGTACGCGAACAGCTCTGGCGGGGGGGTCCATATGAACAGCACAAGTATCATCATCCCAAGCTTTAATGAAAAACAGTTGCTTCTAGATTGCATCTACTCCATCAGAGAACATACACGAATCCCCTATGAAATTATTGTTGTCGATAATGCCTCTACGGACGGGACACTGGATGCTTTGATCCGTGAGCAGGTTCCCTTCGTGTCCTTCTCCGAAAACAAAGGGTTTCCTGCAGCCTGTAACGCCGGCATGAAGCTGGCCAGGGGCAGTTCCGTGCTTTTGCTGAATAATGACGTCCTGCTTACACCGAATTGGTTGGATCATATGCTTACTTGTCTGTATTCTCGACATGATATTGGCATCGTAGGTCCAATGACCAACTATGCCAGCGGTAATCAACAAATGAAAGAGCCTTATACGAATCTGCCGGATATGATTCTTAAGTACAATGTGGGAAATAAAGGGAAATACAAGGAAGTTCAGCGTTTGATTGGCTTTTGCTTTTTGTTCAAACGTGAAGTGATGGATAAGATCGGTTACCTGGATGAACAATTCAGTCCCGGTCATTACGAGGATGACGACTACTGCTATCGCGCAAGGAAAGCCGGCTACAAGCTGATGCTGACCGAGGACACCTTTATCTTCCATCATGGCAGCGCCAGCTTTGGCAAGAAAAGCGAAAGCCAACTGCAAGCTATCGTGGAGCGTTCGCGCAAGATTTTTATAGAAAAATGGGGCGTCGATCCCCAAGCATTTTTATGAGAAAGCAAGAGGAAAGGATGTCGTTGCTATGAAGGGAGTCATTCTAGCCGGGGGAACTGGCACACGTCTGCGACCCTTGACGAAAATGATTAACAAACATCTTCTACCCGTCGGTAAATATCCTATGATTTATTATGGGATCGAGAAGCTGAGAGCAGCGGGAATCACCGATATCCTTCTGATCACGGGTAAACACTCCATCTCCCTCTATACGGAATTCCTGGGGAGCGGGAAGGAGTGGGGCGTTAACATTTCCTACAAAATACAGGAAGAGGCCGGCGGCATTGCCGATGCGCTGGAGCTTGCCCACAACTTCGTGCACCCGGGCGAGAAGCTGCTTGTGCTGCTTGGCGATAATCTGTTCGAGGATTCGCTGGCTGGGTACGTGAAGCAATTTGAAGCTCAGCCTGAAGGAGCCAAAGTATTTCTGAAGGAAGTGGAGGACGCCCGAAGATACGGGGTTCCGGTCATGGAAGGCGACTTGATCAAGCGGATTGAAGAGAAGCCCGAGCATCCGCAATCCTCGTATTGCGTCACAGGCATTTATTTGTACGATTCTACGGTATTCGACTTGATTAAGACGGTAGAGCCGTCTGCGCGTGGCGAGATGGAGATTACCGATGTGAATAACTTATATGCGATGCAAGGCAAGCTCAGCTATCACCTGCTGACAGGGTGGTGGATCGACGCCGGCACCTTTCCTTCATGGTTCGAAGCGTCCGATAAGCTGCGCGAATATCCGAACGTTGAGGCTGCAGCACCCAAGTCGGGCGCCGGTGATGACAAGTGAGGAAGTACGATTACATCATCATCGGAGCGGGGATTATTGGCTTAACGATCGCCCGTGAGTTGAAGAAAAGAGAACCGGAAGTGTCCATTTGCATCGTGGAAAAAGAGTCCGATGTGGCTGCACATGCAAGTGGACGCAACAGCGGGGTGCTGCACGCCGGCTTCTATTATTCAGCCAACAGCTTGAAAGCGAAGTTCACGAAAGAGGGCAACCAGGCTATGCGAGCTTACTGTAAGCTTAATGGCTTGCAGTTGAATGAATGCGGCAAGCTGGTCGTCGCCAAAGATGAGACAGAGTTAGCCGGCTTGGAAGAGCTGAAGCTGCGCGCTGACATCAATGGCGTGCAGCTCATCTGGATGAATGAGCAAGAGATTGCTTCCATTGATCCGAATGCGAAGACATACCGGAAAGCTTTGTACTCACCAACAACGGCGTCGGTCGATCCCGTAGAAGTTTGCAGGGCGCTGAAACGTGAAAATGTAGAGAATGGTGTAGAGTTCCATTTCTTGACGAAATATCGCAAGCACCGGGGAGATCTCCTTTTTACGAGCTCAGGCACCTTCAAGTACAGCTATTTGATCAATTGCGCCGGTCTTTACGCTGACAGCATTGCCCATGATTTCGGATTCGGCCAGAAATATACGATCATTCCGTTCAAAGGCATTTACTTGAAATATACGAAAAACAAAACGGATGTCGTCACGAACATCTATCCCGTTCCCAACTTGAAAAATCCATTCCTCGGGGTTCATTATACCAAAACAGTGGATGGCAGCATTAAGATTGGGCCTACGGCAATGCCGGCTTTTTGGCGGGAAAATTACCAAGGGCTGCAGGGCTTTAACCTGAAAGAGTTCCTGCAAATTGTCGGCTTTGAGCTGAAGTTGTTTATCACAAATTCGTTTCACTTTCGACGCTTGGCCTTTCAGGAAATGCGCAAGTATATCAAATCCTATTTCATCGGGTTAGGGATGGGGATGGTCAGAGAAATCGACCCTAAGGGCTTCGGACATTTTCTAAGACCGGGTATTCGAGCGCAGCTGCTCAACGTTGAAACCTTGGAGCTTGTTCAAGATTTTGTCATCGAAGGCGACAAACGCTCGATGCATGTACTCAATGCGGTCTCACCGGCATTTACTTGTTCGATGCCTTTTGCCGCTTATGTCGTGGATCAGATTATGAAACAACGAGGAGGAGCCCTTTCATGAAAGTGATTTCGACCAAGCTGCCGGGGGTCTTGGTGCTCGAACCGAAAGCGCATGGTGATCATCGCGGTTTTTTTATGGAAAGTTACAACCAACAAACGTTAGCTGGCGAGGGCATTCATCATGCCTTTATTCAAGATAATCATTCCCTTTCCGTAGAATCGGGCGTTCTTCGAGGCCTGCACTACCAATTGGCGCCCAAAGCGCTAACGAAACTGGTTCGCGTTGTGTCCGGTGCGGTTTATGACGTCGTCGTTGATATCCGCAAAGGTTCCCCAACTTATGGACAGTGGGTCGGCGTTATCTTAAGCGCGGAAAACAAACGGCAAATTCTGGTTCCGAAGGGCTTTGCCCATGGCGCATGCACCTTGGTTCCGAACACGCAGCTGCTGTACAAAGTTGATGATTATTATTCCCCTGAGCATGACCGAGGCATCGCGTGGAACGATCCTGACCTTGGTATCGATTGGCCTGTATCGCATCCGATCTTGTCGGATAGGGATCGTAAGCAGCCTACGCTTGCGCTGGCGGACAATAACTTTGTTTATGGAGGGGACTTATCATGAAAACCATTATGGTGACGGGAGCGGGCGGTTACATCGGCAGTGTGCTGGTACCGAAGCTGCTGGATAAAGGCTATGCCGTTAAGGCAGTTGACCGCTTTTTCTTCGGTATCGATAAGCTCCCGCAGCATCCGAATCTGGTAACGATCAAGGAGGACTCCCGTCGTCTGAAGGAGGAAGCCTTCGCTGACGTGTATGCCGTCATTGACTTAGTGGCGATCTCCAACGACCCGAGCGGTGAGTTGTTTCAGGAAGCAACGCACCAAATTAACCATATTTCCCGTGTGAGCACGGCACATAAAGCGAAGAAACTTGGCGTGAAGCGATACATTCTCCCGTCTTCCTGCAGCTTATACGGCTTTCAAGCGCCAGAAGTCATCGTCGATGAAAATTCGCCTACGAACCCGCTCACAACCTATGCCAAAGCCAACGAAATGGCGGAACACGGCGTGCTTCCATTAGCTGATACGGCCTTCACCGTCGTTGTCATTCGGCAGGCCACCGTCTACGGCTATTCTCCCCGCATTCGCTTCGATTTGGCCATTAATGGCATGGCGTTAGGCGCTTATCAGAATGGGGTTATTCCCTTAATGAGAGACGGTTCTCAGTGGAGACCGTTCGTTCATGTTCAGGACACAACGGATGTCATGTGTTTGCTGCTGGAAGCTGATCCGAAGGTTATAAACGGAGAAATCTACAACGTTGGTTCGGACAGCAACAATTACCAGCTCGGCCAACTAGCGCAAGAAATTACCGAAGTCATTCCTAAACCTGTAACGATTGCATGGTACGGAGCACCTGATCACCGTTCCTATCGCGTCAGTTTTGACAAAATCGAGAAAGCCTTAGGTTGGCAGGGCAAATGGACGGCTGCACAAGGAGCATTGGAAATCTATAACGCTCTAGCTGCAGGCGAGGTACCGAGCATGGATCAAACGATTACGCTGGATTGGTACAGCGAGCTTATCAAGTGGCACAAGATTATTAAGGACGCCACGCTCTATGGCGGTATCTTGGATATTCAAGGATCGAGCGAGTAATGAAACGCATCGCGCTGCTAGGCGCCAAAGGTCAGCTAGGCTCCGATATTCATCGGGTATTGAAGGAAAACAGCCAGTTCGAGGTCATCCCGGTTACGAGGAATATGCTGGATGTGGAGAATACAGAAACGATTATCCCCATTCTTGAAAAGCTTGGCCGCATTGACGTGCTCATTAACTGCACGGCGTTTCATAACACTGAACAGTGTGAAGCGGATCCGCTTAAGGCCCTCCGCATTAACTCCATCGCCGTTCTGCGTATGGCGACTTATTGCAAACAGAATGGTACGCTCTTTATTCATTTCAGCACCGATTACGTGTTCGACGGCAGCAAGCAAGCGCCATATACGGAAGAAGATCGGGTGAGTCCCCTGAATGCTTACGGCAGCAGCAAAGCAGCAGGAGAGGAAGCTATTGCAGCTTACTTGGATAACTATTTTATTTTTCGTGTATCCTCGTTGTTCGGCGAAGCTGGGGCCAGTGGGAAGGGCGGCAATTTTGTAGAGACAATGATTAGACTTTCGAAACAAGGCAACCCCATCTCGGTTGTTCAGGATGTCATCATGTCCCCGACATACACACAAGATATCGCTGAAACCGTGAAGTTTTTCCTCGAACAAGAGATAACGGCGTATGGTGTATATCACTGCTCGGGCGAAGGCGCCTGCAGCTGGTATGAGCTGGCGGTTCAAACGTTTGCGTTTTGCGGCATAACCTGCGAGACGATACCGATTATGAACAGCGCGTACGCCGCCAAAGTGCGCAGACCGTTATATAGTGTGTTGGACAACAACAAATTGAATCGTATTTATCCGATGAGAAGCTGGCAAAGTGCTTTGGAACAGTATTTGCAGCGCAAAGGATATGTCGTTATCCATGGAGGTGAGATGGAATGAGCGCTTTAAGAGCCGTGAAATCGAAGAAATGGCCGATCAGATCGCTGAAAAATCAGAAGAGACGTGTGCGTAGAGCTGTAAAAGTGAAGAAGCAGCCGGCTCCCCTGTCTCGCTACCAGGATGAATGGCGAAAGGGGAGTGACCAGGGATACGGAAAAGGCTGGTCGCATGGTTTTCACATGGGACGCTGCCAAAGCATAATGCGGGACATTCCGCAGGAGCGGGGCATTCTCTGGGATTTGAAGGTAATGTTTGTTAGGGCTAACGGATTGCCTTATACAGCGATGGATGAAGGTATAGAGGCTAGTCTGCGGGATATGGTGAGAGAGGTTATCGTGGTGAATCCGGTTGACCCTCTAGTTCAAATTGCGGCGGAGACAAGACCGGACCTTGTCCTCGTACTCGATGCCATTGGGCAATCATTGCCGGGAGATGTGGTGCAAGCCATTCGGGCGCATGGCATTCGCACGGCGATATGGCTGCCGGATGATCCGTATCATTCAGATCAGTCGACCGGGCTCGTCCCGCACTTTGATTATGTGTTCACCTTGGAGAAAAGCTGTGTTGAGCCTTATAAGGCACTCGGCTGCCAGAATGTGCATTATTTGCCGTTCGGCATAAATCCGGATTCGGTTAAATTGGACTATGTGCCTACGAATTTTCGCAAAGATATTTGTTTCATTGGCACAGCTTTCTGGAATAGAGTCGCGTTCATTGATGAAATAGCCGACTATCTGCAGCACAAGGACGTCATGATTAACGGCTATTGGTGGGATCGGCTAAGTTCGTACGACAAGCTGTCTTCCAAAATTCAAGGCTTATGGTTGAGCCCACAAGATACGATGAAGTATTACCATGGGGCCAAAATCGTGATCAATCTTCACCGGGCTACCGATGACAAATCCCATAACAGCAACAGCAGGCAAATCCCCGCTTTCTCGCCTAACCCACGGCTTTTTGATATTACTGCGTCGGGCACTTTGCAGTTAACGGATGTCCGTGACGAATTGGCAACCTTCTATAAACCCGGGGAAGAGATTGACACCTTCAGTTCCCCACAGGAGCTTATCCAGAAAATAGAGTACTATTTAGCACATGAAGAAGAGCGGCAGCATATCGCATTGCGAGGATTGGCGCGGACGCTGAAGGATCATACGTATCGCAAACGATTGAATGAATTGTTAACGATAACGAACAAAGGCGGGTGAACGTATGTTGCCCATAAAAAAGAAACAAAGCGGTAAGAAGCTAGGCAGAGTGATCTCCTTCCGGCGAGGCAAGCTTTCTCGCAAGCGCAAAGGGTTGTTCTCTTCTCTCCGCAAAAAGAAGAAACGCAGGAGACTTGCCGCGCTGCCGCTGCAAAGGCTCATGCCGATGGAAACCGTGACCGTCTACGATCAGGGGTATAATGCGGGGTATGACCAAGGTTTCAATAAAGGGCACCGGGATGGAAAACATGATGGGGGCGATGCGATTGTCGACCGCTTGCTGCCGGACTATCAGATCCTGCCTGAAATAACGATTGAGCAGATTGTTGCCGCCGGCGTGGAACATTTGCGGCCGCATATCTATCACCTGCTTACCGCGAGGGATCTAGGAGATCAAATCATCGCAGCGCTTGACGCCAGAGCGCCATTTTCCCTCGTCCGACTAGGTGACGGGGAGCTGCTTACCTTAGCGCAGGAGACTATTTTACCGATTGAGCAGATTAAGCAAGACGGCCCGTTTCTCCCTTATGCCGGTGTAGAAGTACCGGATCTGGCGATTAAAGCGGAACTAGTGCAGGCGATTCGCGGAGCTAGCGTTGTAGGTATTCCGAAGCTGCGGGTGCGCAATTTCCAACCGCTCGCGTTCGCGGTGTTTAAAGCTGAACATATAAACTACCATGAACTTACTTTGACGGACTCGCTGGTGAATTATTATATCTATCACGAGGGGTATCTGTCGCGGATTACACAGGGCAGAAAGGTGCTGCTGGTCGGCAATTTGGCGCCGCATTTGGCAGAAGTGCTTCGCGCGCACGGCGTGAATATCGTTGGTGAGATTACGCCGGTCCATGGTGTGAAGGATATCCCGCACATCAAGGAAAACATCGCTGGATACGAGTTTGATATCGCCCTGGTTTCCGCAGGGATCTCGGCTGTTATCATTTCCGAATGGATTGCGTCGAGCATGGGGAAAGTAGCGATCGATTTCGGGCATTTGGCGGATTCTATCGTGAAAGGGGAGGCTCCTTACCGATGAGAACAGCGGCGAAGCGACGGGTCCACAAATCCATGGGCAAATTACGCAAGTTTCGTAAGCTTGGGCAGCTAGGCAGGCTAGGTAAGTTAAGCAAGCCAGGTAAGGTTGCATCCTCCCAAACAAGCTATAATCGTGGTTACAATGAAGGTTTTAATATGGCTTACGACAGCGCGCACGATCACGCCTTCCAGCTTGGCTGGGATGCGGGGGTCACCCCCTCGAAGTTTCAGGGAACGAGCATCATCATCGTTACGACGAATGATCAGCGTCACCACCTCCAGAATTGTATCGACAGCATTTACGAATATACGCCGGAGCCCTTCGAACTCATCGTCATCGATAATGCCTCAACGGACGATACAGCCGAGTACTTGAAATCCCTAACGGGGAAAATCCGCTACAAGATCTTTACCTCCAATCTCGGCTTCGCCGGAGGGACGAATCAAGGTCTAAGGATGGCGCGTGGTTCCAACCTGCTGTTTTTAAACAATGACACCATTGTGACCAAAGATTGGCTGAAAAATATGCTAACTTGCCTGGACAGTAATGAGAAATTCGGGCTTGTCGGCCCGATGACGAATTACATTAGCGGCGAACAGCTGCTGCAGACGAATTACACCTCCACGGAGGAAATGCATCATTTCGCTGCAAACTTTAATCAGTCGAACCCTGCCAAATGGCATGTGACCACGAGATTAACAGGCTTCTGTGTCCTTATGCGGCGCGAGGTTTTCGAGCGGCTGGGGTATTTGGATGAAGGTTTTGAGATTGGAAACTGCGAGGATGACGATTTCGGTTTTCGAACGCGAATCATGGGATTAGAACTCGTTATTGCTATGGATACCTTCATTCATCATGTCGGAAGCGTCTCGATCAAAGCGCTTGGCGAGCGCCGTTTTGAAGAAGTATATGGCAGAAATTTGGAGTTTTACGCTCGAAAATGGGGAGAAACCCACAGTTTGCTGCTTGAAGTTCACCAAAAGCTCGGTGGCGGCAGTGCAGCGATGGTTGATTTCTACCCAAGCCATATCGTCGTGCGAGGGGTAACATCCCAGCTTTATTGGATTGAGAATGGTCACCGTCACCCGATCGAAGGGGAAACGCATCACTTGTCAGCTACCCGCGTCTCGCAAGTCGATCTGCGGAACTGGCCGAAGGGGCATTCCTTATCGCAACATGACGTACAGAACAAGCTTGCTGCTCTTGCTCAGGGCGTTTATGTCGATGGGCATTTGCAAGAAGGTGCGCTTGCGCGGACGGAAGATCATGCCGTCTATCAAGTCAAAAATGGCAAAATGCAGCGATTCATTAATGATTGGCCGCTGCGCTACTGGAATTTGGATCTGCATCACCAAACGCCCATGAGCTGGGATGACTTTCATCGGTTTGCCCCAGCGTTACCAATTATAGCCCCCGCTATCATCGCGGCGAATAATGTTTAAAGGAGTGAGGTATCTATGAAAGTGAAGCCATCTGTGCGCAGAAAGGCTACTGGTAAGCTTCTCAAGAAAGCGAAGCCGGTTCGCGGTAAAAAAGTTCTCCTGAGAAAAAGAAATCGCCCCGCCAAAGCGCTCCTGACACATCGAGGAGGCTTCGATAAGGGCTTTGACAATGGATACGATAGAGGGTATATGGATGGGTTTCACAAAGGTTTTGAACAAGGCTTTGACCATCTCTATTCAGCCTCTTAAGCAAGGGGCGGCAGCTTGATAGCGGTACGTGGATGCTGCCGCCTCCTTTGTTTCACCTAGACCGAGCGTTTATCCCCAACGTAAAATAATGCCAGCGTGCGTTAATCCCCCGCCAAAACCGTATAACAGGAGCGTATCGCCTGCCTGTACCCTGCCATCTTTTACGCCGAGATCAAGCGCCAGCGGAATAGAGGCCGCAGAGGTATTGCCGTAATACTCAAGGCTGTATATGGCCTTCTCAAAAGGAATTTCGCTCTTTTCACAAATGGATTGAATAATCCGCAGGTTAGCGCTATGCGGGATGAACCAATCAATCGCGGAACTCGGCAGCCCGCTTTTGGTTAGCAAGTGCTCGATCCCTTCCGGTACGGTCGATACCGCAAATTTATAAACTTCGCGGCCGTTTTGGACTAGCTTTCCGCCGCCAGTGAGCGGTATGTCCTGCCACTGCTCGGACAGGCCGGTGCGATAAACATGCTTGCCGCCGGAGCCGTCGGAGCCAACATGATGCGCCAGGAATGCCGGATGTTCCTCCTCGCGTTCCACCACCACGGCTCCTGCGCCGTCGCCGAACAGAATGCAGGTCGACCGGTCCGTATAATCGGTGATTTTGGACATTGCGTCCCCGCCGACCACGAGCACCTTGCGGTGTAAACCTGCAGCGACTAGTCCGCTTGCGGTATGGACCGCATAGGCGAACCCTGCGCAGGTGGCGTTAAGGTCGTAGGCGCCGACAGCAGGGAGGTCGAAATGAGCTTGAATCATACAAGCTACCGGTGTCGATGGCAGGTCTGGCGTATGCGTAGTGACAATGATCAGCTCCACATCCTTCAGCGATTCCGGATATCGGTCAAGCATGTTTTGAACGGCAGCTATACATAAATGGCTAGTGAATTCCTCGGGAGCGGCGATTCTGCGTTCCCGCATGCCGGTGCGCTGAACGATCCACTCATCGTTGGTTTCCACCATGGCTTCAAGGTCGGCGTTGCTTAAAATATGCGAAGGCACATAACTGCCTATTGCTGAAATACGGGCATTCAAGGGATTTGAGACAGGCATGAGAAGCTCGCTCCTTTTTATTATCAAGTATTAGTACCAGGTACTAAGTATAAGTAAACTTTACTTGAAAATGCGGTTGCTGTCAATGGTGCATGAGCACAATAAATGTGTATCCTGATATCCCATAAATAGCGCCCCCTACAAAAGAAATAAATCCCCATTCAGGGGATTTATTTCTTTTGCGTTGCAACTTCATGCAATAAATTCTCACTGCTTTGTTCCAGCCTCATAGGGAATAACTGCGTTTTATCAGGTTGCTGCTTCTTCAGTTCAGAAAATACAGCAGCAGAGGCGTAGATTTTGTGCGAGTGCTGAAGAGCTTCCTTCAGACGGTCGGGTTCGTTCATCCCCACACTCTCAACATGAAGCTGATGAATGCCTGCTTCCCGAATCCGGTTGGCCATCCATTCTCCGCCTATTCTTCCCAGGCAAACAAAGGCGACATGTGTGCCAGCCTGAAGCTTGGCGATCTCAAGCAGCTCAGAAGCTTCAAGCGTTGCTCCGATCACAATCACTTTGCTGTCGAAGCGAGCAAACAGTGCTTTGGTTTCCTCGGCATGGTTCAAGGTTGTGACGACGACGTCCGAACGCATAACGGCTTCTCTTACGACATCGTCATTAAGGGAACTGTCATCGAGAAATAAAGTATCTACTTCACCATCGGTTGCTCGCTCGATTTCCTGGCGATAGAAAGGGTAATCATGGCCTCTGCATTCCACCAGTAAAATCCGCAGCTTGCGGGCAAGGGAGGGGGGCTGCAGCAACGAGTAGGCAAGACCGGCGATGAAAAAAGATGGCAAATCAAATCCCATTGCCGCGGCCTCACGAATCGTATCATTCAAAAGCTGCTGCATCGGTTTCCGCTCTTCCAAGAGATGCTTGGTCTCGACCCCGCCCGTGACCTGCGTACCGCGTCCTTTCTGTATGGAAACAAGTCCCTCGTCACGCAATTGGTTGTATACCCAGTTGACCGTATTTCGATTGAGCCCAAGCTCATCCGCCAATTGACTGGCCGTCGGCAGCATATCGCCGTTTTCCATTTGTTCAATTCCGATTAACCATTTCAGTTGTTCTTTGATTTGTGTATTTACGTTAAAGGTCAATTGAGGATTAACTTGAAGGATATATTTTTTATCTTCTTCCACTGCAAATAACCTCTTTTCATAGTTAACTAGTTATATTATAATCCTTTTTCATTTGAAATCCAATAAAATGAGGAGTAAGAGTGGGAGAAAACCATTGACACACTGAAAAATAAATTATATAACTAGTTGACTAGTTCTTTAATGTAGAAAGTGGTGAACAAAATGAATAACCTTGACGAGTCAGGATTTTGGCTGAAAATGAGAAGCAAAGACAGAAGTCCGCTAAAAGTCGTTCCAAGGAATGCGTTGATCGGCTCGATTGGGGGATTTATCGCCATAGCTCTTTTAGCTCTCCTAACGGATTTGACCGCCAATGCCTGGATCATGGCCCCATTTGGTGCAACCTGCGTTTTGGCTTTTGGTCTTTGGGATGCACCACTGTCTCAGCCGCGCAATATCATCGGTGGGCATTTGATTTCAACCTTAGTAGGTCTCCTCTTTTTCCATCTGTTTGGCCGAAGCGTTTGGGTTATAGCCATTGCGGTAGGGCTGGCAATCGGCTTGATGATGCTGACCAAAACAACACATCCCCCTGCCGGGGCCGATCCTTTGGTCGTTATTTTAAGCGGCAGCAGTTGGTCCTTTCTGTTTGCACCGGTATTGATCGGATCTGTGCTTATCGTAATTATTGCTTTGATCATTAACAATCTGGATAAGAAACGCAGGTACCCGACCTTTTGGTATTGATTAAAATTATTCATGCAAACGGATAAAATCCAAAAAATAGGTCACTCTAAGGGCAGTCGCCCATGTCGGGCGAATGATACTGACGACGACAGGGAGTGAACGTAAACGCATGTTTCATGGCAAGAAAAAGCATGTCTGGATCATACTAATCTGTATCGCTTTGTTCTGCTCTACCTCAACGACCGCTTTTGCCTATGGAAAAGGGGCCAAGGGGCCGGATGTTTATGCGGTTCAAGGGATGCTGAAATCTCTGGGTTACTATAGCGGACCCATCACAGGCTACTATGGTAATCAAACACAATCTGGTGTTAAAGCGTTTCAAAGCCGTTACGGCCTTCCGGTTACCGGTAACGTTGATGATCAAACCCTGCAGTCCATCCTATGGGCTTATGGGAATTTGAAAATTCCCAAGAAGCAGACGCCGCCAACCCCAACCCCGCCGCCTTCCGAACCGCCACCGTCTCAGCCTGAGCCAACGCCGGCACCGGCACCCCAAGCTCCTCCGAGTACGGATCTGACGGCAGAGGAACAGCAAATGTTGGATTTGGTGAACAAAGAGCGAGCTGCTGTGGGATTAGCTGCCCTAGTCGTCGATCCTGAACTGACCAAGACAGCAAGACTCAAAAGCCAGGATATGGTCGATAACAAATATTTCTCTCACGATTCACCGACATATGGTTCGCCTTTTGATATGATGGAGAAATTCGGTATTACCTATAACGCGGCAGGGGAAAACATCGCATGCAATCAAACAGTGCAAGCCGCGCATGAGGCGCTGATGAATTCGCCTGGTCACAAAGCAAATATTCTAAGCAAAGATTACACGCACATTGGCATCGGTATTGTTGCCGGAGGACCGTGCGGTAAAATGTTCACCCAGCAGTTTATTGGAAAATAAATAGTGGTCTGACAGCCTCTGCCTGAATGAAGGGCAGGGGCTTTTTGTTGCATGCATACTGGCTAACTTAGCGCCTTAACGGTCATGGCTTAACAAAAAAACTCCGCAGAAAATTTCTGCGGAGGGCAAATAACCATTTATTAAGTTGCAGATACCGGCTTAATCGCTTCCGTCCACTCGGTGTAGGTCTGAAGTGCTTTTCCTTGCTCGATCGCATGACGGGCCATGTAGATTCCTTCTTCGATGGAGCCGGCCTTCTGGGAAACCCAGAGGCGAACAGCGCTGTTCAGCAGCACCATGTTCAAGTAAGGAAGTTCAGCTTCTCCGCGCAAAACGGCCATCGCCGTTTCACCTTGCAGCTGCGCCGTCCATTCAACTTCAGGCACTTCAACCATTAATTCATAGATTTCAGGATCTACAATGAATAATTCACTGGAGCCATTTTGAATCACATAGGTCCTCGTACGTTTTTCGATGGATAGATCTTCCGAGCCTTCCATGCCTTGCACAACGATTCCGCTGGTGATCCCCAGTTCGATGAGCAAATTCGTCATTTTCTCGAAAACCGTACCATGAAACACACCGACGGCCATGAACGGGGCTTCCGTGAAACGAAGCAGCTTCTCGGCGGTGTTAAACACAGTTCGCAAGCCGAGCTCCTTGCGGAGTTCGCGCAGCTCGCCAAGCGGTGCGCACCAGCTTTCAGTAGGCGCGAATAGGAAGCCTGTTCGCGCCGCTGCGGATACCAGCGCCTCGCGCGACGAAGTTAGCGCCGGTACGCCAAGTGCATCCAGCACGTCAGTCAGCGTGATGCCCCATTTGGGCGGCATGCTCGGGCTGCCGTGCAGTGTAGTCGGGAGACCGCAAGCTGCAAGCACAAATGCGGTCGGCAAGGTCGCAATGAACGTGCGGGTGCGGCCGTCGTAAGGTCCTGCACAGTCCATGCTGCCAGGTATCGGATAAGAAAAGATACGTTTGCGCAGCGCGTGAATGAAGGCTTTAATCTCATCAGGTGATTCCATTTTAATACGCTCAGCTACAAGAAATGCGCCCATTTGAGCCTGAGTAGCACCACCGGTTAACATAAGTTCTGCTGCTTGGGAAGCCTCTTCATACGAAAGATCTCTTGCTCCGCGCTTTCCGCGTCCTACTTCTTTTAGTAAAGATATCATCGTTTGCGGCCTCCTTGATTCTGATCTCGTAGTATTTGGTACACCTTGACGATGGAGGTAGCGACATCTACCATACGTTTACGCTCATTCATGGCTTGTTTGCGCAAAAAGTCGTAGGCTTCCGCTTCGGAAATCCCTTTAATCTCGCATAAGATCCGCTTGGCTTGATCGACCCATTTGCGCTCCTCCAGCTTGGAGAGGAGCTGCTCACGCTCCTGCTGCCATTCGGTTCGATGAAAGTAGTGATTCACACCTAGTAGCAGAGCGCAGTGAATTTCAAGAGGACTCATCGTTGAACCGATTAAACCATCTATACCTGCATCCATTCTGCATTCGTTAGAAGGAAAAGTGTGCGAATCACACCACCAGAAGAGGGGGAGGCTGCGCTCAGCCAATACGCGTTTGCGCCAAGTCTCCACTTGATCGGGGCTTACGCTTAATAGAACAGCATCAACTTTAGGAATGATGAAGGAAATTTCTTTACCAGTAGATGCTGTGTAGACGCGAAAGCCCAAGTCCTTCAATACCTCGTCAGGCAGGGATGCTTGTGCACGATTAGAATAGCTCATCTCGTTTGTGGATGGCGAGGAGGTAGCTGAGCGAGTTTGCTTCAACTCGTCGATCAGTATAAATGATTGCAACATTTGAATACCTCCATCGTTGTAAGCTTTTTATTCCATGGTAACTTTATGTGAGGTTTCTTCGTTGTATGAATGTTTATACGGCATTACTATAGCATATGAATTTGATTTTTGTCGATATAATAGGTGGAATGGAATGTCTAAATATTTTTATGTTACGTTTATTGACATAGGTATGAAGCCGTACTATAATCAAGTTAGAAATCGGCACAATGGTGTGCCCCTAACGCAGGCAATGGCGCCTATCCCCTTACAAATACGTAACCGGATAGGCTTTTTATGTTTACTTTTCAAAATACGACGAAACATGCTGTGCACGAAGATGTGGCAGCAGTGGCAAAGAGGCCGACAAACATCCCGATGTGAGTAGGGGTATGTTTGTCGGCCTTTTCTGTCCATGGGTGTGCAGACAGGGAGAAAACAGGATAGGGAAAAAAGAAGAAGGCGAAAAGCCTCACAAAAGGAGAGGGAAGATCATGGTTGATCGGAAAAGTTTTTTGCAAGTGGGACACAAAGGATCTTTGTTCAGTTCATTCTTGTATTTTGACATGAGCTTTATGGTATGGGTGATTTTAGGGCCGCTGGCGGTCGTGCTCGCGAATGATTTCCACTTGAACGCTGCTGAAAAAGCAAACCTTGTTGCCTTGCCTACATTAGGTGGAGCGGTACTTCGACTGGTGTTGGGCGTACTGACCGATAAGATCGGTCCTAAGCTTACGGGACAAATCGGACTAACACTAACCTTAATTCCATTATTCTGGGGCTGGCAGTTTGCTGACACTATGGGCGATATGTACTTCGTAGCGTTGATGCTCGGTATTGCCGGAGCGAGTTTTGCAGCCGCACTGCCGTTAGCCAGTTCCTGGTATCCACCGCAATATCAAGGCTTGGCGATGGGGATCGCCGGAGCAGGGAACAGCGGGACGATCTTCGCTACGCTTTTCGCTAACCGGATTGCTCAGCATTATGGCGACTGGCATGTTGTTTTCGGTATTGCGATGATTCCGATTGCGATCACGTTGGTTGTTTTCAGCATTTTGGCTAAAGACAGCCCGAATAAACCAGCACCCAAAACGGTTGCTGAATATGGCAGAGTGTTGAAACAGAAGGATTCTTGGTTGTTCTGTATTTTATATAGCGTAACGTTCGGCGGTTTCGTTGGCATGTCCACGTACTTAACCATCTTCTTTAATACACAATATGGTCTTTCACCGGTCCGTGCGGCTGATTTTACAACCGTATGCGTAATCGGGGGCAGTTTCTTCCGACCTGTAGGAGGTTGGTTAGCCGATAAAATAGGCGGCATCCGGATGCTGATGGGATTGTATGGGGTTGTCGCATTAATGATGGCAGGGATTTCAACACTTCCAGCGCTATCGGTTACAACGGTCTTGTTATTCATCGCTATGATGGCGTTTGGCATGGGGAACGGTTCGGTCTTCCAGCTTGTGCCTCAACGCTTCAAGTCGGAGATCGGCGTGGTCACGGGAATTGTCGGCGCTGCCGGCGGCTTGGGCGGATATTTCCTGCCTAAGATTCTAGGAAATGTGAAATTGGCAACAGGTTCTTTCACGCCAGGTTTCCTTATTTTGAGTGCAATCGCTGTGTGCTGTGTTATTTTGATCGCCTCTGTGCAAGGACAATGGAAGCGCAGCTGGATTGGCGACGGCGGCAAAGTGAAAGTTGCTCCAACAGCGATTGATAGCGTGCACGCTTAAGCTCCATAGAGATAGAGATAGAGATAGAGATAGAGAGAGGAAGATGAGACCATGACTCAAAAAGAAAAGTTGGTTTTAGTCGGAAATGGAATGGCCGGTGTTAATGCCGTTGAACATTTGCTTAAACTTGCTCCGGATAAATATGAGGTAACTATTTTTGGGAGTGAGCCTCATCCGAATTATAATCGGATTTTGCTGTCCTATGTCCTTTCGGGGGAGTCCAATGTTGAGGATATTGTTATCCATCCTTATGAATGGTACAGAAATAACCATATAACGCTCTATACAAACCAAACCGTGACGGCAATCAATACATCAGCTCAAACTGTCACGAGCGATAAAGGTGTAACGGTTCCTTACGATAAATTGATTTTGGCAACAGGGTCCAATCCTTTTATGATTCCAATGCCTGGTGCAGATAAAGAAGGGGTCATGGCCTACCGGACGATCCGTGATTGTGAAATCATGATGGAATCCGCGAAAAAGTATAAAAAGGCGGTTGTCATCGGCGGGGGTTTGCTCGGATTGGAAGCCGCCAGAGGTTTCCTCAACTTAGGAATGAAAGTGGATGTCGTTCATATCTCAGACGCAATCATGGATCGTCAGCTGGATCGCACAGCGTCCAAAATGCTGCAAGCTGCTCTGGAGGAACAAGGTATTAATTTCTTGCTAGCGAAGCAGTCAGCAGAAATCGTCGGTCATAAACGGGTTACCGGTTTGAAATTCAAAGACGGCACAATGACAGATGCGGATCTGGTCGTCATGGCGGTGGGAATTCGGCCCAATGTAGAACTTGCCAAAAATTCTGGCGTAGCATGCAATCCCGGTATTATTGTGAATGATTATATGCAAACAAACGTTCCTAATGTGTATGCGGTTGGAGAATGTGCGATGCATCGTGGCGTTGCCTACGGGCTGGTTGCGCCGCTCTACGAGCAGGGCGCTGTGTTAGCGAAGCATTTGGCAGGCGTGGAAACAGGTCCTTATGAAGGCTCGGTTCTTTATACGAAGCTGAAAGTGTCTGGTGTTGACGTTTTCTCTGGCGGGAAATTCGTGGATGAAGAAGGTACCAAAGCGATTCGAATTCATGACGAGTTCACTGGCGTATACAAAAAAGTGGTTATTAAGGACAACAAAATTGTTGGTGCTGTGCTCTTTGGAGATACGTCAGACGGTACGCGGCTCATGCAAATGATTCGTGAGGAAACCGATATCAGCGGGATGGCCAAAACAGCGATTTTGACGGATTCAGCGAGCGGCGGCGGAGCGGTTTCCGGTGTTGCCGAGATGAAAGACGATGCGATTATTTGCGGATGTAACGGGGTAACGAAAGGGACGATCTGTTCTGCGATTAAAGAACAAGGTTTAACCTCAGTGGAAGAGGTGAAAAATTGCACGACAGCTTCCCGTTCCTGCGGCGGATGTAAACCGCTTGTCAGCGATTTGTTAGCTTATACATTAGGCTCCTCCTACGATAAAAATGCCGTTAAAGAATCCATTTGTTCTTGCACGGAACATACACGGGATGAGGTTGTCGAAGCGATCCGCGAAAAAGGATTGTCGCATGTACGTGAAGTCATGAGCGTGCTTGTTTGGAAAAATGAAGAGGGCTGCTCCAAATGCCGCCCCGCGCTTAACTACTACCTGGGCATGGTTAGCCCTGAAACGTATAAGGACGATAGCACTTCGCGCTTCGTTAACGAGCGTATGCATGCGAATATTCAAAAGGACGGTACGTACTCCGTTGTTCCACGGATTTATGGCGGCGTAACGAATCCGACGGAATTGAAGCGTATTGCCGAAGTAGCGGAGCAATTCAATGTTCCGACTGTGAAGTTCACGGGCGGACAACGGCTAGATTTGCTTGGCGTGAAAAAGGAAGATTTGACGGCCATGTGGGAAGCGCTGGATATGCCTTCCGGATATGCCTACGGTAAAGCTCTGCGTACGGTCAAAACCTGCGTCGGCGACACGTTCTGCCGGTTCGGTACAGGGGATTCCATGGCGGTGGGCATCGAGCTGGAGAAACGTTTTGAGCGCTTAAATACACCGGCCAAAGTGAAGCTCGCGGTATCAGGATGTCCTCGAAACTGCGCGGAATCCGGTATCAAGGATTTGGGCATCGTCTCCGTCGATGGCGGGTGGGAGTTGTATGCCGGAGGAAACGGCGGTGTGAAGGTGCGCGTCGGCGATCTCTTAACAACAGTGAAAACAGAACAAGACATTATTGAATATACCGAAGCTTATCTGCAATATTATCGCGAAACCGGGAAATACGGCGAGCGTACAAGCGAATGGGTGCACCGTCTGGGAATTGAGCATATTCGTGCTGTCGTTGAAAACGAGGAAGAGCGCAAACAACTATGCGCCCGGATTGACCAAGCGCTAGCCGTTACGAAGGACCCTTGGAAACAAGCCATCGATAGCAAAAAAATTCAACGCGATCTCTATGAAGTCGTCGAGCTTACCTAACGAAATCACTCAGGAGGAGAAGACCATGAAGACACAAGAAGAGCAGATGATTTGGGTTGAGGCCGTAACTTATGAGGATTTAGCGGTGAATACAGGCAAAACGATTCGGTATCAAGGGGAGGAAGTAGCCCTTTTCAAGATGAAAAGCGGCAAGCTCACAGCCATTCAAAACCGTTGTCCGCATAAAGCAGGCGTGCTTGCGGAAGGTATTGTCTGTGACGAGCACGTCTTCTGCCCCATGCATGATCGCAAAATTCAACTTTCGACGGGGCTCGTGCAAGCCCCGGATACGGGTTGTGTGCAAACCTATTCGACGAAAGTTCATAATGGCACTGTTTTCATAGGTTTCCTGGTATGAGCATCCAGCCTCGCATCGTGTTCGTGCCCTTCCATTGGAGGTATGAGCACTCGACCGACGAGACGGATGCCGGAGTTCAAAATATGTGCTGTACAAGTAGAACGAACATAGAGGACCGTATCAGCTTAGTTGGCTAGGCCAAAGAACTAAGTTGGTGCGGTCTTTTTCTGCGCCAAGAAGTCTCAAAACTTCCTGTTCAGGCGCATCGGAAATACGGACACCGTTCCAAGTCTCAATGACGATTTTGCGCAGCTGGTGCTGTTTCAGCAATTGCCGGAACATGAGCTTGAGCTCGTGGGCAGTCTCCGCCAAATCATGGCTTTGTGCAGTTAACTGATAGATGCGCTTCCCGTTGTTTTCGATCCAATACAACCACTCGCTGCCTTTGAGAGCTAAATAATTGCCGGTTTTGCGCGAGAAGGAAATTCCGGGTCTTTCAGGCCAAGGGACAAGCAGCCCACAAGGATTAGCTGGATCGACAGCGCTAACTAGCGTGAAAGAAGAGGAATGGTTAGTTCCTTGTGCCACTGGCTGATGCAGCAGTCGAATAAAGTCTTTCGTTGCAAATTGGAGAGCATGCAAATCGGTGATGAACAGCCCTCGGACGACAAGCCCCCACTCTTCCAATTGACGCAAGGCGGTATGAATCGCCTCCCATGGATAGGGGCAAAGCGCAGAGACGAGATCTTTGGTAATGAGACCATAACGCTCTAACAGATGATGCGTCCACTGCATAGCGGAGGATTGCTTATCGAAGGCTGCATTATGCAGTGTGCTTAGGGCATACCAACGGCCAAGTCCTGATTGGAATTTGTCCCCTTTCTTCGAAGAGGAAGCGCCCGTGGCATGAAGCCGCAGCGGTGCGAACTGATCATTGGCCGCCTGACCATCCCAGACAAGCTGGAGCAACTCTTCTAATAATAAGGAAGGGGCTTTTCCGGTTTCAAGGCCAAGTTTGCTGAGAAATACAGCCCCTTTGGTTTCCATAAGACTCAAGAGTTCTGGAGAAGAGACAGGTCTATGGTGCATCCCGGCAAGGCAGGGTTCGAAAAGTGTGGAACTTTCTGCTAGAAAGAAAGCGATACGACCTTCTTTTTCCCCCTCTTCCTTGTGGCCTATCCAAAAAACCTCACCTGATGAACATAACATATCCAGGTCCTGTTTCCGGTAGGATAACTGCCTTGTCGGGAAGAAAACGGATTCCCAGAGTGATACAGGCAGGGAGAAGCCCTGCAAATCCGTGATGATTTCCCGCAGCTGCTCGATGCCGGGAACGTCCGTTCTCCCAATAAGTTTGCGCATGAGCGGCATGTGCATCAGATAGGTGAGCGGAGGAATAGCTGAGTTCTCGCGTCTGAGAATCTGCAGAGATTGGCGTACTAAGCGGGAAGCGACCTTGCTGCTTGTCCAAAGCGACTCCACTTCAGGATCGGCGAAAGGTGCAGGCTCCAATAAGCGGGAAGCGACAGCTTCCCCAATCCAGCTTTCAATCGTCTCCGTTTTCAACTCGTAGCGATCCGAGAGCTCCTCAGCGGTGAAAGACAGCCGACCGTCCGCATATCTTTGGAAGATAAACGTTCTGGCAAGAGGATCTACGGTGAGCGAAGAATAAAAGGCCACTTCATCGCGGCATATGTAACGCGTCTCGCCGGAGAAGGAGGCTAATTGCGCTTTTCCTTGGTCAAGCAATTCATGCAGCCAAGCCTTGACGGAGGATTCGGAAGCTGAACCAGCTTTGACGAGTTCGGTGAGGGAGGCGTCTCCGCGCTCTTTTAAATAACGAAAGACTTGCTGAGCTGACATCCATGCTTCATCCGTCCTGGAAAGCTTGGTATCTTCGTCTTCCAGGACTTGAGGATTTATCGCGTTACGAACAGTCTCTGCTCCAAAAATATCGGCAGCCATCTGCCGGCTGAAGCCTAGTAATTCTACTTGCAAATCCTGAGATAGGCTGTCTGATTCATAGATTTTTTGGGCGACGTAATCAGATTGAAATTGAGCGGCTAGCGGTGAAGGGAAGTGGTTGCGATGAACCGCAAAGTGGATGTCCCCTGCTTGCATCCCGTCCAGGATACTCCGCAGATGCTCCAAATCGACATGCTCTTCCAAGCATTCACGCATGGCTTCTTGAAAGAGCGGAAACCGCTCTTTGTAGGGCAGCGCTTCTTTCATCAGCTCTTGGCCGCGAAGCCGCTTGAGCCAAGCAGGCATTCGTGTAAAGCTGCGGGAAAGCAGCAGGGAAGTTTCCGCAAGCCGCTGGAAAGCCGCACCGAACATGCCGGACTCCGCGACAGCTCCGATAACCAATTGTTCAGCTTCATTAAAAGAAAGGGACATGATAGCCTGCGTAACCGCTTCTTGATAGCTTGGGAAAATCAGTTCGATGCCATTGTCCTTGGCATTTGTATAGATGGCCTGGTGTCCGTTGTGGCCCAGATGTTTCTCAAGCGCCATAAGCCAAGTCCGGTTTACTTTCCGTCCAAATAAGCTGTGCAGCACATAATGTGTTTGGTTCTGTTCATCGGCAAAAGTTTCGATAACAACCGTTTGATCGGTCGGTACTGTATTGACCGCAATTTGATTGCGAATGAGTCCAATCAGGGCATGACTGGCTTCTGTATCGAAAAAATACTGCTCCATGAGCCATTCTTGGACATCGATATCTCCCTTTGTATGAGACTGCGCGTTCAACCGATCCCGCAGCTCGCGCCAAAGCAATCCCGTTTGAACTCCGAGCTGATAGGATTTCCCGCCAGTCTCCCCGCGCCAGAAAGGGATTTCGCTGTACCGGTTTTCGGCTTCCTGCACATAAATGCGTTCCGGGCGCTTGCGAACGATGCGCCATGAAGCCGTACCAAGCTGGAATACGTCGCCGATCGACGATTCGTGAATGAACTCTTCATCCAGCTCGCCCAGATGAAGGCCGGTTTCGTTATGGTGCACGGGATAAGCCGTGCTCTGTGGAATCGTGCCCGCGCCTGTCAGCGCGGCCATCTGCGAAGCCGCTACGCGTTCCAAGCGGCCGGTTTCGCGGTCCCATGCGATGAGCGGACGCGCAAAGGGGTATAAACCTGCGAGCACCTCCAGCATCGCGAGCCACCGCTCCCGCGGCATCTCGCGGAAGGAGTCGCTCTGTGCGAGCAGGCGCGCCAGGAGCGCGACATCCAGCTCGTCGCCAAGCGACGCCATCGCGACGAGCTGCTGCGCCAGGACATCGAGGCTGCCCCGCGGGATGCGGATGGCCTCGATGTCGCGCGCGGCGATCCGCCGGCTGAGCACGGCGAGCTCCGGCAGCAAGCTGCGGCTGCGCGCCAGCAGCACGCCGCGGCTGACGCTGCCGAC
Source organism: Paenibacillus sp. WC2504 (assembly GCF_052682475.1). NCBI lineage: Bacteria > Bacillati > Bacillota > Bacilli > Caryophanales > Paenibacillaceae > Paenibacillus > Paenibacillus sp. WC2504. The sequence goes on from NZ_JBQZFH010000001.1 coordinate 1,398,290, forward strand.
GGCGTGGCCGGCGCGGCCGATCCGCTGGATGCCTGCCGCAGCGGTGAAAGGCGAGTCGATCTGGATGACCAGATCGACATGGCCGACGTCGATGCCGAGCTCCAGCGACGACGTGGCGACCAGGCAGCGAAGCTCGCCGGCTTTGAGCTGGCGCTCGACTTCGAGCCGGATCTCGCGGGCTACGCTGCCGTGATGGCTGAGCGCGATCTCATGACCGACATGGTCATTGAGACGCAGGGTTAACCGCTCGCACAACCTGCGGCTGTTGGCGAAGATGAGTACCGTGCGGCAGCCTTCCATTAGCTGCAGCACACGTTCTACAAGAGGCGTCCAGATGGCCTCTTTATCCGCTCCGGCTCGCGCCGGCTTCGGCATCGCCACCTGCAGGGCGTAGTGCTTTTCGGCTTTGCTCTCGATAATCGCGACAGGGCGCGGCTCGCCGGCTTCCCATCCGCCGAGATACCGTGCGACGCGTTCGATCGGCTTTTGTGTGGCTGAGACGCCGATCCGCTGAACGGATCGCCCGCACCACACTTCCAGCCTTTCCAGCGTCAACGACAAATGCATGCCGCGCTTGTCCGCTGCCAGATCGTGAATCTCGTCGATGACGACTTGTTCCACGCTCTTGAGCATTTCTCTCGCGCGCGGTGAGGTAAGCAGCAGATAGAGGGATTCCGGTGTGGTCACGAGCAGATCTGGCGGATGCTTCAACATCGAAGCTCGCGTGCTCTGCGTAGTATCGCCGGTGCGGACGCCGACACGCAGTCCGTGCCAAGCGGTGTCCTTTTCAAATGAGGCGGCAAGCTCCTCAATCTCCGCCATAAAATGAAACAAATGATCATGAATATCATTATTCAGCGCTTTTAGCGGCGTAACGACCAGTACACGTACACCTGGGATGTAGGGCTCGCCGCCAGCCTGTTTCATTTTCACAATACGATCCATACAAGGCAGTAAGGCTGCTAATGTTTTACCTGAACCCGTAGGGGAGGAGATGAGGGTATGCTTCCTGGCAGTTATCTCTTTCCACGCCTGCTTCTGTACGTCGGTGGGTTCGCCGAAGCGTGAAATAAACCACTCCTTCAGAATCGGATGAAAAAGAGACAGAGGTCCCTCTGCATGTGCCGTCATTTCGTTCGCTCCCTTGCTCATAATTTCTTCCAACATAGCATAATGTAGGCGCTTTCGCCAATGATGTGCCCGTGAGGGGGGTGTTGTGAGAAATTGCGAAAGTAAAATATAGGGTTAACCTCCTAAAAATAACCAATTCAACGAATTAATCTGATACATTTGGTTATCTATGGCGAAGGAGTGTGAGTTAAGCTTGATGCTCAAAAAAGTAATTGCGACGGGCCTTGCTTTCGTAACAATCATGGGGAGCAGCACAGCTGTTCTAGCTAAAGACAATGGGAATGGCGACGGTAACGGCAATCGGAAAGATGACGGAAAGGTCGAAATCCATCTCACCTTTAACGATTTGAAAACCGCGGAATGGGCCATACGCTATATCGCGAGTTTAGCATCCATGCGTGTATTTGAGGGGTATGAGGATGGTACCTTTAAACCGCAAAACACGGTTTCACGCATTGAAGCGATTACAGCAGCCGTCCGGCTTATGGGGCTTCGCAGCCAAGCAGAATCTTCAGCCAAAATGAGTACACATCTCAATTTCAAAGATGCCAATCAAATTCCGGCATGGGCGGTAGGGTACGTTGCTGTTGCACTGGAAAATGACCTGTTTTCCGAAAATGACGACTCTGTTCAGCCTCAAAAAGAAGGCGATCGGCTATGGGCGACGACGCTTTTGGTCAAAGCACTGAAGCTGGACGCTCAGGCGAAAGCCAAAATGAACACGGCCCTGCCGTTCAAAGATGCGAAGCAGATTCCTGCAGGTTCTGTAGGTTATGTTGCTGTGGCCATTGAAAAAGGCCTGGTAGATGGCTTTGAGGATAACACGTTCAGGCCGAATCAGCCGGTTACTCGGGCTCAACTTGCCGCATTGCTTGACCGTACAGGCGGACAATTGCCTGATCAAGGAAATAACACACTGACGGGAACGGTAAAAAGTGTTGTTAACGGGAACGGTAAAAAGTGTTGTTAACGGGAACGCAGTAGTATTGACAACTTCAGGTACGACATCAACCTATGCCTTGTATCCGGACGTTTACATTTACAAAAACGGAGTGAAAATCAGTCCTTCGGCTTTGCAGGCTGGAGACGAAGTGAGTGTGCGGACTTTTAACAATCAAATTATTTATATGGAGGTAACCAAACCGGTTGTTCCGATATCCAGTAGCGGTACGGTCACAGCCGTTGTGAACAACAATATCCTTAAGCTTACCAAATCTGGTGTTACAACAAACTATACGCTGCATCCAGACATCGTTATTTATCGAAATGGCGTCAAAGTTGCGGCTTCCGCTCTGCAGGTCGGCGATGAAGTGAACGTTCGGACCTCGGACAATAAAGTTATTTTTATTGAAGTAACACAAACGGCGCAAGCGATTACGAATAACGGAACGATCACGGCAGCGGTGAGTAACAACGTACTGAAGCTCAAGAAAGACAATGTGAATTTTGAAATAAAGCTGCATCCGGATGTCGTTGTATATCGCAATGGCTTGAAAGTGGCTCTAACCGAGCTGAAAATTGGGGATGAAGTCAACGTTCGCACCTCCGAGAATAAAGTCATTTATATTGAAGTGACCAAAATGGTGCAGCCTATCACGAACAACGGCACCGTTAGCGCTGTTGTTAACAGTAGCGAGCTGAAGCTGACGAAATCGGGAGTTACAACTGCTTTTACTTTGCACCCGGATGTCATCGTCTATCGTGGCGGCGTGAAGGTTAGAGCCATTGACCTTAAAGTAGGCGACGAGGTCGATATCCGCACCTCTGACAATAAAGTCATCTATATTGAAGTAACGAAAAGGGTTGACGAGAATTTACCGTTTGATCTGCAAGGGAAATTGAAAGGAACAACTCTTAATGCGCAAGGCGAGCTCGCCACGATTTCTATCGTGCAATCGATTAATGGCAAGGATCAGACGACCGTGTATCAAGTTGCTTCCAGTGTGACTATCGTAGGCAACTTGACGTTATTTAAGGAAGGACGGCTTGTTCAGCTGAAGGGTGCGAATAAGGTAGTGACTTCTATTACGATAAAGTGATAGTGGTGGATTGAGGGAGATAGGGAAGAGGTTAGAAAAAGAGAGAAAAAGGAGCCCTGGATGGGGCTTCTTTTTATTTTGATGCGACTATGGCATCGATTGCGACTAGCCTCGCCATTGCTGACTGTAACACTGTTTTTCGACGTTATCGTATGCTCGGCGCGCAAACTGACCGCTTAGCGTTGAAAAACAAGCTTAACTCTAGCGTGAGGCCAGTCTCTGGGCGTGGATGGAGGCTGTTACGTTGTTTTACAACGTTAACGTATGCTAGACACGCAAACTGACCACGTTAGCGTTGAAAAACAAGCTTAACCTATGCGGTTACCCAAGCCCGGCTGCAAAGCGAAGCGATCCGGTTTCCTCTGATATTGAGGACTCGAGTTCTCATGAGTAATGCCTCAGTAGGTTTCCCGCTAGGTTTTTTAAATTTGTTATTGGCAGTTGAGTGGAAGTTGGCAGATATGGTGGGTAGCGTGATGGGATGGTGGGGGTAGTAGAGTAGCTAGCTTCACAACCTGACGGAGGCTGGTTCGTCAGTTTTTTTGTGCATTCAGCTTATACATGGCACAGGAAATCTGATGTCTCCCAAAAAGTAGGCTCAACTGCTAACTTTCTCAGAAACAATAAGCATGCCGTGCGAGAGGTCAAAAAGGCCTTCTCACAAGCCACTAAGACCGTAGCCCTGTTCTCAAGGCCTCACACCGCCCAATCGACCACAAGGCAACAAAAAAGCCCATTAATAATGGGCTAAAATAACAGCAATATCATTATCATTGAATTGGAAGGCGCCTTCTTCTGACTTCGTGAAATGATGGCCCCTTGACTCAATATACTGGCAGAGCCGAAAGAGAATGCCTGGTTCCACATTCAGGAGTTCTGACAAGGAAAACACATTTTTTTGCTCGGTAATCATTTCGATCATGGATTGAAATAGCCCCCTAAAGGTGTAATGTACTTGTTAGTTATTATCATAGTACATGCTAAGGATCATTTACTGTCGAAATGTTGGGTTAACAAAACGTTCACTTTTTAAAGCGCGCGCGAATAACATAAAAGCCCTCGAATCCTCCAATAGGAGGCCTCGAAGGCTTACATGGATCCCTTTGCTGACGGAATCAGATCTTTAATTCCCCAAGCTTGATCAGTTCTACAACCGCTTGTGAACGACCCTTTACGTTCAGCTTTTGCATGACATTGGAGATATGATTTCTCACAGTTTTTTCACTGATAAAAAGCTGCTGTGCGATATCTTTCGTCGTTTTGTCCTGCACTAATAGTTCGAATACTTCGCGTTCGCGGTTCGTAAGTAGAAATTTGTTTTTGTGGTCGCTGGCCATGGATGTGTGTCACCCCTCCTTGCTCGGGTATTGGGAAATACAAGGTTTAGGGATACAGTCAAAATTAGTTTATGAAGGGCTGCTGCCAATGGTGCGGTGTATATGTAAAAATAGGCGACATCCGCTTTTGAGTTTCTATCCGAGGCGTGGTAAGCTGAAACGAGGTATATCATTTGGGCAAAGGAGGGTTTCTTATGTTCAAACGTGATTATTTTATGCGGCAGATTGAGCAGATGACTCAGGTACTGCATCGCATTCTTTTTAATAAGGAACATATTCCACTGGCGGATGCCCAGCAGCTGTTGGACGAAGCCAGCCGGCATTTGCTCGGGCTCAATGTTCGTTCGTTACAGGCTTTATCAAGCAAGGATATCCTGGAGCTGCTCTCCTATCATGGAAATTTGGATACGGCGAAGGCGATGGTCATTGGGGATATGTTCGTCGGTCACGGAGATCTGCTGAGGCAGCACGAACAAACGGACGAGGCCTACCATGCCTATGTAAAATCTCTCGATTTACTGCTGCACTTGTCTCTTTCTCCCGAAGTTAGTCCTAGGGATGATGAGAACGTAGAAGTGGCTGCTCGCATACAAACCAGTCTGGATCGGCTTAAGGCATGGATAGTACCGGAGGATATGAAGAGGTTGCTTTTTGCCCATTATGAAAAACAAGGCGACTACGCGAAGGCAGAGGACGTGCTGTTTCATTATATGGAGGACCATCCGGACCAATCGGAGTTCCTACGGCAAGGTGTTGCTTTTTATAAAACACTGCTGAATACCGAAGAAAAGTTGCTCGAAGCAGGTAACTTTAGTACGGAAGAAGCCGCAGAAAGCTTGCGCCGGGTACAGCAGAAATTGGACTCTTTTAAAACTTTATAAATAGAAATTGCAGGTGATAAAATGGCTTGGTATCAGGAAAGCTTTGGAAATGATTATTTATTAGTTTATAAGCATCGGGATATGCAAGGCGCTTATCATGAAGTGAAAAAAATGATCGATTGGCTTGACCTAAAGCAAGGGGCCGAAGTGTTGGATTTGTGCTGTGGGATGGGACGTCACTCCTTGGCACTGGCTGATTTTGGATATGAAATCACAGGGGTTGACTTGTCTGAAGTGCTTTTGACGGAAGCGGCAGAACTGGATAAGCAGAAGCGTGTGACATGGGTGCGCGGTGATATGCGGGAAGTTCCCTTGGGGCGTCAGTTTGATGCGGTTGTGAACTTATTTACTTCATTTGGATATTTTGATGAGGAAGAACAGAATGCCAAGGTGTTTTACGAGATGCATCGTCTTCTAAAAGAGGGCGGTCGTTTTATTATCGATTTCCTGAATCCGATTTATGTTCAAGCTCATCTTGTACCACAATCGCAGCGCACGGAGGGAGACATTCAAATTCTCGAAACGAGAGCCATTGAAGATGGCTGCGTGCGTAAGCGAATTGTGATATCGCAGGAGGGCTCTCCGGAGCGGAAGTATTTGGAACAGGTGAAATTGTACGACCGAGTGGCGTTTGAAGCAATGCTGCAAAAAGCAGGTTTACATATTGATCACGTATACGGCAGTTATGACGGTCATCCGTATGAGGCTGATGTATCTTGCCGGATGATTTTTGTAGGGCATAAGGAAGGATGACGACTCACCAATGAACATCGTAACCGAACATACAGATGAAATTACTCAAGTGAAGGTGCCGCTGCCTTTTCCACTTCGATGGGTGAACGCCTACCTGATTCGCGGCAGCAAAGGGTACACGGTCATGGATCCGGGGCTGCATACCCCGGATGCGGAAGCGCTCTGGCTGCAGGTGCTGCAGGAGCGCGGGATCGGCTTCGAGCACGTCGAGCAGATCGTGCTCACCCACCACCATCCCGATCACTACGGGATGGCGGGTTGGTTCCAGGAGCGCACGGGCGCACCGGTTCTCCTCTCGGAGACCGGTTATGCACAAGTGCAGCTCCTGTGGGGGCCGGAGCAACCGATGTCGGCGCGGCTGCTGGATCTTTTTGCCCGGCACGGCTTCCCGGAAGCCGGGCTGGCGGAGATGACGAAGCACATGGTGAGCTTCGTCGATTTGGTTTCCCCGCAGCCGCAGGTTACGCTGCTGCGTGAAGGCCCTGTGCGCCTCGGGGACCGCGTGTACGAAGCCATGGAGACCCCCGGCCATGCCGCGGGTCACTTGGTCTTCTACGACGCTGAGGCGGAGGTGATCTTTTGCGGCGACCACGTCCTGCCGCAAATATCGCCGAACGTTTCCTTCCTCCCGCAGGTGGAAGAGAACCCGCTCGGCGAGTACTTGCGCAGCCTGCAGGAGATCGGCAGGCTGCCGGTCAAGATGGCTTACCCGGGGCACCGGGAGCCTTGGTCCGGCTTTGGCGCACGCACCGAAGAGCTGGTGCGCCATCATCATGAGCGGCTTGCGCTCATGGAGGGTCAGCTAAGCGCGCCGCTTAGCGCTTATGAGGTGTGCCGCGCGACCTTCGGCGACCGGCTTAGCGTGCATCAGATGAGGTTCGCGTTGTCGGAGACGATCGCTCACCTCATCTTGCTGGAGGCGGAGGGCCGCGTTCAGCAGGTCGATCCGGCCGCGGAGCTTGTGCACTACGTAGCAGCCACCCGCTAAATGAATAAAAGCACATTAACATCCTCATGTTGAGCGGATGTTGATGTGCTTTTTTGTCATTGGCGACGACCCTATCCCAAGTTGGAGGGAATTACGGTCCGCTATTTACTAGAGAAACAGTCACTTCGCGGTTTGGAGGGAACTACGTTCCTCTATTTTCTGGATTCTGGCTGAAATTCGGCAGTTTGAGACTAAATAACGCCCTGTAGTTCCTCTATCATTCAAAAATCGCTCATTTCCCGTAAATAGCGCCCTGTAGTTCCCTTAACCTACTGCTGACTCGTTCAAACAGCTCTCCGCCTTCAAATTTCTCGGCATCTCCGCGAGTTCGCATCTCGCGTCAATACGCCTTCATCTTCTCCGCCATCATTCCTCACCCTACTTCAAAGGTTTACTGTAAGTAGGAATATTATTATGCGCTAATCGGCCGCAGGCAGCAGCCACAATGCCGCAAACCATATCATCAATAAACGTATTGCATTTCCCCTCGGAATGATCGCTGTCCAGATCTTTAATGATCCCGATTTTCTCTTTGTCCAAGTAGCCGAAATTCGTAAGCGCAATCGTTCCATACATCAGCGGCACAGCGGTTGCGATACTTTCATCTACTCCGAAAAGCCCTTCGTCTTGCCCGACAATATGATTATACTGCGGATTGAATTCGCCGGCTTCGACGGCGGTGTCTATTTTGATCGCCAACTGCAGCGCATGGAAGGTCTGCTGTTTGCGCAGTACAGCGACAATGTGTTCTTCGCATAGGCTGCGCTCCATGTCAGGATTGTAGGGACGTTGAAGTTGATCCAAAATTTCCACCATATCTTCAAGCTGGACACCTCTCTCAGCCAGGAGAGCGAGATTGCGCTGCGAATAATCGACTTTTACATTCTCCGAAATGATAACACTTGCTGTTGAAGCGACAATCGCACAAATTCCTTTTGAAATAAACGATTTAGGACGTTTGGTCGGAAAGAAAAAGCGGAATTTACAATCCATGAAGCCGAAAAGGGAGGCTGCACCGCTGCCATACAAGCCACAGATTGACATGGCAATGGTTCGATGTACGTTGTAGGCAGGGTCTTTCATGCTTGCTAACAGCTCGGAGTCATGTTTAACCTTTTTTTGCAGCTCCATGAGTGTAGTCATGACATTGTAAGTTTCTGTTTTGCTTAAAACACCTAATAAAGTCGTGGTGATGGTCTCGTAAGGGATTTTTTTGATGCCCTTGATTTCCACGAGCAGGCGGGCAACTGCCTCTTCGATGACGGCTTGCGGATAGTGACTGAATACTTCATCCCGGAATTCGTTGAAAATGAGCGTTTTATCTTTGAGGAATGTTCTCATCTGTGCGCCTCCAGTTAGATCAAATCTGTCTATTTTTACAAGTATAGCATATCGCGTTAAGATGCCGAAAAGGCATGGATTCAGCAGAAAAAGGATGGAGGCTTTTTGGGACTAGTTTTTTGAGCATGTGGACAAAAAGTAGTTATAAATCGGACAAATCCCCGTATACATAATAATACGAAAAAGCAATGTACAGGCCATGCCGAAAAGGAAATCAGCGGCAGACGCTTCAGAAGAGGCTTCTGCGAAAACTCGAAGGAGGAAATAAGCAAATGAAACATCAACATTGGATTCGTTCAGCCGCTATCGCGGGGGTGATTGCCTTGCTGACCACAGGATGTTCGGTCCTGGGCACTGGGAAAAAAGCTGACATTGATGCACCTCCGACCACGGGTGCGGAAGCAGACGTTCAGACGACATCAGCTGCGGTCACGATCGATATGATCGACGATAATTCATCCCAAATGACGGTGTATGTGAAGGATGCCAAAGGCTTCGTCGCTCCGATTAGTCTGGGATTACCGAAATCGGTGTCGGTTGCGAAGACGACGCTTGAGTACATGGTGGATGGCGGTCCGGTCTCCAGTTTACTCCCATCCGGATTTCAGGCCTTGCTGCCAAAAGGAACGAAAGTCATCTCCTTAAATGTAACATCAGACAAACGCGCCATTGTCGATTTTTCAAAAGAGTTTCTCACGTATGATCAGCAAAACGAAAGAAAAATATTAGAAGCGATCACTTGGAATTTGACGAATTTCCCAACGGTAGAGAAAGTTCAACTCCGTGTTGAAGGTAAGGATCTCAAAGAGATGCCAAAAGGAAAGACGCCGCTTGATACTCCGCTAGCGCGTTCAATGGGGATTAACCTTGAGAAGGCAGAAGACGCGGAATTCGGGCAATCCACACCGGTCACGCTTTACTTCCTGAATCAAAACGATCAAAACTATAAATATTATGTACCTGTAACAAGGCTCGTCAAAAGAACGGATAATATAGCTAAAGCCGTTGTAGATCAGCTGATCAAAGGACCTGATCAGAAGAAAGGGCTGGCTAGCGTTCTGAACGCCGCAACGGAAGTGAAGAGCATTAACCCGGCGGATGCTTTGATCACGGTTGACTTCTCGAATAAGCTGCTGGGTGCTGACCAGAAAGCGCCTGAAGATGCTCTGAAGTCAGTTATTCTTTCGTTGACGGAGAATACAGGCTTTAAGCAAGTTCAGATCAAAGTAGATGGCGCAGTGAAATTTACATCTTCGGATAGCACTCAGAACTATACGAAGCCAGTAGCGAGACCTGCTCATATTAATCCGACCAAGTCATAATCAGCTTGCGTCGCTTCATAGACCTCTATGCAAGGAATCTTGCATAGAGGTTTTCGCATCCTTTTGATCAGCCGGGTATCATTGTTCTTGTTGAGGGTGCTTTTCTCCGGCTACTTTGTTACAATGGGGCGAGAGTATTCAGCTTCCCTTGGAAGCGACAGGAGGAGAACACGATTTATGCGAATTGGCGGAAGAACAAATGAAGAATTGCGCCCTATGAAAATAACCCCTCATTATATAAAACACGCTGAAGGCTCGGTGCTCATTGAGGTCGGGGATACAAAAGTGATTTGCACAGCAACGGTTGAAGAGCGTGTCCCGCCTTTTATGAAAGGACAAGGCAAAGGTTGGGTAACCGCGGAATATTCCATGCTCCCTCGCGCCACGCAAGTTAGAAATCAACGTGAAGCGGCCAAAGGCAAGCTTGGTGGGCGGACGATGGAAATTCAGCGTTTGATCGGCAGGGCGCTGCGTTCCGTCGTTAATTTAGAAGCTTTGGGCGAAAGATCCATCACCCTGGACTGTGATGTTATCCAAGCTGATGGAGGTACCCGGACCACTTCGATTACCGGTGCATTCGTAGCGATGGCGTTCGCGATCAACAAGCTGGCGACGGATAAAAACTTGGCGAAGTTTCCGATTAACGACTTTTTGGCTTCAGTTTCTGTTGGCGTTATCGGACAAACACCGCGTCTAGACCTCAACTATGAAGAGGATTCGCAGGCTAAAGTGGATATGAACGTTGTCATGACAGGGCAAGGTCAATTTGTAGAAATCCAAGGAACAGGCGAGGACTCTCCGTTTTCACGCAAGGAATTGGATGAACTGCTTGCGCTTGCAGAATCAGGGATTCATACGATGATTGAAGAGCAGTCTAAAGTGCTAGGCCCTATAGCGGATCGTATTCGGGGTGTACAACATGCGGCTACGAAGTAATATCGTTGTGATTGCAACCCGCAATGAGGGGAAAGTCAAGGAGTTTGAAAGTCTTTTTGGCCCAAAAGGGTACAAGGTCCGCAGTTTGGCCGATTATACGGATCTTCCGGAAATCGTCGAAAGCGGCAAGACGTTTGCGGAGAATGCACGAATCAAAGCACAGATAATTTCGGCGCATCTTCATGTTCCCGTCCTTGCTGACGACTCAGGCTTGTGCGTGAAGGCGCTCGGCGGTGATCCTGGTGTTTACTCCGCTAGATATGCCGGTGAGAACGCAACGGATGCAGCCAACAATCAGAAACTGCTTCAAGCTTTGAGCGAGTCCGCGCCGGCTGATGGGTTGCCAATGGAAGCGGGACATCCGAGATTTCTAAGCGAGGCTGCCTTTGTTTGTGCCCTTGCGCTTATCGATCCAGTGGCGAATGAAACCATTGAAGCCGAGGATTCTTGTCCGGGTTACATTATAGCGGAACAACGCGGCGAGAGTGGCTTCGGCTACGATCCACTGTTTTATATTCCTTCTCTGGGAAGAACGATGGCGGAGCTGACGGTGGAAGAGAAGAATGAAATTAGTCACCGCGCCAAAGCTTTACGATTATTCCTGGATAGGCTTCCTGATCAAAATGAATCCTAAAGAAAAGACCTGCTCCCACATTAACAGTGGACAGCAGGCCTTTTTATATTAACGAATAGATATTTTATAGTTTCGCAACCACATATCCACTTGTGCCAAATACGCGAACAGCTGAGGTCCCGTCATCAACTGGCCGAACCATGGGAGATCGAAGTCGTTCGTGTCGGAGCTGGCGAGTGCCCGTATTTTTTTTACATCAATGAAAGGCAGCAGCGGTGAGCCGGGGTCATCCAAAATTTCCAGCACCCATTTGCGAACAGCGGTTAAATAATTTGGGTTGTGCGTCTTTGGATAAGGGCTTTTCTTGCGGGTTAAGACGTCATCAGGCAGAACGCCTTTGAGTGCTTTTCGTAAAATGCCTTTTTCCCGGTCCCCGGATGTTTTGATTTCCCAAGGAATATTCCAGACATACTCCACAAGACGGTGATCGCAAAACGGAACACGCACCTCAAGCCCGACAGCCATGCTCATGCGGTCTTTGCGGTCGAGAAGAGTCGGCATGAATCGTGTGATGTTGAGGTAGGACATTTCCCGCATCCGGTTTTGCTGCTGCGTTTCTCCCGCTAACCGCGGTACTTCGCTTAAGGCCTGCTGATAACGATTGCTGACATATTCAACCGGCTTAATCCAATCAACTAAGTCAGGTGCCAGCAGATCGACCCGGTTAGGCAATTTCAGGGACCAAGGGAACGTATTGGCGGAGAGGGCTTCTTCGTTGTGGAACCAAGGATATCCGCCAAAGATTTCATCCGCAGCCTCGCCCGAAATGGCGACCGTAGCTTCCTTTTTGATTTCCCGGCAAAATAAATAAAGGGATCCGTCAACATCAGCCATCCCCGGCGTATCCCGGGCAAAAACGGCTGTTTTCAGGGATTCCACTAGTTCAGGCGTATCGAACTCAATATAATGGTGCTCAGTGCCAAGATGCTCTGTCATCCGCTTAATCCAAGGTGCATCGGAGTTTGGTTGAAAGAGATTGGCTTTGAAATGCTTATCATTATCTTTGTAATCGACAGAAAAAGTGTGCAGAGCGCCTTTTCCGCTTTCTTTGTAATGCTCCGCGGCAAGTGAAGTTAGGGCGCTGGAGTCAAGCCCTCCGGATAGCAGCGTACAGATCGGTACGTCGGAGACGAGCTGCCGCTGGGCCGTGTCGCTCAGCAGTTGTTGAACCTGAAGCGCCGTTGCTGCCACATCATCCGGATGAGGGTGGCTTTCCAGCTTCCAGTACGTTCTGATGGATAAGCCGTTGCGGTCAAAAATAGCGCATTGTCCCGGTTTCAGCTCCGACATATTGCGATAAATGCCATGTCCCGGTGTGCGTGCAGGACCTACTGCGAAGATTTCGGCCAACCCTTCCGCGCCAACTTCCGCTTGAAAGTCAGGATGAGCGAGGATCGCTTTTGGCTCAGAACCGAATAGAAGGACACTGTTCTGATGAGAATAAAAAAGCGGCTTTACGCCAAGCCGGTCTCTAACCAAATAGAGGGATTGCTCCTGGTCGTTCCATGCTGCGAAGGCGAAGATGCCATTCAGACGGTCTACACAAGCCCGCCCCCATTCAATGAAGGCAACAAGCAGCACCTCGGTATCGCAGGTTGTTCGAAAATGATGTCCGCGCAGTTCGAGCTCTTTCTTCAGCTCGGGGGCATTGTAAAGTTCGCCATTATATACGATCGTATAGGTGTAGTCTCCTTGTTTCCGGATCATGGGCTGAGCGCCGTTTTCCGGATCCATTACACTAAGACGTCGATGGCCTAGGGCACAGTGCTGTGAGATCCAGGTGCCAGAAGCATCCGGTCCACGCAAATGGAGCGTTTCCGTCATATTTTCTAGAATGGACGGGTACCCGGTCAAGTCTTTCCGCCAATCTATCCAACCCGTTATTCCGCACATAGACGTTCCTTCCTTTCTTTATGAAGAGAGCATGATGATAAAGGGTATGCAAATTGGGAATATATAATGTCTGTCCAAGAATAGCGAGAAATGTCATTGGATAGATTTTGTGTTTTAAATCCAAGCCTGTTATTATTAATGAATTATTATTACTAAACAGTAAAGGTGATGGCCATGAAAAAGAAACATTCCAAAGCACAAATCGATTATCTAGCCTCCAGGGAGCATTTTTTGCAAATTAGTAATCAAGCAGATAAACGGATTGCCGATTTGAAAGAGGCGGGCCAAGAAGTCGGACAGGCTGAACTGGAAGATATCATTGAACGTGTTGGCCTGCACCGTGCCTATAATGAACTGACACAAGCAGAGAATTTGCTCATTAATTGGACGCAAGTCGCTATTAAAACAGAGCCTGAATTTATTGCAAATCGGAGTAATTTCGAGGAACTCTATGAAAGAGTCAAAACAGATGCAGAAGCTAGAGGCGCTCTTCTAAATTTAGCCATGCGTTTAAATCTTGACCTTGCGTGACATTCTAAAGGGGTAGTGCCATTCTTTCTTCAGGAGGCGAATGCTCATGGATAGTCATTTCATTAGCAAGCTGCACGACAAGCAGAGGAAAGCCGCGAAGAATTTCAGGACACAAGGTGACGGTCAGCCAGGCAGTAACTTGCCTCACAAGAAGCACTAAAGTCTAATGGCATTAACAAGAGCCTGTAGAGATCACTCTACGGGCTCACCTTACTAGGAGGGAATTCATCATGGGCAAAAAAAGTATGAAACAAAAAGCGCAAAGCACGATCGATCATTCGAAACAGTCTTCACGCGTGCAGTCTAATTTGGATTCAACGGAGCCTGGTCATCATCAGCCGAATCGGCCTTCTGTGTAAGAACGGGAATTTTTTTGCGTGATAAAATAATGATTCAGAAAGCCGCAACCGTAGGTTGGCGGCTTTTTCTATGTAATTCTATGCAGATATGCTTTGTTCAACGATACACCTTATGGGAACTACAGGCCGCTATTCTAGCAAATTCAGCCCGTTTCCGCTTTTAGCGGAACTACAGGGCTTTAAGTGAGCGCCGAATCCCGTTTTCTTGAAGAAAACGGACAAATAGCGACCCACGGTTCCCCTCCGCACGAAAAAGTGGCTATTTCGATGAAATAGCGACCCACGGTTCCCCTCCGCACGAAAAAGTGGCTATTTCGATTAAATAGCGCCCTGTAGTTCCGTTGGGGAGGAATGAACCGTTGGAGAAGTTAACTTCTCCTAGACAGTTTAGCTTGTTTAGAGCCCCTTAGGAGCGAATTTTTGGGGTGGAGAACCTAGTCGCCGCTAAAAAATTCAGCGTTACTGTGACACTTGGCGGAGTTGGCATCTCATACTAACGTTAAGTTGTTCAACGATACATTTTAGAGGAACAACAGGCCGCTATTCTAGCAAATTCAGCCCTTTTCCGCTTTTAGCGGAACTACAGGGCCTTATTTGACCATCTAATCCCGTTTTCTCGAAGAAAACGGACAAATAGGGACCCACAGTTCCCCTCCGCATGAAAAAGTGGCTATTTTGATGAAATAGCGCCCTGTAGCTCCATTGGGGAGGAAAGAACCGTTGGAGAAGTTAACTTCTCCTCCGTATTTTAGTTTGTTAAGAGACACTCAAAGCGATGGCAGCAAATTTCATAGGGTGAGTGCTCGGCACAAATAAATGAGGGGTAAGCTTTGCTTACCTCAAAACAAAAAAAGATCGCGAATTCTCGCGATCTTCTCTCCTTGCAATACGTCCCAGGAGGGATTCGAACCCCCGACCGCACGCTTAGAAGGCGTGTGCTCTATCCAGCTGAGCTACTGAGACATGGACCTCTTCTTACCTAGCAGCGTGTAGCTGTTTGGCGAAGCAAGAGTTATATTATCATATCTTTTTGAGAGAAGTCAACACTTGTTTTAAAATTATTTTGCAATCACCCGAACAATCAAGTAAACTGTCACCAGCAGACCAAGATTTCTGAGGTGATCCACATAACCGAGTTGTCGATGAATAATGTTATTCTTTTTCCGAAAACAGAGCAATATTACGAAGAGGAACTTACCAAGTTTTTAAGAAACGAACAGTATAGTGATGCTCTTCAACTGCTAACATTTCTGCTTCAATTTCCAGCTGCCCAATCGGATAAGATCGAGCAGTGGGAAGCATTGCGGATTTGGTTGCAAACCATGTTTCCAGAAGAGTTATTCCCTATGCCGAGTCCATCGGAAGAGGATTTAGAGGAAGAAGAGGATTTATTAAGGCAATACATACATGAGAAGTCGTCAGATGATGGTGCATATGCCTTGAAGCTGCTGGACTTACTCAAAGAAGGTAATTTGGAACAGCAAGTAAGCAGTCTTGAACAATTGGGTTTTATCGATCAGCCCGTAATAGGATCGGCTATCAAGGAATGGCTTAGCGAAAAGCCTCGGCACCCGCACATCCAGTTCAAGGCGCTGCAGGCGCTTAAGCAAATGGGGGAGCAAGGATTCATTGAGTTTCCCAAAAACGGGAACAGGATTGCCGTCCAGATCGAGGAGACACCGCTATGCCCGGAGGATTTTCCATCCCAAATTCGTGATATGATTCGCAGAGTCGGGGATATTAGTGAAATAAGCCAGCCGGATTTTGTTTATTTTGCCAAACAAACTTGGCAGGAATTTTTGGCCTATGCCTATGGAACAGCCATCTATTCAGACTTGCTGAAAGCTGAAGAAGGAGCCGTTGACGTATGGGCATCCGCCTTGCACGCGATTTTGCAAGAACGATTATTCGGTTCTGTTAACAAAGAGGAATTGCTAGATAATTACGGGATTGTAGGATCGATGGCGCTGCAATGGAAGCGGGCGCATCTCGTGCTGCAGGCGTTTGTGAAGCAGTTTAACCCCGATCCGTTTTAGGGGCGAAAGGTCGCCTTGAAATGAATTTGTTATATGTTATAATAGAATGGTTATAATGAGCGTAACGTGAAAATATGTCATCGTACATTTTTGGAAGGGGAAAGCATAAAATGAAAGCAAGTTGGGAAAAAATAGAGAAGAACGTAGGCGTTCTTGAAGTGGAAGTTGGCGCAGAGCGCGTCGCAGATGCATTGGATAAAGCTTTCAAAAAAGTATCCGCGAAAGTAAATGTACCAGGTTTCCGTAAAGGGAAAGTGCCACGTTCAATCTTTGAAGCTAAATTTGGTGTAGAAAGCCTATACCAAGATGCACTAGACATCATTTTGCCAGAAGTTTACGTACAAGCGATTGAAGAGGTTAAAATCGAGCCTGTTGATCGTCCGGAAGTAGACGTAGAGCAATTCGGCAAAGGACAAGTTCTTAAATTCAAAGCGAAGGTTACTGTTAAACCAGAAGTAACACTTGGCGATTACAAAGGCATCGAAGTTGAAGCTGTAGATGCTAACGTAACGGACGAAGAACTGGACAGCGAGCTTTCCCGTCTGCAACAACGTCATGCTGAATTGGTTGTTCTTGAAGAAGGACAAGCAGCTAACGGCGATGTAGTTGTTCTTGATTTCGAAGGTTTCGTTGATGGCGAAGCATTCGAAGGTGGAAAAGCAGAGAAGTACTCCCTTGAGCTTGGCTCCAACTCCTTCATTCCAGGGTTCGAAGAGCAGCTTGTAGGACTTGGTAAAGGCGAAGAGAAAGATGTTAACGTTTCTTTCCCTGAGAACTACCACTCCGAAGATCTGAAAGGCAAAGCGGCTGTGTTTAAAGTGAAAATTCACGATATCAAACGCAAAAACTTGCCGGAACTTGATGATGAGTTCGCTAAAGATGTGAGCGAGTTCGACACGCTTGTTGAGTACAAAGAAGAATTGAAAAACCGTCTTCAAGAGCGCAAAACAAAAGATTCAGAAGCTGCTCTGGAAACAGCTGTTGTTGATAAGGCTGCGGCTAACGCTGATCTTGAAATTCCAGCATCCATGGTAGAAGCAGAACTTGATGTAATGGTGAAAGAATTCGAAAGACGTCTTCGCTCCCAAGGCATGACGCTTGAGATTTACTTCCAGTTCTCCGGTCAAAACGAGAGCGTGCTGAAAGATCAAATGAGAGAAGATGCTGAAAAGCGTGTTCGTAACAACCTTGTTCTTGAAGCCATTGCAGCTGCAGAAAACATCACAGTTTCCGACGAAGAAGTTGACGCGGAACTTGAGAAATATGCACCATCCTACCAAAAATCAACGGCAGAACTTCGTGAGCTGTTTGCTTCTAACGGCAGCCTAGAAGGTCTGAGCAATGATCTTGTGATTAGAAAAACGGTTGACTTCTTGCTTGAAAATAGCAAGCATGTTTCCGCAGCAGTATAAATAAGGTAAGTAAAGGCACGTACGTAAGCAACGTGCCTTTCTTTTACCCTATTTTAGCCCCAAACTGCCTACAAACATAAGAAATTCATTGAATACATAGCAGTCTTCTGAAAAAATGACTTTGCTGCTCAAACATGTTAAACTGTTACTGAATCCCAATTTGGAAAACATGGCTTTGGCCACAAAAGGAGTTGGTACAATGAGTCTTATTCCTATGGTTGTTGAACAAGAGGCACGTGGGGAACGTTCTTACGACATCTACTCGCGTCTACTTAAGGACCGCATTATTTTCATTGGGACTGCCATTGATGATGATGTGGCTAATTTGGTCATTGCCCAGCTGCTTTTTTTATCTGCTCAGGATCCCGAAAAGGATATCCACTTATATATCAACTCACCAGGTGGATCTGTAACAGCTGGAATGGGTATCTTCGATACCATGCAATTTATTAAACCGGATGTATCTACGATTTGTGTAGGTATGGCCGCTAGTATGGGTTCCTTGCTGTTAACAGCAGGCGCCAAAGGCAAGCGATACGCGCTGCCGAATGCTGAAGTTATGATACACCAACCGCTCGGCGGTGTAAGAGGTCAAGCGACCGATATTAAGATTCACGCGGATTGGATTATCAAAACGAAACAAAAACTCAACCAGATTTATGTGGATCGTACGGGACAGCCGCTTGAAAAGATCGAAAGAGACACCGACCGGGATAACTTTATGAGCGCTGAAGAAGCGAAAGCATACGGGTTAATCGACGAGGTTATCACTCGAAACGACTTGAAATAAAGGAGTGATCCCATGTTTAAATTTAACGATGAAAAAGGCCAACTCAAATGTTCCTTTTGTGGAAAATCCCAAGACCAAGTTCGCAAGCTTGTTGCAGGTCCGGGAGTTTACATTTGTGATGAATGTATAGAGCTTTGCACGGAGATTGTGGAAGAAGAACTAGGTCACGAGGAAGAACTGGATCTGAAGGATGTTCCGAAACCGAAGGAAATCCGCAACATTTTGGACCAGTACGTCATCGGCCAGGAACAAGCGAAGAAATCACTTGCGGTAGCGGTTTATAATCACTACAAACGTATCAATTCACAAAACAAACTGGAAGATGTTGAGCTTCAAAAAAGTAACATCGTTCTTCTAGGACCAACAGGAAGCGGTAAAACACTTCTTGCTCAAACGCTTGCCAAAATCTTGAATGTTCCTTTCGCTATCGCGGATGCAACTTCATTGACGGAAGCGGGTTATGTAGGGGAAGATGTTGAGAACATTTTGCTCAAACTGATTCAAGCTGCAGATTACGATGTGGAGAAAGCAGAACGCGGCATTATCTACATCGACGAGATTGATAAAGTAGCACGCAAATCCGAGAACCCGTCTATTACAAGAGACGTTTCTGGTGAAGGCGTTCAACAAGCTTTGCTCAAAATTCTCGAGGGTACGGTTGCATCGGTTCCTCCTCAAGGCGGACGCAAGCACCCGCATCAAGAGTTTATTCAAATCGACACAACCAACATTCTGTTTATTTGCGGCGGAGCTTTCGATGGCCTAGAGCAAATTATCAAACGCAGAATCGGTAAAAAAGTGATCGGCTTCAGCACAGACGGAGCTAAAGTAGATTTGAAACCAGGCGAGTATCTGTCCATGGTACTTCCAGAAGACCTGCTCAGATTCGGATTGATTCCGGAATTCGTAGGCCGTCTGCCGGTTATCTCTACCCTAGAGCCGCTGGATGAAGCAGCACTGGTTCGTATTCTTTCCGAGCCGAAAAATGCGCTCGTGAAGCAATACCAGAAGATGCTCGAAATGGATAACGTTTCACTCGAATTCGACGCAGAGGCGCTTGACGCCATTGCGAAAGAAGCGATTAAACGGAATACCGGAGCGCGCGGTCTGAGAGCCATCATCGAAAGCATTATGCTTGACGTGATGTTTGAAGTCCCTTCAAGAACCGATGTCTCTTCTTGTGTGGTCTCTAAGGAGACTGTTCAGAACAAGCTTACGCCTGTGCTGACAACGAAAGACGGTTCACAAGCGTCAGGCAAGAAAAAAGAAGAAAGTGCGTAACCCATAATTTCATTAACGAACACACAGCCTCCAATCCGGTTTCCTTATGCAGGAAATTGGAGCGGAGGATGTTTGGTGTCATGGGGAGAGAAACCATAATGTTCCATAGAAAAGATACGCGGCCCGTGCGAGTAGGCGATTTGACCATCGGCGGCAGCAATGAAGTCATCATGCAAAGCATGTGTACGACGAAAACAGCGGATGTAAAAGCCACTGTTGCTGAAATTCTTCGTCTGGAAGAAGCAGGCTGCCAATTGGTTCGCGTAACCGTGAACAATAAGGAAGCCGCTGAAGCGATTAAAGAAATTAAGAAACAGATCCATATTCCGCTAGTCTCCGATATCCATTTCGACCATCGTCTAGCGCTTGCTGCGATTGAGAACGGGATCGATAAAGTGCGGATTAACCCGGGCAATATCGGTCGCCGCGAGAAGGTTGAGGCCGTGGTTAAGGCTTGTAAAGAGCGCGGGATTCCAATCCGAATCGGTGTAAATGCAGGTTCGCTGGAGAACCATCTTCTGGAGAAGTATGGTTATCCAACGCCGGAAGCTATGGTGGAAAGTGCCTTATTTCATATCAACATTCTAGAAGAATTAGATTTTCATGATATTATCGTCTCCCTCAAAGCTTCGGATGTACCGATGGCGATTGCCGCTTATTCACTAGCTGCGAAAGCTTTTAACTACCCTCTCCATCTTGGTATCACGGAAGCGGGAACGCTCTTTACGGGCGCAGTGAAAAGCGCCGCGGGTATTGGAACGCTTCTCAACATGGGCATCGGGAACACGCTGCGTATTTCGCTTAGCGCGGATCCGGTTGAAGAGATTAAGGTGGCGCGTGAGCTTCTCAAAACGTTCGGATTAATTACGAACGCAGCAACGCTGGTATCCTGCCCGACTTGCGGACGTCTTGACATTGACTTGTTCTCGATTGCTAACGAGGTGGAGGACTATATTGCCAAGATTAAGGTGCCTATTAAAGTATCCGTCTTAGGCTGTGCCGTAAACGGTCCTGGAGAGGCTCGTGAGGCGGACATCGGGATTGCAGGCGCTCGTGGTGAAGGCATGCTGTTCCGTTATGGAGAAATGATCCGTAAGGTGCCGGAAGCCGAACTGCTCGATGAGTTGAAGAAAGAAATTGATATCATCGTCAAAGCCTATGAAGAAACAGGCGTCATTCCTGGTCGTAAGCACTAATTTTTATTTAACATAAGTAAAGCCGTTAAGAACCCTTGCAAGGGGATCTTAACGGCTTTTTGTTATTCAGCGCACGCATATTTGGGGCTCAAGAGAAGCATAATGAGAGAACTGGAAAGCTTGCTCAATTCGCGTAAGTTTTACTATGGATGAAGGAGAATGACCATGATTTTGTTGAAAAAGAACGCTGCAACACGTCGAATTTCCTTGGCAGTTACGATGGGGATTTCGCTGTTCCTGCTGCCCGTACATTCCGGCGCTGCTGATAGCCTGAACCCTAATCAGCCTGTTGCTGAATCAAAGACGAAAAAGGTGGCCATTGTCATTGATGACTTTGGCAACAATATGGACGGCACAACCGAAATGTTGAATTTGCCCATCCCTTTTACAGTAGCTGTGATGCCTTTTCTGCCCTCTACCAAGCAAGACGCTCAACTAGCACATGACAAAGGCCATGAGGTCATCCTGCACCTGCCTATGGAGCCGGTGCGAGGTAAGAAGAGTTGGCTTGGTCCGGGAGCCATTACAACGGACTTATCCAACGATGAGATTCATAAGCGGATCGTAGCGGCAATAGAGGATGTCCCTTATGCCATAGGGATCAATAATCATATGGGCTCTAAAGCGACAGCCGATGAAAGGGTCATGAATATTCTCGTTGATATCTGCAAAGAGAAAAATCTCATTTTATTGGACAGCCGCACGACACCGCATAGCTTGATCGGGAAGTTGGCGGGCCAGAAGGGCGTTCCATTTTCGGAAAATCAGCTGTTTTTTGACGACCTCTATACCTACAGCCACATTAGCAAGCAGATGGTAAAGTTCAAGAAATTTGTGAAAGACAGAGAGCTGGTTATTGCAATTGGGCATGTAGGCCCTCCAGGCAAGAAAACAGCTCAAGTCATCAAAGAGGCTATTCCAACGATTCAAAAGGAAGCAACCTTCGTTCCTCTTTCGCAAACGGTGAATCTTAACGCGAGATAGTAGAATTATTAACCATCCCAAAGTATTCATCTACAGCCCGGGCAACGGCATCTGCGAGTTTGGCTTGATGGTGAGAGCTGCTCAGCAACTTACGGTCGGATTTATTCGAAATAAAGCCGAACTCCACGATCACAGCCGGATATTTGGTATTTCGGAGCACATAATATTTTTTTCCGAGAATAGGCAATTCCTTTGAGCCGTACACACGATTAAGTGAGTTTTGCAGCAGATTGGCAAACAGGATACTTTCTGATCGATTTTGGTGAAAAACAAGAGGCCCTCGTCGATCTGGTTTACCCGACCAGTTAATATGCATGCTGAGCATCATTTTAGGCTTAATCGTGTTGGCTATTCCGGATCGCTGTGCTAAATCTTTGCGGTGTCTTCCTCCAAAGGACCATTTATTATCTTGGCTCAAGGCATAATCATCGGTTCGGTTGATAATGACACGGTAGCCTTTTTTCTGAAGTAGTTTGTACGTCTTTTTAGAGATTGCTAAATTCATATCTTTTTCTTGGTATTTGCCGTATCTAGCTCCGGAATCAACGCCGCCATGGCCTACATCAATAATGATATCGGCATAAGGGAGCAGAGGATTTCCTGCAAAAGCATAAGCATCAGAGCCTGCTGCTGCGAGGAGGAAAAGAAAAAGTAGGACGATCGTCAATAAGCGCTTCAAAATGCCACATCCTTTTGCATGAAAGGTCATCTCTTATCCTTCTTCATAAAGGGAGCTTACATACGTCATTCAAAAGTTTGCATGGATTGGATTAACCTTCTTTTACACGGGAATAATGGAAGTTATCGCTAAGGTTTACGAACGTTTTGCTAAAGCAAAAGCAAAGGCGAACTTATGGATGCTATTTTGCATGAGGCAAAACTCTAAGGAGGTAAAACAAATGAGTCTAAGTATTATTTTAATGGTAATTCAAGTGTTTTTTGCGGTTGTTATCGGGCTGTATTTCTGGAATTTACTGCGTAACCAACAGACGAATCGTACTGCTGTCGATAGAGAATCCAGAAAAGAATTGGAGAAGCTCAGAAAGCTTAGATCCATTTCACTGACAAAGCCGTTATCGGAGAAAACCAGACCTTCCTCCATGCAGGATATTGTTGGCCAAGTGGAAGGCTTGAAGGCTTTGAAAGCTGCTCTGTGCGGTGCTAACCCACAGCATGTTCTCATTTATGGCCCTCCGGGTGTTGGTAAAACCGCTGCTGCCCGCGTCGTTTTGGAGGAAGCGAAGAAAAATCAAGAATCTCCATTCCGCGCGGATTCTAAGTTCACGGAGATTGATGCGACAACAGCTCGCTTCGATGAGAGAGGGATCGCCGATCCCTTAATCGGTTCTGTTCACGATCCCATTTATCAAGGTGCAGGTGCAATGGGCGTTGCGGGAATTCCGCAGCCAAAGCCAGGCGCTGTGACCAAGGCGCATGGGGGCATTCTGTTCATCGATGAAATCGGTGAATTGCACCCAACGCAAATGAACAAATTATTAAAGGTGCTGGAAGACCGTAAAGTATTTCTTGAGAGCGCGTATTACAGCTCGGAAGATACGAATATTCCAGGTTATATCCATGATATATTTCAAAATGGCCTTCCTGCGGATTTCCGTTTAGTTGGGGCTACGACCCGTACGCCAAGCGAAATTCCACCGGCTATTCGGTCACGGTGTCTGGAAATCTTTTTCCGCCCTCTTTTACCGGAAGAAGTCGGAGAGATCGCACGCAAAGCTTTGGATAAGATCGGCTTTAAGAAATGTGAAGCTGCCGTCGGGGTTGTCATGAAGTATGCAACGAACGGTAGGGAAGCTGTGAACGTTATTCAACTTGCAGCCGGTATTGCTTTGTCGGATAAAAGAGATGAAATTACGGCTTCCGACATAGAATGGGTTGTAAATTCATCACAAATTCCTCCCAGACCTGAACGCAAAATACCTGCACAACCGCAAGTTGGATTTGTTAACGGGTTAGCTGTTTATGGTCCTAATTTAGGTACCTTGCTTGAGATTGAAGTATCAGCTATTCCGATCACTGTCGCAGGTACAGGGAAATTCAACATCACAGGTGTGGTGGATGAAGAAGAAATGGGAGGAGGATCAAGGACGATTCGCCGAAAAAGCATGGCTCGCGGCTCTGTAGAAAACGTGCTGACAGTCCTTCGCAAACTCGGATTTAACACCTCCGATTATGATCTGCATATTAATTTCCCCGGTGGTGTGCCGATTGACGGGCCTTCTGCCGGTATTTCAATGGCAACAGCTATCGCATCTGCGATACACAGGATTCCAGTCGATAACAAACTGGCCATGACGGGTGAAATGAGCATACATGGGAAAGTCAAACCGGTAGGCGGCGTAGTCGCGAAAGTGGAGGCAGCATTCCAAGCTGGAGCAACCAAAGTCATCATCCCGAAGGAAAATTGGCAGGAGATGTTTGCAGATTTGCCAGGCGTAGAGGTCATTGCTGCGGAATCCATTGAGGAAGTTTTGAGTGCTGCGCTGGGAATTGAGCTTCATGACAATGTCATTCCTATGCCTTTTGCCGCAGAAAGAACAATTGCTTCATCGACTTTGCCGATTCTGCATGCGAATTCACAGCATACGATTGATTCCTAAATTCAGCTGCAATTACCTTACATGCCGCGTTAGGTGCCAATTGGTGTTTTCTGTGCAGTTTTGATAAAATGTAAAGGGCAACGGATGAATACAATAATGAGAGACTTTGAGCAGGGCTCAAAGCTCCCTATATATGGAGGTGCAGAGGATGGGACCCGGAAAAATCAAGGTGCGCAGATTGCCGCTATTGCCTCTAAGGGGACTGCTGGTTTATCCGAGCATGGTTCTACATCTGGATGTAGGGCGGGAAAAGTCGGTTAAAGCATTAGAGCGGGCAATGGTGGATGACAGCATGATACTCCTCTGCTCTCAATCTGAGATCAACATTGAAGAGCCTTCCAAAGAAGATATTTATCGCATCGGGACAATTGCTAAGGTGCGGCAAATGCTGAAACTGCCGAATGGAACGATTCGTGTCTTAGTAGAAGGCGTGTTGCGTGCTGAGATTGTAGAGTACCTCGTGAATGATGAATACTACGAAGTGACAGCCAGAGAGCTGCCTGAGCAAGAAATAACGGATCCAGAGATTGATGCGCTGATGCGTACCGTCCTGAATCAATTCGAGCATTATATCAATTTATCCAAAAAGGTGACGCCAGAGACGCTCGCAGCTGTATCTGATATCGATGAGCCAGGCCGTTTAGCTGATGTCATCTGCAGTCATTTGTCGCTCAAAATCAAGGATAAGCAAGACATTCTGGAGACCGTGGATGTGCGCGAGCGGCTTGAGAAAATGCTGAATATTCTCAATAATGAGCGAGAAGTGCTTGAACTGGAGCGCAAAATCAGTCAACGCGTCAAAAAGCAAATGGAAAAAACGCAGAAGGAATATTACCTTCGCGAGCAGATGAAAGCGATCCAGAAGGAACTTGGCGATAAGGAAGGCCGCGCAGGCGAAGTTGATGAGCTGCGGAGCCAATTGGCGGAAGCTGAGCTGCCTGACAAGGTGCGCGAGAAGGTTGAGAAAGAAATCGACCGTCTGGAGAAAATGCCGGCAACCTCTGCAGAGGGTGGCGTCATTCGCAACTACATTGATTGGCTGCTCGGACTGCCTTGGTCCAAATCGACTGTAGATGATCTTGATTTGAGCACCGCCGAAGACATCCTCAATGAGGATCATTTCGGACTTGAGAAACCGAAAGAACGCGTGCTGGAGTACTTAGCTGTGCAGAAGCTGGTCAAGAAGCTGAAAGGTCCTATTCTATGTCTGGTCGGTCCGCCAGGGGTTGGTAAAACGTCCATCGCCCGCTCTATCGCAAGATCAATGGGCAGACAGTTTATCCGCATCTCGCTCGGCGGTGTCAGGGATGAAGCTGAGATCCGCGGCCATCGCCGCACGTATGTTGGAGCTATGCCCGGCAGGATCATTCAAGGGATGAAAAATGCCGGAGCCAATAATCCCGTTTTCTTATTAGACGAAATCGATAAAATGGCCATGGATTTCCGCGGTGATCCTGCATCGGCGCTGCTGGAAGTCCTGGATCCCGAGCAAAACAGCACTTTTAGTGATCATTTCATTGAAGTTCCGTTCGACTTGTCCAACGTCATGTTCGTCACAACCGCTAATGCCGTTCACAATATTCCGCGTCCTTTATTAGATCGGATGGAGGTTCTGTACATCCCGGGCTATACGGAAATTGAGAAAATGCAGATAGCCAAGAAATATTTGCTGCCGAAGCAAAAGCGAGATCATGGATTAGAGGAAGATCAACTTGTCGTTGATGACGCAGCGTTGATGAAAATCGTCCGTGATTACACACGAGAGGCCGGCGTTCGTAATTTAGAGCAGCAAGTTGCCGGGATGAACCGTAAGGCAGCCAAGAAAATCGTGTCCGACCCATCCACACCGGTGCATGTAACGGAAGAGAACCTGAAGGACTACTTGGGTCCTGTTAAGTTCCGGTACAATGTAGCGGAAGAGAAGGATCAGATCGGAGCGGTCACAGGGCTTGCATGGACGGAAGTCGGTGGAGATACGCTGGTCATTGAAGTGACCGTGATGCAGGGTACAGGCAAGCTGACGCTGACAGGTAAGCTCGGAGATGTCATGAAGGAGTCCGCACAAGCGGCGTTCAGCTATACGCGAACACGCGCTGATGTGCTTGGGATTGCTCCTGACTTCCACGAGAAGAATGACATCCATATCCACATCCCGGAGGGTGCGATACCCAAAGATGGCCCTTCCGCGGGGATAACGATGGCAACCGCCTTGATCTCGGCTTTGACGAATATCCCGGTTTCCCGCTCAGTGGCGATGACAGGTGAAATTACACTTCGCGGCCGCGTACTGCCAATCGGAGGACTGAAAGAAAAGGCACTTGCTGCGCATCGTGCTGGTATTCGTACCATTCTGCTGCCTCAGGATAATGAGAAAGATATCGTCGAAATTCCAGAAAGTGTCCGCGATGAGATGACCTTTATACCGGTCAGCCATATGGATCAAGTGCTCGAACATGCACTTGTGAAGAATAGACCGCCAGCTCACGTCGGATAACCATAGAAAGTAGTTGAACATTTTGAAAGTCAATCAAGCTGAGTTTGTTATCAGTGCGGTTGGACCTAGCCAATATCCTGAGGATGCCTTGCCGGAGATTGCTCTGGCAGGGCGTTCTAATGTCGGGAAATCCTCGCTCATTAACTGCTTGATCTCCCGCAAGAACTTGGCCAGGACCAGCTCCCAACCGGGCAAAACCCAAACACTGAACTATTATAAAGTGAATCAGGACTTATATTTTGTTGATCTTCCGGGTTACGGCTACGCGAAAGTATCCAAAACAAAAAGAGAGCAATGGGGAAAGTTCATTGAGAATTATTTATTGAACCGTGAAACGTTGCGACTTGTTATGCAGTTGGTAGATTTAAGACATCCGCCGTCCAAGGATGATCAAGCGATGTATGAATGGTTAAGACATAACGATGTGCCTGTTCTCGTGGTTGCAACGAAGGCAGATAAGATTCCCAAAAGCCAATGGGCCAAACATCTCAAAATCGTGAGAGAAACATTGGGAATGGATAAAGGCGTTCAGCCGCTGATGTTCTCTTCAGAGCTCACGCTCGGGAAGGACGAGCTGTGGGGGATCCTGGAGCAAGCTATTGCTTATGGAGAGCCGGAAGCAGAAGCAGCTGAAGCCTCGGCTGGAACGATTGAAACAAACGAAGAAGCAAGCCAGCGAGAACCGTCCTGATTCTAAGGGCGGTTTTTGCGTATAGTTGAGCAAGATGCCAAAAGAGAGAGGAAATCAAGAAGAAGTACACAGGAAAGTGAGGTTTTCTAGGGAAAATTTACTGGCATTCCGTATTTCCTTGGTTTTTTCAGAATATTTGGCGGATTATCATGAAATGCACGCAGGAATATTAATGCCGCTTGTAGTATAATAATAAACAAGGTAATTGTTCATTGCTTGAAAACAAAGAATCGAGGGATTTTTATGGCACAAAGGTTAGCGACTGAATATGTCAAGACCTGCCTCCAGTTAACAGAAGCCGAGATGTTCAGGTTTTTTCAAATGTTCGTGGACCATCAAGTGACTTTGCAAGTGAAGGTTTTGGAAAATGGCAATCAAGAGGTTGTTTTTCAAGACGGTGCAGGTCAAGAAATCGTCCTTTCATTTGAGAAGAAATCGGGCCTATATGAATGTACAGGATCCTGCAGATTAAGTAATACTTTACTGGCTAATTTAATGCGAAAAGCTGTATCAGAGTTTAAAGGAAGCGCAACGGTAAACCGAATTTATTCCAGTTATACCATGGTATACTACTATGAACGCGGCACGGTTGTGAAGATTGAAGAAGTTAAAGGGCAGTTGATAACTGTCATTTATGAGTTCCGAGATACCATTGGCCTCATGCAGGAAATGTTCCAAAAGAGAGAAGTCGAACAAGAGATCGAAATGATCTACGACCAAATTAACCATCTTCTCGACTTGCGCAATATGGTGCAGGATCAAGGAGAACATCAGCAGATCGACACTCGCCTCAATGAGCTCACACATCGTTTGTTTATTTTGGAGGCTTAACAACCACATATACATGCAAATGGAAGACCCGATTAAGGGTCTTTTTTGTGTCCAAATTACGACTTTTTGAGTCGAATGAACAAGTTAAACGCCTTCTACATAGATTAGTTATTGCGTGTTCAGATGAGAAGGGCTTTGGCAAAAAAAACTATTGCATTTCTCGTCGATAGATGTTATTTTTATTCTCGTTGAAACAATATAGGAACCAGGATTCACTCAGGACATTGAATGTTGCGAGAGATAATACCCTCGGGAAGTGAATGACGTAGGTCCTAGCGGATGAAATTTTTACACACATTTTATTCCTAGGAAGGGGGAACCGAAAGATGGAAACTGAATACTCAACTTTCGGAAGACACGTTGCTGTAGATACTTGGGGGGTAGATTTCGAACTTCTGAACAATGCAGAATGGTTGCAGGCTCAGATGGTAGAAGCTGCCGAGGTATGCGGAGCAACCGTACTATCTGTACAATCCAAGCAATTTGAACCACAAGGAGCAACTGTACTTGTTATGTTGTCCGAGAGTCATCTCTCCATTCACACTTATCCTGAGAGAGGTTTTGCCGCGCTTGACTGTTATACTTGCGGTGAGACAGTGGACCCTCAATTAGCAATTGATTTTATGGTATCCGTATTGAAACCAGAAACATTCCATGCGAAGAAATTAGTTCGCGGAATGGGTGAATTGCAAGTAGAAACTCCTGAAATTAAGCTAGCAGAGCTTGTGAAATAGGGTTCTGCACATAACAATAACGATGACCACGGAGAAATCCGTGGTTATTTGTTTGTCCTTCTTCCCATACAATGTTATTGCGGCACATGCGACATACGTGGCACATGTCCAAAAAGGGAAGCGGGGAGTTAACACAGTGAGACGAAAATTAACGAGAAAAGCAATCCTGTACAGTATTGTTCTGTTTCTCATCATTTGGCCCATCTATCAACTGTCTCAAATGCTTGGCCATCATAAAGAAGAGCATGACGCATCCCATCTGCTGTATCAAGTTTCGTTATTTCAGATGGAACTGTTAATGAGCTACCTGGAGGAAGCCGCGCAAAGCAAAACGACAGATGAGCTGGCGGCCAGCCAGCAGGCTTTATACTCTGCGGGCTACACACATGAACGGCTTGTACTGGCGGCAGGGGGATCGGACTACCTCACTCCCATGTCCAGTATGATGCAGCTATCGCAGTACTTGCAGCGTCTGCAGATCGGCGGTGAACGGGCACTAAAGCCTGATGAACTGCAAACGCTCAAAGAAGCGGGGCTGCAATATAAAAGCATGTATGAGGTTTATGAGAAAATCATGGCCTCCAATGGGGATATTGTCTCTTCCCAAAATACGAAACTGGCGGAGCTCGATAGCAATTTAACGGCTTTTCTCCGCAAAAAGCTGCTTCAATAAATGGGCTTCTTGCCAATTCAGGTATAGGCGAGCCGAATGCTGTTAAAACTAACGAGCATAGCGAAGCATTCATAATTTATTCAAAAATTTTGTCGGATTGAATAGTTTGCTGTGCTATAATGTTCATAGAAAATGAAAGAAGGGCAGGTGGTACATTTGCATATCGTAACAGTTGGTCTTAATTACCGAACAGCTCCCGTTGAAATTCGCGAGAAGTTTGCTTTTTCCGAACAAGATTTGCCGATCGCATTGGCGGAATTGAAAGAAACAAAAAGCATCCTAGAGTGTGTAATTGTCGCCACCTGCAATCGCACGGAAATTTACGCCGTTGTGGATCGACCACAGATGTGCAATCATTATTTAACACATTTTATTGAGCGGTGGTTCCAAGTTCCCAAGGCTCAGTTTCAGAAACATTTATATATGCATGAAAATGAGAAGGCGATTGAGCATTTATTCCGCGTAACCAGCGGTTTAGATTCTATGGTGATAGGGGAAACCCAAATTCTAGGACAGGTCAAAGAAGCTTTTTTATCGTCCCAAAAAATGAAAGCGACGGGTTCTTATTTCAACACGTTGTTTAAGCAATCCGTTACACTAGCCAAAAAGGCGCATTCCGAAACGGGCATTAGCAATAATCCGGTTTCTGTTTCTTATGCCGCTGTGGAGCTCGGTAAGCGAATTTTTGGTACATATAACAATAAAACCGTTATGATTATAGGTGCCGGGAAGATGAGCGAGCTCACGGTTAAGCATTTGTATGCGAACGGGGCTAACAAAGTTATCGTCGTTAACCGTACGTTTGAACGTGCAGCCGAGTTAGCGGAGAAATTCAACGGTATTCCGTGCACCATGGACAAAATGGCATCGTATTTGCCTGAGGTGGATATTATTATCTCCTCGACAGGTGCTCCGGGTTATGTTTTATCCAAAAACGATATTCAGTCTTATGTCCAAAAGAGAAAATCGCGCCCACTGTTCATGATGGATATTGCCGTGCCTCGTGATTTGGATCCGCAAATTAGCGAATTGCCGAATGTGTTCCTTTATGATATTGATGATCTGGAGCATATCGTTGATAAACATTTGCAGGAGAGAAAGAAAGAAGCCGCCAAGATTGAGACGATGATCGAAACGGAAATCGGTGTGTTTGAACAATGGACAAAGACACTTGGCGTAAGTCCGGTGATTAACGCTCTTCAGGCGAAAGCCAGTCAGATTCACGAAGAGACGATGGAAAGCATGCTGAATAAGCTGCCAGATCTCGATGAACGTGAAATCAAAGTGATCCGCAAATTAACCAAAAGTATCGTGAACCAAGTGCTGCGCGACCCTATCCTGCGAATTAAGGAAATGGCGGGAGAACGCCATGGGGAAGAAGCGCTCGACCTCTTCACGAAATTATTTGCACTGGAAGAGACATTAGAACAACAAGAGCAAGCCAATCAATTAGCACAAGAGCTGGAAGCCGGGCAGAAAGCGCAGGAAGCGAAACAGCTTCTGGAAGAGAAGCTGTCCGTACGCGGCTTACATACCGCGGATATTCTGGCAAAATCTTGAGAATAAAGGCGCTAATCGCCTGGGAGAGGTGCCATGGTAACTCGTAGCTGGTTGTTTGATGCGATGATTTATATGTATGCCCTGAGCCTATTGTTTTACTTTTCGGATTTCGCAAATGCGAACCGAAGCGCAAAACGGATGGGGACGGGGCTCCTTTTATTTGTATGGGTCCTGCAAACCGTGTATTTAGCTATTAATTTATACAGCCATTTGACAGAATGGGCATTTGCCGGAACTGACGTCCTGTTTATGTTTTCATGGTTGATTGTAACCATATCTTTGTTGGTCAACCGATTTTTCCGAATCGAATTGTTCGTGTTTTTTGTGAACGTTTTTGGTTTCGCCATACTCGCCTTAAACATATTTGGAAACCCGAATGTCATGCCGATCAAAGCGGGTTGGGACGTCAACGATGAGCTCTTATTTATACATATTTCCCTGGCGATTGGCAGTTACGTGGCATTTTCCATTGCAGCGATCTTCTCTTGCATGTATGTGTTTTTACACAATATGTTAAAGGCTAAAAAGTTTTCTCAAACCGTGATGCGATTGCCTTCGCTTGAGAAAATTGAGCATTATACGTATTTTTCCGTCATTATCGGGGCTCCTTTGCTTCTGATGGCGTTAAGTCTTGGCGTGGTTTGGGTTGTCCTGGAGGGGAATCACAATTTGCTTTATGATCCGAAGGTGATTAATTCATTTTTCGTGCTGGCGGCCTATGCGTTCTATTTATTTCAACAGAAGTCGATGCGGATTTCCGGCTACAAATTAGCGGCTTGGAACCTGGCAGCTTTTTTCATTGTCGTAATTAACTTTGTTGTTTCCAACTTGGTTTCCGGTTTTCACGACTGGATATGGAGTTAATGAACATGAAGTACCCGTATCCGATTATGGTGAATCTGGCAGGAAGGCAATGTTTGGTGGTCGGCGGTGGACCCGTTGCTGAACGTAAGGTTTTCTCCTTGCTCGAAGCAGGGGCACGCGTGACGCTTATCAGTATGGAATTCACGGAGGGATTAGTCGAACTGGCGAATCATTCGGAAGTAGTCCTGCACAGGCAGACGTTTCATCCGTCTATGATGACCAGTGGCGAATTAATGCCTTTTACGCTGGTAGTTGCGGCAACCAATAGCGCTGAAGTTAACTCACAGGTCTATGAAATTGCAACCGCGCAGGGGAAGTTGGTCAACGTAGTTGATCAGCCGGAGCTTAGCTCGTATATACAACCTTCGGTTGTGCGAAGAGGGAAGCTGGTGATTGCCGTTTCCACCGGGGGAGCAAGTCCTTCAGCAGCACGTAAAATCGCTCGGGAACTGGATAACAATTACGGTGAGGAATACGCCATTTATCTTGATTTTCTCAGCCAGGTCCGGCTTCTCGTTCAAAGTAAAATAGCGGACAAACAAGCTAGACAGCGAATGTTCAAAGAAATGCTGGACTGGGACGTGCTGGGCAAAATTCGCGACGGTACGTTCGACAGTTGGAAGGACAAGCTTTACTTGGCGATAGAGAGAGGACCTTGGCCGAATGGATTAGCGGGTCAAGTGGATACAGACCGGCCTTCATGGTCAGCGATTACAGATTTCGGACAGCGAGTTTAGGAGGCGGGTAGAGATGAGAACCATTATTGTAGGTACTAGACAAAGCGCACTAGCGTTAACGCAAACGGGACAGGCGGTAGAGCTCTTGAAGCAACTTGCTGCGGAGCACGGGATTGAGTGTCAATTTGAAATTAAGAAAATTGTCACGAAAGGCGACCGCATTTTGGACGTAACCCTATCCAAAGTAGGCGGCAAAGGGCTGTTCGTCAAGGAGATCGAACAGGCGCTTACGGACGGCGAGATCGACATAGCTGTCCATAGCATGAAAGATATGCCCTTCGAGCTTCCTGAAGGGCTTGTGGTTGGAGCGATACCGAAGCGTGAGGATCCGCGCGATGCGCTTATCACACGCGGATATGGCTCCCTGCAGGAGCTGCCGCAGGGCGCGCTTGTAGGGACCAGCTCGCTGCGCCGTGCCAGCCAGCTGCAGCATCTCCGCCCGGACCTCCGCATCGAGTCGGTCCGCGGTAACATTGATTCGAGGCTGCGCAAGCTCGATGAAGAGAACTTCGATGCGATTATGTTGGCCGCAGCCGGTTTGCACCGGATCGGCTGGCAGGATCGCATCAGCGCGTACTTGCCGCCCGAAGAGTGCCTCCCTGCCGTAGGGCAGGGGGCGCTCTGCATCGAGTGCCGGGGCGGCGATGCTTTCGTGCTGGACCTGCTGGGCAAGTTCCAGCATGAGCCTACTGCGCTCGCGGTGCGGGCAGAGCGGGCATTCCTTGGCAGACTCAACGGAGGCTGCCAGGTGCCGCTCGGCGCTTACGCGAGCGTAAGCGAAGAAGGCAGCGGGCTAGAGGCGCCGCTGCTTACGCTGACAGGCATGGTCGGAACGCCGGATGGCGCGACCATGCTGAAGGAAACGGCTTCCGGGCGTGATCCGGAAGCGCTTGGCGAACTTATTGCAGGCAAGCTGATCGAACAAGGCGCTGAACGTATCCTAGCTGAGGTAAGGGAGTGAGCCACTTGAACAAGGGAAGAGTTTATCTCGTTGGCGCGGGTCCTGGCGACCCGAAGCTGATCTCGGTTCGTGGTTTGGAAGCCATTCAGAAAGCAGATGTCATTGTCTATGACCGTTTGGCGAATCCCCGTTTACTCAAGCATCGCAGACCGGATGCTGAGCTGATCTTTGTCGGCAAGCTTCCGGACAAACATATTTTAAAGCAAGAAGAAATCAATCATTTACTCGTAGATTTGGCTTTGCAAGGCAAAGTCGTTACGCGTCTAAAGGGCGGCGATCCCAGCGTTTTCGGACGTGTAGGGGAGGAAGCGGAGCTGCTTGCGGAGCACGATGTGACTTACGACATCATTCCGGGCATAACGTCTTCAATAGCCGTTCCGGCTTATGCGGGCATTCCAGTAACACATCGCAATTTCACGTCGTCCTTTGCGATTATTACGGGTCACGAGTATCCCAATAAAACGTACTCCGGCTTGGACTGGGAGCATCTGGCGAAAGCAATCGGCACGATGGTCTTCTTAATGGGTGTTGCGAATATCGAACAAATCAGCCGTGAATTAATACGCTGCGGCAAGCCCCCGGAAACGCCGGTAGCATTGGTCAGATGGGGCACTTGGGTAGACCAGGCAACCATCACAGGAACGCTCTCCGACATTACGGAGAAGGTGAGAGAAGCTGAATTCAAATCGCCGGCTGTCATTATTGTCGGTGAGGTTGTGAAGCTGCGCGAGAAGCTGGCTTGGGTCGAGAAGAAGCCGTTGTTTGGCCGTCGGATTTTGGTGACACGTGCCAGAAGCCAGGCAAGCGAGCTGGTTGATCTGATCGATGACTTTGGCGGAGAAGCTGTCGAGTTCCCGGTGATCAAGCTGCAGCCGCCAAGTCGACCTGAAGCCCAGCAAGCATTGGATGAGGCTTTAGATGACCTGCATACCTACGATTGGATTTTATTAACCAGTGTGAACGGAGTGGAGTTTTTCTTCAACCGGCTGCGCGAGCGGAGGATCGATGTTCGCAGAATGGGTAATGCCCGTATTGCGGCAGTTGGTCCCAAAACGGCTGAGGCGCTTGCTGAGCGAGGCATTATTGCCGATGTACTTCCAAGTAAATATCAGGGTGAAGGCATGCTGGAGGCCATTCAGGCTGATCTGATAGCGGGTCAGAAGGTCCTGTTACCTACAGCTGATTTGGCACGAGAATATTTACCCGTTAAGATGCGCGAGCTTGGTTTGCAAGTCACGGAAGTTGATGTGTACGAGAATGTGCTCACAGCGGATGACGGGGATGAAATCATTCATCTGCTGCAAAATCATAGCATTCATATTATTACTTTTACGAGCTCATCCACCGTTACGAATTTGATTGAAGCCTTGAAACAGCTTGGAATTGAAGAGCCTTTATCCCTGCTGCAAGGTGTTGAAATTGCTTGTATCGGACCCAAAACCGCAGAAACGGTACGTCAATATGGACTGCCGATTACGTATATGGCTGAAGAGGCCACTATTGCTTCACTTGTTCAAAGCATGATTCAACCTAAATAAGGCATTAAATAAGGAGGCAGAATCCTCATGAGTTTCCCCATTGTTCGTAATCGCCGCTTACGCGGTAATGCAGCTATTCGTAATTTAGTTCGTGAAAATCAGGTGACCGTTAATGACCTGGTACAGCCTATTTTTGTAACCCATGGCACGAACGTCAAGTCCGAAATTGCTTCTATGCCAGGCGTTTATCATCTGTCGTTAGACATGCTGAAAGCCGAGATTGACGAAATTACATCGCTTGGTATCCAAGCCATTCTCTTGTTCGGAGTTCCCGACTACAAGGACGCAAAAGGCACATCCGCTTACATGGATGAAGGTATCGTGCAGCAAGCAACGCGTTTTATCAAAGAATTGAACCCGAACTTGCTCATTATTGCAGATACTTGTCTGTGTCAGTTTACAGATACAGGGCATTGCGGTGTCATTCATCATCATCCGATTACAGGCGCAGCCGACGTTGCGAATGATGCATCCCTTGAGCTTCTAGTTAAAACGGCGATTTCCCAAGCAAAAGCCGGTGCCGATATTATCGCTCCATCGAATATGATGGACGGCTATGTTCATGCGATTCGTTCCGGTTTGGATGAAGCAGGTTATGAAAATACACCTATCATGGCATACTCGGTGAAGTATGCGTCAGCATATTACGGCCCGTTCCGGGATGCGGCTCACTCCACGCCACAATTCGGTGATCGCAAAACGTATCAGATGGATCCTGCCAACGGAAGAGAAGCGCTGCGCGAAGCGGAAAGCGATGTTGTGGAAGGCGCAGACTTCTTAATGGTGAAGCCGGCTCTTGCTTACATGGACGTCATCCGCATGCTCAAAGATAATTTCGACCTGCCGGTCGTGGCTTATAATGTGAGTGCTGAATACTCCATGATTAAGGCCGCTGCCCTGCAAGGATGGGTTAATGAAGAGGCGATCGTGATGGAAACCATGCTGAGCTTCAAGCGCGCCGGTGCGGATATTATCCTGACGTACTTTGCCAAAGATATTGCCCGTTATTTGAAAAACAGCTAATTTTAAAAAGTTGGAACCATCCATCCTAGAAGGCACAGCCAGGCAGTTTCCCGAGGAAATTGAACCGCTGCCACACTAGTTGCGGGTGGTTCTTTTGTCATACATTTGTCGCAAAACGTAAGCTTACGTCGGTTGTGACAGGGGTATAATTAGGGCATAATGAATGAGAATAGATGGAAACCAGAGGAAGGTGCCTCATGAGCTACAACGACAATTTTATTAAAGCGTGCCGGAAAGAACAGGTGGATATGCTGCCGGTATGGTATATGCGTCAAGCCGGTCGTTACGATCCGGATTATCGGAAAATTAAAGAAAAGTACACGCTGCTCGAGATTTGTAAACAACCGGAGCTTGCTGCAGAAGTTACGATGATGCCCATTAAGAAGCTTGGTGTTGATGCGGCAATTTTATATTCAGACATTATGAATCCTGTTGCTTCGCTAGGAATTGATTTTGATATTGTCAAGGATGTTGGTCCAGTTATTCATACACCGGTTCGGACGGCGCAGGATGTTGAACGTTTGCGTCCTATTGATGTGGACAAGGACTTGTCCCATATCATTGAGACGATCCGCATTTTAGACAAAGAGCTTGAAGTTCCGCTTATTTCATTCGCGGGCGCACCATTTACGATTGCCAGCTACTTGATTGAAGGGAAGCCGTCCAAGAGCTATATTCGTACGAAGCAGCTTATGTACTCTGAACCTGCTGTTTGGTTTGCGCTGATGGATAAACTTGGTGACATGGTGATTACTTATTTGAAATCCCATATTGGCGCCGGTGCGAAAGCTGTTCAAGTATTTGATAGCTGGGTAGGGGCGCTGTCTCCTGCAGATTTCCAAGTGTATGTACTGCCTACAATGGAGCGGATTTTCAAGGAGCTGTCTCACTTGAAGGAGCCGAAAATCTATTTCCCGGGCGTAAGCTCAGGCGAATTGCTTCCATATTTGCATAATCTGCAAGCGGATGTCATCGGTTTGGACTGGCGTATTCCGATCCCGGTAGGACGTGAGCGGGTAGGCGAGCGCTTCGCGGTGCAAGGTAACCTGGATCCTTATATCCTGACGGCTCCTATGCATGTCATCGAGCAGCAGGCGAAAGCGATTATGGATGAGGGCATGAAGAAGCCCGGTTATATTTTTAACCTTGGACATGGGTTGTTCCCGGAAGCATCGCTGGAAAAGCTCAAAGATTTGACGGCATTCATTCATGCGTACTCGCATTCCGTGTTAACTCAACAACCAGAAAAGAGTGGTGTTTAGGATGACAAAACGTCGTGTTGGTGTATTAGTCATGTCCTACGGGACACCGGAAAGTCTTGATCAGGTGGAAGCGTATTACACGCATATTAGACGCGGGCATCCGCCTACACCTGAGCAGCTGCACGAATTAACTGCGCGGTATGAAGCGATTGTAGGCGGGTTCTTTCCGCTGCGCGAAAATACGAATAAGCAGGTAAAAGGTCTTGAAGACACATTGCGCGCCGAGCATCCGGAAGTTGAGTTTGTGTGCTATCAAGGCTTGAAGCACGCTCAGCCGTATGTAGAAGACGGTGTGGAGCAAATGGTCAAAGATGGGATCACAGAGGCTGTAGGAGTCGTTCTGGCGCCTCACTACTCGACGATGAGCGTTGGCGGCTATGTAAAGAGGGCGAAGGACAAGGCAGAGGAGCTTGGACTTAAGATGAGCTTCGTGCTGGATTACCATCTTCATGCGAAATTGATTGATGCTCTGAGCTCTCGGGTAGAAAAAGCGCTAACGAAGTTCACGGATGCGGAGCGGAATGATATCCGTGTTATCTTTACGGCACATAGTTTGCCTGAGAAAATTCTCGAGATGAAAGATCCTTACCCGGATCAATTGCTTGCGACTTCCAAAGCTATCGCTGAACGCGTACAGCTGACCAATTGGCAGTTCGGTTGGCAAAGCGCAGGCCAAACGGCAATGCCATGGCTTGGACCTGACATTTTGGACGTTCTCAAGCAAATTCATAAAGAAGAAGGCGTGAAGAACGTCCTGCTCTGCCCAATCGGATTTGTATCCGATCATTTGGAAGTCCTTTATGACATTGATATTGAAGCGCAAGCTTTGGCTAAGGAGCTGGGCTTGCATTTGGAACGAACGGAATCGCTTAATACGGACCCGTTATATATGCAAACACTAAGCAATGTTGTTTACACCAAATGGCAGGAAGAAAGTAAACAGTCATGAGTACCCCTACACCTCACTACATGATCGTTGGCGGGGGGATTACAGGACTTAGCGCTGCTTTTTATCTAAAGAAACGTTTGGAAGCGGAAGGTAGGCCATTTCGTATTTCTGTGGTGGAAAAATCGGCTGCGTTTGGTGGGAAAATTCACACGCTCGAGAAGGAGGGCTTCGTTATTGAAAAGGGGCCTGACTCCTTTCTTGCCCGGAAGCGGCCTATTATTGATCTGGCGTATGATCTCGGACTTGAGCAAGAGCTTACCGGTACGAATCCGAAGGCCAAAAAGACGTATATTGTACGTCAAGGCAAACTGCATCGGATGCCTCCGGGTTTAGTGCTTGGGATTCCCACACAAATGACTCCGTTCATGAAAACAGGCCTTATCTCTCCGCTTGGCAAAGTGAGGGCAGCCTTGGATCTGGTCTTACCTAAGCGTGAAATAACGAACGATGAGTCTTTAGGACATTTTTTGGAACGCCGATTAGGCAAAGAAGTATTGGAGCGAATTGTAGAACCGCTGTTAGCGGGGATTTATGCGGGAGATACGTTCAATCTCAGCTTGAAATCAACATTTCCTCAATTTCGAACGATGGAGCAGAAGCATCGCAGCTTGATCCTCGGCATGATGGCGAGTCGCAAAAACGTTCCGGAAGAAACGGCACACCTGCCTGCAGCGATTCGTAATTCGGTTTTCGTAACGTTCAAGAAAGGGCTCCAAACGCTTGTTTCGGGCCTAGTGGCAGCACTGGAGTCAGCGGACTTGCGAAAGGGGTTAGGGGTTGCTTCTATTCGTCAGGTCGGACAGCAGGCAGAGGTTCAATTTGAAGATGGCAGCAGCGAAATCGTCGATGGCGTGATTGTAACGTCGCCGACTTATCAGGCTGCCCAAATATTGGGTCACTTCCCTGCAGCAAGCGAATTGAAGAAAATTGATTATATTTCCGTAGCGAATGTCATCATGGCATTTGATCGGAAAGATATTCCGTTTGAACTGGATGCTTCAGGCTTTCTAGTTCCGAGAAATGAGGGCAGCACGATCACAGCGTGCACGTTAACCTCCGCCAAGTGGCTGCACACGGCGCCAGAAGGCAAAGTGCTGCTCCGCTGCTACATCGGCCGTTCAGGCGAGCAGGAATGGCCCGCGTGGTCCGATGAGCAGCTGATCAGTAAAGCGCGTCATGATCTGCGTAACCTGCTCGGTTTAACGGCTGAGCCGCTGTTTACGGAGGTAACACGTCTCAATCACTCGATGCCCCAATACCCGGTAGGTCATCTGGAGCAGATCGCGCGCTTCCGCGAAGAGCTGAGTACCGCAATGCCACAGGTTCTGGTGACAGGGGCAGGTTTCCATGGGGTTGGACTTCCTGACTGCATCAGGCAGGGGAAAGAGGCTGCCTGGCAGCTTGCAGATCGTATCATACATCAATCCGCTAAGGAGCAGGCTGTTGCATCTGCCTCCGTCTAGCGCAGCTTGGCCAGATCCAACTTGAAATCGGAAGAGGAGATGGCCAAGATTTGTTTTTCCTCTAAATCGCGAATCACTTGCAGGAGGATGCCTTTTTGCACACCGGCGAGCTGCGAAATTTCATCGAAATTGAGCACAAGCTTGATGGTGATTTTGTTCTCTGAGCGAATGCCATGCTTATTAGCCATTGTAATTAAGCTTTTGATGACCCGCGTTCTGGCGTCTAAAAAGGTTAAATCATAGACCTGCTGATTCGTATCGCGCTGCCGGTTGTGAAGATTTTGACGGACCCGCTGACAACCATATAAAAAACGTTGCCGATGTCTTTTTCAGAAAAAAGGACGGTATTCCCTTTGTAAGAGCGTCTTATGCAAATCTGTGCCAGCGCGTTCTGCTGATTTTCATTCAGCCGAGCGAATAAAGGGACTTTTTTAATATAATCAAGCATGTTAGGTACCGCCTTTTTATAGGTATAATGTCAACATTTTAGTAAAGAAAGTTTAACGGGGGGTATTAAATTATGGAAAATTCGAGCAGAATCGACACGCGCTCTGCAGCCGCTTTTCAAGAATCCAAGAAGGTCATTCCCGGTGGCGTCAACAGTCCTGTTCGCGCCTTTAAATCGGTGGGACTCACACCGTTGTTTATGGAGAAAGGTGCTGGATCCCGCGTTACGGATATCGACGGCAATACGTTTATTGATTATGTAGGCTCTTGGGGACCGCTTATCGTAGGACATGCACATCCTGCCGTGCTGGAAGCGATTAAAGCGACTGCCGAGAAGGGGACGAGCTTTGGTGCTCCGACGCTTCTGGAGACGCAAATGGCGCAGCTGGTTATCGATCGTGTGCCGTCTATTGATATGGTTCGAATGGTGAATTCCGGTACAGAAGCGACGATGAGCGCATTGCGATTGGCTCGCGGTTATACGAAACGCGACAAGATCGTTAAGTTCGAAGGAAGCTACCATGGTCACGCGGATGCGCTGCTGATCAAAGCGGGTTCCGGTGTAGCTACGCTGGGCTTGCCTGATAGTCCAGGTGTCCCTAGCAGTGTTGCAAGCAATACGATTACAGTGCCTTATAATGATCTGGCTTCTGTGCAGTTAGTGTTTGAGAAGTTCGGTGAAGAAATCGCCGCTCTGATCGTGGAACCGATTGCCGGGAACATGGGCGTAGTCCCTCCAGCACCGGGGTTCTTGGAAGGACTACGTGAAATTACAAAGCAATACGGTTCTTTGCTTATCTTCGATGAAGTGATGACGGGCTTCCGCGTGCACAAGAACTGCGCACAAGGCCTGTACGGCGTTACACCGGACTTAACATGCCTGGGTAAAGTAATCGGCGGCGGACTTCCTGTAGGCGCTTATGGAGGCCGTTTGGACATTATGGAGCAAATGGCTCCGGCTGGTCCAATCTATCAAGCGGGCACGTTGTCCGGAAATCCACTGGCGATGGCAGCAGGGTATGCCACATTGTCGCTATTGGGCGAGCCAAACGTCTACGAGGAGTTGGAGCGCAAATCCGCTATGCTGGAAGCCGGATTTACACACAATGCGGCTGAATTCGGTGTGGCAAGCACGATTAATCGCGTAGGTTCGATGATTTGTCCGTTCTTTACCGAGACGAAGGTCACGAATTATGAGACGGCCAAAACGTCGGATCTAGCGAAATTCAATGCTTACTTTGGCCATTTGCTTGATTTAGGCGTTTCGGTTGCACCTTCGCAGTTTGAAGGGATGTTCGTATCCACTGCGCATACGGATGAAGATATCGCGGCGACGATTGATGCTCATCGTGAGGCGTTGAAGAGATTGTAAAAGCAGGATGAACGACAAAAGAGGCTGTATCTGAGTCATCTACGATCGATGACTTCGGATACAGCCTCTTTGGCGGTCTTATGTAGCCCAAACCTATTCTGTTTTCACTGGAGGACTAGTCACGGGCTGAGAAGGGTTCGCACCGTTACTGTTACCCTGCTGGCCTTGCGCAGCGTTCGAGCTCGGCGTTGGTGTCGCGCTCGGTTTTGGTGTTGAGGAAGCTCCTGTCGAGGAGCCTCCGGAACCTGTTGTGCCGCTGCCTGTTCCCGGTGTAGGCGTCGGGGTTGCCGATGACACTGGTGGAGTCGGCGTTGGTGTAGGTGTTGTCGACGGTGAAGTTTGCGGTTTCCCCGTCGAATTTGGCTTGCCAGAACCGTTATTTGTTTCTGAAGGGTTCTGCGTTGTCCCGCCATTCTTGACTGGATCACTGCTGGATTCAGGCTTTTGGGACGGTGTAGGAGTTGGTTTCGGTGTTGCTTTTGGCGGATGTGCCTTAAGTTCAGCTTGTTCTTTCAAGAAATCAGGGTGATCGTAAGCGCCGCCTGGATCGATGTTGGTCAGCCCCGCCCAAACGTTTTTCACTTTTACTTCATCCGGATGATCGAAAACAAGGAAGGCTGACGGCAAGCGGCGCTCGCCATAACGACTGGAAGGGCTCGTGATCAACTCATCGTTGTAAACCATCTCGGAAGAAGCTCCGCCATCCAAGAAGCCTGCATTAATAACGCCGTCTGCCAGAAAAATATCCTGTACTTCTTTCAGGGTTGCACCCACACTGTGAGTTTGACGGCCATCAATGACGATGAAAATAACGGTGCCGTCGGCTTTTTGGCCTACAGCCGTACGAGG
This sequence comes from Paenibacillus sp. WC2504, assembly GCF_052682475.1. Lineage (NCBI taxonomy): Bacteria > Bacillati > Bacillota > Bacilli > Caryophanales > Paenibacillaceae > Paenibacillus > Paenibacillus sp. WC2504. Next base: position 1,441,200 of record NZ_JBQZFH010000001.1, read on the forward strand.
AGCGCGTCCCCAACCGCCATCTCCGCTTGTAATAAGCGGTTTGCCGTTTGCGATAACACGAGGATAGAATGAAACCGCATCTGTAACGCCTAGCTTCAATAGATCGTCAATTGTATATTTTCCGATAATGAGCGTACCTTCTTTGGTAAACCCTACAATATGCTGAGGAATGCTGCCTTCTTGGTCGGTATAAAGAATTTCACCGCCGGACATAATAGCACCAATTGGGGCAAATCCGTTTCCTAAACCGTCCGGATCGTTAAATCCGCCGCCGTTGACGCCTGCGACAGCGCCTGTACGCTGAACCATCGAGGTGATTCTCTCGCCTTCGCCTTGCTTAGCAGGAACGACAACGCGAATCGTACGCGGATCGTAAACATACATCTTTTTGCCTTTCCAGAATTGACCGGAAATATCTTCGACCTTCACGAGGCTTTCTATGGAACGGTTCTTATTGAATTGAACAGCTTGCAAGTCTTGTTTTTCTACCGAGTTCACTTCTGTTAAATTTTGCATTTCAAGAACCATCTGGTCTCTGCGCTGGGCTCCTACGAAAATCCAGGCCCAATCCCGGTGCTGCGTGGTGATGACCGTTTTGGCTAAATACTCGCGAATAAATGTCCCTGGTGGGGTCAGAAACAAAAAGCTTGAACTAAGGAATGTACATATAGCAATAACAAGTAAAGTGCGCTTCAACCAGCTATAGTTGCGAAAATGTTCTAAAATTGAACTGCCCAAGTTGTTCCTCTCCTGCTCTAGTATTCTATTTGATGATTCAATGTCGAAAAAAATCAATACTAGACTTATATTATCATATTTTTGCATGCAATTGATATTGGTAATTGTTAAAATAAAATGTACGTCATCCAATACCCATAAGGAGTTATTGATTCATGAAACGCTACTACTTTTTTGATTTTCCTATAGATTTAATGGCTTTGACCTTGTTGTTTCTACTGATTCTACTTGCTATCGTCATTTCTTTTCATAGAGGGACACGTTCATGACCGTTTGGAAACGCAGCGGGGAATGGTTGGAACTTCCTCTTCCGAGTGAGACATGGAAACCCTTGAAGCCCGGTGCTGTAGATGAAATCGCTGCGTTACTGCCGGTTCCGCGCAAGTACTTCCTGCGCTTAGCTTCCCAAGGGCGTATCCGCGTGCAAGACAATCAGGTTAGGCTTCATGTGTTTGCGAACGAAGAGGCTGCTTTCCGAGCTGAACGCCAAGACGTTGATGTCCTGTTTGAGGACGATTTCTGCCTTGTCGTTAATAAACCGGCAGGCATGTCGGTACATCCTTCCGAAGCAGGCCAAGGCGGTACACTGGCTTCTGCCGTAGCCTATTATTATGAATCGACCGGTCAAGCCTGCGCCGTGCGGCACATCCATCGTTTGGACCAGGATACGACTGGCGCTGTTTTATATGCCAAAAATGAATGGGCACATGTTCTGCTTGATGAAGCGATGCGCGATAAGCGGATCGATCGTCGTTATGTTGCTCTGGCACAAGGAGTTTTCACCAGAAAGCAAGGAACGGTGGACGCGCCTATCGGCAAAGACCGCCATCAATCCGGCAAGCGCAGAGTGACAGCAGGCGGCGATCAAGCATTGACGCACTACCGGGTGCTTCGCCAATTGAACCATGCTGCGCTAGTGGAACTGGAACTGGAAACAGGGCGTACCCATCAGATCCGAGTACACTTAAGCCACTTAGGGCATCCGCTTGTTGGCGACGTCTTATACGGGGGATCCGCCCGTTTGTTTCAACGTCAGGCCCTGCATGGGGAGAAGCTTACATTCGAGCATCCTATTACACAAAAGTTGATTGAGGTTCATGCGCCGCTCCCGCTTGACTTCAGGCAATTGCTGGACAAAGTCGAGTCGTCATCAAAAATGTAGTCATGCCTCGCCCTTACCACCCATATACTTAGAAAGACAAACAAGTAAATGGACCAGCAATCCGAGAATGCCTTCGGCATCCGGGTTTGATGGAAGGGAGGATTAATCCGGTGTCTGAACAACAACCAGGTCTGAGATTCGATATCTACGAGCGTGTACATTTGCAGGAGAATTTGGCGGGGATACAAGAGTTGAATGATGTAGAATTGGTTCCTCACATTCAGGTGCTTACTTTGGATAATCAGGCGATCCTTAAAGGAAACTTGCTGCTTACAGGCAACTATGCCAGCGAAGAAGGGGGAGCCCCGCGGCTACTTGAACATTTGATTCCGGTAGAGATCACCTTGCCCCTAAATCGCATTCATCGTGTAGAAGACATTCAAGTGGATATTGAGAATTTTGACATTGATTTATTATCAGCGAGAAGTTTGAATGTGACCGGTGTGTTATCTCTGCAGGGCGTCGAAATTGTATCGGCTCCGGTCGAGAGCTGGCGGGAGGAAGAGGAAGTTACGTTCGTGCATGAGATTAATTTCCCACGGTACGAGCCGCCGCCTGCCAACTATCCGACTCAGCCGATTCAAGAGAATCCGTCGATTCAACCGATTCCAATGCCTTATATGCAGCCGACTCCCCAGGTTCAAGAGCCAATAGAACAAGAGATGCCAACGCCTACACAAATGCCTACACAAATGCCAATAAATGAAGAGCCCGTTCCTGCGCCATTGCAGCCAACGCCTTCGTCGATTGAGGAAGACGACTGTGAGGACGGCGGCTCGGCAGTCGTAAATATTGAGCAAACGGAATTGAAGGTGAGCCCCCATTCGGACAGCACGGTGGTTACGGAGGAGAAAAAGGATCTCAAAGTTGCGTTCGGGAAGAAGGCCAATGAGGCTGTCGATATCAACCCGTACGGCCTCAAGTCGCTTCTCTCGAAAGCGGGCTCGTACCTTACGGACAAGAGGCGGGCTGAGGAGGAAGCGCAAGCTGCTCTCGCCGAGGAGTCGCGCATAGACGCCGTTGAGTGGAAGCGCCTGTTTCTTCAAAACCAAACGAATTCGCAAGAGTTTAGAAAGCTGAAAATGTGTATCGTTCAAAAAGAAGAAACGTTAGAGACGATTGCCAAGCGCTATCAGCTCAACCCGCGTGAGCTGCAGCTATTGAACAGGCTCGGCGATCAAGAGATTTCCGTAGGGCAGGTTATTTATCTCCCTAGATAATAAGCTGGATACATAGGCAAGAGCCTCTGGCCGTTTTCACGGCTGGGGGCTCTTCATTTGTTGTGGAACATCTTTTTTGAAAGCGGCATATTTTACTCATAAACGGTAATACTTGAATGATATATTGACTCTATTTCAAATGTTCGATATCATATGATGTAATCCTTTTGAGTAATATTGGAAACGTTGATAGGGAGTAGTAGGCGGAATGCCCTTCAGAGAGTGGAACTGCAGCGCTGAAAGGTTCCATAGGAAGCAACCGAACGAAGTCGCCCTGGAGTTGTGAATGTGACGGGAAGCGCCCGCGATCCGCGGAGTAGCTCACTTAGCATTTGCCGGCCGCAGCCGTTATCTGTTTGAGAGCCACGCGCTTCATATTGAAGCTGCGCGGAATAAAGGTGGTACCACGGAAGCAAGCCTTTCGTCCTTTGCGGGCGGAGGGCTTTTTTTGTTTGATTTAACCTAGCAGACGAGCTTAATGACAGGCCTTTAAAAGCCTATTTAACAGAGATAACAGTAATGGAGGTAATCTTATGACCGAAGCGAATGAAACGAAAGAGCAATTGCAAATGCCTACCACGTACGACCCCAAAGAAGCGGAGCGAAAGTGGTACGATTACTGGATTAAAAATGAGTTTTTCAAAGCGGGCGGCCGTCCGGACGCGGAGACTTACACCATTGTGATTCCGCCGCCTAACGTAACGGGGATGCTGCATATCGGGCATGCGCTTGATTTCACACTGCAGGATATTTTGGTTCGTACGAAGCGGATGCAAGGTTATGACACGCTTTGGCTGCCTGGTTCCGACCATGCGGGCATTGCGACACAAACGAAAGTGGAACAAAAGCTCCGCGAGGATGGCCAATCCCGCTATGATCTGGGACGCGAGAAGTTCCTTGAGAAGGTTTGGGAATGGAAAGAGCAGTACGCGAACACCATTCGTGAGCAGTGGGCTAAAATGGGCTTTTCTTTGGATTATTCCCGTGAGCGTTTCACGCTGGATGAGGGGTTGTCACAAGCCGTTCGTGAAGTTTTCGTCAGCTTGTATGAAAAAGGACTTATTTACCGCGGAAACTATATTATTAACTGGGATCCTGCGGCACGCACGGCGTTATCAGACATCGAAGTTGAATATAAAGAGGTTCAAGGCGCGCTTTACCATTTGTCTTACAAAACGACAGACGGCCTGGATTCCATTGTTGTTGCTACAACGCGTCCAGAGACGATGCTTGGAGATACGGCGGTTGCTGTACATCCGAAGGATGAGCGCTACCAGCATTTGATCGGCAAGAAATTGCTGCTTCCAATTGTAAATCGCGAGATTCCGGTTATTGCCGATGAGTATGTTGAGAAAGAGTTCGGAAGCGGTGCGGTGAAAATTACGCCGGCTCATGACCCGAACGATTTCGAAGTAGGGAAACGCCATGATCTGCCGCAAATTCTGGTAATGGATGAAACGGGTACGATGAATGCGAACGCGGGCCCTTACCAAGGCAAAGATCGTTTCGAATGCCGAAAGCAAATCGTGGCTGATCTGAAAGAACAAGGCGTTCTGATCAAAATTGAAGAGCATGTTCACCAAGTAGGCCACAGTGAGCGCAGCGGTGCCGTTATCGAGCCGTACTTGTCCACACAGTGGTTCGTAAAAATGCAGCCGCTTGCCGATCAAGCGATCGATGCGCAAAAATCAGGCAAAGGGGTCAACTTTGTACCAGATCGCTTTGAGAAAACTTATTTGAACTGGATTGAGAATGTGCGTGATTGGTGTATTTCCCGTCAGCTATGGTGGGGTCACCGCATTCCAGCTTGGCATTGCGCAGATTGCGGCCAAATTACGGTATCCCGTGAGGACGCTTCAGCGTGCACACACTGCCAAAGCACGAATCTAAAACAAGATAACGATGTTCTTGATACATGGTTCAGTTCAGCTCTATGGCCGTTCTCCACATTGGGCTGGCCGAACGATACGGAAGACCTTAAACGTTACTACCCTACGAATGTTCTAGTAACGGGTTATGATATTATCTATTTCTGGGTAGCTCGCATGATCTTCACGGCCCTTGAATTTACGGACCAAATTCCGTTCAAAGACGTGTTGATGCATGGACTTGTACGCGACTCCGAAGGTCGTAAGATGTCCAAATCGCTTGGCAACGGCGTAGATCCGTTAGAAGTGATTGAGAAATATGGCGCAGATGCTATGCGGTATATGATTTCTACGAGCAGCACGCCGGGACAGGACCTCCGCTTCCGTTGGGAGCGAGTGGAGCAGGCTCGCAATTTTGCCAATAAGATCTGGAATGCCTCCCGCTTTGCGCTTATGAATCTTGAAGGCGTTAAGGCTGAAGATATCGATCTGACAGGCCAACTTGGCACAGCCGATCGCTGGATTCTGCATCGTTTGAATGAAACGGTTCGCGATGTAACTCGCCTGATCGACAGCTATGAATTCGGTGAAACCGGCCGCTTGCTGTACAATTTCATTTGGGATGACCTGTGTGATTGGTACATTGAGTTCAGTAAATTGAGCCTATACGGTACAGATGCAGCTGCGAAGAAGAAGACGCAATCCGTATTGGCCTACGTGCTTGATCGCACACAGCGCCTTATTCATCCGTTCATGCCGTTCATCTCCGAAGAAATTTGGCAGCATTTGCCGCATGAAGGTGAAACGATTACGCTTGCTTCTTGGCCGACTGAGAATCCGGCGTTCGAATCGCCGGATGCTGTTCGCGAGATGGAGCTGCTGATGGATGCCATCCGTTCCGTTCGTAACATCCGCGCCGAGGTTAACGTTCCGATGAGCAAAAAGGTTGAGCTGTTGATCAAACCGGCAAGCAGTGAGACGCAAAGTATTCTTCAAAGGAACGAAGAGTACCTGAAGCGTTTCTGCAACACATCCCTGCTGCAAATCGACGCTGACATGGGCGCACCGGAGAAAGCGATGACAGCAATCATCACAGGAGCAGAGTTGTTCTTGCCGCTTGCAGGGCTAATTGATATTGCGCAAGAGCTCGTGCGTTTGGATAAAGAGCTGCAAACTCTGCATGGGGAAGTTGAACGTATCGAGAAAAAGCTGGGCAATGAGGGCTTTGTGGCCAAGGCGCCTGCGAAGGTGATCGAGGAAGAAAAGGCTAAGCTGGCAGACTATGCGGATAAGCGTGATAAAGTGATTGCTCGTTTAGCGGAATTAAAGGGATAATTTCAATAAAACCAACGATTGCCTAGTTACGAATACAAGGTGATTCATATAGTAAATGAGGATGAGATCGATGAACGAATTCAAAGACAACCATCCGGCTGCTTTCCAAAGCGCGCAAGAAGCGATCGCTTGGATTGTCGGACGGATGGAGAAACTCGGTATCAAACCGGGACTCCAACGGATGCAGATGTTGATGGAGAAACTCGGTCACCCTGAACGCAGATTGAAATTCATTCATGTGGCGGGTACGAATGGCAAGGGCTCTACATGCGCTTATTTAACTTCTGTCTTGCGGGCATGCGGGTATGATGTGGGGACGTTCACGTCCCCGTATTTGGAAAAGTATACGAACCGTATCCAAGTGAACGGTGAGGACATTCCGGACGCTGATCTGCTTAGACTGGTGAATGACATGAAGCCTGTTATTGACGAGATTGCCGAAACTGAACTTGGCGCTCCGTCGATGTTTGAAATTTCTACGGCCCTCGCCATTATGTATTTCGGCAAAGTGGCTTATCCCGATTATGTAGTATGGGAAACAGGCTTGGGGGGAAGGCTGGATAGCACGAATATCGTGAATCCGGTCGTAACCGTCATTACCAATGTTGGTCATGACCATATGGACATTCTGGGAGATACCATCGAAAAAGTAGCTGCTGAAAAAGCGGGTATCATTAAGGCCGGTGTTCCTATTATTACGGCAGCCCAGCCTCATGAAGGCTGGAGCGTTATCGAACAAACGGCGAAAGCCAAGAAAGCGACGCTTTACTCGCTTGGAGATCAATTCAATTACGCGAATGTGACGAGTCAATTGGACCTTCAGACCTTTGATTTCACGGGGCCATTCCGGCCGATCCCGGGCGTGCCGATTTCGCTGAATGGTGAACATCAGCTGAAGAATGCCGCAGTGGCTGTGATGACGCTGGAAGTGCTTCGTCAATACTATGCCTGCATCGTGGATGATGAGGATTTGTACAAAGGGCTGAAAGAGACTCGCTGGCCGGGGCGGCTTGAGATGATTTCGAACGAGCCTCGTGTATTGCTCGATGGTGCGCATAATCCTGAAGGTGCCGCGACACTTGCTGCTGCGCTTCAAACCGTCTATAGCTACCGAAAGCTGAATCTCATGATGGGAATGCTTTCGACAAAGAATCATACGGGCTACCTCAGGCATATACTACCATTGGTGGATACACTTATCATTACGGAACCCGATTTTCATAAAAAAGGGGATGCCGAGATGCTCGCGGAGCTAGCACGTGAACTTCTTCATGATATGGACCGTCAGGTGGATATCGTGGTTGAGCGCGATTGGAAGCGGGCATTAGAACTCCTTACAAGCAGAACTGAGCAGGATGATCTGGCGGTCGTATCCGGCACGCTGTATTTAATCTCTGATGTTCGTTCTTGGATTACCTATCAAACCGATTCTGAAAAAGGATGGTGAGAACGGCGTGAGTCAAGCAGAACACGTACATTTTATAGGCATCGGCGGATACGGCATGAGTGCTATTGCCAAAGTCATGCTTGAAATGGGTTACCGGATTTCCGGTTCCGACCTGGCACACCAAGAGTTAACGGAAAAGTTAAAAGCGAAGGGTGCGCAAGTTTTCATAGGGCATGAAGCTCGCAATGTATCAGGTGCTGATTTGGTTGTTTATTCGACAGCCTTATCCAAAGATAATGTGGAGATGCAAGCGGCGGAGGAATTAAACATTCCGGTCATTCACCGCTCACAGATGCTGGCAAGACTTATGAACGAACGCAAAGGCATTGCGGTTGCAGGAGCACACGGTAAAACAACGACCTCCTCGATGATCGCTTTGGTTATGGAAATTTGCGGAATAGATCCGACTTATATTATCGGCGGCGAAATCATGAATGTCGGCAGCAATGCCAAAGCAGGCAAGGGTGAATTCGTTGTAGCGGAAGCCGATGAAAGCGATGGTACGTTCCTGCAATATCATCCAACCCTTGCTCTAGTAAATAACATTGAAGCTGATCATTTAGAGAACTATAATGGCGATTTCGAGAATTTAAAGCAAGCTTATAAGCAATTTCTCAGCCAAGTAAGACCTGGTGGAAAAGCGATTGTATGTCAAGATGATATGTTTTTACGTGAAATGATTCCGGCCATTCAAAGCGAAGTCGTCACGTATGGGATAGATAATGACGCTGACTATGTAGCCAGCGATATTTCGTTAGGTGACCGTAAGGTTACGTTTAACGTTCACAGCAAAGGTGCGCTGCTTGGGCAGGTTAGCTTATCTGTACCAGGGAAGCACAACGTGTATAACGCATTAGCGACATTGATCACATGCCTGGAAGCGGGACTGCCTTTTGAGAAGATTGCGGAGGCTATTCAAGAATTCCGGGGTGCGAAGCGTAGATTCCAGGTGCTCGGGGAAGTAGAAAACATCCTGGTCATTGATGACTATGCGCATCATCCGACTGAGATTCAAGCAACGATCTCTGCTGCCAAAGCAACAGGCAAACGGATCATTGCAGTTTTCCAACCTCAACGTTATACGCGTACCTATTATCTATTTGAGCAATTTAGCCGCTCTTTTGATGAGGCGGATGAGGTGATTATTACCGATATTTATTCTCCTGCGGGCGAGAAGCGGATTGAGGGAGTAGATTCAGCTAAACTAGTTGAATTGATCAAGAGCAACAGCAATCCTAATGTTCAGCACATTGCCACAAGGGAAGATGTTCTTGGGTATTTAATCGATCATGTACAGCCAGGTGATCTGGTGCTGACCATGGGTGCGGGGGATATCTGGAAAGCCGCCGACGGTTTAGCGAAGTCACTGCGCAAGAAATACGAGACGAACGGTTAGAGGAAAGATCGCTGTAAGCCAATTGGCTGGAGGCGGTCTTTTTTTGCTTAACCAAACATATTTCAATTCTCTCAATCATAATCTAGTAACAGAAGATTTGGACAAGATGACGGCGGGTCCGTTTCCAAATACATTTTATGAGGAGTGAATGGAATGAGTAAAGCAAGAATCACGTATCGTTTCGACGCCAAGGAGCCGGCAGAATCGAATCGTAAAGCCTCGCGAGTGCCCGGTCCTGAAGAAAAGGTGATCCCACTCTATCAAGAAGAATATAAGGTAGTAACGAATTCTCCCAATGATACGCAAAACTCAGAGGAGATAACATCCTATCAACAAGCTGAGAGAGAGCAAGTAGAAAGCTTATTTGAACCGCATGCGCTGAACACGTTCACTACGGATTTCGGCAACTGGAACAGCCAGATTGAGACGGAAGGCGAAAGAGTCGAGCGAATTATCCGCGAGTCTCAGGCCATTCGGGAACAGCAAGTGAGGGCAGAGGTGCCTGTCGAAAGACCAGAGCCGGTAACAGAGCGAAATCGCGATGAGTGGTCGAGTTGGACGCATAAGGGGCCTTATATAGAACCGGAAGTTGGCGCTAGATATGCGAAGTCAAACGGCGCGCCTTGGATACGTATTGCAACTTCCGTAGCAGGAGCAGTCGTGACGGGAGTCGCTTTCGGATTTTTTGTCCTCTCGATGTTTTCGCCAACCGACCGTGCCGCGACGGACACAGCACCCGGCAAGACTACGATCGCTGTTCCTTCCGCTAATGTAGCGGCTGTTCCTTCGAAAGCGCCGGGCGGTGCTACCAAGACAGGCACAGATCAAGCAGCTGGCCTGCCTGTAACGGCTGGCGCTGTCACACCGGTTCAAATTCCGGCTAAATCCTATACATTCCTGCAAAATGGGGTGTTCAGCTCCATACAGGGCGCTCAAGCCATCCAGGATACGCTGAAAAAGAAAGGCTTGGCATCCGCACTGGACAGTTCGGATAAGCTCACGGTATTTGTGGGATTTGCCAACAACAAAGACGACGCCACTACCTTGAGACAACAAGTCCAAACCGTGGATAAAACGATAGAAGTATATATCAAAAGCCTAGACATCCCGGCAGTGACAGGAATCCGCTGGAGCGGTCAAAAGCCCGATTCCGTGCCTGCCTTCCTAACAGAAGCAAATAAGCTTGTGAATACAATTAATGAATTGGCCCTTATTCATCTGGCTGAAACGAAGCCGAGTGCGCTTTCGGATAGTTCGCTGCAAACGATTCACACTTCTCACCAATCGCTGACTACGTTGTCTACGGCGCTAAATGAAGGCTTAAGCGATGACGCCAAGCCCATCGTCCAAAAGATGACTTCCTCCTTGAACAGTGCCGTGCAATCGATGGATGAGTACAAGAAAAGCCCTTCCACGGCGATGCTCTGGCAAGCTCAAACATCCATGATGCAGTACATTCTGGCACAGAAAGATCTGCTGAAGAAAATAAGCGTTTCTTAATCAAAAAAACAGGTGTCCCCAGAGCTCATTGGAGCTTTGGAAGACACCTGCTTTTTTATTTTGCGAAGTAACGATCTAACAGGGCAGCAATCTCTGCGCGTGTCATCGTTTGCTCCGGTTTGAATGAAGTATCTGTGATTCCGTTAATGATGCCCTTCTGTTTCAAAGCATAAATAGCTTTGGCACTCCACAAGTCTGCTGGCACATCGTCAAAGGTTACTTTAGGGGTCGGGCTTTGCCCCCCACTTTTTGTAGACAGTTGGGTGAGGCGGTCGAAAAGATAAGCGACTTCGCCACGGGTGATGGGCTGTTCAGGGCGAATCGTTCCATCGGCATATCCTTGAAGCAGATTTAATTGTTGCGCTTTGGCGAAAACGGGGCTTGCCCAGTATGAAGCGGGCAGGTCTTTGTACGTTTGGTCAGCCGTCTGGCAGCTATATACCGCTGAGGTGACGGTTCCACTTGGCGTACAAGCGGTTGCGAGTTTGTCGAATGAAAATGCGCGATCCATCAATGTGAGGAATTCCGCTCTTTTCAAAGCGCGATCCGGTTGATACTGATTGTTTATTCCATCAATAATGCCTTTATTTTTCATACGCAGAATGGACTCTCTTGCCCAATGCCCTAGGGAATCTGTGAATACAGGCGGCGCATAGCCTGCAATGCCGTTCGCAATCCCAACGGCCATTTTCGCTCGAACGGCTTCACTTGCAAGCAATGCTGCATCGTCGGGTTGGTTTAGAAAAGCTGTTTCCACAAGAATACTTGGAATGCTGCCCATTCTAGCTACGTAAACCGCGCTTGGAACTAAACCTAAGTTCTTTGTACCGGCTGCCGAAACCAAGGAATCCAAAACATGCTGAGCCAAATCTTTACTGTAGGGTGTTAACTGTTTCATTTTGTCGCTTGCGGGATAATCCTCTTGGGGGTAATCATTGTCGTAGTAGAGCACCATGCTGCCTCTGGTTGTGCCGTTCGGATGCGAATTGGCGTGTACGGAGACGAATAGATCCGCTTTCAAGGCATCTGTAAAATTCACGCGCTCCGCGAGTGACCAATACGTGTCATCGGTTCTTGTCAGGACGACTTCGTAACCTCGCTTCGTTAGCTCGTCCCGCAGCTTTTGCGTGATGTCGAGATTGACATCTTTCTCCTTCAAACCGTTCACGCCCGAGGCACCGGGGTCGCTCCCGCCATGTCCGGCATCGAGAACGATTTTATAGGCAAAAGCTTGATAAGGAAACGCTATCGTAAGTATAAAGGTGAGCAAAATAAGTCTTTTAAGTAAGGTCATAAGTTGAAGTACCTCCGAAATCTATCTTACTAGGAACAGCTAAGGATGTAAGCAGGTAAGAATCACCATCCGGTTACATTTTCATGGAAAAAATTAGAGTGTGCCCGTATAATAGGGCTTGTACATAGAAGAGAGGATGACAGCGATGAAAAAAGGCACTTTTACCTTAGTCATATTTTTAATCATCGGATTGATAACCGGGATTATCGTCGGCCAGCTGCTGACTCCTGTGCCTGCTCTATCTTTTTTAACCAAATCGGCCTCGATTACTTGGGATCCAAAGGCAGATCTGCAAGTTGTGAAATATGAGCTGCATCTTCTGGTGAGACTAAATTTGTGCAGTATTCTTGGATTAGTGGGTGCTTTCCTCCTGTATCGCAAGCTATAATCGGCATTGAATCCTATTCGGACATTATCATAAGCTAGGAGTTGTTTATGTTGAGTAAATCACCAAACCACGAGCAAAGATTAATTCTTGCTTCATCCTCGCCACGGAGGCAGGAACTGATTCAAGGACTTGGATTACCCTATATCATTCGGGTGAGCGACGCGGATGAGACCGTAGAAGGAAAAATAACGCCTTCAGAGCTAGTAGAAGTTCTATCGGTACGTAAGGCGTCAACGGTTCGTGAGATGCTGGAGGCCAGTGAAAAGCATGGGATTATCGTGGGTTCTGATACGGTTGTTGTGCTTCACAATGAGGTTCTTGGCAAGCCCGTGGATGAAGAGGATTCTTTCCGGATGTTGAAAGGTCTGCAAGGCACAACGCATCAGGTATACAGTGGAGTGGCTTGCATCGATGCAGCTACAGGCAAGCAGGTGGTCTCGCACAGCGTAACGAATGTGAAGATGAAAGCCATGTCAGACGAGCAGATTCGTCGATATATCGCGACAGGTGAGCCTAAGGACAAAGCCGGCTCCTATGCGATTCAAGGGATTGGCGCAACCATCGTTGAAGCCATTGAAGGGGACTATTTTACAGTTGTTGGTTTGCCGCTTTCCTTGCTTAGTGATTTGCTGTTAACCTTCGATATTCAAGTCCTGTAATCTCTCCTTTCTAATCGTTCACACATTGACTGTGCAATCTGTAACGGTTACAATGACAGTAAGCGACATGACATCGCAACTTCAGGGAGGATTGGCCATGAACAGCGAATTTACAATAGCCGTCCACAGTCTCGTATTTCTTGCAAATTTGCCTGACCATATGGCAACCAGTGAAGAAATTGCTACAAATGTATCCACACATTCTGCTCGTATACGTAAAGTTATGGGCTTTCTGCGAAAAGCAGGTTACGTTTCAACCAAAGAAGGCATCGGGGGCGGATTCATTCTCTGCCGTAATCCGGATGATGTGACGCTCGGTGAAATATACCGATTAACTTGTCATGGTTCTTTGAAACCAAGCTGGTGTTCCGGTGATGAGAAGAATAACGATTGTATCATTTCATCCAAAATGGATAAGCTGATGGGCAACGTTTTCGCAGACGCCGAAAAACAGATGGAATTATACTTCGATGGATATACCATCGGCGGTATGCTGGAACGAATCAAAGCGTACGGATGCCCGGAATTGAATAATGAGCAGTTATCCTAGAAGCCCTCGGATCTTATAATCCGGGGGTTTTGTGTCGTTTTAAGACCCTTATCGCTATGAATGGGATACGGATAAGTAACACAACCTACAGATGGAAAGAGGGGAATTGATGGAAGTCACAAGTTTAATGCTTCGTGAAGTACCGACAGAAGAAAGACCAAGAGAGCGAATGCTTCAATATGGAGCTGAGGCGTTAAGCCACGCCGAGCTGTTGGCGATTATTCTTCGAACAGGAACGGTTTCGGAATCAGCGGTTCGTCTGGCAAGCCGCATCTTAAGCGAGTCCGGAGGATTGCGCAGCCTTGTGGACATGAGCAAGGATCAGCTTACGCAAATCAAAGGCATTGGTGATGCCAAAGCGCTGCAAATTCTAGCCGGTATCGAGCTCGGTCGACGAATTGCCAAAAGCACATTCGCTGAGCGAATTACGATTCGTTCACCGAAGGATATCGCGAATTTAATGAGCGAGGAGCTGCGATATTTACAGAAGGAACATTTCGTTTGTTTGTTTTTGAATACGAAAAATCATGTGCTTGCGCAAGAAACACTCTCCATGGGCAGCTTGAACGCGTCCATCGTCCACCCTCGCGAAGTTTTCCGTGCAGCCATAAAAAGAAGCAGTGCGTCTATTGTTTGTGTACATAATCATCCTAGTGGAGATCCCACCCCAAGCCCGGAAGATATACAGCTAACCCACCGTTTGGTGGAAGCAGGAACTATTATTGGTATTGAAGTGTTGGATCATGTTATCATAGGTGATCAGAGATTCATAAGTTTGAAGGAAGAAGGCTTTATGTAATATAATAGGTTGGCAATAGGAAAGGAGTAACTGCCATGTTTGGAGGCTTTACGAAAGATCTGGGAATTGATTTAGGTACAGCGAATACACTGGTTTATGTAAAAGGCAGAGGAATAATCGTTAGAGAACCATCGGTGGTTGCTCTACGTACGGATACGAAAACAATCGAGGCTGTTGGAGACGCAGCCAAAAAAATGATCGGCCGCACGCCAGGCAACATTCGTGCAATTCGCCCGATGAAAGATGGCGTTATTGCTGATTTTGAAACAACGTCAACGATGATTCGCTACTTTTTGAGACAGGCTCAAAAGCAGCGCTGGTTATTCCAACGTCACCCTAATGTGATGGTTTGTGTGCCTTCTGGCATCACGGCCGTAGAGAAACGTGCGGTGGAAGACGCAACGAAACAAGCCGGAGCGCGTGAAGCCTATACGATTGAAGAGCCGTTTGCGGCAGCGATCGGCGCAGATCTTCCTGTATGGGAACCAACGGGAAGCATGGTTGTCGATATCGGAGGGGGAACCACAGAAGTAGCGGTTATCTCGCTTGGGGGCATTGTAACGAGCCGTTCCATCCGCATTGCCGGGGATGAAATGGACGAGGCCATCATTCAATACATTAAACGTACATACAATCTCATGATTGGGGAACGCACATCGGAGACACTCAAGATGGAGATTGGTTCTGCGCTGCCAATGGAGCAGCCGGAAACACTGGAAATCCGTGGACGTGACCTTGTTTCCGGTTTGCCGAAGACAATGAGCGTAACCTCTGATGAGATCACAGAATCATTGACGGATACGGTGAATGCGATCGTTGAAGCTGTGAAAGTGACGTTGGAGAAGTGTCCGCCCGAACTGTCAGCGGATATTATGGACCGCGGGATTGTATTAACCGGCGGTGGCGGTTTGTTGCGCAATCTGGATCGCCTGCTTGCTAGAGAAACCGGCATGCCCGTTCTGGTTGCAGAGAATCCGCTTGATTGCGTAGCGATTGGGACAGGCCGCGCCTTGGAAAATATTCATTTATTTAAAAATAAATCAGGTTCAGGTTCACGCTATAAGCGTTAATATTCGTCAAGAATTCGTTAGAAGGTGCTCATTTTGTTCAAATTCATGGGAAACAAGAGGCTGATTTTCCTGATGTTCGGTTTAGTCTGCTTCTTTATATTGATGGGATTAACGCTGGGAAACCGGGGACCGATGACATGGCCGGAGAAATTTGTCAAAGACTCGGTATCGTGGACGCAAGGACTCTTATACAAGCCCGCTGCGCAGGTAGCGGGTTTCTTTGAAGACATACGGCAGCTAAGAGTCATCTATGAAGAAAATAAGACGCTGAAGCTGACCCTTACACAGTATGCGAGAGATACGCAGCGATTGAACGATCTGGAATCGCAAAATAAGCGACTGATGGAAGCCCTGGGCTTTACAGAACGTCAGCGTCAAGCCAACGCGTACACGTATCGGATTGCCGAGGTTGTTACGGTGGATAATGATCCGTACAACAGTACAGTGACGATTAATTTAGGCGACAAGGACGGCATCAAAGAGAATATGGCGGTTATGACAGTCGATGGATTAGTTGGCAGAGTGAGTAAAGTGTTCGGCTTTCATTCCAATGTGCAGCTGCTGAAAGAAATCACGGATTCCGACAACAACTCCAAGGCGATAGCGGTCACTGTGAAAGGCAATGCGAGCCAGCCATTCGGCATGATTGAGTCTTATGACAGCAATACAGGGGAACTCGTGATGAACAAGGTGGAACATGCGGACGACATGAAAGTTGGAGATACGATTATTACATCAGGCTTGGGTCAAGTATTTCCTAAGGGAATTGAAGTAGGGACAATCTCCTCCATCGGCCCAGGGGAATTCGGGATCACCTACAAAGTTATGGTGAAGCCCAAAGCTTCGTTTAACCGTATTCGCGAAGTGTTCGTCGTCGAAGTTCCGGAAGTGAAATGAGGTGAGCCGTTACGTGACTCGACATTTGCTGTGGCTCATTCTATTAGGCTTGTTTATCCTGCAAGGCTCCATTGTGGTTTGGCTCATCCCATCTGCATGGCAAAGCAGTGTTCATGTTACCCCCCATTTTACACTGGTCTTTATTTTGTTCATCGGACTTTTCCATCATCGACATTCGGCACTGATTTATGGACTGTTGTTCGGTCTCCTGCATGATTTTAACTATTATGGGGCCATGCTCGGCGTGTATTCCTTCGGGATGGGACTCACCGGGTACTTGGCGGGACTGGCGCAGCGCAGGCAGCCTAACCTCATCTTTTATAATCTGCTCATTATAGGCGTCGGTCTGCTGTTGTTTGAGTTCATCGATTATGGCATTAACCACTTGTTTAAGCTCATTGATATTGAGTTGAAATTTGCTCTCACCCACTACATGCTCCCAAGCGTGCTGTTTAATTTGCTTTTCGCCTTGATTTGCTACGTACCGATTCGCAAGCTGCTCGAAGGAAAGCGGATCGTACCTGCGAATACCGAAGATTAATTTTCCAGGCGGTTAGCAGGAGAATCCACGACAAGAGCCGAAATGTATAGGTTGGGAGGTCGTCATTCAATTATGTCTGTAGCTAAGCACCATGTGATGATAAAAGGGGTCAAAGATGGCCTTGTTTTTTTACTAAACGATGCATGCGATTGGCAAGATTTGCTGAAAGAGCTGCAGCATAAGCTGGAGAAAACCCATCAGCAAATACTGACCGGACCGATTATTCATGTGCACGTTAAATTAGGCAGCAGGGAAGCAACCGAGGAGCAGAAAGAAGAAATCAGATCTGTCATTAAGCAAAAGGGCAATCTGCTGATTCAATCGATTGAAAGTGAGCCTCGTAAGGAAGTAGTCGTAGAACCTGCTGCAAGAATGTCAACGCTAAGAGGTATGATTCGTTCGGGACAAACCCTCCATCATGAGGGGGATTTACTTTATTTAGGCGATGTTAATCCAGGCGGAACCATTACCTCTACCGGGAACATTTATATTATGGGCTCGCTTCGCGGAATGGCGCATGCCGGGATTGACGGCGATGATAAAGCGATTATTGCCGCTTCTCATATGCGCCCGACCCAATTGCGGATCGCTGGAATTATTAGTCGTTCTCCGGATGAATGGGGCATTGATGAGGCTTTTATGGAGTTTGCTTATGTGAAAGATGGTAAAATGGAAATCGATAAACTTCATCAGCTTCATCGGATTTCCCCTGATTCGAATTTGAAATTATAAACTTATATACGTTATAGAAAATAGCGCGTGGGGTGAGAACATATGGGAGAGGCAATCGTTGTTACTTCGGGAAAAGGCGGCGTTGGCAAAACAACGACTTCAGCAAATCTTGGAACAGCATTGGCGCTTTTAGGGAAAAAAGTATGCATGGTGGACACCGATATTGGCCTGCGCAATTTGGATGTCGTCATGGGACTCGAGAACCGAATCATTTATGACCTTGTGGATGTCGCGGAAGGACGCTGCCGTTTACCACAAGCCTTAATCAAAGATAAGCGCTTCGAAGAGTTGTATCTGCTGCCTGCTGCCCAGACGAAGGACAAGCATGCGGTATCGCCGGAGCAAGTGAAAGATATTATTCTTGAGCTTAAAAAAGACTTTGAATTCGTCATCATAGATTGCCCGGCAGGTATTGAACAAGGCTTCAAAAATGCGGTAGCGGGCGCTGACAAAGCGATCGTTGTAACGACCCCGGAGAACGCTGCGGTACGGGATGCTGACCGCATTATCGGACTGCTGGAGAATGAGAAAATTTCTTCGCCGAAGCTCATCATTAATCGAATTCGTCCGATGATGATGAAAAAAGGCGAGATGTTGGATATTGACGAAATTTGCTCGGTCCTTGCCATCGATCTGCTCGGCATCGTGCCGGATGACGAGCATGTCATTAAGGCGGCCAATGCGGGCGAGCCGACCGTGATGAACCCATCGTCCCGCGCTGCGATTGCTTATCGTAACGTAGCTCGCCGGATTTTGGGCGACACGGTGCCTCTCATGCAGCTCGAAGACAAGACTGGCTGGGTCAAACGTATGAAAAAGTTTATCGGAATAGGATGATCTTGCTGTGCTCGCAAAACTGAAAAACATCGACATTCCTATTGTTGTTATTTTGTTCGCCTTCATGGTTATCAGCACAATGACGGTCTACAGTGCGTCCGTGGATCATCCGTCCATTGTCATCTCGATATCCAAAATTCTTATTCTCTATGCCGTCGGATTACTTGCCTTTCTAGCCTGCAGCCTTTTTGATTATCGTGTACTCATACGGATTGCCCCAGTCTTGTACGGTATCGGTATCGTATCCTTGGTGGCAGTTTATTTTTTCGGTAAAAAAATTCACGGAGCGCGCGGCTGGTTTGAGCTTCCGGGAGGCTTGACCTTCCAGCCTGCGGAGCTGGTGAAGCTTATTCTGATTATTTGCGTGACTGCGCTCCTCGCCAAGCGTGGCGGTGAGCTGCTACAAATCAAGAACGATTTAATCCCTGTATGTGCGGCAGTGCTGCTTCCGTTCATCCTCGTTTTGATTCAGCCGGACTTAGGGAATGCGATCATTTTCGTCATTATCCTGCTCGGCATGCTTTGGATCGGCAATATCAAATACTCGCACGTCTTGTTGAGTGTCGTGATTCTAGCAGGGCTGGGTTTCCTGATGCTCACCCTTTATAAGACGTTTCATACAAGTTTGTTTGAAACGCTCAAAGGGTACGGCTTCAGCCACTGGATGGACCGTATCGACACCTACCTATATCCGCAAGATGTAACGGAAGATGACAGCTATCAAGTGAAAAATGCGATTCGAGCTATCGGTTCAGGGGGTCTTGAAGGCGAAGGCTTTCTTAAGGGAACTTCTGTCCACAGTAACTTCATTCCTTTTGCTTATTCGGATTCCATCTTTGTTGTGGTGGGGGAAGAATTCGGTTTTAGAGGTTCTGCAGTTCTGCTGCTCATCTATTTCTTGCTGATCTACCGCATGATTCTGATTTCCATTCAAAGCACTCAGCTTAGCGGAGCTTATATCGTGGTTGGCGTTGTCTCCATGTTCGTCTTTCAAATTTTTGAAAATGTAGGCATGATGATCGGCATAATGCCATTAACGGGAATTACCCTTCCATTCGTTAGTTATGGGGGAACCTCGCTTTTGATCAACATGCTTTCGCTTGGCCTGGTGATGAGCGTTAAGCTCCATCAGGATCGTGAACCGGAATTGTTTTAAAAAGATTAAGTCCCTGGCGACCAGTCAGGGGCTTTTTTTCTGTCCGTTCGGAGGCGTTTCCCTGCGGATTATCACATAATCTTGTCCTGCTTCTCATAGGCTGTACTATGCAAGATTTGCGAATACAGCGATATGAAGATTGTTTTCCGGAAGGAAAACGTTTGGGAGGGGCTTCCATGGAAGTCAAAGATAAAGTGAAACAAAGGCGATTGGAACGGCTTCGCCATTTGCGCGAATCATCTGAGCATGCGAACGTCAATGGGAGCCCGCCGAGAGCAACCAGAATGATGGAACATGTGCCTGTGCCGCCGCCACGGCAGCAGCAGGTGGAACTTCCGCTTTATGTGGATGCAGACTGGAAAAGGCGGATGGAAGATCCCGAATACGCTTGGCAGCAGAAAATATTGATGGACAAGACGCTAAGCGGCGGCGGACCACCGGATGATGGAGAGAGAGGGCTGTTCGCGCCTCCATCCCCACGCAAAATAGCGGTCAAGCTGTTGGTTAGCTGTGTGCTTTTTGCCTCTCTGTACGGCATGTTTCAGCTGAATCAGCCATGGGCGAACAAAGGCAAGCAGTTCGTTGCGGCTTCGTTAACGCAGTCTTATGATTTCAACGCCTTATCGACTTGGTATACGAATCAATTCGGTGGCTCGCCGTCCTTTATTCCGAGCTTTAATCGTGTAGGGGACGAAGCCGTAAAGGTAAGTACCACTAAGCGGACCCTGTATGCACCTGTAAAAGGGAGTATCATCAAGCCATTCGATGGGACCAATCAACTTGGGGTCACGCTAAATACGGCGGAATATGCGCCTGTCTATGCGCTGGACACGGGACAAGTCGTTTTCTCCGGGGTTTCGGCTGAAACGGGTACAACGGTTATCATCCGCCATCCAGGAGGGATGCAGTCCCTGTACGGGGGGTTAAGTGAGGTTAGCGTTGAAGCAGGAGATTGGATGAAGGTAGGAGAACTCGTCGGCAAAGCCTCTAAGAAAGACCCCGCCAAAGGCACACTTTATGTCGCGTTTACGAGAGATGGCCGCCCTGTCAACCCAACGGATGTGATCTCCTTTGATTAAATTGGCCGGAACAACCTATCGGTTTCACCCTTTATTTACACTTGTTTTAATTGGTTCCGCCTTTACGGGTTATTTTCTTGAGGCGATTACCTTATTCGGCATCGTCCTCGTTCATGAACTCGGTCATTTGGCAGCTGCAAACGGCTTTGGCTGGCGGGTGCGGGAGGTACAACTGCTCCCCTTCGGCGGTGTGCTTGTCGTGGATGAGCTAGGAAGTGTACCGACATGGGAGGAACTCGTGGTTGCTTTAGCGGGTCCGCTGCAGCATGTATGGCTAATTATTTTGGCGCTTCTTATGAAGTGGCTGGAGGTTGGGACCGCGAGTTGGTGGGATTATTTTATTGAAGCTAACATCATGATCTGTCTGTTCAACCTTCTCCCGGTCATGCCGCTGGATGGCGGTAAAGTGATGCAATCCTTACTGGGGTATTTATTGTCGTACCATAATACGATTTTATATTCGGTTTGGATATCCATGTTCTTAAGTCTTGGCATCATTGTCATGGCAATTTTACAGCTGATTAACGGGCAGCTGCCGCTGAATATATTAGTGATCGGCATTTTTCTGCTAGTGTCAAATTGGTACGCGTACCGGCAGCTGCCGTATCACTTTTTTCGCTTTTTGATAGGCCGCGGGAGCCGGGTAAGCCTGCTGCTGAGCCGCGGCACTTTGGCGCAGCCGATCGTCATAACGAAACATCGGACAATGGCCGATACGTTGAAGCTTTTTATGCGGGAAAAATACCATTTAATTTACATTGTCAACGAGGCGGGACGCATTCAAGCTATATTGCCTGAACAGCAGTTGGTGAGCGGTTATTTGGATGGAAAAAAACCGGGGAGTGCAGTTTCCGATCTTTTCATGTAAAATAACTGGTGAGGTGAACGTGTATGAAGCAACTTATAATTCACTGCGCACCGGAGCTTACACAAGCGGCATTGCTGGAAGAAGGTCGCCTTGTTGAGTATGATTCGCAGTATCCGCTTGATTCCCAAAGAGCAGGCAGCATCTACATGGGTCGCATCGTCAATGTACTTCCCGGCATGCAGGCGGCATTTGTCGATATTGGACTTGCGAAAAATGCCTTTCTTTATATAGACGATCTCCTCCCTGTCCATTTGGACAAGCAACCTAAGATTAAACCCTCAATAACGGAGCTTGCTGAAGTTGGGCAACTGCTTATGGTACAAGTGTCCAAAGATCCGCAAGGGACCAAAGGTGCAAGAGTAACGACACATGTTTCTATTCCTGGCCGCTGGATTGTGTACATGCCAGGTGCCGACTACATCGCAATTTCCCGTAAAATTGACTTAGAAGCCGAAAGGCAGCGCCTCAAGCAGCTGGCAGAAGGCAATTTGCTCCCTGGCGAAGGGGTTATCCTTCGGACAGGTTCTCTTGGCCAAAGCGAAGAAGCGATCCGCGACGATTTGCAAAATTTGCGAGAATTGTGGCAGATGATTCAATCCAAAGCATTAGGAGCGGAAGCTCCGGCGCAGCTTTATCAAGATCTGGATCTCTTGCCGCGCTTAGCCCGTGACGTTATTACTTCGGAAGTGAATGAAGTTTGGCTGAATGACTCCAAAGTGTTCGAAGAGATGAGACAGCTGCTTCGCAAGCAGCACCCGAGTTGGCGGGGGAGAATCGCTTTCTACGACCGGAAGACTCCGCTGTTCGATCATTTTGGCGTAACGGAAGAGTTGAATGTAAGTTTTAGAAGGAAGATTTGGCTGCCGAGCGGCGGCTACTTGATCATCGATCAGACCGAAGCGCTGACGGTTATTGATGTGAACACAGGCAGATATACCGGATCGATTAACTTGGAACAGACAGTCACCGATATTAATCGTGAAGCGGCAAGTGAGATTCCAAGGCTTCTGCGCCTGCGGAATATTAGAGGCATTATTATCGTTGATTTTATTGATATGATTTCGGAAGTCAACCGCGCGGCGGTTATGGAGAACATTACGCAGGCTGTGCGCAAGGATCGTTCCAAAACGATAATCGTTGGCTGGACGAAGCTAGGCTTGCTGGAAATGACGCGAAAACGCAAATAAAACATTGCATATGAAAATGTTTCTGTGATATAATACTCGGAGTGTGTTGTTTAGGCATGCTGTAACCGCACGAAACGGGTTGAAGTACGGTTGGATATTCATCCGGACCGTCACCTGGACAAGGCGAGTCTGAGACATGAGGAGGTCATGAAAATGTACGCAATTATTGAAACAGGTGGTAAACAGTACAAAGTTCAAGAGGGCGATGTTCTTTACATCGAGAAATTGAACGCAGCTGAAGGTGAAGTTGTTTCTTTTGATCGTGTGCTTATGGTATCCAAAGAGAGCGGCGTAGTTGTAGGTGCTCCATTGGTATCCGGTGCTGCAGTTTCCGCGAAAGTGGAGAAACACGGCAAAGGCGCGAAAGTTATCGTGTATAAGTACAAACCGAAAAAGAACTACCACAAAAAGCAAGGTCATCGTCAACCATACACAAGAGTTGTAGTTGAGAAAATCCAAGCGTAAGAGGCGAGCTTATGATCTACGTGACCATAAAGCGTCTAGTACCGGATTCACCTCAAATTGTATCTTTTGTAGTGGAAGGCCATGCTGAATTTGACGTACCAGGCAAAGACTTAGTCTGTGCTGCAGTATCGGCGGTAACGTTCGGTACATATAATTCGATTGAATCCTTAACGGGAGTTATTCCTATTCACGAGATGGAACGGGGCTTTATGGATATTACGATACCAGACAGCGCTCGGACAGTACCGGAGAAATGGAACCAGATCCAAGTGATTCTGGAATCGATGGTCGTCATGCTAGAAACCATTGCAGACAATTACGGTGACTATATAACGATTGAAACAATCTATAACGAAGGAGGATAACATCATGTTGAAATTGGATCTCCAGTTTTTCGCTTCCAAGAAGGGTGTAGGTTCCACAAAGAACGGACGTGACTCCCACTCTAAGCGCCTTGGCGCTAAACGTGCAGACGGTCAAACGGTAACTGCAGGAAGCATTCTCTATCGCCAACGCGGTACGAAAATTCACCCAGGAACGAACGTGGGCATTGGTTCGGATGATACACTTTTCGCTCTAGTACAAGGCGTAGTGAAATTCGAGCGTTTTGGACGCGATCGCAAAAAAGTGAGTGTATACCCAGTTGATGTAGCTCCTGTGGCTGCAGCTCTAGAAGCGTAATGAGAATCCCTGGCGAGCGATAAGCCCGTCAGGGATTTTTTCCTAATATGAAGATAACCTCTAAACGCGGTCAGTCATTATGGATGGCCAAGGGCAGAGGTTTTCTCATTTGTTTGGTGACGTTTGCAAGATGGCCATGCTATACTGGATAAACGGTTACAAAGCAGGGAGAACGGAGCGGACGAGGAATGAAACGAGTGAGCAGCGCACAGGTTTATTTATTGGCACTTGTGCTCATTGGGTTAACGGGAATGTTATTTCTAGAACCCTGGATTGTCAGGGTGGCATTACTCCTAATCATCGTCATTTGCGGTTACACGGCTTTTAAATTGCAGGAAAGCAGCGTTCAAGAGAAACGGCACCAAGAACTTCGGGAGCAGGAAGAGCTTGCTCAGAGGAATTTGATACAGGTCATCAACAGATTGCGTCATGATTGGATGAACGATACCCAGATTTTATTTGGTTATATTCAGTTGAAGAAGTTTGATAATTTACAGCCTTATATGGAAAAAATAAAAATGAATATGCAGCAGGAAAGCAATCTATCCAAGCTGGGTATCCCCTCTTTAATTGCTTACTTGCTGTTGTTCCGAGTGCAGTCAAAGTCCTTAGAGCTCGAAGTTGCCTTAGACGAAGAGATAAATTTGGGACAGCTTCCTTTGCGAAGCGGACTGATTGAAAGATTAGTCAGGCAAACGGCTGAATGCGTGCAGGCGCATGCGGCAACAAGTGACGATGAGAGCGGCAAACTAAGCTTGGAATTCGAGCTTCAAGAAGATGGCTTACTGCTTGATTTCGTATATCAAGGTCCCTATCGCAGGGACCAGTTGGAAATCGCAGTGAAGGAAATGTTGCGCTCCCATGCCCATTCATCTTCACTTGAGAATAGCGATTGGCAAGAGGAAGAAGCGGTTATCACGGTACGACTGCCGTTTCTTACATAATAGAGGGACCTTGGACTTCATTGACCAAAGTCTCATCTTAGTTGAGGTGTAGAAATGTTTGTAGATAAAGCGAAGGTTTTTGTAAAAGGCGGCGACGGCGGCGATGGTTTAGTTGCGTTCCGACGTGAGAAATATGTGCCGGAAGGCGGTCCAGCCGGTGGTGACGGAGGCAATGGCGGCGATGTGATTTTTCGCGTCGACGAAGGTCTGCGTACGCTAATGGATTTCCGCTATCAGAAGCATTTTAAGGCGGATCGCGGCGAGAAGGGCCGCAATAAATCGATGCACGGCGCTAACGCGGAGGACATGATCGTTCGCATCCCGCCGGGCACAACCGTGATTGACGATGATACGCAAGAAATCATCGCAGACTTGACGCGCCATGGCCAGGAAGTCGTTGTGGCCAAAGGCGGCCGCGGCGGTCGGGGCAACACGCGCTTCGTCACACAGCGCATCACAGCGCCGGAGATTGCCGAGAACGGCGAGGAAGGTGTAGAGCGCTGGGTTGTGCTGGAGATGAAAGTGATGGCGGACGTCGGCCTAGTCGGTTTCCCTAGCGTAGGGAAATCTACGCTGCTGTCGGTCGTTTCTGCGGCGAAGCCCAAAATCGCAGCGTACCACTTTACAACCCTTACCCCGAATCTTGGGGTTGTCGATGTCGGTGACGGACGCAGCTTCGTCATGGCGGACCTTCCCGGTTTGATCGAAGGCGCGCACGAAGGTGTGGGCCTTGGGCATGAATTCCTGCGTCACGTAGAACGGACTCGAGTTATCGTGCATGTCGTGGACATGTCTGCAGCGGATGGACGCGATCCTTATCAAGATTTCCTGATGATCAATGAGGAAATAAAGCTGTATAACGCTAAATTGGAGCAGCGCCCGCAAATCGTTGTTGCTAATAAAATGGACATGCCGGAGTCCGAGGACAATCTTACCTTGTTCAAGGAACAGCTTGCTGCCGATGGCAAAGAGTTCGAGGTGTATCCAATCTCCGCTTTAACACGAGGTGGCGTGCAGGAGCTTCTGTATAAGATTTCTGACATCGTAGAGAGCATTCCGCAAGCTCCTGAAGTGGAGGGCGTAGCAGAGAAAGAAGAGCGTAAGGTGTATCGCTTCGAGAAACAAGAAGAGAATGATTACACGATTCGTCGCGTAAACGATGTCTTCGTGATCGAAAGCCCTTCGATTGAGAAGTTGATCAAACGTACGAACTTCAGCACGCAGGATGGCGTCGCTCGATTCGCCCGCATTTTGCGGAACATGGGGATCGATCAAGATTTGCGCAGCCGGGGCGCTGTGCATGGGCAGACGATTCAGATCGGTGATTTTGATTTTGAATTTGATGAAAAGAGTTGATGGGAACACTCATCCTTTGGGATGGGTGTTTTTTTGTTATAGAAGCCCCGATTAATGTCACAATACTTGACATATAAATTGGAAAGTATTACGATTTCCTTGTATTAATAATATTTATGTTATTAAACATGACATTAATGAAGGGCCGGAGGCTTTAATAGGAAGGAGGATGAACGATGAAAAGATGGATTCAAGCGATCGGCTCGGGCCAGCAGGGAAGCACGCGCGATCTCACGTACGAAGAAGCTTTGGAAGCAGCGCATGAAATGGCCAGAGGAGATTCTACAGACGCGCAATGTGCAGCTTTCTTGATGGCGCTTTGCATGAAAGGTGAAGCTGATGAAGAGATGAGGGCATTTATTGATGTTTTCCGCAGCTATGCCCAACCTTATCATCCATTTGCGGATTCGCTTAATTGTGCAGGCCCTACGGAAGGCCGCCAATTTTTTCCCGTTACACTACCTGTTAGTCTCTTGCTTGCCTCAGTAGGTTTCTCCCAAGTGCTGCATGGAGGCGATTCACCCCCGTCAAGACAGGGAACAGCCATGCAAGAAATTTTGGAAAGCTTCGGCGTTGCCATGGATTTATCGGCCAAGGCTTGGGAAACCATGTTGTTTCACTTGCACATTGGATTCCTGCATACCGATCAACTCTGTCCACCGCTTGGAAAGTTGAAACAGGTTCGTGAGCAGATCGGGCTGCGTACAGTAATCGATATGATTGAGAAAGTAATGAATCCTGTACAGTCCATGAATATGATTATTGGCGTCAATCAGCGGAAAACGATGGAGTCGCTCATTCCTATTTCTATGAGATCGGGCGTACAAAGTATTTATCTGGTGAACGGTATAGAGGGCTCTGAAGATTTGCCGATTTACCAAAACAGCACGATCCGCATCGTTACCCCTTGGGGAGACGAGTCGCGCGTGGTGGAACCGCAGAAATTCGGCTTTCTGAGCGGACCCCTGCAGCCCATGGACAAGGCTGAACAGCTCTCGTCGCTGCGCCGTATTATTGGCGGTGAGAATTCCGAAGAGCTGAAGCGGGAGCGTGATCACGTTATTTTTAATGCAGGATTGAGGTTGACATGGTTCGATAAGGTGGGAAGTTATGAGGAAGGTTTTCAATTAGCGGAATCTTTGCTGCAAAGGAGAGAAGCTCAGAAGGTGATGCAGAAATGGGTGGATCAGAGTCATCGTTTCACACTGCAAGATTTTCCTCACAATGAGTCCTCTTCAAAAATTGGATAAAAAGACCATTATGCGGTTAATTCGGCAAAAATGGTCTTTTTTTTATTTCTACCCTCTGAAACAAGCTTCCCCCTGCGAAATGATATAAGAGGCAACGCTTTCGGTGCCGGACAACCTGGCACAAGCAAGATCACGAAAGCCGGTGCACAACGTGAAAAGCAGAACGCTAAGGAGGCATACATCATGAAAAAACAAATACTCACCCTAGCGCTGGTTCCAGCACTTATTTTCGGCGCAGTTACCGTTCCTATGGTCAAAGAAGCTTCGGCTGCTACGACAACCACAACCGGACAAATCGTAAGCTCCGTCAGTTTCCGCCAAGGTGCTAGTACGGATGCAGCACGTATTCGCTACTTGAAGGCAGGCGAGAAAGTGACCATCTTGTCCAAAGTGAATAGTTATTGGTACAAAGTAAGAGCGTCCGACGGCAAGGAAGGTTATGTAAGCACCGATTCCAAATACATAAAAACGTCTAGCGTGACAACGCCGGATGATTCCGACAATAACAGCGGGTCAGCGACAACCGGACAAATCGTAAGCTCCGTCAGTTTCCGCCAAGGTGCTAGTACGGATGCAGCACGTATTCGCTACTTGAAGGCAGGCGAGAAAGTGACCATCTTGTCCAAAGTGAATAGTTATTGGTACAAAGTAAGAGCGTCCGACGGCAAGGAAGGTTATGTAAGCACCGATTCCAAATACATAAAAACGTCTAGCGTGACAACGCCGGATGATTCCGACAATAACAGCGGGTCAGCGACAACCGGACAAATCGTAAGCTCCGTCAGTTTCCGCCAAGGTGCAAGTACGGATGCAGCACGTATTCGTTACTTGAAGGCAGGCGAGAAAGTGACCATCTTGTCCAAAGTGAACAGTTATTGGTACAAAGTAAGAGCATCCGATGGTCAGGAAGGTTATGTAAGCACTGATTCCAAATACATTAAAACTTCAGGCGTAACACCGCCGGGCGATTCAAACAATAACGGTGGTACAAGCGGCGGCTCCGTCACTGAAAAAGCGCAAAAAGTGATTGCTGCCGGTAAAAAATACTTAGGAACACCTTATGAATATGGTTCTAGCCGTGATAATACCAATACGTTTGACTGCTCTGACTTCGTTCGTCAAGCTTTCTTGGACGGCATTGGCTTAAAACTGCCAGGCGATTCCAGAGGGCAAGGGAGTTATGTGAAATCGCTTGGTAACGCCAAAACCGATTGGCATGATTTGAAACCCGGCGATCTGATGTTCTTCATGGATTACAAAGGGACAAGCAAGTCGAATTACAGTGGTATTGATAAATCGAAACAAACGATCTCACACGTGGCCATATACTTAGGTAATGGGCAGATTTTATCGACATATTCGAAAGAAAGCGGCGGCGTTCGCATTGATTCCTTTGAAAATCGTCACTGGGAGTACCGTTTCTTATATGGCGGGAGCGCCCTTTAAATGTCAAAAAGCAGACTTCGATTCTATTCGAAGTCTGCTTTTTTTATACTTCCATAGGATCAACGAATGGATGCCAATGAATGGTTGGTAAATGACTTTGTTCGTTTACGCCAGCAGAGCCGATCCAGGGGGTTGTTGTAGGTCCAACATCTAAATAATGCTCCAGCAAATTGCGGAAAATAAATGGAAGAGGACGTTCAAGAACAAGATCTTTCGGAACCCAGTGCAGCTCACCTTCAGGGGTCGTGATACGGGGATTTACATCGGTGGAGCCGACGTAGAAAAACTGCTGCCGAACTTCTTGTCCATTCAAACGCAGTAAAATATACTGCAAGCGAAGTCCTTGAATTTCATCGTGTTCTATGCCAGTTTCCTCCCATATTTCACGTAAGCACGCGGCACGCGGGTTGTTCAGTTCATCTGGCTCTAAATGGCCCCCGATAGCGGCCCACAGTCCAGGGGACAGTGTGCGCGTTAAAGAGCGTTTCATCATTAGCAATTCATTCCGGCTATTCCATAGGAGAGCGGTAGACATCATACGCAATGTAATCATGGTGGCGATCCCTTTCTTTTTCTAGTACACTCAGCTTAGCACAAGTAAACTAGCTCCTGCAAAGAAGCTAGTTTCAGAGTAATTTGCCTATTGCTTCAGACCTCGCGATTCGATATAATGTCCTCTATAGGTAAACAATAGTCTTTCTAGAGAGGACGGTAAGGTCGTGCCGGAAAGCAAAGAGTTTTTACAAACGATCAAGCACACCGGTCCTGAGAGGTACTACTTAGTCCGGGAAGATATTTTGCCAGAAGGTGTACTGAAGACGGTACAGGCCAAAGAGCTGCTCGCTCG
This sequence comes from Paenibacillus sp. WC2504, assembly GCF_052682475.1. NCBI lineage: Bacteria > Bacillati > Bacillota > Bacilli > Caryophanales > Paenibacillaceae > Paenibacillus > Paenibacillus sp. WC2504. The sequence goes on from NZ_JBQZFH010000001.1 coordinate 1,470,912, forward strand.
GGGTGAAGTGAAGACGATTCATGATGCCGTTGAACAGGTTGGGCTCAGCCGAAGCGCTTTTTATAAGTACAAGGATGGCATTCATTCGCTAAATAAGCTGGAAAGAGAGCGTATCGTAACGATATCGATGGATTTGGAGCATCGGTCAGGGATTTTGTCCCGCGTTCTTGCGCTTATCGCTAATTTGGAAGGGAATGTGCTTACGATTCATCAGACGATTCCACTGCAAGGGATGGCCAATGTCGTCATTTCGGTTGAAACCTCAACGATGGGGGAAGAGATTCGTCAAATTTTGGATCGGCTGCAATCGCAAGAAGGAGTCAAGCGTGCCATGATTATCGGTCAGGGCAGTTAAGATAAAACATATTACTATTCGGGAGGACAAACGAAATGAAACCGATCAAGGTTGGATTACTGGGACTAGGCACAGTTGGAACAGGTGTCGTACGTATTATTGAAGGTCATCAAGAGGATTTACACCGTCAGACAGGCTCTGCGATCGAAATTGCCAAAATTTTGGTGCAAGATAAATCAAAGCTTCGCAACATTTCCGTAGACGCGGACAAGCTGACGGAGAATGTTTGGGACGTCATCAGCGATAGCGAAATTGATGTTGTTGTTGAAGTGATGGGCGGCGTTTCCGCTACGAAAGATCATATTCTAACGGCTCTTGGCAATGGAAAGCACATTGTGACGGCGAATAAGGATCTCATGGCGATGCATGGCGCTGAAATTTTGGCAAAAGCAGCTGAGCACGGATGCGACGTTTTCTATGAAGCAAGTGTTGCCGGCGGTATTCCGATTATTCGTGCACTTGTAGAGGGCTTCTCCTCTGACCGTATTACGAAGATCATGGGGATTGTTAACGGAACAACGAACTATATTTTAACTAAAATGAGCCAAGAAGGCGCTGCTTACGCTGATGTGCTGAAAGAAGCCCAAGCGCTTGGTTATGCAGAGGCTGATCCGACTTCCGACGTTGAAGGTCTTGACGCTGCCCGCAAGATGACGATTCTATCCACACTTGGCTTCCATGCCAATGTTAGCCTTAGCGATGTTGAAGCAAAAGGAATTTCTAAAGTAACAAAAGAAGACATCCAATACGGCAAGAAATTAGGGTACGAAGTGAAGCTGCTTGGTATTGCTGAAAATCATGACGGGCATATCTCCGTGAGCGTTCAGCCTACGATGGTGAAGAGCTCCCACCCGCTTGCTTCCGTAAACGGCGTGTTCAATGCCGTGTACGTGACGGGCGAAGCGGTTGGCGAGACAATGTTTTACGGAGCCGGCGCAGGCGAGCTGCCTACAGCAACATCTGTTGTAGCGGATTTGGTTGCCGTTGTCCAGAACTTGAAGCTTGGAGTGAGTGGACGCAGGGTGCTTGCCCCTTACAAGGAGAAGAAGCTGAAAACAGATGAGCAAATTGCATGCAAAAACTTCATTCTTTTGCACGTTGAGGATAAAGCGGGTGTTCTTGCACAAATTACACAAATTTTTGCTGAGCATGAAGTCAGCTTGGAATCCGTCTTCCAGCATCCGAATAAGCACAACCCGAAAGCTGAAATTATCATCATTACCCATGACGCCAACCAAGCCAGCATGAAAAATGTACTGAAACAGTTTGAATCCATGGACGTTATTCACGCCATCAAAAGCGTCTACCGCGTTGAAGGCTAATCTATTGAAAAGAGGCGCAATTTCGAAATGAGTTATAAGGCAGTGCAAAAGGTAAGAGTGAAAGTGCCGGCAAGTACGGCAAACTTAGGTCCTGGCTTTGACTCACTGGGGATGGCCTTGAATTTATATGCCTGGATTGATATGGCCATCTCGGAGCAAACCACGATTGATTTGATCGGTGATCAAATGCACGGGATTCCGACGGACAAGACGAACCTCATTTATAAAGTCGCGCAAATGGTGTTTCAAGAAGCCGACGTCTCCCACCCGGAACTGTACATCTCGATGTACAGCGATATCCCACTAACCCGCGGACTGGGCAGCAGCGCGTCAGCGATTGTTGGCGCCCTGGCCGGAGCCAATGCATTGATTGGCAATAAGCTCACAGAATATGAGCTGTTCCAAATTGCAAGCCGCCTCGAGAAGCACCCAGACAATGTAGGAGCAAGCCTTTTTGGCGGCATCGTGGTTGCGTTCTGGGACGGAGAGAAGGCGGAATCCATTCGGATCGAGCCGGACCCGAACTTGGAGGTGCTGGTGGCAATCCCAGCCTTCCAACTGGCTACAGAGAAGGCGAGAGGCGTTATGCCGAAGCAGGTAGCCATGAAGGATGCGGTGTTCAACCTCAGCCACTCATCGCTGCTTGTTGCCGCGCTAATCACAGGCAACCTGGGGATGATCCGTCATGCCATGAAGGACGCGCTGCATCAGCCATACCGTGCGCCTCTCATTCCCGGCATGAAGACGCTGCTAGAGCAAGCCGAGAATCACGGCGCGCTTGGGGTTGCGCTTAGCGGAGCGGGGCCAACTATGCTTGCACTAGTGGACCAGCGAAGCGGCCGCAAGGCGGAGTTGGAAGGATTTCTGAAAGAGACGCTGGCTAAAGAAGGTATCGAGGCACAGACGTTGTGGCTAATGCCAAGCCGTGAAGGGGTAACAACGACTGCGCTGCAGGAAAACGACGGGGATCTCCAGTCCTTCGTAGACAAGGAGGTTCATGCATGAAGCGAGTCGCGATTCTTGGACCCAGCACTTTTTCGGAAGAGGCTACCCGCCATTTTTTGGGCGAGGACTTCACCTACGTTTCTTATAAGTTAATTTCCGAAGTATTCAACGCGACGTCGTCCGGTGAAACGGATCTGGGCGTTATTCCAATCGAAAATACACTGGAAGGCTCGGTCCATCTGCATGTGGACTGGCTTGTTCACGAAGTGGATCTTCCGATTCGGGCGGAATGGGTGTTTCCCATTGATATGAATCTCATCGGGTACCCTGGTCCTGAGGGGAGAGCGGATGAGTCGAATCCATTCGGATATATCCGCAAGGTGCTGTCTCATCACGTTGTGCCTGCACAGTGCAGCCGTTTTATGAAGCAATATTTAAGCGGAGCGGAATTTGAACAAGTCAGTTCTACGGCAGAAGGAGTGCGAATTGTTTCTTCTCTTCAGGATCCTTCGGTTGCAGCCATAGGAACGGCCATTGCTTCTACGAACTATGGCGTGCCTATGCTTCAAAAAGAAATCCAGGACCACAAAGACAACATGACGCGTTTCTTGCTGGTCGGCAAGGAAGCTTCCGAGTTGAAACCCTCGGAAGACATGAAGACGACGATTCTCGTCACGCTGCCGGAAGATTATCCGGGCGCTCTTCACCAGGTGCTCTCAGCCTTCGCATGGCGGAGAATCAATCTTTCCAAAATTGAGTCCAAGCCAACGAAGAAAAAATTGGGCACTTATTATTTTTACATTGATATAGCGGGCTCTTTGGACTCCGTTCTGCTCCCGTCGGCGATTCAAGAAATTGAAGCGATTGGATGTCAGGTCCGCATATTAGGTTGTTATCCTAGCTATCCCTATAAGAATTAACTCAAAGATCCTCCGGCTCTCTAGCGCGGGGGATTTTTTTTGTCCGAGAGGGGCAAAAGCCTAGAAACGTGCATAAGATGTAATATCATTGTGAATATGTAGGTGGCTTAGCTAGCAGGGTTTATGAAAAATTGCTTGAGAGTAAGCTTCCAAAGCCAGTTTTTTCTAACGAAAAAAGGAGGTAAGGTGTTGAAAATCCATATTGTCAAAAAGGGAGATACCCTGTACGAGCTTGCAAAAAAATATCATAGTACATTGGATCAGATCATTGCGATCAACCCGCAAATTGCAGACCCCAATGTGCTGGACATCGGCATGAAGGTGAAGATTCCATCCAAACCGAAGCCGGTTGATCCACCTGCGTCAGAGTTCGTTTACAAGCACATTGTTCAGCAGGGAGACAGCTTATGGAAGCTTGGAAAAGCCTGGGATGTACCTCTGCAGGCGATGATTGCGGCTAATCCGCAGCTGAAGAATCCTAACGTACTTATGACAGGGGAAGTTGTATTTGTTCCCAAAATGCAACATGGAGCTGCGGACACGACGCATCATACCCCTTCAAAAGCGTCGTCGATGCCTTTCGATCATATGCCTGAGGCACAGCCGATGACGCCGAGCGATGCGAGTCCGCCGCCATATATCCCGGTTCCGGAAGAAACGATGCCAGAGGCCATGCAACCAATGCCAATGCCAATGCCGATGCAACCAATGCCTGCTGTTCCTGCACCTGCGCCAGAGCAGACTTTGATGCCTGAGGTGCCAAGTGGAGAGCCAGAGGATATTGCGCTGCAAGAACCATACGAGCAGCCAGCTACTCATCCTTTCAAGCAGTTTCATATTACTGCGACGGAAGTATTCGCTTATCCAGAGGCTAACCAGCAAGAAGCAGCAGCGCATCCAGCATTTATGCCGTATCAACAGCAGCCATGGCAGCAAGCGCCTCACCACGCTCAGATGCCCACGTTCCCTGTGAGCAACGAGGGGTGCGGCTGTGGGGGTCCTGCCATCATGGAGCAGCCATGGATGACAGGACCAGAAGGATTTGCTACTGGCCCATTAGGAAATCCATGGGAAGGGCAGCATCATGGTTACCATCATGGCATGCCATCAATGCCGAACATGGCTGATATGAACACAATGCCATCAATGCCGAACATGGCTGATATGAACATGATGCCATCAATGCCGAATGTGGCTGACATGAACACAATGCCATTTATGCCGAACATGGCTGATATGAACACAATGCCATTTATGCCGAACATGGCTGACATGCAGACTATGTCGTCTATGTCTAACATGCCGTACATGCCTGACCTATATCCGCAAGGAACTCCTTTTGACATGGGGCAGTCCGGGCATAATCCGTTTGCTTTTCAACCGGGTCCTTATGGAATCCCTTATGCTGGAGCTCACTATCAAGCGCCTTTCGAGTCGCCTATGATGCCGCAAGTTCATACGCATGAACTTACGAAAGAGAGCGACAAAGATGAAGTCGTAGAAATCGATATTCGCACTAACAAGCAGGCGAAATCCAAAAACAGCGGCGGCTCCTCTAAAAAAGCGAAATTGACTGGAACAGACGCGCTCAATGCCTTCGTAAGACGTCAGCAAAGAGCCGTCTTAGAGTCGCAGGAATCCAGACCAAATGTTCCTTGGATTAATTTCTGAATAACAAAGAAGCCTCCTAAGTCCACAGTTCGTGGATTGGGAGGCTTTTTATTATTTTAGCTGACGGAACCATTATGCAATCATTCCGATGGTGAAGAAGACCATAAGGCCAACGACGAAATTCATGCCCCATTTCTTGCGGAGCAGCTCCCGCCCGCGGTGCAGACGAGTTTTTACCGTTGTAATCGGCAAGTTAAGCTTGGTGCTAATTTCTTGAAGCGAAAGCTCCTCCAGATAATAAAGCGTAATGACGCTTTTGTATTTGTCGGCCAATTTATTAATGGAAGTGTGCATGTGATCTTGGATTTCTGTTTGCAGCACAGCGTGCTCCGGCGATTGATCCTGGCTTGCGAGTTTACTGTAATAGCTGTAATCATCGTCATGATCGCTCAGCTCAGCATCTAGGGATTGAACAGGCCGCTTTTTGCGCAATAAATCAATGGCGACATTTTTGCCGATCCGATAAATCCAAGTAGAGAAGTTCTGGCTCTCATCGTAGTGATTCAAATTCAAGTAAACGCGAATAAATGTCTCCTGAACGATATCCTCCGAATCAGGTCTGTTATGAAGCATGCGGAATGCAAGCTTTTGTATTTTATTCCGGTATAACTCGACTAATTCAACGAAAGCGTTGCGATCGCCTCGTCTGGATAATTGAATTAATTGAAGTTCTGCCACATTCATGGTGTTTCCCCTCCTTAGCGTTTTCGTAAGAAAACTGTCTTCGAAAGATCAGGCTTAGCGTTTTCTTATAGAAAAGCGGCTGGCAGCCTTTTCAGATATATATCGTTTTTCATGAATAAGTATTAGAATATTTCATCTACTTCTGACTATATCATTTCTGTGGCAACAGTCAAATTTTATAGTTATTTTATACTCAGGACATTCCCATTATTTCCCGAATTTATGGATGTTTGGTTACTTTTCATATCAGTGGTCGGATATGAGGCTGAAGTTGAGCGAGGAGTGGGCACACCTTTTTCAATTTTGAGTACTTCATTCCAAATAGCAACGGCTCCCCATAATAGGACAACTCCAATAATCAGGAGTGTTGTACGCTTGATTCGTCTTTTACCTTTCATGATAGAGCTTCACCGTCCGTCTTGATTGGTTTGATGCTACTCTCCCTATGGTAAATGATGTATAGCGTCTCATGCAAATGGAAACAATACGAAAAAAGAGAATAGAAGGGGATACCAGTGAATGTACAACGTTTTTTGAAGCATTGGAAAAGAAGGCTGCGCTGGAAACGCAGTTGGTTGACATTAGGGATGATCTTCCTTATAGGTACGGTTTGTTGGATCGGATACGCAACAGATGGTTTTTCAGGTGCAGACCATTCTCCGACTCAAGCTACGATGGCTCAATTAACGCCGGAAGACGATGAGCGTCTGAAAGAAGCGGAAGCAACGCTGAAGCGGATTACAGATACCAGGGAAAGCTACTTGATTAAATCTTACGTTTGCGGTGAAGAGAAGAGCACACTTGGTCAGCAAACCTCAGAGCAGCTGCTTGATATGCAAATGAAACATCCGAACTGGCTGCTCAATGTCAGTCCGAGCGGAGAGGTCACATTTACCGAGAACATTGAAGATTTATCTCCGGCATGCAAAGAGAAAGCGGTATTCGGCATCGACGGCAGCAGCAATCTCTCGTTGTTTAACGGCACTCCCGCCAAAGATAACGTCATTCGGACATTTTTCCAACTAAACATCAAGCATTTGGAAAGCAGCCTGCCCCCGGATACGGTGGAAAAGCTGCGCGAGGGCATTCGCATCTCGGATATGGAGGAGTATAATAGCGTATTATCAACATTCAGCGATTATGCCGTGGAAGAAACAGAAAAAGCAATGACTAGACCATAATGAAGCAAAAAGGTGAGGTAGATAAGGGGAAATCCCGAGTCTATCTCTTTTTTTTGTTATCTGCTATAATGAGAAATGACTACATATGTTCGCTTTTTTTAGATGGGAGAGAAATGCTGTGCGTATTCTGGGGATTGATCCGGGGATCGCGATTGTAGGTTTTGGCTTTATTGATAAAATTGGCAGCAAGCTTGTTCCTGTGCAATATGGTTCAATTCAGACGGAAGCACATACCGATCCGGGTCTGAGACTGAAGGATGTCTACGACGCTACAACGCAATTGATAGAAAAGTATAAACCGGACGCTATGTCCATAGAGAAGCTTTTTTTTAACCGAAATGTAACGACGGCATTTACCGTAGGCCAAGCACGCGGTGTCATGATTTTAGCGGGTGTTCAGGCAGGTCTGCCAATAGCGGAATATACGCCTCTTCAAGTCAAGCAATCCGTTGTCGGCTACGGGAATGCGGAGAAGAAGCAAGTCCAGGAAATGGTCAAAATATTGCTCAAACTATCGCAGGTGCCTAAGCCTGATGATGTAGCGGATGCTCTGGCAATCGCTATTTGCCATGCACATTCTTCAGCTTTGCAATCTAGAATAAATGAGGTCAGAAAAAGATGATAGATTTCTTACGAGGAAAAGTGGCGCTGCGCGAGAGCGAATATGCTGTGCTGGATGTGAACGGCGTAGGTTATCGAGTATTTTGTCCTAATCCCTATGCACTTTCGCATAAGGATAATGAAGAAGTTACGATGTTCATTCATTATCACGTGAGGGAAGATGCTCACTTGCTATTCGGATTTGTCTCACGAGATGAGCAGGCTTTATTCCGTTTGCTGCTGGATGTGACGGGGATTGGACCTAAAGTAGCTTTAGGTATCCTTGCTGCGGGCGGACGACCGGAAGCCGTTATTTTGGCAATTAGCCAAGAAAATTTGGCATTCCTAACGAAGCTGCCAGGCATCGGCAAAAAGACGGCGCAGCGGATTATTTTGGACCTTAAGGACAAATTAGGTTCAGTGACGTTCTCGAGTCCAGAAGCTGCTGTTGCTTTAAGCGTTGTCGGCTCAGCCCAAATTACGGAGGGCGGGCAAGTTTGGACGGAAGCGAAAGAGGCTCTGATGACGCTTGGTTACACGGAAGCGGAAGTGGACCGCGCGTGGCTGCAAGTGAAGCCCAAAGCAAATCCTTCGGATTCTACAGATGTTTTGATGAAGCTTGCGCTGCAAGCCTTGTATACGATGTAGCAAGTATTAGCCAATGAAGAAAGCTTTCCTAGGGAAAGCTCGTAGGAGGATCACCATGGATAATGACCGGATTATATCAGCTAACTTGATGATGGAGGACAACGTCATAGAGTACAGTCTGCGTCCCCGTTATTTGGCTGAATATATCGGCCAGAAGCAGGCTAAGGAGAACCTCAAGATTTATATTGAAGCCGCCAAAATGCGCAAGGAAGCGTTGGATCACGTGCTGCTTTATGGACCGCCGGGGCTCGGGAAGACGACCCTGTCCAATATCATCGCCAACGAGCTTGGCGTGAACATTCGAACAACCTCCGGCCCCGCCATTGAGCGGCCGGGCGATTTGGCTGCCATCCTAACGAACCTGCAGGAGGGCGACGTGCTGTTCATCGACGAAATTCACCGCCTCCACCGTACGGTGGAAGAGGTGCTGTATCCGGCGATGGAGGATTTTGCCCTTGATATTATCATCGGCAAGGGGCCGAGCGCACGCTCGGTGCGGCTGGACTTGCCGGCGTTTACGCTGGTCGGCGCGACGACGCGCGTCGGTTTGTTGTCTGCGCCGCTGCGCGACCGTTTCGGAGTCGTCAGCCGGCTGGAGTTTTATACGGTGGAGGAACTCACCTACATCGTCTCCCGTACGGCCGACATCCTGCAGGTCGGCATCGTCGGTGAAGCCGCGCGCGAGATCGGCATGCGCTCGCGTGGAACACCGCGTATCGCGAACCGCTTGCTGAAGCGGGTTCGCGATTTCGCGCAGGTGAAGGGCGATGGCATTATCACGCTGGACATCGCCAAAGAGGCGCTGAAGCGCATCCAGATCGATGACCTGGGTCTGGATGAGATCGACCATAAGATGCTGAGGGCGATCATCCAGAGCTTCCAAGGCGGCCCTGTAGGGCTGGAGACGATCGCTGCCACCATCGGTGAAGAGAGTCAGACGATCGAAGACGTCTACGAGCCGTATTTGCTGCAAATTGGATTTTTGCAGCGTACGCCGAGAGGGCGAATCGTTACGCCGCAGGCCTACCATCATTTGGGCTTGCCGGTGCCGGAACAGCGGTCATGAGGAACACGAGAGGGAGCCGGGAGGCTCTCTTTTTTCGTTCCTTGTTGCCGTCGTCTCCGTGTCCTCGACACAGTGAGTTACACTTGGGGCAGAAACTCGTTACTTCCAGCCTGCATACCTGAAGTAAGTGACTCGTTCTACTTTCAGTTTCTATGCCTGCACCGCTCGCTTGTCCAACTTTCTGTCTCTATTACCCCTTGCGAGCACAAGCCATCGGCTAACGGACTGAGATGACCCTATTTGCCACTTTTGTCGCAAAATTAGCATCTAACGGACTCAAGAGCCGCTATTGAGCATGAATATGCTCAAAACAGCCACAAAGTCCATGAATAACGTCACCTCGGTCCGTTAGCACCTCAATCCAGCCGAATTTGCCCAAATAACGGATTCTGATTCCGTTACAGAGTTGAGGCTACACGGGCGACGTCAGAGTTGTTGTTTCGTTATGACTGAGCAGCAAATCGGTTGTTTACCATTTTATTCTACTAAAAAGCAAAACTTCTGCGCTTTGCTAGAGTCTAACTTAGTAGAATGCTGCAAAAGAAAGGAAATATTGTCGAATGAAACTAACAAAAAAGCTGTTAGCCCCCAGAACACTAGCTTTGATTACGACGGCTGCTTTAACGTTTGGAACAGTTCCAGTGTTGACGATCCCTGCGCATGCAGCGGGAATATCGCATTTGGATGAAGTGCGTGTTGCCTTATTCATAGATTCTGCCAAATATAAATTAATAGAACCGGTTACGACACTCAGCTCGACTGGCGGAATGGATATCAGTGTACGCAGTACAGCAGGTGCCGCCGAACAGCTCTGGCTTACTCTCCAAGACAGCACCATCCGCATGTCATTGGATCAGTATAGTGTCATGATGCTGGAAACGACGGACTTCGCTGCTGCTAAGGGATTAAGTACGAAGCTCGCCACGATGTCTGCGGATGGTTACGTGTTAAGCCGGATGAAACAAGGGAAAACGGTGTTTCAGGTATTTTACGGCAGCTTCCCTACGATGGAAGCAGCAGAAAGCGCTTCAGCCCAAGCGCTAAAAGATGTGACAGTGGCTGCGTTCACGAAGCAAGCCCCTCCTGCAGTGACAGGGCCGCTCCATTTAAGCGCGGGTACGTTTGCGTCAGAGGCTGCTGCTTTGCAGCAAGCGGCTGTTTATGCTGGAGCTGGCATTCAAGCGGACTTAGCCTTGCAAGAGGATGCAACAGGTAAGCCGGCATATAGTGTATGGATCGGCAATGAAGCAAGTCCTGCTCAGTTAGAAACGGTGAAGCAGGCCGCTATGCGTGCGGTTCCTGCCATTCCTTTGCAAGCTGCCAATACGAAGGCATCTTATCTCATTCGCAAATCAGACGTAACCGTATCGGCAAATGGAACGACACCTGTCCCGCATTTCGCAGCAGGAGCTGGCCAGCAAAGAACATTGATTCACTCCAAAAGTGAAGCGATTACTGTGAAAGAAAAAGCAGACCGCAAATATCGTGGCGACATGGAAATAAGTACTTATCAGAATAAATTAGCATTGGTGAATGAAGTGCCGATGGAGTCCTACTTATATGGCGTGTTAGGTGCGGAACTTGGCTCCGGATGGCCAGCAGAGGCATTGAAAGCTCAAGCGGTCGCAGCCCGCACGTTTGCCATTAAACAAGGAAATAAATATGAAATTGCTCAAGTGACGGACACGACGTTAGATCAAGCTTATTACGGCATGCAAAAAGAGTTTGTGGCAGGCAATCAAGCGGTCGATGCCACGAAAGATGAAGTCATTTCGGATAAAAGCGGATTGATTTCTCCGGTGTTCTCATCGAATTCCGGGGGGAAGACCGCAGATCCATCCGAGGTTTGGGGAAATTCTGTAAGTTATTTGCGCAGCGTGGCTAGTCCTGATCAAGGAGCGGAAAAAGGCAAAGCGACATGGTACCGCATTCAGTTGACGGATGGCCGTCTGGGTTATGTCTCGGCTGAGTATTTGAAAGATACGGGTCAGAAAGACAAGAACGGAACTCCTTACTATGAGTCTACCGATCAAAATGTAAATGTTCGTTTGGCGCCGTACGTGGACAATGCAGCGAATCCCTCCATTGATCAGCTTGCAGCTAAGGAAAGAGTACTCGTCATAGGTCAGGAAAAAGAGTCTAATGCCTACTCGTGGATGAGAGGTCCCTATACGCCGAGTGAGATGAAAAGCAAATTAACAGCGGCAGGGGTACAGATCAACGGTGAACTAACATCTCTAGAGATATCTGCACGCGGCCCATCAGGAAGGGTTACAGAGCTCAAAGCAAATGGCGTTGTAGTGAAAGTGCCATATCCTGACGCCCTGCGCACTGTGCTTGGAGGCTTGCCCAGCACTCTGTTTGAAATTGAAGGAGCAGGAAGTTATACTGGTAGTACCCCGCAAGGAGCGGATCTGGCGATCGTGGGGGGCGGAAGTGCCGAGACAGGCACTACCAGCGCTGACTCCGTCTGCGTGCTTTCCGGTAATCAATCCCAGCCGACCTCGCTCAAGAAATCGGATTTGACTGCTTTAGGCACCAATGGGTTGGCTAAACCAACGGATTCAGTAGGAACCCCAAACACACCTTCGGTAACACCAACACAAGGCAAACAATTCGTATTCCGCGGCACAGGATATGGCCATGGCTTAGGAATGTCCCAATGGGGAGCAAGAGGTTTTGCTGAACAAGGCTATGATTATAAAAAAATACTTCAGACATATTATGCTGGAGTCAACATAACTAAGGAATGAATACACACTCATGGATGTACAAGCATTTGACTTTGAATTACCTGAATCATTGATTGCCCAGACGCCGCTGCTTAATCGCACGGCGTCTAGACTGCTTACGCTGAATAAACAGACCGGAGCAATTGGTCATCAGACTTTTGAACAACTCATTGATTATCTGGAAGCCGGGGACTTGCTCGTGATGAATGACACACGAGTTATTCCAGCACGGCTCTTTGGCATGAAGAAAGACACGGGTGCCAAGGTTGAGCTTCTGCTACTGAAACAGCTCGGTGAGGACCGTTGGGAGGCCCTGGTGAAACCCGGGAAGCGCATGCAGCTGGGGGCTGTGGCCGTTTTTGGCATGAACCAGGAGGGGACTCAGGAGGAAGAGCCTCTGCTAACGGCGGAAGTCGTTGAAGTTGGAGATATGGGAGCACGTGTGCTTCAATTCAGCTACAAGGGCATTTTTAATGAAATTTTGGATCGCTTAGGGGAGATGCCCCTGCCTCCTTATATTAAAGAACAGCTGCCGGAGAGGGAACGCTATCAAACCGTGTATGCGAAGCACGAGGGCTCGGCCGCGGCGCCGACAGCAGGACTTCATTTCACAGAGGCTTACTTGGAGAAGCTGCAAGCGAAGGGGGTTCGTCTTGCATTCGTCACTCTGCATGTGGGTTTAGGCACATTTCGTCCTGTGTCCGTAGACACCATTGAGGAGCATCAAATGCACGCGGAGTATTACGTGCTTTCCGCTGAAACCGCAGCGGCGATCAATGAAACCAAAGCGAACGGGAAACGTGTTGTTGCTGTAGGAACAACATCTGCCCGTACGCTGGAAACAGCTGCAGGTCTTAGCCGTGAGCAAGGAGGCTTTGAAGCTGGGAAGCCATTAGTTATCCAGCCTTCGCAGGGATGGACGAGTATCTTTATTTATCCGGGATATAGCTTTGGGGTCGTGGATGCTCTGTTAACGAATTTCCATTTGCCTAAATCAACCCTGCTCATGCTGATTAGCGCTCTGGCTGGAAGGACGCATATCATGCAAGCTTACGAAGAGGCTGTACGAGAGCAGTATCGCTTTTTTAGCTTCGGGGACGCAATGCTTATTTACTAATAGAAACAAAGACTAGAGGAAGTTTAGAATAGGAAGTGGATGTCATGGCAGCAGCAGTAACGTACGAACCGATCAAAACTTGTAAACAATCCGGTGCCCGCTTGGGCCGGGTTCACACCCCGCATGGCGTCATTGAAACGCCGGCTTTCATGCCGGTAGGCACGCAGGCTACGGTAAAAACGATGAGTCCGGAAGAGTTGAAAACGATGGATGCTCAAATTATTTTGAGCAATACGTATCATCTATTCATTCGTCCTGGTCATGAGATCGTAAAATCCGCGGGCGGATTGCACAAATTCATGAACTGGGATCGCCCTATTTTAACGGATAGCGGTGGGTTCCAAGTGTTTAGCCTGAGCAACATGCGCAAAATTACCGAAGAGGGCGTTACGTTTAAGTCCCATTTGAACGGTGACAAGCTTTTTCTCTCGCCGGAAGTAGCCATGGAAATACAAAACGCGCTTGGTTCCGATATTATGATGGCCTTCGATGAATGCCCTCCGTTCCCGGCAGAGTACGATTATGTGAAGAAATCATTGGAACGTACGACACGCTGGGCCGAGCGCTGCCTGAAAAGTCACAGCCGACCGGAAGACCAAGGTTTATTCGCCATTATCCAGGGCGGGATGCATGAGGACCTGCGCAGAATGAGCGCCGAGCAGTTGACTTCCATGGATTTCCCGGGGTATGCTATTGGTGGACTGAGCGTTGGAGAGCCTAAGCATTTGATGTATGAAGTGCTTGATTATACAGCACCGTTGATGCCGGCTAACAAACCACGTTATCTTATGGGGGTGGGTTCACCCGATGCTTTAATTGAAGGCGCTATCCGCGGGATCGACATGTTCGACTGCGTATTGCCTACAAGGATTGCCCGAAATGGGACTTGCATGACAAGCGAAGGCCGTCTTGTGATTCGAAATGCGAAGCATGCGACGGATTTTGGCCCACTGGATCCCAAATGTTCATGTTATACCTGCACAAATTACAGCAGAGCATATATTCGTCATTTAATTAAAGCGGATGAAACCTTTGGAATCAGATTGACAACGATTCATAACCTTCACTTTCTGCTACAGCTTATGCGCGATGTCAGAGGGGCCATTATGGAAGATCGCTTGCTCGATTTCCGTGATGAATTCTTTGCGTCCTATGGGCTGAATGATAATGAAAGAGGATTTTAAGAAAGGAGGATACCTATGTTTCTATTGGCTGAAACTACAACTGCGAATACTGGCGCGGTAGGATATTTGTATACATACGGGCCGTTAGTGCTCATGTTCGTAGTTCTCTATTTCTTACTTATTCGTCCACAGCAAAAAAGACAGAAAACACGCAATCAAATGCTCGGCTCTTTGAAAAAAGGAGATAAGGTCGTTACGATTGGCGGTCTTCACGGCACGATTATGGAGATCACCGACGACATTTGTGTGCTTCGTGTCAACGATGCAACGAAAATGACTTTTGATCGTTCTGCCATCAATGCTGTTTCACAAACAACAGCAAAGGAATAAAATAAAAAAGCGAGAACCTTCATCAGGCTCTCGCTTTTTGTTTGGCTTTTAAAGCTCATTATTTTTAAAAGATCGTTTAAGCAGTGCTTGCTCGCCAAGAATGAGACGTCCTTCGGAAATGCGCAGTCCTAATCTTGCTGCTACTACACCTAGCACGACACCGGCACACATATCGGATAACCAGTGGATACCGAGATAGAAAATCGTGAAAATGATAAAAGCTGAGGAAATCGGAACGAAAATTTTCCAAAATGTATTGCGGCTCTTCACAGCAATGACGGCCATCGATACGGAGATCGATGTATGCAGGCTGGGGAAGCAATTATCCAATCCCGACAGCGGGCGATAGTCCTGCTCGAAGGTTGGGAACACATCGAGAATAAGCAGCTTAACATTTGGATGAAATGACCAGACTTCATTAACTGGAAAGAACAGATAAAACGGAATGGCTATCATATAGTTGAACATGAGCGCGTAACAAATCGCGTAGAACAATTTATAATTTTTCTGAAATGTATAAAGGGCAATGGATGCAATCATGACGGATGGAAAGATCACGACGTAGAAATAACTGCTAATCACGGTCAATATATCATTGTGGAAGAAATGTTGAATCGCAGAAACAAAGTTTCCTTCTATGCTATAGATTGATTTGGTAAAATCAGCTTTATAGTCAATTCGTTTTTCGACCCACATCTCAATTTTATTGAAAAAAAGGATTGTGATGAGTGCTGCGAAGTGAATTAAATACTTGCGGGATGAAAATATTTCTTGAACGAAACTTCCTGCGATAACAAACGGATTTTTACGTGTTGCGGCAATTAGAAAGACGATGACAGTAATTACTATATAGACCGTCGCATGTGTCATAGACTGAAACGGGCTCATGGTGTTTTCCCCCTAATATTGGAAATTATTGCGAATATAACTATGATAGTATACCACAATCAAAGGGGGATAGTGAATTTTCACGGAAACGTCTTATTTCTGCGTGTTAACGCCAAGGATGCCTCCAAGTGCTCCTGCTGCAAATAAAATACCGAGCAATTGCAGGGATTGAAGATTCAATCCTGCGTCAAAAGCTAGAAAACCAACCAAGAAAATAAGGATAAAATAGACGAATCCGACGAGTCCCCCGTGGTACCAGCCGCGGTTACCGGCTCTTTTTCCTGAAACCCAGCCTCCAATAAACAGTGCTGCAGCATGAATTATCGTAGTTAACGTATGCAAGGAACTCTCTTGTGTGCTAGTTAGCAGCAAAAATAATGATGTTACTATTGTCCCAATTGTCATCATGCTTAATGAATAGGCAAGTCCGGAAAATAAAGGAGATGTTATACGAACCTGACTGACCGTTTTCATGGGGTTCACAGGCACCAATCCTTTCTTATATTCGTTCTTTTCATTATCATCATTGTATGGCCAAGCACATAGAATTAGTACAGACTGTTCAAAGGGAAGGTGGATAAATATGACGGAATTTTCTCAAGGACCCGCTCTATGGCAGGCTATTGCAGCTCTTATTATTTTTGTTGCCGCTTATATTTGTATCTTGATTGAGAAGTGGGACCGTACGTATACAGCGCTTGGAGGAGCCATCCTGATGCTTCTGCTGGGCGTTGTTCCAATTGGAAAGGCGCTTACAACATACGCGAATTGGCATGTTCTTTTATTCCTTGTTGGTTTATTCGTAATTGCCGGCCTTTTTCAGAAAACAGGACTTATCGCATTCGCTGCAAGCAAAATCATACGCGTGTTTCGGTTACAGCCTTTTACGATATTAATAGGTTTGTCGATACTGGCCGCTGTAACTTCTGCCTTATTAAGCGCTTTGCTCGCCATCGCTATTATTGTTCCGATCCTGCTCAAAACGACGAAGATGATGAAACTGTCGCCTGTACCTTTTTTGATTTCCGTATTGTTATCGGCGAATCTCGGTGGTGCAGCAACGCTTATGGGCAATTGGTCGAATAGGCTGATAGGTGCATCAGAGCATATAACAACAGGGGAGATGCTATTAAAAGTCGGACCGCTGGTTATTCTCATGTTGGCCATCGTATATCTAGCCACTTGGTTTCTCTATGGAAGGAAAATGATTATTCCTGAAACGTACAAGCGGGAGGTGCTTAGTTTACAGCCTAATACATACTTAACGGAAGATCGCGCCCAATTTATCGGTGGCTGCGCCATTGCCGGGGTAACGCTGCTTGCTTTTTTATTGCAAGGTATTTTGGGTTGGCAAGCTTCCTATATTGCTGCAGGTGGGGCAGTAGCGCTAATTGCACTCATCTATCAGGACTTCATTCAGCTTTTCAAAAAGAGAGACTATCGTTCCTTCTGGAGTGGGCTATTAGAAACACAGGGTTTGTTTTTTCTAGGATTGTTTATTATGGTTGGCGGATTAACGTATGCCGGGATATCGGGATTTATCGCTGTTAGAGGGTTGGAATTGAGCCAAGGCTCCATATCATTCTTATCCATGCTTTTGTTATGGTTAACGGGGTTTGGTTCATCGGTTGTGGATTATGTACCTTATACCGCGGCTATGATTCCTGTAATAGAACATATAGGAACAGAAATGAAGAGTTTTTCCCAAGCATCCATTCAGCCTCTGTGGTGGTCCATCATTATTGGAACCGCGATTGGAAGCGGGGTTACGCTCTTCGGTTCGATATCGAGCATGTATGCGGCAGCACTCGCGGAGCAAGAAGGAGGAGGGCTTAATCCCCGTAATTATTTCATGATTGCAGGGCCGATCTCCTTGGTTTTATTCATCGTAGCTACGATCTATTTCAAGTTATTTCTGTTGTAATTCCCAACAATTGAATACGTAAAAATTGCATGATGAAGTGCATGAGCGGTCAGAATACCAGTGAACTCCGAGAACAAGCAAGTAGCTTAGATCAGGGAGGCTATCGATGGATATTCTGACCATTTTTTTACGTACCGTGCTGATCTACTTTGTCGTTTTTCTAATGCTCCGTCTGATGGGGAAGCGGGAAATCGGGAAGTTATCGCTGTTTGATCTGGTTATTTCGATTATGATTGCCGAGATTGCCGTGTTCGTGCTTGAAGATGTAAAGAAGCCAATCATGGATGGGATTGTCCCGATGGCAACACTGGTGCTGATCCAAATCATCATCGCCTATGTCACATTAAAGAATAGAAATCTCCGGATTCTATTTGACGGGAAACCTAGCGTGATCATCAAACAAGGATTGATCGACCGTGAAGAAATGAGGAAACACCGTTATAACCTGGATGACTTAATGCAGCAGCTAAGGCAAAATAAGATCATGAATGTCGCAGACGTGGAGTTTGCCGTTCTTGAGCCCTCGGGGAAGTTAAGCGTAGTGGAGAAAAGCTTGAAAGCGAAAGAGACAGCGATTGACGAACAAGGCCTGAAAGGCACCATTCGATATGAGGGACTACCGCTGCCTCTCATTATGGACGGCAAAGTACAGGACGATAATCTGGAGAAAATAGGAAAAACGAGATTTTGGCTAAAAAACCAGCTTCAATTCAAGGGAGCGCGCGATTTCAAAGAAGTGTTTTACTGCTCTATTGATCACAGGGGTAGAATGTTTCTTGACCGCAAAAGATAGATCAGCGGATAATTTTTTTGCCCATGTTCAGAATCCGGGTCAGATCCTTCAAGCTAATCAATCGAAAGACCGTAATCGAAAACATATAGACAATAAAGCCTACGAGTGATGAAGCTACAAAACGAAGCCATTCAACGGATGTCCATGGGACGTACATGATGAAGTAACAACATAGGCCTGAAAGTGCCATAGCCACTCCAATTTTGCCGAAATCACTGCCCTCCATACGAAACTTCAGCAAACGCACAACGCTGTTCCAATGTAGGAGCGTAACCAACACAATGTTTACATTGATCGCAAAAACAGCTCCTTGAATGCCGAGTTCCGGCTTGCTGGCCAGCCAATAAATGAGGATTAGTTTGACGGTAGAGCCTATCAAGGTATTGATCAAAGCGGATCCAGGTTTGTTCAAAGCTTGCAGAGTCGACTGCAAGGGGGCCTGGAAATAGATGAATATGGCAATTGGAGCCATCATCTTCAGCATGATACCAACATCAGGTTGATTGTACATATACCTGCAGATGGGTTCGGCCAGGACGAACATGATGACAGCGAACGGAGCACCTGTGACTAAAGCCAGTTTTAAGGATTGGTGCAAGCGTGCATGGATTGTTTTCATATCTTTGCGAGCCGCGGCTTCACTTAATGAAGGGATCAGCGAGACCGATAAAGACATTGTCAGTGCGCTTGGAAGCAGAATGATAGGGATAACCATGCCTTGCAATGCGCCATACTGCGCTGTTGCCAGCGAAGTGGCGATGCCTGCAATTGCTAGACTTTGTGCAATGAGAATAGATTCGAATAAATAAGAGCTTGCTCCAATTAACTTACTGCCCGTAATCGGAATGGAAATGCGCATAATCCGTCGGAAGTTAGCCAACCGGCCATTCGTTTTCGTGGTACCGATCTGAGCGACAGGAAGTTTCGGTGACGATTTCTTATCGTACCTGAAATGGATGGCCAGAACGGCTAGACCTCCAATTTCACCGGCAAGAACGCCTACCATGGCGCCGGCGGCGGCATACTCGATCCCGTATGGGATCATGACATACGAGCAAACAAGCACCATCACAATGCGAATCAGCGTTTCCATGATCTGTGACGTTGCCGTGGGAATCATATTCTGTCTGCCTTGAAAGTATCCGCGGTAAACAGCGGAAACCCCGATGATCGGAATCATTGGACTCATGCATAAGAATGTGTAATAAACGCGTGAATCGGTTAACAGATGGGAGGTTATCCATGAGGCTCCCGCGACGCAAGCAATGGTAAATAGGATGCTCAAGCCAATTGTGATCATTAAAGAAATTCGAAGAATGCTGGGAATTCTCGATTCATTATGCTCGGCTTCAGCCTCGGCGATCAGCTTGGCAATTGCAATAGGTATGCCTCCGGTTATGATCGTCAAGATGACGGAAAGGAAAGGCCAGCCCATTTGATAAAGGCCAATGCCTTCTGCGCCGATGACACGCGGTAAAGTAATTCTGGGGATGAAGCCGAGAATACGGTTCAAAATGCCTGCGGCCAAAAGAATCATCGTGCCCCTGATAAATGACTGCTTGGTCATGCCATACCCTCTTCCGATACTTGTCTTACCTTATGAATATGCGAGAGTTGGTCAGGCTCATGCTAACATTTTATGGACAGGTTAAAGCTAGCAGGAAATTGGAGGGTGAATATCGAATAACATGTCAAGTTAACCATGATAAACTGACCTTAGGAGGATCTCTCTATGAATGGAGAAGATAATGATCAAGTTCCTCATCATCCTGAGGACAAGGCAAGCGAACAGATAGAGGAAAGTGAGTCAGCCCCCCATAACGCGGACAAGGAAGAAGCGGAAATTGCACTTTCCGATTTTGAATTGAGCGAGCTCATCGAGAATCTCTGTTTGAGCAAAGTGGAGGAGTTTGTGCTGCTTGGCTATGAACATGTCACTGGAAAAGAGATCTGGGATTGTGTGAGTGACAAATACCGTAAAACGGGTGTCCCTTCTCTTCATCAAATCGTGAATGACATCTTATCACTGAAATCGACCCAGTTTATGAACTGGCTGACGATAAGCATGTATAGAGGGGCCCAATTCTAAGAATAGGGCTTATTTTTTCATGTAACGACTTAAATTGACTCGATTTTCAGACCTGTATATAATAGGCATATTGAGTATCGAAGGGAGACAAGCAAGAGATGCTGGATTGGAAAAGAATATCGTTCTTTTTTCTAACGGTTGTAATTGTTCTCGGCGCAATCGGAGCAACAAGCCCTAGACTTGTAGAACGAATCAAGCTTGGTTTGGATTTAAAAGGCGGATTTGAAATTTTGTATACCGCGGAGCCACTAACGGCTGGGCAGCCTTTAACGAAGGAAACGCTTACGCAAGCAGCGGAAAGTCTTGCCAAACGGGCTGACTCCCTTGGTGTAGCAGAGCCTGAGGTCTACCCAGAAGGAACAGATCGGATTCGTGTGCGTCTGGCAGGCGTTGAGAATGAGGAAGAAGTTAGAAGTTTGATGTCCAAGCCATCTGTTCTTACCTTCAGAGGTCCGGACGGTACAGTTTACATGAATGGTACTGACTTCGTGGAAAACGCAGCGAAATTAAGCTACGATCCGAATACGAAACAGCCGATTGTCGAGATCAAAATGAAAAGCAGAGAGAAATTCAAGGAAGTTACGACTAAGCTGGTGGGCAGCACATTGTCCATCTATCTGGACGATCAAGTGCAATCGACGGCATCCGTTAATTTCCCGATCGACAGCGACTCCGCAATCATTACACAAACAAGTGTAACGGAAGCAACTAAAGTAGCGAAAATGATTAACTTGGGGGCTATGCCGCTAAAGTTAACCGAAAAATATATTCAACGTGTTGATGCGACGCTAGGACAAGCATCCTTGCACCAAACAGCGCGTGCTGGGCTGATTGCATCGATCCTGATATTCATCTTCATGGTACTGTACTATCGTGCACCGGGGCTTGTTGCGGCTTTCACGCTAATTACATACATTTGGGTTCTTCTTGCGGTCTTCGACTTTATGAATGCAACCTTGACATTGCCGGGTATTGCGGCACTTGTTTTGGGAGCAGGTATGGCGGTTGACGCGAACATTATTACATACGAGAGAATCCGTGAAGAAATTCGCGCGGGCAAAAGCATCCTTTCTTCTTTGAAAGCAGGCTCCAAGCATTCCTTCCGTACAATCATGGACGCTAACGTTACGAACTTGATTGCCGGTATTGTTCTTTACTATGTAGGGAACGGCGCAATCCGCGGATTCGCGGTTATTACAATGTTAAGTATTATCATCAGTATCTTAACGAATGTTCTTTTCTCCAGATGGCTGCTCCATCTGATCATACGAGGCAACTTGCTGAAAAAGCCAAGTTATTTCGGTGTGAAGGAGGCAGACATCCGTGGACTCTAAGAACAAGTTTGATTTTGTAAGATCTCGTAATAAATTCTTTGGTATTTCGATTGTTCTTCTTATCATAGGATTAGCTGTAATGCTATTCTCAGGGATGAACTTCGGGGTCGATTTCAAAGCAGGAACGAATATCGATCTTGTCGTAGGCAAGCAGTTGGATAAAGCCAAAGTCGATGAGATTCTGAACGGTCTGTCAACGAGCGGTGATGTGAAATCGCACCATGCGGACCCGACAATCGGGGGGAACAACAGTGATCGTGTCTCAATCCGCTTCGATGACGTGCTGAACGACGACGCGGTGAATAAAATTCAAAAAGCATTTGCAACGGCTTACGGCGTTGATGTTTCCAAAGAGATCAATACCGTAGATCCTCAGTTGGCAAAAGAATTGCTGTTGAAAGCCGTATATGCGGTAGCGATTGCCAGCGTATTGATTTGTGTGTATGTCAGCATCCGTTTCGAATGGCGTTTTGCGATTGCTGCGATTATTGCCATTCTTCACGACGCATTCATGGTTATCGCGGTTTTTGCGATTTTCCGTCTGGAAGTCAATCTTCCGTTTCTGGCGGCGGTTTTGACGACCATCGGTTATTCCATCAATGATAAAATCGTTATTTTTGACCGTATCCGTGAAAATCTCAGATTCGCCAAGCTCAAAACGGACGAAGACCTCGTTGCTTTGGTCAACGACAGTATTTGGCAGACGATGGCGCGTAATATCAATACCGTTCTCGTGGTATTAATTGCTGCTGGCTGCTTGTACATTTTCGGAAGCGAGTCCATCAAGTTGTTCGCACTTGCGAAGCTGGTCGGATTAACGAGCGGTGCTTACTCCTCCATCGTTATTGCTTGTTCTCTGTGGTACCTCTTGAAAAGAAAATCGTTACGGAGTTCTAAAAAGAAAGCTGCAGCGTAATAACCATAGTAACTGGCCGCGTGAATGTTGCGCGGCCTTTGTATCCGTTCAGGGGGAGTGTCAGCGTGAAAGACGAGCGTTTTCAAAAAACGGAGCTTGCGGTATGGGGCGGCATCGCCGGTAATGCAGTTCTTGCGTGTCTGAAAGGTATTGTTGGGATTATGGCGCAGAGCTCAGCCTTGTTAGCTGATGCCGCACATTCGGCATCAAGAGCCATAACCTCTTCCGCAGCACTGATTCGTGTGAAATCAGATCAGCAGCCTCCAGAGGAGTTGGATGTCCAAGGTCCAGAAAAGAATAGGTCTTTCGCAAGTATTCTGCTGGCTATCGTCGTTCTTATTATAGGAATCGAGATGGGGATTTCTGCGATTCAAGCCCTAGGGTCTGTGGAGGAACATACTGACAAGAATTACGCGCTCGCTGCGCTTGGACTTTCGTTAGTCGTCAAAGAAATCATGTATAAATACGTAAGCCGGTTGGGCAAACGTATAGGCTCGCAGGAATTAATTGCTAATAGCAGAGGGCACCGTTCCGATATATACTCTACTATTGTGGCTCTAATCGGGGTATTCGGCGCAACATTGGCCAACGTCTTAGAGGTCCCATTCCTTTCCTATTTGGATCCGATAACTGGAATTATCATTTCTCTTTTGATCTTGAAAATGGGGTATTCGCTTGTCAAGGAAGCTTTACATAGGAAGCAAGAGTATGTTCTACAGCAAGAGGATGCTGACGATCTGATTGCCGTTGTGCAGTTGATTAAAGGTGTAATCACCGTAGATGACTTAAGAGCCAGAGAGCACGGACATTATGTGGTGGTTACGGTCAAAATCAGCGTGAATCCAAGGGTAACGGTTTGGGAAGGGCATGAAGTTTCCAAAAGGATCAAACAGCAGCTGATGAAAAGATTTCATCATGTTTCGGATGTGGTTGTGCACGTGGCTCCTTATGATGCCGGCTATCCCTACAAACATTCTACGGATTCAGAGCTCAGCGAGCTTCCATCCGTTATTCATTAATTTTGCAATAAGCACGAAGACAGTTTTGCATAGCAAAACTCTAAGGAGGACACATAAGTGCTAGCACCAAAGGCAAGATGGAGCATTGGCCATGCAGATGAAATGCTCATAGAAACTTTTGTGCGCGAGCTGCAGATCGACCCGCTTGTGGCCCGACTGCTTGTTCTCCGAGACATTCGGACGGTACCCGAAGCCGAACAATTCATGCATGGCGGAGTTCAGTATTATCATGATCCTTATTTGCTCGATGGCATGCACCAGGCTGTTGAACGTATCCGGAAAGCACTTCAGAACAACGAATTTATTCGCATATATGGGGACTATGATGCAGACGGCGTTAGCAGCACTTCGCTAATGTATCATTTGCTCAAAGGCTTAGGTGCTCGGTTCGATACGTATATCCCGCATCGCATTCGTGAAGGCTATGGTCTGAATCGCTCAGCGATTGATTTAGCCAAAGAGCAAGGCGTAGATCTCTTAATTACCGTGGACACAGGCATTAGTGCCGTTCAAGAAATCGCCTACTGTGGAGAACTAGGCATAGATGTCATCGTGACGGATCACCATGAACCTCCGGAGCAACTGCCACAGGCGTTGTCTGTGATCAATCCGAAGAAGCCCGGCTGTCCTTATCCTTTTAAGCACCTTGCCGGTGTTGGTGTTGCTCTGAAGCTGGCACACGCTTTGCTGGATAGGCTGCCAGAGGAACTGCTGGAATTTGCGGCTCTTGGCACGGTAGCGGATTTAATGCCGCTGAATGGCGAGAACCGATTAATTGTCAAACAAGGTCTGCAGCGCATGCAGGATTCGGCTTACGCAGGATTCCGTTCGCTTATTGGCGTCTCAGGCATTGAACGCAAGGAAGTGACAGCAGGTCACATCGGCTTCTCACTCGCACCAAGAATCAATGCCAGCGGAAGATTGGAAGCAGCGGATATCGCGGTTAAATTGTTGACGACGTCCAATGAAACCGAGGCGGAGCAAATTGCTTTTGAATTGGATATGCTGAATAAAGAACGTCAACTTATCGTTGAAGACATGGTGAAAGAAGCTTTTGTTCTCGCAGAAGAGCAGCAGGCCAAAGGTCTGGACAAAGTGATCGTCGTGGCGAAGGAAGGCTGGAATGTGGGCGTTGTCGGCATTGTAGCCTCCAAAATCGTGGATAAATTTTACCGTCCGACCCTAGTACTCAGCATAGATCCGCAGACAGGGATTGCCAAAGGTTCAGCACGTTCCATTGCCGGTTTTGATTTGCACAAGGCTTTGACAGTCTGTGAAGAGTGGCTGGACCACTACGGAGGCCATCAAGCGGCAGCTGGCATGAGTTTAAGCAGAGACCATTTGGAGGCTTTCACGCAAAAGCTGAACGAGCTTGCAGCTGCGACATTGACGGAGCAGGATTATATCCCGCTGTTGAAGGCTGACGCTGTATGCAGCTTGCCCGATGTTCCGATTGCCAGCATTGAAGGGTTGGAAAAGCTTGCGCCATTTGGCATGGGCAATCCCGCGCCAAGGTTCATGTTCACCAATTTATCGCTGGATGACATCCGGACCATGGGCAAAGAGAAACAACATCTGAAGCTCGCGCTCTCTCAGGCCAAAGATGAAGTAAGCTGCTCGGTGGAAGCCGTTGGGTTCGGCAAAGGCAGTCTGGCTGGACTCATCACACAAGCAGCAAAGGTCGATGTGCTTGGCGAGCTGTCTATTAATGAGTGGAACGGCGTCCGCAAGCCGCAAATTGTCATGCAGGATTTAAAGATAACGCATATGCAGCTCTTTGATTGGCGTGGAGCGGGGCAATTAAGCGCCAAGCTGAATATGCTTCAAAATAACCTGGCAACAAGCAACGCGAAGAATCAAGTGCCTGGTATCGTGCTCTTCGACGAAACAGATGTGAAAGCTTTTGCTGCCACGGCTTTTCAAATTGGCGAAGCGATCCCTTACTGGGTCGTTCAAGATAGCGGCCTTCTACGGCCAGGCAATGAAACAGCCAGTCAGCTGGATTTTGCTCATATGAAGGATATCATTCTGTACACGATCCCAAGGAGTTTAGTCAGCCTACAAGGCGTTTTACAGCAAGCCCTTGGCATGATGCGTTGTTATCCAGTTTTCGCAGAGTTAGGTCCTGACAGCGGAAGCACATTGCCTTCCCGTGAGATGTTTAAGATGATGTACGGCACATTACAAAAAGAGGGTTCGTTGAATGTGCAAGATGTCCGTCTAATGGCCTCATTTAGCAAAAGATCGGGCCTGTCGCCAGCTATGATTCAATTCATTTTATCCGTGTTTGAGGAGTTAGCGTTTATTGAAAGACAAGGGGCTTTCGTTAAACTGCATGCATCACCTGCAAAAAAAGATCTTACGGCATCCCGCATTTATCAGCATAGAATGAATCGTCAAGAAGTTGAATCTGTTGTGATGTATTCTTCAGCCAAAGAATTAGAGCAGTGGATTGCCCAGCATATCAAGAAAGAAAACCACATATTGGAGGAAATTATATGAATTTCAAAGAGTACATTCGCGTCATCCCAGACTTCCCGCAACCGGGAATCCGTTTCAAAGATATCACCACGCTGCTTCAAAACGGTGCTGTCTACAAAGAAGCCATTGATCAACTGAAAGAAATGGTTAAAGAGAAAGAAATTGATGTCATTGCGGGACCAGAAGCTCGCGGCTTCGTCATCGGCGCTCCACTGGCTTATGCGCTTGGCGTAGGTTTTATTCCGATTCGCAAAAGCGGTAAACTGCCAGGCGAAACCATTGAAGTGGATTATGCCTTGGAATACGGCAAAGATAAACTTGCGATGCACAAAGATGCCATTAAGCCTGGTCAAAAAGTTCTGATTGCCGATGACTTGCTGGCAACCGGCGGAACGATTCAATCCTCGATCGATTTGATTCAACAGCTTGGTGGAGATATTGTAGGGGCAGCATTCCTGATTGAGCTTTCCTATCTGGAAGGCAGAAATAAGTTTAATGGTATAGATGTCGTTTCCTTAGTTCAATATTAAAATAAGCGAAGAATCGAATGTTAAATTCGATTCTTTTTTGTACATGGAAATAGGCCATAAGGAAGGAATATTTCAAAGGATTTGAGGCAAAATGATGGTTTTTGTCGAAAGGTTAACATGGCATAGTTGACGCGGAGCCTGCCTTGCAGGCATAATGAATAAAAATCGACTAAAGATGAGCGTTTGAAAAGTTCGCTTTTTAAACAACCTCTAAAGGGAATGGGTAGATGCATGGGTATAGAGCAGCTGTTAGAGAAGGCAGCCACCTATCTGAAAGAGAATGATTTGCAGAGGATACGGGAGGCCTATGAATTCGCGGATGAAGCCCATCATGGCCAAGTGCGCAAATCGGGGGAGCCCTATATTCTGCATCCACTCGCTGTTGCAGATATACTGGTGAACATGCAGATGGACGTCACATCCGTGATCGCGGCGCTTCTGCATGATGTCGTTGAAGATACAACAGTTTCACTCGAAACTGTTCTAGATAAATTCGGGAAAACCTGCGCCATGCTTGTAGACGGCTTGACGAAGCTCGAACGAATTAAGTTCAAGTCCAAGGAAGAGCAGCAGAATGAGAACTACCGCAAAATGTTTGTCGCTATGGCGCAGGATATTCGCGTTATTTTGATTAAACTTGCGGATCGACTGCACAACATGCGCACATTGAAGTACCAATCGGAAGAAAGCCAGCGCCGCATAGCGGAGGAAACGCTGGAGATTTTCTGTCCGATTGCACACAGGCTCGGGATTTCCACCATCAAGTGGGAAATGGAGGATATCGCCCTCCGTTATTTGAATCCGCAGCAGTATTACCGGATCGTGAATCTGATGCAGAAGAAGCGAACCGAACGTGAGCAATATATTGAAGACGTGATTCACAGTATCAAAGAAAAGCTGGATGAGATGGGAATCCAAGGAGATATTTCCGGAAGACCCAAACATCTCTACAGTATTTATAAAAAAATGAGCTCCCGCGGCAAACAGTTCAATGAGATCTATGATCTCATGGCCCTGCGCGTAATTGTCGATGGCATCAAGGATTGCTACGCTTCTTTGGGTATTATTCATACATTGTGGAAACCGATGCCTGGACGTTTCAAAGATTATATCGCTATGCCGAAGCCGAATATGTATCAGTCTCTCCATACAACGGTGATCGGTCCCAAAGGGGAACCTCTGGAGGTTCAGATTCGTACTTGGGAAATGCATAGAACGTCCGAGTTCGGTATTGCTGCACACTGGGCTTATAAAGAAGGCGGCTCCGTTGTGCCATCAGGAACGTTTGAAGACAAGATGAGCTGGTTCCGTGAAATTTTGGAGCTTCAGCATGAAACGAATGATGCTTCGGAGTTTATGGAATCCATGAAGATGGACTTCTTCTCCGATCTTGTCTTTGTGTTTACGCCAAAAGGCGAAGTCATCGAGCTTCCGGCCGGTTCTGTGCCTTTGGATTTTGCTTACCGTATTCATACGGAGGTTGGAAATCGGACCATTGGCGCCAAAGTCAATTCGCGCATCGTCCCCTTGGATCACAAGTTGAAAACAGGGGATATCATTGAAATTTTGACGTCCAAACATTCCTATGGACCAAGTCAGGATTGGATCAAGCTCGCGCAATCGTCCCACGCCCGCAGTAAAATCAAGCAGTGGTTCAAGAAAGAGAAGCGCGAAGAGAACGTCGAAAAAGGGAAAACCATGATTGAGCGCGAGCTCAAGCGTTTGGCTATTGATCCTCCGACACTGATGAGCGATGAGAAAATGCTCGAAGCGGCGAAGAAGTTCAATTTTAACGACATTGAAGACATGCTGTCTGCTGTGGGGTTTGGCGGTATTACAGCCGCGCAAATATGTACGAAGCTTACAGAAAAGCTGCGTAAGGAAGCCGAAGAAGCTCAGGTGCTTCAGCTCACTACGGAAGTTAAAGAAGTTAAGTCACCAAGCGCAACCGAACGGAAAAGCCGACCTACCAACGGCGTGCGAGTGAAGGGCGTGGACAACTTGCTTGTGCGCTTTGCGCGCTGTTGTAATCCGGTTCCCGGTGATTTGATCATCGGCTACATTACAAGAGGACGCGGCGTGTCCGTGCACCGGGCGGATTGTACGAATATCCCCACAAGCATGGGGGAAGAGGAACGGGTCATTGAGGTTGATTGGTGTGAAGCCATTGAATCCAATTTCAATGTGGAAATTGAGATTACAGGCCATGATCGCCGAGATTTCTTAAACGAAGTGCTTCAGGCTGTTTCAGAAAGCAAAACGAGTATTTCAGCGGTTTCGGGCCGATCGGATAAAAACAAGATGGCAACGGTTCATATGACCATTTTGATCAAAAATATCGATCATCTGCAATCGGTTGTCGAGAGGATCAAACGTGTAAGAGACGTTTATTCCGTTCAGCGCATTATGCAAAGCTAAGCTTGCGGCTGTGAACGAACGTGAGGAGATTTAGAGAAACCATGAGAGTAGTTGTTCAGCGGTGCAAGCGTGCCGAAGTAACTGTTAATGGAGCGTCTGTCGGACAGATCGAGCAGGGGCTGATGCTGCTAGTCGGCATCACCCACGAAGATACCGAGCAGGATGCGAAATATATAGCGGACAAATTAGCCGGACTGCGTATTTTTGAAGATGAGACCGGTAAAATGAATCTTTCCGTGCTGGAGACAGGCGGTCAAATTTTATCCGTTTCCCAGTTTACTTTGTATGGGGATTGCCGCAAAGGGAAACGGCCCAACTTCATGTCGGCGGCTAGACCCGAGATTGCACAGCCGTTGTATGATAAGTTCAATGAGCTGCTTCGCGCTCAGGGCCTGCAAGTGGAAACGGGGGCATTTGGCGAAATGATGGATGTTTCCTTTACCAATTGGGGACCTGTTACTTTAATCATCGATAGCAAATAGTCGGGTTCCCTCTTGCGCAAAGGATAAGATGCGGACAGCCTGGGTATACTAAAACTGTATATTCTTGCAGTTAGGAGCATCCAGATGCGTCAATCGATCAAGCATAAAGCCATGACGGCGCCAGAGCAGCAACTGCTGCATACAACACTTGCCGAGCGGATGAGTCAGGCACCGGCGTTAGCCGACGTTGAAATTAGCGCAGAGTTCACATCCGATCAGGAAAAAATGAAAAGCATTCCCAAGAAATCATATCGTTAATCGTAAAGCCCCGCGCTGCCTCGTCAGCAATGCGGGGCTTTATTTGTTGGATGTGGCAAGATTTCTCTACGACTTTAAAATGTGGTAAACTAACAAGTGATGTTTTTGGCTGACAAAATAATCGACTGCTCTAGAAAGCTTATCAAACCTTCAACCGGTAAGCTGTATGAAAAGCAGGGGACAAGGTGGGTGCTTTCGTTTTAATGGCAAATCCGAATCGTAACAATTCCGCTTCCAAAGGATGGCTTTGGTTGATGGGAATCTTGATTCTGCTCGCGGTGCTAGGAGCTGCGGCGTCTTTGTATTATCAATATAAACACCACATAAGCGGTGGACAGACTAAGGCGAAGCAAGAAATTGAAGAAGTGAAATCCGTGAAGAAAACGAAAGAAGCATATGATGTCATTGTCGTTGGTACCGACCCTGAGGGGGTTGCTGCGGCCGTTTCGGCTGCGCGTAATGGGTTAACTACCCTTCTGGTGGATGGACGGAATCGTGAGATTCTGGGAGGGCTAATGACACTGGGCTGGATTAACTCCATTGATATGAACTATGCTCCAAACAAGAACCTTTTAGGAAAAGATGATGTCTTCAATAAAGGCTTTTTCTCCGAGTGGTATGCCAAAATTGAAGGGGATTCCTTCGATGTGAATACAGCCGCGAATGCGTTCTATGATTTGGTTAAAAATGAATCTAAAATCGATGTGCTGCTCAAAACGAAGAAAATCGATCCGCTCCTTTCCCAAGATAAAAAGGCTGTGCAAGGCGCCACGATTACACTCGAGGATGGCAGTAAGCAAGTCGTGAAGGCGGCTTCGGTTATCGATGCGACGCAGGATGGAGATTTCGCGGCAGCAGCAGGAGTGCCGTTTACGATTGGTCATGAGGACATTGGGGATCCGAATTCCAAAATGGCTGTGACGCTTGCGTTTCGTTTGAAAAACGTAACACCGGAAGTTTGGAACCTGATGGCCACAAGGCTGAACGGGGATAATAATCCGGATACAGGAGTAAATGATGTTAGTGTATTCGGTTACGGGGAGATGAGTAAATACCCGCCTCTTAACAAAGAAAGAGCCAAGATGAGAGGGCTTAATATGGGTAGGGAAAATGACAATACCGTCCTTATTAATGCCTTGCAAATTTTCGGGGTCGATACCTTTGATCCGAAAGCTGTTCAAGAAGCTTTTGACATCGGAAAAAAAGAACTGCCTAATATTTTATCTTATATGCAAAAAAACTTCCCTGAATTTGCAAGCCTTGAATTAGATGGATCTGCACCAGAGCTATATGTTCGGGAAACGCGTCATATGCAGGGGGAATACCGGTTGAGCATTGTTGACGTTTGTACGAACAATGATCAATGGGACCGTATTGGATTCGGATCTTATCCAGTGGACATCCAAAGGATTTCACCGACCGATAACGGCAACGTTGTTTGTAAACCGAAGCAGTACGCTATTCCGTTTCGCAGCCTAGTGCCGCAGAAGGTGGATGGATTGCTTGTAGTAGGTAGAGCGGCCAGTTACGATACACTGCCGCATGGTAGTGCCCGCGTTATGCCTACAGGCATGGCAGAAGGGGAAGCCGCAGGAGCTGCAGCGATGTTCGCGAAGCAGGAGAAGATGACGTTCCGCCAATTGTCGGCGTCCAAAGAAGTCATTGCGAAGCTGCAGGAGCAGTTGAACAAACAAGGGATGGAGATTCATCCGATAACGCTCAAGCCGCAGCCTTTTATGGAGCATAAAGCGTATGAGGGGCTGAAATCCGCTCTTATGCTTGGCTTGGCTTCCGGTGCATACGACAACAATTTTCACTTGGATGACCCCGCGAATCCGAAACGGATGGTCAATCTCGTGAGCGGCGCGAAGAAAATGAAGCCGGATGCTTTCAATGGGGATGTATCCCAGGCGATTGCGAAGATGGAGAATGCCGATAAAATCCCGTTATCGCTTGAGCAGGCCACATATACGATAACACAAGCTTTGGGACTGGCTGCTACATCCAAAGAGGCACAGGCAAAATTAATAGAGAATAAGCTGTTAACCGATGCTTCATTGAAGCTAATAGCAGACAAGCAAAAGTTAACGAACGGCGACATATACTTGCTTATCAAAGATCTGAAGGTTGGCTTAACCGGCAAACCTTAATAAATAACAAATAAGAGCCTTATTACGCCGTAGTTATATGTGGCGATAAGGCTCTTATCTTTTTTTTCGAAGCCAATGGAAGTTTTGACTGCGCTTACAAAATTCAGTCAGCTTCTGATGCATCCTCTTCGGCTTCCGCAGATTCTTCCGCATCTTCTTCGGCAGAATCATCACTATCTACTTCGGCTTCCTCGTCGGCATCAACTTCCGCTTCTTCTTCCGCTTCGACTTCTTCTTCCTCAGCTGCTTCTTCAGCTTCGTCCGCTTCGTCCGAATCCTCAATGGCCTCTTCTTCGGCTGCTTCAGCTTCTTCGGCTACATCGTCTTCAACTTCAGCTTCGGCTTCGGATTCCTCAGAGAAGAGCACCACTAGATCCTGCCGTTCCTCTTGAAACTCGTTTTGTGTTGTCATTGTTACAGCCTCCTGATGATAAATTCAAGGCCATTTGCCTTGTTGTAATCTATATGTGGAAAAAAGGCTGAATATACGAGGGGAGCAAATGAAAATGATTGAAAATACAGGGAAAACACTGTAATGAAATTGTAATTTAAATTTCATACTGCGTTAATCAACCATGGATATAATAAAAGTCGACCCCCTTTAATTTATATATTGTCTAGAGGCCTGCCGCCACTCGTGCTGCAGGCTATTTTCTTTTAAGATGTGCTCATGCTTCGCCATCGAAATAGAAAAGGGCTATCATCCATCAAGTCATTTCTGACTTAAGGAAATAGCCCATTTCTTCATTTTTTAAAATAAAGCATCCAGAGAATAGTCACCTGCACCGATAAGCGCGACACCTAATGCCACCGCAATCAAAAGCAAATTGTACTCGAACCCATTTGAAGTTGACCAGTAGCTTTTATAGTGTACCTTTACAATAGCAACAAGCATAGTAATGATAATAAGTGCAGCTGCAAGTGGTGTCCAAAGTCCAGCAGCAAAGAGCAAGCCGCCTGCAATTTCCGACAAACCAGCCAGAACGGCCATTAGCACACCGGGCTTAATACCAATGGAATCGAAAAAGCCTCCTGTGCCTTTTGGTCCATAACCACCAAACCATCCAAATACTTTCTGTGTGCCGTGCGCGGCTATTGTTAAACCTAACACCAAACGAATAATAAGAAGACCTAAAGCCATGACTAACTACTCCTCTTTAAATAAATTTTATTTAATTACTTACTTTATGTTAGTATATTATTACGCAGCACTTACTTTTGTCAAGCGACTATGTTAAAATTGTTTATAAGGAGATGATTTATATGGAAGACTACCAACTGTGCCCGAAATTCGAAAATGCATTTGAACTTCTGGGAAAGCGTTGGACGGGGCTCATCGTACATGTCTTGTTGACGGGGCCGAAGCGGTTTAAAGATATATCCGTGCTTATCCCAAGTATGAGCGATCGCATGCTTTCGGAGAGATTTAAAGAACTTGAGGCTGCAGAGATCATTGTCCGACACGTGTACCCGGAAACTCCGGTTCGTATTGAATATGAATTGACAGCTAAAGGAAAAGGACTTAAGCCTGTTATGGACGAGTTGCAAAAATGGGCAGACTCTCATTAATTAAATGAAGGCGGCGCTAAGTCAAGTGGACGTATATCTCTTGACTTTACTTCTGCCAATGTTTACAATAAACAATAATTCAATACCTTTGTGATCCGTTGAAGGGATAAAGTATTTCGCCCCCACATTATCAGAGAAGGAAGTCCAGGCTGCGAGCTTCCTATGATGAGCGAACGAAAAGACCTCCCCGAGGACCTGCTGGGAACGACATGTCGATTTATGACCGTCTAGTAGTGGCAGTGCGTATTCGCGGGCGTTAACCGTAAAGAGCAGATTTCTGTTTATTGTGCTATGGTGCGAGAACAGACGATCTGAATGTGGGTGGTACCACGGGTGAATTTGTTAATCAAATCTCTCGTCCCTGACGAACGTCGGGGGTGGGGGATTTTTTTGTTATATAACCAAGAGCGACAGATAAAGGGAGGTTGAACACATGAGCATTCAAAAGCCAAAAGGCACGCAGGACCTGCTTCCCGGCGAAGTGGAGAAGTGGCAGTACCTGGAAAGTAAGGCAAGAGACTTATGTCAACGATTTAACTACAAAGAAATCCGTTCGCCGATTTTTGAAAGTACAGAGCTTTTTTCCAGAGGTGTCGGAGAAACGACGGATATTGTCGAGAAAGAAATGTACACCTTTATGGATAAAGGTGATCGCAGCATGACCTTGCGTCCGGAAGGGACAGCCGGCGTTGTTAGGGCTTATGTAGAAAATAAGCTATATGGAGTTCCAGATTTGACAAAGTTGTTCTATGTCGGACCGATGTTTCGCTATGAACAGCCGCAAGCCGGAAGATACCGCCAGTTCCACCAGTTCGGGATTGAAGCCTTTGGATCCGTTGATCCAAGCATTGATGCAGAGGTCATTGCGCTGGGGTACACGTTTTACAAAGAAATTGGGTTAAAAGAAGTCACCGTTGAAATTAACTCGGTGGGCACACCTTCCGTTCGCACGGTTTACCGCGAGAAACTGCAGGAATTTTTTGCACCAGTGAAACACCTGCTTTGCAAAGATTGCCAGTCCCGCTATGATCGCAACCCGATGCGCATTCTTGATTGCAAAACCGATCAGAAGTATGGGGTAGGCGCTCCTGAGATTCTGGATTATTTGGACGAAGAATGTTCGACACACTTTGCACAGGTTCGAGAGCACTTAACCGCTATGGACATTCCCTATCGGGTGAATCCTCGCTTGGTGCGCGGGCTTGATTATTACACACACACCGCTTTTGAGTACAAAGCAGCCGGCATTGGAGCTATCGATACAATTGGTGGCGGCGGGCGCTATAACGGTCTCGTTGAGCAAATTGGCGGTCATGGCACAGATCAGCCAGGCGTAGGCTTGGGGCTAGGTCTGGAACGCATTCTGCTTGTGCTGCAGGCGCAAGGTGTTGAGATCCCGAAACCGGAGCCGCTTGATGTATACCTAATCGGATTAGGCGAGCCTGCCGAGAAGGAAGTCACGAAGCTGCTTCACCAGTTAAGGGTTCAAGGCCTCAAGGCCGAGAAGGACTACCAAGGGCGCAAATTGAAGGCGCAAATGAAATCAGCAGACCGTTTTCAAGCGAAGTATGTGGCGATTCTCGGAGACGATGAGTTAGCCCGCGGCGAAATTACGCTGAAGCAGATGGAAACAGGTTCTCAAGTCATTATAAGTTTAGTGGATCTTGCTTCAAATGCTGCAAAGACACTATTCGAATAGATAGTTTTAATGATTAATTACTCATGAGGAGGCAACAACATTATGATGCTCAAAACACATCATTGCGGGCAGCTTACGAAAGATCAGGTAGGACAGACTGTTATTTTAAACGGGTGGGTACAAAGAAGACGTGACTTAGGCGGGGTTCTATTTATTGATCTTCGCGATCGCAGCGGGCTTGTACAGACCGTATTTAACCCGGATTTCTCAGGCGATGCCCTAGCTATTGCGGATCGTGCGCGTAATGAATATGTACTTGCTGTAAAAGGGAAAGTTGTAGAACGTGACGCGGAGACGGTTAACAAAAATATCCCAACCGGTGAAATTGAAATCCAAGTAACGGAAATCGAAATCATGAACGCAGCCAAGACACCTCCGTTCTTCATTGAAGACGGTGTGGAAGTAGATGAAGCCGTTCGTCTGAAATACCGCTATTTGGACCTTCGTCGTCCGGAAATGCAAAGAACGTTAATGCTTCGCTCGAAAGCGTCCAAAATTTTCCGCAATTTCTTGGATGACCAAGGATTTGTAGAAGTGGAAACACCAATTTTGACGAAAAGCACACCGGAAGGCGCTCGCGATTACTTGGTGCCAAGCCGTGTTCACCCGGGTGAATTTTTCGCGCTGCCGCAATCCCCACAAATTTTCAAACAACTATTGATGGTTAGTGGTCTGGAGCGTTACTACCAAATCGCACGTTGTTTCCGCGACGAAGACCTTCGTGCAGACCGTCAACCGGAATTTACACAAGTCGACATTGAGACTTCCTTCCTAGCGCAAGATCAATTGCTGGATATTTTGGAAGAGCTTGTCGTGAACTTGATGAGAGAGACGGCACAAATCGAAATTCCGCGTCCATTCCAGCGTATTACGTATGCGGATGCAATGGCGAAATATGGTTCAGACAAACCGGATCTGCGTTTCGGACTGGAGCTTGAAGATGTATCGGATATCGTTCAAACTTCCGGCGTACAAGTGTTTGCGAATGTGGTTAAAGGCGGAGGCCAAGTGAAAGCGCTGAATGCCAAAGGCTGCGGTACTTGGAGCCGTAAAGAAATCGATGACCTGCTGCCATTCGCGGCGCGTTACGGTGCCAAAGGTTTAGCATGGATTCAAGTCAAAGACGGCGAATTCAAAGGGCCTATCGTGAAATTCTTTAACGAAGCTGAAATTGCTGCTCTGACTGAGCGTCTTGGCGCTGAAGAAGGAGATCTACTTCTTTTCTCCGCGGATAAAAAGAAAGTCGTAGCTGATGTTCTAGGCAACCTTCGTCTGAAAATCGGTCGTGAGCTTGGACTCATCGACGACTCCAAGTTCAAGTATGCATGGGTCGTAGACTTCCCGCTGCTTGGATACGACGAAGAAGCCAAACGTTATGTCGCAGAGCACCATCCGTTCACGCGTCCTAACGAAGATGACATTCATTTCTTTGACACGGACCCTGGCCAAATTCGCGCTCAAGCGTATGACCTTGTATTGAACGGCTATGAAGTAGGCGGCGGTTCCATGCGTATTTACCAACGTGATGTGCAAGAGAAAATGTTCGGAGCACTTGGTTTCTCAAATGAAGAAGCACAAGAGAAATTCGGCTTCTTGCTCGATGCGTTCGAATATGGGACGCCTCCACATGGCGGTTTCGCCTTCGGTTTCGACC
This sequence comes from Paenibacillus sp. WC2504, assembly GCF_052682475.1. Classification (NCBI taxonomy): domain Bacteria; kingdom Bacillati; phylum Bacillota; class Bacilli; order Caryophanales; family Paenibacillaceae; genus Paenibacillus; species Paenibacillus sp. WC2504. The sequence continues at coordinate 1,507,871 of NZ_JBQZFH010000001.1, forward strand.
GTTTGGTGATGCTGATCACAGGCCGTACGAACTTGAGAGAAACAATTGCATTCCCGAAAACAGCTAGCGCGACTGACCTGTTGATGGATGCACCGGGAACTGTAGATGACAAACAGCTTGATCAATTGTCGATTCGCTTAGCGCTTAAGCAGCCTGCTAAAGCCTAAGAACATTGAAGAGGACGTGTTTCTATGCTTCACCAATTTTCGCGGACTGAACTAGCCATTGGCCCTGAAGGTCTAGATATTATGAAAAATAGCACCGTCGCCGTCCTGGGCATCGGCGGTGTCGGTTCGATCGCCGCAGAAGCATTGGCGCGTACAGGGGTCGGACGGCTTATTCTGATCGACAAGGACGTTGTCGACATCACGAATATTAACCGTCAGATTCATGCCCTTACAACGACCGTAGGGCAGCCCAAAGCTGATCTGATGCGCGATCGGATCAAATTGATTAATCCGGAATGCGATGTTATCTCCATGCGGATGTTCTACACAGAGGAAACCTACGAGGAAGTGTTCGCTCATCACATCGACTACGTGCTCGATGCCAGTGACACCATTTCCTATAAAATTCATCTGATCAAGCAATGCTTGGAGCGGAAGATTCCGATCATCTCCAGCATGGGAGCCGCTAACAAAATGGACCCTTCGCAGTTCAAAGTAGCGGATATTTCCAAAACGAGCATGGATCCGATCGCTCGGGTCGTGCGCCAGAAGCTGCGCAAAGAAGGCATCAAAAAAGGCGTAAAAGTCGTCTTCTCTACCGAAGAGCCGATGAAGCCGCGTGAAGACGTTACACAACAAATCGTACCGGCGAATGCCCCAGAAATTCGCAAAGCGAAGCAGCCGCCTGCGAGCAACGCTTTCGTTCCTCCGGTGGCAGGGTTGATCATGGTGAGCGTGGCCGTGAAAGATCTGCTGGAGATCGGTTCGAAGAAATAAAGATGAGGGGCTATCTTAACAGGTCAGCAATGATCTGTTGAGATAGCCCCTTTCTGCTTTGGAGGGTAGTGGTGGTGGGGGACATGGTACTGTGAAACATGGTGTTGCTGTTGGGGAACTACGGGGCGCTATTTGAGCGATATGGGCTGATTTTGAGGTGCAAGGGGAACTACAGGGACCTATTTCCACTTTTTTTGTTGAATTTAAGCTGAATATGACATATTAGAGGACCGTAGTTCCCTTGGGCTAGTGAAATTCGTGAGAATATTGGAATAGCGGACCGTAGTTCCCTTCACGGCCGGAAGCCGTGTGCAAGCCCAAGTGCAAGTGCAAGTGCAAGTGCAAGTGCAAGTGCAAGTGCAAGTGCAAGTGCAAGTGCAAGTGCAAGGCCAAGTGCAACCCCAACCCCAACCCCAACCCCAACCCCAACCCCAACCCCAACCCCAACCCCAACCCCAACCCCAACCCCAACCCCAACCCCAACCCCAACCCCAACCCCAACAACTCCAAGGCGTTTAGCGACTCGTGAGTCCGTTAGAAGTAAAATTTGTCCCAAAAGCAGCAAATAGAGTTACCTCAGTCCGTTAGGCTACAGAAATTCTCAAACAAGCAGTAACTTAGCAGTCGTGGTAACATGAACACTCCAATGGAAGCCAACTACTTAAAGTGCCATGAATCCCATCAAGAGCAGCACATCAGTCAGCCCTCCCTAGCGCCAACTCACGGCAGCCTCGGAACCCAAATGCATCAGGACCCTGCTCGAACCACACCCAACTGCAACCTCAACAGCAACCGCACCCCCTCGACCTCCACCTCCCGTATCCCTTTACGGACCCAGGAGCCGTTATTCTGCCAAATGAGCTAGATTTGAAGAGCTATCGGACTGAGGAGGCGTTATCTAATGGTTTTGTTGCTGTATCAGGCAAATCCAAGGCGTTTAGCGACTCGTGAGTCCGTTAGATGCAAAATTTGTCCCAAAAGCAGCAAATAGAGTTACCTCAGTACGTTAGGCTACAGAAATTCTCAAACAAGCAGTAACTTGGCTGTCGTGGTAACATGAACACTCCAATTAAAAGCTAACTAGTTAAAGTGCCATGAATCCCATCAAGAGCAGCACATCAGCCAGCCCTCCCTAGCGCCCACTCACAGTAGCTTCGAGACCCAAATGCGTCAGAACCCTGCTCGAACCGCAACCGCAACCGCAACCGCAACCGCAACCGCAACCAAACAGACTGCAACTCGACCTGATTGCCCTAACAATGAGCCTTACCCAACTCATCCGTGCTAGTCCCTAATTGATGTATTCTGTACATCAAATAGATGCCTACCAGCCCTAAACCGCTCAGATCCTGCAAAAGATGCAGCAAATTCCGACAGGTTTCCCAATTTCTAACCAATTTGCAGTTATTAACTGTAGGAAATACAGTAACTCGTTTTGAAACACCCGTTTCGCACCAAACTTCCTGTACATAATACAGCTTCTCATCGCGAGCTTGCCAAGCAATCATCCCCATACAAGACATGACAGTCTACTCCATGAGGCGTATAATGGAAACAGTCTATTTAAACCTAATGCAAAGGAATAACCAACATGGACTTGTTTACATATGCCTCATCGCAAGAACCGACCGGCAAGCTGCTCGCCGACCGTATGCGACCTACAACGCTGGACGAGTACATCGGTCAAGAGCAAATTGTCGGCAAAGGCAAGCTGCTGCGCAGAGCCATTGAAGCCGATCAGGTGAGCTCCATCCTGCTCTATGGTCCGCCGGGCACAGGGAAGACCACTCTCGCCAATATTATCGCGAACCGGACAAAGGGAGAGTTCATGAAGCTGAACGCTGTCGATGCTTCGGTCAAAGATGTGCGAGAGATCATCGAGCTCGCCAAGACCAATAAAGCGATGTACGGCCGCAAGACGATTTTGTTCTTGGACGAGGTGCACCGCTTCAACACCTCGCGCCAGGATGCGCTGCTGCCTGCCGTAGAGCAGGGCATCCTCATCTTCATCGGGGCGACCACAGAGAACCCGTTTCACCATGTGAATGGGGCTCTGCTGTCGCGCTCGACGCTGTTTCAGCTCGAGCCCCTCACGGCGGAGCATGCGCTCATCGCCATGCGAAGAGCCATCGCCGATCCCGACAAGGGGCTCGGCTTCATGAGCCTCCACGTGGACGAGGAGGCGCTGGAGCATATTGCGCAGATGGCCGTTGGCGACATCCGCCGCTCTTTGAACGCGCTGGAGCTGGCAGCGCTCACGACTTCGCCCGAACCGGATGGTACGGTTCGGATCACGCTGGAGGTGGCGGAAGAGTCGATCCGCCGCCCCATCGTGAAAGCGGACGAGTCGACGCAGTATGACGTCTTGTCCGCCTTTCACAAGAGCGTACGCGGCTCCAGTGACGCCGCGCTGTTCTGGTTCTTGTATGCCGTCGAGAAGCTCGGCATGGACCCTATGACGTTCCTGCGGCGGCTTATCGTCGCCAGCAGCGAAGACATCGGCCTGGCGAACCCGCAGGCTATGGTGCAGTCTGTGACGGCCATGGACGCGTACCACAAGATCGGCTGGCCGGAATCGAAGTACGTCATTTCCCAGGCAATTTTATTCGCGGTTGAGAGTCCCAAATCGAATTCCATCCCGATAGCGATCTCTCGTGCAGAACAGATGATGGAGCGTGTTAAATCTGCGGACGTGCCGCTTCATTTGCGCGATACGCACTACAAAGGAGCGGAGAAGCTCGGCCACAAAGGATATATGTATCCGCATGATTATCCAGGGCATTATGTGCAGCAGCAGTATTTACCGGATGATATTAAACATGAAATCATTTTTGCAGCCAGTGAGCAGGGAACGGAAGATAAGATGCGGCAGAATCAGCACAAAAGAAGAGGGAGACCTGCAGATCTATAAGATCTGTAAGTTCCCTCTTCTTTCTTGTTCCATTTGAATGGTAAAAAGTTTTTCCGACACAGGGTCATACCGAATAGATACAATTAGCGGGAATTCAACGCCTTGATGTCGAACCCAGAAGCGAAATTGCTGCTGATCCACCCCTGGCGCTACACGGGAATGGCCCAAATACTTATAATCTAGTAAGGTGTATACCTTACCGGCTTCATGAAAAGCGACTCGGCTCCATTTGGCATAGAGGCGTTCAGGGTCTTGAGATTGAGTTGGCTGTCGGGCTATAGCTTCCAGGATGTCTGCTTCCATGCTCGCTTGTGCTGTGCCGCACCAGCTTAGTCCAAGCAGGAGAAGCACGGCTGAGATTTTACTCATTCGCTCACACCTTTCGCCTATAGGGTTCGCGTAGGCGCGAGGCGGCATACTTGCAGGCGCTGAGGTAAATTAGGGCACTTTTTGCAGATTGAGGAGATAAAAAAAGAACCTCCTAAGAGAAAGAGGTCCTTGTCTTTTTTTTCTTATAACTTAAAAATCTTCCCAAGGTATTGAACAGCCTTGGAGCTATAACGCTCCTGAATATAGGCTCTAAACTGATTTTTCGCTTCAGGAGTGGGCGAAGCATTCACCGCTAGGCCATGAAGCTCCATCCAATGCAGGGCTGTCATGTAGCAGGTGCTATTCCAGCCGTTTTTTGTCCCATTGGCATTCAAACGCTCGCTGATGCCTGCAATTACAAGATCCGTTTTGCTCTGCAATTCAATGAGCGCACGGTCGAATTCATTTTTGGACTCTTTGGCTTTCATTCCGGTAACAGCTCGAAGCGCTTTGACATCAATGCCTTCGTTCGCTTCAACTGCTTGAAACAGCTCGACGGCTGATTTGGGAAGCAGTCCGTCTTCATAGCGTTCTTCCACGGAGTAGGGGTCTTCCAATAAATTTTTTACCAAAGGGAAGAGATCCGCTGAAATTAATAAAGGCTTCTTAGCGAAAAAACGCCCATAGGCAGCAAGTCCGTCACCTGGCAGACGATCCCGCCAAAGCCATGGATCCGTCTCCAAGCCGGTATGCCATTGTTCTTGTGTTGTCATGGATTCAAGCGAAGGATGATCCGGTATGAAAGAAGAGAGAGGTAGAATGCCGACTTCTTTCACGATTTTTGTCACATCTTCGTACGTAGCAGCCTTCAAGTCCGCCTCATTCATTTTAATCAAACTGATCATCCTTCTTTCTCGAACCATCTATTTTGTCTCGTATTATTTATGAACTTTATCAATCACACCGCCGCCTAAGCAAACCTCACCGTCATAGAAAACAACGGATTGACCTGGTGTTACTGCTTTCTGCGTAGCATCAAATACGACTTGGACCGTTCCATCCTCCATGAAGGTTAGGACTACGCCTTGGTCAGGCTGACGGTAACGGAATTTGGCTGTGCAGGCAAATGGGCCTTGAGGTTTCTTCGGAGAGATCCAGTTTACATCTGTCGCTGTCAGCCCCTTGGAGTAAAGTCCAGGATACTGCTCGCCTTGAACGACTAGAAGTTCGTTGGTTTCCAAATTTTTATCCACGACGAACCAAGGTTCGCCTGAGCCTGAACCACCAATGCCAAGACCTTGTCTTTGACCTAGTGTGTAGTACATCAGCCCGTCATGGCGGCCTTTTACCTCACCGTTGCGGATATCAACCATATTGCCGGGTTTAGCGGGCAAGTACTGGCTGAGGAACTCTTTGAAATCGCGCTCTCCGATGAAGCAGATCCCCGTGCTGTCTTTTTTCTTTGCAGTTGCAAGGCCGGCTGCCTCGGCAATTTTACGAACTTCCGGCTTCGGCAGGTGACCAATCGGGAACATGGCTTTGGACAGCTGCTGCTGCGTAAGCACGTTGAGGAAGTAGGTTTGATCCTTGCCCGGGTCATTGCCCCGCAGGAGCACGTACTCGCCGTCTTGCTCTTTCACTTGAGCGTAGTGGCCGGTTGCGATATAGTCGCCGCCTAAATCCATGACTTTCTGGAGCAACTCACCGAACTTGATTTCTCTGTTGCACATCACATCCGGATTCGGCGTGCGACCTTTGGTGTACTCGTCCAAGAAATAAGCGAACACCTTATCGTAGTACTGTTTTTCAAAATTAACTGTATAAAAAGGGATTCCGAGCTGGTCGCATACTCTTCGGACATCCTCTGCATCTTCTTCGGCTGTGCAATGGCCAAACTCATCAGTATCGTCCCAATTTTTCATGAAAATGCCGATAACTTCATATCCTTGCTCTTTCAAGAGCAGTGCGGCAACAGAAGAATCGACCCCCCCGGACATACCCAGAATGACTCGTGTTTTTTTATTCATGGCTTGTGTTCCTCTTTTCCATCCTGTGAGACTTAGTCGTTAATCTTTGAAACTCTTCCTATTATACATCTCTCTAGTTAAAAATTAAAATATTTCATGAGAATGTCATTGTTTTTCCCCCACAGAACAAGGAATTATGATAACATAGATACGATATACGGATGTTTAGGAATGTTTTTGTTAAAAATGGAAACGCTGTTTACCTAGATAGGGACGAGCATACTGTCTGAACGTGGACAAAGCAGTAGGTAAACAACTCACAATTTCTCGTAATATCAATTAGCCCCCTTGATGGCATAAATGTTGAATGAGGTGTAGATTTTGAAAATTTCCACAAAAGGCCGCTATGGTTTAACGATCATGATGGAGTTGGCCAATCGAGTTGGTGAAGGTCCGACTTCCCTCAAAAGTATTGCCGAAAAGCATCAGCTATCCGAGCATTATCTCGAGCAGCTAGTTGCTCCTTTGCGTAACGCGGGATTGGTTAAAAGCATTCGTGGAGCGTACGGTGGATATATTCTCTCCAAGCCTGCTGATCAAGTGACAGCGGGTGAAGTGATTCGCGTGTTGGAAGGACCGATTAGTCCTGTCGACTTTACGGAGGAAGATGACCCGGCTAAACGCGATTTATGGATCCGTATCCGCGACAGCATCGCGGAAGTACTTGATTCTACAACGCTTGCGAACCTGATTTCCTTTGAAGACGCAGGCCAGCACGACAATTACATGTTTTATATCTAAAGGTGATTTATGAATCCAATTTATCTTGATCACGCGGCGACCACGCCGGTGCATCCCGACGTTATGGAAGCTATGCTTCCTTTTTATACAGCTTATTTTGGCAATCCTTCCAGCACGCATAGCTTCGGCAGAGCGACGAGAACAGCACTTAACCGCTTTCGCGACGCGATGGCGAAGTCACTTTGCTGTCTGCCTGGTGAACTCATCTTTACGAGCGGCGGGACTGAAAGCAATAATATGGCGATCTTTGGGATCATCCATGCGAACAATAATGGAAAGAAACATATCATTACGACAGAGATTGAGCACCATGCTGTCCTGCATCCCTGTGAACGGCTGGAGAACCTCGGTTATGAGGTCACTTACCTTCCAGTAGGTCCGACTGGTCTTATTCAAGTCGAAGATGTGGAGTCGGCTATTCGTCCCGATACGGCTCTCATCTCCATCATGTATGTGAATAATGAAATAGGCACGATTCAACCGATTGCAGAAGTTGGCCGGTTAGCACGAAGTCGGAATATTCCTTTTCATGTTGATGCCGTTCAAGCCTTAGGTAAATTGCCGCTGAATCTTCATGAACTGCCGGTTGATTTGCTTAGCTTGTCTGCTCATAAAATATATGGTCCTAATGGTGTGGGTGCATTGTATGTGTCCAAGAACACGAAGCTGGTTCCTCATGTATATGGCGGTGCACAAGAAAGAAAGCGCCGCGCGGGAACGGAGAATGTAGCTGCGATAGCAGGGTTTGCCAAGGCAATGGAGATGATTCTCCCTATGACTGATTCCCTTTACGAGCAAGCTGCAGAGCTTAGACAGTGTATGATTACTAGCTTGGAGCAGCAAATAGGCCGTGATCAATTTACGATAAATGGACATGCCGAACAACAAGTTCCGCATATTTTAAACATCAGCTTTCCTGGCGTATCCACAGAGACGCTGCTTATGAATCTTGACCTGGAAGATGTGGCTGCAGCGAGCGGTTCTGCGTGCACCTCCGGTTCACTTGAAGTGTCTCACGTTTTACAAGCAATGAAACTCCCAGAAAATGTTACAGCCTCTGCCGTTCGATTTAGCTTTGGAATGGGGAATTCTAAAGATCAAATTGAAACAGCTGCCCAGAAAATTGCAACCATTATCAAACGGCTGCGTAATAATTAGTACCGGGTGGTTCTAGGAGGAAAGCACCTTGCGCAGAGCGCATGATTTGATCGGACTTCCCGTTCTGACGGTAGACTCCGGTAAACAATTAGGCCAAGTGAAAGATTTGATGATTGACCCTGAATGGAACATACGAGGCATTATTCTAGAAGCAAAGATGTGGTTTTCCTCCTTACGGTACGTACCGTGGGATGGAGTTGTCGCTGCAGGCGAAGATGCCGTTACCATACCGAACGAAAATGTCATAGTCGAGTTTGAGCAGGCAGTTGAATGCCATGCTTTTCTGGAAGGAAGCCACCCGATTAAAGGTCTTCCAGTCGTTACTGTCGGCGGAGACAAATTAGGCGTGGTAGAAGATGTTTATTTAACCCAAGATTGGGGTAAACAAATAGTAGGTTATGAATTGTCCGAAGGGTTTATTTCTGATTTAAAGGAAGGGCGTAAATGGCTTCCCATGCCGGATTCGGCAACCAAAGGTGAAGATGCCATAATAGTGCCTGTACATTGCTCTCAGGAAGTAGAAGAACTCTTCGTATCCAAAGAAGAATAGGGTGAGCAAGATGCGTTGTCCAAACTGTAATTCCAAAGATATTGGAAAGATCGGTTCCCACCAATTTTATTGCTGGGGTTGCTTTATCGAACTCAGCGTCAACGGAGAGAAAATGTCCGTGTATCAAGTAGAGGAAGACGGAACGCTAAGTTCTCTGGATGATTTGTTTTTTGAAGAAGAAATGCCATTGATCCAAGAACACGCAAATTAACCATAATAGCAAACAGGAGACGTTACTAATGGGCACACCCGTGCTTGTGAAGTAGCGTCTCTTTGTTTTCGTCTACAAGGTTAATTTGACCAGCATGTACATATACTGTATGAGCGTAGACATATTTAGAATCACTGAGGTGAACGTGATGGAACGTTTTTGGAGAAATCGATGGTTTGTAGGGCTGGTGTATTTGCTTTTGGCACTGGCATGTATCTATATGCTGCTGCTGATCAAACCTATTTTACTAAGCTTATTCACTTTTTTAAAAGCGATATTAGCGCCATTTTTCATTGCGGTGATTATTTCCTACATCTTGAACCCGGTAGTGAATATGCTGAACCAGCGCAAAGTGCCGAGAACGATTGCCGTGCTGTTGATTTATTGCGTTTTTATTTCCTCACTCACTGTCATAATCATGAATATGACCCCCGTATTTATGACCCAAATCGCGGAGCTGAACGAACACATGCCGCAGATGGAAATTCGCGCGCAATCGATTGTGGACGGCTTTAACCAGAATAGACTGCTGCCGGACAGTGTGCGAGACGGTTTTAACCACTCATTAACGAAGTTGGAAAATAGCATCTCCATGGCGATATCGAACTACATGAATCAGATTGGAAGCACGATCTCCATGCTGTTTATCGCTTTTATCGTGCCGTTCGTTGCCTTTTATATTATGAAAGACTTTCAAATCATCGAGAAGACGGCGCTTGCTATCGTACCGAAGGAGCACCGGAAGAAAACAGTTAAGCTTCTCATCGATATCGATACTGCGCTTGGGAATTATATTCGCGGCCAGTTGTTGGTTTGCGTCATTATTGGGGGGCTTGCCTATTTGGGGTATTGGCTCATTGATATGCCGTATGCGCTTTTACTCGCCAGTGTTGTGGCGGTTTTCAATATTATTCCGTACCTTGGGCCGTTTTTTGGAGCCGCACCGGCGATCATTATGGCTTCAACGATTTCGCTCAAAATGGTGCTGTTCGTCGCGATTGTGAATTTAGCCGTGCAAATTCTTGAGGGGAATGTCATTTCACCGCAAGTGGTAGGCAAAAAGCTGCATATGCATCCGCTCGTCATTATCTTTGCCTTATTGGTCGGCGGGGAAGTAGCGGGTATAGTCGGATTAATACTAGCAGTACCCTTCTTCGCCGTTATGAAGGTGATTATTCAGCACGTTTTCTTGCATTATGTTCATAAACCCACGACTTAGTTGGATCTAAGGATAGGTTAGGTTGCATAAAAAGACGTACAAATAGACGCACAAAACCCCCGTGCATCATGACTTGCGGGATCATGGTACACAGGGGTTTTGCACGAGGGTTGAGGATATTAAAGGGTGTGGCATACGTAAACCATCGAATGGGCTACGGAATGAATTAAACGTTGATTCTATGTCGCTTTATCCGATAATGAAAATCATTATCAATGATCTTAGTATATCGCCATTGAGAACGATTGTCAACTATGATTTTAATCCTTTATCTTTATCGTCTCCTTGATCGGTATTTTCTTCCTTTTCCTCTTTTTGCTCTTGAAATTCAACGCGGGTTTGACCTGTTATATAATCGAAAGGATTATATCGGCTATCCGGAATCTCTTTCTTAATGAGCGTTTTAGCCATAATATAGATCACGAGTACAAAAACAGGTGTAATTAGCCCTAGCAGCGTAAGTGTCGAGAAATCCATTAGCATCACTTCCTCTCGAGTTTGTCGGAACGATATTTTAATGTACTTACGATGCCCACTCCAAACTGGTTCCATGAACAGGGATGAATATTGACACGGTTCAGGCATAAAGTTATAATTTGCCTTATCTAGATCTACTGCAAAAGCGTTGATGAAATTGAAGTAAGTCATAGTCCACTGTCAGAGATGAGGTTCCGGTGAGCAGCTTATGCGCGAATCCGGCTGGAAGAACCTCTCGGTGCTAGGATGGCTGAACGCTAATTTCGGAGTGTGGATGAACTCCACCGGCTGGACCCGTTACAGATCCGCACAAGGAGATTGCTAGGTTTCCTCTGCCGCAGGCTTGGGTGGAAGGGAAACGCAATAACCAGGGTGGTACCGCGATGATTCGTCCCTGTATGTTACAGGGGCGTTTTTTGTTTGTTTTCAAACATTATAGGTAAATATGGAGGCTTGAGTGAGATGAAGGCAAGTGAAATTCGTTCCAAATGGTTGCAGTTCTTCGCAAGTAAAGGGCATAAAGTAGAGCCCAGCTCTTCGCTTGTTCCGCATAATGATCCGTCGTTGCTCTGGATTAACGCCGGTATTGCGCCGTTAAAGCCATATTTGGATGGACGGGAAATTCCGGAAAATCCGCGTATTACGAATGCTCAGAAATGTATTCGTACGAACGATATTGAGAATGTCGGGAAAACGCGCCGTCACCATACATTTTTCGAAATGTTAGGGAACTTCTCTATCGGTGACTACTTTAAGAAAGAAGTCATTCCATGGGCTTGGGAGTTTTTGACGGATCCGCAATGGATCGGTTTTGATCCGAACCGTATTTCCGTCACGGTGCACGAAGATGATGAAGAAGCTTTTGAGATTTGGCACAAACAAATCGGTATCCCGGAAGAGCGTATCTACAAGCTAAAAGAAGATAATTTCTGGGACATCGGCGAAGGTCCATGTGGTCCTTGTACGGAAATTTTCTATGACCGTGGCGACAAATACGGCGATTTATCCGATCCGGAGTGCTGGCCTGGGGGAGAAAACGAACGTTTCTTGGAAGTATGGAACCTTGTATTTACACAGTTCAACCATAATAAGGACGGAAGCTACACACCGCTTCCTAACAAAAATATTGATACAGGCGCAGGACTGGAGCGCTTCGCTTCGATTCTGCAAGACGTAGATTCCAACTTTGACACGGATCTGTTCAAGCCGATTATCGATAAAACCTGTGAGCTTACAGGTGTGATGTATCATGTGAACGATGATCACGATGTGGCGCTGAAAGTAATCGCCGATCACATTCGTACGGTTGCCTTCTCCGTAGGCGATGGCGTACTTCCTTCGAATGAAGGACGCGGTTATGTTATCCGCCGTTTGCTGCGTCGTGCTGTGCGTTACGGGAAAGTGCTTGGGCAAGATAAACCGTTCCTGTACAAATTGGTTGCTACCGTGGGTGAGATCATGGGCGTTTACTACACAGAGGTTGTAGACAAACGTGAATTTATCGAGAAGGTTATTCGTACCGAAGAAGAACGTTTCCACGAAACGTTAAGCGATGGTTTGGTTATCCTAGCGGAGATGGTCGAAAAGACGCGTCAAGCCGGTACGAATCAAATCAGCGGACCGGATGCTTTTAAATTATATGATACGTATGGTTTCCCGTTCGATCTGACGGAGGATTTTGCTTCGGAAAAAGGTTTGACGGTTGACCGTGAAGGGTTCGACGCTTCGATGCAAGAACAGCGTGACCGTGCAAGAGCTGCTAGTCAAAAAGAAGGCGGAATGAAGGTACAAGGCGGCCCGCTGTCGGAATTGACGGTTAAAAGCGAATTTGTTGGTTATAATGAATTGGTAGTTACTGCTAATATTGAAGCTATTGTTCATGAAAATGAGCTTGTCGACATCGTTGGCGTAGGCGAGACTTGCCAGGTTATTCTGGACCGCACACCGTTCTATGCGGAAAGCGGCGGCCAGGTGAGCGACTTCGGAACAATCCGCAACAGCCAAGTTACGCTGAAGGTTGAAGATGTGATTAAAGCACCTCATGGGCAGCATGTTCATAAAGTCGTAGTGGAGTCTGGCGTTCTTCGCAAAGGCGACACGGTTGAGGCTATCGTAGCATCTGCTGAGCGCGGGGATATCATCAAGAATCATACGGCTACGCATTTACTGCATAAAGCGTTGAAAGAAGTTCTGGGCTCGCATGTTAACCAAGCAGGCTCTTTGGTAGAACCGGATCGTTTGCGTTTTGACTTCTCGCATTTCGGCAGCATTAGCAGCGAAGAATTGCAAGATGTTGAGCAGCGCGTAAACCGTCAAATTTGGAATAACATTAATGTCGAAATTTCATTGAAACCAATTGCTGATGCGAAAGCAATGGGAGCTATGGCACTATTCGGCGAGAAGTATGGCGATATCGTGCGCGTCGTGCAAGTCGGCGATTACAGCTTAGAACTGTGCGGCGGCTGTCACGTTCAGAACACGGGTCAAATCGGTCTATTCAAAATCGTGAGCGAATCCGGTATCGGATCCGGTGTACGTCGAATCGAGGCTGTTTCTGGCCGCAGCGCGTATGAATACCTTGACGGGCAGCTGCAATTGCTCAAAGAAGCAGCAGGTATGCTCAAATCGAACGTTCAGGACGTTCCGAAACGTGTAGAAGCAGCGCTGCAGCAAGTGAAAGAACTGGCACGTGAGAACGAGTCGCTGCGCGGCAAACTTGGCCGCATTGAAGCGGGATCTTTAACGGATCAAGTGAAGCAAGCTGCCGGTGTTTCGGTGCTAGCTGCCCAAGTGAACGCAGCGGATATGGACTCTCTTCGCAACATTGTCGATGAAATGAAGGCAAAATTGGGATCTGCTGTTATCGTTCTAGGCGCTGTGGCTGACGATAAAGTCAATTTGGTTGCAGCTGTTACACCGGATCTTGTTGCAAAAGGTTTCCATGCCGGTAAAATTATTAAAGAAGTAGCTGCAGCAGTTGGCGGAAGCGGTGGAGGTCGACCGGATATGGCCCAAGCAGGCGGTAAAGACGCTTCCAAATTACAGGCTGCGCTTTCCGGTGTTGAGGGACTTCTGTCGCAATTTGCATAATTATTTTTTGGGGGGACAGGAATTTTTAAACCCATAGAGAATATAAACCAGTATACACGAACAGTTTTCAAATTTTTACAAATGGTTTCACAAGGAAAGTGAGGTGCTCCTGATGAGTTCCATGGATAAAACGATGAAGTTCAACGTGAAAGCAGAAGAAATAGAGACATCGCCCAAAGATGTGTTATTAGCGGTGTACGATGCTCTTCAGGAAAAAGGGTATAATCCGATCAACCAGATTGTCGGGTACTTGCTTTCCGGAGATCCTGCTTATATTCCACGGCATAATAATGCGCGCAGCCTCATTCGTAAACGGGAACGCGATGAACTGATTGAAGAGTTGGTTCGCGCTTATCTGGGTCAACACAAATAGAAGGAAATGAGAACCGCATGAGATGGATAGGCTTGGATTACGGGGATAAAACGATCGGTGTAGCGATGAGCGATGAGCTGGGATGGACGGCACAAGCGCTGGAAGTCATACATCGTCGTAAGCCAGGAGAAGACATTGACCGGCTGGTTGCGATTGTTGAGCAGTACGGTGTCACACAAATTGTCGTTGGCTTACCCAAAAATATGAACAACACGATTGGTCCTCGTGGCGAATTGGTCATCGAGTTTTCGAAAGAGCTAGAACAAAAACTAAGTGTACCCGTACACTTGTGGGATGAGCGTCTAACGACCGTTGCAGCGACTCGCACACTGCTTGAAGCAGATGTGAGCCGGAAGAAGCGGAAGCAGGTCATTGATAAAATGGCCGCGCAGATCATCCTGCAAGGGTATATGGATGCCAATATGAAGAGGTGAATGAACATGTCCAAAGAAGAATTGCGTGAAGAGGAACCAGAAATCATTTACATCCCGGACGATGAAGGCAACGAAGAAGAGTTCGAGGTTATCATGAAATTCGAAGTGGACGGTTCTGACAAGAAATACATGATGGTGGTGCCTACTGACGGAGGAGACGAGGAATCCGATGAAGTGTATGCCTTCCGTTATGAAGAAGATGATGACGGCGAAGATTTGAAACTGTTCACCATCGACGATGAAGAAGAGTGGAATATCGTGGAAGAAACGTTCAACACATTAATGGCAGAATTCGATGAGGAAGAAGAAGCATGAGTACGACGCTTTCTGACGTATTGCGCAAAGCTTACGGGGATGATATTATTTTGTTTGATGAGCAAAATGAATCAACGGTTTATCATCTTCTTAAAGAATTCGTTTATGACAATAGAACGTATGCGGTTTTGCAATCCGATGAACTCAAGAAGGAAGACGAGGTTGCGGTTTTCCGGGTGACGCAGAATGCGGACGGCGAATACGAGCTGGAAACCATCGAAGATGACGACGAATACGAAACTGTTTCGGAGCTCTACGACGAGATGGTATTTCCAGATCAGGATGACTTGTAAGAAGTAAACAACCGAGCGGAGCGCATCCGCTCGTTTTTGTTTGCTTGGAGAGCTTGCGATAGCAGAGTTTTGTTTTTGCTGCTGCAAAACGTTTAGGAGGATCATCGTGAACAACATGCTTGATCAAGAGAGCGCAGGGAAGTCGACGAAAACAAAGAAGTTGAAGCTAACTCTTCTTATAGTGGGCACGCTTCTGCTCATTATTATTGGGACAGCAAGCGGTATAGGATTATATATTGCGAATGGCCTGCAGCCGGTTGAAGCCTCTGAGCAAGAAGTGAGAGTGTCGATTCCCCCAGGCGCTGGATCTGTACAAATCGCGAAAGAGCTTGAAACGAAGGGACTTATTAAGAATTCATCCATTTTTACGTATTATCTAAAAGTTAAGAAGCAGGGCTCCAGGTTTCAAGCCGGCGAATATGACATGAAGCCGGGCTTAACCTTCGATGAGATGATTGAAAAGCTGAATAAAGGGGAAACGGTAAAGGAAGAGGTTATTCGTATAACGATTCCTGAAGGGTACACCGTTGATCAAATTGCTTCTAAATTAAGTGAACAGACGCCGTGGAACAAAGATGTGTTTCTGAAGCTGGCAGATGCGCCTGCAGGCTTGACGGAAGAGACCGCTGCGAGCGGCATTCCGGATAACAAGAATTTGAAACACCGGCTTGAAGGGTACTTGTTCCCGGAAACGTATGAATTTAAGAAGGGTTCAACGGAGCAGGAGTTCATTGAGCGTACGCTGCAGCAATTGGACAAGAAGCTTGCAACGCTGCCGCCAGACTGGAAAGATAAGCTCAAAGAGCGTGGACTTAGCGTGCATCAGATGCTAACGATCGCCTCTTTAATTGAACGAGAGGTTGTCCAGGACGACGAAAGGGCACTTGTTTCCGGCGTTATTCAAAACAGGTTGAAACAGAATATGCCCCTGCAAATTGATGCAACGGTGCAATATTTATTTGATAAGTCCAAGGAACGGTTGTTGGAAAAGGATTTGCAAATACAAAGCCCTTATAATACGTATTTGAACACAGGGCTGCCTCCGGGGCCAATAGCCAGTCCGAGCCTTGCCTCGATGAAAGCAGCGATTTATCCGCAAGAAACGAAGTACTTGTTTTATGTAACGAAGAAGGATGGCACGAAGGGGCATTTGTTCGCAGAGACCTATGAAGAACACAAGAAAAATATTGCGGAAAGTAAAAAGGCCGCGAATTAATACCACGTTAGGAAGCTGACAGAAGGTAGGGTAAGCAAGTGAAAAAACCAGAGTTAGTAATAAGCTGCGGTAGTAGCGCTGAATTGAAAACAATGATTGAAGCCGGCGCGGACAGTGTCATAATTGGAGAAGAGCGTTACGCTATGCGTCTGCCTGGAAACGTGAAGCTAGAGGAGATTGGAGAATCGGTAGCTTGGGCGCACGAGAAACAGGCAAAGGTGTATGTGTCGGTGAACAAAATTTTTGACAACAACTCCTTGGAGGGCTTGTCAGACTATTTAAGCAAGCTTCAGGCGTATAATGTGGATGGCGTTATTTTCGGTGATCCCGCAGTCCTTATGGCTGCGCGCACGTTACCAAAGCCGCTAGCGCTGCACTGGAATGCAGAGATGACTTCTACCAATTTCGCGACTGCGAATTATTGGGGCAGACAGGGGGCAACCCGGGTTGTTCTGGCCAGAGAACTGAACATGGAGCAGGTATTGGCTTTTAAAGAGAATACGGAGTTAGCGGTTGAAGTTCAAGTGCATGGCATCACGAATATTTATCACTCAAAGCGAGAGCTAGTGAAAAATTATATCGAACACCAAGGGAAAGATGCATCAACGGAGGATCGTTCCATTGAACGCGGACTGTTCCTTATCGAACATGAGCGCCGTGATCAGCGTTACCCGGTGTATGAGGATAGTAACGGTACGCACATCATGAGTTCTGAGGATTTTTGCATGCTGGAGAACTTGCCTGAGCTTATGGACGGCGGGATCGATAGCTTCAAAATCGAAGGTCTCCTGAAATCGACTGCGTATAACGAAACAGTGGTTCGCAGCTATCGTGCTGTCATTGACGCTTATGCCGCAAACCCGGAAGAATTTGAGTTCCAGCAAGAATGGCTGGATGCGATAACAGAATTGCAGGACCCTGAACGCGAATTGTCGTACGGGTTTTTCTATAAAGAACAGGTATATTGATAGATGGAAGAAGGTGCGTTTTCAAGATGACGACAGCATTAGAAGCAAGAGCGAGAGGGAAGCGTGTTAGACTGCATAAACCGGAATTGCTTGCCCCTGCGGGCAATTTGGAAAAATTGAAATTTGCTATCCATTACGGAGCTGACGCGGTATATATCGGCGGCCAGAAGTATGGTCTTCGTTCCAGCGCAGACAACTTTTCGCTTGAAGAAATGCGTGAAGCGGTTGAGTTTGCGAACGGCTACGGAGCAAAAGTGTTCGTAGCAACGAACATTTATGCACATAACGAGGATATTGAAGGGCTGGATGAGTACCTACGAGGACTTCAAGAGGTTGGTATCTCTGCCATCATCGCAGCGGACCCGTTGATTATGGAAACATGCCGAAGAGTCGCGCCTAAACTGGAAGTTCATGTGAGCACACAGCAGTCGGTGATGAACTGGCAAACCGTGAAGTTCTGGAAAGATCAAGGCATTGAGCGCGTCGTTTTGGCCCGCGAAGTCAGCATGGAAGAAATTGACCAAATTAAAGCGCATGTCGATGTAGAGATTGAAGCTTTCATTCATGGGGCAATGTGCAGTTCCTACTCCGGCAGATGCGTGCTTTCCAATCACTTTACGGATCGTGACTCCAACCGCGGAGGCTGCTCGCAATCATGCCGCTGGAAATATGACCTGTTTGCCAAAGATCAGCCGGAATCAGCGCCGCTGGCGACGGATTTGCCGTTGTTTGGCGAGGAAGATGTTGCTTTTACGATGGGATCGAAGGATCTCAGCATGATCGAACATATTGCCGATATGATTGAATCCGGTGTAGACAGCTTCAAAATTGAAGGAAGAATGAAGAGCATCCATTACGTAGCGACGGTTGTTAATGCATATCGACAAGCCATTGATGCTTATTTTGAGGATCCGGAACACTTTAAACTCAATCCTGTTTGGCAGGATGAGGTCTATAAAGCGGCGAACCGGCCTTTGAACGAGGGCTTCTTCTACGATACGCCGGGCCCTGAAGATCATATTTTCGAACCGGAGGATAAAGTGGTCGGGTTTGATTTTGTCGGTCTGGTGCTGTCTTATGATGAGGCAACGGGTACCGCGCTGATTCAACAAAGAAATCATTTCAAACCGGGGCAGGAAATTGAATTCTTCGGACCAGAGGGAACGCATTTTAAACAAAAGGTTGGCGTCATCTGGAATGAAGAGGGGCAGGAGCTGGATGCAGCAAGGCATCCGCTTCAAGTTATTAAACTAAAAACAGAATTTCCTGTAAGAAAATGGGATATGATGCGTAAGAAAACAGGAAAATAGTACCATGGAAGCTTTCTCCAGACTGGGTTATATTGGAGAAAGTTTCTTTTTTTTATTTTCTTTTAGAGCGAATATTAAAGGAAATTGTTAAATGTTGTCGAATTGAATAAAAAACATTAATTGTAACCCTTTTCATTTTAGGACGAAAGTACGGGGACAATGAACAGAAACTAATGGCGGTGAAAAGATGAAGAAGAGACTCCAAAGTATTCTCGCATTTGTAAACAAAGCTTTCGTGCAAACATTCCGAAATGTGCCATGGGGTCGTGTGGCGGGAGCGGCAGGTAAGACATCTAAGCAAATGGGCACAGTCGCTTTCAAAGAAATGAGGCAGGTTAAGCTGGAAAATCCGGTGAAGTCCGTAGGCATGAAGCTGTTTTTAATGTTTTTTATCAGCATTTTGTTCTTCGTTCTCATTGTGGGTATGATTTCTTACAGCGTGTCCAAAAATGTCATTAAGAACAAAGTGGCAGAATCCTCCTTGCAAACTGTCACACAAGCAGGTCAGAAGCTGGATTTCCTTTATCAGACGTTCGAAGACACATCATTACAAATTATGCTGAACAAAGAGCTGCAGGACCTTCTTGAGAAAGTTCCTACGTTAGATCCTACTTCGTACGAATCACTGGAGGTTGTTCGCCAATTAACGGATAAATTAAATGTGGTGACCTTCGCTAACAAGTCTATTAAAACGCTTCATCTTTATCGACCAGACGGCAAGCTTATTGTCATTACGGGTTCTGGCGGAAGCACGCTAAGCGAAAATTCAGGATCAACGGATTGGTTTAAGAAAATTGTGGACAATGGGGGAAAAGTAGCGTGGTTGGATAGTAAAGTTAAAGGATACTCCAGCTCTTCCACGAACACATTTGCCATTGGCCGTCTTATGAGAAATACGCTAACGAACAGCACGACTGCCGTGTTAATGTTAGAACTTAGCACGGATCTCTTGAATAAAGAAATTACGGGCATGTCTCTCGGAGATGACAGCAAGGTTGTCATAACGAATGCAGACAATAAGAACGTTGCAACTGCAGATGTTACCGAGCTCGAAAAAGATGCTGCAATTCAATTAACGAAAGAGCAAAGAGATGAAGAACATGGCTCTTTTGTAACAAAAGATGATCATTTGGTAGCTTATTACAAATCATCTATATCCGGCTGGAATCTAGTAGGGGATATCCCAGTTAGCTCGCTTGTGAAGGACGCTAAAAAGATTTTCAACTACACGCTTTTAATCGCTTTATTTGCGGCTATTGCGGCAGTGTTAATCGGATTATTCGTTGCCAGAATGATTGGACGACCGCTGATCAATCTTCGCAACTTGATGCAGCAAGGCGCTAAAGGGAAGTTAACCGTGCGTGCCAACTATACAACGCAAGATGAGATTGGGCAGTTGGGCGCAAGCTTCGATGTGATGATGCAGCAGATTACAACATTGGTTCAGCAAACCAGCACCTCTGCACAAGCGGTTTTTGAAACGGCGCAAGAGTTAACGAATTCCTCCAAGGTAACGGCTACTGCGGCTAGAGAAATTGCTGTAGCTACGGATGAAATCTCTAACGGTGCCGGAGGTTTGGCGACAGAGTCCGAAAGAGGCAATGAGCTGACGCATCATATCGGTATCCAGATGAAACAGGTTATCGAAGCAAACCTGGAGATGGGGACAGCTGCAGCGGATGTGCAGAGCTCCAGTGAGCAAGGAACGAAATACATGTCCGAGCTCATTTCGAAGACGAACTTGACGGAAGAAATGATCCGTTCCATGGTCGATAAAGTCGACAACTTGAAAGATAGCACACGTTCGATTCGTAAAATCCTGGACGTTTTGAATAATATGACGAAGCAAACGAATATCTTGTCCTTGAATGCGACAATTGAAGCTGCACGTGCCGGAGCTGCGGGCAAAGGCTTCATGGTTGTTGCGGATGAGATTCGGAAGCTGGCAGATCAATCCCGTCAATCCATTGATGTCGTAGGTCAAATTACCGAAACGATTCAGAAAGAAATCGATGAAACGGTGAAGGTGCTTTCAACAGCAACGCCGATCTTCAAAGAACAGATTCTAGCGGTGAAAGAAGCCGATATTATTTTCAAACAAGTAACGAACCACATGGGCGGCTTCATTGAGCAGCTCAGCACCGTCAGCGATTCGATCTCAACCTTGGAACAATCGCAAGTCGTTCTTTCGGACGCCATGTCGAATGTAAGTGCTGTAGCGGAGGAATCACTTGCTACTTCGGAGGAAGTTGCTTCCTTGAGCTCCGAGCAGCTTAGCATCAGCGATGGCTTAGTGAAGCTGTCGGACAAGTTGGATCTGCTTTCCAAATCGCTTACCGACACCTTATCCAAATTCGAAGTCTAGTTGTATACAATTCGAAGTCCACTCTCTGTTTAAGAGGGTGGGCTTTTTTTTGTTTCCGAATAAGCGTATCGACGGTTTGTCTACGTGCAGGAGTGACGATACTGATAACATCTAAGATTAGGATGAATGACATCGTTAGGAGTTAGGTGTATGAGGGTCAAACAGTTATCTTCACTTGAAAAACGCCGTATTTTTCTTGTTCTTCTTACCATCGTACTCCTATTTATTGGCATAGTAGGTAAGCTGTTCTGGATACAAATTGCAGCAACAGAAAATTACAGTTCACACGGAGTTAATTTGCTTAAAAACTCAGTCGTTCAAAGACAACGTGCGCTAGTGCTGGAGAGCGGCCGAGGCGAAATATTGGATCGGAACTTGCAGCCGATGACAGGAAAGATTGTGAAATCCCTCGTTGTGTTTCCCATCAATAACGATCTTCAAGCAAGTCCGCAGCAGGTGAATCAGCTTGTCCGGATTTTGCGGACGAATGCGGAGTCTTGGCGTGTATTCACCAAAGATCTGAAAGAGCCGCAAGTGTGGAGTCAAGCCAGTGGTGGCAAACCTGTCGCGTTAACGGATGGACAGGAAGAGCAGATAGAAGCACTGAACTTGCCGAATGTAAAGGTAGTGCAGATGGAAGACCGTTATCCGAGCGGGATGACTGCGCGGCAGTTGATCGGCTTCATTGGACAAAATCCGGATCGCGTGATGAACCTGTACGGCGCGGATCTGGAAAAAGGCAAGGTCGCGCTAACAACGAAGATTGGCGGGGCGGGCCTTGAGAAGACCTTCGATCTCTGGCTTCGGGGCATTGGAGAGACATCGATCTCTTATTTTATGGATGCCGGCAAAAGGCCGTTAACCGGACTGGATGCGCGTATGATTGCGCCGAATAATGCCTTTTATCCCGTTAAGTTAGTTACGACACTTGATGTAAGCGTACAGAGGCAAATTGAAGCGCTAATGGATAAATTGAAAATACGGGATGGTGCTGCCGTCGTTCAGGAAGTCGCACAAGGCGATATCGTCGCCATGGCGAGCAGGCCCAACTATGATCCCACATCCGTGGATCTTGCAAGTAAAAGCTGGAGCAACTATGCGCTTAAAGCAACAGCTCCCGGATCTATTTTCAAAACCGTTGTGGCGGCCGCTGCGCTGGATTTAGGTGTGGTTAATCCCAAAGAGACATTCACTTGTGAAGGAGCTCTTGGCAAGTACGGTTTTACCTGCTGGAGGAAAGAGGGACATGGCCCCTTAACCTTGGAACAAGGGTTCGCACAGTCTTGCAACATCGTGTTTGCCAAAGTCATGCAGCGCTTAACGGCTGGCCAACTGGAAAGCTTCGCGCATAAGCTTGGCGTGCTGGATGAAGTGGGTTGGTCAGGGAAGACGGACACGAAGATCCTCCTCCATCAATTAGATAGCGAAGAGACTGGACAGCTCTTTGGCGCCCATACGCCGCACGATGATGAAGGTGTTCTTATGCAGACAGCCATCGGACAAAGAGACGTCATGATGACCCCTTTGCAGGCGTCTAATATGATTGTTACTTTACTTCATAATGGAAAAGGCTACTCGCCGAGAGTGGTCCAAGAAATCCGCTACCAGACCGATCGCGTGATGGAGAAGTTTGAACCGCAAACGCGAAAGGATGCAGAGGGATATGTATCCGCTTCGACAAGCCGTACGCTGTTGAGCTGGATGAGAGAAGTCGTGACCGATGGGACTGGCCAAGGGCTGAAGGATGCAAAGTGGCAGCTCGCAGGGAAATCCGGTACCGCTCAAACGATGGTCGGCAAGCAGGAAAAGGTGAATCAGTGGTTTATCGGATATGGCCCGGTGGCTACTCCCAAGTATGCGGTATCCGTTGTTATCAAAAATACGGATCCAACGGAAAGCAACAAGGCCATACCTTTGTTCAAAGGGATCATGGATATTCTTGCGAGCCAATCAAACGGCCGGCAGTGATATCGTAAAACAGGTACCTTGGTTGGGCTCGCTCGTAACTTCAATGAGTCCTCCTAAGGTGCGGATGATGCGATAGGAGACCATCATGCTGAGTCCAGTGCTTTTGTTTTTGGTGGAATAAAAAGGGGTTCCAAGGCGGTTGATCTGTTCAGCGGTCATACCGATGCCTGTATCTTTAATTTGTAGAATAATGTGGGGGCCTCGTTTGAAGCCTATGATTTGCAGTGCGCCCCCGTCCGTCATAGCCTCAATGCCGTTTTTGGTGAGGTTGAGCAGGCATTGCATGATTTTTTCTTCATTTGCTTGAATGACCAACGGGGATTTCATGTCGATTTGAACATCAACCCCGCGCAGTGCGGCATATGGAAGTATCAGATTGTTTAGCTTGAATGACAAGTCAGATAAGTTAAGTGGTTCAAGCTTCTCAGCCTCAGGTTTGGCAAAAGACAAATAGTCGGTAATAATGCTTTGGGCGCGGTCAATTTCTTCGATGACCATAGAAGTGTATATATGTTTCTTCTCTTCCGTGACCTGCGATTGACTGAGGATTTGCATGAATCCTCTGGCTACCGTCATGGGGTTGCGAATTTCATGGGCGACTGAAGCGGCCAATTCACTGAGGACATTGAGTTTCTCAGAGCGCTGAATTTCTTGGCGCAATGTGATATTTTCGCGGATTCGGGCAATTAAGTACGTTAGGAGCCACATCGTAAATAAGTGAACGAGACAATACACGATACCATATAGCAAAAAAGTACGATCTACTGTGGCAAAAGAACTGACTCTATACAGCAGGGTGATACAGAAAGTTGCTAGAGCACTGATGAAAGCAAGCAGGGTGGGAAACATCACTTTGGGGGTTAGGTGCTTCCAATTGCTCAGCGCAATGAAAGCCACGATGAAGGGGATGAGAAGAGCTAGTAAGGTGACGATCCACACGAAATTCGGGCCGTTCATGATGTACACATAGGCGAGTATGAATCCGGAAACCGCTAGTCCTGAGCGTATGCCGCCATATAAGAAAGCGATGAGTACGGGAATAATATGGAGATCGAAATGATTGCCTATGGGTTTAAAGAAAGGATGGGTCACGCAAAAAATGGCGGCTAGTGTGCAGATAAATAGAAGAAATACCTGACGATATTTATCATAACTGTCTAGAGAGCCGGGTTTTTCGAGCCAAAAGATGTGAGTTAAAACAATGGGGACGGTTAAAACAAGGATATTCAGGAGTAAATCGTCAAAAATGTTCAAAGATCTCGCCTACTTAACAAAAATTTGATGTTCCACTTTTTATTCGACACAAAACTTGGAATTCCTTCGAAATGTATCCTAAATTTTGATGTTTTTTGGCGAAAAGAAGCGATTTTTACGTTGCGGCTAACGCTAGATTCGCTTACAATTCGGAGGATGAACATAAATAGCAGGCTCAGGAGATTATGTAAATGACGAATACACCCCTTTCTTCTTCAATGGTGATCCTTGACCGAACACAGGAAACGGCCTCAAGATCGATTTTATATGCTTTTGCGCTGGAAGAACTTCTTTGCCGGTCCATTGGGAAAATGGCGCCTCCGATCCTCCATATTTGGCGGCACCCGCGAGCTTTTGTCATGGGACTTAGAGATAGCCGACTCCCGGAAGCGGCACTTGCTAACCAATGGTTGCTCGACCAAGGGTACGATACGGCTGTTAGAAATTCAGGAGGCGCAGCGGTTCCGCTGGATCTGAGCGTTGTGAATGTCTCTTTACTGCTGCCGAAAGAAGCCGGGGATATGGAGCATCGCAAAGATTTTGAAGCCATGGTGGCCCTGATCCGTGAGGTGATGAGCAAACTTACTTATCATATCGATCAAGGTGAGGTAATGGGGTCTTTCTGCCCGGGAGAGTTCGACCTAAGTGTAGGCGGCCGTAAGTTCTGCGGGATCGCACAGCGCAGGCAGCAGCTGGCTTTATCGGTCCAAGCTTTTATTATTGTCGAAGGTGAAGGCGAGGCGAAAGCAGCGCTGGCTAGAGGCTTCTACGAACGCGCGGCGCAATCGGCAGACCCAAGCGAGTATCCTGCTGTGGCACCGGGGAGCATGGCGAGTTTGGCGGAATGCTTGAACATTCCTTTAACAGCTGAGCAATTTATTTCGAACTTAGTTGAAATTATGATGGCTAGAGGGCTGCAAGTGAAAAGTCCTGAAACAATCCCGGGATATCCGACGGACCGGCAAATCGGCGACATGGTGGAGCTGATGAAGGAGCGATACGCGATCAAGAAATAAAAAAACGGTCTGACTTCGTCAATTGACGGAAGCGGGACCGTTTTTTTTATATGTGATAGTTTTACCCAAGAAAATAATGCAGCGCCGCGCTCAGTTCCCCTTGCCAGAATCCCCACAAATGTTTGCCAGGTTTCTCGATATAATGAAGCACAGCATTTTTTCTTTCGAGATCTTCCTTGGCCAAACGATTTTCTCTGACGAAATCAAAGGTTCCTCGCTCCGTTTTGACATCCGTTTCATCCAAGCCAATCAACATGTACATTTCAAGCCAAGATAAATCGTCGACCGCTTTAAGGCGTTCGCGGGTAATGTCGAAAAATGCGCCAGATAAGGATATAACGCGGCAAAAAAGGCTAGGATAATCTAAGGCGAGATGCAAGGAAACGGTCCCACCGAGAGAATCACCTGCGACTATGCGTTCACTGCGCTCCGTCCTTACAGGATAGCGGCTTTCCACATAAGGGAGCAGCTCCTCTGCGAAAAAGCGGCAGTAAGCGTCATGACGCTCGCCTTCCGGCGCATATTCGGACGTGCGGTTAGCCGCGTTCACATCCACACCTACCACAATAGCTGGCTCCAGGTCTTCATCTAATATGCAACGGGTAATGGTTGTGGCGATGCGTCCGAAATTGAAGAATTGCTCGCCATCTTGGCAATAAATAACCGGATAGGAGAGCAGCTCGTTGTAACCGGGAGGCAAATAAACGCGAAGTTGGCGTGTTTCTTGGAGCAGGACAGAGGTGAGTTCATCTTTCACAATCGTTCTTTGGTAGTAGCGAGCGTCATCAGACATCGAGTAATCTCCTTTATATCCTAGTGGGGAAAAATGGTATGTGAAGCGTAAGTTGGAAGTGGTTTGGGTAAGGTGTATTATAGCAGTTGTAAATTTCATGTTAACTGTATTATATATTTTCCTAAACTGTACTATTCGCTTCCACGAAAAAAGGTCATATATCATAAGGATAGCGGTGTACAATTCACAAAAACAGGTTTATAATAATACTATAACAGAAGTGTAGCTAGCAGGCATCAAAATCATATAAGAGGTGAAATGGTATGAGTAAGCCACTTGTCAGCCAAGCAAATTACGAAGTGACCACAGAAAAGGTTGAGCCTTTACAAGTACTGGCTCCAGACGGCACAGTTGTAAATCCCGACAAAATGCCTAAACTTAGCGATGACCAATTAAGAGAGTTAATGAGAAGAATGGTATTCACACGTGTTTGGGACGAAAGAGCCGTTAATCTCGGTCGTCAAGGACGTCTTGGTTTCTATGCGCCGGTATCCGGACAAGAAGCTTCCATGATCGGTAGTGAATTTGCTTTAAATAAAGATGACTTTATTTGCCCGGGTTACCGCGATATGCCGCAGCTCGTATGGCACGGACTTCCGCTTTACCAGGCATTCCTATATTCCCGCGGACACCAACATGGCGGTCAAATTCCGCAGGATGTTCACGTTCTTATGCCGCAAATCATCATTGGTGCACAAATTCTGCACGCAACTGGTGTAGCTATGGCATTCAAAAAGCGTAACCAACCTCGTGTAGCGATTACGTACACTGGGGACGGAGGAAGCTCTGAAGGAGATTTCTACGAAGGTTTGAACTTTGCAGGAGCATTTAAGCTGCCTGCCATTTATTTTGTACAAAACAATGGTTATGCGATCACAACGCCTTACTCCAAACAAACAGGAGCACTTTCTGTTGCTCATAAAGCACTTGCTGCAGGTATCAAAGGCGTGCAAGTAGATGGTATGGACGTTCTGGCTGTTGTTCAAGCTGTGTCTGAAGCTGCTGAAAGAGGCCGCAAAGGCGAAGGCGCTACATTGATTGAGGCATTGACGTACCGTTACCGTCCTCACTCCTTGGCCGACGATACGACGAAATACCGTACCAAAGACGAGGAATCCGATTGGGAGCCGAAAGATCCGCTTACGCGCATGCGTATTTTCCTGACCAAAAAAGGTCTGTGGAGCGAAGAAGAAGAAGCGAAAGTGAAAGAAGAAGCAAAAGCAACTGTTGCTGAGCACATTAAAAAAGCTGAGGAAACTGAGAAAATGACAGTTCCGGGCTTAATCGATTCCATGTTCGAAGTTACACCTTCCCATCTCGAAGAACAGAAACAAGCGTATAAATAAAATCTGGCAAAAACTCTTAGGAGGCACGGAGAAGTCATGGCACAAATGACGATGATTCAAGCGATTAAAGACGCAATGCGCGTTGAACTGGAAAGAGATCCAAATGTAATTTTGTTCGGCGAAGACGTTGGCCATGTTGGTGGCGTATTCCGTGCTACAGAAGGTTTACAAAAAGAATTCGGCGAAGACCGCGTATTCGACACACCACTTGCTGAGTCTGCTATCGGCGGACTTGCAGTAGGTCTTGGCGTTCAAGGCTTCCGTCCAATTGCTGAGATTCAATTCGTAGGTTTTATTTACGAAGCGCTTGACCAAATTTGCGTGCAAGCAGCTCGTATGCGTTACCGCTCCGGCGGCCGTTACAACTCGCCAATCGTATTCCGTACGCCTTACGGCGGCGGCGTTAAAGCGGCTGAGCTTCACACGGATGCACTTGAAGGTCTATTGGTGCAAACTCCGGGGATTAAAGTTGTCGTTCCTTCCAACCCTTACGATGCGAAGGGCTTGCTCATTTCCGCGATTCGCGATAATGACCCTGTCTTCTTCATGGAGCATCTGAACTTATACCGCGCATTCCGCGCTGAAGTACCAGAAGGCGAATACACCATTGAACTTGGTAAAGCAAACGTTGTTCGTGAAGGTTCTGACGTAACCATCATTACTTACGGAGCAATGGTTCATACATCCGTGAAAGCAGCTGAAGAGATCGAAAAAACTCAAGGTGTGAAAGTTGAGGTTATCGACCTTCGTACTCTGCTTCCGCTTGATATCGACACGATTGTCGCTTCGATCAAGAAAACGAACCGTGCGATTATCGTACAAGAAGCACAAAAAACTTCTGGAGTAGCCGCAGAGGTTATTGCTCAAATTAATGAAAAAGCAATCCTGCACTTGGAAGCTCCAGTTCTGCGTATTGCGCCTCCGGATACCGTTTATCCGTTCGCACAAATCGAAGATGCTTGGTTGCCTAGCCCAGCAAGTGTTATTGCCGGTATTAAACAAGTACTCGAATTCTAATTCATAGTCGAAGGTAACAGGAGGTAGTACACGTGGCATTGTTTGAATACAAGTTCCCAGAGCTTGGAGAAGGCATACATGAAGGCGAAATCGTTAAGATGCTCGTTAAAGCGGGTGACACCGTAACCGACGAAACCATTCTTATGGAAGTACAGAACGATAAAGCGGTTGTTGAAGTTCCATGTCCTGTAGAAGGCAAAGTCGTTAGCGTCGCTGTCAAAGACGGTCAAATCTGTACGATTGGCGAGCTCGTGATGACAATCGAAGTAACAGGCGAGATGCCGGCTGAGTCCATGCATCACAGCAGCTCCAACAACGCTGCGCCTGCGGCCGCAGCGGCACCTGCTGCTACAGCGGTAGCCGTAGCAGAGGCTCCTGCAGCAGCACCAGCAGTAGCTGCAGCAGCACCTGCGCCAGCAGCGCCAAGCGCTGGTGGCCGCGAAGTGCTTGCGACGCCTAGCGTGCGCAAGCTTGCAAGAGAAAAAGGCATCACACTCGCAGAGGTGACGCCTACAGGCAAGCACGGCCGCGTAACACGCGAGGACGTGCTCGGCTTTAACGGAGCGGGCAGCGCCGCGGCTCCGGCAGCAGCAGAACCAGCTGCAACGGAAGCAGCTGGCAACGCAGCACCTGCGGCTAGCACGCAGGTTGCTGTGGGCGATCGCGTAGAAGAGCGGGTTCCGTTCAAAGGAATCCGGAAAGTCATCGCGAACGCGATGGTGAAATCCGTGTACACGGCACCGCATGTGACACTGATGGACGAAATCGACGTGAGCGCGTTAGTCGCTCTGCGTGAGCGCACGAAGCCTCTTGCTGAGAAGAAAGGCGTGAAGTTGACTTACCTTCCTTTCATCGTGAAAGCATTGGTAGCGGCTTGCCGTCAATTCCCGGCGTTGAACGCAATGATCGACGAAGAAAAGCAAGAAATCGTCTACAAAAAGTACTACAACATCGGTATCGCAACAGATACAGACAACGGCTTACTCGTACCTGTTATCCATGATGCTGACCGTAAAAATGTATGGTCGATTGCCTCTTCCATCAAAGACTTGGCTACTCGCGGACGCGATGGCAAGTTGACTCCGAACGAGATGAAGGGTGGCACAATCTCCATTACGAACATTGGTTCCGTAGGCGGTATGTTCTTCACGCCGGTTATCAACTTCCCTGAAGTTGCGATCCTGGGTGCTGGCCGCATTACTGAAAAACCTGTCGTGAAAAACGGTCAAATCGTTGCAGCATCGGTGATGGCTCTTTCCTTAAGTTTCGATCATCGTATCGTTGACGGAGCGACAGCACAAAGCTTCTTGAACTACATCAAACAGCTCCTGGCTGATCCAGAGCTTCTCGTCTTGGAGGTGTAACAACATGGTAGTAGGAGATGCTTCTCTTGATATTGACTTGCTAGTTATTGGTGCAGGACCAGGGGGTTATGTAGCTGCCATTCGCGCAGCTCAACTTGGTCAAAGTGTCCTTATTGTAGATAAATCGGAGTGGGGCGGCGTCTGCTTGAACCGCGGCTGTATCCCTTCCAAAGCGTTGATCTCCGCAGCTCATACGTATGAGCATGCGCAGCACGCTGACAGCATGGGTATCTCTGTAGAGAACGTGAAAGTGGACTTTGCAAAGGTACAAGCTTGGAAAAACAGCATTGTTGCTAAACAAACGGGCGGCGTTGGCGCGCTGCTCAAAGGCAACAAGATCCAAACGTTCCAAGGCGAAGTGATGTTCATCAACGAGCACGAAGCACGTGTGTTCAATGATGCAGAAGCTCCGCGTTATCGCTTCAAGCACTGTATTATCGCGACGGGTTCCCGTCCGATTGAGCTGAAAGCATTCCCTTTCGGCGGAAGAATCATTTCTTCCACGGAAGCTTTGAACTTGCCTGAAGTTCCGAAAAGCATGATCGTGATCGGCGGCGGCTACATCGGAATCGAGCTTGGCCAAACGTATGCGAAGTTCGGTACGAAAGTAACTGTGCTGGAAGGTTCAGATCACGTATTGCCAGGCTTCGAGAAAGATTTGACGAAGCTTGTAGCACGCAACCTTGAGAAAGTTGGCGTTGAAGTTCATACAGAAGCGCTGGCACAATCCTGCACGAAAACAGAGAACGACGTAACCGTAACGTTCACAGTGAAAGGCGAAGAGAAACAAGTAACCGCTGATTACGTGCTTGTAACTGTCGGTCGTCGTCCGAACACAGACGGCGAGCTTGGTCTTGATCTGATTAACTTGAAAATGACGGACCGTGGTTTGATCGAAGTTGATAACCAAGGTAGAACCAGCATTCCGCATATCTTTGCGATTGGCGATGTTGTGCCTGGTCTTTCCCTGGCCCACAAAGCTTCCTATGAAGCAAAAGTGGCGGCAGAAGCGATTGCAGGTCACTCCAGCATCGTAGACTACAAAGCGATGCCGGCTGTTGTGTTCTCTGATCCGGAAATTGCCGGTGTAGGCTTGAGCGAAACGGAAGCAAAAGCTCAGGGGATTAACGTAACGATCGGGAAATTCCCTTATGCAGCTAACGGCCGCGCTAACTCTTTGAACGCAGGTCAAGGTTTCGTGAAACTTGTCGGCGACAAAGAAACAGGCCAACTGCTTGGTGGTCAAATTGTTGGTCCAGAAGCATCGAACTTGATTGGGGAGCTTGCTCTTGCAGTTGAGATGGGTGCTAACCTAGAAGATATCGCCCTTACGATCCACGCACATCCAACATTGACAGAAATGATCATGGATGCAGCGGAAGGCGCGCTTGGACACCCTATTCACCAACTTGGGAAATAAGCATCATCAGAGCGGTTTCCAATACCTTTAGATAAAAAGTCCCGAGAGCATGGCGCAAGCCGCTCTACGGGACTCTTTTATTTTTTTTTATCCGTTTCTGCGGGCAAAATCGAGCATGAACTCCGCTAAAGCTCGGCAGGCTTCAAGAGGGACCGCATTGTAGGCGGAAGCGCGCAGACCGCCAACGCTGCGGTGTCCGGCCAAGCCCTCAAAGCCATGGGTCTCGGATTCCGCGATGAAACGGCGTTCAAGCTCTTCATTAGCCATACGCCAAGTGATATTCATGGGAGAGCGGTCTTTTGCATCAATCATGCCCTGGTAAAAACCGCCGCTGGCATCAATGACCTCATAAAGGAGGCCGGATTTTGCAAGATTATGGCGTTCTAATTGTTCCACGCCGCCTTGCTTTTGCGTCCATTTGAGCACCAAATTGGTCATATAAATGGCATGGACGGGAGGCGTGTTGAACAGGGAATTGTTTTTGGCAAATGTGCTGTAGCGCATGATTTCCGGAATCTCGCTTGAAGCTTGCTCCAGCCAGCTTTCACGGATCACGACTACAGTGACACCAGCGGGTCCAAGATTTTTTTGTGCGCCGGCATAGATCATGGAGAACTTCGCGAGATCCAGTTTACGGCTCAGGATTTCGCTGGTCATATCGCCAACGAGAGGGATGTCGCCGACTTCGGGTATCTCCGCATAACGCGATCCTTCGATGGTATTGTTCATCGTGATATGCACATAGGCAGCATTTGGGCTGAGATCCGGTGCGTCCCAGGCAGGAATACCGCGATAACCTTGTTCTTTGGAGCTTGCTACGACATGGGTGCGACCAAGATAAGCCGCTTCCTTATAGGCTTTCTCTGCAAAGCTGCCAGTTAGAGCATAGTTAGCTGTTAGCTGTGGTCTTAGGAAATTCATCGGAAGAAGGGCGAATTGCGTGCTTGCCCCACCACCCATGAAAAGCACTTCATATCCTTTGGGCAAATTCAGTAGGGAAAGTAGGAGGAGCTGCGTTTCGTGGTTCAGTTCCTCGACCGTTTTGCTTCTATGCGACATTTCGAGCAAAGAAATTCCTTTACCCTCATAATCGACAAATTGCTGCTGAGCTTCTTCCAGAACGCCTAAAGGTAATGCGGCCGGACCTGGATTGAAATTGTACCTGCGTTTTGTTTGGTTCATGTGTATGGCCTCCCGTAACCGATTTTTGGACAACAAAAAACGCTCCTCATCCGATTGGGACGAGGAGCGTTTGCTCGCGGTGCCACCCAATTTAAGAAACATGATGTGCATGTTTCTCCACTTGGTTCCGCGGTAACGGGCGGTGCCGGTTAACTTAGCATGACTTTAAATCCAACAAGCATGCTTGGCGATAACGCCTCCGAGTTGGATTCTCATCATAGGCACGATCGAATATAGAAGTTGAATAAAGTATATGCTTCTTGTTTGAAAAGGTCAATGCTTTATTTTACTGTTTTGTTATAAGCGGCTAGTTTCTCAGCGATGGTTTTTGAAGCTGCATCCAAGGCATCTTTCGGTGATTTTTTACCCGTGAGTGCTTCTTCGATAGCTGTTTCAACGAGTTGACGAGCTTCTGGGAATACACCCATGACCGCGCCTTGCGTTGCTTTGTTCGCTTTCGTATTGTGCAGTTGGTCGATTGCCGTTTGGAATTGCGGGAATTTAGCTAAATTATCTTTAAGAATTTGCTCATCATAAGCTTTTTTCGTAATTGGGAAATATCCTGTGTTCACGTTCCACCATGCTTGCGTTTGCGGATTCGTCAAGAATTTGATGAATTCCCATGCGCCTTTTTGCTCAGCTTCGGATTTGTTGTTCAAGATATAGAGACTTGCGCCCCCAACAACAACACCGCCGTCTTTGGCATCAGCAGGTTTAGGCATAACGCTTGTTCCAACTTGGAATTTGCCTTCTGCACCAGTAACTATACCGCGTAAAGAAGCTGTAGAATCAAGTGTCATTGCAATTTGACCGGCTAGGAAAGCTTTTTTCGTATCATCGGTTTTACGACCAAGGTTCATGAGGGATTTGTTATCAACCATTCCCTTCCACCAAGTCAATGTTTTAACGCCTGCTTCATTGTTCAAAAGTGTTTCTGTCGCCGCAGCGGTACGACCGTTTCCGTTGTTCAAGAATTCTGCGCCTTGTCCAGCGAAAAACTGCTCCATGAACCAACCGTAAATTGCAAAGGATCCACCGGCTTTACCGTCTTTGCTCAGCGCTTGTGCGGCTTTTGCTACTTCTTCATACGTTGTTGGCGGCTTCTCCGGATCTAGACCAGCGGCTTTGAACATATCTTTGTTGTAGTAAAGGATTGGGTTGGATGTGTTAAAAGGCATGGAATTCAATTTATCGTCAACTTTGTAGTAATTCAAAATGTTTTCTTCTAGTTGGGAAAGGTCGAATTTGTCGGCATCAACGAATTTTTGAACCGGTGTAATCGCCTTGGAATCGATCATGAAACGCGAACCGATCTCGTAAACTTGAATGAGGGATGGGCCGCTTTTTGTGTCCATGGAAGCTTTCATTTTGTTCAAGCTTTCATCGTAAGTACCTTGGAAGACAGCTTCAACTTGCACATTTTTCTGGGAAGCATTGAAATCTGCAACTAGCTTGTCGACAGCTTTGCCAAGTTCACCGCTCATGGAGTGCCACCAGATGACTTTAACCGGCTCTGCGGCTTTGGTCGGAGCTGCTGAAGCGGCAGTTGAACTTGCAGGTGCAGTACTGCTAGCTGGCGTTACTTCTGCTTTGCTGCATGCGCTAGCCAACACCATGGTGAGTGCTGTCATTGCGAGAACGGAAGTTCTTATGTTTACGGATTTCATTGATTTGTTTCTCTCCCTTTTTTAACTTTTTTTTATTTATGGAAATCTGATTCAGCTAATATAGCCTGTCAGAGCAGCCAACAAGATTAACCTTTCACAGCTCCAGCGGTGAGTCCACGGACGAGCTGCTTTAAACCAAGGATGAGCAAAATAAGCGATGGTAAGAGGACGATGGTTACGCCTGCCAAGACGAGGTTCCATACGGTTAACTCTTCAAATTGCAGCATAGCGATGCCGATTTGTGCAGTTCGCATTGCTTCACTGTTCGTAATGAGCAGCGGCCATAGATACATGTTCCATGCATTAAGGAAAGCATAGACAGCTAGTGTAGCAAGCGCAGGTCTTCCCAAAGGCAGTACAATCCGGAAAAAGATGCGGATGTGACCACATCCGTCGATACGCGCCGCTTCGAACAATTCTTTGGGCAGCTGCAGGAAAAATTGGCGCAGCAGGAAGGTACCGAATGCTGTTGCCAGGAAAGGAACCGTTAGGCCCTGCAGGCTATCGAGCCAATCCCATTTTTTGACCGTCAGATAATTCGGTATGATCGTGACTTCCCAAGGAATCATCATCGTCGCCATGAACAAAGAGAAGATGAAAGCTTTTCCTTTAAACCGGATATTGGCAAAGGCATAAGCGGCCATCGAAGAGGTCATCAGCTGCCCAATCATGATGATTAGTGAAACGATAAAGCTGTTTGTAATGAATTTGGCTATCGGAACGAGTTGAAAAACGGCCACTATACTGCCCACATAGAAACTGCTTGGCAAGAAGCGCGGCGGATAAGCCGAAGCTTCATCTGGTGTCATGAACGTAGCGGAAAATGTGTAAAAGATTGGATACAATACAAGGGCCGCTGCAATAGCTAATAGGATATAAATAAATGTTTTCTGTAAGGGACGGTTCATTGATAATGCACATTCCTTTCGAACACTTTGAATTGCACGAAGGTGAAAATCAGGATGATTGTGAACAGAACAAGGGCCTGCGCGCTTCCAGTTCCGAACCGGAAGTTAATGAAAGCATCTTGATACAAGTTATAAACGAGCACATCGGTCGAGTTAATTGGACCGCCTTTGGTCAGAATGTGAATCTGTCCGAAGGATTGGAAAGCGCCGATAATCGATACAATCGTGACGAAAAACACCGTCGGTGAAAGCAGGGGTAAAATGATTTGCACAAACGTCCGAACCGGCCCGGATCCATCGATTTTTGCGCTATCGTAGATTTCATCGGGAATGCCTTGAAGTCCGCTGAACAGGACGATGTAATTGAAGCCAAGATTCATCCATACAGTCATCAAGGAGACGGAAAGCAGTGCCCACCGAGGATCTGTTAGCCAAGCCACAGGCTCTAAACCTACAAGCTGCAGCAGGTAGTTAAGCATGCCGACGCTAGGATGAAAAAGCATCATCCAGATGACAGAGGATGTTCCTACAGACAGAACGACAGGAAGCGAGAAAATAAATTGGAAAAAACGCATCCCTTTCAGCTGATTGTGTGTGAGAGCTGCGAGCAGAAGCGCAAGGGCGATGCTGGTCGGTACCGTCAGAATGGTGAATAAACCTGTGACCTCCAAGCTTTTATAGAACTTCTCCGACGTGAAGATAGCCGTAAAGTTATCGAAGCCGACAAAGGAAGCCACCCTGCCTCTGGGATCGGTCTCATGCATGCTGAGATAAAAGGTTTGAATCAAAGGGTAGAACAGAAACACACCGAAAAGCAGCAATGACGGAAATAAGAAAATATAACCAAGCAGCGTCTCCGCCCAATTCGAGAAGAACATAGAACGACGGGGGAGTTCAGCACGTGTTGTTATTTTTTTTGGTGCATTAGTTAAGGTTAAATCTTGGTCCAGCGTACTCATGCAATGTCCTCCATAAAGAATATTAGGCTAGTTCGATCTCTATTAGGTTAACGTCCTGTTATTTGACCAGTGTTAAATAGATTTAAATGATTTGTTAATTTCATCTCGATGTTTACATAATATTTACGAAGATTTACTGGGCAAAAGCGGAGCTGCTCTACTATAATTTGAGTATAAGTAGTTAATGAAGTTAGGAGAGTGTTACGTATAATGAGCAAACAACCACTTGTAATAGGTCATAGAGGAGCAGCCGGGGATGCACCGGAGAATACATTAAAATCTTTTGCTTTAGCTTTCGAGCAAGGAGCGGAAGGCATTGAATTGGATGTTCACCTGACGAAAGACGGCGAAATTGTCGTTTGTCATGACGGTACACTGGATCGCACGACGAATGGTTCTGGTCTAATTTGCGAAAAAAACTGGGATGAAATCAAAGAACTCGATGCCGGTTCATGGTTTTCCGAGGATTTCATCGGGGAAAGAGTACCTTTGCTGCGTGAGGTTTTTGAGCTTGTGCCACGTGGCTTCCTCATCAATGTGGAAGTGAAGCATGCGTATGAAGGACGAATGGAGAAGGCCTTGCTTGCCTTTTTGCGTGAAAGCGGCAGGATGGAAGACGTCGTTATTTCCTCTTTCGACCACAAAGTGATTAAGCGGATCAAGTTGGCCGAGCCTGAAGTAAAAGTGGGGCTGCTGTATGCCGCCAACTTGATTGACCATGCGGCTTATGCCCAGCAACTCGGGGTTGAGGTGCACTCTCTGCACCCTCAACATCATCATTTTGAAAAAGAAGACGGGGTATCGGCGGCAGAAGCAGGATTAGCCACGTATCCATGGACAGTGAACGTTGTAAGGGATTTTCAGAAGATGATCGATGCTGGCGTTTCGGGCATTATTACGGATTTTCCAGGCAAGCTTAATGCGTTATTAAAAGGTGAGTAATCGAAATAGCAGACTCTAGTTCCTCTATCACAGACGAACAGATGGATGTTCTATCGTCCCTTATACTGGTATGGTAGAATATGGGTATACCGGATTGGAAGGGGAGTTGTATGAACGGAAACATCTTAACTCAAATAGCGCAAATTTCTGTCATTGTCGTTGATATTGAAAGAGCTGTTGCTTTTTATCGCGATACTTTGGGCATGAAATTTATGTTTCATGCTGGGCAAATGGCTTTTTTTGATATCAATGGCATTCGTTTGATGCTCAGCCTTCCTGAGAAACCTGAATTTAATCATCCAGGATCGGTCATCTATTATAAGGTGGAAGACATTAAGCAGGCGTATGAAGCTTTCATCGAACGTGGTGTTACCTTTATTAGCGAACCACATGTCGTTGCAAAAATGGATCATATGAATATCTGGATGGCGTTCTTCCGGGACTCCGAGGGGAATACACTAGCACTAACAAGTGAAGTTTCGAATTAAATAACGTGCAAAAGGGACCGCTGCATACGGATGCTGTGGTCCTTTTTTAATAGTGGGAGAGGAGGGCAACAAAGGTAGCTGCAGTACGAATCCAGCGGGTGGTTGACAGTAGTACTAGGTAAAGTTAGTACTATCAGAATCGCAGCAAATGCATACAATGGGATTATGACCTGGTATTAAGAGAAGCCCAATAAATAAATGGATGCTTAATACGTT
The DNA here is from genome assembly GCF_052682475.1 of Paenibacillus sp. WC2504. Lineage (NCBI taxonomy): Bacteria > Bacillati > Bacillota > Bacilli > Caryophanales > Paenibacillaceae > Paenibacillus > Paenibacillus sp. WC2504. The sequence continues at coordinate 1,545,322 of NZ_JBQZFH010000001.1, forward strand.
GTACCAAGGTTTTCTCAGATTTGCCATGCGAACGCTTAGGAGGAGTCACCATGATCAAATGGTTGTTTATTGTACTGTTAAAGCTTCTGCTTCCACTGCTGCGCCCTGTCATACTAGCTAGTTTTCGCGTAAAAGTGAAGGGGATGCAGCGGCTTGATTTTACAGATAAAACAGTGCTCATTCCTAACCATGTCTCATTGTTGGATGCTGTTCTGCTAGCGTTGATTCTACCCGAGGAAGTGGCCTTTGTCGTGAATACACGAATGGCCAAACGTTTTGCTTGGCCGCTCCATTTCCGTTCGCATATTCCAGTAGATCCACTCAACCCTTACTCGGTACGGAAAATGCTCAAAACGGTGCAGAGCGGTACGCCGCTTGTCATTTTTCCGGAGGGGCGCATATCGACCACGGGCAGCATGATGAAGGTGTACGGCGGCATTGGATATATTGCGTCAAGATCCCAGGCTCACATGGTGCCGATTGCGATTAACGGACTGGAGCATTCCAAATTATCGTATCTTCGTGGCAAAATGAAACAGATTTGGTTTCCGGCCGTTACTTTCACGATTGGGGAGTCTTTTCAAGTGCCTGTGAATGAAAAGCTGACGAGAAGAGTTCAGAAGGAGCGGGCAACAGAGTTCATCGGCAGCCGAATGCAGAGTCATTTGGTGGAAAGCCGGATGAAACCGGAGCTTAATTTATTCAATGAGATGCTCATAGCTGCCAAGCAGCATGGATTTTCCAAAATTATTTGCGAAGACATCCTATCAGATACGTCGATAAGTTACCGCAAACTGCTTTTAAGCAGCTATACGATAGCGGAGCGTTTGAAGGAGCTGCTGGGTAACCAGAAGCGAACAGCTGTCCTATTGCCGAATGCGGCGGCGCATGTCGTGACTTTATTTTCCTTATTCCGCTTAGGCATTACACCGGCGATTCTGAATTATACTGCAGGAAAACACGCCATGCTGGATGCCTGTGAAACCGTTTCGGCAAAGACAATTATTACGTCTCGGGCTTTTATCGAGAAAGCGGGGTTATCCGATTTTATCAACAGTGCCAGTGAAGTTTACTCGGTTATCTATCTTGAAGAGGTTAGAGAGAGTATAACTTTTCAACATAAATGGGTAGGAATTCGTAATCTCTTGATGAAAGTGCGAGGACCAGTCGGGGATGGGGAGAATGAGGTTGTTCTCTTCACATCAGGGAGTGAAAGCAAACCGAAGGGGGTTGTGCTGACGCACCGCAATATTTTTTCTAATCTTCAGCAGGCCAAAGCTGTGATTGCTTTCAATGCGGCTGATATCCTTCTCGGGGCGATGCCCATGTTTCATTCTTTCGGCTTAACAGCGGGGACGATACTGCCGGTACTTTCGGGCATGAAGGTGGTCATGTATCCAAATCCACTGCATTATAAAGTCATTCCAGAGATTGTATACGATCGCAATATTACTATTTTGTTCGGTACGTCAACGTTTCTATCGGCTTACGCGAGAACGGCTCATGCTTATGATTTTGCCTATGCGTTGAAATATGTCGTGGCTGGCGCCGAGAAGCTGAAAGAGGAAGTCCGTCAAACCTGGGCCGAAAAATTCGGCATACGGATTCTGGAAGGTTACGGTACGACGGAGACAGCGCCTGTCATTTCGCTCAATACGCCTATGCATGCTAAAAAAGGAACCGTAGGCCGTGTGCTGCCAGGTATTCAGGTTCGAATCGAAAAAGTGGATGGCATCGAGCTTGGCGGCAATTTGCTTGTCAAAGGTCCTAATGTGATGAAAGGGTATTTGATTCATGGTCAGGGTTTTGTCCCCTGCCCGGAATGGTACAGCTGCGGCGATATTGTGCAAATCGATGACGAAGGCTACATGTCGATTCAGGGTAGGATGCAGTCTTTTGCCAAGATTGGTGGGGAAAAAGTGTCGCTGCCAATGGTCGAAGAACTCGTGTTGCCAAGCTTGCCGCATCAAGCCGTGTGCGCAGCCGTTGCTGTTCCGGATGCACGAAAAGGAGAGCGGATTGTCGTATACCACAATAGCCCGGACATGCAGCTGCAGTCTCTTAAAGAATGGATGAAACAGAAAGGGCATCCGGGGATTTATATGCCTTCGGAGCTGCGATATGTAGAGAAATTGCCGCTTTTGGGCAGTGGAAAAGTAGACTATGTAACCATTAAGCGAATTGCGCTTGAGGAGCATCATGCATCCTAGGGGAGAGAAATGATATGAAAATGAAACCGCTTCAGACGCTCAATTTGACCCAATTTCTTTCCGCTTTTGCCGATAATATGATTCTCTTCATTACATTGGCGATTATTAAGCAGAATGCTTTTCCGGACTATTACATTGGTGTTGTTCAAGCAGCATTTATTGTTGCCTTCGTTGTGTTGGCGCCTTTTGTCGGTGCGATAGCTGATAAGCACTCCAAATCCCGCATCCTTCTCGTTGGAAATGCCATCAAAAGCATCGGCATCATCGCGATGTTCCTTCATGTGGACCCGGCTGTCAGTTATGGGATCGTCGGCATCGGCGCCGCGGTGTATTCACCGGCTAAATACGGTATTTTGCCCGCGCTTACCCATTCCGATCATGAGCTGCTTCGAGCTAATGCACGTATGGAAGGTTATACGATCATGGCCATTTTGCTTGGATCTGTTTGCGGTGGTATTTTGGCGAAAATGTCGCTATTCGGTTCGATGATCGCCTGCCTTGGCTTGTACTTGTTATCTTTGCAACTGACGCTGCAAATGCCGAAGATGCAAGGCGATAGGACGATCCGCTATGGCAAGGCAGCGAGAACTTTCGTTTCCGACATGAGCTTCTTGTTAAAAGACCGAGCTACCCGTTTCTCCCTTGTCGGCACGGGCTCGTTCTGGATGACGTCCTCGGTTGTCCGGTTGGCGATCATCGCTTGGGTGCCTGCTCACCTTGGTATCCAGTCGGTCGATCAAATCTCTATGCTTGTCGCTGTAACCGGCGTAGGGATCATGATTGGGGCGTTGATGACACCGAAGCTGGTCCCGGCAAGGCGTTATTATAATTCATTTATATTTGGCATTCTTATGATCATCTGCATCTTGCTGTTCCCGCTAATCACCAATTTGTATATAACAATAGGGTTGCTTCTACTTGTAGGTTTCAGCGGCGGAGTGTTTATTGTACCAATGAATGCTGTGCTGCAAGACAGGGGTCAAGGGATGGTAGGCGCAGGGAAAACGATAGCGGTTCAAAATTTCCTGGAAAATGCGATGATGCTTGCCGGAGTCGGACTTTATACGCAAATTTCCAAGGATGGGCTGTCACCGGACCTGTCGATTACAGGGATTGCGTGTATCCTTGCCGGTTTTGTCGTGTATTTGATTGTACAGCGTGAACGTTTGAAACTTTCCGTTTAGGTGGCGAATCATATATCGTGCCATCCCCTCCGATTAAGAGGAGTTTGGTAACCGAATGTACCTGGATAAGAGAGCTGGCGAAATCTTTGGTTTCGCCAGCTTTTTGCGTTATTTTAGCCACATAGGGAATTTGGTTCTGCTCTAGAGAGGTTTCAAGCTCCTTCCAGATGTTAGTTCCTCTACCATGACCTGAAAGCGGATTCGTAATAAAGCCATTAATTGCATACCAAACATCCCCGATCTATAGGTGGAATGGTAGCAAATTACTAGGAAAATAGTTCTATGAATATACGTTTTATGGCGAATTTTGTCTTTACATAATGTTCACTTGTTTGTAAAATAAACCATAGGTAAATTAATTATTTTCTATGTAAGGTAATCTAACATACGTTAGAGGATCTGCATGTCGGGAGGAGAACTGGACTTTGAAATTCAACATGAGTTTGAATGTGAATCAACAAAAAAAGGCAAGAAATGTGAAAGCCAATCTGTCCGTCCTTCGCAACCTTAAACTGCGTTACAAACTGCTTTTCATGAATGCTATTGCTATTTTATTCCTGCTGATTGTAGGTATTACGGGTTATTACTTCATGGATAAGATGTCTAGCAATTCTACTAGAATGTACGAGGAAAGTCTGTTATCTGTCAAATGGATTAATCAGCTAAAAACGAACTTCAATGAAACCGAATCCAATTTGCTCGAAATGATGTTATCTGTAGATGTTAAATATAAAGGTAAGCTGAAGGCTAAACTTGACGAAAACAGCGCTATGAATCAGGAGCTTGTCACGAAGCTGGCAGGTATCCGGTTGACGGAAGAAGAGGCGGCTGCTTTCAAGGATTTTGAAGAGCTGAATAAGAAGTATCGTGAAATCGTTGCAATGACGATCGATCATGCTACCAAAAATAATCAAGTGGCTTACCAAGTTTATAATAATGAAGTGTCTCCGCAAGGTGATAAAACGATCGTGGCACTCGATAAATTGGTGCAGCTTAAAGAGACGGCGGCTGAAAATTTCCAGAAAACGAGCAGCAACGACTCTAAAACCTCCCACTGGTTCATCATTCTTACGATTGTTATCGCTATTGTTATTATGACGGTGAACGCAATGGCATTAAATATGATTATTACGACTCCGATTCGTAGATTGCAAGAGCATATGGAGAAAGCCGCTGGCGGAGATCTCTCTGTAAAAGGAGACTATCCTTACGAGGATGAAGTCGGTAAACTGACCGGTTCCTTTAATGTAATGACCGGAAGCCTACGCAGCTTGGTGTCCCAAATCGCAGATAATGCGCTAACCCTTTCGGCAAGCTCTGAAGAGCTTCTTGCCAGCTCGGAGCAAAGTTCGCAAGCTGCCAAACAGGTCGCGTCGTCAAGCCAGCAGCTTTCGGAGGATTTTGAGAAGCAGTTTACGGGTGTGAATCAAGCGAATGAAGCTGTGCAGCAAATGCTTAGGAGTACGAAGCTGATTGATGAATCTGCGCAAGAAGTAGCGAAATTAGTTGGACAAGCCACGGCTGCGGCGCAAAACGGTAAACGTTCTATCGTATCGATCGCAGGTCAGATGGGCGAGATTTCGGAAGCCGTGCAAGAAGTAAATGGCGTCATTGAAGCCTTAGGGAAAAATGCTCACAAAATTGGCGAGATTGTCAATGTCATCAATGAAATTTCCACGCAAACCAATTTGCTCTCTCTGAACGCAGCGATTGAAGCTGCACGTGCGGGTGAAGCAGGCCGCGGTTTCGCGGTTGTTGCTGGCGAAGTGCGCAAGCTTGCGGAGCAATCTGCTTCATCAGCGCGCAACATTACGCATCTGGTCTCGACGATTCAGAGACAGATCAACCACGCGGTAAGCTCCATGCAAGATGGAGCTGGCAAAGTGCAGGCCGGATTAACGATTTCCGGCGAGGCGCAAGAATCGTTCATTCACATTGAGACTTCCGTTGACGAAGTCAACGCGAAGGTGGAGAGTGTGAATCAGAACATTCACCAGCTGGTGGATGCTAATGTGCGCATCGAGCAGGTGATGGGCATTGTCAGCAGCGTTTCGGAAACGGGCATCTCCGTCAGCCAGGAGACATCCGCGGCTAGCCAGCAGCAGATGTCCACGACCGAGGAGATCGAGAATTCAGCTAAGTCACTGGCAGGACTAGCTGAGGAGCTGCAAATTTCGCTGCAGAAATTTACGGTGTAGTTGTGGACCGCGGGCTTAGGCTCGCGGTTTTTTGTTGTTTGGGGAGGCAGCCAACTGTGCCCGAGAGAGCCGAAAAGGCCGTCTCCGAAGGCGGAGTGGAAGAGTTGGAGCGCGAGCCGTCGTAAAAGGCCGTTTCAGCAGTGCAAGTCAGTCGGCCGTGAGCTCACAGCGCCTGAGAGAGCCGAAAAGGCCGTCTCCGAAGGTGGAGCGGAAGAGTTGGAGCGCGAGCCGTCCGAAAAGGCCGTTTCAGCAGAGGTCGCATTTACTATGGTTTAGTGATTGTTTTTCTCCCATATTGCGTACGCTTGTTCATGCAAATTGTAAGCGCGAATACACTTTCTACCGCCGCCAGCAGGCTTGAGCAATAATTTATCGGTCATTGCTTTTAGAACTTGGTAGGACTTACGTGAACCAACGTCCAGTAAAGCCGATACATCGTTTGGCTTTATAGCTCTGCCAATGTTGAGTGCAAAACGAATGACCTCCTTCTCCACGTAACTCAACTTCACATCCGTGGAAGCTTCGCGGCCCAGAAAGCGTCCCATGAATTGCTGCAGGATTTGTTCACACATGCGGGGGCGGTCTTTGACATCATCATAGGAAAAGCGGAGGATTTTCCAGCCGTCGATGATGAGATGGTTTTGGCGGATCCACTGGTCGGCGAATTGGCTGCGGCTGATCTGCGAGGCGTGAGGTCCGTAGCCATCAATTTCGATGGCTAGCTTCAGGGAGTGCCGCATAAAAGCAAAGTCGAGAAAACGAGTCCCGTCCCGAAAGTCTTTCACCTCATACTCAGGGTGCAGATCCGTGAAGCCGCAGAAGGCAGGCCACCAAACCTGCCGCAAAAATAACTGTTCAGCATGGCCATGGCCCTCCTTGAGTCTGCGATATCGTTCTCCTTTCCTACTAGCAAGATGCTTTGTAAGGAAATTCTCTAATGCAATGCGAAATTGCTTATCCACGTTGATACCCTCCAATCCATATATGAATAAAATAAGCCACCTCCCTGGATTCAGCAGTCCATGCTGGATCTAGAAAAGCGGCGTGTGCTTCACAGCCGAGTGAAATTACTTTCCATCATAGCATAACTAGTTTACTGCGAGTAAGACTGTTGACACTTTCATAACTTTCGTGTATATTAGATAGATTGATTGAAGTGAACCATATAAACACTTTAGACCAAACCTCATTTACCCCCATACGGACGATTAGCGAGTAGAAAGTAACCCCCTCTCCTTGTTTGTTTTTCTCCCAATGACGCAGTAAATTCAGCTCATTTATGGTAAACCCGAGGCAGTGTCATCGTGTTTCGGCAGCAGGTGTTTGTAAAGCAATTCGCACTGGCGCGGTCATTGGAGCCGCAAGGATGGAAGAGAGGTAGGGCTTTCATTGTTTTGATTCCAACACATGAAATTTGCATTTTCATAGAGATCAATATTCGCAATTCTATAGAAGAGCCTATCACACGTAGTGAGCAGCCTTCATTCATTGCGCTAATAAGACCGTTCTTGCCCTGATCACAGGGCGGGGGCGGTTTTTTCATGAGCAGCGCAATTCGTTTTTTAACGCACGACGAACGAACGATTATACATGAAAGCATACAGGCATCCATGGATTCAACTCTTCCTATTCAGTTAAACTTTGAGTAAATGAATGATGGAGGAATGGCCATGCAAATGAAGTTGTTTAAATCGTTGTGGGGAATGGAAGCTTATACCTATAGAGAAGCGTTTGGCAAAATAGCGGCTGCGGGATATTCAGGTGTGGAAGCAGGAGTTCCGATGAAGGAACATCGCACAGAATTTGGACAACTATTGCAGGAGTATAACCTGGACTATATTGCACTTATTAGTACATCGGGGAATCATGAGGAAACGTTCAAGGCAAATCTCGAAACTGCGGTGTCACTAGACCCGACATTGGTTATCTCTCATAGTGCCCGGGATTGCATGAGTGAGGAGCGACAATTGCAATTTTTTGAGTATGCCGTCGAAGCAGAGAAGCATTATGGCATTCCAGTCGGCCATGAAACACACCGGCATCGCGCCATGTTTACCCCGTGGACAACGGCCAGGCTGCTACAAGCCATTCCTGATTTGAAGATCACAGCGGATTTCAGCCACTGGTGCTGCGTTTGTGAATCACTGTTAGAGGATCAACAGGAGAATTTGCAGATCGCCTTTGAGCGGACCATTCATATCCATGCAAGGGTAGGCTACGCACAAGGGCCGCAAGTTCCCCATCCGGATGCACCTGAATATAAACGGGAACTAGAGGCACATGAGCTGTGGTGGGAACATATATGGAACGCTCGAATAAGCAAAGGTTTCGCATCAACAACGATTACACCGGAATTCGGGCCTCCGGGTTACATGCATACCATGCCATTTTCGAACGAGCCTGTGTCTGACTTATGGGAGGTATGCCTTAGGATGGCCGATAGGCTTCGTAACAAGTTTGCTTAACATTTAATTGAATTTGTAAAATTGCTATGGCTGCCGCGTGCAGCTATTTTTTTACGGGTTCCTTCGGTTATTCCCTAACAACTTCACGCCGATCGAACTGGTGAAACGCCTTCCATTCCTTTACAATGAGAGCAATAAGATCAGTAGAGGATGGATGAAATGGTTTGGAATATGAATTGGACATTTCTGCTGCTGGCTATCCTATTTGAAACGATTGGCACGACGGCAATGAAGATGTCATCAGGTTTCACGAGGGTGGGTCCGGCAGTTGTGATGGGGATTTGCTACATCATATGTTTCACGTTGTTTACACTGGCTTTGAAGCAGCTTGAGGTTTCTTTGGCCTATGCCATTTGGTCCGGGGTCGGGACGGCGTTGATTACGATCATCGGCATCTGGTGGTTCAACGAGTCCGTTTCCACGTTGAAGGTGATATCCATTGTTCTCATCATTTTGGGCGTCATCGGGCTGCATATAAGCGGTGGAGACGAAGCCCAGACGCAATCGCAAGCAAAAGGGAAAGCGCAGTCCAGCAAGCAACAAGAGCAATCCGCGGCTACATTAAATAAGGAGTGATACGGATGAGTGAGCATCAATTTGATTTGAAAGCAGAGTGGACCGGCGGTTTGGATGGCACAGGCCGCATTCAAGCGGGGAATCTGGACGCATCGATTTCAGTGCCAAGCCAGTTAGATGGACCCGGGATCGGCACGAATCCGGAAGAGCTCCTGCTGGGAGCAGCCGCAACCTGTTATCTCATAACGCTCGGCATGCTGGTAAAGCGGCAGGGCATTACCTCCCTTGAGCTGAAATCGGAGATTTATGTTGAGAATACGCCGGCCATGAAGGTGAATCGGATCATCCACCGCCCGTACATTTCAGTACCTGCTCATACTCTCCCGGATCAATTGGATAAAATAAGCAGAGCAGCTTATCGAGCTGAGCAGGCATGTATGATTAGTAAAGCGCTAAAAGGCAATGTGGAAGTTACGGTGGAACCCGAAATTCGATCCGACATGGACTAGAGGATTTTATCCCTCCTTCATCCGAACCTATCCCTAGGTGACGCAAAGACAGGTCAATTATAATATAAAAAAAGCAGGTAAAAGGCACCAGTACAAAGGATGGTGCCTGATTCGGGTTAGAAGGGGTCTGCCAAACGTCGATGAATTTGAACAAAAAGGTGTTTATCGGTTTTTTATTTTTTATTATTATCCCTTTGTTCGTACTGGGTACGGCCGTCTATACCGTATCCCAACAATTAATTGAGAAGAAATACGGTGACTTGACCGAGGTTACGCTGCAAGCGATTTCCCGGAACATTTATTACATGTTCAAGGAAGCGAATTATTTCTCAGACTTCTGGATGGTCAAAGACAGCATTCAGGGCATTTATCGGACTATAGATGAGGTCAGGCCGAATGAAGAAGCTCCGTCTTCGTATGATTTGAATACGTTTGATACGCTGCTGCGCGGCTCGATATTAACGTATTCGCCGATTCAGTCAGTCGTCATTTACAACAATGCCGGCAAGTCCTTCAGCGCGGGGAGAACGAGCGGGAATGCGCTACCATGGAAAACGTTGTCGAGCAGCACGGCTTTTGAACAAATAAAGGAACTGAATGGAAGTCCCATGTGGATTGGCCCCTCTGAGTATAAGGAGTTGGGCACCAGCCGCGGGGAGTTTTATCAAGCGAGGATGGTTAAAGATTTCTGGACAATGGACAATCTCGGCTACATGCTGTTGAAATTTAAATTTAATGAGCTGGATCAAATTTTTAAATCTTTTAATACGAACGAAGACAGCTCCAAGCGTTATTTGCTCGTGAATAAAAGCGGACTTATTTTCTATGACAATAAGCAGCATTTGGAAGGCGCCAATGTGCTTCAGCTGCTGCAAGGCAAGCTGGATCTGCAGCAAAGCAACCGGAGTTTTCAAGCTAATTTTCAAAATGAAAGAAGTCTCGTTTCTCTCTATCATTTAAATCTTAATCAAATGGGCGTGCAGGATTGGAGCGTCGTGTCGATAACGTCTTGGAAGTACGTGGCGGGAGAAATCGAAACGATTATGAAGCTGGTCGCCGGGATTACATTTGTATGTTTATTTTTTGCCCTGGTCTATAATTTAGTGTTCGTTCGCCGTATTGTTCAGTTAATTCTGCGCATGCTCTACTCCATGAAAAAAGTAGAGCGCGGAGACCTGACGACGCGTATGGAGGAAAGCGGCAAGGATGAAACTACAGCGCTGGCCAGGGGGTTTAATAGTCTCGTAGAGAGGGTCGAGGACCTTCTGGAAGAAGTCAAACGTCAGCAGGATCGCAAAAACAAAGCTGAACTCATGCTGCTGCAGGCGCAAATCAAGCCGCATTTTCTTTTTAATACGCTGGAATCCATCAATGTGCTTGCGATCCAAAACCAAGGGAAGAAAGTCAGTCAAATGGTGTACCGACTTGGCAATTTGCTGCGGATCGGTATGGAGAACAGGGAAGAGATTTCGCTTAAACAAGAGCTTGATCATCTCAAAAGTTACCTCGAAATTCAGGAATTCCGCTTTGAAGACCAATTCCACTATGAAATTGAATCGGACCCGGAGATATTGGATTACAGCATTCTGAAGCTTACGCTCCAACCGCTGGTAGAAAACGCGCTGCAGCATGGTTTTGAACCTATTGATTATATGGGGGTAATCTCGATCAAAGTCCTCGATGAGGGGGAGCGGATCGGGCTGTATGTCTCGGATAACGGGATCGGCATCTCCCATGAGAAGTTAGCGAAATTTCATTATAAAACAGAACTGGAAACGCCTTTTCACGAAATTTTAGATGCGAATGTTAATGAAGAGCGAAGAGGTCTTGGCGTCAGCAATGTAGCTGACCGCATACGCATCCAGTACGGCCAGCATTACGGCATATTTATTTGCAGCATGGAAGGGCACGGGACGACGATGAAGATTGTCATTCCCAAAACAAAGGGGGCGAGCCTGTGAGACTAAAAGCGATTTTGGCGGATGATGAGCCTAACATTTTACGTAATTTGCAGGCGGTCATTCCGTGGGCAGAGCTGGAAATTGATATTGTAGGAACGGCCAAGAACGGGGTAGAGGCCTTAGAACTATCCAGCCTGCATGGACCGGATTTGGTGATGAGTGATATTCGGATGCCGTTGATGGATGGGATTACTTTTGTCCAAAAGCTCCGTGAAATCAACGAAGCTTGCAAAGTGTTGATGGTAACAGGCTATCAGGATTTCGAGTATGCGCGCTCCCTCATGCGGGTTGGCGTTAGTGATTACATATTAAAGCCGATTAACTATGAAGAGTTGGAAAACTGTATTCGTAAGCTAGCTAATGAAATCAGGGAAAACAAGGCCATCAAGCAGCAGGAGCAGCAAAAGTGGGGCAAAATGAAAAATTTGGCCTATGAGAAAATTCTCCAGGATGTCCTCATGAACTATACAGAAGTTTCAGCGCACACGCTGCTTCCGATCGATAATATGGATTTGGAAACGATGACATATTCGTTCATGATGATCGATGTGGACGATTATTCGCAAAAGTCGCTCCCTTGGTCAGAGCAAGAGCGAAAGCTGTGGAATTTCGCTGTCCGCAATGTTATGCAAGATTCACTAGGCAATTTCAAAGCGGAATTTTCTGTTCTGCAGATGCGTGAAGGCGAATGGTGCCTGCTTATTCAATGGGACACTTGCAGGGTCGAGGACAACGAAGCCCAAGATGACGAAACCCGGATGCAGTCTAATTTGTACGAAGTGGCGATGAAACTGCAAAAAGATGTCCGCGAATCCGTCAAACTAGGCATTAGCGTAGGCTTTTATACTAGTGCTGTAGGTCTGCGACTGCTCTCTGATACGTACCGGAAGCTGCAGCGGTTCATGCAGTTAAACCTGAATAAACAGGAATCTGTGCTGCTTTATAAGGAGTCCAAAGAGCAAGCGGACGCAAACAGCTCCTTATGGTATTTGGTTGAAGAGATCGTAACAGGTCTCAAACAGTTAAACCGAATTAAAACGGAGGATGCTCTAAATCGGCTGAAACTCTTGCTGGAGGGGCTGCCGAACAGTTCTTTTGCCAGAGCGTATCAAATGCTGCATTTCCTGATCCTCCATGTGCTTCGCGAATTGCGCGAGATGAACTCGCTTGATGCGCAGGAAGAAGAGCAGGTTTGGCGCCAGTTGGATAAAAGCGAGAGCATACAGCACCTGCTTCAAGTGATGGTGCAGCTCGCTTCCATCGGACTGGAAGGGACGAATAAGAAGAAAAACAGCGAGCTTCTGATGACGGCTGCGAAAGAGTACATTCGAACCCATTACTCGAATGATTTCGGAGTTGAAGATATTGCAAGCTCTCTCGGCATCTCTTCGAGTTATTTCAGCTTATTGTTCAAGCAGCATTTCGGAGAAACATTTGTTGAATATGTAACAAAGCACCGGATGGAGCTGGCGAAATCAATGCTGCTGCACAGCGACAAAAGTATTACGGATATCGGGCGGTCCGTTGGTTATATGGAGCGTCGTTATTTTACGAAAGTATTTCAGAAGTTTACCGGTGAAATTCCTTCGGAGTATCGGGAGAAACGCATGGAGCCGAAGTAGAGAATTTTGCCCCTATATAAGGAATTTATCGGTCTTTAGGAGGAGCAGCCATTATTTTATACTTAACATGCAAGCCTAAGGGAGATCAAGGAAAATGAAAATGAGAACGTTGTTACCGGTAACAGGGGTTGTGGTCGTATCGTTCATCCTGTCCGCTTGCAGCAGCTTAAACCTGAACAGCCCAAACAACGAGGCGCCCTCCCCAGGGGCAAAAGGAGAACCGGTCCTGCTGACCATTCGTCACACGCAAGTGAAAGATACGCAGAAGAAGCGTTTGGCGATGCTTCAAGAGGTCGTGAAGTCCACGGAGGCGAAGGTGCCTGGCCTGTCGATTACACTGGATGGCGTAGAGGACAAAGTGAATCGCTTTGAAAAGCTGAGGGCTGAGATGGCTGCCGGGAATCCACCGGAGATCTTCGACTTATTCGGCGGGACGGATACGAAAGATTATGTGAAAGCGAATAGGCTGCTTGATCTGACGCCCATCTTGAGTGAACTGGGGTTAACGGACAAGTTCTACAGCTTTGAAGAGTTTACAGTCGACGGTAAAATATACGGCATCCCGATGGCCGGTTATGTCGAGGGCTTGTATTATAATAAAAAGATTTTATCAGAGCATCAAATCAAACCGCCTCAAACCTGGAATGAGCTGCTTGACGCTGCTGCCAAGCTGAAAGCTCAGAAGATAACGCCATTCGCGCTGGCAGCCAAAGACTCCTGGGTCATCAACATGATGTGCAACACCATGTGGGTGCGCACGGCCGGGCTCAATTCCGTCGAAGGTTTTCTGGATGGGAGCAAGCACTGGACAGACCCCGATGTCGTGGATGCTTTTGAGAAATATGATCTCCTCGTGAAAAAAGGGTACTTCCAAGAGGGCAGCTTAGCGCTTTCGTATGCCGAGCAGCAAAACAAATTCAGCAGCGGGGAAGCGGCGTTCATGTTTGACGGCAGTTGGGCCAATACGCCGCTGCTTGATCCAGAGAAGTCCGCCATTGTGAAGGATGTAGGGTTCATGAGTTTTCCGGATATGGGCGGCCCTGGAGACGGCTTCATTAACGGCGGATGGTCAAACGCCTATGGCTTCTCGAAGAAAGTGACCCCGGCGCAGCTTGATGCCATTAAGGAATTCATCAGGCAGATGTACAATGAGCCGATGCAAAAAAGACAGCTGGTCGAGGAAGGCATGCCGCCTGCCATGAAGCTGCAGGATACGAGCAATGTGAATCCGCTGATTACGCAAATATTGGATGTGTTTGCAACCAGCAAAGGGGCATTTCCTGCTTTTGATTCGCGCATTCAAACCAAGGTTCGTGAGAAACTGGAACGCGGTATGCAGGAATTAGTCGGCGGCAGAACGGATCCGGTCACGCTGATGACGGACATACAGAAGCAGCAGGATGCTTCCAATAAGGAAGAAACTCATACGAATTAGTAGGATGACCCATGAACAAAGTAGGAAGAAACTCGGTTGCTTATGCCATTTTTACGGTACCTACACTGCTTTTGCTGGTAATTTTTTTCTTCTATCCCATGCTGATGTCGATGCGCTACGGATTTACGGCATGGAACGGGATCTCACCAGCCAAGTGGAATGGTTTGGACAATTTCACCCAAGCGTTTCAAGATAAATATTTCTGGATTGCAGTGCGAAATAACTTGTATTTTATTGCTTTTTCGATTGGCGTACAGATCCCGTTCATTGTTTGTTTAGCTCTCGTTTTGAGTAAAATTCGGCGTTGGATGGGCTTTTACAAAACCATGATTTTCCTCCCTACAATTCTATCAACAGCTGTAGTAGGCGTATTGTGGGGATTCATTTATCATCCTGAAGCGGGACTCTTGAATCAATTGCTGGAAGCTGCAGGCTTAGGGGCTTGGAAGCATACCTGGTTGGCTGATGAATCGACGGCGATGATTTCGGTGCTCGTCACTAACGCCTGGCAGTGGGTTGGCTTTTATGTGATTCTAGTTTTGTCGGCCATTTATACCATCCCCAAAACCATCCTCGAGGCAGCCGAAATAGACGGTGCATCGAGTTCTCGTCAAGCCTGGTCGATCACGCTGCCTCTTTTGAGGCCTGTGATCATCGTGATGATCCTGCTTTCGATTACCGGTGCGATGAAAGCGCTGGATATCGTCTTTGTGATGACAGGTGGGAACCCCTACGGGATAACGGAAGTGATGGCGACTTATATGTATAAAAAGGCGTACCGAATCGGAGAGTACGGCTATGCGAATGCCATCGCGCTGCTCATTTTACTGTTCACGGGTGTGCTGACTTCCGTTTTTGGCTGGTTGACGGCAAAGCAAGAGGAGGCGCGGTTTTGAAAATGTGGACCCAGCGACAAGCAATCTCTCTCCGCGTTGCCATCCCGCATGCCGTACTTATGGCCTACATAGCCATCATTCTGTTCCCTCTGGGCTGGGTGCTCAATTCTTCTTTTAAAACGAATAAAGAAATCATCGCATTTCCTTGGTCATTCCCGGATGAGTGGCTGCTGTCCAATTATGGGAACGCATGGACTGGCGCGCATGTCTCGCACTATTTTATGAACAGTCTCGTGATTTCCAGTATAGCGGCCGTGATGACGTTAATCCTCGGTACAAGCACCTCCTTTGCCTTGACACGAATGAAATTTCCGAGACTAAGCAAGGTCATCAAACGAGTTCTGATGGTAGCTCTACTGGTGCCCGCTGGCTCCTTGCTAGTCCCTCTGTATATATTGTTGAGAAGTTTCCATCTTTACAATACGCCTCTTGCCTTGATTATGCCTTATATAACGTTTGGTTTGCCGCCCACGGTTTTTATGATTAGTGCGTTTTTCAAATCCTTCCCAAATGAGCTTGAGGAAGCGGGTACAATGGATGGACTATCCATCTATGGACTGCTTTGGCGTGTCATTGTTCCGATTGCCATACCACCGCTTATTCCAGTGTTTATGCTCAATTTCCTTAGCAATTGGAACGAGTTTATGATGGCGAATCTGTTTCTCACAAAAGAAAAGTTTCGAACGCTTCCTGTGAGCATGGTGGCTTTCTATGACCAGTTGAATATGAATTATGGTTCGCTTTGTGCGGCTATCATGTTCAGTCTGATTCCTGTCGTGCTGATGTATTTCCTTTTGCAGAAACGAATTATTGCATGCATTAAAGCTTAACCACTTATCAAAGGAGCGTGTTCATGATGTCGTCGACAACCAGCAACGTGCATAAACCATTAACTTTGCGTCAAAAAGTTGGTCAATTATTTATTTGCGGTTTTGATGCTCTGGAGCCAAATCCAGCGATTACGCAGCTAATTGAAAAATATGGGCTTGGCGGCGTTATCTATTTCCGGAGGAATGTGAAGGATGCCCATCAATTGGCTCATTTGTCCGCAGAATTGCAAGAATTAAGCCGTCGCAGCGGGGGACAACCCCTGTTTATCGCGGTGGATCAAGAGGGCGGTATGGTGTCCCGAATCGAAAAAGGAGCGACTTTGCTGCCGGGGAATATGGCGCTTGGAGCTGCTTTTGCGCCGGCAGGCGTGTACGCAAGCTCCAAAATCATGGGCAAGGAACTGCGTCAGATGGGCGTGAACATGAACTTTGCGCCATGCCTGGATATTAACAATAATCGTTTGAATCCGGTTATCGGGGTGCGCTCCTACGGGGAAACCGCAGCCATCGTCGGCGATATGGGAACGCATGCTGTGAAAGGGTTGCAGGACATGGGGGTTATTGCTACGGTCAAACATTTTCCGGGCCATGGTGATACTTCAGAGGACTCACATCATGATCTGCCGGTTGTTCCGCACAGCATGGAGAGGCTTATGGAGCTTGAGCTCGCCCCTTTTATCAAAGCCATTGAAGGCGACGTAGACGCCATTATGACCGCGCATGTCGTGTTCGCGGCATTGGAACAAAACGGTGTGCCCTCAACGTTATCGTATCGGATTTTAACCGAGCTGCTGCGGGAGGAACTTGGTTTCAAAGGGCTTATCGTTACGGACTGTTTGGAAATGAAGGCGATTTCCGAGGGAATCGGCGTAGCTGAAGGCGCGGTTCGGGCCATTGAGGCCGGATCGGATCTCATTCTGGTCAGTCACACGTTGGAACGCCAAGTTTCCGCCATAGAAGCCGTCATTACAGCCGTTGAAAGCGGGCGTATCCCGGAGTCTAGGATCGATGCGTCAGTCCTGCGAGTAATGACCCACAAATTTAAACGAGATATCCAATTTGAAAAGCTGGCGCCGATCCCCGAAGGTCCTATTTCAACGCCGGAGCATCAGCTTTTGGCTAAGGAGCTAAGCCGCAAAAGCATTACGCTAGTGAAAGACGAAGTCGGTAAGCTGCTGGATATGACCGAGTCACCGCTTGTGATTTGGACGGAAGTGCAGACGGGAACGGAGATTGATGAGGTCGTGGAGCGGCAGGGAACGCTGGGAGCTACACTGGCTGAACTCACAGGGAAAGATGTCCAAGAGGTGTACTTGGGATTATCCCCTTCCGAGTCGGAAATTGCTGCGACCGTGCAAGCTGCCGAAGGCAAAAAGCAGGTGGTTATGGTCACTTATAATGCCACTTTTTCGCCAGGACAGACTCAGTTGGTAAAGGCTCTTGCGGCGATTGAAGATCTGCATCTCATCGTGGCTGCAGGAAGAAACCCTTATGATTTGCTTGAGTTTCCTGAGGTGAAGACGTATTTGGCCTGTTATGAGAATCGTCCCCTGGCGATGGTGTCTCTGGCAAATGTCCTGCTGGGGCACGAGAAGCCGGTTGGGCGGCTGCCTGTTACGTTGTCGGAACAATATGCGATTGGATGGAGGCAGGAGGTATGAGCGGGGGGGAGAACCGGATGGGGGAACAGGATATGAGCGCGAAGGAATGGACGGAAGAGGTAAAAACACAAGACGTACAAACGCAAGACGCACAAACACAAGACGTAAAAACACAAGACGTAAAAACGCAAGATGAGAAAACACAAGACGTGTTCCTGCGGGATTACTACGTTGGGGTTGACTTGGGCGGCACGAAGATGTTGGCCGCGCTCATTAGCGGCGATGGCAGCATCATCGCAAAGGAAGAGATCCCCACCCTGGCGCAGCAGGGGGAGGCGGCTGTGCTCGATCGGCTCGGGAGCCTGATCGAGGGTCTGCTCGCGACCGCGCCCGGCGGTCGCGGCGTTCTCCGCGGCATTGGCGTCGCCACCGCGGGCACGCTGGATACGGCGAACGGTGTCGTCACGTTCGCCACCAACCTTGGCTGGCGTGACGTGGCCGTCGCCGCCGTGCTCACTGACCGCTTCGGCTGCGCGGTCAGGCTGGAGAACGACGCCACCGCAGCGGCGGTCGGCGAATGGCTGGCCGGCGCGGGTGAGGGCGCGCCGGACTGTGTATTTGTGACGATCTCCACGGGGATCGGCGGGGGAATCATTTCCGGCGGGCGCTTGATCGCCGGAACGAATCATAACGCAGGAGAGCTCGGCCACATTTCCATTGATGGAAATGGGCCGCTCTGCCCCTGCGGGAATGTGGGGTGCCTGGAGCTGTACGCGTCAGGCACTGCGATTGGCCGCCGCGGCGCCGACTACGTGCGCCGGGCTGGCGAGGGCGCAGCGGGCGCCCTCGTGCGGCTCGCGGGGGGCGACCCGAACCGCGTGGATGCGCGGTTGGTCGCGGCCGCTGCCGCGGAAGGGGATGCCGCTGCCAGCGGCATCCTGCGCGAAGCGGGCCGGGCCCTCGGCATCGGGCTCGTGAGCATTCTCCACCTGCTGAATCCGCAGGTGGTCATTCTTGGCGGCGGCGCTTCGCATATCGGCGAGCCTTTGTTAGGGCCGATGCGCGAGATCGTCGAGGAGCGCTGCTTGCCATCGATTCGCGGACCGGTCCGGTTCGCAGCATCTGCGCTCGGGTCCTCCGCAGGCGCCGTTGGAGCCGCGCTGCTCATGTCTCAGTCACGCTGAGACATCTAGGTTTGTGACTGGTCATATGACGTATGTCACTAGACGATAGGAGCCTTTTTTCGTTAAAGTAGAAAAGGTTTATGAAACATTTTTTCTTCTTCTTACGTAAGAAGGAGGTCTTGTTTTATAAGACTATCTTATTAATGAAGGGGTGTTTTTCTTTTGTCTCAAGCAATAGCTTCGGATACTCCGACGATGCGTTCGTTTTTTGCCAGTCGTTTCGTGCAAGCCATTATGCTGTCCGGTCTTTTTTTACAAATCGGAATCTGGGTTCGTAACTTTGCGATTCTTCTCTATGTCACAGACATGACGAATAATGATCCTTACTCGGTTTCTTTAATTTCGGTGGCCGAGTTTGCGCCAATTTTTATTTTCTCCTTTATCGGTGGTGCTTTTGCGGACCGGTGGAGACCGAAATTGACGATGGTGTGGTGTGATATTCTCAGCGCAGTGTCTGTGTTTGCCATTATGGTGACACTGTATTACGGCTCTTGGAAGGCGATTTTTTTCGCCACGTTGGTTTCGTCCATCTTGTCTCAATTCTCGCAACCGTCCGGGATGAAATTGTTCAAGGTTCACGTGCCTGAATCCCAAATGCAAATGGGGATGTCATTGTTTCAATCGATGATGGCGATCTTTATGATCTTAGGTCCTATTATGGGGACATTTGTTTACTATCATTTTGGCATTGAAGTAGCTATTGCGATCATGGGCGTATGCTTTCTGCTTTCAGCGCTTGTGCTCACGTTTCTTCCTGCGGATCGTAAAAATGAGGAAGGGTCCGAGAAGCCATCCACGCATATTTTTGCTGAAATGGGTCAAGGGTTTAAGTATGTTTTGAATAATAAAATGCTTGTCACCTTAGGTGGTTGCTTTGCAGTTGCAGGTCTGGCGATTGGTTTGATATCACCGCTGGGCATCTTTCTAGTAACTGAAAATCTTGGATTGCCGAAAGAAGATTTGCAATGGTTTATGGCAGCCAATGGCGTTGCGATGATACTTGGGGGCGGGGCAACGATGGGCTTCTCCAAAAAAGTGTCCCCGCAAGCACTGCTCATTATCGGGATGGCGGTAAGCGTCGTGACTTTTGCTGTCATGGGATTGACTCATCTGGTATGGTTGGCACTTTTGATGCAATTTTTCTCCGGTCTAGTATTGCCTGCGATCCAAATCGGCATCTCGACAATGATTCTCGGAAACACAGAGGAATCTTTCGTTGGCCGTGTGAATGGGATTTTGAACCCGTTGTTCATGGGGGCTATGGTTCTTACAATGAGTTTGGCCGGCAGCATTAAAGCGTCCTTCTCGCTGGAGTCCATTTATGTCACATCCGCCGTACTTTTCTTGATTGGCGTATTTATTATGCTGCCTACCTTGAAGTACAAAGCAAATGCTGCACCACAACCGAATAGCGATGAAGTTAAAGCCGGGTAAGTTTTTTGAAAAAGGGGATTCTCTGAGAAGGTCATGATTGACTTCTTAGGGAAGTCTCCTTTTTTGTTGTGAGGTAGAAGTTGGCGATGGATGAGTATGTGATGAAATGGTGAGGAACTACGGGCCACTATTTCGCCAATTTCTTGCGGAAAACGCGCCAGGGCGGCGCAATAAGACCTTGTAGTTCCGTTCTGAAAGGAAAACGCTCGTTTTCCTACAAATAGAGGACGCCAGTTCCCATAAGCAAGCCATAGCGGAACTATTGCTAGGTTTTTGACATTTGTTAGTGGCAGGCCATAAGAAAGGTTGCGATTGGTGACTATACGGCAAGCAAGCCCACACGATTTCTGTTAGGATAACGATATGAGATTGCAAAAGGTGAGTGAAGCATGCTTCAACTGATTCAATTGTTCGTGGATATGATGGAACGGGTTGGCTTTCTAATCGCGCTGGCTTTTGCGTTTTCCCGAAGTCGCTGGATGCGCAGCTATATGAGCTATCAAGGGGACAGGACGTATCAATGGCGTTTTCTGTTCTTTTTCTCCGCGTATGCAATACTTGCGACTTATTCGGGTGTAACAGTTTCCGATTACACGTACAGGCCGGCTCCTTGGATTGGCGAGGTATCGCCAACAGCGGCGATTGCGAATGCACGTACCGTTGGGGTTGTCATTGCCGGGCTGCTAGGTGGCGTCAAAAGCGGATTTATCGTCGGCATCATAGCCGGCGTGCATCGCTACAGCTTAGGTGGATTTGTAGCGGTTGCCTGTATGATTGCTCCTATTCTACAGGGCATATTGGCAGGGCTGTGCCGCAATGCCTTCAAGAAACGCTTTCGGAAAATAGCGTCCGTACAGCTCGCATTTCTCGTTGGATTCATGGCTGAAGCCTTACAGATGATTCTTATTCTTGCTTTGGCCAAGCCTTGGGAGGATGCGTTCAACCTGGTGTCGCTCATTGGGTTGCCCCAAACGCTTGCGAATAGTGTTGGTGTCGCTCTCTATTTTGTGTTATATAACACAATGGAGCGCGAAGAGGCCAGAATTGGTGCGGAGCATGCACATCAAGCCCTGCAAATTGCCGATATGACGATGCCGCTTTGGCGGCTGGATTTCGATAAAGCGGTAGCGGAAATTTCCAAGGTGTTGAATGAGGAAATGAAGTCAGTGGGCGCATTCTTCAGTAAGGATGGCGTGACCTGGATTGCAGAGGGGAGAAAAACGCAGCACGCCAACGATCTCATCATCCGTGTTCCCAATCGGCCGCAGGTCGGTCAGTTCCGCCTGTATTTCGAGCGTGAGCAGGATGACAATCCGTCGCGCAGACGCATGCTGTCCTCTCTCGCAGAGCTGCTTTCTCAGCAATATGCCTTCGTCGAATCGGATCGGCAAACACAGCTTTTGGCTGATGCGGAGATTCGCTCGCTGCAGGCGCAGATGAATCCTCATTTCCTGTTTAATGTGCTGAATACAGTCAAATCCTTTATCCGTACGAAACCGGAAGAAGCCCGCCAAATGGTGATGCATCTATCCAAGTTTTTGCGCAAAAATATGAGTCACGGCAACCAGCGCCTTATCACCATACGTGATGAATATGAGCTGGTTATGTCTTATCTGAGCTTGATCAAATCCCGTCTTGGCGATCAGATGGAATTTTACGCCGATATCGACGAAAGGCTGCTGGATCATGCGATTCCTCCTTTTACGATTCAGCCGCTGATCGAAAATGCCATTATGCATGGTATCAAAAACAAGCCGGGCATCGGCGTCATTCGACTTTCGGTGAAGGAGGAGCTCGACGAGGGTAAGCTCCATGCGCGTATTACTGTACAGGACAACGGAGTAGGTCTTGAAACTACCGGGCCAGATAGTCAGTCGGAGCATGCAGGGCTGGCTTTGCGGAATATCGAGCAGCGTCTGAATTATCACTACGGCAAAGAACATCCTTTGGAAATTGCAAGCAAGCCAGGGGAAGGCACGATCATAAAATTTTGGGTGAGGTGATGGCGGGTGGGTTGGAATATTGTCATTGCGGATGACGAAGAGCCGGCTAGAGAAGAATTGATTTATCTTTTGGAAAGCAGTGAGGAGGTAGATCGTGTTACCGCGGCAACCGGGGGAATGGATGCGATTAAGAAGGTCAAAGAATTAGCGCCGGATGTATTATTTCTCGATATGGACATGCCGGATCTAAGCGGCCTGCAGGTTGCCGAAATTGTAGGAGAAATCAATCCGCAGGTGAAAATTGTATTTTCCACAGCTTACGATCAATACGCCGTCCATGCTTTTAAGCTGCGTGCTTTTCATTACATGCTGAAGCCTTACGATGAGGAGGATATTGCCATTGTGTTCAGGGAGCTGCGCAAAAGCAAAATGCAGCCTCAGAACAACGCAGCGGCGGCGAGCTTAGGCCAGACGGCATCGGTGAAGACGAGCGTAAAACTCGCTTTGGAATTGGAAGAAGGGATTCGATATGTCTCACCGAAGGATATCATGTACATTAGCAAGGAAGTTAAGCACGTGCAGGTTCACCTTCACGATAAGGCTTATATTGTTTCCTATACCCTATCCGAGCTGGAGCAAAAGTTGGAGCCGTACGGTTTTTTTCGCTGCCACAAAAGCTATCTGGTTAACCTCGCCGCCATCTCAGAAATGAAGACCTGGGTGAATGGCGCGTACAATTTGCTAATGGAAGATGCAGCGCGAAGCACCATACCCGTCAGCCGAAATTATGTGAAGCAACTGCGTTTGAAACTCGAAATTTAACATCATGAAGCTCGAAAATGGCATGTTGCGTTTCAGGTATTCCGCTTGTTCCCCAAACAAGTTATACTTCCTGTAAGCGCTAACATTCATGTTATCAGGAGGGTGTTCATAGATATGTCACTATTAAAAAACAGATTTGCTTCCTATGTGATCTGGGCGGTCATTGCCCTGCTTGGCGCGTCAGGCTTCGCGATGCTCGCACTTTCGAGAGGCGAAAGCATCTCCGCCATCTGGTTAATTGTTGCTGCCATTTGTACGTATGCTTTCGGTTATCGATTCTACAGTCGCTTTATCGCTCGCAAAATTTACGAGCTTAACGACAAGCGGGCAACACCGGCTCATGTTCAAAATGATGGCAAAGACTATGTGCCTACGAACAAGTACGTACTTTTCGGTCACCATTTTGCTGCGATTGCAGGGGCGGGGCCGCTCGTTGGTCCGATTTTGGCCGCGCAGATGGGATATTTGCCGAGTATTCTCTGGATCATTATCGGGGCCGTTCTTGCGGGCTGTGTGCAGGACTTTGTAACCCTGGTAGGTTCCATGCGCCGTGGCGGTAAATCTCTCGGACAAATGGCTAAGGATGAGGTAGGCCCATTCAGCGGTACGCTAGCCTCTATTGCAACGCTGGCCATTTTAATTATTATTGTCGCTGTTCTTGGGCTTGTTGTAGTGAAAGCGCTAGCAGAGTCGCCGTGGGGGATGTTTACTATTGCGATGACGATGCCGATTGCGATATTTATGGGCTTTTATATGCGCTTTATTCGTCCAGGCAAAGTCATTGAGGGTTCTATCATTGGTTTCGTTTTGTTAATGATCGTTTTGTGGTCAGGTCAGTTTGTAGCGGAAAGCCCTGTTTTAGCTAACATGTTTACGTTCACCGCCCCGCAAATTGCCGTTTTGATGGTGATCTATGGGCTTATTGCTTCCATTTTACCTGTTTGGGTACTGCTTGCTCCGCGGGATTATTTAAGCTCATTTTTGAAAATAGGAGTTATCCTGCTCCTTGCCGGCGGTATTATGGTAATTTTGCCTGAACTAAAAATGCCTGCTGTAACCAAGTTTATTGACGGTACAGGCCCAGTGTTCTCCGGCAATTTATTCCCGTTCTTGTTCATTACGATTGCGTGTGGCGCGGTTTCCGGGTTTCACGCATTGATTTCCTCCGGTACAACGCCGAAAATGATTGATAGAGAAAGCCATGCGCCGTTTATCGGTTTTGCCGGAATGGCCGCTGAATCTTTCGTTGCTGTGATGGCATTGATTGCGGCATGCTCCTTGGAGCCTGGCCTATATTTCGCGATGAATTCCTCACCGGCTGTTATTGGAACTGATCCTGTTGCTGTCGCAGCCAAAATTTCATCATGGGGCTTCACTTTGACGCCTGATCAAATTACGGGCACAGCCAAAGCAATCGGCGAGAAAACCATCCTCTCCCGAACGGGTGGAGCACCTACGCTTGCCGTAGGTATGGCTGAGATTTTCTCTTCCTTTTTAAATGGGGCCAAAGCGTTCTGGTATCATTTCGCGATTTTGTTCGAAGCGGTCTTTATTCTGACTGCCGTAGATGCGGGGACACGCGTCGGCCGATTTATGCTGCAGGATTTAGTCGGCAATTTCTACAAACCTTTTGGCCAAACCAAAGATTTAAGATACAATTTCATTGCTTCCCTGATCGTTTGCTTGGCATGGGGATACTTCCTTTATCAAGGAGCAGTCGATCCATTCGGCGGCATTAACTCCCTATGGGCGCTCTTCGGGATTGCCAATCAGATGCTGGCGGCCATTGCTTTAGCCGTAGCGGTTACGATTATGATTAAAATGGGGAAAGCCCGTTATGCTTGGGTAGGCATGATTCCCTTCGTGTTCCTGGCCGTGACGACGTTGACTGCGGGTTACCAAAAAGCATTTTCCCCGAATCCAACGATCGGTTTTCTATCGGCTGCCAAAAAGTATCAAGAGGGAATCGATAAAGGACAAGTGATAGCGCCAGCTAAAAATATGGACGTTATGCACCAAATCGTAACGAATAACTATATTGATGCAGGGTTAACCATTTTCTTTGGTATCGTTGTCCTTCTGATGATCATCATTTCTATACGTTTGTGGTTCAACATTATCATTCAAAAACAAAAGCCCCAATTACAAGAATCGCCGTTCGTCCAATCCACATTTGGAGGGTGATAGCGTGAAAGCGATCACGAGATTTTCGAGCAAGTTGAATACGACGGTCAAGATCATTTTCAATATCCCGGACTATGACAAATATGTGAGGCATCAGCAGGAACATCATCCGGGCAATCCCATTTTGACGGAAAAAGAGTTCTATATGCAGTCACTTCACGAGCGTTATGAAAGCGGTAAAATCAATAGGTGCTGTTAAGATGAAAAAAACTCGATCCCCGGTGGTAAACCGAGAGGTCGAGTTTTTCTTTTTAGAGGAAGGGTGCGCCGGCGTCTTTGAAGGCTTCCTTCATTTCCGGCGTTATTTTGGAATCGCTAATAATACCGGTCGTTTCCTGCACTTCCCCAATGACGAATAGGGAGCTGCGACTGAATTTGGAATGGTCCGCCACGAGGTACGTTTCCATGGATTGTTTCATCATTCGGCGGTTCGTTTCGGCTTCCAGCTCATTGTAGATCATCATGCCGCGTGTTAAGGAAATGCCGTCTACACCCATGAAGGTTTTGCGGATGCTGAGATTATCGAGTGTCGCATTGGCGAGCGGACCCGAAAGTTCGAACGTTTGCGTGCGAATCACGCCGCCTGTCAGAATGAGCTGCAACCCTTGCGTGCCAATCAGCTCGTAGGCGATATTCACTGCATTGGTGATGACGGTGAGGTTCTTGAATTGGTTCAGCTTCTTGGCGATGAACGTCGTGGTCGTGCCGCCGGTCAAGCCGATAATATCGCCGTCTTCGATGAAGTTAAGCGCTTTGTCGGCGATTTCTTTTTTCTCTTCTGTATAAAGGTCCATTTTGTTGAAAAAGGGGACTTCCACCTTTAAGCTTTCCAGCACGGCGCCTCCGAAGGTGCGGATGCAGCGTTTCTCTTGCTCCAGTATCTCAAGATCCCGCCTGGCTGTTGCTTCCGATACGCCAAATTGCTGAACGATATCGATCAAGGCGATGGAGCCTTTATCTTTGATGGCTTGCATAATGGCATCTCGGCGAATATCTGTCTTTCCCATGGAACCTCCTAAAAAGCTTTCCTCAAGGAAAGCTAGCTAACGATGTAAGTAGTGCTAGCTTCTATCTTATCATGTGGATGGATAAGCCGTCCATTGGGGCGGAGGATGGGGGACAAGCCTATGCGTTGGAAATTAAAAAGCCCCGGCACTACCCGCCGGGGCTTCCATCATGCAGCTACACCGTAGCTGCTGTCAAATCAAGCCATGCCAACTCCTGCGGAGTGAGCACAAGCTCCGCGCCGTCGCGGCATGAGAGCATTTCGGCCTCGTTGCGCGGTCCGATGAGCGCGCAAGCCGGGAACGGCTGGCTCAGCACGTAGGCGAGCGCGATCTGAATCGCGGTTACGCCTTTTTGCTTAGCCAGTTGTTCCGCGCGGTGCAGCCGCGTCCAGTTCTCGTCGCTGTAGAATACGCGAACGAGGTCGGCGTTGTCGAGCACGTCCGGCGTATACCGGCCCGTGAAAAATCCGCGCGCCTGCGAGGACCAGGACAGCAGCGGCAGCTGCGTGGATTCGTGCCAGCGCAGAGCTTCTTCATCGACGGAGACGCAGCCGCTCCAGAACGGTTCTTTCGCTTTCGCGAGGCTGAGGTTCGGGGAGCTGAAGCTGAAGCCGACAAGGCCGTTTTTCGCAGCGTAGTCATTCGCTTCCTGCAGACGCGCGTGCGTCCAGTTGGAGCCGCCGAATGCGCGAATGCGTCCGGCTTCTACATGCTCGTTCAGCGCTTCCAGAATCACGCCGACCGGAATGGACGGATCGTCGCGATGCAGCGCGTAGAGGTCGATGTAGTCTGTGCGCAGTCGCTCAAGCGATGTGAACAGGTCGCTGCGGATCGCCTCTGCGTTCACACGGGGGCCATTCTGATCATGGTGCGCTCCCTTGGTGAAGATGTTGATATCATCGCGGTTGCCCAGTTCATCCATCCAAATGCCGAGCGCTTGCTCGCTTTGCCCGCCGCAGTAAATGAAAGCAGAGTCAATGGTATTGCCGCCAATCGCTAAATAATGGCCAAGAACGTCGCTGACTTCCTGACGGTTGTCCAGACGGAAAAAGTCGGAGCCCATAATCAGTTTGGATACAGGTTTCTCTAAGCCTTTAATTTGAATGTGTTTCATCGCAGTCATCCCAACCTTTCGTATGATAAGGAATTTTTGTTAGTTTACAATACAACGCGTGAACGCTTTCTTGCTGATTCCAAACAAGCGTCAAGCACTTTCATGTTCAGGGTAGCATCACTAGCCGCGAAGTTCGGCTGCTTCTCGCCCCAAGCGGCATAAGCCAAATCGTCAACTTCTAACGCATACTGGTTCAGGAATGGAACGGTTTCTACCCTGCTCTCATTGCGGAAATGGACGATGAATTGACCGGATTCCTCCGTAGGTGTGACATAAGCAGAAGGAACTTCAATCCGCCCCGTCGCTCCGACGATTTCTAGCGTATTACGGAAACCGGCCCACATGCCGCAATCAAAGGTAAGAGCGACATTGCCGCTGAATTCCACAAGTCCGGACATCATCATATCGACATCATCATGTTCTGGGGAGAAAAAGGCGTGTGTCGTAACCGCTTCAGGCTCTCGGCCCAGAATCATTCTCGCTGCGCTGATCGGGTAGCAGCCAACGTCATATAGCGAACCGCCGCCCCACTCACGTTTGAAGCGGACGTTTTTGCTGTCACCCGGGTTGCTGAAGGTGAAAGCGCCATGAATACCGCGAATTTCTCCGATTTCTCCGGAATCAATTATTTCTTTAATGCGTGTATAGCGGGGATGATGGCGATACATGAATGCTTCGGCGAACTGTACGCCGGCTTTTTCACAAGCCGCAACCATTTCTTCCGCATCAGCAGCCGTTAGTGAAGCAGGTTTTTCGCAAAGCACATGCTTGCCAGCTTCGGCAGCGCGAATTGTCCATTCTTTGTGCAGATGGTTCGGCAGAGGTATGTACAAAGCATCAATATCCGGATCGGCAATTAATTCCTCATAACTGCCGTAAGCTTTTGGAATGTTAAGCCTCTCCGCAACTTCTTGTGACTTCTGCAAATCACGACTGGCTATAGCGCTTACAATACCAGTTTGGGACTGCACAATTCCGGGGATGCAAGCCCTAATTGCAATACCCGCACAGCCTAAAATTCCCCAACGAAGCTTTGTCATGACGTTATGATCTCCTTTGAAAAAAATATTTAATAGCGTTATATTGTTATTATAAATCGAGTTATTTAAAATGAATATGATAATATATTGCATCAGATATCGGAATATTGTCATTGAGGAAGGAGGGCGCGAGGGATGAAAAGACAAGTCATGCTGCCGAAGCTGCAGCAATGCCCCTATTTTATTTTTCCGGAATCGGTTGGCTGGTATCAGGATTCCCCTGAACACTCCATTTATAGGCAAGAAGGTTATTATGATTCATACAGCATTCATTTTATCCTTTCAGGCAAAGGGTATGTGGAGATTGATGGGGAGCAGCATGTGCTGCAAAAAGGGGATGCTTTTCTATATTATCCGTTTCAAGAACAGCGTTATTATTCCTCCAAAGAGGATCCTTGGGATATTCGATGGGTTCATTTCTACGGTAGTCATCTGAAGGAGTTTATGTTGGAAAAAGGCTTTTTGCGCACGTTATGGACACTTAAAAGATGGAGTGAGCTGGAGGAAGCTTTTCACGAGCTGCTGCTAGAAGCGGAGTCGAATAGCATTCTGAAGCCGACGAATCTTTCGACTTTATCCTATAAGATCTTAAGTGAATTCATGAGTTATGCTGCCCCATTAACGAGCAATCGAGGGATAGAGTCCGTGGATCGAATCCTGGCTATACTTCCTACTATGCAGCAAAAAGCCTGCGAACCGTTCATTCTGGAAGAATGGGCGGAGCTCACAGGCGTAAGCACATACTATTTCTGCAAATTGTTTCGCAAAGCGACCTCGATGACGCCGCTCTCCTTCATTACGCTATGCCGCATTCAATTTGCGAAGCAGCGTTTGATTGAGAAGGAAAGCCTGGCGATCAAGGAAATCGCGATTCAAGCCGGTTATGCCAGCGCCAGTTATTTTAACCAGCGTTTTCAGGAGCAAGAAGGGATGACACCAAGCGAATTTCGGAGCTTGTATGGCAAAGGTTTATTCGAATAAACGTGAGCGAATCGGTTCGCCGTCCCAAATGAGTTCGGTTTCGGCTTGACGTTCCTTGACTTCCGGTTCCTCAAGCAGGAGGAAGAAATTTTTGGTAGGCAAATCGCCTAGCCCATGTTTGGCCGAGAGCATGTCCAAGAAGGGGCGCATATTGTCAAGCTGGCCTGACATGTTGCTGGTGCCCTGCTGCGCAAAAGCATAGAGGACGCTGGCAATGGGCGCGCGTTTCACGCGGAATTTCTCAGCCGCTCTTAAGAAGAAATCCCAGTCCCAGTAGTGGAACACTTCCGTGTCAAAAGGTCCCAAAGCTTCAATCAATTCAGGACGGAAAATGCAGCCGGATGAGAAAAAGGTCGAAAATCTGCGCATCGCCGGCACATCAAATTCATACGCGAAAACGAATCGGTTCGTGATGGAGCGGGCATTGTTTTCATAAACATAATCGAAAATTTCGACATCAGGATAAACAAGATCATACCCTTGAATTTCTTGCAGCATGCGTTCAATATGGATGGGAAGCAGCAAATCGTCATCATCGCAGAGCATGATGTAATCGCCTTTTGCCTCTTGCAGGCCGCGGTTTCGAGCGTGAACGTGCTTGAGGTTTTGTGGCATATTCACGATTTGAATGGCGAGCTCTGGATAAAGCTCCTGAATGAAATCTACCGAAGGACCGGCATCATTGACAATAATGATTTGCAGGTTTTTGTACGTTTGGCGGTATAATGATTCTGCGAGCTCAGCAAGCTCAATTCGGCGATTATACGTTGGGATAATTATAGACACCAAGGGTTGGTCAGACAACTGGGAACACCTCCGATTTATCATAGATTAAGCTTACCTCAAATTCGCCATATTTCTCAAATACATTTGTGCAAGTTGCTGCTTGCGACAAACATGAAGGAGGCTTTTGATGCCAAAGGAACTGCATGCTCCGATAAGCCCGACTGATCTGCTTTTGTGGGAAAAGGATCGTTATTTGAGTGTCTTGGCTGGAAAAATACAGGGCATTCGGCTGTTAAGTCTGGATATTTTCGACACGCTGCTCTTTCGTACATGTGCGAATCCGTCTGACGTATTTGCGAAAATCGCCGAGCAGGCACATCGTAACGGCTTTCTGAAAACTTATATATCCTCGGAAGCATTCCAAGAAATGCGCATTCGTGCCGAACACAAAGCACGTGCCAAGCAAGTCGCTCAAACCGGTTTCGGTGAAGTGACGCTGGAGCTGATTTATGAGGAAATACCGGAAGCGATTTGCCACAGAGATGAGCTTGCCCGGTTGGAAGTGGAAGTTGAAGCGGAATTTTGCTATGTAAATCCTCACATAACCTCTTTGCTATACGCCTGTAAAAAAGAGCGGATTCCGGTGGCGCTGTTATCGGATATGTATCTGTCTTCCGAGCAGCTTCGGCGAATTCTTGCGTCAGCCGGGCTTGACCTGTCCCAGGTGGATACGCTGCTGGTCTCGTCGGAGGAACGTGAGGGCAAGTCGTCAGGGCATCTGTTTGCCAGACTCAAAGACATTTATCCGCAAATCGACAGTCAATCTATCGTACACATTGGTGACAATATAGCCGCTGATGTGGAGGGAGCGTCCAAAGCCGGAATCAGGGGATTACACTATCCTGTTATTCCGGAGCATTTTGAGAGCATCCATCATTGGGAATTTGTCAGGCACGGGGATGTGTTGCCGGAATGGAAGTCGCTGCGAAAGCTGGCTGCAGCTTCGGACTTATCGGCCGGAAGCGGGGAAAAGGAGCGCGTCTTGTACCAATTTGGTACGGATGTGATCGGGCCCTTCCTGCACACCTTGTGTGAGTGGGTGCTGGATATATGTGTCGAAGAGGGCATCACATGTGTGAACCCGTTGATGAGGGAAGCGTATTTATTAGCTCCGATGCTTGAGCAAGCTGCACAATTGAGAGGTGTGGAGCTTCAAGTGAAGCCGATTTACGTGTCCAGACAAGCTACTTTTATGGCGGGACTGGAGCATTTTGGAGAAGATGAGCTTGCTTATTTGTTAGACATTCAAGGTTTGAAAGTGAGAGAGCTTTTCGACGTGTTGGGTGTTGGTAGGGATGAGAGAGATTTCGCAGCTTATTTGGAAGAACCGATTGAAGCATGCAAGTACATAACTGGAGATAATGGAGAAACCATCTATCATCTCTTATACAATTATCTACAAAGTGAATCCGTGCAGAATAAGCTCTCCGCGTCGATTGAACGTCATAGGCAGCTTTTGGTAGGCTACTTGGCACAAGAATTTGGGTCCCCGGAACGTTTAGTGACGATAGATATCGGGTTTCAAGGAACTATTCAAGGAGCTTTGGAAAAAATCGTACGACTCGCAGGACTGCAGCCGGAAATGATGCATTTACTCGCTGTAGGTACGAATCGGCTGGATGAGCGCAGGCTTCAAGGCATGGATATTCGGAGCATGCTTCGCTCAGGCAGCGGCGGAAGCGAGTCGGGGAAGCGGATCGCGAGGACGCCGGCTTTTTTGGAGGAGCTCATGATGGGCGGTTTCGGCTCAACGCTGCGTTATAGCGAAGACCATTCCGGCCGCATAAATCCAATACAAGCGCAGCTTCACAGATCAGAGGAAGAATACGCAGGAAAACTAGCGTGTCAGAAAGGAGCGCTTGCCTTCCAAAGATACTATGCGTATCTGCTGGAGCAAAAAGACGGACGGTTATCAAGAGCGTCTAAGCATCCGGAAGAGTGGAGCAAGCCGCTGCACCGCGTTCTAGCAATGCCGAAGCCAGAAGAGGCGAGAGTTTTGGGGGACTTGACGCACCAGGACAATTTCTGCACGGAGTATATTGCCTTGATTTGTGAAGCTGTGGCGGAGGAGTGGTATCTGGCGGGACCGGAAGCGTTTTTGAACAGCTGTAATTACGCGCCTTCCGTTATGAATGTGAATTGGCCGCAGGGTATGGCGACGAGAAGGTTTCCGTATTATTTGTATCATTATTATTTGCAGCTGGCAGATGGGTTCGGCAGTCAGTCGATGATTTTCGATACCCTTCAGAGGGTTAAAAAAGACGGCATTGCCTCTTTAATGCTGTATGGAACGGGTGCATTTGCAGAGCAGGTACTTAAAGCCGCTTGGTTTCATGGCCTACATATTCCTTATTGGATCGATCCGGCAGTAGAGGCGAATACCGCACCTTGGGGGCGATTTGCCTTTAAGACATTAGAGCAGGCAAGGGCATTGTCAGAAGCGTCCGGAAGGACTGCCCCTGCTTTCCTCATCGCGACGCTTTCCGAACTTGAAACGTATCCGAGTCGGATTTTAGAAGCCTTTGAAGGCTCCGATCTAACACCCAAACTTTACCAGCTTCGTCCATAGCTAGGATCTGCGCAGTACTACATAAACTTAGTACTTTTTGAAAAGACTGTGGCGAGATAACCTAAACTTAGTAAAAGCTAAATTAGGGGGCTCTGCCATGAAAGAGAAGGGAAATATTGCGCGGAAATCTACAAGAAACTTTATTTCGAATTGGCCATTACACGCGATGATTGTCATTTATGCAGGATTGTGGATCTGGATGGCGATTGCTCCTTACAGCAGATTTGATTGGGTATTGGAAAATCTTTTGATTTGGGCAGCGCTTATTGTCCTCATCAGCATTTATAAGCTAATTACATTTTCCAATTTGTCTTATGCGTTAATTGGTTTGTTCTTGGCGCTGCATACCGTAGGGGCTCATTATTCGTATAACGAAAATATCGTGGATGTGTGGTTGAAGCTGATCTTGCATTCGGAACGCGATAATTATGATCGCTTGGTGCACTTCAGTTTTGGGCTGCTGCTGGCTTACCCGTTAAGGGAAGCTTTGAGTACATGGACGCAGCTAAGCCGTAAATGGCTTTATGTGATGACCTGCGTTACGATATTGGCGCTAGGAGCCTTTTATGAGCTTATAGAAATGTGGGTAGCTTTGCTTGTTGCCCCGGAAATTGGTACGTTATTTCTTGGAACGCAAGGTGATCCGTGGGATACGCATCACGACATGGAGTTAGCGCTCTATGGGGCTGTCATTGCGATGGTGGTGACGGCTGCGCTGAGGCGTAGAGTAGTGAAGATGAATGATGAAAGATGAAAGAGCAGGACGGTAGTTGTTGGATACCGCGTTTTTTATTTTGCAATTGTGGAGGCTGATTGCTGATGTCAGGTGAAGGACGGAAAGAATTGTTTGGTTATGTAGGTTCCTATACGAACGAAGAACATAAGACGGGGATTACGTTATTTAGGCTGGACCTGCAAAACGGAGAAATCACACTTTTAGATGAGTATGACGATCTGCCTAACGCGTCGTTCCTTGCGCTGAATGAGGATCGGTCTGTCTTATACGCGGTCAGTGAGACAGATACTTATCTGGGCGGATTTGGAGGATCAGCCGCGGCATATGCGATCGAAGCTGGAACATGGAAGCTGACGAAATTGAACCAGCAGCCTACAGGCGGCACTGCTCCTTGTTATATTAGCGTGGATCAGACGAACAGCGCCGTGTTTGTGGCCAATTATTCAAGCGGAAGTGTGACTTCTTATCAGATTGAGAAGGGTGGAAGGCTGAGCGAGCCTACGCAGTTGGTCAAGCATGAAGGTACTTTAGGGCCGCGAACGGATCGCCAGGAGCGTCCGCATGCGCACTCGATTGTGCTGGCGCCAGACAATCGTTATGCGATTTCCGCCGATCTGGGCCTTGATCGGCTGATCGTGAGCCGCGTTGACGCTGAGGGCGGCCTCCTTCACCCGCATGGTGAAACAGCGGTGAAGCCGGGCGCAGGCCCGCGGCATTTGGTGTACAGCGCGGACAGCCGGTTCGTGTACGCGATTAATGAGCTGGACAGCACAGTCACTGTGCTGGCTTATGATGCGAGCGCGGGAACGCTGACCGCGCTGCAAAGCATTTCGACGCTGCCGGAAGGCTTCAGCGGCGAAAGCACATGCGCGGACATCCATCTCTCCAGAGATGGCCGGCATGTGTATGCCTCAAACCGCGGACACGACAGTATCGCGGTTTATGCGGTGGACGGATCAAGCGGCACGCTGTCCGTCGTGGGTTGGCAGGCGACGCTGGGGCGGACGCCGCGGAACTTCGCCCTGACGCCGCAGGGAGACTTCCTGCTTGCGGCGAATCAGGGCTCGGACAGCATCACGGTTTTCCGCGTGGACGCGGAGTCGGGGATGCTGCAGGAAACCGGGCACACCGCGGTGGTATCGCGGCCGGTTTGCGTGAAGTTCCTTTAAAGGTTGGGCTTCTAGGCAAAGAAACGAGCCACCCCCAAGTTGTAACGGACCCCACAGGCGCTATTTCCAATAAAATAGTCTGATTGTTGAGCTAACGGACACCAGAAGCGTTATTGCACCTTAAAGCAGCGGAAAACCCTGCCACAAAGGTGAATAGCGGCTGCTGTGTCCGTTAGATTTTTAAAAGGGCTCTATTTTACCGAATAGAGGCACGTGAGTCCGTTAGCGCGTATGCAGGCTGCTTCCTCAGCTCGGCCCTAGACATCGCGGCAGTTGTGCAGGAAAAAGCATTGACTTCTGAAGAAGTGTTGTTAAAATAGATCATTGTATGTACATGGTGAACGCGTGTACACAATAAGATTAAGAACAGGAAACCAACATGGAAACCGCAAAGAAAATGACGTTATTCGGGCTTGTATGGCCGATAATGATTGAATTATTTCTGCAATTTATGATCGGCACGGCGGACACGCTGATGGTGAGCCGGATTTCGGACGATGCAGTAGCTGTCGTTGGGATCAGCAATTAATTTTTCCAAGCGGTCATTATGTTATTCGTCCTTATATCCAGCGGAGCGGGCATTGTCATCTCCCAGAAACTCGGAGCAAGCAAAGAGGAAGAAGCGCGGAAAGTAGCTTCAATGGCTTTTACATTAACGCTGGGTTTGGGCGTTGTTGTTTCTCTGCTGCTTTATTTTGGTGTGGATTTGTTCGTTTATTTCCTGCATGTCCCGGCCTCCCTTTATGAGATGACGCGGCAGTATATTCAAATTGTAGGCAGCGGAACGATCGTCATGGCAGCTGTTTTAACTTTAAGCACAATTATTCGCAGCACAGGCAATACGAAAGGCACCATGCTAGTTGCTATTGGTATGAACATCATCCATATTATCGGCAATTATGTGTTTATTTTTGGCGCGTTGGGCTTGCCGAAATGGGGGCTTTTTGGTGTTTCCCTTTCAACGGTGGGTAGTCGTGTCATCGCGTTGGTCGTGCTTTTTTATATTTTCCGCAAAACCTTCACCACACTTATCACTTGGAGTGACCTGCGAGTATTCCACAAGGGACTACTGAAAGAGGTGGCGAAAGTTGGCCTGCCAATGGCCATTAGCTCGGCTTCATGGACCTTGTCCCAGGTCGTCCTTTTTTCGATGGTTGCTACGATGGGTGCAGAGCAGCTAACGGCTAGAACCTATCTAAATACGATGGAGTCGTTCTCTTTCCTGGCAGGCTGGTCCTTTGCGATGGCGGTCCAAATTCAGGTGGCGCATTTATTCGGTGCGGGACAGATGGAGAAAGCGTATCGCAGCCTCTATAAAGCGTTATTCTGGGGCGAAGTGGTCGTGGTTGCCAATACGCTCTTGTTATTTTTATTAGGCAAACATATCGTAGGGGCATTTACTGAAAATAACCAAATTATCTCCATTGTCGTTGGCGTCATGGCCATGAATTTGATTCTGCAGCCGCTCAAAATGTGGAATATGCCGCTCAATAATGCGCTTAACGCCGTCGGTGACACCAAATTTGTCATGTATGTGAGTATTGGCGTCATGTGGATTTTTGCGGTTGGAGGCACGTACGTATTTGGTCTAAAATTCGGTTGGCTGCTCCACGGCGTTTATGTGGCTATGATTTGTGATGAAGCGATTCGCGGATTTCTTGTCCAGCGGCGCTGGATGGCTCGCAAAAAGCTGCCGAAAGCAGCTGTTTCTACAAGCGCAATGACTTCTCATTTTTGAGCAAAAACCTGACCTGACAAGACAAGCCCCCCTAAAAAGGGGCTGTTTTATCCGAAAAATTGGTTGCGCATGCAACTAATCGCGCGTATGATAAACTAGTGGCAAGTGCAACGATTCGGTCAGTCCCACCATTTTGCAGGAAGGAAGGAGAAAGGATTATGATTGATGCCCGAAACACCATCCCAAGGTGGATCTCACTGTTATACCGGTATGGACAAATGTATATTGGTGAGCATCTGAAAGCGTACGATATCGGCAAGGGGCAGCATATTTTTCTTAACGCGCTCTATAAGGAAGATGGCCTCACGCAAGAAGAACTGGCGGATTACTTGAAGATCGATAAAGGTACGACGGCAAAAGCACTGAAAAAACTCGAAGAGCAAGGCTACATAACGCGCACGGTCAGCGAAAAGGATAAACGATGCAACGAGGTTCATCTGACTGAAAAGGCGCTTCTGATCAAGGAAGATGTGCGTAAAGTGTTAACGGATTGGCGGGAGCGTTTGACCGATGGTCTGTCGGAAGAAGAGAAGCAATTGGCTCTAACCATTTTGGAGAAAATGGGCAATAATGCAGCTAGATTTGCAGAGGAGGGGTAGATTAGCATGAATGTGAGGGCAGCAGGTTCGGTTTTTATCGATCGACATTTCCATGCTTTAACTCATCGGAATTATCGCTATCTTTGGACAGGGCAATGTGTATCGCTCATCGGGACATGGATGCAAAATATCGGGCAATCATGGCTCGTTCTTACACTGACAGGTTCGCCGCTAAAGCTTGGCATGGTCACGGCTTGTCAATTTTTACCGATCCTTTTATTTTCGCTATTTGCGGGCATTATCGTAGATAAATTTCCAAAGAAGAACATCCTTTTGGTCACGCAGACGGTTTCCATGATTCTTGCTTTTACGTTAGCAACGCTTGTGTTGACGCATACAGTGAGGTACGAGTTTATTATTGTACTCGCGCTTTTGCTGGGGCTTAATAACACGCTCGATATGCCGACCAGGCAGGCTTTTAATATTGAAATTGTTGGAAAAGAAGATCTGATGAATGCCATTGCGCTCAATTCCACTACGTTCAATATGGCCAGGATTGTTGGACCTTCCATTGGTGCAGTAATGATGGCTTGGCTTGGGGCAGGCTGGTGCTTCTTGCTTAATGGAGTCAGCTTTATAGCTGTCTTGTATGGCATACTCCAGATTCAAACAGCGCCTTATGTTCGAAAGAAAACCTCGCGGGAGGGTGTTTTTAAGGAGATTAAGGACGGTATCGTCTATATTGCAAGAGATCCAGTGTTAGCTCAGACGGTCCTGCTCGTGACGGTGATTGGGACTTTAGCTTTTAACTTTAATATCCTCATTCCAGTTTTTACGAGAAATGTATTGCAATTAGGAGAGACCACATACGGTACCTTGATGTCTTGCCTTGGAATCGGTTCTTTTGCAGGGGCGCTGACGATGTCATTTCGCAGTAAAAAGGGTCCAAGACTCAAAATAAGCATGATCGCAAGCCTAGTGGTTGCCAGCTGCCTGATTCTAAATGGGCTTAGTACGTCTGTTTGGTTGTGCGGGGGAGTACTGGCTTTAACGGGATTTTTCAATATTATGTTCGCTACGAATAGCAATTCCAATCTTCAAATGAATGCCAAAGAGGAGTATCGCGCGCGGGTTATGAGTGTTTATGCGCTCGTATTTGCCGGTTCTACACCGTTTGGCAGCTTATTTGCCGGATATGTCGCAGATCGTTTTGGGGCGAATGGGGCTTTTGTCGTATGCGGGTTACTAACGGGTATTTTATGCTTAATTATTATCTGGAAATTTCGAAAAACAGGCGAAAAAAAATCACTTGAGGCCATTTAATCGTTTTATCCAAATTTTGGATTGTCAATTAGAAGCGTTTCCATTACAATATGAGTTATATTCATGTCGTTATTTGGGGAGGTAATCTTGTGCTAGGGTTTTTGAAAAAATGGATGTATTCACCTAAACATATGCCAAAGCAAGATCCTGCAAACGCTGTGGATTATAAAACGATGGAGATTGACGTGGTTATCAAGTGCTTCGTGTCGGATAAGGACAGGCCTTTTCGTGTCATCTTCAAAGTAGAGAAACAAGGCTCTTTTTTCTCCAAGGACATTTTCGTGCAAAATGTGGATGCTAAGACACCATATGAACTGGTTCATAACTTTTCCACACTAGGGATGAATTATGAAGAGCTGAAGAAATACGGAAGCACAGATTACGCGGAGTACAGCTTTGCTACTTTGGAAGAGGCCAAGAAAGTAAAAGATACGACCGTAGAATACATACGATTTCTGATTCGTGAACATCAACAAGAGACACTCGCACAAACCTCATAGCAGGACCACATAAAGGAGTCAGCGATTTTATCGCTGGCTTTTTTGCTCTACCTGGACAAGCGCGCTCCGGACTTAAGTGGATGACGAAGGTGCAAGTGAGCGACCAAGTCGAAATCGAAGGCCTACGTTGCATTTTATACAACATAATGGCAGGGTCTGACCCCGAAAACGGTCCTACGTTGCACAAAGTACAACCATTTGTTGCGAAAAGGTGAGATGTACCTGTTTCGTGCTTAAATGATTGCATAAAGTACAATATAGAGGCGTGCTAAGGTGCAATTACAGCGAAATGGTTGCACAAATTACAACATAGAACGCTGTTGCAATCGCAGTTTGGTGATGTGTGTTGGTGTCGGCAACGCCTGGACATCCCGATAAACAAAAAAGCTTAGCCAGATCCCCAACATGGATCTAACTAAGCCTTTTTGCGGTGACAAGCGGTGATTACTTCTTCGCTGCTTCCGTTTTGTGCTGCTGCACGATCTCTTTCAAGCGGTATTGGCGAAGTTTGGTGACCGAGGTGAATTTGGAGTCAGCACCTTTGACCTCAAAAAATACTTTGCCATCTTGAATTTGAACAATTTTATGCGTGTTCACATAACAATCTGTATTCACCTTGAAAAAAGCGCTGCCCGTTGTAATCTCTATGATCTGCTCTGTGGACATCCGTTTTTTAATGTGAAAATTTTTCCCATGAAAAGAGACCAGCCCATGCTCTCCGACCCGGAAATACATAATATCTTTCTCCAGTACGAAATTTTCATAGCTGTTTCTGGTTTCGAGCGCTACAGTCATTTTAGATTCCCCCTTTAAAATGATAACGCTTACAATTGAGAACGTTCTCATTATACCGCATTTATTTAGATTTTAAAAGTGTTTTTCATGTAAAAACGGACCTCCTTTATTAAAAAAAGGAGATCCGTGACCATGTATTTCCTAGGAAATATTTAACAACATTAATGCTTATTTCATTCGCTCAAGCACGTTGCGAGCCACCCATACGCCAGCAGCTCCAGCCTGGGCTAAACCTCTTGTAATTCCTGCACCGTCACCGCCGCAGAACAGGCCTTTGATCTCGGTTTCGAAGCTTTCGCTGAGCTTAGGACGAGCGGAATAAAATTTCGCTTCAACACCGTAGAAGAGCGTATGTTCAGCCGCAATCCCCGGGGTTACTTTTTCAAGAGCGTGGATCATTTCAATTAAGCTTTTCATAGTATTGTAAGGCAGCACGAGACCTAGATCACCAGGAACAGCTTCAGCCAACGTTGGTTCAAGAAAGCCCTCGCGAATTCGATCTGCTGTAGAGCGTCGTCCTCGCATGATGTCTCCGAATTTCTGAACGATAACGCCGCCGCTGGAAAGATCGTTCGCATGTTTGCAAATTTCCCGCGCATATTCGTTCGGCTTATCGAACGGCTCGGTAAATTTGTGGGAAACGAGCAGGGCGAAGTTCGTATTATTGGAGCCGAGGGCCGGATCCTTGTAGGAGTGCCCGTTCGCGGCCATAACGCCGCTATGATTCTCGACAACAACATGGCCGGAAGGATTGCTGCAGAAGGTGCGAACCCGCGTGCCCACAGAGGTATTGTAGATGAATTTCCCTTCATACAAATGCTCGTTAATTTCGCGCATCACGACATCCGATGTTTCCACGCGGACGCCAACATCGACTTGGTTGTTGTACATTTTCAAACGGCGCTTCTTTAAAACTTGCGTTAACCATGCGGAACCGTCGCGTCCGGGAGCTAGCATCACATGATCGCTGTGGATCTCGGTGCCATCTTTCAGCCGTATGCCCTGAATGATATGTTTGTCCTCGCGTTTCATCGTGATGATGTCGTCGACTTCAGCTTTGAACTGCATGTCGATTCGTGTTTTCAAATATTCGTAAATGGATTTTAGAATCATTAAGTTCTGTTCGGTGCCTAGATGCCTGACCTGTGCGCGAAGCAGCTTAAGTCCAGCCGCGTATGAGCGCTGCTCAATGTTTTTCACAGCTTCGGTCGTCGGGTCTGTGATGTTCTCGGTTGCACCATGCTCTAGATTAATCCGATCTACATATCGAATCAAATCAATGACTTGGCTAGGAGCCAATATATCGGTCATCCAACCGCCGAATTCCGTGGTGATGTTGAACTTGCCGTCACTATAAGCGCCAGCACCTCCGAAGCCGGCCGTAATGGAACATGCAGGCAGACAGCCTGAGAACTCCTTTTTACCGGCAGGTGGAGGGCACAGCTTGATTTTGCTTTCCAGAATCGGACAACTGCGATGGTAAATATCATGGCCTTTGTCGACGAGCAATACTTTAGCGTCAGGGCGAAGCAGCGTCATTTCATAACAGGCGAAAATACCGGCAGGTCCTGCACCGACTACGATTAAATCATAAGCGTTCATTGCGATCTCCTCTGGAACATTCATTTTTGGACGCAAAAAAACCTAGCCACACGGGTATGCAAAAAGCAAGAACCCGTCGTAGCTAGGAAGTTATGGCTTCCTCTAGAGACCCTTAAGCCAATTCTCAAGGATATACGAACGATTATGACGTATGTGGCAGTTTCTTATTGCCTTAATCATCATAATACGAACAATTTATGTTGTCAATCATATAATGTTCGCGAATTCAGTTGAACCTCGACTAGGATTAGGAAGGTTATATCGTTTTTTGTTGAGCTTACCCGAATGGTTTCGCCATATTCTCGTTTGGAGTTTGTATAGAATACATTGTCGGTTAGTAGTACAATGAGTAACGAAATCATGAGGATAAAGAGCGAGGTATATATGATGAAATTAACATTTTTGGGCTGTGGCGACGGCTTTAGTGTCGAGCAAGGCCATAATAGCTCTTTACTCACATTCGGAAATACCAACCTGTGCATCGACTTTCCCGAGTCGAATCATACTGCTTTGCATCAGATGGGGAAAAAGCTCAATGAGGTGGAGCATGTCTTCGTAACGCATTTGCATGAGGATCATATCAATGGCTTGTCGAAGCTGGCGTTGTTTCATCGGGTGTATCCCGGAAGAATCAAGCCAAAACTTTATGTGCCTGCAGGGTTGCTAGCTGATCTATGGCAAGTTTTGCGCCATGGGTTGGAGCTAACCACGAGAGGGAAACGGGTTTTAGAAGACTATTTTGACGTGGAATGCGTGGAAAATGTTTTTGAGATCGCGGGTGAGCGATTCGAGCTTATTCGGACGCAGCATGTGCCGGACATGCTTAGCTATGGCTTGCTTTGTAAGCCGTATTTCTATTTTAGCGGGGACACGAAGTTAGACGAAACGTTTCTCGGAGAGGTTGCCGGCGAGGTGCAAACGATCTTTCACGAATGCCACATGCAGGAGGATCAATTGCCTTCGCATACGTCACTTGAGGAGCTTTTAACGCTCCCAATGTCCATTCAAGAAAAGATGCTGCTCATGCATTATGTAGATGATTATGTGCTAGCGGATGCGCGTGAGCAGGTTCATGGTAAGCATAAACTTCGTTTGGCTGAGCCATTGCTTGTATATGAGTGGTAGGACGCGGGACGAGTACTTGAAAAAGAGCCCCGAAGACTTCTATTTCAGCAAAAATAGATTCTTTGTCAGAAAAGACCTAGTGGATAATTTTCCGCTGGGTTTTTATTCGTTTCCTTTTACCACAAATACCCTTTTCCCGAATGAAAATGGAATAATAAAGGACCACAGTTCCGCTCACCCAGCGCAAGTGCCTGATCTTTGGAAAATAGCGGATCGTAGTTCCCTCAACGCGCGCTGTTTCCAAGCTGTTGAGTTTGGTTTTTCATACATTTTTACATTATTTCTGTATAAACAAAAACTGATATAATTGATATCATTGTGTTAAAGAATGATAGCGATTTCAAGGTTCAAAAGAAAGGTGGTGGGCAATGTGTCTGTCGCACCCGTACGCGTGTTGATCATTGATGATGAATTGCCGTTAAGACAAGAACTTCGATCCATGCCTTGGCCTACATTTGGTGCAGAACTTGTCGGAGAGGCCGAGAATGGGGAAGAGGCTTTGGAGCTCTGTATAGCTCTGGAACCCGACCTTGTGATCTCCGATATTACGATGCCCATCATGGATGGCTTAACATTGTTTCGCAACGTCAAAAAAAGATTTCCGCACATCCAATTCGTCCTGTTAACTTGTCATAGCGATTTTCATTATGCCCAAGAAGCGCTGAAATTAGGAGCCTTGGACTATTTTACGAAGCTGTCTTTTGATGAAGAGGATATGAAGACTGCGATTGAAAAAGCGAGAACAGCGATTAGGCGTGAAGTTGATCTCAAACAATACGAACAAGAACGGATGCGTCGAGAGTCGGCCAATGCACCGAAGCCAGCGGTGAGCGACGAACGGAAGATTCGCAAAGAAGTCCAGCTTGCCCAGCGAATCATTGAGGTCAAGCTCGGCGAGCCCATTACGTTAACTTCCGTTTCGGAAGAAGTTGGGTTGAGCTCGTACTACCTTAGCCGCCTGTTTCGGGAAGAAACAGGGGAATCCTTTAACGATTATGTGACCCGGCTGCGCATGGAGAAAGCCGTGAACCTGCTTCAGAACACGCAGCTCAAAGTGTATGAGGTTGCTGAGCAGGTAGGGATTCCAAGTTACCGTTACTTCTCGCAGCTATTCCGTAATTGGACCGGCGTAGCGCCTACAGACTATAAAAAGGGATGATGCTAAAATGAAAGCGCTTATCTCGTGGTTTGGCAGCTGGAGCATGTTAGCCAAGCATTTTTTGTTTTTGTCCCTGGGAACACTTGTGCTGTTAGGGGGGCTGGGCTACATCAACTTGCGCGAAGCGGAGGGACTGTTTCGCAGGCAGGTCGTGTCGGACGCCCAAGTCATTATTGACCGAACCAATCTCTATATGAATGCTTATTTGGACAATGTACAAAATATCCTTTTGCTGATTTCAACCCGGGAAGATTTGTTAAATGTGGGTATGGAAAAGGAGGCTTCGGACGTTCTTCGCTCGTATGCGAATATGAACAGATCGCTATATAAGTCGCTTTATTTGGTGGGCGTAGATGGACATGTTATATCCAACTCGCAAACCACTTTCGATATTATTGGAAATCCGGAAATCCCGAAGCTGCTTGAGCAAGCCAAGCAAACCTACGGCATTTTTATCACCGAGCCCTATCAATCCCCAATGTCGGGTAAAACAGTCGCCTTCGTGCTGCCGATTCAATCGTCTTCGACAAAGACGCTGAAAGGGATCGCCGTCGTGGAAATCGATCTCGTTCAATTAACGAATATGATCGCGCAGTTCATGAATACGAAGAATCAGACATTTGCTATCATCACGAACAAAAAGAATGTCGTCCATTCGTTTGATGTGGGGCTTCCGCTTAGCTCCTACAGGCTGCTGCCTTATCATACGTCTGTCTATCCGCCGGAGCTGGATGGCGGGTTTGTCGAGCGGGTGTCGGATCTTCCTGTCGGCGCATCGGAAATTGATGGCCCGGAGGGCGATTTGGTTGCGGTCAAGTCCGGCATGAACAATCTGGGCTGGTATTTTATCGCCTTCTATGAAAATAGTTTCTTCTATCAAAATATTGCCAGCTTATACCGGAATTTCAGCACGGCAGGCGTTTTCTGGATATTTCTTGTTCTGGCCAGCACCTACATGATTAGCCGGTATATTACGCTGCCGGTACGCACATTGGTTGCCAAAATGGATCGGGTGCGAGATATGGAAGTGCTTCACACCATACACGCAACAGGCAATGATGAAATCGGCCGATTGGCGCGAAGCTACAATGCTATGATGGAGCGGATTCATCATCTGATGCAGGAAACGAAGGAAGCGGAACGCCGCAAGAAGCATTTTGAGCTGAAAATGCTGCAGAGTCAAATCGCTCCGCATTTTCTGTACAATACCCTTGCTTGCATTAGTTCTCTGGCTAAGCAGCACAAAATCTACGAGGTTCGGGAAACGATCAAGACCCTGGTGGGTCTGTTATCTTTCAGCTTTGATAAAAGCACGGAATTCGTTACGTTAGCGGACGAGCTGGAAGGACTGCGCATGTATGCTTACATCCAGAAGGTGCGCTATGGCGATAAATTCACGATGGAGATCGACGCAGCGCCTGCCACGCTTTCCAAAACCATTCTCAAGCTTACCCTGCAACCGCTTGTGGAAAATGCCATTTTTCATGGGATTGTTCCGCTCAAACGTGAGGGAATAATTCGTATACGGGCCAAGTATGCCAAGGATAAATTGATTATTACCATCAGGGACAACGGGCTCGGGATGAACTCGGAGGTTCTGAATAG
Source organism: Paenibacillus sp. WC2504 (assembly GCF_052682475.1). Lineage (NCBI taxonomy): Bacteria > Bacillati > Bacillota > Bacilli > Caryophanales > Paenibacillaceae > Paenibacillus > Paenibacillus sp. WC2504. Next base: position 1,590,104 of record NZ_JBQZFH010000001.1, read on the forward strand.
TGTGTTCGAAGAGCGGCATAAAGCGCCGAGCAAACATAGATTCACGGGAATCGGGATCATGAATGTCCATGAGCGAATCGGGCTCCATTTTGGAACGGCGTACGGTCTGTCCATTTTCTCTTTGCCCGAAATTGGAACGTTGATCCGAATCGAACTTCCAGCGATGGAACATGAACATGCAGAAAAAAACAAATAAAGCGTTTGCAAGAATTCGGACATTTTCGCAGGATCACTGTATATTTTCCAAAGAAAGCGCTTGCTATACTTAACTCAACCCGTTAGGAAGCGAGTGATCAGATGGAAAAGAGGTGGCCTCATGGAACAGCAAATCGTAGCCAAGCAGGAAGTAAAGGCGGGTAGACAAACAAAAGATGCGAGGCTTAAATTATCTGCGAAGCAGGTTTGGGCCTTTCGGGCTTTTTATCTCATGCTTTTGCCTGGTGTTATCTATTTCGTAATTTTCCGCTATATTCCCATGTATGGTGTGATTATTGCGTTTAAGGATTTTCAAATACTGGATGGCATTCTCGGCAGTGGTTGGGCGGATCCTTGGTACAAGCACTTTCAGACGTTTTTTAATTCCCCTTATTTCGGGCAGCTGATGGTCAACACGTTCGTCATTAGCATCTACAAGCTCGTATTTGGGATGGCACCGCCTATTATTATGGCCTTACTGCTCAACGAGTGCAGACTGCGGTGGTTCAAAACGGTTGTGCAAACGCTCACGTATATGCCGCATTTCTTATCTTGGGTCATCATTTACGGGATTCTGATCGCCCTGCTTTCTCAGAATTCCGGGATCGTCAACCGTTTTATCGAAGATGCGGGCGGACAGTCGATTGGCTTCATGACCTCAATTGATTACTTCCGAACGATTCTGGTAAGCTCGGAAGTTTGGAAGGATCTCGGCTGGGGCGCAATTATTTACTTGGCTGCGATGACGGCGATTGATCCGACGTTATACGAAGCAGCGCGTGTGGACGGAGCAAGCCGATTGCGGATGATCTGGCACATTACGCTGCCAGGCATTCGAAATGTCATTATCCTTCTGCTCATCTTAAAGCTGGGCCATATTATGGATGCCGGATTCGATCAAATTTATATTTTGTATAACATTCAAGTGTATCAAGTTGCCGATATCCTGGATACTTGGGTATTCCGGACAGGGCTGCAGCAGATGAACTTCTCACTGGGGGCCGCCGTAGGACTATTCAAATCCGTCATAGGGCTTATCTTGGTACTAGGTTCGAATCAGTTATCCAAGAAATGGGGTGATGGCATATGGTAAGAGGCTGGGAAGACCGGATCGTAAATACGATTGTCGTTGTCATCCTCGGGCTTGCTGCTTTGGCGGCGATCGTACCGCTGATGTATGTGATTGCCGTGTCCATCACACCTTTCTCCGAGGTACTGAAGAATGGAGGTTTCATCCTCATTCCGAAGTCCGTTACATTTAGCGCTTATCACAAGTTGTTCACTGAAACGAATATTCCCAAAGCTTTCTGGGTGACGATCTTCATTACGGTCGTCGGCACGATTGTGAACCTGATTTTGACTTCGCTTATGGCCTATCCGCTTAGCCGTCGCAATCTCCCGGGAAGAAGCTTCTTCCTTCTCATGGTTGTGTTTACGATGTTGTTCAGCGGAGGACTCATTCCGACTTATTTGGTTGTGAAATCTCTAGGGCTCTTGGATTCCGTCTGGTCGATGATTTTGCCGAATGCGATTTGGAGTTTTAACATTTTGATTATGAAAAGCTTTTTCGAAAGCCTTCCGGAAGAGTTGTTCGAATCGGCTCGAATGGATGGTGCGAAGGAATTCCGGATTCTCTGGCAAATCGTATTGCCGCTTTCCATACCGTCTATGCTCACGATTGGGTTGTTCTACATGGTCGGCCATTGGAATGAATTTTTCCAGGCGATTATGTATGTAACGGATCGGAACCTGTTTCCCTTGCAGGTCGTTATTCGCGAAATTCTCATGCTGACCCAGCAACCGCTGGAAAATGCCGAAAATATGCTTCCTACCGAAACGATGCAAATGGCATCTGTTGTTGCTGCAAGCTTACCGATCATTATCGTGTATCCGTTCATTCAAAAGCATTTCACCAAAGGAATGTTGATGGGCTCTGTCAAAGGTTGACCCCGTTGAATGCATCAGGACTGCAGCCTGATTCGTTCTGTAACGGCGACAATAGAAGCAACTTTTATTTTAAAAGAAAGAAGGGGTATCTATGAAAAAGAAATTGCTTGTACCAATTCTTCTCGCCATGGCTTTCGCCGGTGGAACGCTGATTGCCGGTTGCGGTGGAGCGCCTGCTGCGAATAAACCTGCTGATAAAGCTGCGGAAAGCGGCAAACCGGCTGCCAGTGCCAAGCCAGTGAAGCTTGATATTATCGAAACGGGCAGCGGCCTTCCTTCTCCTGATCAGGACACAATTAAGCAGGAGCTGGATAAAGCGCTGGGCACGGATCTCAATCTGACCGTGTATGCCTCCGGCGACGATTACAAAAATCAGTTAAACGTGCGCATGTCATCGGCGAACTTCCCGGATTTATTCGCTGTCGACCGCCAGCAGTTAAAGCAATTTACAGACCAAGGACTTCTGCTTGATCTCACGCCTTATTTGGATAAGCTTAAGCCCGTACAAGACTTCATTGGAGCTGACAGTTTGAAGAAAGGGATGCTGAACGGCAAGACGTATGCCATCGCGAAGTCACCGCAAGTTCCCTACAACACATACTGGATTCGTCAGGATTGGCTCGACAAACTGAATCTGAAAGTCCCGACTACACCGGAGGAAATGCTTGAGGTAGCTAAAGCGTTTACCGAGAAAGACCCGGACGGTAATGGGAAAAAGGATACGTATGGCCTCACCGGCGGTAAATTGGGAGCTTTTGATACCATTTTTGGAGCTTATGGCGTTGGTATGGATGGCGGCACACCGACCGTTTACGTGAAGGATAATAAAGTGGTGAACTCGCTGTATGATCCTGGGATGAAGGATGCTCTTGCTTTTATCCAGAAAATGATTGCTTCCGGTTCCGTAGATCCCGAGCTTTTGGCGAACTCCGGCCTTCAACATCAGCAAAAAGCGATAAAAGGGCAAGCGGGTATCGTCTATCTGGATTGGCCGAATGTGACGAAGGAACAATTTGTTGAGCAAATAAAGGCTGTGAATCCGAATGCCAATTGGGTACAAGTGGATGCTTTAAAAGGACCTGGCGGCAAATTTGCAAGCGCCTACGACATTGGGAAGGCAGCAGCCATGTATGCCGTTCCGAAGTCGCTTGAGAAAAATCCGGAGAAACTGCAAAAAGTCATCGACTTGCTGAATTATGTTTCTTCGAAGGATGGGTCTTTGTTGGTGCAGTACGGGGTGAAAGGCAAACACTTCAACCTCGATGGCAGCAAAGTGGTCCCAACCGATCTGATGGGCAAAGAGGGCGGTTATTTCTGGCTGTACCAATTCGCAGGTCGCCCGGAAATGGAATATTTGACGGTGAAATTCGGTCCGCAGGCTAAGTATATGGAATATGCGAGCAAACAGCCGCACATTGACGGTTTGGCTGGATTCGTGGATATGCCGAATGGCTATAACGCTGCAGATGCGACTCGCTACATTGAAGAAGAGTTTTCCAAATTTATATATGGCAAGCGTCCGCTGAGTGAATATGACAGCTTCCTTAAGACATTGGAAAGCTCCATGAATTATAAAGCGTATCTGGATGCTGCGGATAAAAGGATCAAAGAGCTTGGCTACGTGAAGTAACCGTAGAAGTGTGTGGAAAAGGAAGGAGAAATGGGCTTCCTTTTCTTTTAAAAGTACTATTTACACGTGTAAATCTAATGGTTATACTTACCATAAAATTAATTTAAAAATGAGGAGTGTATTCGCATGACACAAACAAAACTTGATATTCCTGCACTTATTGAGCAATTTAACGAAAAAGGTTACTTAATCCTGCCGGGGATTTTGTCAGAAGAGAAAGTGAACCGTTTGAACGCCGCGATCGATCGAATTATTGCCGAAGAACCGGAATCATTAGCTTATAACGTTTATAACAGCATCGAGAGAGACGATGAAATAGCCTCATTAATCGATGAACCGACACTGCTTCCTCTCATGGTTAATCTGCTTGGTTTTAACATTCAGCTGCACATTTCACATTTAACTGTACGTAAACCGAATCCCAACGATGTGAAAACCGAGTCGCACAGCTTCATTAACTGGCATCAAGACGGTCCGCATCCACAGTTTCCGAAGCAAACTGGCATTACCTCTACTTATTACATTAAAACATGTTATATCTTGAGCGATATGTCCCAACCGGACCGCGGGAATACCAAAATCGTCCCTGGTTCGCATAACAAACCGTTTCATCCGGAGAGCCAGGATGTGGATGGTCTAGTGGACGGAGAAGTGCAAGTCTGCGGTAAACCGGGCGACGTATTCATTTTCCCGCAGAACCTGTGGCATGCCGGTGCACCTAATCGCTCGGAATTTACACGCCGGCAGTTGTTTCTTGGTTACAGCCCAATTTGGATGAGACCGATTGACTACCGTACGGCATCCGATCGGTTGCTGGAGAATGCGTCGCCTTACCGGAAACAGCTTCTGGGAGTCATTGATGAGAATCCGTTTAAATATTATGTTCCTTCCGAATCTATGGTACCATTAAAGGAGCTGTACAATCAGGATGCTGGCAAAAGCGTCTACAAATAAGCTCACTTGGAAGAGGTGGATATCTTGGGTTCATCAACAAGGTTAGAGGGAAAAATCGCGCTTGTTACCGGAGCATCACGCGGACTAGGGCGTCATATCGCAGCTGCGCTTGCGGCAGCGGGAGCGAATGTCGCAGTCAACTATGCGTATAGCACTCAGGATGCGGAGGAGACGGTTCGGCTGATTACTGCCACTGGAGGCAGTGCCACGGCTTTTCGCGCTGATATCACAAGCGAAGAGGAAGTTAACGAGCTTGTTGCGCGAGTGGAGCAGCATTTTGGCAGGAATATTGATATTCTGGTCAACAACGCGACAGGCCCTCAACCGATGCTTTCGATTGAAGAGAGTACCTGGCAGACTTACTTGGACCAGCTGGAGTTTTTCGTGAAAGCCCCCTTGCTGCTTGCGAAAGCGGTGCTTCCGGGGATGAAATTGAAGAGAGAAGGAAGCATTATTCATATCGGCAGCGAAGTCGTGCAAATTGGCAATGCCAACTTCTCCAGCTATGTAACAGCCAAGTCATCCATGGTGGGGATGACGCGATCATGGGCTAGCGAGCTGGGACCTCACGGTATCCGGGTCAATTTGATCGCACCAGGTTGGATACCTGTGGAGCGGCATGAGGGAGTCAGCACGGAAGGTTATCAAGCCGGTGTACCGCTAGGGCGAGTCGGCGAGCCTGCAGATATTGCAAATGCTGTGGTTTTCTTGGCATCGCCGGAGGCAGGCTTTGTTACTGGGCAATGTCTCTCGGTTAACGGGGGCAATACGTTTGGGATTTAATAACGGTTGTTAGGGTGAAAGCGAATGGTAACTAGGAAGGATGTAGCCGACCGCGCAGGAGTATCCTCTGCGGTCGTTTCTTATGTGTTGAATAATCGGGAGATTGTGAAGGAAGAGACGAAGCAGAAAGTGCTGGAAGCTATTCGCGAGCTTGGCTATCGACCGAATTTATTAGCGCAAAGCCTGAAAACGAAAAAATCGCGGCAGATTGCCGTGCTGATCAACTACCTCGGAAACCCTTTCGAGGCGGGTCTGTTGATTAATATCGAGCAGCATGCGAAAGACAGAGGGTACTTTGTATTTTTCCAAACCTATAAACAAGAGGAAGAAGATGAGCTCAAGGGCTTGTTCATGGGCAGAGTGGATGGGATTTTACTGCTCGGGCAGTCGCTGAAACCGCAGGTGGTGGCGCATTTTCAGAGACTTGATATACCGATTGTCTCTGTTTTGAAGCCGGAGGGGACGGAGTTGAGAATCCCTTATGTAGATGTTGACTGGTTAACTGAGATGGTGAAGTTAGTCCGGCATTTGCAGCAGCAGGGCCATACCCGGATTGGATTTATGGGTGGTGGTGATACGTCGCAACATTATCGAGTCAGGTTGCAGGCGTTCATTCATGCACTGCGGGATACAGGCTGCACGTGGCATTCGGAGGATCTATTGGATGGGGAAGGCAGGTTCGAAACGGCCGAACGGGTGCTGTATGCTGCGTTGACTCATCAGTCCGCCCTCTTTACTGCGCTGGTCTGCGCCAATGATTTGATGGCCGCCGGCTGTCTCGCCGCTTGCCGAAAGGCCGGTGTCCGAGTGCCGGAGCAGCTGGCTGTGGCTGGTTGCGAGGATATCTTGATGTCCTCGCAAACGGACCCGCCGCTTACGGCCATCCATTATCCCCGTCCGCAAATCGGCGAAGCTGCTATGCGTTTGCTGCTGGATACGATAGAAGGAAATACAGCGGAAACGCCTTTCTTTTCAGGGGAACTGATGGTTCGGCGTTCTACGGAAGTATCATAAACTGACGCTCTACCGGGATTATCCGGTAGAGCTTATTTTGCTAATTGATGGATGATATGATCTGCCGTGCGAATCGCTAAGGCAACCGTCGTCAATGTAGGATTGGCGGCACCGCTGTAGGGGATAACACTATTGTCGGCCACATAGAGGTTCGACATGCCATGTACACGGCCATAGAAATTGGTAGCCGAAGTAGAGGGATCATTGCCCATGCGGCAGCTCCCCATTTCGAGTGGTTTAGAGAGATATAATTTTCAAACTGCGGCTCTACAACCCCCAAAGTTTCAATTCCGATATCAAATTCCGGCAGGATTTCTTTATTTTCAAAAACCGGGTACCACAGATATCTCTCTAGATCCGGACCATAAATGATCATTTGATAGGGCTGAACAGCAGTTCGAGGCTTCCAAATAAGAAGCGTTCCCAATACTTCGGGGAAGTAGCTGCGATCAATTTTAACGGTGGCAACGTTTTTGGAGTGGTTCATTTAAATAATGACCGATCGCCTTTCCTTGAATGCCGGAATGCAAGAGAAGGCGCGGGGTTTCCCAAGTACTTGCGGACACGACAATGGTTTTTGCCCGGATGTGATAAGATTTCTTATCGGGAGTCATTACCCGCAGACCTGTTGCGCTTCCATTTTCTGATAAGATTTGAACAGCTCTAGCATTAACAGCTAAATCAAAAGGTCTTAGATTTAAAGCTGAACCCAGAAAGGCAATGGAACTGAATAAAGCGTTGGAGTGGACCTGACCAAACTTCGTTGCCGAAAGATCAACGGCTGTGGGGAGCTCTGTAACTTCAGGAAAACCGCTTCCTCTAAGGATGTCGAGCATGATCGTTGTAAGCGTGGAATCTTGCGTATATCCTTTGGAGACATTCATGATCCGCTCAGCAATATTATAGTAAGGGGTCAATTCTTCGTAGGAAATCGGCCATTCCTGCATGTCGCTGGGATCCATACGGGGCGAAGCCGTTGACCAGAATAAGGTTTTGCCTCCTAGTGCGAAAACTTGAGAGGCCCCCGGGTATTCGGGTTGGGATTTGCCACCCATTGCTGGCATAACCTCCAAAGAACGGCAGGACCTGCCGCCCCGGCACCAACAATAAGCACGTCGTATACGGTTTCTGACATTTGTTCTAATGAAGTTAATGGAATCCACTGTTTGAGATCGGTTTCGGGAGGCTGAGGGGCAGCGATGGGAAGGTGGATCATTCTTTTTGTTTGTGCCGTATAGGAATCCATAACAGGTCACATCCAATCTGCAGAGATGTATATAGCTTATGAGTAGGAGTTCTATTTATGAGGATGGGGTAAATGGAAAATATACTGCTAATCTATGCGGCTCAGTGGCTGGGAGCGGGATAGCAGGAGAAGCTCCAGCTAAATTATTAGAAGCCGGGCGAAATCCCCTAGTTTTGTGAATATTAACGGTAGAAAATCCAGCTGGTTGGACGAAAAGGGGGAAAGTTAAGGGAATTAGATGTAGTAATCGGCGTTATTTATAGCATGTGTGGGGCTGCGCAGAAAAGGTTAAATTCCTCTGATCATAGTAGAATTTTATTGGTTCCGCTATATTTGTATGCGCTTCCAACGATGTAATGGTTACTTTTCTTAGGTGGGTGCAATCTGAGTTTTTTAATCTTTTAGGCCCATTGGTGAGTTGCTATACTCATCAGTGAAACTGTGGTTTCAATTTAAGATGAGGGGTGGCTGGATGTCGGCAAAAGGCAGTAGCGTGATTCAAAACGGCACCATTGTGACAGCAGACAGGTTGATCCCGAATGGACTTGTTCTTATTGAGAACGGGTGGATCGTCGGTGTAGGAGAAGAGGGCAGCATGGAAGTGCCGTTGGGGAGTGAGGTGCTGGATGCGAAAGGAGCGTATATCGCTCCCGGCTTTGTCGATATCCATTGCCATGGCGGAGGCGGGGTGTGGTCGTGGGAACAGCCCTATGAATTTGCTCTTAGCCACCTGAAGCATGGGACGACAGCGATTCTTCCTACTTTTACATACAACGAGAGTCGGGAGCAAGTGCGGGATGGACTGCAAACTATTCTGGCGACGATGGAGTCGAGTCAGCCTTTTGTGGAAGCAATCGTGGGCATACATATGGAGGGGCCGTATATTAATAAAAAATACGGAGCCATCACATCCCCGATCCGTCCGGTTGATCCGCAGGAATATGGTGAGATACTGAGGGTAGCCGGTGATCGGATCAAGATTTGGACGCTGGCGCCTGAACTCGATGGTCAGGATGCTTTTGTAACCGAAGCGGCCAAATACAATATTTCCTTGTCTGTCGGTCACTCCGAGGCGACTGCGGAGCAAATATTCCGTTTTGTCCCTCAGGGTCTGAGAATCGGTTGTCACTGCACAAATGCTTCGGGCGTAACCCCTTCACCATCCCGTTATGGGGGGACGCGTGAAGTTGGTGTCGATGAGGCTGTTCTTGTTCATGACGATATTTACGCCGAAGTGATTCCTGACAGCGAGGGTATTCACGTTCGCCCTTTGATGCTGAAGCTGATTCACAAAACAAAAGGAACGGATCGTGTCATCATTATTACGGATGCGATGCCGGATGCCGGCGTTGACACGGGAGATTCGTCCGATGTGAATTGGAATCATCTCGGTCATTTGGCCGGAAGCCGGCTGACGATGGACAAAGCCGTGCGCAATATGATGGTGCATGCGGGAATCGGCATGGTGGATGCTTTTCGGATGGCTTCCCTCAATCCGGCAAAGGTCATTCACATGGAGGATCAGATGGGGAGCATCGCAGCAGGCAAGCGGGCTAATCTTCTTCTAGTAGATGAGGAAATCCGTATTCAACAGGTTATTTTCCATGGCCAAACCGTAAATCTCTAGGGAAAAAGGCGGTGAAGGAATGCAATTCGAGGAGAACATGGATACACCGGCAATTGTGATTGATTTGGATCGGCTGGATGCCAATCTGAGACGTACTGCGGCATTAGCTTCCCATGCAGCCGTACGCTTGAGGCCGCATACAAAGACGCATAAGAGCATTTGGATCGCGCAGGAGCAGCTGCGGCACGGGGCTTCAGGCATAACCGTAGCCAAGCTAGGCGAAGCCGAGGTTATGGCGAGCGGTGGGGTAGACGATATCCTGATCGCCTATCCCATTGTTGGGCGCCTCAAGCTCGAACGACTCGGGCGACTGCTGCAGCAAGTCAAGGTATCAGTCAGTGTAGACAGCTATGAAGTAGCCAGAGGTTTGTCGGAGCTAGGGGAACAGCTGAAGCTGCGGGTTCCGCTTTATTTGGATGTCAACAGCGGCTTGAACCGCTGTGGGAAAGAGCCTGGGCAAGAGACGGCCGAGCTGGCGGCAGAAATAGCGAAGCTGCCTGGCATCCGGCTCGCCGCCTTAATGACGCATGCTGGTCAAGCGTACAGTAAGAGCCGTGCCGACGATTGTCTGGAAGTCGCCTTGGCCGAGGCGGAAGCGCTGCTGGAATCGCAGCGTGCACTGAGGAGGCTTGGCGTTGATGTGCCCGACATTAGTGTCGGTTCAACCCCGACGTCAAAGTTCATTGGCGCACTCGCAGGCAGCGGTGTCACCGAGATTCGTCCCGGCGCTTACGTATTCGGCGACGGCTCCCAGCTGTACACGGGGCTGATCGGCGAAGAGGAATGCGCCATGCGCATCTATGCGATGGTTGTCAGCACACCGAGACCCGGCACCGTGATCATCGATGCCGGCTCAAAGACGCTGTCGAATGACAGCAGCGCACATCGCAAAGGCTTCGGGATGATCACGGAATTCCCTGATATTTTCGTGGAGAGGCTCAGCGAGGAGCATGGTATTTTGTCCGTTCCGGAGGGGGCTCATTTACAAATTGGTGACGTGGTAGCCATCATCCCGAATCATTGCTGCGCTGTTACCAATTTGCATAATCAGCTGTTGGGCGTGCGGAATGGTCAGCTGGAGCGAATCATCACGGTAGATGCAAGAGGCAAAGTGAAATAGCATGAACGCACATTGAAATAGCCATATGAAGGAGAATGATACGTATGTCACAGCCTATTCATACGAACCTTGCGCCTGAATTTCCACTTCCATTTTCCCAAGCGCTCCGAGCCGGCGATTTTGTCTATGTGTCGGGTCAAGTCGGCGTGGATCCCGCTACCCGTGAAGTCGTAGGCGAAACAATTGAGGAACAAACCGTTCAATGCCTGCGCAATATTGAGACCATTCTGGAGGCGGCTGGTCTTTCGCTTGATCATATTGTGAAAATCAATGCCTTCCTTTCCAGACAGGAAGATTTTCCGGGCTACAACAGGGCTTATGAGAACGTCATGAAGAAGCCTTTTCCTACCAGAACCTCGATCGGATGCTCCATCGGCAGCTATTTAGTGGAGATTGACGCCATCGCTTACGCAGCTTCTCGTCGCGGAGAAAGCCGTGAAAATGAGTAATCGTCAACTGCGGATTGCGGTAGCCGGTATTTTGCATGAGACGAATACGTTCGCGCCGGGCATAACGGATCTGTCCCATTTTCGCGATCAGTGGACAGTTGGCTTGGAGGCATTTACCGCACGGTATGCGGGAACAAGGACCTCCATGGGCGGGGTCATCGCAGCGGCAGCGAGCCATGGCGTCGAATTAATTCCAGGCCTGTATGCAGCGGCAACGCCAAGCGGAATGGTGGAGGCAGCCGCAGGAGATGCGCTCATCAATGAACTTGTGGACAGTATCGACAGCAGAGCGGCAGGACTTGTTGTCATCCTGCACGGTGCCATGGTAGCTGAGCCATATCCGGATTATGAAGGCGAATGCCTTAAGCGTCTTCGAGCGAAACTGGGGCCGGAGTTTCCGATCGCCATGACGCTTGATTTGCACGGCAATATAAGTCAGGACATGGTACGCCATGCTGATCTGATCGTCGGGTACGATACCTACCCGCATGTGGATATGTACGAACGAGCTGTCGAGGCAGTTGATTTGCTGATCCGTAAAATCCGAGGGGATATTCGTCCAGTAAGGGCGTTGGCGCATACGGGAATGCTGGTTGTGCCGCAGGGCATGTTGACCAATAAGGGCAGCATGAAGCAGCTCATGGAGCTTGCGTTCAGCATGGAGCGCATCCCTGGCGTGCTAAACGTAACGGTGGCGGGAGGCTTCCCCTACAGCGATGTGCCGGATGCAGGCATGTCGTTTGTTGTGACGACAGACGGTGATCCAGACCTGGCGAATCGATGCGCTTCGGAACTTGCGCAAATGGCTATCGACCATAAAGCGTCGTTTAATGTTTCCTGTCTGACACCGCGTGAAGCAGTAGCTGAAGCTCTCGCCCAGCCGGAAGGACCCGTCATTATCGCGGAAGGTTCCGATAATGTTGGGGGAGGCGCTCCAGCTGATGCGACCCATGTATTAGCGGAGCTGGTAGACTCGCCGCAAAAAGCTTTGATCGTGATCCGCGACCAAGAAGCGGTGGAAGCTGCCGGGCAGGCCGGCATCGGAGGCACGTTCGAAGGCTGGGTCGGCGGGAAAAGCGATACACGGCACGGCAAGCCGGTCCGGATTAAGGGGAAAGTCCGGCTGCTGTTTGACGGGCATTATCGGCATGTCGGGCCTTATATGACAGGGCAGCGCGCAGAAATGGGCTTAACGGCTGTCGTTGAATGCGGACAGCTGACGGTTATATTGACGGAAAAGCGGGTGGCCCCGTGGGACGTTGGTCATGTACGCTCCGTCGGTTTATGGCTGGCTGATTATCACATTATTGTAGCCAAGTCGGCGCTCGCTTGGCAGACGGCTTTCGGATCGTTCGCCAAGCATGTCATTAACGTGGATTCACCGGGGTGCTGCAACGCGAATCTGGCGCATTTTGACTATCATCGGGTCCTGCGCCCTGTTTATCCGTTTGATGAGACGCCGGCCACTAGGTTCGGAACGTATGAGTAAGCCATGAATAGGGAGGATTCACGATGAAGCAGGTTGAGAATTCGAGGCAAAAATATACGGAATCACAGGCTTACTTGGCTGGCGGAGTGGCAAGCTCCTTAAGAAGCGCGATGAAACCTACACCTTTGTTCGCAGCTGCAGGATCAGGTCCGAGAATTCAAGATGTGGACGGCAACGAGTTTATTGATTACTTGCTCGGCTATGGACCCTTGATTCTAGGCCATGCACACGAAGCAACTGCTTTACGTGTCTATGAAGCCATGCAGCGCGGGATTACCTTCGGACTTCAGCATGAGGGAGAGATCGCGTTAGCCCGCCGATTGACGGAGATTTTACCTTGCGCGGACAAGGTGGCGTTAAGCGGGTCAGGCACAGAAGCGGTCATGCTGGCGCTCCGTTTAGCTAGGGCGCACACAGGCAAACGCAAAATCGTCCGCTTTCACGGCCATTATCACGGGTGGTCAGATACGATTTTCACCTCGTTCCCAAGCTCGGATATGCGCAAGTCCGATACAGCAGCCGGCCTGGCGGAGGATAAGCCGATTGTCGCAGGCACCGGCGGGCAGAGCGAGTTGGCGCTGGAGGAAATTATTCTGCTGCCATGGAACGATGCTGCTCTGCTGGAAGCTGCGCTCCGCGAGCATAAGGATGACATTGCGGCGGTCATTTCCGAGCCCGTGATGTGCAATTCGGGCTGCGTGCTGCCGAAGCCGGGTTATCTGGAGCGCATGCAGGAGCTGACCAAAGAGCTCGGCATCGTGATGATCCTGGACGAAGTGATTACCGGTTTCCGGCTTGGCCTTAGCGGGGCGCATGGGCGGTTCGGGCTGAAACCGGATTTGGTCACGATCGGCAAAGCGTTGGGCGGAGGGATTGCCATTAGTGCCGTGGCCGGCAGGAAGGTAATCATGGCGCTCATTGAGAACGGGACGGTCAGCCATCTGGGGACGTTGAACGGGAATGGTGTTGCAACAGCTGCCGCTTTGGCGACCATTGCGGAACTGTCGCAGGAGGAGGGAGCGGTTTTTGCGAAAATGGAAGCAAACGCAAGCAAGCTGGTCGAAGGAATTCGCAGCTTACTCGCGAAACGTGCGATGCCAGGCGTCATCAACCACATTGGGCCAGTCTTCCATATGATGTTTACGCAGGAGCCGAAAGTAGACGATTTCGCTTCTTTCACGAAGCGGGATGCGACGAAGTATACCGAGTTTTCGGGTTATATGCTGGAGGAGGGTGTGCTGGTCCGATCGAACGGACTGTGGTACCTTTCTGCTGCACATGGGGTACAGGAAGTGGAAGAGACTTTAGCGGCTATTGATCGAGCGCTGGCTCGCTTATAAGGGGGATAACCAGATGAGAATGACAGATCAGATCGCGCTTATCACCGGCGGCTCAACCGGCATCGGGAAGGCGACGGCTGTCCGTTTCGCCGCTGAAGGAGCCAAGGTGGCTATCACCGGCAGAGAGAAGGGGGCGCTTCAAGCAGCCGCTGCGGAAATTGCGGAACAAGGCGGGCAGGTTATTTGGATTGATGGCGATGTACAATTTAAAGCGGATGTTGACCGGATGGTAGATACGGTGCTAGGGCATTGGGGCACGATTGACGTATTGGTCAACAATGCCGGGATTTGCAGCCCGGCCTCCTTCCTGGAGATCGAGGAAGCGGAGTGGGACCGGCACATGGCGATCAATTTGAAAGGCACGTTTCTCGCCGGGCAAGCCGTTGCGACAGTGCTCGCCAAGCAGGCCAAAGGCGGCTCAATTATTAATATGTCCAGCGTGAACGGTCTCGCAGCAGAGAAGGATCAAGCGCACTATAATGCAACCAAGGGCGGCATCAACTTGCTCACCATGTCCATGGCCATTGAGCTTGCACCGCTTGGTATTCGCGTCAACGCGCTGTGCCCGGGCTTTATCGAGACAAGGCTCACGAAGCCGCTGATTGACAATCCAGCCGCTTTCGGGCCGTACTTGCAGACGATTCCGATGGGACGCGCCGGGGTACCGGAAGAGATTGCAGACGCTGCGTTGTTTATGGCGACGAACGATTCGCGTTATATGACAGGCCATTGCCTCGTGGTGGATGGCGGGCAGCTCATTAAGCTATCTTAACGAAGGAGAGCGAACCTACCTATGAGCATGGATATAAGTCAGAAACAGGAACGCTACACCATCCAAACGATTGATAAAGCGTTGGATTTGTTGGAGCTGCTGGCTGAACACGGTTCCCTGAATTTGCTGGAACTGACGGATCTGCTCGATCAACCCAAATCATCCACGTACCGAATCGTCTTGACGCTGGAGCAGCGGGCTTTCATCAGTAGAAGCAATGACAACGGCAAGTATTGCCTCGGCTACAAGCAATTGATGCTGACGCGAGGATTGTTGGAACGCAACACACTAAGAGCTTCAGCGATGCAAGAAATGAAGAAGCTCTCAGAGCGCTATGGAGACACGATTAACTTAGGCGTTCTAGTGGACGGTGAGGTGCTGTATGTGGACATCATTGAGAGCACACAGCCACTCCGCATGACGGATACCGTTGGTTCCAAATCCCCCTTTCATGCCACAGCAATGGGAAAAGCGATGAGCGCTTACTTGCCGGAGGACCAAGTCAGGGAGATGATTGCACGTCATGGATTGCGGCGAAGACCAAACATACCCTTGTTTCACCTGAATCGATATTTGCTGAATTAAATCAGGTCAGGCAGCAAGGATTTTCATTGGATGATCAAGAAATTGTAGAGGGTGCGCGTTGTTTGGCTGCTCCCATTTTTAATATGTATGGGACCATCGAGGGTGCAGTTAGCCTATCCGGGGCCATGCACCGATTTGCTCCGGACGTTGTGCCCGAAATGGCGGAAAGCATCAAGACGGCTGCGCATGAGATCTCCCGAAAGCTGGGTTACCCCTATGCACCAACCGTTATGGACGATAAATGAGAGGAGAGCTCCTCATGCAACCCTTACGCATTGCGGTCCTCGGGATGGTGGATGGGAATGGTCATCCTTACTCCTGGAGTGCCATGTTCAATAACTATGATCAAGTCGTGATGGCAGATTGTCCTTATCCCGCTATTCCGGCTTATCTTGCAAAAGAACCGAAAGAAAAGCTGCAAATTCCAGGCGCGTCGGTGACGCACATCTGGACCGATGATCCCAAAGACGCGGAACACGTGGCAAAAGCCTCCCTCATTCCTCATATCGTTAGCAGGCCGGAGGATGTGATCGGGCATGTGGATGCTGTGATGATCACGACGGACAAGGGCTACGAGCATGTGGAACGCTGCCGGCCGTTCGTCGAAGCGGGCCTTCCCATTTTTGTCGACAAACCGCTGGTGGATAATGAGCCTGATCTTAGGCAATTCCAGCGCTGGGTACGGGATGGCGCCAGAATCATGTCATCCAGCTGCATGCGCTACTGCAAAGAATTCATGCCTTACCGCACTTCGATACATTCTTTAGGACAGCTTCGTTATACAAGCATCACGACTTGCAAAAGCTGGGAACGCTACGGCATCCACGCTTTGGAGTCCATTTACCCCATTCTAGGCCCCGGTTTTCTTTCTGCACAAAACGTAGGAACCAAGGAACGAAATATCGTGTTATTCAAGCATCGCACACATGGCGATGTTGCTGTGATTGCGATTGAAGATCTATATGGTTCGCATGGCCTTTTGCAGTTGTGCGGCACGAGTGCGAGCGCTACCGTCAGTTCCCAAGATACGTTTTATTCCTTTAAAACTCAGCTTGAAGCCTTTATCGGTTATTTACATACAGGAGAACGTCCTTTTCCATTCAGTGAAACAGAAGAATTAATGCGTATGGTTATTGCCGGTATTCGAAGCCGGGAAGAGGGCGGAAGAATAGTCCCTCTGGAAGAAATCGCTGCGGATTAAGTCCGCTTTTCGCATACACCTGAAGGAGGTCGAAAGGATGACAACACAATTTCATATGCGTCCGAGTCGCGTTTTACGCAAGCTTAGATCGGGGGAAACGGCGATTGCGCTGAAGTTAAATCTCGCTGACCCGCGAATTACGGAGATGGCTGCGAGGATTTCCGGTGTGGATTGCCTCTGGACGGACATGGAGCATGTCCCCAATGATTGGGCTGTGATCGAGCGGCAAATATGGGCGGCGAAAGCTTATGACGTGGATGTCCTTGTGCGCGTGGCGAGGGGCAGCTACAGCGATCTGATTCGCCCATTGGAAATGGATGCAGCGGGGATCATGATACCTCACGTGATGAGTCTGGCGGATGCCAAGCAAATTATCCATCAAACGAAGTTTCATCCGCTCGGCCGCCGTCCTCTCGATGGCGGAAATGCCGACGGCGCTTTCTGTAATTTAGACTTGGGCGATTACATTTCTCAGGCGAATGAGCAGCGCTTCAATGTGCTGCAGATTGAAGATCCGGAGCCGCTAGCCGAGCTCGAAGAGATGATTGCACTGCCTGGACTGGACATGATCTTCTTCGGTCCCGGGGATTTCAGCCAAGGCATTGGCGCCCCTGGCAAGTGGGACCACCCGCTGCTGCTGGAAACACGCCAATCGGTGGCGCGCCTCGCTCAGAAACACGGCAAGTTTGCAGGAACGGTAGGCAGTCCGAGCAATCTGTCGGAGTTGACGGCAATGGGCTACCGATTTGTCAGTGTGGGAGCGGATGTCGTTGGGTTCGGTCAATATTTGAGCGGGATTGCCTCCAGTATTAACCGCGTATCCGGAACCGGCACGGATTCTGTCTACGGCTCGACGAAGAGCAGTTAAGGAGGCCGGGTTATGTATACAGAGCTATTCTCTTTACAGCAAAAAAGCATTGTGATCACGGGAGGGTCCGGTTATCTTGGATCGGCGCTCACGGAAGCGATGTTAGCCTTTGGCGCTGATGTTACGGTGGCGGATCTGACGTTCCGTACAAATGCTGCGCTGGAAGCTGCGATTCAGGAAGGCCGTCTGCGCAATATCGTCTGCGATGTTTCGGATACGGCTTCAATCCGCAATATGATGCAGATGCATTTCGCAGCGAGCGGCAGGTTGAACGTTCTGGTCAACTGTGCGACCTATGGAGCCGGTTATGGCAAAGGAGCAGAGCTGGAATTTATGACAGATGAAGTGTGGCAAAAAGGCGTGGACGGAGCGGCAGGAACAGCGTTCCGCTGTATTCGGGAAGCCATTCCGCACTTCAGAGAAAGCGGTGGCGGTTCAATCATCAACTTTGCCTCGATGTATGGCGTTGTTTCGCCTGATCCTTCCATATATGGCGACAGCGGTGCGAACAGCCCGCCGAATTATGGCGTTGGCAAAGCGGGCGTCGTCCAACTGACCCGTTATTGCGCTGCTCATTTGGCGAAATACGGGATACGCTGCAACAGCGTATCTCCGGGACCTTTTCCAAACACCGTCATCGGTCAGAATGAAGATTTCATTGAGAAGCTGCAAGCTAAAACCATGCTAGGCAGGGTAGGGAAGCCTGAAGAAATGACGGGTGTCGTCATCATGCTGGCTTCCGATGCCTCCAGTTATATGACGGGCTCGAACCTGATGGTGGACGGCGGATGGACGGCTTGGTAACGATAGGAAGGCGATGCTTTCACAAGGGGCCGCAAGTGACACAAGGGACAGGAGGAATTCGATTTGAATTCGCATGTGATGCAAAGTTTCTCGCTAACCGGCAAGACGGTGTTACTGACAGGAGGAGCCGGGCTGTACGGCACACAAATTGCAATCGCTTGTGCGCAGGCCGGAGGCAGCGTGTACGTAACGTCACGGGATGAATCACGTCTGGAAGCGATTGAGGAGAAGTTCAGACAAGAGGGTTGTACGGTGCATGCCATCCAATTCGACCAAGAAAATCTGTCCTCGATTGCTGCGATCCGTGATAAGCTGGAAGAGCGGGAAGGAAAGTGCGATGTCCTCATCAACAATGCGGTTGCCCGCACGATGTCGCACTACAACGATTCGCTCGAAAGCTTCGCCCGCAGCATGGCGGTTAACGCGACCGGGTTGTTCGAGATCACACGGGTGATCGGAGATTGGATGGCCGAAAAGGGCTCGGGTTCGATCATTAACATCGGCTCGATTCAAGGGATGGTTGGACCCGATCCCACCCTTTATGAGGGGCTTCCTTTGAATGGCTTGGTCCCGGACTATTTCTTCCACAAAGGCGGCATGGTCAACTTTACCCGATTCATCGCCAGCTATTATGGCGCGCGTCAGATCAGGTGCAACTGCATCTCGCCTGGAGGTTTCCAGACCGAGAAGAATCTCCCTGAATTCGTTCATCGCTACAACGACAGAACCATGTTAGGTCGCATGGCGAAGTCGGATGACATCTGGGGCCCGATCGTTTTCTTAGCCTCCGATGCTTCCCAGTACGTAACCGGCACGAACCTCCCGGTAGACGGGGGTTACACAGCGAAGTAAACATCCATACACAAACGGCATCGACGCATGGTGCCGTTTTCGCGTACCCGCGGTTATGTCAATTTTAGCCTAGAAAAATAGATATTATTGGGGGTGAAGGTTATGAGAAGCTCTGTTCAGGGGTTCCGGGTTTTTCACGATCTGAAATTGGTAAAAAAGCTGTGGTTATCGTTCTCTCTAGTTACGCTCATCGCGCTCATCATCTTTGCTGTGTTGTCTTCGACATTTATCAAACGATTCATGACGGACAGGGAAGGCAATGCGATGCTGCAAAAAATAGAGTATTTCACCGGCAGCATGGATAGCTACATACAAAGTATTGAAAAGTCTTCCCAGCTACTCGTCTACAATGAAAATATTCAAGAGCCGTTAAGCGCCAATGCGGCGAACTTGAATGGGATGAATCGCATACAGGCTTACAATTACATCTATGATCAATTAAGGCAGTTATCTGACAGGTTTTATGGGATCGAAGCGATTTATTTGGTGGATAAATACCAGAATGTTTACGACAGCGGTGTCGGGATGAACTTCACGCCGAGTTATTTGGTTAGCGATGAGTTCGTCAAACAAGGCTGGTACGACAAAATGGCCAACAATAACAGCAGCAATTCGTTATGGTCGTTCATTAAATGGCGCGATAAGCAAACATCTATTGTTATGTTCAAAACGATTTACGATAAAAATAATTTACAAATCCTCGGTTACCTCATCATTTCGATTTCTCCAACGATTCTTAACAATTATTTGGCCTCATCGAATCTGGACGAAGGTACGAACAGTATCGTCGACTCTAACGGTTTTATCTTCTCCGCCGGAAGCGGTGCAGAGAATCCTCCCATTGATATCGCCCGAATGACGGGTGCGAAAGGGCACTATACCGAAGAGAGCAATCACTATGTTGTTGCTTATTCCAAACATCCGTTGACGAACTGGACGTTTGTTCATACGATTCCAGAAAGCTTGCTGCTTAAGGATTTGAAGCAAATAAACAATTTATGGATCGCCTTCCTAGGTCTGTCCCTTGCGCTTATGGTGATTGTTTCCGTGTTCATTTCCAGGACGATTTCCATGCCGATGCGCAAAATGATTCGCATGCTCCGGCATGTTGAGCAGGGCAATTTGAATTTGAAATTCCAACCTTTATATAAAGATGAACTGGGCGACCTTGGCCGAGCGTTCAATCATATGATTGATAAAGTTCGCGAGGGCGAGCCGCTCATGCGGGAGAAGCTGGTCCGTTCGCTCATAGAAGGAAGCATGACGGAGACAGAGGCGCAGATGTTCGAAGAACGGCTCGGTTTCCGCCTTAGCAGCACTTCGTTTCGCGTTGTTCTCTTGCACGTACATGGCGGCAATGAGAAAGAATTGCTGGACCGGGCGGAATCGATCATCCATGAATTCGAGAATTGGCATGAGATGATCAGCATTTATTTGTCGAGCGAGCAGTACTGCTTGATTTTTAACGGCACCAATGAAGAAGTGTTTAATAAAATCAATGTGCTGATTGCCGTGTTGAAAGAAAGGCTTGGCCTGCACATGTATGCATTTGTCGGCAACCAATATGAGCATGTTAATTTGATCAAAACCTCGTTCGAGGAAGCCAAAACACTGCTGAATTATCTGGTTGGCGAAAGAATGGATGAACAGACCAATGTTTTCTTCGTCGGAGATTCCTGGAAGCTGCAGTACCCTGAAGCGTACGAAAACAAGCTCCTTTATTACATGGAGCAGCGTGATATCGATAACTGTGCCGCTGTGATGGAAGAGCTGATCGTCTATGCCAGAGCCAGCCATCTCGTGCCGCACGTACTGTATGCGTTAATGGCCTCGCTCTACAACCACTTGTATAAACTGCTTATTAAGTCAGGCCAATCGGCAGTGCTGAGTAAAAGCTGGTTCGGCGACGTGCAGGAAAAGCTGTTGTCACAGCCGCTGGAGAAAAACGGCAGGCAGTTCATCGCGCTGGTCAGAGAACATTTAAGCCCGAGTGTTCAGGAAGAGAAAAAGCCTAGCAGAAGTATTCTCAAATCTTTGCAAATCATTAATGAGCAATACAGCGATGTGGGACTGGGCATTGATTCGGTCGTCGAGCAGGTCGGCCTAAACGCCAACTACTTCAGCCAATTATTTAAAAAGGAAGTTGGTGTCGGGTTTACGGACTATGTTGGTCAAGTGCGCATGGAACACGCCAAACGTCTTTTGGAAGAACCGGCTAATAAAATCAAGGATATCGCGCTGCAGGTCGGATTTATGAATCCGCACTATTTCAGCATTTGGTTCAAAGACAACACCGGGTTGTCGCCTTCGCAGTATCGCAAGCAGCTTTTAGGGCAAATCGGGTGATCATACGACCGGCTATACACCTTTGTTATTTTAAGAAACAGGTCGAATTCCTTATATTCGCTTGTGAGACTAACGAAATCTAAGGTTATCTAATGAATTTCACCTACGCAATGTTAGGGGGCCTATGCTACCTTGTTGATAGATCACACTATCGATGTTGACAGCGCTGTGCAGATGGATTCACAGAGGGGTTCAACAATCTGATCACACAAGGAGGGCTCTATGAAAGTGATGACCATTTATGCGCACCCCGCCGATACGATCACGAATTGCGGAGGTACGCTGGCGCTTCATGCGAAGCGTGGGGATGAAGTCGTTGCTCTGATTTTGACACATGGAGGACGGCTGCATCCTAACAAATATGCCGAGGAATGGCGTAAAGATAATCCCGACGAGAGCCTTCTGCATGCGGGTCTGGAAGAAATTGCGCTGAATAAAAGGCGTGAATTGGAGCGGGCTGCCCAAACAATCGGAATCTCCAAGCTCATTTTACTTGATTACGATGACAACTACTCGGTTGTGAATGAAGAAATCGTGGATCGGATTGCCGAAGAGGTGTCCAAGGAAAGGCCGGATATCGTCATTTGCGATTTTCCGATGAATACGGCCTTCCATAATCCGCATACGATTGCGACCCAGATGGCGTTTGCCGGCCTAAGCAAGGTTTCGCTTTTCTTGAAAAACCTGGACGGTCAGGCGGAATATCAAGTGAAACAAATCTTCTTAACCTCGCTGCCAGTTAGCCCTATTGATGGTCTTAGCTTGTACGGAATTCGTAATGATGTGTTTATTGATATCAGTTCTGTTGTAGGCGAGAAGATCAAAGCGATGGATGAATTCAAAAGCCAAGGCTACAGCGGTTTATTCGCTCGCAAGCTGCTCGAATCCTACAACGGCGAGTATGGACGGGCGGCCGGCGTCAATTTCGCAGAAGGCTTTTACCGCGTCTATAACGAAACGCATTCGCATTTGCCATTAACGGAAGCTGCGCAAAAAAGTGATTTGTTAATGAGGCATCTCTCTTATTCAACCATGAGTATTCGTGAGATGTTTCCCCTGACTTGACTTCGTTATCCGCATATCAATTCAATTCGCTTTACATAGGAGAAGGGGGCCGACGGAATGATCCGTAAAATGAATAGTTATTCATTTAAATCATGGTTTGTAGCAGCAGGTGTATCGCTTCTCATGGCGACAACCGTAGGGTGCAGTACAGATGGGGGTTCCAGCAAACCGTCGCCGACAACGGCTCCCGCAGGCAGCGCGAGTCCTGCAGCAGCAGCGTCGCAAGCCCCGAAGGAAGATCCGAAGATTGAACTGACGGTCTGGGCAGCGCCGAACGGTACCTACAAGCCGGGGCAGAAGGCCGGCGACTGGTTCAAGGAGGATTTGCTCCCGGAATGGAACAAAGTCCACCCGAACGTCAAGGTCAACATCGAGCTGATCCCTTTCGACGGCATTAATGAGAAGGTCACGACAGCGATTGCTTCCAAGTCGGCGCCCAACGTCTTCCTGGACTATCCGGGACGTACTTTGGCCTATGGGCAGATGGGGGCGTTAGCTTCCCTGGAGGATATTATTCCTGCAGATGATCTGGCTCAAGTGAAGAAGAGTGCAGATATGATGAAAATGGTTTCGGTAGGCGGCACCGTCGTGACGATGCCCTACTACTCGACTCAGCTCGGATTGATCCTTGATAAATCCTTGTGGAAAGAGGCAGGCGCTGAGAATCTGCTTCCGCAAGACGAGTTCAGGACGTGGACGCCGGACCAATTCAAAGCGGCATTGAAAGCCGTGGCGAACAAAGAGAAGGGCGTATACGGACTGACGCTGTTCGCTCTTAACGAACAAGGCGATCAGATTTATAACAACATTATCTCCGGCTACGGGGTCAAATTGTTTAATGCGGATTACACGAAATATACGGCAGGGGAAAGCCCGGAATCGGAAAAAGCATTAACGTTCTTCAAATCGTTGGTTGATGAAGGCCTTGTCACACCGCATCCGGAAACGTTGACCTCTACGAACGCATTGGACTATTGGAAGCAGCGGAAAAACGGGATGGTCGTTGCATCGGCAGCCCACTCGGATATTATCAAAAACGGTTTGAAAGACGGAAGCGTCAGCGGACCGCATGAGTACATGTACGTGAATTTCCCTTCGACAACCCCAGGGCAAGCGGCGTTAAAGTCGGAAGTAGGATTCGGAGTCGTGTTCAAAAATGCGGATGCCGTCAAAGAAGAATGGGCAAAAAAATTCCTCTATTGGACGATGAAGGATAATACCATCTTCCAAACGGCCATGAAATCCTTCAACCCGCTCGGCAAAGCGCCTGCATGGACCGAAAGCGACCCTGAGCTTCAATTTCTTGCCAAGCTGGCAACGAAAACAAAGGAATGGCCGGTGATTGATCCAGGTTGGGGAATCAAAGGTTATCCGGAGATGAGAGCCGCGATGTTCCCTGAAATTCAAAAGCTGTTTATCGGCATGTCTACGCCTAAGCAAACGATTGATACCATTTCGAAGAAATTTAACGATACCATCGCCAAATACAATAAGTAAAAGATGCGGCAGGTTGGCTGTAATCATGTAGTCACCTGCCGTCATTTCCTTATCCTCTTAGCGGTAAAAGGAAGGAGCAGCCAATGAAACCGAGTACATTCAGCAGCATCCGTTTGCGCAGAGAAATCAGCGGTTGGCTATTCGTCCTGCCTATGTTGTTGTTTTTTCTGCTGTTTGTTGTGTATCCCATTCTCAAAGCTATCAAAAGCAGCTTTTACGGCTTTGATTATACCAAGTACTATTGGACGGGGCTTGATAATTACCGCACGATTTTCACAGATCCTCTCTTCTGGAAGTCCATTCTTAATACGTTGGAATTTGTCTTGTATCTGGTTCCATCTATCACCGTGATTGCCCTAATGATAGCGGTTACTTTGCATGCCTATCCGAAGAAAATGCAATCGTTTTTTAAGGCCGCCTTCTATATTCCAGGTGTTACCTCGATTGTCTCCCTGACTTTGGTCTGGCAGTACATCTACAATGGACAGTTTGGCCTTGGCAATTATATCCTCGGCCAAGTCGGCCTGCAGCCGGTGAATTGGCTGGGAGTCCATTCGGCGACGCTGGCGTTATCTTTAATTGTGCTTACGATCTCTGTGGGGTCAGCGGTGGTTGTCTTTTCTGCTGCGCTCGGCGGAATTCCCAAGGATTATTATGAATCTGCTGCACTGGATGGTGCAAAGCCGGGGAAAATGTTTCTTCAGATTACACTTCCAATGCTAAAGCCGACCTTGCTATATGTCGTGGTAACGGGAACAATCGGTGCTTTCCAGGTATTTGCGATTATTTTGATCATGACAGGCGGAGGGCCGGCGTACCGGACAACGACGATTATGATGCTAATTTATCAACAGGCGTTCGTGAACATGAACTTTGGTATTGCAAATGCGATGGGGATTGTTCTGTGCGTCCTTATCAGCCTGATTGCCTATGTACAGTTCAAATTTCTTAAATCGGATATTGAATACTAAGGAAGAGGGAGACGAAGATGCCGAATAAAAAATCACCGCTATGGGGAGGCCATATTTTCCTCTGGGCACTCACTTTGTTCTTCCTCTGGCCCTTTTATTGGATGGTCAGCGGCTCCTTCAAGAATCTGAAGGTTGCCCTGCAAATCCCGCCGGAATGGCTACCGGTTCATCCTACTTTTCAAAATTATGCGTCGTTATTCAAGAACAGCCCGGTGTTCACCTGGTTCTATAACAGCATGTTCATCTCGCTAATCGCCACTTTGCTTGTGATTGCGGTTAGCTCCTTATCTGCTTTCGCGTTAGCCAAAATTCCATTTACAGGCTCGAAATGGTTGTTCACGGTGATGATCGCTGCCATGACGATTCCGCACACGGTGTTATTCATCCCGCTATTTCAGCTGTTAAATGATTTTAGTCTCATTAATACCCGGTGGGGAGTTTTATTGCCGGTTGTTGGCTGGCCGTACGGCGTGTTCCTGTTGAAGCAGTTCATGGCTTCACTGCCGACGGAATTGACAGAAGCAGCAAAAATCGACGGCTCCGGCGAATGGCAGACGTTCTGGCATATCATCCTGCCGCTTGCCAAACCTGGCATTGGCGTGCTTGCTATCTTTACGTTCGTGAATACGTGGAACGACTATGTGTGGCAAGTCATCGTGCTGAACGGGGAGAAAATGTTTACCTTGCCGGTAGGGATTAAAGTTGCCCAGAAAATATCGGAGCTCGAGACGAATTATGGCATTGCAATGGCCGGGGCGATGTTCGCTACGCTTCCTGTGCTGATCATTTTTCTCTATTTCCAAAAGTACTTTACGGAAGGCATTACCTTAGGCGCTTTAAAGGGTTGATGGTGGGATGAGACAGAAAGAGGGGATTCCCGGTGTTTCAGGCAGCAGTAATCGGACTTGGCAAGATTGGATTAACCTTTGACATCCCTTTTCAAGGAAAAGCGCACAGCCATTCTATGGCGTATCTTTTGCATCCGGAGATTGAGCTGGCAGCTGCTGTCGGTAGAAGGCAGTCACAGGCAGAACAACTGGCTAAGGTTGCTCCGGAGACGAAGTTTTATTTGGATTCGGAATTGTCTGCCATGCTGAGTCAGCAACATTTGGATCTCATCAGCATTTGCACACCGCCTACCGTTCGATATGAACTGCTGCAAACCGTTCTGGAACAATCCAGCAGCAGGCTCATCTTTCTTGAAAAGCCCGTTGCGAATACTAGGGAGGAAGCGGAGCGGATTATATCCTTGTGCAAGCGGCATAGCGATCGGACGGTCGTTGTCAACTTATCCAGAAGATGGAGCGAAGGAGCGAAGCAGGTCCGAGAAGCAGTCGGCAAAGGGACATACGGGAAGGTGAAAAAGATCCATTTGCGATACAGCCGTGGCATTACTAATACAGGTTCGCATTTGTTCGATATGGTTCGGTATTTGGCCGGGGCGATTGAGCATGTGCAAGTGGTTGAGCGGGTTGCGACCAATTTGGATGCTGTGGAGGATTGGACCTATTCCTTCTTTTTTACGGCAGATGGAGGCTCGATTACAGGGTATGCAGAGGCGTTCGATGACCGGCTTTATAACCTTTTTGACATTGTGCTGTATTTGGAAAAAGGGGTGATCGAGATGGTCAAAGGCGGAGATGAAATCCGCTACTCTGCGACTGAACCGCATCCCGTGCAACCGGGAATCAAGCAGTTGGTGTATGAACGTACGGAGACGGGCATGCTCAGCAAATCTAGCAATATGCAAAATGCGGTTGACCACCTTGTTCATATATTACAAACAGGAGTAGAGCCGATATGCTCACTGGCAGATGGCATGGATCCGCTTTATGTAGCAGAGGCGCTGAACCAATCCTATGCCGGCGGCAAATTGGTGAGAGTGCGTTGTCGTTGACAGCGGGTCGTTCATTTTTTCTAGCAGAAGGGAGTGCTTCGGATGGGACTGAATCAATTAACCCCCGAGCAGCAGCAGTTCTATGAAGATCACGGGTATTTATTAGGGCTTCCCGTCGTTTTTTCAAGCGAAGAAGTGAAGGAACTGCAAAAGGGATATGAGCAGCTAACGGCTTCATTGCAGGGGGACGAAAATCCGTCGGACATCATGGGGTGGCATAAGACGAGCCGGTGGCTGTATGACATTTGTGCCCATCCGCAGATTATCCATTATGTGGAAGGCGTGCTGGGCAACGACTTTTATTTGGCAGCGAGCGAGTTTATTACAAAATCGCCGCATTCGGACAAAGTGGTGCCATGGCATCAGGATTCCTATTATTGGTCTACGGCGCTAAACAATACCGTCACTGTGTGGCTGGCTTTCACAGATGTAGATGAGGCTAATGGCGCTATGAAAGTGATCCCGGGGACGCATACAGCAGGCGTGATTCAGCATAAAATTGCCGGCGATGACGCGATTTTGTCCTTCGAACTCGATCAGGGGACCTTCAGCGAAAAGGACGCGGTCTCGATGATCATTCCCGCAGGCGGTATTTCCATGCATGTCGATACGCTCATCCACGGTTCCGGTCCTAACACCTCTGATCGCTGGCGCATCGGCTTTGTTATCCGCTATTCCAAGACGATGGTGCAATGGGATCCGCAGACGTATCCTGATTTTGAAATGTATATGATGAGAGGAAAAGACGAATACGGGTACCATCCGCAGGGGGACTTGCCTGTGGAAGCTTTTGGGCGCCCTCCTTATACGAAACGGATTCGTAAACGAGAATAATAGGAAACATCGCCTAGAAGAAAGCGAGATGAGTCTTATTCGAACCGACAATGAACAGTGGACGGCAGCAATCTCTCCGCTGACGCTGGGAACCGTCCAATTGGGCATGCCCTATGGCATTGCGAACCGGCTGGGGCAGCCGGATGAGGAAATGGCTGGGCGCATTTTGAATGCTGCCATGAACGGAGGCATTACCTGCCTCGATACAGCAAGCGCATACGGGAGTGCGGAGCAGGTGCTCGGCCGTTATTTTCAACAGCAAACGCGTGCAGCCACGATTATTACGAAATTCACTTTACAAGTAAATCGTGAAACGACACTGTCTGACTTGGAAGCGCATATCGAAGACAGTGTGAACCGTTCCATGGAGCGGCTTCAGGTGGATTGTCTGCCGGCTGTGTTGCTTCATCGGCCCAATGTGCTGGGCCAATTTGGCAACCAAGTGACCGAGCTGCTGTGTAAACAGGTCAAGCGGGGGAATATCGGCACTATAGGCGCTTCGCTGCTTTCCTTTGATGCGCAGGAATTCGCGGAGAATTGGCGGGAACTCCAGCGTGATTGCTACGAACTTGTCCAGGTGCCCATCAATGTCATGGATCGCCGAATGTTTGCGAACGGGACCTTCGATCAGCTCATTCGCTCGAATAAAAAGCTGTTTGCAAGAAGCATTTATTTACAAGGTTTGTTCTTCATGAAGCCGGAGGCGCTGCAAGATCGGCTGAAGCCGGCAGAGCCATGGCTTACTCTTTTGCAGGACTTCGCTGAGCAGGAAGGCATGTCTGTGGCTGAATTTGCTTTTTCCTACATTCACCACATGCCTGGCATTGTGAGCATCGTCTTCGGAGCTGAAACGCCGGAGCAGGTTGACGCAAATATTGCACTTCTGAGTACGCCCGCTATCCGGGAAAAGACGCTGCATGAGCTGGCGCAAGCATTTGCACAAGTACCTGAATATGTGATCACGCCTAACCTGTGGGAAGGCAAGTGACCGCATGACATTCAATTGAATTCGAAACATGGAGGAGAGCGGCGTGGGTATCTATTTAAAAAAAGGGGATGTCGGCCAGACATCTTATATCGCTAGTGAAGAGGCTGTCTACCGTACCGTGAAAGAAGTTATTCAAGACATTGCGGCCCGTCAAGACGAAGCGGTTCGAACCATATCGGAAAAATTCGATCATTGGTCGCCTGAGCATTTCCGATTGAGTGAGGAGCAAATTGGGGACATCATCGCCCGCGTACCGGAGCAAGTGCAAGCGGATATTCGATTCGCGCAGCAGCAAATTCGCAATTTTGCCGAAAAACAATTAGCAACGATGCAGGACCTGGAAGTCGAAACGTTGCCCGGCGTTATTCTTGGTCATAAACATATTCCTGTTGCCAGCGTGGGTTGTTATGTTCCTGGCGGACGTTATCCAATGGTTGCTTCTGCACATATGAGTATCCTCACGGCTAAAGTTGCCGGAGTCAAACGGGTCATTGCCTGCACGCCGCCGATTAAAGGGGGAATACCGGCAGCAACGATTTGCGCGATGGCGTTCGCCGGAGCCGACGAAATCTATGTCCTTGGCGGGATTCAGGCAATGGCAGCAATGGCCCTTGGGACAGAAACGATTCGTCCCGTCGATATGCTTGTAGGGCCTGGGAATGCCTACGTGGCTGAAGCCAAACGTCAGTTGTTCGGGAAAGTCGGCATCGACCTGATTGCCGGTCCGACGGAAGTTCTTGTCATCGCCGACCATACGGCGGATGCGGAAATGGTCGCCGTGGATTTGCTTGGTCAGGCGGAACATGGTCCTACGTCGCCGGCTGCCTTGATCACGACTTCCGAATCACTAGCCAGGGAGACACTGCTTGAGATCGAAAGGCAGCTCCAAGTACTCCCTACCGCAGACATCGCAGGTGTCGCATGGCGGGATTACGGTACCGTGCTGGTCGTTGACAGCATTGAAGAAGCGCTCATCGAAGCCGATAAGCTCGCTTACGAGCATGTAGAAGTATTGACGGAACAGCCGGACTACTTCTTGGCGAACATGACAAACTTCGGAGCTTTATTTCTAGGTCCAGAAACGAACGTGGCTTATGGGGATAAAGCCATTGGCACGAATCATACGTTACCGACCAAAGGGGCTGCAAGATATACGGGCGGGCTTTGGGTGGGCAAATTTTTGAAAACATGCACGTATCAACGCTGTACGAAGGACGCCAGCAAATTGGTTGGCGAATATGTCTCCAGGCTGTGTGACATTGAGAATTTCATGGGCCATAAGGAACAGGCTGATCTGCGTGTGCGCCGTTACGGATGAAACCCTCCTGAGGAACACGCAAGCGTCGAGTCTTATTATTGTTTACGTCGATTATTGTGAGGAGCTCTCACTCAAGTAGATGTTTCTACTGGGAGGGCTTTTTTTTGTTTTATCAGCTGGAAGGGAACTACAGTCCGCTATCGCCTAGAAAAAACACATTTTCCACGTGGAAGGGGAACTACGGTCTGCTATTTTGACCATTTGACCTGAAAAAGGCGCCATGGAGAACAAATAAGGGCCTGTAGTTCCACTCCGAAAGTAAATTGCTCTTTTTTCTTCAAATAGAGGACTCTAGTTCCCTTGGAGTGAGCAGCTAGGTGGGTTCCTACTAATTAAGTCTCCGCAGTAGGAGGCTTCGATGTTTTCTTACCGTGAATGAGACTGACTACTTGTCAAATACGCCGATTCTGCTGCTAGCAGGAACAGTGACGGACGAGAGCATGGAACACAGTCATTCATCAACATCAATATCCTGCCTAATCCTAGAATCCCCATAATTACTTTTCGCAGGCCGTCCCTTGTAGCGAAAACTGGACGGAGGCGCGCCATTGTGAGACTTGAACATTTTGCTGAAATGGTAGACGTCGGTGAAACCAAGCGCGCTTGAAACCTCCGTAATATTCATCGAGGTCTCGGACAGGAGAAATCGTGCCCGTTCCATGCGGACTCGCGTAATGTACTCCCTCAAGGAAAAACCGGTGTATTTCATGAACAGTTGACTCAAATAGCGCGGAGAAACATTGACGTTTTGAGCGAGGCTCGCTACGGTGATGGCCTTCTCGCCAATTTGATCGCGGAGCTCATCCATCACTTTGTGGATGAGTTGTTTATGCATATGGGAGACCGGCGACGGGGCACTGCTTTTTTGTTGGCGCAGCATATGCAGCAGAACAAGACGCACGAGCAGGTCAAATTCTTCTTGCTGCTGCTCTTCTTCCCGAAGCTGCAGTTCAACAATGCGCTGCAGGCATGTTTCCGGTACAATCGTGTCCTCTAATCGTACATGTCTTTCGGGAAGCTCAACTTCCAGACCCGGTTGGATGATAAAATGGATGAAAATGACGGTTAGCCGATGTTCGAGTTCCTGAGTGGCCTTCACTTGATCGCCGGGCCGGATTAAGAAGCAGGAGCCTTTAGCGATCGGGTAGTTGACTCCGTTGATTGTCATTTGCCCTCTTCCTTCTATGGCATACCATAGGTCGTAATCGGGCATGGGGGTTAAACGAGACCATTCCCAACCTGGCTCACAACGAGATTTTCCCACGGAGCCATTGTAAATGAAAGTGATCATCGCAAACTCTCCTTCAAGTGACGTTTGGTTTCCATTTAATCATAAGTGCAGGCTGTTAGCAACGAATTTATGAATGTCTGATACATGCAGATTTGTACAAAAAAGTCGCTCCTCGGTCCATTTTCATGTAGGAAGAAAAACGTTATTGTTAGGGTAATGGATGTAGATTTATCACTCTTGAGGAGGGATTCCGTGAGTACAAATGTACAAAATTCAGAAGACATTAACCAACGCATGTACCGATTTGACAATGTGCATCAGCCATTAGCTTCGATTCATGATTTTACGGACGAGCAAGTCAAACAGTATAAAAAAGCTGGATTCATTGCCATAGAGCAAATATTAACGGACCAAGAAGTCGGGCAGTCGATTGCTGCTGTTATGGATCATATTCATAACCGTGATACGAAGGTTAAGCTGCAATTCACCAAACCGCAGAGTGAACTAAAAACCGATGAAGAACGAGAGTATGCGGTGAGAAAACTTTTCAACTTTGTGGAGTTTGATGAATCGCTGCGATCGATCGCCTATCATCCGGCTATTCTATCCGTGGTGGAACGCCTGCTGGGCGAAGAAGCTAATCTTGTGCAGGACCAGGCCTTGCTCAAGCCACCCTTCGGGGGAGCGGAAAAGCCATGGCACCAAGATATGGCCTACAACAACTTAACATGGAAAAAGCCGGTGGTTGGCGTTTGGATCGCACTCGATGAGGCGGGACTCGACAACGGCTGCATGCACGTCATCCCACGCTCCCATATGGATGGAGCCACGCCGCATTACGCGGTTCGAGATTGGCAAATCTGCGATGCGAACGTGCCGGTAGAGAAGGACGTGGCAGTTCCACTCAAGCCGGGCGGAATTCTGTTCTTTCATGGCCTGTTGTATCACGGCACGCCGAATAATCATTCATCCAAACGCCGTCGGTCGCTGCAGTTTCACTATGCCCCTAAATCGGCAGAGAAGATGTCAGCAGGGGAATACAAACGGATTTTTACAAATGAAATGACTTCAGCAGAATGTTAATTGACTCACAAACATCGGATCAACTTCCGGTGTTTTTTTGCGTCTCCTCATCGTGTTCCAAACAGGATTCGACAACAATTTTCTATCTAATCGACTATGCTAAATAAATGGAAATTGGCGGAAAAGTATCGTATTCTGCTTGTTGTCAATCAAGTTATAGGTGCAGGAGGACTGATTTTGATGAAAATGAGCTGGTATCATCGTATGCTGCTGTCTTACGCTCCTCTATTTTTCGTTGTCATTTCCGTCTTAATCTTTTCTTTTTTCTCGATATTAAACAACTCCGCACAGAAACAAATCGCGATGACGGATGACTCCATTGCGAGAAAGGTGATGCAGGCCGTCGACGCGAATCTGAAGGCTTCTGAACAAATGACGATCAAAGAAATTTTTACAGATGAGAAGTTAAAGGATTTCTATACGTATACGACCGGTGATAAAACGCTTTTTGATTACTTTGTCATTTCACATAAGCTGGATGATTTCTCTTCCCTGCTGCCTTTTTCCAGTTCCATTTATATGTACAACGAACAATCTGGAAAAATTTTATCCAGAAATGGGTTATCTGACTTGGATCAGTTTGGGGATCGTGACTTCCTTCTTGCTGCCTATCATGCGAAGACGACGCCGGCCGGGTGGACAAGTCCGAGAAGTTATCGCGAATTCATTCATGATTCAAGTGAAGAACAAGTGGTGTCATTAGTCAAATTTTTCCCATTAGATGGTATCAAACAAGGAGCTGTCGTGGTAAACATCCGCGTTAGGGCACTAGTTGGGTTTATCAAAGATTTAACGCGATACGATGCTGGTTTCATTCGGTTACTCACTTCTAACCTGGAGCCTTTTGATCGAAACATGATGCTGCAGAACCAAAGTACTTCCGTACAAGAGTTAAAAAGGGAACGGATTCTTTCCGACTATACAGGGTGGCTGTATATGCCAAGCGGACAAAGGGATCAGAAATTATCGTTGATGTCCCAATTTAATGATCTTTGGATCATAGTGGGCATAGCGACTATTATTATTGGTGTGTTTTGGTTTACGTTTATTACCCACCGGCATTACAAGCCCATTCAGTCTATTGCGGTCAGGATCAATGATTACTCGAAACGAAAAAGCAGCGAGCTGGCGGGGGTCAATGAGCTGAAATTTATCGAATTAGCCATCGATAACTTGTTGGAAAGGACGAGCCAGTACGAGAAACTGCATAAAGATGATCTATTGATTCGTAGAAGGCAGGTGCTGGTCGATTGGTTGGAAGGACATAGGCTGATGAACGAAACGGAGTGGAGGCAAGAGACCACTAGATTACAACTCCCCTCCCAGTTCGACAGGTTGGCGGTGGCGGTGATGGAAATCGACCGATATGCTCATTTTATTAGTGACTATAGCTCGCGTGACCAGTACTTGCTTAAATTTGTCGTTAGCAATGTGCTTCAGGAGGTTGCCCAGAACGAAGGGATTTTTGTTTGGAATGAATGGGTGGAACCACAGCAAATGGCTGTCATGTTCTACTTGAGTGATAGCCAGGAACAGGACGGCAATAAGATATATGATTTCATGAAGAAACTGCAGGATTGGATTCTGGCCAATCTTGAATTTACGGTGTCAGTTGGCATCGGGCCGGAAACCCAGACACTTGGAAACATCCCCCAAAGTTATGCAGAAGCCAAAAAACATTTGTCATACAAGCCGGTTTTTGGCCTAGGCTCACTGATTGGAAGCAGGGATGTACATGCAAAAACGGAAGGCCGAATTTTCCCGCATCTGCAATCGGTTCGCACCATCGTGAAGTCGTTCCGGACGGACGACGGGCAATGGCAGACGCATATGATTTCGCTTTTTCATGCTCTAAAGAAGGGACGGTTCTCCCAAGGGGATATCAACCATATTTCCAATTATTTGATTTATCATCTGAATAAAGAGCTCATGGAAATGACGGGAGAGGCACAGGAACTGTGGACCACGGAATATAAACCGGTGCTTGAAGCCTTGGTGGAGCACTCCGAAAAGCTGGAAGAATGGCATGAACGGTTGGTTATGCTGCTTTCTGAGCTTGAGCCACGAGTTCGAGCCGCCCGTTATGCCAGGAACAATCATGAACTCATCTGCCAAGTCAAAGTGTATATCGAAACGAATTATTACCACTGTGATCTATCCTTAAACAGGATAAGCGACCATTTTGAAATGAATCCCCGGTATTTAAGCAAGCTGTTTAAAGAGGAGTTTGGGGAGAAATTTATTGATTATTTGGTACGGATTCGTTTGGAGGAAGCGCAAAGATTACTCCTTATGACCGATTTACCGGTACAAACGATCGCAGAACGGGTTGGCTATGTTCACGTCATTTCCTTTCACCGGGCTTTTAAAAATGCGCTTGGCATTCCACCGGGGGACTTTCGTAAAAAAACGGAGGTAAATAGCAAGGGATAAGTGGATTGGATACGTTAAAATAGCAAGCGCTTTCAATCATTTATTCGGAAATGTTAAGGTGTGAGAAAAGGTTAGGTCATAGGAAAAAGCATTTTTCTTACATTTCGATAAGCGGCGATTCATGTTAATTGAACGTTGTCCAAACTTGGATTATTGTGGGAAGACAATGACGAAAAGGAGGGATCATATGCCTGGTAACGAACCTGCAATGGATAAGACGCTGGTCGCTCAGTACACTATTCGCTCGTCAGTCTTGAAAAAAAGCAAGAGGTTTATCGTAGGTCAAGATTGGCAGTTGTACGCGTTGCTATTTTTGCCCATGCTGTATTTCCTGATCTTCAAGTATATCCCGATGTATGGGGTAACGATCGCTTTCAAAGATTTCAATATGTTCCAGGGAGTATGGAAGAGTCCTTGGGTAGGCCTGGATGCTTTTCGTGAAATATTTCTTATGAAGGATTTCTACAAGGTGCTGCGAAACACGATGCTGCTCAATCTATTGGATCTGTTAGTATCCTTCCCGGCACCTATCGTTTTGGCTGTGTTATTGAACGAAATTCGCATCAAGTGGTTTAAGAAGGGTGCACAAACCATCTTATATCTGCCACATTTTATCTCATGGGTCATTATCGGAGGTATGGTTTATCAGCTGCTATCCACGAATACTGGTTTGGTAAACATTTTATTAAAATCCTCCGGAATGAAAGCGATTCCATTTCTGACTGAACCCATCTATTGGGTGATTACCTATGTGGGATCAGGCGTGTGGCAAAATGCCGGTTGGGGGACCATCATTTATTTGGCGGCTTTAGCGGGCATTAATAAAGAGTTATATGAAGCCGCGGAGGTGGACGGAGCGGGGCGCCTGCGTAAGATTTGGAACATCACGCTTCCCGGAATCAAACCAACGATTATGATCTTGTTGATCATCAACATTGGGCATATGGCGAGCATCGGTTTTGAACGTCCCTTTGTTCTGGGGAATCCATTAGTCACTGACGTGTCGGATGTCATAAGTACCTTTGTGTATAAGGTCGGGGTACAATCCGCCCGGTTTACAATCGCTACGGCCATTGGATTATTCCAGGCTGTCGTCGGGCTAGTCTTCTTGTTGTCATCGAACTATATTTCCAAAAAAGTGACCGACCAAGGCATTTGGTAAGGAGGGCGTCAAATGAGAGTTAGTGCAAGCGACAAGATTATCGATAGCTTCATCATCCTGCTTGTAACCGTGGCGTCCTTTATTTGCCTTGTTCCTATCCTTCACTTGATTGCCGTCTCGTTAAGTTCCAACGCGGCGATTTTATCGAATAAGGTGACGGTATTCCCGGTAGAATGGAACACATTGGCTTATGAATCGGTTTTCAAGGATGCCAAGATGATCAGCTCGTTATTTTTTACAATTTTACTTGTGGTTGTTTTTACGGTAGTGTGCATGATCATGACGATTTGCGCAGCCTACCCGCTTACGAAGAAAAAGCTGAAGGGCCGGGACTTCTTCTTAATTGTTATCGTATTTACGATGTTTTTCAGCGGAGGATTAATTCCGGAATATTTGCTTGTAAAATCGTTAAAGTTGACGAACACCATCTGGGCGTTAGTACTGCCCGGCATGATCAACGCTTTTTATCTGATCATCCTGAAATCCTTTTTTAGCTCTATTCCCGAAGAATTGGAAGAGTCTGCACGGATTGACGGAAGCTCGCATTTCGGAACTTTATTTCGAATTGTGTTACCGCTTTCATTACCAGTTCTGGCGACTTTAAGCTTGTTCTATGCGGTAGGGCGTTGGAACGGGTTCATGGATGCACTCTTTTATATTACCAATCAAGATTTATACCCGATTCAGCTGAAGCTGTACCAATTGGTCATCAGTAATCAAATGAGCGATGCGACGGCAACGGAAGGGATGAACGCTTTGGCCCCGATTCCCGAGAGTCTGAAAGCGGCAAGCATTATGTTTGCGACAATTCCAATTTTGCTCGTATATCCTTGGCTTCAACGGTACTTTATTTCCGGGATTATGATTGGCGCAGTGAAGGGTTGAAAGATTCTAACGATGAGTCCCATTTTACATGAAAAAGGGAGATGAATGATTTGCGCAATCGAAAATCGCTTATCCGGACAATGAACAGTTCACTCGCGGCCATTTTATTGGCAGGTATGTTGACAGCTTGCTCCAGCTCAGATGGTGCCAAGGAAAGCGGGGCTAAGGGAGAACCGGTAACGCTGAAAGTTGAGCTTTTCGACCGTGGTAATACGCCGCCTGGCGCGCCGCCGCTTACGGAAAGTTACTTTGTTAAATACATGCAGGAAAAGTTCGGCGACCCGAATAATATCAAGCTGCAGTTTGTCACCGTTCCGCGAACAGAGGAAGTGCCGAAACTGAACGTGCTGATGTCCGCTAATGAGGCGCCGGATATTATTTTTACCTATAGTGATCCCGCTGTTCAGAACTGGGTGAAGCAGGGAGGGTTGACCGAACTTAGTGATTTGCTAAACCAGCACGGTGCGAATTTGAAAAAGTATCTCGGAGATAAGCTCCTGAGCTATGGTAATTTTGATGGCAAGCAGTATACCATCCCGGCTAAAAGAATTATTATCGCCAGCTCGACGCCTATCATCCGCAAGGACTGGCTTGACAAGCTGGGGATGAAGCCACCTGCAACGACCGATGAATTCTACGCTGTGTTGAAAGCATTTAAGGAGAAAGATCCGGGGAATACGGGAGGCAAGGTTATTCCTTACGGTATTCGCTATAACAATAACCTGGATCCTCTGGTTCGAACTTTTTGGAAAAAAATGACGGAAGAAGAATATTACTCGCTTCCGGATTTGATGAAACCGGGCAATAAAGAAGGGTATAAGTTTTTGAACAAGCTGTATAACGAAGGTTTGATTAGCCCTGATTTTGCCCTGGATAAAGATGGTAAAAAGTTTCAGGCGGATCTGGTGAACGGATTAATCGGATTTGCGATCACCAATACGAATGAACCCGTCTACCAGTCTTATTACTCTACCTTGCAGAAGAATGTGCCAAGTGCCACGCTGCTGCCTGTAGATCCGTTCACGAACTACGAAGGCAAACATGTAAAGCAGATTTACCACCCGCTGTCTGCTCATCTCATGATTCCGAAAGCTAGCAAAAGGTCCGTCGAAGCCATTAAGTTTCTGAACTGGATGTCGGATTACAAGGTGATCTTCGACTTGCAGAACGGGACGGAAGGGGTTACTTACAAGAAGGGCGATGACGGCATTCCGGTTATTATGGACTCGGATGAAGCGAAAAAGGTG
Source organism: Paenibacillus sp. WC2504 (assembly GCF_052682475.1). Lineage (NCBI taxonomy): Bacteria > Bacillati > Bacillota > Bacilli > Caryophanales > Paenibacillaceae > Paenibacillus > Paenibacillus sp. WC2504. The sequence goes on from NZ_JBQZFH010000001.1 coordinate 1,627,937, forward strand.
ATGTACAATTATTTGGATTACAGCATGCTCATCAACGGCAAAGATATGGGTGATCAGGAGAAAACGTTAAAAGCAAACGCGGCTGATCCCAAATATAAGGATTTCACTATGAATAGTATCAAGGTTGGCGATCAGGACGGGCAGCTGCCTGCGCGTTTTGACAGACCGATCGAAGCGCAAATTAAATATAATCAAACGTTGGGTGATAAAGCCATTGAGATCTTTGTGAAGACGGTAACGGCAAAGCCGGCGGATTTTGATAAACTGTACGACGATATGGTTGCGGAGTATATGAAGACCGGCGGTAAAGAGGTTATGGATGAGCAGAAGAAAGTGTATCAGGAAATGAAAAAGAAGTAATAGCTGCATAAACAAATACCACAAGGCTGCCAGGAACTTTTGGCAGCCTTATTACGTACGCGGGCAGTAAGATCGGCTTGATTTCATTGATTTCGCAAGGATGTGCAAACCGGGCAAGATAGTTGCAGCAAGAATATAGCGCGTCAAAATAGTGCGATTGTTAGGGCAAAGTTACTTCCTTTATAGTGGTCAATAGATGGAAGCAATATTTTTCATATACGTACATGCCGAGGAGATGAACTTACATGGCCCAGTTTAATAGGCAGTCTTTTGCACAGCCGGAAGCGGAGTATCGCATTCATCCGTTTTGGTTTTGGAATGGGGAAATGGACGATGCGCAGATTCGTTATCAGATTGATGAAATGGCGGACAAAGGGTTGGGGGGATTTTTCGTCTGTGCGAGACAGGGGCTTGAGATTCCTTACTTATCCGATGCCTGGTTTCAAAAAGTACGCGTAGCGGTTGAAGCGGCCGAACGCCGCAATTTGCAGGTGTGGCTCTATGATGAGTACCCGTATCCGAGCGGTATCGCCGGCGGCGAGGTGACGCTGGAGCATCCGGAGGCCAAGCACTACACACTCGAGCACCGGGCCGAGCGGGTGCAGGGCGGAGAGCATGTGTCCATGGAGCTCCCGTGGGCGCGTATTTTGTATGCAAAAGCGATTCCAGTTAACTCGAAAGGTGACAAGCTTTGGGACGAAGCGGTGGATGTCCGTTCATCGATTGGGAACTTCCAAGCGGAGCCGATTTTTCAGAAAGCAGGCTTAACGAGTTACAACCAGAAGCGGTTCTTTACATACCGCACGATTCAGAAGATGGAGTGGACGGCGCCCCCCGGTGATTGGGAAGTACTGATCATGCAGGAGAAGGAAATCGAAGATTTCAAGTATTACGGGACGTTCGTTGATCCTTGCCATCATGAGGCAATGGCTACGTTTATTCGATTAACGCATGACAAATATGCGCAGCATTTGGGCGAATACTTCGGCGGTACGATCAAGGGCATGTTTACCGACGAGATCGGGCTCTTGGGGAAGCTGCCGTGGTCGCCGAAACTGCCGGCCTTTTTCATAGAGCAAAACGGCTATGATCTGCGGGAACATCTGCACGCACTTCTGTATGAAGATGGGGAGCAGTCGGCTCGTATTCGTTACGATTACTATCAAGCGATTCACGAGCTTTTGCTCAGCTCCTATCATAAGCAGGTGCATGATTGGTGTGAACGCTTTGGGCTTCAATACGTGACTGAAGTGCCGTCCGTACGGCATACGACACAGCGGTACAGTCATGTGCCCGGTGGGGATACCGCGCATGAAAAGCTCGGGCGTTCGCTGGATTGGATTTTGAATAATCAAGCGGAAAGCTTTCGTTCCAGCGCCAAAATGGTCAGCTCCATTGCCCGCCAATTCGGCCGCGAGCGTAACCTGATTGAGTGCTTCCATAGTGTGGGATGGTCCATGACGCTCCAGGACGCGAAGTGGATGATTGATCGTATGGCTGCGCAAGGTACGAACTTTTTTAACTTCCATGCTTTTTTCTACACGCTTGATGCCCTGATGAAGCATGACGCGCCACCTTCTCAGTTCCTGCAAAATCCGTATTGGCCGCATTTCAGGCAACTCGGCGATTACGTCGGCCGGATCAGCTATGTCATGAGCTGCGGTGAAGCGGACATTCGTACCGCGGTGCTTCAACCGACAACATCCCTGTGGGCCTACATGGGCAATCCTTTCCACCATTTTGATTATGGCGGTAACAACGCCGACGAGAAGCGCAAGCTTAACGATTTGAAGGCATGGTGGACGCGTATTTGCAACGAGCTGACCTACAGCGGCAGAGATTACGATCATTTGGATACAGGACTGCTGGCGGAAGCGGTGGTGGAGGACGGCAGGATTAGGCTGGGCAATGCCAGCTATACCAATGTGATCGTGCCGCCAATGACGAACTTGGAGAGTGGCGCATGGGCAAAGCTGGAACTGTTCCTGGCGCAAGGTGGAACGGTCATCAGCATGGGGCAATTGCCGTATCAAGCGATTGAAACGAATGGCTTGGACGCGACTTCCTCAGCGAGCGTGTTCGGTTTGCAGCAGCCTAGCGGAGAACATTTCTGGAACGAAGGCGCCGAATTAGCACCGGTGTGGTCCAAAGGCGCGGCGAGCGCGTACCATTTGCCATTCGCTGCAACGGCTGACGAAGCTGCAGTGCTGGGCAGTATGTCTATGCTGCTTGAAGAGCTTCATCCGCTGGCGGTGAAGCTTGAACCGGCATACGGCGGACGCAGTATCCTCCTGCAGACTCGCCAAATCGATGCGGACAGTTTCCTTGTCTTCGTAAGCAATCAAGAAGAGGCAGAGCGTGATTTGACTTTGCAAATCTCAACCGCTTTATGGGAGGGCATTGCGGGGAATGCGGCTCTGTTTACAGAGCTATCCTTGGATCGCGGCGACGAGGCGTCTGTCCAGTCTGAACGTACGGGCAACGGTTGGACGCTGCCGGTCGTACTGGATGCCTACGAATCAAGACTTTTCTGTATCACGCGCAATGCAGCTGTCCAATCTTCGGCAGACAAACCTTGGCAGCTCAACGTCGATGCGTCGGAATCGACCTTATGGACCATGCAAACCGAGGAGGATAACGCGGTTCGGCTCGATGCGTTTCACCTATCCATTCCTGGTGTGAACAGCTTGGAATCGGGCGCGGAGGAGGACGCGCCATTGGTGCAGGTCAAAACGTTCATTGACCAGTGTGCGGACTTGACAGCTTCGACGAAGCTGCCGGTACACATGAGCCAATTGTTCGGAACGCCGATGCGCATCAGTTTGGCCTATCCGCTTCAAGCCCGGTATTCCACAACCATCGTCGTGGAAAACCTACTGGATCGGGTGTTTCTCGTGATGGATCAAGGAGCGCTTTCCGGAGAAGGCTCGATTTCTATTAACGGTCATCGTCTTCAGAAAACGGATTTTGCGAAACACGTTTTGTATGACTATTTGAACGTAGGTTGCGAAATTACATCGTATCTGCAGCCTGGCGTCAATGAAATATCGGTTGAGGTGACGGTCGAGCAGGATTGGCATGGTTTGATCGATGCGTTGTATCTAACAGGGAGCTTCCAAGCCGGCTTTGACGCCGAACAGCGCCCCGTCTTGAAGCGTCCGGTCGTCCAGCAGCATCCGCTTGCGGCAAGTCCATATGCCGGTTATCCGCATTTTGCCGGAACGATGACCTTCAGCCGTGAGTTTCAGCAGGGTCGATTGCCCGAAGGGGACATTTTCGAGCTAACATTTGAAGGACTGGACCGTGAGTTCCACGACGTGGCGGAAGTGCTGGTGAACAATGTGTCACTTGGCGCCCGTGCCTGGATGCCGTACCGCTTCAGCGGCCCTACCTCGATACTGACGGAAGGTACGAACCGTATTGAAGTTCGCGTGACGAACACGTTAATCGGCTTGCTGGAAGGAAAATATTTTGATTATGCGAAGCACGAATTGAAGCCGGCTTACACAGCCAAGCGGGTACAGTCCTACCAGAACCCGGAAGGAGAGTAAGACGTTCATGCCAAACAACACAGAACAAGCAGCGATCAAACCCAATATTATCTTCTTCATGACGGATCAGCAGCGCTGGGATTGTATCGGTGCCTACAACGAGCATATCCATACGCCGAACATCGATAAACTGACGGCGCAGGGAATCACGTACAGCCAAGCGGTATGTCAGGCGCCGATGTGTGTGCCTAGCCGCACCTCCATGATGTTCGGCTATTATCCCTCGCAGCTCGGTGTGCGAACCAATCACGGCGGCTTGTACGACGAAGACAAGCTGCCGAGCGATCCGCTCCCGGAATTGATGCGAAAAGCAGGGTACCAAACCGCAGGCTTCGGGAAAACCCATTGGAATCACGGAGTGAAAAATCCGGTTCCCTCAACACGGGGCTTCGAAGTACGGGCCGTCGGATTGTCTCGCGACAGCGGACATTATGAGGATGGCGCTGTCATGATGGGGGATGCCGAGCCAGAGGGGCTCGCCGCTTATTATGAAGAAACGAAAGACTACGGTGGCGGTGAGGAGAATTCTAAAGGCTATATCGGCTGCACGAGTCAAGTACCGACGCATTGGCACCGTGACGGATGGGTGGCTGAGCAATGTTTGAATTTTATTGATGAGGGGCTGGACGAGTCACGCCCGCTGTTCCTCTATCTTTCCTTCTTGAAACCGCATGCCGGCTTCAATGTGCCGAAGGAATTCGAGGATCTATACGATATCAACGAGATGCCGGATATCGCTCAGCCGCCATGGGAGCTTGAGCAGAATACGCATCTGGCCGCGACCGACGCTGTGAATGAGAGCAGCCAGAGCAACTATTGGGAAAAGCGGCACGTATGGGAAGCGATGACACCGGAGGAGCGCAAGCGGACAACGCTTCGCTATTGGGCGAATTGCTCCTGGCTTGACGATTACTTGGGGCAGGCTTTGGATCGGTTGGAGCGGCAGGGGCGGCTGGACAATGCCTTAATCGTCTTCGTCTCCGACCATGGTGAGATGCTGGGCGAGAGACAGCACCGCTTCAGCAAATATTGTTTGTATGATAGCAGTGTCCGTGTGCCGATGATCTTAGCCGGGAGTTATTTGCCGCAAAGGGTACGGGGGTCAGTAGACGACCGCCCCGCCGAGTTGGTGGATCTCGTGCCGACCTTATCCAAGGTAGCGGGATTGCCGGTGAATCCGCAATTGCCCGGGCTGGATCTGCTGGGTGAAACGCAGCGTCTTGGGACTTTCTGCGAATTTCATGGCAAAGGAGCGGAACCGCACCACTCGGCTCCTGCGTTGATGTGGAGAAAACAGGATTACAAACTGATCCTGTACATGCCTGGTAAGCTCGGAGAGGCGATTGGACGAATCGGCGAGTTTCAAGGAGAGCTGTACGATCTGGCAGCGGATCCTAACGAATGGCATAACGTGTATGCCGATGAGCATTATGCGAGAATCCGTGAACGCATGACGGGGGAGCTTCTGATGCATTTGGCATGCGTCTGGTCCCGCGGCCCGGTTTTTTATGACCGGCATGGGCTTGCGGCAATGGAATAACAATGAGGGGCTGCCCAAGTGTCGGAACTGACCAGGGGTCGCCCCTTTTTGCGCGTATCGGGATGTAATCCTTGTTGTGGCGCGCTTTCTACCCTTTTGCACAAGATTGTCTCAATCGGCAAAATAGTCTCACCTTCCAATCCGGTTGCGACAAAATTGCCTTAAACCCGAACAATATTGTCTGATTGTAAACGGTAAGGTTTTATTCTAAGTTGTTAAGCATACGAGAAAAAAATGAGAAAGGGGAATGGAGAGGATGGCATTCATGCAACCGGAGTCTACGGCATCTGACCAACTAGCGAAGTCCCGAGAATGGCATAAGAGAGGCATTCTAAGAGATTTAAGGCGCGATAAATATTTATATTTGCTCGGCCTGCCAGGCGCATTGTTTTTTCTGATATTCAAATTTGCCCCGATGTGGGGCGTCGTCATTTCATTTCAAAACTTTTCGCCGTTTGCCGGCATAACCGGCAGCGAATGGGTGGGGTTCGAGCATTTCGAACGATTTTTTACCAATCCGGACTTTATGCTGCTTTTCCGTAATACGATGGCCATTAATTTGCTGAACCTCGTGCTCTTTTTCCCGCTGCCTATTGTGCTTTCATTGCTCTTAAATGAGCTTCGCAGCGTAGTGTATCAGCGGGTCATTCAATCGATCGTCTACATGCCGCACTTTCTCTCATGGGTCATTATTTCCGGTTTAACGTTCCTCATGTTTGCCAAAGGTGAAGGCTTGGTTAACAAAATGCTGGAAGGACTAGGCTTGGCCAGGATTGATTTTTTAACGAATCCAGATACGTTCTGGGGCATGTTGACCTTGCAGTCGATCTGGAAGGAATGCGGTTGGGGGACTATTCTCTTTCTGGCCGCGATGGCAAGCATTGACCCAGGGGTTTATGAAGCTGCAAAAATTGATGGGGCAAGCCGACTTCGCCAAATGTGGCACATTACCCTGCCGGCGATCCGCAACGTCATCATCACACTGCTCATTTTACGCCTCGGCCATATGCTCGATGTTGGTTTTGAGCAGGTATTCCTGATGTACAATGGCGCTGTTTCCCATGTGGCTGAAGTATTCGATACCTATGTGTACAGGGTCGGTATTCAACAAGGCGAGTTTAGCTACAGTACCGCTGCCGGCTTGTTCAAATCGATTGTAGGCTTAGTGTTGGTCGTAGTGGCAAACTGGATTTCCAAAAAAATGGGCGAAGAAGGGGTTTACTAACGTCCATATCAGGGAGAGACATAGCTATAGCAATGTCCTTAGGAGGGAATTATATGAAAGAAGGATTGGGAAACCGGTTGTTTAACATAGGGAATATCGTATTGCTGGGTTTGGTCGGCATCATCACCTTTTTCCCGCTGTATTATGTGTTTGTCGTTTCCTTTACCGATCCCACGGAATATTTGAAGGAAAGCTTCGTGCTATTTCCAAAGACGTGGTCGCTTGAATCGTATAAATTTCTGATGGCGACAGGCGCTTTTCCGAAATCGATCGGTGTAAGCGTCTACGTGACTCTAGTTGGTACGGCACTCAGCTTGATCTTCACTGCTTCATTGGCGTATACATTATCCAGAAAAAGGCTTCGCGGCAGACGATTCGCCCTGATCGCGATTCTAATCACTATATTGTTTAATCCTGGTATGATTCCGAACTATATGCTGGTACGTGAATTGCACCTCATCGATAGCCTGTGGTCGCTCATTTTGCCGGCACTTGCAAGCGGGTGGAACGTCATCTTGATGAAAGGCTTTTTCGATAGTATCCCTGCCGAGCTGGAGGAATCCGCTTCAATGGACGGTTGCAACGACTTGTCGACCTTTTTTCGAATTATATTGCCGTTGTCGCTCCCTTCGCTGGCTGCATTCGGTTTGTTTTATGCGGTCGCTTACTGGAACCAGTTCTTTAACGCACTGATTTATATTAACGATGCCAGCAAATGGCCGCTGCAAGTGATGCTGCAAAACATTTTGCTCAATGCGAACAACACGGATCTGCGGATGGATGTTTCCACGGTACCACCTCCTTCTGAAACATTAAAAATGGCTGCGGTGATTGTTGCGACGGTTCCCATTTTGGTGGTATATCCTTTCTTGCAAAAGCATTTCGCTAAAGGTGCGATGGTAGGCTCGGTCAAGGGGTAACGGCTCGAAGGGAAGGGATTCCAGCTCCAGATGTCGAATCGTGTAGAAAATCAGTTATTGGAAGGTGAGCATCTTGACTGGAATTTTGGGCGCGTTATTCAGCTATTTTCAAAAATATAAATATAACAATCGGTTTTTCTGGAAAAGCCTTGCGATGATTCTCATTATGGCAAGTATTCCCGGGCTTATTACCGGCCTCAGTATTTATTGGATCGCCACGAACAATGTGGAGGAAGAGCTTCAGGGACTTCACCAGAATCAGATTAGCAACCGGGCGGCGAATATCGACGACCAGCTTGCTTTTCTCGAAATGACGGTATCCCATTGGGCGTTCGACTCCAAGTTTGACGATAAATTGAAGACGCTTAACTTTGCCTATAATTACGAGACGGTTCAGGATATGTACCGGACCCTGTTATCTCTTGAGAGCTCGCATCCTTTTCTGCAGAAAGTAGAGCTGTTTCTGGACAAGCCGCGTCCGCTCGTCTTTACAACGGAACGCTACAAATTTCTAAGTGACTCGGCCGATGTCGAGAGCTACGAGAACTTGCTTCATCATGATAAGTCGATGTTCTGGACGTTTCCGAAGATTCAAGGAACGAGCAAGATGGGGCTTACGATTGTGAATAAAATTCCCGGCGACAGCACCGAACCCTTCGGTGCTCTTGTTGCCACATTGAATCAGGACAACTTGTTGAAGGTGCTAAAAACGCTAACTCCTTATGATGAAGGCGTCACGATGCTGTTCAATGAGGAGGACAACTGGAATTTATCCAGCAGCAGCGGGGCGGAAGGATCGAAGCTCGATCAAGCGCTTAAACAAGCCTACATGAAGCATCAAGCGGATTTAGGGGAAGCAGCGGTGAACGACGCCAAGCCTGAATCGTTGTTATTTGATTATCAAAAGGTTTCGTATTCGGTTTCGTACGGTCACTTTAACCGGCTGGGCCAGAAGTGGGTGTATATCTCCGCTGCGCCGCTATCGTCGATTACAGCCCCGGTCGTTTCCATTTCCAAGTGGATATTAATTATTAGTTTCTCCGGCCTACTCATTGCCCTGCTGCTCTCTTGGTTCGTGTCCCGCCGAATCTATCATCCCGTACAGCGGCTGCTGACCCTGCTGTCCGGTGAAAAGAATGGCGAGGTGAAGGACGAATTTGCCATGATCGAGAAGCATTGGCAGCATATGTCCAAGGAAACCGAGACGATGCGGCACAAACTTAAAGAGCAAATGCCGCTTTTGCGAGAGGGTTTCTTCCTCCAGCTGGCGCAGGGCTACTTGATTTCTCTGCAAGAAAGCGACTTGAAGGAACGGATGAAGCGATATGGATGGGAAACGGAGGAGCGTCAATTTGTAGCGCTTGTGTTTCAATTGACGGGTTTTGCCAACCTCGAAGGAAGGTTCTCGCAAGGCGATGAAAGTCTCGTGACCTACGCCGCCGCCAACATTATCGATGAGCTGTTCACAAGCCAATATGAGCAAGCGGAAATTATGAATTTCCATAACTTTTCGATCGGGGTTCTGCTATCCTTTCCCGTAGCTCACCCGTTAACCTGGTTAGAGGATGATTTGGAGCAGGTATGTCAAGAAATCATTCTGGCGATTAACCGCATTCTGAAAATGCAGGTTACGATATCGGTCAGCAAATGGGTTCACAACGTGAAACAAATACCACATTTGTTCGAGGAAGTGAAGCAAGCGTTGGTATATCGAGATCTGCTCGACGAGAATCAGATTATTAAGACGGAGCAGCTTTCCAAGCTCAATGTCTTTAAGGAAACCGGCTATCCGTTCACCTTGGATAAAGAAATTATTCATGCGATTCGCAACGGTCAAGAGTCAGACGCTGTTGATTTGATCGGACAATTTATGAAGGAATTGGCGGCGAACGGCTCGACCGAATTTATGCTTCAGCAAGGCATGCTGCAGCTCTTGGGCAGCATTCGGTATGCGTCCTTGCAATCGGGGATGAATCCCGTGCAGTTGTTCGGCAGTGTGAACTTGTTCGAGCAGCTTGCGCAAATTAAAGAGCCCGAGCAAATGCTCAAGTGGTTTCAGCACAAAGTGATTGCGGTCTTCGTTCAGGAAATGATCTCCCGTCAGGATTATCATTTCAAGCAGATCATTGAGCAAGTAATCGCCCATTTACGCGAGCAGTACATGACGCAATTATCGCTCGAATCGTGCGCCGATTTATTCGGCACAAGTCCATATACGTTAAGCAGGGCTTTTAAGCAAATTACAGGGATTAATTTTATCGATTTCTTGACGAATATTCGGATTAGCAATGCCAAGTCTTTGCTCATTGAAACGGATATGAAGATTAACGAAGTGGCCGATGCGATCGGCTATCAACATAGTTATTTCAATCGGCTTTTCAAAAAGTACGAAGGGATCACACCAAGTCAATTTCGCGAGGTAAACCGCACGGAATAAGGGGTTTGGGCCTTTGTGCATCGAAGTGCAAGCTGCAAGATAGTCCTAGAATGGCTGAAATGGCAGTACAAAAAAGTCCGATTGTCGATCAAAGTGGAATGTACTATTGTCAACCTTGTGCTCTGTTAAGGCGTTCGATACACAGAAGTTCATAACAAGGGAGGATCACAAATGAAAGTAAGAAAAAACAAAAAAGTTGTCTTGGGCTCGATGATACTGATGCTGGCATTATCTAGTGTCGTGGCTGCATGCGGGAACAAAGCGGATACGGGTAAAAGCACTGCCGCAGGCGGAACGGAAGCACCGCTTGAAGTGAACATCATGACGATTTTGCTTACACCGTCTCCGGCAGCAGATGATAACAAAATTAAACAGGCTATTGAAAAAGCAACCAACTCCAAAATGAAAATTCAATGGGTATCCGGTAACAACTATACGGATAAATTGAACGTGACATTGGCATCCGGCGATATTCCTGATTTGATCACGATTAACGATCCGTTTACATCGGTTTTCCGTAATTCGGTATCGCAAGGCGCTTTCTGGGATTTGACTCCTTACATCAAAGATTATCCGAACTTGAATTCCAAAATTTCCAAAACGGCTTGGGACCTGACGAAAATGCAGGATGGCAAAAACTATGGTATTCCGCGTCCTCGCCCGGCTGAAGCCGATTCCTTCTTCATTATTCGCAAGGATTGGCTCGACAATCTCGGAATGCAGGTGCCAACAACAACCGACGAGCTGTACACGGTTATGAAAGCCTTTGCGGAGAAAGATCCGGATAAAAACGGCAAGAACGATACAACGGCACTCGCTGCCTTCATGACGCCTCCGGCAGATATGGGAACGCTTGCGATGATTGAGAACAGCTTCACGGGCGCGAACGTGAAAAACGATAAATGGAAGCTGGTCGACGGCAAAATCGTCAATACCGCGTTGCTGCCTGAAACTCGCAGTTCTATTGAGTACTTGACTAAAATGTACAAAGATAAGCTGTTACCGGAAGATTTCGCTTCCTACAAGCTGTCACAGGCTGCAGATCTGTTCAACGGCGGTAAAGCGGGTATCATTATGGATAAAGCGGGCACGATGAACGATCACTATGAATTGTTGAAAAAAATCGATCCGAACATGAAGCCAACTGATTTCTATCCGTTGACCAATATGAATGGATACAATCCGAAAGGCCCTGGCTTCTCCGGTATGATTTCTATTCCGAAATCCGTGCCTGAAGCGAAAATGAAACGTATCTTGAAAATGGTCGATACGTGGATGAATGACGATGTATTCGCTATTCAGCAATACGGCATTGAAGGTGTGGATTACACGGTGAAAGATGGCCAAAAAGTGATCAATACCGAGCAGCTGGCCAAAGATAACGGTCCTGACTTTAACCAAATTGTCTATGTAGCAGATCCATATGCGAGCTCTACGAAGGTATACTTCCCGAAAGAAGCAAACGATCTGTTTATGAAGATCCAAGATGATCGTGCCAAAACAAGCGTAGCTGATATCAGTATCGGCCTGTATTCGCCGACAGCGCAAAAGCTGCTGCCTGAGTTTGAGAAGAAAGTACAAGATTTGAAAACAAAAATCATTCTGGGCCGTGAGCCGATTACCGCTTGGGACGATTTCGTTGCAAAAGCCAAAACAGATGCTGACTTAGCGAAAATGAGCCAAGAAATGACGGACGCTTACCAAAAACGCAGCGCTGGCGCAGCAGCTAAATAAAAATTAAATTTGGCAAGGGGCGGGGAAACTTCGCCCCTTTCTGCATTGGAATGGGAGAGGAAGAGACCATGGCTGAGCGTTATATTGACATCAATGAGAGTATTTATACGAAATGTGGAGACCGCGTAAGCGAAATTTTAGCTACAGTAGCCGACCGATATGTAGGCAACAACCCGCCTCATCCGATGGCGTACCGGGCTTTTTGTGCCAATGGGATATTGAAGAATCACGATTATAGTTATGAGTTTCAATTTGTAAATCGGTTTCCCGAGCTTCAGAACGGACAGATGGTTTACGCATGGTCGCAATATTGGAGTGACGTGGAGACGCCGCTCAATTTCATCTTGCACTGCTATGGTCCGCTCACGTTGTATGCGAATGGGCAACCCGTTTATAAAGCCAATATCGCCGATGAACTGAATCCAAAACGCAGAACGGTCGTGACGATTCAGATGAAGAAAGGCTGGAATCACTTGGTGTTCCAGTTTACGAAAACGGAAGCGGGCTGCGGAGGTTCTTTGGGACCAGGTTCCTATAAGAGCAACCCGATCCATTTCCTGGCACCTTCACCCGAGCGATTCGGCCACGAAGGATGGATCTACACTGCCCCGCAGGATCATGTGTGGAGCGAGCTCCCGGGTGATGGAAGCACGGAAGGAGATCACGGCATCGCTTGGTTTCCGAAGCTGACGTGGAGTGATGCCGAGCAGGCGAAAAACCCGGTAGCCCGCATCTTCGGCGAATTGAATGAGGGGTATGTACTCGCGTGGACGAAGCTTCGCTCCTTTTCGGCAGAACCCCGGCTGGTTGAATTAAGCGGTCATGCGGAAGGTAGCATTGCGATTTATGTGGATGGGGAACTGCAAGCAAACATCGACAAAGCAGGCGCTTTCTATGTCGTGCTGCAGTTAGCTTATGGCGAGCATAATCTCGTCATTCAATGTTATGGCTCGAACGGAAGCGCAGGTTTTCGTCTGGACCCTCTTTCGGCAGGCATTGAGCTTGTAGAGCCTTATCCTGTACATGGGGCGAAGGACGAGTGGCTGTATGTGGGGCCTTTCGGTGCAGAGGACGTGATGCCTGTTGTTGAAGCTTCGCTGTTTGCCTTGGTGGAGACGCAGGAAGGCGGAACCTTCTGGCGTCTGGATCAGCCGAACACGTGGGTGCGGCCGTTCACGGAGAATGCCTTGTTCGGCAAGTGGAACTATCCGCTTGGCGTGACATTGTATGGGATGCTGCAGACCGGTAAGCTGCTCGGCCGCGACGATTTGCTGCAGTATGTGTACAAGCATATTGAAACCTGCACGCGGCTTTACACCTATGCGGGCTGGGATAAAGCCCAGTACGGCGCCTCAGGTGTGTTGAACACGCTGGCTACACTGGACAGCTTGGATGATTGCGGTTCCTTCGGAGCAACGATGCTGCTTGCGCTGCAAAATCAGCCGCTTCAAGGCGCTGAGCGGATTGCCGATGTAATTGCAAATTATATTAGCAATCAGCAGGATCGACTGCCTGATGGATCGCTGTACCGCAAGCCGAAGCATGTTGATTTCCCGAGCGCGACGTTGTGGTGCGACGATTTGTATATGAGCGTGCCGTACATGTGCCGCTGCTACCAGCGGACGAGTGATATCCGTTACTTGGAAGATGCAGCCAATCAATTCATCCAATTTAAGAAAAAATTGTACATCCCTGAGCTGCAAATCATGTCTCACGTCTATGACTTCGGGATCGACAAACCAACGAAAATTGCTTGGGGCCGCGGCAATGGCTGGGTCATTTTCTCCTTGTCCGAATTACTGGCCGTGTTGCCTGACGACCATGCACAGCGCAATGAGCTGCTGGAATTCTTCAATGAACTGAGCGAAGGTTACTTGCGCCTGCAAGGGGAGAATGGTCTGTGGCACCAAGTGCTGACAGAACCTGCCTCGTATGAGGAGACTTCCTGCACCTCCATGTTCTTGTATGCATTTGCTCGCGGGGTCAGATATGGGTGGCTAACAGAAACTGAGAAGTATATCGCAGCGATTCATAAGGGCTGGAACGGAATGGCCCGCATCTCCATCGATAAATTCGGCAACGTGTACGGTGTGTGCCGCGGTTCGGGATATTCGTATAGCGTGGGCTACTATAAAGACGATCTCTCCTGGCTGCTTAATGATACGCACGGCATCGGTATTGTGCTGCTTGCCGGCATTGAGGTGCTGCAGCTGGAGCGTCACTTGGGCTCCGTTTGACAGCGTTCTTGAAGCGATAGTAAAGCGTTCTTGAAGTAGTACTGAAAATCCCTTTCCCTCTAGGTTCGAAGAACATTCGAACACGAACCGGGGGATTCCTAGTAACGGGTAGCGTTCTTGAAGCGTTCTCTCGTATCTTAACCCCTCCATGTGAGAAATGGAGGGGTTTTTGGCATCCTGCTGCTTTTCCTATATTGAAATAGTTGAGGTAAGTGAAAAAGGTGAGATCAGATGGCTATGTAAGAAATGTGAACTACTCGGAAATGTGTGAATTGAGAGGGCGGAGATCACGAGATAAGATAAATCCAGAGTTTGGCAAAGCGATTCAAGGTTATCGAACATCAAATTGTGAGGAAGGTGAGACAAATAGAAAAGCTGCTCAATACGACAGTATCTGGAAAGCTCAATAGGAGACGGGGATTCGATCGCATGCGTTTCCGGCAAAACGTCCCCATTATGCTTATGTTTTTACCGGCGCTAGCCTTTTTTCTTATCTTCCGATATGCACCTATCGGGGGCCTGGTTATTGCCTTTAAAGAGTATAATTTTGGCGATGGTGTATTCGGAAGTCCCTGGGTAGGTTTCAAAAACTTCGAGATTCTGTTCTCGCAGCCGCAAATGCTGCGAATTATCCGCAACACGATTATTCTGAGCTTTCTACAAATTGTTGTCGGGTTCCCCTTTCCCATTTTCTTGGCAATTCTTTTGAACGAAGCCAGGAAGTTATGGTTTAAAAAACTGGTGCAAACCCTTGTTTATTTGCCTCATTTTCTGAACTGGGTGATTATTGGCGGTATTATTGCCCTCGTGTTTGCCCAGGAAAAAGGGGTGCTGAATCACTTTGTTACCCAATGGTCAGAAACACCTTATCCCTTTTTGTACAAAGAGAACAGTTGGATAGCCATATTTGTAGGCAGTGGGATATGGAAAGAAGCGGGTTGGAACGCCATCATTTATTTGGCAGCTCTTGCTGCCGTTGACCCGTCGCTGTATGAAGCCGCCAGCATGGATGGAGCAGGGAAATTAAGGCAAATTTGGAGCATTACACTACCGGCTATATTACCGACCATTGCGATCATGTTCGTGCTATCGGTTGGCCACTTTATGGAGGTCAGCTTCGACCAAATTTATGTGCTGCAAAATTCGGCCGTATCCGCTGTGTCAGATGTCATCTCCACCTGGAATTTTCGGGTGGGCATTAACGGCGGCCAGTTTAGTCTGGCTACGGCAATGGGCTTTTTCGAGTCGATGGTTGCCCTATTGCTCGTCATTGCAGCCAACGTACTTGCCAAACGAACAGGCAATAGCCTTTGGTAGAAAAGGAGGGTATTCTCATTAAAGCTTCGTCTACAGAAAAGATATTCTACTTGATAAATTATGTCCTCCTTGGCGCTATCGCTGTCAGCTGCTTACTCCCCATGCTGCATATGCTCGCTTTGTCACTCAGTACCAATGATGCCATCTTATCCGGATTTGTCAGCTTATGGCCGATCGGATGGAATTTCGAGACGTACCATAAGCTTTTTACAGGGACTCGCATTTTACAAGCAGCTCGGAATAGCGTTGAAGTGACAGCGGTCGGAACGTTTCTCAGTATGCTGTTCACCTTATTAGGGGCATACCCCTTATCGAGAAAGTTTATGTACGGCCGAAAATTTTTCACCATGCTGATTGTGTTTACGATGATTTTCAATGGTGGATTAATTCCCACTTATCTTGTCATCAAATCACTCGGATTGGTCAACACCTATGGCGCACTTTGGCTGCCTGGATTAATAAGCGTTTATAACATGCTGGTTATGCGCTCATTCTTTAACGGCTTTCCAGAGGAGATTGAAGAAGCGGCCCGCATTGATGGCTGTGGAGAAATCAGACTGTTGCTTCAGATTGTCCTGCCGCTTTCTTTGCCGGTACTCGCCGCACTTACGCTTTTCTACGGCGTTGGCTACTGGAACTCCTTTTTCAGTGTCATGATTTATATCAACGATTCCAGTAAAAATACGCTCGCTGTACTTATTCAGCAAATGATTTCCAGCCAGCAGCTGCTGCAGGAAATTGCAAACACGTCTTCGGAGGATCTAACATCCGTTACACCGGAGTCGATTAAGGCGGCAGGGGTATTCGTCATGATTGTGCCAATGCTTATCTTATATCCTTTTCTGCAAAAGTATTTTGTGAAAGGCGTAATGATTGGTTCTGTTAAAGGATAAGTTGAACATCTGATTTTCTGACAAGTCTGATCTTCCTAAAAGAAGAATGCTTGTATACAATACTAAACAGGAGGGTTCTTATATGAACAAAAAAGCGCTAGTCATCTCCACGGTTGCGTTGACGCTTACGGCAACGTCACTGGCAGGCTGTTCCGATAGTAAGACCGGAGAAGCTCAAACATCAACCAAACCTGCTGCATCGGCATCTGCGCGTGCGATGTCCCTCTCGATGTCGTTTTATGATCGGGGAACGATTGCACCTGATCTGGGGACAGCTGAAAACAACATCTGGACGAAATTCATCCAGGATAAAACCGGAATCAATTTAAAGATATCCCCTGTCCCGCGTGCAGAATCCGTTAACAAGCTGAATACTCTTGTCGCGTCAGGGTCAGCGCCGGATGTTATTTTAGAATACGATGTGGGATTCCGCAATCAACTGTATTTACAAAAACAGATCATGCCAATCGGAGATTTGATTGAAAAAAATAGCACAACTTACAAGCAGCTGCTAAATAAATTTCCTCTACTCAAAAAGCTGAGCACGAGGGATGATGGGAAAATTTATGACTTAGGCCGCATTCTTGGCTATGTGCCATATAGTTATACAGTGATTAGGCAGGATTGGCTGGATAAGATGAAACTATCGGTGCCCAAAACGGCGGATGAATTATTTCAAGTTGCGAAAGCGTTTGCAACGCAAGATCCTGACGGTAACGGCAAGAAGGATACATACGGCTTGAATATGGCCGGAGGCGGCAACTTAATTGACCCTATGTTCCAGAATGTAACCTGGATTCTCAAAGACGGCAAATGGGTGAAGGATTGGGATCGGGCCGAGGCTGCGAACGCCTTCCGCAAGAAGCTTTTCGATGAAGGCATCGTCGATAAGGATTTTCTGACCGATAAGAATGGAAAGAAAGCCGAGCAGGATTTTGTTACAGGTAAAATAGGGATCTATACAGCTGCAGGCTCATACAAAGTGTTTACTTCTCAATACGAAACCTTGCGTAAAAATGTCCCGGATGCCAAGCTTGTGGCCATCGCACTACCTTCCAGCCAGTTTGGCAGCTTTTCACCTGATTTCAATCCACCGGTGCAGTTGACGGGTGTCTTGAACGCCAAAACGAAAGATCCTGAAGCGGTGATCAAAATGATTGATTATTTGAGCTCACCAGAGTGGGTCAAAACAACTTATAGCGGCATTGAAGGCACACATTACAAAGTTGAAAATAACAAAGAAGTTCCGATTAATGCGGAGAAAAATAAGAAGGAGCTTGATTGGTTAGGCGACTTCCGTATGTTAGGCGGCCAATATGTATATAACGAGTTTGATACAACGATGAAGGGATTTGATCAAAGCAATCCGCTTCAGAAGGAGTTTTACGATCTCGGCAAGGACGTTTTCAGCTTGAACATTACAAAGGACCGCCCGTTAGCCAGTATCACGCTTGGCGGGTTCATGCCTACGCTTCCTGCTGACATGCAATTCATCTCCAAAAACTTGCTTGATTCCACCAGCAATCCGATTGGGGACTTATGGAATAAAGCGATTGTAAGCGGATCTTCGTATACTTCGGCTCAAGCGAAGCAGGATGCGATCAATCTTTGGAAAAAATCGGATGGAGATAAGCTGGAGGCTTGGTACCAGGATTGGTATACGAAAAATAAGGATACGATGGTTAGCCAAAACGATTTACTTTCCATGAATTTTAACTAAAAGAGTATGGAGAATGCTGTCGGTGGATGTCTGCCGACAGCCTTGTTCGTACCGTCCCTAGTAGACGGTTTCGCCGTTTCATTTCGATGCCCGAGGAGAGCATGCCATGTTAAAGAAACATTCTTGGTTTTACCGTTTGGTCACAACCTACCTGCCAATTGTCTATTTGCTTGTTTTCGTCCTGTTCTTCGTGTTCTTCATGACGATGAATAAGCAGTCCCAAACGCAAACTGTGAGTGCAAATGAAGCATTTACGCGATACACCATGCTTCAGCTTAACTCGATTCTTGGCAACATCGATCAGAATGTGAATGCGGCAACCGTCAATAACAAGGAGTTTAATCAGTATATGTTTCAGCTTCACGATTCTGATGTTAACCCGTATTTGCTGCGCAGTAAGGTGGCGGAACTTTTCAGGCAGGTCCAGGCGGGTTTTCCTTTCATTCAATCCATTTACTTTTATCGCAATATCGATATGACAGTACTCGGCACGGAGATGTACCTGCCACTTGCAGAATTTGGCGATCGCGATTTTGTAAAGGAGCAGATAAAACAGCCGCTTCCTAGCATTTGGACGAATGTAAGAACCTACAAAGTTCTTCCTTCTCAACCTTATGACGCTCAAGTTGTATCGCTCGTTAAAAAGGTCCCTTTTCTAACGGAGCCAAGCGGCATCCTTATCGTGAATATCGATGTTTCGAGTCTGGCCTCTTGGTTGCAAAGCATCTCTGTAAGTTCAATTAGTTCCATTACATTAGTCGATAAAGCAGGTCAATTGATCGGGCAAAGTAAAGTGAAAGCCAACAAAGACATCCTTAACTTGAAGTTTGAGGAGACGGGGTGGACGTTCAACAGCGGTATAAAAGAATCGTACCATTATGGCTTTTTTTCCGAGCTCTATTATAGCTGGATACTTATCGGAGTTGTGATGGTTCTGATTGCTTCAGCCTTAATTATTTATTTGTCCAAACGATATGCAAGACCTATCGATGCGAGTATGAGCCGAATTTCCGATTATTTAAACCTCAGACAGCCGGGTGGAGAATTAATTTCGGTTGTCGATGCGGCCGTAGACAAGATTATTGATTTCGCTGATCGTTATCAGTCGGAAAGTAATTTAAATTTGCCCTATCGTCAAAAATACTTTTTTCAAGAACTTCTGACAGGGGACCGTCCCATCAGCCAAGATGAATTGACCGATGAGATGCATAACTTTGGCTTCGCTTGTAACTGGCATTCTTTCAATACGGCCAAATTGGAAATTGATAGAATTAGTGATTTTACAGAAAGCTACTCCACGCGAGATCAGGTGCTGCTGAAATTTGTCTTGTCGAATGTGTTGAAAGAAACCGCTGAGCAGTATGGAATTGGTATTTGGAGTGAATGGATATCTGTGGATAAAATGAGTATTCTGTTTGGCGCAGATGCCGAACTTTCCATGAGTGATATTAGTACTATTTGTGAGAGTATGCGGGAGTGGGTAGAAGCCAATCTTGCCTTCACGGTAACGATCGGCGTAGGGAAAATGACGGAGCGTTCGGAGGATATCGGTGAATCCTACGAGCAGGCAGTTAAAGCCGTACAATACCGATCCGCATTGGGAAACAATCGGGTTATTCACTATGAGGTTATCGCGCGGCAGACGGAAACCGAGTTGTTTGATATTTTACAGTTAATCCGCACGATCGTTCAGGTGTATAAGAGCGGAAACGATGAATGGTATAACCAGTTCGATTTCCTATTCAAAGCCATTAATCGCGAATTGTATACCCGGGACGAGTTAAAGAACCTGCTTTACTATATGACCTTTACTTTCACACGTGAATTGTCTGAATTTCCCAGTGAATATACCGAATCATGGCGTGTGGAGGGACTCATTCCTATTACCCAAGCGATTGACCGATTCGAAACGATGGACGATATCAAAAAAGTATTGCTGGAACGGCTCAGCACCGTTGCCGAGTTATGGAAGCAGCTGCGTGAAACTAAAAATCACAGGCTGCTGATTCACGATGTGAAAGCGTACATTGACGCCCATTACGCAAATGCAGACTTGTCCCTGCAGCTGCTTGCCGAACAATTTTCGTTAAGTAAAAATTACGTCAGCCGCTTATTTAAAGAGGAAACAGGTGAAAATTTTATCGATTATTTAACGGCGCTGCGCATCTTTCATTCGAAGCAGCTTCTGGAAGAAACGGGCACTTCGATACAAGATATCGCCGGACTCGTTGGTTATGAGCACTACTTTTCGTTTAACCGAGCGTTTAAGAAGTTGACCGGCTTCCCGCCGAGCGATTTTCGGAAGAAACGTTTCACTGACAAAATATTGTAATACGGAGTCTGGCGTGTACTTATGATTAAAGAGGAGATGGTCCGGTTGTCAGCAAAGTGGCAGGCAGATTGGTTGACTGATCATTCATTTATAAATGTAAAAAAGCCTGATCTCTACCATAAAGAGCTTGAAGCACATGAGGTAGAGCCGCATCGTACCGATTTACAGCATCACCACTGGTATGTAAGAACCGTATTTAGGCTGGATGAGAAGAGCTTGAATGAGAAGGAGATTTGGCTTCATCTAACGGCGGATGATTATTACAAGCTGTATATAAACGGCGAGTTCGTTTGCCAGGGGCCGGCGCAAAGTGATGCGAATCATTACTATTTCAATCGTACCAATGTTCGTTCATGTTTAAAGGCCGGGGAGAATGTAATTGCCATTCATGTCTATTATCAAGGGCTGTTAAATCGTGCTTATAACAGCGCTGACTACCGGCAAGGTGTGCTGGCAGAATTGTGGGCGGGCGAGAACTTGCTGGTTAAAACAGATCGCACTTGGAAAGCGAAGCGGGTAGATGACAATCGGCCCGGTGTAGCTTTCGGCTATGACACGCAGTTCACCGAGCATTTGGACGCCAGGCAATCGGTGAGAGGGTGGACAGAAGTCGGGTTTGATGATGCCGATTGGCCGCAAGCGGAAGCTGCAGAGAAAATCGATTATACATTTGTTCTACAGCCGACTCCGGTGCTTGACGTTTATAGGAAGCAGCCGTCGAATGTCCAACAGCTGGCACCAGGTCATTATCTGATCGATTTCGGAGGAGAACTGACGGGTCAATTCGCCATGACTGCATATGGAGAAGTGGGAGAAGAAGTGCAGATCTGGTCCGGGGAAGAACTACTGCCGGGGGATCAGGCTGTACGTTACGAAATGCGCTGCAATTGCCTGTATCATGATCAGTGGACGTTATCCGGCGACATGGATTCCTTCCAAACGTTTGATTACAAGGCGTTCCGTTATGTGGAAGTGCAAGGACCGGAGGGAGTTTTGAACCCGGAATCCTTCCATGCCATCGTCAGACATTATCCGTTTGATGAACAAAGCTGTTTGCTTCACAGCTCGGATGAGCGGATGAATCAAATTTTTGAAATTTGTAAAAATGGAGTCCAATACGGATCGCAGGAAAACTTCGTGGACTGTCCCAGCCGAGAGAAAGGTCAATATTTGGGCGACAATACGATTATTGGTCACTCGCATATGCTGCTCAGCGGGGATTTACGATTATATCGCAAGGCGATTGAGCAATTCGGACGCAGTTCTTTCGTCTGTGGCGGACTCATGGCCGTTGTACCGGGACATTTCATGCAGGAAATAGCTGATTTTTCTTTACAGTGGCCGATGCAAGTCATGACATATTTCAATTACAGTGGAGATAAGGCATTTCTTCAAGAGATGTACCCGTATGCGGAAGGGTTGCTGCAGCATTTTGAGCAATTTGAGCGAGAAGATGGATTGCTGCAAGGCGTTGCGGATAAATGGAATCTTGTCGATTGGCCGCAAGGACTGCGCGATAACTATGACTTTGAACTAACCAAGCCGATAGGCCCTGGCTGTCATAATGTCATCAATGCCTTATATATCGGTTGTGTGCGTACGGTGAACGAGATGCGGGATTTGCTGGGCGTCAACTATGAGAATCGGCTGCCCAAATTAAAGAAAAGCTTCTTGGACGCCTTCTATGATGAGGAGAACGCCTTATTTAAAGATTCCGAGGAAAGTAGGCATCATGCCCTGCACGCCAATGTCCTGCCCCTTCTGTTCGGCATCGCTCCTGAGAAATCCGTCGTGGCTATCGTCGATATGATCCGAACCAAACGTTTCGCCTGCGGCGTTTATTTCTCTTATTTCGTCATGAAGGCACTTGCGGAGGTTAGAGAGTATGAATTGATCTATGATTTGCTATCATCAGACGATGAGCATTCATGGGGGAATATGCTGAAAGAGGGAGCAACTACGTGCTTCGAGGCGTGGGGCAAGGACCAGAAATGGAATACGAGCCTATGCCATCCTTGGGCAAGCGGACCCGTTCCTGTGCTGATTGAAGACATTATCGGGTTAAAGCCTGCCAAGCCGGGTTGGCAAGAAATCGCTTTTTGTCCTAAGCTTCCGGCAACTTGGACGTCGTTTTCGCTGCAGGTACGTGTTCCAACCGGAAAGATTGAACTCTGTTACGACAACGGGGTGTGGACCGAAAGCTTCCCGCCAGGTATCACGGTTATAAGAGCGGAGTAAGCGGACAAACGAGGGGGCTAAGCTTATGGTTAATCATACCAATGAACGCTTTCTGGAAAGCGATGCATTCCCATTCTATGCGGCCCCCTACGAACTCTCGGCAGGACGGTACGTAGCTCCACACAGCCATGAATTCGTTGAATTTGTCTACATCGTCGAAGGTGGCGGCCTACATACATATAAAGGAATTGAGCACAGGCTTCACACAGGGGATGCGTTCGTCATTGAACCCGGTATGGAACATTCCTACAAAGTGGGGGAGAATGAACAGCTTCTTCTTTATAATGTCTTGTTTCATCCGTCTTTGATTTTTCATGAGTTGGAAAAGTTGAAGGAAGACTCTTCCTTTTTTGATTTTTATTATGTCGTTCCCTTTATGCGCCAAACGGTCAAAGATCAGCCGTCGCTGTGGTTGTCTCCAGTCGAGCAGAGCTTATTTAAGTCGCTGCTCGACGAAATTGTCCGGGAATTTACGGTGAAAGACCACGGTTACCGATCGATGATCCGATCCAAGCTGGTGGAATGTTTCGTTTTTTTAAGCCGCTGTAACCGCAAGAACAATGAAAACGTAAGGCTTGCAAGTACATCAGAAAAGCAGGCGATAGAACAAATCGCCCGCTTTATTGAACGTCATCTGGAAAAGCAGCTTAAGCTGGCTGAGGTTAGCCGTCTGTGCGGCATGAGTGTCTCCACCTTCAAGGCCAAGTTTAAAGCGAATACAGGACGTACGTTTCTGGAATATCGCAATGAAATGCGAATCATGACCGCTAAACGGCTGTTGGTACAGACGGAACTCAAAATGATAGATATCGCGCAAGAGGTCGGCTTTGAGGACGTCAGTTTATTCAACCGCACATTCCGGCATTGGACCGGTATGTCCCCCCGCCAGTATCGGAAAGATCATCTTTGAGCAGGTACTTTGGCAAGCAGCGGAAACATAGGCCCGCGCAGCGGTTCCTCCGGTGTATAGGTCTGCTGCCCATCCAAAACCATATGAGGTTTCCCGTTAAACGTGGTTCCGTCCGGCATATAGATGATGGCGTAAGCGCGTCTAGGCTTGTCGGTTTTATTTGCATGGGCATAATGAAAGGTAAGCCCGTCATGAAATGTGCAGCTGCCCGCTTTCAGAGGTACCATGACCGGCTTCCGCTCAGCCAACTCAGTCCCCTGAACAAAGTCGAAAATATTAACGGGATCATGCAACGAGATGTTCGTTAACTTCCCAACCTTATGAGATTTCGGCACGAACATCATGCAGCCGTTATTCTCATCCACATCATCGAGTGCAATCCAAATGCTCATGCACCCGTCCTCATTCATCGGCCACTTCGGTGAGTCTTGATGCCACGGCGTGGCATTCGTGTCCCCTGGCATTTTCCATAACGCATGATCGTGGAAAAAACGAATCCCCTTAGCACCTGTCAAACGTAAGGCAATTTCCGCAAATCGGGGGTGAAAGGCGAAGGTCGCCATGCCGCCGTGATCTCTCCAGGTGTTCACCTTCTGATTAAGCACTCTGGCGTATGCGGCGTTGTCTTTCCCCGTTTTCACCGACAAGCCTTCCTTCGCACTCATCGACTCCTCCATATATTCGCGTAATGCGGCGAGCTCATCCTCATCCAGCAAATCATTGACTTGAACGAATCCATTCTCCCGATAAAATTCAATTTGATCCTGTGAGATCCAACGGTCTGCCGGATGTTGGTCGGATAGCTGATCTTTCATGGCGATCGTCCTTTCCGTATTGGTTTGACGTTCCTTTAAAGATAAGTATAGAAGCATTGCTCTGTTGGAACTAGGAGGATTCGCCGATGATTCAGGCAGATTAGCTGAGGAATTTGAAAGCGCTCCGCATTTTAGTGGCATATTTCGGATATTATCAGAGATGAGGGGAGCTGAAGTTGTTCAGCTCTACATCAAAGACATGGAAGCGAGCGTTACCCGGCGTATCATCGAATGCAAAGGATTCCAGAAAGTGGAGCTGGCTCCCGGTGAGCGGAAGACCGTAATTTTCCGCCTTGGTTACGAGGAACTGGCCATCTGGGATTCCGGGATGCAATTTAAAGTAGAGCCGGGGAATGTGAAAATCATGGTCGGAAGCGATTCGCAGCACACGGCCGAAACGATGCTTCACATCACACGTTAGATTTTTCGATGGCATCCATAAAAATCTGGATGTTTTCTAAACTTTCACGGATATGAGGCGTTCACTGGTCAGTTATATAATGAGGTGAACGGCAAGACACAATGGACAAGAGACAATTCATAATCAGGAGGCACCACCATGAAAATCACAAGACATCCGGCTAACCCAATCGTGGTTCCGGGCATATACGACTGGCGTAAAGTGACGGTCTTTAATCCAGCGGTCATTATCGAGAACGACAAGTTCTACATGATTGAGCGTACGGCAGAATCGTTGACGCCTTGCAAAAACTTTCTAGGACTTTTGGAAAGCGATGACGGCGTTAATTTCCGCCATGTGGTGGATCAACCGATCGTTACGCCGGACATGCTCGGATTTCCGTACGGCAGCGTACAAGACCCGCGTGTCGTGAAGATCGACGATACGTTTTACTTGAATTACGCGTTGCGTCCTTGCGCGATGAGCTACTATCCGACCGGAGCCGGCATTCCGGAACGATCGGTTCCGACATATCCGGACGGCTGGGGCGAGAAGCCGGAACATTGGCTGACCCGTTCCGGGATCATGACGTCGAAGGATCTCATTCATTGGGAGTACTTATGCGATACGACACCGCTTGATATTAATGACCGAGACAACATCCTGTTCCCTGAGAAAATTAATGGCAAGTATGTACTGCTGCGTCGTCCGGAAGAGTATATCGGCGAGAAGTACGGCACGGAAAAAGCGGCGATGTGGATCACCTATTCCGACAATCTGATCGACTGGGAAGAGCCGAAATTGCTCGCCAAGGCGGAAAACGATGATTGGGAATTCAAGAAAATCGGCGGCTCCACACCTCCAATCAAAACGGATAAAGGCTGGCTGACGCTGTATCATGGTGTTGATAAAGATACTGTATACAGAGTCGGGGCACTGCTGCTCGATCTAGAGAATCCGGAGAAAATCATTGCCAGAACCCATAATTTCATCATGGAACCGGAAACGTATTACGAGAAGTTCGGATTCCAGATTCCAAACGTCATATTCCCGACAGGCAATGTAGTGAAAGACGGACTTTTATATATTTATTACGGTGTAACGGACACAGCGATCGCTCTTGCGACGGTACCGCTCGACGAATTGGTCGACTATATTTTGAACGAACCGAAATAATATGTTTTTTTGAACTGCTCATTCAGCGATTTTTTCGCTGGGGGGCAGTTTTTTATTGTGACGATCACAAGACTCATTATCTCAGACATAAAAACTATTGACGGTTTAAAGGGAACTCGTTAGAATTAAACACAGTAACTGGATTGGAATTATAAGCTATCTACATATCCTTGTTGACCGGACCACCGGAGACACGCATCTTTAATTGGCGTAGTCTCCTTTTTTGCGTTTCGGCATCGAAAAGGAAGATGCTACATAAATTAAAATCGAACCGGTTCCAATGTTGCAGCTTTGTTCCATGGCGTTTGACCTCTCGACAGCAGCGCTCTGAATGCAGCTCTTTTCGCTTAAGCCATCGGCAGCGGAATGAGAAGGAGGCAGCCAGCGGGGGATGCATATTTTATATATCAATGTACGGGAGGCGTATTCAAAATGAAGCAGTGGATTCCAATTACTTTAGCTGTTCTGTTAGCGACAGGGGTGGTTGCAGGGTGCTCCAGCGGCACAACGGCGAGCCCGGAAGCGGGTAAAGCAACAGCCGATCCAAGCACGACGGATGATCTGAAGGATAAGCTGGAACTGAATATTATGGCAATCAGCTATGAAGGAGGGGGATGGCCGGCAAACAATCCGATGATCGATTATCTCAATAAGAAGTTTAATGTGGATCTTAAGTTCCAATGGGTTTCACAGGATAACTATAAAGAGAAGATGAACGTGCTGGCCGCCTCAGGGGATTTTCCGGATTCATTCCTGCTTATGAAAGATGACTTTTTGAAATGGCGGGATAAGGGTGTATTTCTTGACGTCAAACCGTTTCTCAGCAAATATCCGAACTTGGCCAAACAGCTAGGCGGAGAAGAACAGCTGCAGTTTATGAGCCCGAAGGGCAAGTATTACAGCTTTCCTTATTATCAAATCGAAACCCAGACTTCGTTCGGCATTCGAAAAGACTGGCTGGATAAGCTCAATCTCAAAATGCCGACGACAGTTGATGAATTTTACGACGTCACCAAAGCCTTCGCTAAGCAAGACCCTGACGGAAACGGGAAAAACGATACGTACGGTTTCTCGGTTTCGCTGGCACCGAATAAAACGGACTTCAAGCATATCGATCCGATTAAGGCGGCATTCGGTCTCGTCAATATTTGGGGGGTGAAGGATGGCAAGTTGATCAGCTGGCATACGCAGAATAAAGAGCTCAAGGACTTTGCCGTCTTTTTGAATAAAGCGTATACAGAGGGCGTGATGGACAAAGATTTTGCCATCAATAAGGTGAAGGACCCGCAGGACAAATACGAGGCGGGCAAAGTCGGTATCGATGATGTCGTGCCGAATGTTTTATATCAGACCATTGTGCCGAATGTGAAGAAAATCGATCCTAAAGCGGAAACTGTGCAGCTCCTGCCGCCAAAAGGGCCTACGGGACTGCAAGGAACATCGACAAATTCAATAACCCAAAGAATCGTTATTAATTCCAAGATTGATCCGAAGAAGCAAGAAAGACTGTTGAAGCTGTTTGATTATCTGGTGTCCGATGAAGGGAATATCTTGACGAAGAACGGGATAGAAGGGGTTCACTATAAAAAAGACGGCGATAAGTACACGAAGCTGGATGCATTCGATAAGGACCGTCCGATCCTGATTTCAGCCTGGTATTTGCGCAGATTCGACCTTAATACGCAAATTCGTCTCTGGGACGATAAAAAGACGGCTGACGACGTCAATCATTGGTTCAAAAACAGCGAACCGTTCAAATGGATGAATGTAGCGGCTGGATTGGAATCGCCGACAGATGTCAAAAGCGGAGCGACCATTGATCAGAAATTTATGACCGCTTTAATCAAAATCATTATGGGCGAGCAGCCGATCGATTCTTTGGATCAAGCTGTGGAACAGTGGAAGAAGGACGGCGGCGACAAGATTACCCAAGAATATAACGAAGCTTATCAGAAATCTCAGCAATAACATGACATAGTTCAGAGGTAGATGAAATGAGAAGCGGAAAACAAACAAATAGAGCCTCCCAAGCCTATGTCCCTGTTGTAGCGAATAGGATTCGGCGGGTGAATTGGAAACGCGGTATTCCTCTATACTTGATGATTTTCCCGGGTTTTTTATACTTTGTTATCTTCAAATACATTCCGATGGGCGGATTGGTGATCGCATTTCAGGAATATGATCCGTTTTCGGGCTTTATTGAAAGTCCCTGGGTCGGTCTGGACCATTTCCAGCGTTTGTTTACGGATGCGGACTTCTGGACGCTGCTCCGCAATACGCTGATGCTGAGCGCGCTGAATTTGTTTTTGTTTTTTCCCGCACCGATCTTGTTCGCCATTCTGTTGAACGAGGCAAAGAAGTCATGGTTCCGAAGGATCGTGCAGACCGTTATTTATATGCCGCACTTTTTATCTTGGGTTGTTGTCGTGAGTATCACGACGCTGCTGCTTGCCACACAGGACGGCGCGATCAACAATTTGCTTGCAGGTATGGGGTATGAGCGAATCGAATGGCTGACGAGCTCGGATTATTTTCGGGGCGTGTATGTGGCCCAAAATATTTGGAAAGAAAGCGGCTGGAATGCCATTATTTTTCTGGCTGCCCTTGCGGCCGTAGACCCGACACTCTATGAGGCAGCCGTCGTAGACGGGGCGAACCGCTGGAGACAGGTATGGCATATCACGCTGCCGGCGTTAAAATCAACGATTGTCATCCTATTTATTTTGCGGCTGGGCCAGATCATGGATCTTGGTTTCGAGCACATTCTGCTGCTACAAAATCCGGTGAATCTGGATGTAGCGGACGTGTTTGATACGTATGTCTACCGCAATGGCGTACTACAGGGCAATTTCAGCTACTCCACGGCGGTAGGCATATTTAAATCGGTGATCGGGCTGCTGTTGATCGTCTTGGCCAACCGTTTGGCCAAAGCGTTCGGTCATGAGGGGGTGTACTAGGATGAAGGGCTTTCATATCCGCGATAAAGATCTCATGTTTACCTTCATATCCAGGGGGATATTGGTGATCAGCCTGATATCCGTGATATTTCCGTTCTTATATGTGGTGCTGACTTCGTTCGCGCCAAGAGAAGAGATCGTAACCCGTGGATTTTTTCTGATCCCTCATCAATGGACGATCAATGCGTACGGCTATCTGATGAACAGTGAACAATTCGTTATTTCGTTCAAAAATGCGGTATATATCACGCTCGTCGGCACGACGGTGAACATGGCGCTGACTTCTCTCATGGCCTATGGGCTTTCCAAGTCATGGCTGGGGGGAAGGCGGGTGCTCAATTTCATGGTGCTGTTCACCATGTTATTCGGGGGAGGAATTATCCCGACTTATTTGGTTGTCAAAAGCTTGCATCTGCTGAACAGCTATTGGGCGCTTTTCTTGTCAGGAGCGATCGCGCCGTTTCACTTGATCGTCTTGCGCAGTTTTTTTCAGAATATCCCGATAGAGCTGGAAGAATCCGCCCGTATCGACGGCTGCGGGGAACTGCGGTTGTTCTGGCAAGTGATCTTGCCGCTTTCTTTACCGGCGGTAGCTACGTTTACGCTCTTCTATGCGGTGCAGAACTGGAACGCCTATTTCAATGCCGTCATGTATTTGAACGATTCGGATAAATGGCCCTTGCAGGTATTCCTGCGGCAAATGATGAACGAAGCTAACGGCAGCATGGAGACTATGGCAACAACCTTCCAGTACAGTCCTGCAGTGAAGATGGCTGCGATTGTTTTGACCGCGTTACCGCTATTGGTCGGCTATCCATTTATGCAAAAGTATTTCAACAAAGGGATGCTGATGGGCTCGGTCAAGGGATAGCTGTGTCAGTAGGAATATGAAAATCGAATCGATTCCAAAGCGGGTTCGGGAGGGGGAATGACATTGGAAACAAGACCCAAGGTAACCATTAATGACGTCGCCAGGACGGCGGGGGTGGCCAAATCTACCGTTTCTCGCATTATTAACAACGCCCCCGGGGTGAAACCAGTCACAAGGTTAAAGGTGAACCGGGTGATTGAAGAGCTTGGCTTTACGCCGAATATGATGGCACGAAGCTTGAAGACCAAGCTGCGCCGCCAAATCGCGCTCGCTATTGACGATATTCGCAACCCATATTATCCGGAGCTTGCGTGGGGCGCCGAACAAGTGGCGAAGCAAAACAACTTTCGCGTAGTGCTGATCAACCATTACGGTAACCCGTCCGAGGAGCTGGCCGTCATCAAGGAAGCGAGCGATATGCATGTGGACGGGATTGTTCTGCTATCGATCAGCCATCCGAAGACATTAAGCAAGATTATAAAAAAAGCGAGCGTTCCCGTTACCCTGATCGGAAATTACGAGGATGATATGCCGGCAGATACGGTAGGGCTGAGAGAAAACGAAGGATACATGGCGATGGATCATCTGATTCGCATCGGCAGAAGGCGCATTGCTTACGCCGGCAGCACGTCGGTACACCGTGGAGCCCGCTATGCAGCCTACGAGCAGTCGCTTGCCTCTCATTTTATGGCGTTCGACAGCGCGTTAGTGTACAACGGCGAAAGACTTGCCATCGATACCGGCCTCGAAGCAGCCCGTTATTTTTACAATTTGAATGAAATCCCCGATGCGGTGTTCGCAGCTAATGATCTTGTGGCCATCGGTGTCGTTCAAGGTCTGATCGATCTGGGGCTGCGCGTACCGGAGGATGTCGCTGTCGTGGGAATCGATAATATCCCATGGTGTAATTTAATCAGACCTAAAGTGAGTTCGGTATCCAATTTAGTAGCGGAAATGGGGCGTATTGCCGTAGAGAGTCTGCTGCTCCGTATTGATGATGAGGCTAGAGCTTTTGAGAGAATCACCTTGGAGCCCCGGCTGATTGTCAGGGAATCCACCGTCAAACAGAGGTAGGTCTACCGCATGGCGGTGGTCGAACCTGCGTTTCCCCAAATCTAACGAGTGAAGGTGAAATGATTCATGACCATACCAAACGATTACGTGGAAAGAGTGTATGCCGGCTGGCTGGCCAAGGTGATTGGCGTTAGGCACGGAGGAAACATCGAGAACTGGACATACGACCGGATCGAGCGGACGTTCGGTGAAATTACGGAATATTTGCATGAATTTAAAAATTTTGCAGCAGATGACGATACGAACGGTCCGATGTTCTTCCTGAGAGCGCTAGAGGATTACGTATGTGGAATGGAGATTACGGCGGAGCAAATGGGGATGACGTGGCTGAATTACGCCCCGGACGGCCACGGCTTCTATTGGTGGGGAGGCTACGGGAAATCAACCGAGCATACCGCCTACCTTAATTTGAAAAACGGCATCATGGCCCCGCGTTCCGGGTCTATCGAACAAAACGGAGTCGCTGTCGCCGAACAGATCGGTGGGCAGATTTTTATCGACTGCTGGGGGCTGATCGCCCCTGGAAATCCCCAAATGGCGGCGCATTTTGCGGAGAAAATCGCTTCGGTGTCGCACGATGGGAACGGCAAATTCGGCGGGATGTTCATAGCTGCCTGCATCGCCTCCGCTTTTGTTGAGCGGGATATCGAGCGGATCATCGAGACGGGGCTGGCGCATATCCCTGCGGATTGCGAATATGCGCGAGTGACACGCGACGTCATCGCCTTTTATAAGGCGAGCCCGCACAATTGGCGGGAAGCGTTTCAATTCGTCAAGGCTCATTACGGCTACGACAAGTACCCTGGACACTGCCACATCATACCGAACTCGGCCGTCATGATTTTATCGCTGCTGTATGGTGAAGGCGACTTTTCCAGGACGATTAACATTTGCAATATGTGCGGCTGGGATACGGATTGTAACGTTGCCAACGTGGCTACCATTATGGGAGTACGCGGGGGGATTGAAGCCATTGATGACAAGTGGCGGAAGCCGATTAATGATTTCCTGTGCTGCTCGAGCGTCATTGGGTCGCTGAATATACTGGATATTCCATGGTGCGCCACTTATATCGCCAGACTTGGCTATAAGCTTGCGGGCGAGGAGGCTCCGGAGTGCTGGGCTTCGATATTCGCAGAGAAGAACATGAGGTTCCACTTCGAGTATCCCGGTTCTACGCATGCGTTCCGCCTTGAGCACAACGACCCGCTGCCATTGACGGGACGGATCGAGAACACGGATCAGTTTGCCGCTTCCGGCGAGAGGTCCTTAAAGGTGCTCTTTGACTGTGTTCAAGGAGGCTGCGCTTATCGGGTATATCATCAAACGTATTACCGCCCCGACGATTTTAATGACAGCCGTTATGACCCGAGCTTCTCACCTATTTTATACCCCGGCCAAACGGTGGAAGCCCAAGTCATGCTGCCCGGTTCCACGAACCAGCGTGTGACGGCTCGACTGTATGTCAAGGATGGGAACAGTGGCACGCGATACTACGGTGACACCGTATTATTAAGCGCCGGCCAATGGATCCGGCTTGTCTTCCAGATTCCTCGATTGAACGATTGCTGCCTGGAGCAGGCGGGGATCGAGTTCATTCCGATGGATGGCAAGGGTGACAAAGGACCAAGTCTCGTCTGTTATATCGATGACGTAATTTTTGGCGGGAAGCCGGATTATGCGATCGATTTTGCTCAAGAAAAGCTCGAAAAGTGGAATGGCTTGCATATCGAAGTCAGCCAAATGACTTATTTGCGAGGCATCTGGACGCTGGAGAACGGTGAATTGAGCGGAAGCTATTTCGGCGAGACGGCGGAAAGCTATACAGGTAGGCTGGATTGGGAGGATTATGCGTTTGAGACCGTTGTCGTTCCACAGTTGGGAGAACACCATCGAATCAATTTTCGTGTGCAAGGAGGCATTCGCTCCTATGCGGTAGGATTCGCCCCGGAAGGAAAACTAGTGCTGTATAAGAACGATAACGGATACCGGGTGCTGTCCGAGAGTCGTTATGATTGGCAATTGGGAATCGCGTCCACCTTAGCTGTGAGGGCCGAAGGAAATCGATTCCAAATATCGGTGAATGGCGCGCCGGTCATCGACTCTTCCGATGACGACCGTCCTTATTTGAACGGCATGATCGGATTTTCGAATGCGGAAGGCAGTCATACCCATTACCGAAAATTTTCGCTTACGAGTATAGGATCAAACGTGAAGGGAGTACCGACCTATGAGCCAACCTAATATTGTAGTCATTTGCAGTGACCAGCATCATCCTCTGATCACGGGATACCGTGAACATCCGTATATTCAGACGCCAAATCTCGATCAATTAGCGGCAGAGGGGACTTACTTCAGCAGAGCATACAGCAACTGCCCTGTCTGTACGCCAAGCAGAATGAGCTTTGTTACAGGCAAATATCCGAATCAAATCGACAGCTGGTTTCTCGGCTGCCCTCTGGACCGCGAGGAAATGACATGGGCGCGAAAGCTGGATCAGGCGGGAATTCCGTCAGCGATGTTTGGAAAGATGGATTTCTGCGGTGACTATCAGGACGGCGGATTCAGCGAGTATAAAATTATCAAGAAGCGTCCGGCGTTTAATCCTTATCCGCGTACCACACCTTTGTATTCCAGACTCGAAGGCCATGTGCGGGAAGATAAGCGCAAGACTATTCTCAATGCGGGCATACGCGAAGATGTCGTCACGGACGGTAACACAGGATACGATAAGGATCTCGGATTTTATGATCACGACCGGGTGGTCACCGATTGGGCAATCGATTACTTGAAGCGCAAGGGGAAGAACGAGGAACAGAAGCCGTGGGCCATGTACGTCGGACTCATGTTCCCTCATTGGCCGTACAGAGTGCCGAAGCCGTATTACGATAAGTATTATCCGGATAACGTGGTCATGCCGCATGACGCCCTTTTTCCGAACGACCGGCTGCACCCGCAGGTACGCAATATGCAAAATGCTCTCGGTCTTGGGGAAATCACCGAACCGGATCTGCGCAACCTCCTTGCTTCTTATTACGGGATGATTACTGCACTGGATGACAATATCGGCAGAATTATTGCGGAACTGAAGGCACAAAATTTGTACGATAACACGTATATCGTCTACATGTCGGACCACGGCGAAAACCTTGGCGAGCATGGGCTCTTCTTTAAACAATGCAGCTACGAAGCTTCTGTTGGGGTTCCTCTTATCGTCAAAGGTCCGGGGCTGCCAAGCGGGCAGCGCATTGATCAACCGGTCACCTTGGTTGATCTGTATCCGACGCTCATGGATATCGCAGGCTTGGAGACGGAGTCGGATCGTCCGGGAATGAGCTGGCTTCCTTTGATCAAGGACGGCCGTCAGCAGGGAAGGCATGACTACGCATTCTCCGAGTATCATGGCAATTTCTTTAAACAGGACTGGTATATGCTCGTGAAGGACGGCTACAAGTTTACCTACTACGTTAATGACCGGCCATCGCTGTTTAACCTGGAGGAGGACCCCCAGGAAATGACCGACCTGGCAGGGGAGGAAAGCTACCGGGAGCTTTTCCACCAATTTGAAGTTTTGCTGAGAGAGATTGTCGATCCGGAAGCGGTTTCGTTGAGAGCGAAGCGCGATCTGGGTCTGATCGGCAGCAATGGCGAGGATTATACGCTAACGTTGACGGACCCTGCGTGCAAGGAATGGATTAAGCAGGGCATCTTTCAGGATGAAGCGGAATTTCCGAAGTGGGAAGGGCAGGAGGGAATTCTGCAAAAGGGCGGCGTCTGACGTTGGACTGACTAAGGCTGTGACAATGTGACACAGTGAGATTATGACACGTCCAGCATAAATAAAAGGAGTTTCGGAGGTAATGACATGGCCAAAAAGCCGAATTTACTGCTCATTATGTGTGACCAATTGCGTTTTGATGTGCTGGGGTGCTACGGCAACCCGCTCGTGAAGACGCCGAACATCGACCGGCTTGCCCAGAGGGGAATATGCTTCGATCAAGCTTACAGCCAAACACCGGTTTGCGTCCCCGCCCGTCACGGGCTGATTTCTGGTCTAAACCCATTTGAATTGGGTCTGCTCAAAAATGAAAATTTGGCAAAGGAGATCGATCATCCACTGCCTGAGCTGATTCGTAAGCAAGGATATTTCACTTGCGCTGTAGGGAAGATGCATTTCCAACGGGAAAGAAAGCATTACGGCTTTGACCGCATGCTGCTGTCGGAAGAAATTCCTGCCCACTTTGCTGATGATGAGTATTTGCAGTTTTTAAGTGAACAGGGCTATGGCCATCTGACAGAACCCCACGGCAAACGGAGCGAGCTGTATTACGTTCCTCAAATTTCGGAGCTGCCGGAGCATTTGCATACAACCGCTTGGACGGGGGATACGACGTGCCGTGTCATTCGCCAAAACCAAAACCGGCCGTTTTTCATCTTTTCTTCTTTCATTAAACCGCACCCTCCGTTCGATCCTTGCGTTCCGTACGATACGATGTACGCGCTGGAGCAGGTTCCGCTGCCTGTACGCAAGGAATTTGAACGCACACCTGACGATTACGCCATCGACGTGATGAACGATTATAAGGTTAACGGTATAGATAGCCTGACATTGGAAGATGAATTGAAAATGCGGGCCTACTATTATGGCAGCGTATCGCAGGTGGATAAGCAAATCGGGCGCATCCTCGACACACTGGAGTCGTGCGGATTAATCGACGATACCCTCATCGTATTTACATCGGATCACGGAGAGATGTTGGGTGATCATTATTCCTATGGAAAACGCACGTTCTATGAAGCGTCAGCCAAAGTGCCGCTTATTGTCAGTTGGCCGGCTTCGGTGCCACAAGGGGAACGAAGGGAACAGCTGGCGCTGCTTCAGGATATTTACGCGTCCTTCATCACCGCATCCGGCGGAATCGTGCCGGAAGCTTCTTCGGGATTGAATCTGCTGGCTGCCGCTTCGGACCCGGACCAACCTTTGCGGGACCGTATCTTCGCTGAGGTCGGCCGAGGCCGAGTGATGAAGATGATGCTGCGCTGGGGTAATTACAAATTTATTTACCATACCAATGGCGGCAAGATGAACTTGTTCAATATGGAGAACGATCCGGAGGAGTTTACGGATATCTCAGCGGAGCATCCTGAGCTGTGCCTTCAATGCCGGGAAGCCATGGCGCAATATTATCAATCGTACGGATTTACCGAAGCGCTGAACGGCAATCAATTAGTAAGCTATGATGCTCAGCGTCACGTGCCGCAGGGCTATCTCGATCAGAGGCCTAAATGGCCGGGAACCGTTGTTACTGCAGACGGAAATTGAATGAAATATCCGAGGGGCGTTACTGTATGCTTGCAGGGCGCCTCTCAAGCTTTTTTATCGTAGGAGGCGGATTTATGTTCAAAAAGTCTTTATCGCTTGCGATGGTCCTATACTTGTTCCTGTCAGCTGCGGTTACAGTCAACGCCAATACCTATTCCATAAACGATCATTTTGAAAGTTCCACTTCGGTAGGCGATAGTGGTTGGACAATAACGGGGAATCCTTCAGCGAGTATCAGTACGGTTACCGATGGGAGTAATAACGCAGCTAATCATGCTTTAAGTATTGTTCATCAGACTGGAGGAAGCTTCACTGCCAAAAAGATGTTACCGACTGCTATTACATCAGGCGATGCCTTAATCAGCTTCGACATCCAAAGAAGCGCTCAAGTGGCGGATTATTTTTACGTGTATAATTCGGATGGCAGCGAGAATTTTCACATACTCATTCAAGGCTCTAATGGTAAGGGATTTAACCTGTCTGCCCCTTCCGCAACAAGAGTAAGTCCAGACGTTACGGCCTTTAGAGATCAGACAAATACCGCTATACAATCCGTTTTTGGAGTGAATGCCAATATACCTGCTACATGGATTCATCTGATGCTGAATATCGATATGACCAATAAGCAGGTTCGAGTATCTGCCAGCATCGGTGATGATCTTACGCCGCATCCGGTGAAGCTGATGACATCCGCCAGTGAGCTTGCGAGTGATACCTATCTGTTGAATAGTCAATCAACATGCGTTTTACAGGCAATCATAATGAGGTGAAAAACGTAAATGTCATCGGATGGTTTTTTAATACGGACGGCTTGCTTTTAGGAGGTAATTCCACAGCTGAGAACTGCTTCTTCAAAGTCAATGATGACACGATAAAGTTATACTTTTCGAATATGACCATTACCAATATTGTGATTTGGCAGGAAGTAAACGGTGCGCCCATGCAGCTGACATGGAATGTGTCAGTTCCAACCTCCAACAATTACGTCAATCATGTAGACATCATTCGCTGCGAACACATCCTGGGCAATATGACCAACCAGACTAAGGGGATTTTTAACTCCGTCCACGGAGGCATTGGATTGCTTTCGAATTATGTCTTTGAAAATTTCACCATCGATAATGCCGACGGCCGATTATTCCAACTGTGGTTCGTTAAAACTTCGTATAATACAAACCAGATGGGTGGAGGAAATATTAAAGATATTACCTTCCGAAACATTAAAGTCACGAACTCGATGACACAACCCAATCTCGTCAATAATGAAAGCTTAACCAATCTGGATACCGGTATCTATGGCTTCGACCGCATCCGGTTTGAAAATGTCTCTGTACAAGGCGTTCCTTTGTCGCTTTCAACATTTAATTTAACACCTAATTCTACACAAAATCCAGGTTATACGACTCCGTCTAACTTTGCTAAAAATTTTGCTGCCTCCAGCTTTATGGTAGGCGGTAACGTGAACCCAACAGCCCTAACACCGGGACAACAGCTAACAGCTCAAGTCAGCCTTCGCAACGGAACGTCAACCTCTCAAGATTATGTTGTCATTTTGGCGCTTTACGACAGCAGCGGCAATATGGTAAATACTTCACAAGCAACAGCCACAGTTGCCGGGTACAGTGATTCACAAGACCTTTCTCTGACAGGGTTCACATTACCCAGGGTTCACATTACCCGCTGATACAACAGGCATGAGTGCAAAGATCATGATTTGGACTGGCAGCGATACTTTAACGTCGCCGATGGTGCCGCCATATGGCGCGCCGGCGGTGTTCCCCGCATCGGCATAGGTCGTTTTATGAAGATAGCAGAATTGCTAGATTTAGAGAAGAGAGGGGCTCCTGTTCTGTCTCATCACAGTATTATACAGACCTTCCTAAGTTCAAGCTGATAATTCAAGTAACTTATCCCGTACAGGCACTTCTAGGCACAAACCCACATACACTAATACTAATCTTGAAAGCGGAGGCTTCAGAAGCAGCTAGGTTCCGCAAACATCGAAGGGGGTGGCTGGAGTGCCTGGGATTTTCAGTGCGATTGCTGTATTAATCAAGCAGTTAACATTACTTGTATCCTACGTCAAAAATAAC
This sequence comes from Paenibacillus sp. WC2504, assembly GCF_052682475.1. Lineage (NCBI taxonomy): Bacteria > Bacillati > Bacillota > Bacilli > Caryophanales > Paenibacillaceae > Paenibacillus > Paenibacillus sp. WC2504. The sequence continues at coordinate 1,666,060 of NZ_JBQZFH010000001.1, forward strand.
GCGTTTCCACAACCTTTAACGGAAGAAGAAGAAGAAAAGCATCTTAGACTGATGGCCGAAGGCAATGATTATTCAAGGAATAAACTGATTGAACACAATTTAAGACTTGTGGCACATATAGTGAAAAAATTCGACAACACCGGAGAAGATCTAGAGGATTTGATCTCGATCGGAACGATCGGATTGATTAAGGCGATCGAGTCTTTCTCACCGAATAAGGGTACGAAGCTTGCAACATTTGCGGCTCGGTGTATCGAAAACGAAATACTTATGCATCTTCGCTCATTGAAGAAAACACGCAAGGATGTGTCCTTGCACGATCCCATCGGAACGGACAAAGAGGGGAATGAAATTACTTTGATTGACATCCTCGGTACGGAAGCTGACGATGTCGTGGATAAGGTTCAATTGAAGATAGAGAAAAGCAAGATATATCGAAATTTAGAGATCTTGGATGACCGCGAGAAGGAAGTCGTCGTCGGGCGGTTCGGTTTGGAGCTTGGCGGGGAAGAGCGGACGCAGCGGGAAATTGCGAAAGAGCTGGGCATTAGCCGCTCTTACGTGTCGCGGATTGAGAAGCGGGCGCTGATGAAGCTGTATCATGAGTTTTATAAGGCGAAGCGGTAAGAGTTACGTCGGCCAGTTGGAGAAGTCGCATACTTCATTTATTTGGTTTCAGATAATGGAGGCGAAGAGTATGACCTTAATCCAGATTGAGCATGTAAGCAAGAGCTATGTGATGGGCGGGGAAACGATTCGTGCGTTGGACGATGTTTCGTTAGATATCGATCACGGCGAGTTCGTGGCGATCATGGGTCCGTCGGGGTCGGGGAAGTCGACGCTGATGAACATTTTAGGCTGCTTGGATGTTGCGGATGATGGGGACTATGTGCTGGACGGGAAGGCCATTAATAGGCTCAAGGATGCTCAGTTAGCTGAAATAAGGAATCGGAAGATCGGCTTCGTCTTCCAGAACTTTAACCTGCTGCCAAGGCTGAATGCGTATGAAAATGTGGAGCTGCCGCTTATTTACCGGGGCATGAGCAGGAAAGAGCGTGAGCCGCTTGTCATGCAGGCATTGGAAGCGGTGGACTTGGTGGATCGCCGGAAGCATTTACCTTCGGAATTATCCGGCGGGCAGCAACAACGTGTTGCGATTGCGCGGACATTGGCAGGAAATCCGGCGATAATACTGGCGGATGAACCGACAGGGGCACTAGATTCGAAGACAGGTGTAGATATTTTGGAGATTTTTAAGAGATTAAATGAGCAAGGCAGGACGATTGTGTTGATTACACATGATCTGGCGATTGCGCAGCAGGCGAAGCGGGTTGTGTATTTTCGAGATGGGCGATTGAGTGAGATTGGATAAATGAGGGCCGGGACTCCTTTGGGGTTCCGGTTTTTGAATTATGGTCCTCTATTTGCTAACAGTATCAACAGGTAAAATGTTAATAACTTCAGCTAATTTGTGGATATCTTTGGATAAACCAGCAATCTAGAACAAATGAATGCTCTAGATTGCTGGTTTATAGGTGTGTCTTAATCAATTACTCTTATTATCTTCAAGGTTTGTCCAACGCTCAACTTTAGCTCGAGGAAGCCTTCGCCCAGAGGGGACGGTGCGGTTTTTATATAATAATCAGGCGTATAATTCGTTACCCTGAATAGTCCGGTTTTAATATACCTGGTTGGCATCCTTATTTAACTGGTAGATTGACCATGCCAAAATAAGGCAGCGAAGCAGGACCACAGTAAGTGAGGTATCAGCAGCCACGCAGCAAGTTTGGCATAAAGAAGCATGAAATATATCAGCAGAAACGAAGTGAATGCTACTACAACCGTATCAAGGAAGGCTAAACGCAAATTTTTTAGTTTAAACTCGATAAAGGTAAAGGCTTGATTATCGATATAGTTTATCAACAAAGTCACGAAATAGGTGCAAACGTGAGAAGGATAACCTATTAAACAAAAACAACAAGAAAAATTCAATCGTTTTCAAAGTTGGCCTCTATCCCTTACAATGAAACCGTCACAGAGGATTGTTAGTTGATCTTAAGGAGGTCATTATGCCTTTTCTAGAAAGCTTGATGTCTACCCACTGGTTTCGAAATCAGCGGATACGCTACAAAATAATAATCATTTATTTTCCGCTTATTTTCATTCCCTTATTTATCCTTGGCTTTGTCTCCAATCACGTTTACACTGGTGCAATCGTCAAGAAGACGGTTAAAAACGTGTCGGATAATTCTTCTCTGATCATTACCCGCATCATGGGGATGTTAACCAATGTGGAGAGCTGTGCCAATATGCTGACCATTAATTTGAATAAAGTGATTGTAGAGGATCCGCAGACGCAGGGGGTACAGGAAACAAGCTTGCAGATGTACACGCAAATTACAAATCAACTCAGCTTTGCACTGCTCGTTTTTCCCGATGTCCAGTCGGCGGCATTCATAGATACGAGTAATCGTGTTTTCGGCTCCCATCTATTGATGGAGCGCAATATGGAAGAGATTACGAGTAGCGAGATGTTGAAACAAATTGACGCTTCTAGTGGTAATAACATATGGTTTCCTATGCAGCAACGGAGCTATTTGACAAAAGCATCGGATGAAACGGTGGTCACTTTGGGCAAACGAATTGTAAATATTTATACAGGGCAGAAGCTCGGTCTACTTATCTTAAATGTAAAAGAAAGTTCCTTGTCTTCGATTTATCAGAAAATCGGATCCATCCAAGATGGAAGATATTTCATTACTGATGAAACAGGCCTCGTTGTTTCTTCGCAGAACTCGGAGGATGTGCTCCATGAAGTTGAGGACCCTGCTTTGAAGCAATGGATATCCTCAGGTACCCATAAGTCTGATCTAGCTTCTTTTCAAAACGGCAAAACGCTGGTTGTAAGCTCGGACGTACCCAGTTTTGGATGGAAGCTGATATCGATGGCACCGCTGGAATCTTTAACTGCGGATACGCGCAAAATTACATTACTCATTGTGTTAATCGGATTCATATGCTTGCTTTTTGCCTTACTGGGAGCGGGTATGCTTTCTCAATTCATCGCTAAGCCCATTATGGGATTAACGAAGCACATGAAAAAGGTGAATGAAGGGACGCTGGATCAAGAGTTCCAAGTGGATTCCGCTGATGAGATCGGGCTGTTGGCATCTGGATTTAACGCGATGATCAGACGCATACAAGAGCTCTTAACTAATGTTAATTACGAGCAAAAGAAGAAACGAGAGTATGAACTAGCACTCATCCAGGCGCAAATAAAGCCGCATTTTTTGTACAATACACTCGACGTAATTTATACGCTTTCTGAAATGGGACGAGCCCGAGATGTTCAGCGTACGACCAAAGCGCTTGCAGATTTTTATCGTGTAGCGCTAAGCAAGGGGTTAGAAACGATTTCGATAGAGGAAGAGATCCGTAATGTGAAGGACTATTTGTCTATCCAACGTATCCGCTATTCAGAAGTATTTACCTTTGAATTTGATATCCATAATGAGGTGGTAAGCGGTCTCATTCCAAAATTGACGATTCAGCCGTTGGTTGAGAATGCCATTTACCATGGTCTGAAGACGAAAGGCACGATAGGTCTTTTGAAAGTAACGGGAATCAATATGGACGGAAAAATAAAAATCGTCGTCAGCGACAACGGCGTAGGTATGCAGCCGGAACGGCTGGAAGCGTTATTGAGTAGACCGAAAGATCCTCAAGAAGCCATAGGCTACGGTCTCAGGAATGTAAATGATCGCATCCAATTGTATTTTGGCGATGATTATGGGCTTCAGATTACTAGTGAACCTGGGCATGGAACAGAAGTGACACTGTGGCTGCCTTTTCAAAGTGAGGAAGGATAAGAGATGCAAAAAATAGTGATTGTTGACGATGAGTCTATTTTCAGGGAATACCTGCGTACTGCTTTAGATTGGGAAGCTTACGGATTTGAAATTTGTGCAGAAGCAAAAAATGGGATTGAGGCCTTGGAGCAAGTTCAGACGCATCTTCCGGATATTGCGCTGGTGGATATTACGATGCCTTTCATGGACGGGTTGCAGTTAACAGAGGTATTAAAGGAAAGATTCCCACAAACAAGTGTCGTGCTGATTACGGGTCATAATGAATTTGATTATGCAAGAAAAGCACTCAAACTTGGCGTTGAAGATTACATCCTCAAACCGTTCTCGAAGGATGAATTAGTTCTGACCCTGCTCAAATTACAGAAGGAACACCTGCGGGTGCAAGAAGAAAAGTCAACATTAAAGGAAAATCAGCTCCTTATGAAAGAAAGCTTTCTGAATCATTTGCTGGGAAGCGACTATAATCTCTCGGATGAGGAGACGAGCGCGAAGCTGGGTCTTTTTGGCGAAAATTTCGATTCCGCATGCTTCGTAGTGGCTTGTATTGAAATTGATAACATGGATGCACGTTGGAATAAAGTGAGTGAGAGGCTCTTATGGAAATATGCGGTGACGAATATTTTGAATGAGGCGCTGGAGGAGACCGGCAATCATTTGATTTTTAATGGACCGGAGGGGCGCATTATTTGTCTAGTGGAGCATCAAGGTAAAGCAAGTCTAGAGACACCTGCGTTGGAAGGTTATGAGAAATTGTGTTTTCTGATCAAGAAACATCTGAAGTTTACGATTACGGTGGGGGTCGGGCGCAGTCAAGGCGGTTATCGAGGTATTCGAAAATCCTATTTGGAGGCGCTCGAAGCACTGCAAAACAAATTCGTACTCGGCAACGACCGTGTAATCGCTTATGGAGCAGCATCGCAGGGATTCGGGACGAAAGCGTTCTATCCGACGGAAGTCAGTGAAGAATTGCTCGTTCAAATGCGCATGAATAGCAATGAGAAAGTGGAATCTAAACTGGAAGAGGTGTTCCAAACCATTCGCGAGCAGCGGCTTTCTTTGGACTATACGTATGTCATCTCTATGGGGTTGGTTTCGGTTTGTTTATCTTATGTGACGGAGAATGGCCAACCGATTGAGGACTGCTTTGGTGAAGCCTTCTTCCCTTACAGTGAGATTAAACGGTTGGAATCTATCGATGCTACATCTGTATGGATCAAGGAATTATTCAGCCGGGCGCTTGAATATACAGGAAAACATAAGAAAACGAGATCATCCAAAATTGCTCAATCCGCCAAGGAGTATATTGAGCAGCGCTATCACGACCCGGAACTTCAGGTCGATCAAATCGCCCAGCACGTGTTCATGAATCCGAGTTATCTACGAGCCGTGTTTAAGAAAGAGATCGGGATGACAGTGACGGATTATGTCACTCATGTGCGGATGCACAAAGCGAAGGAGCAGCTCGGCAAAGGGAATATTCGGCTGGCGGATATTGCCGAGAATATCGGTTTTAGTGATCCGAGCTACTTTAGTAAAAGCTTCAAGAAGTTTTTTGGCTATTCGCCGAGTGAGTATGAAAATAATCGCTTTTAAGGGTTTTTCCCAATGTGCGGATTTTACAAGAAGCCCTCAGTTATTCCATTATCACAGACTGGGATTCCTTTTATACTGAGGTTGTAGAGATGAAACGCACAAGATGCCAGGGAGGGTTCTTCACATGAAAAAGATGGCAGTTACGCTCGTAAGTTTGCTCACAGCTACTAGCCTTGCGGCTTGCGGAACGACAGAAACCAAAACAGAAGGAAACGCATCAACGGCACCAACGCCAGCTGCGACTGCTGCACCTGCGAAGTCGGAGGCCAAGCCGGTTAAACTAAGAGTTTATGCGCAATATGCGGATGAAGATACGAAAACGCCTTATGATTACGCCGTTGCTGAGCTTAAGAAAGAAATGCCGAATGTAGAACTGGAGCTTGATATTCAAGCGCAGGATGATGGCCAAAAGCTGAAAACGTATGCTGCGACAGGCAATCTGCCGGATATTTTTCAAGCGGGCTTAGACATTATCGATACGTTCAAGAAATCCAATAACATTCTGGTATTGGATGATTATGTAACAAAATTTGGTTACAAAGAGAAAATGCAGCCAAGTGCCATGAATACACTCGTAACGGCCGACGGACATACTTACGCATTCCCATATGCGGGCAACGAAGTCGCTCTGTTGTTCTACAACAAAGACCTGTTCCAGCAAAACGGTGTGAAAGTACCGACAACCTACGATGAAATGATGACAGCAGTGAAATCTTTTAATGCAAAAGGGATTACGCCGCTATCCATTTTCGCGAAGGAGAAATGGCCATGTGTAGCACTTTACGATATGTTCGTTACTCGTGCTGAACCGGGTGGTGTGACGAAGCTGGATAAAGGTGAGGCGAAAGCGGACGATGCCGCTTACAAAACGGCTGCGGAGAAAATTATCGAGCTGGTGAAAGCCGGCATGCTGCCAAAAGGAGCAACAAACCTGAACTACGATCAGGCAGCAGCTCTCTTCCATGAAGGCAAGGCAGCCATGTTCGTTAACGGACAATGGGAGATTGAGGCCAGCACCAAGGCGCTTGGTGACAAAGCAGGCTACTTGTACATACCAGCAGCAGACGCTGCTGCGTTTGAAAAGGGCAAAACCGCCTTCAGCGGCAGCGGTGGTCCTGGCGGTTATGCTGTATCTGCCAACACGAAAGATAAAGAACTGGCAGCGAAAGTGGCTTCATTCCTGTCTTTAAAATATGCAGAATACAAATATACGAATCGTAGCAATCCAATCGTAGCAACTAAAGTTGATAAGCCGGTCGTAAAGCAATTCCCTCCGATGATGGAGCAGTTATCCAAGGATATTCCTAAAATAACAAGCACGACTGCTTTCTCCTGGGGATTATCTAATCCGAAGTTCAAAGCAGCGTTAGAAGATGCAACGCAAAACCTGATGACAGGAAATTATACGGCAGATCAATTCGTGAAAGATTTGAATAAAGCGGCAGTCACAGCGAAATAATTGAGGTTTGTGGAAAGGAGACTCACACTGGATTGTTCCAAAACCGGTGTGAGTTTTCTACTAAATAAGGGAAGTGATGAAATGCGCAAATTCATGGGAAATAAGACGGCGATTATGCTGTTCACGCTGCCTGCTCTCCTTTTGTATACAGTTATCGTGTTCTATCCGATCTTGCAAACCTTTTATCGCAGTACATTTGAATGGGACGGATTAAGCGAAGGCACTTTTATTTTTCTGGATAATTATATTCGGTTGCTTCAAGATTCTATATTTTACACTTCTTTGTATAACGGTCTTGTGTTTGCTGCAATCCTGGCCGTTGTCCAAATAGGAATTGGCACTGTGCTTGCTTTTGCCGTTGCGGAAGGGTTTCGAGGAAGTAAGTTCCTAAGAATCTCTTACTTCATTCCAGTCGTTCTCTCCATTACGGTTGTGTGCCAACTGTGGCTGGCGATGTACAACAGCGAGTACGGTTTGATTAACAAATTATTTGAAACACTGGGCATCTCCTACCGTCAGGATTGGCTGACTAATAGTAAAACAGCTATATTCGCAATCGCTTTTGTCAATGCATGGCAGTACATGGGCTACCAGTTTGCGTTGTTATTGGCAGCTGTTAAGTCCGTGCCGGAGCAATATTTGGAAGCTGCTCGCATCGACGGGGCATCTAAGATGAAGGCGCATCTCAAAATTACAATTCCCATGCTGGCTGAAACGTACAAGTTTTGTCTGGTCCTTGCAATTACTGGAGGACTCAACGCTTTCGCCAATATGTTCATTATGACAGGTGGAGGTCCGGGAAATTCCACGTACACCCTGACCTACTTGATGTACCGTTCGGCATTCCGTGTCGGCGAGTTCGGCTATGGAAGCGCTGCGGCTGCATTCCTGGTTATTGAATGTTTGATCGTCACTGTAGCGATTAACCGATTGATCGCACGCGAACGGATTACCTTTTAGAAGGAGGATGAGCAATGAACGGAAGACTTAGACTACGCAAGAACAATCCGCTGCTAGCCGTCTTCTTATGGATCTATGCAGGATTGTCCGTATATCCGCTGCTGTGGATGGTGTTTTACTCATTTAAAAATAACAATGAAATTTTCGTTACAAATCCTTTTGGTTTTCCTACTCATTTCCGATTTGAAAATTATGCGGATGCATGGTCGAGATTCAATGTTCCTGTCTACTTCAGCAATAGCTTGCTTGTAGCAGCAGCAACCGTTGTGGGAACGATTGCGCTTTCTGTCACGTTCTCGTATGCGGTTGCGAGGATGCAGTGGCGCTTGAAGGAAGCTGCTCGCATTTATATCATTATAGGGATGTTCATTCCCATTCAAGTGATTATGATTCCGTTGGCCATCTTAGTGCGTGAGTTTCATTTGGCCAATACGTACTGGGCTCTTATCGTTCCGTATATTGCTTTCAACATTTCATTTTCTAGTATGGTGTTTTATGGTTTTTTTCGGAGTATACCTGTGGAGCTGGAGGAGTCAGCCTGCATGGATGGGGCCAGCATATACCGGACCTTCTACACGATCATATTGCCAATTATTAAGCCTGCTATTGCGACGATGGTGATCTTCGTTTTCTTATCTGCTTGGAATGAATTTACAATGGCGCTCATTCTTATTACCAAAGAGTCATTGAAAACATTGCCGCTCGGTCTGCTCTTCTTCCAAGGACAGTTCACAACCAACTGGGGTGCTATGGGAGCAGCGATGACCATTGCAAGCTTGCCAACAGTACTGGTTTACGTGCTCTTTAGCGAACAAGTAGAGAAGGCGTTGACCGTTGGTTCTGCGGTAAAAGGGTAAACCGTCTGGAATAGCTACCACAAGTTTCAGTAAGGAATACAAGATGCATGTATTTAAGATGAATTGACAAATGGTCGTTGACGGAAAGATATTTTTATTTAAGGAGCCGCGTGGCAAATATGCTAATGCGACTCCTTATTTTGTGTACCTATTTTGAGAATCAGGAATGGGAGTACAGTTGCCTAATACTACAATGCTTTGCCTTTCATTTAACTACCTAAGTTAATGAAGGGTTTATTGTTGTTAATTCGCATATATTTTGATAGTTCCTAGCAGCTAGGGGCATCTCGTCAAGAATTTTCTAGTCCTAACAAGCTTTTCGCAAGAATTTGTTAATGTGTTCTAGAATGTTGGAGGCTATAGTAGAGCTTGTGTTCGACTGAATAAAGACATCACCAAAGAGAAACGGAGGCAGAACGATGAAGCTTGTCAAAAACATGGACAGGAAACAAATTGCGGAGAACCGCAACGCTCAGACGGGAGTGAGTTTGGCAGCGTCCTTCAGGAGAACGATCGCGAAAGATTTGTTTCTATATGCGCTTGTTGCTCCTGGACTGTTGTATTTTCTTATATTTAAATATGTCCCGATGTGGGGGGTAATGATTTCTTTTCAGAACTATTCCCCCTTCTTAGGCTTCTTTAAGAGTGAATGGGTTGGATTTGAACATTTCGCCAGGCTATTTTCTAATGCAGACTTTTATATGCTATTTCGTAATACAATGGCGATTAATGTACTTAGTCTCGTGTTCTTCTTTCCTCTTCCAATTATTGTAGCGCTATTGCTGAACGAGTTACAAACGGAGTGGTTTAAAAAAACGCTGCAATCCGTCGTCTACTTGCCACACTTTCTGTCATGGGTCGTCATCGTCGGGCTGAGCCTGTTACTGCTATCTAAGGAACACGGTGTACTCAACCAGTTGCTGGAGTTAGTAGGTTGGGGACCAATTGAATTCTTGACGGAGCCTAAATACTTCTGGGCACTGTTAACAGGCCAGACAATATGGAAGGAATTGGGCTGGGGGACCGTGATTTTCCTTGCTGCGATTGCGGGTGTAGACCCACAGCTATATGAGGCAGCAAAGATGGACGGTGCGGGTCGCATTCGTATGATGTGGAACGTTACGTTGCCCTCGATTCGAAATGTCATCATCATTCTATTAATACTGCGAATCGGCCATATGATGGACGTGGGCTTCGAGCAGGTGTTTCTGATGATGAACGGAGCTGTAGCGGATGTAGCAGAAGTATTTGATACTTATGTATTTCGCGTGGGTATTAAACAGGGTGATTTCAGTTACAGTACGGCAGTCGGTTTATTTAAATCAATTGTAGGCCTTGTGCTGGTCATTGGAGCTAATAAGCTTTCCAAAAAATTCGGAGAGGAAGGCGTGTATTAATGGCAGCCATAAACGTCAACAATCGGATTCGAATTCCGCTCTCCGACCGTATGTTTCGGGTGAGCAATATCGTGCTTTTGACCCTATTGGGACTCGTGTGTCTCTTTCCTTTCTATTATGTACTCGTTGTTTCATTCGCTACTCCGGCAGAATACAGACAAGGAGGATTGCTGCTCTGGCCTCATGAATGGACTTTGGTATCGTATCGATACATTCTGGCGACACCTTCATTCATCCGAGCGGCCGGAATCTCGTTGTTCCTAGCCGTTGTGGGTACGGCGGTAAGTCTCGTCGTCACGTCTACGCTCGCCTACGGCTTGTCACGCAAACGCTTAAAGGGAAGAAAGATGATGCTCCTGCTCATTCTGATTACAACTTTATTTAATCCGGGCATCATTCCGGGCTATTTGGTGGTCAAAGAGCTTGGGATGATCAACAGCTTATCCTCGCTTATTTTGCCGGTTCTTACCAGCGGTTGGTACGTCCTGCTCATGAAGGGTTTTTTCGATTCAATTCCTGCCAGCCTGGAAGAATCTGCGCGGATTGACGGGTGCAACGATGTGAGCGTCTGGTTTCGCATCATTTTGCCGCTTTCGCTCTCTTCGCTGGCCGCTTTCGGACTATTTTACGCTGTAGCGTACTGGAACACCTTCTTCTCAGCGGTATTGTTCATTAATGATGCGGAGAAATGGCCATTGCAAATTTTCTTGCAGAATCTGCTCATCGATTCGTCGACGGCACTCGGTGTTGATTCACTAGTTAATTTGGATATGCAGAATATTCCTGCGGAAACGAAGAAGATGGCAGCAATTGTACTATCTACATTACCGATTCTTATGGTATATCCGTTCCTTCAAAAGCATTTTGCCAAAGGTACCATGGTTGGTTCCGTGAAGGAATGATATGATAAAAAAACATCAAAGGGAGGATTTAGTATGAATCTCAAGAAGAGAACGGTGCTGACGTTGACGGTGATGGTGGCGACAGCATTGGCGCTTTCCGCCTGTTCGGGCGGAGGGAACAAGAGTAATGGAGCTGGTAGCGGTGCCCAGCAGGCTCCAGGAAAACCGGCTGAGACAAAACCGTTAGATGTAAGTGTTCTTTCAATTTATTACCAGAAGGAACCGCCAACTAAGGACAACGCTGTGCTGAAGGAAGTAGAGAAGCGGACAAATACCAATCTGAATATTACGTGGGTCGCTCCTAATAATTTCTCCGAAAAGGTCAACGTGACGCTGGCTTCGGGCGATCTTCCCGATCTGATGCTGGTGACAGACATCGCCAATGCCTCTTTCCGGACCATGGCGAAGCAAGGAGCATTTTGGGATTTGACCGAATTGATTAAAAGCTACCCGAATTTGATGAAGTTCCCGGATATTACCTTCTCCAATACGAAAATCGAGGGCAAGCTCTACGGCATACCTCGGGTGCGGCCAACGGAAGGTAACGCGCAGCCACTTATCCGTGCCGATTGGTTGACCAAGCTGAACCTGAAGATGCCGGAAACGACAGAGGATCTGTATAAGGTGATGAAGGCATTCAAAGAGAGCGCGCCGGACGGGCAAAAGGATACGATTGGACTATCGGGTTACGTCAATCAGAACGATATGGGGCAATTCGGTTTCATTGAGAACAGCTTCATTGGTAACAGTGGCAAGTACAAAGTCGTCGACGGCAAAATTACGGATATGACGTTTAGTTCTGAAATGAAGCAGTCGCTTGAATGGTTCCGACGTGCCTATAAAGAAGGGCTAATTCCGCAAGATTTCGCACTCCTAAAACACAATCAGGCGAAAGATCTCGTCTTCGCCGGCAAAGCTGGTATCTTTCCAGATAAACCAAATCAGGAACCTGCCATGGTGCAAGGTGTTGCGTCGGCTGTACCAAGTTCGAAGCCCGATTTTGCATGGATGCCATATCTGATTGGGCCAAGCGGTACGAAGTATGCGGCTAAGGGTAATGGTCATTTCGGCATGTTCGTAATCTCGAAGAAGGTGCCGGAAGACAAAGTGAAAAAGCTGCTGGCATTCCTGGATTACGGGGCTTCAGACGAAGGGTCGGATCTGGCAAACTATGGAATGAAGGACGTTCATTTCACCTTACAAGGTGACAACAGAGTGCTGACTGATGCAGCAAAGAATGATCCGAGCTTCCAGTTTATGCAAAATATTTTCATGAAATTTGATAAATATGCGAACGTAGCACTAGGAATGACCCCAGAACTGACAAAGAGGGACATGGCGTATATCGATGCTGCAGAGAAAGTTAGTATTCCAAGCCCACTAGATGGAGTGACCTCGCCAACTGCGCAGAAGTTAGGCAGCGACTATGACAAGAAGATTCAAGATATGAAGACGAAGGTTATCATGGAGAAGGTTACACTTGGAGATTGGGACCAGTTCGTAGCAGCGCTTAAAGCCGACGCAAACTACATGAAAATTCAAGAGGAGTATAACGCCGAGTATCAGAAGAAGGCCAGCTCCAAATAATGCTAGTCCCTCATGAGCTCGTACCAAGCCCATGAGGGCTTGCCTTCCGATCGGGTGTTATAATGGGTTTACGGGGTGATGTTGTGTGATCAACTGGAACACGAATTTCATAAGGAGGCTTGGTAGGTCCGGCAAGGGTGAATATTTCCGCAGAAGTTTAATCCTTGTTTTGCTGATTACCAGTGTTCCTTCAGCCTTGATCGCGGTTAGCAATTACCTGATTGGGACCAGCCAGATCGAGAAGCAAGTCAATAAGCTGCATAAAGTAAAGATTGAGCAGTTCTCCCAGGCAATGAACGAACAAATTTCGCAGATGGAATTGGTGTTAAGCCGGTGGTCGACTAATCCAATGTTCGGTGATCGATTAGACCGAATTGAATTCATTGAACAGATTTCGCAAACACAGGATTTGATGCAAAATATGCTTGTTGTCGGTGGATCCAATTTGCTGATCAGTGACGCCCAACTATATTTATCTCGCCAAGACGCAATGATCGGGTCGGATGGAATTCACTATCTAAACGATGAACAGACCACTTCGTTCCAAGCTATCTTGCACAACGATGCTGGTTTGCTTTGGGCGTACGGGCTTCCGGATTTCGCCAGCAAGACATCTGTTTCACCAGTATCGCTGATCTTTAAGCTTCCATGGGCATCGGATTCGCCTTTTGGCGCATTTGTCGTTCATTTGAGCCGTAAGGAGCTGTTAACGATGCTCGAACATTACGTCGCGGATGGACAAGGTGCGGCTCTGCTTACTCGACCCGATGGGGACTGGGTGGCCAAGCCTGAAGACAACAATTTGGCCTTCCAAGAGCAGTTAAGAAGTGAGATCAGGCGGCATCAAGGGGATCGTGGGGAATTTTCGTTTCATTGGGAAAAGCAATCATTTGTTGTCACTTATGGTACAGTTTCCAAAACGGGATGGATATACGCCATCGCAAGTCCCGTCACAGAATTAACCGGCCCGGTCGTTCTGACATCCAAGCTTATACTTGGAACGAGTATGATTGGCATTCTCGTGTCGATTTTGCTTGGGTGGTTTGCTTCAAACCAATTGTATAGACCGATCGGTAATTTGGTTGCTTTATTCCGATCCGGGCGAGAGGATACTTCCGTTCCGATTAGGCGGGAAATGCAATTTATTGAAGACGAATGGATGAAGTTGTCCAGTGAGAGCGTGAGTATGCGGGATCGAATCCGGCAGTCGCTCCCTTTCCTGAGAGAAGGATTCTTTCTTCAGCTTGTCCAGGGACATTTGTATGCGTTGCGAGAGCAAGAGCTGCAAACTCGAATGGGAGAGCTCGGACTAGACGCCACGAATCGGAAGATATCCTTATTGTATGTTCAATTATCAGGCCTTAGCGAGTCGAAACGGTTCCGGGAACACGATCAACAGCTGGTTACATTCGCTGCAGCTAATATTGTCGGAGAGATCTCGGCTGCACGTGCCACTTCCTCACATATCATTAACTTTCAGGATCTATCTGTCGGTGTTCTTTTACTGTACCCAGGAGATGCCGATTCAGAAGATATTCGCAATGAGTTGTTCGTTTGGTCACATGAGATGGCGATAACTCTCAGTAACGTGCTCGGATTGCAGGCTACGGTTGTACTAGGCAAACTTACCCTTCAGGTAGGACAAATTCCTGAAATGCTGGAACAAGCACGGCAGACGGCTAAATTCCGGGATGTGCAGGAAAACAATCAGGTTATCGATATGGAAGAAGTGACGTTAAGCTCGCGACCAGCGGTTCCATTCCCTTTTAACGTCGAAAAAGAGCTCCTTCAGGTCATGCGACTTGGGATGGAGGAAGAGGCTTATGTCCTGCTTGACCGTTTTGTCGAGGAGGTGGAGGCAGCAGCAGAATGGGATTTAGCTGTACGTCAGTCCCTGTTGCAACTCGTATACGGGATGCGCCACATGTTTATTGAGACCGGTTTCCAGCAGCATCCTCTCCTGAGCGACAGCCATTTAATAGAAGAACTGTTTGCGGTGAATGAATCGGCACTGCTCAAGAAGATGGTCAAGGCAAGAATCATGGCGCCGTATTTAGAACAATTCCAAGTTCTTCAGAGCGGTCGTATGCGGCAAATTATCGAACAGGTGATTCGCCTCATGGAGGAGCGCTACTGCGAGGATTTATCTTTGGACGAATGCGCACGGGCTGTTGCCTCGAATCCTTACACGCTCAGTAGATCGTTTAAACAGGTGACCGGTTATAATTTTGTCGATTATTTAACACGCTTGCGAATCGGGAAAGCGAAAGAGCTGTTGCTTACAACGGGATTGAAAGTGAATGAAATCGCGGAGCAAGTAGGTTACCAGCACTCCTATTTTAATAAAATATTTAAAGGGAGCGAAGGCATTACACCGACGCAATTCCGCAATCAATACAAATCATAGCAAAAAGGAGGGATCGCATGATAAGACTGTTTGAGACTCATTATGTCCGACAAGTGACTGAATTGGAAGGCCTGTGGGACTTCATTCCGTTGGCTCCAGGGCAGAATATTCCTGCCAGGGGCATGGAGGGATACCCTTACAGGCTTGTAGTGCCCGGCTGCTGGGAGCAGCATCCGGAGCTAGCCTCCTACCGGGGGCGTGGAGCCTATCGACGGATGATCCGGATTGACGAAATAACCTCATTGCGGTTCGAGTTTAAGGGTGTCAGCCACACAGCTAGAGTGTTCTTCGATGGTACTTTACTAACAGAACATTATAATGCGTACACAGCTTTTACGGCGAAAGTGCACGATGTCCAGCCGGGGCTGCATGAGCTGATCGTCGAGGTGGACAATTCGTTCAGTGCAGCTTCGTCCCTGCACATCCCCAATGATTATTATACGTATGGCGGATTGATTCGGCCTGTGGTTATGGAACATATAGGGGACAGCTGCATTGAAGCAATTAAGTTCATACCCCATTGGGACCAAGATGGCTGGAACGCGTGTATTACCGCTTCCGTTCACAACGAATCGGGACGGATGCAAACTGTAAGGTTAATAGGGCAACTAGCCTCTACCCATCTTGACTTTGGTACATTAGAGCTGCAAGCGGGAGTCGAGGGTGAGATGTTTTTGACGCAATCTTTCAGCTTTCCCGATGTACGCCCATGGTCAGCTGAGAATCCTCAACTGTACGAACTACGACTTGAGCTTCATGACGTGAATAGGGGATTGGCGATTGACGATTTGGTAGAGAGGGTTGGATTCCGTGTTGTAGAGACCATAAACGGAAATATTCTGTTAAACGGCGAGCCTATCCAATTGAAAGGATTTAATCGTCATGAAGATCATGCACTTGCCGGTCCCTCGCTTCCCTTGTCGCTGATGGTAACAGATTTGGAGTTAATGGTCGGAACCGGAGCCAATGCAGTCAGAACGAGCCACTACCCGAATGACGAGCGCTTTCTTGATCTTTGCGATGAGCGGGGTATATTCGTCTGGGAGGAGAATCATGCGCGGGGTCTCAGTCTGGAGCAAATGCGCAATCCAAATTTTATCCTCCAGTGCGAAACGGTAAACCGGGAAATGGTGGAGCAGCACATCAACCATCCATCGATTATTTTATGGGCGATTCTCAACGAATGTGCAAGCGATTCTGAGGAAGGACGGGAGCATTACCATCGCCAAATGCAGCAAATTCGCAAGCTGGATGCAAGCCGCCCACTGACTTTCGCCTCCCACCATAGGGAGAAGGAACTATGTTTCGATTTGGCGGATGTGATCTCCGTCAATTTGTATCCTCAGTGGTACACCGATGAAGATCCAGGAGAGTTAAGTGATCGAATTCGGGCTTATGCAGAAGAGAACGGGGGCAGAGGAAAGCCTATGATCATAAGCGAGTTCGGGGCGGACGGATACTATGGATTTCGCTCACCGATTCGGGTTAAGGGCTCTGAGGAACGCCAAGGAGACATCTTGGAGCTTAATTTAGCAGCGTATGCTTCCCGGTCTTATTTATCAGGCACCTTTATATGGCAGTTTTGCGACTGCCGGGTCACGGAAGGTACTGGTTGGCTCTTGACGCGCGCAATGACGAAAAACAGCAAAGGAATCGTAGATGAGTACAGACGGCCTAAGCTGGCATATGATGTTGTAAAGAAATTTTATGGGTCTCGCGACTGATTATTAATGCAGCGTCGTGTCAAGTGGGGGGAGCCAAGCTCTCCTCTTTTTTTCTGTAATCCACTCGATTGTCCTGTTTATTCCCCCTAATTTCCCAATGCGCTCCTTTTTTATAATAAGCCTATCACATTCGTAAGCGCTTTCTAAAACGTTTCAACCAAAAGAGCAAGGAGGAGTTACTCTGCGAACGACACCCTAGCTTTGCTGTACCTGTTCTTTTATCCAGTCTAGCTCGACATTCTCGGATTCATCTTCGATCCATTCGTTTTCTTTTAACGATGTTTGATGGTTAAAATTTCGTTTCTTTGCTAAAAATAAATTCTATAGCTGTTCTGTTCATATTTAGCTGAAGAGGTGGATTTGTTCATGCGCGACATTCATTTGGTTCCAGTTTCCTATTTCCCATCAGAAAATCTTGAATTTCCCATGGTTGCCAACCTCCAAACCATTACACCGAATCAATTATTTTACGTCAGAAATCATTTTGAATACCCGACAATCGATATAAACACCTGGTACCTTTCAATTGAAGAATTAGTAGATCAACCAATTAAATTTACGTATGCTGATTTGAAAAACATGAATAAGGTCACGCTATCTGCTACTCTAGAGTGTGCAGGAAACAAGCGTTCGTTATTTGAAAGAAAAGCACAAGGTAACCAATTCAAGCTCGGTGCGATAAGCAACGCCATTTGGGGAGGCGTTCGACTGAAGGATGTATTAGACCAAGCAGGAGTATCCCCAAGTGCGACTGAGATCGTTTTTGAAGGATTAGATTACGGTCAGCGAAATGACATGGATGGACAGGTATTTTTCAAAAGAAGTCTTCCTGTTGCCAAGGCACTTCACCCAGATACTTTATTGGCTTATGAAATGAATGGTGAACCGCTCTCCGATAAACATGGTTTTCCAATAAGACTAATTGTACCTGGATGGTATGCAGTTGCGTCTGTTAAATGGCTGCATAGGATCAGAGTTGTAGATCAGCCATTCAAGGGACCATTTCAAAGTATAGATTATGTCATTCTAAAAAAAACAAACGACTACAAACATGCACGACCGCTATCACCAGTTTTAATCAATTCAACGATAGCATCTCCTACAGAAGAGCAAGAGATGGCTGTTGGCACCAACGTGGTACAAGGGTATGCTTGGGCTGGCGAGCATTCTGTAACGAAAGTAGAGATTAGCACAGATGGCGGGACACTCTGGAATGAAGCAAACATACTTGATCCTGATGTTCCCTATTCATGGAGGAGATGGTCTTTTGCGTGGGAAGCTCAAAAACCAGGTCAATACACGATTATGAGCAAGGCAACGAACGAGCATGGAGAAGTTCAACCGCTGAAGGCTGAATGGAATGTAAAAGGTTACCAAAATAACTCCATCCACGCCGTAAATGTTCATGTGACAGCCCCTAATTTAGTAAATTTAGTAAATAATATTCCGCAGGAAACAAAACAACAAGGAGTGTTTGAGATACTTACATTGGAGATTGCGAAACAATTGCTCGAGGTTGCGGAACAGAAAGCCCGTCAAATGGGACTCGCCTTCGATATCGCAATCGTCGACGCCGGGGCGAACTTGGTCGCCTTCCACCGGATGGACCATGCCCGGATCGCCGGGATCGAAATCTCCAAGGGGAAGGCCTGGACGAGTGTAGCCATGCAAATGCCCACGGCTAACTTAGCCCAGTCGGCGCTTCCCGGCGGTCAACACTATGGGGTCAACACGACAAACCAAGGGACAGTCACCATCTTAGGAGGCGGCATACCACTCGTTCGCGAAGGCACGACCGTCGGCGGTATCGGCGTCGCCGGAGGCACCATGGAGCAAGACATGGAAGTGGCCAATGCCGCCGTTCAAGCGTTCGCCGCTGTAGTAGGAATGAAATAGCAGTACAAAAGAGACAATTTTACCGCCTTTTCAAAAGGGCGGTTTTCTTTGTTCAAAACTCAACATTCGAATTTAACATAGGCCTTCATAGTAGAAGCTTTTACACAAAATCGCCTTCCCCGAGTTGAGAAGATACATAAACCAATTGCTTATACAATGAGATATTTTAATTCTAAGTGTGGGTATCCTGAGAACTATCAAAAAGAAAAACACTACATTGATAATTATGTAAGAAAACTTAATGCTCCAATTAAATATTCGGAATTGTAACTAAAAATAATAAACACAGCGCGTTTTAACCCCGCCGCTGTGTTTTTTGTTTTTTGCAAACTTGAAGAAAACAGAAAAGCAAACAACTTCTTGTCTTTTATCGATAGTTATTCTTGTCCTCCGACAACTGTTTGAGGACAAGAACATATATGCATAAGAAGCCGCGGTTTACGCGGTTTTTTATTTTTATGGATACAACTTCTTGTCCTTTCCGAAAGACAAGAACTTGCACAGATTTCCGAAGGAAGTCATAAAAATGATATATTCTCCACAGAAGCAGAACAATACATATTTAGTGTTCACTTTTCAGGAATCCATTCACTATTCTGTTGTAATCGCACTAATGACTTAGACCAAGCAACGGGATAGGAAAAACAAATAGCTTGAAGTCAATTTATGATTGATTCATCTACTTCATTGCGCCAACGAGCAGGGTAGCGGGGTGAACCGGTTATTTTATCTCTCCCTATTTTTTTGATAAGGATCAAAGTAGTATGTCAAAATGAGTTGTAATCAGTTTGTTACATTCAGTACTGAACTAACGAGGAACGATAGTGAATTAATCAGGAAGCAGATCGCCGCGACCGGCATCTGCTTCTTTTCCGTTGAAGTAACGGGCAGCATTCCTATTATGTAGAAATACGAGATTTGAGATATAAAAAGACTCCTTGGTATGATGTTAATGGGTCCCAGATGCTGGCCAGCGTCGGATCCAAAAACAAAACCAAGGAGACTACAACATGAATTCTACTCAAAATGAACGAATTAATCAAATCACTTTTTCTACGTTAATTATCGGAGTCGACATCGCAAAATTTAGACATGTGGCGAGAGCCCAAGACTTTCGCGGGGTCGAGTTCGGGAAACCACTTACGTTTGAAAACAATCGAGAAGGCTTCGAATTATTCGTGAGTTGGTTCAAGAAGATTGCGACGGAGCAAGGGTTCAAGGACGCCATAGTTGGTATGGAACCAACGGGTCACTACTGGCTAAACCTAGCTCACTTTCTTAAAGATAAGCAAGTGAAATACGGTGTAGTGAACCCACTGCACGTTAAAAAGAGCAAAGAACTCGATGACAACTCGCCAACAAAGAATGACATGAAGGACGCAAAAGTGATTGCACAGTTGGTCAAAGACGGGAGATACGCTGTACCGAGCCTTCCTCAAGGCGTTTATGCCGAACTGAGGGAAGCCATGAAAATTCGCGATCACCTAACAACTGACCTTTGTGTTGTACAAGCACGTGTCCATAACTGGTTAGATCGGTATTTTCCAGAGTTTCTGACGGTATTTAAGGATTGGGAGTGCAAATCTGCTATCCAAATGCTAAGCCTTAATTTATTGCCGCATGAGCTTGTTTCTGTGCCAGACGAGACGTTGCTGCAGCATTTAAGAGAAGCTGCAAAGCGCGGGCTTGGTCTAGGTCGAATACAGAATCTGAAGGCAGCAGCCAGCCGTTCTGTTGGCATTAAGCAAGGCTCCGAGTTGGCAAAAATGGAGCTAAAGTTTTTGCTGACACATTACGAATGGCTTAAGAACAAACTTGAGGAATTGGAAGTAAAGCTAGATGAACTACTACTGCAGATCCCTCATGTAGAGCAAGTATTGGCTATGAAAGGGATAGGCCGGGACACTATCGCTGGCTTTCTAGCTGAGGTAGGGGACATTGGCCAGTACCGACATCCGAAGCAGATCACAAAGCTCGCTGGACTGAACTTGAAAACAAATTCATCCGGCACACACATAGGACAAACCAGGATAACAAAGCGGGGCAGGAAACGGCTTCGTGCTTTGCTCTTTAGAGTGATGATGCCGCTAGTCGCTAAAAATTCAGCCTTTCGAACCTTACACGAGTATTACACCAAACGGCCTGTGAATCCTTTAAAAAAGATGCAGTCTCTCATTGCGTTATGTAACAAACTCATACGCATTCTTTTCGGTATCTTGCAGAAGGGCCATGAGTTTAGTGAAGAACAGATGATTCAGGATATCCCTCGATTTACAGAGATACCACAAGCAGCTTAATGATCGCTTTTTATGATGATGACCTAGGTTAGAGCAAGATAACAAGAAGCACGGATGAGTCGGAACAACGTTAACATACGGACGAAGAGATCCTGCCCTAGCAGCATATCTGACCTCCACCTCATGGACAGGTTGAATGAAGGAATGTGGGAGCGTAGACTCTGCGAGATGTGGGAGGGTTGACCACCATGAGTTCATGTGGAGATCCAAAAGTTCAACCATACATTACCATACCATCCGTTTTTTACAACTGGTGGTTTAGGTAGAGAGTCTTTTGCCCCTCAGCATATCCATAAATTTCTTCCTCTACAACTTCATACCATTGATATGTTATCTGCATAAAATTATTGAAGGTCAAAAACTGAGAAAACGAGAGCATTTAAGAGCAAAGCGTTTCTCCATAGAGGGAGATTACTCTAATACCTAACAAATGCTATTCTTTAGAAAGTGGTGATCGAAAAGCAGAGGTCCACTAATTTCACTTAAAAGTCTGTAATCCATCTTATCCCAGCCTGAGCTAACTTTCATATCTGCAGAAAATACTGGACTTATCGTTCCAGAAAGGTATACTCTACCTACGGAAACGGAGGGAGAACCATGGGACGCTACAAAGAGTTTGATAAAGAAGCGGTGCTTCATAAAGCGATGCTCGTTTTTTGGAAGAAGGGCTACGAAGCGGCAAGCATTCCCGATTTGCTGGAAGCTATGGATCTTAGCAGATCAAGTCTGTACGAAACGTTCGGGGACAAACAAACGCTTTATATCGAGGCGATCAACTGGTACAAGAAGTGGAAGCAAGCCAAACGGGACATCCTCGTCAATGCGACATCCGCAAAATCGGGAATCCGGCAGTACTTCGAGATACACATCGATTCCGCCTTGGACGGCGAGTCGCCGAAGGGCTGTCTCATAACTAATGCAGCAGTCGGCATGGATTCGCCAGATGAGCAACTGAATGCGTTGATCAGGGAGCGGTTTGACGAATTGGAGAAATCCTTCTACGAGCTGTTGCGCAAAGGTCAGGAGACGGGAGAAATCATGTCTGAGAAAGATATCAAGACTTTATCTTATCTGCTCTCAAACCTGAATCATAGTATAAATATCGTTGCGAAGGTGCAGGGTGACCGCAGCAAGATGCAGCAGATGATAGACATGGTGATGGAAATGATATAAAACATTTTTTTGCACATTCTGGAACAACTGTTCCATAAAATTTCTGGTGAGCAAAGGGGACTTGAAAGATATTGATTGTATAATTACAGACAAAGCAAATCGTCGATAAGTAGTATCACCAATATAATCGTTATCATTATCTTTGTCAAATTAAATAAAGGATTTAAAATTTGCGGTTACAAGTTGTCGAAAGAAGTTCGTAAATTTTGTAAGTTGCGTTAAGAACAACATTAAGCTAAGGATTACGCTGAGAAAATTTGGGCTCCCTTGGTTTTTCCCATTATCATGATTGGGCTCCCCATTCTGATGCTATTGTAGGAACCATAAAGAAACAGCGTCGAATTCGATCATGATAATATCGGCAAACTCGGCTGGACGGAAACAGAAAGAAGGCAGCCCCTAAGGAATCTGCCTTCTTTCTGTTTCCGTCGTTTCATCGATTCTTGGTTCATTCAAGAAGCATCGCTGCCTCTCTTTATGATTCATTCTAACCAATTACTCGTCCCATTTGGAATGAAGGACATGATGACAGAAGTTTGGTCGTTGGTATCCCGGAAGAAGCACATCGCATATGTCGGCGTTAATTGTTCCGTATGTTGTTTCCGGTTTGTGTTTGAAGCCTTCCAAGAAGGCATGTAAGATGTTTTGTTTGAACTGGTTGCGGGGAAAAGCCTGGACGATTTTTTGCCGCGCATCTGCTGAGATGAGCTCGAAGTTCTTCCCGACAACATCCAAACCGACACCAAAATTCATAAGCGCTACTTCGGTTTCCTTATATTCAACGATTCCAATGGTAGTATGCAATGCAACAGCATCCCATACAAGCCGAATGGATTCTTCCGGAACGCCGCGGCTTCGGAGAAAATCACGAGCAGCATTAGCTCCATCGACCTCAAAGCGTTTGTCCTCGCTTCGGAATCTGGGAGTAAGGCCGAGATCGTGGAAAAGCGAACTGATATAAAGCAATTCAGCATCATATTTCATTTGATTCTGGTTACCCCTCATCGCCGCAAACAAAAATACCCGGTTTGAATGGTTCCACAGGAGGTCATCGGTATGTTCACGTACTAATTCAGCAGCTTCAGCGGCTAGCTTACTATCCGGTATCTTTATATCAGCGATTAATTTCGTCATCCATAACTCCCCCTTGTTCATTCAACTAACACAAAATGTAGGATGGATCGTTGTTTTATCTTCAACAATATTGATGGTCATAAAAAGGATCAAAATTAGTTAGACGGTTACTTTCTTTGCCAGACGCGCTGCTGCTTCTTGGGCCTCATTTTTTGCTTGATTTAGCACATCTTTCTTGCCAAGTCTGCTGGTGCCTTGGGCTCGGATAATTTGGTAATCTTCAACGCCTAAGAAGTTAAACATCGATTTCAGGTACTTGTGCGAGAACTCGTTATCTGTATACCAATCGTTATTCGTATAAATGCCGCCACTTCCTTGAATTACAAGTAGACTACGCCCGTCAGTTAATAAACCTACTGCGCCATTCTCCGTATATTTGAAGGTTTCTCGGGCGATCATGACATTATCCATGTAATCTTTAAGCCGGGAGGGAATATTAAAGTTATGCAGCGGCATGATAATCACGTATTTTCCCGCGCTCTTGAATTGCTGTAAAATTTCGTTCATTTTGCTAGTTACACGTTTCTCTTTGTCATTCAACTCTCCACCAGATGCAAATTTCTCCCAAGCACTTAGAACAGTGCTGTTAATTTCCGGTATCTCCTCACCATACAAATCAATTTGCTCGATCAATACATTCGGATTCATTTCGCGGTAATTCACGATAAAATGTTTGCCGACTTCCAAACTAACTGAATCAGGGGAGTCAACAGTGGCATGCGCATTGATAATAAGTAATTTTTCCATTATCCCACTCCTTAATTTTTGTATAATTAACGACAATATTAATCGCCGATAATATATGACCATAATATACAACAATGAAAATACCAAGTCAAATCTTTTTTATACAGCCTGCAGTTGACAACTAACGCGGATATCATTAGATTTATAAGTATTTACCCATCCTAAAATGGGAGGAGTTATTATGCAGTATAGTGTCGGAGTTGAATATGCACTGCATTGTCTAGTTTACTTAATTCCAAACGAATCAAAGATTGGTATCAAGGAACTTGCGTTTTTTCAAGGCATACCGGAGACCTACTTATCCAAAATATTTACAAAGCTTGCTAAGGCGGGTATTATCTCGTCGGTTCCTGGCGTCAAAGGCGGATTTAAGCTAGCACGGGATCCGGACGAAATTTCTTTCTGGGATGTGGTCGAGGCCGTGGAGGGCAAAGAGCCCATTTTCCAGTGCCAGAACATCAAGGATAAGGGTTATCTGTATCGCAATCGCGACTGTTCAGACTGTACAGTTTCGACGAGCTCATGCTCAATTAATTTAGTTATGCTCGAAGCAGAAGAGGCTATGCAAAATATTTTGCGCAGTAAGAAATTGTCCTGGCTCGAGGAGGAATTGGATCGTGTATTACCTGCGCAGACACGCAAGGATACACGGGCCTTTTTTGCAAAGGACGATTCTATAAAGGAAAGCGATTAAACGTGAGGAAATTGGGATCGTGACGAGCTCTGAGTTGCATTAAAAATTGCGAATCAAAACTCGGGTACCACAAGCCACATAAAGTAAAACCCAAGATAGTATTCCTCTAAATAAAATTTTGATCAAAGCCATCCACGCGATTTATCCAATACCGAATCAGAAATTTCCCTTTGCCGCGCTAAGCAACAAAGGACAGCGCCCAAATTAAGGTCGCTGTCCTTTGTTTTTATAGTGCTTCTTCAGAAATAATCTTTGAAATAACTCGCGTCCATTAAGCTGGTTTTTTGCTCGCAACACCACCATGCTAACTCGAAAATCACTTCCGGCAGTTTACAGAATAGAAGTAGGGAAGGTTTGATTAATACAGTGATATTAATTGAGCACGCTGTTCAAAGCTCGGAGGTACAAAGAACTATATATTATGGCTGATGCTGATATAGCCGAACAAACCAAGAAACGGTTTATTGAACTGTATCTTCCGGGTGAGCGGATTTAGCGTTTCTAGATAATCGGCTTTTAAGGAATCGTTTTAACTCTTGTATCCTATGATTAAAGAATTACAGAAATATAACTCACGAAAAGTTATCGAGTTTTTTACAAGCTTAATGATAGTTATAGGAATAACCAGATTAGGGGGAATGGCGTTTAAGCACTGACAATCACCAGGAAGCTACGCCAAATTAAGTAATCAGTCTAATACTTTATTTTTCGATTTTCGATCATAATGTTTTTTGTAGATCAGTTCAATCTAAACCTTATTTTTCAAAATCTGACGATATTTCAAAAAACGCGTGGAATTAACAACTTCAGTCTAATACTTTATTTTATTCTAACAATTGTTCTATTTTTATATATAAAATACAACGCGTTCATAATTGTGACTCGAGATAATCGAAATGCATATATTATTGTTGTTGCCTAAGTGGCTGACATCCTACTCCCTTGAGAAACAGACATTCTACTCCAACATCAGACCTAATAATTTGATGTCTTATAGTTTGTCTAAACGGCGTGCGCGATCCGCTCTCCAAGCAGCGCTATGGAGGCAGCCATGTCAATTCACTGCAGAACCTCCATGACTCAGGTTTGTCCGGAGCGCTTGTTACCGGTGGCCGGGTCATCACACTGCAGGCGCTCAAGGCTCCGGTTAGCCGGCGTGCGTGATCCGCTGCCGTGCTTATGCTACTTGAAATAGTTGAGTAGATGATGTAGCCTCTTTGGAATAACCGTCATTTCTCAAGCAGCTTTCCAACCGGTTTATAAATGAACGACACCATTTCATTTTTTCTGCTTCACCTCTTGTTTGGGCAAAGTTGCCTTTTCCGACACATTGCCAGAATGTAATATTTTAGCTTTTGCCTCGACATAAACCGGAATATTGGGAAAAATTTCATCCCAACGATCTTTAGCCGTTTTCCATTCCTTTGGATATTTCCGGCGAAACACATACGCGAAATCGAAAATGTCCGCATTCAACTGTTTTTGCGGACGGACAAGAGCTGCACGAATTCGTTTTTCAATATCCGAAGCTAATTGTACCTCCAAGTTCTTGGTCAGTTCAGGGTTGTTCAAGTTCAGGTTCGTCGTATTTTGTATGACATCGTCATCTGTTTCGAACTTGACGGTGACGCTCCACTGGTCTCCTTCGATTCGAGGAATCAACTGTGTTCGGGTTCGCAACAATTGAAATGAGATATGCCCTCGGCCTTTGGCTTCCTCGGGCATTATCGTAACGGTTGCTGTTTCGATCTCATCTCTTAGCCACAGCAATCCCCTCGTGATCCTATCGTTTATCCATCCGACCATTTTATCTTTCTTTAAGATAGCGGATCCGTTAATAAACGCAATGGTTTTCTTCGAATCTGTTTCCGGTTCCGGAGGCAATATTTTGAGCGGAGGCTCCGGCATCGCCACTCAACATTTGAGCCAAATCTTTGAGCGTCACTTTTAATCCAGTATGCGACTTTGCCATTTCCCGCAGCGTTTCCGCCGAGGTACGTTCAAGCGGCGGGAGCAGCGCCAGAACGTCTTTGGCCTTCCCTTTGCAAATAAAGAATATGGTGGTTTTTATCAAAAAGGTTGATATTCATCGATCTTATAGTACAATACTTTTATGACTACTCTAAAAGTATTAAATGATGATGACAGAGAGAGAATTTTTAAAGCATTAGCTGATGCAACAAGATTGCAAATCATAAGAAGTCTATACGCGAGTATGAAGGAGATGAGTTGTGGCGAAGTGGGCGACATTCAGGGGATTTCAAAATCGAATAATTCGTATCATTTACGTACTTTAAGGGAGGCGAAATTGATCAAGGTACGAAAATTAGCTCAAACGAGGTATATGAGCATTGATATAGAGACCTTTGAAACTTACTTACCAGGATTTCTGGATACGTTGTAGAAATAAATTCTTTTTTTGTTCAGTAGTTCAAAAATGGTTGAACTACTGAACAAATAGAAAAGCATGAATAAGGTGAAACATTAATTAAAAGAGTATTAGTGCTAACTGACTACAGTGGCGGCAAAAAATACAAGTTAATGCAAAAATATAGCGTTAAAAGGTGATCAAAATGATCAGATTGAATGTAAGGAAAAATATAGATCATAGCAGACTTATGGCTGCCGTTCATGTTATTGTATGGTTGGCAAAAAGTGAATGCTTAATGACAAGCTCCAGTATCTCTAGTTTGGTAAAGGACCACTCCGCTGTAGTTCGCCGAATCATGCAAGCTTTGACGAAAGCAGGCATCTTTGAATCAAAAGTAGGCCGAGACGGAGGATATTTCTTACTGAAGCCTGCAGACGAAATAACACTTGAGGACGTGTACTCCGCAATAAATACTTGTTTCGTAGAACAAGAGACAGAACTAGATTCTGGCAAACCAGACGACGATTACGGTTGCTTCATGGATAAAAACGGTCAGAACAACTAAGTGATTCCCGGTAATGCTGCGATAAGAATTAGAATTGCTGTATCGGCCGATAGGGAAAAAAACGGGGTTTCCACAAGAAAGCGCCGGTTTTCTTAATCCAAATTCATTTAGGGTAGAGTGGAATGACTACATGTTATTAAGCATTTGAATTGCCTTTGTCCTTCGCTTCATTTCAAATTTCTTATACGCCAACACCGAAGCTAACAGGAATACAGATGCAACCAATGAAACTAACGGTAACATCGGAACAATATCTTTTGGGAAAACAAACGGTAGCAGTGTAAAGCCGTACACTGCTGGGATGCGCATGCCCACAATTCGCAACAGAATAAGCATCAAAATCATATCTAACAGCGTTACTACTATCCAGGAATCAATAGAGATGTACAACAGCGTTCCGACAGTCGCAGATATTGTCAATACAAGCCCTTGCTTAAAAGCAATCTTGCCGTTATACATCGGTTTCTGAAGTGACTCATACACAACAACGAGAATAGGCGGTATAACTGAGAGTTGTGGGTATCCAACAAGCCAGCATAAACCCATCCACACGAAAGTCAGCACTAAGAAAACGAGCATATATTTGTAATGTATCTTAACTTTCTTCTCAAGTCCTGTATTTAATCCAAATACGAGAACACCGAGCATTAATATAAAGGTTTCAATGAAAACCGATATAATAAATGACCATTCGTTTGCATTCACAACCAACGGTAGTAAACCCGTTGCAATGGACGGTGCTAAGTTCGATTGAATGATACGCATAAATAGCATCAAGAGTACGATGGTCAGGCTGACTTTTCCTAGATAAGGAATATTGAAATGATTCACCACGAAACCGATGGCAGCAGTGATAGACGGTGCAAGAAAAATCTTAGAAGGTTGCCTGATCCATCCTGCTTCTCGGTACACCCACATAGCTACCGCCATTGCAGCAGCTTCTGGCAGAATAAGTCGGTGATCTTTCAACATTACCGCAGCTGTAATCATCGAGATAATAAATATAAAAGCAATGATATATGAAATAATTGTTACTTTCTTTGAAACAGCTGAATTCATATCTTACACTCCTTCATTTTATTGGTATTTTTGTGTAGCTGCTCATGCTTTCGACTTTCACGATGAAAGGATTTTGGAAGATTAGGATACTTTCAACAAGTATCCCCTATAGATGTATATAGCTTTATTTTTTGGATTAATGTGTCCTGACTTTGAATACCTTCTAATTTCTCTACACGATATCCGTCTTTGAATATGATCAAAGTTGGGATACTTGTTACACCGTACTCAGATTCCAACTGCTTTTCAATATGGACATTCACCCTTGCGATTATAGCTTGATGCTTAAATTTTTCCACCAATTCGTCAATGATCGACAATTGCAGCTCACAGTGTTCACACGAAGGTGCCCAGAACTCGACCAATGTCAATCCCTGATCAATATACTCTTGAATATTGCTTTTTGTTAATGAGATAACTTCCATGTAACAAACCTCCTTTTTATGCCTCTTAAATTCGTATTTGTATACCTGCTCGACAAGTAGGTGTAAGAGGATATAACTAAGTATAGCGACGAATATTAATAAACAGAATAAGTTGATGAAACGGTTTTCTGCTTCCAAGTTTCATGATGAAAGGACTAAATAATTATGATTGATAATGTGGATCTCAAGATACTGGCATTATTAAGGGAAAACTCAAGGATACAATGGAAGGATATTGGTAAAGAAATACACATGACTGGGCAGGCTGTGGGAAATCGCATTCGAAGGTTAGAGGATTTGGGCATCATTGAACAGTATACGATTGCGACAAATAAGACGAAACTTGGACAGCCTGTGACTGCATTTATTACTGTTTTTGTGGATTCAGTCAATCATCCAGCATTTCATACGTTTTTCAATATGGAAGAAGCGATTTCCGAAGTACACCGGGTCAGTGGGGATGGATGCTCCTTTTTGTTAACCGCACACGCTGCCTCAAATGAAGAAATGGAATTACTTCTTGACCGCATCATAAAATATGGCCACTATCGTGTTAACTTATCAATTGGAAAGTTAAAGTCCTTAAAGTGAGACAGTGGGAAAAGAGACCATGTTAGAAAAGAAACCGAAAAGCAATCTCTACTCAAATGAAGTGAAGAAGGAAGCATAAGTTGTAGAATAACTCAAAAGTTATCAATCGTAGGTTTACGATAAGTTTACGGTGCGATAAATCAATGAGAATTTATTTGAACTTAGAGCAAAATCGCAGGAAGCATTCTAAAGTACATGGAAATCGCACAAGGATTGAAAATCCTAAAAAACGTTCGAGATAAAGAGCACTGGAGGATAATTTCGGACTGCTCTTTGTTGATTTCGAGAATTCAGTTCTTGTAGTTCCCTTTGATTTCTGTTTGGAATGTAACTAGCGGACAATTTTTATTCATTTTCATCCTCAGTGATACAGTGCAGGACTCTTGGCTGTATGATTGACTAACGGGTTACGATACTTCAATGAAAAAGCAGACAGCCGCGCTGTCTGCTTTTTCATTGAAGTATCGAGGAAGAATAATTGATAGAGAAGGATTCGTAATGCGAATCATACTTAAATCTTGATGAGGGTACATCTCTAAAAGTGTTTTGGACAAAATGGATACTCCTGCACCTGATCGGACCAGCATCAACAAGGATCTAATGGTTGTGGTCTCAATTTTTGGTTTTAAATCAAAGCCGAGGCTTGAACATGCAGAATCGATCATCTTACGACAACGATGAGTGCTTGGGAACATAATAACGGGTTCTTTCTTTACCTCTTCAAAAGAAATGGTTTTGTGGTCAGCAAAGGGTGGGCTGCGTAATTCCTAACCTCTCAGCTGCACGGGTAATATGAAGCTCCTCGCATATCGCTTTAAAACACTCCAGTTGTCTGAACTGCATGGGAACCCCCTCCTTTTACGCGTACTACGTCTTCTATTTATTGTAGGTTAAGAAAATTAATTTATCAATAGAGTGATTTTTATTGAAACGATAGAAGAATTCTATTAATCTGCGGAATCAAAACGGGTCGCACAATAAGTATCATTTAAATTTTCGATGGTTCCTATTCAAATTAAGATATTGATCTATTAATCCTTTTTCACTACAATACCTACATGTAATCAAGAAAGGAGGATAGAACATATGAGATCAGGAGGTAGAACTAAAATTCTTCATAATTTAGCAAGCTGGATTTTGAACAAGGAGTTTTTCTGTTTCTCAGGGGTTAAATTATCATGTCCAAAATGCTTGTTATCAATGCTCACCCACAAGTAGAATCGCAACAATCAATTAGTTTGCTCGTACTGAACCACTTCTTAAGAGTATATAATCAGCCAAATCTAAAGGAAACCGTGGAGCAAATCATTTGTACGAGGAATAGATTCCCCTAGTGGACTGTGCTGTATTAAGCGCCAGAGATAAGCTTCGGAGGAAAGAGCCACTTACTTATACTGAGCGGCAAGTTTCAGATCAAGGAAACAAGATTCTAAAGCAGTTCAATGATTAGTTAAATGATGAGGACAGGGTCTGAAACTTACTTACCCGGATTTCTGGATACGTTATAGAAAGAAATTCTTTTTTTTGTTCATTAGTTCAATAATAATTGAACTAATGAAATAACTACAAGGGGTGAATAACATGAATAAATTAACAGCTTTATTTTTCGTCATCATGTTTCTTATCGGTACGGATACATTTATAATTTCTCCGCTTATCCCCACTCTTCAGGAATTGTTTCACATCCGGACGGAATATGCCGGATGGATGGTGGGAGCCTACGCTTTAGGTTATGCCATATTTGCACTTATTGCCGGTCCGCTTTCAGATGGGTGGGATCGTAAAAAAGTAATGCTTTTTGGGATGTTTTGCTTCTCGATTTCAACCATCTTATGCGGCTTTGCCTTTAATTTTTGGTCGATGTTTTTATTCCGTGCTTTGGCCGGATTCGGCGCAGCGTTTACAACTCCTCAAATCTGGGCCTCCATCCCGACTTTGTTTCCTGCGCAGAAGGTCGCCAAAGTATTCGGAATTGTAATGGCGGGCTTGGCTTCTGCCCAAGCGTTCGGCATACCTATTGGAGGTTTGCTTGCTGCAACCCATTGGTCATATCCTTTCTATACAATCGGCGCATGTTCGCTTCTGGCGACGGTATTTATCCTTTACACTATGCCCGCAATGAAACCGAATCAAGACCAAAGAACCAAGATGCCAATCTTTAATAGATATGTCCTGCTATTGAACAGCCGAATGGCGAGAAGATCTTTCCTGGCTCATTTCTTGTTCCAATGCGGATTCATGGCTGCTTTTGCTTTCATTGGAAAATGGATGACAGACCGCTTTGAGCTTTCGGTCGATCACGTGGGGTTCGTGATGTTTTTTCTGGGTCTTGGGAATATGGTGGGGAGCATCGGCGGTGTTTATGTGATCAAAATATTGGGTCGTTTCAACACACTGGTTCTTGGCTTTGTTGTCTCCATTGCATGTTTTCTAGTTTTACCTCACTTGTCGTCGGTTTCGGCTTTCGAAGGTGCATACTTTTTCATATTCGCTAACATGGGAATATCATTTCCGCTAATCATGGGACTTCTGACTTCATTAAATCCGACGATCCGTGGCACGATCACAAGTATGGCCAATTCAGCCATGTACGCTGCGACAACACTTGGTTCTTGGATAGCAGGCTTGCTTTATGCGACTTTTAACGGTTTTACCGCCGTTGGCCTATTTGCGGCTCTATGCATTGTCGGTTCGTTGTTAGCTTTTTTTTCAAGTGGCATTTTGCCTGCTCAGGAGAAAACAAAGAAGGAGCTTGTAGAATCATAAATGCATAGAAACTCAAATGGATATTCTTAATCTTCCAAAATTCAACATCCTAAGTATTCGTGAGAATGAATTTGATTTTCTAATACAGGTGGTGACGAACTCTCCACCTAACATGTGCTCATTGCGGATACCTAACGAACCTCTACAAGCACGATAACAGGGAACAGATTTGTATGGACTTGCCTATTAACGGCAAGCGTGTAGGGCTTCTAATAAAGCGTCAGAGGTATCGCTGTAGAGACTGCAATCGAACCTTTTGGGAACGCTTAGACCATACCGCTATTCGTTCGAAGCTCTATGAGCCAAAATTCTCTTTACAGAGGAGCTTGCAAAGCAACGTAAGCCATAGTATCAGTGGCGGACCGATACCTTACGTAGTGGAAGAAAACTTCCCAATGTGCAAAATGCCCGACGTTACTCGTGAACCGGAAGAAACAACTCTGCTTGGTATTGATATTTTCACCTTAATTGAGAAATTGGAGAAGGGCAAATTATAAGCCCTTATGATTATATAATGTCCAAAATGCTAGTTATGAATGCCCACCCCCAAGTGGAGTCTCAACAATCCATTAGTTTGCTCGTACTGAATCACTTCCTGAGCATATATAAGCTGCTAAATCCAACGGAAACCTGTAGAGCAAGTCAACCTGTACGACGACAGATTCCACTTGTGGACCATACGGTATTAAGCGCCAGTGATAAACTTCGGAAGGGAGAGCCCCTTACTGATGACGAACAGCAAGTCACGGATCGAAGGAACGAGATTCTAAAACAGTTCAAAGATTCGACTAAATCTGTCATTGCTATGCCACTGTACAATTTTAACATTCCTTCTAAAAGGATTATATGGATACGATTATTATTCTACGCGAGACGTATAAATTTACCGAGAACGGCTCGGTCGGATTGTTATACGACGGCCGCTGCATGCTCGTTATTCAAGGGAGCGGCTCCGTCTATACGAATGACGATTGGTATACGGAAGTTGAATATTCGCACAAGTACCTTAAATCTATGCTTAATTTTCTAGGGATCGAGGATTATCAAATCATTAGGGCTCAAGGGACGGCCATCTTAAAATGGGAGGGGTTCTGGACAAAGCGTACCATGAAGCGGAGGAAGCGGCCCGACGTTTGACTGCCGTCAACCATTAGGTTACCGATTAAGATAACGCCGGCGAAGGGTTCAATCCCCCGCGCCGGCGTTTTTCATCATAACAAGCGAATTATGGCCTAGTGTTAAGGGAGGCTTTGTTTGTGTGTGTGGAGGAGGTGTGATTTTTCATTTAATTGCAGGCTATAAAAATGTATAAAACATGCTCACTCTTCAACCAAAAACAAAAAAGGAGCTGCTGTAAGGAACTCCTGAATGAAAAAGTAAATTGACATAAACTTGTTCCCATAACTATGGTCCTGGTGCTCCCGTGTTCACGAATTGCCGTTCCCTTGCGAGTCATGGTACGAAGCTACTCACTTTTAACCAATATTGAGCAGAATGTTACATAGTTGTTCTGGAGTTGAATAGAACGGCGAATGGTCTGAATCCAACGTGAATACTTCCTTGCAGGGAGATGCGGCTTGCATTTGCCTCTTCATGTCGATTGGTATGGCATTATCTCGAAGGCCTTCAATGTAGTAACGAGGGACTTGACCAAAATTTTTTGCGTCAGGCACACCGGTGTCACAAATGGATTCGTGGCTTGCACTTGTAACCGAGATACTGCCCCGACTAATTCCTCATCTAGGCAATTGTTGTAGAACGTATCCTTTGCTTTGTCTGCGGGAACGTTAATTGTGCTCCCACCTTCAAAGACCCGCATATTGGGATTAGGCGGAAACACGAGCATATTTTGACCATTCTGTAATAGAAATGCGGTTAAATAAACGAGCGATTTAATTCGATTTGGACGGTACTCGGCTGCTTGCGATACAACAATCCCGCCCATGCTGTGCCCGACTAGAATAACCTCTTGATCAAGTCCATCAATAGCAGCTACCACACGATTTACATATGGTACAAAAGGATATGTGCTGAAAAAAGACATAGACGGTGAGCTACCAAAATCACCCGAGGAAGCCATTGCGAAACAGAACAGAACAGTAGATCGATTTATTTCATCTATTAATAAGATCGAAAAAAAGGCATTGATATATGTCTTGAATAAAATTAAAGTTAAGAAAACAAAGTATGCAGGTTCAGATATAGTGGAATGATTAGTGTGAAATGGGGAGAATTATCAGTTTTAAGGAGATGTTACATATGAGTCAACCTATTGTAGTATCGTTGTGGAGATATCCCGTTAAATCCATGATGGGCGAAGAATTAAATGCAACCGATATCACAGAAAAAGGAGTTGTTGGAGATCGTAAGTTTGCGTTAATTGATACATCAACAGGTAAACTAGCGAATGCCAAGAATCCCTTAAAATGGCCGAACATGTTCGATTATCGGGCTGCCTATGTTGAACCGCCACAAGATCCAGCGAAGCTTCCTGTGGTTAGAATCACTTTTCCCGATGGCAGTTGGGGTGTGACAACAGATGGGGACTTAAATCAAAGGCTGACGGACGAACTTTCCAGGCCGGTCAAAATAGCCACGCTTTCGTCTGAAACTGATGATGTCCAATTTGAGGGATATATACCTGACATTGAAGGGCTAAACAATCGGAATACCATTTTTACACGCAGTTCTCCGGAAGGAACTTTCTATGATATTGATATCATTCACTTATTAACAACGGCAAGTCTAAACAAATTGAGGGAGCTTGTTCCGGAAAGCCGGATTGAGGTTAAACGCTTCAGGACCAATATTGTAATCGATGTACCGGATGAAGAAGGATTTGTTGAAAACAGTTGGATTGGCAAAGAGATACGAATAGGCGATGAAGTTGTGCTTCAAGTTACGCAACCTTGTATCAGATGCATAATGACAACCTTGTCTCAAGGAGATCTGCCTAATGATCCATCAGTCTTGCGGGCAGCAGTCAAGCATAATAAGGGAGCCATGGGAGTTTATGCGAAGGTGATCCAAACAGGTCGAATTCGTCGTGGAGATAAAATCGTAATTGAATAGAATAGCCATTCATGGTATCGGTATAATGCATAGATAAGCTATTAAATAAAAAAGTCCAATGGCTAAAGTCAATTAGCTCATTGGACTTTTTTGCGTTAGAATTATTCCTGATGAAGCAGCTTTGTTTTCTTATCGGAAGCCTCGTAAGCGGACAGTATAGAAGATAATAATCCGGGGAAGATGTATCTTATAGGCGGATTTATCATGATTTTAACTCTTGTAATCTATTACTTATTCCATCATCGGAGGCAGACAAATGGAAAGACTTCAATCTGAAATGTAGTTTAGTTTTTGCACTGCAATTTAAGCCGTAGGAAAAGACCAACAGATGTTGGTCTTTTTTTGTAGTCCAAGTTCATTCGATGTACTGATGTGACTTATTCGCTGAAATGTTCTTATGCTGATATCAACAAACAATTTATCAATATCCTACGGAATCGCGGCACGGAATTGAGAGCGGTGTTCATGGATGAATCTAGATCGGCGCCGTCCTTTGTGAAGTAATGTAGAGAAATCATAATAGTCCGTATAGTTGTCCGCTGCAAGAGAGAAAATAAATCGAATTTAAAAATCAGGAAAGAATTGTGATTAATAATGAATTCAGTACCTCAAGTATGGAAAGAGCTTGATGAATCATCCGATTTTTTATATTTCTACCACAAAACCAACACGGAGCCTTTTTTCATTGGCTATTTTAAATCACTTACTGAGTCAAAGGTCTTGCACGAACATATCCTTGGTACCTTGAGTAAAGAATCGGATGTTTCTTTGGATGATTTGTACAAGTTGATCCCGGTTGGCGAAAAAGAAATGTCCTCCGATTGGAATTACATTCGAAATAAATTATTGCGTGGATATGTAGCCATACAACATGGTCTTCAAAATACTAATTGCCTATTGATCAATGCCGTTTTATCAAAGGGCCGCAACGTAACTAAACCCGAAATCGAATTTAACGTGGAAGGACCGAAAGAAGCCTTTGTTGAATCGCTGGACACCAATCTTAACCTGATCCGCAAGCGAGTTCCCATTCCCAAGTTAAGAATAAAAGAGATCATTTTAGGTAGTGTGTCCGAGTCGAGAGTGGCCATTTGTTACATGGATGGAATTACGAATGAACAATATATAAATACATGTATCCAGCGTTTAGAGAACTTACAATTCGATATGGTGTCAGATATAACCCTGATTCAACAAATGATAGAAGATAACTCAAACTCCATCTTTCCTCAGTTGCTGGGGACCGAAAGGACGGATCGCGTTGCTTGGAGCTTAACACTGGGTCAGGTTTGTATTTTGGTTGACGGGTCCCCGACTGCGATTCTAGGACCTGTTACCTTGGGATTATTTTTCACCTCCTATGAAGATTATTTTCTGCCATGGATCATCGGCTCTATCATTCGATTGATCCGCATTATTTCTGTTGTGTTTTCCGTCTTGGCCTCATCCGTATATGTTGCTGTTATGACATATCACGGCCATGGTATTTCAAATATTTTTTTGCCCACGATTATTTCCTCCAGGATAAATGTACCTTTTCCTCCTGTTGTGGAAGTGCTCATTATGGAGCTTGTCATTGAACTATTACGGGAAGCAGGTGCTAGATTACCTACCAAAATCGGACAAACAATCGGTATTGTTGGTGGTATCGTACTCGGTACCGCGGCTGTTGAAGCCGCTCTCACTAGCAACTTTTTGTTAATCATTGTGGCGTTGTCGGCTTTGGCTTCTTTCACAACTCCCGTTTATCGCATGAGTACAACAATACGTATTCTTCGGTTTCCGTTTATTATCGCAGCACAAGTATGGGGGTTATTAGGTATATTCATTTGTGCCCTTGCCGTTATTACCCATTTGTTGCGATTGACTTCTCTCGGGATGCCTTTCCTAGTTCCTTTTTATCCTTTTCGGATTTCAAACCTGTACGATACGGTAATACGTCCTCCATTTTCAAAATTTCATCATCGACCAGGTTTTTTCAGAACGAAAAATTCAGTAAGATTCGATAAGAGAAATGCAAACTTAAAAAAGGACATCGACGAATGATTAGGGAGTGAAAATAGTTGAATTCAACAGTTAATGAAAGGTATACCGTATCACCCTATCTGATTTTCGTTGTGATTCAATCGATGCAGTTCGGGTTAGGATTTCTGTCCATGGCGGTCAAGCCTATCCAATTGGCCGGCCAAGATGTCTGGGTTTCCGTCCTCCTTTGCGCAATCATTATACATGTCGTCATATATATGATTTATCGAATTCTCAACCATAATGAGGCGGACCTTATACATATCCATCAACAGTTTTTCGGAAAATGGGCGGGCGGTGGTCTTAATCTTATCTTTATCGGATATTTCCTGCTGAATTCAACTTATCAAATTCGGCTTTTTATTGAAATTATACAAGTATGGATATTTCCTGATATGAAAACTTGGCCGCTGGCTTTAGTTTTACTCTTGCTAACGTATTACATGGTTGCAGGAGGATTTCGAGTTATCGTTGGCATTTGTTTGCTTAGCTTACTAAACAATATTCTTTTTGTATCTGCACTTTTTACGGTACCATTTTTTCATATCAACAATTTATTGCCCATAATGGATCATTCGCCAAGCGATATCATCAAAGCATCAAAGGAATTGACCTTTTCTTATATGGGCGTGGAGATGATATTTTTTTGTTACTCTTTCATCAAAACACCAAAAAAGTCTCAAAGGTGGGCACATTGGGGAAATATAACCATAACAATACTCTATCTTGTCGAAATCTTCATTCAATTGTTACTGTTCAAATCTGAGCAATTATCAACAGAAATTTGGCCGGCATTATCGAAATATAAATTTATTCAATTTCCTTTCATTGAACGTTTTGAATTTATCGGCGCATCTGCAACGATATTACGGTTATTTCCTATCGTATGCTTATGTCTTTGGGCTTCAAGCCGAATGATGAAGTTAATGTTCACTATAAAACAATTGACAGTCCTGCCGATATTTTTGATTCTGATTTTCACTGCCGTATGTTTGATTCCAGATCGAAACAGTATTGAAGTTGTTCAATCGTGGTTATCAAAGATCGGATTATGCATGATTTATGTGTATATCCCATTTATGTACATACTCGATATAGTCAGAATGAAAGTGAGAAGAACGGTATGAGTCGGGTTTTATTCGGACTATTGACTGCCTGCTTATTGTTAACAGGATGTGTGAAACAACAAATTTTGGATAGAATAAATCTTTTTATTGTCTCCGCATTCGATGAAACAACAAAGAATCAAATTGAAATTACGTTAGCGGTGCCCAAGTTTCAATCCGGAAAACCCGGTTTTGTTGCAACTGATTTGTTCTCAAAAGTGGGTCATACAAGCTTAGGTATCAGAGAATTAATGAGTATGCAGTTAGATAGGCCCCTGAATCCAGGGAAACTTTCTGTGGTTTTGTATGGAAAAGATATGGCAGCAAATGGGCTGGCAAATGAATTGGATGTGTTTTTGCGCAATGCTTTTTTTTCGCGCAGAATGTACTTGGCCGTTGTCGATGGAAGCGCAAAGAAACTGTTGGAAGAAAACTTCAGTTCAAAGGAAGAAAAAGGGATGTTTTTGTACAATTTACTCCATACAACTACACGTAAGGGGCTTCTTCCAAGCCAAAATCTTCACGAATTCGAATATTCCCTTATAGGTAAAGGAATGGACCCGTTTTTGCCGCTCCTTAAATTGCAAAACGGTCAAGTAATGATTTCGGGTACAGCCTTATTTAAAAATGATAAGTATGTAGTATCCCTCAATGAAAAACAGTCGCGGCTCATGAAACTTCTTCTTACTAATATGAATCACGGTACCCTTGAGGTAAAGCTTGACGATGAGTCTTACCTTGCAGTGGAGAACATCGGGTCAAAAGTGAGTTATCGAATTAATCAAGATTCGAAAAGTCCAAATGTGATGATCAACCTTGTCTTAAACGCTAAAATTAGAGATGCAAGGGAGGCTCGTCTTTCAAAACAAGAGCTCCAAAGAGTCAAAGATAGTTTAGAAAATGATCTTCACACAACCGGATTGGATCTAATAAAGTTGTTAAAAAAAGAAGGGATCGATCCACTCGGATTAGGGGATTTTGTAAGGAGTAAAACACGAAATTGGAACGAAGAAGAATGGAAAAAAGTTTATCCAACGATGAACGTGGGTTTGGATGTTAAGGTGAATCTGACGGAAACGGGGATCAAAAAATAGAGGACCCTCGATGAAAGTACAAAAAAACACTAAGTTTCCAAGTATTATCATTGGCAATTTAGTGTTTTTTATATTCTAAGACATACGGCGCTTTATCATATAACAGCCATTATAGATTAGGATAAAAATCACTGCTCCTGATCATGAGTCTATTCCCCTTACCTTCGCTTTGCTCGATACACCCTGGAAGGTGGCAAAAGGATGAGTTGACAATAGTTGCTTTACCCATATTTTGACTACATGCTACTAAACTTAAAGATGTATCAGCGCCTACCATCGCACTAATTTCTTGATCAGAGAATTTTACACCAACAGGGATATCTTCTAATTTAGTTTCGGGTCTTTCAGGTAAGGCAGGGGAAGGGACGATGCCATTATTTATTAAAATGGTATCACATTCGCTTATTTCAAGCTCTGCTTGGTTGATAATGTCATCAATTATTTTCTTGAGGTCTCTATCACCAGCGTGGTATTGATAAGCGCGATTGGCAGAAAGGCAACCTTTTGCCGCAGCAGAAAATGCCCATAAGTCATAAATCTCACCATAATGTAATGGTTCTACTTTCTGATTACCACTTAATATACCCATAGTTACATCTCCTGTTATTTATGACGAATCAAAAAAAGAGTATAGAATCAGCAAAGCAAAAAAATCAAAAACCCAATCAAAATAGTAATAAAAAAAGTAGCAGCAATAATGGTATTGATGATGCAAACATTAATTCTGGTGGTTAAAAAATAATTAAACAACTTCGTAGCCTCAACAAACAACCTCACTTCAAATAAAGTGAGGTTGTTCTGTATTGTTTTTCAAATCTAGTAACAAGAGTTTTTTGTCGCGGATGGATAAACTAACCTTCATGATACTTAGTTAAGGGTGGATTATGTGCTCAATAGGGATGAATTGCTTGATGAAATCGTACATGTTCATCTAGCTGATAAAAAAAGGCTTATAGACATCGTTTTGTTCGGCGATATAATGAGTTTTCTCATCTTTCTTTTAGACCACATAGGTTGTGAATTAAATCTGTGGGTATACCCACATAAACTATTTCCAGTTATACCTGAGTCTTCAGCCTTTGATTTGGGAATACTGCCTGCATTACATATGTTACTATTTCAGTTTTTTACAAAGTGGCGTTCGTATTTAATTGCAAATATACTGATGGCAACAGTTTTCGCATTTCTATGCGAACCGATTAGTGTTTGGATTGGATTGTACAAAACACTACATTGGAGATACATATATTCATTCCCACTTTATATTTTAAAAGCATTAATAATAAAATGGATCTTTGAAATAGTACAGAGAAAACAAAATTCATTAACCTCCCTCGGTATGATTTAATTTCCTCACGCAAGCTCGTCTATTCGCAGGATTTCATCCTTTAGGTTTCGATGCTGAATGAAAGGAGCGAGATATATTTAGGGTGTTTCGTTAAAAGGGCATGCGGGAATAGAAGTGGAGTTGAATCACCCAGTTCATTCCAATTACTGCACGTATTCTCCACGGTGCCCTTAGCGATTTTCACTCCCATGTCTCGACGGGTCAATAGCCCTTTCATTCCTTCGTCACATCTATCTAAGGGGTGGAGGTCGGTCTTTCTAACGGAATGGGTCGGAGCCCTTTTGTTTAACGTATCCCGATACTCCGTGCTTTCTTTGTCTCCTGCGAATACGCCAACTTGCGTGAGATAAGGTTTATGTTAAGCTGCTAATGCAAAGATTTTATCGGGTTTGTATGCGACATCACTACGAGCCATTCCTACTAAGAGTCGAGCTAGCTTACCACATAGCTTCATGATAGACTTCATCTTTTTAAGCTTTTTCACCTGAACATTGTAGTGATGTAAGGCTTTAAATTCTTGGTTACTCATGACCATGCACATCGTAATTAAATAGAGAAAGTGACGTAGCCGTGGACGGCCTCGTTTACTGAGCTTCAGTTGTCCCTTCCATTTACCCGAGCTTGCTTCGGTTATATTAAGTCC
This sequence comes from Paenibacillus sp. WC2504, assembly GCF_052682475.1. NCBI lineage: Bacteria > Bacillati > Bacillota > Bacilli > Caryophanales > Paenibacillaceae > Paenibacillus > Paenibacillus sp. WC2504. Next base: position 1,707,821 of record NZ_JBQZFH010000001.1, read on the forward strand.
TGCATGACGGAGTAGAGCGTTCCCGTGCGCATAACCTCGAAGATCTCCAGACTCTCCTAAAACACCAGCTAGAGCAATTGCACTTATTCCAGTAATGGCAAGGATTTTGCCTGAGTAGGGGATACGTTCAACAACGTCTTTGGCTTCTTTTTCGATCCTCTGCAGTTGTTTAGTGGCTAAGTCGTGCTCCTCTAGGAGCTGCTCTAGATGGAGCTTGTAAGCATGTGTTGCCTGCCTAGATCCAACCGTTTTCTTGGCCAGATCGATGAGTAGATGAGCTCTACGCACACCTGAATGCCGTTTCATTGATTTCTGCCATCCTTTAATGACATCGTCAGGACTTAGTTTACATAGCTCAGCTGGGAGCGGAAATAGCCGAAGGGTTAACAGTGCACCTTTGCAAGTTAAGATCTTAAAAACTTGTCTCAGTTCAGGAAAGACAATGTCGACCCAGCGGTGGATCTGGTTAACGGCACTTACGAGTCTTTTAACGACCGTTTCTCGGTTAGCCATAAGCACTCGTAGCTCCTCGTATTCGGAAGAATGGAAGCGGACAGGGGAGTAGTAGCCGTTTTTCACCATGTCGGCAATAACTAAAGCATCTTTTTTGTCGCTTTTAGAGCGTGTGTTGTCGCGGTTTTCTTTATTCTTTTTAACTAGATGAGGATTAACAAGTACGGCTTCAATGGCTTTGTTTTTGAGCCACCCGGCAAGGCTTAGCCAGTAATGGCCAGTCGGTTCCATACCAACGATGACTTGAGATAATTTAAATGAAGCTAGCAAGTCGCGAATCCAACGGTCGAGGGACTTGAAACCATCCTCGTCGTTACTAAACACTAAAGGATTACCAAGAGCGACACCTCGAAAGTTAACCGCTCTGGCAACGTGGGCCTCCTGAGCAATGTCTACACCAACAACAATATGATGAAAGGTAATGTTTTCAATGAGTTGATTTTGCTTATCTTGTGATTTAAACTTCATAGTAGAGCGTCCTCCTGGATGATGGAATTAAAGGGCTTTTGACCCGTTGCGTACTTCCATCGTACCGAGGCGCTCGTTTTTTTACAAAGCTGAAATTTATCCATCTACAGGAATCTAACGAAGAACTTTAGCTAAATAAACGACCAAAACAGGGCTGCCGATGTTTTATGTATTGGTGTCAGTCTAAAACTCATTTAACGAAGTAATTGTTTTTTATTAACAGGGAGTATTTTTGTGTGTGCCGAAAATAAAGTTTTAGAATGAAAACAGTTCCTGAAATAGCCCACGTAAAGATGGAGGATAAAAAATGAGTCAAAGAGAACAATCAATTCCATCTTGATTAACATTTGGGATTTATCCGCTAAGTGTGGCAGGTACGCCTTCAGGCTTGGCTGTCGGACCGCAAGATAACTACAAAAAGATTCAATTGGCGCTCCGAGACCTTCGAGGCGAGACAAAAAAGCTACTGCCAAGAAACTATCTCATTTATACGATGGAATGGGAATCACATTCACAACGAATGCGGTGAGATAAGCCTGTATTCACATGCGAAATAGAGCCCGGTATTTGGCTATGTCTATACCGTGGAACCTTTTCATTTAAGCATTCTTGTGTTCAATGTTTGGCCTATCTTTTGCATTTCGATTCAATCTTTACCACCTCTATGTACAAATGAATGGTCCATTTTAAACTCCTCCAATATGTTAGTTTTTCTATTTAATAAGGGCTGCCGATCAATTCGCGGCAGCCCTGTTGTGTTGTTAACTTAAAGTACCAATATCATTTGTTCCTTAAACAAGAGGTGCTTGAATCAATGTAGCGAAGTTAAATTGGTGAACATGACCATCATTTAGTGTAGTTTGGCCTGTAACAAAATGTACATGTTTACCATTTCCTACTGAAATAGCCGGTCCCGTTCTAATTTTTTTCAGATTATGAAAATGGTTTAAGAAATCGGTTTTCGAGAGATCAATTTCATGGACATGACTATTTCCCATACGAATCGCTTGTCCTGTAACACCTGCAAAGCGATGGTTGTGGCGGTCTGCGCCTTGTTCGGCCAGTTTCGTACTACCTTCAAACTCATGAACGTGCCTCTGCACTAGGGCTGTTGTTTTCATTTTTATTTTAGGTTTTTTCTTCTGCATCGTTTACATTGCCTCCTTATGAGTATGTTGACTTCACAACATCCTATTAAGGCATATCTATATAAGTGCTAGGCAATCATAAACGTTCTTCAAATTATTTTTGTTAATATGTTGTATCATATATCTAAAAGCCGAATAACTAATGAAGAACGGAAAACCGAAAAATTGGCTAGTTGGGAGTTTAATTATTTTGGTGTGGATAGTTACTATCTTATGGAATTCTTTTACCACTTATCGTTATTTGTTCAAATAACGCAGAACATTTTGTTGAATAAACATAATTAGAGAAGCTGCCGTTACGATTGGCGGCTTCATTACGTTAACGGGATAGTTTGGAAGCAATGGGATACAAAAAATGATACATTATTGAAAGAGTAAACGAAGTTTGTGAAAATGTCGGAGTATGCTATGTCTGTAAAACAATTAAAAGAGGTGTCTCCTTACGGAATACATACTATCTGTCGGTTATGCACTTCTGCCATCTCGCGGTATGCTGGAGACTTTCACTCCTTAGTCGTCGCGCTGCCAAGCGCACAAAAGTCCTTCCGTAGAGGAAGGACTTTTGTGTTGTCAGCTATTTTCCCCAACGTATCCGGGTACGGAAAACGCCGCAAAAACAAGCTTCGGTCGAACGTGGATTCGGGGGGCTTAACCCTCCAACGTTCTTAACCGCTTAATGTCTTGGATCGGCGAGAGGCCGAACATTCTGGCATACTCGCGGCTAAATTGGGAAGGGCTTTCGTAGCCGACCTGAAAGGCGACATCCGCGGCGCTCGAGATTCGGATAACAACAAACTTCGAGCCGCCTGCAGCCGCAGCTGTTTTTGGAACTGAATCGTCGTCATCGCGGTAACCCCTTTAAAATGCCGATGCAGTGTGGGAATGCTCATATTCGCTTGCTCGGCAAGGTCCTCGATACGAATTGATTGTTTGTAGTGCTCCTTGATATAATCGATAACCGCTTTGATTCGAATTGCACCGCCTCCTTCAACGGCCAATTGCTCCAGCGTTCCCCCGTGTTTCCCTTGAAGCACGCGATACAAAATTTCCTTGATCAACAACGGTGCGAGCAACGAAATATCCGTAGGAGTATCCAGCAACTGCGTTAAGCGCGTCACGGCATCTAACAGCGGCGCATCTACCTCGTTAATGAAAATTCCTCGATTCACTTGTTCATGGTGAGAAGGACGTATCCCGGATTCTTTCATGACCTGCAGCACTTGCTCCGGCGTGAATTCGAGTTTCAGCGCTAAATAAGGTGCTTCCAGCGAAGCTTCGGTGATTTGGCTAATTACAGGCAATTGCACGGAGGCCACCAAGTATTCGGCGGGACCGTAACTGTATCGTTCCCGTGCAAGCAAAACTTCCTTCCGTCCTTGAAAGACGAAACAAATGGAACGGGAGTGAACCCCATGCTTAGGCTCGGTCACCTCATTTTCGAGAAAGAAAAAAAGCGAAGGAACAAGAGTCGGGTGGACTCCGATCCCGGCTTCCGTAAACCTTTCGATTTTGCGAGCAAGCGTCTCCTGATATTCGTGCGTTTGTTGGGCCATATTTTTCTCCTGTAGGGTTCATTTAAAACTCATAATATTATACAAAGCACCCGTACGCAAACGGACATGATAGGATTAGGCAATGTTTTGAGACGATCGTGATATCCCATGCCGCTTTAGTTGTTGCATAATGAAAAAGCACGAGATGAGCCAAAATAATAAGTGATGATGAACCAAAATATAAAACGATTGGGGAGATACAGCATGGTAACACCACAAGCGCCGATCGGCTCCGGTTTCGGACCTTTTTCAACCGCAGACGAAGTGATTAGAGGCATTGATTTGACAGGAAAGAACGTGATCGTGACCGGCGGATACTCGGGCATCGGCTTGGAAACCGTAATCGCGTTTCGGTCTGCCGGCGCCAAGGTCATCGTACCCGCCCGCGATATCGCGAAAGCGAAGAAAAGTCTTGCCGACATGCCGGATGTCTTGATTGACGTCATGGATTTGCTGAATCCAGCGTCGATCGATGCCTTTGCTGAGAGATTTCTTAGCCGATTTGATAAGCTTCATATCCTTGTCAACAACGCAGGCATCATGGCGACACCGTTGAATAGAGATGCGCGAGGGTACGAATCGCAATTTTCAGCCAAACATCTCGGCCACTTTCAGCTTGTTTGCGCCCTATGGCCGGCACTCGTTCGCGCGGAAGGGGCCCGCGTCGTTGCACTCACTTCGTTCGCTCATCGTCGCGCGGGAATCGACTTCGATGATCCGAATTTCGAGAGACGGCCGTATAATTCTTTTACTGCGTATAGTCAATCGAAAACGGCGAACGCGCTGTTCGCCGTCGCGCTCGACTCTATCGGCAAAGCTTATGGCGTTCGCGCGTTCTCGGCCCATCCGGGCGTTATCGCAACGGATTTAGTGCGTCATATGACGAAAGCCGAAATCGAAACACCCGATAAGCGCTCTTTCATTAAATAAAGAACTCTTTTGAGTCTTCTGCCTTCTTACTTTACAATCCTTTTTCTTAATAGAAACATCCACCATTTAGTATATTATAAAGAATTTCTCAAAATCTTTCTGACATCTTCTTTAGTTAGAGGAACATAGCTACCTATTTGATCGGCAAGCATAGCCCTTTCCGTCATCAGTTCAATTTCCTTGTCATCGATTCCATAGTCCGACAACTTCGTAGGCGCTCCGATGGATGTCCAGAATTTCTTGAGGGATTGAATCGCTTCTGCTGCCAATTGAGCATCTGTTTTTCCTGTCGGGTCCAAATCAAATACACGAACACCCAGCTGCGCGACTTTCTCCGGACGTACGGCCGCGACATGTTCCATCCAACGCGGGGCAATAATCGCGATTCCCCCGCCATGTGGGATGTCATGGACAGCTGATACAGCATGTTCGATGAGATGCGTCGACCAATCCGGACTAACGCCCATTCCAGTTAGTCCGTTTAAGGCCAATGTTCCATTTAATAACATGACTTCGCGATGTTCGTAATTGTTCAAATCATTCACGAGCTTAGGCGCCGTCTCGATGACGGTACGAAGAATTGCTTCACCGATTCTTTCCTGAAGAGGTGCATTGCTCGAACCATGAAAATACTGTTCAAAAACATGGGACATAATATCAACGCTGCCGTATACCGTTTGATCCCGAGGTACGGTGAATGTAAGCTCTGGATCTAGAATACTGAATTTTGGAAGCACATGACTGGAATTAAAGAATGCTTTCGTATTCGTTTCCCAGTTCGTAATGACGGAATTTCCGTTCATTTCTGATCCAGTTCCCGCTATCGTTATAACCGTGCCAATCGGTACGGAATTAGAAGGGGCGTTCACCTTACTAGTCACGATATCCCACACATCACCGTCATATGGCACGCCCGCGGCAATCGCTTTAGCACAATCAATGACGCTACCGCCGCCGACCGCAAGAATAAAATCAAGCATATTTTCTCTGATAAAGGTAATTCCTTTTTGGACGGTTGTTAGTCGTGGATTCGGTTCAACTCCTCCTAGCTCAACGACAAAAGCTTCGATTTCCTTTAGTTCACTGATAACTTTATCGTAAAGCCCATTTTTTGTTATACTTCCGCCCCCGTATACTAGCAAGACACGTTTGCCGTAAGCAGGAATTTCATTTTTCAGGCTGCTTACATGGCCTTTTCCAAACAATAGCTTAGTTGGATTTTTAAATTCAAAGTTCTGCATTTTTGTTATCCCTCTTTTATTTTAATTTTTATTTTCTTATCGCCATAAACATAAGCCACGTTAGTAGGCGAAATTTTGTCGAGCATTTTGTAAACCAGAAACCTGAAAGCAACCAATTCATTAGAAAGCATGGCACTCAAAAACGTGTGCCAGCTGCTTAGCATAATGACATTTTTTGAGACGCCAGTCACAATTTTATGCACATCACTCCTTAAATAAATATTCATATATTACAAATTGTCGATATAAATAATTAAAAAAATTTAGATTTTGCGAATTGTCAATATGATAGTTCTAGAGAAACTGAATTCCAAGAATGAATTCAGTCTTCTGTATAATTGCTATTTCTGAAGGAACCGACCGATATCATTAATCGCATCTTCATTTCTTTTGTAGTAGGTCCACTTCCCTAAGCGTGTAGCATGAACCAGTCCTGCTCTTTGAAGCATGGAGAGGTATTGCGAAGCCGTAGATTGATTCATATTTAATTTTTCAGTGATTTGACTCACACATACCCCAACTGTAATAAGGTCAGCCCCTTCCTGGGGTGAAAAATGAGTTGTTGGATCTTTCAACCATTCTAAAATTTGAACACGCGCTTCATTGGAAAGTGCCTTGAAAATCTCAATTGTGTTGGTCATGTTGACTATTATATATTATATTTTTGCAATATGTCAAATTGTTAATTTCATCTGCCTTTAATAAAGTATTAGACTGAATATTGAAGTCGTGCGGTGTTTCGAATTGCAATACCGTTGAGCATTGAATAATAAGTATTAGACTGACTCTTTCAAATGGATCAGTTGCACTAATGGACGAGAAAATAAAGTCCTAGATTACTACTGTTTTATTGTTCTATCGTTTTCCGTTAGGGAGTGAAATGATAATAACTGATCATAATCAAATCCAACGATATCTAGAAGTTCTTTTCGCAACCCTCTATAAAAGTTACATTGATTAGCTTACATTAACGTTCGATTGAATTTTTCAGATAGCCGATCTATAACGGGATTTATGTTGGTATCGTCAACAAGCGAAAGTTTATCGGCTTTAAACAGCTGCATTTTTTTAAATTGATAATAGTCGTGCAACACTTCCTTTATTGTTGTTTGATTGTAGAGCAAATATTTAACGCTTGTGACTTCGTGTAGCAGAAGGTCGTCTTGCAGCAAAATAAACTTTCCGTTGATTTTGTTAAAAATGCCTTTGTCTATTCCTAGGCGATAAAAGCGGAGAGAATGTTCTTCTCGCTTCCGCAATACGTCTTTAAGCATGTTGTAGAGGTCGGGGTACGATGCTTGCAAATCTTTCATAAATACGTCAGTAATAAACTCTATAAGCGATACCGATTGTTCAAATAGCTGCTGAAACCAGAGGCCAAAATAAGATTCATCTTCGTTGTCGTTACGCTCCTCTAGCCTCTCGATATAATCAACGATAATGCGGACAACACCATCTATAACATCCTCTTTAGATGAAAAACGCTTGTACATAGTCGCTCGGCTTACGTCCATATATTTCGCGATATCGTCCATCTTTAAATGTAGAAAACCATCTCTAATGACGGATACAATCAATTTTTTTAATAGTTTCGTTTTTGCGTCTTGTCTCATTGGAGCATTCATGTGTAATCCCTCCTTCAATCTATTTTAATATACAATACAGTTTAAGCAAAGAGAACAATATAGACATATATTACGTTTTTTGTTTACTTTGTATTTTCGGAGTGTTATGATGTGATCATTCGTCAAGCCTGGTTGGCTTTGCGGACAAACAAAGAACTTTATTATTGGGAGGGAGGAATTCTGTATGTCCACTAGCAGTGGTTATAAAGCGACTCCGCAAGTCCCGATCTTGTCGGGCTTCGGCGCGCAATCGACCGCACGGGAAGTGGTCGCAGGGGTGGATCTTAAGGGGAAAATCGCGATCGTAACCGGCGGGTATTCCGGGATTGGGCTAGAGACGACACGCGCTCTAGCGGAAGCAGGAGCTTCAGTTATTGTTCCGGCGCGCTCCGTAGAGTCAGCCCGTACCGCTGTTGCGGAGATAGATGGGGTTAAGGTCGCGGAACTCGATTTAATCAATCCAGCCTCGATTGATGCATTTGCGAAACACTTTTTGGCATTTGGTAAACCAATTCATATTTTAATCAATAACGCAGGCATTATGACACCACCGTTAACGCGGGACGCTCGCGGGTACGAGTCTCAATTTGCCATTAATCATTTGGGACATTTTCATTTGACGGCGCGCCTTTGGCCAGCATTAAAACAGGAAAACGGTGCTCGTGTTGTATCACTTTCATCCTCGGGAATTCGCTTTGGAGGAGTTAATTTTGATGATCCAAACTACGAACTGCGCGAATACAACAAACAACAAGCATATGGACAGTCCAAATCTGCTACTTCTCTGTTTGCCGTTGCTCTTGACCGGCGGGGAGCGGTAGACGGTGTTCGGTCATTTGCAGTTCATCCGGGTGCTATAATGACCAATTTAGTTCGTTATATGTCGGAAGATGAACTATCCACAGCACAGACGTTTTTCAAGTTCAAAACCGCTGAACAAGGTTCGGCTACGTCGGTTTGGTGCGCGACAAACAAGAAGCTTGACGGAATGGGTGGAGTTTACTGTGAAAATGTAGACATCGCTAACGTTGTTGAGGCGAAAGATGCAGCAACTGTACCAAACGGCGCAATGACTTGGGCGATCGATCCCGAAATGGCGGATCGACTTTGGGAGTTAAGCGAACGGTTAATCGGTATGAAATTCATTATTTAAGCACAACCTTATTCTTAGGAGGAATTGAATCATGGTAAATAACAACGAATATAAAATTACTCCACAATTACCGATCTCATCGGGTTTTGGAGCGGAAACGACCGCTTTGGAAACTGTTAAAGACATAAATCTAAACGGTAAGATCGCCATCGTAACAGGTGGACATTCTGGTATTGGTCTTGAAACGACTCGCGCACTGGCGGCTGCAGGCGCTACTGTCATTGTAGCAGCTCGTTCACCTGAGCAGGCCGGCAGCGCTCTCGCCGGTATTGCTGGCATAGAAATAGAAAAGCTCGATCTGAGCGATCCTGCGTCGATTGACAAATTCGCTCAACTCTTCCTGACTTCCGGGAGACAGCTTGACTTTTTGTTCGCTAACGCAGGTATCATGGCTCCTCCACTAGTTCGCGATGCTCGCGGCTATGAATCTCAATTCGCTACGAATCATTTGGGTCACTTCCAATTAACATTGCGTCTATGGACAGCATTGAAGCAAGCAGGGAACGCTCGGGTCGTATCACTCTCCTCAGCAGGAGTTCGATTCGGTGGTGTCGACTTCGAAGATCCTAACTTTGAAAAGCGCGAATACGACAAATGGAAAGCTTACGGCCAATCGAAATCGGCAAACGCTTTGTTTGCGGTAGGCCTCGACAAGCGCGGTTATGCGGACGGTATTCGTGCGTTCTCCGTACATCCAGGCCGAATCGACACTGAACTAGCTCGTTTTTTATCTGATCAAGAGCGTGGTGTTGGCGGCGTATTCAAAACAACAGAGCAAGGAGCAGCGACAAGCGTTTGGTGCGCAACGAGCCAGCAGTTAGAAGGAAAAGGCGGCGTTTACTGCTTGGACTGCGACATTGCGGAATTGGTTGCTGACTTCAAGATGGGAGATATGAGCCAACAGTATCATGGCGTACTACCTTGGGCCGTCGACCCCGACATGGCGGAACGCTTGTGGATTATGAGCGAGAAAATGACTGGCGTGAAAATTGAAGGCTAATAAACAAATTATCAAAGAAGAGGCCGACCTGAATGGTAAAATTCGGGTCGGCCTTTTTATTATGCGCCTTAGCGATTGGAGCATTCTGGACAAGCACTTTATTCTCTAACGGAACAAACGTTTCTGCCTAGTAGTAATTCGCTTTTGTCCATACCCCTATCCGTAGGGAGTGAGATAATATTCTTGTCAAAATCGGGAATGGGATAAAATTCTTGTCATTTGGTTTTGACAAGAACTTTATCCCATAAAACAAAAAAGCCGCGATTTACGAGGCCTCTAATGAGATAATGTTCTTGTCACCCGACAATAATCAATGGTTCCTACGAGGTGGGTGGTTTAGATCGATGTGTTAGCCTCGCCGCGTCCCTATCGAAAAGAACGGGTGTGGCTCAGGCATTCACTTCGCGAAATGAAGTGGCAAGGAAGTCGAAAATCATCTCCCTCACAGATGAAGGGTTTGAAGAATTTGGAGATTGGCTTGGAGAACTGCGCCAGAAAACGGGGAAAGAGCCGGTAGTTGTTCTAGAATCAACAGGGCATTATCATCGGGACTTGTGGCTTATATGGAACGCAGTGGGTTTTTCCATATGGTAATTAATTCACTTCAAACCAAATGGGCAAAAGGCTCTCAACTACGAAAGGTGAAAACAGATGCCGCTGATGCATGGCACTTAGCAGAGATGTACTACTGGCGATGTTATGCCTCATCGCAAAAGGGACGAGCAGCTTTTAGAGCTCCAGCATCTCACAAGGTAGCATGAGTTCATAACAGCGATGTATGTACAAGCCAAGCTAAATATGCGAGCATTGCTTGATCAAGTGTTTCCTTCATACGAAGGTGTCTTTTATGGCTGTATTCCTCAACAGTGTTGAGCGTTTTACATCAATATTTAAGCGGTGTGACAATCACAGAGGAAACAATTCGTAGAACTGTACAAAGGTCACATGGTCAAACTTGTGTCAAGGAAAAGCTGCAAAATTCCAAAGCATAGCTCCAATTAAAGGGAAGAGTTCGGCACAAACAAAAGCTTGCACAGCATGCTAGGTTACCTGCTTGCATTCCAAGAGCATTGGAGGTTAGGTAAATGAAAAACTAGAATTAAGTGCAGAAGAAATTAATAAGGCTTTGTATAAATATCAAGAAGTGTATCTAAGTCTAAATGGACTAACTGATATTACTGATGATGTCATACGTGAGTACAAACAGAAGGGTTTCATTTCCTCAGACAACATTTTAAATGAAAAAGAAGTATCACAAAGCATTGATACCATTATGCATTTGGGAATGGTCAATTCTAAAGGAGCAAAAAACTACAGTTTGTAAAGCCGGAAAGCGAACTGAAAACAATCGAGGAAAGAGAATTAGCTTTGCACAAGATTCATGAGTTCGTGAACGTAGAGGAACGATTACATGAGATTGCCTATCATCCAGCTATTATTAACACTGTTACTAGAATTTTTGGAGAAGAGCCTAAGTTAATTCAGGATATGGCTTTGCTCAAGCCCCCACATGGTGGAGGTGAGAAGCCATGGCACCAAGATATGGCTTATGGCAACCTTACTTATACGAAAGTTGCTATTGGTATATGGATCGCTATAGATGAAGCAACGGTAGAAAACGGTTGTATGCACGTCATTCCAGGCTCGCATCAAGAGGGAGCTACGCCTCATTATGCCATCAGAGATTGGCATTTATGCGATTCCCACGTACCAGTAGAACGAGATATTGTGATACCATTAAAGCCAGGAGGAGTGTTGTTTTTCTATGGCATGCTCTACCACGTGACGCCATCGAACTTTTCCCATATGCGCCGAAGAGCGTTACAATTTCATTATGTTCCAACTTCGGCCGAGCGGGTGGGGCCTAAAGAGTACAAGCGTATGTTCACAAATGAGCTGTCGGGGGCCGAATGTTAGAATTCGTGAATTCAGGAATTCAGGAATAAGCAGAAGTAAGCGGTGTGAGTAGGTTTTGGCGTAAGTCTCGTCGGTACAAGAGACGCGCATCAAACCATATTACATGTTTCGCTGCGTTAGAGTGAGTCCGAATTTATATTTGGGCTAATTAAGGTGGTAATACGGGGTATTCTCGTCCTTGCAAGGATGAGAATACCCCTTTTTGCTATATTCTGAGGAGAGATAACATGACAACTGACATTGTTTTAACAGGCTATTTGGGACTGATAACTAATTGTGGGCCAGGTCATTTCCTCTAGTCTCACTTCGGAATTCCTTGAGATAGTTCGGCGGATTCAGAATCATCCATGTAAGCTTCTTGTTAAATTTGCTAGAAAAATAGTGCAAGTGGCTTATAAGAATCAAGAATGGTTGTTAACCGATATCCATTATTGTCTTTAACAAAATCTATTTACAAATAAAAATACGAAATGGCGGCGCTCAGGATTTTATTCCTGCTGCCGCCATTTCTATATTCTCGAGCACTTTGCTGAATTGGATTCATCAGCGAACCCTGCTTAATTTGCTTACTACATTGAGTTATTTCATTAAGCTCTCTTTGAACGTACTGAACATCCAGGCATTAATGTCCCAGGTATCCGCGACCGGCATGTTCGTATAAGGCTGTGTTTGGAGATAGGGAGAGGGACCAAATTCAGGTGTAAACGTGAACTGGGTGTGACCTGCATCACGGCGTTCCTGTGCAATCATGGTCCACCACTGCAAATGTTGTTTCACATAGGGTTCATAGTAGGGATCCCTTGGATCTGGTACCTGTGGCCCCTCCGGGTAGCCGACTCTCCCGTGAATATGAATGGCGCGGGAGATAGCTAGCTGCATATCTTCATCCGGTTCAAGCGGCATGCCTTCACAAGCGACCATCCAATGACTGAAATCCGCGTTAATGTGTAATTCAGGGAATTTCCGCAGTAAGGCAGCTGTTGTCCAAGGCACGAACATGGCTCTTCCTCGATGAGTTTCATGGGCTACAGGGATCTGAATAGCTTGCTCTACGGCAAGTGCTTCCTCGAAAAAAGCACATTGCTGGTCAAAAGCCATGGAATCCTTGGCGCTGTGAGAGACAATTATAACGGGATTCAGGTCACGAAGCCGAGCTATTTTTTCTCGAAAGGAGCCTACATGATGGGGTGCTTGCGTGCTGATTTGGCCAATAAATTGCAGGCCCAAGTTTTCCAGCTTTTTAGCGAACACAGCATCATCTTTGGGATTTTGAGGTGGAATAAATTCAATGCCGTCAAAGCCGGCTTCTGCGATTTTTTCCATGATTGCTTCTGTTTCTCTATTCATCTGCCATGCAATGGGGAGTAAATCCCAGAATGACCGGAAACCAAGCACATTCATCCGAATTGCCTCCAATTAGTGACTAGGTGTTGATACATTGACAAATGGATTTCCGGCAATATCTTTTCCACGCGCCAGCCAAATTTTGTGACCTGGATTTTTTTCTGGGAGCACCTTCGCTTCCGTGGAGAAATAACGCATTGTGTATCCGCAGCGGCGATATTCGCTTATGTTGGCTGCAGCGCCATGCATGATACGAGAATCGTGGAGAGAGCATTCTCCAGGCTGGAGCTCAAAATAAACAGCTTTTGATTCATCAACATTTTTAATTTGTGTGCCAAAGGTATTGGAGGCGCCATCTACATTCTCATATTCGGAGAACCCGTTCTCATGTGTTCCTGGAATGACGCGCATACAGCCATTTTCTTTCCAGCTGCGATCGATAGCCAACCACACGGTCACAATGCTGTCGAATCGATCCAGGCGTCCATTCCAGTAGGCAGAATCTTCATGCCATGGCGTGGCGCGTCCTACGAGTGGATCCTTACAAATGAAATGAGACGACCATAGGCCGATATTCGGTCCGATGATGGGCTCAACGAGATCCAAGACATCATCACTTAACAAAAATTCAAGCAATCTTTCGTCACGGAAGTGCGGAGTGTCTAATTCATCGGATAGCTTGCTGCCCTTCAGCGCCAACTGTTCTTCGAAAATCGCGGTCAACTCAGCTTGCTTCTCAGCGCTAAATAATGGCTTTTTGTAAATCGAATAGCCTTGTTCCTTATAAAACTGTATTTCTTGTTCATTTAGCTTTAATTGTCCCATGTGCTTCATCCTCCATAAATGTATTGAGTTGATTTTTTCTTCTTTATAATATGATAAAATAAGGTCATCATCTTGTTTGGGAATGATCATTTTTGTACTGTGTTGATATTCATGGAAAAGGGGAGATGTAGGGTGCGCGTTTACGCCAAAAATGTATTCAAGGATGAGCATGAGTTTCATTACATGGCTTATCGTTCGATTAAAGATACGACAGGACTGCATGACCATGACTTCTATGAAGTTTTTTTAACCTATGGAGGGGAAGTTTACCATCTAGTAAATAGTCAAAAAATCATACTCCCGAGCAGCACGCTAGTGTTCATTCGGCCCCATGATTACCACGCCTATGAACGTATGGAGCAAGGAGATTGTCAGATTATGAATGTTGCTTTCCCAGCACAGACTATGGCAGCTTTACAAGTTTATTTAGGGAGTGGCCAACCGATCGAGCAGTTGTTAGACGCGCCATTACCACCCTGCACAACCCTAACTCTTTCCGAGACTCATCAATGGCTGGACCGTTTTCAGCAGCTTGCATGGTCTTCTTTTACGAATGAACGAAGTATTGAGGCCAACATCTTATTTAAAATGATGATTACAGAGGTGCTGCAAAAATTTGTCCCTCATTTGGATGCTGGGAAAGATGAGAATGTCCCTGCGTGGTTAGTACATTTGAAAAATCAAATGAGTAAAAAGGAGCATTTTACAGTAGGCTTGGCAGCGATGTATCAGCTTAGTGAAATGAGCGCGGAGCATATTAGCAGAAGCATTAAAAAACATTTTGGCTGCACGCCGACAGATTGGATTAATCATTTTCGTTTGCGTCATGGGGCTAACCTGCTGGTGTCAACGGATATGGAGATTATTGAGGTTGCGATGGAGTCCGGTTTCGAGAACCTAAGTCATTTCTATCATCTGTTTAAAAAGAAGTTTTATCTTTCGCCTGCTCGCTACAGGAAAGCCAATAAGCGCGATGTCATTCCAGCAGCCTCAAATAATCCTCATGCTTACTCGCATTTTCCCGATATGAACTAGGCGACATGTCCATCATTTTATGAAACACCTTGCCGAAATAACTAACATCGTGATAGCCACAGCGAGATGCGATTTCCTTAATGGAGAGATGAGGATTTTGCAGCAGCTCGGCGGCTTTTTCGATTCTTCGATTACGGAGATAATCCATGGTGCTGACATGATAATAAAGGGGGAACATTTTACATAAGTAGTACTTGTTAATTCCCGCAACTTCCGCTAAATCATCCAAGGAGATATCGGAGGCATAATGAGAATCAATATGACTTGCAACTTTGCGGTAAGAAGCCGGTATCTCATGCGGAGAGACGGCTTCTTTGCTTTGAAGAAATCGTTGAAGAGCCAGCAGCCATTCATAAATGCGCAGGGATAGATCAAAGCGGTCACCTACCTGCTTTTGGTTCACATCCTCATATAGTTTCCATAGCAATGTAATTGGTGCGGCTTCGGGAAGCAAGTGGATAACGTTGTTGTGTCCACCGAAAAGCTCTTTTCGCAGCCCTTCTCCTCGAATGCCCTCGAATCGAATCCAAATGAATTCCCATGGATCCGTGGTTTCAGGAGAATACCAGTAGGTGTGATCACTCGGGATTTGAACGAAGAATGCTTGATGTTTGCAGATCTCCATGTGTTCCTCGCCAATGCGCAGCATGCCTGTTCCTTTAAGTGTAAATTGAAAAATAAATCCTGATCCATCGCGTTTCATGCCATTCCAGTGATAGTTGGGATCACGCGTGATTTCATGGCCGATGGACACAAGTTTAAATAAGTGATGATCTTCGTTGGTATAACGGAATCCGAAAGTTTTTTTCACAATATTTTGCCACTCCGATTCAAAATGTTCCTATTTTTCATTCATTTTAAAGGAGATATACTCATTTTATTGGATAATATATTACCACATTGGAGTGTGTTTCTCTATGTTGAAATCGAAGTGGATACAGGATTGCTACATCCAGATTGAGGGGTCAAAATTAAAAGTTGGTAACGCTGCGATTGAACGCAGTTGGGCTTTCGAAGAAAGAGGGCCGATCAGCAAGTCGATCTATGATAAAAAGAATCAAGTGGAATGGTTGTCCCAGACGAACGAAACTACGATGTTTCAGTTTCCTTGGCTGTCACCATCGGCAAAGCTGACAAACGCTTCTGTTACCGCTTGCGTTGAGGATGACTACGGCATTTCCAAGCCGTACTTAAGGACGGATGTGGACTTGGCCTATGACCACATTGGCGAGCGTTTAAGTGTCCGTTTAACGCTTAAAGTGTATCCGGGATCCTCTTTTATTCGTCATGAGTATTCGGTCTTGGCAGGAAATGCGGAATCTGCGACCGAAATTGAAGCTAGTACGTCCTTTGTAGCTTGGATTCAACCAGACCGCCAGGGACTCTCTAGTAAAGAAGACGAGCTGCAATTGGATGACAATAATAAGGAACGCGGGAGAGTAGGAGGAGACTACTGTGACTTGCTCCCAATCCAGCATTTACATTGCCGGTGGGCGTGTGTTGGCTTTCGTGATCAGACAGATACACATAATAATCTGATAAGCAAAGAAAGTGGCTTATTGTACGTCAATGAGCAGTTGAGTTTGCGCGGCAACTTGCTTACACTCCAATCGACGCTTGGCGCCGGCGGGCTTATGATTGTGAAGGAGGGGCCGACACCGCTTGGGGATTTACAGCCGGGGTGTACCGACTTTTATTTTCATGGGAAACGCCTTTCCGTTCAAGGTTCAGGCATCAAGCAAGCGGATCTCACTACAGGGGAGACCGTAACCTCATATGGAACAATGGTTGGCGTTTTTGATGGAGATACCTTTAGTGAGCATCGGCTGATGCATGACTACCATAGAAATCTTCGCTATTATAAACCTGAAAGAGATAGCTTTCTGATGAGTAATACATGGGGGGACCGTTCCAAAGATGGTGCTTTGCATGAAGGCTTCTTGCTGGTTGAACTGCAAGCAGCTTCCAACTTAGGTCTGACGCTGCTGCAAATTGATGATGGCTGGCAAAAAGGAGTTACCTGCAATTCCGTCAATGCCTCGCCCGGAGGCGGACTTTGGAGCCATTATTACAGTGGGGACGGACAGTTCTGGCATGTTCATCCGGAACGGTTTCCTAATGGCTTGTCTCCTATTGTGGAGGCAGCGGCCGCAAAGCGCATCCAGCTTGGCCTATGGTTTTCGCCGGATTCCTCTGATGATTATGTGAATTGGGAAAAGGATGTTAACACGTTGCTCGAACTGCATAAGGAGCATCACATCGTGGCCTTTAAACTTGACGGTATAGACATTCACTCCAAGCTTGGAGAAACGAGACTTCTCATGATGATGCGTCAAGTGGTCAAAGCTACGGGAGGTCAAGTGGTCTTCAATATCGATGCGACGGCTCAGACACGGTTAGGGTATATGGGACAGACACAATATGGGATTATTTTTCTGGAAAATCGCTATACGGATTGGGGTAATTATTATCCCCATTGGACACTGCGGAACTTGTGGACGTTGCTTCCGTATCTCCCCGCTGACAGATTGCAAATGGAGTTTTTAAATGTAGAGCGGAATCAAGACAAATATACAGATGATCCTTTGGCGCCATTTCATAGTGGACAGGTATACGCCTTAATGGTGGTCGCTTTTACAAATTCATTGGCCTGGATGGAGACAACGGGGTTAACCGCATCGCAATCGGATGTGTTAAGCAGAGCGATTGAAGCGGTTAAACCGCATCATCCTGCCATACTTGGGGGACATGTTTTACCGCTTGGCGAAGAGCCGTCGGGGGCTTCCTGGACGGGGCTGCAAAGTATAATGGATGAGCAAAACGGGTATCTGTTAATTATTCGGGAAAAGCATAAACAATCAGATTATGCCATGCAGCTTTGGGGTGTTGAACCCTCTTCAACGCTTTGCCTAACGGAGATTATTCGAATGGAAGAGAAGGATGTCGTGATTTCGAACCAAGGACAGAAGCAGGTTCAGTTGAAGCCAGATGCCCGCGGTCATTATCCTTTCATGCTTTCTGCACCTTTTTCATTTGTACTCTATCGGTATCAACAAGTAGAGTAAATTCCCATTCGCGTTAAGGACTTATAAGCCCGCTCTCAGCCGTTCTATTGAACAGAGCCTGGAGGCGGGCTATTTCTTGCTCAAAGGCTTTCTCGATATTTGCCGGGAAGCACACCTGTAATCTTTTTGAAAACCGTCGTAAAGTAAGTGGCATTTTCAAAACCAACCATTTCGGCAATGACGAAAATCTTTAAATCGGGCGATTTAAGAAGTTCTTTGGCTTTTTCAATACGAACCTTTGTTAAGAACTCAATAATTGTTTCGCCTGTTTCTTGCTTGAAAATTTGACACATATACGTGGGGCTCAAGAAGGCTTCCTCCGCCAACAATTGAATGGTGACATTGTTCATATAATGCTTGTCGATATACTGTTTGATGCGTACAATGACGCGTTGACTTTTGCTATTATGTTTATTTTGCATATATAGCGCGATGTCTTTAATGATGTTGGTCATTAAGTCCCGCAGGCTGCCAATGTCTTTCGTATTCTGAATCATTTGAACGAGCTCAATGGTAGATTTGCCCAAAATAGCTTCGTAGGATTCATCGGCTTCATGCAGGGGACGCGCCAGTTGAAAAATAAGCTCAGCTCCGCGGTAATACACTTGTTCAACCTGTGCGCTGTTCGGGAGGATAATGTCATCAAATAGTTTGTTCAGCAATCTTGCGACACCATCTGCATCGCCTAGTTTTACCTGTTGAATGAGCTGTTTTTCCAGTTCGTACAAGTGCATATGACGCTCGGTCTCCACTTTATTGTGTGCAATATCATGAATCGTGACGACCGATTCTTTCCCGGTAAAAAACGTGTGCTGAAGAGCTTCCTTGGCTTCTTGATAGGAATAGCTGAGCTGCAAGACGGAACTGACGGACGAGCCGATGCCAATGGAAGCGGATACTTTAACGTATTGACGAATACACCGAATGATCTCTTCGGCAAGGTCCATATACTTTTGATCTATCAGTGATTTTTCGTTAAAAATGACGATAAGTTCATTATCCATTGTATTTGTAAAAGCAAATCCGGAGCGGGTGTTCGTCAGGATTTCCTCTACGACATTATGAATGGCAAAAAACAATAGCTGCTTATTTTCTTCGCTATAGTGCTGAATGGCATGCTCGAAATCATCGATTTTAAGCAGCCCGATGGCGGAGAACTCGCCTTGTTGGAGTGGGATTTGGTAGTAAGCGATCTTGTCATGGATATCATTCTCATTCGTGTAGTAGCGGGAAAGCAGTTGAATCAATAACTTCTCGCGCAGAGCGGGAATGCTGTCCTGCAGCTGCTTATGCACTTTCGTGTTCATGGTTTCACTGTCGCGTTCTCTGTTAATTTTACTAGCCACTTGCCCAAAGACCTCAGTGAGTTCATGAAGCTTAACAGGTTTTAGGACGTAAGCTTCCGCATGCATGCTAAGTGCTGTTTTGGCGTAATGAAAGTCCTGAATACCGCTGATAATGACAATTTTCGCTGTACTTCCAGCATCGCGCAGCTTTTGGGAAAGCTCAAGCCCATCCATGATCGGCATTCGAATGTCCGTACAGACGATATCCGGCTTCAGCCTCATGCAAAGTTCATAGGCTTGGCGCCCTTCTTCTGCAAGACCTACGACTTCAATACCAAATTCAGACCAGTCTATAATTGAGTTTAGACCATCCCGTATCAGTTCTTCATCATCCGCAATCACCATCGTGATCATACGTATTCCTCCTTAGGATAAATGATCTCGTTGATCCAGCAAAAGATCGTTCGACAATCCATCCGCTGTTTTTCTGGCAGGCATTCGAATAATTGCCGTTAATCCCTGCTCTTCGTTAGCTTCATACTGTAAGCCATATGGTTGGCCAAACCATTGTTGAATGCGGGTATTCACATTTCGTATCCCGAATGACGCGGTTTCGTCGCCTGAAGACGTGAGCAAATCTTGAATTTTATTGACGTCCGCATGATTGCCACTGCCGTTATCGGAAACGCGCAATGTCAAGATATCCGCCTCTAAGGCTGCGCGAATAATTAAATGCCCACGCCCCTTACTGGCATCGAAGCCATGAATGATGGCATTCTCAATTAGTGGTTGAAGAATCAATTTTACCGTAATCAATTGCAGGAGATGCGAGGGGGCGTCAATCTCAAAGGTTAATTTGTTACTCAGTCGAATTTGTTGAATGGTAAGGTAAGCTTGAACCTGGTTCACCTCGTCCTGAAGTTGAATCATGGATCGACCCTTATTAAGAGACAAACGGAAAAAATCGGATAACGACGTGACCATTAAACTAATTTCAGGCATCTTCTTCTTGAGTGCCATCCAGTTAATCGAATCTAATGTATTGTATAAAAAATGAGGATTAATTTGAGCCTGCAGCGCTTCTAGCTCCGCTTTTTTCTTTTTAACCTCGGTCACATAGAGCTGATCGACCAGCTCTTTCATTTGCCGGATCATTTTGTTAAAACGTTGGAATAAAAACAAAAACTCATCATTTCGCTTATAATCAATGGAGACATTGAACAATTCCGAATCCGTCGTATTAATTGCTCGAATAAATTTTCGAATCGGATTCGTAATATTGTTAGATAGGAACAGGGCAAGAATGAATGCCATAACCATGCTAAAAAGAATGACAACAATCATCACGTTTCTAAATGTGAGTAGTTTCCCATTTAAATCACGAAGTGGTGAAACGGTTACAAGTTTCCAGTCTAGTTGTGAAATTATCTTGCTCGCGACAAGTGTTTGTTCACCTTGCATGGAGGTAATTTGTGATTGGAATTCAGGCTCCTGTAAAGACTTGCTAGGTGAGAATAGTTCCGGGATAGAAAATGGCTGATTGACTTCATCCATGCGAGGACCAATCATGACCTCGCCAGCAGCATTCAGGATGTAAACTTCACTATGCTCGGAAGGCTTCAAGCTATCCAACATCTTTCCAAAATCGGCAATATTGACATCCGCTGTTATAAGCCCTGCATAAGGAACCGCGAAATTATCTAATTCATAAAGCTGCTTGGCGGTACGAATGGAGTACTGGGGAGGATTGCCCGCCTCATTAGTCCCTTGATACAGACCAAGCACTTTAAATCTGCTCTTGTACGACATCGCTTGGTACCATCCCAGATTTTGAACGGACTCGACACTGTATACATGGGGAATGGATGGAAAAAGATTGTAAATCGGCCGATTCATAAGGAATAGATTTAAAGTGAATTTTGTTCGGCCTTGATTTGAGAAGCTATAGCTGTCGAGAAGTGTACTCAGTTGCGTCATCTCGTTGACAATGCCAATTTCGTCGCTGGAAGGATCACTGGACAGAATGCCTTGTAAAGTGTCGCTAGTGTAAATTTTTGTCGTGATATCATCAATTTGTTCCAAGGTTTCCTGGACATTCAGTTCCATCATCTGCATGCTCCGGTTAATTGAATCGGTCATATTTTGAGAAATGGTAGAGCTAGATTGATGATACAGAGAAATGGCAATAATGGACGACGGAATGAGTACGAGTGACAAAAAATAGATGAGCAGTCTGCTTTTAATACTGATATGATGAGAGAAAAGTTGCTTAAGAGAGCGTATCCACATCACGCAGTCACCTGTCTTCCTAGCGTTAGATTTATCCCCATTGTAAGGGAAGGAGTTTAGAAATGAAACAAAAAAAATGGCTTCTAGCTGGTGGTCTTCTTCTTGTAATGTGCTTGATTGCAGCTGGCACCCAGCAGATATGGAGCATGAAAATGCCTAAGAAGCAAGCCGTACAGCCTCTAAAAGAACCATCCAAAAAGCAGCTTACCTTTGCTTTTAACTCGTATGGTTCGGATACGGAAATGCGAAAAGTCATCGATGCGTATAACCATTCAAATTCGGACGATGCTTTAATTCAAATGCTGACCATTCCTCGTGAAAACTACACGAGAACCTTGAATATGCTCATGGCTTCAGGGGAAGGACCGGATGTCTTTGCTGTCCAGTCGGACTGGATCACTACGTACATGTATAAGAATTGGTTCAAAGATTTGTCGAGTGATATTCCCGAATCCATGAAGAAAAATTATTCCAAATGGGCACTCACATATGGCAGTTTCAATGGCAAACAATACGTTATTCCTTATGGACTCAGTACGGTTCGGCTTGCCTATAATAAAGAGCTGTTTCGCCTTGCAGGGCTGGATGAGAACCGACCGCCAAAGACGCTTAACGAGCTGAAAGAGACAGCTGCTCGGATTAGTCAGAAGCAACTTGGCAATCAGAAATACGGATTTGTATGGCCGCTTGGAGAAGACTGGTACGGGTTTATGCAGAGTATGGAAATCCCTATGACCTATAGCGGTGTTACCTTATTTGATTTCCGGACTGGCAAATTTGACACAACGGGGTATGTGCCATGGATGGAAACCATGCTGACCATGAAGATGAATGGCAGTCTGTTTCCCGGAGACCTCTCGATGAAGTACGATACAGCTTTAACCCAATTTGCCAAAGGTAATGTGGGCATGATGCTTGTTTCAAGCAGCGATGTCTATCGGCTTGAAAATGAACTCAAGCTCTCTGTGGATTGGGGCGTCGCTACGCCTCCGGCTTTAGATGAAGAGAAAGCAGGCGCAGGAGCGTTAATGTTAGTTCCGGAGCCTGTCATTGGGATTAACAGCGCAACCCCGCATAGCGAAGCAGCCCTTCACTTCTGGCAGTATATCCATTCGGATCGTGTCATTGGTGAACTCTATCAAAAGGACGTCGTCATTCCCGTCTCTTCGCGTATCCAACAAGACTATCCGAATACGAGGACATCTTCGAAGTTCACCAACTTCCTGCCTACAGATGTGGAATCATTCTATCCTTTACAGCCCATCCTCTTGGACAGTACGATAACCTCCAGCGTGGTGAATCAGGACCATTTTGGCTGGAATAATCGGCTTAAGGCATATCGGGACGTGGCTTCAGGAACATCCTCAGTCAATGACATGCTGCAAGCTGAAACACAGCGATTAAATACAATGCTTCAAAGCGCTGTTCAGATGGGCTCCGTATCCATGCAAAATTATATGGATAGCTCTTTTGACAAGCGTCACCCAATCGGCAAATAAAAGAACGAAGAGTGTCATAACGACATTCTTCGTTTTTTTGTGATTGACCTGAATATTTTAACATAAATCCTAAGATGCTTTATTTCCAAAACGGTGTAAAAAGGTAAAATAAACCTATACAGACAAGAGAATGGAGTGAAGGGTGAACATGCTTAAGCTTTCTGAACACATGAGAAATATCGTACGCTTCCGGGTTTTATTTTTGATGATGCTTCCTGCACTTGCCATCGTAATTTTCAATAATTATATTCCGATGTTCGGTGTGATTCTTGCATTCAAAAATTATAATTTCTCAGATGGCATTTGGCACAGCCCTTGGGTAGGCTGGGAAAACTTTAAATACCTCATACAAACCGATGTGGCATGGACAGCAACACGCAATACGATTGGTTTTAATGCCGTGTTTATCGTTTTAAACACGATTGGTGCTGTTGCAGTATCCATTGGCTTAAATGAAATTCGTGGTATGAAGTTGAAGAGGACATTTCAAAGCACAATCCTTTTTCCGTATTTTATATCGTATGTCGCCGTAAGCTACATCCTATATGCCATTCTTGGTCAATCTGGATTTTTGAATGCAACGGTCTTAAAATTTTTCGGAATGGAAGCCCTCTCATGGTATTCGGATGCGCATAAATGGTTCTTTATTCTCCCTATCGTTAACACGTGGAAGCACGTCGGTTACTTTGCGGTTGTTTACTTGGCAGCTATCGTATCTATTGATACCGAATATTATGAGGCGGCCTTAATTGATGGTGCCAGCAAGTTCAGACAAATGCTACATATTACGCTGCCTATGCTCGCTCCCGTTGTAATTGTTATGGTGCTACTGCAAATAAGCCGTATCTTTAATGCTGATTTCGGACTATTCTACCAGGCTCCATTGAATTCAGGTTCTCTGCTGCCTGCTACGGAAGTTATCGATACTTTCGTATATCGGAATTTTCTGTTGAACGGTAATGTGGGCATGTCAGCTGCGGCCGGTTTCTATCAAGCATCAGTGGGCTTTGTTCTAGTGTTGTTGACGAATCTCGTTGTCAGACGGGTCAGCAAAGAAAATGCGTTATTCTAGGGGGATTCAAGATGGAAGAAATTATTAAATCAAGTGCAGTCATAAAAAGAAGAACCAAAAGTTATCACGCCAACGCAATGTCAACGGTTAGTTATTCTATCCTATTGACTGTCCTTGGACTTGCGAGTTTACTATGTGTGCTGCCTTTGATTCTGGTCATATCGGTATCGTTTTCTGACGAGTCCCATATTTTAAGAGATGGGTATCAATTCATTCCTGAGGTTTTCTCCGTGGACGCTTACAGATTCCTCGTTGATGATCTGGATAAAATAACAACGGGCTATGGCATCTCGATTCTAGTGACCGTGGTCGGCACGTTCTTGAGCTTATTAGTCACGTCGTTATTTGCTTACCCAGTGTCACGCCCTGATTTTCCTTACAGAAATCAGTTCTCATTTATTGTCTTTTTTACGATGCTCTTCGGTGGCGGACTCGTCCCTTGGTATTTGCTCTATACACAAGCTGGACTGAAAAATACGCTATTTGCGCTCATCATTCCTCATCTCGTTGTTCCATTTAATGTCATTATTATGCGTATTTTTTTCACCAATACCATTCCTCATGCGCTCATTGAATCAGCCAAGATCGATGGTGCAGGCGAACTGAGAATCTATGGCAAAATTATTTTGCCATTATCCTTACCAGTGCTTGCTACAGTCGGATTGTTTCAAATGTTATCGTATTGGAACGACTGGTATACGTCATTAATTTTTATAAACAACCCCCAATTGGTGAGTTTACAATATTTGTTGTATAAGGTCATTAGCGATCTTAACTATATCAACTCCGGTGCTGCCAGTATTCAGGCTGTTAATGCAATTCAAAAAACGCTTCCTTCTGAAACGGCAAAAATGGCGATGGCGGTCATTGGTATTGGTCCTATCATTCTGGTGTATCCTTTCTTGCAGAAGTATTTGGTTAAGGGACTTACTGTCGGTTCCGTTAAAGGGTAATGATAAATTGGCTATATCCAGACCATCTGGTTAAGCATATACTTGTAGATAATTTAGGAGGGTTTGCACATGATTAACATGAAAAAGCTGAATACGATTGCCCTAGCTGTTACGATACCGGCACTGCTTTTATCAGCTTGTTCAAAATCGGGAGCACCAGCAGTTTCACCAGGCTCTTCGTCATCAGTAGCTTCAGCAGCTGCTACCAAAAAATTGGATCCGCGTGAGATTTCGATTTATTTCGCAGGACCTACTGCGCAAAAAGATGTGGCGTTAGTTGAAGAAGAAATCAACAAGATTACGAGAGAAAAAATTAATGCGACAGTTAAGATCAATCACTTGGGCTGGGGAGACTATGCACAAAAGACGAATTTGATGATCGCTTCCGGTGAGCCGTTTGACCTCATGTTCACTTCCGGTAACGATCTTAGCATCAACGTGGCTAAAGGCGCTTACGTCGCTCTGAACGATCCAGCAAACAATTTATTGGAAAAGTACGGACAAGATATTCTGAAGTCGATGAATCCGAAGTTCTTAACGGGAACAACGATTAAAGGATTGAACTATGCACTCCCTACGGAAAAAGAAATGGCTTCCCAGCAAGGTTTGTTTTTGCGCAAAGACCTGGTAGAAAAGTATAAACTGGACCTGAAAACGATTAAAAGGCTGGAAGATCTTGAACCATTCCTGCAACAAGTCAAAGCAGGCGAGTCGGCGGATGTGATCCCGATCGTAGCTACATCTAACTTCTTAAACTTACTGCCTTATGAGTTTATTGGCGGATTCCAAAGCCCTGGTGTTATTTCCAAAACAGGTACGACACCAAAAGTTGTCAATATTTTTGAAACACCTGAAGCCAAGGACTTGTTCAAACTGATGTATAACTGGAACCAAAAAGGTTATTTCCAAAAGGATCCAGGCACGAACACAAATTTGAAAGCACAGAACGATGAAGGGCTCGTCGCAGCAAGATGGTCGCAGCTTAAACCGGGCGGAGACTTAGAAGCGAGCAATTTAAGTAAAAAGCCATTAATACAAGTTGAATTTACACAACCTTATGTGGCATCTGCTGATCTCAACAACTCGATGCTTGCTGTTTCGAGAACTTCCAAAGACCCTGAGAGAGCGGTTATGTTCCTTAATCTTCTGCACAGTGATCCGCGTATCGTCAATCTAATGGACTTTGGGATTGAAGGCAAGCACTACGTGAAGGTTGCTGGTAAAGATAATGTAATTAAGGTCCCAGATGGCTTTGCTGCCTCAAAAGACACAGGCTATTTCCCAGGGAACACTTGGCAAGTTGGTAACCAATTCTTGACTTACTTGTTCCAAAACGAAGATCCACAGAAATGGGAGAAGTTCAAAACGTTCAATGCAGCAGGCGTACCATCCCCAATTCTTGGCTTTACTTATAACAGCGAGAGCACAAAAAATGAAGAAGCTGCTCTTGCCAGCGTTGTCAAATCTTATATTGACGGCCTTAGCGGTGGTGTGGTTGATCCGGAGAAGTACTTGCCAGAGTTTAATGACAAGTTGAAAAAAGCCGGCATGGACAAAGTTATTGCAGAGAAGCAAAAACAAATTGATGAGTTTATAAAAAATAAAAAGTAAGGAATAGGCAGCGTCACTAGATTATTGAGAATAACCTTCATGGGCATACTCAATCATCCGGTGACGCTGTATAGACTTCAGAAGGTGGAATTTTGATGAGCCAAAAATTGTGGTATAAACAGCCAGCAAGTGATTGGAATGAGGCATTGCCTATAGGTAATGGACGGTTGGGAGGTATGGTGTTTGGCCAAATTCGAAATGAAAGAATTCAGCTGAATGAAGACTCGATTTGGTATGGGGGACCTCGTGACAGGAATAACCGAGATGCTTTGCCGCAGCTTGGGGAGATAAGAAGACTGATCAAAGAAGGAAGAGCTGGTGGAGCTCATCGACTAGCGGAGTTAGCTTTCTCCGGTACTCCTAACAGCCAGCGCCACTATGTGCCAGCTGGAGATTTGCTGTTATTTATAGATGAAGAGGAGAGCCGTGTTTCCAATTATCGAAGAGAGCTTGACCTTGAACGCTCGGTTGCAACCACAACATACGAACGGGATGGATATGCGTATCGCCGTGAAACTTTTGTGAGCTTTCCTGACAGTGTAATGGTTATACGACTTGAGACATCTTGTCCAGCGGGTATTTCTTTCCATGCCAGATTGGATAGAAAAGCAGGCAAATATGCAAATGTGGCAGGGATAATTGGCCATGATACAATTGTTATGCGTAATCAGTGCTACGGTTTGTCGGACACGGATTACGTCCTTATGCTAAGGGCAGTCGCAGATGGCGGTATCGTTCAGACAATTGGTGAGCATATTACTGTCCAAGGTGCTCGTAAGGTTACGCTTTTGTTGTCGGCAGCTACCACATTTAGATATGCGGATCCTGAGGATGCTTGTACAAATCTGATTAAGCAAGCAGCTATAAAGCCATACGACATGTTATTGGCAGATCACATAGCTGATTATAGAACTTTGTATAATCGTATGTCTTTGCAGATTGAAGGGATAGAGCCGGATGTCCGGGAGACGCTGTCCACACCAGAACGACTTAATCTGATTAAGCAGGGTCAGGTGGATCTAGGGTTAATTTCGCTATATGTTCAATTCGGTCGTTATCTGCTCATTGCCTCAAGTCGTCCCGGCTCATTGCCTGCAAACCTGCAAGGGATATGGAATGATGATATGCTGCCACCATGGGATAGTAAATATACAATTAATATTAATACGCAAATGAATTACTGGTTGGCAGAAACGTGCAACTTGTCGGAATGCCATGAGCCATTATTTGATTTAATTGAACGAATGAAGGAGCCTGGAAGACAAACAGCTGCTATTATGTATGGATGCCGTGGGTTTGTGGCTCATCACAATACCGATATATGGGCGGATACAGCGCCGCAGGACATGCATCTTCCCGCAACCTATTGGCCGTTTGGTGCAGCTTGGCTAAGTTTGCATTTCTGGGAGCATTACCAATTTACGCAAGATGAGATATTTCTGAAGAGAGCTTATGACACAATGAAAGAAGCTGCGCTATTTTTCCTTGATTTTTTAATCCAAGATGAAAATGGCTGGCTGATCAGTTCACCATCTGTATCCCCAGAGAATAAGTATGTATTGCCAAATGGGGAAACAGGTATTCTATGTGCCTCACCAGCCATGGATAATCAAATCTTGACCGAGCTATTCACCGCTTGCATGGCCGCCACCGAACGATTGGAGATAGATGAGGAGTTTCGGGCTCAATTGGCGAATGCCCGAAGTAAGCTTCCACCAACACGAATTGGAAAATATGGACAGATACAAGAGTGGTCCGAGGATTATGAGGAAGTTCATCCAGGTCATCGGCATATTTCACAATTGTTTGCGCTTCATCCTGGAACCGGAATAAGTGATAACCGTACACCAGAGTTGGCGCAAGGGGCAAGAATAACATTAGAGAGAAGATTGGCTCATGGCGGAGGTCATACGGGATGGAGTCGAGCGTGGATTATAAACTTTTACGCCCGGTTAAAGGATGGAAATCTGGCTGCTTTTCATATGCAAGAGCTTTTGACGCATTCGACCTTGCCGAATTTGTTGGACAATCACCCGCCCTTTCAAATTGATGGCAATTTTGGAGGCGCAGCGGGCATTGTGGAACTACTGCTGCAAAGCCATCATGGCATTATTGAGCTGTTGCCGGCTCTACCGTCCAGCTGGATGAAGGGCTCCGTTACGGGATTAAAAGCGCGAGGCGGTTATGAAATTGATATAAAATGGGAGCATGGGCAATTGCAAACAGCTGCGATTCGTGCAAGTCAAGGCGGTAGCTGCCGAATTCAAGCTCATTTGCCTATCTGCGCAAAGGATGAACAAAATCAGACAGTAGTGAGTATTGTTGAGCGAGATCAACGGACGATTCAACTCAATATGAAGCCGGGACAGGTAATTTGGCTTGCAGCAGAGGAGTAGATGTAGTGTGATTAGGGAAAAATTCCGTCATGTGTTGCAGGAGCAGCACATGATCAAACAGGAGCAGTTCCATCTTTTTCCGGTGGCAGCCGACAGGGGCTACTGGGATGATGTACCTGTGGAAGTGAGGCAGTCTCTGATTAGACAAGCAGAGAAATACATCAATTACGAGTGGCCTATCGTATCGGCATCCATGATTATGGCATTTACTCGTACGGGGTCTTTAGATCTCTGTGATGAAACGTACTTGAAGCGCAGAACGGCGCTTGGAACGTTGGCCGTTGCCGAATGCTTGGAAGGAGCGGGCAGATTCCTTGATGATATTATTAATGGGATTTGGGCCATCTGTGAGGAGACAAGTTGGATCGGCGTGATGCATAGTGAGGAGGCTTTACTGCCTCTGGGAAAGGGGCATTCTTTGGATCTGCGAGCAGCAGAGACAGGTTCATTGCTAGCATGGGTTTCCTATCTGCTTGGAAATGAGTTGAACAAGGTTACCCCTCATATCGTGCAACGCATCCAGGAGGAAGTGAAGAGGCGCATACTGGATGCGTATATGGGACGCGATGATTACTTTTGGATGGGCTTTGAGAAACGGCCTGTAAACAATTGGAATCCTTGGATTAACTCCTGTTTTTTGACGGCTTTACTTCTTGTGGAGGAAGATGCCAAATGCAGATGGGAAGGACTCACTAAATGTATTACGAGTCTAGACGCGTTCCTGGAAAGCTATCATTCCGATGGTGGCTGCGATGAAGGGACAACGTATTGGGACCGGGCAGGCGGGGCTCTGCTCGATTGTCTTGAATTGCTTAAGCACGCTACAGGCGGATTGGTCGATCTGTTTCAAGAACCGCTGGTTCAGAATATTGGCCGTTATATTTATCGAGCGCATATTCACGAGACCTATTTTATTAATTTTGCTGACGGTTCGGCCAAAATCACTAACTTTCAAGCGGTTCAAGCATTTAAGTACGGACAGTTAATCCACGATCCGATGCTATGCGATCAAGCGGTTAATCAGTACCGCATAAGCTCGGTTAAATTCGTTCAGCATCCCTGGTATCCGATGCTCCGCAGTCTCTCGGAAATTAAATATTATCCCGCTTTGACTCAAGAGAAGGGCTCTCCACCTTACCTGAGGGATGTGTGGCTAGACGGCATTCAAGTTATGGCAGCGAGAGAACAAAGTAATTCTCCATCGGGCTTGTATCTTGCTGCCAAAGGCGGACACAATGCGGAAAGCCACAATCATAATGATATTGGGCAGTTTATTTTGTATGCCGATGGATATCCCGTTATCATTGATGCAGGAGTTAATTCGTATAATAAGCAAACCTTTAGCGATCAACGCTATGAAATATGGACAATGCGTTCGACTTATCATAATGTTCCGACGGTGAACGGGTACGAGCAGTTGCCTGGCAGAGATTATCAAGCAGGATGGGTAGATTATCAAGCAGATGACAACTATGCTCGGTTTAAGCTTGATCTGGCACTTGCGTATCCGTCAGAAGCGGGAATAAGGGAGTGGATTCGAGAGATCACGCTGAGTCGTTCTTCGTCTGCCTATGTCAAGCTGCAGGATACGTATGATTTGACTTCAAGCAGGAGCGCGTTGCAATGGCAATTCATGACGTGCTGTGAAGTGCAGGAGCCGCAGCCACGGGAACTTTTTTTCCAATCCAATGAAGGTCCTTCTGTTCGCTTGATCTATCCGGAGCATCTAACAATGACCAAAGAGCGGATTGAGACGAATGATAAGTGGATGTCGAAAGTCTGGGGCGAGAGGATTTACCGAATAACCTTCAGCTGTCAAGCAATGGCATACCAGGGTTCCATTAACTTTGTTTTTGAACAGATGTGAGGGTGTAGAATAGTGTGTTTAATCGACCGGATGGGAGGGTTACCTCGATCCGGTCGATTTTTTATGACCATCTTAATATAGTGATAGGAATCTAAATATCCTTCATTTCCAAAAAAACACAATCAGGTAGAATATGAATGAAAGGATAACTAAATTTGGATTTCTGAATTCCAAGCGGTTTGCTCAATTCAATGGAGGTGCATCATGTAAAAATATTTATTGCAAGCATCAGGTTTGCCGAGATTTTGTTGGTTAAAATGATGACGGTTTCAATAGTTTACGAGGAGGAAGTAAAGAATGAAGAAAATGAAAAAAATTGCTTCATGCATCACTGCACTCACACTTCTATTTTCAATCGCAAGTGTAAGTTTTCCGCAATTTAGCGGTAGGGCTGATGCGGCTGAAACAGTTAAAATGAATCATACCTTTGAAACCACGGATCCTAACTTTGGTGCGTTTGCCGTCGGTGCAGATATTGCGCCTGTTCCTAGCATGTTTGCTGTAGAAACTGCTTTTACAAAAAAAATTGTAAGTGAGTCAGATGGTAATAGGGCTCTGGAAGTAACCGTGCCGGCGGATGCACAGGGTAAAACGCGGTTTTACTATGCAGCAAACGCAAGCGGACAAGCAACTGGAAACCGTTTTAGCTTTGAAGGTTCTTTAACATTCAGCAATCAAGCCAAAGAATTTGATCTGAAGGTTATACCTGGGGACTGGGGGCAAAATCTTCCCATTGCTAAGTTTCTGCCTAGTGGAGATGTACAAGTAAAGTCAGGTACTGTCGCTCAAGGTACTTACGTCAAGCGAGGCACTTGGGAAGCGAATAAAACCTATGTCATTAAGTTGGATCTCTACAACGATATTAATAAATACGATCTGTTTATCACAGATAAAACGACTAACGTAACAACGATGCTTGCCAGTGGTGAGCCTTTAATGGCCTATAGTGGACATGACTTTTTAACAACTGGCGTCGTTTATTATAATATCGAGGCTGTTGGTACAACTGCTGCAACGAGCACAAGCGTCCGATACGATAATATTAAACTCTCATACTCTAATGATGTTCGAGATGCCTATGTTCCTGCTGCAGGAACCACACTATTAAGAACAACGACCTTCGAAACAAACGACACAGATACTTCAATAGCAGGTACGGCTACCGGATCTGTCATTCTAACCAATATTCTGGATGCCAAATCACCATCTGTCATGAAAATTGTAGAGGAGAGCGGCAGCAGGTGGGTGGATGTGACAACGACGCAGGATGAACCGGGAGATATCGGTTTTCCGATCTTTCAATCCTGGGCAGCAGATTCAATTTACAAAAGCTATACGCTGGAAGCCGATTTTATGCTTAAGGATACAAATGCCGATTATTACCTAAGGTTGATTGATGGGTCATGGGGGGTAAAGAGCAACACCTTGCTTTTCTCGAAAAATGGCAATATTTATGCACGCTCATCAGGGACGGGAAATGGCGCATTTGCCGCCAGAACGACATGGGAAGTCAATAAAGCATTCTCCCTCAAGTTGGTCGTACATGCAGATACATTAAGCTATGATCTTTACCATATAAAGGATGGCAAAACAACACGTCTAGTTAATAATGAGCCGATTCAAAACTCCAATTTGTTTAAAACAAATGGCTTGGCTGCTATGATGCTTAATGTCGACGCAGGCACGCATAGCAAAGCAACAATTTTAGTCGATAATATTAAGGTATCAGCATCTAACGTTGCTGGTGCAAATCCAATCATACATGCAGCGCCGGGAACTTTGCTTGATGCGGCACCTGTAATCGGAACGCCAATCAACTATTATGTGAGTCCGTCAGGAAGCGATTCCAATGATGGAAAGTCTGCGAGTACCCCATTCCAGACCATTCAAAAGGCGGCTAATCTTACCGCACCTGGCGATACGGTGAATATCATGGATGGTCTGTATGTGTATAGCGGTGGTAACCGAATGGTGACCATTACGAAATCAGGAGCATTCAACACAGCAACAAATCAGCCTGCGTATATTACATACAAAGCAGCGCCTGGCGCTCATCCTGTTTTATACTCCGATAATGCTTGGGATGTCATCCTCATTCAGGCCAGCTATATCATCATTGACGGAATTGAGGTGAAAGGGAACAACCAGAATCTTACGCTTGCAGACGGTGAGGCTGCATACAATTATTGGTATGAGCAAACACAAGCTGGTCTGCCAGTTAACTATGGAGACCCTAGATTTACGAAAGCCAACACTAACGGGATTAATATTAACAGCGGAACTAACTTAGCCAATGGCTTGCCGGCGTTTCATCATATTACCGTGAGAAATAGCATTATCCACGATTTACCTGCCGGGGGAATAGGCTCAGCCAATGTGGATTATATCACAATTGAGGATAATTTAGTCTACAACAATGCTTGGTATACGATGTATGCTTGCAGCGGGATTAGTGTCCTAGGCGGCGTGGATGTCGATACAGAGACAGGTTATAAGAGTATTATTCGCAATAATATCGTTCATCATAACCAAACGAATGTCAAATGGAATCAAACCAAAGGGTATTCGGATGGAAACGGCATTATTATTGATTACAATAAAAACACTGGAAAAACGTTCCCTGCTTATAAAGGAAAAACGTTGGTGCAAAATAATATCTCCTACAGCAACGGGGGCTCGGGTATTCATTCCTTTAACTCCGCTAACGTAGATATTATGAACAATACGCTGTACAACAATAACCAAAATCCGTACTTAACGTATGCCCAATTGTTCGCTAGTACCTCTGACAAAGTAAATATTTTTAATAATATCGTATATTCAAGAGATCTACGCCAAGGTGAAATCAATTACGCAATCAATAATGCGAATGGCAGTGAATTGGTCATCTATGCCAACAACATTTATTATGGCGGAGGTACGCCCAAAGAAATGGGTACCAACGATGTTGTAGCTGACCCTAAATTTGTATCCCTTGATCCAACAAATGTGAACTTCCTTCGTCTTAAGTCTGATTCACCGGCGATTGATCGTGGAACCAAGACGCTTGCGCCTTCCATTGATATTGTGCATGCGGCTCGTCCGCAGGGAGCGAAGTACGACATTGGCGCTTACGAAACCAGTTATACAAGTGCTAATCCGATTGTAAATGATGTAATTGATATCGATGCAATTAGACAAACCATGGAGTTCATGCCCGAGAACGGTGTAGCACGTTACGGTACGCCTACGATTGACGGTTCCATGGACCCAATATGGAATACTGCTCCGGTTCTTAATGTTAACAAATATATCGATAACGCAACGGCTCCAGTGACTTCAGGTGCCACGGGCAAAGTTCGAGTACTATGGGATACAGATAATTTGTATGTCTTGTCAGAAGTAACGGATCCCTTACTAAGCAAAAAGAATGCAAATGCATGGGAACAAGATTCTGTGGAAATATTCCTTGACGAGAATAACGCGAAAACAACCTCTCATCAGCCTGATGACAGACAGTACAGAATCAATTATGACAATGAAAAGACCGTGGGAAGCCAAGGGAACGGATCGGAATTTACCAGTGCAACTTCAAAAACAGCAAATGGATATATCGTCGAAGTGAAAATTCCGTTTAAGACCATTAAAGGTTCTGATGGGAAAGTTATCGGTTTGGACTCTCAGGTTAACGATGACAATGGTGTAGGGGCTAGAACAAGTACAGCGATTTGGAGTGATATTAAGGGAAATGGTTATTCCAACACATCAAGATGGGGGAATGTAACACTGCTGGGTCAGGTGGCAGACACCACACCTCCAACGGTACCAGGAAATGTCCAGGTGACGGATAAAACGCACCAATCTGCTAATCTGAGCTGGACAGCTTCAACGGATGAAACTTCTTCTGTAACTTATGAAGTCTATAGCGGTACGTATAAAATAGCTTCTGGTTTGACAGGTACTACGTATGTTGCTAGCAATTTGCAACCAAGTACCGCTTACAGCTTTACCATTCGCGCACGAGATGCTGCGGGCAATCTCTCGGGAGCTAGTGCTTCAGCTGCCGTTACGACGAATGCAGCGCCGGTTTTTGTTCAATCCATCTCGGTCTATGGAAACGATATTAGCACCAACGGTGGAACATCACAATTCCAGGCCGTTATTGTTCCTTCTGCGGCTACACAGGCTACGGTACGTTGGAGTGTGTATGAGCCTGATGGTGTGACGCTAACCAACAAAGCAACAATAAATACCACTGGCTTGTTAAAGGCGGTGAAGAACGGTAGTGTTCGTGTTATTGCTACTTCGACAGATGGTACACAAATATCAGGCAGTACGTTGGTAGCAATTAATGGTCAAACTCTGGGTAATCTACAAGGTTTATCCATAACCATGTCAGGTGTTGGTTCTGTTTATCGAGGAGCGTCTTTCTCTACGAATGTCGGATTGACTTCCCCGACAAATACGATTTCCACCGCTGTTTATGGTGTGGATGTAACAGTCAGTTATGATTCAGCCCATATTGAATTTGTCGATACTACGTCATTGAAGAGTGGATTTTCTTTTTTTCATGCAGACATCACTGTTCCTGGGATAGTTCGAATCTATGGCGTGGCTACGCAACCAAGCGGTGCAATTACAGTACCTGGTGATCTGTTTAAGTTAAACTGGAAGGCTAAAGCTCCTGTACAGAGCCAAGCAACGGTGATTGCTGTGACAGCAGCAAAGACCTCAAACGCGCAAAGTGAACTTAGCCAACTTGCTCAAGATCAGTTATCCTCGCAAAATGTTATTATTTTCGTGGCTAACACAAGTACGCTTCAACAGTTAATAACGCTTGCTCAGTCAACCTTGACGCAAGCCGTTGAGGGCACTCAATCTGGTCAATATCCAATGGGCTCCAAAGCGCAGTTGCAAGATCAGATTATGACTGCTACTGCGGTGCTGAACACTCTCGCAGCTACGCAAGAATTAGTTGATCAAGCAGCTAATCAACTGAATTTAGCAATTAATCAGTTTAAAGATGGGCGAATCACGACTTCCGTTTATGACTTAGGTTACTTGGTTCAAATGGCTCAACAATATGGTAAAGCTAAATCCCAATTATCTCTCAGTGATTGGAATCTCGTAAGTAAATATGATGTAAATAATGATAATGTCATTGACATTTTCGATCTAATCGTTACAGCTAACCTAATTCAATAATGGCACGTATAGGGGGAAGGGGAAACCTTCCTCCTAATCACGATCACAAGGTGGATAATGACGATGAAAAACTATGTTAAGCTGGCTGCCTATCTGATGCTCATGGTTTCCCTCACGATGAGCTTGCTGTCAACTAAAAGCTATGCAGCAACAGCCCAACCTTCGTTTACGGTCTCATTTTCAAGCGAGCGGGTAGAGGAAGGGCAAACGGTTACCATGACAATAAGAGGAGCGCAGGTTACTAACCTTTACGGCATGGAAATTGTGTTTACGTACGATGCACGGCGATTACAATTTGTTGAGAAATCAGGCACACAAGGTGTACCTGATATTATTCCGAATCGTGAACTTTTCCCAGCCGGTGCAAATTTAGAGGTTGCACCACAGGTGCAAGGAGATAGGATTCTCTATGCCATTACTAAAACAGGACAATTGCCGCCTAGTCAGGGTGATGTGAATCTCCTTTCCTTAAATTTTACAGCACTTGCGCCTGGGAACGTAGACGTCACGCTTGTTTCCGTTAAATTAGGGGCTTCCGGGAGCACACCTTCTATTTGGACAGAGGGCGCAACTTCAACCCTCGGGATCTCAAGTAAGTCGGCAGGGGGAAGCCCAGGCCCAGGTGCAGGTCCAGTTTTACCCTCAAGTACTGGGACAGGTACTACCGATAATAATACGAACATCCTCCAACTGACACCAACTCTTAGCCAGGAGACAGCTAAAGCAACACTTACGGCTAAGCAGCTAAAAGGGCTTGAAAGCCTTACAGGATCTAATACCTCATTC
The DNA here is from genome assembly GCF_052682475.1 of Paenibacillus sp. WC2504. Classification (NCBI taxonomy): domain Bacteria; kingdom Bacillati; phylum Bacillota; class Bacilli; order Caryophanales; family Paenibacillaceae; genus Paenibacillus; species Paenibacillus sp. WC2504. The sequence continues at coordinate 1,744,581 of NZ_JBQZFH010000001.1, forward strand.
CATAAGACAGTGAGCATCCATGCTGTTAATGGCGCAACAGGATATGCTTTGTCCATTCCTTCCGCATTCTTTCAGAATACTAGTGGAACAAAGCAGTTGGATATTCAAACTCCGCTTGGCACGTTAACGATACTTAATGATATGCTGCAAAATAGCGATCTTGCAAAATCGAACAATGTTGTTCTATCCATTCGTCTTGCAGATACTTCAACTTTCAGCAGCGAACTAAAGAATAGCATTGGCAATCATCCTGTCATTGATTTAAATATTGAAGTTGATGATCAAAAGTTGGCTTGGCATAACGATAAGTCTCCGGTTACCGTAAGTGTGGCTTACCAGCCATCGGCAGAGGAATTGCTGCACCCGGAACATGTGAATGTCTGGTACATCGACGACAATGGCAACGTGCAAAGAGTGCCGTCTGGCAGATACGATGCCGCAACTGGGCGGGTAACTTTTCAGACGACTCATTTTAGCAAGTATGCGATCGTGTATGAGATTAAAAGCTTTGCTGATATTACGGACATCGCATGGGCGCGTAAAGCGATTGAAGTTCTAGCTTCCAAAGGTATTATTAATGGCGCTACGGATACAACGTTTGGGCCGAGTAACCATATTACACGCGCAGATTTTATTTCACTTCTGGTTCGAACCCTTGGCCTGAAGGCAGATTACGCAGATGGGGCATCCTTTGATGATGTTAAAACCAGTGATTATTTCTTCAACTCGGTAAGCATAGCCCGAAAACTAGGAATAACGAACGGGGTTGATGGCAATCAGTTTATGCCCAATGCTCCAATCTCCAGACAGGACTTAATGGTGATGACTGTTAGAACATTACAACTAAGCAATAAGCTCGTATTTACAAGTGAGGCATCGGGGCTTGGCGCATTTACAGATAATGCGAACGTTGCGAATTATGCGAAAGAAAGCGTAGCCGCATTGGTTAAGCAAGGAATTATATCCGGAGATGGAACGCGTCTTCGGCCGACTGACAGTATGACACGTGCAGAGGCTGCTAAACTGCTATATGAGTTGTACACTAAGTATATCAATTAATTATGTGGAAGCAGCGCTACCAGATGATGAGTATTGCCGTGAGAGGCATATTCAACATTTGGCGGCGCTTTTTTTTGATTAATCTTAATATAGCAATAGGAATCCCAATATTCTTTATTTCCCAAAAAATGCAATCAGGTAGAATATAAATGTAAGCATATTATGGATTTAACAGAACGTACAACTCATTTCAAGGAGGGGATTTTGGATTGCACTGATAACGGTTTCATTGGAATACAAGGAGGATAATGGACCCAGTAATCGCTTGTCCTTATAAGTAATTGGAGGAGGATGTAATGGTGATGATGAGAAAGTATGACCTCGCTTTGTTCAAATGGCTTTTGATTGCAATCGGTATGTGGGCTTTATGGATGTGTATCCCGACTGGCGCCCATGCGGCAACACCTGTGACTTATTATGTGAGTGTTAACGGCAATGATGGAAACACAGGACTTGGACCTGAACCTGCGAATGCGCTTCGGTACATTCAAACGGCTGCCAACAAGACGAATCCGGGAGACACGGTTTATGTCATGAATGGTACGTATTGGGATAACGGCAATCCGATCTTAACAATTACTCGTTCAGGGATAGCTAATGCTTATATCACTTATAAGGCTTACCCAGGCCATACCCCGATTTTGCGTGTTAGCCAAGGCGCATGGCACCATATTTTAGTTAAGGGGGCTTCGTACATTAACATTGAAGGCTTCGAGATTTACGGCTGGAGCCAAAATTTATCCAATACAGAAGCGCAGTCCTACGAAAATACCAATACGCTTGGCAACATCGGCAAATTCAATACGAATGGTATCAGCGTTGTCAAGAATACGGATGTAAGTCCTACTGTATATGCGACGCATATCAATGTTCGCAACAACAAAGTGCATGATAAACCAGGGCAAGGTATCGGAGCCGAGGAAGCAGACTATATTAACTTCTCGAACAATACCGTTTATAACAATTGTTGGTTTACAGCATGGGCGCAGAGCGGTATTAACATCTTTCATTCGCGAAATACGGACAATGGTACGGGGTACAAAAATTTTGTGTCCGGCAATTTGGTGTATGGCAATCAGACGAATTATAGATGGCAAGGTCATGGTGTGTATTCCGATGGGAATGGCATTATTATCGATGATAATAAAAACGATCAGATTGGCGGAACACCATATACGGGGAAGACGATTGTGGATAATAATATTTCCTATTCTAATGGGGGAGCAGGTATTAATATCTTCAGCTCGCAAAATGTGTATGTGAATAATAATACGACCTACGCCAATTCACAGAGCCCTAATCTGAATTATGGAGAGATCATTGGGAATTACTCCAACAATGTCTATGTCATCAACAATATCATGTACGCAGGTGGAGAGACGGTTAGTAAAGCGAACGATGCCAGCGGGGTTCCGATCCCATCGGTATATTTTAACAGTAATATTTTTTACAACGGGACGATTCTCAAAACAGGCACAGGAAATTTAACAACAGACCCGCTATTCAGCAACCTGTCACTTCGCGACTTTCATTTAAAAAGCACGTCGTCGGCTATTAACAGCGGTGATAATTCGTTTACAGCTACGCTGGATTTTGATGGTGTTAGTCGCCCTGTAGCAGGAACCGTAGACCGTGGTGCTTATGAATATCATTAAGAAGCGGAGTTGCCAATACATAGAATAATGGATAAGGAAGAGGGAGAAACACATGCTTAACACTTGGATACTGGAAGACCATCAGCTTGAATTAAAGTTGGATACGCTTGAGAAGCGAATAACAGTTACCGATAAACGTGTAAATAAAGGCTGGGAACAGCTGCCGTTTGAACGTGGCTGGCAGATTTATCAGGTGTCGCAGAGCGGTAATACGCTAAAAGTAGAGCTGCAAGGCGCGTTCGCCATGTCGGTGACCATTGCCCTAACAGAACAATCGGAAGTGACTTTCACACTATCGGCTGATCCGCATGCGCCCTTTGAGAAAATCAGCTTTCCGCCTGCTTTTGAGGCGCCGAATCCCGAACATTACGTACTCCAGACCGATAGTCAGGGCCTGCTGCTTCCCGTAACGGATACCGTTTATCCACTGGAGGAGCAGCCTATCTTTTTCTGCGGAGGGGGTGCGGCGATGGCATGGATTGGCGTTACGGATACGGCACTTGAAACTGGCTATATGGCCATTATTGAAACGCCATTTGACGCAGCCATTGACCTCAAGCGCGAGCGAGGTCTTATCACCTTTGCACCGACTTGGCTCAGCTCAATGGGAGCATTCGGTTATGAACGCAAAATCCGCTATATTTTCTTCCATCAAGGCGGTTATGTGGCCCAGTGTAAACGATATCGAGCTTATGCATGGCCGAAAAATAATGTGATTTCTTTAAAAGAAAATCAGGAACGTTTTCCTGCCATTGCAAAAATCCTTGGAGCTGTACATATTTATGCTTGGGATAAAGCACGTGAGGTCATCTTCGCTCAAAAATTAAAAGAAGCCGGAATTGATAAAGCGATGTTTCTGTGGGACGCCAATCACTTACCGTATCCGGAAGAGGATTACGACAGCCGTCTGAAAGAGCTGGGCTATGCGACAGGCGCTTATGAGCTCTTCACTGATATTCACCCAGAAGGTCATGCAGGTAATGCGGAAATCGAGCGGATTCCTCTCAAAAGGAATGTATATCCAGGGTTATTTGAGCAGATCACATCCAGGAAACCAGATGGCTCTACGTATTCAAATCAATACGGCACATATGTGTGTCCTGTAGCTGTACGCCCGGAAATGGTGAAGCGGGTAGAGAAAGAGCTGCAAATCTACCCGCATGAGACGTATTTTGTGGACGTTTACCAAGCAAACGGACTTTATGAATGTCATCATGAGGATCATCCGTTAACCCGTCAGCAGTACGCGGAAGCCATTGTACAGAATTATGAGTATTTGGAAGATAACTACGGCACCTTTATTGGTGCAGAATTTGGGGCGGACTTCGCAGGTTCCCATAGCGTGTATGTGCATGGGATGATGACGCTGCAGCGTACATGGTTTAACTCCGATATTCATAAAAAGGGGTCCATTTATCACTATGGAGATTGGAAAAATAATGAAAGGCCTTCAGTGATGCTGGGTACTAGAACTGCAACGGATACTTATTTGGCTTACTCCATCAACGAGTACACAAGAGTCCCGCTGTATGAACTTGTCTATCACGATGCGATTGTGACTTCCTGGCGCTGGGAAGACGCTAATCATCATAGCCCTGAAATTTGGTGGAAAAAGGATTTATTCAACATTCTGTATGGCTCCGCACCGCTATGGTCGATCGACCAAGAGCGGTGGGATAGCTTTGAAGCTACCTTTGTGGAGAGTTATCAACGGATTTGTCCGTGGCTGCAGCAGATCTGTTATGACGAGTTAGTCTCTCATCGCTTTGTGAGCGAGGATCGGCACGTGCAGGAAACACTGTTCTCATCCGGGAAGCGGGCAATTGTCAATTTTGGTGATAAGCCGTATCTTTACGAAGAAGAATTGATTGATCCACGTGGATTTATTGTGAAAAATGCTTCTGACAATTAATTACTTATCACTCAGGCGGACCTCTAATGAAAGTTACAATTAAAGATGTCGCGCGTGACGCGGGCCGAACACGTACAAGAAGCAGCCTGGGAACGAGGATATACACTACTTCTCTGCTCAGCAGGTTACGAACTTGAAAAAAATTTGGAATGTTTTAAGACACTCGTAGAACGTAAAGTTGACGGCATCATTTCCGGAAGCGTAATTAAGGATGCTGAAGCTCTTCGCAAGCTGTATCAGACGCATCTGAATCGTCTTCCGCTCGTTTCTTTGGATTACACGCTGCCGGAGGCGCATTATAACATCTCAGCGGATCACTTTCAGGCTTCTGTTCAAGCTGTCACGTACTTGATTCGACTTGGACACGTGCGAATTGCTTATGTGGGTTCCCATAGGTCCGACAGGGAAGCAGGGTACCGCTTCGCGCTGGAATCAAACGGCCTAACCGTAGATGAAGCCCTGATTATCCGCGGGGAATGCACATTTGCCTTTGGCAGTAAGGCTGCAGCCTGCCTGTTGAACAGGGAGTTGCCGCCGACGGCGTTGTTCTGCTGGAACGATATGATGGCCTTAGGTGCTATGCAAAGTTTGCAGCAAGCCGGGCTCGCCATTCCTGCTGACATATCGGTCATCGGATACGATGATATCCCTATGGCTTCCTTGGTGAATCCAGCGCTCACCTCCGTACGCCAGCCTCTAAAAGAAATTGGCCGTGCTGCTGTGCAAGCTTTGATTACAGAAATCGAAGGTCAAGACCAAGCCTCGACGAACCGTACGTCTATTCTTGCGACGGAGTTCATCAATCGAGGAAGTACCGGAGTGAACCCGGGCAGAACAGGCAACCCTTCTTAAACGGGTGCAGGCTAACCCCTGCACTTCTCTTTTAATTAATTGTCATAACGTTATTACAAATTATTATTTTGGAGGAATGTCGTATGGAAAGTTGCCGAACCGTTATCATGACAAAGTGCACAATTTGCTGCGGAGTTTGGCTGCGAAGGTTATACCCATATGTCCTTGTTAGCTCGGAAGGACATTCACATCGTGTCGGTCTGCACCCCCAGCGGGCTGCATAGCGCGCAAGTCATCGCTTGTGCGCAAGCTGGCAAGCATGTGATTACGGAAAAACCGATGGCGATTACCTGGAACGATGCACAGGCGATGATTGCCGCTTGCAGGCAGGCGAACGTTAAGCTTGCCGTGATTTCACAGCATCGGCTGAGTCCAGATGTCATTGCGTTGAAGCAACTGATAGCGGAAGGCCGCTTGGGACAATTGTTGGCAGCAACGCCTCAATTAATTGGTACCGTACTCAAATTACTACGACAGCGGCTCTTGGCGTGGAACAAAGGAGTTGGATGGTGGTGGAGCCCTGCTTAATCAGGGCATACATACGGTTGATCTGCTTCAGTATTTGATGGGCAGTGTGACATCCGTGCACGCCCATACCAGGACTATCGGCCACGAGCACATCGATGTGGAGGATATTGCTACAGCGGTGCTGACATATGCCGACGGCGGCATCGGCACGTTGTTTGCCACGACCTGCGCTTATCCGGGACTTCAAACGCGCATCGAAATTTTTGGACAGCAGGGAAGCGTGATTCTGGAAAACAATGAACTTGTTTATGTTGCGACACGCGATGGAGAGAGCGACTGGTCCCACCTCACAGAACAAAGAGTGGTCAATTGGAATAAAAAGACGGCCAATCCGGAGGATGCTATAGGCACCGCACATCGTTTGCAACTGCAGGATCTGATCGACGCGATTGACCAGGATCGGGAGCCGATTGTCAACGGCGAAGAGGGAGCGAAGCCGCTTCAGATTATTTTATCCGCCTATGCATCGGCATCAAAAGGGCTGCCCATTTACTTGTGAAAGACTTGTTATCCGACTAGCGTAACCTTTGCTGGTTATCCCAACTATGTTATTATGTACGTACAATCGTAATAAGATAGCGTGAGGTGCACCATGCAGCGTATTGATCGTGATTTGCCATTACCTTTATACTACCAAGTTTATCAACAGCTCGAGGCGGAGTTGACGGATGGTTCCAGACAACCAGGCGATTATTATTCGACAGAAATGGAGCTGCAAGAAAGGTTTCAAGTGAGCCGGGCAACCATTCGCAATGCGTTGACAATGCTTGAGAACAGCGGACTTATTAACCGGATTACGGGGAAAGGTATTTTTCTCGCACCGCTTAAAGTGAAAGTTGATTTGCCTAATCTGTTAAGCTTCAGTGAAGAGATGAAGCGGCGAGGGATGACCCCCGGCACGCGGCTCGTGGAAGTGGAGATCGTTTCCCCGCCCAAGAACATCACTGCTGCCCTTATGCTTAAGGAAACGGATGAGGCTTTGCTGATTAGTCGAATTCGTACGGGGGATCAGCATCCGATTGTGTTCTCGCAATCCTACCTCCCGCTTTCTTTAGGCTTGAACAAAGATTTAGATTACACAGGTTCCCTGTATGAGTTAATTCAGGCACATACGGGAAGAGAGGTCACGGAAGCGGTTCATGTGATTGAGGGAGCACTTGTAGAGAGAGAATCAGCCGATCTGTTGGGGGTTGATTCCGGCTTCCCAGGACTCAGGTTTCGCCGAATTGCTTATGACCATGGAGCGCAGCCTTTGGTCTACGAAGAAGGTGTGATAAGAGCTGATTTATATTCTTATGAGATTCGATTAAGTAGAACGCCGAACAAGGGCGAATAACGCACGAGAACGACCATATTCCGAGAAGTTCGATTCGGTAGTATGGTCTTTTTCAACTTTGTACGAACAATCGTAATAAGTAATAGACATATCTTGGTGAATATTCTATAATGAAAGTGAAAATTAGTTTGTACGTACAATCGTACTAGATTAATACAATTAATCACGAGTTAGCAAAAGTTTTGGGAGGTGCGGTATGGAAATACGAAAAGTCCGAACGGTTCTCGGCGATATTCCCCTAGATCAGCTAGGCATTGTGTATGCGCACGAGCATCTGATTATTCAAGGCGGCTTAGGTGTGATGAAAAATAAGGACCTACAGCTGAACCGCATCGAGGCTGCCGTGTTGGAGGTTCAGGATTGTATGCAGTATGGAGCACGTACATTTGTGGATTACATGCCGCTGGACAGTGGCAGGAACCCGGCTGCGCTGGTAGATATTGCAAGGCAGACGGGCGCGCATATCATTGCGGTAACCGGGTTTCATAAACCGATGTACTATGATGATCTGCATTGGATCTACCACTACTCGGTTGATCAGATTGCCGAGCTGCTCATCGCGGAATGCACGATCGGGATGGACCGGCACAGCTATAACGGACCGATTGTTGATCGTTTACCTGCAAAAGCAGGGGTTCTCAAAGGAGCTTCGGATTATAACGTCATCGCACCAGTATCCAAGAAGCTGCTGGAGGCAGCGGCCATCGCGCATCTGGCAACCGGTGTGCCAATTGCTACGCATACTGAGCACGGGACCTGCGGGCTGGAGCAAATCCAGCTGTTAGAAAACTACGGCGTAAATCCAAAAAATGTGATTATCTGTCACATGGACCGTAATCCAGATCTGTATGTGCACAAAGAATTGGCGGCAACAGGCTGTTATCTGGAATACGACAATGCCAGCCGAATCAAGTATCACCCTGATTCCCATGGCGGCGAACTCATTCGCGGAATGATCGAGGCAGGATATGAACGAAAACTGCTGCTAGGTACCGATTTTGCCCTTCGTTCTTATTGGAAATCTTACGGAGGGGGACCTGGGATGGCGCATCTGTTAGCTTCTTTTGTTCCACGTCTGCAAGCGGAAGGTGTAACTGAGGCGCAGTTGCAATTGCTGCTTAGGCACAATCCTGCCGAGGCTTATGCGATTAGAAATATGCATCTGGAGAGGGAGATGTAAGCATGCTTTTCAGAAATCAGCATGTGCTTGTTGTCGGCGGTACCGGCGGCATTGGGCTTGAAACGGTCCGGCGTTTCCTAAGTGAGGGAGCGCAGGTGGCAGTCATTGGCGTGGAATCTGAAGATCAGTTATCCGATGAACAAAAGCAGGTTTTATCCAGCCCTGATGTAATTCACGTGCAAGCCGATGCAGCAAGTACTCAGCAAATGAATCACGCAGCAGCGAATTTAGAGGGCATCCAGAAACGGCTTGATGTTTTGGTGCATGTCGCAGGCATAAGTGCAAGGCGATTTGGCGATGGCCCTTTGGACCAGTGTTCGGAAGAAGGCTGGGATCGGGCGATGAGTGTGAATGTAAAAAGTGTCTACAATAGCAATCGCATTGCGCTAAAGCGAATGCTGGAACAGCGAGAAGGAGGCGCGATCGTCAATATTTCATCCGTGCTTGGCATGGTGGGCGTCCGAGATCATTTCACCACGCATGCCTATGCAGCCAGTCGGGGGGCTGTCATCTCACTAACGAAATCCGCTGCGGTCTACTATGCCAAAAATAACATTCGGATGAACGTCGTGTGTCCCGGGTTGCTAGATACCCCGATGTCGCAGCGCGCCATCAGTGATCCGATTATCTGCGAAGCGTTAACAGAGTTTCAGCCGCTGGCTCCGCATGTTGGCTATCCAAATGATGTAGCCTCAGCCATCTTGTTCTTGGCAAGCCAAGAGGCAAAATTTATAACCGGTATCGCGTTACCTGTTGATGGCGGTTGGAGTGCTCAATAATCGAAATACAAAGGAGATTAAACAAATGACAACAACAAACATAAATGTGGAAGCTTACTCCATATTAAATACCCATTATTTAGATGGCGTGAAGAAAGTCATTGAGCGCGTGGAACAGACTCAGATGGACGTTATTGATCTCGCCGCCGACATTTGTTTTAACAGTATTTACAAGGATGGGTTGGTCCATCTCTTCGGCAGCGGACACTCCCGAATGGCTGTCGAAGAAATGTATCCGCGTTACGGCAGCTTTCCTGGTTTTCATCCCATGGTAGAGCTATCGTTGACCAATCATCATGCGGTTGTAGGCAGCAATGGGCAGCGTCAGGCGATGTTTCTGGAAAATGTAGAAGGCTTTGGCCGTGTGATTGCGGATAATTTTCATTATGGCGCGCATGACAGCATAATGTTATTCTCCCACAGCGGAGCGGGAAGCGTCATCATTGACATCGCGTTGTCGATGAAAGAACGCGGCATCCCTATTATTGCGGTGACGTCCGTTGGGCATAGCCAGCAAAGCCGTTCTAAGCACAGCTCGGGTTACCGCTTGTTCGAGCTGGCGGATATTGTCATCGACAATGGTGCTGTACCCGGAGACGCTATGGTCAAAATTGAGGGCTTGCACACACCGGTTGGACCGGGCTCCACGATTGGCAATACCTTGATTGTTAACCTCATCAAATGCAAAGTTGCTCAAAAGCTGACAGCGGCAGGGAAACCGCCGAAGGTAATTACAAGTGCAATCTTCGTAGGCGAAGATGCGTCTAAAGAGCTATTCAACGCATCTTACGAGGAATACTGGCGTACGACCAGATCCATTTAAACTATAGAGAAGGGAACCCCAATAACAATGAATCGCAAAACAGTGGATATAGTGGTGCTTGGCGGTGGCGCAGCTGGCGTATGTGCGGCGATAAGTGCGGCACGCGGTGGACGAAAGGTGCTTCTCGTGGAATCCCAAGGCTGCTTGGGAGGCTCCCGAACGGCGACAGGGGTGGATACGTTTTACGGTTTCTATACGCCGAAGCGGCAAGAACGAATTGTCGGAGGTATACCGTGGGAGATAGCCGGGCAGCTAACGCATGCGAATGCGGCATTTGAGCGGACAAATACGTATGGTGCAGGTACGGGGATTACGTATGATGTCGAGATGTTAAAAGTTGTCTATGAGCAAGCTGTTCTGGCTTCCGGCGCTGAGCTGTTGTACCATACGTATGCCAGTGAGGTGCACGTGTCAGAGGGCCTTATAACAGGTGTTCTCCTTGCGAATAAGCAAGGTTTAACCGAGGTTTCTGCGAATGTTTATATTGACGCTACAGGGGATGGGGATATCGCAGCCAGATCGGGTGCCCCTTTCGAGAAAAGTGACACGAATGAGCTGCAGTCGCTATCTACGATATTTTTCATGGCAAATGTCGACACGGCTGCTGCTAAGCTTGTTTCTCACCAGGAGCTTGCCGTCAAGATGAAAGAAGCGAATCGTTCTGGGCAGTTCGTGCTACCTCGGGAGGAGGGGTCTTGGCACATCACGCCACATCCTGGCGTTATTCAAGCGAATATGGTACGGGTCAGCGGCGTCGATGCTACGGATCCATATGCTTTAACGCTTGCAGAGGTGGAAGGACGTAGTCAAACCAGAGAGTATGTACGTTTTTTAAAAGAATGTGTATCAGGCTTTGAACAAGCATTCCTGGTAGGAACCAGTCATCATATTGGCGTTCGGGAGACCCGACGCATTATCGGCGAATACAGGCTGACGGAAGAAGATGTGGTGGAAGGTCGAAAATTCGGGGACGGAATTGCTTGCTGCGGCGCACCGGTTGAGGATCATGGCTCAGGAAAAGACACCCGTTGGGTGTACGTGAGTGACGATGGCTACTACCATATTCCATATCGGGCACTAGTTCCTCAGAAAGTGAACAATCTGCTCGTAGCTGGACGATGTTTGTCGGCCACACATGGGGCTCAAGCGTCAGCTAGGAACTCCGCCCAATGTATGGCGATGGGGCAAGCTGCAGGAGTAGCAGCAGTTGTAAGCTTGGAACAGAACGTCCCGGTGCGATCCGTCTCCACAGGGTTATTACGGGAGCGCCTTCGTTCACAGGACGTTATTCTTTAAGCAAAGTTCTACATGATACTGAGAGGTTGTGTGTGCATTGCACCGAGTCGGTCATTGGGGTTGGGATCAGCATCAACTTCCCGTGTATCATTACACCGGGGGATATCCGTTTGCTGCCAAGGATAAAGCAGGACAGGATGCAAAGCTTCCTGAGGATCCTTGCTTTTTATTAGGGAATTATAGAGCTACACTATTCGTTCATGCCAGTGGCGGTTATCAGTTTATTACAGGTGAACGCGGATGGGCCAGAATGAATCATGGTGGCAAAAATAAAGGCTGGAACCAGAGCATCGTTGGTATAGCAAGTGACGATGGCGAAGCATTATATTCCCTTGTTGGCGAAAACGCCTGCAAGGAGCTGGTGACGGCGCAAACGTTTGGCATCGGGTATGCTAGCCTGCAATATCAGTTGCAAGATCTGCAACTGAGCAAAGTGATTTCCATGCAACCCTCCATGGAGCTGCATAAGGGCAACCCGTCTTTTTTAGTTCAAGTGACGTTGACGAACAAAGGGAAGCTCCCTTTCACCGTCGGCTATAAGGAAGAGATGCTTGCTCATTACATGATGATGAACGATCAGAATGCGGCTGAAACGACGGGAGAATCGTTGTATCGAAATCAAGTCCGTGTGGATTCGGAAAGAAATGTGGTAAAAGCCGATATTTTCTACGAACCGACCCAATTGCAGGTACTCCCGGACGAAATCCAGGAAGTCTACACGCATGATATCGCTCCACCGTCTTTGTTTCTAAAAGTGGTCCCAGCTTCCACCGGAGGAATTTGCACAGTATCAACTCGCTGTCAGGATCGGGGAGACATGTTAATTGCGGAATGTTCAGTTGAACTGGCACCCGGTGAACACAAGACATTGCAATTCGTAATCGGTCTTACTTTTGAACAGGATGCCCATGCGATGGAAGATCAGTTTCAGGACATGCTGGAACAAGCTCAACCGAACGGAGATTTCCTGGGTGCTTATACCGAGTTATGGCGGAAGATGCTTCCTGACCTTGCGGACGAGCCGGATGCGGAGCTGCGCTGCGAAATGTTGTGGAATGCCTATACCTTGGAAGCGATGGCCACATATAGCCAATATTTTAATGAAACGTATATTCCACAAGGATCCGTCTATGCCTATCATCTCGGGGAAAATGCTTCCAATCGCGACCATTTGCAGCATTGTCTGCCGCTCATTTATACGCATCCGCAGCTTGCCAAATCCTGTATCCGCTATGCGATGAAGCACACATCCCGAGATGGTGAGATTAAGCGACAGAACATTGGATTCGGCTATAGTGACCCCGGCGTATATATGGAAAGCGATGCACAGTTGTACATGTTCCAGGCTGTAAGTGAATATTTGCGAGTGACGAAGGATGTTTCCTTTTTGAACGAAAGCGTAGCGTATTACCCAGTTGAGATTGGGCGGACAGATACGGTACTCACGTTCCTGATGAAGCATTGGATCTACCTAAGAGACGTGGTAGGCAGGGGACGAAATGGATTAATCCGCATGCTGAATTCGGATTGGAGCGACAGCTTTTTTCATCCTTACTCGCCAAATATTTATAAGCATTTTGCCCAGTCTCACTTAAATACCGCGATGGCTCTCGCAGTGTTCCCATCTTTCATAAGAGAATTAAAGCAAACCAATGAGCATGTCGGCGATCCTTCACGGTTGGCACACTTTATTCAAAGCTTAAGTGATTATCATGATAGCGTGAGAACATCCTTTATGAATGAAATGGAAGGCAGAATATTCTCACCGCGATGTTACTTAGGTGAGCATGGTGAGCCGGAACTGCAATTTGGAGTGCATACACTTTGTATAGAGCCGCAGCCTTATTTGCTTCAAGATGAGGACTTTCCGGTTGAACGAAAGCGACGGTTATATGAGGAAATTCAAGCGAGGGTATTAGGCGGGGAAAAATATGGCGCTAGGACGCGGGAGTTCCCGCTGTGGGGCAATGGTGACGGTGAGGACGGGGCCGTTTGGTTCGCTCATCAAGGACCTCTCATTGTGGGAATTGCCACATTCGACAGGGAAGAAGCGATTAGGCTGCTGCGCAAAATAATGTTTCATAGGTTCGCTGATCACTACCCTGACTATTGGGTCGGACACTGGACCTTTGCTGACAGCGTAAACTCGTCGCTTTCTACGCGTGAAGGGTTATACTCCTTCTGGTTACAGGATGCGTTTCATCCTTTTTGTGCCCATGTGCATGCATGGCAGCTATATGCCTATTACAGGGTGTATAGAGGGACGCCGGCTTAGACTTGCTTCTCGCTGATTACGCAAAAAATGAGAATGAATTGCAAAATTTAGGAGGTCAGGGAAGGCTCGATTCTGTAGACTTGAAACATGTTAAAAAACATGTTGTGGAGGATATCAAATGGCGGGTTGGGTTGGTCTACAGGAATTGATGAGAGCAGAAGTCATTCAACGCAGGGATGAAGCTTGCAATGTGACTGGTTTTCTGGAGCGAATTGAAGCAGCAAGTGAGAATGAAGCCGACTTGTTGTCGATTTATGCTGAGTTATGTGCTCTGGAACCGCAGCAACCGAATATTGATGAACCTAATGAATTGGAAGAAATCAGAGCACTTTGTCCAGAGGGGCCGCGTAAGCTAGAACTTGATCTGTCATCTGAAGCATGGCAAGACAAGTTCTACGGTGCATGGCTCGGCAGATCTATAGGCTGCGCGTTGGGTAAACCGCTGGAATGGCCGAACTTTATGGCAGGCTCACATGGCCGACCGGGATGGGAAAACGTGTATCTTTGGTTTGAAGGAGCGAATGCATGGCCAATTCAGAACTATACACCAGGAAATTCCTCAGCGGAGAAAGAATATGGAATAAAATTAGCAACCTGGGGGTCGGAAAGTACAAAAGAACGAATTGCTTACATGCAAACGGATGATGATATTCGATATACCGTTCTTGGACTTATGATGCTTGAGAGAAAAGGACTGGATTGGGATTCCTGGGATATCGGCAAGCTATGGCACGAGGTGCTATCTTATAACCAGGTATGTACAGCCGAAACACAATCCTACTTGAATTTTGCTCAAGTTACGCATCATTATGGTGAAGTTAAAAAACCGCAGGATTGGGATCATAAGAAGCACTGGGTACGCACTTATTTGAATCCATATCGCGAATTCATAGGCGCACAAATTCGGGCAGACGGTTTTGCCTATGGAGCAGCAGGCCAGCCTGAGCTTGCCGCAGAGTTGGCTTGGCGAGATGCCTCCTTCTCCCATATTCGAAACGGCATTTACGGTGAAATGTTTGTTGCTGCAATGATTGCTGCCGCTTTCGTGGAGTCGAATCCCCTGAAACTGGTAGAGATTGGACTTAGTGAAATTCCGCAAAACTGCCGCTTAGCACGGGATGTTAGAAAAGCCGTGGATATTGCCCAGGATACAACAGATCAACTCGCTTTAGTCCAACAACTTTGGGATGCTTTCCAGCACTATGACCCTGTTCATACCAATAATAATGCCGCTTTGGTCGCAGCTTCGCTGGTTTTCGCCAAAGGTGACTTTACGACGGCCATCGCTACATCCGTTCTATGCGGGTGGGATACAGATTGTAACGGAGCGACAGTAGGCTCGATTATGGGCGCTTCACTTGGGGCTAAGCAGCTCCCTGCGCATTGGGTAAAGCCTCTTAACGATACGTTATACTCAGCTGTTATCGGCTTTCACCCCATTGCCATTTCAGAGTGTGCTCGGAGAAGCTATGAAGTGTTCCTGAAATTAAAAAATTAAAAGTACATTTTATTTGGTAAGCCCGGAGAAGCAAGCTAGATGCTCCTTCCGGGTGTTTTCTGTTACAATTAGAGGTGTGAATGTACATGTTTCAAAGAAAGGAAACACAGATGATTCTGCCTATCCTGTACGAAGATAAAGAGCTCCCCCTGCATGTTTTTAAATGGACCCCTAGTAAGGACCTTGAACCACAGCATCACCACAACAGTTTTGAGATGGGGCTGTGTCTTTCTGGTCGTGGACATTTTTATTTTGCTGAAACGGTATACCCCGTTGAACCTGGAGATATTTTTATTGTAAATATCCTTGAAAATCATATTGCCAAGTCGGATCTCGATCATCCGTGTGAGTTTATTTTCTTTAACTTTGATGCGGAACTATTAGCTAAGGAAGAGCCTGAGTTGATGGTACCTTTCCGCTACTTTCCCTTTCATTTTCGCAATCGCTTGCAAGGGAGCAGAGAGGTTATGGAGAGTCTGCGTTTGATGATTGAACAGATGTATGAGGAACAGAGTCGCAAAGCTCCCGGTCATAAAACAGCGCTAAAAAGCTTGTTATTATCGATTTGTGTTGCGTTGTTGCGAATGTCCAAGGAAGATATCAGCAATGTATCTTGGTCAAATGGCGTACATAATTACGAGTATATACGGCCAGTTTTGGAATATATGGAGCAGCATTACCAAACGGATGTGGACTTAGCGCTGCTCTCTCGCTTATTTCATATTTCCCAGTCCCATCTGTCGCGATTAATTCTAGAAGCTACGGGCCGGAAGTTTAAAAGCCATATGATTACACTTCGCATTCAGCATGCAAAAAGATTGTTGGCCGTGACAACACGTCATGTAACCGATGTTTGCTTTGATTGCGGATTCCAGAGCATGGCGACATTCTATCGCAATTTTAAGGAATATGTGGGCATGTCTCCGGAAGAATATCGTCGTCAAGTGATCATAATCGTTCCAAAATAAAAGGCAAGATACCCTGTCAGGTATCTTGCCTTTGCACTTCATAGCTTATTTGTTTTTATACGCGTCGGTCATTTCTTGAATAATTTTCTGAACCGTTGGGTCCGCTTTGGTTTTTGCAACATATTCATCCCAAGCCGCTAACGTCTCTTTGCCCATAATGACTTTAATCTTCATGTCTTGCATTTTCTTGTTCAAGTCCGGTCCGTTCGTGAGGTTGGTTTGCGAGATGAGACCGTTAGCCACGTTCGGTTTGCTGAATGTAGCGCGGTCATCAATAATTTTCTTGCTGCGGTCATAAAACTCTTTTGGAATGCCGTTATAGTAGGCGCGTTGATATTTATCATATTTTTGAATGATCTGCTGCAGGTTATTCGTCGTATCCGGCACATTATCAGTTTTCGCTTGATCTGTCGCTGCTTTAAAGCCGTCTTTCACCGTGTAATGCTTGTCTGGCAGCCCATAAAGCGCTAAATCGGCGACATCGTCCTGATAAGCTCGATCCATGAAGGCCAGAATTTGTTTCATTTTTGCTTCGGATACGGTCTTAGGAATCACATACATACCAAAGTTTCCGGAATCCTGTCCGGCAAATTTATTGCCTTCTGGCGTTGTTAAATACGTAAGTGGATAGGAATCGGCTTTCGGATCGATTTTACGCATCGCATCGGTGTAGAGCCATTGGGGATTGAGTGCAGAACCTAGTACACCGGCTTTGCCTCCCATATACTGCTCGCGCGCTTGCGAGTTTTTGATGACAGCGAAATCTGGCGTGAGCACTTTTTCATCATACGCTTTTTTCAGCCATTCCAGCGCTTTGCGTTCTGTCGGCTCTAGATAGACAGGGGTAATTTTACCATCAACTAGCTTCCAGTAGCCATTATTGTTGTTGAACACATCTTCAACCCATCCGTATAAGCCCATAGCGTCCGCTTCGACTTGACCAGTCAGACCAACGGTATCGGCCTTGCCATTCCCATCAGGATCTTTTTCTGTAAAAGCTTTTAACACCGCGTACATGTCGTCCATGTTCTCCGGTACTTTCATGCCTAGTTTATCCAGCCAGTCTTTCCGAACGTGGACGCCCCAAGAACCTTCTAATGGGCGAGGACGCGGAACGCCGTAATTTTTACCTTTGATTTTGGCGTTGTCCCACACGGTGTTCGGAAGCGAACTCAATGTTTTGTAATCTTTTATATAAGGCGTGATATCCCAGAAGGCACCGGAAGTCGCCATTTGAACGACTTGGGAATCAAAAACATTCATCACCAGATTCAAATCCGACATGTCGCCTGAGGCTAACATGATCTTGGTTTTCTCGGCGTACGTATTGACGGGTACCCATGTAATATTTAATGTTGTATTCGTTTTCTTTTCAATTTCCTGAAGGATGGGATTGCTCGGATCTACAGCCTGTGCACCTTGTTGATTGCTGAAAATTGAAATTTTTACCGGTCCTGAGCTCGTTGCCACAGGCTGAGAGCTTGCCTCTTCTCTATCGGAACTACAGGCAGTTAAAGTGAGGGCAGCGGTCAATGTTACCAGTGCGCAAATGGAGATGAGTTTGAATTTTTTTTGCATAGATAGAACCTCCCTAAGTTATTGTACCTGAATATTTGTACTTCATCATCCTTTAATAGACCCCACCATCACTCCTTTTGCGAAATGTTTTTGAAGAAGCGGATACACCAGCAGGATAGGTAGTGTGGCAATGACGACAGCCGCCATTTTCAAGGTATCGGTTGGGATTTGGATATCCCCGGCTAATTGATTCGCAATTTCCCCCGAGGAGGAGGAGGAGGAGTCGATGAGCAGCGTTTGCAGGACAATTTGCAAAGGACGAAGATCTGGCTTTGTGATGTAGAGCACCGCCGAGAAGAACGTGTTCCAGTAGGCAACGGCATAGAATAATCCGAAAGCTGCCAGCGATGGAAGAGAGAGAGGCAGAATGATCCGGAACCATGTACCTAGATCGCTTGCTCCATCGATTTTAGCCGCCTCTTCAAGCTCATCGGGGATACTATCAAAAAAGCCCTTCATGAGAATGACATACCATCCGCTGGTAAGAACGGGAAGAATCAATGCCCAGATGGTGTTGATCATATGCAAATCTCGAACAACCAAATAAGGTGGAATAATGCCTGGATTAAACAGCGTTGTCAGGAGAATTAGGATGAGTAACACACGACGTCCTTGTAACCGTTTGCGTGAGAGGGCATAGGCACCAGCCGATGTCACAATTAAACTGAGTGCTGTGCCGACCACGGCTAAAAATGTGCTCACACCGGCAGCTTGTATAAAGACATTATTGGAGAGCAAATAGCGGTAGGAATCAAGTGTCCATTTTTCCGGCAGGAGTACGATCGATTTCTGTAAATACTCAATAGGTGACGTGAAAGAGACCGCTGTTACATAATAGAAGGGAAATAACATCGTCAGTGCGATCACGATTAAAACGGCGAGGATACTTCCTTCAAACCATTTGTCCGCAAGTGTTCGTTGGTTCATGCTGAGTACTCCTTTCTAGTAAATGCCATCTTCGCCAAACTTCTTGGCTAGGCGATTGGTAAGGACGACAAGGATGACACCGATGATCGACTTAAACAAACCGACAGCTGTGCTGTAGCTGAATTGAGCTTGCTGAATACCGCTGCGATATACATACGTATCGAATACATCGGCAACATCGGAGACAGCGCCGTTCATCATGAGATAGACTTGTTCGAACCCGACATCCATCATGTGACCGATACGCAGGATGAGTAAAATGATAATGACGTTGCGAATAGCCGGCAAAGTGACGTGCCAGATTTGACGAAGTCTGCCTGCGCCATCCATACGTGCTGCTTCAAATAACTGCGTATCGACAGAAGCTATGGCGGCAAGGAAAATGACCGTTCCCCAACCGACCTCTTTCCAGATGGATTGAAGCGTCAGCAGTCCCCAGAACATCCCTTGCGAGGTAAGAAAGTCGATCTTCTCATACCCTAACGCATCAAGAAGCTTATTAATGAAGCCGCTCGAAGTGGAGAGCATGAGATAGGTAATGCCGACAATAATGACCCAAGACAGAAAATGCGGCAAGTAAATGATGGATTGAATGATACGCTTGAGCCATTCCCTGCGCACTTCATTTAACATAAGCGATAGGAGAATTGGCATAGGGAAGAAGAATATTAAATTCAGCAAATTAATTGCAAGCGTATTACGGAGGAGCAGGAAGAAGCTTTCATTGCCAAAGAATCGACGGAAATGCTCCAGCCCCACCCACGGACTATCCCAAAACCCGACGTAAGGGGTATAGTTTTTAAAGGCGATGAGTATACCCCACATGGGTACATATTTAAAAATGAGGAAAAATAATAGCATCGGAGAGGCTATCAGATAGAGCATGCGATCGCGCTTCAGCCCTTGCCATGTGCGGCGCCATTGGGAAGCAGCGGCCATCGTGGCGGAGGTGCGCTTACTGGACGGAGTAATCAACGCTGTTGTTTTGGACTTCATAGGACTCACCTTTCTGTGGAGTGGATGTGTTGTTCATGGCTCAACTATAGGATGACGATTGATTTCCGACAACTAGACAGTTATTCTTGGGCATTTCCTAGCGTTTCATTCTTATTCTTGGGAATTTCCTGCGATTAGACTTTCATTCTTGGCATGTTTTTTGGCGATTCTGCCCTTTGCAGGTTGCATGATTTCTTATATGATGGAGCTACATTGTGGCGGATGTGTAATCTACCTGTGTTCGGGCAGATGAGGGGAGTAAGGGTGCGTATGCGCAAACTGGTTTATCGACGGAAAGAGCTGATCATCGTCATGCTAAGCGCTTGCTTACCGGCAGCGATTATCGGCATTATCTTGTATGTACTTGGCACACAGCAGATTGAAAAAGAAGCACAGAAAGCACATCAAAACCAAGTCGCCTATGGCATTGAACGGATCAATGAAAATTTAAATCATTTGGAATCCATTATGGCGCAATGGTCGTTTAATTTGAATTTGGGCAGCAGTTTTGCGGATTTGGACGTCTACCAGGATTTCAGGGGTACTCGCTCCATCTTTCAGTCGTTAACTTGGATCAAATCGTCGGATCCTTTAATTGGCGATGTGACTCTCTATTTGGATAAACAGCATATGCTGATTAAAGAGAACTCGGGCATCAACGTCATTCAATCGTCGGATGACCTGCAGTTGTACCATACGCTTGCTTCCTACCAACGGGATGTCTATTGGTCCAATCAATTAAAGAGTAATAATGGCATGGCGCCTTTTTCGCTAATTGTACGGATACCTGGGGGACTCGTTGAAACAGAAGCTGCGCTCATTATTGAAATCAATGCGAAGAAGCTGAATGCGCTCATTTCAGAATTGGATGCGGAAGGGACGGGTTCTACCGTTTTCCTCCAGCAGGATGGTAATATCATTTCTTTAGGGCAAAGCAGCATAGAGCGACCTACCGATTTAGATAAAATATTAATGAAATCGATTGCAGGCAGTAAAACGGAAGTAACTTCCTCCATCCAAACCTGGAACGGAGAGGCTTATTCCTTATCTGTTGGTCAGATGAAGCGAATAGGGAATCTCTGGACGATTGCTTCTGCGACACCGCTCGATCAAATGACGGAGCCTGTCCAGCGATTATCACGCGTGATCATGATAACGGGATGTCTGGGTATCCTGCTTGCGCTGCTGCTGTCGTGGTATTCTTACCGCCGGATGTACAATCCGGTTCATCGATTCTTTCAACAATTGTTTCCTGGACGTTCATCAGGGGGACATAATGAGTTTGAATATATTGCTGACGAATGGAAGCATTTATCACGCGAAAGTCAAATTCTTCAAGAGCGTATTGATCAACATTTGCCATCACTCCGTGAAAATTTTATGCTGCAGTTGCTCCAAGGAAAGTTATCTTTTCTTAGCGAAGAGGAGATGACCGATCGCGTCGAACAGCTAGGCTGGGAGGTCAATGGTCGCGAGCACGCAATTCTGGCGCTGCAAATCCATGGTATTTACCGATCTGAGGGGAAATTTTCACCTGGGGATGAGCAATTAGTGACCTTTGCTGCCATGAATATTGTGAAGGAAATTACGAAAAACAAAGGAATCGATGGACTTATCGTTAATTTCCATGACCTCACATTAGGTGTGCTTGTGCGACTTCGCAATGACATGGCAGAGGAAAACCAACAATCAAGCTTATTTCACTTGGCGGAAGAATTGGCACATACCTTGAACAGCCTGTTGAAAGTGGAAGTCACGGTGTGTGTTGGCGCCCGAACGAATGAACTTCGTAAGCTGTCACTTTGCTTTGATGATGCCCGGAATGCGCTTGCTTATCGGAAGCATGGTGAGACGCAGCAAATTTTGGATGTGGAGGATATGATTCCAGGCGGGCATGATGCCATTGTCTACCCGTTTGAAGAGGAAGCGGCAATCTTGAAGGCGCTGCGTTCAGGGCATGAGGATGAGCTTACGGCGTTGTTGGATCATTTTTTCACCTTATTAAAAGCAGAGGCGAGTACGGAGCTGGATGTCAGGCAGGCCCTCATGCAGCTGTGTGGGAATTTGCAGAACACCATACTGCTGTCAGGGTATAACCCACTGCAGCTAAATGACGGGGTGGATATGTGGGAACAGCTTGCAGCTATCCGAGAGCCTGAAGCAGTTGTCAGATGGATAAAGCAGTATATCGTAGCCCCATATATTCACAGGCTGCATCTTACACAGGATATGCAGCTAAAACGACTTGTAGAAAACGTGCTGACAACGATTCATAGCAGCTATGCCAAAGACATATCACTCGAGTATTGTGCAGATCTGCATGGTACCTATTCCAAGAAGTTGAGCTTGGGTTTTAAGCAAGTCACAGGACAAACGTTTATTGACTATTTAACGCAATATAGATTGACGCGAGCCAAACAATTGCTTCTGGATACAGACGAAAAAATCAATGATATTGCGATGCAAGTCGGCTACCAGCCACCTTATTTTAACCGCCTCTTTAAAAAGATTGAGGGCATGACACCGGGGCAATTCAGAGATAAGGCAGGACAAGTATGAATTATGAATTTTTGACAAGCTTTACACCTCGGATTTTAGACGTTGTTGAACGAAATAAATGCTTCTGGGATGAATTTCATTATGAACTCCTCAGGGAACGAACCAAATTGCATACATTTTCTTATGTGGTAGAAGGGGAAGGATGGCTTGAGTTGGATGGGGAACGACATCAGCTTCATAAGGGGTGTTTGTTTCAAATTCGGCCTAACACGCATATGCGAATTACGACGCAGTCTGACAATACCGTATGCTTTATATCCTTTCATTTTAAATACTGGTCAAGCCGTTGGGAGAATGGGGAGATGCTGCTAACGGAAGGTGCGGAGATTGTGCCGGTGAGCGGTCAGGTAGTGCATATCGGGCAGACGGACATTGAAGAAACGTTTCGAGATGCTTTTCAGCTATGGCAGTCAAAAGTGGATGGTTATGAATGGCTGGTCAAGCTGGCGTTCATGAACGTGATTCAAAGAGTAAATGAATTAACGGCTATGGCGAACAGCGAGAATCCAACAACGGCCGCTGTACAGAAAGCGTCTGATTATATTAAAAATCATTACCAGCAAAGCATTTCCAGGGAAATGATCGCTCAGCATGTATCGTTATCACCAGGCTATTTATCACTGGCTTTTAAGCAGGTTACCGGACTGGGCTTAACGGAGTATCTGGTGCGAATGCGGCTCGACCGGGCGAAATATTTGCTCAAAAGCAGCAGGCTGCCGATTCGCGAAATTTCGGATGCGTGCGGCTTTGCCGATTCTTTTTATTTTACGCGTGTATTTAAAAAAGAAACCGGTATGAACCCTCGCGATTATCGCAATTCTTAATGTGAAATGACCTGACAAAAATCCAGATTTAAATGCGTATTCTTCATGTACCTTCGAGGTATAGACCTTTATAGTGGTATTTATAAGCGGTTACAACCTTGATATGAAGGAGCGTTTGAAGATGAGTAGACCTAACATTATTGATGCTGACGTGCATAATGCGATTGCACATTCCAAAGATCTGCTGCCCTTTTTACCTAAAGTATGGCATGACTACTGGCTATCGGCGGGGCCCGCATACGGTGGAGGCTGGCATTCACCGATTGGGGTGATGCGCAAGGATACCATTCCGATAGGCGGTGGCATTCCGGGCAGTGATCCGCAGCATATGCTGAAGCACCATTTTGAGAAATACGGGATTGACTACGGTATTTTGACGGGCTCAGGCATTCTCGGTGTTTCCTTAAATCCCAATCCCGATTATGGCAATGTTGTTGCGAGTGCTTACAATGATTGGCTCGTAGAGACTTGGTTAAAGGCAAGCCCCGTTTACAAAGGCTCCATTCTCGTCAATCATGCGGACCCGCTCGCTGCCGCCAAGGAAATTGATCGTATGGCGAAGCATAAGGATATGATTCAGGTAATTATGTGCAGCGGCTCACGCATGCTGTTCGGACAGCGCTTCTTTCATCCGATCTATGAAGCGGCAGAGCGCAACGGTTTACCGGTTGCTGTGCATCCCGGAACGGAAGGACGAGGGATTGCAGGCGCACCGACACCGTCGGGCTATCCGACGTCATATTTGGAATGGCATAACATACTGCCAACGAATTATATGGCGCATGTGAACAGTCTCGTCTGCGAAGGGGTGTTCGAGAAATATCCGAAACTGAAATTTGTTGCCATTGAAGGCGGAATTGCTTGGCTGCCGCATCTCATGTGGCGAATGGACAAAAATTATAAGGGCCTGCGGGACCTTGTGCCATGGCTCAAGCGGCTTCCTTCGGAATATATTCGCGAACATATCCGGCTGACGACACAACCGATCGAAGAGCCAGCGAATCCGGTGCACTTGAACCAGATTTTTGACATGATTGGCGGAGATAACATGATTATGTTCTCTTCAGATTACCCGCATTGGGATTTTGATAATCCGTCCATGGTGCTTCAGCCGATCCGGAAGGATTTGAGGCAGCGCATTCTCGCTGATAACGCGATTGAGCTGTATGGACTGCAGACATTTCCAGTGTTGAAACAGGAGGTGTAGGTCATGAACAAAGTGAAATCGCGAATAAAAGCTGTAACTGTGGAGGAACTGGGCGTAATTGGCCGCAAAATTGTGACGCTAAAAGGGATAGAAATCGGTATATTCTTTGTGAATGGCAGCTATTATGCCTGGCGAAACCTATGCCCGCACGCTGCTGCCCCTGTCTGTGAGGGCGTTGTTTGCGGGACTCGGCTCCCCTCACTTGTCTATCAGTACGAGTACGGCCGGGATCAGGAGATCTTGCGTTGCCCATGGCACGGCTGGGAATTCGGACTTACAGATGGCAAGCATTTGGTGGAAGGCGGGGTCAAGCTTCGCGGGTATGAGGTTGAAGTTGAGGGAAATGACATTTATGTGCTGATGTAGAATGATAGGATTTCTTCCCAATAATTCCTTGCAGCAATGTAAAAGGACTTGAGCGGCAGTTCACGCTTCAAGTCCTTTCTGTTACGTCTTATTGGGTAAAAAGGTTAACTTCATTAATCGTCCACCAAGCACTCTTGGCTGTGTTAATTTTGAATGTCGATTTTCATGTAAACTTTACCTGTTAGCACTTGTACGGGATATGTCTTCAATTGCACACATGCCGGCCTTTTTTTCGTTTCGCCGGTCATATAGTCGAATTTGCCATTATGCTTTGGGCACTCGATCAGATTGCCCATGACAAGCCCATCAGCAAGATGTATCTTTTCATGTGTGCAAAATCCATCTGTGGCGTAGTAGCCATTGTCCATCAACTTCAAGCACAGACACTGCTAATGGAAATACTGTTGATGATGAATCGAATGGTAGGGGAACGCACGGTACAAGAGGCGACAGCAGCACAACGGAATAATTATTCTCGCTTGATACTCGCCAAGAACTACCTTATCGAGCATTACACGGATGATGTGAAAATAAAAGATCTAGAAGCTATCTGCGGGTAGAGAAGGCCAAGGAGCTTGCCGTTAACGGAGGACTTACACCTAGTGAAGTAGCTTTGCGAGTAGGCTATAGTGATATTCATACGTTTGGAAAAATGTTCAAGAAAAAGACCGGCTTTAGCTTGAGCCAGTTCTGTGCAACTTTATTTACCGAGGATTTCGGACCTGAGGATTAAACGGAAGTTCGGTCAAACGCCAAGCGGAGCTCGCTTATAGATACTTTACTGAAAGGAACAACCCTATGAACCGAATTCGCTTACATACAGGCTGCTTTCCATTCATTCGCGATATGGGGAAGACACTGACCAATGAGGGTTGGATTCATCCAGACAGAAACGCTAATTTTAATGTGTTTATTTTCGTCATCAAAGGTCAGATGCAGGTCGTGGAGGAAGGGAAGGAATATTTGCTTACAGAGGGGACTGGCTTTTTTCTCAAAAGTGGACTACATCATTGGGGAGGTCCAGGCACATTGGCAGATACCTCAACGATTTGGGCTCACTTCTATGATCGAGTCGGGGAGTCGCTCCCCACCAAAGTTGTGGAAGAACGAAGTTTACCCTCCTTCCGTGCCACACAAGCGTATCAATTATTCACACCAAGTGATTATCAATACGAGCTGGTATTGCCGAAGCTTTTTCATTTAGGTCAGCCTTCTGCACTGATCAGCAAATTAAAAGAGCTGTACGAGTTGTACAGCTCTGCGCCCTTATTTAGTCATTTAACTTTAAGTATGAAGACGATGGACATTTTCCTCGATATTTATCGGCTATCATTGAAACGTCCCAAATTGTCTAGCAAGTCGGATGCTGTTGTGCAGAAGCTCGCGGACTATCTGGAAGAGCATTGGGAAAATAAACTGGACCCGGAACAGATTGCCTCGGAATTCCAGCTTAATTACCGTCACATGAGCACTTTGTTTACATCTAAAATGGGAATTAGTTTATTCAACTATCATGAACGGCTTCGCATTCATAAATCAGCTGAGCTTCTAAGAACAACGACTTTCAACGTTTCAGAAGTGAGCGATCGCCTTCATTTTACGAATCCGTAATATTTCTCCCGTGTGTTTCGCAAAGTGATGGGAGAGTCGCCAACGGAATACATTCGCAATATTTATCGCACATGACCGTACGTTTGTAAGCTACTCAAAGCTAGGAATAATGACTTCCTTACCGCCTTGCATCGCAGATTCTTGCGCACAGATGCCAGCTGCTGTCCAATTGGCAGCTGTCACGGCATCGATAGCCGGTTTCCGTTCTTCGACGATGCTGCGTAAGAATTCATGAACTAGGTGCGGATGCGAGCCATGATGACCATTGCCTTGCAGTACGGATTGGTGTGGATTGTTCGGATCCAGAATAGCTTGGTTCGTAATATGATAAGCTAGCTCTTCCGGAAGCAGGTCTGGACGGGAAGGTGCTTTCACCAAGGTAACATCGGATTTGCGGCCGCGCTCTCCTTGTTGGGCTGCGGTTTTAAAGACAGTCAGGGGGCCATCTTCCATATGCCATTCAACGGAAGCTTCTTCACCATAAATAGTAAAGCTCTCCATGTAAGGGCGCGTTGTTTGAAAAAGTGTACGCGTCACCTCAGCGCTCAAATGCTCTTGCTCTAATTGGAAAATTGCCGTTTCAATCGGGTACGGATTGCCATATTGCTGTACGAGCTCGTCCGCCATAAGGCCTGACCCGATACAGTTGACTTTCGTTGCGCGAGTTCCTGATAAAGCAAGTAATGGGGAAATCGCATGGGTTGCATAATGCATCGGGGGCAAGCCCTTCCAGTACGGAGGCCAGTTCACCATGTCCTGGTAATGGGCACCGCGAAGGAATTGTACGCGTCCGAACTCACCTTTGCGGTACATCTCTTGTGCATACAAAAATTGATACGTATACACGGCTGTCTCCATCATCATGTAATTGCGATTGCTTTCTTTCTCCGCTGCAACAATTGCCCGCAAATCCTCCAAGCTCGTCGCCATCTGCACTGTGCAGGCACAGTGCTTACCTGAACGAAGGACTTCAAAGGATTGTTTCCCATGTAAAGGAATCGGAGAGACAAGATGAACGGCATCATATTCATCAGATTTCAGAATGTCATCTAGATTCGTATAACGTCTTTCAAACCCGTATTTATCTCCATATTGATTCAATAGCTCTTCATTCGTATCGCAAATGGCTACATGCTCTACATCCGGGTGGGCATGATAGATCGGTGCGAAAGCCCCTCCAAATCGAAGCCCAACTAGGGCGATTCTTACTTTTTTAGTGGTTGAGTTACTCACGCGTGTCGCTTCCTTCCGTCAGGTTATCGTCGTCTACGTCTTTAATAGTAGACCTTATGAACATCCCTGTGAATGAAGCGAACGACAGATAAGTTGTATTCTGTTCAGGTTGTATCATCCTTCAGAAGATGGCGCACGAAGGTTACTGTGCAGGACGGTAATCAGTAGCGCCTTATTCTTGCACACGAAACTGACGCGGTGTAAGGCCTGTCGCCTGCTTAAAAAGTGAACAAAACTGCGCATCTGTTGAGAAACCACACGCATCGGCCACATCGGTGATGGGCAGTTTGGTTTGGAGCAAGAGTCGTTTGGCAGCCGATATCCGCTTTGACATTAGGTAATGGATAGGTGATAGTCCATACTTTTCTTTATACAAGTGACGGAAACGATCATAGCTGTAACCCACCAGCTGAGCTAACGTATCTACACGAATTTGTTGACTATAATTCTCGTCGATGTAGTTTTTGGCATAAATGATCTTATCCGCCTTAGGCTCTGAGGCTACCAAATCATCCAATCGAAGCAATTCAATGATTAATTCACTTACAAGATGATTCAGTTTCGACATATAAAAGGAGCGTTTATGCTTCATTTCGAACCCCATTGCCTGTAAGTAGGCTAAGATGGGGTTATTTTCATAGTCAGCATACAGGCCTTCTTGCAGCGTATAGGGTGAGGTATCCTTTTGAAATCCAATGAAAAAAACGTCGCTATCCGTCTCATGCCTCTCGTCATGGATGGTGTGCGGTTGAATCAGTGTAAACGTGTTTGCTTGATAGGGATAGATGACATCCCCAATGCGTGTCGTTCCGCTGCCGCTCAAGTAGTATACCAATTCATAGCATTGGTGTTGATGAGGCGCAATATGAATATGCTGATCTCGTTTCGTATGAAAAAGAAATTCTAATTGTCCATTCATCGGTGGAGCTCCTTTGCTATTAAATTAGCCGAATCCTATAAAAAGTGAGCCGAAGCATGATAAAAGTATATCATGAAGGGCAGTAGACTAGGAGTATATCCGGAATGGATATGTAGAAATAGAAGCCAGATCATACTATTCTTTACGACCAAGGAGATGTCCTATGAATTATCCTAAGATATTAGAAGAACACCGTATTCAGCGATTGCAGCCCAAATCGGGAACATTGCGAATCGTGATGGATACTGACACGTTTAATGAAATTGATGATCAGTTTGCTGTTGTCTATGCCTTACAATCGCCGGAGCGATTGCAAGTGGAAGCCTTTTATGCGGCTCCTTTTTTTAATGATTTGTCTACAAGTCCGAAAGATGGCATGGAGAAGAGTTACCGCGAGCTGCACAAAATTTTAGATTTGATGAATCGTACGGAAATTCCAGTCTATCCAGGCTCAGAGCGCTATTTACCGGGTCCTGAAACACCGGTTGAGAGTGAGGCAGCTCGCAATCTGGTAGAGCGGGCATTAGCTTCCTCGCCGGAAGATCCTTTGTATGTCGTTGCAATTGGCGCCATCACCAATGTGGCCTCAGCCATTCTCATGAATCCAAGCATTTTAAACAACATCATCGTTGTCTGGCTTGGCGGGCATGCCCTCCATTGGCAGGATACGCGTGAATTCAATTTGGAGCAGGATATTCATGCGGCTCGCGTCATTTTAGACTGCGGCGTTCCTTTGGTGCTGATTCCCTGCCATGGAGCCGCCTCCAACCTGAAGACAACACTGGCAGAAATTGAAGCCTATGTGAAGGATTCCGGCGTTGTTGGTAAGTATTTATATGAAACTTATCGTAATTGTCATCCTGACCATTTTGCCTACTCACGCATTATTTGGGACATATCTACGATTGCCTATCTCGTCAATGACCAGCATACCCCCAGCGTGCTTATATCAAGCCCGGTTCTCTCAGACGATGCGAGGTGGAGCGTAGACAACTACCGTCACTTCATCCGTTATGTAACCCATGTAGAACGAGACCCGATTTTTCGGGATTTGTTCCTGAAAATTAAGCCGTGATGTTCATGCTTTGCCCTGCATAAGGAGCTGCTCTTTTCGATACCGCTTAGGTGAAATGCCCTTGAGGCGTTTGAATTGTTTGATGAAATAGCTGGAATGATTAAAGCCCGTTTCAAGCGTAATTTGCGTGATACTTTTTAGAGGGTCGAGCAGCAATTGCTCGGCTCTTCTTATTTTAATAAACATGACATATTGCGTGAAGGACGTGTGCATGACACTTTTGAAAAAACGCGCGAATTGACTATAGCTCATCATACATTGCATAGCCGCTTCTTCCGCAGATATCGTTTGGTGCACATTGTCATTAATGGATGCAAGAAGCTGACGGAATGCGGACATGTTCAGCGTCTCCTCACCTACCACTTTAAGCTGATCAGGCGACAGAAGCGCCCGTTGATCGCGAAGCAGCCAGAGAATGAGCTTGAAAATAGATGCGGAGACAGCCAACTCGAAGCCAAATTCTTTCATTTTGTACTCACGATACATGTCTTCGACAAGGTCATGAAGGGCAGGCTTGTCTTGGACTTCTGGCACAATCCACTTGTTTAGACCTGCGAGCGGAGTGATATAGGGCAAATAATATTGCAATTCGAAAGCAAGCTGAGGCATCGGCCTCAGTAATTCTGGATCGAAGCCAATGACATAATGCCTGGAAGCTTGGTATGGCGCGATAGAAACATTATGCACTTCACAAGGATGAATTAAAATGAAAGTGCCTTCTGCGGCTTCAAACCGATCGCTTCCTACCGTAATTGTGGCATTCCCAGAAGCGATATAAATAATTTCCATATGAAAATGCCAATGGGATCCAATCTGGTAGCCCTCATCGACGGTCGTTTGCACACCAACATAGAAGAGGCGATCAATATCCGATTGGCCGCTTTGGTTTTTATTTTGCTCAAAATAGGGAGGGGGGATCTGGCTCATGTCATTGTCTCCTTGGCACGGGAAAGTAGAATCGTTATATTTTTCGATAGTTTTATTATAGTGTATGTGCATCTTTTTTTGTACGCTTGAGATACGTTATATTCCATTTCAGGAGGCATACTAGATGAATAACTTGTTAAATCTGCCAAGCACATTTTTCGTAGGCTGTAATTACTGGGCATCTCACGCTGGAACAGCGATGTGGTCCAATTGGCAACCCGAACAGATTGATCTCGATTTGAAAAGATTGTCAGAGGCAGGAATCGAAGTCATTCGCGTATTCCCGTTATGGCCTGATTTTCAGCCGATTGAAAATATGTATTCAAGCGAAGGTGAGCATTTTGGCTACCGCTTTGGAGAAGAAAGATTGCCTACCACAGAAGCTGGTAAAGCAGGGATGTCGGTAGAAATGATGGCTCGATTCCAAGCGTTCACAGAAATCGCGGCTACATATAACATAAAACTCATCGTTGGACTAATCACAGGCTGGATGAGCGGACGGTTGTTTGTACCGCCAGCCTTAAGAGGGAAAACGATTCTGACAGATCCGGATGCCATTCGATGGCAAGTTCGATTTGTACAATATTTTGTGAAACAGATGAAACATAACGATGCGATTATTGCTTGGGATCTCGGGAACGAATGCAATGTCATGGGGAAAGTGGCGTCTCAACAAGAAGCTTACGTATGGACAGCTTCGATCGCAAATGCGATAAAGGCGAAGGATACGACACGTCCTTTGATTTCGGGCATGCATAGTCTGTTTCCGACAGGCAATTGGACCATGCAGGATCAAGGTGAGCTAACGGATATTCTCACAACGCATCCGTATCCATTTTGGACGAAATATATGGATTTCGATCCGTTAACATCGATTCGTCCGACAATTCACGCGACAATGGAAAGCTTGTTATACGCACAAATTGGTGAAAAACCTTGTTTCGCAGAAGAGATGGGCACAATGGGGCCGATGGTGTGCAGCGAGGAAGTCGCTGGAGCTTTCGCGCGTACAAGCATGCTTACGCAATGGTCGCATGGTCTTCCTGGCTTATTGTGGTGGTGTGCCAATGACCAAACGAAGCTGAATCATGCCCCTTACGATTGGGTAGCATGTGAAGGTGAGTTGGGTCTCATGACGGAGGAAGGGCGAGTGAAGCCGGCACTCCAAGAGATGGGACGACTCAAGAAGGTAATCCAAGAGCTGCCGTTTGGGGAACTGCCTGCTCGTACGGTTGAAGCCGTATGCATCCTGAACAGCACACAGGATCACTGGGCAACGGCGATCGGAGCTTTCTTGCTCGGGAAGCAGTCCGGTTTTGATCTCGAATTCCGCTTTGAAGATCAGCCGCTGCCTGATGCGAATTTCTATATGCTTCCGTGTGTGACTGGCGTATATGGCGTCGCGAAGCAGCGCTGGGAGCAGCTCTTGGAGAAAGTACGCGAGGGAGCAACGCTGTATCTGTCTTCGAATGACGGCTATATGCTGAATTTTGCGGAGATTACAGGGTTAACGGTGCAGAATCGCAGTAGACGGGCGAGCGATGCTATCGCGTTCTTACAAACGGAATCGGGAGAAATACCGTTGACGCTGCCAAGTGCATTTAAACTCGATTTTCGTAACGATCGGGCAGAGGTATTGGCCGCAGAAGCAGATGGCAATCCGGTGTTGACTAAGGCATCCTACGGTAAAGGTACTGTGTATTTCTGTGCCCTGCCTGTAGAGCTGGCGATGTCGCAGCAGGCTGGTGTTAGCTACAAGCCGGAACAATTCCCTTATTGGAAAATGTATGAATTTATTTCAGAAGAGGCGCGAAGTGCGCGTGTTGTCCAAGTAAAGGATCCTCAGATTGGACTCACCGAGCATATCGTAGACGCTCATTCACAGATAGCCGTAGTGATAAACTACTCGCCGGAGGGTAGAGAGGTTCCATTAATATTGCAAGAGGGCTGGCAGGTTGAAGCGAGCTTGTATGGAAACGGACCTAGTGTCCGTGAAGGGGAGGCGTTGGTGAATGTTGAAGCAAATGATGCGGTTATCCTAACGTTGCGAAAAATTCACGCGTCATAATTTAGAGCTGAGGCTGCGGTGATGCTGTATCGTGTTTATACAAAGTAGCAGCCGTTTGTTTTTGGTATTATTTAACGTAAACTACCTACGTTAAAGACGGAGAGGCCGGAACGATGATGAGCACGTACCTCATTTATTAATATCGTGATTTTATGGAGAAGGAATTTCCATTTAAGTTGGATTTCCGAACAGAAATTAGTTTGAATCTGGACTTTCACGCCCATGAACATGTTCAAATTTGCTATCTAATGCGCGGAACCTGCTGGTCGGGCGATTCGGGTTGGAGCTTGGCGGGGAAGAGCGGACGCAGCTTGATTGGTTTTATCAACGGGATAATCGTCGCTAAGTTTAAGGTTCCGCCGTTCATTGCAACACTAGGTACGATGGTAGCTGTATATGGTGCGAACTCCTTGTATTTTGATATGAAACCGAACCAATCCCAACCGATTGGCGGATTGAGATCGGACTTCAGCCAGATTGGCACAGGTGCAATTGGTTCCAGTTCGACTTACTCCATTCCTTACATCGTTATTATTGCCATCGTCGTGGCGGTTATCGTTTGGATTGTTTTTAACAAAACAAAGCTTGGGAAATACATGTATGCTATTGGCGGCAACATTCACGCTGCAGTTGTTTCGGGGATCAACGTAAACCGTTACTTGATCTACATCTACTCCATCGCAGGTGCGCTTTATGGATTGGCTGGGGTGCTGGAAGCAGCAAGAACCGGCGGTGCAACGAACAACTACGGAAATATGTACGAGCTTGATGCCATTGCAGCTTGCGTAGTCGGCGGCGTATCGACTTCCGGCGGTATCGGAACGGTTCCCGGCGTACTTGCAGGGGTATTGATTTTCAGCGTTATCAACTACGGCCTGACGTTTATCGGTATTAGTCCATATTGGCAGTTGATCATTAAAGGTGTCATTATTGTTGCTGCCGTAGCTTTTGATATGCGTAAATATATGAGTTCTAAATAATGGATAACAGGCTGTCTTGAAAGAGGGACAGCCTGTTCCTATATTAGACTTGTGAGTGAAGCATTAGGCGCTCTAAATTAAGAGAAGCTAGCAGCACATTATGCTTTCTCTAAGAAAGTTAGTTTAATGAAATAGCTACAGTCTACCTGCTGCTAGGGGAGAAACAAGGTTGCCGTTTTTATATTGGTGATCAGTCTAACATTGTACTATGCGATGAAGTTTACATAGCTTCGTGTCCACAATGTCAAAAAATTCGACAATACCGGTGAAGATCTAGAGGATTTGATCTCGATCGGAACGATCGGATTAATTAAGGCAATCGAGTCTTTCTCACCTAATAAGGGTACGAAGCTTGCGACTTTTGCGGCTCGCTGTATCGAGAATGAGATACTTATGCATCTGCGTTCGTTGAAAAAGACGAGGAAAGATGTGTCCTTGCATGACCCCATCGGAACGGACAAAGAGGGGAATGAGATTACGTTGATTGACATCCTCGGTACGGAAGCCGACGATGTCGTGGATAAGGTTCAACTAAAGATAGAGAAAAGCAAAATATATCGGAATTTAGAGATTTTGGATGATCGCGAGAAGGAAGTCGTCGTCGGGCGATTCGGTTTAGAGCTAGGCGGGGAAGAGCGGACGCAGCGGGAGATAGCGAAGGAGTTGGGCATTAGCCGCTCCTATGTGTCGCGGATTGAGAAAAGGGCGCTCATGAAACTGTATCATGAGTTTTATAAGGCGAAGCGGTAAGGTCGGTCAGTCGGAGAAGTCGCATACTTCATTTATTTGGTTTCAGATAATGGAGGCAAAGAGTATGACCTTAATCCAGATTGAGCATGTGAGTAAGAGCTATGTGATGGGTGGGGAAACGATTCGTGCGTTGGACGATGTTTCGTTAGATATCGATCACGGTGAGTTTGTGGCGATCATGGGCCCGTCGGGGTCGGGGAAGTCGACGCTGATGAACATTTTGGGCTGCTTGGATGTTGCGGATGATGGGGATTATGTGTTGGACGGAAAGGCAATTAAACGGCTCAAAGATGCTCAGCTGGCTGAAATAAGAAATCGGAAGATTGGATTCGTCTTTCAGAGCTTTAATCTACTGCCACGGTTAAATGCATATGAAAATGTGGAGCTTCCGCTCATTTATCGGGGGATGAGTAAAATGGAGCGGGAGCCGGTTGTCATGAAAGCGCTGGAAGCGGTGGATATCGTGGATCGCAGGCGGCATCTGCCGTCTGAGCTTTCCGGAGGCCAGCAGCAGCGCGTTGCTATCGCTCGAACATTGGCGGGCAATCCCGCGATTATACTCGCGGATGAGCCCACCGGTGCGCTGGATTCGAAGACGAGT
Source organism: Paenibacillus sp. WC2504 (assembly GCF_052682475.1). NCBI lineage: Bacteria > Bacillati > Bacillota > Bacilli > Caryophanales > Paenibacillaceae > Paenibacillus > Paenibacillus sp. WC2504. Next base: position 1,779,363 of record NZ_JBQZFH010000001.1, read on the forward strand.
CTCGAGATTTTGGAGATTTTTAAAAGGCTGAATGAGCAGGGCAGGACGATTGTTTTGATTACGCATGATTTGGCGATTGCGCAGCAGGCGAAGCGGGTTGTGTATTTTCAGGATGGGAAGTTGAGCAAGTTAAGGTAGGATGAAGGCCGGGACTCCGATGGGGTTCCGGTTTCTTATTTTTTGTTATTATGGCCTTGGGATTAAACTAACTGGCAGAAGAGTGGAATAGCACGATATCAAAATCCCCTATCTACTGTTGTTTGAATACATCGTTGTACCTAGGCCATTATTCTAGACGCTTAACTAGGTATCTAGTTTTTATTCTAGCTGCAATATAATCACAAAAAAAGCGTGGTTATAGGTCAATTTGATATATTGTATATTATGTAAATGATAATATTTGGAATAATTTAAAGATTTTACAAAGAGGAGAGTATATTGAAACGATTTTTTATAGCAATATTTCTTTTGGTCACCACTTTATTCATTATTAGAATTTGGTACTTTACAATTGATCCATTAAGCGTTATTTACTTTACTCCTACGGATTTAAGTGACAAGTTAATAGAGAGTTCAATTCTTATTTTTGTAATGATAATAATCACGATGGTTTACAAAATGTATTATAAACTAATTAATACAGGTAAATTTCTCATTTATTTGTGGAGGCAGTTATTTTATTTACTCTAATTAATACGGGGCCATATATAATTGGAAATTTTGATAATAAACAATACCAAAAGATGATTAATGAAGCATCTTAATATTATCAAAAGAATTCAAAAGAATTTAAATGATGGCTTCTCTTTAGTAACTATAGAACAATTTAGTGCGCAAACTTTGTGCATATTTAAAAAGAAAGATAGTGTTACTAAAAAGGATATGAATTATCTCTTAGAATTAATAAAGCCACTAAATGACATAGAAGATATTACGATAGAGAAATAAGCTTGAAGGATAATATGCAGTCGACAATGAGATATTATGCGAATAAGGAGTTTATAGCATGTAGGGACGCCAACTATGCTGCATCGTCTATTCCGAATGTTTGTTTTTGAAATATCTTATAGCTAGAAAAAATACCGAAAAGCCCTCTGTTGAACATCTACAAAGAGGGCTTTCTAGCTGGATAGTTACTGGTCTTTAGCAATTTCTTTTCTGTTTGGTGCAATTGGAGGCTGTTCTAACCATTTATTTTTTATCATAAGATCAAACCAATTTTTTGATATGGTTAGGTCTTTGAGAATTATTTTTTCATAATCAACAATTAGATCATACCTCATAGAACCCGCTAGTCCTAATCCATGATATGATTGAGAAGTCAGAAACAAAAAACCAGTGTGATACATGATAAGTTTATCTGAAAACGGTGAATCAGTAGATTCGGTTATTTCAGTTTCCCACGACATTGGTACAGGTAAATTATCATCTTTTAGTTTTTTACTTAGTATTTGAATGTGGTCATTTGATGTTTCAACTGCATCTGTTAGAAATTCCCTTATTTCTTTGGATCCAGCAATTTGACTAAATGCAATTCCAAGTGTTTTTGCCATAATACTTTTCTTTAGGTTGAGAGAAATATTACCAATTTCTATGGCTGACAGAGGACGTTTATCTCCCCAATAACCATCGAGAAATTTTTTGCTATCAATAAACTCTGGGTTTGCACGTGGGAAAAAATATGGGTCTCTTTGAAAATTCCCCTTCTCTAGTAATAGATCAACGGTACGATGGTACATATTTTTTCCATCCGTCAAACAAGTATCAAAAAAATCTCTTAAATCTTTTCTAACTGATGTAGTAAGCGAAATTACGTGACCGTTTAAACCATGAATTGCCATGAGATACAAATAATCCAAACAAAAAATATCCGAAAATAATCTTTTTATATTGGGGTTAATATCTGAATCTGTAAACCCTATGGGTAATGGAAATCCATCATTAAGAATAAAAGTAGAAACCTGCTTCATTTGATTCTCAGTTATTTTTATTGCATCGTCAAAAACCTCTCTAATGTATGTATCTTCTACAATGGAAAGCATATATTTATTCACACAATTTACCATAGTACCATTTACGTATTGCCCCCATAAAGTCCCAATTTCCGTTGATGTTAGTTTTAATTGAGTTTTGTTCATTATCTCTGTCACCTCTAAAAGTTAGATTGTCCAATTAGAGAAGATTTATCACCTTTGGTTTGCATATTTGCATAGCAACGCTTGAAGTTTATTTTTGGAATATAAAGTCTCTATTGATATACCGTTAAACTGAGGGACGAAGAACGAGAGCTCAATAATAACATACCGCTGAGGAAGCGGTGGAGAGGTTTGACCGGTTATTCAACCCTAAGTGAATATGTCCTACTATAGATCATTTTAATCCTGTGGATACACCCAAGTCGGATTTTGTTTAGTTGCCTTTCCGTTTTAACGGAAAAATGGCTTACCTTGATTGGAATGACGAATTAAAGACTATGTATAAATGTAACTCTAAAAAAATAAGGCTCAAAAGTGAAACAGCTTCCTCATCTTTCGAGGAAGCTGTTTCTACTTATCTATGCCTAATTTCACAGATTATATTACCATCTCAATAGATTTCAGATCAAACTAAGCATTAACGGTCTCAGGTCTTTTTATTTGTAGTGGAGGAGGAACAAGCCAACCTTTTTCTTTGCTCATCTCCAGTATTTTAAGGCCTATTGCTGTTTTAGTTATGTGGTATTTTGCAAATAAAGCACCTATATCCACTCTAATTGATTGGCCCATAGCTTGACTGCAGGCAACTAGTCCCAATGAGACGTCAGCTGCAATTTTGGCTGCAATTTCGGGATCAGCGAATCTTGCCCCGACAGGGATGTCTTCGAGCTTTACTGGTGGTCGTTCTGGCAACATTGGAATTGTGGCAATTCCATTATCAATCAGCACTTTATCTAATTCTTTAATTTCAAGATTTGCTTGATCAATGAGACCGTCGAGTACCTTTTTAAGATCTTTGTCTCCTGAGTGGTTTAAATAAGCTTGATAACAGGATACAGCTCCTTTAGCCACAGTGGATGCTGTCCATACACTAAAGATTTCCCCGTAGTGTAGAGGTTCATCTTTTGGATTACCGCTTAAAATTCCCATATGAGTGTAGCTCCTTTTTTTCTAATTTAATGACTTGATTATCATATCCATGTGTTCCTTTAAAATTCATGTGTCCGTCGATTTTCCTCCCTCAACCGTTAAAAATGCATCACTTGCAATAAGTGCCCTGTCCTTATCTCGAAATAGCAAAACGTGTCCAGGCGTGAAATTCTCCCTATTATTTCCAATCTAACTTGATAGTTATATCTGGATATAGAATAAAATTACTGAAAAGTGAATTTTTGATTATTTCTTTTGGACACAATATAACAGAGGTGATTACATGCGTTGTTTACTTTGCGAAAATGAGCAATTGTTAAAAGGAAAAAAAACGAAATGTTTTATATGTACCATTATTAAGCGACGAAATCCAGCTAAAAATATAATCTAAGCAAGCTCTTAAAGAAGCGGTTGGCAAAAATTAATACACCCAGACCAAAAGAAGGCCAATGGTATTGCTTATTTTCATTCAGCTTTTAATATTCGTGTATAAGGGAAGGAAATAGCTTCATAATATAGCTGGAAGTCCATTTTTTGCAAAAGGGAGGATACAAATATGACTTCAAATAGAGGACAGCAAGGAGCTCATGGCACTGGTCAAATTGTTAAGCAACTGAACAATCAAGCAGAAGCCGCGGAGCAAATTCAAGGGTGTAGTAATGTCGATCAAGAAATCAATGCAGCAACAAACGAACAAAGTTCAGAACTAGATGAAGTATTCAATAATGACAACAACTAGAAAAAGTCTATCAAAATTTATAGGCTTACTCCTGCTGATACAGGAGTAAGCCTATAATATGAAAGCTTTATAAATTCATATCTTGCAATCCTGGGCTATGCTCATTTGGCATATCAGGTAAGTTAGGCACTGGGAATCCCATCGGTGGCTGGGTAACTAATAGCTGTCCTTTATTTCTACTTGGTGATACACCTTGGAAAACCTCACCAATGCGCGTATCATCTAAACGGAAGTTAAACTGCATATTATGATAACCCATATCTACAAATTTTCTGCATTCCGAATACTTATTAATATCGTAATTAGGAACTGGGAAAAGTTTTCCCCAATCAACACCTAACGTTTCTAAAGCTTTAGCAAAAGCATTTTGATGTGCATTGTCTCGAACGATGAGGAACCCAATTGTCTCACGGAACGTTTTATTGGAGCTCATCTCATAAATTCTACTTTTTTGGAGTACTCCCGTAGATTCGAGTACTAAATTATCCAATAAATCAGCAATCAAATTACCATGTGAATACACCCATGAGCCATTCCATGGGTTTCCACCTGCATCGACTGGTAAGGAAGCTTGAGCGCCGACAATGAAATGGTGGGGATTTGCATGTTTGACGGCTTCATCAAGAGGTGCCCCATTGACACCTGAGTTCCCTACACCTGTGGAGTTACCAGAATCGTTCAGTAATTGATTTATCGTATTTTGAACCAGTTCCACATGAGAAATTTCTTCTAGAAAGACCCCACGGATTAAGTCACGATATTGAGTAGCTTTGCCTCGAAAATTAGAGCTTTGAAAAAAATATTGCATCATGGTTCTCATCTCACCATAGTGTCCGCCAAGTGCTTCTTGTAAAACTTTAGCTGCAGCTGGATCTGGTTGGTCTGGAACAATTTGATTAATAAGTTCTTCTTTATAATAGTACATATATTCACTCATTTCCTTTGAAATAGAATTCTCGGGGATGAATTATAAAATAACCGCCTAGAAAAGACGGTTATTTGGACAACTGTTTATGTTTAGGTATGTTCACGATTCCGCTTTTTTAAACCAGCTAAACCGACTAACCCTAGAAGGCCAAGCCAGCCCCAATTGGAATCATTGTCATCGGTAGCAGCATTAGTTCTATAAGTAGGTGTTGAATTTGTCCCGTAACTATTAGTAGTAGTCGTACCTTTAACTGAACCATATCCGTTATTTACCGATCCAGTCATACCTGTATTATCCGCGGCACTCGATACCCCTGTACACAACAGAAACATAAAACAGATACTTAAAAAAAACATAAAGGCCTTCTTTTTCATTTGGCTTCTCTCCTTCATAGAATTTGTTTACACGTTTGTTTTCTCTTTTATGTAAATCAATTATACGAATGAGAGATTACCGAAGTAGTCCACTAAATGGAAGGTGTAGATTGTTCCGAAAAACATATAATATTGATGTTCCAATTACTTAAGATGGGTGGGCTAAAGTCATGACGAACCAAAAAAAGAGTATTGAATCAGCAAAGCAAAAAAATCAAAAACCAAATCAAAACAGTAGTAAAAAAAGTAGCAGCAATAATGGTATTGATGATGCAAATATTAATTCAGGTGGTTAATAAATTTATTTCAACAACTTAATAAACTGATCAAAAAACCTCACTTCAATGAAGTGAGGTTTTGCTAGGTTTCAGGTACTAATGAGTTACGAGGGTGTCTGATTTTTAACCACTGATAGAAAAAGATAATAATAATAAAAGTGTCAATTGCATCCCCACCATAATACATAAGCTTAGCACCGGTTTCCGCTTGAGTGGCTGATATTCCAAGTGGGGGGTTCACATAAATGGTTTTAGATAATATGCCATGTGCGGCTATGGTAAATATAAAGATAATACCACGGTAAACGTAGCTAGTTCGATGGGGTGGTCTGTCGATGTAAATCATTGAGATTGTGAATAGGTAACCTGCAGTAAATATATGTAGATGAACTATTATATGTAAAATTGAAAACTTGTGCATGTTCGAATATAAGTTGGTTGTGTATAAGATACATAGTCCACCGATGTTTAATATTGAAGCTACTAAAGGATCGCTTAACATACGAAACGGCATGCCTCTAAGTATCCGTGAGATCCTACGAGCAGATTGTAGGGGGAGAGTCCTTAAGATGAGAGTCACAGGTGCTGCAAGTGCAATGAATAGAGGAGCCAGCATCCCAAGAAGTAAATGACCTATCATGTGCGCTGTGAAGTTTATGTGTGAAAGATTTGCTATAGGGCCAACAACAGATAGCGCAATACATAGTAAACCTATTAACCAGTAGGTATAACGTGAGAAGGGCCATTGCTTATAGGTGCGACTGGATATGACTGCAGCGTACAGATAAAGAAGTAACACAACTGAAAATAGGAGTATGAGGATAAAGTCAGAGTAAGCGCCACTACCATGAGAAAAATGATCATTTGTCATCCGAAGGTGCCCTCTCGACATGAACATTAATCCGGGAATGAATAGTTAAAATGATTCCAACGAAAAGCATAATTATAGCGCTAATATTCCATATGGTATCGTAAATGATGACATTCGGGATGTAACGGATTTGATGAAGTTGCAAGATTTTATGTTGGATTGTTCCATCATATAGTTGGAAAAAGCCAGCACCTAGTAAAATGCCGCTAACCCACCTTTTTAGGTATAGCGCTTTTCTACGTCGAAGATCTGCAAACATAAATAGCGACCCAACCGTCACAAACCAACTAAAAGCGTGAAACAAACCATCGGAAATCAAACCAATTTGGGTCGTGGATTTGTCGTAGAAATGATGCCAATGCAAGAGTTGATGAAATACTGTTTCATCGATAAAGCCGACTAAACCAAGGCCAAATAATATACCCGACCACAGATTACGGTTAGCTGTTTCCACTTTTTATAACTCCTTTTGAAATTCTCCAGCTACATATTTTATTTTTAATTTGCCCTGTTTATGGAATTGTAACCACTTATAGATTCAAGAGGATGATAAATTGAAATAGGAGGTGAACTTGCGGAGACCGTAGCATAAATGACAGGTGAGGTCATTACGCTAACGGATAACTATAGTACAACCAGATCAGGGAGCAGGCCGCACGGTGCTGCTCCCTGATTCATTGAACCTTCCTGTAGGACCTAAGAAATGGTCTTTGTCAAAAAAGGAGCGCCTCGGTATGATGGGTTTGTCCACGGGTTTGAAACCCAACACCATCAAGGAGGCGCTCTTTATGAAGTTTAAGCAATCAGACGAACAAAATCAACGGATAGAAAGAATAACTCCAACTCACTTAGTAATTGGCATCGACATGGCGAAGGATGCCCATGTTGCACAGGCAACGAACTTTCGCGGAATAGTTCTTTCAAAACGCCATCTTTCCTTTACCAACAACAAGGATGGGTTTGAAAGGTTTGGCCGTTGGGTTAGTGAATTGCAGCAGAAACACCGATTGAACAACATAATAATTGGAATGGAACCGACGGGGCACTACTGGTTTAATCTAGCGAATTGGTTGGTAGAACAGAGGTTAAACGTTGTTCTGGTGAACCCTGTTACGACTAAGAGAAACAAGGAGAATAGAGATAATTCTCCCTCCAAAAATGATCCAAAGGACGCTCTTGTCATCGCGGATGTTGTCAGTAGAGGGTATTACTCTGAATACACGAAGCAATCACATTCTTTTCAGAAGTTACGCGTTATCATGAGCGATCGAGAGTTTTGGGTGGCGAATAGCATACGGCTTCAGAACCGAATCATTCGCTGGCTGGATATCCGTTTCCCCGAATTTACTTCAGTTTTTTCGGATTGGACCTGCAAGCGATCCTTAGCGACGCTTTATGAATCCCCTGTTCCAGCAGACTTACATGGGATGACTACAGCAGAAGTCATAGCAAGCTGGAGAAAGCACATGAAACGAGCAGGCGGTACCACAGGGCTAGAGAAGGCTGCCCAGCTCATCGCTTCTGCAGCTAGAAGTATAGGTGAAACTACAGCTACTCACGAAGCCAAACAAGATTTGCGCAGACTACTCGATGAATATTGTCGCATTGTTGAGATTCTAGAGAATATTGAAGAAGAAATCCTGGTGATCCTAGATAAGATACCTTTGGCTCATCAACTTCGCTCCATTCAAGGTCTTGGACCCATATTCATTGCTGCTATCCTTTCGGGTGCAGGTGATCTAAATCTGTATTCTCACGGGAGACAACTTCTGAGAAGAGCAGGTATGAACCTAGCCGAGAGTATGTCGGGTAAACGGAAAGGGCAGATCGTACTCTCAAAACGGGGAGATTCAACTCTGCGAAAGTATTTGTATTTAGCTACGTTACGTCTTATTGGTAACAATGTGTTGTTTCGGAAGTGGCATGAACATAATGTACAAGTACTGCACATGAAAAAGTACCGTTCCTTGTTTAAATTAGTTGGTAAACTAGCACGTATTCTGGTTGGTATGGCTCAACGAGGAGAGTCTTTTTCACCTGACAAAGCACGTATTCATGACTGTGTAGCAGCTTAATGTAAATCTAGATTACGTAGGTTGGTTCATTCGCAGGATTACAAAGAAAGCACGGAGTACCGATTACCCGTTACTTAAGGGCACTGACCCGCACGTTGAACTTGATCGGCCTCCACCCCTTGGACAGGTGTAACGAAGGAAGGTAAGGGCATAGACCCGTTGAGATATGGGAGGGTGAACCTCCGAGGGCATTGTGGAGAATGCGTGCAATAAATGGAATTATGAGGAAATTAAGTCTTATCCTCTATTTGCGCATACCTTTATGGCCGTTCGGTGGTGCCACCACCACTACTAAACCGTTGTATCCTTTTTCCAAGAGGGATGTAATCCTGCGAATGAGCGAGTAAACGTGAGAAAATCCCTTAATACCGAGGGAAGTAACGGGCAGATTAGTTGAAAATCAATCGCGGTGAACCGTATCATAAGTAAGGCGAAGTTTTTGATTGTAACCGCTTGCTAGGCGCGGAAAAGTGCCCTAGATGGAGAGATTGGCGTGGTGAGGTCACCTGAGGGAAAGATCGGTGGGCAGGTGGCCTTCTGTGGGTGAATTTAACGGAAATTTCAAAGAGGATTAATTTTTCATGTCGTGTTGTGTATACTCCTCTGTACTGACACGAGCGTAGAGCACAACCCTCAGTATCTTGTTCATGTTTGCAAAATGCTCAAGTAATTAATTGAGCAAGGATATTGCTGAATAACATCGAAATATATAGCTGAAGAGAATGAATGTTTGCTTTGTCGTATAAGAGAGTAGAAACGACCACACTAAAAGGCGGTGTTCTTATGAGACAGAACAAGTTGAAAGCGTCTTCACACTTTACTCCTGTTGAATTAAACAATTGCTATAACAAGAAAATCAAGGAGCTAACCAATCAGGATTGTTCTGAGAGAGTTCTGGAGAATAAAGAGCACTTGTTGAGCGGGGAAGATGTTTTGTGGGGTATTCCTTTCCAACTGGGGGCAGAAGAAGACAAATGCGATGTAGTCGTATTGAACGATACGGAAGCATCGGTTTCTTTCGTACAACCCATTCACGAGAAATACCTCATTTTCTTGCATGCCGTGGATTATAAAAGTTCACCGGCTTCTGCAGATGGTATTATACACCCGATGATGGGGAATCCAAGGCTGGGCGAAGTGGTTTGCGAATATATTCTTGAATACAGCGACGGTTCCAGCCATTCCGTTCCGATAAGACGCCGTTTCCAAATTAATGAATTCCAACGCAGCTGGGGAGAAAACAGCTTTGAGTGCGTTAGCCATGCAAAGCCTCATGCCATACATACAACCACAGATAGCTTTAAGCTTGGCGAGATGCCGGAGAAGGATTGGGGAGGCAGCCAGTTCAGATTGGTTGGACCGGGAGAACGTAGTATCATGCATCATTGGCTCTATGCTTTAGAGAATCCGTTCCCCGAGAAAAATTTAATATCGATTAGAATGGTTCCACGGGATGGAGTTGTGTTCCTGTTTGGCATAACCAGAAGCCATCTGGAAACGAACCCGCTAAGATGGGAAAGCCGGAGGAAAACAAAGTTTTCTGTCCCCGAAGGCGGGAAGTTGAATAGATTTGGTGTGTACACAGCTATTGAATTGGATTTAGGAGCAGTTATCTCGATTACTCCCCTGCGGAATTATGACCATACGAATTGGGATAACAGCTATACCAACCAACAACCGAATGTTTCAACAACGGAAATGATTATCGAATATACGGCTCATCCGGATGCTTGTGTCTACTATGGGGAACAACGCGAGCATACATGTTATGTAAAACATTTGGAAAATGAGCAGTCTCCCGTATTTTTGTCGTTAACGTATCAATTCAGGAAGGTAACGGTTCGAGTTGTGGATCAAAAAACAAATAAACCGGTGCCTTCAAAGATTCATATTCATGGGCCGCTAGGCGAATATTTAGCTCCGATCAATCGCCATCGTATTCCAAATCCTTACTGGTTCGAGGATTATAGTACAGACTACGTAAATGGGAACCACTTCTGGACTTATATTGATGGCGAGGCGGAATATAAGCTTCCGATCGGCGAGCTGTTCATAGAAGTTACAAAGGGCTTTGAAATAAAGCCTATCCGCAGCAAATATCAGGTTAGCCCGGAAACGAGCGAAATCATTATACAATTGGAGCATTGCCTGCCTTGGCGGGCCAAAGGATGGGTTACCGCAGATACGCATGTACATTTCCTCTCCCCGCAGACTGCTTTGCTCGAAGGGGCTGCCGAAGGCGTGAATGTCATCAATTTGCTGGCAAGTCAATGGGGGGAAATGTTTAGCAGCGTTGGCGATTTCGATGGTAGAACGACCCTCGGCAGTCGTGAAAATGGTGGAGACGGTGAATATCTGGTTAGGGTCGGTACGGAGAATAGGCAACCAATTCTAGGTCACATCTCGTTGATTGGTTATGAGGGCAGGATGATTTTGCCTTTATCCTCAGACGGTCCGACTGAAGCTGCTTTAGGAGACCCGCTAGAGACGACAATTACCGAATGGGCCCGCAGGTGCCGTGAGCAGCACGGTATCAGCATATTGCCCCATTTACCGAATCCAAGGGCGGAGGGTGCGGCATCCATCATTCTGGGGGAAATCGACGGAGTCGAGATGTGTTCCTGGGGAAATTTATATGATGGAATAAGCAGCTATTCTTTATCCGATTGGTATAGATACCTGAACTGCGGCTATCAAGTGCCGGCTGTTGGCGGAACGGATAAAATGTCTGCAGACACTGCAGTGGGTACAATCAGAACGTACGCTTTAATAAAAGAACAATTCACGTACCAAAGTTGGATGGATGCCGTTCGTAAGGGGTTAACCTTTGTTACGTATGGACCGCTTCTCGATCTTTTTGTCAATGGATATGGAATGGGTTCCCAAATCGATTTGCCGAAAAACGGGGGAACGCTGGACATCCTATGGGAAGCAGCCACGGCTACGATCCCTGTAACCAAGATTGAACTGGTGATTAACGGAGAGACAAAAGAAGTCAAAACGGTGGATCCAACACAGCAAAATTATTCTGGAAGCTGGTCAGTTAAAATGGAGAGAAGCGGATGGCTGGCATTGCGAATTCGCGGACAATATCCGGGGAGACCGGAAGTCATCACTGCCCATTCTAGCCCTGTGATGGTCATTGTCGACAATCAGCGAATCATAAATGCAGCCGATGCGTTAACAATACTTGATCAAATAGAAGGATGCACAGCTTATATCAGCACACTGGCGACAAAGGCAGAGGAAAGCATATATAAAAAATTACTGATGGATTTAACGAGTGCTCATCGAGCCTTGCACCACCGTATGCATCATGCCGGGATTCATCACCACCATAATGTTGTGAATGACCATCACCACCACTAAAATACTGCCTCCTGCCTGTTCGAAGCACACCCCGAAGGAACGCGTCCGCCCTCGTTTCTTCGGGGGTTTCTTTTGCCCGCATATATTGGGTCATCTGACCACGCTCCAGTCCCTCGTGATATATAGTAAAATGAATTGAGGTAGTAAGTTCAGTTTTTGGGGGATTAGGGATGCCATCTTATGAATTTGAGTTGAAACCGAAAGAACTACTTCGACTACTGTTCTTTAAAAAAATCTGTCCTGTCTGCAAGAATAAGTTGGTGAAAAATAATGAAAAGACCTTTCTCGAAAGAGGTTGGTACAAAATGAACGGAACTCATTATTATGGAAACCAATATCACTTGAAGTTTCGTTACTACTGTGGAAATTGTTCTAGAGACATACAATTGCTTGAACTGCGACATATTAGATTTTTTAAAGACAAGCAGTCTTTAAACTAAACAATCCTGTAGAGCTTAAGAAATGAGCTTTGTAAAAAAAGGAGCGCCTCGGTATGATGGGTTTGTCGACAACACATCAGGGAGGCGCTCTTACTATGAAGTTTAAGCAAATAGATACACAAAATCAACGGGTCGAACAAATTACCACCTCGCATCTTGTTGTAGGAATCGATATGGCGAAAGAAATACATGTCGCACAAGCTACAAACTTCCGCGGAATAGTGGTTTCGAAACGTCATCTTTCGTTTTCCAATAGTATTGAAGGGTTTGAAAAACTGAGCCGTTGGATGAGTGAATTACTGCAGAAACATCAGTTGAAAAAGCTCATTATTGGCATGGAACCGACCGGGCATTACTGGTTTAATCTAGCCAACTGGTTAGTAGATAAAGGTGTGCATGTGGTTATGGTTAATCCGGCCACCACGAAGAGAAATAAAGAAAACCGGGATAATAGCCCTTCAAAGAATGACCCAAAAGATGCGCTTACCATCGCAGATTCTGTAAGCCGAGGCTTCTATTACGAGTACACCCGTCAATCACTTGTGTTCCAACGCTTGCGGACCATGATGAGTGACCGAGAATTTTGGGTGACGAATAGTGTACGGCTGCAGAATCGAATCATTCGCTGGTTAGACATTCGTTTCCCGGAGTATACGTCTGTATTTAAAGATTGGACTTGTAAGCGCTCATTGGCGACTCTCAAGACCTTCCCTTGTCCACAAGATCTTGAGAAGTATACGGTAACAGATATCATTAGCGCTTGGCGTGTCCATATGCAGCGTGCTGGAGGGACTACGGGGATGGAGAAGGCCTCGCAACTGATCGCACAAGCTAAGCGAAGTGTTGGAGAACGAGTTGCTGTTGAAGAAGCAAGAGCAGATTTAAAACGACTCATTGAAGAACATGAGCGTGTGACCTCCATGCTAGAACAGATCGAGAAGGATATCGAAGTGCTGCTTTCGGAGATTCCAATGGCGCAGCAACTTCGCAGTATAAAAGGACTCGGTGAGATCTTCACCGCGTCCATATTAGCTGGTACAGGGGATTTAAGGCAATATGCACACGGACGCCAGGTTTTACGGAAGGCAGGTCTTAATTTGGCCCAAAGCACGTCCGGAAAGCGCAAGGGACAAATTGTTCTTTCAAAACAGGGAGATTCCGCCTTGCGAAAATATCTCTATCTTGCGTCGGTTCAACTCGTTTGGAATAATCCCGTTTTTCGCCATCTGCATGAACAAAATTTGCAGGAAAAGAAGATGAAAAAGCAGCAGTCGATCTTTAAGTTAATTGGGAAACTAGCGAGAATCTTAGTTGGTATTGTTCAACGGGGAGAAAAGTTCATACCAGAAAAAACTATTTTGAACTGGACTGAAGCAGCTTAAGTTCTGAAGATACATCACGTATATTGACTCGTTCACGGAATTTCACACAAAGAAAGCACGGAGAACCGAGTTCGTTCCTCTTAAGGGCTAAGACCCATCCGCTAAACGCGATCGGTCTCCACACCTTGGACAAGTATAACGAAGGATTGTAAGGGCAATGACCCGTTGAGTTATGGGAGGGTGAACGCCAAGGGATTTGTGGAGTATGTGTGCAGTAGAAACTAATTGGGGAATATTTCCTAATAGTCTTCTATTTCCGCATGCCTTGCCCGCCCCCTCAAAAGGTCTACCTGTTCTCTATCCTAAAATTCACTTGATTTAAGGTGATGAAATTCTGCGAACGAGTGAGTATATGTGAGATAAACCCTTAAAACCGAGGGACGAGGAACGATAGCTTAACATCGAAAGAACTGCCGGGTGCAGTTCTTTTTTCTGTTACCGGTCATTTGTGGGTTTTACGTTGCTTCGTGTTCACAACCTCAAAAAATTCGACAACACCGGAGAAGATCTAGAGGACTTGATCTCGATCGGAACGATCGGCTTGATTAAGGCGATCGAGTCTTTCTCACCGAATAAGGGTACGAAGCTTGCAACTTTTGCGGCTCGGTGTATCGAAAACGAAATACTTATGCATCTTCGCTCATTGAAGAAAACACGCAAGGATGTGTCCTTGCACGATCCCATCGGAACGGACAAAGAGGGGAATGAAATTACTTTGATTGACATCCTCGGTACGGAAGCCGACGATGTCGTAGATAAAGTGCAGCTCAAGATAGAGAAAAGCAAGATTTATCGGAACTTAGAGATTTTGGATGATCGCGAGAAGGAAGTTGTTGTCGGGCGGTTCGGGTTGGAGCTTGGCGGGGAAGAGCGGACGCAACGGGAGATAGCGAAGGAACTGGGCATTAGCCGCAGCTATGTATCACGGATTGAGAAGCGGGCGCTGATGAAGCTGTATCATGAGTTTTATAAGGCGAAGCGGTAAGGTCGGTCAGCCGGAGGAGTCGCATACTTCATTTATTTGGGATCAGATAATGGAGGCGAAGAGGATGACCTTAATCCAGATTGAGCATGTAAGCAAGAGTTATGTGATGGGCGGGGAAACGATTCGTGCGTTGGACGATGTCTCGTTAGATATCGATCACGGTGAGTTCGTGGCGATCATGGGACCGTCGGGGTCAGGGAAGTCAACGCTGATGAATATTTTGGGCTGCTTGGATATTGCGGATGATGGGGACTATGTGCTGGACGGAAAGGCTATTAATCGGCTCAAAGATGCACAGCTAGCTGAAATAAGGAATCGGAAGATCGGGCTTCGTTTTCCAGAACTTTAATTTGCTGCCACGGCTGAATGCGTATGAAAACGTGGAGCTGCCGCTTATTTACCGGGGCATGAGTAAGCGTGAAAGGGAGCCGCTTGTCATGCAGGCATTGGAAGCCGTTGACTTGGTGGATCGCCGGAAGCATTTGCCTTCGGAATTGTCCGGCGGGCAGCAGCAACGTGTTGCGATTGCGCGGACATTGGCGGGAGATCCGGCGATAATACTGGCGGATGAACCGACGGGGGCACTGGATTCGAATACAGGAGTAGAGATTTTAAATATATTCAAGAGATTAAATGAGCAGGGCAGGACGATTGTGTTGATTACGCATGATCGGCAGATTGCCCAGCAGGCGAAGCGGGTTGTGTATTTTCGGGATGGGAAGTTGAGTGAGGTTGGATAGATGAGGACCGGGACTCCGTTGGAGTTCTGGTTTTTTATTTTGTTAATATGGCCTTGGGACTAAACTAACGGGAGGATAATGGAAATATCTGTAGAAAAAGTTATTTGGGCCATCCAATACTCATGTATGTATGGAAGAGGTTTTTTATATTCAAAGACCCTCAGTGCATATGCAGAAAAAGCTATGCATGGATTTTGACGGATTATCGAACGACGACAGCAACGTTTGGCTTCTGGAAGTTGCCGAAGGTGATCATCTGGTTCTGTTTGCAGGTGATGCGCCTCTCCCAAATTTGGAACGCATTGCGAAACGCGAACTCATTCGTCCACACGGCTTCAAGGTGGGGCATCATGGTATGATGGACGCTTGGAACGAGCAGATACTGCAGCTGTTTTCGCCGGAGTGGATCATCATTACGAACCAATCACGAAGAATATGAAGTTTTTGGAGAGGATTGGATACAGCTATCGCAATGCTCAGACAGCAGGTTATTCGTAACAGGATCAGAAGCGAGCACGTATTATCTTGTATCCCTCTTACCGTTGATGCCAGAAAGGATAGAGCTTTTATGACACCGACAGTACGACCATATCGCATGGTAGTGACCGATATTGATGGGACACTAGTTGATTTAGAGCAAATGATCAGCGAACGCAATATGGCTATGATCCATACTTTTCAGCAACAGGGCGGTATCGTCACCTTGGCAACAGGCCGTATGGAAGACGCAGTGCAGCATTTTGCAGAGGAACTAGACATTCGTCATCCCGTTATTCTCTATAACGGAGGGAAGATCGTAGATTTAATAACAGGAGAATGCTTATTTGAAGCGAAGCTGACGGTTGAAGTCGTTAGACAAGCGATCCAACTGCAGCAAAATGTTACGCTGGATATGATTTTTTATTCCGAACGAAAGTTATGGGTGAAGGAGATTACTCCTATAATTTCTACCTATATGAAGAAGGACCGTGTGCAGTGTCTGGAGTGGGATTCGCCGGATTTCTTGTTAAAGGGCAATGTGAATAAAATTTTAATAATATGTGAAGAGCAGGATTTTACGGCTGTGTTGGATGTCTTCCTGCCGGTAACGGGAATTGAATGCGAGCTGGTGCATTCTGAGTCAACGTATTTGGAAATTTTGCCGCAAGCGGTATCTAAGGGGCATGCCCTCAAGCTGCTTGTTGCACAGATGGGTATCGAGATGCAGGACGTGATTGCAATCGGCGATAATTTAAACGATTTGGAAATGATTCGCGAAGCGGGGCTAGGCGTTGCTGTAGATAACGCTCATCCCAAACTGAAAGTGGAGGCACAATATATTGCCAAATCACACTTGAATCATGCGGTTGCGGAAGTGATTGAGAAGTATTGTTTACAGAAATAATAATTTCTTTCATTAAAAGAAGTGGAGGATGCAGCACATGATTGTCGGATTGGGAGAATGGGGTTTACAGTATCTTTCGATTGAGGAGCATTGCCGGATCGCTAAGGAGATGGGCTTTCGTTATCTCGAGCTTGGAATCGGAGGTGATTATCCAGGTAGAATCCAAAGGAATATAAGTTTACGGCAAATAGGTGATCTTATTACCACTATGCAAGATTATGGTATAAAGGCGCCTTTCTTCGCGCTGGATAGCGACTTTACTTTGGAGGATCCGGAAGCGTTGCGAAAAATGAAATTGCAGGTGACACACGATATCCAACTAGCCGTCCGTTTTGGCGCCACGCACATCCGTTTGTTTGCCGGGTTTGAGCTTGCTTCCAACATGACGGAAGAACGATGGATTCGAATGATGCAAGCATTCGCCGAAATGAACGAACTTTGCTGTGCACATGGCATGGTCATTTCTATTGAAACACATGGACGAATTACGAAAAAGAACGATGGATTCATACAAGAGCATACGACAACAACAGAGTGGAATTGTTTACAGCGGCTGTTGCGGGAACTGCCTCCGGATGTTGGCTTCAATTTCGATCCTGGCAACTTGAAAACAGTCGCGGAGGGACGTCCTTTGACAGATTACGCGCAGCTGTTAGGTAACAGAATTAACTACTGTCATATCAAGGACTGGAGACAAGTCGACGACTATTGGGTAGCCTGTGCGCCGGGAGATGACGATCTGGATTATAATGCCCTGTTAAAGGAAGTTACCTTCCAGGGCGTTTATCTAATTGAATACGAACAAACGAACGACGTTGTAGAAGGTATCGGCAGAAGTTTGACATATTTACGTTCCGTACGTCCGAATTTGCGAATGGAATGAGAGATAGCGACAGTCGATATCGGCATTCTTTGAAAATTACACGAATTGTAACGATAGGGATATTATGGTTGACAGTAATCTTTGATAACGTGTATTATGAGTATAAGTTAATAATTGTGATGGAGACAGGGAGATTCACATAGATTGCATGCCAATGGGCATGGCAATTTATGTGTTTTTTTTCGCATCTTTCACCCGTTTCCTCCGAATGGGCGAGACGGAAAATAACGATATATCAAAGCGTTATAGGGATACGAGTGACCTTAGCGTGTAAATGTAATTTTTTGAAAGAGAGGGGTATGCAGCTTGTTAGTTAATGAAAGCGCTTTAAAAGGTGAGGCAACTGAGAGTGCACCAGCAAGGAAAAAGAAGTGGGAGGAGAACATATTAGCTTATTTATTTCTCGCACCTTCCTTAGTTTTGTTTACAATGTTTCTTTTTTATCCAATGGTTAAATCTGTTTACCTGAGTATGACGCTCACGGATCCTCGCGGTAGGGTTGTTGAATTTGTCGGGCTTGATAATTTCATCGATTTACTTGCATCAGGACAGTTTTATTCCAATTTAAAAGTGACATTGTTGTTTATCTTGTTTACGGTACCAACATCAATCGTATGGTCCCTGTTTCTGGCAGCGATCACTCACAACAAACTGCGGGGCATGAAAGTATTCCAGTTCATATTTTCTCTGCCAATCGTCATTTCAGTAGGTACAGGGTCGATTATCTGGTTCTTGCTGTTCCATCCAACCGCAGGCATGCTGAATTACTTTCTAAGCATTGCACACATCAATCCGGTTCCTTGGTTAACAAGCCCTTCGTGGGCACTGTTTTCTATATCGCTGCTGACAATATGGATGAATATGGGGTTTCTGTTCATTGTGCTGTCAAGCGGTCTTCAAGGAGTTCCGGAAGAAATTTATGAAAGCGCTAAAATAGACGGTTCAAACCCGATGCGGACATTTATACAAATCGTTCTGCCGCTTCTGTCACCAACGATTTTTTTCGCTCTTATCGTGTCCGTGATCGGCGCTTTCCAGGCCTTTGGACAAATTCATATTTTGACAAAGGGTGGTCCTATGAATTCGACCAATGTGATCGTGTATTCCATTTATCAGGACGCTTTTGTTAATTTTCGTTTCGGTATCGGCAGCGCGCAGGCTTTGGTTCTCTTTGTGATTATCATGATCTTGACTGTGGTGCAGTTTAAAGTTTTAGAAAAGAAGGTGCATTATCAATGATTGCGAAAAGGATCACACCCACCCTGAATTACATATTGCTAGTTGTGCTGGCCCTTGTCGTTCTGTATCCACTGTTATTTACGGTATCCTCATCGTTTATGACAGAGAAGGAAGTTTCTAACTTTCCACCGCCATTATTTCCTTCTCAGTTATATCTTGAAAACTTTAAGAACGCTATTTCGGGCTTTCCAATCGTGCGCTTTATCCTGAACAGCTTTATTGTATCTTCGGGGATTACGGTAAGTCAGGTTATCACGTCTAGTTTGGCTGCTTACGCTTTTTCATTTCTGAATTTCAAAGGAAAAAAAGTATTGTTCGCCATATTTCTGTCGACCATGATGATTCCATGGGAAGTTACCATTATTCCTAACTATCTGACCATCAAAAATTGGGGATGGATGGATAGCTACCAGGGGCTGATCGTTCCGTTTATGGCTGGGGCCTTTGGGGTATTCCTGCTTCGCCAGTTTTTCCTTCAGCTTCCTAATGAGCTGTTTGATGCAGCAAAAATTGACGGATGCGGGCATCTCCGAAATTTCTTCTCTATCGTACTTCCGCTATCTCGTCCTGCACTTTCTACTTTAGCGGTTTATGTTTTCCTTACACACTGGAATCATTATTTATGGCCACTGTTAATTACAAATAGGGCGTCAATGCGAACTGTACAAATTGGGGTTTCTATGCTGCAGCATGCAGAAGTCATGTCGTGGAATTTGATTTTGGCGGGAGTTACGATCGTTCTGCTACCTTCTTTCCTTTTATTGGCGTTAGGTGTGAAACAATTAGTACGTGGAATTACCGCAGGTGCTGTAAAAGGTTAAACGAGCAATGATCCACCTGTTATCAAACAGGTTTATCATAGATATTTATCCACTTTAAGCGAGGAGAGATAGAAACAATGGAAAAAAAAGGGCTTACGGGTTTAGTTTTAGCGGTAACGATGCTTTTACTTGCGGCATGCAGCGTAAATATGGGGGAAGGTTCAGAAAGCAAGAAACCAGAGGCAACGAAATCTGGAGCAGCTGAAGCTAGCGGTCCGAAGAAAGTCGTTTTCTGGCATGCGATGGGAGGAGCAAATACGAAAGTTGTTGATCAACTGGTCGCCGATTACAACGCATCTCAGAATAAAATCAAGGTAGAAGCAGTGTATCAAGGAAATTACGACGACTTGCTTAGCAAGCTAAAGGCGTCGATGGGTACAAGCGAAGGACCTTCGGTTGTCCAGATGTATGAGATAGGCAGTCGCTTCATGATTGATTCCAAAGCAATTACTCCGATGCAAAGCTTCATTGATGCGGATAAGTGGGATTTGTCACAGCTGGAGCCCAACATCACTGGTTACTATACGTTAGGTGGCAAACTTTACTCGATGCCGTTCAACACGTCGAATCCGGTTCTTTATTATAACAAAGATTTATTTAAAGCTGCTGGCCTTGATCCTGCGAAACCGCCAAAA
Organism: Paenibacillus sp. WC2504; assembly: GCF_052682475.1. Taxonomy (NCBI): domain Bacteria; kingdom Bacillati; phylum Bacillota; class Bacilli; order Caryophanales; family Paenibacillaceae; genus Paenibacillus; species Paenibacillus sp. WC2504. Next base: position 1,799,631 of record NZ_JBQZFH010000001.1, read on the forward strand.
ACTTTCGAGGAATTAAAAGTTGCTGCAGATGCCATATCCAAATCTGGTAAAGCTACTGGGGCAAACTTTGCTATTTATGGCTGGTTCATGGAGCAGTTCTTTGCCAATCAGGGCGCCGAATACGTAAACAATGGAAATGGTCGGACATCTAATGCAACCCAATCTCTGGTGAATACGGAGCCAGGTGTGAAGGTACTGACATGGTGGAAAGATCTGATCGACACCAAAGCGGCTAACAATCTAGGACGCAAAACGGACGATTCCAAAAAAGCATTTTCAGCAGGTCAAGTAGGTATGATTCTGGAATCCACAGCGGCACTTAAGGGACTTGTTGACAGCGCCAGCGGCAAATTCGAAGTCGGGACCAGCTTCTTGCCGAAACCGACAGATGCGAAAGATGGCGGTGTTATCGTCGGTGGAGCCAGCTTATGGATCATGAATAACCGCCCGGATGATGAACAAAAATCCACGTGGGATTTTATCAAATATTTGACTACACCTAAAGAACAGGCTTACTGGCACGTCAATACGGGATACTTCCCAATTACCAAAAAAGCCTATGACGAAGACATTGTAAAGGAAAATCTTAAAAAGTTTCCTCAGTTCCAGACAGCGATTGATCAACTACACCAAACGAAGTTGAACACGGCAACGCAGGGTGCGGTAATGGGGGTATTCCCTGAAGCAAGACAAATTGTAGAAGGGGCGATCGAAGAAGTACTCAACAACAAGAAGTCGCCGAAGGAAGCATTGGATGCAGCGGAAAAAGAAATCACATCGAAGATACAAACGTACAACAAAACAGTCAAGTAAATATTAGGAAAGGCTTGAGTCCACAAGCTGGAAAGGAAAAAGGAATGCTTATTAATAAACCAATGATTATTGCACACCGTGGGGCCAAAGGAATGGCTCCAGAAAATACGCTCACTGCCTTCCGGTTAGGGTTAACACAGGGATGTGAAGGAATTGAGCTTGACATTCATTTGACCGCCGACGAGGAAATCGTCGTGTGCCATGATATGACGTTAGACCGGACTACAAATGGGAAAGGCCTAATCGTAGAGAAAAGCTTATCGGAAATCAAAACCTTTGATGCTGGTCATTGGTTTGACGAGGAGTTCAAAGGGGAGACTGTGCCTACTTTGGACGAAGTCTTTGATCTAGTACCCGATAACATTATGATTAACGTGGAAGTTAAGTACGCATATGAAGGCAGAATAGAGCGTAAGTTAGTTGAATTTCTGCGCAGACGTAACCGTTTGAGTAATGTAATCGTTTCATCTTTCGACCATAAGTGTGTCAGAAGGATTAAACAAATGGAATCTGAAGCTAAGATTGGTCTTTTGTATCAAACCGCATTGCTTGATCCTACCGCATACGCACGTAGCTTTGATGTGGAGGTGTACTCGCTTCATCCTTACTTTCAAATGTTGGATTCGGAGGATGTGCTGAAGGCGACAGAGAGTGGGCTTTATGTCTACCCTTATACGGCCAACGAAGTAAAAGATCTGTTGAAGTTAACTGATTTTGGGGTTACGGGCATCATTACGGATTTCCCTGGCAAGCTGAAAGCTTTGTTGCAAGACAGGGAATCTCTGTAACAACATAACATACTATGAGTAAAGCCCCGGTTCACGGGGTTTTACTCTTCATTTATTTGGAGAAATGAGGATCAGATATGAGCCTACTTGTATTGGAGAAGCTTAGCATGGCGCTATTATTAGGCTTGCTGATCGGGATAGACCGCCAACTCAAACATAAGCCATTAGGTATGAAAACGAGTATGGTGATTTCAGTAGCGAGCTGCTTGATCACTATTGTATCTATAGGAGCTGTTCAAAAATACTCCATTCCCGGATTTACGAATATGGATCCTATGAGATTAGCAGCTCAAATCGTCAGCGGAGTGGGTTTTATAGGGGCGGGCGTTATTTTAAGACGTAGTAATGAGATTATTTCGGGACTAACGACAGCGGCTTTGGTATGGGCAGCATCCGCTCTTGGCATCGCAACTGGAGCAGGATTTTTTCTAGAGGCGACGATAGCCGTCATTCTCATTATTTTGGCTATCAATCTATTTCCGATATTTATCAAGCTGCTAGGCCCAAGAAAGTTAAGGGAAAAGGATTTGGCTGTCAATATTGTATTCAGTCCTGATGGGAATATGTCCACACTTATTGATGAGATCTGCGCGGAATACATGAAGGTGAAGCATATCAAAATCAAAGACTTGAACGAGAACCAACAAATACAATTAGTTATTTCAACTGCAGACAAACATCGTACGACGACGGTTTATAGCAAAATCAAGAATATCAAATATGTGCTCGCTGCCGAAGTTGAAACGATAAGCAATTAGGAGCTCAACACTATTTAGGTAGTATCCCACTTGTTAGCAATCAAGTAGCATATTACTAGAATGATAGACGACGGATAACGATAGCTCAATATACTCCTAGGAACTGCAGCCGGCAAAAGGCATCGTTTTCTCATTTTTTTCTTTTTTGAATTTGGGTCGGTCTATGTCATTATATAATCACTAGTTGTATCTGGCTACCTTAACATTAGTGGGGACAAATCCTATATTTAAGCAATTACATGTGAATAATGTGCAGGTTAAACATATGAGTAAACAGAAGTCGATATTTAAATTGCTCGTAAAACTGGCACGAATCTTAGTTAGCTTGGTGCATTCCAAAGAGTCATTCACTCCTGAAAAAACAGTTATTCCGTATACTCACGCTGCCTAACATCTTCGAACTAATGTAAATTGATTCATTCGCAGGACTTCAAAAAAGAAAGCACGGAGGACCGAGTTCGTTCTTCCTAAGGGCACAGCCCCATCCGCTAAACGCTATCGGTCCCCACACCTTAAATAGGTGTAACGAAGGAATGTAAGGGCGTCGACCCGTAGAGCCTTGGGATGGTCAATCTCCAGGGGATTGTGGAGTATGCGTGCAGTAGATTACTGGAATGGCAAAATATTCCAATGTTTCTTCTATTCCCGCATCCCTTAGAAAGGTTCATTACGGTCTCAACAACCTAGTACTCTTAAGATTACTATATTTCAAGGTGATGAAATCCTGCGAATGAATGAGTTTACGTGAGATAAACCCTTAATCGGACGCTGGGAGAGCGTTTCGACGGTATGTGCTCATCAGCTCCTTGGCCTCAGCATCTGTAATACTTTTCGCGAGCTCGGATTCCGTCACGCCCGGTGAAATGAGCGTTACTTGTATATCTCTGCCCGTCTCTTGCCGTAAGCCCTCAGTGATCGCACGCACGGCATACTTGGTTGCACAATATACCGCTGCTGTGGGAGAGACTTCATAGGCACCGATGGAAGCGACATTGATTATATGGCCGAAGCCTTGCTCCCCGTAATAACAACTACTTTCCCTTTAACTCCTGACACTGGACATCTCTCCTTATTGTTCAACTTTCTTAAACTGCGACGTGTTAAAAGAATATAAAGCTGCTTCAGCGCTGCTCCTTTCGATAGAGCACCATGCCCGCGTGGTAGAGCACCGAGTCACGAAAATCGCCGTCGGCTGTGAAGCCAATATCATCCACATATTCAATATGATCGCCCTCAATGGTGTAACGTCCCTGATAAGCGCTCTTGCGATTGCCTCGTGCTTCGTCATACCGCCAGTTTGGCAGTAGCTCATGTCGGATGTATCCATCCTTTGTCACCCACATGCCAACATAGCGATGCGGTTTGGGAATGCTGTTGCTCATGTCAACCTCTCGTCTCGTGCATGAATCTTAAGATTACGATCAACTGAAGGAGATGGACCTAGTAGCCTCTCATCAAGCAGACCGCTTGTTACAAGATAATTATGGCTCCAATCGCGGAAGAGGCGGTAGCTGGATATTACGTTGGTCTTACCTAATCCTCCAGCATATTCTATTGTTGAGATAAGTACGGAGAGAATGTGAGGTATTACATACATATGGATGAAATGTCCTTTAAGCAGCGTCAGGAATTGATACAGTTGATCGATCGGTTCGCAGGGCATGACGGAACGCACGAGACGCTGATTCCCGCCTTGCGTTTGATTCGCGCGTCGCATTTATCTGAGCCGGTGTATTCCGATTATGAGCCCTCCCTTTGCATCGTTGCTTATGCTGGGGAAAGAGAGCTTCCAGTACGACCCGGATAGCTATTTAACAGCTTCCGTGCATTTGCCCATTACAGGACAAGTTATCGAGGCTTCTAGGGAAGCACCGTATCTAAGCCTTCAACTGCAATTCGATATGACCCAGATTCTCGAGGTCATTCAAGCCTCCGGGCATATAGGATATAGCAAACGCGAATCCGGTGGGGGCTTGGTGGTCAGCCGAATGAATGATACACTCTACGATACTGTGCTGCGTCTTGTGAAAATGCTGGAGACGCCACAAGATATTCCTGTAATGGCATCTTATGTCATCCGTGAACTTATATACCGAGTTCTTCAGAGTGAACAAAATGCAGCGCTAAAGCAGTTTGCTTAATCGGCAGCCATGCACAGCGGATTGCGAAGGTCATTGAGCGCCTAAGCCGCGACTTTGCTTTGCCGCTGCGCATAGAGGAATTAGCTGAGGAGGCTCGGATGAGCGCCTCTACTTTATATGACTACTTCAAGGAAGTAACAGGAATGAGTCCGATCCAATACCAGAAACAGATTAGGCTGCAGGCGGCGCGCCGGTTGCTCTTAACCGAAACAGCCGAGGCGGCCGAGGCGGCATTTCAGGTCGGCTACGAAAGCCCCTCCCATTTTAGCCGCGAGTACGCATCCGTCGCTTGCGCGATACCCTGTTTGAGATCCGACAGTTTTAAGATATTAGCTTCTCTGGAATATACTCAGTCAAGAATTACGCTATGGGGATACGGTTGCTTCACGGCAACTCCTTTATTCTTAATTATGTAACGAGTATCATAGTGGACATTTAAGCAATATTATATGAGTTGAAATCCGCTCACCATGATAGTAGAAAATTGGATGCTTTTATTAACAAAAAAGGTAATTCCGAGTAGTTCATTATAGCATCGAGGGTAATACTATTTTTAACGACTTAAAATATAACGATTATAAGGTTGAAATTCGATATGACACAACAAAAGACAAATTCGGTGCGCCAGTAGTAAGGACATACACATGTGAGAAATTAAATTATCCGGCGACACAAACATAGGTGCATAAATCGTGGTGATAATGGGATCGTCTCCAAAATCCTCCACTTGGCAGGGAGCATTACCATCTAGATCCCCGGTTGGATCGAGCTCGATGTCCACGGCACCGCCAACTTGATTGCGATATTCCTTCTTCACGGGCAACACGTACCGGCCTCCTCTCGTTGAGAAGATGCTTTCCTGCAAATAACTGCGGTATTTGGACAATGCAATGTCGAGTTTCTTACGAATGCGGTCGTCGAATATGTTTATTTTTTGCGGACACGCGACAAAGTTTCAAATGAATGCCTCCTTTTTAGGTACAAAAAAAGCGGACTGGAAACCACAATCGTTTCCAGTCCGCTTAGGGAGAATCTAATGACAGCATCACATGCAACCTGCCGGTTCACTCGCGTACGCCAAGCAAAACATGTTTCACTATGAAATTGCTAGCTAAGAACAACCTCAGACATTAAAATTTCTCCTTTATATTCCTCTACTGCAAGTATACCCTTATCATATGCGAGTCCAGTCTGGATATCGTGCGAGAAAATAGCATAAATCCAACTTTCGATGAGATAAAATTTTATTGAGGTCTTTCGTAGTTGAGCAACCGCGTTCAGATGTAGGTTTATTCGCCAACTGCAGCCGCCGAATTTGATCTTTTATATTGATTCCCGATTTACTACAGCTCAAAGATACAGAATTACAACGCTATGAAGTCAAGTTATGGTTCCTGAATAGTGCCGTTATTATCGGAGAACTCAGGATTTAATAAGCTCTTTTTTCCAAAACTCAATTACAGTATGGTCGGATAATTGCATGGAGGCCCATGAGTTTTTACCTTTAAAGCCTAGATTCTCCATGATTTCCACGATGTGATCCACTTTCGAATTATCTACTCTCAGTTCCATGGATAATGCATTTTTTAAGATGTAGGAGTATTCATTCATTTCATCAACAGTTGTTTGAAAACTAGTCATTTATTCTTCCCCTTTCCTAGATATGTTCATTCCCACGGATACTTTGTGACCAAATAGTGAGCGAAATTTTTACTTGCTTCTCTTCTGGTTTTACGCATTTCCGCGCGGTGGCTTGCAGTCTCGTATAGCTTTCGTTCCTCTTCGGTTTCTGGCAGGATTCTGGGTACAGGGATTGGATTGTTGCATTCATCAAGTCCAACGAAGGTTAAAAACGAAGTTGCAGCTATATCCCTTTTTCCAGTGCGCAAATCTTCCGTAATAACTTTGACGAAAACTTCTATGGATGTTTTGCCCGTCCAAGTGACGAAGGATTCCAAGGATACATAATCCGTCGGACGGATCGGTTTCAGAAAATCGACGGAGTCCGTAGAAGCCGTCACTGCAGTCACCCGACATAATTTGGAAGCCGTAATAGATGCGATATCGTCGATCAGGGACATGAGCTTACCGCCGAACATCGTGTTGTGGTTATTGACATCCAGCGGAAACACTCTTGAAGTTTTGAAGCATCTAGTCTCTCTAACATATTTCTGTTCCAACATTGTTCCTCCCCATCCATTTTTATTATAGAATGCCCTCAGGAGGAATATTTAACATATACAATCACCAAGGCGTCGGTCAAAAAGAGGATATGGAGGAAGGTAAACTCGTGACAGTCGTTATTACTGCACGGCCGGATACACCGCAATTAGCTGCAATTGTTACGGAGTAACCTAAGTTCCTCTAGTCTACGAACGGCATACTTCACAAAGGGGGAAGTCACACGAGAACCATCAACTTTAACGTGATTAAGCCGAGCTCTGTTTATTTTCAGCAGGATGATTCTGTCACTTCCTGTGGGCCAATATGCAGCAGCATATTTCTATGCATATTATAAATTAAATTGATCTTAGCAATAGGGGCGCACCAACTTTTAAACCAACTTCACCGCAGGACCTCGCTATGTACAACTTGGAATCAGCCATCGGCAAGCCGTATGATGAAAGAACTCACGTACTGATTTCGAACATGATTGCAAACCGAAACATATACCTAGCTTGCTACTTATTCTCACGCTGAGCCGCCGATTATGTTTGATCGCTTTGCCAGTTCTCCCATTCTTCAAGATCCAAATAACGAACATTAGTCTTCTCTTGACGCAATTCGCTGCAGCTGAAAGCAGCCCCCCCAAGAAGAAACCGTAGTCCGGGATAGCTTCGTCTGGTAGCATCGATCCATGCCATAAGCTTCTGCACATGTCGACGGTCCGTCACAGATGCGGCAACAAACCCCACCGGATGGCTTCGAAGAATGCCATCCAGATCCTGCAATGGTGTATCAGGTCCTAAATACAAAACCTCAGCCCCGCGCTTTCGCAAAAAGAGACTGAACCACATCAGTCCAAGATGGTGGCGCTCTCCTTCGGGACAAAAAGCGAGTACGACAGGCAAAGTCGGATTTACGGGGAAAACCCGGAAAAGTGCAGACAACCTTCGCATAATCGTTTCTGAAGTGAAATGCTCCTGAGCCACACTGATAGTTCCTGCCTCCCAATCTGCTCCAATCCGGTACATGATGGGAGCAATAATCCGCTGGAATGCTTCCTCAAGGTCGAATAAAGCAAATGCAAGATCTATTGTTTCGTCCGCTTGAGCGGAATGGAATTGAATTAAATCGAGATACAGCTTCTCGACAAGGCCGTCATAGGCGCGGATTGACTCGGGCCGATCTGTGGGCAGTTCCTCAGAGACAGAATCGCTCTGCAGAAGCCTCGCCGCCGCGCTAATTTTCAGTCCGTTTTCCTCTATTTGTCGCTTCAAGAATCGAAGCCTTGACAGATCTTCTTCACTTAGGATACGGTGCCCGCCATCACTGCGGCTCGGAGATATAACCCCGTAACGGTTCTCCCAGGCCCGAATGGTTACCACGGGGATACCCAGCAATTCGGACGCTTTCTTCATACTATACATGATTTCTTTTCCTCCTCCACTTAATTATACACAATCGATACAAAATGACGATGGTTTGAATGGTTACACTCGTTTAATTTAATAGATCAGGAATGATCTTGTTATTTTTGTATAGTTTATGTACAATTATAATTAGAAAATCTATACAAAACAATAAACATCCCCCATTAACTAATAGAGGTGACTTCCTTGATCGATGTACATGAAGATAAGAAGCTTCAAACTGTGCTGGCTGCTATTGAAAGCTCTTTAGCCATGATTGAATTCGACACAGATGGCAAGGTACTCTGGGTCAACGAACACTTTGCCCAATCCATGGGCTATCAGCCATCGGAAATGAAGGGAATGCGACATGCCTCTTTCTGTACGCCGGCATTTCGAAGCAGCCCGGAGTATCTCAAACTGTGGGAAAGCTTGCGATGTGGGAAAACCTTTCAGGATAAAATTCAAAGGGTCCGCAAAGACGGTCGTCTTATCTGGCTTGAAGCGACCTATATGCCAATTATCGGGGATAAGGGCATCCCTGTTAGTGTACTCAAGATTGCAACGAACATTGATGCACGCGAGCAACTGGCTACCCGACTGACAGGAAACCTGCTGCGGATGTCCGACGAGCTGCTGAGTCGGGCCCAAGAAGGCAAGGAAAGCAGCAAGCAGATCAAGGAATCCGTTGACAGCGTAGCAGCCATTTCCGAGGAGAATATGGTAATTTTGCTGCAGCTAGAGCGTCAATCCGATTCAATTCGCGGAATCGTAAGGCTGATTAAGGACATTTCCTCCCAAACGAATCTCCTTGCTTTGAACGCGGCAATTGAAGCGGCTCACGCAAAGGAGTACGGCCGCGGATTTGCAGTAGTCGCAGGCGAAATTCGCAAACTGGCCGCCCAGGTTGAACAGGCTACCCGCGAAGCGAACGCATATGTCGAAGGCATCGAGACTCGCGTCCGAGAGATTGGAGAAAGCACGAAACGCTCTCGAACAGCTGCGGAAGAAAGTCGAAGACGGATTCAGCAAGCCGTTGAAGCTTTTGAGGGTATCGGGGAAGCCGCACATGATCTTGACGGGCAAGCGAAAGAGATGAAGTTGATTTTGACTTAAAAGGACAGGCCGATAATCAGATGTGGAAGACCAATGAGCTGCCTTGGCTATGGACTGGGTGAACTACTAATAGAATTCAAAGCCGAAGGGGTGCGCAACAACGTGATGCTTCCCCCTGTAGCAAACCTGATACGAATCAGAAACGCCTTGTATCAGGCAGGTGAATGCTCGCTGACGATCAAGGAGTTTGGGGCTCGTGAGCTTCTGGATTTTTGCAACGATCACTTCTGCGAAAACAAGAGGGAGGCTGTACGCACTGGATCGGCTATGCAGGTTGAAAGCGGTTGAAGAAGCAGCGTCCCTCCGTAACAAGACATTTCTTAATTTTATACCGACATCCATCTATTCGCCGGAATTTGGCTTAAGGTCCAAGGTCGAACTAGCCAACCGTTAAGGTGGGACCCTGCGCTCTTTGTCTTTGAAGTCATCGAAACCAAGAAAACGGAGGATGTGGCGCATTTGAAGCGTAATCTGGCGTTTTACAAGAAGAAAAGTTTTCAATAACGCGCTTGACGACGTCTGCCAAGGCTATAGTACTGTGGAAGAGCTTGCGCTTGCCGAGCTCGGTCCGCATTACATGAAACTGGAACGAACATACGTCAATGGAAACAAACCCGCTGGGAATTCAGAGGCCCTTGAAAAGTCCCTTAGATCTAAAAAAAGGTAAGCCCCTCAAAAAAAACTGAGGAGGCTGTACCTTTTTCTTGTATATTAAATGCCAAGAAATAATGTCTTAGCAATTTTAATGATATTCTGCATCATAACGAAGTCCATCAAGTTTAATCTTCTGTTCATCTCCAGTGAGAAAATCGTACCACCGCTGCCGAAACCTCACTTGAGGGCCGTCAGCAGGTACATGCGCTTCCATACGTAACGCCTCTGGAATTGGTCTTGGATGCTGACTCTCGACAATCGTACGGTCCTCTTCCAGTACCTTGGCGCTGTATCTGGAAAAAATCGTATTCATGCCTGGGACAGATTTTGCAAAGTTTCGCCCTGCCAAACCGAAAATTGCGGTCTTATTTTCATCAATGGGAGTGAAGGTGACGTAGTTGAAAATTTTGTTTCTCGTCTGATTGGGGAGTGTTAAAATCCATTGCTGCGGAAATTGATAATGAAGCAAACCGTTACCATTTTTCACGTGGATATGCTCCCCGTCGGCCTCGAAGGTGATTTGAATCTCTTCCTTTGATTTTTTTCCAATGGACGCACGATGTACGATCGGTACATGTGCAACATCGATAACACTTTCAATGACGCGCGTAAGATGCGCTCGCCATATAGCTGCGTATGGGGCAGCGGTATACTTCGAATCATCGAGTTCGGGGAAAATAAGCAGGTCGGGTATTTCTGCAGCAGCATTGCCTGTATCATTTGCTTTCGGATACACCCACACCAGTCCAGCGCGTTCTGTGACAGGATAGGTAAACGTATGGGCAAACGCGGGAATGGGACGATTGGGGTGAGCTGGGATATCGATGCATCTTCCGTCGGTATCGAACCTCCATGCATGATATGGACAGACCAATTGTCCATCGCGGCATGACCCGAGCGACAAATCAGCACCGCGATGCGGACAATAAGCGTGCATGGCAATAACGTTAAGGGCACGGTCACGATACAAAACGAGATCTTTCCCAAGCAATCTACGTTTGATTGGGATTTTGTCCAGATCCTTTGACCACGCTACTGCATACCAAGCAACAGGAAACACCTTTTGGTCAATTTCTCGCACTTCGTGGTACACCCTTTTGTTGACCACTTAGAACCCCTCACTTCGGTTTTAGTTTAGTATTTCGTTTCAAACAACCCCAACAGGTCTAACTACATCAGATATAAATAAAATTTAAAAGTCCCAAAAAATCAGATTGCCATCCGCCAGTAAAACTATTTGGTTATGCGCCGCAAATGTGGTAAATAACTTTTATTCGATAGCAGTTAAATAATCCGTACGTGGAGCAACGCGCTAAGAGGTATCAATAAGCTCGTTAGATATTCGAATTATTTACTATTGACGCGAACCATTTCTCCCAGTCTTCATAATTTCCAGTTATAACATACGGCGATAAGGATGGAGGAAATAAGTCTAACTTACGCCCACTTAGTACGAATTTGATCTTGGGGAATCGTTCTTTGCAGATTGTTATCCAGTCGTCCAGTTCTGCAGTAAGGGTAGAACTACTTAAAGAAACAGCAACAATAGATATATTTTTCTTTTCTATGATATCCATAAGTCCCGAATAAGGTGTATTGGGACCTAGATAGATTACCTCTAGGCCTCTTTTGCGCAAAAATAAAGAAAATAACATCAGACCTAAATGATGTAGTTCTCCTTCAGGGCAGAAAGCGATCACTCTAGGATTGTTATATCGAATAGGCAATATCCTAAAGAATTGTTGAAATCTTGCAAGTATAAGTTCTGATGCGAAATGTTCCTGGGCAACTTTTACTACCCCAGACTCCCATTGTTCGCCTATCCGGCAAAGCACGGGAGTTAAAATGTTATGAAACACAGTTTCAAAGGGAAACAATGAAAAGGCAAAATCAATAAGCGTATTCGCCTTTTCTCCATCTAGGTCTACTAGACTTTGATAAAGTTTATCAATGAGGTCATCATGATAAGTAAATTTGTTTATAGAGGCATTTTTCCCTCTATTCGCAATTGAGCTCTCTCTTTGTTTTAATATACTAACAGCTTCGCTAATTTTAATGTGCTTGTTGTTCATCTCATCTTTAAGCCATTTTAATATCTCGATATCTGCTTCGTTGTAATTTCGATGCCCCCCGTCTGTTCGAGTAGGCGATATAATATGATAGCGATTTTCCCAGGCCCTTATGGTAACTACAGAAATACCTACTATTTCAGATACCTTTTTAATACTGTACATCTCGTTTTTGCCCTCCACTCACTCATCACAGCTACAAAAATTATTAAGTGGAACTATTGATTCTAAATATGAAATCCAGCCTTCAGATAACGTATCTGAAGGTACTGCCAGTAAAAGCAACAGTTTTTGTGATGATTACCAAAGCGCAAATCAGCAGAAGGCTTAATCGCAAATGATAGGATAAGCACGGCAGTATAGATAATGGATGCTCCAAGGAATCATGGAATAATAATAGCGCTAGAAGGAACGGAATTGCAAATACGAATCGGGCTTAGGCTAACTCCTTGAAAGACAATGTTCGTAACAACTTGAGGCGTGCAGCCGTACCGCAGCCCCATAGCAACGCCGCGACGGTGGCCATTAGTTGCCATGACGGAATGTTTCGTTGAAAGTCACGAAGCGAGCCCAGAACTGCCCCGAGAGATGAGCAAGAGCATAAGCTGCTCTTGCTTTTGCAGTCGCGCGAATAATTGATCCTTGATAGTTCACCTAAAATTATTGTTGGACGTTTCTGTGGTTCTCTCATCGATTTTCGATATAATTTGTATATGTTTTGTATAGGTTTATTATATCAATTGTGCTTGAATTTTGTAAATAATTCAATGATATTATTCGTTTAGGTGGTTTTTGGTCTGGTTTTAGGCGAAATCAATGGAATATAGACAGAACTGACATGAATATGTATAATTATTGTATAGTTTTTTTGATCCTTCAGGAGGTATGCGGAAGATGACAATAGATCCTGTAGGCTTTGAAAAAGAAATGCTCAATCCCAACACCCCGAAGCTTAGGTTAACCGACCGCCTACTGCTGGTTAGGAGATATCGATGAGATTATGGCATGAATCCCTTATTTCTTTTTTACCGAGACAACAATTGCTTGGGCAGCATCGAGAATGTTGCGCTTTACGTGGAAATGGGTGGGGGAAGCCCCATTCAACGGTGAATTATGTTTTTGCTTACGAGCCTGAGCGACTTTTTTCTTACCATGTTATCGTGATGGTTGAAATGAAGAAACGCGGATTCTGCGTAGATAAAAATTGGGAGAATCCCCTGTATCGCGGCAAGCAATGCGAGCCTTATACCTCTAACCACTTTAAGCTATTTTGGCAATGGGACAGTCCTATTTATCCTGAACATAACAGGGCTTATTTAGTTGATTGTTTGGAAAATCTTCTTACTAAAGGGATTCATATTAAAATGGATCAAATTACCACTCGGTATTTAAAGGATCAAGAGGTGGTCAATATGGACTCAGCTCGGTTGCAAGCCGATTTTGCATATTGTGAAACGATTATTAAGAAACATTCCAAAAGTTTTTACTACGCATTTTCGCAACTTCCCAAAGAAAAAGCAAATGCAGTATATGCCATTTATGCTTTTTGTAGAACTGCAGATGACTGTGCAGATTCAAACCAACCGTTTGTTGAAAAGCTCGAATCTCTTCAGCGATTAAAGAAAGATCTAGATTTATTCAGGACACATGCAGAATTGGATCATCCACTATGGCGTGCGCTCAGACAAGTTTTTACGGATTATAACATGGACATCCAACCTTTTTACGATCAACTGACAGGGCAATGGATGGATATGAATTTTACCATTCCCCAAAACATGCATGAGCTTGAAAGCTACAGTTACTATGTTGCTGGTTCGGTAGGCTTGATGCTGCTGCCGGTCCTTGCATCAAGATCAGCGGAGGAGCTGCGTCCATCAGCCATAGACCTGGGAACCGCCATGCAAATAACGAACATTCTGCGAGACATCGGTGAAGATCTTCATACCAAGGAACGGATCTATTTGCCCGAAGAAGAAATGGAGCGATCCGGGTATACCCAAAAGGATTTGCGGCATGGTCTCATAAATGAGAATTTTGTTCGCCTGTGGGAGAGACTCGCTGAACGCGCTGAATCCTTATATAACCTTTCCTACAGCAGCATAGATCTCTACGACGATGACAGCAAGATGCCTCTCTTACTTTCTGTTGGCATGTACAGAGGCATATTGGACGCTGTCCGAAGTAATAATTATGACTGTTTCTCAAAGCGCAACTTTGTAACCAAGGAAAATATGATTAAAATCAGTGCTGCTGTTTACAATTGCTCCTAAATTGCTGAAAGGTGTTGTGTAAGTTGTCGATAAATAAAAGCGTACTTATAATCGGAGGCGGGCTTGGAGGCTTATCGGCTGCCATATCTCTTCAGCAAAGCGGCTATAGTGTTTCTTTATACGAACAGAACCATCATATTGGAGGTCGATTGAATCGGCTCGAGCAAGATGGCTTCGGGTTTGATCTCGGTCCATCCATTCTAACGATGCCGCATGTCTTTCAAAAATTATTTGCTGCCAGCGGTAAAAATATGGATGATTACGTCCCTACTATGAAACTGAAGCATCAGTGGAGATCTTTTTTTCCGAGTGGCAATATGATTGATCTGCATGACGATATGGGAGTAATGAAAGCGAAGAATCCATCACTGAATGAGCAGGATATGACCGAATACAAGAATCTACTCGAATATTCCAAAAAACTTTATACGATGACAGAGCTTGGATACTTTAATCATGGTGCTGATAATACGAAAGATATCGCACGATATAATGGCGTGTTCAATGCACTGAAGAACTTTGATTTGTTTTCAACGGTACATAAGTCCATTGCGAAGCGAATAAGCGATCGGGATCTGCGGGTCATGCTTTCCTATTTCACCAAGTATGTAGGGTCTTCACCTTATGATGCGCCGGCTGTATTAAATATGATGATCTATATGCAGCATCAACAAGGCGTATGGTATGTTCCTGGTGGAATGCACATGCTTGCCCGTGGTTTAGTGCAGTTGGCGAAAGAAATAGGCGTGTCGATTCATACTGGAAAACGGATTGTTCAGCTCCATAAGAAAGAAGGCAGTATTACAGGGGCAGTGCTGGAAGATGGAATGGAATTGTCGGCTGATCACTATATTTCCAATATGGAAGTCATTCCGTTCTATGAGCAACTGTTACAGGAAGAAAAGCGTTTTATCCAAAAGTTGAAAACGAAATACGAACCTGCAAGTTCTGGGCTTGTCCTACACCTGGGGGTGAAGAAAGCGTATCCCCAGCTTGCCCATCACAATTTTTTCTTCGCAGAAAATATGAAACAGCAAATGGACAAAATATTTCACCGGCATGAATTGCCGGATGACCCGGTCATTTATCTGGTGAATGTCAATAAAACGGATCCTACTCAAGCGCCCGAAGGGCATGAGAATTTAAAAGTATTGCCCCATATTCCCTACATTCAGGATAAGCCGTTTACACCACAAGATTACGAGCGTTTTGAAGAACGGGTATTAATAAAATTGGAGAGAATGGGACTTGAAGGTTTGCGCGATAACATTGTGACAAGGGACGTATGGACACCTGAAGACATTAAACGTGCCTATGGTACCGACCGTGGCGCCATTTACGGAACGCTCTCGGATCGAAAAAAAAATAAAGGCTTCAAGCATCCAAAACAAAGCACGCGCTATGACAATCTTTACTTTGTCGGTGGGACGGTAAACCCGGGCAGCGGAATGCCTATGGTTACATTAAGCGGTCAGCAAGTACGGGATATCATCGTGCGAAGGGATGCGGACAATGGCTCAACAGGATAGTACTGGTCTGCAGTCATTATTGGAAAAGCAGCAAGACGATATGATTTCAAATGCAGTTCCTACCGTGAGAGAACGAAAGAAAACGCTTTTGAAATTGAAACGGTTGCTTGTAGATCAGGAAGCAGCACTTATTGAAGCCTTAGTGACCGATATGAGAAGGCCAGCATTTGAAGCTTTCTCATTCGAAATAGCACTTTTGTTGAATGAGATTGACTACGTATGTCGGTCATTAACAAAGTGGATGCGCTCAGAGCGTTCCATTCATAGTAAATTTGGATACATCGAGACTATTCGCAAAAAGCGGAGCCCTTTCGGAAGTGTTCTTATCATCAGTCCATGGAATTATCCGCTTCAGCTTGCCTTAATGCCAGCCATCAGCGCGATTGCAGCTGGAAACCGCTGCGTCATTAAGCCATCGGAGTACGCGCCGGCTACAAGTAAACTGCTACAAAGGGTGATTAGTCAAACCTTTTCGCCCGAAGTTCTGACGGTTGTTCCCGGGGATGTGCAGACTGCAAAACAGTTAATTTCACGGCCGTTTAATCTCATTTTTTTTACGGGAAGTCAAGAGACGGGAAAGGCAGTATCCCAGCAGGCGGCCAAACAGCTTATACCTGTCATAACGGAGCTAGGAGGCAAAAATCCTTGTATATTGGATGAAACAGGGTACTCCCCTGAGGCGATTCGCGAAATCGTGTGGGGAAAATTTCTTAATGCAGGACAGACGTGTATTGCACCGGATACGCTCTTTGTACACGAATCGATATACGCAAAAACACTTTCGGAAATTGAAGCAGTACTTTTGTCGTTTTACGGGGATCATGCTAAGGAGAGTAAAGACTATGGAAGAATTTGTAATCGTGCACATTTTGAAAAACTGCTCCATGTCCTCACACAGGGCAAAATAAGGTTCGGGGGCGATTTTAATGCGGAGGAATTATTCATAGCCCCAACCGTATTAACAGATATTCCAAGTGAGAGTCCCATTTGGCATGATGAAATTTTCGGTCCGATTCTCCCTGTCATTCCCTATGCAAACCTGGAATCCTTATTACATCAACAGGTGATCCAGCGTGATGCATTGGTCGCGTATATATTTAGTAAGCATAAGCCATGCATCAAGCTATTGGAAAATCACATGCGATCGACAACCATCAGCATCAATCAAGTCATCCAGCACGGTGCAAATCCGCATGTTGCATTTGGCGGTGTAGGGCGAAGCGGACATGGCAGTTATCACGGCAAGGCAGGTTTTCAAGCGTTCAGCTACGAGAAGACAGCATACAACGTATACCGCTACTTGACTGTACCAGGTAAATTTCCGCCATATTCGGATCAGAACCTGCACATTGTGAAGAAATTTAGAAAATGGCTTTTATAAGAGAGAAAATGGACTGTATGGAGGAGGATTGCTGTGCCACCATTATCGTTTCCTGTCATATGGACTGTAATGATTGACATTTTCGCCTGGGCTTTTTTTCATATATTCGTGTCGGTTTTGTGCTTAAAACTGCCCTTGTCTTTCTTTTTGAAAGAAAGTGCATGGTTTCGAACGTTCGTCTGGGAGAAATCGGGGAAGGTATGGCAACGGATATTTCGCGTAAAAAGCTGGAAAGGGCGTCTTGTCGACGGGACTGTGATATTAAAAAAAGGATATGAAAAAAAGAAATTGCACGGCACTAGCATAGATGACTTGAAAGTGTTCGCCGCAGAAACCAGACGGGCAGAAATGACTCACTGGCTTTCAATTGTGCCTGCTCCCTTATTTTTTATATGGAATCCCATATGGGCAGGTTGGATCATGATTCTCTACGCGGTAATGTTCAACTTGCCATTTATTATCGTACAGCGTTATAACCGCGGACGCATTGATGCGATCACATTATCAACAAGTCGATAGGAAGGGGGAATATTTCAAATGGACAAGAAAGTGATTGTGATCGGTGCAGGTGTCGCCGGGCTTGCTACTGCAATAAGATTGCAGCACGCCGGTTACCGGGTTGAAATCTATGAGAAAGAATCCTTACCGGGCGGGAAAATGAATCGAATTGAAACAGGTGGCTACAAGTTTGATTTAGGACCAACAATCGTCATGATGCCGGAATTGTACAGGGAGATTTTTGAACTTTGCGGCCGTAATCCTGATGATTATATTCCCATGGAGAGATTGGACCCAATGTATCGGGTTTACTACAGTGATACCCCCGATGAGACGTTCGATATTTCCTCTGATCTGGTGCAACTGGCGAAGACGATAGAAAAAATCAGCGAGGAGGACATGGAGGGTTTCTTTCTTTATTTAAACGAGATTTATAAACGCTTTATGCTTGCAAAGAAGAGCATTATTCAAAGACCCTTTCGTAAATCCCGTGATTTTTACAACCTGCCCATGTTGAAAAAAGCACTTCAATTGAAGACGTTGGACACAGCAGATCATTTTATGAGCAAATATTTGAAAAATGAACGACTAAAACAGCTGATCAGCTTTCAGACCTTGTACATTGGCATTTCACCTTTTAAAAGTCCTTCGTTTTACACCATGATTCCCATGCTTCAATTTCTATATGGCGTATGGTTTATTAAAGGTGGCATGTACACGATGGCTCAGTCTATGGAGAAGCTCTTTAAAGAACTGGGGGGCACTATTCTCTACAACAAAAACGTGCAGGAAATAAGCATTCAAAATAAAAAAGCGACTGGCATTATCGTAGACGGTGAGAAGGTTTCCGCGGATTATGTCGTATGTAATGCAGACTTTCCCTACGCGATAAAAAAACTGGTGAAAGACCATGCCGCTAAAGGTAAATACACAGACAAAAAGATTGATAACATGAAATACTCCTGTTCTTGTTTTCTTTTATATCTAGGTATGGACAGAAAATATGACGAGATAGAGCACGTACATAATTTTATTTTTAATAAAGATCTCAAAAAAAATCTGCATGACATTTTTGCCGGAAATAAACTGACCGAAGCTTCCTTCTATGTCTATATCGCTTCGAAAATGGATGCTTCGCTTACGCCCGATGGAAAAGATGGCTTATACATATTGATGCCGGTGTCCAATCTAGTCACGGCCAAGTATACATGGAATGAGGACACGATTCGTGACTACCGATCCTACATTTTAAATACGTTAAGAAAGATAAGCGGGTTTGAAAATATTGATCAAGAAATTGTTACGGAAACCTATATTACACCGCTTGATTTCGAATCGAAGTTCAATGCCTATCATGGTGCCACTTTCGGTTTAATGCCCGTCCTGTCTCAAAGCAACCATATGCGTCCGCAAAGCAAAGCAAAAGATTGTGAGCATCTGTACTTTACGGGCAGCAGCACTCATCCGGGCGCAGGAGTTCCGATTGTGTTGTTGTCAGCTAAAATTACAGCGCAGGAACTGATTCATGATGACCAAGGGATTATATACGACTATTCTGGGAAGTAATGCATGCATGAGCAAAATCCTGCGCTAACCTCTTGAGGAGGAAATTCCATGACAGGCTCTGAAGGGCTTAATCTTATTATTGGTTCCTTGGCTGTTCTAGTTGGCGTTATGATGTTCTGGTCTTTGCCGCTTCTTCAAACAAGGAAGAAAGTAAATCAGTTGCCATATGTATCAATCATTATTCCAGCCAGAAATGAATCGGGTCGAATTTCTCCTCTGCTACAATCGTTACAAAACCAATCGTTTCAGTCATTTGAAGTTCTAGTCGTTGATGATCATTCAACAGATCATACTGCTACGATTGCAGAGAGTTTCGGTGCAAAAGTTCTACAAAACAAGGCAGTCGACTCAGGCTCAGGTAAATCCATGGCTTGTTGGCATGGTGCGCTCCACGCTAAAGGGAGATGGCTCCTTTTCTTAGATGCAGATACATCGCTAATGAATGTAGAAAGCCTGATTTGTTTGCTCAGTTTCTACCAACAAAAAGGTGCTAAAGGGATTTTATCTCTACAGCCTTATCATACCGTGCATCGATTATATGAAAATCTTTCGGCGATTTTTAACATAATTGTTATTGTTGGAATGAATGTATATTCTTTCTGGGGGCCCAGGTTCAAAACTGCAGGTTCATTTGGTCCGTGCCTACTATGCAATAAAGAGGAATATTTATTTACGGGGGGGCACCAAAAAATTCTGGGTGCCGTATTGGATGATCTGGCACTCGGGCAGGCCTTTATGGATAAAAACCTACCTGTTCATTGTATGGGCGGAAAAGGCATCGTTTCTTTTCGCATGTACCCTGAGGGAATTAAAAGCCTTGTAGAGGGGTGGTGTAAAAGTTTTGCTGTTGGATCAAAATCAACGCATCCGTTCGTAATGTTGATGACCATTATTTGGATTTCCGGTAGTTTTATGACTACAGGAGCACTGATTTCGTCCATCTCGGCAAATAGCTTAACAGCGATGATCTTAAGCAGCACCTTGTATTTGACATATGTCTTGCAAACGATACAGTTTGCCCGCCGATGTGGCAATTTTAGTCGGTATATATTTTTGTTTCATCCGATTTTGTTTTTATTTTTCAGCGCAACATTCGTTTATTCTTTATTTCAGACATATATTCTACGTACTGTTAAATGGAAGGGGCGTAATATAGATGTGTAATGGGATGTATCCAGTCCTGTAAGGAGTACTTCAAAACATAGTAGTAATACCTATCATCATTATACTTTCCACCCCAGCCCTTAAAAGGATGGTAAATATCCGGCTAAACTTAGTCTAGAGCTCATGCAATCGTGCATGAGCCTTTTTTCATACTGTACGAGCGTGGCTATGAATTGAGCTTATAGATGGTCCAAGCTAAATAAGTTGCAAAGCAAGACCAAAGTAAATATGGAAACAGCAGCCACGCAGCTAGTGTAGAATAAGGAGCAGACATGTAGTTAGAGCTACAATTAAGCAGTCGAGAAAGGCTAAACGAAGATTTTTTAATTTGAATTGAATAAAAGTAAAAGATTGATTAGCAACATAGTTAATAGTGTTATTCCTGAACTTATGCATCTGAGGGATCATTACTTAGTTTCCAAAAAATACGATTGGCTATTATGCGTTAATCATCATGATATTGTGTTCGGATCAGGGTTAGAGGTAGTGAATAATATGAAAAAATTTGAGCAAAAGAACTCTGAAGAAATTATTAGAAGTTAATTGTTTCTGTATTTAGGAAACTTGGACATTCGCTGAAACGATAGTTCAGTCTTTAGAGGTGTAGGTGCATGCAGAGAGCAGATTGGATTCCATTACGTAACATAAGCGATAATGAAAAGATTTGGGCTGGGACAAAAGTAAAAATTTACAATGTTGGTTTGAATGTTTCAAATAAGAATCACGACTATTACGAAGATTTAGTGTCATTCATCTTTGATAACGACGAACATCTTCAGCTAACGAACCTCACACAAGGCAAGGCAGGAAATATTCTTTGTGTTGTTAAGAAACATACACCAAGCCATTATTCATTAGGAAAAACTCTTAAAGCTATGATTGGACTTGAAAATACATTTGTCTTTTTCGAGTAAAGTTGGCTGAACTAACGGGACACGTTAGCACAATAACATCAGGCTGCTAGCTTATTTGGGAACCTATTAATTAATTTTAATCCTGCAGTTGGTTTATGGTGCGGACGGATATCTCTTTTCGGGATGGTTTGTCCTATATCGTGACACAGTGCACGGTAGCGCTTTTTGCCAGCTTTACAACGCGGTTGCTATTTGGTAATATCGCCAATTTAGGAGCTACTCTTCCAAGATTTTCGGCAGGGCAGTCCTTTTTGTGTGAATGATATTGAGGAAGTTCTTGCTTTGGGTGAAAGACTTCGTCAAAGCGGGCTGCTGTTAATTGACGAAATTACATTTCCAAAGCGGGACGCGGGAAAAACTATTTGATAGAATTTTCGGATAAATGCTATACTGTACCAATGTATAATTTATCCAGAAAAAGGAGAATGAAAAATGATGTACTATGCTGATCATTCCAGGGGAAAGCCATACGCTAAAGATCCGGCTGTTGTAAAATTTAAAGGAAAGTATTGGATGTATTATTCCATTCCTTCCTATGAAGACGGGCGTCAACCGGACGGTTGGGGCATAGGTATTGCTGTAAGCGATGATCTGGAGCAATGGGAACGCGTTGGTGAAATGACAGCGCAGCATCCTTATGAAATCAACGGAATATGTGCTCCCGGGGCTATTGTATTGAACGGAAGCATTCATTTGTTCTATCAAACCTACGGGAATTTCCCAAAAGATGCGATTTGTCACGCCGTTTCGGAAGACGGGCTGCATTTTGAGAGAAATAAGTCGAACCCCGTGTTTTCGCCAACAGGTGAGTGGAATAACGGTAGAGCTATCGATGCCGATGTTATTATTCACCAGGATAAGCTGTTCCTTTATTTTGCGACGCGCGATCCCAAGGGTGAAATTCAAATGCAGGGTGTGGCAACAGCGCCACTTGATTCTGACTTTGGAGCAGGCGCATGGACTCAAGCTTGTGACCAATCAATCCTTAAGCCCGAGCTTCCTTGGGAGGGGCAATGTATCGAAGCGGCCGCGACGTGTAAGCGGAATGGCAAAGTATTTATGTTTTATGCGGGTGCCTATAATAATTGGCCGCAGCAAATAGGATGTGCGGTAAGCGAAGACGGAGTGCATTTTCAAAGGCTGTTTTCAGAGCCTCTTTTGCCGAATGGCGAACCGGGCAGCTGGAATTCTAGTGAGTCAGGTCATCCATATCTATTCGAAGATGAAGATCAGCGCACTTATTTGTTCTTTCAAGGCAACAACGATAACGGGGAAACTTGGTATTTGTCCTATGTCGAGATTGGATGGGAAGCTGATGGTAACATTCCGGTAATTATCCCTCCACTCTAATTTGTTGAAATGAATGAATACCTGATAGATTTGTCGAATGGTAATAACAAAAAAGCCGTCAAACCCACTGTAGCAGTGATTTTGAAGGCTTTTTCGTTATATGAAATGAATTTCTCCAGAAGCATTCCCCCGGCATCACTCCTTTATTCATTTCTGTTAAAACCTACATACCCAATCAAATTGGCATTTTAGCCTATCAAAGTACCTTTTTTATGCGCAGGGACCGGTGATATTATGAAAGCGTAAACAAACAATATAAACATATCGAGAGGGGTTCCCCAATGAAGAAATGGATTGCTATGCTTTGCGTATGCGCGCTGTTTGTTATTTCAGCTTGCAGTGGCACTAAAACTGCGGCACCGGCAGCACCTGACTCCAAACCAACCCAACCTGCTCCTGCTGCGGCCGGGGAGAAAAAGAAACTGTCGTTATGGTATATAGAAACGGGGAAGCGGAAGGAACTGATTGAGGCAACGATTCAACAGTTTATGAAGGATCATCCCGACGTGGAAGTGGAAGCGGTTCAAATTCCTAATGACCCTTACAAAACGAAGTTAACCGTTGCTATGGGCGGCGGAAATCCTCCTGATATTTTCCATTCTTGGGGCGGCGGTTGGCTGAAACAATTTGTAAGCGCTAACCAAGTGCTGGATTTAACCGGTAAAATCAGCACCGATACCTTTATCCCTGCCGGGATCAGCTCCGCTACTTTTGATAATAAAGTATACGGCGCACCGGTGGCTTTGTCCTTAGTTCCTGTTTATTACAACAAGGAAATTTTCGCTAAATACAATTTGCAGCCGCCTCAAACTTACGACGAGCTGATGACGATTGTAGAAAAGCTTAAAAAGGAGAATATCATTCCTTTTGCGCTTGCAAATAAAACGAAATGGCCTGCTGCTTTGTTGTTCATGTATTATGCAAACCGTCTTGGGGGTTCGGAAATTTTTAACGAAGCCTTTGAAAGAAAAGGACGCACATTTGATGATGAATCCTATATAAAAGCTGGAGATATGATCCAGGAGCTGGTCAAAGCCGGCGGCTTCAATCCAGGGTTTAATGGTATTCAATACGATGCGGGAAATTCACGTCAGTTGATGTATACGGGCAAAGCTGCAATGGAAGTGCAAACCTCCTCGTATATTAACAACGTCCGTACCGAAGCGCCTGACTTTGAGAAAAAATTAGGCATGTTCCCGTTCCCGACAATCAACGGTGGCAAAGGGAAAATTACTGACGTAGTCGGAGGGGTATCACCTGTACTTTCCGTATCTTCCAAAACGAAATATCCTAACGAATCAATTGAGCTGATTAAAGCTTTAACATCCAAGGAGCTGGGACAAAAATTAGCTGATCAAGCTGGCACAATCTCGGCACAGAAAGGTATTACTTACACGGATGCCTTTGCCAAACAATTAAACGACATGTTGAGCAGCGCGACTTCCTTGCAAACGTTCTATGATCAAACGTTGCCATCGGAATTAGCTGAGCTGCATAAAGATACAACGCAAAATATATTTGGCCAGTCCATGACTCCGGCCGAGGCAGCTAAACAAATGGAAGCTAAAGCAAAAGAAGTATTAAAGAAATAAAGTCATTCAAGGGGAGGGATGCCTCCCCTTCTACTATTACACCAAGGAGAGGGGCTTCCCATGAACAGCAATGCCTCGCCACAAAACATACGCCGGCAAAATAAGATACAAAACAGCCTATTTTTATTATGGTTTATCGGTCCGGCGCTGCTCGTTTACTTGATTTATGTGATTTATCCCATCTTTGCTACTTTTTATTACAGCATGTTTAAGTGGAGCGGGATTCAGACTGAAAAAACGTTCATTGCGTTGCAAAATTACGTAACTCTATTGTCGGATAACGTTTTTTGGATGACGGTTTCTAATAATTTACTGCTGGTTATCGCTTCCGTTGTTACACAAATTCCTCTCGGACTCGTTATGGCGCTAATTTTGTTTGCTCCGCTAAAGGGAATGCGGTTGTTCCGAACCGTGTATTTCCTGCCTTTGCTCATGTCAACCGTAGCAGTAGGGATTTTGTGGTCGCTGATCTACGATCCGATGTTCGGCGTTATTAATAAAACGTTGGAGGCTATAGGGCTCGGCTCGTGGCAGAACGGTTGGCTTGGAGATACGAAAACCGCTTTTATCGCAGTTATCATTACTATTTGTTGGCAGTACACTCCGTTTTATATGATTTTGTTCCGAGCGGCCATTTCCGGAATCCCGACGGACATCTACGAGTCGGCTGGAATTGACGGCTGCAGCGGCTTTAAAAAGTTTTGGCATATTACGCTGCCGTTAATTAAACCAACGATTATTACTTCCTCGGTTTTATCAGTAATCGGCTCGTTAAAATATTTTGATTTAATCTTCGTCATGACGGAGGGCGGTCCCTCCAGCAGTACAGAGCTAATGGCCACATATATGTATAAGCAGGCCTTTTCGCAATTCAATATGGGATACGCGAGCTCGATCTCATTTACTATGTTTGTTATCGCATTTGTGGTTGCATTGATCATTTTGGCAGCGGACAGGTCCCGCGCGAAGGCAAACCAATAGGAATATGACATAGATAAAGAAAGGGTGATCACCATGCCTTCCATAATAAAGCATACAGGGCTTTATTTGATCGCGGCCATTCTGCTGGTTTTTACAGGCTATCCATTTATATATATGATTGCAACTTCTGTAAAAACACAAGAGCTGTTTTTTCAAAATCCAACTTCTCTCTGGAGCAACTTTGTGTTTGAAAACTATGCGCTCGTGTTTAAGCTCGGAATCGATCAATATTTTATCAATAGTATATTGATCTCGGTCGCTAGCGTGTTTGCCGTTATTTTATTATCGGCTATGGTCAGCTTTCCCTTGTCCCGCATAAGATTCAAGTTGAACCGGCCTATCTACTATGTATTTCTTGCAGGCATGATGATTCCGGTGCATACCACATTGATCCCGGTTTATCTTCTTACAAAGGAAATAGGATTGTATGATTCGTTGTGGGCGCTATTGGGGCCGTATATTTCATTTAGCCTTCCGGTTTCCATCATTATTTTGACACAATTCATCCAGGAAATTCCGCGCGAACTGGATGAAGCGGCTATCATGGACGGAACCTCGCAGCCGGCATTATTTTGGAAAATCATATTGCCACTGCTTGCTCCGGCGCTTGCGACGATAGGGATCTATAATTTTATTCATATATGGAATGAATTTGTTTTTGGCTTGGTGCTTATCACAACACCTGAAAAAATGACACTGCCGCTCGGATTACGTGCGTTTTACGGTGAGTTTTCCGTTAACATTCCTGGAATCATGGCTACATTGACACTGGGAACCTTACCGCTGCTAATCGCTTATTTTCTTTCCCAGGAAAAAGTGGTCAGAGGTTTATCAGCCGGCGCTGTAAAAGGATAAGTTTCCGACAGGTAAATATAAGTTGTTTGCAAACCATTCCTATGATGTATACTATGGGGTATGGTTCTTTTTGTTAGGAATAAAGGATGTGTTTAGCATGAACAGGATTATAGGCGCCTTGCAATTGAACCGGACAAGAGTGCAAATCTTACTTGGCTTCCTGCTGGTTATGATGGTTGTCCTGTCCATTGCAGGCGGATTGGTTTACCGTTCAATATCCGAGCTGTTGGTCCGCAATACCGAATCCTACGTAGGAGAAACAACCAAGCAGGCCAGTGCCCGCTTGGATGCGGTGCTTGCACAGGTTGACACGCTTAGCTTGCTGCTGATGACGGATGCCCGGATCCAACAGTTATTGTACAAAGTTAAACAAGGAGAAACCGTAACGGTTGACCAAAAGCTGTCCGTTCGGCCTATTTTGATTAATTTGATGACCTTTTCCGATCTCATTCAAGGCATTGAGCTGTACGCGGGCGATGAGCCGTTCTATCCGTTGGAAAACCAAAATTTATTGGAACGCATCGGCCAGGAGGCTGCTATTTTCGCCAATTTGAAAGAGGGGCAGCTTGTATGGGCGGACACAAAGCAAAAGGAGAACGGTCACCTTCTCGCTGTGCGGCAAATCCGGTTGGAGGATGACTATCTGGCTGGAGGAGGATACATTGTCTTCCGAATCAGCGATTCACTTCTTGACTTTTTTAACACGGAGTTCTCTTCAATCAAGGGAAGCACGATGCATTTGTACGACCAGCATCAACAACTTGTCGCATCCAGCTCTCCCTCGCTGCTGACATCGGTCGATCCATCCTTATTGCTTAGCCCGGCTCCGCAGGGAACTCATTCCATCATTAATATACACGGGACGGATTATCTTAAGATTATTCGGCAGTCAACGGAAACCCACTGGTCCATTCTCATGCTTGTCCCTGTAAGAGCGATTACAGAAGGGCTGCTCGTACTCAAGCAGGCTTTACTTTGGTCGTTAATTGTCGGCGTTGTTTTCTGTCTTCTGCTTTTGTGGATACTTTCCAGCTTTATTACAAAGCCGATCCGCAGGCTCAGAAATAAAATGCGCATTCCGTTCCTCGGGCTGCCGCATCTGAATGAAGAGGTCTATTTTAATTTTGAAATGAATGAGTTGAATATTTCTTATAACAATCTTGTCCGGGAATTGCATCAGCTGGTGCAAACGGTTTACGAAAAGGAACGCCTCAAAAACCAAGCGGAAATCAAAATGCTGCAAGCGCAAATTCACCCGCATTTTTTGTTCAACACGCTCGAATCGTTATATTGGACATTGATAGATAAACAAGAGGAAGAAGGCGCCCAGACGGTTATTGCCTTATCCAAGCTGTTCCGGTATACGATAAATGCTGCAGACAAAGATGATTGGGTGAGCTTAACAGACGAAATAGAGCATTGCCAGCGTTATATGGAAATTATGAAATACCGCCTCGGCCACCGCTTAAACTGGCAGTTCCATATCGAACCGCTGACCCAAGAAGTAAAGGTTCCCAAGCTGTTGATTCAACCGTTAATAGAAAATGCGATACAGCATGGGATTGAACCGAAGATTGGAAATTCATCGCTGCTTGTCTTGATACGGTCCGTCGAAAAGGATGGGGAAACCTTGCTAGGTATACAAGTTAAAGATGATGGCGTAGGAATGGAACGGCAAGCTCTTGAAGCACTAATAAACCGATTGGAACCATCCGGCCGGCCGGATACTTCTTCCAAATCAGGCATTGGCCTCTTAAACGTACAGCAGCGTATTAAGCTTTATTACCGCAATCATTATGGAGTTTACATTCAAAGCAGCCCGGAGCAAGGGACTGTTGTGGATCTATATCTTCCTTACGGAGTTGAACGCGATGTCTGAACTTCCTTGTATTCTTATAGCCGAAGACGAGCTGCCTACCCGAAACGGCATTATGAAAGCGCTACAAACTTGGTCGGAAGGAAAAATCAATTTGCAAGTGGCGGAAAACGGGATGGAAGCCTTCCAATACCGAAAAACAAATCCAGTGGATTTACTGATCACGGATATCCGGATGCCCGGTTTAAACGGGATACAGCTTCTCGAAAGACTGAAGAAGGAAGGCTTGCAGACAAAATCCATTCTGCTTACGGGCTATGCGGAGTTTGAATATGCCAGAAAAGCGCTGACTCTTGGCGCGGTGAACTATATTCTGAAGCCGGTCGAATTCCAAAATTTAATTTCGGCCGTAGAGGAAGCCTTTGAAGAGAACAAGCTGTGGAAACGGGGCAACCATGATTCCTCCTTCACTGTACCGCAGGTGCTTAACGATTCAATCCGTAAGTCTTTAGTCTATATTTCTGCCGAGCTGTGGAATCCGTCTCTTGGGATCAAGGATGTGGCCGAGCATATTCATTTGAACCCCAGTTATGTTTCGGTGTTGTTTAAAGAGGAAACCGGCTATACGTTCAGTGATTACTTGACCCGGCTGCGGCTCTTCAAAGCTAAGGAATTACTGCTTGGAACCGATATGAAAATATACGAAGTAGCCGAACGTACGGGGTTCAGCTCTTCTAAATATTTCGTGAAGGTTTTCCGTGAGGCGGAGCTATTGACTCCCAAGGAGTTCCGCAATGAACATAAAAAAATGATGAATAAGAGCGGGTTCGGCCATGAATAGAACGCATAAGCTAAACCTGTTGATTGCAGCCGTGCTATTAGTCACTTTATTATTTACTATATACAGCAGGAGGGATGCTCCTAACGTTTCCCAGTCTCCACCGGCAGCGCCTTCTGTTTCTTCGGCCCCGGTAAAAATTACGTTCTGGAACGTCGAGACCAATGACCTTCGACAAGCTTTATTAAATCAAAGCATCCAAGCCTTTAACCAGACTCATAAGGCTGTTCAGATCGTGCCTTATTTTTATGAAGTGGAAACTTATAAAGCCAAGCTTAAACTGTCCATGATTTCTGGAAAAATGCCGGATTTGTTTTATTATTGGACAGGTGAGTCGTTTAAGTATATGGTTGATTCCCAGATTATAGCGGATTTAACCGAGAAAATGCAGGAAAGGCCCGCTTTTATGAAGCAGTTTTATCCGGAAGCGCTGCAATATGCTACTTATTATGACCGGTTGTATGGGCTGCCACACACAACCAGTCATGTCGTGTTCTGGTACAACAAACGAATATTCGCTCAATATGGCATTATGCCTCCGCAAACATGGGATGAATTAATGTCGGCTGCGCAGCAGTTATTGAATAACGGAATTCCACCGTTTACCGTCTCCGGCAAGGAAAGATGGCCACTTCTCAATTGGTTCGCCTATTTGTCTAACCGTATGGGAGGCTCGACTCCTTTTCAGCATGCAATAAAGAAAACAGGTGACTTTACCGATCCCGCCTTTTTAGAAGGGGCTCAATTATTCCGCGGTTTGATTACGGCAAAAATGTTCGTGCCTGGCTTTTTAGGCTTGGACGGGCCGAAGGCCGAGGATATTCTTTTAAAAGGTGAAGCGGCCATGTATTTGCAAGGCGATTGGGTTGCGGAAAAAATGCTCAGTAATCCGGACATCGGCTATTTCCGCTTTCCGACGGTTCACGGCAAAGGCGATCCTCAAGTCTACTACGGAGGCTATTCCTCAGGCTGGGCCATTTCCGCTAACAGCAATCGGGATGCGGCCTTTGAGGTGCTTTCATCGATGTTGGGCATGGAAGAGAGAAAGAAGGTTGTTGAGGCGAGCGGGCTGCTCTCTACAGCAAAAGATATGCCTCTTGATAGAAATATTATGAACCCACTCGTATACGATTTTGTTACCTTTATTGAAAAAGATCCCGTCGATTTTTTCGGTTATTATGACCAAGAAATCGATCCGCACAGATCTCAGCTGTTATTGAATGCTGTAGTAACGATGGCCAGCGCGCCTACGATGTCTCAGGAGGAGATCGAGGATTTATTGAAACAGATCCGGTAATCTGTATTGCATTTAAACCCAATATGTCGAAAATGAATATTTGTTATTTGGACAAGTAACTAAAGGAGAACTATTGTTGAATACCACAGTGGCTGCTAATAAGAGAGCAAGGGGTTTGGGCTGTAGGAATTGAAAATACTTTCATCTCCTAAGGTTGTTGTAGAGCAGGGCACTCCTCGAAGTAGAGTGCCCTGCCACAAAAATTAAAAATAATTAACTTTATTTTTGTACGCCTTTGAACCATATAGCTTTAATAGACAGGGTATCAGAGATATTGGTAGTTGGGTCGCCATTGACCAGTACTAGGTCAGCGCGCGCACCTTCGGCAATACGGCCACGATCATAAAGACCGAACCGGCGGGCCGGTTTCGAAGTAGCCGATTGAAGTGCTTCTATTGGAGTGAACCCGGCTGTAACCAGTAACTGCAATTCATGATGTACGCTGGCTCCATGAGCAAGGCCGCCAAGGTTCGGAACGGGGACGGGGGCGACATCCGTCCCAACCAGAATATCCACACCGGCCCTGTGAAGATCCATTACATTTTTAAAGCTATTTTCTATATTGCCTTGCGGGAAAGTATTAAAGCTTGAGTTCAAAATATCAATCCATTCCAGACTTAATTTGGAATGAACACGTGGGTCATTCGCCAATTGCGATGCTGGGTTCCCAAGAATGGATGAGTTCAAAACCAAACACGGTGTAACAAATACGCCGGAATCGACGATGGATTGCACCAGCTCCGGCGTGTAATCGGGCCTATCGATAAATAGGTGGCCCAATCCGTCTACGCCAAGATTGATGGCGGCTTGGGAAGAATGAGCAGTCAAGACGTGGGCGATGACGATTTTATCGAACTTATGGGCTTCTTCCACCGCTGCTTTTAGAATTTCGTCGCTTAAAACAGGCAGTCCAGGAGCGCCCATGACTGTTCCTTCTTCAATCATAATTTTTGCATAGTCGGCTCCATTCTCCACTTGGGTATGCACATGTTTAATCGCTTCTTCCACCGTTGTTACTTGCGGCACTTCTTCGTGATCGTGGGCGTAAGCGGCTAGCATAGCTTCCCGGTCTTCCTTCGATAACTTCTCCAATTCCTTTAATACGAATTCTGGAATCTCATCACCATCTGGCAGCAATTCATCCGGGTGACCTCCAGGAGCGGTGATTGCCGTACCTGCAGAACGGACATCGGCGATGTCATCCATATTTTTCAATTGGATCGCACGTCCTCTTTCTGTAAAGTCACCGTTCATTTCGAGTTCTGTCGTCACCCCGAAACTTAATGCATCCCGTAATCCACCGATGGAAGTATGAACATGCGCATCAATTAAGCCGGGCAATAATGTTGCATCCTCAGCATCGATAATTGTTGCATTCGCCGGAATGTCGCCACCTACTGCAACAATGGTTTCCCCTTTGATGACAATACTCCTTGATTCTATTACTTTTTCTCCATCGAAAATACGCACATTCGTAATAGCAGTAATTTTTTCAGCAAAAGAGCTTTGGACTACATTGTTCATATTGTTATTCCTCCTCGGATACGCCTTAAAACACTTCGAAGTATAACTGTTAGGAAACTAACTGTCAATGAACTAATATTTATTTGACATACAACCTTGGTGTTTGTATAGTTTACTTACTAACAGTTAGTTTTCTAATAATATGAGGGGGTACGCTCATGAAGCCTCACAAGAATACGCCTTATCTGGATTTGTTTCAGGTTATTGGGCTTAAGTTAAAGAAAAAGGCGGACGAGAGCATAAAAGAGTTAGGGCTAAACGCTCAACAAGGAAAAATAATTGGCTATATTTATGAGAACCAAGATACTGAATTAATTCAGAGGGATCTTGCTGAGCGGTTTCATCTACGCGGGGCTAGCATCACAGGTATGCTTCAAGGTCTTGAGCAAAGAGGATTCATCGAGCGGAAAATCCCAGTCAATAATGAACGACAAAAAAATATTTATGTTTTGCCAAAGGCCGTTGAATTGATTGAAGACTTTAATGAGTCCTTTCAGAAAGTGGAGGACGAAATCGTTCAAGTCCTTTCCGAGGATGAGAAGCAAATCTTAAAGGAATTGTTGATCAAAATTAATGACCGCTTATAATTGCGCTTGGAATCTCACCCGTGGTTTGAGGTGCTTAATTCAACGAAGAACGATAGTTGAATACCACAGGGGCTGCTATGAAGCAGCTCTTTGTCTTTTCATAATTAAATCGGGTAGATTTACATACTCAAGATAGAGAAGAGCAAGATTTATCGGAACTTAGAGGACCGGGACTCCGTTGGGGTTCCGGTTTTTGGTTTTATCAAAATAGGTTCACATCGATTTTTAACAAATGATCATCGCCTTTTTACATTTACAATCCAGTTAGTCAAACCTATGATTAATTTAGCTAAAATGTTCATACAACTCATGATTGGAGAGGAGTTACTTTATGAAAAAAACGGATTTTATTGAAAACAAATCACAAACGTATGAGACTCGTCAAAATTGCCATGGTGGCAAAGGTCCATTTCAACTAAAGGATCTTATTCAAACGGTGTCAACAAGTGAGAAGCTGTACATCAAATTCATTCATGATGATATCATCCCGCCAGGTTCTACCTTCGGCTATCACCAGCATAACAGTGATGTTCCTATGGAAGAGTGGTATTACTGCATTTCTGGCCATGGAATTATGGAGCTTGATGGAAACCAACACGAGATGTCCCCCGGCGACATAAGCGTCTGCCGTGCAAACGGAAGTCACGGTCTTATCAATAACGGTCCCGAGGATTTAAGAATTATTGTGATATATGCTTCAGCAATAAAATAAGGGAGGGATAAGCTTGAGCAAAAGAAAACTTAGAGTAGGTGTTGTCGGATTAACAGTAGGTGCAAGTCATGTTAAAGACTACGCCAGTAGCGAATCTGTCCAAGAAATTGTGTTGTGCGACGTAAATGAAACAAGACTGAAAGAGATAGGCGATAAATATAACATTTCAAAAAGATATACGGATTTCGATAAGATGCTAAAAGAGGAAAACTTGGATGCGATTAGCCTCGCAGTTCCTAACTTTTTGCATATGAAGCTTTCCATTCAGGCGATGGAAGCAGGGGTGCATGTGTTGTGTGAAAAGCCTATGGCAAGAAATGCAGATGAGGGGAGAGACATGCTTGCTGCCTCGATAAAGCACAACAAGAAGTTGATGATTAACTTCAATCAACGTTTTCTACAAGAATGTCATACGTTAAAATCCGTGATTGACGAAGGCAAGCTAGGCGATATCTATTATGTCCGAACGCTATGGCAGCGCAGAAGAGGAGTGCCATGGTGGTATCCGCTTTCATCTGGAAAAGAAATATTCGGCGGTGGAGCTCTCATTGATCTTGGCGTGCATGTACTTGACCGTGCTATGTGGTTTTGCGGGTATCCAGATCCGGAATGGGTACTTGGAAATACATTTTGCAAGGTCTCCAAAGAAGAGGCTGCGCGCAAAGGCATTCAGAATTTCGAGCTTGATGACATGGGAGTAGCTATGTTTCGCATGATGGGCGGGTTGATGATTGAGTTGGAAGCATCTTGGGCCAGCAATCGAGAGAACGAGGTGATTACAACACGGATTTATGGCTCCAAAGGCGGTGCAGTCCTGCATAGAGTAGTTGGAGATGGGAACGATTCCTGCAATAAAGTATTTTTAGAAATTGGCGGAGAAGTTCATGACATTCCATTAGAAAATATGAAGACTACTAAGATGCCGAACGTTCGGCAAGCGTTTTTAAATGCCATTATTAATGATGAAGAGGTACCTTGCACGCCTCAACAGGGACTTAAGATCACTCAAATGTTAGATATGGTTTACTCGAGTGCAGCAAATGGCACACCGGTCAAATGGGAATGATGGAAGAAGCCTTCAATTGCGAAATCTGCTAGGAGACATTCCCGTTTTAGATTGAAAAAAACGGGAAAAATTATAGATGTCAGAAAAGCCGCAACTGCCCGCTATGTCCGTGATACTGAGCGTAGACATGCGCAACAGAGTTTTGGCAGTTTCCAGCCTGCAGCGCTGCAGATAAGCGTAAGGCGTAACGCCGCGTTCCTGTTTGAAAATACGAATAAAATGATCTGTCGTAAGGGAAAAGTTCTGGGCAAGTTCGCTCATATCATACTGGAGCTCTGGGTGTCGTTGAAACCCTCGGCATAGCTCATCAATTTTTAACGTATAAACTCCGGCAGGAGTTGGCGTTATATGTTGATATTCCGTAATGAGTGCTTCTAGCCATATTCTCATTTGCGGCAGGCTATTTCTTTCTTCGGCTAAACGAAAGCGATTAAAAATTTCTAGTACAAAATGATATTGATCAAAATGGCGATGCTCAAGCAAGTCACACAAGATGTCCGGATTACGCAATGTAAAATCTATATAACGTACATCAAGGCTGGCATTTTCATTTTGATAGGCGTTGACCTCTTTTTTGTAATTTATAAAAAACACATCACCAATGCTTAATTTATAGGCGTTCTTGCCCAGCATGATTTGACCTTCTCCACCCCAAATACTCCACAAGGTAAACCCTGGATGACAACCGACGGGAACATGCCATTTCCATTCTGAAACGCAGTGCTTCCCGTAATGCATGGACAGGATCTCCATCTAATCACCTCGTTTGTTAGGTATCGATTTTTCATAAATAATTGTTTCATTTATAAACCGAATCGTCAAGTTGTTATTATCGTAATTATTTTTATTTCCAGTGCACAGGACTACATGTATGGACTGGATCACATGCATAAACCAATCAATGGTTAATTCACAATGGTTGGTTTTTTTGTTCTTTTTATATATGAAATTTAGAATTCTAGTCTTGAAACGTATTAAACCTATGCTATTCTTAATAAAGAACCTCCACATAGATATCTTATTTTTAAGGCTCTCTCTTCACATACTTCAGAGCAATCTTCTTACAAAATGGTTGTTTCCAAAATAATTCTTGTCGATTTGAAAAGAAAGGAAGTAATCGCGTTATGAAGGGGTTCTCGAAGTATATAGCCGGGATTTCCATTAAAAACAAAATATTCATAGCGAATATATTAATCATTGTCGTATTTATTTCCACTCAGTCATACTTTGCCAACACGATTTCACAGAATGCCCTTATTGAGAAAGAGATCAATAATTCCTCCCGAGAACTTGTGCTCATCAAAAACAACCTTCAAACTTTGGTGTCTACAATTGAAGACTATTCAAAAATTCTAGCCAGCGACTATCGTTTGCAGAACGTGCTTTATAACGATTTTTTATTAAATAATGAGGTGAATGCGAGCAAGCTGGTTGAAGGTTTAAATAACCTTTCGATGAAGAAAACCCTTTCAGAGACGATCAGCAATATTGTGGAGCCTAACACAAAAATCAAGGCGGTAAGCATTCTCACCTCGAATCATCACTGGGTGGATGTCGGATTTGCCGATAACGCATATGCTTCCCGCATATTCGGTGACGGTTATGGAGCAGATGATCGTTTCTATTTACCGACTTGGACAGGCTTGACCAAATTCGGATTCTTGTATGAAGGTGAACACAACGTATTCGCGGTTTCCAAAACGGTTATTCATAAAGATACCGGTAAAATGGTAGGCAGAGTTTTTTTGTATGTGAAAGAAACGACGATTGCTTCAATTTATGAAGGTGAAAATAAGGGTGGGGAATTTTATATCGTCGATTCCGCTGGCCAAATTATTTCCTCACAGAATAAAGCCATGTTATACCGGAATTTCAAGGAAGCCGTCTCCATAAGCATTCCGGAGAATGGTGAAGACACAGCATTTACCCAGGGCAGCGGAAGCAAAGAAATGTTGATATTCACCCAGCGCTTCAAACCGTTGAAATGGACAATTGTAAGCGTTATCCCTATGGATGATATTTCTTCAGATCGGAAACAAATCAATCAATTGATGATTGGGATCGGCGGAGCATGCCTGCTGCTAGCGTTAATTGTGTCCTTTTTATTGTCGGGATCGATCACGCGACCCATTTTTCAGCTTGCAAAGACAATGAGAGAAATTCGGACAGGAAAGATGCAAGTCAGAAGCACCTACCAATCAAAAGATGAGATCGGATATTTAAGCGAGGGTTTCAATAACTTAATGAATCGCATTGAGGCGCTTATGGCCGAAAACGTCGAGAAACAAAGGACAAAGGCTGAGATCGAATTTAAATTGCTGCAATCGCAAGTGAAGCCTCATTTTTTGTACAACACGGTTGAAACCATCATTTCGCTCATTAAGCTGGGCTTAGGGAAGCAAGCCATACAGGCTGCCCAATACATGGCGAATTTCTATAAGATCTCGTTAAGTAAAGGTAACGATATCATATCGATAGGTGAAGAGATGCGTTTAACGGAAAGTTATTTGGAAATTCAGCAGCTGCGTTATGTGGAATATATGGAGTATACGATGGAAATTGACGATGAAATTCTGCCGTATTCAATACCGAAATTGACCTTGCAGCCAATCGTCGAGAATGCCATCTATCATGGATTGAAGCTTAAAAAGGAAAAAGGAATCATACGCATTACAGGAAGGCGTTGCGGCAACAATGTGGAAATTGAAATTTACGATAACGGGGTTGGTATGCACCAGAATCAAACCAAGGCGATAATGACAGGATTCAGCGTTTTTGATGAAGCCGGCGGATTTGGGATTAGAAGCGTATCTAATCGGATCCGAATGCTGTACGGGGAAAGATACGGACTGCAAGTTGAAAGCGAATACGGTGTTTATACGAAAATTATAATCATACTGCCTCTTCTTCATCATTAGCTCCTGCTTGCATCCATGAGGCTGGCATTTCTATTATCCCCAAGATAAGGATCGATTAGAATAGGAGGAACGACCATGTACAAGGTGCTTATCGTCGATGATGAATATTACTTCAGGCAAGCCTTGAAGATTTCGCTGCCATGGAGCGAGCTGGGCTTTCAAATCGCGGGGGAAGCCAAAAACGGGGCGGAAGCGCTGGAGTTGATGACCGAGGTAGAGCCTGATGTCGTGTTGGTCGATATGAATATGCCGATTATGGATGGATTGGAGTTTATACATAAAGCCAAGGAGCATGACCAGAAAACAAAATTTCTGGTGTTGTCAGGTCACAGTGAATTCGTGTATGCCAGACAGGCCGTGCAATTAGGCGTTTTTAATTACGTGTTGAAACCTATTAACGAAGAAGAACTCCAAAGCTCCTTACTTGATATAAAAGAATTGATACGGACGGAGCGTCTTGGGAAGCTTGAGTTGGACGATTTAAGAAAACAGGCGAGCGAAGGCTTGTCTGTCATGAAGGAGCAAGTGCTGAACGGTTGGCTGCAGGGCAACGGTATCTCTAGATCCAGTTCCGAGTGGGATCCATTAAATGATTTGGGAATAAAGTTGGAAGGATTGCATTATCGGGTAATTGTCGTCGATCTGGATTCAAGTGATGAGAGGAATCTTGAGGAGGATATGCGGATACGCAAAGCCAAGCTGCAAGAAATCGCTCAAAATGAGATGCAGAGCTCCTTTCAGTGTGTCGGCTGTCATGATCATGATGCTCGCCTGGTTCTGATCATAGGATCCCCTGACGGCATCTTCAACAAGCTGGAAACGATTTGCGAACAGATTCGATTGAGCGTAGAAAAGGATTTGGGCTGTACGGTAACGATTGGATTAGGGAATGGCTGCGAAACGTTTGAGTCGATTTCGGTATCGTATAAGGAAGCGTTAATTGCCTTGAAGCAACGGTTTGTGTGGGGGGGCAACAAGGTGTTCGCACACGCCTTGATTGCGGAAACCGGGATCAAGGTCGGATTGTTCTCGGTGGAAAAAAGAAGCGCTTTGCTGATGTTCATGCGAATCGGGAACATGTCCGAAACGGAAGAATGGCTCTCGCGTTTTTTTCATGATATTCGCGTCCAGAAAGTTTCTATGGAAATGCTGCTTCTCGCCGGAATCGAAATCGTATCCACATGTCTGGAATTTTTGGCCGAAGCGTCGCAAAGCTCTGAAGATGTCTTCCGAAATATGACACATCCCGATTTGATACAACACGTTCAGCGGATGAAAACCTTCAACGAGTTGGAGGACTGGATACGTGCTTTCATTCTAAAGGCCATGGATCATGTGCATAGTCGCAAAACCAATAGAGCCGTCAAAGTTATAGAGGAGGTCAAATCGTATATTTCGAAGCATTACGGCAACGAAGAATTGCGAATTGAAGATATCGCAAAGAACGTTCATATGAATTACAATCATCTTTGCTTCGTGTTCAAAAAAGAAACGACCTTTACGATCAATGACTACCTGACCGAAATACGGATTATTAAAGCAAAAGAACTTTTTGATCAGGGAGAGAAGATTATCCAAAACGTAGCGAACCGGGTGGGATATGCGGACGCCAACTATTTCAGCAAATGCTTCAAAAAACAGATGGGAATCACGCCTAGCAAATATGTGAATCAAATCAGTTAGCCTATACTTCCATGAAGACGTTAGGGGGAAAGTGAAAACTTTGCCTATAACGTCTATTTTTTACCGTTAATTTTACTACTGGTCCGAGAATAATCTCTGTACTAAAATTGGCAATATTCGTAAAATTAACACAAGGTTGATACCGCTTTCAAGATCTGAAGTCAATCTAATATCCGCTTTTACAAATAGGGGAGGTAAACAATGAAAACGAAGTCAAAGACAGCAGCTATGTTCCTTATGGCAAGTACTCTTCTGGTTGCAACGGCATGCAGCAGTGGGGAAGAAACGAAGTCCAACCAGCCGTCCGGCAATCCGTCGCCCTCGGCAACAA
Source organism: Paenibacillus sp. WC2504 (assembly GCF_052682475.1). Lineage (NCBI taxonomy): Bacteria > Bacillati > Bacillota > Bacilli > Caryophanales > Paenibacillaceae > Paenibacillus > Paenibacillus sp. WC2504. Next base: position 1,838,417 of record NZ_JBQZFH010000001.1, read on the forward strand.
GCAAGGAGGATAACAAGAGTACTACGAAGACGGATAGCAAAAAAACCAAAATGAGAGTCATAACGATTACGACGGACGAAAATCGCAACAAAATTATGGAACAATTTATCAAACCGAATATTGCTTCAGCACTTCCCAATCTTGAAGTCGAGTTTGAGCCCGGCGGCGGCGGCGAGGATATGGCCAACAAATTGAAGACGTTAAATGCATCTGGGGATATGCCGGACGTATTCTGGAATGATGCGGGCTACTTTACGCCGTTGAAGAGCACCGGCAGCATTCTGGATTTAACACCTTATATTACGAAAGACGGTTTCTTAGGCAAATACGCGGTGCCGGATGCGTTAAAGCATGTAGATAACGGGATTTACAGCTTGTCTTCCGGAGCGGACACGTATTTCACCCCTGTCATCTTCTATCATAAAGATATGTTCGAGAAAGCCGGGGTTAAAGTGCCAACTACATTTGATGAGTTGATTCAAATCTCGAAGACGCTCAAGAGTAAAGGCATGGTACCGGCTGTAACTCCTGGCAAGGACGGGTGGGGACCGAAGCTCTTTATGCTGCAGCAAATGATTCAAACCGGAGATCCGCAGGCGATGGCAGACCTTGTCAGCAACAAAACGGACTTCAACAATCCATCCGTTAAGGAAGGAGCGGCTCGCATCGAAAAGCTGGTCAAGGAAGGCGTATTCCCAGACGGAATAGCTAATTTGGATTACGGCCCAGCGATGGAAATGTTTACGTCCAAAAAGGCGGCCATGTTATGGATGTTTACTTGGGAGCTGCCCAACCTAGCAAAAGACGAAACAGTTGACTTCTTTCCATTTCCAAGCGCCAGTGATAAGTATAGCCCTACAAAGAACGTACAGTTCTGGGGTTCTCCGGTTAACGGTTATGCGGTCAACGGCAAAACCAAGAACCCGGAAGAGGCCGTCAAGCTTGCCGAATTTCTAGCCATGGCGGATGCGTTATACTTTGAATCTACCGGTGCTCCTATATCTTTGAAGACAGGAAACAAGGCAATGGATAGGAGCCCGCTTATGCAGAAGTTCGTTGACTGGTACAATCCGATTCCTAATAAAATCGCATCCTGGGCTCTTAATTCGCTAGATGCGAAGACGTCTGCTGAAATATCTACGCAAGGAGCGAATTTATTAACGGGCGAGTACTCAGCAGATAATTTTAATGTGGCTATGAACAAGATCTGGAGCGAAAATACGTGGTTTGCCAAATAAAAAATAATTGAATAGCTAAATCCCCTTGTGATAGATCCAAGGGGGTTTAGACACAAATTCAATGGTGGAGAGAGCGATGAACAAGTACTTTAGCACCAAAGTGTCTATCTTTGTGTTTGCTTTTCCGGCATTGCTGCTGTTTACCTTATTCTGCGTATACCCTTTGCTGCCGGAGATCTGGATGAGCTTGCATAAGCATGACGGGTTTAGAAATTTGGGTTTTGTTGGTTTAAATAATTACAAAGAAGTGATATTATCCCCATCCTTTTGGACCGCTCATAAAAATACGTATCTTATTGTAGCCATCTCATTGTTACTGGGACTCCCCTTATCCATGATGCTTTCGCTTTTTATGGATGCTCAGACACCGAAGTTTCGTCGATTCTTCAAGACGGTGGCGATGTTCCCCGCGATCTTGTCGGTCACTGTTGTTTCACAGATTTGGCTGGCGTTTTACGAACCCAATTGGGGCTTATTTAACACGATTCTCAACTCATTAGGGTTGAGCTCTTGGACACATTCGTGGTTGACGGAAAAGAAAACGGTCATGCCCAGCATCGGTTTGACATTCCTGTGGCAATATATTGGACTGAACGCGATGCTGTTTTATACAGGAATCAAGACCATACCCAAGAGTTACTATGAAGCGGCATTGATCGACGGAGCTAATTTTGTTCAAGTTTGTTTACGAATTACGATCCCCTTGCTGCAGAATGTAATCAAATACGTGCTTATCCTGTCTACATTAGGCTCAATGGCATTTTATTCGCATGTACGAGTCATGACGGCAGGTGGCCCGGGAGATCAGTCCAGAACGGTCATCTACCAGATGTATTACACGGCATTTGATACTTCCGAATTTGGCAAAGGTACTGCGATCGCCGTTATCTTTATTCTGGAATGCCTTTTGATCTCCTTTTTCATTCAAAAGTTCGTTGCCAGAGAAAAACTGGAGTTTTAAGCTGGAGGGGAGCTTTCTGAAATTATTAAGTCGAGTGTTTTGGGTAGCTATAGGATGCACATTTCTGTTTCCTTTGTATTGGATGGTAACGATGTCGTTGAAGTCCAAAAGCGAAGCTTACAAAAATCCTTTTGGGTTACCGTCTTCCTGGGACTGGCTGAACTTTAGCGAAGCGTTGTCCAAATATCATTTTTATACGTATCTCGAGAACAGCGTGATTTATACCGCAGGCACAATCGTCATTACGTTGATAACTGGCAGCATGCTTGCTTATTGCCTCAGCCGCATGCAATGGAGATTCAATTCCGCGATGCTGTTGTATGTATCTATGGGTTTAATTGTCCCAATCGAAGTCGTCGTTATTCCTTTATTCCAGCTGGTTAAATGGATGCATATCAAAAATAGTTATTTGGGTCTTATCTTGCCGTATTCCGGCTTCGCCATCGCTTCCTGCGTACTGATGCTGTATGCCTTTCTCCGGTCTTTGCCTAATGAGCTGGAAGAAGCGGCATGCATTGATGGAGCGAATGTCTATCAAACGTATATTAAGATCATATTTCCAATCGTAATGCCGGCGCTCGTGACGCAATGCGTTCTTATATTCATTCGAATCTGGAACGAATTTCCGCTTGCTTTTATTATTGCTTCCAAAGATCAATTCCGGCCGCTTACGGTAGGACTGCTTGGATTCTTTGTCAATGTGGGAGTTGCGGATTGGGGGCTCATCGGCGCGAGTATGCTGCTGTCCAGCTTGCCTATGATCATCGTTTATTTAATAGGCAACGAAAAGATCGAAAATGCATTGACTGCAGGCGCAATTTTGAAGTGAGGAATGTGAAGCAGGGGAAGGGACGCCAGATAAGGTGTCCCTTCTCCATGTCTGCAAGCTAACGCAGCGCGCTATATCTTTTCAAATTGTCCCGAGAATTTTCCTTACGGTCCAATAATAGTCTCTGGGAATATTCGTACAGACTGATATCATAAAAGTATCAATTGACAGCGCTTCCATTGGTAGTTATAGAACAGCTCAGTCGGAATCTGCACAGAGAATTCGGCACTAATACCGCTTAAGCGGTAATGTGTATAGCACTTTACTTATATCCAAGGAGGTTTTATGAAAGTGAGAAAAAGATCACTCATTTGGATTCTGACTTTGGTAACGGTATTTTTCACGCTACCATTTTCAGGATCGGTATTCGCAGCTGACAGTACTTCAATTGCAACTGCGGCTGGCAGTACGCCAAGTGCAACTATCTATGTTGCTACAAATGGCAATGATACCACTGGTGACGGAACGCAAGGAAAGCCGTACAAAACGCTTGCCAAGGCAAAATCCGTAGTAAGGACTCTGCCTAAAACCAGCGGGGATATCGTCGTTCAAATTGCAGATGGATTTTATTCGCTTGATGAGACCTTGGTTTTTAACAAGGATGATTCGGGAAGTGCAAGCAGCACGATTCGTTATGAGGCGGCGCCGGGTGCGAAGCCGGTAATTAGCGCGGGTGAAATGTTGGGAAAAGGCGTATGGACAGAAGCTGTTGGCCTTACTCAGACTGGCGGTTTGACGGCGTATAAAACGACCCTGAACCGGAGCGATAAGTTGCGGGCGATTTATGTCAACGATAAGAGAGCCAACATGACGCTGAGCTCGCAAATCGTTTCGGCCAATAGAACCGTCACTGGCACCCCCACAGCCAGCTTTACCACTGCCAATAACTCTTGGGCGTGGCAGAACGGCAGCAACATCCGGGCGGGTATCGTATTCGATGCCAGTGTAGGTCTGACGACGGCAACGAAAAACCCCCAAAACATCGAAGCCGAAAGCACGGGCGGCTCCACCGCTAGATGGGCGAGGCCTTTTATCACCTTCGCGTCGATCGAACAAGCGCCGGCAGCCAGCAACAAGCCCGGCGGTGTCATGCTCCGGTTCCAGATGCCGTATGGGGCGATTTCACAGTCTTTGAGCAATAACACACAATACAATCCAGGTAACAATCAAGTCATCCGCAACGCTTTCGAGTTCTTTAACAAACGCGGAGATTTCTATTTCGACCAGGCGGAAAGTACGCTTTATTACATCCCGCTTGAAGGCGAGGATATCAATACCGCCGAAGTGGTCATTCCAAAGCTGGAGACGGTTCTCGACATCAGAGGGATCCCTGTAGGAGATCGGTTGAACCCTGTTGCGGGCTCGGATGATGGACGTGTCAAAAACATAACCTTCAACGGGCTGAAGTTTGCCCATACCGATTACAAACTGACTGAACTGACGGGCACATATACACTTAGCGACGGATCCGGTCCGGTAACGACCAGTTCCCACGGCTATGCGTCCGTTCAGGGCTCTATCGTGAACAAAGTTTACTTCCCCAGCAGCATAAACTGGCATGAGACTTTCTACCGAGGGTATGACATACCGCCGGCAGCGGTAATGATCAACGCAGCAAGGAACATCAAAGTGCTCAACGGCGAGATCGGGCTTACCGGATTTAATGGCATCCATGTAGAAAACGATGCCAAGGATATCGAAATCTCGGGCAACTATATCGTAGATACGCTCGCTTCCGGCATTGTAATCGGACATCCGCAGCATATCTATGAAAACGATGTGGCGATTACGCATGAATCCAGTGCTTCGGTCTCTGGCACGCCAATAAGGAACTGGGCCGGCGTTGATAAGGAAAAATTTACGGCGGGTACGGAAGCCGTGCCGGAGAATATTTATATTACAAATAACTTTTTGTACAGAACCTGCTACGGATTCCCGGGCGCTAACGCACTGGCTTCTTTCTACACAACTAATATGCAGGTACTGCACAACTACATTTATGACACCACTTACGGCGCCATGAGCATCGGCTGGGGTTGGGACGAGTATGATGGGTTCGGCTTTACCGCTCAAGGTACCAACAAGACCGGCGGCCCTTACCATGGTACGAATGAAACGAGCATCGCAAGGTCTCCAGCAATATCTACGACCTCCAGGAATAACAAAATAAACTATAACCGGATAGAGCAAATTTGCACGGTAGTTAACGACTCCGGAGCCATTTACTCATTGGGACGGCAGGGAGATCCGGGTAATTTACCGGGCGGAGGGACATGGGACACCATCAACACCGTCTCCCCTTTGACAAACGATCCCGTCACGAACAAGAATAGTAACTGGAATTCTGACAACTGGACGAATTTCACCGAGATGAACTACAACTTCCTTAACCCGAATCCAACTGACAAACCCACGGACTCCAACAACTGGATGAACGGGTTCCATCCCGACGAAGGCAGCACGTTCATCAAGATGATAGGTAACGTTGTGCAGGCAAAGCTCTCCTATGCCGTGGGGCAGAGCCGTCTTATTGAGTTTAACAACTGGAAGCGCAAAAGCGATATGATTATGGTCCAAGGTTACGTAGACGGGGATAACAACCAGAATGGCGCCCCCAGGACTACTTATGACAATTACAAAAGCACAAGCCGCATTTGGCCACTTAAGGGCAACGAAATCGTTTTGAATTCGGGCCTTACCAACGAATACACGAAGATGATCCCAAGGAGCCTCATTGCCGATACCGAGTTTGAGCTGGCTTCCAACGTCATCATGGGTAAAGGTGAAAAGCTGAACCGCAGGGGTCTGCTAAAAGCTCAAGACACAGTTTGGCTCGCGCCTGCGAACACAACTGTCTTTAATGAAGGCAATACGATGACAAAAGCTGCCGGCGACGTAAACTCAATCAACGCTCCGTCTGCCGCAGGAGAATACAAACTATATATCAAATATGGAGACGGCAGAGAAACGGCCACTTCCAAGTATACGGTATACGTCGATGCGAGCGGTTCAGCAACCAATGTGGAAAATGGGAAAAGCTACGAAGTTTCAGCGGTACGGCCGCTTAAACTGACTTTGAGTAATGATTACACCTTTACGCTTAACGGCAAGCCTGTGGCGAATGGGTTCGAAATCGGCACCGAAGGAAGCTGGACCTTGGTAGGAAGCACTTCGACGCCTGCAATAACCATCAACTTTACCACCACAGTATCGGTGGCGAATAGGCTGCTCCCGGCTGACGTGTCAGTAGCCCCCGGCGGGAAAGTCAGGTTTGCGTACGATTTGGACGACGCCACAAAACAGATATGGATTTCCTCATCAAGCGACGGGAATTTTGTTGAAAGCGACAAAGAAACAATGGCCTCCGGCAACATGATAGAAATAACCGCGCCAAAATTGCCCGGTCCATATATTATTTATGTACGGTCGAAAGAAGGCGATGTTCTCAGCCTGTCGCACGCTCGTGTAGTGGTGCGCGATATGACGCCTGTCGATATTCCTAGAACTGGTCTTGACTTATGGCTCAAGGCTGATGAGGGCGTGGAACAAGATAGCAGTGGCAACGTGACTGGATGGACAAATATGGGAAGCATCCCGGCGAAGCTTGTCCCAGCGAACGTCCCCGGTAGCGGTGGCGATAATCTTGGAGCACCAACCGGCAACCCCACGCTAAAGAACGATGGATACGACTATGTAGATTTCGCAGCGATGTCAAGGCCGCTAAAAGCTGCAGGTTTTAAAAATTATAACGGCAGTACGCAGATGACGATATACGCGCTGGTTAAACCAACAACCACAGCCAACAACTCCAGTGACCAAAATGGTCTTGTTTATTTCGGAATGAACGAGGCTTACCAAACTTGGGCGGCTAACAGCGGTTGGAGCGGTATTAATTTGGGTGTAGGAACAAACAGAGTTAACATCCGCTTTGGTAACACGGATGGCAGCGTATCGGGCGGCGGGCAACAAATTACAACAACAGCCACTAACGGTTTGGCCAGCGTTCGGGCGCAGCTAAACGGAACCAATAGAGCCGTTTTTGTTAATAACAATGTCATCGGCACTGGAACCAACGCTAAAGCGCTTTTAGGGAACAGTTCGGATCTGGGCGTAGGTTACACGATGGCAGCTGCAACCCCCTACCGCTTCCTGGGCGGAGTCTCGCAGATTCTCATCTACAACAGGGTGCTGACAGCTGACGAAATTACGAAAGTAGAAACATATTTTAACGATGTCAAAGCGGGCCGTGGTGGACCTGCGAATCCAATTGTCTCAGCGGTCGACAAAACCTTGCTGACTGCCTTGATTGAGGCCGCCAATAACAAGGACTCTAACATCTATACAAGCAATTCATGGAACACTTTTGCAAGCGCATTAAATGACGCCAAAACTGCCGCCTCAAATGGCGAGATCGGGCAGGCAGTAGTGGACAATGCCTATTATGCGCTGCGTGACGCGATCAAAGCACTTCAATTGGTACCTAGCGGAGTTGGGACCGCTGTATACGGAACGCCTGTTCTTGGCGGGACCGAGCTCGACCCGCTCTGGAATACGACCGCCACGCTGCCGATTCTTAAGCATCTGACAATGGCGAACGGTCCGACGGACGGCTCAGGTAAAGTGCTATGGGACAATAATAACCTGTATGTACTGGTGCGTGTAAAAGACCCTGTGCTGAACAGCAGCAGCAGCAACGCGCATGAGAAAGACTCGGTCGAGATCTTTGTGGATGAGACCAACAGTAAACAAACCACCTACGGCACAGGTATGGGACAATATCGAGTTAACTATCTGAATGAGAAAAGCTTTAATCCAGGCAGTATCAGTGCGGGTTTTGAGTCTTTTGCCAAAGTCGTGGATGGCGGCTATTATATTGAGACTAAAATCCCTTTTAAGGCAAGTGTTCCTGCAGCTAATCGTGCCATTGGATTTGATTTACAGATCAATGATGCGAAAGCAACAGGTGGCCGTCAGGACATTATCATGTGGAACGACGTAACCGGGCAGTCCTATAATAACGGTTCACAATGGGGTGTGGTTACTCTTCTGGGCGAGCAGAAGCTGACGGTGGCCGGAGCGGACGGAGCGACCTCCATCACGACGAAAGACGGCACGCTGCAAATGTTGGCGGGAGTGCCTGTCATATGGTCGGTAACCGCAGAAGACGGTTCGGAGACGAATGCGGCGATCATCAGTGAGACGGGATTGCTGTCTGCTAAAAAGAACGGTGTCGTGAGAGTAACGGCGCAAGCCATCGGTTCCAGTCTGAAAGGCAGCACGCTGATCTCGATCAGCGGTCAAGAAGGCGTAGTGCTATCAGGACCAACAACCGTTGATGGCGGTAAAACCTTTGATGTTGATTTCAGTTTGGCTGGTTCTGGGAAAGATGTCATTGCACTAGATACTACGTTTAATTATGATTCGGATAAGCTGGAGTTTGTATCCATGGACTCGCTCCAGGATAATAATTTCAAACTGGTTGGCGAAGTTAAATCGGATGGCAAGATTAGAACTATCGCGGCTAATATTGGAAATACGGATATGGCGAATGGATTGATTAGGCTTAAGTTTAAAGCTATTGCAAAGGATAATTCACAGATTGCTTCAGTTCGCGTCACTCAGTTAACGATCGCTAATGGCGTGGGCCAAGAAGCAGAATGGGCTGGTGCAACTTACGCAGTCCAAGTGAATAAGTTGGATAAATCGGGCTTACTGCGTCTGATTGCGGAAGCGCAAAGTGCGCACGATGCGGCAACTGAAGGCGCATATCCTGGCCAATATCCATCAGGCTCGAAAGCAACCCTGCAGGTAGCAATCAATGCCGCTCAAGTAGTGGCGTCGACTGAGGGAGTAAGCCAGGCTGAAATTGAAGGGGCGATCCTGAGCCTGAATGCGGCACTGCAAAGCTTTAATAATTCAATAATTAAAGCTATCGATGGAGATTTCAATAACGATAATAAAGTAAGTATTGGTGATCTTGCGATTATTGCTTCTGCTTATGGTAAAAAGAAAGAAGATTCAGATTGGAATCAGTACAAAGCGTTGGATTTGAGTGGCGACGGCACAATTGACATCGTTGATATCTCGATTCTGGCTCGTAAAATTTTGAATTAATAACATGTAAACAAAGAAATGGTGGCCTTAGTTGAAGTTAACTTTGGGCCGCCATTTCTTTGTTTTGTGCTTCTTATTTGATGGGGAAATGGGGAGATTCTGGAAACGCTCAGCCTGTAGGGTGGATAAAAAATCCCAAAATTTTCTTTACAAACCGGCGGTCGGTATTGTATGATGATTTTATAACAGACCGACGGTCGGTACTACAGATAAGGAGAGAACAACGTGTCAACATCAGCAAACGCGAGTTTTCAGATCATTATGGACGTAACAGAGGAATTGATTCAAGAGAAGGGATGTAGGCAAACGACGCTGCAGGATATTATAACGCGCACTGGCTTGTCAAAAGGAGCGATTTACCACTATGTAACCGGAAAGGATGAGCTGTTCGGACTCCTGTTAAAATCCCGTGTTATGCGAATCAACGCGAGCTTCACGGAGGTGGCGAACAGCCCGCAATCCTCCGGGCTCGCTAATCCGCTACAGCTTATCGCGGAAAATATGCTCCGCTCTACGAGTCACAGCAATGTGACGAACCAAATCTTCATCTATCTTCTCAGTCAGATGGATAACGCGAAGGTTGCCAAGATCGTACAGGAGGTGTTCGCCTTTACGCTGCAAACTAGTATGAGTTGGATTGAAGTGGGGCAGGCTCACGGCTTTATTCCGCAACAAGTGGATGGAGCGAAAGTTGCTGAACGATTAGTTACTTTTTTATACGGAATGAGGGTTCAAAATACGATCAATCAAGAAATGAGCCGCATGACGGTTGAAGAACTGGTCGCCTTCATGACGCGCTCATTGAGCTAATTCGAAAGGGTGAGTATAGTATGTCGAAACGGAATTACGTTATTTTTACATTGCTTGTTAACGGTATTTTGCCATGGATTTTGTATGTCTGGCTATCTGAGTATATGAGCAGCCTTGCTGCTTTAACTATAGCAACGCTCGTTCCGTTGCTTGACAATCTGGTTCACCTAATAAAGCACCGCAAGTTGGATGCGTTCGGCACATTGATGCTCTTTACGTTTCTATTGACAATCGTGCTTGTTTTGCTGGGAGGCAGTGAAAAAATACTGCTCGTCCGAGAATCTCTGATTACGGCTTCTGTCGGTTTGATATTTCTGGGATCGTTGTTTTTCCGGCGTCCTATTATGTATTATTTGGCTCTGCGATTTATCTCAACTCCTCATTTTGCGGAAAATTGGAACTATGCGTATTTCCGTTTTGTGATGAAACTGATGACCTTCGTTTGGGGCATTATGTTGACGATGGAAGCTGCGGTGCGCGTGGTCATGGTTTACCGGCTTCCGACTGCGAGCTACTTGGCGCTTTCAAACCTCGTGCTTTACGGTTTCATAGGTGCGGCTGTGCTGTGGACGGTCATCTACCGTCGTCATTCAGCAGCAAAACTACATCAGCTTAAGCAAAGCTGAGTTTGGAGGATGTAGAATGGAAGTCGTGCAATTGACCGCGAAGGACGGCAAAAACCTGTTAGCGCTGTACAGAACGGTAGCAACTGATTTGAAGAGGCAAAACATTCGCCAGTGGGATTGGCTGTATCCAAACGGGTTCGTCATACGTGGTGATTTGAAAAGAGGTACGGCTTTCGGCATTCGCGTAGGCTCTCGGATCATTGGAGCCATTGTAGTGGACGACCGCCAGAGCAAACAGTATGAGGGCTTGCCTTGGGTGGATCAAGCGGTTGGTCACGTCCGCTGCATTCATCGCTTGGCGGTCGACCCTACCTGTCAAGGACAGGGAATGGGCGGAAAGCTGTTACGCTTTGCCGAGGAGCAGGCGCGCTTATCTGGCGGCACAAGTATAAGGCTTGACGTGTTTTCCGGAAACCCAGGTGCCGCAAAACTGTATGTTCGAAGGGGTTACCGGCAGGTTGGCCATATCCGTTTTCCGCTGCGGAAAGAGGGGTACACTTGTTTTGAGAAGCTACTCGGATAAATTTATAAAGGAGAGAATGATATGGCAAAAGGTTCGTTGATGGTTGGTTGGGGAGAAATCATCCCGGGGCGTGAAAAGGCAGCACAGGCCACGCTCAATAAGGCAATGCAATACTGTATACGACTGCAACAAGAAGGTAAGATTGACCGCTTTGAGGTAGTAGTTCTTGAACCTCATGGTAGTAGTCTCAACGGCTTCGTCCTGATCACAGGGGATAAGGAGACAGTGGCGCAACTACGAACAGAAGATGAGTTTGTCTCTGTTATAATTGGAGTGCAGTTGGTACATCGAAATGTAAGAGTGGTTGGTGCCTATACGGGTGCTGAATTACCATCGTTGTTCGCGATGTGGGATGAACAGGAAGATAAAATACTCATTGAACAAAATACTATCTAATATCAGTGCTTTTTTGATCCCCGTCAATCGGGGATTTTTTTTGTGCGACGGGCAGTCGAATTCCCATTTTGAGCTATATGAGAATAGATCAATAATCAATGAGAATAGGTCATTGTTTTGAAAAAATTGATATTTTATAATTGCTTTAACGAAACGGAATGAAAACGCTGTCAACAGAAGAGGCATCTTTCAATTCAACGATTGACCTATTGCGTTATAGTAGAGGAATCCCACTTCGGCATTCCATATATTTTCTAGATATCGTAATGTGTCAATAAACATTTTGAATATAACATTAAAAGGGAGTGTTACATGGTGCAAATACAAAGGAACAGCATGACAAGCAGTTCAATAAGGAAATTTCTCTACATACTCCCTTTTATGATTTTACTCGGTATCTTTGCCTATTACCCGCTATATGGTTGGGTTTATGCATTCTTTGACTACACGCCGCCGATTCCGCTATCCCAATCGCCGTTTGTGGGTTTGAAGTGGTTTCATACCTTGGTCGAAAACCAAGTAAAGATCGATCAAACCCTTCAAATACTCAAAAACACGTTTGGGATGAGTGGCTTGAATCTGCTATTCTCCTGGCTTCCAATGATTTTTGCGATATTCCTGACTGAGATCAAGTCCGTACGATTTCGGAGGTTTATACAGACGGTAACAACCTTGCCGAACTTTATCAGCTGGGTATTGGTGTATTCACTGGCATTTTCAATGTTCTCTAGTGAAGGTATAATCAACGGCCTTTTGAAACAAATTGGACTTATCGATTCTCCGATTTTACTTCTTCAAAATTCCGACCATGTATGGATTATGATGTGGATATGGACAACTTGGAAAACATTGGGTTGGTCAGCCATATTGTACATAGCGGCAATTATGGGGATAGATGATTCTCTATATGAAGCGGCCTATGTAGACGGCGCGACAAGGATGAGGGTAATCTGGCATGTCGTATTGCCGAGTATGGTGCCGACCTATTTCGTTTTGCTGATGCTGCAAATTGCGAGTTTTCTAAATAATGGCTTGGAGCAATATTTTGTATTTCAAAATGCATTTAATAAGGATTCCATACAGGTTTTAGACTTATATGTTTACAACCTTGCCATGGGCGGCGGAAGCTATTCGGTATCCGTTGCGATCAGTGTGCTTAAGAGCTTGATCAGTGTTGTGCTTCTCTTTTCTGTGAACGGACTATCCAAAAGACTAAGGGGAGAGAGTATTGTATGAGTCATACAGCAGCAGGGCTGGCGGCGAATGATAAAGTGCCCGGAAGCCATCTCACCAAAAAAATGAAAGTCCAAGTCAGCGCAACAGACAAGATGATTACTGTTTTAATTTATGTGTTGTTTTCCCTGTATGCGCTTATATGTGTATATCCATTTTACTCCATCATTATTAATACCATAAGCGCAAACGATATCAGTGCCAAAGGTGATGTTATCTTTTACCCGATAAATATCCAATTCCATAACTACGTGGATGCGTTTAAAATACCGGGATTGTGGGATGCAGCCGTTGTATCTGTAGGAAGGACCGTCATTGGAACCACTTTGACGGTAGGGGCTTCCGCCTTTCTGGGATTCATGTTTACCCAGGAGGATATGTGGAGGAGAAAATTATGGTATCGCTATACGGTTTTAACCATGTTTTTTAATGCCGGCGTTATTCCTTGGTATTTGACTATGAGGTCTTTGCATCTGACAAACAATTTTTTGGCCTACATTCTGCCGTCGGTCGTAGCTCCGTTTTTCATCATTCTTGTAAAGACTTTCGTGGAATCAACGCCGAAGGAATTGCAGCATGCGGCAAGTATCGACGGTGCCGGGACCATGACCGTTTTCTTCAAAATCATGCTGCCTATTTGTAAGCCTATATTGGCTACAGTTGCTATATTCGCAGCGGTGGATCAGTGGAATTCCTTCCAGGACACGTTGTTGTTAGTCACGGAGAGCAAACTCTATAGCTTACAGTTTATTCTATATAACTATATTAATCAGGCAAGCTCCATATCCAGCATGGTAAATTTGCAAAATGCCGGCTCGACAGCGATATCAAGTTTGGCAACGAAGCAAACCACGACTTCAATTCGAATGACGGTGACGATTATTGTTGTTGCGCCCATTTTGTTGGTTTATCCGATTTTTCAAAGGTTTTTTGTAAAGGGGATTATGATCGGTGCAGTGAAAGGGTAATTTGCATCGGATTAATAAATTGAAAAATTATGGGGGTTGAGTATGAATAAACCTAGTAAAGCAATAAAAAAATCGGCGTTGTTATCGTTTGCTAGCCTCTTCTTGGTTTCGGTCGCATTGACCGGATGTGGAGACGAAGCTAACAATAAGGCAGCATCAACGGAACCAAGTAAGTCACCGAACTCCGGTACTGAAGCTACATCCAAGGCACTAGATCACAGTAAACCGCTGACCATCACCGTTTTTGACAATGCAGCAAATTATCAAGGAGAGCAGAAAGGCTGGTATGGAAAGCTTATTAAGGATAAGTTCAATATTACGCTGAACATTCTTGCTCCGCAGATTGCCGGAGATCAGCTATACAAGACAAGATCGGCAGCAGGAAATTTGGGCGATCTCTTGATCGTCAATAACAATCAGCTGGAAGAATTAATTCCAGCCGGTCTGATTATGGACCTCACGGATAAGATCAAGAATACGCCAAACCTGTCCAAATATGTGGATAATCATTTCAAACCGTTTAACGCCGCATTCCAAAAAGTCAATCCTAGTGGCAAGATTTATGCTTTGCCGACCTTTGAGGCGGACACTTCACCAACAACATACTCGGAACAAATCCCTTACTCAAGCCCAATAATGCCTTGGGATTATTATAAGGGGGTCGGGGCTCCCAAGCTGAACAATCTGGATGATCTTTTGAATGTACTGAAGCAAATGCATGAGAAATATCCCAAGACTCCGGACGGTAAACCGATCGCTCCAATCACCTTGTGGAAGGATTGGGACAGTAGAGGCACGATGGAAAATGCACGCTGGTTGAGCAATTGGTATGGTTATGAGCAGCCAGAAGGAACCACGACCATGCAGTTAAATGCAAAAGGCGACATCGTTCCTCTCATCGATGACAACAGTATGTACAAGAAAATTCTGCAATTCTATTTTAAAGCAAATCAGATGGGTTTGGTTGACCCTGACTCACCGACGCAGGATTGGAACAAAGTATCGGAAAAGCTGACCAACAAGCAGGTATTTCTTTTGTGGTACTCATGGGAAACAGGGTTCTACAATACGATTGAAAGAGGCAAAAAGGGTGATGGGAATGTTGCTATTCCGATCGCTGACACGCACATCATTCAGTCAAGCGATGCCTATTACGGCAATGGAAGAGCGTTTGCTATCGGTTCCAAAGCCAATGATCCCGATCGGATCATGGAATTCATGGATTGGCTGGCTTCTCCTGAAGGCTTGCGCTACTATGTGAATGGATTTGAAGGCTTCAACTACGAAAAGACGGCAGATGGGAAATTTAAGCTGACCGAAGTAGGTCAAACCGCATTCCAGAAAAATACACCTGTTCCGGATCAGTACGGAGGCGGCGGATACCAGGACGGACAAAGCAAGCTCAACACGATGATTATAAGCGATTTTGCCAAAGATCCAATGACAGGGGAGTTCTATAACAGCAATTACTGGGCTGCAACAATCGAAGCGAATAAGACAGCGCTAACGACAGATTGGCAAAACACTTATAAAGCAGAAAACGCAACAGACTACTACCTGAAAAATAAGATGATCGATATCGTTCCCAATATCAATACAAGTCTAGGCAGTGATTCATCAGAGATTAAAAACAAACGCAGCCAGATTTCTGACTATGTAAAGAACACATCTTGGAAAATGGTATTCGCTAAGAATCAAGCAGAGTTCGACAAGCTTTGGGAAATGATGAAAAAAGATGTGATAGGCCTCGGTTGGAATGATGTCTTTGCTTCGGATACGGAAAAAGCGCAAAAGATTATTAAAATGCGTGCCGATGCACTAGCTAAAAAGTAAAAAAAATATAATTTTAATGGATGAGGGATATGTATGATCGTATATATCTCTTATTCATTTTCTAATTCTAAGGAGGAAGTTTCATGAAGCTGGAATCCGGCAACTATATCTTGGTCTCCAAAGAAGGTGGCATTGAGGTTCAGAAAAATGGCAAACGGCTCTATTTCAACAAGCGGCCGATGTTCGTGACAGTAAAAACTGCCTTTGCCGTCAATGAGTTTTACGACCAAGCATATGCCGAAATCACCGCTGTTGGTGATAAAATCGTGGCTGAAGGTACGATAATTGTACCGACAGGCTCAGAATTTTTCTTCTCTGACGTTTATGAAGCGGTAAACTCAGGGTTCAAGGTAAGCAGGAACGTCAAGGTGTTGAAAGCGGGAGACGACCTTGGCTTTTCTACCAAGATCTCTTTGACGATTGCGGAATCGGATGACGTCCATGACTATCACTGCTTCGCACCCGGTGTTTGGTATAAGCAGAACGAATTCGCACCCGATTACGCAACGGGCAAAGACCTGGACAATGAATATTTCTGGCGGATGGAAACCAATTACGCTTTGCCGTTGTTCGCGATGCAACACATCGCTTCAGGAGAAGCTGCGGCTCTCTCTCGCTGGGCTGCGGACGTAACCATGCAGTCTTCGGACATCGTTAGGTCCGAGAATAACACGGACCCGAAGTGTACCATCGGAGCCATTGGCATGAGCAAGCCGGAGAACAAGACGTTGAACTATTTGTATTACGGCTTTGGCGTACGCAAGGCGTTAGAGATAGAGATTGACGGCCTGTCGATCGATTATGTGTATCCGGGCTGCGATGGCCAGATGCCAAGAAAAAGTCATTATGAGGGTCTGGACTACAGTCAGAAAACGAAAAGGTTCCAACGCATTAACCATCCCGTTGAGGTTGGATTTGAGCAAAATTACGCCGTCGGCATTCAATTCGGGCATTACGGCAGCTTCCAGTCGATGATGAGAGAAATCTGGCGGGATACCTATTCCAGGTTGCGAGACAAGTTATTCGAGGTGGATAATAAACTCCATTTTCATAATTGCATGAATATTCTGACTAAATATACACGTCAATACGGGGATTCGTACGGTTTGCCTTTTTCCTGCCAATTGCCCAACATGGATATCTCTAGTGTTTCGTTCCAGTTCGGCTTCGTTGGGCAGCAGCCCGGGATCGGATATCAGTTGCTTCGTTACGGTGATAAAGAAGGCGTGCCCGAGGCGTTTGAGAAAGGCGTGAATGTGATCGACTTCTGGGTGAGGACGGCTATGACGGATTCGGGCCTGCCGCAAATGTGCTATAATCCGAACATCAGCGGATTCGAGCCGTATCCCCACTACAT
This sequence comes from Paenibacillus sp. WC2504, assembly GCF_052682475.1. Taxonomy (NCBI): domain Bacteria; kingdom Bacillati; phylum Bacillota; class Bacilli; order Caryophanales; family Paenibacillaceae; genus Paenibacillus; species Paenibacillus sp. WC2504. The sequence continues at coordinate 1,855,305 of NZ_JBQZFH010000001.1, forward strand.
CCGGATGCTGGCTGACGGGATTGAGCCGATCTTGGATGCCTTTCTATACATGCGCGGAAAAGGAGACTTGCGACCGTCTTGGATGGAATTCTGCAAAAGAACGGCCGATTGGCTCGTGGAAGTTCAGAACGAAGATGGCAGCTATTACCGAGCCTACAATACCGACAGTTCCATCCGTATGGACTCGAAGGCAAACACGCCCAGCGTGATTCGTTTCCTGATCCAATTCTATCTTGTTTCCGGAGACGAGAGATATAAGGCCGCAGCGATCCATGCCGGAGAATGGTCCTTTGATTGTAATTACCGCAATATGGAGTATCGGGGAGGAACCTGCGACAACTCTGACATTCAGGATAAAGAGGCTGGCATTTATGCTTTATTCGGATTCCTTGCCCTATATGATCTGACCGGCGAGGATAAGTGGCTGGAAGGAGCGGTCGGCGCTGCTGATTATACCGAGACGTGGACCTATGCTTGGTCATTCCCGGTACGCACGCTCTGGCCGAAACATCCGTTCAATCACTATTCGATTAGCGGTCAGAGCATCATCACGATCGGAGGGGGGGCCGACGTGTATATGGCAGCCTGCTCATATACCTATTATCGGTTGTATGTCATTACAGGAGATGAACATTATCTCGACTTCGCCGAGTTCATTCATAAGAACACCAGACAGTCGAGCGACGTGGACGGCAGTGTCGGATACGTCATGCCCGGCCTAGGTCATGAAAGCGGCAACTTTACGACCCAAACCTTGCAAAGCCACTACCATTGGCTGCCCTGGTGTACTTATGTGGAAGTCGATCCCTCATCGAGGCTGTATGACACCTTCGGAGGCTACGAAATCGCGGATGCGCAAAAGCTAAGTAAAGAGGAGAGAGTGAAGAAAAACCGCATCTATGAAATTTTTGTAAGGGGCGTTCAATGATACTTTGCTTCGTTGACTGTTTTCAATCCGTCATATATGCTAATAAATAATTGATGCAATGTTATTTTTTGGATACTGGAGGATCATGATGACCAACATTTTTTATGTTGAATATGATGCCACGCACGCAAGCAATTTTGTGTTCGATATCCCAGAAGGCCATAACTGTTGGTTGCTCGTCGTGACCCATACACCTGCCCTGTTTTGGGTTAATGGAGAGTTGAAGGAGTACCCAGCACATAGTGGTGTTTTATACCATCCTCATCAAAAAATTTATTACCGGGCATGTGCGGAACAATATAAGAACGACTGGATTCGTTTTGAATCCAAAGAATCCTATGTAATGGAAACTTCGCTTCCATTCGGAGTGCCCTTTTCGTTAAATGACCCTGAATACATTCATAAAATTTTCCAACTCCTTGTCAGCGAACACTCTTTTCAAAAAAATTATAAAGAATCATCCATTGACTGCTTACTGAGAACCCTGTTTAACAAGCTGCTGGAATCTTATTTTCAAGAAGTCATTACGCCTCATTACTACAATTTGTTAACGCTTCGGACTGCTATTTACAGTAATCCTAGCCAGGATTGGGCGGTTCCGAGAATGGCCGACTCGATCCAAATCAGTCCTGGGTACTTGCAGAGCATTTACAAGAAGACTTTCGGGATATCTTGCATGGATGACGTGATTACAAGTCGCATCCGCCAAGCCAAGGAATATTTGTTGCACGGCTCACTATCCATCGCAGAGGTCGCTTTACGCTGTGGGTACAACAATGTGGAGCACTTTTGTCGTCAATTCAAGCAGATTACGGGCTCTACACCAAGAAAGTATCACAAGCAGATGGAAGGCGCGTCTGTTGAGAGGGTCGCTAAAATTTAGCTTATACAACTAAACAGAAGAGGAAGCAATGGTTAACTAACAGTAAAGAAGATGTACTTGTAAAGGGGGAACGGTAACCGGTAGGGGCAACTATGCCTCTACCGGATTTTGCTTACCTATGATAGATTATGAGATACGAGGGTTGGGTCTGAGAAGGAGGGGAAGCTGTTGACAGATCTTAAGCTGTTATTTAAGAGTCCAGCAACGAAATGGAATGAGGCACTGCCGATCGGTAATGGCAGGCTGGGAGCGATGGTGTATGGACAGACGCAACAGGAACGATTGCAATTAAACGAGGATTCCGTCTGGTATGGGGGATCACGTGACCGTAATAATCCGGATGCAAAGGCAAATCTTCCGGAAATTCGCCGTCTCATATTTGAAGGCAAGTTGAAGGAAGCCGAGAAGCTCGCTGTCATGGCGTTGTCCGGTTTGCCGGAATCGCAGCGACATTATTTGCCTCTGGGACATCTTTTACTTGACTTCTCTCTTCCAGATGGCGAACCGGATCATTACGAGCGTACGCTAGATTTGGAAAGCGGCACTGTTACGGTCACTTTCAGTCAGGGCGGTGTTTCGTATAAGCGCGAGATTTTTGCTAGTTACGTTGATCAGGCAATCATCCTGAGGCTTACAGCAAACCGGTCTGGTGAAATCGGTTTCACTTCACGTCTGGAGCGTGGACGTTGGCGCTACGCTGACCATGCCGGACGAGAGGGGAACAACGCGATCTGGATGAGCGGTAATTGTGGCGGTGAGGGAGGCAGCCAGTACGGTGCAGTGCTGAGAGCATCAGCCGATGGCGGCACGGTGAAAGCGATTGGCGAGCACCTGGTCGTGGAGAAAGCAAATAGCGTGACACTTGTTCTGTCCGCTGCAACGACATTCCGGTTCCTTGATCCTTTGGTGGAAGCGAGGGAGAAAGCGGAGAGTGCCGCCAATCGGGGTTATCAAGCGCTGTATCGGAGACACCTAGACGACTATTGCGAATTATTTGGAAGAGTTTCGTTGTCGCTGGTTACGGAAGACGTGGAAATCGGGCGCATGAGTCTATCAGATCGCATGGACAGGCTTAGCGGTGGAAAGTCCGATCCGGCTCTTTTTGCGCTATATTTTCATTTCGGCCGTTATCTGCTCATCTCCTCCAGCCGGCCTGGCTCGCTGCCCGCCAATTTGCAGGGCATCTGGAACGAGCATTTCCTACCGCCGTGGGACAGCAAATACACGATCAACATCAATGCGCAGATGAATTACTGGCCGGCGGAATCGTGTGCGCTTTCTGAATGTCACGAACCGCTCTTTGAGTTGCTGGAACGGATGCGCGAACCTGGCCGCCATACGGCGTCCGTCATGTACGGCTGCAGGGGGTTCACTGCTCATCATAATACCGACATCTGGGCGGATACGGCTCCACAGGATACCTGGCTGCCCTCCACTTATTGGCCGATGGGCGCCGCATGGCTTTCGCTGCATCTATGGGAGCATTACCAATTTACAATGGATGTGGAATTTCTCGGTAGGGCGTACCACACCATGCGGGAAGCTGCGTTGTTCTTGATTGATTACGTCGTGGAAACGCCAGGCGGAGAGCTGGTTACCTGCCCATCTGTGTCACCAGAGAATACTTATATTCTTCCAAATGGAGAATCTGGCGTATTATGTGCTGGACCATCAATGGACACTCAGATCATTCGTGAGCTGTTCGCAGCAGTGCTAGAGACAGAACGAATACTCGGCACTGAGAAAAGTGAGACACTAGGACCTGAGCTACAACGAGTACTGATGAAGCTTCCCCAGCCGAAAATTGGACGCTACGGCCAACTTCAGGAATGGTATGAAGATTACGAAGAGGCGGAACCGGGTCATCGCCATATCTCTCATTTATTTGCCTTGCATCCCGGGAGCCAGATCACGCCCGATGGCACGCCCGAACTGGCGGCAGCTGCACTGCGTACGCTGGAGCGGCGGTTGGCAAACGGCGGAGGCCATACCGGATGGAGTCGAGCGTGGATCATTAATTTCTGGGCTAGGCTTAGAAAAGGCGAGGAAGCGATGAACAATCTTAATGCGCTTTTGACACACTCGACGCTGCCAAACTTTTTTGACAATCATCCCCCCTTCCAGATCGATGGCAATTTTGGCGGTGCGGCTGCGATCGCTGAAATGCTTCTTCAAAGTCATGCAGGGGAGATCCATCTTTTACCTGCGTTACCTGAAGCCTGGCGTTCAGGGAAAGTGACAGGTCTTCGCGCCAGAGGCGGCTTCACAGTCGACATCGAGTGGGCGGAAGGAATTCTAAAAGCCGCTCGGGTAGTTTCTGATAAAGGCGCTGCCCTATGCAAGGTGCGTAGCAGTATCCAAGTAAGGATAACGGCTAACGGAGCACCGATCGATGTTTTGCAAAAGGATGGGGTCGTTGTCTTCGAAACCGTTGTTGGAGGCGTATATAACATCGAGGTGTCCATACCGTGAATTTCTTGGGCCATCTTGGTTCACGGGTTGAGCAGACGGTAACAAAAAACATGGGAGATAGTCCGGCTTAAAGCCGGATTTTACAATAATATGTAAGCGTTTTCAATATAAACAAACAATTATTGCTGTGAATCGGATTTGGAGGGCTGGATTAAAGCTCTAAGATATCCGTTTTTGTGCCCCGCGGTATCTATATATCTATATTCCAAGCATAAAAATACAATGAAATAAGTCTACATAAGGGGGAGAATATGGGGAAAAGCTTAAACCGTTTCATTCGTAAAATGAATATTCAGAACAGACTGGTGATCTCTTTCGCGATACTTTCCTTGATCCCGCTATTAGTTACAGGTTATTTTGCTTACTACACTTCAAGTAAAGCTATAAAAACGAAAATAAGTACCTCTTCCATCCAGTTAATGAATCAGGTCAGTGAAAATATTCAAAATGAACTCACGAAGCTTGAAAATGACAGTGTAGATATCGCATTCTCCGATATCATCCAAAATACGTTGATTGATTTCCATACGATGGATGAGTGGAAGAGGAATGACGCGGAGTTAAAAATGCAAAGTATGCTCGCAAAAAGGTTTTCATTCAATCACAGCGTTTCGGATGTTCTTGTATATACAATGCTGCAAGAAAAAATTATCGCATATGGAGACGTTAGCTTCAAATTTAATCTTACCTCGGATTTTTTGAATGGTATTTTTGTACAAACGGCAACCAATAACGGTGTTCCCCTATGGACAATTGAAAGCAGTGAAGACGAAGTAAGAGAGTCGAGCTATCGGACTACCAATTACGGCAGTGTGGGCATATTGTTGACTCGAAGCTTTAAATCTTTTGATGGCATTCCGGTTGGATATATGATTATGAGGATTGACGAGAAGCATATCTTAAAGAAATTTAAAGATATAAATCTTGGACAAGGGTCAGATATCTTCATAATCAATGGCAAGGGAACCGTCATTTCGAGCCAAAACCCGGAAATGAAAGCAGCCAAGCCTTATCTGGATCAATCGTTGATTGAGGAGCTCAAAAAGAACAAAGAAGATGATTCATATTCATTCACCAGCACCGTTTCAGGAAAGCGAAATCTGATTGCTTATAACTATATACCTAGTGCCGACTGGTACGTGATAAGTATCATTCCGTTTACGTATTTAAATGATGAATCCATAAAGACAAGTATCTATATTATATTTTTGGGAATTTTCTGCTTTTTGCTTGCACTGATTCTATCCTACTACGTTTCCAAGAGTATTTCGAAGCCTTTAAAGCACCTATTAAACTCGATGAATAACGTGAAAATCGGCAATTTAGTTACACGTATCGAAGACAACAGCAGCGATGAGCTAGGGAAGGTTGCGACAAATTTTAATCATATGGTGGCTGAAATTAAATATCTGATCGACGAGGTGACCAAAAAAGAAAAATTGAAAAGGGTTGCAGAGCTGAAAACACTGCAAGCCCAGATTAATCCACATTTTCTCTCCAATTCACTGAACACTGTCAGGTGGATGGCCAATATTCAGAAGGCCGAGAGCATTTCGAGCATCATCACTTCCCTGATTCAGCTGCTTCACGGATGTATGGGAAAAGGAAGCGTACTGATCAGCCTACAGGAAGAAATGGAATATGTAAAAGACTACCTAAATATAATGGCCTTCCGGGATTATGATAAGTTTAAGGTACATTATGAAATGGAAGAAAGCATTATGAACTTTCATGTCCCCAAATTTATTCTCCAACCGATCGTGGAAAACTGTTTGCTTCACGGGCTTGAGCCGAAGGAAGGCCAAGGACTGATTATCATTAAAGGCTACAGAATCGGAGAAGATTTGAAAATTATCATCACCGATACGGGCATCGGCATAAATAACAACACGTTAAATGATCTCATGGGGGAATCATCCTCCAACAAAAAACATGGACTGAGTGGGATTGGCATCCGAAATGTGGATGAAAGAATCAAGTTGTACTTCGGAGAAAAATATGGAATTGCCATTCAAAGCTTACCCAATCTGTACACAACCGTAGAAATTACTTTGCCTGCTGTGGGAGAGGAGGATCTAGGAAAATATGCTGAAGGTACTTATAGTCGATGATCATGCGGTTTCACGAACGGATTTGAAAACGATGCTCGATTGGGAGAATTGCGGGTTTTATATTTCCGGTGAAGCGTATAACGGCATTCATGCCATGCAGCTTATGGAAGAGGATGTTCCAGATATCGTTATTACCGATATTAACATGCCAGGAATGAATGGGCTCGGATTGATACAGCAGCTAGAAAGTGAGTATCCACAGGTTAGAATTGTCGTCTTAAGCGCTTATGACGATTTTGATTATGTCCGTCAGAGCATGAAGAGGGGAGCAATGGATTATGTACTGAAGCATAGATTGAATGCCTCCGTATTGCTCGATATTTTAAAAACGGCAGAAAGTTCAATTCTTGCTTATCGAAATGAACGTGACAAACAAAATGAGATCTACTACGAGCTAATGATCGGCAAGGATCGTTCGCGCCAAGAATTTATTAACAAGCTCCTAGAGGGCAGTCTATCGGGACGGGAGGAAATAGTAAGAGAAATCAAAGCGTTAGACATGACTATGGACACGGAAAACTTAATAGTGACAGCTGTGGAAATCGACGATTTTCGTTTCATTGAAGAGAGATTTACCATAAAAGAAGTCGATGTGTTCATTCAAACCTTTCTCGATATTTCCAAAGAAATTCTTAACGATTGGGAAAAATCGGTTATTATCCATACAAGCAGAGGAAAGTTTGCGATGATATTTTCACTGGGACATAACCATAGCTGGATGTATATACACAATCAGGTGTATACATTCCTCAACCGAATCAGATCGGAGATCAAAAAATATTTGAATATTACGGCTAGCTTTGGTGTAAGCAAGGTATGTCCTGATATAAAGCAGCTTCATCATGCATATTCTGAAGCCGTATTAATCTTGGAGGACAAGTTTCACAAGGGAAAGAATGGGATCTTTATTGAAAGCACAACCAACAAGCAGGAAGAAGGATTTTTCTGTCTGGACATTAAAGATGAGAAAGCGATTTACGCTGCCTTGAAAAATCAGGATTTCGAAACGGTGAAGAGTTTAATTGATGCCGCTTTCAACAAAATTTCGAGCTTACGGCTTAGCAGTAAATCAACCCAGATTATTTGCGCGGAATTGATTAATATTGTCAATAAAACGTCTAAAGACGCCGGCATTGAGATGTCGAAGTTGTATACGGCAGGGGACATTCCTTACAATCTGATGCAGAAATATGAGGTTCTTCAGGATATTAAATCCTGGATTTTGGATCTATATCTAAAGCTTATTGAAATCCTAAAACGGATGAAATACAGAGATTCACTTAGCGGCATTACCCATAAGGCTATGGAATACATCCAGAATAATTACAAGAACGATGTTTCGCTCCAGGATGTGGCCGAATTCGCTGGTGTAAGCAGCTCATATATCAGCAGGGTTTTTAAGGAAGAGTGTCAGATGGGAATAACCGAATATTTAAATCATGTGCGTGTTGAACATGCTAAGCAATATATGGAGTACGGTGAATTAAAGCTGAAAGATATTGTGAATGATGTAGGATTTAACAATTATAACTACTTCTTTAAGGTGTTTAAAGAAATGACGGGCATGACTCCCCTGGAATATGAGCAGACTTGCCGGAAATAAACAAGTGAATAGGCGTTTTTAATACATAACAAAATGTTGTAGTGGAGTGCAAAATATTGGAGTTCGACCATGCTACCCAATTTGTATAATAACTAACAGGTGCCCAGTTAGTAGCTGCCACCAAGAAATGATTATGAAGGGGGCAAGAGTGTATGAAAAAAGCATTATTTACAGCGGTTGCTTCAGTGTTCCTGTTGACTTCCATTTTATCGGGATGCAGCAGCGATGAAGCGGGGCCATCAAAAGGAGACACACCAAATGCCAAAAGCGCCGTTAAATTATCGCTGTGGACATTCCAGGACCTGCATAAGAAGTATTACGAAAAAACCGCTGAGCTCTGGAATAAAAACAACCCGGATCAGCCCATTGAATTGTCTATTGATACGTATCCCAACGCAGAAATGCACAATAAACTATTAATCGCGTTACAATCTGGCGTGGGCGCGCCTGATATTGCCGACATTAACATTAACTTCTTTCAAAACTTCCTTAAAGGCGATATTCAGCTTGTGGAATTAAACAAAGTGATCGAGCCTGAGAAGGATAAATTCATCCAGTCGAGATTCGATATTTACAGTAAAGGCGGAAAATATTACGGCATTGATTTTCATGTAGGCGCAACGGTTGTTTACTACAATAAGGATCTTATGGATAAAGCCGGCGTGAACGTGGATAACATTAAAACTTGGGATGATTACACCGAGGCAGGAAAAAAAGTTGTTGCTGCGACTGGAAAGGTGATGACCGCTTTTGAGGTTACCGGACAAAGGCCTTTCTGGCCAATGATCGTTCAAAGAGGCTCCGATTATTTAGATAAAGACGGCAATGTTACGCTGGATAACGATATAAATATTAAGACCCTTCAGGCCATGAAGGATATGATTTACAAGGATAAAATTGCGGTTCCTATGCCTGGAGGCAATACCGGGGCTGAAGAATTTTTCACTTACATGAACAAGGGAGAAGCAGCTTCACTTATCATGCCCATGTGGTACATGAGCAGATTCTTGGAGTATATGCCTGATTTAAAAGGGAAAATATTGGTGCGGCCGATGCCGGTATGGGAAAAGGGTGACGTAAGATCCGCAGGAATGGGTGGAACAGGTACAGCCGTTACCAAGCAAAGTAAGAACCAAGATATCGCTATGAAATTCCTCGCATATGCGAAGTTAAGCAAAGAGTCGAATATAAGAATTTGGCAGGAGCTGAAATTCGATCCGATCAGATGGGATGTTTGGAGTGATCCGGAGCTGCAGAAGCCTGATCCTTATTTCAACAATGAGAAAATCTTCAATGTGCTTCTAGACATGAAAGAGGAAATTAAATCGCCGAATATGAGTGAGCTAAGCTCAGCTTCCCAAGATTTGGTCAATTCCAATGTTATGTTCAAGTCGTTAAAGGATCAGTCACAAACGCCAGAACAGGCATTAAAGGCTGCTGCTGACGAGCTTCGTAAGCAGAAGAAATAGCAAATGGGCAAAAAGTAGGAATGACGGCTGCAGAAACGGAGATATGAAAACGGTTTCGGTAGCCGTCAAGCAGGGAGGTATGCGATTTGAATCATAGGTTATTTTATTCAGAAAAGTGGGCTCCTTACTTTTTTGTGTCGCCATTTGTTTTAGCATTTCTCATCTTTTTTTTGTACCCTACGGCATCCACAATCAATATGAGCTTTCATGAGGTACTTGGGCTTAACAGCAGTAAATTTATAGGTCTTGAAAACTACAGGAGAATGTTTGATGAGCATTTTTTCAATGCGCTGCAAACCAATACGATCTACACCATTCTGTCTCTGTTGTTGTTAATACCGATTCCTATCCTATTCGCCGTTTTTTTGAATTCAAAATTGGCCAAAGGCAAATCCATATTTAAGTCGGTTATTTTCATTCCGGCTTTAACGTCTGTGATCGTAGCCGGTGTTTCTTTCAGGCTTATGTTCGGAGAAGCGGATACGGCTTTGATCAATTCCTTTATCACTAAACTCGGCATGTCTCCACAGAATTGGATTCTGAATTATGGTACAGGCATGATGCTGATGGTCATTCTCAATACGTGGAGAGTTGCAGGGATTAATATGATTTATTACCTTGCCGGTCTACAAAGTATCCCCGAGGAATTATATGAATCTGCTGAAATGGACGGGGCCAATGTTATTCGTAAGTTTTATTGGATTACTCTGCCGCTCTTAAAGCCAATTATTATCTACACATTAACGATAGGCATTTTTGAAGGATACAGAATGTTTGGAGAAAGCTATGTATTCTGGAATGAAGGAATGCCTGGGGATATCGGACTTACTATCGTGAGGTTAATTTACCAGCAGGCATTTCAGCGAAATGATATGGGTATGGGATCGGCCATCGGCATTACCCTCCTCCTGATCGTACTCACCGTTAATCTGGTGCAACTGAAATTGTTCGGGCTCTTCAATAAGGAGTGAACGGATCAATGAATACTAAGCTAAGAAGAAAGCTGTTAACGGCATTCATCATCGTTTTCTTTCTCATCGTATGCTTCATCGTCCTGTTTCCACTGTACTACATGTTTATGGCTTCTTTTAAGAGCTCCAAAGAGTTATTCCGAAATGGCATGGATTTCAGAATAATCCCGAGTCTTATGAGTCTCGACAACTACAAGCTTTTGTTTTCAGGTAAAGGCAGTATTTATTTGTACTGGTATAGAAACAGCCTTGGGATCACAGCTCTTCATACCATAGTTTCACTGTTTCTATCTTCGTTAGTTGGCTATGGCCTAGGGGCATATAACTTTAAAGGGAAAAATATTGTTTTTATGCTGGTACTGTTTGTCATGATGGTACCACTTGAAATACTCATGCTTCCTCTCTATAAACTTATTGTGAAAATGGGCATCATTAACACGTATTACGGAGTTATTTTACCTTTTGTCGTATCACCCATGGCGATCTTCTTCTTTAGGCAGTACATAACAGGTGTTTCCAAAGATTATATGGACGCAGGAAGAATCGACGGATGTTCAGAGTTTGGCATATTTATCAGAATTATGGCGCCCTTGATGAAGCCGGCTTTCGGTGCAATGGGGATCCTACTGGCGATGCAGAACTGGAACAGTTTTATATGGCCGTTGATTGTGCTGCGTACAAATAAGATGTTTACGATTCCTATAGGTCTAGCTTCGCTGATGTCACCTTATGGCAACAATTACGACATGCTGATCGCTGGAGCCGTGCTTGCTATTATTCCTGTTATTCTTTTGTTCCTGGTCAATCAGAGGGCTTTTATTTCAGGCTTGTCCAGTGGTGGCGTTAAAGGTTAGAACAAAATAAATTTCTCTACTCAGGAGGCAGATAAGTATGAAAAGCAGTATTAAGATTAATCCAAAAGCGGCGGTCCACAAAATTGACAGAAACATTTACGGACATTTTGCCGAGCATCTGGGCCGTTGTATTTATGAGGGGATTTGGGTCGGCGAAGATTCCGACATCCCCAACACACGAGGTATCCGAAATGATGTCGTTCAGGCGTTAAAAGATATGAAAATTCCAATCCTGCGCTGGCCAGGCGGGTGTTTCGCGGATGAATATCACTGGAAGGACGGCATCGGTTCTAAGGAATCCAGAGCGCGAATGATTAACACGCATTGGGGGGGTGTGGTTGAGAATAACCATTTCGGAACCCACGAATTTTTCGATTTGTGCGAAATGCTGGAGACCGAGCCTTACATTTGCGGGAATGTTGGAAGCGGAACGGTCTATGAGATGCAGCAGTGGGTCGAATATATGACCTTCGACGGCGAATCGCCGATGGCTGATCTGCGGAAAGCGAATGGCAGGGAAATGCCATGGAATTTGACTTATTTCGGCATCGGCAATGAAAATTGGGGCTGCGGTGGCCGGATGAGAGCGGAATTTTACGCAGATCTTTACAGACAATACAGCACATATGTTAGAGATTATGGGGATAATGCCATTTATAAAATTGCTGCCGGTCCCAGAGGCGACAATTACCACTGGACGGAAGTGATGATGCGGGAAGCTGGTCATTTCATGGACGGACTGGCGCTCCATTACTACACGAGGCTAAAAGATCACAGCATCGTTATCGAAAATCCTGACGGTAACCGAATTTACTTAAAAGATCCGAATGCGGTTAGAGGCCAGGCCGTCGACTTCGAGGAAAGTGAATGGTTCGGCATCATGAAGGCGGCGTATTTCACAGAAGAGCTTGTGGCGAAACACGCAGCGATCATGGATAAATATGATCCCGAGAAGAAGGTTGCGCTTATTATTGACGAGTGGGGCACATGGTTTGATGTTGAGCCAGGTACCAATCCAGGCTTCCTCTTTCAGCAAAATACAATGAGAGATGCGGTTTCCGCAGCGATCAGCTTGAATATCTTTAATAATCATGCTGACCGTGTAAGAATGGCGAATATTGCACAGACCATTAATGTACTCCAGGCTGTGATTCTAACAGAAGGGGACAAAATGATCCTGACCCCTACGTATCATGTCTTCGAAATGTTTAATGTCCATCAGGATGCCATCCTGCAGCCTCTTGAGATTCAGTGCGGTACATACAAGTGCAATGGGGAAGAGGTGCCTCAGCTTAGCGCATCCGCTTCCGTAGATGCTGCGGGTAAGCTGAATATTACCATTTGCAATACAGATCCCCACAAGGCTGCTCCCCTTGATTGCAATATTGGAGGATTGAGCGGTAAACAAGTAACGGGAAGAATTTTAGTTTCGTCTACGATGAGCAGCCATAATTCTTTTGAAAATCCTACTCAAGTTAAGCCCGAGCCATTTACAAGTGTAGAGCTGAATCAAGAAGGATTCCATACGGATATCCCACCGATGTCTGTTGTAGTCCTTACGATCCATTAAATCGGAGGGAGCTATCCGATGGCTAATAAACAGGGTCCCTGCAAGGACTGCTCGGAGACGATAGATGTCGCACCGGAAAAGATAGAGGCCATGCTGCAATTGCTGATTCATTCAAGGCACATTGAGCTTGTAGATGAGGAAACATGGCAAAGTCGACTAGCTCAATGTAAGGGCTGCATTGGTTATATACACGGAGGAACGTGTAAATATTGCGGTTGTCTTGTTCAAATACGGACTAAAATAAAGGATAGGGCATGCCCCTATCCTTTATTTCCTAAATGGTAAAAGCGGGAGAAAAATGATGACTACAATCGACATTTGGCTGAATGAAGAGATAGGGCGCATTAATCCAAATATTTATGGACACTTTATTGAGCACTTGGGCGGAGTCGTATACGACGGCATATGGGTTGGTGAGGACTCCGAAATTCCTAATATAAAGGGATTTAGACAGGAGCTTATTGAGAAATTAAAAGCAATTAACCCATCTGTTATCCGCTGGCCGGGTGGCTGTTTTGCGGAGACGTACAACTGGAGAGATGGCATCGGTCCAAGAGAGAAGCGTCCCACAACCGTTAATTGGTGGTATATGAACGACGGGAAGCTCGAATCTAACCAGGTTGGTACCCATGAGTTTATTGATTTTTGCAAGCTAGTAAATGCAGAGCCATACTTTGCTGTGAATGCTACGACAACAACTGTTTTAGAAGCTAGAAATTGGATTGAATACTGTAATATGATGCAAGGTACGACCACACTTGCACAGGAGCGGGAGGAGAACGGAAGCCCAGAGCCTCTTAACGTGAAATATTGGGGGCTTGGCAACGAAAATTGGGGTGGCGGCGGCTGCATGACACCTGAGGATTACTGCCATATTTACAGAAAGTACGGCATCATCAGCAAAAGTGTAGGGCAGGATCTTCAGTTCATCGCATGCGGACCCTATGAAGATATTCCCGAATGGACAGCTAAATTTTTTGACAAGTATAAAGAGATGTACACGGTGGGCCGAGTTGCTCCCATGTTCGGATACTCACTTCATTACTATGTGACGAATACGGGAAGAATGGGTACGGAGCTGACGTATAGTGATGCGCAGTGGTATGAATTGATGCGGGTCGGACTGGACATGGAACCGTTTATCCAATCCCAGTTTGAGATGATTCGCGCTGCAATGCCCGGAACTTCGATTGGACTCGTCGTCGATGAGTGGGGTGTGTGGCATCAGCAGAATGGCAGGCATCCGTTGCCGGGCAAGTACTTATTTGAGCAGATGAGCACAATGAGAGAGGCGGTTCTGGCCGCGCTTTCTTTAAATATTTTCAACAATCATTGTGATAAAGTTGTTATGGCTAATGTGGCCCAGCTTGTCAACTGTATCCATTCCCTATTTCTTGCCAAGGGTAACGCCTGTGTGGCAACTACAAGCTACTATGTGTTCGATATGTTTAAAATCCACCAACATGCAATAAGCCATAAAACGGAAATCAAATGTAAAAATATATCCTATTCTATAGAAGGAAACCCGTATGATATTCCAAGCCTCTCCTGCTCAGCGTCGCTCAAGGACGGTAAACTAGCCGTTACGCTTGCGAACTTATCCGTGGATGATGACCAAGAGATCATGTTGAAACTGAACGGTGGCCAATATACCAGCAATGGGAGAATGGTCGTATTATCTTCTAACAATCATATGGATGGCAATTCTTTTGAGGAACCATGTAAAGTTACACCTGTGGAACAAACCATTTCAGCAGGAGGATTCGAACTTACGGTTACAATGCCTAAAGCTTCTGTAGTTTTATTAACGTTGGATGTATCTATAGATTCGCAGAGATGAATAAAAATACTAAGGCAGCCGGCTTTGATCGGCTGTCTTTTCTCATTTAAAGGGCAGCATAAGCAAACCTAGATTAAAAAGTACCTTTAATTTATAGGGGGAAGACCTTTATTTTATGAATTGTAAGCGCATTCCAAGTCGATATAATTAGATATATCAATATGTAAGCGTTTAAAGGGAGATATGAAAGGGAGGAAAAAGAAAATGGCATTACTAATGAAGCGTACTACACTTCGGATGATCGTTCCTGTTTTGACTTTGAGTGTCATCTTATCAGGCTGCAATGACGCAGGCAGCGGTTCAACGGTTTCTGGCACGGCTCCAACTACCACAGGAAGCGCGGTAGCTACGCAGGGTACGGAAGCTATTAAACCGATGACGATTTCCATGTTCATTGCCAACTCCTACCAGCAGCCTACGGCTGACAATCGCATTTATAAGATGATTAAGGATAAAACAGGCGTCAGTTTGAAAATGGAATTTCTGGTCGGCGACCTCACGCAGAAACTAGGTGTTATGATTGCCGGTGGAGACTATCCGGATGTGATTACGGGCGATGACAAGCTGATCGCTGCAGGCGCGTTCGTGCCTCTGGAAGACTTGATCGAGAAGTATGCACCGAACCTGAAGAAGCATTATGCGGATGTTTGGAACCAAATAAAGGATCCGGCAAGCGGACATATCTACGCACTTCCGGGTTACAATGCATTCACTGGAACATTTACTGAAACGACTTACGAGGGCCCCGGCTTCTGGTTACAAAAAGACATTCTGAAGGAGCAGGGATGGCCGACTCCGAAGACACTGGAGGATTACTTCGCTATTATTGAAAAGGCCAAACAGCAGCACCCGGACAGGATTGGTTTCGAGACGCTGAACTTTGACTGGAGAACCTTCCCTTTGCAGAATCCGCCAGAGCACTTGGCAGGCCATCCGAACGATGGCGGGGTAATCGTAGAAAACGGTAAGGCATCCATTTTTGCTGATAAGGATATAGCTAAGAACTATTACAAGAAGCTGAACGAGATAAACAGTAAAGGACTGTTGGACAAGGAAGCACTTGTGCAGAATTATGATCAGTATTTGGCCAAGATCGCTAGCGGTCGTGTTATCGGTATGTTTGACCAGCATTGGAACTTTAGTGATGGCGAAAAGTCGTTGATTTCTCAGGGTAACTTTGGCAGCACCTACGTAGGTTTCCCATTGCTCTATCCAGGTGCGACGGAATACTACCGGGATCGTCCCGCTTTAACCATCAACCGCGGTTATGGTATTTCAGTTAAGGCCAAAGATCCGATCGCAATCATAAAATTTCTTGATAGTTTGATGACGGAAGATTGGCAGAAAACATTACAATGGGGCGTTCAAGGTCAGGACTATCAAGTAAAGGACGGGAAATATTATCGCACTCCTGAACAGCGTGATCAGCAAAATGATAATACCTGGAAGCTAGCCAATAAAGCAGAAGCGTTCTTCTTTAATTTACCCAAAATGCAGGGTACTTACATGGATGGGAACGCGACAGACCCGAACACGCAACCGCAGGAGTTCTATGATAGCTTGAAGCCAGTGGATCAGGAAGTGTTGAAGGCGTACAATCATAAGACTTGGGCCGAGTTCTTCAAAACACCGGTTGATAACCCCGTTTATTATCCAGCATGGTCCATCGACTTAATCGACGGTTCCCCGGCGAAAGTGGCCCAAACTAAGATGAACGATCTGGCAGTAAAGTATTTGCCGAAAGCCGTTTTGGCGAGCGAAGCGGATTTCGAAAAAGTCTGGAAAGAATACACCGATCAGCTTTCCAAAGCGAACGTCAAAGCCTACGAAGATCGTATCAACGATCAGATTCAATGGAGGATCAAGAATTGGAGCAGTAAATAATTCATATTCACTTACCGAGGAGCGGAGAAGACGAGCAGGTCTTCTCCGTTTATAGACGACAATTTTCGGTTTGGGAGGGATTTATAATGGCAGAAGCTATACTGAAACAAGATGCGAAAGCAGTTGTCAAGAAAAAGAAATGGATCGATCCGGAAATTGGCGTAGCATTCAGTTGGAAAACGATAAAAAGCCAAAAGCAATTGATCTTTATGTCCGTACCGATTCTGATCTATTTGGTTATTTTCAATTATGTCCCTATTTGGGGCTGGTTAATGGCCTTTCAAAATTATCGCCCGGCCTTGCCATTTTTCAAACAGAAATGGGTGGGCTTTGATCAGTTTAAATTTCTGATGGGTGATGATGTCTTCCTTCAGGTACTCCGTAATACATTAGGCATGAGCTTGATCAATTTGGTACTAGGATTTGTAACAGCGATCGTGCTGGCACTTCTTCTTAATGAAATCAAAACAAAGATATTCAAAAGCTCGGTACAGACGATTTCGTACTTACCCCACTTCTTGTCATGGGTTATTGCGGCTGGTATTGTGGCTTCCACACTGTCCGTAGAGGATGGGATCGTCAATGTCGTATTAATGAAGCTTCATATCATCAAGGAGCCAGTCATGTGGCTAAGCATCGGGCATTATTTCTGGGGCATTGTCGGTGCCGCAAACGTGTGGAAGGAAGTGGGTTGGAACACGATCATCTACTTGGCTGCGATTACTTCCATAGATCCTTCACTTTATGAAGCTGCCTCCATGGATGGAGCCAACCGGTACCAGAAAATGCGCTATGTTACGTTGCCAGGTATTAAAGCGACGTTCATTATTCTGTTAATTATGAATGTTGGCCATATCTTGGATGCGGGCTTTGAAGTGCAATACTTGTTGGGGAATGGTCTGGTTGTGGACTGGTCACAAACGATTGATATTTTCGTGTTGAAATATGGAATAGCACTTGGCAACTACTCGCTGGCGACAGCGGCGGGCATATTTAAGACGATCGTCAGCATTGTAATGGTTTTAAGTGCGAATTATATTGCGAAACGCCTTGGCGAAGAGCGGTTGTTATAAGGGGGTTGAATATGAAAACGGCTACTTTCCAGAATAATCGCTTGGAAGCGATCCTATTCAACACACTAAATGGATTTTTTATGCTCTTCTTGGTCATCGTTACCCTGTATCCTTTTCTTCATACGCTGACGGTATCTTTTAACGAAGGCAACGATACGCTGAGGGGGGGACTTTACTTATGGCCGAGGATTTGGAGCTTGCAAAATTATCGAGCCATTTTTATCTCAGGAACGATCTATCATGCTGCCTGGATTTCGGTGGCTCGAACCGTAACGCTTACTGTATTAGGCGTTTTTCTGACTTCGATGCTAGCTTATACGTTGGCTCAGCCTCACTATTTGTTTCGTAAAATCATTGGCGTATTATTCGTGCTGACCATGTATTTTAATGCTGGTTTAATCCCGAATTATTTCCTGATCAAGCAACTGGGATTGCTGAACAACTTCTGGGTGTACATTCTGCCTGGGATGGTCAGTGCGTTTAACCTAATAGTTATCCGAACTTATATCAAGTCTCTCCCAGGTAGTTTAGTTGAATCGGCGAAGATCGACGGTGCAGGAGATTTTACAATTTTTCTGCGGATCATCTTTCCACTCTGCACGCCAGTCTTGGCAACCATTGCGTTATTTATCGCGGTTGGCTCATGGAACTCCTGGTTCGACACGTTCTTGTACGCTTCTTCCGATATTAAATTAAGTACGCTGCAGTACGAGATGATGAAGCTTCTGGGTTCTACAATGAGCAGCAACAGTGATCCGGCGCTCTTAAATGGTGTCAACACGGGCCAATCCAAAGGTATGGTTACACCTGCCTCCGTTCGGGCTGCCATCACAATTGTAACTGCTGTGCCGATTTTGTTAGTTTACCCTTTCCTGCAGCGCTTCTTTGTAGTAGGTCTAAATCTGGGAAGCGTAAAAGAATAAGGGATCGCGCATTTATTGTGAAAAGCCGTTTTAGTCCGAGGACTAAAACGGCTTTTCCGTTGCTGGATCTATGGGCGGGACCGTATAATAGGTTCATATCAAAAGGGAAATCAGGTGAAACGTGAATGTTGAAGGTTCTGATTGCCGATGATGAGCCGATCATGCTTGAAGGGTTACGATTGCTGGTTGATTGGCATAAGCTTGGATTTGAAATCTATGCAGAGGCGCTAGATGGGGAGGATGCTCTACAGCTAGTAGAGGAAAACTGCCCTCATCTGATCATAACGGATATTCGGATGCCGGTCATTGATGGCTTGGAATTAATTGAAAAGGTTTATATGCGTTTTCCAGATACAAAATTTATCGTGCTAAGCGGCTACGCTGATTTTCAATATGCACAGCAGGCTATGAAATTCGGTGTTTCCAATTATTTGACGAAGCCCTTGGACGAATCGGAATTAGAGCGTGCAGTTCATGAGGTTGCGGAGGAGATTCATGCGGAGGAAACGCGACGTGCTCTGCAGCGCTCTATCATTGATCGTAGTCGTGCTGAAACGGTTTCACGGCTTTTGATGGGAGACGTCAGAAAGGAATGGGTGGACAAGGCGCGGAGCCTGCTGAAACTACACGAGCAATCTAGAATTCGCTGTATCTATCTTGTTTGTAGCAATTTGGAGGATAGAGAACAAGAGCAGATCAGTCTGTTTCAGCGTCTACGGGTAGCCGGAGAGTCGGAGGCCTTGACGGAAGTAAGTGTTTATCCGTTCGTGCTAGGTACTAACAGGTATGGTTTTATTCTTGCCATGGACTCCAAGGAATCTGTATTAACAATCCCGTTTATAGATCGTTTCGTATCACATATCCAAAAAGAATGCGGGGAGAACTTTTCTTTTGCAATCAGCAGTGAGGTTAAAGGGGTTTTATCATTAAGCAGAGCCTATCAGGAAGCGCTTACAGCAGAAGTGTGCAAATATCCCTCCAATCTTCCCAAGGTCTACTATTATCACGACAAAATGTCAGAGGAATCTTCATCGATCCTTGAAGTAACCAAAGCATCACTGATCCATGCCATCAACTACGGCAACGTAGATGCCGTTCATACTCTTATGATTGAATTATTTATAACTTTATCTTCTTCGGAAGCATGGGCGGCGGCAAACTTGTCTACGCTGAAGCTGGAGATTCTTCAAGAACTGGCCCAACAGGGAGCAGATATCGAAAATTGGACCCGAAGATGGTTTGCATCGCCTCTTCCGAAAAATTTGGGAGAACTGAAAAGCAGATTGTTGAAAGAGTTTCTTGAAGCAGCAGAATGGAACGTAAGCGAGAAAGGTGCTCGTATCGATGATCTTGTTTCTGCTGCTGAGGCTTACGTTAAACAGCATTACCAAGGAAAGCTGCAGCTTCAACACGTGGCTGAATATCTCCATGTGAATGCGGCTCACTTGGGTCAACGCTTTAAAAAGCAGCGTGGCCTGGCATTCAATGAGTACGTGCACACCGTTCGCATAACGGAGGCCAAGAAGCTCCTGCTCCGTACCGAGATGAAAATAACCGAAATCGCCCAAATGGTGGGGTATTCAGATCCTGAGCAGTTTGGTGCGAAGTTCAAAGCTTTGACCGGCGTAATCCCTTCATCGTACAAAAAAGCCGAGAAATAACCTATAGGAGATCGACAATGAACCGGAAATGGAAGCTTTTCAGCCATATCGTCAATGACATACCGCTAAAATATAAGTTTCTATTTATCTATCTTTTGTGCGTCTTACTCCCAATTATGAGCATCAATATCCTGTTCTATATGCAAAATAGCCGGGATACGCAAAGTCGAGAGAGGGAAAATCTGCAGATTTCTTTGGATCGGGCAGCTTATGAGCTCACCCAGATCGTGAACGAAAGCGTAGCGATCGGTAACACCGTAGCGGCAGATCGTACTTTTAACGGAAAGTTGGAAGCCTCCTATTCCGACTTGTCAATCTACTATGAGACTTATGACAGCTACTTGCGTGACAAGCTGCGTCCGTATACGGATCAGTATCCGTACATCTCCTGGCTAGGGGTCTTTACCACGAACCCGACAATTGGAAGCGGAGGAAGCTATTTTGTATTGAAGGATAGCGACAAACAGAGCGAATGGTACCGGAAACTGACCGATACGAAAGAGAAGGTGGTCGTCGCCTCTTACTTGGATATGAACCCGATGAACCCACAGCAAAAGAGGGTGTATGTGAGCATTATTCGCAAGCTGGAGAATTTTCCGGATTTGATGACTTACACAAAATATCTACGAGTGGATTTGCAGCTGGACAAGGTGCAGGAGCTTTTTAACAAGGAGCAGAACTATCTACAATTCAAACTTGTTAATGCTAACAATAGAGTTGTTCTTGATTCAAACCTCTCTTACATTGCGAAGGAAAACCTTCTGCCCCCTTTAGCCAAAGAATACTTAGACTCGTCGAATAACGAGGCAAATGGCAATTTCATCAGCAGCTTGGGAACTGCCAGCTATCTTAGTGGGTGGAAATTAATTGGGATTCCAGAACGAGCGCGATTTCAACAAAAGCAGAATGCAGTAATAAAATTCGGCATTGTACTCACCTTGTGTAGTACAGTAATTCCGACGGTTCTCATTTTTACTATTCTTCAATCCTACAATCTGAGAGTCAGACGGCTCTCCAAACATATGCAATGGGTTAAAAATGAGCGTTTCGAGCCTATTAACATGTATGAAGGTAAGGATGAGATTGGAGGATTATTGCGCAGCTTTAATCTGATGACGGTGAAAATCCGCAATCTGATTAACGATGTCTACAAGCTGGAGATCCAGAAGAAGGACTTGGAATTGGAAAGAGTACGGGCGGAGTTGAATTTTCTGCAGAGCCAGGTAGATCCGCATTTCCTGTTTAATACACTCAACGCTATTCTGGTGGTATGCAAGAAGCATCGATATGAGCATGTTACGGATATTATTCGTAGCCTTTCGCAAATTCTGCGAAGGCTGCTCAGCTGGAAGGATGATCTGGTGACGATTGAAGAGGAAATTAGCTTTATTAAGATGTATCTACAGATTGAGAAATTCAGATTTCAGGATCGATTTACCTATGAGATAGATATCGATCCGAAGATACTTTTCTGCCGGATTCCCAAAATGAGCATTCAAACTCTGGTAGAGAATGCTTGCAAACACGGGCTTCAATCGGTGAAGGGGGACCGGAGGATTCACATTTCAGCAGGGTTGGATGACCGTTATCTGATAATCAGGGTCAAAGATAACGGGATTGGTATGGATGCTGCCAAGCTGAACAGCATTCTCCAGAACTTGCATGTGGAAGAAGAGGCAGGAAAAAGCATCGGCCTGAGAAACGTGTATAAGCGGTTGAATCTTTTTTACAATGATCGTTCCTTGTTTTTGATTGACAGCAAAGCGTATGAACAGACGTCCGTTACCATTCAAATCCCTATTGGTCTAATCTTGTCACAGGAGGAGGCAGCTGAACATGTGTAAAGTATTGTTTGTCGATGATGAGCCGATTGCACTTGAAGGAATTCGGATGTTAGCCGATTGGGAAGGGCTAGGGTTTGAGGTATGTGGCATGTGCTCCGACGGGGAAGAAGCGCTGCGACTGATTATAAATTGTCGACCTTCACTTGTCATTACGGATATTCGGATGTCTGTGATAGACGGACTGGAACTGATTCGTCAGACTCAGCTGTTGTCGGAGACGTATAGGCCGATTTTCATCATCATGAGTGGCTACGGCGACTTCAAATATGCACAGTCAGCACTGCGATACGGAGTACGTCATTATCTGCTCAAACCTATTATGGATGATGAATGGGAGATCACCCTAGGGGAGGTGATGGAGGAACTTGCATCCCGACAACAGGTGATTAATCGACAGGAAATGACAAGTGGTCAATTGTTTTCAATGATGATTGCTCCCATTCTCCGGGGGGAGTTGGAAGGGCTGGACGAAAGTATATCTAAGCAGATCGGAGAGTTGGATCAGGAAGCCAAAGGATGGAGATGTATCTTAATAGAGGGGATGAACGAAGAGGAATTGGCATCTTGTAGTTCCTATATTGTTCCTCCAAAAGCAATGTTAGTTGATCTTATGCCTGGCCAGATTTGCCTCGTGGTGGACTGTGCTGAGGATGTTCGGGAACTGGCTGGGAAAGTTTATAACGGACTTAGACAGCATGGCGTGGCGATATGCGTATCGATTGGCCCCCCCGTTCGGTTTCTCCGAGATTTGAATGTATCCTATTCGGGCGCGCTGGAGGCATCCGTCCACCATTTTTTTTATGATAGTGAGGGACTTGTTGATTATGAGACTGCCGATAGGTTGGAGTTTAGTTATAATCTTGGGATGATGGCGACATTGGAGGAACTGCTTGGTGCTGCGGAACGACTACAGGAGCAGGAGGCAGCCAGTATTTTAAAACAAGTATTCGCTTTGTTCCAAAACGACAAGATCGCTCCGGAGATGGTGCGCATGCTCTGTGTACATGTGGTCCTGAAGAGTATGGATGTGCTGCGGGAGTTGGAAGTGGCATCCATGGATATGTGGCCGATGTTCCGCAATCTGCTGCAAACCGGTCCTAAATCGCTGACGACTTTGGAGCAATCTGTGTGGAGTTATCTGGCCGAATATATGCGAAGGTTGAGAGAACGTAGGGAATCCAGCTCGGGCCATCCACTGTATGGAATTGAACGCTACATTCAGGAAAATTATAAGTCCCCCTTAACAATAAAAGAAATCGGAAAACGCTTTTATATGAATCCCGTATATCTGGGCCATGCGTTCGTAAAGAAGTATGGTGTTGGTATTATTGAATATATCCATGATCTTCGAATCAATGAGGCTAAGAACATGCTGACGGAATCTGCTGCCACGATTCGCTCCATTGCAGAGGGAGTCGGTTACGTGCATTATCATCATTTTCTAAGAGAGTTTGAGAAGCGGGTGCAAGAAAAGCCGGTGGAGTACAGGGAAAAGAATGCTGAGTAGTACCCGTTAATTTTATAGGGCTTTGTACACAATGATTGCGCTTACAATACAACAAGATCTGGTAAGTAAAGTAAAGAGTTGTACATTGTTTAGTTGTTATACCAACCCTATAATGAAAACATAACACGTCACTGCAGTGATAGCTTTAAATACTCAATATAGGGGGATGTACATGAAGCTAAAACACCACAAAATGAAAGCGTTGTCTGTATCCTTACTTGCTGTAACAACGCTCATTTCGGCTTGCACCAGCCAGAACAATTCAACGAGTACTGAACAGAAGGAAGCAGTGAGCACAGCCGGAACTACCGATGTGAAAAGTGCAAATATAGAACCGCTTGGCAAGTATGATCCACCAATTGAGGTGTCGTTTGTAAGGAACCTTAGCGATGTAGTTGAGAATAACGTACTCGGTGTGCTAAAAGGCGAAACGTTTGAAGACAACCGATGGACACGTCTATATAAGGAACAGCTCGGAATCAATATTAAAAACAATTGGGTCGTAAAAGGGAGCGATACTTCTGATCAGTATTTACAGAAACTGAATGTAACGCTGGCTTCTGGCGATCTGCCTGATATTATTCCAGTGAACGCAACTCAGTTAAAGCAATTAGCAGATTCTGGTCAAATCGAAGATATGACAGCTTTATATGAGAAATATGCGGCTCCCCTAACCAAAGAGATCTTATCGCAAGAGGGAAAAAGCCCATTCGATGCGGCTACGATTGATGGCAAGCTGATGGCGATCCCGCAGGTCGACTCCTCGCTTGAACGCGCTATGTTTATTTGGATTCGTACGGATTGGCTGAACAAATTAGGCTTACAGCCGCCAAAGACGATGGCTGATGTTCAAACCATTTCAAAAGCATTTGCTGAGAAGGACCCGGATGGCAATGGAAAAAAAGATACATTTGGCCTCGGTTTAAACAAAGCCTTGTGGGGAGGAGCTATAGGCTTAGAGGGGTTCATGGCTGGGTATAAGGCTTATCCGAATTTGTGGATTACCGATGCATCCGGAAAACTGATGTTTGGCGGTATTCAGCCGGAAGTTAAGAAAGCGCTTCAAGCCCTTCAAGTTATGTTTAAGAATGGAGAAATCGATCAGGAATTCGGGATTAAAGACGGTGGCAAGGTATCTGAGCAAATAGCTGCGGGCAAGATCGGAATGGAGTATGGCGAACAGTGGAACTCCATCTGGCCGCTTCAATTGAACCGTAACAATGACCCGAATGCACAATGGCGGGCATTCCCGATCGTTTCGGAATCCGGCGATACACCTAAAGTTCCTTTGAGGTTCAGTACAAGCAAGTTTTTTGCAGTGAAAAAGGGTTTCAAGCATCCTGAGGCGGTTATCAAGCTGTTCAATATGCATCTGGAGAAAAACTTTGGCAAAACAGCGGAGTTTGACAAATACTATGCACCGCCGGAAGCAGAAAGCGTATGGCAGCTGTCGCCGGTAACTCCGAGCCCGGTCAAGAAAAATGTAGAGGCATTCAGAGCGATCGATGCGGCACGTAAAGCGAACGACTTCTCGACCCTGAAGGGAGAAGCTAAAACGATTCAAGGCAAGATAGAGGCTTTCAATTCGGGTTCAAAAGAAGGGTTTGCCTTGTGGGGTTGGGAACGCATTTATGGTCCGGAAGGCTCTGAAGGTGTCGTTGACCAGTACGATAAAAATAGTCAATTCCTGATGGATAAATTCGTAGGTGCACCTACGCCAACGATGGTTGAGCGGAAATCGACTTTAGAAAAATTGATGAATGAGACTTACACCAAAATTATTATGGGCGGCTCTGTAGATGAATTCGATAAGTTTGTGAAAGACTGGACTAAGCTAGGCGGCGAGCAAATTACAAAAGAAGTCAATGAATGGTATGCAGCAACGAAGAAGTAGATGCGGGCAGAGGACGGGTTAACCATCCTTCCTCTGCTTTTTATGCATTAAATAATGGAGGTTATTTTATGGGTATCGGGAAAATGTGGAGAGAGCTTCCGCTGCATCTAATGATGTTACCGGGATTAGTACTCATTGTGCTATTCTCATATGTCCCAATGGCGGGAATTATCATTGCATTTCAAAAATTTATCCCTGCAAAGGGATTATTTGGTGACCAGCGATGGGTCGGGTTGGATAATTTCAGATATGTCATGAACCTGCCCAGCTTTAATCAGGTCCTGTGGAATACCCTCTTTATTTCAAGTCTTAAGCTTATTCTAGGCTTAATCGTGCCGATTATTTTCGCCATTCTTCTTAACGAATTGAAGAATGAGGTCATTAAAAGAAGCGTGCAAACGACCATCTATTTACCCTATTTCCTCTCTTGGGTTGTTCTAGGAGGAATACTAATCGATATTCTATCGCCATCTACTGGTATTGTTAACCAATTATTAGGTGCTTTCGGTTTGAATAAGATATTTTTCCTTGGAGACAATCATTGGTTTCCGTTTACACTCATTTCATCGGATATATGGAAAAATTTTGGTTATGGGACTATCGTGTATTTGGCGGCTATCACGGGCATTGACCCTGGCTTATACGAATCTGCCACGATTGACGGCGCAAACCGCTGGCATAAGATATGGCATATCACGATTCCAGGCATGCGAATGGTCATTGTCTTGTTGTCAGTTCTCAGTTTAGGACAGCTTTTGAACGCAGGCTTCGATCAAGTGTTCAATTTATATAGCCCTCAGGTGTATGAAAGCGGCGATATTCTGGATACTTTTGTATATCGGATCGGATTATTGGATGCTCAATACGGTGTAGCAACGGCCGTCGGACTATTCAAGTCGCTAGTTTCACTTATTTTAATTTCAAGTTCTTACTTTGTGGCATATCGGTTTGCAAAATATAGAATCTTCTAGGAGGAGGGAAAACCGTGGTACAACCAACACCCAGTTCTGTGTCTGATACTTATCTCCGGGTACCCAAAAGTCGAATCCGATTCGAGTGGTTTTCCGTTCTGAATGTATCTTTTCTTATCATCGTATCGTTAATTTGTGTTCTCCCGTTAATTCATATCATTGCTATCTCGTTTAGTTCAAGTACGGCAGCCGCAGCAGGTCATGTAAAACTGTGGCCGGTTGACTTTACATTAGCCTCTTACAAGTTTACGGCTAGTCGGCAAGCATTTTGGCAATCCATGCTTGTATCCTTGGAGCGCATCGCGATCGGGACGCCGTTAAATTTGATTTTAACCATCCTCGTCGCATTTCCTTTATCCAAGGAAACGAAGGCGTTTCGCATGCGAATGGTTTATGCTTGGATTTTCTTTATTACGATGCTCTTTCATGGTGGTTTGATCCCTTGGTATTCGACACTTAAGCAATACAATATGCTGGATACAATTTGGGCGCTCGTGCTGCCCGGTGCGGTTCCCGTATTCAGCGTGGTTCTGCTGCTTAATTTCTTTCGAGAGGTGCCGAAGGAGCTGGAGGAGGCAGCGGTCATGGACGGTGCAAGCTATTGGACGACACTCTGGAAAATCTATGTGCCGATATCCATGCCTGCTCTTGCAACGCTTGCCTTATTTTCCATGGTTGAACATTGGAACAGTTGGTTTGATGGCCTCCTGCTTATGGGAGACCCGAGCCATTATCCGCTCCAGAGCTACATTCAAACGATCGTCATTCAACAAAATTTAACGAATATATCACGTGATGAAGCCTTGAATATGGCTCTCATTTCTGATCGGACGCTGAAAGCTTCACAGATCTTCTTGGGCTCCCTTCCCATTATCTTGGCGTATCCTTTCCTGCAGAAGTATTTTGTTAAAGGGATTGTCCTTGGCAGCGTTAAGGGGTAGTGCATAGATGGCTTCCTAACAAATGCTTAGGAAACTTACAAGCTTCAGGCTATAATGGAAGAAAAAAGTTGGGGGCTTGTACCTTGATCAACCGTCAGCCATTTACTTTACGGAACACGATTTTCCTTCGGCTGCTCAGCACTTTTTTGCTTATCATGCTGCCGATTTTATTATTTGGTGTCTACCTGTATAACTGGATCGTCCAGACGGCAAGCGAAGACATCTCCAAAACGGCGGTGTCCCAACTAACCTTCTATATCAACGATCTTGAGAAAGAGATAGAACGGATGAAGCTGCTGCAGTTTGGCGTTATCGAGGACGAAGATCTCAACGAACTGACGCTGACTTGGGACACGATGGATGTGTTTAAACGCACTGAAAAAATTAACTCACTGCGAAAACGGCTTTATGCCATTCAAAACAGCAGTCCTTATATTAAAAATGTAAGTGCTCATATTTATCCGATATCCAAAACGATTTCATCCGCCAATGGCCCAAGCGAATTTGATACCGAACGGTACAATGGCTTGCGCTCAGCTTTGAGCAGTCGAAATAACCAGATCATGGAGTGGAATGGCGGATTATTTTTAAGTGCTGCCAAGCAGGGAGTAACCAATGGGAATCAACCGTTGTTCATTATTGAAATTGAACTGGATCAGGAGAGACTGCAGGAGGCGTTAGGCCAGTTTAACACCTATCCCGGAAGTGGAACATTGATGACCAAGGAGAATACCAGTGTTATTCTCACGAGTGGATCTTTAGAGCACTTATGGCAGGATATACCGGCCACCATTGCACAGATCAAACAAAATCCAGTTCACAGTACAGGAACCTTTACAATCTCGGGAAGCCGATATTATACGGCAATTGCAAGCTCTGATTATTTAAATATGTCTATTTACCGGTTTATTCCAGAGCAAATAATTAAGAAGCCGCTAGACAAGTTTTATCTGTGGGCCTGGTTATTTATTTTTGTTGCTGTTGTCATCATTGGAATTTATGCATTCTCCACCTACAAATTTATTCACAAACCGTTGTTAACGTTAGTTAAGAGCTTTCGGCGTATGGAAAATGGGGATCTGGATGTGAATATCCAGCACGAGTCTAAGGATGAGCTCGGTTACTTGTATGGCCGATTTAACCAAATGGTCACCAATCTTGGCTCTTTGATCGATCAGGTGTATAAGCAGAAAATTATGACACAACGGGCGGAGCTGAAGCAGCTTCAATCGCAGATTAATCCACATTTTCTATACAACAGTTTCTTTATCCTGAGGACGATGGCGAAAATTGGAGACGTTGAAAGGATCGGACAGTTCGTCACACAGCTTGGTGAATATTTCCAATTTGTTACCAGAAATGCATCTGACGAAGTGCTGCTGAAACAAGAGATTCACCATGCCAGAATGTACACGGAGATTCAGGAATTACGCTTCTCTCGGCGTATTCGGGTACAATTTGACGCTCTCCCGCGGGGAATTGAACAGGTGTCCGTACCACGTTTAATTGTGCAGCCGATTATCGAGAATGCATTTGAACACAGTTTGGAACAAATGAAACGCAGTGGAAATATTATGATTCGTTTCGAATTGGAAGAGACTGAGATACGAATCATTGTGGAGGATAATGGTGATAGCTTGACGGATGAGACATTGGAACGTCTCTCGGACACGCTGGATAACGGTGATGAACATGCGGAGACGACGGGTTTGGTGAATATTCACCGCCGTGTCAAAATGACGTTCGGTGAAGCATACGGTCTACGAATAAGCCGAAGCGAGCTGGGGGGATTGAAAGGTATCATTTCTATTCCTTATCAAGGTGGTGCTGCTCATGATTAGAATGCTGATCGTTGATGATGAGGAAATCATTACAGACGGACTGTTTGACGTATTTAGCCAACTGAATCTCAATCTTGATTTGTATAAAGCCTATTCCGGTGAAGAAGCGCTGGATTGGATGAATACCACAAGAGTGGACATCGTGATGTCCGATATTCGTATGCCCGGGATGGATGGTCTCGAGCTAATGAGAAACATACGCAGTAATTGGCCGCATTGCAAAATTATTTTTTTAACCGGGTACAATGACTTTGATTATGTCTACCAAGCGATTCAATCACCTGGAGTTAGTTATCTTCTTAAGAGTGAAGAATACGATAAGATTATCAAGGCCGTAACAGATGCGATTCATGAACTGGAAAACAGTTTAAAGTTCCACGATCTAGTCAACCAATCGAGAGAAAAGCTTACTACACTCGAAACCCTTGCTCAAGGGAATTATTTCCGTTATTTGCTTCAAGGAACAAGAACAACGGAGGAGTTAGTCGTTGATTTCCGTAATCTGGGCATTGCTCTTGATCCAACTTTGCCCATCCTTGTGGCGTTGGCTAACCTGCAAAGAACGAACACACATCATACCTTTGCGGAAAGTCAGAATGCAGCACTTGCTGTCAAATTTTTGGCAGAGACATTTTTGGAAGAACGCACAAACAGTCTTGGAATCTTAGATCAATACGGCGACCTCGTCTGGCTTGTTCAACCCAAGCTTGCCCAAGTTAGGGATTCGGAAGAAGCCTATTCCCGCACGGTCAAATTTCTAGAGGGACAATTTGAGCTTATGCAGCAAGCTTGTCATGATTCTTTGGGAATTACTTTTGCTATAACGCTTTGCGCCGATACCTGCGAATGGAAGCAGCTTTCTGAGATATACGATCGAATGAGAAGTGAGCAGTACTGGCGAGCGGGAGACGGTGCCCAGATGGTTCAAACAGTCACCTTGGAAACCATTGGAACCGCGGCTAACTCAAGAACGCTGAGAGAAAAGGCGGAGTCCTTGGCGATTCATCTAGAAGGTGGAAATAGAGAGGGATATCTCCATCTGTTCAACGAACTAATGAAAACAGCCTTTGATGAACGAGGAAATGGCGGACCTTTCGCCCTGGAATTGTATTACACGATTGCTCTCAATTTATTATCCTATATTAACCGTTGGGAGCTGCACGATAAGGTTGGAACAACCGGGCTTATGCAAAGAGATAGGCATTCATCTTG
Organism: Paenibacillus sp. WC2504; assembly: GCF_052682475.1. Classification (NCBI taxonomy): domain Bacteria; kingdom Bacillati; phylum Bacillota; class Bacilli; order Caryophanales; family Paenibacillaceae; genus Paenibacillus; species Paenibacillus sp. WC2504. The sequence continues at coordinate 1,885,757 of NZ_JBQZFH010000001.1, forward strand.
GCAAGATAGCTATGAGTTTTTGAAACAGACCGCAGAGTCCTTGTTCAATCTTCGATTGAGTGTAGAACGCAATAGAGCAGCAGCGGTGATAGAGAAGATCCGGTTGTACATTGAGGAGCATCTGGGTGAAGACTTGTCTCTCGTACGTTTAGCTAGCGTGATACACTTCAATCCGTCCTATTTATCGCGGCTTTTTAAGCAGGAAAGTGGCGTCAATCTATCTGAATATATTGATGAAGTTAGAATGGAGAAAGCCAAAAATTTGCTCAAGAAGGATGAACTTAAAATTGCTGAAGTGGGTGTTCAGGTAGGGTATGAAACCCCACACTCTTTTACTCGATTTTTCAAAAAATCAACCAGTATGACTCCAGCGGAGTATCGTGAGATTGTAAGGAAATAAGCGTATTGGGATTAGCAATTTTTAAGTATTAGGAGAGTTAGCGATGGAGAATGTGACGATAACGAACCCGATTATCTGGGCGGATGTTCCGGACCCTTGCGTTATTAGAGTAGGAACGGCCTACTATATGGTAAGCACAAGCATGCATGCAATGCCTGGATGCCCGATTATGAAGTCTGAGAATTTGAAGGATTGGAAGATCGTGAACTACGTTTACGATACCTTAGAGGATAATGACGCCAACAATTTGCTGGATGGGAAAGGCATTTACGGTAAAGGGTCATGGGCGGCAAGTTTACGGCATCATAATGGCACGTTCTATGTGTGTTTCTCAAGTAATGATATGAACCAGTTCTACATCTATCGGACAGCAGATATCGAGAACGGGAAGTGGGAGCGATCTGTCATTGCAGGAATACATCATGATCCAAGTCTGCTGTTTGACGATGGCAGGGTTTATGTCATTCACGGCAACGGTAGTATTCGCATTACGGAACTGACATCTGATGTGATGACAGTAAAATCTGGAGGTATCGATCAGCGGCTCTTCGAGACGGAACGTGACGGCATCATGCTGCGATGCGAGGGGTGCCATGCGTATAAGCTGAACGGTTATTATTATTTGTTTTTCATTGAATGGCCCAATACCGGAAATCGACGTCGTAGGCAGCTTTGTTACCGATCCAGGGAGTTGCTCGGTGTTTATGAGCATAAAGTGATTCTTGATGACGACATGGGATATCGCAATCATGGTATCGCTCAAGGAGGCATCGTGGATACACCGCAGGATGAGTGGTATGCCTTATTCTTTCAAGATCATGATGCTGTGGGGAGAATTCCCATTGTGCTTCAAGTTACTTGGGTGGAGGACTGGCCGGTCATTGGGATGGAAGGTAAAGTGCAAGTTTCATTCCAGGCGCAATTCCCGAGCACGGCACCTACGGCGCCTACCCAATTGGTCATTAGCGATGAGTTCGACTATAACGAAAATAAATTGCTGCTTAATTGGCAATGGAATCATAATCCGGATAACCGCCTATGGTCTGTGATCGCGCGTCCAGGCTGGTTGCGATTAGAGACGGGGAATATTACCGACAGTATCCTATTAGCACGCAATACATTGACGCAGCGGACAGAGGGTCCTGTATGCATCGGCATTACGGCAATGGATGTTTCCCATATGAAGCCGGGTGATCATGCTGGAATGGTTGCACTTCAAAATCATTTCGGAACAGTCGGTATTCAAATCGCAGCGAACGGCGAGCGATATATTGCGATGTGTGTTAATGGAGGCGACGGTAGTGAAGAAGCGGTCGAGCGGATTCTATACGAGGATAGTTTGATTTACTTGAAGATTCATTTCAATTTTGAAAATAGTACGGATCTTGCAAGCTTTTACTACTCAGCTGATGGTGAAGAATGGAAGAAAATCGGATCTCCGTTGAAGATGAAGTATACCTTGGATCATTTTATGGGCTATCGGATCGGGTTGTTTAATTATGCGACCAAGCAGGTTGGCGGGCATGCTGATTTTGATTTCTTTCGATTTGATAAGGTGGAAAGTACTATTTAGAGGAGAGGCAGACCTATGACCTTCGCTCAAATCAGGCCAACAAACGAACAAGTTGAACAATGGGATATCTTTGAGCTAGTGTTTTTTGCTTCATATGACGGAAATCCTTTTATTGAAGTATCTCTATCCGCCGAGTTTTACTCAGGTAACCATTCAGTGAATGTGATGGGATTCTATGATGGCGAAGGCATATTTCGTATTCGATTCATGCCGACAACCTTGGGAGATTGGAGTTATCGTACATCTAGTAATGTAGTAGCACTCGATGGACAGGTTGGTGGCTTTGTCTGTGTAGAATCATCTCCAGATAATCATGGTCCAGTTCGAGTAAGTGATACATTCCACTTTGCCTACGCAGACGGCCTCCGATATCTACCGGTAGGTACAACCTGCTACGCCTGGACACATCAGCCCGCTAATCTTGAAGAACAAACCCTATCGACGTTGAAGGCTTCCCCATTCAATAAGCTGAGAATGTGCGTATTCCCGAAATCTTATCAGTTTAATGTAAACGAGCCCATGTACTATCCTTTCGAAGGCTCACTGGAGGAAGGTTGGGACTATAGCCGATTTAATCCGGTGTTTTTCCAGCATCTTGAGCAGAGGATCGCTGATCTTGGTAAGCTCGGTATAGAGGCGGATCTCATTTTATTCCATCCGTATGATCGATGGGGTTTCTCACAGATGCCGTTGGAAGTCGATGAAAGATATCTTCGATATCTCACAGCACGTCTTGCCGCATACCGGAATGTATGGTGGTCACTAGCCAATGAGTTTGATTTAATGAATTCTAAAAAAGAGGAAAACTGGGAGTACTATGCCGAAATCGTGACATCAAGCGATCCGGTCGGTCATCTCATTTCCAATCATAATTGTCTCCGATTCTACGATTACAGCAAACCTTGGGTAACTCATTGTAGTATACAACGAATCGACATGTATAAAACGGCAGAAGAAACGACTGAATGGCGTAACAAGTGGCATAAGCCGATTATCGTAGACGAATGTGCTTATGAAGGGGACATCGAACACGGTTGGGGAAACATCACAGGGGAAGAACTAACCCGTCGATTCTGGGAAGGTGCTGTTCGTGGCGGTTATGTTGGGCATGGAGAGACCTATTATAATGAGAAGCAAGTTCTATGGTGGTCAAAGGGAGGCGAACTTGCAGGTACAAGTCCTGAGAGAATCGCTTTCCTTCGCCGAATCATTGAACAAAGTCCAGGTGGCATATTGAATCCACTGCCTTCTTCCTGGGATTTGCCTTGTGCAGGCGTGAAGGATGAATATTACTTGTACTACTTTGGTTTCAATCAGCCGCGTTACCGGCATTTCAAACACGAGTCCGGTGTCTCCTATCGTGTAGAAGTAATTGATACATGGAATATGACGATAACCAAGTTGCCAGGCATTTTCGAAGGGGCGTTCCGTGTTGAACTTCCTGGGCGTCAATATATGGCGGTTAGATTAGTCGCATCGATAAATTGATCTTGAAAAGCAAAAGAATAGCTTATAGCGCAAGAGCTGCATTGATGCAGCTCTTTTTTTGTTTCATCACCGATGAAAGTCGACATGGCAAATATAAATAAGTCGAGTGACAACAACTAGATGCTACTGGGGAGGCTAGGTCCAGTTTTAAAACTGCATCGTTTTGAAGAAATGAATCCATTCCTGAAGAATCGGTGTGACAAAACGATTTCGGCTATAGATGAAAAACAGGCTGCGACTCATCGTCTCAGAGTTTAAACTTTTAAAAATTAATTGTCCGCTTCGAACCTCATCCTCAACAGCTAATCGGGACAAAATGGAAATCCCCAATCGACACTGAATCGCTCGTTTGATTGCTTCCGTTGTTCCAAGCTCCAGCCCGTCCTTACAGCTTATATTGTTCCGATCGGCCCAAAGCTCCATCATTCTGCGTGAAGCCGAGTCTTGTTCCCGCAAAATCCATAACTCATTTTGCAAAAGCTCTGACTCAATCGTGTCTGCAAGTGCCAGTGGATGATCGGGATACATGACCAAGCCTAGCTCATCGTTAACCATAGGGATGGCGACAAGTTCAGGATCGCTTACTTTATGCTCGGCTACCAGCCCAAAATCGATTTCCAACTTTTTAACCAAGTCTATAATCTGTGGAGAATTATGCACTTGGATGGCGATGTTTACATGTGGGTAAGCTTGGCGCATTTCCCCCAGCAGCTTTGGAAGAAAGTAGGTTGCTGGGGTATTGCTCGATCCAATTATAATCTTCCCTTTTTTAAATTGCAGATAGTCGGTTAATACTTGCTCCGCCTCCTCGGACAACGAAATGATTCGGGTGGCGTAATGCAGAAGGGCTTTGCCTTCTTCCGTGAACAGGACCATCTTATGCTTGTGAATAAAAAGGCGGACACCTGTTGATTGCTCCAACTTCTTCATATGAAAGGTAACGGAAGGCTGCTTGATTTTCAGCTTTTTCGCGACGAGCGTCAATCTCTTATATTCCGCGAGTAAGACTAAAATTTTCAATTGCTGCAAATTAAACATAACTCCAGCTCCTCAAGTATAGATGTTATCTATACAATACTGCGAAAATGTCATGACTTCGTTAAATTTATATTAATTTGCAGTTAATTTCATGATGACAATCGGGAGTTAGGATGAATACATAACGAAATTGACGATGGTTTCACACCACAGGAAGGAATCTATGTTTATGGAAATTAATATTTACCAGTTAATCGAAGGGGCTCGCAAAGCCAAGGGTTTGACCGTTATTATTGATGTTTTCCGCGCTTTTTCAGTTGCCTGCTATGCTATGGAAAATGGAGTCAAGGATTTGATTCCCGTTGGAGATATGGGGACTGCGTACAGGTTGAAGAAGGAAAACCCGGAATTTATTTTAATGGGAGAAAGAGGAGGAGTCATTCAACCCGGATTCGATTATGGGAATTCTCCTTCTTCTATTGAATCTGTAGACTTTTCGGGCAAAACGATTGTGCATACGACAAGCGCAGGTACACAAGGAATCGTGAATGCCGTAGAAGCGGATGAAATTATTACGGGCAGCTTTGTAAATGCACAGGCCATTATCGATTACATCCGCATGAAGAATCCGGCGACCGTGTCGTTGGTCTGCATGGGCTGGGAAGCAACGGAAGAGGCTGATGAAGATACCCTCCTCGCCGAATATATAAAGAACGTTTTGGAAGGAAAGCCAGTGGATTTTAATGCCATTCTGCATTACATGCTTAACGAAAGTAAAACAGGGAAGTTTTTGGATGTGCGTGATGCTTCCGCTCCTCCTGAGGACTTTGATTTATGCATGAGCTTGGATCGGTTTCATTTCGTTTTAAGAGTAGAGCCATTCGGGGAATCCTTGGTACGACTGCAAAAAATCAACGAAATCACGAGAGGGGTAGAACGCTATGACACTATCAAGCAAGCATGATCTTTCCAATCGGAGGGTATTGATTATTGGTACGGACGGATTACGACCGGATAGCGTAGACATGGCACTTATGCCGACATGCGGCAAGCTGATGGAACGCGGTACCTTATTTACCTCCTTTCATGCGGCTTACCCTTCGGAAACGAGGGTTAGTATGACAACTTTGACAACCGGCGTCTATCCGGGACGTCATGGAGTTGTCAGCAATTTGATGTATGTGCAGGGATTTGGTGAGGAAGGTTTACTCCAAACCGGAAACGACAAGCACCTATTGGCCTATCGTCAGGCCATGTCTGAGCCTTTCATCCTGCATCCTACGTTGGGAGACCGACTGCATCGACACGGAAAGCGACTTGCGGTTGCCGCCTCCAGTTCACCGGGTGCTTCACTTCTTTGGAACCTGAACCATCCCGAGCTGGTGATTAATCCCTCTTCCGTATACGGGACAGTCGAATTGGAAGAACTGCATCGCCAATTGGGCCATGTTCCGGAAGAACAAACCAATATAAAAAAGGAACGGGCTTTATGGGCAACTCGTTCATTGATAAATAACCACTTGAAAAATGAGCAGAATCAAGTAATGGTATTATGGCTGTCAGAACCGGATGCAAGCCAGCATGATTATGGAATCGGATCTCCTGAACATCATGAAGCGTTACAAGTGGTAGATGAATGTGTAGCGGAGGTTCTGCAAGCTATTGAACGGGAAGGTTTAAGTGAAGCCATCGATATTTTGTGGATCAGTGATCACGGACATTCTACGATACATGCTCAAGGCTCGCTTCAAGGTCATATGCAAAGAGCTGTTGAAGAACTAAAGCTTCAAACTAGGTTTATTGCGGTCGGTTGTTATATCTATGCGGTCGAAGAAGTGGAAGAGACCCCTGCAGAGGTTAGGGCTTTAATCGGCTGGCTGCAATCTCAGGATTGGTGCGAGCTCGTTTTTGCAAGGGATGCGAAGTATTCGGATTTGCCCGATGTGCTTTCCCTCGAAATTTTATTGGGATCGATTACGCATGGACGGGCACCGCTTCTTGCGATCCAACCGAAATGGGACAATGAACCAAACGAATATGGTGTGCCTGGAATAACTGGAGCATTGACTTCATCTTCCAAGCTTCAATCTTCACATGGTACAGCTTCTCCTTATGACATGCATGCTTTTTTTCTAGGGGTCGGCAGCAGCTTTAAGAAGGGCCATGTGAGTGAAATAACTTGTGGCATCGTCGATATAGCACCAACGGTTTGCCAATTAATTGGGCTAAGTGCAGAGTCGGGCTTCGATGGAAGAGTTTTAGCTGAGGGGATTGAGCTTGAGCGGATAGACATACCATTAAGTCAACTTGAAGCAGTGACCAAAGAAATAGGAAATCAACAAAATCGTGCAGGCATACGGCTTATCGATGTTAATGGAACCACTTATATAGAAGGATATAAAAAATAACGGAATGTGTAAGTAACAAAAAAATCAAAAACAGAAAGAAGTGAATTTTGAAATGAAGAAAACAGCAATCTTACTTATTGTTAGTATGCTTTTTGTTATCGTGCTTTCGGCATGTAGCAATAAACCCTCCACGAATGATGCATCAGGTTCTGAAGCAACAGGTTCGAAGGAACTCGATGTTCTGAAAATCGGCGTGACCGAGCTTCCTCAACTGTTGGATCCGCAACGTACCAGCGGTAACACAAGTATTCGTATTCTCTATGACATCTTCGAAACGATTCTGCTTTCCGATCCCAAGGATAAATGGTCTTTGAAGCCGATGCTTGCGACGGAATGGAAACGAGTTGACGATTACACGTTGGATGTAACGCTAAGGAAAGGTGTCAAATTTCACAACGGAGACGAGCTGAAATCCAAAGATGTTGTCTTCAGCTTCAACCGTTTGCACCAGAATCTGCCGGGAATGGCAGATGCGACGAATATGCTCTCCGTCGTAAAGGAAGTACAGGTAATCGATGACTATAAGTTCCGAATCATTACGAATGTAGTCGATCCACTGTTGGAGCAACGTATCGCTTCAAGCTGGGGCTCCTGGATTGTCCCAGCCGATTATCTTACAAAAGTCGGCGATGAAGCCTTCGCTGCAAAACCGGTCGGTACCGGTCCATATAAAGTCGTTTCCTATTCTCCGGAAAAAGTAGTTTTGGAGCGATTTGACGATTATTGGGGTGCGAAACCGGCAGCAAAAAGAATCGAGTACATTGTGTATAACGAAACGTCGACTCGTATTACAGCACTTATTACCGGAGAGGTAGATCTCATCACGCAAGTGCCTCTTGATCAAGTATCCGTTATTGAGAGTAACAAAAATCTCAGCGTAAAAGGACTTAATATCAGCAATATGCATGTGTTGACGTTTAACACAACGAGCGGCCCGCTTGATGACAAAAAGGTGCGCCAGGCGCTAAGCTTGTCCATTGACCGTCAAATGCTCGTCGATAAGCTGTGGCAAGGCAAAGCCGTTATTCCAAAAGGCCATCAATACTCGGAGTTCGGCGATTTTTACTTGAGCGATTATCCTACACCTGAATATAACGTGGAAAAAGCCAAGAAATTGCTCGCGGAGTCTTCCTATAAAGGTGAATTGATTGAATACGAATTGAAATCCAATTACTACACGTTTGGGAACGAAGCGGCTGAAGCCATTGTGGACATGTGGAAGAAAATCGGTATTAACGCCAAAGTCAAATTTAGCGATAAAGTTGAGCGAAAATCGGTTGCAAACTGGTCGAATACAATGCGTTTTCCAGATCCGTCTGGGGGGTTGTCGCTGCTATGGGGTCCGGGAACGGATGCTGAGAAGATCTACTGGAAGGACATGACGCCAGAGTTCCTTAAAAATGCTAAAGAGCTGGCTTCTATCCTCGATCCAGCCAAACGGAAGGAACTGGCTAAAAAGCAGATACAGATCTTTGACGATGAAGTACCAGGCACGGTGCTTTACTATCCATACGAAGGCTGGGGAATCCGTAAAGGTCTGGAGTGGGCGCCATATTCTTCACAAGCAATGGACTTTAGAGCAGAAAATTTCAAAGTGTTGAACTAATAATCCAGTTTTGAGGGGGTGGAACCATATTGGAAGACGTATTAACCGTGAATAACCTGAAAACCTACTATTATTCCAACAACAAGAAGGTCCCGGCGGTCGATGGCGTAAGCTTCCGTCTGTATAAAGGCGAGGTGCTGGGGATTGTCGGCGAATCCGGCTGTGGCAAAAGCACCATCGCCCGTTCCATTCTCAATCTGTTGGACAAGTCGTATACGAAGATTGAGGACGGCGAAATTCTGTTTCACAGCAGCAATCTGTTAAATCTGAATCCGAAAGATTTAAACCGGATTAAAGGGAAAAAAATCTCAATGATTTTCCAAAATCCTCAGGCAGCGTTGAATCCGGTCTATACGGTTGGTAATCAAATCGCAGAGGTGCTGCAGCTTCATGAGAACCTATCCAAGAAGGAAGTCAAAGCGAGAGTCATCGAGCTTTTACGTCTGGTAGGCATACCAGCGCCGGAAACGCGGCTGAATGATTATCCTCACCAGATGTCTGGTGGTATGCAGCAAAGGATCCTGATTGCAATCGCTTTGGCCTGCAACCCTGAGGTTGTGATCGCCGATGAGCCGACAACAGCGTTAGATGTCACCATTCAAGCGCAGATTCTGGAGCTCATGACCCGTATTAAACGGCAATTTCAGATGGGAATGATTCTGATTACGCACAACATGGGTGTTGTTGCCGAGATGTGCGACAGAATGATGGTCATGTACGGCGGTGTGGTAGTGGAAGAAGGAGCGACAGCGGAAATATTCGCTGCTCCTTCCCATCCGTACACCCAAGGATTGCTTGCTTCCATTCCGAGCATCGAGGAAGACAAGGAGGAGCTGTATTCAATACCGGGCTCAGTTCCTCGTTTAACCGCGCCTGTCACACATTGCCGTTTTGCAGGTCGTTGCCCTCATACGTTTAGCAAGTGCGAAGAAATTGAACCTCCATTGCTGGATTTGGGAAATGGACATAAAGTAAAGTGCTGGCTGCTCGAGGATAAAGCGGGGAGATCTCATAATGAATGATAAGGAAGCATTGGTAGAAGTTAAAAATGTAAAGAAACATTTCCCGGTCAACAAAGGAATGCTCCGTCATAAGACCGTCGGTACAGTCAAAGCGGTTGATGATGTCAGCTTTACCATCTACAAGGGAGAGACACTGGGGCTGATCGGTGAATCAGGCTGTGGAAAATCGACGCTGTCCCGCATGCTGATCGGTCTGATGGACGCAACTGACGGGCAAATTTTGTTTAAAGGACAACAGGTGGGAACCAAGGGCTCCCAAAGCTTCCGGAAGGAAGCTCAGATGATATTTCAAGATCCGTACTCATCTCTGGACCCCCGTATGACAATTCGGCGAATCATCGAGGAGCCGCTTCGGATTCATACGAATTATAATGCCAAGCAAAAGAGGGAATTGGTGTTGCCGCTGCTGGAAAAGGTCAGCATCCCGGAGGATGCGCTCGGCAAGTATCCACATGAGTTCAGCGGTGGACAGAGGCAGCGTATCGGCATTGCCCGAGCACTGGTGTTAGGTCCGGAATTTGTCATTTGTGACGAGCCGGTTTCCGCTCTGGATATGTCGGTACAGGCACAAATATTAAATTTGTTTAAGCAAATGCAAAAGGAGTTCCGCCTGACCTATTTGTTCGTTTCCCATGACATGAGTGTGGTTAAGCATATCAGCGATCGCATTATGGTTATGTATTTGGGCAAGGTTGTGGAGCTTGCTTCCAAGCATGAGTTCTTTAGCAATACGCTGCATCCTTATTCCATTGCTCTGATGAATGCGATTCCCATACCGAATCCGGAAGCTGTCCGCAGCAAGACGCTCTTAGAGGGAGAACTGCCCAGTCCGATCAATCCGCCAGCAGGCTGCCCGTTTCAAAGTCGCTGTCCGCATGTCAAGCCGGAATGCAGCATTGTAATGCCATCACTTAAAGAAGTGGAACCAGGCCATTTCGTTGCTTGTCATTTGTTTGCTGGTAAGGAGGGGCCGCAATGACCCGTTTTATCGCGACTCGGATAATCAAGGCACTCATCACAATTTGGTTCATTCTGACTCTGGTTTTTATGATTACCCGATTGTCAGGCGATCCGACGCAGTGGCTGCTGCCAGACGATGCAACGGCAACAGTAAGAGACCAACTGCGCATCTCACTCGGTTTGGACAAGCCGTTATTCTCGCAATATATTCAATATCTGAGCTCGTTATTTACCGGCGATATGGGCAAGAGCTATCACTATTTACGCCCGGTGGGCGAATTATTCGCTGAACGTGCAGGTCCTACTATTGCTCTAGGCACCATTTCCTTTGGATTAGCCATATTGATTGGTGTCCCAATTGGTGTATTTGCTGCGGTTAACCGAAATTCCATATTGGATCGAATAACGATGGGGATTTCAATAGCTGGCTATACAATTCCCAACTTTGTGTTCGCCATATTGCTGATTTTTCTGTTTAGCCTCAAGCTGAGGCTGCTGCCAAGCGGCGGCTTGAGCTCACCTTTGCATTATATCATGCCGCTGCTTGCGTTGACCGTTGATTCTGTGGCGGGTATTGCCCGTTTGACCAGAGGCTCCATGCTGGATGTTCTGCGTCAGGATTATTTGGATAGCGCCCGGGCCAAAGGCGTCAGGGAGCAAATGGTTATTTATAAGCATGCTTTACGCAATGCTCTAATTCCGGTGGTGACCATTATTGGCTTGCATTTGGGCACGTTGATAGGAGGCGCGGTGGTTGTAGAGACCGTTTTTGCCTTTCCAGGTATCGGTATGTTAATTGTACAAGCTGCGCAATATAGGGATTTTCCTGTTATTGAATACGGTGTGATGCTCGTTTCAACCACGGTTATTTTGGTCAATTTACTGGTTGATTTAAGTTATGGTTTCCTGGATCCGCGCATTCGGGATAATTTTTAAGAGGGGAGGAGATGAGAATGAGAATTTTAAACTTACGTATTCCGCCCTTCATCATGGTGTTGATCATTATGTTCCTGTTGATTACCTTGTTCACATCGCTAAGTCCGCTGCTATTCCCTATCGATTTGGGAGCTACCGATTTAGGTGCACGATTGATTCCTCCCTCTTTTTTAGATGGTGGAAAGCCACAGAATTTTCTGGGAACCGACCATCTGGGAAGGGATTTTATGATTCGACTGTTTTACGGAACGAAAAATTCACTGCTTGTCGCTTTAGGCAGTTTGCTGATAGCCACCTTTGTCGGTACGGTATTAGGGGTTTTGGCCGGATTGTACAAAGGTCCCTTTGACACGATCGTTTCCTTTTTGACGGACGTCAAGCTTTCAGTACCTTCTATAATTATCGCGATTGTTTGCGCCGCCGTTTTTGGCTCCGGTAAGTGGATCCTGGTGCTCATCATTGGATTAACCGGTTATCCTACCTTTACACGGCTGGTGCGCGGTCAGACCATTCAGCTTAAAGAAGCAAATTTTATGGAATGCAGCCGTGCTCTTGGTGCTTCCAAAATGCGAATTCTATTCGAACATGTATTTACAAATATTTCATCGCCTTTGATTGTTCATGCAACGATGCGTTTCAGCTCGTTTATTTTATTGGAAAGTTCGCTGTCGTTCTTAGGCATCGGCATTCAGCCTCCGGATGTTTCGCTTGGCTTGCTGGTCAGCGCCGGGCGCAACTACTTAATCAACTCCTGGTGGTTAAGCATTGCACCAAGCGTGGTCATTGTCGTGATTGTCGTTTTGGTGTCTCTGATAGGCGATTGGCTTCGGGACGTGCTGGATCCCAAATATAAAAACTCATAATAAAAGGTGCAGGTGATACTTCAGATGTTGTTGATTGCACATCGTTGCGGAACGGATCGCTATCCTGAATTGAGTCTTGATTCGTCGAAGCTTTCTTTGGAACTCGGAGCGGATTACGTAGAAATGGATATTCGTTTTACAAAGGACAATGTCCCTGTCATCAGCCATGACGAAGATGCTTTAAAATTGTTCGGTAATCCCGCTAAAATAAATGAACTAACGGCAGAGCAGTTTTCATCTCTTTGTTACATTGATGATCACCACTTACATCCACACACGCTGGAGGAAGTGCTTTCAAGCGGCGTGGCACCGATCCTGTTCCATATTAAAGAGGGAGGCGAGCGTCTTACACAGATTCTAGAAGACATTCGTAAATATGGGTACGAAGATAAGGTGATTATGGGGGTCATGACCAGCGAGGATGTCCGCGATGTGAAACGATTTAACCCGAATGTCCCAGTCCTTGGATTTATACCGGCTAAGGACCTCGCTTCGGAATATATTGCAAATGATGCAGATGTTATTCGTCTTTGGGAGAGATGGGTGGACGAGGAAGCGGTACGCCTAATTCACGAAGCGGGAAAACAAGTTTGGGTTATGGCTGGCGATAAAGGCACTGTCGGTTATACATCTCCTGAAAACTTATTGGAATGGAAGAGAATGGGGATTAATGGGGTGCTGGTTGATAAAGTTGAAGAGACTAAGTCTGTACTGATGAATGCAATGACGAAACATTAGAGTGATTTACCAATGTAATTTGGGCAAAGAATTTCCTCGATTATGCGATAGCGCAACAGGCGAAGCGGGCTGTGAGGTTTCGGGATGGACGGTTGGTGGAGAGTGTTTAGAATAAGATGAAGAAGAGCAGGACTCCTTAGTAATATGTGGGGTTCTGTTTTTTTGTGGGAAACGTAGGGAAGATAGGAAGGAGAAATGGCTTGCAGGATAGACATTTCTTTCTAAACTAAAAGGCTAAGTTATGAATAGTACAGGAATTATGGTCGCCCGTACTCGATAAGGCCATTAAGAAGCAGACATAACTTTCATCTCAATTGGACCGATATCCTGTATCGGTCATTTTCAATTTATGTCCCTATTTTGCTCATTCCCATGGCCGTACAATAATAAGCATAATCTGGTTAACAGTCATGAAGGAGAGGTGCGACCTATGTTGAAGATCGAAAGAGCCGATCAGGTTTTTACAGCTAATGGGTATTGGAAACAATTGAGCAAGCGAATGATGCAATATAAATTGATATACTTGCTTGCTTTGCCCGGCATTGTGTTTTTTATTGTATTCAAACTTGTTCCATTATTTGGGCTTCTACTCGCATTTAAAGATTACAGTCCCTATTTAGGTTTTACAGGAAGCGAATGGGTAGGTTTTAAACATTTTAGAGATTTGTTTGCTGATCAAAATTTCTATATCATGCTGCGAAATACATTAGCCATTAATGTGTTCGGTATCGTTTTTATGTTTCCATTACCTATCTTACTCTCGCTGATGTTAAATGAAGTTCGTCATGAGGTATTCAAACGATTCAATCAATCTATTGTATATTTGCCCCATTTTTTGTCTTGGGTTGTTGTTTCGAGTATGACCTTCTTCGTGCTATCGACGGATGTGGGGCTTGTCAATAAGCTGATCAGCGCGGCGGGCTTCGAAACCATCTCTTTTTTATCAGAGCCGAAGTACTTTTGGGGATTAATCACGGCTCAGACCATGTGGAAGGAGGTAGGTTGGAGTACGATCATTTTTCTTGCTGCGATGGCTGGGGTCGACCCGCAAAGATATGAGGCTGCTGTTGTGGATGGAGCTAATCGGTTTCGCCAAATTTGGCATATCACTTTACCCGCCATTCGTTCGACAATCATTATTTTATTAATTTTACGAATAGGTCAAATAACAGACGTCGGTTTCGAGCAAATGCTGCTAATGATGAATCCCCTTGTTATGCAAGTGGCTCAAGTATTCGATACGTATGCGTATACACAAGGAATTTTACGAGGTCAGATCAGCGCAGGTATTACGATCGGCATGTTCAAGGGCGTTGTCGGCTTCATTCTGGTGATGACCTCTAATTATATGGTCAAAAAGTTAGGTCATGAAGGAATTTATTAATGAAAAGGGAGAGGAAGAAAAATGAGTGTAGTTGCACGTAAAAAAATAGCCATATTTGATTGGATTAACTATGGTCTACTAAGCCTAATTTCGTTAATTTGCCTTGCTCCATTTCTCTATGTGTTTAGCGTATCCTTTACGGACCCGGACGTGTATATCCCGTTGCAGTTTAATTTATTTCCACAAAAATGGTCGCTGTCGGCATACTCCTATATCCTGTCTACAGGCAGTTTCATCAATGCTCTGAAGAGCACAACGTTCATCACGGTTGTAGGTACGGCATTAAATTTGATCGTATCGTTCTCGATGGCATATGCATTAACAAAAAAGGCACTGCCAGGGCGTAACGCGATGATGGGATTTATTATTTTCACGCTTGTATTTAATGCGGGCATCGTTCCGAGTTATTTATTAGTCAAGCAACTTGGGTTGTTAAATTCCTATTGGGCCCTGATTTGGCCCGTCTTAACAAGCGCATGGAGTTTAATTATTATTAAGAGCTTTCTTGAATCCATGCCTTCTGAGCTTGAGGATGCAGCGAGAATTGATGGTTGCTCAGATATTGGTGTTTTCTTGCGCATCGTAATCCCGCTATCTATGCCTGCAATTGCTACATTCACTTTATTTTTTGCGGTAGCTCATTGGAATACGTATTTCAACGCAGTCATTTACTTATCGGACACGAAAAAATGGACGCTGCAGGTGTTGGTAAAGTCGTTGGTGATCGACTCAGATAATGCCGGAATGGCAGGAGCTAGCGGAGATGAAAAATCCATTCCACAAGAAACGATACGGATGGCTTCTATCGTGCTAGCCATGTTACCTATTCTTGTTGTCTATCCATTTCTCCAGAAGCACTTCGCTAAAGGAGTAATGCTTGGTTCGGTTAAAGGCTAACTCAAGAATTTATATGAAGGAGAGATGAAAATGGTGAAAAATATTATAAATTGGTTAGATAAACCTCAACGTATTATACAGACCAACTTGCAGATCAAGGACACACACCTAATTAATCCTCGTAAATTAGCGTCTCAAATGAAAGAAATGGGGGCTACGGCGCTCGTATTTAATGTCGGCGGCATCTATGCGTGGTATCCATCGAAGATAGACGGACATAAAGTAAATGAGTATCTTCCTCAGGACTTTGATCTACTAAAGGAAGTTATTGAAGCTTGTCATGAGCAGGATATTCGCTTCGTAGCAAGATTGGATTTCAGCAAGAAAGATGATGTTGTTTACCTTAGGAAGCCAAACTGGTTTGTAAGACAACCTACGGGATTGCCGGAAATTATTGGCGCTGAGCGCCCTGGCAATTGGTCACTGCTTATGAGTACGTGCTTAAATAGCGGCTATCGAAATGAAGACGTGGCGATACCTGTGCTCGAGGAAGTGTTAAGCAATTACGATGTTGATGGTATATTTTTTAATGCGCCGCATTATGTGCCCTGTTACTGCGAAATATGCAAGGATAAATACCGTAATCGCTATGGGGTGGAAATTCCACTTGACCGAAACTTATTTGCTGTAGATTGGCCATCTTCCTGTATACGAGATAATATGGAGAAAATGTACAAGTATATTAAGAGAAAATCTCCGGAAGTACCTATGATTCTATATTACAATCTGTACAAAGATAATCTGTATGCTCGTATGGAAACTACGGATATATTATGTACGGAACCGCAAAATATTTTGTCCGAAGGGCATCATCGTATTCCGGAGTTCTGGAAACCTGCGCTTAGTATAAAGCTTGGACGTTCGATTCCAGACAACCCGCCGCCGCTTGGAATCGTTCACTCAAGCCCTGGCATGGAGTGGAGGCATACGGGCTTACCGCCGGCGGAATATCGCTTCTGGTTGGCTCAAATTACCTCTCATGGAGGAAGCATATGGCATTCCCTGACTGGCATTCCCGATACGATCACGGATAAACGAATTATTGAAACGGTAACCGAATTTAATCGAAGTGTCAGTAAAGTAGAGATGTATATGGACAAGGCGCAAACGTTAGCGCAAGTAGCTTTAATGTGGACAGCTGATGCTGCAGCAGAAGGTTGGGCTGACGGATTGATCAACTGTCAAATACCGTTTGACGTGTTATTGCAAGAACAGGCTACTTCAGAACGGTTGACTCGATATAAGGCACTTATTTTGCCTGAAGGTATGAAGGTAACCGATGATTTCACGGCTATCCTGAGCAAGTTTGTAGAAGAAGGCGGACATCTAATTAGCGAGGGTGGAGTATCGGAGCAACCGGAGTTGCGGAAATTGTTAGGAATAGTAGGTAGGTCATCCGTCAGCGAATACCTAACGGCCGCATATCTACGTTTTGAAGGAGCTAACAATCCGCTTCAGGTTGGAATGGAGGATACGGAGCTAATCCCGCATCGTGGAAAGGTTCATTATACTAGGCCGTCAAACGTGAAATCGAGCGTGCTGGCAACGTTGGTTCCGCCGTTTTCTCCGTTAGAAAGCGTCGGTGCTCCGCCCGAAAGAGCATCATTACCAGTCAGCCATACCGATATTCCACTTTGCATTCATCATGGATCTGGACTCGGAGGTTCTGTCTATCTCACCTTTTCATTGAGTGCCCTCATTAATGAGTATAAGTTGGGTGAGCATTATGGATTAGTTTCCAATATAATTAACATAGCACTAGGCGAGGATAAAATGGTCGAGGTTACCAACTATCATGGCTTGCAGATGTCGATGTTCGAGCAAAGCGGCCAGTGGCTTGTCCATCTGGTTAACGGAGTCGGAAGAAGGCCGCTCGCAACGAACATTCCACTTCATAACATTGAAATAAAGATAGCGCTTAGAGGCCGGAAAATAGCCGATGTACGGCCGTTGATATCCGGTGAATCTATTGCGTATGAGGTAAAGGGGAATCATCTAGTCCTTAGACTGCCGAAGCTGGATATTTGGGAATGCCTGCTAATTGAATTTCAGTAGTGGTACAGTGTATATAGCAACATTAGAAAAGCCTGCATCCCAAAATGTGTGGGCTTTTTCTGCCAACAGGGATCTCCTACCTTAATGATAAACGATATTGGTTGGGGGACATCATGACATGTCGTTGAAACGCCCGATTTAGATTCCTTTCAGAGTAGCCAATGATTTCTGCAATCTCCGTTATGCTATAGTTCGTCTCTTCCAGTAATTTTTTTGCTCGTTCGACTTTGTATTTCATTAGATACTCAATAAAGGTCATTCCAGCTTCTTGCTTGAATAATCGACTCAAATAGGAAGGACTAATTTGGACGAGTTCTGCGCATTCAATGAGAGAAGGCATGCCTTGGTTGGCTTCAATGTGTTGACAGACCAGTTGTACGGCTTTGCGCGTTGTATTCGTACGGCTTTGTTCTGCAATTTGTTTATGAATGGGGAAGAGAACTTCAATGAACCATTCCTGAACCTCACTGTAGGTTTGTCTAGCCTTAAGCTGTACGAATAGATTATCCCCAAGATTGTCGAGTACGCCATAGCCCATTTCTTCCAGCGATTGAATGATGGAGGACAGAAGGATATGGTAGCAATAGATGGCTGTATTATAAGAATCAGAGATACGTATTCGTTCGTAAAAAAGCTGTAGTGATTGTTTCGCCATCAGATGATCGCCTTGAAGAAGGTACTCTGTAATGGATAATTCAATATCCTTGGGGTAATTAAATAGAGTTAATCTCTCTGTTGTAGCTGTTTTACTTTGATATTGAAAAATTGTCCGGTTATCATCGAATAACCTTTGCTGCAAAGCGCGTGATGCCTCTTTGTAGGATTCGGAAATAAGTGCGATTTCTGAACGCAAACCACCAATTCCAATGGAAACATCGAAGGAAAGATGCGTTCGAAGAATTTCGCGAATTTTTGTGGCATAAGCAAGAAGAGCCTGATGCATATCTGTCTCATTGGCTGAATCCTTGAAATGTAGTACGGCAATGGATTCCCTTCCATCCTCGCCTAGAACGAAACCTTCAGATATGTGTTCATAATCAATCAACTCATGCATGACATTTTTCACAGCAAAGGCAATAACAGGCCCCTCATTGGGAAAAAACCGCTTTTCCTTAAACAGGTTTTCCGGTCTCACAATGAGCACGGCAAAATTGCCACTCATAGGCAGCTGAAACGACCGGCAACCATCTTCGACTTCGGCAAGCTTTACGACATTACTTGAAAGCAGAAGTTTCATCATAAATTGATCGCGTAAGGCCGGTTGGATTTTCTGAACATAGTTTTGGAGAGAGTTGGCTTGCTCATTCAAATAAGCCAAACTTGAGCGGATATATTCGAACTCATTTCCAGAACCTGAGATACGCCCTAGAGTACCGTTTCGCAACTGTCCTCCATACCGAATCAGTTGATCGATCGGGCTATAAGCGAACTTTGAAGACGCGATCGTAAGGATAATACCAAAAATGAGAATGATAAGGACGGAGCTCACAATAAGCAGGCGTAACCAATTTAATTGTTTCGTTAGTTCCTGTTCCGGCCAGAGCGAGATATAGGTTCTTCCCAACGAAGATTTGTTGATTGCGGTTAGAAATTTCTCGCCGGATTCGTTTGTTGTTATAAAGGATTGATTTTTGCCATTGTAATTCAAAATGTTCTTGTACAGAGGCAACTCACTCGTCGATTTTCCTAGTAAGGATGAATCAGTTGAATGGAGCAGTATGGTATTGTCCGGGTCGATTACGATAAGAGATTCGGACAGTTTGTCAGTGACGGATTGAAAGATAAGTTTCTCAATTTCGCTGGCTTTGACCTGATAGATGAGCAAGCCTTGCAAAGGGCCAGTTCTCATGACAGGAAGTTGACGAACATAGGAGATATATCCGTTTTGGTGATTGCCGGAAAAATAAGTCCATCCCTCGCTTTTAGTCAAATTCATAGCTGCTTGGATACTACTCTGCTGTGTTGAATTTTCAAGCGTAGACTTTCCATAGAAATTAGTAAGTACTGTATCGGACATGCTGTTGTAGAATATGATGTCCTGGATCAGAGGACTTGCATTTTTCTGAACCTGCATATAGTCGAGGAGCTCCATCTGCGTAACAAATTGTTCAGAGAATGTGGGCTGTCCAAGCGCGGAACGAAGAGAAGGGTTGTTAAGCAACTGTAATGATTGATATTCTACGCTTGTCATTGCGCTTTCCGTTCTATCTTTTAATTGCGTAAGAGAAGTAAGGCTATCTTCTTGAAATTGGTGCTTAAGCTTCTCGACGGAAATTTGATAATAGGCTGAACCGAGTATGATAAGAGGCAGAGATACGGAAATACACCCCAACCAGACGAGGCGTTTAAAGTAATTCGTTCGAGGTATTGCGTATTGAAATAGGTGTTGAATTTTTTTTAGCCAATTCATCATGGCATTCCCTCTCTCTCCGTGGATCTACAAGAGCTAGACATAAATAGACAAGGAAGGTAATCAGGATAAGTTCTGATTACCTTCCTTTCCTTTATATCAATGCGTACGTGTATAAATTACGGTTTTATCGCTTTATACTGGGTAGCGAATTCAGCATATGCTTTTTTAGCTTCTGGCAAGTTGTTAATAGTGTCTACATATTTCTGGTATTCTTCCATCGTAATTTGACCAACGATTGCTTTGGTGACCATGGATTTCCACTCATCTTGGCGCTTCGCCCATAGCTCATTCCATGTGTCTGAATTGAGAAAGTTGAACGGATCCACGCTGCCGATTTCGTCAAAGTTTTTTACTTCAGCTATTTTGGCATCATTATAAGCTTTATCTCCCGATGCGCTGATGACTTTTCCCCATTTCATGGTGGCAAGTACGCCGGCGTTTTTACTTGTAGTGTTTACTTCTTTAACCCCTTTCTCATTGAGGACCTTTTGTCCGTCTATCACGGTGTGATGAACGCCTTCGATTCCATAATAAGCTAAGTCGGTCATTTCGGTAGAGGCCGTTTTCTCGAAATAGTCAAGCAATTGTATGACTTTGGCTTCTGGAACTTTCTTGGAGATCAGGAAGCTTCCGGTGCCGCCGATCGTCAAGTTAACGGCATAAGCTTTCGGACCTTTTAATGTCAGATTGAGAATCTTTGCGTCCGGTTGACCGTTCTTCTTAATTAAATCCTCCCATTCCTTGTCCCACCAGATGCTTCTTGTATAGGAAGCAGCGCGTCCAGTTGTGAATAGATCTTGCGCTTGGGTACGTTTCGTTACAGCAAACTCTTTAGACAACGCACCAGACTGATAGAGTTTTCTGAAATAGGCAATTGTATCTGTATATTGAGGATTTAAGTTTGTGTAAATAAGTCCTCCTTCGTTGTTGTAGGTTGGATTCATGGCTCCAAAGCCGGAAGCAAATGAAGCGTCGCCGTCGCTGATGATAACGCCTCCGCCAATTAATCCGAGCGTATCAGCGCGACCGTTTCCGTCAGGATCGCCCTGTGTGATTTTGACTAATGCATCTGCGTATTCATCAAGCGTTGTAGGGACGGGAATATTAAGCTTCTTGAGCCAGTCTTCGCGAATCTTGATTCCTGGGTCGATCGCAGAGCGTGATCCTGGAAGAGAATAAATTTTGCCGTTAACCGTTCTGTATTTGAATGCATTCGCGCCAACATTGTTTTTCAAATTGGGATATTTGCTAAAATCGCCAAGCAGAGGCGTAAGATCCCAGAAAGCCCCACTTTTAATTGCGCCGATCAATGACGGCCTTTTGAAGTCTGGAACTGACAGCACCTCCGGCAATTGTGCCGATGCAAGCAAGAGATCCAATTTCGTGTCCAAGTCCCCGGAGGGTACCCATTCCATATTCAATTTCGAATTGGTCTGCTTTTGCCATTCTGTCCAGAAAGCATCATTCATATCAGGGACTTCGTTGTATAGTCCCGCGAACATTTGAATGGAGAGAGGCTCCTTGGCTGAATTGACAGCGTTTTCAGTACCCTTCGAGTTGCTTTGTGTGTTCCCCACGTTAGATGAGCATGCCGTCATGCATGTAATTGTTGTGAGAATTGTGATTAAAACCGGTAATCGTTTTACTACATTCATCTTTCGTATCCTCCCCGAAATAGTGTTGAAGCGCAGCGTGATGATGAACGCCCTAGCTTCAACTTCATCATAAATTCCATTCAAAGGGCAGAATAGAGACATTACTTGTATACAGCTGCTGAGAAAATAATTGTCCTTTGGGAATACGGTGGAATGTGGGAATCATAGCTTGAAAACTTGGAAAAGTGTAAGAAAAGTCCGTAGCAGATCGTTCGAATTATCTCTTGCCACTCATGTTTTTTATGAATTCTTTTGGTGAACATTTGTTGTAACGATTAAACAGTTTGTAAAACTGTGCCGTGCTGGGTATACCGGATACATGGGCAATCTCAGTAATACTTAGATTTTGGGTAAGAAGAAGTCTCTCGACGTTTTTAATCCGTTTATGGTTAATAAACTCTATGAAGGAACATCCCATGACGGAACGGAAATAGCGGATAAAGTAATGGTAACTGAAGTTAAGGAGTGTACATGCATCTTCAATCGTAATTTTTTGATGCAGGTTGCGTTCGACATAGTCGAAGACAGGTTGGAGTCGTTGAATATCGAAGGAATCGTTATTTTGAAGAAGACCACGTGTATCGTGACGAACGAGAAGCCAAAGTAGACGCTTAATGGCGGCGCCTATGAACAGCTCGTAACCGCGCTCTCTTTGCTGAGATTCATCGTATATGGATTGAATAAGAGAGAATGTCTCCTGGCGCACTTTTGGAGATTCCCGCAGCAAGTAATTAAGCTCACTTAGCGCACGAGTTGTTTCAGAGAAGCCATGCAGGTAAGGAAGGTCGCTTTGGTCGAAATACCGAAATATATCAACTTGGAAAACAATGAATTTTAAAGGAGACAAGCTCGTTCTATGCGTTCTGTGCAACTCGGAGGAACCTAGAAGGACAATGTCACCGCTTTGTAGCGAATAATACTCATCTTTTGTTTGAATACCCATGTTTCCTTCGGTAACGATCAGAAATTCGACTTCTTTATGGAAATGCCAGGTTCCAGTGATCTCCATATCGGATTTAAGAGGCTCAAGATCTATCTCCCATATTTTCAAATATAGGAAGGGATTGAAATAGTCGACAACTTCCTCTTTGACGGGAAACACGTGTTCATGGCTAGGGATTTTCAATGAGGAGCACCTCGCTTTTGTAGGCAATTACGGAACCAGTATATCACGGATGTCATTTTTGGAGAAGAAGAGGTCAGGTTTGATCGTATCTTTTGTTTGGTGGAGGTGTCTATAATCGGAGGTAGATGAACGCATTGAAAATTCAGGAGGCGAATTCGTATGAACGAAAAAAAACGTGTTTTGATTTGGAATGAATACCGACATGAGCAGATAAACGAGAAAGTGAAAGCAATCTATCCGAAGGGTATCCATCATGCTATTGGGGAAGGTTTAGGTAGTGAACTGGAGATTGGTTACGCGACTTTGGAAGAAGAAGAGCACGGGTTATCGGAAGAAAGGCTAAATGAAACAGACGTACTTATTTGGTGGGGGCATAAAGCACATCGCGAGGTTATGGACGAAGTTGTAGAGCGCGTTTATAAACGCGTATTAGCGGGGATGGGACTGATTGTTCTGCACTCTGGGCATTTCTCTAAAATATTCAAAAAGCTGATGGGCACAACTTGCAACCTGAAATGGCGAGAAGCCGACGAGAAGGAGAGACTGTGGGTCGTGGCACCTGGCCATCCTATTGTAGAGGGCATTGGGGAATATATTGAACTGGAACAAGAGGAAATGTACGGCGAAAGCTTCGAAATCCCAACGCCAGATGAGCTTATATTCGTCAGTTGGTTTGAAGGCGGAGAAGTGTTCCGAAGTGGATGCACGTATCAGCGCGGGCAAGGAAAGATATTCTACTTCCGACCGGGCCACGAAACTTATCCGACTTATTACAATGATCAAATCCGAACGGTTATTCGAAATGCTGTGCATTGGGCAGCGCCGACGACAAGACCGGCACCTAACTTCGGAAACCGTAAACCATTAGAAAAGCTTAAGTCGCAGCAGGAGGTATAGTCCATCATGTCTGCTGTGAGTAAAACATATAAGCTTACTCAAGTCGGTTGTGGGAATATGGCTAAGCGCTGGGTGAAGTATGCGATATCTCGTGCGGATATAGAAATCGTCGCATTGGTTGATATTAATAGATCGGCTGCGGAAGCAATGGCAAGGGAATTTGGGCTCGACTGCTTATGCAGCGATGATTTGGATTACGCCATACGCCAAACGGATTCGAACTTAGTCTTCGATGTGACGATTCCCGAGGTTCACAAGCAAATCGTAATGAAAGCGGTAGAATTAGGTTGCGACGTAATTGGAGAAAAGCCGATGGCCGTTTCGATGGCGGATGCCATCGAGATGGAGGGTTTTGTACGACGGCATGGCAAGAAATATTCCGTTATGCAGAATCGTCGCTTTTCAAAACAGATCAGGGAAGCACGAGGAATGATCGATCAAGGTAGAATTGGAAAGCCGGGACAAACAACAGCGGATTTCTTCTTGGGACCACACTTCGGCGGATTTCGTGATGTAATGAATAATCCTTTGTTATTGGATATGGCTATTCATACGTTCGATCAGGCAAGGTATTTGCTTCAGGCTGATCCCATATCCGTATATTGCCATGAGTTTAATCCTCCGTATTCTTGGTATAAGGGAAACGCTTCGGCAATCTGTATCTTCGAGATGTCGGATGGCTCGGTGTTTTCATACAACGGATCATGGTGTGCCCATGGCGCTCCAACATCTTGGCAGGGAAGTTGGCGGGTTGTTGGTTCTAGAGGCACACTCATATGGGATGGCGACAATGATCCTTATTGCAACGTGTTGCGGGGAGAAGTGACTACTGATTCTCGTATGCAGGAGTTTGAAACAGTTGGGCCTTCCGAGATCTGGACTGGAAAAGAAGGTCATGACGCTTGTTTCGATGAGATGATGGCATCGCTGAATGAAGGCCGAAAAGCGGAAACGGATTGTTCCGATAATTTGGTGAGCATGGCGATGGTTTTTGCTGCGATTGAGAGCGCCAAACGGGGAGAAAAGATCCCCATATCCCTAGATACGGTTATTAGATAAGGAGGTACTATTTTGAAGAAAATCGGATTTATTGGTCTCGGTAATATGGGTTTGCCAATGGCTCGAAATTTAATTAAAGCAAGCTATGAGGTATACGGGATAAACAGAAGCAAAGCGGCTGAAGAGCAGCTTGAAGCATTAGGAGGACATACGGGCCACACGGTTGCGGATCTTGCCTCTCACATGGACTTGATTATGACTTGTCTACCACTACCTGCTGATATCGAACAGGTGTATCTGGACGATAATGGTTTAATTAACAATGGGCGTGAGGGTCTCATGCTGATTGACAATAGTACAGTTAGTCCAGAGTTAAACCGCAAAATACACTTAGCTGCTGCATGGCGCGGCATTCCATTTCTCGACGCGCCGGTTAGCGGCGGTACGACAGGTGCCGTAGCGGGTACACTGAGCATTATGGTTGGTGGTAATAGGAACGATTTTGAACGAGCGCTCCCCGTGCTTCAAGCAATCGGCAAGCAGGTTGATTACGTTGGCAGCAGCGGAAGCGGCTCGGTCGTGAAACTTATAAATCAACTGATGGTTGGTATTCATACTCAAGCGGTAAGTGAAGGTTTGGCGCTTGGAAGGAAATCATCTGTTGGAGAAGAGAAACTTGTGCAGATTTTAGGTACGAGCTTTGCAGGAAGCCGCATGCTTGAACGTCACTATAGTAATCACATTGCTAAGGAAGACTACAAGCCTGGTTTTGCAATTAAGCTTCTTGGAAAAGATCTGGACCTCGCAATTGAAATGGCTAAGCAAAGCGGCGTAGATCTATCTGTCGGCAACCGTGTAAGAAGCTTGCTGAAAGGCGCGATTCGAAACGGTTTCGCAGGACAGGATATGTCTGCTATGCTGGGCTTTCAACTTCAGCGGGACGAGAATAAAGAGTTCTTAAAGCATTTTGCCGTTTTTCTACCGATGAAAGATGCGGATAAAAGCGTGAAGTATCGAGAACAGCATTTACAATTTCTGGCGAATCGGCGAGAGGAAGGCAAGCTGCTGGCAAACGGACGATTTACAGACGGAGCTGGCGGATTGGTGATCTACAAAGCAAATAGCCTGGAGGAAGTCGAGGCATGGGTGAAAGAGGATCCTTATATTATTGAGGGAGCCCGCAATTATGAAATTCATGAATGGGATATCGTGCTTGCCGAATAAGACAATGAAGATAATTATTGCGCCAGATTCCTTCAAAGGAAGCATGAGTGCAGCCACTGCAGCACTAGCTATTGACAAAGGCTTTAGGAGATATATGCCCAATGTTCAAACTGTACTTATTCCGGTAGCCGATGGAGGAGAAGGGACAATTGATTGCCTGATTGCAGGTATCGGAGGCGTGTATAACCCGGCAATAGTAACTGGGCCATTAGGAAATCGGATAGAAGCCCACTACGGTGCGATGAAGTCAGGCTCGGTCGCTGTAATCGAGATGGCTTGTGCATCAGGCATCTGTTTATTGTCGCAAGATCAAAGAAATCCGTTAATAACAACAACTTATGGAACGGGTGAATTAATCTCCAAAGCACTAGATGCCGGATATCGCGAATTCATATTGGCAATTGGCGGTAGTGCTACGCTTGATGGTGGTGCAGGGATGCTGCAAGCGTTGGGTATGCGATTATTAGACGAAACCGGGGAAGATGTTTCATGGGGGGGAGGGTCCTTGGACAAGATTGTGACCATCGATGATCGTGGATGGGATCCACGAGTTGCCGAGTCTCAATTTCTGATCGCTTCGGATGTGCAGATTCCTTTGATCGGATCAGAAGGCGCTGTTCATGTTTTTGGTCCTCAGAAAGGTGCTACCCCTGTAATGATCAATCAACTCGAGCGAAACATGACACTTTGGGCCGATCTTATCGAAGCACATACTGGCATGCATCTGCATGATAAGCCCGGTGCTGGTGCTGCAGGCGGTCTTGGTGGAGCATTCCTTGCTTTCTTTCCTGCTAAGCTACAACGCGGGATTGATGTTGTTATCGAATATTCCTCATTGCGTCAGCATCTAATAGACTCAGATCTTGTCATAACAGGAGAAGGTCGGATTGACAACCAAACGGTATCTGGCAAGACACCGATGGGCATTGCTCAAGAGGCACAAAAATTCAATGTTCCTACGATTGCCTTTGCTGGTTCGGTAGGTAAAGGGATCGAACAGTTATACGATGTTGGTATTCATAGTGTTCATAGTATTATGACCGGTCCTATGACATTAGAAGAAGCCATGAAGCAAGCACCTGAATTGTTAGAGCAAGCGAGTGAGCAGCTCATACGAACACTATCAATTAAGGTATCCTCTTTCCTGTTTTAGATAAAACGACTAAGCATCCATCAATCATATATTGGGATTTGACGATTGTGCCGCAGGCGAAGTGGGTTGTGTATTTTCGGGATGGGAAGTTGAGCGAGGTTGGGTAGGATGAGACCGGGACCCGAAGGGGTTCCGGTTTGTTGTTTGTGACTACAGGCAGGTGTTTAAACTATTCGAGTTAATAGCTAGTCACTATTAGTATAGCTTAAAGTTTCGAAGTGGCTTTCCATATCTCACTAGAACATGCCACATAAGTTTTAACTCTTGAAGTACTTCTTTATAGGTTCCGCGATCGCTCCAAGAAGCGGGATTGCGCCTCAAGTCCATTACAGCCGATCCAATCATGCTCACATCGATAAAATCATTTCGTGCAATGCGTTTGGCTAAGGAAGGCATCGAGTGACCTCTAAAATCTGAGGGAACTTCATTTGCCAAAAGCACAAAGCCCATATGCCAATAGAGATCAATTGAATACTTGAGGCATATTTGTTCCAGGGTCCGCCCCGTAGGAGTTCCTCTAAATGAAGGATCTGCAACGAGCACTTCCACGTCTTCCTTAAGTGAAATATTCCCATGCACCTGGGCCTCAATATAATGGTTAAGATTGCGGCTAGGCTCTTTGATTCCTGGGTCAGAGAGTGGCCTTTCCAGATTAACCAGCACATGATTGATTAATTTCTGTGGTGTCAGATTTTTTTCCCCGATAGCAAAATCTCTTAAGAATGCCTCCTTCATGAGAGCGGCCATAATGATATCAAACTCCTCATACGTACCCTTTTCCTTCGGATCTTGATGAGAATCTAAATAAGTGAATGTACAACGATATGCGACCTCCGGAGATAGAAGGAAATAGCAAGATCCAAAACGTGGTGCTGGACCATCTGGATGTAACATCAAATCCAGTGCTCCATACTTGGGACGCTGGCTATGGGTTGAGTCCATTCGTTGATAGGCTCCTCCAAAAATCTTCTTTTCCCAGAGGTCGCGTTCACCGCCAGGATAAGCTGACACGCTACCATTAGATAATAATGTTTCAAACTGGCTCTTATAAATTCCTTGCTCAAGCAGTGCCTCGGCAACGCTTTTCATTGTCGGATCAGGTCTATCTGGATGAAAATGCAGGGCAATTTTTGCGTGCGCCTTTAGTTTGGCGACAGCTTCTTCAAATGGTTTAGACGCGATATTAGACATTTGAATAATTTCCTTAATTGCCCGCTCAGCTTCATCTTTGTGGTTTCTCGCGTATTTTGTAATATGCTCTAAAGCCAATAATTGTGAACTTGATAATTTCATGGATATAGTAGTCGCTCCTTTTCGAACCGATTAGTCAATATCCATATTACCTAAATTACCCTTATATTTTCCAGGAGAGATACCAACGGTACGTTTAAACATTTTCAAAAAATTGGAATAATCATTAAATCCACACAGTTCGCAGGTATCTGTGACGCTATAACCTTCCGAGAGAATCTGTTTAGCTTTGGATATCCGTTTGAAAAGAATATATTCATGGATGTTACTACCGATATGTTTCTTGAAAACTCTCCCCATATAAAATCGATCCACATAAAACTTAGTAGAAAGAGATTCAAGTGTGAGATCCTTTTCCAAATTCATATCAATGTAGTCTAATAAAGAAGTTAATAATTCCGGCATAGAAGAGAGGTTTTCCGAACGATTAACGTCTTTGAAGATAATATTGATCAAGACTAACAATTCAATGAGATAATTCAGCTTTAAAATCTTATAGCCGACATGGGGTTTAAGATTCTCAATTTGATTAAAAAGACGCAGAAATTCATTAATTTGGCTGGGTTGAAGCGTAATCTTATTTTGTTGGCCTTTAGGTTTGTTTAGAAAACAGCTTAGAAGGTCGAGACTTGGAGAATTAAATTTGCGAACGATATGTGGTGTAAACTGTAACGTTATTCGTTCGTATACGTTATCGTTTTTGAAGGAAGGTTTATGAATTTCTTGATTATTTGTAATCATGACATCGCCATATTGAATTGGATACATGTTCTTTTCAACGAAATAGTTCACATCACCTGAGATTAAAAAGTAAATCTCAAACTCTTCGTGCAAATGAAAGTTAACATTACATTTATTAGGATTATAGATTCTACGTTCATAACGGATGCATTCGTCTATACTTTCATAAGCTAAGTTCATCCATCTTACCTCACTTTAAATACCTGAAGGTTCAGGTGAATAGTAGTGTTACTGATGCTGGATAGCATCCAGCGACAGTCGGTGAATAATGACCGCAATCAATCTGATATTCTATAAACTCCGCTGCTCCCCAACCTTTCCTATACTTCCATATTAAAGAAGTTTACACAAAACTATTTTACAGACTCCCGTCAAGGGAATCAAGTAGCCATTCCTGCACAAAAAACGATATTTTAATCACAAAAAACTATGACTTATTGCGAGTATTATTTTAGAATAGCAAAAGAAAACGCTTTATTCTTCGTTTTTCCTACTTTGGTCAGGCTTAAACTACACTTTAATATACGGGGAGGGGTATTGGTTGAGTCCAATGAGAAAAGTGAAATTAGGTGTAATTGGTTTAGGCGGAATGGGAAGCAGCCATCTCAAGTATTTGACACAGATGGAGACAGTTGAAGTCGTAGGAGTTTGTGATGTTGTACATGAAAAGGCTGACAAAACAGCGGCTCTCTACCATACCAAGGCCTATTACAGCCATACGGAGCTTTTTGACAAATCGGGTATAGAGGCTGTGTTAATAGCCGTTCCCCATTACGATCATACGCCCATATCGATTGATGCCTTCTATAAGGGAATCCATGTTCTTTGTGAGAAACCTATTGCGGTGCATGTCAATGATGCTCAAAAAACGATAGACGCTTATGAAAGCGCTAAGGAACACTATCCCAATTTGATGTTTGGCATTATGTTTCAAGAAAGAACCTACCCTCATCATAAAAAAATAAAAGACATTCTTGATGGCGGCGAGCTGGGCCAATTAATCAGAGCGACCTGGATTAATACCAAATGGTTCCGATCTCAACTTTACTATGATAGCGGCGAATGGCGTGCAACGTGGGCTGGGGAGGGCGGAGGAATTTTGACCAACCAATGTCCGCATAATCTGGATCTCTACCAATGGCTATTCGGTCTCCCGTCACGGATCAACGGTTTTGCGCATATTGGCAAATATCATGATATTGAAGTCGAAGACGAAGTAACGGCCTACTTTGAGCACGAGAACGGGATGGTTGGCCATTTTATCGTAACTACCGCTGAAACACCTGGATCCAACCGGATGGAGATCGTGGGAGAGTACGGGAAATTGGTTTTTGAGGATAATCAAATTGTTTTGTATCGAACCCGTGAGTCGATGCTTCGTTTTATCAAAGAATCGCAAAGCAGGATGGGCAATGTTGAAAATTGGTACACGGAAATTCCTGTGAACGTGAATGTACCTACAGGGCATCGAGTTGTGACAGAGAAATTTATCGAGGCTATACAAAATGGCGGCGGGGAGCTTATCGCACATGGCCCTGAGGGGATTAACGGACTGACAATTGCGAACGCAATTATGCTTTCTTCGTTTAACGATCAAACCATTAAGCTGCCTATGGATACAGATGAATATGAGAAGAAGCTTAAGGAACTGATCGGAAGCTCCAAATACAAGAAGACAGTGAGACAGGATGTTTTTATGGATATTAGTTATTCCCAGGGTTAGGTCTTATCAATACAAAATGTCTAGGGGGAACTACCAATGAAGGGTAAACTCGGCATGGTTTCAGCTTTATCTCTTTCTGTTGTATTATTCGCAAGTGTATTAACGGGGTGCACCTCTAATGGTACGAAGCAAACAAGTACGTCAGAAAAAAATGAAGCAAGTTTATCTTCAATCCCGCTGCCTATCGTGAATAAGCCCATCACTTTAAAAATGTTTGTGCCCATGGATGCCAAAGTAGCGGCAACCATGAAAAACTATAATGAAATCGCTGTGTTTAAAGAACTGGAAAAAAGGACAGGGATTCATATCGAGTTCATTCATCCTGCATCTATGGATGGGGCGGCGATCAAAGAACAGTTCAACCTTATGGTCGCGTCAGGCGATTTACCTGATCTGATTTATTATAACTGGATAGGCGATTATAACGGCGGGCCCAATAAAGCGATCAAGGATGGCGTCATTTTACCGTTGAATGATTTGGTAGATAAGTATTCACCTAACCTTAAAGCGTTTATGAACTCCGATCCTAAAGCGAATAAACAACTGCGGACAGACGACGGTACGATCTATGTTTATCCAGAGGCCCAATCGCCGAATCAGTATGCGAAAGTAAACCCGAATCCGAATCCTGCATTCCAGACTTTTGGATGGCAGATCCGCCAGGACTGGTTGGAAAAACTGAATTTAAAGTCGCCTGAAACGATTGACGATTGGTATGAAGTACTAAAAGCGTTCAAAACGAAAAATCCTAGCGGCAGCGGTAAAAATGACGAAATTCCTTTGGCGCCTAAAGGAGCGGGGGACCTGCAGAACTGGGTCAGAGCATGGGGGATCAACTACGGGTTTTATCATGACGGCGATAATGTCAAATATGGACCTTACACACCGGAGTATAAGGAAGCGCTAACAACCTTAGCAAAGTGGTATAAAGAAGGCTTGATCGACCCTGATTTTGGGATTACGGATGCCAAACAATTCGATACCAAAGTTATGGGTAACCGTGCAGGCTCATGGACGGGATCCACATCAGGAACATTCGGAAGATTTGTTCAATTGATGAAAGCGAAAGATCCGTCGGTAAAATTATCAGGAACGGTTCCGCCTTATGTTACAGGCACGAAGTCCTACAATTTCAATGTTGATGAAATCAAGGTTGCCAGTGGCGGCGGTGTCGCGATATCCGCAAAAAGTAAATATGCGAAGGAAGCTGCGATGTGGTTGGACTATGGCTACAGTCCTGAAGGATCGCTGCTCAATACCTTCGGTATTGAAGGCGAGAGCTACAAGATGGTGAATGGTTCGCCTCAATTGCTTCCAGAGATTACGAATAATCCAAAAGGCTTGTCGATTGATGAGGCGTTATCTAAATATTCCCGAGGATCTGGCGGACTGGCCTTTGTCATGACACCTGAGATTTGGCAGCAGCGCATGGCTTTACCTGAACAGCAGCAAATTATTGGCTTATGGAAAGCAGGCTCCTACGACAGAACCATGCCGCCAGGGGTAACGCCAACCATTGAAGAATCAACCAAGATGGCATCCATTACTTCTGCGGTTAATACGTATAGGGATGAGATATTCTCTAAAATGATCATGGGACAAGTACCTCTTAGTGAGTTTGATAATTATATGAGCAAATTAAAAGCTATGGGAATCGAAGATGCGATCAAAATTCAGCAAGCGGCATATGACAGATACATGGCAAGGCAATAAGCCTTAACGTTGACCAGAATAGGATTGGCAAGCAGCAGGAGCGCCAGCACTTGATCGCCTCCTAAAGGTAAGATCAATGCTGGATGCCTGCTGCGCAAATTTCTTCGCTCAAAGGGGACGAATGATGGAGAATTTGACGGTTGGTGAGGCGGCGCATGCCAGAAGTATCTATCCAACGACGAAGCAAAGCGGCTTTGTCCATAGACTTCGAAGAGACTTATATAAAAACAGAATCATTTATTTCATGGCCATCCCCGTGGTCGCTTACTATATTATTTTTCAATATATTCCTATGTATGGAGCCTCGATTGCTTTTAAAGATTTCTCTCCAATGAAGGGGATTTGGGGCAGCACTTGGGTGGGAATGCAGCATTTTACCGATTTTTTCAACGATGTTTATTTCGGCAGAATTCTTACGAATACCCTTTTAATTAGTGTATATAACATTATTTTTGGTTTTCCGGCACCCATCATTTTGGCCTTGCTATTAAACGAAGTACGAAGAAATGATGTTTTTAAAAGGTTTGTGCAATCGGTGACGTATTTGCCGCATTTTATTTCAGTGCTGGTTTTATGCGGTTTAATTGTAGATTTTACGGCAAGAAACGGGATTATTAATGATTTACTCGCCTTCATGGGAATGGAAAGAATAACGATGCTGCTTGAACCTGGATTATTCCGAACCATCTATGTGAGCTCTAATATTTGGCAGGAAGTGGGTTGGGGCTCGATTATCTATTTGGCTGCTTTAGCCGGCATCGATCAGGACTTGTATGAAGCAGCGACGATTGACGGGGCGGGACGTTTCAAGCAAATGCTGCATGTTACACTGCCGGGAATTATGCCCACCATTATCATCTTGTTTATTTTAAGAATGGGAAGCATGATGAACGTCGGATTCGATAAAATCTTCCTGCTATACAATCCGGTTACTTACGAAACTTCGGATGTGATTTCAACTTATGTCTACCGCAAAGGGATTCTGGAAGCAAACTACAGCTTCAGCGCAGCCGTTGGATTATTTAACTCGGTGATCAATTTTGCGCTTTTGGTAGCTACCAACAAAATCAGTAAAAAAGTCAATGAAACCAGTCTTTGGTAGGGAGGGATGACGATGAATCTAAAGCGAAGCAAAGCCGAAGCTATTTTCGGTTTTTTTAATATATGCTTCTTGCTGTTTCTAGCTTTAATTACACTTTATCCATTTCTATATGTTACTATGGCGTCCTTAAGCAACCCCTCTAGTTTAGCAAGTCATTCCGGTTTGCTGCTCTGGCCTTTGGGTTTTAATGTAGACGGCTACATCAGTGTTTTTAAAAATCCCAATATCATCACGGGTTACACCAATACGTTAATTTATGTTGTAGTGGGAACAAGTATCAACGTAGTGATTACCTCGATCGGAGCCTATGTATTATCGAGAAAAGGTGTCATGCTGCGGGATTCCATCATGATGATGATTGTGTTTACGATGTTTTTTAGCGGAGGTTTGATTCCAAACTATTTGCTTGTGAAAAGTCTCGGCATGTTTGACACGATG
This sequence comes from Paenibacillus sp. WC2504, assembly GCF_052682475.1. Classification (NCBI taxonomy): domain Bacteria; kingdom Bacillati; phylum Bacillota; class Bacilli; order Caryophanales; family Paenibacillaceae; genus Paenibacillus; species Paenibacillus sp. WC2504. The sequence continues at coordinate 1,919,500 of NZ_JBQZFH010000001.1, forward strand.
TGGGCACTCATTCTACCGGGAGCGATCAGCACCTATAATTTGATTATCATGAGAACCTCGTTTGCGGCGATTCCGGATAGTTTGGAAGAATCCGCTCGTATTGACGGAGCCAATGATCTAACGATCTTGTTTCGAATCGTGATGCCTTTATCGCAAGCCGTAATCGCCGTTATGATTTTGTTTTACGCTGTGGCCCATTGGAATTCGTGGTTCAGCGCCATGATTTATTTGCGAGATCGAGATGCTTATCCTTTACAGCTCTTCTTGCGTGAGATTCTGATAAACAGCAGTACCGACAGCATGATTACCGGTTCCGGTGGGAGCGATAAAGAAGCGGTTAGCGAAATTATTAAATATTGTACGATCATTATCGCCACATTACCTATCATTGCCGTGTATCCATTCTTGCAAAAATATTTTACCAAAGGGGTTTTGGTAGGCGCTGTGAAGGGTTGAGCTAATAGGCCAAATTATAGTTGAAACGAGGGATTGGCATGATCTCTGAGGATCAAGTGAAGTTTTATCATGAGAATGGTTACTTACTTGTGAAAGGTGTGTATGACGCAGAGGAAGTTGAAACGTTCCGTGAATCGGTAGAAACATTCCTGAAGAGGGCGGCTGCATCGAAATTTGACCGGAGCCATGCTTGGGCTGGAGACTATCTGCCGCCGGAAGAACTAAAGAAGCTGGTACTTAAGGGCTTCCATGATGTTCAATATCATGACGCCCAGTTCATGCGCATGATCACGCAAAGGAATTTGATCACGATTTTCACCCAATTGATTGGCGAGAATGTTCAACTGCATCATACCAAGATGATGGTCAAACCTCCGGAGAAGGGAGCAGCCTTTCCCATGCATCAGGATTATCCGTATTTCCCGCACAGCAAGCACAGTATGATGCTCGCCAGCATTCATTTGGATCATACGAATGAGGAAAACGGCTGTTTGCATGTCATTCCGGGATCGCATAAACAGGGACCCTTACCTCATGTAGGAAGCTACTATTTGAATCATAAAGAATATCCTATTGAGAGCGGAATTCCTTGTATCGCTGAATCCGGGGATGTCTTATTTTTTAACTATTTAACGATTCATGGCTCACCTATCAACCGCAGTGACCGGACGCGTAGAAATATACTTGTCCAGGTTCGTGATCCCGAGGATCAGCCGACGAATGATAAGCATGTAAGCTGGGGACAGGGGTTGATGCTTCACGGTATCAATCCAAGATTCAGAAACTATAAGTATGAAGGAACATTACTGGAAGTTTGATAGCTGACAATATGATGGGAAAATGATTCTAAAATATGTTAACAAATTGGAGTGAACCTATATGAAACTATCTTTTACCACGTTAGGGTGCCCGGAGTGGCCCTTAGATAAAATTATTACCAACGCGACTGAATATGGATTTGACGCAATTGATTTTAGAGGCTTGACCGGTGAAATGAATATTTACAAGCTTCCGGAGTTTTCCGAGCAGGTTGACCAAACACTTCGTAAAATCACGGATTCCGGTTTGCATGTATCTTGCTTTTCTAGCTCCGTCCATTTGTTCTCAACGGAAAACTTCGAGAAGAATATGCAGGAGATCACCGAATTCTCAAAGCTTTGCCGTATTTTCGGAACACGCTACATTCGTGTGTTTGGGGGTAAAATTAGCGATGGTGTTAGCCGGGAAACGGCTGTTGAGAAGGTCGCTCAGCATGTAAGCGAAATGGCAAAAATCGCAAAGGCGCACGGTGTTAAGCTTTTAATTGAAACACATGATGATTGGATTTCATGCGTGAATATGAAAAAGGTGTTGGAGCAGGTGGATACGGAAGCCGTCGGGGTACTGTGGGATGTGCACCATCCTTACCGCATGGTGGGAGAGCAACCGGAGGAAACTTGGAAGACACTGGGGCAATGGATCGAGTACACACATGTGAAAGATTCACGTGCCGGAGAAAACGGAGGAGAAGATTTCCAATACTGTTTAACCGGAGAAGGAGATATACCGCTGAAAGACATCTACAAGTTATTAAACCGTGAAGGTTATCAAGGCTATTTCACCTTAGAATGGGAGAAAAAATGGCATCCTGAACTGGAAAACCCGGAGATTGCGTTTCCCCAGTATGTGCAATACATGCGCAAATTAATATCGGAGGTAACAATATGACAAAGATTAGAGTTGCCATCATAGGACAAGGGCGCAGCGGTCGTGATATACATGCCAATTCTTTAAGCCAAATGAAGGAGCAATATGAAATTGTTGCAGTAGCTGACATGTTGGAAGAGCGGCTGGAAAGAGCTAAAAAAGAGCTGAATTGTGATGTGTACCGTGATTACAAAGATCTGTTTAAGCGAAATGATCTAGATTTAATCATAAATGCATCGCCCAGCCATTTTCATTTCACGATTTCTAAAGAAATTATGGAAAGCGGATTTCATGTATTGTCTGAGAAACCGCTTGCCAGAACGGCACATGAGGTTGATATTTTGATTGATACGGCCAAGAAAACAGGGAAATTGCTTGCTATTTTTCAGCAGTCCAGGTACGCACCCGCTTATCGCCAAGTGCAAGAAATTATTAAATCCGGCGTGATTGGACGAGTGGTTCAGGTGAGTATTGCTTACAACAATTTTGCAAGAAGATGGGATTGGCAGACTTTAAAAGCTAATGATGGAGGCAATCTCTTAAATACGGGTCCACATCCGGTAGATCAAGCCCTCCAATTTTTTGGTAGCGAGGAAATGCCCCATATCACTTCTATAATGGATCGTGCGAATACGGCTGGAGACGCCGAGGACTACGTAAAGGTCATCCTGCATGGCCATGGGCGTCCTGTCATTGATATAGAAATTTCTTCCTGCTGCGCATATCCAAGTTTCACTTATAATGTCCAAGGGACTAGAGGCGGAATCAAAGGGAGCACAACCCATCTGGACTGGAAATATTTTAAACAGGAGGAAGCGGGAGAACTGAAATTAGTGACAACGCCTATGGTCAACGAAAAAAATGAGCCGGCGTACTGCCGGGAACAACTAAAGTGGTACGAAGAGAGCTGGGACATCCCCGCCGAACAGGGGAAAGATGTATTCCCTTCGATGGCTCAAAACTTCTATAACATGATTTATAATACGATTGTACATGGGAAAGAACTCGAAATTACACCATCACAAGTGCGCCAACAAATTGCCGTTATGGAAGAATGTCATAGACAAAATTCGCTATAATTGGAAAATATAATGAGGAACTATATTACAACGACAACAGGCTGCCAGCAAATTGGCAGCCTGTTTAACTACTGGGTTAACTTAGGCACCAATTCATGTAGTAAAGGATTTGTTTCCTCCACCAATACCAATCATGATTGACATCGTACCCCCAAAATTCCACGCTTGCTGGGACGTGTTTCTCCTGCAGCACTTCCAAGAGCTTCTGCGTCTCCGATCGCATTAAATCTTCATAAGCGCCTTGGCCTGTACAAATGATGATTTGGCTGTTCCTATATTGATTCAGATAGGAATCGTCCTCCAAGTTTTTTAAATAATGAAGTGGGGAGTGGTAATAAGCTGAAGGAGGGACCTCTTCTCCAAAAAATCGATTGGTCGAATACAAACCGCTTAAAGCAATTAAACTGTCAAAATATTGTGGATGCCGGAAAAACATGTTGGCACTATGATAAGCCCCCAGCGAACATCCTGTCGCCAGGATCTTCAGAGTTTGTCCTCCGTTGCTCTCCTTGCTTTGATGCAGAATAGAAGGTATGAGTTCGTTTTTCACATAGGCATCATATTGGTCATAGCGTTTCATTTTCTCATCGGTCGACGAGTGCTTGGCATAAAATGTCTCTTCATCAATGCTGTCGCATGTCCAGACTTGAATTTGCCCCTGTTCAATGTAACTTTCCAACGTGCCGATCATACCAGAATCTTCATACTGATAAAACCGTCCGCAGGAGGTGGGAAAAACAAGAACGGGCTTCCCTTGATGTCCGTAGGTTTTGTATTCCATGTCCCTTTGCAAGCTGTCACTATATGCCTTGTGATAGGTTACTTTCATGCATACACCTCGACTTTGTTTTCTACGGCATGGATAAAAGCTTCAATTCGTTTCACTTCATCAAAGTTCTTTGAGCGAAATTGATACGCATAATTTCCCCTTGACTGGCTTTGTACATCCTCAATGCTGAAGTGATTGACAATTTCATGGTGATAACGCTGCATGATCTCTTCGTGCCCATGGGCGTAGGGGAGGTGGTTTTTGTGGCTGGCAAACCCGGTATAATACTTCCCGACAAAAGGTCCTTCTACCTGATTGTTAACAACCATATTCGCCCATAGTTCGTAGATATCGATATCGTAAGTATAATTGATCGCATCCGTCATCCACGAACCGGGCGGCCTCATATTGACTTCAAGCGCAATAATATTTCCATCCACATTGGATTTGAAAAACTCAAGATGAAAAAAACGTTCTTTGATCCCATAGGTTTGGATGATCTTTCTACCGGCCTCCTCAATTTCCTCGCTTACTTCCTTTAAACAATAATAGCTAAAATGATTTCCAGCATTTACAGATTCCATGATGCTATGTGGAAATTCGTGGCTTGCAGCAAATAGGATTTTACCATCTTTGTTGACAAGACCATCGTAAGTTTGCAGTACGCCGTCTATATGCTCTTGCATGATAAATTCGACATCTGACGGTTTGGTATGCAAGAAATGCTCAAGCTCCGACTCGTTCGCGATTTTGTAAGTCATGTTCGCTCCCACGCCTATATTCGGTTTTACAACGACGGGATAGCCGATTTTGGCAATGAATTTCTTTGCCTTCGCACGATCGAATTTCGTTATGGAACGTATGGACTCGACACCGCTTTTTTTGAAAAACTTTTCCATCTTCGATTTTTGTTTCAAATTAGAAATGAAATCGAGCTTCGTCCCGAAAATGTTGAAATCCGTTCGAATGTGCGCATCAAGCTCTAGCCAATGTTCGTTAAGAGATTCGAAACGATCAATTTTTCCATATTTATGGGTATAGTAACCGACCGCGCGCAGAACCTCATCATAATCTTCCAGACGATCTACTTTGATGTACTCAGTTAGCGAATATTGCAGCTTCTCGTCAAGTAGGTAATAATCCACATCGCTAATGCCAAGTACATTCACTCCGCATTTTTTCAATTGAAAGCAAAATTCCGTGCAGTAATTTGGATAATTTGGCGAAAAGAAAATAAAGTTCATTTATTTGTCCCTCCTGACTCCTATTATCTAAAATTTTATCCTGACATTTCCATGTTTTCAAGAAAATCAATTGTAAAGATCAGTAGGAGCAGGGATACTTTCACATTTTTAAGTCAGTTGTCTAATTGGAAGCTAATTTCATTCATTACTTTTCTTCGATATACGCCTGGGGTAACACCAGTAAACTTCTTAAATAACTTATGAAAATAAGGTAAGCTCTCATACCCGCAATTGTGGGCGATCGTATCAATACCTAAGTCGGTAGTTAAAAGCAGCTCCTTTGCAGTTGAAATTCGCTTGGCATTCACATAGTCGGTGATGTTCATCCCGGTTAGTTGTTTAAACACCCTAGATAAATGAGCGGCTGAGACGGAAGTGTGCTTAGCCAAATACGACAGTCCAGCGATTTGATCAGTGTGAAACTGATCTAAGTGTTGAAGGATGTTTAGTAACCAGGGGGGGCCGATATCGGACGCCGCCAGTTGAGGATGGGATTCTTTTAATATCAACCGATTAATGCTGATGAGAAGGCTATTTAAATGTAATTGAACTGCGTATCGAAAACCAGCTTCATGTTGTTCCAATTCTTCATGCATTTGTTTGAGTTTATCTTCGAGATGAGGGCGCATGGCCGCTGGGACTACAAGCTTATAGCTCTTATATTTTCGGGCTCGCTCAAAAACTTGCCTATTCGTAAACGAATCACCGGCTGAATAATGTCCGATCAGTTGCGAATCAAAATAGACAGCAGTGGCAGTGATTGGAAATTCAGAATCTGGCAATGCCTGATGAACGGTATTTCCAGGAATGATGAAGAGGTCTCCTTCATTCATCTCATAGAGCATTTGGTTTAAGAAAAACGTACCTTTTCCACTATAAATATAAACCAATTCAAAGCGATCATGAAGATGCTCTGGCAGTTCACGATTTGGTGTCTTTTTGTCCTTAAATACAATGTCCAATGGTAAGAGGTGGTCGTTAATAAAGTTCTTTATAAGTGGTTTTTGCATGTTCCGAACCTCCCCAGATCAGCTCACTTCGTGATTTCTCTTATTTATAGAATATCAAAATAGAGTATGTTTTTGCAAAGGTAAAGAATTAACAAATGCCATATTCTTGATACAATATTAGTGAGCAACACTAACCTTGAAGAAACTCAATTTATTCTATAAGTTCGGAAAATCTCATTAAAGGAGCCAGTCATCGATGGACGTCATTTACCAATTTGAAGAAGTAGCGAGACTTCCCTTGCCCGGGGATAACTGCGCCGTTGCGATTCACCAATTGAACTCCGGTACTGTCATTCAGTATGAAGGCCAATCCCTCGTCTTGGATTATACGGTTATGGAAGGCCATCGATTCGCGGTGAAAGCGATTGCTCCTGGCGAAGATCTGCTTTCGTGGCATTTGCCTTTCGGTGTTGCGATTAAGCCGATTCAGCCCGGTCACTATGTGATCAATAAAACCGTACGGGAAGCGCTCAGTGTCCGCCAGTTGACATTCGCGGTGCCGGCGGAGCCCAATTTTGCTGATCAAGTTTCTCCCTATATCCTTGACGAGGAGAACTTCCAGCCGGCTCAGGCATCACCAGCTTATGAGGATACGCGTACGTTCATGGGGTATCGCCGCCATGCAGATCGCGGGGTTGGCACCAGGAACTACGTCGTACTGCTCGGTACCACCTCGCACACGGGGAGCTACGTGAATGAGCTTGCTTCTCGTCTGCAAGGCGAATGGAACAAGGATTCGAATATAGATGGTATCGTTCCTGTCGCTCACACGGAAGGCGGCACAGAGAAGGCGAATAATGTAGACTTGCTGCTGCGGACGCTTGCAGGTTTCATGGTCAACCCGAACGTCGGAGCGGTATTGGTTGTCGATTATGGCAATGAATCGGTTACGAACAAGATGGTTGAGGCTTATGCACGTGAGCATAGCTATCCAATCGATGAAGTGCTGCATAAATTCGTGTCGCTCACAGGCAGCTTCGAAGAGGAGTTGGTTAAAGGTGAAGCGATTGTACGGGATTGGCTGGAGGCGGTTAGCTCGATGCAGCGGACGCCTGAATCCATCAGCCACTTGCGAATCGGCTTGCAGTGCGGCGGTTCGGACGCATTTTCCGGAGTATCCGCGAATCCGCTGCTTGGCTGGGTTTCGGAACAATTGGTGCGCTACGGCGGTGCGGCTAGTCTAGCCGAAACGGATGAGTTGATTGGCGCGGAGCCTTATGTCCTGTCGAAAGTGCGCAACGTGGAAACCGCTCGCAAATTTCTGGAGCTTGTGAACCGATTTAAGGAGCGTACGTCCTGGCATGGCACTAGTGCGGAAGGAAACCCGTCAGGCGGCAACATGTATCGTGGATTGTACAATATTTATCTCAAATCTATAGGCGCTGCCATGAAGAAAGACCCGACAACACGGATCGACTATGCAACGGAGTACGGGGAGCTCATGAAGGATGGCGGTTACTATTTCATGGATAGCCCTGGAAATGACCTGGAGAGCATCGCTGGACAAATAGCCGCAGGCTGCAACATGATCTTTTTTACAACAGGAAATGGTTCAATCACCAACTTCCCGTATGTACCTACGGTCAAGGTGGTCACGACAACTCGCCGCTTCCAATTGCTGTCGAACGATATGGATGTGAACGCGGGGCAGTATCTGGAAGGCAAGTCGATGGATGAGCTGGGCCAAGAGGTATTCGAGTTGGCGATCCAAATTGCCTCCGGTCAGCGAAGCGTCGGCGAGAAGGCAGGCCATGCCCAAGTACAAATTTGGCGCAACTGGCAGCAGAACGATGTGAGTCAGCTGGAGACGCTGCTTCACACTCCTGTACCGACAGGAGATCCGATCGCCATTAAAGATGGTGCTGTAACGACGGCTAATTCAATCCAATTCTCCTTTACTCGGCAACGCAATCGGCAGTCCAGTGATCATATCGGCTTGATCGTGCCGACCAGTCTTTGTGCCGGACAGGTAGCGGGTATGATCACACGGCGCTTGAATGAGCAAGGAGCAGGGAAGCCTGAGCTCGCGCGCTTTGTCACCTTGGCGCACACGGAAGGCTGCGGCACCTCGGGGGGGCCAGCTGAATCCCTGTTTTCCCGTACGATGATCGGCTATATTACGCATCCGATGGTGGAGCATTGCTTGCTGCTGGAACATGGCTGCGAGAAAACGCATAACGACTACATGCGCCATCAGATGGATGTGATGGGTGTCGATGCGAGCCGACTTGGTTATGCCAGCATCCAGCTCGACGGGGGAATTGCCAAGGTGAGCGAAAAGGTCGAGTCCTGGTTCGCCGATCAATTGGCTGCTGCCGAACCTGCGGAGAAGGTGACGGTCGGTCTGGAAGGGCTGCGCATCGGGATTGTAAGCGCTGGTGCCATTAACAAAGAGGCCAGCGAACAGTTGGGGCTGCTAACCAAGATGATTGTCTGGGCCGGAGGCTTGGTTGTCGTTCCCGAGAACAGCGGATTGCTTACCGAGGACGGATTCAGTCAGCCTTTATTTGGCTCGTCTCCAGTTCGGCCGTCCATTGCCTATGGGGAACACGTCCGCCGACACGGCTTCCACGTGATGGAGACGCCAACAACGCATGGCGTGGAGACGATTACAGGACTCGCCGCCACAGGTGTGGAGTTAATCATCGCGCTGATCGGTGATCGTCCGATTCAGGCGCATCCTTTCGTCCCCATGCTGCAAGTGACTTGGAAACAGGCCGATCTGCCTAACCATAAGCAAGATGTCGATTTGGTACTCGAGGGCAACCCGAGCTGCTGGGTGAATCAAATTCTCGAACGCAGCAAAGAAATTCTGGAACATACTTATGTACCGCGTCTCTATCAGCAAGGTAATATCGATTTTCAAATGACACGAGGCTTTTTGGGTGTGTCGTTATAATACAGACAATATCAGAAAGCGAGGAATACGCCATGACGAACGCATTATTATCCAAAAGACCGCTTGGCAGTACGGGCTTACTCATATCTCCGCTATGTTTTGGAGCCGCTCCGCTTGGAGATATGCCGGAAACCTTTCAATACAGCACGTCGGAGGAACAAGCATTAATGACGTTGCGCACAGCCTTCGAAAGCCCAATCAACTTTCTGGATACGGCTGCGGCTTACGGCGAAGGCGAGAGCGAACGGCGAATCGGTAAGGCCATTCATGCGAATGGTGGTCTTCCCGCAGGTTACGTGTTGGCCACCAAAGCCGACCGGGACCTTAAGACCGGCGACTTTAGCGGCGAACAGATTAAACGTTCCATTGAAGGAAGCCTCGAACGACTAGGACTTGATCGTCTGCAATACGTTTACATCCACGATCCTGAACATACCACCTTCGAGAATGTGATGGGACCCGGCGGACCGTTAGAAGTACTGCAAAAGTTTCAAGAGCAGGGGGTCATCGATCACATCGGGATATCCGGTGGACCGATCGATATGCTCATTCGTTATGTCGAAACGGGAGCGTTTAGTAGCGTTGAAACCCACAATCGATATACGCTGCTCAACCGGGCTGCCGAACCTTTGCTTGATGTTGCGAGTCGTATGGGCGTTGCGGTTATTAACGCTGCTCCTTATGGCAGCGGCATACTCGCTAAAGGTCCGGAAGCATACGCACGTTATGCCTATAGCGAGGCCCCGCCACTCTTATTAGAAAGAGCGCGTAATTTCGCCAAGGTTTGCTTGGAATACGATGTTCCGCTTGCCGCAGCCGCCCTTCAATTTTCACTTCGCGACCCGCGAATCGCAAGTACGGTCGTCGGCATGAGTAAACCGGAACGGATAGCCCAAACGTTGGAACTCGCGAATTACCCGATTGCCTCTGAGCTATGGCCGGCGCTTGATGCCTTTGGCTATGATATGGAAGATCCCGAAGAGAATCGTTTTGCTTAGAGTACCGAGTGAGATAAGTTCAAACAAAGGAGCTTCCGCCCATGATCATAGACGCCCATCAGCATTTCTGGAATTTGGAGAAGGTTGCCTACCCTTGGTTGGATCCGTCTTACGGATCGATATGCCGCAGCATTGAAGCGGATGAGTTGGAACCACTGATTCGCAAGGCGGGTATTAACAAAACGGTCATCGTGCAAGCTATGAACTCTTATGAGGATACCGAATATATGTTAAAGGTAGCCGCCGAAAGAGAATGGGTAGGCGCGGTTGTTGGCTAGGTACCTTTGAACATTCCGGAAGTGGCGGATAAAAAGCTGCAGGCATATGCCGCCAATCCTTACTTCAAAGGGGTTCGCCATCTGATTCACGAAGAGAAGGATCCAGATTGGGTCATCCGTGATTCGGTGATGGAGGGACTCCAGATTCTCTCTTCTTTCGGCTTGACCTTCGATATCGTGGGGGTGTTCCCGAATCATTTGAAACATATCCCTTATTTGGCTGAGCAAATACCGGATCTTAGAATGGTCATAGACCACTTCGCCAAACCACCGATCAAGGAAAAGCAAATGGGAGCATGGGCGGACCAATTTGCTGCTGCGGCTCAGTACCCGAACGTGTATGCCAAGGTATCTGGCTTGAATACGGCAGCGGATTGGCATACGTGGAACTCAGAAGATTTGAGACCCTATATCGACTATGCGTTAACGCATTTTGGGGCGGATCGCCTTATGTTTGGAAGCGATTGGCCAGTAGCCAACTTGGCGGGGGACTTTGAGAAAGTCTGGGAGCAAACCAATCAGGCAATTGCCGATTATTCGGAAGATGAAAGAGCTGCCATATTAGGCGGAACAGCTGCAAAATTTTATGGCATTCAAGCTGAATCATAGAGGAGTGGACGTATGCGATTACAAGATAAGATAGCTTTAATCACGGGAGCTGGGTCAGGTATCGGGAAAAGCACGGCTTTGCTTTTTGCACAAGAAGGCGCGACGGTTATCGTGAACGACTTGGATGAAATCAAGGGCAAAGAAACCGTGAGCGAAATTAAGGACAAGGGTGGCGAAGCGCTATTTCTCCACGCGGATGTAACAAATTCTGAGCACGTCAAGACGATGGTGGAAGCGGCTATTGCTGAATTTGGACGCATCGACGTTCTGTTTAACAATGCCGGAATCAGTGGCGTCGGAGCTGTGCATGAAATTGAGCCGGAAGCTTGGGACCGGATTATGAGCATTAACGTAAAAGGCGTGTTCCTGCCTTCGAAATATGTGTTGCCCTACATGATGGAGCGTAAAGCAGGCTCAATTATCAACATGTCCTCGTGCGTAGCGGAAATTGGACTTGCGCGCAGAGTTTCTTATGCTGCAACGAAGGGAGCCGTACTTGCTTTAACCAAATCGATGCAGGTTGATTATGCAGCCTACAACATCCGGGTGAATGCGCTTCTGCCGGGTACGATCTTTACACCGTTCGTAGAGAACTATTTGAAGACTTCCTATGACGATCCTACAGCTGCCATCGAATCCTTAAAACAACGCCAGCTCAGCGGTGAACTGGGCAAGTCAGAGGATGTTGCTAAGGCGGCATTGTTCTTGGCATCTGATGATTCCAAGTTTATGATGGGTTCTCCGCTCTACATTGACGGTGGTGTTGTTTTCGGCAAGAACGCCTAACAATAGCTAGATGGAGGAGAATATTTACGAATGAAACTACTGACATTTAACGACAACGGCCAATTTAAGCTTGGTATTAAAACGGAAAAGGGCATTTTGGATGTCGCCGCAGCCATCGAAGGAATGGCTTCGGACCAAATGAGCAGCTTGTCAACCACGCTACATGCTGTCATAGAAGGCGGAACGGCGGCGGTTGCGCAGCTGCAGCGTCTTGTGAACCTCGTGATGGAAGCAGGCTCAGAGGGAGAAGCATATTTGCTGGATGAGACTCACATTCAATATGGACCCTGTGTGACGAACCCAAGCAAAATTATTTGTGTAGGGCTTAACTATCGCAAGCATGCTGAAGAAACCAATGCGCCGATTCCGGAGTATCCGATTCTTTTTAATAAATTTTCGAACACGTTAACTGGACATGGTGCTGAAGTTCCACTGCCGGAGAAAGTGTCGTCGCAAGTTGATTACGAAGCAGAGCTTGTGATTGTGATGGGTAAAAAAGCTAAATATGTGGAGAAGGAGCATGCATTAGATCACGTATTCGGCTATTGCAATGTGAATGACTTGTCCGCGCGAGATTTGCAAATGAGAACGCAGCAATGGCTGCTTGGTAAATCATGCGATGGCTTCAGCCCGTTAGGACCATTCCTTGTTACCGCAGATGAAGTAGGAGATCCGAACAATCTGGATATTCGCTGTATCGTCAACGGTGAGGTTAGACAGCATTCCCATACATCCGATATGATTTTTTATTGCAACGAGATTGTCAGCTACATCTCTCAACACATGACCTTGCTTCCAGGTGACATTATCCTAACAGGAACGCCTGCCGGCGTTGTGTTAGGTTATCCGAAGGAGAAGCAGTTCTATTTAAAACCGGGAGATGTTGTAACCATAGAGATTGAAAAATTGGGTTCGTTAACCAATACGATGGTTGCTGAGAAATAGTAGAATAAATAGTAAGAACCTCGATCGTTGAGGTTCTTTTACTTTACATATCTGACAATCTGATAGAGATATAGTTCATAAAGATGAGAGGTGCACCATGAAAGTATCATTATTTATTACTTGTCTTAGCGATGCCATTTATCCCCGAGTAGGAGAAGCGATGGTGCGGCTTTTAGCCAACTATGGGGTTCAGTTGGAGTTTCCAAACGTTCAAACTTGCTGCGGTCAACCAGCTTATAACAGCGGGTATTGGGATGAAGCACGGATAACAGCCAAAACCATTCTCAAAGCATTTGAAGATAGCGATTTTGTTATCTCTCCTTCGGGTTCATGCACCTACATGATTCATCACTATCCGAATCTCTTTCAAGATGATCCTGTTAATTTGGAGAAAGCGATAGAGCTTCAGAGAAAAACTTATGAGTTTACTCAGTTCCTTGTGCAGGTGTTGGGGGTTACTGATCTGGGGGCGGTGTTTCCTCATAAAGTCACCTATCATCCATCCTGCCACGGAAGCAGGCTTCTTGGTGTCAAAGATGAGCCGTTGGAATTACTGAAAAACGTCCAAGGTTTACAATTTGTTCCGCTTCCTTTTGCTGAAGATTGCTGCGGGTTCGGCGGGACTTTTGCTGTAAAGATGGCCGACATTTCAGGAGCTATGGTCTCAGAGAAAGTGAATCATGTGAAAGAAACGGAAGCGGAAGTTCTCGTCGGTCTCGATATGGCATGCTTAATGAATATCGCTGGCAACCTGCGCTTTCGAAATGAACCCGTTAAAGTGATGCACTTGGCAGAGCTGCTGCATGAAGGAGTGAATCGGGCTTGAGTACGACTAATTCTGCTGCTTCGAGCGTTAAAGAACGTGCGGATCTGGCGCTTAACGATGAGTTTTTGCGCAATGCTGTGCGCTTCACGACTGAGCGTCTGCGCGGAGGTAAGAAGAAAGCTGCTGAAGAACATGGCAATTGGGATGAGTGGAGAGAAAGAGGTCGACAAATCCGGCTGCACACGATTGCTCATCTGGATTATTATTTAAATTTGTTTGCGGATAACGCTCGTGCTAATGGAGTTCATGTCCATTTCGCTGATACATCGGCTGATGCGGTGAAAATTGCTCTGGCGATTGCGGAACGTAAATCTGCAAAGTCGGTTGTAAAATCAAAGTCAATGGTAACCGAAGAGCTTCATCTAAATCACGCGCTTGAATCTATCGGGATAGAAGCTATCGAGTCGGATTTAGGTGAGTATATCATTCAACTCGCGGGAGAAACGCCTTCCCATATTATCATTCCGGCCATTCATAAGAACAGATACCAAATTGCGGATTTGCTCTCCAAAGAAGCGGGAGAGACGCTGCCTCCGGATACTTCGATTCTAGCAGGTTTTGTTCGTAAGAAGCTGAGGGAGAAGTTTCTTGAAACCGAAATCGGGATGACAGGCTGCAACTTCGCGATTGCCGAGACCGGGTCCATGGTGCTGTTCGAGAATGAAGGTAACGCCCGGATGGTAACGACAGTTCCTAAGACGCAAATTACGCTAATGGGTATGGAGCGTATTATTCCTTCCTGGACTGATTTGGAAGTCATGGCAACGCTTCTGCCGCGTTCGGCGACAGGTCAGAAGCTGACGGTGTACATGTCAGGGATTACGGGTCCAAGAAGAGAACAGGATGCCGATGGTCCTGAGGAAATGCATATTATTATTGTCGATAACGGACGTTCTTTGCAGCTGGGAGATCCCGAATTTCAAGAATTGCTGAATTGCATCCGCTGCGGCGCTTGCTTGAACGCTTGTCCGGTGTACCGGCATATCGGAGGACATGCTTACGGGGGGACATACAGCGGCCCGATCGGCGCCGTATTGACTCCTGCGCTAAAGAAAAACGTGGCTGAGTGGGACGATATTGCGAATGCCTCCAGCTTATGCGGGGCTTGTTACGAAGCGTGCCCCGTCAAAATCCCTCTGCACGATATGCTTGTTTCTTTACGGCGCCGTAAAGTGGAGAGCGGCCATGGCAACAAGATTGAAGCGATTGGCATGAAAGGCTTCTCGGCGGTTATGAGCAACTCGGGCCGTTTCAAAGGTATGCTGAAGCTCGGCAAGATCGGTCAAAAACTTGTCGTCCGTAATGGAGAGATCCGTACAAAGCTGGGTCCGCTCAAAGGCTGGAACTCGTATCGGGTAACACCAAGTTTGCCTGAAAAATCGTTCCGTGAGGGGTGGGGGACATTGGAGGCGGAATTGCGCCAAGGGTTGAAGGAGCTGGATCCGGAAGTACGCCAACGCATGGAAACCATTGTCAAGGAAAGAAAAGCCGGAGGAGGGCATGAACATGGCTGATACGCATCAGGAATGGTTAGATCAGCTTGAAGCGGAGTCACGTGCGAAACAGAAATCATTTATAAATGGCGTCGCTAGCAAGCTTGGTAGAGCACGGGTGACTGAGAAACCGGCTCAGCCTTACCGAGGGGCACCTGATTTCTGGCAAGCCTTCGAGTGGCCTCTTGAAGAGAGAATTGAGAGATTTGCGGAAAATTTCCAAGCTGCTGGCGGATATGTCGCTCGTTTATCTTCCATGGAAGATGTTAAACAATTCATAGTGAATAAAGCACAGGAAATGAGTGCTAAATATATCATCCGGCAAAACCAATCTGAGCTTGATGCTCTTGATTTGGAAGGAGTGCTAAAAGGCACTAACGTATCGGTTTGGAACCGTGAGCCGGAGACTCACTGGAAAGCCCGCGCGGCTGAAGCGGATTTTGGTATTGTGATGGCGGACTACGCTACAGCGTATACAGGCTCCATGACAGTCCTGTCATCTCAGGACAAAGGAAGATCGGTTAGTTTGCTCCCTACAGTATTGATGGCTATTATTCCGGTAGAAAGACTGAAAACACGTTTAGGAGAAACATTGGTTCACTTCGATCGTGCGGGAAATGAGAGCCTGCCTGCGGGTATTCATTTCATCTCTGGACCAAGTCGTTCGGCTGATATCGAGAATGACCTGACCATTGGGGTTCACGGACCCGGTATTGTGTACGCTTTGATTGTGGGGTAAATAAAGCAGCGGCAA
Source organism: Paenibacillus sp. WC2504 (assembly GCF_052682475.1). NCBI lineage: Bacteria > Bacillati > Bacillota > Bacilli > Caryophanales > Paenibacillaceae > Paenibacillus > Paenibacillus sp. WC2504. The sequence continues at coordinate 1,935,332 of NZ_JBQZFH010000001.1, forward strand.
TCTGGGACTCTGGACTCTTATTCCAAAGGTGAAGCGGGTTGTGTATTTTTGGGATGGGCGAATGATTGAGGTTGGATAGGCTGAGGGCCGGGACTCCGTTGGGGTTCCGGTTTTTGATTTTTTATTATGGCTATGGGATTAAACTAACTGGGAGGATAGTCTTATCTGATTCACGAATATGTAAAACATTTAGGGAAGTATGCAAATGTAACGTTAGTTGAAAATTCTGCAAGTGCAAGATTAAATCCAATATGGGGGTCGAGTCTGTATGCTTCTGATTTTTTGTTCAGATCCGATGAATAAAAATGCAGTTGACTTTGATTATGAGAAGGAATTCTCTATAGCTAAATCTCTTGGATTTTCTATCCTGTTAATCAGTCTTGAAGAGTTATTGGAAGGCAATACTGACAAGGCTCTAAGTAAAATTAATGCAGTTGAATCTCATGAATCTGCTCTATATAGAGGCTGGATGATGAAGCCCAAGAACTATGAAGACTTCTACAACGGATTACAAAAGAAGAATATATTTCTCGTTAACAATCCTGATGCATATAAGAATGGTCACTGGTTTCCCAATTCCTATGAAAAGATTAAAGACTATACTCCTTATAGCAATTGGATTCATATTGAAAACATGAAGAATGATTTTGATCAAATCTATAGGAATCTGTCTGAGTTTGGGAGCAAGCCAATTATCATAAAGGACTATGTGAAATCTAGGAAACACGAATGGAACGAATCTTTTTTCATACCGAATGCTTCGGATAGAAATCATGCAACCACTGTCATCAAGAATTTCATTAATCGACAAGGTGAACACCTTAATGAAGGCATAGTACTTAGAGAGTTCGTGAATCTTGAAAAAATATCTATCCATTCCAAGAGTCGGATGCCACTCTCAAAGGAATATAGATTGTTTTATTACCAAAAACAATTTCTTTTTCAATTCGATTATTGGGAAGATATTCATTACGATGATGAGAAACCTGATTTAACGATTTTCAATCATCTTGCTCAGAATATGGAAAGTAACTTTTTTACGATGGACATCGGAAAAACAGATTCTGGAGAATGGATAATAATTGAAATTGGGGATGGGCAAGTATCTGGCTTGCCAATTGATTCAGATATTCTGGGATTTTATACATCGATTAAAGAGCTTAAGGGTTGATTCAAGTAGGGCAGAAATCATAGGAGGAAGAATTGTGGTTCAGGTTAATAAAATAACAGCAAAATTATTTACTGTTTCTTTTTCCGTTATTATTTTTGCAAGTTGCTTTCTAACAGATATAACCTATGCAGAAACAGATAAAGGCGATATACGCCAGATATCCTCGGGTGATTGTTATAATCTAGCATTACTTAAGGATGGAACGGTTTGGGCTTGGGGGGATAATACATATGGACAGTTAGCAGATGGAACAACCGGTAACGGTCAATTTTCAATAAACTATCGAGCGAAACCACAGAGGATTTCAGAATTAACAGATGTCACTTCTATCTCCGCAGGGACCAACTTTGCAATTGTTGTAAAAAAAGATGGAACCGTTTGGTCATGGGGACATGGTCACACAGGACAATTGGGCAATCAAGAGAACATGGAATTATCTCCAATAGACCTGCAAGCAAGGTGGTTAAAATATGATGAAACCAAACCGGTACAGGTGAAAAATGTAAACGATGTTGTCGCTGTTTCTGCAGGAGCATCTCATGTTCTCGCCTTAAAAAAGGATGGAACGGTCTGGGCATGGGGAAGTAATATGGTTGGACAGATTGGAAGTGGGGATTCTCGTACAATCCATTCGACCGCAGCTCAGGTGAGTGGTCTAAGTGATGTCATTCAAGTTGCAGCAGGTATAAATCACAGCCTAGCACTTAAAAAAGATGGAACGGTGTGGGCATGGGGGCTGAATGAAGATGGTTCCCTTGGGACAGGTGGAAGAGATAAAGGAAGTTATCTTCCTGTACAAGTTAAAATAACGAGCAAGGTTAAAGAAATTATGACTCTTGGAAGAGGTTCAAGTGCTGCTATAACCGAGGAGGGATCTGTCTTTCAATGGGGGCCAGATATATTTAAATTGAATGGTCAGAATCAATCTTTTATTCATTCTATTCCGGAGCTAGTACCCACTCTCTCTGACGTAAAGACGATACTGCTTTCCTCTCAGATGAATTACGCGGATCATTCTATAATCATTTTGAAGGAAGATGGATCCATTTGGGGGCTTGGAAAGAATAATCTAGGTCAAATCGGCAATGGCACTTACAAGGATGTGTCGGAATTAACGCTTAATTCTAAAATCAATTCCATAATTCAAATTAGTGGAAACCGTTATTATTATGACGGCACACAAACGGTAGCATTAGATAATAATAGTAACGCTTGGGCTTGGGGGTTCAATCAGGTGGGGCAAGTAGGCCCAGGAGGATGGAGTTTTGATGAACCCATTAAAGTGGGCATACCCTCAATTATTAAAGTAAGGTTGAATGGGGAAATATTATCTTTTCAACAATATCCAGACATAATTAATGGAACCACTATGGTACCGCTTCGAAAAATATTTGAGTCGCTCGGAGCAACCATTCAATGGGAGAGCACTACACAGACTATTTCAGCAACAAGAGGAAATGTAACGGTGAGGCTTTCGGTCGATTCAGAAACGGCATTTATCAACGATGAAAAAGTGCTCCTAGATCAAGCTCCATTAATTAAAAATGACTCTACACTTGTTCCATTGCGTTTTATCACTGAATCTTTCGGCGGACAAGTTATATGGGATGAGAATAACAAGCTTATTGATTTAAAGATACCTTGATTCGTGGCAAGGGTGCATGGGTTAGATTTAGTTAAAGTCGACAGTCTACACTTTTGAGAGATTACTCTTAGGAGCTTGGAGGTTTCTGATATCTTTTTAACTAGTAGAATTAAGTCGATTGTATTAAACCACAAATTAAATTTTCTTGTATTATGTGTATCTTTGTTGGTTGCATTATACTTGTTCTTTTTTATTGTGCCATATGCTGATAAAAAATGGTTTTTGGTTTAGCCTGCAAAAGGAGGCGCAATATTATGGTTAATGATCCCGACATTAATTTTCTTAATAATTGCGCTGCCGATAAGCCTCTATAAAGGCATGAAGAAGGACAGTGAAAATAAAGGTTAATGGTTGTTGGTTCAAAATGGAGCAGATTGCCTCGGACCGGCAACTGTTCCTTTTTTGTTGAAGTAACGGGCAGCATTGCGCCAACAATTGCTTCTTAACAACAATGAATTGCAAAGGAGAGATGGTCAATTGAATCAAGAGATAGTCATTAATTTATCGTTAGAGCACCATGAAGTGCCAACTTTAAGAGAGCTAGTGGGTTGGGATGGTAGGCATTCTGATTATCCCATTTTATTTGAACGCTGCAATTTCTGGGCCGGACTTAGGGATGAGAAGAATGAACTAATAGCATTTGGTTATATTGCTGGAATGGGATTGCAGCACGGATATATGGAAGATATTATTGTGCATCCTCAACATCAGAGAAAAGGGATAGGTCAAGCTTTAGTAAAGAAATTACTTCAAGAGGCGGAACGTTTTGGGTTAGAGATTGTAACATTGACTTACGATTCTAAACATACTACGTTTTACTCAGATTGTGGGTTTGTTCCTTGTCCCGGCGGAGTCTGGAGGAGAAAGGACTAAACGCAGATAACTCCTAAATAAACAATCAGAATAAAGAAACGAGGATTAAATTGATGAATACTGAAGAAGATCAGTTTCTAACTTACATAGGTGATTTTAGGATACATGATAGTAAAATCGAGTGTATTTACTGGGAGGACAATATCCTCTCGGTAACTTTAAAAGGTTATGAAGGAGGTGCAATATTAATAAAGTTCACTGGAGTGCAAACCGTTAATTCCAACAGACCACTCGGAATGATGCTTTATGCAATCAGTGAGATGAGTAAGAGCGGGCCTTATCGTAAGTTTCTCTTTGCAAACTGGCGTGACGATGACGATGCTTCTCTTGAAATCATTTCTGAAGACGTAGAGGTTCTGTATTCAAATAATGGGTAACGCTAACGGAAGGAAAATGGGATAATTACAAATAAGATAATAAAAAAGCTATTGAGGAGGGAGATGAAATGAACAAAGTGATCGAAATCAATGAATTAGCGTTGTCTGATATGGATCTAGCTTACCAGGTATTCAGGCGATCTATTCCCAACGCCTTTGAGCAGGAAGGATTGGTAGCGCTCACAGAAGTGATCGCGCGAGAGATCGAAGGCAAGAGACGTATGCTGCACGATGCTTTGCATACAGTGGGCGAAGCGGTCCGATTTCTTGTTGCCCGTATGGACGATAATATTGTCGGCGTCATTTCATTTGGGCCCTGCAATGATGATATTATCAAATGCACCGACGGTCGACTAAAGAATGTTGGTGAACTGGGCAGCTTGTATGTGTTGCCAGAATATCAGGGGCGGGGAATCGGCTCCGCTCTAATTAGAGCGATGGCTAACAAATTGGCTGAACAAGGAATTGATAGTTTTTGTCTGGATAGTGGTTACCGGCATGCTCAAGCTAAATGGCTAAATAAATTCGGTCAGCCTTACACTACTGTGCAAGATTACTGGGGGCCGGGTTCTGGGCACATGGTCTGGTTCTGTAAAGTTGCCAATTATGTGGGCTAGTTTGTAAGTCCAGCATTTTTCGGAGGATGCACATGTATCCCGAATCGCTGTACCCATACTCTCCAAAAAATCTATGAAATGAAAAACATACCCTTATTGGTCACATCCGGTTACACACGCTGAACAACCAAGGAATTGTGGGAGGACTGGAAATATTTCACGCTCATCTGAATGTTCAGCGAATGATACTTACTAAAACAGCGGCAGTCAAAGGACATTATTTTCTCGTCCAAGGCTACCGCTCTTTCTATCTTTGGTCCAACTCATCAACCTTAACTAGGAGTTGTATTTGTTAAAATATCCCTTTACAAATGGGCCTTTTCAGATATACTAAGGAATGGTAATTATATATAAAGATGGTTAAGGGGGAGTTTTAAAATGTCGATGGAAACAACAAGCTTTGGGTTAGATCAAAGAGAAAAGGTTATGACGGTGAAAAATTGGCTAATTACTAGCTTAATTTTGATGATCCCAATCGTCAATATCGTCATGTTATTTATTTGGGCATTTGGTGACAGTGCAAACAAAAATAAATCTAATTACGCCAAAGCGAGCTTATTGATGGCTCTTATTTTTATTGTATTATATGCTATTATTGCAATTGCCTTCTTTTCTATATTCGCAGATATACTGAGCAAAAACACTACTTTTTAAAGAATACCAGTACTTGATGGCCTTACGAGAAATCGTAGGGCCATTTATTTTAATATGATGCAGTTTAACGGTTTAGCAGTATCTTCATACTCTTATTCTTGTAGAAATTACTCATATACGAAGAAGGAGATTCCCCTATTACTTTTTTAAAGACACGGCTGAAATAGTAAGGATTCCTGTAGCCTAATCGCTCACTAATCTCAGATACATTGAGAGAAGTGTTTCGCATCCAGTCAATCGCTTTGTTAATTCTTAATTTCGTATGAGCTTCAATAATGCTTAGTCCTGTTTGAGTTTTAAAGGTTGCTGATACGTAACTATAGTTTAAATTCAGATGGCTGCTTAGTTGGGTAGAGTCAAAGTCCTCGTCGATATGCTGTTTAAGAAAAGCCATCACTCGCCCAGCGACAGCTTCGCCTTTGCCTGAATTTTTTGTAGATTGGCTATGTTCCTTTGTTGCTTTGTGAAGTTCCAGAAACATCTGATACACTTGAATGCTTAGTTGGACCATACCATGTTCCTTGGGTTTTCCAAAATCCTCCACTAACAGATGTAATCTGTTTTCTAAGGTTCGATGAAAAGGCGAAGTTCCATGCTTTGGCAGAGGGAATCGGTAGGCATAGTGATCAGGATAAAAGAAGTCGATTTCGGGTAGAGGGGATTGATCTTTATAGGAAGAGTAGTCATCTACAGGTGAATTGAAGTGAATCCAATACCAAGATGTTCCTGGCAAAGTTTCAGGGCGCCCCCAATGATGAAGTCCTTTTTTCAAAAACAAGTGTTCCTTCTCATGAATGATATACTCCACTGTTTCCTCAACGACCTGCATGCTCCCCTTGGTCACAAATACGAATACATCAAAGTCTAATAGGCGATCGTGATGCGTATACACCTCGTCAACTTGATTCCATCCAATATCCCTGATCATGGGAAACCGATCACCAGTTAAATAAACGAACGGATCCATCTTGCATGCCCCCTTACATTGCTTGTACTTAGAATATACCCAAAGAAAGTATATGTAAAATAATGTTTTATGCATTCTTCTCAATACCTATTGGGGTTTAAAATATTCTTAAGATACAAAAAAATGGAGGTATCCCATTGCATATAACTAAAATGATGGATTATCAGGTAGGACGAGTTAAACTGTCGGCGGGTCCGCTTGCGGCTCGTTTTGAGCTAAATAAAAAGTATGTCATAAGCTTAACGAATGAAAATCTACTTCGTAATTTCTATCTGGAGGCAGGTTTGTGGAGTTACAGTGGAAATGGGGGGACCACAAGCGCGACTACGACGAGCATGGACGGACCCGAACATTGGCATTGGGGCTGGGAATCACCGACTTGTGAGTTGAGGGGACATATGATGGGGCATTGGCTGTCTGCAGCAGCCCGCATTTATGCGCAAACCGAAGATTTGCTGGTTAGAGCTAAAGCGGATCACATCGTCCAAGAATTGGCGCGTTGTCAGGAGGCGAATGGGGGAGAATGGCTTGCTGCGTTCCCAGAGTCTTACATGAATAGAATAGCCAAAGGAAAGTATGTCTGGGCACCGCATTATACGATTCATAAACTTTTGATGGGGCTATACGACATGTATGCAATTGTTCAAAATAAACAAGCGCTCGATTTAATGCGTGGTTTAGCTTCTTGGTTTTACCGCTGGACGGGGCTGTTTAGCCGAGAACAAATGGATGACCTCCTTGATTTAGAAACAGGTGGCATGTTGGAGGTCTGGGCAGACCTATATGGTATAACACAGGATGAAACACATCTCGCATTAATCCATCGGTACGATCGCCGCCGTTTTTTTGACGCCTTGTTATCAGGACAAGAGGTATTGACGAATAAGCATGCCAATACGCAGATTCCTGAAATTTTGGGAGCTGCTAGGGCGTGGGAAGTAACGGGAGAAGAACGTTTTCGGGAGGTTGTGGAGGCGTTCTGGGCATGCGCGGTTACGAATAGAGGATATTATTGTACGGGGGCTGGAGATGACGGTGAATTATGGGTGCCTCCCGGTCAGATGGCGGAAAGGATGGGAGTTGGACAGGAACATTGTGTGAATTACAACATGATGAGACTTGCCCATGTGCTGCTCAGATGGACAGGAGAACCACAATATGCGGACTACTGGGAGAGAAGATTCTATAACGGAGTTCTTGCTCACCAGCATGGAGAAACAGGCATGATTTCGTATTTTCTAGGTGTCGGCGCGGGGAGTCATAAGAAGTGGGGCACCCCTACACAGCATTTTTGGTGCTGCCACGGTACGCTTGTTCAAGCGAATGCCTCTTATGTGCAGCAGATTTTCATGGAGGATAAGGATGGAGTGGCTGTGTGCCAGTGGCTGCCAGCCGAAGTTAATCTAAGTCTAAACGATAGTCCAATTACCATTCATCTTAAGCAGGACGGGCAATATGGTGTCTATCCTTTGAATAACTGGAATGTAACGGGAATGACGGCCATAACCAAAATTGATATGCCACCAATCCCTGTACATCGCCCTGATCGATTTACGTATAGTTTGACGATTACTTGTGACAAGGATGTTGAATTTACATTAAAACTTAGAGTCCCAAGATGGGTAAGCAATGAGCCCATTATTTACGTGAATGGCGTCCAACTTACAAATCCAGTAAGGCCTCAATCGTTCATTGGAATTCGTAAAACATGGAGTAATGGGGATACCATACAAATTGAGTTTCCTAAATCATTAACAACCGAGCCACTTCCTGGCGCAGAAAATATGGTAGCTTTTATGGATGGCCCGATTGTTTTGGCAGGGTTAATTGAACGTGAACATCGATTATATGGTAACCCTGCGTTGCCAGAGACTATGCTCGTAGCAGATCGGGAAAGAAATCACAGCTGGTGGAATGTGGGCTATTATCGAACGAAAGGACAGGACGTGGGTATACGTTTTATCCCTCTATATGAAATTAAGGATGAGACATATTCCGTTTATTTTCCTGTTGATCAGGTCCCCAAATAAGTGCGGCTTCTTGACAACGACATCCATAAGGATGGCGTTGTTTCTTATATCTTAAAAAAGTGCACTTCCACATGCAATATCATCGCTCGTTTCGTGTGTGAATTCTGTTAAAATGGACTTATTCTATAACGAAAGCATGAGGCGGCTCACAGATGGCATCGAACCCTTTTCGGATGCACAAAAGCATTTTTGCCAAATTTACACTCTCTTTCATTTCGGTAGGTCTTATCCCGCTGCTCATTCTTAGTTATATTTCTCTGCAGACGTTCAGCGGCTTCATGGAGCGTTATGCGACGAATAACTATGAGCAAATGTTACTGTTTGCCAGCCGAAATGTGGACGATATGTTCGTCAAATACAACAATATTTCAAAACTCATGTACTCCTACGGAGTTGGCGGTCTCTATGGTCAGTTGGGACAAGCAGTTGCAGCGCAAAGCAAGGAAAAAGATATCCGATTGACGATGACTATTAACGATTTCTTGCAAACGGTGTTATATACAGAACGTAATCTGCAAAGTGTCTTTTTTGTTCTGCCAAACGGGACTTTTGAAAGCCTATCTAAGAACAATGTTGCTCTGGATTACCAATATGCATATCCAAAGGTCGAATGGAAAGAGCAGACGAAGCTCAACCGTAACGGACTCAGCTTTTTTCCGACCCACAAGCAGGATTATTTTCTTGGGGCCACGGATCCAGTGATGACGTTTGGACGCAACCTTACGGATGTACTGGGCTCGTCCAAGGTAGAAGGTGATATTGTTGGTACCTTTTACATGGACGTAGGGCTTGATGCGTTTACTGAAATTTTTAAACAAATGGTCCTGAATAAACAAGATACCGTCTACGTGGTAGATGATCAGGGAATTATCCTTTACAGTAATCAACCTGAACGAATCGGTACTGTTTTCCATGCGAATACGTCGGACGATTTCTTGCATCTACAACAGGCTACAGCAGAGAATAATATTAAAATTATCGGTGAGTTTTATAAAAAAGAAATGTTCCTCAAGGTCGAACAGCTCTTACGGACGATTACGATCGTCATTGGTCTTTGTATCGTTTCGTTAATTGTGGTTGCGGTTTGGTTCTCGAATCGCTTCTCCAATCCAATTCGCAGCATTACCCGGGAAATGTCGAAGGTGGAGTCCGGTAATTTCGATACCAAGGTGACGGTGAAGACAGCAGATGAGTTGGGGCTTCTTTCCCACGGCTTTAACAAAATGGTGGGACGGCTGAAGGAATACATTGACGTCGTGTATGTTGCGCAGATTAAACAGAAGCAAGCGGAGCTGAATGCATTAAAAAGCCAGATCAGGCCGCATTATTTGTACAATACCTTGGAAGTGATTCGGATGAGTGCTGTTGCGGAAGATGCGAATGAGGTGGGTGATATGATTTTGTCATTATCCCATCAACTCAAGTATGTACTCGATTACGGGGAAGAAACCGTTACAATCAAGTCTGAGAAGACCAATGTGGAGCAATACTTTCAATTGATGGTTATCAGGTACGGCGAGCATAGGTTAGGTTTAGATTTCCGGTTCGATGCGGATTTAATGGACTGTGCGATTCCGAAGCTATCCCTGCAGCCGATCGTCGAAAATGCCATTTATCATGGTATTATGCCAAAGTCAGGGAAAGGCACCATTCGTATTTCAATTGAAAAGCTGCCGGATAATCTGCTTAGTGTGACGGTGGATGACGATGGTGTAGGGATGAGCGAAGATACACTTGAACGAGTTCGATTAAAGTTGGCTAAGGGCAGCTCGCTAGATATAGGGAGCAGTATAGGGCTCATTAATGTCCATGAACGCATCGTGGGGCTGTATGGGCACGGTTTTGGCATTGAGATCAACAGCAGCCAACATATTGGTACTACTGTCCGTCTAGTCATTCCGTTAACGAAAGAGGTGAGTGTCCATGTTGAACGCCATTCTAGCTGATGATGAACCGATCATTATCAAAGGGTTGAAAAAGCTTATTCCATGGGGAGAGCTAGGCATTACGATCGTCGGTGAAGCCCTGACTGGAAAAAGTCTTATGGAGCAAATTGAAGACAAATTGCCTGATCTTGTCATCACCGATATTAGCATGCCAGATGGTTCGGGCATCGATGTGATGAAGGAAGTACAACGGCGGCAGTTGCATACGAAAATTATTTTCGTCAGTGCGTATCAGGAGTTTTCTTATGCCAAGGATGCATTAGCCTTCGGAGCGGTTGATTATTTGGTGAAGCCGATTGAGAAAAGCCTGCTGCTCGAGGCAGTAAGCAAAGCAATGACGCAGCTGAAGGAAGCGAATGAGGATCTATCCTCCAAGGGGAAGCTGGCGGTTTATGAGCAAAAAGATAAGAAGACACAACTCGAGGAGCTGTTTGATCGGCTTACCCAAGGGGATATTCGGTGGGAGGAAGCGCAGCGCAAGCTTCAGAGCTTGAACACGCAGTTTACGGCTTCATGTTTCAGCGTACTGTATGTGGAGCTTGCTCATGTACAGCTACAGGATGGCAGATGGGGCGAGCATGAGAAGCGTCTATTAGTATTTGCAGTATCCAATCTGGCAGATGAGTTGATCCAACAGTATGGCAGCGGCCTCGTTATTCGAAAAGGCGAAAATTTATGCGTTATCGTGAACCACTTGGGCATAGAGGATAATTTGCAGCATCTCGCGAGCGAAATGCGGGATAAGATTTCCTATTATCTTAAAATTAATGTGACGATATGTATCGGTAAGCCGGCCCACAGTCTGCAAGAACTAAGGCAATCCTATATGTCGGCTGTCGAGACGATGAACTATAGCTATTTTGAAAAGGAAGGAACGATTCTGTCCTGGTACCAAAATGAACGGCGTGACGGCTCAGATCATCTCTTGGCAGATGCCAAGTTGGCTGTGATGAAAGCGGTCATTGCCAAGGACAAGCAACAGGTGCAGGAGCTGTTGGGGAACTTATTTGATCATGCTGCAAGCAACGCTAATGGTCGCAAAGAATCGGCCGTATTAATCGTATATACCATGCTGACGGACTTAATGGAGGAGATGTCGGCTGTCGGGATTGACCTTCAGGTGTCGCCGGAGCAGCGGAAAGATTGGCAGCAGCGCATGCATCAATTTTACCGTTTTCGCGATCTCACCGATTTCATATCTGATCGCATAATGGACATACTGGAACAAGTAAACACTGCAGGCGGCAGCCGCGAAGCGCAGCAGATGAAGATGATTAAGGAATACATTGAGGAGCACTATAGCGAGAATATCACGCTGGAAAGCATGGCTTCCCAAGTGTTTATGAATCCATATTATTTTAGCAGCTTCTTTAAGAAGCACACGAATGAGAATTTTAAGCAGTACGTCACAAACATTCGGATGAAAAATGCCGTCCGCTTACTTTTGCAAACGGATCTGCTCGTTTATGAAATTGCAGAGCGGGTGGGCTATCATAATCCAAGGCAATTCAGCGATATGTTCAAGAAAAGTTATGGCAAGCTTCCGCAAGAATATAAGAGTCAAATCAAAGGTAACTAGTCAGGAATTCTAATTGTAGGGGAGAACAGCTTCTGCTTGGCTTCTTTTTGAAGCGTTGGCGGAAGCTGTTTTTCATATTCGATGATCTCCCTAGCCTTCGTTCACACCTTCTTAAATTCATGCATATCAAGCTTAAAAAACTTCATTCTAAACGATTTTGTCGTATGTTAGTCTTAAATCAGCAACAGAACAGCACCTGATGAGTCGAGAAATCAAATAGCTTGAGATGTTCACAAGAAGCTAGATATTAAAGGGAGGTTACTTTCTACCATGGTTAAAACTTTTTCTAAAATACTCGTCGGATCGACAGCTTTAGCACTCATTTTGGCAGGCTGCGGTAACAACAGTGATTCCGCAACTTCAACGTCAAGCGCCGCTCCGGCTGGCACAGCTGCAGCGACAGCGGCTCCGAAGAAAGACGTAACATTCAGCGTCATTTATGCAACTGGCGATCCAGCGACCAAACAAGCTGTGGTTGATTCCATTGCTGCTTACACGAAAGCAAATCCGAACGTTAAAATCAAAGATTTGAGTGAAACGACGACAGCGGCTTATCTCGACTTTTTGAAAACGAAAGATGCGGTTGGCGAATTCCCTGATCTTGTCGAAATGCGTGATACCCAATTGTTCGCGGACGCTGGCAAGTTGGCTGAACTTCCTAAAGATCTACAAGGTTTGTTTGAAAGCGTACCGCAAGTAAACGGCAAAGTATACAATGCGCCAATCTCGCTGCCTGCACCCCAAGGGATTATTTATAGCAAGAAAGCTTACGCGGATGCAGGGATTACGGAAGAGCCTAAAACGTATGCAGATTTCCTCGCGGCTCAAGAAAAACTGAAAGCAAAAGGGATTTCCCCCATCGTTGTTGGCGGTAAAGATATTTTCCACTGGGGCTTCTGGGTCAATAAATTCTTGATTGACGAAGTGTACATCAATGATGCGGATTGGAACGCTAAGCGTTCTGAAGGTAAAGTGAGCTTTACGGATCCAGGTCCAGCGAAAGCGATGCAACTGATGACGGATCTGTTCACGAAAGGTTATGTAGATAAAGGGTACATGAGTACGGCGGATAATCAGACGGCTTCCATGCTCGTAACAGGCAAAGCAGCAAGCTTGTTCTCCGGTCCTTGGATGTTCCCAACGATCGCACAAGCGGATCCGAAATTTGATTTCGGATGGTACCCGGTACCGGATCAAAAAGGTGCAGTAAACGTAGTTGGCCTTGCTCAACCCGCAGGTTGGTCTCTGTCAGCTAATGCAGCGAAAGATGCAGATAAAACAGCTGCGATCTCGGATTTCATCAAATTCTTCTTCAGCAAAGAGCAATACCCGAAATACCTGAAAGTGGCAAGTGCCATTCCATCAACGAAAGAAAAAATGACCTATGATGCTTCACCTCAATTGCAAGAAGTGCTAACGATGATGGCGGATCCGAACGTGAAAAAATCACTTCAAATAAACAACTTCTGGGGAGCTAACCAAATCCCGCCGCAATTCCGTAACTGGTTCTACAAATCTGTTCAAGATTGGTTAGTTAAAGGTGATTTCAGTGCTGATTACTTGAAAAAAGCGGATGCTGAATGGGACACGGAAGTGAAGGCAATGAAAAAATAACAAACAAAAAGGCTGCAAACGGAGAACCTCTGCGTCACTTGCGGAGGTTTTCCTGCTACTGCCTTCAACATTCAATAGGAGGCATAAGAGAATGAGCACCATACAGCCTGTAAAGAGAAAAAGAAAATGGCTAACCTTTTCTGTCGTGTTTATTATTCCTGCTCTAATCCTCTACACCTTATTCGTCATGGTACCGACAGCGAGCAGTATCTACCTTAGCTTTACTTCCTGGGATGGCGTTAGTCCTGATATTCGTTTCATTGGTTTCGATAACTTCGTAGAGATGTGGCACAGTGAGCGTGTTCATAACGCGCTGAAAAATACATTAATATTGTCGGTCGTCTTAGTTGTTATAGAAAATGCCGTTGCCTTGCTGCTGGCGATGCTGGTCGATCAGGTGAAATGGTTCCGTAACTTGTTTCGCAGTATTTTTTACTTTCCAACGCTTCTCAGCGGGATTGTTATGGGATTTGTCTGGACGATTATTTTGAATTACAACTTTGGTGTCGTTACGCAATTACTCGATAAACTGCATCTTTCCTTCTTAAAGGTTGATTGGCTTGGAAATCCGGATTACGCATTGATTGCTATCATTTTCGCAACGGTATGGAAAGGCGCCGGCTATTATATGATTATTTATTTGGCTGGGTTGCAGGGTATTCCACCAGAGCTATCGGAAGCGGCTAGTATAGACGGTGCGAACCGCTGGCAGCAATTCCGGCACATCACATTTCCGCTGCTGGCAGGTGCCTTTACGGTGTGCATGATGTTATCGATGATTGCGTCCCTCAAAATATTTGATCAGATCGCCGTCATGACGGACGGAGGGCCTGGTTTTGCAACAGAAACACTGACTTACATTATTTATAAAGTCGGATTTGGCGAATTACGTCAAGGATTCGGAACTGCATTATCCCTTGTTCTCTTTATTCTGATTCTTATCGTATCACTCATTCAAATTAAGCTGCTTCGCAGCAGGGAGGTGCAGTTATAAGATGAGAAGACAGAAAAGTATACTGGAGATTCTCCTCTTTGTCCTGACGCTGGTCCTTGCCATTATCTTCTTCTTCCCGATCTATTTCAGCTTGATTTCCGCCTTTAAAAGCAATGGAGCCATTCTGCGGGATGCAATCTCATTTCCAACCAGCTGGTACGTGGACAGCTTCGTGTATCTGTGGACCAAAACCGATTTCCCTAGAGCGATGGTCAACTCTATCATTTTAACAGTAAGCTCAATTGTAGCGATGATTGCGGTCATCCCCATGGCGGCGTACGCCATTGAACGGACGAATAAAAGATGGACGAATATGGTTTATGTTTACTTTCTTGCGGGTATGATGATTCCATTTCAAGTCTATATGATTCCACTGTTCAAAGAGATGAAAATGATAGGTTTCTACGGCACATTGAGCGCACCGATTCTCATCTACATTTCCGGCTCCGTCGGGTTCGGTGTGCTGCTTTATACAAGTTTTCTAAAAGGGGTACCACGTGAAATTGAGGAAGCGGCTGAGATCGACGGTTGTTCCAAATACGGCATTTTCTGGAGGATCGTATTTCCACTGCTTGGGCCGTGTACAGCTAGCTTGGTTGTGCTGAACGGTCTCGGCATTTGGAACGACTTCCTGATGCCTAGTTTGGTGCTGCCTTCGGATAAGCCCAAAACGATGATCGTCGAAATTTTCGGCTTCGTCGGCGAATTTGCTTCTCAGTGGGACATGGTTTTCGCAGGCACTGCGATTTCAATTATCCCTGTCCTGATCGCATTCATCGCGCTACAGAAGTACTTTGTCAAAGGGATTGCCGCAGGTGCAACGAAAGGTTAATCACTAAACAATGGGGAAAGTAGGCAAAAACGTATGTTAAAAGAGCAGGATCAAAGCTGGTTGAATGAAGTCATTGATCGGATTTCGACGAAAATGGACTGGGTTAGCGAAAAGTCCAAGTATAAAATTCCGTATACGACGATTAACGGAACACATGATAATCGTATCGTGGATAATCCTACAGGTACGGAGACAGATGAAATTAATTGGTGGACGAATGGCTTCTGGGGCGGAATGATGTGGCTTATGCATCACGAAACCGGCCAAGAGAAATATAAAGAAATCGCGCAAATTTCAGAAAAAGAATTAGATCGTTGTTTTGAGGAATTTTATGGACTGCATCATGATGTTGGATTTATGTGGCTGCCGACGAGTGTGGCCAATTATAAAGTGACGAAGAATCCGGAATCTCGCAAGAGAGCGCTGCATGCCGCTGTCCTGCTTGCAGGTCGTTTTAATTTGGCAGGAGGCTATATTCGCGCATGGAACGACTTAGAAGGCTCCGATACAAGAGGATGGGCAATTATTGATTGCATGTTTAATATTCCGCTGCTGTACTGGGCTTCGGAAGAAACCGGTGATCCGCGGTTCAAGCAAATCGCGATGAAGCATGCCGATACGGCGATGACGGCGTTTGTTCGGGCAGATGGATCTGTGAACCACATCGTAGAATTTGATCCGTTTGAAGGTGGTGTGATCAGATCGTACGGAGGACAAGGGTATGAAGAAGGCTCTTCCTGGACGAGAGGGCAGACCTGGGCTTTGTATGGGTATATGATGAGTTATATGCATACGCAAAAGGAAGACTATTTGCAAACCGCGAAACGGATTGCCAATTATTTTATCGCGAACATTCCTGAGGATGGCGTGATTCCGGTTGATTTCCGACAGCCGAAGGAACCGAAGCTGGAAGATGATACAGCTGCAGCCATTGCGGCGTGTGGTCTGATTGAAATTGCGAAAGTCGTAGGCGAGCATGAAAAGGATCTGTACCTCGGCGCTGCGTTGAAGTTGCTCAAAACGCTGGATAGTAGCCGAATTGATTGGTCAACGGGTAGCGATAGCCTCATTCAATTCGGTTCAGCTGCCTATCATTTGGCGAATCATCATCACGCAATTATTTACGGCGATTACTATTTCATGGAAGCGATTTTCAAGCTTAAAGGGAACGATTTGTATTTGTGGTAGTGAAAAGGAGCATGACAATATGATTCAAAATCCAATTCTGCGAGGCTTTAACCCGGATGCATCGATCATTCGGGTTGAAGATGATTATTATATCGCAACCTCTACCTTCGAATGGTTCCCTGGCGTGCTGATTCATCATTCCAAGGACTTGATGAACTGGAGGCCGTTGACACGTCCACTAGATCGCGTGAGTCAACTTGATTTGCGCGGAGTGCCAAGCTCAGGCGGCATTTGGGCGCCTTCCTTAAGCTACGACAAGGGTACTTACTATCTTTGCTTTACGAATGTGGTTGGCCGAAAAGGTGTATATAAAGATCTGCACAACTATATCGTGACGGCGTCTTCGATTGAAGGACCTTGGTCGGAACCGATCTATTTGAATTCCAGCGGTTTCGATCACTGCTTGTTCCACGACACGGATGGCCGCAAGTATCTGTTTAATATGCAGTGGGATTTTCGCAAAAATAAAAATCGGTTCGCTGGCATTATCATGCAGGAGTTCTGTCCAAAGGAAGGCAAGCTGATCGGAGAGATCAAGCTGATTACCGAAGGGACAGATTTGGGTGTAACGGAAGGCCCGATGGTGTATAAAAAGGACGGTTACTACTATTTGCTGGTAGCTGAAGGGGGAACGGGTCCGATGCACGCCGCCACCCTTATGCGTTCAACTTCCGTAGTGGGTCCCTATGAAGTTGATCCGGACTACCCGATGATCACAACAAGAAATACCCCGGATCATCCGCTGCAAAATGCAGGCCATGGTTCCTTGGTGGAAACGCAGCTAGGGGATTGGTACATGGTATTTATTTGTTCTCGTCCTCTTCCGGACGGCAACAAACTCAGTCCACTAGGACGAGAAACCTCCCTTCAGAAAGTAACGTGGACGCCGGAAGGCTGGTTGCAGCTGGCCGCAGGCGGAAAGCAGCCGCAGCTGCACATTCCTGAGACTGAGTTGACGCCTCATCCGTTTGATCCGGACCCGATCCGCGATGATTTTGACGAAGGGAAGCTCAGCGTGCATTGGCACACACTGCGCGTCCCAGCTGATGAGTCATGGTTAAGCTTATCCGAGCGTCCTGGCTATTTGAGGCTCAAGGGGAGAGAGTCGCTTACCTCTTTGCACCACCAAAGCCTAGTGGCAAGACGCATTCAAAGCTTTACTTGTGAGATCGTGACATGCGTGGCGTATGAGCCGCAAGCTTTTACACAAATGGCGGGCCTTGTGTTTTATTATGATGAGTCCGATCATTACTATCTTCGCATCTCCCACGATGACCAAGTCGGCAAGCATCTGGCGATTATCGTTAGCGATCAGGGGCAGTATGATGAATTAGACACGTATGTGCCAGTTCCTGAAGGGCAGGTATATCTCAAAGCCGCAATGACTTTCGATAAAATTCAATTCTTTTATTGTTTAGACGGTCAGTCGTGGCAGCCAATTGGTCTGACGTTGTACTCCGGTAATCTTGCCGACAGCTACCAAAGCAAATTATCCTTTACCGGCGCTTTCGTTGGTCTTTGCGCACAGGATTTGCGAGGAACCCGCCTGCATGCGGACTTCGATTTCTTTGATTACATGGAGCTTGATGCCTAGGTTTTGCAGCTAAAAGTTTATAAAGAAGCCAGTAAACCTTGAGTTTGCTGGTTTTTTGCATTTCTCGTTCCTAAGCAACTGCACCCTTTGTTGTTTTTAATGACATAGTCAAGCCTGATATCACATAAAACTTAACAAGGAATTGATGCTGAAAGCGAGGTGCGGAAATAAATTGCTTTGGTTACTGTGGCTTATTTTGGCTGTGTTGTTTGTGATATTCGAACTTTTTACCGGTACTTTTTTCATGTTAGTTCTAGCAGCCAGTGCTTTTATTTCAATGATCACCGCATTATTCCACCTTTCTTTTCTGATACAACTAGGTGTGTTTACAGTGTGTGCTTTCTTGATTTATGTTTTTCTGTTACCAATCGTTCGCAAGCTAATCCCTTCATCCAATGAAATACTGCCATCCCCCAATCAATTAATAGGCCAAAAGGCATTCGTAATAAGTGATATTAGGCCTGGTGAAGGTGGTTTGGTTAAAGTGAACTCCGATCTGTGGAGCGCATTCGCAGATGAGTTGATTCAAGCAGGTGAAGAAGCGATTGTCATAGATGTTAAAGTCACGAAACTTTATGTAAAAAAGGGGCAGGTGTAATATGGTAGGGGTTATCGTATTTCTATTTCTCATTATTCTCATTGTTATTGTTATCATTAAAGGAATTAGGATTGTTCCTCAACAGACCGTAGCGATTGTTGAAAGAGTAGGGAAGTTTTATAAAACACTGCATGCAGGTATTAACATCATAATCCCAATTATTGATAATGTTCGTAGTCGGCATGATTTAAGAATTCAGCAAGAGAAAGTTCCCTCGCAGTCCGTTATTACAAAAGATAACGTGGCCATTGGTGTCGAGCTCGCAACATTCTTCTCCGTGGTTGATCCTAAATTAGCTACATATGGCATCGCTAATTATGTGCAAGGCATTCATAATATTGTAGCTTCAGCTTTACGCTCCACGATTGGTAAAATGGAACTTGATGAAATTCTTTCGAATCGCGACCGCATTCAGGCTGAACTGCGTCAAGCGCTGGATAATGCTTCTGAAAACTGGGGAGTGAGAATCGATCGAGTGGAAATTTTACAATTAGAGATTCCAATCGATATACAAACTTCCATGGAGAAACAAATGAGAGCTGAACGAGAAAAACGGGCGAATATTTTACAGGCAGAAGGGGAGAAACAAGCTACGGTTCTTCGTGCAGAAGCGCAGCAGTCCGCTGTTATCCTTGCAGCGGAAGCGGAGAAACGACGACAAATTCTTGACGCTGAAGCCAAGCAAAAGTCACAGGAATTAGAAGCTTTAGGACGTGCAGAAGCTATTAAGCTTGTTGCGAATGCAGAGCGTTCACGAATTGAAGCACTAAATGAAGCCGGTCTAAATTCGGAGATTCTTACTTATAAGTCTTTTGAGGCACTTTCCGAGATGGCTAGAGGAGAAGCCTCAACAATCTTCATCCCAACGGATATTGTTAGTACATTAGGCTCAGTTGGAACGATTGCAAAAGTATTCAACTTAGATAAAAATAGCGATAAATAATACAGCTCAGTCTTAGTACGGGATTCCAGAGTTGAAAGTAAGGTATTACAGAAAAGCCTCCAAACCACGTTTAAGATGGGTTTGGAGGCTTACCTTATTTATGGATCAATTTACCATTATCTAGAAAAAGAACTCGATCACAAAGCGACAACACTCGGTCATCATGCGTTACCATAACCGCGCTTTTTCCCTGATCCTTTACTTGCTTCGCGATCATGCTTACTACATCGTGCCCTCGTGACGCATCTAAGCTTGCTGTTGGTTCATCAGCGAACAGGACAGCCGGGTCATTCATTAGGGCTCTTGCGATAGCGACCCGCTGACGTTCCCCCCCAGAAAGCTTCTCAGGATAGGCCGTTCGACGATGAGGTAACCCCATCTTATCGAGCAGTTCTTTGGCTCGTTTGGCTGCCTTCTCCTTGTCCATTCCGGCAAGTTTGGCTACGACCATCAGCTGTTCTTCCACTTTCAAGTATGGAATTAAATTGGCGCTTTGAAAAATAAATCCGATTTTTCGGAGTCGCATTTCAGAAAGTTCTTGTTTGCCTTTGCCAGTGATGGATTCTCCATCGAGTAGAACATCGCCACTTGTCGGTTCAAGAAGTGCTCCTGCTATGGACAGGAATGTACTTTTGCCCGAGCCGGAAGGTCCCATTACCGCGACCAGTTCACCTTCAGCCACTTCAAGATTTAGCTTATCCAAAATCGTTCTTTCGATACCGCCATCCTCAAAAGTCCGTGTAATCGTCTGTAATTCAAGTCTGTTTCTCATGCTGCCGTCCTCCCAATCGCATCCAAAGCGTCAATTTTGGCGACTTTCCACACCGAAAATAGAGATCCAGCCAGAGACATTACTACAAAGGACAAGCAAGTAAGTGCCAAGGTAGTGAAACCTAATTGAAATGGCATAGAACTTGGCAATATAGCCTCAAACAATTGTACCAGCAGGACGCTAATGACCAAACTACCGACCGATAAAATCAAGACCTGCATCGTCACACTTCTGGTTAGATAGGCAGTACGTGTACCAATAGCTTTCAAAATACCAAATTGACTGGTTTTTTGAATCGTAATGACATAGAAGAATACGGCCAGTACAAAAGCGGAAATAATAAACAAGAATCCAATCATCATCAGAAGAGAGCCTTGTTCTTCTTTGTAACCAGGAATCGCTGAGACTGCCTCAGCCTTCGATATTACCTCTGTATTGGGGAGCGCCGCCTGAAGATCCTTAACTCTCTCACTTGAGTCTTTAATCGCAAGCGCATTGTAAACTTGACTCTCTGCTAGCTTAGTTCCTTGACGAGCAGGTGTCTGCGACTGGAGATTAAGCCAGTCCTGTTGATTTAGAAAAACAGCCGGTGTATGGCTGAATGACTCGTTCTTCACAAAGCCATTCACGGTCCATTGTGTTCCCGAGGCTTGATCTACAAGGATTGTGCCTATTTTCACGCCAGAATCAGCCAGCTTTTGATCTACAAGAACATGTCCTTTTGCCTGATCCGAGAGGGGGGAACCTTCTGTTATTGCTGGAGCCAGCCAGCCATTGTTAGTAACTGCGAGCAGTGTAACGTCAATCTTCTCTGTACCCTCGGATCGAATAACCGTAGTCATTTTGACACCAAGTGGTTCCACATTCTCTTTTCCTACTATTAAGCTAGCTTTTTCTAGCTGGTTCTGATCCACCTGAGACCTGGTAAAGCGATGATTAGAATCCTGTTCCAAGACAAAATGAGTTGCTGCCATATTCTTAACGGAAGCCGCGTTATCGTACGCAAGCCCCTGTGCAAGACCAGTGACAAACAGAACAAGAAATGAAACAAGCACCATAATTGTAGCAATTAACGAATACCGAGCCTTGGCAAACCTCATTTCTCGAATAGCCAGATACATTTTTGCTTCCCTCCTTTGTAATAACCTGAGTATAGGAAGTGAAAATGAACGGCGAATGAACAGCATGTTACAGCTGAGAATTCCATGAATGTCTTTTCTCTAGCAATTGCTCCATAACTTAAGGAGTTGGCATTTAGCTTTACATAACTTCATCTCACACCTCTGCGATATTGCAGAGGTGTTTGCTTTACATGGCGCTGAAAAATCCGATAGAAATGCTGCAGATTATTGAACCCAGAACCTAGGGCAACCTCTATAATGGAAAGCTCCGTTTGCTCCAATAGTTTTTTGGCTTCTAATATTCTTCGGTTTAACACATATTCAAATAAAGTAAAATGGGTCGTCTCTTTAAACAAATGGCTTATGTAATATTTACTCAGTCCAAATTTTGCTTGAAGCTGCTCCAGGGAGATCGGTTTGGCGTAATTTTCATCGATATAGAGGATCAATTCCCTGATGTGTGGATTAAAGGCAGGAGACGGCTGCTGCTGGTCTGCCAGTTCCTTAAATCGGATTAGCAGCTGGAGTAAATTCAGCTTTATTTTGGCCCCGGCTAGCGGATCGCAATCGGTCAATCCATGCGCGGACACCATCGTTTTGAATAGAGACGTCAGTGCGCTCCGCTGCTCCGGCTTCGTCTCCACCTTACGAGGACCTTGATGAATTAACCACTCCAAGGTGGGCTCCAGTCCGGCTTCCCGAAGCATCCCTTGAATAAACTCTTTGCTGAAATTAATCACATATCTTGCATAGGGACGGTTCGGCTGGTAGTGGATTCGATGGATCTCGTATTCGTTAATGAAAAAGAAGTCGCCGTCCCGGATCGTGTAATTGTTGTCCCGCACGAAGATTTCAAGGTCCGCCTTGACAAAGAAATCAAGCTCGAAGGCATTATGATAATGGTGAATGACTGGTTTTTTCCCGATTTCCCTATCGTGCGTATAGCTTATGGAGAAAGGCGGGGTTCGGTCGTAAGGAACATCGTAATTAGACATGGTCGTCTGGTCCAACTGCAGGCTCCCTCCTTCAGGAACTAAAGCAACTATAAATATATTATAGCAAGATAGGTGAATGAATGGAGAGAAAAACAAGATAATTGAAGACGCTTTCGCCACTCAGATGGTACGCTTTAATTCGTAAATATCAAGCTCTTACTCTCTGGAGGCGAAAGAGATGGATTCTATGAACTTGACGATAATCGGTGGCGGGAGCGTCAACTGGATGGCAGGGCTCATGCGGGATGTATATTTGTTGGACGAGATTCAAGGTGGTGAAATCAGACTGGTCGACCCGAACCGGGAGCATGTTGAGGCAGTAGCCGCTATGCTGCACACATTTAATCGGCTTCGTAACAAGGAATACCGGGTTCGCATTATGGATGATCGGAAGGAAGCGCTGCAAGGAGCCGACTTCGTACTGACGACGTTCAGTCCAGGAGCGATGGATGCGTTCTGGAATGATTTGGAGCTGCCCATCCAATACGGTATCCGTCAGCCGGTATCGATGACGGTTGGACCATGCGGCATTTCTGCTTCGCTGCGTACGGCACCGGTTGCCTACGAGCTTGTGCAGGAAATGGAGGAAATATGTCCGGGCGCCTGGTTGTTCAATGTGACGAATCCCATGAGTGTCGTCACCCGGGCCATGAACAAAGCGGCCAAGAGTGTTAAGGTCGTCGGCATGTGCCATGAGCTGCACGCGGCTCCGAAATATTTCGGCCCGATGCTTGGCTTGCCCAAGCCTGAGGGCATGAACGTGACTGATTACTTGTATCGCTGGCTCCCAGAGCAAGGATTTCATTATGAGGTTGCAGGGGTCAACCATTTCATATGGCTGACGAAGGCAGAGCTTAATGGCCAGGATGTACGGCCTCGAATCCGAGCGTATGCCCAGGAACATTGGGATATCGAGGACGAAGGAGCCGCAGGAAAGCATGATTCGTTTCACAACAAAAGCGCAGCGAAGCTGGCATTATGCCGTCATTTCGGGTACTTGCCGCTGGCTGGAGACCGCCATCTGATCGAGTTCTATCCAAGTCTGTGCAATGTGAGAAACGGGTACGGCATGAAATACGGCGTGCTTAAAACGACGGTAGACGCTAGGCGCTTGACGAAGGTTCATCAGCTGGACACGATCCGGCAGCTGGCAAGCGGCGTGAAGGAGGTTTCCTGGCAGCGATCCGGCGAAGAAATGACGGAAATCATGAAGGCTATTGTGACTGGCGGCGAGACGCCCGCGATCGTCAACGTCCCGAACGAAGGGCAAATCGGAAACATGCCTAAGGACGTGATCGTGGAGACACTCGCGACGGTCGGATCGAGCGGGATTCACCCGTGGGCCTCAGGTGATCTGCCCGGTCCGGTCGGCAGTCTGTGCAGGCTTCACGCCGATGTGCATGAGCTTACGTTGAAGGCGGCGTTGGAGGGCAGCCGGGAGACGTTGATCGAAGCGTTAAGCCTGGATCCGCTTAGCGGGCTTGCTGATTTCTCCGAGCTCGGGGAGCTGGCTGACAGCTTGCTTCGGGCGAATCGGAGTTGGCTGCCGCGTTTTTTTAACTAGAGGGGAGAGCAAGCAGTGAATACGTTCAAAGGTACCATCTTCAAACATCAATTACAGAAACGCAAGGATGCGCTAACAGGACGGACTGTGACTCAGCTCACTTCGCTGCCTGGAAATCATCATCATTTGTATTTTACGAGCAGCAGCTTCACCGTTGATAACCGGCAAATGCTATATATCAGCGACCCGGGCAGCGGCAATCCGAATTTGTTCAAGTTGTCGCTGGAAGACGGTACGGCTGTTCAGCTTACAGACAATTGTGATGGCTTAATGAAAAGTTACGTGTACTACGACGGAAATCCGTACCGCGGTTTTGCAAAAGCAAGCCCTAGCTTTGCTCCTGCAGATGGCCTTCTGCTATATATTCAAGGCAACGAGGTGCGATTGCTCGATGTAAACGGGTTGGAGGAGAGGGTCATCTATCGACTCCCGGAAAACGTGATGACCGGATTTACGCATTTGTCCGGTGATGGACGATACGCTTGTATCCCTTATATCGATTCTGCAGCTTTCGAGGTTGGAGAAGGCAATCCGTTCAGCTTGATTCGTGAGAAGGTGAAGCGGGACAGCATAAGCTCACAAGTCGTTGTTATCGATACGATCTCAGGGGAGACACTCTACGACTTTTCACATCAAGGCTGGGTGACCCACGTGCAGTTTCACCCGAGTGATCCGCGAATCATCCTGTTCAACCATGAAGGCGGCATGGTCGATCAGCGCATTTGGCTGTATGATCACGGGAAGATATCGAAGGTGAGGGATCAATCGAACGGGGGACAGTCTTTGTGGATTTGCCATGAAATGTGGGCGAATAAAGATCATGCGGTAATTTATCACGGAACCCGTGGCATTCCTAACGATCCGGCAATGAAAGAAGTGGTGAAAGAGCAAGAGCCTATTGTCAGTTTTGTTGGTTATATGGATTCACGGGAAGGGGAGTACACGGAAGTGAGCTTTTTACCTGACATGTCGGCTTATGGACATTTCACGACAAGCACGGACGACTCGCTGCTTGTGACCGACGGCATTATTGATGCTCACAGCATTCATCTGTGCCGGATAGATTGGCTGCGCGCCAAGCTGGACATGACACTTCTCTGTCTCCATAACAGTAGCTTCTCTGTGCAGGACGTGCATCCGCATCCGATTTTCAGCCATAACGACCAGTACGTTCTATTTACCTCGGATGCTCATAATGAACGGACCCAAGGCAACATCTATATCGTTGATTTGCACGAAAATGTATAAATCAAAGGGAGGGTTACCATGCATCCTTTTATGGGGATAGAACAGTGGGACAAAATTGGAATGTCCGTATCCGAATCTGCCAACCGGCTGCACCGGCTCGCTTACATCGATAGGCGGCTGGCAAGAATCGAAGCCGGCCATCTGATCGCCCGGCCGGAATATGAGCTCAAAGGGGCATTAGCCCGGCTGGTGTGGCAAGATGCTTCCTTCCATGAGCAGTGCCGCAATCGCTGCAGGCAACTGCGACTGAGCACGGCAGCTTTCGACAAGTGTCCCGACATCGCGCTAGAGCGGCTGACGAATCAAGTGCTCGATTCTGCAAACACACTAACCTTATTAGTTGCGTTGTTTGAAGTGGTGAAGCCGGCTCAGCTGGCGGCCATCGACGATTATATGCAGCGAGCGCAGCCCATCGTCGACGAGCCGACAATCATGATGCTCCGGCATCAGCAGCTTGACCGGCAGATGCAAATCGACTGGGGCCAATCAACCGTCATGGAGTTGCTTCAATCCGCCTCGGAAGAGGAACGCCGGGATGCCGAAAAGTGGAAGTCGTTTCTCGAGGATTTGCTGCAGCGAGCGGGAGGAATCAGTGGTACGGAGCCACGGCCGGAGCATGATGCCGTAATACCCGAACCAACCATTTCGTTTGAGCTGCCGAATGCTTCGATCCGGGACAGCCGCTTTAGAACAAACCGGCGCAAGTTCGACGGAGTGACGTTCGAGGACAACGACACCGGACGGCTTGAGGCCATGATGCTGCACCGGTTTTATGAAATGACGGCAACCGAGGCGCTCGCTTACATCTTTTTCAGTGCGGAAAGTAAGCCATGGGCATTTCATTACGATGTCGCTCGACATCTGTGGGATGAGGCCCGTCATTCCTGGTTCGGGGAAGCGGCGTTACGGGCGAAAGGAAGGGATGTTTATGCCATTCCGAATTGGACTGGATTCTACGAAATGTGCGTCAACGAATTTGATAGTATTGACGAAGCTTATACCCACCTTACGATTGCCATAGAAAAGGCGGCCATGAAATATCCTCCTGGGAAGAGGGAAGAGTGGGAGTTTTGTCGCGATAAAGTTCAGGATCCGTTAATGACGACGTTTCAGGATTTCGATTGGGCAGATGAGGTCGTTCATGCAGGGTTCGGACAAAAATGGATCATTCATGATGTGCATCAAGGGGATCAGGATCAAGCGCAGTTGGCAGCAGCCGTCACTCAGGAGAAAAGAACGAGGTTTATGGAACGGGAAGTGGAGCAGGCGCCCTCCAACAAGCAAGTAACCGACCGTTTTGCTGGTGGTTACTAGGTTTATTACCAACTAAATTGTACCCTATCGAGAAGTCATCTGACTCGATGGGGTCATTTTTTTATACATTAATATCGGTATACCGTTATAATGTCTAAAATGAGAAATATAGTACATAAATAAAAGCTTTTATAGTATATTTAATAAGTTGTCTTGGTTTAGCAATTAGAGTGGCAGAAAGAAGTGGTACAAGAATGAAAGTTATCCGAACAGCAGTATTTCTATTTGGCATATTAGGAATGACGGGGTGCAGCAATTCAGTGCAACCTGAAAGTCTAGTTTCTTTACCTGATCCACAAGTCATCACGCCAATAAACATAGAACCCCAACAAAAAGTGATAAAGAAAATAGATGATTCTAATAGTGACAAAAAAAGTGAAAGTGCTGCAGTAATCAATAATGTGAAAAAAGACGGTCTTAAAGTGGCTTTAACTTTTGATGACGGTCCTGATGAAAAATATACCCCGCTCATCTTGGATATCTTGAAGAAGGAGCAGGTTAAAGCGACTTTCTTCGTAGTCGGAGAACATGCGAAAGAACATCCGAAAATGATGAAAAGGCTTGTAGATGAAGGTCATGCGATCGGTAACCACTCATGGGATCATGTTAATCTTTCCGAAGCGACTGCCGATAAGATTCAGAGTGAAATTGGCTCAACGGATGATATGATCAAGCAAATTACAGGTGTAGTCCCTACCCTATTCCGGGCACCCTATGGTGCTGTTTCTCCGCAGGTCCTAAATGTATCTATGCAATCTGGTCATCAAGTTATCGGTTGGTCAGTTGATACGTTAGACTGGGATGGGAAAAGTGTTTCGCAAATTCTAAGCAATGTACGAAAAGAGGTCGGACCTGGGGCAATAATTCTCCAGCACTTTGCAGGTGGGAAGCATGGGAAACTCGGTAACACGGTAGAGGCGCTTCCTCAGATTATCTCCTATTTGAGGCAAAAGGGTTATACCTTAGTGACGGTTCCAGAACTACTTTCTGCAAATTAACTTTATTTCAAGGCTGTTAGACTGCGATATTTTGCAGACTAACAGCCTTTTGCTTAGAGTGCGATATTTCTAGTTATGCTAAAAATATCCAATTATATCGGTTCGTTGACAGGAATAGGATCTCATTGCTGGCCGCAATCATTGTGGCTTTTTTATGGTCGTTGGTTTTAAGATTTCTGAGGAGGTGGAGGTACCAGCGGGGGACTTTCAGCCGTTTCGACAGCGCTTCTATAGACGGATGGCGCAATCCCGATCCAACGCTTGAATTGGCGGCTGAAGTGGGCGCTTGTTTTATACCCGAGTATCATGGCGATATGATCGATGGACAGGTCAGTCTGAAGCAACAGGCGTTGTGCCTCGCTTAACAAAATTTCCGACATATATTTGCGGGGAGCTTTCCCGTAAACCTGTTGAAATACGCGATTCACCTGGGATGGACTCAGCTTCAGGGATTCGGCTATATCTTGGACGAATTTTCTTTCGTTGTCTTCCACTTGGCCATGAAGCAGGCTGCTTCGGATCGAAGCTTCGATATTTTCGGCGATGCGGCTGGCCAGTAATTCCTTTTTCGTAAGCACGATGTTGTCGGTTTGGGACAGTTGTTCCACCAACGTTCCCAAAAGCTCAAATACGGATGCGTACATCTTCATACTTTTTGCAGCAGAGAGCAATCGACTTTTGTTTTCAGTAGCAAAATTACATAACTCTGTTAGGAATGGGGCCAATTCTTTGACAAGGGGAGTAGATGCTTCGTAGCAGGCGGCTTGACGACGCTCCAGCTCTTTGGAGAAAGCGGGATCTGCTACGCTGAAATGAATGCAAAAATAAGTGAAGCCATGAGAGCCTGCAGACTTGCATGAATGAATAATCCCCGGACGTATGAAAAGTAGATCTCCCTTTTTCTGATCGTAAATCTGACCCTCCACGATCATCTTCATGTCCCCTTCGATCATCCAATGAAGCTCGTACATAGGATGTTCATGGGATGGATAGGTCCAACTGGGACCCACATCGCGAACATGCAGCCCCATCAAGTGAAAAGACATTCGAACGTCGGGAAGCCTGCCAATTTCAACCATATCAGCGATCAATTCAGACATTGTATACGTCCCCCCTTGCTTTTCGATCTATTCTACACCATTTATACAGCGCTTTCAATCGGGAGGGAATGCAAGAAATGGGTAAATGTTCTAAGCGATTAGTGCATCGTCAACTCCAATATAGTAGTGGTATGTTAGTATTATCACAGGTCAAACATAGCAAACAATGCAATTGCAAGGCGTCGTCAGCGTATGCTGGCTGGATGAACGAATCAGAGGGTGGCCGATTCATTAAAGCGATCCGGCTCACTGTAATCAAGCTGGTATACTAGGGTAACTAGTCATCTTATATTTTTGTAAGCGCTTTTTTTGAGTGCTTCAAAGATGAATGGCGATTCGTCGGGCTGGAGGAATCTTATGAGTATTCAAATTGACATTTCAAGAGACAAAAGAGGACTAATCCGGGATTTCGTTTACGAAACCTTGAAGAAAAACATCATGGAGCTGCGACTCGAACCGGGGCGGTTTATCTCGGAGAAAGAACTGGTCGAAATGCTCCAAGTGAGCAGAACGCCGATTCGTGAAGCATTGGTGAAGCTCACTCAGGAAGAATTAATCGAAACGACTCCTCAGAAGGGCTCCATCATATCGCTTATCGATTTGCAGCATGCGGAAGAATCCAGGTTTGTCAGAAAAACCTTGGAATCCGCCGTTGTTAGAGAAGCATGTGAGCTGCTTGACAAGGAACAGGTGCTTCACCTGCAAAATCTCATCTCGATGCAAGAACTATGCGAATCTGAACAAAATTATGGGCGTCTGTTTGAGCTCGACGAAGAGTTTCACAAATCGATTATGATTGGCTGCGGTCGTGGCCGTACGTGGGGACTCATTCAACAAATGGCAACGCATGACAACCGCATTCGGATTTTACGGCTTGCTTCCGATTCCGATTGGAAAATTATACTGGCCCAGCATCATGGCGTTGTTCGTGCCATCAAGGAGAAGGATCCCGACCAAGCGGAAAAAATGATCAGAGATCATTTGGAGCTGCTCATGATTGAAAAAGAAAATTTGAAGCAGAAGCACACCAAATTTTTCAAATAAATCAAAGGAGCGAAAGACATGGTGAAAGTAGCTGTTATCGGTACCGGCGGTATCGCAAATGCGCATTTGGAAGCGTATGCAAACTCGTTCAAAGGAAGATGCGAGGTCGTTGCGTTATGTGACATTTACCAGGAAAAGGCAGTCCGGAGTAAAGAGAAATTTCAGCTCGATTGCAGGGTCGAACAAGACTATCGTGAACTGTTGGACAGCGACATCGATCTGGTTTCGATTTGCACTCCGCCGTATACGCATGCTCAAATCGCTATCGACTTTTTGAGAGCTGGAAAGCATGTATTGGTAGAGAAGCCGATGTCTTCTTCCTTGGAAGAATGCGACCGCATGTTGGAAGCGGCTTCAGAGTCGAAGCGTATTTTGTCCGTAATCGGGCAAAACCGGTTCAGGGATCCTATCATGCGGTTGAAGCGCACGCTCGACACTGGAATGGCAGGCAAAATCGTGCATGCGCAGGTTGATTCCCACTGGTGGAGAGGGCACTGCTATTACGATTTGTGGTGGAGAGGCACTTGGGAAAAGGAAGGCGGCGGCTGTACGCTGAACCACGCCGTTCATCATATTGACATGCTGCAGTGGATGATGGGGATGCCAGACAAAATTCAAGCCGTGATGAGTAATACTTCGCATGATAATGCGGAAGTTGAGGATATCTCTATAGCCATTCTTTCTTACGGTAACGGAAGCCTGGCGCAAATAACAAGCTCTGTCGTGCATCACGGAGAAGAACAACAGCTTATATTCCAAGGGGAAAAGGCGAGAATTTCCGCACCTTGGAAGGTTCATGCCTCCACCTCCAAGGAAAACGGATTTCCGATTCGGAACACTGTGCTGGAGGAGGAGCTTGAGAACACGTACAACAGCATGGAGGATCTCCCGTATACCGGGCACGCTGGACAAATTGACGATGTGATGAAGGCAATCGAAAGCGAATCA
Source organism: Paenibacillus sp. WC2504 (assembly GCF_052682475.1). Taxonomy (NCBI): domain Bacteria; kingdom Bacillati; phylum Bacillota; class Bacilli; order Caryophanales; family Paenibacillaceae; genus Paenibacillus; species Paenibacillus sp. WC2504. Next base: position 1,966,058 of record NZ_JBQZFH010000001.1, read on the forward strand.
CTGGAGGTACTCATTGACGGCCGGGAAGGACGCAAAACGCTCGAATTGATTACCGCCATCTATGAAGCGGCTACTACAGGCAAGAGTGTAAGCCTGCCTTTAACGAAGGACAGCTTATTCTATTCAAGAGACAGCTTGCTCGCGAATGCGCCGCATTTTTACGAGAAGACCTCATCGGTTGTTTCCTTCTCGAAGAACGACATTACTCTCGGCAGCGATTACAAGAAGTAACTGCTCTGAGCAAGTGGAGAAACCAGTGAAATGGAGGTAGTCGTTTATGCAGGCAATGAACAGTAGTGTTGCTCTGGATAAGAAGGAGAGCGTTGTCATACCGCAGCAAAAAAAGAAAGGCTTATCGTATTATATAAGACTTGATTATATGCTTTACCTTATGTTGCTAGTCCCTATTGCATATATCGTGATATTTAAATATGCACCCATGTATGGCATACAGATTGCTTTTAAGGATTACAACATTTTTCAGGGCGTCAGCAAGAGTCCATGGAATAATTTTGAAACATTCAAGCAAATCTTTGCATCACCGCAATTTTTTCAGGTTGTTAGAAATACGTTGATGCTGAACTTTTTGGATTTAATATTGGGATTTCCAGCGCCGATTATTTTGGCCATTTTATTAAATGAACTGGTATGGAATAAGTTCAAAAAGGTAAGCCAGACCATATTGTATCTGCCGCATTTCCTTTCCTGGGTTATTATTGGCGGCATTGTTACTCAGCTGCTATCTCCCACAGGGATGTTGAACTCCTTAATTGGCCATATGGGTGGGCAGTCGCTACCATTTCTCACGAACAAATATGTATGGGTGGCAACTTATTCTTTAATCGGAGTATGGCAGAATGCAGGATGGGGGACAATTTTGTATCTTGCTGCTATGACGGGAATTGACAAACAGTTGTATGAAGCTGCAGATGCAGACGGAGCAGGAAGATTAAGAAAGATATGGCATATTACGCTGCCAGGTATCAGACCAACCATTGCGATCCTTCTGATCCTGCAGCTCGGTAATATCATGGCTATTAACTTCGATCGTCCATTCAACATTCAAAACAACCTTGTTATGGATTATGGTGACGTTATCAGTACCTATGTTTATCGTGTAGGGATTCAATCCGCGAACTTTTCAATTGGTGCAGCTGTAGGCTTGTTCCAGTCTGTTATTTGCTTAATATTCTTGGTAACTTCTAATTTTATTTCCCGTAAATTAGGAGAAAACGGAATATGGTGAGGAGGCATTGACAATGTCACATACGTTTAAGAATAGAATGATTGACTATACAGCAGCATCTGTTATTTTAATTGCGGTCTTTATATGTCTGGTTCCTTTTCTTTATATTCTTTCCCAATCACTTAGCTCTAACAAGGCGATTATATCTCAGGCTGTTACCATCTATCCCATAGACTTTAATATAGATGCCTATAAAGTGGTATTTGGGGATGCAGGTATGTTGTACTCACTGTTCTTTACAGTGATTCTGACAGGTGTATTTGTTCTCTTTTCATTAACCGTTACCATATTGGCAGCGTATCCGTTGACCAAAAAAAGACTCAAGGGCAGAAGTGCTTTATTGTTATTGATGGTGTTCACCATGTATTTTAGTGGCGGGTTGATACCGGATTATCTCAATGTAAAAAGTCTGAGCCTTCTGGACACGCCATTGGCACTGATTCTCCCGGGCATGATGAGCGTTTACTATATGATCATATTAAAATCGTTCTTTCAGAGCTTGCCCGAAAGTCTGGAGGAAGCTGCGCACCTGGACGGATGCAACGAGCTTCAGATTTTGATTAAGATCGTGCTGCCTCTTTCCAAGCCGGCACTTGCCACAGTCAGCCTATTGTATGCCGTATTCCGGTGGAACTATTTTCAGGATGCTCTTTTCTACATTACAGACCAGAAATTCTATACGATACAGCTTAAACTGTATAACGTTATTAATCTTTCGCAGCAAATGTCCGGCGAGAATCTCATTGTAAATCTGCCTTCCGAAGCATTGAAAGCGGCAAGTATTATATTTGGTACAGTTCCGATTCTTCTCGTGTATCCGTGGCTTCAGAAATACTTTGTATCCGGTATTATGATTGGTGCCGTTAAAGGCTGATATGGGTTTGTGAAATGGAATCTTTCATCTATTTCGCGAGTTTATATACGATTAATTTAAAAAGGGAGTTGGGTTTTTTGAAGGTAAAAACAGGAAGATCTATCGGTTTTTCTTTGGCCGCCCTACTATTTGCATCTACATTGTCCGCTTGCACGAATAGTTCGCCAACCGGCACAAGCGCCACTGCTACAGCAAGCGCTGGTACACAAACTGCTGCAGCAGGTGCTACAAAAGAGCATCGAACATTAACTGTCGAAGTTTTCGATAGAGGTAAACCCGGACAGCCGGATTTGAATGATAACTTCTGGACGAAGTATATCAACGATAATTTCGGCAAGCAGTTTAATGCCACAGTGAAATTTGTTTCCGTTCCTAGAGCTCAGGAAGTAGACAAATTGAACGTATTGATGGCATCTGGCCAGGCACCTGACATTACCTTCACGTACAACCAGGGTGTTGTTTATAATTATGTACAGCAAGGTGGCTTGGCAGAGCTTGATTCCGTTCTCAAGCAGTATGGACCTACGCTTACCAAGTATCTGGGCGATGATGTATTAAAGTATGGGAAATTTAATGGCAAGCAGTATTCTGTACCGGGCAAGAGGACGGTTCTTGCAAGTTCAAACACTTTTATCCGTAAAGACTGGTTGGATAAATTGGGGCTTCCTGTTCCTACTACACCGGAACAATTCTATGACACTATGGTTGCTTTCAAAGAGAAGAATCCCGGTAATGTAAGCGGTGTTATTCCGTATGGCTATTCCCTGCAGCCTTTAAATCCCGGATTAAGTTTCATACCAGAAGCCTTTAAACCATCTAATCTTACGGAAGAACAGTTTGCTACCCTACAGCCGCAATCGATCTGGTTGGCCAACTGGAGCATGCCAGGATTTAATAAAGCGGTTGGGTATGTCAACAAGATGTATAATGCAGGTTTGATTAGCCCGAACTTTGCAACTGACAAAGATGGCAAACTGCTGGACGCAGATATTTCCAACGGAAAAGTGGGAGCATTCCAAACGAACTGGGATGGTCCGTACCGAACAGCTCCCGGCACCTATACTAACCTTGTTAAAAATGTTCCTGGTGCTCAGCTGGTTCCAATCGATCCATGGCAGAATGATGCGGGCAAACATCCTAAGAACGGGTACAGCCCGAATGGGATGTATATCATCATACCGAAAACAAGTAAAAATGTTGACCTTGCCATACAATACCTCAACTGGATGAGTGATCCCAAGGTAACCCTCTTCCTTCAGAACGGTCAGGAAGGCGTGGACTACAACATGGTGAATGGCGTTCCGAAACAGACAGGAACGACAAATTCCGGAGATAAGATGATGACGGTTGCTAACAATTTGGACTATGACATCCTATCCAATGGGATTGAACTTGGTGATCAGAAAAAGAATGATGCAGCCATTTCTACAGGATATCCCGGTTATGAAAAGGATGCAGAAAATGCTTTGAAAGTAAGTATGGTGGACTATTATGCCGGCTACTTCTATTCAATACCGAATGCAGCCGATGCCAAAAACAACGCAGCGCTTAAGAATCTTTCAGCACAAATGCTTGCAAAACTAATTGTTGCTAAACCGGCTGAAGTCGAAGGCTTGTACAAATCATTGGTTCAACAGTACATGGATCAGGGCGGGAAGGCAGTTGAAGATGAGTTTATAAAGAACTACAAGGCTCAGAATGGTAAATAAGAAGTGAAATGATAATCTAGACGTGATAAAAGCCGAACAAGGGATTTTCCCAAGTTCGGCTTTATCACGTTGTACGTACTGATTACATTAATGCTTATTGCAACTGAAAAGTGAATGGGATTCAGGCTTTGGGATGTGCCCTCGATAATCATTCCAGGTAACAAGATGAATATATCCCCTTCTGTCCAGTGCGATATCCGAATAATTTAGATCGAAAATGGAAAATATAGGGCAACTAAGATTCTTGCATTTTATCCGCAGCGTATAAGTGGTTCGACACCATCGAGTCGGAATATAAAGGAGACGTATCCATGCCAACTGTAAAGAACTTTGACCCTAAAGTGATTTCGCTTTTACAAGAGAAGATAAAACGGATTAAAACAAACAAAGGAGCTATCTATCTTGTTGGCCCCATAAAACTACCTGTTAACTTGCAGGGGGAAACCGTTGAGTTTAAATGGTATTGCTGGCTGAATTGCAATGAGGTGACGGAAGATTTTGAGCGTATAGTTGCCAAATTATCTGCTGCTAATTTAGCCGAGCTTCAACAATCGAGTGTACTTGTTCATGGGGATTTTTCAAATGCCGATCATGCCTTGATCCGTTTTCACTCTATCTGTCATACCGGAGATATTTTTGGCAGCAAGCGATGTGATTGCGGATATCAGCTCAAGCAGTCGATGAAACATATTGCCGAGCATGGAAGTGGAGCGTTATTTTATCTAGCAAACCATGAAGGAAGAGGCATCGGACTCTTTAGTAAGGCTCTTGCTTATATTCTTCAAGAAAATGGATTTGATACCGTGGATGCCAATCTTCAGCTTGGTTTCGTGGATGATTCCCGTGATTACAGTGATGCAATCAAGGTTTTGCAGACGCTTCGAACAAAACCTGTCACCTTGATTACTAATAATCCAAGGAAATTGGATGCGCTTAAAAAGGCGGGTCTGAATGTAGAGGATCGTGTTCAGCTTTGGGGAGATATCTCTGAACATAATGAAAAGTATTTGAAAACGAAAATCGAGCGATCGGGACACTTGAACGAAGGTGAAGACTGTTGTAACAATGATTAACTGCGAATATTTGCTGAGACAATGAGAAAAGACCATTTGGACGGGTGCGAGACTCGGCCGAATGGTTTATCCATGAAATGCCCCTGTAAAGACTATGAAATCCCCCTTTACTTCAATCAACCATTTAGGTATATTTTCGTGTAAACGGAAACAAAAGCATGTACAATAGTCGATAAGAAGTCTACAAAAGGATGGGTTCGTCTTGATGAGCAGCCGTTGGACACGAAGAATCATTGTCATGATCAGAAATATGAAATTTCAAAACAAACTCATGTTCGGATATCTATTCGCTTGCGTTATCCCTCTCATTGGTGTAAGCGTTATCATATTTACTCAATCGGCAAAGGGACTTGAGGATTCATCCCAAGAGTTTGCCTCATTGTATACGTCACAGATCAGGACCACTTTAAATCAGTTTATCGACGAATACGATAAAGTGACCAAATCGGTTCTTGTCGACAACGGTTTGATTTACAATTTGGCCGAAGAACAAAGCTTGTCCATGGAAGAGTTGATCAATCAAAAGGTAGCTGTTCAACGCATGCTGACGCGAGTGACATGGCTCAAATCGGAAATCAGCACTTTGATGCTGGTTAGTCGCGATAACAACGTGTATCAATATACGACGACAACTAGCAGAGTGAATGAGAACGCATTACTTGCCCAAGCCAAAGAGTGGAATAAAAAGTATCTGAATACGGATGATCCATTTTTTATCACAGGGTTACACGATCGTTCCTACTACGAGGACAAAGGTGCTGGAGCAGTTGTGACCGTAGGGAGGGTGCTGTTCAGCTCCAATGGGGCCTATGCGGGCATGCTCCTTATCGACCTGGACCCCTTCACTTTGCTGCAGCTTGATCATGATTTTGTCTTGGCCCGTGATAAATACGGCATGAGTGTCATCATTAGCAATCGACAAGGAGAAATTGTTTACCACTCCGATGCGGCTAGCGGGCGTTTGTCTTGGGATCAGGTTTCCGAATGTGAAACGAATGCGATCAAGGATACCGGAGACGAAAATCTGATTCTTTTATCAGGAAGCACCTCAAAAGGGGATTTGTCCATCAAAACGGAGATACCGCGTTCAAAACTGCTGCAGAAAATTAACCGGATCAAAGGAATAACTGTCATTGTCATTCTACTAAGCTGCTTGATTATTACTCTTATCTCTTATGGATTAAGCTATACGATCACAAGGCCTATTAAAGCACTTCGCAGAAGTATGAAGCAGGCGGAAACGGGACAATATTTGCCCATAGAGAAAGAGCAGGCGAACGATGAAATTGGAAGTCTTGTCTATAGTTACAATAAAATGATTTTAACGATCCGAACCTTGATTGAAGAGGTGTATATCGCGGAAATCAAGCAGCGTCAAGCAAAATTCATGGCGCTCCAAAATCAAATTAACCCCCATATGCTCTACAATACGTTGGAATCCATTCGCATGAAGGTATTGGCCAAAGATGATGATGAAAGCGCTGAGATGATCATGATCTTGGCTCGTATGTTTCGGCTTGTCTTAGGCAAGGGAGGTCAACATCACTCGGTGAAGAACGAATTGGAGTATACAGCGAATTATCTGCAACTTCAAAACATCAGATTTGATAATATGTTCAGTCTGACAATCAGGATTCCTGATGAGATGCTGCAATGCACGATTATCCCTCTTGTCTTTCAACCTATCGTTGAGAATAGTATTAATCATGGATTCCTGGACTATATTCAGCCTATGCATATTGAGATTGAAGGCGCCTGGACCGAAGAAGGGGAGATCGTCATTCGGATCATTGACGATGGAGGCGGTATGTCAATCGAGAAGCAGCAGGAACTGCTTGCCGGGTTGGAGGATGCGGGGCTGGACAAGTACAAACTTGAAGAGGACGTCAAATCGGAGCGCAGTGGATTAGGTCTTAAAAATATTGCAGAACGCATTAAACTCCATTATGGAGATCAGTATTATTTGACGATTCGTTCTGAGATTGAGCGTGGAACAATCGTTGAAATCTATATGCCGAACCATGTGGGTTGATTATGTGTTAAAGGGAGGTTATTTCGTATGAAGGTAATCTTGGTGGACGATGAGAAAGGTATTGTAGAAGGTCTCAAGCGAATGGTTAATCGCTATATACCGGAATGTGAGGTTATTGGTACAGCTCACAATGGCTTGGAAGGCTTCAAGCTAATTCAAACCATGCAGCCGGATTTTGTTATTACCGATATACGGATGCCTCAAGCAGACGGTCTCGAGATGATTAAAATGCTAAAGGACGAAGGCAGCTTGATACCATGTATTCTTTTAAGCGGATATACAGATTTTGAATATGCTCGGCGCGGTATGCAGCTAGGTGTACGCTTCTACATCAACAAACCGGTGGAAATAGATCAGCTTCGTGAATGCGTGTATCAGGTTATGGAAGCGATCCGGGCGGACAAAGCAAAAGTTCAAGAAGTAAACGAATTGAGGCAAGAGGTTCATAGTCGTAAGCAGGAGAAAGCCTGGAGGGATGTTCTAGATCTAGGCAACGACAATTTGGAACTCGTTGAAGAACTTCTTCAGGTTGCCCAGATTCCAATGGAAGGCGCCTTTTTCGGAAGTGTTCTTCTTGAATTTGATAGCAATGTCGATGGTAGTAAGGAGTTCGGACTCCATCCTGTTTTTGATCACATCGACCGTGCCTTTAAACAGTATCGTGGGGTTTTCCGCTTTCGCTATACGGGAGCCCAAGTGGCTGTCATCCTGGCCAATGACAAATTGATAAAAAATGAAGATGTAGTCCGGGCCTGTGTTCTTCTCAAGCAGGAAGTTTATCAAGATCTGAAGTTGTCCATGACGATCGGCATTGGTACGATACAGAAACGTGTTGTCGGAGTCAGTCAATCTTTCGAAGAAGCGTGTTATGCATTAAGTTACAAAGTCATAAAGGGAACCAACGCTGTGATTCCGTTTCCAGAGATCACGAATTTAACAGGACCAAGCCACGCTGTTCCTACAGAACTGATAGCTAAGTTGGAAACCGGACTCGACAACATGGACGAAGCGGGGTGTGTAGACATCATCCGAGAAATTTTTCGCAGGATGGAAGTCGAAAAGAGTATGAGACCGGCCGATCTACAGTCGCAGTGTTTAAACATCCTTTTATCCAGCGTTCGAAATATGTCCTTTCAACAACTGCAGCAGAACGACTTTTTAGGCCGGCATATTCTGTCACTAGATGGTATTTCCCGGTTTCGGACGTTAGAACACCTTGAGGAATGGGCAGTGAAAGTGATTCGCGGAATTATTTCGTTTAAATTGGAACATAATATTCCAAAGAAGAAAGATATTATTACAGAAATCAAGGAATATGTGACAAAACATTATAATGAACCGATTAAAATTGCGGATTTGGCAGCCCGCTTTTTCATCAGCCCCTATTACTTAAGTCAGTTTTTCAAGCAAAAGACAGGGGAGACCTATGTGAATTTTTTGACACAGATCCGAATTAACAAAGCAAAGGAACTCTTGCAGAACACCGATCTGAAAGTATATGAGATTTGCCAAATGGTCGGATACTCGGATACGCAGCACTTTGCCAGGTTATTTGAAAAATTAGCTGGATGCAAACCCAGGGAGTATAGAAAAAATACACCATCTCTGTAACGTATTTCACCACTCCGATTAGGAGTGGTTTTTCAATATTCTAAGAAATGACCTTGTTTTTACTTGGATTTGCCCAATTGAGGGATGTTCCCCCTGACGGTATAGTTATACATGTAAGCGATATCAACAGCAAGATACGGGGGGAATAAAGTGAATGTAGTCACATTAAATCGTTTGAAGGTGTATTGGCCGTTGTATGTCATGGCGATTCCGGGAATTGTATTTCTCGTTATTTTTAAATACATCCCGTTGGCCGGCGCTGTAATCGCCTTCAAAGACTATTCGGTTTTTAAAGGATTCATCGATAGTCCTTGGGTTGGTCTTAAACATTTTAAGACACTAATTCATCATCCTGATTTCGTGAGGGTGTTCAGCAACACCATGATATTGGGGTTATTGAAAATCGTTCTAGTATTTCCGGTAGCTGTTCTGCTGGCACTGATGATGAACGAAATTCGAAAATCGGCACTGAAGAAAGGGATTCAAACCGCGTTATACATCCCGCACTTTTTGTCATGGGTGATCGTGGCCGGTATCATTTTTGACTTCTTTTCAATCAGCGGATTGTTCAATATTGTCTTTGGATGGTTTGGTCATGAACCCGTGTTAGCGATGCAGGAGAGCGCGTACTTCCGGCCTATTTATGTGATCTCCTCCATTTGGAGAGACGCTGGTTGGGGAACGGTGGTGTATATGGCTGCCATCAGTGCGATCGACCCTCAGCTCTATGAATCGGCCATGATCGATGGCGCATCGAAGTTTAGGCAAATCCGTCATATTACCTTTCCGCTTCTGCTGCCTACCGTGCTAGTCCTGTTCTTGCTTGAAATCGGTAATTTCTTGGATCTGGGATTCGATCAAGTTTTTAACATGCTTACTCCGATGACTTACAGCGTAGGAGATATCCTCGATACGTATGTGTTCCGAACAGGAATTCAGCAAGCCCAGTACAGTTTTGCAACGGCGGTTGGCTTGTTTCAATCCGTGATCGGTTTCACTTTGGTGTTTATCTTTAACAAGCTGTCGAAGAAAGTTTCGGATGGGGGGCTCTGGTAGATATGTATGAATCACGTGGGGAAAAAATATTCGTATCAGCCATTACAGCCTTTCTCATCTTGATGTCTATTATGGCACTCATACCGCTGCTGTCGGTTATTTCCACTTCGTTAAGCTCGAAAAGTGCCGTCGATATGAACCTGGTCACCATCTGGCCCAAGCAATTTACACTGGATTCCTGGGGGCAAATGATTGACCGTCCCGACCTGTGGAAATCGTTTTTTCTAACGCTCGTCACGACGGTTATAGGCACAGGGCTTGCTTTGTTGATGACCGCTTTACTCGCATACCCGCTGTCGAAATCGGAATTCCGTTGGGGACCTGTTATCATGGTTGGTGTGGTCATTGCGATGATCTTTAAAGCACCGATTATCCCTTACTTCCTGACGGTTCGAGGCGTAGGGTTGTATAATAACCCGTTGGTGCTTATCGTGCCGCACATTCTGAATCCGTTCAATCTGATCATCATGAGAAGTTTCTTCAAGCAGTTTTCGAAGGAATTGGAGGAAGCGGCATTTATCGAAGGATGTGGATACTTCCGGATGCTCTTTCAATTCGTGCTTCCGCTGTCCAAAGCCGTACTGGCGACACTCGCGCTCTTTTACGGTGTTGTACTGTGGAACCAGTTCCAGCATCCGCTCTTTTTCTTGCAAGATCCGAACTGGTTCCCGCTGCAGATTAAGATTCGGCAGTTCATTACAGATGATAACGTAATTATGGTGGGGGCGGCTTCTACGGCTGGCTTGAATTATAACGAGCGAACTTTGAGAGCAGTGACGGTCATCTTCGCTATCATTCCAATTGTGATGGTGTATCCTTTCCTTCAGAAATACTTTGTTAAAGGAGCTATGATCGGCTCTGTAAAAGGGTAATCAGACATTTCTGGTTTTTTGGCATCTGCCTTGAACATATGAATTCAATTATTTTTTAATTAAGAGGGGGATTCACACATGAGTTTAAAAAAGCTAGGGTTGGTTTCTGCGGCATGTCTCCTTGCGATAACGGCGGTAACTGCTTGCAGCACAAAAAATGGCACCTCCGAAAGTTCAGCACCTTCCGCGAAGGTTCAGGATGCGAATGGAAGTGAAGTTGTTGATATTGAAGTATGGGGGACCAATATCGGCTACAAACCGATTACCAAAGGAAGCAAACTATATGAATTATATAAAGAAAAGCTTGGTGTAGGCGTCATTCATCCCTATGTAGAGTGGAACGGTGGCACGAACTACTTGAACCAGTTGAACCTGAAAATTGCTGCCGGGGAAATACCAGACTTATTTTTGCCGAAAGAGGGCATTGAAAATAGTTTGGCTAAAAATGGAGCGATCGCCGATCTGACGGATCTGCTGCCCAAATATGCGCCGAATCTTTGGGAAGCTATCCCGAAGGACATTTGGGATATTGTCAAAGCTAACGACCCTACCGGCCAAGGAAAAATTTATTTTATCCCCGGTGTAGTTGACTACGGTAGATACGCAGGAATGATTCGCAAGGATTGGCTTGATAAATTGGGCTTACAGATGCCGAAAACGCAAGATGAGTACGTAAAAGTACTAGAAGCGTTCCGGGACAAAGATCCCAACGGCAACGGACTGAAGGACGAGCTTCCAACAGGTGGCCGTCAGGAAGCGCGCTGGATGGATCATTTATTCGCTATGTATGGAGTGGCTATGTTCGAAGGATATCCCCAGTGGGATCTATACGACGGCAAGCTGAGTTATGCCGCAGTCACACCGAACATGAAAGCCGCTCTGGAATTTGCTGCTAAGCTGTATAAAGACGGGCTGCTGGATAAAGAGTCGCTCCTCAACGACAAGGCGAAGTGGGACGGAAAAGTAAATGACGGAAGAGCGGGGAACTTCTTCCACTGGGCAGAAACAAGCTATTTGTACATGGAAAATACCTATAAAAATACAGGCGTAAAACCTGACTTTGCTGTCCTCCCAATACCGGAAGTTCCAGGCTACAAAGGTTTCTATACGTGGAAGAGATTTCTAGAGCCGCAGTGGGTTGTTAAGAACTCGAAGGATCAGAAGAAGCTAATGGCTACGTTGAAGCTGCTTAACAATATGTACGACAAGAAAAATTGGAACGCTTTATTCCTTGGTGTAGAAGGCATGCACTATACGATGAAGGATGGTAAAGCTGTCAGACTTCCGGATGACAAGAGTACACAGGAGAACCTCATCCTTGATCCATATTCCAAACTGTCCACACTAGACTTTATGACAGAACTAAACAAAAGTACAGCGTCCGAAGATCGAATGTGGGCTGTTGATCAGACTAACAGAAACATGCAAGAGGCACAAAAGTATGCGAAAACCATTGCCGGCGACGGTATACCAGCCAGTATATATGACGGCTTCCCGGACATTAACAATCGTACGCTGTTCATCGAATATGCGACCAAAATTATCCTTGGGCAATACCCGCTCAGCAAATTCGATGAGTTTGTAGAGAAATGGAACAAAACGGGTGGCGAAGAAGTTACGAAACGTGCTAGAGAGTGGTATTCGAAGGTGAAGAAATAATCATTACCAAGATAACCCGCCCGAAGTCGATCGAAAGACGGGCGGGTATTTTATTTACACAGGAGGCAACGATGAGCAATCGTCTTAAGGAAGTGCTAGAGGGTCAAGAACATAATTACATCCTTCCTTTTCTATGGCAGCATGGGGAGGAAGAGCACGTGATCAGGGAGGAAATAGCTCGTGTTCATGAAGCAGGAATTGGCGCTGTGTGTGTCGAGGCCCGTCCTCATCCCGATTTTCTCGGTCCACAGTGGTGGAAGGATATGGACGTCATTATGGATGAAGCCCGTAAGCTCAACATGAAGGTATGGATACTCGATGATGATCATTTTCCGACGGGACATGCAGCAGGCAGAGTGAAGGAGGCTCCTGAGGAGCTTCATCGCAAGTTTTTAGGCGAACGTTTCATCGATACCATCGGACCTGCTAAGGGTTCATCTTTCCTGTTGGATACCTTGCTGATGAGCGGGCTCCGCCCAACTTTTTCTGAACTTAACTATGCGAGTGGGAAAAACAAGCTGATTTCCGTTGTCGCAGTCCGTCGCCACCCAACAAACGGAACATTAACAAATGACTGCATCGATATTACGGATCTCGTGCAAGACGGCATCCTCTATTGGGATATCCCCGAAGGCTATTGGCGTGTCTTTATTGTTTCAGAAAACAAGGATGGCGGCAGCCAGCTCCAGGAAGATTATTTGAATCCTCTCGTTCGGGATTCTGTTCGAATTTTGCTTGATACGGTATATGAGGCTGTGTATGAGCACTACAAGGATGACTTTGGCAAGACACTTGCAGGATTCTTTTCGGATGAACCAGGATTTTACAATGATAAAATGACCTTCGACTTTCAGTCGAAGCCTGGAAAACAAGGGGTTGTCCTCCCTTGGAGCAGTGAAATGCCGGCTTTACTTGAGCAGGCGTTAGGTGAGGACTACCGCAAGCACCTGCATCTCCTCTGGCATGAGTCTGGAGAACAATCAAGCAGGGTGCGATATGCCTATATGAACATTGTCAGTACGTTATATGCGGAGAATTTCTGCAACCAAATCGGGGAATGGTGCAGGGCCCGTGGGGTAGCTTATATTGGACACGTACTTGAGGACAACAACGTTCATGCCAGGCTTGGCCCCGGCACCGGACACTTCTTCCGATCACTCTGGGGGCAAGACATGTCCGGAATTGATGTGGTACTCTGGCAGATTGTTCCCGGTTTCGATGAGCTGACTTTCCGCAGTGCTACGGGGATCGCAGATGGTGAGTTTTTTCACTATGGTCTTGCCAAGCTTGGCGTGTCGCTTGGACACATCGATCCCAAAAAGCAGGGGAGGACGATGTGTGAGGTATACGGCGCATACGGCTGGGCGGAAGGCTTGAAGCTGATGAAGTGGATCACAGACCATATGCTCGTGCGCGGAGTGAACTACTTTGTCCCCCATGCGTTTACGCAAAAAGCTTTTCCGGATCCGGATTGTCCGCCGCATCTGTATGCGAATGGGAAAAATCCGCAGTTCCGCTACTATAAGTATTTGAATCAATATATGAATCGCATCTCTCATCTGATATCAGATGGCCGGCATGTGGCATCTGCTGCCGTCGTGTATCACGCTGAAGCCGAATGGTCCGGGGAAGCGATGTATTTTCAAAAGCCGGTAAAACAATTGATGCAGCACCAGATTGACTGTGATGTGATTCCAGTAGATGCTCTTTTGGAAATGGCAAGCGTAAAAGACGGGAAGCTGCATGTCAATCTTGAGGATTTCGAGTGTCTAATTGTGCCCTATGCGGAAGCACTTCCGGGGGCAATGATTAGGCGGTTGGTCCAGGTTGCCGATCAGGGACTCATGATTCGCTTTATCGATGGTTTACCGCTACGATCGAGTGAAGGCAGTGATGTTTCTGACGAACTGTCTCGGCTTGCCGCTCATCCGAAAGTGAAGCTTACTTCCTTAGACAGGCTGGCGCAAGACCTTATCGCAGATGGCCATTATGAGATTAAAGTTGATCAGTACCAGCCCTATCTTCGTAATTATCATTATAAACACGAGAATTTGGATGTTTTTATGTTCTTTAATGAACATCCTAATCAATCCATTCAGACGAAAATTACATTATCCGTCCAAGATGATGTATTCGCCTATGATGCTTTCTCCAATCGGTTGATGGATGTGAATGTTATAGAGGAGAACGGGTCAAAGATGGTTCAGCTGAATCTTTCTCCATACGAGTCCATCATCTTGCTTAACGGCGCCGAACTCGAAGGTTATACAGCATCACCGCGCTACGCGGTTTCATCGGAAATTGAGCTGCAAGGCGAATGGACGATCTCAACCGCTGATGCTGAACACTACCCTCATTTTACGGAGTGGGGAAAACTAACGGCGTTAACGAACATGAGCGGGCCGGATTATTTACCGCGTTTTTCGGGAACTTTTCGCTATGAAATGGAGTTTGAATGGCGTGAATCGACGAACAGCGTTTTGTTAGATTTGGGTGAGGTTTATGAAACGGCAGAAGTATGGTTGAACGGTGAGCCTGCGGGCGTCTGTATCTGTCCTCCCTACCGGTTGGAGATTCATGGACTGATCCAGCAGGGCAACAACAAGCTTGTCATTGAAGTGACGAATACACTTGTGAAGGATCAACGCGACTATTTGTCGGCCTTCGCGCAGCAAGAACCAAGCGGTCTTATCGGGCCTGTTGCACTTTACAATTTCTTATTGCATAGATAACACCTAATAAACAATCACTCGCTAGTATTGTTTATAGGACAACCGAATTGAATAGGCAGGGGTAGGAGACCAGGAGAAAACCCTTTAGGCAACAATTGATTGGCTAGTGAAAACTAGCTGTGTCATTTGTGTGCTTGAAGGGTTTTTTGTGTTCTCAAAAAACAGAAAGGAGTAGAGATGTAAGGGGAAATGCTAGGTTAAACAGGAATTTATGCCGTACCTATCAGAAGAGAGGATTGATTCTATGAAACGATATAAAAGAGTTTTTAATCGTCTTATTGTAGCTGCACTAGTTGCCAGTTTCGTACCGCATGGTCTCTTGCCTGAGCAGCAGGCTCATGCAGCAGATGACGTTAGAAATACATTAAATGTGAGGAAGACGGTTAATGCTCCGGTTATTGATGGGAAATTGGATGAATCACTATGGTCAATTAACCAAAGCTTAACCAAACAAACAGGCAGTGGTACGTTTAAAGATAGTAAATTCGGCATGCTCTGGGACAATAAGTACCTGTACATAGGAGTCAAAGCGGATGATGATAGTCTGTCTGCGGCAGGATCAGGCAATTGGTTTGACCAGGATAATATTAATTTCTTTCTGGATCCTACGATGCACCAATCGGCCCCTTATGTGGCAGATGATATGCAGCTTGGATTTGTGTATCAAGCGGATTCTACATCACCAGAGTTTCATTTCGGAGCTGCAACAAACGGCCAAAGCAGTAAAGATGCAAATAAGATTCTGAGAGCCATGCAGAAGACGGCGACGGGGTGGTCCTTAGAGACCGCTATACCATGGGATATTTTGAAGATGGATCCTAATCTCACCAAGAAGTTGGGTTTGGAAATTGGGGTAACGGACCGTTATGGGGTGGATGCGACACAGCAAAGAAACAGCTACTGGAGTGCCTATCAGTCAAGTTCGTTCTGGAATGATACCTCCGGCTTTGGTGTGATTAACCTGATCGATAGCAATCCTGTAACAGATACGGTGAATCCGGTGTTGCTTGAGGAAAATTTTGATACGATTCCAACCGGAACCATTCCTTATGGATGGATTAGTGATGTGAACGCTGGAAGCCCTTCTTTTACGGTCGTGCAGGATACTTATGGCAATGGCAGAGTCACTTTTGATGGGAAAGCCTCGGGTAAACAAGCTCGAATTGTGGCGCCAGTCCAATGGGACAACTATACGGTTGAAGCGGATATCCGATTTGAATCGGTGCTGGATTCGGCAAGATGGGCTTCATTGATGTTCCGGGTGCCTTCTTCGGGAAAAGTGCCTTACAATCAAATGGCCATCCGTCAAAATGGTACCTATGAATTCGCCTATCGTAAAGCGGACGGCAACTGGTATTCACCGACACCAATCTCCGGTACTTGGAGAGCATTAACCTTGAATGCCGATTATTCGATGAAGGTTCGCGTTTTTGATAACAATGTCAAAGAATACATGAAAGCCAAGTCAGATCCAGGTTATACCCTGGTAACGGACACCACCCTGCCAACAACGGTAGTGATGGAGAAAGGCAAGGTAGGGCTGCAAGCGGATCAAAGCAAGGTGTCATTCGACAACTTGAAGGTGACGCGAATTACAGCAGAACGTCTTAACCTCGTTGTACCTGGCTCAATCGAAGCCTTGACTGGACCGATAAGTGTTACCGGCAGCGTGTACTATTCGGACGGTATTACGGAATCCATTTTAAATAAGCCATTAAAATATTACTCTTCTGATGAGTCAATCATCAAAGTCTCGAACAATGTACTGTACCCGGTGAAAGCGGGGAAAGCGGAAGTTAGTGTCATTTATGAGAATGCGGAATACGTGCAAGAAGTAACCGTAACACCTAGCATGGTGCCAGCGAAAGTCAGCTCCCTCAAGCATGATACCAATTATTTTTTGGCCACAGTGAATCAGCCGGTAGATTTAACTTCAATTACGTTTAAAGCAGATTTTACTGATTTTACTTCAGGTACCGTGACAGGAAATGATTTGACCTGGACGTCCAACAGCCCTTCTGTTGTGGTGAATAGCGGCAGCCTGAACGTTCTTCAAAAAGGTGTATACTCCTTAACTGCCCAAAAAGACGGTGTTTCCATTTCAATGCTAGTCGTAGCGAAAGAAGCAACGGATAGGGAATATGTCCTCTATGAAGAAAATTTTGATCAGCTAACGGAAGGAACACTTCCTGCAGGTTGGACTCGCAAAGAAGGGACGACAGCCAGTAAAGCCGTTGTTAAAGCCGGAAGATTTGAAATGGATGCGGCGGCATCGCCGGACAATCCTTCGCGAGTACTTTTGCCAGACTATCTAGGGACATTTGGCAATTATAAAATTGAAGCGGATGTCACGCATTTGCAAGCGAACGATACGGCCAGATGGCATTCCATCATGTATCGCATTCAAAATAATGATTATCCGTATTATCAAATGGCGGTCAGAAAAGACGCTACAGCGGCAAATGGCGTAGAGTTTGCTGAAAGAACCGCAGCTAATGCCTGGAATGTTATGGATACAGGTGCTTTTACGGAAGCTATAGATCCGAGCAAGATGTACCACTATACGGTAAAAGCATTCAACAATCGCGTAATGGAAATGATTAACGACAAGGTTGTTGTAGATACAGATAATGCAGGTTCGTATATGAAAGGTCGAATTGGCTTACAAGCTAACGGCAGCAAAATGAAGGTTGATAACATTCGGGTAACGCTACAGCAAGATGCCCTGCCGCCAACGGCAACCGATCGCTATGCCAGTGTAACAGAGCCTGATACTAAAATTGCGATGGCTTCTACGATTGTAACGGAGGTTACTCAGGCGGCAGATTTGACGAAATGGGCGGATGCGGCAACAGCAACAGCAACACCAGCTACGGCTATTTTACACGTGAACAACGAACTTAAAGTAACCAACCCAACAGGAGAAACAGTCATTGGAGATGTAGCAGCCATCTTGGATTCCTTCGGGACGAAGACGATGCCGGCATTTTATCTCAAGGATGAATTAACCGTCGATAAACTGATCACTTATTTGAAAGATAATCGGATCGAAGATGTATTCGTGATGTCGGACAACGGTGATTTGGTTAAAAAAGCGAGATTAGCCTATCCGATTATTCGCGGAATTGTAGATTTCAGCGGCATGTCAAATTTTAGCCAAGAACAATTGATGAAAATCCGCCAGACAACCAATGCTGACCTGGCACATATTGCTGTGCTTCCGCAAAAGGCGATAACGAAAGAGAATACAGACTATTTGCAAATGAGAACGGTCATGGTCTGGGCAAAAGATGAAGCGGCAGCTGCCGGAAAAAATCTGTCCATGCATACTTTGATTACGGCCGGAGTGAACGGTATCGTAACGGATACACCATCTGCTGCTTTCACCGCACTGGGTGTGTACAACCAAAATAAAACGTTAATCCGTAAGCCATACATTATCGGTCATCGGGGATTACCTTCGGCTGCGCCGGAAAATACGCTTGAAAGTAATCGGTTAGCACTCGATAATGGGGCGGATTTTATCGAAAATGACGTGTATATTTCCAAAGATGGTTATCTTGTCATTCATCATGATGGGGAACTGTCGGGTACGACGAATGGCACGGGAAATATCGAGAATTACACATTGGCTGAAATTAAGGCGCTCAATGCCAATAAGTCTCATCCGACGGGCTATCCGGATGTGAAAATTCCGACGTTGGAGGAACAAATTGATCTTGTTCAACAACGTGGGAAAATGATCATGAACGAAATCAAGACATCGACACCAGCGGCCATTGACGCTTTCGTCCAATTGGTTAATGCCAAAAATGCCGAAGCCGACATCGACAACATGTCCTTCGTTGCCGCTCAGATTGCGCGCACGAATAGCTTGATGCCGACGATGCCTTCAGGTCTCTTATCCAGCTTGTCTGGAGGCAGTAATGTTAAGGGAATGCTGAGAACGGTACTTAGTTCGATTCAGCCATTGAATGCTACTTTTAATAATGGATACACCGGTATTTCGCAAAGTTTTATGGAAGCTGCTAAACATCGCGGTATCTTGATTTCTCCTTGGACACTGAATGATCGAACGGCGTTTAATCAATTTTTCTTAAATGGTGCATGGGGGTTAACGACCGATTATGCCAACTGGGCGGCAGATATGGCGGCAGTAATTCAACCAGAGAAAACAGAGTTTACACTCAACAAAGATGAAAATATTCTCCTTCAAGCTCAAGTGACATCGTATAAAGGCGATACGAAGACTATTGTACCGGACTTTATCTTACTTGATGGACAAAAGGTACTGGATGTGAATGGCAAGGAGATTACTGCCAAGAAATCGGGGATTGCGCACGGACTTTTACGATACACCTATACGATGAACGACGGAAATAAGTATGACTTATATACACAACCAATCACGTTGAACGTATCTTCTGGAAGTACAGATCCAGGGACAGATCCAGGAACAGATCCAGGAACGAATCCAGGGACAGATCCAGGGACAGATCCAGGAACGAATCCAGGAACAGATCCAGACCCAGGATCAGGATCAGGATCAGGTTCTGGAACAGACTCAGGAGCAGGTAGTGGCACAAACAATGGTACGGGAATTAAGGAGCCTGTGTATACAGTGACTGATGTGATGATGCAATCAGCCATCCAGCAATCGGCAACGAACGATAAAGTGATCGTAACCGTGCCTCTAAGTGGGAAGAAGGATCAAGCTGTTGCCATCCTGTTACCATCTGCCGTTCAAAAGTTGCTAGCAGCAAGCAATCACACAGTCAATATTGAAAGCGAGCTTGGTTCCTATGAGCTGAATCTGTCAGCTGTAGATTTGCAAGCTTGGGCAGATAAGCTGGGGGTTTCGCAAGATAAGTTGAACTTCACCATTCAAATCAAGTTGAATGAAAAAGCGGCTGCAGAAGCAATGGCAGACGGGAAAGCTGTCAAGAAAGCCGTTGACTTTACCCTTACAGCAGGAGTAGGAGCAGGAGAAGGAAAGAGCGTAGACGTATCCAGTTTCAAATCGTTCATAACTAGATCCATCAAGCTGGATGCCGGAACGGATACCAAAGCTTTGGCCGCCGTACGAGAAGAGAAAGATGCCAATGGTAATATGGTATATAATCCGGTTCCATTTATGATCCAAGGCAATGAAGTTGTTATTTTCAGCCGTACGAACAGCACGTATCTACTTATCGCGAACCCGGTGACATTCGGTGATTTAGAACATCATTGGTCCAAACAAACGGTTGAAGGCATGGCGACCAAATGGATTGTCCAAGGTGTTGGGGCCTCAAGTTTCGCACCTGATCGCCAAGTAACTCGCGCGGAATTTGCTGCTTTGCTGGTGAGATCGTTTGGCTTAACTTCATCAAAAGCCACAACGGCAAGCTTCAAGGATGTCAAAGCTTCCGATTGGTTTGCGGCGTCGGTTAGCCTTGCAGCAGAATATGGACTCGTTGGCGGCTATGAAGACCATACCTTCCATCCGGATGCGCCAATAACCCGCCAAGAAATGGCGGTTATGATTGAGAGATCACTACGCTTCGCAGGCTACAACGCAAAGCCACAACCAAATAACTCAGCTGCGTTCACTGATGAAGCAAATATCGCCGAGTGGGCTAAGGAGGCAAGTAACACAGCTTCCACGCTGCACATTATTAACGGCAGGGATGGCAATGCCTTTGCTCCGCAAAGTACCGGTACACGTGCGGAAAGTGCTGTGATGCTAAGCCGCATGCTGCAAGCCCTAAACCTTTCTAATTAATGGCATGGTTAACATCCCCTCCGAAATCATTTTGGCGGAGGGGTGTTAACACTTAGCAAATAAATGTTTGTTAAGGTGAAAGTGGGGGTGAGTGCGCATGTCGAGTAAATATCCAATTATCGCATCAGTGACGAAAGACGATCAGCTCGCAAAGGTTTTAGAAAGTGATGTAACTCGAGTTAATTTAATGACAGGTCATATTGGCAATTTGGAATCTATTGTGGAACAGCTTCACCGAGCAGGTAAACAGGTGTATGTGCACTTGGAAATGGTAGGCGGTCTTGGCAGAGATGCACATGCCGTCGGGTATTTAGCTGAAAAGTTTAAAGTGGACGGGATTGTTACGACGAAATCCAACTCCATAGCAGCAGCTAGGCAAGCCGGCATAAAAAGCATTCAGCGAATCTTCATTATTGATACGGCCGCATTGCAAACGGCAGTCCGCATGATCAACAGCATACAACCGGATGAAGTTGAACTAATGCCAGGCTTAATGCCAAGAGTGATCAAGGAATTGAAAAACATGATTAAACAACCGTTGATTGTCGGAGGGCTTATTCGATACGAAAAAGAAATCGTAGAAGCGCTTGGATAGCGGGGCTGACTTCATATCTATTGGAGATCCGAACATGTGGAGTTGCCAATAGATTTACAAAAGATTAAAATATCGATAATTTTCCGCTTACAATCTTCATCTATAGTAGAACTATGATTATCACAAGAACTGATACTTAGGGTCGAGACCATGAGAAAACCCTTGTCCAGGAAATGTGAAAATAAGCAGGAGCATGCTTGTCATTCTCCGAGAAGGCTTGTTTTCGTGTTTTTTCGGATAAGGGTTATTTTTATTGAAAGCGAGGCAGTGCTGTGGCAGAAACATCTAGATTTCCTGAGCGTGGCATCGATGATAAAAGTGGAATCGTGCCTTTTCAGCGAAAACATGCGAGGAAAAGCAATAAGGAGTTGCATGCATTTAAAGGTTACTTATTCGATTTGGACGGTACGATCTATGCGGGCAGTAAGCTTTTGCCGGGTGTGTTGAACACGGTGAACTGGCTGCGTGAGCAAAACAAATCGATCATGTTCGTTACGAATACAACCATTCGTACCAAGGAAAGCGTGCAGTTAAGGCTTACCGAATTAGGCATTTCTTGCGAGGTGAATGAGGTGCTCACGGCCTTGTGTGTGGCTGGGAGATTTTTTCAAGAGCATGAATTGGATGCCCGCGTTCTCATGATTGGTGAACAAGCGATGGAACAAGAATTGGCGCTGTATGGCGTCAAGACGACGCAGGACCCGATGCTGGCGACACATGTGCTTGTCGGTTTGGACAGGCAGTTTACATTTGAGAAGCTAACAGCCGGCGTGAATGCCCTTCGAAACGGGGCCAAGCTGATTGCGGCTAATCCTGATCCCTTTTGCCCGATTGATGATGGGGTGATCCCGGATACTTGGTCGCTTGTCAAAGCACTGGAGACGGCCAGCCTGCAGAAAACGGTCCGTGTGATCGGAAAGCCCTCCGAATACTATGCACAAAAAGCTTTTGACCTGCTGAAAATTCCGCCATCCCAATGTTTGATGGTTGGAGATCGATTATCCACGGATATACAATTCGGTAATTCAAACGACATGTACACCGCTCTTGTACTGACAGGTGCAGACTCTAAGATAGACATCGTTCAAACAGGGATTGAACCTGACTATATTTTAAATCAGCTTAGTGAAATTAAATCCAACAACCTTTAGGAGGAAAAACAATGAAAAAAGCACTGGTCTCACTACTTATGGTCACGATGGTTGCTACAGCTTGCGCGAAGGGAGAGAGCAAAACAGAAACTAAAACGGCTGCAGCACCGACGGCAAGCGCCGAAGCAACGTCAAGCACGAAGCCGGTTGAATTGCAGTTTTACTTTCCAGTGGCCGTTGGTGGGCCAATTACGAAATTGATTGATCAGTTGGCTGACGATTTCCATAAAGAAAATCCGACAATTACTGTAAAACCCGTGTATGGCGGCAGCTATCAGGATACGATGACCAAGGTTGCAACAGCTGTACAAGGGGGGAACTCACCTGACTTAGCGGTACTGCTCTCAACTGATCTGTACAGTTTGCTTTCCATGAAAGCCGTTGAGGATCTGACACCTCGCTTCTCGAAGGATTATTTCAATGGTTTCTACGAAGCTTTTATGGGAAATACGAAGTCGGGCGATACGGTTTGGAGTGTACCGTTCCAACGCAGTACAATCGTGCTCTACTACAACAAGGATTTATTTAAGAAGGCAGGTCTTGATCCGGAGAAGGCACCGGCGAACTGGACGGAACTGAAGGAGTATGCAGCCAAGCTCACGACGAGTGACAAATCGCAGTGGGGGCTTGAAATTCCTAGCACGGGTTATCAATACTGGATGACGCAAGCCCTTTCCCTTCAAACCGGTACGAACATTGTTTCACCTGACGGTAAGCAAGTATTTTTTAACAAACCGGAAGTACAGGAAGCTTTGCAGTTTTACACCGATCTAGGACGCAAGGATAAAGTCATGCCGGAGGGTGCACTCGAGTGGGCAACCGTTCCTTCCGATTTCATTAGCGGGAAAACGGCAATGATGTACCACACAACAGGAAATCTGACAAAAGTCAAAACAGATGCGAAATTCAACTTTGGCGTAGCGTTCCTGCCTGCCAATAAAAAGTATGGTTCACCAACTGGCGGCGGCAACCTGTATGTGTTCAAAAACATCCCTGAAGACCACAAAGCAGCATCCATCAAGTTTATTCAATTCCTAACACAGCCTGATCGTGTCGCACAGTGGTCAATTGATACAGGTTATGTAGGTACTACAAAAGCCGCTTATGAGACAGACAAGCTGAAAAACTACATTAAGGATTTCCCGCAAGCAGCCGTAGCAAGGGATCAACTGAAATATGCGGACAGCGAGCTTTCTACCTATCAGAATGGCCAAGTAACAAAGCTGTTTAACGATAATATCCAAGCAGCGTTGCTGGGAACAATGACGCCGAAAGAGGCATTGGACAAATCGCAGCAGCAAGCGGATGACATTTTAAAAAACTTTCAAAAATAGCAGCATCTGATAGCGAAAACGAAAGGGAAGTGTTCGGCTAATGGAGGTTAACTCCCTGTTATGCCTGCACTTCCCTTCCGCTCGCTTTCACGAGTTTGTGAGATTAGAGGGGGATGTATTCGATGCAACCGGCACTTCGTACAAAAAGCAAGATCAACTGGAGATTACATGGTTTCGCCTATGCGCTGCTCATGCCCTCACTGCTGTTCTTAGGGGTATTTACGTTTTACCCTATTCTGAAGTCGATATATTGGAGTTTCTATAGCTCTGATTTCACAGACAAGACATTTGTCGGGTTTGATCAATATGCGCATGTTTTTCAGGACGATATTTTCCTCAAAGTTTTAAAAAATAATGTACTGCTAGCTATTGGTACGGTTCCTGTGAGTATTTTGTTGGCCATGTATGCAGCCATTTGGGTGAATAATAAGCTCAGAGGTACCGGCTTGCTGCGTGCGCTATTTTTCTACCCGACAGTCATTCCGATGATCGCTATAGCAAATATATGGTTGTTTATTTATACACCCAGTTATGGGTTGCTTGATAAGTTTCTTGGCGTATTTAGCATACCTGCTCCGCATTGGCTAGGCGATCCGCATTGGGTCTTATTTTCGATGATGCTCATGGTGATTTGGAAGGAAGCCGGCTTTTTTATGATTTTTTACTTGGCTGGCTTGCAGAATTTACCGAAGGAAGTCTATGAAGCTGCAGCAATGGAAGGGGCAAGCCCTCTGCAGACCTTCAGAAGGATTACGTTCCCGCTCTTAATGCCGACAACGCTATTCGTTATGATTATTGCCACGACGAATTCTTTTAAATTGGTTGATCACCTGTATGTAATGACGAAAGGCGGCCCGAACAACGCAAGCAACTTGCTGTTGTACCATATTTATGAGACGGCTTTTAGCTTTTGGGATATGGGAAAAGCCTCGGTCCTTACCGTTGTTCTACTCGTTATTCTACTGAGTATTTCTATTTTTAATTATGCATTTCTGGATAAACGTATCCATTACTAGAGAGGGGTCAGCGTCATGGTCGTTAGGATCACCAACCGGTTTGTCATTGCGCTGCTGGCTATTGTTTTTGCAGTTCCGCTCATATGGGCAGTTTTCACCTCGTTTACACCGTCCAGTGAGGTCATCACCCGTGTAAATCCCTTTGCCATTGAGCATCCCACCATTCAAAATTATATGAACGCTTGGCATACCATTCCTTTCCTTCGCTATTATTCCAATACGATTATCATCGTCTTCGGCGTGCTGGCTGCACAGCTGATAACGGCAACCCTTGCCGCTTATGCGTTTGCCAGATTGAATTTCGCAGGACGAAGCTTCATGTTTATGTTGTTTCTTGTTCAAATTATGATCCCGCCGGACATTCTCATTTTTCCGAATTACACGATTATGAAAGAGCTAGGCCTTGTTGACACCAAATTGGCGATTATGCTGCCTTATTGGGCCTCTTCGTTCAGTGTGTTCCTGCTCAGGCAAACGTTTAAGCAAATCCCGATGGACTTGGACGAAGCTACGAGAATGGACGGATGTCGTTGGTGGCAAATCCTCTGGCACGTCTATTTGCCTTCAGCCAAGTCAACCTATTTGGCCTTTGGCTTAATCTCCGTCAGTGCGCATTGGAATGATTTCATGTGGCCGCTCATCGTAACGAATTCCATTGAAACGAGACCGTTGACTGTAGGGATTGCGATTTTTGCACAATCTTTTGAGACGGGAGCGCAATGGGGGACTGTAACAGCGGCTACGGTATTGGTGATCTTGCCTCTTCTATTGGCCTTTTTCGTGTTCCAACGTCAGTTTGTGGAAAGCTTCATGCATTCAGGGATTAAATAATAGGGGGAATTGAAATGAAATGGCACAATGAAAAGACGTTGGTCGTGGCACACCGTGGGGCTTCAAGTGAAGCACCTGAAAATACGATGGCTGCTCTTCGATTAGCGCTAGAGCAGCAATGCAATGCGATTGAGCTGGATATTCATCTCACGCAGGATGGGGAAATCGTAGTGTGCCACGATGAAACGCTGGACCGGACCACGAATTTGCGCGGTGGCATTGGCGAGATGACGTTGACAGATATCCGGCAGGCAGATGCGGGCACTTGGTTTTCAGATGCATATGCCGGGGAGCCTATCCCTTTGCTCCGTGAAGTCCTGGAGCTGGTACCGCCGGAAATCGGCTTAAATGTGGAGCTGAAGGTAAGCTATGGCGGCAGCATAGAGCACAAGGTCGTCGCCTTGCTGCGTGAATACGGGCGGCTAAGCTCAGTGATCTTTTCCTCCTACGATCATCGCATGTTATACCGCCTTAAGCAGCTGGCGCCTGAAGCCCGAATTAGCCTCGTCTATGACGGCAAGCTGCTGCGTCCGCTTCGATTGATTGAGGATTTTGAATTGGAGGTAGAAGCGGTTTCTTTGCATCATACGATGGTTGAACGTGAGGACGTCATCGCGATTCGCAACAGCGGCAGACAGGTCATTGTCTGGACAGTGAATGAGGAAGAAGCAATGAAACGGATGCTGGATTGCGGGGTTTCAGCAATTATTACGGATTATCCAGCGAAATTAAGGCGGATTATGGGTTAGTTTGATGGGGAAAAGAGGCACAAATTGATCTTGCATGCGTCAGCTATAAGCGCCATCTCAACAGCATTTTCCGTTTTATGGATAAAAAGGAGAAACTTTCTTCCTGCAAGCGCGTCAAATGGTTATAGCCGTTTGTCCTCTTGGCTTAACTAAACTTGGAGGTTTGATGCAATGAATTTATTTTTTCTGTCAAGCAGGAAGAAAAAATCCTCGCTATCCCTGAGTCTTGCAATGTCTTTTTCGTTATTCGTCAGCGTATCGCCATCTGTGCAAGCTGAAGTCGCAACGCCTGCGACAGCCGACGCTAAAGCTGTCCAAATCACTGATGTTGGTGGCCGCCCTTATGTACTGGACGATAAAGGTGACGTTTGGGGCACCTCTATTTCATCCCGAGCGTATAGAATGGATCTTATTCGCGATCCTGCCCATCTGGAGAAGGTAGATGGTTTGAACAAGGTTACAAGCATCGTTGCCACAGGGAGCTCTGCATTTGCATTAAAAGAAGACGGTACAGTCTGGAATGTAGAATATGTAGAATCTTCCAATAGCGCGGAGAAAGACAAGTGGGGGTTGTATACGCCAAAGTTGTTGACCCAGGTTCCCAAGTTGAAGCACATTGTGAAAATTGAGCCATATATGGCCGTTGATAAAGACGGTAAGCTCTGGATATGGGAAGACATCGCCAGTTCTGCCAAAACAGGCGACTGGGAAAAGTATTTTTCATCCATGCAGACGGAACCTGTGTTAGCCAACGGAATCGATCATATTAAAGACCTATCGGGCTCAACAGTTCTTAAGGATGATGGAACGGTTTGGACTTGGGAATGCGGCCTCCGGGGTTGTGATATCTTCAACGTGATGCGCTTCAACAATCCGATACAGATTCAGGGGCTTACAGACATCGTAAAGCTTGGTCAAGGTACTTCCCCTGATCAGCTCGCTCTGAAAAAGGATGGTACGGTGTGGATCTGGGGAGGAGGTTATCTGTCCAATCCCAAATTTGATGGTTCCGGAATAGATGAGCCGCCAGCACCAATAGAGGGTTTGTCGGATATTATTGATATTTCTAGAGGTCCTGAACACATTGTAGCACTGAAAAAAGACGGAACGGTTTGGGCTATGGGGTATTTCCCTCGAGATTATGCACATTTGAACAATACGTTGGATATTGAAAATTATCGGTCTCTTTATCAAGTGGAGGGCTTATCGGACGTCACTGCTGTTTTCTCGGGTGATCGTACGGATGCTGTCATCAAAAAAGATGGTTCCTTATGGATGTGGGGCTATGATTGGCAAGGACTGTATGGGCCGGCATGGTCCTTCCAATTAACACCCGTACAAGTGGAAGTAAAACCTATACCGTCTACATCTCGGCGCTGATAGGACGAATCAAATAAAAAAGCGGCAGTCTAGAACTTTTTACAAGTCTCTAGCTGCCGCTTTTTATTATGCGGAATGGTTTATTTGTTATCATATTCTGACTAAGTTTCGTTGGAGCACAGTATCACCTGGTTGCGGGGTGAAAGGAGTATTCGTAACACCTGTTACATTCGTAATCAGTTTTGGATCTTCGTTTTGTTGTATTCGCACTTCATATTTAAAGCTTACCTTCGACACATCAGCAAACAAGAAAACAGATTTATTGGGAGCAATCGTTACTGTACACGTTTTTCTACCACAAGGACTTACCTTTAAAGGTACTGGAGAGCCGTTAGACCAGTCGAAAACTTGTACCGTCACTCTTCGAGACCGCATTTTATTTAAGTTAACGATATCGATTAAGGCAAATTTAGTTTTCTTAGGCCTGCGCAAAATACCGGTTGATAATGTAATTCGTTTTGTTGACATGATCAACCAACGTTCCTCTCCTCTACTAGTTCAGTAGATGTCAAAACTGCGTTAATTGTTTGTATAGTTGCCCTGATCATTTGCTGATCATTTGTGAATACCAAACGGAGCAGTCGTCGCGGCGATGGGTTAATTTCCAAATTTATGAATAAATAATTTGACGAGCCAGAATTTAATGAAAAAATAAAATTATTGTTTTTCCGCCATTACTTTTTCTTGAAAAGAGAGCCAAGAGTAGCATTCTCTTCGATCGTGACACTTCTGCTTTTTGAAATGCCGATCCTTTGGGCTGCATAAATGCCGGTGTGACCTGAAAACATGAAGCTAATGATGCAGCCGATGAACATATACACAGCACCTTCCGCTCCGAAAAGTTCAATGCCCATAATAAAACAAGCAATTGGCGTGTTGGTTGCGCCGCTGAAAACAGAGATAAAACCAATTGCCGCCAGGAATGGAGCGGATAGATGTAAGTAATGAGCTAGCGAACTTCCTAGCGTCGAGCCAATTACAAATAATGGGGTGACTTCTCCGCCTTGAAAACCTGCGCCTAAAGTGACCGAGGTAAAGATGGTTTTAAGCAAGAAGGTAAGAGGGGCTACACTCTCACTGAATGACTGCTGTATCAGCGGAATACCCAAGCCGAGATAATCTCTTGTACCAAAAAGGTACACCATTCCGATAATGACGAATCCCCCACAAAAGCTCTTCATGACCGGATTCTTGAAAACTTTTGAAAATAATGCCTTTAGACGATGGGTTAATTCACTAAAGAGTAAGCCTGCTAATCCAAACAAGACGGAAGCCATCACGATTTTCAACAAGAGAAGGGTACTAAAATCCGGTACTGCCCCCATGGAATAATGAAGATGATGGATTCCCCAAGATGTGGTAACTTTATCCGCTATGAAACTTGCAATAAAACAAGGGATCAGGGCTTCGTACCGGACGAGGCCAATCACAAGAACTTCAAGGCCAAATACCGTGCCCGCTAGGGGAGTACCGAAAACAGAGCCAAAACCGCTGCTGATTCCACACATCAAAATGATTTTACGATCGAATGGATTGAGCTTAAGGACTTTACCAATCCATTCGGATAAACTTCCCCCCATTTGTACGGCTGTTCCTTCCCGGCCTGCCGAACCTCCGAACAAATGGGTGACGAGAGTTCCAAATAGAACGAGCGGCGCCATTCGGAAAGGGATCTTTCCATTGCCTTCGTGTATTTGTTCCAAGATAAGGTTATTGCCTTTAGACGAGTCTTTGCCGAATTTAACGTATAAGTAACTGACCATAGCTCCACCGACAGGCAAAAGCCATAACAACCATGAATGGTTCGTCCGTGTATTCGTAGCCCAATCCAAACTCGCCAAGAACAGAGCAGACGCAGAACCTGTAATAATACCGACAAGTCCACCAATTACAATCCACTTGAGCATAGAAGCAAGGATTCCAAAGTGAATCCACCGTTCTGCATAGCCCTTCATCCTTAACGTATGACTTTGGAAATAACGTTTCAACTTCTGTCTCTCCTTTATCGTGCAGGTATACACAAAAAAACTCCTACCAGTTTCATGCCAAATAAACTGGTAGGAGTTATTAGCGCAAAGGCGGTTAATGGCGAACTCCATCGCCTATAAAATTATCAGTACCTTCATTAGTATACGCATATCCGGTATTTATATCAAGCGTGTTGTCGTTTTTTAGCTATCGGAGCAAGGTGTAACCACTTGCAGAACAACTATTTATTCATTATAGTCCATGTAAGAACATACAAGTGCGAAGCTGGAGGTCAGAGGATGTATGGACTTATTGAAATATACAATAAGTTAAGTTTAAGGGTGAGGCTAACATTATCCTATATCGTGCTCATCGTTGTATCTATGACAGTGCTGGGAATAGGCTATTACATTAAGAGCTCTCAAGTGATTCTTCAGAATGCCAGCGGCACCTATTTGGGATTAGTGAAAACGAGTAATAAGTCCTTAGATGCCAAATTTGCCACCGTCGAACAAAGTGCAATTAACATGCATCTGGATGAGGAGTTGTTCGAGCTCTTTAATACGACTGACTTGCAAGTTAGGCAGTTAGATTATGAAACAGATCGGAAAATCACTAGAATTTTACAGAAATATTTCCCTTCATCGGAGGATTTCTTTTCCGTCAATTTGGCGACGAAGGATTACATGTTTGGCGGAAACCCTAATTTCTGGATTCCAAAGAAGGATTTTTCCTCCTCTGACATTTACCAAACCGGTCTGAAGGCTATAGACAAAACAATATGGATTCCAACCTACAACTTGCTGGAAAAGTACTTCGCCTCTTCGGCAGCGGCAAGTAGGAAAGATCAAAATGTGTTTACTGCTGCGCGATTTATTAACTTATCCCGTGTCACGAACAACCTGCTGAAAGGCATGGATAAAGATGCTGAGCGCCCGATTCTCCTCGTTAATTTTCAAGAATCGATGATCAGTAGAGCATTCAAGGAAAGCTTGGTTATAAAGGACTCGTATTACTATGTATTTACGAAGGATATGGAAGTAATTTCGACTTCCGATCAATCCGGTGATAAGTTGTTAGATCAAGAATGGACGAGCAGCTTGTTGGACGCTGAAAGCGGCACACGCTATGTTCAGATTAACGGTGAAAAAATGGTCGTCTGCTTCGATCAGATGGCCACGACGGGCTGGATTTCGGCGGTGTTCATTCCGTATGACAATTTGCTGAAAACGGTGCCTAATATGTTCAGTTACACGCTCTACTCCACAGTGTTGATTCTGATACTGTCCATCTTTCTGGCATCTTTGTTCTCAAGCCGGATTACAATGCCTCTCAAAAAATTGCTGTGGGGGATTAAACAGATCGGGGAAGGGAATTTTAACGCGAGAATTGAAACGCATGGGACTAGTGAAGTGAACCTCATTATTCATAAATTTAATCACATGAACGATAAAATTCAGACTCTGATTAAAGAAAACTATGAGACAAGTCTGAAGGAGATCGAGGCGGAGCTCAAAGCGTTAAATTTTCAATTCAATCCGCATTTTCTGTACAATACGTTGAACATCATTAATTATTTAGCCATTGAGAACAAGCAAACGGTTATTAGTAATATGCTCGTGGATCTGTCAGAAATGCTGGAATATACCGCCAAGAAGTCCGGCGAAGTTACTCTTGGTGAAGATGTGAGTTATCTGAAAAGTTATGATTATATCATGAAGCAGCGGTTTGAAGACAAATTTCAAATTCAGTATGACATTGACCCTGCGCTTTACGGTTACACAGTGCCTAAATTTTTCTTGCAGCCTTTCATTGAAAATGCCATTATTCATGGATTGGAGGATTGCGAGGAGGGTGGCTCTATTCGTGTTTCGGGTCACATTGCGGGTAATTTGAGGGTTTTCACCATACAAGACAATGGCAAGGGGATGGAAGAGTCGGTGTTGTCTCGCATTCTGGCCATTTCGGATACGGAAACTACAGGAAATAGCAAATCTATTGGAATAGAAAATGTGAATAAACGGGTTAAGCTGATTTATGGGGAGCCGTATGGTGTAACCATTGAATCGCAATTGTTGGCAGGTACGAAAGTAACGATTATTTTGCCTATGCCATAACGATATTACCTCTAGCGCGGTCGTTCGGTTTGCGATCATGCTAGAGGTTTTTGCGATAAATAAGTGGGCATGAAACTGTTTTCATTGCAAAAGTCCACCATTTTACGATTTTTAGAGTAGGATCCGTGGTAGAGGTCACGATATGATGAAAGCGTAAACAAGAAAACGCTTCAGGAGGGGTAAGCATGAATAGAAACATAAAAACGATATCGGGTTTATTAGCCATCTCATTTCTTGCAGGATGCTCAACAGGCGGATCAGCAGGAAGTGCAGGCTCAACAGGAGACAGTTCCCAGACAGGTCAGAAGGAAATTGAAATTTCCTACTGGAGACCACAAGCCAGCGGTCCGGAAGACGAATTTTACGTAAGAAGAGTTGAAGAGTTTAATAAGGCCAATCAAGGTAAGATTAAGTTGAAGATGGAGCCGATTACGAGAGGAAACTCCTTTGCTTACGAGGATAAAATCAACGCTGCCGTAGCTTCCCACACGCTGCCGGATGTCGTATCCATGGATGGTCCGAATGTTGCCAACTATGCCGCATCCAATATCATCATTCCGCTTGATGACTATTTCACCAAAGAAGACTTGAACGATTTCGTTCCATCCATTATTCAGCAGGGCACATATAAAGAGAAATTTTATGCTGCAGGTCTGTCCGAATCCTCTGTGGTGCTATTCTACAACAAGAAAATCATGAAACAGTTCGGCATCGAACCCCCGACGAAAATTGAAGACGCCTGGACCTGGGACCAGTGGTACGATGTCATGAAAAAGACGGCTTCCAAAGAGATGTTCGGTACCAATATGATTAACGACAAAGGCGAGTGGATGACGTACGCATTCGAACAGCTGTGGATTTCTGCCGGTACCGATATTGTCAATAAGGAAGGCAATACCTCGCAAGGCTGGGTTAACAGCGACAAGGGGATGGATGCAGCAAAATTCCTGCAGAAATTGGCGAACGAGAAGCTGTTCAATATCGATCCGAAACCGACGGAATTCGAAGAGGGCAAAGCGGCAACGAAACTTGGAGGTCCTTGGAATATTCCAGGGTTCAAAAATTATCCGGATTTGGAATGGGGGATTACGTACTTCCCCAAGAAGGCCGGCGGCAGCATTAGCTCGCCATCAGGCAGCTGGGCGATTGGCGTAACAACGGATAGCAAGCATCCGAAGGAGGCGGCTGAAGTTGTGAAATGGATGACGAACAAGGAGAGCTCCTCGCAGCTTGCCAAAGCGACCAGTATGCCCGCTAGCAGAAAATCAGCATACGACAGCTTGCCGGAATACAATGATCTGCCGATGAGAGTGATTAAAGAACAAGTAACAACGGTTTCTCATGCCAGACCCGTGACACCTGCTTATCCCGTATTAACTCAGAAATTTGCTGAAGCCTTGACGGACATCATGATGGGAGCAGATGTGAAGAAATCGCTCGATCAGGTGGCATCCTCTTATGATGAAGAGTACAAGCGTAATTTTAAGTAACTTTTAAGAAGGAGGCTCTTGCGGCGCTTGGATATCCGAACTTAGGAAAAGGTGCCGCATGACGCTTGCCATATATAAAGTAAGACTTAATTGGAGAGGAGTGAGGGTGAGCCCATGCAAAGTGCCAGTTCACAAATTCAAATTCAGAGCAGCAAGAAGTCCAGGCTTTCGTCAATCGGGCATCAAAAGCGGAGAGAAGCGTTAACGGGTTATTCCTTCATTCTACCAGCTGTTATCCTGCTCATCCTGTTTTTACTATTGCCTTTCATGCTAGCTGTTGTGTTCGGCTTTACGAAGTTTAACTTGCTGAGACCGGATCAAATTAAATTTATCGGCCTGGACAATTACTTCATGTTGTTCAAAGATAAGCTTTTCTATAAATCGCTGTACAATACACTTTATTTCACCATTATTGTTGTTCCTGTTCAATCCGCAGTAGCGCTTATGCTCGCTTTGCTAGTCAATAATCAATTGAAGCTTAGAAATGTGTTTCGGATTGCTTACTTCAGTCCGGTGATTACTTCCATGACCGTGATCGCCATCCTCTGGATCTCACTATACAATCCAAATGAAGGGTTGATTAACTCCGCCTTACAGTTTCTCGGTATCCCGAAGCAGCCTTTCCTGCGCAGCGCGGATCAAGCCATGAACGCCATTATCTTCATGTCCGTTTGGCAAGCCGCCGGTTATCAAATGATGATTTTTCTGGCAGGATTGCAGAGCATTCCTAAGGATCTATATGAAGCGTCTGCGATGGACGGGGCGAATAGGGTACAGCAGCTGCGTTTTATAACCATTCCAAGCTTATACAATGTGATTGTGTTCGTATTAACCATTACGACGATTCAAGCCGTAAAACTGTTTACACAACCTTATGTGATGACGAACGGCGGACCTGAGAATTCAACACGAACGCTTGCGCTGTTGATTTACCAGCAAGGGTTTCAATTCAGAAATGCCGGATATGCTTCAGCGGTATCCGTTATTTTCTTCCTGATTGTCATTGCCATTTCATTTTCTATGAGAAAGTTTTTTAAAGACAGAGGATAGGAAAGAGGAGAGACACGTGACTGATCGTAAGTTAAAAGTATTCATCTATGCATCCAACCTTGTCATGACGGTGCTCTTCATTATTCCGCTTTTGTGGATGGTAGTCTCATCCCTTAAACCGGAGAATCAGATTTTTGCGGATTTAGGCTCACTCAAGTCTTTACTTCCTACGCATATTACGTTTGACAATTATATACGTGCATTCGATCGTATTCCGATGATGAAATACTTGTTTAATAGCTTGTTTTACGTCTCAATTATTGGAATCAGTGGTCTAGGAGTCAATTCAATATGCGGATATGCCTTGGCAAAGCTTCAATTTAAAGGGAAAAGCATTATTCTAACCGCCATTATCGCATTGATGATCGTTCCTTTCGAAAGCATCGTGATGCCGCTTTACTTTGTCGTCAATAGTTTAAGCTGGGTGAATACGTGGTTTGCCTTGATTGTTCCTTTTATAGCCAATTGCTTCAGCATCTTCATGTTCCGTCAGTTTTTCATGGATATTCCAAACGAACTTCTAGAATCCGCAGCTATTGACGGTTCATCACCGATCAAAACTTTCTTCAAAATCGTCGTGCCATTGTCGGGTCCTGTATTTACAACGGTATTTATTTTGGATTTCATTTCTCATTGGGGCGATTTCATGTGGCCTATCCTGGTTACCACAGGTGAATCGCTGCGGAACATCCAACTGGGAATTCAAACCTTTTTCACCTTGCCGCCTATCTTCTATGGACAAATTATGGCGACGCTCACGTTCACTACCCTACCCATCGTGCTCATTTTTCTGCTTCTTCAGAAATACTATGTGCAGGGCATTACGAGCACAGGGATTAAAGGTTAATCGGTTAGTCTAGAGGTCAAACGAAGAAAAATAAATGTCAATGAAGCGAGGGAATCTAATGTTACAAGATCGTTATAGACCTAATTTTCATTTTACGCCGCAGCAGCAGTGGATGAACGATCCGAATGGTCTGGTATATTTCCAAGGCGAGTACCATCTGTTCTACCAGTATCACCCGGATGGCACAACATGGGGGCCTATGCACTGGGGGCATGCGATTTCCAAGGATTTGGTCTCTTGGGATCATATGCCGGTCGCACTGGAGCCGGACGAGCATGGTTATATTTTCTCCGGCAGCGCTGTCGTTGATTGGGAGGATACATCCGGGTTCTTTGGCGGCGGTGCCGGTCTGGTCGCGATTTTTACGCATCATGACAACGCGGGAGAGAACGGATCTGTCAGGGAGCGCCAAAGCTTGGCTTATAGTTCTGATTCGGGAAGAACCTGGACCAAGTACAGCGGGAACCCGGTGTTAGCTGACACGCGGTTTCCGGATTTCCGGGATCCCAAAGTTTTCTGGCATACCGAATCCAAGCGATGGATCATGATTTTGGCATCAGGGCAAACCGTGAGCATCTATCACTCTCCAAATCTGAAGGAATGGACTTTCGCAAGTCAGTTTGGAGAAGGGGAGGGCTCGCACATCGGCGTTTGGGAATGCCCGGATTTATTCGAGCTTCCTGTTGACGGCGATCCTTCCCATACCAAGTGGGTAATGCTGGTTAGTATTGGAAATGCGCCGGAATATCCGGAAGGATCCAGAACGCAGTATTTTATCGGGCAATTCAACGGCACCGAGTTTAAGAATGATGACGCTGCCGAGTCGGTTAGATGGCTTGATGGCGGGAGAGATAATTACGCCGGGGTCAGCTGGTCAGACCTACCGGCCGAAGATGGCCGACGCATCTATATCGGGTGGCTCAGCAACTGGAAATACGCACAGGTAACGCCGACGGAAGGATGGCGCAGTGCCATGACGCTTCCCAGAACGTTGGGATTGCGGAGTCGGGCAAATCGCATCCTGCTTGTTCAACGCCCTGTTCAGGAACTGGATCAATGGAAGACGGACACGATGCAGTGGAACGATCTGCTCATTGAACCGGGATACAATCCATTGTCTGGGCTTGCCCTGACCAGCTTTATGCTGGAGGCAGAGTTTGAGTTGCAGACGGCAACGGAATTCGGTTTTAAGGTGCGGACATCAAAGGAATATGAAACCGTGGTAGGTTATTTGGCAGAGGCACAAGAGCTCTTCGTCGATCGAACACAATCTGGAAAAACGGACTTCCATACAGACTTTCCCGGGAGACATGCGGTCGAAGCGGAAGCAGTCGATGGCCGACTTGTGCTTAGGATCTGGGTGGACCGCTGCTCTGTTGAAGTATTCGCTGGAGAGGGAGAAGCGGTGATTACGGATTTGCTATTCCCGATAGATGAGCAACCTGGCTTGGCGGTTTATGCAAAGCATGGTAACGTTAGGCTAGCGTCGCTGAGCATCTCCTCAATATTCGTATAGGCGCATTCAGGTAAGGAGGCTTACATGCATAACATTCTGGTCGTGGATGATGAAGTCATACAACGAAGAGTACTCGCCCAAATGATCAGGAATGCAAGACCGGAGTGCAGCGTCTTGGAGGCCAAGAATGGCCAAGATGCTCTGGATGTCATTCGTAATAGCAACATTGACATTGTTTTTACCGATATTAAGATGCCCGTTCTAGATGGATTGACTTTCATTGAGAAGATGAACGATTCGCCACATAAGATTAGAGTGATTATCCTTAGCGGCTACCGGTATTTTGAATATGCACAAAAGGCCATTCAATTGGGTGCATTCGATTATTTGGTCAAGCCGCTTAAAGAAGAGAGCATACGTACGGTTTTGGATAAGGTTGATCAAAGTATTCAGCAAGAAACTAAACATGTGCAAGCCAATGAGCAGATTAAAAGGCAGCTGGATCGGACATTAACAGCTTATTATGAGAATCTGCTCACCGATTGGGTGTATGGAGGTGTCACTGCCTTTCAATGTAAGGAGCTGCGGGAGCAGTTCGACTTGGAGGATAATGGGATTATTGCTGTTGCCAAAATCCGTCAGAACAGTGTTCTGCTGGATTCACTGGACGTCGAGAACCACGTAAAATGCGCTTTGCTCAGCAGTTTGGAGGAGAAAGCAGCGTTGTTCGGATCATCAATCTCCTTCTTCTCAAGAAAGGATAAGGAGTTGCTGATTACCGTCATGACGTCACCATACTTGCGTGATATTGATTATCAACGGATTGCGCAAGAGATGGAAGAACTTGCTCTAAACATGTCTGGGCAGTTTGACATCGAGCTGACGATTGGCGTTGGAGAGTGCCGCGAAGATATGATGCATGAAGCGAGACAATCCTTTAAAGAGGCAGTAACAGCGGTGCCATTTCGATATTTTCTGCCTGACCGCCATGTTATTCAATATTCCGAAGTCCGAACGCTCATCCGGCCTATGCATTATGATTATGCAAGAGAGGAAGAGCAGTTCAAAGAGGCGATCCGTAAAAATAGAAACGAGGACATCTTGAGATTAGCCGACGATTGGTTCGATTTGGTTGTAACCGGAGGGTTTCCTCATCCGGATCAATGGCAGCAAACTGTTCTTCGGATGGTTTCGGCCGTAGCGGTGGTTATCAAAGATTTTGTTACGGATCAAGCCTACAAGCAAGTGTTGTCGGATACCGCAGAGGATCTCTCCACAAGTCCGAGTTTCCACATTTGCAGGAGCCGATTCGGGAAAGTCCTGCTGCAATGGTCGGAACTGCTGAAGATGAGCCGATCCAAAAAACACGAATCTGTCGTGGAAACCTGTATGAAATACATCGACACGCATTATATGGAAGACTTGTCGCTCGATGCGGTGGCTGCGCACTTATTTTTCAGCCCTAATTATGTCAGCATGATGTTGAAAAATCACTTAGGTGTAACATTCAGCAAATATTTATCGGATGTCCGGATTAAGAAAGGAATTGAACTGCTGGAAAACAGCGATATGAAAGTATACGAAATTGCTTCTAATGTTGGCTTTAAAGATGACAAGTACTTTTACCGTGTATTTAAAAGCAGATTCGGGATGACACCTGACGAGTACCGGAGGCATCAGCATTTGGTTCATTTGACAAAGGATTGACATTTCATAGGGGGATAAACATGAGAACGGTATACACAATCGGGGAAGCATTAATCGACTTCATCCCTGCGGAAACATGCGTTCCGCTGCATGCAGTGGTCTCTTTCAGCAAGGCAGCGGGCGGTGCCCCGGCCAATGGCGCTTGTACCGTCGCGAAGCTTGGAGGGCGAAGCGCCTTTATCGGCAAGCTGGGTGCTGATGCATTCGGCGATTTTTTGATAGAAACGTTGGAGCAGACTGGTGTGGACACCCGGTACGTATCCCGCACATCGGAGGCTAATACGGCGCTAGCGTTCGTTAGTTTGCAAAAAGATGGCAGCCGTGATTTTGCCTTCTATCGTAAGCCAAGTGCAGATATGTTGTTGGATGAGGCGGATATTGAAGCATGCCGGTTTGAATGGGGAAGTTTGCTGCACTTTGGTTCCGTTGACTTGATTGAGGCACCGGTAAAATATGCGCACATTCGCGCAATAGAATCCGTCAAGCGCGCAGGCGGCTTCATCAGTTTCGATCCAAACGTAAGGCTTCCGCTCTGGGAAAGCGCAGAAATGTGCAGGCAAACGATTCTTGCCTTTATTCCATACAGCAACTTGATTAAAATTAGCGATGAAGAGCTGACCTTTATCACCGGTATTCGTGATGAGGCAGAAGCTATCGCTTCCCTGTTTGTCGGTGATGTAGGGAGCGTGCTGTTGACGCGTGGTTCACGAGGCGCCACATGGTTCACGAAGGATGGAACATTCCGTGTGTCTGTGCCAGGGCATAAGATTAACGCAATAGATACGACGGGGGCAGGGGATTCTTTCATCGGGGCGGTGTTGTTTCAGCTAAGTCGAGAAGTAAGTGACCCTGTTCGGCTAACTGAAAAACGAATGCATGAAATACTCGTGTTTGCGAATGCAGCGGCGGCTTTGACAACGACACGTTATGGCGCAATACCGGCGCTGCCAACTTATGACGAAGTCGCTCATTTTATGGAGCAAGCCTCCTTTACGGCTGATGAATAAGTCAAACCTTGCAAAGGCAGTTTTTGTAAGCGATTTAAAAACTATTTGACAAATCCTGCACAGGGGACTATTCTAAAATTACTTAAACGTTTACGTAAACCATTAGATGTTATGCAAAGTAGGGAAATTACCGTATGAATCCTCCGACAATTAAAGATGTGGCCAAGGCAGCGAATGTTTCTGTTGCTACGGTTTCCCGGGTGCTTCATAACCTCGCCGGCTATTCAGACAGGACCAGACAAAAGGTTATGCAAGCGGTGGAAGAACTGGGTTATCAACCTAACGCAATTGCAAGAGGGCTCGTTAATAAGAGGACTCAGACCATTGGCGTCTTGTTTCCGCATGTGTCCAGCAGCTTCTCATCCGATATTCTTCATGGTATTGAGGAGACTGCTCAAGAAAAAGGGTTCAGTGTCATTGTGTGCAATACGGCTGAAGAAGGCAAGCGGACCATGAAGTATCTGCAAGTTCTAAGGGAGAAGCAGGTAGATGGCATTGTTTTCACAAGTGAAGTGCTGAAGGATGAATACTATCAAGCAATCAAGGAAATGCGAGTTCCCGTCATACTTGTAAATACAATGTCTCAAAAACATATGATCCCGTATGTCAAAGTCGATGATCGTCAAGCAGCCTACCATGCGACAAATTATCTCATTCAGAAGGGACACCGGGAAATCGCTATGATTAGCGGTTCGCTTAAGGATCAGATAGCGGGTTATCCACGCTTGGAGGGGTACCGTCAGGCTTTGGCTGACAATGGCATTGAATACCTTGAATCGCGCGTAGCCATTGGTGGTTTTCAATTGGAGCGCAGCAGAGAGGCTATGAAGAAGCTGCTGACA
Organism: Paenibacillus sp. WC2504; assembly: GCF_052682475.1. Taxonomy (NCBI): domain Bacteria; kingdom Bacillati; phylum Bacillota; class Bacilli; order Caryophanales; family Paenibacillaceae; genus Paenibacillus; species Paenibacillus sp. WC2504. The sequence goes on from NZ_JBQZFH010000001.1 coordinate 2,006,226, forward strand.
GAAGCGCCTCCTTTTACAGCTGTGTTCGCGGCAAGCGATGAGATGGCCATTGGCGCCATGAATTATGCCTTTGAACAAGGGCTCAAGGTTCCGGATGATCTTTCGATCATAGGTTATGATGATTTGAAATTTGCAAGAATGGTCTACCCGCCGCTGACGACCATCCATCAACCATTGACCATGATGGGACGTTTGGCCTCAGAGAAGCTGATTTCTTTAATTGAACAAAGTGAAATGCAAGTGTCGAGCAGCATCGTAAGCCATCAATTGGTGGAAAGACAAACCGTGCGATCCAAGCCTTGAAAAGGGCTTCTTTTTCAGAATTTTAAGTAAACGTTTAACCTAAATGTCTGCTACATGAAGGGCTTAGAGTCAGAAAATTGAACAAGTTTCATTTTTTATGGGTGGTGATGTGAAGCAAGTTGGTTCGTTCTTTTTTTTCTCCCTTAAGTAAACGTTTACTCTTACTGAAGCTTAGTCTTACTCATATTTATTCTTTTATAAAATGGAGGTTTCTTCGATGAAAAAAACAGTTACAACGATTTGTACAAGCGTCCTTGCTCTTTCCGTCCTAGCAGGCTGTGGTGGCGGGAAGACGAACAGTGAATCTGCTTCCAATCCGGCAACTTCAGCTGCTCCCGGAGAGAAAGTGAAACTCGAGTTCTTCCAGAATAAAGCGGAAGCGAAAGCCTCCTTCGATGCGCTGGTAAAAAAGTTTAACGATGCGAATCCGAACATCATCGTGACTCAAGTTAACCCGCCGGATGCGGAAACTGTTCTTAAGACGCGTGTTGCCAAAAAAGATGTACCTGATGTTATTGGTCTCGGAGCAACGGATACGTATGCTCAGCTATCCAAGAGCGGATTATTTGCAGATTTTTCGAACGATTCTCTGACAGCCAATATCCAGCCTTCCTACATAAACATGTTGAAAAAACTGACAGGAAGCGATCAACTTAGCGCGATTCCTTTTACTGCGAATGCAAGCGGTGTTATTTACAATAAAACGATGTTTAAGGAGCTTGGCCTAAGCGTTCCGAAAACCTGGGATGAATTGCTGGCTACCGCGCAAAAAGTGAAGGATGCCGGTAAAACTCCGATCTATTTGACGATCAAAGACTCTTGGACGGTGATGGTGCCATTTAACTCCTTGTCAACCAACATCTTGGGTATTGATTTCTATGACAAGAGATCAAAAGGTTCAGTGAAGTTTGACAGCCCGGAATTCCGTGAAGTAGCTAACAAGCAATTAAAGCTTCTGGATTTTGGCCAAAAGGATATGATGGGCAAAGGTTACAACGATGGTAACACGGCTTTTGCTAAAGGTGAATCTGCTATGTATCTGCAAGGTGTATGGGCTATTCCTGAAATCAAAAAAGCGAATCCTAGCATAGATTTGGGTGTATTCCCATTCCCGGCAACCAACGACCCGGCTAAAAATAAAGTTATTTCCGGCGTGGATACCCTGCTGACGATTTCCAAAAGCAGCAAGCATCCTGAAGAGGCCAAGAAATTTATTGAATTCATGCTAAAAACGGAAAACGTTCAAACTTACATTGATGAGCAAAAAGCGTTCTCTGCTGTGAAAAATGTGAATCAAACCGATGCCAGTGTACAGGATCTGAATGCTTCGTTCACGAGCGGCGCTATTGAGGACTTCTCCGATCATTACATTCCTGGTGCTGTTAAAGCGGATACGATTATCCAAAGCTACCTGCAGAAGAAAGATGTCAATGCTTATGTGAAACAATTTGATACCGAGTGGGATAAAGTTGCTAACCGCAAGTAAGCGCCGACACATATAGAAGAGAGCGCCATAAGGTGCTCTCTCCCTATTTATAAAGGAGGTTCATCATGGTTTCAAAAAAAGCGGCGTTTTACAGTATGGCAATACCAGCGTTGCTACTGTTTTTCGCTTTTCATACCTTTCCAGCTCTACAGGGCATTTATTACGCATTTACGAATTGGGATGGGTATAGCGAAAGGTACGATTTTATAGGTTTTAAAAATTTTATCAACCTCTTTCAAGATGTCAATGTGATTAACTCCTATTTGTTTACGTTTAAATACGCGATCGTCGTTACGATATTCATTAATGTAATAAGCTTGCTCATTGCACTAGGTCTTAACTCACGTATTAAATACCGTAATTTCTTCCGGGGTGTTTATTTTCTCCCTAACGTGCTTGGCGTACTCATTGTCAGTTATATCTTCAACTATCTATTTTCCAACGTTGTTCCTACCATGGGGGAGAAATTAGGAATCGAGTTCCTTTCCACCAACATCCTGGGCAATGAACAATGGGCATGGATCGGGATCGTAATTGTAGCTGTATGGCAAGGCATTGCGTTTAATACGATTCTATATCTCTCTGGACTTCAAACGATTCCACAAGATATCTATGAAGCTTCCTCTTTGGACGGGGCCGGTAAATGGCAGACGTTTTGGAAAATTACATTTCCCATGATCTCCTCTTTTTTCACGATCAATATGGTCCTTGCCATGAAGGGATCCCTGATGGTTTTTGATCAGATCGTTGCATTGACAGGAGGCGGACCTGGTCGCGCGACTCAGTCCATTGCCTTCTTGATTTATCAAGGCGGCTTCCAAGGCGGAGAGTTTGCGTACCAATCCGCGAATGCCGTCATTTACTTTATCGTGATTGTCGTCATCTCTGTCCTACAGCTTAAATTTTTGCAGAAACGGGAGATGGAAGCCTAATGACCAAACACTCCACGAACTGGATCGTCTCAATTTTGATCGCACTGGGATCATTGCTCATTTTGTTCCCTTTATATATGGCGGTTGCCATTGCCCTAAAGAATCCGGAGGAAATGGCGAAATCGGTCTTTTCGCTGCCAACGGGGTTGCACTTTGAAAACTTCGCAAATGCGATTGAAGCGACCGACTTTTTCACGGCTTTTGGGAACAGCTTTGTAATTACCGTCTGTTCCGTTGGTTTCATACTTCTGACCAATTCACTCGTTTCCTATGCTATTGCGCGAAATATGAACAACAAGTTTTTTAAAGGTTTATATTTTTATTTCATCAGTGCCATGTTCATTCCATTCCAAATTATTATGCTTCCAATTGTAAAGCTGACAACGAATTTGCATATGAACAACATGCCTGGATTAATAATTCTCTACATCGTGTACGGACTTGCTTTTAACATTTTTGTTTATGTTGGGTATATCCGCACGATACCGATTGAATTGGAAGAAGCTGCTACAGTTGACGGTGCTTCCACGTACGGCACCTTCTGGCGCATTATATTCCCTCTTCTTGCGCCGATCAATGCGACTATCGCTATATTAAGCTGTTTGTCGACGTGGAATGATTTTATGCTGCCGCTTATTATTTTAGGCAAACCGGAATCATATACGCTTCCACTGGTGCAGTACGTATTTCAAGGCCAGTTCAGCACGGATTTCAACTTGGCTTTTGCCTCGTATCTGCTTGCGCTTGCCCCAATGGTAATCGTCTATCTGATTGCGCAAAAGTGGATTATAAATGGGATCACGCAAGGTGCTGTGAAGTAGAAAGTCACATCAGGAACACCCTGAGATATAGCAAATGGCAGTGCCCCTATTTCGGGCACTGCCATTTTTTCGATAAGTGTACATTCAACCAAATTGCCCTAGAGCATCTAATTATCTAGTAGACGTCCGTTATCGTTCCATTGACCGTACATATTGTTTTCTCTAGTATTGGTTATGAATTTGTCTAATCTGCTCCTGAACAATTCTGGTTGATTCTTATTGCTTTGAATTGTATCGATTCTAACTCTCTTATAAAGATCTGGAAATGCTATGAAATTATCGTAAACTTGCTTTTCCTCTTTTAGCCTTTGCTCTATCTCTTCATCTATTCTAAAAGTGTTGTGATTCATATCAGGAAGAACCCTTCTTCCTTCGTCGCTCATTAACCCCAACTTTTCGAGGCGGCGGACACGTTCTTTATTTAATTCAGTCCATGAACTTTTTTTAGTTCTAGGAGATAGTCTCTGAGCCAGCGCCGTTTCGGAAATCTTCTTCTTAACTCCATCGATCCATCCAAAGCACAAAGCTTCCTCGACCGCGTCCAAATATAACAACACATCGGTGGTGGGCGTCATACTAACCAAGACCCAGCAACACTTTTCCGTCTTGCAATTGTTCTGCAGCCATATTCTGAAATCTGCTCTCGATTTTACTGGAATAAAATTTTCAATTTCCACTGAATGACCGTTTGTTGGAAATAACTTTATCGAGGAACTTATCTGCGTCACTATTAAATTTCCAACCAACACCAAACTTATCAACCAGCATTCCGAAGCAGGAAGACCAAGGCATTTCTGATAACGGCATGATAACATAACCACCTACAGACAAATTAGCAAAGTAATTTTCCAGTGTCTGTGTATCATCGATAACGATACTAATCAGTAAATTATTGCCTTTAACCAACTCGCCCGTTACACGCTTCATCGAAGGCAGAATATCCGACATCATGATTTTCCCGCCTGCAAATTCGATGGAAGACTCCATAATCATAGTTAATTCATTTTCTGGCAATGGATAGTTTGGGTCTTGCGGGAAATCGCTAAATCTTACTTTTTTTACCTCCTTTGCGTGTAAAGCCTTTGAATAAAATTCAATGGCTTGTTCTGCGATCCCATCAAAGTTTAAATATGTAATAGCTGCCATAAAACCATACCTCCTTCTTGTGATAAATGAAGTATACTGGATAAGAGGTGACATACGTATGTCACCATTTAAAATAAAGTACAAAAATAGAGGGGGATATATGGAGAAGGTTGAAAGACTATTATCTATCATCATGATATTGCTGAAAAAAGATATCGTTTCAACTAAAATATTTGCACAATTATTTAACGTTTCCAAAAGAACGATTCTTCGAGATATGGAAACACTGAGTTTATCAAACATTCCGATCTATTCGGTCAATGGAATTCATGGCGGATATGGCATTATGGATGAATACAAGGTTGATAAACGTCTTCTAAGCAACTCAGACTTGGAGAATATATTGACTGCTCTCGGTGGATTGGGACAAATCCTAGTGAGCGAAGATGTTGAAGTGACCATAAAAAAAATAGAAGCCATGGTTAGTCCATCGTCTACGAAAGGTTCAATCCAACTGTCCTTTTATGAATGGGAGGGGCGGTCTGAGATTCTTCAAACCTTGAAGATATGCCAAGAATCGATATGGAAGAGAAGGTTGGTATCCTTTGATTATATAGATAAAAATGGCACCACTACGAATAGAGTTGTCGAGCCGTATCAGCTTCATTTTAGTGAATCGAGTTGGTATCTGAAAGGTTTCTGTTTGCATCGTCAGAGTTATAGAACTTTTAAATTATCGAGGATCGATCATCTTCTTATGGATGAAAACACCTTTACCCCTAGAGATTATGTATTGGAACAAGAACATGAAGCAAGTTATCAGCCGGCACTAGTCGCTATTAAGGCGTTGATTTCGCCGAGCATAAAAGATAGACTTCTTGAAAGGTACGGTCGAAAGAGCATTGAAACCTATAGTTCTGAATACTTCTTGGCCACCATCTATGTTCCTCAAAATAGTATTGGCTTTCAATTTTTAGCGAGCTTCGGGACAAATCTGGAAATCGTAGAGCCGAAATCCTACGTTAAAGAGTTTCAAGATTATTTGAATACAATGGTAGAGAAGTATACGTTAAAAGATTCAAAGGAGGAGTAACATGTTTGAGCATATCAATCAAACTTATGAAGGAATAAACTTTAGCAATCAAGATTTGAGGTATGGGGAGCTAATCAGCTGCACTTTTCATCGTTGCATATTTGCTAACGGATCGTTAGAAGAGATTACAACGAGGAACTGCCGTTTCGTTGAATGTAATTTTCGGGGTGCTTCCTTAAATAGCTCCATTCATAAGGAATCCGCGTTTGAGAATTGTAACTTTACCGAAGCCAATTTATTTGTCTCGAAGTTTGAAACATGCAAAATGACAGGTTCAGATTTCTCCAGTGCCCAATTAGATGGAATCACCATCTTCCAAGGAGATTGGTCTTATACGAATCTAAGAAGTGCCAGATTGGTTAAGCAAGATTTACGTGGAATTAAATTTTTAGAATCAGATTTAACGGAAGCTAATTTAGAAAAAGCCGACTTAAGAAATTGTGATCTTACGAGAACATTGTTAGCTAGAGCAAAATTACAGGGAGCTGACGTAAGGGGAGCTAAAATGGATGGAGTGGATTTCAAAAGCATCACGCTCAAGGGATTACGAATGGATACAGAGCAAGCCGTGTTGTTCACAATCTCGCATGGAGCCAAAGTGAATTGAATTGGACAAAATTTCAATCAAAACTATTGACGAGATAACCTACCGATGCTAATATAAATTAATTCCTACTGGATAACTTGGTATATTTTATCCGACAAATGATAGGGGAAATAGAGAACAGCAAGGATCGGGAGGGTAATCATGAAAAAAACAAGATTGATCAGTTTATTTGTTATTTTAGCTGTGTTCGGAAGTTTGCTTGCAGCCTGCGGACAAAAAGAGAGCAGCGGTGCGGCAGCAAGCCCGGCGGCAAGCGCGAAAGCAACGGAAGCGGCGAAAGGTGCTGCCGATTTAAGCGGAAAGAAAATTGCACTTATTATGCAATTCAATACAGGCACGTTCTCATCTCAATATGTTGAAGGTGTGAAAGAGCAAGTGGAAAAACTAGGCGGGAAAGTTACGGTATTTGTTGCCGATACGGATCTTGCCAAAATGGCTTCGAATCTGGATGCAGCCATTAACCAGAAATTCGATGGTATTTTGATCGACCACGGAACAGCTGAAGCACTTGAGGCTGGTGTGAAAAAAGCTGTCGAGAAGAAAATTCCGGTTGTTAGCTTCGACTCTATTCTCACTGTGCCAGGTGTAACTTCTCTAGAGCAAGGCGACCAAAAAATGGCCGAAGCAACTTTGGAGCAGTTGGCTAAAGATGCAGGCGGCAAAGGAAATATCGTGAAAGTATGGGTTGCCGGTTTCGCCCCAATGGAGCGCAGACAAGAAGCTTACCAAGCTTTCCAGAAGAAATACCCGGATATTAAAGAAGTAGCGGCATTCGGAACGGCCAAGGACCCTGCTTTGGATACCCAAACACAAATGGAAGCGATTCTTAAAAAGTACCCGAACAAAGGCGATATTACAGCGGTATGGGCAGCTTGGGATGAGTTTGCCAAAGGTGCTACCCGTGCGATTCAACAAGCAGGCCGTACGGAAATTAAAGTATATGGCATCGACCTTAGCGATGAAGATTTGCAGCTTCTGCAAGATCCGAAAAGCCCTTGGGTAGCGTCTGCTGCTGTAGATCCAAAAGATATCGGACGCGTTCAAGTCCGTTACTTGTACCAAAAGCTGCATGGCGATCAAACGCCTGAGAAAGTTGTTTTGGATCCTGTGTATGTCTCCAGAGAGCAATTGCCAAAAGATAAACAAGTGAATACAACGCAGCTTAGCGAATTTGTAAAAGGCTGGGGCGGAAGCCAACAAGGCTACACGGATTGGTTGAAAGCAGCAGAAAAAAAATAATCGGAACAACGAGGGTCCCATCGCCAAATCTGCGATGGGACTTTCAGATTGCTAAGAGAGGTGAAGGCGGATGTCGAGGAAGGATAGCGCAGCTTTATTGCAAATGAGTGGCATCTCCAAATCGTTTGCCGGCGTAAAGGCGCTGCAGGAGGTTGATTTTGACCTGCATGCAGGTGAAATTCATGCCTTGTTAGGTGCGAATGGAGCTGGGAAGAGCACATTGATGAAAGTTTTGTCCGGTGCATACACGTACGACATCGGTCAAATTGCCATAGGCGGTCAAACACAATCAATTCAAACGCCCAAGGAAGCAATGGCTCAAGGCATCTATTGCGTCTATCAAGAAGTGGATACAGCGCTGGTTCCTGAGCTTACTGTCACCGAGAACGTGATGATGGATCGAATGGTTCATGGCGGCGCTTGGGTTAGTTGGCGCAAGCTGCATAGCGAAGCTGAAGCGATTCTTGCCAAGATCGGCGCAACGTTTTCGGTACGGCGCAAAGTGGATGAGCTGAGTATTTCACAGAAGCAGCTTGTTTTGATTGCCAGAGCGATGGCGCACAAAGCGAAGATCATGATCTTCGATGAGCCGACAGCCCCTCTCAGTCTGGAGGAATCAGAGCGGCTATTTCAGATTATGGATAGCCTGAAGCAGGAGGGGGTGGGGATTATCTTCATCTCCCACCGTTTGCAGGAAGTGTTCCGGGTGTCCGACCGGATCACGATCATGCGCGACGGCCGCCAGGTGCTCACGCAGGCGGCCGCTGCCATGGACATCGCCGGCGTGATCGAGGCGATGCTGGGCAAGACCTTCACCGAGGAGTTTCCCAAAGCCAATGTGCCCATTGGCGAAACGCTCCTCGAGGTGAAGGGACTGCGCCGCGGCACGAAGGTGCGCGGCGTCAGCTTTGCCCTCCGCCGAGGTGAAATCCTCGGCGTCGTGGGGTTGGTCGGCGCCGGCAAGACGGAGCTGAGCCGGCTGATCTTCGGCGCCGATGCCGCGGACGGCGGCGAGGTGTGGCTTAGCGGCCGCAAGCTCTCGCTGCGCCAGCCAGGGGATGCCGTGCGCGCCGGCATCGCGCTTGTGCCCGAGGAGCGCCGCAAGCAGGGCGTCCTCGTAGAGGAGACCGTGAAGCGTAATCTGTCGCTGCCGATCTTGCGCAAGCTGAGCTCGCTGGGCTTCGTGCGGCAGCGCGAGGAAAGAGAACACGCCACGAAGATGGTGGCGCAGCTCGGCGTGCAGCCGAACGATCCGAACCGCGTCGTCAAACATTTGAGCGGAGGCAACCAGCAGAAGGTTGCCGTAGGCAAATGGCTGCCGACGAATGCCGACGTCTATATGTTTGACGAGCCGACCAAAGGTGTTGACGTTGGCGCAAAAAGCGATATTTTCCGCCTCATCGGGCAGTTGGCGGCAGAAGGCAAAGGCATTATTTATTTATCTTGCGAGCTAAATGAAATTATAGGAATTGCTGATCGCATTATAGTGATGAGTTATGGTTCTGTTGTGAAGGAGCTCACCCGAGAGGAAGCGACGCAGGATCTCATTTTAACGTATGCGAGTGCGGGGGAGGCCGAATAACATGAAAGAAAAAAGCTTGGATTTTTCCTTTAAATATGGCGCGTTATTCATTATTGCTTTGGTCATCGTCGTCTTTTCGATTATTAATGAAAATTTCATGACCTACGATAATATTGCCGATATTTTGCGTTCCATTTCCATTGTCATGTTCGTTGCTATTGGGGTGACGTTATCGCAAATTGTAGACGGCTTTGATTTGTCCGTAGGCTCGACGGTTTCGTTGGCGACGGTAGGTTCAGCGGCGTTGATGGTGTGGTACCAACAGCCTTTGATTATTGTCATTATTGTTCCGCTTATCATTGGAGCCGTTATCGGACTTTTGAATGCACTCTTGATTGTAAAGATTCGGATTCCGGATCTACTCGCAACTTTGGCTGTGATGTACATCATCGGCGGCGTTCAAAAGACCTATACGAAAGGCTTCTCCATCTATAACAATATGCGTTTCCAAGATGGGACCGTAGCTAAAGGGAAGTTCACGCCTGAGTTTCTATGGATTGGTCAAGGCAAGCTGCTCGGTGTTCCTGTGCCGGTTATTCTCATGCTGGTGGCTGTAATCGCCGTTCATATATTTTTGACGTATACACGTTGGGGCCGGCAATTGTACATGACAGGCGGAAATCGTGAAGCTGCCCGTTTATCAGGTATTTCCGTGAATAAAATTCGTTTGGCCGCGTACGTGCTATCGGGTATCTTTGCCGCGTTCGGAGGTATCCTCTATGCTTCTCGTGTAGGTTCCGGTCAAATTGACGCGGGTGCTCCTTTGCTGATGGAAGCCGTTGCTTCCGTATTTGTGGGTTATTCCGTGCTTGGTGCCGGAAAGCCGAATGTGATCGGAACGTTTTTCGGAGCTGTTTTGATCGGGATTTTGCTGAATGGTTTGACGATGCTGAATGTTCCTTATTTTGGCTTCGACATTGTCAAAGGCGGCGTACTCGTGCTTGCTTTAGCGATTACGTTTGTTCATTTAAATCGCAAGAAAGCTTAAGAATGCTTTGGGGGGGGGGGGAGCTTCGTCTACCAACGATTCCTCCCCAGTGGGAACTACAGGGTGCTATTTCTACGAAATAGCGCCTTTTTCGCGCGGAGGGGAACTGTGGGCCGTTATTTGTCCGTTTTCTTGAAGAAATCGGGTTTAGGCGGGCAAATAAGGTCCTATAGTTCCGCTGAACGCGGAAACGGACTTATTTTGCTAGAATAGCTGCCTGTAGTTCCTCAAAGGTGGACGACGAAGTCGTTTATCCCTGTTAAATTATATAATTCCAATTGATTAACTATGAATTATATTCTATGATAACATATAACAAATTCAGGAAAGGAACATAAATCCAGGAAATGTCCATTATCGGACAAAATTCGCTAAAGTGTCAACTATTTAGTTGTAAAGGGGGAGATGAGCATAACTACTCTAAGATCAGATCGCCGAGTTCATAAAACGAGACAACATATTACCCATGCATTCTTGACGCTTTGTGATAAGAGAGATTTTGAGGACATTGTCGTGAGGGATATTACAGATGCTGCGGATATTAGTCGATCCACCTTTTATACCCACTTTCAAGACAAGTACGATCTGCTTGAACAAATCATGAAAGATAAGCTTGCTGAGTTATTCCGTTTATACGAAAACAATAAAACGCAAATATTGAGATATGTACCGCATCATGAAGTCCCTGATCCCTACTTCCTGTTGCTTTTCATGCACTTGTCCGAGCAAGCACCCATTTATCGTGTGCTGCTTTTCCGTTTGCCACATTTACGGTTTGAAGATCGTATGAGTGAAACGATCCAGCACACGATAGGTCAAAGGGTTGACAATAATCGAATGGATCAGAAGCAGCCGATTCCATTGGATATTTTGCTGGTAAGCATGGCATCTTGGATTGTTGGTATGATCTTAAACTGGTTAAAACAAGGGATGATTTATTCACCCAACTATATGGCAATTCAATTAAGCAGAATAGCATCAATTGGCTTCTATCAGGCTATGAGTTTATAGGTACACAATTGAACGGATTGTGTTTGGTTTGATAAAATAAACGAGTCAAAATCATTCAATATGTCCGAAAAGCTTCATTTTATTCCTTTTTGTTTGTTGACCGGGCTGCGTAGGATGGATATGATGAAGTCAATACCTGAGTTAATTCATCGGAATTATGGAATTTCGAAAAGGTAGGAGTGAGAGCTTGAGAGGCGAAAGGTTTATAAAAAGTTTGAATGATGGCCGAACGGTATGGCTGGGTGGCAATAAAGTCACTCATCTCGACACGCATCCTGCCTTTCGCGGAACATTATCAACAATACGAAGTTTGTTTGATTCGCTTGACGACCCTGAGCTTCGAGATCAGGTAGGTTATCGAATCAAGGGCAGGGAGGCTTATGCCCACAGTTCGTTCCTTGTTCCCTATACGCCGGAGCAGCTTGCAAAGAGAAGCCAATCCTTCGCCTTTTGGTCCAAACAATGCAATGGCATGATGAGCCGGCTCTCTGACTATGCCCGTTCTTTCATAACGGGATGGTACGCTGCACGCCACGAGCTCGATCGATTAGAACCGGGTTTTGCGCAAAAAATTACAGCTTACTATGAAACGGCCAGAGACAACGATCTTTTTTTGACGACAGCCATCATTGATCCCCAAATTGACAGATCGAGCGGATTGGACGATAACAGAATCGCATCCCGTTTTCTGCATGTGGTTAGGGAGACAAGCGAAGGAATTGTAGTCAGAGGAGCTAAAATGATTGCGACTGGTGCGCCGTATACGCATGACTTTGTTATTTTCTCTTTTCTCAAATTGGAACAAGCCCATCGAGAGCATGCTCATGTCCTAATAGTGCCAGCGAATTCTGCAGGCCTTCATATCGTTTGCCGGCAATCCTATGCGAGCGATAAAGCGCATGATGCACCTCTTAGCGCAAGATATGACGAAATGGATGCCGTCTTGTTCTTCGATGATGTCTTGATTCCTTGGGAACGCGTACTCATGTATGGTGATGCTGATAAGGTCATGGCGCTTAGGGCGAATACGACGGCAAATGCACTAGCGTTTCATCAGAATGTCGTGCGCTATGTTGCGAAGCTCGAATTTATTACCGGCGTTACATTTGCTGTTGCGGAAGCGATTGGTGTAGTCGGGTTTCTCCACATTCAAGAGAAGCTTGGCGAGTTGTTGACGCAAATCGATACCATGAAGGCGCTTGTCATTGCTTCTGAAGCACAAGCCAAATATGATGAGAACGGCGTTTTGGTTCCGGAGTTGTCCTTTATAAACACGGCCAGAAATATAGGAACAAAATTTTATCCACGTGCTGTTGAGATTTTACAGCAGATTGGCGGTGGCGGGTTTGTTCAAGTCCCCTCTAGTATTGAAGATTTCTATGGCACTATATCTGAGTTAATGAGCGAGTACTTCGAGGGAGCCACGGTTAGTGCTGAGAAAAAGGTGCAGTTGTTCAAGCTCGCCTGGGATTTGGTGGGAAGCCCGCTTGGTTCCAGACATGAACTGTATGAGAGATTTTACGCCGGGGATCCTGTACGAGGTTTTGCGAATCAATATTTGACTCACGATAAAGAAAGTTTAACCGCTCCGATTTGGAAACTCATTAAAGAGTCGGCAAAGCGGGGAGCTGCGAATGGAAGTTAATTGATTATACGAATTGTCAACCGGACAACCGGAGACCTTCTGCCTTATAGGGCGGATTAGGTCTCCTTTTTAATTTGATGAAAGGATGGATTGTATAATGGAAATTTTCTGGTTTATACCGACACATGGAGACGGACGATACTTGGGCACGGGAGAAGGAGCAAGAGAGGTAGATTTGGATTATGCTACCCAGATTGCCAAGGCGGCTGACACGCTTGGCTTCAGCGGCGTATTGCTGCCAACCGGAAGATCATGCGAGGATGCTTGGGTAACAGCCTCTGCGCTAATTCCGGCTACAAAGCGGTTAAAGTTTCTTATCGCCCTGAGGCCAGGTCTGATGTCACCGACTTTATCGGCAAGGATGGCGGCCACTTTTGACAGGTTGTCTCAAGGGAGATTGCTCATCAATATCGTAACTGGCGGAGATACCTCCGAAGCAAGAGGCGACGGACTGCTGCTTGATCATGATACTCGCTATGAGCTTACCGATGAGTATTTGACGATCTGGAGACAGCTTATGCAGGGGAAGCAGATCGACTTCGATGGATCTCATATCACGGTGGAAAAAGCGAAAATTATGTATCCGCCGGTTCAAACGCCTTACCCGCCACTTTATTTCGGAGGTTCATCGCCTATCGCTCAGCAAATCGCTGCGGATCATGTGGATGTATATTTAACGTGGGGTGAAACGCCTAAACAAGTCAAAGAAAAAATCGAGACGGTTCGGGAGCTAGCTGCAAAAAGCGGAAGGAAAGTTCGCTTCGGAATAAGGCTGCATGTCATTGTCCGAGAAACGGAAGAGGAGGCTTGGGCGGCTGCAGACCGTTTAATTTCGAACTTGGATGACGCGACTATTGCTAAAGCACAAGCATCCTTCGCCAAAATGGACTCCGTCGGACAAAGGCGGATGTCAGAGCTGCACGGAGGAGATCGCAGCAAGCTCGAGATCAGCCCTAATCTCTGGGCAGGTGTCGGCCTCGTCAGAGGCGGGGCAGGGACGGCATTGGTCGGCGATCCGGACACGGTGGCGGAGCGAATGTTGGAGTACCGTGAGCTGGGTATTGAAACGTTCATTATGTCCGGTTACCCTCACTTGGAAGAAGCTTACCGAGTGGAAGAGCTGCTTTTTCCCAAACTTCCACTTAGCAACAGGGAGGCGCCTAAAGAGAAATATGCGTTCGTCAGTCCATTCGGTGAAATGGTGGCAAACGATATTTTACCAAATGTGGATAATAGGTCGCTAGCATCTTCTTGAAAGCTTGAGGCTACCGAATAGATTGGGAACAAGGAGGAGTAAAATGGGAATAACCGAAGGTGTTTGGGGCAGCAGCCCGTCGGACAACTACGAGAGACTGGCAGAGCGTTTCCGACCAACCTTTCAACGAATTCGCGAAGGGGCTGTTAATCGGGAAATGAGCCGTAAACTTCTTCATGAAGAGATGGAATGGCTAAAGGAGTGCGGCTTCGGGACCGTTCGCATTTCGCAGGAGGATGGTGGGTTCGGTGTTACGCTTCCCGAATTATTTGGACTGCTGATTGAGTTGTCAGAAGCGGATTCCAACGTCACGCAAGCGCTGCGGATCCACTTCGGCTTTGTCGAGAGAATATTAAACTTGCCGGATGGAGAACGCAAGCAACGATGGTTAAAGCGGATTGCAGACGGTGCGATCGTCGGGAATGCTTTGACGGAGATCGGAGAAAACAAGGTGGGAAGCTATGCAACCACGTTGTCCGAGACGGAGGATAGACTTCGCTTAAATGGGGTTAAATATTACTCCACGGGCACGATTTATGCAGACTGGATCGTAGTTAGTGCTACGGCTGGAGAAGACGACATCGTCTCAGCTATGGTTCCAGCTGCGGCGGATGGCGTTGATATTGTCGATGATTGGGCAGGCTTCGGGCAAACGCTGACAGGCAGCGGCACGACGAAGTTCGTCAATACACCGGTCGAGAGAGAGGATGTATTCGACCGAGAAACCTACACCAAGTATGGCACCGCGTTTGCCCAAATGGTTCATCTTGCAACGCTCTCAGGCATATCCAGAGCGGCTGCGAGGGACGTTGCAAGTGCGGTTGCTGAACGGCGGAGAACGTACTCGCATGCATCAGCCGCCCGGGCAGGCGAAGATCCTCAAGTGCTACAAGTTGTGGGACGTACGCACAGTCAGGCTTATGCTGCAGGAACAATCGTGCTGAAAGCGGCCGAAGCTGTACAGCGCGCGTACGAAGCCCAGTCGTCGGAAGACGCCGGATACGCGGATAGGGCGAATCTCGAAGCAGAGGTGGAAGTAGCTCAAGCGCAGACGATTGTCGCGAGACTGACACTCGAGGCCACTGCCGCAATTTTCGATGCACTGGGCGCTTCTGCGACAGCCAGATCGAAGGCGCTTGATCGCTATTGGCGGAACGCTCGGACGATCGCTTCACATAACCCCTTAATCTATAAAGAACGTATTATAGGTGATTACGTTGTTAACGGCATGCGGCCACCATTCGCTTGGCAAACAGGAATAGGTGAAGCATCTAATACCGACCAGACAACTGGGGACAACGACGTTCGGCTGAAGCCGCCGTCCTAGTCTCTTTTTTTATATAAAATATCAGATCAAAGGAGTGGTAAAAAAAGATGAAAAAACCAGCCATACTCACCACCATGTTCGTTATCCTCGCCCTCACGTTCCTTCTTGCAGCTTGCTCGAAAACGGATAAGGCAAGCACGAACGCTGCTGCTCAGCCAGCTGCCAGCTCGAAAGCTGCAGCGACCGCTAATCCCGAAGATAAGGTGATTCATCATGTGATGAGTGATGCGGGGTTCAACGGAGAGATTGTCAAAATATTAAAAGCGGAATTAGCCAAGGACGGTTATACGCTTGACTATGTCATTGTAAACGACATTATCCAACCCAATAAAATCGTCAACGACGGCCAGGCGGATACGAATTCGTTTCAGCACGAGGCGTATTTTGATCAATTCGTGAAGGATCAGGGTCTCAAGAATATCTCGAGAGCTTTTTACACAACGTTCACCCCTTCAGGCTTGTACTCTAAAAAATATAAGTCTTTCAAAGACGTTCCCGACGGCGCAATCATCGGTATTCCTGTCGATCCCGCAAACAATGGACGCGCGCTATTCATGCTTCGTGATCTGGGACTGCTGAAATTGAAGGATGGCGTGGATGTCATCCATGCGACGCTGAAAGACATTACGGATAATCCGCATAAGTACAAATTTAAAGAAGTCGACCAATTGATGCTGCAGCGGACGCTTGACGACGTTGACGTAGGTTTCTTGTTTGCCGGAACTGCGGTTCAGATTGGTTATAAACCAAAACAGGACGCTTTGGCGTTGGAGACAGGAAAAGACTTGCCGTATAAAGGAATCGTGGCAGTGAATAACAAGCTGTTAGGCACTCCCAAAGTCAAAGCGCTGCAAAAAGCTTATGAGAGCCAGGCAATAAAAGATTTCTATAAGGAAAAATACGGAGATGCCATTGAAACATTGGAAGGTTTGAATAAATGACGAAGGGGAGGGTTTTCCATGATCACCCTGCAAAATATAAGCAAAACGTTCACCACTGCCGGGGGACCGCTGCATGCGGTATCCTCCGCTTCGCTGCAAATTGAAGAAGGCGATATTTATGGATTGATCGGGTTTAGTGGAGCGGGAAAGTCCACTCTGCTGCGTACGATCAATCTGTTGGAGCGGCCTGACGAAGGCAAGGTCATTGTTGACGGCGAGGAATTGACGAAGCTTCATCTGCGCGAGCTGCGGAAGAAAAGACTTTCGATCGGAATGATCTTTCAGCATTTCAACTTGCTTAACAATTTAAATGTGTATGACAATGTGAGCTTCCCGCTTGAAATTGCCAAGGTACCCAAAGCCGAACGGCATAAACGCATTGAGAGTTGCCTCGAAATGGTCGGTTTATCCGACAAGGCAAAGGCGTACCCAGCTAAGCTGAGCGGTGGACAGAAGCAGAGGGTCGCAATTGCCCGGGCGCTAGCCAACAACCCCAAAATTCTACTGTGTGATGAGCCGACTTCTTCGGTTGACCCGCAGACGACAGGCAGTATTTTGGCTGCATTGAAGGAAATTAACCGCAATCTGGGCATCACAATTGTCATTGTTACTCATGAGATGAACGTCGTGAAAGCAATCTGCAATAAAGTGGCGGTCATGGAGCATGGGAAAATTGTGGAGATATTTGATTTAAGTGAAAAAAATATTGTACCTCAATCCAACATCGCACAGTATTTGTTCAACAACGAGATCTCGTTGGAGAGAGAACTGGAGGCCAACTATGTTTGATAACATAGCAACTGCTTGGCCTGAACTTATTGAGGCGCTTCTGGAAACACTCTACATGCTTATTTTGACGATTCCAATTGCCGTTGCCATCGGTACACCGTTAGGGACGATCTTATTCCTGACTCGGCCCGATTCTTTTCTCAAATGGCCTAAGTTTTATCTCATTTTGAATGGATTCGTCAACCTGATTCGTTCGTTTCCTTTTTTAATCCTGATGATTGCGATTATTCCATTCACCCGGCTTGTCGTCGGTACAGCGCTTGGTACAACAGCAGCTACCGTGCCGATGATCATCAATGCGGTACCTTATTTTGCAAGATTTATCGAGCAAATTTTGCTGGAAGTCAATCGCGGTGTGGTAGAAGCAGCTGAGTCGATGGGGGCAAGCAAATTCCAGATCGTTTGGAAAGTGTTATATACGGAAGCCCGTTCCGGTATTGCAAATGCGATTACGATTGTTACCGTCAGTTTCCTCTCCTATTCTACGGTTGCGGGACTAGTCGGCGGCGGCGGCATCGGTGACTTTGCCATCCGGTATGGTTACTACCGTTATCAAACGGATGTGATGTTCGTTACAATCGTCATTATGGTGTTGTTCGTGCAGGTTTTTCAATTCACTGGCAACTATATTGTACGCAAACTGGATAAACGGTTGTAAAGAAGGGGGGAAATCAACATGCCCAAAAAAATCCACCTTAATGCCTTTGAAATGAACTGCGTCGGCCATATCGCACACGGCTTATGGCGGCATCCCGACAGCAACCGGCATCGCTACACAGATATCCGTTATTGGACGGAGTTGGCGCAATTGCTGGAACGTGGGAAGTTTGACGCCTTATTTTTAGCTGACGTAGTCGGGGTATATGATGTTTACAAGCAAGGACCGGAGACGGCAATTCGTGAAGCCGTACAAATTCCTTGCAACGATCCCTTTCTTGTTGTGCCGCCGATGGCGCTCGTTACCAAACATCTGGCCTTCGCCGTCACCTTCTCCACGACATACGAGAAGCCTTTCAGCCATGCGAGGCGGATGTCGACACTCGATCATTTAACGAAGGGCAGAATCGCTTGGAACGTAGTGACCTCGTACTTGCCGAGCGCTGCGCGTAACTTCGGGATGGATCAAATGATCAAGCATGACGACCGCTATGAAATTGCCGAAGAATATTTAGACGTTTCCTATAAACTCTGGGAAAGCAGCTGGGAAGACGATGCCGTAATTCGCGATGTCGAAAATGGCGTGTACACGGACCCGAATAAAGTGCATCATATTCATCATGAGGGGAAATATTTCAAAGTTCCCGGACCGCACTTAAGCGAACCGTCCATACAACGGACGCCGGTTATTTATCAGGCCGGCAGTTCAGCACGTGGTCGCGCATTTGCAGCGAAGCATGCGGAAGCCGTCTTTCTTGGCGGTGGGAACGTTCAAACGCTGAAACGATATGCAGCGGATATTCGTGCACAGGCCATCGCCTTCGGCCGTGATCCGAGTCATATCAAACTGATGACCGGTTTGTTGGCCATTGTAGGGCGAACGCAAGAGGAAGCGTGGAGCAAGTTTGAGAGCTTTCAAAAACTGTACAGTTTAGAAGGTGTATTGGCTCATTATGGGGGAGGAAGCGGCTATGATTTGTCCGCATACGAACCGGGAGACGTGTTAGCCTACACAGAAACGGACCATGGGCAGACTGCAGCAGCACAATTTACGAAGGACAGCCCGCGTCCGAAGACCGTCCGGGAAGTCATGGAAACCTTAGGGACGCTTGGGGGACGGGGACTGTTCGTCGTCGGGACGCCGGAAGAGGTAGCCGACAAAATGCAATTTTGGGTAGAGGAGACGGGGATCGACGGGTTTAATGTCACGCAGATTATCTCCCCGGATACATTACGCGATTTTGTGGAGCTCGTCATTCCTGAACTGCAGCGTAGAGGTTTGTTTCGGGAAGAGTATGAGGAATCGACATTAAGGGAACGTTTGTTTGGTTTTGGCGTAAACAGATTGCCGGAAGATCATCCCGGCGCCGCTTACCGTAAGCAGCCTACTTTGACCTGATAGGAGGATAAGTATGTCAATAAAAATAGATGCTCTACCGCAGCCAGCGACTGACATTCCGAATGCCATTGATCTCGCCTATGAGTTGGGAGAACTGCCATTCGATTTGCGGCGAAGAGGCATTCCGGTCTTGCGGGATGCTGGATCCGGCAGACTACGAATTAAGGCAGGGACAGCCGATGAATTGGAGCTCCGAATGGAAGTGGCATCGGTTGTTCTTCAGCGGTTAGCCATGAAAGAGGAGCTCCAGATTATCGGACTTCAGCAGCAGGATCGGCGAAGTGTCATTCTCGTGCATTCGGATTCACCGTTAAGAACGGCCGCCGATTTAAAGGGTGCGAAGCTTGGGATCGCTGCGAAAATCAACCCGGATGACAGTCTTCGAAAACGTAATGCGGCAAAGCTCGTGGATGCTGCACTGCAAAAAGTGGGAATTGCGGCAGCACGGCCGAAATGGATTGAACTTCAAAGCGAACAGGCTGCGGACGGAGTCCATCCTGGGAGGGAGCTCCGCGCTCTGCTGAGCAAGGAAGTCGATGCCGTGTATGCCGACTGGGCACTCTCCGAAGAGTCCCGACGGCTTCTGGGCATTCGTGAACTGGAAGGCTTCAGCATTCATACTCCCGTACTGACAATACTGACTGCCTCGGCGGGGGCGAATCTGATTCTAGAGCATTCCGTTGAGGTTGAACGTTTGCTCGCCCATATATCCCTAGCTTCCGATTGGGCTATCGATCATCGTACGGAAGCGCATCGGCTTGCATCCAAACAGCTCGGAATATCCGAGAATGCCATCCCTTTCATTTTTTCCGAAGACCTGCATAAGCAATTCGGAGTTAACGTTTCGGATGATAAATGGAGCAGACTTGTCAATCTCAAGAAGGAGATGCAAGATGACGGAAGTCTGCAAGGTGATTTTCCTCTAGAAGAATCGCTTGATCGGGCTATCCTTCAAAACGCACAATTGCTTGTTGATAGCGGGGAACTTGAGCGCCCACAAAGGGAATCGCTCTCGCAATTGGCTGAGCGCGATCTGCCGATTTCTTTTTTCAATGAGCGCCCAAGGGCACATTTGCTCCAAGGCGACGAGGAAGCGCTGGCGGCAGCGCGATTGTTTGCAGAGGAAATTCGCCCCGGCGCTTCGGACCGGGACCGCGGACGAAAGCTGCCTTTACGCGAAATACGGCGTTTGGCAGAATTAGGCTTGCTTGGACTTGTCGTACCGAAAGAATACGGAGGTCCGGATGTATCCACTCGAACGCTTGTGGACATCTTTAAGATCATCTCGCACGCTGACGGGTCCATCGGGCAAATTCCACAAAATCATCACTTTTTCGTAAAAACGATAGAGTTAATTGGCAGTAAGGAGCAGAAAAACTTCTTTTTCCGGGAAGTATTAAATGGTGCCCAGTTTGGTAACGGTTTAGCGGAACGCAGCAGCAGCAAAGGTGCAAGAAAGATCACGACAACAGTTCGTAAACTGGATGGCGAGGATGGCTTCGTACTAAACGGAAGTAAATATTATACGACGGGTGCACTCTATTCGCACTGGATTCCGGTTACGGCACTGAACGAAGATGAACAAAGAATGACTGCTTTCGTTCCTAGACACGCGCCTGGGGTAACGGTGCTCGATGACTGGTCGGGTATCGGCCAGCGGACAACTGCGAGCGGCAGCGTTGTGCTCAGAAATGTGAAAGTGCCGGAGAACTGCTTGCTGCCCCATTTCCAAATATTTGAAGGTCCCCAATACTTTTCTGCGTTCGGGCAAATCATGCACGCCGCCATTGATATCGGCATTGGGCGAGCAGCCTTAGAGGACGCAGCGGCGTTCGTTCGCGATTACACGCGTCCGGCGTTCGGCAGCGGCGTAACGCGAGCGAGCGAAGAGCCCGATCTGATTCGCCGCTTCGGTGAGCTAGGCATTCGTCTGCAAGCGGCGGAAGCTTTGCTGGATCGAGCTGCCGATGCGATTGACCACGCGCGCAAGGAGTTGAATGCGGAAACCGCCGGCAAGGCTGCACTGACGGTTGATTCGGCCAAATGGCTCGTTACGGAAACAGCGATCGAGATCACGAACGCGCTTTTCGAGGTTGCAGGTACTTCGTCCATGGATCGCAAACATAATTACGACCGCCATTGGCGGAATGTTCGCATTCATACTTTGCATGATCCGGCTCGATTGAAGCTGCATCATGTCGGCAAGTGGTTTCTAAACGGGGTTTATCATGAATACAAGATGTAATGGTATAATGGAAGGAGGGAAACACGGGACTATGCCCAAGCGAATCATCATGAACGCATTCGATATGAACAGTGCGATGCACAATTCACACGGTTTATGGAAACATCCGGATAGTGAAAGGCATCGCTATACGGATTTGGAATACTGGGCAGAGATGGCCAGGCTGCTTGAACGCGGCAAATTTGATGCGCTGTTTCTTGCAGATGTCGTCGGTATCTATGACGTTTATAAGGCGAGCGGGGATCCGGCTATTAGAGATGCCGTTCAAGTGCCCCTAAACGATCCGGCACTCATCGTTCCTGCGATGGCGAGTGTCACGGAGAATCTGAGTTTTGCCGTTACGGTGACGACCACTTATGAACATCCCTATGCGCATGCCAGGCGGTTCACTACACTCGATCATCTGACTAACGGGCGAATCGCGTGGAATGTCGTGACCTCCTATTTGCCCAATGCGGCTTTGAATCATGGTCTGGATAAAATGATCAAGCACGACGACCGGTATGAGGTTGCGGATGAATTCTTGGAAGTTGCCTATAAGCTTTGGGAAGGCAGTTGGGAAGACGAAGCCGTGGTGCGTGACACTGCCCGTGGTGTATACGCAGAGCCGGCAAAGGTTCACCGCATTGATCACGAAGGCCGGTTTTTTCGCGTGCCTGGACCGCATCTTAGCGAGCCTTCTTTGCAGCGTACGCCTGTTCTGTACCAGGCGGGGAGTTCTGAGAAAGGACGGGCATTCGCCGCTAAGCATGCGGAGTGCGTCTTCGTTGGCGGCAACTCGAAGGAATCGCTTAAAGCAAACATTCAAGACATACGGAACAAAGCAGAGCAATTAGGCAGGGATCCGCAAAGTATCAAAATGTTTACGGGCTTGAACGTCATCGTTGGAACGACGCGGGAAGAGGCGGAAGCAAAGCTGCGAGAATACGCCGCTTTATGGAGCCAAGAAGCGGCACTTGCGCAATTCGGCGGCTCTAGCGGCTATGATTTATCAGCCTACGATCCAGATTCCTATCTAGAGTATCGGGCAACCGATCATGGTCAGAGCCGTGCGGCTCAATATACCAAACATGTCCAGAACCGCCTCACCGTTAAGGAGATAATGGAACGTATAGGTACTTTAGACAAGGGACAGGGCCGCTTACTCGTGGGTACACCAGAGCAAATCGCCGACGATATGCAGGAGCAAGTGGAGGAGAACGGCCTGGACGGGTTTAATCTTGCGCATTTGATTACTCCAGGGAGCCTGCGTGAGTTTGTTGATCAGGTCGTACCAGAACTACAGCGTCGTGGCGTATACCAACTGGACTACGAAGCGGGGACGCTGAGGGAGAAATTGTTTGGAGCGGGGAAACGGCTGCTCCCGGCTAGCCATCCTGCGGCGCAATACAGGAGAAACCTTGAATACACGAGATAGAACGAAGGAGGGCAAGGATATCGCATGAAGTACAAGACAGTTGGAAAAACGGGTATTCAAGTTTCGGAGCTCTGCTTCGGAACGATGTCTTTTGGCGGCAACGCCGACAAGGAAACATCCAAACAGTTGTTCTATCGCTGTTTGGACAAAGGCATTAATTTCTTTGATACCGCTGACGTATACAGCAGCGGAGTGGCTGAAGAAATATTAGGGGAACTGATCGTGGGCAAACGAGATGAACTGGTCCTTACGTCAAAGGCTGGCTTCCCGTTTGGCTCCGATCCTAACGCACGCGGAGCCTCGCGCAGACATTTGTTCTTATCTGTAGAACAAAGCTTGAAACGGCTTCAAACAGACCGCATTGAATTTTATTTCATTCATCGCTTTGATTCACTGACCTCCATTGAGGAAACCGTGCGTGCTTTGGATGACTTGCGGAAGCAAGGGAAAATCTTGTATCCTGCCGTCAGTAACTGGGCTGCTTGGCAAATTGCGAAGGCGCTTGGCATTTCGGCCAAAGAAGGCTTGGCAAGTTTTGAGCTGATTCAGCCGATGTACAATCTCGTTAAACGACAAGCAGAAGTCGAGATCCTGCCGCTGGCTGAATCCGAGAAACTTGGCGTCATCAGTTATAGCCCACTTGGCGGGGGACTGCTGACAGGGAAGTATGGTAATGGCAAGAAGCCCGCAGCCGGCAGGCTGGTGGATCAGGGCAACTATACGAAGCGTTATGGTGACGAGGCTTATTACGATATTGCAGATAGATTCGCAGCGCATTCGCGTGAGAAGGGGATTCATCCAGCTACATTAGCGGTTGCTTGGGTGCTTAGCAACCCGGCAATTACGTCGCCGATTATCGGTGCGCGCAGTGTGGAACAGTTAGAGCCCTCTCTAGCTGCGGTGGATGTGGATTTCACGAATGAATGGCGTAAAGAAGTTACCGCGTTGTCGATTGATCCTCCGATCGCAACAGATCGCAGCGAAGAGGCTTCTATCAATTAGTTTATAAGTCCTGACTTCTTAAGGAGTCAGGTTTTCTCTTTTTTGAAATAATTCCGACTAAACCTATTAACATTATTGTATAATCGGTTAGGATATTTATAACAGATAGTGGAAGCGTGGAACGAAGATTCGAATTGAATGGAGGAGTCGAACATGAAGACGGTTGCGATTATTGGCGGAAGTCAAACGAATACTTTCAAAAAAATGGGTGAGAAGCGAGGTCTAATTGTTGAGCACCATACGGGTAAAACGGGTGGAGGCTCCATTGAAAATCATTTTAAACGAATCATTCATCAGGCGGATGTCATTATTATTTTAAAAGGCGCAATCAAACATACTTCGATGTGGGCGGTGAGAGAGCTCGCAGAAAAAATGGGCAAAAAGATTGATTACCATGATGGTTTTGGTGCAACGGGAGCGATCGAGAAGGCTTTACAGTTAAGTTGAGTTAATGATTCTTGGTATATCTTTATATCTGATTCTGACCGGAAAACCGGAAGCATGGATGCTGAATCCATGCTTTTTTTCATTCGAACGAAAGGAGCATAACAATGGGAATATTACTGGATTCCGTTAAATTTCTCAAAAAGCAAAAATCCGACTTGAAGACAAAACCAGTACATGTATACCATGTTGAGGAGTTATTTGACGAGGATCGTGGTCCGTCGATTCAATCTATTATCAATTCTGAATTTTGGTATGTGAATCATCCGAAAGGATTCATTATGGAGGAGTGAATATCTCGGAATCGCTATGAATGTACCTTTTTTGCGTCCAAACGCTATTAAGATTTTAAGTTTTGTTTTCAACTATTCGCACTTGTAGCTATAATAGGATTTAAAAAGAAATTAGGGGTGTATGACAGTGGATTACATAATTCATACAACATTTGAACCATTACATGAGCTTATCAACAGTCTACATACCTATATTTGTCGTAAATCATATAAGAAGATTGATTTAACTTCAGCCTGGGCAAAGGAAACTCGCAAGCGCTTAACACCCGAATTCGCTTCGCTGCTGGATCAAACGGAGGTCGATTCGAATTGGAAATTGACGTATCTTCTTGTTCACTTATGCCCGGATAAACAGCAGGTCAATCAATTTCTTTCCTGGTTGGAGGGTTTGAGCCCTGGTGATTTATATGAGTTGATGTCGGAGTACAGCAGTCAATTTCCGGATAATATGGCTGCTTTCAGATCAAAGACGTTATCCCTCTTCTCCCAGTGGAATGAGCTATATTTTCAGCATATGGACCCCTTAATCATCCAAAGGCTTCAAGGCGAGGCCGAAGATCGCAAAGCCTTACAGCCAACAATGGAGCCTAGTGCTTTTGTCGATAAAACGACGAATGGGTTATGCTTTAAGCCAATGAAAGGATTGGAAAAATTACTATTAATTCCACAATATCATTTTCAGCCTATTAATGTCATTTCTTCGTTTCGTCAATTAACGATCTGCAATTATGCGGCAAGAATATATTTCAATGACGAGGAGGATTTACCCCCTCATGAATACCGGATTATTCGAAGCCTAGCGGAGATGAGCCGTTTGAAAATTTTAAGATATCTGCATCAGGGGCCGCGAAGTTTTATTGAAATTGTCCGTCATCTTCAATTATCCAAAGGCATTACACACGATCACATCTCGAAGTTGCGAAGTGCAGGGCTCATTTACGCACATTTCGAAGGCGAGACATTAACGGAGTACAGTTTAAGAGAGGATGCCCTGCTGCACTTACAGAACAAACTAACTTCTTATATCAAAAACGAATAATAGAATAGAAAACATAAAGAAATCATTTTCACTTCGGCTTTCGAAGAGGAAATGATTTTTTGTAGTTTCATAAGTTTCTTCTTTGTAAGAAATATTTATTAGTTCTCTCTTTACAGAACTGCATTTCGTTTTTATAATATGATTATTAACTTATTCATATCGTTTTAGTCGGGATTAATTTGAGGAGGGTTTAATTATGAAAAAAAGCTTTATTGTCTTATCTACCTTATTAACCGCAGGTTCACTTCTTTTATCCGCTTGCTCGGCCAATCAGGGGACTACTACGCCAACTCAGGGCGGCAGCACACCTGCAGCGACAGGCGCGAACCAAACCGCTGCACCGGCAAGTTTGCTGGCTGATGAGGTCAAAGCATCGGATTTGTCCAAATTGCCAAGCAGCGCCAAACAACGTACGGATACGATTATCGTCGGCCTGACAGATCCAAGCGGTGCATTTACGCCATATTTCCATCAAAGCGGATATGACGGGAATGTTTCATCTTTGCTATACACGCCACTGGTCACAGTAGACAACAAAGGTGTTCCTACGCCTGGACTAGCGGAAAAATGGGATGTTTCCCCCGATAACTTGACTTACACGTTTCATCTTCGTAAAGACTTGAAATTCAGCGATGGTACACCGCTAACGGCAGAAGATGTTGCATTTACTTGGACTATTTTGCACGACAAAGCCTATGATGGTGATATGCAAGTTGATGTCTTACACGTGAAAGGCGGCAAAGAATATAAAGAAGGAAAAGCCAATAACATAGAGGGAATTAAAGTCATCGATCCCCAAACGATCTCTGTGACTTTAGAACAACCGAATGC
Source organism: Paenibacillus sp. WC2504 (assembly GCF_052682475.1). Lineage (NCBI taxonomy): Bacteria > Bacillati > Bacillota > Bacilli > Caryophanales > Paenibacillaceae > Paenibacillus > Paenibacillus sp. WC2504. The sequence continues at coordinate 2,032,658 of NZ_JBQZFH010000001.1, forward strand.
AACAGCGCTTCTGACCCTCGGCTCCGATGTCCTATCTAAGGCCTACTATGGCAAGGATTATCACTTCGGTCAGCTGGATTACATTAAGAAGCTTCACGAAAAGCCAGTAGGCAATGGTCCGTACAAGCTAGAGAAATTCATGCCAGGGCAGGAAGTGCGCTTCGTGGCGAACGAGAATTATTATGGCGGCAAGCCGAAGACGGAACATTTTATTTATAAAACATCGCAAGGCGACGCTTGGCAGTTCCTTGAAACCGGCGAAGTGGACTATGCGTCTTTCAGCGCAACGAAGGAAAACGTGGATAAGCTGAAAAAAATGGGCTTTGTCAACATTATTCCCTACACGCCGAGCACATATGGCTACATACAAGTGAATTTGGAGCATGACCAGCTCAAAGACAAAAAGGTTAGACAAGCGTTTGCCTACGGGATCGATCGCCAAAGTATTTATGTCGACGCCAATCAGGGCGCAGGCCAAATTGCCAATATACCATCATCGCCGATTTCATGGTCCTATACAGAAGAGGGCATCAACCCTTATAAATTCGATATTGAAAAAGCGAAGCAACTGCTCGACGAAGCGGGCTGGAAGCCTGGCGCAGACGGAATTCGCGAGAAGGACGGCAAACAACTGTCCATTCATTTCCTCGGTTCCAAAAGTGCACAGACTGACAACTTTATTGCTGTAACGACGGAATCCTTTAAAGCGCTTGGCGTCAAGTTCCAGCCGGAGGTATTTGCCGATTTCAACGCACTTGTTTCCAAAGTGGAAGGCGGGGATTACGATATGGTTAGTTTCTCTACTTCGTTGATTACCGATCCATCCGATGGTTTACAGCCATTCGTAGATGGCGAGATTAAAGGTTATAACAATCCAAAATTCAAAGAATTATATGATAAAGGCTTGGCAACTATCGATATCGAAGCGCGCAAGAAAGTGTACAAAGAAATTTATCAATTGATGAATGACGAGTTGCCGGTCATCTTTACGAACTACAAGAAAACTGTCTATGGCTATAACGGAAGAATCGAGAATCTGTCTGTAAGTCCATTTAATGGACTCTCCACGAGCTTGCCGAACTGGTCATTAAGTAAACAACCATGAGCACTTATTTAACGAAAAGAATTGTCTACATGCTCGTCATTCTGCTAGCTGCATCCTTCCTGATTTTTAGCTTGTATGCCCTGACCCCGGGGGATTTCATTAGCGGTAATATCAAATTATCGCCAGAGCGGAAAGCGGAGCTGCGGGAAATTTATGGATTGAACAAACCTCTGCTGGAGCGTTACGGCTTATGGATGAAGAATGCGTTCCATGGCGACTTTGGATTCTCATTGGCGCAGCAGAAGCCAGTTCTCAAACTTTTTAATGAGTATATATGGAATTCGTTCTTACTAGCTATCGTCTCTACTTTCCTGACATGGTTTATTGCTGTCATTATCGGTGTTGTTGCCGCCTATAAGCAGTACTCCTGGTTTGATACGCTAGTGATGATTGTGATCTTTGCAGCTATGTCGATTCCGTCGTTTTTTATCGGACTTTATTTAATTAAAATATTGGCAGTAGACCTGAAATGGCTGCCACCGGGAGGCATGTTAACGACGGGGAGCAATGCAACCGGTTTGGCTTACCTCACTGAAGTCCTTCATCATATGCTATTGCCGGTAGCTGTCTTGACGCTGCTAGGTCTCGGCTCACTGACCCGTTATTTCCGCAGCAATATGATTGAAGTTATTAAGCAAGACTATATCCGCACGGCTCGGGCAAAAGGTTTGAAAGAAGGGAAGGTCCTGTTTACCCATGCACTTCGCAACGCGCTGCTTCCGGCCATCACACTCGTTGGCTTTGAACTGCCGGCTTTGTTCGGGGGCTCGCTAATTACGGAGAAAATATTCAATTGGCCTGGCATCGGTCAGCTTTATATTCAATCCTTTTCGTTGCGAGACTATCCGCTACTTGTGGGCTTCACGATGTTCATCGCTGTTCTCACCGTCATCGGGACGCTGATATCGGATATTCTATACCACATCGCAGATCCGCGAGTCCGGTTGTAGAGGAGGAACATCGTTATGCCAACATCATTATGGAAACAGTCTTTCAGGCGTCTATTAAGAAATAAATTAGCTGTATTCGGATTGATCGTAGTTGTCATTATGTTCTTAGCTTGTTTTGCAGGGCCTCTATTCTCTCCCTATACGAATGGCAAGATTAATATGGCGATGATGAATAAAGCCCCGAGCATGAAGCATTGGCTCGGAACCGATGGACTAGGTCGGGATGTTTTGACTCGAGTGCTGCAAGCCGGACGCATCTCGCTAACGGTGGGACTAGCATCTATGGTCCTGTCCGTAGCGATCGGTACACTGCTCGGAACAATTGCAGGTTACTACAGAGGGATAGCAGATCAAATCATTATGCGCATTTCCGATTTGCTGTTAACCATTCCCCATTTGCCTTTGTTATTCATTTTTGGAGCGCTGCTTTCGGAGTGGAAGGTGCCTACAGGCAGCCGCATGTATATTGTTATGCTAATGCTTAGTATTGTTGGCTGGCCGAGCCTTGCTCGCATGATTCGTGGCCAAATGCTTAGTCTTCGGGAAAGAGAATTCATGCAGGCGACGGTTGTTCTTGGTTTGCGTGATCGCCGCAAATTGTTTCATCACTTGCTGCCTAATTTAATTCCACTGCTCATTGTTATCGCAACACTGAACATCGGAGGAGCGATACTAAGCGAATCGGTGCTTAGTTTCTTCGGACTCGGGGTCATGCCCCCAACGCCAACCTGGGGCAATATGATTGACGCAGCGAACAACTTGATCGATTTTCAAGAGCGGCCATGGTTATGGATTCCGCCAGGTTTCTCGATTTTTATTACAGTTATAGCAATTAACATATTCGGTGATGGGTTGCGTGATGTGCTGGATCCGAAACAGAAAAGGTAGGTGACTGACATCCGATGAGAAATCTGCTTGAGATTGAACACCTACGGACTTATTTTCAGACAGAGGGTGGTGTTGTCAAAGCTGTTGACGATGTGAGCCTGTATGTAAGGCAAGGAGAAACCGTTTGTATTGTAGGAGAATCCGGAAGTGGAAAAAGTATTACCGCGTTGTCCGTTATGGGGTTAATTGAAGGACCGGCGGGCAAGATATCGGATGGTAGGATATGTTTCCAAGGCGAGAATATCCTGAGTTATAACAAAAGTCAGCTTCGCGCGATTCGGGGCAAAGAAATCGCCATGATTTTTCAAGAACCCATGACCTCACTCAATCCAGTTTTGACCATAGGTCAACAACTGATGGAGCCACTTATTGAACATCAGAAGTTAAGCAAGAAGCAAGCCAAACAGAGAACAATAGAGTTGATCGACAAGGTCGGGATCTCACGGGCTGAGCAAATATTTGGCAGCTATCCGCACGAGTTAAGCGGCGGGATGCTGCAACGCATCATGATTGCAATTGCGATTTCCTGCGGTCCCAAATTGCTTATCGCTGATGAGCCAACAACTGCCCTTGATGTAACCATCCAAGCGCAAATTCTGGATCTGCTCAGGCTTTTCAAAGAAGAGACTCAAATGTCTATTCTACTCATTACGCATGATCTGGGTGTGGTTGCGGAGATGGCGGATTATGTCGTTGTGATGTACGCAGGCAAAGTCGTGGAAGAAGGCCAGGTTGTCCAGCTATTTGAAAATCCACAGCATCCTTACACGCGAGGGCTATTAAAGTCGAAGCCAATTATTAATCAACGGCTGGAAGAACTATACTCAATTCCTGGTCAGGTGCCAAATCCGCTGGAGTTGAGAGAGTCGTGTTATTTTCACGACCGTTGTGAGCACTGCATGGACATCTGCCGAACCCAATCTCCTCCTTTAAAAGAAGTGGCAAAAGGGCAAAAAGCTGCCTGCTGGCTGTATGAGGAGGCGATGGAAGTTGTCTGAGCCACTATTAAGTGTACATGATTTGAAAAAATACTTTCCAATCAAATCTGGATTATTGAACCGAACTGTCGGACATGTGAAAGCAGTTGATGGCATCAGTTTAAATATTCAACCGGGGGAAACGTTCGGTCTAGTCGGCGAGTCGGGCAGTGGGAAAAGCACGGTTGGACGTACCATTCTTCGGCTGACAGAGAAGACGGCCGGGGAAGTGAAGTTCAAGGGCATTGATCTGCATAAACTGCCAAGCGATGAACTGCGACAACTGCGCCCCAAGATGCAACTCATCTTTCAAGACCCGTACAGCTCACTGAATCCTCGTGTCAGGGTTGGCGATGCAATTGGAGAAGCACTGCTTGATCATGGTCTCGTCCCGAAGGAAGAGATCAGGGATCGCGTGCTCGAAGTGCTGGAATCCTGCGGTCTTTCGAGCTATCATGTTGATCGCTTTCCGCATGAGTTCTCCGGAGGGCAGCGTCAGCGGATCGGCATTGCTCGTGCGCTTGTGCTGAAACCGGAGTTGATCATAGCCGATGAACCTGTTTCAGCCTTAGACGTATCGATTCAAGCGCAGATTATTAATTTGTTTCGTAAGCTTCAGGAGGAACGGGAGTTATCTTACCTATTCATTTCTCATGATTTAAGTGTAGTCGAGCATCTTTGCAACCGAATCGGCGTTATGTATCTTGGCTCCTTGGTGGAGACAGCTTCACGCGACGAACTGTTCCGTAATCCGCTGCATCCTTATACCAAAGCGCTGCTGTCCGCTGTTCCCATCCCGATTCCAAAACTGAAGCGGGAGAGAATCCTATTAAAGGGGGATATGCCAAACCCGGCCAATCCGCCATCAGGTTGCAAATTCCATACAAGATGCCCTTTTGCAACTGCTGTATGTAAAGAACAAGTGCCTGCTTTCAGAGATGTGGGGGGAAAACATTTCGTTGCTTGCCATCTCGTTTAAATGATCTAATTTCAGCATGAGAAATGAGGAGGGTACATGTCCGTAGTTAAACTTCCGCAACCTTATGCGCTGCGACTGGAAATGTTACGCGCAAAGGGCTATTCGAAAACGGAAATGACAGAGATTATAGTTAGGTACAAGGAAGCGGAGCTGAAGGAGTTAGTCCATTCAGAGGTCGATTGGAAAGGATTCGTTACTTACCGCGACGAGTATATGGAAACCTTATTGTCGGCAATAAACGATGGATACCAATTCAGCTTTATAACGTTCGGAGGTATCAAAAATTTACTCGCCATCAAGTTTAATAAACTAGAGGGTGCAGACTACGATATTGTAGAGTCTTCCTTTCTAAATTTGACCCTTAGCCCTGAGCAATTCCAACTGTTTAGATTTCTTGTCCCGAACCATTGGAAAATGAGTCTTACTCCATTTGTCAGTGAAACGGGTGAAGAAATAGTTAGGGCTCACATTGAGCTTCAGCATCGTTGAAAAAGGCGAGGAAGATGTATCCTTGCATGATCCATATAAACCGGTAACTTGCCTACGAGCAGGTTGCCGGTTTTTCAGTTCGCGATGCTAAGCAGGTGAAAGACCCTAGGCTTGACTGAATAGATAAGTTTCGTTAGAATAAACTTAGTTGAATGACATTAAATTAGGGGACAACCATATGATGGATTTAGGGAATAAAATCAAAAAGCTCAGGACCGAACAAAACCGAAACTTGATGGATATTGCCAATGTTTGTGGGTTCTCCAAAAGTTTATTATCGAAAATAGAGAACGGGAAAACCATCCCGCCCATCTCAACATTAGTGAAAATTGCTGATGCGTTAGGTACAAAAGTGTCCATTCTATTGGACGACCAAGAGCAAGCGGGAACGATTTATACGAAAAAGGAAACATGGGAAGCAAGAATGACCAAAACGGATAAAGGGTACTCTTTCTTTACTTTTGCCGTTGAACGCGGAGAAAAGCTTATGCAGCCTTTTCTGTTCATATCCCGGAAGGAAGATAATGATAGCAAGAATGAATACAGCCATAATGGTGAAGAGTTTATATACATTCTGGAAGGCGAAATGAAGTACAAAGTGGGCAGCGTAGAGTATACATTGAAGCCGGGGGATAGTCTTTACTTCGATTCTATTGAGAAACATTCCTTAATGGCAATCACAGATGAAGTGAAATATGTGGCTGTGTTTACGCAATCGAAGGTAAGCGATATTTAGAAATTTTTCAGAATGTCAGTCAGAATGTCAGGTTGATGAATTGCCAGGTTCTCCAATAAGTTGAAAGATAACAGACTATGTATTCTAAATTAGAGTATATGGTCTTTTTTTATGTCCTAAATTTTAGAAAAAATATAAAGAAAGCGATTGCAATAATTGGTATCGTGAGGTATACTGAGCTTATTCAACTAAGTTGAATTTAATACAATTTAGGTGATTTTAAGTAAATAGTGTTTAACTTAAAGGTTGTGTTGTTTCTTCACATGGAGTGGTTAGAAGGGTTAGTCATTGATTGCTGTTCAAAACCAAATCAGGAGGTTGGAACGTAATGAAAAAGTACAAAGTTGGTATTGTTGGTGCTGGTGGAGTGACCGAATTGCATTTCGTGGGGTATAAGGATCATCCGGAACGAATCGAGGTAACAGCCCTTTGTGATCCAAATCCCGAGACGTTACATGCCAAAGCGGATAAATATGGTGTGGCTCAGCGATTTACGGAGTTGAACGATTTTATCCAGCATAGTGGTGTTGATGCCGTTGTCGTGTGTACGCCTACTTCCATCCGCAAAGAAATCCTTTTCCCAATCATTGAAGCAGGAATCCCTATTTTCTGTGAAAAACCTTTTTCTGATACATTGGCTGAAGCAAAAGAGATTACAGAGAAAGCGAAGCAGCATGGCGTACCCATTTCGATTAACCAAAATTTCCGACGCCATTTTCCTTTTGAGCTGGTTAAGGGGATTGTTGCAGAGGATCGGATTGGTAAAGTAACGTCCATCTTGTTTACAAATCTGATGTTTAGACAGGACGCAGGTTGGAGGTTAGAAGAAAGCCGCCACGCATTATCCGTTATGGGAATTCACTGGTTTGACGGGTTCCGGCTAATTCTCGGATCTGAAGCCAAGTCCGTTGTTGCTCAGAACCGTTCCTCCTCCGCAATCCATTGTGCCGGGGAAACCGATAGCACGGTTCAAGTTGTATTCGAGAACGACGCGGTTGTGACTTACATTCAAAGTTTCTCTAGTGCAATAGGCAGAACGGAAATGATTGTTATTGGCGAGAAAGGGACGATCCTTGCAGCTGATGGAAAAATTCATTTGTATCGCCCTCGTGAGAAAACACCTGAGCAAACATGGGAAAACAATGTATCCAGAGAAACGGCCACGTTCGAAGGCATTAACCATTTGTTTACCTCCATTGAAACAGGCGTCGAAGCACCGAACAGTTCTCAAGATAATTTGAAAACGGTTTCTCTCCTTGATGCTGCCTATGTATCCGCTGAAGAGCAGCGCATTGTCCATTTAATATGACTACACAGTCCTCATCTTTGAAAACATCCGTTCGTGTGGATACCAATAAGAAATCTCGGCCTTTTCTTTTAGATATTAAACGAGATCGATACCTTTATTTGTTGGTTTTACCGGGTGTGCTTTTCTTTATTATTTTCAAATATCTTCCCATGTGGGGCATCGTTATTGCTTTTCAGGAATACTCGCCTTATGCGGGTGTATGGAAGAGTGAGTGGGTAGGATTGGAGCATTTTATACGCTTTTTCTCCAATCCTGATTTCTATCTTCTTTTTCGAAATACAATGGTCATTAGCTTATTAAATCTAGTATTTTTCTTTCCGCTTCCTATTGTGCTGTCCTTGCTGCTGAACGAGGTGAACAATCAATTTTTCAAAAGAATCATTCAATCGATTGTCTACCTCCCGCATTTCCTTTCATGGGTCATTATTGTAGGAATCTCATTTTTACTCCTGTCTCAGTCGAACGGCATCATAAATCTGATGATAGAATCCTTGGGCTTTCACAGATATGATTTCCTGACAAATACAGATACATTCTGGGGAATGCTCGTTGCACAAAATATTTGGAAAGAAACCGGCTGGGGAACCATTATCATTTTGGCTGCGATTACGGGAGTAGACACGCAGCTGTACGAAGCTGCCAAAATAGACGGTGCCAATAGATGGCTGCAAGCGTGGCATGTAACACTCCCGGGAATTCGAAGTGTCATCCTGGTTCTGCTTATCTTAAGACTCGGACATATTATGGACGTAGGCTTCGAGCAAGTCTTCCTGATGAATAATGGAGCTGTCGCCAAGTATGCGGATGTTTTTGAAACGTATGTATACCGGAATGGCATCCAGAGTGGGCAATTCAGTTACAGCACGGCCGTTGGTTTGTTCAAATCAGTGGTAGGTCTTGTGCTCGTTGTCTTGGCAAACAAAATGGCCAAACGGATTGGTGAGGAAGGTGTGTATTAATGAAAATAAGCCTCGCAGGGCGGCTGTTTAACGGCTTTAATACGATCTTACTAGTTGTCATTGGACTCGTCACATTGTTTCCGCTGTATTATGTTTTCGTCATTTCTTTCACCGAACCCCATGAATATTTAATGAAAAATGGGTTTGTCTTGTTTCCCCAGAACTGGTCGCTTGTATCCTACAGATATTTGTTGAATACCGATGCATTTAAAGTCGCGATGTTGAACAGCACCTTTCTTGCCACTGTCGGCACCGGATTAAGTTTAATATTCACAGCAGCAATGGCGTTCGGGATGTCTCGGAAAAGACTCAGAGGCAGAAAAATAATGATGATGATGGTTTTATTGACGATCTTGTTCAATCCGGGCATTATTCCGAACTATATTGTGGTCCGTGATTTTGGACTAATCAACAGCATTTGGTCACTTATTATTCCGGTATTGGTTAGCGGATGGAATGTCATTCTAATGAAAAGCTTTTTTGACAGCATTCCGGTAGAGCTGGAGGATGCAGCCATGATTGATGGCTGTACGGATCTGGGTACATTTTTCCGTGTTGTGCTTCCTCTATCGGCTCCAGCTTTAGCTGCTTTCGGCTTGTTCTACGCAGTAGCTTATTGGAACACGTTCTTCAATGCTATTTTGTATATCAATGATTTCACGAAAGTGCCTTTACAGGTTGTACTGAGGAACATGTTAATTGAATCTGACACAACGACAGGCGGAGCAGCAGCGGTTGAAATGATGTCCGAGAATCAACTGCCGACCCAGACGCTTAAGATGGCGGCGGTGGTTATTGCGACGGTTCCTATTTTGGCGGTATATCCGTTTCTACAGAAGCATTTCGCCAAAGGCGTCATGCTCGGTTCAGTCAAAGGCTAACCCAAGTTTATATTATTAAGGGGGTTTAGGCGGCATGAAGATGGTTCAAAAAAAGAGCGTGTTTATCGCTATGCTATCCGCTTTAGCGGTATTGACTACAGCATGTACCGGCAATAGTTCAGAAGTTGCGGCACCGAAGCCGGGTGAAGCCGGGAAGGAGTCGGCGCCTGTAGCTCTCAATATTTTCGCTAATTTCTCGATTACTCAGCCTCCAGGGCCGGATAATCCGGTTATAAAAGAATTCGAAAAAAAGACGAATACGAAGCTTAATATTACATGGGTTTCAGATCCTGTATTTGATGACAAGTTAAATGTGCTGTTGGCTTCAGGCGACCTTCCAGACGCGATCCGACTTCCAGATTCGACCGTTCCCCAGTTTCAAACGATGGTTAAACAAGGTGCATTTTGGGACTTAACGCCCTATCTGAAAGATTACAAGAACTTGATGGATTCTCCAAAAGCTATTTGGGACAATACGAAAATTGGCGGCAAAAATTATGTCGTGCCGATTGTGCGTCCTCTGGAGGGCGGGACTACCTTTTATATACGCCGGGATTGGCTGGATAAGCTCGGTTTGAAGATGCCTACAACCTTAGATGAGTTGTACAACGTAATGAAGATCTTTAAAGAGAAGGATCCTGATGGCACGAATAACCCTGTTGGCTACACCATGCGCACAAACGATCAAATTGAATTTATTTATGCTGGAGCCAGCAGTAAGTGGAAACCTGTGAATGGTAACCTTATTGACATTACATTAGAGCCTGAAATGAGAGAAGCGCTGCTTTATAAGAAAAAACTGTATGACGAAAAGCTTATTCCAGCGGATTTCGCTGTAATGAAAAGTAATGATATTACGGATCTGGCGACAAGCGGGAAATCCGGCATAACGACGGAAACGATCGAGGCCATGTGGCGCTGGCAATTCGATCAATGGAAGAGAAATCCGAAGGTGAATTGGGAACCTATCGTTTCGTTAGAAGCGAATAAAGGACCTTTCCAGCAGCAAAATAGCGGATTCATTGGCGTTTATGCGATCCCTAAGAGTGTTCCGGAAGCAAAAATGCGTAAAATTTTATCGCTTCTCGATTTCGGCGCTTCCGAAGAAGGCCACATTCTATCCAATTATGGGATTGAAGGTACTCATTATAAAAAAGAAGACGGATTTTATGTTACCAATGAGCAAGCGGTTAAAGATAGCCTGGGGCCTGGGGCAATGGGCAAGCTGTTTATGAAGCATGACCCTTATATGTATGCCTATGCACCTGGCATGCCGAAGGAAATATTTGAAAGAAACAAAAAAATTATTGATGCCAAAGCGAAAATCAGCACACCAAGAGTGGATATTGGGCTGTACTCGGAAACGAATACAAAGCTCGGAGCCGATTATACCAAGAAGATTAATGACATGAAGACACAGGTTGTTATGGGCAAGGTAAGTATAGAGGAATGGGATAAATTTGTTGCAGGGCTAAAAACAGATGCCAACTATCAGAAGATTATCCAGGAAATGAATGCTTCCTATAAAGAGCGTCTGGCAGCTAAGTAAACCAACAAAAGGAGAATGAGCGAATGGCTACTATAACAGATTTGAGAAAACAGGATGAATCACGTGTATTGAACCAAAGTTGGGGGAAAATTCAATGGCTTTGCGGCCAGGAGATCGATCCAGCAAGTGAAATGACCTTTGGCATGGTCTATATTCATGCGGGGGATTCCAATCCAAGACACGTACACCCTAATTGTGAAGAAGTCATTTTCATTCTTTCCGGTGAGTGTGATCATACACTTGGCGATGAAACCTTCCATCTAGAGCCTGGCATGATGCTGCGTATCCCACGGAATGTACCTCATAATGCAACAACCACTAGCTGGGAGCCATGCCGCATGATTATCGCCTACTCGGCTCCTGACCGCCAGACGATAGGGGAATAATTCCTTTTAATGGAGTAAATCTATGTTTGCACTCAGCTATTTGCAAATCATGATCCTTATTTTGGCCGGTATATTTGTCGGATTCGCTAAAACCGGTATTTCGACCATGGGCATCTTCAATGCGATGTTAGTGACCATTGTTTTTCCGGCAAAAATGTCTGTAGGCATCTTGCTGCCGATGCTGATTATAGGTGATTTCATAGCGGTTGCGTATTACCGCAAAAATGTGATAAAAAAGCATCTGATCAGCCTGATGCCTTGGGCACTTATTGGAGTAATAGGTGGTTATGTCGTACTACTAAAGGTCGATAACAATCAATTGAAGCTTCTCTTGGGTACGCTTATATGCGGATTGATCGTTCTTCAAGTCCTTAGGGATTTCATGGGAGCAAGATTTGACTCCAAGTTTCCATCTTCCATGTGGTTTATTGCAGCGATGGGTATACTTGCTGGTTTTGCAACGACAATTGGTAATGTTTCCGGCGCTATCATTGCCATCTACCTATTTGCCAAGCAAGTACCCAAACAAGAATTTATAGGCACGGGTGCATGGTTCTTTTTACTTGTGAACCTCGTGAAAGTACCCTTTTTCATCCATCTGGGAATGATAACGTCCGATTCTCTCCTTATTGGTATTTGGACCGTTCCTTTAATAGCAATTGGAGCCTATGCAGGTATTAAGCTGCTGCCTTTAATTCCTCAAGTTTACTTTCAGCGGCTTGTTCTTTTACTTGGCGCCTTTGGAGCAGTGAAGTTGCTGGTTGAAGGTATCATGATCAATTGAATCGATGAGATCTAGCTAGAAGGAGAATAGATATGACGATCAAATTAGCGTTTTCAAGACCTACCTCCTCGATGGAGGAGCAAACTTTGCTTTTTGAACAGTACAGAGCCGTTGGTTATGACGGACTTCAATTAAAGGAAGCGCAATATGCCCCTTTCTTGCTAAAACCGGAAAGTTTCATAGAAGCTTGGGGTGGTTTACCAGGCAGTAGTTCAGCTTTAATTACAGGCGGAAATTTGGATGATGCCAATATTGAGAAGCTGCGTAATGTGTTTCGTTTCGCTTCGACGGTCGGCACGGAACTTATTGTATACTGCCATGGGATTCCTAGAGCCAATGTGACCCCGGCAGACATTCGCAGATATGCGGCCATTCTATCCGATTTGGGACTTGAGGCGCAACAGCAGGGTCTGAAGCTATCACTTCACCATCATTTTAATAATCCCGTTATGCATCGCGATGATTTTGATATCTTTTTCAATCAAATCAAAGACGACTCCGTTGGACTTACTGTGGATACGGCACATTTGGTGAAATCCGGTATCCACGATGCAGCAGAAATTATACGAAGCTTTGGACACGTCATCGATAATTTTCATCTTAAGGACTTTGATCAAGGGGAATGGAGAGTGCTCGGTCAAGGCTCTATTGACTTTGGTCCTATTTTCGAAGCGATTCATGAGATCGGCTATCAAGGATGGATTTCAGCGGATGAGGAAAGCGGTGGCAGCGTAACCGGGGGGATGAAGGATTGCTATGCATTTATGAAAACCGGATTGAACTGAAAATCAGAGCCGGAGGTGCTGGTAACGATGGGTAAAAAGGCAGTTCTTATCGGAGCCTTGGATACGAAAGGTCAAGAGTTTCTATATGTAAAAGAAAAACTGGAAGCTCACGGGGTGGAAACGTTCACGGTAGATACCGGTGTACTTGGCAATCCGTTGTTTCAACCCGATGTATCCGCCGATGAGGTTGCAAGAGCTGGCGGTTCGAGCATTGAGGAGCTAAGAAGGGGTAATGATCGGGGAACAGCTATAGCAGTTATGACCCGAGGTGCTGCTGATATCCTTATCGGTCTTGAACAACAAGGAATTGTAGGCGCAGCCTTTGGAATGGGGGGGACGGCGGGTACGACAGTGGCGGCAACTGCTCTGCAGGGATTACCCATCGGGGTTCCTAAGCTGATGGTTTCCACGGTGGCCTCCGGCAATACGAAACCCTATATAGGCGTCAAAGATGTAACCATGATGTACTCCGTCGTAGATATAGCCGGAATAAATCAGTTATCCCGTCGAATACTGAGCAATGCAGCACACGCGTTGGCAGGAATGATCAATTACATGGAGACGGAACAGGGTGTTGTAGAAGATAAGGTTACACTCGGCATGACGATGTTTGGCGTGACTACCCCCTGCGCGACACGTGTACGAGAAATTCTGGAGGAACGTGGTTACGATCTGCTTGTCTTCCATGCCACGGGAACAGGTGGATTGGCGATGGAGGAGCTAATTAAAGCGGGGTATATCAAGGGCGTTGCGGATATAACGACTACCGAGCTGGCGGATCATTTGGTTGGCGGTATATTCGATGCCGGACCAAACCGTCTGGAAGCAGCGGGAATAACGGGGATTCCGCAGGTTGTTTCGGTTGGGGCTCTGGATATGGTCAATTTCGGTCCACCGGAGACAGTACCAGCGCAATTCAAGGAGCGCATCTTTTACCAGCATAATCCAACGACAACATTGATGAGAACTACCGTAGCGGAGAACAGAGAATTGGGCCGGTTATTCGCCACTAAACTGAATGCGGGCACAGCACCGACCATTGTCGTGTTTCCTAAAGCAGGCGTTTCTCTGCTGGATATGGATTCCAAGCCTTTTGAAGGTAAGGAAGAACGTCAGGCGTTGTATGAAGGAATAAAAGAGCATCTCAGATCAAACATTCCGATGATTGATATGGAACAAGATATTAACGATCCAGCAGTAGCTGATGTAATTGCGGATAATTTACTTACATTGTTAGAACGAAATAAGAGAGGGTAAGAAAACAATGGCGATGCAAAGACAGGAAATAGTAAACAGATTGCGGTGGCAAATTGAACAGGGCCGTTTCATTGTAGGAGCAGGAGCGGGAACGGGGTTGTCGGCGAAATGTGCGGAAGAGGGCGGCGTCGATCTGATTATTATTTATAATTCCGGGCGTTATCGGATGGCAGGCCGAGGATCATTAGCAGGATTAATGCCATATGGGGATGCCAATCAAATTGTTATGGAGATGGGTGGCGAGGTTCTGCCTATTGTCAAGAATACTCCTGTATTGGCCGGGGTATGTGGGACAGATCCCTTCCGTTTGATGGATGTATATCTGAAGCAGTTGAAAGAAATGGGTTTCTCGGGTGTGCAAAACTTTCCTACCGTAGGTTTAATCGACGGCACCTTCAGGCAAAACCTGGAGGAAACGGGGATGGGCTATGATCTGGAGGTCGAGATGATCCGTAAAGCTCATGCCTTGGATTTATTGACTACCCCTTATGTCTTTGGTGAGGATGATGCGATTCAAATGGCGAAGGCTGGTGCTGACGTGCTTGTCGCTCATGTAGGGCTAACGACGAAGGGCAGCATCGGAGCCAAGACGGCGCTTTCGCTTGATGAATCAGCGGATCTCATTCAACGTATTTATGAGGCCGGTAAGTCTATTAATCCGGATATATTGGTCATTTGTCACGGTGGTCCGATTTCTGAACCGGCGGATGTTGAGTATGTGCTAGGTAAAACAAACGGGATCGCGGGTTTCTTCGGAGCCTCCAGCGTGGAGCGGTTGCCTACCGAGATTGCTATTACCGAGCAGGTTAAAAGATTTAAGAGCTTGAGTAAGTGATAAATGGAGGGCCGCCCCTGCTTGGGGGTGGCCCTTAATCCATTTTAAAAGAACATATTATAGATTCGGTTTTAATAAATTCCTCACTTGTACTGCCGCAAGTTTAGGCGATTCAGGTTATTTAATGAGAGATTTTACCGAATAGCCATCTTAATTAGTATTGACGTTTTGTCTTTGCCTTGTCATAATAATCTTAATTAAATAAGTGTGATCACATATCACAAATCACGGAGGTAAGGGAATGAGTGACATAATCAAAGTGCCATCAGTGAATAACGAAGTGTACGACCGGTTAAAACAACGCATTACTCTTGGGGTGATCCCGCCTGGGAAGAAAATATCGATTCGCACGATAGCGGAATTGTTTGGCGTCAGCACCATGCCTGTGCGAGAAGCGCTGCGTATGCTGCAGGCGGAAGGTTTTATTACATTCGAAAGGCGCAGCGTGACCGTCAACAAACTGTCGGTAGAGGAAGTGAAGCAAATGTTCACCATTCGCAAACACCTTGAAATGCTCGCCGCGGAGTGGTCCATTGAACACGTAACCAATACAGATTTGGGTGTCTTGGAAGACATCCTGGAATCGATGGCCAATCCAAACATGGACGTGACGGAATGGAGGAAGTTGAATAAGCTCTTTCACTTACGATTTTATGAATGTTCGAAGTCCTCGCATGTGCTCGAGCTGATTAAGAATGTTTGGGATAAAGTGGAACCTTACATGACAATTTATTCTTCTTCCGTAGACGATTTTCAAGAAGCGCATATTCAGCACCGCGAGATTTTGGATTTGATTCAGCAGCGCAATCTCCCTTTGCTTCTCGAGAAGATCGCCGATCATCTGATTTATACTTGCGATGTGGTTTTAAAAGCTCTCTCCAATAAAAAGTAAATTCATTAAGGAGGTGAATGCCATGACATGAGGTGTAGGGCGATTAGGCTCGAAGAAAAGAGTACAGTTGAAAAATAGTGGAGGTGTATTCAAATGAGTCATGCATCAATTGATAATGAGCTTTTTGAGAGCGAGTACGAACATACACCCGTCCCAGAGGATAAACGAAAGTCTTTGATATCCGTTATGTCCGTATGGGTTGGATTTCCAATGATTATTACCGGTGCTGTCACCGGCGCCACGCTCGTACACGGGTTGGGCTTCATGCGTGGCATACTAGCAATGGTTCTTGGTAATGCCTTGCTATTTGCGTATGTTGGACTCCTCAGCATGCTTGGGGCGAAGGACGGGTATAACTTCTCCTTACAAGCTTCAAAGACCTTCGGGCGAAAAGGGTACATGGTTTCTTCCGCGCTCTTGTCTACGCTCGTCATAGGGTGGTTTGCTGTGCAGACGGGCTTAACCGGCGTTAGTATGGGGAGTGCTTTTGGCGTGAATCAAGTGCTCATCGTGGTGATTGCGGGTGTACTGTACTTGTTGTTGACTCTGTTAGGTATCAAGGCATTGTCTATGATAGGAATTATATCCGTACCTCTGTTTCTCGTATTAGGGTTGTACTCTGCAGTGGAGGCTGTCGGGAACGGGCATGCCGTTATGGCTTATACCGGTAATCCTGATTCCCCGTTGGCGTTCTGGGTCGGTGTCACACTTGTATTCGCCTTATTCGCGGACTCGGGCACGATGACGTCGGATTTTACCCGCTGGGCAAAAAATCGTAATCACGCTTTAATCGCGACATTTGCTGCTTTCCCTATTTCAAATTTGATTGCAATGATCGTGGGAGGTGTTATTGCTGCAGCGACACTAAGCGGCTCAGGTGACGTATTCAGTGTCATCGTTGCGAAGGGCGGCTTTTTAACTTGGATTGCGGTGCTGTTTCTCTTCGTTAATCTAGGTACGGTCTGCTCACACTGCTTGTACAATGGAGCCGTCGGTTGGTCGCACATTACGGGGACCAAGATGCGCACGATGACAATCTTACTCGGTATTATTGGAATTCTGGTTGCAGCGCTTGGTATTTGGGGCTATTTCATCAACTGGCTGAATCTCCTAGGTGTGATCGTGCCGCCGATCGGTACGATTATCATTATGGACCAGTTGGTAACGCGTAAAGCGTCGACTGCCATCGACGGCAATATTCGGTACCAGCCTTTCCTTGCTTGGGGAATCGGTTCAGCTGCCGCTCTTTTCGCCAATTATCAGTTTCCTAGTGTATCCACAGCGATCTGTGGAATCATCATATCCGCTATTGCTTATTGGATGATTTCTAAGAAGTCATCCGTCGTTGCTCCCAAGACGGTAGCAGCAAAATAGTAACGGAATCAGCAGCGAGAGAAGCGTCTGCCAACGCGTCTCTCCGACCAAGCCAGGGAGATTCATTGCTGACATTGTAGCATATTTGCATAGACAGAAAAAGGAGTTGATCGTATGCGTACTTTTACATATATGGAAGCTACCGTGGAGTCGTTCCACGAAGCTTTGAAGGCAAAGATCGTTACCGGAGCAGATTTGGTACGATGGTATCTAGATAGAATTGATTCTTATAATAATCAGGGCCCTAGTATACAAGCGATCGTAACTGTCAATCCCTCCGCGATGGAGGAAGCGAAGGCGCTGGATACTTATTTCGTCGAAACGGGCGAGTTCAAAGGCCCGCTGCACGGGGTGCCAGTGCTTGTGAAAGACCAAGCCGAGACGGCTGGCATCCGCACAACATTCGGTTCCATAGCATTCGCGGATTACGTACCGGAACAAGACGCATCGCTGATCAAGCGGCTCCGCCAAGCAGGGGCGATCATTCTTGCGAAGACGAGTATGTGTGATTTCGCAGCAGGGTGGTTCTCCTTTTCCTCAATGACAGATCACACGAAAAATCCGTACGATCTTGATCGTGAATCCGGCGGTTCAAGCGCGGGTACGAGCGCCGGTATCTCTTCGAATTTTGGACTGATTGGTGTCGGTGAAGATACAGGTGGATCAATTCGATTACCGTCTTCTTTTAATAATTTATTCGGCCTTCGCGTCACGACTGGTTTGATCAGCCGTAACGGTTTTTCTCCGCTTGTACATTTTCAAGACACGGCAGGTCCGATTACACGTACAGTTAAAGACGCTGCAAAGCTAATGGACGTGCTCGTCGGCTTTGATCGGAACGATGTTTTTACAGCCGCTACCTCTCAAACCGCGCATGCGGGGCAGTACGAGTCCATGCTCGAAGGAGCCAGCATGAAGAAGTACCGAATAGGCGTACTCTCCAGTGCATTCGGTCCGGAAAGTGATATGGATTGTGCTCCTGTGAATGACCGGATTCTCTCGACTGTTAGCTGGCTGAAGGAGCAAGGCGTCGAGGTCGTGGAAGAGATCGAACTTCCTGATATTGATCAATGGATTGCTGAAACATCGTTATACACCTTGCAGTCGAAGAAAGACATCAACAATTTCTTGCAGAAGCGTCCAAGCGTTCCACTCAAGAGCTTCAAGGAAATATACGAAACTAATGCATTTCACCCAATGAACGACTTGTTCCACGACATTAACGCCGGACCAGAGGAGCCGGAGAGTGACGAGAACTATTACCGCTCGCGGGTACGCCAAGAGGAATTTCGGCGCGCCATCGTTCACCTGATGCTGGACAATGAAGTGGACTTCCTGCTTTATCCGACCGTTCAAGTACTGCCGCCGAAGCGCGAGGAGTTGTACGCTCAGAAGTGGAGTTGTCTAACATTCCCGACTAATACGGTCATCGCTTCACAATCTGGCCTTCCGGCTATGTCGGTTCCCTCAGGATTCGCCGGTCATCTCCCCGTAGGCTTTGAATTAGTCGGAAAGCCTTACGCAGAAGCCGATCTCTTGCGGTTCGCTTACGATTACGAACAGCAGGCATCCCCAAGGAGAGAACCAGGGCTGTGAGGACTGCAATAGATTTAAATTGTGATATGGGGGAAAGCTTTGGCGTCTACAGGTATGGGGCTGATGAAGAGATGATGCCGCTCATCACTTCTGCCAATATTGCCTGCGGTTTTCATGGCGGGGACCCTCGCATCATGCGGGAGACTGTGGCCCTCGCCAAAAAGTACGGTGTGCGTGTAGGCGCCCACATCGGACTGCCAGATCGTGGAGGTTTTGGTCGCAGGTATATTCAAATGTCACCGAATGAAGTGTATGATCTCTCGTTGTATCAGCTTGGGGCGCTCGACGCATTCCTTCGTGCGGAAAAAATGACGATGGCACATGTGAAGCTTCACGGAGCTCTTTATATGATGGCATCCGACGATCTAGCGCTTTCCGACGCATTCACTGAAGCCGTTTACGCCTTTGACCCTTCGCTTAGTATATTTACCCTGCCTGGCTGCAATACTTCGAGGAGTGCGGCGCGCCTCGGTATTCGATTCATTCATGAATACTTCGCCGATCGTCCATATTCGGATGGCAAGGTGAAGATGTTCGGATGGACGCTCGATGAGATTGGTTCGCCTGCGGACATCGCATCGAGCGTGGCTCAGCTGTTAGAGAATCCGGACTTTGCTGACATTGGAACGGTCTGTGTACACAGTGACACCGCTGGCGCTCCAGCTATTATGAAAGCGATCCGCGACCGGGTGCTGCCTGTGTTGAATCATGAAGAATGACTATATGTAGTGTATTTCGTTGTTATCGAATAAAAGGCAGCCGATCTAGTAATCGGTTGCCTTTTCTCTGCTAATACAATTTCCGGTTACTCATTCTCCTTATACTCAATCGTTAGCCCCTCAACATGACGTTTACTCATCTGCTTTCGCTTCTTTCGGGCGTCTTTCGATTCAAATACGATGTCCATATCGTAGTCTCCTTCCGGATATAGCTTGCTGCGCTCGATATAAAGAGACATTCTCTTGCGGTGGATGCGCACTTTCTCCTTCTGAATTAATACCGTAATGTTTCCGCGATGATCCGGCTCGCTGCACACAATGCCTGTACGGCGCAGCGAGTGCACCCAGACGCAGTCGCCGATAACGAAATTCGGCACCTGCGTTCGCTCTTTTTTTTCTTTCAACGGAACGTTTACAGGCATTTCTCCTGTAAACGCCGC
Source organism: Paenibacillus sp. WC2504 (assembly GCF_052682475.1). Classification (NCBI taxonomy): domain Bacteria; kingdom Bacillati; phylum Bacillota; class Bacilli; order Caryophanales; family Paenibacillaceae; genus Paenibacillus; species Paenibacillus sp. WC2504. The sequence continues at coordinate 2,052,548 of NZ_JBQZFH010000001.1, forward strand.
AGCTATTGCAGGCGCTTCGGGCGAGAGCTGCGTTGCCTCGTAGGTGATCTGCTTCGATCTCTCGATGAGCGCAGGCGGCATACCGAGCTTTTGCGCGATATAAAAGGCATAGGAGGAGCCGGACTGACCAATTGTTAGCTTGTAAAGGGGCTCAAGCGTTTCCGCATTGAATTCCATACGCGCATTCTCGAAGCCGGGCGCAGCGTCGGCAAATTTCTTAATCTCGTTAAAATGCGTCGTCGCCATGACCGTGGCCCCGCGGCGGTACAGTTCCTCCAGCACAGCGATCGATAGGCCAATTCCTTCGCCAGGGTCGGTACCTGAGGCAAGCTCGTCGAGAAGGACGAGCGACGAGGGTCCAGCCTCTTTGAGAATGCCGATCACGTTCTTGACGTGCGATGAGAAGGTGCTGAGCGAATTTTCAAGACTTTGTCCGTCTCCGATATCGACCATAACGGATCTGTATACAGCAAATTCGCTTCCTTCACCTACCGGAACGAGCAGTCCCGACTGCACCATGAGTGTCAGCAGACCGACGGTTTTCAGCGAAACGGTTTTACCTCCCGTATTAGGGCCTGTAATAACAAGCGCGCGGTACTCGTCGCCGATGCGGATATTAAGCGGCACAGAATGCCCGCCGAGCAGCGGATGACGGCCGTCCAGCATGGAGAGCAGGCCGCGATCGTTTAGCTTGACCGTTCGCCCGTTGATTGTTTTCGCGTATTTGGCTTTTGCGAACATAAAGTCGTAATGGCCAATCGTTTCCAAATTGATTGAAATTTCATACTTACTATTCTCGATCAGGTCCGTTAGATCGCTGAGCACCCTCGTTACCTCCGCAGACTCCTCAGCCTGCAGGTGCAAATGTTCGATATGCAGGTCAGCGATATCGGCCGGCTCAATAAATACAGTCTGACCGCTTGCCGACTCGTCCAGCGCCGCACCGCCAACTTGTTTGCGGTATTCCTTTTTCACGGACAACACGTACCGGCCTCCTCTTGTCGAGATGACGCTATCCTGCAAATAGCTGCGGTATTTGGACAAAGCGGTATCCAGCTTCTTACGAATGCGGTCGTCGAGTATATTCATCTTTTTGCGGATACGAGACAAGGCAGCACTTGCCTCGTTATCGACTTGACCGTTGCGGATACAGCGCCGAATCTCGGCCAACAGTTCATGCAATTCGTATAAGGATAGCGCATAGGAAGCGATGCGCGGACTGACGGATTCCTTCTTTTTCATAAAGTTCTTAAGCTGCTGTGAGCTTTCGATGAATCTGGCGATGTGCAGAAAGTCCTGCGGTGTAAAAATAAATCCTTTCCCGAAAGTGCCTATAAGCGGCTCAATACCTTCGAGCGACGGGATCGGCACACTGGCCCCGTGGGCAATGACACTTAGCGCTTCTTCGGTCTCTTGAAGCAGGGTTGCGACGAGGGCCATCTCGATGACTGGTTCCATGTTCTGAATGTGGGCGCGCCCCAAATAACTCATGGCAAAGTCGGCCAAACGCTGTTTAACGCGGTCGTATTCCAAACGTTGATAAGTGGACTTGTTCAAATGAATGCCTCCTTTTGGGTACAAAAAAAAGCGGACTGGAAACAACAATCGTTTCCATTCCGCTTAGGGAGAAACTGATGTTCTTAACAGCATCACATGCAACCTGCCCGTAGAGCACGCCAAAACAAACCTGTCCAATTGAACGGTTTACTCGCGTAGCCAAACAAAACGGGTTGCACTATGAAATTACTGGTTAAGAACGACCTCAGACATTAAAATCTCTCCTTTTTACATCTATGCAGCTAATATACCCTTATCTTATGCGAGTCCAGTCAGAAAATCGCGGGATAAAATAGCTTAAATCAAACTTTCCATAAGAAGCTCGCATGGAATAAAAAAGGAAATAGTGGAGGAATATCAACAAAAGTGACGAATTAATTGTTCAATACAACCAAAATAGGCGATGGGTGTGAAGGTGAACGGATGAATAAGCAAATGAGTAAAAGCAGGGGAACTATATTTTGGAAAAATTTAGGCATTGTACTATTGATTACGTGCATTCCAATTGCTTTTATAGGCGTCATTATTTACTATATCGGAACAGATCGGATCGAAACCGAAGTGAATAAGGCTCATCAGAATCAGCTCCATTCCTCTATCCAGCAATTGAATGACTATATGGCCAATCTGGAGCATTCCGTTGTGCGGCTTGCTTTCGACCGGAGTTTGGACGAGACCCTGAAGGAGTTGGATTTCGTTCAGGATTTTCAAAAAACAAACGAACTTATGAAATCGTTTTCACTTATCACGGAGTCGAATTCCCTTATTAACAGTGTAAGCCTGTACTTACGTGATTCAGATAAGATCATCGGTGATGAGGCCGGGTTTGAATCTGTGCGAACTGATGAGGATCGCGAACTATTGAATGCTTTGCTTGATCAAGAGCGAACGATCTATTGGGATTATTCCTTGAAAAAAATAAATATGCCGGAAATGATAAATAAAGCAATCATTATTAAGCTGCCAGGCGGACAAATGTATGGTTCCTTCGGGATGTTCATTATTTACTTGGATCAAAATAAATTAAACACAATGGTTCAGAAACTCGTTTCAGGCGAAGGAGTCGCTTTTCTTTTTAATGAAAATGGAGATTACTTAACGACTCCGCCAAGACAAGAAGACAGTCAAGAGTTACTGACGCTGGAGGACGCATTAAAAAGTCAAATATCTGTAGAAAATGCCAATGAGAATATGTTCAAATTCGATTGGAATCACAAAAAATATAACGTATCGTATGGGAAAATTTCGAAGTTAGGCAGTGAATGGACGGTTGTCTCTGCCACGCCTATATCGCAAATCATTGCGCCTGTAACTGCCCTGTCCACTCTTATTCTCTGGATTAGTATGTTTGGATTGATCATCGGGTTGATGCTTTCCTGGTTTGCTTCCAATAAAATATATGACCCTATTTACCGGTTAAAGTCTCTTTTTGAAAATTCCAGAACGAACCGGTTCAACGAAAAAAACGAAATTACGTATATCGAGCATCAATGGAGGCTGCAGCTTCAAGCAGAGCAAGAGCTTTCTATCCAAATTAAACAGTCCATTCCTGCGCTGAGAGAGAGCTTTTTACTGCAATTTTTGCAAGGAAATTTGTACTCACACACGGAACCCGAGCTTATTCAGAAGTTGAAACAGCTTGATTGGGATGTTGAATCGGAAAGATTTGCCATAATGGTCGCACAGTTTCATGGCATTTCGGAATTAGGAGGAAAATTTTCAGAGCGGGATGCTCAACTGGTTACCTTCGCGGCTTCTAATATCATCAAAGAGCTATGCACGGAGATATCGGATATGGTTCATATCATTAACTTCCAGGATTTATCCATTGGTGTACTTTTCGTTCTGGATCCTGCCAAATCGAATGAAGCGATTAAAGCAAACTTCAATAAACTTGCCCATGACTACATCGTGGCGGTCAATAATGTCTTGCACATGAAAGTTACGATTGTAACAAGTAAAATATCCGATTCGATAAAGGACATACCCAAGATTCTGGAGCAGACAAGAAAAGCTCTCCGGTTTCGTGACCACCATACGTCCAATCAAATGTTGGATATGAATCAGTTCATGCTGACGAATACAAGCCAGAATCAGTTCCCTTTTGAGCTGGAAAGAGAGATTGTGCATACCGTCAGTATGGGGCTTGAAGAGGAAGCCATGCGGCTCATCAAGCAATTCATGCTTGAACTGCAAAGCAATCACAGCGCTGAATTCATGGTTCACCAAGGCATGATGAAACTGCTCGGAACGATCCATAATGCGATGATCAAGCACGAAGTGGACCTTTTCGCCCTATATGGAGGGGTTCATCTCTATGAGCAGCTTATGCAGTTGTCCGAGCCGGATCAAATCCTGGAGTGGTTCCAATACAAGCTGATCAGACCCTTTGTTAAAGCGTTAACGATAACCTACGATAGCAATTTAAGGGAAATGATCGATAATCTGCTTTTGCAAATGCAGAAGGACATCTTACTCGATGTTTCGCTTGAGATGTACGCGGATCAGCTGCAGATGAGCCCTTCAAAGCTAAGCAAGGTGTTCAGGCAAATCAACGGAATCAATTTTATCGATACTATGGTTCGGATGAGAATTGAGAAATGCAAGGAGCTGTTAGTGACAACGGATATGAAAATCAACGATATCGCGGAGCAATTGCACTATCAACCGTCCTACCTGATCCGAATGTTTAAAAAGAGTGAGTGCATCACTCCCCGGCAGTATCGGGAAAAGCACACGCAATCGCTGTAGTAAAATATCCACTTTAAGCGGCCCTTCTTAGTATTTGAGGGGCTTTTTTGCTCATTTCAAAAAAAGACGATAGCCGGAAATTTTTCGAGACATAGTAAAAATTTATTATTATTGCGCTAAGTAGGCCAGTGCTTTAAATTTAGGCCATCAGCTGATGAACACTAGCATTGTAGGGGAGGATTGGTACATGGGTATCCAAGTGACGAAGGTAAATCACCAGCAAACTATTCAAAGAAAAGCAAAAACTTCACTGTGGTCCGAATTCAAACGTGACAAGTATTTGTATCTACTCGTTCTTCCAGGCATCCTGTATTTTCTTATTTTCAAATATTACCCGATGTGGGGGCTGGTTATAGCCTTTCAGGATTATTCACCCTATATGGGCGTTTTTAAAAGCACTTGGGTAGGCTTTGAAAATTTTGTTCGCTTCTTTACAAATCCCAGTTTCTTTCTATTGTTTCGTAATACCATGATGATTAGCTTGTTGAGCCTGGTCTTTTTCTTTCCACTTCCTATTTTATTGTCGCTTTGCATGAATGAGGTGACCAACAAATATTTTAAACGCGTAATTCAATCCATTGTCTACTTACCGCATTTTCTTTCGTGGGTCATTATCGCAGGGATTACTTTTTTATTGCTTTCGCAATCTAATGGGATTGTGAATATGCTGCTCGAACATGCGGGTTTTCCCAAAATGGATTTTTTGACGAATGAAAATTATTTCTGGGGGCTGCTTACCGGCCAAAACATTTGGAAAGACACAGGCTGGGGAACGATTATTTTCCTCGCAGCGATGACAGGCATTGACACGCAGCTTTATGAAGCGGCGAAGATCGATGGTGCCAGCCGGATCAGACAAATGTGGCACATCACCTTACCGGGTATCCGTAACGTTATCATTATCCTATTAATTTTGCGTTTGGGGCAAATCATGGATGTTGGTTTTGAACAGGTGTTTCTGATGAGCAATGGCGCAGTAGCAAACGTTGCCGACGTCTTCGAAACGTATGTATATCGAAATGGAATTCAACAAGGACAATTCAGCTATACAACGGCAGCCGGTTTGTTTAAATCCGTGATTGGACTTGTGCTTGTTATCGGGGCTAATTGGCTGGCCAAACGCTTCGGTGAAGAGGGTGTGTATTAAACGAAAACGCCGAGGAGGGAAGGCAATGAGAGAAAGCTTTGGAGACCGATTATTTGGGATGGCAAATGTTCTGCTGCTTGTTGTAATTGGCATTATTACGTTATTCCCCTTGTATTACGTATTCGTCGTTTCCTTTACGGAACCTAGTGAATACATAGAGAAATACGGCTTTGTCCTGTTCCCGAGCAAATGGAGTGTGGGGGCTTATGAATATTTGCTTTCTACTTCCGCCTTCATTCGTGCAACCGGGGTCAGTGCTTTTCTGGCTACTGTGGGAACCCTGTTAAGCCTTATGATAACAGCCGCTTTCTCATTTGGACTGTCCCGCAAAAGACTGCGCGGAAGGAAAGCCATGATGATCATGGTGATGTTTACAATCCTTTTTAATCCGGGAATTATCCCTGTTTATTTATTGGTCCGTGATTTGGGGCTCATAAACAGTGTGTGGGCATTGATTGTCCCTGTTTTGACCAGCGGCTGGTATGTGATCTTGATGAAAAGCTTCTTTGACAGCATTCCTGTCGAGCTGGAAGAGGCTGCAATGATTGATGGTTGCAATGACCTAAGCATCTTTTTCCGAATTATTTTACCGCTTTCTGTCGCATCGCTCGCCGCATTCGGGCTGTTTTATGCAGTGGCCTACTGGAATACGTTCTTTAGTGCCGTGTTGTACATTAATGATTTTACAAAGGTGCCATTACAAATTGTTCTGCGCAACATGCTTATTGATTCCGATACTTCGGTCGGCGGAGCATTGGCGGTAGAGATGGCTTCGGATAAACAGCTGCCTACTCAAACGATCAAGATGGCCGCAGTTGTCGTGTCTACGCTTCCCATTCTGATGGTTTACCCGTTTTTACAAAAGCATTTTACCAAAGGTGTTATGTTAGGCTCTGTGAAAGGATAATCACTACGGATTATTCCGGTAGGCTTGTTAAACAAATAAATATAACTAAAGGAGACTAACGTGTATGAATAACTTTTCTGACTTGGAGAAAAATTGGCGGATTGAGAAAATCGAGCAAGTGATGATGAAAGGTGAACGTAGAAGGTTGGCTGGCTGCAATGCAAGGCTTGGCGTACACGGTAAAGAAGTAAGCTTTCCTCTGGTGCGAATTACGATTGGAGGCATCACGGGTTACAGCTGGTCCCGTATCTCTCGTGAAGCTGCTGAAGCCATGATCGGAGCTACAGTTAGTGAAATATTTTGCGAAGAACAATGGATCAAAGACCGGTTCCAAAGCATTCAATTCCCACTGTTTGATTGGCTTGCAAAGGTAAGAGAAGTGCCTGTGTATAAACTAGTGAGTCAAAAAGAGTGGACCTCCCCATTAACGGTTCCCTGCTATGACACATCCTTGTACTTTGATGATCTGCATCTGAGTTCAGAACAGGACGCGGTCGCGCTGCTCCAGGAAGAAGCCATGCAAGGCTATAACGAAGGATTTCGCGGTTTCAAAATCAAAGTAGGCCGTGGCGCCATGCATATGGATTTAATGGAAGGCACCAAAAGAGATATTGCAATTGTGAACGGGATTAGAGATGTGGTCGGTCCACAATGTAACATTTCTATTGATGCGAACAATGGGTACAATTTGAACCTAACCAAACATGTGCTGAAAGAAACGGCACAGTCTAACCTGTTGTGGATAGAGGAAGCTTTTCACGAAGATGATAGGCTCTACCGTAATCTGAAGGAGTGGCTGCACGAGGAGAATTTGAATGTGCTGATCACAGACGGTGAAGGGTTAGCGGCCGAACCGATTGTGGAATGGGCGGAACAGGGCCTGATCGACGCGATTCAATACGATTTGAAGGACTATGGCATTGTGAACTGGTTGAAATTAGCGAAAAGATTGGCTAAAAAGGGAGTAAAAGCAGCACCACATAATTACGGTGGCTTCTATGGTAACTTTGCTTCCGCTCAGGTATATCCAGCCATTGAAGGATTTATGTTTGTTGAATGGGATGAGGCGCAGATTCCAGGGATCGACACTTCCGGTTACAGCATTAAGGATGGTAAAATTACCGTTCCTTCTACTCCGGGCTTTGGCTTGCATATTGACGATGCTTATTATAAAAAACAAGTTAGTGAACGTGGCTGGACAGTATAATTCAGGCAAGGTGAACCGGTCTGTCAACTAATTTTATGGGAGATGAGTTAAATATGAAAAAGCTTCTCGTTTTATCTACGTTAGTTGTATCCTTTTCTCTTACAGTAGCCTGTTCCTCTGCACCTTCTTCGGCTCCAGCGAAAGATGGAGGGACGACTGCGAAAGTAGAGACCAAAGCGCCAGCGAAGCCTACCGAAATTAAAGTCATGACAGACTTTACAATTACTCAGCCGCCGGGTGCCGATAATCCGGTTTTGAAAGAATTTGAGAAAAGAACGAATACGAAGCTGACGGTTCAATGGATTCCGGGGAGTGATTACGCGGACCGCGTCAATGTGGCATTGGCTGCAGGCGATATCGCAGATTTGATCAAAATTCCGGATATCACGACTGCTTTATTCCGGCAAATGGTCAAGCAGGGAGCCTTCTGGGATTTGACCCCGTATATCAAAGATTATCCGAACTTGGTGTCCATTAATCCAAAAACGTGGAGCAATACCAAAATTGATGGCAAAAGTTATGCCATTCCTGCAGGACGGCCTTTGGATGGAGGCGGATTTTTCGATATTCGTAAAGATTGGCTGGATAAGCTTGGACTGAAGATGCCAACGAATATGGATGAGCTTTATACGGTAATGAAAGCGTTTAAGGAGAATGCGCCGGATGGCAAAAAGGATACAATCGGTTTTACGATGCGGGGATCAGCAACCATTGACGAAGTATTCCTGGGGACAGTTGGCATGTGGAAAGCGGTAGACGGTAAGCTGGTTAATATGTATCTTGAACCGGAAATGAGAGAATCACTAGTCTACCAGCGCAAGCTGTACCAAGAAGGATTAATTCCGCAGGACTTCCCTGTTCTGAAAGAAAATCAATACTGGGAACTCGCCACTAGTGGTAGAGCCGGAATTACGAATGAGACGCCAGAGGCGTTGTTCAGATACACAATGGACCAATGGAAGAAAGATCCGAAGGTAGAATGGACGCCAATGGTCTCTTTAGCTCCCAAAGCGGGAGGCAAACCTTATGTGCCCCAAGGAACAGGGATGAACGGTGTACTTGCTATACCGAAATCGGTTTCGGAAGAAAAGATGAAGGCCATTTTAAACTTCGTGAATTACGGTTCCGGTGGCGAAGGGTTGGATTTAACCTTGTACGGCATTAAAGATGTTCATTATACGCTTACGGATGGTTTAAAAGTATCGAATGATAAAGCGGTGGCAGACAGTGTAGGAACAGCAACATGGGGGAAAATGTTCAGTACGCCGGTCGTTGATTTGTGGCAGTATGCGGCTGGCATGCCCAAAGAGGTTTATCAAAGAAATATGAAAATTACGGAAGAAAGAGCTAAGGTTTCCGTTGGCAATCCGGCGATTGGTCTTGTATCCGAGACGGATATTAAGCTGGGTGCTGACTACAAGAAAAAAATCGCCGACATGAAAACGCAAGTTATCATCGGGAAAATTGCATTGGAAGATTGGGATAAATATATTGATTCTCTTAAGAAGGATCCAAACTACCAAAAAATTACAGAAGAGTTCAATGCCGAGTACAAAAAACGTCTAGCTCAAAATTAAAACGAACCGATTGAATATTTGCTTGAGGTAAGGGTATCCTTGCCTCTTTGTTTTTTTAACTGACGTTGGGACTACACCTTGAATAAGGAGTGTAAAAACTATGGAATATGTAGCGTTCGGAAAAACAAATGTAATGGTAAGTCGGATCGGTTTTGGTGGCGCTCCAGCGGGATTGAGGAATTACTTAGGGCCGTACAATCCGGATCTACCGGAAAACAATAACCACATTATTGCAGCCATCGATGCCGCACTTGAAGCAGGGATTAATTATTTCGATACGGCACCGGGATACGGAAACGGAAAAAGCGAAGCGTTGATGGGATACGCTTTGAAGGGCAGCCGTAACGCTGTTTTTCTGGCAAGCAAGGCTAAAATATGCCATCCCGATGATCTGAGACGATCGCTGGAACAGAGTTTGCAGCGCCTGCAGACCGACCGATTGGACTTTTTTCAGCTTCACGGTACCAGTTACAAGGATCAAGATGTACAGCAAGTTTTGCACGGCGGGATATTGGAGCAAATGCTGCAATTCAAAGCGGAGGGCTTGGTTCGCTTTATTGGCTTTACGAGTGAAGATACGAACAGAGCTGTTTATGATTTCATCCAATGCGGGCAATTTGATATCATGCAGATTTGTTATAATGTATTGATGCAGCATCCGTATGATCCGAACAGACCCTTTGGCAGTATACTTGAAGCAGAGAAAGCTGGCCTGGGTATTGCGGTTATGCGGGCGTTTACTTCGGGGGTTTTTCAACGTTGGATGGCGATGGTCCACCCGGAAAACCATTTCGATTATACCGAGGCATTAATCCAGTTTGTGCTTTCTAATCCGCATGTAGATGTCGCTCTGATCGGTATGCGAAATGCCGAGGAAGTCCGGAAAAATGCAGCAATTTGCGATCATCTTTCGGGAAGGGTCGATATTAGGCAAATGTTTACTTACTATTAATGGAGTGAGATTGGGGAAATGAGGGCCGGGACTCCGTTGGGGTTCCGGTTTTTTATTTTACATGTTGAACCATATGCCACTGGCATGTAAGATAGGTTCATACAGCAAGAGGAAGGGAACAGCTATGTGGTCGTATACAGTCGGTTTATTCCGTGATTTATCCCCTGGCGTCAAACGATTTATTGCCACTGAAAGCTTATTTGGCATCGGCGCTGGCATCTTCAACTTGATTTTAAACTTACACCTGCTGGATCTCGGCTTCTCCAAAGAGGACGTCGGGCGCATCACCTCGCTGGGAGCGTTGACCGTGGGACTGACCAGTCTCCCGGCAGGCATCGTCGTCAAATACATAGGCCGTAAAACGATGCTCGTTATCGGCATGCTGCTGGCTTTTTTGGCGTTGATCATCTTTGGATTCGGCACCAGTGTCGGCATGATTACCACAGCACAGCTCACTTGGTCGCTAAGTATTAGCGCCATTGTGAATTCGGAAATCCAACTGATTTTTCAATATTGCCGCACGAAAAAAGAAGAGACCAGCGCTTACTCGCTGCTGTTTGCAATCTTTACCTTATGCACCGGCATTGGCACATGGTTGGGAGGCTATCTCCCGTTGTGGCTGCCAGGGCACAGCACGCTGTACCAATACGCCTTTTTCGTGGCTGGCGGCTGTTTGGGGCTTTCCGGTATTCTTAGGGGCTTGCTGCTTCCGTCTACGAATGACCGAGCTGTTGCAACCGAGAAGTCAGGGACTTCCACAGCTCCTTCTTCAGTCAGGCACAAGAAGGCGCACGCCTACTCGCTTATGTTCTTGCTTGCGCTGCTTATCTTTAATTCAGGCTTCACCTTTGGTCTGTTGAGCCCATTTCTCAACGTCATATTGAAGTTTAGATTTGGGATGGAGGACGGCAGTATCTCCGGGCTGCTAGCTCTCTCCGGTGTGTTCTTTTTTGTCGGCTCGCTTCTCGTTCCGTACCTATTGGAGCGCATGGGCAGCCGCAATGCCTTCGTATTCCTGTTTCTGTACAATATCGTAGTAGTAGGGCTGATGGCACTTACTATGCCTAGCTCCGTCTTTGCTGTGCTGCTAATGATTCGAGGCACTGGCTTTACGATGCTGAACAACATGATGGACAGCGAATGCATGTCCGCCGTTGCCGAGGAAGACCGCAATGTGTTTGCAGGGATGAGGACGGTTTCACGGAGTATCGGCAATACGATTGCGTCGTATTGGGCGGGGTATATTTTGGCCGGCAATCATTACGCCTTGCCATTTTTGTTAACGGCCGTAGCGCTGCTGGCAGGGTTTGCTGTGTATGCGTGGTTCGTGCAGGGCAAGCTGGCTCAGAGACTGCAAGGGCAGATGTGAGTGGAGGTTAGTAAATCTAAAGATGATCCCTTTTTGTACAGGGGTCATCTTTTTTTATGTTCGTAGGTGGAGCAACTGGAAGGATGAGCATAAGAAGGCTTATGTTGCATTTTATACAATATAACGGCGTGCTTTGACCGTAAATCCGGTCTTTCGTTGCACAATATACAACCATTTGCTGCGAAAAGGTGAGATATAAGCGGTTTAGCGCATGAATGGTTGTACTAAGTACAATATAGAGGCGATCTGACCCCCAATTAGAGTCAAATGGTTGCACAAAACACAACATAGAAAGCTGCTGCAGCCATAACTCAGTGAGTGAATGATGATAGGTGATAAACGATGCTTCGGGATGAGCAGACGAAGCGAGATCTGAGCAATAGAGGTGTAGTCTGACCGTGATTGCGGTCTTTTTTATTCAACGCCCAACCTATATTCGTACCGTAAATTTGAACACCCACCGTAAGATCGTCTACTTCCTACCATCTGCATGCGCTTACAATCTTAAATTTGTTCCCCAATGATCATCCTTTTATCGGTTCAGGCCAGGGCATTAACCCTGTAAAGTAATAACCAAGGGAGCCACGTGTGAAAAGGCTTTCGAACTTCATCCATCATTCAGAGAGAGGGTTGTACGTACCATGAAAAAGAAATTAACAAGTATGCTGATGGCCAGTGTCGCACTTACCTTAGTCATCTCCGGTTGTTCGAGCACAAAAGAAAGCGCTGCCAGTAACGCGGCATCGACAGCAGCTGCTACAGAGAAAGCAGCTGCGGGCAAATCGGCAAGCCCGGTCGAAATCACATTTTGGAATATGTTCGGTGGTGGAGAGGGCGATTTCGTCGACCAAATTATCAAAGGTTATAACGAATCCCAGAAAGAAGTCACCGTGAAGCAGCTTCGCCTTGAGTCCAATGAATACTACGCGAAGCTTAGCACAGCACTATCTTCCTCCAAAGGACCGGACGTGGCCGTCGCGCACGTGGATCGCATTTCACCGTTTGTGAAAGCGAAGCAAATTGTCCCGGTGGATCAGTTAGCCAGCAAGGTCGGTTTTGATTTAAAACAAATTTCCGACTCGAATATCAAAAGCGTCTCCTACGATGGCAAGCCCTATGCGATTCCTCTAGACACGCATTTCCATATGTTCTATTACAATAAAGATTTGCTGAAAAAAGCGGAACTGCTGAACGATGATGGCACGCCTAAGCTCGGCGATTTATCACCGGAGGGCTTCAAGAAGACACTCGCACAAATCCATGCGAAAGTGCCGGACGTGCAAGCACTTGCCGTAAATACGCCGTATTTCCAAGAGCCATTCTTGAACCTCTACTATGAAGCTGGCGGCGACTTGCTGAACGCAGAAGCGAACAAAGCGGCAATTAATAACGATAAAGCGCTCAATGTCTTGAAGTTCTACATGGATCTTTACAACAACAAATATACGGATCTTAATGATAAAACCCCGTGGGATTCGTTCCACAACGGCAAAGCGGCCTTTTGGTTCGGCGGCGTGTGGGAAGCGGGGCTACTGCTCGGAGAAAAATCGCCAAATATCGGCGCTATGCCGCTCCCGGCCATTTTTGGAAGCCAAACGCATTGGGGAAGCTCTCACTTGCTCGTAGTTCCGAGTTACCTAGCACCTGAGAAACAAGAAGCGGCAGCGAAATTCATGAAGTACTTCTCCGAAGTTGGCGGCAAAACTTGGGGGCAAGCAGGCCACGTGCCGGCGAACAGCGCTGTAACCACAAGCGATGAATACAAAAAGCTGCCTTACCGCAATTACTTCATCGAGGCACAAAAAACGGTGAAATTCGCACCGAAAACCGATAAATACACGACGATCATCACGACAGTTTCGGAATCGCTTCAAAACATTATTTTCAGTAAGCAAACCCCTGAAGACGGGCTGAAAACGTTGGAGAAGCAGATTAACGACATTTTATCCAACTAGCCTGAGTAGGCCAACCGGTGAGGCTGCGTCAAGCAATGCGGCTTCACCCGGTTTTTAATATGGAGCACTGAGCAAAGATCGAAGGAGTATACCCTATGGAGACTAAAGTGAGAGAGAACGAAGGGACAGTTGTCCTTCGAAAAACCTACGCATGGCCTTTTCTCAATGACTGGAAAGCGATTTTGTACCTGATACCGTTCCTCATTCCATTTACCATCTTCTATCTCTGGCCGGTATGTCGAGGGGCGTGGATGAGCCTGCACGTATGGAACATTCAAGGCATGCAAAAGTATGTTGGTTTCGCTAATTACAAAAAGATTTTCACCGATTCGGATTTTTATCTGTATATGTGGCACTCGGTTTACTTCGTTTTGATTTGTACGCCGGCTGTTATTGTACTAGGGCTGGTATTGGCTCTGCTGATCAATCAAAAAATCCTATTCCGAACCACGATTCGTTCGATTTTTTTCTTGCCGTATGTGCTTTCGGTTTCTGTTATCAGCTTTATTTGGCTGCGTATGTTCGACTCCAAGAACGGACCGATCCATGCTTTTTTAAAGATTATTGGCATCCCTGGAGAAATTCACTGGTTAACGGATAAAAATTTTGCTTGGTGGGCAATTACGATTACGACCAATTGGTGGACAGTTGGGTTCGTCATGGTCTTGTTTTTAGCAGGATTACAAGAAATTCCCACAGATCATTATGAAGCTGCGAAAATAGATGGCGCAGGCGCCTGGAAGCAATTTTGGCATATTACGCTCCCGGGTTTGTCTAGAGTCATGAAAATACAGGTGTTTTATCAGGTTATTGCGTGTCTGAAACTATTCGGGCAAGTTCAAATCATGACAGGCGGCGGTCCGGGGGATTCGACGAATACGATGATCAGATACATTTATGTGACAGGGTTTAAAAAGGATATGTTCGGTCTTGCGTCCGCTCAGTCCATTGTCTTTTGTCTCATGATGCTGCTCATTGCCCTGATTCAATTTAAACTGACAGATCGTCAAGACTAACGGAGGTCCCAATGTCAATAAAACGAATTACGCTGAATGCCGTCGCCGTCGTTCTTGCCCTGTTGTTTATTTTTCCCCTCATATGGATGCTTCTGGTGTCATTAAAGCCCAATGGCGTCAATGTCTATACCTTAAGCGATTGGATAAAATGGTCTGATTTGACCTTCGCTAATTATGCCAAAGTGATGAAGGATTCCCAGATCCTGAGATGGACCTGGAATTCGGCAGTGATTGGTGTAATAACCACCGTGGTCTCCTTATTATTCAGCTCGCTGGCAGCTTTCTCTTTTTCCAAATTGCCTTTTAAATCCAAAGGCTTATTCTATCTGCTCATCGTTTCAGGACTGCTCATCCCGACGGAGGCCATCCTGATTCCGCTATATGAGACAACGTTGCATTTGAAACTAATCGATAATATCTGGGCGATTATTCTTCCTGGTTTGACGAATCCCCTTGGGATTCTGTTGCTGAAGCAGTTTATGGACGGTGTGCCTAAAGACTATATTGAAGCAGCGCAAATTGACGGCTGCAGGAGTGTCAACCTGTGGCTGCGCATCTGTTTGCCCCTTACCAAATCGGCAATGGTTTCCGTCGGCATATTTTATTTCATCTTGTCCTGGAACAATTTCTTATGGCCTTACCTATCCATTACCTCTCAAGAGAACATGATCCTTTCGGCAGGACTTCCAACGTTTTTGTCGAATAATATAATGTCCCTGAATATGATTATGGCGGCAAGCTCAATTGCAGCAATTCCAACCATCGTGGTGTTTATTCTGTTACAGAAACACATTGTTCAAGGCGTGGCGATGTCAGGGATTAAAGGATAGATAGAAGGGATTTCCATCATGGCGAAACGACCTGAAAAGAAAAACAAAAGGATACTCATATGGACAAGCAGCATACGCTATAAATGGATGCTGCTTTTATTTCTGTTCTCATTGACGCCTCTGGTTGCAATGGGATTTATTTCTTATTCCATCTCGAAATCAACAATCAACAATAAAGTCACTGAATATTCCGAGCAGCTGCTGAAGCAAACTGCCGATAATATCGATACACGGCTTGGTATTTATAAAGACATGATGATGCAAGTTGTAAACAATAATGAAATCGTTTCCATGCTGCGCACGCTCGATCGGGTGGACAACGGACAATATGATTTGGACAGCTTATCGTTAACGACGAAGCTATCGACCATTATAGCGATTAATCAAGATTTTCAATCGATCTCCTTCCTAACGAAAACGCACTATATAAAGGGCATTTACCGCTGGAGCGACCGTTCCGCCGGCATCGTAACGCCGTTTCTCAAGACCCTTGAGGATGGCAGCAACTTCCGATGGTTCCCGACCCGTTTTGGCACTTATGTCGACAGTTTGAATTCACAGAGCGTCCATGTGTTCTCATTGGCTAAGCAAATTTATAAAACCTCTGACGACAGCCCTGTTGGTATCATCGCCGTGCTCGATATTCGCGAGGATGTACTCAAGGAAATCGTCAGCAAAGTGACGAAGAGCTCTTCCGATCTCCAGAGTTTCATTATTGATGGCAGCGGTCAAATTATTTCCTATCCCGACAACCAATTTTTAGGGAAAAATGTTCGGGAAGTACTGGGGGAGCAGGGCTCAAACCAATTGCTGCAGTCTTCCGACGAAACCCATGGTTTTCCACTCAAGCATGCAGGGCAGAAATGGATCGTAAATTACAAAAAGCTGCATACCAACGACTGGATGGTCGTAAATGTCATCTCGGAGTCTGCGTTGTACAAAGACTCTAACCGCATGCTGCAAATCATCATCGTGATTGCGCTGATTTGTATCGGTTTTTCGATTTTGACGGCGATGTTTCTGGCCAATTCGATTTCGAAACCGATTTTGAAAATGATCCGTTTGATGCGTCAGGTGATGTCGGGGGATTTGACCGTTCGCTTCAAGGCCAAACGGCGTAATGACGAGTTCGATATTTGGGGCGAAAATTTCAATTACATGGTGACCCGGCTTGACGAGCTGCTTAAAGCGGTCTATGAGGAGCAAAACCATAAGCGTGCAGCGGAGCTGAAAGCGCTGCAGGCGCAGATCAATCCTCACTTTTTGTACAATACACTAGACATAATTAAATGGACGGCTCTCCTGCAGAAGGCGAACAATGCCGCCGAGATGGTCAGCTTGCTTTCGCGGCTCCTGCGGATCTCTCTAGGCAAGGGCGAAGAAACAGTCACGGTCGAAGAAGAAATTGAGCATGTCCAATGCTATCTGGGGATTCAGAAATTCAGGTTCAATTTCGACATTCAAACGTATTTCCAAATAGACGAAGAGGTCCGAAACCTGAAGACCCCTAAGCTTATTTTGCAGCCAATTGTGGAAAATGCGATTCTCCATGCGTTCACTGACCGCGAGACCGGAGGAGAAATACATATCCGCTGCTCGCTGCATCCGGATGGAGGGATTCGTTTCCTAGTGGCAGATAACGGAAGAGGGATGGACCCGGGTCTCGTGAAGAGTTTGCAGACACCGTCCCAAGAGTCATCCGCTGATAAAATGGGGGGTATCGGTTTAGCCAATGTCGATGAGCGAATCAAGTTGATTTGCGGAAAACCGTACGGTTTAGATATTCAGAGTACCCTGGATGAAGGAACGAGCATCGGGATTTGGCTTCCCGTGATCGAGTAGGAGGAATAACATGTTTCGAGTCATCATTGTAGAAGATGAATATATTGTTAGGTTTGGCATTCGTTCGATGATCGATTGGGAGAAACTCGGCTTAACCGTAATAGGAGAGGCTTCCAACGGCCAAGAAGCCTTGGAACTTATGAGCAAGGAGATGCCGGACATCCTGATTACCGATATTAAAATGCCGCTGATGGACGGGATTGCCCTCATTTCAGAGGTTCGCAAAATAAATCCTCACATGAAAATTCTCATCCTCAGCAATATTGAGGACTTCGGGTATGCCAAGGAAGCGATTCACAACGGCGTTTCGGAGTACTTAATTAAATCGGATATGATGCCACGAGATTTTGAGCAAGCTTTGCTTAAGGTCAAGGAAGCCATAGAGATCACTTCACCAGCGGGAGTGAAACAGGAGGAATCAGCCGTGGAGCCGATATGGAAGGAGAAGCTTCTGCAGGAGCTTGCCGAGGGGGCTCAGCGAGATATTAGCAGCCTACAGAGAACCTTCGGTAGTCAAGGAAGTGCTCCCTTTTATTTGCTCCACATGGTTAAGGATGCGACGAGTGTCGCTGTTGTGGAAGAACAGTTCACTCTGCGAAAGGTATTAGATAGCGTGCTGCAAGCCCGGGAGCTTGCCTATGAGATATTCCCCGATCGGCAAGGGGAAATGAATGTGCTGCTGCTGACCGGCATGCCCCATCGGCAGGGTCAGAAGGCTGCCCGTGAAGCAGCGGAGGTTTGTTCAGCCGAACTTCATGTTAGTTATGGTCTGTGTTTTACCGTCGGAATTAGCGGAGAATTTCAAGAATTAACTGAGCTGCATACCGCATACGAGCAAGCAAGGGCGGCAGTTAAGTTTAAAATGTTCGTCGGCAGCGGCAAAGTGATCGCCTATGGCGCGGATTATAGGCCAGGAATGAGCCCAACAGGAGAGCCGATAAAAATAAGTACTATCCATATTCATTCGATGGTGTACGCCTTTCAGACAAAGGAGTTACAGACCTATCTGGAAGAACTGTTCGAGCAGTTGGACGCACGCAAAGATTATGATATGGTGCAAATTATTTCTCTAGAGCTTTTGATTATGCTGACGACGTTATGGTCCGATGTATCTAGCGATCAGATGAGTATCATGCAGTTAAAAAAGCAATATTTTGACGAGTTATCCAAACTGGAAACACTAGGTCAAAGCAAAACCTGGTTTATGGGAGCTTATCAGGAACTGCTTCAGCATATGATTCAGATTTATAACAGTGACCGAAACAGCATCATTAAAGCTACGCAGTATATCCAGCAGTATTATCAGCAGGAAATTTCGCTTCAATCGATCTCGAATCTTGTCCATTTGAGCAAAAATTATTTTGCCAACTTGTTTAAAAAGGAGATGGGCGAAAGCTTCCTGGAATATTTGACACGCATTCGCATTGAAAAAGCGAAATCTTTACTCACAGGGGAGCTGAAAACGGCTGATATCGGACATCTGGTAGGTATTGCCGATCCGAAATATTTTTCTAAAGTGTTCAAAAAAAATGTCGGGGTTTCTCCATCGGAGTACAGGACTCGCGCGAAGAGATGAGATGTCATGTCAGATAGGGGGCTATCATGCTAAATCATAGTAACAAGGAGCGGTTCTTGCGTGCTTTGTGCATTGGGGGGATCGCCCTGGCTTTCACGGGATGTTCCAATACGCCGCAATTGGCGAAGGAGAAATCGATGGCACAAGGGGACATACCTCCAGTGGAAATCTCCTTTTGGAATCCATTTGGGGGCGGCGAAGGCGATTATGTCGAGCAGATCATTCGGAGCTTTAACACTTCGCAGAAATCGGTTTTTGTAAAGCAGCTTAGGCTGGAATCCAATGAGTATTATGTAAAACTGAGCACGGCACTTTCTTCAGGAAAAGGACCTGACGTCGCCGTGGCGCACGTTGATCGCATTTCTCCTTTTATCAAAGCAAAACAAATTCTAGCGTTGGATGCTTTAGCTAACGAAAGCGGTTTCCATTTTGACGAAATTGAGAGTTTTAACGTACAAAGCGTAAGCTTTAACGGGAAGCCATATGCGATTCCGCTGGATACGCACTTTCATGTTCTTTACTACAATAAAGAGATTATGAAACAAGCAGATCTGCTGAATGAGGATGAGACCCTTAAGATCGGTAAGACTTCGCCGGAAGGCTTTGTTCAGATGTTGACGCAAATTCAGGCCAAAGTGCCGGGGGTTCAGCCCATTGCGGTGAATACACCTTACTTTCAGGAACCTTTTCTGAACTTGTATTATGAGGCTGGCGGTGATCTGCTTACGCCTGATCTTTCCAAAGCCGCGATACATAATGACAAAGCTTTGCAAGTGTTGGAGTTTTATCAGCTGCTATATGCGAAACGTCTGGCTGATTTGAACGACAAAACGCCATGGGATTCCTTCCACAACGGGAAAGCAGCGCTATGGTTCGGCGGTGTTTGGGAAGCTGGGCATCACTTGAGCGAAAAATCGCTGCGGGTCGGCGTTGCGCCGCTTCCGCAAATATTCGGCAGCCCGGTCCATTGGGGCAGTTCTCATACTTTGGTCGTACCGAGTTACGTGTCCAAAGAGAAACAGAAAGCGGCGATGGCCTTCATGACCTATTTTTCAGAAGTAGGCAGCACCCTCTGGGGGCAAGCAGGGCATGTTCCCGCCAATCGGGCTGTCGTGCAAAGTCAGGCCTATCAGCAGATGCCTTATCGGGATATCTTTATTGAAGCTCAGCGTCAAGTTAAATTTGCGCCGAAAACGGATAAATACGCGACGATCTTCACAACGTTGTCGGAGGATCTGCAAAGCATTATTTTGGGCGGATTGGACCCGGAGGAAGGTTTGATTTCGTTAGAGAAGAAGATAAACGATATTCTTGCGAACTAATAAAGAGGCCGGGACCCGCAGGGGTTCCGGTCTCTGCATTACTGGACTTCAACTGCATTAACGAAGGAGATGTTGTGAAAGAGGGAAATCATTTGTTCAAAATCTAATTCCGCAGGCAGCTTAATCGTGAGATCCAAAAGAATTTCGGAGGTTCCCCTTAATTTCTCACTTTGAAAATTTACGATCCTGATATTTTTTTCTTTCAGTGTTTTTTGCATATTTTCTAAAGAACCTGCTTCGTCGATAATACGTATAATCAGGTGTTCTGATTTAGGCGCAGCTAGCCAAGTGAATCGTCTGTGTAACACGATTTGAGCAATAAGAATTAATACGGTAACCCCGATTCCCAAAACATATAAGCCGGATCCAATCGCCATCCCGATGCCTGCTGTTGCCCAAATTCCTGCTGCTGTGGTAAGGCCTTTGACCGTATGACGCTGCATAAAGATCATGCCTGCTCCTAAAAAACCTACACCACTTACAACCTGGGCTGCTATTCTTGATGGATCGAGTGCTATGCCAGTTTGTCCTAGTTCATCATAAAAGCCATATTTTGAAACTAACATCATCAAAGAAGCACCAATAGCAACAACAAAATGAGTTCTAATCCCGGCTTCTTTCATTCTGTTTTTACGCTCATATCCAATGAATAGTCCGCAAATTCCGGCAATCATCACTTGAAGTAAATATTCGAATCCCATCATGTAGATCCCATCCTTTTCACGAAAATATTGAAAGCGCTTTATCGGAAATTTTACCCTACTGCGTAGAAAAGATCAATTTCTCATTGTTCCATAGAGAGAATAGTATGCAAATAAAGGGAAATAAACCCAATAATCGAATATCTATTTAAACACGATTTGAGAACTTTGGAGGTGCTGTGGTGTTAAAGAAAAACGTTTATATGAGAACGATCTTGTTTGCAATCGTTTTTTTTGTATTTTTATTTTTACCCGCGGGGTCTTTACATTTCTCTGAAGCGTGGATTTATTTTGCAATCTTTTTTGGATCAACGATGTACATCAATCGTTATTTCTTGAAAAGAGATCCTGAGCTCATAGAACGAAGAGTTAATGCTAAAGAAGTAGAAAAGGAACAAAAAATTTTCCAATCCATTTCTGGCGCCATATTTTTTATTGGATTGTTAGTTCTTCCAGGTTTAGATTATAGATTTAGTTGGTCAGATGTTCCTTTCTATCTTGTATTAGTCGCGGATTTCTTCGTCTTGTTAGGTTTTATCATTGTTTTTTTAGTTTTTAAAGAGAATTCATTTACATCTGCCATAATTGAAGTAAGTGAGAATCAGCAAGTGATATCAACAGGCCCTTATGCCTTGGTGCGACATCCGATGTATACAGGGGCAATATCCATTATCCTGTTCACGCCTCTTGCATTAGGTTCAATTTGGGCATTGATTCCCTCAATTTTTATTATTATTTTTATTGTTCTGAGACTGTTAAATGAAGAAAAAATATTGTTAAAGGAGTTACCAGGGTATGAGGATTACTGTAAGAAGATCCGTTATCATTTAATTCCACTTATTTGGTAATGGAGGTGCCGTTCCGGCACTGGATTTTAATTTTGAGAGCGCAAAACTAGCTGCTGATAGTTCAAGTATCAGGTTGAATTATCCTGCCTACCTTATACACTTTTTCTCATTCTTTTTGATTGGGATTATCATTGATTTTGTTATTCGGTTACTAAGGCTTAAAAAAGCTGTTCAATTATAAAAGAGTGAAATTGATTATGACATTCTATTACGGATATGATGATACTCATGTTTAGGGGGATTTTATGCCTTTCCCATTCGACTGCATTAGTGATTTTATGTTTTTCGAGACGGAGCTTGCTCAATCAGATGTTATTTTAATACCAGGTTCTAGCCATCCTCAGCTAATGGAAAGAGCTGCAATGTTATATCATCAAGGCATCGCTCCATGTATTCTACCTTCAGGTGGAGCCACTCCGCATGTTGAAACAACTGAATGGGAATACCTGAGAAATGTTGGATTGTCACTAGGTGTACCTTCGGAGTCAATATTAAAAGAAGATCAAGCAACTAATACCTTTGAAAATGCACGTTTATCACTGGAAGTATTACAACAACAAGGAATTCACCCCAAACGCGTTGTTCTAGTCTGCAAAAATTATCACGCTCGAAGAGCGCTTTTAACGTATCAATTTGTTTTTCCAAAAGAGACTGTTTTTTATGTAAGCCCAGTAATCGACAAAACAGGGACTTCAAAAGATAACTGGTTTAAAGAAGAAGAAAAGATAAAGTTCGTAATGAATGAGCTTGAGAAGGTAGGGAAATATTTCAGATCCGCCATACACGAATTGGGATCGAATAGCTTGTTTGGCTAACAAGGAACGAGAGTTTACTATCTGGCAACCGGATCTTAATGGATCGGTTGCCTTTTCTCGGCGAAAGCAGAATTGTTCAAACGTGGCAAGAATTAGAGACGGAGTCAGAAGCAACATAAACTACATGAAGATCCTTGAAACCAAACAAAAGGTGAACGATAGTGTAGAAAACAACTAATATACGGCTGCTAATATAGATCGGCAACTGTGTTAAGCTATCAGTACCGTGCGAAGACTTTAGGCAGTTAGTTTAAGTGTACATACTTCCTCTAATCACTCCAAATAAATAGCATCATACGGAAACTCCAGCTTCTTCATCCGATATTCCTTTGGCGTCATATGCATGTATTGGCGGAAGATTTTACCGAAGTAGCTGGGGCTGTCAAAGCCACATGTTTGGCCAATGTCCTGAACAGGCAGGTCAGTGGTTCGGAGAAGGGCGATGGCGGCTTCCACTCTCCGATCCCTTAAATAAGAAAGTGGCGAGGATTGCTCAGACCGCTGAAACAGCCTGCATAGGTAATGTTTATTGATTCCGCAATGCTCGGAGACCATATCCAAAGTGAGCGGATCTGCAAAATGATCTCTCATGTATTTTTTTGCTGTCTGAATGAGCGTGCTCGTGCTTGCACTAACTTCGTTTGTCATTTCTCGGCTGGATTGCACGAGTGTGAGCATCCATTCATATACACCGAGGGACAGTTGATATTTGTCGGTTACCTTATCTTCAGCGACCATGCGCATCAATTTCCAAAGCCCCTGAATGAGGGAGCTGTCCGAATCTCTCTGGATGACAGGCCCCTCCATCGCCATCACGTAATCCCAAATCCGATTCGCCTCTTCTCCCCGCAAATTTAGCCAGATGATCTCCCATGGTTCCTTTTGATCTCCGTAGAAGTATTTATGGCTGCTAGGCACCTTCACTAAAAAACCTGTTCCTTTCGTCAAAGGAAAGCGTTGCTGTTCATACTCAAGATAACCTTGTCCACTCATCGTATATTGAAAAATGACATGCCCGCAGTCGGGGCGCTCTTCTCCGATAAAGCTGTAATCAGGGGTATTGATCATTTGCCATCCAATAGAATCGAGCGTGAGGATGGAGGTATCATCGTTTCGAAATCCATATACAGCGGGCTTGAGCATTAGGATTCTCCTTAAGAAAAGTCAATTTTGTTATATTATAAGTCATTACATTAAGATTGTCCCCTCAATACTTCCGGAGATACAATGATTATAAAGAGAGGGAGTGAAGGTTGGATGGTTAATAATGAACTAGTCATTGAATTATTGCCTGACGAGTATTGGTGGGGAGGCCGGGTTGCGGACGGGAGAAGTATGCCGTATGGCACATCGTTATTTCGTGTTGACTTGGCAGCTAGCAGCGGAGCCAATCAGGCCTGCCCATTGCTTGTATCCAGTAAAGGGCGATACGTTTGGAGCGAGGAGCCGTTCGCTTTTCAGATCGATCATAAGGAGTTAAGGGTAATCGGCGAGTTTGCCTTACTGAAAGTGGAAAAGGGGCACGAGACTTTAGCCGGAGCATTCCGTCATGCGGCCCGTACGTTCTTCCCGGCAGTTCCAGCATTGCCGGAAGAGCTGCTGTTTACTGCACCGCAGTACAACCTGTGGATCGAATTGCTCTATCATCCGACGCAAGAGAAGGTATTGCAATATGCAAGAGATGTACTCGCAAATGGCATGCCGCCCGGCGTCATCATGATTGATGACAATTGGCACGAACCTTACGGAACCTGGACGTTTCATCCAGGACGTTTTCCTCAGCCTAAGCAGATGGTTGATGAGCTGCATGCCTGGGGATTTAAGGTTATGCTTTGGGTTTGTCCGTTTATTAGCTCGGACTCCAGCACATTCCGTAAACTGGAACCAGCGGGTATTCTTTTAAAAGATGGTGAGGGAAAGACGGCGATTCGCAAATGGTGGAACGGATACAGCGCCGTACTGGACTGCACGAATCCCCAAGCCGTTGCGTGGATTCATGAGCAGCTTGATTCCCTGCAGTCCCAATTCGGAATTGATGGCTTTAAGCTGGATGCTGGCGATTTAGAGTTCTATGAATCGGATGATTTGAGTTATGAGATTACGACACGTAACGGTCATAGTGAAGCATGGGCGAAGGTCGGACTGAAATATCCGCTCAATGAGTATCGCGCTTGCTGGAAGCTTGCGGGGCAGCCATTGGTCCAAAGGCTGAAAGACAAGCAGCACAGATGGGAGGACAATGGGCTTGATTGCTTAATTCCGGATGGTTTGGCACAAGGACTTCTCGGCTATGCGTATACGTGCCCGGATATGATCGGCGGAGGCGAGTTTACGAGCTTTTCAGTTGACCAATTGGATTCGGAACTATTTGTTCGTTCCGCCCAATGCTCGGCCTTATTTCCGATGATGCAGTTCTCAGCAGCACCTTGGCGGGTTTTGGATGATGAGCATCTGCGCTATTGCATAGAAGCAGCTCAACTTCATGCCGCTTTTGGAGAAGAAATCCTTGATCTTGCTAAGCATGCCTCACAGACTGGGGAGCCAATCCTGCGTCATATGGCCTATGAATTTCCCGGAGAGGGAATGGAAATGATTCAAGATCAATTTATGCTGGGACATTCACTCTTAGTTGCTCCTGTAGTCGTCCGAGGGGCACGATCCCGCCAAGTCATTTTTCCGACGGGCATATGGGTTGGAGATGACGGTACAACCGTGTCAGGTCCTGCAAAGTTGGAGATTGAGGTGCCGCTGGACAGGTTGCCTTTTTATAGAAAACAGTGACGATAAAAGCCAGGAATCCTTGATCTAACAAGGGCTCCCGGCTTTTTATGTATCATATCTTTTTTATAGAAGTAACAGAATCAAGAATAAAGTTGGAGTAAGCTTCAGCACCTTTTGTCGTCAAGTGAACGCCATCGCTGGCGAACCAGTCCGGCTTGTCTTCACTAAATGAATGCCAGTCGAGAAGTTTGACATTGACATATTTTTTGCTTGCATCCGCTAACGTATCATTTACTGTATCTTGCCATTTTCGGGGTACACGTGTATTCATGAGAACAATTTTCCGCTCTTCTCCAATCGTCTCGAGAAGCTTCTCAAGCTGATCTGATGTAAAAGGTCCGTTCGTTCCGAGGTGAATGACAACAATTTGACCCAGTTTCTTATCGGCCTTGAATTGCTTAATAATGTCCGTGGCCTGCGACAGTTGTCGACTGATTTTCGCGTCTACGACAATCCCTTCAAGCATTTTCTCTAAAACCGGGGCTGCGCCCAACATAACGGAATCCCCGACAGCAGTAACCCTCTGGCTTAACGGCACCAGTTTATAAGCGCCGGATGAGTTCGTCGGGGTGGCAGGCTTCTTCTCACTCTGTGTGATCCTGTCCTGATTTTTTGCATCAGGGACAAGGGGGGTCAGAGCAGCTGAACTTTCCGATACAGGTGTTGGCGTTGGGACAAGAACCGTCTGTTCCGGTGCATGGTTACCTTCAGGAGAAGCTGTCGGGACAGGGCTTGCCGAAACAATAGGGACATTATTGCCTTTAGGAGAAGGCGTTGGAACAGCATTCGGTACATCATGTTTTGTATCAACGATTGGAGAAGCTGTCGGGACACCGTTTGTTTCATCCGGTAATTGATCGGAAGGCGAAGAAATCGCATTAGCGTTCGTTGGGCTTTGGGAATTGAATGCTACTTCTGTGCTGCTCTGATTAAACATACAGGAAACGAAGATGAGTACGAGAATGACAACCGGTACGAGTCGAACAAAGAACCTAAATTGCAGCAGAGTTGCACGCCCCTCCGACCGAAAGCCGAGAATTTTGGCCCAAATGCGCCAATTGCCGCTTCGGAACGGGGTTTCGATGAAGCTGTAGGATAAAGCGGCAAATCCGATACTAAGGATTAACTGGATCATTTGAAGAAAATAGCTTGCATCCGTATTAGGGCTAGTCGAACTCGTTAATACGATCACAGGATAGTGCCAAAGATAAATGGAGTAAGAACGAACACCAATCCAGCGTAGAGGTTTCCAACCGAGAATTTTGCTAACAAGGCCAGAGGGACTTGCTGCCGCTGCAATAACGAAAGAGGTTGCGAAAGAAAGGACAAGCATACCGCCGGTGTACAGCGATTGATCATATTCTCCGGTCTGAAGAAACATGTAGATGACAATCAAAATTCCAATGATCCCCATCCCATTTATCCATGAACGATTTTTGCGTAAGTTAGGGTCAATAAGTTTTCGGCTTGGGCATATAAAAGCAAGGGCTGCACCGATCAAAAGCCCGAATGCTCTCGTATCCGTCCCGTAATATACTCGGCTAGGGTCAGTACCGGGCTCATATAAAATTACCATTGCGATATAAGAAATGATGGCACCAGCGAGGGTGAGTAAAACAAACTTGCCGCGAGTCGGACTAAAGAAACGACTCAAGCCAATGATAATCAGAGGCCATAATAAGTAGAATTGCTCCTCGATGGCGAGCGACCAAAGATGTCCGAGCGGTGAAGGAGGTCCGAAGCTCTCGAAATAGGAGACTTGGTGAAAAATGTTGTACCAGTTGCTTGTATAGGTTATCGCCGACCAGATATCCCCTTGAATGGAAATCAATCTCGAATGATTTGAAATCGCCAGAAAGGCGGCGACTGTTATGATCATCGACAACATGGCGGGAAGCAATCTGCGAATGCGACGGATCCAAAACCTTTTCAGATCGATACGATTTTTACTTTTGCGCTCTTCCAACAGCATATCCGTAATTAGGTAACCGGAGAGAACAAAAAATACACTTACTCCTAAGAATCCCCCTGAGGCCCACCCCCAGTTGAGATGATACGCAATTACAGCAAGGACAGACAGTGCCCTGATCCCGTCCAATCCAGGCATATAGCGTGGATGATTTTGTTTGACTTCCTTCATGATGCTAGCTCCCCTAATGTGTCGATTCCTGAAACAAATACTTAGACTCAGATCTACCATTAGGAGTTCAAATTTTTATAAACATTTACTCGATGGAGCTTTTTTAGCACTGGAAGTTATTTTACTAGTATTGACGGTTATCGCTGCTATGATTACGAATAGACTATGATTATTTCTAAAGGTACATAAATAAACAAAAAAACCACCATGAAGGTGGTTTTTTGCTCTCCAAATTTATATGTTCGGGTTGTAAACCTTACCCGTTGTTTTATGTTGAGGGAACTATGATCCGCTATTTTGCGAAAACATGAATCCAGAGTATCAACGGCATCTTCCAAGTGGTTGACCAACGATGAAATTACAGCAGTTTCTTCAAATCTTCTACGATCGCCATAGGTTTGTCTGTGGAACCATAGCGTTTCAATACATTCCCTTCCCGGTCAACAAGAAACTTCGTGAAATTCCATTTAATTGATTCAGAACCAAGCACACCTTTGGATTCTTTTTTCAAAAAGCTATACAGCGGATCAGCATTGGAGCCATTCACATCGATTTTGTCGAAAAGCTCAAAGGTTACGCCAAAGTTGATCTCGCAAAAACTGTGAATGTCTTCGTTGTTCCCTTTCTCGCCGCTGCCGAATTGATTGCATGGGAAGCCGAGAATTTCAAGACCATCGTCTTTATATTGCTTATAGATTTCTTGAAGCTCTTTAAATTGTGGAGTAAATGCGCACTTGCTAGCTGTATTCACGATCAGCATGACTTTGCCGCGATAATCACTGATTGATTTTTGGTTTCCTTTTGCTGTTTTTACATTGAAATTATAAATGGACATAGGTCACATTCCCTTCGATTTGAATTTTGTAAAATTTAATTTTTCAAAACCTTATGTACCAGAGTATAAACCTTAAACTACATTTCTGTCAATTGTATTGTGCTAAATATAATTTTAGTAAATTTAGGCTTGCTCTATGTAAAAGGAAGGCTTATATATTGTTTGAAATTAAATTTTGAGAAATAGGCAGGTTGAGTTACAATGTACAATATCGAAAAAACAGGGGGAATGATGATGAAAGAGGCAGCTGTAATGAAGCTAGAGGATATGCTCTGTTTCACGGCCTATGCAACTTCCCGTGAATTAACGCGCATTTATCGGCCTATTCTGGAGAAGTTTGGGCTTACGTATCCACAGTATTTAGTCATGGTGGTGTTATGGGAAAGAGGGACCAGCACGGTGACGGAGCTTGGCGACAGATTGCTGCTGGATTCGGGGACGTTAACACCACTGCTGAAGCGACTCCAAGAAGCGGATTTGGTTGTTCGCAAACGTTCTTTGGAGGATGAGCGGAAGGTGGAGGTCGGATTAACGGATAAAGGTGCACAGCTGCAAAACCAAATGCAGAGTGTATCGGTAGACATTTTTGCAGAAATTTGCGGGTCTTTTGAAAAATATTTAGAATCGTTAGGCCAGTTTAAAGAGCTGCTGGCAAAAGTAAATGAAGTTGCACGCCGATCAGACTAATAGGATGTGTGGAAAGCGAAATAAAAAGAATGGCCGGAGTTTCCTCCGGCCATTCTGGGATGCAAGTTATTCACACATAGAAATCAAAATGAGTGAAGATAATATTTAATATTAGGTTATAACAAAAGAGCACCTAACGAATAGCAGACAATCATCAACAGCAGCACTGTGATATGGTTAAGCGAGAATATGAACATCGAACGGGCCCACTTGTCCTCCGGTTTCCGCTGATATCCGTTAATGCTCATCACTAACCAGACCAGGCTTAAGATCGCATTCGCTATAGCGATATACGGATTAAAGGACCAGAACAAAAAGCTGACCAGGAATAACGCAACCAGATATACGTTCATCTGCACGTAAGTTCTGTGAATGCCCTTGACTACCGGCAGCATTGGAATGTTAGCCGAACGATATTCCTCCATGCGCCTAATTCCAATTGCGTAGAAGTGAGGCATCTGCCAGATAACCATCAACAGGAACAGCGCAATCGCATGCGGATGTAAAATATCCGGTGAGATCGCGGCCCAACCGATCAACGGAGGAATCGCTCCAGACAAGCTGCCAACCTCCGTATTGTAAATCGTTCTGCGTTTTGTCCACATGGTATACGGCACGACATATAAGAACAAACCGAGGAAGCCTACAAAAGCAGATAGCGGCGATGCCAGATACAAGGAGACTAGGCCACCGATCGCGATCCAAATCCCAAGGAACAGTCCGCTTCTGATATCAATGATGCCGGAAACCGTTGGCCTGTTTTTCGTCCGTTCCATGATGCGGTCGATGTCACGGTCGTATAAATTATTAAAAATACCTGCCGCTCCAATCACTAGAGAAGATCCGATTAGCGCTAACGTCATGTTGCCGATTTTATCCATTAGCGGTATTTGATGTACGAACAAGGCCACACTAAGCCCTGCGATCATTGCGATGAGGTTGGATTTAATAATGCCAATCTTTATGGTTTCGAAGAGTACCTTCGTGAACGAGATTGGAACTGTTTGGATGCTAACCGTATTGCTTTGGACTCGCATGTCTCTAACACACCCTTCCAAGAAAATTAACCTATAGATAGGTTACCATATAGAAGTCATTCTTGTGTCTTGCTTCTGCAAACACTCATGATTCTGTCAAAAATCTTTGTCTCTTTCGTGAATGATCCAGAAGTGGATGAGGACCGGGACCCGGGGGGTTCCGGTTTTTTGTCTTACGTCTGGCAGCCGGAATCCAGCGCTGGCTTGCGATGTGACAAAATTTGATATGCTGCCTATAAGGACAACAAGAACAAGAATTGTCACTTACTTGCAGTGGGCGATGCTCCTATAATAAAGCCTAACACGTTGTCTTGTTAGTTCCGGACACTTGAACAGCGGCGATACAGAAACATCAACAGGGAGGCTATTATGAAAATTTTTACAACAAAAAGGGTCAGCTTGACTATGCTCGCTCCGCTTTTATTAGGGGTGTTGGCAGGCTGTGGAGAGAGTAAGGAGACGCCCAAGGCTACTTCAGCTGCAAAACCTGATCTGAAAGTTCAGTTTATGGTACCGTCATTTGCGGACATTCCAGACATGAACAATGAATATTGGACGAAGTTCCAAAAAGATAATAAAGTTCAACTAAACATAGATTGGATCCCTTCAGGCGACTACGATACAAAATTTGACCTGGTTTTGGCATCCGGCAACATACCAGAGGTTATTGTTGCGAACAGTATAACACGTCCAACGCTGCAAAATGCAGTGAAGCAAGGGGCATTTTGGGATTTGACGCCTCTCTTGGGTGACTTTAGCAAGTATCCGAATTTAAAGAAAAACGGATATAAAGATGTGTGGAACTATGTCCGTACGGATGGCAAAATTTTCGGTGTTCCACGAAATCGTCCGCATATTGACCTCAGTCTCAAAATGAGAAAGGACTGGCTGGATAAGTTCAACTTACCTGTGCCGACTACATTGGATGAGTACGCAGCTACCCTTAAGACAATAGTAGATGGCGACCCCGATGGGAACGGTAAGAAAGACACAGTTGGTTTGATTGGCCAAGGCAACACAGGCAATTTCTTCGCCGACAGTGATGGAAGCTTTTTGGCTGCATTTGGAGGCCTCGATCCTATTTATGGGAAAGACGGAGGTATGATTAACAAATATTTGACACCGAATTACACGGATATGGTTTCCTATTTCCACAAACTGTATACCGACGGCGTTCTGGCCAAGGACTTCTCTGTCATTAAACAAACCCAGGCGGAAGAAATCTTCACCACAGGGCGGGCCGTTTCTTATGGAAGAAATACATGGCGGGATTTCAACTTCGAACAAACGATCAAGAAAGTGCAGCCGGATGCGAATGTCATTTCTTTGCCACCGATGAAAGGTCCAGGAGGTTCCAGTGTTCAGCTGTCAGTTCCATTCTCGGGAGCCTTTTATATTTCGAAACAAGTTCCGGAGGAGAAAGCAAGACAAATCCTGGACTTCTTCGAAAGAACGACGACGCCGGAGCAAACGGACTATAACTATTATGGGATCGAAGGCGTCGATTATAAGATGGTAGATGGCCAGCAGCAGCTCACTGAACTCGGTGTAAAACAAGTGACCGCTAACGGCACAGGAGCTATTTTTCCACTGGCCTATAATAATAAAATGAAAGTTATTAACCCTGCCGCTCCCAAAGCGTATAACGATGCCAAGGAGAAATCGGTGGCCGTTTATGCAGAAGTAGGGAAAATTGATCCATTCTCTATCATTAATTCGAATACGTGGACGTCTATTTGGCCGAAGTTCCAATCGGAATGGCAGTCGATGGTCGTCAAAGCGATCGTAGGGCAGATTTCGATGGATGAGTACAAAGCTTATATTGAGAAGCTCAATGCGAATCCGGATTTTCAAACGGCCTATAAGGAATTCGCAGCAGATTACAAGGAGAAGTTTCCCAAATAAACAGCCACAGGTGAGTTCCTTTCTGCTTGCTTTTTGCAGCTCCGCTCCCTATGCTTAACACACGAACCCTCTGTGTGAATGAGTGAGTGGTATGTTAATGGGGCTTAAGAAGACGGGGAGGACTTATGGCTAACTGGAGCAGCATGTTTCTGAAAAAACTAGGCAAAAAGAGGCGAACGAACACGAGAACGTATTTCTTCAAGCTCATTTGGCTTGGCTGTATTTCCGTATGTATTCCGGTGATATTGGCTAGCGTAGCGTACTATCAATTCTCTACACATCGGATGCAGAAATACATACAGGCTGAAAGTGACTCGTCCTTGACCATTATGAAGGATCGTGCCGAAACGGTTTTACAGGAAATTGAGCAGGATTCGCTCCAGTTAGCCAATGATCCTTTTATTCAGCAAGAGTTTACGGATCCTCAGGATGAAAGCGGTATTTTGAAGCTTGATATCTTGAAAAAAATTGCTTTGGTTAAAAATTTCAATAGCTTCATTAGCGAAATTTATTTGTATAACAGCACAAACAATGAGGTCATTTCCAATGAATACGGCTCCATTGAGAAAGAATATTACAAATATAAACAAAATATTGACGAACTGCTCGCAATCAAACGTCCTACACAATGGACACAGCTGAAAGGCAAGGCAGGATACATTACCTTTTACAGAAAGCTGCCCTTGATTGGTACGGAAGGACCCAAGGGTGTCCTCGGCTTTGAGATTGAAGCTGCCAAACTGAGCACATTTATGGAAACAGATACGGTCATGTTGACCGGTGATCAAGGTTTAATGATCGTGAAGCTGAACGACCCTTTCGGGATAGAGCGAAACCCCCAAGTGAATCAGGCCGAAGAAACGGCCAGATTAAAAGGCATTGCGATGATCAAGGCATCGGATCAGAACTCGGGCATATTTGTAGCGGAGGGTATTGATGGGAAACCGGCGCAATATCACTACGTGAAAAATGTATTTTCCAGAACTTACGTATCTGTGACGCCTGAACAGGTCATTACCGATCAATTAAGCTGGATTCGTGAAATGACGGTGCTTATTGTTCTTGTATTTGTAGGTGTCGGCATTCTTCTGACGTATATTACCTCCAAGAGGGCCTATACGCCAATCGGGCAATTGATTAATCACAGCCGTTCGCTGCGTGGCCATGGTGTCGAGCCGAAGGAAGACGAGTTGGATATCATTAAGGAGTCTCTGGATTATTTAAGTAATGAGACGGAGAAATTGGAAAGCTATGTGCAAAATATGGAGCCGTCCTTGCGCGAGAAGTTTCTCTTCAAGCTGCTGAGCGGTGATTATACGGCTAATCAGACGCTGCTTCAGGATTGCTTAGCGTACGGCATTGGTGTTGGATTTACAAGTGTCGTGCTGGTTGTCGATGCGGACCATATTTATAAAGAGAAGCGCTTTTTGCCGGAAGAGAAAGGAATCGTCGCCTTTTCCTTGGCCAATGTCATGCAGGAGTTGCTGAATCAGCACAGCCTTGAAGGCTACGTGATTCCTTATCAAGGCAGAGGTGTTGCAATCCTGCAATTCAAGCCCGAGATGGAGCAGCAAACCATGAAGGAGCTGACCTCGAACTATGCCTATGCGATGATCGAGGCGTTTCATAAGTATTTGTCCTTTGAAGTTAACGTGTGCATCGGACGGTTCTACCCTTACATTGCAGACGTTCCGGTTTCCTATAAGGAAGCGATTCATGCTTTGCAATACCGGATATTTCGGGACGCTGAACCGTTATTATTTATTGATGATTTCGAGCATGGGAAAACGCAGTCACTGCTTCGGTACCCGGTAGAGCTCCAAGAAGCGATTCTCCATGCTCTTGAGCAGGAGGATTTGTCCACAGCAATTCAGCATTTCGAGAAATTCACAGAAATCCTGCGTCATTCACAATCCTATGTATTTATATATCAAAGCTATCATATCTTCCTATCGGCTTTTATCGTGTCTCTGGAGAAACAGGGTGCGAATGTCGTCGACATTATGGAGCATAATTTTTTCGGGCAGTTAAGAAACAAGCAGACGTCGAAGGAAATGACCGATTGGTTCGAGGAGTCGTTATTTCCGGTGTATCTGTGGTTAACGAAAAATGATCGGGAAGCATCCGGTGAATCCGCGATCCAGTGGGTGTGTCAGTATATTCATAACAATTACGGAAATGATTTGTCCTTGGTGCATTGTGCCGAGAGGGTAGGTGTAAGCCCTTCCTATCTGAGCCGGCTGTTTAAGAAAAAGGTAGGAAAGAACTTTTTGGAGTATGTGGTGGAAACGAAGATTGGTCAGGCCGAGCGCCTGCTAAAAGATACGGATCAAAGCATCAGCGAAGTAGCCACCGCGATTGGATACTCCGAGCGCAACTTTATCCGCATTTTTCAACGACATGTACGGATGACACCGGGGCAATTCCGCTCCCAGTTCAGGTAGGAAGAGATTCAATGAAAAGAGGAGAACGATAGGATGAAAATTAAGCGTATTGAGACTTTTACAACCCGCCAGCTTTCCGTTGTCCGCGTCACTTCGGAAGATGGGCTGCAAGGTTACGGGCAGATTGCTCCTTACCATGCTAATATTTCTGCGCTGGTGCTGCATCAGCAAGTAGCTCCGCACGCATTGGGTGCTGATTCGAATGAAATCGAAGCCTTGGCGGAAAAGGTTGTTAGGGAAGAGCATAAGTTTCCCGGTTCCTACATTTGCAGAGCAGTCGGAGGTTTGGACACGGCTTTATGGGATTTGAAGGGGAAACGGATGGGCAAAAGTGTAAGTGAATTGCTCGGAGGACAGCCTGGTAAAGTCAAAATATACGGCTCCAGCATGAAGCGCAACATTTCACCGCAGGAGGAAGCTAATCGGATATTGCGCCTCAAGGAAACGCAGGGAATCGAAGCTTTCAAAATTCGGATTGCCAACAACTTTGCGAGTGATGTGGACGTATATCCGGGACGTTCGGAAGAGGTTGTCCGTGCTGTAAGGGCTGCCATCGGTGACCAAACGCAGCTGTATGTCGATGCGAACAGTGGATTTACGCCGGCTAAGGCGATTGAAACAGGCAAGATGCTTGCCGAATACGGGGTATGTCACTTTGAAGAACCTTGTCCTTACATGGAGCTGGAGTGGACGAAGCAAGTAGCCGACGTACTGGATATTCCGGTAACCGGCGGGGAACAGGATACGGATTTGGCGCAGTTCAAGCGGATGATACAGATGCGTGCCGTCGATATCGTTCAACCGGATATTTGCTATGTCGGAGGTTTGAGCCGCGCACTGGAAGTCGCTCGGATAGCCGAAGCGGCGGGAATGACTTGTACACCGCATGCTGCGAATTTATCGATGTTGACCGTCTTTACGCTGCATATGGTCTCAGCTATTCCGAATGCAGGGAAATACATGGAATATACGATTGAAGAGGATGCTTGGACGAATGGACTTTTTGAAGAGCCGTTGAAAGTTTCGGGCGGTGCGGTGCAGGTTCCGCAAGGACCAGGCTGGGGCATCACAGTACGGCCGGAATGGCTTGAAAAAGCCGAGTATCAAGTGAGTGAATAAACGGGCGAGGTGCTTCAGATGCAAACACAGGTACAAACAATTGTAAAAAGTACGCGCGTTCAGGAACGTTCACGGTTATGGGCGGCCATGGTGCAAAGCAAATGGATGTATGCCCTGGCTGCGCCGGGCATCCTATACTTTTTAATATTCAAATTCGCGCCCTTATGGGGGCTCTTGATTGCCTTCAAGGAATACAACCCTTTTAAAGGCCTCTGGGGGAGCGAATGGATTGGTTTTACCAATTTCACCGAGTTATTTCAGAGTGAAGTGTTCTATCTCATGCTGAGAAATACGTTTGCAATTAATATTTTCGGCATCATTTTCATGTTCCCGCTGCCGATTGTGCTTGCTTTGATGCTCAATGAAATCCGGCATGAAACGTTCAAACGAATTAATCAGTCAATCGTTTATTTACCGCATTTTTTATCATGGGTCGTTGTTGCTAGTATGACGTTCTTTATGCTCTCCACCGATGTAGGGCTAATCAATAAACTGATTTCGAATATGGGCTTCGACACGGTCTCTTTTCTGTCCAATCCCAACTTTTTCTGGGGGCTGCTCACCGCCCAAAGCATGTGGAAGGAAGTTGGCTGGGGGACGATTATTTTCTTGGCCGCAATGGCTGGCGTTGACCCCCAACAATATGAAGCAGCCGTCATAGACGGGGCGTCGAGAATGAAGCAGATCTGGCATGTGACGCTGCCGGCCATTCGCCCGACGATCATTATCTTGCTGATTTTAAGATTAGGGCATATGGCAGATGTCGGTTTTGAACAAATCTTATTGATGAACAATCCGCTGGTAACCTCGGTTTCCCAGGTGTTTGACACGTATGCGTATACGATTGGTATCCTCGGTGGGAAAATCAGTGTCGGTGTGACGGTGGGGATGTTCAAAGGTGTTGTGGGCTTGATTCTTGTTATGCTGTCCAATTACGTGGTGAAGAAGCTGGGGCAAGAAGGGATTTATTAAGGAGGAGTACCCATGAGTTTCGTAAAAACGAAGAAGATGACATTCTTCGATTATATTAACTACTCGCTGCTGGCAATCATTTCTATAGCGTGTGTATTTCCATTCATTTATGTATTCAGCGTTTCCTTTACCGATCCGGAAGTCTACGTGCCTTTGCAATTTTATCTATTCCCGGAAAAATGGTCATTGTCTGCGTACAAATACATTTTGTCAACCAATAGCTTCGTAAATGCCCTGAAAAGCACCGTATTCGTTACAGGAATAGGGACTGTGATAAGCATTCTCATCTCCTTTACATTTGCGTACGTCTTAACCAAGAAACATGTACCCGGCAGGAAATGGATGCTCGGCGGCGTTATTTTTACTTTGGTGTTCAACGCAGGTATTTTGCCTAACTATTTATTAATGAAGGATATGAACCTGTTAAACTCGCACTGGTCATTAATCTTGTCGGGTCTTACGAATGCTTGGAGCTTGATTGTGATAAAAGGATTTCTGGATTCCTTGCCTCCGGAGTTGGAAGATGCCGCTCGAATTGACGGTTGCTCGGATATCGGCGTATTCTGGCGCATTGTCATTCCTTTATCCATGCCGGCGATTGCTGCTTTTGTTCTGTTCTTTGCCGTTTCGTATTGGAATACGTATTTCAATGCCCTGGTTTACTTGAGCGATGCCAAGAAATGGACCTTGCAGGTGCTGGTCAAGTCGTTGGTTATCGATTCCGATGCCAGCGGTGCAGGGTCTGTCGGCAGTGACGACAGAGTATTGCCGCAGGAAACGATTCGTATGGCCTCGATTGTGCTGGCCATGGTGCCGATTTTAATCATCTATCCCTTTTTGCAAAAGCATTTTGCCAAGGGAGTTATGCTAGGCTCCGTCAAAGGTTAACTGATTCAGGATGTGCCCATTCATTCTCCAGCTCACAGGCAGCGGGGGAAGGAATGGGCACTTTCTATTATTCTACATTGACTAGCCATTGCACGCATGGTAGCATCTAGGGATAATACGATCAATATATCGAACGATGTTTATCATATAAAGGACGTGACAAAATGGAGCAAAAGTATTCCGTCCCAGCGCTGGATCGGGCACATGCTGTACTTACCTTACTGACGGAGGAGCCCTACAAATGGAAGCTGTCCGAGTTGTCCAAGCACTTGGGGATCAGCAAGAGCACGCTGTACTCTCTACTTCAGACCATGGAGCGGCTGCAGTGGATCAATCGAGACAGGAATGAGACGTATGCTCTCGGAAGCGCGGTTGGCGATTTGGGCAGCGCTTATTTTCGCCAGTACGACCTGATTGAAGAATTCAGGCGAATGGCTGAGCCGGTTATGCGAAAGATGCAAGAATCCGTGCAGTTGGCTCGTTTGGATGGCAGCGAAGTTCTCTACCTGACTAAAGTGGAAGCACCGACACCGGTTCAGATGGTTTCGGGGCCGGGCGTTCGTATCCCGGCTCATGCGACCGGCCTTGGCAAGTCGCTTATGATCGATATGGATGCCGAGCAAGTCAGCCGGGTATTCCCTCAGGAATCGCTCCATAAGATAACCGTTCATACCATTGGTTCCCGAGAAGCATTTTTGCAAGAATTAGAAACCGTGCGCCAAAGAGGGTATTCTTTGGATATACAGGAAGGCGTGATGGGATTTTGTTGTGTGGCTGCACCGATCCGCCGTCTTGGCACCGTAGTTGCAGCAGTCAGTTGTTCAATGCCCATCCATCATTGGGAGGGAAAGAAGGAAGAAAGCATCAGTGAAATTTGCTCCTTAGCAAAGCGATTGTCAACGAATATATGAGCATAGAAGTCCCGGGTCACTTAGGTGAATCGGGATTTTTTCTATTCCATTCCGCGAAAAGAAATTGGCAAAAATCCCATTGACACAAACGTTAAACTATGGGAAGATCAATTTAAATACAAAATATAGAACGTTGTTCATAATAATGAACAAGAGAGGCGGCTTTTAGTATGAAATTAGCTCGTTTTATAGTTTCTGGTGAATCAGAGATACGCAGTGGAATCATAGAAGATTCTAACATTCATGAATTTACAGGAGACATCTTCACCTCTCGTATTCTTACTGGGAAGACATTCTCATTGAACGATGTTCAACTTAAAGCTCCTCTTACACCGAGACACATCATCGGTATCGGTAGAAATTTTGTTGGCGAAGGGGTGCCAAAACCAGAGGTGCCGGAAATGCCGATCCTGTTCTTCAAGCCATTGACCACTGTTGTCGGACCCGGAGACGCCGTGGTTCTGCCACTTGGAACGGACGATATCAAATTCGAATCGGAGCTTGCCGTCATTATCGGGAAAGAAGCGAGAAACATAGACCCGAGAAACATCCACGAAGTGATCTTCGGTTACACGGTAGCCAACGACTTGGGCGCCTTCAATTATTTCCATCCGGAGGGTCATTGGACGATTGGCAAATCATTTGATACATTTTGCCCGCTGGGTCCTGTAATTGTAACCGACTTCGATTATCACTCGGCTCGCATTCAATCTACCGTGAACGGTACCGTTAAGCAGGATGCTCTCATGGAACGGATCATTACGCCAATTGATATCATGATCGCGTACATCAGCCGGTTCATGACCCTCATGCCAGGAGATATCATTCTGACTGGAACGCCTGCCGGTGCAGATCAAGTCCGGGATGGGGATGTCGTGGATTGTTACATTGAAGGCATAGGTCACTTGCAAAATCCTGTTGTTGCTCAAAAATCATAATCCACACGTATAAAGGGGACATCCAAATGAGCGAATATGTAAACGTAGGAAATCTACAAGTTGCTGCGGTACTTTATCAGTTTATTAATTCAGAGGTACTCCCTGGCAGCGGGTTAAAAAGTGAAAAGTTCTGGGCAGATCTTAGTACGTTGATTCACGACCTTGCCCCTCATAATAAAACCTTATTAGCCAAACGGGATGAGCTGCAGAAGCTTATTCATGAATGGCACATTGAAAATAAAGGGAATTTTAACGCCGAAAATTATCAAGCCTTTTTACAAGAAATTGGTTATTTGGAACCGCAAGTCGAAGATTTTCAAATTACAACACAAGGGGTAGACGAGGAAATTGCCCATCAAGCAGGCCCTCAATTAGTTGTTCCAGTCAATAATGCCAGATATGCTTTAAATGCTGCGAACGCCCGCTGGGGAAGTCTTTACGATGCTTTATATGGAACGGATGTTATCGATGAAGAGGATGGTGCCGAGCGTACTGCTGCGTACAATGCCATTCGTGGAGATAAGGTTATTGCGTATGCCAAGGGTTTCCTGGATCAAGCAGCACCTCTGTCTAACTTCTCGCATCATGATGCTGTTCGGTACGCAATCGTGAATGGAGAATTGTCCATCTCCCTAGCCAATGGGGAAACGACAGATTTGAAGGACGCCTCTCAGCTTGTTGGCTATCAAGGACTGGCGGACGATCCTTCTGCGATCTTGCTAAAAAATAACGGGATACATGTTGAAATTCAAGTTGACCGCCAACATCCGATTGGCCAGAATGATCTGGCAGGTGTGAAAGACATCCTGATGGAAGCAGCGCTTACGACGATCATGGATTGCGAAGACTCTGTTGCTGCAGTCGATGCTGAGGATAAAGTACTGGTGTACAGGAACTGGTTGGGACTAATGAAAGGAAATCTCTCGGCTTCCGTACCGAAGGGAAATAAATTTATTACAAGGACTTTGAATCCTGACCGTATCTATACATCTCTTGCTGGTGAGGAAATTAGTTTGCCTGGTCGTTCACTTTTATTTGTCCGGAATGTAGGACATCTGATGACGATCGATGCTGTATTAGATCAGAACGGGCAGGAAGTTCCTGAAGGCATATTGGATGCTGTTGTAACGAGCCTCATTGCCAAACATGATCTTTTGAGAAATAGTGCGTATCAAAATTCGCTTAAAGGTTCTGTCTATATTGTAAAGCCAAAAATGCACGGCTCCGAGGAAGTAGCTTTTGCTAATCTTTTGTTTAATCGGACGGAAGATATGCTCGAGTTGGAGCGAAATACGATCAAAATCGGTGTGATGGACGAGGAACGCCGTACTTCCGTAAACTTGAAGGCTTGTATTCGCGAAGTGAAGGATCGCATTGTTTTTATTAACACAGGGTTCTTAGACCGAACAGGCGACGAGATGCATACCTCTATGGAAGCAGGACCTATGATCCGCAAAAATAATATGAAGTCATCCCGTTGGCTGCAAGGCTATGAGAAATCAAACGTTACCATAGGGTTAGCGTGCGGTTTGCAAGGGCGTGCCCAGATTGGCAAAGGAATGTGGGCCATGCCGGACCTGATGAAGGATATGATGACTCAAAAGATTGCTCATCTACAGGCTGGTTGCAATACGGCATGGGTGCCGTCACCAACAGCAGCGACATTACACGCACTTCATTATCATCAAATGGATGTAGTAGACATTCAGAACCAATTAAAAGAGAGCGGAAAAGATTATCTGAATGAGATATTAAATATTCCTGTGGAAGCAAAACCGCAATGGACTCCTGAAGAAATTCAACAGGAACTGGACAATAATGCTCAAGGTATTCTTGGCTATGTTGTCCGCTGGGTAGAGCAAGGCATTGGTTGCTCCAAGGTTCCGGATATCAATAACGTGGGGCTGATGGAAGACCGCGCCACCTTGCGTATTTCCAGCCAACACCTGGCTAATTGGCTTCATCACGGGATTTGCACAGAGGAGCAAATTCTTAAGACGATGCAGCGTTTAGCCAAGGTGGTAGATGAGCAAAATGCCGGAGATCCTGCCTATCGTCCAATGGCTGAGAATTTAGATCACTCTGTAGCATTTCAAGCTGCGTGCGAGCTGGTATTCAAAGGTTATGAACAACCAAGCGGTTACACAGAACCGATCTTGCATCGCAGACGTAGGGAATTCAAGGCCATGGTGCCG
The DNA here is from genome assembly GCF_052682475.1 of Paenibacillus sp. WC2504. Lineage (NCBI taxonomy): Bacteria > Bacillati > Bacillota > Bacilli > Caryophanales > Paenibacillaceae > Paenibacillus > Paenibacillus sp. WC2504. The sequence goes on from NZ_JBQZFH010000001.1 coordinate 2,093,772, forward strand.
GCTTCAAATAGATAAAGACGTTATAGACCAGGAAAAGAAGAATTTCCTTATTACGGAGGGGGAGAAGTATAGTGAAATCTTCATCTAACAGTCTCATCTTGCGTATTGAATTGGATCAGAAGGTGACCACTTTCGGTGAAGTGGCGAATGCGGTAAGTCGTGCCGGTGGAGATATCGTCGCCATTGACGTGATTCGTTCCGATAAGCAATCGACCACGAGGGATATTACCGTCAATCTGGGAGAACAAGCCGAGGAATTGATAGCGGATAAAATTAGAATGCTGCCGGGTGTTGTCCTGCATCATATCTCGGATCCCACGTTCCTTGTACACCTAGGGGGCAAAATTGAAATCCAGCCCAAAATACCGGTGAAAAACCGGGATGATCTATCGAAGGTTTATACACCAGGTGTAGCCAAAGTCTGCATGGCAATTCATGAAAATCCTGAAAAAGCCTTTACGTTGACGATTAAACGCAACACCGTTGCTGTGATCTCCGATGGTACAGCTGTTCTAGGCTTGGGTGATATCGGCCCTGAAGCAGCTATGCCTGTGATGGAAGGAAAGGCGATGCTGTTTAAACAATTGGCAGGTGTGGATGCTGTTCCCATCTGCCTAAATACCAAAGACACGGAAGATATTATTCGAACCATTAAGAATATGGCTCCGGCCTTTGGTGGAATTAATTTGGAAGATATCAGTTCTCCGCGCTGCTTTGAGATTGAAACCCGCCTGAAGGAAGAGTTGGACATTCCTGTGTTTCACGATGACCAACACGGGACAGCGGTGGTTGTTTTAGCCGGACTTATTAATAGCCTTAGGTTAACCAAGAAGAAAATCGAGGATATTCGAATCGTTGTTGTAGGGATTGGTGCTGCAGGCGTTTCTATTGTTAAAATGTTGTTGGGAGCCGGGGCAAAGCACATCATGGCTGTAGATCGTCAGGGCATTTTGACACGTGATCACACCTACGATAATCCATTGTGGGACTGGGTATCACGAAACACCAATCAGGAGAATACGAAGGGCAGCTTATCTGATGCGATGAATGGCGCCGATGTTTTCATTGGTGTATCCGGACCGAATGTGTTGAAGCTGGAAGAGGTTCATCGCATGGCTAGCGATCCGGTCATTTTCGCCATGGCGAATCCGACCCCTGAGATCGATCCGGAAGCGGCTGCTCCTTTTGTCAGAGTGATCGCCACGGGTCGTAGCGACTTTCCGAACCAAATCAATAACGTACTTTGTTTTCCGGGTATATTTCGAGGGGCACTTGATTGCAGAGCGAGCCAGATTAACGAAGAAATGAAACTGGCTGCATCGAAGGCCATTGCTTACACGGTCACGGATGATGAGCTAAATGAACAGTATATTATTCCTTCCATTTTTAATGAGAAGGTCGTACAAGAAATTCGGGATCAAGTGGTGCAGGCTGCCATTCAAACAGGAGTTGCACGTCGAATACCGCCTGAGTTTAGAGGCTCGAAATTTGCTGAACGAAAATTAACACCAATCAGTTAAGCTTTGGTCGACCGGAATTATCCGGTTGGCCTTTTTGTTGCTATCGCTTGGGCGATTCCTTCCTGGCCAGGGGAACTACAGGGCGCTATTTGACCCAAATAGGCTCTTTTTCACGCTGAGGGGAACTGTGGTCCTCTATTTGTCCGTTCTCTTAAAGAAAACAGGTTTAGGCGGTCAAATAAGGGCCTGTAGTTCCGCTTGAACGAGGAATGGGCTGAATTTGCTAGAATAGCGGCCTGTAGTTCCTCAAGTTTGAGGTTACGCCTCCGCTAAGTGTCTCAGTAAGGGTTAAGGACAAAAAATGATCAGGAAGACAATTATTGTCCCTGATTTTGTCCTTGAATAGGCGTGCAGGATACATCAAGAACTGTCGGTTCTATGCCTCGAAAACACTTGTTACAATCAAGCTGGAAGCAACGATAACGATAATGCCTTAATGAGGGGAAGGAGTGAGCTGAAAGTGACTACGACCGTTGTGTATCACAAGGATTCATCCATGATCCGTTTTGCAGCTTCTAAGCTGCTAGACACAATTGCAAGATTTGAGGGGACAGCTAAACCTTTGGATATAGCAGCTAACGTTATATCTACGAGCGTAATTATCATCTCAGATAGGGAGGAAGCCGCCACTCAACATGGCATAACCATAGATAACTCTGTCGCTCCAGAGGGTTTCGAACTCCGTAAGCGGGAAGGGCATGGTTCCTTCATCTGGTACATTTTGGCCGGTGATGAAGCGGGGGCTATGTACGGAACCTTGGAACTGGAAGAGCGGCTCCGGAACTATGGATCGTTGACAGCCATCCCGGAGTGCGTCATGAATGCTCGCTTTCCATTCCGTGCGGTTAAATTCAATCTTCCTTGGTCAAGCTACCGGAAGAATGCGTGTTTTGAGCTTCAAAAGGAGACGGTTCGTGATCTTGCCTTTTGGCAAAAGTTTCTCGATATGATGGCTGAGAACCGCTACAACGTTCTAACGTTGTGGAATCTGCATCCGTTTCCCTACATGATTCGTCCTGTGCATTTCCCGAAGGCATGCCCTTTCAGTGAGGAAGAACTAACGGAGTGGAAACTGTACTGGACCGCTTTATTCCGGATGGCCAAAGAACGTGGAATCGAGACGTATATGGTCAATTGGAACATTTTCGTATCGGAAGCCTACCGGGAGCATTATGATCCACAAGCGATAAGCGACGAAACCTTTTATCATTATGGAGATTCTTACTCCACGGACATGATCAAACAATATACCCGGGAATGTGTCACTCAGCTGATTGAAGAGTATCCGGATCTTACTGGACTCGGCATCTCGCTGGGGGAACGAATGAACGATATGACGCCGCAAAGTCGACAGGATTGGGTCAATGATGTTTATTTTGAAGGCATGAAACAAGCCAACCGGCCGGTGAAATTCATTCATCGCGCACCGTTTTCCGTAGATCCTTCCATCACACGAAATGCGATAGAAAGCAACGGCTTCATGCCTGAACCGGTATGGGTGGAAGTGAAATTCAATTGGTCGCATGCCTACTCCTCTTCCAAGCTGCTGCTGACACACGGAGGCTCGCAGGGGATGGAGGGGTATTGGAAACCGTCGCCAACGAATTATAAAATCACCTGGATGGTCCGCAACGAGGACTTCTTCACGCTTCGCTGGGCGCAGCCGGATTTCATCCGGGAGCATATTTCAGAGAACGGGCAGGACTACGTTGGGGGCTACTATATCGGGTCGGAATGCATGATTCCCGGCATCGATTACGCCCATTTGAAGGATAGCGATCATATGGACTGGACCTATCTGTTTGAAAAAAACTGGCTCTATTACATGCTATGGGGAAGGCTGTTGTATGAACCGGATACACCCGACCGTGTATTTGAGAAAGCAATCGAACAGCGCCATCGTGCACCGATCGGAGTGCCATTATTGAAAGCGTATGCAGCTGTTTGTAAAATGCCAATGGCCCTCGCATCCATGTATTCATTCACATGGGATTTCACCTTATATGCCGAAGGCTTCATGTCCACGGACGAAGCGGAATACGATGGAGGCGCATCGTTTATTTCGTTGCAGGATCTTCTGGAGCGGAAAACGTTTAATCCACACTATCTATCGGTATCCGAATATGTGGACCAACACTTAGAAGGACATACAACGGATAGGGTTTCACCGCTTAGACTGGCAGAGACGCTAGAGGTGGATGCGAATCGCGGACTTGAATGGTTGGCGGCTATTAAAGCCGATACACCTGTACTCTGTTGCGAAAAGGCTGACATTGAAGCGTGGGCCCATTTGAATTATTATTTTGCGGATAAACTGCGGGCTGCCGTTTCTTATGAGCTGTATAAAAGAACTGGAGATGAAACCGAACGCCTTCATGCGATTCAGCTTCTGGAGGCACCGCACGCAGCTGGACATTGGGAGCGGCTGATCGCGGTAACCAAGGCGCACTACGTAGAACATCCCTTGATGCACCTTGGCAAGACACCTTTCTCATGGGAGCTATATCGTCCGCAGGTACTAGAAGATATTGCCTTTGTTTACGCCGGTAATCAGATGCCAGCGAGCAAATAACTTCTATAGCTTAAAGACAGATTATGCCTTCTTGGACAAATATTGCGCTGAACAAGAGCGGAGGCATCGTAACAAAAAGTGTCTATAGGATGCGGCACTAACTGTATCTATAATCAGATTGGGCAGAGTTCACACTACGCATATTGGGGGATGAATATGGCGAAATCGGATTGGTTGAGCAAGCGAAGCAGAGGCGTACATCTGACAATCAGGGATGTCGATTGTCTTGATTTTGACACGGAGCGTTTTGCGAAAGATTTGAACGAACTCGGTGTAAATGTGCTGTCGTTTTTTTGCGCAGGGTATGTGACGGTGCATCCTACCAACTTGTCGATCAGAAAAAGCCCTTTTTTGGGGGATCGGGATCTGACAGGGGAAATCGTGAAAGCGGTTCAATCACATGATATCCGCGCAGTGGCGGCAATGGACTTGAGTCTGATTCCGGGTAATGCTGCGTTAGAACATCCGGATTGGTGCTCCTGTGACCACGAAGGCAAGCCGTATAAAGCAAATCAGGATTTGGGCGATTTTTATATCGCATGTCCGCTAAGCGGTTATCAAAATGAATATTTAGCGGAAATTTTACGCGAAATCGTGATGCGCTACGAGGTCGACGGCATCAAATTCGGCGGCGGAAGCTATGGCTTTTCCTCTTATGGCAACGGTATTTGTCACTGTGCTCGCTGCAGAGAAGCGTTCGGAGCTTACGCCGGCAGCCAGATTCCGGTGAAAGAGGATTGGAACGATCCTGTCTGGGGAACTTTCCAACGGTGGCGGCAGCAGCGTGTCGTGGAGCGCTCCAAATTTTTGTATGACTTGGTGAAATCGCTTGATCCGAATATGCCGGTGATGTGTAACAGCGTGTGCTTTGGGGAAACGGGATGGACGACCAAAGGCGCGTTAGATATTGAAGGAATGGCGGCCTATATCGACGCGGTTCAAGTGGAAGCACAAACCCGGATCCGTGTAGAAGGGGATTCAAGCCACTGGGACTTTCTGCTTTGGCCTGCGGAGGAAGCGAACTTCCTGGACAATGTCAGCGATCATCAGCCATGGGTGCTGGCCTCCTATTTCCAAGCGTGGCCGTGGCGTAGAAATGCTGTGCCGCCGGCTGAACAAAAGGTGTATATGGCCCAGATTTATGCGAACGGGGGCAATGCCATCTTGAATTTATCCGGAGGACCGATTCATGGGCATCAGGATCAGAGAGGTTTTCCGGCGGTGAAATCGCTATATCACTTTGTAGCTGACAATCAAGATTATTACAACGATGACCGATCCGGAGCAAACGTGGCCATCGTCTACTCCCAGGATACCCTCTTTTACTACGGAAAAGAGAAGCCAAAGCTGAACTATGTCGACGCGATCAGAGGGGTTGAATTGGCGCTGTCGGATAATCACATTCCGTTCGATATCATCTCGGATGCCGTTGTGAAGAAGGGGAATCTCGGCAAATACCGGACAATCATCCTGCCTTCCGTTGCCTGCATGTCGGAAGAGACGGCAGCTGCACTAAACCAATATGCTAAGAACGGCGGCAGTGTCATCGCTACGTTTGAAACTTCCTTGTTTGATACAGATGGCAGCAAGCGGTCAGACTTTTTACTGGCAAATTTATTCGGTGCCTCCTATATAAGTACGAATTCCGTAATGGGAGAGGAGAACGGTGTATACAAACAAAGCTACTTGAATGTACAAAATTCCTCACATCCTTTACTGGATCGGCTTGGGGATACATCGGTAATACCGGCTTCAAACGCTTATTGCCGAGTCGCCGCCGACAAAGATTCGGACGTGCCGTTGACGTTGTCCGCGCCATTCCGTGTTTTCCCCGAGGGGCAGTCGTACACGCTGGAACCGGATACCGGAATGCCGATGTTGATCGCCAGGGAGCATGCAGGCGGCGGCAGAACCGTTTATTTTCCGGGACAACAGGATACGGCATTTGCACGATACGGTTATCCGGATTGGGCGCTTTTGCTGGTGAATGCGGTGTTATGGACGACAAAGGAACGTTTGCCGTTACAGGTGGAGGGTCCGGAAACGCTGTTGGCCACATTAAGAGTTCAGGAACAACGGCGTCTGGTTCATCTTGTGAACGTGAATGGCGGACGGAGAATGTTTAGACAACTCATTGCGGCCCGTGATGTGACGATTCGTTTGCCGTTAGGTGAAGATTTCGAGCCACAGCGAGCTTTCCGGTTATCCGATCATAGCCCGTTAACAATGACCAGAGAAGTGGATGCTGTTTCTGTCGTCGTGTCCAGCATTTTGGACTATGATGTCGTTGTTTTTGAATGAGGGGGTGCTAAGCATGATACATGAGATTTTGATGCCGGCGAAAATCAACATAGGATTAGGTGCTTTCTCAGAGGTGGCTTCCTATGCATCAAGTTTAGGGACCAAAGCTCTAATCGTTAGCGATCCCGTTATGGCACAAATCGGCCACGTCCAGACATGCAGAGATTATTTGGAACAAGCAGGTTTCTCCTGCGCGATCTATAGCGGTGTTGAAACAGAGCCAACTGATCGGCATGTGGATGAAGCGCTCGCCATCTGCCGGGAGGAGCAGTGCGATGTGATTGTCGCTTTGGGAGGAGGCAGCTGCATCGACGCCGCCAAGGCGACCGCTGCCATGATGACGAACACAGGATATATCGGAGACTATGTCGGCGGAGTGAAAAAGTTCGCTAATCGCCCATTGCCGTTGATTGCCATACCAACGACGGCGGGGACAGGCTCTGAGGTCACGAAAGTGACAGTCATCATTGATACCCGAAGGGATGTCAAAATGATGATCGCTCAGCCGGAGTTAGTGCCGCAAGTTGCGATCATAGATGCGCTGCTGTGTATGTCGTGTCCTCCGTCCGTCATCGCATCGTCAGGCATTGATGCTTTATGCCACGCCATCGAGGCGCATTGGTCCCGGAAGGCCAATCCACTGAGTGACGGTTGGGCTCTTCAAGCCATTGCCTTATTGATCAAACATCTGCCCGTCTGTTATGCGAAAAAAGGGGATGCGGAAGACTTCGCTCAAATCGCACTTGGCTCTATGTTGGCAGGTGCCGCATTCTCCAACGCTTCGGTGACGTTGATTCACGGCATGTCTCGACCGCTGGGAGCACTTTTTCATGTTCCCCACGGAATATCCAACGCGATGCTGCTGCCAGCTGTCCTTGAATTTACATCAGCATATGCGCAGGAACGTCTGGCTGAGATCGGGCGCGTGATGCGACCCGACCTCGCTGACAGCGGGAGAGAAAGGTTATCAGGCGCTGTCATGGAGGAGGTCCGTACATTATGCCGCCTCTTGAACATTCCGAATTTACGTGATTGGGGAATAGATCGCGAGGCGTTTGACAAGGCGATTCCACAGATGGCGGTTGACGCGATTGCCAGCGGAAGTCCCGGTAATCATCCGAGAGCTGTAACCGCAAGTGATATTGAAGCTCTATATCGATTTTGTTACGATTACGAGTTTAAAAAAGAAGAAGGAGCGGCGCGATGACAACGATTCCGGTTTTACAAAATTATATCGGGGGCAGGTGGGTTCCGTCCGACAGCTCCTCCTATGAGATCGTGCCGAACCCGGCGACAGGAGAAGCCATCGCGCGAGTCCCTCTGTCTACGCGCAGCGATTTGCATGCAGCGGTAGAGGCAGCACGCAGCAGCTTCTCCGCCTGGAGGGAGACCCCGGTACCGAAGCGTGCGCGCATTCTTTTTAAATACCAGCAGCTATTGGTAGAGCACTGGGAGGAGCTCGCTCGGCTTATTACGCAGGAGAACGGCAAAAGCTACACGGAAGCTTATGGTGAAGTGCAGCGCGGGATCGAATGCGTCGAGTTTGCGGCGGGTTCACCAACGCTGATGATGGGTTCCCAGCTGCCCGACATTGCAACCGGTATCGAATCGGGCATGTATCGGTACCCGCTTGGGGTCGTTGCGGGCATCTCGCCTTTTAACTTTCCGATGATGGTGCCATGCTGGATGTTTCCGTTAGCGATTTCATGTGGAAACACATTTATTCTGAAGCCATCGGAAAGAACTCCGCTGTTAGCGAACCGTTTGGCGGAATTATTCTCAGAGGCAGGGCTTCCGGATGGCGTGCTCAACATTGTGCACGGCTCGAAGGAGATCGTTAACGGGATGATCGAGCATCCGGATATCCAGGCTATCTCGTTCGTAGGTTCCCAACCTGTTGCGGAGTATGTGTACAAATCATCCGCCGCTCATGGCAAGAGAGTTCAAGCGCTAGCAGGAGCCAAAAATCATAGTATTGTGCTGCCTGACGCCGATCTGGAACTTACGGTCAGCAATATCTTGAGCGCAGCGTTCGGCTCAGCCGGCGAACGGTGTATGGCATGTTCCGTCGTTGTAGCTGTAGGAGACATTGCTGATCCTCTTGTTAATAAATTGCAGGAAGCAGCAAGCCGTTTGAAGATTGGCAACGGGCTCGAACGAGACGTCTTCCTCGGTCCGGTCATCCGGTCGTCCCATAAAGACCGGACGATAGACTACATTGAAGCGGGTATTCGTGAAGGAGCTTCTATAGTCGTGGATGGACGAAATGCGGCGGCAACGCAGGGGAGTGGATTTTTTCTCGGTCCGACTATTTTTGACGGGGTTCAAACCGATATGAAAATTTGGCAGGATGAAATTTTTGCACCGGTCTTAAGCATTGTTCGCGCAAGCAGCTTGAAGGAAGCGATTGAAATCGCCAATCGTTCGGAATTTGCCAATGGCGCTTGTTTATATACGGACAGCGCGAAAGCCATCAGGCAATTTCGCGAGCAGATCGATGCGGGCATGCTGGGCATCAATGTCGGAGTGCCTGCGCCGATGGCCTTCTTTCCATTCTCGGGGTTCAAGAAATCCTTCTACGGGGATCTGCATGCCAATGGTAGAGACGGGGTTGAATTCTACACCCGCAAGAAGATGGTAACTTCGCGCTACTAAGACGCTTGCCGTCCGTGCTACAATGAGGAACAGACAGTTTATTCACGCCCGGACAAAATTTGCGGTTGGCTCCAAATAGCCGCAATAACAAGAAGTGTCGCTAACGTGCTTCCGGATCAGAAGCTAGAATAAGAAATGTAAGCGTTACCGAAATACAGAGTGCTTGCGAATGGTCACGCGATTCGAAATAACTTGAGGAGGGGTTCCGATGTCGAAACTGTATCGAAAGTGTTTCAGTATGATAATGGCTAGCATGCTTTCAGTTGGCGTCTTGGCAGGATGTGGGGATAACAGTGCACCGGCGGGAGGTACTGACAATGTGGCGAAACAGGGGGATTCAAATAAGGCGACACCAGCATCAGCGGAGCCGTTGAAACTTCAGTTCCTTGTTCCTTCTTATGCGGATGTGCCGAACATGAATGATGAGTATTGGACGGAATGGCAGAAGAAAACCAATACCCAATTGAATGTGGAATGGGTGCCATCGGGCGATTACGATACAAAATTTGACTTGGTGCTGGCGTCGGGGAATTTGCCTGAAATTATTGTATCCACTAATATGACCCGGCCTACTTTGCTTCAGGCCATCAATCAAGGAGCTTTCTGGGATTTGACGCCATTCCTCGGCGATTTCAGCAAATACCCGAACATGAAAAATAACAGCGGCCCGAACGTGTGGAACTATATGAAATTGGATGGAAAGGTATACGGCATTCCTCGCAACCGTCCACAAATCGATTTGGGCATTAAGATGCGCAAAGATTGGCTGGATAAGCTGAACCTGCCTATCCCAACAACGATTGATGAGTATGCGGCAGATCTGAAGAAGATTGTGGACAGCGACGTAGACGGCAACGGCAAGAAGGATACAATTGGCATCATCGGTCATGGCTTCTTACTGGCTGACGGTGATGATACGTATTCGGGAGCTTTTGGCGCGCTTAACCCGGTTTATGATAAAGATGGCGGATTGATCAAGAATCAATTGACTCCTAATTATACCGCAATGGTCGAATGGCTTCGCAAATTGTATGCGGACGGTATTCTGGCGAAAGAATTCTCTTCGATGAAGAAAACACAAGCGGAAGAAATGTACGCGACTGGGCGCGCCGCCTCCTATGTACGAAATATCTGGCGCGATTATACCTGGGAACAGATGAACCAGAAGACACAGCCCGACGCGAAAGTCATCACCCTCCCGCCACTTAAAGGGCCAGGCGGTGTGACGGTCAGTTTGGCGAATCCGACATTCGGCGCATTCTATATTTCCAAAAAGGTGCCGGAAGCAAAAGTGAAGCAAATTCTTGATTATTTTGAGAAAACCACGACGGCTGAGTATACGGATTTCAACTATTACGGTATCGAAGGTGTGCATAATAAAGTCGTGGATGGCCAACCACAGCTGACAGATCTGGGAGTCAAACAGGTCACTACTAATGCGAATCAGGTATTTTCGCTGGCGTTTAACAACAAGATGAAAGTACTCAATCCTTCAGCGCCGAAAGCTTACAACGATGCCAAAATGAAAGAAGTCGAAGTCTACGGACAAGTAGGAAAGCTTAATCCATTCTCGATTATCAATTCCACTACGTGGACTAACGTGTGGCCAAAGTATGAGAAGGAATGGCAGGCTATGGCAACGAAAGCGATTGTTGGCCAGATTACGATGGAAGAGTACAAGAGTTATGTAGATAAACTGAATGAAAATCAGGATTTGAAGAAAGCCTATAAGGAATTTGCAGAGAGCTACAAGCAGTATTTCGGCAAATAAGAATAAGCTGGAGGAGATCGCGGGCTAGCGCCTTAGACTCCTCTTTGCTATATGAAAGGGCTTAAATGAATAACGGCTGCCAAAGGGTTCGTCCTATGACAAAGCGAAGTATACTTAGACAGTATAAACATGCAAATGGATGTGGGGGGCAATATGATTAACTGGATAAAACACATTCGTCAGTCAGGTTCCAAACATGTCACCAGTCAGGGTAGGTATTTGTATAAGCTGATTTGGCTTGGATGCATTTCTGTTTGCATTCCTTTAATACTGGCTAGTGCAGTGTACTATCAATTTGCTATGAACCGGGCGCAAGAGCAAATCATGAACGAAAGCAATTCGTCGTTATCGAGCATGAAGGATCGTGCGGAGAGAATTTTTCAGACCATTGAGCAGGAATCGCTTCAGCTCGCAGTTGACCCTATTCTAACGGGCTTCTTTCTAGACCCGAATCAAGACAACAGCTGGCTGTGGCATCGGGATTTCCTGGATAAAATCAATCTGGTCAAAAATAGCGACAGCTTTATTGATGAAGTTTATTTTTATAATACTGTGGAAAATGTGGTGTTATCGAACCGTTATGGGGTTATCGAAAAAGAGATTTATCCCTATAAAAATGATATTGATACTATCATCGCTAGCGGAGAGCTCTCTCAGTGGGCTTACTTGCCTTCTGCGCAGAAGGACGGTTACGTGACATTTGCCCGTCGGCTTCCTAATATGGGGGACGGTCAAGCGCAAGGAATTCTCGCTTTTGAAATTGAAAAGTCTGCGATCAGTGAATTTTTGGATTCCGACACGTATTTACTGCCGATGAGACAGAATTTGTTCGTCATTCATCATAAAGTCATTCCTGGCAGTGAGGAGCTGGGCTACGATCAGGTTCTTCCTTTATTGAAAGGTTTGGACAGCATAGACGGTATCAACGATAGAAGCAGTAATACAGGCAGTTTCCTGAGCAAAGGCATCGATGGAGAACAAGCTCATTTTTTATATACCAAAAATATATACGGGCGAATTTACGTTACCATCGTACCTGAGAAAACCATTGCCGGCCAGCTGAACTGGATACGCAATGTAACCCTTCTATTTTTGTTTATTTTCATTACTTTCGGAGTCGTATTGACCTATTTCAATTCGAAGCGCGCTTATAACCCCATCGGGCAGTTGATGAAGCACAGCAAGGCACTGAGGATCGGGCAAATCCAAAATAAACAAAACGAACTCGATTATATCAAGGAATGTCTGGATTTTCTAAACATGGAAACGGAAAAGCTAGGTGGTTTTATGGCTAGTATTCAACCTACACTTAGGGAGAAATTTCTTCAGCAGTTGATTAACGGAGAATACTTAAGAAAAGAGCCGCTGCTTCGCGATTGTGAAGCCAATGGCATTACCGTACATGCGACGAATGTCACCATCATCGTGGATGCCGATAATATTGCGAGGGAGAAGCGTTTTCGGCCGGATGAAAAGGGGATCATTGCCTTTGTCATCTCCAATGTCATGCAAGAAATCATTCAGACTTATCCCAGCGTGCGCGGGTATGTGATTCCTGACAGAGGCCGGGGGGTAGCGCTGCTGCAGTTCAGGGCCGATACGGAGCAAGAAGAGATGCTTCGACTTACAGAAGAATATGCGGAATCCGTCTGCGACTCCTTGAAGGAGCACCTGTCGATGAAAGCGACGGCTGGCGTCGGCAGATTCTACTTTCACATCGAGGATGTGCCGGTTTCTTGTAAAGAAGCGGAAAGCGCGCTGCAGTATCGCATATTCAACCATACGAAGAACGTCCTGTTTATTGAGCATTTGGAAAATGAGAAAAAGCAGACGGCTTTCCGTTACCCTCGGGAATTCGAAACCGCCATTATTGACTCTTTGGATAAAGGGGAGCTGGAGCTGGCTGCGGAAGGTTTGGCCGCTTTTTCCGAAGCGATTCGCGCTTCCCAATCCTATCGTTTTATTTATCAAAGCTATCATTTACTGCTATCCACGCTCATATCCTCTTTGGAAAAGCAAGGGGCGACACTTCTCGATATCTTGGATCACGACTGGTTTGGGCAGCTTCACACCAGGCAGACGTCGCAGGAAATCGCGGATTGGTTTGCCGGGAGTTTATTTCCGATGTACATCTGGTTGGCAACGAATTACCGGAATGAATCCGGTCAATCCGTTATCCAGCAGGTATGCAAGCATATTCGGGAGAACTGCGGCAGCGATTTGTCATTGGTGCAATGCGCCGAGCAAGTAGGGCTCAGCCCTTCGTATTTAAGCCGTCTTTTTAAAAAGGAGATGGGTGTCAACTTTCTTGATTTCGTTGTGGAGTGCAAGGTCGATGAGGCCAAGAGGCTGCTCACGGAAACGGATCAAAACGTAAGTGAAATCGCGATGGCTGTAGGGTATTCCGAGCGTAACCTGAATCGTATCTTTCAACGGTTTATCAAAATGTCTCCGAGTATGTTCCGGACACGTCAACGTTAATAGGTTCTGAATAGGTGAGGTTGTTCCAATAGCCATGACAATGGCGGGGGCAGCCTCTTTTGGGTGCTGGGGTAAGCGAAGCTTACCCCTATATTTGTGTTGAGCGCCTCCAGCCCATGAAAATTGTTGTTTGGGCGGTTCCTCCCGGCGAAGGGAACTACAGGGCGCTATTTCATCGAAATAGGTTCTATTTCGTGCGGAGGGGAACTGTGGACCGCTATTTGTCCGTTTTCTTAAAGAAAACGAGATGAGGCGTTCAAATAACGCCCTGTAGTTCTGCTCGAACGCGGAAACGGGCTGAATTTGCTAGAATAGCGCCCTGTAGTTCCTCAAGGGTGCATCGTCGATACCGGACAGATTTTGATGCAAGGACAAATATTGACGTTCGCACAGTCTGCACAGGCTTCTCAAGAATTGTCTATAGGATGCCTAACAGTCCGGTTATATAGTAGATATTGTAATGAAAGGGTTTACATGAATCCGAACGTAGAACATCAGAACATCCAGGAATATAAAAAGAGAGGTGCAAGATGATGCCGTCGACAGCAGAGTTAACGACCAAAGGCATGGCGAAGACCCACTCCCGCAGCTGGACAAATTTGGCCCGGCACAAATATGTCTATTTACTTGCTTTACCAGGCGTGCTGTATTTCATCGTCTTTAAATTCGCTCCGATGTGGGGGCTAGTGCTGGCCTTTACCGAGTATAATCCCTATGCAGGAATCAGCGGAAGTGAATGGGTGGGGATGAAGCATTTCGTCGAGCTGTTTTCGGACCCCAACTTTTATATCATGCTGCGCAATACGTTTGCGATCAACATCTTTGGTTTAATCTTCATGTTTCCCGTTCCCATTGTGCTTTCCCTAATGCTGAATGAAGTGAGACATGAGGCGTTTAAAAGATTTAACCAATCTATCGTCTATTTGCCGCATTTCTTGTCTTGGGTTGTCGTTGTCAGTCTAACCTTCTTCATCCTGTCTTCGGATGTGGGGATCGTGAACAAAGTCATTACAGGCTGGGGGCATGAGTCGATCGCCTTCTTATCCAATCCTAATTATTTCTGGGCGCTTATTACCGCACAAAATATGTGGAAAGAAGCCGGCTGGGGAACAATCATCTTCTTGGCTGCGATGGCGGGGGTAGATCCCCAGCGGTACGAAGCAGCTGTCGTAGACGGAGCAAGCCGCTGGAGACAAATCTGGCACATAACGCTGCCTGCCATCCGGCCTACCATCATTATTTTATTGATTTTGCGTCTGGGGCATATGGCGGATGTCGGCTTCGAGCAGGTGCTTCTGATGATGAACCCACTTGTTTCTTCCGTAGGGGAAGTATTCGATACGTATGCCTACAGCATTGGCGTATTGCAAGGAAAAGTCAGTATCGGTGTGACGGTTGGGATGTTTAAAGGCGTGGTCGGTTTGGTACTGGTCTTGGTCTCCAACTATATTGTGAAGAAGCTGGGGCACGAGGGGATATATTAAGGTGATCAGGGATTGAAAAAGGGAGGATGGAACGATGAGCTTTGTTGCCAAAAAGAAACTAACCATGTTTGATTATGTGAACTATTCTCTGTTGGCCTTGATCTCGATTGTGTGTTTGTTTCCATTTATTTATGTGTTTAGCGTATCCTTCACCGATCCGAAGGTGTACATCCCGCTGAAATTTTATTTGTTTCCAGACAAGTGGTCACTGTCCGCTTATAAATATATTTTATCGACCAACAGCTTTATCCATGCGCTGAAAAGCACGGTGTTCGTCACGGTCATCGGAACGATCTTGAATCTCATTGTCTCTTTCAGCTTCGCTTATGTGTTGACCAAGAAAACACTTCCGGGAAGAAAGATCTTACTGGCAGCCGTCATTTTCACGCTGGTGTTTAATGCGGGCATATTGCCGAGCTATTTGCTCATCAAGCAGCTGGGACTGCTGAACTCGTATTGGTCGCTGATTTGGCCAACGCTTACCAGTGCGTGGAGTTTGCTTGTCATTAAAAGCTTCCTGGAGTCGCACCCGCCGGAGCTCGAGGAATCCGCACGCATTGACGGGTGCACGGAGATTGGGGTATTTCTGCGTATCATCATCCCACTGTCGATGCCGGCAATTGCCGCATTTATGCTGTTCTTTGCTGTCTCTCATTGGAACACGTACTTCAACGCACTTATCTATATCTCGGATTCCAAAAAGTGGACGCTTCAAGTGTTGATTAAATCCCTTGTCATCGATTCGGACTCCACCGGTGTCGGACAAGCGGGCGCGGGCGGAGACGACAGGATTGTGCCTCAGGAAACGATCCGCATGGCGGCTATTATGCTGGCTATGGCTCCTATCCTGCTTGTTTATCCTTTTTTGCAAAAGCATTTTGCCAAAGGTGTCATGCTGGGTTCTGTCAAAGGGTGATTGAAGGTTGATCTATACAACAATTTTAATGTCAAAGGATGGGTATGAACATGAATGAATCAGCATCAGCAGGAAAAGTCAAAATCGGTTTTATCGGTCTGGGAGTAATGGGCAAAAGCATGGCGCGAAATCTGATGAAGGCCGGATATGGCCTGTACGTATACAGCCGAACGAAAAGCAAGGCGGAAGATTTGTTGCAAGAAGGCGCAATATGGAAAGATGGGGCTGCGGACGTAGCTCGCAATGCGGATGTGACGATTACCATGGTCGAGTATCCCAGTGATGTGGAGAATATTTTCCTAGGACCTTCAGGAATTGTAACTGCTGCGAAACCTGGTTCCTATTTGATTGATATGACGACCTCAAGTCCAGCATTGGCGTTGCGGATTTACGAGGAGTCACGGCAAAGTGGACTACAATCGTTGGACGCACCAGTCTCTGGCGGAGATATTGGAGCTAGAGACGGGAAGCTATCCATTATGGTTGGCGGTGACGAAGAGGCTTTCGAAGCCGTTTTGCCTGTCTTTCAAGCGATGGGGAGCAATATCGTCTATCAAGGAGCAGCAGGCGCTGGTCAACACACAAAGATGTGCAATCAAATAGCAATAGCAGCCAATATGATGGGAGTTTCCGAAGCGTTGGTTTATGCTGAACGATCGGGTTTGAATCCTACCAGGGTGCTGAAAAGCATAGAGACCGGAGCTGCCGGGAGTTGGTCGTTAAGCAACCTTGGACCAAGGATTATTCAAGGTAATTATGAGCCGGGATTTTATGTCAAGCATATGATCAAGGACTTGGGCATTGCCTTGCAGTCAGCTGAAGATATGGGGCTTGAGGCATACGGGCTATCGCTGGCAAAGACCCTGTATGAAAGGCTGGCTGCAACAGGGGAAGAGAGCAGCGGTACGCAGGCATTGGTCAAAATATACCGTTAGAATCGCCAGAATTTCTAATGAAGCGGAGGGACGTCTATGAAACTCGTTTACGACCACCAGGATGAGATGATCCTGTTCGGCATGAATCAAATCAAGAAGAGTTTGGATGCGAGGGGACAGTTTTTCGTTGAGCAGTATAACGGCAAAGGCTTGGTACTGACGCCTGAACGGGGAATCGTCGTTCAGAAACTACGTGTACAGAAGGGCGAAACCCCCGGTGAAGAGCAGGCCTTTCGCCTGTCCCGTCAAGGGGAATTGATCCGCATTGAAGGCGCTGATTCTCGTGGACTTATGTACGGATGTCTGGAATACGCAGAACGGTTGGCACGCGGAGCGGAATTGGCGGATGGGGAAGAGATGTACCGTAAGCCAGCACTACGCTTGCGCGGCATTAAATTTAATTTGCCGTACGCACCTTTTGATTCAGGAGATCCATTCGTCTTGAATGAGGGAACGTGCATGGATATTGGCTTTTGGAAAGCTTATATCGATATGCTCGCGCTAAACCGGTACAACTGTTTAAGTTTGTGGTCCGAGCATCCCTACGACCGGATGGTTGTCTCTCCGAAATTCAGAGATGCCAATCCGTATAGCGATTCAGAAATCAATCAGAATATCCGGTTCTTCCGGGAGATGTTTCGTTATGCCGCCAACAGAGGGATCGACATTTATCTCTTTACTTGGAACATCCGTATAACCCCGGAAGTGGCGAAAGGTCTGGGGCTCCCTGAAGCTGTAGGAGATTTCGGCAATATGTACGATAACCTGATTCACCGGGTTGGATACCCGCTGAATCGCTTTCGCGGTGCATCAGAATTGATTAGAGATTACATTCGTGAAATGGTGCTTCAGCTGCTGCTCACTTATCCTGAGCTGAAAGGGTTAGGGACTTCGGCCAGCGAATGGATGGACGGCAACGGGTATGAACGTGAGAAGTGGATTGTCGAGACGTATGTGGAGGCGATCAAACAGTCGGGAAGAGACATCCCATTTATTCATCGCACCAATATGCAGAATGCGGGCAAAGAAATTAAAGAAATGGTGCAGAGCCAATTCGATTCCGACCAATTTTATATCAGCTGGAAATATTCGAATGCCCATTGCTATTCCCATCCGGAGCCTCAATTTGAGCGTCTCTGGGGTGCTTGGGAGGGCATCGACCTGGAGAAGACCAACATTCTGTACACGGTTCGCAACGACGACGTGTTCACCCATCGGTGGGGAGATCCCGAGTACGTCCGCGCTTATGTCAAGGGCATGATTAAGACGCACGTGAAAGGCTTCTACTGGGGAGCAGACGGTTACTTGTGGGGCAACGATTTTCAACATGTTGAGCATGGGCACAAGACATGGAAGTACGATTTTGAACGGCATAGCTTCCAGTTTCAGCTCTGGGGCCGGCTGTCGTACGACCCTGAGACAAGTGACGGCGTTTGGGTGCATCTATTGAAGTCCCATTACGGTCCGGTTCATGCGCCTCTTTTCTTGGAAGGCTTGCGAAGCGCCTCTTCTGTCATACCGGCTGTCAACCGCTTGTTCTGGATCGATTATGATTTCCAGTGGCATGCCGAAAGCTGCTTGTCGGAGGTCAGCGGTTTCAAGACAATTCTGGATTTCGTGAACGCTGTACCTATGCCTGGGGTCGGTGTTATGTCCATAGCCGAATATGCAAAAGCAGAACGGGAAGACAGCGCAGAGAGACTGCTCGAAGAGTACCGTGAAACACCTGTTGATATCGTGAAGCTGCTGCAAGAGGCTGCCGATCTGACCGAACGTGTCGCCATCAAGCTGTCCAACGAGCTTGGTGAGTTATGCTGCAGTCATGCTGCTTGCACACTTCACGACCTTTTTGCCTACGTAGAGATGTCGAGGTACTATGCCTGTAAATTTAAAGCCTCTCTTGAGCTTAATCGCTTTAAATTAAACGAACATACCGGGCATAAGGCCGAGGCCGTTACCCTCTTGGAGCAGGCAGCTGCGCATTGGGAAAAACTCGGACATTACTGGAGCTTACATAATAAGCCTTACTTTATGGCTCGAGTCAAACGCACCTTCGGGTATCCCTATTACTTGGAAGATGTGAGAGCGGATATTGAATTGGCACGTCGATTCGAAAAATAAGAAGGAGTTTATTTCAATGCGTGGTTTTGCCATTTTGCTGGGATTTAACATGCTGGGAATTGCGCTGCAGCATTTCGCCTACATTCCGCTTCCCGGTAATGTTATTGGATTGATCCTGTTTACGCTGGCTCTGTTTAGCGGCATCGTCCGGTTGGAATGGGTGGAAACCAGCACGCAGTTTCTGCTGCGCCATATGCTTGCCTTTTTTGTTCCCTATATCGTGGGGATCTTGGCCGTGTGGCCGCTGCTCCAAAGCATGCTGCTCCAGATTGCGCTCAGTCTTGTGGTCAGTACGCTCGTCGGCTTGCTCGTCAGCGGCTGGGTGACGTCGGCTATGCTGAAGAAAAGGGAGGTTTCCTCAGGTGGGTAATGCGTTCTTTCAACAGCCGATGTTTGGCGTTTCATTAACGCTTATCGTGTATGCAATCGCGCAAGGGCTGCACAAAAAATGGAGCAAGCTGCACCCCCTTTTCATCACATCGACGGGTATTATTGCGATATTGCTTATTTGTGGCATCCCCTATGAATCATATCGGGTTGGCGGGGATTATATTGCGTTACTGTTGGGTCCGGCTACGGTAGGTTTGGGCGTGCCGCTTTACAAGCAGACGAGGTCGATTGGCCGTAATCTGCCGGCTATTCTAGCTGGGCTTACAACCGGTTCCATCAGCGCGTTAGTCTGCGCGGGTGGCATAACGTGGAGCTTAGGAGCAGCGAAAAACATTTGGGTAACGATGATCCCTAAATCGGTGACGACACCGATCTCGGTTGAAATCGTCCGCCATTTGGGCGGCATCCCCGAGCTAGGTGTTATCGTGACAACGTTGACAGGTCTGATAGGGAGCATGATTGGCCCTGAATTGTTAAGGCTGTGTGGCGTCAGGGCCGATATCGCGATCGGAACAGCCATCGGAACCGCTTCTCATGGGATCGGAACAGCCAGGCTGGTCAAAGAATCGGAGCTGCAGGCCGGTGTCAGCGGTTTCGCAATGGCGGCAACCGGGATTTTTATTTCATTGCTTGTTATTCCGTTGTATTGGATATTGCAGTAAACGAGGCTGTCTCAAAGGTCTGTAATGACCGTAGGGGCAGCTTTTTTACAAAAAAAACAATGCCGTAACAGTTTGTCCGAGCGTAAGGGGAACTACGATGCGCTATTCCTTAACGAATGAACCGTTTCCTCCAATAGCGGGAACTAGTTAAAGTAGCGTGATCCCACCAATAGAATCTAAATAGTTAAAGTACCATCAACTCACCAACTGCATCTCAACCACCTGCATCCCCAATAGCAATTATTGTAACGGACACAGAAGACGTTATTCCGCCTATTGGACTGAATTTGAGGAGCTAACGGACTGGAGCGCCGTTATTTATTGAATTTGCTGCTATTTGAGGTATTTTCTTGGCCAATAGCGGCTCTGGAGTCCGTTAGATATTAATTTTGCCGGGAAAATGGAGAATAAGGTCATCTCAGTCCGTTAGCCGTATGATCCCGCCAAAAGTAGCAAGATAGTTAAAGGATCATGAATTCCTCCAATAGAATCTAACTAGTTAAAGTGCCATCAAACCCACCTACAGCATTTCACCACCCGCATCCCCAGTAGTAATTATTTGTAACGGACACAGAAGACATTATTCCGTCTAGCCCTGTAGTTCTGTTCCAGATATCGCATAAATAGTGCCCTGTAGTTCCAGTAAAACTTGTTTGCAGCCAGTGGTTCAGGTATGGAAAGGAATCTGAAATTCTACGACGGTGCCCTGATCAGGCAGCTTTGAGAAATGCATCAAGACCGAGTCGCCGTAGGAGAGCACGAGCCGTTGATAAACATTGGATATCCCGGTATGCTGATGAAAATAAGGATCATCGTCGTCCATTTCTCCACGAGTCATCTTGTTGATTTTCTCTAAATCCGTATCCTTTATGGAGTTGCCTGTGTTTTCAATGCGGAAAAAGAGCCAGGTCTCTTGCCTATGTATACGAACAACTAACTTAAAATCATCTGCCTTCATGACAGGAGTCCAACCATATTTAAGAGCATTTTCGATAAACGGTTGGATGACGAGCTTCATAACCGGCAAGTCCAATAGATCCGGGCTCACTTCCCAATCACAAGCGACCTCTACGCCGTTTCGGTGCCGGTGAATTTTTAAAAAGTGAGTAACAAAAGCCATTTCATCGCGCAGGGTAGACCAGCCGTGATCACTCTTTGCGTTATATCTCATCATGCGTGATACGCTTTGCACCACGCTGCGAACGGCTTCACCATCCCGCTTCATTGCCAAAGATTCAATCGTTTCAAGCGTATTAAATAGAAAGTGCGGATTGATTTGTGCCTGAAGCAGCAGCAGCTCTTTTTCTTTTTCTTTCACTTTGGATGCATACAGTTGGTGTTCGACTCGTCGCAGCCCGGAAATCAGCGGAAACGCGATAAAACACGCGGCGAGCATGCTTAGAAAGGCAATGAGTAAGCTCCACAGCCTGGATTCCTTAACGCCCTGCGTTATCGCGTCGAAGGGGGTTAATAACACCATTTGCCAACCTGTGGGAGCAATTTCTTGGGCAATAACTTCAAAGTGTTCACCCTCTGATTCAAATAAGAGCTCTTCGTTCGGTACTCCGCCTTTATGAAGAGCGATTTCGAGATTATCATGAAGTTCTCCGGAAAGCGGTTGTTTGGATATGACGTTTCCACTAGCGGGGTGATATAATAGGATTTGACCGTCGCCAGATTCGTAAGTCCCATTCATAAGGCTTCGAAAATGTTCAGCTTTGATTTCAACGATGAGCCACGCATTAATTTCCCCACTGATTAGGTAAGTAACCGGCCTAATAAGTGAAATACTTTCTTGGGGAGGGCCAAGCGTATAGAGTGTTTGATGCAGTTGGCTCAGTACGGGTTTGTACACGGAAGCTGCTTTCATAAAAAGCGGATCCGAAGCAAAGTCATAACTATAATTCATACTTTTCTGATTGGAATTATATAATATCTTACCTTCTTTATCCATATAAATGATGCCCTCAATTTCCGGATGGGATTGGAGCAAGGGGTCTAGCTTCGGGCGAAAAGTAAGGATGCTGCCGGCTTGACTGACGATATCGTCTTTAGGGATATTCATATACTTTTGAAAACTCGAATCAATCACAAGCGGGTCCAGGGATTGGTTAATTTCTTGAACCGATTGCGAGACCTCTCTGGCAGCATAGCGGGCGAACTCCGATGAGACGGCTGAAGAATGAAGCAGGCTGGAGCGAACCATTTGATAGTGCCAGCTTAAACTGGCGAGCAGGATAGGTATAATTGTAATAATAAGCACTATCACTAAAATTTTGTATTTCAATGAAAGTGGCAGGGCTCGGAGTGAGCTGCGCACAAAGCATTCTCCTTCCGGGGGCTATTTGTAGTTTTGATGGCGGATTCTCTGTTAGTTTACAATAAAAATTGCTGTTGAGGTGGCTTCATATGAAAATTTGTGTAGCGGATGATGAGAAAGAAGTTCGGCACAGCATCGTAATGAAATTAACGGAATCCCACCCCTATGCCAATGTCTTTGATGTAGGTTATGGATACGAGGCACTGGAGCAAATCAAGCTCATACGTCCTGAACTCGTTTTTTTGGATATTCGAATGCCTGAATTGGATGGTCTCGAGATGTTGGCGAATGTGATGAACGCGCTGCCTAAGACAAAAGTTATCATGCTGACGGGCTACAACCACTTTGAGTATGCGAAGAAAGCGGTACATTTCGGTGCATCCGACTATTTGCTTAAACCCGCTGATGTCGATGAAATCAAGCAGCTCGTGCATTTGACCTACGATCGATTGACCCAACAGCTGGGAATGGAACTGAACGGCGCGCTGGGAACAACGATGATCGAAGGTTTATATTATAGGAACATTACTTACTGGTTCGACGATCGTGTTCGAAAGTCGATTATATTCGAAGATGAACTGGTTCATGCCGAAACTCATGGTAAAGCCATTTGCGGATTTGAATGCCAAGGGCAGAGAGTCCTGATTGTGGCGGTAGAGCCATCTTACAGTGGAGGGAGCTTTCGAGATTCGGGCGAACTTACCCGACTGTGGCCGGTGGAGTGGAAAACCTGGGAAACGAAACGGTTTTTTGATAAAGATTTCTTGCATCGTGGACGATTCAGATTGAATGCGGATTCAGCAGGCGGACTTAGGCTGGGTGTTGTTCGAGCGGTGAAGACAGCGGATCGGGAGAAGTTGAATGAAGATCTGTCCCTGTGGATCCAGGAGCTGCAGAGTCTGCAGGCCAATGTGGTTCGGGAGGAATGCGCGAAGCTGGTTTCTCTACTCGATTCGGACTTAACCGAAGGGCAAACCTTTAACATTTTGGAGTATGGACCTAAGGAGACATGGCTGCGGGAGGTGGAGCGCTATGCGACTTGGCAGGAGCTGAGGACCTGGTTGCAGGAGTGGGTGATGAAGCGCTTTGAACAGCTGCATCCTGTGACTGTTCCTAGAGGCTCCGCTGATTGGTTTGAAAAGGCATTGAGTCTTCTGGAGCTGCGCGCCGACATGGACATTACCTTGGAATCGTTGGCGGCGGAGGTCGGCGTACATCCAGTAACCCTAAGCCGCATGTTTAAGCAGCAAACTGGGCTAAATTTTGTCAGGTACCTGACGAGGAAGAGAATGGAAAAGGCGAAGCGGATTCTGATTTCCGGCGATCAGCCAATTGCGAAGCTTGCCGAAAGCTTAGGCTACCAGGATCATCGATATTTTACATCCTTATTTAAAAATGAGTGGGGAATGACGCCGGGGGACTACCGGAAACAGCATGGCTCAAGCATTGGAGAAAAATAAACGGTTAAAAAATTCGCCTATAGGCTAAATTTTTCTCGCTGTTAGCCGTCTTCAAATGCCGTATGATGAGATTACATTAAAACCAAGTATACCAATGTGTTTTAAATGGATGTCTACCGGAAGACCGGCGATGTGAATAATTTTGTCGGAGGGGTTAGGATCTATGAAAAAAAGAGGGTTAACTAGCTTTGTATGGCTGCTGGCTGCAGGGATGGCCATCAGCGGCTGCTCGAATAATGGCACAAGTGGTACTGAGCAGAAGGTAGAAGGTCAAAGTAAAGAGCAGGTTACGATCAAGTTTTGGCACCGTTGGCCGGAGTCACAGCAAGCTTTGGAGCAAGCAATCAAAGAATTCTCTGATAAATATCCGAATATTAAGGTAGAGCTGCCCGCAATCGCATCTTCTCAATATGCAACCCAGCTGCAGGCTGCAGTAGCAAGCAACGACCTGCCGGATATTTTCGCCAACGCCAATGCGGTTCCTGTCGATCAACTGAATCGTCTTGGTCTTATTCGCGATATTGACGATGCTGTACAAGGTTATAAGGATAAGTTCTACGAGGGAACCTGGACCGAGGGTTTTACCACGTTGAATGGAAAAGTTTATGCCTTGCCTCATTTCACACCACGTCGTTACGCTCACGTACTTTATTACAACAAAAATGTGCTGAAAAACGCGGGCTTATCCGAGAAAGACGTGCCAAAGAGCTGGGACGACTTGGTGGCGGTCGGTGCCAAAATCAAACAAAGCGGCAGTGATGTATATCCATTAATTTTGGGAATTAAAACCGACTGGCTGGCCAGTGGTTATTTAGGTCAAATGGCGACGGCGATTAAACCGGAGGTCGTTCCTAATGACGGTTTTAATTTGAAAACAGGACAGTATGAATTTGATTCTCCGGGGTATGTGGAGAGCATCGAGTTTATTAAAAAACTTCAGGACGATAAGCTGCTTCATCCAAACAGTCTGGTTATCGATTACAGGGAAGCATCCAGTTTATTTGCCGGGGGCAAGGCGGCTTTCGTCATCGACGGCACGTTTTTGTCCTCAGAGCTGCAGCAAAATAACAAATTTAACGATTTTGGCGTCGCCCCATTGCCAACGAAGGACGGAAAGCCTCAATATTATGCGTTCCAGGGAGAAACGAAGGCGACGCTTCATGTAAGCAAAAATACGAAGCACTATGAGGAAGTCAAGCTGTTCCTGCAGTTTTACATGGATCGATACTACACGAAACAGCTGGAGCTTGGCGTAGAGGGGTCACCAATTGTCGAACAGAACAAGACGGTGAAGATTGACAATCCTCCATTTGTTGAAGCCCAGAAAATTCAGGACCAAACATTTGTCCTCTCACCGCACCCGTTCACGCGCAACCGTGCAGCCGTCCAAGTGAATACGGAACTGAATGGGAAGAAGCCGAAGGAAACGGTCGGTAAAATTCTTGAGGGATATTTAGCCGGTCAAGTCAAGGATGTGAAAGCCCAGCTTTCGCAATTGACGTCAGGTTATAACAAAGCGTTGCAGGAATCCATAGACAAAGTGAATAAATCCGGAACCCCGGTGCAGCCGTCGGATTACCAATTCCCCAACTGGACCCCGCTGCAACCATATTCGACAGACAAATATAACGAGTTGAAAAAATAAGCGCGTGCGACTGGCAGCAGGGCAGTGGAGGGCTTACGCCCGAGGCTGCCTGATTACTGCTGTGAGCTACAGCCCAGAAGGAGGGAATTCCGTGAGTCGCACTGCATCCATGATTCGATGGCCGGTTTCCCGCCGGATGCGAATCCGCTACTTATGGGCCTACGCCTTGATCGGACCGCAGGTGTTATTTTTCCTCGCGTTCACCGTGTATCCTATCGTGATGAGCTATGTGTACTCTTTTTACGAATGGAGCGGATTCGGTCCTCTTGAAAATTTTATCGGATTGGATAATTTCATCAAGTTAGTTCATGAACAAGCGTTCTGGAATGCCTTTCGCAACAGTCTAATCTATATGACAGCTAAGACATTAATTCTATTGCCGACTACGCTCATGCTTGCTCTCGTTTTGAACCAGGCGCTATTTAAAGGCAAGGTATTTTACCGGACGGTATACTTTTTACCGGTTGTAACAACCACCTCGACTGTGGGGATCGTCATGAAATTCATTTTCGGCAACGAAAATGCGTTAGTTAACGAGGCACTGATGGGGCTGGGAGCTCTTTCCAAACCAATTCCATGGCTTGGTCAGGCCGATACCGCAATGTTCGTGCTGATTCTGATCGGCTCGTGGAAATTTTTCGGCATGGTGCTAGTCTATTGGCTGGCGGGGCTTCAATCACTGCCCAAGGATGTTTACGAAGCGGCGAAAACAGACGGGGCGAATGGCGTACAAACGCTGCGGCATATTACGCTTCCGCTGCTTGCCCCGGTAGGTGCTGTTATTCTTTTGCTAACAGTAGTCAACAGTATGCATGTATTCGATTTAGTCAAAACCTTGACGGGCGGAGGTCCCTTCTACGCGACAGAGACGGTGGATCTGTACATTTACAATTTCGCCTTCAGCACAAGCGGCTTCCCACAGATCGGGTATGCGTCGGCGGCCGGTATTGTATTTGGTGTTGCCATCTTTATATTGACTGGACTTCTTGGTCTTCTTGTAAAATGGCTGCAGCAGGCAGGAGGCAGGGGATGATGACAAGAAAGAAAGGTTATCTGGCGAGTGGATTGCTTCACATCCTGCTGACGGTATTCGGCTTCATTTGGATTTATCCTTTTATTTGGATGATCTTCTCTTCTTTGAAAACGAATCAGGAGTATATCACCTCGGGCTTAAAGCTCTTTCCCGAATCTATGCAGTGGATGAACTATGTACGAGCATGGAAGGTTGGCCACTTCTCCGATTATTTCATAAACTCGGTGATCGTGACGGTATCGACAGTCATTATTGTTACCTTGCTGTGCATGTTGACCGGCTATGCGCTCGGTCGCGTCAACTTCCCGGGAAGAAAGGTGCTTATAGTTATCTTCAGCGCTACGATGTTTATACCGAAGGGATATACCATTATTCCAGTGTATTTGATCGTGAAACAATTGGGACTCCTCAATACGATGCCTGGTGTCATTTTGGCGGAATCCTCCGGTGCCCATGTGTTGTTCATCCTGCTGTTCATGGCTTATTTCCATGGCTTACCAAAGGAGCTGGAGGAGTCCGGGGAGATGGACGGGAGCGGTTTTTTCCGGATCTTTTGGCAGATCATGCTGCCTCTATCAAAACCGATTATCGCGACCACAGTCATTATGCAGTTCATTTGGACCTGGAATTCGTTTTTTGTTCCGTTGGTGTTTACACTGAATAAACCCGAGCTGCGTACGCTTGCGGTTGGTATGTTTTCGTTTGCTGGAGAGCATACGATAGACTGGTCCGGTATGGCTGCGGGCGCATCCATTTCGCTGGTGCCGGTTATCCTCGTATTTATTGCATTTCAGAAATATTTCATAGAAGGTATTTCCGGTTCGGTCAAAGGATAATAAATTTAGCCAGGGAGGCTGCTCTGAATGGAAAAAAAACCGCATATCGTTATATTCAATCCTGATCAATGGAGGGGGGACGTCCTTGGGCATGTCGGAAACGCTGCGGCGGTAACGCCGGTGCTCGACCGATTGGTGGAGATCGAGGCCGTTTCGTTCCGCAGCGCCTTTTGCCAAAACCCAGTGTGCACACCGAGCCGATGCTCGTTTATGAGTGGCTGGTATCCCCATGTGCGGGGTCATCGCACCATGTTCCATATGATGCAGCCGGATGAACCGGTTCTTCTGCGCACGTTAAAAGAGCAGGGCTACTCCGTATGGTGGGGCGGGAAGAATGACTTGGTTCCAGCGGAGAATGGCTATGACGCTTACTGTGATATCAAATATAAACCGGAGAAGCAGCCGCGCCCGGAGACGAATCTGCACGGATATGATCAGTGGAGGGGCGAGCCGGAAGGGGACAACTATTACTCTTTCTATGCCGGCAAACTTGAGAAGGATCCAGCCGAGGAAGCTTATTATGACAACGATTGGGCGAATGTATTAGGAGCCATTGAATTTATCAAGAATGCTCCCGAGGATCAGCCGATTTGCCTCTACTTGCCACTGCTTTACCCTCATCCGCCTTACGGTGTGGAGGAGCCTTGGTTCAGCCAGATTGACAGGGAGAAGCTGCCGCCGAGGATTCCGGCACCCGACAATTGGGAAGGCAAGCCGAGTCTGCTTAAGGGGATTTACGAAAGGCAGAATCTTCAAAGATGGACGGAGGAACGCTGGGACGAGCTGAGGGCGACTTATTACGGTATGTGCTCCCGAGTGGATCATCAGTTCGGGCTGCTTCTCGATGCATTGAAGAAAGCGGGTATTTATGACGAAACAGCGGTGTTCTTCTTCTCCGATCACGGTGATTTCACAGGAGATTACGGGATCGTGGAGAAAACGCAGAATACGTTTGAGGATACGTTAACCCGGGTACCTTTTGTTATTAAACCGCCGAAACACATTCCCATTGTACCGGGAGTCAGCGACGCTCTGGTGGAATTAATTGATTTTCCCGCTACGGTCGAGGCGTTACTTGACTTGAAACCGGAGCACACTCATTTCGGACGTTCGCTTCTGCCGCTTCTGGCCGGGGAAACGGATGAGCACCGCGATGCCGTCTTTTGCGAGGGCGGCAGAATCCATGGTGAAATTCACTGCATGGAGAAGGACAGTGTCACCCAAACGACGCCAACCGGCTTGTACTGGCCACGAGTAGGATTGCAGCAGAGTGAAGAGGCGGAGCATACAAAGGCCGTCATGTGCCGCACCAAAACACATAAGTATGTAAGGCGCTTATATGAGTCGGATGAGCTTTACGACCTGCAAAGCGATCCCGGCGAAACTGTCAATCGGATAAATGATCCTTCTTTCGCCGGCGTACTCGCTGAACTGAAGGACCGGATGTTGACTTTTTATCAGGAAACGGCGGATGTAGTCCCGCACAAGACCAACCACCGTTTTTAGCAGGCTTTGATATCGTTCGAAGATGAGGGGCGTCGCTTGCCCCTTCATCTGCGATGATTTAGGGATGGATTAGGCTCTAAGTTTTTCCATCCAATTTATAATTTGCTCGGCTCGATGGTCATAGGTGTGGAATTGACGTACATAGCTTTGAGCTTTACCTGCAATAAGCTGTGCTTCTTGCAGGTTATTTAAGTAATAATCGATTTTATTCATCAAATCATTCCTCGATTGATACAACACGAAATGAGTCCTGTCCTGAAACAGCATTTCCTGTTCGGGCGCATAGTCCGTAAAAACTAAAGCCCCACAGCCCATTCCTTCGAAAATCCGCATATTGAAAGCCTTAATCGAATCAGCTGTATGATTAAAAACAATTTTGGATTTCCCGTAAAGTGAGCTCAGATCATGAAGAAAGACTTTTTTATTGAAAGAAACCGTTCGTTTGCCCTTGAGTTCCGTTTCCATATATTTCATTCTGGCCTCCCGCGTACGGTACAAGGCGCTTTGTCCACCGACAAAAGAAATGTCAAACGGCCGTTCTACCAAAGGAGTCGCTGAGTGAAAAATATGCGGATCAACGCCGAACGGGAAGAAACGAACCGGAGCCGGGAACTGATGCGCGAGATGTAGGGAATGAGCCATGAGCAGCAGATCCGGTTTATACCATCCGCACATCTCAATGTTCGCGTTTAGACGATTTTCACCGTGATGGATCCAGAACAGTTTCGGAATGGTAACGAGATGTATGTTTTTGACAAGCACTTTCGGGCGAGAGGGACTTTCAACAAAGAGTACGCCCAGATAGGAGCTCAAGTTGATCGCGGCAAAATCAACAGTTTCTTCCATTCGAACGACTCGGACGCCAATTCGGCGAAAAGCGTCTTCTAAGTATCTTCCTGGGGTGTACGGAGTTTTTCCATAGCACATTAAAATGGCGGGTTGCGGTTTTGCTATTTCATTGGCGTCCATTGCGCAGCTCCTCTCTTAACGTGTTTACAAAAAAGGCGGCGGACAGCCTTCCTGTATATTTGTTGACTTCTTTCTTCATGGTTTGAACCAAAGTAGCGTGATTCTTTTCAATGTCTTGGGATAAACGCAGGATTTCAAGGTTTACGGAAGGGTTATCGGTTGGTATGACAAAGGGCAGCATGGAGATAGAGGCTGCGAAGTCAAACATTTTGAAGCGATAACCTAATGAGATAAAGGGTACCTGCATAACGGCAGAGAAAATAGCAGCGTGAAGCTTTAAGTTAATGGTAAAGCGGCACTTTTGGATTAAAGCCATAAGTTGATAAGGATACACGGTATCCGCGAGTTTCACTTTGCCGGGTCTGTTTATTTTATTTAATAACCGTTTGCTAGCCGGGACATCTTCTGGCCATACATTGTATAAAAGAATAGAGTAGCCTTTATGGATCAATAACTTAGCGGCTGCTGCAAGCTGATCTTCGACAATGTCCTCTTTGCCTCCGAAAATTTGATTATTCGCCGTTCCCCAATTGATGCCGACAACCGCATCTTGCGGATCGAAGTATTGCGTAAATAACCCTTTAGCTCTATCGCCCGGTTGCAGTAAGAAAGCGGGATCTCCGCTAATCTGAACTTTCGATGTATTCACGCCAATGGATTGTAGAAATCGGTGGCTTAGCGGCCCTCTGACGGCTGTGTAGCGAGAATATGAAATGATTTTATT
This sequence comes from Paenibacillus sp. WC2504, assembly GCF_052682475.1. Taxonomy (NCBI): domain Bacteria; kingdom Bacillati; phylum Bacillota; class Bacilli; order Caryophanales; family Paenibacillaceae; genus Paenibacillus; species Paenibacillus sp. WC2504. The sequence continues at coordinate 2,124,073 of NZ_JBQZFH010000001.1, forward strand.
TAATTGGTTGATTATGTTTGGATCGACGATGTTCATTGGCATTTGTTTCTTGTTTAGTAAGCTATCGAGACCGGCTCTTCCGGCAATTTTATCGACCCCTGAGCCCCAAATATAGATTGATTTCTTGAGCTCCATCGCTTTGCTAAGCAAGGAAATATAACTTGGAGCAAGCAGAGAGCCGCCGCCAAGGACGATGATATCGTAGCCGGAGATATGCGCATACTCTTGCCTGCAAGCTTCCAACAAGCTCAATTCATTGGGGATGAATCGTCTGGTTTCCTGCTTGAAGATGTCCCACATGACTTCGTCTCCTGCATTTCGATACCCAATTTCACCCAAATATAATAGTTTGGCCAAGATGTGACCTCCGTTCAGAAAAAGTTGCTACAACTACATCATATTCAAGGTTTACACATATGTTATATATTCATAGAAATCAGGCTGTCGACACTTAGTCGACAGCCTGATAGGCATTCATTTGTTAATCTTAGGACTGAGCTGTAACGACAACTTCATCAATATAAGTGCCAGCAACGCCTAATTCAATTAATGAGGCAAACAAGATAAAGCGAATTCTGGCTTGCTCAGCTAGGGCAGGTTTAGGACCTGTCACTACAACGTGCGTTTCCCACTCTAGCGAAAGATCAATATCCGTACCTGGCATGTCTTCTAGTACTTCGCTGGAAATCACGGCATAGCCGCCATCTGCTCCTCGTTGCCATACGATCTGAACTTGAATATTTCCGTTTACAATCGGAGCTACTGCCAAAAGTCGACGAAGCGCATAGCTCACACGTAGGTTAACGGCATCAGCAGGGACAGGGAATGCTTGGCTTATGACTGCATTGCCGGGAAGTAGTGCGACAAGTGGACCTAATGTGCCGACAAAGCTGCCTTCGAATGCGCCTGTTATTGGATTTACTGTACCGGCTGTACCAGCTGTTTGCCATGGGTTAATGCCAGTTTCAAAGGAAAAGTTTTGAATTAAGTTTAGAGACATTTTAGTTGCACCTCCTCCTTTTTCAGACATGCCATATCATATGCTCGGTATTTACCAAACTCTTCCAACATATGTCTAAGTCTTCTAAAATGTATGTTTGCTAGGGATTCATATAACTAGATTTCCAATAATAGGTATATCCAGTCCGTCATCTGCCCCTTTCCATTTCATGATAGGGTGCATCTATTAGAAGTATAGAGATGAAGCCGGAGGATGAATGATGAGAGAAGTGATACCAGGCCGTGTAAGTATCATCGTTCCTTGCTATAATTCGGAAGCTTATGTGCAATCGTGTTTGAATAGTGTTTTTAAACAGACCTATAAGGAAATAGAGATCATTGTTGTGGATGATGGATCAACGGACTCAACTTGGAACAAGATTCATAGATGGAAGGAGATTAAAGAGCAAACGGCAAAAACATTCTCGTTTGAAGATCGTTTCTATGCCGTAAAGCTGCCGCGCAATACAGGTTATGCGGGAGCGGTCAATGTGGGCATGTATTTGGCCAAAGGCGAATTCATTGCCATGCAAGATTCAGACGATTTATCGCATTCCAGAAGGATTATGAGGCAAGTCGAATCCATGCGCGAGCATCCATCCCTTGATATGATTGGAACCTCCTATGAATATTTCCAGGATGGTCACTTCGAAAGCCGTAAACGGGAGCAATGGCTCAGCTATGGCGTTTCTAAAATAAATGCGGTCTATAAAAACGGTGGTCATTGTGTTTGTCATGGAACGATATTATTCCGTGCTGGCGTGTTCGATCAGATCGGAGGACCGATTAGGCGTGGTGTCGGTGTCGAGGATTACGATTTCATTGCACGCTGTATAGCAGCAGGTATGAAGGTAGACAATCTGAAAGAACCCCTTTATTTCTATAGAAGACATGAAAACCAACGCTCAAGGGAGTTTTTCCGAAAATAGAAATGATCTGACATAACGAGTCAGGAAGGGAGACTGGGATGCGAAAAGTTTTCTATGTAGGGTGGATTGGTTTCGGCAATATCGGAGACGACTTAATGTGGGATGTTTTTCGTGAAAGTGCTAATCTCATGATGCCCGAACAACCTGTTACGGTCGTACCCTCCATGCCAGGCGTAAGTTTACAGGATGTGGCTGATTATGATGTCGTGGTACTTGGCGGGGGTTCCCTGCTTATTCCAGGTTATGTGGATGTCTTGCATCATGCTTTGAAGCAAGGGAAGCAAGTGGCTGTATGGGGCAGTGGCGTCGATTGGATAACTAAAAAAGATATGTTAAGTCTATCAAGTGGAGATACAGGGAGGATTCAGTATCAAGCAACGCCTGAACATAGGAAAATGCTGAAGAACATAAGCCAAAATGCTATATTCTCCGGTGTGCGGGGACCGCTTACCAAAAAGCTGCTGGAATATCTTGATGTGGATGCCGATAGGTTCATCGTAAGCGGAGATCCGGGTGTATTGCTGTGTTCGGATGATTTGGAGCCGCCTATCAATACCAAAATGTGGCCTTCTAATGAGAAGGTTGTGGGGATCAACTGGGGGACTTCCTATAACCGGATTTATGGGAGTCAGGAAGAGCTTGTGGAGAATCAATTAGCGGAAGCTTGCAAGATGTGGATACAAGCGGGCTACAAGCTATATTTATATTACGTATGGAACCCTGATAGAGAGGCATTGACAAGGTTGGCGGATAAGATCGGCAGCCCGGAAGCTGTGCGGATCGCACCGAAGGTTTATTCGGCGCAAGCGTTGATGAGGATTATGAAGCGCTGCGCATTCACAGTAAATTTCAAGCTGCACGCTAATGTCATGTCAGCTGCGGCTGAAGTTCCCTTCATCGCACTTGGTTATCGGATGAAAACATTTGATTTCGTAGAATCAATCGGGCTGCACTCCTCTGTAGTTTCAACGGACGAGGAGCGGCTTGCGGAGAAATTAGAACAAACCTCATCTCACATTCTAGAGAATTGGGATCTCGATAGGCATCGCCTACAAGCTAACATTTCTGCTTATCAAACAAGCTTACGCTCTCCTTTCCTTCATGCATGGGGCTAAGAAAATGGGTTTTATGGAAATTTAAGTAATCGTTATAAGCAACCATGCCAAGATCGTCCTCATCTCATACATTATAGGAGTACAAGACAAACAGCCCCGGTGCCAGCGCACATGGAAGGAGTGAGGAATTTGCCGTTGCCGAAGAGAAAAGTAATTTCTAGCTTGCGTAAGCCAGCTAGGAAGAAACAATCTTCCCAGAATCAAAATGTGATTGTCATTAAAAATGAAAAAAGCGGTACCATTCATTTGAAGGATGTTGTCCGCTTTGAAGGTAAGCCGCAGATGGTGCAGCTTCCTGCTTCGGAAATTCGCAGAATGCAGAAACATCTGCGAGTCCTTCTGGTCATTGACCAGTTTAACGTAGGTGGGACCGAGACGCATACATTAGGTTTAGCTCGTGAGCTAATGAGAAATGGTGCGCATGTGGTCGTTGCGGCGAAGACCGGAAGAATGCTAGACGCCTTTGCTGCTCTTGGCTGTCCGGTTTATACCGTCGATTTTGTAACAGATGAGTTCAAAGAGAATACGGAGAAAAAAGCTGAAATTATCGATTATTTGAAACTTATTATCCGTAACGAAAATATTTCCCTCCTGCATGCTCATCAGTGGCCATCAGGCGTTTTCGCCGTACAGGCTGGGAAGGAAATGAACATTCCAGTCGTGTTTACGGTGCATGGATTCGTTGATGATGCCTTAATTCCATTAGTCAAACAATGCGACACCGTGCTGGCTGTAAGCCAATCGATTGTTAAAACATTGAAGGCTAATCACGTTACCTCTATCCTGCTGCAAAATGGGATTGATGTGTCGGAGTTTTCCTCTCACAAGTCGACCAAACCTTATGTGCGTGCTTCCTGGGGAATCGACCATGACGCTCCAGTCGTCACTTATGCGGCAAGGTTGTCGTTTGAGAAAGCGGATATTTCACTTGCGATTATGGAAGCATGTCGCAGACTGATTGCAGGCGACTATCCGGAGCTCAAGCTGATTATTGTCGGTGGCGGGCATCATAAGGAGCTAGTTCAAACAGAAATGGCGCGAATTCAAGAAGAAGCCGGAGTCGATTTTATACAACTGGCTGGAGAGTCTTTGCATATGTGTGCTTATTACTCCGCAAGCGATTGCTTTATTGGCACAGGGCGTGCTGCGTTAGAGGCACTTGCCTGCGAATGTCCTACGATTGTTGCAGGAGCTACCGGATATATGGGGGTTATGAGCAAGGAACTGTATGCCAAAGCATGGGAGACTTGGTTCTGTGATCATGGAGCGAGCAAGCCTTGGACGGTAGAAGAGTTCGAGTCCGACATTAAGTCGGTATTGGAGCTGAAAGAGCGTGAGCGGGAAGATCTTGGATGGGTAGGCCGTAAATTTGTTGAGGACAAATTTAATGTGCACGACACGATCCCAGCACTCTTCGATGTTTACTTGAAGCATTTAAAAACATTACCTTCGACAGAACGAGCCGCCATTCGATCGGAAATATAATAGATAGCGTGTTTATGAAAAGCCACTATATCGGTGGCTTTTTTTGCTGTATAAGAAACGCTGAATAAGCGTGTCGCGCTAAGTTCTCGCACCAAGTAACCAGACGGCTCTGATAAACGTCTCACACTAAGTGACCATGCCGCACTGCATGATTGCCTCGCACAAAGTGACTAACCGCACTGCATGATCGCCTCGTACCAAGTAATCAAAACGTTCTGCATGCCCGCTTCACACTAAGTGACCATACCGCACTGTTTAATTGCCTCGCACCAAGTGACTAAACCGCACTGCATGCCCGCCTCGCACCAAGTAATCAAACCTCACTGCAGGCCCGCTTCGCACTAAGTGACCATACCGCGCTGCATGCCCGCCTTGCGCCAAGTAACCAAACCTCACCGCCTCGCGCCACGGCCCCTCGCTCCCAGTTCTATGTTGCACTTTGTACAGCATAGAACTGCTTAAAACCCCATTACCCCGATCTTCATTGCACAAAGTACAATAAATTCAATCAAAATAGCGTGAAAACCGCTCTACTCAGCCTTTTACGGTGTAATTTGTACAACGTAGAAGCCGGCAGTGGCCAATTTGAGGCCTCTAAGTTGCACAAAGTGCAGCATAGAGAAGGCAGTGGCCATTGTTTGTGTGTGTCTGTGCCGCGCAAATTTGCTGCGCACTACCCTGGCAAACGCGCTCGTCCTAAAGAGACGACGAAGTCGTATATCTTTACGTTCGTTGGCAGAGTAACTGGAATTTTTACAGTTAAACATGGTGCGGAGCAGGGTTTTGATGAATTATCGGGAGTATGTGCAGCTATTTCAGTCGATTCGTCCCATTTCAGACGTAACCTAAGGAATTAGCAGGATAATTTCCATCTACTGGATCGAATATAGCAGAAATGAACAATTTAGCAGCATTTTTCCCGATAACAACTAAAAACAAATAAAAACAAATTAAATACACAAAATTAAACTAGATTTAACATAATGATGACAAACACAGTGTAAGATGTCCATATAGAAACAACCAAATCCAACTAGAGGTGAACATATGCCAACCAAACAAGAGCATCAAGCATTCATGAAGACGGAAGGCGATATAAATTTAACGGAAGCAAGGAGTGAATGGTGGACAGCTCAAATTGATGAGGCAGCACGAACTTATTTGCAAGAGGATGAGGATGTCTTTTTGCACCAAACGTTATCTACACCTTGTCTGAATGTCCTTTCCTCCTGTGAAGGGATTTATGTAGAAGATAGCCAAGGACGCAGAATCATGGATTTCCATGGCAATAACGTGCATCAGCTTGGTTTTGGCCATCCTGCTGTTATTGAAGCTGTGAAACAGCAGTTGGACCAGTTATCCTTCTGTACGAGAAGATATACGAATTTGCCTGCCATTGAGCTTGCTAATAAATTAGTTGCTTTAACTGAAGGAGCCCTGCAAAGAGTTCTCTTCGCGCCAGGAGCGACATCCGCCATCGGTATGGCGCTTAAGCTTGCACGCGCAGTTACCGGTAAATACAAAACATTATCGATGTGGGGAGCGTTTCATGGAGCCTCGCTGGATGCGATATCCGTAGGCGGAGAAGGGGCGTTCCGCCGTGGCTTAGGTCCGCTGCTTCCCGGCGCTGAGCATGTGATCCCTTTTAACTCGTACCGTTGTGTGTTTGGGTGTCAGGATGAAGCGCACTCCTTATGTTTGAAGCCTATTGAGTATGTGCTTGAACAAGATGGAGAGATTGGTGCCGTAGTCATCGAAACCATTCGAAATACGGATGTGCAAATTCCACCTGTCGCTTATTATAAAAAGCTTAGAGAACTCTGCGATCGCTATGGCGCTTTGTTGATTGTTGATGAGACGGCAACGGCTTTTGGCCGAACGGGGAAAATGTTCGCTTACCAGCATTACGGGATTGAACCCGACATGATGGTGCTGGGGAAAGGTTTAGGCGGCGGTGTATTCCCGATGGCAGCTTTACTCGTGAAGGAAGAGTTGAACAAAGCACAGCAAATGTCGATCGGGCATTATACGCATGAAAAATCGCCGGTAGGAGCTGCTGCCGGGCTGGCAACCATCCGAGTCATCGAGGAAGAGAACTTGCTGGAGCATGCGGGCCGTATGGCCGATCTCATGGCGCAGCGTTTGAAAAGCATGATGGAGACGTATCCGCTTATTGGAGATATCCGTCAAATCGGTTTACTTGTTGCTGTTGAGCTCGTAACCGATCGTGTGAGTAAGGAACCTGCCGTACAAGAGGCCGAGCGCGTCATGTATAGCTGCTTGGGAAGAGGGCTTAATTTCAAAGTGTCCAAGGGGAATGTTCTGACGCTTTCACCCCCTTTGATCATTACGGAAGATCATCTCAATGAAGCCCTGGATATTCTGGAAAAGAGCATTGCCGAACTCGCATAAGTTCATCTTCATCTACATCAAGCATAGCGACTTATCGCTATGCTTTTTTGCACGTCCCTTTCATGAATAAATCTAATTGCTTTGGCAGGGGGGGAAATCATATAATTTGCTTGAAAGAACAACAACTTGGTATGGATGAGCTCAGGGGAGGCAGTAATGGTAACAAATAACAGACTGAACGTCCCTCTTCATAGATATTGGCAAGAGCAGCAAGGAGAAATGTCTGGTTTTCTGTCCCTCGCAGAAGGTATTACGGAAGCGGTTATGGTCTTGCATAACGCAGACAAGGTCCATCGCCGCTTGAGTCCGGAAACGATTTTAATTGAAGCTAACGATAGAAACCCTATGATAATCACTCTGAACAGTGAAATGTTGGAAACATCCTGGGCCTATCGTGCGCCGGAACAGTCCGGTCGACTAAAGCGGGGCACGGATGCACGCACGGATTTATATGCCCTAGGGATGATATGCTACGAGCTTCTGGTGGGAGAGCTTCCGTATCAAGCGGATGAGCCGACGGAATGGATTTATGCTCATTTGGCGAAACGCGCCCCACATCCGAGTGAGGTTAATCACCGCATACCTCAGCAGATCGGCGACATCATCATCAAGCTGATGGCCAAAGCACCTGAGGAGCGGTATCAGAGTGCCTACGGTCTTTTATATGATATCAAAAGATGTAGAAGTGAATGGGAACAAAATGGCGTTATCGGAGCTTTTGCACTGGGAAGCAAGGACTTTGCAGGCCATTTGCGAATGCCAATTTTTCTAAGCGGACGTGAAGCGGAAATGGCGGCTTTGACTGACGCTTATGCTGACAGTTTGAATGGGAAGACGGCGTTTGCTGTCGTTAGCGGAGGCGCAGGCGTAGGGAAGACGACACTTATTCGTGAATGGTACAGATCGCAGCAGCAAGAGAGAGGTTATTTTATTTCGGGAAAAGCGGATCCACTCATTAGGGAGGTCCCTTATGCACCACTGATTCAAGCTTTTCAAGAACTCATTCATCGGCTCCTTTCAGGGAGTGCGGAACAATTATTACGGTGGAAAGACAAGCTGACTGCGGCACTTGGTGATCATGCAGGCATTTTGGCAGAGATTATTCCGAACATGCACCTGATTATCGGCGAGCAGCCGGATGCTGAGATATTGCCATGGATGGAGTCTAGAAACCGGCTTCATTTTGCTTTTCAAGTGATGATTCGTACGTTTGCTGGAAAAAGATCACCTTTTATTTTGTTTCTTGATGATGCGCATTGGGCGGATGCAGCCACTAAGGATTTTATTCGCAGTATTTCAGAAAGTCGGGATCTAGGTTATTTCTTATGTATACTCGCTTATCGTGACAAAGACATGCAGCCTCGACATTGGTTGAATGATCATCATCGGGCGGCATTTGACCATCGGCGGATTGTGCTTTCTTCCTTAACGTTACTGGAAACAGAGCTTTTTCTGTGCCAAACGTTACATTTGGAAGAGTCAAGGGGGCGGTCGCTGGCTGAAGCGATTTTCCAGAAGACGGCCGGCAATCCCCTTTATATGAAGCAATTCATACAGACTCTCTATGCCCAAAAATGGCTGCGTTTCGATACGCGTACGGAAACTTGGCTGTGGGATGCAGACGAAATCCACAAGCAGGATTCGCTTGACGATGTTTGGGACTTAATGCTGGACAAGCTCCCCAATCAAGCGGGATCTGTGCTGCGCATGGCCGCGTGTATTGGCCATTCGTTTGATTTGCACACGCTGGCTGCTATTTGCCTGCAATCTCCCGAACAAGTCATGGAACAATTGGAGCCTGCGCTGACGGAAGGATTAGTTCTTCCTGTCAGAGAACGTGAAAGGTGGCATGGACTGAACAGGACTGCGGATTCCTCGTTACTGGAATCGACAGATCCGAATATGTGGTTCGTATTTATTCACGATACGATTAGGCAGACTGCCTATGATGCCGTAACGGCCGAAGAGAAAGAGAAGATTCACTCGGGAATTGGTCGGTATCAATGGGGCCTTCAAACGGCTGACAAGCCGGATGACCTCATGTATACGACGTTAAATCATTTCATGCTTGGGCAAAATCAATTGACGGACCGTGAGGAAAAACGACTTGTCGCCGAAATGGCGCTACAGGCAAGCCGTAAAGCTAGAAAGTCGGCAGCATACTTGTCGGCAGCGACGTATCTTGCCTTCGGTACAGGGCTTCTGACCGACACGGATTGGGAGGAGCATCATGCGTTAACTTATGACCTGTATATGGAACGCATGCAAGCTGAGGTGTTATGCGGTCACTTGGAAACAGGGGAGCTGTTGTTCGAGCAGCTCGTGTCCCACTCGCATACTCGTTTGGAGGAGTTGCGGACTTACGCGGTGAAACTGGAGCTTGATATCAATCGCGGGAATGCCAGAGAGGCTTTTCATGCTGGTGTGCAGCTGCTGGGCAAGTTGGGCATTGAGCTTCCCAAACAGGTTGGAGCTGCTCGGCGCCAAAAGGAACTGAGCCAAACGCGCAGATTGCTGCACGAAGGCATCCCGAAAAAGCTGGATGCTGAGCGCAGCGAGGAAACGTCGCCGCTCCAATTGGCTATCCTGCAGCTGCTGCCGCTTGTGGCGCGAGCTTCCTCTTTTGTGGATATGAATTTATTCGTCGTGATGATTTGCCGAAGCATACGTTTGATGCTTGAACACCATGCGGCGTACCGATTTCCGGAAATCATTGCGATTTTTGCCTCGTATATTTCCAGTGAGGAAGGGAAGCACAAGGAAGGATGCGAGCTTTCGGAAGCAGCACTGCACCTAGGTGATGCTGCTCATTCGCCATTGAAGGCGAAGCTTTCGTTTATTTATGCGTTATCTCACTTCTGGCGCATGAGCGCTCAGGAAACGTGGCCGTTATTTAAAGAAGCTCATCGGCTAAGTCTCGCGAGCGGCGATATGTATTATGCCGGTTTTTCGCTTCGCGGCATGAAGTTCAGCTTGTTTTTCGGTGGACATCTGGAAGAACTGTACGAATTTTGCCAAGTCCAAGGCGGCGCTTTTCATAAAAAAGATCCTTTCCTCATGAAATCGTTCGCGTTATATCAGCAGTTTGCCAAATGTCTAAAGGGAGAGACGGCAGGTCGTCTAACGCTGAGTGATGACGCGTTTGATGAGGTTTCTTTTCTTCATTCGATGAGTCCTGCAGAGACCCGTATAGGACTTGTGTTTGAATATTACATTTGCAAAATTCAACTGCTGTACCTCTTCGGCCGCTATCAAGAAGCTGCAGAGCTTTGGGAACAGACAGAGCACAGCGAGCGATACTACAAGTATCATTCGCATTTGCCCGAGGGCATGTTGTACGGCTTTTTAGCCATGTCCAGTGTGTATTGTGACCAATCGGCGAAGCAACAGGAGTTGGCGGACGGAAAGATGCGAAGTATGCTGGGGCAAATGCGAAAGTGGTCCGAGTTAGGGCCAAGTCACTTCCTGCCTAAGTTATTACTGATGAAGGGAGAAGCAGCCCGTCTGAAAGGGCGATGGGAGCAAGCTTTAACCTGTTACGATGAGGCGATAGACGCGGCGCGTGAGAATGGATATACCCATCTGGAAGCCATTTCATGCGAACTTGCCGGTAAATTACTTTTAGCCATGGGTAAAAAGAAGTTTGCCAAAACATACCTTTTGGATGCGTATCATAGTTTTAAGGTATGGGGGGCTATCGAGAAGTGCTTGCAGCTTCGCGAGCAGTATTCTGATTTATTTGAAAGGTCGAGTGAGGAAGGCCGAGTATGGGAGCAAGATTTGAAGCTCACTCGCGCGTCCGCTCAAACGGACTACAAGGATGCGAACGAGGAACCTTCTGTGGAAGTGGAGCGGGATATGTTCAAGAAAGCGGCAGCCCGACTGACACAAGCGTACGGTTTCGAACAGCTGCTTGGTCATTATTTAGTGACGCTTATGGAAAATGCCGGAGCGGCCAAAGGGTTCTGGATCGTTAATAAAGCCGGCGATTTGTGGATCGAAGCCGAGCATGACATTAATCGAAACATTTCCAAGAGCGGCCACTCCGCTTCGCTAGAAAGCTGTTTTGATTTACCGATTTCAGTGATCCGTTTCGTAGCTAGAACCAAGCAGCCGCTTATCCTGGAGGATGCGCATCTGGACGACTTATTCGCTTGGGATCCGTATATTCGCAGTGTTCGTCCGCGTTCAATGATTTGTTTGCCCGTTCAGCAGCTGGACCGATTAGCCGGAATCGTTTATTTGGAAAATGAAGCGGTGACCGGGGCGCAAGCCAGCCAACGTTTGGAGCTGATGCAGATGATGTCTGCCCAACTAGCAGTGCTAAATCGCTTTGCAAGTGAGGGTACCATTGTGAAAACGGAGCCGCTTGTTATGGATACAGGAAAGCCGAAGCTTGACGCCAGTCTGCTCACCCAGTCGCTGACCGAACGTGAGAAGGATGTCATGCAGCTCATGGTGAAAGGCTTATCGAATCCAGAGATTGCGCAAAGACTTGAGCTGGCCGTAGGCACAGTCAAAAACATCACGTTGTCCATCTACGGCAAACTACAAGTAAACCGTCGCACACAGGCGGTTGCCAAGGCGAAAGATTGGAATATTTGGGAGTAACAAAATGTCGGTAACTATAAATGAGCTAGGCAGATTCTTATCTGCTTAGCTCATTTTGTTTTCCAGGGAGTTCTAGTGTGCGTTAGGACTTTTCTCATGTTTTATTTCGGGAAAATGACCTTTGGCACTATCGATATTTGTCGAAATTCGCGTAGAATGTGGGGGTTCCAAATAAGCAGGTTTGATCAAAAGGAGGCTTTATGAGAAAAATTTGGGGGCTCTTCACAAGTATGGTGCTATTGGCAGGTGTCGTCCTACCATTTCCGATAACGGTAAGGGCAGCAACCTTAGCGCCTGCTGGGGCTGTCAAGCAGCCTACAGCTGTCACGATTAGTTCAATCGGGGCCACGGTTTCTCCGGTAAACGGCAAATATTTTTTTACAGCAGGACAGACGATCAAGATGAATGTTCCCTTCGAATCGTCGAACCCCTCTGTGAAATGTGATATGGAATCAACGATTCCCATTTCCATGAACGGTACGCAAGACTGGATTCGTTTGTATAATGCCGTGTTTGAGGGATACTCCTCTCCGGTATATGCCAGAGGGATTACCGCGGATATGCCCTCGGGACTTGTCGATATTCAAAGAGGCCCGGATGGCTGCGGTCCTTCGGATGGTGTGAATATGCCTACGAATATTTGGAACGCAACCTCGAATGGGACGACTTATTTTACGGACGGCACGTCCTTGAATAATGTGGCTTACTTTAAGAGCTTGGTCCAGACGCCCATCTATATCGACAATGCGCTGCCTACTATCACGTTCGGCAATCTGCCGGCAGATACGAACTATAAGAAAACATTAGGAATAACCGTAACCGCCAGTGACTTACCGCTGAACGAAAACGTTAAGCTTACTTATACGTGGACGCAAAGCCAGACAGCACCTGCTGCGGCTGACATCAATACGATTATCACGAGCGGTGCTGCAGCCGTAGATCCTGCAGCACCTGGCATTTATTTCCTTCACGCCAAAGCGGTGGACGTTGTAGGACATGAAGTGATCCAAACCAAAGGACCCTTTTATTTGGATAACACAGTTCCAACGCTCACTTTCGGCAAACAATCGGATGCCACATATAAAAAAAGTCATGGAGTGACAGTTACGACTGCAGATACACCGTCAACAGCTAACACGAGTCTCTTCTACGTGTGGTCACAGAGCGCAACGCCACCGGCGGCAGCAGGTATTTCAGGAAGCCTCATTAACGGGGCTGCCCCCATTGATCCGACAGGGACAGGTGCATATTATTTGCATGCAAAAGCGGTCGACCTAGCAGCGAATACGATCATTCAAACAGCGGGACCTTTTAATTACGATAACCAAGCGCCAACCATTGGCATGAATCCGACATCGGGAACAGCCAAGACGAGCCATACACTAACCTATACGGTTGCAGATCCACATTCCGGTATGAAACAAGTCAGCTACGAATGGTTTAAAGACGGGGTTTCATATTCAACCGGGACGGGGAGCATCAGCGGCGGTACGCTCAACGTACCGAATAGTGTGGAAGGAAGCTACAAGCTGAAGCTAACGGCTACGGACAATTTGAATAACGTGGGCACATTGGAAAGTTCCAATTTTATCATTGACAAGACAGCACCGAGCGTTACATTTACGGCGCAGGGCAATAGCGCGCCAGGCACTGCCCGCCAAGTAGGCGTTACGTTACTGGATGCGAAAGGTACGTTAGGGCAAGCCTTTTACTTATGGGGAACGAGTGTAACGACGCCTGCAGCGAATGATCCCGGTTGGCAGATGTTTTTTGATGGAACCGGCAACAAAACAACTTCAACGACAACGCTCTCTTCTCCCACAGGCGCTAACGGTACGCAATATTTGCATATTAAGACAACAGACAGTGCAGGGAACATTGGATATGCGAAGACAACGCAGGGCTTTGTTCTCGACAATACGAAACCTACAGTAACGTTTACGCTTCCTAGCACGGCAGCCTACAGTAAGACGCTGTCGACGGATTTGAATTTGACGGATAACATGACAACAAATCTAGCTAATTTTGTGATTAAATATGCGGTAACAACACAAGCAACGACAGATGGGAACGATTCGGCATGGGCGACGTCAACGATTAGGACCCTTTCCATAACGAATCAAACCGGCATTTTTTACATTCATACCAAGGTTTATGATGAAGCAGGCAACTGGACGCTGGTAACCGGTGGGCCCTATAAGCTGGATAATGAAATGCCAACAGGTGCTATAAGCATCCCGAAAAAGTTTACGAACATTACGACAGTGCCCGTCCAGCTGAGTGCCACGGACTTACAAGGCACGGTAGATAAGATGAGATTCGCGGTGGATAGCGGTATATGGGGGAGTTGGGAGACGTTTACGACTGACAAAACGATCACGATCCCTGCCACACAAGGCACGCGAACGATAGCGGTTCAGTTTATGGATTCGGCGGGAAACATCTCAACGACATATTCGGATACGGTAACTTTTGATACGACGAAACCTGTATTGACGAATATTACTTATAGCACAACCGCATGGACGAATCAGCCTGTATCTGCGACATTGTCAGCCACCGATAATGCGACACCATCCGCTGACATAACGGTAGATGGACTTACAGGGTTGACCTATATCTTTCAGACCAATGGCACCTATACGTTCAATTTCCGAGATAAGGCAGGCAACGTGAACACGGCTATAGCGACCGTAACTTGGATCGATAAGACCAAACCGGTCATCACGTTAAGCACCAATGGATCATCTCAGCAGAAAACTGTGAGCACGATTGTTTATGCTACGGATTCAGGGGCTCCACAGAGTGAACTGACGTATGCACATGCCTGGTCGACGTCCCATATGGCGGAGCCAACAACGTGGACGCCGTTAGGCGCAGATCATAAAGCGGATAAAAATGAAGTGACCGGTACTTGGTATTTATGGGTGAAAGTAGCCGATAAAGCGGGGAATGTGACGACATTTTGCAGTAATCCGTTTCTGCTCGATAACACAAGTCCGGTAGGTACGATATCTTACAAACCTGCCGGCTTGACCGCCAATAATGTGACGGCGACGCTCACCACCAACGAGCCTGTCGTCGTAACGAATACGGAGCTTGGCAAAAAAGAGCATGTATTTACAGATAATGGACAGTTCCAGTTTGAATTTAAGGATGCAGCGGGGAATGTTGGGGTCGCTATGGCCAATGTCGAATGGATTGATCGCAGCTTGCCATCCTCAGATGTCACGCTCACGCCGAGCGATTGGACGAACGGACCTGTCCGCGTCACGATCGATGCGTCAGGAAGTCCTGAGCGTGAATTAATGGATTTGACGATCACGGGTGAAGCGCAAGTCATCAGTCAGACGGTAACGAAGGTTGTTTATGAATTTACGACGAACGGATCCCTCCACTATAAAGTGCGTAATGTGAGTACAGGCATCGTAAGCAATGATGAGGTCTATGTTGACAAAATCGATCAGCAGCCGCCAACAGGGGAGTTGGTCTACACCACGGAAAGGCCGACGAATCAGGATGTTACCGTTACGCTGATTACGTATGATGACAATAACGGGATAGTTACGATTCTCAATAATGGCGGAAGCCCTTGGTATACCTTTACAGAGAACGGGCAATTCACATTTGATTACGAAGATGAGGCAGGCAACATCGGCCATCGGACAGCGGCGGTGAGCTGGATCGATAAGGAGGCGCCTCAGGCAGAGCTCAGTTTCAGCAGATCGACTTGGACCAAAGATAATGTCGATGTAGAAATATCCTTCACGGATCAATCTCCAGTGACCGTAACGAACAATGGGGGCAGCAAGCGGTATACGTTTACAGACAATGGTACGTTCTTGTTTGAATATCGTGATGCTGCTGGCAATGAAGGACAGACGGTCGCTTCTGTTACCTATATCGATCGAGAAGCTCCTGAGGCCATTGTTACCTACAGCCATACAGGGTGGACGAATCAAGATGTCGTGGCAACGTTGACCGCTACAGATAACTCGGGCGTACCTGTACAGATTCTTAGTACGGGGAACAACACGCATACGTTTACGCAAAATGGGTCCTTTACTTTTATGTTCCAAGACGTTGCTGGAAATCAGCGTGAGTTGGTCGCCACCGTTGATCGGATCGACAAGACACCGCCTGTCGTCTCCATTCAATATTCGGAAACGACAAAGACGAGATCTGATGTGCGGGCAACTGTTCTAGCGAATGAGCCAATCACCGTGATCGGCAATAATGGCAGCACGGCTTATGATTTTACAAGCAATGGGACCTATTCATTCGTCGTTGTAGATCGGGCCGGCAATCAAGCTTTCGTTCAGGCGACGGTCAACTATATCGATCGAACACCTCCTACACCACGATTATCTTACAGTACGACAGCAGCAACAAAGGAAGATGTCATCGTAACGGTAGATGCGGATGAGCCGTTCTATGTATTGAACAATAACCGTGCGAAGCAGGTTGTGTTTAAGGATAACGGTACGTTCACCTTCTATTTGCAGGACGTTGTAGGAAATTTAACGGAGATTCAAGCTACGGTAAATAACATTAATAAGACAAAGGCAAAAGTGACCTATACCTATAGTGAAACAGCACCAACGAAAAATAATGTGAATGTAACGATAACATCCGATCAAGCACTTACATTCACAGGTATGAGTGGAAATGTAGTCACTTTTACGAGCAATGGCACACGTTGGATTGACGCTGTAGATATGCTGGGGAATAAATATGCGTTACGTATCGATGTAAACAATATTGATCGCGAAGCACCGAAGTTTACCTTTATCGGCGGCGAGCCATTGCTGCTTGAAGTGGGAGCCGTGGTGAAACCACTGGCAGACGTCACAGCGACAGATTATGTGGACGGCGATATGACAGCCAAGATCAGCGTAACTCAAAATACGATCAATTCCCAAGTACCTGGTGAATATTCGGTCGTGTATAAAGTGAAGGATCGTGCAGGCAACGAAGCGGTAGTGACCCGGAAGGCGGTTGTCATCGCACCGACGGAGTTCACCGTTTACGTCAATTCCGTGAAAGTGCAGGATACCGATGTGGTTGTGTACGGCGATGCGATTCAACTTTCGTTGTTCGGCATTCAAGGAGCGAGCTCTGTGAAATGGGCGAAAGGGCCGAAGAGCATCGGAGATTTCAAGGCAAATGCCAGTCTGCTAACAAATGGTATTTTACCTATAACGGAATATGGCTATTACACTTTACTCATTCAAAATCAAGAACGTCAGTTGAAGCTCATTCGTGTGTATATTTTACCAAGACAAGCTTCTTAGGAGTGTGAGCAATGATAAAGGATCGATTTCAGATAGGCAAAAAAATAGCGCTCATTGGAGCTGCGTTTGTCCTGCTCTTTCCGATCGGAAGCGGGTTGGCGTTGGCCGCACAAGAGGAGATGACACCTCTTACAGTTTCCAATACATTCATGGAAGTAAGTGTGAATAAAGAGACCGGAAGGTTCAGTGTCAATACAAAGCAAGGCTCCCCGTTAAAGAGCGGCGACGATAACAAGGCGCTGCTCTTTAAGGAAAAACTGCCGGAGACTTCTTTTACGACGTTTCGCATTAACGGGAAAGATTATATTTTCGGCAACGGGTATGGCTTCCTAGGATCGAATGGAAGCTTTACCTCCTCCCCGGCAAATCAGGGATTGACGAATAAGTCGGTATGGAACATCGAAGGTCTGGACATCACGCAGACGCTAACACTCGTCGACGATCCGACGAATCCTAACGCAGGTAATATGAAAGTTTCGTATCAAGTGAAAAATAAAACCAACCAAAATCAGAGTGTTGGCTCTCGGATTTTGCTGGATACGATGCTGGGGCCGCAAGACGCTTCCCCCATTTCGGTAGCTGGCGGGAATACGTACATTTCCAATGAGAAGGTTATCACGGGACAGCTCCCTTATTATTGGAGTGCGACGGACAATCCAATTAATCCAAAGGTCATGTCATACGGATTTATGCAAGGCTGGGGAAACAAAGCGCCGAATCAGATGATTATTGCTCATTGGAATGGCATTTCCCAAACTAAATGGGACTACACGGTGAATCCGCTGCTCGATTTTACGAACAAGCAGAACGCTTACGGTTCAGCTGATAGTGCAGTCGCGCTTTATTGGGACCCGGCTAACATTGCCCCGGGTAGTGAGGCTGTATTCGAGACGTACTATGGCTTGGGCAGCTTTTTCACATCAAAGAAAGAAGCTACTTACCGGTTGCAAGTTGGTGCGCCTAAGCAGTTGACGCTTAACGATGATCGTAACGGCTACAAGGAAAATGAGTTTGATATACGCGTTGATATTGATAATGCCATTGACCGTTCAGTGAATATGGAAGGCGTGCAGGTCACACTCGGCTTGCCCGATGAGTTGGAGCTCACACCCGGACAGGGAATAACGAAAATTGTAGGCAATATGAAGGTCGGCGAGACACAATCCGTTACATGGCGCGTAAAACCTAAAGTGCAGCTAGCGTATAAAGCAGCGCAATTTCAAGTCATCGCTCAAGCGGCAGGCGGAGAGGAAAGCATTCAAGCTTCTTATGTTGTTCTTCCTGCCTTGACGGGGGAAATCCCCAGCATGCAGCTGATGGAGGTTTTCCCGAGAAAACTGTACACGCTCGATGAGAAACCTGCTCTAACGCTGCAAGGAGCAGGGTTTGAGATTTTGAAAGGATCGTCAGGTTGGAACCTTGATGTTATCCGGGATCGCGATGGAGCAAGTGTAGCGATTCCTGCCTCGGACGTATCCATTCAAGATGATAAGCAAATTACAGCTCGATTGAATTTAACCAGTGACCTGTGGAAGCAGCACAAGCTTGAAGTGGGATCCTACACGGTAAGATTGACGGCAGGCAGCAAAGTATTTGAGAAAAAAATCGAGTTTACGCTGGATAAAAGCTTTAAATCGAAAGATTACGGTATTCTGCTGGTTGTTGGCGATAACATGACGCAAGAGGCGGGGCAAACCTACAGTTTGCTGCCTGTAAAGAGTGAGACCGAGCTAGCGAATTATAAAATGGAATTCGAACGCTCAGGCGGCCGCCAAGTCTCGCTGCTGGAAATCCGAGGTTCCATCCTGGCGAAAAACGGCGATGGCGGGAAAGTTGTTTATGAGATTGATAAAGGTTCGACGATCAACTCAGTCATTCACCACGATACAACAGAGATGTTAACCGCCATCTTCGGAGAGGCTTCGCAAAAGATAACCATTCAGAAGAGTGCCAAAGACAGTACGCATGATCAGGATTATATCAATTTGAAAGGGAATGGGGCTCTTTCGATCCCGAACTTCAAATTTGCCTATGGGCCTTTCAGCGTTGAGTTGGAAGACGGTAAAAAATATGCTCTGGAAGCAAAGGAAGACGAGCAAGAAGAGAAGATTGAAATCAAGTGGGACGTATTAAAAGGTTTATCTATTATTCAACGACTCGCTTGGTTTCAACTCAATATCAAAAATGCTGTCATTGGAACAGAGAGCGTCTCATTCGGTGGCCGGCTTGCCTTGGACTTCGAGCCTGGCCCTAAAAAAGACACGGGGAATGAGGGGGATTCAGGCAATCCGTCGAATCCACCGAATCCACCGAATCCACCGAATCCACCGTCGAATCCGCCGACAGATATAACGGAGAATGTAGACGGAGAAGACGATGGGGCAGGGTCCGTGTTGGTCTCGGTCGATTTGGATGAGGCCAAGTTCGGTGTTCGGCAATATGACAATGCCTTTGGTCCGGCAGGAAAATTCGGGTTTCTGGGTTTACGAGCCGAAGGGGAAGCGGGGCTGCCGAAAAATCTAGTCCCGGGACTTGATTTGGGGGTAGACGGTGTTGTTCGGGTAGATACGTTCGAGAAGAAATATGAAATTGAAGCAAATGTGCAATTTAAAGTGGTCGAATTGAACGGAATGCTGACCATACGATTAACCGATACGAATTTTCCGATTATTGATAATTTCCGCTTCGTTGTAGGCGGGGAACCGGGTATTCCGCTGATTCCAATCGCTCCGGTTGCCTATATCACAAAAGGTGGAGGCGGAATTTATAATATCTACGATACGTTAATGGGCAATTATCAGTTTCTGCCTCCGCTTAAATTAGAAATGACTGGCGGCTTGAGCATCGCAAAAGTGTTTAAAGCGGATGATGCCACGGTAGGGCTATCGATGCGAGGTGTTGAGTTTTCCGGCGCATTCGAGGTGCTCGGGATACAGCTTTTGGAAGAAGTATATGGAAGCGTACTGCTCAAGGACTCCTTCTCGCAGTTTGGCGTTGAACTCAAGGCTGGGGCCAAAATTAATATCAAAAATTTGCTTACCGGCGAAGTCTACGTGGTCTTCCGGTACGATCCGGAGCAGCATGGCAAGCTCGGACCGGTTTATTTGGCAGGCGGCGGCAATTTGCAGGTGAAGCTTCCGAGAGGTTTGGTGCTTGCAGCGGCCGAAGGCGAAATTAGCTCGGAGAAAGTGGCAGGAAACGTAGAATTTATTGGTATTCCTTGGGGCTTCGAGTATGAATGGGGCGACAAAAAGCCGTCCATCACGTTGGGCAAGCGTAACTTAATGAGCAGCAGAAGCCTAATGGCTGGAGCGGAGTTACCAAGCAACGAACCAACGAATTCCGATCTGCCAGCTAAGAGTCTCATTGAACAGACGTATTATGATGAGTCAGGAAGTGTTTCTGGAACGATGAGCTTCGGAACGAACATGAAGCCCGTTGTCAGTTCAGGGCCAAGAAGTAATGTGCAGCAGCCAACGAGAAGATTGCTGAAAGCTGCCAGTCCGAACGTTTACTCCATTCCGTTTTCTTCGGAGCAAGAGATGGCCTTACTGGACATTACGTACTCAGGGGATCCCACTGAGCTTCAAGTTGCGGATCCAGCCGGCAATTCGTACCCGCTTGTCTCCGGTGAAAATTATGACATTCAGGAAATTTCGGCTGAAGAATCTGCTTCCGGAGAGCGTGAGCAAAGCGTTTTGATCTCGATGAAGCATCCCATGGCCGGCACCTGGCGAGTAACGACAGATCGTGATCTGGAGTGGACACTTGAAAATGTTACCGTACCTCCAACATTCACCAATGTCGATGTTCAACAACCGGATGCCACGAAGCCGCAACAGATAACAGTTCATTGGCAAAGTGATCATACGACGAATGAAAAAGTTTCTTTATTCCTTAGCACCAACAATGAGAACGACCCTGGCAGTCTGCTTGTTCAAGATCTTGACGTTTCGGCCGGTTCTGCGCAAATCGTCTTGCCGGACTCGACGCCTAGCGGCACGTATTATGTGAAGGCAGTTTTGTCACAGGGCGAGACGAACGTAACCAGCCAATACAGCAGTCAACCCTTGCAAATGGTGAATTCGCATCAGCCGGCTTCTCCCAGTCAGGTTCATTTGACCCCAGCAGGCAATGGACTGTTCGAACTTTCCTGGAATGAGCAAGCGGTTGATGGATACACAGTACAAGTGCTGGACGAGAGTGGCAAAGCCATACCTAGCTTGGGTGTCATTGAACTGGCTGGCGAAGTTCACAAGGCTAGAATCGGTGGGACATTAAATAACGAGGCCGGTGAAAAAGTCGGTATGCTGCCGGGCTCCTCTTACAGAGTGTCCATCGGCGCTTACAAATTAGTTGACGGCATCAAAGTCTACAGCGAACCTGCGGTTACGGCTGCAGTCCTTTTACCGCAACCAGAGCCTGCCAATGTACAGCTGTCGGTGCTTCATGCCAATCATGAGCCCGTTACCAATACATTTTCGCAGGATGGTACGACAACCTATATCATGAAAGAAAACAATATGCTTTTGCATATGCATGCGAATCAGACGGTATCGTCCGATATCATTGTAAACAACGTGAAGCAAGAACCGCAATCAGGGGCTGATTGGGAACAATCCATTTCGTTAAATGAAGGGGAGAACGTCATCCAATTATTCTCGACGAATTCGCAAGGCGATATCACAGCTTCCAGCGTTCGTGTGATTTCGGATACGACTGCGCCTGATTTAAAAGTGGAAAGTACACGCACTGCATCTGACCAACAAACGGTAATCGTGAAAGGGATGGCAGAGCCAGGCAGTACGGTAACGATAAATGAGGAGCCAATTGACGTTCAAACGAGTGGTGCCTTTGAGAAATCGATACCTATGGAGGGCTACTTGTCCAAGCCTGTCGTTGTTACTGCGAAAGATATCGCAGGGAATGAAACTGTGCTGAATACCGAAGTTGTAAATAGTCAACTGAGTTCCTTAGCCAAAGTGGAGCTGCGTGCGAAAGAGGGTCGGCTGGAAGATGGCGTTCTGCAGGTAGAAGCGGGCAGTGAACAGTCTTTGGAACTTATAGGGACAGACAAAGAAGGCAAATCGTTTAACATTGATCCTAGCAGTGTGAAGTGGAGCGTACTCTTAGGGGAAACGAACGGGAATATGTCGGAGCAAGGGCGTCTACAGGCTGAATATGAAGGAGATATGGTCATCAAAGCTTCCTATTCGGTCGCGGGAGATTTTGCTTTTGAAGATACGATGGCTGTGAAAGTAACCAAACCGCGTGGAGCGCCGGAGACTCCTCCTGTTCAATACGATGATTGGTATGTGCCGCCAACGTCCGACACCCCTGAACATGACGCTGGCAGTGGCAGTGAGTCGACGGATTCAAAGGTAGAAGATACGCTCCAGAGAATTTTACAAAGGTTAATTGAGCAGGAGCAGGGCGTTGATTACATTACGTCCGCTATTCTTAAAGACAATCAGGAAAGTGTGGTTAAGATTCGCGATCGTGCCGTCATTCGCATACCGGCTCAGCCGCTTCAGGAAAGCGTAGGACTGGGCATCGGCGCCGTACGGACTCCGAAGAAATATGAGACAGGCCGGTTAAAAGTGATTGGCGAGATTTATGAGTTTAAGTTCGATAAACCGACGGTACTTCAAAAGCCTGCAGAACTGACAGTTCGCTATAGTCTGGAAGAACTTCAGGATCCAAGTCGAGCAGCGATATACTGGTACAATGAACAGACGTATAAGTGGGAATATGTCGGTGGTCGCGTAGACCCGGCAGCAGGCACGATAACCGCTTCGTTACCGCATTTTAGCAAATATGCCTTCATGTATAACGGTGATCTGCCGGTGTTCGAGGATATGCCTCCAGCTCATTGGTCCCATGATATGGTGTACAGATTAGCTTCAATGGGAATCGTGAATGGCGTTCCTTCCGGTAATGGTTTAGCCTTTGAACCAGAGCGTTCCATTACGCGGCAAGAGTTTGCCAAAATAGCCGTTGGTGCCGAGGGCACAGCGTCCGTTTCAACCTTACACGAGATCTCACCTGAGTTCGTGGATCAAGAGCTTGTCGCTTCCTGGGCAAAGCCTTATGTCACAGCGGCCATTGAACAAGGATGGCTCGGAGGTACGACGAGAGATGAGAAACGATATCTGGACCCTAAGGTACCGATATCCAGAGCGGAAGCCATTGCGATAATCGGCCGCATGATGAAGGTGGATACAGTTGCAGCGGGTGCAGAAAATTCCTTCACCGATACTGTAGCCATCCCTGGCTGGGCAATGCCATATGTGTCAATGCTTGTGAAGTTAGGCGTTATCAGTGGCTACCCGGACGGCTCGCTTCATCCGGAGGCACAGATTACTAGAGAAGAGGCCGCCGCTATGATTAGCAAAATGCTGGATGCCAAGAGAAGCAAATAAATAATTAGTAAAGACAACCCATGCGGTTGTCTTTTGCTTTGAGCAGATAGCGAAGAAATAAATATTGGCTCTATTCAAACTAAGATGTGGTTGTGTACCATGGAACTACACATTTTTCTTGTTGGGAAGTATAAATGGGGGCTAACATCGTGCTAAACAGTATTTGGATGAAAAGACGAAGCGTTATCTTAACCTGGCTATTTTCTTACGTTGCCATTTTGTTTCTGCCGATTCTAATTGGTGTGTTTGTATATCGTGAATCGAACGCGGCTCTGGAAGATGAAACTCATAGGGCATCAAGTGGCGATGGATTTTAAACTGTATAAAACGTTTTATCCTCAAATTACTGACTTCTATGTGTATTACTCATTGGGAGATACCGGCATCATGCCTGGGGTGGTACGAAGCGGCAAGGATGTGTATGAGCAAGTCCATAATAACCCTGATTTTTAGCTATCAGGACTGGCAATCCATGTTAACTTCGAGAAGGTAGTTTTCCGGTAAACGGTTGGAATGGCGATTAACCATCTCCAACTGTTATCGGTTATCACCAATAAAGTAATTTATTTTGTGAAGCGCACATTCGGATCTTGTCTTCTCAACATATGATGACAAGAATAGGGATATCATGAAAAGGATGTGAGAGCAGCATGAAAACTTATCCTCACCCCACAAGAAAGCACGGCCGCGTAAATGTTGGACAGAAAGGACGATTAGCATCGTCGTCAAAGATCGCCGCTCAAGCTGCAGCTAATCTAGGAACACCTGTATGCGTAGTACTCAAGGACGGTTCTGTCTATTATGGTGTTCTGAAAGAAGTGCAGGTTAGTCAAGTTATTCTTCAAGGATTTAAAGGGGACAAGAAGATTCCACGAAAAAAAGTTAGATCTAAAGCGCATATATCCAGTTTTGGTGGTTTAGGTAACATACTTGGGCTTCTTGGCGGCGGAGGACTTAGCGGTTTATTTGGAGGGGGTTCCTCAGGTGGTGGATTACTGGGAGGTCTTGGTCAAGGTGCTGCCAAAAGCGCAGGCGGGTCAGGCGGGTTGTTTAGCAACATAGGCAGCTTTATGAAACTTGGCATGGGTGCCATTTCATTTATTATGCCGTTAATGAAAGGTTTTTCGATCTAAACATATAGCAAGCCCAATGCCCGGGGATTTCCATCCACGGGCTATTTGGCCTTTCATCCTATTTGAAGTTTTAAATCGCTCCAACTACGGGATGGGGAACATACAATTCCTCCAATGACGTAATTTCATCAGGCGTTAACTTCATGGATAAAGCGCCTACGGCTTCTTCGAGCTGAATCACATTCGTAGCGCCGATAATAGGAGCCGAGACGGGCTCCTTCTGCAGCAGCCAAGCAAGCGCGATATGAATACGGGGAACACCGCGTTTTTCTGCTATGGCTGCTACACGTTCCACAATGAAGCGATCCGTATTCGCTGTTGCATCGTACTTCTTTTTTTGCATGTGATCGGTTTCGGAACGAAGCGTGGTAACCGATTCATCACGTACCAGTCTTCCTGAGGCAACTGGACTATATGGAATCACACCGATTTTTTCTGCCTTGCAAAGCGGCATCATCTCTCTCTCCTCTTCACGGTAGATGAGATTCATATGATTTTGCATCGACACAAACCGGGTCCATCCATTTTTCTCGGCTACATGCAGCGCCTTCAGAAATTGCCATGCGTACATGGCGGAAGCACCAATATATCTGGCCTTACCTGCCTTTACAACATCATGCAACGCTTCCATCGTTTCTTCAATGGGGGTATGGTAATCCCAACGGTGAATTTGATATAGATCAACATAATCCGTTCCTAGCCGCTTCAGACTTTTATCGATTTCACTCAAAATCGCCTTACGGGAAAGGCCGGCGCCGTTTGGACCCTGATGCATACGTCCATGCACTTTTGTCGCGAGGACAATTTCATCCCGATTGGCGTAATCCTTCAAAGCTCGTCCGATGATTTCTTCACTGGTTCCATCTGCATACACATTCGCTGTATCGAAAAAAGTGATGCCTAATTCAAGGGCTTTTTTTATAATAGGGCGACTGCGCTCCTCATCAAGTATCCAAGGATGATGCCACCGCTCTGCTGCACCAAAACTCATGCAGCCAAGGCTAAGCCGAGATATATCCAAGCCAGTATTTCCAAGTTTCACATATTCCATGTCATGTTTCGCTCCTTTATTTCAGCGGGATAACCTTATTATGCAACAGATGAACAGGGGGGCGTTATCTCATTTATGCCGAATTATTGCCTAATCCTCTCCATGCACTTATGAACGGAATCAGCCTATGCCGCGGATGTTTTATTTGTCCAAAATAACACTTCCCAACGATACATATTTTTGTCTTCCTGTTTAATAATAAAGAACAAGAATTTAAGTTTGAAGCGAATAGGGAGAAAGATATGCCTAATGAAATAGAGGAATTAAACACGAAAGAGAGTCGAATGGAGTTCGATTACTGGCTGCATCAGGACGTTTTTTCGTTCCAGTGGTGGGTTATCGTCATTGCTAATCTGGTGGTTTTTGTGCTGCTGCTCATCTCTATGGATCGTAAAAGGACACTCAGCACCGTATTAGCCTTCATGACGGCATTTATTATTGTCGGGGCGGTCGATCAAGTCGGCAAGTTTTTCGACTTGTGGCGTTACCCGCATCAACTAATTCCATTTACTGAGAACTTAAATGCTGTCGACTTCTTTGTGGTTCCCTCTATTTTTGCCTATTTGTATCAGAGGTTTTCCAGCTGGAAATCATTTCTGATTGCTGGTGTAGTGGCCTCGCTAGTCATTTCGTTTATCGGTGAGCCCATCTTTGTGTCTCTTGGCATGTATCAACTTATGAGATGGTCCTATTGGGAGTCGTTTATCATATTGGTTCCTATTACAATTCTGGTGAAAGGATTCGTTGACCTGACTCAGAGCAACGTGCTCCATATTAACGTCGATCGGGAATTGGTCATCAATTTTAATCCAAGGAACAAGAAGAAAATAAGATGAATAGAGGGCTCCGTAGGACTGCTCTTTAACTGGAGATGAAATAATGACAAAGCAAGCAGACTCCATAAGCTCTTCAGAGCTCGGGACACTTTGGCTTACCTATCAGCAAAAGACACTCATTCTGCGGGTGTTGGATTACTTCATCGCGAAAACGGATGGTCATGAAGCAAGAAATATTATGGGTGGCTTATGGCAGGATCTCGATCATTATGTGAATAAAATTATCAGATTGTTTGAAAATCAAGGCATTGTCGTACCTGTTGGTTTTACCAAAGGGGATGTCAATTTAGAGGCGCCGAAACTGTACGACAATGGATTTGATATCATGTTCCTCCGCATTTTGAAAGAAATAAGCATGGGCATGTATACCCTCAATTTAAATATGTCCTACCAAGGTGAGGTGATGGATATTTATGAGGGATTAACCGTCGTTACACAGAATATCTATAAAAGATCGACCGAATATTTGCTAAAAAAAGGGATTCTCACCACACCTCCCAAAGTGACAATGCCTATTGTCAATGAGTTTATTGAGAGCAAAGACTATTTAAGCGGATTCAATCTCTTTGGAGAAAAAAGGGCTTTAAATACAATCGAAGTCGGCATTCTGCATCATGGGATTGAGACAAACAATGTCGGGTTGCAACTCATTTCAGGCTTTGCCCAATGTGCGAATACCCCGGAAGTAAAGGAATATTTTGTGAAGGGTATGGAACTTGCAAAGAAACAAATTCATACTTTCGAAGAAATTCTCCTCCAAAGCAACATTCAGTTCTCGGCCACTTCCGGGAGTACCGTAACAACTTCTACAATGGCCCCGTTTTCAGAGAAACTCATGATGTTTTGCATTCACCTTCTTAATACGTTCGGCATGGTTAGCAGCAGTTTTGGCGCTATTTTCACGCTTCGAAATGATTTGAATTTAAAGGCAGGATTAATCGCCAAGGATATCTATGTCTATACTCACGATGGCATTAAGCTGATGATTAAACATGGTTGGTTGGAGGAACCGCCGCAAATGGAGGACCGCAAACAACTCATCAAGCAGTAAAAAAAATAAAGAAGAGACCCCTATGACAAAAGATGAACTTGAGAAAATTTTATGGAGCATCGCACTGCCAGGATTCCCTCAACTTTTGGATGGCAAGATTGCAAAAGGCGTTCTTTTCATTGGATTAGAAATATTAATCAATGTCCAATCCAATTTTAATACAGCTATCATGTTAAGTTTTCAAGGGAAAATGGAGAAAGCAGCTGAGCTGACCAATTATCAGTGGTTAATGTTTTATCCTTGTCTCTACTTTTTTGCTATGTGGGACGCTTATCGAGACGCGATTGGTGAGAAAAAGCCATTCATGTTCATGCCATTCGCTTTCTCTGCCTACTTGGTTACGGTCGGAGTGATGTATTCCACAACGTTCCGTATAAAAAATGTGCTGCTTGGCCCGATATGGCTTCCTATGATTTGCGCACCCATTGGTTTAGGGGTCGGGCTCATGTTGATGAAAGTAACGAAGCGATTTATACGATCCGAGGATCAGAATTAAGGAATAGTCCAGTGAAAAGACCGGCTCATGGGTTTGAGGCGGTCTTTTGATTCCTGGATACTGCAGGATAGTTAACTGGAAAAAGGCAGCGTTATTTCGATGAGAGTGCCTTTATTGACTTCACTTTCAACTTTGATTTTACCGGCGTGATTTTCTATGATTTTTTTGCTTACCATAAAGCCCAGGCCGGTTCCGTTTTCTTTGGTTGTATAAAAAGGTTGACCTAGCTTGGAGAGGGCTTCTTTGGGAATTCCACAGCCTTGGTCAGCTAGCCGAATCATCATCTCTTGATCATTATCACTGCTGACTTCAAGTGTTATTTTACCGCCGTCACGCATGGATTCAATGGAATTTTTGATGAAATTGATAAATACTTGCTTTAGCTGATTTTCATCGCAGTATAGATGCGTAGCTCCGGGCTTGAATTCAGCCAAAAATTCAACATTGTTCAGGATCGCTTGTGAATCCAAAAGCGTCATAACCTGGCTCAGCAACACCCGAATATCTTTTCTCTCAAATTTAATCGATTGCGGCTTCGCCAGTATTAAGAGTTCGCTAAGAATCAATTCGATCCGTTCGATTTCGGAAGTCATGATATCGAAATAGATGGGTTTTTCTCCAAACCCAGATTTCATCAATTGAATGAACCCTTTAATAGAGGTGATCGGATTCCTGATCTCATGGGCGATTCCAGCGGCTAACTGCCCGGCTACTGATAATTTCTCGGAATTTTGCAGATGTTCTTGGGCAATTTTCCACTCCGTAATATCCCTGTCCATTTTCGTCCCTCATGCAATTGATAGCCAATAGTACCCATACGGTGTAACCATTTTTGTGGATAAAACGTTTCTCCATTTGGAAGTTATCCATGTTGCCATCTAAAATTTGATCCCTTACATCCCACGTTTTGTCTGTATCATCCATTTGAATGATGTCTTGAATCGTCATGTCAAGAAAGTCTGATTCCGTATAACCAGTAATTCGGCATAAAGATGCATTCACTTGCAGCCATTTTCCTTGCGTTGAGAGTAAGGCTATGCCAATCGGGGAATATTTGAATACTTGAGAGAACAGTTCGGGCTGTGAAACATCCAAATTCTTTGCCATATATCCTCCTAAATCACGTAAGATCCATATTAAAAGAATTGGACAAAGAGCAGCGTTTTTCCTTTCAAAATAATGGCTATATTCCTGAACGAGAAAAGTTTCATTGCGCACAAAAAGCCCCTTACCCTGATGCTGATGGGAGAGAGGCTCTTCGTATAAGTTTCAGCTGTTAACTTCGAATTCCCTTGTAAATAAACTCAATAACTTCTTTCTCAATCGGATAGTCGCCGACCTCTTTTTCTCCAATGATCACTTCGAGCATCCCCGTATTGGAGACCGAGATCATGCTCATGCATCCAAGGATAAAGCGCAAAGCATTCGATATGGATTCAAATTGAAAAATACCTTGATCCCGTCCATTCTCGAGAATGCTTTTTAATTTATTTGTAGAGTTTTGAATAAACGTAATGATTTTGTCCGCTCTTGTGCTATTCATAGCTAGTTCTTGTCTAACAATTAATGAAATTTCCCGATCTTGTTGATAAAAAGCCATCATAACCTCTAGATATTTCTGCAAATCTTGCTTGGGATCCCCGGTTTCGGCAGAAAAGGGCAGTTTCTCTAGCGGTTCAAGAATAGCCAGAAATACGTTTTCCTTGCCTCCGAAATGATACGAAACCAACGGCAATGATACACCAGCCTCGTCACAAATCTTTCTGACGCTCGTCCCTTCGTAACCTTGTTCGGAGAACAGCTTTTTGGCAGATATGATAATTTTTTGTTTCACATCGATTTCTTGTTTGTTCATATAGGAATCAACTGCACCTCCGTATAACAGTTGTTAGCAACACCTGTTCTAACGAATTTTATAGGAGAATATCACAATAGTCAAACGCCTGCGACTCCTTATAAAGGAGTGCGGGTTATTTCATTTTTGGGGAATCGATTGTCGGAAAAATTTTCATTGACGGCTCTAATCCCGAGGTCATATAATAACGTCCATGGAGTTTAACGTTTGTTAAAAACAAGTGTTAAAAACAAGTGTTAAAACGGAAAATAAGAAAGAGGAGAAAACATGAAACGAAAAATTATGTTGTATGTCATTTTAACCGTTATCGTTCTTGGCGGAGGCAGTATTGCCGGGTATTTCTGGTATGAAGGACAGAACTTCATCTCAACCGAGGATTCCCGATTGGCCGGCGACATCTATAAAGTGATGCCACGTATTACGGGGAAAGTGACGTCCCTGCAGATCGATGAAGGTGCGCATGTGCTTGCCGATCAGATTGTCGGACAACAGGATAGTAACAATTTGGCCACGAGCAGCTTGGATCAAGCGGCATTAAGAGCTCCGATAGAAGGCACGGTGATCAAGACTTTGATTAAAACCGGTGAAGTGGCGTCAGTCGGCCAGGCTGTAGCGATGATTGTAGACCCTACTAAGTTATTTGTGTCAGCCAATATAGAGGAAACTGCCATCAATAAGATTCATGAAGGACAGAAAGTTGAAATTAAATTGGATAATTTCCCAGGCAAGGTCTTAACAGGAAAGGTCAAAGAAATAAGCAAAGCCACCTCATCGACCTTCTCGTTGCTGCCTTCAACGAACACAAGCGGGAATTTCACGAAGGTCACTCAGCGTATTCCAATCAAAATATCCATTGAAGACAATCAAGGGCTTAACCTATTGCCGGGAATCAGCACAACCATCAAAATCCACTTGAAGAGCAATTAAACAAAGAGGAGTCAGTTCAAATGAATAGATTAAATCAATTAATAGTTCCCGCTGTTTTTATGCTTGCTACCCTTGCTGTTCTACCTGCATGTGGGGCGATAGAAGCAGAAGAATCAAGTGCGTCGGCCGTTCCTGTTCAAATCATCAAGTTGGGGCAAGGAGCAACAGCGGGCCTGAATGGCAAAATCATTCCTGATCAGAGTATTAATATCGTTTCGAAGGCGTCCGGTAAAGTAGCAGAAGTTCGCGTGCAAGAGGGCAGCAAGGTGAAGAAGGGGGATGTGCTTGTTCAGTTGGAGACGAGCGAGTTGACCCAACAGGTCAAACAAGCCGAATACTCTTCCACCGCAGCTCAAGCAAAGCTTGCTGATACGCAAGCGGGTGCCCGTACCCAAGAGATTACAGGACTCCAGAGTGCTATCCTTGCAGCAGGTGGGGCTTACCAACAGGCAACAGCGGCCGTAGAGCAGGCTAAAGCAGGCTTGGATCTTGCTACGAGCGGTTATAATCGTCTTCGCAATGCGTTCGAGAGCAGCTCCAATGTATCGCAAGATGATTTGGATAAAGGGACGCTCGATTATGAAAAGGCAAAGGCCGGTTACGAGCAGGCTTTAGGCGCACAGAAATCTGCCGAAGCCCAATTGAGAGGGGCAGAAGCCAAACTGGAGCTTGCCAAAGTCGGTCCGACAGAAAATACGGTTAAAGCACTCCAAGCGGATGTTGAGCGGTTGAATGCTACGCTTGAGCTCGCGAATAGCGGGCTGAGCAATGCGACAATTACGGCACCCATCGATGGAGTTATTGTGAAAAAAGGCATTTCGCCAGGTGAGTTGGCACAGGCCGGGGTGCAGATCCTCTCGCTTGTTAATATGGATCAAGTCCAAGTAGAGCTTAGTGTGATGGATAGCCAGATTACACAAGTGAAAGAAGGCATGGCCGTAGCAGTGAAGGTGCAAAATGTGCCGGATAAAAGTTTTCAAGGTGTGATTTCCTTCGTCAGTCCGGTAGCCAACACCAACAGCAACACATTTCCTGTGAAGGTAAAAGTCGATAACAAAGACGGCTTGTTATTTGCCGGCATGGTGGCGGAAGTACAGCTGAATGCTTCACAGCAAAGTCGTCTAGAAGTGCCGAAGAGCGCAGTCGTCAAAAAGAACCAAAAAGAATATCTGTTCACCGCAGAGAACAGCACAGTGCATCTCGTTGAAGTGAAAACAGAAGAGAAAAACCAGGATTGGCTCTACCTGATGCCTAACGACAACATCAAAGCCAATCAACAAATCATCGTGAAGCCTGCAGATAATTTAACTGAAGGCACGAAGGTAAAAGCCGAATAGGAGGCGCTACGATGGCTGATGAATCGGTGGTTCCACAACATAAATCAAAAGGCAATGGCCAGATGTGGCTGTCGCTGGTTGCTATTGTTACAGGTACGTTTGTCGCTGTATTGAATAGCAGCTTAATGAACGTAGCCATGAATAAATTCGTTGCCGTATTCGGCTCGGATCTCACGACCATGCAGTGGATTATTACCGGATATACGCTGGCTTCCGCCATGGTCATTCCGATGAGTGGATATTTGGGCGCGAGATTCGGCAATAAGAATTTGTTTATCTACTCCGTAGCCGGGTTTACGATATTTTCTGTCCTATGCGGTTTGGCATGGAGCGCCAATACCATGATTATATTTCGAATCATTCAAGGGTTTGCCGGCGGCTTCATCATGCCGGTTGGGATGTCGATTATTTTTACCACTTTCCCGAAGGAAAAGACAGGTACGGCCATGGGACTATGGGGGATTGCTGCCATGGTGGCTCCCGCGCTCGGGCCGACTTTCGGAGGGTATTTGATCCAGAATTTCAGCTGGCGGCTTCTGTTCTTCATCAATGTGCCGATCGGGATTCTGGCTGTCGTGCTGGGGAAGATACTTATGAAGGAATCACCTCGCACAACAGGATTAAAATTTGATACACCAGGGGCTATCTTGTCCATGATGTTCTTCGGGAGCTTGCTGCTGGCTTTAAGCAAAGGGCAATCCGAAGGTTGGACTTCGTTGTTCATTGTCAGCCTGTTATTTGTAGCTATGTGCAGTTTAATGCTCTTAATCTGGGTGGAGCTAGGAGCCAAGCAGCCTGTTCTGGACTTAAATTTATTCAAAAATGTTAAGTTTACGATTAGTGTCATCTCGGGCAGTTTGGTCATGATGGCTATGATGGGCGGAACTTTTTTAGCCCCTGTGTATTTGCAAAGTATTCAAGGGCTTAATGCCATGCAGACGGGGATCCTGTTAATGCCGCAATCGATTGCCATGGCCGTGATGATGGCGATCAGCGGGAAGCTGGTTGAGAAATTCGGGGTTGTTCCCATCTGTATTGCCGGTCTGGCTGTACTGGGGATCACTACGGCGGAATTGCATCTGTTGACGGCTGATACGCCGAATCATTGGCTGAATGCCCTATTAACGATTCGTGGGATTGGCATTGGTGTTTGCCTGATGCCGCTAACCTCTGCCGGCATGAACGCAGTGGCTCCGGAACAAATTAGTAACGCCTCGCCGCTTTCCAATGTTCTAAGGCAGGTGGCGGGTTCGCTAGGCATTGCGATATTTACCGCTATCATGGGCAACCGCCAGATCGTGCATTATCAGCACATTTCGGAAAGTGTAGCTGTGGATTCCGTTATGGCAAATAACACCGTATCCGCACTCACCGGGGAGATTTATGCTTGGGCGGTAGACAGGGCTACGGCTGCTGGTGCAGCGAGTTCTTACCTCGCCGGTTTTATGCAGAAAGAAGCCTATGTCAGGTCTATCGCAGATACCTTTTATATCTCAGCCATACCGGCCTTTATATGTATTCCTTTCGTTCTATTTTTTATAAAGCGAAAAAAAAACAGTTGAAGTACAAGAATAGCAGCATCAAAGAATTCATCGGGAGGCACAAGACAATGAAAAAGAGTTTAACGGTTATAATTAGCGCGTGCATGGCCTCTACCTTGTTAACTGGGGCTGCGCTAGGTGCCGCTTCTCCTAAATCCTCTGTAGATTTCAATGATTTGGGTCAATTGGATGCGGGCACGAGGGCTAAATTTGATGCGATGATTGCCGCAAGGATTTTTGATGGTGTGAGCGAGGGTGCGTTTGGTCTGCATGATAAAATGAACCGTGCCCAGTTCGCGAAAGCTGCTGCAATGATTTTCAACTTGAAGGTGGACACCTTGAGCAGCACTTCCAGCTTTCGCGATGTGAGCGCTGCGGATCCAGCTAACGGTTATGCGCTTCCATATATTGAGGCATTGAAAAAAGCAAACCTGACGGATGGGTTTGGCGAAGGCACCTATAATCCTGCTGGTGAGGTAACCAAAGAGCAATTAGCCGCATTCTTGATCCGAGGTTTGAATAAAGAGGCAGAAGTGAAACAGGATGCAGCGATGAATGATAGCACGGTATCCAGCTGGGCCAAGGGATATGTCGCTCTGGCTGTACAAATGAATTTGATGGGGAACCAAACGGACGGAAAGTTCGGCGGAATGACGCCAGCCAATCGAGAACTGTTAGTTACCTCTTCTTATGAAGCGAAACGCCTGTATGTGCCTGTAACACCGGCTGTAGCTGAGATTCCCGTAGAAGATATGAAAGCTTTCAATCTGACAGAAAATACGCAAGCTCAAGTGAAAAGTGTTACCCAAGAAAAATCGGCAGAAGGCTGGAGAGTCGGAGTGGTCGTTACATTAAACAACACTTCCGGTTTTACAAACCGAATTCCCGATTATGAGCTTCGCATCCAAACTGCGGAAGGGACCGTTTATACCCTTCAAGCGAGCGCAAGCAATTCTCGTTCCATACCTCCGCAGGGGAATGTGACCTTAAGCTATATGACTGATATCGGTGTGAACAAGGATATCCAGTTGACGAATCTTCTTTGGGTAGATGTCAATCAAAAAGTGTACCCTAAAGTAGAAACGCAATTAGCGGATGCTGCTATTAGTTCTATCGTATGGCGTGGCCAAGACGCCAAAATAGACGATCCATCCCGATTAGGCGATTGGGGCGCAAGATTCTCCCTTCCTGGTATCCACTCCGATTTGAAATATTCTGCAGTGAAGCTGTCGAAGCAGTTTACGGGTCAAACACCGAGCTATATCGTGGAAATTCAAGCGGAAAACGAAGGAAGCTATGCGGAAACAATACCGGATTTTACCTTGAGCGGGAAATCGGAGGGACAATCCTTCATCGGCAAAAGGGTGGAAGAGACGCCAATTCGTCTTGATGCAGGAGCC
Organism: Paenibacillus sp. WC2504; assembly: GCF_052682475.1. Taxonomy (NCBI): domain Bacteria; kingdom Bacillati; phylum Bacillota; class Bacilli; order Caryophanales; family Paenibacillaceae; genus Paenibacillus; species Paenibacillus sp. WC2504. The sequence goes on from NZ_JBQZFH010000001.1 coordinate 2,158,967, forward strand.
AGGAAGTCCATTCATTTTGCGATTACAACCGATATGAATACGACACTGCAAGCCTTCTATGTACTTTCACCTGAGAGTTTCTTGAAACAAGGTCAGACTGTGCCGATTCCCTATTTCACCGGGCGCATAGGATTCCGACTCCCTGCGAACGAAGGTACCGTTACAGGGCCAGCTGCAGGTATCTATATTTATGGCACGCCGATCGCATTCACACCAAGGAATGATTTCATTAATCCGAATTTAACTATTTCGCTGGAAGAGCTGCATGTAACAGATAATGAAGAAACAGGAAATAAAACGGGCGTGGCTAAATTTAAGCTCTTCAATAAAAGCGACAAACCTATTCCTGTGCCGGCTTTTGGAGCGGAGTTAGCGGGTAAAGATGGTAACGCGTACGCTGGAAAACGCCAGATTGTAAGTGCAACAGATATTGAACCTGGAACAGGAGTCGTCGTTAGTTATGGATTCACCCTTCCAACCACGGAGCAAAGTGAACGATTCCAATTGAATGTACAAGAAGTGCTATCAAATTCTGCCTACAAATCTACAATTGCCAGCTACCCTGTAAGTGTTCAGAATGAGAACGATCATAACAATATCTCGTTATTTCCATTCAAACTAAACTTGAAAAACTGGACTTTATCGCAGTTGACGGCGATGGGGACCACTGGATTTGCATACACGTATAAACTAAGTTTGGATATGGACATGCAGCGGGAATCCGAAGTGTTCTTAGATAATGCCTTTTCCAAGTTGAAGTTTGAGTTAGTGGACTCGTCAGGGCGTTCCCTGGGATCGAATTCATTTCCTTTTACCGGGGCAAATCGGTTGGTGAGCGGTTCCCAAATGCTGACCTTCAGCAACCTTACGCAAGACCAGGTTCAATCCCATATTTCCGTTAAAGTTTATGAAACCATCACTACGCCGACTGGTGAAGTGGATAGGCTTATTGCGGAATTGAAATAACATGAAAGAGACGTCTTCTAATTGAAGGCGTCTTTTTGTATATAAGCGTACTATGTCAATTAGCTCATGCCAATGGGAGAGCTTCGCTAACCCTAACCTGAACCCGAACCCGAACCCGAACCCGAACCCGAACCCGAACCCGAACCCGAACCCGAACCCGAACCCGAACCCGAACCCGAACCCGAACCCGAACCCGAACCCGAACCCTTATTGGTGTTTGTAGGTGGAGTAACTGGATTTTCTACTGTTAAAAAGTGTCGCGGAGTATCTATTAGATGAAATAACTGGAAATTGTGCAGTTGTTTCATACGATTCGCCTCATCTCAGACGGAATTTGAGGAATTACCTGTACAATTTCCATTTAATAGGTTGAAAGTAGCGGGAATGAACAAATTAGCAGCACTTTTCCCGTTAAAATTTCAGGGAATGCGTGTTGAGGGGATGAGTCGTTGTTTTGCGGGAATTACGGTCCGCTATTTTGCCGAAAAAGCACACCTTCCACGTGCAAGTGGAACTATGGGGCGCTATTTTGCAGATTTCACCTGTATAACGCGATATTGCGGACAAATAAGATCCTGTAGTTCCCATTGGGAAGGGGAAAGCTTGTTTTTCTCCAAATAGCGGACGCCAGTTCCCTTGAGTAGACACTTTACCAGGGGAAAACCTGGTACGTGCTGTACCATCATTTGCTGCCGTTTATTTGGCCACTGGTGCGCACGAAATTCATAATCGCTTTCCAAACAGCGGTTGCAATGGAAGCGAGCCTGTCATTTCTGGGTGTAGGGAATCCAAGTACGGTCTCCTTAGGTAAAATGCTTCTGGACGCTTTCTCGCGTACGCAAACTTTTTTGAACGATGCCTGGCAGTGGATGATTGTACCGCCTGCTTTGGTCATTCTTTTTGTCACTGTTGCGCTTGCTCTGATTGAGGAAAAAGCCGTGACAGCGAATTGCAGCGGTATAGAGCTTCCTGGAAAAGAGCGCCTTTTTGGTTAGGGAGTCTGCGAGAACTAGAAAATGAAGCTGCCGAGATGATCGGCAGCTTCATTGCGTTAACAGGCGGAAAATAATCTACTGACCCCCACCTTATCAAGGGTCAGAACTTCTATATATAATAAGAATTAAGTTAACTATTATTTTGTGGAGGGATCTTATGGGAGATTACAGACGGTACATTCCACTGTTAGCAACGAAAGAAGGCTGGCAAGCAGCATACGCCATTTTAGACAATGCCGGGAAATTAGCTTTAGATGATATTCTGGAAGGTCTTGAAAATCAAAACTGGAGAATAAGGAAATGGTGCACGGCTTTGCTAGATCACAATGCTGATCAACGCTGCATAGACCCCCTGGTCGCCCGATTAACTGATTCCTATGCGGATGTCAGGAGGCATGCCGTTCATAGCATTGGCTGTCAATCTTGCAAAGATGAATTGTTATGCTTGGATATCATCGCGTTATTAATCGAACGTGCGACGAAGGATACAAGTATTGCGGTTAGACGCAGTGCTGTTCATATGCTGGGCAATCAACCCTACGACATTCGAGCTTCAGAAGCGCTTGAGAATATGATTAGTAAGGAAAAAGATAGGAAACTAGTATTCAACGCAATGTGGTCATTGAAACAACAAAAACACTTTTACTGAACCAGACTCTCTAAGTCCGGCTGCAATTTATTCCGCAGAACATACAGCATGACGGCACCAACAAGGAACGCGGCAGCATCTGAGATGACGAGCGACCAGACAACTCCGTGGAAACCATTCATTTGATTGGCAATATACAACACAGGAATCAACGTAACCCCTTGAATAATGGACATAATAAATGCGGCGGTACCTTGCGCTGTTGCTTGGAAGATTCCTGTAAACAACGCGGTTATTCCTGTTATGAACAAGGATAAAAACGTCACATGCAGAATGTAACTGCCCATTTGAATTAATTGCGGGTCATTCGTAAAAAGACCGATTAAGTGGTCGGAAATTAGAAAAACGATGATGCCGAAAACGACGGCTAACGCCACAATCGCTTTGATTGTGAATTGAATGGTATGTTTCATGCGTAATTTATTCGCTGCAAAAGAGAAGGCAATCAACGGCACGACACCCTCGCATAAGCCCATCAGAATAACCTCAGGAAATTGCAATAAACGTGATGAAATTCCGAATGCCGCTACAGCCTGCTCACCATATTCGACCAGATAACGGTTAAAGATAAGCGACATTGCCCCCAAGAAAATACTCATAATAAAGACGGGAAATCCGATTTTGAATACATTGCTTAGTATATCTTTAGAAGCCTTGAACCATCTTAAGGAGACAGTTAAGAATTGGCTTTTATATCCGATATGGAAGGCATAGAATACACCCGCAACCAAGTTAGCAATGACGGTAGCAGAAGCTACTCCGATCACGCCCCAATGGAAGACGAAGATGGCTAACGCATCAAGAATAATATTGATGACAACACTGAGAATCATACCAACCATGGACGTGATTGCCGAGCCCTCAGCGCGCACAATATTCTCAAGCGTGAAAAATAAGACGATAAATGGTGAGCCAGCAATCATAAGTGTGACATAGTCTTTCGAGAAGCCGAAGGAGTCAGGCGTAGCTCCCAAACCATGAACGATGGAATCGATGTACGGGAGGCCGACGGCCATCAAAATAAGACCGAGCACTATGCTGCTGTAAAAAGCGAACGAAGACACATGTTTGGCATCATCGTATTTTTTCTCTCCCAGCAAACGGGAAATGAATGCACTGCTGCCCATGCCAATCAAGTTGCCTAAGGCCATGATGGCCGCGAATAACGGCAATGTGAGTGCGAGTGCGGTTAACATGGCCGTATTGTCGAGTGTGCCAAGGAAAAAGGCGTTCAAGATGGAATATATGACACTCATTGACATGCCTAGCATCATGGGTACAGCGAAGTGAGCTACGGCTTTTGCGATGGGGGCTTTTTCAAAATAATGAAGATTTTCTGTATCCATATGCGTCATCACTTTCTCATTTATTTTGGAGGGGATCGATCCAATCTTACAGTGTTAGATTGAACCTTACAGTGTTAGATGTTATCATATGCGTATGCACCTGTAAAGAACAATCTTACACTGTTAGATAAAGGGCGGATATCGATGAAAAAGCAGCAGCCTCAGATTTCGGAAGATAAGATTTTGGAAACCTCGTGGGAGCTTCTTGGAGAAGATGGCATCGAGAAGTTCAGCATGCGACGATTAGCCGACCGTCTTGGGATTCAGGCACCTTCTTTGTACTGGTACTTCAAGAGCAAGCAGAATCTCTTTCAGCGTCTGGCCAATCAGGTATCAAAAATGATCGTGGAGGAGTTCCACTCCGAAGGGGACTGGAAAGAGCATCTGACCGCGTTTGCGGTTACGGTGCGTCGTGTGCTCTGCCGATACCCCTGCTCAACGCAGCTCATGATGCTGACGATCCCCATCGAGCCGGACATGATCCGTTTCACCAACCGCATGCTGCTCTGCTTGGAGTCGACACCACTGGAACAAGAGCAGAAATTACAAGCGGTTCTTACGCTAGTGAACTATGTCTTCTACTTCGTGCTGGATAATTATCAGCATCAGCGCCTTTTCTCCACGGTCATTAAGGAGCAGGAAGAGCAACTCGGCGGGGAGATGATTCGTCTGCTGGACTCCATGAGTGAGACGGATGCCGGGCAGTTCCGGAGCATGTACAAAAGCGGGCTGTTCGAGCTCATAGGGACCGATAAGTCGTTTGAATTTGGCTTAAAGCTGATTCTGTTGGGAATTGAACAGGTAATAGAAGAGCAAAATGAACGCGGAACGACAGCTTAATAGATGAGCTTAACAAGGCGGCCAATAGGAATTGGCTGCCTTATTTATGTTGAATTCTAAGAATAGGAGAGCAACATTTCATAATTCCCCTTGTGTTATAACTATCCTGTACTTATTTGACACAGGAGGAGATTAAAAGATGAGTAGATTAAATGGTAAAATCGCTTTGGTTACCGGTGCAAGCCGGGGAATTGGTCGTGCTATTGCAACACGGTTAGCACAAGAAGGAGCCATAGTAGCTGTTCATTATGGCACGAACCAGGCCGCAGCCGTAGAAGTAGTACGAGGTATCGAGCAAAATGGAGGGACTGCATTCACCATTGGCACGAAACTCGGTACGATCGAGAGCATAGAGACCCTTTATAAGACATTGGATGAGTTGTTGCAGGAGCGTACAGGTGACACCCATTTTGATATCTTGGTGAATAACGCAGGGATTGCCCTAGTAGCCCCAATTGAGGATACAACAGAAGAGGCATACGAAGAAATGATGAAAATAAATGTCAAAATGCCATTTTTCCTAACACAACATGCTTTGCCGCGTTTGAGAAATGATGGTCGCATTATTAATTTGTCGTCCTCGATAACAAGAATTTCACTGCCTGCTATTCCTGCTTACAGTATGAGCAAGGGGGCAATCAACTCCTTAACGCTTGCTTTATCCAATCAACTCGGTTCACGTGGAATTACGATTAATGCCATCCAACCTGGATTTGTTGCCACGGATATGAATGCCGCCATGCTGCAAGATCCTGCCTCAGAACAATATGGCGCTGATTTTTCTATCTTTGGCAGATGGGGGCAACCAGAGGATGTCGCGGATATAGCAGCTTTTCTGGCTTCTTCCGACAGCCGCTGGGTAACAGGGCAATGGATTGACGCCAGCGGGGGCTCTCATTTGTAAGTGGCAAAATAGGAGAAGAAGAGATTTCATTCGGAAGGAATTAAAAATTTCTGCTAGAATAATATGCATAAACGCGATGAGTTCAACAATTAAAGGAGATAGACATGAAAGAAGAAGACGTTAAGCAGCGTATTAAGGATTACCAGCAGGCAGAAGGCGTGAAATCTCTTACTTGTGGAAACAACAGCAGTCACGAGAAACTATATCCTAAGGTGCTTGAACAAGGTTTGGTGCTTCTATGCCCTAATTGCAACTACACGCAGACGTACATCCCGGATCTCTTTTTCGATGACGGGTTTTATGACTGGCTCCGGGGTATGAAAAGTTTGATTTAAATGGAAGCGGGTTGTGTATGTTTTAGGATGAACAGTTGTTGGAGCGTTTATAGATTAAGAAGACCGGAACCGCTGGAGCTGAGGGTTCCGGTTTTTTGTTATGGAAGTTTCAGAAGGCTTAGATAAAGAAAGAACACAAAAATTATCAAGGTAATCACTAAATATATCAATGAAAGCGCATTCTTATATTTTGTATGATGGAATTAGTAATATCTTACAAATACGAGAAGGTGTGTTTATATGAAATTACCTAATAAGTATGTCATCTTACTAATAGCATTTTCTGGCATATGTATAGTTATTGCCACTTATGCCCTTATGAAGAGCCAGAGTGTCTCCGAGTATGAACCTCGAGTCGTTATATACCTAATGAAACGGAAAGTCGGATTGATCCTGAGCAGGATGGGGTAACGGTAATCATCGATCGTGAGCGTCTGGCGCAGAAGTTAGCAGCTCTTCATGCAGCAACAGGAACAGATCATGATGCCCTCCATATTTACATGCCTGGTGCTTATTCATCGAATACGGTGGAGCTGCCGTTGGATGTCTTGCGCAGCAGTCTTAAAGAAAATCAAAAAACAATTTTGGTTGTCCACAGTCAATTAAGTACCTATGATCTGCCGCTTTCGCTACTAAATCTGACAGGTGCAGATCGTCTGGATGCTGGTGCCGTGCTTATTATTCGAATGGATAAAGCGAAAAGCCAGCAAGAACAGCTATTTGAACAAGCTATCTCAAAAGAAGGTCTGAAGCATGTAAGCGATATGATCGATTATAAAGTTATTCTCAAATCCAAGGACAAAGAAGAAGAGATCAACATTTTGGAAATACTTTTGTGAAACGTGTGATACAAATAGATAGTGTCATCCAAGACTCTTCTACTGCCACTGTAGTTGTATTCGATCCTCGGACTGGGAAAATGCAATTCGTGCCAGCTGTATTCATGGTGAAAGATGGGAAAACAGAAGCAACCATTACCCGTAATACGAACAGTATGTACGCCATCGTTCAGAATAAGAAAACATTTGACGACATGGCTGGGCACTGGGCGCAGAAGGATGTTGAGTTGTTAGCTTCCAAGATGATTATCAATGGCACATCGGATCACTCGTACACACCGGAGATGCAAGTGACTCGAGCTCAGTTTGTAGCCATGCTTGTAAGAGGATTGGGACTATCGACAGAAACGTTGCCAGCTGTATTTACAGATGTAGCTGCTACTCAGTGGTATGCCTCAGAAGTGGGTACAGCCGCTAAATATGGTTTGGTTCAAGGCGTATCCGAAGGGTTATTCAACCCGGATGAACATATAACGAGGGAGCAGATGGTCGTTATTCTAATGAAAGCTGTTGCACTCGTTCAAGGGACAGCGAAAACGGATGTAAAGGCTACTACGCAATTCGCAGATCAAGACCAATTGTCGGACTATGCCCGTAGTGCATTATCAGAAGCCGTTGGAAAGGGATTGGTGCATGGGAAAACAGAAACAACGTTTGCTCCGCAAGATATAGCCACTCGTGCTGAGGCTGCGGTGATGATCAAACAAGTCTTGCAATTTTTAAAGCTGATCAATTAGACGGTATTGAACAATGATGTGCCCGGTTCAACTGAAGTTGAGCCAGGGCACATTTTTTTATTTTCCAGGATGTGCGTAATCATCCCGAAGGAAATGGGACATTTTCAAAAACTTATCGGGCAATCTGACTTTTTGCATCATAGCGGAGAAATGAATCATGGTCCAAATAGCGGAGAAACGGAACTTTGAACGCCAATTTGGCTATTCAAATGGTCAAAAATGGTATGCTATGCTCCTCGTGTAAGACAAACCAATGACATGGGAGGATTTATTCTATGAAATAAAAACGGGCGATATTGATTTACTTTCATTATTTGTAAACGTATACAATTGTAAAAAAACAAGACTTAAAGGGTAGGTTTTATTAACAATTGAAAGGACGTGACCCTGTTTGAACAAGATGAAGCAAGTGACTCTGTTAGTATCATTATTGTTAATTCTTAGCATGTTTAATACGGTAATTGCGGATGCAGCAGCACCAGAGGGTATTAGTCATGCTAGAATGATGCCTGTCGACAACATTGCCAATCATGGTTCCACGATGGTAGAACTGCCCGATGGCACGCTCTTCTCGGTATGGTTTAACGGCGTTGGAGAAAGAGATGGGAATTTAACGAAACTCATCGGTTCTCGTTCGAAGGATGGCGGGAAAACTTGGACTGAACCCTTTATTGTTTATGATACATGGGATTTTCCGGATAATAACCCGGTTCTTTTCGTCGACAGTCAACAGAGATTGTGGTTGTTCTACGGCGTTATCTACAATGGCCAATGGGTATCTACGCAAACTAAATTTATGTATGCCGATATGGGCAACTATGAATATGCCGTTCGCAATGGCGGAAATGCAAAATGGCACTATCCACAGCCGTTGTACACGAATGTAGGGGAAGGCATGTTTGGCGAAGGAAAGTACTCCAATGGACAGTGGAACTATGGCATCAAGGGTGCTGAAATTAAGTTTGTAAATCCAAGCTCTGTGACGGCTGCAACCTACTTGGACCCGTCTCAATATGTACCGGTCACGACAAGGTTTGGCGGCGCTACCCGTTTTATTACAGACAGCTTCGTTGTCTCGATGAGAAATAAATATGATCAGTACGTTGCCTATTTGAAATCCGCCAAGCCATACGACGATGTTTATGCGGGCAGAACGGATGAAATTATCACGATGCTGACCACGGGAGTCTCCGTAAAAGAGCCCTCCATTATTAAAAATTCAATTGAGCGTTCATCCGGCGCAGACAACGATGTCAATACTTGGGGACCGATTTACCGCAGGCTTGGATGGCAAACCAAAAATAAGCCGATTGAAGTCACACTTGCAGATGGCGTCACCAAAAGATTAATTTTGCCGTTGTATTCCGATTCATTGGCGAATTCCGTTTGCGCGTACACCGATGATCACGGCATCACCTGGAAGTTTAGTGACCCGATTGTAGGATCAGGAACGATCCAAGGCTCGCTGATTCAAAAGAAAGATGGCACGATTCGCGGTTATTTTAGAAGCGGTAAGTTAGATGGCCGAAACGGGCGCATGGCTTGGCACACGACCTACTCGGAGTCTACCGATTTCGGAGTTACGTGGAGTGTTCCGAGAGTTGATCCTTATTTAAAAAATGACGGCGGCTTTGAACTTTCCAAGCTTCCTAACGGTGACTGGTTGATAGCTACCAATCAAGAAACCTCACGCAGTGTAGTGAAGAAAACGCTGGACGGAAATAGAAATTCTTTCAGTTTATTGCTCTCTACCGATGAAGGAATGAACTGGAAACCGATCATGATCAAGGATGGCATGAATAATGGCGAGAGCTACGAATACCCATCGGTTCTCGTTGATAGAGTCGGGAATGCGTTGATGAACTATACGTACAAAATCCCTGGAGCAGGGGCTACGATTGGTTTCTCCAAAATTGCAGGCAGCGAGATGGGGACTATGTTTAATTCTGTTGTAACTGCAACTTATGGCTCTGGAAATTCACTGAGTTTTGACAGTGTCGTCAATTTGCCGTCAATTGAACTGAAAGCAGGACAAAGCACACAAATGACCTACAACCTTACAATAGGCGGACAATCGTTTGATGCAACAATGGACACCCTTACATTGACATCCGATCTGCCTGCTGTAGCCACAATTAACACAAGCGGAACCGTCACGGCCATTCAAGCGGGAACTGCCATGGTAACGGCTGTAAGCAATAAATACGGAACCATATATAAATTTATCGTGAAGGTTACCCAATGAAAGGAGTCATGCAGATGAACAGGAAAATCAAGCTATTAATTTCTATGACGGTTTGTATCGCGATATCTGCAACAAGTCTAATTCCTGCCTTGGCTGCAAGTACGGGAACATTCAACATTTCCGATCAAGCGGTGAGTATTTTTAAACCCATTAAGGATAATGGGGCTACGGGTGATCACGTACATGGCTCCAGCATTGTAGAATTACCAAGCGGAGAGTTGCTGTGCGTATGGTTTCAAGGGAATGGCGAGCGGGATGCGACTACGACACGGATTATGGGAGCACGTTCAACTGATGGTGGAAAAACATGGCTGAAACCGTTCGTAGTCACTGACGCTCAAGATATCGCTGACATTAATCCCGTCGTATACGTTGATTCCGGGGACCGTCTCTGGTTTTTCTGGTATCCGGTCCTTGCGGGCAGATGGCAAACTTCCCAACCTCGCTATGCGTATGCGGAAAAAGGGAGTTATGAGCTTGAAGAGGTCGGCAACAAAGCGCCAAATTGGACTTTTTCAGAAAATGTCGGGATTAAGCTTGGTAAAAATATTGGCGGTGTAGTCAATCCAAGCAGCGCAGACGATAATATTAGTCAGTCGCTCGATGATAGAGCAGGAGCCACTTCTAGACCTTCTTGGGCTACAGCACCTGTTGTCGCGCGTCCAGAGTTGGCCAAAGGTTTCGTGAACACGATAAAGGCTAAGCTTGATGAGCAAAAAGAGTACTTGTTCAAACCGGTTGCAGATGGCGGAGCAGGGATGAGCCGGAAAATTAATGAAGCTGAATTTGATGGTTTAGTCACGCAAACCATGCAGTTAATTGGCGGCGATCCAACCAAATATTTGTATGCTCCGACAGTTGCGGACACCATTACGGAGCCTCGTTCCGGCTATCCGTACGCCCGCCGACTCGGCTGGCAAACCAAAGATAAGCCTTTTGCAGTCGATTTAGGCAATGGCAAAGTTCGTCTGCTCCTGCCTCTCTATTCGGACATGTTAGAAATGAGCATTATGGCTTTTACAGAGTATGACCCTTCCAAACCTCTTGCGGACAATTCGGTTCGGTGGGAGATGAGTGAGCCTATCGTAGGTATCGCCAACATTCAGGCCACGATGGCTCAAAGAAAAGACGGCACCATTGTAGCTTATATGCGTGACAACGGACCAAGACCTTATCGTGTGGTGGCTTCCGAGTCCAGAGACAAAGGATTGACATGGTCAACGGTCAAGGATGTGCCGGAACTGCAGGATCCGGGTGTAGGACATGATCTTTTGCAGCTTAAGAACGGCAATTGGGCATTCGTTCACGTAGATACGGAATCAAACCGGAACACATTGGCTGTCGCCCTTTCGGATGATGAAGGAAAAACGTGGAAATACAGAAGGCATCTTGCCCTGGATACAAGAAGCAGCACGGGAAGCTACCATTACCCTGCCATTACGCAAGCACATAACGGAGATATCCTGATCAGCTTCAGCCGGTTCTTCTCGTCGCTTGATATGGACGCTGCCAACCAATCTTTGGGAAGTTATAAAAACATTACGTTCTCCAGAATAACGGAGGACTGGATTAAGCAAGGTGACCCTTTAACCGTTATCAGAGAATATGAAAGCATCGATCGTGAAATCGCCGTGCCTGCTTCGTTCAATATCAGTACGGCATCCGATAGTGCGATTAAAGCCCTTTTCCCATCTACAATTAAAGCTTATACCTCCTATAAACAAGGGGCAGAAAATGCGGTTCTTCCTTCCGTCGATTTGCCGGTGGATTGGGATGTTGCTGCTATTAAGGCGAACTATAAGCTTAATTCCTTCATTAGCAACCTTACCGGCGTTGTGAATGAGAGCAAACTGCCGCAGGGGATAACAAGCGATATGCTGCCATTTTTCAAAGCACCGCTCAGGGTATATCTCTACAATGATCCCAATGCGGTTGCGGCTCAAAGTTTGGCGTTAAATAAAGATGACCTTAATCTGTTCAAGGGGCAGTCTGAAGCCTTAATCGCTACAGTACTCCCAAGTCAAACCACGAATAAGACAGTGCTGTGGAGTTCAAGCGATTCCAGTGTTGCAGTAGTGAATAATGACGGTATCGTCACCGCTGTTAATAAAGGAGCAGCTGTCATCACGGCGAGAACACTTGATGGTAACTTTACGAAGGCAGCTAATGTTGAAGTAAGAATACCTGCTGCAAGCGTTACTGTCACACCGGGCGAAATTACGCTAAATAGGGGACAATCAAGTGTTTTGGCAGCAGCAGTATCGCCGGATGACTCAACGGTTCAATCAATGAACTGGAGTTCAAGCGATGAGAATGTTGTTTTAGTGAATGATAAAGGGGAAGTTACAGCCAAGAGTGTTGGTCAAGCCATTATTACGGCAAAAGTCATTGATGGAAGCAACATAGCTTCTGGAACGGCGATCGTCAAAGTACTAGGAAGCAGCGGTGGTGGTAGTGGTAACGGTGGTAACAATGGTAACAGTGGAGGCAGTGGTACTGGCAGCAGCAACTCAACAACTCCACCTTTAGTGCCGCCTGTAACGGAGAAACCTCCTGTTAATCCACCGACGAAGCAGCCGGACACAACGCCAAAGCAAGTATTTAAAGATGTCAATGACAACTATTTATGGGCAAAAGAAGCCATAGAAGCGTTGGCGAGCAAAGGAATCGTTAACGGTACCTCCGAGACGACATTCTCGCCTGAGAAAAATATTTCGAGAGCTGACTTTATAACAATGGTTGTCAGAGCGCTTAATCTGAAGGCGGATATGACCAGTAACTTCGATGATGTGAACAAAAGCGATTATTATTATGAAGCGCTGGCAATAAGTAAAGCTTTGGGGATTGCGGATGGAGTAGGCGGCAATACCTTTAATCCTCAGGGTGAAATTAGCAGACAAGATTTAATGGTGCTTGTTTCCAGAGCTCTTCAAAAAGCAGGAAAGCTGCAGTCTAAAGGCAACCTTGACGAACTGAATTCCTTTAAGGATGCATCCAGCGTTGCGGAATATGCCAAAGAAAGCGTCGCATTACTCGTGGAGGCTGGAATCATTGAGGGCAGTGACAACTTGATCAATCCGGAAGGCAAAGCAACAAGAGCTGAAGTGGCAACTATCGTTTATCGCGTTTTAAAATTGCTAAACTAATGGCAAGAGGGTGTCCCCGAGTAAGTTGGGGACATCTTTTTTGTGTTGTGGGGTGTTTACCATGTAAACCTAACAACCCTATTGGGCAGCGACAGTTCGGTCCGGTTCCAAGGTGGACCACCTTGGGCGCGATCTTGCCAACCAATTCTAACGGACACCACAGCCGTTATTATCGTGAATATGGTCCTGTTTCATATCTAACGGACTCAGGAAGCGTTATTTGCCGATTTCGAGGCGAAATCACGGTAGAAACAAGCAAATAACTGCGCTGGTGTCCGTTAGATTTTCAAAAGGGCTATATTTCGCCGAATAAGAGCTGCTGTGTCCGTTAGACGGTCGGGTGACTGTCCCAACCACCCCGCCTGTCCAGTCTCAACTCCACATTGCCCATCTGCATCTGGAAGCGAACGGTCCGTTAGATTCTCAAATAGGCCAACACTCGCCGAACAAGAGCAGCCAGATCCGCTGCATGTTGACTATTTGCATCATGGCGGAGAAATGAATCATTGCCGGATAAGCGGAAAAACGGCACTTTAAACGCCGAATTGGACGTTCATCTGGGCAAAAATGGTGTGCTATGATCCTCGTGTAAGGCAATCCAATTACATAGGAGGATATATTCGATGAAAGCAAAAAAGGGGATTATGACAGTAACCGGTTCATTGCTTTTGCTATCAAGTGTGCTTAGCGGTTGTGGAAGCAGTTCAACCACTTCGCCAGCTTCAACCAATAATTCTTCGACTCCGGCTCCGGCAACGACAACCGGTGCGGCAAGCACATCGGCAGCAGCCCAGCCGCTATCGCTGACCTGGATGAGGTATGAACACCCTTCTCAAGCGATTGTAGCTAATTCAAAAGCTATTCAGGAAATTGCCAAGCGCAAAAATGTCAAACTCAATCTCCAAAGTGTTCCTCAGAGCAACTACGATGATAAAAAGAAAACGCTGATCGCAACGAATACCCTGCCGGATATCATGCTCGTCAAACAAGACGATATTCAGAACTTTGCCGACACGGGAACCTTTCTTGATCTGACGCCTTATTTGGACAAAATGCCTAATCTGAAGAAAGTCATTTCCCAACAGCCGGAAATCAATAAAAACAAAATTGACGGGAAGCTGTATGGATTTCCTCTCGTAGCCAATTGGCAGGGGGTTGGCGGCCAGCTTTCGATGATCCGTATGGATGTGCTTGACAAGTTAGGTTTGAAAAAGCCGACAACTTACGATGAACTATATCAAGTGATGAAGAAAATGAAAGAAGCGAATCCGGATTCCTATCCGTTCACAGCCCGTGCCGCCAATGGACTTACAGGGACAGAAAATTTAATCAATCCCATTTCGTTCGCATTTGGTAGCGGATACACAACGTTTAACGGTACGAAGGTATACTACGAGCCAAAAGATAAAACTTACAAATTCGGTCCGGCGATGCCAGAGTTTAAAGAGGCTATTACCTGGTTGAATAAACTGTACAAAGAAAAGCTTCTTGATCCGGATTATGCTACGGCTACATCGCAAATTTGGCAAGAAAAGCTAAACTCGGGTAAATCCTTCTATTTCCAAGATAATAACGGTTTCGCAAGCACATTTAACATCAATCTGCAGAAAAAGGATCCGAATGCGAAGTTTGATATGTTGGATACCATGACGACGCCAAGCGGTGCAAAACGGAACCTGATCTACGCACTTGGTCACTTGTCGGAATCCTACGTTGTTAATGCGAAAGTTAAGAATCCGGAACAGGTTGTTCAATTCATGGATTGGTTCTATTCCCAAGAGGGTATCGAAGTTACCAACTTCGGTGTCAAAGGGGAAGATTTCACCGGTGAAAATGGCGATTACAAATTGACGGACGCTGTTGTGAATAAATACAAGGACAGACAGCCGAGCGCGTTTTATGCGCTGCAATCGGAGTATGGCACAGGCTACCTGGGACTTGGTTTGAATAATGATGATCATGCCGGATTGCCGTTCAATACGAAAGAATGGGTAGATTGGAACAACAAAGCATCCAAAGGTTTGGCTGCAGGCGAGAATGTTCAATTCGTTAATGACCCGCCATTTACCAAGGAAGAACGCGAGAAGCTCAAGCAAATCCGCACACAGCTGGATGCTTACCTGGCTCAAAACATGGATAAATTCATTGTGACAGACGGTGCGCTCAAGGATTGGGATAACTTCGTGAAACAACTCAAATCGAAGGGTGCAGACGATATCGTCAAAATCTATAACGATGCCTTGGCGCGCGTGAAATAAGAAGCCCAAAGTTCAATTCATATTGTGAGAGGGTAGGTTGCTAAGGCATACCTGGCAGCCTGTCCCTTTATTTTCCGGGAAGGAGTGAAGATATTGACGCCAGCTGTTGAGATTAAAAAGAATATCCGCAAGAGCATGCCCTTATATCTCATGTTTTTATTACCGTTTGCCTATTTTGTCATTTTTCATTATGCGCCAATGGTTGGGAATCTGATGGCATTTGAAGATTATTCGATCGTCAAAGGCTTCTTTCACAGCCCATGGGCAGGGACGAAGTATTTCCGCCAATTTCTGACGGATCCGTATTTTTGGCAAGTGGTGCGCAATACTGTACTTATCAATTTGTATTCTCTCATTTTTTATTTCCCATCATCCCTTATTTTCGCCTTATTGCTGAACGAGCTGCAGCAAAAAGTTTTCAAAAAGTTTATTCAAAGCATCACGTATATTCCACATTTTTTATCGACTGTCGTAGTCGTAGGGATGTTGGTTAACTTTCTCTCCATCGACGGACTTATTAATGAAGTCGTGAAGCTTTTTGGCGGGGAAGCGAAGACATTTATGTCTATGCCGCAATGGTTCCGAACGATTTATGTAGGCTCTGAAATCTGGCAAGGGATCGGTTGGAACTCCATTATTTATTTGGCGGCATTGACTACGATCGATCCACAACTCTATGAGGCGGCAACGATGGACGGAGCAAACAGATGGCGTAAATTGCTGCACATAACACTGCCTGGAATTTCAACGGTCGTTACGATTATGCTGCTTTTAACGTTGGGCAAAATGCTTTCCGTCGGATTCGAGAAAATTTTATTACTGTACAGTGGTCCCACGTATGAGACGGCCGACGTTATCCAAACATTTGTTTATCGCCGTGGGTTGATTGACAGTGACTTTAGTTTCGCTGCAGCCGTAGGCATTTTCCAATCGGTGTTGGCTTTTGCGCTTGTCATATCAGCGAATCAGATATCTAAAAAATTGAATGGATCCCGGTTGTTCTAGCAGGAGGAATTGAGATGCGACTTCGTAACTTTTCTGTTTTCGATACGATTAACTTGGTTTTTATGTTGGCTATGATCTTTATTACGCTTTATCCACTTTACTACATGGGAATAATTTCCATTAGTTCGGGGTCATCCGTTAGCAGCGGCGAAGTATTTTGGCGACCTATAGAGATTAATTTTAAAGCCTACAATGTTATTTTTAATGATCCCGCGATTTTACGTTCCTACGGAAATACCATTTTCTATACGGCTGCCGGTGTGCTTATTAACTTGGCGATGACGGCTCTTTGCGCCTATCCTTTGTCCCGTAAGCATATGTATGGACGTTCTGTTCTTGCCTTGTTCGTGGTATTCACCATGTTCTTCGATGGTGGTCTTATCCCGCGGTATATGGTGGTTCATGCGTTAGGAATGGTCAATACGGTATGGGCGATATTAATTCCGACTGCGATCAATGTTTTCAATATGATTCTCATGAGAACATTTTTTGAAGATATTCCAGAAGCGCTGCACGAGTCTGCCATTATGGACGGCGCTGGAGAGTTTCGAGTTTTCACCAAAATTGTGCTGCCGCTTTCTTTGCCTGTTATGGCCACTATGTTTCTTTTTTACGCGGTGGCGCACTGGAACAGCTTTTTTCCTGCCCTTATTTATTTAAATGAGAAAAATCTGTACCCGATGCAAATCATCTTGCGCAATATCGTCATATCGGGAGATATGGCTACACAATCCGCACAGCTTGGGGCAGCAGAGGCAGGGATGGCTGTCATGACGGAAAATATCAAGTATGCCTGCGTGTTCGTTGCGATCTTGCCCGTGCTTGTCATATATCCGTTTGTGCAAAAATACTTTGTACAGGGGGCAATGCTTGGTTCTGTAAAAGGTTAAAGTCTACTCATTTAGGGGGATAACATGGCTGTCGAAACGAAGCTTCATTTAATAGGTAACGCTCATTTGGATCCGGTTTGGCTATGGCGCTGGCAAGAGGGATATGCAGAAATCAAGGCGACTTTTCGTTCTGCGTTGGATCGATTGAATGAATACCCTGATTTTGTGTTTACTTGTGCTTGCGCGGCGTACTACAAATGGGTGGAAGAGAATGCCCCGGGGATGTTTGCCGAAATTAAGCTGCGTGTTGCCGAAGGAAGATGGGTCATCACAGGTGGGTGGTGGATACAACCGGATTGCAATTTGCCGTCGGGTGAATCGTTTGCGCGGCACAGTTTATACGGACAACGATATTTTATGGAAAAATTCGGGGTGATGGCGCGGGTCGGGTACAACGTGGATTCGTTCGGCCACCACGGCATGATGCCGCAGCTATTGAAGTTAGGCGGGATGGATTCCTACGTATTTATGCGTCCAGGCGCCCATGAGAAGACGCTGCCGCACGATTTATTTTGGTGGGAATCGGAAGATGGCAGCCGCGTGATGACGTTCAGGCTAGCCGACAGTTACGGGAATTGGGCGAGCAATGGCATGGAAGATAAGATTCGCAATCACAGAGCTGTGGCAGCTGCAAGCGGGCATGCTTTCATGTCCTTCTACGGAGTTGGCAACCATGGCGGTGGACCGACCATTCATAATCTTGAACTCATCCATGAGCTTCAAGAACGACCTGACATGGACGGCATCCAGTTAAGTTCTCCGAATCGATATTTCTCAGAAATGAAGCAGATGAATCCGGATATTCCCGTCATTAAGGATGAAATGCAGATGCATGCCGTCGGCTGTTATTCCACGCACTCTGAATCCAAAGCCGCGAACCGCAGAGTCGAGCACCAGATGCTTACGGCTGAGAAAATGTCTTCCTTGGCTAATTTGATGCGAGGTTTGCCGTATCCTATGGAAGCGCTTAATCGAGCGTGGGAAAACGTGATGTTTAATCATTTTCACGACATTATGGGCGGCTGCAGTATTAAGGAAGCTTTTGACGATGTTCGGGATTTTTACGGCGAGGCATCCAGTATAGGAGCAAAAGCAATAAACGCCGCCCTTCAAAAGATATCTTGGTCCATTCATACGATGAAACCAGGCGTAAAATCGTTAAGCAAAGAGAAGGACTGGCAGCTCTGGGAGCAAGATGATCTAGGTTCGCCTCTTGTGGTGTTTAACCCTTTATCGTGGGAGGTGGAGGCACCCATTGTCATAAATAAGAAGGTGGCCGGTGTGACAGATGCTGCAGGCATTCCTCTGCCTTTTCAAACGGTCAGGGCCTCACGGACCAATACCAGTGATAAATGGGATACCTTCATTAAGGGGAAAGTTCCGGCTTTTGGCTATCAAGTATTTTGGGTCTATCGGGATAAAGCCTTCTACGTTGTAGAGCCAACGGATGCCGTCAGGGCAGAGGGATGTTTGCTGGAGAATAGTCAAATATGCCTTGAACTTGATCCAGCTACGGGGTATATCCGTCGTTGGATTGACAAGCGGAATGGCGGCAGAGACGTACTAGTCGGCGACGGAGCAGTGCCAATTGTCTTGGATGAGAGTCACAGCGATACCTGGGGACACGGTCTTACGCACTATCGCGATGAGCTGGGACAATTCGGAGGCGCTGAATTAAAGGTGCTGGAGCATGGACCGCTGCGAGCGACGATAAGAGTAACTAGCTATTATGGAAATTCTGTACTTCGCCAGGATATCAGCTTGCAGCCTGACAGCTCTGATGTGCATGTCAAGGTAAGGCTGGACTGGAGAGAACAGCATAAAATGCTGAAGCTTGCTTTCCCTGTTCATGTGGAGCAGCCTCATGCCGTGTTTGAAATTCCGTATGGATACATCGAACGCCCTGCTAATGGAGATGAAGTGCCTGGACAAATGTGGGTGAATCTATCCGGCGATGAGCCAGGTACAACGGACAGTACGGAGTCAACTACGTTCGGTCTTTCATTAATTAATAATGCAAAATACGGATACGACGTGCAGGACAATGAGCTAAGGATGACAGTGGTACGAAGTCCGATCTATGCCGACCATTTCGGCGAACGAGATGAAGAAGTGGAATTTATGGATCAAGGTGTACAGGAATTTGTATATGTCCTTTCGCCACATAGCGGATCATGGCAAAATAGCGGAGTTGTTCGTAAAGCCTACGAATTGCATAATCCGCTGCTGCAAGTTTGGGAAACGTATCACGATGGGGATTTGCCTCAGATTTCGGAGGGGATTTCCATATCGTCAGACCATGTGATGGCAGTAGCCTTCAAGCCAGCCGAGGACGGGAATGGATGGATTCTCCGCTGCCAGGAGATTTATGGAAGGGAAGTAGAGACGGAATTGAGCATGCCCTCCTTGAACCGCAGTTGGCGAAGCACGTTTGGAAGATGTGAGATTAAAACGTTTTTCCTGCCTTCCGTACTGCATGAGCCGGTTGTGGAAGTGAATTTTATAGAAATGAAACATACGGAGGAGAGATAGAACCAATGAAGATTAACAACCCGAGTGGCGTATGGCCGACAATGATAACTTTGTACAAGGAGTCAGGCGAAATAGATTTTGATGCGATGGGACGTATGGTTGAATGGTTTATTCAAAACAAAGTTGACGGATTATTTGCTGTCTGTCAGTCCAGTGAGATGTTTTTCTTGAGCTTGGAAGAGCGCGTGAAGCTTGCCGCTTTTGTCGTGGAGAAGGCAGCGGGAAGGGTTCCCGTCATTGCGTCGGGACACACCGCTGACTCGATTGAAGATCAAGTTCGAGAAGTGACGGCGATGTCAGAAACAGGTGTAGAGGCGGTAATCCTGATCTCGAACCGATTGGCGGACGAAGATGAGTCGGATGAAGTGTGGAAGGATAATGCTCGGAAGCTGATCGAACGACTGCCGGAGCATATTGCGCTTGGGATCTATGAATGTCCATTTCCTTATAAGCGGCTATTGACGCCATCGACATTGAAGTGGTGTGCGGATACCGGAAGATTTTTCTTCTTAAAGGATACTTCTTGTGATGTGGAGATGATCAAAGAAAAGCTGGAAGTGATCAAAGGAACTTCATTGAAGTTATTCAATGCCAATACCGCTACGCTTTTGGATACATTGAAGCTGGGCGTTGACGGTTACAGCGGGGTTATGGCCAACTTTCATCCGGATCTATATGCTTGGCTTTTGCATCATTGGGAGGAGCGGCCTGAAGAAGCGCAGTATTTGAGCGATTTGCTGAGTGTAGCTTCATTTATTGAACGGCAGTTATATCCAATTAATGCGAAATATTATCAAATGAAGGAAGGTATCAGCTCGAACTATCACTCGCGCGCGAGAAATCATGATGAGTTTACAGCCACGAATAAACTCGAAGTGGATGAGTTGTACCGTCTCTCCAAGAAGTTATCGCAGCAATTTTCTATCCATCATTGACGCATAGGCAGGCAGCACACTATCGTGCTTCCTGCCTATCCTTTTATTTTGCTAGTAGAAGAAGGATTCATGTAGAAAGATTAGAATACTAATAATTGAAACCGCTTACCATAAATAGAGAGCAATCATAATGGGGGAGTAAACTTGAATTGGAGACACCTGAAGCAAACGTTGAATAAAAATAGATTGTTTTTTAAGATCCTTCTTTATTTCCTTTCTTTGCTGATCCCTATTGTCATCCTCGGAGTCATCGCCTATTTGAATGCGGATCAATTAATTAAGAAGGATGTCTCCGGAAAGCTTACGGATAATTTGGCTGCCTCCTCCAAAACCATTGATATCTATTTAGGTATGGCACAATCAACCAACAATAGCTTGCTTCTCAGTGATACCATTCAACAATATTTACGACCTTATCCATTACTGACAGACGAAGAGAAAATTAAGTTGCCTTCGATTGTGAGATCCATTGCGGGGAATCGCAATACGATAAGCCACTTTGTCGACAATATCTTTCTATTTGTGGATGATCAGCGTGTTTATTTTAGTGATGGCATGGTTGACTTCGATGTTTTCTTTGACACTTTCTATAAATTTGATGGTTACAATAAAGATTTCTGGCGACAACAATTACACGAAAGCAGCTTGTTCGAACTTTTGACACCGACGAGAGTGGCTAACCCGAATATGAATACAAATCGTGATGTCATTCCGAGTGTTACGACCCAATATTTGAATGGTCATTTGGCAACGATGGTGACGACCATTTCTATCCCTACAATTGTAGATACGATGCAAAACAACTCCATTTTCTCGACCACCCAATATATCGTCATGGATAAAAATAATCAGATCATTTTGCAAAGCAGCGGTTTGGATGCAAGGGATGTGGAGCTTATTGTTGCTGGTTTTTCGAAGGAAAAAGCAAGTAGCGGAGCCCTTAACATCGGTCAAGAGCAGAACTGGATTGTTCAAACCACCTCCGAATATGGATGGAAGTATTATTCGATTACGCCGGTGAGTTCTTTTAACCAGGAGTCTTCGAGCATTTTTAGTTTGATCATCTGGATCTGTATCAGTTTAATCATCATTGGCATCGCTTTTTCTGCCATATTCAGCGTTCGGCTGTATAACCCGATCAAAAATATCAGAGATATTTTACAAAAAACAGAACGCATTGAGGAAGGCAACCAAGAAACCCCACGCAGCGGCGAACTTCAACGGATTGGGAATAGCGTCAGCCAATTGATCCAGCAGCATAAGGATGCAAATATGAAAATTCATACCTTTTCAGAGGAAATTCTTGAGCAGTTTTTCACGAATCTAATTAAAGGGGTTCGAGGGGGACAGCCCTATGCGGTTAACCAGATTTTAAAAGAAATTGATTTTCATACAGGTACCTATTTATGCTGCTGCTTTGTGTTTATGTTCAGGGATCAATTCTATCATGACATTCTGGAAGCGGATCGCTTATTAATTTTCGAGAAGATGAAAAATGTGCTATGGGGCATTATGAAAAAGTACGTGAATTGTTACTTGGTGGAATATGAGCCCTACTTATATGTTTGCATGGTCAATTTGAAGAGCGAAGCAGACCGTGAACAGCTGGAACAAGCTTTAGAAATGATTAAAATGACCTTTGCTTACGACACCATGTACTGTGAATTAGTTATTGGCTTAGGAAAAAGATACGACAAGATTGAGGACTATTCCAAATCTTATAGTGATGCTATTACGGCTATAGATAAGCGGACAGATTCATCCAAGACGGTCATCGTCGATGCAGCGCATTTGGATATCGATCAGAACTACTATTATTCCTTCCTGGATGAGACCAAAATCGTGAATAAGCTGAAATCAGGCGATCGGGAAGGCTTAAGGGGAGAACTGGAAGGGATTATTGCTTTGAACAAAGCAAGAGGGGTTTCTTATCACTTTCTTGGGGCTTTGCTCGTGGAATTTTTCCATACAGGCAACCGTTATTTGACCGAAAAAGGACTTCGTATGAATGACTTTTTGGAGGCTAATGAGCATGATTTTTTGAGTCAAAAGGAGCTATTGCCGACAGAGTTTGATGCAAGGTTGAAAATGATATTTGAGTTCTACGATAAAATGATCACAGAAACGTTGTATAAACCCGAAAGCAAATCGGGTACGATCGTATCGCTTATTACCGCCTATATTGAGAAGCATTATGAAAAAGATTTATATCTGGAAGTGATCGCAAACGAGATAGGTCTGTCCGCCAAGTATGTGTCCAGGATGTTCAAAGAGACGACGGGGACGAATATTTCGGACTATATCAGCCTGATTCGGATTGCAAAAGCGAAAGAACTGTTGGCCCATACGGATATGAAGATTAGTGATATTGCAGATCAGATCGGCATTTTCAGCCGCACAACCTTTTTGCGTTTATTCAAAAAACATGAAGGCATCTCACCGAATGAATATCGGCATATACACGGCAGTAAGCAGAAATAGCGTGGAAGTGGACGATTCAAGCAGGGTAGAAGAATGAATCATCGAGACTCAAGTGGAAGAATGGTTCATCGTAGGCTGATTTGGTTCTTTTAAAGCGGGGCAAGTCGCTTATACAATAAAAATGGCCAGAATAAATCCAGGTTATTGAGGGGGAACACCATGGATTTCAGAAACAGGAGATTGTTAACTGCCTGCTGTTCGCTGGTTGTAGTTAGCGAAACTTCATTTAAAAGCGCCTACTACGTACGAAGAGCTATATCAGGTACTCAAGAAGTTTAAAGAAGCTTATCCGGCATCTTATCCTTTTACAAGTAGAGCGGCGAATGGCAAAACGGGAACAGAAAATTTGATCAACCCTGTTGCTTTCGGCTTTGGGAGTGGCTATACGAATATTACGGGTACTAAAATTTACTATGAACCGCAGACGCAGCAATATAAATTTGGTCCTTTTGCCCCCGAATTCAAAGAGGCTATCGCCTATCTTCATAAACTTTATAAAGAAAAACTGCTTGATCCAGATTATGCCGTAGCGACCTCTCAAATATGGCAAGAGAAATTAAGCTCAGGCAAGTCATTCTTTTTTCAAGATAACAATGGATTCGGAGCAAATTTTAATAAAGCACTTCAGGTTAAAGAACCGGAAGCCAAATTCGAATTGTTACCTGCTCTGGCGAGTAATAAAGGAGTTAAGCGCAATACCATTTATCAGCTGGATCACCTCGGTGAAATGTACGCGATAAGTGCTAAAGTTAAAAATCCGGAAGAAGTAATTAAGCTGATCGACTGGATGTATGGAGAAGAGGGGACGAATTTAACCAGTTTCGGGGTAGAAAATGTGGATTACACGCTTGTTGGAGGCGAATATCAAATATCGGATGCAACGAAATTGAAGTTCAAAGATAAACAAGATCCTTTCCGCGCGATGCAATCTGCCCTTGGTACCGGCTATCTTGGCTTAGCGTTTCAATCCGATGACCATCCGATCCTGTTATCTTCTGCACCGGAATTGCTGAAGTGGTCGGAAAAGGCAAACCAGGATCTGGCTGACGGGATTAATTACCGAGAGGTCAATGATCCTCCATTTAATAAACAGGAACGGGATCGGCTTAAACAGCTACGCACACAATTAGATGCCTATTTAACTCAAAACATGGATAAATTCATTGTCAGTGAAGGGGCATTAAACGATTGGGATACTTTTATCAAGCAATGCAAAGACAAAGGGGCAACCGAGATTGAAAAGATATACAATACGGCACTTGCACGAGTGATGAAGTAACTTGATCAAGGGGGTACTACGGAATGAACGCTATTTTGAGTTCAATGACGACACGTTATCCTGAATTGATAGGCTGTTTACCAGATATCGAATTGGGTTTTGAGCTGTTAAACCATTCGTTTCATCAAGGAAACAAGCTGTTATTGTGCGGTAATGGTGGAAGTGCCGCAGATTGTGAGCATGTTGTAGGCGAGCTGATGAAGGGATTTATCTCCAAAAGACCTTTATCCGCAACCATAAGCGACCGTTTTGAACGTGAATTCCCGGGAGAAGGATTGGATCTTGCCGATAAGCTCCAAGGGGCGCTGCCGGCGATTTCACTCGTTAGTCACTCAGCTTTGATAAGCGCTTATGCTAATGATGTGGATCCAGAAATGATTTTTGCCCAACAAGTGTATGGCTATGGCCGTTCAGGGGATGTATTGATTGCATTTAGTACATCAGGCAACTCCACGAATATCTTGCGGGCTTTGCAGGTTGCCAAGGTGCAAGGTTTGAAAACCATTGGTTTTACAGGGGATAGCGGCGGTAAATTAAAGTCTTTATGTGATGTGACGATATGTGTGCCTTGGGAGAAAACCCTCGACATTCAAGAGAGGCATCTGCCGATCTATCATGCGTTATGCCTGATGTTGGAGGAGGCGTTTTTCCCAAAATGACGCTAGTTGCAGCAGTCGATATTGGTGGAACAAAATGCGCAGTAAGCTTGGCTGTTGTCGAGAAGGATAGCGTCGTATTCGTGGATAAAATAAGCTTTCCGACCCCATCTGGGCCAGAAATGGCAATTGGTGAAATCTGCGCATCTCTTGATACGATGTTATTGCGTTATCCAGATCGGACACCTGAAGCCATAGGTATCAGTTGTGGAGGTCCGCTTAACAGTCAAGCGGGCATCATTCTCTCTCCTCCAAATCTTCCCGGCTGGGATCAGATTGATGTCGTATCTCCTTTGCGTGAACGTTATGGTGTTCCAGTCGGATTACAGAATGATGCGAATGCCTGTGCCTTAGCCGAATGGCGTTTTGGAGCGGGAAAAGGTTGCCGCCATATGGTTTTCCTTACTTTCGGCACAGGCATGGGAGCGGGACTGATCCTTAATGGGCAGCTATATATAGGTGTGAATGATATGGCAGGTGAAGTAGGGCATGTTCGTTTGGAAGCCGATGGCCCCTGGGGATACGGCAAGGCGGGTTCATTTGAGGGCTTCTGCAGTGGCGGCGGTATTGCGAAGCTTGCTCGCACGATGTCGCTTCAAGCCATTCAGGAGGGGAAACCACCTTCTTATTGCCAAACAATGGACGATCTGAGCAGTCTGACTGCGGAAACGGTAGGAAAAGCTGCGGAAGCAGGGGATTCCATGGCGATTCAAGTTTATGAGACGGTAGGTCGCCGCTTGGGGCAAGGGCTTGCTATGTTAATTGATGTGCTTAATCCGGAGAAAATTGTAATTGGCAGTATCTATGGACGACAGCATAAGCTGCTGGAGCCTCTGGTAATGGAAACATTAAGGGAGGAAGCGCTAACGTTCTCCTTAGATGTTTGTGAGATCGTGCCCGCCGGGTTGGGGGAGCAGGTTGGGGATTATGCAGGGGTATCTGTTGCAATGGAGATGTTGAGTAACAGTTAAGCGTGGACAATAAAACCAAATTTTAACTTATTATACTTTAAAAGTATTTGTTGAATGAGGGGGAAATCATGATGGAGAGTGGGGGCAAAAAGTACGCCCTTGGCGTCGATTATGGTACGGAAAGCGGCCGGGCTGTCTTGGTGGATGTGCAGACCGGTGAGGAAATAGCGGCAAATGTAACGGTTTATGCACATGGTGTAATAGATCGTCACCTGCCTGATTCAGAGGTGATGCTCGCGAAGGATTGGGCTCTGCAGCATCCAGGGGATTATCTGGATGTGCTTCGCCAATCGGTGCCCGCAGTGCTTCAGCAAGCCGGAATTCCGCCGGAGTCCGTGATCGGCATCGGTATTGACTTCACCGCTTGCACGGTGCTGCCTGTGAATGCGGATGGCGTTCCATTATGCTTTTTCGAGGAGTACTGGAACGATCCGCACAGCTGGACCAAGCTCTGGAAGCATCATGCGGCGGCCCCGCAGGCGGAACGTATAAACCATTTGGCCAAAGAGAGGGGCGAAGATTTCCTTCCCCGTTACGGAGGCAGCATCTCTTCCGAATGGCTTCTGCCCAAGCTGCTGGAGACGGCCGAACAGTCACCGGCTGTATTCGAGGCGGCCGATCGCTTCGTGGAGGCGGCGGACTGGGTCGTATGGCAGCTTTGCGGCGAGCTGGCCAGGAGCAGCTGCTGTGCAGGCTACAAGGGAATATGGCACAAGCTGGAAGGGTACCCGTCCACGGAGTTCCTGAAGCAGCTGGATCCGCGGTTCGAGAGTTTGTACCATACCAAGCTGGCTGGTGCTGTAGTACCCGTCGGCTCCCGTGCAGGAGGTTTGGAACCACGGATGGCCAAAGAGCTCGGTTTGCTTCCAGGCACAGCCGTTTCTACTGCCATCATCGATGCACATGCGGCCGTACTCGGATGTGGTGTCACTGAGCCAGGCAGTATGGTTCTGGCTATGGGAACTTCGCTCTGCCACATGGTTCTCGGCGATGAAGAACATCTCATTCAAGGAGTTAATGGTGTGGTAGAGGACGGCATAGTGCCAGGCATGTTCGGCTATGAAGCGGGTCAGCCGGCCGTTGGCGACATGTTTGCATGGTTCGTCAACACATCGGTATCCGAAGAGATAACGCGTCAAGCTGCCGCCGACGGAATAGGCGTTCATAACTGGTTGGAGCGTGAAGCCGGTAAGCTAAGTCCGGGTCAGTCCGGTCTGCTCGCGCTCGATTGGTGGAACGGAGGGCGTTCGCCCATCTTGGACGAAGCGTTATCCGGACTCCTTGTCGGGTTGACGTTGAGCACAACACCGGCTGAGATCTATCGCGCGTTGCTGGAGTCAGCAGCTTTCGGGACAAGACGGATCATCGAAACCTTTGAAGATAGCGGAGTGCAGATAGCTTCTCTCTATGCGTGCGGCGGGTTGCCGCAAAAAAATAAGCTGCTGATGCAAATCTTTGCCGATGTTCTGGGGTTGGACATCAAGGTGGCGAAATCGACTCAACCTGTCGCGCTTGGCGCAGCTATCTGCGGAGCGGCCGCAGCGGGCAGCCAAGCAGGCGGCTACGACAGCCTGAGTGACGGTATTCGGGCGATGGGGCAAACGAAAGAGCAGTCCATTCGACCGAATCGTGAGCACAAGGCTGCTTACGACAGGTTATACGCCCAGTATCGTGTGATGCATGAGGCGTTCGGAGTACCTTCCGGTCCAGTAGGGAAGGTAATGCGTGAGCTGAAGCGTATGCGAACTGGGATTTAGAGCGTCAAGTCATGCATGGCCTGACGGCCACGACCAAAAAGTACTCGGCCTGTGAATCTGCTTGTTCCTTTGGAACTGCGGGTGACAGGCCGTTTTTTTTGGTAGGAAATGCTCTGAGTCACAAACCAGCTGACTGTATTCCGAGGGAGCATCTTCTATTTGAACTTTTGGGAGCGCTGCCTAAGATTAACGGGAAATAATACCGCAATTTTAGTGGCGTAATCAGGCTATAGCATGAATAGATGGCATTTCTCCAGTTAATGGGGGCGACTGAGCTAGGAAGCAGGGGTGTTGGGGTGAATTAACGGCGTTTTTTCCAGTTATTGGAATTATAGTTGAAAAATGCTTTGAATAACTGGAGTTTTTCCTGTTAATGGATGCAGATCCATAAAAATCAGGCTGTCAAAGGTCATCTGTGAGGTAAAGGGATTATGAGGGAAACCTAGAAATTAGTATGGAAGAAAAAGATAAGAAAGGTGCTGTGATGGCGTATGTTCTTAGTTAATTCTCGTGCGATCATTGAAAGAATACAAGATGGAACAATCGAAATTGTAGTTCAGACACGAAATAAACCTGGTGAACCTCAAAGGATTGAACTACCTGGCGGGAGAATAGAGCAATACGAATCGTTACTAATAGCACTTATAAGAGAAGTAAAGGAAGAGACTGGCCTTGATATTGTAGAAATTGAAGGTGAAGATACAAGGATTGATACAGTTGGTATCGATCCGAGTTTTGAAGTGGAGTGTCTAAAACCCTTCGGGGCTTATCAGACCCTTAACGGGCCCTTTGATTCGGTTGGAGTCTACTTCCGTTGTAAAGTGCAAGGGGAGTTAGTGCAATCAGGTGATGAAACTAAGAACCCAAGATGGATTGCCGTAGATGAATTAAGACAACAAATGAAGGACGATCCCCATCAATTTTCCAGTGTAGACAGGGCTGGAGTTATGTTTTATTTGAAGTATCTGGAGAAACAGAAACTAACGGATTAAAAGACTTTGTAAATCTATTGTCTTTTTACTAGATTCAATAGATAATAATGGTAATTTACTGGATAGTGAAATTTGGGGGAAGAGCAACATGCTTGGGATCTGCTTGCGAACAATGATTTTGATTGCTTTTATTTCCTTATGCGCTTTGAACTATGGCACATATACGACTTTCGCTTCAGTAGCGAATGACAAAACCGTCATTAAGCTTAAATTAGATGACATCCAAGCTTCAGATAACGGCAAGTCGGTTTTACTTGGAATGGCTCCTCACTTGGTGAATAACACGACGATGGTTCCGCTGAGATTTGTAACGGAGGCTCTGGGCGCCGAGGTCATATGGGATGGGAACACGCAGAGTGTGCAATTAACGTTTGCTTCACAACACATTACCATGAAAATCGGAAGTACATCAGCAAAAGTTAATGACACTGCAATTAATTTGGAACAACCGCCTGTAATAGAAAATGATACAACATTAGTGCCAATTCGGTTTATCGCGGAAAATTTCCATCAGTCCGTTTCTTTCGACGATCAAACACATGAGATTAGCATTGTAAACGTACCCGCGGTATTAACAATCCCAGATAACGTAGCGCCAGCTGCAGAGCGTTTGGAAAAGCCGACAGTTGATAATTTGACGAACATAACCATCACAAGAATTCCTCAGTTCACTGATCGTACTAAGTATGCATTTAGAGCCCCTTACGCTGAAGGCGTAGTTATGACTACGGATGGCCAAAACAATTTGTACCTTTTAGGTGAAAGCTCTCCACAAAGTTTTAACATTCAGAAAATGAGCTTAAATAAAGGTGAAGAATTAGAAATACAATTTTTGGTATCCTTCAGTAAAAAAGAATTTAATTTTGATTATAAGGACCCTAATGGAATCATGAGGGATTTTAATTACGATCAATTCATCCCGAACTCTTTATATTATGATCGCAATTCGGATAAAATCTTTGTCATGGGAAACGACTTTAATCAAGAATTGACGGTATTTTATCAAGTTTATCCTAGCGTGAAACTAATTGCCTACGATAGATCTAGCGACTTGAAAAGTAAATTTGACTTCATACAGCCGTCCGATGATGGGCAAACCTATTATATCAGCAACTCTTTCAAAGGTAGTATCTATACGGCACATGAAGGAGAGGCTCTATCAACCCATACCAATATTGATAGTATACGTACGCACCACTTAACTTCACTCGTGGATAAAGGTCATTTGTACGTACTTGATCAGGACAACAAAACGATTCAATTGGTAACTCCTGGTGTAGGTGCGAGCGTAGTTGCAACCCTTAACGTAGGTGATATTAAATCTGCAATAGCGCACGAAGGCAATTTCTACTTAATGGGGGGCAAGCAATTCTACCGTGTTGATGTGAAAGGGAAACTTGAAGAATATGCTGATTTAGACAAGGCCGAATATCATAAGGGTCTTTATAATTTCAAGACCAATACGTTTGATCCTACACCCAATCCAAATGTTTTTGTTCATCCTGAAGAAGAAGAGGATAAAATTGAGCCCAAACGAATTGTGCTTGGTCTTGCCCCGCAACGATTTATCATCGATCCAAAAGGTAACATTATCATTTATGATGATATGTATAAGATTCTCAGAAGAATTAATTTGTATAAGTAAAGACGACAAGGTGATAGGAAACTAGAATAGACGTATACGTAAAAACAAAAGCTGCCGGAATCATCCGGCGGCTTTATTCATAGTTCTGGGGTAAGTGAAGCTTCCCTGCACACCGGCCCATCATATTTGCTGCTATTGCTTGAGCGCTTCCCCCAGGCCAGGGGAACTACAGGGCACTATTTCATAGAAATAGGCCCATTTTCGCGCGGAAGGGAACTGTAGGCCGTTATTTGTCCGTTTTCCTTAAAGAAAACGGGATTCGGTGATCAAATAACGCCCTGTAGTTCCGCTGAAAGCGGAAACGGGCTGAATTTGCTAGAATAGTGGCCTGTAGTTCCTCAATGGCGCATCGTTGACCAACTTAACGCTAGTATGAGGTTACCCCCTCCGCCAATTGTCTCAGTAACTGAATTTGTAGCGGCGCTGGGTGTTCTCCACCCCAAAAATTCGCTCCTACCTGGCTCTTAACAAGCTAAGCGACGGAGGAGAAGTTAACTCCTCCAACGGTCCCTTCCTCCCCAGGCACTATTTCACCGAAATAGGCCCTTTTTCTCGTTTTAGCAGGATTCGTTGGCAATGAACCGATGCTCCAAAGCATGCACAATTCCTCGAATTGAGACATTTTTGCATTAACACTTTCTTGTTCCCACTCTCAAATCCTGGAAAAATGTGAAAATCGCGGATCGGTTCATCCCATAGAGGATTGAACGATTGTCATGGCATCTCCCTAGCGGGTAAGATTGCGGTACTAGACGTGAAGGAGGCTTGCAACAGTGGCAAAGTTGTATACGGAGGCTAAGCCCGGAATCACACACAGCGATGTGAAGCATGCGAGGTTAGCGCAAAATCGATATCTCCTTAATATGCGAAAGCATTGGATGCTTTATCTCATGATCATCCCCGGGCTCGTGTATTACCTTATTTTTAAATACGTGCCGCTCATGGGGAGTGTCATCGCCTTTCAGAACTATCAAATTTTCAAAGGCATGCTGGGAAGCTCTT
Organism: Paenibacillus sp. WC2504; assembly: GCF_052682475.1. Classification (NCBI taxonomy): domain Bacteria; kingdom Bacillati; phylum Bacillota; class Bacilli; order Caryophanales; family Paenibacillaceae; genus Paenibacillus; species Paenibacillus sp. WC2504. Next base: position 2,190,372 of record NZ_JBQZFH010000001.1, read on the forward strand.
GGGTAGGATTGGATAATTTCAAATTCATCTTCACGTATCAAGATTTCTATCATGTTTTAAGAAACACGGCGACGATCGCCACGTATCACCTCGTGTTCGGATTTCCTGCACCTATTATTCTAGCGCTGCTGTTTAATGAGGTGAGGCTGATGCTGGTTAAAAGAGTCGTACAGAGCATGTTCTATCTTCCGCACTTCTTATCGTGGGTCGTTGTCGGAGGCATCGTCTTTGAACTATTGTCCACACAAGGCGTGGCAAACATGGTCCGGGGATGGTTCGGTCTCGAGCCGATCTTGTTTATGCAGCAGCAGAGTTATTTTCGTACCATTGTCGTCTTGTCAGGCATTTGGAAGGAAGTCGGATGGGGCACAATTATCTACCTTGCCGCAATTACCGGTATCAATCCGAACTTGTATGAGGCGGCTGTGATGGACGGGGCGAATCGTTGGAAGCAGACGCTTCATATTACACTCCCGATCCTGTTTCCTACGATTCTGGTGCTATTCCTATTGAACATCGGCAATTTCCTTGAGCTCGGTTTTGACCAGATTTATAACCTGTTGACGCCTATGACGTATTCCGTGGGTGATATTATTGAGACGTACGTGTACCGGGCAGGGGTTTTGCAGGGCCAGTACAGTGTTACGACAGCTATTGGATTATTCCAGTCCGTCATTGGTTTCGCGCTGCTGTGGATCTTTAACCGAATGGCCAGAAAGACAGAACAGGGGTTGTGGTAATGAAACAGACGTATGGAGAAAAGGTTTTCCAAGTAGTCAACTATTTGTTCCTAGCCGCAGCTGCAGGCACGATGTTGATGCCGCTTGTCCATCTCTTGGCGGTGTCGCTCAGTTCACCCATCGCGGCTGACTCGAAGACGGTATTCTTACTGCCGGTAGAATTTACCTGGGCATCGTGGGGACATATCCTGCAAAATAAGGGATTATGGAGCGCATTCGGCGTAACGCTATACATAACAGTTGTCGGGACGCTGCTGAGCATGCTGTTCTCTGTATTGACAGCGTTTCCGTTGTCCCGCAAGGAATTTCTCATTCGCAAGCCGTTCATGCTGGCTGTGATCATTACGATGATTTTTAATGCGCCGATGATCCCATTTTTCCTGACGGTTCGGGAGCTGGGCATGATGAACTCCCTATGGTCGCTTATTTTGCCAGGGTTAATTGGAACGTTTAACATGATTATTATACGAACGTTTTTTATGGGGATCCCGGCGGAGCTCGATGATTCAGCACGAATGGACGGCTGCACCGATGCAGGCATTTTGTTCCGAATCTATTTGCCTTTATCCAAGCCGGTGCTCGCGACGGTCAGTTTGTTTTATGCCGTTGGGTATTGGAATACTTTCCAGAGGGCCGTGCTGTTCATCCGTGATCCCAACAAATGGCCGTTGCAAATGAAGCTTCGCGCTTACTTGCAGTCACCGGAGGAGCTTACTGCTGTGAATCTGTTCCTTGGTGATTATGATTTCAATACGACAACATTGAAAGCGGCAACAATACTGTTCGCAACGGTGCCGATTATTTTAGTATACCCGTACTTGCAGAAGTACTTTGTAAAGGGTTCCATGCTAGGCTCGCTGAAGGAGTAAACAGAACCGATATAAAAGCCGCAATGCGACTGGCTTCATATATGATGTGCTTAAAAAAGGGAGGATACATGCATGAAGAAACGTTTATTCGGTAAAAAGGGAGCGATTACGGCAGCGGTTTCGCTGCTTGCTGTTACAGTCCTTGCGGGTTGTGCGCAAACTGGTGACAAAACCCCAGTCGCGGAAGGCGGGGCTCAGAACGACAAGCTTGTACAGGTGAAGGTGTTCAAAAGCCATATGGGCGTAGGCACCATTCCGGATGCGAATAACGCGCACGTCAAATATGTAGCGGAGAAAACAGGCGTTGAATATCAACTGACGACTACACCTCCGGGCTCAGAACCAACAGAGTTCCTCAATCTGATGATTGCTTCGAACGATTTGCCTGACATCTTACGTCCGATTGGCGGCATCGAGCAGACGTTGATCAAACAAGGCGGAGCGCTGCCGTTGGAAGATCTTCTTCCGAAGTACGCACCTAATGTATGGAAGAACATTCCCAAGGAGGCATGGGACGTCGTTCGTTCGGCCTCGCCCGATGGCCATATTTATTATGTGCCAAAGGTGTTTCTCGTTCCCGAGCGTGCACCGATGATTCGGAAGGATTGGCTGGATAAGGTCGGACTGCCTATGCCGAAGACAGCAGCTGACTATAAGGAAGTGCTGAAAGCATTTCGGGATAAAGATCCGAACGGCAACGGATTAAAAGACGAGCTGCCGACCTCGGGGCGGGAATTCGGCAAATGGATGGATCACCTGTTTGGCATGTACGGTGTCGCCATGTGGGAAGGAAGTCCGGAGTGGGACCTGTATGACGGCAAAATTCAGTATGCGGGCGTTACCCCTAACATGAAGGCGGCCATCGGTTATATCCGGGAGTTGTATGCAGAGAAGCTGCTCGATAACGAGACGTTCCTTAACAAAGGCGACGTATGGCAGGCCAAAATCAACAATAATCTGGTTGGCAGCTGGTACCATCTCCCGGCGAGTGTGCGCGATCGCTATACAGCGATGCTGAAGGGGGCGCCTGATGCTTATATCGTTGGCATGCCGATGCCTAAAGTAGATGGTTTCCAAGGTTTTGTAACGATGAAAACGATGGGTGAGCCGGAATGGATCATTCCTGCAGCAGCAAAAAATAAAGCCGAAGCATCCCTGAAACTGCTCGACTTCTTCTATGATACAAGCAACGATGAGTTCATCCGGTTTGGGATTGAAGGACTTCAGCATCAAGTCGTGAATGGCAAAAAGGTCCTGCTTCCACCGGAGGACAGCCGACCGCTTGCTCTCGGTATGCGTAACCTGACAACCAAAGAGGATATGGATATTCGCATCAAGGAAACAATTCCAGAGAACATGCAGAAAATGGTGCAAGATATTTTCACCGTCAACACAGCGGATGCCCGCCGAATCGCAGGAGACGGACTGCCGAACACGGTATACGAGGGTTTCCCGGATATTCAATCGCATAAGCTTTTCCAAGAATATTTGACCAAAATCGTGATCGGTGAGTGGCCGATGGCGAAATTCGATGAGTTTGTGGACCGTTGGAACAAATCGGGAGGCGACAAGGTCACGCAGCGCGCCCAAGAATGGTACGCAAAGGTGAAGAAGTAACAACGTATCCGGCGTATGGTGCGCCCGCAGAGGCGGTTTCGCTTCTTGCGGGCACAAACGCGCTGAGAAGATAAATAACAGCAGGCATGGAAGGGGAATGCAACTCATGAAAAAGCGATATGCCATCTGCGGGGTAAGCGGTCGGGCGCTGGGAATGTTCGCCAAGCCCATTACGTCGACATTCTCCGCTAGAAGCGAGCTCGTCGGCTTGTTGGATCGCGACCAAGCTCGCTTCGAGCTATTTCGGACGAGATTCCCGGAGCAGCAGGAGATCCGTACATACGGCGAGCATGAATTTGACCGAATGGTTAAAGAGACGCGCCCGGACGTCATCATTGTCGCTGGGCGTGACGATACACATGCGAAATATATCATAGCGGCCCTTGAGCATGATTTAGACGTAATCACGGAGAAGCCGATGGTGACAACAGGAGAGGACGCAAGGCGCGTGATGGAGGCGGAGTCAGCAAGTAAAGGGACGGTCACCGTTACTTTCAATTACCGATATGCCCCTATTCATACGAAAATTAAGGAAATGCTCCTGGAAGGCAAGCTAGGCAGGATTACTTCGATTGACTTGAATTGGTATCTCGACACCTACCATGGTTCAAGTTATTTTAAACGTTGGAATCGGGTTAGGGAGCTGTCCGGAGGGTTATCTATCCATAAATGCACGCATCATTTCGATCTGGTGAACTGGTGGATTGGACAGCAGCCTGTCGAAGTGTTCGCATATGGCGCCTTGAATTATTATGGAGCTGAAGGGGAAGCGAACCCCAAGAAGGAGGATGGCCGTTTCTGTACGACCTGTGAGCTAACGAACGAATGTGATTATTACTCACGTTGGAACACACGGAGCAAAACTATTCAAGTGCAGGACGATCATCTCGGTTCGCTGGGTGCAGTGAAAAGCAAGTTTCCTTACTCGGACTATCGGCCTGATCAATGTATCTTCGATTCCCAAATTGATATTGAGGATACCTATGCAGCAACGGTCAAATATAACGGTGGCGCACTCCTCAGTTATTCAGTTAACTTCTCCCTGCCATACGAGGGATATCGATTGGCCATTAACGGTACGAAGGGGAGACTTGAATCGGTGGAGTACCATATGCCGAGCCGCACCCCTTTTCCGACGCCGGTGCAGACCATCGATTATTACCCGTTATTTGGCTCTAAGGAAACGATCCATGTCGTGCACCGAGAAGGCGGGCATGGAGGCGGAGATCCGTTATTGTTGGAGGATTTATTTATGGGCGAAGATCGCCGGAGGCCTTATCGGATTCTATCCGGAGCTGTGGATGGCGCATTCTCCGTGGCGACTGGGGAAGCGGTATGGCGCTCTGTGAAGGAACACCGACCGGTTACCATTGAGGAAGTGCTTAGCGGAGGATTCTCTGAGAAGGCTCTCAGTTTAAGCGGGAAAGGAGTGGCAGGACAATGACGACATCGTTAACCCGCTATATAGATCCAGAGGAAAGTATGGCCGCCCAAACGGACGGTACCTACATTCCCCATGTTCTGACCGTAATGGCCCAGCGTTACATCGGCGAGCATCCCCCCCACGGTCCAGTGTACAGAGTGACACGCGCTAGTGAAATCCGCAAGTTGGAAAATCACACATATTCGTTTCCGATTGAACGTATTTTTCCGGAGATGCATACGGGACAGCGGGTATATGCCTGGGCGAAACTGTGGATCGAAGAGCCGCAAGAGTTTATCTTTCTTCTTCGCTGTCTCGGGCCTGTCCGATTGTACCACAATGGGGAGCAGCGCTTTGGCTCTGCCCCTGAGGAGGAAGCGGAAGGGACGCCACCGCTGAAGCTGAAGATTGCGCTGGTGCGGGGCTGGAACCATTTTGTAATGGAGCTTGGCAAACGTGCGGATGGGCGATGCGGAGCGGAATTTGGCTCTGGCAATCGCAAGAATAAGCCCTATACCTTTCTTGCACCTTCACTAGAGCGTGAGGGGGAAGAGGGCTGGATCTATACGTCTCCGATGGATAGTCCGCTTACACAAATGCCAGCTGCGACGATGAGGGAACAGGTAGCAAGTGCGGTGTCTTGGCTGCCAAAGCGTGCAGACAGCAGTGACTGGCAAGGCCGGTTGGAACAACTCTATGGTCTATCCCCGGGTTTGAAGGCGATCTCATGGACGTCCGTCCGAGTTGACCCGGCGATGACCGGTCCTGTAACCGTGTCGGGGGTCGCTTATGGCCCTGTAACCTTCATTTGGAATGGACATAAAGTTTATGAAGCTGCCGGGGCAGGTTCGTTCAGTTTTAATTTAGAAGCGTGCCGGCGAAGTGGAAGCCTCGTGGCATACAGCACTTGCACTGAGGAGAGTTGGGGGTTTCAGCTGTTTGGGGACTTGTCCAATGTCGTGTTGAACTCGCCGGTTAAAGTCCATGGCTATGCAGGAAAGTGGCTGCATCTGGGGCCATTCGCTGCTGACGCCGAGCTGCGAGCCAATGACTATATGAAGATGGATACGATTGCTGCCGGTTCTTCAGGTGAGGTATTCTGGATGACGAATGAGCCTGAAGCTTTCGTTAGACCCTTTCTGGAGAACGAGCTCTTCGGCCGTTGGAACTATCCGCTTGGCGTAACCTTATTCGGGCTGCTTGAGACAAGCCGTTTGCTAGCGCGCAGCGACATGACGGATTACGTAACTCGCCACGTGGAATTTGCAACGTCAACCTATGCGTACTCCCTTTGGGACCGGAAACAATTTGGAGCAGCAGGACTAAATAATCAGTTATCGCATATTGATAGCCTGGACGACTGTGGGTCCTTTGGAGCGCTCGCCATTCTAGCGAACAGGTTACGGCAGGTGAAGGGAGCGCGTGCGGTTTCAGATGACATCGCCCATTACATCATGAATGTACAGGACCGTCTGGAAGACGGAACACTTTACCGTCGTATCGGCGTATCTCCAAGCATGCATAATACGATGTGGTGCGATGATATGTATATGAGTGTGCCGTTCCTATGCCGTTATAGCGAGCTATCCGGGGATTTGCGATATGTAGAGGAAGCTTCCCGCCAACTGCTGTTATATAAAAAGTATTTATACATGCCTGAGCAGCAAATCATGTCTCATGTGTATGACGTAAGCAGCGGCAAGCCGTCATTGACGACTTGGGGACGGGGGAACGGCTGGGTCTTTTTCTCGCTCTCCGTGCTCTTGCAAGCGCTGCCTAAAGGGCACTCCAGCTACAAGGAGATTCTCCGTTTTTATCGGGAGTTGGCGGAAGGGTATCTCCGGCTGCAGGGCAAAAACGGCTTGTGGCATCAGGTACTGACAGATCCTGAGTCGTACGAGGAAGCATCGTGTACCTCTATGTTCATGTACGGCTTTGCACTCGGTGTGCGGCACGGTTGGTTGCTGGAGCCTCAAGCGTTCACTCGAGCAGTGATGTCCGGCTGGAATGGCTTGTGCGCTCGTGTCATTGATAAGCACGGGAACTTGTACGGCGTATGCAAAGGCTCTAGCTGGTCCTACTCGAATGCGTATTATAAGCATGAGCTTGGCTGGAACCTGAATGACACACACGGGATTGGCATTGTGCTTTTGGCTGGCATCGAAACGAACGCCATGATGAACAGCTTAGGTATGAAAAGCTGAGGTGTTCCAGAGTGAGAATGAGAGGCAACCGCCGGAAAGGATCGTGTCGCGAGGGAACAGATCGCGCTATAATAGTAAGATCTCCTAATAAGGTGGGAACCCTAACGTGACGCAATCCTTGAAGAAGTGGCTGAAATACAATTTAGCCCATACGCAAACCCGGTTTGTCCTCATTTTAACCATTTCGGTGTTTCTAATTATTCTTGCTGTCAGCCTGACATCCTACTATACGTCAAAGTCTGTCCTGCAGGAAGAACTCAGCGAGCCACAGCGCCAGATGCTTCAATTGAATATGAACGTCATTGATGACGCTATCAAAGAGAGTGATAAAGCCGCTATTCAGATTGCTTTGAACGCCAATATTTATAAGTTTCTGACCAGTGAGGTGCAGAATTCGTACGGCAACATATCGGACATTTATCAATTGCTGTCAACCCTAATAGGCAATTCGAAATATATCAAGAGCATCTATGTGTATGACATGACAAAAGGGAGCTTCATTGCGATTCCGCAGGGCTACAGCTCAAGCAAACTGAACTTTGACGATTCGGATTGGATTAACGTGGTGGACGAGTTCGGTGACGGGATGACGGTTATCAAAAAACGTCAGGTGCCGGAAGGCGCGGGTAGAAAAGGCTCCGAAGTTACGCTGTTTCGCAAAATTATGATTCAAGGACAGTTTAAGGGGATTGTCACTGTCAATCTCAAGGATGAGGAATTGTTTGCTAAGCTGAATCCTCCCGTCCTCAATAATTTAAATCGGATGCGCTACATCATCGACGAGCATGATGAGATTCTGTACGCGGTCTCCAACTATGATTTCGATCAGGAGTCGATTCGGCAGGCACTGGCCCAACTGCGGGAAGATGGCAGCAGTGACATTACTCATCAGAACCGCAAACTGCTGGTTAATCAGCTTGTTTCGCCAGTAACGGGCTGGAAATACGTGTCCATTGTCGTGCAGGACAGTTTGCTGGCCAAGTCCAAGAAGGTGCGCAATGTTGTATTGACCGTTTCCGTGGCTGCACTGGCGCTTGGATGCGCGACGATTTTCTATATCAATGCCGCTGCTTTCCGACCGGTCCGCAGGTTGATGCAGCTGTTTAGCAGCTACGACCGCAAGTCCATGAATCCTGAAGGCATCGATTTGGAGAAGCTGGCCGGTGAACTGCTTAGCAACCATGCCCATCTGTCTCAGCTCGTAAGAGAGACAATGTCGGAGGCGTCATCCAAGCTGCTTTACGATATGTATACGGGGAACTTGACCGGCAAGCGGGATATCGAGGAAAAGTGGCATCGTTACTTTGGCGAATGGTCATCAGAGCCTGTTACGGTAGCGGTCATTTCAATCGACCGATATGAGGATTGGTCGCGGAAGTATACGGGCGACGATCAATCGTTGCTGAAATTCGCCATGGCGAACATTGTCGCCGAGCTGTTCGAGCAAAGATGGCGGGTCGTTTGCGCTGATTTTGGCAAAGACAAGATGGCGATATTGCTGCAACCACTTGAAGCGGGGATCGTGCTTGAGCGCAAGCTGGAGGAAGCGATTGAGGTTGTTTCCAGATTGCTCAAGTTCAGCGTTTCGGTAGGTGTAAGCACCCCTCAAACGGAAGTTGCCCGGCTGCGTCAGGCGATGCTGGAAGCGGAGAATGCGCTGAATTATCGGCTTTATCAAGGATATGGGCAAGTTATTCCGTTTCATGAAGTATCAGGACATGAAGTCAGGGAGACGGTCGTGGATGAAGGAAAGCTGGAAGAGCTTTCGCAATTGATTGAATCGGGGGACGAGACCGGATCGCTGGAAGCAGTTGAACGTCTAATCTCCGATGTTCGAAGCCAATATGGGTATCCATCAGCGGCTATAACCTTTTTACGGGCCGTGCTTGAACGCATAGAGCAGTTATGGCAGGCTGATGACGAATGTGCGGAGGGCAGCGCGTTAGAGAGATACGATACTTTTCATCTAGGGGATATTCAAGAGGATCTCTGTAAGCGGGTTCAGCCGTTGGTTCAGCGGTTCCATAAACTCGTTCAAAGCAAGGATTTTATTACATGCCACCGCATGATTGATTATATGAAGCAGCATTTGAGCGAGACCATCGGGATCCCGGAGATTGCTGACGACGTTGGAATTAGCAGCAGCTTGGCGAGTCAGATTTTCAAGCAAGAAACGGGAGAAACGATCTATAACTATTTAACGCGTCTGCGTTTGGAACGTGCGGCGGACCTGCTGCTGAAGACCGAAAACAAGATTTCGGACATTGCGATCATGGTTGGCTACCAGCATGAGAACAGCTTCATTCGAAGCTTCCGCAAATTCAAGAATATAACCCCGGGTAAGTACCGGGATATGATGAGAACACGTACGGACGCGATGCTGGAATAGACAAGCGGCGTCAGTCGAATCGGATAAGCAAACCTGGGAGGTACTATGGACAGACGGCAAATCATACAACGGCATAATCCCGAATTGAATAAATGGGACCCTTTGTCCCCATTTTCCGTGGGGAACGGTGAATTCGCCTTTAGTGCGGATCTCACCGGATTACAGTCATTCCCGAATCAATATGAGGTACCGCTGGGCACACAGTCCAATTGGGGTTGGCACTATACGGGCGGACGAAATCGATTTACGGATCAGGATGTTGAATACCAAATGTTCGAAACGCATGGCAGACTAGTCGGCTACCCCATGAAACCCGGTAGTACTGCGGAGGCTTATCACTGGCTGAGGATGAACCCGCATCGTCTGCAATTAGGACGAGTTTCTTTTCGCTTTCTGCTGGAATCGGGTGATGTGGCAGAAGCGGCCGATGTGGCGCCGATCAGCCAGCAGCTTAATCTCTGGTCGGGCGTGTTGACTAGTGCGTATGCCATTCAAGGCGTCCCGGTTCATGTTACCACGGCTTGTCATCCTTCCATTGACGCGATTGCTGTGCAAGTGGAATCCGGTTTAATTGCACAAGGCCGACTGCAGGTGTTCATGCGTTTCCCGGCACCCGATATGACGAATACAGGCTGGGCGAAGACGGTATTTCCTGACTGGGATAACGATGATAGGCACAGGACGGAACTGCGCGAAGGCAGCGGCAACGAAGCCCTGTTGGAACGTACGATGGATGAAGATAAATACGAGGTGCGCTGGGCTTGGAGTGCCGGCAGCCTTACACGGACAGGAGCGCATGAGTTCACACTGCTCCCTCCTTCAAAACAAGTTGATTTGATTGAATTTTCTGTAACTTTTACTCCGGAATCTGCACATACAGCGCCGTCATTTGAAGAGACGATTGCAGCAAGCAAGCTGCACTGGGAGACATTTTGGCTCGGCGGGGCGGCAATCGATTTCTCTGGCAGCTCGGATCCCAGAGCTTACGAGCTTGAAAGACGCGTTGTTCTGTCCCAGTTCTTGTGTGCTATGCACAGTGGCGGCTCCTTGCCGCCGCAAGAGACGGGGCTTATGTATAACAGCTGGTTCGGAAAGTCCCACTTGGAGATGCATTGGTGGCATGGAGCGCATTTTCCATTGTGGGGGCGGGAAAATATTCTGCTGAAAAGCATGGATTGGTACAGCCGTATCTTACCGGTTGCTCGCGAACTCGCTCAATCGCAAGGATATGAAGGCGCCCGATGGCCCAAGATGGTCGACTTTGAAGGAAAACCGTGCCCTTCGCCTGTCGCGCCCGGGTTGATCTGGCAGCAGCCGCACCCGATGACGCTTGCGGAGCTATGTTACAAAGCTCAGCCTACAAGGGAGCTGCTGGAACGATTCCGCGATATTGTCTATGAATCGGCGGATTTCATGGTCTCTTATGCTCACTGGGACGAAGCGAAGCAAGTTTACGATTTAGGCCCGCCATTAATCCCGGCGCAGGAGTGCCACTCGCTTGCAGGCAGTAAAAATCCTCCGTACGAGCTTGAGTACTGGAAATATGGCCTGGAGATTGCGATTCGCTGGGCGGAGCTTTTGCAGGAAACACCTCATGCGAAGTGGGTGCAGGTTGCCGGGATGATGGCCAATCCTCCGCAGGCTGAAGGGGTGTATTTGGCCCATGAGCTGTGTCCGGATACCTTTACAGCTAAGAATCATGATCATCCATCGATGCTCGGTGCGCTTGGCATTTTACCTGGCACGATGATTGACCGCGAAGTGATGCTTAATACCCTGTTGAAGGTGAAAGAGGTATGGAAATGGGGTTCCGCCTGGGGCTGGGATTTCCCAATGTGTGCCATGACGGCAGCAAGACTTGGTGAACCGGATCTGGCCGTTGACTTCCTGCTTATGGATGCTGCAAAAAACACGTATTTAACCAATGGCCATAACTATCAGCGACCTGGTTTGTCTGCGTATTTGCCAGGTAACGGAGGTTTATTGACAGCTGTTGCCATGATGGCTGCCGGCTGGGAAGGCGGCTCCAACTTGAATAACCCGGGTTTTCCGCAGGATGGCAGTTGGAAGGTGAGATGGGAAGGATTAAAGCCTTGGTTGTAGGTCAACTTGCAGGTTGAATGAAATGGATAATCAGGAGGAGAGCGTATGGGAAAAGGAACAATATGGCCCTCAGAACGCAAATCGGCAAGGGACCGATTCACTGGCCTTGAAGTGATACAACTGACGGATTACAAGTCACACAGCCATCATTTATATTTTACGGAAAGCGGTTGGTATGACGAGGAACAGCGTCTTATTTTCGTCTCGGATCGTGGCAACAGCACCAATTTGTACAGCATGCATGTGGAGAGCGGGGAGATTACACAGCTGACTAATTACCCGGGAAATGATCATATCGATGCTTGTTTGCTGCCGGATGGGAGTGCTGTATACATTAAGCTAGGAACACGGATTATTCGCCTGGATTTACTCGGAGATTTGGATGAAAAAGTGGTGTATGAAGCGCCTCAGGGATATCACCTCGGTAATGTAAGCGCCAGCGCCGATGGACAGCATGTCTGTACTTGTGTTCAAGAAGACTTATCGCACCGGATTCGACTGGACCTGGGCAACGGTTATGTGGGTCATCGTGAACTCATGGAAGCTGCTCCACACAGCATGATCATACGCATTGACGCAGTGAATGGCGGCGCGGAAACCATTTATGAAGCACATCGTTTTATTACGCATATCAACGCGTCTCCCAAAGAGCCTTGGCTGATGACATTTTGTCATGAGGGACCTTGGCATTTGGTTGATCACCGCATTTGGGGACTGGATTTGCGCACCGGCAAAGCGTGGAAAATTCGTGAGCGTCTTGAGCCGGAGGAGAAGATCGGGCACGAATTTTTTTATCCCGACGGCGTAACGATTGGCTACCACGGGTTCCGTGCGAACGGAACGAATTTCTTCGGCAGCATCCGGTATAACAATACAGAGCTGGAAGAAACGGAATTTCATTTTGATACGTGGCATGGTTATGCAGACGGTTTGGGGCAAGCCATCGTTGACGGCAAAAGTGCGGTGAAGACGCTGAGCATTTGGCGAAAACAGGACGGGGTTTACGACGGACCTCGCATGCTGTGCGAGTTGCGCTGCAGCTTTCATTCGCAGAAAGTGCATGCCCATCCGCGTTTTGATGCGAAAGGCAAACGTGTGTTATTTACGAGCGATAAAAACGGGTACGGTAATTTGTATTTGGTTCATGTCCCGGAGGACTTTACGGTATTGCCGTTATTCACGCCATAACAAATGAAGCGAGAGGGGGCATAAGCCATGAAGGTTTCCATGCTGGATACGAAAATCGAACGAATGTCCGTCAAGGTCGGCGAAGCGATTTTGTCGCATAGTCAAGACGGTTACCACCCGAAAATGGCCAACCAATGGGGGTATGTCGCAGGAATGGCGCTTGCAGCCATTGATAAGCTGGGGGATTGGACGGGCGAGGCCAAATATCATGACTTCGTCAAGCGGCATATGGATGTGTTTATTCAAGAAGATGGCTCGATACGCGGTTACAAGCTTAACGATTATAACCTTGATCATATTAATAAAGGAAAAAACCTTTTCCGTTTATGGAGGGAAACAGGCGAAGCGAAATATGAGGCTGCGGCGCGGTTGCTGATTACGCAGCTTGTCGGTCAACCCCGCACGAGTGAAGGTGGATTTTGGCATAAAAAAATATATCCCTATCAAATGTGGTTGGACGGCTTGTATATGTCTTCGCCCTATATGGCTGAATATGCCCACACCTTCCAAGACAACAGCTGGTTTGACGAGGCAGCTCATCAGTTGCTGCTGGTCGAGCGGCATACGCGCAATCCGCAGACGGGTTTGCTGCATCATGCCTGGGACGAAACCCAAGAGCAGCGATGGTGCGCTAACGGAATAGGCCGATCGAGACATGTATGGGGACGGGCAATGGGCTGGTATGCCATGGCGCTGGTGGACGCGCTAGAGCATTTTCCAATTGGGCACCCGAAACGCGGGCAGCTCATGGGTATTTTTGAAAGGATGGTAAATAGCGTTGTACGAGCGCAGGATCAAGAAAGCGGCGTTTGGTACCAGGTCATGGATTGCAATGGCCAGCAGGGGAACTATCTGGAGTCGTCGGGCTCCTGCATGCTGACTTATGCAATTGCGAAGGGAATCAGGTTGCAATATTTGGCGGAAATCGACCGAAGCGTGGTAGAACGAGCTTATGAAGGTATTTTGCAGCGTTTCGTGACGGAAGATGAGCAAGGTGTGCACCTGCATCAGATCTGTCATGGTGCGGGCCTTGGCGGCCGTAAATACCGGGACGGCTCTTACGCGTATTATTTAAGCGAAGCGATCGTAAGCGATGTGTTGATGGGGGTTGCTCCGCTGCTGCTTGCCACACTTGAGATGGAGCAGCTGCGCGAGTCGTGTGAGGAATGAGATGCCGGATCAACTGGGAAATGCTAACGAAGATAAGCTGACGATGAGCTACCCGGCCTCCTGGTGGCGGAATATGTGGCGCGAGGCACTGCCTGCCGGCAACGGTGTGCTTGGCGCGTCTGTATTCGGTGGTGTTCAGGAGGAAACGGTGCTGCTCAACCATGCGAAGTTGTGGCATTGGGGACAGCGAGATGAGCTTCCCGATGTCAGCTTCACGCTTGAGCGGACGCGGAAGTTGATGGATGAGGGGCGCTATCAGGAAGCGAGTTGGCAGCTGGCGAATGCCCTGAAGGAGCAGGGGTACGGGACGAAGCTGGCCTCCCGATTTCCACTGGCAGCCATCCGTCTGACGATGCCCAGCAAGCAGGCTTTTCGCGGGTACAGCCGCACGCTTGATATGGATAGCGGCGAAATAACGGTGGCTTGGAAGGATGGGGACTGCCGGTATAAGCGGACGCTGTTCGTTTCCCGTGCCGATAATTGCATCGTGTATGCGATGGACAGAGAAGGGGGGAGCGGCATAACCGGCGAAATCGGTTTGCAGCTTCATCCAAGCGACCGCTGGGCGGACACGCCAGAGTATAAGGAGCTGGAAAGCTCCGTGGAAACAGGGGCGGATGAAGCTTATGCGTGGTACTCGGCAGCTAACGATGACGGAACCGATTTTGGCGCTGTGCTGAGGGTTGTGCAGGAAGGTGGACAAACGGATGGCGGACAATCCGCTGGAGCAGAGGGCGCAATCCGTTTCATGGGAGCAAGTCGAGTGCTCGTGCTGGTTAAAGTATTTACACATGGGAAGCGAGCGGAAGACTGGCCTCGTTTAAAGTCGGAGCTTGCTGATCTGCTTCGTGATGAGGAAAAGGACGTTGGCGCTGTTTACGAACACTTGCTGGAACGGCATGTCGCGCTGCATCGGCCGCTTTATTACTCGGCGCAGCTTGTTCTGGGTGATGATGAGCCGGACTCGCGCTCTAACGAGCGGTTGCTGCTGGATGCTTATGAAGGAGAAGCTTCTGAGACCCTTATCCGGAAAATGTGGGCTTACGGCAGATATCTATTCCTTAGCGGCACCTCAACGGCGGAGGAGGCTGAGCCCTTCGGTTTGTATGGATTGTGGGGAGGCGACTATCGTCTGGTCTGGAGCCATAACATGGCAAACGAGAACATCCAGATGATGTATTGGCATGCGCATGTCGGTGGATTAAGCGAGCTGGCCCCTTCGCTATTCCGGTATTACGAGTCGCTGATGGAGGATTTCCGCGATAATGCAAGCAAGCTGTACGGCTGCCGGGGAATCTACATACCAGCAGGCACGACAGCAGGCGTCGGTGTACCCAGTCAGATCGTTCCGGTTATTTTAAACTGGACGGGTGCGGCTGGATGGTTGGCACAACATTATGTTGAGTACGCAAAGTTTACGGAAGAAGCCGGCTTCCTGGAAAAGCGAGCGCTGCCGTTCATGAGAGAAGCCCTACAATTTTATAAAGATTTCCTTATCCTCGACGAGAGTGGCCAATACAAGATCTACCCATCTGTATCACCGGAAAATACACCCCTCAATTACATGCCGAAGGACGGCAAGCCGCTGGCGCATCCGATGCCTACAGCGATAAATGCGACGATGGATATCGCCATTTTGAAGGAATTGTTGCGGCATTTGATAGAGGCGGTTCAAGCGGTTGGGGATCACCGGCAGGAAGTCGAGGAATGGCAGGAGATGTTGGATCGTCTGCCTGCCTATCGGGTGAACAGTGACGGAGCCGTGAGCGAGTGGGTGCATACAGACTTTAAGGACCGGTATGCTCACAGACATTTGTCACATTTGTATCCTGTGTTTCCAGGGCACGAAGTGACTAGGGAGATGGATTCCGCCCTGTTTCAAGCTTTTGAGACGGCAGTGAGAAAACGTGAAATTGGGGCGCAAACCGGTTGGTCGTTTGCACACATGGCTGCGATTTATGCTCGGTTTGGCGAAGGTGAAAGCTCGCTGGACTGCCTGGATATGATGTCGAGAGCCAGCCTGCTGCCCAACTTGTTCACGCTGCATAATGATTGGCGGGGGATGGGGCTGTCGATGAACATGCCCACGGCGCCCGTGCAGCTCGATGCCAATCTGGGTTGGGTGAACGCTATTCAAGAGATGCTGCTGCAGGTATCGCCGGGAATCATCAAGCTGCTGCCTGCACTGCCCGGAAGATTGAAGCGAGGGAAATTGTCCCACTGGAGATTTCATACGGGCAAAGTCACGTTGCAGTGGGACACTAGAACAGGGATGTTCCGAGCGGAGCTAACTGCTGACCGGGAGACGAATACTGTCGTCAAGCTTCCGGATTGGGTGCGCACCTGCACAGTTACCGGTGAGCACATTCAGAGGTCTCCGCTAGGAGAACATTATTATTCTGTTAAAATGAAGCAGGGAGATCAGTCGGTGATTTTTGAGACTGCGGGATGTTGATTCAATTTGCAATCACCGACGACGGGGGTTTATTAGGATTGCAATGATCCAACCGTTGACACCGGTTTATTCCTACAATAGAATGAATTTATATTCATTATTATGTATTAATATACAGGGCGGTGATCGCGTGACTCCTCATTTATTGTCTTTAAAAGAACTCGATAAGAATGCTTTGTTAGCCATCATTCAAAAGGGGATTGAGATCAAGCGCAATCCAACGGATTTTTACCAATCATGCGAAAGAAAAGGGCTATTCATGCTTTTTCAGAAAACTTCGACCCGAACCAATCTTTCTTTCCAGTCTGGCATAAACCAAATGGGCGGTTACGCTGTAACCATGGATTGGGATTCGAGTAATTTTAGCCTATCCCCCATTCAGTATGAAGTTCGTTATGCCTCAAGAGACTGTGACGTTATCATGGCTCGCTTAAAGAAGCATGCTGATTTACTGGAGTTAGCTAAATATTCGAGTGTCCCTGTCATTAACGGATGCTGTGATAAATACCACCCGTGTCAGGCATTAGCTGATTTGATGACGATCTACGAAGTAAAGGGCAGCTTTGATGGCGTAACTTTAACCTATGTAGGGATCCATAATAATGTTGCCAATTCCCTGGTAGCAGGTTGTGTGACATTAGGCATTAAACTTTTTTTAGTAACTCCGATAGTGAATGAAGCTTCATGGGATGAGGAGCTGATGCGTACGGCTTATGCAAGTGGGTGCGTTGAAACCTTGAGCAGTATGGCTGAGGCTATTAGCAGCACGGATTTTGTTTATACGGACACTTGGGTTGATATGGAGCATTTTCATGAAACCGACTATCAGGAGGAGAAAAATAGAAGGATTCGCACCATGATGCCATTTCAAATTAATAAGCAAAATTTAAGAGGTTATTCTCCTTATATCATGCACGATATGCCCATCCATCCTGGATTTGAGATTGAAGAGGATTTGATTGAGTCGGAGCACTCTATTATTTATCAGCAAGCGGAGAATAGAATGCATGTTCAAAAGAGTTTGTTATGGCATTTATTAGAAGCTAAAACGTTGGTGGGTGCCTGACTTTGGAGCACCTGGGGGGACTGTCTTTCCTCAAGGATTTTTCGTAGGCGAGGGGAACTACAGGGCGATATTTATGGCAAATCTGCCACTTGGGCCAGAGAATGGGAACTAGCGGCCGCTATTTCGTTGTTTTGGAGGGAATGCAGTACGTTTGAGACGGAATAGGATCCTGTAGTTCCCCTGAGGCTCTGATTTGCTGCGTTTTGTCTTAAATAAGGGAGCCCAGTTCCCCTAATTGGGGTACCCCGAGTAGGGAATTCATAACAACTGTCGAATCAATAGAGGATCCTATCGAGATGGAGGAGTAGCCATGATTCATACGTTCGACCCTCAGCTTTATTATCATACAATGGGCAATCATCCCCCTGTATTGACGGTGCATGATGGGGATACGGTCATTACCTCGACAGTCGATGCGAGAGGCTGGGACCAAAATGGTGAAAGTGCAGCTGCCCGCGGGAATCCGATGACTGGACCTTTCTATGTAGAAGGGGCGATGCCCGGCGATACGCTAGCGATTCGATTCGAGTCCATAACACCGAACCGAGAGTGGGCGTGGACAACCAATATGCTTGCTCCAACCGTTATTGATCCAGCTGTTGCGGCTACTTTGCCGGCAGCGGATATCGTGCATTGGACAGTGGATCTATCCCAGGGGGTTGCTTATCTGAAGGAACCAACGCCGGGTCTGGCCCAATTGAAGCTGCCTTTGCGGCCTTTTTTAGGTTGTTTTGGTGTAGCGCCCTCCAAAGGACAGTTCATCTCAACGGCTACAAGTGGCGAATACGGCGGAAACATGGACTATAAAGGTCTGGTCGCAGGCACTACAGTCTATTTTCCGGTGTCGACTGAAGGCGCGTTGTTTTATTTGGGAGATGGTCATGCTTTGCAAGGTGATGGCGAAATCATCGGCACAGGTCTCGAAATATCCATGGATGTTCAGTTCACAGTCAGTGTTCAAAAGGGGAAAACGATAAGTTGGCCGCGGGGCGAAACCGACACACATTGGTTTTGTATCGGCAACGCACGGCCGCTTGACCAGGCGCTTCAACATGCAACGACCGAGATGTTACGGTTGCTGCAGGAAGATTGCGGCTTAACCTCATCGGAAGCCAGCTTGTTGATGGGGCAAGCCGTTGAATATGAAATTGCGAACATGTTCAATCCCGCTTACAGTGTAGTCTGCAAATTGCCGAAAGCGGTATTATCGTCATTGGTTTACTGAAAAAAAAGCCCTCAAACCTGGCCGTAAGCTAGGTTTGAGGGCTTTTTTAAATGAACTCTCGTCCACCATCAGTCTCTGTATAAATAGAAATAAGCACGATTGCCGTGTCATCTCCTATATTTCTCACCACATGAGGCGTGCAGGCGTTCCAACTGAACGAATCGCCTTCCCCGAATTCAGCCGCATCTTCACCCTGCTCCGCATGCACTCTTCCTTTGATCACGACATGAACCTCCTCGCCTTCGTGAGCATGAGGCAGCTCCCCCGTTGAGGCACCTACAGGAAATTCTACCAACATCATCCTGACATTTTTTGTAGAGCTCAAATGCTCCACTTTTAAATGGTCGGAACCGCTTGTCGTAATTCTTCGTTCATCCTTGCGGACAATATGCATGCGGTCCTCTTTCTTCAAGAGCAAATAAGCCAAAGGCACCTTTAGAACCTGTGCAATATTTTCAAGTGTAGCAATGGAGGGGGAAGTTTTGTTCGTTTCAAGCTGACTCATGAAGCCTTGTGATAAGCCGGTTTCTTCACAAATTTGGGCAATGGTAATATTCTTACGCTTTCGAATAGCCCGTATCGTTGAGCCGATGTCCATCCCGACAGCACCTCGCATCAAATATTAGTAATACAAAACTTAATTACATATTAGCAAAATTTCTATTGACATGCTAGAGCTCCTTGTATTAAATTACTTATATAAACATTAATTTTATATTACTTATATTTTGATGAAGAGGAGAGAATTAGAATGACAAAGACAGTACTTGTTTCAATGATCATGCGTGTGTTAATGGGAATTATTTTTATCTCCCACGGAATTGCCAAGTTTCAAATGGGACTAAGCAATGTAGAAGGATGGTTCAGTTCAATCGGTATCCCTGGATTTTTGGCTTATGCGGTAGCGGGGCTTGAGCTTGTGGGTGGGATTATGCTCGTTGCAGGATTGTTTACCCGTTATGTATCTGGCTTGTTCGTGGTGATGCTGATCGGCGCAATTATTACCGCGAAGCTTTCCGTTGGACTTCTTGGCAATGCACAGTCGCCAGGCTACGAGCTTGATCTCGGCTTTCTGTTGATTTCGTTATATTTAGTTGTCGCAGACACGTCTCCACTTTCAGTCGACAGATTTATTATGAGAAAACATAGCGCGTAACATACAACAGAGGAGGATTATAATGAATCCGACGTACCCATATGATGTGCATCTACCGGCGAATATAGACACAGACAAGAAATATCCGGTCATCTTTACTTTGCATGGCAAGGGCTCCAACGAGAAAAATATGTTTAGCCTGGTCGCTCCGCTAGCTGACGACTTCATTATTATCGGCATTCGAGGCAATCTGCCTCTTGGCTCCGGTTATCAGTACTATAGTTTGAAAAGTTTAGGTAATCCCATTCGGGAGATGTTTGACGAAGCGATAAAGAACCTTGAAGCATTCATTCAATATGCAACCGAGAAGTATCCGATCGACCAGAACAAGCGTTATTTGCTGGGCTTTAGCCAAGGCGCGATATTATCGATGTCGCTTGCGCTTACGATGGGCGATAAGTTGAAGGGGATCGTTGCGTTGAACGGGTACATTCCAGACTTTGTGAAGACAGAGTATGCTCTGAAAAGCGTGAAGGAAGTATCCGTATTTGTCTCGCATGGCGAGTACGATTCCGTTTTTCCTGTTCGGATCGGCCATGAGTCGGCAGCGTATTTCAAAGATCAGACGCCGCGCTTAACGTTTAATTTATATCCTACGGACCATGGCGTATCGGAAGAAAACCAGCTTGATTTTCTAAATTGGCTTAAACAAGATCTTGAATTAATAACTACGAAGGAGCGTGAAGAGGCATGATGCCTTCCTATTTTTTCGCGCATGGCGCGCCGTCCATTGTGCTTGAGGATAACGCATATACACAACTGTTAAAGCATTTTAAGGAGCATGCACCTAAACCTAAAGCGATTGTCCTCTTTTCCGCTCATTGGGAGGAAACCGTGCAGAACGTAAGTGCTGCTGAAACGTATGAAACCATTTATGATTTTGGCGGGTTTCAGGATGAACTTTACCAAATGACGTATCCGGCCAACAGCGACCGCTCTCTGGTTGAACAGATTCAAAAGCTGTTTGAACAGCAAGGTATTCAAAATGTTCGAAATGAAGAGCGAGGTCTGGACCACGGAGCATGGGCTGTATTGAAGCTGCTGTATCCTGATGCGGACATCCCGGTCGTCGCTTTATCCGTGAACAGGAATTTGCCTAACGAGCAGCAATATCAAATCGGCAAGGCATTGGCAGCGCTCAGAGAGCAGGACGTTCTCATTATCGGCAGTGGCGGCACCGTCCACAATTTAAGGAAATTGAATTGGCGGTCTGGTGGTATTGATGAGTGGGCAGAGCAGTTCGACAGCTGGCTCCAAAACAAGCTCGAGGCATGGGACACGGAGGCGCTGTTTCGTTATCGCGAACTTGCTCCTTTCGCCCAGGAAGCCGTGCCGACGAGCGAACACTTTATCCCGTTGCTTCTCGCGATGGGAACCGGCGATTCCAATCGTCAGGCAAAGCTGCTTCATCGCAGCTATCAATATGGCAACTTGAGTTTAAGTTGCTGGCAGTTTAATTAAAGCAGGAAGGCAGTCGACGATAAATCGGCTGCCTTTTCTCAGTTAAGCCGCGCTCCCATCCGGATCAGGTTTTATCGTGAATAGAGCCAAAACAGCAGCAAGCACACAAAAACCGGTAATCGTATAGAACATAAAGTGAGGTGAGATTTTCACAAGGATTGCAGCAAGCGGAGGACCAATCGCCACACCGATAAATCGCATGGAGCTATAAATCGAAGTGATGGTTCCGCGCTCACTCTTATCAATGCCTTCCGTAATCATGGCATCCATACATGGCAAGGTTACACCGATTCCGATTCCTCCCACACTAATTAAACCTATCAGCCAAGAGATGCCGTGCAGCGTACCACTTATGATAAAAGTAACGGCAGCTAATGTGATTCCTCCAAATGTGATCCATTTCATCAGCATTTTATTTCTACCAATTCGTTTACCGGTAATGAATGAGGCTATGCACAAGGCCGCCGAGGGGATTGCTAAAATACAGCCTTTGACGATCCCTTTCACATGGTATTCATCCTCAAGCGTGTCAGACAGATAAAACAACGTTCCGAAGATTGCGAGCATACATATACATCCGATAGCAAAAATGGCCGATAACCATTTCCCGTTATGAATGAAAATTTGTTTCAGATGGGTTCGAAATTGGGTAAAGGTGACCTTTTCGTCCTTCTTTTTAGCTGGCGATTTGACCAGAAATGCCACTAATACAGCGGAAATCACACAAAGAACCGGAATGGCAAGAAAAGGAGCAAACCATACCATTAAAGCAAGAGCCGACCCTAGTATGGGGCTAAGAACTTTGCCAAAGGTATTCGCGGTCTCCACGACGCCCAGACTGCTGCTTACATCACTTTCTTTTTTGAAAATATCACCGACAAGCGGCAGTACGATTGGAAAAGCACCTGCTGCACCTATGCCTTGCAAGAATCGGCCCAGCATGATAACCAAGTAAGGATTTTCGATCCACCAAGCGCCCAATCCACATATTAGCCCGCCAATTCCATTAATGATCAGACTCGGGATAATAATGATCTTCCTGCCAAAGCGATCGGAGAGATAACCGGCGACAGGGATAAGCAGGATGGCTACGGCGGAGTAGATCGTTATCAATAAGCTCACCTGGAGAGACGTTATTCCTAATTTGCTGCGAATGGAAGGCAGCACTGGGATAAGCATTGAATTTCCTAGTGTCATAATAAGTGGTATAGAAGCAATTGATAAAAGGTCCCACTTTTTATTTTCCACCTATCACACCTAGCCTTCTTATTTGATTGCTTTTATGAGATGAGTACGACCAACTTACTATTCCCCTATTTATATGCCCAAACCAAAACTCATTTATCCCACTTGTATAATCGGAATAACTATTGTAAAATTATGAGAATTATTGTTATCTGCCCATTGGTCAACCAAAGGCTTCTAGCATAAGGTCATCGTACAAGTTCCATGTGCGGTTGTCCTTAGCCGGGAGCCTTTTCTAATTTCACACACAAGGTGGTATCGTTATGATCAAAAAACAACGTCAACTTCATCTGAACTTGTTCGTTTCCCCGATGGGACACCATGAGGCTGCATGGCGGCATCCGCAGTCGAATCTCGATCAGCTGCTTGATTTCTCTTTGTACCAGCGTCTGGCTGCAAAAGCGGAAGCATCGAAGCTGGATTCGCTGTTTTTTGCAGATCGCGTAGCGACCAGTCCGAACGCGGCCAAGTACGGGGCGATCGGCGGATATGAACCGCTGACGCTTCTGTCGGCACTTGCCGTGGTCACTCAGCGGATCGGTCTGATCGCGACCGTGTCCACAAGCTTCAACGAGCCGTTCAATCTGGCGAGGCGGTTTGCCTCTCTCGACCATCTTAGCCGCGGCCGAGCCGGTTGGAACATCATTACGTCTGGGACAGATGCGGAAGCGCAAAATTTCAATTATGAGCAAATCCCGGAACACGCTGCGCGTTATGAGCGCGCGCGGGAGTTTTTGGACGTTGCTACGAAGTTGTGGGATAGCTGGGAAGACGATGCCCTTGTCAGAGACAAGGAAGCAGGCATTTTTGCCGATAGCTCGAAGGTGCATGAGCTTAATCATAAAGGGGACCACTTCTCCGTGAAGGGGCCGCTGAACATATCCCGTGGACCGCAGGGGCGACCACTTCTCGTCCAAGCCGGTTCTTCGCAGAATGGCAGGCAGTTCGCTGCGGAATACGCGGAGGCGATTTTCACGGCTCAGCAAACTTTTGAAGAAGCGGAGTCGTTCTATAAAGATATGAAGCAGCGGGCGGTTCAACTGAATCGGTTGCCGGAACATATCGTCATCCTGCCGGGAATTTGCCCGATTATCGGACGCACCGAAGAGGAAGCCAAAGAGAAGGAAGCGAAGCTTGTGGAGCTCTCTAACCCGGCACACAGCTTGTTGATGTTATCCAATCGAATCGGCTTTGATTTGACGGGTTATCCGCTGGATGGCCCTATGCCTCAACTTCCAATACAGGAAGTGAGAGGCCATCAAAGCCGTACCAACTTGATCGTTGAGCTGGCTCATCGAGAAAATCTGACGCTTCGCCAGCTGCTGGAGCGTTTGGCCGGAGGACGGGGTCATCGGACGATAACAGGAACACCTCAACTGATTGCCGATGTGATGGAGCATTGGTTCCAGAATGGAGCCGCCGACGGCTTCAATATTATGCCGCAGCTGATGGCAGGCGGGCTGGAGGATTTCTTGGACCTCGTCGTTCCCGAGCTGCAGCGCAGAGGACTGTTCCGAACTGAGTACACGGGAACGACCCTTCGTGATCATTACGAACTTCCGTATCCGGGCAGTCAGTTTGCGGAAACTCCGGTTTCGACGATGACAGAAACGAATTGGTACAGCGCGTGATAAATGCAAGTTTCAAGCGAAGCAGAATAAAACTTTAGTTAGGAACTACAGTCCGCTATTTCGCTGAATAGCGGAGTTGGGGCCGCCCTCGCCGGAGGATGGGACGACGGGAATGGCATTTGTGAGGGGGTTTTTACATCTCCCTTGTACTTAATTTGTTTAAGAGCACGGTAGCTGCGAATTTGCATGGGGAAGCGTAAAGCTGACAGTCCGTTATTTCGCTGAATTACGGCCCCTAGTTCCCTAACAAATCTTAAAAAACCATCAGGAAGAATGAATCTGATGGTTCTTTTTTATTTTCTCCTATAGAACTTTTAAATAGATGAATAGAAGAATGCGATATACACTGCGACCATTTGTTGGGATATAGTAATCCTATGAAAATAAATCCGATTATACACATCGGTATTAATGGTAAAAGGGGAGTGACTTCAATGTCCAAGAGACAACTTAAGCTGGGTGCTAATTTGAACGGAGTCGGAAACAGCATATCCTTCTGGCGGCATCCCGAAGTGCCAACCAACGCGAGCGTCAATTTAGCGTTCTATAAAGAGCAGGCTCGCAAAGCTGAGCAGGGGAAATTCGACCTCTTGTTCATCGCCGATGGCTTATTCATTAATGAAAAGTCCAATCCGCACTTTCTAAACCGTTTTGAGCCACTGACACTGCTGTCAGCCTTAAGCGAAGCGACTAGCCATATCGGGCTGGTTGCAACTTTATCTACATCCTATAGTGAGCCATTCACAGTTGCTAGACAGTTTGCTTCCATCGATCATCTTAGCGGAGGCAGAGCGGGCTGGAATGTTGTCACATCACCCTTGGAAGGGTCGGCGCTTAACTTCGGCAAAGGCGAGCATCCGCATCATTCGCTGCGTTACGAGATTGCTGAGGAGCATCTTGAGGTGGTGAAAGGGCTCTGGGACTCCTGGGAGGACGATGCATTCGTCCGAGACAAAGCTAGCGGGGTATTCTTCGATGCCGCCAAGCTTCACACTCTGAATCATAAAGGCAAACACTTTGCGGTTCAAGGTCCGCTGAATGTCGCACGTTCCAAGCAAGGCTACCCCGTTGTTTTCCAAGCGGGATCCTCGGATTCCGGGAAAGATTTAGCAGCCAAGTCGGCGGACGCTGTGTATACGGGACACGAGACTTTCGAGCAAGCGCGAGCTTTTTACCAGGATGTAAAAGGCCGAGCAGCAGCTTATGGTCGCCAGCCGGATGATATTCTGATTTTCCCGGGTATCGGCCCGATTGTTGGGAGAACGGAAGAGGAAGCTGAGCGCAAATATCAGGAAATTGCTGAACTTGTCACGATTGATCAGGCATTAAATTATTTGGGCCGTTATTTTGAGCATTATGACTTCTCTCAGCATGCTCTGGATGAGCCGTTTCCAGAACTCGGCGATTTCGGCAGCAACAGCTTCCGCAGTACGACAGATCGCATTAAGCAGGAAGCCAAGGAGCAGGGGCTCACACTTCGCCAGGTTGCGCTGCGGGCATCCACGCCGAGAAGCAATTTCATCGGGACGCCGGAGAAAGTGGCTGATCTCATCCAGCAATGGTTCGAGGGTGGGGCTGCCGACGGCTTTAACATTCGAACGGTCGTACCGAACGGGCTCGCTGATTTTGTAGATTTGGTTGTGCCAGTGCTGCAGGAGCGCGGGATATTCCGCAAGGAATATGAAAGTGACACGCTGCGAGGCAACTTGGGGTTGCGTGTTCCCGAGAACCGCTACATCCGGCAGGCTGAAGCGGTAAGGGGGAACTAACATGTCAACCGCGATCGATGTATCGGTAAGGGAGGCCAGGCCGGATGAGCGGGAGAAGGCTGTTGCTTTAACCGTGGAGGCATACCGCCAGTATGAGCCGGGCTTTGGTCCTGCGTTCTGGGAACAGTACATAAACAACATTAAGGCGCAGTGGGAGCGTACGGAAAATACGTGGCGTCTTGTCGCCGAACAGGAGGATAAGCTCGTAGGGGCGGCGCTTCTGTACCCGCCTCAAGAGGGTCTGTATGAGAAGCTGAGCGAGACGATTCCGTATCCGGAAATCCGTCTGCTCGGCGTAGATCCTTCTGCGAGAAGCAAAGGCGTTGCTACCTCGTTGATCGCAGAATGTGCCAGGCGTGCCAAGCAAGATGGATTCTCCTATCTTGGCTTGCACACGTCGAGCCGCATGCCGGACGCCGTGCGGCTTTATCTGAGGCTGGGATTCGAACGCGAGCCCCGGTACGATTTCTTTGCAGCTGACCAAACAACGGTGGTCGAAGCTTATCGCTTGGCGCTAACAGTAGTCCAAACTTAATAAATAACTAGGAGGATGTATCTATGAAATTGTTGAAATCGACGAGCGTTATCCTGGCTTCCGCCCTGCTACTCGCAGGCTGCGGAGCTAAAGAAGATAAAACGGCCCAGCCAGCAGCAGGAGGAGCCTCACCAGCAGCTTCACCGGCAGCAGCACCAGCCGCCGCAGCGCCACAGAAGGTGAAAAAAATCGTGGTGGGTACGAGCGGCACCTTTAAAGACGTGACTTTCCTTGATGATAAGGGCGTTTTAACCGGTTATGATATCGAGCTGACGAAGGAGATTGATAAGCGTCTGCCTGACTATGAATTTGAATTTAAAACGATGGAATTCGCAAATATCCTCCTGAGTCTGGAAGCGGGCAAAGTCGATCTGGCCGTAAATCAATATGAAGTGAACAGCGAACGGCAAGCCAAGTTTCTGTTCAACGACGAAGCCTATAACGTATGGCCGAGCAAAGTCGTTGTGAACAAAGACAACAACACGGTGAATTCGATTGAAGATCTTAAGGGTAAAAAAGTGATCACCTCTCCGGGGAGCAATGGCGCTGTTTGGCTGCAGGATTACAATAAGAGCAAAGGAAACCCCTTTGAACTGGTCTTCTCCGGCAGTGGTGGAACGAATGATGTGATTAATCAGATAAAAACAGGCCGTGTAGACGCAACCATATCGACGCCGTTCCAAGTAGCAGGCCGCAATAAGGATGCGGATGCGCAGCAAAAAGTTGTTGGCCCAGTCCTTTACACATCCAAAATTTACTATGTGCTGCGCAAAGACGAAACGGATCTGAAAAGCAAGATCGACGAGGCGATAAAAGAAATCAAAAAAGACGGAACATTAGCAAGCCTCAGCAAAAAATGGTTAGGTGAAGATTTCACCGTGACACAATAATGGGAAAACCGTTTGATTTTTCACTGATTTGGGTGTACTTGCCGAAGCTGCTGTCTTACTTGCACGTCACGTTGTTCATTGTACTGGCCTCCGTTGTATGCGGCATACTGCTTGGCCTCGTTATTGCACTGCCAAGGCTATACCGGGTCCCCCTCCTTAACCGGCTCGTGATTATTTATATTTCTTATACCAGAGGCACGCCTATATTGATCCAACTATTCCTCGTCTATTACGGTGTGCCGGAACTGCTTAAAGCCGTCGGAATTGACGTGAGCGATGTTCAGCCGTTAGTCTTTGTCATTCTGACTTATGCGCTCCATTTCGCAGCCTATTTCTCTGAAATCGTCCGCTCTTCGGTCAACGCCGTAGATCGCGGTCAGGCGGAAGCCGGCTATTCGATCGGCATGAGCGGCTATGCCGTGCTGACGCGAATCGTTTTGCCTCAGGCGTGGAGAGTAGCGCTGCCAAATGTGGCCAATCTGACGATCGGCACACTGAAGGATACCTCGCTTGCCTATACGCTGGGCGTTATGGATCTGGTGGGGCGCGCGGAGATGCTGGGTACGACCTATCATTTCCTTGAGATCTGGATCGCATTGTCGATTATTTACTATATCGTGGTCCTATTCATGGAATTCATGTACCATCGTTTCGAGCGCAGAGTTCAACGCTTTGAACAAGCCGTCACGGCTTTCGATTAGAGGAAAAGGAGGAAGCTGCCATTCACATCGATTTCACGTTTATGTTTGAAGCTTTTAGAGCCATGTTGAAGGCATTGCCGCTAACGCTGGTTATCTCCATTGTCCCCTTGTTTTCCGGGTTCATTGTTGGTGGGATTGTCGCTTTTATCCGAATGTACAGAATCAAATATATTCATCGCGTGGCGCAGTTCTATGTATCCTTCTTCAGGGGCACGCCGCTTCTGCTGCATATTATGCTGGTTTATTTTGCTATTCCCATGATCTTTGATTACCTCGCAGTCCGATATGGCTGGAGTGTGCGCTCGAGCGTGATCCCGCTTATCCTGTTCATTTTCGTGGCGTTCACGTTGAATATCGGCGCCTACATGTCGGAAACAATCCGCTCGGGCATTTTGTCCGTTTCCAAAGGGCAGCTCGAAGCCGGCTACTCGGTTGGCATGACAACCTGGCAGGGAATGAGGCGTATCGTCCTCCCGCAAGCGCTGCACGTAAGCCTGCCGAACTTGCTGAGCAAATTCATTGGCTTGCTGCATGGCTCTTCGCTTGCTTTTATGATATCGCTGCAGGAGTTGAACGGCACTGCACACGTCGTAGCGATGAGGAATTGGAAATACCTTGAAGCCTACATCGCAGCGGCTGTGATTTACTGGATTTTAACCATTCTCGCCGAAAACATCTCCGCTTTATTGGAAAAACGTTTGAATACATACAACCGCAGCGGCGTCGCATAAGCAAAATCCCGGCATTTCGCAAAGGTGTATTGAATTATTAAATCGATGTATAGAAGAACTCTATTAGACGAGAGCTAATAAAGGATGATAAGGTTAGATCAGATTTAATTCTAAGTAATTACATCGGAATTATATGTTTAAAATAGGATCGCGTTGTGAAAGGAGGCACCTCATGATTCATTTATCCAATATTACCAAATCGTTCGGTCGCAACCAGGTGCTCAAAGGCATCAATCTTACGGTTAACAAAGGCGAAGTCGTCGCCATCTTGGGGCCGAGCGGTTCAGGAAAAACGACACTGCTTCGATGCTTGAATTATTTGGAAAAGCCGAATGACGGCGCGATCATGATTGATAATTTTAACGTGGAATGCAAAAAAGCAACTAAAAAGGAGATTCATCAGCTGCGCCAAAAGACGGCGATGGTGTTCCAACAGTATAATTTGTTCCGCCACAAGACAGCGCTTGAGAACGTGATGGAAGGATTGCTGATTGTCAAAAAGGTTCCCAAAGAAGACGCCCGGCGAATTAGCGTCGAACTCCTGCAAAAGGTCGGTCTTGGGGAGAAGCTGGATGCTTATCCCTCCCAACTGTCCGGCGGACAGCAGCAGCGAGTTGGCATAGCAAGAGCATTGGCGCTAAATCCTGAAGTTATTTTATTCGATGAGCCGACGTCGGCACTAGATCCTGAACTTGTTGGCGAAGTGCTCGCGGTCATCCGGAAGATTGCCAAAGAAGGCATTACGATGATTATTGTTACCCATGAAATGACCTTTGCGCAGGACGTTGCCTCTCACGTGGTTTTTATGGACGAAGGCGCCATTGTCGAGGAAGGGAAGCCGAACGAGCTGTTTAACCGTCCCAAAGAAGAGCGAACCAAACAGTTTCTGAGCCGCATTCGTCCAGAACTCTCATATTCCATCTAGGAGGTACCCCTATGACGATATCAATAGGCATTTTGGATCAAAGTCCGATCTACCCCGGGAGTACAGCGTCTGAGGCGCTTGCCCAAACCATTCGGTTAGCTCAAAAAGCGGAGGAGCTCGGCTTCCAACGATTTTGGGTGTCGGAGCATCATGACTCCGAATCTCTCGCCGGATCTTCACCGGAAGTGCTGATCTCCCATTTGCTCGCTAAAACAGAACGAATCCGCATCGGATCAGGCGGTATTATGCTTCAGCACTACAGCCCCTATAAAGTTGCTGAGAATTTCAACGTATTGGCTTCTCTTGCACCGGGAAGAGTCGATTTGGGCGTTGGGAGAGCGCCGGGCGGCTTGCCTCGCAGCACACAGGCGCTGCAGCGTGGTGTGACGGAGCCACAGACGCTGACGGAAAAGCTCGTAGAGCTTGAGGCGTACGTGAACAATCAAATTCCGGAGAGTCATCCGCTGCACGGTATTAAAGTATCGCCTGTTGCCGGCATTCCGGCTGATGTTTACTTGCTTGGAGCCAGCCTCGATAGCGCTCAGCTTGCTGCTTCGTTAGGCCTTCCCTATGTCTTTTCCTTATCGATTAACGGGGACAGATCAGCGGCAATTGAAGCTATACAGGTGTATAAATCTAACTTTCAGAGAAAGTTTAATCGATCACCGCAGGCCATACTTGCTTTGTCCGTCATTGTAGCAGACACAGATCAAGCTGCCCATGAGCTTGCTTTCGAACAGAAGCATTACAAAGTGTATTTGGCCAGCGGCAAGAAAGCGACTGTTGGTACTCTGGAGCAAGCGGAGGAATTCGGCAGACAGGCGAATGAGCCGTACACCATTGAGGAGAAAACGACGGAAGTCACCCGCGGTTCCAAAGAAACAGTTCGTGAACAGTTGGTAGATTTACAACGACTCACAGGTGTAGAGGAATTCATCGTGACAGCTAGAATCGAGGATTTCGCAGAAAGAGTTCGTTCGTACGAAAGACTGGCAGAAGCGTTGAACGACGTAGAAACAATTGCATAGGACTGCGCAGCAGATGAACTATTCATTTATTAGGAGGATAAAACGATGAGCCATTCTGACATTCAACCCTATTTGGATACGTATAACCAGTTACTTGGCGCTGTAGAAGGGTTAAGCCAGGAACAATTAAGCTGGAAAGAGGCCCCTGCTTCGTGGAGCGTAACGGAGGTTTTGACCCATCTGGCCGATCATAGCCTTGTCATTTCCTTCCGTATTCGTGACATTTTAGCGGGGACGACGGTTCGACTGCCTGCTTTTAACCAGGATGCCTGGGTTAGCGGGCAAAAGGCGAATGACGGCGCTGCTGCCGATAATTTGACGATCTTTCATCAATTGCTCCGGTATAACAGCTTATTATTTGAACGTCTAAACGACGAGGATTGGCAAAAAACCGGTATCAATGCGAAAGGCGACACCGTAAGTATTACGAACATTATTCAAGGCTTTACGAAGCATGTGAATAACCATCTTTCCCAAATCGATCGCATTAAACGCTCTTATGCCAGCGCAAATCAGCGAGAGGTGAGCTCGTCATGAGCGAAACCTATCGTCTTGCTGAGTCCAGGGATGCCGAGAGGCTGCTGGAAATCATCTACGATGCGTATATCACGATACGCGAGCTGAAGCTGCAATGGCCCGCAGCACATGCTGATTTGGCATTAATCGAAGAAAATATCGCAAAGAATGCCTGCTACGTTTTGGAAAAGGATGGACAGATTGCCGCAACGCTAACGTTATCCAAGGAGGCTGGAAACAAGTGGAACAGGGAGTACCCGTTTCTCAAATGGTTCGCGGTCCATCCTGATGCGCAGGGCGGCGGACTTGGCACGAAGCTGCTGGCTTGGGTGGAAGAAGCTATCATTCGCGATGAACTGGGCGAATCGGCTGTCACTCTTGCCACAGCGGAGAAACATCCATGGCTGCTGGATATGTACGAACGAAAAGGCTATGAACGCATTGATGCTATTGACCGGGGCAATGGCGACGGCACGATGTATTTGCTGCGTAAAATCGTGAATCCTCCCTTGCATGCCGAGGTCATTCGTCGGCATCGCCAAGGAGGTAAAGGATGAAATTCGCTTTATTCAGCTTAGTGATGAATATCCGCAATGCGGTTACGGGGGAAACGCTGACAACGCAAGAGAAGTTCCAGAACATTCTCCAGCAGGCCATTTATGCCGAGAAGCTCGGATTTGACGCCTACGGTATCGGGGAAAGACACGGGCCTCCGTTTCTTTCTTCCTCACCGGCCGTGCTTCTGACGGCTATTGCTGCACACACTTCGCGCATTCGCCTGCTGACGACGGTCGCTGTGCTTAGTGTCCTCGATCCCGTTCGCGTCGCCGAAGATTATGCCACGTTGGATCATCTATCGGGAGGCCGATTGGAGTTGATTATCGGGAAAGGCAATGACCCCCGGCATTATCCGTTATTTGGCATCAAAGAAGAAGAGCAATGGGATTCGCTTGCCGAAAGATACGCCCTGCTCAAACGATTATGGAGCGAAGAAAATGTCAGCTGGGATGGCAAGTATCGGCCCCCATTGCGGGAAGTTACCATTTTGCCTAGACCGCTTCAATCTACGATTCCAATTTGGCATGGCAGCGCCTCGTCGCCGCTCTCCACGGAGCTGGCCGCCCAATATGGCGAACCGATTTTTTCGTCCAATACGTTTCATCCCTTACCGAAGTACAAAGCGTTGATCGATCACTACCGGGAGAGATGGGCTTATTACGGACATGATCCTAAGCGAGCTGTAGTTGGAGCAGGGGCAGGCACATTATATTTGGCTAAAACAACAGAGGAAGCTATTCGGCGATATCGTCCGTATTATGAGGCATTTCATTCTACGGATTCAGCTAAACATAACCAGTCGCCTTTTACTAGTCTGGAGGATAACTTAGCAAACGGGCCTCTGCTAGTGGGCAGTCCTGAGCGTGTTATTGAGAAAATATTGACCTATCAGGCCGCTTACGGCCATCAGGTCATGTCGATAAGTGTAGACGGCCTGACAGAAGCTGAGCAGCGCGAGCAGATGGCGTGGTTTGCTTCTGAGGTTGCACCAGTGCTTCGCAGGGAGATTGCAAGCAGCGTTTGGTCCGCTTAAATCTATTTATTTGACATAGGAGTGTGCGCACGATGAGGAAATTACGTAATATACCAGTCACGTTACTGCTGGCAGTAGCCATTACAGTGATGTCGGCTTGCGCAGGAGCCGGCGGCTCAGGAAGCCCATCGGCTTCGCCTGCAAGCTCGGCTCAAACGGCAGGGAACGGGCAGGCGGTGAGCGGAGGTGAAATTTCATTTGCTCTGGCAACCTCGCCGGATACGCTCGATCCGCATCGCAGCGGTTTAGCCGTTGCCGTTCGAGTATTCCGGACGATCTATGACAGTCTGGTCGTGCAGCTGCCGGACAACACGATTAAACCGTGGCTGGCAACGGAATGGTCCATTTCGCCGGATGGTAAAAGCTACACTTTCAAGCTGCGCAAAGATGTGAAATTTCAGGACGGGACACCTTTTAATGCAGAAGCTGTGAAGTACAGCTATGATCGTATTCTTGATCCAGCCACGAAAGCAGCTAATGCTTCTGCTCTGCTTAAGCCTTACAAATCCTCGGAAGTAATTGACGAGTATACGATTAAGATCAATCTGGAGTCGCCATCCGTAGCTTTCCTGGGTAACTTAAGCCAAGCGATGCTCGGCATCGTATCTCCAACAGCAGCGAAGAAATACGGCGACCAATTCGGTAAAAATCCCGTGGGTACCGGGCCTTTCAAATTCGTTAAATGGGAAGACAATTCCGAAATTAAGGTCGAGCGCAATCCGGATTATAACTGGGCGCCTGCGCTGGTTGACAATAAAGGCAAAGCCTATCTGGACGCGATTACGTTCAAAATAATTCCCGAAGAAGCAACACGGCTTGGCAGTGTGCAGAGCGGGCAGGTCACGGCGGCAGAAACGGTGCCACCGCAAAATATCGTGGCGCTGAAAAACGATGCCAAGCTTCAGCTTCTGCAAGTGAATACAAGCGGCTTGCCGTATACGCTCTTTTTTAACCAAAGCAGAGCTCCTTGGAATGATGTAAAGGCACGTCAGGCTGTGCAATCCGCCATTGATGTTGATTCCATTGTCAAAACGTTATACCTGGGCACCTATCAGCGTGCGTGGTCGCCTTTGACACCTACGATTTTCGGTTACGATGCATCGCTTGAAAATAAGATAAAACCGGATCTGGACAAAGCGAACCGCTTGTTTGATGAATTGGGCTGGGTGAAAGGAACAGACGGCGTACGAGAGAAAGACGGCAAAAAGCTGACGCTGCATTATGTAGACGGTTCGCCGAACAGGGAGAAGCGCAATGACATTGCCGCCATCATCCAGCAGCAGCTTAAGAAAGTTGGCGTATCCGTCGAAGTTGAAATTACGAAGGACGTTCAAAGTGTCATTTATACAGCTCAAGCCTATGATCTCTACGGCAACAGCCAAGTGAATTCCGATCCAGTAGCCTTGAATTCGTTCTACCATACAACCGCACCGAACGCCCGCCCATCCCTTTCTCATTTATCGGATCCGGCTATCGATAAGCTGCTCGAACAAGGTGTTGTGGAAGCGGATGAAGCGAAACGTAAGGAAATTTACAAAAATGTACAGAACTATATTATTGACAATGCGGTCATTATTCCTGTTTACATCTTCCCCTACACCGTTGCTGTCTCGAAAAATGTAAGTGGCATCAAATTCGACGCATTAGGCTACCCACTGTTCAATGACGCGTCTATCCTCAAAAAGTAAGGAGGCCGTTCGGATGGTTAACGCAATCATCGTACGATTCATCAGCTCTTTAGGCGTTATTGTGGGTTCTTCGATTTTAGTGTTCTGCGTTCTTTATGTGCTGCCTGGAGATGTTGTAATGAACATCATTGATCCGAGCGCGATGAGTCCTGAAGCGATTGCGAATTTACGTCATCAGCTTGGGGTAGATCGACCGTTTTTGGAGCAGTTTATGACCTATTTCAGCCATGTGCTTATCGGAGATTTTGGTAAATCCTTGGTAAACTCAGAGCCTGTTCTGCCCAAAATCATGATGCACTTCCCGGCGACACTGGCACTAACAGCGGCAGCATCGCTGGTCTCTGTTACAGTTGGTCTTGTACTCGGGGTCTTATCAGCGATTCACCGCAATAAACCCATTGATATCATCGCCAGAATTGTCGGGTTGTTCGGTATTTCCATGCCGACTTTCTGGTCAGGGATTTTACTTATTCTCATCTTTTCCGTGTATCTTGGTTGGCTGCCTGCGCTTGGCTCTAACGGCTGGCAAACGCTGGTTCTGCCGGCCGTGACTTTGGGCATGCTGGGAGCGGGTTTTATTGTTCGCATGGTGAGAAACACCATGTTGGAAGTGCTTGGAGAAGCCTTCATTACAACGCTTCGTGCCAAGGGTTTGCTCGAGCGCTCGGTCATGTACCGTCATGCGCTGCGCAATGCCTTGATCCCAGCCGTTACGATGCTGGGGATTCTTCTTGGAGAGATGTTGGCGGGCACGGTTGTCATTGAGACGGTTTTCTCGCGTCAAGGCATCGGGAGAATTATCGCGGACGCGATTATGGCCAAGGATTTACCGGTCGTGCAGGGGGTTATTTTATTCTCCGCAATGATTTACATCTTGGTGAATCTTCTTGTCGATATCTCTTATGCCTATATAGATCCGAGGGTTAGACGTTTCCAAAATTAAGCTTATGCTTACGAAGTCAGTTTTCTAACGAAAACTTTAAGGAGGATGCCTAAGATGAGGGAAGCAGTCAACGCGAAACCCTTATGGCGGGTCAAACGAACCGGTCTGACCCTTCACCGTAAGAATCTGAATCTGAGCCCTTCACGTTTTATTTTATATGTGTCAACGGTTATCGTTGTCTTTCTTATCATTTGCGCTATTGTGCCCGGGTGGATTGCACCATACGTACCGACCGACATGCAAGCAGATCAAATCTTGCTTCCTCCGGGTGGCGTCCATGTGCTAGGGACGGATTATTTTGGCCGAGATGTGTTCAGTCTCATTGTTTACGGTGCCAGGGAGTCTCTGTTTATCGGTTTTGCTTCTGTTATTGTTGGCGGGCTGCTGGGAGGGCTAATCGGCGCCTACGCGGGATATTTCGGAGGATGGACGGACCGTGTGCTGATGCGACTCAATGATATCGTTATGACAGTTCCCAGCGTGTTGTTGGCGCTAGCGATTGCTGCGGCGCTTGGTCCTGGGCTTTGGAATATCGTTCTCGCTGTTGCTTTAGCGGCAGTTCCTAACTATGCGCGTGTCATGCGCGGGCAGATCCTTAGCGTGAAAAATCGTCCGTTCATTACCGCTTCCCGATCCATCGGGGCGACACAGCTTTCTTTATTCATGAAGCATGTGCTGCCGAATTCGTTATCTCCGCTGCTGGTTATGGCGGCTATAGGCGTGGGAACCTCGATATTGACCGGGTCCGGTCTCAGTTTTCTGGGGCTTGGCGTGCTAAAAGAAATACCTGATTGGGGCGCTCTGCTTTCCCAAGGCAGGGGTTATTTAACCGTAGCTTGGTGGATATGTACGTTTCCGGGTTTGGCCATTACTTTGTTTGTATTGTCTATTAATGTCCTCGGCGATGAACTACGCGATAAGCTTGATCCCAAGAAACGGCCATCATAGGGGGGACAGAGGATGGGTGCATGGTTATCTGTAGATCAACTTGGTGTAGAGTTTGCTGTAAATCGAAATGTGATGCAGGCTATCAGCGATATCAGTTTTTCGATTCAGCCGGGTGAGATTGTTTGTCTGGTCGGTGAATCTGGCAGCGGTAAGTCCGTTACTTCCAAAGCGATCATGCGTTTAATTGAACATGAGAACGGGACGATAACGTCAGGCACGATCAAGCTTGGCGATGTCGATGTCACTACACTTTCGCAGCAAAAACTGCGTTCCTTGCGGGGCAAAAGAATTGCCATGGTTTTTCAAGAACCGATGGCGGCATTTGATCCTGTTTTTACGATCGGCAGCCAAATCACAGAGACAATTAGGCGCCATGATCGTCATATCACTTTCCGAGAGGCAGAGATTGAGGCTGTCCGGCTGCTTCAGCGAGTAGGCATTCCAGAGCCGAAACTTCGACTTAAGCAGTATCCGGGCGAGCTGTCTGGAGGGATGCTCCAACGGGCCATGATCGCGATGGCGTTAAGCGGCAAACCGGAACTGCTGATCGCAGACGAACCGACAACTGCTCTGGACGTCACGATTCAGGCGCAAATTCTGCAGCTCCTGCAAGAGCTGAGGAGCGAGTTCAATATGTCCATCTTGCTGATCACCCACGATCTTGGGGTTGCAGCAGAGATGGCAGACCGGATCATTGTCATGTATGCCGGTCAAATCGTCGAGCAATCGACAACAGTGGATTTATTCACTCAGCCACGGCATCCGTACACGTTGGGGCTATTACGCTCGATTACAACACTAGACAGTGATCGCGCTCAGCCGCTCTATGCCATCCCCGGTTCGATACCCGGTATGAACAATCTCCCCTCGGGATGCCGTTTTCATCCCCGCTGTGCATATGCAACAGAGCTGTGCGCTCGTGAGGCGCCGGCGTTGGAGGATCGAGGCGGCCGTCAATCGGCTTGCTGGTATGCCGATCAGCTGCCGGAACTGCAAGATGCCCGGGTACCAGAGCAGGTTCTTGAACTTGAAGTTCATGAGCGCTCTACGCTTGGTGAAATGAACTCCAAGCAGGATGCTGTGCCGAAGGATGTACCGCTTATTGAACTGCGCCATGTTACGAAACATTATCCAGTGAAGCGCGCTTTCCTTTCAAGGGATCGGCAATGGATTCAAGCTGTCGATGATGTATCCTTCACGATTCGAAAAGGTGAAACATTCGGTCTGGTCGGCGAATCGGGCAGCGGCAAGTCGACGCTTGGGCGGATGCTGCTTCATTTGGAGGAGCCTACCTCCGGTACTGTCTTATTTGAGAATCAGGACCTGGGCGCATTGTCAGGCTCACTACTACGTCAACAACGGAAGAACATGCAGATGATCTTCCAAGATCCGCACGGCTCCGTCGACCCTCGCTGGAAGGTAGGGGATATTATCGGTGAACCGTTCGCGGTTCATGGTGTACGGAAGGGAAAGGAAAGAAGAGAATCCGTAGAGTCACTGCTGCACCAAGTGGGACTTGATGCAAGTGCTTATGACCGCTATCCGCATGAATTCTCCGGCGGACAACGCCAGCGTATCGGCATTGCGAGAGCGATTGCTCTGGGACCTAAATTCCTTTTGGCGGACGAAGCGGTTTCGGCCCTCGATGTGTCCGTGCAAGCGCAGATTATTAATCTGCTGCAACAACTGCGCAAGCAGCTAGACCTTACGATGCTGTTTATCGGTCATGGCCTGCATGTTGTCCGGTATGTCTCTGACCGTATCGGCGTCATGTATTTAGGCAAGCTGATTGAAATTGCGCCCAGCGAGCAATTGTTCCGCCATCCGGCACATCCCTACACAAGGGCGCTGGTGGCTTCCATCCCGGCTCCCGATCCACTTCGGCAGCGCTCGTTCAAAGCCATTGAGGGGGAAATTCCGTCACCGGCCAGTCCCCCGTCATTCTGCAGGTTCCGCACGAGGTGCCCTGCTGCGACCGCAAGATGTGCTGCGGAAGTTCCGCAATTCCGCGAAGTCAGCCAAGAACATTTTGTGGCTTGCCACGATCCATTATTATAAATGTGTAAATTCCGATTGACATACTTGGTATTTATCGGTAAAGTATAGAATAATTCAATAGCTGTCAACCGGGCAGCCGGAGACCTGTGAAGCCTTGATCTGTATGTTGGTCAGATGGAGTGCTCGGAGGTCTTTTTGTGCTTGGATGCAGACTCATCTTATTCTATTTGATCTGGGGTACCGCGTATGAATATTGAAAATATCGAGGCATTTGTTTATGTGTATCACTACGGCAGTTTTAATAAAGTAGCAGAAGTATTGTTCTTATCGCAACCATCGGTTACTGCCCGTATTCAATCACTCGAACGCGAGCTGGACATTCGGCTGTTCGACCGTTTGGGCAAGCAAGTGCAGCTGACAGAGAAAGGCAGGCAGTTTTTGCCTTATGCGCAGCAGCTGCTGCAGGTGTATCAGAAAGGCAAGCAGCACATCCAGCGCCAGCGAACGGATCCGCAAGAGCTTCGACTGGGCTGCACCGTGTCTGCCTCCAACTATATGCTGCCGGAATTGCTGCCTAAGCTGAAACATCAGTTTCCGGGACTTCAAATCAAATTAACAACAGCGGGGACCGACGAAATCATGTCTAAAGTTCTGAATAAAGAGCTGGATATCGGTTTTGTACGCAATATCAGCCATCCTAATTTGCATTCGGTCAAATTTTACGAAGATCCTATCCGTTTATATGCCTATGCGGACCATCCGCTTGTTGGTCAAAAAGAGGTGTCTCTTGATTTGATCGTCGACCATCCCTTTGTGTTTTTCGAATGCGGCTCGCTCGATTGGCTGCGAATTCACAGGCTGTTTCAAAGTTTGGATAAACCTCCAGCTATCGAAATCCAAACCGATAACGCAGAGACGGCCAAGAAGCTTGTGTTGAACAAGGCAGGCCTCTGTTTCCTCCCGGGTCTATGCGTCGATAAGGAAGTGCGCGAGCAGCTTCTACATCCTGTAGATTTAGCGGGAGTAGCTAGCGTCGCTCTGCAGACGAATTTGATCAGTTTGAATGGCGAGCAGTCGGAGATTCTGCAGTTTTTTCTGGCGAATCGAAGCGGGCACGAAAGATAAACAATCAGGAGGAAACACCATGGCAGAAGTTAGCATCAGCAAGCAACATATATTTCAGCAAAAACTGGTGGATATCCGGCGTCACCTTCATCAGTTTCCGGAGCTGTCCCATGAGGAGTTCGAGACAACGGCGTTTATCCGAGCGACGCTGGAGGCTGCGAATATCCGTATTGCTTCGGAGTTCAATCTGGAAACAGGCTTGATTGCCGAGGTCGGCGGGCTGCAAGGGGGGCCAATCGTCGCGCTGCGAGCCGATATCGATGCGCTGCCGATTCAAGAGGAGACAGGACTCAGCTTCGCTTCCAAGTATGGAGGCAAAATGCATGCATGCGGCCATGATTTTCACACCGCTGCTTTGATAGGCGTGGCATTACTTCTAAAAGAGAGGGAGCATGAGCTGGCTGGGAGCGTTCGTTTGGTGTTTCAACCGGCGGAAGAAAAGGCTGCTGGCGCTCAAAAGGTGATCAAAACCGGAGCGCTTAAAGGCGTTCGTGCGATCTACGGCATGCACAATAAGCCAGATCTGCCTGTAGGCACGATCGGTATTCGTCCGGGCGCGCTGATGGCAGCGGCAGACGGTTTTCTCGTCGAACTGGAAGGCGTTGGTTCGCATGCGGCCGTGCCAGAAGCTAGCGTAGATCCAGTTGTAGCAGCCGCTTATCTGGTTACGGCGCTCCAGTCGATTGTCAGCCGCAATGTAAGTCCCCTTGAGAGCGCGGTTGTCAGCGTAACGCGACTGCATACGGGGACCGCCTGGAACATCATACCGGAGAAAGCGATTTTGGACGGAACGGTGCGAACGTTCGACGCCGAGGTCCGTACCCGAGTTAAGCAGCGCTTCAGTGATATTGTGACGGGCATCGCTTCGGCTTATGGGGTCAAAGCATCGTTGCGCTGGCTGCAGGGACCGCCGTCCGTGCACAACGATGCGGCGCTTGCCGAAGCGGCTGGCCAGGTGGCTAAGCGGCTTGGCTTTGAGGTCACAACACCAACACCCTCCCCGGCCGGGGAAGATTTTGCTTTTTACCAGCAGGAAGTACCGGGATTTTTTGCCTTTATGGGAACTTCCGGACCTCAGGAATGGCACCATCCTGCTTTTGATATCGATGAACGGGCTTTGACCGTTTCGGCTTTGTTTTTTACCGAATTGGCGGTCGATGAGCTGAGCCGGTTTGCCGCGGAGAGGTAGGCCCTGGAGGAGGTCAGGCATGAAAAATTCGTTTGAAGTGATCGTTGTCGGAGCCGGATCCATGGGCATGAGCGCAGGTTATTATCTGGCTCGGCGGGGTATCCGCACCTTAATGATCGATTCGTATGATCCCCCGCATGAAAATGGAAGCCATCATGGAGAGCCTAGGTTAATTCGCCATGCCTATAGCGGAGGGAAGTCTTATATAAACTTGGCGTTGGACGCCGACCGCTTATGGAGGGAACTGGAAGCAGCCAGCGGGCATAAGCTGCTTGCTCGCTCTGGCGTGCTCAATATGGCCGATCAATTAAGCGGCAAATTCATAACCAGGTTACCTGGCTGCGCAGAGGCAGGCGTTCAAGTGGAAATGCTGGATGCGGCAGAGGTTCATCGGCGTTGGGCAGGCATCACGCTGCCTGAGTCTTATGAAGCGATGTATGAACCGAATGCCGGATATTTGTTCAGCGA
The DNA here is from genome assembly GCF_052682475.1 of Paenibacillus sp. WC2504. NCBI lineage: Bacteria > Bacillati > Bacillota > Bacilli > Caryophanales > Paenibacillaceae > Paenibacillus > Paenibacillus sp. WC2504. The sequence goes on from NZ_JBQZFH010000001.1 coordinate 2,231,359, forward strand.
GCAGTGTATTGCCGCTTATCGTAAGCTGGCTTTGGCCGAAGGCGCCATGCTGCTGCCTTATAATCCGGTTCAGCATATCCAGGCGGATGGAGCAGGAGTCCGTGTACGTACACGGGCCGGGGAGTTTTCAGCGGATCAATTGATCATAACCGCTGGAGCTTGGTTTAAGCATTTAGAACCTTTCATTACCTTGCCGATTCGTTCTGTTCGTAAAACGGTGGGTTGGTTTCGGACGAATGCCTCTTTTTATGATGCAGGCACTTTTCCGGGATTTACGCTCGAAACGAAAGAGGGAGGGTATTACGGCTTTCCGAACATTAACGGTGCGGGTATCAAAATCGGCCGCCATGACGGAGGATTGCCTTGGTCTCCAGGGGAGCAGGCTGAGCCATTCGGTCATCTTGAGGAGGACGAAGGGGATTTGCGCCGCACTTTATCCGCTTTCCTGCCACAGTCAGAAGGAGAGCTGCTGCAAGGAGCAGTCTGCAAATACGAGCTAACTCCCGATGAGCATTTCATTATTGATCGGCATCCGCTGTATGCCAATGTTTTGCTGGCTGGAGGGTTCTCAGGGCATGGGTTCAAATTTGCCAGTGCAGTCGGTTCGCTGCTCGCCGATCTTGTTCAACAAGTGTCAACCACAGTGGATCTGAGTACTTTTTCACTGTCGCGTTTTAACCACATTAATTCTTAGGAGGAAGAGACATGAGCAAGAAAAAAATAAAATTAGGTGCCATCCTTCATGGTGTTGGAGGAAATATATCGGGATGGAGACACCCGGATGCCATTACAGATGCCAGTGTGAATTTTGACCTCTATAAAAAATGGACGCTGAAAGCGGAAGAAGGCAAGTTTGACTTCGTATTCATTGCAGACGGTTTGTATATTACCGAGAAATCCATCCCTCATTTTCTAAATCGGTTTGAACCTATCACCATTCTGAGCGCTTTGGCCGGAATTAGCTCCAAAATCGGTCTGGTTGGGACATTATCAACCTCCTATAGTGAACCTTTTACAGTTGCCCGGCAATTCGGCTCTCTGGATGTGATTAGCGGCGGCAGAGCAGGATGGAATGTTGTGACTTCCCCCTTGGAAGGTTCTGCTCTCAACTATGGCAAGCGGGAAGACCAGCATCCGGCTCACGCCGAGCGATATCGGATCGCGAATGAATATTTGGAAGTCACAACAGGACTATGGGATTCCTGGGAAGACGATGCTTTTGTGAGAGACAAAGAGAAAGGCGTATTCTTCGATCCAGCGAAGCTGCACACTTTGAACCATAAGGGCGAGTTTTTCTCCGTCAAAGGTCCGCTTAATGTGGCACGCTCCAAGCAAGGGCAGCCTGTTATTTTCCAGGCAGGTGCGTCGGAGGACGGTAAAAATTTCGCCGCTAAAGTAGCGAATGCCATTTTCACGGGTCAGGAGACTTTGGAGGATGCCAAACAGTATTATGCCGATGTAAAAGGACGTGCGAAAGCATTGGGGCGCAATCCCGATGAAATCGTCATTCTTCCGGGCATAGGGCCGATCGTGGGCCGAACTCAGGAAGAAGCGGAGCGTAAGTATCAGGAAATTGCCAATCTCACGTCGATCGACAAAGCGCTTGATTTTCTAGGTCGCTTCTACGAGCATCACGACTTCTCGCAATATCCGCTGGATGAGCCGTTCCCAGAGTTAGGCGATCTTGGCCGCAATAGCTTCCAGAGCGCAACGGACAAAATGAAAGCATGGGCAAAAGCGGAAGGACTAACGCTTCGCCAGGTAGCTCTCCAAGTGGCCACGCCTAAGCCAACCTTCCTGGGAACGCCGGAGGCTATCGCTGATAAGCTGCAGGCATGGTTTGAAGAAGGCGGAGCCGATGGCTTTATTGTAGGCAGCGCCACACCTCAGGGCCTCGAGGACTTCGTTGAACTTGTCGTGCCGATTCTGCAGGAGCGCGGTTTGTTCCGCGAAGAGTATGAAGCGGATACGCTAAGGGGAAACCTAGGGTTACCGATACCGGAAAACCGTTATACGAAACAGAATCAGACCGTTGCGCATAGCTGATTTGAATAGGCAAGGAAAGACCGGGACTCTTAGGAGTTCCGGTTTGTCGTTGTTAGAATGGGGCTGCGGATAGAAATCCGCTTGCGCTGGAGTTTACTCCATGCTTTACAATGCAAGGGTAGTAAAAGAAGAACGAATGAGTTTAGGGAGGAAGATGACCATGGAAAATAACGATCAAGTAACACCTCAAGAACCGATCCATTCCGGGTTTGGTGCGCAATCAACCGCCCGGGAAGTATTGGAAGGATATAATTTAAGCGGGAAGATCGCCATCGTGACCGGCGGGTACTCAGGCGTCGGACTTGAAACAACCCGCGCGCTAGCCGAAGCAGGTGCGACAGTCATTGTTCCTGCACGTACACCAGAGAAAGCCCGCGTTTCCGTTGCCGGCATTCCTCGGGTTGAACTGGCGGAGTTGGATCTGATTGATCCTGCATCAATAGACGCATTTGCTCAACAGTTTCTGGACTCTGGTCGTCCGCTGGATATCCTGATCAATAACGCAGGCATCATGGCTCCTCCGTATGTTCTTGAGAAACGCGGCTATGAATCCCAATTTGCAACCAACCATTTGGGGCACTTTCAGCTGACGCTGCGTCTTTGGCCGGCCTTGAAACAAGCGGGAAGCGCGCGGGTCGTCTCCGTTTCTTCAACCGGGGTTCGCTTCGGAGGCGTTAATTTTGACGATATTCATTTCAAGCAGCAGGAGTACGATAAATGGAAAGCATACGGTCAGTCCAAGTCGGCGAATGCGCTTTTTGCCGTTGCGTTGGACAAGCGGGGGAAGGCGCACGGAGTTCGCGCTTTCTCTGTGCATCCCGGCAGAATTATGACGGATTTGGTTCGTTTTATGTCAGACGAGGAAAAGGTTGCCGCGAATGGGGTATTCAAAACGGCCGAGCAAGGAGCCGCTACGAGTATATGGTGTGCGACTAGTACACAATTGAACGGGAAAGGCGGTGTCTACTGCCTGGATGTCGATATTGCCGAAGTTGTTCCGGCCAACGCTCCGCAAGGGCTGAGCCAAGTGATAGAAGGTGTATTTCCTTGGGCGATCGATCCGGATTTGGCTGAGCGGCTATGGCAGGTTAGTGAAGAGATGACCAACATAAAGTTCAAGGCCTGAACGTAGGGGGCATCCAATTATTTGGAAAGAAGGAGAAGAATGGGGCCGACTTTTTCAATTGCTGATATCTCCGATAGGACCGGACTCAGTTATGATACGATACGTTATTATGAGAAAATTGGATTAATGCCTACAATTAGGCGCAGTAAAACGGGGCAGAGGGAATACGATCAGGAAGATTTGAGCCGAATTATTTTCGTAACGAAGCTAAAAAGAACCAACATGCCGCTGAAAGAAATTGAAAGATACATGACCCTGGCAGCCAATCATGAATATGAGAGCTGCTACCGCATCCTTAAGGAGCATCAACTCAAAATTGAGGCGCACATAAATGAAATGCAAGAAGCTCTGTCTGTCATGAATTTTAAACTGTCACATTATGAGGATCTTATTGAGCATCATTCCAAGCCTCGTGGATAGATTAAATTACTTAGTAGATAACGCCGATTACTCCAGCTATTTTGCGCGTCTGAGCCACTTTTGCTTTACTAACTGGACTTTCTACCGCTAATTTCAGCAAATCCGTCGATTTTCGACCATCAGCAACGATTTGGATGGAGTTTCTCCAGCTATCTCCTTCCTTGCACCGGATTTGCTACGATTAGCGGTGGTTTTTCCATTTTTAAGGGAGCACCTGTGTATCCAGAGTCAGGAAGTATCATTAACGCTGCCAATAATCATTAGCTCAGAAAAACGGGCGATATGATCAAATGATTGTTTCGGAACCGCATTCGAAACTGATAAGCTGTGGTTGTTCCAAAATAATCCAAATAGATTCGGTGATGTGAGGGGGGGTAAAACAACTTGTAAGCGATTTCAGTCTTTTATGACAATAAAACGCGGGAGGAATTCATTTGAGAAAAAGTGTTGCAAAGGTATCGAATTATGTTTTATTGTTTGCTCTTGTGATCTCTTTAATCGGAACTGGACTAGCAACTAAGGTGGTGCAAGCTTCCAGTATTTCAATTACAAGTAGTGGAGGGTGGAATGAGACGTCCTTCGTTGAGTGGTCACCTGTAAGCAATGCCCAAGGGTATAATGTGTTTGTTAAGCCAGCAGCTGCAGCAGATTCACAATATCAACAAATTGATACGCAACTAATCCGTAAGTACGCTGCTTATTGGAGAGCTGATGCGGTAGGGCTTGCAGCTGGAAATTATATCATGAAAGTTGAAGCCGTCTTGTCAGATGGTTCCAAAGAAAGCATTGTTTCAAATGCGATATCCGTAGCTCCGCACGACAGATCTGGTTTTGCTTTTGCAGATAACTCACCGTTTGGTACGGGTTCAGGTGCTTATAATGAGGATGGTACGCTTAAAAATGGTGCTCAAGTTCTTTATGTCACGTCTACAACTGCGAAAACGGTAACCCTTGGTGTGAAAATCAATAGCGCTGGTGATTTGCAAACAGGTGTTGGATTAGGTTCGATTCTGGCGCTAAGGCAAAAAGGCTACGATAAAACACCGCTTGCCATCCGGTTTATTGGAAAAGTTACAGCGGCTGACATGAGTGGTCAACTAAATAGCAGTGGATTTCTTGAAGTAAAAGGGAAAGCAAATTATTCGGAAATGAATATCACATTAGAAGGTATCGGAAAAGATGCCTACGCGTATGGATGGGGAGTGCTGCTTAGGTACGTCGGCAATGTAGAAGTTAGAAACTTAGGCATCATGTTATTCCCTGACGATGGTCTTTCACTTGATACAGGTAATGCCAATGTGTGGCTGCATAATAATGATATTTTCTATGGAACAGCAGGAGGAGACGCCGACCAAGCAAAAGGCGATGGATCCACGGACATTAAAAAAGCATCAACGTATATTACAGTCGCTTATAATCATTACTGGGATTCTGGCAAAGCTGCTCTTGTCGGTTTGAGTGAGTCGTCCGAATTTTTTGTAACCTTCCACCATAACTGGTTTGATCATTCAGACTCTCGCCATCCGCGGATCAGAACGGGAACGGTTCATATTTATAATAACTTTTTTGACGGCGTCTCCAAATATGGTGTCGGCGCTACAACAGGAAGCTCTGCATTTGTAGAATCAAACTATTACAGGCATACCAAAAATCCAATGCTCATTTCCTTACAAGGAACGGATATGCATGATGGGGAAGGCACATTCTCTGGGGAACCTGGAGGTATGATTAAAGCCTACGACAACCTTATCCTTGATCCTGGAAGTATCATTTATGCGAATTCCGATAGTGGAACAGCCCCGGCAAGTGCTACACAATTCGATGCTTACTTAGCGTCAACAAGAAATCAAACCGTTCCAAACACATTCAAAACAGTATCAGGCGGAACCACTTATAATAATTTTGACACTACGATTGATACGGGTGTGATTGCCTCTAACATTGATGCTGTAGGCACTGTTGAGCAAGTTGTTACGACAGAAGCGGGCCGCCTAGGTAGTGGAGATTTTACATGGGAGTTCAATGATTCCGTTGATGACACGTCTTCTGTCCTGAATACATCACTGATGTCTAAAATACAAAGTTACACGACCCAGCTTGTATCTGTAGGTGGTAATTCAACTGGATCAACACCGACGCCAACACCGACACCACCGACGGCAACACCAACGCCAACACCTCCGACATCAACGCCAACACCGACACCGCCGGTACAAACACCACCGCCTACATCGACAATCGTTCATAACTTCACGACAGATGGAAAAACAAGCAGCTTTTTCAATATCCAAGGGAACCTCTCCACTTCAAAGGGAACCGTGGTATACAATGGTTTAACACTAACACAATGTTTAAAAATGGAGTCTGCTACAAGTATTGGGTTCACTTCAACAACAGCTGCAAAATTAACTTTAGTTTTGAATACAGCCGACGGAACCAAGATCAAAATAGACGGAACAAGCTACGCGAGTGCAAATGGCACTGTCAGCGTATCGCTTGCGCCTGGCGCACACACCATTACAAAGGATGACGTTACTAATCTTTATTACATGAAGTTAGAATAGAAATAGATAGCTGCACTCTCGTTCAGGAACTATGATCCCGTCATAGTTCCTTTTTTTTGTGGTAAAATATAGGCTAAGGAGTGATGGAAATGGCGAGAGTATTATTTATTAACGGAGGCTCAGAGGGACATATCAATCCAACTATTGGAGTGGTGCAAGAACTGATTTCACGTGGAGAAGAGGTTGTGTACTTTTGTATCGAGGCTTATCGGGAGCGCCTAGAGAAAACGGGAGCTGTCGTACGTACATTTGACGATCAGAAATTTATAAAAGCTTATATCTCCGGCGGGCGTGACTATTTGCTCGAGAGAATCAACGGTCTTTTGCTTACGGCAGATATAGTGATTCCGAGTGTTCTTGAACAAATTGAAAATGAGCATTTTGATTACATCATCCATGATTCCATGTTTGGTTGTGGCCATTTGCTTGCTCAAATTCTGAAGCTTCCTGCAATCAACTCTTGTACTTCATTTGCACAGACGAAAGGCTCATTTGATAAATTAGTGGAACAAATTTCTGCGAAAATCCCACCAGAAACAAGTAAATCTATCGATGATAAATTTCAAAGTTTAACGGCAAAATTGAGGGAACAATATGCTGTGGAGATCCCTTCACGTTATGAAGTGTTTTGTAATCCTGCGCCTCTTACAATTGTTTATACAACAAGGGAGTTTCAGCCTTATGGCGCAGCGTTTGACCCTACCTACAAATTCGTAGGTCCTTCCATCGCTTCACGGGTGCCGCAAGAGAACTTTGACCTTGCAGCAATCGTGGGGAAAGAACCCATTTACATTTCACTGGGGACTGTTTTTAACCAAGCCATAGATTTCTATAAGCTTTGTTTTGAGGCATTGGGAAACACGGGTCACACGGTTGTTATGTCTATTGGTAACAGGACGCAAATGGCTGATTTAGGGGAGATCCCTCCAAATTTCATCGTGAAAAATTATGTTCCACAAACACAGTTGCTGCCCCATACCAAATTATTTATTACTCATGGTGGAATGAATAGTACCCATGAAGGTCTCTATTACGGGGTTCCGCTAATTGTCATCCCGCAAAGCGCAGATCAGCCGATGGTTGCCGCGCAAGTCGCCAATATCGGAGCCGGCATGCAATTGCAAATGCAAAGCTTGACCGCGAATCAACTGCGGGAAGCTGTGGATCATGTGTTAAGTGAACCTTCTTACAAGATTGCTGTTGCAAATACAAGGGAATCCTTACGACATTCAGGCGGGTATCGGCAAGCTGTTGATGAGATTTTTAAATATAGAAGTCAGAATGAATGATCGAGGAACGTTAGCAAAATATCAAACCGGAGGCTGCTGCGTGCAGCCTTTTGTGCACGGAGCGATTGAAATAGACTATTTAACTTTTTTTAGAATAGGATATTAAAAAATGAAAGGAAGGTCGAGATCGCATGAAAATGAGCGGGAATACGATACTTATCACAGGAGGGACATCCGGCATCGGCTTCGAATTTGCCGAGCAGCTGATGAAGCTGGGGAATACCGTCATTATAACGGGGCGGGATCAAGCGAGGTTGGATGCAGCGAAGAAAAAGCTTCCAACGGTACATACGATACAAAGTGATGCTGGAGATCCTAAGGCGATTGCAGCTTTGTTTGAAACGGTGGTGAAGCAATTTCCTGAGCTTAATGTTCTAATCAACAACGCAGGATTCATGCGCAGGCTTAATCTACATGATCAAGACGTCGATCTGGAGGATATAAACCGTGAGATCGAAACGAATTTAAGCGGTCCGATCCGGATGGTGAAGCAATTTCTTTCACATTTGAAAATGAAAGAGTCGTCTGCGATCCTGAACGTATCGTCGGGCCTCGCCTTCGTCCCGCTGCCAATCTCGCCGGTGTATTGCGCTGCAAAAGCAGGAATTCACTCTTTTACACAGTCGCTGAGAGTTCAGCTCAAAAACACAAGGGTAAAAGTGTTTGAACTTGCGCCTCCTTTGACAGCTACTCCGCTCGTAGACTCGTTCGATCCGGCGGATCTGGCGGGTTCGAAAGCGATGAATGTGTCCGTCATGGTGGGCGCTGCTATTCGGGGCATGGAGCAGGATAACTTTGAAATCCGGCCTGGGCAGAGCAACGCTTTGAAGCTCATGAATCGGATCGCGCCAAAGTTTATATTCAGCCAGCTCAGCAAATCGGCGGACAAGATGCTAAGTGAGATGAACTAAAAGAGAAGTTCATTATCATACAGGGCAAATTGTGTATATAGCCAAGTTGAGAAAAGGACGCGATTGTGTGGCAGTAAAGTTTAATTATAGGAATTAACTCACTTGTTGTTCCATTACGCAAAAGCTATTTTAAGAGTATAGCGTGCAATAAACAATGAGAGAGGAAGATCGATTGATGAAGATTATCGTCACAGGAGCGACAGGTCAGTTGGGCAATCTCGTTATACAACATCTGCTAAAAAAAATACCTGCAAGTCAGGTTATCGCGGTTGTTCGTAATCTCGAAAAAGCGGCTGCACTTGCAGCTCTTGGCATTGAAGTTCGTCTGGCGGACTATAATGTCCCGGAATCCCTTCACAATGCTTTTAGACTGGGGACGAAGCTGCTGTTCATTTCAAGTTCAGAATCCGATGATACGCTGCGCGTCGTTCAACATGCGAATGTCGTCAAAGCAGCCAGAGATCAAAAAATGCAACATATTGCCTATACAAGCTTCGCTTTTGCTGAAGATAATCCATTTGCTCGTGTTCATTTGGCTACTGAGAACGCGATTCATACGACTCGGATTCCTTACACTTTTTTACGGAACGGCGGTTATACGGAATTTTTTATCAACTCGTCCCTTAAAACAGTTATAGAGAATGGTACGATTCTCACTAATACCAATAATAGGAAAGTGAACTCGGTTAGTCGCAGTGACTTGGCTCTGGCAGCAGCAACCGTTCTGATAGAGGAAGGACATGAAAATAAGACATATAATCTCGTATCGAACACTCCGTGGAGTTTTGATGATTTGGCTGAAATACTCTCGGAAATATCCGGCAAAAGCGTGATTCATCAGTCGGTTTCTTATGAAGAGGAGAAAAGCTTGCTTGTTCAGGCCGGGCTGCCGAAATCTGCTGCGGAAACAACCGCTTTTATTTATCGTACCATTGCAGAAGGACAAATGGAGCGAACGACCGATGATCTTCAACAGTTGATTGGGTTCCAAACGCCTATTAAGGAACTCGTTGAAAAAGCTTTGCAGTAGTAGAACCAAATAAATGCGGAAAAAACAACCTCGAATAACAACCCACGATTAGGTTAAAAATAAATTTGGTGGAATCATGCACTAATCGTGTACAAGGATGGAATTCGAGAAATGAACAAAAAGAATATGGAAAACGATGACTTTTTTGATGAGGCTTCTATCATTCAAGGGTTTGATATTGAGCTTAGTGAATCGAATGCGCTGCGTATAGACAGATTGGTTGACGAGTATGAAAAAAGCATCCTGAATCGAGTCGATGAAGAGTATTCGGAAAATACAACGATTTCCGATCGGCTTGCCGATAGCATTGCCAAGTTCGGTGGAAGCTGGACTTTCATCGGTTGCTTTGGTGCATTACTAATCGTCTGGATGATTTGGAATACGCTTCCTTTCATCAAGCCTCTTCACTTTGACGAGCCTCCATTTATCCTGCTGAACTTGTGCTTATCTTTTCTTGCAGCCTTTCAAGCGCCCATCATTATGATGAGTCAGAATCGACAAAGTGCCAGAGATAAACATGAGTCGGTTATCGATTTCGCCATTAATTATAAAGCAGAGCAAGAAATTGATGATATTCAAAAACATCTGCATCGTATGGAGGAAGATGATTTAAATACGTTAGAACAGTTTAATGGCGAGTTGTTGGAGATTAAAAAGCTTCTTGCTTCAATTGAATCTAGACTTTCTAGACTTGATATAAAGAAAGATGAATGAATCTGCAAAAGTAACTAAATTGCAGTGATAGCGAACAATGAAAAAGCGTAAGGGACGCACCATGTCCTTTACGCTTTTTGACGTTATATGCGGCCTAACCGGACCATTCGTTCACGGCTATGGTCATGGGAGGCTTTGACAATGCAGCGAACTTCTGCCCAATCCTTGGCGGCAGTAGCTTCATAGAGCGCTTGGTTCACACGGTTGCCGGAATAGTGGGGTTCATGCGGCGTGATTTTAAAATTAATGGTGGCATAGAGCACGATTTTATCAATATAAAGCTCCATCATCTTGAGCATGGCATTATTGTTCAGAATGCTGATGAAATAGTACGCAAATTGTAAGGTGTATTTGACATAGAGGTAGTAAGCGTCTCGCTCTGTCGCCTCCAATTGCAGATCGAGGCATTCCTTGAGCTTCTTGAGGTCCGGCACCTCGCCGTGGGTTTCAATATGCTCCAAGGCCAGCTGCTGAAACCCATACAGAATCTCCATGATATCCATCGCTTCTTTGAGGGAGGGCTCCTTGACCAGGACGCCGCGCTTCTTCAGAGAAACGACCAGTCCGTCGTGCTCCAGTTGAGTAATGGCGCTGCGCACCGGCGTTCGGCTCATGTTGAGGGAATCGGCCAGTTCATTTTCAGATAAGAGTGTGCCAGGCATGAACTCTCCCAGCATGATTTGTCTATGAATAAAGTCATAGGCGGTTTGAATCAAGGATACGGAAGCCATATGCTTGCTAGTCCTCTCGCACGCTGTTTTGGGGGTAGACCCGCGTGTCTACCATGTATCATATGCGATCAAAAGAAGATTTCGCAAGTAAAGGTTTCTTTACATTGGAGTTTTGAATTTTTATTCATATTTATGTATAATAATTCTCTGTTGAAACAACGGAGAAGGAGCTTATTGAGATGAAAATAAGTAAATATAATGCGGAACATTATATGTGGGGAGATCAATGTGACGGATGGCATTTAGTTAAAAAGAATGAGTTGAGCGTCATTCATGAAAGGATGCCTGCAGATACAGCAGAAGTCAAACATTATCATCAGCAATCCCGTCAATTTTTCTTCGTTCTCTCGGGTATTGCAACCATGGAAATCGAGGGGGAAGAAGTTGTCCTGCATCCGCAAGAAGGAGTCGAAGTTCCTCCCCTAGTCCCTCATCAAATGTTTAATAAATCCAATGAGGACGTTGAATTTTTAGTCATTTCGCAACCAATTAGCAAGGGCGACCGGATAGTCGTCGATTAAGTTAAGTTTAGTTTAAACAATCTTTCAACTTTCCTTTTATTGGGATTACCTGCATACTTAATTTGAATCTTTGCAGAAATGAAATTCCTGATGAAGAGGGGAGTGGGAACGTGAATACCAGCACAAATGTCATCAAAGAGCAATGGAATCAATGGTCGGATACCTGGTATCGAAAGTACAGATCAGATGAAGTCATCGCAAAAATAATGAATTCTCCCGAATCGGCTTTTCCGAGCATGACGTATGCCATGATTCAGGAAGCTATGCCAGATATGAGTGGCAAGCGGGTTTTGGTTCCTTCAAGTGGCGATAATCATGCTGTTTTTGCTTTTCATTTAATGGGTGCAAAAGTGACGTCATGTGATATTTCGGAGAAACAAGTAGAGAATGCTTATGAAATTGCGAAAAATAATAATTGGGAAATTGAATTCATTTGCGACGATACGATGAAATTAGCTGAGATTAGTCATAATGAATATGACTTTGTATACACATCAAACGGAGTTCATATTTGGATAAACGATTTGAAATCCATGTACAAGAACATTCATAGGGTACTTAAGCAAAATGGGACCTACATCATGTTCGATATACATCCGTTTATGCGTCCTTTTGGAATCACGGCGAGTAAGTCGTTAACGGTTGAAAAACCATACGATGTAATTGGCCCTTTTGGAGAGATACCAACATATAAGTGGCGAATGCAAGATATTATGAATGCTATGATATCTTCAAATCTTAACATTAGTCATATAGAGGAAATGTATGCTGATCATGGTTCGTTTTGGGTAGATGATTCAACCGATGATGGGGAACAATTATCAGAACAAGAGCTTGAAGACTACTGCAATTGGCGTAAAAATCCTCTAGCAGCTATTCCTCAATGGCTATCTATTAAAGCAACGAAAGTGTAGTTGATTAACACACGAAAACCGCGTCCTAAAAGGCGCGGTTTTCGTGTTCGTCCTGCTGGAAGGTTACACGATGCATCCTATATAGTATGATCAATCGCATAGTGCACTTGAACGACGCCGCTGCCTAGCGATTTAAAGTTCAATAATTCCACTTCCTTGTATTGGTATTTCTCCGTATCGATTAATAGATTAAGTCCTTTGCCTTCGAGTACCGGTGCGATATTGAATATGAGTTCATCGACAAGCCCTTGACTCAGGAAAGCATTGTGAAGGTCCGCACCTCCCGAAATGAGGGCAGTTGGATAGCCTTTATCCCGCAGGTAGCTTAAGGCGTCGCTTGGGGAGCCAACAACCGTCACACCGGGAATTTCTTTTACGCTCCCCGATACAACGACGATATCCATTTCGGCAAAATCGCCGCCACTGCCGCTTGCCTGCATCCCTTCAAACGTACGTCTTCCGACAATGAAATTTCCTGCTTTTCTAGCATGTGCTGCAAAATCGCCGAGTGCTTCCTCTTTTGGCGGGTGATTCGAACTCGCTTGCGCGTAGTTGCCGTTACCAGTTAATGTTGCCCATAGAATTGTTTTCATTGTATAACCTCCTGTATTTGTTGCGCTGTCCGTTTAAGGACTCTGCGAATGGATGCGGTCACCCGGTCTGGCCGATCTTCCTGCACATAGTGAGAGGCGTCGACTAACGACTCGGTTTCATTCATTTTCAAATAACTCTGCCATCTGGCCATTTCTACAGGTGGAAAACCCGCGCTATCTTTCGTCCCCCACAGAATCTGAGTTGGCAAATGGGATAGAACCGGAAGTTTTTTCTCGATCTCCTCAAGCCAAGGACGTGCCATTCGGATCTGCCTCGGGAATACCCATGTAGGTTTCCGTGATTTTGGCGTTGGGAATGGATCGGTATAGGCCTTTCTCAAGGTATTCGTAACTTTCTCGGTATGATGGATCCCATGTGGAACAATTTTCTTAGCGAAAAAGTTATGCCTTGTCTGCAGCCAATAGCCGATTGGCCATCCCCCCATCGCTAACGAGAATAGCTTCATCGCGGGGAGTGTTGCCGGCCATGCCCATGTATTCATAAGGACAATTCCGCGCAGATTCTCATGGTGTTTGACGGCGTAATTGAACCCGATCGGACCTCCCCAATCTTGCACGACTAGTACGAAGTCTCTGAGATCTAAGCGCCGGATGAATTCGGTGACCGCCTCCGAATGCTCCTGAGGTGTGTAGCCATAGCCGGAAGGAGCCCGTGACATCCCGAGTCCTGGGTAATCCAGTGCAATTAGCCGACATTCACCGCTCAACTCTTTGATGACATTCCGGTAAAGATACGACCAGGTGGGATTTCCGTGTAGAAGAAGAATGACGGGGCCTTGCCCCTCGTCAACGTAATGAATCATGCCATCGCGATACGGCATCCAGTTGTCCTTGAACGGATACTCCGATGTATCTACAACAAATGGTCTTTGCATATGTGCCTCCAATCAGCCTTTTCAGGCAAAGTTTAAATGGTATGGAGTAAATAGCTGAATATTCTGATTATTAAAATGGTACAAAGCCTTGATCCTATCGCTTAATTGCCCTGGTTGCGCGCACCACGCAGGGGTTGAAATCGATATGAAGTAGAAACTTATATTCCTGCTCTTCAATAAGACTACAGTACTGTGGTACATTTGAAAAGTAGTTACAAAAAGGTGCAATAGTTTCACAAAATGAACTATGGAGGAAACGTGCATGTTGGATCGTTCTTGTATCGAAGCGATTGATCCTTTGCTCGAAATCTTGGATGGTAAATGGACACTTCCTCTTTTGTTGGAGTTGTTCGTCGGCACCAGGCGATTCGGAGAGTTGCGGCGAAGGTTGCACCCGATTAGCCCGAAGACATTAACAGATCGACTGAGGGTATTAGAGGAAAAAGGCATTATTACGCGCACGCTATACCCCGGGGTTCCCCTACATGTAGAATATGAGCTAACGGAGCGCGGGTGGGAACTGCAGCCTATTTTTGCAGCTATGTGGGCTTGGGTTCAGGAAAATGACTTAAACGCAAACAAAAAGAACCAGCTTTAAGACGCTGGTTCTTTTTGTTTGCGTTCATTATGTTTTTCTCCCCAAGCACACATGACTTCTGCTACAGGGACCAATGTTCGGCCATATTCACTAAGCGAATATTCTACTTTTGGAGGGACGGTAGGGTATACCGTTCTTTGGATCACGCCTTCGTGTTCTAAATCACGAAGATGTTGTGTGAGCATTTTTTGGGAGACATCCGGAATTAGCTTTTCCAGATCGTTATACCGCCTGGTTGATTCAACTAAATGCCATAAGATCGTCGGTTTCCACTTTCCACCTAAAACATGAATGACCGTCTCGATGGGACACTCGCGTTGATGAATCATTGATATATCACACCCTTACTTTTAAGTATGTGGCGTACTTTAAAGTGCGTTCTTAACAGAATAATAGTCCCGCAGTACAATAAAGTCAATTAAATAAATTGGAAAAAGGAGACAAAAAAATGAGCGCATCGAATTGGGGATTAAAGTCAGTATCGTTTTGGTTAGTGGGGGTTGTTACGCTGTTGATGTTTTTTTTAGGAGTAAAAGGTTTTATCACACCGGAAGCGGCGATTCGAGATTTTGGCCTCCCTCTGCATGACGTTTCTGATAAATATCTTGTTCATATTAAAGCAGATCGTGACCTGTTTATTGGTATCTTCCTGCTAGCCTTAATGGTACTTCGGATGAGAAAAGCAATGCTCGTTGTCATGCTAACTTCTATAGTAATGCCTATTATCGATGCCCTATTGGTGATAACAATTGCCGCAGATAAAACTCCTTCTTGGATCCATATTGTTACAGCCGTATACGGACTTGTCGTAGGTTGGATGTTATATCGAGAAGAGCAGCGTGCCCGGATCGCGAATACGGAAACAATGATAAGTACGAAAACCACAACTATTAAAACAATATCCTCATTAGAAGTTTAAATATAAAGTAGGGGGCCATACATGTATATTTACCTGTTGTTCGTCCATATTATTTCCGCCATAACAGCTATGGCTGCAGTCATCTGCTACCCTTTAATTATGAGCAGCGCCAGAACAACAGGTCAAGCCAAGTTCGCGCTCGCACTGTTGGAGAAGACGGCGATCCTCCCGAAGCTAGGTGGCACATTGCTGCTGCTTACAGGTTTGGCCCTTGGCTTTCTTGAAACCTCTTTGTTTAAAGAGCTGTGGTATTTGCTCTCGATTGTCATCTTCCTAGTCATTCTCGTCATCTTTGCCGGACTCATTCCGGCGGGCATTAAGCAGCAGCTTACACTGCTGCAGAAGACGCAGGGCGATAATTTGCCTGATGCGTACAGGCAAAGTCGCAGGCGATCTGCCTGGTTGGAAGTGATTGCAAATCTTGCTGCATTCATAGTCATTTTGCTAATGGTGTTTAAACCGTAGTGATAAAAAAGAAGAACAGGCTGCTGTCTTTACAGATAAGCGACTTGTTCTTCTTTTTCATTGTAGTGAGCGAAAAGTCAGTAAGGGGAACTAGAGTCCGCTAGGGGAGTTTACAGCCTCCCCCTGTATTTAGCTTGTTTGACGATGAAAACAGCCGTCCTCTAGGTGCCATAGCACCTTATCAAAATGTGCAGCTTGCCCCAGGTGCACCATTTAGTTTTTATTACAAAAGAAGTCCCGAGGAATGGCTAAAGGTCTGCCAATATACAGTATGGACCGAAGTACGTTATAAACGCGATGAGTGCCACCGGGTAATCAGGAACGTGGTATCAAATTGATACCTGGCTTGGACCAAAATGGATTATCAAACCAGCGCTTATGGAGGATGTCCACGCCGAACCGATAGATTATCAACTTAAGTTAACAGGGTCCGAGACAGTCTACTCAGTACCATTACAGAACTTGCACATCCTACATTTTTCTAAAACGAAATATAACCGCAGGCGGGATATCATACCAATCGAACTTATTGTTTGCCTGTTCATCCTTCTCGAAGCTTGGCTCATGCAAACCATCAAGAACAAAACCCGAGCTGAAAAATAAATTCATATAATAGGATAAAGGCCTATGAAATAGGAGATGAGGAACAGGTTGACCTTTTATGCCTATTGTTTGGCTAGGCTCTGGAGTTAAATAGGTTGAGATTTGGATACTATTTCTTGTAACAATCTCCCCGTTACGGTCTTCGGATTCATGTATTTTTCTTGTAGTTGGCGTTTGGAAACACGGATGCGGTATGGAGAATACGAAGATCCCGCTCTTTTTTAATAGCTGTGAAAGCGCCTTTGTTAAACAGGTTATATCCGCAATATCCATTAGAGCCATATTAGCCACAGCACCATCATACTTTTCTATTCCGAGGGTTAGTAATGACTGATAGTTTGTTGCATCAACCACTTGATAATCTATGCGATTTATATAGGTAGTTGACCTTATTTTTGCTCGCTCGATCATGTTAGGACTATAGTCAAAAGCAACAACCTCAGCGCCTAAATCAGCCAACCTTCGTGAGAAGTTTCCATTACCACATGCAATATCCAGCAGGATCTGACCTTCTTTTACTTCAAGAAGTTCTTCCGTCTTTGGTCTGATAATTTCACGATGGAATCGATTGCTATGTTCACCCATGTAATCATCCCAAAACGCCGCAATCTCGTCCCATCTGGACTGAGAATCGTCCGTCATTTCATTCCATTGGCTCAGAATATCCACGTCCCTTCCACTCATGTTATAGGCTTATCCAACACTCATAATACCATATGCTGGTATAAATTTCTGTTACTTCTATACCCCCAATAACAAACAAAGCCCAAGCATGGTACGCCTGGGCTTACATTTGCGTTTCCGATCAGTCACGTCCCGCCTCGTACAGCTTCCGAGCCAGCATGGCAGGCCTTGTGCGCGTATCCGTAAAATGGTCTCCGTCCCCGACGATCAAACGGAACACACCGAGCCGCGAGGACATATGCGGATTCCAGCCGAAGCCTTCTCCTTGTGGCAATACGTTGTCTTGATAGAAATAGACGTAACTTTTGGGCGTAGGCAGTGTATAGAACACTTTGAGATCTAATTTCTCGAAAAGCGGTTTCGCCGGTTCAGGACGGACACTTGTATAGAAATGTTTGGCTTGCTCCAAAGTTGCTGTATTGACGAACAAATCCCGAAACAGCGGAAATGGAAGCAGAATGGTGTCGTCCTTCGATCCGGCTCTGAGCTGCTCGAAACCCTGCCTCGTTGGAGGCGGCAACTCATCCGCTAGCGACCCGCCGTCTTTCAGAACAAATGCGTCCCAGAAGACGAGGCGTTTGATGCGATCTGGTATTTGTTCAGCAACCTTCTGGATGACAGTGCCACCGAAGCTGTGTCCTACGAGAACGATGTCGCGCAAGTTCAGCCTCATTATATAATCGACGACAGACTTCGTGATCATCGCATGCGTGACATTTTTGTTCGGATCTGTGCCGTGACCCGCGTATTCCGGCGCATGGACGGTATGCCCCTGACTGCGCAGTACGGCAGCAACGCCGTCCCAGAAATGAGCGTCGGCCCAGGATCCATGCACAAGCACGAAGGAAAGCCGCTGCTCAGGCAGACGACTGACTCCGTCAGATTCAACGGCGCTACGCCACGAGAGCCACTCGCCTTCCACATAAGGGGAATAATATGGCCAGTGGGGAACAAATCGGTAATACATGTACAAACATCCTCTCAGAATGACATATATCAGCTTATGCCCAACAAGTTTGGGTGGTGTCTAAGACAGTTTCGTGTGAGTGACAGTTCTGTGACTGTGAGGAAACCCAAACGAAGGATTATACAAGACTTTGTAAGCCCAAAATACTCTAGGTCAAAGTTTTGGGAGCTATGGAATCTTTGGTGGAGTTCCGCAGTGCAGTTAAACCCATAAATCCTAACGCCAACATTCTGGGCGAATATTTGGGGGAACGCGTCATCTTGGACGGCGGCTGGTGATCAGTGGGACGGAGCGACGAATTTCGATGGCTTCACACAGCCGGTATCGGAATGGATTACAGGTAAAGACTATAGCAATAATGCAGCATCGATACCGACATCTTAATTTGACAGTTGGCTGCTAGGCACTCGGGCGAATTATCCGTCGAACGTCCAACAGGTGATGAGCAATCATTTGGGCAATCATGACATTACGCGATTCGGAACGAGGGCGGGAGGAGACATTTGGAAAACATATCTCACTCTATTTTTCCAGATGACCTATGTTGGAACACCAACCATCTATTATGGGGATGAATATGGCATGCAGGGCGGTGCGGATCCCGACAACCGTCGCCCATTTGATTGGGCGCAAGGAACTACCTCTAACAGCGCTGTTTCTCTGACGCAGCAATTAATTAGTATTCGTAATCAATATCCTGCACTAAGGATGGGGTCGTTTATGACACTGCAGGCAGATGATGCCTCTGACATTTATTCATATGGCCGATTTGATAATACAAACCGAATTGCTGTTGTTTTAAACAATGATACGGCCCGGAAATCCGTTACGGTTCCTGTGTCGAAGCTGAGTGTTGTGGACGGAAGCATCAAGACTGATCGAATGACAGGAACGGCATACATGGTTCAAAATGGTTCAGTGACCGTTTCTGTGAATGGGCATTACGGGGCTATTTTAACCCAATAGAGAACTTCCGGTTACATGAAAAATGACAGTTTTGTGTGATTTTACACCAGTTCTGTTCCTAGAATCTATGCTGACTATCACGTACAATTGACTTTGTAGGAGCAAAGATTGAGAGACGTGAAAGCGTTATCTTTAAAAAGATGATGAATCTAGGGGGTTAACCATTTGGTCAAAAACAGATTGCGTAAGGTAAACACGCTTGCAGCGACAGCTGTTCTAACAGCTTCATTAATTGGCTGTTCTTCCGCTTCAACCACGAATTCATCTTCTGGAGATTCGAAAGCTGCTGCACCGATGGATTTAAGTGTGATGTTTTACACATCGGCTAATATCCAGATTACACATGACGATAATGAGGCTATCAAGTTTTTGGAGAAAAAGTTTAACGTTAAGCTGACGATTATGGACACGCCGATTAATGATTACACAACCAAGCAAAACACGATTGTGGCTTCTGGCAGTATACCGGATGTGATGGTCTGGAATGCATTTCCCGATGCGGCTTTAAGCGGCTATTTGAAGCAAGGAGCTTTCATGCAATTAGATAAATATATTGATAAAGCGCCTAATTTGAAAAAATACCCGCAAATGATCTGGGACAATGTGAAAGTAGACGGACATTTCTATATGATTCCGAGGGTGAGGCCGATTGTGCGCACAGGCGTCCTTATTCGGAAGGATTGGCTGGATAAACTTAATTTACCCATTCCCAAAACAACGGAAGATTTTGCTAAAGTCGCAATCGCCTTCACCAAAAATGATCCTGATGGCGATGGCAATGCAGATACGTATGGGATTGCCACAGATCCCAAATTATCGAATTTGAACCCATTGTTTGGTGCATTCGGAACAGGAAACGGCTGGTTGAAACAGGCAGACGGGACCCTTGTCAATTCATTTATTACCCCAGGAATGAATCAGTCGCTTCAATATTTACGGGATTTATATGCACAGGGAGCCTTAAGCAAAGATTTCCCGGTTCAACAAGGAAACACTCGAAAAGAGATTCAAAGCGGAAAAGCAGGGATTATGCTAGAGAGCTATATCATTGACTACGCTCAGGACATTGCTGCGTTGAAAAAAGTGGATCCAAAAGCGGAGCTTATTTATATCGATCCTCCTGTAGGGCCAACTGGAGCCAGTGGATACTTTGCTGGTAGCGGCAACGCTGCTGGATGGGTCATACCTGCAACCGCAAAACCAGAGAAAGTAGAAAAAATACTAGAGATTATGAACTGGGAAGCAAGTGATGAAGGGTATCATTTCAATAAATACGGGATAGATGGTATCCATAACACGAAGAATGCGGACGGTACGTTCACTACGAACGAGAAATACATTAAAGATGATCTTAAAGAATTGATCATGGTTTCACCCTATGACATCTACAGCTATTCCGATACGGGAGCACCGCTCGATGTCCAAAAAGTTCAGCGTGATGCGCTCGATAAAAATAAGGACAAGGGAATTGCCTTAACGCTTCCATCCTACATATCTCCTACTCAAATTCAGAAGAACGAAGAAATAAACAATAAGCTTAGATATGATTACTTTACAAGAATTATTACAGGGCAGCTGCCGGCCAATGCATTCGATGAGTTTGTTACGAAATGGAAATCCGGTGGAGGCGATCAAATCACGAAGGAAACCAACGAGTTCTATAAATCTCAGGGAACGAAATAAAGGAAGCCGCATTCGTTCAGTTCACTTGTCGTACAGGGTGCGGCAAGTGAACTAGTATCATTGGGGGATGACATGTATGAACCAATTTTCAGGGCAGTCCAGCTTAACCCAGCCGATAACGAAGAAGGCAACGAAACGGAAATTTGTTGCTTTTATACAAGATTGGGATCTTTATTTGCTTGCCCTTCCTGGGATCGTTTATTTTCTTTTATTTAAATATCTGCCCATGTGGGGAATTTTGATTTCCTTTCAGGATTTCAGTCCCTTTTTGGGGTTTTGGAAAAGTGAGTGGGTTGGGCTTAAGCATTTCCAGGAGCTTTTTGCTTATGATCATTTTTGGAATTTAATGAGAAACACGTTGTTAATTAGTTTCTATCAGCTGATCTTTTTCTTTCCCGTTCCGATCATTTTTGCCCTAATGCTGCATGAAATAAGCAAAACATTTTTTAAAAAGTTAATCCAGACGATCATTTATCTCCCGCATTTTATTTCTTGGGTCGTCATTGCCTCAATTACGTTTGTCTTGTTGTCAGGCGGGGGAGTCGTTAACCATATCATTGAAGCAATGGGTGGAAAAACGGTCAATTTCTTGTCGGAACCGGCCATTTTTAGAACACTGATTGTATTACAAGATATTTGGAAAGAAGCGGGTTGGGGAACCATCATCTATTTGGCTGCACTCGCAGGTGTCGATCCGCAATTGTATGAAGCTGCGGTCATGGATGGAGCGAACCGATGGAAACAGTTATGGCATGTTACGCTGCCAACGATTCGCAGTACGATTATTATTTTGTTTCTACTGCGACTGGGACATATTATGGATGTCGGATTTGAGCAAATTTTCCTCATGCTAAACAGTTTGGTGCGAAATGTAGGAGATGTTTTCGAAACGTTTGTCTATCAAAAGGGACTGGTTGAGGGGCAATTAAGCTTTTCTACGGCGGTTGGACTCTTTAAATCAATCATCAGTCTCATTGTTGTTGCGGTTGCGAATTGGTTGGTTAAAAAGGCCGGCGAAGATGGCATCTACTGAACAGGGAATGAGAAGGAGGATTACAGCATGATTCGAAATAGAGGGGTAGGCAGTCGGATTTTCGATGGTGCAAACTATCTATCATTGTTCTTAGTAGCGGTAATAACCTTTATTCCCTTCTATTATGTCATTGTCGCATCCCTATCACCGATCAAGCAGGTGCTTACGGAAAGCATTATTTTATGGCCGGAGAAGTTTACTCTTACGTCCTACCACATGATTCTTACCACCCCGTCGTTTGTAAGAGCGCTACTCTTTACCCTATTTATTACTGTAGTTGGAACAGCCATCAATATGTTGTTTACCTCAACGCTGGGTTATTCCTTGTCAAAAAAACGATTTCGTGCGCGTCGGGCTATTTTGATGCTCATTGTGTTTTCGATGATGTTTAGCGGTGGACTTATCCCGACCTATCTCGTTGTTAAACAGTTGGGGATGATCAACAGTCTTTGGGCTTTAATGCTGCCTGGTGCTATTTCAGCTTTTAATCTGATTGTATTGAAAAATTTTTTCGCGAGTATCCCGCAAGCGTTAGAAGACTCAGCAAGGATTGACGGTTGCAGCAACTTTGGCATTTTTATGCGAATCGCGTTACCGCTGTCTTTGCCTGCACTTGCTTCCTTTACGCTATTTTATGCCGTTGGGAATTGGAATCAGTTTTTTGCAGCCATCATGTATATGAATAATTCGCGTTATTGGACGCTGCAGGTCGTATTAAGGCAGCTTGTCATCATTGGAGACTCCACAGGATACGGACAAGTCATCGATGATGCCAATAAAACGGCGTTTCCGGAAACATTGAAATATGCGGCTATTGTGGTCGCCACACTCCCCATTTTGTTGGTATACCCATTCTTGCAAAAATATTTTGTTAAAGGGGTATTAATGGGTTCGGTTAAAGAATAGAAAGAACAGAAAAGATCAGCTTGGTAGGATCTACAGGAGGGAAATTTATGTTTAAGTTAGGTTTGATGGGTTGTGGGGTTGTTGCGAATTACGGACATATTCCCTCAATAATGAATTCGTCTAAATTTGAATTAGCTGCTATCTATGAACCTGTTGCTGCTCGAAAAGAAGAGCTTCAGAAGAAACATCAGGTTGAAGTTTTTAGTGATGTAGAGCTGTTTTTTCAATCCGGAATTGATGCCGTAGTGATTACATCGCCAGCACCTTCTCATTATCAAAATGTTCGCGACGCTGCACGTTATGGCAAGCATGTCTTATGCGAGAAACCATTGGCTATGGATGACGAAGAGGCTGCAGAGATGATCGCTTTGATGGAAAAAGCGGGATTAATGCTGTTTACAGCCTTTGACTACCGGTTTAGCCCCGTTTCTCAGATGATCAAAACCATCGTTGAAAATAAGAGCATCGGTGACGTTCGCTCACTGAGGTTAAGCTATATTTGGAATAATCATGGAAAATATATAAATTATGACGGAATTCCTTCACAGTTAAACCTAAGACGTGCAAACCGAATGATCGAAGGCGGACCTATGGTTGACTGCGGTGTGCATCAGATTGACCTTGCAAGATGGTGGTTGAATTCGGATGTACAGCTTCAGCATTCGGAAGGAGCCTGGGTGGACGAATATGAAGCTCCAGACCATATGTACCTTCATATGAAGCATGCTAACGAGGTACATACGATGTTGGAAATCAGCTATTCTTACTGTTTTACGGCTAAAGAACCGGTGTCTCACTTTATTTATGAACTGATCGGGACGGACGGAGTTATTCGTTATGATCGCGAAGCCAAAATATTTGAAATGCGCAATGCATCTGGCACGACCCGGTTTCCTTATACGTCTGAAAAGAATTTCAAGGGGATGTACGAGGCCTTTGCTTTATCGCTTGAGACCGGTCAAACGGGAGATATGCCGACCGGACTGGACGGGCTAATTGCAACCCGTATCGCTCGCAGAGCAACTAATGAACTGATCCAAAAACGCGCGATGCTGCAAACAAGCGAGTAGTTAAATATAAAAAAGTGCCCTTCCGACTGCGGAAGAGCACTTTTTTACGTTAAACGAACGATACAGGTTTTTGTATTCGCTTTTTTCGGAATTCGGAAGGCGTGTACTCGTTATAGCGTTTGAAAATACGAATGAACATGTTGACGTTCGGGAAACCCGATTGAACCCCAACATCGGCAATATTTAACGATTCGGTAAGCAGCAGATGCTCAGCTGTTTTAATTCGTCTTAAATGAAGATAATCGACAAAGGACATACCGATACACTGTTGGAAATATTTGATGAAATAATGATACTCCAAATGCACAAGATGTAGTACATCCTGAATTCGAATCGGGTTTTGATAATTTAATTCAATATAATCCAATACGGGCTTGAGACGCTGCCAATCTGCAGGTGATATGGGAGGAGAAGAGGGAGCATGACGAATGAGCAGGGAAAGCAGCTGTTTGAAGGCGCCACTTATCGCCAGTTCGTAGCCGGCCTCCATCTGGCTTGCTTCTCGGTATACTTGGACTAACAGGTGAAACATCGTTTCTTTGACAGATGGGTTGTTAGCCAGCACCTCATTAATACGATCCAGCGGTTCCGATAATTCCAGCAAAATAGGTGAGAAGTCCTTGGTATACTGATCTAATTGTGCTAGGATGTCCAATTGCAGTACAATTTGCTTAACTAACTTCTGTCTTCGGGTACGGTGCAACCGAGATGATCCTATAATTAAGAGATCCTGATCTTGTAATTGATAAATCGTGTCGACTGTTTCAACTTGCATGGAGCCTTCAAATAAGAGAATGATTTCTATTTCTTTATGATAATGCCAGATATTCCAAGGTAACGAAGGCAGTGGCTCTAAAGTAATGTCCCATATTTTGTAACGCAGCAAGGGATGATGGTAATTAACGTGTTCATTTTTTGCGTTTTCTTCCACATTTGTCCCTCCAGCTTAGAGCTTCTTCAGAACCTCGAAAATTCGCAAATCATTGATGGTTTGGATAACCATTGCGGAATCAGGCATTTGAAATTTCTTCAGAATTGAATTTATTTGTTTCTTAATGGTTTCATATTCAACAAATCGCTCTTCGGCAATTTGTTTCCTTTTCTTGCCTTCGCATAGTAAGCGGAGGACCTGCAGTTCGCTTGGCGTAAGCTCTGAAATGATCTGAATAATATTCAGCAGGCTGTTCTCTGCTCGCTTCACGCGTGCAAATTCTTCACGAATTTTCTCGGCAATCATCGGGCGGATTGGGGATGCGTTCATGTAGGCGGCGCGTATGGCTTCCATAATTTCGACGTCAGTAGCGGTTTTTAACAAATAGTCCGTAATGCCTGTCTGAAAGGCGGCAAAGATGAAGTTTTCGTCCTTGTGAACGGTGAGCACGATGATTTTCATCTGGGGATATTTGTCGTGAATGATTTTCGCCGCTTGAATACCCGCGAATTGGGATTCCATCTCGATGTCCATGAGAATCACTTCCGGTTGATGCAGCGCTGCTTGAATAACGGCATCGTGCCCCGAGGAAACACGCGCGACACAAGCAAAATCATCATGTCCGGCGAATGTCCTTTCCAGCCTTCGGAGGTGAGCTTCCATGTCATCAGCGATGAGAATACGGATAGGTTGATGTGTCATTGTACAGGATCTCCTTTCGTCAGCTGTCCGTTCTTTTAGATAATCGGCAAGTAGACCGTAAAGGTCGTACCGACGTCTTTCTTGCTCTCTACGACAATCTTACCATCGTGGCCTATGATGATCTTGTGGCAATAGGACAAGCCGATTCCCCAATTATTAACCGATGCTTTGGTAGTGAAAAAAGGATCGAAAATCGCCTCCAAATGCTCCTCGGCGACACCGGGGCCGTTATCGGTAATTCGAATAAGTGCCCAACCGTTCTGCTGGCTCCGTTCGACCACAATGCGGCCGTCATCCCGAAATAGTAGTGATTCACTGGCATTGAGAAGCAGGTTGTAAATGGCTTCAGTCAAGTGATTGAGGTCGATATAACAATTAGCGGGCAGCGAACCCGGCGAATAATCGACTTGGCAGCGGCTGGCCTGTTCGTTTAAGCGGGCAATCGCCTGCTGAACCGGAAGATCGATAGACATCGGTTGGAGATTCAGACTTATATTTTTTAATTTATCAGCGGCATCGTTAATGCTGGCGAGCGCTGATTGCGACGATCGTAAGATGAGGTCAAGGCTATATATGGATTCGCTGTCCGCCTGATGGCGTTCTTTCAGATAGGCAGCCTCGGACTGAATGCCGATCAAATGATTTTTGAGGGCATGTGTAAAAGCGCGCGTACCAAGCGTTGCCGTGTCGATGCTTTTATTAATTTGAATATCGCGGTTTTTGCGGTAATTTTCAATGGAATTAAACTTGTACACCAGGTAAATCATCAAAAACAAGATTAAATAGATGGCAAATGGAAACACAGGCAGAAGGATCGACTGATAGCCAAGAGGAGGCTGCAGATAGTTGAAATAACCTTTCAAATACGTTTCTTTAACCAATACTTTCGGAGCCCAGGAAAAAATAAACAGATGGATCACGACAAGCGGAATAAAGAGCAAGACATGATATAAGGTTAAATTTTTGATAAATTTAATTTTCGGATAATTCAAATAATAGTTGATCAATAGGCCAAAAGCAACAAAAAGTATGAGGAAGCGAAGGCTCTTTATAACCATTTCAATCACACTAAAGAAGGTTAAGCTATCAATCTGATTGCTTAGAGCGATATGAAGAGAAGGATCAAAGTAGGCGGTCTCGATGATGAAAAAGAGCAAGATACCTCCATAACCGATCCTTTGTTTCCATATGCTTAAGCTGCGGGTGAAGGCAATGGCGAAGCCAAGCAGCGAGCAGTAGAATAGCCCAACGCCGATATTCAGCATGCGAATAAGCCAATCGGGATTGAATTTGGTCAAAACCAAATAATTCCAGGTACCGGGACTGAAATCAAAAAAGGTATGAATCACATTGAAATAGTAATTAAATTTACTCAGATACAACGTAAAGGCTACAAAAGAGAGCACCCAGCCGATGATGATGCCGTACATGAAGCGGGTTGACGCATGATTTAGCTTTTTGTACGTGAACAATATGGTGAAAATGAGCAGTACAAGAGTAACGAACAGCATAGAATCACTTCCTTCTCTTCAGGCAAAAGGGGGGGAATAAAACATTCATCTGTCGGCCTGATTGGTGTCTACGTATAATTCAAAATAAGAAAGCGCACACAAATCATATCAAAAAAAGGGTGGGTGTCAAATGAAAAAAAGTTTAAAGCTTGCTGTGACAGGCTCTTTGCTGTTGGGATTGCTGGCTGGATGCGGGTCCGCCGGGCAAACGGCAGGAGATAAAAGCGCGGCATCCCCAGACGCTAAAGCGGCTCAAGTGA
This sequence comes from Paenibacillus sp. WC2504, assembly GCF_052682475.1. NCBI lineage: Bacteria > Bacillati > Bacillota > Bacilli > Caryophanales > Paenibacillaceae > Paenibacillus > Paenibacillus sp. WC2504. Next base: position 2,258,412 of record NZ_JBQZFH010000001.1, read on the forward strand.
GTTTGAAAGCAACGGTACTTCAGGATGATTTGGAAACGTTTAAAACCGCTTACGAAGAATTTAGTAAAGAGAACCCGACGATCCAAGTGCAATTTGAAACGATTCCACAAGCACAGTACTACGAAAAGCTCCGCATGCAGCTGTCTTCTGGGGATAATATCGATTTGTTCGGCGGCAACATGGATGTGTTTCTGGACACAGGCATTTTGGAGCCGTTAGACGATTATGTCAAAAAGGCGAACGTGGATGTTTCTGGATATGGTCCGCTGTATGATGCGTTAAAAGTTAACGATAAAGTTTTCGGACTTCCTTACCGGAAATCCAACTGGATGTTGTTCTACAACAAAACATTGTTCGATCAAGCCGGCGTTGCCTATCCGAAAGCGGATATGACATGGGATGAATTCCGTGAACTGGCGAAGAAGATGACCAAAGGGGAAGGCGCCAATAAAACGTACGGGGCATTCTTGCATCCATGGGCACAAACGTGGTATATGCAAGGCGTTCAAACCGGCGCTTCGATCATCGATAAAGACTTATCGGCGTTCAAGAAAGGCCTTCAATTCCGTTTGGATATGGAAAAAGACGGCTCGATGATGGGGTGGGCCGAACAGATTACGACAAATGCACATTACAACGCCGCTTTCCAGAAGGGCAATGTGGCAATGAATCTGATCGGGGACTGGCATGTGGCACAGCTTAGACAAGCGGAAGCCGAGAAGAAAATCAGCTTTGATTGGGACGTTGTTCCCGTTCCGCATCCGGAAGGCGTAGCAGCCAATACGAGCTTGGCGACTCCGGTGTCCTTGATGGTGAACAAGAATTCCAAGCACAAAGAAGAAGCGTTCAAAGTGCTTCAGTTCATGACCGGCGTGAAAGGTGCGAAGCAGTTTGCGGCGAAAGGCTTTCTCACAGGATATATAAACGATGAAATCCGCAAGACGTATATTGGTGACGGCAGCTTGAAGCCTAAAAACATCCATTATTTCGTGGAACAAAAAGAATATCCGGAATATCCGCTGCTGCCTGGTGTGAAAAACATTTTGGTGAACAGCGTTTACAAGCAAGAAGGCGAAATGGCTTTAACTGGTGCTCAGACCGTCGATCAAGCGATTCAAAAGATCGGCCAGCGCGTTGCCTCCGAATGGGCCGATAAATATGCCAAGGATTACAAAGCAGGCAAAAAGTAAGGGACAGAACAGAAACGGCCGAGCTTCGCTCCATGTAGTGAAGCTCGACTGCTTTGATAGGGGTGAAGCATATGAAGGGTTCGAGCAAAGCATTACGGCGTAATCGATTGACAGGGTATACATTTCTGCTTCCCAATATACTTGGATTTTTGATTTTTATTTGCTTACCAGTGTGTGCTTCCTTCCTCATGAGTTTTACGGAGTGGAACGGGTTTGGTGAAATTGAATTTGCGGGATTATCGAATTATACGCGTTTATGGAGCGATGAAACGTTCCGGATCTCCCTGCTCAATAGTTTACTTATGACAGCCGTTTCCGTACCGGTGACGCTGATTCTTGCGATTTTGGCAGCAGTCGCCCTCAATAAAGGCTTGAGAGGCGTTAAAATATTTCGAACGGCAATTTTTCTACCGCATATTACGGCAACCATTGCCGTAGCTGTCGTGTGGCAGCTGCTTTATAACCCGACCATGGGGCCGATTAACGGCTTTCTCAGAAGCCTTGGGATGGACAATCCGCCAACTTGGCTTGCATCGACACATTGGGCGCTCCTCTCGGTCATTATCGTCAGCATCTGGCATTCGATAGGTTACTATATGGTGCTCTATTTAGCCGGCTTGCAGGGAATTCCTAAGGATCTCTATGAAGCAGCGGAAATTGATGGCGCAGGCAAAGTCTCACAGTTCCGCAATATAACATTGCCGATGCTGTCGCCGGTCATTTTCTTTACCATTATTATGGGCATTATCAATTCGTTCAAAGTATTTGATCTGGTCTTTGTCTTGACCAAAGGAGGCCCTGGCCGTTCAACGCACATGCTGGTTTACGACATTTATTATACGGCCTTCCAGCGCTTTGAATATGGCTATGCCTCTGCCATGGCTTATGTGCTGTTCGCGATTATTCTAGTCATTACATTGATTCAATTTAGAGGGCAAAAACGTTGGGTGAACTACTCCTAACGAGTTTAACGGGTTAGAGAAGGGAGAAGCCAACATGAATACACGAATAGAATCAAGTCGGTCTATGGTGACGTTACCGAGGCGCACCCAACTTGGCGCATGGATTAGAAAAGCGGTTTTATATGTGGTCGTGACCGTTGTCGCCTTGTCCATGGTTGTTCCTTTCCTCTGGATGCTTTCCGCATCGGTGAAGTCGGAGGCGGAAATATTCAGCTTCCCGATTCAGTGGATACCGAGTCATTTTTACTGGTCGAATTACAGCAAGGTGTGGACGCAGCTTCCTTTTTTCACCTATTACTTGAATACGATCAAAATCGCCGTGCTAACTACACTGCTGCAAATTATTACATGCTCTACGGCTGCTTATGCGTTCGCCAAAGTGAAATTTCCGGAGCGGGATAAACTGTTTTTCCTGTATGTGGCAACGATGATGGTACCTTACCAAGTCATGATGATCCCACAGTTTATGTTAATGAAGAAAATCGGGTTAATCGATTCGCATTGGGCATTGATTTTGTTGGGGGCTTTTAGTCCATTTGGCGTATTCTTGTTCAGACAGTTTTTTATGTCTATTCCAGAAGAACTTTCGGAAGCTGCCAGAATTGACGGCTTAAGTGAGTTTGGCATCTATGCAAGGGTCATCCTGCCACTCATTCGGCCGGCGATTGCCAGTTTGACGATCTTTACCTTCATGCACGCATGGAATGATTTCCTCGGTCCTTTGATCTACTTGAATTCGGATAACTTATTTACGCTCCAACTTGGCATGCAGCATTTCCAATCTGAGCATGCTACGGAGTATGGCCCGTTAATGGCAGCAGCGGTTTGCGCCATTATTCCGACTATCATCATTTACTTTATGGCCCAAGACCATTTCGTCGAAGGGATTTCCGCAGGCGCGGTTAAAGGGTGAGTCTAACATGAAGCCAAATATCATTTATATTTTTGCTGATCAATGGCGGAAGCAGGCTGTCGGTTTTGTGGGGGAAGATCCTGTCATCACGCCCAATATCGACCGATTCGCGCAGGAGAGCCTAGTGTTTAACCATGCGCTCTCTTGTACACCGCTTTGTTCTCCGCACCGGGCGGCGCTCATGACAGGCAGATATCCGCAATCGACAGGTGTCTATACGAACTGTAAGATCGGAGCGGAAATTATGCTAAGCGCGGACGAAGTTTGTGTGGGAGATGTGTTGAAGGCAGCTGGGTATCAAACAGGTTATATTGGCAAATGGCATCTGGATTTACCTGAGCAAAACCGGTGTCCAGAGCCTGAATCCGGAGCGCGTGAATGGGATGCGTACACACCGCCGGGGTCGAAACGGCACGGCTTTGATTTCTGGTATTCCTACGGCGCATACGATCATCATCTGAAGCCGCATTATTGGAAAGACACGCCGGAGATGATTCAAGTCGACCAGTGGTCATTGGAGCATGAAACGGATGTTGCGTTAGACTTTATTCGGGCAAAAGGGAAAGAAACCGAAAAGGATGATCGACCGTTTGCTTTATTTGTCTCTTGGAATCCGCCTCATAGCCCCTTTGAACTTGTGCCGGATCGCTACAAGGAAATCTATCGTGGTCGAGAGTTGAGCTTGCGACCGAACGTAAGTTCGGATCATCTTGCAGCGCATACCGGTGAGCCCTTTGAAAGCGGGGATGAGGCGCTGAATCGGTATACCCGCGATTACTTCGCAGCGGTGTCTGGCATGGATGAACAATTCGGCCGAATTTGGCGGGAAGTCGAGCAGCTCGGGATGGCGGAAAACACGTTGATCGTACTTTCGTCGGATCACGGTGAGCTCATGGGCTCGCATGGTTTAATGGCGAAGCATTCTTGGCATGAGGAATCCATCGCGATTCCTTGTCTAATGAGTTGGAGAGGCATGATTGAGCAGGGTAGCACGAATTTGCTTTTTAACAGTGTGGATATTATGCCTACGCTGCTCGGTCTTGCCGGCATTCCCGTACCTGCTGCTGTAGAAGGTATGGATCTGTCCGGCGATATCCTAGGTACGAAACAAACCGACATATCCTCGGCCTTCCTTTCCGCCTTTCCTGGAAGAAAGGATGCGATGGAGCTCTTCGCCGCTTCTGGCTTGGACAACCGCCGATATGGTTGGCGGGGTATCCGTACAAGCTTGTACACCTATGTCGTACATAGAGGATATGTACCTGGAGTAGAAGTGCAACGCTTCTTCTATGATCATGAGAAGGATCCTTATCAGCTGAATCCTGTTGTGCTGTATGAGCGGCCGCAGACGGAACTTTTGATATCGCTGGAAAAAGAGCTGCAAAGTTGGTTAGATCGGACAATGGATAAGTTTGATCTGGGTTGATAGATGTTTGCAGAAAGTTAAAAAGAGTGCACAGAGTATAAAATGTGCGCTCTTTTTTTGTTGTTTCTTTCATTATCTAAATGTAATCGCAAGATATGCGAGATTTGTATATTTTTTAGTTAAAAATGCGGAGAATGCCCTCGAAAATTATGCTATTTTTATAGGTATATGTGCGTTAAGGCTATAAATTTCTTCAGGCAGAATAGATGGAGGTATCGATCCTATGCGGAAATTTGAATGCAATGAAAACGAAGTAAAAGAACTCATAGACCGGGTAGTCCGCAGAACGATGAATATGGATTTCACATGGAACTGGTCTTGTGGAGTAGCTTATTATGGAATCTGCAAAGCATGGGAAGTAACGGGGAATCAGGAGTACATCGATTTTCTGGTGAAATGGGTGGACGAGTACCTGGAGCTCGGGTTGCCGCCGATGATGGTTAATGCTTGTGCGATGGGGCATACCATGCTGACCTTGTATGAAGCTACGGACGACTCCAAGTACCTTGACCTGGCACTCTTGAAAGCCGAATATCTGCGAAAGGATGCCATCCGATTCGGTTCGGGTGTTTTCCAACATACGGTATCCTCCAAAAATGATTTTCCAGAGCAGGCATGGGCGGATACGTTATTCATGGCGGCGTATTTCCTACTGCGGCTTGGATTCAAAATAGACAATAAAGCTTACATTGAAGATGCGCTGAATCAATTTTACTGGCATGAAGAATACCTGCAGGACACGAAGACGAATTTGTTCTACCACGCATGGGATAATGTGAGACAAGATCATTTGTCCGCTATTTACTGGGGTAGAGCCAATGCATGGGCTGCTTATACGATGGCGCAAGCGTACAAAATGCTGAATCCCTTCATGCCCATGTGGATGCAGATCGGAGGGGCCCTTGGCGATCAATTAAGCGCTCTGGTCAGGCTGCAGTCAGAGAATGGGCTGTGGCGCACGGTATTGACTGATGAAACCTCTTACGAGGAAACATCAGCCTCAGCCGGTATTGCTGCTGCACTCACCACGTATGCACACCCGCTGCATCAAAATTATATGGCCAAAGCTTATGAGGGCATTCTGGCAAACATTGATGAAGACGGTTCCGTACGGAATGTATCGGCAGGCACGGCCGTGATGTACTCCGTAGATGATTACAAAGTAATCTCCAAGAAAAGAGTACAAGGATGGGGGCAAGGATTGACCTTGGCCTACCTGGTTGCTCTGCTTCAAAATAGGGAAGTTGTTAGCAAAATTTAAGAGTCAGCGGCAGTCTGGGGCCTGATCTTCTCCCGTGACTGCCGCTTTTATTTATCAGAATTGTTGCAATCGCTTGAGCGGTTCCTCCCTGGCCAGCGATGGGAACTACAGGGCGCTATTTCATCGAAATAAGCTATTTTTCGCACGGAAGGGAACTGTGGGCCGCTATTTGTCCGTTTTTTTAAAGAAAATGGGATTAGCGGTCAAATATGGCCCTGCAGTTCCGCTTGAACGCGGACACGGGCTGAACGTGCTAGAATAGCGGCCTGTAGTTCCTCAAGGATGCAGCGTTAACCAACTTAACGCTAGGACGAGGTTCCCCTCCTCCGTCAAGTATTTTAGTAACGCTGAATTGCCGTGGTATAATAAGTTGCTATTGTATAGTTTTACGGATTCTATAGGAGGCGTGGCAGGTGGATATAAAAAAAATCTTGGTGACCGGGCGGATGTTTAAAGAGCTGGAGAAGTTAGCTTTGCTGGACACTAAGCGGGAGTATTTGTTTCTTCCAGAGGCGGAAGTGCGCCCGAATCACTTCGAATGGGCCGATGGTTATGTGGCTTTTAAACCGACGGAATCGTTTCATTTCGGTAAGCTTCGGTGGGTTCATGCGCTTGGAGCTGGCGTTGATGCCTTTTTACATAATCGTGAGTGGAAAGAGGATGTATTATTAACCAGAACCGTCGGCAGCTTTGGGCTTAAAATAGGGCAGTATTGCTTAAGTTATATGCTTGCCGATGTGCAGCATCATCAAAAATTTCAACAAAATCAAACAGAAAGACATTGGCAGCCTTCACAGCAGTTGCTTCTACAGCAGCTTAGCATCGTTGTTTTCGGTACCGGAACAATTGGTATGGAAATTGCGAAGATGCTTAAAACTTTCGGGGTAACCGTTTATGGTATATCACGCAGCGGAGCATCGAACCCTCATTTTGATAAGGTGGTTCCGATTAACGAAGGGAACTCGTTGTTAGCCGAGGCCGACTGGGTGATTAACACGCTTCCTTTGACTCCAACGACGGATAAATTATTTGGAAAGCATTTGTTCGCTTGCCTGCAAGGTGCTAGCTTTATTAATGTTGGCCGGGGAGCCTCCGTAGATGAAACCGCACTGCTTGAAGCAGTAGACCAAGGCCAGGTGCGCCGAGCTGTTCTTGACGTGTTTCGAGAGGAGCCGCTGCCTGCAGAATCACCATTGTGGTCCCATCCGAACGTGACCATTACCCCGCATATTTCCGCCGTTACAGGGGTGGATGAAGCGATGGATGGTTTGCTTGCCGTACTGGAAGACATGGACAGTGGACAAGAACGAATTTGCCATTCGGTGGACGTAAGCCGAGGATATTAGCGCATTTAATTACGAGGACATAGATAAAAAAGGTGGATTTTTTATTCATTTTCACGTACAATGACCTAACTCTAGCTTGTTACATTACATCATAAGTGAGGTTAGGTTGAATGAGTACAATTGCAAAAGTAAGCCGGTTCGTAGGAGGAACTTTTTCTCTATGGGTTATCCTATTTGCTTGTCTGGGATTTTTTTGGCCTGAGGTATTTACGCCGCTGAAGGGCTACATTTCCATTTTTCTTGGTGTCGTCATGTTCGGGATGGGACTTACGCTGTCCTCTGCTGATTTCCGTGAAGTATTTCGTCGTCCGCTAGAAGTGTTGATTGGTGTTGTCGGTCATTATATTATTATGCCGCTGCTCGCCTATGTGCTGGCTATTGTGTTGAACTTGCCGCCGGAGATAGCTGTTGGTGTCATTCTCGTCGGCTGCTGCCCAAGCGGCACATCCTCCAATGTGATGGCGCTGCTTGCAAAAGGCGACGTTGCACTTGGTGTGTCCATTGCTTCCGTTTCCACACTCATCGCACCGCTGGCTACACCAGCTTTAATCAGCTTGCTTGCGGGACGCTGGATGCCGATCGATGGTGGAGCGCTCATTAAGGACATTTTGACAGTTGTTATTTTGCCTATTATTCTAGGTGTTGTCGTAAAAAGTCTGTTCAGAAAACAAGCTGAAGCGAGTGTACAGGCACTCCCGCTCGTATCCACACTGGCAATTGTCATCATTGTGGCCATCGTAGTTGGTGGCAGCAAAGCAAAAATTATCGAAAGCGGTTTGCTAATTTTTGCGGTTGTCATTTTGCATAACGGCCTCGGGTATTTATTAGGTTACTTGTTCGCTAAGCTGTTCCGGATGAATTCAAGCAAGCGTAAAGCCATTTTATTTGAAACTGGCATGCAGAACTCCGGTCTTGGGGCGGCGCTAGCCTCGGCTCATTTTAGCCCGATCGCAGCCGTTCCTAGTGCAATATTTAGTGTGTGGCATAACATTTCCGGTTCTCTGCTGGCTACATGGTTTGCGCGCCGTGCTGAGAAAGAGGCATTGAAGGCAAACCAAGCCGAATGATAGTTTATTTATACTCGCGAATGAAAAAAGACCAATTTGCAGGCCCTTGATGGGCCTGTATTGGTCTACATACGAATTAACTCCTAAACTCAACTTGTTGTGGTTTATCAATAAATTTGCTGAAGTGATCGAGTCCCCACATCCAAACCGTTCCATCTCTCTTGATAATGGACTCCGTCGGCGAAAAGTAATTATTAATATTAACGGAAGCAGCATCTTCAATGTCATCTAATTTAAATAAATTCTTCCAAATGGTTTGAGGCTCAATACCAAGAGCTTCCCATTTCTCCACAAAATAGCCCTTGCCCCAACTGATATGGTGCTGCAGGAGTGAGAGCTACATTGACGAAGTCTCTACTTTTTGAGAAATCCGTTGTTCTCCCCCAGTTCCACACGGTACCATCTTTCTTTATGGCAAAATGGTTGTTTTTAAGTTGGACAATGTCTTTTAGATTTTCGAGTTGCACAGGCTTAGAATAGCGGATCGTGTCATATAAGGGTGTGCTCGAACCCCATGGGCTATATTCATCGATGTTCCAAACCGTTCCATCCTCTTTTAAAAATGTTATTTCATTGTAGTAAGTAGAAACTAACACGTCTTTAACATGGTCGATACCTTCAACAAGAACCGGCTCTGCTTTCAATGGCATAGTCAGATCATATTTTACGGTTTCAATGATCCATACTTTTCCGTCTCGATCAATAGCTAAAACGAGAGTGCCAACCTCATCAACTTTTACGATATTTTCTAAGTGAGGGATTCTCTCTCCCAATGTTGCAGAGATATGCTCCTTGTAATTGGGTTGCTCAGCTTCTGATGTTCGTTCTATGGCCCATACAGTACCATCATTTTTTAAGACAACTCTCGAAGCAATGCTTTTAACATTTGTAATACTTGTTGCTTTAACCATGGGATTAGGAAAAAAACCATCTTTTACGGAAATGGCATGAAGAGCCAGACATATAAATGAGTTAATCATTCAAAGTGAAAGGTAGGTATTCCCATGGCCGAGGAAGTTATAATTACAGAATATACGCCTGAATGGGCTGCAGAGTTTGAGAGGGAGAAGGCGAAGATACAGCAATCTCTGCAACATAAGGCTGTCTATATCGAACATATAGGCAGCACCTCAGTGGTCGGATTACCCTCAAAGCCAATAGTGGACATTGCGGTTGGCGTGCATCATCTTGAGGAAGCAGACTTATTCATTGGACCTTTGAATACATTGGGTTACAAATATGTTCCCAAAATGGAGTTTCCCACTCGCCGATTTTTTCGTAAAGGAGAATGGCGGAAAGGAACGCATCACCTGCACGTTTATGAAATTACCAGTAATGAATGGGAAAGTAACCTTTTATTCCGCAATTATCTCAGAAGTCACCAAGAGAAAGTAGGCGAATATGCCACACTTAAGAAGCATCTTGCATCCATATATTCTGAAGATCGAGTGACATATACGAAAATGAAAGCACCTTTCATTCAATCGGTTATAGAACTGGCGAGGAAATCATGAAGAAATGTCATTTGGCTATTTGCTAAGTGGCTTTTTTCAGGCATAATCAAAATTGAATAACTATGTATGGGAGGGCTTATGTTAGATTACATACTCTTAAACTTTCTATTTATTCTGGTAGGTGCCCTTTCATACTTTGCTTTTGGATTATACAAGAATAAACACTTCAAATTAATTATCGGAGTGTTTTCTGGTGTATCCGTCGTATTTTGCATGTCTTTTCCTTTCACCGTTTTTCCAGGATATATCTATGATTTGAGAATCATTCCATTTCTGGTAGCGCTGATTTACGGGGGGTATGGCGCAGGAGGGCTCGTAGCCGTTACGTTACTTCTCTATCGCCTTTATCTTGGGGGCAGCGGGTTTATCGTAACCACGTTATCTTACATTCCCATCTTCATTCTTGTTCTTGTCTTTCTAAAGCTTCGAAAAGAAGGAAAACAAAATGTCTTATTTGGCATGTTGTTCTCCTTATTGTCAGCTTTGATTGTATCTGTATGGAGCTCCATTCAACTGCAACATGATATCGATCATCATGAGATCTTCTTTGTATATTATTGTGTCATTCTAACGGTTTGTTCATGGATCACTTTCTTTTTCATTGAAACGATGCGGGACAACATCCATATGCGGGATGAAATCTACCGGTCTGAGAAACTTAGTGTGTTGGGCGAGCTTGCCGCAACCATCGCTCATGAAATTCGAAATCCCATTACCGTATCCAAAGGTTTTCTTCAACTATTAAAATCCCGCTCTCAGAATGAAACAGATCTTAAGTATTCTCTCCTTGCATTAGAAGAAATTGATCGAGCGGAAGCTATCATTTCCGAATATCTCATGTACGCCAAGCCTCAGGCTGAAAAAGTAGAAAAAATTGATGTTAAAGCCCATTTGAGTAACGTAATAAGCATGACGGAACCCTATGTTACGTCAAAAGGGCATATCGTAGATAGCCAGTTGGAGGATTTGCATGTTTATGGAGATTCCAAAAAATTAACGCAAGTCATGATCAATTTAATTAAAAATGCCGCTGAAGCGATTGAGAAAAACGGTAAAATAACGATTCATGCTTTTTCCCAAAATAACTACGCTGTTATTGAAGTTATGGATACGGGAATCGGCATGAATGAAGAACAGCTTCAGCGATTAGGGAATCCCTTCTATTCGACGAAGGCGAAAGGAACGGGGCTCGGACTTATGGTCAGCTACCGAATCATTGAAGCTTTGGGTGGAACGATTCGCGTTCAGAGTAAACAGGGGATGGGCACGAAATTCAGCGTTCTCATTCCTTTGGAGGCAGAGGCAAAACAATAAGATGAACTTATTCCGATAGAAGCTTGTTAAGCTTGAGAGTCGTATCACTATCGAGTGTCGGTACATTGATTGTCACTGTAAGGTGCGGCGAATCCGTTACATGGAAAGAAAGTTGATCAAAGATCAGTAATCCGGCTGCCGGATGATGATTGATTTTCTTTCCTTCGGGCCCATTCAGAACATCATGCTGTGGCCACCATGCCCTGAATTCCGCACTGATCTGATTCAAATCCCCAATAAGCTCCATCCACCAAGGTTCACCAGCAAACTTGCCATAGTTGGCTCGAAAATGAGCCAAACGGTGCCGGGCATGCGTTTCCCAGTTGTCTTGAAGCATTTCACGCACGTATGGCGAAGTGAACGTTCGCCATACCGAATTGCGCTCGCGCATCGACATGGCACGATAATCCCCATAAATCAGATTTGCTGCTCTGTTCCAAGCAACAATATTCAGGCGCTGATCGGTCACATAAGCAGGACTCGTCCCTTGTAGGTCAAGGAAAAGCTGAAGCGTCGGACTAATCGTAGTTTCAACGGGCGTCAAATCGGCAGGCAGTTGCTGTAAAGCCAGCAGAAATAAATGCTTGCGTTCACTCGAATCCAGCTGGAGAGCCCGAGCAATATTGTCTAGCACTTGAGCTGACACTTGAATATTTCGCGCTTGTTCCAGCCATGTGTACCAATCCACGCTAACGCCGGAGAGCTGCGTCACTTCCCCGCGTCTAAGACCGGGTGTGCGCCTTCGCCCTCCATGCGGCAGGCCCACTTGCTCGGGCGAGAGGCGTGCGCGACGAGTTTTAAGAAACTGCGCCAATTCTTCAAGGCGCGTATGGTTTGATTGCTCCATATATCGGCGTCCACTCCTCGTATCTGACTCCTATCGTAGGAGCTCATCTCCTAGGATAAACCATCATCTTATTCTATTATATAATCCATTATACACTTTCTATTGAGATGAATTTCATATCGCAATGGAAGGGGACTTAAATTTGGAAAAAGCAATACAAATACAACACAACCTTACAGGGAAGCTAGCTAAAACGCTGCTGCTTCTTGGACTTTCACTTGGATACTTTATGGTACTCCTGGACATAACGGTGGTGAGCGTCGCGCTGCCTGCGATCCGCACCGAGTTAGGCGGGGGAATATCCGGTCTGCAATGGGTGGTCAACGCATACACAATTGTGTTTGCCGGTTTACTGCTATCCATGGGTTCGTTAGCGGATAAACTTGGTGCTAAACGGGTCTATGCCGGTGGGCTGGCCCTTTTTCTCGGGGCTTCGGTCCTAGCCGCATTTGTTTCGTCGCTGGGAATGCTGATCGGCTTACGCGCGATACTCGGCATTGGAGGAGCAGCGCTGATGCCAGCCTCGCTCAGCCTGTTGGTCCATGCCTACCCAGAGGCGGCCGAACGTGCCAGGGCGATTGGCATATGGGCAGCGGTGACTGGGGCAGCGATGGCGGCTGGACCTGTGATCGGCGGACTCTTGGTAGACTCGTTCGGTTGGCGAAGCATTTTTCTGCTTAATGTGCCGCTTGCAGTCATTAGCCTAATCTTGACGTTTCTGCTCGTCAGGGAAACAGACCGTAGAGCGCAGAGAAGCTTTGACATGGGGGGCCAAATGACGGCCATAGTCGCCATAGCAGCCTTATCGTTCGGATTGATGGAGGGGGACACCTATGGATGGCAGTCTCCGACGATTATCGTGGCATTTGGCGTGGCCCTGTTAAGTGTTATTCTATTTTTAATTTTTGAAGTCAAGGGCGAATCACCATTACTTCCTTTGTCGTTATTTAAACATGCGACAGTATCGGCGGGTATGATAGCGGGGATGGCTATTAACATCGGCCTGTCGGGTATTTTATTTATACTGCCGGTATTTTTTCAACAAGTGCGCGGATTATCGGCTCACATCACGGGACTCTTGCTTCTTCCCATGATGATTCCGCTTGCTTTTAACCCGATTCTGACGGGGCGAATAGTTGGTAAAATCGGAGCACGGATACCGATGACTGTCGGTTTTAGCCTTGGTGCTGTGGGTACACTGCTTCAGGTGTGGACGGAAGTGAACACTAGCTATGTGATTACGATGATTGGATTGCTGTTCATCGGTTTCGGAGTGTCCTTTACGATTCCCTCGCTGATGGCGGCTGTAATCTCTTCGGTCTCGAAGGAACAGACCGGTGCGGTTTCTGGCGCTCTTAACGCAAGCCGTCAGATCGGCGCCACGCTAGGGGTCGCCATTCTCGGTTCGGTCCTGAGTAGCAGCGCTTCGTTTATTGACGGTATGCATCTGTCGTTCATCGTGACAACCGTTATCTTGTTTGGCGGCAGTGCCTTGTCGATCTTATTTATCGATAGAAAAAAATAAACAGCGGCAGCCAAGGACGAGATGTTCAGTCCAAGGCTGCCGCCGTTTGTTGTCTCAGGCCATCGCTTAGGTGGATATCCCACTTTTCCTCGCCCGTTTCATGGTATACATAGCCTCATCCGCATTCTTCATTAGTGTAGTGATATCGGTGGCATCTCGAGGATATTGACTGACTCCGGCGCTAAATGAAATCGGAATTTCAATCCCTTTATACGTAAAAGGGGTCTTCTGCAAGAGAGACAACCGATGGTCGACTATACGGTCTAATTCACTATTTTCATCCATGGAGGAAATAATCCAAACGAATTCGTCTCCCCCAATCCGTCCTATTTTATCATCAGGTTGGGAGCAGTTTTCCAATCTATATGCAATATGCTTTAGATAAAGATCACCAACAAAATGCCCGTATCGATCGTTAATTGGTTTGAAATTATCCAGGTCAATTAAGATAAGAGCAAAACGTTCACGGCGCTCTATCTTTTCTAATAGCAGTTCATGGAGGGCAGCCCGATTATATAAATCCGTAAGTGAATCATGGTGCGCTAAATATTTGTAATTTTGTTCAGATTTCAATAATTTACGTTCCGCAACCTTGAGAGAAGTAACATCCGTCAGGTGCATCACAAATAGCTTCTCGTCGGTTTCTTCGATCATTTCAAGGCCCATAATTAAATCCAAATCGCCTTTCTTCGGATTATGCAGTTGAGCCTCCCACTGGACTTCATTCTCTTGCTGAACCAGAGCCAACATGTCGACTACGGGCATGTTATTTTCAAACTGGAAATAGCTCATGATATGATGAACAGGAATCCCTTCCAACCATTGTTTAGCTCGGGGATTCATTTCTTTAACGGCCCCTTTTTGGTCCAGAAGCAGAATGGCAGTCGGCGCAGACTTGAAAAGAATATGGAAAAGCTTGCGGTAATCAGGCATAATGTCATATTTACCAACCAAATGACGGAGGGTAACAGCCCATAGCAAATAGCCGATAAAAAATAGGATCATGGCATTCCGTGAGGTTAGTACCTTCGATTGTAAAAGGAATATAACAAGGACAAACCAGGCAAACAGCAAAAATAAGCTGAGAAGCAGGGAGCGCAGAACCTGTCGGTGTTTTACTTCTTTGACACGATACCATGAAACGGCGAGGATGATCACCGAAAGAAGGATATATCCTGCAATAAAGAGAACGGTAATAAGTAGAAACTGTGGATCAAGCGGACTTCGTCCATCCGTCACTGCAGCGTTATATAATACGCGATGATCTTTGGTGATTAAAAACCCAAGCCACAATGTATACGGGGCTGCGTAAATGAATGGCAATAATCGCTTGAAAGCCGAAGTTGCAGGGTTTCCGATGAGTACGCTGAGATGGACCAAGCAGCAGATGACCAACAGAAGCATCGGGCTATTCCCATACAGAACTATCTGCATCTGATACTGAGGCAGCAAAGATGTTTTGATGTACTCTCCTAAAAAATAAAACTGAAAAGCCAGCATGAGGAGAGCGGCAATTCGGTTCAACATGCTCTTTATATTTCGATGTATTAAGGTTACTGCCATGTAGAAAAAGAAAAAACTAGGGAGCAAAATCGTTAAGAAGTCCATGAAAAGTTCGTTCATTATAAAATGTACCTTCTCGTGATCGTATAGTGGAGTGTTCACTCTCACAGTAGCATGAATTTTACTTGCTACGCAATAACAAAACAGGAGGAAAATACAAGGTGATTTGACGAGCATTTTTAACTATCAATAAAAAGGGGATCGACTATGGAAATTAGAAATATGACTCGGCGTCTTCAGTTTCCTTTTCAAATGAGTATGAGATACAAGCTTATGATTTTAATGGTCATTATCGCTGTGCTGCCGTTAACCTTAGTGACGATTTTCGCTGCAAAGACCACCAAGCACTCACTAAGTCTGGAAATCATACGTTCTAACGAGTCAAGAATGGACTGGGCTGCCAAATATTTCGATGAAAAATTCGGCCAATTGCATTCAGTGGCGTATTCCCTTCTGATGGATAATAACTTATTTCCGAATACGAATGGTGAAACGATAAGCGCTGGTACCGGTCTGGATACAGGAAAACCGTATATAGATGAGAAACTCAGATCTCTATATGTGGCCAACAACACGAATATTGCCTCGATCTCTCTTTATCTGAATGCCAAACAGCGCCTGTATATCGTGGATAAAGATGCCGTTCGATCAACAGATCAGAAAGTGAATCCCGCTTTGGAAGGGGGAGAATCAGCCAACAACCATCAGACCGTCAATAAGATTGTGAAATCTGCACACAATAATTTCAAATTGATACGCAGCATGAATCGGTTTGAAGACCACGAAATACTCGGCGGCGTGTTCATTGAAGCCAGATGGAATATGATGGATAATGTCATTAACATGATCCATTCTGAGCCCAACAGCGAAGTGCTTGTATTGGATGCGCAGGGAAACATGATGTACAACCCTTACCCCGTACAAACGATGATGGATCAGGAGGTACTGGAAAAGGCGATACACGGTCCAATGGAACCAGGTTTTATTGAATCCAAGCAAGGGATTCTGTTTTATCAGCCTGTTGTGTCGGCCAACTTATGGATTGTGAAATTTATCCCGATTAGCTATGTAAATGAAGGCGCTTCCACAACGCTGAGTTTTAGTTTTTATACAGCTATGGTCTCTACACTGTTGGCGATTATTCTTTCCGTATTGATTGCTTATTTCACGACGAAGCCGATCATTCGATTAACGAGGTCGATGAAGGCTGTAGAGCATTTAAATTTCAACGTGGGTGTTGACAAGGTGCGAAGCGATGAAATCGGTACGCTGGAGAGACGGTTTAATTCCATGCTGCTGAAAATTAAAGAGCTGGTTCAAATTGAGTATAAAAGCAAAATTGAGAAGAGGACCGCACAGCTAAAAGCGATGCAGGCACAGATTAACCCTCATTTCCTGTATAATGCGCTGCAATCCATAGGTGGGGTTGCCCTCTCCCGAAATGCACCGGAAATTTATGAGTATGTCAGAGCGCTTAGCGAGTTATTTCGATATACGATCAAAATGAAATCGGATCTGGTCACCGTGGCTGATGAAATCGAGCATGTTACAAACTATTTGCAAATTCAGAAATTGCGTTTTCAAGACATGATTCTTATTCAAATGGATATCGAAGATGACTGTGGGAATTACGAGCTTCCCAAATTTATTCTTCAGCCAATCGTAGAAAATTGTTTCGTCCATGGTTTGGAAGGAAAGATGGGCCAATGGATCATCACGATTAGAGTCGAGAAGATGATGGATGACATTGAAATTAGTATTGAAGATAACGGACTAGGCATAGATGAGGCGCGTTTGGAGGAAATTCGGCGACATTTAAGTCGCCCTGGGGAGGATTCAGTGATTGGGGAAAGCATGGGAATGAACAATGTGAATTCACGGATTAAGCTTATTTTCGGTCAAGAGTATGGGATGTTTGTTACAAGCTCGAAAGGTGCCGGAACGACGGTCAAAGTCGTTATCCCCGCCATTGTTAAAGGAGAGGAGCCTCTACAATGAAAGCTGTCATTATTGATGATGAGTTCTGGGTCCGCAACAGTATAAGGCATTTGGCTGATTGGGAGAGACTAGGCATCTCTCAGGTTGAGGAAGCCGAAGATGGGCTTAGCGGCCTAGCGATCATTGCGAAGATTCATCCTGAAATCGTCATAACGGATATGAAAATGCGAGGCATGGACGGAGCTCAGCTATTGCAAAAAATAAGTGAAGACTATCCGTTTATACGCAAAATTGTCATTAGCGGATTTGATGATTTTACCTATACGAAACAGGCGATTTTATCCAAGGTGGATGAATATCTGATCAAGCCGATCAATCCGGAAGAGCTGAATAGAGCTTTGGAGAAAGCGGTACGAGAGCTGGGCGTAACACGGGGGATTCATGCGGCTAAGCCGCTGGACAAACAGTTATTAAAGGTCATTACCGAGATGAAGCACACGGTCTCCAGGCATTTTCAAGAGATGAACACAGAGGCGATCAAAAAAAGTTTTAAGCAGTTGAAGCAAGTGTTGAGCGATCAAGAAAGCCTGCAGCCTGGACTGAATAATTCACTCTACAAGCAATTCATGCTGCTATTGGAGGAGCAATGCGCCTTGTCAGGAAGCGAATTAACGCCTGATGCTCAAGCAAGTGCCAGCCATTTTTTCGTCACGGATGATACGAAGGTAGTAGAGTGGATCGAGGTGTTGACCACCACGTATGTCGGGATCTTGGAAGCGCTTATTCACCAAAGAAAAAACAAGAATCGTATTAATATCGAGGAGATTCGGAAGTATCTCGATCTTTCCTATGCCGAGCAAGTGAGTCTTGGAACTATTGCCAGCACATTTTTTGTCAGTAAAGAGCATCTGTCCCGCACGTTCAAACAAGAAGTCGGTGTTACCGTCATGGATTACTTGATTGCCAAGAGGATGGAGAAAGCGCTTGACCTTCTTCAGGACGCCTCCGTATCCATCAAAAGCGCCGCAGAAGCAGTCGGCTATTCCGATCTCACTTATTTTCACCGCATATTCAAAAAAATGACAGGAATGACACCATCTCAGATTAGACAGGATGATGAATGAACTTAAGTCAGTCGAGTGATATCAATATTATCCAATCCGAGATGCTTTTTCTGTCCAATGAATGGTGGCGCTTTCTTAAGTATACTAGGTTCGTAAGCGTTACCATAACAAAGGGGGCGACAAAATGAAGAAAGCATTTGTAATGATAGTTGCTATGGCTCTACTAGGAAGCACGGTAGCTTGTTCTTCGGGTCAAAGCACACCAAGTGCGGGAGAAAGCAGCAATTCCAAAAGCGAGGGTGCGGCTAAAAAGGTTGAATTGAAAGTATTCCTTGGCGGCTTGGACCGTTTTCGCGATCAATTTGAGAAGTACTTCGCTGAATTTGCTAAAAAAGAAAAGAAAGAGAAAAATATCGAGGTTACGATCAACACCGAGTATCCGGGCTCCGATAATTCAACACAAATCTTGAAAACGCGTCTAGCCACTGGCGACGTACCGGATATTTTCAGTCTGCATGCCGTGAATGACATTCCGGACTACTACAAAGCCGGTTATTTGGACGATTTAACGAAACAACCGCTTTCCCCTAAGCTGATTGATGGCATTAAATCACTTGTGACGATTGATAACAAAGTTGTAGCGGTGCCTATGGAAAGCTTGGCATGGGGGTATCTTTACAACAAAAAAATCTTCAAAGATCTAGGGATCAAACCGCCGTCTACTTTGACAGAAATGAAGGCTGTTGTTCAAAAGCTGAATGACAATAAAATCAAGCCGTTTATGCTCAGTTACAAAGAAAGCTGGATCCCTCAGTTGTTCTTGCCTCTGACCATTGGCGGATTAGGCAACTCCAGCCACAAAGATTTTGTTGATAAAATGAACAAAAACCAAGGAAGCTTTGCAGATGTGAAAGAGATGTTCGGGATCATCGATCTTGTTAACAGCAACGGCACCGATCGTGTATTCGAAGTAGGCAACGATGACGGGGCTGCTGATTTCGCTGCCGGCAAAGCCGCTATGTGGGTGCAAGGTCCATGGGATGCAGACAGTCTATTGAAGGCTAATGATAAGTTCGAATTCGGGGTTGCTCCTCTTCCTATTAATGATGATCCTGCTGCAACACTAATCAACGTATCCGTGTCAACTTCCTTAGCGATGGCTTCACAAGGCAAGAATAAAGAAGTTTCGGCGGATCTGCTGAACTTCATTTTGGATGATCAAGCGTCAAACGACTTGTATCAAGGATTGAAGTTCAATCCAGTGTCCAAAAACCACACGTTCAAACCGTATCCTTGGGTCGAGGACGCTTCCGTTTTTGTAAACAAAGGGCAGTCGTATAAAGATCCGCAGATTCCAGCAGCCGTGAAGGATGAGTCGGGCAAAGCGCTTCAAGCTTATTTTAACAAGAAAATGTCCGCAGATGATGTCATTAAGGATCTGGATAAAACCTGGAAAGATGCGAATGCCATAGCCAACAAAAAATAAAGATTGGAAGACATGTTGTGCTCTGCCCTGGTCTTGGAAAGATCAAGGCAGAGCACGAGATTTTCCTAAGGAGTGAGCCCACGTGCTGAAACGCCTTGCCAAAGACCATACATCGTTGATCTTGTTCGTGCTGCCCGCTTTTATCATGTATGTGATATTTCTGGTTATTCCGATGCTCCAAGGCTCGTATTACAGCTTTACAAATTGGGATGGCTTGAACAAACATTACAGCTTCATTGGGATAGAGAACTTTATTGAAGCTATTCGCGATGATGTGAATTTTCGATCGTCGATTGTATTCACGGCCAAATATGTCTTGTTTGCTGTCGTTTTTCAGAACGCCATCGCGCTGCTGCTTGCGCTAATGATAGAGTCTCAAAGCAAAGGAAAAGGGTGGCTTAGAACGATCTTTTTCATGCCAAGCATGTTAAGTATTATCATTAGCACGTTCATGTGGGTATTCGTGTTTACAAAGGTCATGCCCGCATTGTCCAAGTATGCCGTTTTGAAATTTCTCGATATTTCCTGGTTAGGCGACCCCAACGTCTCGTTTTTCACGATCATGCTCGTTTCTGTTTGGGGCGGTATTGGAACTTTAATGATTATTTACATGTCGGCCATTCAAGGCATTCCCATGCATCTCAAAGAAGCGGCTATTATTGACGGCGCCAAGCCTTATCATATGCTGCGCTATATTACTCTGCCGTTGATTGCGCATGCGCTCACGATCTGCATCTTTTTAACCTTGAACAACTCCTTTAAAGTGTATGACCTAATCTATGCTTTGACAGGCGGAGGACCTGCCCGGGCAACGCAAGTTATCTCTATGAATATTCTGGAAGAGGCTTATCAGCGCAATTTCCGATACGGATATGCGAGCGCGAAAGCAATTATTCTCTTCCTGATCATACTTGTCATTACGCTTATTCAAGTGTCGGTGATGAAGAAGCGGGAGGTAGAGGCATGAACAAGCGGCAGTATTCGGGGCTGTCTCTATTGGTACTAGGCATCTTGGCTGTTTTTTTTCTTTTTCCGATCTACATGGCCATATTGAATTCTTTCAAAACGCAGGGAGAGATGTACAGCTCCGTTCTAGGCTTACCCGTCAAGCTCCACATTGAGAACTATGTGCAAGCTTTTAGCAAAGCGAACATGCTTAAGAGCGGCTGGAATACGATTGTTGTCACTGTAACTGGCATCGTGGTCATTGTGTTATGCAGCTCTTTGGCAGGCTACAAGCTTTCCCGAACGCCTGGAAAGTTGAGCAACGTGATTTTCATGCTGTTCGTATCCTCGATGCTGATTCCTTTTCAGACCATTATGGTTACTTTAACGAAGATGGCAAAATCGCTAGGACTTCAGGGTTCGCCATTTGGTTTGGGCATTGTTTGTGCCGGACTTGGCGTCAGTATGGCCGTGTTTCTGTATCACGGTTTTGTGAAAGGCATTCCACGAGAGCTCGATGAGTCTGCGAAAATGGATGGATGCAGCGAAATAAAAACCTTTTTCATGATCATTTTACCGCTGCTGCTGCCGATTACATTCACGATTGGTATTCTCAATCTGTTGTGGTTGTGGAACGATTTCCTCTTGCCGGTGCTCATGCTGACCGATTTCCGCCAATATACGTTAGTTTTGACAATCAATATGTTCTTCGGCAAGTACAGCCGGGAGTGGTCACTGATTCTGGCCTCTCTGATTTTGTCATCGATTCCGATTGTCGTCATATTCGCCTTGTTCCAACGTTGGATTATCCAAGGGATTACGGACGGAGCTGTAAAAGGCTGACGAAACGGCAAGAATTATGCATAGGAGTATTGCGAAAATAGTCGAAACGAGTCGAATGATTTTCGGGGAACTGCCCATATTGGGTGGTTTTTTCGTTTTTTCAGGCCTATTATCCTACGGGAATCGCGTGTTTTTCCTTGTTTTTACATATTCTTCACATTTTAATCACACTTCTATCATCAATGTCAAATATGGTGAAAGAGAGTATTTGCCCAAATGAAAAGAATCAGACGGAGGTTTCCATCCCATGAGGAAGTACAGTTCACTCAAGAGTACCACAATCATCGCAGTCGTTACCGCGATAACCGTCACCATAGCGGGTTGCAGCACGCCAGCAAGCACCGCTAAACCAGGGGCAAACGGACGAACGGGAACACGTCAGATGACCGTAGAAACACAAGTTGTTAAATTGTCAGACATCGGTGGCGGGCAAGTCTTTACAGGCTCGATCACGCCGGCTTTCACTACGAATCTTTCTTCCAAAGTGAATGGCCGCATTACTTCTCTTGATGTGAATATCGGGGATAAAGTGACGGTCGGACAGGCCTTAGCGCACATTGATACCACCACGCTTCAGCAATCTGTCGAGCAGAGCAAAAGCGACTATGCTTTGAGTCAGGTGCAGTACAACAAAGTGGTGAATGATCAGGCCAACAGTCTGGCTTTAGCTCAGAAAACGCTGGCCGTTCAGCAAGCCGCTTACGAGAAAACCATTAATGATCAGAAAAATGCTGTAGCGCTGGCGCAAACGCAATTAAATAATGCGATTACGACTCAGCAAAATTCGATTGAAACCGCAAAACAAGGGGTTTCTACTGCACAGGTAGGATTCAGTAAAGCACAAGCTGATGCCGCTACCGCAGTAACTGTCGCACAGACGAACTTGAATTCACAATTAGACAGCTTATTAACAACACAAAATAATAATATAGATACTTCTCAATTAAGCGTGCAGCAAGCTGTTGCTGCTTACAATGCAGCTCTTCAGTCCGGTAAGGACGTAGACAGTGCATTCGCTAAGCTGCAAACGACACAGCTTGCCCTGCAGCAGGCGCAGCAGGCGCAATATAAAGATACACAGTCGGCGCAGCAATCGTTGACGAGCTTACAAAATGCGCTGTTGACGGCACAAAGCTCGCAAGCGGTGCAAGTTGCGCAGGAGTCCTTAAATTCAGCGCTATTATCACTTGCTAATACACAAGCGACAGCTGCAGCTCAGCTTGATCTCAGCCGTACTCAGCTGGCACAAACACAATCGTCGCAGGATATTTCCAAAAACAGTGCGGAGGCTGCGCTCGAACAATCTAAACAGCAGCTGAAATCTGCCCAGTCTACGGATTCCTTGGAGGTAAGTGCTGCTCAGCTGCAACAAGCTCAAACTAGGTTGAGCATTTTAAGCGAACAGCTTCAAGATGGTGTATTGACGAGCCCCGTTGCAGGGATCGTAAGCGCGATTCTGGTTCCAGTAGGACAGAATGCAGGGCAATCTGCCGTCATGTCGATTTCTACGGTAGATCCATTGTTAGCAACCGTAAACGTATCTGAGGCATCTATTGGCAAAATCAAGTCCGGCTCACCTATGTCGGTTAAAATTCCTACGTTGAATAAAACGTTTGATGGAACCGTGTATACGATTCATCCAACCATGGATGCTACGTCCAAATCTTTCTTGGTCGACATCAAAATTAAAGATGATAACCATGAAGTATTGCCTGGGATGTTTGCGGAATCGTCACTCAAAAGCGAAGGTAAACAATCCATTGTTGTCCCTGCAGACGCCGTGCTCAGCCAACCAAGCGGTAATGCGGTATACATTGTGAAAGACGGGAAAGCGTCGAAGGTGCTTGTAAAAGTAGGCGTAATGACCAGTTCGTCCTTCGAAATTACTAGCGGGCTGAAAGTTGGAGATGAGCTTGTCGTTAAAGGACAAGAGCTGCTTTCCGATAACGTTCCGGTTCAGATTAATCAACCAGGACAAGAAAATGGAGCAGGCAAAGGCCAGGGGCAAGCCGGTCAAGGTCAAGGCAAAAGCGGAGCCCAAGGGCAAGGTGGTCAAGGCCAGGGACAAGGTCAAGGCCAAAATAGAACTGGCGGCCAAGGTGGTCAAGGCGGTCAAGGTCAAGGCCAAGGCCGAAGCGGGGGCCAAGGGCAAAACGGACAAGGTACCCCAGGTAAGGGAGCTGACCCATCAGGGGCTAAGCCAACCGGCAACGGCGCTGATGCAGCAGCTCCGAAAGCGGGGGCTGGACAGTGAAATTAGCTAATTTCTCCGTTCATCGTCCTGTCACCATCTTGATGATCATGATTTCACTCGTGATCGTAGGTTCGATCGCAATTCCGCTTCTCCCCGTGGATCTGTACCCGAACCTGGAAATTCCATCGGCAACGGTATCGGTTTCTTGGAGCGGCGCATCACCAGGACAGATCGAGCAACAAATTACGAAGCCGATTGAGAATGCGATGGCTACCGTCACAGGAGTCACGAGTATATCCTCCAGCTCTCGTACGGGATCAAGTAACGTTACCCTGCAATTTAATTACGGAACGAATATTGATCAGGCAACCCTGACCATGAGGGATAAATTGGATCGTGTCCGAAGGCAGCTTCCTACGGATGCGGATGCCCCCGTCGTTTCACGTGTTGATCCGAACAGTACGCCGATTATGACGTTAGCCTTGTATGGTAAAACAGATCTGGTCACACTGCGCGACATTGCTGACAATATTGTGAGTCCTGATGTTCAGCGATCCGATGGCGTTGCATCGGTTGGGGTTACCGGCGGACGTGTCAGACAAATACAAATTCTTGTCGAACCAAGTAGATTACAGCAATACAATATCTCTTTCAGTACGTTGGTTTCCGCTCTCGGTAATGATAACTCTTCCACTGACGCCGGACTTGTGAATAAAGGCAGTCAGCTGGTGCCTTTGCATATTGATGGAGAATTTAAGTCAACGGCTGATATCGGAAAAGTACAGGTTCAGCTAGGACGTGGACAAACGATCGCGCTAAGCGAACTTGGTACCATTATTGACACTTATCAAGATGTTACGCTTGAAGCGCGCAAAGACGGAGAAGTCAGCGTTTCCCTTTCTGTTCTTAAGCAATCGGATGGCAACACGGTTTCCGTGTCCACCAACATTCAGAACTCGCTTCAAGAGATTCAATCCAAGCTTCCGGAAGGCATGCATATCGCGGTATTGAATGATTCTGCCAAGTTTATTCGCGATTCCTTACGTACCGTTGTTGAGCATACGCTGCTTGGAGGCGTGTTCTCGGTCATCATCTTGTTGTTCTTCTTGCGAAGTGTAAGGGCGACACTCATTATCGGTGTCGTTATCCCGATTTCAATCATAAGCACATTCAGTATGATGTATTTCGGTCATCAGACGATTAACACCATCACGCTCGGAGGCTTGGCGCTTGGTCTTGGTTCACTCGTAGACTTCGCGGTCGTTGTCTTGGAAAGTATTTTCCGTAAACGCCATGAAGGCTTGTCTCCTGAGGAAGCCGCCAAAGTGGGAACAGCTGAGGTAGGCACAGCGGTTATGGCTTCAGCATTGGCCCAAATTGCGGTTTTTGCGCCGACGGCTTTCATTAGTGGCTTGGTTAAACAATTTTTCTGGCCGATGGCGCTGGTTGTTTGTTTCTCTCATATAGCCGCATGGTTTGCAGCTGTAACGCTGGTGCCAATGCTAGCTGCGAAAATTTTGCGTCGCAAAGTCGATGAAGAGCTGCCAACCGGTAGAAGCTTAAATCCTTTCGTTTGGTTCGGCAGAGCCATGGAGATGCTCACGAGGGTGTACGGAAGGCTGCTGCGGTGGTCGATGCTTCATCGTTGGGTGATTATCTCCATTACAGTTCTGTTATTCGCTGCGAGCGTGTACTCGGTTCGTTTTGTGGGTAGTGAATTAACGCCAAAAACAGATCAAGGGCAAGTGAATCTAAATATTAATCTGCCGCAAGGGACAGATTTCGCTGTGACGAATCAAGTAGCTACTACGCTGGAGACGAGATTGAAGGACGTGCCGGAAATTGATACCGTCTTTACCTCTGTCGGATCTGCCGGTGGCGGAGCCTTTCAATCAGCGTCAACGAATACGGGAAGCATTCAGATCCGATTAAAACCGCTCAGTGAAAGAAAGAAAACGACCGATCAAGTCGCTGAACAAATCCGGACGCTCACTACTGGCTTTGCAGGTGCACAAATTGGTGTAAGTGTTCCATCAGGGGTACGTCTGCCAGGGCTTGGCGGTGGGGGTAACTTTGGCGGCGGTGACATTCAAGTTGATTTATCCGGACCGGATTTAGCCGTCTTGCAAAAGCTGGGTGACCTCGTCGCACAGGAAATCACTTCCGTAGATGGTACGCGCAATGTGCAAAATACGTTAGATCGTTCAATCCCACAGTTTAATTTAACTATCGATCGTGATGCAGCGGCGCATTACGGCGTTTCGTTAAGAGACGTGATGACCGCATTGCGTACAGCTTATCAAGGAAGTGTGGCTACACAGTTTAAAACCGCTAGCTCGCAAATTTCCGTTCTAGTGAAATATCCGAATGAATTCACGAATAAGTTGGAGAATTTCAACAATGTGACGATCAATACGGCAAGCGGTACGATTGTCCCTGTTAGTCTCATTGCCAAAGTTGAACCAGGTACAGGACCTGCCCAAATTCGCAGACAAGATCAGAACCGTGTGGCGTCGGTGCAAGCTTCCGTATTTGGCGCTTCTGTCGGAGAGGTATCGGCGCTCGTCAAAGCGAAAATTGATGCGATTCAACCACCTGACGGTTACCAAGTTAAAATGGGCGGCCAGCAGACAAGTCAGAATGATTCTTTTAAAAGCTTATACTTAGTTCTTATTCTATCCGTTGCTTTGGTGTACATGGTTATGGCTAGCCAATTTGAATCGTTATATGGTCCATTTATCATCATGTTCTCCTTACCGCCAACGTTTATTGGCGGCATACTGGGACTTCTCGTCACACATCGAACGATTAATATGAACTCTATCATTGGAATGATCATGCTAATAGGGATTGTCGTTAATAATGCCATCGTATTAATCGATTATACAAACCAATTGCGTGCCAAAGGGATGCCGCTGTTCGATGCTTTAATTGAAGCGGGTAAAGTGCGGTTGCGGCCGATTCTAATGACTACGGCGACAACTGTTCTTGCGATGCTGCCCCTTGTTATCGGCTTCGGGGAAGGCGCGGAGACACAAGCTTCCATGGCAACCGTTGTAGCTTTTGGTTTGACTTTATCCACTTTAGTCACACTTGTATTGGTTCCTGTTGTTTACACATTGCTGGATGGTTGGAAAAATGGCATTACAAAAAGATTTAAACGCAAACCAACCATTACCCAGGAGCCAGGGACGATTGCTTAGTGATAGAGATCTACGAAGATAGCTTTCTTGATGGAAAGCTTTAAGGAGAAGGAACATGAAAACAGTGAAACGTAACGTTACTTTCTGGCTGCTAGGTTTTCTGCTTTTTAGTTCCTTTACAGCTTTCTCGGTATTTCCCGGGAAAGTTTTTGGGGAAACTAACAGCCCTAGTGCCGCCACAGCAGACATAAACTCTGCCTCGATTCAGCAAATTCGGGGCGGGAAAGGTTTTACGGTAGTTTTGAAGAAAGACGGCACCGTTTGGACATGGGGAAATAACCTTCGCGGTAAGTTGGGGGGAGGACTGAGCAATCGTAATCAAGCGACACCAATCAGCGGATTATCGGGTATCACGGCAATTGCGGTTGGTTCGGCTCACTCCTTGGCACTCAAATCCGATGGTACCGTGTGGTCTTGGGGGGAGAACACATTTGGCCAGTTAGGCGACGGATCTACGATCGATCGGTCTGCACCTGTCCAGGTGGCTAATCTCACTCATGTTACAGCAATTTCCGCCGGTAATTTCCACTCGGTTGCCATCAAGGACGATGGTACTGCTTGGAGCTGGGGAGATAATACGTACGGTCAACTCGGAGACGGTACGAATACAACCCAAAATAAACCCGTTCAAGTCATCGGCAACATCGCATCCGTTAAAGCAATAGCGAGCGGTGCTTACCATACTTTAGCGCTTGATCAAGACGGCGTTGTATGGGCTTGGGGCGATAATTTCTTTGGCGAGCTTGGTTATGGCTTTGATCAGAACCGTTTGAGTACGCCGATTATGGCTACAAGCGCCAACTGGCATATTACTCAGATAGCTGCCGGATTCGACTACTCATTAGCTCTTAAAGATGACGGTACCGTGTTAACTTGGGGACTGATCGATTCGGACCCAAGCACGATGTATAGCGCTATTACGACGAATACGCAGGATGCGCATAAGTTCCCCGTACTTATTACCGGGTTGGATCATGTGACTCAAATCATGGCTGGAAGTTCGCATGCAGTGGCATTAAAAGATGATGGCAGCGTTTATACGTGGGGGAATAACACCTCTGGTCAATTAGGCGTAGGAACCGGATTTGATGGGAAAACATGGAGTCAGTCGTTTCCCAACCATGTCAATGATCTGCCCGAGACAGCCAGCTTAGGGGTAGGCTCCAATGACACTTTTGCGATCGATAAAGAGGGTAAGCTTTGGGCATGGGGGAACAACAGTTACAGCCAACTTGGCGACAATACCCTGAACAACCAAGTCGCTCCGGTTCAAACAAAAGTGAACGAATGGTTGAGTCCTCCCGTGCTTAAGCCCGGCGAAGGAACGGTTATCATAAAAGCACCTAAAAATCAGCCCCTTACGGCGAGCGAAAGTAACACATTTATTATCAAAAATAATCAACTGTACGGTTGGGGCAGTAATACGTTCGGTCAATTGGGAGACGGAACGCATACCTCCGCCATTGCTCCGAAAGCCTTGAGTTTGGATGGGATTGCTGCCATTGAAGGCGGTGATACGCACATGGTTGTCGTTAAGCAGGACGAGACCCTATGGACATGGGGGCAAAATTTCTTCGGTCAATTGGGCGATGGAACAACGACGCCAAGCACGGTGCCAGTTCAAGTAAGAGGCTTGAATGGTGTGGTAGCCGCGACGGCAGGAAGTAATCATACTTTGGCCTTGCTTAATAATGGTTCGGTTTGGAGTTTTGGCGACAATACCTATGGGCAATTAGGCCATGATACAACGGCAGCGTCGAATCAAATTATCCAACTATCCAACATTGTTGCTATCGCTTCAGGCGCCAATTTTAACTTAGCCCTTGAAAATACCGGTAAAATATGGGCATGGGGAGATAACACGAGTGGACAGCTAGGAGATGGGACGCTTGCCAGTAGGCAGCAGCCTGCACAGATTTATGATCTAGCTGGTGTTATTGCGATATCGGCCGGCAAGAACTTTGCGCTTGCTCTAAAGGATGACGGCACCGTCTGGGCTTGGGGCTACAATGCCTTCGGGCAGTTAGGCAACGGAACAATCGTTAATCAATCAAAGCCAGTTCAAGTGACGACATTGCCTTCCATGAAGTCCATACATGCAGGCTCTTATCACAGTCTAGCGATTGCAAATGACGGGAGTGTTTGGGCTTGGGGCCAAAATCTTTTTGGACAAATCGGCGATGGTACGAAGTCCAATCAGAATAAACCGGTACAAATCAAGGAGATTGCCAAAGCCGATGACGCTGCAGCAGGCGGGACTCATAGCGTAGTGAAAGGAACGGATGGCACCATTTGGACATGGGGCGGCAATTACACAGGCCAACTGGGCAGCAATTCCTTAGCCAATCGCAATCAGCCGGCGGTTGTTACTGGGCTAAACGCTTCGTTTAATGACCTGGAAGGTCACTGGGCGAAGGAAAACATCCTTCAAGCAGCGGAAAAAGGTATTGTAAATGGCTATAGCGACGGCAGTTTTCTTCCTGATCGTGTCATTACAAGAGGTGAATTTCTGAAGCTTGCCGTTACGGCTATGCATCTGCCTATTGCTTCAGAAAGTACAGGCGGAGCCTGGTATCAACCTTACGTCGACGCTGTACAAAAGGCGGGCATTCTGCAAGCGGGGGATCTGCAGCAAGGCTGGGATCTTCCGATTACCCGTCAGGAGATTGCAACAGTTGCCCTTCGTGTGATCACTCCGGATTTGCAAAAAGTAAATACCGTCATGGATCCGAGCTTTGTGATGAGCGAAGCTGTGAGCAAAGGAATTATACAAGGTTTAAGCGACGGAAGTTTGGCGCCGAATGAGGCAACGACACGAGCGCAAGCGGTTGTCGTCGTCGAGCGTGTCGGAAACATTTTGCAAGGCAAGTAATCCTAGACAGATAGCTAGATAGGAACATATAAAAAGGTACAGCTGGAACACGCAGAGTGAATCTTACTCTGGTGATCCAGCTGTATTTTTTTCATGCTGCACCAGAAAAATGGATAGAAAGATTTTCCACCTATCCTACTTTCCATATTTATGTATAATAGAAAGGGAACTATTTTCCATAAACTAGTTAAGGAGAGATTTATTTGAAAGTGCACACTCGCTATGTAATATACACTTTACTAGCACTCACGCTTTTGGGAGGAAATGGCCAAGTATTCGCAGCTCAACCCACCAGTGTTTCGCATTGGCAAACGAAGGAGCTGGACGGTGAGGTCTATGTGAAGGCATCCGACGTTGTCAAAACGCTTGGGGGAAGTGGAGATTACCGGGCTGAAGCGAATGATTTTAGCTATACTTCTACATCTCGTATAACGGAGGTAGTCAAGAAGGTATCTCCATCCATAGTCGGAATTATTGGCAAGCCGATGAGTGGGAGTCAAGCGTCGTCGGACAACCGTTTTAATTTGGCCCATGGCACCGGAATTATTGTTCAATCCGATGGGCTCATAGTAACCAATGCGCATGTAGTCGAAGACATGAAGCAGATTATCGTTGTAACCTCAGACGGTAAGCAATATGCGGGGAAAACGATTCATTTGGATGAAGAAAGCGATTTGGCGGTCGTTCAAATTGACGCCAAAGACCTGCCGGCAGCCACATTTGCCAAAAGCAGCACTGTTGAGGTCGGTGAACTTGTTGTTGCGATCGGTACGCCGATTACTTTTGCACTTCGCAACTCTGTAACCTATGGCGTGATTAGCGGGACAGACCGCTCTCTGCACTCAACGTATCGTTTGCTCCAAACTGATGCGGCTATTAATCCAGGCAATAGCGGTGGCGCATTAGTTAATTTGCAGGGTGAGGTTATCGGTATTAATTCGTTGAAGTTATCTGCGGCAGGTATCGATGGACTTGGATTCGCTATACCCTCAGACACCGTTCAATATATTTTGAATCAGTTTTTAAAATATGGCAAAGTCAAACGTCCTGCCCTTGGTCTGGAAGTAGAGGAGAGCTGGGCGGCTGTTGTCGGCCTTCCTACGGATGAGCCGCTTAAGGTTTCGCGCGTAGATCCAAATACGTCCGCTTCCGCTGCCGGCATTAAAGAAGGCGATGTCCTGTACTCTGTTAATAATTCCAATGTGAAAACACTGGTTGATCTAAATGAATTATTGAAACAATACTTACCCGGAGACAAGGTTACTTTGACCCTGCAGTCTAACGGAGACATTATCCAGAAAGATATTACTTTGCTGGATGCTACCCAAACCCAATAAACTCGGAAGGTGACAAATGATTAAATTACGCACTACATACCTGATTTTACTAGCATTTATACTCATAATGATTCAACCGCTCAGCGCTTTTGCGGATACAGAAACGAAAGATAAAGATCAATCGGTGCAGATTCAATTGAAGCTTGGTGAAGATCATATTACTATTAACGATCAATCCATTACCGTTGAAACCCCTTATGCGAACAATGGCGTGACGCTTGTTCCTCTGAGAGTCATTACATCGGCGTTCGGTGCAGCGTTAAGCTGGGCATCTGAAACACAGACGGTAGGACTCACCTATAATGGCACATCCATCTCGTTACAAATCGGCAGCACGACAGCCACAGTCAACGGGAAAGAAGAACAGATTGAAGTTGCGCCCGAGCTGAAAAATGGTACGACCATGGTACCTCTCCGCTTCATTTCGGAAAAGTTCGGAGCCAGCGTGAAGTTTGATGAAGCAACTTCAACGATTGCGATCTCGAGCACACGTGCAGCTGGCACGGATGCAGGAGGCATTGATTCAGATCTAGGAAAGACGCATATCGGCAACAGCTATTATGGCTGGTCGATGAAATATCCGACAGGTTTGGTGAAGAGTTATCAGAGCTTTAAGGAAGACTATGTTTCATTCAATGATGCAAATGGAGAGTACCACATTAACATTTCGGTGAAGTCCGATATGACCGAGAATATGTCGGAGGATGCTCTGCTGGACTTGCTGGTGGATCAAACGGATGGTGAACCGCTGCTAGAGAAAAAGTATGTTTCAAGCGGTGCACATCCATACGCGCTCCTTAAATCCAAGGATGATGGTGAACTCTTTGAGTATCGCGCTTATCAAAGCGGCGACAAAGTATATATCCTTATTTTCACGATTGTAAAGGAAGAAACGGATAAAGTTATAACGAAACATAATGCTTATCAGGATCTTTTAAACAGCTTTCAAATGTCATTCGATACAAGTGTTAAAACCTTGAAAGATCTATCGACAGTCAAAGATGGATTACGTATGTACACGGATGAAACGTACGGGATTTCCATCAAGATTCCAGCCGAATGGTCGAAATCCGGAAGCAACAGCGAAATGATTCAGTTCATTGATCCTAAGAAAAAAAGAAGTATTGGCTATAGAGTGACTTCCAAGTCGGACAGCGATACGCTGCAAAAATGGTCTGATCGTACTGCTCAAAATTATACGCAGTTGTACGCTTCAGCATATAGCAAATCGGAAGCTGCACGGAGTATCGTCGTTAATGGGAATCAGGCACTTGTGAGCCGAACGTCGAACACATTTGACAATCGCATCTGGGATTCGACGGAGAACGTGTATCTCATCAAAGGAAATTATAAATATTATATTGTGATTGATTTCAGTAATAAGGATGATCTTTCCGATAGCTTCATTCAATCCACGTTGCAATCGATTAAAATCGGTAAACCTTCCAGTTCGATCGGGACGATTAAAGACAGTTCGGAAAACTTGGATCGTTCGAAAACGAGTGTAGTGAAGAATAAGAATTATAACTATACAATTTCAATTCCTGATTACTGGAAGCTGAATGCAGCTAAAAGTAAAAATGGCATACTGGAATACACGTTTGGGATGGGGCATTTTCTTTTTCTAGCTGCTGATTCGGAGTTAGCTGGTTTAACCACCCAAGAAATTGTAAAGCAGTTTAAGGAAAATGCTCTCGTTCAGTACGGTGGCACTGATGTCAAAGAGACCGTCAACCGAACGGAAACCGTTGACGGTGTTCAAGCGGTGTGGATAGAATGGGAGGTAAAGGATCTTGTAACGACAATGAGCCTCCTTCAAAAGGACGGCAATTATTATCTGTTCACGGCCGTTTATCCGAAGGCAATCCAAACGGAGTTCTTGCAAAAACAATTGTTGGATACAATCAAATCATTCCAAACAACAAAATAAAGCACAAAAAAGCCGGAGGCCATCTCCGGCTTTTCTTGTGCATCTTTTATACAGACAATTAAATATCGTCCGTCAAAACAAGCGTATCCCCGTTAACTGTTCCTTTCAGCTTCAGCAAGGAAAGATTAACGTAGACCGTACCGTCATAGGTAAAAGATCCCGTTCCTTTGGAATATTGACTCTTGGTGGCAAATAAGCCGACAAGCTGACCATTATAGCTAAGCTGCAGCATGGGTTCTCCCCAGCTAATCGTGTAGAAGCTGCTTAAGGTCGCAAGAGAGACATAACGCGCTCCGTCCACTTGGATAAGGCCAAATTCTCCCGTGCTTTTTTGGGACTTTTCATCCTCTAAACTGAGAATCACCGTTTTAATTGCTTGGTAGCCGCTGCTTAGGTCGCCGGGCACTTGCGGATCAGGTGTTGCGGACGGGGAAGGCGTCGGAGATGGCGTCGGAGATGGCGTTGGCGTTGGGAGGGAAGGCTGAACCTCTTTTTTCTTAAGCGAAATGCCGAGGTCGGCATCGAAAGAAACATCGTATCCGGTTGCTTCACCAAGAGCACGTACCGGCAAATAAGAAGTACCGTCCACAACGATAGCCGGAGTTGCCAATGTTTTGCCTTCAATTTGGAAGGGGAAAGCCCCCTGAATCGTTTTTCCTATTAAACTAGTAACTTCTTCTGCATGCGTAGAAAGTGTCGTAGCCAAGAGGAATCCGGCGATACCGCCGATGATATACTTTTTCAAATGATGCACCGCCTATTGGGTAGATTGTCTATGATTAATAATACGCTATGTTGATTTTGTGCTGCAACTGTATGGCCTTTTGAAATTTACATAAAGTAAATGCAGAATTTATATAATCCCCGAACTCCTTTTATATACTTAAATTGTTTGAATATAGGGACTAGGTGGTAGAACAAAATGATCAGAAAACGCAACTTGCAAGAATGCCATTCTCTGTATAATTTAATAAATGATCCTGAGGTTTTTCCTTATGTTCGTTATAAATGCCAGTCGTATGAAGAATATTTATTCGTCACCAAGCAGTTAATTGTGGAAGAAGAGCAACAGACGTGTATTTCCAGAACGATTCTTAATGAGCTCGGACATCCCATTGGTACAATTGATTTATATAACATTGAGAGTAAAGCGGGCTTTTTGGCGACATGGATTGGAGCTCCTTATTTCGGCCAAGGTTATAATCAACGGGCGAAGGAATCCTTTTTTACGGAGCTCTTCCTTGAACATAGGATTGAAACGGTATTTTTGAAAGTCAGGAAACAAAATATTCGCTCAAAAAAAGCCGTTGAAAAACTGCCGTATGCCAAGTTAGCCAATGATTTAAACCCGCATGTCTACGCGTCTATCAATCCTTATGAACAAATCTATGATTTGTATCAAGTGGAGCGGTCGGACTTTTTAGAAGCTAGTGAAGGTATGCAGCATGAGGTTGCTACATAACAGCAAATTTCAAAAGGTTTAGCGAGAGTTTTGCTAATAAGAGAACTGGAGTCCTCTATAATGGAAAAAATGGGTCTGTATCCTCTCTGAGGGGAACTACTGGCTCTTATTTGGCCTTCATGAGCCGCAGTTCGCGTCGAATTGGTAAAATAGCGGACTGTAGTTCCCCTCTACCTCTGAAACTGTGCGTTTCCCCAGAAATAGAGGACGCCAGTTCCCCCAAGGAAGAATCTTAGCCGGATTCCTGCTAGTTTCCAAGTTGAATCCACAGTTAGCGGCTATTCTTACAGAAAATGATTTTACCCCCTACGAATCATGAGATTACCTATCACCCAATCGCCTAAAAAAGCGTTAAAATAGACATATCCGTCCCATAGGGATATAGACTTATATAAAACGGTGACACGATCACAGGTTTGAAGGGAGTATGTCAATGTTTTGGACTGTTGAGAAATTGCATGCACGCATCCATGAACTGGAACCATTTCGCTACCGTGATGCGAGAGTTATCGATACTTTTCGAATGAAACACGATGCCGAAGGAGCAATTGGAGCTTACCCGACAGAAGACGGCGAGTGGGGGACTATTCAAATTGGAGATCGCTGGAAAGGGCGCGATGTCTACTACTGGTTAGCTGCAGACCCTGTTATCCCGGCCGAGTGGAAAGGAAAAAAGGTCATCGGCCGATTTAACTTAGGCCAAACGGGTGGAGGAACGAACAGCGGGTTTGAATCGCTGCTTTTTTTGAACGGGGAGCCGTATCAGGGCGTGGATTCGAATCATGAGGAAGTATTTTTCTCGGAAGAACTGATTGGTTCCACGATCCAGCTTCGCTTCCGTTTGTGGTCCGGGCTAGGCGGCTATCAAAGCCACCTTGAAATGGAGAGCAAGCTGGAGATGGCAGCATTGTGCTGGATGGATGAAGCATGCGACGATCTGTTCTACACAGCCAAAGCTTTGTTGGAAACGATTCGCATCCTGGATGAAAATCGTCCGGAACGGCACCAGCTGCTGTCTATGCTGGATCAAGCTTTTCTGCTGCTCGATTGGTCAAGGCCAGGCAGCGAGGCTTTTTACAGTTCAGTAGCGAGCGCGCAGGAGCAGCTTCAAAATGCGTTGTCAGCGGTGCCCAAACTGCACTCGGTTGTGGTTCAATGCATCGGGCATACGCATATCGATGTCGCATGGCTCTGGCGTTTGAAACATACGAGGGAAAAAGCCGCGAGATCTTTTTCAACGGTGCTGCGATTAATGGAGCAGTACCCGGAGTACATTTTCTTGCAAACACAGCCGCAACTGTATGAATACATCAAGTCGGATTATCCGGAAATTTATGAACGCATCAAGGAACGTGTACAGGAAGGGCGCTGGGAAGCAGGCGGTGCGATGTGGCTGGAGGCGGATTGCAACTTGGCTTCCGGGGAGTCGCTTGTACGGCAGCTTCTGTATGGCACCCAATTCTTCCGTGACGAATTTGGTGTTGCCTGCAAATATTTGTGGTTGCCTGATGTATTTGGATACAGCTGGGCGCTGCCGCAGATTTTGCGAAAGGCCGGTATTGAATCTTTCATGACGACGAAAATCAGTTGGAATCAATACAATCGGATGCCTCATGACACTTTTATGTGGAGGGGGATTGATGGCACAGAAATTTTGACTCATTTCATTACTACGCCTGATCCTGGCTCCAGCGAAGGAGCCTTCTACTATACGTACAACGGAAAAGTAACGCCGTCCTCGGTACAAGGGATTTGGGACGCTTACCGTGATAAGTCGCTCAATTCGTCTTTACTGCTGGCTTATGGATACGGCGATGGCGGGGGCGGCGTAAACCGGGAAATGCTGGAGATGAGGCGCAGATTAGATCAAATACCTGGTATTCCCGAGGTGAAGACGGGACGCGCGGACACTTATTTCAACGAGCTGCAGCAACAAGTGTCGAATTCAAAATCCTATGTGCACACATGGGACGGCGAATTGTATTTGGAGCTGCATCGCGGCACCTATACAAGCCAAGCATATAACAAGCTTATGAATCGAAAGCTGGAGCTCTTGTATAGAGAAACGGAATGGATGCAGGTCATGAGCAGCATATTAAATGCCACCGCACATGTAGGGACTAGTGAAAGCTCGCTCCTTTTATATGAAGGTTGGAAGATTATTTTACGCAATCAGTTCCATGACATCATCCCGGGTTCGTCGATTCGCGAGGTCTACGAAGACAGCAGGATTGAATACAGTGAAGCGCGTGCCATTGGCGAGAAGGTGTGGAATCAATCCGTTTCCTATCTAACAGACGGCAAGCAGGGGCGTGAAGTGGTGGTGTTCAACAGTTCGCCATGGGAGCAAACGGATATCGTATGCTTGCCCCAAGGAGAGTCTGCAGAAGACTGGTTGGATGCTCATCAACGTCCGCTTGAAGTGCAGAGGGCGGATGGGAAGATGTGGGTTAAGGTGGAGAACATTCCATCGATGGGTTACACGGTGATTCGTCAGGCCGATAGAGCGGACACGTATATGCAAAAAGTGAAAGAGAATCCATTCCAAAAGCTGGATCAGGGATTAATCACTCCTTTTTACGAAATTGAATGGGATGATCAGGGTCAGATTGAACGACTCTATGATCGCATAGAGAAGCGGGAAATTATTGCTGAGGGTCAGCGAGGCAACCGATTTGAGGTGTTTGAAGACAAGCCGAAAGGTCGGCACGAGGCGTGGGATATTGACATTTTTTATACTGAGAAAAAACAGGAAGTAACTTGTGTGACTCGGTTGGAAGTGACGGATACCGGAGCTTTGGCTGCTATCGTTCGATTCGAATGGTCCTACATGGATTCAACCGTTGTACAAGATATGGTGCTCTACGCGCATAGCCGCAGAATAGATTTCAAAACGCATGTTAATTGGAATGAGCAGCGAAAATTGTTGAAGGTAGCATTTCCTGTGCGCATCCGGGCGACGGAAGCGACCTATGACATTCAATTCGGCAATGTAAAGCGGCCTACGCATTGGAATACAAGCTGGGACTACGCACGGTTCGAGACGGTTGGCCATCAGTGGGCTGATTTGTCCGAACGGGGATATGGCGTCAGCCTCTTGAATGATTGCAAATACGGCTATGATATCAAAGATCATGTCATGAGACTCACGCTGATCAAGTCCGCGAAGGTTCCTGACCCTACGGCCGACATTGGTGAGCATCACTTTACGTATTCACTGCTTCCGCATGCCGGCGATTGGTATGAAGGTAAAACGATGCAATCCGCATGGTCGCTTAACAATCCATTGACATCTGCCTCCGGTGCGCCTGATCAAGCCTCGTTCAGCCTGTTCCAGCTTTCCTGCGATCATGTCATGATTGATGCAGTCAAACGAGCTGAGGACCAAAACGGAGTCATTCTTCGTGTACACGAGTTCGCAGGAATTAGCGGACAAGTGGACATAACGAGCGATGCACGGATAGCGTCTTGGCAGGAATGTAATCTGCTCGAACGCCTGGAAGGCGAGCAGCAGCATGACGCTCGAATAAGCGTTCAAATGAAGCCTTATGAGATCAAGACCTTTATAATCCATTTTAATTAGCTTTCATGTAAACGAGGCCGCGAATTTTTCGCGGTCTATTTGCGTTTGCCGTGCATCCACTGCGTATCTGCTGAGCGATTCCCAATTCCCTCCCCTTAAGAGGAAGACAGTTGATTTGTCGCACGGACATAGTTGGATTACCACTCCCGCCTTTCTGCGCGGTTGTAATATGCTTAATCTACTAATTAAGTCTAAGGAGTAGATCACATATGCGCAAAAGGAACTCCCTTTTCAATTCCTATGTTTTTATTTTTCCAAGTCTTTTTTTAACTTTGGCGTTAGGCATCTATCCGCTGATATGGGCGTTTCGCTATATGTTTTACGATTATCAGGGATATGGAGAAGAGAAATTTATCGGTATCGATAATTTTACAAGATTGCTGCGCGATACGGAATATTGGCATTCGGTATATAACACTATGATCTATGCGGGTGGCAAGCTGATTATCGTGCTGCCGCTTTCGCTGATCCTTGCCGTTATTTTAAATCGGGGGATCAAAGGGAAGGTACTCTTGCGTGCCGTGTATTTTATGCCGACGATTATAAGCACATCCGTCATGGCGATCGTATTTTTCACCATTTTTAATTCGTATAACGGACTGCTCAATCAATTTTTGCTAAAATATGGCCTGATCTCCAAAGCGATTGATTGGCTGGGCCCGGATTATGCCATGATCACGGTTATTATTATGGCCATATGGGGGGCGATCGGTAACTATATGCTCCTTTTCATTGCCGGATTGCAAGGGATTCCAGATGATTTATACGAAAGTGCTTCCATCGATGGAGCAAATGTGGTTCAAAAGTTTTGGTACATTACCATTCCGATGCTCGGACCTGTCTTGCAGATGATCGTTATGCTTGCCATTATCAACTCCTTGAAAGGGTATGAAAGCATTATGGTCATGACCGAGGGAGGACCTTTCGGCAAAACCGATGTCATGTATCTATATGTGTACAAGCTATTTTTCCCAGTCTCGGCTGTTTCTCCGACCGTCCAACAAATTGGCTACGGCAGCGCCGCCGGTTTCGTAACAGCCCTGATCGTCGGGTTGATTACCATTGTTTATTTCGCGATGTCCAAACGATTGAATCAGGATTAACATGGGAGGGTATACAATGACTACTAGCACGAAATCTGGCGGTTACCTCGGCGGCCGCATTATCTGGCACAGTATCAAATGGATTTTTTTGATCGCAGTTGCTTTTTTCACGATATTCCCTATTATTATGGCGATGTTGGGCTCTGTAAAAACGAATGCTGAATTGACGACCGGTGCCACCTTATTGCCGACCGTCTGGAAGTTCTCCAACTATGCTACAGCCTGGAAACAGGCCAATTTCGCTCAGTTTACGTGGAATAGCCTTTTTATCAGCGTAATTGTGACGATTGGCACGCTGCTCGTTGCAACCATGTCCGCTTATGCCGTGGATAGAACGAGGTTCCCAGGCAAAAAGCTGTACGTAGCTCTGCAAGCGAGCACGATGTTTATCTCCATTGGCGCCGTCGTCTTGATGCCGCAGTTCAATCTCATGGTTAAACTTGGTTTAAACAAATCCCTTTGGGGCGTCATTATCATTCTGATCAGTTCCCATGCGGTGATTTACTTCATGTTGATCGGCTTCTTTAAGGCCATTCCGAAGGATTTGGATGAAGCGGCTTACATCGACGGCTGCAATTTCTTTACCGTGTATTGGCGAATTATTCTCCCGCTCTTGAGCCCTGCACTAGGCGTTACTGCCTTGTTCACGTTCCGCGGCGCTTGGAATGAATATATCTTGCCGTTGGTCTTCACGATGACGAATCCGAAACTGCAAACACTGACGGTTGGGCTTGCTAATTTACGCTACGGCATTGGCGCCGCAGCCGAGGCACATCTGATGATGGCTGGTGCCTGTTTATCTTTCCTACCTATTTTGGTCGTATATATATTGGCAAATAAGTCATTTATTCAGGTGACAGCAGGAAGTGTAAAAGGATAAGGGTTACAGGAACATACAAAAGAGTTATTTTCCCCCACCTGGAAAGTTGATTTGTCCTTCACGGTCAAAACGGATATAGCGTTATTATGAAAACAGTTACATGAGGCATGGTTCAGACATTTGTAAGAGAGAAACGGGAGGGTTAACAACATGAGTAAAAAAGTAGTAATGAGCACGTTGCTTGGCGTTACACTGGTAGCTTCACTTGCAGCATGCGGCGGACAAACCGGTCAGCCTACGAATAACAGTGCCGCCGCAAGTAGCGCACCTGGAGCAAGCGGGCAGAAGACGAAACTTGCCTACTGGACGATTGACCGTCATGATGCTGACTATATGAAGGAAGTTATCAAAAAGTTCAATGAAACCAACAAGGACAACATTGAAGTTGAGATGACGGTTATGGCGGATAACTTTAACCAGTCTGTCGATATTGCTTTTGCAAGCAAACAAGCACCTGATATTTTTCGGACCAACGATTTTCCCGGCTTTGTGAAGAAAGGTTATCTATTGCCCCTGAACGATATGATGACAGACGATATGAAGAAACGATATAATAATCTACTTGTTGAAGGTAGCAATATGGTCGATGGAAAAATTTATTCGCTTCCGAACACAGGGCAATATTGGAGATTAATCTATAACGTAGATCTATTCAAAAAAGCCGGCATTACGGAACCGCCAAAAACCATTCAGGAAATGGTGGAAGATGCTAAGAAAATTACGGAAGCCGGCAAAGATATCGGAGCTTACGGTTTTGCGGAAAACTTTAAAAATCCAAGCTCTGCCTTCTCACGGATTGCTAACCCTATCGGATCCTTCAGCGGAACGTCTGTGTTGGACGGCTATAATTACAAAACAGGTCAGTACGATTTTGCTGCTTATAAGCCTATTGTTGAGGCGCTTCGCCAAATGAAGCAAGACGGCAGTATGCTGCCTGGTGTTGAATCGCTTGACATTGATCCGCTACGTGCCCAATTCGCGGCAGGAAAAATCGGCATGTATTTTAACCACTCGGGTGAACCTGCCGTATATCAAAGCCAATTCCCGACCCAAATTAACTGGAGCGCGGCGCTGCCCCCAACGATTGACGGGAAACAGCAAGGAACTGTAGCCGTTGCCAATACGGGGAATTATATTGGAATCAACAAAGACACTCCAAACAAAGATAAAGCATGGAAATTCATGGAGTACATCTATAATCTGGACTTCCAAAAGGAATACCACGAAAAAGGTCTTGGAATCTCGATTGTACCGGATGTGAATGCCACTGCGAAAAAGCCGGCTATGCCAGGTATTGAAGGTTTCTTGCCTACGAAGTTCGACGCATTATATGCAACGACTCCGACTAGCGTAGCAGAAACCAAGGTGGAAGGAACAAAATTAGGGAACGTCATCATTAAATACATGCTTGAAGGCGGAGATTTGGACAAGCTTCTGAGCGATTTGAACACTCGCTATAATGCGGCATTGGACAAAGCGCGTGCCGCGGGAGAAACGAAGATGAAGGCGGATCCGAATTTTGATCCGGGCAAACTGCAGGGTAGTCTTGCCAAATAGGCGCAAAGTTTAATGGTTACAATAGGTAAGGGGCGCGCGGCCTAAAGCAGCGCGTCTCTTCCTTATTATTGTGCGGAGAAGGGGGATACAGCTTGAACAAATGGTATTATCGGCTTTCGCTCCGCCGGAGGTTATGGATCTTGGTTCTGATGCTGACGGTTGTCTCCATCTCCATCACAGGGATGATGTCGTATTGGATTGCTTTTCGATCAACAGAAAGTGAAGCCTTTATTTCCAGTCAGAATACACTCAATAAAACAGCACGCGTGTTTGACGAGAAGCTTAGACACATCATTGTTACGACTTCTTCCATGATGCTCAGCGACCCCTTCAAGAACGCTATGGAAGATGTTGTTACGAATCATTCAGCTTCCTATTATACGCGGTTATCTTCTTTACAAACGCCTCTAGGGCAAATGAAACTTATAGAGCCTTCGATTCAGTCCGTTTTGATTTACACGCCTGTTGGCGAGATGTACGCCACGAACGATCTTCGCAACGGACAGATTCGTTTCAAAGATACGTTATTTTCACAATATTTGAACACAACCGAACGTGTCGTGTGGTTGGAAGATCACGAGGATCCGCTTTTTTCAGGAAAGTCGAGGGTAATTTCGTTGATCATGAAGCCTGTTACCGAAGCGGACGTTCGTGATGTATATGTCGTCGTTAACGTCAAGGAGGATGCAATAAGCAGAGTTGTTACGGATGGTTTGTTGGATCAGTCTAAAAACTATTACCTGATATCAAACAAAGGCGAAACGGTACTGCCGTTAAGCAGCCAAGCGCCACCTTTTCAAGATGACCCTTCTTTTCTGGATCAGCTAAAGAACCAAGATCGTGGGTTTTTCAAACATGACATCGCTGGTAACAAGTATTTAGTTAATTATGCGAGGCTGACACTGGCGGACAGTTGGACGATGGTCAGCATACAGACGCAGTCGGATTTGCTTCATCAAGTGAATCGCATCAAAACAATCACCTTTTGGATCATGTTATGCTGCGCGATATTGGCTTTCGTGTTATCGAATGTCATCTCAAGCTTTCTCCTGAAGCCGCTCCACAAACTGCAAGGTTTAATGAAGAAAGTGGAACAAAATCAGCTCGATGTGCGTTTCACCAGTAAATATGAAGATGAAGTGACGCAGGTTGGGCTGAAGTTTAACCGAATGCTGGAGGAAATTTCTTCCCTCATTGAGGATGTCAAGGAAGCCGAATATGAGAAACGCAAGATGGAGGTTAAAGCGCTTCAGGCGCAAATTGATCCGCACTTTTTGTATAACACATTGAATACGATCATTTGGAAGTCGGAAACGTCTCAAAACCGGGATGTCACGGAGATGATTACGTCGCTGTCCCTCTTGTTCCAGTTTGGCTTGAATGGCGGGAATGAGATGACTACTTTAACGAAAGAGATGGATCACGTAAGGCAATATTTAATGCTTCAGCAAAAATGTTACGAGGACTTGTTCGAGTATGCCATTGAGCTAAAGGACCCGTCATTGCGGGATGTTCCCGTTTTGAAAATTATTTTGCAACCCTTGGTAGAAAACTCCATCTTGCATGGCTTTCAAAGTATGGAAGGGATGGGGAACATTCGGATATCCATCTCCAAATCTGAGTCTCATCTCATTCTACTGGTGGAGGACAACGGTGCAGGCATGGACGCCCTATCCGTCGATGCGGATATGCGGAGTGAACAGCCGTCGAAGAAAAGCTATGCGCTTCGCAATGTGTATGGGCGACTAAGGCTTTACTACGGAAATAAAGCAGATATTCGTCTGAGCAGCGAGCCTTATGTCTCCACCACGGTGCAACTAACTATCCCATTGACAGGCGAGTGATGAAGCAATGACGACTGAACTTAGAATGTGCGTAATCGACGATATCAAAACCGTCGTGCAGGGTATTGCCAATCAAATCGATTGGACATCTTACGGCGTTTGCATCTCGGGTACTGCGAGCAATGGCGAGCAGGGGATAGAACTGATCAAACAAAC
This sequence comes from Paenibacillus sp. WC2504, assembly GCF_052682475.1. Classification (NCBI taxonomy): domain Bacteria; kingdom Bacillati; phylum Bacillota; class Bacilli; order Caryophanales; family Paenibacillaceae; genus Paenibacillus; species Paenibacillus sp. WC2504. The sequence goes on from NZ_JBQZFH010000001.1 coordinate 2,301,737, forward strand.
GGAGCCGCACATCGTTCTGACGGACATTCGAATGCCCAAAGTAGACGGGCTGGAGATGACCAGGCAGATATTGGCGTGGTTTCCACGAACGAAAATTGTCTTTTTAAGCGGCTATACCGATTTCGAGTACGCGCAGGAGGCGCTTCGTCTAGGTGCGTTCGATTATATTGTCAAACCGTATACCCCGCAAAAAATTATCGATGTTGTTTTGAAGGCGAAGCAGTCCATTGAAGAGGAATTTCATGAAACACAGCGTTATCGTGAAATGGAAAGAAAGCTGCGGGAAAGCTTGCCATTTTTGAGGCAGGAATATTTTCAACTGCTGCTGCAGTTCCGAACGACCCCTGAACAGGCCCAAAAGCGGTGGGATTTTTTAAATATTGGACTTGAGCGAGAGCGATTTATTGTGATGTTGACGGAAATCGATCAGTTCAGTGAGCAAACGGATACGCTGCCTGTTCAGGAGGTCGAACTCATCCGGTTTACGGTTCACAATATTTTGGAGGAAAGCTTGAGGGAGTACACCAAAGGTTTCGTTTTTCGGGATCATACGAACCGATTTGTTGCGATATTTAATCCTTCGGATGCTTATCATGCAGATGTCATCGCGGAAAAATGCCGTGAAAATGTCAATAAATACTCCCGTTATACCATATCGATTGGACTTGGAGAAGAAGTGCAGGAGATCCATCAAATCTCGTATTCGTATTCTCAGGCGTTCGCTGCCATCTCCTATAATTTCTATACGGGAGGCAATACCGTTTACACGTATCGGGATTTGAGCCCGGTTCATCAAAGATTGCCCCGCTATTCTCCCGAGAAGGAGAAGGAGCTTTTTTACTGCTTAAGGTCAGGAAATTTGCAAAAAGCGTGCAGCCTTGTGGATGAACTATTTGAGGAAGCCGTTCATGCCTCGACTCCTCCTGCTCCCGAGGTGGTAAAAGGTATGTGTGATGAGCTGGCCTTTCTAATCAATCGGGTCTTTTCTGAAAAGCTGACGCGCGATGAGATGGAAGGAATTGAACGTTATTTGTATTCCATCAAAAATCTCTCCTCCTATAAGCTGAAGGAACTTCAAGAGAACATTAAGGAATTGTGCAGGTTGGGCTGCGAGTTCATTCAAAAACGCCACGTTGAAGATGTGAACCAAGTTGTCGAGCAAGTGATTGCGCATATACGGCAAAATGTCTCTTCCAACATGACCGTTAATGATTATGCCAAACTGGTTTATTTGAGCGGCAGTTATTTTGCTAATTTGTTCAAAAAAGTGACGGGTATGACAGTAACGCAGTTCGTAACAACGGAGCGGATGGAGCAGACGAAAGCTATGCTGCTTGAAGGAAAGCAGGTTCAAGAGATTGCTCAGGCTCTCGGATATGAGGACAGGCGGCATTTCAGTGAATTGTTTAAGAAACATACGGGGATGACACCCTCAGAATTTAAACAGCTGTATATAAAATGAAAATTTGGCAAAAGAGGTGCTCGATATGCGTCAAAAATACTCTTATCTTCCTCCTAAGAACGGATACCCCGAGTGGAACAATAATCCGGAGATTTTTCAATTGAATCGAATGAAAGCTCATGCGACTTTAATGCCCTATGCCTCGATAGAAGAGGCACTGAAAGGGGACAGAAGCGCATCCCCATCCACGGTTTCACTAAATGGCATGTGGCAATTCAGCTTTGCCGAAACCCCGGAACAGCGTAATAGGAATTTTTACGAAATGGGCTATGATACCAGCGGCTGGGATACGATTCAAGTTCCCGGACATTGGCAGCTTCAAGGTTACGATTACCCGCAGTACACGAATGTTAGATATCCTTGGGAAGGTAAAGAGGATATCAAGCCCCCTTTTGCACCGACGAAGTATAATCCTGTTGGCTCTTATACACGCACGTTTACGGTACCAAGTGACTGGAAGGATTTACCCGTTTATATTAGTTTTCAGGGTGTAGAATCGGCCTTTTACGTCTGGGTGAATGGTGACTTGGTCGGGTATAGCGAAGATTCGTTTACTCCTGCGGAATTTGACCTGACCCCTTATGTGCACGAAGGTGAAAATAAATTGGCTGTAGAAGTTTATCGCTGGTGCGATGCCAGTTGGTTGGAGGATCAGGATTTCTGGCGGATGAGCGGTATTTTCCGCGATGTTTACTTGTACAGCACGCCGAGAGTGCATATTTACGATTTCAGTGCTGTAGCGGATTTGGACGACGAGTACCGGCACGGTCTTTTGCATATAAAGGCAACGGTGACGAATGCGTTCGGTGAGCATTTAGACAAGCACACGCTGGAAGTCAGCCTTTATGATCAGGATGCGAATCTTGTGCAAGCTTCATTGTCCGCGGACGTCAAGCTGGACGGCGAGAATGAGCAGGAGCTGCGTCTTCGCACAATGCTTAATGACCCCATGAAGTGGACGGCCGAGACTCCGAATCTGTACCATTTGGTTCTATCGCTGAAGGATACATCTGGGGATTTAGTTGAAGCGGTGAGCTGCCGCATCGGGTTCCGCAGATTTGAGTTGAGCGATGGGCTGATGAAGATTAATGGCCAACGCATCGTGTTCAAGGGTGTGAACCGTCACGAGTTTAACTGCGATACAGGCCGCGCCATTCACTATGACGATATGGTTCGCGATATTCAGCTGATGAAAGCCTATAATATCAATGCTGTTCGTACTTCGCATTATCCGAATCATCCGCTTTGGTATGATTTATGCGATGAATATGGGCTGTATGTTATTGACGAAACCAACCTTGAAACGCATGGCAGCTGGTCCAATTTCCAAGAGGAGGAAGGCTGGACAGTCCCTGCGAGCAAACCGGAATGGACGGCAAATGTATTAGACCGGGCAAATTCTATGCTCCAGCGGGATAAAAATCATCCTTCGATCATCATCTGGTCACTGGGCAACGAGTCTTGGGGCGGAGACAATTTTATTAAAATGCATGATTTCTTCCGGTCTAATGATCCGACTCGCTTGGTTCATTATGAAGGCGTCACGCGCTGTCGGAAATCCGATGCAGCTTCTGATATGGAAAGCCAAATGTATACACTTCCCAGCAAAGTAGAGGAGTATGCACTTACTAATCCGAAGAAACCTTTTATTCTATGTGAATATAGTCACGCGATGGGGAACTCGAATGGGAATCTCTTTAAATATTGCGAGCTCTTTGATAAGTATCCCATTCTCCAAGGGGGCTTTATTTGGGATTGGATTGACCAGGCCATCCGCACGAAAACCTCAGAGGGTACCGAGTATCTAGCCTACGGAGGAGATTTTGGTGACACCCCTAATGATGGCACATTTTGCGGGAATGGTCTCATTTTCGCAGATCGCCGTGTAACTCCTAAATTAGCTGAAGTCAAAAAATGCTATCAGAATGTAAAGTTTGAGATGATAGATTTGAATCAGTGCCGTATTCGTATAAAGAACAACTTCCTGTTTACGAACTTAATCGCTTATGATTTAAAATGGGAATTGGCGAAAAATGGTATAAATATGGATGGAGGGCTCGTTCCGCTAGCTGTGGAAGCGGGTGACACCGCAGAGATTACACTTCCTATTGGGCTGCCAATGAACGTGAACGCTGGTGAGGAGTGTACATTGACGGTTCAATTGCTAGAGAAGGAGGGTAGAGCTTGGGCGGACGCAGGGCATGAGGTGGCGTTTGAACAGTTCTTGCTTCCAGTTGAGATGAAGGCTGCGCAAACTTCAGAAGTTGGGCAGTTACATACGGAAGAGTCGGAGACGTCTTTTACGGCGTTTGGTTCCGATTTTAGCGTGACGTTCAGCAAGTTGACCGGAGATTTGACTTCCTATTCGTATAAAGGCGTCGAGCTCATGAAAGAAGCTCCGAGGCCAAACTTTTGGCGCGCCAGTATCGATAATGATAAAGGAAATAAGCTCCCGGAACGAAGTAGGACTTGGAAGGAAGCCGGACAGGAGCGTAAGCTTCATGTCATGCGTGTACATTCCTATGCAGATAAGGTAGAAGTAGCGGTTGAGTATATTTTGCCGACGACACACAGTTCGTTCTGCAAACTGTTCTATGTCGTGAGGGGGGATGGCAGGATTCAGCTCAGTGAGGAACTGCAGCCTGGTCAAGACCTGCCGGAAATTCCTGAGATCGGCATGATGTTTCAGCTGGATGCCAGCTTTGAGAACCTTGCGTGGTACGGTAGAGGCCCGCATGAAAATCATTGGGACCGTGCGGAAAGCGCAAGGTTGGGGATTTATCAAGGGAAGGTTGCCGACCAGTATGTGCCGTATCTGCGCCCTCAAGAGTGTGGGAACAAAACCGATGTAAGGTGGGCCGAGCTCACACGTGCCGATGGTTTTGGCTTACGGATTGAGGGAGCCAAGGCTGTGGAGCTGAACGCGCTGCCTTACACACCGTCTGAGCTGGAAGCGCACGATCATATGTATAAGCTGCCTCCCAGTGACAAAATCGCGCTGCGAGTTAACTACCGGCAAATGGGGGTCGGCGGCGATGATAGTTGGATGTCGAAGACGCATCCGGAGTTTACCCTTTATGCAAACCGCAGTTACGCCTATAGCTTTTCTTTTAAAGGTATAACGCACTAATTGAATAGGAGGAAAAGGCAATGACACTACAAGCATCCATGATTGTCGACAAAGACTTTATTCTCGATGAGGTTGATCCGCGGATATACGGTTCTTTTATCGAACATTTGGGTCGTGCCGTATATGGAGGCATTTATGAACCCTCCCATCCAACAGCAGATGAACGCGGATTCCGCCGGGATGCCCTGGAGGTTATTCGGAGATTACAGGTTCCGATCATTCGATACCCTGGCGGGAACTTCGTATCCGGTTGGACGAATGGAACGTATGGAATTCGATCGGCACCAGCCGTGCTACGGAGCGCTGGCAGATTGCGCCGGCCGAATTCGAGGACACTTACACCCTTGAGGATGCCCTTGCCGTTGGCTGCTTTTTGATCACTATGCTCAAGCATGCCGATCGGGTGAAAATGGCGTGTATGGCACAATTGATCAATGTCATCGCACCTATCATGACCGAGAACGGTGGGCCTGTCTGGCTGCAAACGACCTATTACCCATATCTGCATGCTTCTCTTTACGGTAGAGGAAAAGTGCTGCACCCTGTTATCCGATCGCCGAAATACGACTCCAAAGACTATACCGATGTTCCGTATTTGGAAGCCATCAGTGTTTATAACGAGGAACAGAGTCAAATTACGGTTTTTGCTGTGAATCGTCATCTGACCGAAACGCTTGATCTGGCTATCAATCTTCGCAGCTTCCGTGAAGTTAGGTTAGTCGAGCATTTGGTGCTTGAACATGATCATCTGAAAGCTACCAATACCAAGCTTCACCCGGAAAATGTGATCCCACATAACCAAGGAACTGCAAGAGCCGAAGACGGACATATTCATGCTAGGCTATCTAAAAGTTCGTGGAATGTGATTCGTTTGGACGTTATAAAGGAATAAATAACAAACAAGGTCAGTCGATGTAGTGTCGATTGACCTTGTTTGTGTTACACGTTAGTGAGAAGGACAGCAAGCCTGCCGGCGTCCACCTGAATGTGACATTCACCGTTGTGTTTGGGGGAGTAGGATACCTTGTCGTGGGGATTCAAAAGTGTTGCTCCAGCTTGGCAGCAGAAAGTGTGCGACTGTTCTGTCCCGTTCACTAACAAATAGAACAACGTTTGTTCATCCCGAAGTATTTTGTACATCCGAAGTTCAGGGTAATCGGTATCAGTTAGCAAAGATTGTATGATAAATCCGGGCGTTTCGTGGGTCTTCGGATAGAGCAGAGTCAGGTAATCACGGCTGCAATCAGAGTGGTTATTACTGCCGCCATCAGCACTGCAATCGTTGCTACCACCGCCACCACCATCACTGCTATCACCATCCCCACCACCATCGCAGCTAATTCGGAAGTGTTCTTGAACTGTTAGGGGATAGGCGCCGGATACGGCTCCGTGATTTTTAGATACTGAAATGCCGTTTGGCTCAAGGAAAGTAACTTCCAATTTCATTTCATTTAAGCAATGGGCAGTGATTCGGTTCATCTCTATATCCGACGAGGTGCTCATCGTATGCAGATTCCAGACGCTATTGTTCTGACTGCGAATATGATCCCAAACCACATATATATCAACACCGGCTTTCACATAGGCAAAGTGACGATGGTAAGCTTCCGCATGGACATCTGGAATTTTGCTTCGAACATAATCCAGTTGATTCGAAAAGAAAACTTCCTCACAGAGACTTTTCAGCGGGCCATTTTGTATGACTCCTGCTTCGTCTATGAATTGAACCACGTTATGCGCGTGTCCGTTCACATACCAGTGGCGGTCTCCATTGTAGTACCCACCCGTTCCAGGGTCCAGCGTCAGTGGGGTTCCGTTCGCCCATAGGGAGAAATGCCCCTCATCGTGATGGGCATGATAGGTTAGCGGTGAAGCTTCGAAGATGGCATAGTTCTCACGATCCCACACACCGGAATGTTGGCGGAAAATAATATAACCCATCCCTTGATAGTGGACGGAAGTCAGCGTAGGTGCTTCTAGAGGAAGCTCTGGCTGTGGGTAGAGAAGTGCGAGCAGGGTACAGGGATAAGCACCCGTATCTCGGACCACGCCTCCCCCATGCTGCCATGCCCACATCATTTCCCGACTAAACTGTGAATCCGTTGTGGCATAAAAGGGCGCTGCGTAAGCGAACAAACGAAACCACTGGTCGTCAACTGTTGAATCGCCAAGAGCAGGAGACAGCAGTTTAGGCTCCGAGTTCGGTCCGCCTTGAACGTTATCCTTCGGAGTCACCGTGTCGATTAAGAAACGGTACATCTTTTTTACCTTGTCTCGTGACCAGTAGTCCACGCCCTTTTGTCGCTGCAGCAGCGTGAAAAACATAAAGTACCTATGCAGCACTGCGCCATGGTAACGGATATTTTCAGGCCATGCGCCATCCTGGTCTACGACATGCTCCAGCTGCCAATCGACGACAGCGCAGGCATGGGCCAGATAGTCATCAGCAAGCTTCTCTTCAGGGAAAATGAGCGCGTAGATCCCGAGGCCAGTAGCGCGGTCCGCGTTCCAGTTGCTCCGTTTGCCGCCCTTTTCATCCGGAAACTGCTCCAGATCGAATCGGTAATATGTAGTGTCCATCATCATTTCGGCTATATAACGGAACTTAGAATGAATGTCTGCGTTCTCATGTGGAAGGATGACGCCTGAGTCAGCAATCTGGTCGTATATGACCGATAACACCGCGATGCCCCGTCCTATATGGACGGCTCCGTAAGTATCATCATCATGCCAGCCAGTTGCTTTGAAAATATCCATACCCTGGCACATATCCGGCAGCATGTACAGAATCTTCCGTTTGGCCCGCTCTGCGTACACCGCATCCCCAGTTACCATATAGACGTCTGCATCCGCTCCAGCTGTCTCCAGCAGGACAGCCCAATTGGTCGGTGTCTTTCGGTTAAAGGAGGGCGAAGTATATACCTCATCCAGAGGTTGACCGGCAGCGTCCAGGAACCTGACTTCGATGTTGATGCCGCCTTCCGAGAAGAGTTGATCCAATCGAAGAGTCGTCTGAATGCTGTAGTGTTCCTTGCTATGCACAGGGATCTGATCCGTAATTGACAGTTGCATGTGGTCGTTATTTGACAAGTTCTTCACGTGCAAGCACTGCCCTTGTCCGGGGGGGGGCGGAAGATTGAAGGGAAGTTGAGCTTGTAAAGGAGTACGGCGATGCTGCCCATCCGAATAAGCCGTGATCGAACCTGCCGTTTGCGAGCGGAATAGGCAGTCCTTTTTCCGAATGGGTAAGCTGCACTTGGTTGATCCAAACTTCTCCTTTTCCCCGAATATGTAAAGCGAACTTCAGATAGGCAGCGTGCTCCGGCGTTCGGAACACAAAAGGAAAGGTTCGGAAAGCGTATATCCGTTGAATAGGCAAGGACAATTCCTCATTCGCAAATGCATCGGACAACTTCCATTGCCGCTCATATTCCTGCCGCAGCTTAGGCTGCACGATAATTCGATTGCGAATACCCTCAAGCTGCTCCGCACCGTAGCAGGCGAATGGACGATTGGCCGTCGCAATCTTAGATTGGTTTGTCATTTCACGTACCCCCGAGTGGTTAATGTTTACCTATATAAACACTATATCATCTGCTTTTTTCTAGTGAGGGGGACAATCCATGTTAGGAAGGGGGGCAAATCAACTGAAATGATGGCGTCAATAATTTCTTTAATTACATATCTATCAATCTTTAATATAATGAGCTATAAAGAGAAACAGGGTGGGATAAATTCACTAATGAGTTCAAACATTGAAAATCTGGAAACAACAATATGCCCAAATTGTATGGAGAAAACTCCCGTACTCAAAGGCTTTATGACATGGTGCGATAAATGTGAGTGGAATGTAAAGGCTGATGATAAAAAGGGTAAACCAAGAAATGTTTTTGAACGAACCTATTTGCAGGTTGGCGAGAAAATGGGTTCCGATTTACTACAGACTTTGATTATTAAAGGTAGTTTACACACAACGTTTTCGTGGATGCGCCTGTTTACCTATCTTGCCGCTTCTGTTGTTCATTTGTTCAGTTTGTTTCTTTTCGTAAGTGGGATACTCCTGGTCGTTTTCAATGTTCAAAATATCATTATTCTAATTTTTGGTTGTATATTATTGGTATTTGCATGGGCGACTAGACCTCGTTTCCATAAATTGAATGAGAAAACATTGGCGAGAGAGGCATTTCCAGCTCTATATCGCGCGATGGATGATATCGCTAAAGCAATGGGATCAGATCGTGTGGAAGGCGTTGTGATAAACGAAAAGTTTAATGCCTCCTACAGAGAAATTGGCTTGGGCCGGAAAAAAATCATTACATTAGGACTGCCATTAATTCAAATTCTTGATGAGAAGGAGTTAACTGCATTAATTGCACACGAGTTAGCTCATGGTATCAATGGGGATCAAAACAGAAGTTACTGGGTGGGGGCCGCTTTTTTTACGTTAACTTACTGGTATTCCGTTATACGACCTGATCGGCTTTGGGATCCCGGTTATCGGCTTCTTGCTTTTTTCATGTTTTTTGCGAATCTGGTTCTGTTAGCAGTATCCCAATTCATTTATTTCCTTCTTTATGTCCTTTGCCATTTATTTTGGCAAGATTCGCAGCGTGCTGAGTATTTAGCCGATCAACTCGCGGCTCAGACGGCAAGCCCTAAAGCCACGGTATCCTTATTAAATAAGCTGCATCTGGACGCCATGTTCGAATTTACGATTTTAAAAGTAATCAATTCAAAGAGAATAGGACATTTCTTCGAAGACTTTCAGGAGCAAATCAGGATTTTACCACAAAGGGAAATGGAAAGGTTAAAGCGAGCTTCCGTAAAAGCGGGGGCGCGGCTAGATGCGTCACATCCTCCTACTGCAAACAGAGTCTCTTTCATCTGCAACTTAGAGCAAGAAGAGCCGTTATACAGAATGGATAAGGAAACTTTTGAACAACTGAATGCTGAATTAGATCAATTAAAATCATCTATGGAACAGAAGCTTATTGATTATTATAAAAGATATGTATTATTGCAGTGATGGTTATCGTGCGTATAATTAGCCATATCAAACTAAATAAGAAACCCACAAACCAAGTTGTGGGTCTTTTTTTTTGCAATTAAATTAAAATGTCTGCACAAAATTATATCTTCACAAACGAACGTATATTCGGTATTATAAAGATGGATTATTATTCCAAAATGAATTGGAGACTTCGAGATGATTAGCTTGGATAGAAGTACGATTCTTCAGTATAAAAAATTTACAGAGTGGACGGATACCTTACAGGATGTACAAGAGAGCGCCTGGTTACAACCTATAGCTGAAAGAAAAGCATCTGTAGGAGAAATTATTTCGCATCTGAAAAATTGGGATAGTTACCTTATCACAACGATCATACCAGCAATTAAAGCGGGTGAAGGAATGGTATTTCCGGATTTCGATTCATTTAATGATATAGCTTATGAATATGCCAGATCAGGAATTTCCCAAAATCGTCTGCTCGATGAATTTAAGCTAACACGCCTTCAGTTAGTTGAAATACTTTTAGCGGAAACAGAAGTTGTATTTAAACGTGTTACAGTGAATGGAGTAGAAACTTGCCCGCATACAGGTACACCTTATTCTTTGCTTTACATCATTCACGAATTTAATGATCATGACAAGCACCATAAAAATCAAATTTTAGAGGTAATATAATTTTATAAAGCAAACATGTTAAAGGGTGGAGTAAGTGGAGATATATTTAATTGCCGCAATGGACAAAAATAGAGTTATTGGAAAAGACAATGACATTCCATGGAGGATCCCTAATGACTGGCGGTATGTTAACAAAATAACAAAGGGGCATACAATTGTATTGGGGAGAAGAAATTTTGAATCCATTGGAAAGGTACTTCCCGATCGTAGAAATATTATATTAAGTAGAGATACAGAGTTAAACATAGAAGGTTGTGAAATGGCGCATTCCATCCAAAAAGTTTTTGATTTATGCCAGAATGAAGAGAAGATTTTCATTTTTGGAGGAGAACAGATTTACAAACTGTTTATGCCATATGTTAAAAAAATGTATGTAACAAAAATTCATTATGAATTTGAAGGAGATACCTTTTTTCCGGAGATTGATTTTAGTGAATGGAAGGAAATATCCGTTGAGAAAGGGATAACTGACAGTAAGAATCCTTACACTTATTTTTTTCATATTTATGAAAGAAATTAGAGTAGAACGAATGGCAGTATTGCGTGCTGTTACTTGAAAATTATTACTCTTTCGGGAGGAGTCAATTATGATTCAATCAATTGTTCATATTGCTCTTGTGGTAAAAGATTATGATGAAGCAATAGATTTTTATACAAAGAAGCTGAATTTCACTTTAGTTGAGGATACCTATCAACCTGAACAAGATAAACGATGGGTAGTAGTTTCCCCGCCAGGTTCTGTTGGCACTACATTATTGCTTGCGAAAGCATCGAAACAGGAACAAGATATGTTTATTGGAAACCAGACAGGTGGTAGAGTTTTTCTGTTTTTAAGCACGGACGACTTCTGGAGAGATTATAATGACATGGTGGCAAAAGGAATTGAGTTCGTTAGAGAGCCCAAAGAACAATCCTATGGAATTGTCGCTGTGTTTAAAGATCTATATGGAAACCTATGGGATTTGCTTGAGTTAAGTGAGGATCATCCTATTCATAAGAGAATAAAGTAGCTTCCATTGAGGCTACCCGCTAACGAATAACGTTAGTTCAAACAAACCAGGAGCAGATCGCCGCGGCAACTGCTCTTTTCATCATTGAGCATACTTAAGGACTTCATTTAACACTCCCCAAAAAGAAAATGTTGCAGGGCTAGACTCAACGAAGGGACGAAGCTTTCAATTTAAAGCCGTTCATACACGTATCCCAAGCTTGGTTATATCCTCTCCAGTCTTCACCTTTTGGTAGGAGCACCGAGCTAATTCCAGCTAGCCCCCAATCCTCGTAAATCACGTCTTTGCTGTCTTTCTGGTGGTTATTCACGATCAGAAGGTGGAATTTTCCATGCTTCAGCCTTCTTATTGCTGAGTGTAGCTCCTGCGCTTCCTTTTTTGTAGAATTGGTTCTAATAAAAAGAATGGGTTGACCTTGTATAGTTCTCAAAAACCGATCTACGCGTCGATTGAGCTTTTGTTTAAACGCGGGGTAAGCCTCCCTCCATCGCCCCGCAGTGAGATAAAGAGGGAAGTCATGGAAGGATATAACGCCACTTCCGTTATCTCTTACAACAAAGCATTCATAGGTAGTGCCAATGAGTTCAAGCTGGCTAAGTTCCATAAATCCGTTGAAACGATGATCTATCAAACGAACCACTTCCCCGATCGAATCGGAAACAAACCAATCTAAGGGACCCGCATATTTTCGTAAGCCCAGTCTTTTAAGCTGATAGGCTGTTTGACATGTAGAACCGAGACTAATGTAGGCCTTATAACCACCTAGGGAATCGCGCCATTTCATAACTTTCACTCCCTTTTCAACATCCGATCTCCTTCACAATGATGAGTAGAATTAAATTATGCAAAAAATTAAAATTCCGCTTGGGTAAATGTGTAGTGCAACCTGTTATTTCACTACCTCAGAACAATAATTGAAAAATGAAGCAGAATATAGACTTATGCCCAAGCAATGATCACATACCCAGCGTATGATTATACCGTAGTTAAAATTTATTTGAGGGGAATGACTAGATATGAGTGGTGCAAGTTGTGCAGGTTATGGTGTTAACAACGCAGCAGCTGTTCTGGTTCTCTTTATTCTTTTGGTTATTATCTTGATGACTTTTGCAATCTAAATCGACATCGCAAAAAAACGGTCTTATCGATGCGATACAGACCGTTTTTTTGTCGTTTAAATGAGGGTGCCAGGTGAGTTGGGTACTGGCTGGAAATATCAAAAAGGCCACCCTTATTCATCAACTAAGGGTGACCTTTTTATGGTAAACGAAGGTGAAATATGAGATGAATTGCCTGTGGTGGTTTCATATATAAGATTCAACATTAAAAATAATGCGTGGGCAAATGGCAGGAGTTTGCACTTATTTTTTTCGGGGATGTTATATAAAAGTGGACGATCCGAAAATCTTTATAATAAATGCCGGTTATTTAATACTCAATTTGGTACATACGTCCAATCAATCATTACGTAACCAACATATTTTATACCGTAGTGACATTTCACCAGAGGGGAATGAGTATACATGGGAGCAGTAGGTTATGGTGGTAGTTGTGCAGGTTATGGTAACAACGCAGCAGCAATTTTGGTTCTCTTTATTCTTTTGGTCATCATCACATCCGCATTTGTATGGTAATTTCTTAATCTAATTGAGAAAAGCAAAAAACGGTCCATTCGCGAAACAGTCGCGAACACGGGCCGTTTTTTCTTGTTGATCATGTATGCTCGGAAAATAAGGGAACCCGGGGCCGTTACTCCTGGCAAAATCGACCGTTTCCGCGCGTTAGCAGAACTACAGGGCCCTATTTACCTGCCATTCTCCGTTTTCCCTGCGAAAACGGAGAAATAGCGGACGCTAGTTCCCTGCAGCTGCGAAATGCCCACTATACGGTAAAATAGCGGCCTGTAGTTGCGTTAATTGCGATAGCGTGTGTCGCTACATATATCTTCTTATGAATAATTCTCATTAAATTCTCATTTCTTATCGTTAAAATAGTTCATTGGGATGATACTGTATAGAAAAACATCTTGATCTTAAAACTACTTGGGGATACAAGCACTGGTAAACCTTAACTTATGAATCAGGGAGATAACGATGAAACGAATATTGCTCATTGAAGATGAAAAAAACCTAGTCCGATTTATTCAACTGGAGCTGGAGCATGAATTGTTCGAAGTGCAGGCCGCTTATGATGGTAAAAAAGGATTGGAATTAGCGCTTCAAGAAGAGTGGGACTTAATATTGTTGGATCTCATGCTGCCGGGACTTCATGGTATTGAGGTGTGTCGACGGATACGTGCTGCCAAGAAGACACCGATCTTGATGTTGACAGCCAGGGATAGTGTTGTTGATCGCGTATCTGGCTTAGATAGCGGTGCAGATGATTATATGCCCAAGCCATTTGCCATTGAAGAATTATTAGCACGAATAAGAGCTATTTTTCGCCGTACGGAGTTAGAAAGAAATGACGCGCATGAAAAGCTTTCTTTTCAGAATATTACTGTCGATTTGGATGCCCATATTGTATATAAGGATCAAGAAATTGTTGCGCTTACGAAACGCGAGTTCGATCTATTAGTGATGTTCATGAAAAACCATAATCTTGTCTTAACACGTGATATGCTTTTGGATCAAGTATGGGGGTATGATTCTTTAGTTGAGACGAATGTTGTCGATGTCTATGTGAGATATTTGCGAAACAAACTAGGTTATAACGGGGAAACAAATTTAATTCATACCATAAGAGGAATAGGATATGTAATGAGATGATTGAACGTCTAAGAATGATGATTCGGCGCCTTCCGATCAAGTGGAAGCTCATGTTTGGAGCTACCGCGTTAATCTTTTTGATATTTGTAACCTATAATTTTGCTCAATACGTAGTGCTTAAACAATGGATGTTGAAACAAGAGAAAGATCAAATCCAAGTCAATATGATTCAGCTTGAAGACTATTTTCACGAGAAATTAAACAGGACAGAGACTTTGCAAATTTCAGATAGCCGATCTTATTTAGAGAAAATTATTGGAAAAAACCAATTGATACGCATCCTTGATAAGGATGGAACTTCATTGCTGACGGTTTCAAATCATTTTGATGAGAACTGGGTTTCACGGAAACCAACTAGTTCACAAGAGCTAACCGACATTACCCATCAGGAAGAGCACATTTTAATATACAGGAGTCCACTGATTACCGCTGACTTTGTTGGGACTATTGAGTTGGCAAGTAATTTGGAAACATTCGATCATTTTAGCGAGACGATTTTATGGGTAATGGTAGTCGGTGGTGTGCTGGCTATTTTTATTAGCGGACTTGGTGGTTTAGCCATTGCGCGGCAGTTCATGCGTCCGATTCGGACGTTGGCATCAACTATTCAGAGTGTCAAAGAGAATGGACTTAAGGAGCGAGTTGTGCAGATAGAAAATGGGGACGAATTATCTAGTTTGGCGAAACTTTTTAATGAATTGATGGATCAACTGGAAGTTTCCTTTCGTCAACAGAAACAGTTTGTTGAAGATGCTTCCCATGAACTTCGAACGCCCATAACCATTTTGGAGGGTCATTTATCGCTCTTAGATCGCTGGGGCAAATCCGATCCTGTTGTGCTCGATGAATCATTGTCAGCATCACTTCAAGAGATTAGGCGTTTGCGAGGTATTGTGCAAGAATTACTGACATTAACGAGAGCAGAGTCTCAATTCTCATATGAAAATAGAGAGCCAACCCAGCTTGAGCCTATTATTCATGAGACGCTAAAAAGATTGGAACTGCTCCATCCGGATTTTGTATTTGAAGTGAATTTAGAAAAAATTAAAGATGTTTTCATAATGATAAACCCATTGCATGTCGAGCAAATTCTCTTAATAGTTTTGGATAATGCCGTCAAATACACGACGGAAGATAAGAGAGTTTTAATTGAAGGAACAACAGGTAAAAATGAAGTTGAAATAACCATTGCAGATCATGGAGTTGGAATTCCCAAAGAGGATGTGGCACATGTCTTCGACCGTTTCTACCGTGTGGATAAGGCAAGAAGCCGTGAATTAGCAGGAACTGGACTTGGATTAAGCATCGCTAAGCGTCTCGTCAATAATTATCAGGGGGAAATAACGGTCAGTAGTCAGGAGAAAGTTGGAACAAAAGTAAGTGTGAAGTTTCCAATCTTATAAATTTATATAGTTATGTTTTCTCATTTTCCTCTCATTTTCATCATGTAAAGTTATTGTAATGTCTTCTTGGAGGCATCTACTATAATTAAAGGATTGATGAAAATGAGTTTTGCTCAGTTGGACTATCAGTTGTTTCAAATGGTTAATGGATTAGGACGCACGATGGATGTTCTAAATCCTGTTATGCGTATGTTTGCTTCTTATGCTGAGTACGTATTTTACATTGGCATAGTGATTTATTGGTTTACTAGGCATCGAATCCAACGCCAAATGGTTGTGCAATCGCTTGTTTCTGCTTGTGTAGCCTTTGCATGCAGCGGAATTATCGGGCATTTCTTCTATCGAGATCGCCCCTTCGTTACGCATGCGGTGCTTCAATTGATTGAACATCCAGCCAATGCTTCATTTCCAAGTGACCATGCCACTGGGGCTTTTGTCATTGCTGCTTCGATTTGGAGTTTCCGTAGAAAAGAAGGATTGGTGTGGCTTGTCTTAGCAGCGTGCATTGCTGTCTCGAGAGTATGGACAGGGGTTCATTACCCATCAGACGTTTTGGCAGGAGCAGTGCTCGGCATAGCTGCCGCGGCTGTTGTACATCAATTATTAACTAGGGTTCCAAAAGTGCAAAACATGCTATTCCAAGTTATTCATTGGTATGAAGTTGTGGAGAACAAAGTTTGGAAGAAGAAACTCGTAAGCGAATATTCAACGAAACTATAACTCTCTATAAATCCGTTCAAGTGATGAACGGATTTTTATTTTTAATAAATGGATAGTTAAGAAAGTTTTAAGAATTGGTTCATAAGCGTTTCATTTTTAATGCCTATGATTTAGAGGTAAGCCCAATACCAAAAAGGAGAGACTTTGAGTTACACTCAAAGATCCCAAAGCGGAGAGACTTTGAGCTCCACTCAAAGATCCCTATATTAGGAGGAAATCATGAAAAAAAAGTGGATAATGTTAGGTAGTGCTGTTGGGATTAGCAGTATTGTTATGGTGACAACTGGGTTTAGCGCAATGGCGAGTACATCAGGGTATGAAGCCTATAAATCAGCGCTTAAAAACACCAAAACGGTTCAAAATGTTGCAGTACAAGCAGAAGCGGCATTGCAAGATAATGGAGCAGTGCTTGCTAGTGCGAACGGAAGTTTTAAAGTAAGTCTAGATTCGAAAACAGCAAGTGGTAGCGCAAATGTATCGGTGAATGGTAATCAGCAAGCACTTAGCTTCTATAAGGAAGCGAACCAAACTGTACTTAAATCAGCTGCCAGCGATGTGTATTTCGTGAAACAAGAGAACGAGAAGAAACACAAAACCGAGAATAAGCTGAATGAAACGGAAATTCCTCAGCAAGTTGAAACGGTCATCGATGCGTTAGTCGGCAATCTGAAAGATTATGTAGCTGTTGATACGAAGGATGATGGTTCCAAAGACATTTCTATTCAACTGGATAACGCGCAAATTCCAACTGTAGTAAATGCATTGGCGCCAATCGCTATTAAAGAAGCTACTAAGACCGAACACGATGGCGAAAAGAATGATGATGCTGTTCAGGCGAACGCATTACCATTTCAAGAGGATTTCCTGAAAAATGCAGCTCCTCAACTGACACAAGACATCAAAATTGAACATGTATCGATCAAAGCAACAGTGAATTCAAGTAATTATCTTTCTCATCAAGAAGCGGATCTAACCGTATCTGGCAAAGATGACGCAGGCACCGTACATCAAGTGACTCTGCACCTTCAAGCGAATCTGTCGGATTATAATCTTACAAAACCCGAAACCGTTGATCTTACTGGAAAAACGGTGCAAACGTTGAAGCATGATCACCAAGGTAAGCAAGAACATGAATGATTTACTAGGTTAGATGCTCATGCAGACAGGCTTCCCTGTTGAAGCTTGTCTGCTGTTCATGAATGGGGGAACCAAATGAATATCATTTTAGAAACAACTAATTTATGTAAAGAATATGCCAATAAACGTGGAATTCGAGATATGACGCTTCGGCTATATGCTGGTGATGTGTATGGTTTGCTCGGTCCAAACGGTGCAGGGAAAACGACATTTTTAAAATTGATAACGGGTTTAATTCGACCGGATCAAGGAACAATTACTTTGTTTAATAATAGAATTCCCGAACATTTTGAAGCGGGTATGCAGCATGTAGGCACGATGGTTGAATCGGCGGATTTTCATGATTTTCTTACAGCGAATCAGTATTTAGAATTAGTAGCTCGTTTCTACCCAGCTGTCGTATCGAAACGAATCGAAGAAGTATTGGATCTTGTAGGCTTGTTAAAAGTGCGCAAAGAAAAGATAAAAGGCTATTCCACAGGCATGAAACAAAAATTAGCGCTTGCCGCGGCTATATTACCTGAACCGAAACTCGTCATACTAGATGAGCCTACGAATGGATTGGATATTGAAGGAACCGTGATGTTTCGAAAATTAATCAAGCAGTTGTCCACAGAAATGGGAACCTCATTTCTAATTTCGAGCCATATGATTCACGAGTTAGAACAGTTATGTAATCGAGTGGGAATCGTCATAGGGGGGCAGCTGAGAAGAGAAGGATATGTCTCTGAATTATTACAAAAAAATCAATCCTTGGAGCAATTCTATATCGATGAGCTTCAGCTTCCAAAGGAGGACAACGCGAGTGCATAGATGGCGTGCTGCTTACTTAAATGAACTTTACTTAATGTTTTATCGAAAAAAAGTCGTGATGTTTGCTATCTTTTCAGCTCTATTGCCGATCGTACTTGCTGTTTCTCTTCAAGCATTACAGCCTTTTCTTGGACTTTTTGCAGTTAGCCAATCTTTTCCGATTGAGATGCTATCGATTTATACGAGCATTTGGATCCCACTCTTGATCCTAACCATTACGGCTGATTTATTCCCTGGTGAAGTAGGATCCAGAACGATGAAACTTGCTTTACTACGACCAAATTCACGTTTTCAAGTATATGGAACAAAAGCGGCTGCTCTTGTCACTTGTATTGCTGGTATCCTGATTGTGCTTGGCATCGTAACCTCTATTTGCAACATTTTTGCTGGAACCACATCTAGTTTCACGGAAACAATGGGAATGTTGAAAGCCTATGTTGCAGCTTTTGTTTCTATGGTAGCCATATCGTCTTTGTTTGTATTTGTTTCACAGTTTTTTAAATCAGCCAGCGGATATATGGTTTTTGCACTCATTCTTTTTGCTGCAGCTAAAATAGCTCCCTTCTTGCTGCACAATTTCGCTGCATTTTCACCAACATCGTATACAGACTGGCATATGTTATGGTTAAATCAGTCTGTCTCCAATGGTAAATTAGTAACGACTTCACTTTTCTTGGTTTCAAGTTGTATGTTGTTCATGGCACTAGGTTACTATAAATTCGACCGAAAAGAAGTATAAATAAACGGGGTCTGCACATGTCAATTCGTCTAAAGTTATTGCTTTCCTATGCAGCCATGCTGCTAATTCCACTCGTAATGATGATCATCACAGCCATATTATTAATCGTGGTATTTCGTGGAGATTTCCAAGGTATTCGCGAACAAGTGAGCTCGGGGGTCGGACTATTCGAGAATCAGAATCTGGAGCATACTTTCAAGGAAATGAAACGAACCTCGGAGAAAAATCCAAGCATGCTTGCCGACCTGACTTATCTGGCTGACATCGATCAAGAACTGCAAACCAATAACTCAAGGATGATTGTACGAAAAGATAATACGTTTGTATATGTATCTCCAACCTTAGTAAATTCAGATGTATTTCAGCAATTGCCTGAATTTAAGCATCCTGGCCATCCGGAACACGAAGATGCCAAACATATTGGGAAAGAATTGCTGGAGATTAGTTCTTTTGATTTTTATTTTTCCGATCAGCAGGCCGGAAGTGTCTTTATTATTACGAGTGTTAATCCGTTAGTTAACTTTACACAGAAATTTTTCCCGGTTCTTTTTATAACGCTCCTTATTATATTAGTTCTGACGCATAGCTCATTAACTTATTTTGTTTCTAAAAGTATTATTTCACCCCTAAGCAAATTAAAGAATGCAATGAAAAGGATCCAATCCGGTGATCTGGATTTCCAAGTTCAGATAACAAGTGCGGATGAGATCGGGCAGCTCAGCATAGCCTTCGAACAAATGCGCAAGCAGCTGAAAGAATCTATTCAAACGCAAGTTCAATATGAAGAAAACCGAAAAGAATTGATTTCTAACATTTCGCACGATATTCGGACCCCGCTTACGGCTATTAGAGGTTATATCGATGGACTAGGTGATGGAATTGCCGATACCACGGACAAAAGACAAAAATACATCGAAATCATTTCATCCAAAGCGGAAGAGATGGATCATTTAATTGATGAACTATTTCTTTATTCCAAACTGGATTTAAAGCGAGTGCCGTTTAACTTTGAAGTCGTCAACTTCTCCGATTTTCTAATGGATTGGTCGGACGAACTTGAATTTGAACTCCATAAAAAAGGCATTCATTATCAGTCAGATATCGCAGTTGACCAGCGGACACTGGTTTCTATTGATCGAGACAAAATGAGACGTGTCTTTTCTAACATTGTAGACAATTGTTTAAAATATATGAACAAAGCCGAGAAATCCATCACTTTGCATGCAAAGACTGCAGGGACAAGCGTTATCATAGAAATTAGGGATAACGGGGCTGGTGTAGAAGCAGAAGCGCTCCCATATATTTTTGATCGCTTTTACAGGGCAGATCCGTCTAGGAACAGCAACAATGGGGGAAGCGGTTTAGGGTTAGCGATTTCCAAACAAATGATCGAGGGACACGGCGGGGCCATTAGCGCACAAAGTATGAAAGGCCAATGGACTTGTATTACCATAAAATTACCGCAAAAGACGCGCAAAGACGGTGGGAATGAATGAAACAGGTACTTATTGTTGAAGATGAACAGCTTATTGCAGAACTTGAACGTGATTATTTGGAGGTAAACGGATATAAGGTCGATATCGCAACTGACGGCGAACAAGGCCTTAAGTTGGGTCTTAGTGGAGAGTTCGACTTAATCATTCTAGATGTCATGCTACCTTTGTTAAATGGATTTGAAGTATGCAAGCAAATTCGTGAGAAATATCAGATTCCAATCTTGATGGTTACTGCCAAAAAAGAGGATATTGATGTTATTCGTGGACTTGGTCTAGGGGCAGATGATTATATTACCAAGCCTTTCAAGCCAGGTGAGTTAGTAGCAAGGGTTAAAGCACATTTAGCACGATACGAACGATTAATTGGTACCAAAGAAAATAAAGATGAAATTCGCATACAAGGACTTTTAATTGATAATAGTTCCCGTCGGGTATTTGTTCATGATCAGGAGATTAATATAACAACCAAAGAATTTGATTTGCTCTATTTTCTAGCTACGAATCCCAATCGAGTCTTTAGTAAGGATCACCTATTTGAACGGATTTGGGGATTTGATGCTATGGGAGATGCCCAGACGGTTACGGTCCATATCCGTAAATTAAGAGAAAAAATTGAAGTAGATCCATCTAATTCGCAATACATTGAAACGGTATGGGGAGCAGGTTATCGGTTTCGGTTATAAAAGTATGTGATGAAAGGTGGTAGGCAAGTGATACCATTTAATCCTCGTGTTTTAATCCTTACGGCTAATTATGGG
The DNA here is from genome assembly GCF_052682475.1 of Paenibacillus sp. WC2504. Classification (NCBI taxonomy): domain Bacteria; kingdom Bacillati; phylum Bacillota; class Bacilli; order Caryophanales; family Paenibacillaceae; genus Paenibacillus; species Paenibacillus sp. WC2504. The sequence continues at coordinate 2,322,859 of NZ_JBQZFH010000001.1, forward strand.
AATGGACATCTCCAGGCTTCTAAAGCATTGTTACAGCAATTCAATCAGCAAGGTGTGGAGAATGTGAAGATTGTGAATCTAATGAAAGAAGGTCATCCATGGATTCATTCAATTACATCTACGTTGATTAGCAAAAGTATGAAAGTTTCGCGGCTAGGAATTGACTATTATGGTTGGAGCTATTATTTGACACGGGAAACCAAAGAAACAGCCATATTTCAGAAGTCGATGACCTATTTAGGGCAAAAGAAATTGAGAGAGATTATTCACCAGGAACGGCCGGATGTAGTCGTCAATACTTTCCCGTTCGGTGCTTCTCCAATCGTTTGCAGTCCAATGGGGATTAAGAATTATACCGTGCTTACGGATTATGCGTTACATGCTAGTTGGCTTCACCCGAAAGTCGACCGATATTATGTGGCAACAGAAGACTTAAAAAAGCAAATCATTGCAAGAGGATTTAGCAAGGACCGAATAGATGTTAGCGGAATACCGCTTAGAGAAGAGTTCGTCAATACGAGGATTCGTGCAAGAAATCAGCAGAAGAAGATCATTCTTATCATGGCCACAGATAGCGGTGTAACAAGTTATATCGAGGAAATGATGCGCACGCTTTTTCATTTAGATAATTGTCAATTGGTTGTTGTTTGTGGTCATAATGAGAAGTTAAAACATAGATTAGAAGTGGAGTTTGCAGCTTATAACGGGATAACCATCCATGGGTTTGTTGATAATCTTCATGATTGGATGGCTCAAGCTAGTTGTATGGTAACGAAAGCAGGCGGACTAACGTTGACAGAGGCCATAGCCTTAAGAGTGCCGGTTTTCATTTATAAGCCTAATGGCGGTCAAGAGAAAGAAAATGCTTTATATTTATCACGCCGCGGCGTAGCTTCAATCTCAAAAAAAATGGAAGAACTTTCGAAAAGTATTCAACATTTCATTCATCATCCTCAAAAATATGAAGAAATTCGGGATCATATGGAGGAGTTGCACCGAAGTCATGCAGCAGCTCATATCGTAAAAGATATCATGCTTCATTGGAATGGCCAATTCATGTTAGCGTCAATTTAGAATGGGGAGGCATGATTCAGATGAAAGAGATTCTTGATAATTTTTTAGAAGAGATCCATGAGTTAGAGGGGAAAATAGTTCATCTGATCCATCGATCAAACTTAACCGTTGAGGAGAAAGAATTCATTTTGGAACATATCCTAATCATCCCTGGAAAAAAGGAAGATCATGATGAATGTAAAGCTATTTCATGACAGATGCAAAAATCCAAAACCCCCTTCATATGTAGGAAGGGGGTTTTTAGGTGTGAGCATAATTCCCGATTATGATAACATTCTCATCCAAGTAATTGGGCAACAACCGTGTTGACGAATGGGAAGGTGACATACCGTATCTATGTAGGTACTAGAAATGGTGGTGGGTTCATGAGTCATACAGTAGGTGTTCTGTTGGATCGAAAAACGTTTATGGGAATACCTAAAGGGAAAACAGGAAGTGAGAAGCTTTCCTTATATAATCAAGCAGCCAAACAGCATAAGCTAACGGCTTTCTATACTTCCCTTCATCAGATTGGCAGTACTTCGGCCCAAGGTTATATCTATGCAAAAAATAGGTATAAGTTTGTACGTCGATCGATTCCAAAGGTTACACATAACCGAGCGATAACATTATCACCATTTCTTAAACGTAAGCTCAAACAATTCTCGGAATCGAGCTATGTTTTCAATAGGCAGAATCGATATGACAAATACTACATCTATAAACTGTTGCATCAAAACGTTCATCTGCGAGATTACTTACCTGTCTCACTGAAGTATTCAGAAAAGGATTTGAAATCAGCTATGGCTGCTTATCCTTCTCTATTCATAAAGCCTACAAACGATAGTGTCGGCAATGGAATAATGAAGCTGTCCAAGCATTTAAGCGGAAAATGGTTGTTATTTTTGAGAAAAGGAAGGCCAATGCTGCTATCTGCGAAGGGAGCTATTTCTGTTATTCAGAGAGTTGTTGGAAAGAGAACTTACATGATTCAAGAAGCAATTGCCTTAGCAACATACAAAGGCAGATCTTATGATTTACGTGTCTCTGTTCAACGCGGTATAACAGGAAGATGGCAAGTAACAGGAGTAGTGGGAAAAGTCGCTGGTGCTGGAAGACATGTAACTAATGTGGCTAAGGGGGGAAAGGTAAGACGAACCGAAGTGCTTTTTAAAAATAATAGGTTCGACTTTGAAAGAATGATGGAAGCCATACGCAGTGCATCTATTAGTATCATGAATGACTTGAGTGAGAAGCTACCTCACTTAGCCGATGTAGGGTTAGATATCGGGATTGATCACCGCGGTCATATTAAATTAATTGAAGTAAATGGGCGAGACCAACGGTATTCATTTAAGAAAGCTAAGATGAGCTCTACATTCTACCGAACATATGAAACGCCTCTACTGTATGCCAAATATTTATTGCAGCAATCCAAAACCTCCAATTCCTAAATCGAGTTGGTGGTTTTACATATAGGGATGGTAACAATAACTTCTGTTCCATAATGGGGTACGCTTGAAATTTGAATTGTCCCCTTATGTAGTTTGACAATACGTTCAGCTATGGCTAAACCTAAGCCCGATCCTCCAGTTTGTCGGCTCCGTGAACGGTCTACGCGATAGAATCTTTCAAAGACGAAAGGCAATTCTTCGGTGGGAATGCCTTTGCCATCGTCAACAATGCGTATACAATAATTTGGATCTGTTTTAGATAGGTAGACATGGGTGTGATGTGTCATGTATTTCATCGCATTATCTAAAATGATTAGGATAACTTGCTTAATTTGCAGCCGATCTGCTTCAATCATCATGCTGCTTTCGGAGGAGAGAAGTATGAATTCTTTGTTTGAAAGTGGCCGAAGAAGCTGAATGTTCTCTTTACATAACGTCACTAGATCAAAAGAGGAAAAGGTTAATGTAGGTTCATGTTCTAGTTCAGCCAATTCAAGCAATTGATAAGTGATGTGTTTCATTCTTTTGCTCTCGTCATGAACAGCGTCAAGAGCTTCCATATGAAGGTCCATGTTTTCAAAGCCCCATCTACGAATGAGCGACGTATAGCCTTCAATAATGGTAAGTGAAGTCTTAAACTCATGTGAGGCATCTGATATAAACTGCCGCTGTTTCTTCATACTCATCTCAATCCGTTCCATCAAATGATTAAATGTCTCAGATAATTGATAGAGCTCATCCTTTGACTTTCGATTCAAAGGTAGTTTTTTAATCGCAAGACTCGTTTCGATCTCTTTCATCGTCAGAATCATACGGGATAGCGGTAAGAATAACAGTTTGGACAATAAAAAACTAGCAGATAGAGAGAGCAGCATAGCAGCAAGCGTTACGATGCCAATAATACCAACCAATCGGTATAAGCTTTGGTCAAGCTCTAATGGCTCCGTAATGATTTCTAACGTTCCGATGATTTCTGTTCCTTGGTGAATGGGTGTTCGAACAATCATAACGGACTGATCATTAAGCTTTTGTGAATAAGACTCTTGTGTATCCATGTGTTTTGGCGGAATAACTGCTAATTCTGTTGTATTAGCTGCTTGATTGATCACTTTTGAAGAAAGATCAAGTGAGCGAATCATGGCGTGATTGGGAAGATACCTTCTTAAAATTCGATTATTATCTTCTTGAAGTAATTCCAAAGGGCTTATATGCGTGAGCATTTGGTCAGCAGTAAATTGAAGTGTCTCGAGCTCTTCTTCTTTTTCATATTGTGCATAAAGGTAGTAAATAATGAAGGTAAGCGATATTAGAATGCTAGTTAACCAAATGAATGAAAGCAGTGAAGCTTTAGTCTTAATTTTCATATCAATTAGACCTCCAAGAGGTACCCAACACCACGGATTGTTCGAATATTTGGGTAAGGCGCAAGTAGCTTTTTGCGGACATATCGAATATATACATCCACCAGATTTGAATTCCCTAGGAAATCGTAACCCCATACATCGTTCATGATTTGTTCCCGACTAAGGATTTCATTCTGATGTTCGATCAAATAGACGAGGAGTTCAAATTCTTTTGGTGTAAAGTCAATCTTAATATCATTCTGTAACACTTCTCTAGACCGAAGATTCACGTTTGTTCCTTTCACCGTATAGATCATGGAGTCATGCTTATTAAGCTCGTCATCGGTTTGTTGGAATTGATTTTGGCGGCGCATGCAAGCGCGAATCCGAGCGAGCAGCTCTTCCAAGTGAAAGGGTTTTGTTATATAATCCTGGCTCCCCAAATCAAGTCCATTCACAATATCCGAGGGGGTATCGCAGGCCGTTACCACAATAATAGGTGTTTCTGAATTCTTCTTGCGAAAGGATTTAATCAGTTCAAAACCGTTAAATACAGGAAGCAGAATATCTAGAAGAATGAGGTCCCACTTATCATTCAATGCTTTTCGTAGTCCTTCTGAGCCATCTGAAGCTAACTCTACAAGATACCCGGCATGTGTGAGTTCTAATTGCAGCAGCCTTGCTATTTTTTCTTCATCTTCGATGACAAGTATTCTATTTGACATGAACACCACTCTTTTCAAGGTGTTTAAATTAATCGCCTTACATCTTATGTACCAAGATAGCGGGATGTTCTGCCATAGGAAAAGGACCTCCTTCAGTTGGAGAACTGAAAGAGGTCTTCTGACCTTGCTCTTAAGTTAAACAAAGGGATACAGGCTTAGTGAATCACACGACGGGCTGTTTTGTAATTTTTGCTCCACCAGCCAGAGTTCATATCTGAAATCGTAACACCAGGGCTGCCATAGGTGTGCAAAACCTTTCCATTCCCCATGTAGATACCAACATGATGAATTGGTGAGTAGAAAAAGACAAGATCCCCCGGTTGAAGCTGATTTCTAGCAACAAAAGTTCCTACTTGTGATTGCTGCTTAGACGAACGGGGCAGATTGATCCCATTTTTGCCATAAACATATTGTGTAAAAGAAGAGCAATCAAAGGAGCTAGTGCTGCCTTTTTGAGTACCGAATTTATACCTTACACCTAAATATTGTTTACCAGTTGTAATGATACTATTTGCTTTTCCAGAGATTGATGTTGCTGCTGAAGCTGCTGTTGCTGCTGTAGAAACATTGCTTGCAGCATGCGCGGATTGCGGCGCCATCATTAGGTTAGCAGATGCAAATAAGGATACACTAAGTGTAATACCTAATAGCGATTTGCTTAGGCGGTTCGTTTTCATGTTGTTCATGATTGGATATCCCCCTTCAGGATCGTGTTTTAGGTTTTCACCTGAGACAACCTTATCACATCCGTAAATCCCTATAAATTAACAAATGTGCGGGGATACTAGTTCCAGCGAGGCTTAAAGGACAATTATTAGAAGATCATGAGAATCGGATGAAAGGAAATACCTTGACAATCCAAACATAAGATAAATTCGTGTTTCAAAGGATTCTCTCATGTGTTTTTCACATTCCTGTGATAGGATCAATTCGAGGCAGGTGAAGAAAGATGAATCATCATTCAATGATCTTGTTAATCACCCATTATGGTTATGCCGGTATTTCTATAGCACTTTTCCTTGGAATTGTTGGCATACCGTTACCGATCGAGATTATCCTGCTAGGTGCAGGCTATATAGCCGTTAAGACTAATTTACATTTGGGTGGCATTATCGGCTTCGCCTGGCTAGGAGCGTGTGCTGGAATGACAGTGAATTACCTCCTTGGGAAAAGTATTGGGCTCAAGCGGATTAGCAAAGTAACCAAGTGGATTAAGCTTTCTGAAAGCAGATTAGAAAATTGGGCAGAGCAGTTTAAGAAGCACGGGGCTATCTTACTATTAGTAGGCTTTTATGTGGCTGGTCTTAGACATGCTGCTCCTTTCATTGCAGGGGCGATAAAATTGCGGTTCACTAAATTTATGAGTATCTCGTATTTTGGTGCAATGGCCTGGATTTTAGTTATCGTTTTTCTAGGTCAAAAGCTTGGTAAAGCATGGGACCACATTTTTATGCATTTCCATCATCCAATATGGCTAATTGTCGCGGCTTGTGTAGTCGGTCTTGGTTTGTTGGGAGTTAAAATGATGGTACGTCAACAAAAATTGCCCTCTTAAAATTAAACAGCTCCAATCTCCTGTTTAAGAGGATTGGAGCTTTTATACGCGGCTAAAGTAACCATTATTATTTGCGTTTTACACGTAAGAACCGGCCGTTTGCTCTCGCATACCGCAGGACTTTGAAGAACATTTTTTTATCTTTTAATTGGTTGAAAATAAAAGGGTCAGGCGCCGTGTTGACTTCTAGCACCCACGGTTTTAAATTTTTATCAATTCCAATATCAACACCAATTTCTTTAAATCCGGGATAACTCTTCTGGTAATGCGTTGCAATTCGATACCCTAAATGTCGTAAGCTTTGGATATAATCACTTTTCTTTTGATTCTTTAAATAGGAACCAAGTAATAATTCTAAGGGCAGCGGTTTGCCGCTATTATGAAAGTTCGTCACTATCTTGCGGGGATGAGCAACTCGGCCGATATAACCAGTTGCTTCCCAATTTTTATGAGGGGTTCTTTGAACCATAATACGTGTGTCGAAGATTCGCTTCTGGTGCGTTAAGAGATGAATACCTTGCTGAACAAGATAGGATCTGTTTAACTTGGCTTTGCTTAGAGCAGCGAATAGGCCTTGAAACGTAGCAAATGATTTGGCAGTTTTGCCAGCCTGAAAACGGAATATTTCATTTTTCTCTACACGAATAACACCTTGTCCTGAAGAGCCATTGATTGGTTTGACATAAACCATTTTATGCTTATTTAGCATTTGAAGAAGGTTCGATTGACTGTAGACTCTTGTTTCCGGAACAAATTTGCGAAGTTCTTTGTTTAATAAGAGCACCTTTGTTTTGACCCATTTGCTGCCCACTGTTCGAGCTCTATTCACCATTCCAGCACCTCTGTTTTCGATATCTTACGAGTTATCATATTCAAATGAAGTTGAGGGACTTGGAGTAGAGTTTAGTAAAAAAATTAAATTTTTTTAACAGATAAAGGGGATTTATGAATAAATGAATTTGAAGATACAATTAACCTGGGCTTTTTTTATAAGCCTCTTGAGCGCAATTAGCTTTGGAGCTATAGCGTTCTTGGTAACCGATCATAAGGTGGTTCAATTCGACAAGGTGATCATTTCGTTTGTTCAAGGGTTAGAAACGCCGCCTCTTACAAGCATTATGAAATTCTTTACCTTCATAGGGGGAGGAGTTCCAGTTGTCGTTGTTACGCTAATCATTTTGTTTTTCTTGTATAAGGTTTTACATCATCGAAGTGAGTTGATTTTATTTTTAAGCGTTGTCATTGGCTCGGTGATTTTAAACGAAACTTTAAAACTTATTTTTAAACGTGCAAGACCGGTTTTACATCGCATCATTGATGCAAATGGGTTTAGTTTTCCGAGTGGGCATTCAATGGCTGCTTTTAGCTTATACGGTGTTGTTGCTTTTTTGCTTTGGCGGCATATTGCAACTGCTCTTGGTCGTAGCATGTTAATTATAATAAGTATCATTATGATAATGACGATAGGAATCAGCAGAATCTATTTGGGCGTACATTATCCAAGTGATGTTCTTGGTGGTTTTCTAGCAAGCGGTAGTTGGTTAGCCATTTCTATTTGGTATTATCAGCGATATCAGGAAAGGCGATATGAAGAGGATATGAGAGGGAGGGGTTAAGATGAGCTCTCAGCAAAATTTAGAAGTAAAACAATCATGGATTCCTAAGAAAGAACGCATATGGGTATTTGGTGCGATGGCTGTGTCCACAATCTATCTAATATGGCAGCTGTGGAGTCTTTTTCATTTACCATCAACAACCATACACAATCGCAGCTTTGAGCATATATTCAAAGATTATGGCTCCAATGCCCGTATAGTCCTGTTCGTGGTGGTAGCGAATTACATTTTAGCTTTTATCATTAAACAAGGCATTTTGGGGAAATTCGCTCATCTGAAAAAAGGATTGGTTATACTACTCCGTATTGTCAAGAAATATCATGTTTCATTTGCTGTTCTCGCCATCGCACTTATTATACTCCATACAGTTGCTGTGTTTATGTTTGGTTTTAAATGGGATTTCAACAACATTAGCGGGCTTCTTGCATTAATCGTGCTATTACCGGTACCGGTTTCGGGTTTACTCCGCTACAGAAGGCTCGATAAGAAATGGCATTTAAGATGTGGACTAGCATTTGCTGTTTTATTTTTGATTCATGCATTTTTATAATGAGTTGTTGGACTTAAAGGGAGTAGCTCGCCACGCGGCAGCTGCTCCTTATTCTTATTCTTATTAAGCTAAAGGGCACAATACTTCCAATATGTGGTACCATTAAGTCAGCGATATTGTTTTTAGTATCGCTAGTAATGGTGAGTCCTTGTTCTTGGAGTACGGCTATCCCACTTGGTCAAAAGAGTTTAATGTAGAGAATGTGGACACCTTTGTAGATAAACACCAAAGAGTCTGGTTACGGCCATCTGATAAGGAGCAAGCAAAAGCAGAGATTTTTTAAAGCTTCTTCATACATCCTTAAAGCCTTTCTTGGATCAGGTGTATGTATCGCGGATCTAACGGGGAATTTTATAAAAAGTGGTGGTGTAATGAGTGATATCGTTATTAGTAAAATAAATGAGTTTTTTCATGAATTAGATTTCGTGAAGGTTAATAGTAATGGAAAAGTTGTCTTCGAACATAAAAACGGATTCTATAAGCTTACTAAGGTGAAATCCACAGTTATTTTCTTGAATATGCAAGATCGGTTCAAGAAGTCCATCATAATTGTTATGAGGATGTCGAAGAGTAGCAGCGACAGTTGCTGAATGAATAATCAAAATGCTTGTTATAACCCAAATATATATTTGGATCTAATGAAGCTTATTTAAATTCAAGACTATCTCAGGGATGTATAGTGTTATTTCTAACAAATACCATTAGCAGTTTGATTGTCTCTCGTGGTCAGTGGAGGCAGCTGTTAATTTCTTTAATTTCTTTCATTATCTTTTATGTACTCTATCTGTTTTACATGGTAGCAACTGGTGATCCGAATCGTGATGTTGATGATAATCCTGCTAATGGACTAGTGTTAATCGGACTCGGTATTCCGTATTCATTCATAAGTCTTTTTATTGGAACAGTTCTAGGAATAATAATAATTAAATTAAAAAAGCAAGTTCTTATGAAGGCTAAATTTACATGCAGAGGAGAGAGACAAATGACTGAGAGCATAGAAACAGATATATATATTCGTAATAGACGAGAGGCAGAGATTGCGCAACGTTCTGATCGATTAGCCGCTCGCTTCGCGAATCGTTCGGCACATCATGATACAGAAGGAAGCTTTCCGTTCGCCAATTTCGCGGATCTTCATGAATCAGGCTACTTGCAGTTGACAGTGCCGCGAGCTTACGGCGGAGAGGAAGCGTCGCTGTACGAATTGGTGCTTGCCCAGGAACGACTGGCGCGAGGCGATGGTTCAACAACGCTTGCGGTGGGCTGGCACGTTGGTTTGCTGCATCAGCTGCGCTATACGAATGCTTGGCCGGAAACGTTGTATGCACGGTTTTGCCGAGAGACGGTGGAAACAGGTGCGTTGATTAATCATTTGGCGACGGAACGGGCAACAGGGAGTCCGAGTAGAGGGGGAAGACCGGAAACGAAGGCCGTTGCCACAAAGGGCGGATGGCTGCTGAGTGGACGCAAAACCTACAGTACGCTGAGTCCGATACTCACATGTTTTACTGTTTCGGCGGCGATTGAGGGTACGGAGGAAACAGGGGATTTTTTTGTGCGTTCCGGATCTGGCGTACGTGTAGAAGAAACATGGAACACACTTGGTATGCGCGCTACGGGGAGCCACGATGTGGTGCTTGAGGACGTATTCGTGCCAGATGACCAGCTTGTTCATCGTTCGGGAACACCACGTGAGGAGCGCAGACCCGACGAAGGTGGCTGGCTATTGCATATTCCCGCTTGTTATATTGGGATTGCACATGCAGCTAGAAGCTTTGCGATTAACTTCGCGCAGCAGTATCGACCGAACAGCTTGACCACACCGATAGCTGAACTACCGAATATTCGGCGTCAAATCGGTGAAATGGAAATTGCGCTTGTAACGGCGCGCACGGTGCTTTATTCGGTTGCCGATCGCTGGGACCGGGAACCTGAGCGGCGCAAAGCGCTAAAGCCGGAGCTGGGCTTGGCCAAACATGTGGCCACGAATCATGCGATCTCGATTGTAGATACAGCGATGCGTATCGTCGGTGCTGCGAGTTTGTCACGCAGTTTACCATTGGAGCGGATGTATCGCGACGTGCGGGCAGGACTGCATAATCCACCGATGGATGACATCGTGGTTAACGGATTGGCGCAGAGAGCTTTGGATGAAGTGAAACTTACGAATTCATAAAAGCCGATGGCAAGAGGATGTAAATTAAACCTTCCTAGAATTTAGGCACTTGTGAAAGGTGCTGTCTTACATTTTGGCGGGGGAAGATTTCATAGGTAATATTACGAACATGCCTGCACGATTACATGATTCAATAGTTGAGGGGTTTGCTAAGTGGCAGGCTCCTCTTTTGTTAAATCAAGTAACGGTAAGATAACTTCGGTAGAATTACATATATAAAATATTGAAAATGTTATAAATATAGAGTAGGATCACATCCACTGTGAATATTTATTCCGTAGAAGTTGGACAATAATGGGAACTATTCTACAATGCAGGGGTGTTTGGCGTGAGCTCTAATTCGTATTGGTATTTAGGTCTGAGCTTCATTTGTATCATTTTACAGGTCATAGTGTTTTATAGAAAACGAAGCATCCACACCTATATGCAATTCTTTATTGGAGTTGAACTCTTATATATCGTCGAGGCCGTCATCTATATCTTCAACGGGAGCTACGAGTACCACCCTAAACTGCTTAGCAATCATTATTACGACAGCCATCTTGGAGCTATAACATCTAATTTAATCTCCATACCATCCCTCGCTCTAATCCTTTCGGTATTTCAACTAGGCTGGTTTTGGATAATTGGGTTTATCGCTCTGCTAGCAGGGATCGAATGGCTTTTCGTCAAACTGCATATCTATTCGCTATATTGGTGGCGGATTGGATATACTTCATTGGGTCTCCTCTTTTACTTCCCGTTGATAAAAAAGATGTATCCCTGGATGCTTAAGGCTAGGAAAGGAGCCTCACGCGCGTTTTTGCTTTTTTTATGTTTGGGTCCTTTTTCTGGAACCGTCCAGTTCTTACCCTTCATGTTATTCTATAGCAGGGTTTACCGGCCTGGATGGTTTACGGATCCGGCATATGACACCAGTGCTTTCGCTATTGTTTACTATCTATCCTTTGTACTCGTCACTACCCTACTGCTTATGGTAAGTTGGAAATACCGTTGGATAAAATATGTCTGTCTAGAGACAATCCTTATACTGATAACCGTGCTCTTGAAACAAAGTGGAATCTTGATAAGTCAGATATGGTGGGACGTTTACCTGTATCTTTTGTTTCCTTTGTTAACCATGAAGATTGGAGTGATCTTTAGCAAACATTTGGCAAGGGGAGAATCCCCTAGATTCTAATCCCGCGCGTCTGCGAGCGTTTACACTAACGGAGAACGTCGTTTGTTCAATAAACATACATTGGGAGGCTGCCGGCATGATCGGCGGCCTCTATTATGTTAATGGTCAGTAGAGTTGCCGAGCTGCTTACAATTTTAATTCTAGATCCCCTTTAATAATACGGATTCATCATTAGGAACACGACAACCCCGGTTAAGCTCACATATAACCATATCGGCATTGTCCAACGGGCAATTCTACGATGTTTATGCAATTGGTTAGTCCAACCCCATACGAGAGTGAACAAAGCGAGTGGCACGATGATGGCGGCAAGAATGCTGTGAGAGATTAGAATGAAAAAATATATCGGCCGAATAATGCCTTCACCACCGAACAAGGCCGTCTCCGAGGACATGTAATGAAACGTTAAGTAGGAGACAAGGAACAACAGTGTAGAAGAGAAGGCAGCTAGAATGAACCCTTTGTGAAGCTTTACGTTCTTCCGTAGGATCGCGATCAAAGCGGCAAGCAGAAAGATGAAGGTGAAGCTGTTTAACACCCCATTGATTCTTGGAAAGATGGTAAGATCGAAATTTATCTCTCCCTTGTAACCAATCGGTGAGAAGAACAAGAGTAATATAACAATATTTGCGACAAGTGAAATGGTGACGATGGCAGCCGTGTAATTTTTGTTGCTAGCTTGCCTTGGTGCATGGTTGTTTGCGCTCATTTAATCAGAAAATCTCCTTTCCTACCACATGGTAATGGCTTCATTATAAGCCGTTTTGTCGTACTGTAATCAGACTATGATGTCAAAATAGCGAAAACTTATTGACGATTTATAGTCTTCAAAAGGTATTGCAGTAATGATATTGCTAAATGACAAAAATAAGGTTAGAATATGCATTAATAAAAATTTTAATGTAGTATTATTTTTTTTAAGGTGTGTGATGTGATTGGAACATATAAACGATGAACTTGGAGCTTTAAAGCAAATTATTAAAGGAATTGCAACGCAATTCGGGGATAAATGCGAAGTTGTCCTTCATGATTTGACTGGTGATTATGAGCATACAATTGTAGGGATTGAGAACTCACATATTACTGGAAGAAGAATTGGTGATTGTGGGAGCAATTTGGGACTGGAAGTTTTGAGAGGTTCTGACAAAGACGGTGATCGCTATAACTATATCACGCAAACGAAAGATGGAAAAATTCTTCGATCTACGTCTATTTACCTCAAAAATAATAATGAGGAGATTATCGGAGCCATTTGCATAAATATGGATATTTCTGATTTGATTATGGCTGAAAAAGCACTTAAATCGATCACTATGCACAGCATGGAACAAGAAACGGAAGAAGTATTCGTTAATGATGTGAGTGATTTACTGGACTATTTGCTTCAACAATGCCATAACGAGATAGGAATACCGGTTTCCCATATGGGGAAAGAGGATAAAAAGAAAGCGGTCCAATTTCTCGATAGACGAGGAGCATTCCTCATTAAGAAAGCTGGAGATAAGGTGTGCCAGTTTTTGGATATCTCTAAATTTACTCTCTATAACCTACTCGATGAAGTTCGCGTGAAATAAATTGTGCGAGAGCATAGGAATAAAAAACCGATCAACTTACTTACGTTGGTTGGTTTTTTTTCATTAAACGAGATAAGTGTATGGAATGAAATCTAACATATTTTCGGGATGTGATAGACTTTCTTTTGGGAAATAGATGGAATCTCATTTTAGTGTTAAGTACATGTCATGTAATTTATTATTGGAAGGGCTTACTTGGTAAAAAAAGCATTGACGGGTCGTTTTTTTTTGACTATATTAATAAAAAGAAAAAAATTAATATAATATAAAAATTTTTAATATTACCTTGCGGTGATGAAAATCATAGATAAAGGAGGCACTTGATGGTTCAGCCACTACTATCGGTTGAGAATTTAAAAACCTATTTTGTCAAAGGCGAAATCGAAGTGCATGCTGTTGATGGTATTGATCTCACTATTTATCCTAAGCAGATTGTTTGTATTGTTGGGGAATCGGGTTGCGGGAAAAGTATGACATCTTTATCCATCATGGGGTTGGTTCCAAAGCCACATGGTCGGGTGGTAAATGGGCAGATTTGGTTTGGGGGTCAAGATTTACTTGAGTTAACGGAGAATCAACTATCAGCGATTAGGGGAAACGATATTTCGATGATTTTCCAGGAGCCGATGACATCGTTGAACCCGGTGTTGACGATTGGCGATCAGATGTCGGAAGTTCTTCTCAGACACCGTAAAATAACGAAACAGCAAGCAATGGAACAGGTCGTTAAAATGCTTGAATTCGTTGGTGTAGCAAGGGCAAAGGATATCGTGAAGGAATATCCGCATCAATTTTCCGGTGGAATGCGACAGCGTGTGATGATCGGCATGGCGATGATATGCGAGCCAAAGCTTTTAATTGCAGATGAGCCTACAACGGCTCTAGATGTGACAATTCAAGCCCAAGTGCTTGAGTTGATGAAGCGCATGCGTGATGAATTCGATACCTCGGTGATGATGATAACCCATGATTTGGGTGTAGTAGCTGAAATCGCTGATCACGTAGTTGTTATGTATGCGGGCCAAGTGGTTGAAAGTGCATCAGCCGATGCTTTGTTTGAGGATCCGCTTCATCCCTATTCCCAAGCACTGTTGAAATCCATTCCTTCGCTTGATGAAGAAAAAGAGATGTTGTACTCGATTCCAGGTACGGTACCGGATTCATCAAAGTATCCAGTTGGATGCCGCTTCGCAGAACGATGCGAACGGGCACAGCCCTCCTGTACTCAAAAAATGCCTGAACTGCGCGAAGTGAAGCCCGGTCAGTTCGCTAGGTGTGATCTAATCTAACAGAAAGGATAGATATAATGAGTGATCAGCTGCTAGAAGTTTCCAATCTCAAAAAATATTATCCGATCCAAGCTGGACTTATACGTCGAACAATTGGACATGTGAAGGCCATAGATAATGTTTCCTTTCAAATAGGTTATGGCGAAACGCTTGGTATTGTTGGGGAGTCGGGCTGTGGGAAATCGACCTTGGGCCGAATGATTATGCGTGTTCTAGAACCGACGGAAGGTACCATTTTATTCGATCAGCAAGACATCACCAAGATGCACGGTAAGACGCTTCGCCGCACACGTCGAAACTTTCAAATGGTATTTCAAGATCCTTACGCATCCTTGAACCCTAAGATGATGGTTGCAGATATTATAGCGGAGCCACTGCTGATAAACGACATCATGAACAGAAAAGAAGCATCCGAGAAGGTTAATCAATTAATAGATCTGGTTGGTTTGCGTCAGAAAGATTTGCGGAAATATCCGCACGAGTTTTCTGGTGGGCAACGGCAGCGTATAGGCATTGCACGAGCATTGTCATTAAGCCCTAAGTTAATTGTGGCAGATGAGGCGGTTTCAGCTCTGGATGTATCCATTCAGGCGCAGATTCTTAATCTAATGACGGAATTGAAGAAAGAATTTAATCTTTCTTATATGTTTATTTCGCATAATCTATCCGTAGTCAAGCACATTAGCAATCGCGTTGGTGTCATGTATCTAGGGCATTTGGTGGAGATAGGAGATAAGGATAGCTTGTACCAAGAACCGCTCCATCCGTATACGAAGGCGCTGTTATCTTCTTCACCTCATGCGAAAAGAAGGGTTAAACGGGAGAAAATTATTTTGCAAGGAGAAGTGCCGAGTCCCGCTAATCCCCCGCAAGGTTGCCCGTTCCATACCCGCTGCCCACAGGTGATGGAGGTTTGTAAATCAGTAAGACCGCAGCTGCAAGAAATTGTTCCAGGACATTCCGCAGCTTGTCATTTATACGAAACGGCAGGTGTATCGTTATGAAAGATCAGACGCTTGTAAAAGTTATAGACCCGTTGAACCAAGAGACATACAAAGCACTGCTGAAGAAGACGGAGGATGGCTACCGACTAGATCGTTCATTCCCGGATCATTCATCACAGGAGCCTGAGTTTTATTTGAGTCCAGGATGGATTGATCTCCATACACACGTTTACGATGGTGTTGCCAACCTCAGTGTACCCGCAGACGAAGCAGGTATTCAGAACGGCGTTCATTTGGTTGTTGATGCAGGTAGTGCTGGGGAAGCGACTTTGCCGGGGCTTCGGAAGTATGTTGCTCCTGCTTTTCAGACGGAAGTTAAGGCATGGTTAAACATTAGCTCCATTGGGCTTGTTCATCTTCGTGAAGTTGCAACCTTGGATCATATTCATGTAGATAAAACAGTGCAAGCCATCGCTGATAATCGCGATTTCGTCTGTGGCGTCAAGGTTCGTTCGAGCGGCGCCATTGTTGGATCGATGGGACTCCAACCGCTTCAATTAGCCAAACTGGCAGCATATGAGGCTGGCGTGCCGGTTATGGTACATATCGGTGAAGCGCCTCCGCTCATTGATGGCGTATTAGATCTTTTGGACGAAGGAGATGTCATAACCCACTGCTTTCATGGGAAAATCGGACATCCATGGTTAAAAAATGGCAGACCGGTATTGGCACTCCAAAAAGCCATCGATCGAGGCGTTAAACTGGATGTGGGACATGGGGCGGCAAGTTTTAATAATGAGATATGCCGTAATGCAATAGCTGCCGGATATGCGCCACATACCATTAGTACGGATGTACATATTCGCAATATTCGCGGTCCGGTTTATGACCTGTCTACAACGATGACCAAGCTGTTGGCATGCGGCATGCCACTTGAAAAGGTGATTGGCGCAGTAACGATTGCACCATCACAGATTTTACAGATGAACAATTGGTGTTCTCTCAATGGAATTCTCGATCGAGCAACGTTATTCGAAGTTGATGGGCAGCGTCCAGAAGGTCGCGATTATCGCGATTCACAAGGCAAACTACTAGCACCTGAACAGTTCATAAAGCCATTCGCAGTTATCCAAGCAGGTCAATTTACAGCGTGCAAGACGTCGTAGGATCAGCAATTTTTATACATCAAACAAGTCCAGTCATATGAGTATGTAAGCTAATCTATTCAGTGAGACCATTTTAGGAGGAATTATTGTGAAATTAAAGCTTATACTGGCAGCTATGTGTTTGACTATGGCTTTATCAGCTTGCACGAACTCGAATGGCGGCTCCTCTTCTCCATCTGACAAAGGAGCTAGTGCGGTCTCTTCCAAACCGGCTAAGGACACATTAACGGTAGCGCAAGATATTGATGCAGGAACACTGGACCCGCAAAAGCAAGGCAAAATACCGGACATGGGTATTCTGATTAACATGTTTGATACATTGGTTACACGCGATGAGAATAACAAATTGGCTCCATCACTTGCTACCGAATGGAAAGCGCTGAACGATACGACTTGGGAATTTAAGCTTAGAGAAGGTGTGAAATTTCATGATGGTGAGCCGTTTAATGCAGATGCTGTGAAATTCAGTATCGATCGTCTTAATAATCCTGAAACGAAATCACCGATCGTTGAGCTGAAAACGGTTAAAGAAGTGATTGTTGTCGATGCCAAAACTGTAAAAATTATTACCGATGGTCCCGATCCCATATTGCCTAATAAGATGACGTTGTTTGGCGGCGCAATGGTTCCTCCGCAGTATATTAAGGAAAAAGGCGATGAGAATTTCGCGAAAAATCCTGTTGGTACAGGTCCATTTAAATTTGTTTCCTGGCAAAAAGATAGTCAAGTTACAATGGAAGCCAACGCTGACTACTGGCAAGGAGCCGCCAAATTCAAAAAGCTTGTCTTCAAAATCATTCCGAACCCTTCTAATATGGCTGCAGCAATCAGAGCGGGGGAAGTGGATATTGCATCTGGTATCAAACCCGATGTGGCTACACAGCTGAAAAACCAATCCGATCTTAAAGTCGTATCAAGTCCTGGGATCCGCACATTTTACATTTCATTAGATACGAAAGCAGGACCTTTGGCCAAGAAGGAAGTTCGTCAGGCACTCAACTATGCCATTGATGTGAATACCATCATCAAAACCGTGTTGGATGGTAATGCTGCGCGTGCGTCTACATTGGTCCCTAAGGAGAACTTCGGATACGATCCGGCCATTGCGCCATACGAATATAACATCGAGAAAGCCAAGCAACTGCTGGCGACTGCCGGTTATCCTGATGGTTTCGCGATTACATTGGATGCGGATAATTTGGAAGTAAACAATGTTCAAGTCATTGCGGCACAGCTGGAGAAAATCGGGGTTAAGGTTCAGCTCAACTTGATGGACAGCAAAACCTTAACGGCTAATTTGGTAGCGAAAAAGACTTCACCTATGTATTTTATCGGAAATACAGGATGGACGATGGACGCAATGAGTAATTTTCAGTCCTATCTAAAAAGTGACAGACGTTATAACAGATATCCTAACGCTGATATTGATAAACTCGTCGATGAAGAAGAACAAAGCATAGATCCACAAAAACGACAAGCTGCATTCACAAAGCTGCAAACGATTTTAAAAGAAGATGCACCTTTCATCTATTTGTATCAAATCAATGGCCTATACGGAATCCGCAACAATATTGATTGGAAACCGAATCCGGTCGGCATCTTGTCCATGTACAAAGCATCCATTAAATGATTTGTCTGCTGCGGAGGTGATATCTATTGCTTTCTTATATACTGCGTCGCTGCTTTTATGCCATATTTGTCTTATTTGGGGTAGCGACGGTCGTATTTCTAATTACAAGGCTGACTGGCGATCCGGTAGCCATTATGCTGACACCGGATGCTACGGCTGAACAGGCGCAAGCGCTTCGGCATTCTCTGGGCATGGATAAACCCGTCATTGAGCAATATGGCATTTATCTATTGAATTTACTCCATTTAGATTTTGGAGTTTCACTGCGCTACGGCGAGCATACGTTGCAACTTATTATAGAAAGGATGCCGGCGACGATTCAACTCGCCGGAGCAGCCTTGCTATTCTCTCTTGTCGTTGCTATCCCTGCCGGAATTATTTCGGCCATTAAACGGGGGACAGTGATAGAGAAGGGGATCATGTCGTTAATTGTTTTTGGCCAGTCCATGCCTGTTTTCTGGGTGGGGATTGTGCTCGTCTTACTGTTCTCCGTTCATTGGAGAATATTCCCGACGGGTGGTATTGGCGGATTCAGCCACATCGTACTACCTGCCTTTGCGCTGGGCATTCATCTCTTGGCACTGGTTGCCAGATTGTTAAGGGCATCGTTGATTGAAGCACTCGATTCTGATTATATTCGTACAGCCAGAGCCAAAGGGTTGGTTTCAGTGGTTGTCATTTCGAAACATGCTTTACGAAATTGTTTGCTACCGATCATTACGATCGTTGGCTTGGAGATTGGAGCTTTATTGGGAGGATCCGTAGTAACAGAGACCGTATTTGCTTGGCCAGGTGTTGGACAACTGCTGGTGCAATCCATTTATAACCGTGATTATCCGTTGGTTCAGGGAGCAATCATCATTTTGGCCGCTATTTTTGTACTGGTTAATTTAATTGTTGATATCTGTTATTCGCTTGTTGATCCTCGTATCCAATATAAATAGGAGGGATACCTACGTTAAAACGAATAGTGAATGGGAAATATGGCAGTCTGTTTAACTGGTTATCACTATGCGTGCTTGGCGGCTTTCTCATTATGGCCGTGACCGCAACGAAAATATCACCGCATGATCCGAACGTACAGGATTTATTAATGCGCTTTAAACCGCCTTTTTGGCTTAGTGGCTCCGAAGATGGCTATTGGCTGGGCACCGATAATATGGGACGGGACTTGTTAAGCCGTATAATATATGGCAGTCAAGTTTCTATCCTTGTAGGTGTGGCAGCCGTAGTGATATCAGGCGTACTCGGAACGATCATAGGCTTGTTATCTGGATTTTACAGCGCTTTGGATCATCTCATGATGAGGATCGCAGATATCCAATTGGCTTTTCCTACGATTTTATTAGCTCTAGCGATCGTGGCTGTCATTGGAGGCGGCTTAAATAATTTAATTATTGTCCTTGGCATTACAGGTTGGGTGCCCTATGCGAGAGTGATTCGCTCAGAGGTTTTGAGCATACGATCCAGTGATTTCGTCGTTGCAGCGCAAACCATTGGGGTTAGTGACTTTCGCTTGCTGTTTAGGCATATCCTTCCGAATATTTTTTCACCGGTAATTACCATTGCTACGTTCCAAGTGGCGTCTGCTATCATTGCGGAATCTTCACTGAGTTTTCTTGGGCTTGGCGTGCCTGTCAGTGTACCCAGCTGGGGTAACATGCTGAACCAAGGTCAGTTGTATATGGAATCAGCTTGGTGGATTTCCGTATTCCCGGGCTTGTCCATTATGTTGATTGTGTTAGCCATCAATATTTTGGGTGATATTTGGAGAGATAAACTGAATCCGAAAGCCAAAGGGCGTTAAAAAAAGTTAAGCAGTTTTTAGGAGGAAGAAAGCAGATGACTTGGTCTTATGCAACTCATTATTCCTGTGATAATTGCACGGAGAGATTCGAATTAATGCAGCCTTTAAATACTTGCCCAAGCTGCGGGGGCTTGCTGGAAATTCAGTATGATATGGACCGTATGAAGGTTGAACTTCAACCGCAGTTATTTGATTCTCGCGAACCCTCGATGTGGAGGTGGCATGAATTTTATCCCCTGCAGGACGGTGCTAACGTTGTATCAATGGGAGAGGGCGGCACACCGCTTTTACCATCAGTATACGCTGGAAAGAAGTTAGGGCTGTCCAAGCTGTATTTTAAAAATGATGCGTTGATGCCTACTGGTAGTTTTAAGGATCGTGGATTTAGCTTGGCGGTCAGTTTTGCCAAAGAGTTGGGGTTATCACGGGGGCTGACTTACAGCTCCGGGAATGCGGGAGCTTCATTCGCTGCGTACGCAAGCCGGGCGGGGCTAGATGCAACGGTGTTGGTCGAGTATTTGGCTAACCCGATCAAGAAAGCAATCATTGGCTTGTACGGGGCTCATACGGCTACTTTACATTTTGAAAGTATGACGGATATTTCTGCCATGCTTGAGCAAGCCGTGAGGGATCTGGGTTTATATCAGTTTGTAAATTTCATCAATCCGACTAGGCACGAAGCGATGAAGAGCTATGCTTATGAAATTAGCCAGGCATTGGGTTGGAAGGCTCCGGACGTGATGATTCACCCCGTAGGTACAGGTGGAGGTATTTGGGGAGCTTGGAAAGGTTTTTGTGAATTGAAGCAACTGGCGTGGATCGACGCGCTCCCCAAAATGGTTGCAGTGCAGCCGAGCGCTACGGGGCCGATTGTTCAGGCGTTCAAACAGGGAGCAAGGCAAGCGGAGAGACATGGTGATCCTACCCAAACAATTGCTCAAAGTATTGCGGCTGATGCTCCGATTCAAGGAGGTCGCCGGGTATTGAATGCGATTTATGATTCAGGCGGATTCGCAGAAGTTGTGACGAATGAGGAGATCATCGAAGCGGTGCAATGGCTGGGCAACGAAGGGATTTGTGCTGAACCTGCTTCTGCCGCCTCGCTTGCGGTGCTGAAGCGGGCTGTCTCCGATGGCCTCGTTCAGCCGGACGATTGCGTCGTATGCGTTATTACCGGAAGCGGCTTGAAGCAGCCATCGGTCATTCAACAGGCAATAGCGGAATCGGAACTAACATTGAACGCGAGCTTTGATGATTTGAATAAACTTTTGACCGATTTATGGAAGTAGACTACAAGGTTGGAGATGATGTTGTGCAGCAACCAAGCCCTGTAATTAAAGCTTTAATGACATGTATATCGCATCCTACTCCAAATCCGCCTGGTGAAGTAGCTGAGGTAGCAGATTGGTTGGAGAAATGGGCGAAGAGCTTCGGT
Organism: Paenibacillus sp. WC2504; assembly: GCF_052682475.1. NCBI lineage: Bacteria > Bacillati > Bacillota > Bacilli > Caryophanales > Paenibacillaceae > Paenibacillus > Paenibacillus sp. WC2504. The sequence goes on from NZ_JBQZFH010000001.1 coordinate 2,344,356, forward strand.
GCACAAGTCGTACGTCAAACGGTTGAACCGGGTAAGGACAATGTCATTATTACGCTGGATTACGGTCCCGGTCCATGTCTCGTTTTCAATACCCATATGGATGTTAATTCTCCCAAAGGACAAGTGTGGTCAACTCCGCCTTTTGAGCCGAGGTTAAGCTTGGATGAGGGGAAGCTCTATGGAGTTGGTGCTTGTGATGCCAAAGGCAGTCTAGTTAGTATGATGGCAGCTTTGGAAAACATCGCAAACGATCCGAGAAATCTGAGCGGTAAATTAGTTCTTACTGCCGTGATGGGGGAGGAAGCCGGGGGGCTCGGTACGCTCCATTTGGTTCAGCAAGGAATTCAGGCGGATGGTGCGGTTGTAGGTGAGCCTACTGGGTTGGACGTCGCCATTGCGCATAAAGGCACCTATATGCGACGGCTGCGTTTCCTTGGACGAGCTGCACATTCAGGACGACCGGAGCTTGGTATTAATGCGATCATCCATTCATCAAAATTCATTGTGGAGTATGAGAAGTTGAACACAAAATTGTCTCTTACTCCTCATGCGCTGCTTGGACCGGCCAGTGCGGTAGTAACGATGATTCAGGGAGGAACTCGGCAAAATACGATTCCTAATCAATCGGAAATCATCATTGACCGTAGGTTGATTCCTGGTGAGACGCACGCGGATGCGGATTCAGAGCTTCAAGAGATCCTGGACGCATTGAAAATATCGATACCTGAGCTAACGCTAGACCCAATTGACGTTGTGGTAGCTACCATTCCTTCCGAAACAATGGCAACAGAGAGAATCGTTAGTACTGCCCTTGAAGCGGTTGAACAAGTAGTGGGGAAACCGCAAACTCCGTATGGATTCAGGGCGGGCTGTGATATGAGCAAGCTGGTGACAATCGCCGGCATTCCAACGATCATTCTGGGACCAGGCAGTTTGGATCAGGCGCATGCGCCTGATGAATTTGTCGAGATTTCTCAAGTTGAACAGGCGGTACACATTTATGAACGCATTGCCCGACAATTTATAGGCAGGTGATTGAATGAGCAGAATAACTGAGTTTTTGCAGCAGGCTCGTAATGAGAAAGCATTCTCCGGTGCGGCTTATGCCATTGGAAATTCAGATGGAATTACGGAGCAGGGGGCGGTAGGAACGCTCTATTGGGACGGACCATCGGTGCAACCGGATAGTATATGGGATCTGGCTTCTGTGACCAAGCCCATCGCTGTATTACCATTGATGGTTATGCTAGAGCACGGTGAATGTTATTTGGATGATGTGATTGCTCATTTTTTGCCCCACTACAAAGATACGGATAAGGCCAACCTGACGCTCCGTCAACTACTCGCGCATACAAGCGGGATACCTGGACAGCAGCCCTTATATCAGACATCGCCTACGAAAGAGGAGCTATTGGCTGCAGTGAGAAATCTTCCGCTGCGATTTGCGCCTGACACCGATGTTGAATATTCCTCACAGGGTTACATGATATTGGGGGAAATCATAGAAGCAATTGCTGGTGACAGTCTGGATGTCGTGCTTAAGCAGATGGTATTAGAGCCGATTGGGATGAGTCAAACCCTGTTTAATCCAGGCGCACAGTTGCACCCGCGTATTGCCGCAACTGAATATTGTGAGTGGCGTGGCACTACCGTGATTGGAGAAGTTCATGACGAGAATGCAGTCGTGATGGGAGGAATGGCTGGTCATGCGGGATTGTTCAGCACTGCCGAGGATATGAGTCAGCTTTGCCAAGCGATGCTTCGGTTAGGAGAAACTGCAAAAGGCCGTTTCTTACAGCCAGAGACGGTTCGTCTGATGACAAACAATCAGACATCTTCTTTAAAACTGGCCAGAGGGCTTGGATGGCAGGCGAAGGATAGGCATGATTCTCCTGCGGGTGACTTGTTCTCCATGTCCTCCTATGGGCATACCGGTTTCACGGGAACCAGCATATGGATGGATCCGGAAGATGATGTGTTTGCTGTACTTTTGACAAATCGCGTTCATCCTAAACGTACCAGCACGGCTATCAAAAGGATTCGCTCCATTTTCCACAACTTGGCTTTTCTGTCGGTAAGAAGTTAGTGTTTATCAAATATACGGAAATTAACGGAGGACAACGATGAGTGTAATTTCGAGCAGATTAAAAGAATTAGGTATTGAGTTGCCAGTTCCAGGTGTACCTGTAGCAAAATATGTGCCAGCTGTAACAGTTAACAATCTGGTCTATACATCAGGCAATGATTGCCGTAAGGATGGAAAGCTTATTTTTGAAGGAAAGCTAGGAACGGATTTGACGATTGAACAGGGACAATTAGCAGCAAGACAAACGATGATTAACCTGCTAGGTGTATTGCAAGCGCATCTGGGTGATTTGGATCGGGTGGAGAAAGTAGTGAAGCTATTAGCCTTTGTTAACAGTGCGAGTGGCTTCGAGGATCAGCCGTATGTCATTAATGGAGCTTCGGAGCTGCTTGAGTCTGTTTTTGGTGAAAATGGCAAACATGCCAGATCGGCCATTGGCACATCCGATTTACCTTTTAACACGCCAGTGGAAATTGAAATGATTGTTCAAATCAAATCATAGGATGCCGCTTCTCGTTCAGTAGAGCGGAGGAGGTAGTTTTAAAAAAAGAAATCGTGGTTAGATGAAAAGTCGCATTTGATGCGGCTTTTTTTATTATGCCTGAAGGTAGGGCCAGTAGTTCCCCGAGAAGCCGGGCTAAACAGCTGAGGGCGCAAATAGTGCCCTCAGGATCCGCTAATTACCGCCGCGTGCAGCTTGGCAAGTCGGCGGGTAGGCTTGGCCGAGGCTGCGGCCCGGCTGTGGGGAACTACAGGGCGCTATTTCTGAGAAATAGGCCCATTACTGCGCCGAAGGGGAACTGAGGTCCCTTATTTCTAAGGATTGGGCTAATATTCCGCCAAATACATAGAAATAAGGGCCAGTAGTTCCCCGAAAAACCGGGCTAAACAGTTGAGGGCACAAATAGTGCCCTCAGGTTGCTCTATTTGCCGCCGCGTGAAGCTTGGCAAGTCGGCGGGTAGACTTGGCCGAGGCTGCGGCCCATTATTTCAATGAATTTTGTTTTTTTATCCTCATCAAAATCAGATGGAGTAGGATACTTCCAATATGTGTTAAGATATTAACGACACTCCATTTTTTAAATAGGAGGAAAATTAATGTTCATTCCACTTTCGTACTTGGGACGACCTAGTTACGGGGAGCCCTCTTTTAGTTGGTTCTCCTTTAAGAGAGATAGAGACAGGTAATATTGAAAATTTCAATTTACATTACACAGGAATAGTAAAGCATTTTATTTTGTATGGCCTGGAGAATGATTGGAATGGAACAAACAGAATAGTTTTCAAAGATGGGCTAGAAATACTAAGTAAGCTGGGATATGACGTTATACCGCTAAAACCATGACAAATTATTGCTCCGCCGCGGTATCGGTACAAGAGAGTACAGGGACATGGCTGCATTTGCATGGGGATTTTATAGAAAAAATTTTCCCTATGTCGATTTCACCATGGTTCATTCGTCGTACTATTTAGAAGGACAAATCTTAGTGAATCAGTTAAAGGAGAAATGGACAATGACAAAAGCAATTTCTAAAGGACGACTATGGACGGCGAGAGTGATGAGTGGAATAGCCATTTTATTTATGCTGCTTGACAGTATCATGAAATTATTTAAACCTTCATTTGTTGTTGATTCTGTCAATTCACTTGGTTTCCAGGAGCATCATATTTATGTGATGGGCATACTCGGACTTCTTTCAACCGTTCTTTATATAGTGCCACGTACAACGATCTTGGGTGCTATACTGTTGACCGGTTATTTTGGAGGCGTAATGGCAACTCAGGTTCGTCTAGACGCCCCGCTTTTCTCCACGATTCTGTTTCCCGTATATCTGGCAGTGTTGGTTTGGGGAGGTCTTTGGTTGAGGAATGAGAAAGTACGCAAAATCTTTTCTTTGCAACAGTAGTGTGAGTGGGGTAAAAGAGGAACATGATTACATGAAAAGTCGCAGGTGATGCGGCTTTTTCATTTTATATTGGGTGACTACAACATAAAATACATTCATTTAGGTAAAATTTATAAGAAAAGCTTGAGTAAGACGCAACGTCATACTTTAAATTAATGGAGAGAGGAGAGTGTGACTTGGGTCAACAATATTACCATACGAGCGAATTTGCAAAAAAAACATCTGTAACTATTCGTACTCTTCAATATTACGATAAGATGGGCGTTCTTTCCCCTTCGGAGCATACACAAGCTGGATATCGATTGTACTCTAACGAAGATCTGCTCAAGATGCAACACATTCTGGCTCTGAAGTTTCTCGGTTTCACTTTAAGCCAAATCAAAATCCTGATTCAAAAAGGTCCACAGCAAATTTTGCCCGCTTTACAAACACAAAAAGAGATGCTGCTGGAAAAACGCGCGCAGCTCGATTCCATCCTTTCTATAATCGGAGAAACGGAGAAGATGGAGAAGGACGGCGTGGTCGACTATCATTCAATCGTCAAACTAATGGAGGTTATGCAAATGGAATTGAAACCGGAATGGGTTAATAAATATTTGACCCCTGATGAACGGAAGACGATGCGTAATCTGGCTATAAATTCATATTCACAAGAGGCGTTAAAAAAGCTTTCAGACCAGGAGTTCATCGAAGAATCGCACCTCCAATATACCCTATTTCGAGCAGAGCTCAAACGGCTTGTGGCAGCAGGTGCCGATCCAGGTAGCCTGGAAGCCCAGAATCTGGCACGTTCCTTAACGGAACTAAACGCACGCCGATCGCAGGGAGACCCAGAAATCCTTAAAGGAATGGAACAGGCCTGGCTTAACTTCAACTCGCTTCCCAGCGAAAAGAAGCCGCAGATTTACACGCTATCCATGGAAGAGAGGGATTTTATCAAACAAGTATTTATCATCATGTACAAGCAATCCGCCGACTAATAATAGCATCTGTAACCTAACGGCAGCTCTCGGAAAGTGGATTTTGACTAAGGGAGAGGGGAAAGCGTTTGAAAGTTAAATATCGAATCGAAGATAGTGATCTTGTAACAAAGCTTGATAAAGAATATGGGATACAAGTTGAAAGCGTTAACTTCATACCCCTGGGGGATTCAGCTTACTCTTATTTGTTGAATTGCACAAACGGGGAACGATACTATCTGAAATTATATGACCATCAAAATGACAGACAAAGAAGTAATACTGAGAGACTTCAATACTACTTACCATTAACTTGGCAAATGTATCATCAAGGACTTTTTCGGAACATTACATATCCAATTAAGAATCAGAATGGTGGTTTTAAAACAACTTTCACTGATATCACTGTAGTATTGTTTAATTTTATTGAAGGGGAGACATTGGCGGAAGCCTATCCGTTTTCAAAGGAGATTCTTGAAACCATTGCTAAATCAGTGGCACTAATTCAGAAAATTACCCCTTTTATAGAAAAGACTGCATTGTTGACAGAAACATTTGATATTTCGTTTGAGTCTGACCTTGAGAAGTGTATTTCGCTGCTTGAGAATACCAAAACATTTAGCAATTCTATTAAACAGACCCTAAGAGAGCATGTTTTGGTAAAGAAAGAACAAGTTTTTGCCTTGTTGAATCTCGTGCGTAAGCTTCGTGGCATAGCCCTAGCTGATACAAAAGAGAAAGTACTGTGCCACGGTGATATTTGGGGAGGTAATTTGATTCGTTGTGAGAATGGGTTGTATTTTATAGATTGGGAATCAGCGATGATTGCGCCTCCAGAATATGATTTGGTTGGCTATATAGGTGAGGAATTCGGTGTTTTTTTCTCAACGTACGAAAAGCATACAGGCAAAATTGTGACGATTAATCCTGACTTATTACGGTTTTACTCTTATCGTCACCATCTCAGGAATCTAACTAGTTGGTTAATGAATATTCTGCATCGCAACACTGAAGAGGAGCAGAATGAAAACGATTTGGAAATGATTCTTTGCCATTGTATGAACCGTTGGGATAGTATTGAACCAAGGATTAGGGTTGTGGAGGCTTTGTTGAATAACAGGAGGGACGGATAGATGAAAACGGATATGAGGCGGGGGCATAAAGCGCCGGCGTTGCAAGAGGCATACGGCGCTAATCGTCCGCAATCGAGTGTGAACGGGGGAGGTGCCGCTTATCAGAAACTTCAAACTGCGCATCAAACGTTAGGCAATCGGGCAGTACAGCGGATGGTGGAACAGACCTTTCCCAGGATAAAGGAACATCCCGGACAGGAATCCTCAGCAGGTCCCGTAGTCCAACGTTTGGAGGACAACGAGAGCTTCAAGAAGAGGACACCGGTCATGTTAAGACTGATGAACAAAATTAAAAGTGTCGATAGCGCACTCGCTGATTATCATAAGGTGGCTGAGAATGATTACGCTCAACGAAACACGCAACTGGAGAAAATCATAACGGAATGCAATACATATCTAGATAATCATCCGAAAAAGGATTTGGTTCCTGGGGTGAATGAGCTGAAGCGGCAGGCGATTGCAGAAAAGAGCGTCATCGAGTTGATCGCACAGGCTGAAGGTGAGTCGGGAACGCAGAAGTTTTACAATATGGTCGAAGCTCAGGATAAATGGCTGCTTGTGAAGAACGATGTGCCAGGTCTGGGCCGCATCGTATTTGGTCCGATGTTTGATAAAATTATCGTGGAGCTAAGAGCGACTCCCGGAGCCATCGAAGAGATACTGCAGCACGAGGCCGACCAATTGAAGGCTATAGCCGACGATTCGGATACGCCCAATATTACGAAGCAGGTGCTGGCCGAGGTCTTGGGCAATAAGGGTGAAATCAAAATGAACGCGTTGAACCCGGGAGCACGCTTTACGAATGATAAGGAGAAGAAACAAGGGGTGCAGGAGAAGTATGTGGTCAATCACGGTCTCAATGCGCCGGGCGGCTCGGCGGAGCGGCTAGGGTCGCTTACCCATGAATTTACGCATGTATCTATCTCAGAGAAGTTCGACAACACGCCGTTGTTCTTCGCCTTCGATCCGAGTACGAGTGAGGACGAGGTGATGCAGCTTGTGAATAAGCGCCACCAGCATCTAGACACGCTGATCAGCACCCTCGACTCGGGGGAATTCTCACAAGAGCAGCTATCTCTGCTCAACATGAAGCTAGAATATCCTCGCAAAGGAGGCCCAGGGGGTGTGCAGCGATACATTACAAACTTTTTCCAAAGTAATAAAATAACGGCACAGGAGAAACAGAAGGCCGAATCTTTGGTTAATAAAGGAATGGACAATACAGTCATTGAATTTGATACGGTCATCAATCAGATGCTGATCTATATGCATCAGTGGAAAATTGCCTTGGAAAATCCGTTCTACAAACTACTGCGGGCGGTTGCCGAAGACGCTTACAACCACCGAATGGGGGCATAGTAGCGGAGATTACCATATATCATTAAGCGTGTTAATGGCTTTAACCTCAAAAAATCTTCACCAAAACGGTGAGGATTTTTTGAGGTTAAAGCCATCTTGATGAAAATGAATCATCTTTATATTAACGTTAATCATTAGTAAGAATGTTAGTTCAACACAACAGTTTGTTTAACGAGACGGCAGCCGGTCATGGCTGCCGTTTTCCATTGAAGTAACGAGAGATTAATGAAAAAAAGATAATTTCAAAATATATTGGCACAATATAGAAAGAAAAAATCATAATTTACAGGAGATGAGACAATGAACATTTCAAAACAAATTGCTCTTGTAACAGGAGCTAACCGTGGTCTAGGGCGTCATCTTGCAAATGAGCTTCTCTCCAGGGGAGCAAAAGTTTATGCGGGCGCCAGAATACCTGAATCCATTGATCTTCCGGGAGTGATTCCACTGAAACTCGACATTATCGACGAGAAGTCGGTTGCTGCGGCGGCAGAGGCGGCTAACGATGTAACTTTGCTAATCAATAATGCGGGATCGAGTACTGGCGCGGCGCTACTAGACGGGGATATGGAAAAAATTCATTTGGAAATGAATACGCATTACTTTGGCACACTCTCGATGATACGCGCTTTTGCTCCGATTCTTGAGACAAACGGCGGGGGAACGATCCTGAATATTTTATCTGTTCTATCCTGGTTCAGCTCCAGCGGTTATGGTGCGTATTCAGCGGCAAAATCAGCACAATGGAGTTTAACAAACTCGTTCCGATTGGCTCTAGGACCTAAAAATATTCGTGTTTCTGGCTTACATGTAGGATTTATGGATACGGATATGACGGCAAACATTCAAGCGCCAAAAGTGAGTCCAGCTGAAATTGCCCGAATTGCCATCGACGGGATTGAAACCGATAGCTTCGAAATTGTGGCAGACGAAACAAGCCGCAAAGTACTGCAGAATTTATCCGGTGGTGTAAGTGCGGTTTACCCTCAATTATTTAGTAAATAAGGGTCTGCTAACGTTGAATTTGTTAGTGTTTCGCCGCAAATCGCCGAGCTAACGCCACGCACAACACAACCCCCATATTGACAATAAAGATGGGCCATCCAATGGTTTCGTGCAATAATAAAGCGGATAATACAAGGCCAAAGAAAGGCTGAAGGAGTTGCAGCTGCCCGACAGCTGCAATTCCTCCTAGCGCAAGACCGCGATACCAAAAAACGAAACCGATGAGCATGCTGAATAAAGAGACATAAGCAAGGCTCAAGAGCGACGTAACACTGGTACTAGACCAAGAATCCGGCTTGAAATAAAGCGAAAGCAGTGCCATAACGGGCAGCGACAGGATAAGCGCCCAAGAGATCACCTGCCAGCCCCCTAATCTCCGTGAGAGTCTAGCCCCTTCCGCATAACCGTAACCACACGCGATAATAGATGCCAGCATGAGTCCATCACCAATAAGCGAAGATGCAGCTCCATTTGTTAAAGCGAATCCTACGACAAGGGAGCTGCCCAAAACCGATAGTATCCAGAAGATCGGTCGTGGACGTTCACCACCTCGCCATACACCGAAGATCGCTGTCGATAGTGGCAGAAGCCCCACGTAAATAATCGCATGCGAGGCCGTGACATATTGGAGGGCTAAGGCAGTGAGCAGAGGAAACCCTACAACCACACAGAGTGCTATTACCAATAGAGGAACAATGTCACTTTTGATAGGCCGTTGCTGCCTGAAGATGAGTAGTAACACACCTGCCAGCACACCAGCTATAGCGGCTCGGCATACGGTGAGAAACAAGGGGTGAAAATCCATGACAGCCAATCGTGTTGCCGGTAGAGATCCACTGAAAATAAGTACCCCTAACATTCCGCTAAACCAGCCATTTGTCGTTTTGTTCATTTGAATCACCTCGAATAGATCTTTGGTTGGTGATTTGTATTATAATAGGTACAGTAAATGGCGTATACTGAGTTTATTGTGGTTTGTATGGGTACAGATTTTTAGTTGGAGGTGTATGGATGACGAGTAAAAAGGAATCAATCATACAGAGTATTCGCTCTGACATCATGGGTGGTCTCCTTAAACCCGGTCAAAGACTGCCATCGATTCGGAAACAGAGCGAGAAATACGATTGCAGCCTTAACACAATCATTAATGTGTATCAGGAACTGGAAACTAAAAATCTGATTTATTCCCGGCCGAAGAGCGGTTATTTCGTTGTTGCGCAAGAAGTGCTGCTTCCTTTGATTCAAATGAAACGAATCGATTTTGCATCCGCTGCTCCAGATCCATCGTCGATCTCACAAAGTGACTTCCGTCAATGCATGAACAAAGCCATGGATCTATTTGAAGATTCCATTTTCACCTATCCCGATTCGCAAGGTTTACTTTCGCTTCGCCAAGAGATTGTGAAACTGTTTCAACAGCAGCAAGTATTCGCTTCCGAACAGCAAATCTTTGTATTCTCAGGCGCGCAGCAAGCACTTCATCTTCTATCCGGGATGCCTTTCCCTAATGGAAAAACGAATATTTTGGTGGAGCAACCAACCTATTGGGGGATGCTCGCTGTATTAAGAGCCCAAAAACAAACAGTGATCGGCATCGAAAGAACGCCTGACGGGATTGACTGGGCAGCTTTGGAACGCCATTTTCAAAGCAATATGATTAAGTTCTTTTATACCATTCCGCGATTTCATAATCCGTTAGGCACTTCTTATACACAGGAAGAGAAGCAGAGACTAGCAGAACTTGCGAAAACTTACGACGTTTATATCGTTGAGGATGACTATCTTGCTGATTTGGAAACAAACTCGAAAGCAGATCCTATTCGCGCTTATCATGGCGCCAGTCATGTGATTTATCTTCGAAGCTTTTCCAAAGTGATGCTGCCTGGTTTAAGGCTTGCGGCGGCAGCGGTGCCGGACTTATTAATTCCTTTGCTCCACTTGCATAAACAAACAGCGGATCTGAGCACCTCCGTTCTTTCTCAAGGTGTACTGGAGATTTACATGAAGTCCGGGATGTATGCTCATCATGCCAAGCAAATGAAAGCCTTGTACAATCATCGCATAAAAACATTAGGGGAAATTTCAAAGCGATTATTGCCACGTGAGTCCTTATATTCCGTACAATCCAGCGGAGGGCTTTTCGCGTCAATACGCCTTCCAGGCCCTAATACGGAAGAAATGGTTAAGCGGTTGGAGATGCGGGGAGTTGATGTGGTGCCATCCGATCAGCAGTTCCTTTCTTCTTTTCCCAAAATGAACTTGCTGCGACTTAGCATCATACGAACGGATGAGCAGGATATGGAAGAGGGCATCCGCATTATCGCTGAAGAATTGGAACGTGCTCAGCCTACAAGCAGTTCCCCTAAACCATTTGCTTGGATTTGAGAAAATCATAAGAATCGAGGCGTAATAAACATGCAAATACGAGAGTTAAAAACGAATGAACAACCGCCATTAGAGCTGCTATTGTTAGCGGATCCCTCACAGAAGCTTGTAGAAGGCTATCTTCAAAGAGGACAATGCTTTATTGGTACATTGAATGAGCAAATCGTAGGTGTCTATGTGTTGCTGCCAACAAGACCCGATACCGTAGAATTAGTTAATATTGCCGTTGATGAAGGACACCAAGGCAAAGGTTACGGAAAACAGCTGGTGAAGCATGCCATACAAGTTTCCACAGGACTTGGATTTAAAACTATGGAGGTAGGCACCGGAAATTCCAGTGTTGGGCAGCTGGCCCTTTATCAGAAATGCGGCTTTAGAATAACGGGGATAGATAAAGACTTTTTTATTAGACATTATGAGGAGGAAATGATTGAAAATGGGATACAAGTCATCGATATGATACGGCTATCACAAGATTTATAAAGGCTAGATTGCTCAATCTAGCCTGCTTCCTCCCTGGTAACCAACACTTTGTTCTCCCAGGCCCTACTTTTCCAACGGAATAATAAGAGCAATCCCCGCACGCCTTCGTCCATGATGAACACACCCCACATCCCAACGAGTCCGTACCCTAGACGAATGCCTACCCAATAGGTTAACGGGACGCACAGTCCCATGATGACACCCACGCCAATAAGAAGGATGAATCGCGCATCACCGGCAGCCCGGAGGGCTTCACCTATCACAATGTTCAGACATCGTATAGGCTCCAGAAGGAAACCAAACGTCAGTAAAAATGCTCCCAGTGTAATGATTTCGACGTTATCCGTAAACATACCGATCAACTGTTTTCTGAACAAAACGGTTAATGTGACCGCGGCAAGTGAAAGCAGTAGGCTGAGCAGCAAGCTGCGAAACAACTGCCTGTAAGCCTCTTCTTTTTCCCCGGCGCCTACCAGTCGACCGATAATAATTTGAGTTCCCCGTCCTAGGGAAATAGCCAGCACCATAATGAACGTCATAATATTTTGGGTATAAATCCGGGTGGAAAGCATTTCAGCGCCAAGCTGTGTGATAAAATAGGTCGTCATCAGCTGGCTGATCGAATAGACGAGGGAGCCCCCGGCTGTCGGAATCCCGATGGACAATATCTTTTTCAGATCTGCGAATCTAGCTTTGTAGAAGCTGCTGAAGGATAAGTTCAATCGAACGATTTTCTTTAAAATGATGCTGTACACCATGAGTCCAATGAATTGGCTGACGATTGCCGAGATCGCGACACCCGGCACGCCGAGTTTGGGAAAGCCGAAAGGACCGAAAACAAATAAAATACTGCCGGTCAAATTGACCAGGTTAACACCTAAGCTGACCGCCATTGTATATCTTGTATACCCATGCACCTGCGTGATGGATGCAATAGTCAGATTAACGGCCTGAATAAATAAAGAGCCGCCCACGATTGAGAAGTATATGCGGGCCTGCTCCAGTGCAGCTGGCTCCAATCCGAAGGGCTGAAGCAGCTGTTTACTGAAGCATACGATACACAGGCTGACCAGAAAGCCGAACAGGAAATTAAGCGCGATGGCTCCAGCGGCAAACTTCTTGACTTCTCTGCTTTTATTCGCGCCCAAACATTGTGAAATAACGATGGCGGAGCCGGTTGAGATGACTTGCAGCAGCAAAAATAAAAAAATAATGAGCTGATTGCTGACGCCAACCGCTGCAACGGCTTCATCCGAAATATGGCTCACGATGAACGTATCCGAAGTTCGCATAAACACCTGTAAGGAAGATTCAATAAATAAAGGCCACGTAATGGCAAATAGGCCTAGTTTTCTTGGAGTGGTCATGGGTAAAAGAGCTCCTTCGATGCTGCGCGATATGAATCTATATGAATCTTCTCTTTATCTTGGGGGATGATGAAACCGTTTTCTTTGCAAAATGTGGGCAAATCATTGCTTATATTGACTCAGTAAGAGAAGAATTTTCCTGGCGAATCACTAGGCATTCATGGCGGATTAAGCGATAGAGCCTTTTTCATGTATGAGGAAACTTGCCGTATTCCTTTATTTGTAAAGTCGGCAGGAAATAGCGTGCATCGTGAAGAAAATCACTTTGTTGGCCCATGCGATCTGTATGCTACAATCCTTGAACAGGCAGGTGTAGAGCGGGAAAAAGCGCGGAGAACCGGGATGGACGGTGCCTTGAAAATATTTAAGCGCATGCGGGATCTCCCTTAGAAAGTTGAAGGAAATCAAATTTGGGGAAGGCTGGTGCTACATCATGCAGGCTAAAAGACCGAATGTCGTTTTTCTTATTTCAGACGATCATCGCGACGAGGCAATAGGTGCTTTCTGTAATACGGTTATACAGACTCCCATATTGGATGGATTAGTGAATAACGGCGTCTCGTTCAGGAATACGCATATTTTCGGCGGATTAACGGGCGCTGTCTGTGCCCCAAGCCGGGCGTGCGTTAATACGGGGAAATCCATTTTTCACACCATGGTGGGGCAGGAACTGCACAAATGTGAGCACTCTTCAGGCATTCGTCCCGACATCAAATTAATGCCGCAATCGCTGCGGGAATCGGGATACTATACGCATGCGGTCGGCAAATGGCATAACGACAAAGCGAGTTTCGCGAGAAGTTTTGATGGCGGTGACAAGCTGTTTTTTTACGGCATGAGCCCGCATACCCAAGTGCCTGTCCAGGACTTCGATCCGACGGGGGAATATCCCAAGGAGCGGGAATATATTGAAGAAACGTTTTCGACGCAATTATTTACCGATGCAGCCGTGCAGTTTGTTGAAGCCTATAATGATGAGAGCCCGTTCTATCTGTATGTGGCGTATACGGCACCTCATGATCCACGAACAGCGCCTGAACCTTATGCTTCCATGTATCATCGGGACGATATTCCGCTGCCTTCTAACTTTAGCCGGGAACACCCTTTTGACAATGGAGAGATGTTGGTGCGCGATGAGAAGTTGGCTGCCCTGCCTCGGGATGCGGAGGAAATTCGCCAGCATATCGCAGACTATTATGCGATGATCACTCACATGGATGCGGAAATCGGGCGTATCGTGGAAGCTCTGAAAGTGAAGGACATCTATGAGAACACGCTTATCGTGTATACCGCAGATCATGGGTTAGCCCTTGGGCAGCACGGTCTAATGGGGAAACAGAACCTCCATGAACATAGCGTTCGAATTCCGCTCATTATGTCTGGGGTTGGCTTGCCGCAAGGCAGACAGATCACGGGACTTTCAAGTAATATCGATATTTTCCCGACGGTTGCTGCCATTTGCGATGTGGAACTTCCGAAAGAAACGGAGGGCATTTCATTACTCCCGCTCGTCTCAGAGGAAGAGGGTGCCATCCGAGACGTTGTATGTTCGGTGTACAAAGATGTGCAGCGCATGGCGATGGATGGGCAGTGGAAGCTTATACGTTACTACCGCTCGCCCATTTCGGGATTAGGAACGGACCGCGTCCAGCTATTTAATCTGATGGAGGACCCTTGGGAAACGACGGATTTATCCACTCACGCGATCGGGGCTGAACCGAAGGAACGGCTAACCGCTGCGCTTGAGGATTGGATGCGAGTGACCGGCGACTTTCTGGCCAGCAGCAGCCCTAGTTCGCTAGTAGATTAAAGACCTAGCTCGGAGAGGCTCGGATAGTTATCCGGGCGCCGTCCCAATGGCCAGTGATATTTCCGCTCAGCCTCGGTAATCGGCATATCATTAATGGAAGCGTAACGGCGTTGATTCAATCCCTTGGCGTTAAATTCCCAATTCTCATTCCCGTAAGAACGGTACCATTGGCCGCCGTCGTCATGCCATTCATAGGCGAAACGTACGGCGATCCGATTGCCGCTGTAGGACCAGAGTTCCTTGATGAGTCGATAGTCCAACTCTTTATTCCACTTTCTCGTAAGGAACTCGATGATTTCTTCTCTTCCTACAGGGAATTCGACTCGGTTCCGCCAGCGGCAATCTTCGGTGTAGTCTAATGCAACCAGTTGAGGATTTCGTGTATTCCAGTCATCTTCGGCTTTTCGGACTTTGGCCGTTGCCGTTTCCAATGTAAAAGGCGTTAAAAAAATTTTCATACAAGTTCTCCTTTGCAATATTTCCTTCTCAAAAGGGAGGCATAGTCATATGTACCAGTATATGTACTTGTGAGATAGGTGTGTGTCATTAAAACCTCTTATTCTTCTTCCGAGTGAAGGTGAATGGGAGGTTTTTTTGGTGATGTTAGTGCTCTTGCATGGGTTGAGGGAACTCTAGTCCGCTATATTTCTGAAAAGGGACTTCTTCTATTTGTAGTGGGAACTACGATCCACTATCTTGCCCAATTTCACCGGAAAACCGCGCCATGGCGGTCAAATAAGAGCCTGTAGTTCCCCTCCGGCGAGAAAATAGCTTGTTTTCCTATAAATAGAGGACGCCAGTTCCCTTCCGCTAAAAGCTTGGCGGAAATCTTCATCCTCGCGAAGTTCCTTGTGATATAATGGGAGAAAAAATGGTAGGGAGCGGTTGGATGAAGCATTCATACTCGCCCGGCGAACTGAAACAGGAAATTATTAAAATCTATAATTCTATCAACCAAGAAATATTCGGAACCGGCATCAAATCGCAAAAGATTGACATCTCCGGGGACAAGGTGTTTATTTTTGCTACGCACAAGCGTATACCGGCTTTGAAAATACTGGACGGCTCGAATCGGAGTTTAACCGCTAGCGTGGACATACTTCTTATGGAGGCTAACAAGCGCATGCTCAAACAGCAGATAGAGAGCAAGCTTGGCCTGGAGGTCAAGTTGGTGCTGAAGGATTACGATCCGGAAACGGAATTATCCGGTACCGTGATTTTGTTCAAAGAGCCTTTGGAATAGTTGTGTTATATAATATGACGCGAAAATGTGCTATGAACTAGATTCTTCAAATTTTCATTGACATGAATCTTATTTGTTGTTATATTAACTGACATAAACGTTTGAAAAATAATTTTGTATACAATAT
Organism: Paenibacillus sp. WC2504; assembly: GCF_052682475.1. Lineage (NCBI taxonomy): Bacteria > Bacillati > Bacillota > Bacilli > Caryophanales > Paenibacillaceae > Paenibacillus > Paenibacillus sp. WC2504. The sequence goes on from NZ_JBQZFH010000001.1 coordinate 2,360,220, forward strand.
GCAATTACCAGAGTATTTTCCGCAAATTTATGCTATGATGGCAGTGTAAGCGTTTTACAAGAGGAAGCATTAAGGGTCGAATCCTTGTGTGAACAAGAGATCAGATGCCATAGTGCTGCTCTTCACAAGCCTATTTTCATGCAGGTGCTAAGGAGCTCCAATTATAGGAGAGCTTTACGACCGCTACTAATGACACTATCGGATTCTTTATGTCCGTATGCTCATAAGTAGCGGTTATTTGTTATTTGCCAGGTTAGAAAAAGCAGCAGGAGAAAGGAAGGGCGAAAATGAAGAAAATCCAAAAGCAAACGGATGTAGGACAAGTACTTGAGGCACTGAATACCATTTCTAGAGGAAGGATGGTGATGGATTGGAATGAGATTACTTCAGGGACAAACCCGTATGTTGTTATGAAAACCTCGAACATCCCGGGCAAAAGTGTCATTGAAATTCCTGGTCTCATTTTTGGCGATAAAAAGAAACCGGTCAAGAAAATCGGCGTGGGCATGACCCTGACCGAATCGGTGATCGAGCTGGCCTCGGCCATGAAGCTTGACCTCATTGTTGTGCATCATCCCGTAGCAGACGCCGCCAGCTCAGGGGGAGTGCCATTCTCGGATTACTTGCCTTTATATAATTTGGCGTTGATCGAAATGCACGAAGCGTTCCACGGGCTGCACCCCGGCATGACATTCTTGCATGGTCATCGCAAATTGAAGACGGACATTGCCTTCGGCGGTGTTCCGGGGAACATTTTACATAAGGGAATAGCCTTGGAAGGGATTAAGACGGCGGGCGACATCCTGGAACGTATCCATCATTTGATGGGCAGAGAGATGGATGATGACATTCTTGAAGCCGAACGGGCGATTCGTGGAGAGCACTCCCTGCAAGAAGCGACGCTTGCAAATCCGGCACAGCTGCTCAGCGGCACGGTGAATAGTCCTGTTGAGCATGTTCTGCACTTTTTCCCGCATACCGGATTTTCCATGAGCAATCTGGAAATGGCCTTGCAAATGTATCCCGAGACCGACACGATTATCGCGAGCATCAGCCGGGTAAGAGAGGATCATGCATTTGTTGATCTAGCCAAACGGCGCGGACTTAATTTTATCGTCGGTAATTCGCATTCCGTTGAGCTTATGGAGAATGGGCTTCCACTCGCGTACGCCATAGAAATGCTGCTCCCCGATGTCGAAGTGTTTTTGCTCAGAGAGCGTATAACCGCTGTTCCCCTCAAGGATGTAGGACACAAAGTGATGGTTGATTATGGGAAAGAAATGGCAGAGACGCATTTGGTGACCAAACAGCCCCAGGCTGTACAATTCCTATAAACATTTTTGAAAGGATGATTGCTCATGTTCAAAATGAAGAAAATCGCCATTATTTCACTCGCCGCTATGCTCCTGACAGTTGCCACCGGATGTGGCTCGACAACATCTTCGACAACCGTGCCCGCCGCTGCAGCGGACAAGAAAAAGGAGGAAGCCCTGCAAACCGTCAAATTTTCTGAGGTTATCCGTTCTGTTTTTTATGCGCCGCATTACATTGCTATGGAAAAAGGATTTTTTAAAGAGGAAGGGCTGAACGTGGATATGAATACCGCGCAAGGCTCGGACAAAGGAGCGGCTGCACTGATCGCCGGCATTGCCGACATTTCGCTTGTCGGACCCGAGACCGCCATCTACATTTATAACCAAAAAGGCGATAAAACACTTAAAATCTTTCACCAGCTCACGATGAAGGACGGCTCTTTTTTACTCTCGCGAAATAAGGTTGATAACTTCAAATGGAGTGACTTGGGAGGCAAGTCAGTGATTGGGTGGAGGCCTGGCAGTGCGCCGCAAATGGTGCTGAACACGAAGTTGACGCAAGAAAAGGTTGCTCAGACGGACGTTGTGACGAATATCGCCTCGACGGCCATGGCGGGTGCTTTCACAAGCGGCAAAGGGGATTACATTCAAGTCTTCGAGCCCATCGCGTCCAGCTTAGTGAAGGAAGGTAAAGCTCACTATGTTGCTTCCGTTGGACAAGATTTTGGGGCTTTCCCTGAAACATCTTATGTGGCCACCTCCGATTACATAAAGAAAAACCCTGTCATTATCCAGAAATTCGTCAATGCCGTAGCCAAAGGTCGAGCATGGATGCAAACCGCATCTCCAGACGATATCGCTAATGCATTAATGCCGTTTTTTGATGGGACGCCTAAAGATATCATTATTCAATCTGTTGATCGTTATATGAAGCAGGATACTTGGCCGGCGGTTCCGGAACTGAATGCTGGGCAATTTGACACGCTGCAAAAAGTTCTGATCGATAACGGTGTGCTGAAACCGGAACAGAAAGTAACGGATATCAACGCCGTAGTGGATATGAGCTTTGTGAAAAAAATCGGGAAGGCGGAATAGACGGATGGCACAAATCCAATTGAAGGATGTTTGCCTCAGTTATTTTACTCTGAAGCAAGAGACCGAGGCGATACGCAAAATCAATATGTCGATTCAAGCGGGTGAGTTTATTAGCATTGTTGGTCCAAGCGGCTGCGGCAAAAGTACGATGCTTTCTCTGATCTCCGGCATGTATAGACCAACAAGTGGCAGTGTGTTGATTGATGGGCAGGAAGTGATCGGCACTTCGCCAAAGGTGGGATACATGCTGCAGCATGATCATTTGTTTGAATGGCGTGATATCTTGAGTAACTTGCTAGTTGGCGCTGAGGTACGCAAGATGGATTTGCAGAAAGCCAGGCGGAAAGCCATGGAGTTGCTGGACCGTTACGGGTTGGGCGGTTTTGCTCATCATAGTCCGGCACAGCTTTCAGGCGGAATGCGCCAAAGGGTCGCCTTAATCCGTACGCTCGTGACGGAACCGGACATTTTGCTGCTGGATGAGCCGTTTTCCGCTCTCGATTATCAAACGCGGATCACGCTGAACGATGAAATTTTCAGGATCATCAAAGATCAAGGAAAGACCGCCGTGCTTGTCACTCACGATATATCCGAGGCCATCAGTATGGGAGACCGGGTCATGGTCATGTCCAAGCGGCCGAGCACGATTTCATCGGTTTACGATATTGAACTTGGTAAGGGAGAACCGTTAACTCCGTGGAACAAACGAGAAGCGACCGGTTACAATGAGTACTTTAATCAAATTTGGAGGGAGTTGGAAGGACATGTCGTCACTGCCGGTTAGTGAGCCAAGTATGGGTTCGGAGGCGATAAAAGAGCAATCCATAGCCTTGGTTCCGGGAATCCCGGAAAAGGCAACATCCGTTCAGTATGCCAAATATCTGCGGGTGCAAAAACGCAAGCTGTGGGCGGTTCGCCTAACCCAACTGTTGGTACTCATCCTGTTCCTGGGGCTCTGGGAACTCGCCGCTAATATGAAGTGGGTAGACTCCATGTTAACGAGCAAACCATCGCAAATTGTCAATTCATTTCAAGAGCTTGCCTTCCATGGCGATCTGTTCAAGCACACATGGACTACGGCAATTGAAACTTTTATCGGGATAGTCGTGTCCATGCTGTTAGGTACACTCGTAGCCGTTGTGTTCTGGTGGTCAACCTTTGCTTCCAAAGTATTGGAGCCGTACGTCGTAGTATTGAATGCATTGCCGAAGGTAGCGCTTGGGCCGATCTTTTACATCTGGCTTGGAGATAAGTACTCGATTTACGGGATGGCCATGGCGATATCGGTCATCGTCACCATTATTATGGTGGAGAGCGGGTTTAAGGAAATTAGCAAAACGAAGCTCAAACTCATGGAATCCTTCGGTGCAACCAAGGCGCAGATGCTGCGGATGGTGCTGCTGCCGGCTAGCATTCCTAACTTGATTGCAACGTTAAAAGTCAATGTCGGTTTGACGCTTGTCGGCGTCATTATGGGAGAATTCCTGTCCTCCAAAGCGGGGCTCGGTTATTTAATTATCTACGGCGGTCAAGTTTTCCAAATGAACATGGTCATGGTGAGCATAGCGATGTTGGCGCTTCTATCCATTGTTTTGTACGGATTAGTGAATGTGATCGGACGGATTGCGAAGAAAAAGTATCACTTTGAAGCATAGTTTGTTGGCTAATTTCGGGAAGGGATGAATGTGGGTGAGGAGGCTTCGAGTGATTAGCTCGGAGCTTTTTTGTTTATAGTGCTAACGGACTGAGTGGACCTCTGTCAAGAAAGTAAACACATCATTAAGTGACGAACACGCAGTTTCTGAAAAGGTCGCCGCAAACTGAACAGGCGAAACATAGCCGAGGGAGCTATGAACTCGTTTGCGGTTATAGAAGAATTCAATATACCGAAAAATGGCTTCGTATGCCTGGTGCTTGGTTTTGAATTTCGTGCAATAAATAAGTTCTTTCTTTAAAATGCTGTGGAACGACTCTATGCAGGCATTGTCGTAGCAGTTCCCTTTGCGGCTCATGCTGGCTTGCATAGAGTATGAAGCTAGCTTTTCTCTGTATTCTTTAGAGGCATACTGTGATCCACGATCGGTATGATGAATAAGTCCCTTAGCTGGCTTTTTAGCTTGATGAGCGGCTTCTAGAGCGCTCAGAGTGAGCTCTGTTGTCATCCGATCATGAAGTCGCCAGCCTACAATTTCTTTGGTGCACAAGTCCAAAACACTTGCTAGATACAGCCGGCCTTCTCGACACGGGATATACGTAATGTCTGCCACCCAGACCTTCTCAGGCTTATCGGTTGCAAACTTTTGATAAAGTACATTTGGGGCAATCGGGAGGCTGTGATTAGAATCTGTCGTTTGCACTCTAAATTTGCGAGATACGCAGGAACGTAAACCTAGCTCTTTCATGTAAACACTGACGGTACGCTCTGAGATGGTTAAGCCCTCTTTCCACAGCATACGAGTAATTTTGGGGCTGCCATAGCGTTCCCCGGAATCATGAAAGTGATAAACAATTCGCTTCAGTAGCGCTGTTTTATGCAATTCCTGTTCGCTTGGTAGCGCCTGTTGCCACTTGTAGAAACCGCTCCTCGATACCTGCATGACCCTGCACATCTTCGCCACCTGAAACTCAGAGCGATGATCTTCGATGAACTGGAACCTTAGTTCCTTTCTTTGCTGAAGATGTGCAGCGCCTTTTTTAGGATCGCTAGTTCTTCCTGCAGATCCTGCTTCTCCCGCTCAGAGGCCTGCAGGCGTTTCTCAATGTCCCGAAGTTTCTCTGGGTTACCTACAGGCTCGTTTTCAAAGGAACGATATTTTGTCATCCAATTCTTTAATGTTCCAGCGGGGATGTTCATTTCCTCTGCGATTTCCGGTAATGTCTTTGTTTGTTCTTGAACGTATTTTACTGCTTGTTTCTTAAAATCTTCATTATATCGTTGGCGTTGCTCTCCCATGGGCGGACCCCTCCTATTCGTTAAGTCTATTATTGGGGTCACTTAACGATGTGTCCACTTCTAATTCTAGCCCCAGAGCAGCCGTTATTTGGCGAAAAAAGGCCGGTACCTGATTCTAACGGACATCAGCGCGGCTATTCATGCATCTAGCATGAAATTCGGATGAGATTTGATCATATAACGCCCCATGGAGTCCGTTAGAATCGAAAAGAGGCGGATTTATTGAAAATAACGGCAATGAGGTCCGTTAGATCAGACAAGCTTTATTCGTGCATGTTAAAAAGAGAGAGGCGCTTAACGCGTCCTCTCTCTGCAGAATAACATGTATCTTTATTTATTGTTCGGCAACGCTTTGACAGCTGCAACGGCATTGTTTGCAATTTCAGTTGCATCAACACGGGAAATTTCTGCTTTTGGATTGAAAGTGCCGTCTGCATTTAATTTAATGATATCAAGAGCGATCGCAGTTTGAATGGAACCTGATTTTAAAATATCGATCTGGTCATTGTCTTTGATATCAACTGGAACTACCTTAATCATAGGTAGTTTACCGCTTGATTGAAGCGTCGTCACGAGCAGATTCGTGAATGACTCACGAGTCATTTTGGAGTTCGGGTCAATCTTGATGTTGATGTCTGAACCAACGAGTCCAAGTGTTTCCGTGATCAGTCTCACGCCTTCCGTAGCAGTAATAGCTGCACCTGGATCTGAATGCACTTGGTGAGATTTCAAATAATCAACAACGTTATTAGCAATTTCCGTTGCATCTGCACGGGTAATTTCAGTTTTAGGATCGAACTTGCCATCTGAATTCAACTGCACGGCACCAATGGCAATCGCTGTTTGGATAGCGCCTGTATTTAAAATGTCGATCTGATCATTATCTTTGATATCAACTGGAACAACCTTAATCATAGGCAGTTTACCGCTTGATTGAAGCGTCGTAACGAGGAGATTCGTGAATGACTCACGAGTCATTTTGGAGTTCGGGTCAATCTTAATTTTAATGTCTGTATCAACAAGTCCCAATGTCTCAGTGATCAGTTTCACACCTTCTGGTGCTGTAAGGGCTTCAGTTGGAGCCGCTGGCGCTTGGTGAGCTTTCAAGTACTCGATGGCGTTGAAAATTTCTTCTGCCGCATCCGCACGGGTGATTTCAGCTTTTGGATTCATTTTTCCATCTGCACTCAATTTGATCACCCCGTAGTTAATTGCGCGCTGGATGGAACCTGAATATTCGACGTTAATTTGATCGTTATCTTTAATATCTACAACAACCGGATTAATCAGTGGAAGCTTACCGAATGTTTCAATAGCACGAATGAGCTGATGCGTGAACTGTTCGCGAGTTAAGGTTGCATTAGGATCTAAATCCTTTGAAAGCTCAACATTGTTGACGGCAGCCGTAATAAGCGCATTGGCATACCAAGAATCATTATTCGCTTTAACAAAATAATCAGTGGCTTTTGGTTCTTTTACGAATCTTACCAAATCGAGATTCAGCTTGAATGCATTAACAAGTAATTGAATGCCTTGTGCTTGTGACATCGCTGCTTGAGGAGCAAACAATTCAGGCGTGATGCCGGATACGATGCCGCTTTGTTGAAGGGACATGATTTTGTCCTTGGCTGCAACTTTATCCAAATCCGTAAAGCTTGGCGCTGCTGCGAAGCTTTGTCCTACAAGCGTTAAAGAGAAAACAGCAGTGGCTGCTGATAGAGTCATCGTTTTGAATATTTTTTTCATGAAATTCACCTCATATAGTTTGTTTATTGCTTTCACATCCTCATAAACGGCAGGCTGAAAGAAAAGGTTGCAAACTTTTAAAAAAAATTTTGCTAACTCTCAAATGATAGCATTATCACAATTTGCGTTAGTATTTTTGCACAAATACTCTAAAAATTATAAGAAATTAAACCTATTGACTCTTCAGTTTGAGCAAATATATAATAATCTCAGAATTTGGAAGAGTCGTGTTAGGTTTAATGACATATTTTCCAATTCGCTTCTCCAGTCGTTCGTGAGCTGCAAGTAAGGTCGTCGGCCGCGTAGCAGACCGTTGGTACTGTGGAAGAACACACGCAGAAGATGGGGGGTGTATCAGGACAAATATCCGTATTGTTTTTTAGGCTGCACGAGAGAATTACGAAGTTAAGGATAGGATACTTACTTACTAGTAGATCGGCATGATTTTAAAGCGCTTTCATTTTGGACTTTCAACCAAATATGTGAAGGAAGTGACAAGACTTGACCAGGAAAAGTAAGAACATGGCTTCCGCTCTTCTTTCATCGATGCTGCTATTTGGAGTTGTGACGCCTGCTTTAGCTGTGCAACCCGAGAAAAACGATCCGATTAGAAAAAGTCAATGGACGGAAGGACAAGCTTCCCTTGACCCAACGATTTCCGTTGAATCACACACGAATAGTTCGCTGCAGGCTACCGGCCAACAGCCCTCATTCGTCAACTCACTGCCTGAAAAGCAGAAGTACGCCGCCGATCATGTCATCGTCAAGTACCGCTCGGAATCTGGATCGGTATTTGCGGATACGCTGTCCAAGCAAGTAATTGGCACAAGCCCGTTGGCGGTTCCCAATGCGAAGCTGCTGAAACTTGCGGCTGGGGCTGACGTTTCTAACGTTATTCAAGAACTTCTCAAGGATCCGAACGTTGTCTATGCGGAACCCGACTATAAAGTGTCAAGCGTAGTTAATCCGCAAACATTCCGTCCAGCCAATGTCCCGAGCCAATCGGCTGTTTCGGCTGCGGAAACTGGTGACGACTCACCGCCATTGCCGAATGATCCGCTGTTTCATGAGCAGTGGGCACTGAATAACACCGGTCAAGATCTCAATGGAGGCGTGGTGCCGGGAGGCACGCCCGATATAGACCTGGATTTGCCGGAAGCTTGGCAGATAACCAAGGGCAGCAAAGACGTGACTGTCGCTGTCATTGGCACGGGAGTGAAGCTCGATGTCCCTGATTTGGTCGGCCAAATTTGGACGAACGAGAAGGAAATCCCGGACAACAACATCGATGATGATGGCAATGGACTTATCGATGATGTGAACGGATGGGATTTCGCGCACGGCGACAACACATTGTTTGATACGATTGATGGTCTCAACGATGTCTATGGTACGACGGTTGCCGGTCAAATCGCAGCCAAGATGAACAATGACGAGGGGATTGCCGGGGTTGCGCCTAATGTCAAGATTATGCCTATCAAGGTAGCTTCTGAAGCAGGCGGTTACTTCACAGATGTAGTGAATGCTATTCACTATGCCGAAGAGAACGGTGTAAAGATCGCCACGCTTGGGATCGTGTACACCTACAGAAGCAAGTTGATTGAAGACGCCATTAATGCTTCTACCATGTTATTCGTGGCTCCTGCCGGCGAAAGTGGCGGTGCAATTTTGAATGCGGATGTCAGTCCTGTATACCCGGCCGCTTACCCGAGTTCGAACGTGCTGTCGGTCACAGGCGTTAATATCCTTGGTACCATGGCTTTAGGCGCCGCGCGTGGACAAGCCTCCGTCGATGTGGCTGCGCCGTCCGAGCTTATTATTTCGACGTCGCCTGACGTGAATGCCGGTTATGCCGCCCAGATTGATAACGGCGTCTACAAAGCTTACTACAACGGCATCGGGTTTGAAGAAATTCCGATCGATACACCGGAAACAGCGGGGCAGCGGCAAGATATGTTTAATCGTGCCATGGCCTACCTCAAGCCGGTTGGCGGAGCCGAACCGAAGATCTTACTCGTGAACGACAGCCGCCGCAGCGGTGGAGAAATCGGTCCGATGTACGAGAGCGATCCATTTGCCGTTTATAAAGGGTTGCTTGAGAACGCCGGTTATACCTACGAAACCTTTGAAACACCGGATGAGTCCTTCGATGGTCCGCCGCTTGAACAGTTAAAGCAATATAACGTTGTTGTTTGGTTCTCGGGCACGGCAGCAACTGCCAACAATTCGAAGTTGTTAACGGATGTCGATCAAGACAATTTGACTCGTTATCTCACGGATGGCGGCCATTTGATGCTTACAGGCCAGGATTTAATTGACCAAAGTTTAAATTCTAAGTTTGTACTTGATGTTTTAGGAATCAAGCTCGTCAAGGAAGGCGGGTATATCTTCAAAACATGGGGAGTTCCCGGCACCATTTATGATAATCAAACGTATAGGCTGATGGATGTCTCGCTATTTTACGACACGGTTATCAGCAATAAACCCGAGATGACTACCATCAATCTCAAGAACAGCAACGGTAATTACTCGTATTCCCAAGGAACATTGTACGCTGCCGCCTACGCTGCAGGGGTAGCTGCGCTGGTAGCAAGCCAGAACCCGGCAATGGACGCTTTGGACATTAAGCAGCGCGTCGTGAATAGCGGCAAAACGCTCAGTGATTTAAAAGCGAATACCGTGAGCGGCAAATTAATAAGCGCTTATCGCGCGCTGTGGAATAAGGACATCCCTGGCATGTCGTTGCTGGATTCCTCTGTCAACGCTCGACTCGATCAGGCGAACGACCCGAATCATGTTTATTCGGTAGAACTGAATGCCGGTGAAGAAGCAACCTTCTCCCTTACTGGCGCTGCGGAGACGGATTTTGATCTCATTTTATACGATTCTTCCGCTAAAACCGTGCAAAGCAAGGAAGGGGCTGTCGCATTTTCCGAATCCGCAGGCAAGTCATCTGAATCGATCACGTACCGGGCTGACAAGACGGGAACCTATTACATCAATGTTTACGCCGTAGCCGGAGCAGGCAACTACACGTTGAACGTTCGATACAGCAATGAGTCTGAATCCATTGAAGATGAAGACCCTACGCTCCACTACGATGGAAACTGGGCTGCGCTTTCGGGTCCTTCTTATTCCCAAGGAACGATCAAACAGCTTACCGGTGATGGTTACGTCCAATTCGGATTTAAAGGCAATATGTTTGAATGGATCGGTACGAAGAACGACGAACAAGGCATCGGCGAAATATGGATTGACGGTATTATTTCAGGGTATGCCGATCTATACAGCAAGACGCCGCAATCGAAGCAGTCGCTTTTCAAAACGGTGCTGCCTAACGGACATCACGATGTAGTCATTCGATCCTCAGGCGGAGGAGGTCAAAAGAAGAGTATTAATGTGGATGCCTTCCATTTATCAGGATTAATTTCACCTACTCATGCGGCGGCTAACTATACAGGCCCTTGGGCGACCCGGTATGGTGCCAACTATCCCGACGGCGTGCAGACCTACACAACGACACCTGACAGCTCCGCCGAATTCACATTCACGGGCACCAAGGTCACCCTGTGGTCAACGACAGGCAGCAACCGTGGAAAAGTAAATATTTATATCGACGGAATCTCTGTAACACCGGTTCCGATCGATTTGTACAGCGAGAGTCTACGTTATCGGGTGCCTGTCTTTCTGTCGGGCGAGTTGTCAAATAGCATGCACAAAATCAAGATCGTGCATGCGGGAGAAGCGAATTCCAAGTCGAGCAACAGCATTGTTACCATCGACGGTTTGGACGTCGAGAACTTACGCTAGCCTGCGAGGAAGCTTTTAATCTGATCCGAAATGGGGTACCTGAACGTGAAACGATCACTACTCAAAAAATCGCTGTCGCTCGCGATGATCTCTGTGCTAGCCGGGAGTCTCGTCACGACAAGCTTACCTACCGCCTTTGCTGCTCCTCGAGAAAAGACCACCTTCGTGACTATGGAAGGCTTGAAATCGATTACACGTCTGTTGAAGGATTCTAAGGCAGACCCCAAAGTTAATTCGGTTCCGAGCCAAGCGCACGTTGCCGAAGACATTAATACGACTTCCTCGGAAGAGATGAAAGTCATCGTTCAACTGAGCGGCCAGCCTGCTGCCGTCGGGCAGTATGCCGCCAAACTAGGTTACAAGCTACTAGCTGCAGAAGCCAGCGAGATTACTGTGCAATCGGAACAAGATGCCTTCGTAAGCAGCGCACGGACAAGCAGCATTCCATTTACGATTGAACGCAGCTTCAACACCGTACTAAATGGGCTGGAGGTCACGATTCGCGCTGATCTGATTCCGCAGTTGGCCAAGCTTCCTGGGGTAAAGTCGATTCATAAGAATGTCATCTACTATCCGATCGAAGAGCATGACAGCTTTCTAGCTGCAGTTGACTCGCCAAATTTCGATACGGTTCCGCTCGAACAAATCGGTGTCTTGAAGGCGTGGGAGCGCGGGTTAACAGGCGAAGGCTTGAAAGTTGGCGTCATTGATACCGGCGTCGATTACCTTCATCCCGATCTTGCCGGTGCTTATAAAGACGGCGGTTACGATGCGATCAATCAAGATGACGATCCTTATGAGGACTTGCCGATGAATGACTATGAAGGCTCCCACCATGGTACGCATGTCTCAGGTACTATCGTTGGCACGGCTTCGAATCCGACATCTGATCGCGTGCAGAAGGGGATTGCTTATAAAGCCAAACTTTATGCTTACAAAGTGCTCGGGCCGGATGGCGGTACTTCCGCTCAAGTCATCGACGGGATTGAACATGCTGTCGAAGACAAGATGGATGTCATCAACCTTTCTCTGGGAAGCGATTTGGAAAAGGACCCTGACTCCCCAGATGCGGTTGCAGTGAATAATGCTGTTTTGGCAGGTGTCGTGGCTGTTGTGGCCAATGGCAATGCAGGTACTGGAGCTCACTACTATTACTCCATGGGCTCGCCGGCATCCTCACAATTGGCGATCTCCGTGGGTGCAGCGACCAGCGACGGCAATCGCGTCACGGGATCTGTGTATAGCGCTGTTAGCTCGGATGTATATGGCGAAGCCCCATTGCTGGGTTCTGATGTCAATATGAGTTTGATGAGCTGGACAACAGGGCAAGAAAAGTTCAATGAGATGTTTGGAGCCGATCCGATTCAAGGCGTATATGTCGGTCTTGGCGCGGATTCCGATTATGATGACCTTAGCTCTGACTTTTTGGCTGATAAAATCGTCTTTATCTCCCGTGGGCTCTTAACTTTCGATGAGAAAGTGAAACTCGCCGCCAAGCATGGCGCGAAAGCTGCTGTTATTTTCAATGGCAACAGCAAGGATATAGTGGGGAGTACCGTGCCCGATTTGTCCGAGGTTATACCGTCGCGCGACGGTCCGATCGGACCTGTTGGTTTCCTGGGCGATGGTTATGATTATATTCCGACCTTTGACATGCCGGGTAAAATGGGACGTGCACTTGCCCGTGAGTTGACTGCCCATCCGGATCTGAAGCTGAAGTTCACGATCAAGAACGACTTTCATACTTACTTCGTAGCGGGTGACCGAATGGCCGATTTCAGCTCCAGAGGACCTAACTCCGATGGCAATTATGGCATTAAGCCGGACTTGAGCGCACCCGGGGTTCAAATTTTCTCATCGGTGCCAGCTTTCGGCAAAGTGAATCCTGACGCCAGCTATGACAAAGCCTATGCGAGACTGAGCGGCACGAGCATGGCAGCGCCTCATGTGGCGGGACTCGCCCTTCTGCTTAAGCAAGCGCATCCGGAGTGGACGCCGTTTGACATTCGTGCGGCACTGGCGAATACGGCGGACGAGATCCGTAATGAGGACGGAACGTTGTATGACGTTTATTCGCAAGGCGCAGGACGGGTTAACGTCATGAACGCGATCGATACACACGCCATCCTTGAATCCCTTGACGAGATTACGATCTACGACAACAAAATGAATCCGACAGTAATCCCGAGTCAAGCGACCAGTGTAAGCTTTGGGAAGTTGTCTCCGGGCGCTGAAGCCGTGAAGAAGCCGCTTCGCGTGAAGAATGTGTCGAGCACCCCGGTTACATACAAAACGCAAGTCGTGATGCATTCGTCAGTAACATCCGAGCCCAATAATCCCGTTCCTACGCCGGATTCCAGCGCAATTCTGATGCGACTGGAGGGACTTGAGGCTAACAAGATTACGTTGGAAGCAGGCGCTCAATTCGATTTTAACCTCTCTGGGAAGGCCATACCGAACGCGCCAGCAGGTGTGTACGAGGGAGAGGTGTTACTTGAGAGTGAAGGAATTCCTTCCCTTCATTTGCCCTTCGTCATTCACGTTGGCGATCAGTCTGACGGCAATGAATTTATGATTCAGAACATGAAGCTCAGCAGTGCAGCGGTGTCCAAAGACGCACCTATCGATATTACGGCAATGCTACCAACCAAAGAAATCAATCATCTGTATGCCGCACTCTACGATATGAATAATGAAATGGTGGGCACTGTTGCGGAGATTTTTGATCTGGACGAAGAGAAGGACGTCTTGAAGCCGCTCCCTACGAATATCATTATTCCGGAATTCGATGGTTCCTATGCGATTGGCATCGATGAATTCACCAGCAACAAGGTGACAGCTTATCTGCCGGAAGGCCGTTACAAAATGGTACTCATAGGTTCAGTGTATAACGAGAATTATGAACTTGTTGACCAAACAGCAACATTCAAAACATTCTACATGAACAGTGAAGTTGTCGGAGATGCGCCTAATCCGCCGACGCCAAATGATCCTGATGACCCGTATCATCCACCAGTTTCCGGACCAGGTCCTGTCACGCCGAGCGGAGCGGCGTACAATAAGGAAGTCGTCGCATCGGTGCTTACAGCTGGGCAAACCAGTGTTTCAATCGCGTCGCTCACGAGTCTGGTAGGCACGCAATTGTCTGTCTCAATTACAGATGCGGAACTGCAAAAAGCACTGGAGCAAGAAAAGCAAACTTCCATTGCGTTAACAATTGGAGCGGCATCCGATAATGCCAACGCTGCTCAGTTGAAAGTAACGGCTGCACAAGCAAAGATGCTGAAGGAAGCTGGGCTAAAGGGGTCGATTGTCTTCATTTGGAACGATGCCTCTATCGCTTTACCGCTATCCGTCTTAGAGGAATTGCCTACTGCAGCAGACTTAGTAATCACGATTAAGAAGGACGAAAGCAGCAAGTCCGAATTTACCAAGCAAATGAAAGAGGCTTCTATTCTTGGTACGCCTTATCTCTTCGAAGCAAGCAGCTTGAAGCTCGGTGCTGCCGAACCTATTAAGTTGAAAGCCGATCAGGTGGTCACTAGATCTTTTCTAATCGAGAAAGGCATGGATGCAAAAACGGCTGGCGCGTTGTATCTGGAGAATGGCCATGTCTATCCCGTACCGGCAAAAGTCACGCCTGCAAGTGATGGTGCATCTATTGTAACAATACGTCGTCCGGGCTTCTCCATGTATGCGGCTGCCGTAAGAAAGGTAACGTTCACGGATATTGATACGTCTTGGGCGCGCGATAAAATTCAGTCGCTTGCAGACAAATTCCTGCTGAACGGCACGTCCGACCATATGTATTCACCGAAGGTCAACGTGACGCGTGCTCAATTCGCGTCGATGCTCGTCCGAGCGCTTGGCTTGCAAGTTCAATCGGAAGCCAGTCCTTTCCGTGACGTGATGAGCAGCGACTGGTTCGCTAACGATGTGACAACAGCCTTCAAGGCGGGACTTGTCACAGGCGTAGAAGCGGACCAGTTCCAACCGAATGAGACCATTACCCGTCAAGATTTGACTGTGATGCTGGCTAGAGCGATTAAGCTTATTGGCCTGCAGACGCCAAAACAATCCGGCAATTCCGCCTATGCCGATGCTCCGCAGTTCAGCAGCTATGCGCAAGAGAGCATTCAAGCTGTGACGGATCTCGGATTGATGGAGGGCTTTGAAACTGACGGCAAGCTCTATTTCGGCCCGGCCGATGCTACAACACGTGAAGCAGCTGCTAAGGTTCTGCAGATGCTGCTTCAAGCATCTGGACGGATGTAGTTTTACCCGTCCCATTAACTTCAGAGGAACTGCCAAGCATCGTTCGGCAGTTCCTCTTTTAGTTTCTCATTTTAATGGGGAGGCGCCTTCCTTTAGTGGGAAAATCTTCAAACAGCTCGCCTATCGATAAGATTGATTAGAGCCGATACGGGCGCTAGCCGTCCAAGGGTCTCTGGCAGCATGCATGCTATTAAAGGCATTAACTGCGGCAGTGGCTACTTCAATATCTTGGGCGCTTGTGCCTCCGCTTACACCGATGCCGCCGATGACTTTGTCGTTAAGGATGAGAGGTATGCCTCCACCCAGAATGGTAACTCTACCATGATTGGTCGTGTTGATCCCGAATGAGGGAGAGCCTGGCAGTGCCGATTGCGCAAGGTTGGCTGTCGGCATTTGCATGGCTGCGCTAGTCCAAGCCTTGCCTTGGGAGATTTCGATCCCGGCAATTCGCGCGCCGTCCATACGATGGAAAGCGATCAGGTTCGCGCCTTCATCAACAATGGCGATATCGCTGTTCAGTCCCATCTGCCGGGCTTTCTGTTCGGCGACTTCCATTACATATTTTGCCGTTTCTAACGTTAGTTTGTACATCACGTTCACTCCTCGGAATTTGGATACTCCGATATTGTATGGTCATTCCCCCAGCGGGGTGAATTCATCATAGGAATTCAAATTCATGATATGATGTGAAGTAGCGAGAGTCTCATAAAATATGCAATTGCTTAAGACACTCGAGGGTGATTGTCTTAGCGGTCGTACCACTGCTGTCCACGTTGGTGGCGAATACCCATGAAGTCTTATCGGTCTCCACATAGCCGATATACCACCCTAGGCCCATATCGGAAAGTCTTGTCCCTGTTTTCCCATGAACAGTATATGCATCCTGTTCGTTATCGATCATGATGCGTTTGACCGTTTTCATCGTTTGCTCATGGAACGGCAGGGTTTCTTCCACGAGATTCTCTAGGAACTGAACTTGCTCTTGTGCGGAGATCGTTAAGCTGCTGTTCAACCAGAAGGTATCAATGCCACCACTAATGTCTTGATTGCCATACCCAATTCGATTGAGATTGCTTTGCATCCGTTCAGGACCAATGTCCCGAGCCATCGCTTGGTAATACCAGATAGCGGAATTTCGCATAGCGGAAGCTAGCGTATGATCGCGATTCCAGACATCGAACTCCCGAACGATCCCGTCCCAGCGTTTGACTTCGTACTCATCTTCTACAGCATGTTCTTCCAAGCCGATGAGTGCATTAGGAACTTTGAATGAGGATTCCGGTGTGAACCGCTGATTGCTCCTCTGGAGATTATAGGTATACATGTTATCCGTTTTCAAATTTTTGATCACGATTGTCCCTGTTACTCCATGGAATAATTCTTTTACATGAAGTTCCTTGATGCCAGGCTTGGCGTTAGCCGAACTGGCGATACTGGCGAAGGAGCCTGTACTTGTAAATAGCATGGCAATAAGCAGTAGAACGATTACCTTCATTTTATTCATTTTTTTCATCATGCATCACTCCTCTTCGGTTTGAAATGGAAACAAATAACTTTCTTCACGTTGAGTATACGAGGAATGGGATGAATTTTATATGGCAGTATTCTTGAATTGTACCCTTACAGTTGGGAAGGAGAGGGGATGAACCCTATGCTATATGAAGAGATTGTGGATCAGATGATGAAGCACATCGAAGATGGGACTTTGAAGCCGGGAAACAGGTTGCCTTCTATTCGTGTTTTAACCCAGGAATTCGCATGCAGCAAAAATACGGTAATGAAAGCATATGGCGAGTTAGAGAAGAGGCATATCATCTATTCGGTGCCCCAGAGTGGCTACTAAGTCGTGGAGGGATATCGAAGACGGGAAAAGTTGGAGGGAGTACACGGCACCATTGATTTCCTCTCGGCTGGACCTGATCGGCATGCAATGCCTTATCGGGATTTCCAACATTGTATCAATCAGGCCATTGAACGCTATAAAGAAGAGATGTTCACGTACTCGGACATTCAAGGGCTTGGGTCGCTACGCGTTCAGCTGGCCCGGCATTTGCAAGAACTGCAGGTGTTCACGGTGCCTGATAAGATTTATGTTGTATCCGGTTCGCAGCAAGCTCTGCATCTGCTTGTATCTCTGCCTTTTCCGAATGGCAAACGTCATATCTGTCTGGAGCAGCCCACGCACGCCGGGTTTATTGAATCTATTCGTCAGCATGGAAGCGAGACTTATGGCATTGAAGTAGGAAACGAGGGGATCAATCTAACGCGGTTGGAGCAGCTTTTTAAGCATAACGATATCAAGTTGTTCTACACAGTCTCCAGATTTCACAACCCGACCGGCTACAGCCATACGAATGAAACGAAGCGAAAAATCGTCGAATTAGCGCAGCAATATGATGTGTATATTATTGAGGATGACTATATGGGTGATCTGGACTCGAATGCCAAGGCTGATCCGATGTTTGCCTACGATCCTTCCGGCAGAGTGATTTATGTCAAAAGCTTCTCGAAAGTTATGCTGCCCGGCCTCCGACTTGGCTTAGCCGTACTCCCTGATGCCTAGCGGGAAGATTATTTGCGAGCTAAGTTTGCCGCAGACGTACATACGCCTATGCTGACACAAGGCGCGCTTGAGATTTACCTTCAAAGCGGAATGTTCAGTGCCCACATTGAACGCATGAGGAAACTGTATAGGAAGAAGGCTGCGCTCTTGCAGCAAGCTTTCCAGAAGTGGCTGCCTGCTGTTGCCACTTACTCGGGTTCCTTATCCGGCTTCTATTCCACCATCGAATTGCCGGTGCCGATAAAAGCGAAGCAGCTTCAGGAATACCTGAAGCATCAACATGTCTTAGTGGATCATGCAGAGCGCATGTATCTTCCTGATTTTTCTAAAGATAACGTGATTCGCCTCAGTATCTCTCAAGTGGATGAGGATTTGATTGAGCGAGGCGTTCAGATGATCGCAAAAGGAATAGCTGAGCTGCTCAGCAGGCGGACGGAAGTGAGATTTGTGAGTGGAAATAAAAATAGATGACCCCTATACCCTATAGGAATCATCTATATTTGGTTTACATTATCCTTGTTCATGCTTTTGAACGGCTCGAGCTACCCGCTCTCCTAGTTCGGTGGAGGCATGATAGAGATAGTTCAGAACAATGTTTTGCGTATTCTGGGATATGCCGGACAGATCGCCTGAGAGATTAGCAACCAAGTGATCTTGCTGCACCGGAGAGAGAGAGTAATAGTACTGGCCAGCTTGTGTAAAATCATCCTGCTTCGGGATGTCCGATCGCATGAGATGGCCTTCTACGTATCTGCCATTACCGCTGGTCACAAGAGAATCAGGAGACCAGTTGGCTTGGTGGTTAATAGGAACCTTACGGAAATCCGGCCCCATTCGCCGGCGCTGAGAATCCCAGTAAATATTGTTGCGTCCCTGCAGCAGCTTGTCGTCTGACAATTCGGCACCTTCCAATAAATTGGCGGGTGAAAAAGCTATTTTCTCCACTTGCTCCATGTAATTATCCGGATTACGGTTCAGCACAAGTCGGCCAACCGGCTGCAGCGGATATTGCCGTTCATCCCAAACTTTGGTATCATCCAATGGATCAAATGGAAGAGCCGTTTCATCTGATGGGTTCATCAGCTGAACATAAAGTCCATATTCAACCGTGTTTCCCGCTGCTAAATGATCGTTTAAATCCTTGCCTGCGAAATCCGGGTTCTCCGCTGCCAACTGAGCAGCTTCGTGACTGTCTATGTACTGCACACCGGCAAAAGGAACCCAATGATATTTAACATACGTG
Organism: Paenibacillus sp. WC2504; assembly: GCF_052682475.1. Classification (NCBI taxonomy): domain Bacteria; kingdom Bacillati; phylum Bacillota; class Bacilli; order Caryophanales; family Paenibacillaceae; genus Paenibacillus; species Paenibacillus sp. WC2504. The sequence continues at coordinate 2,379,218 of NZ_JBQZFH010000001.1, forward strand.
CGGGCGCCTGCGGCATTTTTCCAAACATAAGTGTTAACACTGTGTCCAGGGGTGTGACGGAAACTCTTAAGCGTACCGGCGTCGGAATAGAGCCAGAGAAGAAAATGCATGGACTCCGGTGTTCTCGCTATGAAACTCCATAACCGCTCGGGATCGACGAGATTATTTACGGGTGATGGTAAAAAGGCTTTAATAAACTCTGGAAACCGCATGGCGTCGCGTACCGCAAAAACGGGGATGTGATTGCAGAGGAGATCAAACACACCTTTTTCTGTATAAAACTTGGTGGAGAATCCACGCACATTGCGGGAAGTGTCCGGGGTACCCTTGTTGCTGACCGCAAACGAGAACCTTACGGTGACAGGGACCTGCTGACCAGGACTTTGAAGAAAACAAAGCTGCGTGTATGCCGCCATGGAATGGACGGTCTGAAAGTATCCGAAAGCGCCGTATCCTTTGACGTGTACCGGCCTTTCAAGAATCTTCTCATGGATGAAAGTTTCCAGTGTTTCATGCAGAACGCTGTCCTGTTCCAGTACGGGACCTCGGTCACCGACAGTCTGCGAATGATGAGCGGCCGGTTTAACAGTTGACCATTGTGTAGGGGAATGACCATGAAGCTGCTGATCATTTATCATAGGCTGCGATGGCTGGATGGAAGGTCTTCGGGGGAATTCCTTATTATCTTTCATCATTGTACCTCCTGTATCAAACAGTCAACTCTCCCTGATCTCTTATTATTTATGTTGAGCATCCCTGCACTTATGACAATACTTTATGGACGAAATCGCTTACGTAGAGGGAGATTAACCTTTGACAATTGTAATTAAAAAGTTACAATGTGTATGTTTTGCTCTGGGTAAAAGGTTTACAAAAATCACATATTCGGTGACAGGCTTCATGAGGGAACCGCATTTATCCAAACCATCCTGACCTGAATCAGGGGAGATAGAAGGTCTTTGACAGCACAAAATCGACATATTTACTAAAACGTCTGCGAAGTTTAATCTTCAATTTGTAAGCGCTAGCAGCTTTCAAAGATGACCATAAGGGAGGACATGCAATGTTGAAGAGAAAGAAGCAAGTCGTGGCGTCCGCACTCGTGTTAGCGGTATCACTGTCCGTATTGAGCGGCTGCGCAACTAAAAAAGAGAATGAAAGCGCCGCAAACGGAAGTGCAAGTTCGAAGGCAAGTTCAGTGAACAAAGAAGGGTTCCCGATCGTGAAGAATCCGATGACTTTATCGATCATGGCTCCGGATATGGGGATTCAGAACTGGAAGGATATGCCGGTTATGCAAGAGATGGAGAAGCTTACGGGCATCAAAATCGATTACCGGAATGCTCCTCGCGACAGCTTTGACACGAAGAAAAACCTTGTTTTCGCAAGCGGCGATTACCCGGACATTTTCTTTGCGTCGAAACTGACACAGGCAGAAGAGTTGAACTACGGAAGCCAAGGCATCTTGATTCCTTTGGAGAAGTTGATCGATGAGTACGCTCCGAACATTAAGAAAGTATTGGCCGATAAACCGGACATTCGGAAGTCAATTACAGCACCGGACGGGCATATTTATTCGCTTCCACGCATTGAACCGTTTCAGCCATGGTACCGAAATCCGATGTGGTACAACGGCAAAATGCTGAAGGAACTCAATGTGACGAAGCTGCCGGAGACGACGGATGAGCTGTACGATTTGCTGAAGCGCGTCAGAGATGAAGATCCGAACAAAAATGGCAAGAAGGATGAGATTCCGTTGTCCTCTTCCTCAGGTATCAAGCTGAGAGATATCCGTACATGGCTTCTTGGCGCATTTGGAGCCTATGAAGAAGAATTGTACGTGGATGATAAAGGAAAAGTTCACTATACACCGGCTGAAGATGCTTATAAAGGCTACGTAACGTACCTTAACAAGCTCTGGGCCGACAATTTGCTGGATCACGAATCCTTCTCACAGACGGATGACCAGAAAAAAGCGAAAATTAAAAACGATCAAGTGCTGCTGTTCTCCGACTGGCATGCTTACATGTCCCATGGCGGGAAGCCTAACACCGAGGACGTTATGTTCAGTCCGGTTCGCAGTGACAAGGTAAGCGCTCCTGCCATCGCGAGCAACAAAGGTTTCTCGACAGGCACGTTTGCGATCTCCAAATCCAATAAATCTCCGGAAGCGTCGATTCGTTGGGTAGACTATATGTACTCACCGGAAGGCCAAATGCTGTTCAACAAAGGGCCAGAGGGCATTCTGTGGAAATATACGGACAGCACCAAGAGCAAAATCGAATACCTGCCAGTACCGAATGGTGAAGATAGAGAGACTTACCGCTCCAAGATTACACCTAACTATGGTATCGCTTCACCCATGGTTGTACCGGATGAGCCTGTGAAGGATGATTTCGCGAAATGGGTGGAAAATGAGTCCAAAACCAAACTGCTGGACCGTGGCGCACGCGTACCGTTCCCGGCATTATACTTGACGGAAGCGGAGTCTGGCGAAGTTGCGGCACTGCGCTCCGATCTCACAACTTATGTTGCGCAGATGGAAGCGAAGTTTACTACGGGACAAGAATCGCTGGACGGTTGGGACAAGTATGTACAAACCCTGAAGAAAATGGGCTCGGACCGTTTCCAAGAGATCTATCAAAAAGCGTATGATCGTTGGAAAAACAGCTAGTGAATGACTAAACAAGTTGGAAAATAAACGGAATAGAAGTGGGCGTAGAGGTGAAATTGACCTTTACGCCTTTTTTATGTCGAAGGGAACTATGATCCGTTATTTTCCTGAAAAAGCAGTTTTTCCGTCTGGGAGGGGAACTACGGGGCGTTATTTTGGCGATTTCACCCGAAAAACGTGGTGTGGCGGTCAAATAAGATCCTGTAGTTCCGCTCAGAGGGGGATCCGATCCTTTTGCGCTAAATAGGGGACTCTAGTTCCTTTAAGGGAAGCCTTGGTGGGATCTCCGCTGGTTAATGAAGTTGTAATTGGTGGGGAATTGGTGGGGACGGCGGAAGTTGACTGTACGGTGAATAGTGTGATGGGATGATGCGTAGTTGGCATCGAAATGTAAATGTGGATACTGGTGCAGGTGGGCATGGATATTGGCATGAGCATGAGCATGAGCATGAGTATGAGTTTGGGAATAAGTGTGAATGTGAGTATGAGTACGGGGGCGGATGTGAGTAGGGTATAAGCATGTGAATAGGAGGCGGTAGAGAGCCCAGAGGCAGCCGATATATAGAACCGTAGGGAATGGAAGCATTAGCGTAACTAAAAAGCTCCCCGCAGCCGGTAAGGGCTAACGAGGAGCTTATTATGCTACTAGACGAGTCCTTCGTCCATAGCCTTGCAAATCAGGGAGGCGAACAGACTGTTAGACCAAGCGAACCACGGTCTCGAGAAGTTGGAAGGATCATCCGGATGGAACCCTTCATGCATATAGCCGGTATCCGCATCCGTATTAATCAGCGTCTGGATGAGCTCCTTGATCTCGTCGATATTGTTGGAAGTCAACGCTTGCACAGACAAGGCCATATGCCAGACGTAGCCGCCTGGCGTATGCGGGCTGCCGATGCCTTTGGCGTATTTGCCTTCGAAATAATACGGATTATCGAAGCTAAGCGCAAACTTGCGCGTATTCTGATAGATCGGATCGTCGATGCCGGTGTAGCCGATGTAAGGGATCGTGATCAAACCTGGTGTGCCGGCATCGTCCATCAGGCAATAGTTGCCATAACCGTCCGTTTCGTAGGCGTAAATTTTGCCGTATTTCGGATGGTCGACAATGCCATAGGTTTGGATGCCGAAGTCGATCTCCTTCCGCAGTTTTTCTGCGCGTGCAGCTAAGCGCGTATCGTTGTAGATATCCGCAGCCATTTCGATAATGTGACCGAGAATCACGACGGCAAACATGTTGCCCGGAATGTTGTAGCCGTACAGGTTGGCATCGTCGCTCGGACGGAAAGCGGACCAGGTCATGCCGGTGTAGTTGGACGGAAGACCGCGCCCGTTATTTTGGAGCGTTTCCGTATGCTGCTTTGTTTGGCGCGTAAAATGATACAGTGACATTTGATCATGATGCTGTTCGGTAATCATCAAGTTCACGATGGACGTCAACGCCTGGTAAACCGAATGGGTGAAAACTTCCGTAATCCCGGTTTCCTTCCAGTAAGAGTAAAGAAGCTGCACAGGGAAGCAGAGAGAATCGATCTCATACTTCCGCTCCCACATCCACGGGTTCAGGTCGCAATCGTCTGTGTCTCGGTAGTGCTTATCGCTAGCGGTTTCATTAAAAGCATTGGTGTAAGGATCAATGTTGATGTAGAACATCTGACGCGCGATGAGACCGCCGATGATGCGTTGCAGGTCCTTATCCTGCTTGGCGAAAGGAATATAATGGCGAACCTGCTCCGTAGAGTCACGCAGCCACATGGCTGGAATATCGCCGGTAAATACGAAGGTGGTGCCGTCATCAAGGAGCTTGGTTGTTGTTTCCAGCGTGTTTGGGAAGCAGTTTCTGAAAAGCTTTTGCAGCTTCGGGTTGTGTGCCAGTTTAAGGTTGGCTTCGTTCAGAAATTCGGTAATGGAAGCGGGTAAATTCATGATGAATATTCCTCCTGGGATATAAGTTTTAGGATTTAGGACTGCTCATGCTGAAAAGCATAAGTGATAATTTCACACTTGCCCGCAGTGGTGCGGATTAGCCCGTCTGCGAGCTCGGTTGAATCGTGCCGACGCTCCAGGATGTCGCTCTGGTAAGCTGAAGCGACCGGGAAGGATGGCTTCAGCGTCAGCTGATCCGTCTCGTGGGCAAGATTGTACAGTCGGACGATGACATCATCATGGTCCAGAGACATCTTAAATGCCGACAAAGCAAGGGATGAGCCACTCCATTCCAACGCTTGATAACGGGGCGGTAGTGTACCTTGCTGCTGTTCCAGCGCAGTCGTGTGGAACCATGGCGACTGGAACTGATACGCCGAGACGAATGCGCCGGCTTGGATCGCGGTGCCCTTATGCGGATAAACCGCAAACTCGACCGTATGATCGCCAAGACATTGGGCTTCCGGTGTCGCGAAAACGCCCCAATCGCCCAACTCGGACACACTGCGAAGCAAGGTGACGGCAATGGTGTTCTTGCCGCCATGCAAGACCTCATATTCGTTCAGCCCTTTATTCGCGATCGTCAGGCCTTGTGTGCCATCCGATACGCTGATGAAAGCTTGTTGATGCTGCGCGTTGCTCGGATTAATCCACTCCTTGGCAGGAATCGTATCGCGCTCAGCAGCTTCAAAAATCGAATCGGCCAGATGCGTCGACGCTGTCAGCCCGGTAGGGAACAGTACCCGGAGGCGGTGATCCTTGGCTTGGTTATTGTAGGAAGCCGACACCTGAATGCCTTTCCCAGATTGTTCGAGGCTGATGCGGGTGGTCAGCTCGAATGGCACCAATTCGCTTGAGCGCGAAGCCGTACGCTTGCGGAAGGGAACCATTTTCCGCTTCTCTTCTTCGAACAGCTCCGATGCGGAAGCCGGGATGAGCCAAGTATGCTTAATCTCATAGGTCACTCGATAAGGTTCGTTTTCAACCAGCTTCACTTGAGCCGGTAACCCTTTGGTAGTCAAGGCAACATCTCCGTCAGGCTGGCGGAAGACGTACTCGTTGCCGAGATCGCCGCAGTTTTCGTACACACCCATGCCTTCATAGGTGTAACCTGTCTCTTTATCGGTAATGTCGTAGGAGCCGTCTGCGTGAATGCTAACCGCTATATGCGCATTGGCCATGCCGAAATCCGTTGCGATTAGCGGACTGTTTGTTGCTTCAGCATGCGCTGTAGGTTCGCTAACCCATGCCCACGTCTTGAAGCCCAACGCCGGAACCTGCTGCGCTTCGAAAGTCAGCGCGATTCTGCGCGCCATGTAAGGCTGCCGGAATTTGTCCTTCGGCAATTCGTAGCCGAAGTGCACGCCCAAATCCTCCGCCTTGGCCGAAATAGCCTGGCCTAGGTCGTCTAGCAGTAAGCCATTGTCCAAGTTCAATGGCAGTTGGGCCAGTCTCTCCGCAATGGCCGGAGGGTTCGGGCCTTCCTTGAAGTAGGATTTGGCGACGATCAGTTCAATACGGACTGTACCTGTACGCTCCCAGCCCGTCATGTTGTAGATCGTGAATGGCAGACTGTTTTTCGGCCAGAAACCTACGCTGGCTGTATCGATTTGTCCAGCTATAACCTGCAAGCTTTCGTCGATGATGGTCTCGGTCAAGTGCCTGCTCTTGTCGAATCGCGTGACCATCTCCCGATGAACCTCGTCCACGCTGCATCCGCAGATGCTGTCATGCGGGTGGTTCTGCATCAGCGTCTTCCACGCATGGGTGAGCAGTTGGTGCGGGTAGGCTTTGCCGGCCGCCAGATGAGCTAGCGTCGCAAGAGGCTCGGCGCCTTTCTCAAGCAGCGTCTGTCCCAGCTGGTTCAGCTGCTTGAGATAGACACGGGCGGATGCGGTATTGACCAGCGTGCCCCAGCCGTCGGTATGCTGGCTGCGCAGCTCGCCTTGGATGGTCACCATGTCATCGGGCAGCTGCTTTTTGAGCGCATCGATATACTGCTCGAAGCTAGAGTGAATGAAATCCACATCAGGGTAGAGCGCTTTGGCGGTGTCGATAGCTTCGCTAAGGTCGCGTTGGATCGGCTGATGGTCACAGCCGTTCATGAACAGCAGCTCCGATGTCGACGCGTATTTCTGTGCATCGCCAAGACGCTTGTCCCAGAATGCCTTAGCTGCTTCGGCTTCGACCGGAACCTCGTTGCCGTTGCTGTACCAGTTAGCGAACAGGATTCCGATAACTTTGGAGCCGTCCGGGGCCGACCAATACATCTCCGAATACGGAGATTCATAACCGGAGCCGTTCACGTCAATGACAACATTGTCGAAACCGGTTGGTTTTACACCGCGCCCGAACACGGCCGTATCGATGTCCGCTTGTTTTAGCAATTGTGGCGCTTGGCCCATGTTGCCAAAGGAATCAGGAAAGTATCCCAGCTTGGAGATAACGCCGTATTTGGCCGCATCCTGATGTCCGATCAGCAAATTCCGGACATTCGCTTCCGAACTGGTCAGGAATTCATCCTGCAGGACATACCAAGGTCCAATAATGATGCGGCCTGCTTTGATGTAGGCTTCCAATTGCTCTCTTTTTTCAGGATGAACCTGTAGATAGTCCTCGATAATAATCGTTTGTCCATCCAAATGGAAATAACGGTACTCAGGGTCACGCTCCAACGTTTCTAGCAGATCGTTCATCAGTTCGGTCAATAGATAGTGATGACGCTCATAAGGCATATACCACTCTCGATCCCAGTGACTGTGTGAGATCAGATGAGCTGATTTTTTAGTCATAGAATAAAAACCCTCCTTTTATAAAGTAAAAATGGTGACCAAAAATCAGTTATTTTTATTGTACTTCGTAGACAGATTCACACAGATCGTTGTGAATGACAATATGTATGATTTGCTCATGATAATTCCTTGCCTATCAAGGCTTTGAAGGGCTGAAGAATGACAATGCAGATTTCACATATTTACGAAAACCCTCGGTTTTTCTACACTTTAGAAGACGAATGAAAGCGTTAGCAGCAACCAACATGCAGAGAAAGGAGAGGATGAAGGAAATGAGTACAATGAGTCAGCAAACAGCAAGAAACACGAAGGTGTCAAGCAGCAGTTCACTGTTTATGAGAATGAAGAAAAACTGGGAACTGTACTTATTTATCGCCCCGGCCTTTTTGTATTTCCTGATCTTCCAATACGGACCGATGTACGGGATTCAAATTGCCTTTAGAAATTTCACGCCAACCAAGGGGATCTTTGGGAGTGACTGGGTAGGATTCGCACATTTTGAGCGGTTTTTTCATTCCTACTACTTCTGGGATTTATTGTGGAATACGTTTAGTCTCAGTCTTTATGAGCTTGCGATCGGATTTCCGCTTCCCATTATATTGGCTCTAGCTTTTAATGAAGTGAAGAATGGTTTTTTCAAGAAAGGTGTTCAAACGATTACGTATGCACCGCATTTTATTTCTGTCGTGGTCATGGCGGGGATGGTCATTACCTTCCTATCCCCATCAAGCGGAATCATCGTGAAGTTGATAGAGCTGTTCGGTATCCATGCTCCGGCTTTCTTGACGGAGCCGAGCTGGTTCAAGACGGTGTATGTCTTCTCAGGGGTTTGGCAGAATACCGGCTGGGGGACGATTATCTACCTGGCGGCACTGTCCGGCGTAGACCCGCAGCTGCATGAAGCGGCTATCGTGGACGGAGCGAGCCGGTTCAAACGCGTTATTCATATTAATCTACCGACAATTGTGCCGACGATTACCATTTTATTGATTTTGAATGTGGGTAATATTCTGGGCGTGGGTTATGAGAAAGTATTGCTGCTGCAAAACCCGCTGAACATAAATTCGTCCGACGTGATATCTACATTTGTCTATCGTACGGGGCTTGTCAGCGCACAATACAGCTTCTCCACAGCCGTAGGTCTGTTCAACTCGTTGGTCAACGCTATCTTGCTGATTAGCGTTAACAAAATTGCCAAGCGCATAAGTCAAACAAGCTTGTGGTAGACAAGAAGAAGGGAGGAGTCATCTATGGCTGTTGCCACTGCAGTGAAGGAGACGAAGGGTGACCGGATTTTCCTCATCATGAACTATGTGTTTTTAAGCTTAGCTTTGATCGTGGTGTTGTACCCCGTTCTGTATATTATTAGCGCCTCGATGAGCGATCCCAAGTATGTAAGCTCTGGTGAGATGTGGCTGTTTCCAAAGGGGCTTAATTTCAAAGGATATGGGCTTGTATTCGATAACATAAAGATTTGGAACGGCTATGGAAATACACTTTTGTATACCTTTATCGGTACGTTGCTGAACCTGGTCGTAACGCTGCCTGCTGCCTATGCGCTCAGTCGAGCGGACTTTGTTGGCCGCAAGTTTTTCATGGGAATGTTTCTGGTCACGATGTTCTTCAATGGAGGTCTCATTCCGACCTATCTGTTGGTGAAAAACCTGGGATTGATGAACTCCATTGGAGCACTCATCTTGCCGGTAGCTGCTTCGGTGTGGAATATCATCGTTGCTCGCACGTTTTTTGAGTCCAGCATCCCCAAGGAGCTTCATGAGGCAGCTTATATGGATGGCTGCACGAACTTTAAGCTGTTCGGGCTTATTATCATTCCGTTAGCTGCGCCAATTATTGCGGTGATGGCCCTGTTTTATGGCGTAAGCCATTGGAACAGTTATTTCCCTGCGTTAATTTACCTTAATGACGAGACGAAATATCCGCTGCAAATGGTGCTGCGCCAAATTCTCGTCCTGCAAGAAATGACGGCGGAGACCACAGGTGCTGCGATTAGCGGCGATATGGCTATCGCGATGAATAACAAGGCCGAGATTGCAGCACTTGTAAAATATGTGGTTATCATCGTGTCCACCTTGCCAATTGTCGTAGTGTATCCTTTCTTGCAGCGCTATTTCGTACAAGGCGTCATGATCGGTTCCGTCAAAGGCTAGTTGCAATTTACCCAAATACCTAGGAGGCAATAAGTATGAAAATTACAAGACATCAGAGTAACCCGATTGTCGTTCCGGGAGGCTACGAATGGCGCAAAGTGACGGTGTTTAATCCGGCTGTTATCATTGACAACGACAAATTCTACATGATTGAGCGTACGGCGGGCTCCCTGACCCCTTGCAAAAACTTCCTGGGCCTTCTGGAAAGCGAGGACGGCGTTAATTTCACCCATGTGAAAGATGAACCTGTTCTGACGCCTGATGAGCTCGGATTCCCTTATGGTAGTGTTCAGGATCCACGTGTTGTCAAAATCGATGGCACGTTCTACATGAACTATGCTCTGCGTCCATGCGCCATGAATTACTACCCGACGAATCGCGGTGTTCCGGAGAGATCGTTCCCGTCGTATCCAGACGGTTGGGGAGAGCAGGAAGTTCATTGGCGGACGCGCTCTTCGATCGCCAAGTCGACCAATCTGATCGACTGGGAATTTGTAGCGGACACGACTCCGCTGGAGATCAATGATCGCGACAACATTTTGTTCCCGGAGAAAATTAATGGCAAGTTCGTTATGCTTCGCCGTCCTGAGGAATATGTAGGGGAAGAATACGGCACGGAAAAGGCTGCCATGTGGATTACGTATTCGGAAGACTTGATTCATTGGGAAGAGCCGAAACTGCTGGCCAAAGGCGAGAATCCCGCATGGGAATCACGGAAAATCGGAGGCTCCACGCCGCCGGTAAGAACGGATAAAGGCTGGCTGGTGCTCTACCACGGTGTCGATGACGAGATTGTCTATCGCATGGGGGCGCTGCTGCTGGATCTGGAAAACCCGGAGAAAGTGATTGCCCGCACGAAGAACTTCATCATGGAACCGGAGACGTATTATGAGAAATTCGGCTACCAAATTCCGAATGTGATCTTCCCAACAGGGAATGTCGTGAAGGATGGGCTGCTTTATATTTACTACGGAGTGACGGATACGGCGATCGCTTTGGCTACCGTGCCTCTGGACGAGTTAGTTGACTACATCCTTAACGAGCCTCAATAAATTTTGAAAAAACCAAGGAGCTAAGCGGCCTGTTCTCGCTTAGCTCCTTGGTTTTTTTATTTGCTTTCCGTAATTCAACATGTAGTGAAATCTTCCCGTTATTCCTGTTCTTTTTTGGATGAAGCATATAGTTTCCGATATTGACCCGGCGTGTAGCCCGTTTCTTTCTTGAATTTACGGATAAAATTCGGAGCGTCCAAGTAGCCGACCTGTTCGATGATATCCTTTAGGGGTGCGGTTGTATGGACCAGCAGGCGAATGACTTCTTCCATTCTTCTTTGCCAAATATATTGCGTAAAGTTATGGCCTATTTTCTCTTTGAAGGTGCGGCTCAAGTAGGAGATCGATATGGAATATTTGAGCGCCACATGCTCGAGACTGAGCGTGTAGTCAGCGAATTTCTGATCCACATACGCAACGATATCTTCAATTAAAGAAGGCTGCTCCGTTTCCGTATTCCGTTCGACCTGCTGGCAGATGCTGACGGCCAGGGAGGTTAATCGGTCCTCAAGTTCTTCCAACGTTTCGAAAATGGTGAAGTTGTGAATGCCGGCGAACACTTCGCTGACCCCCAACTCATGGGCTGTTTTCAGTAATGAGTTCAACAGATCAAAGCAGATGCAGCGCAGTAATGCGGCGGGGACGGCGGCCTCCTTGATCTCGGCGATCAGATCAACAATGACCTGATTAGCTACCGTTTCGTTCCCTTGCTTCAAGCTTTGCTCCAGCTTGAGCATCGACTTCTTCGGCAGCCAGTAGGCTTCGGACGAAGTTGATGCGATCATATCTTGCAATTGTTCGAAGTAGGTCACTCGTCCGTTAGATCCCAGGATCCGATTATCAATCGCCGTGGCGGCTTCAATAAACGATTGGTTGATCGATGCGAGGTCCGGGTAAGGCATTCCGACACCGATATAAGGCATAATTTGAATGTTGTTGTTGATCATGACTTTGATTGCTTCGACAACATCCTCAATTCGCTTCTGGGCTGGCTCTTGAGCATCCTCAGGGACGGAGACGAGCAAGGCCAGTTGGTCCTTCGTCGAAAATTCTACGCCGTAAACGCGGGCTTGAAGACTCGGAAATTCCAATTCGTTGAACATCTCTTGCAGATGCTGCCGAATGTTTGAGGAATCCCCGCCCTCGAGATTGTCATCCCACGCGAGAATGAGGGAGACGTATAGTCCTTGCCCGTGCGGGTATTCCAGCCCGGCACTCGCCACCATGCGCTCAATTTCCGGATCATCCGGCTTGCCGTGCTTAAACAATAGCAGCAGACACTGGTTACGGACGAATGGCTCCTGGGTATCGATGCGGGCGCTGTAATCATGAATCGTTTGCTTGATCCAGTCCCATTCGTTCCGGGTCATATCATAATTGGAACTCTTCATCTTCGTGAATTCGATCAAATCCCTAATCGGGTGATACTGCCGCTTGGCTAAGATCATGGCTACGATGATGCCGAATAAAACGGTGATACAGAACACCAGAAGGAATAAGGTCTGGATATGGACTACTTTGCTGAAAAATTGATGACTTGGGATCGCAGTTACATAATTCCAATTGTTCTCCTTGGACCTTACCGAAACTACGGAGTGTTCTATGCCGTCGAGCTTCATGCTATGTATACCAGGTTCTAGAGAGGCCAAGGACGCAACGGCCTGTCCCGGAAGTGCGTTTCCGTGATTATTAGACGTGAGAAGCTGCCCGTCTTGATTGAAAATGTAGCTGCTGCCTGAAAAATTGTTGAGTATCGTGTCCATAACGCCGGTCAGCTTCGCCTCACTGACCATATAGACGACTGTGGCCGTAGGATAGAGATCGTTCGGTTTGATCGGGAACAGCATCGTCAGCATGGAGTCATTACGCGAGTTAACGGTTACATTCTCGGCTGGGCGAATCATCGGCTGCTTGATTTTATTCAAATCGTTATAGATTTGGTCGCTGTTCCAATTGCTATAGTGGTACCAGTCTCCAAATGCTACATGCACATTCGTTAAACCTCGATATGAGTAAATATTCTCATCGTTATGGAAGTATAGAAACAAATCTTCCAGAATGCTGCTATTCACTTTGTAATTCCCCAAGGTATCGATAGCTTCCATCTCATAGTACGGATGATGCACCATGTAGGAGCTGAGCTGCTTGTCATAAGCAATGCGGCTTGTAATTTGCTGCAGTTCACTCATTCGTTCATCGATTGATAATTTGACTTGAATGAGTTGGTTGACGTTCGTCTGCTCAATTTCTCTGCGCAAATCATTGATTGCGTTTTCATAGATGAAAATCGTAACGCCGGTCAAGGGAATGAGGAACATTAATATGTAAGATAAGGCATATTTAAGAAGCAGCTTCGATTTAAAGCTGTTCCAAGACATTTGGAAGCTGGACACAACGGATGACTTAAGGGATGATTTCGACATGAATGCGCTTCCTCTCCATACTAGACTAACATAGATCAACTAGAGGGTTTTAATTGTTTGCATCTCCTCATTATGGCTGAAAAATAAGCCGGTGTAAAGGAAGGAGAGAGCACCTTTCTAGTAGGATATAAGTTTTTGTCGCACCCGACTGACCCAAAAATAAAAAAAATAGCAGCGGCCATGGACGAAAATTATGTCCTAGACTGCTGCTGTTTTCTGATGAGAGTGAGAGAGCAAGATCACCGTATCGCCTATTGAAGTAGTTGAGCCGCAAAATCCGGGTCTTCTATGAGCGGTCGACCGATTGCAATCATATCAGCCAATTGATCCTGAATGATTTGGTCTGCAAGACTGCGACTATTAATTATTCCGACAGCAATAACTGGTATTTTCAAATGTTGTTTAATAATGGCTGCATGGGGAACCTGATAAGCAGGATATATATGATTCGGTTGCGCAGAGACTAGACCACCCGTTGAAACGTGGACTGCATCAAGCTCTGATTCCAGTGGCTGTAACATTCGGGCTATGTCCTCAGGAAACAATCCACCTTTTACATAATCCGTGGCGGAAACCCGAATCGTAATCGGATAATTCTTGCCGACTTCTCCTCTGATAACCGTAAGTACATCCCTCAAGAACCGTGACCTGTTTTCAGGACTGCCTCCATAGGAGTCGATACGTTGGTTCGACAACGGTGATAGAAATTGATGGATCAAGAAACCGTGAGCAGCATGGATTTCAATCCCATCAAATCCGGCCATAACGCTACGTTTTGCAGCTAAACGATATTGTTCAGCAATTTGTTGGATATCAGCCAGTGACATAGCTTCTGGTGACCCGTAATGTTCATCATAGGCGATTGAACTTGGGGCCATTAGCTTTTTTGTAACCAACGGTGATGATTTTCTTCCCCCATGCGACAACTGTATAAATAAGGGGGTTTGCTTAGCGTGAACAGCCTCTGTTATCTTTTTGAGCGATTCTATGTGATGATCGGTAAAAATACCGATGTCGTTATTGAAAAGGCGCCCGCTGTCCGATACCGCTGTCGATTCCACGATGACTAATGAAACATGATTAGCTCTGCGGCTATAAAATTCAGTATGATGATTTGTGGCAAAGCCTTCTGGGGTTCCTGCATATTGCTGCAAAGGTGCCATAATGAGTCTATTTTTTAAGCTTATTCCGCCAATCTGGATGGGTGTATGGATTGTCATTTCTTCATCTCCTCTCGGTTTGTTAATGACATTTTACTTCGGGAAATATATAATTCACATATGATAATTAAGTTGTATTCAGTATTATAACTTAAATATTTATTTGATTAATTGAACATTCTTTATAAAATGAGGTGTTTCTTTTCATGGACCATATCGATTCCAAGATTTTGTCATTCATGCATGAAAACGCAAGGATCCCCATATCAGAAATAAGCCGAATGATTACAATGTCACAGCCTGCAGTCACAGAACGACTCCGGAAGCTTGAGGATCAAGGGATCATAACAGGCTACCGCACAGAGCTTTCTCCGCAGAAACTCGGTAAACTTACAACGTCTTTCGTTTTATTCCGAACCAATAGATGTAAGGATTTTCTAGCATTCAGCGAAAATTCTCCGGAAATTATTGATCTTTACAGAATCAGTGGTGAGTATAACTATTTGATGAAAGTTTTAACGGAATCTACTTCATCTCTTGCCCAATTCCTGGATACCTGCAATGCTTTTGGATTTAGTATGCCTCTAATTGTTCTCTCTACGGAATTTGAAGACAGAAGTCTAATTGCAGCAATACAAACAGTGGAGTGAACATACCGTCACGAAGACTCTATTCCTAAATTTACAAAGGGAATAGAGTCTTTCTTTTTTTGAAAAACAATACCGAATATGCCCGTTCTTATCCATAAAATGACCGTTCTGACTACAGCGGATAACGACTTGTGTAAACATCGGTAACATCGGCAACAATTTCTTAAAGCATCTATAATTATCAGCAAACAATTGCTGGCTACAATAAGTGAAGTAAGGTGAACAAAAGGCAGATAAGAGAGGAGATTCCAAGTGATAACGAAAGAAGCTGCTGCTTATGACAACAAGCCTATTCCAAAAATGCGGGAGCGTATCATCGTCAAGTCGCGTTCTCGGAGAAAAGCAATAGAAGCTCGGACGGGATTATGTTATGCCCTTCCGGCATTGGCTCTGTTATTGCTGTTTCGATATTGGCCGCTTCTATTCGGCATGTGGATGAGTTTGTGGAAGTGGGGTTATGTGCCGGAGCGATTCGTAAGATTCGATAATTACATTCGTATTTTTACAGAAGACCTCGTTGTGCAAGATCCAACCGTCGGTTTACAGCTGGGCCCTGTCGGACAAGGTTTCATGGTTACCGTATTTTACGCCATAGGCACGATTCCTTTGTCATTGTTGCTTTCATTTTTTGTTGCCTATGTCTTGTTTCATATAACGAGAGGCAGAACCTTGTTGCGCGTCCTTTTCTTCCTTCCGTACGTTACTTCACAGGTTGCGGCGGCAATTGTATTTAAATGGATTTTCCATCCAAGCGTGGGCCTTGCGAATTGGGCTGTAAACAAGGTGGGAGGAACGCCGCAGCAATGGCTGACGGACCCGGATCCCATTCTAATTAAGCTGATTCAATCGCTTGGCGGACACTGGCCATCTTCGATCCCAACGGCATTCGCAGGTCCGACTTGGGCGCTTGGTGTCATCATGTTGTTCACGATATGGGGGAGTCTGGGCTTCCAAATTGTTGTGTTCTTATCAGGGTTGACGCAAATTCCTCATGATTTGACGGAGTCGGCCCGAATCGATGGGGCAAGGACGTGGCATACGATCCGTCATATTACGCTGCCACTACTGTCGCCGACTTGGTTTTTACTCATCATTGTCTCTGTGATTGGCGCTTTCGAATCGTTTAATGCGTTTTATGTGTTCTCTGGTGGAGAAGGTGGGCCATTAGGTTCCACGATGTCACTGCCTTTGTATATTTTCAGAAGCTTCTATGTGTACGGTCAAGTTGGTTACGCATCGGCCGTTTCGATGGTATTATTCGTACTTTTGCTTGGATTAACTTGGCTGCAGCTGCGTTACGGCGAGAAAAAGGTTCACTATATGCATTAATGCAGAATGGAGGATGAGAAGAATGTTTGGCTCAGTAGGATCAAGCCGATCTTCCCGAATAACATGGTTAATCGTGTGGATTTGCACGGTGTTGTTAGCCTGCTGTGTGGTGTTCCCATTCGTATGGATGATTCTGACTTCGCTAAAAAGTGCGGAGGAAATTAATCGCATGCCGCCAACGTGGCTGCCGGATGTATGGCACCTCAAGAACTACGCGGAAGCATGGTTAAAACCGGAATCCACCTTTCAGCGCTATTTTGTCAATACGGTGATTATCGCTGGTGTTGGCACGGCACTCCAATTACTTGTGTGTGTACCGATTGCTTTTGCCATTACCCATTTTACATTTCGCGGTCGTAATCTCATCTTTATGCTCGTGGTGATCACCATGCTCATTCCCTTTGATGTTACCTTGGTCCCTAACTTCGTGACGATGCGGCATATTCCGTTTGCCGGCGGTAACGATTGGGCGGGGAACGGGGGGCAAGGTTTCTATGACAGTTATATGGGCATGATGCTGCCGTTTTTGGCGGAGGCTTTCACCATATTTTTGTTAAGACAAGCTTTTCTATCTGTGCAAAAAGAGTACTGGGAAGCTGCTCAAGTGGATGGCATGTCGAGCGCCCGATATCTGTGGTCCGTACTGCTGCCACTCGTACTGCCTTCCTTGATTACGACAGCATTACTTGCTTTTATCGGAAAATGGAACGGTGTCCTTTGGCCATTGTTGATCACATCAAGTGAATCGCTCAGGCCATTGCAAGTGGGTTTATTATATTTCGTTAGTGAAGAAGGACCTAATTATCACCATTTAATGGCGGCGGCTACTTTTACAATCGCTCCAATTGTCGTGCTGTACTTGGTCGCGCAGCATTGGTTTCATCAAGGGATTACCTCAGCTGGGCTAAAAGGATAAGCCAAAGTTGGACGCTTTAGAATTATAAAAAAACAAATAAGAAAGACACTGGAGGAACATCAGATGGATTGGCTGCATGAGATTGAAGTCGTCTTATTCGACTTAGATGGCACGCTTTATCAGGACGGCACATTTTACAAACGGTATTTGGAATTGTTGTTTCAAGAGGGAGATCATGCAGCAAGTTTGGATGAGATTCTGGAAGAAATGGATCGTTTACTTGAAGGTAAGCATACAAGCGGCATTGGGGACTGGTACCACCCGAGCACGGATACTTGGTCACGGGTAACGTTAGAGAATCCAGTGGAACCACCACATCAAGATGAGAATCCCCCAGGTATTTATGCCGGCGATGCATGGAGCTTGGTTAGCATTTTTACCGTCAAGCACGGGATCGGTGAGGCTAAGCGTCAGGAAGCTTTTCAGCAGGTGCGCAAGGAAATGCTTCAGGGCTCATCGAGTTTCGAACGCCATGCAGGGTTATATGAGGCTATTCGTCAATTGAGCGGAGTCCGCTTGAAGCTGCTGCTCACGAATTCGCCTGAGAATACAGGGCGTGAGTTTATTGCTGCACTTGGCGCCAACGAGTTGTTTACGGATATTAAGTACGGGGCGGGCAAGCCGGCTGGATTGGAACATTTCATGAGTGAGCTGATGAAACGAGAGGGGCTGCGGCCTGAACAAATTCTCTCGATCGGCGATCACGCTTGGAACGATCTGTATCCGGTGCGTCAGCTAGGCGGACGCACAGCGTGGATATCCGCGTACCCATCGTCCGACCCGTCGCCGTGGGATGTACGATTGACAACGCTGGATGAACTAGCATCCTTTTTGACGGATATTCAGCATAGCAGACTTAAACACGTTTAGAGGAGGTAATGTGTATGAATCAGCAGCATCAGTTGGAGGAACGCATAACGTTTTATGGTGGGTTGACCACGATTGGCGGAGTTCATATCTTATACAGCTGTGGAGATACGGGAATCGTGTTTGATCTTGGTATGGCACGCGGATTTTTCAAAGGCGAAGTCAGCGTCCTTTCAGACTTTGGGATCCGAAGCAGTCTGCTGACACGGATGGCGCCGCCAGTGTTGGGATTATACGATCCTGCTTTCCTTGGCGATGTTGGGGAAGCTGAGCTTGCGCAAGTGTGGGGTCAAGATCACTTTCCTCAGGTAAATAACCTGCATGGTTTTGTAAGCCACATCCATCAAGACCATATGGCACTGCTTCCTTCCTTGCGTGAAGGACTTCCCGTCTGGATGCATCGTGACGCTTATGCAGTGTATGAAGGTGTTGTAGCTGCAGGCGAGTATGAAGGTACGCAGGCCGATATTCGTCTTATTGAGGACGGACAGATCGTCGACTTCGGCACTTTCCGCATAGAGTTCATCGAAGTGGATCATGACAGTCCTGGAGTTACGGGCTTCATAATTCACGGACCGCAGCACAAGATCGCTTTCACGGCCGATTGGCGCCGCCATGGTCGGAATTCGCACCGCTTGGATCGCTTCATTGAACGCTGCCAAAGCGCTGAAGTTGATCTGCTCATCACCGAAGGCACAAGAATGCGACCGGACACGTTGTTCCGCAAGCCGAAGGATCGGCTTGAAGTTGAAGTGGCTGTCGAATGCCGCCGTGCGATGGAAGACACGGAGGGCTTGGTGTATGTTAACATTCTCGCTCGCAACGTGGAGCGCGTCGCTGATTTAATTATCCGCACCAAAGAAGCGGGTCGTCAGCTTGTCATGGACGAAAGTACAGCCGTTCTGTGGAAAGAGGCTTCCACGAGACTAACGGTGCTAGCCGGGCATCAAGCGCTTGATGTCGATCGGGATGTCATTCGACTTATGAGCACGCCGCAATGGTCCAAGGGGCCGCACCCTACCAAGGAAGTTGATCTTCCTTACGAGTCCATAACGGTAAATGAAATTACGGCTAATAAATCGTCGTATGCCGTTTATCTTACGTATCCGAACACACCTCTTATAGCGGAAATGGAAACCTTCGGTTCACGCGCTTCGGCATCGATTTACGTTCATGCTGACGGTAACCCGTTGACCCCATCGGACGAAACGCTTCTGAAGTGGCTCACGGAATTTGGTGTTCAGTATCGCTATTGCGCAACTGGAGGTCATGCTTCCCCGCAGGAGATATCCGAATTAACTATGCGGATTTCCCCGAAATTAGTTGTTCCTTTGCACAGCTTGCACCCGACATTGTTCAACAGTGGCGGCATAAGGAAGTATTGTCCGGCTCCTGGAGAAAGCTTTGAACTTTCAGAACTCGTTAGTAAATAGATGCTTCATGCAACATACAAATCGAGGGAGTGATAACCATGAATTTGACGAAACGATTTCCAGCTTGGAAAGCTTCAATGGCGAGCCTTTTGCTTCTCGCAACCATCGGTTGTGGAACGCTGCAGCAAGCAGCGCCCGCTAGCACGGGCACGCAAACGGATAAAAAAGAGGAATCTAAAGTAGCACAAGGGATTGAGCTTGGGAAAAACGGGCCGATTTCGATCGATTTCTGGCATATTCAAGCAACGATCTATGGTGATGCCATCAAAGAGATGGTCGCAGCTTTTAATAAAGAGTATGAAGGTAAAATTATTGTCAAAGAAGTGTTCCAGGGTTCGTATGACGATTTGAATAAAAAAGTGCGCGCTTCCCTGCAAGGCGGGGGCCTTCCGGCGGTAGCTATGTCCTATGAGAGCGATACGTTGGAATATATGAAAGCAGACAAAATTGTAGCGCTCGACGACTACATCAACGATCCGGTTAACGGGTTGAAAAAGGCAGAGCTTGATGACATCATGCCAGGCGTATTGGCTCGTCAGCGAATCCCGGAATACAATGGGAAAACAATGAGCTGGCCGCACGGCAACTCGTCCATGGGTGTGTATTACAACATAGATTTGCTTAAGAAAGCAGGTCATGAGAAGCCGGCAGCAACCTGGCAGGAATTTGAAAAGATGGCGCTAGACATTAAGGAGAAGACGGGTGTTCCCGCTCTGGTTATGGGGAATGCCAATAATGGCGGAACGTTCCGCACCTGGCTGCGCACTTACGGCATTGATCCGATTAATCTGGATCAAAGCGGTGTGAACTATGATAATCCGCAGGCATTGGAATTGGCTGGAATCATCAAGAATTTGGTGGATAAGAAAGCGATTCTGTTCGCACAAGACACGGAGCAGGAGTTTACGAACGGCAGAGCCGCGATGGAAATCGGTACGACGGCTCGCACAAGCTCCAAACTTGATTTGGTGAAAGATAAGTTTAAATGGGGTATTACGTTAATCCCGCAGGGGAAAAGCGGAAGCAAAGTGACGGAATTATACGGCGGCAATCAAGTCCTGTTCAAGACAACGCCAGAGAAACAGCTCGCTGGTTGGTTATTTATGAAGTATTTCGCTGAATCTAAGGCCCAATCGATTTATGCTGCCAAAACAGGTTATTTCCCAGCAACGTTATCCGCACAGAATACGGATTTATTGAAGAAAAACTATACGGATAACCCGCAGAAAAAGCAGGCTTTCGATGAAGTGTTCCCTTATGCGCGAATCGATGTATCCAGCGCTGCGCGCAACAAGATGGATACGGCGGTTGGAGAGGCTTTGCAAGCGATGACTGCCGGTAAATTATCTCCGGCCGATGCGCTGAAGAAGGCGCAGGCTGATTCCACGAAAGCGCTCAAAGAATTTAAATAAGCTCAGAAACAATAGGTAACAGGCTTCCTGCGTAAGCGCCATTAGGCTTATGGGGAAGCCTTGTTTTACTCGCATCTGGGGAGGTTATAGGTTTGAACTCAGTCCGTCGAAGAAATGAAATTATTATGGATGTGCGGCGTTCCGGCAGCGTTTCTGTTGATGAATTAATGTTGGCCTATGGTGTCTCGGTGGAAACAATTCGCCGGGATTTACGTATTTTGGACGAAAAAGGCATTGTTCGCAGAACATACGGCGGTGCGGTTAAAAGAGAGCAGACGACGTGGGACATGCCGTATTATGATCGCATGCAGCTGAATCTGGAGCGTAAAGAGGCTATTGCCCGCGAGGCGGTGCTCTTATTGGAGGATGGCGATAGTGTTTTCGTAGATGGCAATACGACCGGGCTTGTGCTATCGCGCTTGATTCCAGCCGATAAAAACCTGACGATCGTGACGAACTCGGCGATGGTCGCCTTGAATCTCGTTCAGAAGAAAGGAAAGCTGAGTGTCTACATGGTCGGTGGCGAGGTGGGCGAGGATGGGATGACATTCGGCTATAAGCTGCACTGCGAGCTTCGTCAATATCGCTTCGACAAAGCGTTGTTTTCCTGTATGGGGTTTGGTACACAAGGCATTTATTATTCCAAATGGGAGCCCCTGCAAATTGCGCAGATGATGGTCGAGCAGAGTAATCACCTCATTCTCATGGCGGATTCGTCCAAAGCTAACCGCAGCGGATTTCTGTTTGGGATGGAGCTTGATCGGATTCAAACGTTAGTGACCGATGAAGGGACGCCGCACGATATGCGCGAGAGTCTGCGGGAAACGGTCCGTAACCTGATCGTCACCAGCAGCGATGATCAGAGTGAAAGGTAAGATGAGGTAGTCCTGCAAATTGCAAAGAAGAGGCTGTCCCCCGGTCATTAAATGACTTGGGACAGCCTCTTTATTTATTATTCGTATACTTCTAGTTCAAATAAGGAGTAGCCGTATTGCGTATTGCGTTGTGTGCCGGCAACTTTCACGTAACGAGCGTCAACAGGGGTGAAGAGGATGTTGTCTTTACCGCCGTCTCCGTACGTTGTCGAGGAAACTGTCGTCCAGTTCTCGCCGTTCGTGGACACCTCAACTGTGTAAGCCTTCGCTGAAGCATTCTCCCAGTTCAGAAGAACACGCCCGATCTTGTAGGATTGCCCAAGATCTACGCAGATCCATTGTGAATCGCTGAATGGTGATTCCCAACGTGTGCTTTTGTTTCCATCCACAGCGAACTGCGCACTTTGAAGCGGCGTTTCAGAAGTGGTGACTTGTTTGTTAAGTGCTAGATTAGCTGCAGGAAGAATGGCTTGCACAACGGTATCGTCGTCATAACCAGTTGAGCGCACCTTTACTTCGTATGGGCGAGCTTCCGTGAACAAGGCAGCGTTAAACGTGATTTTGCCTGCGGATACTTTATATTGGTCAGCGCGAAGGGTAACGCCGCTCAGTTCAACTGCGTTGATTGCGTTTCTCCAAGCGCTATTGTCCGCAAACGTGACGTCGATGGTTTGACCAAGAATGTTATCGGTCGTATCTGCTGTCAATTCAGGACCTGCAAGCGGAGCTTGATTCCCGGCGTAAACTTCGAATTCCCATAACGAGAAGCCGTATGGTGTTCCACGTTTGATTCCGTTCATTTTGACATATCTTGCACTCACTGGAGCAAATGTAAGATCGTCAACGTCCCCGTTGCCATTCTCCGTAGCATATACGGTTGTCCATGTTTGTCCATCCAAAGAGACATCGATGGTATAAGCTTTGCCGTAGGCATTTTCCCACGTCAGAACGACGTGATTAATCGTTTTTGGAGCTCCTAGATCAACGCTCATCCATTGGTTGTCTTCAAAAGCAGACTCCCAGCGGCGATCGAATCGACCGTCGACGGCATCCGCGCTGGAACGGTGGTAGTCCGGCGATGAAGCTGTCGGTCTATCGTAAGCGAGATTTAGCGGATTCGGATTCGTCGGATTTGTAGGATTTGTTCCATGGCCTTGATCGGGGTCCGGATCTGTATTCGGATTCCCTGGAATATCTTTTGCTGCGACAGTTTGCTGTACGGATGCTTCCGTGTACCCTTTCGCTTGAACCGAAATTTGGTACGTTTTCGCATCTTTGAAAAGCGAAGCGTCTAAAGTGATTTTACCTGCGGACAATGTGAATTGGCCGGAGCCCACCACCGTATCGTCAACTTTGATGGATTCTATTGTGCCTCTCCATGCTGCATCATCGTCGAAGGTGATGTCGATCGGCTGACCGACTTTCGCGTCCGTTGTATCAGCTGACAGTTCCGGCGCGCTCGGCAAGCTGGAAGCATTGCCGTACACTTCAAATTCCAAAAGCGAGAACCCGTAGGCTGTCGTCCGCTCAGTTCCGTTTACTTTCACGTATCTTGCCTCTGTTGGCAAGAATCCGATATCGTTGATGCCTGGTTTGCCTGCTGTTGTCGCATAGACCGTTTTCCAGTCTTTACCGTTTGAAGAGACTTCAACCGTGTAGCTCTTGCCGGCTGCATTCTCCCAGTTCAGAAGCACACGGGAAATGGTGTTATCCGCACCAAGATCGACGGTTAGGTACTGCGGATCGCTGAAATCGGACTCCCATCTCGTAGCGGTGTTTCCGTCAACGGCATTTTTGCCGGCTTGTTTCGGATTCGCAGAGGTGAACGTCGGTTTGCGCAAGGCAAGGTTGACGTTCGAGTTCGTAACGATCGTTTGCTGAACTGCAGCATTGGCAAAGCCTTTGGCCTCGACGGAAATGTCGTAGCTGCCAGCTTCAGGGAACAAGGCGCCATTCAGTGTGATTTTACCTGGTGAAACGACGTATTGTGCAGCAGATGCCGCCACGCCATTAACTTTGACACCAAGGACTGCGTTTCTCCAATCTGCGAAGTCATCAAAGCCGATGTCAATTGGCTGACCTGCGCGGTTCATGGTCGTATCCGCAGTCAACTTCGGAGCGTCAAGATCGCCTGCCGGCGTACCGAACACTTCCATCTCCCATAAGGAGTAACCGTAGTTTGTCGTCCGCTCTGTGCCTTCTACTTTGACATATCTGGCATTCACGGCTGGGAATTTAATGTCGTCGATGCCTTCATGACCACGTGTGGTCGTGTACACCGTTTGCCAAGTTTGGCCGTCTACAGAAGTTTGAACGGTATAGCTTTTACCAGCTGCATTCTCCCAGTTCAAGCGGACATGACTGATTTTATACTCCGAGTTCAGGTTAACGCCGATAAACTGCGGATCGCTGAAATCGGATTCCCAACGTGTATCCTGTTTCCCGTCGACCGCGTAGGAGCCTGGGTTTTTCGCTTTATCCGATGTAAAGGTCGGTTTGTTCAGCGCTAGATTTACCGTTGAGTTCGTGATGATGACCTGCTGTACGCTCGTATCCGGGTATCCGGCGGATTGAACGGTAATGGTGTAGCTGCCTTCTACCGGGAATACAGAGCTGTTCAAGGTAATTTTGCCGCCTTGCACACGATATTGATTGGCATCAATGGCTGCTCCATTGACAAGAACGGAGCTGATGGACTCGCGCCATTTCAGATGGTCGGCAAACGTAATGTCGATTGGTTGTCCAATCGTGGTTTGCGTAGTATCTGCCGCAAGCTGCGGAGGTGTGTTGCCATCCAAATCCGTCACTTTCATCGGATCTACTTTCACAAGTGATTTCGGTCCAACTTTTGCGGAACCAGTCACGCCGGCCGCATTGTGGAATGTCACCGTAACCGCTTCGTTCTTCGGATTCCAGATCATTGCGGAGTAAACCGAATCTTTCTTGTAGACGGTAGCTCCTGTCCAGCCGGTTGCCCAAATGTCTTTGGTGCGCGTTCCGAGAGTTGCCATGCTGTGAACGAACCAGTACGTGTTGAAAATCTCATTTTTTTGCGTATTCTCGGTCGTAAATTTATTAATTACCGTTTGCGGCTCGCTTAAGGATTCAATAGGCCAAACGATGTGCTGCCATGCGTTCTCAGGTCCTTTGTTATCCTTTACAAGACCATTATACAGGTCTGCAGCTTTCTTAGGATCGAACCCATAGCTTGTCAGGTATTCGCCAGTCGGTAACCAGTGAATCCCGTAAATGTTGACAGGGTCGCCGCTGAAGAACGTACCAAAGTTGTACGCGCTGCCGTACACTTGACCAACGGATTTGTGCGCAAACCCAGGCAGCCAGTTGTCGTTGTCATAGTTGAACCAATATTGTTCTACAGCTTTCAATTCTGTCGTGAAGCCGTAGATGGAGATATCACGGAACTTTTTGTCACCGGACATCAGGCTCCACATGTATTCGCCAACCCAGCCGAACAATGACTCGCCCGCTGCTTCCTGATTGTTCCCGTTGTTGTTATCCCCGTAACCGCCAGCCCATGAATGGCCCTCATACGGATCGAAGTTGCGCAGGAACGGATACATCGGATCGCTTTTCGACGGATTCGCGTAGTCACGGATCAGGTGCTCAACCATCTCGCCGTAATTGTTTTTGAAGTCTTGATCATACGTGGCAAGTACAGCAGAAGCGAAGACATAATAACCATAGGTAAAATGATGGTCAGTAAGGCCTGTATTAGCGCCGAATTCGCTGTTTTTGTAATACATAGTACCCCAAGTTGGGTCGTAGTACATGAAGTAATCCGGCTCCCCCTTGGTGTAGGTGTACCAGTCTGTCAAGATCGTTCTGAGGCGCTCCAAGAACACATTTTTGTACGCTTGGTCTCCGATCTGATCGGCGATCAAGACGCCCATTGCCAGCGGATGAAGCACTTTGCCTTGCCAATAAGC
The DNA here is from genome assembly GCF_052682475.1 of Paenibacillus sp. WC2504. Classification (NCBI taxonomy): domain Bacteria; kingdom Bacillati; phylum Bacillota; class Bacilli; order Caryophanales; family Paenibacillaceae; genus Paenibacillus; species Paenibacillus sp. WC2504. The sequence goes on from NZ_JBQZFH010000001.1 coordinate 2,404,842, forward strand.
ATCACCTGACATGATGTTCTTCGATGTTGATTCGTCCAGATAGCTTAGCTGTTTAAGCAGCGTTTCCCGTGAGTAAGTAGGATCTCCCGGCTCTGTAAATTGAGGCACGATGCCGTTAAAACGGTCAACCGTCGTAAACGAATTGCCCTCATGAAGCTTCAATGTGCCGCGAATGGACTCATAAGAAAGCGAAGTCAGCGGAGAAGACGTTTGCTTCCATTGATGCGGGAGCAGGGCTATCAACGTCGTTGGCTCCATGTCCGTACGCTTCTGATCGATCTCGACGTCGAAGCGGGTTGTGACTTCGGAGGTGTTCTCGTCGAAGCCCGGAGTTACGGTCGTATTTTTAATGAAGGCATAGCCGTGTTTATAAAAATAGTTCAAATCGCTGGCAGCCGGCATAGAGGCTAGAGACAGGTAGTTCTGTCCGCTGCCGAGTCGAACTTTGATCTTGTTGCCGACTTTCATAAAGACGGAGCCTTGCGGTGCGAACAAGCCGTAGTGGCGAGTCACGGGTTTGGATTGCGGTGAGCCATCCACGTTGTTAACGGTAAAACCGATGTGGTCTGCCGTCAACGTAGCGCCTTCGCCCAGGAGAACCGAATTGCCGTTGTCGTCATAGAAGCTTGTGGAAACCGGGAAGTTCAACTCCGGTGTCGTTGGATCGCTGAATTCCGAATACAGGTACGGCGAGCCTTTGACGAACGTCGTTTTCATTTTCTCCGTGTCGTTGTCGCTTAGCTGAACGGTCGCAGACCAGTCGCCATAGCCGTCAACTTTGTTCTTGATGTGCGATGGCGAGATATTGCCTGCGTTCAGGTAGAAGTCAGGTGCGCCATCGGCTGCTTGCGAGTTGCCTGTGTCATTCACCCAACCCGCACCCGGGTTCAGGATACCGAGACCCATCGTCGTGTATTTGGATTTGAGCGGAAGCGTGATAAGGCTGTCACTCAAATTTTTAATAAGAACGGACTGCCACCAATCATTAGAAGGAATCGGACCCTTCACGTCATCTGTTTTATTAACAGGAGGACGGGGCTGCGGCATATTGATATCGCTGCTCAAATAGCTGCCTTTACCTACTTCAACGGTCGATGCGGTAGGAAGGGAAGGAATGGTATAAGCCGGTTTCGGATCGCCATCCACATAATCGTACACGCTGAAATTGAACAAAGAGTAGCCGTAGCTCGTCGTGCGGGAGATCCCCTTCATACGAACATAACGTCCACTGGCATAAACCTGCGTATCCATCCAACCGTCTTGACCATTAATTTCACGGTAAATCGTTGTCCAGTTCTGGGCATCGTCCGATACTTGCAAATCATAGATACGACCGGCGGCATTTTCCCAGTTCAAGCGGATGCGGCCGATGTCATGTTTGCTGCCAAGATCAACATAAATCCACTCGTCGCTCGTGTTCGCAGAGGACCATCGTGTTGTCGCATTGCCATCCACAGCATATTCAGGCAATAAAAGAGGCTTATCTTTGTCAGGTGCAGCTGTTGAAGAAGCCGTTACCGGTTTATTCAATGCAACATCTTCGCCAAGTACGACAGGGAGCGGATTGCTGCCGCCTGTACCGTATACTTCAAATTCATAGAGGGAAACGCCGTAGCCTCCGCTGCGCTCAAGCGACAGCATGCGGACGTAACGTCCTTCGCCAGATAAGGCGATGGTGTCAACGTCACCGTCTCCTTTGGTATCTGTGTAGATGTCTTTCCAGTTCGTTTCGTCGTCAGATACTTGGATCTTGTACGACTTCGAATAGGCATTTTCCCAGCGGAGGACGGCTTTGTCGATCTTGGCTTTGGAGCCAAGGTCTACATAGATCCACTGCTCGCCGGCGCTGAACGCACTTCCCCAACGGGAGTCGGTATTGCCGTCAAACGCTTTGTCCGGCGTCAGGCCACCTTCGGTTGACGAGGCGTAGGCTGCACCCTCATAAGTCAGAAGGTGGGACGTTTCGCCTGCATTCGCAGCCGATGCTGGTGCAGGCATACCGCTCCAGGACCCAAGAAGCACAGAAAGAGCAAGCGCTGATGATGCTGTTTGGGTCAATTTCTTGCGTATTCTTTTCTTGGGTGAACTCATTCCTTCATATTCCTCCTTTTTTCGCCCGATAGGGCTTGCTAACTTGAATGTTGTGAACTGACAAAAAGAAACAACATTCTTCATTATTTTGGAAATTTTATTTCCAACGCGATTATATATTCTGTCGAATCCTGTTTACAATAAGCGGAAATTCCTAGTCATTTTTTGGAATTAGGCCTGTATGCCTACATGAAAAAAATGAATCCAGGTCATTTTTTGTCCGCCGGTCGAATAAATTATGGTTCGTCTATCATGATGTCAGGTTTAGACTCAATTAGGAAGCGCTCATGTAAGTTTATTCATTTAAAAATTTAATTGGTCATCGGGACCTAAGCGTATATGACAAACGTAATAGGTCTTAAATTGCTGTCTTAATAAAATATTTACAATTGATCCTGGGTTAAAAAAGAATTTTGTTTACTCCATTAGAATTAGGCAGCAGGAAGGAACGCAAGGCTATACATATTTACATATTATTCAAAGTGAGATAACACTTACTTGATTTTGTCTTGTTACGATGACCATATAAATAAGTCAAATTATTTTACTAATTACTAGCTTCGCTAATAAATGAGAGGAGGAACCACCGCATTGTCACTAAAATCATGGAAAACCAATGTTGCCGGTTATTTGCTTCTGGCGCCATCCCTGCTGGTTATTGCTATTTTCGTCCTTATTCCTGTCCTCTATAGCGCAGGTTTGAGTTTGTACTCATGGGACATGCTGCGCCCGACGCCAACCTTTGTTGGCGTAGATAATTACCAGAGGTTGTTTACCAACGAAGAGTTTTATCATTCTTTGAAGATCACCTTTCTTTTTGCAGCTATGACGGTACCGTTATCGATGTTGATCGCATTGATTTTTGCGCTGCTGCTTGATCAGGGTTCCAAAAAGCTGATGATCACGTACCGATCGATGTTTTTCGCTCCCATGGTTACTTCCACCGTCGCAATCTCGGTCGTTTGGATGTTCATTTTCCATCCGGATTATGGCCTGGCGAACGCGATAATAGAAAGTTTCGGTTTCAAACCGCTCCGTTGGCTCAATGATACGAACACATCCCTGATGTCACTAGCGATCATGTCGATTTGGAAGACGCTGGGTTACAATGTCATTATTTTGTTAGCCGGTTTGCAGAACACGGATTCCAGCGTGCTGGAGGCAGCGAAAGTAGATGGCGCAAATAAGTGGCAAGTAGTTACGAGAATCCGCATACCACTGTTGACTCCATCGCTCTTTTTGCTATTAATTCTGCTAACGATCGAGCAATTCCAGACATTTACTCAAGTCAACGTCATGACAAAAGGCGGTCCTGCCAAGAGTACGGAGTTAGTGGTGGTGCAGCTTTATCACTATGCCTTTGAGCTGTTCCAGATGGGGTACGCTTCGGCGATTTCGATGGTCATTTTTGCGATTGTTTTGCTGCTTGTTGTCCTGCAAATGATCGTGGTCGGCCGAAAGGTACACTATCAATAAAATCCGTCATTTTAGAAAGGTATGAGGCAAGATGCGTATATCCAAGCCGGTTACAGTCGGACAGAAAGCAACACTGAAACCCGTTGGTGGGGAAATGAGGACGGCAAAACGCGCTGAAAGATTCCGTTCGCTAAGCAAACTGCCGATGGACCTATGGTTGAAGCATGCAGTACTGCTGGCAGGTGGATTATTTATGATGCTGCCCTTCATCTGGATGTTTCTATCTTCTGTCAAATCAACGGAAGAAATTTTCTCGGGGAGTTTATTCGCTTTGCCGAAGATATGGCACTGGGAGCATTATGGGCAAGCCTGGAAAAAGGCTCCGTTCGACCGGTTTTTTATGAACAGTTTGGTGATGTCTGCCGGCATTGTAGTGGGTCAACTGATGACCAGCGCGATGGCAGCTTATGTCTTCTCCTGGGTTCCAATCCGCGGAAGAAAACTGTTGTTTCTTCTGGTTGTCTCTTCAACGATCGTCCCGTTCGAATCTACGATGATTCCATCCTATTTGGTCATTAAAGAACTGGGTTGGATCAATAGCTATGCCGGACTCATCGTCCCAAGCACAGCAAGCGTGTTCGGGATATTTTTACTAAGGCAGTTTTTTCTGACCATTCCCAAAGATTTGATGGATGCTTCACGGATCGACGGGTGCGGGCACTTTCGAACCTTGATACAGATCGTTATTCCGATGTCCAAAACGGTGCTGGCAACACTCAGTCTCTTTGCTTTTCTGCATGCTTGGAACAGTTATCTGTGGCCTTTACTCATCACGAATACGGCGAATATGCGAACCGTTCAAGTAGGGCTGCGTTATATGATCGATGCGGAACAGGGAACGGATTGGCCTAGTCTGATGGCGGCATCGACGTTTATCATCCTGCCAGTGCTGCTATTCTTCCTGGTTAGCCAAAAATATTTTGTCAGGGGGGTGATGAACGCCGGTGTGAAATAAAAATAAGCCTTGCAAGAGGATGACGATAAACCAAATTTATATAAAAAAACAAGATAGGTGGAGGAACCACTTTATGAAAAAAACGATGATTGTCTTGCTTTCGTTATCTATGTTGGGGTTGACGGCGTGTGGAGCAGCTAACCAACCAGTTGAGAATGCTGACGCAGGGAAAACAGCGGATAAACCAAGTCAAACGACCCAAGCCGAACAAAAACCGGTTACACTGAGTGTATGGACAACGAATAAAGACTTGCTTGCCGATCAGGTCAAATCTTTTGAAGCGAAGTATCCTGCGATTAAAATTAAAGCTGAATTCATGGGCGGATATGATGAAATGGCTCAAAAAGTCATGGCTGCTGTTGTATCCAACACCCTGCCCAATGTGGTTCAGCTTGGCCAACGGCATGGTATTCCGCAAATGGCTGACAGCGGGAAGCTGATTCCGATTGAACAGTTCATGAGCGAGCAGGAGAAAACGGACGTATATCCCGCTTTTTGGGATCGATTCCGATATAAGGACAAGCTTTGGACCATCCCGTACAACAGCAGTACACCCATGCTCTACTACAACAAAACGCTGTTCGACCAAGCCGGTCTGAAGGCGCCAAATACATGGGATGAGCTGGTAAAAGCAGCGCAAACGCTGACCAAAGACACAAACGGTGACGGCAAAGTTGATGTATGGGGCTTTAATACGGCGGCTGATTCGCCTTGGTATGTTCAACCGATGACGTGGAATCGCGGTGGAAGTATCGTGGATAAGGCAGGAAAAGTTACGGTAAACAGCAAGGAAGCGGTGGAGGCCTTGAAATCGTTCCAGGACTTGGTTCATGTGCAAAAAGCAATGGCGCCGAACCAGCATAACACGGCAGAGCAGGATTTCAGTTCTGGTAAATTAGCTATGATTTATAAATCCGGTTCTGCCTTGGCGGGCACACAAAAAGAAGTGGGTCAAAAGTTTGAAATCGGTGTAGCTTACCTTCCGATGATCAAAGACCGTAACGTGCCGATTGGCGGAAACAGTTTGGGGATTTTCAAGTCAGATCCAGATATGGAAAAAGCGTCCTGGACGTTCGTTTCCTATTTGACGAATACGGAGAATGCGGCAGCGACCAGCATCTCGACGGGTTATGCACCGATTAAAAAATCGGCCACAGAAACAGATGCATTCAAGAAAAAAATGAGCGAAGATCCGAACTTTAAAATCATCATGGATCAAAATCAATTCCTGCGGGGGCAAGGCATCCATCCGGCGGATTCCCTGATTTGGTCGGGATTGGTTACAGCGCTTGAAACCGTTGAAGGAGATGCCAAGGCTGATCCGCAAAAAGTGCTCGACAAGCTGCAAGCCGACGTAGACAGCTTTATGAAAAGCTATAAATAATAAAGGAGTGTTCACAATGTTCATGAATTTAGCCCACCGAGGTGCTTCGGAATATGCGCCTGAAAATACACTAGCTGCTTTCTATAAGGGGCTTGAGCAAGGTGCGAACGGGATTGAGACCGATTTGAAGCTATCGAAAGACGGCGTCGTTATTTTATTTCACGATAATGAGTTGGACCGTACGACGAACGGTCATGGTCTTCCGTCGTCCTATACGTGGAAGGAGCTTCAGGAGTTGGATGCCGGCTCTTGGTTCTCCCCGGCTTACGCGGGAGAGAGGCTCGTCTCTTTTGAGCAATTTCTTCATTATTTTGGTAGAAAAGAGGCTTTGTTTGCCTTAGAATTAAAGGATCCTAACATCGAGCTGCCAGTTCTGGAGCTGATTAGAAAGTACGATGTGCAGCTTCAATCGACGATTACCTCTTTTCGATATGAGAATTTGCAAGCCGCAAGAGCTGTAGACCCATCGATCCGACTCGGACATTTAATCCGAAAAATTGATGAGGAGGCTATTGCACGTTTAAAAGAAATTGGCGCTGTGCAAATTTGCCCTTGCGCGGATGGACTTGAGCAAGAGGATGTGCGGCTTGCGAAGTCAAATGGTTTTGAAGTCAGAGCGTGGGGTGCTTTTACCCCTGAGTTGATGAAACATGCTCTACAATGCGGCGTTGACGGCATGACCATCAACTTCCCGGACAAGTTAACAGCAGCAATCTGCAGCGCATCGCCCAACAATTAGAGCAGCATGGAGGAATCGGCTTGAAAGAAGATTACAACAGTTTTCGTTGGATGAAACTTCAAAATAAGAAGAAGGTGCTTGAGCTCCTCCATCAGGAGAGGCTGATTTCACGCATTGACATTGCGCGAAGGGCTAATCTGCAGAAGATGACCGTTACGAATATTGTGAATGAACTGCTTGCCGAGGAACTTGTCATAGAAGAAGATGTTTTAGCTATTTCCGGGGTCGGGCGCAAGCCCGTCCTTCTTCGTTTAAATCGAGAAAATCTTTATGCTGTCGGTATTGAGGTGACGAAGAGTTATATCATTGGTTTGGTGATGAGCTATAACCGGGAGATCGTTTATCAAGAGAAGGTATATCTCGTGGGCACATCGACCAGTGATGTTACTCCTTGCCAAGGGGAAGCCTTAACGAAACGTCTTGAGAAGCTGATTGACGGACTGCTGGAGCGGGTCCCGGCTTCTGTTCGCAATCTGGGAATTTGTGTGGGTATACAGGGCATCATTGATTCGCAAAAAGGGGAGGTCATTCATTCCCCTTATCTTGGTTGGTTTCAGTTCGGGATTAAGGAGCATCTTTCGAAGCGGTATGCGGTTCCTGTGTATGTTGACAATAATGTGCGCGCTTTTGCCAGGGGAGAAGTATGGATGAGAACGGAAAAGCAGCTGCGGCATGCCCTGTGCATTTATTTGGATGAAGGCATCGGCTCCGCATTGGTGATGAATAGCGAGATCTATACTGGTAATCGTTATTATGCAGGCGAAATTGGACATATGAAGATTGGCTGGGGCGGCCCCTTATGTTTTTGCGGACAGCGGGGATGTCTGGAAGCCTATGTTTCCGTCCAAAGGATTAGGGAGGAGCTCGGTTGGCCCGTAGGAACTTTCACCGAAATCATGCAGCTGCTGGAAGAAGGTCATCCGCGAGCGAAGATGTTATTCGAGCAGGTGGGTCGACACCTCGGGTTCATGCTAGGCAATACGCTTAATTTGCTTAATCCTACGGTGATCATTCTTGGTGGAGAGCTTGTTAAGGCAGCGGATTGGTTTAAACAATCCATGCTTAAAGCAATTGAAGAAATAACGATCCGTCCAACTCGCGATACGCCAATTATTTATAGTGATTATAATCAAAATAATTGCAGCATGGGAGCCGCCGCGCTCGTTTTTTACCAGTGGATATTTCATTGTGGGTGAAGTAATGAACTAGCAAATGTTCGAATAAGTTTCTACTAGGCTTCAATTTTAAAAAGGAGTGATAGAATGGAAACGTTCGACATTGTTATTATCGGCAGTGGGCACAATGCTTTAATTACGGCTGCTTACTTAACTCGCGCTGGTCGCAGCGTACTAGTTTTAGAGAAAAACGATCGCCCGGGCGGCTTTGTGCGGACCGAGGAACTCACCCTGCCAGGATTCAAACATGATGTGTATGCGGCGGCGCATCCTCTTTTTACGACAGGGCCCGCTTATGCTGAGCTGAGGGAGGATTTGGAAGCTCGCGGCTTACGTTATGTGAATACGGACTTGCCGACTGGGGTTTCTATGGAGGATGGGCGCACGGCAGTATTCTCACGCTCCTTCGAGGAGCTTATTGCGGAGGCGGAGCGTCTGGCTCCTGGAGACGGTGCTGCTCTGGCCGGCATCTTCGAACAGTTAAACCCCCACGTCAACGATGTGTTCGGGTTATTCAGCATGGATCTTTCAAGCCAGGAAGCTGCCCCTATCCTGAAACGGTTGCTCCATGATGACAATAGCTCAGGCTATTCGGCATTTGCCGGGCAGTTGTTCGGGACAGCCCGACAGGCGGTGAATTCGCTGAAATCTCCAGTGATGCGCGCAATGCTGGCGTCCTGGGTTACCCATCTGGGCCGCACGCCGGATGAAGTCGGAAGCGGCATTTGGGTTCCGCTCACGGCCATGGCATTGATGGGCGGCGGTATGCCAACGCCGTCGGGCGGCAGCGAACAATTAGTTCAGGCGTTGGTACAGCTGATCAAGGATCAAGGCGGAGAGATTCTAACGGACACGCTGGCCGAGCGTATCGTAGTGGAGAATGGCCGAGCTGTGGGTGTGCGAACCGCGGAAGGCAAGACATACATAGCGAAGCAAGCGGTCGTGGCATCGACCACGCCGGATCAATTATATCTCTCGCTGCTGGCTGAGAGTGACAGCCCTTCGGCGCTGCGCAGCCAAGCGAAGCAGTTTCGGTATGGCCGCGGCTGCGTACAGATTCATCTGGCCCTTAACGAGCCTCCGCGTTGGCCGGATGCCCGCTTTGATCGTGTAGGACAGCCTCATCTTACGGATGGCCTGGATGGATTTACGTTAGCGATTGCCCAGGGGATGGCTGATCTGCTTCCGGCGAAACCAACTTTTACTGTCGATTGTTCCACGAATCTCGACCCTGCACGCGCGCCTGCAGGTAAAGCGATCATGCGGATTCAAGTGCTTGAAGTGCCAACTCGACCACGGGGAGATGCCGCCGGACTGATCGATGTTGGAGATGGCCTATGGACACAGGATCTCACGGAGCGTTTTACAGAACGAGTATTGCAGGTTGTGAGCAAACATATTCCGAATATACCGAGCGCGATCATTGGCAAATATGTTGTAACGCCGGATGTTATCGCCCGATTCAATCCGAACGCCGGGCCGGGAGATCCATACGGTGGCGCGCACGATCTGGCGCAAAGCTACCTGTTCCGTCCTTTGCCAGGACAGCCAAGCCACCAGACGGTTATTCCGAATGTGTATATGCTTGGTGCAGCGACATGGCCTGGCCATGGGGTGAATGGCGGCTCGGGTTATATCGTAGCTCAGCAGCTTTTGTCGCGATTATAAGTTTACATAGAAAGGAGCTGCCTGATGGCAGCTCCTTTGTGTTGGATATTTTATGGAGGAAAGTTCCCTTATTTGTGTTTACGTTCGGTCAAGAAATACAGGAATGCGATGAAAGTCAGTGCCACCCCAATACATGCACTCGATACCCAACCGCCATGCGCGTAAGTTAATCCACCTAAAAATGAGCCCACCGCTCCGCCGATGAAGAAAATCGCCATGAATAATCCATTGAATCTTCCTCTGGCTTCATTCCCTAACGAAAAAATAATTCTCTGGCTGGCTACGAGATTGCCGGAAACCGCCATATCAAGCGTAACCGCGACGACGAAAAGCAGGATGAGCGAAAAAAGTGAACCGTTGTGAAACAAGGCAATAAGCAGAAAGGACAAGATCGCAGTTACGATTGCGCCTATGGTGATCGCCTTGGTGAGACCTTTGTCCGCCAGTCTACCGGCGATAGGAGCAGCGATAGCTCCCGCCACGCCAACGAGGGCGAATAAAGCGATGCCTTGTTGGGACATACCATATTCATCCGCCAATCGGAGAGGTACGGTCGTCCAAAAGAGGCTGAACGATCCGAACAGACAGGCTTGATAAAAGGCGCGTCGTCTCAAGATCGGGTTCTTTTTGAACAGTTCTATCAAAGAGGCCACGAGCTGCATATACGTTAAGGTGCTTTCGGGCTTCCTTTTTGGCAGTACTTTAGCTAGTGAAAAAGCTAAAAGAGCCATGACGGCGGCGGATAGCACGAAAATGGTGCGCCACCCCCAAATGCCGGCGATCAGGCTGGAAATCGGCCTTGCGAGCATGATGCCGAGTAAAAGGCCGCTCATGACGTTTCCGACGACTCGGCCGCGCTGCTGGTCACTAGATAAATATGCAGCTAGGGGTACGAGAATTTGCGCAACTACGGAACCCGATCCGATCAGCAAGGCGGCTGTCAGGAACAAGGCGGAATTCGAGGAAACCGCGGCCAGGATCAAGGCAAGGACCACGATGGCAAGAGATGTCACGATTAGTCGGCGATTCTCTATTTTATCGCTCAGCGGAACGATGAAAAGCAAGCCGGCTACATAGCCGATTTGGGTTAAAGTTACGATCAACCCGGCTGCTCCTGAAGGTAGACCGAGAGCTGTGCTGATGGGACCCACAAGGGTTTGGGAATAATAAAGGTTGGCTACAATAAGGCCGCATGCCGCTGCCAGAACAACCATCATTGTTGTGGAGATCTCGTTTTGCGGTTTTGAAATGGACTTGCTCATAGGAAATGTTCCCCCTCTACAACAATGAATTTGCATTAAGTGAACGTTTCGTCTACTTAATAGGTATCACTATATACTGAACGAAGCGTTTTGTAAATACGCTAATTTTCATATATACTGATGGCAAAGGATAGAAAGGGGTCAGTTGAATGGCTCAAAAAGGTCGCCCGAGAGATGTTAAGCTTCAACATGTGATATTGACTGTAGCTTATGAGCTGCTATTGGAAGGTGGTTTTGAAGAAGTAACCATCGATAAAATTGCTGAAAAAGCAGGCGTGAGCAAAGCGACCATCTATAAATGGTGGCCCAATAAAGCCGCAGTCGTGGCTGAAGGTTTTTTTGAAGCTGCGGCCAGCCGCCTGCCTGTCCCGGATACAGGCTCAGTTCTGAAAGACGTTATGCAACATGCCGTAAATTTATCTTTGTTCATGGAAAGCAAAGAAGGAAGAGTGATCTCGGAATTAATCGGCCAAGGACAGATGGACTCTGCATTGATCCAGGTTTTCCGGGAATACTATGTGAAGCCTCGTCGCACAGAGTCCGCTATGATTCTGAGAAGAGGGATTGACCGCGATGAGTTAGGTAAAGAGCTGGATGTAGAGTCCAGCATCGATCTGATCTATGGTCCCTTGTTTTACCGCTTGTTAGTTAGCGGGGAACCGTTAACCGAGGATAAAGTGAAGCGAATGATTTATACCGTTTTTCATGGATTAATTTCCACGGGCAAAACAGAGATAAATATATTGGATTTATAGATGAGAATGTCACTGTAGCGGTAGTGAAAGTGCTCCGACAGGACATTAGAGAAGCTACAGGACGCTAGGTTCCCCTATTTTGCTGATTAAGCTTGACGGAGTTTTATCCGTCAGGCTTTTTTGCCTACTTTATTGCCCGTATCAATGCTCGCTTTCGGAGTAACTGGAGATTCTATTGTTAAAAATTGTGCGGAGTGGGACTTGAGTGGAATAACGGGAGATTGTGCAGGTAATTTAGTAGATTCGCCTCATTTTTGATGAAACATGAACAATTAGCTGATTAATTTCCATATACTGAAATAAAAGTGGGTGGGAATGAACAAATTAGCAGCACTTTTTCCCGTTAACATTAAGGGAAGGGTGGTGAGTGACGGGGTGGGGCATAAGGATGGGGCTGAGGTGATATCAACGGCCTGGTCTGAGCACTATTGCGGCCTTTCGTTGTTTGGCGGGAACTACAGGCCGCTATTTTGCCGAAAAGGCACACTCTCCACGTGAAGAGGAACTACGGTCCGCTATTTCGCTGATTTCAGGTGTGTAACGCGCTATCGCGGATAAATAAGAGTCTCTAGTTCCGCTCAGAGAGGATATAGCTCTTTTTTCGCGAAATAGAGGCCTCTCGTTCCCTTAAGAGTGCTAAAACCATGTATCCAGAGTATCAAGGGGGCGTGGAGGTGGGGGCAAAACTTTCGATGTACGTGCAAACTAAACAGGAGTGTCAGGAAGAACCTTCCTGAAAGTTTTTATATGGAGGTTTATAAACTTCGTGCTTTTATGCGAACGGTGGCGAGCGATGTGACATTTTCTGCATTGAAAAAATAGTTGAAAAAATGTATACGCTTTAAATTTTAAGTGTGATAGTTTACATAACATAGGAGAAATAAAATTTCATAAAAGTATTTACAAACTGAAATAAAATTCATTATAATGAGAAATATAAGTCAGCTTTATTAACATAAAATTGAGATATCGAAAAAACGATTGAGGATGTTGCCTATGTTAAAAGGTGGATTAGTGAGCATAGAAGCTGCTATGGCAAGCTTGACGCCGAGTGAGCGCAAAGTTGCACAGTATATTTTGGAACATCCGCAAGAGGTAGTTAGCCTTTCGGTACAGAAATTGGCGGAGTTCGCCAGTGTTAGTGAAGCGACAATTATACGGCTTTCGCGTTCGCTTCATTTTAAAGGGTTCCAGGAACTTAAGATGCGAGTCGCCGGGGATTTGTCGCAGACGTCATTACCGACAGAAGCGTATCAGGAAATTAATGCGAACAGCTCAGTAGGGGAACTCATTAAATCAGTCACAACAAATAATATTGTTTCGATTCAAGATACATTAACCGTTCTTTCACCGGAAAGTGTAGAGAAAGCCATACAAACGCTAAGCGCTGCGAGGAAAATTGGCGTGTTCGGCGTAGGTGCCTCAGGGGTCATTGCGGAGGATTTCAAGCAAAAGCTTTCCCGGATTAACCGCTGGTGCGAAATTGGTACAGGGTTCGATGCGCAAGCTACCATTGCGGCTAACTTGCTTCCGGGTGATGTGGTTTTTGGTATTTCCTACACGGGTCAAACGGAAGACATGATTCGTTCGCTCGCTGTAGCTAAGAAAAACGGCGCAGTCGTCATTACGTTGACGAGATTCGGAGCTAATCCGGTAGCAGAGCTTGCCGATATTCAGCTGTTCATTAGTACTTTGGAGAAAAGCATTCGCAGCGGGGCGATGGCATCAAGAATTGCTCAACTGAATGTTATAGATATTTTGTATGTAGGCATTGCTGGTTGCCATTACGAGGAAAGTGTGAAATCACTGGATATGACTCGGCAAGCAGTTAGTGTGGGGAAACGTATTGGATAACGTGGACAAGCTATTGCGTCCTATTTTGCATGAAGCGGTTTGGTCCTCTTGTAGTTTTGGAGGTTAAACATAGATATGAAAAATTAAAGGGAGGCTTTTTTATGAAACGTTTATTCAGTGGGGCAGTTTTAACGATGGTCGCAGCATCCTCCATGCTTGTAGCATGCAGCAGTAACACCGCAACGCCAAGTGCAACTTCCGGTACAGCAAGTACTGCACCAACAACAGCAGCGCCACAGGATAAAGTAAAGCTGACAATGGGTAGCTGGCGTACAGAAGATACAGAAGCTTACGCAAAAATCATTGCAGAGTTCAAAAAGAAAAACCCGAATATTGATATCGAGTTTAAACCGACCAAGAATACAGAATATAACACAGCTCTGAATACAGCGCTACAAAGCGGGAACGGTCCTGATATTATTCATCTTCGTCCTTATGCGGCAGGCGCTGCATTGGCGGATGCGGGCTACTTGGAGCCCTTGACGAATGTTAAAGGCATGGATGTATTCTCGAAAGACACTTTGCTCGCAGCTACGGGCTCTGACGGTAAAGTATACGGAGTTCCAACTGTTTTTAGCTCAACGCAAGTGTTCTATAACAAGAAAATCTTTCAAAAATACAATCTTCAAGAACCTAAGACATGGGATGAGCTTGTAAAAACAGCGGATACATTGAAGAAAAATAAAGTAACGCCATTCGCGTTTGGTTCCAAAGAAGGTTGGATTCTTTCGCTGACAGAAGGAACGCTTGGGCCGTCTGTTTACGGAACGGATTTCATGAAGAAAATTCTTAGCGGTGCTGCGAACTTCAAAAGTCCGGAGTATGTAGCTTCCATCAAAATGATGAAAGATTTAACCCCTTATTTCCCGGATAACTATGTAGGAATCGGCATGGACGACATGAGAAATATGTTTGTTACGGAGCAAGCAGCCATGATGGTTATGGGAGATTGGGAGTATGCCGTTATGAAGAAAACGAACCCTGATCTACAAATGGATGTATTCCCGGTTCCGCCAGTGAAGTCAGATGGCAAGCAAACGGTAACGACTTGGGTAGACGGTTCATTCTCCGTCAATGCCAAATCCGCTCATAAACAGGAAGCTCTGAAGTTCATGGAGTTTTTGACTTCCAAAGAATTCGGTACGCTAGCTGTGAATGAATTGCAAAAACCAAGCACAATTCCAGGTGTAGCGGCAAATGATCCATTGGTAGCTAAGATTGCCAAAAATGCCGATACGATCTCCACGCCGTATGCTGCAGTCGTTTACTTTAATGCAGGTAACCCGACGACGAAAGCTACATTAGAGAACTCCATCCAAGGGATGTATTTGAACAAATTGACACCAGAGCAAGTAACAGAGGAAGTTCAAAAGAGTGCAGATTCCTGGTTTAAACCAAAGAAATAAGTAAAGTAAAGGTGTGGGGGACATGAATAACTTGGCCAAAACGTCCGGGTGGAAAAAGGGAGCAGTTCATCTGTTCCCGGTCCCTGCCCTTGCAGTGTATATACTGTTCGTTATTTACCCGATTCTATCTGCGTTTGGTTACAGCTTCTTTGATTGGAAAGGCCTCGTTCGTGGAGAATTCGTTGGTGTAGGCAATTTTGTGAGCTTATTTACGAAGGAACCGTTTAATCATCTGTTTTGGAACGCCTTCGGTCATAATCTTTATTATTTTGCGGTAGAGATGGCTGTGCAAAACGTACTTGCATTTGTACTTGCTTATCTGGTTTATAGTAAAGTTAAAGGTTCTAATTTCTTGAAAATGGCCTATTTCCTACCGAGATTGCTGTCTGTCATCGTGGTGGGTTTCTTGTGGAAGCTCATGTTGAACCCGAATAATGGTGTCGTGAATGTTATGCTCAAAAAGATCGGCCTTGTTTCATGGGCCAAGCCTTGGCTGGGAGATCCGGCTACGGCGCTAACCTCGATTACAATCGTCAATAGTTGGTTTGGCGTCGGTTTCTCGATGCTAATCTTCCTTGCCGGTTTACATGCAATCTCTACGGAAGTTATTGAAGCGGCTAGAATGGATGGCGTTAAGGGTTTTCGCTTAATCCGCTCGATGATCCTTCCTATGATGAGTCAGTCACTAATCATTATTACGGTTTTCACGTTTATCCATGCTTTCGAAGCCTTCGAGTTGATTTATGCGATGGAAGGCTCGCAAGGTGAGCCTTATAACTCGACGGACACGTTGGCTGTATTCTTTTATCGCATTGCATTCGGTGGCTCATCCGGAGGAGATTCGGTTGCGCTTGGTCTTGGCTCCGCATTGGCTGTCGTATTATTTTTCATTATTGCAACGATTTCCGCTTTGTTCCTGTACTTCACCAGGAACCAGTCGGCTCAGCATTAAGACAGGAGGCGGACCATGAAAACCAACAAATCAGTTCGGGGACTCCAATATGTTGCGGCGTATTTGGGGGCACTGGTCAGTTTGTATCCGATTTTTCTGATGCTGACCTCCTCGTTGAAAACAAATATTCAAATTTTGAAAAATCCGATGTCACTGCCAACGTCCATATCGTTTGCGGCCTACAGTAAATTAGTGCATCAAATACCGTTTTTCAGTTATTTCTGGAATAGTCTTGTAGTGAGTGTTGTGTCTGTGGTTCTCATTTTGCTATTTGGTGTTATGGCTTCCTTCTATATTGCCAGATATCCGTTCCGTTGGAATGGAGCCTTGTTCTTCTTCTTTCTCTTGGGCATGATGATACCTATCAAACTCGGGATCGTACCTTTGTTTCTTCTAATGAAGAAACTCTCGATGCTAAATAGCATTTGGTCGTTGGTTAGCGTGTATACGGCGATCGGATTGCCGCTAGCTATTCTAATCTTAACGGGCTTCTTCAGAACGCTGCCGAAGGAATTGGAAGAAGCAGCGCGCATTGATGGTTCGTCTGATTTTGGTGTGATGTGGCATGTTTTACTTCCTTTAATTCGGCCAGCACTCGGGACGGTCATGATTATGAATTTCATCATGGCATGGAATGATTTCTTCTTCCCGCTAATTTTCATACAAGATGATGCGAAAAAGACAATTCCGGTTGGTATGCTATCCTTGTTCGGGCAGTACTCGACAGACTTAAGTATGCTGTTCGCTGGACTAACCCTGGCCTCTGTGCCGATGATGGTTATTTTCTTCTTAGCTTCCAAACAGTTTATGGAAGGCATGACGGCGGGAGCGGTGAAATAAGTAATTTCGCTTTGAAAAAATGACAAAAGAACCTCCACATCCACGATACTAGTGGAAATGGAGGTTTTTTTGCTTACGTCGATGATTAGCTGTTCACGACGGGGCCGGCTGTTACGATATCCTGCAGACGCTCCTGCAGATTGTCAGTGCACACACCGCCATGGAATGCGATGATTGCGTGAAGCTCCAGCTCTTGGAGCTTCGCAATGGATGCCAGTGCCGTTTCCTGATCCGGAGTATAGGCCGGGTTATAGGATTGCAGAACACCGTCTTTCGCTGTTAGAGCGTCGCCTGCGATCAGGGTTTTGCTCGGGATATGATAATAAGAGGTATGATCTGGTGTGTGACCTGGCGTATAGACGACACGAATTCCGCCGACAAACGGTAAAATATCGCCATCTTTAAGAGCTACGTCGACCTTGACGGGCGGGGCGAGCTTTTTGCTCTTAACGAGCGGGATCTCCCCGGCCAGATAAGGCACGGCCGTTTCGTGGGCCAGCACTTGAACCTGGTCTCCGAAAGCTTCCACCAGCGCCGGCAGGCTGCCGATATGATCCATGTCTTGGTGGGTTATAATAATTTTGGTCAACTTCTCGAAAGGAATGGATAATTCCTCGAATGCGGCACGAATCAGCTCCAGTTGGCCGGGAATGCCGGTATCAATGAGAATGACATCTTGATCGTCCCACAGGATGGTCGGGATGAAGGAGTTGCTGTTGTTTGCTACGCTTAGCTGAATAGTTGTAATGCCTGAGCCCAATTGAACCAATTCGAACACCGCCTAATTAAAATTGAATACTCTCTTATTATTCCTCTATTGCTGTAGAAAAACAAGTTCTGCGTAAAGGGATAAAAGAGAGTAGGCGAAAGAGGGGACTAGACGTCCCCTCCCTGTTTGTTTGGTTTATTTGGATAACAAACGGTACAGCACTTGCGCTGCTTCAGCTCGCGTTGCAAAACCTTGAGGCTCGAATTGGCCTTCGGAGCGGCCTTGTACCAACCCTAGAGCTGCGGCTGCTTTTACATCAGCTAAGACCCATTGTCCGATGGCCGCTTCGTCCGAGAAAGAAGGCGCTGCTGCCGGATCAGTTTTACCGTGCAAAAGCCTGTAAGACCGCATCAGTATAGCCGTCATTTCTTCGCGTGAGACCAGAGAGTTCGGCTCGAACTTATCGGTTTCTCTGCCATTCACGATACCGGCTTGCACCGCAGAAGCAACCTCAGGGGCGAACCAGTCGGATGGTTGCACGTCCTGGAATGAAGTGGATGAATTGGCTGTCTTCAATTGCAGTGCTCTTGCCATAAGCGCCGTGAATTGTGCGCGTGTGACCTTACTCTCGGGTTCAAAGGTTTGTTCGCTTGTGCCGCTAATGACAAGTTTAGAGGCTAGTTCTTGAATGACATCCGCCGCCCAGTGAGAGGAAGGAACATCTGCGAAAGATTTGGATACTTCCAGAACGGTGTATTTGCTGAAATGAGAGATGTCGGAACTTAACTCACCACTTAAGTAAGTTCCTCCTATGCGCTCCAACCCTCCATTATCGGAGATGTAATATACGCTGCTGAGCTTCGGATTTGCAGCTGAATCAAGATTGAATCGAATTTGAATAGGTTGTTCGAAACTGGTAAGGCTCAAGGTTTGACCTGCTTTGGTCGTTACATAAAGCTTAATGTTGTAGATCAAACTGCCTAGCTTCACGCTCGCTCCTAGTTGATTCTTAGCTTGATTCAACACGCCCTCGCCAACTGTTGATTCGGTAAGTGGTTCGATGGCTAGTGTAATTTTACTGTCAGAGCGTTCCTGCTCATTAACAAGATTGTTCAGCTGGGTGAACACTTTCGCTGGCAATTCCAGCTTAATCTTCTCCGCTTGAATCTCAAGCTTCTTATCGCCTAACAATTCGGAGGTATTAGAAGGCAAAAGAATCTGCTGAGCATTTGTTGGCAGCGAGATGGCAATCTTCTCTGCTAGTATGGTCTGGAGTTGCTCCGGTTTCACGGAAACAACATTCGACTCTGCAGGGGTTGAGGGCGTCGGATAGCTTCCTAATGTCGGCCTTTCTCGGCTATCTACCAGGACGGTCGCCTTGGCATTCGGCGTAAGCAGCTTCTCTTCCTTGAGGGAGCTGGTGCTGATCTTAACTTGTTTCAGTGTTAGATCTACAGTTCCGGAACCTACTGTCCTGAAGGTTAAGGTACCGAGTTTGGCCGACCCGTTCAAACCGGTTAATGACCCTGTTTTCGTATAGACAAGCTGTGCGTGTGTACCGCCGTCCTGAACAATCTTGATTGGAAGTACGAAGCCGTTCAGGTCGGTAAATTTTTGCGAAGTATCCAACTGAAGGATGGACTCGTCATAATACAGGTTAAGCTCATAGGCGAAAAGGTCATCTAAGGAATCGCCTTGGATGTCTACCTTTAACGATTGATTTTGCAGCAAGGAATTTGTTGAAGTTGTTACAGAAAACACAGGATCGACAACGGCTGCCGCAACCTGCGGAAGCCAAAGTCCAACAGCTAAACATAAGGATAAAGATAACCCAAGCAGCATACGTACCATATCTAGGTCCCGACCTTTCATTGAAAATTGCTTACGGTGTTAATACGAGCTTGGACTCCTCCTCGGTTGTTAGGGCGGGGGTGGACGCCGGCATCGTACGAAGGTGGGTCGCCTGTTCGAAGGAGTACGCCAGTTTAATCAAAGTTCCTTCATCGTACTCTCTACCCAGGAGTTCAATTCCGAATGGAACTTGGTTGTTGTAGCCTGCCGGGAAGCTGATGGCTGGGAAGCCGGAGTATGCGCTTAACCGGTTCGCATTCCCTGATGTAGTTGCATACAAGACGGCATCTAACGAATTTTCGCCTAATACTTGAGTTAGCGACTGTTGTGTGAGTTTCGTACGCTCCCAAAGATCTTTATAGTAGTTCAGCGTTTCCAAGGTCGTCACGTTATCGCGTTGAATCATCGAGCTTTTTTGGCTTTGTAAAATATCGTTGGATGCAATAATTTCCGTCAGTGTCTTGTAGGGGGCATTCGCACCAAGTGTAGCCAAGTAATCATTTAAATCAAACTTAAATTCCGTACCGCTCAAGCTGGCGTAGCCGAGGATTTTGGATTGGTTCGGGATGGTTACATCAATAACGGTTGCGCCAAGCTGTTTCATCTTGTCGACTGCCGCATTGAAAGCGGCGTCGTTGCCTGTTGACAGTGAACGTATAACGCCGATTCTAGCTCCCTTTAAACCGTCCTTATCCAAATAATCGGTATAGCTCTTAGGGATATTACCAGTTGATAAAGCGGTAACCAGGTCTTTCGGGTCATATCCGCTTACAACATCAAGCGCAATCGCAGCATCCGCAACGGACCGAGCCATCGGACCGCCGACATCCTGAGAGTGGGCGAGAGGAATGATGCCTTCACGGCTCGTCAACCCGATCGTAGGACGAATACCTACGAGTGCGTTGCGTGAGGACGGAATTCGAATGGAGCCGCCTGTATCTGTTCCGAGGCCGATTGTGCCGAAGTTTGCTGCAAGTGCCGCACCGGTACCGCCGCTTGATCCGCCAGGATTCGTGGTCAGATCATAAGGGTTTTTGGTCTGTCCGCCAAGCGAACTGAGTGTTGTCGTTCCGAAGGCGAATTCATGGAGGTTAGATTTCGCGAGTATAATTGCGCCCGCATTCTTCAGCTTCTTGATCATAAACGCATCGGTCGAGGTGTTGTTTGTTTTTAGACAAATACATCCGGCCGTCGTTGGCATGCCGATTGTATTGAAGTTGTCCTTCACAATAACGGGAATACCGTGAAGGGGTCCTCTAGGCCCTTTCTCGCTGCGCTCCTTGTCTAGAGCTGCTGCTTCTTCGAGTGCCTTCGGATTGACGTTAAGAATGGCCTTGATTTCAGGACCTTTTTGATCATATGTATCGATACGCGCCAAATATTTCGTGACAAGCTGGACGGCTGTCAGTTTACCGGCATTCATCGCATTTTGTATATCCATTACCGATGCTTCCATTAGTTCAAATTGCTTTGTATCATACAATACTTTTTTGCCTAATAGGCCTAGATCGGTCAGATCGATCGATCCGTTTTGGTTGAAATCGGCACCAGCCACCGTGGACCATGAAGCGTGAGTAGATGTAATACCGTAATAAGGAGCAAGCCAAGCCAAATCGCCGATATCAAGTGCGCCATTACCGTTTAAGTCTCCGGTAACTTGGTTTGTTTGCAGGCTGAGACTGCCAAAACGCGTTGCTTGGATTACGCCGGTATCTGCAAGGCCAAGCTCAGCGCTCACTTTAATATCCTGTACGCCGCCATTTGCTTTTGCTTTGAATTTAAGGCGGATCAGTGTTTTGTTATTAACAGCTGACTCGCTAATGCTGGCAGCGACGACTGTTGCCTTGCCTAGCTCTGCATTCTGTCCGACGATCGTGGTTGAACTGTCTACGGCTTGTACGTCGATGAAGTCAACTCGGGCGGGATTAAACTCGATGATAAACTTCTGGGCGGTCACTTTCCCGGTAACACCGGTTAACGCTACATCAACATCGAATAACGCTCCGCTAATGGTAGTTGAAGGACCTGTCAGAAGGACGGATTCTGAACCCGGTGGTAAAACGACAACATTGGGAGCTGTTTGATATACCGTCTCTGTTACTGTAGACGAGCTGTTAGGTGAATCGACGCTGGAGATAGAGGTTTCTGCGGCAGCGCTTAGTGCTCCTATAGGCAACGTAGCTGCAATAAGGGCCGTGGAAAGGACCTTCGAAATAGAGCTTCTGGATAATAAGGATTTCATGAAGACGCCTCCAATAACAATTACGAATTTATCTAACGTGGATATTACTAAGAAAATGCTAGGTTGATAGAAATGATGAAAATGATGAATTAAGCTGAGACCAATAACTTGAGAGGAGTAATAAAGTGAATGTTATGTCAGATAATATCACCTCGTTTTGTCTATTTTCACTTATGGACATCATTCTATTACATCATTTGTTAATCGACAAGGTAGATTCTTCCAAGAAAGCGCATGCAAATATTTTAAAATTTTTAGAGTTGTAACGCTAAAAACATAGATAAACTAGTAAATAATCTCGTAAAATAACGTAAATATGATATGTATGCGTTTTTATGACTATGTTATGTATTTGATAAATAATATAACATTAAATACGATTGGGTTGTGTTTAAGCGTTTAAATTAAAAAAATACCTAACATGGAGGTTTTCTTACGTGACATTTATTCATGAAAGTAAACTCAGCAAAAAGGTCCTCATCCCGTTCCTTGTCTTGGCTCTCTTTAGTATGATGTTGGTATTTATGAATCCGACCTCTGCGAGTGCGGCTGCGGCGATTCCTCCGTTATCCGACAGCAGAAATCCCCAACTGCCTAACGTTATTGTAATCGCAACCGGTGGGACGCTTGCAGGTAAAGCAACGGATGCAACGAGTTTTCAAACTTATCAAGCAGGGACATATCTGATGTCTGACTTGGTAAGCCAATTGCCGAATAAAGATAAAATCGCGAATGTGAACACCTATCAATTTGGAAATAAAGGGTCAGGTAGTTATTCAATAGGCGACTTGTACGATCTATCACTTGCCGTTGATCAAGCTTTGGAGGTCTATGATGGTGTTGTTGTGACTTCCGGGACCGACACGATGGAAGAAATCGCGTATTTTCTTGACCTCACGGTTAGAAGTGAAAAACCGGTTGTCGTCACTGGAGCCATGAGACCTTGGGACGTTATCGGAACAGACGGTCCTGCGAACTTGTACAACGCTATTAAGCTTGCAGGCAGTGGAAAAACGAAATCGTTTGGTACTGTCCTTATGTTGAACGACACTATTCAAGCGGCGAGGGAAGTGACTAAAACGAACGCTCACCGTATGGATACTTTTGAGACGCCAATCCTTGGCGCACTTGGTTATATCGATGAGACGAATATTAGTATCTATCGTGCTACGGCTAGAGCGCTGAAAGCAGGCGAAGCGGATTGGGCGACGCCATTTGACTTGAAGACGATTACGAAGGACAAGCTCCC
This sequence comes from Paenibacillus sp. WC2504, assembly GCF_052682475.1. Taxonomy (NCBI): domain Bacteria; kingdom Bacillati; phylum Bacillota; class Bacilli; order Caryophanales; family Paenibacillaceae; genus Paenibacillus; species Paenibacillus sp. WC2504. The sequence goes on from NZ_JBQZFH010000001.1 coordinate 2,427,450, forward strand.
TGCCGTAGAGATTGCGTATGCTTATCAAGATGCTGGAGGCGGCGCGATTAATGGTCTGGTGGCCGATGGCGTCAAAGGGATTGTGACGGCAGGAACAGGTGCGGGCGGCATTTCATCGAAGATGAGCGCAGCGCGCAGCAATGCGATCAAACAAGGTGTTATTTTCGTCACCACAACACGGACAGGTTCAGGTACCATGTATCCTAGCTCAAGCAACGGCATCATTGCCGGGGATAGCTTGAACGCACAGCATGCTCGAATTATGCTTCTACTTTCAATGGCTTTTTCCAACGATTTTAACGTGATTAAAGGTTGGTTTGGCACTTATGGTACGCAAGATGTGAAAGAGGCATCATAATTCAGCGGGAGGTAAGGTTTAATGAATGATATGTATCATCCAAATCTCAAAAGAAGCCTCATCCCGCTCTATTTCTTGTCTCTGGTGCTCTTGTTGGCTGTTTTGTTCATCCATCCGTCGAATGCAGGTGCGGCGGAACCTTCGGGAACAGCCTTTCCGATTCCTCCGCTATCCGACAACAGAGACCCTCAACTGCCTAACGTTGTTGTGATCGCGACCGGTGGTACGTTGGCGGGTAAAGCAAGAGATGCAACGAGTTTTCAAACTTATCAAGCAGGAACGTACCTGATGTCCGATCTTGTAAACCAATTGCCGAACAAAAACAAAATTGCCAATGTGAACACGTATCAATTCGGCAATAAAGGTTCAGGCAGTTATTCGATGGGGGATTTGTACGACCTATCCCTTGCGGTAGACCAAGCGCTAGAAGTTTATGACGGTGTGGTCGTTACTACTGGCACGGATACTATGGAGGAAATCGCTTATTTTCTTGACCTCACGGTAAGAAGCGAAAAGCCTGTCGTTGTCACTGGCGCCATGAGACCTTGGGACGTCATCGGTACAGATGGTCCGGCGAATTTGTACAATGCAATTAAACTTGCAGGCAGCGGTAAAACGAAATCGTTCGGCACCGTGGTCATGCTGAATGACATTATTCAAGCGGCAAGGGATGTAACCAAGACGAACGCGCAGCGCATGGATACGTTTGAAACGCCAATTCTAGGTGCACTTGGTTATATTGATGAGACCAACATTCGTATTTATCGCACCACTGCGAAACGGTTTAAAGCAGGTCGGGCGGATTGGGCAACCCCTTTCGATCTGAAGAAAATTACGAAGGATAAACTTCCGGCGGTCGAGATCGTTTATGGCTACCAAGACAGTTCAGCCGGTGCGATTAAGGGATTTGTCGCGGAGGGGGCGAAGGGGATCGTGACCGCTGGCACAGGCGCGGGCGGTATTTCGTCGAAGATGAGCACGGCGCGCAGTAATGCGATTAAACAAGGTGTTATTTTCGTCACGACAACAAGAACAGGCTCGGGCACGATGTACCCAAGCGGTGGTAATGGTATTATCGCTGGAGACAGCTTGAATCCGCAGCATGCCAGAATCATGCTTCTGTTGTCCATGGCTTTTTCCAATGATTTTAATACGATCAAGAACTGGTTTGGAACTGTCGGGACGCAGGCCATTCAACTCAAGACACAAGCACCTGATATTGAGGCTCCGGTATGGCCGCAGGGCAGCGCCCTTCAGGTTACGAATATCGGACGGAATAGCTTGACTCTAACTTGGCCGGAAGCGTCGGATGATATTGGCGTGAAGCAATACCGAATCTATGAGACGGGAAGCGGCACCGTGGTCGGAAACGTCTACGCTTCAGTGACTAATGGCGTGTATGCTTCGGTTACTAACTCTGTCTATTCCTCAGTTACAGGAAGTGTCTATTATTCCTTTAACCTCAGTACGCTAACAGCGGGTACGACCTATACATTTAGTGTTACAGCGGTAGACGCTGCAGGTAATGAGAGCATCGGGCTTAGAAAGACGATTCAGACTAACTCACCAAGAAGTTCGTCAGATTCAACAGGCTCGTCAAACTCGGGTTCAGGTTCTCCTGTTGTGCCTGCCAAGCTGGATGTGACGGTTCCAGCAGGTGGTACGCGCAGTGTAAGTTGGAAGGATGCCATTTGGATTACCATACCTGAGGGAGCGACGAGTCAAGAGCTTCATCTAACAGCTGAGTCATTGCAAAATGTCGATGGGTTAGTTAGCGATAGTCATAAGCTGCTTAGTTCCGTTTTTGAGATTTTGAAAAACTTCACGCAGAACTTCGGCAAGCCGGTAAGCATTTCGTTCTTGTTTGATCCTGCCAAATTAGGTCAAGATCAGCAGCCATCTGTTTTTTATTACGATGAAACGAAAAAAACATGGATTGAAATTGGCGGCACCGTAATGGATAACAAAATAACTGTGGAAGTAAATCACTTTACGAAGTTTGCTGTATTTGCTGTGGACAAACCGAAGAGTCCTGGAAGTGTGGAAATTTCCTTCTCGGATATAGCTGGACACTGGGCGGAGCTGGACATCAAGCAAGCTGTAACGCAGAAAATCATTAGTGGCTATGCGGATGGAACGTTCAAACCAGACAATTCGGTTACGAGGGCCGAGTTTACAGTCATGCTGATGAACGCGCTAAAGGTGGACAAAAAGGGCAATGCGCTTATGTTTGCAGATCAGCAGCAGATTCCTGTGTGGGCTGAAACGGCGGTAACTCAAGCGGTAGATTTGGGAATCATTCATGGCTATGAGGATCAGACTTTCCGGCCGGACGGCTTGATATCTCGTGCAGAAATGGCAGTCATGATATCGGCGGCTTTGGGTACGACGCCGGCAACGCAAGCGGCGACTAGCTTTGCCGATGACGAAGAAATCCCGGCGTGGGCGAAAGGCCATGTAGAGAGTACTCGTGCACTGGGCATTATTGACGGACGCAGCGGTAATAATTTTGAACCGGCTGATACAGCTACACGGGCGGAAGCGGTTAAGGTGCTCATGAAAATGATGCAGCGGAAATAAGAGGATTAATAAGAATAAGCGATTGAAAGCCACCTCTCGGGGTGGCTTTTAATCATATGAGTTCGACGATTTTCAGCGGGAGGGAACTATAGTCCCCTATTTCGCTGAAAAGGCACACTTTCGGCCTAAGAGGGGAACTACAGTCCGCTAATGTGCTGTTTCACCTGAAAACCGGGTGATGGAGGTGAAATAAGACCCTTCAGTTCCTCTCGGAGAGCGAATAGCTCGGTTTCCTTAAAATAGTGAACTCCAGTTCCCTTAAGTGGAGCTTCAGCGGAGTTCACTGCTATATTTTCGCAGCGGGTCAGGCGGAAGTTTGTTATTCCACAACAACGGCACGCTGAGCTGCCTTTGACCTCGGCTTACGAGTTCTCTCGATCCATATCGTGAAAACGAGGAGAGCGAGAAGACCTAAGCAAACGAAGAGCGGAAACCAGCTTTTTGCAAATCGACCCGCTTCCATCATCACCAGCATCGCAATCGTTGGCAGCAGAGGCTCGCCGTAGGCTTTCCACCAGTTAAGCGCAAACTTTTCATAATAATAAAATCCGATCATCGTCAGAGCAGACACAGCCCAGCCTCCGGTATAAATCCAAACGGCAAGCACGGGGCTGCTGGCGGCAACCATAGGGACAAAAATGACAACGAAAATCCCGGCGGCAATCATAACCCAGAAGGTAGATTTCGTCTTGCCGATACCTGCCATAATACTTCCGCCTAGACGACCGACAGAAGAGAAGAGGACACCTAAAGCCATAAGACGAATATAGGTAGCGGAATCACCTGTTGAATAGTCCGAACCAAATAAAAATCCATTGATTTGACTCGGGTATAAACAAATGATTGCGGTCAACGGATAAAGCAAAATGTTATTATAGCGGATACAACTCGTACCGCGATGCTTGCTCTCCTCGACATCCTGTGCTTTCTCTGCGACAAAGGGGAGTGTGACGATCATGAACGCCCATGTGATGATTCCAATAAAGCCAGTAATTCGGAAACCGTTTGCTAAATAACCTACAGCCAATACAGAACTTGAACCTACCATCATGACGAGGAAAGGCTGTTGAAAAGCTTTTGCGATATTGCCGGCCCAGGTTGGCAGTCCGTATGCCAGCATGTTTTTGACCTCCTGAATCGGAAGAGCACCGAACCATAAAGGTTTATGCACACGTTCAACTTTGATGCAAATAATAAAGGCAGTCAGGAATGCTCCTACGCCCATCCAAAGTGAAATGTTTTCTAGTAAGCTCAAACTGCCACGTGGCAAAAGCACGCCAAGCACCGTGCCGGTGGTGGACAGCGCCGTCGTAATCACCATAAAGAAAGCTTGCGTTCCGAAATCGCGGTTCCCGGAGAAGGAAGCAACGCCGATGTTTAAAATGGAGTTGAAAATAAACATGATCGAACTCAGCAGTAAAGCGCCTCGAAGTTCTGGCAAATGGTAGTAGTTCGCCAGAAGTGGAGCTAGTGCTAAAAGCATCAATCCGATAATCAAGCTAAAAAGGATACTCCCGGTTAAGGCGACACGGAAATTGTTTTGAACCGCTTCCAGTGGTTTGCGCGAAAACGCATAGATTAAGGAAGAGTTGAAGCCGAAATTGAGGAATAGGGCTATCATCCCGAAAATTTGCAGCAACAGGTTGACCTCGCCAAACCGATCCGGGTCGCCTAACTCCCTGGCGAGTACGATACTCCCCACGGTTTGCAGCATTTGATTAATAAAAAGCCCGAGACCGATGATAGACACATTTCGAAGTAAAAAACGTTGTGTATCGGATAAATTGAATCGCTGTGTTCGCATGGGGACTTCCCCTTTTCCATGGATTAGGTCGGACGCTTAAGTTATCCAAAGCGTATCAAACACCTCCGTGTATGACAAACCAAGGATTTGGAGGAAAACGGAGAAAAATAAAGATATTCATTGCTTATGTGGGGTTGTTAATTCCTGTAAGAGAAATATGTGGGAAAATCCAATTATTCATCTTGACACACCTATATCCATGAAATACTATGTAATAAACATTAATAAACAATTTATTTATATTAATGAACATTATTGTTCATCAATGAGCAAAAGGAGGAGGTGACGTCTATTGTTATCACATGATTCGATTTGGCACATTTCCGATATGTCCCTTACTTTTCGCATGATTTTATCTGTGGTGCTTGGGGGGCTTATAGGTCTGGAGAGGGAATGGAGCAATCATGCAGCTGGACTGCGCACTCATATTCTTGTATGTGTCGGTTCAACAACCATCATGCTTTTGTCTATTTACGGGTTTAATGATTTCATTATTGAACCCAATGTCAGGGTTGATCCTGCTCGTTTGGCTGCACAGGTGATAAGTGGGATTGGCTTTCTTGGCGCGGGAGCAATCATGCGCACAGGCGCGACAGTTTCCGGCCTGACTACGGCGGCCTCGATTTGGGTAGTAGCCGCAATCGGACTGTCGGTAGGGGCTGGATTTTATTATGTATCTATTTTGGCTGCCATTCTTGTATTGTTTTGTCTGTTTGTATTGAATCATTGGGAGAAGTACCTCCTACGGAAACGTCGACAAAAAGAATATATTCTCTGTGTATCGAGTAATCCTGAAAGTTTAAATCTTGTTTTTAATAAGTTGACGGAACTCAAAATACACATTCGGACTATGCAGATGATTCCGCGCATGGAAAGGGCTGAAACCAATAGTTACAACGGTGAGGTTTCATTAGGCATTTCAATTAAAGTGCAAAACGATAAGTCGTTGACGGATATTTTGAAAACGATTATCTCCCTTCCAGACGTTCTGGGTGTAGAGCCGAGTGCTCAGCATGAACATTCTGGTGGAAGTAGTCGCGAACATGTAGTTAAATCCTTGCACTCTTAGGGGAGCGCAGTAATTCATATCGTAGTAAAGAAAGCATAGAAGCAGTGGCTCTTCCTATTTGGATGGTAGCGGCCAGGCGGCTATGCTTATTTGTCTTGTTTAACATAAATTAAATATAATCAAGCATTTTTTTGTTAATATTCACGGAAAATTCGTGTTGACGAAAGCGAAATTGAGAATGTATACTCGAAATAAGCAATAACGAGCATTAATAAACATTTTATTGCAAAAATTATGAGTGGAAAGGAGAAGAAGGGGGTTATGCTGTAATTCGGCATAGAATGGAAGCAGCATATGCGAGTCTGAGTGGATTTATTTAAATGTAGTTTACAATCGCAGAAGTCATTAGACAGAAATGGGAGGAATCATATATGGAACAGGCAAAATTCGTACAAAACCGTATTCAATCGCGTGCATATCGATTAGTAAAGCCTCATGAGGTAATCGAGACCGTCCTTGAAAAACAAATGCAAGCTTGGGATGTTGTCGTGGAACCGACCCTGGGCAGTGTGTGTCATGCGGATTTACGCTATTTTAGTGGGCAACGGCGAGCAGAAGCGTTGGAGAAAAAGCTTCCTATGGCACTTATTCATGAAGGGATTGGCATCGTAAAGTCAAGTGGTACACCGGCAGTCAAAACGGGTCAACGAGTTGTTATTGTGCCGAACATTCAAGGATATATGCTGGATGGAACAGATCCGATGAACTGTTGTGAGTCTTGCAGAAGCGGCAAGGGAGTCAATTATTGCACACGAGGGCGTTTTTTGGGAAGCGGAACCGACGGCATTGCTCAGAGCAGATTGGTATTTCCAGCAGCGAGCGCCATCCCCATTCCAGATGAAGTACCGGATGAAATTGCTGTACTGGCAGAGCTCAGCTCCGTTTCCTATCAAGCTCTCCATCATGTTGCGGATTCACTTAAGAGTGCACAGGTAGTTGTATTCGGAGATGGTCCGGTCGGATATTTGGCGGCTGCCATGCTTCATCATGTTTATGGCGTAAGTCAAGATCGACTCACTGTATTCGGTGCTGTTCCAGAGAAGTTGGCACAATTTGAATTTGCCACCCGCAAGTTAGTGCAGGATTATGATTTCTCCAAAGGTGAAAGGTATGATGTCGCTTTGGAATGTACGGGTGGCAAGTTCTCAGAAAGTGCGATAAATCAAGCCATTGAGGTGTTAAATCCAGGCGGACATCTTATTCTGATGGGAGTAACGGAAGATCGGGTGCCCATTAATACGAGGGACGTTCTTGAAAAAGGAATCACGATGAGAGGAAGCAGTCGTAGTTCTATTCATGATTTTATACCTGTGTTGGAGGCTATGAGAGACGTGCAATGCCAGGAAACGTTAAGGAAGCTGCTTCCGGATGAGCGGACTCAGATTCAATCCGCCCAAGATTTCGCTCATGTTATGGAATTTGCTGAATCCAACAGAGGATGGAAGAAGATTCTATTAAATTTCAAATGGTGATGTTTCGGTAATGACAAAAATAATGAATTGAAGTAAACTTATCTAAGCAAAAAGAAAGCGTTTACCAAGGGAAATAAACATTAATAAGCATCTACATCTTGTATATCATTGGAAGGAGGATTCATTTGAACAAACAGAGACTTTGGGGCAAGTTTCGCCCGTATATCATGATTGCGCCTGCCATGGCCGGTATCCTTGTTTTTGTCATTTACCCTATTCTATACCTGATTTACTTAAGCTTCTTTAAATATAACATGCTGAATAAGGCGAAGAGCAGGTTCATTGGACTGGATAATTTTATTGAAATCTTCACGAGAGAAGACTTTTACAAATCACTATGGAATACGTGCTTGTACACGATTGGAGTTGTCGTTCTGACCTTGGCATTATCCTTAATTATAGCCGTTTGGCTAAGCAACAACAGCAAATTCAATTCCTTGATACAAGTCGGCATCTTTACTCCCCATATTATTTCAATCGTATCGATTGCGCTCGTATGGCTTTGGATGATGGAACCAAGTGTCGGTTATCTCAATTACATGCTGAAAGCGCTCGGCTTACCACCGTCCCAATGGTTGCAAAGCTCCAGAACGGCTTTGGTTTCTGTCATTCTCGTTTCGGTATGGCACAGCATTGGCTATTATGCGCTAATTATCATCGCAGCCATCCGAGGGATTTCTAGAGAGATTCTTGAAGCAGCGGCTATTGATAATGCCAGTAAGTTCAGGGTGCTGTTCTCGATAACGATACCCATGATTTCCCCACAGCTATTTTTTATCCTTATCATTATGACGATTGGTTCTTTCAAAGTTTTTGATACGGTGAGAATCATGACGGGAGGCGGTCCCAATAAAGCAACCAACACGCTTGTTTACTACATTTACGAATTCCGTACAACGAATATCGGTTATGCTTCAGCGACAGGCGTAGTATTGATGGCGGCAATCGGGCTGCTGACCGTGCTGTACTTCCGATTACTGTCCAAAAAAGTCCATTATTCTTAATGGCAAACTAGAGGATGAAAAAGGAGAGTACAATTTGCCATGAAGCGAACCGTCAGCTTTATTTTCAAAATCGCGCTTCTACTTGTTTTTATATTTCCGTTTCTGTGGATGATCTCGACGTCATTGCAGTCTTATGATGAGATTATGACGTTCCCGCCGACGATGGTTCCAGCTATGCCGCAGTGGAAGAATTTCACGGATGCTATGGGTACGGGACCATTTTTAACCTATACAAAGAATTCCGTCATCGTGACGATTTCCGTTATCGTTCTGCAAGTGATTGTGATGATCCCAGCTGCTTACGCTTTTGCCAAATACAATTTTTATGGAAAAGGAATCCTATTCGGTATGGTGCTGTTGGCGTTTATGATTCCCGGCCAGGTTACCTTCATTCCTGTTTATTTGATGCTGGCGGATTGGGGGTTAATCAAATCGCTGCTGCCGCAAATTATTCCGTTTATGTCCAATGCATTCGGCATCTTCCTGCTTCGCCAATATTTCATGCAAACTCCGGAAGAAATCATAGAAGCTGCTAGAATTGATAACGCGAGTGAGTTCAGAATCATGTGGAATATCCTTACCCCAATGGCAATGCCTGCCTTGGCGACGGTTGTGCTATTCAGCTTTGTCAGTCATTGGAACGATTATTTCTGGCCGCTGGTTATGACCGATTCGACAGCGGTTCGGCCTCTCACGATAGGTATTTCGATGTTGAAGGAAACGGAGGGGGTGAACAATTGGAATATTCTGATGGCGGCCAATGTGGTGTTGGTCATTCCCATTTTGATTGTGTATGCATTCTGCTCGAAATACATTGTTAAAGCTTTCGTATACTCCGGAATTAAATAAAACAAAATAATCTAATCCTACTCATGGAGGGGTAAATACATGAAGATAAAAGTTGGCAATATGATGGTCACTGCAGTCGTATTAACGGGTTTGCTAGCAGGCTGTTCATCAAATGGAAGCGGCGTTGAAGGATCAACAGCTCCTGCAGCGACATCGGCTGCGACGGCCAAGACCTCTACTGAGCCGGCAAAAGGCAAGGCTACGATTCAATTTTGGCACTCCCTCGGGGGAAAAACCGGTGAGTATATGACTGCGATGATTGACCGATTCAATGCTTCCCATCCTAATATTGAAGTGGTCGGCACGTTTCAAGGTAATTACGATGAAACCGCTACCAAATTGCAGCAGTCGATTGCAGCCAATACCGCCCCTGACGTGACGATGCTTGAACGCGCATATGTCGAGCAGTTCGCAGACGCTGAGGTATTGCAAGATCTTAACTCCTATATGAAAAGCTCGAAACTGAGCGCAGATGACTTCGTTCCTGGTTTGATGGGGCATTCTACGTTTAATAACAAATTGGTATCCTTGCCTTTAAACCGTTCCACGCCGATTTTCTATATCAACAAGGATATGCTGGATGAAAAAGGACTTGCGGTTCCGACAACATGGGACGAACTGAACAAAGTTGCCAACGCGCTTGTGATTAAGGAAGGAAGCGAATACAAGCGTTACGGGCTTACGATGGTTCACGATTCGTGGTATCCAATTGCCTTAATTGCGCAAGCAGGCGGTAAGTTTTTTAATGAGAAAACAACTTCACTTGATTTTATCGATAACGGAATCGGTGACAAAGTATTTAGCTACTTGAAGGATATGCAAAAGTCGGGCGCTTTGTACTACCCACCTTCACAAAACTCCGGCAGCATCGTAAATCAGATGTTCACAGACGGTAAAGTCGGGATGATGTTCCAATCGACAGGTGTCATGGGATCGCTTTCCAACCTTAAATTTAAAATGGTAACCGCATTCATGCCGAAGGATAAAGTGAATGCTGAGCCTACAGGCGGCGCTAATATTGCCATGACTACCGGATCAAAGCAAAAGGACGCAGCGTGGGAGTTCATTAACTGGGTAGAGACTGATCCGCAAGGCGGCTTACAATTCATTATCGATACGGGTTACCTCCCTTTTACCAAGAAAATGGTCGAAACGAAGCAAATTCAGGATCTATGGACGAAAGAGCCAAACCGCAAGGTCGCTTACGATCAGCTTAAATTTGCCGTTGATACAAATAAAAGCGTCGTTTGGCCGGAAGTTATGAAAGAGTTCCATTCCGTTATGCAGGCAATTATGTACGATAGCAAAGATATCAAATCGTCATTGGATGGATTTAAAAAGGAAACGGAACGAATTTTGAAGTCCAAATAAAAATAATTTGGAGGAATGGCGACAATGTCCTTAACTGATAAGAACTTAGGGAGCAAGGCTATTCAATGGCAGGCCCACCAAAACTCGAATTCGGAAGTGCCGGAGAACACGATGGCAGCGATGAATTACGCATGGAGCCTCGGAGGGATACCCGAGATTGATATCCGGCAAACGGCAGATGGCATCATTATCGGTATACATGACGCAACGCCGAAACGAACATTGTCCGTACCCGAAGCGCATCAAGACAAGCTGATTTCTGAACTTACTTTTGATCAGATTCAGCAATGGGATGCAGGTTTGAAATTCGGAGAGCGGTTCCTCAATGAGAAAGTTCCTTCACTTAAGGAGATATTGGCTGTTTTGTCCGAGCATTCAGACCGTCAGCTCTATCTGGACTTCAAACAGGTAGATTTGGAAGTGTTGGCTGCGCTGATTCAAGAATACGGCGTAGCCGGGCAAATTATATTTGCCCACAATAATCATGAGAATTGTAAAACAGTTAAGCGGTTAGTCCCCGAGGTTAGAACCATGCTGTGGATTCCTGCACGTTTCCCGGAAACAGCGGTGGAAACATTCACACATATTCGTCAAACCGGGTTTAACTCCCTTGATATTGTTCAGCTTCACCTGCCGGATGCCGAGGAAAAGCAGTCGTGGCGTTACAAACTGCAGAAAACTTTTATTCAAGAGGCTCTTCAGTATTTGGGAGAAGCGGGGATGGAATTGGAAGTGCTGCCGTACAAATTTGATCAGGAAGACTTGTTCGAGTTGCTTAACATGGGAATTCGGCGATATGCAGTTGACGAGCCAAGTGTATTTGTTGAGCTATTGAGTCGCTATTTTGATTAGGAAAGTGAGGTCAAATTCGATGAGAGTTAAAAGGTGTATGGTTTGGATTGCAGGAATCGTGCTTACTTGTGCGCTTGGGTCATCCATGCCTACGGCGAGTGCAAAGCAGCCTTCATGGCATTCAAAAGTGTTTGATTTGTCAGATCAACCGACGGAGCTCGTCCGTGATAAAGCGTTACAAAATGGCACTGTTCTGCAATCATTTGCCTTTGACAACGTGAATAAGCATATCTATACCGTGCAGTTGATGGCAGGCGGGCTTACGCTTCCGGGAGAACCGGCTGCCGTTAGCGGGGCTAATCGCAATTTGAACGGTGATTTAGCTTTAACGCAGCTGGATCTTGAGGGAAACAAGGTAGGTTACATGTACTTGAAAGGATTCGGTCATGGTGTTCAGATCGGAGTTGAAACGGAAGACGGAATTCCTTATATTTGGTCGGAGACCGACTCTGTAGCAGAGGGAAAAGATGGTTGGGGAACCGTCATTACAAGATTCAAGTTTGAGAATGGAAAAATTTTAACTCCCGAGTCGCCAGAGCTTCAGAAACACAAGCTTATCGAAGGGGCGGATCGTACAACGGTAAATATTGACGCAGCTAACGAGCTGTTAACTATGCGATATCGGAAAAACGGTGTTTTCCACTTTGGCGTGTATGAACTGGAGAGTGTTAAGCAGCACCGGTATGACGCTATAGCGGATGTTGTACAGCCAAGTGTAGGAACATTTCAAGGCTTTGCCTCTTACGGGCAATACCTCTATTTGCTGGAGGGGAGCTCTTACGGCACAAGCGGTTCGATTGAACCTATAGGCAATACGTACATTACCACTGTGGATTTCGATACAGGAGAAGTAGTCGACAAGCAGCTAATTACGGCGGGGAGTTCTTTATCTTTTAGAGAACCGGAAGGCTTAGCTGTACGAATTCCCGATGTCAAACACCCGCAGAAAGCGGAGCTGGGCGTAGGCTTTGCCTCGGATTTCACTCCTTTGCGGTTAGCCAATGTTTATACTTACAATCGTTTACGACCCGTGGAGGCTATTAAAAATCACAATAAATAGATTTTACTTGGCAGAATAAACAGCATATAATAATATAAAAAGCAGAAATGAGCGAATATACTCTTATCTGAGCATAATATTAGCAAAGTTTGCACATAAGAGGGGTGCTTCGTGTTAGCGGCAGAACGAAAATTTAGGATAGTTGAATATGTAAAAATACATCGTGTGGCAACAATCGCCGAATTAGCCCAGGAATTCAACGTTCATGAAGCTACCATTCGGAGGGACCTGGAGGAAATTGAACAAAAGGGACTTGCGAAGAGGACACACGGTGGGGTGACAATCGACCAATGGACGAATAATGAGCCTTCGTTTAATGAACGAGTTGTCCAACAGTTCGATCAGAAGGACAGGATTGGCAAGATGGCCGCTAGCATGGTGGAAGACGGGGAACACATCATTATTGACTCCGGAACTACAACGCTGCATATTGCCAAAAACTTGGTTCAACGATCAAACATTACAGTAGTCACCAATGACATGAATATTGCTACAGAGCTGCGTGATGCGCCAGGCATCAAAGTCATTGTAACTGGTGGAGATCTTTATCCTTCCAGCTACATGTTAAACGGAATGTTCACGGATCATGTTCTAGGTTCACTCCATGTTCAGAAAGCTTTTATCGGGATTCCTGTTATTCATCCCAAGTACGGTCTCATGCATCCGGAGGCTCAACTGGTTCCCACCAAAAAAGGCATGATAAATGCGGCTGAAAAGATAATCGTCGTAGCGGATGATAGCAAAATAGGTAAGGTATCGCTGCATACCGTAGCTCCTTGCACATCCATTAATACACTGATTACAGGCAGCAATGTATCGGAAAATGTGGTTCGCCAATTCCGCGACAGCGGAATGGATGTTATCATGGTGTGATCGATGAGTGCAGATGACAACAAAGTTCAACAAAGGATACCCTTGGGGGTGTCCTTTTTATATGTTTTGGGGATTTACGAATGTGATTGGTTTTGTGTTAAAGTGAATATATCAAACTGTTAGACCTTTTTATATGAAAGAGAACTGGGTCCTTCCTGCCACAAGGAGTTAAAAGGGAGCAAATTCATGAAACTGGTCTGTTTTGGAGACAGTATAACTTCAAGGACTGAAGGTTACGCCCGCCCGCTATTAACCATCAAACTCGCCTCTAAACTTGGCGAAGAATGGGAAATCATGAACGCCGGCGTGCCTGGCAATAATACATTTGATGCAATTGAGAGAATTCAAAGCGATGTTTTACCTCATAACCCGGATCTCGTAACGGTACTATTCGGCGCAAATGATGCTGCACATCATAAGAGGGTTCAATTGCTAGATTATAAGAGGAATTTGACTGACATTGTTACTATTCTTTCTCCTGCCAAAGTCATCCTTATTAGCCCCGCACCCGTAGATGAGAAGTTGCAGCATGCTCGAACAAATCTCGTGCTTAAGGAATACGCCGAGGCCGTTAGAGAAGTGAGTGAAGCAACGGGAAGTCAGTTTATCGACTTTTTCTCAAAAATGATGGGGTTTCACCATCTATCCGAACTATTAAAAGGCCAAAGAAACGATGGTCTTCATTTCGGTGAACTAGGATATGAGTATTTATCCGATGAAATAAAAAAGGAAGTGTTCATCTATGAACGTAGAAACGGTCATGCAAGAACTTGAAGTTCTAGGTAAGGAACGAACCAAGAAAATTTACGTCTCCAACGGTGCGCACGAGCCACTATTTGGTGTAGCTACCGGTGAAATGAAGCCCATTGCCAAGAAAATTAAGCTCAATCAACCTTTGGCTGAGGAGCTTTACAATACTGGCAACTACGACGCGATGTATTTTGCCGGCGTTATTGCTGATCCAAAGGCAATGACGGAAGTGGATTTTGACCGTTGGATAGATGGGGCTTATTTTTATATGCTTTCTGATTATGTGGTTGCTGTAACTTTGGCAGAAACAGAAATCGCCCAGCAGGTTGCCGATAAATGGATCCTTAGCGGTGAAGAGTTGAAAATGTCGGCAGGCTGGAGTTGTTACTGCTGGCTCTTGGGTAACCGACGGGACAGCGAATTTGATGAAAGTAAACTTGCCGAAATGCTCGAAAGGGTAAAAAATACGATTCATGATGCGCCCGAACGAACGAAATATGCGATGAATAATTTCATCTACACAGTAGGAGTATCGTACTTACCGCTTCATGATAAGGCTGTTGAGACCGCAAAGGCCGTTGGTCCGGTTGAAGTCCAACGCAATAAGAGCCTGATCGCTTCCGAGCGTATTCAAAAGGAAGTGGAAAAAGGGAGAATCGGTTTCAAACGCAAATATGTAAGGTGTTAAATTTCATTGTCGGAATTTGTAGATTTGTGTTAGGATGAACATCAGGTTCTTTATATGAGACTTGGATAAGGATAGAAGAATAGGAGATCATTTTTATTATGACCAGCAAGAACAAACAGCATGCGTTTAGATTAGCATTGCTGCTCGGTTTATTTTCGACACTCGGGCCTTTTACTATTGATATGTATTTACCCGCGTTCCCGGAAATTGTAAAGCAATTTGGTACAACGGCTTCCCTTGTACAACTCAGTTTGACCGCTTGTTTACTCGGTCTGGGCATCGGCCAACTCGTGATGGGTTCTCTGAGTGATGTCTATGGCAGACGCAACCCGCTGCTTATCTCGATGGCCTTTTACGTCGTCGCTTCATTAGCTTGTGCGTTCTCCCCTAATATCGGAGTGTTGATTGCATTCCGTTTCGTGCAGGGTTTCTCCGCATCCGCGGGTATTGTTATTTCCCGGGCAATCGCGCGCGATCTGTACAGTGGTCACGAACTCACCAAGTTTTTCTCCCTGCTGCTGCTTGTTGGTAATTTAGGTCCTCTAGTAGCACCGGTTACGGGCAGTGGAATTTTATCTTTCACGACGTGGATCGGCGTATTTATCGCACTCGCGATATTAGGATTGTACCTATTGACGATGACAAAATGGAAACTACAAGAGACTTTGCCATCCGATCGCCGCAGGCCTAGCAATTTTATGGAACAGTTAAAGAACTACGGATCGCTCCTGCGGGATCGCCAGTTTGTTGGCTACATGCTGGCACAGGGCATTATGATCGCGGGTGTGTTCGCTTACGTGTCGGGTACGCCTTTTATCTATCAAAATATTTACGGCGCTTCGCCGACGGTATTCGCTCTTTTGTTCGGATCGAACGGCATTAGCTTAATCATCGGCTCCCAAGTGGTGGGGCGGATGTCGCATCGCGTCTCCGAACAAGCTTTTCTGTTGTTTGGGCTGTGGCTGGCCTTTTTTGCCAGCATAACAGTCTTAGTGGTAGCCATTGTTCATGGACCGCTTTTCGCCTTGGTGATTCCGTTGTTTTTCTTCGTGGCGGCAATCGGTATTACGTCAACGGCAGCTTTCCCACTTGCTATGGAGAGCCAAAGTCAGAATGCGGGCAGCGCTGCTGCATTGCTTGGTGTCATCCCCTTTTTGCTCGGGGCTGTTGTCTCTCCGTTGGTGGGTATCGCGGGTGAAAATACCGCTGTGCCGCTAGGCGTCATTATTTTGTTGACGAGCGCCGCTGCAATGTTCGCTTACTTCTTTCTCGTAAGAAGAGGATCACGCGGAGTCGCTTAACGATCATTAACCCAAAAAACCTCTAGAAGCACTTAACAGTGCAGTCTAGAGGTTTTTTTGCGTTGCCGACTTTATTTCTCCCACAGCTCGATCAGTCGACCTTCCGGATCTTCGATCCAAGCAAACTTGCCATAGTCACCGACCTCTTTGTTCTTGGCTAGAGGTACACCGATTTGTTCAAGATGCTTAATCACTTCGTCCAAATCATAGACTTGGAAGTTTAACATGACTTGCTGTTCTAGTGGAAAATAGCTGTTATCCTCGGTAAACAAAGAAAAGATCGTTTCATTGCCGGATTGAGGTTGTATGATCGTCCCGTTCCAATCTCCGATTTCAATCTTAAGTACATCATTGTACCATTTTTTTATTATCTCGAGATTTTTAGTTCTCCAAAAAATGCCTCCGAAACCTTTGATCATCGTATCTAACTCCTGTCTATCATCATTTTTTTGCTATCTGATTACAGTAGATATTCGAGATGTACATGTAAGTTCCTTTTTCCCGTGGGGTTGCCCAGAAGGTTAATAACAGTATTGTTATCTAAAGAGCAGGAGCTAATGCTTGAAATTATCGGAGAGGACAGCCTTTGCACCTTTCAGGATATTTTCAGTTAACTTTCATATGCCTATCAGCCCAACTTAAGTCTCATTTCAGGTTCGCGTCCTATACTTCAACTATCAACATTAATTCTATCAACCAGCACTCGAAAGGTGGTAATCACATGAATGAAGATATGAAAGATAATATGAAAGATATGAATGAGATGAACGATACTATGAAAGATATGATCGAAGTTACGGGTATAAAGGTTGAAAACAAATCGGGGAATCCCAAATTTAAATCCATGTTTGCAGCTTTTATGGCCGGTGCGGTCGTTATTGGCGGATTGATGTTCACATCGGATAAGCTGAATTTGTTTGGATATGAGGCTGTGTCCACACCATCAAGCGTCGCTGCAGCCGCTAATTCGGCAGCCGCCAATGTCCAGACGGCGTCATTATCGCCAACAGGGACGAATAGCGTATCAGCCATTGCAAAATCCGCGAGTCCAGCTATTGTCAAAATTGAGACGAAAGTAAAACAAACGAATACGGGACAAAATAGAAGAAACCCATTCCAACAGGGCACTCAAAGTGGTGATACCATTGAAAATGGGATTGGATCGGGCTTTATTTTTGACTCGAGCGGGTATATTTTAACTAACGAGCATGTTATTGACGGCGCGGACGAAATTAGCGTCTACGTGCAAGGCTACGATACGCCTTTTACGGCAAAACTTCTAGGAAGCAGTTATGATCTAGACTTGGCAGTGCTTCAAATTCAAGGAGACAAAGCCTTTCCTGCATTGAAAATAGGCAGCTCCGACAATACGGAAGTAGGCGATTGGCTAGTTGCGATTGGCAATCCGTATGACTTTGATTACTCTGTAACGACAGGTGTTCTAAGCGCCAAAGAGCGTGAGATTAGCATTGATGATACCCAAGGAACTAGAAACTACAAGCATTTACTACAAACGGATACAGCGATCAATCCAGGGAACTCTGGCGGTCCGCTTTTAAATTTGAATGGGGAAGTTATCGGTATTAATACGGCAGTGAACTCTGAAGCGCAAGGCATCGGTTTTGCAATTCCCTCAAGCACATTCAGTTCAGTTGTGGATAAGCTGAAAAATAACGAAACGATCCCCAAAGAGCCAGCACCTTACATCGGAGTAGCACTGCAAAATATTACGGATGATATGCTGTCAGATTTGAAAATCAACAGCACAAAAGGTGCCGTTGTAGCCGAAGTAGAGCATGGTACGCCTGCATTTGAGGCAGGTATTCGACAGTACGACGTTATTTTGAGTGTAAATGGTAAAGCATCATCAAGCACAGAGGACATTACCAAAGCAGTGCAAGCCGCGTCTGTAGGCGATGAACTGAAGGTAACCATTTCTCGCGACGGGGAAACGAAGGATGTTACTGTTAAAGTTGGTGATAAAAACACTGCAACTAACTATCAAAGTTAATAAAATGGAGACCCTCAGCATCCGCTGAGGGTTTCTATGTGCGTTTACCAAGGAATAGAAAACCTGTGGCGCGTACTTTTCCAATTCAACGTACCTGTGAAGACGAGTGCCGCGAAATAGAGAAGCAAGGAACAGACGATAGAAGTAGTTACGCACCAAATCTGCGGCATGCCATGACTCATCACATATTGATAGATCCAGTGTCCGGATATCGCCATCATCATCATACTGATCCCAACTTTGACATAGGGCCTAATGTTCCAATAGAACCCGATGGAGTTGGAGATGGAAAAGAAGTTCAACACCGTCTGCATCACAATACCGATACCGATGCCATAAGCTACACCGATAATGCCCAATTGGCTGCCTAAAATGTAGATCGTGACAGCCTTGAATGCGGTGGCTATTACATAATTCCACAGCGTTGCTTGTGCGCGGCCGAGTCCGAGCAGAATCGCATGAAGCGGGGCATCGAAATAATGCAGGAAAAACATTGGCGCCAGTATTTTCAGGAGCAATCCTGCTTCAGGTGCATGGTAGACAAGTGTCGTTAGCGGAGTCGCCCACTCGTACAGGATCACGGTTGCCGGTGCGCCGATCAAAAGCCCCAAGTTCAAAGCCTGGTTCATTCGCTCATGGATAAGTAGACTGTTCTTGTTCGCCGCTGCCTCGCCAATCGCAGGAATGAGCGCGGTCGACAAGGATTGCGTGATAAAGCTTGGCATGAACAGCAGCGGAAACGCATAGCCGGCCAGCATGCCGAATTGCTTGGTGGCAAGTGCCGTACCGACGCCGGCGAGCGCTAGGCTCGTTGTGATAAGAAGCGGCTGGAAGGTGCTGTACAACGAGTGAATAATGCCGTGACCAGTGGTTGGCAGTCCGATCTGAAGCAGCTCGCCGAGTGTGCTTCTTCCTTGTTTCAAGTGGTTTGCCCAAGTTTCGCCCGACATCCTGGATTCGCCGAACAGCTTGTAGCTTGTCACGAGGAAGAGGAGACTGACCGCTTCGCTGATGACAGAGGCAGCCATTGCTCCTGCGGCGGCATAAGCGACGCCGTAAGGCAGCAGCAGGTGGACCAGCGCTAGCACGCAGGCGATTTGAACCGTATGCTCCAGCACATCGGAGGCTGCAATAGTTTTCATCCGCTGCATGCCGCGGAAATATCCCTTTAATACGGCGGAGACGGCTACAATCGGCGCGATCGGCGTAATGGCGAGCATTGCGTAATAAGCACGTTGGTCGCTTAGGAGAATGGAAGCGATCCATTCAGATCCAAGCAGCGTTATGGTCGTGAGCGCTACGCTCAAGAAGCCTGTGACAGCAAGTGAGACATGCAGAATGCGTCTTACTTTCATTCGTTCGCCGCGGGCGGAGGCCTCTGCGACCAACTTCGAAATGGCTACCGGCAATCCCAACTCCGTAATCGTAATGACGAGTGGGACGAGCGGATGGGCCATCATCAAGATGCCGATTCCCTCTGCGCCCAGTACGCGCGCGATATACATACCGCTGATAAAACCGAGAATACGGTTGATGAAAGCGGCGACAGACAATACGAGCGTACCTCTCATGAACGAATGCCCATGTTGTGACATGACTTGTGTCCTCCTGTTTATCGAATATTTAAATGTATTCAAAAATTGGAAAAGCATGCGAACAAGCCGGGTTTGATGTTATTTTTGCGGATGGATGGGCCTTGTGGCGTGAAATTTGCTCTGCGAGGAAGGGCATTTGTCATGGGTATAGCTGAAGTGGAATACGTTTAGTAAAGATGATAATACAATCGGGAGGCTGAGCGTATGGCTGTATCCTATATGGATTTCACTTCTCCAAACGTCCAATATTTCTACGATCTGAAGAACAATCGTACATTCACCAAGGATGCGAATAACTTCATTAATACGTTGGGTATTCAGCAGTTGAATACGCTGGGCAACGTCTCACTGCTCGACATCTATTTATCCATAGGGAATGTGGTCGAGCCGCATGTTCATCAGAACGCATCTGAACTAGTCTATTGCATTCGGGGCGCAGCGGTCGTCTCCATCTTGAATCCTTTCACCAAAATGGTGCTTAACTTCAACATTACTCCCGGTCAAGTAGCTAATATTCCTCAAGGGTGGTTTCACTGGGAAATGGCTACCGAAGACGATACGCATCTGCTCGCGATCTTCGATGCGCCGGTACCGGAATTCATCGCGGTCTCCGACTTCCTCAGACTGGCGCCGAGAAACATGCTCGCTCATACGTACTGTTTGGATCAAGCGCAGATCACGCAGGCGTTAGCTCCAATCAAGAGCACAGTCACAATAGGGCCACCTGTCGATTGCTCGCATCAACGTCAGGCGCGGCCTGATACTTACCCACCGCAAGCGGAGCCGCATCCGCAAGCTTCTTATACGGGATATGTGTCGCGGCCATCACCTTTCCCGGGCATCGGCAACGGTTATAATCGGTAGGGTTGGCTGGTCTTATACGCAAATAAAGAATCGCAATTCATTAATTGCGGTTCTTTGGGTTATTCAGGGAACTAGAGGGCGCTATTTCGAAGAAAATGCACAATTTCCATTATTAGGGGAACTACGTTCCTCTATTTTGTCAATTTTGCTGTGAAATCGGTCTTTTGAAGAGAAATAAGAGCCTGTAGTTCTGCCTAAATAGGAAACAACTCATTTTCTATAAAATAAGGGACTCCAGTTCCATTACGAGGTTTGAGGTGATGGCAATTGAGGCGGTGGCAATAGATGTTATCACGCTCACATATTAATTGACAGAATTTATTTTTTTAGGGAGTAT
This sequence comes from Paenibacillus sp. WC2504, assembly GCF_052682475.1. NCBI lineage: Bacteria > Bacillati > Bacillota > Bacilli > Caryophanales > Paenibacillaceae > Paenibacillus > Paenibacillus sp. WC2504. Next base: position 2,448,288 of record NZ_JBQZFH010000001.1, read on the forward strand.
AAAGGTAAGACGGAAAAGATTGAAAGGTGACTCAATGACAAATATAGAAAACGACTTAGCCGTAAAACTGGATAACACGACAGAAATCATGGCACCCACAGAGGAAAAAGTGAAGCCTTATGGATTTGGTGGCTGGCTTTATTTGGTAGCGATAGGCCTCCTATTAACTTTCGGGAGCTCCTTCTACTATTTGATGGATACGATACTCCCTGTTTACCAAAATGGACGTTTGTCCCAATTGTATGAGGAAAACTGGAAATACGCTTTTATTATCATTTATGAGACGGCCATGAATTTATTTTATGTGATTTTTCCAGTCATCATCGGTTATTGCATATTGAAAAAAAAGAAACGATTGAAATATTTGGCGATATATTTTTACTTGATCAATTTTGCTGCGAATGTTGGCTATTATTTTATTTCAAACACCATTGAAGAAATGGCGACTTACGAACTAATGGGGGAACAAGGCAGAAATATTGTTAAATCATTCGTTACTTGTTTAATCTGGATCCCCTATTTTATCAACTCAAAAAGAGTGAAAAATACATATACGAATTAAAAAGAAAAAGGCAGCCTATCTAACCAGATCGGCTGCCTTCAGTCCTCTTACCATTTTATCCCTCTAATGAGTCGAATGATCTCTTCTTGCTCCTCACCGCTAATCAGCCATGTCCGGATTTCGTTGATGATTTTATCCAAATTCGTGTACCCTTTCGCCAGTCCGTTTAATCTTGCTGCCAATGTTGCGTTGGTCAGTTCTTCCTCGGTTGGAAAAAGAGTTCTCAACTTGTCGATGGCATCGGGATACCGTTTCAAATAATATTTCTGATGTCTGTCCTCAGCTGGGTAAAAGCCTTTAAAAGGAGCAACCTCGGTGTCCGGCATGCCCTTTCCTTGTTCCTCGCTGTTCGCCATGACTTTGTTGACTACGCTCATCTGATTAGGGTCGCGATACAACACTATGGATCTGTACTGCCGGCCTTTGTAATCATTTATATTTACTGGATTATGGTTGCTCCAGAACACATGCAGGATGGCTTCCAAACTCACGATGCTGGAATCAAAGTCCATTTCGACGGTCTCGGAGTGGTCTCCAAGCTGCCGGTAAGTAGGGTTCTCTACCGTTCCTCCAGCAAAACCCACACGTGTTCTCGTGATACCGGCCAGCTGCCCGAACAAAGCATCCGGACTCCAGAAGCACCCCATCCCCAGGGTTACCGTTTGGTTGTTGCTGTTATTCATCGCGCTCACCTCCATATGTTGTGACAAAGCTACTGCGACTGGACTTGTTCCGTACCGCTTCTCGCTCTAAGAAACATGCGAAGGGACAATAGAAGCATCAGTACGCTGATGATCACGCACCCGATAATCAAACTGTGAAAGTGCGCGGTTGTGATTTGAGTGCTAAAAACTGTTCCGAGCAAGCTCGAAGATAATATGGTTCCCATAAAACGCGAAGTCATGAACATGCCCGAGGCAATGCCGGTCTCTGCTGTTGTAACATAAGAATACAGGGCGGTTTGCAGCCCGAGATTCTGAAACCCGTTGCTGATGCCAAGTACAGATAAGCAGATAAAAATCCAAACCGCAGTGGAGCTATCGTGAATCGTTAACAACAGGGAGGTTCCAGCCACAACGAATAACGTACCGACGAGCAGTGGAGTTCGCGAACCGGAACGGTCAATCCACCTGCCCACAAGGGGGGTAACGAGGATGCCGAAGCCTGAAATGGAAAGCATGATTAATCCCACTTCTTGCCCATTGTAATGCCGCACCTGCTGCAAATACGAAGGGATACCAAACATAATTGAGTAAAACACAATGTTGACTAAAATGAATTGCAAATAAACGAAGCAAACATCGACATTCCGCTTAAGAAACAGGACATCGATAAACGGCTGCTTTCGCTTGGATTCATACCAGTAAAAGCCTGCGCTGAGCACTAGACTAAGCAGGAGCAGCAGCCAGTTGACACCGGATTTGAACGATAGGAAAAAGAACAGCCAGCTAAAGATCAGCGCGGTAAAAAAGACGATGCCAGTTATGTCCAAAGAACCTGCACCTGCCTGCTTCCGGGGTGTATCCTTAGGCATCATTCGGAGAGCGAGTACGAATGACACGACGATAAACGGAAAATTAATGAGAAAAATAGACGGCCAGTCGCTATATTGGATCAAAAATCCTCCGAGCGATGGACCTAGTGCCGCTGAGGTGGAGGAGAACACCGACATGACACTTAGCGCTCTCGCTTGATTCGTCGTAATGACCGAGCGGATGATGCCCATGCCATTTGGGAATAGGGCGGAGCTGCCGATCGCTTGAATGACACGAAACGTCATCAGCCAGCCAAAGCTCGTTGAAAGCGGCGCCAGCATGGAGGAAACGGTGATGAGGGCGAGTCCGAGCATGAAGATTTTTTTACGGCCGAATAAATCGCCGACCTTCCCCATGACAGGCTGTGCGACCGCACTAGCGACATAGTAGGTTGCAATAAGCCATGAAATCGAGGCATACGTGACATGAAACTCTTCCTGCAGCCTGGAAAAAGCGACGGAAATCATGGTCGTGTTCAAAGGGTTGAGCAACGTCCCCAAAGCTACAGCTGTAATGAGCCATAGATGGCCGGTTTTGTTTGATTTGGCGGTATCTGACAAGAAGATGAACTCCTTTCAATGGTTCTGCAATCTAACATAAGTATTTTTTAATTGCCAATTTATGTTTAAAAGGAGATATACGCTTGAGCATGATTGTATAAGTAGGCCCGATCCAAGATATATTTTTGACCCTTGTGCGGTTGTGAGACTGATTCCGTTTGTTCAATTAGATCCTGTAAGGCGGACTCCATCAATTCTTTTCTCACGGGTCCCCACGCCTCTTGTTTTAGCAGCGTATAGTTCATACTTTCGGTCAAAGTCAGCCCTTTTATCCGCTGAAAAAGAGCAACCCACGTAGTCAAATCGCACTTCAGGCTTCTAGAAGGGATTGCAAATTCCTTGAAGCCAACAGCCCCCGCATTAGTGGAGATAGCAAGAAGTCCATAGATATGTTCGACTCCGTTTGCAAGTTGCAGCTCATCGATGAGCTCGTGGTCATACCGAAAACATTCTATTCGGGTAATCTTGACTGTTGAATGCAGCAAAGCGATTTGAAGGGGAGGGCGATCCTGGTAAAATTGGGCGGTTTCCATAGTCGTAATTCTTTCATTCATTGTGATTGACATCTTGTCACATCCTTAAACAAGTGTAATGGCTCGAAAAAGCAAAAATGACCTTCTCTGGAAACAGAGAAAGGTCATAGGAATTCAAAGTCATCGCCTCGCTCTTATCTCCCAGATTCGCTTACCTAATACAGCGTCTCCGCAAGAATTAGCACCGTGCATTCCTTTGTGATCAAAGGTTTGTCGGTTGCCGGGTATCATCGGGCTAGTCCCTCCACCTACTCTTGATAAGAAAAATCAACCTATTCGATTACGTTCAATATTACTACAAAGCACTCTGTTGTCAAGGGTAAAATTATGGTTACATATTTACAAAATTTATAAATGAAAAGGTAAACCAAATTAATACAAGCAAATTATCATGATTATGAGTGTCATCAAATTTTAGTGAGAGAAGGAGTGATCTTATGAAGCTAGTTGTAATGGGAGATTTGCATTATCACGAAATTAATGAAACAATTCCAGGTTGGTTAGAAGCACGGAATGAATTCTATGAAACTCTGCTGGGACGATTTTTAGAATTGGAAGGTGATGCTCATATTTCTCTGGGGGATTTGACAAATTACGGGCATTCCTCGGAGCTTCGTGATGTGTATGCGTTGCTGCGAGAAAGTGATAGAACGTTCTACCACGCTTTGGGCAACCATGATCTGTATGCTCAAACGAGAAGGGAAGTACTCGAAATAACGGGACAACATCGCTATCACGCTGTAGAAAATGAGAAAGCCGTGCTTGTCTTCCTAGATACAGCAAAAGAAATGGATTTTGAGGATTGGGGAGGCTCGGTTGACGAAGAGCAATTGACATGGTTTGAAGATGTCATAACGGCATCGGGGACGAAACCCGTCTTAGTTTTTGCTCATCATCCGATACATAACACGACAACCAATTCCGATAAAGATAAAGGCTCCATTCACCCAAGCATCGATATGTGGAAGATCTTAAGCAAGAAAGAAGGCGTAGGGATCTATTTTAACGGGCATACGCACATTGATTCTATTGTTAAGCAAAATAATTGGACGTTTGTTCAACTATCTGCTTGTCTCGATCAGCATGGATTACGGATTGTGGACGTTGAACAAGATGAAATTCGTATTTCAGCTATTGATTTTACGGATGCAGCCCTGACAGGGAATGTTGAGATGTTATACAACAATATGAAACATTTTAGACATAATGCTAGCGCACGCGGGACAGATTCAGAACGGGAGTGCATCGTCTCTTTGCGAATAGAAGCGGAACAACGATAGTTCCTGATCAAGGGAGGTCTTGATGGATGAAAAAGCTTAAGCATGACGAAGGCGGAATGTTTTTTGAAAGATTAAGCACGCACCGCATGGTGGCTTCCATCAAGGAGCCAAAACAAATCGAAATTGCCTTATCTCTTAAACACCAATTAAGCGGTGTATTCCTCTTAACCGGTCATATCGGCGTCATTAAAGGCTATGTAGATTTGTTCAATAAGCACCAGCTGCCTGTCTTTCTGCACTTGGAGAAAATAGGAGGCTTAAGTACCGACGCTTATGGTATGGACTATTTGGCCAAAGTGATTAAACCAACGGGCATTATTACGACGAAAACGAATGTTGTAAAAACAGCGAAAAAAATGGGCTTGCTTGCCATTCAACGCTTTTTCCTAGTCGATACGGAAGGCGTGGAGAACATATTCAAAAGTCTTGCTCAAGTGGAGCCAGACATCATTGAGGTCATGCCGGCACGAATTCCGCAGATGATCGGAGAAATCAAGAAGTTCACGACCCTTCCCATTATTACAGGCGGTTTGGTGTACGAACGAAGCCAGGTCATGGATGGATTTAAACACGGAGCAACGGCAGTATCTGCTTCCAAAACAGATTTATGGCGAGAGATCTATGCGACCGAAGAAAACATCATTCGGAATATTGGTTGATGGAATAATTTTCATAATATTAATAACCACTTAACACTCATTTAATACTGGGCGATTATGATGAAGCCAGACAAGTAAATAGATGTAGGTTGGAGTAGTGGAGAAGCCTGATTAGCGGCCGACTTGAAGTCGGCGGTTGATTTAGGCTTCTTTCTTTTTAGGTTCATACTAAAAAATTGGGAGGAACTACAAATGTTTAAGAAAAAATTAGTATCGATTCTTGCGGTAAGTTCAATCATCATGCTTTCAGCATGCGGAACAGGTGGTGCGGGAGACAAGGCTGTTTCGGGTTCTGCCAATACGGCTTCCTCTCCACAAGGCAAAATCGTCATTAAATATTGGACAGCTAACGGTGGGAAAATTGAAGAAGCCAAACAAAACCTTGTGAAGAAGTTTAATGAGTCACAGAACAAAATTGAAGTTCAGCAAGCCAACCAAGGCAACTATGATGATCTTCATGCGAAAGTGCAAGCGGCATTCGCTGCTGGGAACGCACCTGCCGTTTTTGACCTCGAGATTGCCTCTACCGGGATTTTCGCCCGCTCAGGCATGCTTGTAGATTTGACTCCTCTTGCAGCAAGGGATGAGGCGCAAGTCAATATTAAGGATTTTAACCCTGGTCTTATGGGGAATGCGTATATTGATGGCAAGCTGTATGGGATTCCATTTATGAGAAGCACCCCGATCTTTTACAAAAATGTCACGATGCTAAAAGATGCCGGTTTGGACCCTGCCGGTCCGAAAAACTGGAAGGAATTAGAGGAATATTCCCGCGTGCTGAAAGCAAAAGGGAAGACTCCGATGACGATGGCCGTTGGTGTTTGGGAATATGAGGCGCTCGTTGCACAAAGCGGTGGTAAGGTACTAAGCGAGGACGGGAAAAAAGCTACTTTTAACTCTCCTGAAGGCGTTGCACCTGTAGAGTTTTGGAAGAAGATGTCCGATGACGGCTTGATCAAATTTACGGTAGGAAAGACGGCAGGTGCTGACGCGGAGAAAGACTGGACCAACCAAATTTCCGCTTTTAAAATCGGATCTACGGCAGGCGTTTCAGCAAGCTTAGAGGTTGCGAAAGGAAATAACTTCGTAATGGCAACCGACTTTATGCCTGCTAATAAATCTTATGGAGTTCCAACAGGCGGATGCCAATTGGCCATCACGTCCAAGCAGAATGACGCTGAAAAAGAAGCAACTTGGGAGTTTGTGAAGTTCATGACATCCAAAGAAAACACAATCTATCAGCATAAATATGTAGGCTACCTGCCTAACCGTCTATCTGCTTTGCAAAGTGAAGAGCTGCAAAACTACTATAAAGAGTTCCCGCAATACAAAGTAGCTTCCGATCAATTACAATATGCTGTCCTTCGTCCGAACGCAAATGCTTACGCTGAAGTTTCGAAAACGATCATCGATGCTATGACGAAAGCCATCCTTGAAAAAGATGTCAAACCGCAAGATGCCATGAACGAGGCTGCGGAAAAAGCGAATAAATTGTTGAGCAAGTAATCAGGGTAAGGAGATGAACGTATGGCAAAGATCCAACTAGTCAATATCGGCAAAAAGTATAAAGACGATACGATTATCAGCGGTCTGAATCTGACGATCAAAGATGGGTCATTTACCGTGCTTGTCGGCCCATCCGGCTGCGGCAAATCAACAACCTTGCGCATGATTGCAGGACTTGAAAAACAGACCGAAGGACAAATATGGATTGGTGACAAATGTGTAAACGATACACAGCCTGGACTTAGGGATGTCGCCATGGTTTTCCAAAACTATGCGTTATACCCAACCATGACCGTACGTGAAAATATCGAGTTCGGGCTTAAGAACAGAAAAGTACCCAAAATGGAGCGGGAAACGTTAATTCGCGATATCTGTGAAATCGTTGCGTTAACGCCTCATCTGGATAAAAAGCCGCAAAACTTATCCGGGGGACAGCGTCAGAGGGTTGCCTTAGCCCGGGCGATGGTCAAGAAGCCCAAAGTATTTATTTTGGATGAGCCGCTCTCCAATCTGGACGCTAAGCTGCGCAACCAGATGAGAACAGAGTTGATTCAGCTTCATAAAAGGCTGGGCAGCACATTTGTTTATGTTACCCATGATCAAGTGGAAGCAATGTCGATGGGCGATGAGATCGTTGTTATGAATAAAGGAGTTATTCAGCAGTCGGACTCGCCTTTAAAGCTTTATAATGATCCGGTAAATGTTTTCACAGCGCAGTTTATCGGTACCCCTGCGATGAATGTTTTTGATTATGGCCATGTACAAGGGTTAAAGGTAGAGGCAGCTTCGGAGATCGGGTATATCGGCTTCCGGGCTGAACATGTGCTCATGTCTCCGAAAGATCGCACAGACGGGTTTGTCATGGAAGGTGAAATTATTACCAGAGAAAGCCTGGGAGCGGAAAATATTTATCAGATCGATTCACACATGGGGACGTTTTTCGTAAAAACCTTCCTTACCGCTTTGGAAACGAATGATCATATTAACGTATTGATTCCTTATGATCAGCTTTACTATTTTGACTTACAGGGCCAAAGAATTCGCGACATTTCCAGACATGTACAACGTGAGAAAATCCTTGTTGCTGGCGGCGGTGTTTAATATGACCATATGGGGAAAACTGCGTCCGTATGCCATGGTGGCTCCGGCCATTACCGTGTTTTCGTTGTTTTTTATCTATCCGATTCTTTATATGATGTACCTGAGTATGTATGATTGGAATTTTATTAGCCCTAACAAGAACTATGTCGGGATGCAGAACTTTACGGATCTCTTAACGGAAAAAGAATTTATACAAGTAATAAACAACACATCCATCTATACCGTTTTAACGGTTACGTTCATCATTGGACTTTCCTTAATTTTAGCGCTTTGGCTGAATAAAACGGGTGTGTTTCAAAGTTTTGTGCAAGGAGCGATCTTCAGTCCGCATATCGTTTCTTGGGTATCCATTTCCATGATTTGGGCTTGGGTGATGGACCCGCAATATGGTTTATTAAACTGGTTTATCGGTTTGTTCGGCTTTGCTAAGCTCGCCTGGCTCTCCTCGCAAAAGACATCGCTGATTTCGTTAGTTATCGTCGCCGTCTGGAAGGGGCTTGGCTACAATACCTTGGTATTTATCGCCGGTTTGCAAAGCATTCCGAAGGACATCTACGAAGCGGCAGCACTGGATCGGTCGAAGCCTTGGACGACTTTTTACAAGTTGATACTTCCGATGCTTTCGCCTACAATCTTTTTCCTGGTGATCATTAATATGATTGGATCCTTTCAGGTTTTTGAGACGATCGCGATCATGACGCAAGGTGGACCGGTTAACACAACGAATACCCTTGTTTATTACATATACGAATACGGTTTCCGGTTCTTTAAAATTGGTTACGCCTCTGCGGCGGGAGTCATCCTGCTGTTCATTGTCGGCGTGTTAACCATCATCTACTTTAAACTGATGTCCAAACGCGTACATTATCAATAAAAGGAAGTGATTCCACTGAAAGCTGAACAGATCATGGATGCGGATCGTACGTTGTTATATGTAAACAGTAAAGAAGAAATTGCATCAAAAATACTACAATATGTAACCCGTGCAATTAGCGTGATTGGCATGATTGGGCTCGTCCTCATTTTTGCAATGCCCTTCATATGGATGCTCTCTACGTCCCTTAAAACGCTGCCGGAAACGATGATTTTCCCGCCGAATTGGATTCCAAAACAGTTCATTTGGAGCAATTATGCCAAAGCGTGGGGATCAGGCCCGTTCTTACACTATATTTCGAACAGTATCATAATCTCGATCAGTATTCTCGTTTTGCAGATGCTTACGATTATTCCAGCGGCTTATGCCTTTGCTCGTTATAAGTTTAAAGCGTCGGGAATTTTGTTCGGCATGGTGATGGTGACCTTAATGATCCCATCTCAATTAATTTTCTTGCCGGTTTATTTACAGTTGAGTGCTTGGAAGCTCCTGAATACGCATCTTGCGCTTATTCTTCCCTTTGCGTCCAGCGCCTTCGGCATTTTCCTCTTGCGGCAATCGTTTAAACAAGTGCAGGAAGAATTAATTGAAGCAGCGCGGCTTGATAGCGCCAAAGAGTGGCAAATTATTGTGAAATTAATGGTGCCTATGGCGAAGCCGGTGCTGGCGACCTTTGCTTTGTTCAGCTTTATTGCGCATTGGAACGATTATTTCTGGCCGCTTGTTATGACGACAGATGATGTTGCGAGAACGCTGCCTTTAGGGATTGCCAAGATCCGGGAAGAAGAAGGGGTCGCGAATTGGAACGTGCTTATGGCCGGGAATATGATTCTGGTAACGCCAATTCTCATTGCTTTCTTTTTTGCACAAAGACATATTATTCGAGCTTTCGTGTATACCGGGGTAAAATAATCCGTTGAAAATTAAATAGGATGGAGAAGGAGGTGTGATCAACTGGGATCATGCCTTTTTCTTTTGAAATTGATAAGCGTGTGATTTTTATCACATACATCTCTTTTGCTGAAAGCTACAATAAAAGCATAAAAGAAAAAGGAGATGGTTCGGATGATGAAGTGGCTCAGAGAGAATAAGTACGCAGCAATGTTATTGACACTCGTTCGGTTGTATGTGGGGTGGGCATGGATCGTAGCCGGATGGCACAAAATAACCGGCGAAAAGGCATTTGACGCTACAGGCTACTTGAAAGGTGCCATTGCTAAGCCGGTTCTTGAGACAGGTACAACGGATTTGGTCTATGGCAACTTTGTAGCTTTCTTAAAAAACTTCGCGCTTCCACACGTTGGCATCTTTAATGTAGTCATTCCTTGGGGCGAATTATTGGTCGGTTTGGGGCTTCTGTTGGGGGCTCTGACAACAACAGCGGTCTTCTTCGGATTAATCATGAACTTCATGTATATGTTCGCAGGAACAGTTAGCACGAATCCCTGGTTAGTGCTGCTTGGTTTCATTGTCTTGGCAGCTGGTGCCAACGCGGGGAAATTTGGGGTAGATCACTTGATCTTACCGTATTTGCACAAATGGTTCGATAAGATCGTTAACAGATTTCATCTAACATTTAAGCTTAGATAACATGAGGGTAGAATCAAATGAACGAATTCAGCAAAGCGCCTGTTCTTCCACTCATAAATGGAGAGAAGATCAGGTGCTTTCGTATAAAAAACTTGGGAGGGATCAGGCATGGAGGTTAATGTGGAGAGTCGCCATATCGGACTCGCTTCTTCGAATCCGGCCAAACTTGCTTATGCAACGGACCGTTTGGCCGATGAACATGAACAATTGCGAAGACAATTACGGAGTCTCGAAGCGAGTGCCAAAGAAGTGAGCTGGATAGATAATACGGCGGAAGGCATGCACATTCTTCAGGATTTAAGACTTAAGGCAGCACATTTCGAGGAGGAACTGGAGTGGCACGCCGCGTGGGAAGAGCAGGAGTTGTACCCTTTCCTGATCAACTACTTTCATAGTCAGCAAGCGCCTACGATCATGCCATCCTTTTGGGTCCTGGAAAAAGATCATCAATTAGGTGTTTCATTTCTTCAATCGTTCAAGGAGGCCGTCGTCGATATAACGCCTATTTTCAATAAAAAGCAGTTAACCGAAACGGCCTCGTACCTCTTGCAGGCGTGCTTGATATTAAATGATCATCTCACCATGGAAGAACAGTTTGTTTTGCCTTTAACGGATAGGGTGCTAATGGATCTGGAATCCTTCTTTTCATAGGAGAAATGTGACGAGGAGATAGGGGCTATTACATTCTGCAAATTTCTAACGGACAGTTTTCACAATGACAAATATTTCGCAGATAGTTTGCATTTTTAATAACAATTTGACCATTGCGATAGGTAATCGCATCTTCTTTTCTCATTTCGCTTAACATTCGGTTGACACCTTCGCGTGTAGAACCAATCATATCCGCCATTTCTGCGTTGCTAAGTTTATAATCGATCAAGGTATGCTCGCCTGAAGGTACTCCATAGGAGTTACCAAGTCTTATTAATAAAGAACAAAGCGCCCCGGGCTTCCCATACATCATTAAATCCCGAAATTTGGCTTCGGTCATCCGGTGCATGAGCCCCATCCATTTCATGAATTCAATAGCCAGATCACTGTGCTGCTGCAGAAGTTCCTCAAGGTCTTTGCGCATAATGACCCCAACTTTGCAGTCAGCGGTAACTTCGGCACTGAAGTTTTGCACCGAATTCTGAAAGGGGTCTATTTGCCCGAATAAGTCACCCGTTTGATACAAATGCAGGATGAGGCTTTTGCCTGCTTCTGACGTTTTGGTGATGCGAACTCCGCCTTGGAAGACGTAGAACAATCGGTCTGCCAGTTCACCTTCCCAGAACAGATACTCACCTTTTTTGGCCAGCTTCATCTGCATAGCGTTTTTCAATCCATTCAAATTAGTCTCAGAGAAAAATTTCATCATAGTGGTTCAGCTCCTCCACGGTTCTTGGCTATCTTAATGATAGTCCTTTTTAACACTTTTGTTTATCAGGAGTTTCACTGATTTATGAACTCATTTCCTGATACCGAAATCAGGGTTTTCCCTGACAGACAAGAAGGATGGAACCGCCTACAATGGAAGTAGAAAGGATTTCGTTCGGATTCATAAAGATTGGAAGTGGTAAAATGGCAGCAGGTCAAGTGAACATCATGGATGATTTAACACGACTTCGAGATATGACGTCAAGCGATTTCATCGCGTTGGCTCCTTTCGTCGATCAACCAGCGCGTAGGCGTTGGATGTACATATTGGGAAACAAGAATGATCGCTGTCAGCAAATGGTGATAAAAATGGGGGAAGGCCTGGCGGGCACAGCCTTGCGTCTAGGCAGATGGGTTAAATTCGACGCTGCCAATCCGAGAGCAGTTCAAGAAAGGCGCGAATGCCCCGTCATGCTTGCCGAGCAATTGCAGACTGCTGCCGCATTCCCGCTCATAACAAGTCCTTCTACTGGGATGAAGGGACTACTTTTTATCGGAAGACGGACGGATCGTGGCTACGAAGAAAACGAAATAAAAGCAATTCTGGCAAACCTCGAAAGGTTAGCAACCTATATAGAGGGACCTTGGAAGGCAGCCTCAAAATGAATGGCATTTCTGGATGGGGCTTTTTTTGCTATGATGGGAACAGGAAGCTTAAACCGCGGAGTAGCCGCTAAAAGGGGGAAGGGAATGCTAAAGATTCTGGTTGTGGATGACCATGCTATCGTAAGATCGGGGCTTGTTATGCTGCTAAACGGCAAGCATGACATGGAAGTGGTCGGCGAAGCCGCCGCTGGTGAAGAAGGTATTCAGGCTGCCCAGATGCTTACGCCGGATGTCGTGTTAATGGATCTAAGCATGCCTCCAGGTATGGACGGACTTACTGCGACTGAAAAATTAAAGCAATTAATTCCAGACATGGCAATTTTAATTCTTACGATGCATGATGACGATGAGTATTTGTTCAGGGCCATACACGTTGGTGCGTCCGGTTATATTTTGAAAAGCGCCCCTCATGAAGAATTATTGACAGCCATTCGTTCCGTTGCGGCAGGAAATGCTTACTTATATCCAACGGCTACCAAAAGGCTGATGAACGAATATATGGAACGAATGAAAAACGGGGAGAATTCCGGCACGTATGAATCGCTCTCTGAGCGTGAAAGAGAAGTTTTGGCACGCATTGCGAAAGGTTTTTCCAATAAAGAAATTGCTGAGCAATTGGTAATTAGTGTAAAGACGGTCGAATCGCATAAAAGTAATGTGATGGAAAAGTTAGGGTTAAAAACACGCCCGGAATTAGTGAAGTACGCGGCTAAGAAGGGGCTGTTGAACTTTGAATAAGGAGCATATGCCTGAATCGGAGCTATTGCAGGACTTGAAACAATCCCTTAAGCAGCTATCTGATGTGAAATTTGCTCTCGACGAGTCTTCCATCGTTGCCGCCACCGATGCCAAAGGCAAGATTCTTTATGTCAATGATAAGTTTTGTAAAATCTCGCAATACGCCAGGTCCGAACTCCTTGGGAAAGACCATCGGATCATTAATTCCGGTTATCATGATAAAACGTTCATGACAGATTTATGGGAAACGATTTCCGCAGGCAAGGTCTGGCACGGTGAGATTAAAAATAGAGCCAAAGACGGCACCTTCTATTGGGTCGATACGACGATTGTCCCTTTTGTGGATGATCAAGGTCGGGCTTATCAATACTTAGCGATCCGTAATGAAGTAACGCAATTGAAGCGGGTAGAGGAAGAATTACAGCTGATGATGTCACAGGTTATGCAGATTCAAGAGGAGGAACGCAGGAAATTCTCGCGAGAATTGCATGATGGCATTGGGCAAAGTCTGTTCTCTTTGTTAATACAGATGGACCGACTCATTGGAGACGAACCGGAATCTGAGATGGGGCATCTCCGGCAAAATGTCTCGGCCATCATCGAAGAGGTGCGAAGTCTGGCGTGGAAAATTCGGCCTTCCGTCTTGGATGATCTTGGTGTTGTTCCAGCGATTCGCACGCATATCGAAAACTACACGGATCACTATGGCATTCGAGTGAAACTGGATAGCAATTTGCGTAAGAGACTAGGAGCCCTTGAGGAGACTACGATCTATAGGGTTATTCAGGAGGCCCTTACCAACATAGCGAAATACGCGGATGTGTCGGAGGCTATTGTCCTTGTACACGAGAAGGAATCGGCTGTAGAAGTGGAGATCTCGGATAAGGGAAAAGGCTTCGAAAGAGGGCGGAATTCTAAAGGCGTCGGCCTTTTTAGCATGGAGGAAAGAGCAAAAAGTATCGGAGGCAAACTGGATATTTTCTCTGAAATAGGCAAAGGCACGAGAGTGCGGTTAACGATTCCCCGTAAGGCCGATTGATTGAACCAGGGTGGGAACTAGAGTCCCTTATTTCTCTGAAAGGGCATGTTTTTCACGAGCGAGGGGAACTACAGTTCGCTATTTCGCTGGTTTCAGCTGAAAAAAGGGCTACGGAGGACAAATAAAACCCCGTAGTTCCTTTGAGATGGAAAAATTCTCGTTTTTCTCCGAATAGAGAACTCCAGTTCCCCTATCTGGCTTAGTTCTAGCTAGAATGGGGAGGAGTTCCGCAGTTGATGGTCGGCTCGCACCAAGTAACCATACTGCTCAGCACGACCGCCTCGCACCAAGTGACCATACCGCTCAGCATGTCCGCCTCGCACCAAGAGACCATAGCGCTCTGCATGCCTGCCTCGCACCAAGTGACCAACTGCTCAGCACGACCGCCTCGCACCAAGAGACCATACCGCTCAGCATGCCCGCCTCGCACCAAGTAACCATACCGCTCAGCAAGTCCGCTTCGCACCAAGTGACCAATCCGCTCAGCATGCCCGCCTCGCACCAAGTAACCAACCGCTCAGCACGACCGCTTCGCACCAAGTGACCAATCCGCTCAGCATGTCCGCTTCGTACCAAGTGACCAATCCGCTCAGCATGTCCGCCTCGCACCAAGAGACCATACCGCTCAGCATGCCCGCCTCGCACCAAGAGACCATACCGCTCAGCATGCCCGCCTCGCACCAAGTAACCAACTGCTCAGCGCGAGCGCCTCGCACCAAGTGACTGATCAGCTCCGCATGCCGCCTGCGACACGGACCATCGCACTTATGTCTATGTTGTACTCTGTACAACATAAAACAGCTTTTAACCCCACCACCCCGAACTTCATTGCACAAAGTACAATGAATTCAACCCAAATAGCGCGAAAACTGCGCTATCCTGCCCAAATCGTTGCACACAGTACAACGTAGAAGGCGGCAGCGGCCGATCTGAGGCCTTTATGCTGCACAAAGTGCAACATAGAGGAGGCATTGGCCAATATTGGGGCTGTTAAAAGTACCCTCAGAAACATCTCTCCAGCTAACTCTCTTTTTGATCGAATCGTCTATGATTATGGATGGAATCCCCCATTATTAATTTCAATAATTGGAGTATCTTTAATGAAAGTAGAACGTCCCTTCTCTGTTATTACCTCGTAAGTATACTTCCGAATTTCATGAAAACGTTACCAAAACAACTAAGATTTCGTGGGGGTTTGACCGCCGCCATGCGTCGGCAACTCCGCGCGCGGTTGGATACTGCTGATCAACATATATGGCATTCCTATTTTCTGTGAAGGGGGTGATGATAGCCCGCTCATTGTCCAACTCGTAAGGAAAGATGTTCTTAGACTGGCCAATCGAAAATATGCCATGGAGGTGTCGATTCTCTTGCGTAAAAAGAGTAATCAGATTTCGCTAGTGTTAATCTTAACGCTGCTTTTCAATGTGCTTATGATCTGCCCTGATAACGTTCCAACGGTATCAGCGGAAAGCGGAAGTTCTTCTGTCACGGATACTACCTATGAACCCGTTTCGGTTTTTGATAAAGATTTCACTACCACGCCTCTAGGATTAACAGGCTCCGATCTTGGATTCGATTACTCCTCCTATACGTCAGGCTCGGCTTCGGCGGTCATTGAAGCAGATCCCTATACAGGGACTCGAGCTCTTCATCTGAAAGCAAATGGTATTGTCACGGATGGAGCATTAAGAAATGAATTTCAAATCAGTAAGACTTTCGGAGAGCCCTATACAGGAACAATTTCTACGGAAATTACGTTCATGCAAACCGGTACGAAAAAGGATGATCGCATCATTCAGTTTTTTCCATCTTCCGGCACGACGTTCCTGGTTGGAGCAGGTGTGACGGCGAGCAAAGGTTTGGGCTACCTTTTATCGACAGCGCCATCAGGTTCATTAGGTGCGTATGAGCTAGGAGAATGGCATACCATTCGCTTGGATTTTAATACAGTTTCCCAAAAATACAGCTTGTACTACGATGGGAATATTGTACAAGCCCGGAACAATATGAACAAAAGTCTCCCCATCTATAATCTCGGGAGATTGGTGATTGCTGCGCCTGGTAGTTCCGGGGATCTTTGGATTCGAGGCGTTAGAGTGACTCATTCTCCCTTCATGGCAGAGCCGCCGGCACCGAAAATTGTTACTTCCGGATCGCGTAACTCGCGCGTCATGTGGACATCGGAGCATTATGCCTATGCATCAAAGTACCGGCTTCGCATTAAGCTGAAAGGCGAGTCGAATTGGAGGCCGATCGGGAATGCGACTACCCTGTATAAGGATTATACGGGAACCAATCTGATTCCGGCTTCGGATATTAACGCCTATTACGACATCGCGAAATCAGCATCTACACCACTCGTTAATGGTCAACCGTATACATTAGGTTTATCTGTTGTTACGCGCGATGAATCAGGTGTATACAACAATGGCGTGCCAAGAGATTTTGAAAGTAAAATAACGGAATTTGAGGGTACGCCATATGCCACAACACCACTTCCGACACCGGATACAAGTGTGGTTGGGGAACTCACGTCCTATGCGAATTATTATGGATATATGTGGAAAATGCAAGCGGGTTCGTCGATAGGTGACTATCCATTTGCAGATAATACCTTAATCCAGTTCTCAGAAATTCCTAGTAAATACGCAAGCATGGAACGAATCGTTACCACGCACAAGGACGTGATGAGATACCCCTTGGGCGCTGATGGGGCCGTGCAAAATCAGATCATCGGTTTCAATGTGAAGGACAAAACGACTGTCTATGTGGCAATTGATAAAAACGCAGTTCTGCCCGCATGGCTAGCCGACTGGATTAACACCGGTGATGTTATTAAGATGACGGGTGCGGCGTCGGGATACACATTCAATATTTATAAAAAAAGTTTTTCCGCCGGTTCTTCCGTGCTGCTGGGCTATAACGATTACGCGAATTTTGATCTGTCCCGAAATGCCGGTTATTTTGCAATGGTAGAAAGAGCAACAACAGGTTTAAGGTTAGATCCAGCGACGGAATGGGTCAACACATCAGCGTATGCATTAACAGGATCAGTTAGTGAAAGTGTCTATTTATCGGTGTATCAAAATAAATTGCCTGTCACGCTTCCGATGAATGGATTTATAGGCGGCGGGAACTTTGAACTGAATGTAAATCTGGTGCCCGGTGCCAATTTATTTGAAGTTTATGCAAAACGCGATAAATCAAGTTTCTTCGATCGTGTCAATGCAACAATCAATCAGGACAGTATCATTCCTGATATCCGCATTGCAACGCCTCCTGCAACAGTTAAGGATGCAGTCTATACGCTTACTGGATCGTTAAGTAAAGCAGCAAGTCTAACCATTAAATTAAATGGCGAGAGTGTTGTGAATTCTGTTTATCAGCAAGCAGACGAGTTTTTCTCATATCCATTGACTTTACAAGAGGGGAATAACGCAATAGAAGTTTCTACCGTTGATTTAGCAGGGAATACCAATAAAGCAAGTTACACGATTGCTTACATATTCTGGGCAGGACAAGGTGCAATCCATGATTTGAACGGAAATCCTGTACTTACTCTAGAGCCTTCAAAGGATATTTATGCGGAAAAGAAAGTCGTCAACACAACGGGAGCAGATAAAAAGCTTACGTTATGGTTTGTTCTGTATAATGCCGACAATGCCATGATTGATTTTGCCTCTTCCATTGCGGAGCTTAAGCCTGGAGAAACCAGGACTTTGGGCGCTGGATTCACGCTTCCGGCTGAAGTCACGAAATATAAAGTCAAAGTATTCATCTGGGACAGCTCGAACAACATGGTCGGACAAAGCCCGCTCGCTGAGGAGCTTGTCGTGCAGTAATTATTGATTAGGAGGAAAGCATCATGAAGAAAGCCCTAACGTTAGGGATAAGCTTTTTACTCATGTTGAATGTTCATCTATTTCCTGCAGTGAACGTTGTGAATGCTGCTGCACCGACATCCAGTAATCAAACCCAGGTGACAGCACCGATAGATGCAGCTGCGATTGCCAATGACGGCAGTGTTGAACTGTCGTGGTCCCCTGTATCTGGCGCAACTACGTATGCTGTAAAAAGAAGTACGGAAAGCGGTGGCACTTTTACGACTTTAACTAGCTCTATAACTGCGTCTTCGTATGTGGATACAAGCGTTACGAATGGCACTATTTATTACTATAGGGTTACTGCGTTGAGTGCAAGCGGAGAGATTAATGCCAGCGAGGAAATTGTTGCAAATCCTGCTATGGTTTTGACCGTGGCTCAGAACGGAACCGGCGATTTCTCCAGTATTAAATCAGCTCTTGAATCGATCCCCAGCAACAACGCATCTCGAAAGATTATCTACATCAAAGAAGGTTCATATAACGAAAAAATTTCTGTCACTGTGCCTTATGTAGCTTTAATAGGCGCAGGTAAGGATAAAACGAAAATCTTTTATAATGACAATGAATTCACACCGACCTCAAGCGGCGCGACCTCGACCTTAGCGGCTTTAGATACAGCGACGCTTACAGTCGGAGGAACCAAGGATCGATCGGATGGCACAAGAACCGTAGCGAATAATTTTTATGCCGCCAACTTAACCATCGAGAACTCCTCCGACGTTACGAAAGGCCGGGCATTGGCCGCACGTGTCATTGCAGATCAAGTTGTCTTTGAGAATGTCCGATTTGTCGGTTACCAAGACACGCTTTACACAGGCGTCACCTACTACGATAAAACTAGCAGGCAATATTATCGCAATTGCGAGATCAAGGGTTCCGTTGACTTTATTTATGGACCGGCAACTGCGGCTGTTTTTGATCACTCTGACATTATCAGTATAAATGGTCCTTCGCGTTCAGGAGGATACATCACAGCTGCAGCTACGCAGAATCCAACAGGCGATCTTCCCGGGATCGTGTTTATGAACTCTCGTCTATTAAAGGACGCTAGCACACAGGGGAAACATTATTTAGGCCGACCTTGGCAGGACCAACCAACCGTGCGGTTTATCAATACTTGGATGGATGATCATATTCACCAGGACGGTTGGACGGTGATGACGGATAATTTGACTTACCATTATTACGAGTACAATAGCTCAGGTCCTGGAGCAAGCCCATCCACGCGCAAGCTGCAGGATGATACCGATCCTAGCCATTTTGCTATGACAGCGGAACAAGCTAACCAATTCACGATGCCATGGCTATTTGGAGGATGGGACCCTAGCCAGAGAGTCATTTATCCCAAACTTTTTGAATCTGTGGTGCCAATTGTTGATCCTGCACGGCCAGATGGAACTTTGGGTTCTTATACCAAACCAGTCCTCGTTTACATGGAAGTAAATAACGAGGCTCCTGCGGCGAATCGTGTGCAGTACCGTATCGATGGTGGACAGTGGGCATTTTATACCAAAGAATTCGCCGTAAGCGATACAGGTACACATCGTATTGAATATCGTTATGTTGACGCTTTAGGGACTCCAAGCACAAGTGGAGCAACTGCTATCAAAATAGATCCTGCTGAAAAGACAAGAACACCGGCATTTCCTGGCGCTGAAGGCGGCGGTATGTATGTATCAGGCGGTCGCGGTGGCTCCGTGTATGTGGTGAATAACCTGTTGGATTATGCGGACGGCACGCCTGCTATCCCAGGTTCGTTTCGCGATGCGGTAAGTCAGCCGAACCGGATGATCATTTTCAGTGTTTCCGGCGTCATCCATTTGGCCAGACCTCTGACAATCGGTCAACCCAACCTTACGATTGCAGGTCAAACAGCCCCTGGCGACGGTATCGCCCTGAGTGGTTATGCGGTGAAAGTTGGCAGTGGAACAAGTACAGCTGGAGGCAATATTATTGTCAGATATATGCGATTCTGGGGCGGCGAAGTTGAATTGGACGATACGTTCAACATCACGGGAGATAACGTCATGATCGACCACGTTTCAGGGAGTTGGAGTACGGATGAATTATTCTCTTCGGAGAACAATAAGAATTTCACGCTCCAATGGAGTTTTATCACGGACAGCCTAAACCACTCCATTCACACGAAGGGTCCTCATGGCTACGGGGGGATCTGGGGAGGATCGAATATTACCTTTGCCCATAATTTAATTACGAACCACATTAACCGTAATGTTCGGTTTGCACGGGCGACGGATATCGTGAATTACCCCCAGAAGATTGACTATCGGAACAACGTTATTTATAACTGGGGCGGCAATACGGCATATGGTGGGGAAATGGCAACAGGCATTAATATGATCAACAATTACTATAAGCCAGGGCCTAATACGTATAGCGCCTTTAACCGAATTGTCGCGCCTTCGGCTGGCGATGCAGGCGGCGGAGCTTTTTATATCAATGGGAATTATGTAGTAGGCGATCCTGAAGTAACAGCTAATAACTTGGTGAAAAATGCGAACGGTTCTTATAAAGCAATTAACCCGGATTCAACGTTTACGCTCAAAACAACGCCTTTCATCTACCCGGATGCGAATGATCTGGTTGGAGGACCGACAACGACGGATACGGCTGAAGCGGCCTATGAGAAAGTGCTACTGCATGGCGGAGCTTCGCTTCCGAAGCGGGATTCGCTTGATGCTCGTATCGTTGGTGAGGTAAAGAATGGAACCGGAAGAACCGTCAACAAGATTGCGTACGATGGCGGTTTACCGGAGCTGTTGTCGGCCCCTGCACCGATTGATACGGATGGTGACGGAATGCCGGATGAATGGGAACTTGCCAATGGATTAGATCCAAACGATAACGGTTTGGATGCTGCTGGAAATAAAATCCCAGGCAACGTCAACGGCAGTTTTGGGGATATTAACGGGAATGGTTATACCAATATTGAGGACTACATCAACGCGTTGGCTGATGTACCTGTGCCACTGAATCCGACCGTGTCTATCGAGACACCGGTGATGCACCAGGCATACCTCATAAACGATCCGATCAATATTCGTGCAGCAGCTGCAGGTGCCAGCGGAAAATCGATAGCTAAGGTGATTTTTTATGATGCGGATAAGAAGATTAATGAAGATGTAAGCGAACCTTTCGAGTTTACTTGGGAGAACGCTCCAGAAGGCCAGCATTACATTTATGCAAGAGCAATTGATAATAACGGGGTAACGACCTTGTCAGAGCCTGTTATTACATATGTAAACGGACCTGAAAATCTGGAGTCATGGGTGTCTCAAGATATTGGCACTGTTAAGATTCCAGGAACCGCCAACGTAACCGGTACTGTGTACAAAGTGAAGGGATCGGGCGAAATCAACATTAAGGGCACGACAGACTCATTCCATTATGCCTATAAACCGGTTAAAGGCAACTTTGAAATTTATGCGAATGTCGCCTATGAGTCGGAATACGATGAGGATGTTAAGGCTGGGTTTATGATGCGCGAGAGCCTCGATCCATCATCGAAGGCAACAGGGGTCTTCTTGTCTACGGATCCAACCGATGATTTCAGCGTGGATACGAGCGGTAGAAAGATTTCAGTCATCAACCGCAGCCAAACCGGGAGCGGGTATACCGAGCAGTTGCGAAGAAGCACGACCTTGAAAGCACCATACTGGATCAAACTTGAACGCAAAGAAAACACAGTATCCGGCTATGTTTCGAAAGATGGCATCGATTGGTCTTTGGTTGCTTCCAATGTTGTCGATTATGGGGAGACAGTTTATGTCGGCATGGCCGTGGACGGAGCGAAAACAACCACAAACATTGATTATTTAATGTCAGCCAGCTTTACGAATCTTCATCTGTCATCTTCGCCGCAGTTTACTCTTGATAATGATGTAAGCGACAGTGTTGAGATCCCGGACTATACCCTCTCGGGGACTGTCACAGATCGTGCGAAAATAGCTGTAATCAATAACGGAGTTTCGGTCGTGGAGGCCGTATATACAGAAGCGGGCGAGCCTTTCTCTAAAAAGATTACCTTAAACGAAGGAGTGAATACGATTGTCGTATCGGCATCGAATGAAGAGCTGTTCGGCAACGTTTCAAGCTCCAAGACGATTGTGGTTACTTATCATAAAGAAGCAGTCATATTTACACCTTCTGTCGATATCCCCATGGTTGTTGATTCGCCAGCCTATTCATTATTAGGCAGCATTAATAGGGATGCTAACGTAACAGTCAAAATCAATGGTACGGACGTTCTCAACAATGTTAGAACATTAAATAACGTGACGTTTACTGTTCCTATGACTTTGAAGGAAGGCATGAACGTAATTGAAGTAAAAAGTGTGGATGACTATCAAAACGTTGGCACGCAAACTTATCAGGTGAATTATATGAAAAACTGGGGGGACCAGCTGTTTGGCGTAAAAGACTTATCTCTGACAGATCGTAGCGGGAATGCGGTATCCGGCCTAATTGGCTCCACCGATGTTGTAGTAAGCATGTCTGTTCAAAACAATTCGGCAATAGGTCAGAACGGTGTGCTTGTCCTTGGGCTGTTTGACCAGCAAAACCGGATGGTCCGGTACTCCTTTGTGTCAAGTTCGTTCTCCGCTGGTGAAGATAAGCAAATGAAGACCATTATGAGGGTGCCTGATATTGTGATCGGGTACAAATTAAAAGCTTTTGTCTGGAATAACACATCCAGTCGAATCAGAATCTCAAACGAAATTATCAATCCTTAGAGTTGTTATTTTAATCATGCGATGGGAGGCGTAGGGAGGGTTGTTAGTGGCATCCCTTTCTATGTCTCCTTATTCCGAGGAGGATTATGCTTGAAGAGTTTGCGAAATTGGACGATTGTAATACTAGCCGTTATGGTGTGTGCAGGCGCGATGATTGTGTCCGCAGTGGCTTCTCCGGTTGACGTTCGTGCAGCTTATCATGAGCAAGATGGCCGAGTGACCATATCCGGCCAATTAAGCTCGGAGGCGGGTAAGCTCGTTAGCTTGCAAGTAATCAACCCACTGAATCAGTTGGATTTATTAGACCAAACCGCAATTGGCGCAGACGGCTCATACCAATTCAGCTATGTGTTGAAGCAAAAAATTAATGGCACTTATTTTGTTAATGTTAACGTAGAACAGTCAGATCAAGTGCTTGGCACAACGTTTGAGGTGAAGGTTATTTCTCCTCCTACACCAACGCCAGATCCAACGACTCCTGATAGCGGTGACTCATCAACTGCTGCACCACAGGCAAGCATTGTTGAGCCTGAAGTGAAGTCTAACCCTCACGTTGTGGTGGATCCAACCAGCGGGATCGTTTCGGCTAAGCTGGAAAAAGAAGCGGTAGACAAAGCCTTTTCGACCGGCGATAGTCAGTTGGTTGTTGAGATCCAACCTGTCGAAGGCGCCAAACAGTATCAATTGTTTACGCCGGCAAGCATGTTCTTAACGACTGCTGAGAAACGAATAACGATTGTAACGGAGTTTGGATCGATAACGATTCCTAACCGACTGTTAGGCAATGTTGATCTCCATTCAGCCACAGAAGTAGGTTTCGTCATAGCTAATGCCGACAGGAGCAGCATTCCGGACGATATGAAAGATCAAATCGGTCATCGACCCGTTCTTGAGCTAAGCCTCGTAGTCGACGGAAAAGCTGTAGATTTTAATAATTCTAGTACGGTAGTTACCGTTGCAATTCCGTATCAACCTACTGAAGAAGAGTTAAAAGATCCAGAGCACATTGTCGTATGGTATATTGATCATGCGGGTGAAGTGCTTGCCGTTCCAAGCGGGAAATATGAGGCTTCAACAGGGACAGTGACGTTTAGAACCACACATTTCAGTACATTTGCTGTAGGATATCAGCAGAAGAGTTTTGCTGACTTGAGTACGGTCGAGTGGGCAAGAAAGCCGATTGAAGTGATGGCATCCAAGGGGATTATATCCGGCACTTCGGATACGTCATTTCAACCAGCGGCGAATATAAGTCGCGCTGATTTCATGATGTTGTTAACGAAGACTTTCGATTTTAACGCCGATGTGACGACGAACTTCCGTGACGTGCACCCTATTGACTACTACTATGAAGCGGTTGGAATCGCAAAACAGCTTGGCTTAGCAGAAGGTCAAGGGGACGGGGCATTTAATCCGAATGAACAAATCTCCAGGCAGGACATGATGGTGCTTCTTGCAAGAGCAATGGGCGCAGCAAGCATCCAAGTTGCCAAAGGAGTGGCAAGTGATCTTGAAGCGTTTAGCGACAAGTCGTATGTAGCTTCATACGCGGTAAATGATATTGCTGCATTGATAAAAAGCGGATTTGTGGAAGGCAGCGGAAACAGGCTGAATCCGACTGGCTATGCGACTAGAGCGGAAGCGGCTGTAATGCTCTATAGAATTTATAATAAACAACAAAATCAAACTGTTGTCCCAGATGCTCCGAATATTTATTTCGAGCGATGAGATCGAACATGGGGGAGAGTGCCGAGCGGATGCTGCTTGGCACTTTTTTTGTGAAAGGGAACTACAGTCCGCTATTTACCGGAATTGATATGTTAACAAATATGAAGGGGAACTACAGTTCGCTATTTTGTCGTTTTCAACCTGAAAACGCGCCACAAAGGACAAATAAGAGCCAGTAGTTCCGCTCAAAGAAGGAAACGGTAGGTTATTGTCCGAATAGAGGACTCCAGTTCCCTTGAGCAAACCTTTAATCGGAATTCAAATCATAATACAGCAACATTTTATCGTAATCTGGCAAAACATATGTCGTTTGGGTTTTGTTAAGCTATCCTTAAGGTAGAAAGCTTCGAGAAGATTCAAGGCAGCGTGTGCTGTCATGCCAAAAAAAACGATTATGACAAGGAGTCATTATGAAAACTCATAAAGCTGGGGAAAATAAGGAGCTCAAATTATGGTATCGGGAGCCTGCAAAACAGTGGACGGAAGCATTGCCGATCGGAAACGGCCGCTTGGGCGGAATGGTTTTTGGCCAGGTTAAGGAGGAAAAGATTCAGTTAAACGAAGACTCTATCTGGTACGGCGGGCCAAAAGAGGGCGAAAACCCGGATGCGCTGCAGCAGCTCCCACACATTCGCAAGCTGTTGTTTGACGGGGATGTGGAAAAGGCAACCTATCTGACTAGGATGTCTATGTTTTCTACGCCCAAATATTATAATCCGTATCAGCCTCTTGGGGAGATGAAGTTGTTTTTCACGGATCTGCAAGGGGACGTCCATGCTTATCTGCGTGAACTGGACTTGCATACAGGGATAACTCGGGTAGCCTTCAATGTTGGCGATGCAGCTTATAGCAGAGAAATATTCACAAGTTATCCGGATCAAGTGATGGTGATCCATATGACTTGCAGCAAACCTGGCGGTTTAACTTTCTGTATGAATTTAAATCGGCGTCCTTATGAGGGAGATAGTTATGCACGGACCTCGGACACCATTATCATGAACGGAGAATGCGGCAGAGACGGTGTGGAGTTTAGCGGAGTGCTCAAAGCTAAAACTCCTGACGGCGTAATTCAGACGATTGGCGATTTTATTTCCGTGGAAGGCGCTTCGGAAGTCACGCTTTTGTTTGCAGCGGGCAGTACCTTCCGAGAGGCTGATCCCGAGGCGGCCTGCTTGCAGCAGCTTGAGAAAGCCGGGGCTTACACGTATTCGGAGCTAAAACAAAGACACATCGATGATTACCAAACGTTGTTTAACCGGGTTCAATTTAGCTTGTCAGCTTCGAACGAGGAGCAGCCATTGGCAACGGACGAACTCATGAAGGTTGTAGTGGAGGGGAATCCGAAGCATAGAAAGTTGCTTGCGGAGTTATACTTTCAGTATGGCCGCTATTTGACCATTGCGAGTTCCCGTCCTGGAAGTCTGCCATCCAACCTGCAAGGGATCTGGAATGATAGCTTTACGCCTCCGTGGGAGTCGAAATATACGATTAATATTAATACCCAAATGAATTATTGGCCGGTTGAGGTTTGCGGGTTATCGGAATGCCATGAACCGCTGTTTGACCTTGTTGAAAGAATGAGAGTCAAAGGGAGTATAACTGCGAAGACGCTTTACGGCTGCAGAGGTTTCGTCGCCCATCACAATACGAATATATGGGCTGAAACCCGTCCAGAGGGTATCCTCGCAACAAGTGTCCTTTGGCCGATGGGTGCAGCGTGGCTAAGCCTCCATCTGTGGGAGCACTACGCTTATACAGGGAATGAGAAATTTTTGCGTGAGCGGGCCTATCCTGTTTTGAAAGAGGCAGCGGAATTTTTCATGGATTATTTAACGGAGGCTCCGGATGGAACGTGGGTGACAGGTCCTTCTATTTCTCCGGAAAATAGTTACCTATTGCCAAATGGGCTCCGAGGTACTCTATGCATGGGACCTTCAATGGACTCACAAATTGTACATGCCTTGTTCGAAGCTTGCATTAAAAGCAGTCATCTCTTGCAATGCGATGAAGGCTTCCGTGATCAACTATCGGAACGGATGGGGAAACTTCCGCAGCCGCAGATCGGAGCGAATGGCCAGTTAATGGAATGGATGGAGGAATACGTGGAAGCTGAGCCTGGTCATCGGCATATTTCCCACCTGTTCGCGCTTCATCCTGGCAGACAGATTGACATTCATACAACGCCAGATTTGGCCGAAGCCGCAAAGATGACGTTGCGAAGCAGGCTGGCTAACGGGGGCGGCCATACGGGATGGAGCTGCGCTTGGATCATTAACATGTTCGCACGACTTGGAGATGGTGACTCTGCGCTTGCTTACTTGTTGAATCTGTTTGAGAAATCGACGTACCCGAATTTATTTGACGCACATCCACCGTTTCAGATTGACGGGAACTTTGGAGCAACTGCAGGTATCGCCGAGATGCTGCTTCAGAGTCACATGGGTGAGCTCAATCTACTGCCGGCTCTTCCTGGCGATTGGGCGTCGGGTACGATCAAAGGCTTAAGAGCACAAGGCGGGTATGTCGTAGATTTGGTTTGGGAAAAAGGGCAATTAAGCGAAGCGACGATTCAGGCATCGACGGATGATCATTGTACAATTCGCACCTCATCGTCGGTTGTCGTTGTCTTGAACGATCAGGAAATCGCCCGTTCCAATGGGGAACAGACAACGAGCTTCAAGGTGCAGCAGGGCAGCGTTTATAGAGTGATTGCTCAATAAGTGTTAACACAAACACAACACCATTGTTAAAAAACACATTCCTCATCAATCCAAGGAAGGGTAAGATGGAGATATCCAATTCCGTTGGATAATTACGATAAGAGAATGGGGCAGAAAAGAATGAAAAAAGGGATGGTTATCGCATTAACCCTGGTGTTGACAGCTGGCGCGCTTTCGGGCTGTGGCGGCGGAGCAACAAATCCAAAGTCTGGCGAAACAGCCAAAAAAGATGAAGTTCAAAAGTTTTCCATGTCCATGACGACAAGCGGTTACAAATATGCGGAGCAATCAGCAGATGTGAATAAGGAAAAATGGGTGAAAAAACTGGAGGAACTTACGAATGTAGATCTGGACCTTCGCATGATTCCTCTCAAAGATTTTGACCAAAAAATGTCCCTGATGTTTGCTTCCAACGATATTCCGGATCTTGTCCAAAATGTTGGGGGAGCTACGACCAAAGGGATGTCGGGTTCTGTTGAAGCCGGAGTTTTCATGCCTTTGGACGATTTGTTGAAGCAGTATGCTCCAAACATAATGAAAGCGGTGCCAAAGGAAGCGTGGCAGGAAACCAGTTTTAACGGCAAAATCTACGGTATTCCATCGTGGCTTTCCAATCCTTCCCGCCGTGCGACTTTCATTAGAGCGGATCTGCTTGCAAAAACAGGACTGCCTGCACCGAAAACAGTGGATGAGTTCTTGGCCGTAATGAGAGCGCTGAAGGCTAATGGGGTAGAGAACCCGTACCAAATGCGCGAAAACTTCAAATACGCAGATACGATTCTAGGAGCCTTCGACGTGCTGCCTGCTCAATTCGAAGTCAAAGGAGATCAAGTCGTACCGAAGTTTTTCGATGTGGAGAACATGACCAAAGCGCTTCAAACCTTTAAAACTATGTTTGATGAAGGTTTAATTCCAAAAGATTTCGCATCCATCAGCTCAACCGATTATAATAAGAATATCGAAGCTGGTAAGGTAGGCATGTGGTCAGCTAATGCCCAAAGCTTGTCCGGTTACCGTAACAAACTGAAGAACCTTGTGCCGGATGGGAAAATTGAGATTATTTCGTCCCCTCGAGGACCGGAAAACTTCGGCGGACATCTGCTCTACTCCAGCATCAATACTTCTTATTACATTAATAATAAAGTGTCGAAGGAAAAAGCGATTCGGATTATTCAGTTCCTGGAATGGATGCTGACACCGGAAGCTGAGAAATATTTCTCCTTCGGTATTGAAGGTGAAAATTATACAACGGAGAATGGCGCAATTAAATTTACGCCTCCAACAGAAACCTCAGCGATTGAGGAAGATCAATTCCGCGGTATGTTCTGGTTTGTACACGATGTAGTGTACAATAAAGCCAAGGAAGAAATGTCTGCGGACGGACGCGACATGATTAAGTACTTGGATACGATTGTTTCCAAAGAAGGTTTGGGTTCTATTCGGTTCGTACCGCAGCTTGAATCGTTCTCGAAGTATCCGGATGTGGCGCCAGCAGGCGATGATGTAGGACCTAAATTAATTATTGATCATATGATTAAGATGATTTACGGCAAGGAACCAATTTCCGATTGGCCGAAAGTGATTGAGGAATACAAAACAAAAGGCGGCAATGATATCCTGAAAGAAGCGACTGAGCGTTACAAGAGTGGCAATGGGGCTATCGTTTCCAACAACAAAAAATAAGCTCAGTTCACAGGAAAAAGGATTTGTCCCCGCAACCGGCGGACAAGTCTCTTTTTCTTTGGTGTATTTTTCGGTATTATTCGATAAACGTTAGAGGTGGAGGCGTTAACAACATGAGACTGTTGATTGTAGATGATGAACCGGTAATTCGCAGCGGCTTGATGATGATGGCCCAGAGCTATATCCACAAGTTTCAACAAATTGAAACCGCTGTGAATGGACTTGATGCTTTGGAGCAAATGACTCGGTTCGAACCGGACCTGCTTCTAACGGATATTCGAATGCCCAAAATGGACGGCTTAGAGCTTTGCCGCAACGTATACGAGAAATATCCCCATGTTATGATGGTCGTTGTTTCGGGGTATAGTGATTTTGATTATGCACAAAAATGTCTGTCTTACGGGGTCAAGCACTATCTGCTGAAGCCGGTTACACCGCCGGATCTGCATGATGTCTTTGACATCATTATGAAATCGCAAACACAAGGGTATATCCCTGTATCCCGCTATGTGGAATGGGTTGAACGGATAGAAAACAGCATTTGGTTACTCCAGGAAGAAGAATTGCAGAAGATTATAGAGGAGTTAAAAGAAGATTGCTCCCATTTGTCTGCGGCTCAGTTGAAAGGTCAGCTCCTCGATGCGGCCGTGCTGCTGCACAAGCAATTTCAAGAGAAAAACCGTGTAATCAACGTGGATTTAACCGAAGATTTTCGCTCATCCTCCAAGGCGGAGTTATTTAAAGAATTTGAGGAACGGCTGCAAACCGTCATGATGGATATTTTGGTTGTCCGCCGGGGCAACTTCAAGGACCCTATGGAGGAAGCCAAAATCTATATAGATAATCATCTGTCAGTGGATATTTCATTAAAAGAAGTCGCGGATATGGTCGGGATTACCCCGAACTATTTCAGCACCTTATTCAAAAAAATGAGCAATGAAACCTTCGTCAGCTACCGGATTAATAAAAGAATGGAGAAAGCTCGTGAGCTGCTGGCGATTCCTCATAAACGAACCGTGGATATAGCAGCAGAAGTGGGCTACGATGATTATCCCCATTTTACAAAAACATTTAAGAAAGTCTTTGGTATCTCTCCCTCGGATTATCGGGAATCGTTGGGGATGAAATGAAAAAATTCAATTTATATCCGAAGCTATTTTTATCCTATTTCGTTGTCATTATGATTTCTTTGACGAGTGTCGGTGTGTTTTCATACTGGAGTTCATCCAATGAGCTTGATCAAATTGTGGAGAAGCAGCTAACTCAGGTGGTAGGAAACGCAGCACACCATACAGATCTGTATATTCGAAGTTATGAGCGGTCCATGGTTTCGTTATTGAGCAGCAATGATGTCAAAAGGTTCGTTGATCTGCCTGAGGGGGAAACGGGCTACCCTTATTATGAGGCGAGAAAGTTTATTAAGGAGCTTATCATTGAGCCGGCGTTTGCGCGGAATCCGGAAATCTCCAATATTTACATGATTAGCTTTAATCAAAATGCGATGTATTTTTATAATGATACCGTTGGGGGATCTTTCAATAAGGAAGAAGCACAGCAACAGCTGGAATTTTTCAAAGCCAATACGAAGCCGGATGGCAGCTTGAGCGTACTGAACC
This sequence comes from Paenibacillus sp. WC2504, assembly GCF_052682475.1. Lineage (NCBI taxonomy): Bacteria > Bacillati > Bacillota > Bacilli > Caryophanales > Paenibacillaceae > Paenibacillus > Paenibacillus sp. WC2504. Next base: position 2,478,678 of record NZ_JBQZFH010000001.1, read on the forward strand.
ACAGCATTCTGTCCGGACAACAAAATATAACGCTGGTCCGACAGATTCGTGGACTTTCCTCAACGGAACCCAAAGGGATTCTTGTTGTGGAGTTACGGGCGGCTGAGCTTTCAGAGTTGTGGAAAGGCATAGATTTGGGAGAAGACGGCTACTTTTTTATTACCGATGATAATGGCAAGTATGTATATCAGCCGGATGCGGATAAGACCGCCACGGAACTGCCTGAAGCTATACGGAGTCAGGTGCTGGAGGCTGGTCCTCACGCTTTCATGGCGGCGATTGATGATAAGCCGCAGATGTTCATGAGCCGCCGATCCACCTACGGCGATTGGCGCCTGGTCGTTGCGATGTCGGTGAAGGAGCTGCGCAAACCGAGCGATACGATTCGGACAACGACGATCGTTGTCGGATGTTTTACACTGGGCATCGCGTTATGGATCGCCTTCCGCTTCGGAAGATCGATTACAGGGCCGATTCGCATCTTGAGAAGTGCCATGCGTCAAACCGAGCAGGGGAACTGGGTCCAAATTCCGCTTCCAGAGCATCGGGACGAGATTGCTGAGCTGATGAGCCGGTACAATTTGATGGTGACGCGCCTCTCGGAGCTGGTAGATAAGGTCTACCAGGCCGAACTCAGCGATCAGAAGAGCCAGATGGAACGCCAGAAAGCAGAGCTGCAATCTTTGCAGCTGCAGATTAATCCCCATTTTTTATATAACACACTAGAAACGATTGTTTGCTATGCGGTCATAAGAGATTCGAAGGAAATCTATGAAATTGTCAAAGCGCTTGCTTATATGCTGCGTTATTCCGTGCAGACCAATCTGGAAGAGATAACCGTTTCCAATGAATTAAAACATGTCATGTTCTATCTTGTCGTTCTCAAGCATCGCATCGGCCGGGAATTTGAAGTGGATGTAAGCATTCATCCAGATTATTTATTGAATAGCATGGTTCGTCTCACCCTGCAGCCGCTGATTGAAAATGCTTTTCAGCATGCTTTTGCAGACGGTGTGGAGGACTATCATTATATTCGCATCGATGCCGGTGAGGATGAGGATAAGTTCTGGGTGAGCGTTGAAGATAATGGTCTAGGCATCAGCGAGTCCAGGCTGGAGGAACTTCGTGAGAAACTGCACACAAACCAGCTTGCGGATAAGGAGAACGATTCTTCGAACGGGATCGGCGGAATCGGAATCATCAACGTCCATCGACGAATTCAGATGGTATATGGCGAGCAGTATGGCTTGCAGATCGAGAGTGAAGTGGAGAAGGGAACCAAACTCATCATGGTAATGCCTACTTCAGCTCGGGGCAAAATTGGTTGAGATAACGCGATACGTAGAACTGGAATATCTTGTATGAACCTTGCCTGCGGCAAGGTTTTTTTTGTTTTCAAATTGTTGAAAAACACACCTAGAAACGAAGTTTCTCCATGGTTTGACTCTGGGGACCATAGTATGATGAGACCATCAAACATTTAGATGGACAGAAAGGAAAGACGACCATGGCTTCAAAGACAGATTCGGCAGGACAGACGGTATATACCTTTGCATCGAGAAAAGCGAAAAGAGCTTTTGTCATGAAACATTGGCCTTTATATGTGATTTCAATTCCGGGACTTATTTATTTTGTCATTTTTAAATATATTCCCTTGCTCGGTTCGTCCATTGCGTTTCAAAACTACAACATTTTTAAAGGGATTGCCGGCAGTCCATGGGTTGGTTTGGAACATTTTAAGCGGATGTTCGCTTATGATGAATTCCTTACCATTTTAAAAAACACACTATTGATCGGCATGTACGATTTGCTCTTTGCGTTTCCCATACCGATTATACTCGCGCTGCTGTTAAATGAAATTCGGTTCAATGGGTATAAAAGAGTGCTGCAGACGGTCATCTATATGCCGCATTTTCTATCCTGGGTCATTGTTGGCGGGATTGTAATCGGCATTCTGTCACCGACGACAGGCATTATCAACCACGTCTTAAGCTTGTTCCATATTGAACCTATTTATTTTCTTGGTGAAAACAGCTACATTCGTTCGATTCTGATCACTTCAGGAATATGGAAGGATAGCGGATGGGGAACGATTATTTACTTGGCCGCAATCGCTGGCATTAACCCGGATCTCTATGAAGCGGCTGAAATTGATGGAGCGGGCAAGTTCCGTCAGATGATGTCCATTACTCTTCCTTCCATTGTGCCTACCATTACAATTTTGTTCTTATTGCATATCGGAAGCTTTCTGGATTTCGGGTTTGAAAGAGTCTACGTTTTCTTAAACTCGCTGAACAGTGAGAATGGTCAAATCCTGGATACTTACGTTTACCGCGCCGGTCTTATTGATCGTCAATACAGCTATACAACAGCAATCGGACTCTTCAAATCAGTAATTGGTTTATTGCTTATTATGCTTGGCAACACGCTCAGTAAAAGAACGACTGGAAACGGCTTGTACTAACATGCGTTCAGTCATAAGGAGGAAAAGGGAACGTGATTTTAACAAAAGGGCAGCGCGCATTTCAGTTATTTAATATGATTTTTCTGCTTGTAATCGGCCTTACGATGTTTCTTCCGATCTTGAATGTCATTTCGCAGTCATTCAGCAATGCGGTTGCGATTAATAGTGGAAACGTAGGATTCTGGCCAGTTGGTTTTACACTCGAAAATTATCACATGATTCTGAAGGATCCGTCGATCTGGATCTCATTCCGAAACAGTGTCATCATTACGGTGTTCGGCACATTAATTAATTTAATCGCAACGGCAAGCCTGGCGTATCCATTGTCCCGAGCTGAATATATTTACAGAAAACCAGCGCTGTTACTGGTGCTGTTCACGATGATTTTCCATGCGCCGCTAATTCCCAATTACTTGCTGCTAAAAAATCTGCATATGCTCGACACACTGTGGGTCTTGATCATTCCAGGCGCTATTAGTGCCTATAACTTGTTCGTCATGCGCTCTTTCTTTATGACGCTGCCTGTGGAGATGTTTGATTCTGCCAAAATGGACGGATGCGGCGAGTTCCGCATGATCTGGAGCGTCGTTCTGCCGTTGTCGAAGCCGGTTATGGCGACGATGGGCATCATGTACGCTGTCGGGAACTGGAATATGTATTCTCAAGCGATTTACTACATCACCAGCAGATCCCTGATTCCACTGCAGGTGCGGCTGCGTGAAATTGTTATTACCGATAACATGGGGTCAGCCGACGTATCATCGGAATTGCTGTTGTCCATTTCACCGGAAGGGCTGAAAATGGCGGTGATCGTCATAGCGACGATCCCGATTATGCTGGTGTATCCATTCCTTCAAAAGCACTTCATTAAAGGGATGATGGTTGGTTCCATTAAATCTTAGTTTCTAAAAACGGAGAAACTAAGATATAACTTATAGAAAAGGCCCCTTGAAGGGGCTTTTTTTTGCGTTTGAGCCCGTCGCGCCTCGCCAGTCAATTCTAACGGACACCACAGACGTTAATAGCGAGAATATCGTCCTGTTTTATATCTAACGGACACAGGAGCCGTTATTTGCCGATTTCGGGGCGAAATCATGGTAGAAACAAGCAAATAGCAGCGCTGGTGTCCGTTAGATTTTCAAAACGGCTATATTTCGCCGAATAAGAGCGTCTGTGTCCGTTAGACAGTCGGGGGGCGTTGCAACACCATGCCAACTCGCATGTTTGCAGGTCAACCTCCGGTCCTGCCCGTCCCGCCCGTCCGTAGTGCGATGATGTGCCTATTTTTCTCAAAATAGCGACTGCTATGTCCGCGCATTAATTAACCGTAGTATAATAATTGACGGCATCTACTATTTTAAGTAAGATAAGCACGATTCGATCTAGTTCTATAATCCACAAGGAGGGCTTTATGTCCAGAGAACCTTTTTATTACTCCCAAGAATTTGCCCGGCAACTTGATAACGAAGATGAGCTAGCCCGCTTTCGAGATGAATTCTATGTGAATGCAGAATCGATCTATATGGATGGCAATTCCTTGGGCCTGTTATCCAGACGCGCAGAGCGAACATTACTGAAAGTCGTTGATGCTTGGAAAACGCAAGGCATCGATGGCTGGCTGCAAGGTCAATACCCTTGGTTTTATTTATCGGAACAATTGGCAGCCTTAAGCGCACCGTTAGTTGGCGCATCAGAAGATGAGATCATTGTGACGGGTTCCACAACAACGAATTTACATCAGCTTGTGGCGACTTTTTATAAACCTGAAGGTAAAAAAACGAAGATTTTGGCGGATGAATTGACGTTTCCATCGGATATTTACGCCCTTCAAAGTCAATTGCAACTGCATGGATACGAACCGGCGGAGCATCTGATTCAAGTGAAAAGCCGTGATGGGCGTATCATTGCAGAAGAAGATATCATTGCGGCTATGACGGACGAAGTTGCATTGATCATTCTGCCGACGGTGCTCTACCGTAGCGGTCAGTTGCTCGATATAGAGCGTTTAACGGCTGAAGCTCATGCTCGTGGAATACTCATCGGCTTTGACGGATGCCATTCGGTCGGAGCCGTTCCCCATCACTTGAGTCAATGGGACGTTGATTTTGCCTTTTGGTGCAACTACAAATATTTGAACAATGGGCCGGGCGGCACAGCAAGCTTATACGTAAACCGCAAACATTTCGGTCGTTCGCCAGGTCTAGCGGGTTGGTTCGGTTCGCGGAAAGACAAACAATTTGATATGGAGCATCAATTTGTTCCGGCGGAGCATGCAGGTGCTTTTCAAATTGGCACACCTAATATCTTAAGTATGGCTCCGCTTATTGGCTCTCTGGAAATGTTCGCAGAGGCCGGCATCGAGAAGCTCCGCGCAAAATCCTTGCATATTACTTCGTATATGATCGATTTGATTGAACAGGAATTGGCCGGAATGGGCTTCACCATTGGGAATCCAAGGGATGACCTGCGTAGAGGCGGCCATGTCTGTTTAGAGCATGAGGAAGCGGCGCGGATTTGCAAATCATTAAAAGAAAATAAGATCGTACCGGACTTCAGAGCTCCGAACATTATTCGTCTGGCTCCGGTTGCACTCTATACAACTTACGATGAAGTGTGGGAGACTGTGCAGCGTTTAAAAGCCATCATGGTCGAAAAGCAATACGAGAAGTTCGAGAATACGCGCGATGTAGTCGCTTAAGGAAGGATGACACTCATGTTTGATATTTCTCGCCCATTGGTAACAGGGGTGCCGACTTGGCCAGGAGACACGCCATTCTCTTACGAGGTCAGTTGGACGAAGGAACAAAGCGGTTCCGTGAATGTTGGGAAACTGACAATGAGTATCCATACGGGCACGCATATCGATGCGCCATTTCATTTTGACAATGAAGGTCGGAAGGTCATGGAGCTGGATCTGGAGCTGTACATCGGACTTGCGCGCGTTATTGAGATATCGGGTACATCGAGCATCGGCGCAGAGGAGTTGAAGGCGTATGAGCTGGACGGCATCACTCGGTTGTTGATTCGTACAAATTCCTGGACAAATCCGAATGAATTTCCTACAGACATCACTTATCTGAGAGATGATGCAGGACCTTATTTAGCTGAAAAGGGCATACGGCTTATAGGCGTGGATGTTCCCTCTGTTGATCCGCTTGATAGCAAGGTGTTGGCTGCGCATCATACTCTGCATGCTAATGATATTCATATTCTGGAAGGTATTGATCTGGCAAACATTGCGCTTGGCGATTATGAATTAATCGCACTTCCTCTACCGCTAGTTGAGGCGGATGGAAGTCCTGTCAGGGCCGTACTGAGCCCTTTGAAATAATCGAAAACAAGAGTAGGAGTGAATCACGTGTCCAATTCAGAGAACCACGAACAAACACAGTCAAAAGCAGCGGACGCCAGCATTCATGGCGATTTTTCCAAAGAAATGTCCTATGGGGATTATCTCCAACTAGATAAAGTGTTGTCCAGTCAACAACGGCTATCCGGGCATCACGATGAAATGCTGTTTATCATCATCCATCAAGCCAGTGAACTTTGGATGAAGCTGATTTTGCACGAGTTGGAAGCTGCCCGTCTTCTCATTCAGCAAAATAACTTGGAGCCGGCTTTCAAAATGTTAGCCCGCGTCTCTAGAATCCAGCAGCAATTGATCCAATCCTGGGATGTTCTGTCGACATTGACACCGGCTGAGTATATGCAATTTCGGAACAGCCTGGGCCGCTCATCCGGGTTCCAATCCTTCCAAAATCGGCTTATCGAATTTATGTTGGGAGGCAAGCAATCCAAGGTTTTGTCGGTCTATGAGCACCAACCGGAGCTCCACCAACAACTGAGCCAAGCTCTTCATGAACCTAGTCTGTATGACGCTTCGGTTAAAGCTCTTTCTATGCGAGGCTTGGAAATTGATGCGGATCATTTGCAGCGTGATTGGTCGCAGGAATACAAGGGCAATGCCAGTGTCAAAGCCGCCTGGTTGACTGTGTACCAAGATGTGGAACGCTACTGGGATCTATATGAACTTGCGGAGAAGCTGGTTGATATCGACAGCCGTCAACAACAATGGCGATTCAATCACATGGTAACGGTTGAAAGGATTATCGGATTTAAGTCGGGGACAGGCGGATCAGCTGGTGTGGAGTATTTGAAACACGTCGTTGCGCAGCGTTATTTCCCGGAATTATGGAGTCTACGAACAGATTTGTAAACGAAAGGATCCGCTCCGCGATAGGGGCGGATCCTTTGCATCATCATCAAAATGTTCACGGATTGTTCACTTACACGAGGGTTTTCATTTTCTCTATACTTACAAAAGTAAACAGAGAGGATGATGCAAAATGCCAACGACGAAGAAAGAAGAATTTTATTTTGGTCTGATGATGTGTTTGGGAATGGTTCTAGGTATGACGTTTTATAATTTATTTACCAATGGCTTGATAGGCACGATAACGTTGAAAGAAATCCTTTTGCAACTCATTTTAGTCTTTGTTATCGCATCCTTGTTCGAGTTATTTGTCGTCGGTCCCGTGGCCAAAAAAATGGCATTTTCGTTACCCTATGACAAATCCAAGAAGCTATGGGTGATCGTGTCTCTTGCTTTTTTTATGGTGAGTGGGATGGTTCTTTGCGTGTCTCTTTACGGGTTAGGGAATGCTTATTTTTCTAACGGGCTGAATGGCGCGTCCCTGCTTGAAAGTTATTTGATAATCGTAGCTAAAAATTTCATTTTCGCTCTCCCACTTCAACTCATTCTTGTAGGGCCGATTGTTCGGTATTTATTTACTACTTTCTTTAAAAATAGAAGAGCGAACGAATCATTCAGCTAACGCCAAAAACCTTCCTCATGCATAAGGGGGAGGTTATTTTTTTTGAGGGAACTACAATCCGCTATGTCGCTGAAAAGGGAGCATTCCAACACGTGAGGGGAACTACAGTTCGCTATTTTGCCAATTTCACGCGAAAAACGTGGCATGGAGTACAAATAAGCGCCTGTAGTTCCACTCGGAGAGGAAACACCTAGTTTTCGCCAAAATAGAGGCCTCCAGTTCCGCTAAGTAAAATACGGCACGCACGTTGCTTCGCTGGTGCAAAAAGTTGTATTGCAACTTTGGTGAAGAGAAGATACAATTTCTAATAAATTCGCTTACGGAATGGACGGTGGGTTTGTATTGAAATTGCCCTTCATCTTACGCCTGGTCGATAGCCGCAAAAGTGCGCTTTCAACGATCATCGCCTCCAATTTATTTATACTGTTGATACCGCTTGCAATGGGGCTTTTTCTGTATACGAAAGTGGAACAAAGCTTGGAGAGAAGCACGACAAGATCCAATGGGGCCATGCTCGAGCAGTTGAAGCTTTCGCTGGATAACAAATTGGCGGAAGTGGATACGTTAATGCGCCAAGTTGTGTTTGACCCAAAGCTGGATTATATGCTTAGAATCCCTGCCCATCCAAATGATGTGGACAAATATGAATTCATCCAATTCATGCGCGACAAAATGAGTAAGTATCACAGTATGACCAGCAATTTTATCCTCGATTATTATGTCTACTTCGCAAACAGCGATACCATCGTCAAACCGGACTTGGTGTCGGATTCGCGGACGTTTTATTCCATCTATTACGCTTATAAGGACATGCCTTACGAGCAGTGGCATCTGCTTCTGGACAAGGAGCATAAAATGTCCTATTTGCCGGCAACTCCTTTATCCAACGAGCAAGAGCAAGTCCCAAAAAATGTGATTACTTATATGCAATCACTTCCCGTTCAATCGCAATCCCAAAATCTTGGAAGCTTCATCGTGCTGATTGATGGTGATCAAGTCAAGGAATTGTTCGCGCAGATGGAGTCGGCGAGCCATAGCTCTGTTTATATCATTGATCATGCCGGGAAAACCATTATGAGCAACAGCGATTCCCCTTTCCCATCCGACTTGTTAGAGCGCGTTCAAGAGAGTTCGGGCCCATTTAATTACCGGCTCGCGGGGGTTGACCAAGTGGTTTCGGTGACCTCCTCGCAAAAAGCGGGTTGGAAATACGTCTCGATCATGCCCAATGATGTGTTTATGCAGCAAGTGAATCAAATCCAGAGCTGGTCCATCGGCCTGTTCATCCTTTGCTTAATTTGCGGTTTAGTGGCTGTCAGCATAGGCGCCTACCGTACATACAAACCTCTCCAAAAGACCGTAAACGCGATTATGCGCGGAAAAGAGATGATCAGGCGCCCGGCCTCGAATGAATACGAGTTTATTCGGCAAACCGTCGAGGGCTCTATCCATGAAGAGAAGAACCTACGCATGACGCTAACGCAGCAAATTCCGTTCATTCGGGCCAACTATTTATCCCGTCTTCTGAATGGTCACATGGATGTTGATGTGTCGGCAGCAAACGGGGATTCACTGCAATTTATGGATTTGAAATTTACAAGTGACTGTTTTGCCGTGCTGCTCGTCAAGATTGAAGATATTCCGTTTTTAGCGGAGGAAGAAGATGAGAAGCAATGGGCGCATGCAAGGTTCATTATTTCAAATATTGGCACGGATCTGATTGCGGCGAATCATCGGGGATTTTCGGTCGAACTAGACCGAGATCGCATTGCGCTTCTCATGAATCTAGCATCCGATCGAAAGGAGTTCGTCGAATCCGATATACGGGATATCGCGGATTCGCTCTTCAGCATCACGTCGCAAAGATTCCAGATTGGAATTACGATTGCTGTTGGCGGGATTCATTCAGGGCCCAAAGCCATTCGAGACTCTTATCCTGAAGCACTGGCAGCGCTTGAATATAGGCTGATTCTGGGGAAACATGCCACGATCCATTTTCAGGATATCCTCGAAGTTAAGCAGCATTACTACTATCCGCTAGAAAGTGAGATCCAGCTGATTAATTTCGTGCGAAGCGGGGATACCGAAAATGTGGAAAAACTACTTAATAAAATTTATGCGATGAATTTTGACTCCGGTCATATGACGCCCGAGTTAGGCAAATGTTTGTTTTTCAACGTGACGAGTACGTTTTTGAAAATTGTTAATTCTTCGAATACGAATCAGGAAGATGTGCTTGGCGCTGACTTTGATCCGATCAAAGAAGTGTTCAGTTATCCAACTGCGCAGGGAATGTACTCGAAAACGAAGGAGCTATACGAAACGCTTACCCGTTCGTTTAATGTGGAGCGATCCGGTCATAGTACGCAGCGGCTGGAGGAAATTATTGGCATAGTACACGAACGCCTCGATGACTCGAATCTTGGCGTGGCACAAATTGCGGAACGTATTCAAATGACGCCGCAGTATCTTTCTACCTTCTTCAAAAAACATCAGGGACAGAATCTGCTGGATTACATTACGCATAAACGGATTCAACAAGCAAAGCAGTTAATGGAGAACAAAGAACTGACCATTGTACAGATCGCACAAAAGATCGGCTACAACAATGATGTCGTTTTCATCCGGGCGTTCAAAAAGCTCGAGGGCGTAACGCCGGGTAAATACCGGGAGACGATGTTGCCGGAAATCATTAGCTCAGACGCATAAAAGGCAGCCTCTTGAGGCTGCTTATTTCTGTAGCGCCGGCTACTGCCGATTTCTAAGATGGACTGATGAATTCTCATATCGCCCGTATTTCTTACTAAAATACAACGGGGATGAGAACTAGGCAGTAGTCAGGTCGGGGCTGGGGAAGCATACTGGGAAGCAGGTGCTGGAAGACGATCGCGGTGCCAACCAAGCTTAGGGTTACTCATATAAAGGGAGGCATGAAGAATGAAGAAACGTTTGAAACAAGTTGGATCTATCGTATTGCTTTCGACTCTGGTAGCTTCGGCAGCCGCCTGCAGCAGTAATTCAGGAACCGAAAGTTCATCGGCTGCGCCACAGACGGGCAGTAGTGCTGAGCCGGCAAAATTGACTAAATTATCGTACTGGGTACCGAATCACCCGGCAGCTTCAGGTCAGATGAAAACGTATGCTGAAATGGGGATGTACAAGGAGCTTGAGAAAGTAACCGGAGTCAAGGTTGAGTTTCAACATCCGCCCCTTGAAGTTCCACAAGCCCAAGAGCAGTTCAACTTAATGGTTGCAACAAACGAGCTGCCGGATGTTATTGAAGCGAGTTGGGGAGCCACTAGCGGTGCGGTCGTCCGATATCCCGGTGGGCCGGAAAAAGCTATTTTAGATAAAAAAATCATTAAATTGAACGACTTGATCGATAAATATGCACCAAATCTAAAAAAGCTGCTGAATGAACATCCAGATTGGAAAAAGCAAATTTCAACAGATGAAGGAAGCATCTATGCCTTCCCATTCTTACGTGGAGATGACAAAGTCAGAGTGTTCTTCGGGCCATCAGTCCGCCAAGATTGGCTGGATAAGCTGGGCCTCAAGATGCCGACGACAATCGACGAATGGTACACCGTCTTAAAAGCATTTAAAGAAAAAGACCCGAACGGCAACGGCAAAGCGGATGAGATTCCCATTTATTTGGACAAAAATCTGTTCGCCACCGATGCGCCTTTCCTTGGAGCTTGGGGCATTAACTACAGCTTCTACCAGGACGGAGGAAAGGTGAAATACGGTCCGATCCAGCCTGAATACAAAGAATTCCTGGCCACGATGAACAAATGGTATAAGGAAGGTTTGCTTGATAAGGATTTCGCAGCGCCTAACGATAAGCTGTTCGATAACAAAATGACGACCAATCTCATAGGAGCAACCGCTTCATTTAATGGGGGAGGCATTGGTAAATATGCAGGACTCATGAAGGACAAGGATCCCAAGTTCGATCTGGAAGCGGCGCCTTATCCGGTGTTGAAAGCAGGGGATAAAGCGATTTGGGGACAAAAGGATTTTGCCTATAACGGCGTTGGAGCGGCGATTTCGACAGCCAATAAAAATCCGATCGAAACCGTCAAATGGCTGGATTATGCTTACGGTGACAAAGGCGATCTTCTCTTCAACTACGGGGTGGAGGGCACTAGCTATAAGATGGAGAATGGCAAAGCAACCTTCCTTCCTGAGATTTTGAATCCACCGGCAGGAACCAGTATCCAGCAAGCCATTGCCAAGTATAATCGGGCAACATGGAGTGGTCCTTTTGTCCTCAGCGATAATTTCCAAATGCAATATTTGGCTCTGCCTCAGCAGAAGAAAGCACTGGAAGTCTGGTCGCAGCCAACGGCTGAGCGGAAGATCCCGCTTGTTTCTCCAACGCAGGATGAAAGCAGCAAATTCGCATCCATTGTAACGGACATCCAAACGTATCAAGATGAGATGCTGTTGAAATTCATCATGGGGGTCGAACCGATCAGTAACTTTGATCAATATGTGAAAAAGATTCAGAGCATGGGGATTGATGAAGCGATTAAAATCCAGCAAGGGGCTCTTGAACGTTTCAATAAACGTTAAGAAGTAATTGAATGGGGGGATGAACCGGGTTTGTTTATCCCCTCGTTTTCTTTTAGAAACTTGAAAGAAAGGATAGGGAGACGATGAGGCAAAGTCCTGCAAATGGAAAGGCTGAATATGCCGTAACGACAATGAAAACGAGTCGCAATCCGACTGTCCTGCAAACCATACGCGCTGATGTGAAACGGCACTGGTCCATTTACGTTATGGCGCTTCCCGTCATTGCGTACTATCTTATATTTCATTATGGGCCGATGTACGGATTACAAATCGCTTTTAAAGACTTTTCCCCGGCCAAAGGGCTTCTCGGAAGTCCATGGGTTGGATTTAAACATTTTGTAAGCTTTTTTAACGGAATTTACTTCTGGCGCTTAATAAAAAATACAATCTTGATCAACCTTTATGATCTATTGTTCGGATTCCCGGCAGCGATCCTTCTGGCTCTGCTGCTTAATGAAATCCGCCACAGCGTATTTAAGCGGGTTGTTCAATCCATCTCGTATTTGCCGCATTTTATTTCGATCGTGGTTGTGGCCGGGATGATGATCGATTTCTTAAGCCGCAACGGTCTAATTAATCAATTGACCGGAATCTTTGGCATAGAGCCGATTGATTTCTTGCAGGATGAGAACTGGTTCCGCTTTTTGTTCGTTTCGTCTGGCATTTGGCAAGGCATTGGTTGGGGCTCGATCGTTTATTTGGCGGCTATGGCGACGATTGACCCGACGCTGTACGAAGCGGCCAGGATGGACGGCGCTAACCGCTGGAAGCAGACGCTGCACATTACGATTCCAGGCATCATGCCGACAATTGTCATCTTGTTCATTTTACAAATGGGCAATATGCTGACGGTTGGCAGCGAAAAGGTGCTGTTGCTTTACAATCCCCTTACCTATGGAACTGCAGACGTTATTTCGACCTATGTCTATCGCAAAGGGGTATTAGAGGCAAGTTACAGCTTCACGGCAGCAGTCGGGTTATTTAACTCAGTGATCAGTTTTATTCTGATCGTTGCGGCCAATAGCTTTGTCAAACGGATCAGCGAGAACAAACTGTGGTAAGGAGATTTGCACATGAAACTAACCAGTGGAGAGCGAACATTTGGCTACTTCAATATGCTGTTGATGCTCGTGCTTTGCGCGGTCACGCTGTATCCTTTCTTGTACGTGGCATTCGCTTCGCTTAGTGATGCGACATCATTGCTGCAGCATCGCGGTTTAATGCTCAAACCGGCAGGCTTTGATCTCGGTGCCTACAAGGCTGTTTTTGAAAATCCGATGATCATGAAAGGGTATCAGAATACGTTAATTTATGTAGTGCTAGGTACGACAATTAACTTGCTCATGACATCGATTGGCGCCTATGTGTTGTCCAGGCCGAATCTTTATTTTAAACATATCATCATGTTCTTTATCGTCGTGACGATGGTTTTCCATGGGGGACTCATTCCGAGTTACCTGCTCGTGAACTCTCTCGGCATGATGAATACGATGTGGGCCATTCTCATTCCAGGTGCGATTAATACGTTTAATATGATTATTATGCGAACTTCTTTTCAAGGCATCCCGGTCAGTTTGGAGGAGTCGGCCAGGATGGATGGCGCCAATGATTGGGTGATTTTATTCCGGATTGTCATCCCGCTTTCGATGCCGGTTATTGCTGTTATGATTTTGTGGTATGCGGTAGGGCATTGGAATTCATATTTTAACGCGCTAGTGTATTTGCGGAATCGTGAAGCGTATCCTCTTCAGCTTGTGCTCCGTGAGATTTTGATTTCCAATAATACGGATTCGATGATGGCAGGTGGAGGCGACGACAAATATGCCATTGGAGAAACGATTAAATATGCGGCCATTATGGTCTCTACGCTGCCGATCATTTGCTTATATCCGTTCCTTCAGAAGTATTTTGTCCAAGGTGTGCTGATAGGTGCCATTAAGGAGTAAACGGGGACGATTTGACCATGAGATGGAAGCAGAAGGAGGGGGTTAGGTGAGAGGCGTTACATTTGAAAATGCTCCAAGCAGCTGGAATGAAGCGTTACCGATCGGCAATGGACACTTCGGCGGTATGGTGTATTTCGAAGATAACAAGCTGACGCTGGCGCTTAATCATTATGAAGTTTATTATCAGAAGCTGCATCGATACAGTAAGAAGTACCGAAATGGTAAAGGGCCGGATTTTACACTTCAGTATGGACGTACATTTGAAGAATTGAAAAAGCTGGCTGAAGAGAGGTATCGCGATCCCGAACAAGGCCCGTTTTTTCTATATGGCGACGCATTAAACCCGAACAGCATGTACAGGAAATATGGTAAACCCTCGGGTGGGGCCTCCCATTATCCGACGGGGGAACTTCAGCTTTTTCCATCCCGGGAGCTTTCGGACCCTGATCATTATTCGTTATCCCTTGATATTGAGAAGGCAGCTATTCAGTTAAATGTGGTCAAAAATGAGGATAAGCTTGGTGTGAGCACGATCATTGCTCAGGATGGCGATTACGTGATCACCACAATCAGCCAGACGAATGGAGCGTTGTTACCTTCGGTCGCGCTAACGGTTCCCCGTAGAAGATATGTGGATATGAAAGTGACGTATCATCAATTGGATGATACAACGTTTTACTATGTAGGCGCTTTCTACCCGGACGGTGAAGAGAAGGATCGCTATGATCCATTCTCGTTCATTGTGATGATGAGGATCATCGGTGCTAAAGGAATCGTTGTTGCAGGTCCCGACGACAGCCTGCAAATTGCCCTCCGAGATGCGGAGGCAAACCTGACACTGCTAACAACGGTGGTCACCGAGGAGGAGACCAAGGAACTGCTTTCGACCGCGCTGATGAGGGTGAGGAAGCCAGCTTCGCATGTGGATGTGGCAGACATGGTGGAGCATCATCAAGCTCATTGGAAAAGCTTTTGGTCCCGCAGCTCGATCACCTTGCCGGATAAAATGTTGGAAGATCTCTGGTATATCAATCTATATGCCATCGCCTGCAGCAGCGGAAAAGGCAGCAGGATGCGCGAGCAAGCATGCGGATTGAACGGCTTGTGGGATATTAAGCAGCCAACCAAGTGGGGCAGTATGTGGTATTGGGACGTTAACATTCAAGCTGCTTTTTGGCCGCTCTATACGGCTAATCGCCTTGATGTAGCCGAGGCGTTCAACGAGGGTTTGCTCTCTTATGTGCAGCTCGCTGAGCAAATGTCGCAGCAGTTTTACGGGCTTGAAGGCGTTGGGGGCGATTACCCGCATGCCTTGTATGTAAGTATTTGGCCTTGGTGCGCGCAATTCCTATGGGATTATTATCGCTATAGTATGGACGTTGAGTTTTTAAGAGAAAAAGCGTACCCGTTGTTTAAGCAGGTTGCGAGATTTTTCGAAGGTTATTTACAGCTGAATGAGCACTCAGGCCGCTATGAGATATTTCCTGACATTTCTCCGGAGCAGGGACCTTTGACTCGTAACTCAACTTGTTCCCTTGCAGCAGTTAAATACTTATTGAAGATCGCTTCGGAAGCGGGTGAGCTGCTTGGTGAAGCGGAAGAGGATCTGCTCAAGTGGAGTGCACTTGCGGACAACTTGGCTGAGTATCCAACGGCTGTTTCCAAATCGTATGGAGATGTTTTTCTGGACTCGGAATGGGCGCCTGCCAACATGCATTTGCGGCATCCTTCGCTGCTTATGCCCATTTATCCCATTAGTGAAATTGATAAAAATAGTGAAACCCATCTGCGGAAAAGAGGAGAAAACACGCTCCGGTATGCAGCAAATCAGACGGAATATGGCATGTTTCAGTTCGGCTGGCTGTCCTGTGCCGCTTCGAGATTGGGGAAGGGCAGCACAGCGCTTAGGCTGCTCTATGAACAAGGCATTGATTTGTCGCTCAGGTGCAATGGCTTGTTTGCGGAAGAAACGGAACGGTGGATGAACTACTGCAACATCACCAATGAACCGTTGTACCATCCCCACATGATGGAAGCTTCTGGTGAAATGGTTGCTGCCGTGAATGAAATGCTGCTTCAGAGCTATGATGGCGTGATTGACGTGTTCCCGGCGCTGCCGACTGGTGAGGCTGAGCCGGAGCTTTCGATTGGCCTCTACGAACATGAGGTAGATTGGAAGGTTAAGCGATATGAGAAATGGAGCGACTGTTCCTTTCGAGGCCTGCTGGCAGTAGGCGCCTTTGAAGTTAGCGCAGAGCTGAAAAATGGCCGAACCGCTTGGGTTACTATCCAAAGTAAAGCGGGCGAGCAGGTTGTGATTCGCAATCCGTTTCACGTTAGTGATGAGGTAATAGTTGCGAGAAAAGAGGGTCCATCCTGGAACAGGATGGATCATGTGGAAGAAGAGGGACGGATTTCATTTAAAACGGAGAAGAATGGGGAGTATGCGATTTATCCTCGTGGAGAATTCTCCACTCCTGAGTTATTTGCAGTTGACTCTAGTAGGCGGGGCGTCAAGCGAGACTATCCGCTTGTTCATGAAGCTCATACGGATCGGCGAGTGTTCCTTGGCAAAAACCAAAATACGCAGCATGCCAGACTGCTCGACCACTTCACCTTTGATTATTACTCCGGTAATACCAGGGAATCAAGGCTGGCCGCTTATCGGTTGGATTTTGGCGTGGCATCGCATCGGTTGGAGAAAGATTACACCAGTATACTGCCCAGACAAGTTCATGTGGAAGGGGTTCTCGGTCAGACGTTTCGTAATGTAACGTTGGATTCCATGTTTAAGCCTTATACCGGCATCGGCTGGGAGTGTGCGGAGGATCTCGGAGCGATGGATCGCGGGGGGCCGGACGAACTGCGGAGGGATTTTATAGGTGGAAAGAGGGAAGCGACGTTTGTGGTTGAGCTTCCAAAGGGCAGATATGATTTGCTCTTCGTATCCGGCGATAAAGAGGCGCCTTCCTACACGGAGATAGAAATCGTTGGGGGAAGCATGTGGAAGCCGGAGAAAACGCTGAAGGCGGGCGAATTTGCAACGGATATTTTGCCAATCACGCAAAGAGGTGATGGTTACGTGAAGCTGCGATTTCGCACTTGCGAAGGCTCGGAGTGGAGAATGAATGCGCTGATTATTAATAAGAATTACACGTATTTGTAGAAGCGGGGAGGGTTGACGCAGCCACTGAGTAACGGTGGATTTTCTGTCTTGCCATTACCTCCGATTCCTCCCACTAATTTCGGCGTCTGATCGACTTTTGCCGAGCTAACTGGAATTTCTACCGCTGATTTCACCGGATGGAGCAGATTTCGTGCAGCAGCCACCGATAAAGATAGAATTTGCAACGAAGTGGAGCTTCCTAGCTTCCGCCCGCCCTAGAAAGCGAAAATAAGACCGATAAAGCCCCTAACGGGGCTTCATCGGTCTTATTGCTATTTCCCCACGGCTGCTTGCCAGCTATTGCGGGTTCGTTGTCCAGATCCCTGCGGTTCTCAGGAACACGCGCTGCGGCAATTTCAAAGCAGCCATGATGAGCTCGGCCACATCCTCCGGCTGCATCATGCGGTCCTCGTCGCCTATCGGCAGACCCGCTTTGACGGACAACTCTGTATTCACGGTGGATGGCGTGAGCGCTGTAACACGGATGTTCGATTTGCGAACCTCTTGCATGAGCGCTTCCGTCATTCCGATCACAGCGAACTTCGAGGCGCAATAGGCTGAACCGGTGGCGAATCCTCGTTCCCCTGCGGTTGAAGCAATGTTGATGATGCTTCCGCCATTTTGGCTCAACATGGTGGGCAGCGCAGCGCGAGTCACATGATACGTGCCCATCAGATTGGTTTGAATGATTTGCTCCCATTGATCTGGATCCATATCGACCAAATTACCGAACTGTGCCGTTCCGGCATTATTGAGCAGGATATCCAGGGAACCCAGTTCCCCGATTAGTAACTCCACTGCACGTACCGCTTCTGCTCTCTTGGATATGTCCGCTGTGGCAATGCTCACTTTGACACCGTATGTACCTGTCAATTCTTGTTGAAGGGATTCGAGGTCAGCGTGGCTGCGCGCCAGTAATCCGAGATGAACACCTTCTTTCGCCAAGGCGATGGCGGCCGCTTTGCCGATTCCTTTTCCAGCTCCTGTAATGATGGCTGTTTGATTGTGTAAGCTCATGAGAAATCTCCTTTGTTATTCGTTGAATTAGGTATTCGTCTTTATGAAAAGTATGGCCCCATTTTATGCGATTTAATGGACGGAGTCAATTTTAGCTACTGGGATATTTTTCTATTGCCAAATGGGTCGACCTCTATGTATGTTAGTTTATATTACATTAAAAATTCAGACATTATGATAAATTGGTGGGATACAAACATGGTAAACGTTATCATATAATAAAAGCGTAAGGTAATGTCAAAAAAAATAACATAAAGTGAGGGGTTCATGGATGATTCATGGAGTAATTAGAAAATCGGTATTAGCTGCTGCTTCAGCTGCTTTACTGACAATTACAGCTTGCAGTAACGGAGCTGAGCCGGCAAAAGAAGTAGGGAAAACGCAAGCCTCAACACAGCCCGCCTCGAAACAACAAGTTACGCTCACTTTTGAGGAAAACTGGTCCACCCCGAACGTAGATAACCAGCTATACAAAGAGAGAATTCAGAAATTTCAACAGTTGAACCCGGATATTAAAATTGAAATGCAGGATATCCCGTCGGCCCAATATCGGACCAAACTCCGTACCGAGGCAGCGGGCAACAGTATGCCGGATATGTTTATTCTGTATCCAGGTGTCGATATGGATCCGTTCATCGATGCCGGAGTACTGATGCCGCTAGATGAAATTATGGATACCTGGAAAGATATTTTACCGCCACAGTCGTTAGGTGGGTATAAAGTAAACGGTAAGCAGTATGCCGTTCCAACCAAAATGACTTTTGTCGATATTATCTACTACCACAAGGATATGTTAGCAAAAGTTGGCTACAATGAGTTTCCGAAAACGTATGCCGATTTCCTCGATCTGGTGAAAAAGCTCAAAGCTTCAGGCGTTACACCGATGGGAATTGGCAATAAGAATCGTTGGCCGCTTCAATCCACGGTCATGTCCGCAGTCGAGGATCGTATTGCCGGTACGGATTTCTTAACGAAGGTAAAACAAGGACAAGCGAAATTTACGGATGCTGATTATGTGAAAGCACTTGGCATTTTCGATGAGTTGACGAAGCTCGATGCCTTTAATGCGGATTTGAACACCATGGATGAAGTGCAAGTGCAGGATTATTTCCTGCAGAAGAAATCAGCTATGACCATGACCAGTTCGACGATTGATACGAAGTTCCGTGTCAGTAACACAGAGGGCGGCGCTAATATTGGTATCGCATTGTTCCCATCCATTGACGGTGGAAAAGGAACGGCTGGCAAAAGTGCAGGCGTTGTCCAATACGGTATCGGATTAAGCAAGGAGCTAACGGGTGCTAAGAAAGAGGCGGCTTATAAATTCCTGAAATATTTCTATTCCCCTGAACTGTACCAAAACTTGATGAGTAAAGGGATCGTCGTACCGGCGAAAGTTGAAATGCCTGCGGACACTAGCAAATATTTGAAAGAAATGCTGGAGTTGACGAAATCCGGGGATGCGCTTGTCTTTGACAGCGTGATGCCGGCGGCTGTCAAAGATTCGATTGAGAACGGGCTGCAAGCCATTACGATGAAACAGAAAACACCTGAGCAAATCGCCAAAGAAATGCAAGAGGTTATGGATAAAGTGAAAAAATAATCGGCTAGCTACAGCAAAAGAATGCTCGAAGCTAACGATTTGAAAGGGTGACGGAGATGAAAGCTTCCATCGGAGCATTTTCCTTCTTTCAGCTTTTAAGTCAAAACGAAATGAATATATACGGTTATCTGGAGACAGTGAAATACCGGTATCGTTTGGATGCCGTAGATCTTTGGAACGGCTTTTTCGCCAACCGTGAGGTTCCCATCTGGGAACTTCCGGGTAACGATGAGTTGATGAAGATCAAACGCAACCTGGATGATAGACAATTAACAGTTGCTAATATAGCGGTGGATCGCGCTCATTTATGGGATGCTGATCCGGATACCAGGCAGCAACTATATCAGAATGCGATAGCTCATATGAAAGCGGCGAGCTTGCTTGGTGCCAAGACGGTTCGCATTGATGCCAATCGAGGCCCTGGTGAAGTAACGGAGGAGCAGTTCGAATACACGGTTCGTACTTACCAGGAATTGGCTCAACAAGCTTCGGACTACGGATTTACAGTGGGGCCTGAGAATCATACAGGGATTTCGCTGGATCCTCATTGGATGAAGCGTGTTGCTGAAGCCGTGGATCATCCGGGATATGGTATTTTACTGCATATCGATCGTTGGATCGACGGGAATCAAGGCAATGAAATGGTGGCTCCCTGGGTAAATCACGTCCACTTGGACAAGCGAACGATTTGTTCGGAAAATACGGAATCAACAATCAAGTTCTTGAATGAGTTTGGTTATCAAGGGTATTGGGCAGTGGAATATAATGCTTTGTCCAATCCTTATATCGAGATTGAGTGGGCATTAGCAGCTACGAAACGATTGCTTGCATCTGCTTGCCCGAACAATGGATAGTTGATCTGGAGGCGTGCGTGATGGAATATGCCAAGATTCGAATTGGTGTTATTGGAACAGGAATTATAGGGAAAGCCCACTTGGATCAATATGCAGCTATAGAAGGCGCCGAGGTCGTGGCTCTGTGTGATATTAATGAACAGGAAGTGCGCCGAGTTGCTGATATATACGGAGTTGCTCATGTCTACACCGATTATAAAGACCTGTTGGCGCGAGACGATATCGATGCGGTGGATGTATGTCTGCATAACAACTTTCATGCACCATTAACGATTGCTGCTCTGCAGGCGGGTAAACACGTATACTGCGAGAAACCGATCGCAGGCTCCTATTATGACGGCAAAGCAATGGTTGACGCAGCCAAGGAGTATGGCAAGAAACTTCACATTCAACTTAGCACGCTGTATAAAAAAGAAACAAAGGCGGCCAAAGCGCTGATTGACGACGGTCAATTGGGCAAATTGTTCCACGCTCGGTCGAATGGCTTTAGGCGTCGCGGTAGACCTTTTGTCGATGGCTTCGGAACCGCTTATTTCACGAAAAAAGCAAGCGCAGGCGGCGGAGCTTTACTGGATATGGGCGTCTATCATATCGCCCAAATGCTCTACTTGCTTGGTGAAACCGAAGTAGAGCGAGTCACGGGGAAGCTCATTCAAGAAATGGACATGGATGAGGGCCGGCGTGCCGAAAGCGGGTTCGATGTGGAAGAGTTGGCGCTTGGATTCGTTACTCTACGCAATGGACTCACGCTAGACATCTTTGAAGCGTGGGCCGTTAATCTTGGAGGCGTTGAGGGAAGCAGCATCATGGGGTCCAAAGGCGGTATCCGGCTCCCATCGTACCATTCCGGAGAGATGACTTCCGATATCACCTTTCACACGACGGTAGCTGACATCGACCTGGACAGCAAGATTGATCTTAACCGTATGGATATTCGTTGGCACAGAATGAGAGATAACGAAGAGGCTTATGATTCATCGCAGAAGCACTGGATCGCTGCTCTACAGGGACGCGTAGAACTTATGCCAACTGCGGAAATAGCGCTTGCGACGATGCTGATTAGCGAAGGTTTATATTTATCCGACTCGCTCGGGCGGGAAGCGACGGCTGCGGAAATTGTGGCTGCTTCTCGATCACTGTCAATCCCATTGTAAGAGAGGCGACAGCCGTTCTTCGGCTGCCAAATAGGCGGAGCCTGATGGGTCTCCGTCTTCTTGGCATCTCTCAATTTATCATTTAGCGTATAAGGAGGGCTATGTATGCATGTAACGAGGCGGATGGGTTGGGCAATTTTTATCGGCATGCTGCCAGCCTTGATCATTTATATTGGCATCGCAATGATTCCAATCGTGATGTCATTTTATTACTCATTTTTTGATTGGAACGGTCTGTCCCACATGTCTTTTGTAGGGTTGGACAATTATATCTCGGTCTTGAAAGACGGGATCTTCTGGAAAGGTGTACAGAACAACCTGTTTATGATGGTTAGCGGTATTGTAGGACAGCTGCCGGTAGGTTTGTTCTTTGCCTTACTATTGAACCGGTCGATGCGCGGGCTCAAAGTTTACCGTTCTGTCCTTTTCCTGCCGGTCATCATCTCGGCGGTTATCGTCTCACTCATCTGGAACATGGTCTACGGTACAGAATCGGGTCTGATGAATAACATGCTAGGACTCTTCGGCTTGGACAGCTTGAAACAAAACTGGCTGGGCTCCCCGCGTTGGGGCATGCTGTCGGTAAGCATCACGTATTTATGGCAAAATTATGGTTTCTATATGGTCATTTTCTTGGCCGGCCTGCAAAATATTTCCGAAGAAGTAAGGGAAGCAGCGGTCATGGACGGCGCTACAGGTTGGAGGCGATTCTGGTTCATCACCCTCCCGATGCTGAAAGAAACGATCTGGGTAACCCTGATCTTCTCCATCAGCAACAGCTTCCGGGTTTTCGATCTCATCTATGTCATGACAGCCGGAGGGCCGGCTCATAATACCGAAGTGATGACGATCTATATGTATACCCAGGCTTTCAACAACAGTTACTTTGGACTTGGGAGCGCAGTTTCTATTCTTATTCTTATTTTTAGCCTATTAGCCATCTATGCAGCCAAATTAGTCACCCGTCGAAACGGCTAATTGATGTATGTAGAGAAAGGAGGAGCATATGCAAACATCTTTAGGGAAAAAAACGATCATTCATTTGATCTTAGCCATTCTAAGTGTTATTAATGTCATTCCGATTGTATGGATGGTTGTCAGTTCATTTAAGTCAGAGGAAGATTATGCAACGAATCCACTGGGGTTGCCAAAGTTTTGGCAAGTCAGCAATTATACGAGCGCGTGGAAAGTTGCACACTTAGGTACGTACTTCTGGAACAGTGTCATTGTGACCGTAGGTGCAATCGTATTAACGGTACTGCTTAGTGCATTGACCTCCTACTTTCTTTCCAGATTTAACTTTCGTATACGTGGATGGCTTTACGGCTTGTTTATAATAGGCATGACGATTCCGATTCACGCTACGTTAGTGCCGATTTTTATTATCATGAAAAAAATAGGCTTATTGAATTCCCACCTTGCCCTGGTGCTTCCTTACACGGCTTTCCATCTCTCGATTACCATCTTCATTCTGGTAGGCTTCATGCAGGCCTTCCCTAAAGATATTGAGGAATCTGCGGTTATGGATGGAGCTGGACTGTATAAAATTTTCTGGTCCATTATTCTTCCGATGACTCGTCCTGCGCTGGCGACGGTGATTATTATCAACTTTATTTATAACTGGAATGAGTTTTTATTCGCACTTGTTTTGATCAATAAAGCGGCTCTAAAAACGCTGCCTTTAGGCTTGGCTAACTTCGCCGGCACAGAAACAAGATTTCAGACGCTTCAGATGGCTGCCTTATCTATGGCGCTTATTCCGCTTGTTGGCTTTTACTTGGCTATGGAGAAGCAGTTGGTGCAAGGGATGACGGCCGGCGCTGTTAAAGGGTGATGATGTGATGATGGCTGTACTTTAACCGCTCGAAACTTTTCTCGCGTCATTCTACATCCTTTTCAAGTAGGTTGACCCCGTTTTATAGTAAAATGAGGAAATACCGACGAAGGGGATGGAACTTGATGATACTAAACAGATATCCTTTCTTGCACTTCAGTTTGAGAACAAAGTCGATCGCTATCTTCATCCTTCTGGTGACACTCCCCTCCCTTTTGATCGGGAATGTCATTCTGAGCCGTTATGATGCTGTTCTGCGGCAGCAATATATTGATGCCATGGAAAAGAACTTGAATACCATTGAACTGAATTTATCCGAGAAAATAAAAGCTATTGAAGATTTATCGAACTATATGATTTATCAAGAAAACTTTAGACGGTTTATGGAGACGCCGACCACGCCGGGCAACATGGTGCAAATGAACAAGGATCAGACGACAATCGAGGGGTTTATTGCCTTTCAAATTATGTCCAAGGTGTACATTAAATCGATTTCACTTGAAGGTGTTGGAGGCAATCAACTCCAAATGGGCGAGCCTGTCAAAGGGTTGGAACAATCATGGACAGATCTTGCTCAGCAGAGAAGAGGCGGGGTCATTTGGACGGACTCCTATCAATTGGAGAGCGGTTGGACAGGAAATAAGCGCGTTGTTTCCATGGTTCGTGTCATCAATTCCTTCGATAACCCATCGCGTCCGGTGGGCAAGGTGATCGTTCGTTTGGATGAGTCGGAAATTACGGACTTATTAATGTCTGCTGTTCCTCAGGATCAGGGTTCCATCTTTATTGTTCGGCCTGAGGGCAGTGTTGTTCTGCATCAAAATCAAAACCTGATTGGACATCCCTACCCAAGCGATGCGCTGCTTAGCCAATTTCACGGGGGGCTGTCCAAAAAAGTCTCCTCTTTGAAGGAAGATGGAGCTTCTTATGTTGTTTTCAGTCAGCCCATGAAGTCGACGGGCTGGTACATTGTAGCGATGGTTAAGGACCAAACCATTGTTCAAAAAACGGAAGCGATCAAAGCGTCGCTCAAATTTTTAATTCTGATTATTCTTATATTTGGGTTAATCGCCTTAATCGGGTTCGAATTTGCTATGATTCGTCCCATGCTCGAACTGAGTAAACAAACCTCTAAGCTCAAAAAAGGTGATTTCTCGGCGCAGGTCAAAGTCAGATCGCGAGACGAGGTCGGGGAGCTTGGCCGACAGTTCAACAACATGGTTATGACCATCAAGGAGCTGATCGACAAAAAGTATAAATTAGAGATTCGGCAGAAAGAATCGGAGCTTCGAATATTGCAAAGCCAAATGGATCCTCATTTTTTATATAATACGCTGGATATGATCCGTTGGACGGCAAGGTTGGAGAAAGCAGCGGAGACGAGTCAATTGATCGAAACCCTGTCGCTTTTCTTTCGAATGGGGCAAAATAGCGGCAAGCGATATACGACGCTGCCTGAGGAATTGGAGTTTGTTCAGGCCTATCTGGACTTACAGCAGAAACGAATGGGAAGCAAACTTCAATTCACCTTGCACATGGAGGAGGAGTTGAACCATGCCGTTCTCTTGAAGAAGATCATTCAGCCTTTGGTGGAAAACAGCATCAAACATGGTTTTAAACGTGGGGGTGGCCGCATTGAGGTGCGCTGCTATATGGCAGAACAGGATGTGCTGATTGAAGTGGTGGATTCCGGCGTCGGGTTTGCCAAGACCAAACTGGAGGTTATCCGTCAGGTTCTTCAAGATCGAATCGGTGACGAGGGCATTATGAACCACGCGATCTGCAACATTCATGAACGCATAACGCTTGAATACGGTGAGGGGTATGGCATCGAGCTTCCTTCAGAACCGCCCTATGCCGGGGCTTGCGTAAGAATAAGACTTCCATTTCAAATGAGTGCTCAGGAGGAAAAGCGATGACCATCAAAATGCTAATTGTAGATGATGAGCCTATTATTTGCCAAGGATTGCGTCGTACCATTTCCTGGGAGACGATTGGTGTTGAAGTTGTCGGAGAAGCTTATGACGGAATCGAAGCGCTTGCCTTCTTGGAGCATTGTCCTGTGGATGTCGTGTTAACGGATGTGAACATGGAAGGCATGGACGGACTTGAGCTTGCAAAGGAATTGAAGCAGCGTTTCCCTCAGTCGCGTGTGATCATTGTTAGCGGATATGACCATTTTGAGTATGCCAGGCAGGCTTTGCGGCTTGGTATTGAAGATTATTTGCTGAAACCGGTGAATATCGATGAGTTGATGGGCATGGTGCAGCGGATTGGCGAAGAGATTACGCAAGAACGGAAGCTTGAGGGTGAGCAAGAAGTAGAACGGACGCGCAAATGGCTGATGGGGCAGCTGCAGCAGAGGGTCATCGATCAAAATGAGGATTATGTACCTTTGATGATGACAACCGGGTCGAGCAGCTTTTGGATGATCGCCACACAGCTCTCCGATTATGCGGAGTGGACCCGGCGGTCGTCCGAAGAAAAACGCAGAGAGAAGCGGAGCCTCTGGGAAATAAACGTGGATACAGCCTTGCGATCATCCGGGCTGGAGACCGTTTCATTTTTCCAACATCAGAATTTGCTGCTGTCGCTAGTAGTCGGACCGCATTCGATGAGCGCGAAGGAGCTTCATGGCATTTTAAGCGGGGTGCTGAAGTTGTCGGAGGATCTTGATCTACATGCCAGTATATCCCGGCCATTCCATAGTTCAGAACAGATTCACGCTAGCTGCATGGAGGCTATTTCCTTATTGCACTATGCCGTGCTATCATCCCTTGCTCCAATTATTTTCCATGATGAAGAACTGATTTTCAAAAGAAGTCATCGTCTTCCTGAGCTGATCGTATGGGAGAAAAATCTGATCCATGCTTTGTTTCAAGAAAATGATGTTGAACTACGCCAGCAAATTGATGAAATTATGCAGGAGTTTCGCGAGAGTGGCAGCTTGATTAAGGAAATATGGCAGGCGTTCCAGGAACTCGTCATTATACTTCAAAGGCGGCTGCGAGCGGCTGGCATCGATTTGACAGGGTATCTTAATGTCTTTCATTCTCAGGAAATCGATCTTTTGGTGCACAACTCCTACAGAGCGATGGAGTCCCTGCTGCGTGCGGAGCTGGAGTCCATGTTCTCATTGATCAACAATTCCCTTACGGGGAAAAATCATTGGCTTGCAGACAGGGTGAAATCCTACATTGAAGCCAGGTACAACAAGGATATTAAGGCATCTGAGGTTGCTGCATGGCTAAAAATAACGCCGAATTACTTCAGTATCCTCTTCAAGCAAAAGTTTGGAAAAGGGTTCGCCGAGTATCTGAACGAAGTGCGCATCGAACAGGCGAAAGCAAAGTTGTCCGGGACCGACGATCGCGTCTTCGAAATCGCCGAAAGCGTCGGCTACAAAGAATATAAATACTTCTGTTCCATATTCAAAACATACACCGGAGTAACGCCAACGCAATATCGGAAACTTGTCCATTCGACTTAAGAGCTCAGAAAGGATAGCGTGGCACCTATGTCAGTAATCGCAAGACTGAAAGATCACCCGTTCGGCGTCATCAAAGCATTCAGCTTTATTTTATATGGCGCCTTCGCGATTTATAGTGCATTTTTCCCGTTGTACTTGAAAGAATTAGGCATTTCTAGCGTAGCAATAGGCTTGCTGCTGTCCGGCGGGCCTATTCTTTCGTTGATCGCCAATCCGTTCTGGGGTTATTGGAGCGACCGTTTGTCTAATGTAAGGCGCATTCTGATCATTCTCCTGATCGGCAGCTTTCTTAGTCTGCAAACGGTCTTTTTTACGAATTCTTTTCCGTTCCTGGTCACTTTTTTACTTGTTTTTTTCTGCTTTCAGAGTCCTTTGTTTGCTCAATCCAATAGTCTTATTTTGGAGGCGATAGAGCATACGAGTCACAAGTTCGGTTCTTTTCGGCTATGGGGGGCGCTCGGTTGGGCGTTGATGGCCTTGGCGACAGGTCCTGTGATGGAATGGTTGGGCATCCGGGATTTATGGAAAGTATGCGGCGTCATGATGGGGTTATCCATTGTATTTGCATGGATGCTGCCTCAGGCTCAGAATAGTGGAAACAGGGAATCAGAAAGCTCAATCAAAAGCGGAAAAAAAGGCAATTATCTGCGAATCATGAGTGATAAATGGTTTCTGGTCTTCATTCTGATGGGGATTCTTATTTCGATTCCTAATGCGATGAACAACACATTTGTCTCTATTTACATGTCCGAACTAGGCGGGAATAGCTCCTTGATCGGATGGTCCGCATTTTTTGCCTCTATATTTGAAATTCCTGTTTACTTGCTGTTCGACCGTTTTTTACGAAAAGACCGCAGAAGTATGTTCTTCTGTCTGGCGGCTGTTAGCTTGTTGTACGCACTGCGCTGGTTTCTGATGGCAGCGGCGACGTCGCCGTATCACATCCTTTTCATCCAAGCGTTAAATTCCATCACGTTCGCAGGCTATTACTATGTAGGGACGCAGTTGACGGCATATTTGATTCCGCCGGCCTATAGAGCGTCAGGGCAAGCGGTTTATGCTTTGAGTTGGGGAGGCCTGTCCGGTATGGTTGCTGGAATCGCTGGGGGCTTGATATTCCAGGAATTAGGCGCGCATGCCATGTATACGATCAGTGCGATTATGGCGCTTATTGGTGTAGCGGGGTTCACTTCTATGTTCGTGATTGCTGCTAGATTGGAAGTGCGGCAAAAAAATGCTACACAGTACGAAAAGACTTTATTATAATGGATCTATAAGAATCAAATCTTTGACAAATCAGGTCGAAGGAGGATTTGCTTGAATTCTTTGGATGAACAGATTCAGCAGGTGATGGACAAGCATCGAATCGTTGGATTAGCGGCCTCCGTAATGCGTGAAGGGAAACAGATTTGGAGCGCGGGATATGGATGGGCAAATGTAGATAGACGTATTCCTGTTACATCTCAAACCATATTTCGCATCGCTTCCATCTCGAAGACGGTGGTCGCGACAGCGGTTATGCAGCTTGTCGAGCAAGGCTTATGTGGAATTGATCAGGATGTAAGTGAAATACTCGGAATTCCGGTGCGCAGTTCCAAATATCCGGAAACGCCGATAACGCTCAGGATGATAATGACGCATACTTCGGGACTGCAAGATGAATATGTTCGTTTTGTCGTTGATTCGCGCAGTGAGAATCCACCGAAGATTCGTCTTGCGGATCTCCTTCTTCCAGGCGGGACTTATTACACCGACAGTCTCTGGGGAGATGGACGGCCGGGAGATCCGGATGGCTTCGAATATTCGAATCTGGGTGCCGTCATGCTAGCAACGGTGGTGGAGCGGCTTTCGAATGAACGATTTGACGAATATTGCAAGAAGCATCTGTTCGAACCGCTTCAGATGAATGATACTAGCTTCAACATCGGGGATTTGAAAGACATGGACTCCGTTGCTGTGTTGTATGAATATTCAGAGGCCAATGATGAATTTATTGTGGGTACGGACGATTTTCGCGGGAAGAAACCGGAGGCCATCGATTACAGCGGCTATGTGCCGGGCACTAACGGAGCATTATTCAGCCCGCAAGGCGGACTTCGCACAAGCGTGGATAACTTGACACGTTTTATGGAAGCGCATTCTAATGACGGTAAATTGAACGATGTTCAAATCCTGAAGCCGGAATCTGTGGATCTGATGCACGCGCCGCATTGGTCGGGGTACCGACAAGAGGGGTTTTTCCGCAACTGCGGGCTCCAGTTCCAGATCACGGATGATTTGCTCCCAGGACACCGACTAATTGGGCATTCCGGTGATGCGTATGGACTGCTAAGCGACATGTATTTTCATAAGCAAGAAAAATGGGGCTTCATTCTGCTCATGAACGGTGTCAACCAGAGTAAAGGACAAGGCATTTATTTTGTGGCGGAAGAAGAGCTTGCGCAAGTATTGAAGACTGCTTTCCTTAGATTGTGAGGGAGAGAAAGAGATTCGATATTTACATATTTACAACATGTTATTTCGATGTTAGTATATATTACATCGTTAGTATTCTAGCTTCTGGCGGTCGTAGGAGACTACATCTCTCCCCACATCCCGCCCGGAAAACGAACGGAATGCTAATAAGGAGAGTGGTCGTTTGGTATACGACAAGGATACGATTTACATCATCGGCGACGCGCAAGCTTCTGTGAACAATCCGATTACCCAGCAGTATAACGCTTTTTTTATTGGTCTTGTTGTCGATACGGCAAGTCACAAGATTGTTGATGCAGGATGTTCATCCACGATACCGCTCACATCGGATTTTGTGCGCTCGATCTTCATCGGGCACAATATGCTTCTGCTTGATGTGGTGGCGGAGGAAATCCGCCGCAGATATCACGGATCATCCCAGAAGGCCCTTATCGTAGCGTACAAAGACGCGCAAAAAAAATACAAATTAGCACTTAACGGCCGGGAAGAGCTGGGTTTCCAATCTTCCGGTACAGTGTAAGCTGCTTTATTTATCCGTATGGCAACATACACGTAAATAAAACCCAGCAAATAGTTTCTTGGGACACAGGTTCCTGGGGCTGTTTGCTGGGTTTTTGTTACTTTACAATGCGGGAGGCGACCCTATGAAACTTTATATTTCCATTGATATGGAAGGGATAACCGGACTTGTTGATCACACGTTTGTTGATTCCAGACAGTACAATTACACTCGCGGGCAGCACATCATGACAGATGAAGCGAATCATGTCATCCGATCCGCTTTTGATGAAGGCTGCAAGGAAGTCATTGTGAATGATAGCCACTCCAAAATGAATAATCTGCTAATCGAGAAGCTGCATCCCGAAACACAGTTGATATCGGGCGATGTGAAGCCCTTTTCCATGGTGCAGGGTTTAGATGCTTCGTTCTCTGGGGCGGCTTTTCTGGGGTATCACACGAGAGCGGCGACCAAAGGCGTCCTCAGCCATACGATGATTTTCGGTGTTCGCAATATGTATATCAATGATAGGGTCATTGGCGAGCTTGGGTTTAATGCTTATGTTGCCGGCCATTATGGTGTGCCTGTTCTATTGGTCGCTGGGGATGATGAAACCGCAATGGAAGCTGAGGAGCTGATTCCAGGAGTTACGACAGCCATTGTGAAAAAGCGGATATCGCGAACTTCGGCCATGTGTTTAACCCCCGAGAAAAGCGGACTGCTGCTTCAGGGAAAAACAAAGGAAGCGCTGGCTAACGCGGGCCGAGTGAAGCCGCTTGTGCCGCCGGATCATCCGGTGCTGAAGATTGAATTTGCCAACTATGGCCAAGCGGAGTGGGCTCACCTGATGCCGGGTACGACGATAGATGATAACAGTCCGACTGTCACCTTTCAGGCGAAAGACATTCTTGAGGCGTACCGAGCGATGTTGGTGATGACGGAGTTGGCGATGAGAACGGCATTTTGTTAAAAAGCGAGAGTGGGTGATAGCGTGACACAATATATTCTTCGTCGATTTATCTCCATGATTGTCACACTGTGGCTAATTATTACAGTTACTTTTGCACTGATGCACGCTGTTCCGGGGTCGCCATTCGAGAAAGAGGGCAAAAGTTCGAATCCCACGGCGGTTCAGAATTTAATGGAATTTTACCATTTAGACCAACCTGTTACGACACAGTACTTGCTTTATTTAAAATCACTGCTTTCCTTGGATCTTGGGCCTTCCATCGGGCACTTTCCCGATACCGTCAATTCCATGATCAGCCGGGGATTTCCGGTTTCCTTTAAGCTGGGGATCATATCGATTCTGATTTCAATCGTTACCGGAATTGCTCTTGGGACGGTCGCTGCTCTTCGGCAAAACCGCATAATCGACTATCTCGCCATGATCTTTGCGGTTATCGGCATAGCGGTACCGAACTTCATCGTCGCTACTTTGTTAATTAAATACGTGGCGGTCGAATGGAAGCTCCTTCCGGTAGCCACTTGGGGGACGTGGAAGCATGTCGTTCTTCCAGCGCTTGCCCTTTCAACCGGACCGCTCGCGATCATTGCCAGATTGACAAGGGCGAGCATGTTGGAGGTGCTGACAGCCGACTACATCGAAACGGCGAGGGCGAAAGGTTTGTCGCCTGCGACGATTGTTATCAAGCATGCGCTCCGAAATGCGGTGCTTCCGGTCATTACTCTGCTGGGGGCTCTGGTGGCCAATGTTCTTACAGGGAGTTTTGTCATTGAAAAGATTTTCGCGATCCCGGGAATGGGGAAATATTTCGTTGATGGCATTAATAATCGGGATTACTCGCTCATTATGGGGACGACCGTATTTTATAGTGCGCTGCTCGTAGTGATGATGTTTCTGGTGGATGTCGCCTACGGGCTGGTTGACCCCCGCATCAAGCTGCACAGGAAGGAGGGGTAAGTGATGAATGTGCCAGATTCCTTATTCGTCCCTATGGTCAATAACAAAGGAATGGCGGAAGCGATTGTTCGAGTGCGGCTGTCGTTTTGGCAGGAAGCTTGGATTAGGCTGCGTGCCAATAAATTAGCGATGGCGGGGCTAATCATTATAGTTTTGATGGCTTTGCTAGCGATAGTCGGACCTCATCTTACAGACCAAAGTTATTCGAAGCAAGTGCTGCTGGATGCCAACCAGAAGCCATCGGCCGCTCACTGGTTCGGTACGGATGAACTTGGACGTGACGTCTATGCCCGAATCCTTTACGGGGCGCGGATTTCCCTATTTATCGGCTTAATGGCTGCTTTCATTGATCTGGTTATCGGCATCATTTATGGCGGCATCGCCGGGTATTTAGGGGGACGAATCGATAACATCATGATGCGGTTCGTTGATCTTTTGTACGGGATTCCTTATCTGCTTGTAGTCATCCTGCTGATGGTTGTCATGGGGCCGGGTCTGCTGACGATCATTGTAGCCTTAAGCGCGACGGGCTGGATCGGAATGGCGAGAATTGTGCGCGGGCAGGTGCTCAGCCTGAAATCATCGGAGTATGTGCTGGCGGCAAGAACGTTAGGTGGAGGAGCGGGTTACATCATCCGCAAGCATTTGCTGCCTAATGCCATCGGCGTCATTATCGTACAAGTGACGTTCTCGGTGCCCTCCGCTATATTCGCCGAAGCATTCCTAAGTTTTCTGGGTCTGGGTATTCAGCCTCCCTTGGCAAGCTGGGGCGTTATGGCCAATGATGGTCTGTCGACCATTTTGTCGGGGCAATGGTGGCGGTTATTTTATCCGGCCTTTTTCATATCGATCACGATGCTTGCTTTTAACTTGGTCGGTGATGGCTTGCAGGACGCTTTTAATCCGAAAAGGAGGAGGTAGCCAAGGTGAAAACTACGAACTCGCCCGACGTTATATTGGAAGTGGATAATCTGCACGTCTCGTTCACCACACATGGTGGAGAAGTGAAGGCGGTTCGCGGAGTCAGTTTTTCGTTAGGAAAAGGAGAAACGTTGGCTATTGTAGGCGAATCCGGCTGCGGCAAAAGTGTAACGGCACGCAGCGTGACGCGTCTTCTTCCCGAGCAAAGCTCGAAGATCAGCCAAGGCAGCGTTAGGTATAAAGGGAGGGAGTTGACCGCGCTTAGCGAAAAGCAGCTGCGAGAGCTAAGAGGATCGGAAATATCCATGATTTTCCAAGATGCCATGACGGCACTGAATCCCACCATCTCCATCGGTGAGCAGATTATGGAAGGAATAATTCGCCATCAGAAAATATCGCGTGCAGAAGCACGTAAGCAAGCCACGGAAATGCTGGGGTTGGTTGGCATTTCTAATCCTGAGATGCGCCTGAAGCAGTATTTGCATGAATTTAGCGGCGGCATGAGACAACGGATTATGATTGCCATCGCGGCGGTTTGCAATCCTTCGGTGCTTATAGCCGACGAGCCGACTACCGCACTCGATGTCACCATTCAAGCACAAATCATCGAGCTTTTCAAAATGCTTCAGAAGAAAACCGGTGTGTCTATCATCATCATCACGCATGACCTTGGTGTTGTTGCGAATATGGCTGATCGGGTCAATGTGATGTATGCCGGCAAGGTTGTTGAATCGGGCACCGTGGATGAGTTGTTCTATAACCCGCAGCATCCCTATACCAAAGGGCTGTTGGCTTCTATGCCGCGACTGGACACGGACAAGTCGCTTCCGCTTACGCCGATTGCAGGGACGCCGCCGGATCTATTTGCTCCGCCGCAAGGCTGCGCATTTGCAGCGCGCTGCAGTTATGCGATGGAAGTATGCGGTGTCTATCAGCCGGAGCAGACTGCTGTATCGAGCGGCCATTCCGTAGCCTGTTGGCTGCAGGATCCACGCTCTCAAGTTGTATTCCAGCCGTCGAACCAAAGAAATAGCATGACGGCTCTAGGATAAATAAGACGATGACAAAGGGGAGAAGTGCTCATGAAAAAAGTGTCAGCATTGCTAATCAGCTCCGTATTGGTAATTGGTACGCTGCTAGCTGGGTGCAGCAAAGATCCTGGTTCCGGAACGCAAGCGTCTGGAGCCAGCCAGACGGAAGCAGCCAAAGAAACGAAGTCCAAGATCCTCCTCTACAACAATTTAAAAGAACCGACATCCCTCGATCCACCGAAAGGATTTGACCAAGTTTCTTACGATGTTGTCAATAATGCCTTTGAAGGGTTAACGCGTCTTGGTAAAAACCAGACGCCTGAGCCAGCGATGGCTAAAGAGTGGAAAATCTCGCCGGATGGGAAGAAGTATACCTTTACGCTGCGCGACGGCATTAAATGGTCCAACGGAGATCCGGTAAAAGCTGCCGACTTTGAGTATGCCTGGAAGCGTCTGCTAGATCCTAAAACAGCTTCGGATGCGGCATTCCTTGCCTATCCGATTGAAGGCGCAGAAGCTTATAATTCCGGCAAGGGATCGGCGGACAATGTGAAAATCAAGGCGCTGGATGACAAGACGCTGGAGGTTACTTTGGCACAGCCTGCTTCTTGGTTGGTAGGCATGGTTTCCAGTCCTGCCTTTTTCCCGGTACATAAGGCGACTGTGGAGGGCAATGCCAAATGGGCAGGTGAGGCGGCTACAATTGTAAGTAACGGACCGTTCAAAATTACGGAATGGAAGCACGATAGCGAGCTTAAAATGGTAAAGAACGATCAATATTGGGATGCCGCAAACGTAAAACTGGCAGGCGTTACTTTTAAAATGATCAATGATACGAACACGGCTTACCAGCTCTTCACGACCGGTGAGCTTCATACGACGGGTTCCATTCCGGCTGATATGAGCGACAAACTGTTCGCGGACAACAAAGTAAAGGTGGAAGATGCCGCAGGTACGGCGTTCTATCGTTTTAATGTGAAAATGGCTCCATTCAACAACGTCAACATTCGAAAAGCTTTCGTTGCGGCTGTAGACAGACAGAAGCTTGTAGATTTGGTGTTGAAGCAAAAGCAGAAGCCGGCTGACGGTTATGTGTCACCAGGACTTAACGATCCTGCAGGGGGAGATTTCCGTAAAGTGGGCGGCAGCCTGATCAAGTTTGATGCGGGAGAAGCGAAAAAACTGCTGGAAAAAGGGATGCAGGAGGCCGGATACTCGAAGCTGCCTGAAGTTACTTTGACGTATAACACGAATGATGTTAGCCAACGGATTGCTCAAACGCTCCAAGCGATGCTCAAAGATAATCTTGGTATTGATGTGAAACTGGCAAACAAAGAAGGAAAAGTACTGACTACGGAGCAAAAGGATCTACAACTGCAATTATCCCGTTCATCCTTCCTTCCTGACTTTGCGGATCCGATCAACTTCCTAGACGGTTTCCAATCGACAAATCCGTTCAGTCGTACCGGGTGGGTGAATCCTACGTATGATAAATTGATCAAAGATGCCTATGTAGAAACAGACGAAGCGAAACGATACAAAATGATGCATGATGCGGAGAAAATTTTGATGGATGAAGCTCCGATTCTGCCGCTCTACTTCTACAACTCGACTTACTTGCAAAGCGATAAATTGGAAGGTGTCGTTAGACATGCTTTCGGCTTCCTGGACTTTAAGTGGGCGGATTTGAAATAAATAAAGGAGATTGGTGCTCATGGCTGAACTCATAAAGCCTAAGCGGCTAAGCCCTGGTGATACCGTAGGTATTATGGCGCCGGCATGCTGGGTAGACACGGAGCAGGTGAAAGCAGCTTCAACCGTTTTGGAGAAAATGGGGCTGCAAGTACGGCTGGGAGATACTTTGAATAAGAAGCATGGCTATCTGGCGGGAACGGATGAGGAGCGAGCCGGGGAACTGAACGCTATGTTTGCTGATCCTGCTATCAAAGCTATCATTTGTGCGCGTGGCGGCTATGGTACCGGAAGAATCGCGGATTTGCTGGACTATGACCTGATTCGAGCTAATCCGAAGATTTTCTGGGGATATAGTGATATTACTTTTTTGCATGCTGCTATTCGCCGATTTGCAGGTTTGGTTACTTTTCACGGCCCTATGTTGATTGATCTGGGAAAAGATGAACTGCACCCGCTTACGGTTCAGAATTATGAAACGCTCCTTCGTCCTTCCGTTCTTCGTTATACAGAAGAGATTTCTCCGCTCCAAACATTAGTGGAAGGAGAGGCTGTCGGACCTATCGTTGGAGGAAACCTTTCTTTAATTGTGAGTACGCTGGGGACGCCCTATGAGTTGGATACCAAGGGGAAACTTCTTTTCATTGAAGATATCGACGAAGAACCTTATAGAGTGGATCGTATGTTAAATCAGCTCAAGCATGCAGGGAAATTTGCGAATGCAGCTGGCATATTGATTGGTGATTTTCATAACTGTGAGCCGGATAAACGGAAAGTATCGTTTACGTTAGAGGAAGTTTTTCATCATCATATCGTACCTGCTGGGAAGCCGACATTATCCGGATTTAAAATTGGCCACTGCTCTCCGAATATTGCGGTTCCCTTTGGTATTGGGGCGAGAATGAGTACTTACGAGAAGTTGCTGGCATGTACGGAACCCGGTGTAGAGGCATAAGGAGGCAAATTCATGAGCATTATTCAAAGTGTTGAAGTTATGCGGCAGTCGACACCGCTTAAGAAACCGTTTAAAACGGCTTTGCGTACCGTGTACAGTACGGAATCTATCATTGTTCGAATTCAGAGCAATGACGGCAGAGTTGGTTGGGGGGAGGCTCCGGCGACCATTGTCATAACAGGCGACAGCCTGGACAGTATCCATTCGGCTATTGTACATACATTCACACCGTTGTTAGTTGGCAAAAGCTTGCTGGCTTATGAGCGCATTCTCCAGGAGATTCATCAATCGATGATCGGAAGCAGCAGCGCTAAAGCGGCTGTAGATATGGCGATTTACGACTTGGTTGCGCAGAATTGTGGTTTGCCGTTGTATCAGTTCCTGGGCGGTTACAAGGATCAGATTGAAACGGATTTTACGGTTAGCGTCAATTCCCCTAAGGAAATGGGAGAAGATGCGGTTCGTTATGTGCAAGAAGGCTTCAACGTATTGAAGATTAAAGTGGGTAAGGATGACATTCTGGAAGATATCGAAAGAATCAAAGAAATTCGCAGGTGTATTGGCAGCGGCGTGAAAATCCGCATCGATGCGAATCAGGGGTGGCAAGTGAAGGATGCCATTCGTACGATACGGCGTATGGAGGATCTGGGTCTGGACATTGAACTGGTTGAACAGCCGGTGAAAGCGGGGGACATCAAAGGGCTGAAGATGGTGACGGATCACGTAGAAACTCCCATTATGGCAGACGAAAGTGTGTTTTCACCCATTCAAGCCTTCGAGGTGTTGAAAAGCCGTGCGGCGGATTTGATTAATATTAAGCTGATGAAATCCGGTGGTATATACAAGGCGCAAATTATTAATCATATTGCGGAAGAATTCGGGGTCGAGTGCATGGTGGGCAGCATGATCGAATCCCGTGTGGCTGTGACGGCTGCCGCTCATCTTGCGGCCAGCAAGAAGAATATCACCCGTTGTGATTTCGATGCGCCCTTAATGATGCTTCAGGATATTGTAGTTGGCGGAGTGAAGTATGATGGAAGGGTTATGACCTTTCCGAAAACATCAGGACTTGGTATTTTAGATGTCGTCCACAGCCAAAGTCCAGTGGGGTCGTGAGTATGAGAGTACCGGTGCGGAAGATGGTCGCTGTGTCTGTTGCAACCGTATGGTCAAAGCCGGATTCGCCGCGTCCTGTAGATGAGCCGGCATTAAGGTGCCCAGCCGATATGAGAGAGTGGCTGGGGGATATGACACTTGGAGATAAGCTGGATTTGTGTCTGGCGAACCGTATTCAGACGCAGATTCTTTATGGTGCATCTGTTCTTGTTACAGAAGAAGTGGGAGGCTGGAGTAAGGTGCTTATCCCTCAACAGGGAACGCGCAAGGATGACTTGGGTTATCCTGGATGGGTGCCAAGCTGCCAGTTGGTTGAAGAATCGGATGTCCCTCTCGGCTCGAAAAGAGCGGAAGTGATATCCGATAAAGCGTGGTTGTATAAAAATCCGACCCAACAGTTGATTGAGTTGAGTTATCTGACTTCTCTGCCTGTGCTGGAGGAAATGGAAAAGTTGGTGAAAGTGCAGACGCCGGAGGGGGCTGGGTATCTGAAAGTGGATGATATCCGCTTGATTGATGGACCTCTAGCTTCTCAGGTAGGAGTAGCTGACATTGGACAAGGGATCGTGGAACAGGCGAAAAGGTTCCTGGATCTGCCTTATTTATGGGGAGGCTTGTCCTCCTATGGCTTTGACTGCTCCGGCTTTGCACATTCCATGCATAGATATTTCGGGATTTTGATTCCTAGAGATGCCTCGGACCAAGCGAAGCGGGGAACTCTCGTTAAGAAGGAACAACTGGAAGCGGGGGATTTGCTCTTTTTCGCTCATGATGAAGGTAAGGGAGCAATTCACCATGTAGGGATCTACGCGGGGGATGGCCAAATGATTCACTCTCCTGAAACTATCAGCTCTATTGAGCTGGTGGATTTGAAGACATGTAAGCTCGCCAAGGAGCATTGTATGTCTAGGCGGTATTGGAAGTAATGTAATTTATAAAAAAGCGCGTAAGATGCTGATCTTACGTGCTTTTTTTGTGTTGTGGGGGTGTGTGGGCGGCTAACGGACTGAGATGACTCTATTTGCTGCTTTTGGGGCAGGTTCAGCATTTAACGGACTCAGGTGCCGTTATTGGTGCTGAGAATGCCGGAAACGGCAGCAAAATCTATAAATAACGATATCTAAGTCCGTTAGCAGGCTCGATCAGGCGAAAATGGCAGAATAACGGCTTCTGAGTCCGTTACAGAGTATTGGCTACTTGGTGCGGAGGCGAATGGTTGGCTGCTAGTGGGATGCGGAGAGCAGACGGTTGAGTCATTGTTGGTCTCATGCGGAGGGCTGGTGGTTAAGTTGCTATTGGCGGTAGGGTGGGCTGCATTGGTGGAGTGACGACAGATGGAAGAACTGCTATCAATGAAGTTTATAGCACTTATGCTAGGGTGATAACGCCATAAGTTACAATAAATAGAAAATGATTAACTTTAAATGTTAATTAATATAACACAAATTAACCTAATCTATAATTTTTCTTATTTATATGTTACTTTAATTGACATAAACTATGAATTTGAATATGATAAATAGGAAGGTTCATGTATTGAAAGTGCCGATGAAGTAGTTTTTGTATGAATTTCGTAGCTTAAATCGAAGTTCTGAATGCTGCTGTATCGGCATTTTTGCGTACCAAACTATCTGAGGAGGATGTTTCATGATTTTGAAAAAGACGGCTCTACTGATCTCAGTATCGGCGCTTGCCATTAGTGTGTTGGCAGGATGCGGAAATGAAACAACTTCTAGTACTGCTACAGGAACAACTACACCCAGCAGCACAGTCACGAAGAGCGTCATCAAAATTGCTACTCAGTCCCCCTTATCAGGAGGCAGCGCCGTTCAAGGTGAAGCGATTAAGCTAGGCGCCCAAATGTCCTTGGATGACCACAAAGAAGAGTTTGCCAAGTTAGGCTTTGACCTCCAATTGGTCCCTTATGACGACCAGGCAGATCCCAAAAAAGGCGTTGCCAATGCCGAGATCATTAGTGCTGATCCAGCCATCCTCGGAATTGTAGGGCACATGAACTCGGGCGTAGCAATCCCCTCCTCCGTTGTTTACGAGAAGAACAATATCGTCATGGTGTCACCGTCGAACACAGCGACGGAAGTAACGGATCGAAATCTGAAGGTCGTAAACCGAATTGTTGCCAGAGATGATTTTCAAGGCCCTGCAGCGGCTGATTATGCTTTTAAAACAGTGAAAGCTAAAAATATTTTCGTCATTCAAGACAAAACAGCCTATGGCCAAGGCTTAGCGGAAGCGTTCAAAGACGCGGCGACGAAGCAAGGGGCGAACATAGTCGGCTATGAGGGAATTACCGTAGGCGAGAAGGATTTCAACGGGGTGCTGAACATTGCGCTCAGCAAGAAGCCGGATTTCGTATTTTTCGGAGGCTTATATGCCGAGGGCGGTTTGTTGATCAAGCAAGCTCGGGACAAAGGAATTACAGCGCCTTTCATGGGGGCTGACGGTTGGGATACACAAGGTCTGGTTGATGTAGCCGGCGATAAAGTCAAAGATGCCTTGTACGCCTCCATCTCAACGGATATTACGAAATCATCAGAAGGTATGAAATGGGCGGATCAATACAAAGCCAAGTTCGGCAAAGCGCCAGACGGATACTCGGCATACGCTTATGACTGTATGACGATTATTCTTAACAGCATTAAAGCCGCGAGCAGTGCGGACGGCGGGAAAGTGCCTGCCCGTGATAAAGTTCGCGATGCGGTGCGCGCCACCAAAGATTTCCAAGGCGTGGCTACGAAGGTTTCCTTTGACGGCAAAGGTGACAATACATATGCAAAAGTGTTTATTTACAAATTTGATGGCCCGAAATATCCAGGCACGATGATTTCTGAAGTAGGGAAGTAACGTTAAGTAAAGAGGTATGTGCTTAGTAGATATACCTCTCTTTACGTTTTATTTATCTGCGAAAGGAGAAGCTCAATGATCCTTAACATCCTGCACGCACTCCCCCAAGTATTGATCGACGGGCTTGCTTTAGGAGCTATCTATGCGGTCGTTGCCTTAGGTTATACCATGGTTTACGGCATTCTTGAACTGATCAATTTTGCGCATGGTGAAATTTTTATGACAGGGGCATTCGTTGGAACGGGAGTCTTATTCCTTTTCCAATCGACAGGATGGCTTGGCGGGATGCCGGGATGGGTCGCCTACGTTCTGATTCTCGCTATCGCCATGCTGGTTACGGGATTGCTCGGGGTTGGGATTGAACGAATTGCTTACAAGCCTCTGCGAAAAGCACCAAAGCTCATTTCGCTGATCTCCGCGATTGGTGTATCCTTCGTGGTTCAAGATATCGTTCGATTTATCTCTGAATTGCGAACAGGAAACTACATCATTAGCAGTATTACGTTATTCGATAAAAGCATGACCATCGGCACGTCATCGCTCAGCTCTTGGCTCGGTGACGCGTCTTTGAAAACCAATACGGTCATTATCATCGCAGTGGCTGTTTTTTTAATGATCGGCCTTGATTTTTTTATTAACCGTACCAAATGGGGAGTCGCCATGCGAGCGGTTGCGCAAGATCGGGAAACAGCTTCGTTAATGTCGATAAACGTGAATAAAATCATTATCCTGACTTTTTTCATCGGATCCGCTTTGGGTGGAGCAACTGGGGTTTTATTTGCGCAGCAATATGGAACGATCGATCCGTTTATCGGCTATATATTAGGGTTGAAAGCGTTCACGGCAGCTGTGCTTGGAGGTATAGGAAACATTCGGGGAGCCATGTTCGGCGGACTGGTCATTGGCATTCTCGAGATGTTTGCTTCTTCAAATCTAGGTTTACTGACGGGCGGCAGCTTTGGTTCAGAATATAAAGATGTGTTTGCTTTTATGATACTTATCATTGTATTGATTTTTAAGCCGGAAGGTCTGTTTGGTAAAGCCGTCAAGGAGAAAGTGTAGGTGACTCAGGTGACTCATATGGATAAAATCAAACAAGCATTAGCGCAGAATTCGAAAATGCAAGCTCTGATCCTTGTTCTTCTTGTCTTGGTTTCAGCGCTAAGTGTATATATGATGGCTAAATCGGTCATCGCCTTTTTATTATTGCTGGCATCCTTGTTGCTGCTGCACTACACCTCCTTCACGGATAAGGTCAAATGGATCATTGGCGGTATCCTGGTCATTCTCATTATTCCGTTTGCTACATCGGGAGGCCCTGCATACGAGTCTTATATGGAAGTTGCAACGCAAAGCGGAATTTATATCGCAATGGCGCTCGGACTAAATATTGTCGTAGGATTTGCAGGTCTGTTAGACTTGGGTTTTGTCGCTTTTTTCGCAATTGGAGCTTACACATACGGCATCTTCTCTACCGCACAAGCGAACAAGTTCCTAACGGGAGATTTCTTTCCACTTTCAGGCTCAACGTTTTGGCTGTTCATTTTTATTGGCGGATTTATGGCTGCACTGTTCGGCATGCTCCTAGGTTTGCCCGTTCTCAGGGTGAAAGGCGATTATCTGGCAATCGTGACTTTGGGCTTCGGTGAGATTGTTCGGATCATCTTCAATAACTTAGAGAAGCCGATTAATATTACGAACGGCGCAAAGGGCATCTCGTCGATTAAGCCGCCCGATCTGTTCGGACTTGAATTCACGCATCCTCATGAATTTTATTTCATTGTGATTGCGATATTGGCGTTCGTGATTTTCGGGGTAAAACGATTCGAGCATTCCCGCATAGGACGTTCCTGGAAGGCCGTTCGAGAGAATGAAATTGCCGCCCAATCTATGGGCGTTCCGCTAATTCGCACGAAGTTGACAGCATTTGCTGTTGGAGCATCGTTCTCCGGTATGATGGGGGTCGTTTTTGCGGCCAAACAGACGTTTATTGATCCGTCCAGCTTCACCCTGCTTGAATCCATTACGATATTAGTCATGGTGGTGTTAGGCGGAATGGGAAGTGTTCCCGGCGTTATACTTGGAGCTGCGCTTATTACGATTCTTAACTTGCAGGTGCTTACGGAATTTGCGAATTGGCTGAATCAATTAACGCTGCAAGGCGTCGTCCACATTCCTTTTGCTTTATCCCCGGCCAAGATGCAGCGTTTCATATTTGGGGCTATTCTGATTCTCTTTGCTGTCTTTAGGCCCAATGGCTTGATTTCCGTGAAAAATCGCAAAGTGAACGAAAGGCTGATTCAGGAGCGGGTTTCATCTAAATCAACATCAACAACGTCGGTGAAGCCAATATCCCCACCAAGCGGAGGGATCGTCCAATGACCGTTTTGAGAGTTAAAGATGTGGTCAAACGTTTTGGCGGTCTAGTTGCCGTTAATGGTGTTCAATTTGATTTTCAAAAAGGGAAAATCTCCGCAGTTATCGGTCCGAATGGCGCCGGGAAGACGACATTTTTTAATATGATTACCGGAATTTATACGCCTGATGAAGGTGAAATCGAATTGGAAGGCAAGTCGATTGTGAACGTCAAGCCTGATCGCATTACGGAAAGAGGCATTGCCCGTACTTTTCAGAATATACGATTGTTTGGCAATATGACGGTGATTGAAAATGTGATGGTCGGTATGCATATCCATTTGAAAGGTGGAATCGTCAGCACTTTACTAGGATTCACGAAAACTCGGCTTGAGGAACAACAGGCGATGGACCAAGCCTATCGGTTATTGCAGTATGTAGGTCTTGCTTCCTCTCTCAATGAAAATGCAAACAGCCTTTCTTACGGAGCGCAAAGACGGCTTGAGATCGCGAGAGCGCTCGCGGCAAAACCTAAAGTACTGCTGCTCGATGAACCCGCAGCGGGAATGAATCCGAGTGAAACCAAAGATTTGACAGTGCTTATTCGAAGGATTCAACGGGAAATGGGCATTTCAATTATATTGATTGAGCATGATATGAAACTCGTCATGGAATTGTCCGATCACATCCTAGTATTGGATCACGGTGAGAAGATTGCGGAAGGTTTTCCGCATGAGGTTCGTTCGAACCCGCGTGTCATTGAAGCCTATTTAGGTAAAAGTGCCTTAGTGGAAGGGGTGAAAGGATGAGCTTATTACAGCTTCAAGGGGTCCATGCTTATTATGGAGGTATTCAAGCATTGAAAGGGATCTCACTTCATGTCCATGAGGGAGAAATTGTTACCTTGATCGGTTGTAACGGAGCGGGGAAGTCCACGACATTGAAATCTATTTGCGGTCAAGTGAAAACGAAAGGCTCCATCCTGTTTCAAAATCTAGACATTTCGAGTTGGCAGCCTCACCAAACGGCAATGGAAGGAATCGCACATGTTCCGGAAGGCAGGCGCATATTCCCCAAGCTAACCGTCAAAGAGAATTTGGAGATGGGCGCATTTTCCGTGAAAGATAAAAAAGTGATGAAAGAGCGTATGGAGCAATCTTTTGATTACTTTCCACGTTTGCGAGAACGCTTAAACCAAACGGGAGGCACCATGAGTGGCGGCGAACAACAAATGTTAGCAATCGCCCGCGCACTTATGATGAAGCCCAAGTTGCTGCTGCTTGACGAACCGTCGATGGGGTTGGCTCCGGTTATCGTGGATCAAATCTTTGACATTATCCGGGAATTGAACCGAACCGGGATGACGATTCTACTTGTGGAGCAGAATGCTTATCAAGCTCTGCAAATTGCGAATCGCGGTTATGTCATACAGACCGGAGAAATTATTTTGGAGGATGACGCCAAGATATTGCTAGTCAACGATCAAGTTAAAGAAGCTTATCTAGCGGGATGAATTCATTTCTGCACGAATAAATTAAGATTAATTCCATTTTCATGATACAATAGCTTTCTATCAGATGAATGGAACGGAGTGATTACATGAGTAAAGGCAAAGGAACCGGCAGAGGAACGGACAAAAAAGGCTGGAATAGGTGGCAAGCTAGTGCCAATCGAGCAAAAAGCGCACCGAAACCGTACAAAAGCAAAGGGGTTAAAAAAGAAAGTGACAATCAAGTAAGCGCCAGCAGTAAAGAATAGATTGCAAACTAGTTAAAAGAGACCTACATATACGATATGTGGGTCTTTTATGCATGTCCATTGAATAAAATTAATATTACAGGTAACAATTTCTAATAACATAGTAAAGAAGGTGAACTAGAATGAAAGATAAAAGACGAG
This sequence comes from Paenibacillus sp. WC2504, assembly GCF_052682475.1. Lineage (NCBI taxonomy): Bacteria > Bacillati > Bacillota > Bacilli > Caryophanales > Paenibacillaceae > Paenibacillus > Paenibacillus sp. WC2504. The sequence continues at coordinate 2,523,348 of NZ_JBQZFH010000001.1, forward strand.
AAGATGCTTGGACAGATAATCATGATGTAACGTTAGCTCAAACGGTAATTAGTCACATTAAAAATGGGAGTACGCAGCTTGCCGCATTCGAAGACTCAGCGAGCAAACTGAATCGCACGGCGGCCGCCTGTGGGTTTCGGTGGAATAAAGAACTGAGGCATCAATACGAAACTGAAATCAATGACGCTAAATTTTTCAGGATGAAACGCAAACAACAAAAAAGAGACATCCATGCAGCGATTCCTGTCATGCCAACATTGGATGATGAACCCATCATGCCGAAATATGAGGATGCATTTAGGCAAATCATTAAGATCGCGAAGGATCAAGCGCAAAAATTTGAGCAGTTGCTTCACGAGAATTCAAAGCTCAAACTTGAAATAGATGAATTGAGAAGCCAGAAGGAAAACGTAAACATCGTAAGAAGCAATGAAGATGTGGCCACAGAAGATCTTCAAACCTTCCTCAAAATTATGAACAGAGCAAGAAATTTAACTTCTTTGAATTTGAATGTATAAGTCTTCCTTTCACTCCACATGATAAGATTACACCACGAGAAGGAGTGATTTATTTATGGCAAACAGTAACACATTAGTTGTTCCAGAAGCAAAAGCGGCTTTGAATCAATTGAAATTTGAAGTTGCTCAAGAGTTAGGGATTGCGTTGCAACCCAATGGCTACAATGGCAATCTGGCGACACGCGATGCCGGCTCAATCGGTGGCACCATCACCAAACGGTTGGTGCAAATAGCGGAGCAGCAATTGCAAGGTTTTAGACGCTAATTAATTACGAATAGCAAGAGGTAAAAAGACTACAATCACTCTTCCTCCTTGGGTGAATGCAGTCTTTTTTATGTTGGGAAGTTGGGAGCAACTCCACCTCTTTTTCAGTATGTTTGGAATATTTTATAGGCGATTGGGTGAAGTTAGGAAGGCTAAACTAATCTTGATTCAAGGAGAAAACCACGATGAAATGCAAAATAAACCGGAACGCAGCTAAAGTTTTAAAGGATATGTTGAGTCAAGAAGGTGCGGAGGGTAAGATGGTCCGAGTCATTCTTACACAGAATCATGGGGACCATGGCCATTATGACGTTATCCTGGATCATGCAACTGAAAATGATGAAATTGTAGAAACCGATAAAGGGATAAATGTGCTGCTAGACAAAAGAGAGAGCCTGTTAGACGGCGTTTGGATTCAATATTTTCATGTTCCAGAAGAAGGTTTTTTTATTACGAATCCTTCTACAGGATTTCTTGAGAAGTAATGGAATGACGTATATTCTTGTCGCGAAAGATGGACAGGAACATACGTCGTTTTCATTTCTATTCACGTTTAATAAAAAATTTAAAAACACTATTTTTCAAATAGTCCAGCGAATAGAAGACAGGTCGATCATCTTCATCGAAATGAAGTTGTTTTAATAATAAAATTTCATTGCCGAGCACGTTCACCGCATTCTGATCCATCTCTTCGGAGCTGCTTAATGCGCAAATTTCGGTGATGGCGTAGGCGATGTTGATGCCCATCTTGCTCTTTAAGAAATCAAAGATAGCTCCTGAAAATTCCCCCTCAAAATGACCTGCCACCAAACTCTGCGGGAAAATATTATAATAAAATGCCACTTTCTTGCCGTTTGCTGTTCGCGAACGCTCCAAAATGACAACCTTTTCCTCATCATCGATTTGTAATTGTTTTTTCCAATCCTCCTCGGGCTCTCGTGTGTAGATCTTGATGTCTAATTCGCTTTCGATATACCCCTCATTTTTAATCATTTGCCCCACGCTTTGCAGCTTGCTCAGCGGATTGATAATGAAATCCGGACGATTGTTAACGTAGGTCCCGACGCCGTTTCTGCTTATGAGCACTTTCTCCCGCTGAAGCATCTTAAGCGCTTCCCGGAGTGTAGGGCGGCTTACCTCGTATTTCTTGGCGAGTTCCGGCTCAGACGGAAGCTTGTCCCCCGGCTTAAGTTCGCCTTCGTTGATGCTTCGTTCAATCTCTTCTTTGACTCTGAGATAAAGCAGCTTTTTCTCCAAATTTCAGCGATTCCTCTCTATAGGTTAATGATGGTATGTTCAACGTTTACATAAAATTTAAAGCTGTCTGACAACAATAGTGTACCACATTTTTTGAAATTTAAAAGACTAGTTAAGCCATATTATTAGCAAAAAACATGCAGTTTATCTACACAATTATTTAACATTGGATTGATTGACACAAGCGAGATATCTTACCTATAATTTTAGATGTCAGACAGCATGATACGCATCGAGGAAGGAAGGAGGACTTGCTGAAAAAAGGGTGACAGGATGTTGAGTGAAAATAATTTGAATTCACGGAGGGGCATTTTAAATGAGGAAAAAAATGTTAGGACTCATGTCGATTTTAACTTTGGCGGTTCCTTTCTTCACTAGTGCGAGCACCACTCATGCTGCAAGTTATTCAGAGCTGGCTGCCTACTGGGCGCCTCAGATTTACCAGGATGTCAATGCTGATCTTGATGTAAGGGCGGATTTTATTACCAATTTCAACTATGACGGCGATTATTTGGCTCGGAATAACTGGGATAATCTCTCCAATTACAATGAGAATGGGTATGTCTACTATAAAGTGTCCGAAACGACAACACATTACTTTATCGAGTACGACTTGTTCCATGCAAGAGATGATGCTTACACTAGACCGCTTGATGCCCATGAAAATGACCTTGAAGGCCTATTCCTTGTCATCAAGAAGGATGGATCCAACTATGGGTCGTTCCAGTTGATGGAAACCATGGCGCATAATCAATGGTACGATTACACGAATGATCCCAACATTACCTCTGGTTCTGACAACGTTGACGGTGGCGTTCTCTTCAACGGAAGCCATCCCATGGTGTTTTGCCAGGCTAACGGACAGAGTCCTAGCGGAGGGCATGGTGTCAAAGCCTACGACGGATCAAGCGCGCCAGGCGGAGATGGTATTGTCTACGATTACACGGGTGTAGCGCAGTTTCCGACGAATACCTCTGGCAGCAATACGAACCATTACGGCTATGCATTAATCGAGTGGGGAGATCTTTGGAACCGCCGGAATGACCCTAACATTTTCTCTTCTTGGGGGACCATTGCAGGAGACAACAATACGGCTAATTCAGCGAATGCACCATGGGGATGGGACGATAGCGATGATGGCCCATCTTTACAGGGAATGAACTGGTCTGATCCAGCTCATCAAGTCGATGTGCACCTGAATGGTCTCGGTAATTTCTCACATACCTATGTGTTTAATCCTTACTACTCTCATAAAATAGTTCTCCAGAACGCGCAAAGTCTTGAAGATCGCGATCCGTTCGGCGGTAAAAGCGATATGTTCATTAAAGCTTTTGTCAACGGCCAAGGACAGACGGATGCCAGGTTCTGGAAGAAAAATGATGCGCCTAAAAATCAAGTTTACAATATAGCTTTTGGTGCCAATGACGCTGAATTCGGACCTAACTTCTCAGAAAACTACAACACCGTCTATGTCGCGAAACCATCAAATAGCAATGTTGAAATCCATGTCTACGATTCAGACGGAACTTCCGGTGATGACGATATGGGATATGTATCAGCGGTTGTAGCGCCTGGAACGACCAAATCTTGGACAGATGCACTGACAAGTAATGGACAAGCCAAGGTTTCAGTTACGGTAACTGCGCAATAGGATTATTGCAGGAGAGTAAGTCGAAGTCGATTCAAACCAAATTTGCTAAAGAGAACACATCTAGGAGGATGGAAATGTTTCTGAAACCGAAAGCACGTACTGTAAGTTTGTTATTAGCAGCTTCCTTCATGTTAACCACTGTTTTATCAGGGTGTGGAGCCGGTGGCAGCAAGACAGCCAGTTCACCGACATTAACACCAGCCAGCACGGCGAGCAGTGAGCCAGCGAAAGCGACGAAAGCACCGGAGTCTAAGAAATTGGTTGTTTACGCAGCATTAAATGAAGATGATATCGTACAAATTCAAAAGAAGTTCAAAGAAGATACGGGCATCGAGATTGAATACTTGCGTTTAAGCGGTGCTGGCGAAGCGAGTACGCGCATTCAAGCTGAAAAGGCTGCGCCTAAAGCGGATATCTTTGTAGGAGGTTCGGTCGAATTCTACGAGCCGCTTGCTCAGCAGGGGTTGCTTGAAAAGTACACGTCTCCTAATGCCAAGGATATCGAAGCTCGTTTTAATGATCCGAAGGGCTACTGGCAAGGTTGGTACATGGGCGTTCTCGGTATCGTTCTGAACAAAGACAGATTCCAAAAGGAGCTTGCTCCAAAAGGTGTCAAAGAGCCGGCGACATGGGACGATCTTCTTGATCCTAACTATAAAGGCCTATTCCTCACATCCAATCCGGCAACAGCGGGCGGCGGTTATATCTTCGTGGCTGACCAATTGTTCCGTTTGGGAGAAGAAAAAGGTTGGGACTATTTGAAAAAGCTTAGCGCAAACGTACATCACTTTACACCGGCTGCAGGAGACGGGATTACGCTTACGGCGACAGGCGAATTCGTAGCGGCCATGTCCTGGGCGCATGATATTGTTAAATCTGCTCAAAAGGGTTACCCGATTAAGGTAATCGTTCCTGAGCAAACGGCTTTTGAAATTGGCGGTGTTGGTGTTGTGAAAGGCGGAGCGAATACAGAGAATGCGAAGAAATTCGTGGACTGGTTGTTAACGAAACCGGTTGGAGAAATGAATACGAAGCTGTCTAACCGTTACTCCGTAAGGAAAGATGTTGCGCCTCCGGAAGGCATGATCAAGATTGAGGATGTTAAACTGGTCAACTATGACAGAGATAAAGCTGCTCAGATGAAAGCAGATGTTGTGAAGAAATTTACAGAAATGACAAGCAAATAATTGATGTAAAGGTACAGCTTGTATACCTCCTCCTGCGGCCAATCGGCGGGAGGAGGTGCATGCTTATAACCGAAAGGTGTGGAAAGATTTGATTTCATCTACTGTCAAAGATACCTGGTCGGAAATAAAGAGGTTGCGGAATGAACCTGCCTTAGCGTTGGGGGTGGCAGCGATCATTCTGATCACATGTTTTTTTGTCATTTGGCCAATCCTGAAGGTGCTAAGCTTCACTCGCCCGGAGGACTATTTTAAACTTTTTACCTTTTCGAGATGGTATCACGCTGCTCTAAACAGTTTATTCATGACAGCTATCTCAACCGTTTCATGTACGGTCATTGCGTTTATTTTTGCCTACACGATTACAAGGCTGAAAGTTCCATTCAAAGGACTCTTTAAATTTATAACGATTTTGCCGATTGTTTCGCCTCCTTTTATTGTTGCGCTATCCTACATCCTGCTCTTCGGCAGGCAGGGAATCATTTCAAAATATGTGCTGCACGTTAATATAGATATCTACGGCTGGCATGGGCTTTGGCTAGTTCAAACGATGACTTTTTTCCCTTATGCTTATACGGTTATTCACGGTGTGCTGAAATCTACTTCCACCAATCTGGAGTATGCGGCTTATAATCTTGGAGCCTCTCATTGGCAAGTGTTCAAACAAGTTTTTCTTCCCCTGTGCAGACCGGGTATTGCGGGCGGAGCCTTAATTACAGCCATGAACGTTCTGGCTGACTTTGGGAATCCCATGATCATAGCCGGGAATTTTACGGTTCTTCCAACAGAGGCGTATATGCAAATGTCGGGGATGTTCGATCTAAATTCGGCTGCTGTGCTCTCAACCGCGCTGCTGGTTCCCGCAGTTGGTCTCTTTATTTGGAACAGGGCATGGGTAGGAAAGCGTTCTTACATCACCGTTACCGGAAAAGAAAGTTCGCTGGAACATTTTCCACTACCCTTTGCAGTGAAATGGGGGCTATTCGCTTTCTGCATGCTCGTCACGCTCATCGTTCTTTCGGTCTATGGGGTTCTGTTTTACGGAGCTTTCACCAAGACATGGGGATTTGACTGGTCCTTCACGCTGCAAAATCTCCTTTATGTGGAGGCCAAAGGAAGGGAAATTTTCAACAGCTTGAAATTCGCTTTGTTTGCATCGTTAGCGGCCGGATTCTTTGCCTTGCCATTAGCTTATATCGTGCAAAGGAAGCGCATAGGCATCAACCGACTGCTTGATTTCTTGGCAATATTGCCGGGAGCTGTACCGGGCGTATTCTTAGGACTTGGTTTTGCAATGGCCTTTAATGAGAAACCGCTGATGATTTCAGGAACTTCTCTCATTATGGTTCTTGCCCTCATGTTCTGGAATTTACCGACCTGCTTTAGCGCTAGTCTGGCTGGTCTTCAGCAGATCAGCGGAGCGCTGGAAGAAGCTTCACTCAATCTAGGCGCAAGCAACTTCGCTACCTTCAGGAAAATTGTGCTTCCCTTGTTGAAAGGACCGTTTATCTCGGGGATTGTCGTGTCTTTTCTGCGATCCGTTACTTGTTTGAGCGTAATTATATTCATTTATTCGGCGAAAACTTCCGTAGGGACGGTGTCCATTCTTGGATTGGTGCAGAACGGGGCTTGGGGAAGTGCATCGGCCTTTACTGTTGTGCTGATTTCCATCGCCTTCGTGGTGCTGTTGGCAGCACAGTTTTTCTTGAAGAAGCAGGGCAGATCGATAGAACTATAAGTGGAGGAAACCATGAACACGGAGAAACCGATGATCCAAATAGCCAATGTTTCAAAAAGATTCGGAGACTTCGACGCCATCAGTCAAGTGTCTCTCGATATTCCCGCAGGCAGTTTCACAACACTCCTAGGGCCAAGCGGTTGCGGCAAAACGACATTAATGCGGCTGATTGCCGGATTCTATGAACCGGATGCCGGAGACATTTTTATAGAAGGTAAAAATATGAATGAGCTGCCTGTATATAAACGGAATACACCGCTTGTATTTCAAGAGTATGCCTTATTCCCTCATATGACCGTATTCGAGAATATTGCTTACGGTTTAAAGCTGCAGAAGCCAACTCGGCAAGAAGTGAAGGACAAAGTCGATGCGATGTTGAACATGTTCGGGCTTCAAGGACTTCAAGACAGGCTCCCTAGAGCGCTAAGCGGAGGACAACAGCAGCGTGTTGCTTTTGCGAGGGCACTGGTTATGGGGCAGAAGGTGCTATTAATGGACGAACCTCTCAGCAATTTGGATGCCAAAATGAGAGTGGAAGTAAGAGATGAACTCAGAGAGCTGCAGCAACGATTGGGCATTACCGCTATTTTTGTTACGCATGATCAAGATGAAGCGTTATCGATTTCGGATCGAATCGCAGTGTTTAACAAGGGGCGTATCGGGCAGGTGGGGACACCTTGGGATATCTACTTTAAACCGGAAAGCAAGTTTGTTGCCGATTTTGTCGGTACGGCTAATTTTATAGAGGGCGGAGTAGTGGCTGAAGAGGGGGAAGATTTGATTGTAAAATGCGGAACCGCCGTATTTCGTGTTTATCGAAGCGATTCCCCCTTCCGGACAGGTGACCGGGTGACGGTTGTCATCAGACCGGAATGCATCTCCTTCGTCGATAAGACGACGGAAGGTCACAATGTTTGGAGCGGCGTCATTCAGAGAAGCAGCTTCCTGGGGCGTATGATCCGTTACTGGATCAATGATGCTCCGCAGCAGTGGATTGTCGATGACTCAAGTCCTAGTATGCGAGGATACCTGCAGGGCACGGTTCATCTGGCTTTGGACAAGCATAACATTCATTTGCTGCCATTCGAGAAGGGTACAATGACAAACTAATGATAGAGGGGGAATTCTTATGTTGAATACGAAAGTTCAATTCCTGAATGTCGGGTGGGGGGATGCTCATCTGATCAGGCTGCCTTCCGGCGGTGTGTGCTTAATTGACGGAGGGGACGGTACGTTCTCCGAAGAGCAAGATCATCCCTTGTCTTGGATGAACCGCAATGACGTTGATCAGCTGGAGTGGATGCTGCTCACTCATATTCATGAAGATCATGTCAACGGGCTTCTGGATGTAGCAAGAGCGAAGTCGGTCGTCCAAGCCGTTTTGCCGTACGAGCCCTTTGAGCTGCCTCCAGAAGAGCTGGTCGAAGAGCTAAAGGACGATTTCACATATAGAGTATACCGCATGCTGGCCACGTATCTGGAATTGGTTCAGGTCCTAATTGACCAGGGAACAGAGATTAAATGGCGCAGTACGTATGGATCACGCGAGCAATCCGCAATTTGGTCCGAGGAAGGTGTCACCTTAACCCAACTATATCCTTGGGAAGGAGATCCGCTTCCGGCCTACGAGATGCTCATGCAAGCTCTCTCAGAAGAAGCTGAGCATAATGGCTTTAGAGAGAATTTACCGCGTTTCTTTGATTTATCTAATCATGATAGCTCCGTATATCGACTCAGCAGTGAGGGAGAGCCGCAGTCGAGCGTTTTATTCGGAGGGGATCAATTAGAACTGGGATGGGAACGTCTCGCACAGCGGACAGATCTTACGTGCAGCATATGGAAAGTTTCCCATCATGGGATGGATGATGGCTTTAATTCCCGTATTCTCGGATGGATTCAGCCTAAACACTGCATCATTCCCGTCAGCATTGGACGCTCACATGCGCTGAAGGGAGAATGGGAAGAGCTCCGTTCTGAAACGGATGCCACCTTTTATTTAACAGGGAGTTATGGCAGAGGGAAGACTTGCCGGATTGGCAATGGATCCATGCCAATTGAAATTGGCTTTTAATTTAAAGGAGATAAGCGAATGTTAGACAACAAGATCAGCTTCATACTTGCTTTTTCTGCTGGATTATTAGGTGTTACCCAGGGAATGATGAATGCGCACATCGGGAAAGTGCAGGGACAATACGGGATGATTATCGGTGTTTCCGCCATCCAAATCGTGGTTGCTTCCTTTTTATTATGGCGTATGAAATCCCCTTCTCCGCTGCAGCTTCATGTTCTTCCGTGGATCGTGATTGCCGGGGTTTTGGGTGTGGGTATCATGTTTAGCACTTCCTATGCCACAGGGAAAATCGGCACCCTCCCCGTCTTTATTCTGATCATTGCCGGGCAAATGGTTGCTTCATCGATTATTGATCATTTCGGGCTTATGGATTTGCCAAAAAATCCAGTTACTTTAGCGAAATTCGGAAGTATTTTACTTATTATGACAGGTATCCTATGCTTCATTAAATCATCCAGATAAATCAAACACAGAAAGCTTTAGGAGAAGGAGCGCATATGAACGAGCAACAAGCGTATGAGAATGCAATTATGCAAGATGCAATCAGTTATGTGAAAGAAGCGGGCACTTTGATTATGGAACTTATGAAAATGCCGCTGCACATTCAGGAAAAGAAGAATCAAGCGGATCTTGTGACGGAAGTTGATGTGCAAAGTGAGCAATTGCTGCGCAGTAGAATTAACCATGATTATCCGGATCATTGGATCTTATCGGAGGAAACAGATGGCGGCAGAGAGGATTCCCATCATACATTAAAGCAGTCGCCAGCAGGCTACGGATGGATTATCGACCCTGTTGACGGCACGATTAACTTTATTCACAACATCGCGCATTTTGCGATCTCAGTGGGGATTGTGAAAGATGGCATTCCGATCGGCGGAGTCGTTTATAATCCGGTAACCAATGAACTCTACTCGGGTCAAAAGCAGGGAGGGGCTTTTCTGAATGGCCGCAGGCTTCAGGTTGGGCAAGAACAGGACATCAGCCAAGCTTTGTTGGCAACGGGTTTCCGCGCTTTGGACTGGAAGCCGAATTCTGTGGTCGTGGAACAAATCGGAAGAATGACAGGTAAAGCTCGGAGTGTGCGAATCATGGGGGCGGCCAGTCTTGATTTATGCCTAGTAGCGTCAGGGCGATTGACGGGATTTTGGCATGATGGCCTGTACCCTTGGGATGTCGCCGCCGGAATGGTTATTCTGCAGGAAGCGGGTGGCTTGCTAACCGATGCGGCAGGAAAAACATTTGTCTTAAGCGACGATAGCTTGGTTGCCACCAATGCGGCCGTCCATGAGGAATTAATGTCTCTATTAAAATGATATTTTGTCATCCTCTTGTGCCCCATGGTATGATTCAATCATATGACTGTTTTCTTACCAGCAAGTAATTCTTGTAAGGACGGTGTCTTAGGATTGAATAACCAAATTCAAAGCTATTTAGATCGCATCGGCTTTAAAGGCTCGCTTGATGGCAGTACCAAGACGCTGGCTGCTCTGCAAGAGCGACATTTGTACTCCGTTCCCTATGAGAATTTGGATATTCTGGAACGCAAAGCGTTATCTTTGGATCCGCAGGAGTTGTTTCAAAAGATTGTTGTGCGCCAGCGGGGCGGCTACTGTTTTGAGCTAAATGCCTTATTCGGCTGGCTGCTGCGGGAACTAGGGTACAAGGTGACAGACCTTGTTGCCAGGTTTTGGCGCGATGAGACGGAGCTCCCGCCCAAAAGGCGGCACCACGTCCTGAAGGTAGAGGCCGAGGGCGCCGAGTATTTGTGCGATGTCGGAGTGGGTGGGGTCGTACCGATCAGGCCGATTGCCCTCATAGAGGGGCTTGTCCAGCAGCAAGGCGAGGAGTACTATCGCCTCGAGAGAGATCCTGATCATGGCTGGGTGCTTTGTGAACAGAAACACGGCGGTTGGCCCCGCATTTACTCGTTCACGGAGGAGCCTCAGCTGCCGAAAGACTATCTGTTTGCGAGTTACTGGTGTGAAAATGCGCCCGATTCGATTTTCACCAAGTGCCCGATTGTTGCGATCCGGACGCTGGAGGGACGGCATACCGTCTTTGATCGTGAGTTCCGTGTTTTCAATTCTGAGGGTGTACGAACCTTCACTCCCGAGACAGATGAAGCGTATAAAGAAGCGTTGTTAGCTTATTTTGGTATTGTTATATAAAAAAAGGTGCCCTCCAGCCATGGACATGGTTGGTGGGCACCTTTTTTTATGAAATCAGCTCAGCGTAGCAAGAGACTCCCGCGTGAACGGCTGTAATTCATCCGTGCGGTTATCGCGGATTTTGGCTGCCCAAGCAGGGTCAGTCAGCAGCGCGCGACCGACGGCAACGAGGTCAAACTCTCCGCGTTCGAGACGCTCGATCAGGCTTTCGATGCCGGCAGCCTCGCCGCCTTTGCCTTCTTCAAATAGGCTGGTGAAAACGGAGTCCAGTCCAACGGAACCGACGGTAATAGCCGGCTTCCCGGTGATTTTGCGCGTCCAGCCCGCCAGGTTGAGATCAGAACCTTCGAACTCAGGCTCCCAGAAGCGGCGTGTGGATGCGTGGAAGATATCAACGCCAGCTGCGGACAATGGTGCAAGGAAACGTTCCAGCTCCTCTGGATTTGCTGCGAGCTTGGCATCGTAATTCACCGGCTTCCATTGGGAGAAGCGGAAGATAATCGGGAAGTCGGGGCCAACCGCGGCACGTACCGCTTCAATAACCTCCACCGCAAATCGGGTGCGGTCAACAAGGTCGCTGCCGCCATACGCATCTGTGCGTTTATTGGTAACGTCCCAGAAGAACTGATCAATGAGATAACCATGCGCGCCGTGAATTTCTACGGCATCGAAGCCTAGACGTTTCGCGTCGGCTGCGGCTTGGGCATAAGCCTGAACGAGACCTTGAATCTCTTCAACCGAAAGGGGCTCGGATACTTGCTCGCCTTTCAAGTTGAGGCCGGATGGGCCGACGGAATCGATATTCGAATCGGGGAATTTATTCTTATCTCGGGCAGTTCCGGTGTGCCAGATCTGCGGAGCGATTTTACCTCCAGCTTCATGTACTTCACGGACGACACGCGCCCATCCTTCCAGAGCTTCCTCGCCGTAGAAATGCGGCACACCGTGATCTGCCGACGCAGCCGGATGGTTAATGACGGTTCCTTCGGTAATGATTAAGCCAACGGCGTTCTCCGCTCTGCGGCGGTAATAGCCTGCTACGTTAGGGCCCGGGATGCCTCCTGGCGAAAAAGTACGGGTCATCGGTGCCATGACAATACGATTATCAAGCTTTAGGTTACCAACTTCAAAAGGTTGGAACAAAGCTGTTGTTGTTTTGGATGTAGTCATCTTATTCTCTCCTCCTGCATGAAAAAAGTTATAATTAATCTATAAATACAAATATATAGATTAATCGATAAAGATGCAAGTTCTACGGAGAAAACTTTTGATACTACTTCTTCATGGCTTGCAGCCCCGAGGCAAAGTTCGCCAAAAAGTCGGCGATAGCTTCTTCATTTCGTCTGTAATAGGTCCATTGGCCAAATCGGCGAGATTCCAGCAGTCCCGCTTTCTGCATGGAAGACAGGTAAGAGGAGATGACAGACTGCGCAAGCCCGGATTTCTCCTGGATACTTCCCACGCAAACCCCTCCCGGGAATTCTTCTTTGATGACGCTCGGCAGATTTTCGTTCAACTTATCCGGCTCCCGGAGCCAGCAAAGAATGTTGAGACGGGTCTCATTGGAGAGAGCCTTCAGCACCGCAAGCATTTCTTCATGTTTCACTACTCGACACCCATTTCTGGTTGATTTGTTCCCAGTATACCAAAAGTACGGCGCTTGAGAAATAGAGGGATCTCTAAAGTGGGCAGCTTTTGAGGAACTACAGGCCGTTATTCCAGCAAATTTAGCCCGTTTCTGCGTTCAAGCGGAACTACAGGGCGTTATTTGACCGTCTAACCCTGTTTCTTTTAAGAAAACGGAGAAATAGCGGACCACAGTTCCCCTCCTAAGCCAAAAGAGGCCTACTGCGACAAAATAGTGCCCTGTAGTTCCCCTCCCGAAGAGGAACCGCTCAAGCGATAGCAGCAAGATTCAAGGGGGGAGTGCTCTATAGGAACGCTTATATATTAAAAAATCCGAGCCAAGGATAGTACACCTTGGTTCGGACCCTTTGCTTATGACGGATGGTATTACCGAAATCACCCTTGAGCGGTCTCGCGGGCAAGCTCTTTGCGAACGATTGGCGCGACTTTCGTGCCGAGCAGTTCGATGGTGCGCAGTACTTCGCTATGCGGCACCGAACTGACGTCAACGTGCAAGAGGAAGCGCGTTAGACCCAGGTTTTTGCGCAGCAGCACGATTTTCTCGGCTACATATTCGGGATCGCCTACGTAGAGTGCTCCGCGAAGACTGCGGGCGTCGTCGAACGATTCGCGGGTATACGGACCCCAGCCGCGCTCGCGCCCAATGGTGTTCATTTGAGCAGCCGTTGGCGGGTAAAACAAGTCGGCGGCTTTCTCTGTTGTATCGGAGATGAACCCGTGTGAATGCGTTGCGATCTGCAGCTTGCTTACGTCGTGCCCGGCTTTCGCAGCGGCTTCTTTGTATAACTTGACGAGAGGAGCGAATCTCTCCGGCATACCGCCGATGATCGCAAAGACGACCGGCAACCCAAGCAGGCCGGCGCGAATCGCGGACTCCGGATTGCCGCCGGTTCCGATCCATACGGGCAACGGCTCCTGAACGGAACGCGGGTAGACGCCAAGGTTGTTGATGGCAGGGCGATGGCCGCCGCGCCAGTTCACTTTCTCTGTTTCACGAATCGCGAGTAAAAGCTCCAGCTTTTCCTCGAATAGTTCGTCGTAGTGGTTCAAGTCATATCCGAACAATGGGAAAGATTCGATAAACGAGCCGCGGCCCGCCATAATTTCCGCCCGCCCATTGGATAGGCCGTCCAACGTGGAAAAAGCTTGGTACACGCGTACAGGGTCGTCCGATGACAACACCGTCACGGCACTTGAGAGCCGAATTCGCTTGGTTGTAGAAGCCGCAGCTGCTAAAATAACGGCCGGCGCCGAACTCGCGTAATCCGCGCGGTGATGTTCGCCGATCGCATAGACGTCCAGGCCGACTTGCTCGGCAAGATTAATTTCCTCAACGGCTTGTCGGAGCCGCTGCGCATGCGTGATCCCGCCTGTTCTCGGGGCAGCCTCGAGAAAAGTGCTTATTCCTATTTCGAGTGAAGTAGTTGTATGAGTAGACATGGTTTTTCTCTCCCTTCTGTATAGGAATATTATACTTTATATTTTAGTGTAACTCAACAAAAGTAAGTAAATATCAGAACGCTCTGTGGCGCTCAAATAGACCGGGAATATTTATGAATACCCTAAGCATCTGTTTTAGAGTAAAATAGAGCTTGTCGAAAGGTGGAATGTTATGCAAAAGAGAATGCGTAAAGCCGTATTGTTGGGTTTGGCAGGCGGGATTAGTTGGGCAGCCGTAAACTACTTTTTAGATAAACATATCAGTGTCAGCTTCGTCGGAGGAGCATCTTGGTTTCTTGTCACTATTGTAGTATCTTGGTTTTCCCAAAAAATTAACCAAAGCTAAATTTAAATAAATGTAACAGAAATGAAATCTTATATTCATCTGGTTTTAATGAAACAAGCCTATAATAAAAGTCGACCCCCCTTTAAAATATAAACCTTTAGACCCGCAGCCCGTTGCTGTGGGTCTCTTTTTTGCCTAATTTAAGGTTAACTTTTTAGGCTCCTCTATAATTGAGAGATTGTCTGTTGTGTTGACCACGTGGCACTGCTGAATGCCTGAAAGTTTGTCAACGCGGCTTGAAAAGCCTGTTCACTTATCGTAGTTGTGGCATCATAAACGACAGCGGTTTGGAAACCGTTTTCGATCAAATCACGCATATGCGACTCAACGCAAATATTTGATAGGGCTCCTGCCAGGATGATCTTTTCTTTCCGGTGTTGACGCAATTGGTAGACTAGATCATTGCTCTGCGGGCTGGCTATCTTATGGGCTGTTGCTATGACTGTTCGACTGGACAATATGTAGGGTTTAAGAGAGGGAACCCAGTCGGCGCCGACTGAAGTGTAATCCTGTTGTTTTTGAAATACACCGAGTTTTAATAACATTTCTTGTTCTGCTCCCGTGAATTGCCAACTGTAATCATGCGGATAGATATAATGGGGCGAGATAAAAAGTTGGTATCCTTTGCTCATCGCAGTATGCATGAGAATTTCCAAGTTTCCCAGTGTATTGTATTGCTCAATCAAGCTTTTGGTTAAATGGTAGCCCTTGCCTCCAGGGGAAAGAAAGTCGTTTTGCGGGTCCGTAATGACAATTGCTGTATTAGCGGGATGAGGTTTAAACATGTTTTTTCCTCCAAATCGTATCGAACTATGAGGATTCGTCTCGTCGATTATCCCCATGAATATATGAAGGGGAGCCTGGACATATTCCGCTAGAAAAGTGTGGTAAAATATGGAGCGAGGAAGGGGCCATATGGTTAAAAAAGAATAAGCAGCCAAAGTGGATTGGCTCCTGTCTATTGTTATTTACAAAGGTTTGCTGAGCACAGCCCGCCACTCGTCAATTTCGAGGTATTGCAGCTTGCCGTTTTCGATGTGAACGGAAAAATAATCTTGAACCGCCTGATCTTCGCCGGTAATAAAATGCTCAACCGACTTCGCTTGCTCTTCGTTCTCGGCGGTACGCATGACCCATGCAGGGAACTTATGTGGTTTGCGATTCATAAGGGAAAGATCCACTTGCAAACCTGCTTTCTCCACAAGGGCTTGCCACTCGGGGACAGTTAAACACCGTACATGGCTAGTGTCACGCATAGCTTCAAATGTATTCATAAATTGATCAAGAACTTCGTCAGAGGGAGCGACGTTATCGATGAGAACCAGTTTGCCGCCCGGTTTGAGTACACGTGCCGCTTCATGAAGGAATAAGTGCGGATTAGGAAAGTGATGAGCAGCTATGCGGCAGGTGACGGCATCAAATGAACAATCGAGAAAAGGCAGCTGTTCGGCATCGGCTACAACAAAAAGGACATTATGGCACTGCGCCTGCTTCAAGTGATCAGCGGCAGCAGAGAGCATGGGACGTGTTAGGTCTGTAGCGACGACCTGCTGTACATGAGCGGACAGCTGTTTGGCTACGTGGCCGCCGCCTGTTGCAATATCCAGCACATTCCAAGTGCTTTCTAAAGGCAACCAAGTAAGAAGGAGTTCGAGATCATCACCTTTTGCATGATTCTCGCTTGTCACGTACTTGCTGGCATGTTTGCCGAACTGCTGCTGTACATGCTGTTTGATGGTACTTTCATTTTCCATAAGAAACACCTCCGAAATTGTTGTTTCAATAGATGAAACTCGGTATCACATAACGGAACTCATATTTATTTTATCATAATTATGGCTAAGGTGGTATCCACGATGGGGAAAATAATTTGTTTTATCTCTGATGAATTTGCGGATTTTGAGATTACCCTGGCACTCCATAAAATTAGAAACGTGGGCAAGAAGGATGTTCTGACAGTGGGCTATAGCGAGGAAGCTATCGTTAGCGAATCCGGTTTAACCTATAAGCCTGATTTGGTTTTCCATGAAGCGATGGCGCTGAACGATATTGAAGGACTTCTTATCCCCGGTGGCCCGATTCGAAACCAGAAGCAAGAGCTGACCGATTTTATCATCAAACTTGATGAAGAAAGCAAGATGCTTGCCGCTATTTGTAACGGGCCACAATATTTAGGGAGAGCCGGTCTGCTGCAAAATCGCAGGTTCACGACGTCATGTTCCGTAGAGCGTATAACTCAATTGCATGTAGAAGATCCGTTCCCGCGGGACAATTATGTAGATAAACGAGTGGTTCGAGATGGGCATGTCCTTACAGCCAAAGGTCGCGCTTTCGTCGACTTCTCTTTTGAAATATTTGATTATCTTGGCATCTATGCCGACGAGAATGAAAAGAGAGAGCTGTTTAGAGACATCATGGACAGATAACTTGGCCTGCGCCGTCTGTCTTATTTTTTCATGCGTCTCAAGCCATAATCGTTTAATAATGCCCAAATGAGCGTTTTACAACCAGGAAGAGCTTCCACTATCGTGTGCCACATCGACAACACCCCCGCATTTATTATGTTTTATTTAACAGAATTTTCATGTATGGATGAGAGGCGAACTAAGCGGCACTCTGGGAAATCAGAAGCGCGGCATGTGGATGGTTCATCAAATCTCGAATTGGTTGATGAATTTAGCGGCTAATTTCTATATACTTTTCATAGTAAGATAGGGGGAATCGGAAAGAGATGGATAAATTATTGGGCAAGAAGATCGTTATTGCGGGTTCTAGAAAAACAGAGGAAATGAGTCTGCTCATTCAGAAGCAGGGAGGAATCCCTGTAGTTCGTCCTTTGCAAGGCTTCATTTATTTGGATGAGTCGGCTGTAGAGAAAGAATTACTATATTGCGCAAATAACCAAGTGGACTGGTTTGTATTCACGACGGGAGTTGGCACAGAAACGCTGTTGAACGCGGCTGAAAAGTTAGGTGTTGATTCCATGCTGCTGCAAAAAATGAAAGATGCGAATGTTGCCGCGCGCGGATACAAGACAATCAATTTGCTTAAGAAGTTAGAGATAAAACCAACCGTCATTGATGAAGATGGGACGATCCAAGGATTAATTAACCGTCTGGGTGATTCCGATTTTGCGAATCAAACCGTCCTCGTGCAACTGCACGGAGAACCGCAACCCGCGTTGATTCAATTCTTGGAGGAACGGGGAGCCGCTGTCGTTCAGCTTTTGCCTTATCGGCATATTGAACCGGAAACCGCCGTGCTTGAAACATTGTGCCATGAACTTACAACAAGTTCGATTGATGCGGTATGTTTCACCACGGCCGTGCAAGTAAGATACTTATTCGTGTATGCGAGACGCCAAGGGATTAGTGATGCCGTGAGACAAGCTTTTACCACCCGTGTAAAAGCAGTTGCAGTCGGCAAAGTAACGGCCGAGGCTTTGAGAGATGAAGGGTTGAATCAGGTCATTGTGCCTGAAACGGAACGAATGGGAGCTATGATTATTGAATTAGTGAAGGATTACAGCAAATAATTTTAATATTCCTTTACAGGAATATTCCTTATGTGGTATATTCGGTTTAGTAAGTGAAACACCCATGACTCACATGAACCGAAGGCCCCGTACACTTACAGCAAGAGAACGGATGATGACAATGGATATTAACGTCATGAGTGCCTTAGCAGAACCAACCCGCATGCAAATGGTTGAACTTTTGCGCGAATGCCCGCTGACCGTTGGGGAAATCGCCGAACGGCTGCAGCTGCGGCAGCCACAAGCTTCCAAGCATTTGCGTGTTCTCAGTGAGGCCGGCATTGTGGAAGCCGAGGTGGATGCGAATCGCCGGATCTACAGGCTGCGGCCGGATCCTTTTCGAGAACTCGACAAATGGCTGGAGAGCTACCGCGTCATCTGGGAGCAGCGCTTCGACCGCCTGGATGACTATTTGCAGAAGCTGCAGGGTAAGGACACCAAGAATTGAACGGCAACAGAACGATTGTGACCCATCAAAGATATCAAGGAGGAAGTTAAAATGGCGAATCAAATGGTATCCAAGGTAGAGGATAAAGTATTAATTTTGGAACGCGAATTCAATGCCCCGCGCGAGCTGGTATTTCAGGTTTTCACACAAGCGGAACATCTGAAACATTGGTGGGGACCTAAAGGATGGACGGTTCCGGTATGCCATGTTGACTTTCGTGTAGGCGGTGTATGGCATTATTGCATGAAGTGCGAAGATAAGAACCAGGGCGACTTCTATGGCATGGAATCATGGGGTAAAGCTGTGTACAGTGAAATCGTCGAGCCTGAGAAGATCGTGTACGTGGATTTCTTCTCCGATGCAGAAGGCAATGAAGCGCCAAATATGCCGTCAACGATTGTAACGCTTGAATTCATCGAGACGGAGAACGGGACGAAGGTTATTAACCGCGGAGAGTATGCGTCAGCTGAAGGATTGCAGCAAGTGATGGACATGGGCATGATGCAAGGTATTACAGAAACTTGGGACAGACTGAGCGAACATTTGGCGTCGATTCAAGCGTAATTGAAAATAGCTTCGTTCAGATAAAAAAGAGGGTATCCTTCAGTCATTGTAATGACCGAGGGATACCCTTTTTACGTATTATGGATTAGATAGACATGCCTCCCGAGACCTCGATGCGCTGGGCGTTAACCCAACGGTTTTCCTCGGAAAGCAGCGAAGCGATCATCGGGCCAATGTCGTCAGGTTCGCCGGCGCGGCCAAGAGCTGTCATTTCCGCGATCCGTTTGTTCAATTCGGGATTGTCTCGCACCATGCCGCCGGAGAAATCAGTTGCGATGGCTCCTGGTGCAACGGTATTGACCGCTATGCCACGTGCTCCCAGCTCTTTTGCCTGGTAACGGGTTAGAGTTTCAATCGCACCTTTCATGGATGCATAAGCGGAACTCCCTGGAGATATGATACGAGTAAGACCTGTGGAGATGTTCACGATCCGGCCGCCATCGCTGATGAGTGGCAAGAGCTTTTGAGTCAGGAAAAATACCCCTTTAAAGTGGACGTTATAGAGTTTATCCAGCTCCTCTTCCGTCGTTTGTTCGAAGCTTTTGTGATGCGATGTCCCCGCGTTGTTGACAAGAAAGTTAAAGCTCTCGGATCCAAGTTCATTAAGCGCCTGACGCACGCTCTGCACGAACGGCTCAAAGGAGCTCACATCGCTGGTGTCGAGCTGCAGCGCAATAGCCTTACGTCCCACCTCACGCACGAGGCTTGTAACGATTTCAGCTTCAGCTTGATTCGTATGGTAAGTGAAGATCACGTCGACGCCTCGCTTGGCAAGGTTCAGTACAGTGTTACGGCCAAGACCGCGGCTTCCTCCTGTGACGATGGCGATCTTTGTAGTGGTTGTTGATGTATGCATTCTCTATTCCTTCTTTCGCGGATTTTTTAGTTGGCAAACAGTTAACTAACTGTTTAGTTATATATTAAGAGCTATCGAATCGTTTGTCAACAGAATCATGCCCATGATATATTGGAGCTAAAATGAGGGTACAAGGAGGAACCGCCATGCGAAACGCCGAAGCAACGCGGGAACGGATATTGGAGGCGGCATTGGCGGAGTTCTCCGCCTATGGCATCGCAGGCGCGCGTGTTGATCGTATCGCCAAAACTGCCGGATGCAACAAAAACTTGATCTACATCTATTTCGAGAGCAAAGAAAAGCTGTTCACAACCACGCTGCAAAAACACCTCATGCGGGTCTATGAGGAATTGGTTTTCACGCCTGAAGACCTGCCCGGTTATGCTGAGCGTGTATTCGACTTTACTATGGCGAACCCCGATTTGATGCGGCTCATGACATGGTCAAGCTTGGAGCAAAGAGCGGAAAGTCCAGCTGAGCGCAATGAGGTGCACGGCAAGAAGGTCGAGGCGCTGCAGAAAGCCCAAAGCGATGGCAAAGTAGGAGCGAGCTTCTCGCCGGGTTTTCTTTTGACCGCGATCATGACGCTAGCCACCGCTTGGACGGCGACGAATCCCTTTGGGCCATCGCTCCATCCAGAGGCTGCGAACAATCCCGATGAGCTTAAGGCCTCTATCGCAAGGGCCGTTCGGTTGATAGCCGCCGTTCATGGCGACTAAACCCATATCCACCGCTTCTATCCCACGGTGGGAGGGAACTACAGGGCGCTATTTCTTCGAATAGCGCCCTTTTCCAGGTCGTAGGGGAACTAGGGGGCGCTATTTCCTCGAAATTGGCTGTCGCACAGCCAATTTCAGAGAAATAAGCGCCTGTAGTTCCCCTCGGGCAGCCCGACCCCGCTATTCGCCGAAATAGCGGACTGTCGTTCCGCTAAGTTGGCTGGGCATCCGACTTAATAGAACCCCTAGTCCCCCCCTTTGTGGACGCGAGTACAAATTATGCAAATGGACCGTCAGGAGGAGCCTCCTGGCGGTTTTGTTTTACTGATATACATAAAAACTTAATTGTGATACTATATTCTGAATTTATCTATCCATAGGAGGGATGCGCTTGATTAGTCTTACTACATTAGTTGCGTTTGGAATTGTATCGCTAGGGATGGTATGCTCCCCCGGACCCAATATGATTTACTTGATCTCGCGTTCGATATCGCAAGGTCGCAAAGCCGGTATTATCTCATTAATGGGCGTTGTGCTCGGATTCCTCGTTTATCTGATTGCCTCTATGGTGGGATTGATCGCTATATTCAATACGGTGCCGATCATTTACACGGCCATGAAGTGGGCGGGAGCGGCTTACTTGCTTTGGCTGGCATGGAAAGCAATTAAACCCGGCTCCGCCTCATTGCTTGAACCCATAGCGCTCCCGATTGAGAAGCCAAGCAAATTGTTCCTGATGGGTTTCATCACCAATTTGCTTAACCCCAAAATCGCCGTGTTGTACATCTCGCTTCTACCACAATTTCAAGATCCGAATCAAGGCTCCTTGCTGGCACAAAGCGCGACGCTAGGAGTGACGCAAATCGTAATCAGCTTTGCAGTGAATTTGTTAATTGTGCTTACAGCAAGCAAAATCGCCAGCTGGTTCGGTAAGCGCCCGACATGGCTTAAAGCACAGCGATGGATTATGTCCGGAGTGCTGGCGGGGCTTGCCGTTAAGCTGGCGATCCAGCGCCGGTAATCTCCCTCCCAAGCAAGGATTTATGATTCCTGTAGCGAATGTTTAATGCGAACGTTTAATTCGAAGGAGCGTGAACCTATGAAAAACAATATGAATTGGGCTGGAAACTACCGATATAGCGCGACAGAACTACATACTCCTGTAAAAGTAGAAGACGTCCAAGAATTAGTGGCCAGAAGTAAACAAATCAAGGTGCTTGGCACACGGCATTCGTTTAATAGCATTGCCGATTGCACTGATAGCTTGCTTTCGCTTCAAAACCTGAATCGCGTAGTGACGTTAGATACTGTCCACAATAAGGTAACGATTGAAGCGGGCGTCCGGTATGGTGAGTTAGGTGAGTACCTACATAAACATGGTTACGCGATTCACAATTTAGCGTCCCTGCCGCACATCACCGTTGCGGGTGCCTGTGCAACCGCATCGCACGGTTCTGGCGATAGGAACGGCAATCTTGCTAGTATTGTTGACTCGATTGAGGTGGTTCAGGCGAACGGAGAACTGGCCGTATTCTCTCGCGAACAACAAAATATCGAAGGTGCTGTTGTTGGACTAGGAGGGCTGGGCGTCGTCACGCAAATGACGCTGGATGTGATTCCAGCTTTTGAAATTAGCCAGCATGTCTATGACAATCTTCCATTCGAGCAACTAGAAGCGCACTTTGATGATATTTTTTCCCATGCCTATAGTGTAAGTCTATTTACCGATTGGAAGAGTACGAATATTAATCAAGTTTGGCTAAAGAAGAAAGTGACCGATTCTGCTTCAACTCAGGTAGAGGCTGAATTCTATGGCGCAACATTGGCAGATTCGCCACGGCATCCGGTACCAGGACATACGGGGGAGAATTGCAGTGAGCAAATGGGGATTCCGGGACCATCGCACGAAAGATTGCCTCACTTCCGCATGGATTTCACTCCGAGCGCCGGAGAAGAGCTGCAAAGTGAATATTTCGTGCCACGTGAAGCCGCTTACGAGGCCTTGTGCGCGATTAATGCAATACGGGAGCAAATTGCGCCACTTTTGTATATTTCTGAAGTTCGTTCAGTCGCAAAAGATCTTTTTTGGATGAGTCCTAATTATAAACAGGATTCGGTTGGTATTCATTTCACTTGGAAGCCGAATTGGGAAGCCGTGAAGCAAGTCCTGCCGGTTATTGAAAAGCAGCTTGCGCCTTTTCAGGCTCGTCCGCATTGGGCGAAATTGTTCACGATGCAACCTGCGGTGTTGAAATCCTTGTATGAGAAACTGCCGGATTTTCAAGAGCTGCTCCTACGTTATGATCCGCAAGGGAAGTTTAGAAATGACTTTTTAAACACGTATGTATTAGGCGAATAAAATTTTCGATAAGAAGTTCATCTTGCTTGAATGGGCGATTAGGATTATTATGGATGTGTAGATAGAGGTGAGACCATGCCTATAATTCAAGCGCTGGACAGAGCATTGAAGATTTTGGATTTATTCGACGAGTATACGACAGAGTTAAAAATTACAGAAATCAGCGCAAGAATGGAGCTTCACAAGAGCACGGTTCACTCCTTGTTGAAAACGCTTCAGATGCACGGTTACATCAATCAGGATGTGGAAACCGGGAAGTATAAGCTGGGACTTAAGCTTTTGGAAAAAGGACAACTGATGCTGCAAAGCTTGGACATCCGTACTGCAGCCCGTAAGCACTTGGTTGCTTTGTCGGAACAGACCGGGCAAACAACTCATCTTGTTATTCTTGATGGGAAAGAAGGCGTGTATTTGGATAAAGTTGAAGGGGAAAAAGCTGCGATTCGTTATTCCCGAATTGGGCGCAGAATCTCACTTCACAGCAGTGCGGTAGGCAAGGTCCTGACAGCTTTTAGAACGAAGGATGAGATCGATGCGCTCCTGCGAAATTACCAATTCTCCAAGATTACAGACGAGACGATTATAGGGAAAGACGCTTTCGTTAACGAGCTGAATGAGGTAAGAAATCAGGGCTATTCCATTGACAACCAGGAGAACGAACCTGGCGTCCGGTGTGCAGCGGCACCTATTTTCGAGCATAATGGCTCGATTGTAGCAGCAATCAGCATTTCAACTTTAGTTTCAGCGGTGGATGATTCATTGTTTAAGGCTTATATTGCTCTTCTTAAAAAGGAGGCAGAAGCCATTTCGCTAACCCTGGGATTTCGGCACGTTTGATCAAGCATGTCGAGTCCAGGCATTTTTTTCATCAGTATTATAGAACATGGTTTTATAATATAAAACAAATTAGAGGAGTGAGCTACACATGAGAATTATTCGTTATGTAAAAGAAGGATCTACACAGCTAGCTGCCGTCAATGATCAAAATCAAATCTATCAACTTCCGCAAAGCGATTTTTTGGCACTGATTCATGAAGCTGACGCTTTGGGAACAACACCTCTGGCACTGGTTCTTAAAACGATTGAAAGCAATGAAGCGTTAGATCAACAAGTTGAGCAGCTAGAGCTTCTCGTTCCCATTGAAGCACCGGAAGTGTGGGCTGCCGGGGTTACCTATGAGCGTAGCCGTGATGCGCGCAATTATGAAGCAACGGAAGGCAGACTGGATGCTTCAACTTTTTACGATAAAGTGTATGATGCTGTGCGTCCGGAAATCTTTTTTAAGTCAACCGCAGCGCGTACTGTAGGTCCTGGCGGCGAAGTGCAGCTTCGCAGCGATTCCGTGTGGCAGGTGCCAGAACCGGAGTTAGGGCTTGTTCTTAACGCGAAGGGGAACATCGTCGGGTACACCATTGGCAACGATATGAGCTGCCGGGATATCGAAGGCGAGAATCCGCTTTATTTGCCGCAAGCCAAAGTATGGAAGCGTTCCTGCTCGTTAGGACCTGCGATTCGCTTAGCTGAAACCGTAGAAAACCCGTACAACTTGCAGATTACAAGCCTAATTTATCGGGATGGGGAAAAAGCAGTCGAGGGAACGGCGAATACCGGTCAACTCAAACGCAAACTTGAGGAACTGACGGAATATTTGATACGGGATAATGAACTGTTTGAAGGTACCGTATTGCTGACGGGAACGTGTATTGTCCCTCCTAACGAATTTACGCTCGCTCATGGTGACAGAATCGAGATTGAGATCTCAGGTATCGGGACACTTGTTAATCATGTCGTAAGTGCTGGCCGCTAATTTTACCTTATAAAAAAACATATCTTGTAGGAGGATTAATCATGACAACCAAATTCGTCGGCGGACAAACGTATTTGAATTACATCAACGGGGAATGGCAGGCAGCTGGTACTGGGCAAACCGTTCCGAGCATCAATCCGGCTAAAAAAAGCGAAGTCGTGGGCTACGTGCAATCGTCGTCATTGGAGGATTTAAACCAAGCGGTGGCGTCCGCCAAATCGGCGCAGCAAGGTTGGAGAAAGCTGTCAGGAGCAGCAAGAGGCGACTATCTGTTTAAAGCAGCCAATGTGCTTGAGAGCCGCATCAATGAAATTGCGGAAAGCATGACGCGTGAAATGGGCAAAACGCTGCCCGAAGCCAAGGGGGAAACGGCAAGAGGCGTAGCTATCCTGCGCTATTATGCCGGTGAAGGCATGCGGAAAATCGGCGACGTAATTCCCTCGTCAGATAGCGAGGCGCTGATGTTTACGACTCGTGCTCCGCTTGGTGTTGTCGGCGTTATTTCGCCTTGGAATTTTCCCGTGGCTATCCCGATCTGGAAAATGGCTCCAGCCTTAATCTACGGCAATGCCGTTGTGCTGAAGCCTGCTCAGGAGACGGCCGTGACGGCTGCCAAAATCGTGGAATGCTTCGCAGAAGCGGGACTTCCAGCGGGTGTGTTAAATCTGGTAACCGGCAGCGGAGCCATTATTGGGCAAGGCCTTGCGGAACATCCGGATGTGAACGGAATTACGTTTACGGGTTCCAATCAAGTTGGCAAACGAGTGGGTCAAGCGGCACTTGCCAGAGGAGCGAAATATCAGCTCGAGATGGGCGGGAAAAATCCGATCCTTATCGCTTCAGATGCGGATCTCGATTTAGCGGTTGACGCGACGATCAGCGGAGGCATCCGTTCGACAGGTCAGAAATGTACGGCGACAAGCCGTGTCATTGTGATGAGCGAGGTCTATGAATCTTTTAAAGAGAAGCTGCTGAGCAAATTAAAAGGATTAACCGTAGGTCACGGTCTGGATGCTGGAACATGGCTAGGACCTTGCGCAAACGAAAATCAGCTGAAAACGGTGCAATCCTACATTCAAAAAGGGATTGAAGAAGGCGCTGAGCTGTTGTTCGGCGGTTCATCCCCGGATCATCCGGATCTCGCCGAAGGCTTCTATATACAGCCAACTGTTTTCGATAAAGTAACGCCAGAAATGGCGATTGCCCGGGAAGAAATCTTCGGACCCGTTCTTGCGCTTATTCAGGTCGAGTCCATGGAACAAGCCATTCAGGTGGCGAATGATTCGGATTTTGGCTTGAGCGCTTCCATTTATACGCAAAACATCGGCAATATTCTTTCGTTTATACAAGATATGGATGCCGGTTTGGTAAGAATTAACTCCGAAACAGCCGGCGTAGAGCTGCAAGCACCGTTCGGCGGTATGAAGCAGTCCAGCTCTCACTCACGTGAGCAAGGGCAGGCGGCTATTGAATTTTTCACCTCGATAAAAACCGTATTTCTCAAAGCGTAGAAGCCTGATTCGGAAGGGTGAAGGTTGATGACTGAGCAGTTAGACTCGATTATGGCCAAAGAAAATAACGATTTATATACCATCCATACGCATGCACAAGGCCCAAAAGGTTCATTGCCATTAACGAAAGAGATGTTATTGCATGCTCCTAGCGGAGAGTTATTCGGTCTGACCCAAAATGTGGGGATGGGGTGGAAACCGTCTCGCCTGAAGGGAAAGCAGTACCTTTTGCTGAGCACGCAAGGCGGTATTCGTAAGGAGGACGGCAGTCCGGTTGCACTTGGCTATCATACCGGCCACTGGGAAGTTGGCCTTTTGACGCAGGCTGCTGCTGAAGTGATTACAGAAAGCGGTGGGGTTCCTTTCGCCGGTTATGTGAGCGATCCTTGCGACGGCAGGTCCCAGGGAACGGAAGGGATGTTTGATTCTCTTCCTTACCGGAATGATGCAGCAATCGTTTTCCGGCGTCTTATCCGCTCATTGCCGACACGCAAAGGCGTCCTTGGTGTGGCAACCTGCGATAAAGGAATGCCGGCAATGATGATTGCGCTAGCCGGGATGCATGAGCTTCCATGCGTAATCGTGCCTGGGGGCGTAACTTTACCTCCAACGGAGGGGGAAGATGCCGGGAAAATCCAAACCATTGGAGCAAGGTACGCGAATGGGGAAATCAGCCTGGAAGACGCTGCGGACCTCGGCTGCCGGGCATGCGCCACACCGGGCGGGGGCTGCCAATTTCTTGGAACGGCCGCTACTTCGCAGGTCATTGCAGAGGCAATGGGCATGACGGTGCCGCATGCTGCGCTTGCTCCATCCGGACAGCCTGTATGGGAAGAGATGGCTAGACAGTCGGCACGAGCTATGATGACGCTGGAGGAGAAAGGCATTCGGATGAAGGATATTTTGACGGAAGCGTCCATCCATAATGCCATGGTCGTTCATGCGGCTTTCGGAGGATCGACAAACTTGCTGCTGCATATTCCAGCTGTCGCCCATGCGGCAGGACTGCCGGTTCCGACGGTTCAGGATTGGATACGTGTGAATAAGCAAGTGCCAAGACTAGTCAGCGTTTTGCCGAACGGTCCGGAATATCATCCGACTGTGAGAGTGTTTCTGGCTGGCGGGGTGCCCGAAGTGATGCTGCATCTTCGCCGACTTGGGGTACTGAAAGAAGATGCATTGACCGTAACGGGGGAAACGCTGGGGACTGTCCTGGATTGGTGGGAGTCGAGCGAACGTCGCCGCAAAATGCGGAGCCTTCTCATGGAAATGGACGGCATTGATCCCGATCAGGTCATCATGAGTCCGGAACGTGCCAAAGAAAGAGGATTAACCTCAACGGTCACGTTCCCTATGGGCAACTTGGCGCCGGAAGGATCAGTCATTAAATCAACAGCGATTGACCCGACAACCGTTGGGGAAGATGGTGTTTATCGGCATCGGGGCAAAGCGAAAGTATTTACCTCGGAGAAAGCAGCTATCCTGGCCATCAAAAATGGCGGAATTCAAGCCGGCGATATTATGGCGTTAATCGGACGAGGACCATCGGGTACGGGGATGGAGGAGACTTATCAATTAACCTCGGCGCTAAAACATCTGCCGTTTGGCAAATACGTGTCGCTAATTACCGATGCGCGTTTTTCGGGCGTGTCCACGGGTGCTTGCATTGGCCATGTGGGACCTGAGGCGCTGGCCGGCGGCCCGATTGGGAAGCTGCGGGATGGAGATACCATCGATATCGTAGTGGATCGCAACAGCTTGGAAGGCACGATTCATTTTCTAGGGGCCGGTGACGAAGTGCTTACCCCTGATGAAGGAGCGCTTGTGCTTGCAGCCCGCGAGCCTCATCCCGAGCTCGCCGCCGATCCCAAACTTCCTGCTGATACGCGATTATGGGCAGCTTTGCAGGCTGTAAGCGGTGGGACATGGGCAGGAAGCGTTTATGACGTTGAGCGGATTATCACTGTTTTGGAAGCAGGCAAAAAAGCTTTGGCTGTTGCTGAGCGGAATGTGTAGGCAATTCTGTGTGTTAAAACAGTTCTGTTGAAGATTTCAACAGGGCTGTTTTTTTCGTTTTGGCTGACCCCCGTCAAAACTCCTTTGGCGCGCTCAATCGGACATTATTGAGCCGTTTGCACCAGGAAGTAAAAGGGATTTCCACTGTTTTACCGGATTTGCATTTTCTTGATTTTGATTATTATCGCACCTTGGAAGGGCTTACAAAAATGTCCGATAGGCGGAAAACGGTTAAAGCTGCATACTGAATCTACACCGCTCGCGAGGCGATCAACTTTCTTGGAGGTGAAGAGGATGAAACGGGTGACTGCACCTAATTCAATAGAAATTGCGAAACCGGGTACCCGTGAGCATGCGAAACGCCGTGCAAGCATAACGGGACGATTGCTGAAAGACAAATGGTTGTACGTGCTATTAGCTCCGGGATTGCTATATTTTATCATTTTCAAATATGTTCCGATGTGGGGCGTGCTGCTTGCTTTTAAGAACTATCAGCCATTTCTAGGCTTTTGGAAAAGCGATTGGGTTGGCTTAGATCATTTCCGCGTGTTTTTCACAAATCCTGAATTTTTCATGCTGCTTCGCAACACGCTTTTGCTTTCATTTTATAATCTGCTGTTTTTCTTTCCGGCACCGATTGTTCTGGCGCTTCTGTTAAATGAAGTTCGCCTGGCATTTTTCAAAAGAACGATTCAAACGCTGATTTATGTACCTCATTTTATTTCATTAGTTATCGTGGCCAGCTTGACGTATGTGTTCCTGACAACACAAGGCGGGATTGTGAATGAGATGCTGGAGCAGTACACCGGCGCCAAAATCGATTTTCTGGCTAGTCCGCAGTGGTTCCGTCCGATGATTATCATTCAAACCATTTGGAAGGAATGCGGATTTGGCACCATCATCTTCCTTGCAGCTCTGGCCGGCGTGGATGTTGAGCAATATGAAGCTGCCATTATGGACGGAGCCAATCGCTTCAGACAGGTATGGCACATTACACTGCCTTCGATTCGAAGTACGATCATCATTCTACTCATTTTGCGGATGGGGGATGTCTTGGACAACGGTTTCGAGCAAATTTTCTTGATGCTGAACCCTTTGAACAGGGAATCCGCGGAAGTTTTCGATACTTACGTATATATGATGGGGATTACACAAGGCGCTTTCAGTTACAGTACAGCGGTTGGGTTGTTCAAAGCCATCGTCGGCGTCACGCTTGTTCTTGGCGCGAATTGGCTGGCGAAGCGTTTCGGCCAATCTGGCATTTACTAGGTGAAGGAGGAGAGGCACATTGAATAAAAAATACAGAAGCTTATCAGGGACGCTGTTCGACGTAAGCAATTATATCCTGCTCAGTATTATCGGAATCGTGGCCGTTCTGCCCTTCATCTATGTGGTGGCCGGTTCCTTCGCTTCGGATACGGAGCTGACGCAAAGAGCGGTTTTCCTGATTCCCAAAACGTTCACCTTATCGGCTTACGCATTTATTTTTTCAACGGATACGATTTTGAAAAGCATTTGGGTTTCGCTTTACGTAACCATTCTGGGTACGCTGGTCAATCTGTTTTTTACCGTAACAATGGCGTATGCCCTATCCAAAAAAGGGCTTATGGGACGAAATACCGTATTAAACATGATCGTTTTCTCTATGCTCTTTGGTGGCGGTTTGATTCCGACTTATATCGTTATTCGCGAGCTTCATATGCTAGATACTTATTGGGCTCTAATGATTCCTGGAGCTATTAGCGCCTTCAACCTGATTATCGTCAAAAACTTTTTCCAAGAGCTCCCGCAAGAACTGGAGGAAGCGGCCAAAATTGATGGCTGCACCGAACTGGGGCTTCTCTGGCGCATTGTGCTTCCTTTATCCATGCCGGTTCTGGCTACATTCACTTTGTTTTATGCGGTTGGCCACTGGAACAACTTTTTCTCCGCCTTGTTGTATCTCAATGATCCTGCCAAATGGCCGCTTCAGGTCATGCTGAGACAGATTGTCTTACTCTCGCAAATGGCGGCAGGCGATATGAGCACAGTCGATCCGCAGTTTGTGAAACAGCAGGAGCAGTCCATCAAAATGGCGGTTATCGTCGTCGGCACCATCCCTATTTTGCTCGTCTATCCGTTCCTGCAAAAGCATTTTGCCAAGGGGGTCCTGATTGGATCGGTCAAAGGGTAAACGGATTACGATAGTTCATCTTTACAGTTTCTTGGCAATTCAGCCTAGGCCATGCCAGGTGTCACGAGACTGCCCATTTTAAAGGAGGAGCGATCATATGAAAAAGAGTTCAAAAAAATGGATTTCCGTCGCAGCCGTCAGTACAGTAGCTATGACAACAATAGTTGGCTGCAGCAGCGGAGGTAAGGAAGCCGCAACCACTCCTTCATCCTCAGGATCTTCTGCACCGGCTGCAGCTACGCCTGCCCAGCAGCAAACTCCGCTGGATCTCAACATCATGCTTCCGATCTTCAAAACGAACTTTCCGAAGGACGACGGTCCGGTTGTGACGGAAATCGAGAAAAAAACAAATACGAATATCCATTTGGAATGGGTACCTAACGCATCCTATACAGATAAATTCAACATCACACTCGCTTCCGGTAAGCTTCCTAGCATCATCTACGTACCCGACGTGAAAAATCCGAGCTTTGTGAATGCAGCGAAGTCCGGCGCCTTCTGGGAAGTAGGCAAGTATTTGAAGGATTTCCCGTCCCTGAGCCAGGCGAATTCAATCATCATGAACAACTCTTCGATTGATGGTAAAAATTACGGTGTTTACCGTGGACGTGCACTTGGCCGAAACGGTATTAATTACCGGAAAGACTGGTTGGAAGCGGTCGGTATGCAGCCGCCAAAAACGATTGATGATTTCTACAATATGTTGAAAGCGTTTAAGGAGAAAGATCCGGACAAAAACGGTAAAAATGACACTTACGGCATGGTCATGGTGAAATGGACCGGCCAATGGGCCAGCAGCTTCGACATTATGAAGCTATGGTTTGGCGCTCCGAACAAATGGGGGGTCGTTAATGGCAAGTTGGTGCCAGAGCATCAAACTCCGGAGTATTTGGAAGCATTGAAATTTATGAAAAAGCTGTATGATGAAAAGCTGGTCAACCAGGACTTTGCTGTATTTGATTCGGCAAAATGGAATGACCCTGTCGTCAATAACCAAGCCGGTGTGATCATTGACGTTACGGATAATGCGGCTCGTTTGGACGATAAAATTCACCAAACGCTTACGAAAGATGGCAAAGATAAGCCGGACATTCATTACATTGATAACATGATTGGCGTTACTGGCAAAGATGGCCTTAAGGCGCTGCCAACCTCCGGTTTCGCAGGATTGCTTGCCATTCCGAAGTCGTCTGTGAAAACGGAAGACGATATGAAACGCGTGTTGAAGTTCCTGGATCAAATGAACTCGCCGGAGCTTACCACGATGGCTGGCTATGGCTTGGAAGGCAAGCACTACACCAAAGAGGGCGACGCTGTAGTGCCTAGCAAGGATTCCGCGCTTCTGGAGTCCGAAGTGGAAGGCTTGAACCAAATGCTGCCGTTCATTCCAGAGGATCGTGGCTTGAAAGTGAAACAAACACCGCTTCGTCTGCAAACGGCAAAAATTCAAAAAGAAGCGGAGCAATTCATCGTAGCTAACCCTGCTGAGCCGTTTATCTCCCAAGTCTACTCGCAGAAAGGTCAGCAGCTCGACAATATTATCAATGATGCGCGCATTAAATTCATTGTTGGTCAAACCGACGAAGCCGGTTTGAAAAATGCATTCGAGACTTGGAAAAAATCAGGTGGAGACGATTTGGTGAAGGAAATGAATGACCTTTATTCGGCTGTGAAGAAGTAAAGGTAAATCAGCTTAGGACGATTGCAAAATAGTGCTCAGGCACTCAGGATCCGCTATTGAATTAGCGGAACTTGGGTGCCTTTTTGCTAGATGGCTCACATTACGGCAGGTTAGGGGAACAGCAGGGCGCTATTTTGCCCAAAGCAGCGATTTACCGTAGTAGAGGGAACCAGGGGCGCTATTTCGGCATTGGAGGCGGTTATTTGGCCAATTGAGGAGAAATAAGCCCCTGTAGTTCCCCTCGGCCCTCGAAAGTTAATCTTTTCACCAAAATAGGGGAATAGAGTTCCCTTACTTGTAGCGGTTGGAATATAGGTGCTAAGCGCCCCTTTAAAATGTAAAAAGTCGGAAAAGTAGGGAAAATACACTGAAAATTAACTTCTCCTCGCCAACTTTTCGTAATATGCTCAAGGTTATAGTGTCCTTCGCTTGAAGCTAAACTTAAGAATGGGTTGGTGAAAACATGCTCTTAAGCACCGTTAAAGCAAGATTCGGCAACATGCAGGGCCGGACGGACGGCGGCAAAGGCCGCTTTTTTAGAAAAAGCCTGATCATGATTTTTATCGTCTCCGGCATCCCGGGACTCATTATGGGTGCGCTGGTGTACGGGATAGCCGGCGGGCGAGTAGAGAGCGAGCTGCTGCAGCTGCATTACGGGCAAATCGAACAGCGATCCCAGAACATTGACGATCAATTGAGCAATCTTGAGCTGCTCCTCTCCCATTGGGCATTTGATAATAAATTCGATTACAGCTTGAACGGCTTTGATTTTGTGAGAAACTTCGAAAGAACGCAGGATATTACGAGAACGCTCATCGCGATGCAGGGCTCCAATGCGCTGGTTAAAAAGGCGGAACTGTATGTCGGCGGTTCGAGCTCCGTGCTTTTCAACCCTGAATATACCGTGCTTGATAACAAGACGACATCCGGCATGTACGATAAGCTGATTCACGGCAAAAATGTGACCTATTGGACGCAGTGGTCCTTTGATACGACTCATCCGGATACGAAGGATCTAACGCTCATTCACCATATTCCCGGGGGGAGCTTACATCCTTTTGGCGTGTTAGTGTTTCGATTTGATAACGAGAAAATCGCGAACTTGTTAAAAACAATGACGCCGTACGATGAAGGTGAAACCTTCGTTTTGCAAAATTCAGGTGAGCTTTATGTCTCATCTACCGGAAGCGCTTCCAATTCACCGTTTGTCACGGCTTTGCGGGAAAAAATCGCATCCTTAGGCGCACCGAAAGGCTCTTTCTTTTTAGATTACAAAGGGAAGACCTATACGGTTTCCTATGGCAGCTTATCCCGGATTGCCGACGATTGGACTTACGTATCCGCCTCTCCGATAACTAACATTATTTCACCGGTAGTGTTTATTTCCAAGCTGATCATCACCGTAAGTTTAATCGCTTTGCTGCTCGCGGCACTGCTTTCATGGCTGGCTTCGCGGAGCATTTATTTGCCGGTCAAACGTCTCGTCACACTGCTGGGCAGTCATGCGAATTGGGCCGGTCGGGAAGACGAATTCACCGTGATCGAAAAGCAGTGGCGAGACTTGCATACGGAAAGTCTTGAGCTGAATACCAAGCTTAAGGAGCAGCTGCCGCATGTGAAAGACAGCTTTTTACACCAGCTGCTGCAGGGCTATCTGAATGAATACTCCGAGGAAGACTTGCTTCGCCGCATGGAGCGGTTTAAGTGGGATGTGAGGCATCGTCATTTTACTGTGCTGTATGTCCAGTTAGTCGGCATGACGAATCTGGATGGGACGTTCCGCCATGGCGATGAGGGGCTTGTGACGTTTGCGGCTGTCAATATGATCAAGGAGCTGGCCGCGCAACATTTTGAACAAAGCGATACGATCAATTTCCATGACCTTACGGCGGGAGTGCTGCTTATTACACCGGAACATCAGTCCGTCGCGAATGCCTTTGAGACATTCAGTGAAGAGTTGACACAGTATATTAATCGCATTCTGAAAATGCATGTCACCATCGCGATCAGTCGTCCGGTGTCACATATTTCGGATGTGCCGCTTGCTTTTGACAGAACGAAACAAGCGGTCAGCTATCGTAATTTTGAAAATGTGAATCAAATTATCGACTTGGAGAGGAATCATCTCGATGGAGATGAGGTATCGGAGCCTCAATACCCGTTTGCGCTGGAGCGGGAGCTCATTCAGGCGCTTCGTACCGGGCGGGAAGAGGAGGCGCATGACATGCTGGCCTCGTTCCTAGATGCGCTATCCGGCAAAGGAGCAAAGGAAATCGACGTGCAGCAAGGCATGCTGCATCTGCTCGGCAGCGTACAACACGCAATTATGGTTTCCGGCATTAATCCGAACCGGCTGTTCAAAGGGGCGAATTTGTATGAGCAGCTGTCCCAAATCAGAGAGCCGCGGAGAATTCTGGCGTGGTTCCAGGACAAGGTTCTTGACCCGTTCCAGAAGGAGCTGACGGAACGCTCTGATGCCCAGGTCAAGCGCATGATCGAGCAAGTGATGATTTATTTGCAGCAAAATTACATGAATGACATCTCGCTCGACAATTGTGCGGATTATACCGGCGTCAATCCGTTTTTCCTCAGCAAAACGTTTAAACAGGTGACCGGGAAAAATTTTATCGATTATTTAACAGAACTGCGTATGGAGAAAGCCAAAGAACTGCTGCGCGAGTCGGAAATTAAGATCTGCGATGTGGCTGATCAGGTCGGGTATCAGCACAGTTATTTTAACCGTATTTTTAAAAAGCTGGAAGGCATGACGCCGACCCGTTATCGGGAGCTCAGCAGGAGTACATAACCTCTTGAACAAGAATGTTTCAATGGCACAAAAAAGTGCAAACTGTCTGGGCATCCCCGACAAGAATGTCTCATTGTAGGCAAGAATTCTCATTTTTATAATGAAGGAATAAGGGGGGCGGTCAAATGGCTCCTCTTATTACGGAATATGGGGATTTTTACGCTTACGGAGGGATATCGAATGCAACAAACATTGAAAGAACCGCATCTCATTGGAAAAATAGATATTCAAGCAGCGGGTCCCCGCTGTAAAATGCTGCTCGGCGATCTGAACGGGGACGGCAGGATGGAGGTCCTTATGGTGCATCCTGATAACCGTCAGGATGTGAGGTACATTCCCCATCAGGTGCAATGCCTGACCGCGTTCGATTTGGAGGGGAACTTGCTTTGGCAAACCGGCAAGCCGGATGCCGGTGCGGGAAGCCAAGGTTCGGATTATCCCGCACAAATTGCCGATATCGATGGGGACGGACGTTTAGAGGTTTTGTGTGTTATGGACGATCGATTCGTGATCTTGGACGGTCACAATGGGCAGGTAAAGGCAACGCATGAATTGCCGGGCGAGCATGCTCATGATTGCATTATCGTAGCCAATTTGACAGGTGGCGATTTTGCAGGAGATATCATCCTGAAAGACCGCTACCATACCCTGTGGGCGCTCGATCGCGAGTTTAATCTCTTGTGGAAACACGAAGGCAACCCGGGGCATTTCCCTTGGGTTTACGATTTCGACGACGACGGGCTTGATGAGGTTATGGCCGGTTATGACCTGCTTGACCACGATGGCCAGCTATTGTGGAGCTGCCGGGATTTGGACGATCACGCCGACTGTATTTGGGTTGGCGATGTGAACGGAGACGGAGAACCGGAGCTTGTAATCGGCGGCAGCGTCACGGTCATGTATGATCGCCATGGCCAAGAGCTGTGGCGTTACGAAGGCTCGATTGAGTCGCAGCATATTGCGCTCGGACGGTTCCGCAGCGATATGCCGGGACTGCAGATCGCAGGCCTCGATCGTCTCGTGCGCGAGGATGACGGCAAGGGCTTGAAAGGAAAAGATGCGCTATTTCTTTTGGATAGCGAGGGGCGAGAGATTTGGAAGGAAGATCGCCAAACAGACGGTTGGCTGACCATTATTGAACCTCTCCGCGGTTGGGAGAAGGGCGCAGCGGATTACATTTTGGCTTATCGACGCGGTGGAGGCGTTTTTCCAACCTTATATGACGGGGACATGAATGCGGTCGTTGCGTTTCCGCTCGAAGGTTATGCGGTACATGCCGATTTGTTCGGCAGTGGGAGCGAGCAGGTTATTATCTTTAATAATGAGACGATGGCTATTTATGCGAGTGAGCCTTATGATGTGACGCAAAAGCCTTCAGGTGTTCCGCTGCCGCAACCGAAACGGTTATCCAGCTCTACGCTGTACCCTGGCGGCGAAATCCCGATCTAATGGAGGCAGACATGAAAATGAATCCCTATTTTCAAGCAAACGAATCGATCGCTGGTAAAGCGAAGTCGGACGAACATATACTGGCGGCTGTCGCTGGAAGATTCATCGGGGCTAACCCTAAGCATCCGCCGGTTTATCGGATATATTCGACGGAAGGCTTCCGACGTGGAGCGGATTACCGCTATGAGATGGATCTTGAACAGCGATGGCCAGAACTGGAGCATGGGCAATTCGTCTATGTATGGGGGAAGCTGTGGAGCGATGGGGAAATCGACCATCCGTTCAGTATCAGCTGCTATTGTCCTGTACGGATTATAGTGAACGGGATATTGCAATTCGCTTCGAACTTGAATGAGGATGTATTTCCAGATCGAAGCAGCTTTTTCCGTGCCAAACTTGGCCGGGGCTGGAATCATATCGTGCTGGAATTCGTGGCAACCGCAACCGGTTGTGGCGGCAAATTCGGAACAGGAAGTATCAAGGGTTTTCCTATGCACATTCTTGCTCCACTGGCGAACAGGGATGGTCAAGAAGGTTGGGTGTACAGCCGTCTTCAATCAGCGGCATGGGATGTCATGCCTGGTGCCGAGGAGGAGCAAGGCCAAGATGAGTGGTTTCCGCGAATGGCATGGACACCACAGGAACGGAGCAGCGGATGCTTCAGCCGCATTTACGGCGAAAAGCCAGGGTAGATCGCCTATGCATGGACGAAGTTGGAGAACAAAAGCCCGGGCGTGCAACAAGTCAGGTTTGCAGGTGAGTATCAAGGTCCCTTGACGGTTTATTTGAATGGTACTCCCGTTTTTGAGAGAAATGAGCGCCCAACGTCTGGCCTGTTCGAGATAGCACTTTCGATCCCGTTTGGTGTTCATGATCTTGTTGCCTGCTCTGTTTGCGAAGGTACGATTTGGAGCGTAAGCCTGGAACTTGTTAGCGTGAGCGCGGAAGAGTCCGCTCCTGTGAAGCGAATCCCGCCGTATCCGGTGGAAGGGCTGACGGATGGTTGGCTGTACGCAGGACCTTTCTCAGCTGGAAATGCTCCGGAGTGGGCTGCAATGACTCGCATGCATGCACCGATTGGTTCAGAAGGAGAGCGCACATTCTGGCGTGCCGACTTGCCTGGAGCTTGGGTACGGCCTTATCTGGAAAATGCCATTTACGGCAAATGGAACTATCCGCTTGGAGTGACGCTTTATGGCATTTTGCGAACAGGTCAGGAGTTAGGCGACCCGCATTACACGAACTATGCGGTCGATCATATAGAACAGTGCACCTCCATGTTCGCTTACAGCAGTTGGGATCAGGCGCAATACGGTTCGCCGGGCGTGAATCACCAACTGACGTTGATCGACAGCTTGGATGATTGCGGTTCCTTCGGCGCAGCGATGCTGGAGGCAAACAAACAGCGAGCGCTGGATGGCGCCGAGGCGGCAGCCGAACGCATTGCGTTTTACATCACGCGGGAACAAAGCCGGCTGGAGGACGGGACGTTGTATCGAAAGCGGGGAACGACCGATTTCATGAAAGATACGGTTTGGTGTGATGATTTGTATATGAGCACGCCGTTTCTCTGCAAGTATTACGAGCTTACAGGTGATACAGCTTATCTGGATGATGCGGCGAAACAGTTTTTACGGTATAAAAAGCTGATGTTCATTCCTGAGCAAGGCATCATGCATCATGTGTTCGATTTTAAATTCGGCAAAGGAAATAGCGTGCCATGGGGACGGGGCAACGGCTGGGTGCTGTTTTCGTTAACGGAGCTGCTGGCCGTCATGCCTGGCGATCACCCGGAACGCCCGGAGTTAGTGGCCTTTTTCCGTGAGCTGTGCCAAGGTTACAGCCGCTTGCAGGGTCAGCTTGGCTTATGGCACCAAGTACTGACGGATCCTGAATCGTATGCGGAGGCTTCCTGCACTTCGATGTTCATCTACGCATTCGCCAGAGGGGTGCGTTTCGGCTGGTTGGAAGAGGCGGCTCCTTATGTGGAGGCTGTGCTGCGAGGTTGGGAAGGCTTGACGCGTTATGCCATCGACAAAAACGGAAATGTTTACGGCGTATGCCGAGGTTCGGGGTATTCGTTTAATAAGCTGTACTATAAAGACCAGCTGTCGTGGCAGTTGAACGATACGCATGGCATCGGCATTGTGCTTTTGGCGGGGATAGAAACGATCAAGCTGCGAAAGCATCTATCGGCTTGCAGCCGCTAAAATAACCGGCATGACCCTTTGGGTTGTGCCGGTTTATTGTTTTTTTTATTGAATTATTCCGAGTTAAATAGTAAGATTAATTTTAATTTCTCGCTTGCCCACTTCATTTATTTTACAATTCTAAACGGAATACTGATTTTTTGATTTTCAATAAAACCTTTATAGTACAAGCTTTTTGGGCAACGAATTCAAATTTTAATCATTAGTACAAAAACTAATTATATATTCCCACACGCATTTTATACATAATTAAATTAGTCGGAATTAGCCGAATGACAATAGCGTTTGACGGAGGAGAGCTAGCAGATGAGTTCAAAAGGAGGTAACCTATTTTCAATTCTCAACACTATTTTTTTAATCGCGTTAACCCTGGCCACTCTCTATCCGATGTGGCGGGAAGCGGCCGTGTCCTTCAGCGGTATGGAGGAAGCAATGAAAGGCGGCCTATTTTTGTGGCCAAGGGATTTTACTACGGATGCTTACGTCAACATCTTGCATTCCCGGTATTTATGGCTTGCGTATGGCAACAGTTTATTTATTACAGTGGTGGGCACATTCATCGGCGTATTTCTCACGGCGGCAACCGCATTTCCCCTCATTAAACAAGACTTGCCCGGTAAAAAATGGTTCGTTCTACTTATTTTATTCACGATGTTGTTTAGCGGTGGGATTATCCCAACCTATTTACTGGTAAAAAGCGTCGGACTTATCAACTCTTTATGGTCGTTGATTCTGCCGACGGCGATCTCGGCGTATAACGTAATCGTTATGATGAGCTTTTTTCGGACGCTCCCCCGGGAGTTGGATGAATCGGCGACCATGGATGGGGCTCACGCCATTCGTATATTTGGCAGTGTTATTCTTCCACTCTCCAAACCGGTGCTCGCTACAATTGCCTTGTGGGAAGCGGTTGGGTATTGGAACAATTATTTGCAGGCACTTTTTTATCTGAATGACAAAAGCAAGTACGTACTCCCCGTTCTCCTCCGGGATATTATTAACGGGCAGACCATCGCCCAAATGACGGGGGAAAGCACGGGTTCTTCGACGGAATCGGTCATTGCGGCAACGACGATTATGGCGGTGCTTCCGATCCTTATTGTTTATCCGTTTTTACAAAAGTATTTCGTACAGGGGACCTTGATCGGTTCGGTTAAAGCTTAACTTGAGCTTCGGATTTAATATTATTGTTGCGCAAGATGGAATAGATTGTACAGGAGGGGACAAAACCATGTCATTTCATACATATAAGACAGTTCTTATCTTAACTATAGCAGCTAGCCTTACGGCCGCGTGCAGCAGTAACCCAACGTCCGAGAACAGCGGGTCGACAAGCGCACCTAACGTATCAGCTCAGCCAAACAGCGCATCCGGCGGCGACT
Organism: Paenibacillus sp. WC2504; assembly: GCF_052682475.1. Lineage (NCBI taxonomy): Bacteria > Bacillati > Bacillota > Bacilli > Caryophanales > Paenibacillaceae > Paenibacillus > Paenibacillus sp. WC2504. Next base: position 2,563,152 of record NZ_JBQZFH010000001.1, read on the forward strand.
CCGCCAAGGTCACATTCAAGATTTTCCGCAACTTTCAAGCACCTGAATACCCGGCAGATGGCGGTCCAGCGAAGCAAAAGGTGCTGGCAGCGCTGGATCAAGCGGGGATCAAAGGGATTGATTACAACATTTCAATGGCTTCCGGGGATGAGTACAAGACCAAGCTGAACTTGCTTGCTTCTTCCGGGGACCTGCCGGATTACTTTAGTGTGCCGGATCTCCTGACACTGAACCGGTTGACGGATGAAGGCTTGATTCTGCCCTTGGACGATTTGTTAAAGAATGCGCCAAATGTTACGAAGTTTCTGAAGCCTGAGGATTTGGATATTCTCAAATACAAGGGGAAGTTGTACGGCTTGCCGCCTGGCTACCGCCCGGAGACCTTCAATGGACCTAACGTGAATGGGCTGCTCATACGTCAGGATTGGCTCGATGCACTCAAGCTGAAAACGCCGACCACGTTGGATGAGCTTCATGATGTGCTCAAGGCGTTCACGTTTAATGATCCAGACGGGAATGGGAAAAAGGATACATTTGGAATAACGACTAACAAGCTTCTCGGAGCAGGAGCAAATGGGAATTATTTCAGCACGGTGTTTGGCGCTTTCGGTGTTGTTCCGACGTTCTGGCAGCAGCGTGACGGGCAATTGAAGCAGGGATTGGTATTGCCGGAAACGAAGCAAGCGCTTGCTTTATTGCAAAGCTGGTATAAAGAAGGCATTATCGATCCGGAGTTCCCGATTATGGAAGCGAAGCAAATGAATGAAAAGATCATTAACTCCAAAGCGGGCATTTTCGAGGGTACGGCGTTTGATGCTGATCCTACAGGAGCCAACTATAGCGCTCTGAAGAAGACCGTTGCTACAGCGAAACTTTCCTTCCTTACACCTCCTGCCGGCGCGGGCGGGAAAAAAGGAGCTGCCGAGAATTCGCCAGCCTATAGCGATATTCGGGCGATTTCGGCCAAAGCCAAGAATCCGGAAAAGCTGATGGAGTTGATCAACTGGTCGGCGGGCCCAGGTTTTGATCTGGTCACTTACGGGATCGAGAACGAGGATTATCAATTCGATAAAGACAAAAACAAAATTAAGCTGCTTGTACCGAATTATTCCGAGCTTTATAAGAAAGGTTATTCGAATCCGATTCGCTTCCTGCAAGTCGTAGACCGCCGTTGGTTAACGGAAGAAGCGACAGCGGCGATGACCGTTTCCAATGACCCTCAGAATCTGGTGCACAACGAGTTCTGGAAGAGCGTGCAGGCCATGAACGACTATCCGGATATCAAAAAGCTATGGGATGAATACTTCGCCAAAATTGTCACCGGTGCATGGTCCGTCGATAAATGGGATGAACTAGTCAAACGGTATTACCAAGAAGGCGGGCAAGAAATTGAGAAGCAGGTTAACGCGGAATGGAAGAAAGTTAAATAATCGGCAAGTAAACTCAGGTCGACGAATCGAATCATGCTTGAAAAAGAGAGGGGACAGTCTATGTTTAATAAAATATTCGTATCCTATATGACTATCATAGTGATCCTCATTTTGGCGGTCGGTTCGTCGTACCTAATGATTGTATCCCACGATATCAAATCCGAGCTTGCGCGTTCGTCTCAGAACGAAATCTCGGGGATGATGAAGCGTGCCGAATCATTGATTGCGAATATCGAGCAGCTGTCCCTGCAAGTTTCTCTTAAGCCAGGAGTCAATGAGGCGTTAACGAATCCATATCCTTATTCCATTTTGCAATATGGAGCATTAAAGAATCAGTTAAAAGAGGAAGTAAATTCCAACAATTTATTGTATTCCATCTATTTGTATTTTCGTCTGAACAACCGGATTTTGACGACGAATGAGGGCATCTATGCGCTGGATCAATTTTTTGATAAGCAAATCATTACGACAAACTTTGAAGCCGGCAGCAGCAAAGGCTATCAGATGCGCAGTCTGAAGGATACATCACCCTCGGAGCCGGTTGAACTGCTTACTTTTCATAGGCTAGTACCTCTGACCGCCAAAGAACCTCTTGGGGAACTCATTCTGAATGTGAAGCGTCAAGCGTTCTTCGATGCCTTGTTTCGTTATGCGAGTGTGGATAGCAGCAAAATGATGATCATGGATAGCGAAAGTTATGACATTCTTTCAGAAAATAGTGCCAGAAGCAAAGCACTTACGAGGTCTTTACAATCTTTGAATGCGGGACATTCACTGTCCGATTCCTCAGGGATGGTGCAAGTACAGGGGGAAGACGAGACTTATTTCCTCAGCTATGCAAGGTCGGACACGACCCCTTGGATGGTTGCAGAACGCATTCCCTACTCGGATTACCAACTAGCTTGGAAAAGTAAGGTGCATACTGCAACTCAGGTTGCGGTCGTCATTATTTTAATCAGTATAGCGCTTGCATGCCTCTATAGCATTCGCTTCACCAGACCATGGAAAAACATGGTGAGGGACTATGTCGAACAGCAGGTGGGGCACCCGGGGAACATGGTGAAAAAGGATGAAAGCCAACTGGTCGCCGAGGCGATCCGGGAGCTCGTCTCAGAAAACCGCTACATCAAACAAACCTTGGAGCAGAGTAAACCGATCATCCGGTTCCGGTTGATCTATGACATTTTAACCAATCGTGTGTTCGAAACCTCGGTGATGGCGAATCGACTTCAGCATCTTGGCATTGTATTCCCTCATTCTTATTACGCTGCCATCATTGTGAGAGCAGACATGCAGCTATTGGAGGATCAGGAAGACTACAACGAAATCCGCTTGCTGCTGTTCAGCACCATTGAGAAAGAACTGAGGAGGCGCCTATTTGTTGTCGGCACAATACTTGAAAACCATCAGTTCGGGTTTATTTTGAATGCACCTGTTTCTACTTACATGACCCAGCTAAAACTGGAATTGGATGCCTGCTGTCAGGCGGCGAACCGGATCGGGCAGGAGGAATTCGGCATTACTCTGCAGATTGCCCTAGGGGGCATTTATTCGTCGATGAACAGTTTGAACAAGTCCTACCACGAGGCCAAACGTGCGCTGCACAATACGGCTTGGACTTACCAAACCGATTGTGTCTTTTTCGAAGATACGGCGGATTCTAGAAAATGGAGTTATCCGCTGGCTATACAGAAGGAGCTGCTGCGTCGTCTTAAGTCGGTAGATAGAGAGTCAGCCAAGTTGTCTCTCGACGAATTGTTCGACCGTTATATGTTAGGCAAATCCTATACCCGAGATGAAGTACAAGACACCATCACCTTGATGATGGGCGCGATCGTTCAAGAGCTGTATGAGGATGGTTATTCGCTGGATAAGGTCCATTTGCGGTTCCAATCCGTCAGTGAATGCGAACATATTGGTCAAGTGAAGGAGCTGTTCTATGGATACATCTCCGATATCATGAACCTGCTTGAACAGTTCCAGGATAATAAGATGAGCAATGCCTACATCAGCAAGGCAATTGACTATATGCAGACTTATTACGATCGGATCGAATCCATTGCGGATATTGCCGATCATGTCGGTGTCAGCTCCAGCTATTTAAGCCGAATGTTCCGTGCGGAGACAGGGAAAGCACCGCTTGATTACTTGACCCGGCTGCGCATTGATAAAAGCAAGGAGCTGCTCTTCGTAGGCAATTGCCAATATTCCTTGCAGGAAATTTGTGGTCAGATCGGTTACCACGATGTGCAGAGCTTCATCCGATTTTTCAAAAAATGGGAAAAAATCACCCCGGGTGAATACCGCAAACTTCAGTTAGAAAAAGGAGGTGCCTTATGAGCAGTCAAGCGAGCCATCCGAAGCCTTCTGTTTTAGGTACAAAAGCAGCGCCATCCAGCTCTTTTATTCGCAAGCTGCTGAAGTATAGATATTATTACGCGTTGCTGCTGCCGGGTCTAATTTATTTTATTGTATTCAAATATATTCCGATGGGCGGCGTTATCATTGCCTTTAAGGACTATAAATTAACGCAAGGGGTCATAGGCAGCCCTTGGGTGGGGCTAAAATGGTTCCGAATTCTGTGGTCAACAGGGGATTTCTGGAATGCGCTCTACAATACGTTGCTCATAAGTTTTTATAAGCTGATCTTCGGTTTTCCTGCGCCGATTGCCCTTGCTATCTTGTTGAATGAGGTCATCCATCGCAGATTCAAAAGGATCATTCAGAGCATTTTGTATTTCCCGCATTTTTTATCCTGGATTGTGCTGGGAGGCATTTTGTTTGCTGTACTGTCGCCGGGAACGGGCTTGCTGTCGTGGTTAGGGTTCAGCAGCTCCCCGCTTATGCAGCCGGAATCTTTCCGTTCCTTACTCGTCGTCTCGCATATTTGGAAGGAAGTGGGCTGGGGGACGGTCATTTATTTGGCGGCGATTGCTGGCATTAATCCGGAAATGTACGAAGCTGCACGCATGGATGGCGCCAATCGATTCCGGTTAATCAGCCACGTGACGCTTCCGGCGATATCGGGGACGATCGTGATAATGCTAATACTTCGAACAGGGCAAATTTTATCCGCAGGCTTCGATCAGGTCTTTATTTTATCTAACGATGTTGTGCTTCATGTTGCAGATATTTTGGATACGTATGTCTATCGTGTTGGGCTCAGTTTGGGACGGTTTTCGATTGCGACTGCCGCAGGATTGTTTCAGTCCTTGGCGGGTTTGCTGCTGCTGCTGTTTACCAATTGGCTGGCGCGCCGATTCAGCGATCAAGGATTATGGTAGCTTGGAAGAGAATTATAGATAGGGATCAGATGAAGGAGGCGTGATGTTATGGGAGAAAAGGGAGCAGGGCGTCCGAACGTTATCGTATTTTTTACCGATCAACAAAGATGGGATACCACAGGGGTGCATGGCAATCCACTGGGGCTTACCCCCAATTTCGACCGCATGGCGGTCGAAGGTACACATGTATATCATTCGATCACATGCCAACCGGTATGCGGCCCGGCTCGGTCCTGCCTGCAGACTGGCAAGTATGCAACGACTACCGGCTGTTACCGCAACGGGATTCCGCTGCCTGCTGAAAGCAAGACGTTAGCCCATTATTTCCATGACTCAGGATACCATACGGGGTATATTGGTAAATGGCATTTGGCCAGCACTGAACCTGTACCTATGGATCAAAGGGGTGGCTATGAACATTGGCTAGCCTCTAATGTATTGGAATTTTCCTCCGATGCATACAATACGGTCATGTACAATAATGATAATGAACCCGTTAACCTGCCAGGTTACCGAGCGGATGCTTTAACGGATGCAGCGATCCAATTTGTACATAAGGAGCAGAAACGGAACCGGCAGGAGGAAACAGAAGAGCCTTTCTTTCTATTCGTGTCCTATATCGAGCCTCATCACCAAAATCATCTGGACAATTATCCGGCTCCAATCGGGTATGAGGATCAATATAGCGGACGTTGGATACCGCCGGATCTCGCTGCTCTCGGTGGAACCGCCCATCAGCACTTAGGCGGTTACTACGGAATGGTCAAGCGGTTGGATGAAGCGCTTGGCCGTCTGATTGATGCATTGCGAAGCCTGCAGCTGCTAGACAATACAATCGTGTTGTTTACATCCGATCATGGTTGTCATTTCAAGACGCGTAATGCGGAATACAAGCGTTCCTGCCATGATAGCTCGATTCGGGTTCCAACGGCTTTGATAGGGCCAGGCTTTCAGGCAGGAGGTAGAATTCAGGAGTTGGTTAGTTTGCTGGATCTGCCGCCAACTCTGCTAGACGCAGCTGGCATTCCTGTACCGGAAAGCATGCAAGGGCGTTCCATCTTGCCTTTGGCGCAAAAGAAAAGTGTGGATTGGCCGAAGGAAGTGTTTCTGCAAATCAGTGAATCCGAAGTAGGCCGGGCTATCCGGACGAATCGGTGGAAATACAGCGTCCATGCACCGGACAAAAATGCTTGGGATGATGCGGCATCGGATGTGTATGAAGAGCAGTTTCTGTACGATCTTCATGCGGACCCGCATGAGTTGAGCAATCTCATCGGCGTGGAAAGCTATGCAGCCATTACGGCTGAACTGAGAGAGCGACTCATTGCCCGCATCGTTGAAGCAGGTGAAGAGGAGCCGGTGATACGCCCTGCAAAAGCTAGAAAACTGGAGCAGAGAAGGATCTCGGTTGCGGAAGTGAGAGTGCCGCTATAAAAAAAATCCTTCATGTATATTTAATTGATTTCGGGGAATACTATCATTTATTGCGTGAAAAGCGGAAAAGAAAGAGAACCTGTTTACCGGATAATGTTCGCTAGAAAAATGATATCCAAGTTGGATTAGAAAATTGTATGAAGTATTGCCTGCAGCATGGTTAAATTCTCCTTTCACATAAAACGCAACAAAAAAAGAAGCTCGGATCTATGATCCAGCTTCTTTTTTCATTTCATTACTTTTTAAGAAAATACTTTTCCAGGTCATCAAGCAGTAAGTTAGCCGCTTTAATGCCACCGGCTGTATTCCAAATGGCGTCGCTAACATGTTGAACATTACCTTTTTTAACTACATCTAAATTTTTCCATAGAGGGTCATTGAGCCACTCCTGCTCAATTTTGCTGCCTTCGCCTTTATCATTCTCATAGGTGAAATAGAAAAGCACGTCGCCGTTCATATCTGGAATTCGTTCTTTTTGCACATCATCTGCGAACTTTTCTTGATCTTGCGGTGCTGGACGCTGGAAGCCAAGCTTTTTCAATACAACGCCAGAGAATGTATCTTTCATATAAATCCGAACTTTACCCGGCATGAAGCGAACGATGGATACTTTGGTGTTGAGTTTGTCTCCAGCTTTTTGTTTGAAAGCCGTAATGCGATTCTCGAAATCACCGATGATTTTATCGCCTTCGGCCTTCTTATTCAAAGCTTCCGCGTACACACGATAGTTAATTTGCCAATCGCCCATAAGCTTTTCGGAAAATACTGTTGGCGCGATAGCAGACAGTTGCTGATAGACCTTCTCTTGACGCAATTTATTGCCGATGATGAGATCTGGTTTCAGGGAAGCAATCAATTCCAAATTGGGCTGATTCTCGTCTCCTACGACTGTAACACCTTGCATGTCAGCCTTAATATGCTCATACCAGTCACCCGTGCTAGTAAAAGATTTCACAGCGCCGACAGGTTTGATACCCAGGCTTAGAACGGCCTCTGTTCCTTCGTTCGTCAGAACCACGACCTTCTTAGGTGTTCCTGTTATTTTCGTTTCACCCATGGCATGTTTTACGGTGTATGCTGTAGAGCTGCTCGGTTGTGCTGATGGTGAAGGTGCAGGCGAATTGCTTGCTGCTGCCTTATCAGTGGTTTGGGATGTTGTTGATTGACCACAACCTGCCACAATGAGCACACATGCTGTGATAAGAATTAGCGCCATACTCCTGAAACTGCGGAACATCTGGACATTTCTTCGTAACATTAATCTCTATACCCCCTGATGATGAATAAAATGAGAATGATTATCATTTTCGTGTTTAATTCTATTCATATAGGGTCAGTTTGTCAAGGTACAATTGGTGAAATCGGCCTGACGGATCAAGCCTGCGCGTGGGGGTGACCGCCGCCATACGCCGAAGAAGTCATGCACGCCTAGGATTCGCGCGCGTTGGGAAAAAGGCGATGGTCATGCATCGCTTGCCAGAGCAGAGTTGTGCCTGATAACCAGCAGGGGAAGGGAACTTGAGGGCGCTATTTTGCTTAAAACTGTCCATTTGGTTCTGCTAAGGGAACTGTGGTTCACTATTTCGCCGTTGCGGGCGGAAATTCGGGGGATTGGGGCGAAATAAGACCCTGTAGTTCTCCACCAATTCGCCGAATCGTGATTTCGCCTTAATAAGTGACTGGAGTTCCCCTAAAAACCGGGCAGGGCAAGATCGCTCATTGAAGTTCCTTGAGCGGGCAGAGCAGGATCAATCATTGGAGCTCCTTCAAAGGTTCAAAATTAGGATACACATACGGTGAGCTAGGTGCTTCGATTTTATCAATTTGCGTGGCCTTGATGATGAAAATATCATTGCCATTGTAGCTGCCATTTTGAACAGTTCCCGTGACCTTGACCCACATGTCTTTGGGGTAAGTCGCCGCAGTGGGGAAGTCAATCATAACGCCGTAAGGAGTCGCATCCGCGGAACAACAGCTAACCGCAAAGCGGCCAACGACAAACTGGTTGCTGGCCATATTGTCTTCCCGATAAACGAAGCCGGTGAGCTCAATTTTTTTACCGATAAAATTGTTTTTGAATAAGTCGATCGAGGAGAGGATCTCCATATAAATTTCCGGTTTCACGACGATGGTATCCTTTTTATAAAGGATCATGCCGATTTTGGAAAAGTCTTCGTCCCACTCCTTATCGGCTTGAAATAATTTCTGTAAGTCCGCATCCGTGTTTGCGGGAGCCGGCATTTCCGTGCTCGAAATGGAGGGAGCCGCTGCAGGGGCTGGATCCGTCGCTATTGTCGCTGTCTCTGTCGTTGCTTTCGATGTTGTTGTCCCTGTAGTCGTAGTCCCTGTCGTCGGTGCCGCCGTTGTCGTCGTAAGACTCGATTTGGAAGCGGAGAGATTCATCCCTTTGGCAGCGACCATCGTACTGCTCAAGGCCGTATCCGGCAGCGCAAAACCGATGAACAGCGGCAAAATCAAAAGTCCGTACGCCAGCGTATTCCGTAATACGGAGCGGGAAACGGGCTGTTCGCATTCACAGGTGACAGGCTTTCCCCAGTAGGCGCGTAAGGCCATGTAGCCTTGAAAACAGGCAATGATATACAAAACAACGGAAGCTATTTTCACGTAGATCATCATGCGCGGCGCAATGTAATACGTAAGGGCACCTGATTTGAAAAGGATCACAATATAGCTTGAGAATCCCAGTAAAATTGCTGTGCGTAAGAAATAATGAAAACTGATGATGCGAGCTTGACTCAATTTTATTCCTCCTCGGAAGCCAATTTTATAAGAAGTGTTGAGCGAGCAGCGAGCAGCTGAGAACCGTAATGACAATCAAAACCGAAAGCAGGAAGACAAATTTAGATTTGAAAATGGAAAGCAGCATGAGCGTGCTTTTGAAATCCAGCATGGGCCCAAATACCATGAAGGTTAGCAGAGATCCAGACGTAAACGAAGTCTGAAAAGAGGAAGCGACGAAGGCGTCCGAGGTTGAGCATAGCGAAAGAATGTAGGCAAAACCCATCATAAACACATGGGAACTGATCGGACTTTGACCAATGGCAAGGAGGCTTTCGCGCTGCATAAAGATTTGAATCAGAGCCGTAAGCAGGGAACCGAAGATCAAATATTTGCCCATTTCGAAAAATTCATCAGAGGCATGTACGAAGAAGGTGTTTACTTTGCTTACGAAGCCGCCCCCTTGATGTGAATGCCCCTCCCAATTAGCTTGATTTGAGAAGTTAGCGCGGCTGTTGCGCAGTGGATTGCTTTTGACTAATCGATAGAGGACGAGTCCGATGATAACAGCGGCGGCAAAAGCTAGTCCTATGCGGGAATAGGCCATAGCAGGGTGATTTCGAAAGGCCATGAAGGTGGCTGCAAAAACAATCGGGTTAATAATGGGGCCGGTCAGGATGAAAACAACGGCTATGTAAACAGGCATTCCTTTGAGAATAAGCCTTCGTACGACAGGGATCATACCGCATTCGCACATGGGGAAAAGGATACCTAGCAAGCAGGCAAACAGGATGCCGAGGATAGGGTTCTTTGGAATAAAGAGACGAATCGTTTGTTCGGATACAAAGGTTTGAAGCAGCGATGAAAGCAATACACCTACCAATATGAAAGGGATGGCCTCTAATAGGATACTAATAAAAAAAGTTTTAAATGCTTGCATGGACGTCGTTTGCAGGATTTCCGGCAGCGATACATTTTTGTTCCAAAAGATAAGGACCAGGAGGAGGAAGATTAGGGCGGTCATAAGGTGCATACTCTTGCGAAATATGGTGTTCGGCATTAGAAAAGGCTCCTTCCTGTTATCTCGTTTGAGAGTCATTCAGCCGTTTTTTCCAGTCATCCTCGAGCAATTGTACGTCCAAATCAAGCCCTATGAGAACCAGATAAGGAGCTTCTTGATACGCAGCAGGTTGCCAAGTCGTACGTTTGCCTGCAAACTGCAGCAGGAAAGCTTCGCGTTTGGTGCCAATTCGTAAATAGCCTTTGGCGCGAAGCAGCGATTTTCCCCATTTTCCCAGGTAATGCTCCACAAGACTTTGAGTGACAACAACATCATGTCCAATTGAAATGGCAAGTGTTTGAACACGTGAGAAAGAAGTAGTGTGCTTGGAAGCTGTCCGCGGTTCTTGTACAGCTTTGACTACGCGCATGTTTATACTTTTACTCAAAGTAGGTGTGGTTGGGGGTTGCGGTTGTCTGGATGGGAGGCTGCCGAAAAGCTTGTCTAAATCCAGTTGACTGAATGTCGTAGGCAGAAACAAGGCTTGACTGTTGAATTTACGAACGGTTTTCTCGATAGATTTTAGCTGCTTGTCTGAGATGAGATCGATTTTGTTCAGAAGAAGAAGGTCGGCAACTTCTATCTGTCTTCTAAGCGTATGGACGAGCTCGCGATCTGAAGCAAAAATACTGTTGTAATCAAGCACATGCTCGGCGTCAAGAACCGTGATGGTCGTGTGAAGTTTTACATGAGGCAGCAGTGCCGGTTCTGCTAATGCATCGACGATTTCTTCGGGGTTAGCGACACCGGTCAACTCAATGAGAATGACATCCGGCTTACGAGCGACTAGTTGTTTGAGCGAATCTTGGATATCGCTTTTTTTGGTGCAGCAGATGCAGCCATCCAGCAGTTTAGCCAGAGGAAGGTGTGGAGAAACATCCAACAGAAGATGCCCATCGACATCCTGTTTCCCTAATTCATTCATTAGAACCGCTGGCATGAGGTGATAGGCGGCAGCTTCTCGGAGCATGCGCAGAAGCAGAGTCGTCTTACCGCTGCCTAGAAATCCACTCAGTATGATCACGGGTACTTTATTCATAAGGAGATTCCCTTCTCTTTTAAATGTAATGTTTACGAATTAGATTGTAGTACAAATAAGGAATAGCCGCAAGATATGCTTTTAAAATGAAAGAAAATGAAAAGGCAAGAAATAAGCATCTGTTCATTTCGGTGTTGACAATGTCATTTTAACAAGCTATATTTGTCGAAGTAATAGTAATAATTACGATTTAATGATTCGGTTGCCATCACTATTACATGTATAAGCAGGTTCATCTTTTTTTATTAACGATTATTCGTAATTTTTACATGTAAGGAGGATTCACATATGTTAGTGGCTTCTTTAAAAGAGGTGGAGTTCGGATATAACGATATTCCCTGCATACAAGATGCGAATGTCGAGATTCAATCCGGCGAGTTTGTTGCGGTTACGGGTCCCAATGGCGCAGCGAAGTCAACCTTGCTTAAGCTCATGTTGGGCTTGCTTGAGCCATGGAAGGGGAGAGTGTTCCTGTCATCAGCAAATGAAGAGGGCAAGAGGCTGAGAGTGGGCTATGTATCGCAGCAAATCTCGGCGTTTAATAGCGGATTCCCAAGCACAATCCTGGAGTTTGTCCGTTCAGGCAGATATGCGAGCGGCTCCTGGTTCAGGAAGCTGTTGAAAGAAGACGACCGCTTGACGGAGATTGCGCTGCGGCAGGTGGGCATGTGGGATTTGCGGAAGCGCAAAATCGGGGAACTTTCTGGCGGACAGAAGCAGCGGATATGCATCGCGAGAGCCCTCGCGCAAGAGCCGGATCTGCTTGTACTAGATGAGCCTACGACAGGCATGGATCAAGATAGCCGGTGCGGATTCTATCAGCTTATGCATCACCAAGTCAAAGTCCACGGACGCACAGTCATTATGGTGACCCATAATCTTGAAGAAGCAGCCCCTTATCTCAATCGAATCATTGAACTTGAAAGAAAGGAGGATGGCGGATGGAAATGCTGCACTACGACTTCATGCAGCGGGCATTTTGTGCCGGTGGGTTAATCGCGATCATGGGTTCCATTCTCGGGGTGTATCTGATGCTTCGAAGACAAGCGCTCATGGCAGATATGCTCTCGCATGTCTCCTTGGCGGGTGTAGCGGGAGGGGCTTACTTACATATCAACCCTACTTTATCCGGATTTGTTGTGGCAACTTTGGGGGCAATCGCTGTTGAATATGTGAGAAGGTCCTATAAATCCTATAGTGAAATTTCAGTTGCCATCATCATGGTTGGCGGCTTGTCTTCCGCTGTCATCATCATGAGCCTTAATCCAAGTGTAAATAAGGGCTTTTCCGCCTATTTATTCGGTTCCGTCGTTGCCGTCAATGAAATAGAGCTGCTGCTCATGTTCCTTGTTGCCATCATAGGCGGTCTTTTCTTCTTCGTATTTCGCCGACCGTTGTATCAAATTACGTTCGATGAAGATACAGCGAAAACGAATGGATTGCCGGTGAGGTGGATTTCCCTTGGCTTTAGTGTTTTAACGGGTATGATCGTGGCCGCTGCCATGCCTATTGTTGGCGTGCTCCTCGTATCCGCGCTTATTATACTTCCAGCGGCATTAGCAATCCGGATTGCGCCTAGCTTTGTTTCATCCCTTTTTATCGCCATGGGGATTGGTTTGGTTGGTGTTTTTTCAGGCCTTACAGCTTCCTATGAATTAAGTACACCGCCTGGAGGAACCATTGCGATTCTTTTATTAATCGTGTTAATCACCGGCTTAAGCATCAAAAAGTTGATCATAAAGTTCAGCAAAGTCAGCGGCCGAAACAATCTTCAAGCCGAACAAGCGGCATTCAACGCTATGCTTCCATCTTCACAGGAGTCTGCTTGATGCTCATCATCTCATACCTATTTGGAGGAATAAACGACAATGAAAAAATCATGGATAGCAAAATCACTCGTATTCACAGCTGTATCAACACTCATTTTATCAGGCTGCGCAGCCCAGTCGTCGGGCACTGGCAAACTTAACGTCGTCACTACCTTTTATCCGATGTATGAATTTACCAAGCAAGTAGCCGGGGAGCATGCGGACGTCATCGCTTTGATACCCGCTGGTGCAGAGCCGCATGATTGGGAGCCGAGCGCCAAAGATATGAAGAAAGTGAGCGATGCCGATGTGTTCGTGTTCAATGGGATCGTCGAAGGTTGGGCCGAGCAAGCACTTGCGAGTGCAGGTAATTCGAAGCGGGTTGTTGTGGAAGCCAGCCAAGGCATCGCGTTGATGGAAGGGTTGCCGGAAGAAGAAGAGGAGCACAAAGAGGAACACAAGGAGTCTGCTGACGGTATAATCCTTGATCCGCATGTGTGGCTAAGCCCTGCCCTCGCTCAAAAAGAAGTGGAGTCCATTGTGGCTGGGTTGACCCAAGCGGATCCTGCGCACAAAGAGGACTATCGGAGGAATGCCGATGCTTATATCGCGAAGCTCAAAGCCTTAGATGAATCCTTCCGTACGGGTCTCAACAATGTGAAACAGAAAGATTTCGTAACACAGCACGCCGCATTCGGTTATTTGGCCAAAGAATATGGATTGACACAGGTGCCAATCGCAGGACTCTCGCCGGAAGAAGAGCCATCACCGGCTAAAATGGCCGAAATCATCGATTTTGCCAAACAAAATCAAGTCAAAACGATTTTCTTTGAAACATTGGTTGATCCGAAAGTGGCCCTGACGATTTCCAAAGAAATCAATGCGAAAACGGATGTGCTGAATCCATTAGAGGGCTTGACGGACGAAGATAAGAAGCAAAATTTGGACTACATCGCGATAATGACCAAAAACCTGGAAGCACTCAAGAAAGCTTTGAATGAATAGGAATGGAGAATGAATATGTCAGATCATAAAACGGATCATAAAGAAGATCATAAAATACCCGTTACGGTTTTGAGCGGGTACTTGGGAGCCGGTAAGACCACATTGTTGAATCATGTTTTACATAATCGGGATGGCTTGAAAGTTGCTGTTATTGTCAATGATTTAAGCGAAGTGAATATAGATGCCGGGCTTATTCGTGAGGGGAATGGGCTGTCTCGGACGAATGAGAGTCTAGTTGAAATGTCCAATGGCTGCATTTGCTGCACGTTGCGGGACGATTTGCTGAGGGAAGTTGAACGGCTTGCCAAAGATTATACATTTGACTATATCCTGATTGAGTCAACCGGTGTCGGCGAACCCCTACCAGTAGCTCAAACGTTCACCTACATCGATGAGGAACAGGGAATAGATCTTTCCCAGTTTTGTCGATTGGATAGCATGGTGACGGTTGTAGATGCCTATCGGTTCTGGACGGATTATTCCTCAGGCGAAACGCTGCTGGAACGGAGTCAAGCCGTTGGGGATGACGACACCAGAGAAGTGGTGGATCTGCTGATCGATCAAATCGAATTCTGCGATGTGTTGATTATGAATAAATGCGACATGTTGGAGGAAGAGGAGCTGAATGAGCTGGAAGGCGTTCTTCGTTTGCTGCAGCCAAGAGCCAAGTTAATTCGCTCTGTTCATGGGCAAGTCGCACCAGCGGACATTCTTAATACGCATCTTTTTGATTTTGAAGCGGCTAGCACGTCTGCGGGCTGGATGAAGGAGTTGGCGAAGGAAACGCATATTCCTGAAACCGAGGAGTATGGTATTTCTTCCTTTGTGTACGAAAGAGAGCGGCCTTTCGAGCCTTCGCGGCTGATGAGCTGGATGGCAGATTGGCCTGCAGAGATCGTGAGAGCCAAAGGAATCATGTGGCTGGCTACCCGAAACGATCACGCTCAAAACTTGAGCCAAGCCGGCCCTTCGGTTCGGTTCGGTCCTGCAGGGTATTGGATAGCCGCGCTTTCGGAAGAGGAAAGAGAAGCTATTCTCGAGGAGGAAGTTGACCAGATCCCGCATTGGGATGCCACCTACGGGGACCGAATCAATAAGGTTGTGTTCATTGGGATAGAGATGGATCGGGAAGATATTACGGCTTCGCTCGATGCCTGTTTACTAACTGAGGATGAGATGCGTAGCGATTGGTCGCTATTTGAAGATTATTTGCCAAATGCTGTTTTGGAGCTTGAGGATGCTAAGGAAGCCTAGTTGGGGAGGGAACTAGGGTCCGCTATTTCTCTGAAAAGGTACACTTTCCAGAAAATTCGATGAAATGAATAATGACTAGTCGTCATTTTTGTGCTACTATTTCAATTAATCGTGCTACTGCACACGTGAACATTGAAAGGTGGGAATGAAAATGAAACATCGACTAGTCATTTTTTTGATTCTGATGGTCACCATGAATTGGATTAGCGGCTGTATGGTAGAGAAGCCAAAACCGGCGGCAGAGGCAAGCAAAAAACAGCTCGTTCTAGCTATTGGCGGAGAGCCGGAAGCCGGGTTTGATCCAACAACGGGGTGGGGGCGATACGGTTCGCCACTTTTCCAAAGTACCCTGCTTAAGCGGGACAGCAATTTGAATATCACAAATGATCTGGCCACGGGTTATGAGGTTAGCCCAGACGGCTTGATCTGGACCGTGAAGCTGCGCAAGGATGTCAAGTTCAGCGATGGTCAACCGTTAACGTCAGCTGATGTCGTATATACCTATCAAACCGCTGCGTCGAGCGGATCTGCCATTGATCTGAGCAATGTCAAACGTGCAGAAGCTCCTGACGACGCAACGGTCAAGTTCACACTGAAAGAACCGCAATCGACGTTTACCCAAATGCTTGTTTCAACCGGCATTGTCCCCAAGCATGTCCACGGCAAGGATTACGCCAACAAACCGATCGGCTCCGGTCCTTACAAATGGGTCCAATGGGATAAAGGGCAGCAGCTGATTGTTGAATTGAACCAAGACTACTATGGGAAAAAGCCGTTTTTCGAAAAAATCACCTTCCTTTTCCTAGGGGAAGATGCCGCTTATGCAGCAGCCAAAGCGGGAACAGTGGATATGGCTGCGATTCCTGCGGCATTTAGCAAGCAAACCGTGAACGGTATGGAGTTACAAACAGCAGCAACCGTGGACAATCGAGGCATCATGTTTCCTTATGTAAAATCCGGAGAGAAGACGAAAGACGGTTACCCAATTGGCAACGATGTCACAGCGGATGTAGCGATTCGTAAGGCAATTAATCTAGCGCTCGATAGAAAAGCGTTGGTTCAAGGCGTTCTAGAAGGTCACGGCACTCCCGCCTATACCTTAAATGATGGCCTTCCTTGGTTTAATCCTGAAGCCGTTTTTGCTGACGCCGATATGAACGCAGCGAAGAAAATACTCGCTGATAACGGTTGGAAGGATACCGATCATGACGGCATTGTTGAAAAAGGAACACTGAAGGCAGTGATCAATTTGCTTTATCCTTCTAGTGATGTCACACGACAATCGCTCGCCATTGCATCGGCAGATATGCTAAAACCTCTGGGCATTCAAGTGAAAGCCGAAGGCAAAAGCTGGGATGACCTCGAGAAGCAAATGCACGCGAATCCTGTTATTTTTGGATGGGGAAGTCAAGATCCCTTGGAGATGTATAACGTTTACAGCAGTAAATATGGTGGAGTGGACTATTATAACCCGGGGTACTACAGCAACGCGAAGGTTGAAGGATATATGAGTCAAGCTTTAAAAGCAACGAACGAAAAAGAAGCATGGGGCTTTTTGAAAAAAGCGCAGTGGGATGGTGAAACCGGGTTAAGCACGTTAGGCGATGCACCTTGGGCATGGTTGATTAATCTGGATCATTTGTATTTGGTGAGAACAGGACTTGATATCGGCAAGCAAAAAATCCATCCGCACGGACATGGCTGGCCGGTAACTGATAACATCGAGGAATGGCAATGGAAGTTATAAAGCGTGAATCATCTAACTTGGCAAAGGTAAGCCGGATTCTGGCTCCCTTCCTTTTACGAAAAGGACTAGGGTTAATCTTGCTTTTACTTGCCGTGAGCGCTGTTTCGTTTCTGCTCGTTCACTTCTCACCCATTGATCCGGTTCAGGCTTATGTTGGTGCCGATATGATGAAGGTAAGTGCTGAACAGAGAGAACTGATCATGCAGTATTGGGGACTGAATGAACCGCCGGTAACGCGGTATTGGAACTGGCTGTGCGCTGTGGCAAGCGGTGATTTAGGAACGTCAATGATTTATAGGAGGCCCGTGCTCGAAGTGATTGGCGAACGATTTGCTGCCTCTCTTGCTTTGATGGGGATTGCTTGGGTTCTATCCGGCATTATCGGATTTGTTTCCGGTGTTCTAGCTGCTATGAATCGGAATACATGGATCGACCGAATGATTCGCTGGTATTGTTATACGCTATCCTCGACGCCTACTTTTTGGATTGGCTTGCTGTTTATGCTCGTTTTTGCGGTATGGTTGGGATGGCTGCCTGTCGGTCTGGCAGTTCCTGCGGGGGTTACTACTGAAGAAGTCAACCTGCTTGATCGTATCCGTCATATGCTGCTTCCGGCATTGACACTCAGTGTAACCGGAGTTGCAGCAATCGCTCTGCATACGCGAGAAAAACTAATTGATATTACAAACAAAGAGTATTGGATATTTGCAAGAGCAAGGGGGGAGCGGGGCTTTCAAATCTTTTGGAGACATGGGCTTCGGAATGTGGCCCTGCCCGCAATCACGCTGCAATTTGCTTCATTCAGTGAGCTGTTTGGTGGAGCCGTTCTTGCTGAGCAAGTATTTTCGTATCCTGGACTCGGGCAAGCAGCAGTGGAAGCAGGGCTCCGAGGCGACGTTCCACTTTTGTTAGGCATTGTTTTGTTCAGTGCTGTGTTCGTATATTCAGGAAATGTTATGGCTGATATGTGTTATCGCCTGATTGATCCCAGAATGAAAGAAGGCGGTAAAACATGAGATGGCTGAATGATCGTCACAAGCTTGCGTTAACTTCGGTTGCTGCTGTACTTGTTTTACTTACCATTTTCGCGATGTCTGTAGGTATGGATTCCTCAGGCCTGTCTACCAGCTTGGCCCAGCGTAATTTCGCGCCGTCTGTCGCGCATCCTTTTGGGACGGACTGGTTAGGAAGAGATATGTTAACGCGCACGATCAAAGGATTGGCGCTTAGCCTTGGGGTCGGTGTTGTTGCTGGAGCTTCAAGCGTCATCATAGCGGGAATTATGGGGCTTGCGGCAGCCGTTATGGGCAAAACAGTAAATCGACTTGTGAGTTGGCTGACGGACTTGTTTCTCAGCGTCCCTCATCTTGTAACGCTGCTATTGATTGCTTTTGTTGTAGGTGGGGGGGCCAAAGGCATTATCATCGGTGTCGCACTAACGCATTGGCCTAGTTTAACGAGGGTCATACGTGCTGAGGTGATGCAGATCCGTTCGGCACCGTATGTTTCCATATCGCGTAATTTCGGAAAATCCAGTTGGTGGATTGCGACAAGACATATCGTCCCGCATCTGCTGCCCCAGCTTTTGGTCGGGCTTATTCTAATCGTGCCGCATGCCATTTTGCATGAGGCTGCCGTTACCTTCATTGGGATGGGACTTTCCCCGCATGAGCCGGCGATTGGCATTATTTTATCCGAATCTATGAGGTATTTATCTTCCGGCATGTGGTGGCTGGCGTTGTTCCCTGGTTTGTGCTTGCTTCTGTTGGTTCGGGCTTTTGCCATGTTGGGAGAGAATTTGAAGACGTGGGTAGACCCCAGACGTGCACATGAGCATTAAACATTTTAAGCTTGGAAAGAGGGATTCGGTTTTATGTTGGAAGTCAGTGAACTTTCGATCAGCTTTAATACGTTGGACCGACACTTTCGCCCTAAAAAAATGGAAGCCATTCATAAATTGGAGCTTTCGATTGATGCCGGAGAAATTCTAGCTGTCGTAGGCTCCAGCGGTTCCGGCAAAAGTCTGCTAGCTCACGCCATCTTGGGTATACTTCCCGGCAATGCTCAAGTTACGGGGACAATTCGCTTTAAAGGCGAGAAACTGACCGCTGGAAGGCAGGCGGGATTGCGTGGGAAAGAAATCGCGCTTATTCCTCAGTCTGTACAGTATTTGGATCCCTTAATGCGCGTCGGCGATCAAGTGAGACAAGCGGTTCGGCGAGGAAATCCCGCCGAGCTTCAGCGGAAAGCTTTTAGTAAGTATAAGTTATCGGACTTTGTCGCCAAGCTGTTTCCCTTCCAACTTTCCGGAGGTATGGCGCGAAAAGTTCTCGTCTCAACCGCTACTGTAAGCGGAGCTCAGTTGTTGATTGCGGATGAGCCTACTCCAGGCTTGGATGCGCCTTCTATGAGTGAGACCTTAAGCCGATTCAAGCAGCTGGCTCAGGAAGGTTGTGCGGTCATGTTAATCACACATGACATTGAAGCTGCTTTAACGGTAGCCGATCGCATTGCTGTGTTGTATGCCGGGACCGTAGTTGAAATTGCACCCCGCAGCGATTTCACAGGAGATGGGCAGAGGCTGCGGCATCCGTATACACAAGCGTTATGGAGAGCGCTCCCGGGTAACGGATTTATTCCTTTACCCGGGGCTCAACCGCTGCCGGATGCTTTGCCGGCAGGGTGCGTTTTTGCTCCACGCTGTTCTATGGCCACTTCGGAATGTGAACGGCAAGCTCCTGAATCGCGCATTGTAAGAAGCGGAAGGGTTAGGTGCATACACAGTGATTGAGGGAAAATCTTTGGGGTATCGTTATGGGAAAGAGGCGTGGGTGTTTCGTGACCTCGATATTCAATTAGAAGCCGGAGAGATCGTAGGACTCATCGGGCCAAGTGGTTGCGGGAAGTCCACGCTAGGGCAGTTACTTGCAGGTCATGTGGGACTGCAGGAAGGGCATGTAAGTGTGGACGGTGTTCCACATAGGAAGGTGTCAAGGAACCCTGTCCAATTAGTGCTGCAGCATCCCGAGCAAGCGGTTAATCCGAGGTGGAAACTGCGGAGAACTCTTCAGGAGTCAGGTATGATGGACCCTGTTATGCGCTCGGAATTATCGATTGAAGACCCATGGTTAGATCGCTATCCGAACGAGTTGTCCGGCGGGGAGCTGCAGCGGATTTGTGTAGCGAGAGCGCTAGGGCCGGAAACACGCTATTTAATAGCGGATGAGATGACCACCATGCTAGATGCTATTACACAAGCGCAAATCTGGCGTACGGTGCTGCGATGGGCTGAACGGCAGCGTGCTGGCGTTTTGGTGATCAGTCATGAGCGGGAATTGATTGAGCGGTTGTGTGGACGGGTGATTCGCTTTCCTTCAATTCGCTAAACTGCACAAATTAACGGGAAATATTTCCTCTATCTCTTGCTGATATAGCCATTAACTATATCTAGGTATAGCTAAATCCAGTTACTCTATAGCCACAGCTCTATGGTATCTTCTTAATAACAAAACGATGCTAAGGAGCAATTGACTGTGGAGCAATTACGTAAACAAGACCCTAAAATTGTTGAGGCAATGAATCTGGAGATCGGCCGTCAACGTGACAAAATTGAATTGATTGCTTCTGAAAACTTCGTCAGCGAAGCTGTTCTTCAAGCAATGGGAACGGTTCTAACGAATAAATACGCAGAGGGCTATCCAGGAAAACGCTACTACGGCGGATGCGAGCATGTCGATATCGTTGAGGATATCGCGCGTGATCGTGCAAAAGAATTATTTGGCGCAGAGCATGCCAATGTGCAGCCGCACTCCGGCGCGCAAGCCAATTTGGCGGTATATTTAGCTGCTCTGAAACCGGGAGATACCGTTCTTGGTATGAACTTGGCGCATGGCGGTCATTTAACACATGGAAGTCCTGTTAATGCCTCGGGTATTTTGTATAACTTTATTCCTTATGGTGTTAGAGAAAGCGACGGGCTTATTGATTACAACGAGGTTCGCAAATTGGCATTCAAGCATAAGCCTCGTATGATTGTGGCTGGTGCCAGCGCATATGCACGCATTATTGATTTTGAAGCATTAGGTGAG
This sequence comes from Paenibacillus sp. WC2504, assembly GCF_052682475.1. Classification (NCBI taxonomy): domain Bacteria; kingdom Bacillati; phylum Bacillota; class Bacilli; order Caryophanales; family Paenibacillaceae; genus Paenibacillus; species Paenibacillus sp. WC2504. The sequence goes on from NZ_JBQZFH010000001.1 coordinate 2,584,040, forward strand.
ATAGCTCATGATGTAGGAGCTCTGTTCTTTGTGGACATGGCCCATATTGCCGGGTTAGTTGCCGCAGGGTTGCACCCTAGTCCTGTGCCGCACGCTCATTTTGTAACTACAACTACGCATAAAACCCTTCGCGGACCCCGCGGCGGTATGATTCTTTGCCGCAAGCCTTGGGCTGCAGCGATTGATAAAGCAGTATTTCCCGGAACGCAAGGCGGACCGTTGATGCATATCATTGCCGCTAAAGCCGTTGCTTTTGGCGAAGCGCTTCAACAAGATTTTAAAACGTACGCTCAAAATGTTGTTCTCAACGCTAAAACGTTATCAGAACAGCTTTTAGCAGAAGGTGTCAATCTTGTTTCGGGAGGTACAGATAACCACCTGATGCTGATCGACCTGCGTAGTCTGGGTATCACCGGTAAAGAGGCGGAACATTTACTGGATGAAGTAGGAGTAACGGTGAATAAAAATGCGATTCCTTTCGACCCTGCGAAACCGATGGTTACAAGCGGAGTTCGCATCGGAACTCCAGCTGTTACCGCCCGTGGCATGGATCAAGAAGCTATGAAAACAATTGCCAAAATTGTGGCGTTAACTTTGAAAAATCCTACGGACGAAGCTGTGCATAACCAAGTACGGGGAATGGTCAGTGATCTGACAGCGCAATTCCCATTATATCCAGGGTTGAGCTACTAAATTTAAGTTTACATCTGGGCCAAGTATTTGATCTTTGGATCAAATACTTTTTTTATTATTAGAAAAAAAGTTGGTGGCATAGTGAAGTATGAATTTCCAGGTGCTTTACAGAATCAAAAGATTATTTTATCAAAGGAATGTCTCATTGAAGAAGCTAATTGTGTCCTGATTTGTGCATTTTATCAAGGTCAATTGGTTCTTGTTCGACATCACAGCCGGGGGTGGGAGTTGCCTGGGGGAATGAGAGAGAAGAGTGAGTCCGTTCTTCAAACGGTTCGAAGGGAGATGCAGGAAGAGGCTGGAGGAGAGCTCGATGCGATCGAGAGAATTGGGCAATATCTAATTTTTGAAAATGATCATCTAGTATTTGTGAAAAATATTTATATTTCCACGGTCCGTATTCTTGGAGCGCTCCCGAGCGGATTTGAGACGGATGGTATCATGCTGGCAGATGCTATTCCGAAGCAAGTTGAGATTATGAATGATCACACATTTAGTCCTTATATGAAGGATAATGTCTATATGATTGTTTCTGAGTGGATAAAGGATCATCGGTTTATTAGAGATAGTTTCAAGGCTTGTCCTGAATGCTATGAAATAAATTATGAAGTAGACAAAACGAAATAAACGATATAACATTAGCGATGACAAAATATAATATGCTAAATGAGGGTGCAAGCATACGATTTGGATGCTTGCTTAAAAGGGAAGTTCGGTCAAAGCCGACGCGGTCCCACCACTGTAATTGCCGAGTAACTCTTTCATATGCCACTGACTTGTTCACGAGATTGGGAAGGCGAAAGAGAAGCGATGACGCATGAGCCAGGAGACCTGCCTTTATTTATAGTATGTTACTAATTCTTTGGGGGTGGGAATTAGCAACAAAAAATTATGCTAAGGCATAATTCTTACTATGACACATGTTATTTGTGCGTACTGATGGATGTACAGCCACCCTAGTTTTTTAGGGTGGCTTTTTTGCGCGGTTGTCCAAATTTGGTAGGAAAGAGGAATGACAAGAATGAGTCATCGTTATGCTTCAAAACCGATTATTGCACTTTTTATGTCTTTTGTACTCTTATTTTCTTCGCTGGGGGTTTTGGCAGGACCGAGCAGTCAAGCTCTTGCCAGTACAACAGGCCCAAGTTCAATCCGCGAATGGTTGCCAGCACCGGGGCAATTCGTTAACGAGACTGCTTGGGGAGGAACGGGCGATATTAACTCGAAGTGGACGAACACGCCCGGTTCTACGGGAGTCTCCCTCGGTTCTTTTGGAGGAAGCGTCGTCTACAAATTTGATGAGCCGATCCAGAACAATCCCAAAAATCCGTACGGCGTGGATTTCACTGTATTTGGAAATGCCTTCGCTGGTAACGAAGAACCTGCCGGTGTGGCTGTAGCACAGGACGATGGGACAGGTAATCCGGGCCCGTGGTTCTATATTGCCGGATCCGAGCATTACGAAGACAGTACAATTTGGGATTATAGAGTTACTTATACGAATCCCGAGCCGGATTTTACTAGCCCTAATGGTGTCAATGTGCCATGGGTTGATAATCAGGCAGGCAGTGGGGAAGTAAAAACAAATGCTTATCATAAACATGCATATTATCCGATACCTGCAAATTACCCCAATGCCCCATCGGATTTTAACAGCCAATCGTATACTTATTCCGGTGTGAAAATAAATGTTAGAAAAAATGCTTTCGGTTATCCCGATACGCACGCGAACGGCAGTGCTCCCTATGATGTTCCTGCTAATCCCTATCTAACGACGCCAGTCAAAGGTGACCCTATCGATATTAGCTGGGCTGTTGACAGTGCTGGCAAACCTGTTAATTTAACGAATGTTAGCTTTGTTAAGGTTTATAATGCAGTTCAAATAGACGGTGGTGCCCTGGGTGAAATAGGTGCCGAAGTTACTTCTCTGCAGAAGGTATCCGTCAATGACGCGGTTTATGAAACTGACGATCTTTCAAGCATCGTATTGTCAGGGGTTGGTGCTGACGTAACGAAGCAAGTTACCGTTACTTCTGGTGTTTATGTCTATGAGGATATCCGAATCAATGCAGATAAAATTAAGGTTACGGCTAACGGCACAGCAAGCCAAATTTTCGTCAATAATAAAAGCGGTACTTCAGGTACATTAATTGACAAAGAAATTACATTGAGCGCAAATAAGGCTAAGATCGTTAGAGTTATTGCTCAAGAAGGCATAAATACCCCTAAGATTTACTACTTGAGTATTATAAAAGAGGCCAATAAAACGGCGTTGAATGCCTCGATTACTGATGTCGAGAGCATGACAAAAGGTAATTATTCAGACACGAGTTGGCAAGCGCTGCAAAATAGTTTGGCAGCAGCCAAACAAGTGGCTGCCGACAGTACGGCAATCCAAGATCAGGTTGACGTCACGTTAGCTAATTTGCTAGCAGCCGTGCAAGGCCTGCAAAATAATGCTCCTCCTACAATTTCGGTTTCTGTCATCTTAAATGGTTTCAGCGCAGCAGCTGGAAAAATAGTTAACTTAGCTAAAACAGACACTGTTGTTGAAAATGGCTCAACAGCTGCAGCTGCGATTCAAAAAGTACTAGATGCAAATCAGATCTCCGTTGTTAATGCAACTGGGAATTACATCACGAAAATAGGCGATTTGGCTACAGGTGATGGTGGTACCAAGAGTGGTTGGATGTATTTGGTCAACGGGCAATTTGCCGATGTTGGCATCGCGGATTACAAATTAAAAAGCAGTGACGTTATCTCACTTGTTTACACAGATGACTATGAGCAAGATATAACAACAACAGCCAATAAAACGGCACTGATTGCAAAAATTGCTGAACTTGATGCATTGCAGCAGGGCAATTATACTGATGCGAGCTGGCTTGTATTACAAAACAGCTTAACTCTCGCGAAAGCAGTATCTGCAAACAGTAATGCTATTCAATATCATGCAGATAGTGCATTAGCAAAAATAAGTGAAGCCTTTCAAAACTTAGTCACAACAACAGGTCCGGTGGATCCACAGACGATTGCTGTTTCATTTACTTTGAATGGCATTAGTGCTGCTGCTGGTAAAAGTGTCACTTTGCCGAAAACAACTATAAATATTGAACCAGGTCATACGGCAGCTTATGTGATTGAGAAGGTTTTAAATGAAGCAGGTATTTCCTTTGTCAATGAAAATGGTGCCTATATCTCAAAGGTTGGAGATTTGGCTGCATTTGATGGGGGGCCAAACAGCGGTTGGTTGTACTCCGTTAATGGCGTAGATCCGGATGTTGGAATTGCCAGCTACGTACTAGACCATAACGCCGATATCGTGCTTCGCTATACGGATAATTACTTGGATGAATATCCGCCAACAACGCCGGGTAATATTACGGTTTCTATCATCGTAAATGGTTTCAGCGCAACAGCTGGAAAAATCGTTAACTTAGCTAAAACAGACACTATTGTTGAGGAAGGCTCAACAGCTGCATTTGCCGTTCAAAAAGTATTAGCTGAAAAACAGATCTCCGTTGTTAATGCAAGCGGGAATTACATCACAAAAATAGGCGATTTGGACACAGGTGATGGTGGTACCAAAAGTGGCTGGATGTACTTGGTCAATGGCCAATTTGCCCTTGTTGGCATCGCGGATTACAAATTAAATAGCGGTGACATCATTTCACTTGTTTACACTGATGATTATGAACAAGATATAACAACAACAGCTAATAAAACGGCACTGAATGCAAAAATAACTGAGCTTGATGCTTTGCAAAAGAGCAACTATACCGATGCAAGCTGGCTTGTACTGCAAAATAGCTTAACGCTTGCAAAAGCAGTTTCCGCAAATATCGATGCTATTCAATATCATGTTGATAGTGCATTAGCAAAAATAAATGCAGCCTTTCAAAACTTAGTCACAGCAACAGTTCCGGTGGATCCAAATGACCCATCCGGCGGTCAGCCTTCAGCAGGTGATATTCAAGCGGCAATTAACGCTGCTTCTAATTATTTTCTCTCCAAACCAAGTGGGGTAAGCTCAGACTGGAGCGCGATCGGTTTAGCTCGCACGGGTTCTAAGCTTTCTATAGCGTATTATCAAAAACTAGCCGATAGTGTTTCAAGTTCCAAAGGTGACTTTAAATTAGTTACTGATCTTGAACGGACGATCCTTGGTATAACGGTTACTGGCGGTGACGCTTCCCAAGTTGAAGGTTATAACCTGATTGAGAAATTGTACAGTCACAGCAATATGACATCGCAAGGCATCAATGGTTTAGTCTTTGCTCTACTGGCACTCGATTCCAAAAATTATTCTGTACCGGAGAATGCCGATTGGACAAGGCAAAAAATCATCAATCAAATTATTTCTAGACAGAATCAAGACGGAGGCTTTGTTTTAGGCACTGGTAAAAGTGATCCTGATATTACTGCGATGACCTTTACTGCTTTAGCTCCGTATGCGAACAACCAAGCTTTAGTTCAGGCAGACACCCTTACAAAAGCAGCTAATTGGTTGTCACTGAACCAACAATCCAATGGGGGCTATCTTTCATATGGAGTGGATAGCAGCGAAAGTGTCTCTCAAGCCATTATTGCACTAACCTCGAATAATATAGATCCAGCAAGTGCGAAGTATGCAAAAAATGGCGTCAATTTACTTGATAAATTATTCAAATTCCGTTTGCCAGATGGCAGCTTCTCGCATGCAATGCAACTTCGATCGAATGCAATGGCTACGGAACAAGCACTTCAAGCGTTAGCTGCCTATAAGATTTTCAAAGAAGGCCATGGAGAACGGTTGTATGACTTCACCAAATCCCTGCCTGGGTTGGAGGATCCGGCACCTATTCAAGTGCCCCTACCAAGTGGTGATCAGCCTAAAGTAGTTATTCCATCTGATAATCAGAACTATCTCATTCCCATAACGAGTGCAGATGCAAATAAATTAGTTACGGTGGAAATTCCAAAAGATAGTCATTCAAAAGTCCGATTGGATTTGCCAACAGGAACAAGTTTGCCAAGAATTGAGGCAGTCAAAGGTGATCTATCTGTTGTTATTCCAGCAGGTGCGCAGATTACCACCGGTCAATCATCCGCATTGGAACTGATTACTACCAATGATACATCGGATGCTACATTGAAAAATGCTTTGAATGCGGTAATTTCTAGCGGGAAGAAGCTCGATACGGTGTATCATGCGATTACCCTCGGGGGCAATGATCGCATAGAATTTGATCAATTTGTAACACTGGTTATAGCGGGTATGAAAGGGAAAGAAGCTGCCTATATTCAGAATGGATCAACGAAATCAATCCAGAGGTTCTCGAGTGACGCTGAGGGATTGGCTAGCGGTAAAAACGAGTATGCATACGATAGTGGTAGTGACCTTATCATTAAAACGAAGCATTTTACAGACTTTGTTGCGTATACTACGAGCGATGTTACTACTGGTCCAGGGAATGGCGGTGGGGGCACTACTCCGCCAGCAACAAAGCATGTAACGCTTTCAGTAGATAAACTGACAATTAATAAAGGCTATGTGGTTTCTGAAACTAGTGTAGAACTGAAGACTGGTGATACGGCTTGGAGCGTATTAAAAAGAGTTCTCGAAACACGCGGAATCAACTACAGCGCTATATGGAATGAAGATTACGGCAGTATATATGTTCAATCTATTAGCGGCGATGGTGAGTTTGACCATGGTTCTGGAAGCGGATGGATGTATAACGTGAATGGGACATATCCAAATGTCGGTGCAAGTGAAAGTACACTGCAAGATGGCGACACCGTCCAGTGGCGATATACAACGAATCTTGGGGCAGATTTGGGGCAAGACAATAGCCAATGGCCAAAGCCTCCTGTACCTGTAACTCCAGCGTCATCAACGACAGTCGGCAATAAAACAGTCTTTGATATTCCAGCAGATCTTAAACAAGATTACACGGTTAACATCTCTGCTGATTTAAAAGGTAAAGATCTCATCACAATCAAAATTCCTGATGTAAAATCGAGAGTGCTTCTTAATCTTGGGGAAGTAAAGGACAGCATTCCGGCAATTACTGCGATTAAAGGCGATATTACTCTTTCAATCGATAAAGGCACAGTACTCAAATCAGGAGATCACAATGTCGAGCTGCTCACATCCATTAATACGGATGATACAAGTGTTCTGAATCTTGTAAACAATAGCCTAAATAACGGTAGCACAAAGTTAACGAAAATAAACCATGCGTTTGCTATGGGTAAAGCGGATCAATCCGTCCTGTTCGATAGGCCGCTTACGTTCATCATCAAAAATGGTAAAGGACAACTTGCCGGGTACATTGAAGAAACGAAGTTTACGCCAATCGAGATCTATGAGTCGGACACTCAAGGCATGGAAGCAACAAAAGGCAAAGAGAAGATTACTTACGCGTACGTGAAAGATCAAGATTTGATTATTAGAACGAATCATTTCACAAGCTTCCTGTCCTACACAGTAGGTGCCAAGGATACTGAAACGACACCGGTATTTGATCTGAAGAACCTTTATACAGATTCAAGTTCTATCTCAACTTGGGCCATCGACGCAATTAAAGAAGCCACTCAGAAAAAGTTTATCGAAGGCAACGAAGGTAAATTCTCTCCACAAGCTGCCATTACAAGATCAGAATTCACCAAAATCCTGGTCAATGTGCTGGGTCTAGAAATCAAGAAAGAGAATGCGATTCAATTCCAAGATGTGTCTCAGAATGACTGGTTCTACCCTTACGTGAATACGGCTTATCAAGCTGGCATAATCTCTGGGTACGACACCGAGCATTTTTATCCAAATGAGAAGCTTACACGTGAACAGATGGCAGTTATTATCGCCAATGCGCTAGCTCTTCCAAAAGCAGATCAGAATTCTGGTATTGAAGACATGGAGCAAGTATCCGATTGGGCTAAATCCAGTGTTCAGACCATTATGGCTAATGAGCTAATGACGGGTTGGAATAATCGCTTCCAGCCTGGTGATGAAGTTACAAGAGAAATGGCCATTGTTGTGGCTATGAGAGCTTATAAAAAAAGATAGTACAGAACGATAGCTTGCAGCATGCATGGAGAAGGAGCAGAACAATTTCTGCTCCTTCTCCAATATTTGATTTGAAATATTGGGGGGAGAACATTGAGAATGATGAAGAAGCTTTCGATTCTACTTCTTATTCTTTGTCTTTATTTAAGTAGTTCGATTCAAGCTTTTGCAGCGGATCAAGCAGAGATTTCTCAGGTAGTTACTAACACAGCATCCTATCTGACGAAGACCGTTTCAGAGCCGCATGTAGGATCCATAGGTGGAGAATGGGCAGTTATAGGGCTGGCTCGCTCTGGATATTCAGTCCCGCAGCATTATTATGACGATTATTACAAAGTGGTAGAAAAGTATGTCAAGGAGCTTGGCGGCGTTTTGCATGACAAGAAATACACAGAGTATTCGAGAGTGATTTTAGCTTTAACCGCTATTGGCAAAGATCCCTCCAATGTAGCAGGCTATAACCTGTTAGAGCCTTTAGGGGATTTCGACAAAACGAATTGGCAGGGCATTAACGGTCCGATTTTCGCTCTTATTGCCTTAGATTCAGGGGAATATGAGATACCTGTGAGCAAAAACGCGAAGACTCAAGCGACTAGAGACATGTATATCGACGAAATCTTGGCAAGACAGTTGACGGACGGGGGATTTGCTTTGTCCGGTACCACAGCTGACCCTGATGTGACGGGTATGGCATTGCAAGCTCTCGCCAAATATCAAAGTAAGGAAAAGGTAAAAGCAGCAACGGATAAGGCCGTTGAAGCCCTATCCAACATGCAGAACAACTCGGGGGGTTACGCTACCTGGGAAACCGAGAATTTGGAAAGCGCGGCGCAAGTTCTCATGGCTTTATGTGAGCTTGGCATCCGCCCAGATGATCGCAGATTTACTAAAAATGGTCACAATCTTATCGACAACCTGTTAAGTTATTATCGAGAAGGACGGGGATTTCTGCATACAACTGACGGCAGCGGCGAAAATCTGATGTCCACGGAGCAGGCATTTTATACGTTGGTCAACGTACAAAGAGTAGATGCAGGGAAAACTAGTCTTTACGACATGACAGATGTCAAAAAGGGCTCCCAGACGGATGCTGGCAACGAAACCAAATCTCCGGAAAACGGAGGATTGCCGAATAAAAATAAAGATGTTAAGCCGAGCGTCATCACTAATGCAGGTAAAACTTTTACGGATATTCAAGGGCATGTCAATCAGAAATCCATAGAAGCGATGGCTGCCAGAAATATGCTTAACGGCATAACGGACACCCAATTTGCACCGGATCAAACGATGACAAGGGCTGAATTTGCTGCCATTGTAACGAGAAGTCTAGGCTTGACACCTAAGGCAGCGTCAGTTTTTAAAGATGTTCCTGCAGATAGCTGGTATGCACCCTATGTAGGCACGGCTTACACCTATAACCTAATCCAAGGAACTTCAGAGGATACATTTACACCAGAACAAACAATTACCCGGCAGGAAGCTGCTGTGATGGTTGCTCGTGCGGCCAAACTTTGCGGCCTGGATACGAATGTACAGGACATCGAAATCCGAGATATGCTTGCTCAGTTTACGGATTATACGAAAACGGCAGAATGGGCAAGAGCAAGTCTAGCGTTTTCTTATCGTGAACATATTTTGTCCCAAGAAATGATAGAGATACAACCTGAAGCGGCAGTAACGCGCAGTGAAGTGTCAGATATGTTATATCATCTATTAATGGCATCTAAACTTTTGTGAAACAGGTGATCCTATGAAAATAACGAAAACGAAATTAGTTTCGGCTATCGTTATCGTGGTTGCGCTCGTAACCAGTTACCTGTTTATGGGACCGCAACCGAATACCCCAGCGAAATTGCCTGCACCAATGACGGAAGCGGCTGGGCAGCAAGTTGAAGTGAAGAGTCAAGCTGCCCAGCAGCCTGACTCTTCTAAAGCTGCACCCTCAGCAGCGCAGTCATCAACGGATCAGCCTATTAGTACAGTTAAGCCGACAGAAGCAGCACCTACGCAGACGCCGGAACCAACGAAGGCAGTAACCGCTAAAGAATCTGATAAAGACTCTTCAAAGGAAACACCTACTCCTGTTGTCAATCAACCTGCTGCCAGCCAACCTATTGCCAGTCAACCTGCTGCCAATCAAGAAATTGATCCCAAGACAGGTAAAGATAAATACTTAACGGAGCCAGTCCCGTCTGGGAAGCCGCTGCCTGTTGAACCTCAGAACATCAAAATTTCTGATAAGGCCATGACGGCTACCCTATCCGTTACTTGTTTGACCATTTTAGATAACATGAAGCTGTTGGATAAGGAAAAGGTGGAGCTGGTGCCAAAGGATGGAGTCATCCTTCCAGCCACAAAGGTAACTTTCTACGAAGGCGAATCTGTGTTTAACGTTCTGCAAAGGGAATTGAAAAAGCATAAAATTCATATGGAGTTTGTAAATACCCCCATTTACAATTCCGCTTATATCGAAGGAATCAACAATCTCTACGAATTTGACGTCGGAGAGCTCTCGGGTTGGATGTTCAAAGTGAACGGCTGGTTTCCCAATTACGGAAGCAGTCGGTATCAGTTGAAAGAAGGCGACGTCATTGAATGGGTCTATACGTGTGACTTAGGACGTGACGTTGGGGACACCTATAATGCTATGGGAGCAACAAAACAATGAAAGATGCGTTCTCAAGCTATCATCCTCTTGTTAATTTTCTTTATTTTGTTATGGTCATTGCGTGTTCGATGTTTTTCTTGCATCCGGCATGCCTGATCATTTCTTTGTTTTTTTCATTCGCTTACTCAATCTACTTGAACGGGAAAAGGGCGATTCGATTTAATTTTCTGGTTATGCTGCCAATGCTGATAATAACCGCTCTTGTCAACCCTGCGTTTAATCACGAAGGAGTAACCATTCTAATGTATTTGGACAATGGGAATCCGCTCACTTTAGAATCCATTACGTTTGGCGTGGCTTCGGCTGCGATGCTGATAACGGTCATATGTTGGTTTTCTTGTTACAATGCGGTCATGACCTCCGATAAGTTCATTTATTTGTTTGGCAAACTGATCCCGGCAATGTCACTCATTTTTTCGATGGTGCTGCGCTTTGTTCCAACATTCAAGGCCCAATTCCAAAGGGTATCGGATTCACAAAAATGTGTGGGCAGAGACATCTCGAATGGCGGCGTGATGACACGGATCAGACATGGCATTCGAATCATGTCCATTATGATAACCTGGGTGTTGGAGAATGCCATTGAAACGTCGGATTCCATGAGGAGCCGCGGATACGGGCTGAAGGGAAGAACGGCGTATTCCAACTACACGTTTGACCGACGTGATCAATGGGCGCTTGGTGCTTTAACGATAGTAGGAGGTTATGTCTTGATCAGCTCGTTATGCGGAGCGATGTATTTCAGATATTATCCGTCGATGAAAGGGCATGGGCTTTCGGCTTTTACGATTAGTGCATTAGGTGCTTATGCTGTCATGTGTGCAATTCCTTTAATTATGAATGTATGGGAGGATAGGAAGTGGAAGCTTTTGCAATCGAAAATTTAACATTTTCTTATCCAGATAACGATAAACTAGCACTCGACAACATCTCTTTAAAAATACAACAAGGCGAATTCATTACCTTATGCGGAAAGTCAGGGTGTGGTAAGTCGACACTACTGCGCCATTTTAAAACCGTGCTAACGCCTCATGGCCAAAGGAGCGGCATGGTCCGCTTTGAAGGTGCCGATCTTGGTACGGTCGATACAAGAACACAGTCCTCCCGGATCGGCTTCGTATTCCAGTCGCCGGACAATCAGATTGTGACCGATAAAGTTTGGCATGAGCTGGCCTTCGGGCTGGAAAGCCTAGGATATCGTACGCCTGCCATCAGGCTAAAGGTTGCTGAGATCGCTAACTTTTTCGGGATGCAGACCTGGTTCCATAAGTCCGTCACAGAGCTCTCGGGTGGCCAAAAGCAACTTTTAAATTTGGCTTCGGTAATGGTCATGCAGCCTTCGGTTTTAATTTTGGATGAACCAACGAGTCAACTTGATCCTATCGCTGCTTCAGATTTTCTGAATACACTTGTGAAGGTCAATCGAGAATTAGGAACAACAATCATCATTTCCGAGCATCGCTTGGAAGAACTTCTGCCGGTTTCTGACAAGGTAGTTATTTTGGATAACGGCAAAGTCATTACCGTTGATACGCCCCGAAATGTGGGCAAAGTGCTTAAAGAAACGAAGGATGCGATGTTTTTCGCCATGCCTGCGCCAATGAGAATTTATTCTCACATCCCTAATGATTTGGAGTGCCCCATTACGGTTCGGGAAGGCCGGAAATGGCTGGATGACCTGGCTCAGACTTCGCATTCCATTACAATTACGCCGGAAAAGAAGCAAACGAATAAAACGGGGAAAGTTGCCGTTGAGCTAAAAGAAACGTGGTTTAGGTATGAAAAAACAGCCCCTGATATAGTAAAAGGCTTGTCAATTTCCGTCCACTCAGGTGAAATATATGCCATTTTAGGAGGGAACGGCGCTGGCAAGACTACCGCTTTATCTCTGATAGCAGGCTTAAAAAAGCCATATCGGGGAGAGGTTAAACTAGGTGGCAAAAAAATTCAGGATCTGTTCGATCATGAGAAATACGGCGGTTTGCTCGGTGTGCTTCCCCAGAATCCGCAAACCCTTTTTGTAAGTAAAACCGTGGAAGCGGATCTCCGTGAAATGTTTATCGGAAGAAATGTCAACAAAGAGGTTGTGCAAGAAAAAATAGAGCAAGTAACTGAACTATGTGAGCTTGGCGGCCTATTACAAAGCCATCCGTATGACTTGTCCGGAGGTGAACAACAGAGAGCTGCGCTTGCGAAAATCTTGCTGCTTGAGCCTGAAATCCTGTTGTTGGATGAGCCTACGAAGGGGCTGGACAACCATTTTAAACTGAAGTTGGGCGATATTCTTCATAGCCTCAGGCTTGCAGGTACGAGCATCATTATGGTAAGTCACGATGTTGAATTCTGTGCTTCCTATGCGGATACCTGTGCGATGTTTTTTGACGGCAAGATTGTGTCAGAAGGCACACCGCAGGAGTTTTTTACAGGCAACAGTTTCTATACAACGGCAGCAAGCCGCATGTCCAGGCATCTGCTCCCGAGCGCAGTCACAACGGAAGAAGTGATTAAGGCTCTTGGTGGAACGGTGCCGGAGAGGCATTCTAATATCCGAAAGATACCTGAATCACGGCTTACAAAAAAGGAAACAGACACCCCAAAAAGTGATGCAACAGATCAAACACCTATGGATAAAAGGAAGTTATCCCAACGAACAATCCTCGCATCTTTTATAATTTTGCTGATCATACCTTTAACCATATGGTTTGGTATTTATTATTTGAATGATCGAAAGTACTATTTTATCAGCTTGCTCGTTATCCTTGAAACGATGCTGCCATTCGTGATGCTGTTTGAATCCAGGAAACCCCAAGCGAGAGAACTGATCGTGATAGCGGTCTTATGTGCAATAGCGGTAGCTGGAAGAGCCGCGTTTTTTATGGTTCCCCAGTTTAAACCGGTTGTTGCGATGGTGATTATAGCCGGCGTGTGTTTAGGCGCAGAAGCGGGTTTTCTTGTTGGTGTGGTTACCGGGTTTGTTTCCAACTTTTTCTTCGGGCAAGGACCGTGGACGCCATGGCAAATGTTTGCTTTCGGCATCATCGGCTTTCTGGCCGGCGTGTTATTCAAGAAAGGTATTTTAAGGAGAAATAAAGCAGCCTTATGTATCTTTGGAGGGCTAACTACTTTTTTCATCTATGGCGGTCTTCTGAACCCGGCCTCCGTGCTGATGTCCCCTATACAGCCAACCAAAGAAATGTTTCTGTTAGCCTATCTGCAAGGAATCCCCTTTGATCTCATACATGCCGTTTCTACGGTGATTTTTTTGTATTTTATTGCGAAACCTATGCTTTCCAAGCTTGATCGAATAAAGTTGAAATACGGTCTAATTGATTCCTAGGGGGATAGCGATGACAACTTTGCAGCAATTGAAATATGTAATCGAGGTAGCGAACCGCAGATCGATCAATGAAGCGGCTAAAAGGTTGTTTATTACGCAGCCCAGCCTATCGAATGCGATCAAGGATCTGGAGGAAGAAATACAAATCTCCATATTTGAAAGATCCAATAAAGGAATAACCCTTTCCAAAGAAGGGGTTGAATTCCTAAGTTACGCGCGGCAAGTCGTCGAACAGGCTGAATTATTGGAGAGCCGGTACCTGAATGCGAAGCCTTCACCGCAGCATTTCTCAGTCTCCACGCAGCACTATGCGTTTGCGGTAAATGCTTTTGTCAGTCTGATCCAGGAATTCGGATTAGATGAATATGAATTTGCGCTGCGTGAAACCAAAACGCATGAAATTATCGAAGACGTCCAAACGCTGCGAAGCGAAATCGGTATTTTATACTTGAATGAATTCAATGAAAAAGTCATAAACAAGATGTTGAAATCCGCCAATTTGCAATTTAACAGTTTATTTAAAGCGAAACCGCATGTGTTCATTAGTATTAAAAATCCATTGGCCAATCAGTCGATTGTCACCATCGAGCAGCTCCAGGAATATCCTTACCTCTCATTTGATCAAGGTGAGTATAATTCTTTTCATTTTTCAGAGGAAATTCTGAGTACGATCTCTCATAAGAAAAGCATACGAGTAACGGATCGCGCTACGCTTTTTAATTTGTTAATTGGATTAAATGGTTATACGATTTCAACGGGTGTTTTGAACGCAGATTTGAACGGTAATGAGATTATTCCTGTTCCTTTGGATTGCGAGGAAACCATCCATGTGGGGTGGATATCCCATAAAAATACGATGTTAACAAAGTTAGGCACAGCTTATATTGAAGCGCTAAAGCAGGCAATTTCCAAGTAAATTTCATGCAATTCCAAGCACTTTCTGAACGTGATCATTATAGCCCAAAACTATAGCTAGATATATGTTATTCGAATTACTTTATATCTGCGAATTTGTGATAATTTTTATATAACAAATTGAAGAGGGGTTATAATGATGGTGAAAAGCAGTGTATTGGGATACCCGCGTATCGGTGTAGATCGCGAATGGAAGAAAGCTTTGGAAGCGTTCTGGGCAGGAAAATTGGAAGAAACAGAATTTCAAGCTCGACTGCAAGAATTACGTTTGAATCATTTGCGTAAACAACAAGAGAAAGGCATCGATTTCATTCCGGTTAATGATTTCAGTTATTACGATCATATCCTGGATACAGCCGCTATGTTCGGAATTATTCCGAAACGCTTCTCTTATGAGGGTGGCCCTGTACCGTTATCGGTTTATTACGGCGTAGCTCGGGGAACGAAGGGTGCGGCAGCAAGCGAAATGACGAAGTGGTTTAACACGAACTATCACTATATCGTCCCTGAATTGGCGGATGCTTCCCCAGTACTTACCGAAAACAAACCTCTTACAGCTTATAGAGAAGCGAAAGAGAAGCTTGGTATCGAAGGAAAACCGGTTATTGTTGGGCCATTGACTTTCCTCAAGCTATCTAAAGGATACAGCGTATCGGAGACGGATGCATGGTTGGAGCGCTTAGTTCCACTTTATGTCCAAATCCTTCAAGAGCTTGCCGAAGAGGGCGTGCAATGGGTACAGATCGATGAGCCAATTCTTGTAACCAAATTAAGCCAAGAAGACCTACAGCGTTTGTCGAGTATTTATGAGACGATTGCTTCAGCAGTTCCAAACCTTAACATCATGTTGCAAACCTATTTTGAATCGGTAGAGCACTATAACGAGATTGTCAAATTACCGGTCAAAGGAATTGGGCTTGATTTCGTGCATGGTTACAATGGCAATCTAATAGCCATTAAAGCGCTTGGGTTCCCGGCGGATAAGGTGCTGGGTGCAGGTGTCATTGACGGACGTGGTATCTGGAAAGCGTCGCTTAGGGAGAAGATGGAGCTGCTTAATGAGCTAACGGAATTCGTTTCCGCTGATCGTCTGATTGTACAATCCTCCTGCAGCTTACTTCATGTTCCGGTAACGACAGAACGCGAGACGAAACTCACGACAGAGTTGAGAAACGCTCTAGCATTTGCCGATGAGAAGCTCGGCGAGCTTGTTCTTTTAACGAAAGCATTAGCTTCAGACGCCGAAGGCATTATAGATGAACTAGTTAAAAGTGATGCAGCCATTCAAGCATTGCAGCAATCGGAGGAACGCAACCGCGTCAACATTCAGCAAGCCGTTGCAGCGCTAAGCAATCAACAACCGGAGCGTTCCCATCCTTTTGCCGAGCGCCATCAAGCTCAACAGGCAAAATGGCAGCTGCCTATTTTCCCGACAACGACAATCGGCAGCTTTCCACAATCGGCAGAAGTGCGTAAAGCGCGTCAATCGTGGCGCAAGGGCGAGTGGAATAACGAGCAGTATGCGCAGTATATCCGCGATCAAATCGATACTTGGATCGACCTGCAAGAAGAGATCGGTCTGGATGTTCTCGTACACGGCGAGTTTGAGCGTACGGACATGGTCGAGTTCTTTGGTGAGAAGCTGGCTGGTTTTGCCTTCACACAGAACGGTTGGGTACAGTCCTATGGCTCACGCTGCGTGAAACCGCCGGTTATTTTCGGAGATGTGGCGTTCAAGGGTGAAATGACGGTTGAAGAAACAAAGTATGCCCAGTCCAAAACTTCACGTCCTGTAAAAGGGATGCTGACAGGACCGATTACCATCATGAACTGGTCATTCGTTCGTGACGATATTCCGCGTGAGCAAATTGCTTATCAATTAGCTTATGCGCTTAGACAAGAAGTGGAAGCTCTTGAGCAAGCAGGCATCGGCATGATTCAGGTCGATGAGCCCGCTGTTCGCGAAGGTCTGCCGCTGAAAGAAGAAGAGCAAGCCGGCTACCTTGAATGGGCAGTCAAAGCTTTCCGCATCACCACATGCACGGTACACGAAACGACACAAATCCATACCCATATGTGCTATTGCGAGTTCCATGACATGATTGACTCCATTGAAGCGATGGATGCTGATGTAATTTCCATTGAGACATCCCGCAGCCATGGTGAGTTGATTCATAGTTTTGAACTAAATACTTACAAGCTAGGCATCGGGTTAGGGGTATACGATATTCACAGTCCTCGTGTTCCTAGTGTAGAAGAAATGACAGGCATGATTGAACGAGCACTGCGCGTATTGGATGCAAGGTTGTTCTGGATTAATCCGGATTGTGGTCTGAAAACACGTGGACTGGAAGAGACAGTCGCCTCCTTGCGCAACATGGTTGAAGCAACGAAGATTGCTCGTGAGAACCATGCTGCAACTGTGTAACCTACAACAATCGATTCAAACATAGAGATTGAGTTGAAAGAGCAGATCTGCGATGGCAGCTGCTCTTTTTTTTGCGATGGAGGGCCAAGTGCAGCATAGTTTTGCCGCTTCCCGAATACTTCAAGTATGAGCATCGAATTTCAGAACATGCTTTGAAATAGGGGGAGAGCAAGGTGAAGAAACAAGTTCTTATTTGCTTGATGTTAGGTTTAGCTCTCATGTTGTCGGCTTGTCAGTCGTCTCAAGACGCTTTGACCACACCGAATCCATCGGGGCAGCCATCAGGAGCGCCGTCATCAGGGCTCACGACGACACCAACACCCACGCTCGAATCAACAGTAATGCCAACGTCAACGGCAATGCCAACATCGACACCTGCAGCGCCTTCTGATGCTCCACTTGCGATATCGCCAACTCCGGCAGCAACGCAAACACCCGGTTTTGTTCCTCCATTTCATTTTGAATATCCAGATGCCGTACGTGGGATTTATGTGACAGGCTGGTCAGCTGGCGGGGAACGTATGTCTAAACTTCTTTCACTCGTTGATAACACGGATTTGAATGCAATGGTCATCGATATAAAGGATGATGATGGCTATATCACTTTTAAACCTGAAGGAAAGCTTGCGGAATTTGGTCAGCCTTACATCAAAGACCCCAAAGCGCTTCTGAAGACACTCGAGGAGCATAAAATCTACCCGATCGCTAGAATCGTCGTTTTTAAAGACACAGTTATGGCAAAAAAACGGTCTGACCTTTCTTTTATAGATGGAAGCAGTATTTGGCGTAATTCGAACGGTGACAGTTTTATCAATCCATTCCTTAAAGAAACGTGGGATCATAATGTTGAAGTAGCAAAATTAGCGGTAGAACTTGGATTTAAAGAAATCCAATTTGACTATGTTCGCTTCCCGGAAGGTTTTGAGAGCAGGGACAATGTTCTCAAATATGCCATGGGTGATTACAAGGATAAAAAACCAACGAAGTTCGTGCAGGAGGAAAAAGATTACGCCGAAGCTTCTAAAAAGTATCAAGAGGATCTGGCTTCCTTAGAGTTGAAGTTGGCAGATGCTTCCAATGCCTACAATTCTGAGAAAAGCGAAGCAAATAAAAAAGTCATGGATGATGCTCAAAAGAACGTGTCTGATCTTAAAAAAGGAGCGCCTCGAGCGCCGGACTTTAGCGATAAGGCACGTATGACGCAGCTTCGTGTTGATGCAGTCAGCGACTTTGTTGCCTATGCCAAAGATCAGCTTAAACCGTATGGCGTAGATGTTTCTGTGGATATATTCGGGTATTCAGCGACATTGCCTGAGGCTCCGGGGATCGGCCAAAACTTTAATCGCATTGCCAGCTCGGTAGATGTAATATCATCTATGATTTATCCAAGTCATTGGTCTAACGGTTACTTTGGCATTTCAAAACCTGATAAAGAACCATACAACCTCGTCGCCGAATATATGAAAGCTGAGAAAGCAAAGTTTGCCCAGCTCCAGTCTCCACCCCAGTCACGGCCGTGGATTCAAGACTTTACTGCAAGTTGGTTAGGGGCAGGGAATTATATCAAATACGGCAAGGCTGAGGTAGATGCACAAATTAAAGCTTTACACGATGCAGGCGTTCAGGAGTACCTCATCTGGAATGCAAACAATAACTATTCAGAGGGAGTAACCTATATTCCGTAAAAAAGCTGCGGCTGTCTTGGACATTACTTTGCTGTCCTAGGTAGCCGTTCTTTTTTGCGAAAAAAAAGGCTTGTGTTGGCAAAATATCCATGGTATATTATGAAACCTGCCTTACAAGAAGTGAGATGCAGACGGTTGAATAGCTACTAAAAATGATTTGAAAAAAACACTTGCAATTGAAATTCTTACATGGTATATTACTTCTCGCTGCTTCGGCAACGCGGTAGTGAACGAAAGAAATTGATCTTTGAAAACTGAACAACGAGTGAGTAAGCACAGTCGAGCAATCGACGATAAATGAGATGAATAATCTCGCTAGCAAGTCAATGAGCTATTCAGCTTTCAATAAAGGATAAGCAATTGTCCAACTATTATGGAGAGTTTGATCCTGGCTCAGGACGAACGCTGGCGGCGTGCCTAATACATGCAAGTCGAGCGGAGCACTTCGGTGCTTAGCGGCGGACGGGTGAGTAACACGTAGGCAACCTGCCTATGAGACTGGGATAACTATCGGAAACGATAGCTAAGACCGGATAACTGGTTTTCTCGCATGAGAGAATCATGAAACACGGAGCAATCTGTGGCTTATAGATGGGCCTGCGGCGCATTAGCTAGTTGGTGAGGTAACGGCTCACCAAGGCGACGATGCGTAGCCGACCTGAGAGGGTGAACGGCCACACTGGGACTGAGACACGGCCCAGACTCCTACGGGAGGCAGCAGTAGGGAATCTTCCGCAATGGACGCAAGTCTGACGGAGCAACGCCGCGTGAGTGATGAAGGTTTTCGGATCGTAAAGCTCTGTTGCCCTAGACGAACAGCAAGGTGAGTAACTGCACTTTGTGTGACGGTATAGGAGAAGAAAGCCCCGGCTAACTACGTGCCAGCAGCCGCGGTAATACGTAGGGGGCAAGCGTTGTCCGGAATTATTGGGCGTAAAGCGCGCGCAGGCGGTTAATTAAGTTGGGTGTTTAAGCCCGGGGCTCAACCCCGGTTCGCATCCAAAACTGGTTGACTTGAGTGTAGGAGAGGAAAGTGGAATTCCACGTGTAGCGGTGAAATGCGTAGAGATGTGGAGGAACACCAGTGGCGAAGGCGACTTTCTGGCCTATAACTGACGCTGAGGCGCGAAAGCGTGGGGAGCAAACAGGATTAGATACCCTGGTAGTCCACGCCGTAAACGATGCATACTAGGTGTTGGGGATTCGATTCCTCGGTGCCGAAGTTAACACAGTAAGTATGCCGCCTGGGGAGTACGCTCGCAAGAGTGAAACTCAAAGGAATTGACGGGGACCCGCACAAGCAGTGGAGTATGTGGTTTAATTCGAAGCAACGCGAAGAACCTTACCAGGTCTTGACATCTGGGTGTAAGCACTAGAGATAGTGCCCCTCTTCGGAGCACCCAAGACAGGTGGTGCATGGTTGTCGTCAGCTCGTGTCGTGAGATGTTGGGTTAAGTCCCGCAACGAGCGCAACCCTTGATCTTAGTTGCCAGCACTTCGGGTGGGCACTCTAAGATGACTGCCGGTGACAAACCGGAGGAAGGTGGGGATGACGTCAAATCATCATGCCCCTTATGACCTGGGCTACACACGTACTACAATGGTCGGTACAACGGGAAGCGAAGCCGCGAGGTGGAGCCAATCCTTATAAGCCGATCTCAGTTCGGATTGCAGGCTGCAACTCGCCTGCATGAAGTCGGAATTGCTAGTAATCGCGGATCAGCATGCCGCGGTGAATACGTTCCCGGGTCTTGTACACACCGCCCGTCACACCACGAGAGTTTACAACACCCGAAGTCGGTGGGGTAACCCGCAAGGGAGCCAGCCGCCGAAGGTGGGGTAGATGATTGGGGTGAAGTCGTAACAAGGTAGCCGTATCGGAAGGTGCGGCTGGATCACCTCCTTTCTATGGAGACTCGGTCTTGATAAGACCAGTCAAGTGCGCAAGCACACATCGCTTACTCACTCGTGTTCAGTTTTGAAAGAGCAATCTTTCAAAATCAGTTGACAACCAACATCGCTTCGCGTATGTAATGGTTGCAACATTGTTCCTTGAAAACTAGATAACGAAACAAAACGTAAAGTAAGAACTTAGGTAGTGTAACCTACGGGTTGCACGAAATTTTCAAATGTTTTTTTCTAGGTTAAGCTAGAAAGAGCACACGGAGGATGCCTAGGCACTAGGAGCCGAAGAAGGACGTGGCGAACGACGAAATGCCTCGGGGAGCCGTAAGCAGGCTTTGATCCGGGGATGTCCGAATGGGGGAACCCAGCTGTGGTAATGCGCAGTTACCATGTAGTGAATACATAGCTACATTGGAGGCAGACCCAGGGAACTGAAACATCTAAGTACCTGGAGGAAAAGAAAACAAAAGTGATTCCGTCAGTAGCGGCGAGCGAAAGCGGAATAGCCCAAACCAAGGAGCTTGCTCCTTGGGGTTGTAGGACCTCATCATGGGGTTAGTTTGGTAGGCGAAGTGATCTGGAAAGGTCCGGCATAGAAGGTAAAAGCCCTGTAGCCAAAATCAAACGAATCTCCTAGAGGTATCCTGAGTACGGCGGGTCACGTGAAACCCCGTCGGAATCCGGCAGGACCATCTGCCAAGGCTAAATACTCCCTAGTGACCGATAGTGAAGCAGTACCGTGAGGGAAAGGTGAAAAGCACCGCGGAAGCGGAGTGAAAAAGAACCTGAAACCGTGTGCTTACAAAAAGTCAGAGCCCTCTATATGGGTGATGGCGTGCCTTTTGTAGAATGAACCGGCGAGTTACGTTCCCGTGCGAGGTTAAGTCGAAAAGACGGAGCCGCAGCGAAAGCGAGTCTGAATAGGGCGCTTTAGTACGTGGACGTAGACCCGAAACCGTGTGATCTACCCCTGTCCAGGGTGAAGGTGAGGTAACACTCACTGGAGGCCCGAACCCACGAATGTTGAAAAATTCGGGGATGAGGTGGGGGTAGCGGAGAAATTCCAATCGAACTCGGAGATAGCTGGTTCTCCCCGAAATAGCTTTAGGGCTAGCCTCGGATGTTGTGAGTTGTGGAGGTAAAGCACTGATTGGGTGCGGGGCCCGCCAAGGGTTACCAAGTCCAGTCAAACTCTGAATGCCACAAACTTAAATCCGGGAGTCAGACAGTGAGTGCTAAGATCCATTGTCAAAAGGGAAACAGCCCAGACCATCAGCTAAGGTCCCCAAGTGTGTGTTAAGTGGGAAAGGATGTGGAGTTGCACAGACAACCAGGATGTTGGCTTAGAAGCAGCCACCATTGAAAGAGTGCGTAATAGCTCACTGGTCGAGTGACTCTGCGCCGAAAATGTAACGGGGCTAAACACGCCACCGAAGCTATGGCTTGCATCACCTTCACTGCGTCTTTGAATCGTGGATAGCCACGGGACATTAGCCAGAATCGACATTTAAAAATTGTTCAAAGATTCTGGCCAAATGTTCCAGCTAAACACGCGGATTCAAAGCTGGAGTGAAGGTGATGCATGGGTAGGGGAGCGTTGTATGTACGTTGAATTCTGACCGTAAGGACAGGTGGAGCGCATACAAGTGAGAATGCCGGTATAAGTAACGAAAAGATCAGTGAGAATCTGATCCGCCGAAAACCTAAGGGTTCCTGAGGAAGGCTCGTCCGCTCAGGGTAAGTCGGGACCTAAGGCGAGGCCGAAAGGCGTAGTCGATGGACAACAGGTGGAAATTCCTGTACCACCGTAGCCGTTATGAGCGATGGAGTGACGCAGAAGGATAGTGACGCGAGCTGATGGATGCTCGTCCAAGCAGTGAGGCTGGTTAGTAGGCAAATCCGCTAACCGTAAGGCTGGGCTGTGATGGGGAGGGAAATTTTAAGTACCGAAGGTCATGATTTCACACTGCCAAGAAAAGCTTCTAGCCAGGCGAAGGTGCCCGTACCGCAAACCGACACAGGTGGGTGAGAAGAGAATTCTAAGGCGCGCGGAAGAACTCTCGTTAAGGAACTCGGCAAAATGACCCCGTAACTTCGGGAGAAGGGGTGCCTCGGTAGGGTGAATAGCCCGAGGGGGCCGCAGTGAAAAGGCCCAAGCGACTGTTTAGCAAAAACACAGGTCTGTGCGAAGCCGCAAGGCGAAGTATACGGGCTGACGCCTGCCCGGTGCTGGAAGGTTAAGAGGAGTGGTTAGGGGCAACCCGAAGCTATGAATTGAAGCCCCAGTAAACGGCGGCCGTAACTATAACGGTCCTAAGGTAGCGAAATTCCTTGTCAGGTAAATTCTGACCCGCACGAATGGCGTAACGACTTGGGCGCTGTCTCAACGAGAGATCCGGTGAAATTTTAATACCTGTGAAGATGCAGGTTACCCGCGACAAGACGGAAAGACCCCATGGAGCTTTACTGCAGCTTGATATTGGACTTTGGTACGATCTGTACAGGATAGGTGGGAGCCTTTGAAGCCTGAGCGCCAGCTTGGGTGGAGGCGCCGTTGGGATACCACCCTGATCGTATCGGAGTTCTAACCTGGTACCGTGATCCGGTATGGGGACAGTGTCAGGTGGGCAGTTTGACTGGGGCGGTCGCCTCCTAAAATGTAACGGAGGCGTTTAAAGGTTCCCTCAGAATGGTTGGAAATCATTCGCAGAGTGCAAAGGCATAAGGGAGCTTGACTGCGAGACCTACAAGTCGAGCAGGGACGAAAGTCGGACTTAGTGATCCGGTGGTACCGAATGGAAGGGCCATCGCTCAACGGATAAAAGCTACCCTGGGGATAACAGGCTTATCTCCCCCAAGAGTCCACATCGACGGGGAGGTTTGGCACCTCGATGTCGGCTCATCGCATCCTGGGGCTGAAGTAGGTCCCAAGGGTTGGGCTGTTCGCCCATTAAAGCGGTACGCGAGCTGGGTTCAGAACGTCGTGAGACAGTTCGGTCCCTATCTGTCGCGGGCGTAGGAAATTTGAGAGGAGCTGTCCTTAGTACGAGAGGACCGGGATGGACGTACCGCTGGTGTACCAGTTGTCTCGCCAGAGGCACCGCTGGGTAGCTATGTACGGAGGGGATAAGCGCTGAAAGCATCTAAGCGCGAAGCCCCCCTCAAGATGAGATTTCCCAGTATGTAAGACCCCTTGTAGACGACGAGGTTGATAGGTTCGAGGTGGAAGTGCAGCAATGCATGCAGCTGACGAATACTAATCGGTCGAGGGCTTAACCTCATATAGGGATCTTTAATCGAAGATTAAAGTCTCTCAGATTTTCCCAACCAAGTGAAGATAAGCTTTGTAGCGAATTCCGAGTACTTGATTGGGGCCCAGAAACCCTAAGAATTCCACTTTACGCAAGTTTCGTATCTAGTTTTCAAGGCGCAAACACGCTTTGACTGTTTGGTGATGATGGCGGAGGGGACCCACGCGTTCCCATCTCGAACACGACCGTTAAGCCCTCCAGCGTCGATGGTACTTGAACCGCAGGGTTCTGGGAGAGTAGAACGTTGCCAAGCAGTACCCCTATGGGGGATTTTTTTGCAGGCCCTTAGCTCAGCTGGTTAGAGCGCACCCCTGATAAGGGTGAGGTCGGTGGTTCGAGTCCACTAGGGCCTACCATATTCCCTGATAGCTCAGTTGGTAGAGCACTCGACTGTTAATCGAGTTGTCACAGGTTCGAGTCCTGTTCGGGGAGCCACTTTCTTCTTTATCCCATGGAGGCTTAGCTCAGCTGGGAGAGCATCTGCCTTACAAGCAGAGGGTCGGCGGTTCGATCCCGTCAGCCTCCATTTCATCTAAGGCTCGGTAGCTCAGTCGGTAGAGCAGAGGACTGAAAATCCTCGTGTCGGCGGTTCGATTCCGTCCCGAGCCACCATGTTATAGGGGCATAGTTTAAAGGTAGAACAAAGGTCTCCAAAACCTTTGGTGTGGGTTCAATTCCTGCTGCCCCTGTCCAAAATGAAGCTATCATCATTCTGTTATACATCTAGGAGCTGCCACGGCAGCTCTTTTTTGTATTCCATTTTACAATAAAGGTTGGTATCCTATTATTTCATGCGGTAAGCGTAGCGCTCGTCAAGAGCCATAATTTCATTTATAATCGTGCAAGATATCGCACAAAATACGTCGTACTAGTGGTAGATGATGTAAATCTGGATAAGGAGTCTGTTATGACGATTTATTGCAAGGTTCTGATTGTTGATGATGAGATGTTGGTGCGCCAAGGCATCCGGCATCTTTTGGATTGGGAAAGCGAAGGATTTCAAATTGTGGGTGAAGCCTCCAATGGCAAAGAAGCGTTAGAGATGGTTCATTTGTACCAACCGAACATTGTGCTGACTGATATCGTCATGCCGGTGATGGATGGCGAGGAATTGACCAGAATCGTAAAGGGCATGTACCCGGAGATGGAAATCGTCGTGCTCAGCAGCTTCGGAGAATTCGAGTATGTTCGCTCTACGTTTCAAAGCGGTGTCGCCGACTACATGTTAAAGCCCAAGCTGGACGCGGTATCTATGTTAGCTGTTCTGAAGAAAACGGCAGAACGAATTCCCGCTTTTCAACATTCGGAATGGAAAAGTGAAAAAAAGCAGTCGGTTGATTACATCCTGGACATGCTGATATCGGGTTATTCCATTGACTATGACAGAAATGAAATAAGTACGATGGTTCCGTATTCCAGTTTTGTTTTACTCTCGGTGGTACAGGATAAATCCGTGTCCTTGACCCGAAATGAGGAATGGTTAGAAGCGGCACTGAAAGCGATCATTCAAAAAAGGGATAGACCCGTCGCTACACGCCGCCTTTCGCATCAAGACGGCTATATTCGCTACCTGCTGAATCTAGACAACTCCGCACAAGAGGATGCCGTACAGATAGCCCAGCAGCTGCTTGAAGCTAGCGATAAAGGTCATATGTCCATCGTAGTGGCGCTCAGCCATGTTTTTGAACATCTATCTGAGCTGCACGATATTTATACCAATGACATGTTGAAAGTGTTGGACCACCGCTTCTTTTTACCGGATCGCAGACTTCTCATTATCAATGAATTGGAGAAACAGGCGGAGAAAGGAGCTCCTTTTGACATGGAGGCGTTCACCGCAGAACTGAATCATCAAGAGTTTGACTTGGCTTTTGGGCGTCTTAGCACTTATGCTCACTCAATGAATGGCAGACTGGATACCGACATGTTTGAATTTAAATCTTTTTTGGACCACAGTCTGTTTAATATTATTGTTACGCTAAAGCATTTTCACTATGAGGCAAGCTCGTTGGATGAAGGCAAATACGAGTATTTTCGTGCGATTCATGAGGCTGAGCATATTGGGGAAGTTATTCTTTTGTTAGAAAAGTTTTTGAATGAGGCTGAATCGTGCGTCAGCGATAATCGGACGGGATCTCCGGGTATACAGAAAATTTTATTGTATATGGACAAACATTTTTCGCAGCCACTGACGTTAACTGAGGTCGCCAAACACTTCCACTTCAATCCTTCCTACTTGTCCAATTACTTCACGGTTCATAATAAAGAAGGTTTTAATGAATATTTGAACCGGATCCGGATCGATAAAGCCTGTACGTTGCTGCGCGAAAATCCTAATCTCTCCATTTCAGAAATAAGCAACCTCGTCGGATACTCCGATCACAGCTACTTTACGAAGGTGTTCCGAAAGCTGATGGGAATTTCCCCAAGTCACTATCGCAAAAAATAAGCACGAAGGGACTAGGATCCATAATGGGAGCATGGGTAAAGAAAATAACCGATCAAAGTCTGTTTACTAAAATGTTTATTGTGATGGTCGTAAGCATTATTTCCGTTACGATTCTGACCTCTTGGGTCACGGTTCAAATGTCGCAGAAGCTTTTCGTCCAGACGTTCAGTATTACCAATTCGAAAATTATCAATCAGATTAAAACGGGATTAGACGCCATTCATTATTCCAATATAAATATTGCCATTAGTGTCGCGCAAAGCGGCGCGATTAGAAGCTTCCTAACGGAGGGGGATACGGATTCGTTAACGAATTTCAAAACGAATTTCAGTATGAGTGATCAGATGAAGCGAATTCAGTCCGGGATTGGGGCCAAAAATATTGGCATCAGTGTTCTGGGTATGAATGGCAGGAGCTACGTAAGCGATGTCACCTACTGGTCCGGTTCTTCGAAGGAACTCCAGAACAGCCCAATAACACAAGAGACATGGAAACAGCCTGGCAGGATCATGTACAGCTTCATGAGGGCGGGAACATGGGGCTCCAATGAAGATCGGCTTGTTGCCACCAAAGCGCTGCTTTCTTCAGAAAGCAAAGAAGGTTACGGATCGCTCTACATGATGATTAGAGAGAGTGATTTTAAGAAAATTTATGCGAGCTTCACGAGTCAAGGCAATGATGTCATGATTTTGAATCAAAATGGTTTGATTGTTTCCAGTAACAGGGAGGATCTGATCGGAACCATTTCGGAGGAACTCTTGTCAAGCGCCAAGCTAGCCC
Organism: Paenibacillus sp. WC2504; assembly: GCF_052682475.1. Taxonomy (NCBI): domain Bacteria; kingdom Bacillati; phylum Bacillota; class Bacilli; order Caryophanales; family Paenibacillaceae; genus Paenibacillus; species Paenibacillus sp. WC2504. The sequence continues at coordinate 2,611,259 of NZ_JBQZFH010000001.1, forward strand.
AGCAATCCCAAGCGACAAGTCAAGAAATGACTTTGTTTAATCATGATGTCATCGTCTTGGCAGATTATTTACCTATGTATGATTTCTATCTCGTCAATGTGATTGATAAACAAATGACACTAGGCCAGATGCTCAACAGGAAGGCCTTATTTATGATTGGCGCCGGTATCGTATTGACGGCCGTGCTTGTTGTATATTTTATCACTCGTAGAGTAACGCGATCTTTAAGGACGCTTGTCATGAAGATGTCGAACATCACCAAAAAGAATTTTCTCAACTACATGGCGGTGACAGGTTCGTATGAGACAAGAGAGCTTAGCAATGCTTACAACTATATGCTTGATGAGCTCAACGATTATATTATTCAGTTGGTGGAGACACAGCAGGAGCAGCGGAAGGCTGAGTTAGCTGCGCTGCAGCAGCAAATTAACCCTCATTTTCTCTATAATACGCTGACTTCCGTTAATATTCTGGTTCAACAAGGGAGTAAAGAAAAGGCAACTGACACGATTCATGCGCTGATTTCTCTCCTGCAAAATACGATTAGCAATGTGAAAGATACGATATCTGTTGAGCAGGAACTTTTGAATTTAAAACATTATGTATTCATCAATCAAGTGCGTTATGGAAACGGCATCAAGGTGGATTACTTCGTTTCGCCGGATTGTTTGAAGTCGCAAGTGCCTAAATTGATGCTCCAGCCATTTATTGAAAATGCGTTTTTTCATGCTTTTAATAAAAAAACGACGGGATATATTTATGTCATAATCACGAAGGAAGGCGATACGCTGCACTGTGAAATCGTTGATAACGGCGATGGCATGGACCTTACGGAAGCAAAAAGCGAGCAGCGTACCTCAACGAGTGCCAGACAACTTTTTACAGGGATTGGCATTCGCAATGTGCATGATCGCATTCTGCTCCTATACGGAGAAAAATATGGAGTTTCCATTACGAGCACGCTTGGGCAAGGAACAAAAATTGCCATTAGTCTTCCTTGGAGAACTTAGCAAGTCCCCCCATGTATAGAAATCTAAAGAAAGTACAAATTATAAATAAAGTACCAAAATGGTCATTATGATAGCGGATACAATACACAAGATTTTCGCTAATTATGACAAATTTTTTTCTAACAGAAGGGATTTCCGAGATGCTATTCTTTTAAAAGAAAGCATTTTCAAAAAATCAAAACTACACGGGGGGCGCACATGAAAAAGAAAGTTTCAACCATTTTATTGGCTAGTTTTTTGCTGCTATCTGCATGCTCAAGTAAAGCACCTGACACAACTGGAACAGCGACAGGGACTCCAACTGGAACAGGAGCTGCGAAGGAAATTACGGTCTGGGCCTGGGATAAGAACTTCAACATTGCAGCGATGAAGCTGGCACAAGAGGCTTATGCGAAAGATCATCCTGACGTGAAAATAAACATTGTTGAATATGCGCAAGATGATATTATTCAAAAGTTGAACACGGGCTTGAACTCCGGGACAACGACGGGTCTACCGAATGTTGTACTGATTGAAGATTATCGTGCACAAAGCTTTTTGAAAACGTATCCTGATTCTTTTCAAGATTTGTCGGCATCCATCAAAGCATCCGATTTCGCAGATTACAAAATCGGTCCAACAAGCTTGAATGGTAAACAATATGGCCTTCCATTTGATTCCGGAGTAACAGGTTTATATGTTCGCTCGGATTATTTACAACAAGCAGGCTATAAACTGGATGATTTGAAGGATATTAACTGGCAGCAACTGATTGAAATCGGTAAAGCGGTTAAAGCTAAAACAGGTAAAGATTTGTTAACGCAAGATCCGAATGACCTTGGATTAATCCGTATGATGATTCAGTCCGCAGGTGCTTGGTATCTGAAAAGCGACGGATCTACACCGGATCTGAAAGATAACGCAGCTTTGAAAGATGCTTTTGCTACATACAAAGAATTGATGTCCGCTAACATCGTTAAAATCACGTCAGATTGGAATTCCTTCCTGGCAGGTTTCAACAGCGGCAGTGTAGCAGCTGTACCGACAGGTAACTGGATTACGCCTTCGATTAAGTCGCAAGCTGACCAATCCGGAAAATGGGCGGTTGTACCTTTTCCTAAGTTGAAAAATACAGCAAGTTCTGTTCACGCATCAAACCTTGGAGGCAGCTCCTGGTATGTATTGAACAATCCTGGTAAAGAAGCGGCAGCTGAATTCCTTGGCAAAACACTTGGTTCCGACGTGAATCTGTACCAGAAGTTAGTAACAGACGTTGGTGTTATCGGTACGTACAAACCGGCAGCACAAGGTGAAGCTTACACGAAAGCGGATGATTTCTTCGGAGGTCAAAAAGTCATTTCCGATTTCGCAACGTGGACGACGCAAATTCCTAAAGTAAACTACGGCATGCATACGTATGCGATTGAAGATATTTTGAAAGTAGAAATGCAGAACTACCTGAAAGGCACGGATATCAATAAAGTATTAAGTGATGCTCAGTCTCAAGCGGAGTCTCAAATTAAGTAAGTTTTTCCAATTAACCTAAAGGGCGCTGACCCCCGAATTGCATGATCGTGCAAGCGGGGGACAGCGTTTCGATTTTTAAATGCAATATAGGAAGGATCTGGATAAATTGAACTACTCAATGAGTAACCGTGTAAGACTGACAGGTTGGCTGTTTATCGGTATAGCGGTATTGATGATTTGTTTGTTTTACTTCTATCCCATGATTCAGGCGCTGCTGTTGTCGTTTAAAACCGGCGCAGGGGCTAATCTGCATTTCAATGGGGTCAGCAACTATAAGCGGCTTTTGAGCGATAAAACGTTCTTCACAGCCGTAAAGAATACGTTTCTATTTCTAATCATTCAAGTTCCGATTATGATCGTTCTGGCGATGATGATCTCTGTCTTATTGAATGACAGCAAACTTCGCTTCAAAGGATTTTTCCGTACAGCGATTTTCTTGCCTTGTGTCACCTCGCTTGTTGCCTACTCCGTCGTATTCAAATATTTATTTGGCAATGATGGACTTATCAACTTGGCTTTAGTGAAAATGCACTTGATTGCACAACCGATTCAATGGATTTCCGATCCTTTCTGGGCGAAAATTACGATTATTATTGCCATTACATGGCGCTGGACAGGATACAACATGATTTTCTTCCTTTCCTCTTTGCAAAATATCGACAATTCGATTTATGAAGCAGCGCGCATCGACGGAGCCTCTCCGTTCAAACAGTTTTTCTTTATTACGTTCCCAATGCTAAAACCAATCGTTCTTTTTACGTCGATTACATCAACGATCGGAACCCTGCAATTGTTTGACGAGATCATGAATATTACGAAGGGTGGCCCAGGTAACGCAACCCTCTCCATATCGCAGTATATTTACAATCTTTCCTTCAAGTACACACCTGATTTTGGCTATGCGGCGACAGTCTCCTATTCGGTTGTAGCTATGATCATTGTGTTATCTGTCCTTCAAATCAAATTGGCAGGTGATAAATAATGAGAGTACTGAATCGAACAATTGTATATGTTTTCCTTTTTGCTGTAGCTGTCATATCGATTTTCCCATTCCTATGGATGGTCGTTAGTTCAACGAATCTTTCTGTGGATGTAACGCAGGGAAGAATGCTGCCGGGTACCCATTTTGTCGCTAACTTCAATAAACTGGTTGATTCCATCAATCTCATTCCTGCACTCTGGAATTCCCTTAAAATTTCTTTATCGACTACGATATTGGCTTTGCTCGTTGCTTCGCTCGCGGGGTATGCTTTCGAAGTTTATCGGAGTAAAGCGAAGGATGTCGTGTTCAACTTGCTGCTTGTCTCCATGATGATTCCGTTCGCAGCGTTGATGGTTCCGCTTTACCAAATGTTCTCCAGCTTGTCGAAGACGGTTCCTTTTCTCGGAATCAACACGATGACTGCTGTCGTTCTTCCAACATTTACAACGGCGTTTCTCATTTTCTTCTTTCGCCAAAGCACCAAAATGTTTCCGAGAGAGCTTTTGGAAGCAGGACGCATGGATGGGTTAACGGAATTAGGATTGTTTTTCCGAATTTATATGCCAACCATGAAAACGACCTATTCAGCTGCAGCTATTATTACGTTCATGTCCAGTTGGAACAATTACTTGTGGCCGCTTATCGTGCTGCAAACGCCGGAGAAACGCACAATTCCTTTATTGATTTCAAATTTAGGATCTAGTTATGCACCGGATTTCGGGGTCATTATGACCGCTATTGTCATTTCGACGATTCCGACAGCGCTCGTGTTTTTCCTTATGCAAAAACAATTTGTTGCAGGTATGGTTGGTTCAGTAAAATAGGAGCTGATGGCAGTCAAAACATAGGTGTTATTTCAGTTTTATTTCTCAGGAGGCATTATTCATGAAACATTCGGTTCCAAGCCTTGATTGGCTGCAAGATGTGCGTGTATTTCGAGTTAACAGGTTGGACGCACATTCCGACCACCGCTATTATCACTCGATGGCTGCTGCTGAAGCAGGCGCATCCATGGACATGAGGCATAGCTTGAATGGCAGCTGGCAGTTCAGCTATGCGCCAAACGCAGCGAGCCGTGTGCAATCGTTTTTTCAATTGGACTATAACTGCAGCAGCTGGGAGCATATCCAAGTTCCGGGACATATTCAGCTGCAGGGCTGGGGACAGCCGCAGTATGTGAATACGATGTATCCTTGGGATGGCGTAGAAGCGCTGCGTCCTCCACACATTTCGCAAGAACATAATCCTGTCGGCAGCTATGTGAAAAATTTCCAACTTCCAGACACGATGAAAGGAAAGCCGGTTTATATCTCCTTCCAAGGTGTTGAATCAGCTTTCTACGTGTGGCTTAACGGCGAATTCGTCGGTTACAGCGAAGACAGCTTCACACCTTCGGAATTTGATCTCACGCCTTATATTCGTGAAGGTGAGAATAAGTTGGCCGTTGAGGTTTATCAAAGAAGTACAGGAAGCTGGCTGGAGGATCAGGATTTCTGGCGGTTATCGGGCATTTTCCGGGATGTATACTTATATACGGTTCCTAAGGTGCATGTGTGGGATTTGCGTGTAAAAGCAGATTTGGATGATGCGTATGTGGAAGGATTGCTCGAAATTGATCTTGATCTCCGAGACGCTCATGCAGAAACGGCTAGTGCCAAGCTTAAATTGAAAGATGCTAAGGGACAGGCGATTCTTACAGAAAAGGGCGAATTCCGAAACGGCAAGCTGTCTTTCAACCTCGCTGCGGGCATTGTTCAGCCATGGAGTGCAGAAAATCCATATTTATATGCGGCATGTATTTCGATCTACGATGAGAACGGAAGTTTGGTCGAGGCCATCGTGCAAAAGACCGGCTTCCGCCGATTTGAGATGAAAGACAAGCTGATGTGCTTAAATGGCAAACGGATCGTATTCAAAGGTGTAAACCGCCATGAATTCAACAGCCGCAGCGGACGAGCCATCACGAAGCAGGATATGTTATGGGACATTCAAACGCTGAAACGCAGCAATATCAATGCAGTCCGTACTTCCCATTACCCGAACCAGACCTTATGGTATGAGTTATGTGATGAGTATGGCGTCTACGTCATCGACGAGATGAATTTGGAGACGCACGGCTCGTGGCAGAAAATGGGGGCTGTCGAGCCTTCGTGGAACATTCCGGGCAACGATATGCAGTGGCAGGATATCGTACTTGACCGTGCGATTTCGATGGTTGAACGCGATAAGAATCATCCTTCGATTCTCATCTGGTCCTGCGGAAACGAATCCTATGCCGGCCAAGTTATTTTGAATGTAGCCGACTATTTCCGTGAGACGGACCCAGGCCGACTCGTTCACTACGAGGGCGTGTTCCACAATCGTGATTATGACGCTACTAGCGACATGGAAAGCAGAATGTATGCCAAACCTGCGGACATTGAAGCATATCTCAACAGCCAACCGGCCAAACCGTATATCAGCTGCGAATATATGCACGCAATGGGCAATTCCGTCGGAGGGCTTCACAAGTATACGGAGCTGGAAAACAAATATCCAATGTATCAAGGCGGCTTTATTTGGGATTATATCGATCAGGCGATTATGAAAAAAGATCGGAATGGCCGTGAATTCTTGGCGTATGGCGGGGATTTCCAAGACCGTCCTACGGATTACAGCTTTTGCGGCAACGGACTGGTATTCGCTGATCGCCAGCTGACTCCTAAGATGCAGGAAGTTAAATTTCTTTATCAGAATATCAAGTTGGAACCTACTAGAAACCATATTAAAGTAATTAACGATAATTTATTTGTGAACACAGATCAGTATGTCCTTGAATATCGCCTTTATCATGAAGGAACGGAAATCGGTCATGGATTTAGGGATGTTGCCGTTGAAGCGCAGAGCGAAAGCATCGTTCCGATCGAGCTGCCGGACGTGAATGGGCAATCAGGTGAATACTGCATCCAGGCTTCATTGGTGCTCAAAGAGTCTGCGATATGGGCCGACGCCGGGTTTGAGACGGCTTTTGGCCAATCCACTTTCATCATAGAAGCAAATAGTCAAAATGAACAACCTGCCGGTGAAGTCAACGTGGTAGAGGGAGACGTCAATATCAGCGTCACTGGGAAAGGATTCGCCGTCATTTTCTCGAAGCAGGTAGGATCACTTGTTTCGCTTAGATACCATGGTCGGGAGATGATTGCGATACCTCCGGCTCCGTTATTTTGGCGGGCTACCACAGACAATGATAAAGGTACCGCAATGGGCTATACGGCCGGCGCTTGGTATGCCTCGAGTCTGGCGCGCAAATGTGTCAGCACAGAGCTGAAGCAAGAGAAAAGCTCGGCAACGGTTGCCTTTGAATACAGATTCAGCATTAGCTCTGAAGTCAGCGTTCGTATTGCTTATACGGTGCATGCGGATGGAACCATTCGGGTTCACACGAATTACAAAGGAGCAGCGGGTTTGCCGAATCTTCCGATCCTTGCCGTTTCCTTCAAGATGTCGGCTGATTATAACCAGTCAGAATGGTACGCAATGGGACCGGAAGAAAACTATAGCGATCGCAGCTTCGGAGCTCGTTTGGGAATCTTCAGCCGTCAGGTTGATCAGTTGCCAACACCTTACCTCGTTCCACAGGAATCGGGTAATCGAACTGGTGTTCGTCGTGTGAGTGTGACGGATGTGAAAGGGAACGGTCTTATGATTAAGGCTGACCCACACGCTCCAGTAGAATGCAATTTGTCTCCATATACGGCATTTGAGCTTGAGCATGCTGACCATGCTTGGGAGCTGCCGGATGTTCATTATACGGTTGTAACAGTTGCCGGCAAACAAATGGGTGTCGGTGGCGACGATAGCTGGGGAGCTCCTGTGCATGAGGAATATCAGATTCCGGCTGACCAGGAAATCTCGTTTGAGTTCGTTATTGCTAGTGCAGGAAACTAGTTATATATGTAAATGGAAACAGCCCGAGACATTTGTCTTGGGCTGTTTTTTTGCGCCTTGTGTGAAGTGACCAATCCGCTTGGCATGTCCGCCTCGCGCTAAGTGACCAAACAGCTCGGCATAACGGCCTCGCACCAAGTAACAAAACTGCTCGGCATGCCCGCTTCACGCCAAGTAACCACTCCACGCGGCGTCACCGCCTCGCGCCACGGCCTCACGCGCCCATGTCTATGCTGCACTTTGTGCAAAAACTGCGCTATCCTCACCAAATCGTTGTACTTTGTACAACGTTGAAGGCGGCAGCGGCCGACCTGGGGCCTTAATATTGCACAAAATGCAATATACTGATGGCGGTGGCCATTGTTTGCGACTGACATTGGATTTCATCCAATGTCACACTCATCCACAACGCGCCTGCGCCGTGCAAATGGCTCGTAGTTTTTGGAAGGGAACTACAGTCCTCTATTTTCCTGTAAACTTACTATTTTCCATTTCAAAGGGAACTACTGGACCTCTGTCAAGAAAGTAAACACATCATTAAGTGACGATCACGCAGTTTCTGAAAAGGTCGCCGCAAACTGAACAGGCGAAACATAGCCGAGGGAGCTATGAACTCGTTTGCGGTTATAGAAGAATTCAATATACCGAAAAATGGCTTCGTATGCCTGGTGCTTGGTTTTGAATTTCGTGCAATAAATAAGTTCTTTCTTTAAAATGCTGTGGAACGACTCTATGCAGGCATTGTCGTAGCAGTTCCCTTTGCGGCTCATGCTGGCTTGCATAGAGTATGAAGCTAGCTTTTCTCTGTATTCTTTAGAGGCATACTGTCATCCACGATCGGTATGATGAATAAGTCCCTTAGCTGGCTTTTTAGCTTGATGAGCGGCTTCTAGAGCGCTTAGAGTGAGCTCTGTTGTCATTCGATCATGAAGTCGCCAGCCTACAATTTCTTTGGTGCACAAGTCCAAAACACTTGCTAGATACAGCCGGCCTTCTCGACACGGGATATACGTAATGTCTGCCACCCAGACCTTCTCAGGCTTATCGGTTGCAAACTTTTGATTAAGTACATTTGGGGCAATCGGGAGGCTGTGATTAGAATCTGTCGTTTGCACTCTAAATTTACGAGATACGCAGGAACGTAATCCTAGCTCTTTCATGTAAACACTGACGGTACGCTCTGAGATGGTTAAGCCCTCTTTCCACAGCATACGAGTAATTTTGGGGCTGCCATAGCGTTCCCCGGAATCATGAAAGTGATAAACAATTCGCTTCAGTAGCGCTGTTTTATGCAATTCCTGCTCGCTTGGTAGCGCCTGTTGCCACTTGTAGAAACCGCTCCTCGATACCTGCATGACCCTGCACATCTTCGCCACCTGAAACTCAGAGCGATGATCTTCGATGAACTGGAACCTTAGTTCCTTTCTTTGCTGAAGATGTGCAGCGCCTTTTTTAGGATCGCTAGTTCTTCCTGCAGATCCTGCTTCTCCCGCTCAGAGGCCTGCAGGCGTTTCTCAATGTCCCGAAGTTTCTCTGGGTTACCTACAGGCTCGTTTTCAAAGGAACGATATTTTGTCATCCAATTCTTTAATGTTCCAGCGGGGATGTTCATTTCCTCTGCGATTTCCGGTAATGTCTTTGTTTGTTCTTGAACGTATTTTACTGCTTGTTTCTTAAAATCTTCATTATATCGTTGGCGTTGCTCTCCCATGGGCGGACCCCTCCTATTCGTTAAGTCTATTATTGGGGTCACTTAACGATGTGTCCACTTCTAATTCTAGCCCCATACAGTCTACTATTTTGCCGATTTTACATGAATAACATGTCATGGAGGCTAAATAAGACCCTGTAGTTCTGCTAGGAAAGGAAAACAACTCATTTTCCCCCAAATAGAGTACCCTAGTTCCCTCCAATCGTAAAACTTTCGTTCAACTCTTATGTAAATTGCAGGGTGAGGTAGGAGTTGCTGTTGGTGAACAGTCTGAATGGACGTCAGCCAGGCGACGATACGACCCACACAATAGATTGCCATAAAATTACAAGAAATGCCTGAAATCTGTAAATACAAATAGCTAGAGGGACATATATGCTTGATATGCGCTCACTTTTGATTTGAGGGTAATGCCAAGTTGAGAAGGAGAGGAGGCATATGCAAGAAGATTCGTTTCATAACTCGTAAATCCAGTAATTCAAAAGAGGAGAATTGTACAAATGAAAACGACCAAAAGGCTTGTGCAGTTATTTATCTTTTCTATGCTGATCTGTATCATTCTTCCGTCTAGTTTATCCAAAAGCCATGCGGCAGATTCCAATCCAAATGCAACAAATTATGGCTTGAAAGCTGACTATTACAAGAACTCGGGACCCGATGAGTTTAGGTTTGAAGACTTGGTGACGACGGTGGTCGATCCGTACATTAATTTTAGTTCATTGGAAGGAGCATTCACAACGCTGGTGGGGCAGAACAATCACGTGAATGTGAGATGGACAGGACAGATTACACCTGAGTTTTCCGAAAATTATACGTTCTGGATGATTGGTGACAACGGTTTCCGATTATGGATTGACAACAAACTAATCATTGATCATTGGGTCAATGACTGGGATAAAGAACAAACAAGCAGTCCGATTACCTTGGTAGCCGGCAAGAAATACGACATTAAAGTGGAGTATTTCGAGAATGACGGCGGGTCCAATTTGTTTTTACGGTGGGGCAGCCCAAGTGTGCCGAAGCAAATCGTACCTGCAACAGCCTTCACGCTGCCTGTCGATTTTGAGAATAGCGGACCCGTTGCCGGATCGGTTCTGCCTGATGGATTGCATGCCGAATTCACATTTGCGGAGGCATTAGCGGAGCTGGGCAGCGATGCGCACAAGCAACTTTCGGCTAATGTGCTCGGGAAGGATTGGCCGATCAAATCGGCGGTTTTAAAGTCCGGTGATCCTAAAACGATTCAGATAGAGTTTGAATATCCGATGTATTACCAAGATGCCCCGATGGCCAATCTCGGATATACAGGCGGCGGCGCTCTTGTGTATGCAGCTAGCGGTAAGCCACTCAAAGATTTTTATCTTGCAATCAAAAATTACTCTACTTATCAGATCGAAACGCCGTGGGCAAGCCAAGTTAATCCGAACAATCCGTTGCCGGATTATCCGAGACCGCAGATGGTTCGCGATCAGTGGCTAAACCTGAATGGGAAGTGGGAATTCCAACCCGCCAAGCAAGGGGACGCCCTTCCAACAGGTCAAACGCTGAAAGAGAACATCACGGTACCGTTTGCCGTGGAGTCCCGACTTTCAGGCATCCAACGCCAAGAGCAGCTTATGTGGTATAAGCGAAATTTCACGGTGCCGCAAAATTGGAATGGCCAACATGTGAAGTTGAATTTTGGCGCAGTGGATTACGAAACGGACGTCTATGTGAACGGAACAAAGGTAGGAAGCCATAAAGGCGGCTACACGTCATTCAGTTTCGATATAACAAGTCAGTTGAAGCCCGGGGAAAATGAATTGATTGTTCATGTACTCGATTATACGGATACCCAAGGGGATCAAATCAAAGGGAAACAAACCGTTGTACAACCAGGAGGCATCTGGTATACGTCGGTGTCCGGGATCTGGCAAACCGTTTGGCTGGAGCCTGTCGCGAGCGCAAGTATTGACCGGATGAATATGGTGCCTGATATCTGGAATGGCCAGTTGAAGCTGACCGTAGATGCGGTAAATGGTACAGGTAAAACGGTGGAGGCTGTGGCACTAAAAAATGGCGTTGAAGTCGGTCGCATTAGCGGAAACGCAGGTACTGAATTGCAACTTCCGGTACCGAATGCGAGATGGTGGACACCGGACGACCCGTTCCTCTATGATCTCAAGGTGTCTTTGAAGGATGGCGGAACGATCATCGATAATGTTGACAGTTACTTCGGAATGAGAGAAGTGAAACTGGGAAAAGTCGATGGCATCCAGCGTCCATTGCTGAATGGGAAGTTCGTTTTTCAAATGGGAACCTTGGATCAAGGGTATTGGCCGGACGGCCTGTATACAGCGCCAACCGATGAGGCATTGAAATTCGATATTGCAGCCGAGAAGCGGATGGATATGAATATGATCCGCAAACATATTAAGATCGAACCGGCCCGTTGGTATTACTGGGCAGACAAGTTGGGACTTCTCGTTTGGCAGGACATGCCAAGTGGAACCAGCAGAGATGTCTCGGCTCAACCGCAATATTATAAAGAATTCGATGAAATGATTAAGCAATTGCAGAATTCACCTTCCATCATCGTTTATATTGTTTTTAATGAAGGGTGGGGGCAATTCGACAACGGCGGTGATTATACCCGAGAGGCAATTGCACATGCGATAAAAGCAGATCCAACTCGCCTCATTAATGGAGTTACCGGTTGGTATGATGCCGGAGGCGGGGCCAATGAATCCAAAGCAGGACATTTCCTGGATTGGCACAAATATCCTGCACCCGAGTCGCCGACGCCTTCGGAATATCGGGCAGCCACGCTTGGCGAATATGGGGGCGTAGGACTTCGCGTGCCAGGGCATGAATTCAGTCCTTTGACCGTGTATGCCGGACTGGCGATGAACACGAAAGAAGAGTTAACAGATCAATATATTCGTTATATCAATACGATCAAAACACTCAAAGATAAACCTGGACTTAGTGCGGCCGTATATACCCAAATTTCGGATGTCGAATACGAAATCAATGGACTTTTAAGCTACGACCGCAAAGTGGAAAAGGTTGATTTCGCTCGCGTTGCCGCAGCACACAGGGAATTAATTGGCAATAGCAATAAGTCCGACCTTTTGACCAGAATTCAAGCGGCGAAGCAGCTTCGTGATAACGCCGCTGTAGGCGATGGACCGGGGCAGTACAAGCAGCAAGTTGTGAATCTTTTCTCAGCGGCCATTGTAAGCGCACAAGCTGCGTATAACAACGAGCAAACTACCGCGGACGGCATTAAAACAGCGATAGCTGCGCTGGATGCAGCCACGAAGCAATTTCTCGATAAAGCCAACAATCCTTTGCCTTTTGTTGATACATTTGATGATCGGAATGCAGATGGTTGGACGACGTATGGTGGTGAGTGGAGTGCTGCTAACGGCAACTACACCGTAATTAACGGTGAAGGTTACAAAGCTGTGGCTAACGATACGAAATTCAAAGACTTCACTTATGAGACGGATATCTCCATGAGTGCCAGCCCTAATTTAGCTAATGCCGGCGTCATATTCAGAGTGAATAATCCAACGGTTGGAACGGATAACTTGCAAGGATATTATGCGGGCATTACATTGGCTGGTCGTGTTCAACTGGGCAAGCTGAATAACAATTGGACAGAACTGGCGAATAAAGCGCTCCCTTCGATCACCGTAGATACGGTCTACCGGTTAAAGGTTGTAGCCAAGGGGCCTAACATTGATGTTTATGTGAATGATACACTCGTGGCTAGTGCGGTTGACGGTACCTACACAGAAGGTGCTATTGGGGTACGCACATACAAGGCCAATGCAACGTTCGATAACATTCGTGTGACTGAAATGGAAGATGCGGTACAACCGAACATGACTTTAGACGGAGCAAGTCTTGTTAATGAAGGTTCGACGTTCGCGGTGAAGCTTGGTGTATCCAGTGTAACAAATGCGGTCTACGGATCAGATGTTACGTTGAAGTATCCAGCAGATTTGTTTGAACTGCAGAAAGTAGACTCGGCTGCAGATGCTATTGCCGTTGTTCATTATGTCGATGATCACAAGGGCAGCGTTCGTATGGTCCTCGCGAACATCGGAGGAGATGATCGAAGCAAGCATGAAACACCGCTGGTTACGCTGCAATTTAAAGCGAAGGGTTCTCCAAATTCCTCTGGTAACATCTCGGTGCTCAAAGCCATTTTGGCCGATGAGAAAGGTGTGGAGATCGAAGCCGTACCTGCTGAGCTTGCGGTGAGCATTGAGGGTTATGTCTCGGATGGCGACTTGAACCATGACAGTAGATATTCGATTGGTGATTTGGCAATCCTTGCTACTCATTATGGGAAAAATAGCAGCAGCCCGGATTGGAATATTGCTAGAGCAGCAGACTTGAATGGCGATGGCAAAGTAGATGTTGAAGATCTGGCGAAAATGGCACAGAAGGTTTTGAATCAATAGGAAGAATGATAGAAGAATGGAATCATGGCTTTTTTAGCCTGATTCCATTTTTTTTGATGTTTTTGGGACTTCAGGGAACTACAGTTCGTTACTTTATCTTTCTCCAAATAGAGGACTCCAGTTCCCTTTAGTCGAGCCTTTTCAATTGATTGATCATTTCTTGTGGCTCCGTTCGATTCATGAAATCAGGATCGACGCGGGCATAACGGATAATAAGCTGCCTGTCAATGAGGTAAGTCGCCGGAACCGGCAGCAGCCAGCGGTCGCTTTCATTGAACTTGGCGAGATCCCGCCCAAGTATGCCAGTAAAGGTATTTTGAAGATAAGCAGGTAATTCAAATAAAAGCTTGTAACTGTCGGCGACCTGGCCGTTCGGATCGCTTAGCACGTGAAACGTAAGCTGCTCCTTCTCCATCTGAGACAGCGAGTTGTCGGGGCTTTGCGGAGAGACGGCCATCAGTTGGCCGCCGATCTTCTGAATTTCAGGCAGCAATTGCTGATAAGCTCTAAGCTGGACATTGCAGAATGGGCACCATACGCCCCGGTAGAAGATGAGAATGACCGGGCCATTGGCAAGCTGGTCGTAGAGGGTGATTTGCTCTCCGAGCGGATTAGTTAATGTAAAGTTGGGGGCACGATCCCCCTCATTCAAACCAAAAACGATACCGGATTGCTGCTGCTCCTGGATATGGCGGAAAATGTTCACTTGAGCCAATTCAGGCACTTTTGCAATAAAACCTGCTTTGGTTTGTTCCAATTGTTCGTTCATCGACATGGGACAACGCTCCCTTTTGAATGGAATTTTGGCGCTTCACTCTGGGTCTCATTGAACATAAGATACCATGTGGTATCTTTTAATTGTAGCATACATCCAATAAATGGCAATGGATCCCTCGGAAAATTTGCTATAATGAATTATCGACTACGGTTTGTACGGAGGGCTTATGAAAAAAGGAGATAGAACCAGGGAACACATCATCATGAAATCTGCCGAACTTTTTAATCAACATGGCTATGCGGGTTCATCGTTAAACGATATTATTACCGCCACCGGCATTAAAAAGGGAGGCATCTATCGCCACTTTAGCAGTAAAGACGAAATTGCCCTCGAAGCCTATCAATATGCGGCTAGTACAGTCGGCAGGAGATTCACCGAAGCTATGGAGAAAGAGGAGTCTGCCTCGGGGCGATTGCTCGCTTTTTTTCACGTCTACGAAGATGTTGTGGATAATCCCCCTTTCATCGGCGGGTGTCCCTTGCAGAACACAGCGGTAGAGAGTGATGACACTCATCCGATATTGCGTGATAGAGCGCAGCGTGGTCTTATTAGTACTCTGGATATGATGAAAAATATTATTCGTGAAGGCATACGATTGGGGGAATTTAAGGGGAATTTGGATGTAGATGCATTGGCTACGTTTGCCCTTTCCTTATTGGAAGGAGGCATCATGTTGAGTAAGCTAGAAGGTAACAGCAGGCATATGCATAGGAATATTGCCAGTTTCTCTTCGTACCTGAAGCAGTGTTGTTTGAATGTTCATTGAACGGCCGCACCTGCTCCCGGCACCTCGAATCATCTCAGGAAATTCGAATCAGCATACTGGGGACTGCGGACAAATACGGATGGGAAGTGAATCATTAGCATGATGGTACGATTTAAGGCTTATTGCCATGCTATTTTAAACAAATATCTTTCAGGGGAATCTATCGATTACCGTCAGGTGATCTCATTATTTCTACCGATTCTCATCGACCAAGCCTTCCTTGTCGGCTTAAGTTTGGTGAACACGGCGATGATTAGTTCATCGGGTGTGGCGGCGATCAGCGCCGTAAGTATGGTCGATTCGCTCAACATGTTTTTGGTTAACGTTTTTGTCGCCATAGCGACCGGCGGTACAGTCGTAGTGGCGCAGTATAAGGGCAGCGGGAACGATAAAATGGTTTCCAAAGCGGCGGCAAGCTCGCTTTCCGCGGTCACGTTGGTTGCGGTAGCGCTCAGCCTGCTCGTTCTGCTGTTTTATCATCCTATTCTTAAGGTGCTGTTCGGTACGGCGGAGCCGGAGGTGTTCTCCCATGCCGGTACCTATTTGGTGGGCAGCTGTATCTCCTACACGGGGATCGCGATCAAGGAAGCGGTTAACGGAGCGCTTAGAGGGATCGGCAGAACGAGAGTGACCTTGGTGCTGTCGTTGATCATGAACCTCACCTACGTGCTGCTCAATGTCGTATTTGTCCATTATCTGGACATGGGCGTTCTAGGGTTGAGCGTGGCTGTGAATATTTCCCGGTATGTAGCGGCCGGTTGCGCATTATTCTACCTGCTGCGGATGGATGCCAGCCTGCGAATTCAACTTCAGGATGTACTCGAATGGAATTTCTCCATGTTTAAGAGAATCATGTTCATTGGGCTGCCATTCGCAGCGGAGCAGTTATTTTTTAACGGGGGAAAAATGTTAACCCAAATCTATATCGTCAGCCTGGGCACCTATGCGATTGCAACTAATGCTATCAGTTCTGTGATCGCCATGCTGCTGCAAATTCCTTCAATCGCCTTGTCGACGGCGTTAGTCACGGTGGTAGGGCAATGTATCGGGAGGCGCAATATTCAGGATGCCCGCAAATTTACGAGGTCGTTTATGTGGCTGTCATCGGGTGCCCTCTTATTGATGGGGCTGCTGTTACTTCCGTTTTTCAATCCGCTTGTAAGAATGTTCAGCCCTCCGGCAGAGATTATGGACGATCTGTATCTCATTATGCTGGTCAATTTCTTAGCTCAAATTCCGCTATGGTCGATCAGTTTCCTGCTGCCAGGGGCACTGCGAGCTGCGGGGGATTCACGTTTCACCTCGATTTCTTCGATGCTGACCATGTGGTTGTTCCGGGTTGTGCTCGGTTATGTGTTCGGCATCACCCTTGGTTACGGCGTCATCGGGGTTTGGGCGGCTATGCAATTGGAATGGGGCGTGCGCGGGGCGGTTTTCCTCTGGCGCTACTATGGGGACAAGTGGTACAAACACCGCTTGATCGAGCCAACGGGCGGGAAATAAGCCCCATTCCATGAGGGGTCATTTGAGAGCTTGTTTGCTTGCATAATACTTGGGCAGCACGCCTACTTTTTTCTTAAACATGCGAAGGAAGCCGGTGTAATCATTAAAACCTGACCCCATGCAGGCCTCGGTAACGTTGTAACCATCTGCGAGCATTTTTTTGGCAAGCGCAATCCGTTTGTAGATGATGTACTCATGGATCGTGCTGCCTGTATGTTTTTTGAAAAGTCTGCTTAGATGATATTTGCTGATAAAAAACATTTTCTCAAGCCGTTCAAGGGTCAAATCTTCCGTGAGATGTTGATCCAGATAGGCCAGGATGGGGCTCAATCTTTTCGGCAAATCCATGCCGTTTTCGTTTGCTTTGTTGGTATAAAAGAATCGATGAACCAGAACAAGAATTTCAATCAAACAGCCAAGTTTCACGAGGGAATCGCCTGGAAATGGATGGTTGATGATTTCATTATATTTCGTAAACAAATCAAGCAAGGCGGAGGATTGTTGTTCGCTAAGCTTGATTTTGTTTTTTTCACCGGCGGGACGATCATAGAAGCATTGAAGCGGTTTCAAGTTTTCGGTTTGAAAGAGAGCAATCAGAGCCGGATTAAATTCTATGGTTACACGTTCATATAAGTCGTCTGTCGTGAGCGCAGGCTTATGAATTTCATGCTCATTGGTAATGATGAGATCACCGAATTCCAGAGGATACATCGTCTTGTCAACGAAATAGTTCACATCACCCCGGATTAAAAAGAAGATCTCACAGCCCTGATGCAAATGAAAATGAACATTAAAGGGGGCTGTTCGAATGGCATGACGGAATTTCACATGTTCATCAAACTGTTCCAAGTAATCAGAAATCAAGATAATGACCTCCTGTGATGAGAGCAAGTTTATCCACTTTTGAGGCAATTTCATCAAGGAAGTGGTAATTGTAATGATATAGGATGATAGTGTGATATTCAATAGATTTGGGAGGGAACTACCTATGAGTGAGCAAAAAATCAAATTTGGACTTGTTGGCATTGGCAATATTGGAAATACGCATTTGAAGTATTTGAGTGAGATGGAAAATGTAGCGCTTGTGGGCGTTTGTGATGTAGATAAAGAAAAAGCTGATTTGAATGCTAAAACGTATGGGACGACGGCTTATTACGATGTCTTGGATTTATTGGACAACTCCGGGCTGGATGTCATCATTATCGCCGTTCCCCATTACGATCATCCATACATTGCCATTGAGGCTTTCAAACGCGGGATTCATGTCATGTGCGAGAAACCGATCGCCGTTCATGTCAATGATGCCAACCGCATGATTGAAGCTTATGAATCCGCTAAAGAGACATACCCGGGCCTCCAGTTTGCCATTATGTTTCAAGAAAGAACGCTGCCTTTCTATGCAAAGCTCAAAGAAATTGTGGAAAGCGGAGAGTTGGGCCAACTCACTCGCGCTACTTGGATTCATACCAAATGGTTCCGCTCCCAGTCTTACTATAATAGTGGTGGATGGCGTGCGACATGGGCCGGCGAGGGCGGCGGCATCTTGACGAATCAGTGTCCGCACACGCTCGATATGTATCAATGGTTGTTCGGGCTGCCTTCGCTAATTTCCGGTCATGCGCATATCGGTAAATATCATGACATTGAAGTTGAGGACGAGGTAACCGCTTACTTTGAACATTCAAACGGGATGATCGGGCATTTGATTGTGACAACAGCTGAGCTGCCGGGAACGAACCGCCTGGAAATTGTCGGCGATACCGGCAAACTGGTGCTGGAGAACGGTAAGCTGCTTCACTATAAATATCAGGAATCCATGCTCACGTTCACGAGAGAGACTGAGCAGAAATTTGCCACTTGGCAGATTGAACCGGAGGAAGTTGAAGTGGATGAGGATGCTCCTAATGGCCATCATGTCGTAACCGGCCGCTTGGTTGACCGCCTCCTAGGCAAGGAAACAGATTTGATTGCCGAAGGACCGGAAGGTCTTGGCTCTTTGACGCTGGCTAATGGCATTATACTGTCTTCCTTCCAGAAGCGCCCTGTTGAGGTACCAATTGACGGCGATGCATTCCAATCTCACTTGGACGAACTGATCAAATCTTCTACATTTGTGAAAAAGGTCGTCACAGAGTCTAAAACGCAAGAAGATATGTCAGCTTCTTTCGGCAGCAGCAAATAATAAAGGAGAGATGGCCATGCTTAAAGCTAAAATTACTTGTTTCGCCGATGAAATATCGCAGGATTTGGAAGAACAGTTAGACGTGCTGCAGCAAGAGGGGATCTCCTATATTGAGCTGCGGAATGTTTGGGGCAAAAATGTCTTGGAGCTAAATGATGAGGAGCTCTCCAGCATCCACCAAATATTGAAGGAACACGGTTTTCAAGTATCTTCCATTGCTTCTCCCATCGGTAAATATCCGGTTGCGGAAGAATTTGGTCCGCAAGTGCAAGCGGTCCAGAAGGCAATTCATGCAGCACACGTGTTAGGAACCCCGTATATTCGTATATTTTCCTACCATCCGCCCGAGAATGCGGATCTCGATACGTGCAGAGACGAAGTACTGCGCAGAATGAAGCAATTGGCAGAGATCGCAGAACAGAATAACGTTGTCCTTATTCTTGAGAATGATAATAACTTGTATGGAACGACGGATGAACGTTGTTTGGAAATTTTACAGCATTGCGCGTCCGATTCCCTGCGTATGGCTTTCGACCCAGGTAACTTTGTTAAGAATGATATTAAACCGATGCAGGACGCGTATCCGAAACTCCAAGCCTATACGGATTACATTCATATTAAGGATGCTACGTTCGAACCGAAGCTATTTGTTCCTGCCGGAGCGGGTGACGGAGAGGTTGATGCACTGCTGCTGTCTCTAAAAGAGAGAGGCTACGACGGGTTTCTGTCTGTAGAGCCGCATTTGCAGCATTACATGCCGCACGCGAGTAATCCTAAACGTGTTGTCACTGCGGTCCGCGCACTCAAGCAACTGCTTGAACGGGCGGAATACCAGTGGGAGTAGAGTATTCATAAGAAATTAGAAAAAAGAGCTGAATCCATTTGGATTGGCTCTTTTTTAGATTATGGACTGTTTATAAATCCTGTGGAATAAAGTGACATTATTTTTTGCCAAGGAATCCTTCCTTGAAAATATTCAGTAAATATTCGAGCGTTGTCGGATCGCTATACGTTGAAGCTTCCGTATCGATCTCGATGACGTGCTTGTTCTTGACGGCCGGAATGTTGTTCCATGTTTCGGTTTTCATGAATGAATTGTTGGCTGCCGAGCTTCTGCTAAGGACAAGGTAGTCTCCGGCATAATTGGGGATAACCTCTTGTGAGAGCGCATAGTAGCCTGGGCCCAGGGCATCCTTTTTAACTTTCTCAGGCATGTTTAAACCCATTGCTTGGTAGAGGACTTCAGTACCGCGAGCCCAGTTATTGCCGAATACATAGAAGTCCTTCGAATCTGTTTCAATGACGGATACAGTAGCCTGGTCACCGATTTTGGCTTTGATTTCCTTGCCGATATCTGCCGCACGTTTCTTGAAATCATCGATCCAATTTTGCGTCTCTTTTTCTTTTATTCAGCAATTTACCGATTTCAAGCTGTTGGGCTAGATAGTCCAGTTTGCCCCACGTATAGACGACAGTTGGCGCAATTTGTTTTAACTTTTCGATATTTTTCGATTCGGAGCCAGCGATAATGAGATCCGGTTTCTGCTCGATAATTTTCTCAAGTTCATTATCTGAAACAACATGGATGCCATTCAGTTTTTCTTTGAAAAGAGGGTTCTTATTCGTCCATTCGTCGACTCCGACCAGTGTGCCGCCTAGCGATAGCACGTTCGGCGCATTCGTCAGGGCAACGATACGCTTAGGACTCGACGGAACCTGAACAGGTCCTGTCTCGGATGCATAAGTCATCATGCCGGAAGCTTCTTTGGCAGCGGCTGGCGCGTTCGAGCTTTGTGGGGAAGCGGCAGGGCTATTGCTTGTCGCATTGTTGCCGCAAGCGGTAATAGCGAACATGAACACGAAGAGAATAGGTATAAAAAGCTTGTTTTTCATCTTGGAGTCTCCTTAATGGTGGAACTAAACCACATATTTATTGATAATGATAATCGGTCTCATTAAATAAATATAGATACTAGCTGCCTGTTTGTCAACGAGAATCTCATTTTTTTTCTTCTCTCAACAGCGCAGAAACCACCCGAAATGTCCGTCTGGGTAAAGGCGTAGGGAGTGCCGGCTCATCCGCCGGTTTTCCTGTGCGGCTTCCGACATGATATAATGAACCCGATTAACAGCAGGAGATGATGGTCAGATGGGGTTCGTGAACGTTTATTTAGCCTACTTGAGAAATAATTTATTCATGAGATTGCTGCTCCTGTTTTCACTCATTACGATTGTTACGATTATTTCCTTTTCTTTTTTCATGTATCACTCGATGTCACAAGCTGCGATCAACCGTGAGCTGGATATACAAAAGAAGGCCATGATGAACGTTAATGATTATTTGGGGCAGAAATATGACTCGGCGCAGTCCATTTTATTTGGGTTATATCGGGATAGTTCGCTGGCCGCAGGCGTATCCTTCATGCTGCAGCACCCCTTTCAAGAATATGTGCAGCATAGCCTTGAACAGAATAATTTAGGCGGAAACAGCACATGGAATGACGGCTTGGAATATTTCAAAAACCATTTGGAAGATGACGAGGATATTCGCAATGTGATGTTGTACAGCGTGGATCAGCAGGTTTTGTACGTTCTGAGCCACAATCGGCCGATGCGGCTGATATCCACGAATGCGGCGCACTCCTATATTCCGGAAGTGATGGCGCTTGACAGCAAAAGTGTCTCGCTTCCGAATATTTGGGTGCGCGAAGCCGCGGATCAGTGGGATAACCATCTATATGCCGTGCGCACACCGATAAATGATAAACAAACGTTGAAAAACATCGGTCAACAGCTTGTCTATTTCAGTTCGGACAGCATTTGGAAAGTGTTATCCGATGAGCAGCAAGATCTGAAAGGGGCGATTCTCGTCCTGTCATCAGAGGGCGGCGTCCTGTTCGACTCCTCGGATCAGTATTATGGCAAGCCTTATCCATACATGGATCAAGTGAATGCGATGTATGAGCACAGCGAGATGAATAATAACAATTATGTGACGAAGCTTACGCAAAACAAAGGAGATTTTATCGTCGTCGGCCTGATGCCCAAAGAGGAGCTTTCCGCTTCTTCGTGGCGAATCGGGAGCACGATTTTTTCAATTAGTGCCGTGTGTATTGCTATCGCGATCCTGCTGCCATCGTTGGTCGTGCTGAATGTCGCTAAGCGAACGAACCTGATCATCCGCTTCACCCGGAAGGTCAAACAAGGCGATTTGACAGCGCGGATTCAGGACGCTCGCGAGGATGAACTGGGCCAGATTTCCCGCAGCTTTAACGAGATGATCGATGAATTGAACCAATATATCGACCGCGTATATAAGGCGGATATTAAGCAGAAACATACGGAATTAACCGCTCTGCAAGCCCGTGTTAATCCTCACTTTCTATACAATACTCTGGAAGTGATCCGCATGCGGGCGATATCCCAAGGCGCTCATGACGTTGGCGAAATGATCTACAGCTTATCAGCATTATTTCGCAGTTTTGTCCAGCAGAAGAAAGTGTACACGTTGAAGGACGAGCTGGAAGCCTGCCGCTTGTATTTGGAGCTGTTTCAGATTCGCTACAAAGATAAATTTACGTACACAATCGAATGGGATCGGAAGCTTGCTCCTCTTCGTATCATGAAAATGTCGCTGCAGCCTATTATTGAAAACTACATCGTGCATGGATTGCGGAATGAAAGTACGGACAACCAGCTGCACATTCGAGTCCATCAAATGGAGGAATTCCTGCACGTTCAAGTGACTGACAACGGTAACGGGATAACGTCAGAACGTTTGAAAGAGATTGAGCAGCGCCTGCAAACGGAAGAGTCCGAAGATGAGTCTTTTGGTCTGCGGAGCATTCATCAACGACTAAAGCTTCTCTATGGAAGTAAATATGGCATCGAGCTGAGAAGCACGCCAGGGCATGGAACGACTGTAGATGTATGGCTGCCTGCAGACGGCGGGAAGGAGGATTACGATGTTTAGGGTTTTCATTGTGGATGATGAACCATTTATTGTAGAAGGATTGTACGACATTATCGACTGGGCGGAAATGGGGCTGGAGATTGTTGGACATGCGGGCAACGGTCAAAAAGCCTTGGAGGCTTTACAGGAAACGACCGTGGACATCCTCTTGACGGACATCTCCATGCCTGTGATGAACGGATTGGATTTAATTCGGGGTGCCCGGATTCACCACCCGGATCTGAAAGTCATCGTGCTCAGCGGATTCGATGAATTTAGTTATTTGAAAGAAGGCATGATGCTGGGCATTGAAAATTATTTGCTGAAACCTATCAATATCAAAGAGTTCAAAGCAACTCTACACAATACGGTTGAGAAGCTGAATTCTACGAAAGAGACAAGACTTGTTCAAGCATACAGCAAACAAATTTTGAAGGATAACACGTTGCAGCGCTGGCTGACGCATCAGATTGCGCCGACGGAATTCTACGAACGAGCGGATTTGCTGGGTTTCAACCTGGATTCTCCGTATATGGTAGTCTCCGTATTGCGGACCGAATCTAATGCCGCGGAGGTTTTTGAGACACTCTCACAACGAGTGGAGGCTCATGACGGTTTGACGTCCTTCTACGATATGGATGGCGATATCGTACTGCTTGCCGTTATGAATGATGCAGATCGCGGCAGAAAAACGTTGAAGGATTTGCTTCGACAATTCCAAGTCGATCTGCACGACCGTTTACTCCGCATCACGGTAGGAAGTGTTGAGCAGCTTCCTGAACAAACAGGAGAAAGTTATGCAAGCGCGAAGAAAGCACAGGAGTATTTCTGGGTTTATCCGGAGCTTTATCTGATTGATGTTAGCGACTTAGCGTTCCATGAAGGCCATCCCAAGGTGGATTTCTCGATGATTGACTGGTCCTGTTATGCCAAACTGATCGTGGGCAAAGATCTGGAACAATTAAAGCTGCAAATTCAGAGTGATTTCAAGCGGATTCAGGCGCTGCCGGGAATTACCCCGCAGCATTTTCAGGATATTGCTTTCGAGATGGTCATTCATTTCAAAATGGAACTCAAGGCGATCCGTCACACGGAAGAACAAGACGTATACAATCAAGCTTTTCAACAAATCAGGAGCTCAGTGACACTTGACGAATTGGAAAAGGCGATTCTGGAAGTTGCCGAGATGACAGTCGGATTATTAATCTCTGACGTTCGAAGTCCGATCGTGCAGCAAGTATTGAAATATATTCATGAATCGTACGCGGATGAGCTTTCACTCAAAATGTTAGGCGCTCACTACCATATTCATCCGGTTTATTTAGGACAGCTGTTTCACAAAGAAATTAACGAGTCGTTTACGGAATATATCAATCGGTACCGGATCGAGAAAGCAAAGGAACTGCTCAAAACAACGCATTTGAAGGTGCATGTTATTGCCAAAGATGTGGGCTATTGGGAAGTCGGTTATTTTTATAAACAGTTCAAAAAGTACGTGGGAATATCCCCGACCGATTATAGAGGACTGCTCTAGGGTAAACTGGAGTGCAGTCCTTTTTTTGTTTTTTCTTTGATTTGTACATGCTTACATTTAATTTATCGTCTATTTGTAAATGCTTTCATAGGTTACTGTAAATATAGCCCCTCGGGCGTTATACAATAGAGCACTGAACAGGGAGGATACACACAGATGAGCAAGATCAAAAAACGATGGACTGCGACAATTGGACTAACACTTGCAGCTTCAATGGTACTTAGTGCATGTGGAAGCAAAGATGCTAGCGATACGAATGGGGCGGGAACGCCAGATAAACCGGTAGAGTTGATTTGGTACACGATCGGAACGCCGCAAAAAGACGTTGACCGCGTGATGACGGAAGTTAGTAAATACACGGCTCAGAAAATTGGCGTAACGGTGAAAATGAACATGATCGATTGGGGCGACTATCCGCAAAAGATGCAGGTCATGACCGCTTCCGGTACACCTATGGACATTATGTTCACGTCTTCATGGGCATTTGACTATGTGCAAAACGCGCGTAAAGGCGCTTTCATACCTATTGATGAACTTCTGCAAAAAAATGGACAAGGCATTGTCAAAGCGTTGGACCCTGCATTCTTGAACGGATCTAAAGTAGATGGCCACAACTACGGTGTTCCAGCCAATAAAGAGCTTCCGGCACAAGACGTATGGCGTTTTAACAAAAACCTGCTTGATAAATACAACTTGAAAATCGATAACGTAAAATCAATCGAAAGCTTGGAGCCATTGCTGAAAACGATTAAAGAAAAAGAGCCGAATGTTTATGGTTTAGCTGTGGATAAAACTTTCATGCCATATGTTCCGTATGACTATGTCATTGAAAAAATGCCGATGGCTGTGAAAATCGACAACCCGGATTACAAAGTCGTCAACATTTTGGATACACCGGAAATGAAGCAAGCGCTTCAAGCCATGAACAAATACTACAAAGCGGGATACATCCCGACAGAAGCGGCAACGCTTAGCTCTTTGAACGATGTTCAAGTGACAGGCAAATGGTTCGCGGACAAAGCGACCAACCAACCTTTCGCAGATAACCTATGGTCGGCGAGCTATGGTTATCCTGTTGTTTCTACGCAAGCAAGCCCTGCTTTGATTTACAACTGGTCCGTGATGGGTTCCATGCAAGCGATCTCAGCAAATTCCAAATATCCTGAGAAAGCGATGGAGTTCCTGAACTTGCTGAACACAGATCCGGTTCTACGCAATATGGTTGACTCCGGTATCGAGGGCGTTCACTACAAAAAGCTCGATAACGATAAAATGGAAAACCTGCCGGATTCCAAAAACTACGATATGCCGACTTTCTCTCTTGGAAATGTTCTACTGACGTACAAAGATGCAAAAGATCCTGAGAACAAGTGGGAAGAGTTTAAAAAGTTTAATGACACCGGCGTACCTGCACCGCTTCTTGGTTTCAACTTCGATCCTTCGAAAGTAACAGCTGAAATCGCTGCGGTTCAGAACGTGAAAGAAGAATTCTGGGCGACATTGATGACAGGTACCGTAGATCCTGATAAATTCATTCCTCAAGCTAACGAGAAGTTCAAAGCGGCTGGTCTGGATAAAATCATCGCAGAAGCACAAAGTCAGATCGATGCTTGGAAAGCGGCAAACAAAAAATAAGCTCGAATTCGGATTAGGCGAATGTCACACATTCGCCTGATCTTTTTAATCGCAAACGTGAGGGGTGGTTTTATGAATAGAATAGGAGCATTTCTAAAAGATGTTAAACAAAGCAAAGTGCTGCTGCTCATGGCATTGCCAGCGACGCTTTGGTTCCTGTTCTTCTCTTATTTACCGATGGCTGGCATGGTGATTGCGTTCAAACAATATCGCTATAGCCGAGACGGTTTTTGGGCAAGTATTATGGAAAGCAAATGGGTCGGATTGCAAAATTTCAAGTTTCTATTCAGTACGAATGATGCCTATATCATTACGCGAAATACGCTGCTGTACAATATCGTATTTATTGTTGCTGGGCTGGTGCTTTCCGTGGCGTTAGCCATTGTCTTATCGGAAATTGCCAACAAGAAGCTGGCGAAACTGTACCAAACCGGAATGTTTCTGCCTTACTTTTTATCCTGGGTCATTGTAGGTTACTTCGTATTTAGTTTTCTTAGCTTTGATAAAGGGATGCTTAATCATATTCTTTCGGCATTCGGAGTCGATCCGATCCGGTGGTATAACGATAAAACGTACTGGCCTCTTATTATTATTTTCGTCTATCTATGGAAATCCGTAGGTTATAGCAGTGTTGTTTATTTGGCCGCTATTATGGGGATTGATAAATCCCTTTATGAAGCTGCGATGATTGACGGTGCTAGCAAATGGCAGCAAATTAAGCACATCACGTTCCCGATGCTGAAGCCTCTGATGACCATTCTGACGCTGCTCGCGATCGGTCGTATTTTCTATGCAGATTTCGGATTATTTTTGCAAGTGCCAAGAGATTCAGGAACGCTATATTCGGTAACGAATGTTATCGACACGTATGTTTATCGCGGACTCAAATCTACCGGTGAAATCGGGATGAGTACGGCTGCAGGTCTCTATCAATCTGTTATTGGCTTTATTCTCGTTATGACATCCAACTATATTGTTCGAAAATTTGATAAAGATAATGCATTGTTCTAAGGGAATTGCAGGGAAAGGAGGAACTTCACAATGATAGCAAAACCGATGAAAAGTCGTGATTTTCATAAATTACCGCCAGTGCTTAATGTCCTGTTTAACCTCGTTGCAGGGATCTTTGCTTTGGCATGTGTGTTTCCATTTCTATTTGTAACGATTATTTCATTCACAGATGAGAAGACGTTAAGCGCGAACGGGTATCGACTCTTTCCAGAGAAGTGGAGTCTGGAAGCCTATCGCTATTTGTTCAAAGCGGGCGATCAATTGCTCATGTCTTACGGGGTCACGATTCTAGTAACGGTTGTCGGCACGATTGTAAGCTTGATATTGACAGCTACTTTTGCTTATGCGATTTCAAGAAAAAGCTTTAAATTCCGGAATTTTTTCGGTTTCTTCGCCTTTTTTACGATGTTGTTCAATGGCGGTCTCGTGCCGACCTATATCGTTGTTACGCAATTAATGGGGCTTAAGGATTCCTTGTGGGCTCTTGTATTACCGCTTGCCGGTAATGCGTTCTACATGATGATTATGCGGACTTTCTTCAGCACGTCGGTGCCTGATGCGATAATTGAGTCCGGGAAAATCGACGGCGCGGGTGAATTTGGTATTTTCGTCAAATTGGTGCTGCCGCTTTCGCTTCCGGGACTGGCAACGATCGGCTTGTTCAGTACGCTAGGTTACTGGAACGATTGGTTCAATGCGCTGCTCTATATCGATTCGCCTAATCTCGTACCGCTGCAATCCATGCTGATGCGGATCGAGAACAGTATGCAGTTCTTGCTGCAAAATACGAGCAATCCATCCATTGGCGTGGGCTTACTGCAGTCACTCCCGCAGGATACGTCGCGAATGGCGATGGTTGTGCTTGCAACGGGACCGATTATCTTCGCTTATCCGTTTTTCCAACGGTACTTTATTCAAGGTTTGACCATTGGCGCAGTGAAAGAGTAAGACAGACGAATTCATACAATCATTGTTAATCATAATTATTTTGGAGGACTTACCATGGAACAATTCAGACTGCCGAAAATTCCCATGCCGAAGCTGGAAATGCCAAAGGCGATTCAAGAGATATTAGCGGAAGCCGAAGAGAAGTTGGCGCACCGTCCGAAGCTTTTGCAATTATTTAAAAATTGTTTCCCAAACACGCTGGAGACGACAACGAAATTGATGGAGGACGGCACGACATTCGTCATTACGGGGGATATCCCGGCATCCTGGCTGCGTGATTCGGTTGAACAGGTGATGCACTATGTGCCGTTTGCCAAAAACGATCCGGATCTTGGGCGAATTCTTAGCGGGTTAATTAAAAGGCATGTGCAATATATTCATATTGACCCTTATGCGAACGCTTTTAACGAATCGGCAAACGATTGGCATTGGAACAAAGCGGATCAGACGGACATGTCGCCATGGGTGTGGGAACGGAAATTTGAACTGGATTCCTTGTGTTTCTCGATGCGTCTGGCTTACGCCTATTGGAAGGAGACCGAACTAACGGATATCTTCGATGCCGGCTTTAAAGCGGCAATGTTCAAAATCTATGAGCTTTTCAAGACGGAACAGCATCACTTCGAGCAATCTCCTTATCGGTTCACTCGCAATAACGGAATTCCGACGGATTCGCTGCGCAACAACGGACTGGGGATGCCGGTGAATTATACCGGTATGGTTTGGTCGGGTTTCCGTTCCAGCGATGATGCTTGCGATTTCCATTACAACATTCCTGCGAATATGTTCGCGGTTGTAGCCCTGCGCCATATGCAAGAATTCGCGGAATGGGTGTTCCGGGATATGGATTTCTTGCATGATCTGAAAGCGCTGGAAGCGGATATCGATCACGGGATTAAGCTTTACGGCATTTATCGCCATCCGGAGTTTGGACCAATCTATGCGTACGAGACCGATGGTTTCGGCAATTACTGTTTGATGGATGACGCAGGAACGCCAGGCCTTATGTCGATTCCTTATCTGGGATATGTCTCTGCTGACGATCCGATCTATCAGAACACAAGACGATTTGCGCTGAGCAAAGAAAATCCGTTCTATTTTGAAGGGAAAGTGGCGAAGGGGATCGGCAGTCCGCATACACCGGACAATTATATTTGGCATATGGCTTTGTCCATGCAAGGAATTACGGCCTCAACAGCCGAAGAGAAATTAGCGATGATCGCCATGCTCGAAGCGACGGATGCGGACACCGGATTTATGCATGAAGGCTTTCATGTGGATGATCCAACCATTTTTACGCGCAAATGGTTCGCTTGGTCAAACAGTCTGTTCTCCCAGCTCGTGTATAAAGCGATGAAGGAAGGCTTGCTATGAGTCCGAGCCATCCTGTCGTCATTTTCTATGATCCGGCTTTCCCGATCAGCGCTTCACTTGAAGTTCCTGCGGCTGAGTTGAAAGCGCAAGGTGGAATCCTTGCAGACGCCGACTCGCTTGCGGAAATGCTTCGGCAAACGGAGGGAGGGTGCTTCGTCAACCTGCATGCTCCCTATTTTCCTAAATCCGCATGGCAGGAAATTCTAGCTTTCTTGAAACGCGGCGGCGGATTGCTAAGCGTCGGAGGCGCAGCCTTCAAGCGGCCGGTTCGCTGGCAGGCTGACGGCTGGCAGGTGGAAGCGGAACAAACCGCGTACCACCAGCAGCTATTCATCCATGAGATGCTCCGCGTCGAGTCGAGCCCGATTCTTAGCTATGCGGCTTTAGACACCATACCGCTGCTGAAGGGACAAGAATCGTTGTTTGCGATTGCCGACACATGGAACATGGTGCCGCATACGACGCGCAACAGTGATTTGCCCCATCAAATGGGTGCGGCTGGAACGATGAGCACGCAGATTTATCCTCTCATGAAGGGCGTCAGTAACGAAGGCCGAGAGGTTGCTGCACCTGTCGTTCTATGGGAAAACACCCGCGGCGAATTTGTGGGTTCGCGTTGGCTGTTTGTCAATGTCCCGCTCAGCGCAGGGTTCTGGCAAGAAGGCGGAGCAAAGGCCTTGCTCGCGTGGGCGGCATTTTGCGCCAAAGGGGTTACGGAGCTGTGGATCAAGCCGAATTATGCCAGTTACGAGACTGGCGAGCATGCGGTGCTGACGATTCAAACACAATGGATGGGAAGGAACTTGGCGGAAGTCAAAACCCCTTCTCGAAAATGGAAGTTTGATCTGACTTTGGAGCGCGAAGATGGCGCTGGGGCCAGTTGGACGCATCAAGTAACAGCAGCCGTGAACAAAGAATTTAATCTTGTGCGTATTCCAGTACCTATAGACATTGAGCGCGGCTTGTATCGTGTAACGTGTGTTGCTCAGGCTGAAGATGGGGAGATTCGGGTGCTGCGCCAGGGCTTTTGGGGTCACGATTCGGAACTGCTCGCTGAAGGCAGTCCAATCACGTGCGATCGCGATTATTTCATCAAAGATGGACGCCCACTGCCAATTGTCGGCATGACGTATATGACTTCCGATGTCGCTCGGAAATTTCTGTTTCTGCCGAACGCGGACGTTTGGGACCGGGATATGGCCCAGATGGCGAAAGCGGGCATTAACTGGATTCGTACGGGCATTTGGACGGCGTACCGCAATGTGATGCAGGTGGATGGCCATGCTTCCGAAGAAGTGCTGAGAGCTATCGACGCCTTTTTCTTAACGGCTAAAAAGCACAATTTGCAAGTAACGTTCACCTTCTTCTCCTTTACACCGGAGACTTGGGAAGGCGTGAATCCGTTCTTGGATCCGCAAAGCGTAGAGGCGCAGAAGCGGTTTATCCGCTCCATTGTGTCACGCCACCGTGAGTCTACCCATGTGGACTGGGACTTGATCAATGAGCCGTCCATGTTCGATCCGGCGCAGATTTTTGCGAATGGCCCTCGCTCCAGCCGGGACACTTTCGAGCAGGCCGCTTTCACAGCTTGGCTGAAGCAGCGCCACGAAAGTATTGCGCTCCTTCAAGAGCGGTGGAATATGTCGCCGGAACAGCTTCCAACCTTTGAAGCGGCTATCATTCCAGAGGCAGATGAAATCAACTTTGACGTGCAGGATATGCACCGGGCCAAAAAGGGAACTCGTTGGCTCGATTACTGCCTGTTCTCGATGGATATGCATAATCGTTGGGCGAAGGAACTCTACGACACAATCAAGGAAATTTGTCCGAATCACCTTGTCGTGGTCGGGCAAGACGAGGCGCTTGGCGCGCAGCGGCCTTCGCCTTTCTTTTATCAGGAAGCCGTCGACTATACGACTGTTCATTCGTGGTGGCTGAACGACAACCTCGTTTGGGACGGTATTTTTGCCAAAACACACAATAAACCTAACGTTATTCAAGAAACAGGCATCATGTACGTAGAGACGCCTGATGGACGCGCCAAACGCTCGGAGAACGAACTGCGGAGCATGCTGGAACGCAAATATGCCTACGCATTCGCTACTGGCGGCGCTGGCGCTATTCACTGGATTTGGAATACAAACTTCTATATGGATAATGCGAATGAATCGCATATTGGCGCGCTTCGCGCAGACGGAACGGAGAAGCCGGAAGCCGATGTTTCCTATGATTTCGGACGATTTATGGCTGAAATTAGAGACTTATTCGAGGATCGGGCGCTGGAAGACATCGCAGCGATTTTCCCTTATTCGAACGATTTCTCGAATCGGAAGCTGGCCTTCGATGCTACGACACGAATGATCCGTGTGCTAACGTATCAGATGAACATGCCGGTGCGAGCGGCTTCGGAGTATCATCTGGACGTGCTTATGGACCAACCGCCGAAGCTGATTGTGCTTCCGAGCGCTCATAATATCGACGAGCAGGCTTGGGAGAAGCTGCTGGAGATTGTTAAGACGACGGGGGCGACACTGCTTGCAACGGGCCCGCTAAGTCTTGACGCCTACTGGAAGCAGACGCCACGCTTAACCGATGTGCTGGGCGAAGCGGAGCTTCAGAATGTGCGCCGGGAAGAAATGCTCTTGCTGTGTGGCGAGAAGCTGCCGGTATCCTTCGGCCAGCGACGCATTGCCGAGGTGGTTAAGGAAGTGCGCACGGGTTCATCCGTTGGAGAGGGCAGCCGGGGCGACGCGGTCGCTGAGATTCCGCTTGGACGCGGCAAGCTGATTTGGAGTCCGCTGCCCGTTGAACTGAACGAACGGACGGAACCAATGCTTGCGTTATATCGCTACGCGATTGAAGCAGCAGGCTGCGACAGCGGCTTGCAGTGGAAGCAAGGCGGCGATATCGCTGGCGTGTACGGAAGGAAGCTGCGTTACAAGGAAGGTTTCCTGTACGTATTTGTTTCCGAATATGCTTGGGATGCGAACATTGAAGTGAAAGATACGGATAGCGGAGCAACCTATACCTTTACGTTGGAGAAAGAGCGCTCTTTGCTCTTTGCAGCTAATGTGAAGGGTGAAATCTTACCTGTCTACCGACCGGATGAAGTTCAAATTGAGAGGAGCTAAGCCATGAGCGCCAAACGAACAGCTCATATCATTTCCCATACACACTGGGATCGGGAATGGTATTTACCTTATGAGAAGCATCATGTACGTCTTGTGAAATTGGTGGACACTTTGCTGGATAAATTAGATAACGATCCGAATTATCGCAGTTTTTACTTGGATGGCCAAACCATTATTCTCGAGGATTATTTGCAAGTCCGACCTGATCAAAAAGGGAAATTGGAAAAATATATCCAAGATGGCCGAATCATCATCGGTCCTTGGTACATTCTGCAGGATGCTTTCCTGACTAGCGGTGAAGCGAATGTACGCAATATGCAGATTGGGCATCAAGATGCGAGCAAATATGGCTCCGTAGCCAAAATCGGCTATTTCCCGGATACGTTCGGGCTTGTTGGCCAAACGCCGCAGTTGATGCAGCAATCCGGCATTACGAACGCCTTTTTTGGCCGTGGGGTCAAGCCTACTGGTTTTAACAATACGGTCTCTGATAGTGATTATGAATCCTCTTTCTCTGAACTGATGTGGGAAGGGCCGGATGGTTCCAAAGTCCTCGGCATTCTTTTTGCGAACTGGTACTCGAACGGTAACGAAGTCCCTGTGGATCTCGAAGAAGCTAAGGCATATTGGGAGAGGAAACTGTCGGATGCCGAGAAATACGCTTCGACGAGCGAACTGCTGTTCATGAATGGCTGCGATCATCAGCCGATTCAGCTTGATCTGCCTGAGGCGATTGAAACGGCACGGGAACTGCATCCGGACACGGTATTTATCCATTCGAATTTCAATGACTACTTGCAGTCTGTTCAGCGTTCATTGAAGCATGAGCTTTCTACAGTAAAAGGCGAGCTTCGCAGCCAACGCACGGACGGTTGGTCCACACTGGTGAACACGGCTTCGGCGCGTGTTTATTTGAAGCAGATGAACCAGCTGGGTCAAGCGATGTTGGAGAAAGTCGCGGAACCACTGGCTGCATTCGCACATACGCTTGGCGTCGGGGAGAAATACCCGCACCATCTGTTCACTTATGCTTGGAAAACACTCATGCAGAACCATCCGCATGACAGTATTTGTGGATGCAGCGTGGATGAAGTGCACCGTGAAATGGTCACTCGTTTCGAGAAGAGTCGTCACGTGGCGGAAGCGATTGTGGAGGAGAAATCCCGCGCGCTTGCTGACGCGGTTGATACTTCGAGCTTCGAGGGAGCAGGCAAGGACGCCCTGCCGGTTGTCGTTTTTAACACTTCGGGTTGGGAACGTACCGGCGTTGTCAGTATTGAGCTTGATGCGCTTAGCCTGTACTTCCGTGACGGTTATAAGCTTGAAGAGGCAAGCCGTCTTGCTAAGGAAGCGGATCTCACGGGGCGTGTGCTCGTGGATGAGCAGGGAACGGAGCTTTCCTGCACCGTGGAAGATCTAGGTTTGCAGTTCGGCTACGATTTGCCGGATGATAAATTCCGCCAGCCGTATATGAGCCGCAAGGTGAAGCTAACTTTTGAAGCGGAGAAAGTGCCTGCTTTAGGTTGGAAGACGTATGCTTGGGTGAAAAAGGAGTCGACGGTCTCTCAGCAGGCTTCCTTGATCACGGCAGACCGTGTAATGGAAAATGCAGCGCTGAAAATCGCCATTGCGGATGACGGATCGTTCAGCCTGTTGGACAAGAAGAGTGGCCGTACGTACCGCGATTTGGGTGTATATGAGAACACCGGGGATATCGGGAACGAATATATGTACAAACAGCCGGACGGCGAAACGCCGCGTACGACCAAGGGCATTGCCGCGCAGATTCGCGTGCTGCAAGATACGGCTTATCAAGCTGCGATCGAAATCATCCATGAATGGGTGATCCCTGCATCGGCTGATGACAAGCTGGATGAAGAGCAGCGCGATTTGATCTACTTCCCGCATCGCAAAGCTCAGCGTTCCACACGGATGGTGCCTATGACCATTCGTACGGTTGTTTCTTTGAGCCGTGGCGGCAAAGGGGTTGAGATTGATGCGACATTTAACAATCAAGCGAAAGATCACCGTCTGCGGATGCTTTTCCCTACGGATTTGGACACGAGTGTTCACCAGGTGGACTCCATGTTTGAAATCCCACAGCGCAGCAACAAGCCGGCAGCGGAATGGGAGAATCCAAGCAATACCCAGCACCAACAGGCTTTTGTTGATGTCAGTGAAGCGGGAGCAGGACTTGTTGTTGCTAACCTCGGTTTGAACGAATATGAGGTCATGCAGGACGGACGCAATACAATTGCTGTGACCTTGCTTCGTGCCGTTGGCGAGCTTGGCGATTGGGGCTTGTTCCCTACACCGGAAGCGCAATGTTTAGGTGAGCATACGGTTCGTATGGAGATCATTCCGTACAGTGATCAAGCTATTCAGTCCGCCGCGTATGCGGAGGCTTACCAATTCCAAATCCCTTGGACGTTAAGTCAGACGGGGGTTCACGCTGGCAGCATTGCGCCAACGTATGCACCATTCGAGTGGGAAGGCGGAGATTTGGCATTTTCTTCGCTGAAAATGAATGAAGGCACGGGCGATCTGCTGCTGCGTTGGTACAACATGCGGTCTCATGCGGCTGAACTGAAGCTTCATTCGAATACGCCGTATTACTACTTCTACAAGAGTACGATCTTGGAAGAGCACGGTGAGCGTATGGATACAGATGCATCAGGCCGTTTGACTCTGCCGGTTGGCCGTTGTGAAATTGTAACGATTGGGGTTTCCCGTTGAATCATGAAAAAGAGCTGAGCGCCTTATGCGCTTAGCTCTTTTTTTATGGCGATAAAGTTGCAGCGCGAAGAACTGAGGGCGCTTTCATACATGCAGAGGACTGTTCATGACGACAGCGCTCAACAGAATAACAGGAAATTCTACCGTTAAACCCGCGCCACGTCGGTCCGGTGAATGAAATAGCGGTAGAAATGCCATCTAAATCGCTTCAGAGTGCGGGATTCCTAGAAATTGATCGTATTAGCGGTAGTAACTCCAGTTAACTTCGCAAAAGTGTATCAAATGCCGAAAATAGCAGCAGAAATCGGCGTTATTTACAGGTAGTCGTCCTCCTGTTGACCTGTCATCCTAGCTCAGTTGATAAAAGCCGCTTTTTCTCATCGGAAGCGTCATAAGCAGCTAGAATAGAGGAAAGCAAGCCAGGGAAACGTAGCTCTAAATCCTCTGTTCTTAAGGAAATAAGCCGTTGAGTGCCTTGGACGCGAATATTCACAATGCCGGCTTCTCTTAACGTTCGAGCATGATGAGACATGGTTGATTTTACAACAGGTACTTGGAAATCGCCGCAAGCTCGTTCGTTCAAAGTGCTGAGTTCAGAGACGACATGCAAGCGGATAGGATCGCTCAGAGCATATAAGACGGTGGACAAATGAATGTCTGCAATATCTGGATGATGTAAATGTTTCATTCTAGAGCCCCCTCATTTATTTCGGGTTAACGATTGTATTATAGCATAACTCATGTTATTATTCTATTGTTCGATAATTATCGAATTATTAAATTGGATGAGGAGGCGAATAAACGCCATGCAAAAAGATACAAATAAAGCACAAGAGAGTGGCATCAAAAAAGAAGGAGTCGTTCTCTTTCTGCTCGGATTAACGATTGTACTCGTCATCATGAACACGATGATGTTTAACTTAGCATTGCCCGATGTGGCCAAAGCGTTCCAACTCACAGCCGCATCCACGTCATGGATCGTAACGGGATATTCCATTGTATTCGCGATCTCATCCATTACGTATAGTCGACTTGCAGATTTCGTTCCAATAAGAAGGCTTTTCGTTATCGGAATCCTGTCGTTAAGTATTGGAGCCATCATGGGATTATTCAGCAACAGCTTCGCTGTTCTGCTAATTGTCCGCATTCTGCAAGCCTCCGGAGCGGGTTCAATTCCAGCACTGGCGTTAGTCCTATTGTCCCGTTACATTCCATTGGAACGCAGAGGTAAAGCGATGGCGTTGATCATGTCTTCCGTCGCATTTGGACTTGGCTTCGGCCCTGTTGTCGGTGGTTTTATCGTTGAGTTTTTAGGCTGGCATCTGCTGTTTGTCGTAACGGCTATCACTTTGGTGCTAGTTCCTCTGTATATGAAGCTCATTCCAAAAGAAGAACCACGCAAAGGTTCCTTCGATGCGCTAGGCGCACTATTCATCGGCGTAGGTACGACTGGACTTCTTTTATTCCTAACGAACCATTCTCTCATTGCACTGCTTGCCGGGCTTGTCTCGATCGTTCTCTTTATTGTGCGCATCCGGTCAGCAAAAGATCCTTTCGTACTTCCGTCATTATTTGCGAACCGATCGTTTCTTATTTTAGGCGCTGTGGGCGTGGCCGCGTATTTGTGCAGCTTCGCAACCTTGTTCCTCATGCCGCAGATTCTCGTTAAACAGTATCACCTAAGTGCGATTCAAGCGGGTTTGGTGATTTTCCCAGGATCAGCTCTCGCGATGATCATTTCCCGTCAAGTTGGCCGTATTATTGACTTACGCGGCAACAGCTCGATCATTCGTTATACGCCACTGCTTCTACTGGCATCTGTGATTCTTTTTGCCTTATTCGAGGGCATATCTTTCTTTTCAATCATGTTCATCTATATGTTAATGAGCGTAAGTTATACGATCTTAACGAGCAGTATATCCAATGAAATGTCGAGACTGCTTCTTCCATCACAGATTGCGTCCGGCCTTGGATTATTTCAGCTGCTACAATTTTTCAGCGGAGCGTTCGGGGTTGCAGCAACGGCAAGTGCCCTTGTTTGGCAGAAAGATCTCCCGCTCGCGCATGCTTACAGCAATATTTACTGGGGACTTACGCTGATTGTCATTCTAGCCATCGTGTGTGCGATTGCGTACCTTCGGTCTACTTGGAGAAAAGCACAGCCTGCGGCTTAACATGTTTGGAACGAATAAGGTTGGTCCATTTGTCTTTTAAGGCGAATGACCAACCTTTTCCTATTTTCTAATCCCACGATTTGTTATAATGGCGAAGTCGTATAGATCAGTCATACTTGGAGGTCTTCACATGCTGCATGAAAAGTTTAAAAAGGTTCTTATCAGTTCAATCGTTTTGATCGTTTTTATCGTGACAGGATGTTCGCAACAAACAGCGGTTCCCACAGCAGTCTCGCCATCACCGAGTGCGTCAACAACGACTGCCTCCGCACTAGCCAACAGCAAGATGATACCGGCGAAGATCGTACGGGTCGTCGATGGGGATACTATGAAAGTGTCATTTCAAGAATCGGGGAAAGTAAAAGAAGAAACAATAAGATTATTGCTTGTGGATACGCCAGAAAGCGTAGCCCCCGATAAACCTGTTCAACCGTTTGCTTTAGAAGCTTCCAAATTCGCCAAAGATACGTTAAATGATAAAGATGTGCGTTTGGAACTTGACGTATCGGAGCGGGATAAATACGGAAGGCTGCTTTGCTATTTATACATAGGGGATAAAATGTTCAATGAAATGCTGCTCGAAAATGGGTATGCCAGAGTGGCCTATATCTACCCGCCGAATGTCAAATATGTCGATAAGTTTCGTGAGATACAAAAAGAAGCACAGCTTAAAGGAGTTAACATCTGGAGTGTCGAGAACTACGCCCAAGAGGACGGGTTCCACGAAAATGCTGTGAAAGCCAAGCCAAGTCCGTCAGCGGCAGCGACGGCTGTGCCGACAACCACGGCACCAATGCCATCACCTGCGGTGAAGCCTGCGCCAACGACAGAGTCGAACGTTATCTATAATTCTTGCGCGGAAGCCAAGGCTGCCGGCGTTTATAATATCAAAAGAGGTCAACCTGGATATAGTTCTAAACTTGATAAAGATAATGACGGCGTTGCTTGTGAGAAATGATGCAGGCATACTCCACCCCATGAAATTTGAAAATTGCTGCTATCGCTTGAGCGGTTCCTCACTTGCAGGGGAACTATAGGGCGCTATTTCATCGGAAAAGGCCCCTTTTTGTGTGGAGGGGAACTGTGGGGCGCTATTTGTCCGTTTTCTTAAAGAAAACGGGATTAGGCGGTCAAATAAGGCCCTGTAGTTCCGCTTGAACGCGGAAACGGGCTGATTTACTTGAATAGCGGACTCTAGTTCCTCAAGGTGTGTAGTTGGTCGAATGAACCGTCAGGATGTTTTCCCTGACGGTTTTTCTGGTTTTCTATGTTGTTAACGAACATTTGGCGTTATAAAATTACATTGAAAACGGTCGGCAAATTTGGATTGGACCGCATCGTAAGATAGCCGAAGGGAGCCGGTAATCGATGAAAAGAAGCGAAGTAAGCCAGGCGCAGGAGCGGGCCGCGCAAATGTTGGAAACAAACGGTATTGTGCTGACAGAGGAGGAAATCCGGCATATTGAAGTGGCTGGTTTCGGACTCGGCCAATTGGACGTACAAGGACTTGAATTAGTGACTTATGTCAATACCGATCGTTATTGCGCGAAAGAACTTGTTCTTTTTCCTCGGCAAACCTGTCCAGAGCACTTACATCCACCAGTAGGTGAGGATCCCGGCAAAATGGAAACGTTTCGCTGCCGTTCCGGAAAAGTTTTTCTGTATGTGGAAGGAGAAGCGGCCATAAGCTTGAAAGCGACAATTCCTGTAGGAAGCGAAGCTTACTATTCGGTTTTTCACGAAATTGAATTGCATCCTGGTGAGCAGTACACGATAAACCCTGGGATCAAGCACTGGTTTCAAGCTGGGGATGACGGAGCGGTCGTTTCGGAATTTTCCAGTACAAGTCGGGACGAATATGATCTGTTTACAGATCCCCGTATTGCACGAGTGCCGCTCATTGAAGATGATGAGTAGGGTAACGCCGTTAACCGTCTGAGACTTAAAAAAACTTAATAACAGCAGTTCTTGAAAACTACTAGCCTAATGTGTGACAATGAGAGTGTTACATAAAATGAGTGAACAAGTTGGAAGCCTTGAAGGAGGATATTTAGCACAATGAGAACGATGAAACTTGGTACAAGCAACTTGGAAGTTCCGGTTATCGCAGTAGGTTGTATGAGAATTAATTCATTGGAAAAAAATGAGGCTGAGCGCTTCGTCCAGTCAGCGCTGGATGCAGGGGCCAACTTCTTTGACCATGCTGATATTTACGGTGGGGGCACTTGTGAAGAAATCTTCGCCGATGCCATTCATATGAACGATGATATTCGCGAGAAAATCATTCTGCAATCCAAATGCGGAATTCGGAAGGGTATGTTCGATTTCTCGAAAGAACATATTTTGGAATCCGTTGATGGCATCCTGAAGCGCCTCAAAACCGATTATTTGGACATTCTGCTTCTGCACCGTCCGGATGCATTAGTAGAGCCGGAAGAGGTCGCCGAGGCTTTTGATCTTCTTGAAAGCTCAGGAAAAGTTAGACACTTCGGTGTTTCGAACCAGACTCCGATGCAAATTCAACTACTGAAGAAAGCGGTCAAGCAGCCGCTTGTTGCCAATCAATTGCAGCTAAGTATCACGAACTCCACGATGATTTCAAACGGCATGAACGTGAACATGCTGAATGAATCCGCTGTGAACCGTGACGGCAACGTGCTTGATTATTGCAGACTGAACGATATCACAATTCAGCCTTGGTCGCCATTCCAATACGGATTCTTCGAAGGCGTATTCCTTGGCAACGAAAAATTCCCCGAGCTGAATCTGAAAATCGATGAGATTGCTGCCAAATACGAAGTGAGCAATACCACTATCGCAATCGCATGGCTATTACGCCACCCAGCGCGGATGCAGCCGGTTACTGGCACGACAACGATTGAGCGTTTAATGGATTGCTGTAAAGCAGCTGATGTTCATTTGACACGCCAGGAATGGTATGAGATTTTTCGCGCGGCAGGCAATGTGCTGCCATAAGAACTGCTATTCAAAAAGACTTCCAGCGCTGCTCGCTGCTGGAGGTCTTTTTTTTTGATGTTCGTTCGCTGAGCGGAGTAACAGGCATTTCTAACGTTAAAAATGGCGCATGAGTGAAGGAATGGCATAAGGATGAACTTGAGGTGACATCAAACGGCTGATCAGCAATATTGAAGGCGTATGTTGCATTATATACAATATAATGGCGTGGTCTGATCGCGAATACGGTCATTCGTTGCACAATATACAACCAATTAATGCGAAAAGGTGAGATGAAAGCGATATAGAGCATGAATCGTTGTAGAAAGTACAACATAGAGGCGATCTGAGGCCCAATTACAGCCAAATGGTTGTAAAAAGTACAACATACTTGCTACTAACCGAGGTTTGACAGCCTTAAGGAAAAGAACATTAAATTACCTTGAAGAATGGAGCTGCCTATGAAAAAATTAGTGATTATAACGGTTGGCAAAACCCATAGCGGCAAAACGACATTTGCCAAAAGCTTAGAACAACAGTTGCCTAACTCCCTAGTGATAGACCAAGATAATCATGCTGAGTTCATCAATACGTATTACCAAACCTTACTTCCGAAAAAAGGACCTAATGCGATTAAGTACGCCATCACTCAAACAATAGTCAATTTTGCGGTTCACCAGACCGATGCTCATCTCATACTTTGCAACTCCAATCGCGCTCGTCAAGGAAGATTGAATCTGCTTGCCCATTTTCGTAATAATGGCTTCGAAAGTGTCCTTGTTCATTTTGAAATTCCGGATCATATTCTTCAGGCCCGAGTTGTGGATAGCCAGCGAAGCAAAGCTATATTTAGGAGCGCTTCATCATTTGAGGAAGTGCTTATTCGGCAACAGGCTGAATCTCATAAAAACGGCATGACAGATCCGATAGAGGGTGAGGCTGACCATCTTTTTGTCATCAGGAATACGGAGGATATTCAGCCAGTTATTCAAAGTATTCTCCAAATATAAGAATGGATGAACTAGAGAAAGGTTATACGATGCTCAATAAAAAAAATGCTTACCTATTGTTGGTTTTCGTCACAGTTGTTTTAATTGTGTACAGTATTTACGCCAACTTTGTTCATGATCCCCGAGCAACCG
Source organism: Paenibacillus sp. WC2504 (assembly GCF_052682475.1). NCBI lineage: Bacteria > Bacillati > Bacillota > Bacilli > Caryophanales > Paenibacillaceae > Paenibacillus > Paenibacillus sp. WC2504. The sequence goes on from NZ_JBQZFH010000001.1 coordinate 2,652,676, forward strand.
CATTTCTAAGTCAAAAGATCGATCTCAGACGGACTTTACAAGTCGCTGTATGGCTGAAGGTGATGCATGTGCATGTCGCATTTGCTTGCTTAGCGATGATCGCGGGTGCAATTAATTTCTCATCTATAATCCTAAAAAAATACAGGAAGTTCCATCGCTTGAACGGTTATTTGTATGTGATATCCGTTATGATCGTTGATCTTACGTCCGGTTACATGGCTCCCTTTGCGACGGGGGGGAAGATTAGCAGCATGGCTTTTAATTTGTTAAATATCATATGGATGTTCTTTATCATCATGGCGATTGTAAAAATCAGAAAAAAACAAATAGACCGCCATCGGAAGTGGATGATCAGAAGTTACGCATTCGTTTTTACCAATTTCTCCATTCATCTGCTGACTACAATCTTCCAAAAGGTTTTTGGACTTATCTATACGGAAAGCTATACGATTAGCATATATTTCTCGATTGTTTTACTGCTTCTGGTGGGTGAGATGGTTACTCGTATCCCTTCGAAGGCGGCGGGTTAGCAGCTCATCTCGAATATGACGATTGTCACCTCGAACCGATGACTTGATTCACTTCTGAAAAACTCCCTCAAAGGTGATAATGATATTAATAAATCCTTTAAGGGAGTGTTCAAATTATGAATTCAACAGTATCGATGATGATTTCAGCGTTAATATTCTTTTTTATCCTGCGTGGACAATTAAGTGGAATGAATAAGCCGCTAAAAAAATCAGGAGTAACGCTGCTGCTGCCAATCTTATATATTTCAACTTCATTCACGCAGTTGTTCGATCCGTCGCTGCATATTCGTGAAGAGCAAGTTATTCTTGCACTTTTGATCGGTATGGTTGTTTCCATACCCCTTATCTTAACGACCAACTTTGAAGTGCGGGACAATGGCAACACATTTATTAAACGTAACAAAACGGTGTTCGTGCTGCTGGTTGTAATCTTTGCATTACGTTTCCTTGCCGTAGCAACTATAAAATCAATTGATCCAAGCACACTCAGTTTTATGTGCAACCTCTTTACCTTTGGGTACATCGCGACTTGGCGCATTACGAGTTATGTGAAGTTCCGCGGCGTAAGTTCTTCAAAACAAGCGATGATAAATGTTTAAGTATTAAGCGGCGCATCCCTTGCGCTGCTTTTTTGCATTTATGGGTGACGATGAATGACATTTACTTGATGATTACATGTTTTATTTTTGACACAGCATCTTCGATTTCTGATGGATCATAGCGAAGAGCGTGTACTAGTCCGCCTAATTCTCGAAGACCTTGATGTCTTTTTACCCGATGTTCGATGGTCGTATCTGCAGGAAAACTGTTTGCGTATTCTCTGCACATCAGACGATAAAAGGCTTCTCCCATGTAGCTTTGCGTTGCCAAATCTTGCGCAGGATCTCCAATGTGCGTCGCACTAAAGTCAATGACCCCAGTTAGCTGCTCACCTAATTCATCGGTTAAAATATTGGCATACCATAAATCTCCGTGGCACAAAACGTTTGGATGAGTATAAAATGTTTCATCTTCCAAAGTTTCCTCCCACCAGGAAGACAGTATTCTCTGCTCTTTTACCGTTAAAACTTTGGTTAAAATGTCTTGTGTATTTGCCCGCAATTCCCGCATGCGGTTCTTGTTGTTTACATCTTGCGGACAATTGGCAGGCAAAGAATGGACAGGTATTGCATGCAACTTACTAATAAATTCCGCGAGCTGCTTTGCAATAATAGGTAGATTGCCGGGCGAAAGACGGTCTGGATGAAGCGGGGTTCCCTTCAATTTTGTATAGCTCATGATTCCTGGAGGGACGATGGATGGATCATAGCGATTGGAAATAGGCAGCGGAATTTCAACATCCAGTGAAGATCGAATGTGAGGCAACAACTGACACTCTTTTGTATAGTGAAGAGCGGTTTCAATCGTTTTTGCAATCCTAAAAATAGTTCCATCTCGCTGTTCAATCACGATACTCTCAAATCCTTCGCCTAGAACGGTGATATCTTTTTTATCTAGGCTCAATAGCAGCAGTGCCGCACCCAGTAAATCTGTCATCCATATTCACCTCTTTGATCATTAGTTTATCATTCTCCGTACAGGGCGCGCTATCGTGTATTGCATACCGCCAAACCGCACATGCAAACCACCGCGCTTGTTTCGCTAACGGACCCCACAGCCATTATTTCAGGGAAATAGCGCCTATCCATAATCTAACGGATTCCAGAGTCGTTATAGGACAAAAATCAGCCGATTTTCACGAAAATAACGCCAATAATTGCGCTGGAGTCCGTTAGAAATTCGGATGGTCGTTTTTTCACTCCTAATAAGGTCGCCTCAGTCCGATAGCAGCCCAGTAAGCACTATACCCAAGAGGAGCGCCAAGGTAATTGGTGGAATCGGTTGCTCTAGTTATGCAGGAAATCAATTTGCCCTAATCGAATGTTTATTGGATGTCCATGAACACTCGAGAAGGCGGATGAAAGGGATGCAGATTAGCGGTCAGATGAAACGGTTGCTGCTCATGAATGCAGCATCAACAGTCATATTTAACTACATTGGTATTTTCGTCAATTTATTTATTTGGGAGAAGAACAACAACATCTCTGAGGTGGTATGGTTTAACCTCATAATGTTTATCACATGGACTTTCGCGTTTGCGGTGGGTTCCAGATTGTTAACCAGCTATACGACACGTGTGTTGATTCGCACGAATGCGGTCTGCGGCGGAGTCGTTTTTCTGCTTTTATCGGTGCTGGAGCTGGAAAATAGGCTTTTATGGATCACAATCATCGCTATTCCCATCGGCGTCATGTGGGGATTTTATGCCGCGGCGCAAAACATTACTCTGAGTGTGTACGGGAAAGGGAAGGATTTTGAGCAGTATTTTTCAATCGCCAATATCATCAACCAGCTCGTATCGATTATTAATCCAATTGCTTTTGCGCTCATTATCAAATGGATTGGATACTCAGGGTCCTTTTTACTGATGTTCGTGTTTGTGGGCTTGTTATTGACTGTTTCGTTTTATATTCCTACCATTACCCTCGCCGGTGAATCTGTGCCATTATTTCGTGGCATCCAATTTCGGCTCGTATTTGCAACCAGTGCGCTGCGATGGATGGTTCCGTCTCTGCTGGCGGCCGGCATATTTTTGCAATTTCAGGTGCTGTTTGCGTTGGTGTTTACGTTTTCAGTATCAGAGGACAAATTGGTCATCGCCATGCTTAATGTGCTTTATGCCTGCTTCGCCATTGGGGCTATGATGTTATACAGAAGACTGAAGACGCGTGAAGGGGTATGGCTGGCTATCGGGATGATATTTGTGTCAGTCGGCATTCTTCTGCCGCTGCTGCCCAAAGCACCCATCCTCATCATTTCCAATATTTTAACGACCATTGGGATGTTTTATTTCGGGACGGTGTGGAACACGAGGCAGTTCCGAATTATTGCCAAGCAATCGGCTATCCAGCAAGCGCGAATTTTCTTGTGGCGGGAATGCTTTTTGAATGCATCGAGGATACTTTTGCTCATACTGGCTTTATCGGTAAAAGATATTCGAGGAGGAGCGTTTATCTTCTTAATCATGCTGGCGCTTGCCTGTGCACTCATGGTTCCGTATTTCTCAGGGAAGAGCACAGAAGCTTTCGAGCGGCAGACAGAGCAAGAGGAGAGTTAGGCATAGAATGCGAAGGGTCGGATTATTCAGGTACAAATAAGTAGGGTCAGGGAGGTTATGTCCAATGAGCCAAGCAAACGATCTTGTAATTGATGCAGCACTTGTGAAAAGCTTAATTTCTACGCAATTTCCACAGTGGGCAGATCTTCCGATAGAACAGGTCATTTCCGGCGGGACGGACAATGTGATCTATCGGCTCGGCACGGATATGGCCGTAAGATTGCCGCGGGCGGAATGGGCGGTCGGGCAGGTGGAGAAGGAGCAGAAATGGCTGCCAAAACTGGCTGCGCTGCTGCCGATTCCCATTCATGCTCCGATAGCTTTTGGGGCGCCGACTGAAGGCTACCCCCGGCACTGGTCTGTGTATCGCTGGCTGGAAGGGGAGAACGCGACGGTCCGGCAAGTGGAAGATCACAACCATGCAGCTAACGCACTGGCTCAGTTCGTAACCGCCATGCAGCGGATTGATACCGATGGAGGTCCTCCGCAAGGCGCACATAACTCAGGCCGTGGCGAACCTCTGGCGAAGCGGGATGCCGCTGTTCGTGCTGCCATCGTAACCCTGCAAGGCATTGTCGAGGCTCACGCAGCAACCGCTGTATGGGAGGCAGCCCTGCAGGCCCCGGTGTGGCAAGGCAAACCGGTTTGGATTCACGGTGATCTCCACCCAGGCAACCTGCTGATCGAAGAGGGCCGGCTAAGCGCCGTTATTGACTTTGGAACTTTGGGCGTGGGAGATCCTGCATGCGATCTTATGGTCGCGTGGACATTCCTTGCCGCGCAAGGCCGCGAACGCTTCCGCGCAGCCCTGCCAATCGATGATGCGGCTTGGTTACGCGGGAGCGGGTGGGCGCTTTCCTTCGGGTTAATCGCGCTAGCCTATTATCTAGAAACAAATCTTGTCCTCGCAGAGATTTCTCGGCGCACAATCAATGAAGTTCTCGCTGATTATAAGAACGGCTTGTTATAAGGGTTTTGACGGATCATCTGAATGAGATTGTTTGTTGAAGCAGATAAGGGTTCATTTTTACGTGTACAAATGGCGATTGTATTCTTAAGTTGGATTCCTTCTACATAAACTCGGGACAGCTCACCACGATTTACATATTCCCGTACAACGAGGGAAGACACGAAGTTAGCGCCATACCCGGCAATCACGGCAGTAATCGCTTCATGCAGTCCGTTAAATTGCAAAGAAATGGCGGGAACGGCTGAATGATAGGTGCGGCATAAAGACAGCAGTCTCTCGCGAGTTGAACTGCCTTCTTCACGCATGACAAAAGGTTCTTTCATCATTTCGGACAGAGAGACCTGCTGATTGGCATATTTGTGATGAGGCGCCACGACAAACCATAACTCGTCCTGAAACAATTCCTCTGTCAGAATGGTGTCCGGATAAGTTTCGGCTATGCCCCCATAAATGGCGATATCAACTTCTACATTGAGCAGCTGTTTCAAGGCACCGCTGGAATTGGTCGTGTTGATCATCATTTCAACTTGTTCATATTGCTGCTTAAACTTTGCGATCCAAGTTGGGATGAGGAAATGAGCGGGTAAGTAGGTAGCGGCTAGCCGAATACTTCCGGTTGTGCCGCTGCGGTAATTGTGAGCGAATTGTTCGATTTGTTGTTCAACCGCAAAAAGCCTTTTTGCAAGTAAAGACAGTTCTTCACCGGCATCCGTTAGCGCAACCCCTCTTCCCAGAGGTTTCAGCAGGAGAAGCTGCAGCTCCTTTTCGAACTTTTTGATCTGTGCAGTAATGGCGGGTTGGCTTATATTTAACAATTCGGAAGCGCGTGTCACACTACCGCTGGTTGCAACTGTATGAAATAAGCGTAAGGCATGTAAATTCATTAGAAGGCTCCCTTTGTTTCTGATTTATATATTATATATATGATTCTAACATAAAGATATATTATTTATATGATTAGATTCGGTTTATAATGAATCCAGAAGGTAAATATCAAAGAGGAGTGATAACGATGAATGCAACTAACACATGGGAAAAAGTAGATCAGTATATTAAAGAACGGTTGATTCCACACGACACTGTTCTGGAAAATGCCTTGGCCACGAATCAGCTTGCAGGGTTGCCAGCTTATGATGTTTCACCTACGCAAGGTAAGTTTTTGAATTTGTTGATTCAAATGAACGGCGCTAAACGGATTTTGGAAATCGGCACATTAGGCGGATATAGTACCATTTGGATGGCGAGGGCATTACCATCAGATGGAAAGTTAGTTACATTGGAACTGGATCCGATTCATGCTCAAGTTGCGAGTGAAAACATATCCCTTGCTCAGTTAAGTGAACTTGTCGAGCTTCGAGTGGGAGACGCTTTAGAACAATTAGCTCAGTTGGACAGTGAAGGTGTTGAGCCTTTTGATCTGATATTCATAGATGCCGATAAACCCAATAATCCTCATTATTTAAAATGGGCGCTGCATTTTTCTCATCCTGGGACGGTGATTATTGGAGATAATGTCATCCGTGATGGCGAGGTCATCAATGAGGAAAGTCAAGATCCCCGCGTTCAGGGAGTAAGGAAATTCTATGATCTGTTGGCGGATGAACCAAGGATTTCGGCAACGGCCATTCAGACGGTCGGCAGTAAAGGATATGATGGTTTTGTATTAGGTATTGTAAAATGATGAAACCGGACATGGGATTTTCCATGTCCGGCTTCTCGTTTGTGGGAGGAATTCCAGGAGTCCGAGCGAATATCTTTTTAATGATCTGTTTGCTGTCACTGTCAGGCAATCATCAAATTTGATTTAGAGGTTAAGGAGATTTCAGAGAGATGCCAGAACGTAATGTTTTATGGAAGCTTTGGGGAGTATCGCTGTTATGGGGCTTTAACTATGTTGCAAGCGCCTATCTGCTGCGAGATTTCTCGCCTATTTTTTTATCATTCGCCCGACTCGTTGTTATGTCACTGTTCTTAATTTCTGTAGCGGTCATTAACAAATCCATCAGACGCCCAACCTCGCGGGAGTGGGGACTTCTATTGTTTGCCGGTATTTTTGGGACTTTATTCAACCAATTGTTTTACTTTACAGGGCTGCAGCACTCAACAGCAGGTAACGCAGCGCTCATTATTGCGCTTTCTCCTATTGCTACGCTGATGTTATCGCGTCTGTTTCTGAAAGAAGAAGTCACCTGGTTGAAGCTTTCCGGATCTGTCGTAGCATTAGTTGGCGTCGTGTGTATAGTCCTGTATGGAGGAAAGACACTTGGAATTTCTAAAGGCGATGTGTATTTGCTGCTTGCAATGTTGGGCATGTCAATCAGCTTGTTGTTTATTCGCAGACTAACTAGTGGGATGACCTCCTACGAAGTAACCATATATTCAACGGTCATTGGGACCATTCTAATGTCACCTGCCGTTGGAGTTGAAGCGCTTCAAGGCCATCTGCATGCGAGCCATCACTTGCTGACTTGGTTATTGCTGATCAGCGTAGCCGTCATCGGCCAAGGCTTGGCCGGCTTTTGGTGGAACCAGGGCATCGCCGTAGTTGGCCCTTCTACTAGTGCAATGTTTATGAATATCCCGCCATTTATCGCGATTATCGTAAGCTTTTTCTTACTGGGCGATCCGATTCGAGCGGCCCAAGTAGGCGGGGGCATTCTGATTCTGGCTGGTGTTATGATAGCCAATATGAAACGCCGTCAGCCCCGGGAAATAGGGGCGGGAATTTAGCCAATATGAAATAACGATTTATTTCTTGGGAAATAATTCATAAATTCTTGTACGCAAAGGTAAACAGATTTCGACACTCCTATTTCGACTGTAAATGCAACTCTATGAATCTAGAATACTATTAGAAGCATTTTATCCTTGGAAATAGTGAGGAGATGGCGATATGGTCAATTTAGATTTAGAGTTGGTATACAGTCCAAAACAGGTGCATGAGCACCTCCGGGTAAGCGATTCAAGTTTGCGCAAATATGCGATGGCGCTTGAAGCGAGAGGCTACAAGTTTCGTAAAGAAGATAATGGCAATCGGATTTTCACGCAGCATGACATCGATATTTTTGAAATCCTGAAACAACGGCTGGATGCTGGTCAAAGTATGAAGACTGCGGCAAGCTCAACGATGAATCATGTTCGCAAGAACGTCCCAAGAACGCTACCCGTTCCTGTGGCGCCAGCGGTTCCCCCGGCAGCTCCCCAAGCATCCCAAGCGGTAACCGAGCGTTCTGCGGACGCTTTCAAACAGAAGTTTGAGGAGGGTTTTGCCGTACTGCTGGAAGACCGTATCCATACCGCGATTAAGCCACTCATCGAAGGTGTCACTCAGCTAAGCGGTCTTGTAGCGGACCTGACCAACCAAAATAAACAGCTGCTAAGCCAAAATCAAGAGCTAAGAACCATGCTACCAGCTCCTCGGGACATCGAGGAAGAGAAGCGTCAACAGCGAGAGTTCGTAGATGAGGTGAAGGTGCTTCATGAAAAACAAAAGAAGCTAGAGCAGCAGCATTATGAAGAACTGAAGCGTCAGAATGAGGAAATTCAAAAACTGATTCCTCCTGCACCAGATCTCGAGAAAGAGCGCTGCGAAAGAACCAATGAGTATCTCACCATTCGCAGAATCAATCTGGCACTTGAGAAGGAAGCCTACGAACATTGGAGTCGAAAGCCGGAACATGAACGGATTCGAAAAATTGGCTTATTCAAGAAAGAAGAAAATATTGAAGTGCGTAACCAGTTCATAAAATCCTATATGGATGAATATTTTGAAGATCGGTTGCGCGGTGAATTTGCGCAATAAGAGAAGGAAGCAAGCTAATTCTTTGAGTGAAAGAGCTCACGGAATTAGCTTGCTTTTTTCCTTATCCATTTATTAAGATTATGTAATTGACCGCCGAGGAAATCGGTGGTAATTTATCAATGTTTATCAATGTTTCATTTCAAGAAATTAAACGATCTAGTTGGAGGTATCACAATTCGTGGAAAAGGATACGATCGCAAAGGAACAGATACCTATTAGCAAAGTACGGGCTCATCTTGAAATATTGGCCGTGTCCGCGAAGTTAGGCGTAACTTCATTTGGCGGGCCGATTGCGCATCTCGGTTATTTTCATAACGAGTACATACGTCGCCGCAAATGGTTGAATGAGCAGGATTATGCGGATATCGTTGCTCTATGCCAATTCTTGCCCGGCCCGGCCAGCAGCCAGGTAGGCATAGCCGTTGGGATCGTTCGCGCTGGAATGCTGGGCGGGTTGACAGCCTGGCTGGGGTTTACACTGCCATCGGTCATTGCGTTGGTACTGTTTGCCTTACTGCTGCAAGGGTTTGATATTGGTAGCGCCGGCTGGATTCATGGCCTCAAAGTTGTTGCAGTAGCTATCGTCGTTCAAGCTGTTTTGGGCATGGGGCAGAAGCTTGCTCCTGATCGCAATAGGGCAACAATTGCCGTACTTGTAGCAGCTGTTACCCTCCTGTGGCAGACGGCTATTAGCCAAGTTTTACTTATAGGAATTGCGGGAATTGCAGGGATGTTTTTGTATAAAAATACGAAGATCCCGAATACGACAAATCTCTCCATTCCCATTAGCCGAAGCGTTGGCATGCTCTCCTTGGGTGTTTTCTTTGGACTTCTGATCCTGCTTCCCTCACTTCGGCAAATTGTTCATATCGAGTGGCTTGCTATGTTTGATAGTTTTTACCGCTCAGGATCGCTTGTTTTTGGCGGGGGCCACGTTGTTCTCCCCATGCTGGAAAGGGAAGTCGTCCCGACAGGGTGGGTCAGCAAGTCGGACTTTCTAGCGGGATATGGTGCCGCGCAAGCTGTGCCTGGACCGTTATTCACCTTCGCAGCGTATTTGGGGACGATGATTGGCGGAGTGAAAGGTGCGATTATCGCTACAATAGCTATCTTTCTCCCGGCGTATCTTTTAGTCGTAGGAGCTCTGCCTTTCTGGCACACTTTGCGTAAGAGCGTTAAAGTCCAAGGAGCATTAGTCGGCATTAATGCAGCCGTTGTTGGCATTTTGCTTGCTGCGTTATATAACCCGCTTTGGATCACGGCTATCCTAGCTCCCGTCGATTTTGTTTTGGCCACGCTGCTGTTTGTGATGCTTGTCTTTTGGAAGCTGCCCCCATGGGTTGTCGTAATCTCGGGAGCCATCGGCGGAATGCTAATTAGCTGATTTAATGTTGTAAGCCTGAGAAATCAGGCTTTTTAGCATTTGCAAATTTTCAGACATTTAACTTGATTACGCATTAGATTTAATCTAGATTTTACAGGCAGATTGTAAACTAATGATTGTGAAGACCAAGAATGAAATGGACGAGCTATTCTAACATAATGGGGGGCTGAACGTATGGGAATCCATGCTTATTTTAGGTCTTTAAATGATTTAGAAAGAATTATTCGCTGTCCAGGCAAGTTCAAGTTTGAGGAACACAGTGTCGCGGCTCACTCATGGAAGGTCGTCCAGTACGCCAAAACTCTCGCAGACATTGAAGAGAAAAACGGCGCCAGCATTGATTGGAAAAAGCTTTACGAAATCACAAGCAGCCATGATTATGGTGAAATATTTATTGGGGATATCAAAACGCCTGTCAAACACGCATCCCCTGAACTTCGTTTATTGATTCAAAAGGTTGAAGAAGGCATGGTCTATAACTTTATTGAAGAACAGATTCCTGAGGAGTTTAAAGAAATTTTTCATAATCAGCTTCGTGAGGGCAAAGATCATTCGATTGAAGGATTAATTTTGGAAGTGGCAGATAAAATGGATCAGGTGTATGAAGCATTTGCGGAACTTAAAAGGGGAAACACGGAGAAAGAATTCATTAAAATGTACCGTGACGCACTTATCAAAATTAATACGATTCCTTTACATTGCGTTGATTATTTTTTGAAAAACATCCTGCCGGATATGGTGAATGACGAAATTACTTCACCGGTTGATATCAAAAGAATTACAGAAGAAGCTTTGTCTTATCGTGATCAGAGGTGCAATCCCCAAAATATAGTAAGCTAATGACTATATTTATGAATGAAGGCGCATTTTAAAAGTAACCATAATGGCTATTGACCGTCTACGGTCCGCGTCGATAAAGACGGTCGCTCCGCAATTCATCCCCTTTACCGCTATTTCATTCCCTTCAATTTTTCGCCTTTAAAGGTATTTGGCTAGTCAGGGGCGAACTAATCGATGATCAGCCATTTTTATAATCAATGGAGGGAATACGTTGAAATTACATCTTTTTCACGCGCTGTGGGGCATGTCAGGTTCGCTTAGCGAGCAGCTGCATCGCGCCAAGCAGCATGGTTACGAGGGAATCGAAGCACCTATGCCAAGTCAAGAGCAGCAAAATGAATTTATTGAGTTGTTAGGCGACTTACAACTGGCATACATCCCTCAGATTTTCACATCCAATCATCATGAAGAGTCCTTTCAAGAACAAGTCGAGCGGGCGAAGCAATTTTCTCCTGTGCTAATCAACTCTCATAGCGGAAAAGACTATATGTCGGAAGATGAGCAAAATCGCTTTTTCGAACAGGCGTTGCGCGTGGAGAAAGCGGCTGGCATTCAAGTTGCGCACGAAACACATAGAGGACGGGTTATGTTCACTCCGAAAGCTACGGCCAGAGTGCTGAAATTGTTCCCGGATCTGAAAGTCACAGCAGATTTTAGCCATTTCACATGTGTATGCGAATCCATGCTGGCCGATCAGCAAGAGGATCTTGAACTGATTAAGAGCAGAGCTCTGCATGTTCATGGAAGGGTCGGCTTTGAGGAAGGTCCGCAAGTTCCGCACCCGGCAGCTCCTGAGTATGCCAATTATTTGCAGCAATTCGAGACGTGGTGGGACGAAATGTTCCACAACGCGATCATCCCAGCGCAGCCATTTGCAACGTTCACACCTGAATTCGGCCCGCCAGGTTATATGCCGACTTTACCTTTTACACGCCAGCCTGTGGCGGATCTTTTTCAAGTAAATCACTGGATGGCTGAGCGAATTCGGAAAAAATACGAGTAAGAGGTAGTGGGGGAGTCGCGCTATGCGGCTCTTTTTTAGGCGCATATGCCTGCATAAATATGCATATATACGAGGGGATTGACGCAGATGCCTGTAATAACGAATCCTATTGTGCCAGGATTTTATGCCGACCCTGAAGCTAGAACCTATGAGGGTAAGCACTGGATTTACGCTACGCGATCTTTTACAGCGTATACGGACCAGATGAATCTGGATGCATTTAGCTCTACGGATTTGATTCACTGGAATAAGCATGAAGCCATACTGGAAATGTCAGATTTCCCATGGGTGTGGAGGGCTGTTTGGGCACCAACGATCATTGAAAATAAGGGGAAATACTACCTCGTATTTGCATCAAACGATATCCAGTCCAATGATGAAACAGGCGGTTTGGAAATTGCCATATCGGACAATCCGGCGGGGCCGTTTAGAGGATATTTGGGGAAACCGCTTATCGATCGTTTCATTCACTCGGCTCAACCGATTGACGCCCATCTCTTTAAAGATGATGACGGTACCATTTATCTCTATTATGGAGGTTGGGGGCACTGTAATGTGGCGAAAATGAATGAGGATATGACCGGTTTTGTTCCTTTTGAAAATGGGGATACTTTCCTTTCTGTCACGCCGGAAGGCTATGTTGAAGGCCCATGTATGATAAAGAACGGGGACCTTTATTATTTCATGTGGTCCATGGGAAGTTGGGTGAATGGCACTTATCGGGTGGCTTATGGCATAAGCGATAGTCCGCTGGGGCCATTTGAGAATAAAGGAACGATTCTTCAAAAACAGGAACCGATTGCCGAGGGGCCTGGCCATCACGGTTATTTGTATTTGCCGGAAACCGATATGTGGATCATTGTATATCATCGTAGACTGATAGGCGATACTGATCCAGGAAGCAGGGTTTTATGTATAGACAGATTGCACTTTGAGGATGGCGCAATTATGCCCGTTACGATGACGGATAACTGGCAAACATCGGATGAAACGCGGAGGAATGGCAGATGACAAAATTAGATGAACTAAGAAATGGCATAGATGAAGTTGACCAAAAGATCATTGCTTTGCTGGCTCAAAGATTTCAATATACGGAAGAAGTCGGGATTTATAAAGCGGAGAATCACTTGGACTCGCAAGATGTCAGCCGGGAAAATCAACAGTTTCAGAAGATCGCTAAGCTTTCGGCTCAATATGGATTGAACCCTGCTTATGCTTCGGAAATATATAGATGTATCATCGATATCGTCATTTCAAGGCACGAAGAATTACTTAAATCGACATGTAAATAGAGGTAAAAGCCAGCTATCAGCTGCAACCGGAAATGGGAAGTTTAATTCCTGTGTCCGGTTTTTTTACGTTAATGCTTGATTTCAGTGCACCGCGATGCTGTAGGGGAACTACACCCTTATTTTGCGCGGGCCGGGCAAGACAATGCCGTTTTAAGCAAAATATCCGAAAATAGCAAATTTACACCTGATAGTCTAAATACATGAATGCTAGTTTTTTTTATATTGGAGGTAATGAAAGGAAAGGGGCACTCCAACGTGAAAGTAAAAAAAATAATGACAGGAAGTTTAATGACCGTTTTCGCTGCAACGATGATAGTAGGGGGTTCAGCATCAGTTTCAGCAGAGGAATCACCCTCGTATACGCTGACAGTTCTTACGGATAAGCCGTCCAAAGGAGAAAATGTGGAAGTTCTCATAAAAGGGCATCAGCTAAAAGATGTCTATGCGTACGAAATCAATTTGGATTTCAATCCGAAGCAGCTTAAATTAAAAGAAGCTACGACGGATATTCCTGGATTTTCAGTTCCTCCCATTGTGAAAGATAACCATATTCAGCTCGCGCACACACGCATAGGCCGAACTAAGGGCGACGATGGCGAACAGATTTTGTACAAATTAAAATTTGAAGCGATTGATGACGGGAAGGCGGAACTGGCAATCGGCAAGGTCAAATTGGTCGATTCTATTCTAGCAAGCACGGATCAGGATTCGAATGCCAAAGTGGCCGTCGATATTAACGATTTGTTCCCATTCGATGATCTGGGCGATTTCACATGGGCCAAAACAGCGATTGCCTTCCTAGCTGAGAAGGGGATTGTGAATGGAACCGCTGAGCGTACTTTCAGTCCGGGCCAGCCTGTTACACGTGCTGATTTTGTGGTTCTTCTGATGAGAGCATTGGAGGTAAAAGGTGGTTCAGGCGAGCGTTTTGACGATGTGCAGCAGGGTGAATACTTCGATGAGCACTTATCCGCTGCAAGAAGCTTAGGAATTGTTGAGGGTGACGAGTATAATAACTTCCATCCGAGAGAGTCTGTGACGAGAGAGGACATGATGACCCTCACGGCTCGTACGTTAAAAACGCTGAATAAGCTCCCGGCAAGTAAAGGGACCTCTTTAGCTGATTCGTTTAACGATACTTCGGATATTTCGGATTATGCGCTACAAAGTGTTACAAATCTAGTCGAGATGGGCTTGGTAGATGGATATGGCGAGGGCATTCATCCTAAGGAATTTACGAATCGCGCTCAAGCGGCCATGCTCATTTATAAACTGTTGACTGCGAAATAATGATTGGTAAAATGACTGTGAAATAACATCAGGGAGGGGCTTGAGTGGCGGAAAATGCCTAAGAGCAACCTCCTTTTTGTATTGGCGTTTGTTTTTTTACATGGCTGTAAACATCTGAAGCGAAATGGCAAGAAAACGTACAAAAAGGCGGAATAACCTAAATACTTCCTGTCTCCATTGTTACATAATGTATCTGTAATCTTCCAATGAATAGGATGAAAGGAGTTAATGTATAAAAAGCGAGGCGAATTGATTGAAATGCTCTCGCCCATTCATCATTTATGTGATCAGGAGGCTGGAATAGGATGAAGTTAAAGAAGACGTTTAATCTGCTGCTTATTGCCGCTTGTGCATTCGGAACAATCTCAACGGCTCCGTTGATGTCCCTTCAAGCACAAGCAGCGGAAGTGGCGAATGAGCCAGTCGTTCACGGCTTAAAAGGGGAGTACTACACAAGTTCGGGTTCTCCGCAGTTTAACTTTGGCACGTTAAAATCAACCGTACTTGATCCCAATTTGGACTTCGGCAACTTGGAGACGGCGCTTGGGATTTTAACCGGGCAGCAGGATAATGTGAATGTACGTTGGAGCGGGTTCATTGAACCGCAGTTTTCCGAAGACTACACGTTCTCCATCATTGGTGACAATGGCTTCCGGCTCTGGATTGACAACAAACTGGTCATCGATCATTGGGTCAACGATTGGGATAAAGAGCAGGTTGCAGCGCCGATTTCACTGGTTGCAGGGCAAAAATATGCGATTAAGGTTGAGTATTTTGAAAATAATGGCGGATCTAACATTCACATGCGCTGGTCGAGTCCATCCACACCGAAATCCGCGATACCGACGGAGGCGCTTACTCCGCCAAGCGGTTTCTCCTACGGGGGCAGCGTAGCCGTCAATGGAGCGACGGCGGAAGTTAAACTGGATAAACCTTTGCAATCGCTTCCAGATGGGTTCGTTAATCATTTCAACGTCAGTGTCATGGGCAGCAACTGGCCGATTGCTTCAGCAGCGCTCAAGCAAGGCGATAACAGCACCATCGTGGTTACTTTCCAGTATCCGGTATATTCGAAGGATGTATGGTTAGTTAAGGCGAGCTATGACGGCCAGGCTGGCCTGGAGGATCAGGATGGCAGAGTCGTTCAGGCGTTCGATAAAATGTTGAAAAACGATTCTACGTATCAAATCACGACGCCATGGGCGAGCCAAGTAGATAAGGATCATGTCCTTCCTGAATACCCTAGGCCGCAGCTCGTTCGCGATAAATGGCAGAACTTGAACGGGGAATGGCAATTCCAGTCGGCTAAGGTCGGGGAGGCGGTTCCAACCGGGCAAACATTGAAGGAGAAAATCGTTGTTCCTTTTGCTGCCGAGTCGGTGCTTTCGGGGATTAAACGCGTAGAAAATCTCATGTGGTATAAGCGGTCATTTACGGTTCCAAGCGATTGGAACGGGCAGCGCGTGATGCTGAACTTCGGCGCTTCTGATTATTTGACAACGGTTTATGTCAACGGTGTGCAGGTTGGCGAGCACAAAGGTGGTTACACTTCGTTTAGCTTCGATGTCACCGATCAATTAAAAGCAGGCGATAATGAACTGATCGTTCACGTACTGGATAATACGGATATGGGTGAAGATCAAGCTGTCGGTAAGCAAACGGTGAAAAAACTCGGCGGCATCTGGTACACGTCCGTCTCCGGGATTTGGCAAACCGTATGGATGGAGCCTGTCGCACCGGCTCATATCGAAAAGCTGGATATGACGCCGGATCTTACGAATCAAACGTTAAAATTAACCGTTCCTGCGGGAGCAGCTAACAATCTCACCGTTGAAGCTATTGCGACGAAGGACGGGCAGGAAGTTGGAAGAATCAGCGGTCCTGCCGGTACAGAGCTGAAAGTTCCAGTTCCGAATCCTAGGTTATGGACGCCGGATGATCCATTTTTGTACGATTTGCAGGTTCGCTTGAAAAACGGGGATCAAGTTGTCGATCAAGTTAACAGCTATTTCGGAATGAGGGAGATCAAGCTAGGAAAGGTAGACGGCATTACAAGACCGCTGTTGAACGGCAAATTCGTCTTCCAAATGGGGCCGCTGGATCAAGGCTTTTATCCGGACGGCATTTATACGGCACCAACGGAAGATGCTTTGAAATATGATATTCAAACCGTGAAACGAGTCGGTATGAATTTGATCCGTAAGCATATTAAAGTAGAGCCGGCTCGCTGGTACTATTGGGCGGATAAGTTAGGCGTCCTCGTTTGGCAGGATATGCCGAGCTTGGAGGATCGCCAAAATAACCATGGCGCGGATATCACACAAGCTGCCAAAACGCAGTGGCTGAAGGAATACAAAGAAATGGTCGACCAGCTTCGCAGTGTACCGTCAATTATTGAATGGACAGTCTTTAACGAAGGCTGGGGCGAATTCGATTGGGGCGGACAGCAGACGAAGGATGCGACCAATTATGTGAAAAGCCTTGACCCGACGCGTTTAATTAATAACGCGAGCGGCTGGCAGGATTCCGGTGCAGGCGACTTGGTTGATATGCATGCTTACCCAGCTCCGAATTCACCGAAGCCAACGGACACACGTGCTGCTGTGCTCGGGGAGTATGGAGGGCTCGGTCTGCATACACCTGGACATGAATGGAGTCCGCTTGTGTTCTCGTATCAAGAGATGAAAAGCAAAAAAGAGATTACGGACAAATACATCGATTATATTAACCAATTGAAAAATCTCAAAGGAAATCCTGGCTTGAGCGCAGCGATTTATACGCAGATCAGCGACGTCGAATATGAGATTAACGGCTTGCTGTCCTATGACCGCAAAGTGGAAAAGCTCGATTTTGACCGGATCGCCAAAGCTCACCGCGAGTTAATCGGCACGGTTACGGCAGGCGATTTGTCCGGCGGCATTCAAGACGCTGAGCTCTTTTTCAGTAAGCTCACCGCAGGTACGAAGCCTGGCCAATACCCGCAAGCTGTGGTGGATCATTTCCAAGGTGTCATTCAATCCGCTAAGCAGGTACTTGCCGACAGCAACGCCACTGCAAGCAATTACCAGCAAGCGCTTAATGACTTAACAGCTGAGAAGGAAAAAGTTTTCGCTGGTGTAAACGATCCGCTTCCAAAAGGCTCCACGGTGGATAACTTCGACAGCACTACGCTAAACAGCAATTGGAGTATTTACCGTCAAAATAACGCGAATTGGAGTCTGACGACCAATCCTGGCAAGTTGACGATTCAAACGCTTACAGGCGATAGCTTTGGCAATTCAAATGCGCTGAAAAATGCCTTCTTGCAAAACGCGCCTAGCGGTGATTTTGTCATCACAACGAAGGTTGATGCGCAGGTAAGAAAGAACTACCAGCAAGCCGGTCTGCTCGTTTGGCAGGATGAAGATAACTATGTGAAGTTTGGGCATGTGTGGGATACAGACGGCGCAACGGGCAAATCCCTGGAATCCGCCTCCGAGAAAAATGCCACATACACCAAAGCTGGGCATATGGCGACTCATCCAGGTTACGATACATCGTATATGCAAATCCGTAAGGTGGGTAACGTTTATACGACCTATTATTGGGATGGTTCCAGCTGGAAGCAGGCTGCAGACCCTGTTACCGTTCAATTATCGAATCTCAAAGTGGGATTCTATGCATTCTCCGCAACCGACGGGACGTCCATCCCGGCTAAGTTCGATTACTTCTCAGTCGGCCCGATTGTGAATGATCCTACGTCGTCGTTAACTGGACCTGCATCGGTCACAAGCGGACAATCGTTTGATTCGACGCTTGGCATGAACAGTGTCACGCAAAGTGTGTATGCTGGAGATGTAACCGTTACGTATGACGCGAATCAACTCGAATTTGTATCCGCTGAAAGCGTGAAAAGCGGTTTAGAACTTCTCGACAAGAAAGTAGTTCCTGGTTCGGTCCGTCTTATTACAGTAAATGTAAGCGGTACGAGTATAAATGGCGATTTGCTGAAGCTGCATTGGAAAGCGAAGACGACTGGTGAGGATATGACCAGCACAATTACCCTTTCTAATCTTGTTTTGGCGAACGGTGAAGGCGTAGAAACGGCTGTTGACGGTACCACGCAAAGCATTCGTATACTTGCTAATGTCGATAAAACAGCGTTGAACTCTCTCATCGCTACAGCGCAAAGCAAGCATGACGGTGCGACGGAAGGTACAGCCGTTGGTCAGTATCCTGCTGGAGCCAAAGCGCTATTGCAAGCAGCTATCGATAAAGCTGTGTTCATTGCTAACGATGCGAATGCGACGAATGCGCAGGTGGCACAAGCGGTTACTGAACTGAATGGTGCGTTGCAAGCCTTTAACCAATCGGTTGTTACTGGCAATTCCGGTGACACGAATGGCGACGGTAAGTACTCAATCGGCGATCTGGCTATTGTTGCAGCCGCTTATGGCAAAACGTCGAAAGACGCAGATTGGGATAAGTACAAACAAGCGGATCTGGACAACAATGGTCGCGTAGACCTTGTCGACTTGGCCATGTTGGCACAGAGAATTTTGGAATAAACGGATAGGAAAGTCGTCTAACTTCAGGATTTATTGGGGTTGGGCGACTTTTTTTTGCGCCATCAGATGCCTTGTCCTGAACTTTTGTCAGAATCGCGCAAAGTTTCGCCTAATCGCGTAAAGACGCCCTTTTTTTACATGGATATAATCAGGGTAAACAACGTTCAGGGAGAGGTTCACATGAAAAAGATGATCAGTGTGCTAGTTGGCATTCTACTGCTAAGCTGCTTGCCATTGTATCTGCATTTCGCACACAAAAGTACGGAACCTGATTCAGGCGGCGACGGGCAGCGTTTGGATGTCCACAAGCTGGAGAGCATCGTGAATTTGGCAAGCTCAGGGGAAAAGGCAGGCACCAATGATGTCAAAGCGCCTTCTTTTACCTTAAAAGCATTGGACGGTTCGTATCATACGATTGGGGGCAAACGGGAGAAGCCGGTTGTCATTCATTTCTGGGCCAGCTGGTGTGAAGCCTGCTCGGTTGAGGTGGCCACACTGCGTAAACTGTATGGACAGTACAAGGATCAAGTTGATTTTCTGGGCATCAACGTGTCCACCGAAGAAAAGCCGGAAAATATTGAGAAATTCATCAAACAGAACAATCTCAAGTATCCCATCCTGCTGGATGAGCATAAACATGCCGCTGATTTGTACCAGCTTCATGCGCTGCCGACTGTTTTTCTAATCGATAAAAACGGTTATGTCATGGATACGTTTCACATGGTAGATCCGCTGGAATTGGAAGAAAAGATCAGGCATCTTGTGGAGCCTTAACAGCTTTCAACTTTATGGAAAGGAGGAGACAGCTTGACGGCTGACGATTTACATAACGACGTGGCAGAAATCCACAAGGGGTAAGGTTTGATTTATTTTAGGAAAAGAGGTGTCCTGTGTTAAAAGGAAAAACGGTAATCGTCCAATTGCTTATTTTTGCTTTATATTTGACTATGTTATCTCCCTATCCGGTGCAAGCAGCGGAAGCGGAAAAAATACCTGGCTATTTTGCAGATCATTTCGATAAAATGAAGATAAACGATACATGGAATGCCATTGAAGGCCCATGGTCCATTGATGCTGGCAGGCTGTCGGTAGCGAAAGGCCAAGGCTATAAAGCGATCTCCAACAAGGATGACATGAGCGACTTTACGATAGAGTCAGATATTCGTGTGGCTGATCGTAATGGAGACGCTGGCCTTTTATTCCGAACCGTAAGCGCAACACCAGGCGCTGATAATGTGCGTGGTTATTATGCTGGACTTAGCGCGACCGGAACAGGAGCGGTCATGCTTGGCCGCATGAGCAACAATTGGACGGAATTAAAGCGTTCCAATGTAACCATTAATCCGAATACGGATTATCGTTTGAAAGTTTCTGCAGTAGGTAGTCAAATCAACGTATATGTCAATGATGTGTTAGTTTTGCAGCAAACGGACAGCACGTACACACAAGGTAGTGTTGGCGTTAGAATGTACAATTCAATGCCATCGTACGACAATATTGTAGTGAAATCTGTGGGAGGCGATACGTTGTTATCGGATAACTTCGATACGCCGGCTGAACAAACGATTGAGCATTGGAATGTGGTGGATGGAAGCTGGAAATTGCAATCCGGAGCCATTACGGTTAATAAAGGTGACGGTTACAAAATGCTGGCACAAGACGCTGAATTCCAGGATATGACGCTGGAAAGCGATATTAAACTGCCGAGCGATACAGGTACAGGAGATGCAGGGCTGCTCTTCAAGACACAAAGCGCAACACCCGGGGCCGATAATGTGAAGGGCTACTACGCGGGTTTAAGCGGTGATGGCAAGGTTACACTTGGCCGCATGAACAATAACTGGACACCGTTGAAGCAAGTTAAAGTGTTCGACACGATCGATTCGAACCGTTACTATCACATGAAGGTCGTCACGTATCAGAATGACATTAAAGTGTATGTCAACGATTCCCAAAGACCCGTCCTCACCTTCACGGACGACAGCCCGCAGAAATATACAAAAGGCGGAATCGGTTTACGAAGTTACCGTGCGCAGGCGAGCTACGATAATGTCATCGCAAGTGAATATGTGGTGCCGGACAAAGAATTCACTTCACCTGTAGCGAATAAGGATCCGCTGGTGCAAACGCCATTTATCCCGCTGCCGCTTGGTTCGGTTGAAGCCAAAGGCTGGCTCCTGAAGCAGCTTGAACTTCAACGTGACGGGGCTACCGGATATGCAGAGGATTTATACGGAGAACTCAGTACGAACGCTGCATGGCTTGGGGGCACAGCGCCAGATTCTGATTGGGAGCGTCCCGTGTATTATTTGAAAGGACTAGTCCCTCTGGCTTACACGTTGAAAGATCCGAACTTAATTGCCAAATCGCAAAAATGGATTGAAGCCATCTTGGCGAGCCAGCAAGCGGACGGTTCCTTTGGTCCCAAAAGCAGCGATGATTGGTGGCCACGCATGGTCGCGCTCTATGTCATGAAGGACTACTATGAAGCTACGAATGATGCTCGTGTGCTTACGTTCATGACGAACTATTTCCACTACCAAGCCGCTCAATTACCTGCTCGACCACTCAGAGACTGGGGCAAGGTGCGTGTAGGCGATAATATTGATACTGTGCTTTGGTTGTACAACCGGACGGATGACGCTTTCTTATTGCAGTTGGCTGATACACTGGCCGGACAAGGGTATCCTATCACGGATACGTTTACGAATGACGGTTTCCAGAATTTCGGCAATGACTTCCAACCGACTCATTCGGTTAACGTGAATGAAGCGATTAAAATGCCGGCGATTTATTATCAAAGATCACATGACAATGTGGATCGTGATGCGTTCCAGGCAGGCGTTGAGAATTTGACCAAGCATACGCAAATTACAGGAATGCCATCCGGTACAGAGATGTTGGCCGGTATTGCGTCTACGCAGGGTGTAGAGCTCTGTGCGATTACCGAGCGGATGCAAAGTAATGAAGAGGCGGCCATGATTCTCGGGGATCCTCACATTGGTGATGCGCTTGAGAAAATTGCCTTCAATTCATTGCCAGGTGCGATGGATAAGGACTTGAAGCTTCATCAGTATTATTCATTGCCTAATCAGGTTGAGAGCAATATTGCGGATCATGGCTTCAAACAAAACTATGATAACGGGATGATGCCTTCCCCAACTTCCGGTTTCCCTTGCTGCCGTTTTAATATGCATATGGGTTGGCCGTATTTTGTGAAAAATATGTGGGCAGCTACGAAGGATGGTGGACTTGGCGTTATTGCTTACGGGCCAAGCCGCGTTTCGACCAAGATTAAGAATGCCAATGTAACGGTAGAAGAAACAACGAACTACCCGTTTGAAGATCAGATCGGGTTTGAAGTGAACACATCTGAATCTGTAAGTTTTCCACTCAAGTTAAGAATCCCTGCATGGGCGGATCAACCGACGGTTACGGTAAACGGCCAAGCTCAGCCGGCTGTGAAAGCAGGAGAATACCTGACGATCGACAGAACATGGGCGGCAGGGGACCATGTTGTTCTGACGGTGCCGATGAAGTTGAAAACATCGACGTGGGTTAACAACTCCGTCGGGATCGAACGCGGTCCACTCGTGTTCTCTCTTCAAGTGGAAGAAGATTGGCAAGTACAATCGAATCCGATTGCGGCCGTGCCAGGATTTAATAGCACAGCGCTTGGGTTCAGCCAGTTCCGCGTGCTTTCCAAAACACCATGGAACTATGGGTTATTGATTGACCGTGAACATCCGGAAGAATCTATTGAGGTTGTGCAGGGGCCAATGCCTGAGAATCCTTTCATCCAGGCGACTAGTCCAGTCAAGCTGATTGCCAAAGCGAAGAAAATTCCTGCATGGGGCAAATCGGCCAACAACGTAGAAGCCTCCGAACCGCCAAACGGCCCGCTGCTTTCGACAGAGCCGACGGAGAATATTACGCTGGTTCCATACGGGGCGGAGAACTTGCGGGTCAGTTACTTCCCTGAAGTGACCGAGAATCCGGATGCCGTCGCCTCCATCAAATATGAGGCTGAACAAGCCGAGTTGTTCAGAGCGAAAGTGAATACAAACAACAACTATGCATCCGGTAAAAGCTATGTAGGTGAAATTGACTACGTGGATAGTTACGTGAAGTTTGGTGATGTCCAGGCCGCAACAGCCGGTACTTATACGGTTGATGTCTGGTTTGCCAATGGCAGTGATTTTACGGCTGCGACGGGTAAAATGCTCGTAAACGGTAAGGAACAGTCGTTCAAGCTCCAAGGCACTCAAAATTGGGGCAGGTTCATGGCGATCCCTGTGAAAGTCGAGCTGAACGAGGGCTCCAACACGGTCACATTCATGAAAGGCACCGGTTTCTATGAACTGGACTACATTGTCGTTAGACCGCTGCAAGCCACTGTAACCGAACCATCTACTCCAGCTTCTGCGACTTTGACAGGACCTGCCGAAGTTCAGGCGAGTGAACCGTTTGATGTGGAGCTAGGATTCACAAGTGTTACTGAGCGTGTGTACGCCGAGGATTTGAACATAAGCTACGACCCTAATCTAGTGGAATATGTAGGCGTAGATGAGCTGAAGGAAGGATTTAAGGTTGTAGATCAATTACAAACTCCTGGTAAGATACGTATCATTATGGTCAATTTGGGAGCAGGTACTATCAATGATCACTTGTTGAAGCTGAAGTGGAAAGCCAAATCCATTGCACAAGAGAGCAGCACGAATATTACGTTAACGAAAGCCGTTATAGCTGATGCCAACGGCGTAGAAACGCAACTCGACAGTGTTACGCACAGCTTGCAAATTGCTACTGTCGTTGACAAAGCAGCCTTGAACAATCTGATTGCTCAGGCACAAGATAAGCATCAAAACGCAACCGAAGGCTCAAGTCCAGGAAACTATCCTGCTGGCTCGAAGGCTGCTCTCTGGTCTGCGATTAGTCAAGCCAAAGCCGTCGCTGACAATACGGCATCGACACAAAGTGAAGTCGAGCAAGCGATTGTGGCATTGCGTGAAGCTTTGAACAGCTTCTTGAATTCAGTCCTAACGGCCAGCCCTGGAGATACGAATGGAGATGGCAAATATTCCATCGCGGATCTAGGCATATTGGCTGCCGCCTACGGGAAGTCTTCCAAGGATGCGGACTGGGAGAAATACAAACAATTTGATTTGTTTAACGATAATCAAATTGACATTAAAGATTTAGCGATCATGGCGCAAAAAATTCTGCAATAGGTGTAAGAGGGGACGTTCCGGACGGATCACGAGGTGGATCTGTGCGGAGCGTCTTTCTTTTAATAGGATGGATGGTTTGCGCCGAATCGGATTCTTGTCTGAAAAGTATAAAGGAAAACCAAATAATCTAAATACAAAAAGTGCTTTATCCGTCATGATGAAGATAACCACAGCATGGTTACATAGGTGATTCAAGGGGGAGGATTTGGTTTGAACAGAGTATTTGCTTTTCAACACAAACAGATTCGACAAGTATGGGCGTATATGCTGCTTTTATGCATGGCAGTCACGTATTTGCCCGTTGCCTCGGTTTCGGCGGCAGCAGGAGATCCATTGCCGGTATTTAGAGAGGATTTCAGCGATGGCAATGCAGATGGTTGGACAACCTATGGGTCGGCGGATGCCGGGAACAGAGGGACTTGGACGGTCAATGCAGCCAAGCAGTATAAATCAACTGGCGCACCTGGCTTAAAGACGGTGTATGAAAGCACAAATTTTAAAGATCTGGTTTATGAAGCGGATCTTCAAGTGTCCGGGATCAACGATGATCAATCAGGGCTTTTGTTCCGGGTCACAACGCCAACCGGTAACGTACCGGATGGATATAATGGGTACTTCGCAGCTCTGCGTGTAGACAAGACCATTATGCTTTCCAGAGTAACCGGAGCGGGTGGCAATGAATATAAGGAATTGCAGAAAGTACCGTATCCTTATGCGAGCGGTCATATGAAAGTCGTCGCGGTAGGCAATCACATTCAAATCTTCGTTGAAGATATGAATACCCCTAAGATTGATTTTATCGATAACGACGGCAAACAGATTACGTCCTCCGGTTCGATTGGCCTTCGAACATGGTGGGGTGGGGCGATCTTCGATAATCTTGAAGCCAAAGCGTATAGCACTTCAGCGACGTTTGCGCCTGAGTTCAGCGTAACGTCCGGGGTTTACGACAGTGCGCAGCACGTTGCCATTACCTCGGCGACGGACGGGGCGACGATTCGGTACACGCTTGATGGCACGCTGCCGAATGCGACTTCTCCCATCTACACGTCGCCTATCGGGATAACATCGGATACGATTCTTAAAGCCTATGCTGAAAAAGCAGGGGAAATGGTCTCGGATGTAGTGACAGCCTCGTATATCATTGCGCAGAGCGAGCAAGTTTTCGCGGATGATTTCAGTGATGGCGCTGCAGACGGCTGGACGAATTATATGGGTGCGGCAGTTGGTACTCCGACATCCTGGTCTGTAACGCAAGGCGTTTACAGCTATATGGCTGTGAATCCAAGAGGTGCAAAGTCAGTCGTGGATGCGGTTTATCAAAATTTTGTGTTTGAAGTGGATGTGAATCCGCAGGATGCGATCGCCAATAATAGCGGAGTCATTTTCCGAGCGACGGAGCCAACTGACGGCGTAGATAAAGTTAATGCGTACTACGCTGGTATGAACGCTGCTGGAAAGCTTCAAGTCGGCAAAATGAGCACAGCGGGTGCGTCTGGCACCTGGACGGAAATCGCGTCAACGGTTGTGAGCGGTGTAAACCCGAATGCCTATAATCATCTGAAAGTGATTGGGATTGGGACGCATTTTTACATCTATGTGAATGATAAACTTGCATTTGATTTTACAGATGCAACGTACGCATCAGGTACCGTTGGGCTTAGAGCTTGGAACGATGATAAAGCGGTTACTTATGACAATGTCTCTTTGCAGCGTTTGACGGCGGTTGTGCTGCCGGTTGCAGCGCCGGTCATCAGTCCGGCATCGGGCACGTTCCCTAATACGCAAATCGTCACATTGACGAGCTCGACAGCAGGTGCCGATATCCACTTTACTTTAGATGGCAGTTTCCCTACAGCATCATCGCCTGTTTATAGTGGACCTATCACTTTGACGGCAACTACGACGGTGAAAGCTTATGCGACCAAAAGCGGGATGCTCGATTCAGCGGTGCAAAGCGCTACATTTACGCTAGTCAGCCGTACTTTCTCGGATGACTTCAACGATGATAATGCGAACGGCTGGAAGACGTACCAAGGCACGTGGAATGTATTCGGGAAGGCCTATCAAGTAACGGATAAAGGTCCTGGCTACAAATCCGTAGCGGATGGCACTTCGTTCAGCAACTTTGAATACGAAGCTGATATCACAATGAAAGACGGCGTTAATAACGACAATGCAGGTTTAATCTTCCGCGTTACAGACCCAAGCAATGGCGGAGATAACTTGAAAGGCTATTATGCAGGAATCACTTCGAATGGCCGCGTTCAATTGGGCAAATTCAACAACAATTGGAAAGAGCTTGCCTCCATTTTGTATCCGATCCAGCAAAATAGAGCCTACCATATGAAGGTGACGGCAGTAGGCAGCCATATCGATATTTATATCGATGGTGAGCATATCGTAAGTGCGGTAGATACCTCCTATACGACGGGAGCTATCGGTGTCAGAGCGCACTATGTTGCGACCAGCTATGACAATCTATTTGTCAAAGACTTGGGCGAGGTTCAACTGCCGACCTATGATTGGTCTTGGGTAAAAGGCGCGGTTTTCGTGCCAACGAATGTGGTGAACCAGATTCAACAATGGAATGAGTACGATCATGATATCAATGATCGTGAATTAGGATATGCGCAAATGTATGGTATCAACTTTGTACGGGTATTCGTGCATAACTTGTTGTGGAAAGATAACAGCGCCAAGCTGCTTGCCAATCTGGAAGATTTCTTGGCACTTGCCGACAAACACGGCATCAAGGTCGAGCTTGCCTTGTTCGACGATTGTTGGGATGACTATCCGGTCATGGGGCCTCAGTTGGCACCTAGATACGGTGCTCATAACAGCCGTTGGGTGGAAGGCCCGGGTGATGCGGTGAAAGCGAACTATGAGGCTAACAAGCAAGATTTGAAGGAGTATGTACAAGGTATCGTAACAGCGCATAAAAACGATCCGAGAATTGCTTTCTGGAACATTTATAATGAACCAAGCAATGGCGAGACCGGTCTTATGGACCAAATCACGAAGCAGATTATGAACGATGCGCGGATTTGGATCAAAGAAATTGATACCGTGCACCCGGTGTCTTCAACAGCCGGCCAATTTAGCGGTGAAGTTACTTCGGACTTCATTACTTGGCATCCCTATGAAGCGGATTACCCAACTCCTTACGGGGTCAGCAAGGG
Source organism: Paenibacillus sp. WC2504 (assembly GCF_052682475.1). NCBI lineage: Bacteria > Bacillati > Bacillota > Bacilli > Caryophanales > Paenibacillaceae > Paenibacillus > Paenibacillus sp. WC2504. Next base: position 2,679,904 of record NZ_JBQZFH010000001.1, read on the forward strand.
AATTCTTGCGGATGAAGCCATGAACCGTTCGACACAAACCGTTCCGGGCATCGTGGAACACTATGGGATTAAAGGCATTGGCTACGTTATGTGGGAGTTCGGTATTGGCCGGGATAACACACGGTTCCCTTGGGGATCCGATACGAATCCGATGACATCGGAGCCGACGATGCCTTTCCATGGAATTGCGTATCCGGATGGACATCCTTGGGATGTCAATGATATTAAGGCGCTGACAGGTGCTGCTTTCGACACGCTGCCCTTATTCAACGTGAACTATTACAAAGATGATCAATTCACATCGTTAGCCAAATCTTCTATCACGCCCAAAATTGATTTTGACCTTGGGGATGAGAAGGGCACAGGATCTTCCGATCCAACCGTAGGCATTGGCGAAGACCATTTCTCAACTAGATGGATGGGGACTGTGCAGCCTGAGAATACCGGAACGCATACGATCTACGTTGATAGCGACAACATTGCTAGAGTGTGGATTGGTGAGACACTGGTCGTTAATAAAACAAGCGGTACAAGAGAAGAAAAAACCGGAACGATTACTTTAACAGCCGGCCAACAATACCCGGTTAAGGTCGAGTATGTGCATGCAACCGGCGACGCAAGCTTACATGTGAAATGGTCGCACGCGAATTTGATTAAACAAGCCTTAACACCTGTTTATTCAGGCAAAAGTGTGCAGTCTGTTACCTTGGATGCGGCAACGTTAACTGTAAAGGTCGATGAAACGAAAAAACTGACAGCTACGATTGCGCCTGAAGACGCTTCTAGCCAACAGTTGACGTGGAGCTCCAGCCACACAGGTACGGTGAGAGTTGACAACAACGGATACGTGAAAGGGATTAACAAAGGAACAGCGACCATTACGGTTACGGCAGCGGGAGGCGTGAGCGCTTCAGCCGTGGTGACGGTTACGGATAGCGGTACGTTCAAAAACCCGATCGTACCTGTCTCAAGCGGTGCTGGTTCGGCAGATCCGAGCGTTATCTTTAAGGATGGCTACTATTATTATGTCAAATCGGAGAATGACGGTTCAATTCAGGTGGCGAAGGCCAAACGTCTGCAGGATATCGGAATTGAACCTCGCGTAACGGTCTATACACCGCCTGCCGGACAAATGTATTCAAAGGAACTATGGGCGCCTGAAATTCAGTATTTGAATGACAAATGGTACATCTATTTCGCTGCGGATGATGGCAACAATAATAATCACCGAATGTATGTGATTGAAGGCGATTCGCAAGACGCGCAAGGGACTTATACAATGAAAGGAAAGATTGCAGATGCCACAGACAAATGGGCTATTGACGGCACGGTCCTAACGAAAAGCGACAACTCCATGTATTTCGTATGGTCTGGTTGGGAAGGCGACACCAATGTTAGTCAAAATTTATATATCGCTCCAATGAGCAATCCTTGGACAATTAGCGGACCTAGAGTTCGGGTGTCTACGCCTGATCAAGCTTGGGAGCTGAAAGGCACGCCGCCTAGCATTAATGAAGCTCCGGAAGTTTTGATGAAAGATGATAAAATTTTTATCGTCTATTCGGCAAGCGGCAGTTGGACGGATGATTATACGCTGGGCATGTTGACGAATACGGATGGTGATGTACTGAATCCTGCTTCTTGGACGAAGTCCGGTCCTGTGTTCAGCAAAGCTCCGGGTGCCTTCGGACCGGGACATAACAGTTTCACCAAGTCCCCGGATGGTACGGAAGATTGGATCGTGTACCACGCTGATCTTAAATCCGGCGGAAGCTGGGGCAATCGCACCGTTCGCGCGCAAAAATTCACTTGGAACCAGGATGGTACGCCAAACTTTGGAACACCGGTGGCATATGGCGCATTGGTTCAAGAACCATCCGGCACGCCGTCTGTCTCCCTGTACAGCTATGAGGCAGAGGACGCTGATCTCGGCGGAAATGCAAGAGTCAACAGTTCGGACGACGCTTCCGGCGGCAAAGTGGTCGGTTATGTGGACACGGCTGGCACCGACTATATCTTATTTAACGTCAACGTAGAAGAAGCGGGTACATATGCCATGACGGTTATGGCTTCTAACGGAACGGGAGGCACTGTCATTTCCCAGCACGATGTTTCTGTCAACAATGGCGCTAATCAAGTGATTGATTACAAACAATTCGGCTGGGGACGTTACAATCCGTCTTCCATAACGATAACGTTGAATCAAGGATTAAACACGATTAAGTTGACTAAAAAGACGAACTTTGCCGAGGTCGACAGGCTTATTCTCGAACTTAAGGAGCCGGCAAACCCAACGGGGAATAGAGCAGCTCTCTTGGCAGCGATTGCTTCAGCCCAAACGAAGCATGATCAAGCCGTTGAAGACGCGCAAGATGGCTACTATGCGGCAGGCGCCAAAGCGGCCTTGCAAGCAGCCATCGATCAAGCAGCGCTTGTTGCAGGCAATGGTGCTTCAACAGAGGAGCAGCTGATTGCGGCCAGTAACATGCTGGCAGAGGCAGTTACTGCTTTTGAAGCGAAGAAAATTAATGCCGACCTTAATTCGGGAGGCTTTAGCGTAGGCGATTTAGCGATCGTTGCGGCAGCGTATGGCAAGAAGCAAGGCGATGCGGATTGGGACACGGTAGGGAAGAAAGCAGACGTCAACATGGATACCAAAGTCGATATCGCAGATCTTGTCATTGTTGCAAGAGCGATCATGCAATAAACAACTGTCCGGCCATTCATTTGGCCGGATTTTTTGTGTTTAGCTGGTGAGGGGAGGCTGGGCAACATGCTGGGGAACTGTGGTCCGCTAATTTGGCGAAATAAAGCCAATTGATGCGGCAGTGGGAACTACGGGCCGTTATTTCGCCATTATTGAGTGAAGTACTGCCTCCATCGAGCGAATAAGGTCCTGTAGTTCCCCTCCAACGCTAAATCTGCCTGTTTTAGCCGGAATAGCGCCCTGTAGTTCCGTTTAGCGGGTGATGGAGGCCAGGCAACGTGCTTGGGAACTGTGGTCCGCTCGTTGTGGTGCTCCGTTGTTGCCCCTCACCTCTCCGTTCAATTCGCCAGCTTCCGCTGCTGCCTGGCAGTTGAATCCTTTTTCCGCTGTTTTCATCCGGTATGACGGAATAAAGCAAAAAATGACTTTTACGTGTAAAGACCTTTACCTGGTTAAATATTACACTAAGGTTGTAAATAATTATTTCGAGGAGGAACACAAATGGTACAAAGAAAAAGAGTCATGGGGGCACTTGTAACAGCAACGGTATTAATGTCATTGGTCGCAGGCTGCGGGGCTAAAACAACAGAAACGACATCCGCTACAACAGCGCCTCAAGCTACAAAGGCGGCAGAAGCAGCTAAAGCAGGAGATGGCAAAGTTACCGTTGGTTTCTCCCAAATCGGTGCGGAGAGCGGCTGGCGCGGTGCGGAAACGCAATCCATCCAAGACACAGCGAAAGCTGATCCTACGATCGACTTGAAGTTCTCTGATGCGCAGCAAAAGCAAGAAAACCAAATTAAAGCCATTCGCTCTTTTATCGCCCAAAAGGTTGATGTCATCGCGATGGCTCCTGTCGTAGAAACAGGCTGGGAAGCTGTTCTGAAAGAAGCGAAGGATGCGAAAATTCCGGTTATCCTCGTTGACCGTGGCATCGACAAAAAGAACGAAGATCTATACACAAGCTTCATTGGTTCCGACTTTATCGTAGAAGGCCAAAACGCGGCCAAAGCAATGGCGGAGCACCTTGGAGACAAAGGGAATATCGTTGAGCTGGAAGGAACCGTTGGTGCGAGCGCAGCAACCGACCGTAAAAAAGGCTTTGACGACGAAATGAAAAAACACCCGAACATTAAAATCGTGAAATCGCAAAGCGGTGATTTCAACCGTGCAACAGGTAAACAAGTGATGGAAGCGATTTTGAAATCCCCTGAAGGTAAAGATATTCAAGGCGTATACGCTCATAACGACGACATGGCACTAGGTGCAATTCAAGCGATTGAAGAAGCTGGTAAAAAACCAGGTTCAGACGTGAAAATCGTATCCATTGACGGTATTAAAGAAGCTTTCGAAGCTGTCAAAGCCGGCAAGCTGAATACGGTTGTTGAGTGTAACCCACTTCTCGGACCTCAATTGTTCCAAGCGGCAAAAGACCTGAAAGCAGGAAAACAGCTTCCGAAATGGATTAAATCCAATGAAGATGTGTTCACAGGCCAAAAAGCCATCGACGCTCTGCCAAACCGTAAGTACTAAGATAAATAGAGAATTAAACGAAATCAAGAGTCAATCGGAGCTCTTGATTTCGTTCATCCAAGATGAATAAAGGAGTGGAGAGGAATGCAGCAGCAACCCGTATTAACGATGACTGGCGTTAGTAAATTTTTCCCTGGTGTCAAAGCTTTAACGAATGTGGATTTTCAGCTTAAAAGAGGAGAAATTCATGCTTTGATGGGACAGAATGGCGCAGGGAAATCCACCTTGATTAAAGTTTTGACAGGTGTGCATGAGATGGACCAAGGCATCGTTACCTTGAACGGCCAGGTAGTGCACATCAAATCTCCAAAGGATGCGCAGGCTTTAGGCATCAGTACGGTTTACCAAGAAGTGAATCTCTGTCCGAATTTATCCGTTTCGGAGAATTTGTTCATCGGCCGTCAACCACGTAAGCGCGGAGGAAGCATCGATTGGCACACCTTGAACCATAAGGCGGAGGAACTTCTGGAGCGATTGAGCATCCAGCTCGACGTAACGAAGCCGCTTTCCGAGTTCTCCGTAGCGATTCAGCAGATGGTGGCGATTGCACGAGCGGTCGATATTTCTTCCGGGCTGCTTATTCTGGATGAACCGACGTCCAGTTTGGATCAGCAAGAAGTCAAGGAACTTTTCCGAATTATGAGGAAACTGAAGGACGAGGGGATGGCGATCGTCTTCGTTACTCACTTCATGGATCAAGTCTATGAGGTATCCGATCGCATTACGGTGCTGAGAAACGGCGAGCTGGTAGGCGAGTACTTAACCGAGGAATTGCCGAGAATTAACCTGATCTCCAAGATGATTGGCCGTGAATGGACGGATGAAGAACAGCAAAGCAAGATTGTCGGAATGAAAAAAGGCGAGGTGTGGGTGTCAGCCAAACAATTAGGACGTCGAGGTTCCATGGAGCCATTTGATATAACGGTTCGCAAAGGAGAGGTTTTAGGACTTGCAGGTTTGCTTGGATCAGGGCGCACGGAAATCGCAAAGTTGATTTTTGGCATCGATAAGGCGGATGAAGGTGCTATGACAATCGATAATGATAAGATCCGCACCATGTTTCCTAAGAAAGCGATCGAATACGGTTTAGCATTTTGTCCGGAAGAACGTAAGGTTGAAGGCATTATTGGGGAATTGACGGTTCGGGAAAATATTGTGCTTGCGCTGCAAGCCAAACGCGGAATCTTGCATAATTTATCGCTTCGCAAGCAGCAAGAAATCGCAGAATATTATATGAAGCTGCTTAGCATCAAGGCTTCCAGCATGGAGCAAAGAATTGATCAGCTTAGCGGAGGGAATCAGCAGAAGGCGATATTAGCGAGATGGTTAGCGACAGAACCGAAGCTCCTTATCTTAGATGAGCCAACTCGCGGGATTGACGTAGGCTCCAAAGCGGAAATTCGCAAATTAATTTTATCGCTTGCAGCGGAGGGAATGACCATTTTGATGATCACATCGGAATGGGAAGAGATGGTTGGCTGCTGTGACCGCATTCTGGTATTGCGCGATCGCCAGATCATCGGTGAGTTGAGCGGGAACGAAATCGGTGAACAACGAATTATGCAGATAATTGCAGAGGGAGGGTATAAAAATGACGCCGCTAAAGAGCATGTTTCATAATGCGATTCGCTCCAAATTGTTTTGGCCCTCACTAGGGATCGCGGTAATTTTATTATTTAATGCCCTGTTTACTCCTGGTTTTTTCAACATTCGGATACAAGACGGGCACTTATTTGGAAGTTTGATTGATATTTTAAACAGAGGAACACCAATCCTTATCATAGCGCTGGGCATGACGCTGGTTATTGCCAAAGAAGGAATCGATATCTCGGTAGGTTCCGTGCTGGCGATTGCCGCTTCCTTGGCCGCATTTCTATTGCAGAAACATGTTCCGTTCGCTTTAGCCTTATTGGCAGGTTTGGGAATAGGCGTACTGTGCGGGTACTGGAATGGCTTGCTCGTAGCGAAGTTGAAAATCCAACCGATGATCGCCACACTGATCTTGTTAACCGTAGGTCGAGGCATCGCACAGCTGATCTCCGGCGGAAAGATTATTACGATCTCCGATAAAGCTTACCGCTTTGTAGGAGGAGGCTATTTGCTCGGTTTACCTTTTGCCGTTATTTTGGCTGTCGTTGTTTTTGTTGTTTTACATGTCATTACACGGAAAACGGCGTTTGGGTTGTTCCTGGAATCCGTTGGGTCCAACCGCGTTTCCAGTGAATTTGCCGGCATTAATTCTACACGTATTATGATGTCTGTCTATGTAATTTGCGGCTTTTGTGCAGCCCTTGCCGGCATCATCGTCAGCTCCAACATTACAGGTGCAGATTCTAACAATGCCGGGTTATGGTTCGAGCTCGATGCGATCCTGGCCGTTGTTATCGGCGGTACCTCCATGCGAGGCGGGCGTTTCTACTTAGGCGGCACCGTGTTAGGCGCACTATTCATTCAAACCTTAACGACGACGATTTACACGTTAGGCGTCCCATCGGAGTCAGTTATGGTTGTCAAAGCCGTCGTTATTATTCTTGTCAGCTTAGTCCAATCTGACGTATTGAGAAGTATGTTCGGTCGTACGTTTAGCAGAAAACCGGGAAAGAAGGTGCTTGTTCATGAAAATGCCGCTTAAAATTACATCCTCCAACATCACCATTCTTGCCACGATTCTATTGTTCATTTCGTTATATGGAACAGGCTCCGCGATGTTTGACAGCTTTTTCTCCATGCAAGTCTTTTTAAATTTGTTCGTTGATAACGCGTTTCTGATTATTGTTGCGACGGGCCTTGCTTTTGTCATTGTAACAGGCGGTATTGATCTTTCCGTTGCGTCATTGATTGCTTTGGTCAGTGTACTTTCCGCCGTTATGCTAAGAGCGGGCATTCATCCATTCGTTGTTATGCCAAGCGTATTGCTGTTAGGCACCATATTTGGATTATTGCAAGGTTATCTGATTTGCCGCTTCCATATTCATCCGTGGATTGTCACGCTCGGCGGCATGTTCTTGGCACGTGGCACGTGCTTTTTGATCAGTCCCGAGAGCATTGTGATTGATAATCCCATTTACAGCGCCATTTCCAACTTCAGAATTCCTTTGCCAGGGGATGGGTCCATCTCCATCGGGGTTGTTGTCGCGTTAGTCACCGTCGCTGCAGCTGTCTACGTTTCAAGATATACGGCGTTTGGCAGAAATGTTTATGCAATTGGCGGGAATGAGAAATCTGCGGAATTAATGGGTCTTCCTGTGTATGTGACCAAATTAGCGGTGTATACGCTTAGCGGATTTTGCTCGGCATTAAGCGGAATCGTGTTTACCTTCTACATGCTGTCCGGTTATGGCCTTCATTTAATGGGAGGCGAGATGGACGCAATTGCGGCTTGTGTCATTGGAGGCATCTTGTTAACGGGCGGATTTGGTTATTTCGTGGGTCCAATGCTTGGTGTTTTGAGCGCTGGCGTTATTCAAACGATGATTATGTTTCAAGGGTCTTTAAGCTCCTGGTGGACGAAAATCGTGATCGGTTTTCTCTTGTTTGCCTTCATCGCCCTGCAGCGGGCCATCGTATCGAGAAGGGAAAGAAAGCGGAATCCGCATAACCCGAAAAAAACGAAAAGTACCGTCCAAAACGTAGTTCAGTTGTGATATTATAAGAACCATATCAATTAAGAGGAGGATCGCAGTGAGAGCATATCTTCGTTGGTGGCACGACCGCAGCATACGTTTTAAGCTAAACTGCATCTTTCTCTTAATTATTCTTATTTCTATTCTTACGCTCAGCTTTTGGGGCATTCGAACATACAGCAGTTACTCCGAGAATCAAGCGGACCAAAGTACGCTGCAGATGATTCATCAGGTTGAAAGCAATGTGGATTATTATATCGAGCATCTTAAGGATGTTCAACACTACATAAGCCAGGATCCGGAAGTCGAGAAGTTTATGCAAATGAAAGGGCAAGAACCTTCTAAAGACGAGGTTGCACGGATTGACAAGACGTTGTCCATGTACACAGAGCGCAACAAAGAAATCATGGGCATTATGTTAGTTAATAAAAGCGGGGCATTTACATCGCATGATATGTTTCGCATTACGCGCGATTCATTGGTCGAGGAAAGCTGGTTTCAGGATGCGCTAAAAGCACCTAATGATACGATGATCATTAGTAATCCGATAGGGCGTAACGTTTCGACGTCCCAAAATTACAGTTCCTACGATGTATTATCGCTCGTACACGCAGTAGTGGATCCCCAAACGGAAGAAGTGCTGGGGGTCGTTCTTATGGATTTAAGAATGGATATGATTAAATCCATCTTTGAAAATGTGAAGCTCGGCAAATCCGGTTTTATGTACATCTTGGATCACAAAGGCAATATTGTGTATGCGCCAACCAACGATATCGTATACCGCATTCAAAGCAAATGGCTGCCGGACGGTTCGCAAGGAAGTTTAACGCAGCAGATTAAAGGGCACGATTATCGCATTTTGTTCAATGATTCCGCAACGAATAAGTGGAGATTCATTGGGGTTATTCCGAATGACGATTACCAGAGAGTTATCACAGATATTCAGCTATATACACTCATCGTTACCTTCATAACGATTGTTTTGGCGTCTTTGTTGTCCGCTTACTTTACCGGTACATTGATCCGTCCCATCCGTAAGCTGATGAGTTTGATGAGTCATGTGAAGAACGGTGAGCTCAATCAACGTTTCGTCTCCGAGACCAATGATGAGATCGGACAGCTGGGCAACAGCTTTAATCATATGCTGGAAGAAATTAATAATTTAATTAATGTGGTCTACGTGGAGCAGAAAAAAAAGCGGGAAGCTGAGCTGCAGGTTCTTCAAGCCCAGATCAAACCGCATTTCCTATATAACACACTGGATACCATCCAGTGGATGGCGCAAGAATATGAAGCCGACGATATTATTGAAGTAATCGGAGCGCTTACGAATCTTTTCCGAATCGGATTGAATCGTGGAAACGAGTGGATTCCAGTACGGGATGAGGTTAAGCACGCCGAGAGCTATATGATTATTCAAATGTCCCGCTATATGGATAAATTAGATTTTAAATTCGATATTCCGGAACATTTGTACAGCTATCAGGTCCTTAAACTTATTTTGCAGCCTTTAATTGAAAACGCGATTTATCATGGCATCAAGGCAAGAACAGGCAAGGGGAAAATCAGTATTTGTGCTGAGCTGGAGTCGGATCTGATTTGTTTTCGAATCACAGATGATGGAGCTGGCATACCTCCGGAAAAACTGGAGGAAATTAATCAAATTTTACGTGGGGAGAAAATGCGCGAAGATCACTACGGAATCGGCTTGTTCAATGTGAATGAGCGTATTCAGCTCACTTATGGTACCGCTTACGGGATTCAGATCTATAGTGCCCTTGGCAAAGGTACAACAGTCGAAATCAAGCATCCAATGGTGCAAGCAGTGAAAAAGACAGGATGAGGTGACGAATATGTGGAAACTTATGATTGCAGACGATGAACCACGCATTCGAAACGGTTTATGTAAAACGCTTCCATGGGCAGATATGGGCATTGAGGTTGTTGCAGAAGCTGAAAATGGGAAAGAAGCGCTCGAAATTGCGGCTTCAGCTTGTCCTGATCTGATGTTTGTGGATATTAATATGCCCTTCATGAATGGCCTTGAATTGATTGAAAAATTGCATGATCAAAATCCGAATTGCCTGGTGATCGTCATTTCTGGTCATGATGAATTTGCTTACGCCCAGCAAGCTGTCCGTCTCAATGCCTTTGATTATTTGCTAAAACCTGTGCAAAAAACGGAGCTTAGCTCAGCCGTAAACAAGGCGCTCGAAGTGCTGATGAAAGATAGAGTGGAGCAAAAGCATACGCAATGGATGAACCATAAATTGGAGTTCAATGCGGAGACGATGCGGGAAGAGTTTTTTAGCAAATGGATTACCGGGAAATTAACGAAGGAGCAGTTTGATGAAGAATGGCTGTTTTTTCAACCGCAGTTCCATGGGAAAATCAGCATGCTGCTTCTGAAGCCGCTCGGCAAAGTGACAGCGAATGCCCCGAGCAAAATTTGGGACCCGTCATTGCTTGAGTTTGCCATCAAAAATATTTTAAGCGAAATGCTTCCGCAGCTGCCGATCTCCACGGTGTTTAGCGCTGAAAAAGGCCGAATAGCTGCCCTTACACAAATTTCAGATCTTAACAGTATACGAGCTGTCTATCAAGAGTTTGAACGTGTGGTCATGACCTATTTGGGAGTCAGCATGCTGCTTACGCATTCGGTTGTAGAACAGCTTGAACAAGTGCCAAAACATTATGAAGAGATGAATCAGGAACTGATTCGTGAAAGCGCTTTGACTCCTATTGTTATGATGACGAAGAAATATTTGGAAACCTATTATTATAAAGAAGATTTGTCCTTATCCGAAGTGGCCGAACAGATGAATGTCAATGCCACGTACTTGAGTAAATTGTTAAAAAGAGATTTGGGCAAATCATTTGTAGATTGTCTTACCGATATTCGGATCAAAAAAGCCATTCAATATTTGAATGATCCGACTTCCAAAATGTATGAAATTGCGAAAAAAGTCGGCTACCAATCGCAGCATTATTTCAGCCATACCTTCAAAAAAATGACAGGCGTATCGCCACTGGAATATAGAAAGCGTGGAGACTACTAGGATGAAGGTTCCCTCAAAAAAAGGTTACATTTGGCTGCTTATCTTTAGCTTGATTGGCCTGGTTGTGGTCATGCTCGTCGCAAGCCTCTTGCACCTTAAAGCGGTAAAAGATGAACCTGATTTTTTAATTGGCATTAGTCAACCGAACTTGAATGAACCCCGGCAGCTGCTGATGAACAATGAAATACGGAAAGAAGCCGAAAAGCACAAGAACGTTAAGCTTATTTTTACCGATGCTGCTGAAAATAGTGAGAAGCAGGTTCACGATGTCCAGAAGCTGATGAAGTACGGCATCGATCTGCTCATTATATCGCTGAATGACTCGGAGAAACTGACCCCGATCGTGACGGAGGTCTATAAGGAGATTCCTGTCATTGTCCTTGGGCGAGGCGTTACCGGCTATGATTATTCGCTTTTTATCGGGTCGGATAATCTGTCGATTGGCAAAAAATCGGGTAAGTTAGCTGCTGACTTACTGGGGGGCGCGCCAGCCGATGTTGTGGAGATCAAAGGAGCCGTCAGTTCCAGATCCGTTGAAGAAACGAGCCGTGGGTTTCGAGATTACTTGTCGCAATCACCATCGATTCAGGTGGATAAAGTCATCGTCGGGGACTGGCAGCGGGATCGGACAGAAGACGAGTTGAAGCGTATTTTACCAAGTTCTCCCGGGATTAAGCTCGTATTTGCGCATAGTGATGCCATGGCGCTGGGCGCATCTCGAGCGATTGATGCCTTAGGTTTGAGCAATGTTCAAATCATCGGTATTGATGGCTTGGATACGGTAAATGGAGGATTTGATTTAGTTAAACAAGGCGTTCTTAGCGGGACGGTTACTAGTCCGACAGGGGGCAGAGAGTCGATTCAATACGCACTCGATATTCTGAACCGTGAGAAGGTCATTCCCAAGAAGATCATTTTGCCAAGTCATGTTATCACGCAAAAAAATACCAGAGAGCTGGGGGCAGCCAGTGACCCTAGCTTGAAACAGGTTGCTACTCGTATGAGTGTGAACCCGAAAAAAATGAAGTTAGGCGTAGCGGTTGTAGGCTCTGAAAGCAGCTGGCGGGCAGCCAACACCGAATCTATTAAGAATGCGGCGGCTCAAGATCTCGGCATCGACCTTATTATGCAAAATGCCGAGGGCAGCCAAGACAAGCAAATCGAGATTATTCGGAGTTTTATTCAGCAGAGGGTGGACGTTATTGCCTTCACGCCGATTGTGGAGTCCGGCTGGGACGATGTCTTGGCGGAAGCCAAGGCTGCGGGCATACCGGTCATTTTGACGGATCGAAAAGTGAAGCTGGAGGATGACTCCTTATGGACGACGTTCATAGGTTCGGACTTTGTTGAAGAGGGACGGCGAGCGGCTAGGTGGCTTGTGGAGCACAAGCCTGTGTCCGGGGAAACCCAGATTGTAGAACTTCAAGGAACTGCAGGGTCCGCACCTGCAATTGAGCGTAGACAAGGCTTTGAAGAGGTGCTCACTCAGCATGACGGATTTCGTGTGATCGCTTCGGAAGTCGGGGATTTCACGACGGAAAGCGGTCAGCAGTTAATGAGGAAAGTACTTCAACAGGGGAAGATACCGCAAGTTGTTTTTGCACATAATGATGATATGGCGCTTGGCGCGATTAAAGCGATTGAACAGACGGGCTTAAAGCCAGGTAAAGACATCATTGTCATTTCCGTGGATGCAACGAAGCTTGCCTTTCAAGCTATGCTTGCCGGGAAGCTGAACATGTCCGTGGAGTGCAACCCCTTGCTGGGGCCACAAATCATCAAAGCGGCTAAAGATCTCGTCGCAGGCAAGGAAATTCCGGTGAATATTATTACAGCGGAAAGTATTTTCTCTCAGGAAACGGCTAAACGGGATGTTACTACACGAAAATATTAAGGGAAGACGGAGTAGCTTATGCAAAACTATATATGGTCAGGTAAAAAAGTCCGGTTACGACCCGTTCTGGCTTCGGATTGGGAGAAATTCCATCTGAATGATTTGGATTCGGAAGGTGCGAGGCACTGTGACGTCATCTATTTTCCTAGATCGGAAGAAGGAACGAAAGCTTGGGCAGAGAATCAAGCAGGGAATGTTCCGGTCAGCGATAACATCATGCTCGCCATTGAAACGTTGGATGGTGAGCTCGTTGGGAGTATGAGCACTAGCAGCTGCGATCGGCGGCATGGCACTTTCAAATACGGCGTAGCCATCTTTCGCGAGCATTGGCGTAAGGGATACGCCTCGGATGCGATAAAGATACTGCTGCGGTATTATTTCGAAGAGCTGCGCTATCAGAAAGTTACGGCGCATGTGTATGCCTTTAATGAGGGTTCCGTAGCGCTGCATGAACGGCTTGGGTTCGTCCAAGAAGGCAGGCTGCGGAATATGATTTTCACGAAGGGGCAGCACTTTGATGAATGCCTGTTTGGCTTGACGAAGGGTGAATATGAGAATATGACGAAATAACACATTGACCAAGGACCTAGCGATTTTCGCTAGGTTTTTTTTTTTTGTTTTATGTGGTGGGGGGATTTCAGGGAACTAGCGTCCGCTATTTCTCCGCTAATGCAAATTTTTCATTGGCGAGAGGAACGACGATCCTCTATTTTGCCGATTTCTGTTTAGCCCCCTAATTGACGGGAAAGTGATGGCGATACGTGTAACAGCGAAAGAGCTGCGTGTTATGGGCATGAAGCGTCCGCTCGGACCGATTTTGTTCACAGATCTAGGATTGAAGCCGGCAAAAGGTGTTGAGAAAATCGATAAAGCGTATGAAGCGATTTCGCAGGAAGCTCTTCCTGACTACGATGCCGACGCGATTTTTGTTATTGTGAATAATGAAGATGGGGCAAAAAAGCTTTTTGAACAGCTGTCATCTAACCCGATTTGGAAAGGGCTTAAAGCGGTCAAAGCGGGTCATATTTACCCGATTGCTGATCAGCCTTGGCTGGATTACTCAGCCATTGGAAACAAAATGGCGCTTGATGCGGCAGAAAAGCTTTTCGCTAAATAAGTATTTATGAGCTATTCCTCAGCTGTTTTGATAAGGCTGGGGGATAGCTTTTTTTGCGTTTGGCGAGGTGGCGGGAAAGACTTCTGTAGAGATGGGGAATTGGCTTATGAACGATTAAATATATTTTACCCGGGTAATATTGATCTTTTATTTTTATCCGGGTATAATTAGCTTGGCAATCTGAGAGGAGGTTAACATGAGTAATGCCCTAACAAGCTTATACTGCACGGCATTTTTGGGTGTGAAAGTCGTCGCCAGTGGTTCGTTACAGCACATTGTTATTACAGTGAAGGATGCTCTGAATGATAGAGACCTGACACAGTTGCTTATATTTGACGATTCCACGGGGAAGCCAGTAGATGTTGATTTTCGTGGGAAAACAGATGATGTGCTCAAACGATTAGAAGAACAGTTTGGTGACTTACCCAGTAAGGAAGAGAATCATCAGCCTACACGGCGGGCCGGTCGACCCAAGTTGGGGGTTGTATCCGGTGAGGTTACGTTATTGCCACGGCATTGGGAATGGCTCAAGAGTCAACCTGGAGGGGCGTCGGTAACATTACGCAAACTCATTGATGAGGCTCGCCGTACCGGAGAAAAACAGAGCAATGTCCGAGAGTCGCAAGAAGCAGCTTATAACTTTATGACAGCTATGGCCGGAGATTTCCATCAATACGAAGAAGCTCTCCGGGCACTGTATGCTAGTGATATGGACCGTTTTTACCACTTCATCCATGACTGGGCACCTGATATCAGAAACCATGTCAAGAAATTAGCCGCTCATGCATTCCCTGAAGGGAACTTATGACTACGAAAGGAGCCGCTATGACAGAGTTTGAATCTATTTGTTACATCGAACCATCGCAACGCACTGGCATGAAGTTTATGCAACGAGGCATTGAGGGCAGCATCGTGATGTTGAACCTGCTGATGTTGCCGATAACACAGCCAATCCTGAGCTAACACCGGAGGACCCAATCAGCGGTGCCGAAGCTTTTAAACGCTATATTGAGCACACCCTTCCATATCTCCGTGAATGCGGAGGTGAAATCTTGTTTCTTGGGCATGATGGAGAGTTCCTTATCGGACCCGAAGACGAAAGATGGGATCTTGTTATGCTGATCCGCCAGAGCAGCGCGCAGTCGTTTCTTGCTTTTTCAAGTCATCAAGACTACCTGACCGGTATCGGGCATCGGACTGCAGCGATCGAAGATTCACGCCTTCTGCCTATGACAGAACTTCCAATACCAAATTAATTGAAGGAGAACATACGCATGAACATTCTAAAAGTCAACGGTGTTGATTTGGCTTATGACAGTTTCGGTAACGAAAATGACGAAGCTATTATCCTAATCGCCGGGCTTGGAACCCAGATGATCCGATGGACGGCTCCGTTTTGTGAGATACTAGCAGCACGGGGCTTCCGCGTGATCCGCTTTGATAATCGCGACGTAGGTTGCTCGACACACTTTAGCCATTATCCGGCGCTGAATTTTGAAGCACTGGCCACTGCACTCATGTCAGGACAGCGACCGGACATCCCTTACACGCTCGATGACATGGCAGGCGACGTTATCGGACTGCTCGACGCCCTTTCAATTGACCGGGCACATCTCGTTGGCAGGTCGATGGGCGGAATGATTGCCCAGATTGCAGCCAGTGAGTACCCTGAACGAGTTTTATCACTCACCTCCATTATGTCCAGTTCCGGAAATCCCACTCTTCCGCAAGCATCTCCGGATGTCATGGCATTGATGACTAAACCGGCGCCGAGCCCCTTTGAGGATGAAGCAGGATTTTTGGCGCACAGCCTCGCTTTTGCCAAACGCATCGCCGGCACCGGTTATCCGTTTGAAGATGACGCTTATCGGGCACTCATTTTGGAGGAAGTTCTGCGAGCCTACGATCCAGGCAGTGTCGGTCGACAAATTGCTGCGATCGCTGTCTCCGGTGACCGTCGTCCGCGGCTAGCGACCATAAAAGTACCAGCACTTGTCATTCATGGGGTGGACGATCCCCTGTTCGTCCCGGCGTGTGGCGAGGATACGGCTTCTGCCATCCCGGGCGCTGAGCTACTGTTGGTTGACGGAATGGGACACGATCTGCCGCACCAACTGTACAAAGTAACTGTTGATGCCATAGAGCGAACGGCTCGTCGTAATTGACAACTCAAAAGCTAACCGGGCTTCAATTCATCAATCTTGTCTTTAGCAAAAATGATGAGGGCTATTCCAAAGGTCTTAATGATCAGAGGGGTAGCCCTATTTTCATAGCCAATAAGGTAAAAGGATTCTGGATATTCTTTCCCCGATAGGAAATGATAAATGAAAGTAAACATCAGGAAGAGATCACGCGAATTTACATAAAGGAGTCAACCATATGGCATCAACCGATATCCCATTGACATCGTCTGAAATAGGTAACTTGTGGATGACCTATCAAGAAAAAACCATGTTGCTTCGCTTTTTGGAATATTTCCTTGAAAACGCAGAAAATGAAGAGGTTAAACAAATTCTGAAAGCAACGTACGATTCCAGTGATCAAATAGTAACGACGATCAAACACATTTTTGAGCAAGCAGGAGCAGTCATTCCGCTAGGATTTAATGCAAATGACGTCAATAAAGGGGTTCCCAAGTTATTTGATTATCTGTACGAACCGATGTTTTTGCTTATGATAAGCAAGATTGAAGTTCCTCTTTTCGCGTTTCATTCTACGATGTCATATCGGAAAGACATCAGAGAGCTCTTTAAGCAGTTAACAGCAGATTCACAAGAGATGTACGATCAGTGCGTGCAATTCCTGCAGGAGAAAGGGGCTTTATCGCGGCCGCCCTATATGTCCATGCCCACTGAGGTAACCTTTATTAAGAATGATAATTATTTATCTGGATTCAATTTGTTTAAAGATAAAAGAGCGCTAAATGCGATTGAGATTTCGCTTTTACATCATTCGATTGAAACGAATCTTACAGGGATGCAGCTGATGATCGGCTTCGCTCAAGTTGCTCATGATAAGAATGTGAAAGAATATTTTGTGAAAGGCATGAAATTGTCCAAAGAAGTTGAAACAACGCTGGGTGAATTTCTGCGTGAGGATTACATTGAGCCTCCTGCTACTCACGCGGGGAAAGCGACTAACTCCACCGTTTCACCATTTTCAGATAAGATAATGATGTATCTCACCAATTTATTGGGCTCGTTTGCGATTGGCAGCCACTCGCTTGGCGGAGCTTTCAGTTTGCGTAGTGATCTACCGCTTGCGCTCGCGAAACTTGCTCAAAAAATTATCCCCTTTGTCAAAGAAGGCGGGGAAATCATGATTGAGCATGGTTGGATGGAAGAGCCGCCACAAGTTGAAGATCGCAGACAGCTAACCAAATCATGATGGCAAGCAAATGGATACCGACCCAGCCACTCCAGTCATTGGATTGGCTTTTTTGCATAAAATTGCGCTAGCAATTTGCGTGATTTTGCAATAAAATATGTTGGTGAACGAATGGAGGAATGGTTTTGAGCCAACGTTATCGAATTACAAGAGCCTTGCAAGTTAATGACAACTCGGAAGCTGTCATCTCTTTGGAAGAATGCAAACAGTATTTTGCATCCCAATCTGATTTTTCCTATACACCTGTGTTTACGATAACCGGTACAACCACGATGTCCATCGAAGGTGATTTCTTCATGTGGAGTTATGGCGACAGCAAGATTCCCTTCCGGCATTATCAGGGGGATGTTTACGTGTCAGGCACGAATGAAGCCGTGATTCCAAGGATGATGGAAGTTGCGAGCGATTTAAGGGCGGACATCGTAGGCGAATAATTTGTCCTATTTTCGAAATTTCAAAAAATTTGTTTACGTTACAATCGATATCTGATAATATTATCGCAACATTCAAATGCGACGAAGAGAAGAGTAAATAAATGAAATCTTTCACAGAGAGCTCCGTTAGCTGAAAAGGAGTAAAGAAATCTTTATTGAAAAAAGGCTCAGAGCAGCGCATCGGAACCGGGCAAGAAGGGGATGGTGTGCCAGGAGCTCCTGTTACAGAGCTAAAGTATCCGCATTACACCGTAATGCCGTACTTGAAGAGGCTAATATGGCGACATATTGGCGAATCTGGGGTGGTACCACGAGGAATCCAAATCTCGTCCCTGAGGCTGTATTAGTCTTGGGGGTGGGATTTTTTTGCTTTTATAAAAGAAATGCAGGTTACGCGCTGATTAGGTACACCATTTCAGACTTATTGAATAGTTTATCATACCATTTTGAAAGGATTTGAATATCACATGTCAGAAAAATTAAAAGTGGGTATTGTCGGAGGAACAGGAATGGTTGGCCAGCGTTTTGTTGAATTGCTGGATCAACATCCTTGGTTTAAAGTAACAGCGATCGCAGCTAGCAGCAGCTCTGCGGGTAAAACATATGAAGAATCCGTGCAAGGCAGATGGAAACTAGCTACACCTATCCCTGAAGGCGTGAAACAAATTGTTGTTCAAGATGCTTCGAAAGTGGAAGAAGTAGCTTCTCAAGTTGATTTTATCTTCTGTGCCGTCGATATGAAAAAGAATGAAATTCTAGCGTTGGAAGAAGCTTACGCCAAAACGGGCACGCCTGTTATTTCCAACAACTCGGCTCACCGCTGGACACCTGATATCCCGATGGTTATCCCGGAAGTAAATCCAGGGCATATTGAAGTGATCGCGGCACAACGAAAACGTCTCGGAACTTCAACCGGCTTTATTGCCGTTAAGCCTAACTGCTCCATTCAGAGTTATGTGCCGGCGCTTCATGCCTTGCTGGACTTCAAACCAACCCAAGTTGTTGCATCGACGTACCAAGCAATTTCCGGAGCGGGCAAAAACTTCACCGATTGGCCTGAAATGCTGGATAATGTCATTCCTTATATTGGCGGCGAGGAAGAAAAAAGCGAGCAAGAGCCGCTGCGCATCTGGGGCAGCATCGAAAATAATGCCATTGTTAAAGCAAGCTCCCCTTTAATTACAACCCAATGTATCCGCGTTCCTGTAACAGATGGACATTTGGCAACTGTTTTTGCATCGTTTGAGAAAAAACCATCCAAAGAAGAAATTCTTGCTCGTTGGCTCCAGTTCAAAGGCCGTCCGCAAGAGCTGGAATTGCCTAGCGCACCTAAGCAGTTCATCACTTATTTCGAAGAAGAGAACAGACCGCAGACGAAACTTGATCGTGACATCGAGCGCGGTATGGGCGTCTCCGTAGGTCGCTTGCGTGAAGATTCCATCTACGATTACAAATTCGTAGGATTGTCGCATAACACATTGCGCGGAGCGGCTGGCGGCGCTGTTCTGATCGCTGAACTGTTGAAAGCAGAAGGTTACATTCAAGCGAAATAAAAGTTAAATAAAATAGCAAGCCTTCCTAGATGACTAGGGGCTTGCTGTTTTTGTTTTTAAAACACTAAATTAATAGGAAATACCGAATTTCTCGTCCAAATCTTGCGAAATTTGCACGAGATCCCTCCAAATATGGTGACACGACACATGGATGTTATTCAGTTCCGTCCAGCCTTTATCTATTTCGACAATCATTTGTTCAATATCTTGATTTGTGATTTTTCTTTGTTCTGTATTGGTTCGCATAGGAAGCTCCTCCATGACAACGTTTCATACTATATCATATCTTTTCGTCATGCTGATCCCATATGAGGGTGTTGCCTGCAGAGTTTGCAAATTCCTCGTGATAACAGCCGTTCCCTGGGGCACATCTCCCAACATAAGATTACTTAGGAGAGTGATCCCTTGTGACCATGAATAGACGTATACCCTCGTTTCATTTCGCCTACGTTACGAATTTCAACGACAATACCATCTCGGTAATTGATACCCGAACCAGAAAGGTCAAGGCAACGATAAAGACGGGAAAAGGTCCCTTTGAGATCGCGGTCACCCCCGATGGGAAACATGCGGTTGTCATCAATAAAACCGATAACACCGCCCAAGTCATCCAGCGAAGCACGAATAAAATTATTAGCACGATCCCAGTCGGAAAAAGCCCATCAGATGTAGGAACATCGCAAAGGTATGTGTATGTTACGAACTCAGCCGATAATACCGTTTCAGTTCTATGTATAAAAAAGAGAAAGGTCATTCAAACGCTAAAGGTAGGTAAGAGACCGGTAGGCGTAACTGTCACACCTCAGAAAATAGGACAAAGAATGGTGGGTTACGTGAGCAATCACGACAGCAATACGATTTCTATTTTTAATGCGAAATGTAATAAAGTCATAGACACCATTCCCGCTGGAGTGGGTCCGGATCAAATTGCTTTTACCCAAAACAGCAGATTGGCTTATGTGACCACGAATCACAACGTTTTGGTCATTGGTACTAAAAGCAGAAAGATCCTTAGCAAAATTAAAGTCGGCTCAACACCTGTGGGAGTAGCGATAACGCCAAACGATCGATTTGCTTATGTCGGTAATGAAGGAGATAATACCGTTTCCGTCATTAGGCTGAAAAAAAATAAAGTGATAGCTACCGTTCCGGTGGGAAAGAAACCCGGCATAGTCGCTATCACGCAAAACGGCAAATATGCCTATGTGGCTAATTTTGGAGAAAATACCGTCTCTGTTATAAGAGTCCGGGATAATAAGATCATAGACACGATAAAAGTAGGAAATGCTGCATCTGGACTAGCCATTATCCCACTTTGATGAAGGAATTAGAACATCCTTCTAGCCGTAACAAAACGTTTTTTCCATTTATCAGTAAAGTCCTCGTAATGCACGCCTTGCTCTTTGGAGTAAGTATGAAGAAGCCGCCCGTCTCCTGCATAGATGCCAACATGTCCGATATCGAGCCCGCGTGCGTCAAAGAACAGCACATCACCTTTGCGCAGCTCATCTAGAGGGACTTCAGTTCCTTTCAAGGCTTGGTTGTAGGAGACTCGCGGGAGATCGATTGACAATGCTTGCTTGAACACATATTGGACGAATGAGGAGCAGTCGAATGTCTTGGTTTGACCGGGATCTGCTCCGAATTCGTAAGGCGTTCCGAGAAATTTAGCTCCGAAAGCGAGCAAATCATCGGCTTTTTTATCTGCTGAAGCGACGTTGGCGTAATCCGTATACTGGGAGGCTGCAGAAAGGAAACCAATCGTCTTGTCCTTCGTCTGCACCTCCAACCAGTTGGCGTCGACTTCCCGGATGACATGAATGTTCTCGCTCTTCGGAATCATTCGAAGAACTTGCCCACTTGTATTCGGAGCGTCACGCAGATTGACGCCATATTCAATCTTGGTTTCATACTCATTCGCCGAGGAAATCGTAATCGATCGCGAATATTCATGCCATTTCACGAGATTGCCCAGTGTTTCGCTTATTAACCGAAGCGGGATCATCGTGGAGCCGTCAATAATTTTACCCGCGATCGGCATATCTAGCTGGTCTTTATTTTTATAAGCCGTCATGTCACCAATGCGGTATGTAAATACGATATCATTTTTCGTAGCAGTAACTGTTCGTGTTTTGTCATCCCAAGAAACTTTTGCGCCTTCAGCCTCAAAAATTGCACGAAGTGGAACAAGACTGTAGCCATCTTCGATAACGGGAGGCGTCTCAAAGCTCAACGGATGGCCATCGAGATAGACGGGAAGCGACGTGTCCGCATCTGCATGAGCATTTGCTGCTGGGAGCATGCCCATGAGCAGAAACATCAACGCTGCTCCTGTTTGCAAGCCATTTTTTATCTTCATATCCTACACTCCTTAGCTGACTTTAGTAATGTTTAGACGCGGAAGAAGGACTGTTTGTTGCTCTGAAATATGTGGTAAATTAAGGATATGGGCAAAGGAAGAGCTTTTGGAGTCAGAAGAACCTGGGGGGATGGATGTGCAAGAGGAGTATTCAAGAGCAAACAAGAAGGCTTGGGAAACGAAAGCGTATCAGGCTTGGGTACACAGTTTCGGGACACCCGATGAACTTGCCGTAGAGTTGAAAAGGGAACACAAGCATCATCTGCGCTATTGGTTAAAATACATAGGTGATCCAAGTGGAAAGCGAATAATTAATCTTCTTGGTTCGCACGGGAGGAAAGCAATCTCTTTTGCGATGTTAGGCGCGGATGTAACCGTCGTGGACATCTCTGAAGAAAATCGCCTGTACGCCAAGCAAGTTGCCGATGCCGTAGGTGTGAAGCTCGACTATATCTGCTCGGACGTCTTGCAAATCCCGAACGAAGAGTCGCTTGGCCAGTTTGACATCGTGCTGATGGAGTTTGGCGTTTTGCATTATTTCACTGATCTTAATGCTATCTTTGAGGTGGTCCGTCGCAGGCTTGGGAACAAGGGTCGGTTCCTTTTGACCGACTTTCATCCTTTTGCACGAGCTTGGCTGAACACGGTTAATCTGAATCAACCAAGCGGCAACTATTTTGAAAAGGGGACTAAAGAAGGAGAGGTAGCGTTTGCTAAATTGCTGCCTGAGGAGGAACGGTCCGGATTGGAGAAGGTTCTATTGCGAAGTTGGACACTTGGCGAGATTATCACAGCCATTGCGGCTTCCGGGCTCGTGATACGCGCATTGGAAGAGATACCAAGTCCTTCAGATGCTAGGTTTCCTGAGTTTTATACGTTAGTGGCTGATAGAGTGGAGTTGGAGCTATCGCCGCTCTGATATGATTTAGAGATCGCATCCGCTAGCTAGGCTTCCATTAGGGAACTATGGTCTTCTATTTCGAGGAAAACGAGCTGTTTCTACTTGTTAGGAGAACTACAGTCCACTATTTCAGTATATGAAGCCCAAATGCAGCATCCAGTGGGCATATAAGACCCTGTAGTTCTGCTCGCAGCCAGAAATCAGCCTAACTCGCTGAAATAGCGCCCTGTAGTTCCCCCTTCGCACACGGATGCATGCCAACGATGGGATCAACAGTGGAAATGGGGGCGGCAAAAAAGGCAGTTCCCAAAAGTAGAAGCTTCTACTTGGGAACTGCCTTTTCTTACAGGCTAACGACTACATGCGTTTTGCCCGTTTCAGGCGTAAGCACGATGCCGTTAGCGGAATCGATCCATTCCGCCCCGTCTACGCCGGCGACTTCATGAATGCCTCGCAGCACGATCGTATACGGCTTCGTTGCCCCTTGAATGAAGAAGCTTACTTCTTCATCACGGCGAACAGCCTTCACGGTCACTTCCAGCTCGCCTTGCAAGCTGTACAAATTCGCTGCAGCGCTGGCGCCATCTTGCAGTTCAAACAAATGCAGGGATACGCCATCCGCGTAGTCGTAGTCGGGCTTCTGATCGTTCGCACCGATTGCGAGCAACGAATTCGGTTTAACTAACAATGGCAGCGTCATGTAACCATGGGTTTCTTCGTGCCATTTCCCGCCTTCAACGATTTGCCCGCCAAAGAAGTCGGTCCAGCGGCCTTCCGGCACATAATACATCACTTGCCCGCGATCATTAAAGATTGGAGCCACGAGCAGATTGTCGCCTAACATGTACTGCGTATCCAAATGATGCGTGGAAGGGTCCGCAGCATAATCGAGCACCATCGCGCGCATCATTGGAATCCCCATCTCAGTGGACTGGATGGCACTTTCAAACAGATAAGGCATCAACGTGCTTTTGAGCTTCGTAAAATGCCGGAGAACATCGACGGCTTCTTCATCAAACAGCCACGGCACGCGGTAAGACTCGTTGCCGTGCAGTCGGCTGTGGGAAGACAGCAGGCCAAAGGCGACCCAGCGCTTATAAATATCAGGCGGCGCTGTTTTCTCAAAGCCGCTGATGTCATGGCTCCAGAAGCCAAAGCCGGATAAGCCGAGCGAAAGGCCTCCGCGCAGCGACTCCGCCATGGAGTCGTAATTGGCCGAGCAGTCGCCGCCCCAGTGCACAGGGAATTGCTGGCCGCCTGCTGTGGCCGAGCGAGCAAAAAGCATCGCTTCATTTTTGCCAAGTTTCTCTTCCAGCACCTCAAAGACAGCTTTGTTGTACAGGAAGGTATAATAGTTATGCATTTTCAGCGGATCAGATCCGTCATGGTACTTAACATCCGTAGGGATGCGCTCGCCGAAGTCCGTTTTGAAGCAGTCCACTCCCATATCAATCAACCGTCTCAAATGCCCCTTGTACCACTCGGTTGCCGCCGGATTCGTGAAATCGACCAGCCCCATGCCTGCCTGCCAGAGATCCCACTGCCACACGTCATCCTCTAAGGTTTTGACCAAATAGCCTTGCTCCATGCCCTCTTTGAACAGCGGAGACTTCTGGCCAATATACGAATTGATCCATACACAAATTTTGAGGCCTTTGTCCTTAAGGCGTTTCAGCATGCCTACCGGATCGGGGAACATATCGGCATCCCACTCGAAGTTGGTCCATTGATATTCTTTCATCCAGAAGCAGTCAAAATGGAAAACATGCAGCGGAAGATCGCGTTCGATCATACCGTCAATGAAGCTGTTCACGGTAGCTTCGTCGTAATTCGTTGTGAAGGAAGTGGTTAACCACAAACCGAACGACCAAGCTGGCGGCAGGGCGGGTTTTCCAGTCAATTTGGTGTAATTATTCAGAACGTCTTTCAATGTTTGGCCGCCGACGATGAAATATTCGATATTTTCGCCAGGTACGCTGAATTGGACTTTGGAAACGACCTCAGAGCCAACTTCGAACGAGACATGCTCAGGATGATTGACGAACACGCCGTAACCTTTACTCGATAAATAAAAAGGAACATTTTTGTACGCTTGCTCGCTGCTTGTGCCGCCATCTTCGTTCCAGATGTCAACCGCTTGCCCATTTTTCACAAAGGGGGTGAAGCGTTCCCCAAGTCCGTAAATGTGCTCGCCGACGCCAAGGTCCAGCTGTTCGCGGAAGTATACATCTTTGTTATCTGTTGTAATATGCCCCGCGCCTTTGCTATTGGAGCCAGTCAAACGTTTTTCTTCGTAAAAGAACTCCGTTCCCCAAGTTTCTTGTTTATTTATTTTGACACTTAGATTGCCGGATTTAAGCGTCACCTGATGACCGCTTTCATCTATAGTGACAGGCGTCAACGGATTTTCTAACAATTCAAAAGCCGGTCCCTTTGTTGTCTTGCCTGCATGATGCGTCCAACGTACACGGATGACATCAGGGATTGGCGAGCTAATTTCACACGTCAGCAACGCGCCGTTTAAGGTATCGCCTTTTCGCTGAATCCTTCGCGCTGCGGCATAAACCGTAAGATTGTTGCCCTTTTGCTCCACTTCGCGGACATCAACAGGGTTCAAAACTGTGTATCCTTCTTTTGCCATCCAATAGCCATTCGAAAATTTCATTGCCATCAGCCCTTCGTTGTAATTTAATATAAGTATATTGATTTATAAATCGCTTTCCTTTCTTTATATTGCTAGAATATATCAGTATTTTGACATGAGGCTTGATTTTGTGAAGGAGGAACGAAAGCTATGCAGCAGGCGCATTTAAAAGAAGACCGCGTTCACGGCGACCCGCTATATCCGATTCGTGTATATGAAATCTGCTGTCAGCCAGGGGAAGAACTGCTGGACCTTCATTGGCATGACGAGTTGGAGTTTCTAATGCTGACGAAGGGAAAGGCTACTTTTCGCGTTTCTATGGATGACTACGAGCTGGAGGCGGGTGAAGCGATTTTCGTGAATGGCGGTCAGCTTCACTCTGGTTACATCACCTCAGAAGAAGAATGCTGCTTCACAGCCGTGGTGTTTCACCCGGATATTGTAGGAAACGGGCGGTTTGATCTTGTGGGCGAGAAATATATTACACCGCTTATCCAGCAGAAATATATCATTCCTGCCCATATCACACGTCATTCGGCAGGCGAAATTGAGCTGCTTGAACTGCTGCTGCAGGTGTTCGATTTGAACATTAATGAATTGCCGTTATACGAATTGACGACAAAAGGATTACTGCAATTAATTATTTCGAAGCTGATGATGTTGGGAGGACCATCTTTTCGCGAGCTTCCCCCTACGGTGAGTCCGACACATATTGACCGATTAAAACTCATTATTGAATACATTCAAATGAACTACAGCGGGCCCATTCGCTTGGAGGAGTTAGCAGCGCTCGTTTCCTTCAGCGAGTCTTATTTCTGCCGATATTTTAAAAATTTTACCGGAAAAAGCCCGCTGGAATACTTAAATCAAGTACGGGCACAGCGAGCGGCTTACCTATTGAAGGACACGGATAAGAAGATTACAGAGATTTCGCTGGATGTCGGATTTAATACGCTAAGTTATTTTATCGGTGTGTTCAAAGCTCATTTTGGTTGCACGCCATCCGAATATCGTAGAAAAGCCCATGCATAAGGAATGGAAACAGAATCAGGGGTGAAGTCATTTGTTTGCTAAGTTAAGAGACATTGTAAAACCATGGATGTACGATTATTTAACTTTAAAAAAGCGAATATTTATCATCTTTCTTTGCAGTACGCTGATACCGTTTATTTGTATCGTTCTCATTTCTTATTACACGATTTACTCGATCCTGACGAATAAAATTCAGAACGGGATACAGAGTAATTTAAAGCAAGTTGAACTCTCCTTAGAGAGTACGATCAGCAATTTAAATCACGTTTCTCAGCAGCTTGCTTTTCCCGGTAGCGTAGGGAAAAAGCTGGATCAGATGTTATCGCTTCCACCTAGCCAAACCTATGAACGATCTCAAATGATTAGCAATTTAAGAGATGAATTAAGCTTAGTGACCTTTACGAATCCAAATATCGGTCTAACCTTGTACTATTTTCAAAAGGATAATACTTACGATCTCGAAAATGTAGGGGTCAAAGATAATTTCTCTCCTGAAAAGCTGCCGTTGCTGGCAGAATACTCAGGAATTTCGTATTATGGGCCTCATATCAGCAACAACCGTTTCGATAACAACTTTGTTTTTTCGGCACTGAGGAAAGTGGATTTGCCCATGCGCGATGACGTGTATGTCTACATTGAATCAGGGTTCCATCTGACGCAGAATATCCTGAACAATGATCAATTCGGCGGCGGGAATTATCACATTTTTCTGGACAATAATGGTCGAATCGCCTATACGGAGCTGCCTAATTCGTTCGTGAAAGATACGCTCTTCCCGAATTTCTCCAGTGACAGTACGCACGGCAAGCTGAATGAATTTATATGGTTTCGGCAGGCCAGCAATCAAGGGTGGAGTATCGTATCCGTCATTCCGAAAGCTGATTACAATAAGGAAATGAATCGGTGGTTTCTGCAAATCTTATTGTTTGCGCTTATTTTTCTAGGAATTAGTTTGCTGATGGCATGGCTTTTATGGAAAATGGTTTATGTCCCTTTGAATGGATTTAATCGAGAAATCAAGCTGATGGCGCAAAATCGCGCGCAAGTGGTTAATGTAAAAACCAAAATACCGGAGTTTGATTTCCTTTTGAACCAATTTAGACAGATGAGGGAGCAGATTTGGGAGTTGTTCGCCGAGGTTGAGCATAAGGAGAAGCGGCGGGTGGATCTGGAAGTTGAGAAGCTGCTGTATCAAATAAATCCCCATTTTCTGATGAATACGCTGGATACGGTGCACTGGCTGGCCCTTATGAATGGTCAAAATGAGATCGATCGTCTTGTTTCTTCCCTAAATAAGCTGCTGCATTACAATCTGGGCAAGCTGGGAACGGCATCCACAATTAATGAAGAGATTGAGGCTTTGAAGCAATATTTGACGCTGCAGCAAATCCGTTATGATTTTAAGTTTGATGTCCAAATGCACGTCGATGAAGATGTTTGGAGCATGCCGGTGCCTCGGTTTATTCTTCAGCCGCTGGTGGAAAACTCTCTTTATCATGGGTTAAGCGACGATGGGTATATCCGCGTAGATGTGAATTTAACGAATGCCATTCTGATCTCTATTCAGGATAACGGTTCAGGGATGTCGGAAGAAACGATTCAAAACCTCCTGCATAACCCGGAAATCGAGAACAAAAAAGTCGGCATGGGAATTGGGTTGAATTATGTGAAGCGGATGCTCGAATCGCAGTATGGCGATAAGGCGGAGCTGCGTATTCAAAGTGTGATCGGCAAAGGGACAACGATATTTGTAACGATACCTATTATGGAGGGGAACCGCCGTCATGATTAAAGTGATGATTGTCGATGACGATAAATTGGTGCGTAAAGGGCTTATTTCTGCCATGCCCTGGAGCGAGTTTGATATGGAGGTTGTTGGAGAAGCGAGCAACGGCGAGAAGGCGTTGGAATTCATAGCCGACCATGCCGTCGATTTACTGCTCACGGATTTAGCGATGCCCGTCATGTCGGGGATTGAACTATTGAAGATTGTGCGCAAGCAATATCCGACTATGTATACCGTTGTGCTCACTTTCCACCAGGATTTTGAGTATATCCAAGAGGCGCTGAGGCTTGGCGCTATTGATTATATTGCCAAGGTGCAGCTTGAGAAGGAGCGCTTTGAAGAAGTGCTGGGGAGAATTCATAAACGGATTCTGGAGGAACAAAAGCCTGCTCCGCAAGCATCCGATGTCTTCTATGAAGGGGCTTTCTCACGAGACGAAACCATTTTTCAAGTGGATAAAGCTGTGCCGGATCTGGATCAAGTGAAGGAACAATGGTCGGGGCACGAATGGATTCATCAAGATCCGTTATTCGCCGCTCAGGTCAAACAGTTGAAGCATTTACGTTTGCCGCAAACCAAGCTAATTGGGCTCTTGTATACGTTAACGGATAAATGGAATCTATTATTCCACGCTGTTCATATGGCGAAAATTGCGCTGCCGGACGCTTTTGAGAACTGGCTGGAGGTTGAAGCGTGGATAACCAGTACGCGTGACATGATCCGCAAAGCGATGGACAAACCGGCTTTCTCGCAAGAGGTCGTCGAATGCGTGATGAAAGCCGTTCACATCGTCAGCGAAGAAATGCAGGAGCAGATTACTGCGGCAATCATTGCGAAGCGGGTGAATATGAGCAGAAGCTACTTCAGCCAGTGTTTCAAGGAAATTATCGGCATTAATTTTAGCGAGTTTTTGCGCAATAACCGAATCGACAAGGCAAAGGAGTATTTGCTTTATACGAATAAGACAATTTTATGGATTGCTGAGCATGTAGGCTATATGGATGAGAAGTATTTTAGCCGCAGCTTCCGGGAGCAAACCGGACTATTGCCAAGCGAGTATCGGCTAAAGCATGCAGCAGGTAGAGAAATGTCCGAAAGTTAGGGGGTCAAATGCCGGAAATGCCGCAGGTTGGATGCGAGTGGCAGAAAAATCTCGGTCAATTTCCCATCTAAGGTGTAACCGTTTTCCCTCCTTGCAGGGGGATGATTCGTGTTATTTTTATCGTGTAGACAAATTATATAAACGAAAGAAGGGGATTTATATGAGCAAGCCTAAAAAAAGCATGCTGCTTTTACTCGCAGGAATGCTAGTTGTCTTATCTGCCTGTTCGGAAGCGAATACGGCTAAGGAATCACCTAAAGCTTCAACAGCGGCTACACAAACTGCGGGAGCACAAACAGCAGCCGCAGGCCCTTTCACGAAATCAGAGAAACCGATTACGATTAAAATTGGGAAAGATGTCGACGCAGCGGACAAAAGCTTGCCTGCCGGAGATTCGCCGGAAAGCAATCAGTATACCCGCTATATTAAAGACAACTTGAACATTGATACCAAAATTGTTTGGCAAGCGGCAAGCGGAAAGGATTACGATCAAAAAGTTAACCTATCTATTGCCAGCAATGATTTGCCGGACGCGCTTGTTGTGAAAGACACGCAGTTCAGACAAATGGTGAAAAGCGGTCAGCTCGCGGATCTGACAGAAGTATATAACAAATATGCTTCACCAGCACTCAAAAGCATCGTCGATAGTACAAAAGGACTTGCGCTTAAATCAGTTACCGTAGATGGAAAAATGTATGCCCTTCCGAACGTCACAACGGAATCGGACATGGTTCATATGATGTGGATTCGCAAGGATTGGCTGGATAAATTAGGCCTGCAACCGCCGAAAACGATGGATGAACTGGAGAAAGTAGCCAAAGCCTTTGTCGAGCAAGATCCAGACGGGAATGGCAAAGCGGATACGATCGGGATTTCAGGGCCACAATTGGGCGGCTTGTTGAATGCAGATTTTATCAATCCTAACAATAATAACTATGGTTTCGATCCGATTTTCGCTTCCTACCATTCTTATCCAGGATTTTGGCTAAAAGGCGCTGACGGTAAAACAACGTACGGTTCCCTTCAGCCAGAAACAAAGCAAGCGCTCTCTAAGCTGCGTGATCTATATTCCAAAGGCTTGATTGACAAGGAAATGACGATTCGTAAAGACGCGCAAGAGCTGATCAAAAATGGAACTTCCGGTATTTACTTCGGTCTGTGGTGGGCTGGCGGATACGGTCCATTAGCGGATGCCATCAAAAATAACCCGAAAGCAAACTGGCAGGCTTATGCGGCGCCTCTGGATGTAAATGGCGAATTTACGCCACACATGGGGAACCCGACGAATCAGTATCTCGTTGTTCGGAAAGGGTATGAGCACCCAGAAGCTGCTATTCAAATGGAAAACTTGTTGCTGCGTGACGAATCCAAATTCGATGTGAAAGTAGCCATTGGCAACTATCCATTACGTATCGTATATGCTCCAATGGATGAGATGGACGTTACGTACAAAATGATGAAAGAAGTGCTTGCTGGTACCAAAAAACCGGAGGATATGGATCTCCCGGGGTACAAATTGCTGAAATCCGATGCGGAAAAAGTGAAAAAAGTGAAGCTGGAGCCTTACGACAAATACGATATTCAGTATTGGGATCCGAATGCGGATTTAGGAACATGGAAACGGATGTATTCAACACTTGTAGGGATATCTGCGCTCCAGCTGCCGTATAAGAAAACCTACAGCGTAACGTACTCCCAGACGAAAACGATGGAAAGCCGATGGTCTGCGCTGGATAAATTGGAAAAAGAAACGTTCCTCAAAATTATTATGGGCGCTGCGCCGTTGGAATCCTTCGACAAGTTCGTCGAGGATTGGAAAAAGCAGGGCGGAGATCAGATCATTAGTGAAATCGAAGCGAACTTGAAATAGTCGCAAGGGCACACCAGGCGCCAGACTACTCTGGCGCCTTTCCCTTAACAACAAAGAATGGAAGTGATTGATAGGATGGTTACGAAGGGTTTTGCCAAACATTACTATCTCATGCTTCTTCCTGGCTTTATATGGTTGACGCTGTTTAGTATCGTGCCTATGTTCGGCATTGTCATTGCTTTTCAGGATTTTAATCCAGGCTTAGGCATTCTTCATTCCGAATGGGTCGGCTTGGAAAACTTCAAGTACATGTTTTCATTGAACGACAGTAAAACGGTGTTTTTCAATACCTTGTTCATTGCTGTCATGAAAATTATTGCGAATATGATTGTTCCGCTGGTCTTCGCGTTATTGCTGAATGAATTACGCATCGCGGTGTTGAAGAAATGGGTTCAGACGATTGTTTATTTACCACATTTTTTATCCTGGGTTATTCTTTCCGGTATTTTGCTTGATATCTTGTCCTTTAAAGGACCTGTTAACGGGTTGCTGGGGTTCTTCGGCATCAGTCCTACGCTGTTTTTCGGCAAGGCGGAGTTGTTTCCTTTTATCATCGTTGGAAGTGATGTTTGGAAGGAATTCGGTTTTAACACCATTATCTTTTTGGCGGCTTTAACGGGGATTAACCCGGCGCTTTACGAAGCGGCTGCAATTGACGGCGCTACGCGCTGGCAGCGATTGCTTCACGTCACGCTACCCGGCATGATGACAACAGTCATTTTACTTTCGGTACTTAGCTTAGGGAATGTCTTAAACGCTGGTTTTGACCAAATTTTTAACTTGTACAATCCACTTGTGTATTCAAGCGGGGATATTATTGACACTTGGGTCTATCGGACAGGTCTATTGAATCTGCAGTATGGATTGGCTACGGCAATGGGGCTTTTGAAATCCATCATTAGTTTTGCGTTAATTACGACTTCCTATGTGCTAGCCGCTAAGTTTGCAAATTATCGTATTTTTTAATATAAAGGAGCAGGATTATGGTCAGAGAAACAACAATAGGCTCCAGAGTGTTCGATCTTTTCCTTATCGTGCTGCTGGTTGGCATCGCTCTTTTGTGTGTGCTTCCTCTCTGGTATACGCTGGCTGTTTCGCTAAGCGACAATGCGGCAGCGTCCTCGGGGCAGGTCAGCTTCTGGCCGGTGGGATTTAACTTGAATTCCTATCATGAAATTATGGGCGACAGTAAATTTTTCAATTCCTTCTGGATCTCGATTCAGCGTGTTGTTCTGGGATCGACCCTGAACTTTGTTGTTATTGTGTTGATGGGGTACCCTTTATCGAAAAATACGAAAGATTTGCCGTTTCGTAATGTCTTGATGTGGATTTTGGTATTCACCATGTTATTTAACGGTGGCTTGATCCCTTGGTATCAAACGGTCAAATCTCTAGGTCTGATTAATAATATTTGGGCGTTAGTCCTTGGGAATAGCGTTCCGATCTTCAGTGTCATTCTGGTCATTAACTATTTCCGGAATTTGCCGAAGGAATTGGAGGAAGCGGCACTCGTCGACGGTGCAGGTCCTTGGTATATGCTTGTGAAAATATTCATCCCGCTGGCTGTGCCTGTACTCGCGACTGTGACCTTGTTCAGTATCGTTTACCACTGGAATGAGTTCTTTAACGGTCTGGTGTTAATGTCGAATGCGGATCATTATCCGCTGCAGACCTACATTCAACAGCTGGTGGTCATTGTGGATGCCAATACGATGACTGCGGAGCAAATTCAAAAGATGAGCGAGCTTTCCAATCAGACGTTGAATGCGGCGAAAATCTTTATTGCGATGATTCCGGTACTTGTCATCTATCCGTTCCTGCAGCGCTTTTTCATTCATGGGATTACGCTTGGTTCTGTGAAAGAGTAATAAGAGATTTAAAAACGGCTGACTCTGTGTAAACAGAGCAGCCGTTTGTGTTATACGGCTGCTTGAACGGTTGGAGTGAAGGTGTACAGCGAGATCGTAAAAAATGACAGGGCAGTGTAAGTTCATACAATGTAAAGGCAGCTTATAAAGAGTAAAATTTAGACAGAGGTCATAGGATTTTGAACACTGCAACAGATCATGGTAATTTCGACGAAAAGTGAGGAGGTATAAGATAGTATGCATGTCAACTTAGCTTTACAACGACCAGTAATTTGCAGCTCGGAGCGTATGAATGGTGAAGGAAGCCATGCTGTGGATGGAGAAGCGGGCACTTTTTGGCAGCCGCTAAGCACGGATCGAAAGGATGACAATCGCGTTTGGATAACGGTTGATTTGGGAAGTACCGTTTCGTTTAACCAGATCATTTTGAAATTTGCATCGGGCTTCATAAGTGGTTATCAGATCGCCTATTCGCAAGACAACCTCATTTGGCAGGAGGCTTACCGCAAAGATGCTTCTAAAGAAGACATCGGACGTACCAATAAGACCATTTTTCCACGAGTTAATGCCAGATATGTCAAGCTGGAAGCGGAACTTTTCGATCCAGACCGTGATTTTCAATTGGTGGATTTGGGAATTTACGAGATCCCGTCGATTCCAAACGGACCTTTGTTAGCAAGTGTTTATGCGAGCAATGCTGAGGGAGATACCTTTGAACAATGGGATACATTAGCGCTTGTAAAAGGGGGCAGTGCGCGACTTACTATAAAAGGAGTCATGACGGATAGGACGGCAGCTGATCTAACACGAGCAGAGATCGTAACAACTTGCATGAATCCGGAGGTAGTCGTATTGGATGAAATAGGTGCCATGACTGCGCTTAAATCAGGTATTGCTCAAGTCAAAAGCCATGTTACTTTACAAGGGGTCACGCAAGAGATCAACCTTTATGTTGACGTTGATGATCCGTCCGAAAGGATAGCAGATCTATGGCTAACGCATCCTTCCCTTGTTATGGAAATCGGGCAACCTGCTCTACTGGCAGCGGACAGCGAATTTCCTGTCCTGCATATTTTGGCTAGTGAACGTATGTCGGTGAAGAACACTTTGATAAACGATTTAACCGGTGAGGTCATTACCTTTTTACCGGAACGTGAAGTTGAGGCTAACACGGATTGTACATTTATAATACCTGGTTATGCTTCCCAAGCTGCGCACTATCAATGGCGTATCGAGCTTCTACTGAACGGCCATGTTGTAGGTTACGATGCTTTTTATTTTACGATTCTAGATCCCACGGCTTCTGAGGAAGGTCAGAATCAAATCGTTTATCTGAACAAGAACGGCAAGCTTGTCTATGTACCGGATTATAAGGGGAATCGTGTCATCGACTTTTCAAATGCAGGGTATGGAGGTGGGGGAGTCCCATTGCCGGATGTGCCGATAGTCCTCACCATTGAACCTATTGAAGGCGATAATACGGCACATATTCAGCATGCGCTGGATCGTATCTCAGCCATGCACCTTTCTCCAGACGGCTTCCGGGGGGCCGTTCTTCTAAGGAAAGGTACATACCCAGTCAGCGGACAGCTTCGTATCCGTGCGAGCGGAGTCGTATTGCGTGGAGAAGGAGCAGACGAAAAGGGCACGCTGCTGTATGCAACAGGGACGATGAAGCGCAGTGTGATCGATATCCAGGGAGCATCGGCTCCGGAACTGTTAACAGAGACCGCAGCGTCTATAACAGATCTCTACGTTCCGTCAGGCTCACGCAGCCTCCATGTCGAAGATTCATCCGGCTTTCGTCCGGGTGATACCGTGAAGGTGCTGCGATTTGGGAATGAAAGATGGATTCATGCCATTGGGATGGATTCAATTAGGACAAGGCCTGTAACAGGAGGGACTGTGCAATGGTCGCCATTTGAACTAGCGTTCGACAGAGTGATCACGCATATTGACGGCAATTGTATAACACTCGACGCACCTATAGCCAATGCAATAGAACAACGGTGGGGGTCAGGTGCGATCGTCAAATACGAAGATGCCGGCCGGATTGAACGGATTGGTGTGGAACATTTGCGGATTGATGTGACTTATGATCCGAGCGTCAAGGAAACGAGCGTGGATGGAAATGAGGGAAGTGCGACGTACTTGGCTGATGAAAATCACGCCATCACGGGTGTGTATATGGACCGAGTTAAGCATGCATGGGTTCGCAATGTGGCAGGCTTCCATCTGCAGCATGCTCTCGTGCAAGTTGAGCGTGATACCAAGTGGACGACCGTTCAAGATTGCGCCGTATCCGATTTTATAAGTATAATAACCGGCGGGCGCCGTTATTCATTTCATCTTGTTGGCGAATTGGCTTTGGTACAACGTGTTTACTCGGGAGGGGCAAGACATGCTTTTACAGTTGATTCCCGTGTTACAGGTCCGAATGTGTTCTTCGATTGCAAATCCAAACAAGATTATAACACCAGCGAGCCGCATCATCGATGGTCAGTAGGCTGTTTGTATGACAATGTGAATGGTCGCATTCACATCCAAGATAGGGCTTGGTTAGGCAGCGGTCATGGCTGGGCGGGGGCTAACTACGTCACCTGGAATACCCGCAATGAGCTAGTTTCTCAACAACCGCCGACTGCGCAAAATTACGCTTTCGGACATGTGGGGATGAAGGGGAAAGCGCTGCTGCCTAATGCCTATGATCCTAGACCAAAGAATGATGCTTTTTGGGATAGCTTTGGTACACATGTCAGTCCACGAAGCTTATATTTACAGCAATTACAAGACAGGATTGGTGCCGAAGCCGATGAAGTAAAATAATTATGGCTGTCCCATACATTCTAAAAAAGAGGCGTTCCCTCGGTCATTAAATGACTTTGGGACAGCCTTTTTTATTTCACCAACCAGCTAGTCAAGAGACAATGATACGGACTCCCCTTGCAGGACATGATGGTCGATCAATGTCTCGGCCGGCACTTCCTCATAATTAATGCGGCGGATGAGTAGATCAGCGAGTTTGGTACCGATTTCGTTCACATTATAGTCCACCGTCGTCAGGGAGGGGTTAATATATTTCAGAAACTCAATATTATCGAAGCCCATAAGGCCGACTTGATCGGGTACGCGGATTTTACGCGCTTTCAGCCATTTCAAGACCTCCAATGCGTACACATCGCTGGAGCAGAGGATGGCGCATTTGCTGTCGATTGTTTCCATCAATGTTTCTAGTTCCATCAAATATTGCTTCTGTGCAATGACGTTAAACCTCATATCCGGAATCTCCGCACAGGCTTGCAAGAAACCTTGATATCGCTGCTCGGGCACATAAATGTTTTCTTTGCCTTTGCGCATCAGGGGAGGGCTTAAGTAGATGAGATGGCGGTAGCCTTGTTCGGCAAGAAAGGCAACAGAATCACAAATCGCCTGTTTATCGTTAATCCAAATGTAGGGAAACGGACTAGCTAGCCGGTTGCCGAATGTTACAATCGGTGTGCGTGAACGAAGGAGAAATGACTCGAATTTCTTATTGTCATTCGCCGGCAGCAGGGCAATTCCATCGACACGGCGATCCAACAAGTTGTTGATATATTCCATTTCGAGCTCCTTGTCCCGATTGGAAAGCACTAAATAAACGATATAACCTCGTTTCCGAGCTTCAGCCTCGAAGGCATGGAAGAGCTGGGAGAAAATTTGGTTATGGATATCGAATAATACGATGCCAAGTGTTTTCGTATGTCCTTTGACAAGGCTCTGAGCCAAGAAATGCGGTCTGTAGCCAAGCTCTTCAGCGACGCGCATGATTTTATCGCGTGTGTCCGGATGAATGCCTGGACGGTTGTTCAATGCGCGATCTACGGTCCCTCGGGTAACGCCGCACAATTCGGCGATTTGTTTGCTGGTAATGTTCATAGGAATGGACCTCCGTGAAAGGCTTTAGTGGTCTAATCGTAGCTTAACTCGGCGTGCAGGTCAAGACCCGTGCTCGTGAACGTAAAGGGAATGCGCGCATATAGGCATTAGGAACGAATTTCATTTAAAGCGTTTACAAAATGAAACTTATTTGTTAAGATGAGTTCGTTCACGTGCACGATGTAGGTGAGGGGAGCTCCAATGCAGGATTAGCCGAAGCGGGGGACGCCCCGGATGGCACAGTTGCTTGTTGCAAATTTTTTTAGTCTTTACCGTGCACGTGCACGGGATTAACATGACCATGAATCGCAACGTAGAAAGGCATCAGGCCGCACCGGTTATGCCAAACTCGGTAGCGCGGCTTC
Source organism: Paenibacillus sp. WC2504 (assembly GCF_052682475.1). Taxonomy (NCBI): domain Bacteria; kingdom Bacillati; phylum Bacillota; class Bacilli; order Caryophanales; family Paenibacillaceae; genus Paenibacillus; species Paenibacillus sp. WC2504. The sequence goes on from NZ_JBQZFH010000001.1 coordinate 2,717,053, forward strand.
ACATTCTGTTAAGGATGGTGTCCTGTATGAGAAAGGTTTGGGTCTTTTTATTAATTTTTGCACTCGGGTGGTCACTAATTGCATGCAGCTCCAATTCTACACCAACTTCATCGAAATCAACTAAAGCCGAATTAACGCTAGTATGGAGTAAAAATGAAGCCTCAGATGAGCAGTTAACGAATATTTTGGCCGAATTCAATAAACAGAACCCGGATATCACGGTCAAAAGGGTGGAAGTCGTCAGCAGCGGTTGGGCCGACTATTTCAACAAAATCCAGACGATGATCGCCGGCGGCAAATCGCCTGACGTCATTCGTGTTGCCATCGAAGGCATTCAAATGTTTGCGAAGCAGGATTTGCTTCTCCCGTTGGATACCTATATGAAAGCCGATCCGGCTGCACTGGACAACTACAATGATTTACATCCGAAACTTCAGTCGCCTTTTGTCATCGACAAAAAAACGTACGGTTTTGTCTGGGACTGGAACAATGTCGTCATGCATTTTAATACGGATATGCTCAAGCAAGCGGGCTTGTCTATGCCGAAAAAAGACTGGACGAAGGACGACTTTCTACAATACGCGCAGAAGCTGACTACAGAAAAAGACGGCAAGAAACAATACGGATTTGCGATTCCGAATTATTATTTTGGTGCCTCTGCGTGGTTGTTTAACAATAACGCAAGCGTTCTGAACGATGACATGACAACCAGTAAATTAGACGATCCGAACGCCATCGAAATGATGCAGTTTTTCCAGGATCTCATTTACAAATATAAAGTGGCCCCGGTTCCAGGACCGAAGGATGATCAGATTCAGATGCTCATGAATGGTCAGGTAGGGATGATATCTGCCGGCAAATGGCCATTCGGCACGTATGACAAAAATAAGTTTACGAATATCGATGTGCAGTTCTTGCCGACGTTCAAAACGAACAAAGTGATCTTTGGTTCCGGGGCGTTCCCTGTCCTTAAATCCACTAAATATCCGGAAGCCGCCTATAAGCTTTCAGCTTTTTTGAGCGGTGTCTACTCACAGAAAACTACGCTTTCCAATACTTCAATTCCGACACGCATATCCGTCATGAACGAAGTGCTGCCGAAAACACCGCCTCAAAACTGGAAAGTATACGCAGAAAGCGCCGATGTCGCCAAAGCGGTAGAAGCACCTATGCAATATGGCGAAATTCAAGGCGTATTCGACCGTCACGTATCGGAGATCCTGTCTAATCAATCCGATGCGGCGACAGCTATGAAAAAGGCGAAACAAGAAATCGACGCTATCCTGAAAAAATGACGCCGAATCGTTGGCAGTCCGTCGGCGGTCCGGAGGGATCGCCCGGCTCCACGGTTCATGGGAGGAGTCTAGCGTGGGAACCTATCGCAAGATGTCTAATACTGTTGTCGGCTTGTTATTTCTGGCGCCAGCCTTGCTATTTTTTGTACTCTTCATTGGCGAACCGGTTGTAGCGACTCTTTATTTAAGCTTTACCAAATATAACGTGATCACGCCGGCCAAATGGATCGGGTTTGACAATATCAAGCATTTGTTCGCGGATGACCGCTTATGGCTGACGTATGGAAATACGCTCAAGTATGTATTGATTTTAACCCCTATGCATGCGATTCTCGGTTTATTGATTGCTTTAGCGGTCAATCGAAATATTGGCAAAGGGTGGAAGTATTTGTACCGTACGATTTTTTATTTCCCCGTACTCGCGACTTCGGCAGCGGTTGCGGTCGCGTGGCAGTTCATCTTCAGCAAGGACTTCGGCATTCTGAATTTCTTGTTAAGCAAATTTGGTGTCAGCCCAATTGCGTGGATGCAGTCTCCGCAGTGGGTTTATGTGGCTGTAGCGATATATAGCTTCTGGAAATTTATCGGCAATGCGTTCCTGTATTACTTAATCGGACTTCAAAGCATACCTGCTGCACTGTATGAAGCCGCCGAAATTGACGGGGCGAATAAGACACAGCGCTTTTTTTCCATCACGCTGCCGATGCTTTCGCCAACAATTTTCTTTGTCTTGGTGACGACTCTGATTGGGGCGACCCAAATCTTTGATGAGCCTTACCTCATTACGTCGGGCGGACCAGGAGACGCTTCCCGTTCAGTGAATATGTATATTTATGAAGTGGCGTTCCAGCATCATGAGATGGGATATGCCTCTACACTCTCGCTCAGCTTGTTTTTAATCATATTATGTGTGACGGTCTTTCAATTTTCGATTAGTAAGAAATGGGTCAACTATGACAGGGATTAAAAGAGGAGTTGATACAAGTGGAGGCTTCCAATCTTCAGGCAGCAGGAACCGGGACTAAAATGGGCGCCATGCGGGGATTAAGGCCGGGACGCTTTCTGCTGGACGGCGTGCTGCTGCTCTTATCCTTTCTAATGCTGACCCCGTTCCTGTGGATATTCTCCACCTCGCTGCGGCTGCCAAAGGATTCGTTCTCGCTGCCACCTGCTATCTTTCCGACAGCGTGGCATATTGGCAACTACGCCGAGGTGTTTGCGAAGGTACCGTTTTTCGATTTTATTTCCAACAGTTTAAAAATTTGCTTAATCATCGTGCTGGGACATATTTTTATCTCCAGCATGGCGGCTTTTGCCTTTTCACGCATCGCTTTTCCGGGACGCAACGCGTTATTTCTCATTTTTCTTTCCGGGCTTATGATTCCGGGGCAAGTAACAATCATCCCGCAGTTTATTCTGATGTCGAAGCTGGGGCTTGTTGACACGCATCTGGCGCTTATTTTGCCGGGACTCATTAATCCGTTCGGCATTTTCATGATTCGGCAGACGATGATGTCGATCTCCAGCGCGTATGATGAAGCCGCCTATATGGACGGAGCCAGCCGGATTTGGGTGTTTCTGAAGGTCATTCTCCCGATGTCCTATCCAGCAGTGGCCGTCACTTCGGTTATTAGCTTCAACGGACATTGGAACGATTTTTTCCGGCCGCTTATTTTCCTGAATTCATTTGAGAAAATGACGCTGCCGATCGGGATGACCGCATTAACCGGAGCTTTTGGTACCGGAAACCTTTCCGCCATTCTAGCAGGAGTGACATTGTCGCTCATCGTGCCGCTGCTTTTTTACATATTCGGACAAAAATACTTGCTGGATGGCATCACTGCGGGTGGACTTAAAATGTAAGTGAGCACAACGAACTATTTAATATCATGAGGAGTTTGAGGAGGCCGTTCTATGAGTACGAATCAGTCAAATGCGCAATTTGGTATGGAGAAAAATTTTGAATATACAGGTGCCAAAACGAATCAAATCTCGTTTCCGCTTGGTGGCATCGGGACAGGCAGCATTGGTCTGGCCGGGAATGGTCGGCTGATCGATTGGGAGATTTTCAATCGTCCGAACAAGCTAAGTTTTAATGGATTCTCCTTTTTTGCTGTAAAAGCGGAGCGTCAAGGCGAGGTGATCCTGACCAAAGTTTTGAACGGGGATTTGCAGACACCTTATACCGGCGAAGGAAAAGGGAAGTTTGAGGGCTACGGCTACGGTCCTAGACGGGAAAATATGTCGGGATTTCCGCATTTTAAAAACACGTCGTTTCGCGGAGAATTTCCGTTTGCAGAAATGACGTTCGATGATCACGATGATCCTATTCATGTCAAGTTGACAGCTTTCAATCCGTTCATCCCGCTGAACGATCGGGATTCATCGATCCCGTGTGCCATTTTTGAATATGAAGTGACGAACCGCTCCACGGATGAATTAGATCTCAGTGTAGTAGGCAATTTAACGAACCCCCTACGCAAAGGAGCTGTAAACGAAGCGACGGAGGTAGATGGGAGAAGAGCGATTCGGATGTCCTCTGTACAGTATAAGGAGGATGAAGCGGATTTTGGCGATTTGACGCTGCTTGCTGATCATGATGATGTCAGTTATCAGTCCTATTGGTTCCGTGGGAGCTGGTTCGATAACTTAACCGTGTTCTGGAAAGATTTCCGCCGGCCAGGCCGTTTTCAGGAGCGGAATTATGAAACATCAAGTGAACTGGATCCGAGAAGAGTGCATGAAAAGCACCAGGATGTCGGCTTGCTGAGCGGGCATCGTACGGTACCAGCGGGCGGTAAAGCAACATTTCGTTTCATCCTTACATGGAGTTTTCCAAATTATGTAAATTTCTGGAATCCGGGCGGCGATCAACACCCTTCATGGAAAAACTATTATTCAACGCTATTCGAGGATTCCACCGCTACGGCTAAATACGTCATGACGAATTACGATCGGCTCTATGCGGAGTCGCGACTGTTTAAGGATACGTTGTTCGGGTCTACGCTGCCTGATACCGTCGTTGATGCCATTAGCAGCAATATTTCTATTTTAAAATCGCCTACTGTACTGCGTTTAACCGATGGGACTTTGTACGGATTTGAGGGTGTGCATACGAATGAAGGCTCGTGCGAAGGCTCTTGCACCCACGTATGGAATTACGAGCAAGCGACAGCTTTCCTGTTCCCGGCGCTGGCACGTTCGATGCGGAAGATCGATTATACCTATGCCCAATTTGAAAATGGGAAAATGGCGTTCCGCCTCATGCTGCCTGCCGAGCGGACAACACGCGATAACAAGTTCAGAGCCGCTGCCGATGGTCAATTGGGCGGCATCATTAAGTCATATCGCGAATGGAAAGTGTCCGGCGATACAGCGTGGCTGCGCTCTCTGTGGCCTAATATTCGCAAAGCGCTCGAGTTTGCCTGGGAGCCGACCAATGAGGATCAATGGGATGCGGACAAGGACGGCGTGATGGAAGGGCGGCAGCACCATACGCTTGATATGGAGCTGTTCGGGCCAAATTCCTGGCTGACAAGTATGTACTTGGCGGCTCTGAAGGCTGCAGCCGAGATGGCGAATGCGCTGGGAGAGCCGGAGACAGCGGCAGAGTACGATGCGATCAGGCTCAAAGGATCGGCATGGACGAATGAGCATTTGTTCAATGGGCGTTATTTCCATCAAATGGTTGATCTCAAAGACCGTTCCGTGCTTGAAAAGTATGGTGCAGAAGCGGTGTACTGGAACGAAGAGGCTGGGGAGCATAAATATCAGATCGGTGAAGGCTGCGGCATTGATCAGGTGTTAGGACAGGGGTTTGCTCATCTGGTTGGCTTAGGGTACGTGTTGGATTCGGACAAAGTAAAACGTGCGGTTCATTCCATCTATGAGAACAACTTTATTGAACATTTAGGCGATCACCCGAATGCTTGCCGCATTTACGGATTAAATGATGAGGCTGGTCTTGTGATCTGCTCATGGCCTGATGCGAACTCTCCGATTGTGCCTGTTCCTTACGCGGAAGAGTGTATGAATGGCTTTGAATATCAAGCTGCTTGCCATATGATCTATGAGGGATACGTTACGGAAGGGCTGCGTGTGGTGAAAGCGATTCGCGACCGGTATGACGGGGAACGCCGCAATCCGTGGAATGAATTCGAATGCGGCAGCAATTATGCTCGCTCTATGGCTTCTTTCGGTTTATTGCTGGCGCTTAGCGGATTTGAATATGATATGGTCGAAGGACATATTGGCTTTAGTCCGAAGTGGCAGCAAGAAGAATTCAGCAGTTTCTGGAGCTTGAATGACGGTTGGGGCGAGTTCCGCAGCACGAATGGACAGCTGGAGCTGGAGGTTAAGATGGGGACACTGACGTTATCCAGCTTCGGCAGCGAATTGCTGAAGGGGCGCGACATTCAGAGCGTCTTGCTTGGAGGGAACGAAGTAGCCGTAGACCATGCTGAGGGGAAAGTATTTTTTAAAGAGAAGATCACTCTTGATCCGCAATCTACTCTTATCATTAAGTTTTAGTATCAAGGTAGGTGATTCGTAGATGGAAGCCAATGAAGTTATTCAATCAGCTGTAGAGCAGCTGCAAAAAGTAGAAGGAATCGCTGCTATTGTATTAGGCGGCTCACGTGCCTGCGGTACCGAAACACAGGAGTCGGATATTGACATTGGCGTATACTACGATCCTGAGCATCCGATTGACGTTGCAGCTTTGGAGAAAGCTGCGGAGTCATTGGATGATCAGCACCGCGGCGGTCTTATCACGCCAATCGGCGGATGGGGGCCTTGGATCAATGGCGGCGGCTGGCTTAGCAGCGGCGGCTTTCCCTTGGATGTGCTGTATCGGGATGCCGCCAAAGTGTCAGGCATTATCGAGGATTGCCGGCAAGGCCGGATCGATATTCATTATCAGCCTGGCCATCCGCATGGCTTCTGCACATCGATCTACATGGGAGAAGTCGCGCGCTGCCGGCCGCTCTGGGATCCGGAGGGTCTCGTCGCTGAGATGAAGGCCAAGACATGGCCGTATCCGGAAGCGCTGCGGCAAGCGACCCTCGCGAAATTTATGTGGGAAGCGGATTTTTCCATCGCTAACGCTAAAAAGGCTTTGGGGCGTAACGATGTTTCTTACGCAGCCGGGCATCTCTTTCGAACGGTAAGCTGCCTCGTTCAAGTATTGTTCGCGTGCAATGGGCAGTATTTGCTGAACGAGAAAGGGGCCGTCGCCCAGTGCAGCCAATTTGCAGCAGCTCCTGCTGATTTTGAGAGGCGAATCCAGGAGGGATTCGCTTGCATGACGGCCGATCGCTCGGATTTAACGAGGGCGATTGCTTCTTTTGCGGCGCTTGCCGGCGAGGTTCAGGCGATTGCTAAGTAGCGGAGCGGGTTAGGCCCGGCGGAACAAACCGAGCAACTGCGAGGATGAGGCAGATTACTAGTGCTTAACGCCGATTCCTCCTGCTAGTTGCTGCGGTTGTTCCACTTTTTTCCTAAGTAGCTGGATTTTCTGGTGTTAATTAGGCCGACTATACCCAATTCTAGCCTCCTACCGATGATTTTGCTGGAGCTTCTACCGCTATTTCCTTGTCTGCTACTGTGCAGCGAAGATTAACGGTTGTTTTTCCATCTACCTTAGCGGGGACGACTTAGTGGATCATTCGCTCGGAGCAACGGCAGTATTTTCGGGTAAATTGACGAGGCTGCACACCTTACTTGACTGTTTGCATCACATAGTGGAACCTGAGGGCGCTATTTCTGCCCTATCGGTCTATTTTAAACTCTTGGGGAACTACAGGACTTTATTTCAACATCTGGGGCAGACTTTCAGCCCAATCCGTTGAAATAAGGGACCATAGTTCCCCTTCCGTGAGTAAAGGGGCTCATTTCGCAGAAATAGCGCCCTCTAGTTCCCTAAGGCCGAGCTGCTCGGCTTCAGGCCCAGGTGCCGAGGCTAGCCACGCAAGCTCCGCCTTACTCATCCGTTGGGGACGGCGACCGGCAGCAGCTCCAGTTCATGAAGTGTGTAATTTGTCTTTGGTAGGTGAGGTGGAAGTTGACTGATCTGATGAATTTTGATGGAATGGTGCGACGAGTCATTGTGATGGACAAACAGAATCTAGCTTACGTGTAACTCTGGTATGTTGAGAAATTCGTTGATATACTGGGTTTGCAACTGCTTATCCCTTTTGTTGTGGTCGGGGAATTACAACAATACAGGAGTGTCAGGAATCAAGTAGGCTGATGAATTCCCGGATCGGCTTTAGGCTAATGACAACAAACCAATTTGAAGATGAGGTGTTTAAAAATGGCATTAATGTCCACATTCACGAGCTTCAATCTGCCTGTAAACAATGTAGAACAATCGAAGGCGTTTTTCACCGGACTCGGATTCAAGCTCAACCCGCAATTCCCCGAGAATGAGAAGTCGGTGGCTATCGTGATCGGCGACAACCTGCAGGTCATGCTGCTCACCAAAGAAATTCTAAAGTCGCTCACGCAGAAGGAAACCGTTGATACGCAAAAGTATGCGCAAATGACGATCGCATTGGCCTTCGAGAGCCGAGAAAAGGTGGATGAAATCGTGAATACTGCGGTCTCCTTGGGCGGGAAATCGTACGAAGAACCTGAGGATTATGGATTCATGTATCATTGGGCCTTCGAGGACTTGGACGGCCATATGTGGGCAATCAACTACATGAACACGGATGCAGCTCAAGGTTAAGGATAACGGAGAGCGCACTCATACTTGGATTAACAAGGGAAGACGCCAGGCACTCTCCCCGGCGTCTTCTTCGCGATGATTAGTTTTGTTCGGTATAGGCTTTGAAATTGTCCATAATCGGCATCGCAGGGGGACTTAGCCATCAAGCACTGATTTTAAGGTTGAGCTCAAAAAAGGTTTTGACCTTTGGCGAATTCATGTAAAATATAACTTAGAAATAGAGAGTAATGATAAGGAGAGATTCACTATGGCTGTGTTGGATATTAAGGTTGACGATTTAACGGGTACAGAAGTAAAAGCATTAATTCTGGAACATCTAAAAGGAATGTCAGAGCTTTCACCACCGGAAAGCATGCATGCCCTGAATATTGATGGGCTCAAAAAGCCGGAAGTTACCTTCTGGAGTGCCTGGGACCAAGGACAATTAGCCGGCTGTGGCGCAATGAAAGAACTTGACTCCGGACACGGTGAGATAAAATCCATGCGAACTTCTTCAGCCCATCTAAGAAAAGGGGTTGCCAAACAGCTGCTTGAGCACATTATCGGGGAAGCCAAGCGACGTGGCTATCAGCGGTTAAGTCTGGAAACAGGCTCCATGGAAGCTTTCGAACCGGCAAGAAAACTGTATGAAAAATCCGGGTTCGAGTATTGTGAGCCGTTTGCTGATTACACGGAAGACCCGCTTAGTTCATTTATGACATTGAAATTATAGAAAAAAAGGCTGCTGGACCAACAAGTCTGGACAGCCTTTTTTATTTCGCGGTTCAAGGGGTTTTTGAATAAACGAAAAATCCGCTTCTTTTTTCCCAACCCGCAGCCGTCCAGAAAGAATGGCCCAGATCATTATTTTCGAGTACAAAAATGTGACATTTCTCAATCCCTATCTCTCTTAACTGCGCAAGACTCGCTTCTACAAGCCGATGCCCGATCCTTTGTTTGCGATATTCCGGATTCACAGCTAGATGATAGATAAACCCTCTTCTGCCATCGTGCCCAGCCAGAATAGTTCCAACCACCTGATTGTCTGCTTCGCAAACGAAACAAAATCCTTTATTTCTAGCTAGATAACTCTCGATATTTGGTTTAGAATCCGCCTCGCTTAATACAAGACCTTCAATCTGATTCCAGAGTAAAAAGGCTTGCTCATAATCTTCGATTGTCATTTCTCGAATAAGGGACATCGATGCATTCTCCTTTGAATAGTGCATTTATGAACTCTAGTTTATTACCAGAGATTGTACTCTTTTATCTGAAGGATTGCTAGAACGATTTACAGCCTAAAAGATCTAAGGTAATCTATGGATAGCAGGAGGTGGCGATATTCTTTGCCTTTCATTAAGACAATACTGCGTCATTTTGCACAGTATAAATTATTATCTGCTATATTCATAGGCAGTATTTTCATCGAAATTGCGTATTCCGTTGCCTCACCCTTAAGTTTGAAATATTTGGTAGATGAGGCTTTCATGCCTAAGGATCTCCACGCATTCATTTTCATTCTTTCGGTGCTGCTCAGCGGAGGGTTATTGAACATTTGTGCAAGCGCTTTTGGCGACTACTCGTTAGGCAAGCTTAGCGGGGAAATGATCCGAAAGATGCGCAGTGAGCTGTTTGACCATATGCAAAAGCAATCGCTCCGGTTTTATCAACGGTTCAAGGTTGGTGATTTGGTTACTCGGTTTGCTGCCGATATGGGTGCAATGGAGAAAGTCGTACGTATATCGTATCCATTCCTGATGAAGGAAACGTTAAGTGTGACGCTCGGACTTGTCATGCTTTTTTCAATCAATTGGAAGCTAACCCTTGCTATGCTGGCTGGGTCTTCGCTCATGTTTATCGGGCCGAAATTGCTGCAGGGGCGTGCGGAGGCTGCCAACACAGGATACAAGGAAGCGCAGGAGCATTTCGCCAATACGATTGACGAGATGGTCAAAGGGCACAAAACGATTAAAGGCCTTCACTTGCAGGGGAGTATCCGAGATCGTGCGCGCAAACAGATAAACGAATTGTTAACTTTCGGCTTCAAGCTGCATATGGCTGGGGCTTTGATCGAACGGTTGCCGCTCACGGCGCTGCTCATTCTCAACGGTATCATGATCGGTTTCGGTGGGTATTTAATATTTAATGACGATATTACGGTTGGCGGTTTTATGGCATTTTTTACGTTGTTTTTATCCGTAGGTCAATCGGTTACAAATTTGTCGGTCCTTATTCCAAATCTCATTGATTCGAGTATCAGTTTCCGCCGGGTGAAGGAGATATTGGAGCAGCAGCCGGACGTTCCTGACGCGGAGAATCCTGTACCTTTATCTTCATCTTTTACTTCAATTCAGATGGATCGGGTGACGTTCGGATATAACGATGAAGCGAATCAATTAAAGGAAGTGAGCATGCGTATTACGGAAGGCATGTATGTGGCTTTCGTAGGGCCTAGCGGATCTGGCAAAAGCACGGCTTTACAGCTGCTATCACGGTTTTATGATCCGAACCAGGGGGCCATCTCAATCAATGATTGCGATCTGCGTCAAGCAAGTGAAGCGTCGCTAAGAAAGCTGTCTACGCTTGTTACGCAGGATACATTTCTGTTTAACGCTTCCATTCGTGATAATTTGCTGATAAATAATGAAGCTGCGACGGAAGCAGAAATGATAGAAGCGGCGAAGCAGGCGCGGATCCACGATACCATTGTCAACTGGTCAGATGGATACGACACGCAGATTCACCACGAAGGGGGCTCTCTGTCGGGTGGAGAGCGGCAGCGACTGTCCATTGCGAGAGCGCTTCTGCGGAAGCCGAAGTTGCTGCTGCTCGATGAAGTCACATCGGCGTTAGACCCGGCGACGGAGGCCGATATTAATGAGTTGATAGGGCAAAGCCGGAAAGACAAAACGATTATTTCCGTTACACATAGACTGGCTTCAGTCGTGCACGCCGATGTCATTTATGTATTTAAAGACGGACAGATCATTGAAAGCGGCACCCATCAAGAGCTTCTGGATCAAAAGGGGGAGTATGCGAATCTTTGGGAGAAACAGATCGGGTTTCATCTATCTCACGACGGTCTACATGCGACTGTGGATGTCAATCGGCTTGCTAAACTGCCGTTCTTTCAAGGCATTGAGACAGCGCTTTTAAGTGATATCGCTACCTTGTTCTCAACAGAAACATGTAAGGAAGGCGAAGTAATCGTTCGTGAGGGCGAAGAGGGGAATAAATGCTACATTATCGTTCGAGGCAAATTTGAAATTGTGAAAAATATCCCGGACAAAGGCGAGATACGTGTTGCCGTTCTGCAGGATGGCGATCATTTCGGGGAAATTGCGCTGCTCCGCAACACATTAAGGAATGCAGCAGTGAAGGCACTGAGTCCTGCGGTACTGCTATCGGTCAGACGAGAGGCTTTTCACCGGTTGACGGCAGAGTATCCACAGATTTTACAAACATTGCAGCAGACATTATTGAGCCGAATGTAGAGGCTTCGTTGCGGAAGGAGTGAAGGTAAACGTTATGACGGCTAGTATTTACAAACGGTGCGTCACTGATGATGATTTGGCTAAAGTGAGTTTGTTCATTCTGGAAAACCGGCGGGATATGCATCCCTCGTATTCGGCCACCGACACGATAACGATGTTGTATTCGTTCATCAAGTATGGTCAGTTGATTCAGGTGGTGGATCAAAACGTACAGCGTATTATTGCGGTAAGTGCTTATTACATTGGGACACCAGAGCACGATTACGAAGATAAACACATCGCTTTTGTAGAGATGGCCATAGCCGACCGTGCGTATCGAGGATCGAGGCTCTTCATTAAAGGATTGCGCTTCTTGGTAAGCGAGATTATGTCTGACAATCCGGACGTCCAGGAAGTGAGATTTGCAGCACTTGCAGATAATGTATATTTATGTAGATTGTATGCGAAATTTGCCGACATAAGCCATGAAGAGGATAGCATACTTGGCAAACAAATGAAATTTGGTGTCAAAATTAACAATTTGAGGGCTTTCTTAGATAAATTCGTAAAGGTATAATATACATATGACAGACAACTATCCTTGATAAGGAGGCGTTATGCATGATTGTAATTCCACCAAGCATTAAAAAAGGTACGAGCAAAGGCGGTTTCGGTAAAATCGTCAAAGACAACGAGAATTTGCGAGCTAATCCGGTATAATGGGTTTCGAATTCCGCACTTGTAAGTTCGAAATGGATTTCGAAGCTTACATCCGTTTTTTGATTCAGCAACAAGCCTTTTTGAACTTGCCATATCCTTTCGTGATGAAGTTAGCTTTCATGGGTAGTCCGCTACAGTTCGGGCAAGTCATGCTGATTTTCAACGATGAGACTTACGATATCGTAGGTGCGGCGGGTTTCGTGAACGGCACAGGGGCAAATGATTATGAAGATCGAGAGATTTGTCAGGTCGAGATTGCCTTTATTTTGGAACAATATCGGCGTACACCGCTATTTCTACGTGGACTTGAAGCGTTATTAAGCCTTATTAAAGCTGGTAATCCAGACGTGAAGCAGCTCCAGTTCTGGAGTTCTTCTGACAATAAGGAGATACAGCCAATTGTTTCTAGGTGGAGCAGCTTGCCTGGATTCCAATCATCAGTTGTGAATAATTTAACCTTCTACAAGTTTTCATTCGATGAGTTGGAAGCTTATTGCAGGCGAATTGGAACGACGGGAGTAAGGTCTGGGTAGTCTTTTTTCCATACGCATTGAAAACTATCGCTATAGTTGTTATTATGTTTTCATACAAGTAACTGTGTGTGACTGGCGGAACATGGGGAACCATGAGGGAGCACATAGATAATCAGCCGTACGCCTGGGCAGAGGTAAGGGGATATCCCCTTACCTCTTTGCGTTTCAAATTTACTCAAAAGGGATGATTGAAATGTCGAAAGAAACATTAATCTTGGATGGTAACCGGGTCGCAGACGCCATAAAGGCATCGCTGAACAGCAGAATTCAAAACTTGTCCAATCAAGGCGTCGTTCCTTGTTTAGCGACCGTGTTGGTCGGCGACGATCCTGCTTCAGCAACTTATGTACGGATGAAAGGAAACGCATGCAAGCGACTGGGGATTCAATCTATTCGTGTTACTCTTCCTGAACACACGACTACGATGGAGTTAATTGCAGCCATTCACAAGCTTAATGATGACAACAGCGTGCATGGGATCTTGTTGCAGCACCCAGTCCCGAAGCATATCGATGAAAGGGCAGCTTTTGAGGCGATTCGTATTGATAAAGATGTCGATGGTGTAACGACATTGGGATTTGCTCAAAATGCTTTTGGATTTGCTGAGTTCCCTTCCTGTACACCAGCGGCAATCATGGCCATTTTGAACTATTACGAAATTCCTGTTGAAGGCAAACATGCGGTTGTTATCGGAAGAAGTCCAATTCTCGGCAAACCGGTCTCTCTGATGCTGCTAAATAAGAATGCAACAGTTACGACCTGCCACTCAAAAACAGCGAATTTGGCCGATATCGTGCGCTTGGGAGATATTGTCGTAGCTGCCGTGGGGAAACCTCGCTTTGTTCAAGGCGATTGGCTAAAACCAGGCGCTATTGTCTTAGATGCAGGTTACAATCCTGGAAACGTAGGCGATGTTGATTATGACGCTTGTTGTGAGGTAGCTTCGGCCATTACACCGGTTCCTGCCGGGGTTGGTCCAGTGACCATTGCGACCTTGCTCAAACATACGGTCGATGCGGCTGAAAAGATAGCAAACAAGCGATAGGCATAGAGCGTCCGAGCCTGCAAGTTCGCAAACATCATATTTTCACCAACAACGGGTCATACTAGGGGATCTAGAGTAAAGAGGTGAAAATCATGTTATTTAACATTATTGCAGGCTTTTTAATCCCCTGGATATTTGGCATTTATCTGTACAGGAAATCTCGAATTATTGTGTTTCTAATCTTTCCTATTACGGTTACAATATCTAGCTTGATCAATGATACCGGGTATCATCTGAATTTTTGGGATTTTACCCCATTGATTGAGAATGATGAGACACTTTCAGCACTTCCGCTTGATATTGGGCTTTATCCCGTTATGGCCGGTTATATGATTTATTGGATTCGAAAAAATAATCGGCATGCGTTTCTGAAAATAGGCTTTTTTTGCTTGGCTACGACTGCGCTGGAATATATGGCGTTTATTTTTGGGAAAGTAGAATACAGCAATCATTGGAATATAGGTTGGACCTTTGCATCTTATATACTTGCTTATAGCCTGGTTTATTTGTATTACAGGCTTTTGGTAAGATACGGCTATTGGAAATGAAAAACGCTTATTGCTCTTCGGGCCAGTGGTCAGAGGGAGTTGATAAGCGTTTTTTTGTTGCTCTTTATTCAGGAATAATTTGGAACAACCTGCAAAAAATATTTCTGTACGATTTGAAAAGGGGGCAACCGATGAAAATTAAAATTATGTTCATTAGCCTGGTGATTTCAGTCTTATGCGGTAATGTCGGATTCGCTGAACCAAGGCAATCTGTACAAGCTGTGTTTGTGCGCGGCGGCGATCTATGGGTCCAAAAAGACGATAAGGAGCTGCAAGTTACACGAAATCAAAAGGTAAGCGAGCCCAAATGGTCAGCAGATGGGAAGTTCATTGCTTACTCACTTGCCCTTGGAGAACAGCAGCACGAGATATGGGTGTACAGCTTGGAGGCGAAAAAGCATAACCGTGTGTATCCAGGCGGTGACAATTTTCAGTGGTCTCCAAACAGGAATGATCTTGCTTTTAAAATAGATGGCGTTCTGAATACCGCAAGGATTGGCCGCGATAAAGTGGATCCCTTTAAAAATGTAACTCTGGGTGTGGATAACTACTCATGGGTACCTGATGGCAGTGGATTTCTAGTATCGTCACCTGCTCAGCTGCGGCCATCCGGTTGGACGAATGTGGAATTGTACATGGTTCCGGCCGATGCCAAAATGGACCCTAATAAGAGTAAGCATTTTTATACGCTTCCTACGGAGTCGCCTGGTTTTTTCGCTGTTGGCACAAGCATATTCAAATGGTCCAGTGATAAGAAGTGGATCTCGTTTACCGCACATCCAACGGCATCTTTGTCTGCGGACGGGAATGCCTTATGCGTGTTGTCTTCGGATGGCGAACAGTTCCAGCAATTGGATAACATGCTTCACTATCCGCAATGGTTTGCCTGGTCGCCTGCGAAGGCGAGGCTCGCCTATATTGCAGGGGAAGGCCGAGTGGCGGTGCAGAATAAGCATTTGAAGCTCAAGGATCTGCCCGCCATGAAGCCGGCTTCTTATACGCCTCAAGGATTCGCGGATCGTGATTTTACATGGGAAAACGACCGCATGATTATTGTTTCTAGGTCGAAGGAAGCCAAAGAGGATGCTGTATGGCCGCTTCCCGCTTTGTATCAGCTGAGACTTTCAAATAAAGAGCAGAAGCAACTTACGCATCCTCTGGAGAAAAACGGTGACTTCGCGCCGTACATGCTCAGAAAGAGTAATAAACTGACGTGGATCCGGTCAGATGGAAACCATGCGGAAGTATGGATCTCGAATCCGGATGGAAGCAAAGCGGAGATTTTTATTTCCCAGCTGGATGTAGGCGTTCCTTATTATGGATGGAGTAACTGGAGCACGGTTTTAGCCTGGTATGACCCTCATCGATAGCGTCAAATTACATGCTGCCCGTTCGCTGATCTAGCGTTCGGGTTGTTGTATTTTTGTGAGATTTGGAATAACATTAAACGATAAATGATAGGGTTAATCTTCATGAAAAGGACTTCCAGATGAACGAAATATCGCTTGATTTTCTGACGATTTTATTACCGTCCTATATGTTTTTTTATATGGCTATTTCAATGTACGCCCGGAATAAACAAAACCTGGTGAACCGCGTGGCCTCGCTGCTTATGCTTTCATTACTCTTTTATTTTCTAGGTGAATATATCAAGACAGCGCTTTTTCCGAAGTATGAGAGTTTGATTGTGCTTTTTTGGAATGCTCCTATGCTGCTATTAACGATTAGTAACCTTGTGCATCTTAGTGTGCTTGTTGCGGGTAAGACGAGTTCGACAATAAGACAATTTGTCTTATGGATATATGTAACTCCACTGCTTTCTTTGGCGTTGATGCTGCTGATATTTGGTCCTCAACATCTCTATCAGCCAAGGGTAGATGGACCTAGTCCTTTAAGTCCGCTTATGCTTGGTTTAGCGGTTTTTTTTGTAGGAAGTTATATTTTATTATCCGTTGGTATTTTGTTAATTGCCTGGCTGACTACCCAACTTGTGAAACGTAAAAAGATGCTCATAAGACTTTTGGCGGGATTACTATCGCTTTTTGCCTGGATACTTATTGTGACTTTTCTTCTGTCTCTAGCAGTTATTACGAGTTCAGTTTCTATTGCTCTTTATTTTTCCGGAACTCTTCTGTGGGTGGTCTCGCTTAGAAGGCTCATTACGAAATACGACTTTTTGCCCAGTTACCGCGATCTGTTTCACACCTTGTTCCAATCCGCTCCGACCGCAATCTTCCTGCTGGATCTGCAGGGGATTGTCAAAGAGATGAATCCGCGTGCAAAGGGTTTGTTTAGTTTACAAACAGATGACATGGAGCGGGTCGATGTGATCTCAAGCCTATCTTTTTACGATGATACGAGTTTCAAAGATAGATGGAATGAGTTTCAGATGAATGAGATGAGTAATAGGCAATGGGAAATGAAGCTGAATATTCAAGATCAGGCGCAGCTGGATATGATCGTCAGCATGGAGAATATCGAAGGGGCGGAGGAAGGAATGGTCATCCTGAATATGACGGATATCACCTCCCTGAAAGCTACGGAACGCCAGTTGGTTGAATCGGAAAGGAAGTATCGTCATTTGGCTTACCATGATCCACTCACGGGTCTCTTGAACCGGGCCGCCGTGCAAGAGCATGCAAATCTTAAAATAACTGCAGGCGAGCCATTCGCACTGATATTAATAGACTTGGATAACTTCAAGACCGTGAACGATACGCATGGGCACTTGATTGGTGATGACTATTTAAAACATATCGCGGCATTGTTGGAACTGCATGCAAGGCCAGGGGATCTTGCAGGAAGAATCGGCGGGGACGAATTTGTCCTGCTGATGCCTTTCGATTCGGCCCAAATGCAAGTGTACGAGGAAGCACATTCTCGCTTATCCCCGCTTTCTGCCAATCCTTTTCGCATCCATCAAAAGTTAATTCCCGTTTCTTTTAGCGCTGGAGTGAGTCTATACGCCGATCATGCCTCGGATCTTACAGGTTTGTTGCAAAAGGCGGACGAAGCCATGTATGAGGTGAAGAGGAGCGGGAAGAATGCGATCGCTGTTGCGGGGCACAGAGTTAGTAAGACGAAATAAACAGAGGTTGTCCCACAAGGTAAATTACCTTCTGGGCAGCCTTTTTTGTTTTTGAAATAGTTTACAAAAATTTTATGTGTTCAACAAAAAGTCACAAATGAGAATGCATAATTGCCTGCATATTGAAAAAATTTATCGAGATAAATTGATCAATGCAAGCGTTTTATCCCGTCGATTTTGCGTAAAAAAGACTAATTGAGTTACAAGTGTATGTGAAAATTCGCCATTCATCTTTACAAAATCAACATGTTTCCTTGCTTATTAATGTATTGAATGAACCTTTATTAAGTCGTATAGTACCGTATTGTAAAAAGGTTAGTTAGGAGGGTAAAAGCTACTTGCACATCATTACCGCAGATTGAAAAAGTAGTTTATCTTTAGAGGTAAAAGATGTATCATATATTTTGTCGTATATATAATACAAAATAGTGATGGAGAGCTGACAATGAAGAAGTTGAAGAGTTTACGTCTTAAAATTTTACTTGGTTTCTCGGCTGTTTTGGTGTTGTTCGTTGTAATGTCTGTTTTTATCTACACACAAGTAAACGTTTTCAATGGGAGTGTCAAACAAATCGTAACGAATGATGTAACGAAGTTGGTTATTGATGAAAAGCTAAGCGGAAATATACAAAAACGTATAGCCTTGGTAAGGGGTTATGTCTTATTTGGGGACCCGGATTATAAAAAAAGGTTCTTGGAAACTACGGAAGAGAGCAAGGAGTACCAGGAGAAACTTTTGACCATAACGACTTCGCAAGAAGCCAAAGATCTTATAGCGAAAAGCGTTCAGTGGAGGCAGCTTGTTGAACAAAAGTTATTCCCTGCTTACGATAGTGGCAATAAGGACTTGGCTACACAAATTTTAAAAAATGAAGTTACTTCTACAGGACGTGAAATTGACGAAGGTTTTAACAAATTAGCGTTGACTAGAGAATCGGAGATTCAGGAACTGGGAAGTGCGTTGTTATCTAGCGGGGATAGTTTGCAATTGAAAATCGAAACTCTTTCTATCATCGCCATAGTCGTAGGAATTATTCTGGCCCTTCTCATCGCCAATCAAATTGTAGCTCCTCTTATTAAAATTGTTGCCAGAATGAAGTCCATTGCTGAAGGGAATTTAACGGAGGATAAAATGATAACGAATGTGAAGGACGAAGTCGGGCAATTGGTCCACGCTTCGAATGAGATGGTGGAAAGCTTGCGTGACATTATCGTGCAAGTGAGAATAAATTCTGAGCAAGTTGCAGCAGCAGCGGAAGAGTTAACAACAAGTGCTGAACAAACGAGTCATGCGACTGAGCAGATCTCCATCACGATGCAAGATATTGCGTCGAGTACTGAAAAAGAAGTTCAAAGTGCGGAGGAAACGTTAGAAACGGTCAGTAAAATATCCGATTCTGTGCAGCAAATTGCGAGAAATGCGCACTCTGTTAAAGATGTGGCTATGGAAGCGGCTGAGAAGGCAGCGCAAGGAGGGAGTGCCATACAGACGGCTGGTAAACAGATGGATGCCATTCATCAGACCGTTAATGGTTTATCGACGAATATTAAAGGTCTAGGCGAACGTTCTCAAGAAATTGGGCAGATTATTGAGGTTATGGCTGGCATCTCCATGCAGACGAATCTACTGGCCCTGAATGCTGCGATTGAAGCAGCTAGAGCAGGAGAGCAAGGACGCGGATTTGCGATTGTCGCGAATGAGGTTCGTAAATTAGCAGAACAATCGGCTAATTCCGCTGAGCGAATTTCACAATTAATCGGGTTGATTCAGGAGGAAGCAGTCAAGGCTGTTCAGTCCGTGGAATTTACAACGAAGGAAGTAGCTATAGGTATCGAAGTAGTTAATACGGCTGGAGAGTCGTTCGAACATATTGAGACTGCTATTAATGAAGTGTCAACTCAGATTCAAGAAGTGTCTTCAGGGGTTCTTCAAGTAGCCTCTGGCACGGAACAATTGGTTCACGCCATGCAGTTCATTTCTGAAGCCTCGGGAAATATTGCAGCAGGAACGCAAGAGGCATCCGCATCAGCCGAGGAGCAATTAGCATCCATGGAGGATATTTCATCCTCAGCTGCAAATTTATCTACGATTGCCGAAGAATTGCATGTCATAATTAGACAGTTTAAAGTTTAAAACAAGAAGGTGTCCTAAAGCCAAGATGTTGGCGTGTGGGGCACCCTTTTTTTAATTATTCGCAGGGTAAACTTGATTATTTTTAAATAAATTTCTAACCTGGTCGGCCATAAACTGAGTGGAATGTGGCATTTGATGGCGTATCCACCACTCTACTATGCCAATGAAAGCAGAGGCCATGAATTGCGCTTTCAGCTCTAGATCGATGTCGGGCTGATTGTCCGGCTTTTTCATTTTAACCATCAGATTGACAGAGATAAAATTCAGCAGTTGTTCCCGGAATAGAAAAACCCTTTGATTGGAAAACATGGCGGAGAAGAAGGGGAAGTTATCGTGAAAATAATCAAAAATCGGTTTGGGGTCTTGCACCATGCCTTGCGAAACCGAAGGATTCTCCCGCTTCGTGCAGAGCGATATCAATTCGTTGATTTGATCTTCAATGCATTTGTCCAAAAGGTCGTATTTGTCATTGTAATGCAGATAAATGGTGCCGCGGTTCACATTGGCGCGCTCGGCGATCTCGTTGATCGTGATCTGTTCAAAATCTTTTTCCGAAAAGAGCTCCAGAAACGACTTGGTGATGGCTTGCTTCGTTCTGAGAATGCGGCGGTCGGTTTTAGCGACGTTTTCCAACTTTATGTAACCTCCTTTTCAGATAATCAACAATAGGGAGGGTGATGTTGGATATCTAACAAATCCGCATCAATCAACCATTGAGTAATCCGATCTTCTGTCTATAATATTAATCAACGGCCGTTAAATATTCAACACGTGTTTAATATAATATTCAACAGTGAAGGAGTGTTTAGCGATGGAAAATATACAAGGTAAAGTGATCATTATTACGGGAGCATCCAGTGGAATAGGTGAAGCTGCAGCGAAAATGTTGGCGAAACATGGAGCCAAGGTGGTATTGGCAGCCAGAAGAGAGGAGCGCTTGCACACGATTGTGGATGAAATCAAACAGGCTGGTGGCGAGGCTGCTTCTGTAAAAGCCGACGTCGCTTCTGCTGAAGATATGCAGCAATTGGCTAAGTTTGCCTTGGCTGTATATGGCCGAATCGATGTGCTGGTGAACAATGCAGGCGTCATGCCGAGTTCCAGGATGAATGAATTAAGAGTAACCGAGTGGGATCAAATGATCGATGTGAACATCAAAGGCGTTTTATATGGAATCGCCGCGGTACTGCCTGCCATGAGGGAGCAGCGATCTGGACATATCATCAATCTGTCTTCTACTTCGGGTTATCAGGTGTCACCAACATCGGCTGTATACGCGGCTACCAAGTTCGCAGTAAGGGCCATCTCGGAAGGACTGCGGCTTGAAGAATCGGCGACTTCGAATATCCGATCGACCGTGATTGCTCCGGGTCTGACGAAGACGGAACTGTTTGACAGCATCACGAGTCCTGAAGTGCAGGCGATAGCCGGTCAAATAAGCGGCTTGGGGATTTCTCCTAACAGCATTGCCAGAGCTATCGCATTTGCCATTAACGAACCGGATGATACGCTGATCAGCGAAATTATGGTTAGACCTACTGCGTTAGCTTAACCATTTCCCAAGATGTTGATGATTAAAAAAAGGCTGCCGACAACAAACATCGGCAGCTTAATCACTTTTAATAAGCTTGAATCAGCACTTTGCCAGCCTCCACATGTTGCTGCTCAAGTCCCGGCGTGGAGTTGAAGGCATTTACAACAACATCATAAGGCTTTAAATCGTCGGCTGTTAGATCAAAAATATTCTTTTCTACAGCGTGTACATGGGGTTCTTGTACTTTGGACACACTTCTAACCAAAGCCGTTACTTCATGCCCTCTTGAAAGGGCTTCTTTCATAATGAGTTTTCCAGCTTTTCCTGTTGCTCCGAGGATGGCGATTTTCATTGTTTTTCCTCCTAAAATGGTTAAGGATTTCTGTAATAATTATTGTTACAACACGGTCGAAAAAAAGCTCGTACTACTTGAAGATATGATAGATAACATCTTGTAGTGTTTTATTTCTAAGCTCATTTTCCATGGCTGCTTTTACACTTTCAAAGGTTACATCCAAAGTTTGTTGGATTTCCCTGCCTACCGTACAATTCGGATTCGGATTATCATGAATATTGAAAATTTCTGACTCTAATTGGACAGATTTATAGATATCATATAAGGTGATTTCGCTTGGACTTTTGGTCAATGCAAACCCGGCAACGCCTACTCTTGAAGAGATTAAGCCGGATTTTTTCAACATGCTGGTAATTCTTCGAATGACAACGGGATTCGTTGAGACGCTTCCTGCAATCATATCGGAAGAAGCCTTAGGGTTCGTATGAACTAGAGCCATTATATGAATAGCAACGGAAAGACGTGTGTTAACCATGACTGTCACCTCACGAAGGAAGTGTCTTTATGAAAGGATGGGCATCTTTCCATTCGACACGTTTACCCTATTATAGCAGATAAATTAGCTTCTAGCTTCTCCATGATCATGGCAGCGCCGCCAACTTTAGTTTTTGCTACATAGATATTCACTCCTTCTGCTGATCACGCCTTACATGCAACAATAATAGTTACATGTTTTCTTTTTGTCAACCTGTTGCTTTTGTTTTAAAGAATTTAAGAAAGATTTAATTTTTAGCCCCATATCTTTTTAAATAAATTTCCCTATCCTTGATTAAGCGGCAGGTCATAGCTGCTATTGGACAAATGAAATTTATAGGGAGGGTGGGAATGTAGGATGTCGATTACCATTTTGATAGCTGATGATGAGACGGAGATTGCCGATCTTATCGAGCTTCATTTAGAGAAAGAAGGCTACGGATGCCTGAAAGCAGCTGACGGTCAGGAGGCTATAGCTGCCTGTGACGCGCATGTCATTGATTTGGCGATTTTGGATATTATGATGCCTAAACGGGATGGTTATGAAGTAACCAGGCAGATTCGAGAGAAGCATCACTTCCCTATCATTTTTTTAAGCGCAAAAACGTCCGACCTCGATAAGATTGCGGGATTGGTAAGAGGAGCGGATGATTATGTTACCAAGCCATTCAACCCGATGGAGTTGGTAGCGCGAGTTAACGCGCAGTTGAGGCGATCAAAGCAATTCATTCTATCGACGCAAACGGCTAGACCCGTTTTGGAAGCCGGTGGATTGTTCATCTATCCCGAAGAACGTACTGTTTTTTTATACGGCCAACCCATTGAATTAACTCCGAAAGAGTTTGATATCTTATATCTGCTAGCCCGGCATCCCAAGAAGGTTTTCAGTTCGGAGCATATCTTCGAACAAGTGTGGCGTGAGACCTACTATGAGGGAAGCAATACAGTCATGGTGCATATTCGCTCTCTTCGGAAAAAGCTGGAGGAAGACATGCATAAAACCAAACGGATTAAAACCGTCTGGGGGGTGGGGTACTCCTTCCATGGCTAATATGTTCCGCAGCTTTCGATTTAGAATGATTTTATGGTTTGGTTTAAGCATGTCACTATCAGCGGCGATTACCTATATCCTTTTTAAAGCCCTTCAATCCTATTACTACACGACCAAGTTTGAGAATCCCTTAACGAAAGTGCGTTATTTCATAAGAGATATCGGGGATATCAATTTTTTTCTCGTCATCTTCCTTCCTCTCTCCTTTTATTTTTTCTATCTTTCCACGAAACGATATGCGACTTATTTTCATGTTATATCCAATGGAATTAACCAACTGGCGAAAGGTGATTTCAACCGCCGTATTCGTCTGTCCTCCAAGGATGAATTCGGAGATGTGGCTAGAGACATTAATCGGGCAAGCGAGAAGCTACAGCAAGCGATGGAAAGAGGCGATTTTGCGGAAAGCAGCAAGGAACAATTGGTACTGAATTTGGCTCATGATTTGCGTACGCCTCTGACTTCAGTGATTGGTTATCTGGATTTCATCCTTCAATCGGATGGACTAACGGGGGATCAAACGAATCACTATACGCGCATTGCTTACACGAAAGCACAACGATTGGAAAAGCTGATTGACGAGCTTTTTGAAATCGCTCGAATGAACTATGGCACGCTTCCTCTCGAAACAAGATCGATCGATCTCAACGAGCTTCTCTTCCAATTATCGGAGGAATTATTCCCTGTCGTATCTAAAAAAAACGTAACAGTCAGAATGAATATTACTCCGCATTTGCTCGTTTGGGGTGACGGAGATCTGCTGGCACGCGTATTTGAAAATCTTCTGACGAATGCCATTCGCTATGGCGCAGATGGGCAGTTTATCGATATTCTTGGCCATTCGGATGTTGGAGAGGCAGTGATCCAAGTGGTTAATTACGGAGATTGTATTCCGCAGGAGGAGCTGCCGTATCTCTTTGATATGTTTTTTACAGGGGATATGGCCCGAACACATGAAAAAGGCGGTTCCGGGTTAGGCCTGTTCATCGTGAAGAATATCGTAGAGCAGCATCATGGCACCATCACAGTTCAAAGCAATTTAATTCGTACATTATTTGAAGTCCGAATCCCCCAACGTTGACATCGCCTACCAAGGCGGTGTTTTTTTTCTGCCAAGACTTTAGAAAAACTTTAAGTTTTACCCTGCTTTTTTTTAAAAAGTTCATCTTAATCTACATGTAAGAGAGGAGGGAACAGATGAAAGGTTTACGTAAGGATGCTTCAGTGGCATGGATGTTTCTTGCGCCGAGCGGTATCGGATTTGCGCTATTCTACCTGATCCCGTTTGCCATGGGATTGTACATTTCCTTCATGGATGGTACGGTAGATAGCCGCTTTGTGGGATTGGATAATTACCGTGCGCTGCTTGCAAGCGACTCCTTCCGAAAGGCAGCTCTCAATACGTTTTACTTCAGTGTTGTTAGTGTTCCGCTTTTGCTTTTGCTTTCGCTTAGCTTGGCGCTGTTGTTAAACCAAAATATTTATTTTCGCAATTGGCTTCGTATGGCATATGTACTGCCGCTTGTCGTTCCTGTTGCTTCGATCCTGCTTGTCTGGCAGATTTTATTGGACTGGAACGGCTCTTTAAATGCCTGGTTAAGCAGCTACGGGATCGCACGTGTGGATTGGATGAAAACTGATGATGCCCGAACGGTCATCATTGTTGTGTATATATGGAAGAACATCGGTTATAACGTGATTCTTTTCTTGGCGGGGCTTCAGCAAATTCCGAAGGATTATTACGAAACCGCCAAAATCGAAGGCGCTGGGTGCTTACGGCGGTTTGGCAGTATTACGATGGTCTATCTAACATCCACCATATTTTTTGTAGTCATCATGTCGATCATTAATTCGTTTAAAGTATTCCGGGAAACGTACCTGATTGCGGGTGATTATCCACATGAAAGTATTTATATGCTGCAGCATTATATGAACAACATGTTCACGTCGTTGGATATTCAGAAGCTGACTGCATCGGCGGTTTTGATGGCCGGATGTATCCTTCTGATCGTCATAGGCATGTTTATACTAGAGCGCCGGTATCGGCAGTTTATGGAGTAGGGGGAGGAGTCGTGTGCGAAAAATTGCGTTAACGATTGTTATGGGCGTCATAGCTTTCATGTTGTTATTTCCTATTGTTATTACTTTTACCAATTCATTAATGACTACACAAGAAATCAGCATCAATTACAGCACTATTGGGCAGATGAACAAAGAGGCTCGTTTCGTGAATATAAAATTACTCCCGGATCAAGTGACCTTGGATCAGTATGGCAAGGTGTTAGTCGGCAGCCCTAGATATTTGGGAATGTTCTGGAATTCGGTTTTTATGGTCGTACCGATTATCGCAGGGCAGACCTTGGTAGCATCGCTTGCCGCTTATGCCTTCTCCAAGCTGCGATTTCGCGGGCGAGAGCCCTTGTTTCTCGTATATGTCTTTACGATGCTGATGCCGTTTCAAGTGACTCTGGTGCCTAATTATATGATGGCGGATAAGCTGGGGCTTTTGAATAGTCCGAGTGCGATCATTTTACCAGGTATTTTCGCAGCCTTCGGAGTGTTCATGCTTAGACAGTTCATGCTGGAAATTCCATATGCCTATATGGAAGCGGCCAAGATAGATGGTGCCGGTCATTTGCGGATTTTCTACACCATCATTGTTCCTATGATTACGCCGGGTTTGGCAGCCCTAATTCTTCTTCTATTCGTTGACTATTGGAACATGGTGGAGCAGCCGATTGTTTTTCTGGAAGATCCGTTCAAGCAGCCTTTGTCCGTATATTTATCCAGGATAAGCGGCGAGCCGGGGATTGCTTTTGCTGCATCAGTGCTCTATATGGCTCCGATGGTGCTGCTGTTTCTGTACGCGGAATCGTACTTCATAGAAGATATTCAATTGTCTGGCCTCAAGGGTTAGTACTGCGAAAAGTTTATAGGAGAGAAGAAAGGGGGAACGGGGTTGGAAAAGGAGCCGGCTGTATCAGGCCGAAAGAAAAGCATTCAAGTCGTATTCCTTGTTTTTATGGGATTACTTGTGTTTTTTACGCTATTCAGCAATACCTTGCAGTCGTTAGCATTACCGAAAGTGAGAACGGAAAAGCCGGTGAAAGGGAGTCTTGTATTTACAATCGCAGGCAGCGGCAGCCTACAACCGTTCTATGAGGCTAAACTGTCGAATACGGCCGGGTGGAAAGTGCAGCAGATTCTCGTTAAAGGAGGCGATCATGTCAAAAAGGGGCAACCGCTCATCCGTTATGACAGCAAAGTGGCTGAACATGAGCTGGAAGACGCTATAACCAATCTGGACAAGCAAAACATCGAGCTTCAGAATGTGCAAGACCAGTTCATCCAGTCAACCATGGAAGGGGACGACATCAAGATTCGAACGGCAAGGCGCGATCTTGAGACGAGAAAGCTCGATCTGGCTGCGCAGGAGCGCAAAATTAACGAATTTAGAGATGAGCTGGCAGCCTATAAGGAAATGACGGCTCCGTTCGATGGCCTGATAACGAAGGTAAATGCTATGGAAGGGCTGGTTTCGGCGGGAGAACCGGAGATCCTTATCACGAACAGTAGCCTTGGCTACCGCTTCGATCTATCCGTTGATTCAACTCTTCTGTCCAGCTTAGGGATGTCGGCGGGAGAGAAGGTAGAGGTCGAAGTACACGCTGGTCAGGAACCCTATACACGTATCATCAACGGTACAATTGATGAAATGGCGGATGCAGAATCTCGAACCGTAAGCTCCTCTGATGGAGAGTCAGGCAAGACGATAACAGTGCCTCAGAAGGTTCTTCGCGTGAAGGTCGTTGATGCTGAATTGAAGGGGGGTGAGGAGGTTCGAATCAAGCTGGAGAAGCGATCGCGTAAAGAGGGATGGATGATATCGAATGAAGCGATTCATCAGGATCGAGAAGGTATGTTTGTTTATAAATTGGAAGAGATGAGAAATGCGCTGGGCAACGAATTCATAGTCCGTAAAGTCAGGTTGCAATACAGCGAAAGAAATAGCAAAGAAACGATGGTTCAAGCCGATAGCCTTTATGAGGAAGACATGGTGATCTTGGAGAGCAGTGAGCCTTTACAAGATGGAAACCGAGTACGTCTGGAGTAATTAAGCATGCAGATGAGAGAGAATGATAGGAGGATTCATACGATGAAGAAGTGTCAATCAATCATAATTATGAGTTTTTTAATGGCGGTAGCGACCGCGTGCAGTTCCGGAAGCAATGATGACTCAGCGGCAAGCAAGGAGGTCACAGGATCAGGGTCGGCAAAGGGGAAAACCGTCGTTACGATGTCTTTACAAGCGGCAAATCCTTATTACCAGACACTAGAGAAGAAGTTTGAAGAGAAGTACCCTGACATCGACCTTCAAATTCAGTTTACGAATGATTATGAGAAATACCAGAAGACGACGAATGCAGCTCTGCTATCAGGAAAAGGGCCTGATATCTTCGAAATCAGTTCACTGCCGATCGGTGATTATTTGGACAAAAAGCTTCTGCTGAACATGAGTGACCTCATGCAACAAGACCAAACAGTGAATAAAAGTGATTTGCAAACAAATGTGTTGGATGCCTTAAAGTTAAATGGAGGTTTGTATACGATTCCTTCCGGTTTCTCCCTGCGGGCTTTCGTCGGTGATGGAGATATTCTTGAAAAAATGAAGGTTGACGATAAGAACTGGACCTGGAAGCAGTTTGCGGAGACATCGAAGAAAATGGGGCAAAGCGGCACGGAGCGACGTTACGCGTTAGCCAATGATCCGCCAGAAATTCTACTGCAAGAAATGATGGTCGATCATTACGCACAATTTGTTGATCCTACAGCGAAAAAGGCAACATTCGACTCCCCTTTGTTCATTGAAGCGATGCAGCAAATTAAGAAAATGTATAATGACAAAGTCATGACCTCGGAACCTGCGGATGTAGGTAAGCAAATGTTCTATTCTACCGTTTTGCGATCACCCGTAGATTTTATAGATGGTTTGCATCAGTTTTTTGCCAATCCGAAGCTGCTGCAAAAACCTGAGCAAACAGGTGGAACTCGGATTGTCACCTCGACCCAGCTTGCTATTCAAGCCAAATCTCCGGTGAAAGAGGGGGCTTGGAAGGTGATTGCCTTCTTGTTATCGGAAGAGGGGCAGTCTCTACAAGAGAGAGAAGGCTTTTCACTGCTTAAGTCTGTGAATGAGAAGAAATTAAACAGCATTCGGGATCAGGTGAAAAGCGGTACGTATAAGCTGAAGGACGGGAAAGTGCCCAAGGTGTCGGATGAAGAATTCAATAAATTCAAACAGCTCCTCAGTACGGCGGATAATTATCCGATGGTAGACGGCAGTGTGATCGCCATGATAGGGGATGAGGCTAGAGCTTTCTTTGGTGAGCAGAAGTCCGCGCTGGAAGTAGCAAAGCTGATCCAGAGCAAGGCAACAACCTTCTTGAATGAGTAGGGTAGATGACAGATTAGTACCTTCAAATAAAAAGTCGTGGCAATCGGTATAAAAACGTGGTAGAGAATCCGTACAAGCTTATAAAACGCATTGCCGACTTTTTCGAAACCTCGCTGCCTCCTCCCTTGAACAGACGGCATCCATGGAAGATATCTTTCAAGCCACCGAGGAATTGCAAAAGATGGGGCATGAGCTTAATGATTTGGTTAGAATGTTTAGAGTTTGAAGTAAACAGAAGATCCTCAGCACAGAGCTGCGGGTCTTTTTTTGTCGCGCCGCACCTTGGTGAACAGTGGTATAATCAGTTTTGTTGATCATGATCTCATAGAAAGTTGAGGCCGAGTTTAAATGATTACAAGAATGATCTATCGAGCGGAATTTGAAGAGGGGCAAGTATCTGCGGGTGTAAAAGCTTTGGAAAGAAGTGAGCAAGCCAAACAACGCATCATACAAGGTGAGTTGATGACCGCTGCTGCTTATGTGTGGAGAAATAGTCTATTCCTCTATTATGAGTGCATAGACAGCCGGTTAAGTCCTGATGAGATCGCTGGCGCAGCTGTCCCCTATCTGAAGGACTGGCCTGGTCATGCGGAACCGCGCAAGTGGATTCCAATGATTGACGTGTTCCACTTTAATGAGCCGGCGGATACCGAACACTGGCTGCGCAAGGAGCGGGTAGAGAAGCGTGTCGGAAGAGTTGCGCATTTGAAACCTGAGATGATCAGCAGTTATATCTATTATCATTATCAGCTTCAGGAAGAGCGGTCGTTCACAGGGGACAAATACGAAATCATTGCGATGCACGAGAACCTGCTGTTTGGCTATCAAGAGTTTCCAAAGGTCATCGAAGAGCCGGTTGTGCCCGGTCGTTTGAAAACGAAGGGGACTCCCGAGAACTGGCAGGATTCACGTATGGATTTGCACTTTCAACCTTGGGAAGAAGACGGCTATCTGTACTTTAAACCGATTGAACCTATCTTTGCGTATTACATTGGCGACTACAAATGAACGAAGCTGCATGGAGGAATGACCACGTGGAACAACGTTTGGAACAGTCCAAAAAGGTTTACGCCATGCAACTGGCTACGATTTTTGTAGGCTTCATTGTGTTTGGCTTTTCAGAAAATATTAAGGGACCTGCGATCCCTCGCATTCAATTCGATTTTATGCTGAATGAATCGCAGCTTGGGACATTGCTGTCTCTCAATGCGCTGGGTTATCTCATCGCTTGCTCCTTCACGGCTTTTTTAACCCGTCTATGGGGGATTAAAATCGTCAGTATCGCTGCCTTTGGCGTGATGATCCTTTCAGGTGTTTGCATCTATTTATCCAATAGCTTTCCAATATTTTCCTCTTCCTATTTTCTCATGTATATCGGTAACGGGATGCTTGAGATTGCACTCGCGATTCTAGGGGCGAGAATCTTTGTGAAAAATACGGGAACGATGATGAATCTCACGCACGGCTTCTATGGACTTAGTTCCACCGTTGCCCCGTTGATTGCAACAGGACTTATGTCTGTAAGCGTATTCGGGCATATGCTCGATTGGCGCGGCATGTATGTGGTCATGCTTTCGTTGTCCATACTTCCCATCCTTTTTGCATGGCGCAGTTCTTTTCCCTCTGACGAAGTTGCCCATGAAGACCGGGTTCCTTTGAAAACACTAATGCGTGATCGGGTTCTGTGGTTCATGGTCCTGATTCTTTCATTTGGCGTTGTATCGGAGCTCGCGGTAGGCGGGTGGTTAGTCAATTTCCTGGAGAAAGCGTACATGTGGGAAGGTGTGAAGGCTTCCGGCATGCTTTCTGCCTTTTTCCTCTGTTTTACGCTTGCAAGGCTGATTTTGGGCCCGATTACGGATAAAATAGGATTCCTTTTGTCGCTGATTATTTTCTCCGGATTTTCTGCTCTGTGCACGTTTGGCGCCATTGTGGGTGGGGAACCACTTGCCTTCCTATTCGCAGCGGCGGGAATCGGTATCGCGATGATTTATCCGACCGTTATGGCCTTTA
Organism: Paenibacillus sp. WC2504; assembly: GCF_052682475.1. NCBI lineage: Bacteria > Bacillati > Bacillota > Bacilli > Caryophanales > Paenibacillaceae > Paenibacillus > Paenibacillus sp. WC2504. The sequence continues at coordinate 2,747,480 of NZ_JBQZFH010000001.1, forward strand.
TTGCCAAAAGATACCCGAACGGCACCGATACGGCCATTACTTTCACGGTTACGCTCATGGGGGTCGGCAGTGTCATTGGCAACTATCTCATTGGCGGTGTTATTGAATTGGTCAAAAATTGGGTTGGATCGGACACCCAAATCGGTTTGATTCGCGGCCTGCAGACCGGATATGGGTTCATCGGGTTGTGCGCTGCGATCTGCGCCGTGTGCAGTTTCATTTTATACCTCATCTTAAAAAAGCAAAAAGAACTTATCTGAATCTAGCAATTTGTGGTACGATTCTTACATAGTATGGAGAGGAGTTTTGAGGATGAGACCGAAAGTTTTTCTTGCAAAGCGAGTTCCAAGTGAAGTAGAGGCGTACATCGCACAGCACTGCGATTATCGTAAATGGGACAGGGAAGAAGAAATTCCTCGTCAACAGCTATTGGAGGAGTTGTCCGATATGGACGGACTCTTAATCTCCGGCGGAAGCATTGATCAAGAATTGTTGGATCATGCGCCAAAGCTCAAAATCGTAAGCAATGTGTCGGTAGGTTACAACAATTTAGATACGGCGGCCATGAAGGCCAGAGGCGTTATGGGAACGCATACACCGGGTGTATTGGATGAAACGGTGGCCGATACGGTGTTCGGGCTTATTTTGGGCGCAGCAAGACGAATACCGGAACTTGACGCTTACGTGAAAGCAGGCAAGTGGAAAAAAGGAAGCGATGACCACATTTTCGGCATCGATGTTCATCACGCGAAGCTCGGGATTATTGGCATGGGGCGCATCGGGGAGGCTATTGCCAGACGAGCGAAGTTTGGTTTTAATATGGAGGTCATGTACTACAATCGCAGCCGGAAAGAAGAAGCTGAGCAGAAGCTGGGTGTTGTTTACAGGTCGCTGCAAGAGCTGCTGCAAGAGTCTGATTTTGTCGTGTTAATGACGCCGTTAACAGCTGAAACGACCCGTTTAATCGGCCGCGAAGAGCTGGCGCTCATGAAGAAAACCGCCATCTTTATTAATACGTCGCGTGGCCAAACCGTGGATGAAGAAGCGCTCATTGACGCATTGGAAAAAGGACAGATTCGCGGAGCGGGTCTTGATGTTTTCGAACAAGAACCGGTAGATCCGGAGAACAAGTTATTGAAAATGCCGAATGTCGTCACCTTGCCGCATATCGGATCGGCTACCCATCAAACACGTTTTGATATGGCGATGCTTGCCGCAACGAATTTGGTGAAGGGTGTTCAAGGGGAAGTGCCGCCGAATCTTGTTGCGGAGTTGAAGTAAGTAAAGCCTGACGGAGCAATCTTGAACTCCGTCAGGCTTTTTTTGTGGTCAACCGTCCTCTCATCCAACCAATCAGTACAACGCTTAGCGGATAAACAATGCCCAATAGGATGGCGAGAGGAATGTAAGTGTGGTTATCCCACTTTTGCTCAAATGCGCCATTGGGGTAAACGACAAGAGCCAGGACGGTAACAATTAGCCCGATGGGCGTACAAAGAGATTTGTAATCGCGTAATTGGAAGGTGTGCGCTAAACCTCGAAGAGTTGTATGAAAGTACATGGATGTTTTGAAGAAAATGGAGACCAGCCATAAGAAGGCTACGACAACTTCAATGCGCTGTAAGAAATTTCCAATGTTAATTCTTTGTGCCAAGGCATAACTAGGAAACGACTCTATGGCCGCAGAATCAGGCCCAAGCACGAGGACACTGGAGGCCACGAGTAAAAACAAGGTCAGACCGCTTATCACAACGCCTACAAGGTATCCCTTACTAGCCCTTTTTACATTTGAAACTTGATTAATAATAGGGCCAATCGTAATAAATAAGGGGATATAGGTAAAACAGACGATTCTTATCGTACACCGAATGATCGGGATTGCGGTGGCTTCTCCAATCGGTAAGAGATTGTTCGTATCCATATTAGGGATATTCATGGTCATAAATAAGGTAAATAAGAGGATAAGCCACGGAAAGAAAATTTCAGCCGTTCTGAGAAAAACAACCAATCCCAATTTTGCTCCCATCATAACTACAAGCATGAATAGGATGTTAATGGCCTGGATAGGTGTTGAAGGCATAATTTGAGTGCTCATAAAATGGCCGACGTAAAAAACGTCCTGAGCGCCGAAAATAAGCGTCAGAAAGGTAATGCCCAAGGTGATCATGCGGCCCAACCACTTGCCAAAAACGAGGTCGTTGATTTCGAAAAGTGAAGAGATCGCATATTTTTTCGCCACTGCTGTATAAAGGAGGGCCAGGATTATGCCCAGACCTATGCTGAGTGCAAGTGGTATCCATGCATCTTGTTTGACATCCGCGGCTATCGACGCTGGTATGACCAGTATAGCTGTACCTATGGAATAAAGGATGACGATGATCATGAGTTGCCGCGGTGTGATGGACTCTTTGCCCATGCAAGCACATCCTTGTTTAGCTGTTTTTGACTTTTTTTCTGCGCATGTAGCCGATGATGATGAGCAGACCGGGATGCAGGCAGCCGAAAAATAATCCCAAAGGTACCCAGGTGTGTTGATCCCATTCATGGATGTAGGCTACATTGGGGTATACCATTAAAGAAAGCACGATCACGATGAGACCCGTTGGCGTTGCAAGAGATTTATAATTTTGGAGTTGAAAAAAGGAGGCGACGGCTTTGAGTGTTACGTGAAAATAGAGGGTCAGCTTAAAATAAATGGAAATAAACCATAAGAAAGCGACCGTAACCTCAATCCGTTGAAGAAAATTCCCTACGCTAATTTTTTTGGCTAGCGCATAGGTGGCATAAACATGCCGTGCCGATTGGTCCGCCCCCATCACCAGAATGCCTAGTAATGTGATAATAATCATCATGACTCCGCTAGTTATCCCTCCGTAGAAGAAGGATTTGGCGAACCTCGCAGGAAATCTGGCCTCCTTTGAGGTTAAACAGAGGATAAAAACGATGGGAAAAAAGCTATATACGATCATAAACATAGCCGGACGTGCAATGGAGATGAAACTTGCTTCGCCAATTGGAAGCAGATTCTTCATATTGGATTGCGGCGCCACAAAGACTACCAATAAGAAAAACAGTAAGACAATCCATGGAAAAAAGATTTCACCGGTTCTCGCTAAGATGACCACACCCAGCTTTGCGCCAATGACGGTAAACGTGATCATGAGAATGTGAATGGATTGGATAGGTGTCGTAGGCATGATCTGGGTTGTCATGAAGGCGCCAATATAGAAGAGGACCTGCGCGCTTATTATGAACATGATGTAGATGTAGAGAAGCGTTACCGCTTTGCCAAGCCATTTGCCCAACACATATTCATTCATATCAAAAAGCGTCATATCCGGATACATCCGGACTAACTTGACATACATCCAAATGAAAAGCATCCCTGCGCATACGGCCGTTGTGCCGGCGATCCAGGCATCCTGTTTGGATTGTGCAGTCAAAATGGAGGGGACGACAAGGATCGTTGTCCCCAGCGAAATCAAGAAAATAAAGATCATAAGCTGCCGAGCTGTTAAAGTACTCTCGTTGTTCATGCTCTGCCTCCCTACGCCGAGCCCAACTCATTTGATTAACCCGACCTGCAACAACAGCTTGCTTAACGGGGCCATAAGAAACGTAATGCCGTCGCCTGGATTTGGCAGTGTTTTTCCCATCCCTTTGAACGTAGCAAGCACATTGCCGATCAGCATGAGGATAAGGTACAACCAAACTGTCTTCTTACATCCTTGCTTCCACAAACGCGGAAGTTCATACCACGAAATCAGGATGGAAATTAATAGTATACTGAGGCCAATTAACATATCGGCTACTCCTTTGCATCATTGACTACAGAATCTCCCAAGGTACCTGTACCTCTCACTTTAGCAACCACATTCATGTGTGGCTCCAACTGCTTAAAGACCTGTTCCCAATGATCCTTGACTTTGTTCCAGTAGGTCGGATCAGCCCGATGGACAGCTTCACCGAAACCATAAATATCCGTGCCTAACTGCTGCGTCTTCTTAATCGTTTTCTCCATATTGGATTTAATGAAATCAACGTACTGTGCATCCAAATAGGCGATCGTTTCTGTTTTGAAAAGATTGATTTTACACTCTACATCAGAGACATTCCCTTCTGTCCGAGTGTTGATATAAATTTCAGGTTTATCGTTCTTGATAACAGCGTGTATCTTGCTTTTGACGCGGGCAATATCGATACCAATGTTTCCGCCATCGGGACAGACGAGGTGAATCGAAGAGCGCATGGATTGATTGGTAATGACAGAGTAAGCGCGGGACTCTTTCTCGTTCAACCATCCGACGAGTTTATCTTTTTTAAAGACCGCATTGCCCGAATATTGCAACTTCACCCGGGGGGACGTGTAGTCGATATTGTTATTGCGCTTGCCCGTTGTAGGTTCACCTACAATTTGTATGCCGGAGACAACGGAACTTTTTCCTGGGGTAACGAGACCGCTCGATAATTGATCGAGTTTAATTGTGACCGCAGAAGTCCACTCTTTTTTTGCAGCTTCTAGAGAATTAAAGATATAGTTGGCCGGAACTTTCTCTAGCGGTGTCATGACGCTTAATAAGTCCTTGGCTGTGTTGTTTCTGGCAATGACAACGTCAAAATCAGTCCGGAATTCGCTTCCTCTCATGAGATAATCCATCGCATTGACAATTCCTTTGGAGGCGAGATCCTCTGAAATGACAAGGATTCGTATATGGGCGAAATAGATGTTCCTTGAGATCGACGATGTCAATCTTTTGACTGCTTCATTCAGGGTCACGCCTTTGGAAGAATAGACGATGATAGGAACTTCGGCATTCCCTTTTTCCTTCGTCACACTCCGCGGGTTCACAATTTGAACGGTTAACTCAAACTGGCCATCCGAGATATCGATGCCGACACCTTCTGCAATCGCGATATCGTTCAGTTCTCTGCGGCTCCAACAGCCGCTTACTAGGAAAATGATCAGGAATAAGCAGGCTGTTAGTCGCATCCGGGATATCAAATGACCTCGTGCCTCCCTTAAGGTCGGAATGGTTTTCTTTTTGCTTTCTTAACAACGTTATTGGTATGGATCGTACGAACTCGGGAAAATAACGACTGAAAAGGCAATCGAAACAAGGCATCCTTTTGTTTGTTTAATTCCAGAGGAGCAAAAGGGCTTAAATAAGGCACGCCAAACGATTGTAAACTGTTCAGATGTAAAATTAATCCAAGAAGTCCTGCCAGTATCCCGAAAAATCCGAAGGAAGCCGCTAAAGCCATCAATGGGAACCGCAAGATGCGAATGGCGTTCGATAAGTCATAGGAAGGAAAGACGAAGCTGGAAATCGCGGTAATGGATACCACGATAACCATCGCAGCCGATACAATACCGGCTTCAACGGCTGCTTGCCCGATGACCAATGTCCCGACGAAGGACAGCGCCGAACCGATGCTTCGCGGCATCCGCAGTGCGGCCTCCCGCAGCACTTCGAATGTGATTTCCATCAGCAAGGCTTCGATGAAAGCCGGGAAGGGAATGCCTTCTCGCTGCGCAGCAAGGGAAATGAGCAGCTGCGTTGGGAGCATTTCCTGATGAAAAGTCGTGATGGCCACGTAGAAGGATGGCGCTAATAAAGCGATGAGAAACCCGGCATAACGGAGTATCCGGACTAACGTGCTGATATCCACGCGATGATAGTAATCCTCGGAAGCTTTGAGGAAGGTTTCAAACAAGGCGGGAGCGATCAGCACGAAAGGGGTGCCGTCGACGAGAATGGCAACTTTGCCTTGAATTAATTCAAGTGCGACGACGTCCGGACGTTCCGAGTTATAAACGGTTGGGAAAGGCGTGATGACTTCATCCTGGATAAGCTCCTCGATATTGCTGCTTTCGAAGATCCCGTCAATGTCTATCTGATTCAGACGATTGCGGGCTTCAATAATAAGAGAATCCTGGGCGATCCCGTGCAGATACATCAGCACGACGTCAGTTTGGGTCACATTGCCGACTTGAAAAGTTTCCACCCATAAATTCGGATCTTTAATTTTCCGGCGGATGAGTGCCGTATTCGTTCGAATCGATTCAGAGAATGATTCGCGCGGTCCGCGGACAACAGTTTCAACATTGGTCTCCGTTACACCACGGTCTTTCCAGCCTTTCGTACTTGCTGCAAGACCTGTCGTGTAGCCGTTCATCAAGATAACCGAGTCGCCCGATAAGATATGATGAAACAATTTTTTCATATCGGAAACTTTCTGAATTTCACCAATCGTCAACGTATGTAATTCCAAGACGTCAAAAGGGTTTTGAGCAGGATCAATGTCCATGGTATCTGTCATCATAGCTCGCATAACGAAATCGTTAATGACATTCCCATCCACAAGGCCATCGGTGTATAAAATAGCGACGTCCTCTGTTATCGAGTTATAGGTAAACTCTCTAATCACAATATCCGTGCTGTTTCCGAGAGCTTGCCTGACATAATCCGTATTTTCCTGGATGGTTGCGAATAAAGGCATGGAAGCCGCTGGTTCCACAATGGTGTTTGGTTTAGGAAGACTCGGATGTTTTTTGGAGCTCAGCCAACGAGCGAACATATGGTATTTTCTCCAAGCTCTAGGATGTTGTGCTAGTATCTTTTCCTTAAGTTTCCTGAGGTATGCGTGTGAGCAAAAAAGCGTGGCGTGAACATGATGGTTTCAAGGAACACGGATTCGGGTATGTATGCTTAGGATGGTTTACTGCTGGGAAGTGACTAGTTAACGTACAGGCAACAATCAAAGGAGGAAAAACCTATGTACAACCATATTCTTGTTCCTATCGATGGTTCGCAGCAATCCGATCGGGCCTTGGATCATGCGATCAAGCTCTCCAAGCACGGATATCCGAATGCTCGCATAACGATTATTCATGTGAGTCCTCAGATCATCTTAAATGATCCACCGATAAGCGTTCCGCTTAGTGACACACTGGCCGATGAAGGGCGGAAGATTGTTGAACCTGCTTCCGCGAAATTGATGGAGAGCAGAATAGCTTTCAAAAGTGTGACGTTGACTGGGGACCCGTCAACGACCATCTGCCATCAGGCAGATACAGATGGCCACGACTTGATCGTGATGGGCTGCCGGGGTGTCGGCCTCATGTCGGAAATTCTCCTCGGCAGTGTAAGTCATGGTGTGATCAAACATGCGAACTGCCCGGTCTTGATCATAAAATGAAAATAAGCTGCACCTTTCGGTTTGATGGCCGAAAAGGTGCAGCTTTTTTGTGGTAGGTGCCGAAGGGCAGCCTCCCAACTCACAAATTGCTAATTTTACATCAAATAGTGTCCTGTAGTTCCCCAAAATCGCAAGGCACAATCAATCCATTGCCTATATGTAAAGTGGAACCTAACTTCTAGCATCAATTAGCGCTGCTTCGCGGCGGATGAGAGGAGTGCCGCTCAACAAAACGGGTGTCCACCCTGATTTTGGAGGTGGCCTCGACACCATGTTCGATGGATTCGATCAGTAGATCAACCGCTAATTGAGCCATGCGTTTTTTCTCGACGTGAACGGTGGTTAACTCCGGTGAAATGATGCGAGACTCCGAAATATTGTCAAACCCAACGACAGATACTTGTTCGGGCACACGGATGCCTAGCTCCGATAACGTCTTCATAGCGCTAATCGCGATGTAATCACATTCGCAGAAGATAGCGGTTGGCAGTTGTCGGTCCGTTTCCATATACGCCTTGATTTGTTTCTTAAGATCTTCCTGAGACGATAACATTGTCGGCGCTACAGCAAAGATATGATCGGGATGGATTTCGAGTCCCTGTTCATGCAATGCCTCATAAAAGCCAATCTTGCGCTCTTCAAAGTTCTGAATCCGAACATTGGAGGCAATATATCCAATTTCTGTATGTCCGATACCGCTTAGATGAACCCCCGCTTGATAGGCTCCCATGAAGTTATTCATGCTCACAAAATGAACAGGCAGCTTATCAAAGCAATTATCGAGCACAACGAGGTGAGGTCCTAGGCGATTTGAAATATCCAGAATCTCCTCCGGACTAAGGTTATTCCCAAGTAAAATAATGCCGTCGCTTTGGTTATCCTCCGCAAGCGTCCGAATTTCGCGTTCGAAATACTCCATATCTACCGAAGAGAAAAGCAAGGAATAGCCTTTAGAGCGGCAGCGATCCTCAATATAATGAATCAGCTCTCTAAAAAAGGGCTGCTGATAATAGGCCTCAAGCACGATACCCGAGTTGGTGAAAACGAGAAATGAGAGTGATTTCACGGCGTTTTCGACAGCGGATGCCCGAGGCTTCGGGGAATAACCGCTTTCTCTGGCAATTTCAAGTACACGGTCGCGTGTCTCCGAGCTAATCCCCGTTTTGCCGTTTAGAGCCAGTGATACCGCCGATTTAGAAACCCCGGCCATTTTCGCAATGTCTTCCATTTTCAAATCAAACAATCCCCATTTACTAAATTAGTTGAGTGAGTTTAGTTTATCCTTAACCGCTTTGAAATGCAATATATCGTTTTGTTTTCACTAAACTTTTTATATAAAACCAACTAAACTTTAATTAAAAACAGCATTGACGTCCCAATATTGGCATGTTAGATTAAGTTTATTCATAAAATTAGCTAAACAAAGACGGATAAGAACATATTTATTTTAGTTACATTTCATCTCAATAATTAATTTGTTTAGCTAAACTTATCAGGAGGCACATCCATGAAAAAATTAAAGCTGGGCTACGCGCCGACTCGCCGATTCGTTTTTAGCGCGGAAGATGCGTTTAAGTACAAAGTGCTCATTAGAGAAAAAATCCAAAGTTTCGGATTGGACATCGATATTGTCGATCTGGAGGGGATCAATTCAGAAGGCCTTCTCTATGACGATAACATTAACGCAGACCTCATCATCGATCGGTTCAAACAAGAGCAAGTGGATGCGGTATTTTTCCCGCACTGTAACTTCGGTACGGAAGACACAGTTGCGCGGGTAGGTAAAGCGCTAGGCAAGCCGGTGCTGTTGTGGGGGCCGCGCGATGAAGCTCCGCTTGAGGATGGCATGCGGCTACGAGATACACAGTGCGGACTATTTGCAACGGGAAAGGTGCTTAGACGCTTTAATGTACCATTTTCTTATGTGACGAACACGCGTGTGAATGATCCTGTTTTTGAAAGGGGTTTCTCTAATTTCATCTCAGCGGCGAATGTAGTTCGCCAGTTCCGTTCGCTGCGCATCCTGCAAATCGGGCCGAGACCGTCGTCGTTTTGGACGATGATGTGCAATGAAGGGGAATTGCTGGAGCGTTTCGGAATTGAGCTGCACCCTATTACGCTCGTTGACATCCAGCGTGCTACAAAGCGCATCGAAAACGGCCAATCCTCGGAATTGGCGCAAGCGATGGATTACATCAAGGAGAAGCTGGACTGGTCGGAAGTGACGGAAGAGGATGTAAGGCGAATTGCCGCATTGAAAGTAGCCATGAAGCAGTACGCGCAGCAAACAGGCAGCACGGCGATTGCCATCCAATGCTGGTCAGCGCTGCAGGAGGCTATGGGAATTATGCCTTGTCTGGCGAACGCGATTTTGACGGATGAACAGATCCCGGTAACATGCGAGACTGATATCCATGGCGCGATTACTTCCGTTATGGTTCAAGCTGCTGCGATGAATGAAGCGCCGACCTTTTTTGCCGATTTAACGGTACGCCATCCGGAGAACGCCAACGGAGAATTACTGTTCCATTGCGGGAACTTCCCTGTTTCTCTCTCCGTTGAAAATAAGCCTAAGCTGCGCAAGCATTTCTTGTTCGACGATCATGCGCCTGGCACTCACGAAGGTGAGATTAAAGGAGGCGGCATGACACTGGCCCGTTTTGACGGCGATCATGGCGATTATCAATTATTCCTTGGGAAAGCCAAGGGAATTCAAGGCCCGTATACACGTGGATCTTATGTATGGGTTGAAGTGAACGACTGGCCGCTATGGGAAGAGAAGCTTGTGAAGGGGCCGTACGTGCATCATTCTGTAGGCATTCATGCCAATGTCATTCCTGCTTTATATGAAGCTTGCTCGTATATACCGGGGTTATCCCCTGATCCTGTTGATCCGACGGAAAGCGAAATTCAGGCTTGGCTGCGAGGCAAGGGCCTGTAAATAAGGAGGATTTATGGAAATCTCAGCGCTTCAAGCGAAAGCAACGCAAATCAGGATGGATTTATTGCAAATGATTGCACAGGCTCAGACCGGCCACACGGGCGGTTCACTAAGCAATACAGATATTTTGACAGCACTTTATTACCGTGTGATGAATATTGATCCTGCGAGCCCAAAGGCGGCAGATCGTGACCGCTTTATTTTGAGTAAAGGGCATTCGGTAGAATCGCTATGGTCGATCCTTGCTGACCGCGGGTTTTTCCCGAAAGAGGAGCTGGCAACCTTCAGCAAATTCGGCACGAAACTTATCGGACACCCAAACAATAAGGTGCCAGGCATCGAAATGAATACAGGTGCGCTTGGCCATGGACTTGCGGTTGCCGTCGGTATGGCGCTTGCCGCGAAAAAAGACGGCGCCGCCTATCGAACTTATTGTCTCATGGGAGACGGCGAGCAGGCGGAAGGTTCGGTATGGGAGGCCGCGATGGCGGGATCTCACTATAAATTAGATAATTTGATCGGGATTATCGACCGCAATCGGCTGCAGATCAGCGGCTCAACGGAAGACGTTATGGGCTTGGATCCGCTTGAGGACAAATGGGCGGCTTTTGGCTGGCATGTTGTGTCGATTGACGGCAACGACATGCAGGCTTTGATCGAGACTTTTGAGGCCGTACCGGCAATGAATGGCAAACCGACGCTTGTCATGGCGAATACGGTGAAGGGCAAAGGTGTTTCTTTTGCCGAAAATGTTCCACACTGGCATCATCATGTGCCTAACCAAGTTGAGTTGGAGAAAGCTCTGGCCGAGCTCGCCGCAACATTCGACAACTACGAGCAGAAAGGACAGGTGCGTTAAGATGAACACGATTCCAAATCGTCAGGTCATATGTGAGACTTTGCTCGAAAAGGCGCAGCAGGACCGCTCTATTATGGTGCTTGCCAGCGATTCGAGGGGTTCGGCGGCGATGGGACCTTTTGCCAAAGCGTTTCCGGAGCAATTCGTTGAGGTGGGCATCGCAGAGCAAAATATCGTCGGAATTTCCGCAGGGCTTGCCCACAGCGGTAAAAAGCCGTTCGTTACCTCGCCGGCCTGTTTCCTTAGCATGCGCAGCATTGAGCAAATCAAAGTGGACGTCGCTTATTCGGCAACCAACGTGAAGCTGGTGGGAATTAGTGGCGGTGTCAGCTACGGCGCGCTTGGCATGTCCCACCATTCCGTACAGGATGTGGCCGTTATGCGGGCGATACCGGGCATCGCTGTGATGATGCCGGCTGATCGGCATGAAACGAAGCGGATGACGGAAGCGCTTGTGCAGCACGAAGGCGGCGTTTATGTTCGAATTGGCCGTAACGCTGTTCAAGATGTTTATGATTCGGACGATTACGAATTCATTATCGGCAAATCCGTGCAAATGCGCGAAGGCAGCGACGTAACGATCATTGCAGCAGGGGAAACGGTTCGTGTGGCACTGGATGCACATGAAGCGCTGAAGGAAGCGGGCGTATCTTGCCGAGTGATCAATATGCATACGATAAAACCTTTGGATGCGGATGCCATTATTCAGGCGGCAAAGGAAACCGGACACATCATCACGGTGGAAGAGCACAGCGTGCATGGCGGGCTTGGCGCAGCTGTGTCGGAAGTGGTCGTTCAACATCAGCCCGTACCGATGCGGATTATCGGCATACCAGACGAACCGGCGATTGCCGGGAAAACGGCTGAGGTTTTTGACCATTACGGCATTAGCAGCAGCAATCTTAAGCGTGTGGCGCTTGGCATGCTCGGCAGACAGGAGTAATGATGATGGAAAAGTCCTACCTGCTCGCGATTGATCAAAGCACATCAGGGACGAAAGCGCTTATTATTAACCGCGCAGGGCAGATAATGGCTCAAAGCGCGATCCCGCATCGCCAGTACTATCCGCGCCCGGGGTGGGTCGAGCACGATCCCATGGAAATTTACGCAAATGTCATTCGCTCAGCTCATGAAGCTTTGGCGATAGCCGGAGTCGGGCCGCAATCTTTGGCTGCCTTAACGATCACGAACCAACGGGAGACGGCCGTGTTGTGGGATCGAACGACAGGGCTTCCCGTGCATGCCGCGATCGTATGGCAGTGCCAGCGAACGGCTGACCAGTGCGCCGTCTATCAGAAGGCGGGGCACGAGGAGAGTGTGCGCAGCAAGACGGGGCTGATGCTCGATCCATATTTCACCGCCGCGAAATGGGGCTGGATCCTGGAGCATGCAGAGGGTGTGCGAGAAAAGCTGGCCGACGGCCAGCTGCTCGCTGGCACAATCGACAGCTGGCTGCTGTGGAAGCTGAGTAGGGGCAAGACGCATGCAACGGATTATACGAACGCCAGCCGCACATCGCTTTTTAATATCCACACGTTACAGTGGGATGAGGAACTGTGCGGCCTTTTTGGCGTGCCGCTGCAGCTTCTTCCCGATGTCAAGAGCTCGGATGAAATTTTTGGCTACACGGAAGATAGCGAATTATTCGGCGATTGCCGGGTTCCCATCACGGGGGTCATCGGCGACTCGCAGGGAGCTTTATTCGGCAACCAGTGCTTTGAGAGCGGTATGGCGAAAGCCACCTACGGCACAGGCACATCCGTGCTGATGAATGTAGGCGAGAGGCCGATTCCATCAGGTAACGGACTTGTGAGCGCTATTGCCTGGGGCAGGGGCGGCAAAGTGACGTATGCCGTTGAAGCCGTTATCCGCACTTCGGGTGACAGCTTGACCTGGGTTCGGGATAATTTGGGTTTGTTTCGTACGTTTGAGGAGATGGAGCAGATGCTTGAGCACACGCCAGATAGTGAGGGTGTATATTTGGTGCCGGCATTTGTCGGGCTTGGTGCGCCTTACTGGGACTCTTATGCCAGAGCCTCCATTACGGGTATGAATCGGGGGACAACGAAAGCACATATCATTCGGGCTGCCATTGAAAGCATTGCTTTTCAGGTACACGACGCGGTTAAATTGATGGAAGATGAAACTGCTGTTGCGCTGCAAGAACTGCGGGCAGACGGCGGTGCGTCTGATAATGTAAATTTGATGCAATTCCAAGCTGATTTATTAGGTAAAATGGTCGTGAAATCGGAAATTGCGGAATTGTCCGCACTAGGCTCGGCTTATTTGGGCGGTGTCGGAATCGGCTTTTGGCCGTCACTCGAAGCGATAGGTACAACGCGAGAAGGATCTATATCGTATCAACCGAAAATGCTGCCGGAACTGCGCGAAGCCCATTGTTCGGGCTGGAAAAAGGCCGTTTCTTCCGTCTTAACTCGGAATGCTTAGATGCAAAAAGGAGAGATCATAAATGCCGCACCATTTTATGCCCTATGAGGTTCCAGAGCAAAAGCAGATTCGTGTCATTATCAATACCGACGCCAAATGCGAAGCGGACGATCAATACGCGATTGTGCATGCGATTTTATCACAACGCTTACAAATAAAAGGCTTCATAGGCGCCCACTTCGGTCCAAGAAGCGCTGCTCCGATGGAAGAATCTTATGAGGAAGTGGAGCATGTGCTGCAGCTCATGGGGATGAGAGAGCAATATGGCGTCTATCGGGGGGCTCCGCACAAACTCCCGGATGTCCATACGCCTGTGCCTTCGGAAGGCAGCCAACTCATTATTGACGAAGCGATGAAGGACGATCCGAGGCCTTTATTCGTCACCTTTCAAGGACCGTTAACTGATCTGGCTAGCGCTTATTTGCAGGAGCCGCGCATTGCGGATCGTCTTACCGCTGTTTGGATCGGCGGAGGTACGTATCCTGAGGGGCATGATGAATTTAATTTATCCAATGATGTCGAGGCAGTGAATGTCGTTTTCAATTCCCCGATCCCGCTATGGCAGGTTCCTAAAAATGTGTACGAAATGGTGCGCGTTGGCATTGCCGAGCTTGCTGTAAAGGTTCGTCCTCATGGCCGCATCGGCAGCTATTTATATGACTACCTTGTCCATCACAATATGAAAAACGGACATCGCCCGCAGTGGCCGAAAGGGGAGACCTGGGTGCTCGGCGATTCGCCGGCCGTTTCCCTGCTGCTGGAGGAGCAGAGATTCGATTATGAGATGATCGAGGCGCCGAATGTGGATGCCGAAATGCGATATTTCGCGAAGCCGGGCAACCGTAAAATCCGCGTCTATCGGAGTGTGGACTCCCGATTTATTTTGGAGGATTTTTATGCGAAATTGGCGTTGTTTGCACTCTATGAGAAGGAGAGGGATTCACAGGAGTAGCGTGAGCGACACGCTGTAGGGTTGTTTTACACCGCTAACGTAGCTGCCACGCGCGAACAGTTCGCGGTAGCGTTGTAAAACAAGCTTAAGTTCAGCGTGGAACCTCATTCCACGCCCACGACACGCTGTAACGTTGTTTTACGCCGCTAACGTAGCTGCTATGCGCAAACAGTTTGCGTTAGCGTTGTAAAACAAGCTTACATGCCGCGCGGGACCCCAAACCACGCCCACGACACGCTGTAACGTTGTTTTACATCGCTAACGTAGCTGCTATGCGCAAACAGCTCACGTTAGCGTTGTAAAACAAGCTTAAGTTCAGCGTGGGAGCCCATTCCACGCTTTCGACACGCTGTAACGTTGTTTTACATCGCTAAAGTAGCTGCCACGCGCAAACAGTTCGCGTTAGCGTTGTAAAACAAGCTTAAATGCCGCGCGGGACCCCAAACCACGCCCACGACACGCTGTAACGTTGTTTTACATCGCTAACGTAGCTGCTATGCGCAAACAGCTCACGTTAGCGTTGTAAAACAAGCTTAAGTTCAGCGTGGAACCTCATTCCACGCCCACGACACGCCGCAACATTGTTTGTCACCGCTAAAGTAGCCACAACCTCCTCCATTCCCTTCCGAGAAAGCCCAATAGGCTGTCTCGTATTCCACTGTTCCATCCAATCGCAATTTCCACTTTAAACGATCCCAATCGCGTTGTATTGCCAGGACTGGCAGAGCAAAAATGAAAGCGTTTCAGCAAAAAACACTTCAATTTGATCCTTTGCTATTTTGAATCAGTTAATGTTAAATACTTCAAACCTCCATTTAGATACCTTCTTCTGCAGCTGGAAAACCATAGGTTTCAGCACCTTTCAAGGATTTTACAAATTACAATTCTACATATATCCAGTTTCATAAAAGCGTGGTATGATGTGTGATGTCACAATATTTCGTATACGAATGATTTTGGTGTGTAAGGGGGGCGCGTTTTGGAAGAGGTTAAAGAACTTGTAGCTGAACTCACGAGGCTGCATAAAGTACGGGCTTCTTTACTGTATCGAGAACTTCAGCGGGAAGAGCTTACGGGACCTCAGCTATTTATTTTGCGGGAATTGTTTTTAAAAGAACCAAGAAAGCTTGGCGATCTTGCCCAGTCTGTGCAGCTCAGTAATAGCACGGTGTCAGGTATTGTCGACAGGCTTGAACGTGATGGGATGGTTGAACGCAAAAGAGATGAACAAGATCGCAGGGTGGTCTGGATTGGCACAACAGATTTCTGTCAACAAATGAAGAAATCGAAGGTCGAGACGATGAATAATGAGTTTTATGCAGGTCTAGAAAATGTCTTTACACCCGAGCAGATTGCGACTTGCAAAGAAGTAGTGGGTACACTGATTAAACATTTGGAGAAAAAGCTGGAGGGAACGGAATGAAACGTAAATTAATTTTAATTATTATTCTGGCTGTTATTGTACTTAGCGGAGCCTTTATCGGCAGTTATTACTGGTATCAAGGCGCTAACTACGTAGCGACGGACAATGCCCGTATCTCTGGGGATATCTACCGTGTCATGCCTCGAATTTCCGGCAAAATCAATACGCTGGGCATTAAGATGGGAGATACGGTTGTGGCGGACCAAATCGTTGGGCAGCAGGATATTACGAACTTATCAAATAGCTTATTAGATCAAGCATCACTGCGTGCTCCGATTAGCGGAACGGTCATTCAAACTTCTGCCAAAGTCGGCGAAGTCGTGGCTCCTGGGCAATCTGTAGCCATGATTGTGGATAAAAATGCGCTCTACGTATCCGCAGACATCGATGAGACGAAGATCAAAAAAGTCCATGTGGGTCAAGTGGTAACATTTGATGTCGATACATATGGCAAAACAGAATTCCAAGGGAAAATAATGGAGATCGGCCAAGCAACAGCTTCTACGTTCTCTTTGCTTCCAACAACAAGTTCAAGCGGGAATTTCACCAAAGTAACACAACGTATGAGTGTAAAAATTTCTATAGACGATAATAAAGGATTGGATCTAGCGCCAGGAATGAATGCTTCGATCAAAATCCATATCAAAGGGGAGTAAGGATTGCCCATGAAAAAACATCTTAACGTCGTTATATCTTTAAGTGTTCTTGCCGGTTCCATGATACTTGCGAGCGGCTGTACATCCTCGTCGGCCAGCACTGCGCAATCAAGCGTACCTTCCGTCAAGGTGATTACGATCAACAGCGCGAATGCCGTTGGCGCAAGCGGTAAACTGGCATCGGATCAAACCGTTCAAGTCGTGTCCAAAATTGGCGGTAAAATTGCCGCAGTTTCCGTTGAAGAAGGCGCAAAAGTGAAAAAGGGCGATCTGCTTGTGCAGCTTGATACGGAAGATTTGCTCCAACAGTTGGATCAAGCTCAAGCAGGACTGACGGCTTCGCAAGCCAAATTGGCGGATACGGAAGCTGGTGCCCGCTCGCAAGATGTGCAGGCGGCAATGTCGGGTGTTGACCAAGCCAAAGCAGCGGTTAACCAAGCGAAAGCAGGGGTAACGCAAGCGCAAGCAGCTTATGATCTTGTGACCAAGGGATACAATCATGCTAAGAATTTTTATGATCAAGGCGATGTTACATCCGACGAATTGGATAAAGTAACGCTTGATTATGAAAAGGCTAAATCAGCGAATGATGCAGCCCTATCACAACAACAGGCTGCGAATGCGCAATTGGCTGCGGCCGAGGCGAAGCTTGGTTTGATCAGAGAAGGGGCAACGGCAAACACATTAGAACAATTAAAAGCTGATGTAACTGCTAAACAAGCTGCTTTGAATCTGGTTCAAATTGCAGTGAAAAATGCGGGAGTCGTATCTCCCATCGATGGTGTTATTGTTAAAAAGAACGTGAATGCAGGAGAAATGGCGCAAGCGGGCGCTGCTTTATTGACCGTTGTAAATGTGGATAAAGTGAAGGTTGAAGTTAGCGTACCTGAAGGAATGATCAATTCGATCAAGGAAGGTTCCAAAGGAAACGTTATTGTTCCTAGTGTTCCAGGTAAAACATTCGAAGGAACGGTCTCCTTTGTAAGCCCGGTATCCGACACGAATAATAATACGTTCCCGGTGAAGTTGACAGTAAACAATCCGGATGGAACGTTACATGCAGGTGCTGTAGCGAGTGTTGACTTCGGAGGCAGCAGCAGTGAAAGTCGCGTTGAAGTGCCCAAAGTAGCGCTTGTTCAAAAAGATGGTAAATCCGTCGCTTTCAAACTTAACGGTGACGCTGTGCAATCCGTTGTGCTGCAAACCGAAGATAAGAACCAGGATTGGGTATACCTTAAAGGAGACTCGGCTCTGAAACCGGGAGATAAAATCGTCTTGAACCCGGGTGACAAGCTGGCAGACGGAGCTAAGGTTCATGCCGAGTAAAGGAGGCTGCTACAATGTCAACAACAACGGCAGATACAGCTACTCCGGCAGTTGAGCAAAAAGAGGAGCAGATCACAGTCTACCAGTGGTTAGCACTGTTAGTACTCATTCTAGGCACATTTCTAGCCATTTTGGACAATAGTTTAATGAACGTTGCGATACCAAAACTGATGGCTGTATTCGGTTCGACATCTACGGAAATCGAGTGGGTTGTTACGGGGTATATGCTTGCTTCAGCTGTCGTTGTTCCGATGGGGGGCTTTCTGGCGGACCGATTCGGTTACAAAACAACGTTTCTGACCACGGTGAGTGCGTTTATCGTCGGCTCGGTATTGTGCGGGATCGCTTGGAGCGACACGAGTCTTATTATTTTCCGAATTATTCAAGGACTTGGCGGCGGCTTTATTATGCCGGTAGGTATGGCCATGCTTTACCAAATCATGCCTCGCAGCAAAATTCAAGTAGCGATGGGGATCTGGGGAATTTCGGCGATGGCTGCGCCTGCGATGGGGCCAACTCTAAGCGGATATTTAATTGATAATTTTAGCTGGCGCTATTTATTTTACATCAACGTTCCCATTGGGATTGTAGCCGTAGGTCTTGGTTTGATTATCTTGAAAGAGACGCCTAAACGTGCAGGGCTGAAATTTGATTACGTTGGCAGTATCTTATGTATGATTGTTTTCAGCACGCTGCTTCTGGCATTAACGGACGGTCAAGCGGATGGGTGGACTTCCTTCTATATCGTGAGTTTGTTCTTCATCTCTATTTCATGTTTTATTCTATTAGTTTATATCGAGCTAGGTAAAGATAATCCGATTATGGATTTTCGCTTGTTTAAAAACTCCGTCTTTACGATCAGCTTGGCAGCCTCAAGTTTCGTTATGATTTCCATGCAGGGCGGGATCTATATGATGCCAATTTTTCTGCAAAATGTAACGGGATTGACGCCTATGCAGACAGGGTTGGTCATGATGCCGCAATCGATCGCCATGGCTTTCATGATGCCTGTTGCAGGGAAACTTGTTTCCAAATACGGAGTTGTACCTCTAAGTATCGTAGGTTTGGCTATTATTGGTTTTACAACGCTGGAAATGCATGTTCTTTCGCAGCAAACGTCTACACATTGGATTAGCGGTTTGCTCGTTATCCGTGGTATTGGTATCGGTTTGTGTATGATGCCGTTGTCCTCAGCCGGGATGAATACGTTGCCGAATCATTTGATCGGGAGGGCTTCCTCCGTATCCAACGTTGTGCGTAACGTAATGGCATCGCTGGGTATCGCCTTGCTGACCAGTATTATGAATAACAAATCTACGCAATTCGGAGTAAGATTCAATGAATCCATTTCTACGAATACGCCTGCGTATGCTGATTTTCAGACAAATGTCGTTCATCGTTATTTAGAACTTGGGACGGACACAAGTTCAGCTTCCGGTGGTGTTATCGGCGTTTTATACGGACTCGTACAAAAAGAGGCTTTGACAAGAGCAATTGCTGACACTTTAATGGTATCTGCGGTTCCGGCTTTCATTGCGATCGTCTTGGTCATTTTTATGCGGAAGAAAAAGAAAAGTGAGGCTGTCGAGCAGCAATCCGCCAAGGATTCTGATGCTCAGCACCATGTGATGATTGAAATGTAATCGCAAAACTCACTCTTAGGAGGAACGGGAAAAATGAAAATTCAATTTAAACAAGTAGCAATGACGCTCGTTCTGTCATCAGCATTGCTGATGATGGGACTCCCGGCGCTTGCAGAAGGAACAGATGCTGCTGTTGCTCAAACAGTCGCAGCTCCGGTCTATCAAATAAGCGACAGCCTGCAAGTTGCAATCGAAGGCGTCACTAGCGAGAAAACAGCAAACGGCGTGCGTCTCGGTTCTGTCATTAGAATCATGAACACCAGCAATCAGACGCTTCGCATTCCAGACTATGAGCTTAAAGTAAAAACGACGGATGGTACCATCTATACACTGCGTCCAAGCAGCAGCAATGCACACGGGGTGCAGCCGGAGTCGGAAGTCGAATTGACGTATTTGAAAGTCATCAACCGTCAAACGGAAGTGGATTTAAGCAATCTATCACTGATTGATGTTAATTATGATGTATATCCGAAACAGGAAACATTGCTTCTATCTGCTCCAATCGATGGGTTGGTATGGAACGGAAATCGCGGAGAGTTTAAAAAGGCTCCGGCTTCCATTAAATGGGGAGAAACGTTCACCATCCCGACTGTAGCATCGCCATTGCAATACAAAACAGTTGATATTACTAAAAGCAACAGCAATGAAGGTGTTATGTATGTGGTGAAACTTTTGGTAACTAATCCGAATGATCAAGCCGAAACATTGCCGGCTATTGAATTGGATGGCAAGTCCAAAACGAATCTGTATGCTGGCAAACAGGTTGAAGCAGATCCTGTTGTGCTCGATGCAGGTCAAAGTAAATATGTTCATTATGCGATTCATGCCGATATGGATACCGTGCTGGAGAGCATCAATGTGCTGACATCCGAAAGCTTTACGCAAGCAGATGCAGCAGGCAATGTAAAAACTTCTGCCTTCACAATCGGGAAGCTGAATGTTGAGATGCCAGGCGCTGCCGGTGCCACGGGCAGTTATACGTACGGAACGCCGATTACATTTGAGAAATGGAATGACGTTATTAATCAGGATCTTGATGTAGCCTTGGTAGAACTGCATGTTACGGACAACAAAGATCAAGGCAGCAAAGTAGCTTTTGCTAAGTTTACTTTGACGAACAAAGGCGTTAGTGACATTCCTGTCCCAGCTTTCCAAACAATGTTGTCTAGCTCAACCGGCTATGATTACACAGGTTCCAGACAAAATGATGCTCAGAAGTCTATCGCGCCAGGAACTTCAACAGTTGTCAGCTATGCATTTGTACTGCCTGTGTCTGAGACAAGCGATACATTTACGATGAAAGTGCAAAACGAAATCAAAGGACAAACAGACGGAGAATCCAAACCAGCGTTCAAGTCAACAATTGCTTCTTACCAGGTAGCTGTACAGGAGCCAGAGGATAGACACGAGATCTCTTTGTATCCTTATACGGTTAATTTGAAAGATTACATGTTGTCTCAAATCACAGTGCCAGGACAAACGATTGCTCTCAATTACACCTATAAATTGCAGCTGTATATGGATCTCATTCGTGATCCTAAGGTGTTGGTAGACAATAGCTTCTCCAAATTGAAATTTGAGCTGGTTGATCGATCGGGCACGATTTTGGGTTCTAAAATCTTCCCATTCACCGGCACTGATCGCTTAGTTAATGGCAAACAAACGTTAACTTTCAGCAACTTAACGACAGATCAAATTCAAAACAATGTACTAGTTAATGTATATGAAGTGTTGAACACACCTTCAGGAGAAGTTGATCGACTGATTGCAGAGTTGAAATAATGGATAGAAGAGGATGTCCCAATAGCCATGTACATGGCGGGGCACCCTCTTTTTCATTGTAGCTGACGCCGATTACTCCCGCTATTTTTCTCGAGTTTAAATTGCTTGGAATTTCTGGTAAACTGTCTGATAACATGCCTGTAGGGTTACCGCTTACCCTTCCTGTTATTTTTTTAAATACAGATAGGCAAACGATTCGTAAAGCCATATAATTAGAAAGGACAATCAAAGTTATTCAGGAGGAAGGGAATCATGTCATTAATTGGAGAAGAACGCAAAGACTATATACTAAACCTGCTTAACCTTGAGGGTAAAGTAAAAACGACGGACTTGGTTGATAATTTGAATGTATCTTCTGAAACGATTCGCAGATATCTGGAGGAATTGGAAGAAGAAAACAAATTGAAGCGGGTATATGGCGGCGCCGTGAAAATCAATCTCTCCCGTGAGGAACCATCCCATCTGAAGAGAGAAGTTTTGCATGCGGAAGAAAAACGAATCATCGGCCGTTCAGCGGCTACATTAGTGGAAGATAACGAAGTCATTTTCATCGATGATGGGTCAACGACGCTGCACATCATTGATTATTTGCTTAATAAGAAAAATATAACAGTACTTACGAATTCAGTTCCTGCTCTTTACCTGCTTATTGATTACAAGAACAAGGAACTCCTTTCTGGCGACATCTTCTTCATCGGAGGGAAAGTAAGTTCATTACAGTCTCGCGTTGTCGGTTCTATGGCTGAAAAAATGATCGAGAACTTTTATGTGGATAAAGCGTTTATTTCGATTGACGGCATTATGTTGGACAAAGGGATCACGGCTTTTGATGAAGATCGGGGACAATTTGCCAGAAAATTAATTGACCAATCGAAGATTAGCGTTGTGGTAACGGACAATTCGAAGTTTGGACAAGTACAATTTTACAAAATTGCTGACTTGAACAAGATCGATATTATCGTTAGCAATGTGGACGCTCCTAAAGAGTGGAAGGAACAGTTGATTCAAAAAGATATTACCTGGATTCAGGCCGAATAAAATATACAGTGAGAGAAGCATCTGAGGCAGCGGCCTTGGGTGCTTTTTTGTTTTTCATTCAACCATATATCGGTAATTTTTCGACTTTTTTATGAAAATACTCCACTCTCAATTGAAGCGTTTACAGCTAAGATGAAAGCAGTAAACGATATTGAGGTGAACAACCAAAGTGATACATCCACTTGTACAAATGGAAGGTATTGATAAACATTTCCCCGGCGTACAGGCGCTTTCCAACTGCCAATTTGAACTTATCCCAGGTGAGGTCCATGCTTTGGTTGGTGAGAATGGTGCAGGAAAGTCGACCATGATGAAGATCCTGACCGGCATTTATCAGAAAGACGGCGGACGCCTGCTGTTGAAAGGGAAGGAGGTTCAGATTCCGGATACCAAAACAGCTCAACGACTAGGTATCAGCATCATTCATCAAGAGCTCAATTTAATCCCCGATTTGACGATTGCTCAGAATATGTTCATTGGGCGGGAGCCGCGAAAGAAATTGCGATTTATTTTAGACGAAAAGAAAATGAATGACGACACGAAGGCGCTTCTGGAACAGCTAAACCTGAACTTGGATCCGCGTATGAAAATATCGGAGCTGAGTGTCGCCAAGCAGCAAATGGTTGAGATCGCCAAGGCGCTGTCCTTCCATTCCGAGGTGCTCATCATGGATGAACCGACTGCGGCACTGACGGAAGCGGAAATAAACGAACTATTTCGGATGATTGAGAAGCTGCGGCATAACGGTGTAGGTATCGTTTATATTTCCCATCGCATGGAAGAGTTAAGAAGAATCAGCGACCGAATAACGGTCATGCGGGATGGGCGTTACATTACCACTGTGAAGACGCAAGAAACATCCATGAATGCGATCATTTCGATGATGGTTGGAAGGGAAATCGTGGTTGAGAAACGGCCAAGCTTGCAAGGCGGATCGCAGGATACAGTCCTGAAAGTCGAAAATCTGAGCCGTGGGAATGCCTTCAAGAATATTCATTTTACCGTGAATGCCGGTGAGATCGTAGGCGTTGCCGGTTTAATGGGAGCAGGCCGAACGGAGATGGCGCGAGCGATTTTTGGAGCCGATCGTATGGATACTGGCGAAGTCTATGTACACGGGAAAAAAGTGAATATTCGCGGAACCCATGACGCGGTGAAACACGGAATCGGGTATCTTTCCGAAGATCGCAAACGATACGGGCTTGTCGTGGATATGGATCTGGGGGCCAACATTGCGCTGCCCTCTTTGAAGAAATTCCGCAACCGGTTCGGGTGGATGAAAGATGGTCGCATCGAACAAGTATCGGGTCACTATGTGGAATCTTTGAAAATAAAAACGCCGAGTGTGCAGCAGAAAGCGAAATTTCTGTCAGGAGGCAATCAACAAAAGGTCGTTATCGGGAAATGGTTGCATCGCGATTGCCAGATTCTTATTTTTGATGAGCCGACAAGAGGGATTGATGTGGGGGCAAAATCCGAGATTTATGCGCTGCTAGAGGATTTAGCCAAGCAGGGAAAGGCGATTTTGATGATTTCCTCCGAGCTGCCCGAAATTTTGCGTTTAAGCCATCGTGTTCTGGTGATGTGCGAAGGCCGAATAACCGGTGAACTTCCAGGTGATCAAGCCAACCAAGAAGAGATTATGAAACTAGCAACAAGCCGCAATTAAGAAAGGATGGACATTCATGCAATTAAGCAGCTTGAAATCTTCAAAGCCAATTCTTCCAAAGACAGCCGCTACACAGAAATTGTTAGCTTTCGCCAGTTTGGCGCTCTTAGTTATTATTTTCTCGCTCTCCTCCAGCAATTTCTTGCAATTCACGAATATCGTCGGGATTCTCCTATCAACGGCTGTCATCGGTGTGCTGGCGCTAGGCTCAACGTTCGTTATTATAGCAGGCGGCATTGATCTCAGTGTCGGTACGGTCATGACTTTCTCGGCTGTGATGACCGGTGTGTTCATTACAAACTGGCATTTGCCGATTCCCATTGGAATTCTGGCAGGAATTTTGACAGGTGTTCTCTGCGGATTGTTCAGCGGCTTTGCAGTAGCCAAGATGAATATTCCACCGTTTATTGCGACACTGGCCGTCATGATGATGACGAAAGGCTTGTCACTTGTGATCTCGCATGCGAAACCGATTTATTTCAATGAAACGCCTGCATTTCGTGAAATTGTGATGGGCACAGCGCTGGAGAAGGTGATTCCGGGCTTCGCGGTTCCCAATGCGATTCTAATCTTCTTCGGGCTTGCCATTGTTTCAAGCTTGGTGCTGACGAAAACGGTGATTGGACGCTATAACTTTGCATTAGGCAGCAATGAGGAAGCAACGCGGCTATCCGGTGTAAACATCCGTTTCTGGAAAATCTCCATCTATGTATTAACCGGTTTATTTAGCGGAATTGCGGGGGTCATGATTGCTTCGAGACTTGACTCCGCCCAACCGGCGCTTGGGATGGGGTATGAATTGGAAGCCATCGCGGCCGTCGTCATCGGGGGCACCTCATTAAGCGGAGGCCAGGGATCTATTCTGGGAACCGTGATCGGGGCTTTGATTATGAGTGTGATGACCAACGGGTTAAGGATCTTGTCCGTTCCTCAAGAATGGCAAACGGTTATCGTTGGCATTGTGGTTTTACTTGCGGTGTATGCAGACATTTTGCGTCGGCGTAAGGCGGGGTAATGACTTCAGGTGTTCCTTCTTTGTAAGAATTCATATACCAAATTCCATGTAAAAGGGAGACGACAAAATGAAAAACAAAATGAGTAAAATTGTCATGGCCACCGTTGCGCTTACACTTTCTGCATCTCTTCTCGCTGCTTGTGGATCAAGCCCGACATCTAGTACAACAACAACATCTTCAGCCAAACCTGCTTCTTCAAACGCTTCAAAGCCTTACATTCCTGTGATTTCCAAAGGTTTTCAGCACCAATTCTGGCAAGCGGTAAAGCAAGGAGCAGAAAAGGCCGCCAAAGAATTCGACGTGAATATTACGTTCGAAGGCCCGGAAACTGAAGCGCAAGTGGATAAACAAATTGAAATGCTGCAAGCTGCGCTGGATAAAAAGCCAACCGCCATCGCCTTCGCAGCGCTGGACAGCAAAGCATCCGTTTCGCTTCTGCAAAAAGCGAAATCCGCGAATATTCCGGTTATCGGCTTCGATTCCGGCGTGGATAGCGATATTCCCGTCACGACAGCGGCAACGGATAATAAGAAAGCCGCAGCACTCGCCGCAGACAAAATGGCGGAGAAGATTGGCGATGCCGGCGAAGTTGCGCTTGTTGTGCATGACCAAACGAGCCGCACCGGCGTTGATCGCAGAGACGGCTTCGTCGATCAGATGAAAGCGAAGCATCCGAACATCAAAATCGTTGATATTCAATATGGCGGCGGCGATCAATTGAAATCAACCGATTTGGCTAAAGCAATCATTCAAGGGCACCCGAACTTGAAAGGTATTTTCGGAGCCAATGAAGGCTCGGCGATTGGTGTCGTCAACGCGGTGACTGAGCTTAAAAACGATAAGCTTGTCATTATCGGCTATGACTCGGGCAAAGCGCAAATTGACGCCATTAAGAGCGGCAAAATGGCTGGAGCCATTACCCAAGATCCGATCGGAATCGGTTATTGGTCCGTTAAGGCGGCGGTCATGGCGAGCAAAGGCGAGAAAGTTGAGAAGAGCATAGATACTGGCTTCCATTGGTATGATAAAACAAACATGGACTCAGCTGAAATTAAGGCGCTGCTGTATAACTAAGTTTAGATGAGGTTGCTCTTAAGCGGGCAACCTTTTTCTCAAAAAGAAATTCCAAACCTCTACAGGAAATGTAATCGCTATTATAGAATAAAGTGGAGGTTCAGAGCGAATTTGTTAAACCTGAGGTGGTACGGTGTATACCCTAATCATTGTTGATGACGAAGAGGCTGTACGGGAAAGTATTCGTGAGAAAATAGATTGGGAGGCCTATGGCTTTGAACTGATAGGTTCTTATGGTGATGGAAGAGAAGCCTTGGATTCCCTCGAAATCCGGCTGCCGGATGTGATTATTACGGATATTTCGATGCCTCACATGGATGGGCTGGCGCTTGCCGCGGCGATTGCTGATCGCTACCGGGATATTACCGTCATCATTATGACGGGATTCGGAGAATTCGAATACGCCAAGCAGGCCGTAAAACTGAAGGTGTATGAATATGTGATGAAACCCGTTGGCCATCACGAATTTACGGGTATTTTGCAACATTTGAGAAAAGAGCTCGATGAGAAACGGTTAAGAAATGAAGATCTGTCCAGGCTGCAAAGCCAACTAAATATGAGCATGCCTTTGTTGCGCGAGCAATTTTTAGAACGCATGGTCACCAGCGAAGTGAAGAAAGAGGAGATTCTGAATAAATTTGCTTTGTTTCATTTATCACTCCCAGGGCCGTACTACTTGGCGGCAACGTTAGACGTGGAGGAGTTTATGTATCCAAAGGTTGCGAAAATAAGCTCGGAGACCGAATTGCTGCGGTTTGCCGTGTATAATATTGTTCACGAAATTTTTGAGTTAGAGCAAAACGGTATTGTCTTCCGAACGAGAGACGAGCGAATCGGCATCATTTTCGCAGGGGAAATGCCTCATCTGATTCTCGCTGTCCAGAAATACGCGGAGCAAGCCCTGCAGTGCATAGAAAAGTACGTGAGAGTTCGCGTTTCGATTGGGATTGGCAGACCTTACCGGGCGATGGAGGAGCTGTCGAAATCTTATTCTGAAGCGGGTTCGGCACTTGATTATCGATTTATGGTTGGCAAAAATAAGATTATTTCCATTGAAGATATCGTGCATGGAAAAGGTAAATTGCAAGTGCATCATGCAGAATGGGAGCGCAAGCTGATCGCGGCGTTGAAGACGGGGAATAAAGAGCTTTTCGCCAGACTCTTAAATGACTGGATGCATGAGCTGCGTGCTTCGCAATCATCGGTAGATCGCTGCTACATTTATGTGCAAAGGCTGCTTGTTGCCATCATTCAATTATTCGAGGACTCAGGGCATGACGCCCTGGAGGCTGCGGATATTCTCGGACAGGTTCGAGCCTACAAAACCTTAGATGAAATAAAAGGGTGGTTGGAGTCGTTATGTCTGCAGTTGTTTGAACAGGTCATGATGAAAATGGCGCAAGATGTAGACTCTTTGTTGATCCGGTCTGAAGTGTATATTCTGGAAAACTATCAGAATGAGAACTTATCGCTGAATGAAGTGGCCCAACACGTCTATATGAGCATGAATTATTTCAGCGGGCTGTTCAAGCAGAAGAAAGGCCAGTCCTTCATTGAATATGTCACATGGATACGCCTTGCCAAAGCGAAGGAGCTGTTAACCGAGACGAATTTGAAGGCCTATGAAATTGCCGCGAAAATTGGATACAGCGACCCGCAGTATTTCAGCGTGATTTTTAAGCGGCATCATGGGATGACGCCCAAAGAATATAGATCAGCAAGCAGAGAGGGGAGCTCTCTTGAATAAGAGGCGTTTCTTTAGATTTAAAAGCATTCACACGAGCATAGCTGTCGCTTTCTCCTGTTTGATCATAGGCACAACGCTTATTCTGAGCTACAACACATACCGCCAGTCGTCGGACTCCGTTACGGAAAACTCTGTGCAGTATACGAATGAGCTGATCAATCAGGTTGGAACGACCATTGAGACATACATTGACAATATGAAAAGTATTTCGTCCCTTCTATATAACAATGGGCAAATCAGGCAGTATTTGACGATGGCGGATCCACATTCAGAAGTCGGACAAAGCCTGGTCAATGCGATTGAAAGCTCCCTGCAAGTCATCGTTCAATCCAGAAATGACATTAGCGCAATTCTTTTTATAGGCTCCAATGGAGCTGTCATCTCCGACCGGGAGCAGAGCGCTCTGAAGAGTTATCCTGAGTTAATTGCGCAGGATTGGTATACGAAAGCGAAGAATGATGCCACCTATATTTCTTCTTCGGAAGTTGAACATGTCTATCGCAACGAATATCCATGGGTCATCTCCATGAGTCAGCAGTTTCGGGGCCATGATCGATTCGACAAGACCGGCGTGTTGCTGATTGATTTGAATTACACGATCATTAATGACCTCTGCAGCCATATTCAACTAGGCAAGAGAGGGTATGTGTTTATTGTCAATTCCGAAGGAGACCTCGTTTATCACCCTCAGCAGCAGATCATCCATACGAATTTGAAAAGTGAACCTATTGAAGCGATTCTGGCCTCGGGAGACGGGCAGTTATCATTGAAAGAAAATGATCATGAAAAAATCTTATCGATCCGAACAACGAATTTTGGTTGGAAAATTGTTGGTGTCACGTATCCCGAAGAGCTGGTTGGCAATAAAAAAAAGATGCAGCTTTCAACGGTTCTATGGGGCAGCGTGTGTTTGATCATCGCGCTGGGTATTTCAATCGTGCTATCGTTTACACTCAGCAGACCGATCAAGAAGCTGGAAGCGAATATGAAACAGGTGGAACAGGGCAACTTTGACATTCGGGCTGATATTACGCAAGCCGATGAGATTGGGAAATTAGCGAGAAGCTTCAATGTCATGCTTGTCAAAATAAAGGATCTCATGAAACAAATCGTGCATGAAGAGGCGCTGCTTCGGACAAGTGAAATCAAAGCGCTCCAATCCCAGATCAACCCGCATTTCTTGTATAACACGCTGGAATCAATCATTTGGATGGCGGAAACGAACAAGATGAGAGAAGTCGTGAAAATGACCATGGCACTCTCCAAAATGCTGCGTTACAGCATAGGCAAAGGGGAACAAGAAGTTTCGGTATCCATGGAAATGGAGCACTTGGCTAACTATCTAACGGTACAATCTATGCGATATACGAATAAATTTTCATACGCGATTGAGGTAGAACCCGAACTGCAAGGCTGCCGTATGCTACGAATTATGCTTCAACCGCTCGTGGAAAATGCAATTTACCATGGCATCAGGCGCATGGAAGAACGGGGGCATATCCGCATTGAAGGGCGGTTGGTCGACGGCGTCATCCAAATTACGGTAAGCGATAATGGATTAGGAATGGATAAAGCCAAGCTGCAAGGCTTGCTGGGACCGGGACCAGGACAGGAATCTTCCAAGGATCAGGGGCTAGGTGTTTGGAATGTGCATCATCGTATTCAACTGTTCTATGGTACAGCGTATGGCTTGTCTTTCGAAAGCGAACCGGAAGAAGGGACGACGGTCACATTGCGGATTCCTTGCTCGGAGTTGGAGGTGAAAGACGAATGAAGCGCTGGTTATTCTTAATTGTCATTGCAATCTTATCGATTGCTATTTATATGTACGGTTTAAAGGCGGCAGGTAAAAATAATCAGCCCATCGTTTTTGTACCCAAGACAATTGATAAGCAAATTGAGTTTTGGCAGGTTGTCGAGCAAGGCGTCAACGCCGCTGCCGCAGAGATGGGCAGCAAGGTGAAAGTTGTCGGTACAGACACGGAAAAAGATGTCGATGGTCAAATTCGGATGTTGCGCGAAGTCATAGCAATGAAGCCGAAGGCGATTGTCTTGTCGGCTTTAGATTTCGAGCGAACGGTGCCTATTGCACACGAAATTGTAAAAGCCGGTATTCCCTTAATTACCGTTGATTCCGGTCTCAAGGGAGGCATCTCCAAGTCATTTATCGCTACGGATAATGTGGAAGCGGGTAAAAAAGCGGGTGAAGCGCTGATCCAGACACTGCCGAATCGCGGGCAAATAGCCATTATTAATTTCATTAAAGGGTCATCTACTTCCATTGAAAGAGAAAACGGCCTTCGCTCTGCCATTCAAAGGGACACGGGCTTCCAAATTCTGAACACCTACTACAGTGAGGGATCTTCGGAAAAAGCGTACGACATTACGATGCAACTGCTGAAGGATTACCCGGATCTGCAAGGGATAGTTGGATTAAATGAGCCTTCGACCCTTGGCGCGGCCAAAGCGCTTCACGATTGGAAGAAGCCAGGAGAGATCAAGCTGATTGGCTTCGACAGTTCCATGGAAGAAATCGGTTTCCTGGAAGAGGAAATCATTCAGGCAATGGTCGTCCAAAAACCGTTCAACATGGGCTATGTGGCATTGAAAACGGCGGTTCAACTGAGCAGTGGGCAGAAGGTGGAAGGAAGAATCGATACGGGGTCGGAGGTTATCTGGAAAACAAACATGTATACGAAACCGAATCAGAAGCTGCTTTTTCCAATCCTGGATAAGCGTCCTTAGTGGATGCTTACAGGATTTTTTTCTTTTCGACGGCATTCGACACCAAATTCTTCCAAAAAAAGTTATTGCATTTTCCAGTATTACACGGTACGATACAGATATTGGTTAAGCGCTTACATTTAGAGTGACTATGATTAAATCGGTTTAACAAACATCCATACCTTACGTTTAATTCCACTCAAAAGAGGAGATTACCCGATTGCTATGTACCTTGTTAAACCGGTTTAATCTGTTATTTTGGATCTTTTTACGCTTTGCAAAGAAAGCGCTTACTCTTATCTCCACATACTTAAACCGGTTTAAGCTTGAATCTATCTAGGGGGTGGAAGGGAACCAATTTCCAGTTCGTGATGAGGAAGATTGAAGTACCAGATGAATGATGGAGGGGATAGGTTTGAAAACGAACCACATATTTTTGGGCATGATGCTGATGGTGTTCACTGTTGTATTTGCTGCCTGCGAGAGTGCAAGTGAAGTTAGTCCAAAGGCAAGCTCTGCCGCAAAAGAGGCAACGGCGGCTCCCGTAGCGCCCGCTCCCGCAAAGACAGACGGATTCAAAGAAGCTCCTATGCTTACTAAGCTTGTGAGCGCAGGAACGTTAAAGCCAGTGACTGAGCGTATGCCTGCCAAGGAAGACATCATGGTCGAAACCGTATCCGAGGAAATCGGCAAATACGGCGGAGATTGGAAGATGCCATGGACCGGACCGAATGACCGCTGGACAGTAGGTCAGCCTACAGAGGAAGCTCTGTTCCGTTTTAAAAAAGATGGAAGCACAATTGAACCTAATGTGGCCAAAAGTTATGAGGTCAACAAAGATTCTACCGAATTTACGATCCATTTAAGAAAAGGTATGAAATGGTCAGACGGGGTGCCGTTTACCGCCGATGACGTGCTATTCTACTGGGAGCACATGCTTACCAAAGAAACGTTCGGCAAAAAAATATATGACGCTTATTATTCCGTAGACCCTGTATCAGGGGAGAAGGCTTTGGCGACGGTTACTAAGGTAGACGACTATACATTTAAGGTTGTACACAAGTATCCGAGCGTACAGTTCCTGGAACGAGTAGCGATAGACAACAAATGGTTCTTCGCTCCAGCGCACTTCCAAAAAACGATACTGCCTGAATTTGTGGGTCAAGAGAAAGCACTAGAGATTGCGAAAAAATGGGGCTTCGAAGACGTAAAAACGTTCTTAGTCGCAACAGGATATTATTATTGGGTAAATCCACAAATTCCGACATTGCGGGCTTGGGTGGCAAAAAATGACCCCAACAGCGATCAGTTTATTATGGAACGTAACCCTTATTACTGGAAAACAGACAAAGAGGGTAATCAGCTTCCGTATATGGATCGCATCGTTGCTACCAAAGTACAGGATCCTGCTCAACGTATTCTTGGTACGCTTGCTGGAGACTACAATTTGCTTGACTTCGATTTTAAAGACTTCACTGTCCTCAAGGAAAATGAGAAAAAAGCAGGGTTCCGCGTTATGTCTTGGACGACGCCCAATTGGTCAAGCGCTGGCCTGCAGTTGAATCAGACGATTGCAGATCCGAATCTGCGCAAGCTGTTCCAGGATATTAGATTTAGAGAGGCTCTGTCGGTTGCTGTAGATCGAAAGGAAATTTCGGAAATCGTAACGAATGGCTTGGGCGCTCCTCAGCAGGCATCGGTCCCTGAAGGATTGGTTGGCTACCAAGCAGGATGGGCAGATCAGTGGAGTAAGTTCGATGTGAATCGGGCTAATCAGCTGCTGGATGAGATTGGTTTGACCAAGCGCGATAAGAATAATTTCCGGCTGAATGCAGATGGCTCTGATCTGACCATTACGATCATTGAAGGCAGTACGAACACAGCAAGTTTCCTGGAACTTGTCAAAAAGTATTACGAGGCAGTGGGCATTAAGGTAGACCTTAAAGTTGTGGATCAAGGAACGCATCAGGAACTTAAGTACGCTAACAAAATTCCTGCGACGACTGAAAATATCTCACTGGTTAACGTAGCATTCCGTCCGGATACGCTCGTTCCTTTGAGGGTACTGACGCCTTGGTATGGACATTACGGACTGTACTCGTCTTCCAATGGCAAAGAAGGTGTCAAACCGGAAGGCGATGTAGCTTTAATTCTCGACTACTGGAACAAAGTTAAAGCGTCGACAAGTAAAGAGGAGATCGAGAAATGGAGCAATGAGATTGTGAAGCTACATCAGAAAAATCAATGGATTATTGGCTACGCCGGTCCTACGCCTCGCCTTGTAGTTGCTTCTAATAAAATGGGCAACGTACCCAAAGACTTAGTCTATTCAGATGAATTCCGCAGCTTAGGGCACGGTCATCCCGCGCAATTTTTCATCAAACCATAAATAAGCTTCAAGCGAAATAGGGGGATCCCAAATCCCCCTGTATCGTTCAGCGGCATTCTTGAATTAAACGGAGAGGATAGGGTAGAGATGCTTCACTATATCTTAAAAAGAATCGTCTTGGTTATACCGGTTATTTTCTTTATCTCCATGATCGTTTTCTACATCATTCAGCTTCCGCCAGGTGACTACGTGTCGACTTATGCGGCTAAAATGTCGGTTGCAGGCGATGTCATGTCAGACGCCGATATAGCTGCAATGCGAGCAAGCTTGAAATTGGATCAGCCCTGGTTTTTTCAGTATCTGGCTTGGATGAGCAATATGATAACGAACTTCGACTTCGGCTATTCTTTCAGCTATAACAAGCCGGTTACTACGGTTATCTCGCAATATATGGGATTAACGATTGTCGTCTCTTTGGTGACAATGGCATTCACATACGCAGTGGCGGTTCCGATCGGTATTTACTGTGCCGTAAAGCAATATTCAATTGGTGATTATATTTTTTCTGCTGTTGGCTTTCTTGGCATGGCAACGCCGCATTTCTTAATGGCCATAATATTAATGTATTTGTCGTATGTTTACTTTGGTGATCCCTTGTTAGGTCTCTTTTCAAGTGAATTCGTTAATGCAGGCTGGTCGTTAGATAAGGTATTGGATTTACTCAAGCATATGATCATTCCTGTTATCGTCATTGGTTTAGCGAATACAGCAGAATTGATTCGAGTTATGAGAGGTCAGATGCTGGACGAATTAAATAAGCCAAATGTGGTGACGGCGAGAGCAAAGGGTTTATCGGAAACAAAAATATTAATCAAATATCCGACACGTGCAGCTATGAATCCGATCGTGAGCACAATTGGTTGGTCACTGACCTCTATATTTACAGGTTCCACCATTACGGCGATTGTTCTCAATCTTCCCATCCAAGGGCCGGTCATGTATAACGCTCTCTTAGCGCAGGATATGTACTTGGCGGGTACATGGCTGTTGTTTATGGCTGTTTTGACGGTTCTGGGGACATTGATTTCAGATATTTTATTGGCATGGCTCGATCCAAAAATTCGCACAGAGTTCAGAGGTATGTGACCATGAAAACAATTCCAATTGTCGGAAGACAAAAGATAACTCCAGTAAAAGAAACTCCCAAAAGTGATCTTTCTCATAGCTCACAATGGCGACTCATGTATCGTCGTTTAAAAAAGCATAAATTGGCCCGGATTAGCTTGGCGATTCTTGCATGCTTTTATGTAGCGGCCCTATTTGCACAGTTTATTGCGCCTTATGGCTTGCAAAGCTATGACAGTAAATACGTAAACGCACCTCCAGTAAAAGTAAGCTTTAAGGATGCAGATGGCCAGTTCCATATGAGACCGTTCGTGAATGAACTGAAATCAGGAAGAGATCCTGTGACGCTCCGTAAAATATTTGTCCAAGACGAGAATGTTCGTCACCCTGTTCGCTTTTTGGTAGAAGGTGAAACCTATAGGTTTTTAGGACTGTTTTCAACGAATATTCATCTATTTGGCGTCGATGCGCCGGGACGCATATTTCTATTCGGTACGGACGGCATGGGTAGGGACTTACTTTCCCGTGTATTTCTGGGGAGTCAAGTTTCATTAAGTATTCCTCTCATTGGCGTGTCAATAAGCTTCATCTTGGGATTATTTATCGGAGGGGTGTCCGGTTATTTCGGCGGTTGGCTCGATTCGATTATACAGCGGAGTATTGAAATCATTCGGTCATTTCCGACGCTTCCTCTCTGGATGGCATTGTCAGCTGCCATTCCGGCTAGGGTTCCAATTGTCACTATGTATTTGTATATTGTCATCATTTTCGCCTTTATTGGGTGGACGGAATTAGCAAGGGTTGCAAGAGGAAAGTTCATCTCTTTGAAAAATGAGGAGTATGTGTTGGCAGCCAAAATTGCCGGCGTCAGTGACGCAAAAATCATTATTAGACATCTATTGCCTGGATTTATCTCCTATTTGGTTGTGGCAACGACCTTAGCGATACCTGGCATGATACTTGGTGAAACAGCAATGAGCTTCCTAGGGCTCGGAATACGCTCGCCTGCTACGAGCTGGGGCGTCTTGCTCCAAGAAGCACAACAGATCGAGAATGTTGCTTTGTATCCCTGGAAACTGATCCCTTTAGGTTTTGTTATTGTGACAGTTTTAACCTTTAACTTTCTTGGCGACGGATTGCGCGATGCTGCCGATCCATACAAGAAGTAATTCATTCTAGTGTAAAGCGAGGGGATAGTATGACATCGCAAGCCACCGTATCACAATCTGAACGCCCCCTACTGTCTGTCCAAGATCTCAGAATTCGCATTCAAATGGATAATGGAGAAATGAAGGCCGTTGATGGCGTTGACTTTGACATAAAAAAGGGGAAGACGCTGGGCCTTGTTGGCGAGTCCGGCTGTGGCAAAAGTTTGACTAGCAGGGCAATTATTAGCATTAATCCCAAAGAATGCGAAACCACCGGAAAGATCGTGTATCACTCCGAATCGGAGAAAACCTTAAATCAGTTGGATTTGTTATCGTTACCTACACGGAGCAAACAAATACGCTCCATTCGTGGCAGAAAAATAGCCATGATTTTTCAAGAGCCGATGACTGCTTTTTCACCGATGTACACGATTGGCAATCAGATTATGGAAGCTATATTAATCCACCGAACGAAGAACAAAAAAGAGGCTAAAAAAATCGCGCTTGAAATGCTTGGCAAAGTCGGTATATCGGATCAAGAAAAGCGTTTTGACCAATTTCCGCATGAATTCTCCGGGGGGATGCGTCAGCGGGCGATGATTTCAATGGCCTTGTCCTGCAACCCGGAATTGCTAATTGCTGACGAGCCTACTACTGCGCTTGATGTTACGATACAGGCACAAGTGTTGGAGCTTATGAAGGAGCTTCAACGTGAATTTGGTATGGCTATCCTGCTGGTCACTCATGATCTTGGAATTATTGCCGAAATGTGTGATGAAGTGGCTGTTATGTACTTGGGGAAAATAGTCGAACAATCGACAGTTAAGGAAATTTTCAATAATCCTAAACATCCCTACACCAAAGGGTTGCTCAAATCGATGCCTAAATTATCCGGAAGCAGGCATGCAAGATTGGAATCCATCGATGGAACTGTTCCCATGGCAACTAATATGCCGCCGATGTGCGGGTTCTACGAGCGCTGTTCAGATCGAATCGAGGGTGTATGCAATAAGCAGGCCGTTCCCAAAACGAATGTTTCCGATAACCATATGGTGAGATGCTTTCTCTACATGGCTGAGGGCGAGGGAGAATAAGGATGTCTAAACCAATTTTGAAAGTAAATCAATTGAATAAGGATTTTCAAGTGAAATCCAAAAATAAGCTGTTTAGCAAACCATCCTCCATCCGCGTGCTGAATAATGTTTCTTTTGAGCTTTTGGAAGGCGAGACATTAAGTATTGTCGGTGAGTCGGGCTGCGGTAAAACGACTTTAGGACGTTGTATTGTGAGAGGGATGGATGCAACCTCCGGTCAAGTTCTCTATCATCCGGAGGGAGAAGAGCAAGTCGACTTTTTAGGATTACGGGGAAAAGCATTCAAGAAATATCGTAAAGATATTCAAATGATTTTTCAGGACCCTTTTTCATCCCTTAGTCCTAGAATGAGCGTATATGACATTATTTCTGAGCCGCTTTTGGCCAACTTCAAGCTGTCGAAATCACAATTGGATGAGAAAGTGACCTTAATCGCAGAAAAGACGGGCTTAAATGTCAGTTATCTCAAACGTTATCCTCACGCATTCTCTGGCGGACAAAGGCAGCGGATAGCGATTGCGAGATCTCTCATTTCCCAGCCAAGACTCATTGTATGCGACGAAGCAGTGTCGGCCTTGGATGTCTCGATTAAAGCGCAGATTATTAACTTGCTGAAGGATTTGCAAGAGCAGCTTCAGATCACCTATATCTTTATTTCTCATGATTTATCGATCGTACAAAACATTTCGGACAGGGTGGCGGTCATGCACTTGGGTAAAATCGTAGAATTGGCGCCTGTTGATTCTTTATTTACCCATCCGATGCACCCGTATACTGAAGCGCTTTTGTCAGCCGTACCAGAGCCAGATCCCGATACGAAGAAGGATCGAATTATTCTGGAAGGAGAGGTTCCTAATCCGGCTAATCCTCCAAGCGGTTGTCATTTTCACCCAAGATGCAGGTATAAAACGGACAAATGCGTGCAGCAGGAACCGGAGCTTCAAACTGTAGACAATGACAATAACCATTTTGCTGCGTGTCACTACGCGAACCAATTAAATCTAAGAGGTGTCATTCATGAATCATAATACAACGAATATTTCAGCACAAAAGAAACTAATTGTTTTTCTGGACTGTGGCGATACCATTATTGATGAAGGTACGGAAATTAGAGATGATCATGATATTGTCATTCAAGCTAATGTGATTCCAGGAGCCGATGTCATGGTGAAGACGCTGGCTGAACGGGGGTATACACTAGCGATTGTAGCCGACGGCAATGCGCAATCCTTCAAAAATATTCTGACACAAAATGGCTTGTACGATTATTTTACGACGATGGTGTACTCGGAGACGGTCAAAGCCTCCAAACCAAGTCCTCGGATGTTCAAAGCTGCGATAGGGGCATTAGATCTCAGCGAACAGGACTGCAACCGTATTGTCATGGTCGGAAACAACTTGAGCAGGGACGTCAAAGGGGCTAACCAAATGGGGATCACGAGTATCTTCTTAAGCTGGACGCCACGTTATCCGAAGCTGCACGCAGACGAAAGTGAAATCCCTCAGTATACAATTAGTCACCCACTGGAGTTAATTGATTTAGTCGAGCGGCTCAATGACAAATTAGCGTAAATGGATGGTTTTCTGAAGGGATGTTAATAAGGATATGGCTAAAATAGATGACGTTGCCAAATTAGCGAAAGTTTCGAAGGGAACTGTTTCCAATGTTTTTAGCCAAAAGAGGCCTACAAGCAATGAAGTGAAAGAGCGAGTATTGCGTATCTCCAAACAGCTGAATTATGTGCCGAATCATATCGCGCGCAGCTTGGTGACAAAGAAAACGATGGCGATCGGGTTAACAATTCCGCATGGCAACTTCTTTTTTAGTGCATTTCATACGCAATTCATCAATGGGGTCATACTCGAAGCTTCCTATTACGGATACCGGGTGCTGCTTGATATGATTCCTTTGCAAAAGGTTCAAACCCCTTTCTTGTCTAGTTACCCAATCGATGGGGCTGTTGTCATGCGTCCAACAACCAATGATGAGCGAATTCATCTGATGGCTTCGGAGAATATTCCATTCGTTACGGTAGGCAGGGTCATGAATTCAACGGTTCTTAATAGTTATAGTGTAGATAATGATAATCAAGCAGTTAGTTATCATATTTGTGAATATTTGATTAAAAAAGGACATCGGAATATCATGTTTTTAAATGCCAACGAGTTAATGACGGTATCCATCGATAGAAAAGAGGGCTTTATCAAAGCAATGGAAGATCACCATCTTCAAGTTGAAGAGCACATGATTCATCATAAGCCTGATCTAAGTTCAAATGTGTACATGGATTACGGCTATGAGGAAACAATGACCACTTTAGGGGAACTTAGGAAAGGAGTAACCGCAATAATTGCAGATGATGACCGTACAGCATTCAGTGCCCTCAATGCAATTAAAGATCTTAATCTCAAAGTCCCTGAAGATGTTTCAGTCTTCGTAATATGTGGTGATCTTTCCATGATGGTTCAATCAAACCCGCCGCTTACCAGTATGGACTTGCAACCTTCGGAATTAGGTGCTCAATCCGTCAGAATGTTAATGAAACAACTAGGCGTGCTGCCTAATGACTTCCAAAGAAATGTCATTATTCAAAGTAAAATAGTTGAAAGAAATTCTTGTTCCACGCTTGTGAAGTCAGTTAAATGAATAAAAGGTCTGCTCCGAAACTGGGGCAGATCTTTTTTATTTATTAGGAGGGAATCTTCCGATGAGTCGGCTTGTTTCGGTAGCTCTACGTGATGTTAATGTTATATTTTGTGACATAAAATAGTTGACACATCCACGGGGATCGGATTATAATTTCATTATAAAAACAACTAAAAACAATTAAAATCAATTAGTTTAAGTTGTTTTTATGTTTTTTACTGAAGGAAAACGATGTGGGGGGGATCTTTGATCGATAGTCGATCAGCGAAAACGACGTTTTGCATCCAGACCATACAAAATTAAAGTAGAGAGAAGCGTGTGTCTTATCGGAAGGAACAGATTATAACCAGGAGAGGAATCGGAACAATGAAAAAATTAACTAGAGGTTTAGTCGTTGCGGTTACGTTAGTTTCTTTCTTATCGGCATGCGGCAAATCTGCAACCATCAATGAGTCGACACCTGGAGCAGCCGCAAGCCCTGCTGGAACAAGCAGTATAGATTCAACCAGTAAGGAACTGACGGTGTATACGGCACTGGAAGATGATGCAATCAAGAGCTATCTAGCTAGTTACAAGAAGAAATATCCTGATATTAAACTTAACATTGTCCGAGATTCGACGGGGGTAATCACGGCTAAGCTGCTGGCCGAGAAAGATAATCCGCAAGCAGATGTTGTGTGGGGATTAGCGGCAACAAGCTTGCTGGTGTTAGATCAAAGTAATCAGTTAGAACCTTATGCTCCGCAAGGGGTAGATCGCATACTTCCTGAATTTAAAGATAAAAATGTACCGGAACATTGGGTGGGCATTGATGCTTGGGAAACAGCTTTCATCGTCAACAAAACAGAGATGGAAAAGCGTAAATTGCCCATTCCTGAATCATATGCCGATTTAATTAAGCCGGAGTATAAAGGGCTTATTACCATGCCTAACCCTTCTTCCTCAGGCACAGGTTTTCTGACGGTATCTGGATTGATCCAATTGGAGGGCCAAGATAAAGCTTGGAACTATATGAACAAACTGCATGATAATGTTGCCATGTATGTTCACTCCGGGTCGAAGCCGGCCAAGTTGGCGGGTACGGGCGAATACCCAATCGGCATTTCTTTTGGATATCGCGGCTTGCAGGAGAAAAAGAACGGATCCCCGGTCGAAGTTGTATTCCCGAAAGAGGGCTCCGGGTGGGATGTAGAAGCCAATGCACTGATTAAGAAGAAAACGATTAAACAAGTGTCTCAGCAGTTCCTGGACTGGGCTGTTACAGATGAAGCTATGAAAGAATACAACAAAAATTATGCCATCTTAGCGATCAAAACCGATAATTCGCAACTTCCTGAAGGTTACAAAGTGGACCCGATGAAACAATTGATCAAAAATGATCTCAATGAAATTGCGAAAAATCGGGCAAGTATTCTGGCTGAATGGGATCAACGTTATAACACGAAGAGCGAGCCGAAATAACCCGCTATCAAGTTAATGAAACGGCTGCTGTCCGGATCTGCCTAGGTCAGCAGTCGCTTCCTTCTCAAATCTAAGTTCAAGGAGGCAGCTTATGCCAGAAGCCTATTTATCCATTCAAGGCGTGAACAAAACATTTGACTCCTTTACAGCGCTTAGAGAAATAAATATTGATATTAAAAAGAATGAATTCATTTGCTTGCTTGGCCCAAGCGGCTGTGGCAAAACAACCTTGCTGCGCATTATCGCCGGTCTTGAGAAACCGACGCGCGGGCGAATAACGGTTGGAGGCAAGGACATCACAGATTTGCCGCCATCCAAACGAAACTTTGGCATGGTCTTTCAATCTTACGCTTTATTTCCAAATTTAACGGCTGCTCAGAATGTGGCTTACGGCTTGCAGGGGAGGAAACTTACGAAGAAGGAAATCAACGACAAAGTTAGCGAGGCGCTTTCACTAGTCGATTTACTACATTTGAAAGAACGTTATCCGTCCCAGCTTTCAGGCGGCCAACAGCAACGCGTTGCACTTGCCAGAGCTGTTGTTTTATCACCTGATTTTCTCTTGCTGGATGAACCATTATCAGCGTTAGATGCCAAAGTTAGGACCAAACTGCGTGAAGAAATTTGCAGCCTGCAAGAAAAATTGGGCATTACAACCATCATGGTGACACATGATCAAGAAGAGGCATTGACCATGGCGGATCGGATTGTCGTTATGAATAATGCTGAAATTATGCAAGTAGGAAGCCCTCAGCAAGTGTATGATCAACCGGAATCGCCTTTTGTAGCGGATTTTATAGGTTCCATTAATTTCTTGGCCTACGGGCCACGCAAAGGAGACTTACCGCTCACCAATTTTGCTGTCAGACCCGAACATTTCGTATTTCTTCATCAGGTTCAGGTTACCAAGCTGTCGTTAAGCACATGGAGTTTAGAGGTCCGTTTTATAGATTGCTATTGCAGCCCATCCGTGAGCTGAAAGATCTGCT
This sequence comes from Paenibacillus sp. WC2504, assembly GCF_052682475.1. Classification (NCBI taxonomy): domain Bacteria; kingdom Bacillati; phylum Bacillota; class Bacilli; order Caryophanales; family Paenibacillaceae; genus Paenibacillus; species Paenibacillus sp. WC2504. The sequence goes on from NZ_JBQZFH010000001.1 coordinate 2,788,771, forward strand.
AGGAAATCAGCTGCTTTCCGTGGATGTCTCTGCACAGCATGCACAGAAATTGAACTTGATGAAGTTTGCTGAAGTATCGGTTGAGTTTCCGCAAGAGAGAGTCATTACCTTTACCCCGGATGATGTGGTGACTGCGTGATGGAGAAGCAAAGCGCTGCTTGGACACCGTCTGTTCGCCGAAACTGGGGAGAAATCCTCAATTTGCAAAATTTCCTTATTATCTTACTCGTCATCACTTTATCGTTCACGATTTTAGTGCCGCTCTGTTTACTGTTCAGTAAAGCTTTTTTCAATACGAATGCAGAATTCATCGGGATTCAGAATTTCATTAAGTATTTTACGACACCTTCCTTGGCGCAATCCTTGTGGAATACGGTGTGGGTTTCATTGCTTTCTACAGGTATTGCCGTCACCCTGGCTTTCCTGTATGCGTATGGGATTAGCCGGACGGCGATTCGAGGTAAAGCCTACTTGCATTATGTCGCCATGCTCCCGCTTTTTGAGCCGACCATGATGCACGGTATTGCTTTAACGTATCTTTTTGGCAATCAAGGCATTCTGACATCTGGTTTTTTCGGATTATTGCCCAGCGGTATCCGTATCCCGATTTACGGTCCTGGGGGAATTGTTATTTCTGAAGTCATTTATTTGTTTCCGCAAGCGTTCCTCATTTTTATTACCGCATTATCCATCACAGATCAGCGGCTTTATGAAGCGGCGGAGACATTAGGGGCAAGTAAGGTGAGAATGTTCCTGACAGTTACCTTGCCTTCGGTCAAGTATGGATTAATCAGTGCAATCTTCGTTTGTTTCACGGCTTGTTTTACGGATTTCGGGGCGCCACAAGCCATAGGCGGTAAATTCAACGTATTAGCCACGGATATTTATAAGCAGGTCATCGGACAGCAAAATATGTCAATGGGCGCTACAGTGGGCATTTTGTTAACCATTCCGGCAATCGTCGCTTTTGTAGTTGACCGAATGGTAGAAAGAAAACAGCGTTCCATGCTTTCTTCCAAATCAACTCCCTATCGGATAGCCGGGGGGAAAGTTCGAGACACCATCTTTCAATTGTTCGGAGTAGTCATTTCTATTTTAATACTCATTCCATTAATAACAATCGCGTGTGCTTCGTTGATTAAAGTTTGGCCTTATAACTTAAATTTCAGCTTCAAACATTATGATTTCTCCGGTGTCGCAGGATCAGGACTTGATCCGTTCTGGACCAGTTTGCAGGTATCGTTTTTTACAGCAATCGTCGGGACCATCGTCACGTTCTTATTCGCCTATCTCATTGAGAAATCGCGTCATTTGAACGGACTTAGGCAAATTGGCTATTTTCTGTCTGTGCTGCCGTTAGCACTGCCAGGGATGGTCATAGGTTTAGCGTACATTTTTTTCTTTAATAATCCGAACAATCCTATGAACTGGATCTATGGATCGATGATTATCCTTGTGCTCGCCAATATCACCCATTTCTATGGCGTGCCGTTCATCACGGCGACGACAGCCTTGAAGAAGCTGGATAAAGAATTCGAACTCGTTTCTGAATCGATGCGCGTGCCATTTTACAAAACATTGCTGAGAGTAACGGTTCCTATGTGTCTGCCGGCAATCATAGAAATTGCCATGTACCTCTTTGTCAACTCCATGGTTACGGTTTCTGCTGTTGTATTTCTGCGGTCAGCGGATTTGAACTTAGCGGCAGTTGCGCTGGTGAGTATGGAGGATGCAGGAGATGTAGCAGCAGCGGCAGCTATGGCGGTGCTCATTGTGATTACGAATATTATCGTAAGACTGCTTTACACGCTCCTTTCCAAAAAAGTAAGAAAGAAAACGGAAGCATGGCAAATTCGAAAGTAGCCGCTATGAACAAACATTGAGGCAGTTGTGCAAGGAGGTTCGCGTTCGTGTCACTTATCGGGGAAGAACGTAAGGAGTATATCCTTAATCAGATCAATGCCGAAGGCAAAGTAATTACCAATGAGCTTGTTGAGGTGCTTCAGGTTTCTTCGGAGACTGTACGCAGGTATTTGGAGGATCTTGAAGAGGCTAACAAGCTGAAGCGGGTCTACGGCGGAGCGGTGAAAGTTAATCGCTCGCGGGAAGAACCCTCCCATTTGAACAGAAAAGTACTGAATGTGGAGGAGAAACGTAAAATAGGCAAGTGGGCTGCAGCACTTGTCCAGGACAATGAAGTGATTTTTATCGATGATGGCTCGACGACGATGCAGATGATCGAACATTTGCTTGATAAGCAAAATCTCACGATCTTGACAAACTCCATTCCTGCGCTTCACTTGCTAATTGAGTATAAGAACAGAGAGTTGTACTCCGGGGAAATATTTTTCATCGGAGGCAAAGTAAGCTCCCTGCAATCCAGGGTTGTCGGCTCATTGGCGGAGAAAATGGTGGAGCATTTCTACGCAGACAAAGCGTTTATCTCCATCGATGGGATGATGATCGACAAAGGGATCACATCTTTTGATGAGAAACGCGGTCAATTAGCGAAGAAGATGATGGAGCATGCGAAAGTGAGCATTGTGGTCTCCGATCATTCCAAAATAGGTATGGTGCAATTTTATAAAATGGCGGATTTGCGGGATATCGATGTCATCGTCAGCAATGTTCCTGCACCGGAAGAATGGGAAGTAGAACTGGAACAAATGCATGTCGAGTGGATCACATCAGAATAAATATTGATTTGCGAACTAAGAGAGGGATGGTAATGATGTCGAAAAATTATGAAGGTCGTATTCAAGCCGTTATTTTTGATTGGGCAGGTACGATGGTTGATTATGGATGTTTTGCGCCACTGGACGTATTCTTGCGGATATTTGAGAAACGGGGCATTGCCATTACAGCTGAAGAAGCACGCGGTCCGATGGGACTATTGAAATGGGATCATATCCATACCTTATGCAGCATTCCGAGAATCGCTCAGTTGTGGAAAGACAAATTTGGGGCTCTACCGACGAATGCGGATGTGGATGACCTGTATGCCGATTTTGAACCTTTGCTATTTGAAATTTTACCGAATTATACGGACCCTATCCCTGGTGCACTGGACTTAGTGAAGGAACTGCGGAACAGAGGATTGAAAATTGGCTCTACGACTGGCTATACGGCGGAAATGATGGAAGTGGTGAGCCGGGAGGCCAAGTTGAAAGGGTATGAGCCGGATTCCTTGGTTACTCCTTCCGAAGTGAATGCCGGGCGGCCGTATCCGTGGATGTGTTACGCGAATGCCGCGAATCTAGGGGTTTATCCGTTCCAGGCGATTGTCAAAGTAGGCGATACTGTCAGTGATATTCAAGAAGGTGTGAATGCAGGCGCATGGAGTGTTGGGGTTGTAAAAGGAGGAAGCGAGCTCGGTCTTACCGAGGAGGAAGTCAATACGATGCCAGCTGAGGAATTAGCAGCGAAAATGGACGTTGTTGAAGACCGTTTCCGCCAAGCAGGGGCCGACTACGTGATTCCGACGATCGGTGACCTTGTGAAAGTCATTGATGATATTAATGCCCGTTTGGCAAAAGGTGGCCAATAGATGAATAAAACGAGGGAGGACGTAACTATGAATATAGATTTGATTGAGGATAACCCGTATTTGCTTTTGACGCCTGGCCCGCTTTCGACTAGCAAAAGGGTAAAAGCGGCCATGTTGAAAGACTGGTGCACATGGGATGATGATTATAACCGAATTGTGCAGGATATTCGCGCTAAACTTGTCCAATTAGCGACCAAGGAGACTTCGCTTTACACCTCCGTTCTTATGCAGGGCAGCGGTTCATTTTGTGTAGAGTCGGTTATCGGTAGCGTTATTCCACAGGATGGCAAAATTCTGGTTATGGCAAATGGTGCTTATGGTCAACGGATGGCCCAAATGGCGAAAATGCTGAATATCCCGCTCGTTCTCTTGGATAACGGGGAGGTTCAACCTCCGGATTTGGATCAATTGGAATATACGCTGTGCAAAGAAACGGATATTACACATGTAGCTGTTGTTCATTGCGAGACGACGACAGGCATGTTGAACCCTATAGAAGCTGTTGGCCGCATTGTCAAAAAATATAACAAAACCTATATCGTAGATGCTATGAGTTCCTTTGGCGGAATTCCAATGGATATCGCGGATCTACAGATTGATTTCTTAATCAGCAGCGCTAACAAATGTATTCAGGGTGTTCCGGGATTCGGTTTTATTATCGCCAAGATTGATGAAATGAAAAAGTGCGCCGGATGGGCGCGTTCCCATTCCCTCGATTTGTTTGACCAGTGGGATAAAATGGAGAACTACAATGGCAAATGGCGTTTTACATCGCCAACCCACGTCGTCCGTGCTTTCTATGAAGCACTGAAAGAATTGGCGGATGAAGGTGGCGTTATCGCCAGATACAATCGTTACAAAACAAGCCAGCGGGCACTCGTCAAAGGAATGAAGGTTCTCGGCTTTGAGACCTTGCTGCCGGAGGCACTGCAGTCGCCGATCATTACTTCGTTCCTATATCCGGAAAGCGATGCGTTCCAGTTCCAAACCTTATATGAGAAATTGAAGCTCAGAGGTTTTGTGATTTATCCGGGGAAAATTACGAACGCCAACACGTTCCGAATTGGCAACATCGGTGAAGTGGAAGCGGCTGATATGATTCATCTTGTGGATGCCATACAGCAAGAACAATTTTGGACATAGGCGAAGGAGATGCGTGAACATGATTATTGGTGTGCCAAAAGAAATTAAAAACAATGAAAATCGAGTTGGGATTACACCTGCGGGTGTGGCCACTTTTAAACATTACGGACATGAGGTTTGGATTGAAACCGGCGCTGGTTTGGGTAGCGGCTTCGAGGATAGCGAATATTTGACGGCAGGTGCCACAATCGTACCTACGGCAGCGGATGCTTGGTCGGCGGAGATGGTGCTTAAAGTAAAAGAGCCGCTTGCAGAGGAATATGGGTTTTTCCGGGAAGATTTGATTCTGTTCACCTACCTGCATCTTGCTGCAGAATCCGAGTTGACCCGGGCGTTAACGGACAAGAAAGTCGTCGCAATCGCGTATGAAACGATTCAACTAAATAACGGTTCACTTCCGCTTCTTACCCCGATGAGTGAAGTCGCCGGCAGGATGTCCATTCAAATCGGCGCACAATTTTTGGAAAAGTCCAAGGGTGGAAAAGGTATCCTTCTTGGCGGAGTTCCTGGGGTAGCGCCAGCTGAAGTCGTAATTATCGGCGGGGGCGTGGTGGGGACACAAGCGGCGAAAATGGCGGTTGGTCTAGGAGCAAGTGTTACGCTGCTTGATGTAAATCCAGAGCGGCTGCGTCAATTGGATGATCAATTCCAAGGACGGCTGCGCACGTTGATGTCGCATAGCAGCAATATTGCCGAGGCGGTCAAGAAAGCGGATCTGCTGATCGGCGCCGTATTGATTCCGGGCAGCCTGGCACCGCGACTCGTAACTGAAGCTGCTGTCAAAACAATGAAACCGGGTTCCGTTATTGTGGACGTAGCCATTGATCAAGGCGGCTCAATTGAGACTATCGATCGAATTACGACTCACAGCAATCCAACCTACGTGAAGCATGGTGTTGTGCATTATGCTGTTGCCAATATGCCTGGCGCTGTCGCACAAACTTCTACAGTGGCTTTAACGAACGTCACCGTCGGATATGGCTTGCAAATTGCCAATAAAGGCTATCGAGAAGCTGGATTGCAGCATCAAGATTTAGCAAAAGGATTTAATACGATTGAAGGTAAAGTCACGTATAAAGCTGTTGCTGAAGCTCATGGTTATCCTTATGTTGAAATTAACGCGGTACTAGACGGTCTTTCCGTATCTATATAACAAGTCCCGCCTTGCAGACGGGGGCATGTTGAGAGGAGAAACACAGTGTTGATATCTCCCTTTGTGATTAAGTTAGGTATTGCTCTATTTCTTGGCATGTTAATCGGCATTGATCGCCAGTTGAAACATAAGCCGGTAGGCATGAAAACGAACATGGTTATTGCTGTTGCCAGCTGCTTAATTACGATGGTTTCTATTGAATCCGTAAGCCGATTTTCGGTTCTAGGTCATACCAACATGGACCCCATGCGGCTTGCTGCGCAAATCGTCAGCGGCGTCGGTTTCTTAGGAGCAGGCGTCATCTTAAGGAAAAATAATGATGAAATTTCCGGCTTAACGACAGCATCTATGGTATGGTCAGCATCTGCGTTAGGAATTGCAACTGGTGCAGGTTATTATTTGCAGGCATTTGTAGCCGTGATATTTATTATTTTTTCTGTCAATTTGTTTCCAGTAATGATTAAGTGGATCGGCCCCCGCTCTCTCAAACAACGCTATTTGGAAGTACGAATTATATGTCATGAAAGTCAGGATCCCAACCGGATTTTCAAAAGGTTAAAAGAGCTGAACATTCAGATTGAACGCGTGAAAGTTAAGGATGTAGAAGGCAGCTCTAACCAGTTGGAATTAAAGCTGCTAACGTATGAAAAAGTGCAGGCAACGGATATTTATGCTTCGCTGAAATCTGTTGATCATGTTACTTTTGTGGAAGTTGAAAGCAGATAACCGTCTACGGAAAAACCCCAGTCCTATTTCGGAGGACTGGGGTTAATTTATGTTATTCCAGTGAGGAGACTCCGACCCAAGGGATTGGACTGCATTCCATTGACCTTCCTACGGGCATGTACATAGCCCCATCAACTTCAACAATTTGTGAGATGATTTGGCTTGGTAGTAGATTCCGACCGTCAAGCACATAAGGCCTGCGCATAAGGTGAAGCAGATAAGGCCAATCGAGTTCAGCGAACTGCGGCCATTCCGTCATAATCATGACAGCATCGGCCTGGGCTGCTGCGGCATAAGGGGAATCCATCACCTGAGCGGCTGTAGCTCCCACCTGTCTGACGACAGGATCGAAGGCTTGAACCTCGATGCCATGACGCTCACACTGAGCTAATAAGGTTAGAAATGGCGCATCGCGAACATCATTGGTATTTGGCTTGAACGAGATGCCTAATACACAGAGTCGCTTGCCTAAGGGATTGCCCCAAAGCGAGATAAGTTTGGCGATCATCCTTGGAATGCGCTGGTCATTGACTTTGGCGACCGCTTCCAAAATGGGAAGCGAGCTGCCAATCAATTTCCCGGTCGTCAGCAGGGATTGCAAATCTTTGGAGAAACAGGAGCCTCCATAACCAGCGCCTGCCGATAGGAATTCAGGCCCGATGCGCTGATCGGCGCCAACTCCGCTCATCACGTGGCGGATATCTGCGCCATAACCTTCACACACATCGGACATCATGTTCGCGAATGAGATTTTCATCGCAAGGAAGGCGTTCGATGCATATTTGATGAGTTCGGCGCTTCGCCGGTCGCAAACATGTACGGGAGCCTCGATCCCCTCATATAACTGGCGAAGCAGGGATTCGGCTTGCGGCGTTTTGCAACCGAACACGATGCGATCGGGTTCCATGAAGTCTTTGAAGGCGCTGCCTTGCCTTAAAAATTCGGGGTTAAAGGCGACTTCTGTACGAAGACCAGCCGCCAGCAAAGTAGCTTCCAGTTCATCGCAGGTGCCTACGGGGACGGTACTTTTTATGATGACAAGAGGAGGACAGGTGCCGGCTTGCATCAAGTGAGACAGCACTTCATGCACATGACCCAGATTCGTATGACCGTCTGATCGCGTAGGGGTGCCTACAGCAATCATCAATGCGTCCGTGTCCGATGAGGCTCGGGCGAGATCTGTCTCGAAGCTTAATAACCCTTTCACATAGACATCGGCCAGCTCTGGCTCCAGCCGAGGTTCCCATACGGTCAGCTTATTTTCCTTCAGCCCGCGAATGACGGGCTCGCGGTCAACGGTAATGACTTCGTGCCCCAGCTTCGCAAAGCACACAGCGGCAACCAAGCCCACATACCCTGTTCCGACTAATGTAATTCGCATGGATGTCCCCTCCTTTAAGCTGTATAGAATCCCAGTTTGCTTCCAATTCGACGAGCATCGATAATTTGTTCGTAGTCCTCCAGCAATCTGTCAAAGATAGCGTCCCATGAGCGTCCAAGGGCAAAACTTCTTGCTGCCTTACGGAAATCTGCCCATTGTTCCGGGGCATTGACGAAAGCATCAATGGCTTGAATAAAAGATTCTGGCTGACGTGGCTCGCATAAAGTTCCCGTCTGCCCGGGAACAATCATATCCCGCACTCCTCCGCTATTTGCGGCGATAACCGGAAGGCCGGAAGCCATCGCCTCTTGGACGACATTGCCGAATGTTTCGGTACTGGAGGGGAAGAAGAAGAGATCGGACGAGGCATAGATTTCTGCAAGTTCTACCCCTTGCTTATAACCGGCAAATGTCACATTGTCCGGAGCTTGCTCGCGCAGCTCCTCAAGTTGCGGTCCGTCCCCTACGATGAGCCAGTGAACACGTTCTTTCAGCGAATCAGGCAAAGTACGCATGACGGCCGATAAGGTATCTATATCTTTCTCCGGGGCGATGCGCCCCACATAGAGGAGGAGGTAAGGGGCTGTAATTCCGTATCGCTCACGAACCGCATTCGTGTGCTTATCGGGGGTGTAGAGCGCACAATCAACACCTCTGGACCACAATAGCATGCGGTCAAAGCCTTGTGCATGCAAGTGCTGCATGGTATCGGTTGAAGGGACGAAAGTTGCGTCGCAGGATTGGTGAAACCACTTCATGTACGTCCAATACAATGGAACTGCTCTTTTCATTCGGTAGTAGGTTAAATAGCGATCAAAATGAGTGTGATAGGAGGCTACGTGCGAAATCCGGTGCTTGCGGGCGTAGTGGAGACCACACAAACCGATGTTAAACGGAGTTGCCATATGGAGCAGATGGGGACGGAAGCGATCAAGCTCAGAACGCAGAGAAATAATGTTGGGCAAAGCAATTCGGCATTCGGGGTAGAGAAAAAAAGGAACGGACGGTACGGGGCGAATCAGTTCGGAGTAGGCCATTTCATCCGTGCATTTCGGCGTGAACACGAGGTGCTCAACACCACGACGATTTAAATAATCCGTAAGACGTCCTAACGTGAGTGCAACGCCATTCATTTGAGGAACATAGGTATCGGTAAACAACGCGAGGCGCATAAGAATCCCTCCTGTAGTTCCTAGATGCGATAAGCGTAACATTCGATTATTCGTGGAACGTTAACCGCATGTTAATTCTTTTTTAAAACAGCAAGGGCCTGACAGCAAGCGTCAAACCCTCATTTTGTCGAAAATCAATGGTGAAGGGGTTGCAGAAATCGACATACAGCAATAAGAGATTTGGAATATGATAGAAAGGAAGGCAGAGTTCACTCGTAGAAGGGGCTGATCGTTGTGGGCAAAATACAAATATCCTCAAAAGGGATCGAAAAAACGCTTCGTAAATTTGATTATTTGCAGGCGATTTCCGAATATATTTGGAACGGCTTCGATGCGCAAGCTACAGTGGTAGACGTTAAACTTCATTTAAACGTGCTCGGCGGTGTTGACCATATCGTAATCTCGGATAATGGTTACGGGATTGATCGGCGTGAATTGGAACGGAAATTCACGCCTTTTTTTGAGTCGGAGAAGCAGATAGATCCAGAGAAGCGGACAAGAACCACATCGGCGATGCACGGTAAAAATGGGATCGGCCGATTAACCTTTCATCGGTTTGCTTCTGATGCGACATGGAAAACGACTTATGCAGACGGCTTATTGAAAAATACGTATACCATTCAAATTAACGCGAATCATTTGGACGCCTACGAGGTTTCGAGAATCAAACTGACAGATGGAGAGGCAGGAACGAGTGTCACGTTTCACAACATCATGCAGGATTTCATTCTTGAGGATTTGTCGGCATATCTATGCAAGGAATTTGGCTGGTTTCTGGAGCTTCATGCGGACAAAGATTTCGATCTTCGTCTGGATGGCCAATCGCTGGATTATTCGAGTCTGATCGGGGAAAAAGAGTGCTTTGACCTCGTACATGCCGGCAGCCAAACAGCGTTTCAAATTAAATTTGTCCGTTGGCAAGACCGGATAAACCACGAATATTCCAAGCTGTATTTCATCGACTCCCATTTGGAAGAAAAGTATAAACAGCCTACCACCTTTAATAATAAAGGGGATTCCTTTTACCATAGTGTCTACATTCAAAGCAAACTGTTCGACTACTTTGATTTTGAGAGCGATGATCAAAGCGGTCAGCTCGAAGCGGCTTTTGGTGTGAGCAAAAAAAGCGACGCTTTTCAATTTCTGTTGGAAGAAATCAATGCATTTATTAAGCAGAAAAGAAAGCCCTATTTAGAAATACTGTCTGACCATGTCATTCAAGAATTTGCGGAAGCGAAGGCTTTTCCGGATTTCACGGACGCTCCTGAGGACACACGGAAGAAAAATGAGCTGGAATCCGTCATCCGGGAGCTCTGTCAGCTGGAACCAAGAGTGTTCGCTAGATTAAATGTGGAACAGAAGAAACTGATGGCGCATCTGATCCACTTGGCGATGGGCACGGCAGAACGAAAACGCTTGTTGGAGGCGTTATAAGAGCTTAGGCGCTTTATGACCGCTGCCGATTCCGATACTCCGAAGGAGAGATGCCATAATACAGCGTGAACTGCTTGCTGAAATGGTGGATAGAAGAGTACCCCAGATCCTCGGCGATGTCAGTAACCGATCGTGCGCTCTCTTTTAATGCGGCAGCGGCTTGCTTCATGATGACAGAAGTCCAATAGGCCTTGGGCGACAGGCCTGTGGCTTGTTTGAATAGCTGATGGAATTGTGTTTTCTTTAGCTTGCATTGTTCCAGCCAGGATTCATAACTGGACTCCATATAGGCTTTCTGGTGAATGTTATCGAGCAGAGGTTTGATCCGGAAATCAATAAACGGCATGTAAGTGTGCAGTTGAACAATTTTTAGCAGTAAGGCTTGGAGAAGGCTTTTGCCGATTACGTCTGAATAGGGGGCAGCATTCTGATGCTGCTCTACGACTAGGGCGAACAGGTCGGTAATGGCGCTTTGATGCTGGAAATGCAGCAGATTAGGCAAGGTGTCCAGGTCAGGATTCGGCTCCATAGCCGTTAACAAGTGAGGATCGAAGTCGGCTTCTTTCCAAACAAGATGTTTTTGCCCAGCGTCCAGGCGCGTAGCCCATAAGTCGCAATAAATGTTATAGGTCGATAACGCATGTGCAGCATCAGAATGGAAGGAATGTTGGAGCTTAGGCGGAAAATAAAGCAGATCACCTTTGGCGATGGAGAAGGTTCCTGTTGGAAGGGTAATGGCTCCTTTGCCACCGGTCACGAGGTGGAAGGCATAACAATAACCTAAACGGAAAGATTCGCTGTCATTTTTCGTGTAAGGAAAGCGGTAGTGGTGGGCGGTTCTTATCGATGGATTCATCGCTGTCAAAATCGGCATCAGACGGTCTCCCTTTGCTAGCAGGTTGTCATTTCATTGTATGTCATAATGTTCTGGTTGAAAAGAAATAACCGGAAGAATTGATCAATCCTTGAACAGCCGGATAAATACGTTTTAACTCAAAGATGCTAAATTTATAAGTGTAGATCAACTTTGAGGAGGAATGAACACAATGAACGTGAATCAAGTCGGCGGAAGTTTGAGCAAAGAGCAAGTTGATTTTTATAACACGGAAGGATATCTCGTAATTCCAAATTTGCTTCAGGAAGAAGATCTCGCGCAGGCAATTGAAGCGATGACGACAAAGGTCTCGGCCATTGCGGAGGAGCTTGTGCAGGCTGGGCTCATTCATGACAAATTAGAAGATCGCCCTTTTAAATATCGTTTGGCTGAATTGTTCAAAGATTTGACGGCGGAGCATTTCCTGAAATATGGGCGCAGCTGGCGAGACAGGATTCCAGGTTATTTTCACTTAATGAGCAATCCCAAAATTTTGGATGCGGTTGAATCGTTAATCGGCGGCGAACTGTTTTCCAATCCGGTCTATAACACACGACCAAAAATACCAAAGGTGGCCGCAGGCGCAGTACCCTGGCACCAAGATAAATCCTATTGGCCTGATGCCAATTCCAATCCCGTGATTACGGTTTGGATTCCGCTTGTTGATGCGAATGAGATTAACGGTTGTCTGCATATTAAACCGCGCACGCACCGTAAGCGCTTACTGAAGTGGCACCGGGAAGAGGATACAGGAACAGGATACACGGCTTTGCATGAAAGCCAATTGGGCAAAACAGAGACTGTCGTTCTACCGGTATCCGCAGGAAGCGCAATCCTGTTTAATGACCGTTGCCTGCACATGTCAACGCCTAATTTATCCGATGAGGTACGTTGGAGTGTAGACCTGCGTTATCAGCCTACTGACCAAGACCCGATGCCGGGTCATGGAGCGGGATTCCTGGCGAGAAGTTACAAATATCCCGATCGCGTTGCGACTTTAGAGGATTGGCTGGTAAATCGGATGGAACATACCCCCGGATCCCCAGTCTAGTCCATCAAGCGGTATCGATCTTCCCGAAATAAGGAGCTGGCTCTTGCTGAGCCGCTCTTTTTTGTGTGTTCGACATTATCCATGAAATGGAAAATCAATTTTTACCCTTACAAGGAAAGGAAAATGCCGAAGAACATAGAATTGTTACTAAAAACACATGCGTTTATTGATAGGGTGAGGACTAACAACATGGATAAAAGGGTACAGAGTAAACCAATACCGACAAATTGGATGCAGCAAATTAACCAACTATTCGACCTTTGCTTTCACCATACAAATGCCAGCATCGCAGTTATTGATCTTGAAAATCACATTTTGCAGGTGAACAAAGCGTATGAAGACATGTATGGGTGGACGAATGATGAGGTTTATGAAAAGTGTTTAAAGACCGTTCCCTTATACGAAGTTGACCGAGTAAGAAATATTCATTCCCGTGTAATTGACCATGATCAGGCTGAGAGTTATGAGACGCATAAGCTTCGCAAAAATGGCGATTCTTTTTTTGCCAGCATGACGATATCCCCGCTGAAGGACAACGAAGGCCGCATTTTTGCGTTAGTGGAAGTAGCTAGAGACATTTCTAATCGAAAAATGGAAGATGTGAAGCTGAAAGAAAGCGAAGAACGCTATCGCAATTTGGTCGAACATTCACCGGAACCCATTATTGTATACAGTGAATCTGTTATCGTATATGCAAATCCTGCCGCATTAAAGCTGGTAGGTGCTGAAAGTGAAAACCAGCTTCGAGGGAAGTTAGCCAAAGAATTTATTCATCCGGATGAAAGAGACGAGCTTCAAGCACAGGTAGAGGATTTACTGAAAACCAAGAAGCCTACGGATATTATTGAGAAGAAGTTGGTAAGGCTGGACAACCAACTGATCAATGTCGAAATCAGAGCCGTTCCGGTTGAATATTTGGGCAAGCCGTCGGTTCAATTATTATGCAGAGATATTACACATAAAAAAGTGATGGAAAGCATCGTTCGCGAACGGGATGAAGAGTATAGGCGTATGATTAAATTGCTCCCTGAGCCGATCCTTGTGCATCAGGAAGGCATCATTTGTTATATCAATGATATCGGGTTGAAGCTGTTAGGGGCGGTAACGCAGAATGAGGTTATTGGTAAAAGCGTGATTGAGTTCATACACCCTGATTTTCATGAGATTTTTAAAGAGAGAGTCAAGTCCGTTGAGTTCGTCGATAAATATATACCATTTATTGAACTGAACCTGTTAGGTCTGCACGGAGATCGTATTGCCATTGAGGCTTCATCTGTCGTACTTCATAAATATTTGGAACGTCCTGTTATCCAGACGGTGCTAAGAGATATCACCGAACGCAAGACAGCGGAAGAGATGCTGCTCCAATCGGAAAAACTCTCCGTAGTCGGACAATTAGCGGCAGGAATCGCGCATGAAATTCGAAATCCCTTAACCTCGCTTGTAGGGTTTCTAAAGCTTATCAAGTGCGCTCCTGCCCAAAAAATCGTCGAGTACACAGATATCATGTTGGTAGAATTAAATCGAATCAACAGCATTGTAAACGAATTCATGCTCATTTCGAAGCCGCAAAGAAGCAGATTTGAAGATAAAAACGTTGGTGACATTATCGATAATGTGGTCTCTTTGCTTCAGCCTCAGGCACTCTTGCATAATGTCGAGATTGATTTTAATCGGATGAACGATGACGTACATATGGTTAAAAGCGATGAAGGCCAGTTGAAACAGGTCTTTATCAATTTGTTGAAAAATTCCGTGGAGGCCATGCCAGGCGGCGGAATTATTCAAATCGCTATTCAACGTCTAGGAAATAAGAAGATGTTGATTAAGCTCAAAGACAATGGGATTGGGATTGCTGAGGAGCTTATACCTAGACTGGGTGACCCTTTTTTTACGACAAAAGAAGAAGGAACCGGGCTCGGACTCATGGTTTGTTACCGGATTATTGAAGCGCACCATGGGAGCATGAGGATTCAAAGCAAGCTGGGAGTAGGGACAGTCATTGATATAGAACTCCCTTTTGTGCTATAAAAAGCGTGCTTTCAACGTCTTTTTCATCTTGAAATAAAATTTCACAAATTCTTCAAAACATGTCGACAAAGTTTTACAAACTTCTGCGGAATCATGATTTATAATAAAGACACTAACGAAACTGAACAGAATTGGTGTGAACTGTTGAGATGGAACTTTTGTTGCAGAAAATTGAAGCATTACGCATGAAGATGATAGAGGAAGCCGAACGTCACGGCTGTTTTACCCATGAAAAGGTCGTTGCGATTAGCCAACAATTGGATGAATATATTATCCGATATTACGTGCTGAAATAACCAATCGGCAGGTTGACGATTAGACATCGTGGTGATAATATGGGATTAATCCAAGTGATTAACTTGGTTTAAGTGAAGCAGTTTGACCGACCGTAGAAAACGGAGGCGATCCTTTGAGGGATTGCCCTTTTTTTTTAATACCAACAGACAGGGAGATGTGAATATGAGTATTGGACAAAGACGTCTTGGCCGATCAGGATTGCGCGTTTCGGAGGTAAGTCTGGGCACGATGGCTTTCGGCAGATGGATCGGGGAGAAGGAATCTGCAGAAGTGCTGGACACGGCGCTTGATGCGGGAATTACCCTTATTGATACAGCTGATGTGTATGGCTCTGGGATGGACAAGGATAACCCGCTTGAAACCGGCGAGTCCGAAACGATTCTCGGCAACTTGCTTGGTGCGCGCCGCCATGAAATCGTGCTCGCGACCAAAGTTCACGGACGTGTCGGACTAGGCCCGAATGATGCTGGTCAAAGCCGATACCATATTTACCGTGCTGTTGAAAATAGTCTTAAACGATTGAAAACCGATTATATTGACTTGTACCAAGTACATAGATTCGACGAACAAACTCCGCTCGAAGAAACGTTGCGCGCGTTGGACGACCTTGTTCGTCAAGGAAAAGTTCGCTACATCGGCGCCTCGAACTATGCGGCGTGGCAGATCGCCAAAGCTCATGGCATCTCTGCGCTGCAGCGGCTTGAACGCTTCGAGAGCGTTCAGCCGGAATACAGCCTGATTGCACGCGGAATCGAGCAGGAGCTGTTGCCTTTCGCCATCTCGGAAGGCGTAGGTGTTATCGTGTACAGCCCGCTGGGACGCGGACTTTTGACGGGGAAATACGCCTACGGTCAGCAACCGCCTGCAGGAACTCGTGGCGCTGCCAATGAGAAGCGGCTGCAAGTGCTGCTGGAGCAAGAGCGGCATTTCCACATTGTGGAGCAGTTGAAACCAATCGCAGCTCGGAAGGGTTGGACGCTTGCTCAGCTAGCGCTGAGCTGGGTTCTGAGTACGCAGGGAGTCACATCGGCGATTCTGGGTGTGTCCAAACCGCATCACATTACGGATATTTTGCCAATGGTTGCTGAGAAGTTAACTCAGGAGGAACTGAAAGAGCTCGATGCGGTGACGAGAAATCCCCAAGCGAATCTAGTTAGAAATTAAGACAGTGAATAGAGGGCTGCTCCAGGAAGGTGATCTTCTGAGGAGTGGCCCTTTTTGTGCTGACTCTAGGAATAACACAAGTGGACCTAAAAAAAACGCTACAGGGATAGGAAGAATTTAACTATAATGAACATTGTTAAGCGCTTACACGGAAATAAACGCTAGTATTCGAACATGAAAGGAGGTCACCTAAGCCTGCAGCACAAAAGTCATTGTTCGCCTTCAGATTGCCTCACACTGATTTTCTGAATGAACAGCATTGCGTACTGCTTCGAACTCAGAACACAAAAGTTGACCATTAACTAGGAGGATTATTATGCGAAAAAAAATGCTAAAACCCATTCATTACTTAGTAATGCTTTCCTTGCTGTTGTCAACCGCATTAATTTTCAGCAATGTTACGTCGGTAACAGCCGCATCCATTGCGATCACTAATCCTGGCTTCGAAAGTGATGCAACAGGATGGACGAAGGTTGGCTCCGCTGCGATCTCAACGAGCGATCATCACTCGGGTACTCGTTCGGCCAAATCCACAGCTAGCGGTGGCGGTTATCAGCAAACCATATCCGGTCTAACAGCGAACACCGATTATACGTTGAAAGCCTGGATTTTGGGTCAAGGCGTTATTGGCGCTAATACCTTTGGCGGCAGCGAAGTTACGGCTGGCGGCAATACCTCAACTTGGACGCAATTTACCGTCAACTTTACGACAGGGGCGACGAATACCAGCGCCGTAATTTTCACTAGAAGCACGGGCTCTTCCGATGTACGCTTTGATGATTTTACCCTTGACAGCGGCACTGGCTCGACGCCAACTCCTACCGCAACGCCAACAACCACACCAACACCGACGCCACCTACAACTCCAACACTTCCATCTGATGTCCTATACTTGAAAAATTGGAAAATCACTTTGCCGATTCCGAAGCAATCCGGCTCGACTAGTCCACTAGAAGTATTACAACCAGCGTTAAATACGTATTCCATCGACCCTTGGTTTAAAGTTGTCCACGATGCGGATGGCTATGCCGTTCAATTTCGCGCGAACCATGGCGCTGTGTCAACATCAGGGTCCAGCAATCCTAGAAGTGAGCTGCGCGAGATGAAAGATAACTATACGACTGGAGATTCCAGCAATCAGATGTCTTGGGGCAGTAATGACGGGAAAACACATACGATGTATATTAAGCAAAAAGTGACGCATCTGACAACGGTTAAACCGCAAACGGTCGTTGGCCAAATTCACGATGCCAATGATGATGTGACTGTCTTCCGTGTCGAAGGCAATAATCCTGGCGGCGTTTCCACGACAGCAAAAATTTACATTACAGACGGGGATAATACGCATGGTTATTTGCTCGACAGCAATTATACGCTGGGAACTTTATTTACGGTTAAAATCATTGTAGCGAATGGAGTCATTTCCTATGAATACAATGGTCAAACTGTGCCTTACACGCAAACGAAAAATGTAACAGGGTGTTTCTTCAAAATTGGAAACTATACGCAATCCAATGATTCAACTGCGCCTGGTGAAAGTCCGGACGCCTATGCCGAGAACTGGGTGTACGACTATTCGGTCACACATCAATAAGCTGCTACTGGTCCGGCGTGTCTTTGAAAAGTGTAGCGCAAAATTGACTAAGACTCATACCTGTTTTTCGCTTGAAAATTTTCCCGAATGCATGGATATTCGTGTAGCCCACCTCATTGGCAATTTCGCCAAATGATTGCCCGGATTGAAGCGCCAGTTCCTTGGCCTTCTCCAATCGGACCCAGACCAAATATTGCACGGGTGACATGCCAAATGCGGTGCGGAATTGCGTAATAATGTAATTGCGGCTCCAGCCGGTCAATTTCTCCAGGTCTTGATGCGTAAATCCAACCTGCAAGTGGTTGGAGATATAGTTGCGTATAAGAATGAGCTTCGCTTTGTTAGCATCTTCTTTCTTCGAAGGGCTGACAGCGAGCTCTTTTTTTTGCTTGGACATTTGAAGTAAAACCTGTGTCAGCAGGCTTTGACAGAGAAAGTGGTCTGTTACCTCAGGCATCCGGTAATGGTGTACAAGTTCAGTCAGCTTATGCTCGATAGTGTGATTTTGGTAATTCCCCATGTAATGAGGACCGGTTTCATTGGAAGCATCCAGAATTTGTTGGACGGGGAAACCGGATTCGCCGAAATGGAAAACAATCGAGATGCAGACATAAGGCTCGTTCGGGCGGGTGGTGACGTAATGGGGCTCGTTCGGTCTGTGAAAGATCAAATCCCCACGTTCCGTCACATAATCATGCCCGCTAATATGATAGTCTGCAACTCCTTCAACCACATATTGCAGTTGATATTGCTTCAACGAGCGTGGTTTCAATTTCCAGCCGTTAGGGGCATGGAACATATGGGCAAGCGTAATATACGGCGGGAAATAATACTGCTTTAACTGTTCGAGCGTTTCGCTTGGCTCCATAAAATAAAGCTTAGTCGTCATCGTTCGCCTCCGCATGATCCGTCCAAGTGCCTAATTCCATTATACAAATTTATGGGAATTTGCCATAGTGTGATTTTGGTAACCATTTTGTTACTTTGGGATAAATACTTCCGTAGGGTGGGTCTGTACAATGAAAGCATAATCATCAAGGAGAAGGAGGCGCTCAGATGTCTTCAGCCAATGGAAGAAGAGATTACAGCCTTACAGGCAAGGAGAATCAGCGAGCACAAGATAGGGGCCTTGTCACCACCGAATGGTACACGTCTCCTATTCCTCGTCAGAGGATGAAGGAGTTAATGAAACGTAAAGACGGGCCGGCGATCCGGGATACCCTTATTTTATTCGCGCTTCTCATCGGCACTGGCATCCTTGCCTATTATTCGTGGGGAACGTGGTGGGCTGTTCCAGCATTTTTTATCTACGGCACCTTGTACGCATCCCCGGGAGATTCGCGTTGGCATGAGTGCGGGCATGGGACGGCTTTTAAAACACCTTGGATGAATGAAGTGGTGTATCAGATTGCTTCCTTCATGGTGCTGCGGTCTGCAACACCATGGCGCTGGAGCCACACGCGTCACCATAGCGATACGTACATTGTGGGGCGTGATCCCGAAATTTTTATGGAAAGACCACCGATCTGGCGCATTCTTTTTATGGAGATTCTTCATCTGTACGGCGGGCCGAAAGAAATAAAACGTTTTTTTCTCCATTGTGTTGGGAAAGTGGATCGTACGGAAAATGAGTACATTCCCCTGTCAGAGCGCCCCAAAGCATACCTGGAAGCACGCATATACCTGCTTATTTTAGCCTCTGTTACCGGGCTTGCGATTTATCAAATGAGTTTCCTGCCGCTTATGTTTATTGGCCTGCCGACATTCTATGGTACATTGCTGATGCTGTTATTTGGATTATCGCAGCATTTGGGGCTGCATGAAGATGTCTTGGATCATCGTTTGAATACGCGCACGGTATATCTGAATCCCGTGTTTAGATTTCTCTACTGGAATATGAATTATCATGTTGAGCATCATATGTTTCCGATGGTGCCTTATCATGCACTTCCTGCGCTTCATAATGAAATGCTGGGGGATTGCCCGAAGCCGTGCAGCAGTCTAGGCGCTGCGCTCAAAGAAGTCATGAACGCGCTCATCAAACAGGGCAAAGATCCATCCTTTACGATCGTTAAGCCGCTGCCGAGCACGGCGCGTCCTTATTACTATGGTCCGGCGAAAACGTCCGACCCCAATGAACTGAAAAGCACGGGCACGAAACCTGCAAGGACCGGAGGAATGACACATGGCGCCTGATGAGTGGATTGAAGCATGCAGAGCGGACGAAATTGAACAGGAAGACGTGATCCGCTTTGATTATAGCGAGCGTTCCTTCGCGATATACCGAACGGATCGAAACGACTACTATGCGACGGAGGGGTTTTGCACACATGGGAAGTTTCACCTGTCAGAGGGACTTGTCATGGGAAACATCATCGAATGTCCGAAGCATAACGGGAGATTCGATGTGATTACCGGTCAGGCGAAGAGGGCGCCGGTATGTATTGATTTGAAAACATATCCAGTGAAAGTAGAAGCGGGGAAAGTTTTCATTAGGCTCTGAGAGGGGAAGAGAGCATCGGGTTTTGGGAGGAGAATGATATGAAAGACAGGAATGCAGCGAAGGTTCAGACAGGAACGTATAAAGAGCACTTCTCTCTTTCCATAGAAAATGAGACGCTCAAAATAGAACTCATCCCGCAGCTCGGAGGGAAGCTGGTTTCCATGATGTATAAGCCAACTGGAAAACAGTGGCTGCTTGATTCAGGTGCGCGTCCTCTCAGGCAGCCGGAGTTTGGCTCAACCTTCACGGATTGGGATATGAGCGGTTGGGACGAATGTTTTCCAACCATTCTTGCCTGTCCTTCCGGCGGAGATGAACCTATTCTCCTGCCGGATCATGGAGAACTTTGGTCGCTTCCAGGAAGCTGTCAGATCGAAGAGGGGACTGTTAATTGTACGATCGTAAGCCCGCAGCTGCCCTACCGGTTTTCAAGGCGAATATCATTGGCGGACACAGACAAAGTCAAGCTGTCGTATCGCGCCGAGAATGAGGGGGATAAACCAATCCCCTTCCTGTGGGTCCCGCATCCTCAGTTTGCGATTACAGAGCAGACACGCCTTCTTCTTCCTGACTCTATGGAGCGTATGTTGTGTGTTTTTGGAGGTGAAAAACTTACAGCCGGCAATTCCTATTCCTGGAAGGAAGTCTCACGGCTTACACCCGAGGCATCTGGAGATGCGCGCAAGTTTTATTACGATGGGAAAGTAACGGCTGGATGGTCGGGTTTGTATGAAGAAGTAAGCGGTAATTATTTCATTATGTCTGTATCGGCTGACAAAGTTCCCTATATCGGCATTTGGATTGACGAAGGTATGATTAATGATCGAGTTACGTGTGCATTGGAGCCAAGTATCGGCTATTACGATTCGTTGGAGACGGCGATAAACAATGGAACGGCGCAGGTCATTCCGTCAAAAGGTTGCTTCGAATGGGAAATGGAGCTTTCTTTTGGTGTCGGTGAGTGGCTAAAGGCCGTTCAACCGTAGATGTATGGATAAAATGCCTACAGAAAGCGTAGGCGTGAGTGTGGATACAACTTTGTTACGCGAAGCTGTATACTTCACTGGGCTTGTCTCATATAATGGAAATAGATGGAATGGTTATTTGGTCTGCCTATTTATAAGTTTGTGAAAGCGTTTCCCCTATGCAAAAAATGATGAATGTTCCACGGATGTTCGAACGACGAAAGTGACATTTCAATTTTGGGAGGAATACGAAGATGACAGGAAACAGAGCAGTCGTTTATAACAAACCAGGCAGTGTAGAAATCCGGGATACAGCTTATCCGGATCTTATTTTACGTGATGGTCCAGGCGTGAATCCGCTAAATGTGGGACGTAAATGTGAACATGGCGTCATTCTGAAAGTTGTCACGACGAACATTTGCGGCAGCGACCAGCACATGGTCAGGGGCAGAACGACGGCGCCGTCGGGGCTTATTTTGGGACATGAAATCACAGGCGAAGTCATTGAGGTTGGTCGGGATGTGGAGTTTATCCAAAAAGGGGATCTGGTCTCCGTTCCGTTCAATATCGCCTGCGGACGCTGCCGTAATTGCAAAGAGCGCCATACGAATGTATGTCTGAATGTGAATCCGGATCGTCCAGGCTCTGCTTATGGCTATGTGGATATGGGCGGTTGGGTAGGCGGACAGTCCGAATACGTCATGGTACCCTACGCTGATTTTCAATTGCTGAAATTTCCTGACAAAGCGCAAGCGATGGAAAAAATTCTTGATCTAACGATGTTATCCGATATTTTCCCAACTGGCTACCATGGTGCAGTTAGCGCCGGTGTTCGTTCTGGCTCGACCGTATACGTTGCCGGTGCGGGGCCAGTCGGTTTGGCGGCAGCACATTCCGCACAACTGCTGGGCGCAGCGGTCGTTATCGTCGGCGATTTGAACGCAGAGCGGCTGGCTCAAGCGAAAAGCTTCGGCTGCGAGACTGTCAATTTGCGTGAGCATGCCAATTTGGCCGAGCAGATCGAGCAAATCTTGGGCACGCCGGAAGTGGATTGCGCGATTGACTGCGTCGGCTTCGAAGCTCATGGACATGGCAAGGGGCATGGCGAGGCGCCGGCGACTGTGCTTAATTCCATCATGGAGGTTACGCGTGCGGGCGGCAGTCTGGGTATTCCGGGGTTGTACGTGACAGGCGATCCTGGCGCTGTGGATGAGGACTCCAAAATCGGCACACTGAAAATCCGGTTCGGGCTCGGCTGGGCCAAATCCCATACGTTTGTCACGGGCCAAACGCCGGTCATGAAATACCATCGTGACTTGATGATGGCAATTCTTAGCGGCAGAGCGCAAATCGCGAAAGCGGTGAACGCGACGAAAATCTCCTTAGAGGAAGCGCCTAACGCTTACCAGGAATTTGATCGCGGTGTCTCTCGAAAATTCGTGATCGATCCGCATGGGCTTGTGAGATAGAAGGTTTTGTTGATGACATCCTCAGTCGTTGGACTGGGGGTGTCTTTTTGTGCTTCGGAAAGGCAGGCAGGTTTAAACATGCCAACATCGAAGTATTTAACAGATGAAATTGCATCCTATAGACTACGGAGGTAAGCAAATGAATACATTAAAAGAACCGCTGACGAATAAAGGCCGCAACGTGAGAAGCATCCTTGAAGTCGTCGATATTCATACGGGTGAGCGAACTCAGCTGGCTTATTATGATTACCTGATCGAAGCTCCGAATTGGACGAGTGACGGTAACCGGCTCATTTATAATAGTCTGGGCCGTCTCTATTCTTTTGATATCTTAGAGAGTGAAAGCACACTAATTGATTCGGGATACATTGATCATTGTAATAACGATCACGTGCTATCGCCCGACCAAACGCAAATTGCCGTAAGTCATCATACACAGGAAGACGGCCAGTCTCGCATTTACATCGTACCACTGGAGGAAGGGCATCCGGTTCTCGTTACCCCCATGGCGCCGAGTTATTTGCACGGGTGGTCACCAGACGGCAGTGAACTAGCTTACTGTGCAGAACGAAACGGACAATATGACATTTATACAATCCCTGCTGCCGGAGGTGTGGAGAGACAGCTAACGGATAGTCCTGGTCTGAATGACGGCCCTGAATATTCACCCGACGGCAAGCATATCTGGTTTAATTCCGTTCGATCGGGTCTGATGCAAGTATGGCGCATGAACGTAGATGGCAGCGAGCAGACGCAGATGACGTTTGATGAAAGTAACAACTGGTTCCCGCATGTGTCTCCTGACGGTGAGCTTGTTGCGTATATCGCGTATAAAAAAGGCGATGTTGAACCCGGGGACCATCCCCCGAACAAGCAGGTGGAAATACGCTTGATGCCAAGCGGTGGCGGCGAAGCTAGAACACTGGTTCAACTATTTGGCGGCCAAGGCACAATTAATGTCAACTCATGGTCTCCAGATAGCAGCAGGCTGGCGTTCGTCAGCTACGCATTGATTTCACCCGATGCTGGAAAATAAATGTTGAAGCATTTGAAATCCTGTAGTAATATCAAATTAAGCGCTTAACCTCGATGGAGATTAAGTGCTTAAAACAGGAGAGATTAAGCGCTTAATCCCTCGGGATAGCAAAGGAGATCGAGATACCCATGAGCACAATCCGTTTAACGATGGCACAGGCTTTGCTTCGATTCTTGGACAGTCAGTACATATCGGTTGATGGTAGAGAGCAGAAGTTTGTTGAAGGTGTTTTCGGTATATTTGGACATGGCAACGTGACGGGCATCGGTGAAGCGTTGGAACGAAGCGTGGGCAGTCTTACTTATCGGCAAGGTAAAAATGAACAAGGCATGGTGCATTCTGCAATCGCTTTCGCCAAACAGCGGAATCGGCAGCAAATCTATGCCTGCACCAGCTCGATTGGCCCGGGTGCATTAAATATGGTCACAGCCGCAGCAACAGCGACGGTTAACCGCATTCCGGTACTGCTGCTGCCGGGAGACAATTTTGCCTCCAGACAGCCGGACCCCGTGCTGCAGCAATTGGAATCTATTCAGGATTACACAATATCGGCTACGGATGCTTTTAAAACGGTAAGCAAATATTGGGACCGGATCGTCAGACCGGAACAACTGATGACAGCTGCCGTTCAGGCTATCCGTGTATTGACGGATCCGGCCGAGACAGGAGCAGTAACTTTGGCTCTGCCACAGGATGTACAGGCGGAGGCGTATGATTATCCTTTAGCTTTCTTTGATAAGAAAGTCCATTATATCGATCGTCGGCCAGCCGCCGAGGGCGCGGTCAAACGTGCAGCGGAGCTGCTGAAAGGCAAGCGCAAGCCGCTCATCATCGCCGGCGGCGGCGTGTTGTACGCTTCCGCTTCGCAGGAGCTTGCTGCTTTCGCCGAAGCTTTCGGCATCCCCGTGGCCGAAACGCAAGCCGGCAAAAGCGCCCTGCCTTGGAACCACCCGCTGCAGGTCGGCGCAATCGGCGTCACAGGGTCGCTGGCAGCCAACCGGCTTGCGCAAGAGGCGGACGTCATTATCGGCGTCGGAACGAGATATTCTGACTTTACAACATCGTCGAAGTCGGCTTTTACCCATCCTGACGTGCAGTTCGTCAACATTAATGTCAGCGGATTTGATGCGGCGAAGTTAAATGGCGTGGGGATTACCGCCGATGCGCGAGAAGGTCTTATTGCCTTGCAGGAAGCGCTTACACAGACCGCCTATAGAACTGCATACGAAAGCGGGGAAATTGACGGCCTTAGACAGCAATGGACCGCTGAAGTGGACCGCTTGTACGCGGCCGAGCATGAGGCTGGACTAGCACAAACTCGTGCATTGGGTGTCATTAACGCCGCGATTGACCCTTCCTCGGTGATCGTGTGTGCGGCCGGCAGCCTGCCGGGTGATCTGCATCGATTATGGCGGCCGGTCGAGCCCAAAACCTATCATATGGAGTATGGCTTCTCCTGTATGGGGTACGAAATTGCCGGAGCCTTCGGGGCTGCCCTGGCAGAACCTGAACGCGACGTATACGCCATGGTAGGCGACGGCAGTTACCTGATGATGCATTCCGAGATGGTCACCAGTCTGCAAGAAGGCCGCAAAATAACGGTGCTGCTATTTGATAACCATGGCTTCCAATGCATTCATAACCTCCAAAGAAGCCAAGGCAGTGATGGTTTCGGTAATGAATTCCGCTACCGCACGGAAGCGACAGGCGGTTTGACGGGTGCCTATATGCCTATTGATTTTGCCGCGCATGCTCGCAGTTTGGGGGCTAAGGCTTATAAGGCAAATACGGCTGAGGAGCTTCAGATTGCGCTGCAGATGGCCAAACAGGAGAGTGTAACTACACTCATTGAAATCTCTGTCGTTCCAGGCACGAATACCGATGGTTATGAGTCCTGGTGGAATGTAGGCGTACCCGAGGTCTCCGTCTCAAGCAAGGTTGTTGAAGCGCACGAAAACATGAAAGCCCGCATTCAGGCGGTCACGATCATTTAACGAGAGGGGATACGCTGCATGGGTAAACTGCCTTTTAAACTTGGCATACATCCAATTAATTGGGTTGGCGAGGATGTAAGGGAACACGGCGCTGACACCACATTTGAGCAAATTGTTGACGATATTCAGGCTTTAGGGTTGACGGGAACCGAGATGGGACGGAAATATCCGACAGATCCTACCGTTCTAAAGGCTGAGCTTGCGAAGCGCGGTATTGAGCTAACATCTCAGTGGAAATCGGTGCTTTTTTCCGACCCGGCATACCGCGAAGCGGAACTTGAAGCGTACCGCAAACATGTAGAGTTTCTTCATGAGATGGGAAGCACCGTCATCTCCACGTGCGAAGTGGGAGGTTCCCTGCACTTTGATCCGCGGCGTACGCCTAACGAGAAGGAAGTGCTGCGTTTCGATGAAGCAGCCTGGCGATCGCTGGCAGAAGGTCTGAATGCAGCCGGAGCCATCGCTCAGGAGTATGGCCTCAAACTAACGTATCATCATCACGGCGGAACGGCTGTAGAACAGCCGGAAGAAATCGATCGCCTAATGGAATTAACCGATCCTAATCTTGTGTATCTATTGTTTGATACAGGCCACGCCTATTATGGCGGCGCAGACCCGCTTGCGGTTTTGCGTAAGCATTACGATCGTATCGCATATATTCATTTAAAGGACATTCGGCAAGAAATACTCGACCAAGCACGCGCAGCAAACGCGGATTTCGTGACTTGCATTCGCCAAGGCGTGTTCACGGTACCGGGTGATGGATGCCTGGATTTTGCTCCAATTTTCCGGGAGCTGCTAGAGCGTAACTACAGCGGTTGGGCAATGCTGGAAGGCGAGCAAGATCCCGCTGAACATCCAGCATACGAATACGCGAAGAAATCGCTTGATTTTATCCAAACGCTCATATCCCAAGAAAGCAGGTAGAGAAGCCATGACCTATGTATCTTTTCCAACGAATAAGCCGCTTGATTTTGTAGCTATTGGACGCTTGTGCATCGATTTGAATGCGAATGAAATTCATCGCCCCATGGAAGAAACGATGACGTTTACGAAATATGTCGGCGGATCGCCTGCGAATATCACGATTGGAATGTCGCGTTTAGGTCTGAATACAGCTTTCATCGGGAAAGTGGCTAACGATCAAATGGGCCGTTTTATTACCGACTATCTGCAGCGCAACAAGATTGACACCGCCGGTGTTGTAACGGATACAACCGGAGCCGTGACGGGGCTTGCTTTTACGGAAATTAAAAGTCCTACCGATTGCAGCATTCTGATGTACCGAGACAACGCAGCCGACCTGAAATTGACGCCTAACGAGGTGCAAGAGGAGCTGATCGCCCAGGCTAAGGTGCTGCTTATTTCCGGGACGGCGCTTGCCAAAAGCCCATCGCGGGAAGCTGTAGTCCAAGCTTTGAATTATGCCAAAAAGCACGGCGCAGTTATCGTCTTCGATTTGGATTATCGCCCTTATACATGGACATCACCGGAAGAAACAGCGGTTTATTACAATCTTGCCGCTGAAAAATGCGACATCATCCTCGGAACGCGTGAAGAGTTCGATATGATGGAATGTTTCGAAAGCAATGAGTCCTCCGACGATAAAGTTACGGCTTCCAAGTGGTTTAACCATTCAGCGAAAATCGTCATCATCAAGCATGGGAAAGAAGGCTCTATCGCTTATACACAGGATGACGAGGGGCACCGGGCGAAGAGCTTCCCAGCCAAAGTCGTCAAAACCTTCGGAGCGGGAGATTCCTATGCTGCTGGATTCCTGTATGGCGTTATGCAAGGCTGGACGCTTGAGAAGAGCATGGAATTCGGAAGCGCTGCCGCATGTATCGTTATTTCCAGCCATAGCTGCTCGGATGCCATGCCGACCGTTAACCAAGTAGAAGATTATATTGAGCGCTGCAATCGCAATGAAATTACTGCCTCATAGGCGAGATTTAGAAACCAGGCAACTTTGAAAGGGGAAACCACAATGACACAAGTATTGAAAAACTTGATTGGCGGAGCATGGGTAGCATCAACTGCCACACAGAACGAAGCCGTGATGAATCCGGCAACCGAAGAAATCATCGCTTATGTGCCGTTTTCAACAAAAGAGGATGTGGATCAAGCGGTTCAAGCGGCAAACGCTGCTTTTAAAACCTGGAGCGCGACACCAGTTCCGCGCAGAGCTCGCGTGCTGTTCAAGTACCAGCAGCTCCTAGTCGATCATTGGGAAGAACTGGCGCGCCTCGTAACCAAAGAAAACGGCAAAAGCTACACGGAAGCTTACGGTGAAGTGCTGCGCGGGATCGAGTGCGTCGAGTTCGCTGCAGGAGCACCGAATCTAATGATGGGTAAACAGCTTCCGGATATCGCAACGGGGCTGGAGTCCGGTATGTATCGCTATCCGGTTGGCGTTGTTGGCGGTATCACGCCTTTCAACTTCCCGATGATGGTGCCGTGCTGGATGTTCCCGCTGGCGATTGCTTGCGGCAATACGTTTGTTTTGAAGCCGTCCGAGCGGACGCCTCTGCTGGCTAATCGTTTGGCGGAGCTATTTATGGAAGCCGGCTTGCCGGAAGGTGTACTGAACATCGTTCATGGTGCGCATGACGTGGTGAACGGCATTTTGGAGCATAAGGACATTAAGGCGGTTTCTTTTGTAGGGTCACAGCCTGTTGCAGAATATGTGTATAAAACAGCTTCCGCACACGGGAAACGGGTACAGGCGCTGGCTGGTGCCAAAAACCATTCCATCGTTCTGCCGGATGCGAACCTGGACCTAACGGTTAAAGAAATTATCAATGCTTCCTTTGGTTCTGCAGGCGAGCGTTGTATGGCATGCTCAGTGGTAGTCGCTGTGGGAGATGTAGGCGATAAGCTCGTAGAGAAGCTTGTGGAAGCTGCGGATAAAATTACGATCGGCAACGGCAACGAAGAAGGCATCTTCCTTGGTCCTGTCATTCGTGGACCGCATAAGGATCGTACGCTGCAATATATTCAGACTGGAGAGCAAGAGGGAGCTTTACTCCTGCGCGATGGACGTAAAGATGCGGCAGCGGGCGGTGAAGGCTATTTCGTTGGGCCAACGATTTTTGACAACGTGCAGTGTGATATGAAAATTTGGAAAGACGAAATTTTTGCCCCTGTTCTTTCTATTGTGCGGGTAGATTCCCTAGAAGAAGCTATCGATTTGGCAAATCGTTCGGATTTTGCGAATGGCGCTTGTATCTTCACGGATAGCGGAAGCGCTGTAAGACAATTCCGGGATACGATTGATGCCGGCATGCTCGGTGTCAACCTTGGCGTACCCGCACCAATGGCGTTCTTCCCTTTCTCTGGATGGAAGAAATCTTTCTACGGGGATCTGCATGCGAACGGCACGGATGGTGTTGAATTTTATACTCGGAAGAAAATGGTGACCGCTCGCTGGTAATGTAAGTAAAAAACGTGATGGAGAGAGAGAAGGAGTGGAAGGTATGGCGCTGGTTTCGATGAAAGACATGCTGCATAAGGCGCTTGAAGAGCAGTATGCCGTTGGACAGTTTAATTTGAACAACTTGGAATTTACTCAGGCAATTCTGCAAGCAGCCCAGGAAGAGAAGGCACCAGTCATTCTCGGTGTCAGCGAGCCTTATATTCCTTATATGGGCGGGCTTCCATGCATTGTAGGAATGGTCAATGCGCTCATGGAGCATTACGGAATTACGGTACCTGTTGCCCTCCACTTGGATCACGGCACAACGTATGAGGTGTGTGTACGGGCCATTCATGCCGGCTTTACCTCTGTGATGATCGATGCCTCGCACCACACATTGGAGGCGAACATTGAGGTAACGCAGCGGGTCACTCAAATGGCTCATGTTCTTGGGGCTACCGTTGAGGCAGAGCTTGGAAGAATCACGGGACGCGAGGACGACTTGGTGGTGGACGAAGCCGAGGGGATGTATGCCGTGCCGGAGGATTGCGTCAAGCTGGTGTATGAGACCGGGATCGACTGCCTGGCGCCTGCGCTAGGTTCCGTACATGGACCCTACCGGGGCCAGCCGAAATTGGGCTTCGACCGCATGGGCGAAATTCAGCGATTGACGGGTCTGCCGCTTGTTCTGCACGGCGGCAGCGGCCTGCCGGAGAGCGAAATTCGGCAAGCGATTGCTTTGGGGACTTGTAAAATTAATGTCAATACAGATAACCAATCGGCCTGTACAGCAGCGATTCGCAGCTATTTACAAGAGCATCCCGAAGCATACGATCCGCGCAATTATTTGATCCCTGCGCGGGAAGCGATCAAGGCTTCGGTTAAGGCGAAAATTCGCTTGTTTGGCAGCGATGGAAAAGCGGGAGGACATGCACAATGAAGAAGATCAGAGTTGGCATAATTGGAGCGGGAAGAATCGGAAAAATTCATACCGATAATCTGTTGAAATTGCCGCAGGTAGAAGTTGTTGCGGTGAGTGATTTATTTGCCGGAGAGGAACTTACAGCTTGGGCTGCGGAAAGAGGCATCGATCAAGTCGTACAGGACAGCCAGGTGCTAATTGCCAATCCCGACATTGACGCTGTGTTTATTTGCTCGTCGACGGATACGCACGTACCTTTGATTAAGCAGGCGGCGAAAGCCGGCAAACACATTTTCTGCGAGAAGCCGGTTTCCATGGACATTACGCAAACCGAAGAAGCGCTGGAAGTGGTGCGTCAATCCGGCGTCCAGCTGCAAATCGGATTCAACCGCCGGTTTGATCATAACTTTAAACGTGTGCGTGACCATGTACAAAATGGGACAATTGGAGATCCTCACATCGTGAAAATTACGTCACGCGACCCGAATCCTCCGCATCCAGATTACATCAAAGTTTCTGGCGGCATTTTCATGGATATGATGATCCACGACTTCGATATGGCTCGATTCGTAACCGGCAGCGAAGTGGAAGAAGTGTATGCACAGGGGAATGTGCTGATCAATCCGGTTTTCGCTGAACATGGCGATGTGGATACGGCTATTGTGACGCTTCGCTTCGCAAACGGTGCGCTGGGCGTCATCGATAACAGCCGCCAGGCTGTCTACGGTTACGATCAGCGAGTAGAGGTTTTCGGCTCCAAAGGCAGTGTCGCTGTGACAAATGACCATCCGAATACGGCGGAAATTTCCACAGCCGAAGGCATTATGCGGGATAAACCGCTGCATTTCTTCTTGGAACGCTACAATGAAGCATATATCCTTGAGACACAAATGTTTATTGATAGCTTAGTGAACGGTCATCCCCTCCCGGTTGAAGGCTTTGACGGGCTTCAAGCAGAACGTATCGCCTTGGCTGCGAAGTTCTCTCGAGAGCTGCAGCGTCCGGTTAAAATCAGTGAAATCAGCGAGCTGTTGTCGCAGCAGTCAGTAGCTCAATAATGCAGTAGGGAGGCAGGATCACATGTCGGATTCCAATCTGATCGTTAAAGCCTATGAGGCAGATAAAGAGGGTGTCGTCCTTACCGTCACTCCCGAGTCTGCAGGGTGGGAGTATGTAGGGTTCCAAGTCGTCAAGCTAGCGGAAGGCCAGGTTCTGCGTCGTGAAACAGGCAGCAATGAAATCTGTCTGGTCCTTTTAAGCGGGAAAGCGGACGTTTCCACCAAGCTCCAATCGTGGCAAGGAATTGGGGAGCGGATGAGCGTCTTTGAGAAAATCGCTCCTTATTCGGTGTATGTGCCGAATGAAGATGTTTACGAAGTTAAGGCCCTTACGGACGTGGAGTTGGCGGTATGCGCCGCTCCCGGCTTTGGCCGTTACCCGGCCCGATTGATTGAACCGGCGCAGGTTGGCATCGAGGCTCGCGGATATGGCAATATCGAGCGTCGGATTCATAATATCCTCCCTGAACAAGAGTCGGCAGACAGCCTACTCGTGGTGGAGGTTTTTACCCCGGATGGACATTGGTCCAGCTACCCGCCTCATAAACATGACCGGGATTCGCTGCCCGATGAGTCCTTGCTGGAGGAGACTTATTACTTCCATGTTCAGCCTGAGCAGGGTTTCGCCATTCAACGCGTCTATACGGATGACCGCTCCTTGGATGAGACGCTTGTTGTTCGTGACGGTCAAACGGTGTTGGTGCCGAAAGGATATCATCCCGTGTGTGCGCCGCCTGGGTACGAAGTGTATTACTTGAACGTAATGGCGGGGCCAACGCGGACGTGGAAGTTCCATAATGATCCCGATCATGCTTGGCTCATGACCAAACCTCGCGAATAGCGGCTGTACGAGCGGGTTGCAACTTGGATGCCTTCTGAGCATAATAGAGACTAATGTGGAAGAAACAACGATGGGAGAAGCAAATGAAGGCAACCATATATGATGTAGCCCGTGAAGCCGGAGTATCGATAGCGGCCGTTTCGCAGGTTATCAACGGAAAAGGTAAAATCAGCGAGGAGCGCCGCAACGAAATTTTTCTCGTTATGGAACGGTTAAATTATCGTCCAAGCGTTATTGCCGCAGCTTTGACAGGCAAAAAGACATTCACCCTCGGGCTGCTGGTCCCCGATATTTCAAATCCTTTTTTTGCTGAAATCGCGCATGCGGTTGAAGATCAAGGACATAAGATTGGCTATAGCATTGTCATTTGCTCAACGCATAACGAAGACGAGCGAATTGAACGGTATTTAACGCTGTTGCAGCAAAAAAGCGTGGACGGCATGATCATCGGTACCGGAATGGACAATTTGGAACTTTTATCGCCCTTGGTCGATAAGTCGATTCCCATTGTTTCCATAGCCAGGGAGATGGCAAGTCCCTATGTACAAACCGTACATGTAGGCGACTTCGAAGGAGGCAAATTAGCAGCGCAGCATTTGCTTGAGCTCGGGCATACCCGGATTGCTGTGTTGGCCGAGCATCTGAAGGTCAGTTCCTCCCGGGAGCGCATTCGCGGGTTCCGTGAAGCGCTGGCGGGCGCGGGGCTCGAACTGCCGGATGCTTCGGTGAAGTCCGGCGGCTACGATCTGCTTCGCGACGGCAAGCGCCAAACGATGGAGCTGCTGCAGCAGGAGGGGCGTCCTTCGGCGCTCTTTTGCTGTAACGATCTGCTCGCCATTGGCGCGCTGCAAGCGGCCAAGGCTTTGGGTTTGCGCGTACCGGAGGACGTGTCGATCGTCGGCTTCGACGATACGATTTTGGCCTCGGTCACAGACCCGCCTTTGACCACGATCGCCCAGCCGATAGAGGCGATGGGGAAGCTGGCTGTTGATCTTGTGATCGCGCAGCTCGCGAACAAGGGGGACGCCAAGCCAGAGCAAGTGCTTAAACCGGAGCTCGTTGTACGCAAGTCTACCGGAGCGGTAAGCGAGTAAACAAGCAGGGACCAGTCGACGATTGTCGAATGGTCCTTTCTTGTTTACTTGGAAGGTGATATTCTTGTCTTATAACGTTGTTTTGGCATTCATTATAAAATGGGGGGGAGATTTTTTTGGAAGCTAATAAGTCCTGTTGTTCAGCAAGTCGAGATTCAGCTACACAAGTTCACTCCGACGCTCCGACACCTGTTCAGTCTCAGTCTCAGGCTCAAGCTCAGGCGGTTGAATCTAACGATCGTCAAGTTTCGGACAAGTCGGGCATGATCTATTTGGAGGGGGGCACGTTCCTGATGGGGACGGACGACCAAGAGGGTTTCCCAGCCGATGGTGAAGGACCGGTACGAGAGGTGACCATCAAGCCTTTTTACATAGATCCATGTACGGTAACCAATGCGGAATTCAAACAATTTATTGATCAAACGGGGTATCGCACCGAAGCGGAATCGTTCGGATGGTCGTTTGTTTTTCATCTGTTTGTATCTGAAGCCACAGCTCAAAAGGTGAAATCCGCCGTGCAGCAAACACCATGGTGGTGGGTTGTCGAGGGAGCCGACTGGCAGCATCCGGAAGGACCGGACTCCAATGTGGAAGATCGATGGGATCATCCGGTCATCCACGTGTCCTACCAAGATGCGCTAGCTTATTGCAAATGGTCGGGCAAACGCCTTCCTACAGAGGCCGAATGGGAGTATGCCGCAAGAGGCGGTTTGGTGCAAAAGCGCTACCCCTGGGGGGATGAACTGAAGCCGGGCGGCCAGCATAGATGCAACATTTGGCAGGGGAAATTCCCAATTAAGAATAACGCTAGCGACGGCTATGCAGGTACCGCGCCGGTACGAGCATTCGAGCCTAATGGCTACGGATTGTATAATGTTTCGGGCAACGTTTGGGAGTGGTGTTCGGACTGGTTCAGCCCGGACTATCATGTGAAAGCCAAACGAGTGAATCCTGCAGGACCTCCGTCCGGTCAAGCCCGTGTGATGCGTGGAGGCTCCTATTTGTGCCACAAATCGTATTGCAACCGGTATCGGGTAGCTGCGAGAAGCAAGAACACACCGGATAGCTCCACAGGAAATATTGGATTCCGCTGCGCTTCCGATGTTGAATAGAGACGATGGTTCACGATAGGAGGTTCGGCTTACTGTGATCAAGTGTAGACATTGTTTCAAAATGACTGATCTACAATTGCAGAAGTGTTCGCACTGCGGAGTGGTGCTCGGTTATTCGGTTGCAGAGAAATTTGATCTACTCGCTGAATCGGTTGAGCATGCACTGAAAAAGGAATTGGAAGCTAGAAGAAAGCTGAAGCATTGAATGGGAATAGTCATGAAAGGTCGCCTACAAGGCGGCCTTTTTTTGATTTGCTTGTGGTTAGTTATTAGTGCCGATTACTCCAGTTATTTCATGCGAACAAAACCTAATAACTGGAAATTCTGCCGCTAATTTCACGAGTGTATCAGTTTTCGGGCAATCATCGACGATTTAGCTGGAGCTTCCACTGTTATTACCTTCCACACCACTGGGTTGCGTAGAATAACGGTAGTTTTTCCATTTGTATTAAATCAGAAGGCTGTTGACTGTTATTCAACCGCAA
This sequence comes from Paenibacillus sp. WC2504, assembly GCF_052682475.1. Lineage (NCBI taxonomy): Bacteria > Bacillati > Bacillota > Bacilli > Caryophanales > Paenibacillaceae > Paenibacillus > Paenibacillus sp. WC2504. The sequence goes on from NZ_JBQZFH010000001.1 coordinate 2,823,232, forward strand.
AATAGTCGTATTTTTGCACAAGATGTGTGCACATTTCGAAGGAGAATATTGGTAAGCTTGAACCAATAAGCTGAAGGAGGAAATAAGCATGCTCAAAGTAGCTATTATTGGTGCAGGGGCCATATCGAACGCACATATCGAAGCCTATTTGAAATTTCCGGAGCGCTGCCAAATTGTGGCGATTAGTGATATCTACGTGGACAAGGCGCAGGAACGAATTGACCAACATGGGCTGAATGCCAAGGCTGTCAAGGATTATAAAGAACTGCTCACGGGGGAAATTGACCTCGTTTCCATTTGTACACCACCGTATACCCATGCTTCATTGGCTGTCGAATTTATGGAGGCTAACACACATGTCATGGTGGAAAAGCCGATGGCGTCTTCGCTTGAAGAGTGCGATACGATGAATGAAGTGTCGCAGCGCACAGGCAAGCTGTTGTCCGTTGTGGCTCAAAATCGTTTCAAAACGCCGATGATGAAAATGAAGTCTGTCCTGGAAAGCGGACTTATGGGGAATATTTTGCACGTGCAGGTCGATTCGTTCTGGTGGCGCGGTCATTCGTATTATGATCTCTGGTGGCGCGGCACATGGGAAAAAGAAGGCGGCGGCCCGACACTGAACCACGCCGTGCATCATATTGATGCGCTGCTGTGGATGATGGGCAGCCCGAGTGAAGTACAGGCATTCATGAGCAATGTTGCGCATGATAATGCCGAAGTGGAAGATCTGTCGATCGGTATGCTGCGTTACGCTAACGGATCGCTTGGTCAACTAACCTCCTCTGTGGTTCATCACGGAGAGGAGCAGCAGTTGATTTTCCAAGGCGCTAAAGCGCGCGTCTCCACACCTTGGAAAGTGAAAGCATCGAACTCAAAAGCGAACGGTTTCCCTGAGCCGAACCCAGCATTGGAGTCACAGCTGCAGGCTCTCTATGATGCCCTGCCGGACGTTGTGCATGAAGGCCATGCGGGCCAAATCGATAATGTGCTTACCGCCATTGAGACAGGTGCGCCTCTCTTAATCGATGGGGTGAGCGGCAGACAAACACTCGAATTAATTACAGCTATTTATAAATCGGCAAGCACTGGACAATTGGTGAAATTCCCGATCGGCCCTGAGGATGCTTTCTATACCCGTGAAGGTGTTCAGGCGAATGCAATCCATTTCTATGAAAAAAAGAAGTCAATCGAGAATTTTGCAACGACCACCATCTCGACAGGAAGCAGCTACAAATAAGGATGCCGCTTACCGAGGCTATCAGCGCTGCTTCTGCCATTGCAGGCGGAATTGATGGGGCGTGCTGCCCATACGGCTTTTAAACATTTTACAGAAGTAGGAACTGTTCGTAATCCCGATGTTTTCGGCGATTTGTGCGATCGACTGCTCGGTTGAAGTTAACAGCATGACAGCTTGCTGCATTCTACGTGCGGTCACATAATCGGAAATGCTGCTGCCTGTACACTCTTTGAACAAATGAGAGAGATGGTAAGGGGACAGGTGAAGCTCGCTAGCCATGTGCTCAAGTCGAAGCGGTTCCGTGTAGTGCCCTTCGAGCCAGCCCAGAATACGCTCAGCCTGATGCTTATGGCGTGTGTGGCCGGAGTCGAACTGCACATCGCTTCGTTCCCATATTTGCCGTAAAGCTCGGAAAAAAGCAACGAGGAATAACGAAAATTCCTCCAGCTCGTCTTTCTTCGCTAATGTCGGTATTTTCTCTTCCAGGCTTGGAAAAAGGGAAAGCAGCGGCTCCGGCTCGCTGATATTGTAGATGCATGGCGCAGGCAGCTTGCTCGTGTGCATTTGCTTGAAAAATGTCAGCAGCTTCGGCCATCTCTCAAAATAAGATTCATAGAGATAGGGCTCGAAGTGTACAATTGAGCGGATGAAAGGCGTGTCGGGACTTACTTGGATATGGTGCAGCTGATAGGGTTGGAAAACACAAAGCATGCCGGCGGTAACCTCATAGCTTTGTTGATCGACAATCAGCGTACCCTTTCCTTCGTGTACAAACAAAATTTCTACGCCTTGATGTGCATGAAAGGTGCCATGAAACTGTTCGTTGCCGATCGTTTGACGGCGGTACGCAAAGTAAAGCGGACTCTCGCTGAAGCTAAGATTCTGAATATACGTCATCTGAAGCACGTCCCTCTGCTGCCGCGGCAGCGTTAAAAGAGCTTAATCCCAGCTTGCCAAAGCGGATGGATTAAGCTTTTTTGGTCTTCTTATTCCGCCGTTACCTTTTGCATTTTGGCAGGGTTGTTGATTTTGTAAGGTACAGGATGCTTGCTAAGCTTCTTAGCTACGATTTTGCACTCAAAGGTGACGGTATCTCCGACTTCGAGTTCCAACTTTTTGAGCGTGTTGCTGTGACTGGACCAGGCTGTGCCGATCTCCATGGCAGGTTCCGTGATGGAAACAGCCTCATAAATGATAACTTCATCATCATTATCGGAGAAATTGTTAGGGACGGTCGTAAATTCCTGCACCGTAGCGATCATTTTAACTTTATCTTCAGGCAGCTCCAGCTTCGGGGCCTTTTCTTTTTTTGCTGCTTTTTCTTTCGGCTGCTTTGTTTTCGGAGCTTTCGCTTGTTCAGCTTCTTGCTCGGCTGGGGCGGAGTCGTCTGCGATGGATTCTACAGCAGCGGGAGCTACGGTTTCAGACTCTGCCGCGTCAGTTCCAGTAGTCTCGTCCGTGGCCGCCGTCAGTCTTTGGCTGTAATTGGCCGCCTGCATCTCCTTCAGATAAGAGGGGTGAATGCAGTGCAGCTGCTTATTGTCGAATTCAATGACAGCGGTCATTTTATCTACCAAGCCGACGATATCGCAAGACAAGTTCATGCCGTTGTTTTTGTAGTAAAAGGTTTTCGTTTTGGCCGCTTTCTCAGAAAGTAAGCCCCATTCTTTACACTGCTCCAATTGTTCGGTTTCATCCTCGAAGGTTGTGTAGGTTTCGGGCTGAATGGTGAATGCATGTACCATGTTCGTGCCGCCTTTCTATGTATTTATGGTAGAAGGTTCTTTTATTGTTCTAATCGGAAGTCATCCGTTTTCTCGCCGTCTTCCCAAATTTCCACAAACAGGGCTTCGCTGTTATCGAAATCAGCGGGCGTGAACGACAGCGCTTTCTCCTCGTCTGTGCCTACATAAACATTTTCCATTTCTTCGCCGTCGAAAGAGAGGATGACGTAAATTTTCATGTCAAAATGCCTCCAAATAAGTTGATATGGATCATTATAACACAATCGCTGAAAACTTCGCATGAGGTGGCTTTTTTAGGATGACATGAAAAACAAGCCGCCATTAGGCAGCTTGTTTTTTTGTCGCATTTTATACGCAGAGAAGTGGAGTCTAGCAATGTTAGTAGTGAAGGGACAGACCATATTCCCCTGATGCTGAAGAAGAATTGTTAAGTAGCGCTACAAACCCGATATCCCCGTAAGTTCTTGTAAATGTACTGCCTACCGGCACTGTAAAAGTATCGATAGAAGCTCCGATTGAGTTGCGAATCGTCACATCTACGTTTCCTCCACCGGATGCTTTTACACTAACAGAACCGCTAATTGGCAATGGCGGGATGGCAGGAGCTGAAGTATCAATTGCGTACACGGTTAATGACATGCCGGCCGTTATCATAAACGTACCGCAAATATCGTCATTATAAGGATTTCTGTTGTTGCATAGACAAGGCATACAATCATCTCCTACGGATCTGAGTTTTGAAAAATCTTTACCTTACTATTAATGCGTCCTGATTGTAGTTGGTATAGATACTAACATAGCAGCTCGTCTATATTTAGAAATATGTTCAAAAACCTACCAACTCTATGATTTGCAAGTGATTTGCTCCATCTCTTCTTTTACTAGGCAGATCTCGTCTTTGCGAGGGATGTCACTTAGGATTTGCGGTCGCAGCTTAACGACAGTTATTTTTTTCTTAGGATGCTTACGTTTTTTTATCGTGAAAAAATAATGTGCGGTGATGGAGTACTGGCCTACGCTTTTAATCTCTGCAGAACTTGAGGAGCTTATTTCTAGGCTTGCGACAGCTCCCAATGTAATGGATTTCGTTTGATTAAGTTCCGTTAGTGTAAACAAGGTGATATCGGAAATCCCATCCCCTGTTGTATCAGCTTTAACCGTCAACGTACAATGCGGACTCTGGTTCCGTACCGTAATCGTTCCAAAGGGAAGATTGCGCCCCGTATTGGCCGTCCGCCAGTATTGCACACTTTCGCCATTGCTTTCTTGTGAAATACTGCCGCAGATTTCATCCGTTACGAGTCGTTTTCGAAGTGGAGATGCTTTCCTCTTTCTACAGATGAATTTTTTTGTTCTGCAAATTTTGCATGATTTTCTAACACGTCTTTTATGGCATGGCAAAGAAACCACCTCCTATACACCAATCTATGGATGAAGCCCCGGAGATGGTTGGACGACTTGACTAATGAATACATCCATGTTTGTTTCCAATGCCTTTTGCACTGGCTTAAAATCGCGCCAAAGTTCATATACATCAATACAAGCTCGAACGCCAGTGAAGGGCCAGGGAGTTATTTAGCAAGCGGCTGCGGGGAATAGGATTGAGGGGGTTTCTAGGATGTTGATTGCGGTTATTTGCGTAGTCGGGTGTCTCTGCGGTTTTATACTGTTCAGAAAAAATGTGCTTCGGCCAGGTTATGTCCCAGGGGCAGATAAAGTGAAGCTGTCCGTCATCATTCCAGCCAGAAATGAAGCGTGCAATTTACCTCATCTGCTTCACGCGCTCAAAATACAAACCCTGGAACCCTTCGAAATTATCGTCGTAGATGATTTCTCGGAGGATGACACCAGGGAGATTGCGGAGAGCTACGGAGTTACCGTTATCTCCAATCCCAGCCTTCCGGAGGGGTGGACGGGGAAAAATTGGGCCGTATGGAACGGTTATTTACAGGCCACCGGGGATATGATCGCCTTTCTTGACGCCGACATTCGATTGGTGCCACGCGCACTGGAAATATTAATCATGGCTAGACAGCAAGCCGGAGGCGTCATCTCGGTTGTGCCATTTCACTACACGGTGAGTTTCGGTGAAAGGTTAGCTCTCATTTTTAACTTCTTAGGGGTGTTCGCTTTCACATCACCAATAGAGAAAGACAGTCCTAATAAGGGGCTTTACGGTTCCTGTATTTTAACAACAAGAGCAGATTACGAAGCGATTAAAGGTCACGAAAGCGTCAAAGCGGAGATGCTGGACGACCTGAACCTCGGAGCTGCCTTTCGCAAAGCCGGTATCCGAGTGACGAATTTCATTGGTTACGGTCTTGTTTCCTTCCGTATGTATGCGCAGGGGATGAAAAGTCGCATTCAAGGCTTTGGTAAAGGGGCCGCCCTCGGAACATCCAAACTGAAAGGCGGAACGATCGCGCTTATTGCCCTGTGGGTACTCGGTCTCGTTGCCTCGGAAACGTTCTTTTTATTTTTGAATACGTCCTGGTGGCTTCCTTTATTTATGGGCTATTTGATCTACATGATGCAGCTGTTTTATTTTGTCAGGTATGTGGGGAAGTTTGGTGTCATCATGCCCATTTTGCATATCTTTTCCACGATATTTATGGTTGTTGTCATGCTGTATTCCGTTTATCAAGTGGTGTTTCTGGGCCATGTAGCATGGAAAGGAAGGAATGTCAAAGTAGGAAGCAGGCGGGAGCTATGACCATCGTATGGACGGCTTGCGCTTTTTTATCAGGCGCTCTGATGTTTTCTTATTGGCTTGGACTCCTGGCCAGACACCATCTAGATCACATTGGAGATGGAAACCCAGGGGCATTGAACTTGTGGAGAGCAGCGGGGTATCGGATCGGGCTTGCGGGCATTATTCTCGATTTTTTAAAAGGGTACCTGGTGCTGGTTTGGATCTTAGGATTTAGTTTGGACACTACGCGTGTTCAAGGTTATGCATTGATTCCTGTCGCGCTGGCACCGATTGTAGGGCATGCCTTTTCGCCATTTCTGAAAGGGAAAGGAGGCAAAGCGATTGCCGTTACTTTCGGTGTTTGGAGCGCGCTGACGAAGTTTGAGGCTTCCCTTGCACTAGCGGTTATATTGGCTGTAAGCGTAGCAGTAACGAAGCTGGCGACAAGAGGAAGGCCCACTTCCTCCTCGGCGGATGGCTTACAAGTGGTAATAGGCATGCTGCTTCTAGGTGTGTATTTGTATATAGGCGGTTATGTGGAAGCCATCATGTGGGTGTGGCTGGGGAATGCTGTGCTGATTGCGTATAAGCATCGAAAGGAGCTTGCCTTTTATTTGACAAAAAAGCAGCCCAAGACGGGCGGTGAGTAAATGCTGGCAGCATGCAGCCCGTAAGGAAAAAGGGGTCACTACGATCTGATTACATACTAGTCCCGACGAAGGGTAAAACTAGGAAATAATCAGAAAGGAGTGACCCCTTCGCATGGATGACAGCTTTCGTTTAAAAGAGGAACGCCTAAACGCTTTAAGTCACGGAATCGGCGCCGCGCTAAGCGCCTTCGGTCTTGTGCTGCTCCTTCAGCGAGCCGCCCTGTTCGAAGATTTTGCTTATACAGTTAGCAATACGATTTACGGCTTATCTTTTTGCATGGTATATCTGTCCTCCACACTCCTGCATTGCTCACGTTCGCGCAAGTGGGGGGAGCGTTTCGAAATGCTGGATCATGCGGCTATTTTCATCGCCATTGCGGGTTCCTACACGCCATTCTTGATGATTACTCTTCAGGGCCCATTAGGCTACTCTATGCTGATGTTGGTCTGGGTGCTTGCTTTGGGGGGCGTGCGCTACATCAAGTTCATCATTCGGCGATTTATCCCTTGGGGTCTGTTCCTCTACTTGCTGCTGGCCGGGTTCATGGCCTCGTTGATTTCACCGCTGCAGGAAAGGCTTCCTCTAATAGCTATTACTTGGATCGTCACAGGCGTTATTCTGTACAGTATCGGATTATTATTTTTTCTATGGCGGAAATTGCGCTACCATCATCTGGTCTGGCATGTGTTCGTTGTTGCGGGCAGCAGCTGCCATTTCGTTGCTGTCTACGCGTACGTGATGCCCGCGGTACTTTAACTTACAGGCTGGGAACCGATCCGTTTAATGCTAAATTCCTGATGCCCCAGAATTTCTGCCTACGTTCGTTTACCTTCCTCAATGGCACAGATTTCACGCCAGATGCGCTCGCCTGCTTGCTCTAAATGTAAAGTGCGGCGAGCATTTTCCTCACATTCACCTCCTTTCTACAAATATTGGCAGGCTAGTCAGGTAATCAACAATCTCCTCCGAACTTCAGAAGGCGGATAACTCTTATATTTTTTATAAAGTTTTGTAAAATAGTTCGCGTTCCCGCAGCCGATGTTTTCGGCAATCTCGGTTACAGTCCATTCCGTTTCACGCAGCAAACGGTCTGCTTCGTTAATCCGCAGCCAGTTGACAAAATCGACAAAAGTTCGTCCGGTCAGCTTTTTAAACGTTTTGCAAAAATGGTACGGATTGAGGTTGACCATCTTCGCCGCCTGATCAACGGAGAGCGGATCCGCAAGATGAGCCTCAATGTGCTGAATTAACGGCTTAAATGATTCAGAATGCCTCAGGGGAGCGGGTTTATCCACGAACTTGTCAGGCAGAAATTGTCTGGAGAGCAAGGCGAACAGAAGATGAAAGTTATGTTTGATGATCAGCTCGTAGGCAGCGGCCGGGTGCTCAAACTCATGGGTAGATTCACGAATGAGCCGCCGAAATGGGGCTCCTTGTTCGTCGCTTGCGCTAATCTTAACGGGTAGTTGCGCGCGTCCGTCCAAGAAAGGCAGCATGTAACGCTCATAGACAGGATCGGGGTGCAGCATGCGAAGGAGGGAGGCGTTGAAGACAACGGCTACGAATTCCACGTCTTCGTCGTATGCATTATAGCCGACATGCAGCGCCCCGGCAGGGACGAATAGCAGGTCCCCGGCGCTCGCCTCGTAAGGGCGGCTATCGATATGAAACTGTGCTTTACCAGCTTGCATATCAATAATCTCGAAGTGCTCATGCCAATGGAGATATAAAATATTGTCGTCTTTTTTGGCCATCCTAGATCGATTACGGTAAAACCGAATCGGATAGTTGCTGTCCCAGAGAGGTGTTTTCTCCCTTAAATCTTGGGGGTAAGTCATGCGCAGCCTCGCTTTCTAGTTGTCAGAGTAATAATGCTTGTTTAGCAAGATCAGATAGATTTATTGAAAAGATTACCGATTGTGATGACATTGTGCCTTCATTTTAGAGCAAGATTGGTGTGGTTTTCAATAGTAGAAAGGTTTTGGGCCTATCAAAGAGAATAAATACTCATAAAGGTACTTTGGGAGGTAAATATGACCAATCTATTGCATGTTGAAAACCAGCTGGAACTTTCCTGGATGAATAAGCCAGAACAGTGGAGATTTACAGAAGACGGGGGAATGATCGTTACTGCTCCTCCAGGCGCCGATTATTTTTGCGATCCTGCTGGAAAGCATATTTGTGCGTCGGCTCCTTTTTTGTACACGTTTGTGCAGCAATCTTTTGAAATGACAACGCAGCTTACCGTTGAAATGAAAAATAAATATGATTCGGGATGCTTAATGCTTCTAGTAGACGAAAACAATTGGTGTAAATTGTGTTTTGAATATAACGGTAAAGTGCCAACGATTGTTTCTGTCGTGACAAAAGATGGTGTCTCCGATGACTGTAATTCAGAAATCGTTCATGTGGCTAACCCGTATCTGAGAATCCGTAAAGTCGACGATTGCGTATCCTTTTTTTACTCACAGGATGGTGAAGAATGGACGTTAGTTCGTTATTTCGGGATGCGTACTCCAAGTGAATGTAAGGCTGGGCTTGTCGCTCAATCCCCACAAGGAACAGGGAGCACTACGCACTTTATGAACTTAATGGTTACTGAGACCAAACCTCAGAGCCGATTTGGCCTTAAAGCCATTATCTTTGATTTTGACGGATTGATTATGGATACAGAAACTCCTTGGTACTACGCTTTTAAAGACATATATCAGGAACACGGAATCGAACTTTCACTTGAGCTTTGGTGTAAAAATGTAGGCACTTCTTTTGATGAGTTTAATCCTTATGTTTATCTGGAAAGCTCCATCCAAAAACCCTTGGATCATGGATATATCAAACAGTTGTCTCACGAAAAGTATGCCGTTTATTTAGGAGAAGCTCAGCTGCTTCCCGGTGTGCTTAATGTACTGAAAGCAGCCAAATCGAGAGGTCTACGAATTGGGTTAGCATCCAGTTCAACACGTGATTGGGTTCACAAATACTTGAAGCAACAAGGTATATTCTCATATTTTGATGTGATTCATACAGCTGATGATGTCAAGAGGGTGAAGCCTGATCCAGAGCTTTATACATTAACACTGGACAAGCTTGGCGTAGCAGCCGGGGAGGCTCTCGTTTTTGAAGATTCACCTAATGGGTTGAAGGCTGCCAAGGCAGCTGGTATCCGATGCGTGATCGTGCCGAATGAGGTTACGCGGAACTTGGAGTTTATCGCACATGATCTGAGAGTTGCCTCGCTGGATGAATTCGATCTGGAGGTGTTTTAGGAGGTTATCTTAGTTTTGTGCTAGCTCTGATTAAGAATGTCTATTAAGTATCTCATTTGACTTTTCTATAATAAGGGTAAGGTTACAGCATTCAAAACACGCCAAGGAGGCAGGAACAATGCAGGAGAAACAACCTTTACTATTGACGGATGAGCAAATGAGAGAATTTATTACGAATGGGTGTCTAATTCTTAAAACGGATTTTTCCCATGCGTTTCATGACAATCTGCTTGAGCAATTAAATACGGTGTATGCAGAAGAGGGGAATCCTGGAAATAACTTGCTGCCGCGTATCCGAGAGCTGCAAAAAGTATTTGACCATCCCGTTGTTACTGGAGCACTAACAAGCGTGTTAGGTCCAAATTATATGATGCATGCACACAGACATGGGCATTTCAATGCCCTGCCTACTGCAGGCGGCTGGCATAAAGACAGCTATTGGGGCTATGACCGCGTGCGTAATCATCACCCGAACTGGGCAATGATTATGTATTTCCCGCAAGATACACCGGTAGATTTGGGGCCGACAGGCATTATGCCAGGCACGCAAAATCACCAGAAGCGGGCTTTTGAAGCGAATGAGCATCCGGCTGAAGTTTTGGCAAGCGGCGAGGCAGGCACTTTCGCGTTGATCCATTATGATATCTGGCATCGTTCCACTCCGAACATTCTTGGAAAACCGCGTTATATGCTGAAGTTTGAGTTCATGCGTACTGAACTGCCTAAACAGCCAAGCTGGAATAATCAAGAACGCGAATGGAAGAAACCGGCGAACTTGCTTGCACCGCTTGCTGCTCACGATTTGATGTGGGAAGAGACGTGGAACTGGTTATCCGGTGAACTCTGCTCCTTGGCGGGAACGGCTTCATCCGATCCGCAGGAAGTTCAGGAACTGGCGGGGAAATTGAGCGGTGAGGAAACGATCGCCATCAATGCCTCTTATGATCTTGCACGTAGAGGCCAGGCTGGCGTGAATGCTCTGCTGGACGGACTCCGCAGCGATGATGTTCATGTATCGCGAATCTCCGCGTATGGATTGGCTGTTGCTGGAAGCGAGGCGGTTGACGGGTTGATTGCTGCGCTGAACCATGAGAATGTAAATACAGTAACGCATGCGGTTTTTGCTCTGGGAGAATTGAGCGGGCTAGCAGCCAAAGCGGTTCCAGCTCTTACCGAGCTGCTTGATCACCCGGAGGATAAAATACGCAGCGCTGTTGTGGATGCACTTGGTTTCAAGAACTCGCCTGTTGAGGACGTCGTTGCCAGCTTAACTCGCGGTCTTCAAGATCAGAACGCACAAGTGCGCTTCATGTCCAGTCTATCGTTATCCCGCTTGGGCGCTTCCGCAGAATCGGCCGTTCCGCAATTGGAAATCGCGTTGGATGACGAGAACCGATACGTTCGTGCGCATGCCGCAGAAACGTTGAATTACATCGGCACAGATCGGGCGAAAAACTCGCTGATCCGTTTCCTGTTGAACAACCGCTGGTGCTCCACGACGACAAAGGCAAATGCCTTCTATCCGTAAGCTGCAAGAAATTGCATAGGCACGCTGATATACAAAAGAGGCCGTCTCTCAGCCATGTTTCATGGTTTGGAGGCGGCCTCGTCTTTTAGTTATGGGCTATTTTCCATGGTTTTTAGTCTCAAATCACGGAAAGCCGTAGGCTTAAATCCGGTCTGCTCTCGGAACATACGGGAAAAATACGATAATTCCATCCCTAACGCATCAGCGATTTGCGAAACGTTCAATTCCGTCGTCATAAGCAAATCTTTGGCTTTTTCGGAACGCAGATGATTCATGTATTGGATAGGCGAGTAGCCCGTGAATTGCTTGAAAGCATTGATAAAATAATTAGGATGGTAATGAGCTATGCGTGAAAGTGTATCCACGGACACATTTTCGGCAATATGCTGTTCCATGTACAGCAAGACTTTATTCATTTTTTCAAAAGTCGGCGTGGAGGTCAGGTTCAGCTTGATGGATTGATTTTGCTCAATAAAATCGGCAATAAACGTCATCAGAATGGAGTAAGCTCGGAACTCTGAGGTGATGCTATCGCTCTGGCTGTAAGCAATCAATTGTTCGAAAGCTTTCACGAGCTCTTCCGGATTCTGAACTTTCAAGCAAGGCGAGGTTTGCAAAATTTGAAACAAATCCAAATCTCCGATTTTGGCGGAAAAATGGCACCAATACTTGCCGAAAGTATTGTCGCTTATCGTGCCATAAGCCTGGTCGCTTCCAGCTGGCAACAAATACAGCTCCCCGGGTTTCGGGAAGTAAGTCTGATCCCCGATCCTGACATAGCCTTCACCTTCGCAGATAAAATAAAGTCGGTTAAACGGACAGGCGGGATTCTCATCTGTCCAAGACTTTTGGACTTTGGTATAGGCCGCGTAGGATAGATCCAGCTTTGCCTTGGCGAGGTACTTCTTCCAGAACGTGCGTTCGCTCGTGTTCATTCCGTTCTTCATAGCCTATATTCCTTTCACGAATATTCGGGCATCGCCTACAGTCCTAAGTCTAATCCACAGTGCTCAATTACTCGTTCGTCAGCTTTAACTTATCCAGCAGTTTGAAAAACAGGCTAAGCACAATAGCAACAATAGTGGCCAGCGCCATGCCTTTCAATTCAAAATTCCCCAACTTCAACGTTGCACCGCTAAGACCGATGACAAGAACCGACGTTGTCAGAATCAGATTGATCGGTTTGGAATAATCCACTTTCGTTTCCACGAGCATCCGAATACCGGAAGCGGCGATGATGCCGAACAGCAACATGGAAACGCCTCCCATGACAGCTGTGGGAATCGTTTGAATCAAGGCTGAGATTTTCCCCACAAAAGAGAGCACAATCGCCAGGATCGCAGCTCCGCCAATGACCCAAACCGAGTACACACGGCTAATCGCCATGACGCCGATGTTTTCACCGTACGTTGTATTTGGCGTGGACCCAACCAAGGAAGACAGCATCGTGGAGATCCCGTTTCCAAGTAAAGATCTGCTTAGACCCGGGTCTTTGGATAAATCTTTGCCCACCATATTGCTGGTTACGATTAAATGGCCGATATGCTCTGCAATGACAACAAGTGCCGCAGGGGCAATGATTAATATACTTGCTAAATCAAACGTTGGCGAATAGAAAGTAGGAAGTTGAAGCCATTGTGCGGCGCTTAAAGTTTCTTGAATATGTACTAAACCAAGTAATGCTGCAAGTACGTACCCCAGGATGATAGCTACCAGAATAGGGATGACCTTCAACAGCCCTCGAAATACGATGGAACCAACCACGCCTACTAAAAAGGTGAAAATAGAAACCGTAATCACGGTCATATCGGGAACCCAGGCTTCTTTAGCATCGGCAGGAGCGATTATGCCGGCCATCGAAGCGGCTGTGGGCACTAGCTCCAGCCCGATAACGGACACGATAGCGCCCATCGCCGCAGGTGGGAAGACAACATCAATCCAGCGCGTTCCAACAAAGCGTATCAATAAAGCAATAATCGTAAAGATCAGACCCACGACTAGAAATCCGCCTAGTGCCGCACTGTAACCCTTTTGACCGAGGACGACGAAAACAGGCGAAAGGAAAGCGAAGCTGGACCCCAGGAAAGCGGGGATTTTGCCTTTTGTGATAAAAATATAGAGCAATGTGCCGATCCCATTCATCAACAATATCGTAGCTGGATCGACATGAAATAGAATCGGAACAAGCACGGTGGAGCCAAACATCGCAAATAAATGCTGCAAACTAAGGGGAATGCTTTCGCCTATGGAGGGGCGTTCATCAACTTGTATGATACGAGACACGGTATAAACTCCCTTTCTGTTTCTTCTCGTTCGATATCTTATCACAAAACGTGCTCGTAGGTAAGCCTTACCAATCTTTTCGCAGCGCAAATAAATCATACAGCTCTTCATTCGAGAGCTCGGTAATCCAAGCTTCGGAGGTGGAAATCACATTTTCGCTGAGACTCATTTTACTCTCGAGTATCTCGTCGATTTTTTCCTCAAGCGTGCCCAACGAAATAAACTTATGCACTTGTACATTCCGTTTCTGACCCATCCGGTAAGCACGGTCTGTCGCTTGGTTTTCTACGGCTGGATTCCACCACCGGTCAAAATGGAACACGTGGTTGGCAGCGGTCAAGTTGAGACCGACACCGCCTGCTTTGAGCGACAGAATAAAGATGCCAGGCCCATCGGCAGCTTGGAACTTGTCAATCATCTTGTCGCGTTCTTGCTTCGGCGTGCTGCCGTTCAAGTACAACACGGGTTCGTCCCGTTGTGCCTGCAAAATATCGGCCAACAGCTTGCCCATGCTGACATACTGTGTGAAGATTAGGCAGGAGTCGCCTTCATCCCGCAGTTCGCCAACCATTGCAACGAGCCGTTCGAGCTTAGCTGAACGTAAGATGAAGCTTTCCCGGCTGTCTTCGTTAAGCAGGCTTTCCTCGGAGATAGGAGCCTCCTTGGTCAGCAGAACCGGGTGATCGCAAAGCTGCTTAAGCTGTGTTAACGCAGAGAGAATAGCGCCTTTGCGCTCCATGCCTTCCAGCTTTTGCATGCGCTCCATGAGGTTTTTGACAGCTTGCTCATACAGCGCGCCTTGCTCGGCGGTCAAGTTCAAGTAGACCTTCATCTCCTGCTTTTCCGGCAAATCGAGCTGGATGGCGGGATCTTTCTTTTTCCGGCGCAGCATAAAAGGTTTGACGAGTTTCTGGAGCTGCATCGTCCGCTCCTCATCCTGGTGTTTCTCAATCGGATTCGCGAAACGATGCTGAAAGCCGCGCTGATTTCCCAAATATCCGGGATTCAGGAAGTCATAGATCGACCACAACTCTGATAACCGATTTTCGATCGGTGTGCCTGTCAGGGCGATGCGATGTTTGGCTTGAAGTGAACGCACGGCGGCGGACTGCTTGTTTTGGGCGTTCTTAATATTTTGCGCTTCGTCCAGACAAAGGGAGCTCCAGACCGTCTCCTGCAGCGTTTCTTGCTCCATAAGAGCGGTCGTGTATGAGGTCAGCACGATATCGGTGCCTTTCAAAGCTTCAGAAAGCGCTTCGCCGCTTAGACGGCCTTTGCCGTAATAAAGCAGCACCTTGAGATCCGGGGCAAAGCGAACAAGTTCCTTTTGCCAATTGCCGAGTACAGAGGTAGGGCAAATCAGCAGAGCAGGCTGCTCGGATTCAGCTTGGTGATGCAGCAAATAGGTGATGAATTGAATGGTCTTCCCAAGCCCCATATCATCGGCAAGACAAGCGCCAAGCCCGAACTTTCTTAGGTAAGTTAACCATGTGAAACCTTCATGTTGATAGCTGCGCAGTTCAGCACGCAAGCCTGCTGGAACAGGAATCTCCTGCAGTTCCGACGGCTGTGCAAGTTGACGCAAAAGGCCCATCAGATGCGCGTTTAACTCAACTTCCATTTTGATGCGTTCTTCGTTCTCAGCGTCGTCCTCAGGTGATGAACTTCCCTTAGGCGCGTTCTCTTTCTCTGATTCATTCAGCAGGTGGAGTTGGAAAATATCCAGCAAAGACAAACCTTCTTGCGGGTCAACGCTGGCCATCAGTCTGCGAATTTGCTCAAGCAGCGCCGGGTCCAGGTAGACCCACTGGCCGCGGAAGCGGATGAGGCGCTCATTGCGCGAAAGCAGCGCAGCGAATTCCGCTTCGCTTAGATCCGCTTCGCCAATGGCAATCCGCCAGTCGAAGTCGACTAAGGCGTTCAGCCCGAAGAGCGACTGCCCTTTGCCTCCAGCTTCGGAGGATACCTTCGCGCGCAGCCGCGGCTTACGCTTGGAGGCGGCTTCCCACCAGCCGGGCAGCATAACATTCCAACCGCCGTCTAAAAGATGCCGGCTGTCTGTCGTTAAAAACGTCCAGGCCGATTCATCGCTTAGAGGCCTGGATAAGAGCTCTACGCCGCTGCTCCCGCTGGGCAGAGGTTCGGCTAGCCTGGCTGCCCAGCCGGCTGACCGTTCCAGCACATAGGGACTCCAGTTGGTGTCCCAAGTTCCTGCAGCGGTTCCGTCCGCAGCAAGACGAATCGGCGCGAGCACGGATCGATCCTGCTTGTCCTGCAGGACAAGGCGGAGTCGCCACGTGTCGTCCTCTTCATCAGGTTCCAGCAGCTGCAGCGCAGGCCGGAACGGAGCCGTATCAGGCCGCCATCCTAAGGAGGCGAGCCATTCTTCTTCCGTCAAAGTGACAGGCGAAGCGGAGCGTTGGAACAACGGGGGGTAGTCGCGGCGAAGATCGGAAATCGCGGCTTCACTTGCATAGTGCTCCGTGGTAACTACGGCGGAGAACGCTGCGCGCAGCCCGGCTAGGCCTTGACCAAGGGCGTCAAGGTTTTGAAAGGCTGCCCAATCGAACGATTTCAGCGCATCGGATTCGGCATCCCAAGTCCAACCCAGCGTCCCTTTGCGGAAATCGTGCAAGCTGGGTACATAGCGACCAGCTTGCGCTTCTTGGTAAAGAAGCGGTGCAAGCTCGCGCATTGCTTTCATGCCTTCATTCCCATCCTCAAAGCGCAGGATTTCCATGAAACCTGGTTCCGTGAAGTAGGGAAGCACCATATCCGCAGGGAGCACGACAACCGAGATGTCACCAGCCTGCTGCAGGTCCAAAGATGTGCCGTAATAGGAAGATTCGTGCCAAGCGAACATGAGATTTCGCAGCTTCTCACCAGGCACATCGCGGTCGTCAAGAAATCCCCAGAATAAAGCATCGCCGCTATCTGTTAATGTCATGCTCACTTGTAAATTGTGCAATATTGCGTTCATCCGAGCAGCTTTCCTTTCCTCAGTTCCTCTTGCAACGCCCGCAGTCTGCTGTGTCGATCAACGAAACCGGCAAAAAATGTTTCCCAATGACCGGGTTGCTTCATTTTCTTGTACACTTTTTCGAGTCTTTTCAAAAGCCTGACAGCAGCCTTATAGTCGTGACGGTTTTTCAAACCAACGTAATGGTTCACAGCTTGATGGTAATAGGGTAAAAGCAGCTGTGGCGCTTCTTTTTCGATCGGCTGAAGCACGCTGACCCGGTGAAAAAGCGGGTCATGGCCCTGAAGGATCTGCATTTCTAGCCAAGCCTTCCATTTGCCTTGCTCGTAGAGGACATTTTCAATGAGAGTGTATGACCGCGGCAGGAGACTTTCAAAGGCTTGCCACATCAGCTCCTCGGCCTCAGGAAAACGAGCGACAGCTTTTTGCCAATAATTCGCGTATGTATCGAGTTCACGGGTTCGTGGATTGTTGAAGAAGACGGCCGTTTTGGTTAGCCAGTCTACAAGTTCTTTCCAGTTGGCGTTATCCTGCAGATGGTCGAAGAACGTAATGAAAAGGTAGGCAGGCGTGTCTTTAAAGGTTAGCCCCTCCGCTAGTACTGCCCAAGCAATATTCGGTTGTGACGTCAGCAAGTGCAAGTAAGCTAGCGCAGCTGAAACCGAGGGCGTGGCGGCAGAGTCATCTGCGATCGACGTCTTTATAGCTTCAATTTCTTTAGGGGCGTAGGATAAAGCCGTTGCGATTTCTGAAGTCATCCATTCGTTCCAAAGTGCGCAGTAAACGCCAAAATCTTGATAACTGTGGCCTTTCTGATCAGCCATCTGCGTTCTGAGATAAGCGAATGTCGCCTCAAGGCGCTCGCTGGACTCGGAAAAGGCGAGTCGGTTAGCCTGCTCTTTTAACCAACTCAGAATCTCATCGTAAATCTTGTAGATTGCAGATGACGTAAAGAAGCTCGTCCCACCTTGTGTGTTTTGTCCTTTTATTTTCCTAAGAAGGAATAACGATTGATGCAGCTCGAAAAATCCCTGATCCTGTTCAGAAAAAGGAATGGCAACGTTCATTAAGGTGCTTAAATGGCTTCGCAACTGCTGAGCGTAAATGCCTTGATCGTAGCTAGGTTTTATGGAGACGGTGTATTGGTCCAGAAACTGCTGCCAGCCGCTAACAGACATAGTAGGCAAATTCATCATGGCGGATTCCGAGGTAGCTTGCGAAGCCGCGCGTTTGAGCTGCATTTTTGCATTCATAATCTGGGTTGCCGGGTATCCGAGCCGGTCCGCCAGTTCCATCATGACAGCGGCTTGGTGTTTGCAAGCGCCATGAACGGGGCATGTGCAGCTGCCTTCTTTCAACTTATTTAGGTTAAGCGATACACGATAAGCTTCAGATCCATCGACTTTGGCTTGCACCAAACGAGCGTCAGAGATGCTGAGGGAGATAACTTGTCCTTGTTTAAAATAGGTAAATCCTCTGGAAAGGGTCACATCCGAATAGGTTTCAGCGACATATTCGAGCAGCTTCAACCACTCTTCATCATTTAAAACAGTAGAAGTACTCATAGGAAGGCTCCTTGCTAATGAATAGAGTATCTAATAACCTTATAAGTATAAATAGTACAGCTAATATTGTAAATTTTGTTTCTTATTTAAATGGTTTTTTTGAAATTAGGGAAGGTAGAGTGAATAAATGAGAAAAAGAATAGTCATAATTGGAATAGGACTATTTGCTGTCTTTGTTCTATTACAGCTTCAATTTTAGCCCTATTGGGTAAATATCAAGCAAAGGCTACTTTTTTTCTAATAGGAAGCGAGCTTGAGAAAAATAGAGAAGCTGGGCAGCTGATCGCGAAGGCGGGGCATCAGATCGGAAATCATACCTTTCGCATCAACGAATGGTTTTCAAAAAGCCCTCTTTTATCCGCGAAGAAATTGAAAAAACGAATCAACTAATCCGCAAGACGGGTTATGAAGGTGAAATTGACTTTCGGCCGCCAAACGGTAAAAAGTTGATTGGCTTACCTTATTATTTACATAAGCAGCAGATTCAAACGATCATGTGGAATTTGGAGCCGGACACGAATTATCAAACAGCTTCCGACAAGGTTAACGAAGTCATTCAGCATGTGAAGCCAGGCTCTATCATTCTGCTGCATCCTATGTACGATAAGTCGGAGCTTCTTGCGATAGAAGGCATTCTGGATGCTTTGACGAAAGAAGGCTACACCTTTGTGACTGTCAATGACCTACAAAATAGATAATGTTCATTCAGCATGAGCCACATTGACAAAAGATACTGTAACATTTATAATTACAGTATAGCTAGTGAGTGATTAAAAATAACGCTAAAGGCGGTGCTGGATGATGAACTATCAAATCAGTGATTGGGTTACAGCCACTACGAATCAAGATGAAATGTTGCATGGGTATGTAGAATCCATGGATGTGCTTGGAGGTTTGACTCGCATTTACGTGATTGCATCCGACCGTGAATCGACGATTGGGAAAGTCATGGAAGTCAGCAACCAAGATGTTAAAAAATTGCCGCCAAGTTCCCTGGATATAGAAGAACAAGTGAGAAGCTTGATCGATGTCGCCCTCGCGGTAAGAGACGAAATGTGGTTCCTTGAATTGACGGGTAAACTGCTGGCGATTCAACAAAACGAGTCCAAGCGCAGCGAGCGCGATCATCTTCCGTCCCTAACGTTCAAAAACCGCTTAGGCGTTGATCAGCTATAATGAAAAGCCAATCCAAGACATGTGAAATATGTCGAGTGGATTGGCTTTTTTTGGTTGAAGGTGAGGGAGGAATGTGCCCCCGTGCATTACTGCACAGGCGCCTTTTTCACAACCTGCGGCCCTTTTACCATTTCCGCTTCAAACAGGGCTTGCAGCTCGGTAATTTTCCTTGGATCGGTAAGCGCCATTTTATCTTTAAAATACTGTTCTACAACGAGCTCCCAGGTAGGCACGACTTTCTGGGCCATAATGGAACGGATGGCTGTCTTCAGAAGCCGGCGTTCCTTAGCATTGCTGTAGACATCTACATATTGCTGTGTGCGCTCAAAATCAAGCTCCTGAAAGATTGCTTTGAACACGAGCGATGTCATCCGCGCATCATCCAGTGCTCTGTGGGCGGAGCCTTCCGCCTCGATTTGCAAATCAAGCAGGGCAGCCTCGACGCTGACGTCATTCGTTACATTTTTATAGCGGATAAACCCTTTCAGCAAGTCAAAATAGTTGGCATTCATCCAGTACGCATCGTCCAATTTGTGCATTCTCGTATCGAATACAATGCGTTTCAAATCTTCCCCGCCCCATGTAACAAGGAGAAAAGCATCACTCCGGTTCAGCCAGCTGATGAATTCCGCAATGACACTGCGAAAGCCGGCGGCGCCATCAATGTCTTCTTGCGGAATGCCCGTTTTCTTTTTAATAAACCCGTTTAATTTGGAGAAATAAACCGGCTTGATCAGAGATGAGAACTCATCGACCGGTTGAAGGGAGTCATTAAGGCGCACAGCCCCAATCTCGATGACCTCCATAGGTAAATCGCTCGCAAATTTGCGACCGTTAAATTCGATATCCAAAATAATGTAGTCCATGCTGCTTGCCCCCGTTCTTTCTATTCCTATCATTTTAACAGAAAATGTTTAGGCTGCCATCTTGGCTTTTCCATAGATTACGCTAAGTACCAGGCTGAACAGCAGTCCGATAAAGGACATACCGGCAATCCATAAATAAAGCGATTGACCGCCAAAGCTTTCATAAAACCACCCGCCCAGATAAGAAGCAACAATGCCGGATACACCGAAGAACAGCAGAGCAAGAACTGTTTGACCGGTCGCTCTCCACTCCTCAGGTACAATACGGTATAAATATTGAATCGCCGCGGAATAAAAGATTGGAAAAGTGAAGGTTTGCAGAAGCTGTAAATAAACAAGTACATGAGGTTCTGTTATCCATGAGGACAATAAAAAGCGAATGAAGTAAAAGAATGCAGAAAATGCGATGATTTGGAGTTCCTTTCCTTTACGCAGCCACCAGAAACTTAGCGCAAAGACAAGAATTTCACTTCCTGCCGCTAAAAACCATGCTTGTCCGACCAGTTCAGGACTGCCGCCTAATTTTCGTATATATACGCCTAAAAATGTATCATTAATCCGTTGCGGAACGGCAACAATAAAGATTAACACCAGGAACCAAATTGTCTCTTTATTTCCTAGGAAATTACGTAAGCTTTTTAATGTGATTGGTTTTCCGGAAACTGGTGCATCTGGAAGTGATAGACAAATAATAAGGCTGATGACACCGATCCCTCCGAAAAGGTAACCCAAGCTGTTCAAGCCTAAATATTGAATCGCGTATCCAACGGCCAAGGACATGACGGCATAGCCAATCGCACCGAAAGTCCGTATGGAGCCATAACTGACGCCGTTCGCTTCCGCTGTTTGGAAGTTCAAGCTTTCCGTTAACGGATCAAGCGGCATAAGGAAAAAGTACAAAAACATCGTAAACAGAAGCAGTACAATGAAACTATTGGAGGTATACAAAAAATACCCAACAAGACTTGAACACACTAATAGAAGTAACATGACTTTCTTAATGGTTCTGGTCCTGTCACTAATCATGCCCCAAAGCGGCTGCGAGAAGATCGTAATGATTCCTCCTGTACCGATGATCAGACCGATTTTGGTCGCTGGAAGTCCTTGAGCATCTAGATAAACAGGGAGAAAAGATACGAACATGGCAAGCAGGGCAAAGTACAAAAAATTAAACGAACGTAAAAGATTTGAAGAATTCATGAGGTGATGACCGTAACCTTCCTGGTTGAAATTAGCTGATGTTTGCTGTAAAACTACATTCTAACACGATGCACGAAAGATTCCAAAAAGAAAAATGTCTCAGTTGCAAAAGAGACGTGAAGTTGTTATGGACTCCATTGCAAATAGCGTCATCTCAGTCTGTTAGGTGACGAATAGGCTTTTTTTGCTATGTCGGCTTTTTTTATCATCATTGGATCGGCGTTTTTTATATAACCAATTGCAAGAATTGAAGATTGCTTCGGAAGAGATGCGTCTTTTATGCTAGAAAAGCTGGTACGAAGCATTTGCTAGAACTTGTTTTCTCGCATGAAAAAAAGTCGATGAGGTGATCGTTTGGGAACAATGACAAAATTACTATCGGTCAGTATGGTCTCGAGTCTTCTAGTATCTTTTGTGCCCTTTTATGAAAGCGCTTATCCTAAAGCGGAGGCCGCTGCGGTCAACCTGCTGAGCAACGGCGGCTTCGAACAAACAACAACAACGCTGGATGCGAGCTGGAACGGGGTGACAAGTCCTGCACCGGTCGGTTGGGGCTTATGGATTCCTACAGGGAGCGGCAAAGCACCCAATCAAACGGTGAATGTCTCCCTGGACTCAACTACCTTTCATGAAGGGAGTAAATCGATTTTGTTTGACGCTTTTGCAACGAGCAGAGTTTCTGTCAATCAAAGCGTGTTGACGGTTACACCCGGCAAGTCCTATCGACTGAAAGTATGGGTGAAAACCGATAATGTCACGGGGACTGGTGCTTATTTTAGAACACAGTACTATAATACAAGCAAAGTAGGTGACGGCCCTGCATCCGCGAAATTGCTCGGTACGAAGGATTGGACGATGCAGCAAGTTTTTATGACAATTCCGGCAAATGTCACGAAGTTGGTGATAGAGCCGTTCCTAGAAACAGGCAAAGGGAAGGTATGGTTTGATGATATGAGTTTGGAGGAATATAACGGAGTTACAGGAATTACTTTGGATCAAAGTGCGTTTTCTATGGCTCAGGGGGCGTCAGTGGCGTTAGCGCCAACGTTTGTTCCAGCGAATGCGGCGGACAAATCGGTGATTTGGCGTTCATCGAACCCCAATACGGCAGTTGTGGATAACAGCGGAAATGTAACGGCTGTAGGGCTAGGCTCCACGACGATAACGGTGTCGACACCAGATGGAACAATCCAGGCAGATTGTCTCGTAAACGTTGAATCTGCCGAGCTTTTTCAATCCTATGCGCAGATGCGGGCCAAATGGTTCAACAAGCTGACAGGCGGTCCTAATTACGATGCCGCTGATCCTGATATTTCAGCTAACTTGGCCAAAATTGCCGATAGTGTTACGAACGCCGATGCGACCGGCTTCTGGGATACACTGAACAAATCCGCAGGCCGAACGCTGGTCTGGAACGATCTTGCCAGTACGACAGATTCCGCGCAAGTCACGACTTCGTACAGCAGATTGAGGACGATGGCGCTCGCCTATACGCTCAAGGGATCGAGCTTATATCATAATGAAACGCTTAAAGTAGACATTTTGAACACGTTGGATTGGCTGAACGCTAACCGTTACAACGAGTCCAAAACGGAGTACGGCAATTGGTGGGATTGGGAAATCGGCGCTCCGCAAATTATGAATGATATCCTCGTGCTGATGTATGAGCATTTGACACCTGCTCAAATTACAAAACATATGAAAGCGATCGACCGATTTGTCCCTGATCCGAAAAAGCGCACGCTTAATAATGTTGTTGAAACCGGCGCCAATCTGCTGGACAAGGCGCTTGTTGTTACAATGCGAGGCATCATCGGCAATAACAGTGCGAAAATTACGCAAGGCCGCGACCCAATTGGTCCCGAATTTGTTTATGCCAATCATGGAGACGGTGTATACCTAGATGGTTCATTAGTGCAGCATACGAATATTGCGTATACAGCAGGATATGGCGCTGTATGGCTAAGCCGAGCTGCTGATATGACGTACGTCCTTAATGGCTCCCCATGGCCTGTAACGGATCCTAATGTAAACAATGTGTACAAATGGGTTACAGACACGTTCGAACCTGTTATTTACAAAGGACTTTACATGGATATGGTGAACGGAAGGGGTATTTCCAGACAAGCAACAGGCAGCGCTAGAAGTACGATTACCACTTTGCTTCGTTTAGCAGAAGGAGCGCCGGCAGATGTTGCACTTTCGATTAAACGGATGGCCAAGGAATGGATTTTGAGCGATACGACCTACGCAAATTATGTGGATGGGCTGCCGATTTACGAGTTGACGTTGATCAAAGAGTTAATGAGCGATTCATCAATTCAGCGCAGAGGAGAATTAGAGCGGAATCAAGTATTTGCCGGCATGGATCGTGTGGTTCATTTGCGTGAAGGATATGGCTTTGGATTAAGCCTTTTTTCGAACCGAATTTCTGCTTTTGAAAAAGGAAATAACGAAAATCTCAAAGGCTGGTACACGGGAATCGGCATGACGTTCCTGTATGATCAGGATCTTAACCAGTACCGCAATGACTTCTGGCCGACTGTGGATTCCTTCCGATTGCCAGGCACTACGACGGATCAGTCAGGGAAAGGCGTGACTCCGGGCGAGTGGACCTCGTACATGAACGCGAAAAATTGGGTGGGCGGCTCCTCTATCGACGGCTTCTATGGCGCCGCAGGCATGGACTTTTCGATGGATAAAGTGACAGGCAGTACGCTGCAAGGCAAAAAATCGTGGTTCATGTTCGACGATGAAATCGTCGCTTTAGGAGCTGGAATCTCGAAAAGCTCAGCGGCGAACGCGCCGGTTGAAACGATCATCGATAATCGAAAACTGGATGATGCCGGAGACAATGTGCTAACGATCAATGGTTCAGTGCAATCGAATCAGCCCGGCTGGTCAGGAACGCTAAATCAAGTGAACTGGGCTCATTTAGCCGGTAATGTGGCGAATTCAGATATCGGTTATTATTTCCCAGGGTCAGCTACCATCTATGGCTTGCGTGAAGCGAGAACGGGAAGTTGGCAAGAGATTAACAGCGGCCAATCGAATACGCCGATTACGCGTAATTATTTAAGCTTGGCTTTCGAACACGGGCAAAATCCGAACAATGCTTCCTATGCTTACGTCATGCTGCCACACAAAGATGCATCGGCAACAGCGGCGTACAGCCAATCGCCGGATGTTGAGATTTTAAGTAATACAGCCGATGTGCATGCGGTGAAAGAAAAGCAGCTGGGCATTACAGCGGCTAACTTCTGGAACCCGGGTTCCGTGGCAGGCATTACCGCCAGTAATCCGGCATCTGTGATGGTGAAGGAATCGGAGTCCGAGCTTTCCATCGCGGTATCCGATCCAACACAAGCGCAGAGCATGATTTCACTTGAGCTGAATAAAACGGGCTTGCAGCTCGTAAGCAGTGACAGCACGATTTCTGTGCAGCAAACGTCTCCTAGCTTGAAGCTTGATATTCAGGTTGCCAATTCGTATGGTAAAACGCATGTCATTACCTTCAAGAAAGACAGCGCATCTCCTGTAACGACAGATGACGCGAAATCAGGATGGCAGCGCACGGCGCAAACGGTGACATTAACGGCTAGCGATGCTGGCAGCGGCGTACAAACAACCATGTATAGCCTTGATAACGGTGCCTTCACAGAAGGGAACGCGGTTTCTGTTACGGATGATGGCGTGCATCAAATTCGATATTACAGTGTCGATCAAGCCGGCAACCAAGAATCAGTCAAAACGGTTGAAGTCAAAATCGATACCAAAGCGCCGGTCATTTCACCTTCGGTCACGATGGATGTTTATTGGACGGATGGCGGCAGTTTGACCTTCAACGTGAGTGATGAAATAAGCGGAGTCGTTGCCAAGTCAGTCAGCATTGACGGCGCTAGCGTTAACGATCCCTATACGTACAAACCTTTTACGTTCCGTATTGGTGATCATCCAATAAAAGTAACGGCAACGGATGCTGCCGGGAATGAAGCGACCGTGAGCTATGTGCTTAAGGTGCACATGGATGTCATGCATTTGGATGAAGCGGTTCGTTATGCTTATCAACAAGGCTGGATTACGAATCAAGGCATTTATAACAGCTTGTTAATGATGGTTGAGGCGTTGCAAAAGCACTTGGATGACAAGGGTGTCAAGGCGGCATTGAACGCTATTGAACAGCATGTTCGAGCTCAATCGGGTAAAAAAATCGACAGCAATTTTGCAACATTTTTATTGGATGCCATCTCAATTCTGAAGGCATAAACAAGATCATCGGGTTTTCCTACAAGTCATGAATATGACGGAGGGAAAGCCCTTTCTTTTTTTGTGGAAAGGCATTCCTGCTTCTTCCAATTCGTACGAGGACGGTTTACAATAACGGAAGAGGAGTTGATGTCTAATGGGTTCGAAGAACGTACAGCTGGTTCTGGACGCTAAAGCCACTCTAGGAGAAGGGCCAAGCTGGAACGAGGAGGAGAAAGCGCTTTATTGGGTTGATATTGTAGGAGAAAAGTTTTGCAGGTTTTATCCGGAGACCGGTCAAAATGAGTCCTTTCTTATTGGTGAATTTGTAGGAGCAGTTGTTTGCGCCGGGAAAGATGAGTTCGTTTTGGCGACACAATCCGGTTTCCAGTCCTATCACATGAAACAGCGCACTTTAACACCTCTCGTTGATCCAGAAGCACACTTGCCTTCCAATCGGTTTAACGATGGAAAATGTGATAGCCATGGCCGGTTCTGGGCGGGAACGATGGAAATCATTGAAAAAGGGGCGACAGGCTCCCTCTATGTACTTGAAACAGATGGCAGCTACCGCAAAGTTCACGAAGACGTGGGTGTATCGAACGGGATTGCCTGGAGTCTTGACGAAAATGAGATGTACTATATTGATTCGATGAGAAAACAAGTGTTAGTTTTTGAATTTGACGCGGAAAAAGGAGAAATTAGCCGTCCTAGATTATTAATCGATTTCGCTGGCGAGCAAGGATTTCCAGACGGTATGACGATTGATGCGGAAGGGATGCTCTGGATTGCACACTGGGATGGCTGGCAGGTGTCACGCTGGAATCCCCGCACAGGCATGAAACTGGAGAGCATCGCGGTCCCCGCAGCGAAAGTAACTTCGTGTATTTTTGGCGGAGATGAGCTGGACACTTTATACATAACGAGCGCACGAAAAGGGCTGGAGGACGAAAAAGCAGGAGATCAGCCTCATGCCGGTGGCATTTTTGCAGTCAAACCTGGCGTTAAAGGAACGAAGACGCATGCATTCGGTACACCATATATCCAGCAAAAGGAGTAGTTTTATGTCAGTAGAATCTAATCAGCTAACCATTCAGTATATTGGACAGGTTGGCGTTATTTTGCGAAAAAACGACATGGCCATAGCCATTGACCCGTATTTGACGGATTCTGTCGATCAACTCGGAGGGTCTCCCGATAGGTTCTGGGTGAGAAGATATGCACCGCCGGTGAAACCCGAAACATTGACGGATCTGGATCTTGTCCTTTGTACGCACGAACATATGGATCATATGGATCCGGCGACGCTGCGGGTTATTGCGGAGGCGTCTCCGCATTGCCGCTTCGGCGCTCCTAAGGTTTGCTTGCCGGCACTGGAGGCAATGGGAATTGCACCTAATCGGCTGCAGGCGCTTGGTGTTCAAGAGGCTTGGCCGTTCGCTGAAGGGCTGAACATTCAACCGATACCTGCGTGGCATGAAGAGCGTGTGCAGGATGAAGCGGGCTGGGACCATTATTTGGGCTACATGCTCGAATGGGACAATTTATGTCTCTATCATGCAGGCGATACGCTTTTGACGGATGAATTGGTGAATACGCTGTCGGGTTACACGATTGATGTAGGCTTCCTGCCGATTAATGGCCGAGATATTTTCCGCAACAGACTTGGCGTCGTTGGCAATATGAATGCTTTGGAAGCGGCAGATTTGGCTGCGCATCTTCGTTTTGACATTGTGGTGCCTGTTCACTTTGATATGTATCCTAATAATAGCGAAGGCATTTCGCCGTTCGTAGACCGATTGTATCAGAAGCATCTGGGGCAGAAATTTCATATTTTTCAACCAGGTGAGACACTTTTGTATAGGAAAACGAGATAGATTGCGATCAGTAATTAAGGCCTCTCAGTGTCCGAGTTAGCACGAAGGGGCCTTGGTTTCGGATTATTCGACACATCTGTGCGTTGAAAATAGGCCATAAGGCTATTGCAACTAAGCACATCTTCATCTTCAGGTATCCCATGTGATGTGATATGCTGAAGAGGCTGGTACGCACCTAAACAGCTGCTAACATGACCATTATGAATGGAGTGTTGTTCAGATGAAAATGTACCAATCCGTTGACTATATCCAGCAGACTGAGAAAATTGCGCTTTACAAGCTTCATCAACAGGCGAATGAGCCGGAGCATACGCACAATTTCATCGAGCTGGTTTATATCTGGCAGGGAGCAGGGTACCATCAAGTGAATGGGAAGTCATTTGCCGTGCAGCGCGGGGATTTTTTGTTCATGAATGTTGGCGACCGGCATTCGTTTGAAATTCAAAAGAACATGCAGTATATGAACATTTTGCTGGATCCTGAGTTTCTAAGCAATCGATTGCAGGCTACCGAAAGCGCTTCCGATTTTCTCCCGCTCATGTTGTTTCAGGAGTTCAAGTCCTCACTTGCGAATCCTTCGCCTCACGTCACGTTCAGAGGGAAAAACATGATTGAGGTCGAGCAGCTGCTCGAAACGATGTATGCGGAATATTGCGGTAAAAAGAGCGGTTATTTAGCTATGCTTCACGGCTATGCGACATTGTTATTGACGCGTATGCTCAGGTCGATGCAAGAAAATCTACATAACTCGGAATTGCGTACGGCTTATCACATGCTTCCTCAGTTGCTGTCCTATATCGAGGAGCACTATGCGGGGCATATTACGCTGAATGATTTGGCGCGCGAGAGCTTTTATTCCCCTTATTATTTGAGTAAAATGTTCAAAGATTGCCTGGGGTTCACCTTCACGGAATACGTTCACGACGTCAGGCTGCGCGAAGCGAAGCGAATGCTGCTGGAAACGAAGGATTCTGTCGAATCCATCGGACGAAGCGTCGGTTATGAGGATAAAACGCAGTTTTTCCGCCTGTTTAAGCAGACCTTAGGGATGACGCCTCAGCAGCTTAGGAAGCAGATGTGAAAGTGTACGCGTAGAGCGGCTATGAGGGATGAGTGAGCAAGAGCAAGCAAGCGCAAGTGCAGATAAGATGGAACAGTGAAATAAAGGAATGACAAAGAATTACGTTTGTAAACGCTTAATATGGATGTTAGGCCTGCTCCGTTTCTGGGGCGGGCTTTTTGTGTTTAGGGTAGGTTATGGCGACTGTGTTGGAAGTCCGCTGACTGTTAAGCGTGTTTTGCGATGTTAAGTGATCCGTGTGGAGTGAATAGCATGCGTTAGCGATGAAAAACATCGTTACAGGGCGGAGCATGCAAGTTGGGAGGACAGTAACGATAGCTAAGCGTGTTTTTCATCGTTACAGCAGGTAATTGGTGCGCTCAGCACGAGTTAGCGATGGAAAACATCGTTACAGAGGTGGGGCATGCAAGTTGGGAGGGCAGTAACGATAGTTAAGCATGTTTTTCATCGTTACAGCAGGCAACTGGTGCGGTCAACATGAGTTAGCGATGAAAAACATCGTTACAGGGCGAAGCATACAGATATGAGCCCCCCGGCGAGAGATAGCGTGTTTAAGAGCTAAAAGCTGTGCAGCCTCATCGGACAAAATCCAATGAAAACCCCTAAAAGGCTTTTAAATTGCTCATTTCATTGGACAAAATCCAATAGGACAGCAATATCCAGCGCTATAGCGGCACGATTATCTGATGTCATTGGATTTCATCCAATAAAATTAATACTCTAGCCCTCAAATCATTAGGTTCATTGGATTTCGTCCAACGAACCCATTCAAGAGCTCTGCATTGGCATTGCGCACTGTCGATGCACTCGGTAACAAGGCTTAACCTTGTTACTGGCTTCACAGCTCGCCTGCCGTCAAAGCCCAAGTCCTGTTGTGACTTTGTGGGACTTTCTTTGCGTTTGCCTGACTCAAACTAAGAGTCCAGAAAATGCCTCTAGGCAGGCTTCATGAGGAGGCGGCATTTTTTCATTTTCATAGCCGCAAATGATGTCGAGAAGATGTTGGTAGCGGTTACATGTTGTGCGCAAAAAGCCGAATCGGTCTAATCTTGTCGAATCTTAACGATGAGTAGTGTGTTTAGTGAAGATAGTGAATTTTCAGAAAATAAGGTTGATTATTAGGGGCAATCTCCATAACAATGAGGATGAGTCCACAAACTCAAAAACATTTTAGGAAATCGGAGGGTTGCAAATGAAGTCAAGGAGGAAGTCGATTATTTTACTCCTGGTTTCAGCACTCATGTTGACGCTTGTACTTGGGGGGTGTCAAGACAGTCCAGCTTCGACGACTCCAGCGCCAACGACTGCTGCCGTACAAGCAACGAAAGCGCCGGATCCAACAAAAGCACCTGACGGTGGAGGCGGACAACCTGCGCAATTGACAGCGTTCAAGGAATCGCCGGTTTTGGCGTCAAAAGGACTGCCACCCGTGAAAGATCGCTTGCCGAGCGATTATAAATTCACGAATGAATTACCGGAGAGCCAAATGAAATACGAAATCGGTACGTATGGCGGTGTTTTGAGAACGGTTACATCCGCTCCGGACTGGGATGCTGACGTTTTCGTTATGAACAACGAACCGCTGCTTAACACGCCGGGTATTCTCGGTGATCAGATCACAGGTAACGTGCTCAAAGATTACAAAGTCAGCGATGATCAAAAAACATTCACGTTCTCCATGCGCAAAGGGCTGAAATGGTCCGACGGTCAACCGGTTACAACGGAAGACGTGAGATTTACAGTCGAGGATATTTTGAACAATACGGAGCTGACGCCGATCTTCCCTGTATGGTTGCGTGGCGGCGGTGAAGCCGATGCAGCTCCGATGAAACTGGAAGTAATCGACGATCTGAACTTCAAGTTGGTCTTTGACCGTCCGTACGGAGGTATCCTGATCCGCTTCGCCATTCAAGGCTGGCGCGGATATACTGAGCTCATCCGTCCTGCGCACTATCTCAAACAGTTCCACAAAAAGTACACGCCACTGGATAAACTGGAACCGCTAATTAAACAAGGAGGTTTCCAACCTGGCGAATGGTTCAATCTTTTTAACGATAAAGATATTACAAACTGGGAACTTGCGAATAAAAAAGCCGTTGGTTTCCCTGTGCTTTATCCATGGATGATGACCAAATCGACGGAATCTGTAACAACATATGAGCGCAACCCGTACTATTTCAAAGTAGATACTGCAGGTAACCAATTGCCTTATATCGACAGCATTCAGAGTACGCTCGTACAGGACATTGAGATGGTTGGTTTGAAAACGATTGCAGGTGAAGTCGACTTCTCCAGGGAGTCAGCAGCTCTGATCAAAATGCCGCTTTATCGTGAAAATGAGAAAAACGGCTACAAAGCATTGCTGGCCAACATGCACGTGACGCCAACGGATATTTTCTTGAACGAAACGTTCAACGATCCGAACTGGCAAAAAGTTGTTCAGGATGTTCGCTTCCGCAAGGCGCTCAGCTTGGCGCTGAACCGCAAAGAGATCATCGACACGATCTACTATGGCTTTGCGAAGCCGGGCAGCATTGAAGATCCGACGTTTGATCTGGCTGCAGCGAATAAATTGCTGGATGAGATGGGCCTCACCAAAGGGGCTGACGGCAAACGTCTTGGACCGGATGGCAAGGTGTTCACGATTCCGTTCGAAGTTGGAGCACAAGCGCCGGATATCGTCCCGTTAACCCAATTAATCGTGGAGATGTGGAAGCAGCTTGGTCTGAACGTCACGATGAAAACAATTGACCAAACGCTTTGGACGACGCGGAATACGAACAATGAGCTGCAAGCGACAATGATTTGGACGCATACACCGCTCTGGTACATGGGCGATTGGGGCACTCAGCTTTGGGGCGCGCAATGGGATCTCTGGCGTACTTCAG
Organism: Paenibacillus sp. WC2504; assembly: GCF_052682475.1. Classification (NCBI taxonomy): domain Bacteria; kingdom Bacillati; phylum Bacillota; class Bacilli; order Caryophanales; family Paenibacillaceae; genus Paenibacillus; species Paenibacillus sp. WC2504. The sequence goes on from NZ_JBQZFH010000001.1 coordinate 2,854,515, forward strand.
GCGGTAAGAACGGTCAAGAGCCGCCTGCAGACATTAAGAACCTATACAAAATGATCAATGACGCTGCAGCTGCGAAACCAGATGATGCGAAGAAAAAAGTAGCAGAAATTAAGCAGGTCATGAAAGACAAGGTCTACTATTTCATTCCGATCTCGGAAGTGAAGCAGCCTCTAATCGTCAATGCGAAGCTGCACAACATTCCGAATGACACCAGCTTTGCGATCGGCGCGAACTTCAGTGGCGAGCAGTTCTTTTATAGCAAATAATTGAACAAGAGCTAGTGCGAGCCCGGGCGACGGCAGGTCGTTTGATCCGGGCTCCACGGTTCGTTCAGAGACAGGTTACATTTTTGGAAGGAGGAATTACATGCTGAATTATATCTCCTATCGGCTTTTGCAGCTTATTCCGCTGCTGATAGCCATCAGTATTATTGTTTTTGTAATCATTCAGCTTCCACCTGGGGATTTCCTAACACAATATATTGCCACCTTAAAACAGTCCGGATCAGCGGTTTCAGAAAGTACGGTTATTAACCTTCAACAGCTTTACGGGTTAGATAAATCATTAATCGTTCAATACATCATTTGGATCAAAAATATTATTCTTCACGGTGACTTGGGTCGTTCCTTTCAATGGAATCAGCCTGTGACAGAAGTCATTGGTCCAAGACTGGCGTTGACAGTTATCATATCGCTCATTTGCTTAGTCTTTGTGTGGCTGATCGCGATTCCAATCGGCATTTATTCAGCGACGCACCAATATTCGGCACTTGACTATGTGTTTACGTTTATAGGCTTCATTGGTCTGGCCATGCCAGGATTTCTCATTGCTTTGATTATCGTGTATGTCATTTTCGCGCAAACAGGCGTTTCGATCACTGGCTTATTCTCAGCTCAATATGTGGATGCTCCCTGGACGATGGACAAAATCTTGAATATGCTGCCTAGGCTCATTATTCCTGTCGTGGTTATCGGCATGTCGGGGACTGCATCGCTGATCCGTATTACACGTGGGATGCTGCTGGATGAGTTGTCGAAGCAGTACGTCATTACGGCTAGAGCCAAAGGTGTTCCTGAGGGCAAGCTGCTGTTCAAATATCCGGTTCGATTAGCCATCAATCCGCTGATTTCAACCATCGGTTGGACACTTCCGGCGCTTATTTCAGGGGAAGCAATCGTCTCGATTGTGCTGAATTTGCAGACAACGGGGCCGATGCTGCTCAAAGCCTTGATGTTCCAGGACGTGTACTTAACGGGAAGCTTCCTGTTGATTCTAAGCGTGATGACGGTTATCGGGACGCTGCTATCCGATATTTTGTTAGCATTCGTTGACCCGAGAATACGCTTCGGGGGTGTTGCGGAATGAGTGCGATAACGACGATTGCGAATCGGTTTCGGAGGACCAAGGTGAGCAACCGAAACCGAGTCGGAGCGGATAATCAATACGAAGTCGCTTCCCAGTGGCAGCTGATGTGGTGGAAATTCATCAAGCATAAAATGGCTGTATTTTCTGCGGTTGTATTGATTTTATTTTATCTGGTGGCGATTTTCTGTGAATTTCTGGCGCCAACGCTGCAGGATGCAAGGTACTCCGATTATAAGAACGCAGCACCGCAACAAATTCATTTTGTCGATCCGAATAACGGATTTCAGCTTAGACCTTTTGTTTACGGGATGAGCGAGAAAGTCGATCCCCAAACGTTTAAACGAACGTTCTCCGAAGATCCGGCGAAGAAATTCGAGATTTATTTTTTCACAAAAGGCGAGCCGTATAAGCTCTGGGGGCTCATCCCCATGGAACGTCACTTGTTTGGTTTGAAAAATCCAAAGGATGCGCTCATTTTGATGGGGACGGATAAGCTGGGGCATGACCTGTTGTCCAGAATCATTTACGGAGCCAGAATTTCGCTCTCCTTCGGACTGCTGGGCATCGTCGTAACCCTCATTTTGGGATTAGTACTAGGCGGCATATCCGGTTATCTTGGCGGTGTTTCGGACACCATCATTCAACGGACAATTGATTTGCTCATCTGTATTCCAACGATTCCGCTTTGGATGGCGCTCACAGCTGCATTGCCAAGAGATTGGACGGCGCTGCAAACGTACTTCGGGCTGATTCTCATTTTTTCCATCATTGGTTGGACTGGACTTGCTCGCGTTGTGCGAGGAAAAATATTGTCTCTTCGTGAAGAGGATTTCACCATGGCGGCCAGACTTGCGGGCGCAAGTGATTTCCGCATCATTCGCAAGCATTTGCTGCCGTCTTTCGCAAGCTACATCATCGTAAACGTGACGCTTTCGATTCCCGGCACGATTCTAGGAGAGACCGCATTAAGTTTCCTTGGGATCGGGCTTCAGGCGCCGGTTGTCAGCTGGGGAGTGTTGCTGCAGGATGCGCAAAACCTGGAAACACTGGCCCATCACCCTTGGCTGCTGTGGCCGGCGGCATTCATTATCTTGACGGTTTTAATGTTTAATTTCCTTGGGGACGGACTGCGCGATGCGGCAGATCCATACAAATAGGAGGTGAAGTGAATGGCAAACGGGGATAACGTCATATTGGAAATGAAGGACGTGAAAGTTCACTTCCATCTGGATGAAGGCGTATTGAAAGCGGTGGACGGCGTTGATCTGCAAATCAAGCGGGGCATGACGCTCGGTATCGTCGGCGAAAGCGGCTGCGGCAAAAGTGTCACATCGCAAGCGCTCTTGCACATTGTGCCCAAGCCGGGCCAAGTGGAAGGCGAGATCAAGCTGCAGCGAAACGGTGCCGGGAGCAATGAATCGGTGGATCTGGTGAAGCTGGACCCGAGAGGGAAGGAAATTCGGGATATCCGAGGCGATGAAATCGCGATGATTTTCCAGGAGCCTATGAAAGCATTCTCTCCGATTCATACCGTAGGCAATCAAATTATGGAAGCGATTTTATTGCATGTGACACAGGATAAAAAAGAAGCTTACCGCTTGGCGGTGGACATCCTGCGCAAGGTCGGCATGTCCAATCCCGAGCAGCGGCTTGCCGAATACCCGCATCAGCTGTCGGGCGGGATGCGGCAGCGGGCCATGATTGCCATGGCACTATCCTGCAATCCCTCGATTCTTATCGCAGACGAGCCGACGACGGCCTTGGATGTTACCGTCCAAGCGCAAGTGCTTCAGTTGATTAATGAGTTGAAAGCTAATCATGATACTTCGGTTATTTTCATCACGCATGACCTTGGGGTTATTGCCGAAATGTCGGACGAAGTAGCGGTCATGTACCTTGGCAAAGTCGTCGAATACACGGATGTAGACTCCTTATTTCATAATCCGAAACATCCGTATACGAAGGCGCTGTTGAATTCGATTCCTGCGATCGGCAGGGAGAACAAAAGGCTGGAATCCATTGAAGGGACCGTGCCGTTCCCGATGAATTTGCCGAAGGGCTGCGGCTTTTATACGCGTTGTAAAATGGCAATCGACGGCGTGTGCAACGTAGCGGATGTACCGCTTGTCGAGGTGAAAAAAGATCATAAAGTTCGCTGCTTATTGGTTGAAACGGAGCTTAAAGAAGCCGAGGTGGTCTCATGACGGTACAAACAGACGAACTCATTCTTGATGTGAGCTATATGCGGAAATATTTCCCGATTAAAAAGGGGTTCTTGCAAAAAAATGTCGGGTATGTCAAAGCGGTCGACGATGTCCAGTTTTATATCCGTCCCGGTGAAACGTTCGGTCTTGTCGGCGAGTCCGGCTGCGGCAAAACAACACTCGGACGCTGTATTCTTCGCGCTATCGAACCAACCTCGGGCTCAGTGCGCTTTCGCGACCGCAAAGGTCAGATGCAGGAAGTGCTGCAGCTCGACGCGAAGGAACTGCGATCGATTCGGCGGGATATGCAGCTCATCTTCCAAGATCCGTACTCCTCACTTAATCCTCGGATGACGGTGCTCAATATTATTGCCGAGCCGCTCGTCTGCAACGGCATGGCGCATGGCGACGAGCTCAAAGAGCGCGTGGCAGAGCTCATGGAGATGGTGGGCTTGAACAGCCGCCATCTGGAGCGGTATCCGCATGCTTTCAGCGGAGGACAACGCCAGCGGATCGGTATTGCGCGAGCATTAGCGACGAATCCCAAGTTCATCGTTTGTGATGAAGCCGTGTCGGCATTGGACGTATCCGTACAGGCGCAGATTATTAACCTGCTGCAGGATTTACAGGAAAAACTGAACTTGTCCTATTTGTTTATCTCTCATGATCTCGGTGTTATCCAGCATATATCTAACCGTGTCGGGGTTATGTATGTTGGCAAAATGGTAGAGACAGCGGCAACGAAAGATTTGTTTGCTGCTCCCAAACACCCTTACACTGAAGCGCTACTCTCTGCGAAGCCGGTACCTGATCCTCGGAAGAAGTCGAACCGCATTATTTTGCAAGGGGAAGTCGCCAACCCGGCGAATCCGCCTTCCGGCTGCTATTTCCATCCGAGATGTGCCTATGCCAAAGACATTTGCAAAAAGCAGGCTCCAGAAATGAAGCAGGTTGGCGATGGGCACTACGCAGCCTGTCATTTTGCAGGGGAGCTTGACCTTAGGGGGGCAACGTCGATATGACGTATATTTTGCTTACGCTGCTGGTTTTCTTCGTCTGTCTTAGTCTCATTATGGTGGGTTCGTTATGGTATATGAGGGTGCTGTTGGAGAAAATGGTCGGAGGCAAGCTGCGCGACTTGGAGACACTAACAGCGACGGGCACAATCCCTGAAACGTGGACGGTCAAATTTAACGAGCGTATGATTCAACATCAAAAGCAGGGAAATACCAAACAAGTAGACCGAATTGAACGATTGGCACGAAAGTCCTATTTAAACAAAATCGGTAAACTAATAGCCTTTGTAAAAAAATCAACACTGGTAGAAAGTGAAGAAGCACGAAAAGCTACGCTGCGTATCCTGCAAAGAGTGGAGCGGGATTGGAGGGACGCTAACTCGTATGGATCCTTTTCTTGAGTTGAAACAGCGTGATCCGTCGGCGGGATATAAATCGGTGGGAATTACCGTTATTACTGCAGCGCTGGGCATAATAAATTGGTTTGAATTGCGGAGCCTGCTGCTGGTTTTGCTGACCTTTTTTGGCGTTAAACGTTCCTCTTGGCAGGCCATTGATAATCTCTCATTTCTGTTCATGGGTGTCGTTTGGCTCGCTTACGTATTCTACTGCCAATATTATTTGAAAAAGAAGGCGGAAGCCAAGCAGGTGCTGCAAGCTTCAGCGATGCTGTTGGCTATACAGCTAGGGATTTTATTTGTATGCAATCTCCTTTCACATGTTTTGCTGAGCGTGCCGTTTGAAACGTACATGTTGCTTTTTTTAATTCTTGAAGGTGTTTTGACTGTCATACTGGGCTGGTTTGCTAGGCATGCGGCTCGCAAAAGAGTCTTACAATAATTTGTAGATAAAGGTGGGTATTCTCTTATGGATGTAGGTGTGGTTTCGCGCAGTTTTCCGCAATTATCAAATGAAGAGGTGGCGGCGCTGCTGGCTGAGCGCGGGTTCAGATGGACAGAGCTTTGCTTCTCCCAAACGGATTCTAACTATTGGCGTTACAACGGGCGGAGTGATCTTAGTGATCTAACGGATAAAAGAAGTCAAGAAATCGTAGAGACCTATCGCAAACATGGCATTGAAGTTGCCTCAATTGGCGTATTTACGAATTTGTTGGAAACGGATGAGCAGGAAATGGAGGCGAATTTGCAGTATTTTGAACGGCATATGCAAATTGCTGCCGGGACCGGCGTACCGGTCGTGGCAACGGAGTGCGGATTCATTCCGGGAAAAAGGGGCATTCAAGCGGATTCGTACGAAAAAGACTTCGAACGTCTCAAACAGCAGATAAGCTGGCTTGGCGAGCGTGCAGGACATTACGGCATTAAGCTTGCGCTTGAACCCTGCGTCTTGGATGTTGTGCCCAGCGCGAAACGAACAGCCGATTTCCTGGCGCAGGTGGGCTCACCGCACGTTCAAGTGCTCCTGGATCCGGCGAATTTAATCGCGAACAGTTCGGAAGAGGAGATGTTCCAGTATTTAGCTCCGCATTTGGCTTACTTTCACGGGAAAGACCGCAAAGTCAATGATACCTACGGGCGCTGCGTTGGGGATGGGGATATTGACTGGAGAAAGCTGCTCGATTTGTATCATGAGCATGCGGAAGGTGTCCCTTTTATTTTGGAATATGTCAATATCCATAATTTCTGTGAAATTCGTGATCGGGTGATCGCGTTTGACCAAGCCCGCTAATTGTCCGCTACAACGAATCGGAAATCTGAAGCTCAGGGAGGTGTTTGATGATGCTAGTCGCGGAAAGGGTTCAGCACATTCTACGGCTGGTTAACGAGCGGGGAAGCATGCGCGTCACTGAACTTAGCCAGATATGCCGGGTTACGGAAGAAACGATCCGCCGGGACTTGGACCGTTTGGAGAACGAAGGCCGACTGCTGCGCAGCTACGGCGGCGCGATTCGTCTGCAGCCGCAAACGTCCGAAACGTCGTATGAGCTGCGGGAAACGGTGCATGTGACGGAAAAGCAGCGTATTTCGGCTCAAGCTGCCAAATTTGTGGAACCGCACGATCGCATCGTCCTCGATGCGAGCTCCACGACATGGCATTTGGCAGAGCTGCTGCCCGACATTCCACTCACCGTCATCACCAACTCCTTGAAGGTGGCTTTGGTTCTAAGCGAGAAAAAGAACGTCAGCGTCATCAGCACAGGAGGCATCCTTGTGCCAAATTCACTTTCTTTCGTTGGACCGCTGACGGAGCAGGCCTTGGAAGAGTATCATGTAAATAAAGCGTTCGTTTCTTGCAAAGGCGTACATATGGAGCGGGGCATCAGCGAGTCGAATGAAATGCAAGCGAGGGTGAAACGGAAAATGATCGGCATGGCCGAACAGGTATTTGTCCTCGCGGATTACAGCAAATTTGATATGCAGGCTTTTACGATGATCGGGGCTTGGAACCAGATTCATCATCTCATTACGGATGAACAAACGCCTCTTGATCACGTTCAGCTGCTCCAGCGTAAGTTCATTAATGTTATTCAAGTTTAAGAGCAAATGAATATGGCGCAATACCCTTGTAAGATGGCTGAAACCGCAATGAAAGCGTGAGTTGGATGCCTTATGATGAAGACAGAAGCAAAGAAAGGAATTGTACATATGGTTAATCTCCTGCGACAAAGTCAATTCATGAAAGACAAGCAAATTCCGTTCTACATTAACCGCTGCTTCCATCATCAAGATAATACGCCATTGGTTCATTCACATGACTTTATCGAACTTGTTTATGTGGTTAGCGGTCAAGCGGATCATGTATTTGAAGGAGAATCCTACCAGATCCAAACGGGCGATGTCTTTATTATTAACCCCGGGGAAGTTCATACGTATCGTACGAAGCCGGGAGAAGGCATCGAGATCATTAATTGTCTCTTCACGCCAGAATTAATTCATGAGTCTCTGCTGAAGGAATTGGGCGTGTCACAGTCCATGGATTACTATTATGTGCATCCTTTCTTAAATACAAGAGAGCGCTTTCATCACAGGTTGAATTTGATGGGGCAAGCATCGAACCATGTTCTTATTTTGCTTGAAACGATGATTTCAGAATGGGAGCATCACCGGCCGGGCTATCTAACGCTCATTAAACTGCAAATGCTCCAGCTTCTCATCCTGTTATCTCGCTGCTATGCGGATTCCACCAACAAGGAGAAAAAGAGCTCAAGATCAGCGAATCATACCATACTTGTGCGCCGGATCACCGGGTTTCTGGAGCGTCATTTTGATAAAAAAATGACCATCCCCGATTTGTGCGAGTTGTTTAATGTGAGTAGCAGGCAGCTTAACAGGGTGTTTAAACAGGAAACGAATCAAACTGTAACGGAACGTATTCATGACATTCGAATTGAACGGGCTAAGCAGTATTTAGTAGAAGGCGATGACAAAGTGATTCATGTCGCCCAGCGTGTTGGCTATGAGGACCCGGCCTTTTTCACACAATTGTTCAGACGGAGGGTCGGATGCTCGCCAGGGCAGTATCGTGATTTACACGGGGAAGTGTTGGAGAACACGCAGGAAATTCAGTAGAAGAAACGGGAGGAATAGACGATGACGTTAAAGGTTGGGGTTGTAGGGGTTGGCAATATCGGTTCCATTCATGCCAATGTGTACCATGAACATGCGAAAACAGAGCTTGTTGCTGTATGTGACATCATCAAGGAGAAAGCAGATGCGGCTGCGGCCAAATTCGGCTGCAGAGCTTTCTATAGCGTGCAGGAAATGCTGGCCAGCGGCATTCATTTGGATGCTTGCTCGATGGCGACCAAAGGGGAAGAGAATGGCGGCGAGCATTATCAGCCTACGATGGAGCTGCTCGAGGCGGGCATTCCTGTTCTCGGGGAAAAGCCGATTTCCAACCGGATTGACGAAGGGGAGCGGATGGTGGCGCTTGCCAAAGAGAAGCAGATTCCTTTTGCCGTCAACTTGAATCATCGTTTTACGCCTGCAGCGCTTCGTGCCAAAGAATGGGTAGAGGAAGGCCGTCTAGGTCAGTTACATATGATTAATATGAAAATGTGGATCAACAACCCGGTCGAAACTTCGCCTTGGTTCCATTTGCGCGCGCTTCATCCGCATTCCTTCGATGTGATTCGTTATTTCTGTGGGGATGTGAAACGGGTAGCCGCCTTCATGATGAAAGGCGAAAACAGGAAAATTTGGTCCAATACGCAGGTAATGCTTGAGTTTGAAAATGGCGCCATCGGGAACCTCGTCGGCAGCTATGATGCTGGAGCCAGCTACGGTTTGGAGCGCTGCGAAGTTGTCGGCTCCAAAGGCCGTTTCGTGCTGGACGACGCTTGTGAGCACTTAACTTTCTACCCCCGTCATAGCATTTCAACGGAAAGCTACAGCTATTTGGGCGGCATGCGCCATTTCAACGAAACGTTTAAAAGTCGCATCAGCGACTGGATTGAGCAGCTGGATGCCAAAGTGCCTTACGATCAAATCAATGGTTCGGGCCAAGAGGCGCTGAAGGCACAGACGATTATTGAAGCGGCTATTCGTTCATTTGAAACGTCAAGCATTGTTGAACTTTAACTTGGGAGGCTGTAAACCATGATGCAATTAGGGATAAATTCCGTACTGTTCAAAGATTTTGATTTCGCTACGGCAGCGCAGCATATTAAGCTTTGCGGCTATGATGGTGTGGAGATCTCGGCGATCAAAGGCATGTGCGAGCACATTGAGCTTGACAACTGGCGGGAGCAGGCACCGGAGATTCGTAGAATCGCCGAGGAGGCTGGGCTGAAGCTTCTGTCGATGGAAGTGGCTGAGCTGAATGAGACGAGGCTTCCGCTTGCTTTTGAAGCGGCGGCAGAGCTCGGGATCCCGGTTGTCAATGTGGGACCGGGCGGAAAGTCGGACGTCGAAGAGGATTTGCAATTCACGATTGAAAAGCTGACGCGAATGTCAAAACTCGCAAGTGAATACGGGGTTACGCTTTGCGTGAAAGCGCATGTCGGCGGTTCGATTTATAATACGCCTACCTCATTAAGAGCGATCGAGGCAATTGAGAATCCATCTTTTGGCATCGATATGGACCCTAGTCATATTTATCGGGCCGGCGAGAATCCGGAAGCGGCTTTACCGGCTGTGATCTCGCGCGTGAAGCATATTCATATTCGCGACTGCAGCGGCAGACAAGCGGGGCCAGGCACAATCGACAAGCAGGCATGCGGGCGTGGAGACATTGATTTGATTGGCTACTGCAAAGTGCTTGCAGATAATGGTTATGAAGGTCCTGTGTGTCTTGAAGTCATTGGCGCCAATGGGCACTCTCTCGCACAGGTTTCTATTGTAGCGGCTGAAAGCTATGGCTATTTGAATGCGGTACTGCGCTCTTTTGGAGCAAGATAAGTCGATTATAAACGGAGAAGGAGTAATTCCCATGACATCTAAAATGCCGAATTTACTGCTGCTTGGTATAGATAGCTTACGTCGAGATCATATGAGCAGTTATGGTTATCACCGGCTGACAACCCCGCATATTGACCAATATAGCCAAGGGGGCGTGCTGTTTGAACAGCATTTCTCCCCGAGTATTCCAACGACGCCGGGGTATGCCTCCATGCTCACGGGTATGGATTGCTTCGGAACGGACGTTGTCGCGCTGCGGCACGGCGGACCTGTCGGCGACCATGTCAAGATGCTCTCCGAGCTGCTAGAAGAGAACGGTTACAATACAACGTGTATCGGCTTCACAGGCAACCCCTCGGCACGCGGCTTTCAGAAATATATCGATTTCGAAGGCTGGGGACCTGACGAAACGGGAAGAAGCCCGAAAGCGGACAACTTGAACCGTGTCGCCATCCCGGAAATGAAGCGCCTTAAGGAAGAGGGGAAGCCATTTTTTCTCTTCTTGCGCCATATGGATCCGCATTCGCCTTATTTGCCGCCTAAGCCATTTGAACGGATGTTTTATGACGGCAATGAGTGCGATCCCGCCAATCACTCTTTGGATGAGCTTTACGATTTTAAACCATTCGCCGACTATTTCAGCTCCTGGTTCCCTGAGGGATGTACAGACAGCAAATATATTGATGCGCAGTATGATGGCGCGATTGCCTACATGGATACGGGCATTCAGTCCATATTCACGGCGCTTGAGTCCCTTGGCATCGAAGATGAAACGCTTGTGGTCATCACCTCCGATCATGGTGAAACTTTAAATGAGCATGACTGTTATTATGACCATCATGGACTGTATGAAACGAATTTGCGTATTCCGCTCATTCTGCGTTTCCCGGGCAAGCTCCCGGCAGGTAAGCGAGTATCCAGTTCCTCGCAAATTAAAGATGTAATGCCGACTATTGTGGAACTTCTGGGTATACCGTGTGAGATTCCATTCGATGGCCGCAGCTTAATTCCACTTGTGAAAGGCGAGGAGCGGGTGCCGGAAAGTGAAATGTACATTACAGAATGTACATGGATGCGCAAACATGGTTGGCGGACGCCGGAATGGAAGCTGATTGTAGCGCTTGAGCCGGATCTGCATTTCAAGCCTCCAGTGGAGCTGTATAATTTGGTTCGCGATCCTGAGGAGCTGCATAACCTCATTGATGAAGAGCCGGAAGTAGCGGCCCATCTCATGAGCCGGTTAAATGCGCATATCGCGAAGCGGGAACAAGAAACAGGACGTGAGAATCCGATCTATACGAATTTGAATTGGCATGGATTAGGATGCGGTCCGTTCAAGACTTCTCAGCAGGCTTTTGACTCCATGCACATCGGTTCCCCGAGGACGGCACGATCCTTGCAAACGAAAGAGAAGGAAGCCGAACCGGTGGCAGCAGCGGAAGGGGAACCCGCAGAAGTGGAAGCTGACACGACATGCTGAGAATAGCCGTTGTAGGAGTTAATCACATTGGACGTATACATTGCCGTTGTTACAAGGAACATGCAGATAGCGATCTCATCGCTATCTGCGATTTGAACAAAGAGCTGGCGGATTCTGTCGCTGCACAGTTTGGCGTGAAAGCCTATTATGACCTGGATACCATGCTTGAAGCTGAACAACTGGATATTATCAGCGTGGCTACTGGAGGAATCGATAACGGCTCTCATCACCGAGAGCCTGTTATGAAAGCCATTGCGGCCGGTAAGGACGTACTGGTCGAAAAGCCCATTTCCAATTCGCTGGAAGAAGCCCGGGAAATGGTTCAATTTGCGAAAGAAAAAGGCGTTCGTTTCGCTTGTAATCTCAATCATCGTTTCACGCCGGCTGCCAAGAAGGCGAAGCAGTGGATGATGAATGGCGATATCGGCCAACCGCTTTTTGTAAATATGAAGCTGACGATCGGCAATCCGAATGAATCCAGTCCCTGGATCCATTTGCGCGCTCTGCATCCGCATTCACTTGATGTGATGCGTTATTTTGCAGGTGAGGTTCGCCGTGTTCAAGCTTTTTTGACGAAGGCCCCTGGTCGCACGGTGTGGTCAACGGCTTCCATTAATTTGGAATTTGCCTCTGGCGCGGTGGGCCATTTGCTGGGCAGCTACGATATGTTCGGCATTCATCCCATTGAGGCTTGTGAGGTCGCAGGCGATCAAGGCAGATTTGTTTTGGATAATGTGTATGAATCGCTTACGTACTATCCACATCGTCAGGAAGACCTGAGGGTTTACCGTAATTCTATTATGAGCGGAATGCGCGGTTTCGAGGATACGTTTCGTCTGCGGCTGGATGCCTTTATACAGGAAGTGAAGGAGGGAGTTCCTCCTGAACAAATTACAGCATCCGGGGCGGACGCCTTGGCTGTTCAAGAAATTATTGAAGCGGCGATCCGTTCCCATCTGGCCAATGGTGCTGTTATCCCGATTTCCTAAAGACCGATCCGAAGGAGGAAGGTTATGAGTAAAGATGGAGAGGTACTGTGGTTCACCGGTCTCTCGGGCTCAGGCAAATCAACGACGGCTCGTGCCTTGGTTGAGCCACTTCGCGTCAGCGGCAGGAAAGTAGAGCTGCTCGATGGAGACGAGCTTAGGCAGACGATTTCCCAAGGGTTGGGCTTTAGCAGGAAGGACCGCATCACGAACGTTGAACGTATCGTTTTTCTTTGCAAACTGTTATCGCGCAACGGTGTTACGGTCATTGTATCGGCCATTACGCCCTATGAAGAGATGAGAGCGCATGCCCGTGCCGAGCTGCCCGGTTATGTTGAAATTTTCGTGGATTGCCCTCTTGAAGAATGTGAGCGGCGAGATGTGAAAGGGCTGTATGCCAAGGCCAGAAACGATGAAATCAAGCAATTTACAGGTATTGGAGATCCATATGAAATGCCGGAGCAGCCGGACATCGTGATTCAAACGCATGTGGACGAAGTAGAGAGCAATGTCGCTTTAATCATGGATTACTTGATGACAAAAACAGGACGGAGTGAGGCCGTATGAACATTGTTTTCATCTCAATGGACACGATGCGCGCCTCCCGGCTGGGCTGTTATGGCTATGGGAAGCCGACTTCGCCCTACATGGATCAAATCGCGGAGCAAGGTGTTCTGTTCGAAAGAGCGTATGCAGCAGATATCCCAACGGAAGTGGCCCATACCGGTATATTTACGGGGAAAGTAGGGCTGCGAACAGGTGTCGTTTCACACGGATCACCGCTAACGCAGCTGCCCAAGAAAGAGTCGTGGCTGCCATCTCTTTTACAAAATCAAGGTTTTACGACGGCTGCTGTCGATAATTTGTATCAATTAAAGGAATGGTTCGCGAGAGGTTACCGATATTACATCAACTCGGTTCAAAAGACGCGCAGCATCGACGGGAAGTCGGTGAATGAGCTTGCTTTCAAGTGGATTCGCGAGCATAAAGAAGATGATTTCTTTCTGTTCTTGCATTATTGGGATCCCCATACACCTTACCAGCCTCCGGCAAGTTATGTGCCAGCTTTCTATGATCAGACCCGGGACCCTTATGATCCGGCCAATCGCAGTATGGATGCCGCATATAATCATGCGGCTTATCCGTTTTTTAAGCATCATCATTATGACTTGCTCGGCCCTATAACGGATGCTGCGTACGTTAATGCGCTTTATGATGCAGAAGTGCGTTATCTCGATGATCGTCTGCGTGAGCTTGATGAGCTGCTTATTGCGGAAGGGGTCTATGAGGACACCTTGTTGATTTTGTTCGGCGATCATGGAGAAAGCTTGACGGAGCATGATATTTACTGGGATCACTGCGGATTATACGAAACCTCGGTTCAAGTGCCGATGATTATGAGATGGCCTGGACGAATTCCGGAAGGACGCCGAGTTAAAGGCTTAGTTCAGCAGGTCGATATGCTGCCGACCATCTTGGAAGCAGCCGGTATCATGACACCGACGAACATTGACGGGCGCAGCTTGTGGCCGAGTATACGCGGGGAAGCGGATGGAACGCATGATGCCGTCTATTTAAGTGAATGCGCTTGGCAAGCGAGCAGAGGGATTGTGACGAAGGATTATAAATTTATTCGCACACTGGATGCAGGACCTTTTGTTCGTCCACCAAGGGAACTGTTCGATTTGCGTGTTGACCCGGATGAAACAGTGAATATCGCCGAAAGTTCTCCGGCCATTGCCGATGAGCTTGCCTATCAGTTGGACAATTGGACGGAAAAAATGCTGAATGGACGGGCGGATCCCATGCTGAAACAGATCGAAGTAGGCCTTCCGTTTCGCAATCGTATCCATGAGATTTTGCTGCAGTATGGCTTGACCTGGGATGAATGGATACAGGATCCTCGGCGAGACAGGTTCGACGAAGCTTCCGCAGCCAGGCATGCGGGGAGGTAATCACTTTGACGGAGACGGTTCAAAAGCCTAATATGCTTATCATCGTGGTCGATCAACTGCGCTATGATTGCCTTGGTTATAGTAATCAGGCGCCTGTTTCGACACCTCATCTCGATAAGCTCGCGTCTGAGGGTATGTGGTTTGACCGTGCCTATAATCATATTCCCATCTGTGGCCCCGCGAGGCAGTCTTTCGTCTGTGGCAGAAGGGCTGAAGCCTTCGGCGGACTTTGGAACTTCTCTTTGGGCATGCGGATCGGTGCACTCGAGCCCACGAGCTTCTCGTGGGCCCGTTCTTTGCAAGGGGTGGGCTACTTGAACGGGTATATTGGCAAATGGGATGTCCATCCGACCTATGATCCGACACATTATGGGTACAATATGTTCGTTTCCAGTGATGAGAAGTACCGGGAGCGGACAAAGGCACGGTACCCGGAGCTGGGGTATACGGGCGGGTTCTTTGGCGAAATCGACCCTTTGCCGCTGGAGGATACGCGCACACACCAGACGGTCGCCATGGCCACGGCGTTGATGAAGCAGCTGTCGGAGGAAAGCGCCGGTTCACCTTGGCAGTTGCGGGTAAATTTCCAGGAGCCTCATCTGCCCTGCCGCCCGGTTGCCGAATTCGCTGCCATGTATCCACCGGAGAGCATTCCCGAATGGGGAAGTTTCCGTGAAACGTTTGCGAATAAGCCTTATATTCAGAGCCAGCAGCTTAGAAATTGGGAAATCGAGCATTATGATTGGGCGGATTGGGCGCCAATCGTCGCTCGTTATTATGCGATCATCTCGCAGTTAGACGATGCTGTTGGGAAGCTTCTCGCGGAGTTAGACGCTTTGGGACAAAATGAGAACACGGTTGTCATTTTCACAACCGACCATGGCGACATGTGCGGCGGGCACCGCATGTTGGATAAACATTACGTCCTATACGAGGACGTCGTAAAGGTTCCCCTAATCATTAGGTGGCCTGGAGTTATTGCGCCAGGCAGCCGCTGCGAGCGATTCGTCCAGACCTTGCTGGATTTGCCGCCTACACTCTTGGCTATCGGCGAAGCGGAGCCGCCAGTGGATCATCGGCTTCATGGGGAATCCTTGCTGCCGCTGCTTCTGGGCGCTGATCCGGGGGGGTGGCGCGAAGAAGTTGTCGCCTCTTACAATGGCGGACAATTCGGCCTCTACACGCAGCGAATGATTCGCACCCGGGAGTGGAAATACATCTGGAATTGTACAGATGTCGATGAACTTTACGATATGCGCCATGACCCGCATGAGCTTCATAACGTGATTCATCATCCGGCTAACAAGACTGCTGTCGCCGAGTTGCGTAAGCGGCTCTATCATATTTTGTACGAGGATGGCGATGGTATCGTGCAAAATGATTGGATGCGGGATCAACTGCTGGAGGGGCGGAAGGGGTAGCGGTGGAGGATATGCCCAGCTTGCTTATCTTTCATGGGCCTTATGGAGTTTGGATTTACTCCAACGAAAAGTACATTTGCACGTCCAATTCTGACATCTCGTTGGATTTCATCCAATGAATTGCCCAGGTTCATCTCTAAGATGAACCTATTTCGTCATATAAACAAAGCTTAATCCCCTTTTGCGACAAAAAGCGAAGTTTCGGTTCCCGAGCTGATTTCGGCAAAGTAGCTGCCCTTTATATCCTTTTGCAAAAGGAATAGAGCGTTGCAGCCAGATTGTGTGCTTGCGTCAATAAAGAAAGACTATCCACAAAGTCATCAATGATGACCTTGTAGATAGTCCTTTTTGTTTACCGCTGTCTGACCAGCTTCGTTACCCGGCCATCGGAAATCCACTCGGCCAAGTAAACGTTGCCCTCGGAATCTACACAGATGCCGTGCGGGGAGCTGAATCGATCCGGACGGTAATAGCTTTTGGGAAGATTCGGCCAACCTTGCTGCTTGTAGGCTTGTTGATCCTCGCCTAAGTGCGTGATCAAGCGATCATTTGCGTCCAAAATGGTCACCCGGCTATGTAGATCGGGGAGATAGACTTCATCGCCGAAGAAGTAAAAAGAGCAAGGAAGATCCAGATTATGCTCAACGAAACGCAGATGCTCTCCTTCTAGTGTGAAGACTTGAATACGGTTGTTACTGCGGTCAGCTATGTAGATTTCCGGTTGTTCTCCGCGCAGATTAATGGAGATGCCATGAGGCGAATTAAGCTTGCCTGGCTCAGTTCCTTTTCCGCCCCACGAACGGATGTATGTGCCCTCTGCATTGTAATGATGGACGTAGGATTGGCCATAGCCATCCGAAACATAAATGTCACCGTTAGGAGCGACACAAACATCAGTTGGCACATATTTGCGCTCAGCATCATATAAATCAGGCCGATCGGGGGGGGTAATCCGCAGGAGTACTTCACCGGATAACGTCGTTTTGACAATCATGGAACGTTTGGTGTCTGCAAAATAAAGGTACTGCTGTCCATCGGAATCGCGATGCAAGTAAAAGCCGTGGGCCCCGCCTTCAAATTCACTTCCCCAGGATGTGAGAAAGGTGCCATTTTTGTCAAATACAACAACGGACTCTTTGCCAGTGTGATGGACATACACACGATCTTCATCGTCTACGACTATCCCATGGGTGTAACCATACTGGATATCTGCCGGCAGTTGTCCCCAGCCTTCTTGTACGGCATAAAGATGTGAAGCGTTTCCAATAATAAGCTGCTCAGACATATGAAACCTCCTTAGTGGTTGACAAGCTTCTTTACCATCATACACCATGCCCTTACAAAATAGGTCGGTTAATTTCTGATCGTTAATTTTTCTGTGAAAAGTGCAATTTCAGGTTGGAAATATCTAACGACTCGGAGGCTTGCTGACCTTACAATAAAGGTATATCAAGCGAGGAGGAATCAATCATGCTAACACAAGAGCAGATCAAACAATTCGATGAATTGGGATTTCTGAAAGGCGACGTCGTTTTATCCGATGAAGAAGTGGAGCAACTACGTGAAGAACTGGAAAACGTGATGGAAGGGAAATCTGTCAAAAAGCCAATCCTCAACCGAAATATGCTCGATAACTCCCATTACGGGATGACCATAACGAAGAAGGAAACGGTTGTCCAAATCGTGAATATATGGATGGCAAGCGATGTGTATTTGCAGCATGCGTCCAACCGTAGAATATGCGAGGATGTGGCGCAGCTATGTCGTACGGATACGCTTCGGATCTGGCACGATCAAATTCAGTACAAACCGCCTGTCATGGGGGGACCGACACATTGGCATCAAGATCACCCGCTATGGCCTGTGATTCAACCAGCTGATCTCATTAGCGCCTGGGTTGCACTGGATGATGCCGTCATAGAAAACGGCTGCATGTGGATGGTGCCGGGCAGTCATAAATGGGGCAACCATCAAAAATATTTAGGCTCGAACGATGAGTTCATGCCGGTTCACAAACAACCGGATTTGCTTCCGGAAGGAGCAAAGGTGGAAGCGGTACCTTTTGAAATTAAAAAAGGTCAAGTCGGCTACCACCACTCTCTGACATGGCACGGCAGTCCGAATAACCGTTCAGAAATGAAACGCAGGGCAATTGCGGTTCACTATATGCCAGGTCATACGTATTACGCTCCGACAGGCGGTCATCCGATGGAACCCCATATTCATGTGGCGCCAGGCGAAATCGTGTCAGGAGAAAGTTTCCCGGCGGTGTATCAGAGATAGCCCTTTGTTAAGAAAGGGGAATTGCTTTATCCCTAGCCCGAAACCTACGCCTTTTCCAGATATCAATGAAATGTTAGAGCAACTTGTTCTTGGTATCCTACGTGTACTCAATCAGGACGTTGTTGGTGTCTATGTTCACGGTTCCTTGGCACTGGGGGACTTCAATCGTGAAACGAGTGATGTTGATTTTCTCGTGGCAACTCGGACCGAACTGCCTGCGGAGAAGCATCCAACTTTGGAACAGATGCATGCTGAGCTGCGAAACCAGGGGTTCAAATGGGCTGGCAACATGGAAGGCTCTTATATTTCGCAGGAATTGCTTAAGCGCTATGATCCTCAGCAGTGTTGGCATCCTGCATTACGCTGTGACGGCAGTTTTGGTGTAGACGGGCATGCGAGTGATTGGATCATTCAGCGTGCCATCCTTCGTGAACATGGCATTACGCTGCATGGCCCAGCACCAGAAAATCTGATTGATCCTGTTGCACCTTACGAGCTTAAAAAAGCTGCGCAAGCAATTTTAACCGAATGGTGGAGCCCTTTATTTGTAGATGCGTCTCGCCTTAAATCGAGTGAATATCAGGCCTATACGATTCTTACGATGTGCAGGTGTTTGTACACGATAGAAGAGGGGCTTGTCGCTTCCAAACCTGCCGCAGCCCATTGGATGCTAGCTACAACACATGGAAGTAAATGGGGGTCGTTGATCCGGCAAGCCTTGGCATGGCGCAGGGGAGATGAGCTCAACGCAATCAATGAAACGTTGGCTTTTATCAGGTATACCCTTGAGCAGGCTGTTCATTAATAAAAGTCCCTTTTCCATCTGGCTATGGAAGGGGGACTTTTACTTTTACCTATAGATTACTCCATCTGATATTCTTTCATTTTGTTATAAAGGGTGCCTCGGGAAATGCCCAATAGCTTGGCGGCTGCGCTTTTATTTCCTGCTGTCTTGGCCAGTGCGTCCTCGATGAGTGTGATTTCTTCCTCGTCTGATACTTTCGCTTTTAATAAAATAGCAGCAGAATCTCCTTCTAACGAGGCGAGACTAGGCTGACCTTCTTGTAAAGCTGTAGGCAGGTGCTCAAGTTGGATGATATCCTCATCACTTAAAATAACGCAGCGTTCGATGACATTTTTTAATTCCTGGATATTTCCAGGCCAAGCATAGTTCGTGAGCGCCAAAATCACTTCCGGCGAAAGCACGGGAACCGGTTTCTGATAATTCAAAGAAAACTGCTTCAGATACATATGCACCATAGCGGGAATGTCTTCCGTTCGATCGCGTAAAGGCGGAATCCGGATGGAAATCACATTAAGTGCATAGTACAGATCAGAGCGGAATTCTTGGGTAACCAGCTTAGCTGCCAAATCCTGCGTAGTTGCAATAATAATCCGGGTGCGCACCCGGATAGGCTGGCTTCCGCCCGAACGGACGATGGTTTGCTGCGTGATAGAATGGTAGAGCTTGGCTTGAAGATCCAGTGGAAGCTTCTCGATTTCGTTAATGAATAAAGTGCCTTCTTTGGCTTGTTCCAGCTTCCCGGCTTCCCCTGTTTCACTTCCTGTAAAAGCTCCGCCTTGATAGCCGAATAATTCAGCCTCAAGCAGCCCCGCGGGCACAATGCCGCAATTGAGTGTCAAGAAAGGATGTTCGGACCGCGAGCTGGACTGATGAATAATATGAGCAAGCTGCTCTTTGCCAACACCCGATTCTCCGATGAGGAGGACGGGTGTTTCTGTTGCGGCCACTTTTTTGGCCCACTGAATGACTTTGCCGATGGCAGGGCCTTTGCCTTTGATTAACGTAAATAAATCTTCCGTTTGTTCTTTATTAGGAAGCCCGAAGGAGTCCGCAGCCGTTAACTGTTCATTTAACCTCACCAACTGTGTAATATCCTGTTCAGTCGCAATACCGCCAATGATAAGCCCTTGGGCATCCCGGATCGGCGAGGCGTTGATAAGGACATGTGTGTCTGGGCGTGGTCGGTGATACGTATTTCGAATCATGCGGCCTTCGTCCAAAATTTTGAGCACCATTAACGTTTCCACGTCAAAATGCTCACCAATCCGCTTCCCCAAAATATCTGCGCTAGGAAGCTGATAAAGCTCTTCGGCAACCGTATTCCAGTAGATCACAGCGCCGTCTCGATCAACGACCGTGACAGCATCGGTAACGGTGTCAGCAAGGGCAGCGAAATAAGCCGCCGATTTTTGCTGTTCTAGCGTTGCAGCACGCAGCAGGTCTGATAAGGAGGAGTATCCCCGAACGTTCCCTTCTTTATCCTTGATCAGAAGAGGCCGGTTCGATGACAAAGTCAGTGGAATGAGGCTTGCCAGATTTCCTTGGTCGTCCCATTGCACAGATTCGGCAAGGAAATAAGAACTCTTTTCCAATAAAGCCTGGACGTTCATAGCCGACAATGCAGGTAGAAGCGCGGCGTCCTCCGGCGTAAATAAACAGGTGTGGCTGCCGGAATGTGCAATGACACCCGTGCCTTTATTTAAATAGAAGGAAACTTCCTCAAGCGTTGTTTCTATTGAAACAGTAACGATCGAGGCGTTTAACAGAAAGTGTTCATTTTTGAACATAGTCGACCTCATTTATGGAGCGTTGATTTGCTATAAATTTACCACGAAGCTAATGGCGATTCAACACGTTCTGGAAGGGCGGCGAGTATGATAGGAGTATAGTTGATAATGTGTTCAAAATTATGAAAAATATACACATAAACAAGTAGTGTTCAAAATATAAATTATAGTGTACAATAAAAACATAAATTAAACACTATTGTACAAATTCCTTTGGAGGAATACACAGATGGAACTCATGATGAGAAACATGTTTCAATCTTTAGGGAAGAGCCGCACCGCGAATCGCTTAGCGAAACGATATGGTTTACGTTTTGGCGCCGCACGTTTCGTTGCCGGTGAAACCATTCAGCAATCTATTCAAGCTGTGCGTGGACTCAATCAGGATGGCCGTATTGCCACACTGGATCATTTAGGGGAGTTTGTTTTCAGTGAAGCGGAAGCCTTGGAATCGGCTGATATGTGTATCCAAACATTAGATGCCATCGCCCAATCCGGCGTCACCTCCAATTTATCTCTAAAAATGACCTCACTTGGTCTGGATATAAGCAGAGATTTGTGTGTAAGCAATATGAGACGGATTCTTGACCGGGCTCGCATGCACGGCAATTTTGTCCGGATTGATATGGAAGACTATGCGCACAGCCAAATATCGCTCGACATCTATCGTGAACTGCGAAAAGACTACGACAATGTCGGCATCGTGATTCAAGCTTACTTGTTCCGTACGATGCAGGATATGGATGATTTGCATGAGCTTGGCGCGAACTTGCGTCTTGTGAAAGGGGCTTACAAGGAATCCCCGCAGGTTGCTTTTCCAGAGAAAAGCGCTGTTGATGATAACTATAAAAAGATTATTCAAAAACATTTGCTAAACGGCCATTATACGGCGATCGCCAGTCATGATGAAGCGATTATCCATTTTACGAAGCTCTTTGCCAAGGCAAACGGGATTTCGGGCGATCAGTTTGAGTTCCAGATGCTCTATGGGATTTGTGAAGACTTACAGAAGCAATTAGTGAAAGAAGGATACCGGGTACGTATCTATGTTCCTTATGGTGTGGATTGGTTCGGTTATTTCATGAGAAGGTTAGCAGAACGTCCAGCCAATGTCTGGTTTGTTCTTAAAAATATGTTCAAATAAACTTCCCATTCGGAGAGGAGAAATAACATGACAACATTTACAAAGGTGAGCCCTTACGCGAACGAGCCGTTTACTGATTTTAGCTTAGAGGAAAATAAAAAGGCCATGCAGGCAGCTATTTCGAAAGTAAAAGAGGAATTGGGCCGCGAGTATCCGCTTTACATCGGAACGGAGAAAGTGACGACGGAAGCGAAAATTACGTCTATTAACCCAGGTAATGTGGATGAAATTATCGGTTACGTCAGTAAAGCGGACCAAGCTCTTGCTGAGAAGGCGATGAACGTTGCACTTGAAACGTTTGAATCTTGGAAAAAGGTTCCGGCAAGAGAGCGTGCCGAATACTTGTTCAAAGCGGCAGCGCTGATGCGTGCTCGCAAGCATGAATTCTCAGCGCTAATGCTGCTGGAATCCGGCAAAAACTACGTGGAAGCCGATGTTGATACGGCTGAAGCGATCGATTTCATCGAGTTCTATGCGCGTGAAATGATTCGCCTGAGTGAAATCAACGAGACGCAGCCACTGGTCAAAATTCCCGGCGAAAACAACAAACTTACGTACATCCCTCTAGGCGTTGGAGTTATTATACCTCCATGGAACTTCCCTCTTGCTATCTGTGTTGGGATGACGATGGCAGCCGTTGTTTCTGGTAACACTGTTCTGCTTAAACCAGCTTCCACGACGCCGGTAATTGCGCATAAATTTGTTGCACTCATGGAAGAAGTGGGTCTGCCTGCAGGCGTTATCAACTTCATTCCAGGCAGCGGCGCAGAGGTTGGGGACTACTTAACGACGCATCCGAAAACGCGTTTTATCTCCTTTACAGGCTCCAAAGAAGTAGGTTTACGCATCAACAAACTTGCCGCTGACACCGTTCCGGGTCAAATTTGGATTAAACGTGTCGTTGCTGAAATGGGTGGAAAAGACGGTATTGTTGTAGACGAAACAGCTGATCTTAACGCGGCTGCAGCGGCAATCGTGGCTTCGGCTTTTGGCTTCCAAGGTCAAAAGTGCTCCGCGGGTTCCAGGGCCATCATTGTAGAGTCCGTATATGACGAAGTGGTTGAAAAAGTGGTTGCCTTGACGAACCAGCTGCAAAGCGGTTTGCCTGAGCTTAACTTTGCAGCAGGTCCGGTGATCGATAAAACGTCCTACGAGCGGATTCTGGATTACATCGAAGTTGGCAAAAACGAAGGAACACTTCTTGCTGGCGGTGGCAAAGCGGATGGCAACGGCTATTACATTCAACCTACTGTATTCGGCGATGTGAGCGGTAAAGCTCGCATTATGCAGGAAGAAATTTTCGGGCCGGTGCTCGCCATCGCCAAAGCGAAGGACTGGAAAGAAGCTATCGCGATGTACAACGATACCGAGTTTGGTTTGACGGGTTCGTACTTCTCGACAAACGAAGAGCGTATCTCCGAAGCGCTTGACACGGTACACTGCGGCAACTTGTACATTAACCGCAAATGCACGGGCGCTTTGGTCGGCGTTCATCCTTTCGGCGGCTTTAACATGTCGGGAACGGATTCCAAAGCAGGCGGATATGATTACCTGCTGCTCTTCACGCAAGCGAAGCTGACATCTCGCAAGGTGTAATAAAGGGAAAGACGGACGATGCGTCCGTCTTTTTTTGTTTTGGCGTGGTGTGGTTTGCCTCCGGCCAAACATTCCCCCTCTGTTCGCCGGAATAACGGATCGTAGTTCCCCACCATCAATGTATATGCTGTCGAGGAGATGGCTTATTTGCTTTGCTACGGAAGTGGGCCCATCACCCGTCAGACATACCCCAACCCTCGACATATTGCTCCTGAGGACTGGATTTGAGATAATGCACATAGGAAATTGATAGATAGGAGATGGTTATTATGTCTAAGTCCCAAAAAACGCTAGCATTTATTGGTTCCTATGCGGATTCAAGCAATCCAGGCGTGTATACCTGCCAATTTGGAGAAGGGAATGGAAGTCTGGAAGTCCTTCATGAAGTGGATGGCTTGCAAAATCCTACGTTTCTATCCGTCGATACGACAAATTGGAGGCTGTATGCGATCTCGGAAGGAACGAATGCAAACGGTCAACGCTGTGGAGCAGCAAGCTCCTATGATATTGACACGGTCTCGGGGAAATTAGCCTTTTTGAATAATGAGCTTACGCTTCCGGCAACGACTTGTCACATCCAACTTGATCATTCGAATCAAGTGATTATGGTTTCGAGCTATCACGGAGGCATGGTGGGCTTGTCGCCTGTTCTGGCGGACGGACGAATTGGCGAAAATGCAGATATTCAGCAGCATGAAGGCTCCAGTCTTTTGGAGGTGCAGGATAGACCGCGTGCTCATTCCGTTTTCTTGGATCGTACGAATACCTATGTAGGCGTTTGCGATTTAGGATTGGATAAAATCAAGCTGTACAAGCTGGATCTTGCTGCGAAAAAGCTGCATCCTCATGGTGAGGTGTCTGTTGCTCCAGGGTCAGGACCGCGGCATTTTGCCTTTCATCCATCCTACAAGTATGGTTATGTAATCAACGAGTTAGGCTCGACGGTGACAGCTTTTAGCTACAAAGAGGAGCAGGGAGAGCTTACTGAAATTCAAACGATTTCTACGCTGCCTGAGGCGTTCGAAGGTGAAAATGCTTGCGCGGATATTCACGTTTCTCCGGACGGCAAGTATCTTTACGGCTCGAATCGCGGGCATGACAGTATAGTTGTGTATGCTATTGATGCGGATACAGGCAAATTGACTCCTGTTGAATATGCACCTACGCTTGGGAAGCATCCGCGTAATTTTGCCCTTTCACCGGACGGGGCACATCTTTTAGTCGCAAACAAAGACTCCGATAACATTGTATCGTTCGCAAGGGATGCCGCAACTGGGAAGCTGTTGCCAACCGGAAGCGTGCTGACGCTGTCCAAACCGGTATGCATCAAATTTGCCATTGTAGACTAAAATGACACCATACACGCAGCGCGTGATCGAAATTATCCGTTCCATCCCCGAAGGGAAAGTGATGACCTACGGGCAGGTTTCGCGACTTGCGGGAAGCCCGAGAGGCGCCCGTCAGGTCGTGCGGATCTTGCATGCCATGAGCAAGAAGTATAAGCTGCCTTGGCATAGAGTCGTGAATGCAAAAGGTGAAATTGCCATTGCAGATGATGAAGGAGCGGAGCTGCAAAGCTTTTTGCTTCAATCAGAGGGTATCGAGCTCATTGAGGATCGCTTAATCTCACTTGAGCGCTATCAGGCTCACATGGAAGAAAATACATAAACGATAACATAAGAAGCCTCATTTCTTGCCACAATAAGAAGTGAGGCTTTCGTATGCCGGAAGGAAACTGTAGAATCTTGTCGAAGTGTAAAGCACAAAGCTAAGCATTATCGGGGGTTTATCATGGGTCAACATCAAGCGCTGCCTGTGGCGGTATACAATTTATTAACGATGCCGTCTAATCGTGCGCAGCGGCGGTTTGCTTATATCATTGGGGCTCTAGTAACCCTTATTTCTTTGTTCACTGTGCCTTTTGTCCGCATTCAGCTAGGAGAAATGCCGGCTTTCCAGCCGGCTATTTTTTCTACGGTTGTTTGCTTCGAACTCATTACGGCCTATGTGATCTATAGTCAGTTTAAAATCTCCCGCCAACCCGCGGTGCTTGCTCTTTTTGCGGGTTATTTGTTCTCGGCGGGCATGAGCTTAGTTTACATCCTCGCGTTCCCCCGTGTTTTTGCTGACAATGGGTTGTTCAACTCAGGACCACAAACCTCCGTGTGGGTGTATTCGCTTTGGCACATAGGCTTTCCGGTGGCAGTCCTGCTTTATTTGCGACTTGAAGCCAAACATCGGAATGTGCGGTACAGCTCTCGCAAGGCAAAGCTAGCCGGTTGGTGTACATTCTTTGGCACAATCATATTGATGACCGTGTTTACGTTGTTTACGACGCATTTCGTTGAGCGGCTGCCAACCGTTTTGTCACAAGGACAGCTATCTCCCGCATTTGTTAAGTTTGTTGGGATACCGATCGTTGTGCTTACGTTCATCACGCTGCTCATCTTTTACGTTCGGACTAAAGCTAGTACGGTAACCTCAACTTGGCTGTGCGTAGCAATCCTTGCGATGATGCTGGATGTGGTCATTGTTCTTTGCGGAGGCGGACGGTTCAGTCTGGGTTGGTATGTGGCGAAGTGGAACTCCTTTGTATGCTCGAATGTTGTGCTGGCCGGCATGATTTATGAATTTACGAAAATGTATCTGAACATGGCGGATCTTTTTAGAAAAGTCAAAGACAGCGAGTATAGTTATAAGGTGCTCCTTGGGGAAAGCCAGCAAGCGGAAAGGACGATCTCCGAACAGAACACGATTATCGAGCAGATGCTGGAGTCCAGTCATGAAGCTATTATCATGTGTGATACGGTAGGCAGAGTTATTTTTGCTAACCGCCGTGTGGAGCTTTTTTTTGAAAATCCGATTCACAAAGGGGACTGTTTGTTCACATATTGCGAAGGTATGCGAGCGTCAGACACTGCTTTTAAATCCATCGTCGAGGCTTATTTCAACCAAACTATACCGCCTTTTCTGAAAAGGATCTCAAGAGTCTCGCATTCCGGTGAAATGAAGCATTATGAGTGTTACGTCAATCCCATAGTGGACGAGGGGGCTGACACGCTCAGGGGTCATTTGTTCGGATTCAGGGACCGGACCGAAGAGGAACGGATCGATGAGATGAAAAATGAATTTGTCTCCATCATTTCCCATGAAATCCGAACTCCGCTGTCTTCCATTATGGGATTTATTGAGATTTTGGCGACCCGGAACGTCACGGAGGACAAGCGAGTCAAGTACGTAGAGACGATTCATAAGGAATCTATGCGACTGTCCAATCTAATCAACGATTTTTTGGACTTGCAGCGATTGGATTCAGGACGGCAGGTCTTTCATTTTCAAACGCTCAACACAGCTCATTTGGTAGGTGAAATCGTGGATCAATGGCAGGGCAAAGACAATCATGAGATTGAACTGCATGTCCTTGATGAATCCCTTTTTATTCATGGGGACGAAGAACGTCTCAAACAGGTTTTTCATAATTTGATCTCCAATAGCATCAAGTACTCTCCTGATCAATCGAAGATTGATGTGTATGTGGAACGTGAGAATGGCCGTGTGCACATCAAAATTCAAGACTATGGACTCGGCATTCCGGCTGAGGCATTGGATAAACTATTTGGGAGATTTTACCGGGTAGATAATTCAGATCGCAGGAAAATCGGGGGAACCGGACTCGGGCTGTCTATTGTTAAAGAGATTGTAGAAGCTCATCACGGCAAGGTGCTGGTGGAGTCTGAATTAGGCAGGGGTTCGATTTTTACGGTTCAATTCGATGAGCACAAAGAGGGGTAGCTTACTTATGAAAAACAAAAAGAATCTGGCCCCGTGCCAGGTTCTTCTCATTTTCGCCCAAAAATAAGCAAAAACAATCAAAAGTGTTACAAAGTCGTTCTGTCGGGAATAGACTATCTGTATCATAGGCCATAGGACAGGAGGCATTTCGATGAATGAAAGAACCTTATATCTATTCGATGGCATTAATAAAAGCTCTGTGAAAATCATTGTCGAGCAAATTATGAAAATAAACCAATTTGATGATGACAAAGATAAAAAGGAGAAAGATTTTAAACGCGTTCCCATCGACGTCATTATTAATAGCAATGGGGGGAGCGTCTACGACGGTCTAGGCCTCATTAATGTGATCGAAAACAGCAAGACGCCTGTACACACCTACGTGTATGGACTAGCTGCCAGCATGAGCTTGCTGATCGCTGTGAGTGGCCACAAAAGGTATGCCGGCAGGCTCAGCACCTTTATGTATCATGCCGTTTCTACGCATATTGACGGTCATCTGGAGTATTTGAAAAACAGGGTGGATGAGACGCAGAGGCTGCAAAACATTTATGATGAATACCTCTTATCTAAAACAAAGTTAACCCAAGATGAAATCCTTCGTGTTCAGGAGCATCAGCGAAATTGGTATATGAGTCCTGAGGAAGCTTTATCCTTTGGTGTGATTGATGAAATTGTATAGGAATTGGGAAGAGAAGCCTGGGGGATTCTCTTTTTCTTTGTTTTTTATCTCTTTTTGGTGTTTAATGAGAGAAAGAGAGAAGGCTGGCAGCGACAGCTGCCGCCAAGTGCAAAGGAGACCCAACTGTGTATAAAATTGTGTTTTTTGATATCGACGGTACCCTTGTCAATGAGGAAAAACAGGTTCCTGCTTCCACAGTAACCGCTATTCATCAATTAAAGCAGCAAGGCATTGAACCGGTGATTGCTACCGGACGAGCTCCTTACTTCATTAAACCCTTGGCTGAGCAGCTCGGGATCGATTCCTATGTTTGTTTGAACGGGGGATATGCCGTGTATCGGGGGGAACCTCTGTACAGACGCATCATTGCCAAAAGCAGCATTGAAGCTTTGGTAAAACTTGCCGCGAAGTACAAACATTCTCTCGTATTCGAAGGGGAGCATCAGTTTTTTACGGACACAGAAGATCATCCATTCGTAACAGGATCCGTTTCGTCGTTGAAGGTAGATTTGCCAGGTTATGACCCGGATTTCTGGAAAACGAACGATATTTATCAGATTTTCCTGCACTGCGAAGATACGGATGAACATTTGTATGAAGAGCTTCAAACGGAATTTAAGCTGATTCGCTGGCACCAGCATGCGATCGATGTTTTGCCTGCTGGAGGTTCCAAAGCCCAGGGGATTGCAGCACTGCTTGAGCTTGTAGGCATCAAACCGGAAGAAGCGGTTGCATTTGGCGATGGCTTGAATGACATGGAAATGCTTTCCTTTGTTGGGATGGGCATCGCGATGGGGAACTCCCACAAGGAATTGCTTCCTTATGCGGATCATGTGACAACGCATGTGGATGAAGATGGCATTCGCAATGGACTTATAACAGCAGGATTGCTCTAACATTGAAAGAACAAGATCAGGGTGAAAACAAATGAGAATAGCTTTTTTTGATTCAGGAATAGGCGGGATTTCCGTCTTACACGAAGCCATGAAGCAATTGCCTCATGAAGACTTTCTTTACTTTGCAGATACGCTGCATGTGCCATACGGTACGAAACCGAAGGATGAAGTCCTTTCTTTTGTGAAACAAGCGGTGGAAACCATCAGCAAGGAAGAGGTTTGTGCACTCGTTATTGCTTGTAACACGGCTACGAGCATTGCGATCGCGGAACTTCGCAACATCTATGACATGCCGATTATCGGCATGGAACCTGCGGTAAAGCCGGCGCTTGCCATGAACCGTTCTTCGGGAAAAAGAGTGCTTGTGCTTGCGACACCGTTAACGCTCAAAGAATCCAAATACCGGGAGCTTGTTTCCCGTATCGATGACATGCACATGGTGGATTCGCTGCCAATGCCGGAATTAGTTCAATTCTGTGAGCAACTAAACGTGGATAGCCAGCAAATTATTGATTATTTTCATACCCAGTTCGCTTCGTTCGATCTAAGTCTGTATGGTACGGTAGTCCTTGGATGTACGCATTTTCCTTTTTTTCGAAGCGTATTGAAAAAGGTTCTGCCCGATCATATCCAAATTGTTGATGGAAGCGCAGGGACCGTGAACCGGCTGACTCAACTGCTAAGTGATCGAGACCAACTACTTGGCAAAGGACATTCCGATTTGAAATGGATGTGCTCGGATGATAATCCGATGTACCTGGAGAAAATGCGGAAAGCGCTGCAGCTCTTTGAGGTCGTTGGGGTATAAGAGCTGAATAGGAAAACACAAAAAGGGCTGTCGTCCAGTAGATGTATCTACAGGGAGACAGCCCTTTCGTTTTAACTTGATTATACGCGAATCTCAAGCAGTTCGTAGGAGATAACACCCATTGGCGCATTGACGCTGATTGTATCGCCAACTTTTTTGCCCATGAGCGAGACACCAAGCGGGCTTTCGTAGGAGATTTTATTTTCATTGACATTTGCTTCAGAGGTGCCGACGATTTTGTATTCGATTTTTTCGGCGAATTCTACATCATTAAGGACAACAGTGGATCCTACTTGAACTTTAGATGTATCCAGATTCGTTACAACGCGCGCCTTTTTTAACATTCTTTCGATGGTCAAAACTCTCGTTTCCATGAAACCCTGTTCTTCTTTGGCCGAATGGTATTCACTGTTCTCTTTCAGGTCACCGTAGCTAATGGCCGTCTTAATCCGGCTTGCCAATTCTTTGCGTTTAACGGTTTTCAGTTCCTCAAGCTCAAGTTCTAAACTGCGTAATCCTTCGGGAGTTAGAATGATTTCATCATTGGACATTTTTACAGCTCCTCATGTATTCGATACTTGTTATAGTACTAAAGTAGCGAGGTCAAGTAAAGTAATCGTAAAAAAGCAACTTATTGATCAGGAGAACGTCTAAATGATGGAAGTATTTTCCTTATAATGGATGCGGAAGCGGTGAGTTTACGATGATGAAAATAAAACTGTTCACATTCACGGTTGTTGCAGCAGCAATGGGTTTGGCTGGTTATGTGTCCCAAGCAGCTGCGGATACAATTTATGGAGGTTCTTTTGCTCCAGAGGGGCTTCGATTCCCGGACGAGATAGAGCTGCTGGCTGAAACACCTTATTACGCTGCGGCAGATACGTACAACACGGATCCTGAAGGAACATTTGCTCCGCAGACCGTGCATGTACTGGAAACCGAAAGCGGCTGGTCGATCGGCGAGGCGACTTGGAAAATCGAAACCATGTTCGGACCGCGGTGGATCAGGCCGAAACCTTGGGAAATCGAGATTGCGCCGCCAAAGCGGATCACGCTTCTAGACGAAACACCGCTTTATCGCAGTGCAAGCACGAAAAATACCCCTGTCGCTGCTTTAACCCCCCAAGAGGTGGAGGTAACAGATGCTGAAAAGATGTGGTTCTATACCAACGATCCTAACAGCAAAGCCTGGATAAAAGTGCATACAAGTTGGTTAGGAGATCTATGGGCGTTTATTCCAGTTAAGGAAATTGGTACGGTTCACGACGTTCAGCGTAAAGCACATTATGATAATCTTCCCGCAAAAAGCGATCTAGGCGCGGCAATGGGCGTCGGTCAGCAGCAGATGGACTGGTCTACGACGACAGCAGGGGATTTCACGATTGTCCATGAATTTACAACGATATATGATCGTGCTTTCGAAGTTCAAACCGATCAAGGGACGGTCTGGACGCGAGACAAAGGAGTGACCATTCTTCCGACAGATGAAACACTGAAAATTGCACGTGAGACGCCGTTATTTCCTACTGTCTTCGCGGGGTTGGCGAAAATAGATGCGGTGCTTAAAGACGAGAATGTCATTGTATTTGAGAAAATCATAGAACCCTTATGGGCGGGGAGGGGTCCATACGAAATTTGGCATAACAGCACCTGGTATCATGTACGTTCCTCGAAGGGAACAGGATGGATTAACAAGCTGGTCGGAGAACCGGAGTCTGCCGTACCTGTTCACTGGAAGATGTTGGTTAAGAATGCAAGAGAGCTGTCGCAATATCCGGAAGTGCCGTTTAACGACACGACATTGCTGCTGCGCAATCAGACAGTGGAAGTGATAGAAGCTTGGAATCCGCCGAATGGCGGATCTATGTGGCTGAAAGTACACGTTGATAACCGAACGGGGTGGATTCCATTCTGGAACGGTACGCAGGATACACTGTGGGATGAGGATTCTCAAACGATAGCACGTGTTGCCAAGACGGAGACGAATGGTGTGAATATTGTACCGACTGGCACAGGAGATTTACAGCTTAACACGGGTGTAAGGATAGGCTACACGGACAAAGGCCAATCTTATTTAAACGTGAACCAGCTGGCCGATCTGTATCTCTATGAAGTAAGCACCGCTTCAGGTAAGAATGAGATTACGCTTACCAAGGGCGATTACTCCTTCGATTTGCAAGCAAATCAAGCCAGTGCTGCTGTGCATTGGCAAGAAGAGGCAGGTGGGAACGTGCCTCTGGATAAGCCTGCCGAGGCTGGTATTTAAATTTAAAAGATGTGCTGGCGCTCTTTGGGTTAACGCAAGTAGTTGCCGGAAATGAGTACAGTTTGTTTGAGAAAAATTATACCGTAATTGCCGAAGACATTCCGACAAGTGTGAAGAGCGGACGGCTGGAATTGCAAGCATTCGTGAATGACTGGACCAGTAGAGAAGATTACAATGCTGGGCAAATGCCGCTTCAACTGAGCATCGAAGAGGGAGAAGACCGCGGAGGAATCGAGCATAATTCCGTGAACAAAGGAATTGTGAATCAGTCGGATCAAAATTCAGCCGGTACCCTGTTTAGCTTGAAAACATCACATCCGTTAGCTGTGGGGAGACATCAAGTCGATGTTGTCTTGCGCATAGGCGAAAGAATCATTTGGAAGAAAAGTGCTGAGATAGCGGCTAAGTAACCTAAACATGCAACCTAGTTCCTGCGGGTTGCATTCTCTTTTTGGCGTCTCGAAAGGAACTACAGTCCGCTATTTCAGAGAAAAGCGGTATTTTGGCGGTACGAGAGGAACAACAGGGCACTATTTCTTTGCATTTTGCTGGTTTATAGCCAAAAGCGAAGAAATAGCGTCCCCTAGTTCCCAACGCAAGTGAGAAGGTGCTTTTACAAAGAAAAAGCGCCCTGTAGTTCCGTTTCCGTAAGGAAGAAACCAACGAGAAATCCACCCCTAGTTCCCATCCTGTATCTTGGTATTTTTCCCTATCTTACCAATGGTTTAAAAACCGCAATATTAATTGATAGACAAGGCTTTCCTATCCTACTATACTACTGAAAGGGACAACTAATTTCGAGATGTGTCGAAAAAGTTTTACATAGTGTCGAATTTGTAATATTCATTTTACAACATATAGAAAGTGTGAACATCTTCATGAGAATAAACTCCAAAGTCATCTACATCACCTTAATTATCGTTATTCTGTTGCTGGTGACGAATAATACCTCTTATTACTGGTATACGAAATCACTGTTAACGGAAGCCTTATCGATGAGGATGGAGTCGACGGCCAACCAAATCCGAACGTCCATTGAACTGTCAGAGGAAGGATCCTTCTTCGTGGAAGATTTAGTTGGAGAAAAGCTACGCGCTGTCGCACTTTTCGCCGCGAACAAGCTCGATCCGGATGCCGATAAAGTATCCAATGAACAATTGGTTCAGCTGGCCAAACAAGCGGGGGTCGACGGTTTCTCGCTGATGAAGCGGAGTGGTGTTGGAAACGATATCATGGTCGCCAAGTCATCGGAACCCAAAGAACTTCAAATTAAAAGCACAATCCCTTTTGGCTATTGGTTTACGGCTTTCGATCAATTGATGACGAACCACCAGGTTACGATTCCTGAAGGTCAGAAACTGCCGAATTTCTGGTCCGGTATTTACGAGGTTCCAGCTTCGGGCTCCAGCAATGTCAGTAAATTTGGTTATTATTACGACGGTTCGACCAATTATATTATTTGTGTGTTTGTGAATGCCGATAAAATTCAACGGTTTAAAGAAATCGTCGGTGCTGATACTGTTGTAAAGAAAACGCTTGCGGCAAATCAGGATATTTTGGAAATTTCGGGTCTGCATGGGGTTACGTTCGGCACTAAGCCAATTGAGTACAAAGGCAGTGACGGCACATCTTTCATTTCGGTGTATGATCGGCCGCTGCTGTTCGGTTCGTACAACATTACGAATGACAAAGATTTGAAGTATTACAAAGAGTCCATCGAAAATAATAAACCGGTTAGCATCGTAGAGAGCTGGAATGGGAAACCGATTCTCAAAACGTTCATGTACGTCCCGGTTAAGAACAAACTGACCGAAGTGCAGCGAGAAGTTCCCTACGTCATTTCCATTACGTCGGATTATCAATCGATTCAAGAGACTTTAAACAAACAGCTCGTTCAGCTTATGCTTGTGGTTGTTCTGTTTACGGTTTGCAGCTGCATCTTTATATACTTTGTCTTCCGATTTATTACCAAAAGCCGTGAAACCGCGGTTCAATCCACACAAGAAATGTACATTCAAAATGTGGATTTGATGTTTGCAACGATTCGCAGCCAGCGGCATGACTTCTTAAATCATGTGCAGACCATGTATGCGCTCCTTGCAAATGGCAAAAAAGAAGACCAGATGAAGTACATGAAAGAGTTGCTGGAAGAAATCAATGAAGTGAACGATATCATTCGTATTGGCCATCCGGCGATTGCTGCTTTGATTCAAGCGAAGTTTGCGCTTGCTATGCGGACGAAAATTGATTTTCATTATGAATTTACAGGCCTTGATGGCTTAGCTTTAGGGGTAAAATCCGTTGATCTCGTGAAAATTATCGGAAATCTGATTGATAATGCTTTTGACGAGGTGAATAAATTCCCGCCAGGCGAACGGGAGGTTATTGTGAACGGATGGTCGGAGTCCAATCAAGTGACGATCTCCGTTTCCAACCCTGTGCTTCCGGATTTCCAAGTAGAGGACTACAATCAAATGTTTACGATCGGCTACAGCACCAAAGGTGACGGTGAGCATCAAGGATTAGGCTTGTCGGTCGTGAAGGAGCGGATTGAGCACTACAAAGGGACAATCGAAGTGTGCGTGGAGGATGGCTGGATTTGCTTTAAAATATCGATTCCAATGCAGTAAATGGAAAGCCCCTTCTTTTTCTGTTTAAGACAGAGAAGAAGGGGCTTTTGTTTATTTTTGCAGCATGGGATAGACATAAAGCATAAAAGGGATCAATAAGGTGACGGCCAAAAGCAGCCAACGGAATACGGTTTCGCTCGAAGATCCCGTATCAATTGCGATGAATTTCGGCAATATGCGAATTTTCATTGGGAGCGGCCAGAATAGTTGTATGCCTCGCTCATTGAGCAAATCAATAAGCGGATGCGATGCATAAGCGACGATGAAAACCCAAAAGTACAAAGGCGACATCGGCAATGAAATCATCATCAGCAGGAGGATAAAGACAATCGAATGGGTTAGCGTCCGATGGCGGACCTTCAGAATGCGAAGCAAGGCAGATAATGGGAATAGAACCTTGGCCATCGTCGAGCCTGGCTTGTCGACATCGGCCAACGTTCCTGCCAAGCAGCCCAGCAGAAGAGCTCCGGCCGTGTCCCACGAAAAAAAGCTTACATCTTGATAAGCGAGTACGAGTTCTGCCGAGATGAATCCGGCAATACTGTGTGTTTTTTGTAGCATAAGTTAACCCCTAAGTCTAATTTATTTATAACTGTATAGCATTCGAAGCAGAAACGTATTTTCAGACGGAATCCGCTCACAGCAAGCATATGCAACAAACAGCGTATCATATTCTAGTGAATGTTGTGGTCATTTCTTTGAAATTGGGATGAGGAATATGTGATCAGGGTGCTTGGAACTAGGCGTAGTTACCTACCATGAGTCAATAATGAGGGGTTAAGTAGTCTATGAGCACTTTTTGAATATAGTTTTATACGTTATAATAGACATATAGTTGAAATAGTGAAGGAGCTAACTCCGATGCCAGTCTTTAATGCCATGGAAACGATCGTCGTCAATATGTTTGATGAATTTCAGAAAAATTACGAATTGAAATGCGACTGTAATAAGTGTAAAGATGATATGCTAGCGTTGGCTTTAAACAAAATTCCGCCTAGATATACGTCAAGTGAAAAGGGTGCATTGTTTGTTAAAGGCATATATATTAATCCGCAGCTGCAATCCGATGTGATGCGTGAATTAATGGAAGCCGCGAATATAGTGGCTGATCATCAGCATCACGAAGCCTAATACCGAGGATTGAACAGAGAGCTAGTCTCCGTCTCAGGAGGCTGGCTTTTTTTTATAGCATGTCATTCGACAATATAGTATAATAATCGACGAGTTTCGTATATTTCGAACATAATTCGTTAACACTTGTCGAACGAAAAAATGCTTTGACTAAATCCGAGTTATTTAGTAGGATATACAAAAGAGTATTTTACATAACATATATTCACCAAGGGGAGAGATACACATGAAAAAAGCATTAATTTCTATGTTTGCTGTTACCGTGTTGCTGACAGGCTGCGCAACGGCAAAAACAGACACTGCAGCACCGGGTGCTGAAGCAACGAAAGCTGCTACGGCTAAATCAGATAAGAAAGTTATCCTGATTACACCAGAGAAAATTGGTTTGAACCCATTTTTCGCACAAGAGGATGAAGGTGTTAAGAAAGCTGGACAAGAGTTCGGCATTACGGTTAAAACGGTAGAATCGACGGATGCCAGCGCGATTGAACAAAATTTACGCGCTGCCGTTGCAGATAACTATGATCTCATCATTACCAGCTCTTTCGAGTCCGAAGATGCTCTTAAGAAAGTAGCCGCTGAGAATCCGAAGAAATCTTTTGCCATTATTGATACAGTTGTCGATCTTCCGAACGTTCGCAGTGTAGTATTCCGTGAGCATGAAGCTTCCTACTTGCTGGGGGCGGCAGCTGGTCTTGCAACGAAGAAAAATGTCGTAGGTATGGTTGCGGCACTTGATATCCCGCTGATCAAGAAGTATACCGTTGGCTTCCAAGAAGGCTTGAAAGCAACAAATCCTAATGCTAGGTTCATCGTTAACTACGTAGGCAGCTTCACGGATCCAGCCAAAGCTAAAGAATTAGCATTAACGCAATTCTCACAAGGCGCAGATTTCATCGCTGCTGCTTCCGCTGTTGGTGATCTGGGCGTATTCGAAGCTGCGAAAGAAAAAGGCTTCTTCACATCCGGACAAGATATTGACCGTACAGTCACGGATCCACAACATATCGTCCTTTCTCAACTAAAAGGAACAGATGCCGTAGCTTACCAAACGGTGAAGGATTTCGTAAACGGCTCGTTTAAATTCGGTTCAGTTGATTACGGTTTGAAAGAAGACGGCGTTGGTCTTACTTTTGTGACCAAAGATAGCAAATCTACACTTAGTCCTTTCATTGGACAAGATGTCGTTACGAAAGTTAAAGCGATCCGCGACGATATCGTTTCCGGCAAAGTGAAAGTTGAGAATCCAGTCAAATAATGAGCACGATCATTTCATATCGACCTTGGGAACTGTTTACGGAGACGTAAACAGTTTCCTCATGTCTAGACAGAGGAGCGAAAAATCGTTATGCTGCTTCAAATGCGTCAAATTACGAAAACATATGGCAATTTAACAGCGAATTCAAATGTTGATTTTTCGCTGCGTCAAGGTGAGATTCATGCATTAGTCGGGGAAAATGGAGCTGGAAAAACAACGCTAATGCGTATTTTGTACGGCATGGAGCAGCCAACGGCAGGCAGCATTCTTTTGAATGGCAAAGAAGTGGCCTTCACGAACCCTACGGATGCGATCCGTCATCGAATCGGCATGGTGCATCAACATTTCATGCTTTTTCCCTCTTTTACCGTGGCTGAAAATATTGTTATCGGGAATGAACCTAAGTCAGGACTCAAATTTGACCGTAAAAAGGCTGTCAAGCAAGTTGAGGCATTGTGTGAGCAGTATCGCCTGCCGATTGACCCGAACAAGAAAGTGGCGGATATTCCACTTGGCATGCAGCAGCGTGTGGAGATTTTGAAGGTGCTGTATCAAGGTGCGGACATTATTATTTTGGATGAGCCTACGGGGGTATTGACGCCGCTTGAAGCGAAGGAACTCCTCGTTATTATGAGAAACTTGGCCAACCAAGGGAAGAGCTTTATTATCATCACGCACAAGCTGCATGAAGTGATGGAAATTGCTGACCGGGTTACGGTTCTACGTGACGGGAAAGTAACGGGAGAGCTGGATGCCGGGGCAACCAATGTCGAGGAATTGTCCAAGCTAATGGTGGGCAGAGATCTGCTTCCTACGTCCAAAAGTGATGTGAAACTTGGTGAAACCGTTCTACAGGTCCAAGACGTCTCAATCATGGGGGACAAAGGCAAGCCCGTTCTGGATAAAGTCAGCTTTCATGTCAAAGCTGGAGAAATCGTTGGTATCGCAGGTATTTCAGGGAACGGTCAATCCGAGCTCATTCAAGCTATCTCCGGTCTCCAATTTATTGACCATGGGGAGATTAGATTGCTTGGCGACAATCTGAAAGGACGTTCTGTGCGGGAAATCAGAGACATTGGTCTTTCACATGTTCCGGAGGATCGTTATCAATGGGGTGCGGCGAAAGAGGGCACTGTCTTAGAAAATGGGACGATGGGTCATCACAGAACCCGCAGCCGTAAAGGGTTTTTACAGGGAAAAGAACTGCGGAAAATGGTGGACGGCTTCATTCAGCAATTTCAGATTAAAGCAGGCTCGCAGGATGCGAAGGTGAAGTATCTGTCCGGTGGTAATCTGCAGAAGCTGATTGTAGCCAGAGAAATTGCGCAGAAGCAACCGTTTCTTATTGCTGCAGAACCGACTCGTGGCGTCGATATTGGCGCGATGGAGCTCATTCACGAAGAATTGCTTCGCAAACGTGACGAGCAAGGCGCGATATTATTAGTTTCCTCGGAGCTAACAGAAATTCTTAAGCTTTCGGATCGTATTCTCGTCATGTATGAAGGACGAATCGCCGGTGAGATTTCTGCCGAGAACGCAACAGAGGAGCAGATTAGCTTGTGGATGGCGGGAGGAGTTTCTCATGCTTAAAAGTCGTTTCCCTATAAGCGCTTGGGTCCAACCGCTGCTTGCCGTCATCATCGGCTTAATCGGCGGTGCGATTGCCATCTCATTGATTGGCGGATCCGTTATTGACACTTATGCACAGATGTGGAAGGGTGCTTTCGGCAATTTCTTTTTCATAACGAATACGCTGACCCGGGCCACACCGCTGATTCTCGTAGGTTTAGGCGTTTCGATCGCTTTCCGTTCAGGTTTTTTCAACATGGGATCGGAAGGTCAAATGATTTTGGGCGCATTATCCAGTGCAATGATCGCTATTTATTTGCCTGGGCCAGCATTATTTAAATTGTTGGCAGCTATACTTGGCGGAATCATTGCCGGTGGCATATGGTCGGCTTTTGCAGGTTGGCTGGACGCCAAGTTCAGAATGAACTTGATCATTACAACGCTGCTGATGAATTATATAGCTGCATTATTTGCAGGCTATATGGTCGCCTATCCTTTTAAGGACAAAACAGGATCAGCCGCTCTCGCTCAAACGATGATGATTGATAAAGGGGTCTGGCTGCCCAAACTATTTCAAGGGATGAGCATTCACGGTGGGTTTATTATTGCGCTTGCACTCGCGGTTCTCCTGTATCTGTTTATTAAATATACGGTTGCCGGTTATGAAATTCGTATGTTGGGATATAATCCGCTGTTTGCCGGATACGGAGGCGTGAAAAGAGGGAAAGTGATGCTCGCCAGTATGTTTGCCAGTGGCGGATTTGCCGGGTTAGCCGGCGCAATTGAAGTTCTCGGCATGCAGTATCGATACACAGATGGCATGATCACGAATCCTGGTTATGCCTGGTCCGGCATTATGGCGACACTGCTGTCAGGCGCTCATCCTTTAGGTACGGCAATTGCGGCCGTTCTTCTTGCAGCTTTGCAAACCGGAGGTATGGGGGTTGAGCGGAATACGAGCATTCCATTAGAGATTTCAAGTGTTATTCAGTCTTTGCTCATCTTGTTCGTTACAGCGAAGTTCAGCTACACCCTTTGGAAACGACGGAAAGGAGGCAAGGGCGATGCAGCATCTTCTTGATGTGTCATTATTCAGTTCAATGATTCGGATGGTGGCTCCGATTCTGCTTGCGGCACTCGGCGGAGCGATTTGTTCCAGAGTCGGCTTGTTTAACGTAGGCTTGGAAGGATTCGTGTTAGTCGGTGCATTCTCAGCAATTGTGGGTAATTTTTACACAGGAAATGTATTGGCTGCTGTTCTTATTGCTGTTGCGGTTACGATGCTCTTCTCATTGATATTTGCTTATATAAGTATTCATTTGCAAGCGAATGTCATCGTTGTTGGTATCTCGTTTAACTTCCTGGCGCTGGGTTTGACTGCGTTTAGCTTGCGAGCGATTTTTCATGTCAAAGGCGCTTTCTATGATAAAAATATGATCGGATTGCCGAAATGGGATATTCCGTTCATTAAAGATATTCCCGTCGTCGGCGACATTATTTCTGGGCATTCACCGCTCGTATACTTGGCCTTTATCCTTGTATTTGTCCTTCAGTATTTTCTGTTCAAGTCTGTCCTTGGATTCCGACTGGTTGCTGTTGGCGAGAATCCGATTGCCAGCAAAAGCATCGGAATTAAGGTAAATCGGATGCAGTACTTGGCGGTTCTTATCTGCGGAGTGCTTTGTGGACTCGCTGGCGCTCAGCTTTCGCTGGGGCAAGTGACGATGTTTACGGAAGGCATGACGGCCGGAAGAGGATTTATTGCTCTGGTGGCAACGATGTTAGGCCAAGCAAATCCAATCGGTGTCATGGCGTCCAGCTTGCTTTTTGGATTGATGGATGCGTTTAGTATCCGGTTGCAGGGCTTTTCCCTGCCAACTCATTTTACACAAATGCTGCCTTATGTCGTGACATTGCTGGCGATGCTTTTCTTCCGGAGAAGCAATTATTTGGCTGATGCACAGAAGGCGAACGGCAGTTCCCGATAAGGGAGTAACGGAGGATGACAGATGCACAAAGATAGCAAAGCAGAGCGCATTAAGCGAATGAATATTCCCGCTGTTGAGGTTCCGCAGGAGATTGCAGACAGAGTTCCACCTGGACAAGCGGTCACAGAGAGATTTCCGATTCTTCACGAGGGTGAAGTGCCGAAATACGATATGTCCACATGGTCGCTGCGTGTGTTCGGTGAAGTTGCGGAGGAGAAGTCTTTTAGTTATGAAGAATTGCTTGCGTTACCTCGGACACAAATCGTCTGCGACATTCATTGCGTGACGCGTTGGTCTAAGCTGGATACGGTGTGGGAAGGCGTGCTCTTTCGAGATTTCCTTAAGCTTATCAACGTTAAGCCGGAAGGCAAGTATGTTATGCTGCATGCTGATAATGAGTATGAAACGAATGTTCCGCTCGAGGACCTTATGGGAGATCAGATTTTGTTGGCCATGAGCTATGACGGCAAACCGCTAACACCTAAGCATGGCTGGCCGCTTCGTCTACTCGTACCGCATTTATATTTCTGGAAAAGCGCCAAATGGATTCAAGGTATCGAATTTATGAAAGAAGACCGTGAAGGATTCTGGGAGCGCAATGGTTTCCATAATGTCGCAGACCCGTTTCAAGAGCAACGTTTCTCAGGGGAAGCGATTCCGATTCCGGAAGACGAGTGG
Organism: Paenibacillus sp. WC2504; assembly: GCF_052682475.1. Taxonomy (NCBI): domain Bacteria; kingdom Bacillati; phylum Bacillota; class Bacilli; order Caryophanales; family Paenibacillaceae; genus Paenibacillus; species Paenibacillus sp. WC2504. Next base: position 2,895,615 of record NZ_JBQZFH010000001.1, read on the forward strand.
GTTAGAAAGGAGTTCGATTAAATTGAAATTATCCATTTTACAGGTGAATACAGAGGATTTAAGTCCTTACGCGATTGTTTGCGGGGATCCATTCCGAGCAGAATCCATCGCGCGCAAGCTGGACAATGTTCGTGAGCTGGCTTTTAGCAGAGAATATCGAACTTTCGTTGGTGAAGCGTCTGGCGTAGCGATTACCGTTGTCAGTCATGGCGTTGGATCGCCTGGAGCTGCTGTTTGTTTTGAAGAGTTGATTAAAGGCGGCGTAAAAACGTTGATTCGCGTTGGAACCGCAGGCTCTTACTCGGCAGAAGTCCCTCCGGGGAGCTTGGTAGTGAGCACGGCAGCGGTTCGGGAAGATGGCTTGACCCGTCAGTTAGTACCACTAGGCTTCCCGGCAGTAGCCGATTCAGACGTTGTGCGGGCACTGTTTGAAGCTGCAAGCGAGACAGATGGTCTTGTGAAAAAGGGAATTACCGTCACGTTGGATGCCTTCTTCCAAGGTGTGGAAGAATTCCCTCATCAGAAATACAAGCAGGCTGGCGCCTTGGCTGTTGAGATGGAAATCTCTGCACTATACGTCATTGCAGCGCTCCGCGGAGTGCGTGCAGGCGCGATAGTCGCATTGGACGGTTATGCGGATGCAGATCTGAGGGAAGTATACGATCCACATACAGATGTGGTTTCTGGTGCTGTTGAGCGGGAAATTGATGCTGCTATACGTGCCATAGTCAAATTGAACCAGTAATATGTTCGACATAGAAAAGAGGTCAATCAGCGCAAGCTGGTTGACCTCTTTTGTTATTGCAGCTGAGTCGTTCTGTGCTGTCAGCCGCGCGGCTAAGCTTCCATTTCCTTACCTGCGGTTAACATCAAAAATGTGCTTGAACTGATTGAATTTGTCCACCGCTTGCGCACGGGATTTGACGCCTAATTTCTCGTAAATTTTGCGAACATAATTATCGACCGTACGTTTGCTCATATGTACTTCATCCGCCATCTGTTCATTGGTTAAACCTTGAACAATCATCGTCATCATATTCACTTCATCATCGTCCAATAAATCCGTCTGGTGCAAATTCCCGCTTGATACTCTCATCTTGTGGAAAACAGGAACAGGTACTACCGTAAAGTTCTCCATTAACAGAGTAACTAAGCTTTTGATGAGCGTCCCACTGGATTCCTTTGAGATTACGGCGCTAACCTCGAGCCCAATCAAATGGTTGTAGAGGTGCGATAATTCGATTCCGGAGAAGATAACGAGATGTGTCGTGGGATATTTACCTTTAATAATTTTGGCAACTTCATCTCCGTACTGATCCGGCAAATTAAAGTCTAGAAATACAATATCCGGCACATGCAAGTCCATGAGTTCTAAGCATTGTTTGGCATTACCCGCAATCCCGACAATTTGCACGCCGTCAATTTGTTTGAGCGTACTGGAAGTTGCCTCAGCCATTAGAGGGTGATCATCTGCGATTAAAATTTTTGATTGCTTGTTCATGCAGTACTTCCTTCCTGAGTAGGTATGGGAATCCGAATGGTGAGTTCAACGCCGCTTCCCTTATCCGAGAGAAGCTCTAGATGTCCACTCAAATGTAAGACACGGCTTTTCATCTGTTCTAGTCCAAAGCTGGTGTTAGCAATCGTTCGCAGTCTTTTGTCCTTCGCGAGGGCTTGCGGGTCAATGCCGACCCCATCATCCCGATAAAATAAACATAAGTCATTATCAGCGACAGCCAATTTAATGATGACTTTAGAGGCATTTGAGTGTTTCTTGGCATTGTGCATAAGTTCTTGGAAGATACGGAAAATGTGCTTCTTAATATCGATATCAAGTCTTTCGATGATCAACGCGCCATCCACGTGGAATTGCGTTTCATATTCGTTTAAGCCAATATCCAGATCCAATGTTGCTTGAATGGTTTGAATTAACCCAATATTTTGAAGCAGATGCGGATTTAATTCAAAGCAGCTTTGACGTAAGCTTTCATTCACCAGATCCAGGTGTTTGATCGCTTGAACGACTTGCTGTTGATCCTCGTTATTATTGATAAAAGAAATTAATCTTCTACGTACTAATAAAATGTCCTGCATCGTCGTGTCATGCAGATCCGTAGCAAGTCTGTATCGTTCTTGTTCCTGTAGTTCAAAAAGTGATTTGCGAAGCCAAACAACGTCCTGCCCGGCTTCCTCATTCGGAATTTGCGAAGCTAAATCATGCAATTTAACGGTTAATTTACGAATCAGATATATATTTTCCAAGCTTACCGCCAAATAAGAAATGATCAGACTTAACCACTGACGTTCCTCCAGACTTAGCAGTGTGTTGGTTTTTTTCCTGGCAGTGACTAAGTAGCAGGAGTACTCTTCGTTTTGATTAATAACAAAAATAGAATACTTCGAGTCATCCAACCGATTTTCACGCAAATATTGTTCGATTTCGTTTAAATCCAGAACGCCCTCGCCAATGGTTTCCATGGAATGCGGGTACTGAAAAACGATGGCTCCACCGTAGACGTTGAGGGTACTTACGATATCTACCAGTATAATATCTTTTAATTCGCGGAAACTCGTAATTGTCCGCAAGTTTCTTGCAATTTTCTTAAGGGCAAGCTGTAAGTAAAACTTTTTGGGAAACATGATAGCATCCAGCTTTGTAACAAAATATTCAAGCACGTAAAGCAAGAAAGAGATGGTTGTTAAAATAAATAAGAAGCTTAACGACATGTTTTTCACAGTGACTGCATTACTAAAAATCAGAGCGATCATGAGCACGATTAATGTGGTTGGTACCATCGAAATAAGAGACGTATACAGAATGCGGCGTAGCAAGATATGAATATCAAACAATTGCTTGGTGACGATGATATAAGTAAACGATAATGGAAAGAACACAACAAAGTATCCCGTATAAAGCGATTTAACGAGCGGCGCTCCTGTGAACAAAATTGGCAGGAAGGATAGAAAAGCTAACGGTGCTGTCGAAATAAAGAGGGCGAACCAGACAAGCTTAATAATGGCTTGGATGGAAGAATTATCCCGTCGATATTTGAAAAACACATAAAATAGTAATCCGATATTAAGTAAGAATCCGCACAAAAATAAAAGTAGGACACAGCGATAGTCTAATATATAAAACTTGTATGTGTCCAGCGGCGTGAAATAGATGCATCTTCCAATAAAAGTGAGAAACATGAAGCTATAGACATATTTCAAATAGGTGGTTGGCAGTGAGACACCGCTTTTCTCTTTGAAAAATAAAGTTAGAAAATGAACGAAGACAAATGGCATGATCATCACAAGATTGCTGATCAGCACTTTCGCCAAACTATCTCCGCGAGCGGAAGGGGGGATGCACATGAAAATGATGCCTACAATGAGAAAAACAAGCGATAGCAGACGAGCTGATTTGGAGTGGGGAATTTTCCACAAGATCATAAAGGAAACACAAAGACAAATAATTTCTCCGAACAAAGAGATAAAGTCGAAATCAGGTTGAACGATATCTTCGAATGATATCGTTATTTGCTGGTCATTCCTGGCGATGGTAATTGTATCCGCTTGCTCGATCGTAGCCCATTTTTGGACAATGTTGTTTTCGTTAGGGTCTTTTCCGTTCACATCAATAATTTTGTCGCCAACTTGAAGCCCAAGCTCCGATCGGATTTTGTCATCTTGAAACGATTTGATATGCCATTCCATGCGTTCATTTCGTTGTAATTGAATCCCGAAGAATGTGTACTGAAAGGTGATGAATAAAAACCAAATCTGCAAGCCTACTAAACAAAAAGATAGAAGAATTTTATACAATTTGTGATTCAATCACTATATCTTCCTCTCAATCACTGCTATAATAGCAGTTGTTACTTAATTTGGTTGAATTAGGGGGTATGTGTATGATCAGTGCAACATGGTCACCGGATTTATCAACAACCATTGCTTATTTGAAAAAGTTGGGTTTGAGCGAGAGATCGTCCGCACTTCAAGGTCTGACAGGTGTCTCGGGATGCGAAAAACAGGCAATTATGAAAACGTTTACCAATTCTAGAAAGAACGAACCGAAAGAAGAATTTTGGTTCTAGTTCATGCACACCGTTACTTAATTTTACCAAATCTCTCAAAAAGATTGCAATTAGATTTTTAAAATCTAGCTGCCATCTTTTTTTTTGCGCAAAAAAATGTGCGTTTATTTGAGAGTCAGAGGTGTATTTACGAAAATAATTATTGCGCTGATATTTAGAGCGCTTCGATATATGATGTAAGTAGGAAATTTTCCAAATTCATGTAAATAAGGAGGGATTTCATAATGAATAACGAACAGTTTGAATTTATGTTTGATACGGTGTTAACGGATGTTGTTAAACAAACCTACAGCACGCTTTCCCTGCCCTCAAAAGAACAAATCCAAATTTCTATGAAAAAGATGATGGATATGATCGAAGCGAATCACCGGTGGAATACTGGGAATGAGCGATAAGAAGATGAATCGATGGAGTACTTACGAACCTTTAGCTGCTGAGCTGGGCGGTAAACAAATCGCCGACCTCGTCGTAACCGGTCATGCTCATTCCCGATTTGGCGAGCGCGTTACGTATGAAAAAGCAAATCTCGAAGAGGTTAACCTATTTGTACGGAAGAAGCTTGAAGATGAGCGAATTAAGCCCAGTAACCGCAACGAACCGACGATGTTTATCATTGATGATGATGTAGAGATGGTGGCTGAATTTGAGCTGATGGAAGAAAATGAGCTTCGGGCAGGCCATTCGCGATATAAAATGATCGTCGTTACCTTCTTAGGACGTTTGTCTGATAACAGTGAATATACGGATTTACAATCTTAATATAAATTTCAAAATGGTTGGACAGAGCAATTCTGTCTGATCATTTTTATTTTATGAGGACCTAAGAACTAAATTCGTATTTATAGAAGAAGGATTTTCCATGTCATTGTCGAAAACAGTTGTCGAAAACAATCGAAAAAGATGTTGAGGATAAGGGGAATATCATATGTTACATAGTGTTCGATGGTTCAGAAAACACTTGGTTGTTCGTATTGTAGCCGCTGTTATGATTGTTATTTTGGCACTGTCCGCCGGCTATATCACAATGGAATTCCGAAATGCCAAGCATGCGGGGATGGAAGCGATATCCAGTTACGGTATTCGGCTTTCAGATAGCTATACCAAAGGAATGGATATTGGCCAAATCGAACAATTCTTGAAAGACCCCAAGGAAAATGATCTCTATTGGCAAATCAGACAGCAGCTGGATACATACCGCACACAAATCGGTGCGCTATACGTCTATTTGGTTCGTTTCGACGACCAGCAAAAACCTCTCATTATGATCGATGGACAACCTAAGGGGTCGGATGTCGCTTCTCCCATCAATGAGGAGACGGACATCGCGGCAACGGAAGTTGAAACACTGTTGAAAGGCGTTTCGGCAAGCTCGGCGATTATCGATAATCCGAAATACGGGAAATACATTTCAACCTATACCCCTGTGAAAAATGCCGAGGGCAAAGTGATTGCTGTTCTTGGCATTGATACGGAGGCAGGTGTAACGGAGCAAATTTCCTCCAGTGTCATCAAAAGTAATCTGCCCATTTATGGATTGATGCTTGTTCTCACTATACTTGGACTTGGACTCGTTATGCTCGTAGTAACCCGAGCCCTTCGTCCTTTGCAGTGGATTGGGGCAGGTGCGGAGAGCATAGCGAAAGGAGACTTCCTAAGCGCAAGGAAGCAATTAGCTGCTAATCCGGTTCGCTCTATCGATGAAATCGGAACGGTATACCGCGCGATGATGAAGATGTCTAACGACATCAATGATATGCTTCGAACGATTGTCTCCCAAGTCTCGCATACGTCAGAGCAGTTTGTGGTGACCACTCAGCATTTCAATGTACAGGCTCACCGTTTGCTCGAGATGAATACGAATGTGAATACATCCCTCCAGGTGGTGGCTGACGGCGCTAATACCGTACAGTTCAGCACGAACGAGAGCGCTCGCTCGATGGAAGAAATGGCGACGGCTATTCACCGCATATCCGAAGCTTCCTTGACCGTTGCCGACGCATCAAACAACGCGCTGCAAAGCGCACAATCGGGGCAATCAATCGTTCAGAACATGAATGGCCAATTCGTGACGATTACGACTGCTACGCAAGAAGCGCTCGATCGCGCGGCCTCCCTTCGCAGCCACTCGAAGGAGATCGGTATTGCCTTATCATCCATTTCCGATATCTCGGAGCAAACGAAATTGTTGGCCTTGAATGCGTCGATCGAAGCCGCAAGAGCCGGAGAACATGGAGCGGGCTTCGCGGTCGTTGCCGGAGAAGTGCGTAAGCTAGCGGATCACGCTGCAGAATCGGCGAAGCTGATCGCGTCTTTATTGCAAAATATTCATCGTGAGACTGAGCGTATGGGAGAGGCGATGGAAGCAGGTCGGAGCGAAATTCAAACGGGCGCTGACCTTTCCAGAAAAGCAGAAGAGTTTTTCCGTCACATTGTGGAACAATTCCGCTTCGTTTCCCATCAGATTCAGGAGATATCTTCGGTAACAGAAGAAATGTCTGCGGGTTCTGAGGAAGTCGCAGCTTCCGTTGTCGATATCGCGCATATTGCGAAATCGTCATCGGATGGCACGACGAACATCCATAAGCTGACCCATGAGCAGCTCGAAATAGCGCGAGAAATCGCTGATTCGGCAGATGCACTAAGCGGGCTTACAGACGAAATGCGGAAGTCTATCGAGCAAATCAAGGTATAGTTGGATGAGAAACAGCCTCTCTGGATGAGAGGCTGTTTTGTTTCTTCCTACCTTTTATTGGCTTTGCTTACTCACCCAGAACGTTACACTATCGCCCTGAAATCCTTTGGTCCCAGGCTGAGGGTCTTGCTTAAAGACCGTACCGTCGGGAGAAGTGCTTGCTTCGATGAAATATTTGAAGCGTAGTCGCAGATCTAGGGCTTGCTGCTGTGCGTCAGCAAGTGATTTACCAACCAAATTGGGAATCTCTACTTCCACAGGCTGATTATTGGCATCCCCAACAAGTTTCGTTGGTACAGGTGTGGGGGTTGGGGTACTCGACGGTGGAGTCGGCGTAGCGGTTTGCACAGGCGTAGTAGCAACAGGCTGCTTCTTCTCTGAAGAAGGCCAAAGTATCCAACCGGCAATAGCCACAACGAACACGGCAGATGCTCCGATACCAACTTTACGTAGCCGGTTCTTTGTGTAACTTTGCTCGGATTCTTCATCCTCGTCCTCATCCTCATCCATTTCCTCTTCCGCGTGGGCGACCACCTGCGCCTTCTGGGATCGGGATGGGCGATGCATGGGTGCAGCGAAAGCTTCTTCTTTGAAGCTGGAAGGTTGTAAGCTGCGCAAACCAAATACGAAGGAGGATAGGGAAGCTTGGCCTTGACAGATGAGCTTCACTAGCTTAATAAGTGCAGCTTTCTGTTCGGGAGTAGCCGAAGGGATAGGCGTACGCTCTAACTGCGTATGGATTACTTCAAACGGGGTTGTACTCGGCTGCGTGCCGCTAAAGAGCTGAAGCATCAAGCGGCAGAGCCCGATTGCGCCTTGTGCTTGGGCATCCCCCTCATCCCAATAATTGATAACAGTAAGCTTATGATGATCATCTAGCCACAGGTTTTCGGCGGCTACGGAGAATCCGGTAATCCGTTCCTCCAAGGCATCAAGCAAGGAGACTCCCAGATCTGCGATCATCGTGATGATTTGATGGAATGTCCACGGTTGTTTATGGATGACACGAGAAAATAACGAACCTGGCTTAGCTTGTAAAATAATGGTTACAGAATCTTCTTCTACGGAAGTGTCCAGAATATGCTGAAAACCGTCATGGATGAAAGCAGCCTTGTGATGAAGAGTTCGCATATAATCTGCGCCAATCTGTCCGGGAACAAGCTTTATGTTATAAAGAAGAACTTTACGAGTCAGAAATACATCTTCTCCATCATGAAGAGTGCCCTGAGGTAAACTGATGATCCGGGTTCCCGGTATGTATCGTGTACCCATCTTGTTATGCATGGAATATCCATCCTCTCTTGATGGCATCATATGAGCATTGCCTATATTATATATGATTCGGTGAGATATAGGAATTTTGGTAGTCTGTTTGCTGCAACAACCATAGAAAAGCGAATTTTTAGTTTAAAATTATGATGATCGTTCGGAATAGGTGGGGTGAAAATAGGAGTAAAGTCGAGTTAAGATCCAGAGGTGAAGCTAATTCCTTCATAGACTTTACTGTACACCTTTTTGCCTGGTTTTGGAACAAGGGTTTAGCAAATTAAACGAGAATTTTATAATTCATAGATTATCTAGGTTACAATACTTGCAAAAATAATAACAAGACCCAATTTTGCTGAAAAACGATATCGGTTTTCAGTTTTTTTATGTTTCTATTGAACTAAAAGTCTATGATTCGAATTGCCTAGATGGTATGATAGTTTACAGATAATTTTACAATATGATCCAAATCGAGGGGGAATTATGGTGAAAAAAGTCGCAATTTTGGGTGGCGGCGTCGCTGGAATGAGCGCAGCACATGAACTAATCACAAGAGGTTATGAGGTATCGGTCTATGAGTTTAAGACTATACCGGGCGGGAAAGCGAGAAGCATGCCTTATGTAGGAAGCGGAGTCGACGGGAGAAGAGATCTTCCAGGTGAGCATGGCTTCCGATTGTTTCCACGTTTTTACAGACATGTCATTGATACTTTACAACATATTCCCTATGAAAACGGAACCGTATATGATAATTTAATGGAAGTAACAAGACTCGATATTGCGACTTTCACGGCAGCTTTGCTCCCATTGCTCGCGAAGATAGAGTTCAGCCTTGACAACTTCCTGGTTGTTATCCGTGATCTTTTCGATAATAATCTGGGTTTGACGATGGACGACATGGAGCAGTATGGACGTAAGCTATGGCAAGTTATGACCTCCTGCGAGGAGCGTATCCGCGAGGAATATAACCTGATCGATTGGTGGACATTCATCGAAGCCGAGCAGCAATCCCCTGCTTTCCAGAAAATATTTGCAGGTTTCACCAAAACCCTTGTCGCTTGCCAGTCCAAGATCGCCAACACACAAACGGTAGGTCCTGTAGCCACTCAAATGACACTGGACATCACAACGCCAGGAACGAGCTTTGTCCGACTTCTGAACGGTCCCACGAATGACAAATGGGTGAATCCTTGGCTATCCTTTTTAACAGAAAAAGGCGTTGACTATCATTTGGCTGCAAAGGTAGAGAGCATCGAGTGTGTTGATGGAGTCATTCGCAGCGCGAAGGTGACGGAGAACGGAGAAACGTTTGACGTTGAAGCGGATTATTACATTGCTGCCTTCCCGGTAGAGGTGATGGGGAAATTCATTACTAATGCAATGCTAGAAGCAGATCCAACACTTGCCGGCGTTCAGAAGTTGGTTGATTCTGTGGCGTGGATGAACGGGATCCAGTATTATTTGAAAGAGGATGTTACAATTACGCACGGCCATGTTATTTACTTGGATGCGCCTTGGTCGCTAACGTCCGTTTCACAGAAACAATTCTGGCCTGATGTTCATCTGAGCGAGTATGGCGATGGTACGGTTAAAGGCGTTCTGTCTGTCGATATATCCGATTGGGATACGCCAGGAATTTTATATGGTAAGCCAGCTACACATTGTACGGCAGAAGAGATCAAAGAAGAAGTCTGGGCTCAGATGAAGAAAAGCTTGAATGTGGACGGAGCCGTCATATTGGAAGATGAAGTACTGCATTGCTGGTTCCTCGATACCGATATCCAATTTGATAATCCTGAACATGCCTGCACGAATATGGAGCCGTTGCTGATTAACCGTGTAGGAACTTGGAATGATCGTCCGGAAGCGTATACCGCTATTCCGAATTTGTTCTTGGCGGCAGACTACGTTCGTACGAATACGAACCTTGCAACGATGGAAGGCGCCAATGAAGCGGCGCGCCGTGCGGTGAATGCGATTCTCGAACGAGACGGTTCAAAGGAGAAACCATGTAAGATATGGGAAATGTACACCTTTGAGCTGGGGCACCTCGACATATTAAAGCCGTATCATATCCATGATAAGCACCGTTTTGAAAAGGGACTTCCTTGGGACGGCAAGATTTTAGGTTGGTAATACATAGAAGATCAAATATCATTCCAGCGCGCTCCTTGATTGTTAAGGGGCGTTTGTCTGTGAAAGTACCTGGCAGCAAGTTTTACTAGGAGGATTTTATGTTAATTTTGCCGGAATATGAATTAATCAGACAGATTTATCAGGGCGACCGGACCGTGCTGTTCCGTGCCATCCATAAGCCGACTATGGAAAAAGTCATTATCAAAACCCTTCGGTCGGATTTTCCGGTTTCTGCGGATGTAGCACGACTGAAGCGAGAATACGAAATTGGCAAAATGCTTGACATAACCGGCATTGTGAAACCGCTGGGGCTGCCTAAATATCAGAACAGCATCGCGCTTGTTTTGGAGGACTTTGACGGCGACACCTTATCCTCTTACTTTCCTTTGTTTCGCCAGTCACTTCAGGCTTTCTTAACGGCGGCAATTCAGTTGGTCAAAATCCTCGGCAATATTCATCAGCGATATGTGATACACAAAGATATTAAGCCAAGCAACATTATTACGAATCCTGATAAAAAGATTATGAAACTGGCGGATTTCAGCATCTCCTCCTTTACTAGAGAGCGCCAGGAAATGTTAGATCCGCACCAGCTTGAAGGAACACTGAGTTATATGTCCCCGGAACAAACAGGCCGCATGAATCGGATTATCGATTATCGCTCGGACTATTATTCGCTAGGGGTAACTTTTTACGAAATGCTCACGGGCCGGCTTCCTTTTCAAACCGAAGATCCGGTGGAGCTTATTCATTGCCACTTTGCCGTGACGCCAATTTCTCCCGACAAGATTAGGATGGATATTCCGAAGCCGCTTGCCGAGATTGTCATGAAACTTTTGGCAAAAAACGCCGAAGACCGCTATCAAAGTGCTTACGGGATCATTCAGGATCTTGAACACTGTCTAATGATGGTCAATGCGCCGGATGAAATCCAAGACTTCACAATTGGTCTCTACGATATGACCGACATGTTTCAAATCCCGCAAGGGTTATACGGGCGTTCCCAGGAAATCGAAAAGCTGCTGCATGTCTATTCGCGCGCCATTCATGGCTCCGTAGAAGCCGTTTGGGTAACGGGGGAGTCCGGTTACGGCAAATCGTTCCTCATCGCAGAGACGATGAAGACGGTGATGAAGGACAATAGCTGGTTTTTGGCCGGGCGTTTTGAACCCGGCAAACAGCATGTCTCCTACCATGCGCTATCGAGAGCGCTTAGGCAGCTGGTCCGTCAGCTTCTGACGGAGAAGGATCAACAAATCGAAGAGTACCGAGGACAGTTGCTCAAAGTGCTCGGAACGAGCGGTAAAGTATTAACCGATCTCATTCCAGAGCTGAATCTGCTGATCGGCGAACAACCTCATGCGAAGCAGCTTCCGCCGCAAGAAACGCAAAACCGGTTGCATTTCTTATTACAGCAGTTTTTGCTCATCTTTTGCTCGAAAGACAGGCCCATCGTCTTGTTTCTTGATGACTTGCAGTGGGCGGATGCGGCCTCCTTGCAGTTTATCGATCTGCTTCTAAACGATTCACAGATGAGGCATTTCCTATTTATTGGGGCCTACCGAAGTGAACACGATACCAATTGGTTATCCTCCACGCATGTTCAACTGCTCGATAAGCTGCCGGAACGGCTTGTTGCGGAACGGATTGTGCTGAAGGCGCTGGAAATCGGCGATGTCAAGCAGCTAGTAGCTGAGTCATTAAAGACGGAAAACCATCAAGTAGCCGAGTTGGCACAGCTGATCCTGCAAAAAACAGGAGGCAATCCATTCTTCGTCAAACAATTTCTAACGGCCTTATACGAGCAAAATTTGCTTTCCTACAGCTATGAAGCCAATCGGTGGATTTGGGATATGAATGAAATTCAAAAGTTGCGAATTACAGACAATCTCATGTTCCTTTTGGCGGAAAAATTGCTGCGTATGCCGTCCAGAACGCAATATTTATTGCGTCAGGCAGCTTGCTTAGGTGCAACCTTTGATCTGGAGGCGCTTGGTATCATTGCGATGACGTCATTTGAGGATATTTTACAGGAATTGGAAATCTCTATCCAAACGGGTTTGATCATCCCTGTTGGTACGGATTATAAATTTTATACGGATTCGCAAGGCAATTCCGCCGCTCAAGACATTCGCTTTATGTTCGTGCATGATTCGATTCAGGAAGCTGTATATGGTTCGATCGAACAAGTCGATCTGCCTGAGACACATTTGCATATTGCGCGTAAGCTGCTGGAGTTCTTGCCTGAAGCACAAATTGAGCAGCGCTTATTCGACATCATCAACCATATGAACTTAGGTTCGGAGTTGTTGAAAGAGCGTCAAGAGCTTGTCAATCTGCTAGAGTTTAACTTGCGAGCTGGCCGTAAAGCCAAATCTTCGAATGCCTATCGTTCTGCGCTTCAATATTACAACAAGGCTTTGACGTTATTGAATCTGGTAGAAAATAAGGAGATGGAGGATCTCAGCTTCTCGATTCGGCTGGAAAAGTCCGAAGTCCTCTATTTGAACGGCCAAGCGGATGAAGCGGAAACTTCCTATGAACAGCTGCTCCTGGATGCCCGGACGAACGAGCTGAAGCTGGAAGTGTATAACTTACAGGTTATCTTGTACACCAACGTCGGAAAGCAACGTAAAAGTGTCGAAGTTGGCTTAAAAGCCTTGGCTGAACAAGGGATTCGTATTCCAAGCGAACCGACGAGCGCGAATATTTTTCTGGCCTATCTCAACCTCAAAGCTAAGATTGGGCGTAAAAATACACTGCAGCTGTATGATTTGCCAATCATGGAAGATGAATACCGCTTCAAATTGATGAGTTTGATGATGAGTATTGCGGTTTCGGCGTATTTCGTAAATACGAACTTATTCGTACTTTTTATGTTCATCATGACCAAACACGCGCTAAAATACGGCAATACACCGGTTATGGCCTACGTGTACGGCTCCTATGGATTAATCCTTGGCTCAGGTTTCGGTGATTATCAGTTAGGCTACCAGTACGGACAACTTGGCGAAAGATTGAATGCCCGTTTCCAATCCCATCAATACCGCAGTAAAAGCCACTTTTCCTTCGGGTTGTTCGTTACACCGTGGGTCAAACCGCTGCAAGTTAGCTTGGAGCATCTGAATGAGTCGTTCAAAAGTGGAATTGAAGACGGAGACTTGGTTTTCGCAGGCTACGCACTGACCTATCAGGTGCTGGCTAAGGATTTTCAAGGCGTGGCTCTTCCGGAAGTACAAGAAGATCTGAATAAGAACTATCGCATCCTGGAGCAAACCAACCATCATGACACTCTGCTTATGTTAGAAATGCTGCGCATGGTGATTCAGAATCTGGAAGGAAAAGCCGGAAATCCCCTGATCGTCGGCACGGACGAAGCAGCGGAAGAGCGGTTTGTCCAAAAGCTGATTATTCACCCTAATCAAGTCATTATACATGAGTATAAGGTTAAAAAAATGATGCTGTATTATTTGTTCGGTCAATACGAAGCTGCTTTAAAGACCGGCAAAGAAGCAGAGCCGATGCAGGCTGTCTCTTTCGGATTGTTCCACATTCCTGAGAACTATTTCTATTATGTTTTATCCATTGCCGCTGTGTATAAGGATGCAACCATATTTGAGCAGAAGCTTTACGCCAAGCAAATAGGTAAAATGCTGCGCAAAATGGACAAGTGGGCGACTCACTGTCCGGAAAACTTCTTGCACCTTAGCTCCTTGATGCGTGCCGAGTGGAGCCGTGTCACGGGGAATTTCCAGAAAGCCGAGCAGGACTACGAGTTGTCCATCCGGCAAGCAAGGGAGCAGGGCTTCATCCAACATGAAGCGATCGCTTGCGAGCTGGCAGGGAGGCTCTACAAGGATGCCGGCCGCGAGAAGATCGCAAAAACCTACTTCATTGATGCTTATTATGGCTATTTAAGTTGGGGAGCTAAAGCGAAAGCCGATGAGTTAAAGCTGCGTTATCCAAACTATCTGACCTCACTTAAGGAGCAGCAGGACTGGAGTACGACGAATATCAGCGACTATTCGCTGCAGGCTCTGGATTTTATGACGATTATGAATACGTCCAGATCCTTATCCAGTGAAGTCAATTTGGAGCAGCTCATCAAACGATTGATGGAAATCGTTACTTATTCGTCAGGCGCAGAGCGAAGCATCCTTGTTCTGAAGGAGAAAGAAAGCCTGTATGTCGAGGCGGAAATGCTTGCGACGGAAGGCAAAGATTCCTGCACGGTGAGCTCGGTTGCTCTGGAAACGCGGGAAGATCTTCCGGCCGCTGTGATTCATTTCGTTGCCCGGACCAAGGAAGGCGTCGTGTTGGACGATGCCGCGAATAAAGGCATCTTCACGCATGATCCTTATATTCGCGCCGCTGAGGGCAAATCGATTTTCTGTGAACCGATTCTGCATCAGGGCAATCTCGTCGGCGTCTTTTATCTGGAAAATAACTTGATTCGCAATGCCTTTACATCGGACCGCCTTGATATTATCAAGCTGCTGTCCGCGCAGGCGGCGATTTCGATTGAAAATGCCAGACTTTATAACGACTTGGAGTCCAAAGTGAAAGAGCGTACGAATGAATTGATCCTGATGGAGACTTCGCGGCGCGATTTGCTTTCGAATATTTCTCACGATTTGGGTACACCGCTGACTTCCATTCAGGGCTACGTCGAGGCGATTCTGGACGGTGTGATCCAGGAGCCCGAAGAACAAAGAAAGTACCTTTCGGTTGTGCATATGCGCATTGTCGGTATTCAGCGATTGATTACCGATCTCTACCAACTGAGCCGCTTGGAAACAAAGCAGTTCCATTTCCAGCTTGCGCCAACTTCCTGTCAGACCATGGTGCGCCAGCTTTTTGCCAAATATGAGCTGGACTGCGCCAATGCGGGTATCACTTACACTCTCGATATGGTGAATTCGGAAGATGAAGAGATGTTGTTAACCGTTGATACGGATCGGATCGAGCAGGTGTATGCCAATATTATTTACAATGCCATTAAGTTTTCGGCTAAAGGCGGCTTCATTCATGTGCATGTGGACATCAAAGGCGATCCGCGCCAACTTGTGATTCGGGTGACCGACACAGGCGTGGGGATCAGCGAAGAGGATCTGCCGCACATATTTGAAAGGTTCTATAAGGTTTCCAAATCACGCAGCACATCCGGCGGAAGCGGACTTGGTCTTGCGATTGCCAAAGAGATTGTCCAATATCATGGAGGGCAGATCTGGGCGGAGAGCCGTCTAGGCAAAGGCTGCAGTATCTCGTTCTCTTTGCCGGTACACCGGATTTAATGAGTCTAGAAATGAATAGGCTGTCCCTCGGTCATTATGATGACTGTTGGGACAGCCTATTAAGGTCGTATCGTCACACGGGTATGAATCGGCACGAGTGCGGCCAGTTCAAGCACATCTTCGTTGTACATTCGGATGCATCCGTGAGAGGTACGTTTGCCAATGGAGGAGGGGTCGTTGGTGCCATGAATACCGTAATGCGGTCTGCTCAATCCCATCCAGAAGACGCCGAAAGGACCGCCAGGATTGGGCTGTTTATTAATAATCGTATACTCGCCGATGGGTGTACGGGTTACCATCTTGCCGATTCCCACCGGGAATGCGCGTACAACGCGATTTACATCAAGCAAATATAATTGGAAATCGGACAGGTCAATAATAATGCGGTAATTGGGCATGGGATATTCACCTCGGTCTATCTTATGTAGGTACATGAGAAACGACAGGGCGCCAAACCTTTTTCGAAATTAAAACGGAGTTGTGGTATACTGCATTAGTTAGAAATCAGATATCAGTCATCCAAGGGAGCTACAATCATGCAATCTTTTTTACAATTCAATCCAACGAAATTATGGTTCGGCAAAGGGCAAATTGAGCAGTTAGCGCAGGAACTAGGCACTCCTGGCAAGAAGGTGCTGCTCGTATTTGGCGGCGGAAGCATTAAGAAAAATGGCGTTTACGAAGCTGTTAAACAGCAGCTTGACCATATGCAAGCGGACGTGTATGAAATGTCAGGCGTTGAGCCGAACCCGCGGCTTACGACAGTGAAGAAGGGGATCGAACTGTGCCGGGAGCAGGGTATTGAGCTGATTCTAGCTGTAGGCGGCGGTAGTGTGATTGACTGTGCCAAAGCAATTTCAGTTGGCGTTTATTATGATGGTGATGTTTGAGATATTATTACGCGCAAGGCTGTCCCTTCTAGAGCACTGCCATTCGGAACGGTGCTAACGTTGGCGGCCACGGGTTCTGAAATGAACAACATTTCAGTCATTACTCACTGGGAGAAAAACGAGAAGCGCGGCTGGAGCAGCCCCTTGGCCTATCCGGCTTTCTCTATTTTGGACCCGGAGTTTACGTATTCGGTGCCCTTGGATCAAACGGTGTACGGCATTGTGGATATGATGTCTCATGTGCTCGAACAGTATTTCCACCTCACCGAAAATACGCCAATGATGGATCGTTTCATGGAATCGGTTCTCTTAACGATCATGGAGGCTGCGCCTAAACTGCTTGAGAACCTGCACAGTTATGAACATCGAGCAACGATCATGTATGCGGGAACTACCGCTTTTAACGGGTTATTATCCAGCGGGACCGATGGCGGAGACTGGGCATCTCACCAGATCGAGCACGGCTTGTCCGCGGTGTATGATATTCCGCATGGCGGAGGTCTTGCCATCATTTATCCGAACTGGATGAGACACTGCGCAGAAGATGATCCTTCACGGATGACCAAGCTGGCGTTGGCTGTGTTCGGTGTTGATCCCGCAGGCAAAACCGATCACGAAATTGCATATGAAGGCATTGAGGCGCTGCGTCAATTCTGGAATTCGCTAGGTGCGCCGAACTGTTTAGCGGACTATGACATTAGTGATGCCAGACTTGAGGAATTAATTCATAAGTCCTTTATGAAGGAGCAAGTGGGAAGTTACAAAATCATGACGCGTGATACGGTCAGAGATATTCTGACGAAATCGCTATGATGAAATATTATTTGTTCGTGTTGGCTGGCGCATGCAGCTTTGGATTGTTATCCACTTTTGTCAAAAAAGCGTATGAATCGGGCTTCCAAGTGGGGGAAGTGGTTGGCAGCCAAAATTTGTTCGGCGTGCTGATGATTTGGATCTTGGTTCTTGTTACAGCCAAATCCAATCGAGGCGGCAGCGCCGAGACCAAGAAGTATAAAGTGGCACCGCGGCAAGCCTTGTCGCTCATGGCGGTTGGAACAACCTCAGGCTTAACGGGTATTTTTTATTACGCAGCTTTGCAATATATCTCAGCTTCCTTTGCCATTATTCTTTTGTTTCAATTTACCTGGATCGGAATTTTGCTTGAGGCGATAACAGAGCGGAAACGGCCTGGAAAAGATAAAATATTCGCGCTCATCATCCTGTTTATCGGAATTATTATGGCAAGCGGATATTTAGGTGGCGGGCAAGAAGCACCGTCATGGATTGGAATCAGTCTGGGGCTTCTCTCTGCGCTAACTTATGCCTTATTCATTATGTTTAGCGGCAAAGTTTCCAGCGCGATTGCGCCAATTACTCGCAGTGCTATTATGCAGTCAGGATCGTTAATCCTGGTAATGCTGGTTTATCCGCCGCATTTTCTGTTCAACGGCTCTTTACATGAAGAACTTCTGCCTTGGGCGCTTCTGCTTGCATTCTTCGGTGTCGTCATACCGCCGTTGTTTTTCGCGATTGGCGTTCCTCGGATCGGCGGTGGCATCGCGACAATTATGAGCGCGGCTGAATTGCCGACCGCAGTCATCATGTCCTTCGTCGTGCTTCATGAAACCGTCCATAGCATACAATGGATTGGTGTTATTATTACAATGGTTGGTATTGCTTTGCCAGAATTGATGAAGCTGCGGAAGCGGCGGAGTCAAACGGGCGTAAATTAGAATCAGGTGAACTCTGCATCATGATGGTGAGGGAGTTCACCTTTTTGTTATGCTGGGGGAATTTTGAGCAAGTATCGAAGTTAAAGCTGCGTTGGCGAGGGCGACGGCATCTGCTGCTATTGATCTTGCGCCTCACGGCATCCGCGTCAATTGCATCGGGCCGGGAGCGATTGACACCAGAGACGGCAGCTTGGAACCGCTGCATGTAGTGTCTCATTGATTTTATCCGGTGCCACATCAGTGCCATCGGCGGCTGACGCCTGCTAGAAATTTGGCTTCTTGCAGTTTGCCTGAGAGCCATTTTCGTGTAAAGTGAAATGTGAGCACTCTATTAGATGTCCATGTATATGAATCTGCTGAAAAGGCGAGGTTGATGAGATTGAATTTGAAAACGGAGAAATTAAATCTACAGATGGCGGATATCACGGGTTCAAAATTTGAAAAAGTGAAAGCTGAGGATCTTGTTTTTGACAATGTGAATCTGGCAAACACAAAGATTCATAATGCGAATATGAGCGGCATGATACTAGATGACATCAATATGCAGAATACAAAGTTTTCGAATATCAACCTTTCGAATACGAGCATTCAGAATGCCAACTTCAGCAACGCTCAGATCGAGCATGTTCATTTTGTAGACACTTCATTTACGAAATGCAAACTAGCCAATACCAAGATCGCCAACTGTGATTTGACAGATGCGGAGCTTACAGATTGTGAACTCAAAGGCATGAGAATTAATGGCATTCTAGTTGAAGATTTACTCAAAAACTATTCAGCTAACCAATAAGTCAGGAGTAACAGGAGGCGCGAATGCCATTTTTACAGCGAATAACCTTGGACTGGTCGGAGCTGTCCGAAGCGGATCAAGCTGCATTTCCGTTTAACATTAAGCCCATTCGCCAAATCGATGAGCTCAAGTTCCGATCGAATGTCACCTTTTTTATCGGAAATAATGGTTCGGGGAAGTCAACGCTGCTGGAGGCGATCGGTGTCTCCTGTGGCTTTAGTGTGGTCGGAGGCCGAGATTTAACGATCAAGAAAGAAAAAGATGATGAATCGCTGGCGAATATCATGAGATTATCGTGGCTGCCCAAAGTCAGTCACGGACTCTTTTTCCGTGCGGAGACCTTTGATACGTTTGCCGGTTATATCGATGAACTGGCGAAGGATCCGTATATTGGATTTCAAGCTTACGCGCCATATGGAGGCAAATCCCTGAATGAGCAGTCGCATGGACAAGCATTCTTGACCTTTTTCCGGAACCGGTTCGGCCGCAAAGGCTTGTACCTGCTGGATGAGCCTGAGTCGGCGCTTTCGCCACAGAATCAGTTGGCTTTCCTCGGCATGATTCGGGAATTGGAGAAATCAGGTCAGGCGCAATTTATTATAGCTACGCATTCCCCGATCATCATGGCGTATCCAGGTGCGCAAATTTTGCAGTTTACTGAAACCGCCATCGAGCCAATCTCGTATGAAGATACGGATCATTTCAATTTAACGAGAGATTTCTTGAATCATCGGGAGCGGTATTTTCGGGCTCTTTTTGATGATGATGAAGCGGAGGAATAATCATGTCTTTTTTTAAGAAGATGATGGCTAAAGTAGGAATTGGGAACATTGAAATCGACACGCAGTTCCATACGGAGGCTTTCATTCCCGGGGAGCTTGTAGAGGGAGTCATCGTTGCCAAAGGCGGCAGTGTAGAGCAGAAAGTGGACAGAATCTATTTTCAAATCATGACGGAATACCTCAAGCCGGCAAATAACGACGCAAATCGGATGCACAGAGAAACGGTTGTAATTGCTAATATTCTGCTCGGCGAAAGTTTTGTTTTTGAACCCGGAGAATCGGTCGAAATTCCTTTTCATTTCGTACTGCCGCACGAGACGCCTATTTCTATTGGTGTAAGCCCGATATGGATCCGTACAGGCATGGACGTGGACAACGCGGTTGATCCTTCCGATCGTGATCCTATTGAGGTATTGGCTCACCCGCACACGTCGGTTATTTTTGAAGCGCTGGAGGAACTCGGTTTTCATTTACATAAAGCAGAGAATGAATATTATCCGCAGCGCAATTATCATCTGCCATTTATTCAAAATTTCGAATTTGTACCGTATCAAAATGGGGAGTACCGCAGCTCCGTAGATGAGTTGGAGCTTGTTTTCTACCCGGATGAGAATGGCGTTGAAGTTCTTCTGGAATTTGACCGCAGAACGCGGGGGTTTGGCGGGCTTTTATCGGATATGCTGGATACGGATGAGTCCCATCACCGTTTCTTTTTCAGCGTAGATGAGCTCGAGGAAGGCGCTGAATCCGTGGCGGATCAGTTCCGGGGCATTTTTGACGATTTGCTGGATAGGTAACACGCACCCGATACACCAAAGGGACTGTTCCAAAAGATCATGTGATCTTTTGAAACAGTCCTTTTCTATTTGATCGGAAGGCGAATGATCACCGTGGTGCCTTGCCCCGCTTGGCTGTACAAGGTCAGGCCGTATTGTTCGCCGAAGTAGAAACAGATACGATCGTGAACATTTTTAATTCCGATATGGGCTTCGTCTAACGTGTTGGAAGGCTGGGCGAGCCTTAGTTGCAGCTGCTGCAGCTTCTCTTCGTCCATCCCCACACCATTGTCTTTGATCATGATGAGCATATCATTGCCGGATTTTACCGTAGACACCTCAAGCAAACCTGGCCCGCTTAACCGCTCCAACCCATGCACGATCGCATTTTCGACGAGAGGCTGTAGTGAGAAGTGAATGACCTGTATATCGGCGCTCTCTTCCGCAAGCTTCTCGGAATACTGGATTTTATCACCGAAGCGGAGCTGCTGGATTTTCACATATAACCGAATATGTTCAAGCTCTTCACGCAGTGACGCGGTTTCTTTGCCGGTCTGAATCTGAATACGGAACAGACGACCGATCATGCCGACCATCTCACTAATTTCCCGCTGACCGTTAATGACGGCTTTCATTTGGATGGATTCGAGTACATTGGCGAGAAAATGGGGGTTAATTTGGCTTTTTAAGGCACCGAATTGAGCTATTTTTTGCTGTACCATCGCCGTGGCCGAGCGCTCGATATAGCTTTGCAGATCTTCCACCATTTTACGGATGCCCTGGTACAGCACACCGAATTCATCCTGACGGTCGCTGCTTAAATCAACGTCGAATTTCCCTAACCCGACCAATTTAACCTGTCTGCTAAGCAGAATAATCGGCTTGGTCACACGCGCAGACAAGATGAACATGAAGAGGAGCGCTGTGCCCAGAGAGAGGAAGGCTAAGGTCAGAACTATTTTAATCAAAATATCAGCTTGCTTGGTCATTTCTTTCTCATCGATATATTGGATGACTTTCCAACCGGAATACGAAGAAGTGACAAAGTTAATATACGAGTTAACCCCAGAGAAGTTGGCATAAAAACTTCCCGTTTCGTTGTTCAGTACGGATTGAATGGCTTGCTCCTTGAGCGTTGCCGACAGATTGCTTATCGACTGATTGCGGTTGGAATTGTAAATCACGCCGCCTTTATCATCAATAATGATGAAATTCCGCTTCCGATCTTCCGACAGCTTCAGAATTTCCCTTAAAGAATCCAGACGAATGTCAATGAGCATGACACCGATGGGCTGTTTGCTGCCTACTTTGTTAATGACTCTGGCGATGGAAATAACGGATTCTTTGGCGTTGACCCGATGAAAAGGAAGATGTGCGCCGAAAAGTACGATTCCGCCTGCCTTTTGCTGTGTCTGGAGATACCAATCTTCATGTGTAAAATCCTTCACATCGTAGTCGGAACGATTGAAATTCATCGAGTAAAACATTCTTGAACCTGCGTAAATTTGAACGCTGTCCACGTTCTTGATCGTCATCTCGATGGAACTGATAAAATGCTCGATAATGTTGCCGTATACAATCATTTGATCGTTGCCGCTGTCATCGCCAGCTATCGTCCAATGCTCCAGCGCTCCTTGCAGCTGTCCGTCCATTTGTGCGTTCAGCGTACCTTTTTCGATACTTTGCAAGTACTGATCAATGTTAAAGGACAAATTCGTAAGAATTAAGTTGGAGCTGCTTTGGTACTCGTTTTTGACGGCTTGTATGGAAAATAAGTAGATGATAACGGAAATGATTAATAAAGGAATTGTAATAATCAGGATCATCAGTACAAAAATTTGATGGTTGACGTGCTTCATCCGGAACTGTCGAGTCAGTTGTTTCCACTGCAGCATTTAGGACCAACCCCACTTTTTTCGGTATTCGGTGGGTGTCATTAGGGCGATGATGCCGAAGGTTTTGACGAAATGCTTGTAGCTTTTGTACCCGCACATCGTACAGATGTCCGTTACTAATAAATCGGGCTTCTTTAAAAGCTCTTGAGCGTAGGCAATTCGAATTTCCGTGACGAAGCGCATGTAATTTTTATCTAATTTTCTTTTGAACAGGCGGCTTAAGTAGGAAGGGTTGTAGAAAAATCGGTCGGCGACCATTTGCAGTGTCACATCTTCCGCGATGTTCTGCTTAATGAAAGAGGCGATGTGTTCAAAAATGAGCACGTCCTGCTGCTGGTCCGAAAGCGTGCCATCCTGAGACAATGTTCCGAGCTGAGCCATCCAATCACCGAGCCAGTCGAAGAGAGCCTCCAATGTTGAGAAATCATCCACGAAGGCAAGGCTTAACAGTTTGTCGCTGTAGACGCTTTCAAACGGGATGCTGTTTTTATTGGCAAAGTGAATGCAAACGCCGATGAGTTCCTGCAAAAAGGCAAGCCAACGTGCAGGCGCAATTTGCAGCATGTGAGCTAGATTGTCCTTCTCGAATCGGTGCAAGAGTTTTTTGATTTCCTCTGCATTAGCAATTTCTAAGCAGGTATAGAGTTGCTTTTTATCTTGATCATTCAAATGAATGGTGGATGTTTTGCCTGAATACGCCGTCTCGCCCGAGGCTGCAAGAAACACATGCCGGCCAGGTTCATAATACCGCTGCCATAATGCTTTATCCGTCTGGTGCATCAAATGGCCTAATTCAGGCAGCCTATCTGTTGATTCGCCGATGGCCATGAAAATAGAAGTTTGGCTCACTTCTCCCGCCTGCTTCAACAAACGCTCCTGTTGTTGAAAAGCAAATCTCAGATCGACCTGCGCACAGGGGCTATTTAAGATTGCAATCCCGTATAACTTGGATCTATACATGTAGGTAATAATTTGACGTGCCGTTTCAGTCGAATACAGCGAAGAAATCATATCATCGATCCAAGTGGCCGACAACAGCTTGATACTATTTTTGGCAAGAGGAGCAGCTGTTTTCACAGGCAACCACGAGATAACAAAAGGGACATACGCATAGTTGTCGCTTTGGAATTCAAAGAGATGCTGCAGCTTTCCCTCTTGAGCCGCAGCGAGATCAGGTTCCTCCAGCAAAAGCTGAAGCCATTCGCTGCCCTTGGACAGCTTGCTTTCTTGGATGAGCTCGGAGTGGGTTTCCCGCTTCTTCTGCCTAGCTACAATTTCTTGTAGACAGCTTTGGATCGTGGCTAGACTTTCTTCGTATTCGAGCGGTTTGAGCAAAAAGCCATGAACGCCACCCAACCGTATGGCTTGCTGTGCATAGGCAAATTCATTGAAACCTGTCAAAATGACAAACACCGTATCTGGAAGCTGAGGGCGCAAGTGCTCAATCATCTCAAGCCCATCCATCTCCGGCATGCGGATATCCGTAATAATGAGATGAGGTTTCTCCTGTAATGCCATTGTTAGTCCATTTTTCCCGTTGTCCGCTTCTACAATATGGGAGACCTCAAGATCCTGCCAGTTAAAATAATGCTTGATGCCTGTGCGAATGAGTGGCTCATCCTCGACAATGAGTAGTTTATACATGGAATCCCCCGAAAGATTATGGCCTTCTCTGTTCTTTTCCTAAATTATATACTAAAATCGCTACAAAACGTGTTTGAAAAAGATCGAAAAGCAAATAGGTCAGAATACGACCATAGATGTAAAACCAGTGGGATTTTGCCATGGATGGATATGTTTTATGCTTAGAGCAAGGGATGAAAGCGAAATTATTCGTTCCTATAACGATAATGGGGGTACTTAGATGAGAGCAATGAAAAAAGGGCTGATGACCGTTTTAGGCGTAGCGCTAGTAGGATCCCAATTGGTTGCATGCACCAGTAATTCGGAAGGAAGTAAACCGGCCTCATCGCCGGACACAGCAAAACCTGCAGCGACTCAAGCGGCAGCTAAGCCTTTTGAAATTACTTGGTGGAACTTTCCCAACTTCCAAACGTTGGATGGGGAAGTCGGCAAATACGAGAAACAAATCATTGCAGCATTTAATCAAAAATATCCGGAAATAAAAGTCAATCTTGAAATGATTACATTCGATGGAGGCCCGCAAAAGCTGAATGTCGCGATTGCGTCCAACACGGCGCCTGACGTCATTTATGATGCTCCAGGACGTATTATTGATTGGGGCAAGAAAAAATTGCTCGCACCTTTAAACGATATGGTTACCCCTGAAGTTAAAAATGACATTGCTCCGGCTTTCTGGAAGCAGTCGACTGTCGGCGATCAGATCGTCATGTATCCGCTGAATACGGGGCCGTTCATGATGGCTGTGAACAAAACCGTGTTTGAGAAAATCGGCGCTGTCGATCTACTTCCGCTGAACAAGCCGGATAGAACGTGGACGGTAGCGGAATATGAAAAAGCGCTGCAAGCTGTGAAAGATAAAGCACCGGAAATGATTCCAACCGGCTTCTTTGCGAAAAGCACGGCAGGTGATCAAGGCACTCGCGCCTATTTGGCTAACATGGGGGTTTCAAGATTCCTGTCCGAGGATAACTCGAAAGTTGCGATTAATACCGAGAATGCCGGCAAGGCGCTGGATTGGGTTGTCAAAGCAACGAAAGACAAGATCAGCGTAGCGGGAGCAGCCTCCCTGGCCGCGTCTGACGTCAACGACTTGTTTTTACAAGGAAAACTGGCCTTCACCCTGAACTACTCGCCGGTGTTGAAAGCGCAAAACGTTGCGAATAAAAAAGTACCTTTCGAGGATATTCTGCTTCCATTCCCGACACTGGATGGTTCGAAACCTAAGCTTGAGCCATTCCTTGGGGGGCTTGCGATTTTCAACAACGGTAATGCTGATAAAATTGCAGCTTCCAAGAAATTTATCGATTTTGTTGTGAATGATCCCGTTTGGGGTAAAAAGAATGTCATCCAGACCGGTGGTCTATCCGCACGCACGTCGGTAACCGGCTTGTATGACGACCCTGAGTATAAATACGCGGACCTGGCGCGCCAATTTATCACGGATCCTCCCACAATTGCAGACGGCTATGCGGAAATCCGCACATTCTGGTTCCCTGAGCTGCAGCGCGCATTGACAGGAACAGCAACAGGAAAAGAGGCGCTTGACGCCTTTGCGGCCAAAGCCAATGAGGCAATTGCCAAAGCGAAAGCGCAAGTTCAAAAATAAGCAGCAATGGCAGGAGGAGCAGCGCAGCAAGCGGCGCTGCTCCTTCACTAAACACGAGAAATGGGGAAAAGGAATGGAAGCAACGGTTAGCAAATCGAGAAATATGGTCCTGCGCGACTGGCTGATGAGCTATCTCTTTTTACTTCCAGCGTTTGGATTTTTTCTGATTTTTGTCGCATATCCGATGCTAAAAGGTATTTACATCAGCTTTTTCGATTATTCTTTGAGAACTTTTGATTTTATAGGCTTAGATAATTACGTTTCCTTAATGCATAACGAAACATTTCTTAAGTCCATGCGAAATACGATTTTGTTGGTTGTAATTGCGGTGCCGATCGTCATCGTATTTTCCATCTTTGTAGCCGTTAATATTTACAAAATGAAGGAATTTTCCAGATCATTTTTCCGTGGTGTATTTTACTTGCCTGCCGTATCTTCGGTTGTCAGCATTACGGTCGTATGGGGTTGGATTTATCATCCCAACTATGGAATTTTGAATTATATCATCGGTCTATTCGGTTTCGATCCGATATCGTGGTTAGGCGATACAAGAACTGCGCTGCTCGCGATCATTGCTGTTTTGATTACAACGTCTGTTGGGCAGCCCATCATTCTGTATGTCGCTTCGCTGGGCAACATTCCTACCTCCTATATCGAAGCGGCGGAGATTGATCGTGCAACTCCGTGGCAAATTTTCACCAAAATCGTATGGCCTATGCTCATGCCGACGAATCTTTATGTGATTGTCATAACGACAATTAACACGTTCCAGTGTTTCGCATTAATTCAGCTGCTAACCTCGGGCGGTCCCGTTTACAGCACATCGACGGTGATGTATGGCGTGTACGAGCAAGCTTTTATGCTCGGGCATTTCGGTCTTGCTTCTGCAATGGGTATTATATTGGCCATCGTAATTGGCATCATATCCGTTATTCAATTCAAATATTTTGGCAGCGATGTTGAGTACTAGGAGGTCATCATGACAGCAAATACACATGTGCACGCACACGCCGGCAGTGTCAGAAAACAGCGGCTCACCGGAAATAAACGTACATGGACGCCGACGAAAGTGGTCTCCACCGTGCTTTTAATTCTTTCAACGATTGTGTTTATTTTTCCCTTTTATTGGATCATGACCGGTGCATTCAAAATTCAGACGGTTGCCACAGCGATACCTCCTGAATGGTTTCCGCTTAAACCCACGCTCAGCAATTGGCTTGAATTGTTTAAGAACCCGATTTGGCGTTGGACGCTGAACAGCTTCACCATCTCTATCGTAGAAATGATTGCGGTTTGCCTCGTTTCTTCGACGGCCGGCTATGTGCTTGCGAAAAAGCTTTTCCCGGGACGCAGAATTATTTTTACGATGTTCATCGCGGCAATGGCGCTGCCGAAACAAGTTATTCTTGTTCCGCTTTTTACGATGTTGGCGGATTTTGGTTGGGTTAATACGTATTATGGGCTTATTTTGCCGGCAATCGGCTGGCCATTCGGTGTATTCCTGATGAAGCAGTTCGCTCAGACCATTCCAGGAGAATTGATGGAAGCGGCCAAAATGGACGGTTGTTCGGAGATCCGCTTGTTCTCCACGATCATTTTACCATTGCTCAAACCGGCACTCGGTGCGCTTGCAATTTTCACCTTTATCGCTTCCTGGAACGATTATTTCAGTCAGCTCATTATGATCCGCTCGACGACAATGATGACCTTACCGTTAGGTGTGTCTATGATGACGATGCAAAGTGAGTTTATGACGAATTATGGTGTACTCATGGCTGGAGCTGCATTGGCATCTGTTCCTATGATTGCAATTTTCCTAGTGTTCCAAAAAGCGTTCACACAAGGCATTACAATGGGTGCCGTAAAAGGATAAATAAAGACAAAACCGGAGGTAAATGCAACATGAAATCCTATAATTTAGATCGATTTAGAGGGATTATAATTGCGATGTATTCTTGTTACAACGTTTCGGGTGAAATTGATTTGGCAGCAGCACGTCGTTTAGCCAGATATTATGCCGATTCAGGCGTCAAAGGCTTGTATATAGGCGGCAGTTCCGGCGAAGGTATGCTTCAATCTGTGATTGAACGCAAGCTGATGCTGGAAGCCGTTATCGGCGAGGTCGGCGACGAGTTGACGGTCATTGCGCACGTCGGAGCACCTGCTACGCGCGACAGCGTGGAGCTTGCCGTTCATGCGGAGAAAATTGGAGCGCATGCGGTTTCCGCTGTTCCGGCGATCTATTATCGTTTGTCGGCGCCAAGTGTAGAGGCGCATTGGCAGGCGATCATCGACAGCACGGATTTGCCTTTCATCATCTATCATATCCCGCAAACGACGGGCTTTCAGTTATCCGTGGGCCTGTTGTCCAAAATGGCAGCCCAAGAAAAAGTCATCGGCGTCAAAATTTCCGCAGAGAGCACATTCGAGCTGCAGCAGTTTAAAGCGGCCGGGGGCGAAGATTTTCTCGTTCTCAATGGACCGGATGAACAATATTTGGCCGGCAGAAGCATTGGCGCAGATGGTGGGATTGGCGGTACATACGGCGTTATGCCGGAGCTTTTCCTCCACATTGAAAATTGTTATGTGCAGGGACGGATGGCAGAGGCACTGAAATGGCAGTTTATTGTAAACGCACTGATTGTGGACCTATTGTCATTTCCTTCTTTGTATGGCGCCTGCAAAGCCATCTTGAAGCTGCGTGGCTACGACACAGGTGAACCGAGATTGCCGCTGCTGCCGGTTGCTGAAACGGATCTGTTCCGTATTCATGCGTTGAACGAGCGAATTTTAGGGTTCGCTGCGCAAGCGAAAGGAGAAGGGCTGTGACACAGAGATCAGGTGAACTGTTCCCCGCAAAAGGCTTGATCGTATCTTGCCAGGCGCTGCCTCATGAACCGCTCCGGGGCGGAGATACGATGGCCAAAATGGCCAGAGCCGCTGTGGAAGCAGGTGCAGTCGGAATTCGGACGAATGGCGTGTTCGACATTTTGGCTATTAAGCAGGAAGTGTCTGTGCCGGTAATCGGCTTAATCAAACGCGATATCGCAGGCTCGGACATTTTCATTACGCCTACGATAAATGAAGTGCAAGCAATCGTTTTGGCTGGCGCAGACGTCGTGGCACTCGATGTGACGGATCGCGAGGGCCGTCTGGAAGCCGTGGAACCATTGATTGCTCTAGCCCACAAGATGGGTGCAGCGGTCATGGCGGATATCTCCACGCTGGAAGAGGGGATTGCTGCAGAGCGCCTTGGTGTGGACTTGATCGGCACCACGCTTTCGGGGTATACCTCTTACAGCCGGCAGTCGGATGAACCGGATTTTGAGCTGCTGCAGCAGCTAAGCGAGGCGGTCAAGATCCCGGTTGTCGCAGAGGGGCGGATTTGGACGCCGGAAGAGGCTGCGAAAGCGCTGGAATGCGGTGCGGCTAATGTCGTTGTCGGCAGCGCAATTACCCGGCCGCAATTAATTACGGCTCGATATATTAAGGCGATGAGCCGAAGGTAGGGCAGGGGGGGAAGTGATGGAAACAATCCTATTTGATCCCCATTCGGATTATGCAATCGGCGTTGACATCGGCGGCACGAAAATGAATGCCGGAGTGGTCAGCTCGAGTGGCGAGGTCTTGTTCACAGTTAGTTTGCCGACGTTGGCAGGGGAAGTAAACACTAAGGACCGTGTTACGCAGACGATTCAGAGCTTGCTCTCCGAGGTTGAGGCCATCAAACCCGGCTGCCGATATAAAGGAATCGGTGTCGGCAGCGCAGGACAAATCGACTGGTCGACCGGACAAGTTCGGTCCGCCTCTGAGCTGCTCCCGGGCTACGCCGGGACACCGCTGAAGGTGCTGCTGCAAGCGCAGTTTCAGCTGCCCGTCACGGTGGATAATGACGTCAATGTCCTGGCTTTGACAGAGAAACACCTTGGCGCAGGGAAAGGCGTTCGTCATTTCCTGTGCGTGGCACTTGGGACAGGAGTCGGCGGCGCCGTTGTCGTTGATGGACATCTTGTGCATGGCTGCTGGGGCGCAGGCGGGGAATTAGGCCATCTCTCGGTGGATTGGAACGGAGCGCCCTGCTTATGCGGGGGCAGAGGCTGCTTGGAGCAATATGCGTCAGGTACGAATATTGCTAGCAGAATGACGGAGAAGCTGGCTTCACTGGGTGAGGCTCCGGTTGCTATGGATTCGCGAGAGGTTTTCTCGCGCTGGCAGTCTGGCGACCGTGTGGCTGCGGAAGTCATGGCGGAAACGATTGCAGCCTTGGGCTCGGCGTTGGCGTCACTTGTTCATATCTTTAATCCGGAGTTGATCATTATAGGCGGCGGCATTGCTGAAGCAGGTGATGATTTCTTGGATGCTATAAGGAAAGAGATGGCTGCTAGAACCATGCCGTCGATGCATGATGGCGTCAGGATCGAGAAGGCTTATCGTGGGAACTGGAGCGGGATGATTGGGGCTGCTTTGCAGGTGTGGGAGTATGCGGATCCTGCGATTTCATTGGATTGAGTGCCGTTAATTATGTAGTGCTCCAGATAAAATAGATGGAATTGCTACCGCTAATCTGTGCTGTTTTGTGGCTGGAAAAGGAACAGCGGTAGATACTCCATCTAAATCGCCGATAGCTGGGCCAAAGCTGCTACTTTCAGCTCAAACAACGGGAGTAACTCCCGTTGTTTGAGCATAATTGGCTTTCTCGCGCTGAATAGCTGTAGGAATCGGTGTTAAAGACATCCGAGCCGAGCCGGTCTCTCTTCGTTATTTAATTACCGTAAAAATCAACTTCCGTTATGGAGTTCCACCCATTGCCGGATGAATTGCCGTGACCGACGATGCGGACGTAGCGACCCGCCGTATCCGGGAAATCGTAGGTCACTTGCGACAAGGTCGTGCTGCTGATTTTATTCGTTAGCAGCGAGGTCCAATTCGTGTTGTCCGATGAAATCTGGACATCAAAGGTTGTCGTGCGAATGTCGCCTTGATGGAAGGCGATTGAAGCATAGGCGATGGTTTTGCTGGCGCCCAAATCGTATTTAATCCATTGACCGTCACCCTGAGAGGACCAGCGTGTGCTTAGGTTGTTGTCCAGCGTATTCGTGGCAACATTCCCGTCGTTGCCGCTATCGCTAACGGTTGAAACAGTCAGGAGGGAGGGCGTCGGCGTCCCGCCCGTGCAGGATGTATAAGTTGTAACGCCGGCGGTATACATGTTCCCCGCAGGCGTGCGGGTATTATTGCAGGCTTTCGCAGAACCCCCGTTCACCAGCACGACGTTAGGAGTAGCATTATCTAAATTGGCCGTATTGTTGTAAAAGTCATTGTTATAACCCCAACCTGGTGAACGTTCATGCACCTGGAAGGCGTCAACGATAATGGTGTTGCCATTGCGGTTCACGATGTTATTGCGAATGATGGAATTATTGCCTTTGACATCCATGAAGCTATCGGCTGCATTAGCACCACTGATGCCTGTGCCGTTAAAAGTGCTGTTCTCTACGATGGTGCCAGTCGTGCCTTCTTTGATATCAACGGATTCCGCTGTCACGTTCGGCCCAATCGTTACATTCGTAATGCGATTGTTATCCGCTTCCTTGACGTACGTTTCCCATTTACCGACATCAGAACCCACGTATAGGCCTTCGCCATAATCGGCGGTGACTTGTCCGGTATCATGCACGCTAGAGTTTTGAATGACGTTGTTGGAGCTTCCATCACGGTAATGAACGCCTTCTTCGCCAATATTATACACTTCGACGCCATCAATCAGGCCATAGTTGGCATTGTCGATCATAATGCCTTTCTTGGCATTGGTAATCTTCACGTTTTTCACTTGGGTGTAATCACCGGTCAAGTAAAGCGTGTAACCACTGGAAGTTCCTCCGCCATTCAAAATAGCTTTGTTCGTGGCGCTGGCGCTTTCAATGGTGATCGGATTCGCCGCCGTTCCGTTTACACCGGACACAAAGTTGCCTGTGTAGTTGCCTGCGGCAAGTATGATCCTGTCGCCGGGGGCGGCATTCGCCAGTGCGGTTGTCAGACACGAGGCTGTACTGCAGTTAACGGTAGCTGCTCCAGCTTGCGCCGGCAGTGCAAATGCAGCTGCTAGCGTCGAGACGAGCAGCAGTCGGGAGGATCTCTTCCTGAAAACGTTGGATAGGTTGGCTGTCCTCATTGAGAAATAAGTCATTACCTCATACCACCTTTCACCTATATGTAATCGCTTACAACAATGACGATAGCATATCATCCTCAACTTTTCAAACATTTTCGTACATAAACAATAAAAAAAGAACATTTTACTAGTGGTATAAGGGGAGGTTGGCAGGAATTAGCTATCAAAAAAGAGGCCCAAGGGCCTCTTTTTCCGTGTTAAGCATGTGCGGCTTGTTTAATCTCAAGCCTGGTCGTAGTCAAATATGTAAGCTCCGGCGTGGCAAACCTTTCCGCTAACTGCCGAAGGCGCATATAAATTGTTCTTAAAAGTACGCAATCCATCTGCGTAATCAGACAACGGTTTGCGATGAAATCGTCCATGCTGACTTTGATCAGGTCGTCGCTGTTGCGCAGATCGGTGATCTTTTGTTTGGTTGGATGGCCGAGATAGGCGACATATTGCGTTTGGAGGACGGCCTTTTGAAACAAGTCGACACACCGTTTTGAGACGTGTACCGCTCTTTTGGCCCCGAATGCGTCAGTGACAGTAAGCAATTGCTTCTTGGCGTCTAAGGAGCTCTTTTTCAAATAAACGATTTCGTGAGCCTCAATGCCCTCGACCAGCAGGCGGATAATAACGGCGTCCTGCGGATTTGTACAGCCAACCTCAATGTGTTCGATTTTCTCAAGTGTAAGAATACGAAATCAACTTCCCTTCCCAAGTAAAAATGATTTTCTGTAAAAGTTTCATGCTGCTTTCAGTAATTAGCAACTATATAAACTATGCAGGTGCAGGGAAGATTTATGCCGGATTACAAAAAATATAAATATTCAGAAAATAAGCAGGGAATGTCGGCTGCATGAAGAATTTGGTTGTTAACTTTGTGAATAAAGTTGTGAGGGGGTTGTCATTGTGACGAATGAAGTGGCGGATTTGAAAAAGGTATTAGGGTTAAAAGACGCGATTGGCATTGCCATTGGTCAAATCATTGGAGCGGGCATTATGTCCATTACAGGGATCGCTATTGGCTTAACAGGGACGGGGGTGCCGCTTGCTTTCCTGCTTTCCTCGATTTTTATGCTCATTATTACGATTCCTCTTGCGGTACTTGGATCTGTCATGCCTGCAACGGGAGGAATGTACACGTACACAAGCCGGCTGCTGTCTCCGAATGCAGGGTTTGTTTATCTGCTTTTATTTACTTTCGGCCATTTGACGATAGCGGTGTATGCCATCTCTTTTGCTCAGTATTTACAAGGACTTATGCCAGATGCGCCAATTATGCTGGTTGCCTTCAGTATTCTCACATTTTTCTATCTGATTAATTTGTTCGGCGTGAAATTCATGTCATCTTTGGGCAAATTGTTGGTCGTAATCAAGCTGCTTTCGCTGCTCGTTTTCATTGTGTGGGGAGTGACGGAAGTCGATTACTCGGTGTTTCATCCAAAGGAGATGATGCCAGGTGGCTGGACGGGGCTGCTAACGGCTGTAGGGATGACCTCCTTCGCTTCCGGCGGCGCGTATGCGGTTGTTGAAATGGGAGGGGAGATGAAGCGTCCTCATCGGGACATTCCGCTTGCGATATTAATTAGCAGTGGCATCGTTGCGCTGTTGTACATTGGTATTGGCATTGTGGCGACCGGTGTTTTGCCGGTTAGCGAGGTTGCGGGAGAGTCGCTTGCTGATGTGGCCAGAACGATATTGCCCAATCCGTTGTTTTTGTTTTTTATCGTTGGGGGAGCTATGTTCGCGCTAGCTTCAACCTTGAATGTAACCTTCTCTTGGGTGACGAGAGGAATGCTGGTCGCCTGCCGGGACGGTTGGCTTCCTGCCGCCTTTGGCGCCGTTAATCGCCGATTCGGCACGCCGCACTGGCTGCTGTCGTTTTACTATGTTCTCGGCGTCATACCGATCGTGACAGGCGTATCTTTAACGACGATTTCTCAGCTTGGCGTCGGCATCCTGCTTTTTTCAAGCATTTTCCCAGTCCTCTCGGCACTTCAACTACCACGCAAACATCCGGATCTTTACCGGAAAGCTCCCTTCACCATGAAACCGACACTACTATATATCATTGTCTCCGTAGCTGTTATTTTACTAGTGTACCAGGGTTATTTACTGCTAAGCCGGTTGTCAACGCCATTAATTATAGGGAATGTCCTGCTATTCATCGCTTCGATCCTCTATGTGAAAATGGTTGGCAGACGAAGAACTGATCGCTTAGAAATTAATTTAACGCAATAATCGCTTTTAATTCTTTGGCAAATTCTCTGGATGCGATGGATTGATGCCGATTTCTTAATCTGATGGAGCAGAAAGTGACATCCATGTCTTCTCCGGTGATTTCCAGGGCAATCGTGTTGCCTGTAAGAATATAGGGGTCATATTTCAAGCCGAGTTCGGTATAAAAGCCAATCGCAATACCCTCGGCAATCACGCGTTTCGCAGCTTCCGAGTTTCCGAGTTTGAATAAAATGTTCGGCTCCCCGTATTTTTTGAGCTTTTCAATTAAGTATTCGGAATTGAGCAGAATCGGTTGATTCGCTAGTTCCTCAATGGAAATGCTTGTCCGATGAGCGAATGGTGAATTTTTGCCTACACACGCCATGACTCGGTTATCCATCAGCTTTTCTACCGTTAATTGTTTATTGTTCTCTTCGTGCTGTTTTGACAAAGCAATTAACCCTATGTCCACGTTGCCGGAAAGAACCTCTTGTTTGATCTGCTGGTAATCAAGCTCAAGCATCTCTAACTCAACCTCAGGGTGTTTTTCTTTAAAAACCGCTAACGCTCCTGGGAGAACGCTTAAGCACAAGCTGGGTATGGACGCAATGGAGAGGAGTCCAGAGAGTTCTTTGTCATGATGACTGACGGACTCCCGAAGCTCCTCTACTTTGTTTATGATTTCTTCTGCTTTACTAATGATTAGCTTGCCTTCTACGGTAGGTGCGGCACCAAAACGGGATCGATTAAAAAGTTTCACGCCAAGTTCCTCCTCTAAAGAGACGATGGCTTGTGAAATATTCGGTTGGGAAACATGCAGTTTCTCAGCTGCAAGCGAAATAGATCCTGTTTGATTGATTTCAATCATATACAGCAGTTGTTCGATACGCATAATTCACCCTGCCCCTGTAGGATATCTTGGTGTAAATATATCCCATACAACAAGGGAAGGCAATGATAATGAAGGCCTATTTTAATAAGAAGGGAGTTCTGCGCTTACTTTACTGTTTTCGCGCATTTGCGCGTTAAACACGAAGCGGGAAAGCACGACGCTGATTTCATATAAAGCAAATAAGGGCACGGCAACCATCAGGTGTGAAATAAGATCAGGCGGTGAAATGAGGCTGGCCGTGATGACGAGAACCAGGTAAGCGTACCGGCGAAATTTGTGCAGCAGCTTCGGATTGAGCAGCTTGATTCGCGTCAGGAACATCACGACGATCGGCAATTCGAACGCAATGGATAAAGGGAGCACGATGTTCAACATAAAGCCGAAATATTGAGCGACGCCATAGGTTTGGGTTAAGCCAAGGTTTTCCGTGATGCGTACGGTGAATGTCATACACATCGGGAAAACGACGAAGTAGGCAAAGGAAAGGCCGATGATAAAGCAGAGAAACGTATAAGGGATATAACGCAGCGTTGCGCTTTGTTCTTCCTTGGTAAGACCTTCTTTCACGAAGCCCCATAGTTGAAAAAGGATGAAGGGCAGCGTAATCGTAAGTGAAATGACGAAAGCGATCATCATATAAATGCGAATACCGTCCATGGGAGAGAACACATGCCAACTCATAGTAGAAGCCGGTGGTGTTTCTTTGAAGTAAAGGAGAATTTTCTGTGCTGCGAAAAAGCCGCCGATCATAGTAAGAACTAACACGACCAAAATTCGAATAATGCGGGTTCGAAGTTCGGATAAATGGTCAACTAATGACATCATTTCTTTTAGTTGCATAGAAGGCGCCTCCAACTCTCAGTTTGCCTTACGAACCTGCCAGCATGCGCTTGAGCTCAAGGGTATGGAAGCCGTCCGACATTTTGGTATGAATGTCCATAATCATCTGAATATCCTCGAACGAATATTTGCGAACGCCACCTTTGCTCCTCTCCGGAAAAATAAGCTTCCGATCCTCGTAGTAGCGAATTTGTCTCTCCGATAATCCGGTTAATTCACTGACCACGCCGATTTGTATCACTTTCTTTTGCGTCATCTTCGTTATCATCGTTATCCAACCTCCAATTATGTAAGTTAAACTAACATGTAAGTGACGTAAACATAAGTAAACTCTATCATTTCGGCAAAAACAGATCAAATAATCCATTTTTATCCTAGTATAAGTTTAATTTATGTAATGTTATCTTACATAAACTAATGACGAAACCATTTTCCGTTGGTATGTTTAAGGTGCGATTTATCCAAACACGAACGAGGAGATGGGAGCATGGAGAAGACACCGATCAAAGAAGATCAAATTACACGTAGACAATTTTTGACGACAGTCGGAAAAGTAGGAGGGTCAGCCGCACTTTTCAGTGTAATGGGTACATTAGGTTTGTTATCCCCAGAGACAATGAAAGCAGCCGACTATACGCCTCCTTCAGGCTGGGATCTCACATCTACCAATCGCAATGGTAAGAAAGTCATCATTTTGGGCGGAGGAATTGCAGGTTTAACAGCCGCCTATGAACTAGGGAATGCGGGGTATCAATGCACTATACTAGAAGCTAGAGCTCGTGCAGGCGGTAGAGCGTGGTCGGTTCGCAGAGGAACAGCGGTCACAGAAATTGGTGGTACCAAGCAAGTTGCCCGCTTTGATAATGGGATGTATTTTAACGCAGGACCGATGCGGATTCCACAGTTTCATGTGACTTTGGATTATGCCCGTAAATTCGGTGTAGCGATCGAGCCTTTTAACAATGTGAACGAAAGTGGCTACTATTACAATGAAAATGTTGGCGAGCTATCGGGTGTGAAAATTCCGAAGCGCCAGGCGAAAGCGGATGTAAGAGGTTATGTCGCCGAAATGTTGGCGAAAGCAGTGAATCAGAAGGCTCTGGATCTCCCGCTGACAACGGAAGAAAAAGCGAAGCTTGTCGCCTACTTGAAATCCGAAGGGGATCTGAATGCGGATCTGTTCTACAAAGGCTCGGAGCGGGCCGGGTACACCGAGGAACCAGGCGGTAAATTCGACTCCGGCGTCCGGAAAGATCCTTTTAGCTTAAAGGCCATCATCAATTCCGGTTTTGGGCAATTTTTTAGCAGCGAATACTCCTATGATCAACAAATGATGATGTTCCACCCGGTTGGCGGGATGGATATGATTGCCAAAGCTTTCGAGAAGCGTGTCAGCGACAAAATTGTCTTCCATTCCGAAGTCCAAGAAATTAAACAATCATCCGACGGCGTAACCATTCTGTACAAGGATTTGAACACGGGTGCCGGTAAAGAGATTTCAGGAGACTTCTGTATCTGTACCATTCCACTGCCTGTTCTCAATGATATTAAGGCTGATTTCTCCGCTGAAATGAGGACAGCGATTTCCAAGATTGCTTACGCATCTGCAGGTAAAATCGGTCTTCAATTCAAACGCCGCTTCTGGGAGGAAGATGAGTTCATCTATGGCGGAAGCACACTGACGAATATGGATATTTCCAGCATTTATTACCCGCCTACCGACTATTTTGCGAAAAAAGGGCTTCTGCTCGGGTACTACGCCTTCGGCGGAAATGCGGATAAACTCGGCAAAATGACGCCGGCCCAGCGCGAAGATTATGCATTAAGCCAAGGCGCTAAAATCCATCCGCAATACTATAAAGAGTTTGAAGCTTCGTTCTCCATTGACTGGAAGAAGATCAAGTATAATCTGGGCGGATGGGCGTCCTATACGGCAGATGACCGTAAAAACTACTATCCGACGTTATGTAAGCCGGACGGGCGTATTTATTTGGCGGGAGAGCACATCAGCTATATTACCGCTTGGCAAGCAGGGGCTATCGAATCTGCAAGAAAAGTGGTCACCGAGATTCATGAGCGCGTCATGAAAGAGTAGACAAAGAGGAGCGATGAACGATGATCTTAACTAAAAAAGTGAAAACCATAGCAGCTGCCACCATAGGTTCATGCCTCATTTGTGTTAGCGCTTATGCAGCAGGAGCTGAGAAGACAAATAAATACGCAGCGGAGCCTATTAATGAAGTCGAGTTCTACGGCAATCCGAGCTCTTCGATTTCTGCGGGCGTATCCGTCCCGGCCGGCTCTTCCTATTTGTTTACAAGCGGTACCGTGCCGCCGGTTATTAATAAGGATGGCAAAACCGTTTATGAGCGTTACGGGGATACCAAAACGCAAGGTATCGGTATTTTGAAGGAAATTGAAAAGCAATTGAAGGAGAAAGGCTTGACGCTTGCCGATGTCGCTTATCTGCGTGTCTATGTAACAGCTGATGCCGCCAAAGACAATAAGTTTGACTATCAAGGCTGGTTTGATTCTTATGCCCAATTCTTTGGGACGGAAGCCAATCCTGTGAAACCGGCGCGTTCCACAGTAGGCGTGGCAGGCCTTGTCAGCTCTGACTGGTTGATCGAAATCGAAGCGGTAGCGGTATATCCGAAACATCATAACCAAGACTAATGAAACGGAGTTGATGATCTATGCTGCAAAATATCGGGTTTCCAGGTCTTATGTTAATCTTAGTTGTTGTGCTGGTGTTATTCGGGCCATCCAAGCTCCCGGAGCTTGGGCGCGCTGTTGGACGTACGCTGCATGAGTTTAAGAGCTCGGCAAGGGAGCTTGTTTCCGAAAGTAAAGAAACAGCGGACCATATCGAGAACGATGATAAGCTGCTTGATAAAGCAAAAGCTTAACTTGACGGTGTGAAGACAAGAAACCTGTACCTGCGATCCTCCTTAATTGCGAGGTAGCAAGTGCAGGTTTTTTTGCCTATAAAAAACACTGGCAAACCTAGGTTTTACACAATTGCAGGAAGGCTGGATGTGATATAGTGTGCTCACGCAAAAGGCTGCCATTTCATTCCATTAGTTGGAGGGATCGCGATTGAAGCTAAGCACGAATGTCGATGTGAGAAAAGAACCGTTTCACCTGAACCATTACAAGATCAGCCGAAAGCCCGCGTGGGAAATTTACCATGCTCATCCTTGTATGGAATTTCTGTATGTCTACGAGGGCCATGGCCGTGTCGAGGTGAATAAGCAGGTTTTGCCTGTTGAACCTGGCACGCTGCTGGTGTTTCAGCCATTTCAATTGCATCGGCTTCAAATCAAGGGGCCGTTCGTCCGCTCCATTCTCATGTTCGATCCCTATAAGCTCGATGCAGCGCTGCTCGCTTTCAGCGGAATACGTCAGTGGTTCAATATCCTCTGGAAGCAGCCGTTACAATGTCAGGCTATAGGGGAGCAGCAGCATGTGGCTGTTTTATTTGAGCGACTCCACGAGAAGCTGGCGCGTACGCTCCTTCATAAACAGGAGGAAGAGTTCATTTTATCGCTTTTAGCTATTCTTCAGGGGATTGAACCTGTGAGGAAAAAGCTGTACAGCGGTCTTGAAGACAAGCTCAGACCACGTTATTCGCATACCGCCATACAGATGATCGAATGGATTGAACTTCACTATAAAGAGAAATTCGATTTAAATCGGATGTCCGAGGATTTGCACTTATCCACCTATTACTTGTCTCATACTTTTCGGCAGTCTACGGGCAGTTCCATCACGGAATTTATCGTGGCACGCAGGCTAAAGGAAGCCTGTTTGCTGCTCGAAACGACGAATAAAACGGCCGGCTTCATCGCGCAGGAGGTCGGCTTTCTGAATGGATCCTATTTTTGCAGGGTGTTTAAAACGGTGCTTGGCATCACCCCGAAGACATACCGTATGCAGCTTTAGAAATACCGCAATACAGTGCAACTTCTAGACAATAAATGGACACATGCTGGGCTGGCAATCTTTTATACTTTCATATGTAAGCGTTGCCAAGTTGGTGAGAATGTGTGGAAAAGAGGAGCGTGTGAACCTGTCTGCTTCTGATTACCTCTGATTTACCGGGCAACGAGAAGAAGATTTGAACTTTTGGGAGGAATGGTGTAATGGTTACAATCGTTCGCAAACATGCAGGGAAGACTTGGGCTGCGGTGCTGCTCTCATCTTGGATGCTGATGACGCTGCCATCGTTCGCAAGTGCCGCAACGTCGACGCTCACTCCGTCTGATGACGCTTACGTTCATCAAAGTAACGGGGATTCCAATTATGGGACGGCAACTTCCTTGTATGTCAAAAATGATGCAAGCGCATCTCGCTACTCGTATCTTAAATTTAATCTAAGCGGTCTAACCGATGTGACAAGCGCCAAATTGCGCGTGTACGGGAGTGCGTCGGCAGCTACGGTTCTATCTGCTTATCAAACGGCTGACAGTTGGACGCAGTCGGCGCTTACCTGGAACAATAAGCCTGCGGTGGGTAGTTCGGCTGGCAGTGTTTCGATCAATACGACGAATACGTATAACGAAATTGATGTGACGTCCTATGTAACTGCGCAAGCTGCAGGGGATGGCGTTGTTTCTTTTGCACTCCAGGAAAGTGTCGGCAAGTATACAACCCTGAACAGCAGTGAAAATGCGGCGAATAAACCTCAGCTTGTTATCGTTAGCGGCAGTGCGGGCGGAGGCGGGGATACGCAGGCGCCTTCTGCGCCTTCCGGTTTGACGGGATCAGCGGCCTCCAGCTCGCAAATCAATTTAAGCTGGAACGCCTCCACCGACAATGTGGGGGTTACGGGCTATGATGTGTACCGTAACGGCACATTCCTGAAGAACGTGAGCGGCACTTCAACTAGCGATACCGGCCTGACGGCTTCGACGACTTACAGCTATTATGTCAAAGCGAAAGATGCCGCAGGCAATGCCTCCGCGCAGAGCAGCACGATCAATGCGACAACGAGTGCAGGGACACCGCCGACGGGCTGCACGAATGCGCTGAATACAACAGCTGCCATCCAGGATGCCATGCTGAATGCGTCAGCAGGCAGTGTCATCTCTATTGCTCCGGGCACTTACGTAGGCAACCGATCGACAAGTGGCGATCCAGGTGGTCAAGGGTTGTTCTACTCGGGTAAAAGCGGGACATCTGCGAATCCGATTATCTTGAAAAGCTGCGATGCTGCAAACCCTGGGATCCTCAAAGGTGTGAATGTGAACGATGGTTCCTATGGCATTCATCTGACAGGTGATTACTGGCAAATTCGCGATATCGAGATCACCAATGCCCAAAAAGGAATCATCATTGATAACGGGAATCGCAATCTGTTAAACAATGTCGAAGTTCATTACGTGGGAGACGAAGGTGTGCATTTCCGTGACGGCAGCTCGAACAACACATTGGAGTATTCTTTGATCTATGATACCGGCAAATATCAAGCGGGTTACGGTGAAGGGGCCTATGTAGGTTCGGATTCGAGCTCGAATTATGAGCATGTTGTGACAGGAAATGTGATCTCACACACGAATTTTGACGGCGGGATTACCGCTGAACATATTGACGTTAAAGAAGGAGCCAGCGGTACAATTATTGAGTACTGTACGTTCAACGGAACCGGTATAAGTGGAGCGAACAGTGCGGACAGCTTTATCGATATCAAAGGTGTAAATACAATCGTGCGCTATAATCAAGGGTTCCGAAACGGCAACTCCAACGTGCTGGATGCGTTCCAAGTTCGTACCCATGGCACGGAGT
The DNA here is from genome assembly GCF_052682475.1 of Paenibacillus sp. WC2504. Lineage (NCBI taxonomy): Bacteria > Bacillati > Bacillota > Bacilli > Caryophanales > Paenibacillaceae > Paenibacillus > Paenibacillus sp. WC2504. Next base: position 2,937,097 of record NZ_JBQZFH010000001.1, read on the forward strand.
ATGCGACAGGTACGAATAATGCTTTTAACAATAACACCGTAAATTTGGATAACTCAACAGGCTATGTAGTTTATGCGACAAGCGCTGCTACGGGGACGACGGCACAGAATGACACCCGTACGGGCGGAGGTAATTTGTACAACTCCAATGTGAATAAATGATAGCGAAGAAGGAGAAGCCCCTGATGTGGGGCTTCTTTTAGTTTGAGGGAATTAGAGAATTAGTGGGCGTTATTGGAATGGAATGAAATTCCCAGTGAGAGGGGATTAAAAGTTGGCGTTATGGGCATGCATGAGAATGATTGCTCTCGCTTCATCACTTTTACATATCGACATTGTGAAGTTTGTGTGGGATTATGTAGGGGAGTGATGGCGAGATGAGAGGCGGTGGCGGTGATGGGGAGTACACGTGGAATCGCACTGGTGACAGGCGCGTCCAGCGGATTCGGCTTATTAACGTCCATAACGCTGGCTCAAAAAGGGTATCATGTGATCGCGTCGATGCGGGACTTGAGCAGGGGCGATTCTTTGCTGCTGCAAGCGGAAAAGGCAGGCGTAAGCTCAGCTATCGACACTTTGCGCTTAGATGTAACGATTCAGACATCGATTGAAGAGGCTGTTTCTGCTATCATGAAGAAGTATGGACGAATCGATGTGCTGATTAACAATGCCGGCTTCGCTGTTGGCGGCTATGTGGAAGAAGTTCCGATGGAAGCCTGGCGATCCCAACTGGAAACGAATGTGTTTGGTGTCATTGCCACGACCAAGGCCGTTTTGCCGATTATGCGCGCTAACCAATCAGGCTGTATCGTCAATGTGAGCAGTGTGAGCGGGCTGTCAGCCTTTCCCGGTTACGCGCCGTATAGCACATCCAAGTTCGCGATCGAGGGTTTTAGCGAATCCCTTCGTTTGGAAATGCTGCCGTTTGGCATTCGCGTACATCTGGTTGAACCGGGAGCTTACCGCACGGAGATTTGGCGAAAAGGTTTCGAGGCTATTCATACGACGGAAGCATCGCCGTACTGGCAGCAGCTCAGCAAGGTGCTGGCGTATTCGCGGAAAGCGGCAATGACAGCCCCCGATCCGCAGGAAGTGGCAGATACAATCGCGCGCCTGGTGGACAAGCCGGGAACGAAACTTCGCTATCCGCTTGGTCGCGGCGTGCAGATGGGGCTTTGGGCTAGAAGTTTTTTGCCATGGAAATGGTATGAAGGCCTATTACATCGATTGTTGAAATAACAATGACAATGACAGTGGTAGTGACAGTGGCTGTAACGGGGAGTCCAGAATGCAGAAAATCAAGGAGTGAAATGAATGTCTCGCAAGTGGGAACGAATGGTCAGTAAAAATGCTAAGAAAATCAATAAGGATAGGTCCAAAAGAGGGATTGCCCCAATTTCTACAGATCCTGATCGGGCTGAAGTATTTAAGGGCAGAAGCATTATGTTAGCTTTGTTTTTCGTTCTGATTTCCGTCTTTCTATTGTTGACTTTGACTAAAACGAGTGGGGACACCATGTATTGGTATACAACTTGCGCCTATATGGTTGTTGGTTTGTTCGTTTATTTCATTCGCAGACCTTATCTCAAGGTGAGTAAGACGAGTTTATCGAAGCGTGGATTTGCAAGAGAGCTGGTACTTGGCGCGGATAACATTAACGAGATCGTGTATGCGCCAGGACAAGTGGTTATTCATCTGAAAGGCAAGTCCCCGCGCTGGGTGTACAACAGAACGTTGAATCGTTTTGACGTGGCGGCCATGGCGGGCAGATTGAAGAAATTTGCTGAGCAGAATCAAGTTGCTTTTGTGGATAAAACGGTATAGGCATGAATGAAGCTGTCTTCATGGGTCTGAGGGACCTTTTGGAGACAGCTTTTTTTTGTTTGCCGTGGTGCAGATGAGGGAGATAGGCGAGATAAGGGAACACCAGGGCGCTATTTTGATGTAATTGGCCATTTGAGCCATTGTAAGGGAACTGTGGGTCACTATTTTAAGGTTTTTGGATAAAATGGGGCGATTTCGCTGGAATAGAACCCTGTAGTTCCGTTTCCGCTGCCAAATCGCCTGTTTTCCAGAGAATAGCGTCTTGTAGTTCCGCTAAATGTAAGTAACGTTGGCCGCCATATTCAAACGAATGCCGCGCTTAATCATATTTATCCTCGTCAACTCGGAGGACATTATCCATGATCAACTCGGCTTCTGTCTCGAAGTTGAGGTGAAGCGGTGCGGGGAGGATGTCCAGGATGTCCTGCACCATCTCCAAATTCATCAGATCGTCGATGGAATGCGGCCGCGGCTCCAATGCCTGGACCCATTCACGGAAAACATCGATGAATAGGTAAAAAGAGGACTGGAATTGGTCCGCGACTGCTTCCTGCTCATCGTTTCGCGAGGCTGACATGGCGTTCCAGTTGTCGATGGTCGTTTGCAGGGCTTGTTTAACGGTTGGATTCATGTGATCTCCTTTGATAACTTGTTGATTTTGCTGCGCGTGCGGCGTAAGAGAATAGGGCGATTTTACTCACCCCAAAGCTTGCGCAGATGAACGAATGAGCAGCTCCGAAGGCAGGATCATCTTCCGATGCTCCGGCGTTGCTTCGCCCTCAATGCGCTCAATGAGCAACTGCATGCCCAGTGCACCGAATTGATAGGCCGGCTGTGAAGCTACGGTCAAAAAAGGATTTAAGGCATCCGTGGGGCCAAAACCATCGAAGCAAACGAGCGAGAGATCGCTGGGAACCTGTAGGCCGCGTTTTCTCAAGGCTTGAATGGCGCCAATGGCCAGCATGTTGTTAGCTGCAAAAATGGCGGTAGGCGGGTTCTCGTGATGGATCAGCGCATCAAGCGCGGATTCATCTTGAAAATCCCGAAAGTTCCGATGAATCACGAGCGAATCTTCGACAGAGAGCCCGTTGAGCAGATGTGCTTCGCGATATCCTGAATATCTTAGTCGAGCGGTAGAGACATCAGGGGAACCGTTAATCATGGCGATCCGGCGATGCCCGAGCTCTATCAAGTGCTCTACAAGCTTTCTTGCGCCTTCCTTGCTGTCCCCAAGCACGAGATCCGCTCCAATGCCCGGAATTTCACGGTCAAGCATAACGAAAGGAATGTTGTGTTTTTGCAGCTGCAGCAAATTCTCGAGCGAGTGATCCCCGGTAGGGGCGAACAGGACGCCATCCACACGGGTAGACAACATCATATCGACATAACCTTTTTCCTTCGCGTAGTCCTCATCGCTATTTGCGAACAACAGCCGGTAACCGGCCCGAAGAGCGGCATCCTCAGCCCCGCGGGCGAGTGTTGTATAAAACGGGTTCGTAATATCTGTTATGAGCAGTGACAGAATTTTCGTCTTTTGAAGGACGAGGCTGCGGGCCATCGAGTTCGGAATATAGTGAAGTTCTTCCATAACCTTCTTCACACGCTTGCGCGTGGCTTCGCTGATACGGCCCGTGTTATTGATAACTCGGGAAACGGTCATGGCGGAAACACCGGCTTTTTCAGCGATGTCATAAATTGTAATCAAGTAGCGTCACCTTTTCATTCATATATTTGTCTATTGTATAGAAATTAAAGATTGACAGCAAGGCTTAAAGTTGATAATTTTGAGTTACCGATAACACATACTTTTGAGGAGGTCTTGAATATGCTAAAAGGGATACCCCCTATCTTGTCACCTGAATTATTGAAGGTGTTGATGGAGATGGGCCATGGTGATGAAATTGTTTTAGCGGATGGGAACTTTCCGGCAGCAAGTCATACGAATCGTCTGCTTCGATGCGACGGCCATGGCGTTCCGGAATTATTGGAAGCGGTTTTATCGTTGTTCCCACTGGATACATACAGTGAACAGCCGGTAGCTTTAATGGCCGTTGTCCCTGGAGATCAAGTAGAAACGCCGATCTGGGGCGTATACGAACAAATCATTCAAAAGCACATGAAACCTGAGATTGAGTACGTAGAACGCTTTGCATTTTATGAAAGAGCTAAGAAAGCCTATGCCATTGTAGCAACAAGCGAGAAAGCTCTGTACGCCAATGTAATTTTGAAAAAAGGTGTTATTAGCTCATAATTTGAATTATCGATAACTCTAAAAAGTCGGCGTGTGATAGAACCTTTTAAATCGCAATAACCCACTACTGAGGAGGATAAAAAATGCCAAACAGCAATCACAGATGGAACCAGGATTTCCCGAAGATCGGGATCAGACCAGCGATTGATGGCAGAAGAAAAGGGATTCGCGAATCCCTTGAAGAACAAACGATGAACATGGCTAAAGCCGTAGCGGCACTATTGAGCGAAACTTTGAAATATCCCAATGGCGAGCCTGTTGAGTGTGTCATCGCGGACACTTGCATTGGCGGGGTAGCGGAAGCAGCAGCTGCAGCAAACAAGTTCTCGAAATCCGGTGTAGGCGTGTCTATTACGGTTACTCCTTGTTGGTGCTACGGAACAGAAACGATGGATATGGATCCTTCCACACCGAAAGCGATTTGGGGCTTTAACGGTACAGAGCGTCCTGGCGCTGTTTATTTGGCGGCAGTTTTGTCCGGTCACGCCCAAAAAGGGATTCCTGCCTTCGGTATTTACGGGGAAGATGTGCAGGAATCCGGTACGACGGACATTCCTCAAGACGTTCAAGAGAAATTGATCCGTTTCTCTAAGGCTGGTCTTGCAGCCGCTTACATGAAAGGCAAATCGTACTTGGCGATTGGCTCCGTTTCCATGGGGATTGCGGGTTCAATCGTGAACGAGGAGTTATTCCAGAACTATCTGGGCATGCGCAACGAATATGTCGATATGTCGGAGCTGGTTCGCCGCATAGAGGAGGAAATTTTTGATCCGGAAGAGTACCAATTGGCGCTAAACTGGGTCAAAGAGAACTGCTCAGAAGGGCCGGATAATAATCCAGCTGCCATCCAAACAACACGTGAAAGAAAAGATCAAGACTGGGAAACCGTAGTGAAAATGTCCTTGATTGTCAGGGACTTAATGATAGGCAATCCACGTCTGGCTGATCTTGAATTTGGAGAAGAAGCGCTTGGTCACAACGCGATCCTTTCCGGCTTCCAAGGCCAACGTCACTGGACAGATCACTTCCCGAACGGCGACTTTATGGAAGCGATTTTGAACACATCCTTTGACTGGAATGGCAAACGTGCGCCTTATTTGGTTGCTACGGAAAACGACAGCCTTAACGGGGTAGCGATGCTATTCGGCAATCTTTTGACGAACACGGCGCAAATTTTTGCAGATGTAAGAACATACTGGAGTCCTGATGCCGTTAAACGGGTAACAGGGCACATTTTAAGCGGTGCGGCAAAAGACGGCATTCTCCACTTAATCAACTCGGGTCCAGCAGCACTCGACGGTACAGGTGAGCAGTCGCGTGACGGTCAGCCTGCCATGAAACCTTATTGGGAAATTACCGATGAAGAAATGAACAAATGTCTGAAAGCGACATCTTGGCGCCCGGCTTCCCTCGAATATTTCCGTGGGGGCGGATACTCGTCAGACTTCCTTACCAAAGGTGGAATGCCTGTAACGATGTCCCGAATCAACCTTGTGAAGGGCTTAGGACCTGTCCTGCAATTAGCCGAAGGTTACACTGTGGATCTACCTGAAGATGTTCATAAGACATTGGACGATCGTACGGATCCAACGTGGCCGACAACTTGGTTTGCTCCGATTTTGACAGGTGAAGGGTCATTCACGGATGTATACTCGGTTATGGATAACTGGGGTTCGAACCATGGTTCCATCAGCTACGGCCACATTGGTGCAGACTTGATCACACTAGCAGCGATTTTGAGAATTCCGGTTTCCATGCATAACGTGGCCAAAGAGCAAGTTTTCCGTCCGCGTGTTTGGAGCAATTTCGGAACGTCCGATCCGGAAGGTGCGGATTTCAGAGCTTGCAGCTCTTTTGGTCCTTTATACAAGTAAGAGGAAACGTGTATTAAGGTAAGAAATTCAAGGCTTGGAAAGCGAAGCTTACCGCGTGAATTTATTGCAGCAGAAAACCCGTTCTCATCGTTATTTGATGGGGGCGGGTTTTTTGGTGTTTGGGGGAGAGCATGGAATGCTGATTGCATCAGCGTTCTAATGGTGCATCTTGAGGTGTGCAGCCTCAAGAAAAGCTAAGGTGGCTTCGAAGCCACCTTAGAGGAACAATGAGCCGCTATTTCGCAGAAAAGCGGCGATAGAGCCGTTGCAGGGGAACTACAGGGCTCTATTTCAAGGTATTAGGCGGATTTTCCGCCAAATACCTCGAAATAGCGTACCGTAGTTCCCCTTCCTTAGAAAAAAGGCGCATTCCGAAGAAATAGCGCCCTGTAGTTCCCATCTGCGGCTGGGCCGAGCCGGCAGAGATATTAGAGGGGAGCAATCGCCCTCTCAATTGTTTATGCTAGTTTAAGAGCGAGCTATGCGCGACTTTCGGAGGGGTTGAGTGTGAGCGCTGGTGAAATCAGCGTTCTAGTGATGTGTCGTGGATAAATAGTGTTTAATTGTAGATTGCTAGTGCTAGTGCTGCATTGGTGATTCGATGTGAAGTGAAGCGAAGCAATGTAATGTAATGGTTATACTAGCGCGACGGCTGCATGCCCAATTCATTGGAGCTCATCTTATGGAAACTAAAGCAGTGTATAAGCATGAAGACTTAGAAGCAGCAGTCAACTCCAAGTAGAACAAAAAGGGAATGGATATGGGGTGGAAAAACGAAGCGCCAGTATTTGAAATCCTGTTCAAACCATAAGCATCCATTCAAAAGAACACGATTTCAAGAAACGGTTGGAATCCCATATCCAATTCCCTCCCCGTGCTCAAACGTATGGGTTTATGGCAAGTTGTTCATAGTTACATCCGACACAATAAACGTAATAAAAACCATAGGAAAGCCAATTGTTGTACTATAAAATGAAGAGGATGCATGAAAAGAATACCGAGGTGACCTATGGTAAATATTTTAGTTGTCGATGATGAACCTATGATCTGTAAAGGTGTTGCAACCATTTTGAAGCAATCCAAGCTGGATATTGGCGAGGTTTTTATTGCATATAACGGGTTTGAGGCGCTCGATTTCATCCATTTGGAGAAAATTGATCTCGTGTTTACCGACATTCAGATGGAAAAGATGAACGGTATTGAATTAATTGAAAATATATTCATGGAAGACCCATCGATTCCGATTGTCATTTTATCCGCTCATGGCGAGTTTGAATATGCGCAGAAGGCGATTCGTTTCGGAGCCAAGGAATATTTGGTTAAGCCGATTACGCCGCCGCATCTGATTGCGGTTACAGCGAAGCTGCTTAAGGAGAAGGAAGAACGACAGCAGCATTTTTCCAATTGGGAAGGCAACCGCACGTTGGCGGACATTACGACGCTGGAAATGAACTATTATTTGAGCGAGATTGTCACGGGAACCGTCCATGAATCCGAAGTGCCCGACATTAGGGAGAAGCTCGGGAGTCGTGCGTCCGGCACCCATTACAGCATGCTGGTGATCAAGTTATTTTTAAACCGGGGCGGCATTAGAGATGAGGAGATAGCAACGCTGAAGGACCGTAGTCTTCTGAAGTACGCCGCTTTGAATATTATTGAAGAGACGGCAAGCCAGTGGAGCCACCTTGTGTTCAATACGCACAATTCCACGTTTTCTTTGTTGATGCAAATCCCTGAGGAAGAGAAACAAGGAACGCTCAGTATTAATCAGATGCTGATGGTAGCTCAAATGATACATGCGAATTTGCAAAAATATGTGAATGTCAAATGTCAAATCGGCATCAGCCGCATTCAGGAAGGCATCATCAAGTGGCCCGTTATCTACAAAGAAGCGATGGAGAGCTTGACGTGGGGAGAGACGCAGAAAGACCATTATATGTTTTACATAGAGGATATCGGGAAAACGACGAATGAGCAGAATTTAACGAACACGCAAGTGGACGAGGCGAATAATCGCATTGTTTTTGAGACGAAAACGTATATTGAACATCATTTCTGCGATAAAGGGCTGAAGCTGCAGGACATCGCAGACAGTGTGCATTTGAGCCCCAATTACTTGAGTTATTTGTTTAAAAGAGTGATGGGCCAGGGGATTTGGGACTATGTGACCCAGCTGCGTATGGAAAAAGGGAAGCAGCTGATTCTCACGACAGATAAACGCCGATACGAGATATCGGAGGAGATCGGGTACGAATCGCCGGAGCATTTTAGTAAAATATTTAAAAAACATTTTGGGGTGAATATTTCGGAGATCAAAGTGGCGGGACCGTAATATGCGACATGATTAGCGTAACAAGGCACATCGCTAGGCGGCCGGGGTACCCCTTATAATCGGAATTGTAGCAGCAAACGTAATTAACATGATTTTGAAAGGGGAACCAACGATGAGAGGTAAGAAGACATCCGCAATTACGGCGATTGCCCTGACGGTCTTTTTGGCAGGATGTGGTGCACCATCCGCAACAACTAACGCGCCAAGCGCGAGCCCTGCCGCAACAGGGGCAACCAACGCTTCCACAGCAACTCCTGCTGCCAAAAAGGTGACTATCACCGCCCAAGGCTTCAAGCCGGACCAAAAAGAGAAAAACGATCAACTGGATCAGCGGATCGCCCGTTTTAAAGCGAAAAATCCGAACGTTGAATTTAAGAAAGACGACTGGCAGTACAATCCGCTTGAAATCGGGATCAAAATGGCTTCGAACAGTGCTCCGACCGAATACACCACCTATGCAACGGAAGGCAAGGTGCTCGTTGATAAGAAATGGGTAGCGGACATTACCGATTCCATGAACGCCTGGGAGCACTCGAAAGACATGAATGATCTCCTCTCCAAACCGTTCGTTGTGAATGGCAAAACGTATGGGGTGCCGATCGATGGCTACGTTATGACGATTACATTGAACAAGAAATTGTTCAAAGAGAAAGGCGTCGATCTTCCGCCTATGGATTGGACGTGGGATGACCTTCTTGCAGCTGCGAGAAAAATCAACGACCCGGCCAAAGGGATCGCAGGATTTATCCCTATGGGGAAAGGTCCGGAAGAGGGGTGGAACTGGACGAATTTCCTCTATGCAGCGGGTGGAGATGTGCAGAAGCTCGACGGCGGCAAAGTCGTAGGCATATTCAATTCCGACGCGGGTTTGAAAGCGCTTGAATTTTATAAAAAGCTGAAAGATGAAAACTTGATTCCGCAAAACTGGGCACTCGGTTACGGGGATGCATTAAGCGCATTCTCTCAAGGACGCGGCGCGATGGTCATGTGTGGAAGCGGAAATGCAGCAGATGCAGCGATTAATGAAGGCGGTATTTCAAAAGAGGATATGGTTGTATATCCGATGCCAGCCTTGACCAAGGGCGGCAAGCATACGGGCGTTCTCGGCGGCAACTACCGAGTGATCAATCCAAAGAGCGACAAAGATCAGCAGACTGTGGCTTTTAAATGGATTACGGATGAGTACTTCACGGACGATTTCTTGAACTCCACGAAAAAAGAGATCGAGGACCGTAAAACGAAAAACCGTGTCTACATTCCGCAGCCGATCAACTACTGGAAAGATTCCTCCGATTTCGGCAAGAAATACACGGACTTATTAGCTAAATATGACAACGTCTTCAAATACGATCCGCAGCTGCTCAGCCTCTGGGACGGCAAGCCGGAAGCACAATATGAAGCGCAAAAGTATTACACAGAGATGGCCAATGTGATCCAAAAAGTGTTCACAACCAAAGATGTAGATTTGAAAAAGGCTCTAACAGATGCGTCGAATAAAGTGCAAACGGAAGTCTTTGATAAAGTGAAAGTCGAATAGCGACCGGAACAATCGGATCTAAGCTGCCTTTGCGGTTTAGGTCCGATTTCATAAGGAGTGTTGGAGATGGATGCAGAAATAAGTGTACAGCCTGTCGCAGCGGCTAGCACCGTTAAGAAGAAGATCAATTGGTATTTGTGGGGAACGTTATTCATTATCCCGGAGATTGTGTTGTTTATTATTTTCTTGTGGGTGCCGATTATTAAAGGGATTTTCTACAGCTTTTACAATATTGATTTTGTGGATGGCAATCATTTTATTGGCCTTGCAAACTATCTTCGTATTTTTCAGGATGAGCTTCTGCTGATATCTGTCAAAAATACCTTGTATTATATGGCGCTGGGTATCGTGATCGGCTTCTGGGTCCCTCCGCTCGTTGCTATCGCTGTCTCGGAATTAAAGTGGTTTCAGGGGGGAGCGCGCATTATCGGATACTTGCCCAGTGCGATTCCCGCTATTGTTCTATACGGCATGTGGCAGTGGTTTTATGATGCAGTAGGTCCGATCAACTCCTTTTTGCAAACCTTGGGGCTTCCTCAGCTGCAATTCTTCAGCCCTAAGCTCGCTATGGGTTCCATCGTTCTGCTGGAAACGTGGCAAAGCTTTGGGGCGGCTACACTCATCTATATCGCGGCTATCGTAGGAATTCCGAGGGACATCTACGAAGCAGCGGAGATTGACGGGGCGAGCGTGTGGCAGCGAATCCGCTACATCACCTTGCCGAGTATCCGAACCTTGATGCTGCTTCTGCTGCTTCTTCAGGTGATTACAACGTCACAAGGTTTCCAAGCGCAGTTATCCATGACCGATGGCGGGCCGAACAATGCTACGTTAACGTACCTGCTGTGGCTCAATCATACGGCATTCCGGGACCTTGATTTTGGGAAAGCAAGCGCGATGGGCAGCTTAATGTTTTTTGTTTTAATCCTGTTGTCTGTGTTATACAATTTGCTGCAGCGTAGAGGTGAGAAGGCATGAAGCAAGAAGAACGCGGCATTATTTCCAGATTTGATATGAAAAAAGGCACGGTACGCACGGGCTACACCATCATGGTGGTGTTGATGCTTGTGATGGGTGTAACGATGCTGTACCCGTTTTTCAATACGTTTTTTGGGTCATTAAAAACGCGGGAGGAATTTTTCGCTTTCCCTCCGACCTTTTTCCCGGAGAGCTGGGTTTGGACCAACTATAAGGATGCTTTTACCGGATTCGATCTGCCTTTGTTAACATTTCTCAAAAATACCGTGTTCATCTATGTCGGCAATGTGATCGTTTCCCTGCTGCTGATCGGCTTAGCGGCATATGCGCTGTCGCACTTAAAAGTTCCTTTTAAACGATGGGTGACGCTGTTTTTCTTTTCCACGCTCCTGATCCCGCCAGCCACGTATGTTGTGCCTAACTTACTCAATTTGAAAAGCTTCGGTATGCTGAATACCTACTGGGCGTTCTGGCTGCCAGCTGCAGCGAATGCGTATTTCATGCTGCTGCTCAAAAACTTTTTTGACGGCATTCACAAAGAGATTCTGGAAGCGGCGAGGATAGATGGCGCAACCGAATTCAGCTCCTTCATCCGGATTGCCGTTCCGTTATCTACACCCATTATCGGTACACTTCTGATGTTATCCTTTTCGGCGACGTGGAACGATTTCTACTGGCCTAGTCTGGTGATGACGGAGAGAGGGATGTATCCCCTGGCTACCGGGATTTATCTGTATGTCGTTTACTCGACATCGGTGATACCGTGGAGTGTCCGCTTTGCGGTACTGACGATGGCGATGCTGCCGCCGGTGGTGTTCTTCCTCGTTTTTCAAAAGTTTATTATTCGCGGCATTTCAGTTTCCGGTGTTAAAGGTTAAGCGAATAACGTCCATCAGAAACTATTTCTGGTGGCGTTTTCTTTTGCTTAAAGGAGAATGTCTCCAGGATCGCGAAACTAGGTGAAAGCAAAGGATATCGGGAGTATGACCTGATGAAATGGCTGGAAAGGAAAGGTAATCCTTATGCGGAAAATGCTGCGTAATATGAATCTGATGAAAAAGCTGATCGTCCTGCTCATCTTATTCGTTGTCATCCCGATATTGGTCTTGGATCTGGTTGTCGCCAAAAAGCTGGAGTCGATTACAGAAGAGCAGGTGGGCAATGCCTTGCTGCAATTAGTACGGGGCAGCCACTTAACGTTGGATCGGGAAAGCAGCGATTTCGAGGAAAAGACGGAGAAAATCATGATCTCTCAGGAGATTCAACAGCTCGCGAGCATCCCCTCCTCATCGGAATATGAGCGATTTGAAATCTTCAAGACGCTGGATAAATATTTGAGCAATTATTCAACGAATGCGATTCGTTATTCCATGTTCTTTTCAGATACGGATAAGCAGTATTCGTTCGTGCCGAATTCGGATATTTTAAACAACGGGATCTTTTATGCCACGGATTTGAATGCGCTCTCTTGGTATAAATCGGTGAGTCAAGCAAAGGGGAAAGGGGTTCTTCGCGTCATAGATAAGTTCGGCTATAATCCGAATAACGTGAAAACCGTTGCTTATTTGCGGCAGCTCAACAGCATTTATAACGGAGAAACGGTCATCGGTTACTTGCTCGTGTCGGGCATTGAGACGCCTTTACAGCAGGATTTTTCGCCTTTTGAAAAATATGCGGATGGGCAAGTGATGCTGCTGGATCAAGAAAATACGGTGCTTGCCACCAACACGGAGAAATTCCAGATCGGCTCTACAGTGCCTGCGGCTGCGGATAAAGTGGAGGGTGTTTATAAGCTGAAGGAAGCGGGTGTGGAGTACATGCATGTGCTTCATACAAGTGAAGCTACGAACACGAAATTGCTCATGAGGGTGCCGGTTCAATCCATCATTATCGATCATATTAGTGTGCAGCGTCTCGTGGATTGGATTATGTTTATTTACTTCCTCATTTTATTTTTGGCCAGCATCTACTTTATTCAATCCATCTTGAAGCCAATTTCGAGGCTGGCGCGTATTACCAATTCCTATCATCCAGGCAGGCCGCTGGCAATCTCTATGCATTCGGAGAGTAAAAATGAGATCGTGCTGCTCAGCAACCATTTTATCCGGATGACGGACCGTTTGAATCAGACGATTTATGATCAATATGAGCTTGAGTTAAAGCATAAGGAAATCGAATTATCGATTCTTCATACGCAAATTAATCCGCATCTCCTGTACAACACGCTGGAGTCTGTGTACTGGCATACTTTTATGGAAGGCGCGACGGAATCTGCTGAAATGATCAAGGACTTATCACTTATTATGCGAATTGGGCTAAGTAAAGGAAAGCTGCTGATTCCGGTCATGGAGGAAATGAATCATGCGGAGGCATATGTCCGCTTGCAATTGTTCCGCTATGAATACGCTTTTCAGGTGCATTGGGACATTGAGGAGGAGGCCAAAAAGTATCTCGTGCCGAAGGTCATCCTGCAGCCAATCATTGAGAATGCCATCCTGCACGGCATTAAGCATATGAGCCAAGACGGGGAGCTGTGGATCACGGTGCGCGTGCGGGGTGGTCTCGTGAGGATCAGCGTGGAAGATAACGGTTACCGGCAGGCGGATATCGAGATGTTGAATGCGATTATAAAAGGCAAAGAAAACAATCGCGGGTTTGGCATTATTAACGTTCAGAAACGGATTCAGCTGCATTTTGGCAGCAGCTACGGTCTGCGTTACAGCCACAGAGAGGATCAAGGCGTACGTGCCTTGATTGAGATTCCGGCGATCCTTGACGAGAATGAATGGAAGCAGCCTCCGGCCTGAGGCTTGGGAAGTAGGTGATGCAGTCGTCCAACCATCTCGCGTGAGGGAACTACAGGCCTCTATTTCCCGGAAAAGGCAGGCTTCCGACTGTGATGGGAACTAGCGTCCGCTATTTGGCCATTTTCACCCGGAAAACGTGGCATGGATGCGAAATAAGGACCTGTAGTTCCGCTCGGGAGGAAATAGCTCGATTTTCACGAGAATAGCGGACTCCAGTTCCCTCTGACTGAAAACTAAGCGGAAATTAACGCGAGGTTTTCTGGAATTTAATAATCAAAAGAACCTAGCGGTATAAAAGTATCACTAGGTTCTTTCGCATGACATGAGGCTATGTTTAAGTTTAGTTTTGCGGTAAACCAAACTCGCTATTCGTTGAAGTAGTGGGATCAGTAATATCCACATATTGATCGACCGTGTCCAGGACCTGACTCAGCTGCCAGCGGCTAAAAATAACATGGTCCGAAGAGATAGCATTATAGGTGCTTTCTTCTTTACTAATCTTAAAGCCTCGGTAATTCTCATAAATGGTTCTCATTCTGATCTCTCCCTCACTTTGATGTATATCTTAAACTATCATCAAACGCAGATTTTTGGTAGAGGTGTAAATTGATAGATATTGTCAATTCTTGGCTTATTTCATGTAAAAATGATTAATTGCTTTTATTTTGCTGCCTATAAAGGGTTGGGGGCATCCCGATATGCTTCTTAAACGCTTTTGAAAAGCTGAATAAATCAGGATAGCCAACGGAATTGGCAATTTCGGAAAGCGTATACGCTGTTTGCTCCAAAAGCAGCTTGGCTTCATTCATTTTCAAACTTTGGAGGTACTCCATCGGGGGAACCCCGTACGTTTTGCCGAATTGTTTGGTAAAATGCGTTCTTTCCACGCCAACATGATCCGATACTCGCTGTACCGTGATTCCTTCGGCGTAGTGGATTTGCATATAGGAGAGGCCCATTTGCAGCCAGGTAACGGCACGATTTTCGTGATTGGCTGCGGGCTTGTGCATGCCGGATAATGAATCAAAAACACGATATAGATGATTCAGCCTTGACAGATCCGTTGCTTGGCGTTCTCCTTCGCTGACTGCGCTTATGAAGTCCCACATTAGACTCAGAGCTTGCTCAGTTGCTGCGCCCGAGAGATGAGGCGAGTGAGGGCTCAGCCCGATTCGTTCCAACAAATGAAGCGACTGCTTCCCGTCAAAAGCCACGAAGATTTTATGCAGCGGATGGCTCGCGACAGTCACATACTCATGCGTCACCTGTGGAAATAAGCAAAACATATCTCCTTTGCCCAATGAGAAGGTCAGATTGTTTTGATAAAATGTCCCTTGGCCTTCCAGTACGAAAATCAAATAATAATAAGGCGTTGTCCTGGGCCCGATATGATAATTGGATTTTGCAATATTATGGCCGATGCGGATGGGCCACACATTGCCTGCTTTTTCAAATTCGGAAGGGGTAAAATAGTAAATCTCCAAATACTCATGTTGATCTTCACGCATATTCTTCCTCATCAACCACACCTCTTTTTCACATGCCCAGTACAATGGATTTTCATGAAGCAAGCAGAATGACAACTCCATCATAAGACCAAAAACCACAAATTGACAAGTTGAAAATAACACGAAATGACATTGACCCCGGCCGTGGTTCGTTGTTATGATACAAATACATTCTATTCCTACCTTTTTTGTAGGATTTTGACCAGACAACTGGAAATAACAAAAATAAAAATAACATCAAGTCGACAGGAGAGCCTGAGATGACACTTCATAAAGAGATTGAGTTTGGTTGGTTTTTGCCGACATCCGGTGATGGTAAGTATGTTGGGGTAGCCCCGGAGCGAGAAGCTACGTTAGATTATTTAATCGATGTTGCCCAAACGGCAGAACGATCCGGATTTGAATTTGTCCTGATTCCAACCGGAGGAGCTTGCTTGGACGCTTGGGTGGTGGGCTCTGCGGTGATGAGCCACACGACGACTTTGCGGCCGTTAGTTGCCGTACGTCCCGGACTGGTCGCCCCTGTACTGGCAGCGCGGATGGGAGCGGCATTGGATGTGCTTTCCGGAGGGCGGGCTATGATTAACGTCGTAACCGGCTCGTCCGTGCAGGATTTGGAAGAATTAGGGGATCCATTAGCACATGCCCATGATGAAAGATACGAGCGGGCTAGAGAGTATGTAGAAGTGATGCAGCAAGCTTGGACGCAAACGGATGTCCTCGCGGCTTCGGAGTTTGCGGATGCATCGAAGAATGAAAAGGCGAAAGAAAGCCAGCTTTACCAAGGGAAGTATTATCAATTCAATCGTCCCGTTTCTTCCCCGTTAACGGTTCAAAAGCCGCATCCGCCTTTTTACCTGGGAGGAAGCTCGCCTGCTGCCAAGCGATTGGCTGTTGAGACTGCTGACACCTATCTCATGTGGGGAGAGCCGCATGATTGGATTCGTGAACAGATCAGTGAGATCGAAACAGTTCGGGCCGAGTATACGGCAGAAACAGGAGTGGACCGTCCTCTTCGTTACGGACTGAGAGCGCAAGTGCTCGTTCGTGAAACGGAAGAAGAGGCTTGGGCAGCAGCTTGGGAGAGCATCTCCAAGGTATCGCCAGAAGCGATTGCGAAAGCGCAAGAAGCGTTTGCCAAAACAGATGCGACCAATCAGCAGCGTCAGAACGATTTAAGAGAGCTTTCCAAGGACCAACAATTCGTCGTAGGACCCAACTTGTGGACGGGTTTATCCCTTGTTCGCTCCGGCGGTGCAATCCTCCTGGTAGGTACAGCCGATCAGGTCGCGGATCGATTGGTTGAATACGCCGAATTAGGCATCTCTTCGTTCATCCTTTCCGGGTATCCTCATCTGGAAGAGGCAGAAACATTTGGTCAAGCCGCACTGCCGTTATTCCGTGAAAAATGGCAATTGAAGCTGCAAGAGGCCGGAGTGCCATCCAACGCATAAATCTAGCAACATCGTATCGAAACAATCAATCAGGAGGTCTTTCCATGAAAAAACATAAAAAAAAGAGCGGGTTCCTCGTTGCAACGGTCACATTGCTGTCCATCCTTACGGCAGCATGCGGATCGGCTACCGACACCGCATCAACACCAGGCGCATCTACCGGAGCTAGCGCGACCGCTGCTGCTTCAGGCAAACCTGTAACCATTAGCTTCTTGCATTGGCGTGGAGAAGACGTGAACTCCCTGAACGGCATTATTACCAAATTCCAAGCCGAGAATCCGACCATTAAGGTTGAGATGCAAACGATGCCGTCGGAGCAGTACCAATCCACTGCACAAGCCAAGCTGGCGGACGGTTCTGTAGGTGATGTGTTCACGTCTTTCCCTGGCGCGCAGTTCGAAGCGTTATCCAAGGCAGGCATTTTCACGGATTTATCTTCAGAAAAATTTCTTAGCAATTTTAATGATACCCTCATTCAAGTAGGCAAAAAAGACGGTAAACAAGTGGCGGTGCCCTACCAGCTGGTTTACAACGATCCGATTTATAACGTCAAACTGTTCCAAAAGTTTAATCTGACTCCGCCCAAGGATTGGGAAGGCTTTCTGGCTTTATGCGAAACGCTGAAAAAGAACGGCATCATTCCAATTGCTTTTGCAGGCGCGGATATTGGCCCTGGGCAATTTATGAATACGATGGTGATGAACAATGAACCAAGCACCGATATTTTCACCAAAGTTGAAGCGGGTCAAGCGAAATTAACCGACGAGTTCTGGGTCAAAACCTTAACGCAATTCAAGGAGCTTAACGATAAAGGTTATCTTCAGCCTGATGCGCTGGGCACAAAAGACGCGGCAGCAGGGGCTCTTTTTATCCAGGAAAAAGCAGCCATTCTGGCCAGCGGATCCTATCAATTAGCGCAAAATAAAAAGCAAAATCCGAATCTGGAGCAAAAACTGCTCGCTCCGATCACGGTTGCTGCTGACCAGGCGAAATTCGAAGGTGTCCACACAAGTACGTTTATGCTAGCCGTAAATAGCAAATCCAAGCATCCGGCTGAGGCTAAGAAATTTATTGAATTTTTGAGCCGCAAGGAGATTGCGGGCACGTATGCGAATGAGACGGGGCAAAATGTAACGGTCAAAGACGTTCAGTACTCATCGCCTGAGCTTCAGGTAGCGACAGAGTGGGCAGGAAAGAAAACACTCTTCCAGCCGCGCTTCAGCATCACGAATGCTGATAATCAGAAGGCGGTAACGAATTCGATTCAGGCTGTGCTCAGCGGTAAATCGCCTCAGGATGCTGCGAAAGAAGCGCAGGCTATTATCGATCAGCATCTAGTTAAATAAGATGACTCATAATCGCCGTGTGTTATGGCTGTTCCTTCTGCCGGGAACGCTGCTGTACTTGTTCTTATTCGTAGGGCCGACATTAACCGGATTGTTTTACTCATTTACAGATTGGGACGGCGTATCGCCGTCCTATCAGCTTGTCGGACTGAACAATTACGCCAAAACGCTGCATAACATCGTCTTCCAGAAAGCGCTCTGGAACAATACGAAATTCATGCTGACGGTTGTAATCGCGCAAACATTGGTGTCCTTGGCACTGGCCATGCTGCTCGTAAAAAATAGTAAAATTCACGTGCTCCTGCGCGCGCTTTACTTTTTCCCGACCATCCTCTCGTCGGTGGCGGTGGGGTTGATTTGGTCGTTTATGTACGATCCTTCACTCGGACTAATCAACACATTGCTCCACCAAACAGGGCTTGGGGCATGGGGCCAAAATTGGATTGGCGGCGTTAAAATCGCGCTCTACGCCATAGCCGGTGTTCAAGTCTGGGCGCACGCCGGACAAATGATGATCGTATTTATTGCTGGCCTGCACGCGATCCCGGAAGAGTTGTATGAGGCGGCGAAAATGGATGGGGGCACCAGGTGGCAAGTGTTCCGCAAAGTTACCTGGCCGCTTTTGGCTCCGTCAGCGACGATCGTTGTTGCTTATACGACGATTCAGTCGTTTAAAGCTTTCGATTTAATCTTTACGATGACGGACGGCGGCCCCAATTATGCGACCGAAATTTTGACCACTTACATTTATCACACGGCTTTTGCTAACTATTCGTTTGGCATGGCTTCTGCCGGTTCTGTTTTGTTCCTTATTTTGTTGTCTATTTTGACGGTCCTGCAGTTCAAAGCGCTGCGTGCAGATCGTGTTTCGTATTAATCCAAAAGAGGTTAACCAATATGGGAATGAAATGGTTTGGTCGCGTTGTGCTGCTGCTGTATGCAGTCATTATAGCAGCGCCTTTATATTTTGTTTTTATTTCGTCGTTTAAGTCGACGCAGCATTTTTTCGCTTCGCCGCTGGGTTGGCCGAAGCCGTACACATTGTCTAACTTTAGCTCCATGTTCAAAGGCCAGACGATCGTCAAGTATTTTTGGAACAGCGTAGAAGTGACGTTAGGCACGGTATTGATTGAGCTGCTGCTCGGCAGCTTGATCGCCTATGCGATCTTTCGATTGGGTGGCAGACTCGCAACCATTTTGTTTGCTTTGTTCCTTGCAGGACTTATCGTCCCGTCTCAGGTGAACATGCTGCCCATCTATTCGCTAACGCATAAACTTGGCTGGTCGGACCGTCTATATGGCTTAATTCTTGTATCTGTCGCCATGCTGATGCCTTTAACAGTCTTCATGCTGAAAGGTTTCATGCAGGTATTGAGCAAAGAGATTCTGGAAGCCGGCAGCATCGATGGGGCAGGTGAGTGGACATTGTACTCGCGCATTGCCCTGCCTTTGTCGGCGCCTTCACTGGCCGCTACAGCAACCTTTTTGTTCGTCATGGTATGGAATGACCTGCTCATCCCGATGCTGCTCATCAACAGTAAGTCGAAGCTCACGCTTCCGCTTGCCATGCTGCAGTTTCGAGGGGAATATGTGACGGATTACCCGATGTTATTAACAGGCGTAGTGATCACCGCGGCGCCGATGGTTGTTTTGTTTTTATTTCTGCAGCGTTATTTTGTAGCTGGCGTGATGGCGGGGTCATTGAAGGGATAAGTAGATGGTAACCGTTAGTTTTCGCTCTGCGCGGCTGCACAGTTCAAAGAGATGCGGGCTGTCATTGGATGAAATCCAACGAGAAGAGAAGATTTGAGGTCCTTGAGTCATTTTCGTTGGAGTAAATCCAATGGTAGTCCGATATTTAAGTCAAATAGCGCGGTTTTTCCCGAGGCCATTGGAATTCGTCCAACGAGAAGTCGATATTTCGCCTGAAAAGGGTGTTCATCTTGGATTTCGCCCAATCAGAACTCAATGGCACAGATTTTTCATATCAGTTTAGAGCCAGTCAAAGCTTGATGCTTGACTGTTTTTTGCTATTCTGTGCTTTCTTGTGTTACAGTTAGAAGTGAGGTGATCAACGATGTTTAAATTGGGTATTTTGGACCAATCACAAATAGGGGAAGGCCGCACTGCGGCAAGTGCGTTGGCCGAAACGACGGAGCTGGCGCAAGAAGCGGATAAATTAGGGTATTCGCGGTATTGGGTTTCGGAGCACCATGCTTCACAAGCGCTTGCGCACTCAAGTCCAGAAGTGCTTATCGCACATTTGGCAGCCAAAACGAATCGAATCCGATTAGGATCAGGCGGCATCATGCTGCCTCATTACAGTGCTTATAAGGTGGCGGAGAACTTCCGGCTGCTGGAGGCACTTCATCCGGGGAGGATTGACGTTGGTCTTGGCCGCGCACCAGGCGGTATGCCGATATCCACGCGCGCTCTGCAAGAGGGAAAATATACTAGCGTAGATCAATACCCGCAGCAGGTTGCTGATCTAACGGGATATTTATATGACTCGCTGCCGCCGAGTCACCGTTTTGCGGCATTGCATGCCTCTCCAATCATTGAGACTGCACCGGAAATTTGGCTGTTGGGTTCTTCCTATGACAGCGCCCGAATAGCCGCTGATCAAGGGGCTGCTTTTGGTTTTGCGCAATTTTTTGGCAATGCAGATTGCGAGCAGGCTTTGCGGATTTATCGTGAGAACTTTAAGCCGTCGATTCTGAATGAGAAAGCACACTCGCTTGCAGCGATTATGGTGATTTGCGCGGATACGGAAGGTGAGGCAAAACGTCTGGCTTCGAGTTCGGATTTGTTTTTCCTGTCACTAGGACGCGGCGCGCTGCTGCCATCGTTTCCTTCGGCTGAGACAGCGACGAATTATCCTTATACACCGGGGGATCTGGCGTTGATCCAAGACCGCCAGCATAAGCGGATCGTAGGTACACCGGAGCAAGTTAAAGAGCAAATGATCAAGCTTAACGAAGCTTATCAAGCTGATGAATTAATGGTGGTGTCACCCATTCATGATGTGGCTGCCAGAATCCATTCCTACCGGCTATTAGCTGAAGTATTTGACATGCAGGGCTGATCTTGTTAAGTACCTCTTGGCGTAATCCGCAATAAAAATTTGCGTTTTTCTGCTCTTGCCCTTACACTTAAACCAAAAATGGAGTGGTGAGATGAGCAAGAACAGAGTTTGGAATAAAGGTAAACGCAATGGTGGTGGCGGGCCGGCACCTGGAACGGGTTATAAAGAGAAGCTGGCCGAAGCTGCTAGAGCAGAAGGCAAAAATCCGGAGATTGACTACAATAATCCGATTAATCAAGTGCGGCCAATGAAACGCGACAATTGGGTTGAACGGCCTGTTCGCGTCGTACGGGAACAACCTAAAACATAAATAAAAAACCTATTCGATCCTGTGAAGATCTGAATAGGTTTTTTGGTTTTAAGGCATAAGACTTCTAACATAATGGAAAGCTTCGTTCATCGTTTCATCGGTAAGCTGCTCTAATGAAATATCAACGCCCGGCTTTGCACGATGAAGCTTTTCCAGAAATGATTTGGTTTGGAAAATGCCTTCGCCCGAACGGACAGATTTCAGACTACCGTCTTGTACGATAACATCCTTCAGATGTGCCAGAACAATGCGATCACCGAAAGCTGCAAATGCTTCATCCAGGAATGCCTCTTGTGCCTGAATGGCCGTTGGAGGAAGCAAATTTACGGGATCAAAGACCACCCCTAAATTGCTCGATGGGACTTCTTCCAGAATACGCACCATTTTCTCCGTACTGGATAATGTGTGCGTGAATACGGGCTCAAGACCGATATGAACACCCCAACGCTCCGCTTCTTCCGCTAATTCCTCAACGGTTTGTTTAAGCAGTTCCCAACCGATGGCTTCATAACGCTCAGGATCCTGCGTGAGATAAGTCGTCAAATCCGCCGTTTCCGTTGCTACGATGGACGTTCCGAGATCTCTGGCATAACGCAGATGCTCCTTGAATCTGTTGATCTCATGGCGACGCTGCTGCGGATCTGGATGAATCGGATTGATGTAGCAGCCGAGTACGCCGATACGGATGCCAGCGCGCTGGAACTGTTCGCCAATATGATTGGCAAGTCCAGGGCTGAGCTTGCCCAAACTTGTGTCGATATCGCTGATGGCTTTGCTTAGAGCCAACTGCACGAAGTCAACGCCTCGTCCGCGCAGTTTCTCTGTTAATTGATTCAGTGGAAGATGACCGACAGTGTGAGCTAGCGTCCCGAGGCCCATCTATCTCGCCATCCATCCGCCGTCCACGCATAATACGTGTCCGTTCATATAATCCGAAGCGTTAGAGGACAAGAAAACGACAGGTCCTTTGAGATCTTCAGGTGAGCCCCAACGGCCAGCCGGGATACGCTCTGTAATTGATTGTGTGCGCTTCTCATCTTTCAGGATTGGCGCGGTATTGTTTGTTGTCATATAACCAGGTGCGATGGCATTGACTTGAATGCCTTTGCCAGCCCATTCGTTCGCTAATGCTTTCGTAACACCTGCAATCGCATGTTTACTAGCTGTGTAGCCAGGCACGTTAATGCCGCCTTGGTAAGTCAGCATAGAAGCAATGTTGACGATTTTCCCGCTGCCGCGCTCGATCATGTGACGGCCGATCAGCTGGCACAGGAAGAAAGCGGAGTTCAAGTTCAGGTCGATGACATCGTGCCAATCTTCACGGGAGTGGTCAACAGCCGGTGTACGACGAATGATTCCCGCGTTGTTCACAAGAATATCGATGCCGCCATAAATGCCGACAGCTCGGTTCACGACATCCTCAAGGATGTCTTCGTTGCTTAAATCAGCTGCGATCAGCTCCGCTTTACCGCCTAATGCGCGAATCGCTTCAACGGTTTGTACGCTTTCGGAAGAAGAGACAGCAATAATGTTAGCGCCTGCTTCAGCAAGCCCGATGGCCATTGCTTGTCCCAGACCGCCGGAAGCTCCGGTTACGAAAGCTGTTTTTCCTGCTAAGTTAAAAAGTGTCATGAAACATACTCCTTTTCACTAATGAGTGACGATTTGGATGCCGGCATCACGGTATTGCTTGGCCGTTTCTGCGGGCAGATTACTGTCAGTGATAATCAGGGCAACCTCTGACAAAGAGGCAAAAGTGCGCAGGGCGCATTGGCCGAACTTGTAGTGATCGGCAACACCATAGACTGCTGCGCTGGATGCAATCAATGCACGTTTGTAGTCCGCGTGATCGCTCGTATAAATCGTAAAGCCGTGCTGCAGATGAACGCCGGTCGCAGAAATGAACGATTTCTGAATGTTCAGCGAGCTCACATAGGCAACAGCTTCAGGACCGGCAAGCATATTCCGCGTTCGGTACCCGCCAGGAACAACAAGCCGGATTTCTTCCTTATGAACAAGCTCGGAAATAATGTATAAATCATTGGTCACGACAGTAAGCGGCTGATTGTCCAGCCGCCTAGCAATCTCAAGAGTAGTGCTGCCGCCGTCGAGGGCAATGATGTCTCGAGGCTGAATATAGCGAAGGGCGATCGTCGCGATTTCCGATTTTTGATCGGCATGCTTGACGATCGGCTCTTTCGCCGAAAGAATGCCAAGCTGATCGCTTTGAGCGAGCATAGCGCCGCCATGAATGCGGACGAGCAGCCCTTTTTCCTCCAGCTTGGCCAAGTCTTCGCGAATTGTTTTACCTGTTACGTCCAGTCGTTCACTAAGTTCGTTGACCGTTACTTCTTTCTGTGCCAGGAGTATTTCCATGATAGTTTCATATCTGCGTAAAGGGTTCATCGATGATCATCACTTTCCAAAAGAGAGATTACCGATTATTTTAAATCTTTCATAGCCACGGCGTCCATATCGTCGAACATTTGATTTTCGCCGGCCATGCCCCAGATGAATGTATAGTTATTAGTGCCTACGCCACTGTGAATGGACCAGCTTGGGGAAATGATCGCTTGCTCATTGCGCATAACTACGTGACGCGTTTGTTGCGGCTCGCCCATCATGTGGAAAACAACTGCATCTTCCGGCATGTCGAAGTAGAAGTAAACTTCGGAACGGCGGTTATGTGTGTGTGAAGGCATTGTGTTCCACATGTTACCTGGTTTCAGAAGGGTCATCCCCATAACCAGTTGACAGCTTTGAATGCCATCCAAGTGGATATATTTGTAGATCGTACGTTCATTGGATGTATTGATGCTGCCCAGATGAGCTGGAGTCGCTTCGCTAATTGCTGCTTTTACAGTTGGGTATGTTTTGTGAGCAGGCGTTGAGTTGAAGTAATATTTAGCAGGATCAGCTGCATTTTCGCTGGCAAAAGTAATGTCTTTGGAGCCTAGTCCGATGTAGATGCAATCTTTGGAATCCATGTTGTAAACGGTACCGTCAACCGTAATCGTCCCGCGGCCGCCAACGTTAATGATACCGATTTCGCGACGCTCCAAGAAATAATCAGCCGCCATTTCTTTCTTATCAGCTTGCAGCTGCAGGGAACCTGTAATCGGAAGAACGCCGCCAATGATAAAACGGTCAACGTGGGAGTAAACTAGTTTAATCTCGTTAGGAACAAACAAAGCGTTGATTTGAAACTCGGATTGCAACCGCTCTGTGTCAAATTGTTTAACTTCATTCGGGTGTGATGCGTAACGGATATCCATGTGATAATCGCTCCTTGGTTTGGTTTATTTGTGTTGATATGGGTTCATATAGGTTTAATTTACTCCAATCAGCCAGATTAAGCAAGTGTTTTCGGAGGAGGTTACAAATCGTTCCATCGAAGTGAATAATGGAGCAAGATTAAGGAAAAAACAACCCTACAGGAGGTTATGTCTATGGATAAAAGTCATTATTTCGACCACGTCTGCAACGATACGATCCCGACCAAGCCAGAGGAAGAAAGCACGACGCCAACCGATTTGGTCAGTGACGCGGTCGAGGAAATTATGGACAATATCAAAAGCGCCTTCTCGACTAACGAGCGGGATTAAGCAAAAGAACGAAGCAGGTTGCTGCTTCGTTCTTTTCGTTGTGTTCGCTATGGGGAGGCTGGGGCTGGCCGCTGAACGGAACTACAGGGCGCTATTTCTGCGAAATACGCCTTTTATATAAGGAGGGGGTACTAGGGTCCGCTATTTTACAGTATTTGGCGGAAAATCCGCCTAAAACTGTGAAATAGCGCCCTGTAGTTCCTGCACCAGCACTATCGCCGCTTTTCTGGGAAATAGCGGCCTGTAGCTCCGCTAAGGCTGGCTCAGCCACCTTAGCCCTGTTCGCGATATCATCATCCTCATCGGGACATCCGCCACTGCACAGGCGTCATCCCAATGATGCGCTTAAACACAGTGGCGAAATGCTGGGAAGAGGCGTATCCAAGCTTATTTGCGATCTCAGTAATGGTAGCGGTGCTCTCCGAGAGCAAGCTGCAAGCTTTTTTGATGCGCATCCGTTCGATATAACTCATTGGGGGCAGTCCCGTATACGCCTGAAAAGTCCGAAAGAAGTGGGAGGGACTGACACGGACCATGCCGGCCAATTCTTCAACATCCGGCCGCCAATCAGGCTCATCCTCAATGCGGCGAAGCAGCAGGTCGAATTGACTGGTTAGATCGTCCGCAAGCGAAAACATACGCTCATTCGGCTGTACGATGGCAAGCAGCAGCCCCATAACCGCCTGACGTACGGCGGTTGAACGCATCGGGCTGTTGCTGTTTATTGCGTCGCCTAGCTGCCTGAAGCCTTGAATGGCTTGCAGGCCGATATGGCGAACTCGCGGGAGCATCTGCAAAGCGTTAGCGATGCACTCGCTTTCTCCCAATGGGAGTCGGAGCCACTCTTCCGTCCGGGGAGGTGTGACGATGAACCACCAAAACCGGCTCGGTTCTATGACGTTGAAACCACCGCGATGCAGCTCGCCAGGGCAAGTGTGAAAGACATCGCCTGCTTTGGTCTCATAGACTTGCCCATCCAGCTCCCAGCTTGCTTTTCCCCGTTCTACTAACACAAATTCATAGCCGTCATGCTGATGATAGGAAAGGGGAAGCGCCGATTTGATTTCATCGAAGCCGAAAAGAATCAACTCCGGAACATCAGGAATCGATTCTTGTAAAGCGACGTCATAGGTCCAGCGGGGACTTTGTTTGGCAGCCAAAAGAAAACCTCCTTTTTCGAACATGTTCTTATTTATCTTCTATGTTTCTCATACTACTCAGCAGGTCTATGAACGTCAATAACCGGCAGAACCCGTATGATGAAAGCAAGACGAAGAAGGAGGCTGTTACAATGACCATGCAAGCAGAAAGAACTTACAAAATTACAACGCAGGATAAGGAAGTTTTCGATCGGGATGGCTATTGGATTTCACCGAAACTGCTGGATGATGGCCAGATTGAACGACTTCGTGAGGCGCACGAACGCATTTGGAGCGGTGATTATGATGGGGACGGGCTGCCGATGAACCATTATCGGCCAACTTCCAATCCGGACGCCCTCCGCAAGCTGGACAACGGCTGGTGGATTAATGACGAGGTTCGCCGCACAGTCACGGATCCGTTGATCGGGGAGCTGACGGCAGATTTGCTGCAAACAGATGAAGTTCGACTGTGGCATGATCAGGTCATCTATAAACCGGGTGTCGGTGACAAAGTGACGGCGGTAGGCAATGTGGGTTGGCACCAAGATTATGGCTATTGGCAGTGTTCCAGCAATCCCAACATGGTGACTGTCTGGATTGCGCTTCAGGACACGGATCTGACAAATGGCGGGATGAAGACAATCGTCGGTTCGCACAAATGGGGACTGATTCCAGATAGCGACACGTTCTTCAATCCTAACATGGAAGAGCTCAGGGACAAATACGCGGCTGGCCGCGACTGGGTGGAAGAGCCCTGCATTTTGAAGGCAGGGCAGGCCAGTTTTCATCACGGACTTACGTTCCATGGGTCCGGTGCGAATACAACGATGATGCCTCGTATGTCAATCGTAGCCCACTTGATGCCGGGAGGCACAAGCTATCGAGCAGGCGTTCAGCGGCATGACAATATCCGGCTGTTGGGGCCGCGTCCGCAGCAGGGGCAGCTTTTTGCGAACGACTATTTTCCGGTTTTGTTCCAGCGGTAATCACCGTACAGCTGGGCTAACAAAAATTTGATCCATCACGCTGCACAAAAGAGTCATCATCTCGTCGATTTCCGCTTTCGACACAATCAAAGCGGGCATCAACCGGATGGTACTCGGACCAGACGAGTTAATCAGCAAGCCGGCATGCAGGCAAGCGGCTGCCAGTTCGGCACCGCGCGGCTCTGGAAGATCAAAGGCTAGCAATAATCCTTTGCCGCGGATATCGGTCACGCCATATTGCTCCTTAATACCATGCAGCTTTTGCAGCAAATAAGCTCCTTGCTCTGCGGCTTGCTGAGGAAGCTTGCGCTGAAGCACTTCGCCTACGACAGCAAGGCCCACGGCCATGGCAAGCGGTTGTCCGGTATAAGTGCCGCCTTGGTCGCCCGCTTCAAAAAGGTTATACGCTTCTTTTGTAAGCATAGCCGATAACGGAAATCCGCCGCCGATCCCTTTGGCAAGTGTGAGCACATCGGGCATTACACCATAATGATCGTAGGCGAACATGGTTCCAGTCCGGCCAATTCCGGTTTGTACTTCATCGAACATGAGCAAAATCCCCTGCTCATCGCATAGGGTGCGAAGAGCTTGGATGTAAGCGGGATCAGCTTCATAAACACCGCCTTCGCCTTGGATGAGCTCAACGAATATGGCACAGGTATGGGGAGTAATCGCTTGCTTCATGGCTTCAATATCATTAAAAGGTACTTTCACAAAGCCGGGCAGTTGCGGAGCAAACATGTGCTCCCAGCCGGCTTTTCCTGTTGCTGCCGTAGTCGCCAACGAACGCCCGTGGAAGCTTCGCTTCGCTGTAATAATTTCGTAAGCGCCATTTTTGCGGACAGTACCATATTTACGAGCAAGTTTAATTGCACTCTCATTTGCTTCTGCACCTGTGCTGCCAAAAAATACGCGCTCCAATCCCGTTAATCCTGTCAGCAGGCGGGCAAATTCAACCATCGGCTTATTAAAAAAGCCAGGACTGGCATTAACAAGCTTGCTTGACTGCTCCAGCAGCGCATCGCTGATGACTTTTGGAGAATGGCCTAAGCTGGTAACCGCCCACCCTCCTATAAAATCCAAATATTTTTTCCCGTTCGTATCCCACAGATACATCCCTTCGCCACGTTCCATAACGACCTGAGGTCGGTTTGCAACGAATAGAATGGAGGTATTCGCCTCAGCCAATAATTCATCTGTGCATGAATTTTCCTTGTTCACATAGACACATCCTTTATAAAAAAAATAAGAAATAATGAATAATTATACACATATACGTATTTTTATTCAATCCAATAATTAGCAGGATTGTCCCATTTTTATTTGGTCGAGGAAGGCCCTTATCAAGGTTGTACGCAATTGGCTGCCTGACGATTTTCTTTTTATGAATAGGGGGTTACAATGACGATAGGAAAGACAACGCTTGGTGGAAGGGAAAGATGACGTTTATGCCTGATAACGAATCGTTATTTCCAGCGCTCTTAATGGAATCGAACGGTCACCCGCATGTGATGGCGTACTATTTTAAACAATGGCAAGGCTTTGAAATGCCCTTTCACCGTCATGATGCCACGGAAATTATGTATACGATTCAAGGGTTTTGCGAAATCGAGATTCAATCTCAGCTGGCACATACCGAGAAGGTCGCGCTTAAAAAAGGCGAGTTTATCATTATAAATGCCAACGTCTCCCATCGTTTGCTCGTCGATGCAGCTAATCCATGCAGAATGCTGAATGTAGAATTCCGTTTTACTCCGAATAAAGGGATTTTCCCCTCGATTCAGCAATTGGCTGCCGAAGATGATCTGCTGATCGCCTTATTGGCATCAGAATCTCCCTATTTGGTGCTGCGGGATGGGGATGAAGTCTACCATATTATGAAAAGCTTGGTGCTTGAGCTGGATAAAGCAGCGAATAAAAGCGACTTGATGGTCCAGCTCCTGATCACACAACTGCTGATTCGTATTGCACGGCTTTGGCGTGAAACGGTTAATAGCGGTGAGGCGCAGAGTGAAAGATATGTCAAGATTTCGATGGAGTATTTGCATCAGAACTATGACCGTGATATTCAAGTGAAGGATATTGCCGGGGCTGTTAATTTGCATCCAGGGTATTTGCAGCGAATTTTCAAATCCCTGACTGGACAGACCTTAATGGCTTATTTAACGGGCATTCGGATGGAAAAAGCCAAGATGCTGCTCCTCGAAACCGATGTGCCGATTTCCGATATTTGTGAGTACATCGGTGTTGGAAGCCGGCAGTATTTTCATATGCTTTTCAAAGATTATACGGGTCTGACCCCCACCGATTTTCGTAAATCCATGTATGCGGAGAAACGAAACTATCCGAAAGAAGTGAGGATTTTTGACAAAAGTGAGACGAGGAAGTTAGAAATTTGATAACGGTTTCTCTTTCGTGCTTGATACAATGTGAAAGGTAGAGAACACGATAGAGAGGGCGATAAACATGTCATTTAAAGTGGCTTTTATTGGAGCAGGAAGTATTGGTTTTACACGCGGATTACTAAGGGATTTATTATCAGTTCCTGAGTTTAAAGATATTCAGGTCGCTTTTACTGACATTAACCAACATAATTTGGATATGGTGACTGAGCTGTGCCAAAGGGATATTGTGGAGAATGGTCTGAACATTAAAATTCAAGCAAGCACGGATCGCAGGGAAGCCTTGAAAGACGCAAAATATGTCTTATGTACGATTCGCGTCGGGGGTCTGGAGGCTTTTGCAACGGATGTAGATATCCCGCTTAAATATGGCGTTGACCAGTGTGTCGGGGATACGTTATGCGCCGGAGGCATTATGTACGGCCAGCGCGGGATCTCAGAAATGCTGCGTATTTGCGGAGACATTCGCGATGTAGCTTCGCCGGATGTGCTGCTGTTAAATTATGCGAATCCGATGGCGATGCTGACATGGGCTTGCAATACGTACGGCGGCGTACGGACGATCGGGTTATGTCACGGCGTGCAGCACGGCCATCGTCAAATTGCTGATGTATATGGTTTGAAGAAAGAAGAAGTCGATATTATCTGTGCAGGAATTAATCATCAAACTTGGTATATACAGGCCCGCCACCAAGGCAAGGATCTGACGCAAGGTCTGCTGGAAGCGTTCGAGAATCATCCGGAATATGCTCGCACGGAGAAAGTGCGCATCGACATGCTTCGTCGCTTTGGCTACTACAGCACAGAATCCAACGGGCATCTTAGCGAGTATGTGCCCTGGTACCGGAAACGCGCTAGTGAAATCCAGGATTGGATCGATCTGGGGAGCTGGATTAACGGTGAAACGGGCGGTTACCTGCGCGTATGTACGGAAGGACGGAACTGGTTTGAGACGGATTTCCCGAACTGGATGAAGGATAAGGCAATGGTTTACACGGCAGAAAAGCGCAGTGAAGAGCATGGTTCCTATATCATCGAGGGACTTGAAACCGGCCGTGTGTATCGCGGGCATTTCAACCTGGTGAATAACGGCGTCATTTCAAATCTGCCAAACGATGCCATCATTGAAGCACCGGGTTATGTGGATGGCAACGGGATTTCGATGCCGCATGTAGGAAATCTGCCATTAGGACCTGCTGCTGTATGCAATGTCAGTATTTCTGTGCAGCGTCTTGCTGTGGAAGCGGCTGTACATGGGGACGATAAATTGCTTCGTCAAGCGTTCATGATGGATCCTCTTGTTGGGGCTGTCTGCAATCCGAAAGAAATCTGGCAAATGGTGGATGAGATGCTGGTTGCCCAGGAGAAGTGGCTGCCTCAGTACGGAACTGCCATTGAAGAGGCTAAAAACCGCCTTGCCGCAGGCAATCTCATTCCTACCCGTGACTATGAAGGCGCAGCGCGCTTGAAAGTGAAAACGGTGGAAGAAATGAAGCAGGACCGGGAAGCCGCTAACAAAAATGCGGGCGAAGCAGACAAAGGGAAAGACCGTGCGGCTGTTTCATCCTAATAGGAAACGTAATGTTCGTTTATTTTCAAGTATGTTCATTTTGGTTCTTTTGGGTTATAATTAATTTTGTAAGTGAAGGGCCGCTTGCGGCCCTTTTTTATTTTTCTAGGATCGTTCAAATGGGAGAGGGGAAAGTTAGATGTCGAATATTGGCGTATGGGAACCGGCTGAGCCGGGCGTGAAACGCTGCATTTTGAAAGCTGAAGTCGGGCTAATGATGATGGAGGTTCACTTTGAGCCAGGAGCCGTAGGATATCAGCACAGCCACGTGCATGAACAAATGTCCTATTGCCTAAAAGGCAAAATTGAGTTTACGATAGATGGTGTTGTGACGGTCATCGAACAAGGGCAAACGGTTTACATACCTAGCGGGGCGCAGCATGGCGTAACAGCTTTGGAAGCATCTGCTTTGCTGGATGTATTTACACCGATTCGTGAAGATCTTGTGAAACGTTAACCAGTTGCTCTTGCAACTGGTTTTCTTTCTTAACGATATGAATGCGTTTACATCGATGTACGGGAGGAGGCATTTATGAGTAGAAAAAGCCGCCGGGCTTGGACGTGGTTTTATCGAAGTCTGTTCTTACGCGATCGACCGTTGACCGTCAAACTGCTTGTATATTCCGCTATGTTGGTCGTTATTCCGCTGGTTATCGTCGGGCTCATTTCGTATCAGAAGTCGTCGGAAGTGCTGCGCGAAGAAGCGAGTTTAAGCAACGAACAAATCATTGAGCAAGTGAAGCTGCACATCGAATATTACATTCGGGATTTCGAAATCGACTCTATACGGATGCAAAATCATCCCTCGATGCAGCAGTTTCTTCGTATGACGAGTGAGCAGGAAGTAAGGGATTCGGGCATTCGCGAGCCGATGATGCAGCTTCTGAAAGATACGGCCTACTCCCGCTCGGACATTTCCCGGATCATGCTTATTATGGAAAATCAAACGGTGCTCGATACGAGTATGGATAAAAATGTGACACCGGCCCTGCAGCTAATCGAGGAGCCATGGTTTGCCAGTGTGCCGTCCAACAGCGACATTATGCTGATTATCCGTCCGCCTTCGGAGCGCTATGAGCTGGAGGATGTGCCGGTCCTCTCCATTGTAAAGCGGTTGGTCAGTCCCAATACATTGGAACCCGTGGCCACGCTCATTATGGAAGTAAATTTTAAACGCATTCAAGAAATTGCCGAACGTGTTACGATTGGCAGGACAGGATATTTATCCATTCTAGACCCGAACGGTCGGTATATTTATTCCCCGGAGTATGCGGATATTGGCCATTTGGCGGCGTGGGATCAGCTGGATTATATTTTGCAGCAGGAGAGCGGCTCCTATCAGGCGTTAACCGGCGATAAGCCTTTTTATACGTTTAGCCGGTCGACTTATTTGAATTGGCGTCTGGTAACGACCATCCCTGAACACGAGTTGACGCACGGAACACAATATATCCGGCAAACCATTTGGTGGACGGTAGCTGCGACACTTGTCATCGCTTATTTAATCGGGATCGGCTTCGCGACAAGCATCGTTCGGCCGGTTCGGGCTCTGCAATATTTTATGAAACGGGTAAAAGAAGGAGATTTTCAAGCTCGGGTGGACATCGAATCGAAGGATGAGATTGGGCAGCTGACGAATGATTTTAATAAAATGGTGGAAAAGCTGCAAATCTTGCTCGACGAGATTTATTACTCCCAGCTGCGGGAAAAGGATCTTCAGCTTCGCCAGAAGGAAACCGAGCTTAAGGTGCTCCAATCCCAAGTTAATCCTCACTTTCTTATGAATGCTTTGGAGACGGTGCGGGGGATGGCGCTGGAAAAAGATATGACCGACATTTCGGTGCTAGTTGCCTCCTTGGCGAGGCTGCTGCGCTACAATTTGAATCATGCGGGTGCAACGAGCTCTGTGCAGCAGGAAATTCACATTTGTGAGATGTATTTACGGATACAGCAGTACCGTTTTGAAGAGAAGCTTAGTTACGAGTTTCAAATCCCGCATTGGGCGGAAAATCAGTTGATTGCGAAGTTTGCGCTGCAGCCCTTAGTGGAAAATTGCGTGATCCACGGCATCGAGACGAGCGACCGTCAGGTTCATATTACTATTTCCGCTAAAAAGCTGGATGAGCAGCAATTCGTCATCGAGATCCAAGATACCGGGATGGGGATTCCGGCAGAAAGGCTGCGTGCTTTACAGCTCGATTTGCTGCAAAAGGACATGGTGGCAGCCGTTTCACAAATAGGAATCGTGAATGTGCATCGGCGCATTGCCTATTTATTCGGAGAAGCTTACGGATTAGAGCTGGAAAGCCGTGCAGGCACAGGAACGACTGTTAGCTTGAAATTGCCGATTGGACTTGGGCTGCGGGAAGGGGCGTAGGGACTATGTATAAAATCATTCTCGCCGACGATGAAAAATGGGTTCGGGTTGTGCTGCGCAAGGCTGTGGAACAAACGAAGCTTCCCGTTACGATTGTGCAGGAATGCGCCAACGGCCTTGAAGCTTTGGATGCGGTGCAGAAGCATGCGGCGGATCTGGTTATTTCGGATGTGAAAATGCCGATTATGGACGGCATCGGTTTGGCTGAGCAGATGGCGGCGATGACAGCCAATCTGGTACTTGTGAGCGGTTATGACGATTTTCAATTCGCTCAGAAAGCGATTCGCTATGGCGTCAAAGATTACTTGCTGAAGCCGGTGGAAACGGAGGCGATGGCGGATTGTTTGGAGCGATGGATACAAAGCAGAGCGATGTTAAAAGAGGCGGAGGGAAGCATGAACGGTTCGCTCGAAACCGCCGAAATGTCAGTCATCGAGCAAGTACAGCAGTTTGTAGCTGCTAATTTAGCGAAGGATATTACGTTAACCGATGCGGCAGCTTTGGTTCATCTGAATCCCAGCTACTTAAGTCAGTTGTTTAAGCAGCAAACGGGCGGCAAGTTTGTTGACTATGTCATCCTCATGAGAATGGAAGAGGCGAAGCGGCTGCTTATCAAAACCGCTCTGCGCGTATCTGAAATCGCCGAAAGGCTGGGGTATGGAGATATAGCCTATTTTAGCAATACGTTTAAAAAGCTGACGGGGAGCACTCCACTGGAATATCGGAAAAGTGGAGGGAAGCTGCAAGAGCCAAAAGGAACCTGAGCTGATCTCAGGTTCCTTTTGGTTTTTCATTACTTTCTCGCCTTTTCAATAGCTTCCAACGTTTCTTTGTACTCTGCGCGGTACTTCTCGATAACTGGTTTTACTGCGTCCTGCCATGGCTTGAGGTCAGAGACATCGGTGATCGTGACCCCAGCCGCTTTGACTTTGGCCTCGGAGTCTTTTTCGAATTTATCCCATTCGGCTTTTTGTGTCTTGACGGATTCGAGGGCTGCTTTTTTGATCAGCGCCTTATCGTCATTGCTCAGTTTATCCCAAGCTACTTTGGAGATTAAAAGCACTTCCGGCACACGTTGATGTTGGTCAAGAATGAGATTTTTCGCCTGTTGAAAATGATTGGACGAGAAGTAGCTCGGATAGTTGTTTTCTGCTGCATCGATAACACCTGTTTGCAGGGCGTTGAACACATCTCCGTACGGCATAGGTGTTGCATTCGCTCCGAGTGCATTCATGAGATCGATGTTCACTTTGTTTTGAATCACGCGAATTTTAAGTCCTTTCAGATCCGCAATACTTTTAATCGGCTTCTTGGAGTAGAAGTGACGCGCTCCTGAGCTGTAGTAAGCAAGACCTTTCATACGCGAGGATTCCAAACTGTCCAGCAGCTTTGTGCCTTGTTCACTCTCAAGAAACTTCCATTGGTGATTGTCATTGTCGAAAATATAAGGCAAACTGAACACTTCATATTGTTTGTTGAAGCCGCCAAGCGCTCCGGTGCTGACGCGGGTGAACTCAATCGCACCCAATTGCACCTGTTCGATAACGGCTTTCTCTTCACCGAGCTGGGAAGCTGGGAAGACGTCGATTTTGATGCGGCCATCGGAGGCTTGATTTACGAGTTCGGCGAATTTTTTATCGCCAAGTGTTGTCGGATAGTCGGCGGGATGTGTTTCAGCCAAACGAAAAGTCAGCTTAGGACCGTCAGCTTTCTTGATTGCTGCAGGGCTGGCTGCTCCAGGTGCCGCTGTCGAGCTGCTGGTTGTCGGAGTGCTTCCCCCGCCGCAAGCGACTAGTAATAGACTTGCACCGAGCATCGTGCTAAGTGCGGTTATATATGATTTTTTCATTTTCATAGTGGTGAGCCCCTTTTTCAAAATTTAGTTGGTCATTTCATAAGATTTGGCAGCCACATCACAAGGCCCGGGATATAAGTCAGAATCATGAGAACGACGCACATGACATAGAAGAAGGGCATCATGGCTTTGGTGCCTTCCGAAATGGAGATATTGCCGATGGCGGAGCCGACGAATAAAACGGTTCCAACAGGAGGCGTCAGCAATCCGATGCCTAAGTTTAACATCATAATGATGCCGAAGTGAACAGGGTCCATCCCAAGCGCGGTGACGACAGGCAGCAGAATCGGCGTCATGATCAGGATGAGCGGAGCCATATCCATAGGTGCGCCAAGCAATAGCAGCAACACGTTGATGATCAGCAGAATGATAATGGGACTGTCGGTAATGCCAAGCATCCAATCCGTCAGCATGCCGGGAACTTTGAGGAAGGCGAGCACATAACTGAAGGTAGCGGAAGCGGCAATAAGGAAAAGCACCATCGCGACAGTTCGGAACGTGCGTTTCAGGATGACCCACATGCGGCTGATCGGAATATCCCGGTATACGAGAAAGGTGAGGATAAAAGCGTACAAACACGCAAGCGCGCCGCTTTCTGTAGCCGTGAACCAGCCGGTGAAAATACCGCCAAGAATGATGACCGCTGTTAAAAGTGAAAGCAGACCGTCGCGCACAATTTTGGGAATGTCCCGCAGGGGAACGGCTTCGCTTTTGGTATAGCCGCGTTTAATGGCAATGAAATAGCTTGTAATCATAAGCGATACGCATAGAATCAAGCCGGGAACGATGCCCGCGAGAAAAAGCGAAGCAATCGAGATCCCTCCTCCAGCTGCCAAAGAATACAGCACGAGATTGTGGCTTGGCGGAACGACGACGCCTTGAATGGCGGCGGAAACGGTGACACCTACGGCATAGTCGGTGTCGTAGCCTTTTTTCTTCATCATGGGAATCATGACGGAGCCGATCGAGGAAACATCCGCAATGGCAGAGCCGGAAATGTTCCCGAAGAACATGCAGGCAACGCAGTTGACCATGGCCAGGCCCCCGCGAATACCACCTACGAGAACTTGAGCCAGATTGATGAGGCGCAAGGCCATCTGGCCTTCGCTCATAATTTGGCCGGCCAGGATGAAGAACGGGATGGTCAGAAGCGAATAGGAATTCATCCCTTGAATCATCGTCTGGCCAACGGTAGCCAGCGGCACTTTCAAATAAAGCAGAGTAAGCAGCGATGAACCGGCTAAAGCTAGCGAGATCGGAAAGCGCAGGATGATCAGACCAACGAAGACGATGCAAAGAATAAGTATGGCAATGGTCGGATCCATTAATGGTTGCCTCCTTCTTGAAGATTGACATGTCGCTTCGTCTCGATCCCGAACAACTGCAGCAGCGCATAAGCACAGGTCATAACGCCCGTGATCGGCATGATGACATAGAGTGTGCTGTTCGGCAGGCCTGTGGCCGGCAGTTCGGATTCATTCATCATGACGGTGAAATCCCAGCCATAGAACACCAGATAGATTCCGAAAGCGAGGATGACTAACTCGATCACTTTATCCAGTGCTTTGTTGATGGATGCTGGAAGCTTATGCGTGAAGGAATCAATGCCGAGATGAAGCTTTTCTCGAAAGCCAATTGCAATGCCCATGAAGGAGAACCAAATGAGCAGCAGCATGGTCACTTCTTCGGACCAGAAGAATACGAAATCGAACAGCTTGCGCGTCATCACCTGGACAGTCACGATGATAATCATGCTGAGCAAGCCGATCAGTGCGGCTGATTCGATGAAAGTATCGATGCCAAGCGCTATTTTGCGAAGTAACCGCATCGTCAAGCGACCTCCCTTCTTTTATTTTTGTAAGTGCTTTCATTTGGGTTGACTTAAGTATAGCGTTCCGGCGTTTGGGCTGGTACGCCATTGCTTTTAGGTTTTTTTGTAGTTTTTTTAGGAGATTAGGTAAGGGGTGTGGAAAGAACGGAGGGGAGGAGTTATGGAGTGGTGTGAGGAGTGTGGGGGTGGAGGAGAGATAAGGTGGAGTGGGGAGTGAGAAGTGTAGCGAGAAGCGGGTTGAGGAGTAGAGTGAGTAGAGCCGTAGTGGAGCAGAGTAAGGAGGGGAATGCGTAGAGAAGTGATAGGGGTGTTGAAGAGTAGAGTGAATAGAGCCGAAGTGGAGCAGAGTATGGTAATGAGTAGAGTAGCTAAAAGAGTGTTGAGGAGTAGAGTGAATAGAGTCGTAGTGGCGCAGAGTGAGTAGAGTCGTAGTGGCGCAGTATGAAGAGGGGAATGAGTAGAGTAGAGTAGAGTAGAGTAGAGTAGAGTAGTGAGGAGGTGAGGTGGTCAAGCAGCGGAATTTAGGCAGCGGTCCTTGGTGCCGCACTGTACTATATTGTAGTTTGTACAACCAAATGGGAGTCTTTGTGGCTTTTTACTCCTCTATGTTGTAGTTTATACAACCATTTCGCGTGAAATGGGCACTCCTTTGTCATTTAGGGTTCAAATGATTGTATTTTGTGCAATGAAGATGAGATTGCAGCGAAAAAAGCGTCTTTATGTTGTATAAAATACAACGAGGAGTGGGCTTTAACGTGTTCATCGGGGCGGAGGTGAAGCTGCACTGTTTTTTGAAGTAGACGCACGGCTCATTACTCATTCGTTAAAATTCATTCAGCTACTGACCTTTACTCCTACTCTTATGCGCCCCCACACGCCTACTGACCTTTACTCCTACACCTCTGCGCTCCTGCACTCCTACTCACCTTTACTCCTACACTCTTACTTCCAACTCTCCTACTCTCATAAACCCTAACTACTCCATCTCCCCTCATAATCTCATTGGACAAATTCCAATGAAAGCAACCTCTAACAGCGTAAATCCTACTCTACATTGGACGTATTCCAATGAGAGGGCTGATTTCAGCGCTATTTGAGGTGAATTTCACGAGCTATATTGGATTTCATCCACTCAATCACCACATTATGTGGTGAAAATGCAGTGTTCGTTGGATTTCATCCAGCGAACTGCTGATTCCATCAGCATCCGGCAACTAAAGTGCGCTCATATCATCTTTTTGCCCCGCATCTCACACGAACTGCAACCCCATATACACGGCGACGCCCCATATCATACAAGCCGACACTTTATTTAATCTCGCAATAAAACGCCCGCTTGTATCATGTTTACCAATGAGCCGCCCTGCAAATGCTAATCCAAAAAACCACAGCCAAGATACGCACACGATGCTGATCATGAACACCCATTTTTCCCCGCCGGCATAGTTCAATGAATTTGTGCCAATAACACCAATCGTATCTAAAATAGCGTGAGGATTCAGTAAGGAGACGGAAGCCGCAAATAGAATTTGCTTTTTCGGCTGGCGCACCTCCTCCGCTTGCTGGGTAGAAGAAGCACTACTCGGCTTACTGCGCCAAAGCACCC
This sequence comes from Paenibacillus sp. WC2504, assembly GCF_052682475.1. Classification (NCBI taxonomy): domain Bacteria; kingdom Bacillati; phylum Bacillota; class Bacilli; order Caryophanales; family Paenibacillaceae; genus Paenibacillus; species Paenibacillus sp. WC2504. The sequence goes on from NZ_JBQZFH010000001.1 coordinate 2,975,776, forward strand.
AGCCCATGTAGAGCAGGAAGACAAAGCCAACTCCATACAATGCCGCTTGCAGCCACGAAAAGGTTAGCACGATAAGGGAAACCCCGAATACCGCTGCGAGAATAAGGATGGTATCACAGAGGGAAGCTGTGAGAATAACGGGCAATGCCCCAAGGAAAGTGCGCTGGCTGGCGCCTTGATTAAACACAAATACATTTTGCACCCCAACCGGTAAAATAAGTCCAAAGCCCAAAACAACCGCATGTAAGATCGTTTGAAACAAAATCATCACTCCAATCTAGCTGTCGAATTCTTACTTAGTATAGAGGGATTTTGCTATTTGTCTCCGTCCAAATGGATGGCACTGACCCCAACCAAATGATATAGTGGAGCTGTAAGGAAGGAGGAAACGATGGATTGGCGACCTGATTTATCATCTGAAACTCCGTTATATCAACAGATTAAAGAGTTTATTATCCATAAAATATCGCTGGGTGAATGGGCGGTTGGGACCAAAATTCCATCGCAGCGGGCTTTGGCTGAGCATTTTGGCGTGAACCGCAGCACGGTTGTCACGGCGATCAGCGATTTGATTGCTGATGGGTTATTGGAGGGCAACACCAAAGGCGGAACAAGAGTTATTAATAACTCTTGGAATCTGTTAACAGCTTCTCCTCCCCCTGACTGGAGCTCTTATGTACAAGCTGGAGCACACTATCCCAACCAGCCGACGATCCAACACATCAATCGGGCGGAATTTCAAGAAGGTATCATTCGGCTTGGAACAGGGGAGCTTTCGCCAGATTTGCTGCCATCGGAGCGGATGAAGGAGATTTTCGCCGAAAGCTCGACGAATTCGTTCCTCTTAGGATATGAAGAACCGAAGGGAAATCTGTATTTGCGCAAACAGCTGGCAACTTACCTGCAAGGCATTGGCGTCAATACTTCGCCATCGAATATTCTGATCGTCTCTGGCGCTCTTCAAGCTCTACAGCTCATTTCAATCGGGCTGCTGCCGCGAGGTTCTTCGATTCTTTTAGAAAAGCCGTCCTACTTGTATTCTGTCCATGTTTTTCAGTCAAACCATATTAAGCTTGTAGGGTTGCCTATGGATGAGGATGGCCTGCTTACGAACCAGATTGGACGTTACAAAAAGGGGTATAACGCTTCGCTGCTCTACACAATTCCTACTTTTCAAAATCCAACCGGTATTTTGATGCCCGAGGGGAGGCGCCAGTCGCTGATGAATGCTTGCGCGGATGAAGGTCTCCCGATTATTGAGGATGACGCGTATAGGGAGCTTTGGTTTGATGAACCGCCTCCTTTACCTCTTAAAGCGAGGGACCCGCATGCACTAGTCCTGTATCTCGGGACGCTGTCTAAGACGTTAAGTCCAGGCCTTCGCATTGGTTGGGTGGTAGCTCCTGAACCTGTTATCGAACGATTAGCGGATATCAAAATGCAGAATGACTACGGTTCGAGCTCTGTCTCCCAATGGGCTGCAGCGGAGTGGCTTGGAAGAGGGTTGTATCAGGAGCATCTTGTTTCAATTCGAGTGCAGCTGAAGTCAAGAAGAGATAGAACAGTGGAGCTGCTCCAAACTTTTTTCACGGGGATCGCCACTTGGTCTGTGCCAAAGGGAGGTTTCTACATTTGGATGCAGCTAACAGTTGATGTTCCGATGCAAATCCTATTCGAGCGAGCTTTCAAAGAGGGTGTTTTGTTAAATCCGGGTTCGATTTATAATCGACATACAGGTAACTATTTACGCATCTCGTACGCCTATGCCAAGCTGCATGAGCTGGAATGGGGACTTGAGCGAGTAGCAATTTTAATTCGAGATTTGGTTGGGAAAAAAAGATTGGAAAGGTGAGCGAGGTATGTCAACGAATGACACGCGGATGAATAAGGAAGACGAGCAATCAGATCTGCCTAAGCTTTCAAATCCTGCCCTTCGTGCACTCGCAGGTGCCGGATATCACCGGCTTGAACAGCTTAGCAAAACAACCGAGAAAGAGATCATGAAGCTGCATGGCATGGGACCCAAGTCGCTGGACCCTCTTCGCCGTGCACTTGCCGAGAAGGGACTGACATTTGCAGATGAATCTTGAAAGTAGTAATCCCAAGCGAACTGCCGCCGAAAAAGCAGTGGAGTATATTCAGGATGGTATGACAGTAGGCTTAGGCACAGGCTCCACAGCCTATTGGGCAATTCAACAAATTGGAAAGCGAGTTCTGAGCGGGCTGCAAATAAAGGCAGTAGCAACTTCCGTACAATCTGAGAACTTGGCTAAAGAGCTTGGCATTCCATTGATTCCTTTTTCTGAAGTAGAGGAAATAGATGTAACGATTGATGGCGCTGACGAAGTAGACGGTGCGTGGAATCTGGTCAAAGGCGGAGGCGGTGCGCTGCTCCGTGAGAAAATCATCGCTTCATCCAGCAAACAACTTATTATTGTTGTTGATGAAAGCAAGGTTGTCGACCAGTTGGGGAAATTCCACTTGCCGGTTGAAGTTGTGAAGTTTGCTTATGAGCTTACACGCAACAAGCTTAGCGCGCTGGGATGCGAACCAAAGCTGAGAATGATGGATCAGCAGCCTTTTACGACGGATAATGGCAATTACATTCTGGATTGTGATTTTAAGCAGATTACAAGACCAAGTGAATGCCATGATGCCATCAATCATATTCCGGGTGTCGTCGATAATGGATTATTCATTAAGATGGCTGCAAGAGTTATCGTTGGTTATCAAGACGGATCTGTGAAAGAGCTGAAGCTTGTCTAATACCTAGGAATGGTGGGAGCTAGGAGATGTTGTCGAACAAGGCAGTTTGTGTAACCGGAACGGACAGAGGGATTGGACTTGCAATTACGGAAGCTTTATTGCATCAAGGATACACCGTCTATGCTGGCGGCATTATGGGCAATAACGAGGAGCTAACCAAGCTCGGGGCTCAATTTCCTGATCAGCTGCATGTTTTCAAATTGGATGTGGGCTCTGACGAAAGTGTCAAGGAAGCAGCTCGTTATATCAAAAGTAGGTCCAATCAATTGGAGTTTTTGATCAACAATGCCGCCATCCTCGGCGATACGGTGAAGACGATCGAAGATGACCTTGATTTCGAAGAGATTCAGCGAGTGTATAATGTGTCAGCGCTTGGCGCTATTCGCATGGCGAATAGCTTACTTGAGCCGATCATGAATGGCGGCAAGCTGATTGTTAACATATCCTCCGAAGCGGGCAGCATTGCGAACAGCCATCGGGATGCGTGGTTCGGGTACTGTATGGCCAAGTCGGCTCTGAACATGGGCTCCACGGTCATTCATAACAAAATTCGCAAAGAAGGCGGGCGTGTCCTGCTGATTCACCCAGGCTGGGTCAAATCATTTATGAGCGGCGAATGGAATCCGGCTGGCACCTATACATCGGAAGAAGCCGCCGCGAATATTTTGAATCGGATTGAAGAGCACAAGGACAAGCTTACGGCACTACCGCTTTATATCGAAGCCGACAGCGGAAAAGAGCTGCCATGGTAAATGGGGGAGGAGAAGGACCTATGAGCGAGATAAAAGTCATGCTGATCGGTGATAACACGGATGCTCCTTGGCATCCACTGGAGCCTGCCAGACAGCAGCTTGCGGCTATTCTTGGCGACGAGTTTGCGCTAACCGCTACGGAAGACTATCAAGTCTTCTCGGAATTGGACCACAACCAGTTTCCACTGTGCATTTCCTACACGGATTGTTGGAAGCGAGACCTGACGCCGCATCAAACCGCGGGATTGCTGCGATATGTCGCAGGAGGAGGCAGTCTGCTAGTCATCCATAATGGTATTTCTCTCCAGCGCAGCTACGAGCTGCTGCAGATGATCGGCGCCAAGTTTACGGGACATCCTCCTTATCAGCCTCTAGCTTATTATAGGTCAGCAGCCGAGCATCCTTTACTGGAAGGTGTCGAGAACTTCAATTTGGACGAAGAGCCGTACTTGTTCGAATTTGATCCTTTTACGAAAAAAACGGTATTTATGGAGTTTGAATTTGAAGGGAGACGGTATCCCGCGGCATGGGAGCACGCTTATGGTTTAGGGAAGGTTGTGTACTTGCAGCCTGGACATCATGCTCCTTCTTTCCAACCCGAAGCCTATCGACGTCTCGTGCTTAACAGCGCGCGTTGGTTAAGCAGTCATGTATAGATTAAGCCGCTATACTCGTTTTTTCCATATACTCCCTAATGGGGATGTGTGCTACAATAGGCCAAAAGAGTCGCTAAAGGAGTGAGGATTTTTGGAACATTTCTTATTCAGGCAGTTGGCATTCGTTAGAAATCAAGTCCTTCAAGCAGTTGAAGGGATTTCGGAAGAAACGGCGGACCAGATTCCGAATGGATTCCGCAATTCAATCCGGTGGCAGTTGGGACACATTTATGTCGTCATGGAAAGGTACGCTTTTCAATACATGGGGCTTCCTCAACAACTACCGGAGGGGTTCAAGGAGCAATTTGAATACAAAACTTCCCCATTAACTACGCCGGCAGACATTGTCGTTCCGACCCTCTCAGAGCTGAAAATGCTGCTAAAAAGACAGATTGAGAGAATACAGAGTGAACTGGGAGACCGACTGCAAGACAACGTGACGCCTTATACAACTTCCGCAGGGATGAAGCTCGAATCCTTAGAGCAGTTCCTCAGCTTTAATTTATATCATGAAGGCATGCATTTTAGTGTCATAAAAATTTACAAGGTATTATTATCCCAATAAATGAACCATTGAAATGAGATTTTGACGAATGGAGGAGATCCTCAAGTGATGAGGTTCAACAAGTTCGCAAGGCCTCCCTGCTAAGACGTAACGTTTCGTTGTTCACGAGCACCCCCGATCCGGTTGAGTCTATGTACCCAATCAGATTTCGGAGAGGAGCTCCATATGAGCAACATAAGGAACATACGCATACTGTTTGCGCTTCGCTTTTTTTCAAGTCTCATCCCGGCTTATGTCATCGAGAGATTGTACTGGGAGGAGCGGGGCATGTCCATTCAGATGGTCGTATATACGGAAATTATTTTTGCACTGACCATCGTGCTGCTAGAAGTTCCGACAGGTGTAATAGCGGACAAATGGGGCAGGAAAAAAATGCTCGTTCTAAGCGCCCTGCTGGGCTGTTGCGAGTTTCTGATTCTGGTCGTTGCGACAGAGTTCTGGCATTTCGCGCTCGTCGTTTTCTTGGCAGGCATCTCTCGTTCGGCAAGCAGCGGATCGGAGAATGCTTTGTTGTATGACACGTTAATGCAGCAGGGGAAAGTATCCCATTTCGAAAAGCTGCTAGGACAATTGAACGCCTGTGATTTGCTCTCGGCTATCCTTGCGGCACTCTGCGGTAGCTTGCTCGCTGGTAAATTCGGTCTTGAACTGAACTACTGGTTATCGCTTGTCAGTTCAGGTATTGCCCTGATGCTAGCGTTCCTGTTGATCGAGCCGCTGAGGTGTGCAGACGGCATGGATGCTGAGGAAGCTATTCCTTTTAAAACGTATGTCACGGCATCGTTGCGATTTTTCAGAAAAAATTCCAATGTCTCGCTGGTTATGCTTTCCGGTATGGTCACTGGTGCTTCGATGAGCTATGTTGAGGAATTTTGGCAGTTGTATGCGAGCCGGTTAGGGACGCTTGTCTATTTTTTCGGGGTACTGTCTTCGGTTATCATGCTTTTGCAGCTGCCTGGCAATCTGCTGGCCTATGCGCTTTTGCGGCGAATCAGTTACAAGAGGCTGATTGTCTTTATTACGGCGATCATCACGATCGGATTCCTCTGTGTTTCTATTCGCCATGATGACATCGGATTGGCAGCCATGCTCCTCATCTGCCTGTTCTCTGGCGTCATGCAGCCGCTTGCCTCCGGTTATTTGCATTACCGCATAGATTCGAACATGAGGGCAACCATCGATTCCTTTCAGTCGTTGGGGGAGAATGTGCTGAGCACGTTCGCAGGTCTTGGTTTTGGCTATTTCGCAGCGCGCTATGATGTATTTGGCGGATATGGGTTTATTGCTCTGCTTTGTTTTGCTTCTTTTGTTTGGTTTGTTTGTGCGTCTCGTCGCATAAAACAAATGTAAAAGCGAAAAAACGGAAGTCCTTGTGACTTCTTTTTTTTGTTTATTTTTATTTTGAGGGGGATGAGCATTGACGGGACAGACTTAGCGCTGTAAAGTAAAAGTAATCGGTTATCCAATAAATGGGGAGAGGGTGTAACGCATGACCACTAGCGGGAAGTTCGCATGGACATGGACGATTCGGGAGGAAGATCTGGAGGAATACGTCCGAATGCATTTGGCGCCTTGGCCAGAAATTATGGAAGAACACAGCAAAGCAGGAATCAGGGATTACTCGATCTTCCAAAATGGCAATCAATTCTTCTATTGCTTTTTATGTGATGACTTGGAAGCCGCTTTTGCCTACTTGGCTGAGAGTGAGGCTTGCAATCGATGGAACGCGATTACGAGCAAAATGGTCGTAGGCTCCTTCGACTTCCGTGAAGCCGTACCGATTCAACCGATGCGCGAAGTTTTCTATTTAGAATAGTACATAAATTGCGAAAAGGCTGTCCCAGAAGTCATGAAAATGGCGGAGGGATAGCCTTTTTTACGGACCCAGCAGCCGTTATTTTGCCAAATCCAGCGGATTTGAAGTGCTAACGGACTGAGGCAGCGTTATTGTTTTAGGCAAGTTCACGGCAAATAGCGGCTCTGGAGTCCGTTAGACACTAAAATTCTCTTAAAAGCAGCGAATAGAGTCATCTCAGTCCGTTAGCTGTCAGATACTTCTCGCAAGAGGTAAGCCGGTGGAGGACCGCGCACTCACCTATGCAGCAGGCGTCTTCCCTTATCACACTAAGAAGTTTTCGCTTGTTGAATGGCGGCTTCGACGTAGGCTCTAAGTGTTTTTATAAAAGTACGCATCGCATATCCGACATACCTATCGCTGCGGTAGATGAGACAAATGTCCTGGGAAGGAGTGGGCTGCCGCAGGCTAACAACCTTTATCTCTTTGTTTGGAAGGGTATCGAGCAGCAGGCGTGGCAGCACGCAGGCGCCAATTCCGCTCTGCACCATTTGGAGGAGGGAGGATAACGTTGTAGTCACCATATGCGGCTGCAGAGTAAACCCTTTCTCCATGCAGAAGAGGTCAATTAGCTTACGGCATTGATGGTCGGGAGGAAACATGACCATTTTTAAGTCATTCAGCTTGCTCAGTGGGATGAAATTCTCATCGGCAAGGGGATCATTCCTACTTACAGCCAGCGAAAATTCTTCGTGAAATAGAGGGATGGCGGTGAGCCTCTCATCGCTGACAGGTCCGATTGTGACGCCAACATCGATGCTTCGATCCAGCACTTGTTCCGTAACTCTCGTGGTTTCCAAAAGTGAGAGCGTAATAGTGGGATAGGACTGATGGAAGCTCAGCAACAAGGCATTAAACATGAGGTCCGCATCACCGGGCAAGACACCGATGGATAACGATCCTCCCTGCATTTGCTTCAGATCGGCAATGGCATCGCTCGCTTGCTTCAGATGCCCGAACACGGCTGCACCATGTTCTTGCAGAATGGCTCCTGCTTCTGTGAGGACGATTGTTTTGCCTACTCGATCGAAAAGGAGAACGCCTAGTTCTTCTTCTAATCTTCTAATCTGTTGGCTGATATTGGGAGCGCTCACTCCCATTTTATCGGCGGCTCTCGTGAAATGAAGTTCTTCACAAATCGCCATAAAATACTGCAGCTGCTTTAATTCCATAGCTCACACTCGCTTTCAAATGCATGGCTGATAATTGAAGGCATTTTCAATCTTTATTGTTGCTTCATCTTGTTTTTATGTCAATGCATGATCATTAACTTATACTTAACGTTCCGGTAATTTGCACTGCATTGATGGTACCTTCCATGGAACCTATACTAAAAGCATACCAAATGCTTCTCATCCAAAGGAGGAAATTCAAATGTCAGAAACCATTATCGGCACGGCAAAAACAGTACGTCAGGTGGTACTTCACAAGGTGCAGAGCATCCCGGAGGAACTATTTGATGTTCAAGCAGATTCCTACAATAACACGATACGTTGGAACGTTGGCCACATGATTTATTGGATGGATGCTTATATGAAGATTGGGTTCGCGAAGGATTCGATGATTCCCGAAAGCTATGCCACATACTTCAACTCCGGAACATCGCCGGCAAGCTGGACCCACATTCCACCATCAAAAGAAGAACTCATCGTGCAGTTATCCGCCCAATTAAACCAAATTAGCGAGTTATCCCCAGAGAGTCTGGAGGCAACATTCGAAAGTCCATTGCCATTTGGGCCGCTCACATTTTATAAAGTAGGAGAGCTGCTCAATTTCGGAGTTGTCCATGAAGGGATGCATCTTGCAACCTGCGATTGCTTACTTAAAGTGATTCAAAGTAAAAGCGTGCAAGCATGAACAACATAAGCCGGGGCATGGTTAAGCCATGCTTCGGCTTTTCTAAATGAAAATGAGGTTGCACTAGTAAGCGATGTCATGGATACTTATGGTATGAAATCGACACTTCGATCAACGCCAAAAATATCCAAGAGGTGAACAACTTGCCATACAAATTTCCGCCTGTTAGTCCTAAGCTTCCTGTTTTCATGCATGGCGCCGATTATAATCCCGATCAATGGCAGCATGATCCACAGGTGCTTGAAGAAGATATTCGTCTGATGAAGCTTGCTAAATGCAATGTAATGGCTGTCGGCATTTTTGGTTGGTCTGCACTTGAACCGGAAGAAGGGGTGTTTACCTTCGAATGGTTGGACCGCGTGCTGGATACCTTTGCCGAAAACGGCATCTACGCCTGGTTGGCTACTCCGAGCGGGGCAAGACCGGCATGGATGGCGGAGAAGTATCCGGAAGTGCTGCGCGTCGGCGCTAATCGTGTGCGTAATCTCTTCGGGGCACGCCATAACCATTGCTACACATCCCCCGTCTATCGTGAGAAAGTAACGGAGATGAATCGAAGATTGGCTGAACGCTATTCTCAGCATCCAGCCGTTGTAGGTTGGCATATCTCCAATGAATATAGCGATGACTGTCATTGCCATTATTGCCAAGAGGCATTTCGTGGATGGCTGCAAAGCAAATATGGAACACTTGATGCGCTGAACCAGGCATGGTGGACAAGCTTCTGGAGCCACACGTATACAAGCTGGTCGCAAATCGAATCCCCGGCTCCACACGGCGAGAAACTTGTGCATGCCATGAATCTGGATTGGAAGCGCTTCGTGACAGACCAGACCGTTGACTTCTGCCGTCATGAGATCGCTCCACTGAAAGCCATCAACGCAGAACTTCCGGTGACAGCCAATCTCATGGACGCATACGAAGGATTAAACTACTGGAAGTTCACGGATGTGCTGGACGTGATCTCATGGGATGCCTATCCAACTTGGCATCATGCCAAGGATCAAAGCAGCTTAGCTGCGTGGTTTTCACTCAATCATGACATGTTCCGCTCCCTGCGAGGCGGACAACCGTTTCTGCTGATGGAGAGCACACCGAGCACTACGAATTGGCAGCCCGTTTCCAAGCTGAAGAGGCCGGGCATGCATCTGCTATCCTCTTTGCAGGCTGTCGCACACGGTTCGGATTCAGTTCAATATTTCCAGTGGCGCAAAAGCCGGGGCGCGAGCGAGAAGCTTCATGGCGCCGTTGTCGATCATGTCGGTCATGAACATACGCGAGTATTCCGTGATGTTGCAGAGCTAGGAGGCCATCTTGAGCAGCTGACGGACATTTTGGGTACGACAGTGCCGGCGGAAACAGCCGTCATTTTCGACTGGGAGAACCGTTGGGCGGTGAAAGATTCGCAAGGTCCACGCAACATGGGAATCAACTATGAGCAGACGGTTCTAAGTCATTATCAAGCTTTCTGGGATCAAGGCATCCCGGTTGATGTCATTGATATGACAGGGGATTTTAGCAAATATAAGCTCGTTGTCGCTCCAATGCTTTATATGGTTCGTCCAGGGGTCGGAGAGCGGATTGAGCAATTCGTTGCTGGTGGAGGCACTTTCGTAGCCACCTACTGGTCGGGCATCGTCGATGAGAACGATTTGTGCTTCCTTGGTGGATTCCCGGGGCCGCTTCGTCAAACGCTTGGCATCTGGTCGGAAGAGATCGACGGGCTTTACGATCAGGATGAAAATCAAATCATCTGCACAGAGGGGAACTCGCTTGAACTAACAGGGGCTTTTAAGGTTCGTGAGCTGTGCGAGTTGATCCACTTGGAAGGGGCTCAGGCCCTTGCTGTTTATGGTGAAGATTTCTATGCAGGCAGGCCAGCCCTGACGGTTAATCGGTTTGGACAAGGGAAAGCTTACTACATAGCAGCTCGTGCGGAGCAATCGTTCCAGAATAGTTTCTATAAGCAGATTATAAAAGAGGCCCATATCAAGCCAGCTTTACAAACGGAACTGCCTCACCAGGTGACAGCACAAATCCGTACAGATGGGAAGCATGATTTCATTTTCCTGATGAATTTCAGCGACCAAGATCAGACGGTTTTGCTCGATGAACAAACTTATTCCGATATGTTTAATTCCGATGAGACAACGGGTTCAGGCCCAGTCAATTCAAGCTTAGTGCTTCAACCATACGGGGTGCGAGTTCTGAAGCGAAGCAGGTCGTAGGACGGTAAAAGGGGTGTTGGGAGTTAATTCCAGCATCCTTTTTTTATGAAGTTAAAGGGAATGGCGCTCTCCACCGCGAAGAATCAGTGCTACAAGACCTTACACAGAAAGAAAAGTGGTGACTTTACATGAAAACGGGCTTCCGCCTCTGGTTCGATGAAATTCGGAATATGCGGATTAAAGCGAAGCTGTTTCTGCTTATTACCATTACAATGGCTGTCAGCTCCAGCATTTCACTGGTAGGCTTACAGATCGCTTTTTCGATGTATGATCAGCAAATTTACGAGAAATCGTCGCAAGTTCTGAATCTTTCTTCCACATTGATTGAGAATGAGTTGAACAAAGTGGAGCGGCTGACGTTCAGCATCATGTCGGATGAGCAAATTCAGCAGCACTTGATTGTGATGAATTCGAATGAATCGGATTATATCCGCATCCAATCCCGCGCCAAGCTTGTAGACAGGCTGGTCCAGTACATTAACTCGGAGACGTATATTTCAGCCGCGGATATTACCGACGTGATGGGAAACAGCTACTCCAGCGGAAATTTGACAACGCTTTCTCCCGAGCGGAAAGCTCTGATCCAAGAAACATCGGATCGCGGAGCGGGCAGCTTGGGCTGGGTAAATCCGGATGAGCAGGATTACAGCCTTATTGCAACGAGGCAAATCCGATCCTCCGACAATTTGGAGCTGAAGAAGCTTGGCAGCCTGGTGCTGCATGTCAATTTGGACAAGATGGTGAATCAATATGCGAGAGAAGCTGTGACCCGCGACGGCGAGCTCATTATTGTCTCCAAAGGGACTTTAGTATATCCGAGGTCTGTGAGCATGAAGTCATTGATTAGCGAAAACAGCCCGGTAGGAGCTTCCGCGAGGGGATTTCGCATTATTGAACAGGATGGCGAGAAATATTTTGTGTCGCACATCCATTCCGATTATTTGGGCTGGACCTATTACAATACACTGCCGTTCCAAACCATTTTTTATAATCTGACTCTGATGAAAAATTGGATGATCGCCGCATTCCTTATTTCTTTTTTTCTGCTGGTTGGATTCGGGATGGCGGTTGCGCGAAGCGTCACTCGTCCTATTGAAGGCTTAATAAGCAATATGCGGGGGCTGCAAATCGGCGATCTGGAAAATTCGGAGCTTCCGCCGATTGCCCCGATTTCGCAGCAGATGGATGAAGTGGGACTGCTTCAGCGGACGTACCGCATGATGATTGTGCGGATACAGGAATTGATCAAAGAGAATTACACGAAGCAGCTCATTATCAAAGAGACGGAGTTTCGCTCGTTACAAGCGCAGATCAATCCGCATTTTCTGTATAACACGTTGGAGTCGATCAACTGGATTTCCAAGATGAATGGGCAGCAGCAAGTTTCACGAATGGTGGAATCGCTGGGTTATCTGCTTCGTTCGTCGATTAGTTTAAAGCAGGATATGATTCCGATTGAAGACGAACTGAAGCTTGTGCAGCATTATATTACGATTCAAAAGGTCCGTTTCGAGGAGCGTTTGGATTTCCGGCTCGACGTTCCGGAAGCTTTGCGAGGTCATTGCATTCCGAAATTGACATTGCAGCCTTTGCTCGAAAATGCGATTAAGTATGCAGTCGAGGTCATGCTGGAACCTTGTATCATCCACATTTGGGGGCGGGAGGAAGGCGATTCTGTTTTTCTAATCGTTGAAGATAATGGCCCGGGTATTGATGAGGCTTATTTAGAAAAAATCCTGACAGGGGAGCGCCAATCCAAAGGCACAGGTATCGGCCTGAAAAATATTGACGAACGGATCAAGCTGTCGTTTGGCGAAGAATTCGGTATTCAAGTAGAGAATCGCACGGATGGCGGCGCACGTATTACCATTCGAATTCCGATGACGAAAAGAGGGTAACGACGATGTACAAAGTGTTATTGGTTGATGATGAACGGATGATTCTGGAAGGGATTTCATCCATTGTGGATTGGCAATCGGTCGATACCGAGCTCATAGGAACCGCCCGTAACGGGATTGAAGCTTACGCCTTTGTCTGTGAACACGAGCCGGATATTGTCATCAGTGATATTCGGATGCCTGGCATGGACGGCTTGCAGTTAGTCGCTAAAGTCAAAGAAACACATCCCCATACGCGCTTCATTATGCTTTCGGGTTTTGATGAATTCGAATATGCGCAAATTGCGATGCAGCATGGCGTCAAACACTACTTGTTGAAACCATGCAACGAAAACAGCATTTTGAAAGCGCTTAGTGAAATAGCTGCCGAGTACAAACAGGAGGAGAGCAAAGAAGGCTTCATTCAGTCGATGAAAGCCAATTTGCAGAAAGTACTTCCGCATGTCAAAGAGCAATTCCTGAAGGAATTCGTGACGAATAAATCGTATGGCAGCCGCGACTGGGAATATTATCAGGATTTATTCGGACTGCATGTCAGCGGAAGGAAAGTTCGATTATTGTTATTCCGGCTCGAAGACAAGTTCGAATACGAGCATTTATTTGCCGTGAAAAATATTGCCGAAGATATTCTCGATGAACCGCTTCTAAGCTCTACCATTGCGGAGCAAATTTTGGTCATGATCGAGGATCAGGACGATATGGCGCGGCTGCAGGAGCAAATTGAAGAAATCCGGCGCATTTTCATGCTGTATTACAAAATCGATACTACCGCCGCTTTAAGCGAGTCTGGGGAAATCGGGGAAGCCAGAAAACTTTATCTGCAAGCGATAGATTGCTTGAGCCATCGTTTTTATCTAGCTGAAGGCGGCCTTATCACGATGCGCGACATTTTGGGTTCTGCGCAGCCGAGTAAAGCCCAGTTCGTTTTTGATGAAGATCGCATTCTATTTCCGATCCGCGCAGGAAATTGGGAAGAAGCTGAAGCTAGTATTGAAGCGTTTCAAGAGCTTCTTGTGAACTCCCGATTGGACATTCAGACGACAAAATCGTATGTCATTCAAAGCTTTATTTCCATGACAAGGTTATGTGCAGAACCGCAAATGCACCAGTATATGGGGCTTATTGGCCATATCTCGCAGTTGGAAACACTGCAGGCAAGCATCCAGCTGCTAAAGCAAACCGCTTCAGAAATTACTCACGCCATTTTTGAACAGAACAGAAATAAGCATTCCCAGGTCATTCAGAAAGTGATCGATATTGTGAATGCCGAGCTCTCGAACGCCGAGCTGTCACTCAACTGGGTAGCGCACAAAATGCTGTATATGAACCCCGATTATTTGGGCAAATTGTTCAAAAAAGAGACGGGTGAGCGCTTCTCTAACTACGTTGTCACGGTGAGAATCCGGAAAGCGATGGAAATGATCAAAATGAATGATGATGTCAAAATGTTCGAGTTAGCGGAACAATTGGGCTTCGGCGATAATCCGCAGTATTTTTCACAGGTGTTCAAGAAGATTGCCGGCTGCGCGCCTTCCGAATATAAAAAGCTGACGACGTAGGCCCGTATTCACTGTTTTTTGAACATTTAACGCGGTAAATTAGATTCAACTTTCGCTCCTGCGAGCCCATAATAAGAGATGTGGCGCAGGGTACACAGGAGGACGCTAACAATGATACGCAGACGATTACCGGCCATGCTTCTCATACCATTGATGTTCGCCATCATCGGATGCAGCGCGAAACAGCCATCTGCGGATGGAAATCCGAAGACCATGGAGTCTGACAGAAGCAGTTCCAAACAAGAAGTTAAGCTGCGAATTGCCTGGTGGGGCGGTCAATCCAGACATGACTACACGTTGAAACTGATTGCCATGTACCAGGAGCTGAACCCGAACGTGAAAATTGATACGGAATATGCCGGCTTTGATGATTTTTGGAAAAAGCTGGCACCGCAAGCTGCGGCCAATCAATTGCCCGATATTATCCAGATGGATATCTCGTATCTAACCCAATATGCAACGAAGGAACAATTGGAAGATTTGACTGAACTGACGAGTAACGGAACGATCGATGTGCGATCAGCATCACCCGAGACGATTGATTCCGGACGAGTGGACGGGAAGCTGTACGGCATCCCGTTAGGTGTTAATGCGATGGGCACCACCTATGATGCCGCCATGTTGAAGGAGGCGGGGATCTCTGCCATCCCGAAGAACTGGACATGGTCCGATTTGGAGCAAATCGCCAAGCGAATGAAGGCAAAAGGGAAAGTGCTCGACCATATGCGCTTTGATCAGTTTTTCCCATACTATCTGCGCACGCAAGATCAGCACTATTTTAGCCCGGATGGTACGAGTCTTGGATTTAGCGATCCACGCTATTTTATAGATTACTTCACCATGTACCTAGAGTGGTATGAAGCGGGCTATATGCGCGATTGGGACAAAGAGTCATTGTCCAAACTGACGCCTGAGGAGAATCCGATTGCGCTGGGGGATGGCTTCATGACGATGGCCTGGTCGAATCAATTCACGTCGCTGCAGGAAGCCGCCAAGAAACCTCTCAGCTTAACCGGATTGCCAGGACCGAACGGGAAACAAGGGCTTTACTTAAAGCCAACGATGTTGTTCTCCATCGCCAAAAGCTCCAAACAAAAGACGGAAGCAGCCAAATTCATCTCATGGTTTTTAAATGATTTGGAGGCTAATAAATTGATCAAAGGCGACCGAGGGATTCCCATTTCCTCGAAGGTCAAGGACGGTTTAAAGCCAACGCTCTCTGAAGAAGAATTGAAAGTGTACGATTATGTGACTTGGGTGGAGAAGAACAGCAGCCCCATGGATCCTCCTGATCCGATCGGGTCCGCAGAAGTAAGCAAGCTGCTCCGCGATATGCAAGAGCAAATTTTGTTTCGCAAGCTCACGGTGGTGCAGGCCGCTGCCAAATTCATGAGTGAAGCCAATGCCATTTTAGCGAAAAATAAGAAGTAAGCATGGATGGATACAACGCAGTTTACAGGTATAAAAGGGTGGCTCTAGTCCGGCTGCCCTTCCAAATACACAGAAAATGACAAGCATAAAGGAGTGGAATTATGAAACTACGTGAAAATGATCACATAGTCGGCTATGTGTTTGTCTCACCTTTCATTCTTGGTTTTTTGATCTTCACGCTGTTTCCCATGTTTTCTTCGCTCTATTTCTCATTTACGGAGTATGATTTATTGTCTCCACCGAGATGGGTAGGATTTGCGAATTACGAGAAGATGTTTACTAGTGATGACAAAATCATAGATTCAATTCGCGTGACGCTAATCTACGTTCTTACGTCCGTTCCAATGCGCCTAATCATTGCCTTATTAGTAGCTATGCTGCTTAATCGTGCGGCAAGAGGAATTGGCTTATACCGGGCTACTTATTACTTGCCTTCCTTGATTGGCGGAAGCGTAGCGGTATCTATCATGTGGCGTCAAATTTTCGGTGACAAAGGGTTAATTAATGCGTTCCTCGGCAGCATTGGCATTCACACCACTACTTCTTGGATTGGTTTGCCGGCTACGGCACTTGGCACGTTGGTGCTCTTGTCAGTTTGGCAGTTCGGTTCTTCGATGCTTATCTTTCTAGCTGGACTCAAAAACATCCCAGGCACTTACTACGAGGCGGCAAGCGTGGACGGAGCAGGACCTGTTCGCAAATTTTTTCACATCACACTGCCTTTGTTAAGTCCAATTATTTTGTTTAATCTCATTTTGCAAACGATTTCGGGCTTCTTAACCTTCACGCCGGCCTATATTATTTCGAACGGTGAAGGCGGTCCGCTTAACAATACGCTGCTGTATTCGCTGTATTTATTCCATCGCGCATTTGTCTTCTTTGAAATGGGTTATGCCTCAGCAATGGCTTGGTTCATGCTCATCTTAATCGGGCTCATCACCTTGGTTATTTTCAAAACATCAAAATATTGGGTTCATTACGAGAGCTAGGAGGGATCTGACATGGTTTTTCGAGCAAAACATATGAAAACGGTGCTGTATCATCTGTTCGTCTGCCTCATCGCGCTTACTGCGATTTATCCGATTCTCTGGCTGGTCGCCAGCTCCTTCAAACCAAATGAGGAGATTTACACAACCGCTACCTCTCTGATTCCCAGCCGGCTGGAGTGGAGCAACTATGTATCCGGTTGGAAGGGATTTGCAGGCATTACGTTTGCAACATTCATGAAAAATAGCTTCATTATCGTTATTCTTTCAACGATCGGCGCTGTGGCTTCTTCCGCTGTTGTCGGATATGGCTTCGCTCGCATCAAGTTTGCGGGAAGCAAGTTCTGGTTCGCCATGGTGATGTTGACGTTGCTGCTGCCTCAAGATGTAACCATTATCTCGCAGTATATTTTGTTTGCCAAAATTGGCTGGTTATCGAGCTTTAAACCGATTATTGTGCCGCAGTTTTTCGGAATTCCGTTCTTTATCTTTCTTATTATGCAGTTTATCCGTACGATTCCGCCTGAGCTTGATGAAGCCGCGAAAATGGACGGCTGCAGCAAATACAGCATCTTCTACAAAATTATCATCCCGCTTATCGTCCCGGCTCTCGTGACATCGGCAATTTTCTCCTTCTACTGGAGATGGGACGATTTCTACACGCCGTTGCTCTACTTAAATAATGCCGAGCTGTACCCGGTATCCCTAGCGCTTAAGTTATTCTTGGACAGCGAGTCTTTAAATAACTGGGGCGGTATGTTCGCTATGTCGACGCTGTCGCTGGTTCCGATCTTCGTTGTATTTATGATTTTTCAAAAATATATTGTTGACGGAATTTCGACGAGCGGTTTGAAAGGATAATGAGAATGAATGCTCAGTTCATCAATAACCAGCTACAGGGAGGAAATGAAGAGATGCCAGCTTTACAATTTGATCCGGATGAGATTCGCGAAGTCATTGACCGCGTTGTTCATAGAACGTTCCGCATGGACTTTAATTGGGATTGGCCGGGAGGCGTAGCTTTTTATGGTGTGACGGAAGCCTATGAAGCAACCGGAAATAAAGAGTATCTTCAATTGTTAAAAGAATGGGTCGATGAGAAATTGGAAGACGGGCTGCCCAAGCTGTCCGTCAACGGCATCTCGATCGGTCACTCGTTGTTAACCTTGTATAAGGAAACCGGGGAAGAGCGGTATATGGAAATCGCTACGCAAATGGCGGACTTCCTGAAGCATGAGGCGGAGCGTTTTGGAGACGGCATTTTCCAGCATACTGTGAACTCGGAAACGTATAATTTCCCTGAGCAGGCATGGGTGGACACGATGTTCATGGCGGGTTATTTCCTGGTGCGGATCGGTTCGATGCTGAATCGTGAGGATTATTTCGAGGACGGCTTGAAGCAGTATCATGGCCATGAAAATGTACTGCAGGATGCTGCGACGAACTTGTATTACCACGGCTGGGACAATCTGGCGCAAAATCACATGTCAGGCATTTATTGGGCGCGCGGCAACTCATGGGCTGCCATTACGATGGCACGCGCACTGAGGCTCGTGCATGTGACGCATCCCTCTTTTATGATTATTGAAGGCTCTCTGCGTGATCAATTAAGCGCACTCGTTCGGTTGCAGGATGAAAGTGGGCTATGGCATACCGTTCTGACGGATAAGGATGCGTATTTGGAAACATCCGGTTCCGCAGGTATCGCGGCCGCGCTCATCGGTGCAGGTCCGTTATACAATAAATATACAAACAAGTCGATCAAGGGGATTCTTTCACGTATAACAGATGATGGTACAATCACGGGCGTGTCTGCCGGAACAGCGGTGATGCGGGATATTGACGGCTACAAAGGAGTTCCCTACAAACGGATTCAAGGCTGGGGCCAAGGATTGGGACTGATTTTCTTATCCTCGTTACTAAACCGCAGGGACTGGTAGAGGTACAAAATGATGAGTATCCATTTGAAATTTGATTTTGGCCCGGCACAAAACGCAGCGAAAGAAGGCTTCACGAAAATTAGCCATGATTCTTTCTATGATGAGAGTAATGTGGGCTATGGTTTTAGGGTTGGCTCAGAGGTGTATGTAAGGGATCGCGGGAGACCGGAAGCGCTCCGTCAAGACTTTTGCATTCCCGTGGGCGCTGTGTTTATTGTCGATTTGCCGAATGGCAATTATACGATTCACACACTAATGGGGGATCTGATTACCGCAACAGTTACGGGCTTAAAGGTAGGGCAGGGAAGGCTGCTTCTATCGGAATGCCGCACGGCGGCGGGGGAGTTCGTGGCTAGCAGCTTTAGCGTCCATGTAGCAGATGGACAATTGAGGCTCGCCTTCTCAGGCGCTGCACCGCGCATTAATGCACTCGAGATCATTTCGGCGCCTCAAGCATCTACCTTATATTTGGTTGGCGACTCTACGGTAACCGATCAGCCGCAGGATGGGTATCCATACACCGGCTGGGGGCAAATGTTGCCGCTTTTCATCAAAGCAGATGCCGCTGTAGCAAATCATGCGATGTCTGGCCGCAGCTCCAAGAGCTTCCTGAATGAAGGTCGGTTTACACCGATTCTTGATACGATGAATGCAAATGATTATTTATTGATTCAATTTGGGCATAACGATCAAAAGTTGGATGAGGAGCGGGCGACTTCCCCTTTTACCACTTATAAAGAGCATCTACTGATTTATATTCAGGAGGCTCGGACGCGGGGCGCTGTTCCAATTCTAGTGACGCCAGTGCAGCGGAGATTTTTTGATGAAGCTGGCAAAATCGTCGACACCCACGGCGAGTATATCACAGCTATGAAGCAGCTGGCCGAAGAGGCGGATGTTCCTCTCATTGATTTGGCGGAAGCTAGCAAGCAATTGTTCGAAACGCTCGGTCCTGAGGAAACCAAATCCTTGTTCATGTGGGCCTGGCCCGGGGAGTTTCCTAACTTCCCAAAAGGAGCAGAGGATAATACGCATTTTCAAGAAAAAGGCGGAATCGCTATCGCCGAGCTAGTCGTTGCGTGTATTCGAGAGCAGCAAATACTGCCGCTTTGCCGCTATCTTCGATAAGCGTTGAGGAAGATTCTAATAGAACCAGGTGAACCCGTCTGAAATAGACGTGGTTTGCCTGGTTTTTTCGTTTGGGCGGGACACGTTATTTTCTGGGAAATAACGCATTGTTATTCGTGCTAAGTCATGCGGTGGCTTTTGCACAACAAAAAGCCTGCGTAATCAAGCTACTTTACCTACCTTCCACGATCCAACCGTTCTACTCTCCATTCTGCAACCTTCCACCTCACCAGACACAGAATGACTAGCGGAGAATTCCGCTAGGGCAGTTCATAAGGGAACTGGAGTCCTCTATTTCGAGGATATCGTACAGACTTGCTCGATGAGCGGAACTACAGGGTCTTATCTGACCCAGGTGATAGCTATTTCGGTTGAAATTGGCGGAATAGAGGACCACAGTTCCCATTAAACCGGGAAACATGCCTTTTCCGAGAAATAGCGCCCTGCAGTTCCCCTAACCTATGCAGAGGAGGCTCTTGCGCAATAACAGATGAGCAAATCAAGCTACTTTACCTACCTTCCACGATCTAACTTTTCTACTCAACATTCTGCAACCTTCCAATTCACCAGACACAGAAAGGCTAGCGGAGAATTCCGCAAGGGAAGATCATTAGGGAACTGGCGTCCTCTATTTCGAGGATATCGTACAGATTTCCTCGATGAGCGGAACTACAGGGTCTTATCTGACCGCCGTGACAGCTATTTCGAGCCATCTATCAGAAAGCGATGAAAAAATAATCGAATTTTTGCCGCGCGCATGCCTAGGGGAGGGGGGTGCTTTTTTGCACGCTCCTGCCCATGGGTGAATACACTGGAGTACAATTCCACAAACGGGCAATGGGGAGGAAAACAGATGAGAAGAAAGTTAACGGTAAAAAGGGACCAACGTGACTTTCGTGACTATTTTTACCGAAGTGTCAACTATGTCCGTGAATCTCAGCTGCCCGGCAAAGTCGACCTGCGGAGCAAGCTTTCTCCAATTGTCAATCAAGGGAATTTAGGATCTTGCACGTCGAATGCCATTGTAAGCGGATTACGTGAATATTGGCTGCGTCAAGAAAGCGATTCAGCGCCTCGATTATCCCGGCTTTTTCATTATTGGCATGAGAGGCAAATAGAAGGCACGGTAAATAGGGACTCTGGTGCAACGGTACGCGACGGGATGAAAGTGCTTCAGAAAATCGGTGTTTGCCCAGAAAGCGAATGGCCGTATCAAATTGCCAAATATAAAGAGAAACCGGATAAAGAGGCTGAACAAACGGCAGGCAATTATCGAATTGGCAGCTATCATCGCATTCACGATCTGGCGGGAATCAAAGCGGCTTTGGCTGACGGTCAGCCTGTTGTCTTCGGCATATGGCTATATAGCTCTTTTGAAAGCCTGGCGGTTATCCGAACAGGACGTGTCCCCTATCCAGACCGAAAAAAAGAAATGCTGCTAGGCGGGCACGCCATGCTGGCTGTTGGGTATAGGGACGGCAAGAAGAAAGGCCAAGGTGTAGTGATCGTACGAAACTCTTGGGGCAAAGGTTGGGGGGACCAAGGCTACTGTTATTTGCCTTATTCCTTTTTCAAAAACAATGTGCTGACCTTCGATTATTGGACCGGAAAATAAAGTGGTGCTTCTAGGAGGGAATAAGCTGTGATAAGTGTTGAAGATGCCAATAAAATCATTGCCTTTTTATCTGCGGCATACATGGCAACGGAGGACCCGCAAGCAAGAGATGAGTTTCACCGTTTAGCGAATGAATTGAGGAAAGCTTCCGGCCAACCGACACAATAATAAGGATTTAACGGAAACGATCTGAAACAAGGGGCGGCTCACATGCCAAAAGAAGATCATCTCAAACTGCTTATTTTAGTGCTTTTTGTATTGCTTACGCTAATTCTCCTCATGATGTATTAAAAAGCAAAAACAGCCGGTACACGAGAGCGTTTCTCGTAAATACCGGCTTTTTTTGTGTTCAGACTAGAAACCTTTGTATTGCGGCTCTTCGTTTTCCAATTGCTGCACCCTGGAGGAAACTTGATTCACAATGTCTTGTGCAGCCATCGCGGCAGTTTCATACAGTTGTTTAGCTTCCTGATTCTGCGTTGACAACGCAAAGGTCTCTAGGCTGGCTTGCGCGCTTTTGAGGGAGGCTAGTGTTGTTTTTACTTGAGCAGCTACAGTCATGGTAGACACCTCTTCATTAGAATTTGGGTTGCAACCAAAGAGAGCATAAGGATTTCACTTGTTTGCGCTCATTAATATTCCCTTTCTCTTCGTTCTCATAATTGACAATTAAATACAAAACAATTCAATGATAGCACTCGCTTATTTTGCACATAATGACTTTGTTTGGAGCACTATGAAAGAGAGGGGAACGGGCCCGTGGCAGATTGGGTACATATCGTTATTAGAGCGTTCAGCGCGCTAGTTATTCTGTTTGTACTGACACGAATCCTTGGGAAGAAACAAATATCTCAGTTAACGTTCTTCGAATATGTGATAGGTATTACACTAGGTGACTTGGCCGGTGTCATTTCAACGGATGTAGAAAGCAACTTTATGCATGGGGTTATTGCCATATTGGTATGGTGTCTTGTGCCTTTTATCTTGGAGCTGCTAACACTCAAGAGCAAGACGCTGCGTACGTGGTTTGAAGGGAAAGGCACAGTGCTCATCAAAGATGGGAAAGTGCTTGAGGAAAATTTGAAAAAAGAGCGGTACACAGGGGACGAGCTTCTTGAGCAGTTGCGTACGAAAAGTGTTTTCCGAGTGGCGGATGTGGAGTTTGCGATGCTCGAATCCAGCGGTGATCTGAGTGTTTTGCTCAAAAGCGAGTCGCAGCCTCTGACACCCAAACATCTGGGGATGAAGCTGGGAACAGAAAAGCCTACCCAGACGGTCATTATGGATGGTGTGATCCAAAAAGAGCCGCTGGCTGCAGCAGGGAAAGGAATGGGATGGCTGCAAACGGAACTGGATAAGCTAGGAGTAACGAAAGAAAATGTGTTTCTTGGCCATGTAGATACCAACGGCGAATTAACCGTTGATCTCTATGATGACAAGCTGAAAGTGCCTCAGCCGAGCGAAAGACCTGCGCTTCTTGCAACACTGAAGAAATGTGAAGCGGATCTTGAGCTGTATTCCTTAACAACAAAGCATCCTGATGCGAAAAAAATGTATCAAGATAGTTCCGTGGTGATGACGAAAGTCATTCAGGATCTTCATACCCTGTTAAGATCCTAATCAAGCAGGAGGGAAAGTATGGCCAACAATAAGAAGAAAAATCTAACAATGACCCAACAGGAGTATCAGGAATTAGCGAAAAGGATTGAACCCAAGAGGCCTGTTTTGAAAAATTGCCTTAGAGCTTTTTTAGTTGGCGGCACGATTTGCTTAATTGGCGAGTGCTTTATGCAAATGTTTATCAATTGGTTCGGGTTTACAGAGAAAACAGCGGGCAACCCGACCGTGGCTGTTCTGATTATCATTTCGGTCATTTTAACAAGCTTCGGCATCTACGATAAAATTGCTCAGTGGGCTGGCGCCGGAAGCGCAGTTCCTGTTACAGGGTTCGCAAACTCCCTTTGCTCTGCTGCGATTGAACACCGGGCTGAGGGATTAGTCCTTGGTGTAGGCGGGAACATGTTCAAATTAGCGGGCTCTGTCATCGTTTTTGGCACCGTGGCTGCTTTCGTTGTGGGACTCTTGCATCTAATCATAATGGGTGGGGGCTGATGCTATGCTGAAAGGGCATCAAAGCTGGGTTTTCGAGAATCGTCCGGTCATTCTGTCCACAGGGACTGTAGTTGGACCTGATGAAGGCGAGGGTCCACTGGCGGAAGACTTTGACATCGTGCATGGCGATCTGACGGTAGGTCAGAAGACGTGGGAGAAAGCGGAGAAAGCGCTGCTTGAGGAAGCGGCGCAGCATGCCCTTGATAATGCCGGGCTTACGGGCGGCCAAATTCAGTTCTATATTGGAGGCGATCTTATGAATCAGATCATCTCCAATACGTTCGCGGCACGCACGCTGGGCATGCCGTATCTTGGCATCTTCGGCGCTTGCTCGACCTCGATGGAAGGGCTGGCGCTTGCCGCGCAGTTAATGGATTCAGGCGCCGCCAATTATATAATGGCAGGCACCTGCAGCCACAACTGCACGGTGGAGAAGCAGTTCCGTTATCCGACGGAATACGGATCCCAGAAGCCGCCGACCGCGCAATACACCGTGACCGGCGCTGGAGTGGCCGTGCTCGGGAAGACGGGGGATGGCCCCGTCATCACATCGGCAACCATCGGCAGGGTTGTGGATATGGGGATCACAGACCCTTTCAATATGGGCGCAGCGATGGCTCCGGCTGCCGTGGATACGATCCAGGCTCACTTCCGCGATTTGGGCCGCGAGCCGGGTTATTATGATCTCATTGTAACTGGAGATCTGGCTGCGGTCGGTTCCGAAATTGCGCGTGAACTGTTCGAAAAGCACAAGGTTCCGATTGAACAAACGACTTATGATGATTGCGGCTTATTAATCTATCAGCGGGACAAGCAGAATGTGCAAGCCGGAGGCAGCGGCTGCGGCTGTTCCGCAACCGTTACCTACGGGCATCTCCTCAAACGCATGAAAAAAGGAGAGTTGAACCGCATTCTTGTTGTTGCCACAGGCGCGTTGCTGTCTCCGCTCTCCTTCCAGCAAGGGGAAAGCATCCCGTGTATCGCGCATGCAGTTTCTATTGAGTCTGGAGGGTTGTACGCATGAACTTTTTTTGGGCTTTTGTCATTGGCGGTGCTATCTGTGTCTTCGGGCAGCTTCTAATGGATGTTGGGAAGCTGACGCCTGCGCATACAATGAGTACGCTTGTCGTCCTTGGCGCTATTGCGGATGGTTGCAATTTATATGACCCATTTATCGAATTTGCGGGTGCGGGAGCAACCGTACCGATTACCAGCTTTGGTAACGCCCTCGTACATGGGGCGCTGGAAGAGCTGCACAAGGACGGTTATATCGGGATCATAACCGGGATCTTCAAAGTGACTAGCGCGGGTATTTCGGCAGCGATTATTTTCTCGTTTATTGCCGCTGTATTTGTTAAGCCAAAGGGATAGAGATCGGATGAATAGTCCCTTCTGGCAATGTGGATATCGTTTGATCGGGGAAACGTTCGTCCGTGAACGAATAAAACGATAGGCGTAGGAGCTAAGCGTAATCAAGACGCTTAGCTCCTTTTTCAGCTGCACCAGTCAAAGTGCTTCCGTTGTTTTTCACCGCTAACATGTGGGAAATAAGCCTCAGGTGGAAGTTAACTCACAAAACAAGCTTATGCCGTGAGAGTCTCGCTCGCACCAACGTGCCCCGACGAACCTCACAAACTGCAATAAGTACAGCAAATGATCTCACTTTTGCCGTTTCTAGAGATAAACATGTAAAAAGTACATGTCATTCATGGCTTTATACCCGAAATACGCAGAAAATACGTCTCCCTTGCCTTTCCCAAACTCCGCTTAAACCCTAATAAAGCCGCTAATTTCACATGGGTAATTTTAACAAATAAATTTAGAGGAATTACAAGTATACGGACGAAAAACTTTGCTGTAAACTGGATTTACGCACTTTTTCTCTTCTATTTTAAGAATTACGGTCATTTTGGCGTTTATTTGCCTGGCGGTCGTGACAAGATGAGGTTTTAATACCGTTCAGCATACGCTTACGAAGTAAGTTTTCTTACGAAAACTCTAAGGAGGATTAAGTCATGGAAACTGCCACCCATCATCATGTAGAAGTTTTAACTAGACTGAAAACGAATTTAGAATCCTGCATACTCGGCAAGAGCGCTGAGATTGAATTACTGCTGACTGCTATGCTGGCCGGCGGACATGTGTTGCTCGAAGATGTACCGGGAACTGGCAAGACCGTACTGATCAAAGCCCTCGCCCGTTCCATCGACGGCCAATTCCGTCGCATTCAGTGCAATCCCGATTTATTGCCTTCCGATATTACCGGTGTTTCTATATATCATCCCAAAGAAGAAAAATTCCTGTTTCGCTCAGGACCGATCATGGCGAATATTTTACTTGTCGACGAAATCAATCGCGCAACAACCAAAACCCAATCGGCACTGCTGGAAGCCATGGAAGAGCAGCATATTACGGTAGACGGCGATATCCATGAGCTGCCATCTCCTTTTCTCATGCTGGCCACTCAAAATCCCATTGATTTCGAAGGCACATATATTCTGCCGGAAGCGCAGCTGGATCGCTTTATGATTAAGCTTAGCCTGGGTTATCCGAGCGAAGCTGCCGAGAAACAGATGATTGCTTCGCAAATCAAAGCGCATCCGATGGAAGCGTTGCATGCGGTGATGGATACGTCTGAAGTACTGGCAGCACAAGAGCAAGCGCGCAGGGTACATATGGATGACGCGGTATCGGATTACTTAGTCAATATCACCAGGAAAACGCGTGACCATCACGCTGTATTTCTGGGCGCAAGTCCACGCGCCACGCTTTCGCTTGTACTAGCATCCAAGGCATATGCGTTCTTGAAAGGCAGAGACTACGTCATTCCAGATGACATCAAGTACCTTGCGCCTTTCGTGCTCGGGCATCGAATGATCCTTCATTCCGAAGCACGCATGGATGGAGCTACCGTTAACTCCGTGCTCGGTTCGATTTTCGAGCAGGTTCGAGTGCCGGTTCGATTGGAG
Organism: Paenibacillus sp. WC2504; assembly: GCF_052682475.1. NCBI lineage: Bacteria > Bacillati > Bacillota > Bacilli > Caryophanales > Paenibacillaceae > Paenibacillus > Paenibacillus sp. WC2504. The sequence continues at coordinate 3,002,093 of NZ_JBQZFH010000001.1, forward strand.
AAGTGAGCCTATGACTCGACCGGTATTCAAACGATTCGGGGAACGTCCCCGGTTTCCGGCTCCTTTATGGCTACTGATTTCCTGTTTCACGGCTAGCTTATTCTTCCTGTTATTTCAAGGAGGAAAGCTGGCCTCCATGCTGTTTATTATCATTACCCTTTTGTCGATCTACTTACTCGCAGGCAACTGGAGCGGCATCAGACGTGCTCAAGGGACGCGCAAGCTCTCCATTCAAGGGCAGGATGCACAGCTTGAAGCGGGTCAATCACTGCAAATTGGCATTGGCGTACAGATTCCCGGTTTTTGGCCGATTCCTTATATGATTATCAAAGATCAGTTCATCCGTCAGAGTGGAGAAGAAACCATCTTTGAAGGTTCGCTGATTCCGGATTGGAAGCGCAGAGGGGAACTGCTGTACAGCACGCCTCCGCTGCGAAGGGGATATTACCGGTTTGGTGATACGGAATGTCTGACCGAGGATATCTTTGGCTTCTTCCAGCATAAGGGACGCCTGGAACTCCAGCAATCCGTTACGGTATACCCGCAAACCGTAGCCATCCGGGAATGGGCGCAGTTCCATCAAATGCTCAAAGGCATGCAGCATCATTCCACGACGACAAGAGCCCACCGGGAAACGACGCAGATTAACGGTGTTCGTGAATATATTTACGGGGATCGCTTGTCCCGCATTCACTGGAATGCCACAGCGAAGACAGGGACTTGGAAGTCCAAGGAGTTCGAACGGGAGTCGCTGCCCAAAACGATCATTTTATTGGATCGCACGGCTCGTGCCTATGGTGACGCGGCTGAATTTGAACTAGCTGTTTCTGTGGCGGCATCCTTGTTCCGGTATGGGGCCGGCCGCGACTTAGCGCTTGGTTTGCTGTCAATCGGGAAAGAATCCACCTATTTTGAACCGAAACAAAGTCAGAATCACCACAAGCATATTTTAAAACATTTGGTCGGGGTTGAAGCTGACGGCTTTCATTCTCTGCAGCAAATTTTGAAAGAACATTCACGGGAACTCCCAGCCGGCTGCTTCTTTGTACTTATTTCTCCGCAAAAGGGTTCCGTCATGATGCAGGTGCTGACGCAACTCGAGCATCTTCAAATGAATCCTTGCCATATGTGGATTCATGCCGAACCTTCGCATGCTTTCAAACTGCAGGGGGCGGTTCAGGATAGCGCAAAAGACGATTGGGTTAAGGCGATTCGCTCACAAGGTTATATGGGGTATGAGGTCAGTCAATTAACGGACTTGCCTAACCTGTTGGGAGGGGCGAAACGTTATGCTTAGCTCACTCTGGAAGAGAATTGTTTTTACGGATTGGGAACAGCGCCTTAGTGCGATTCTTACGGGTATTTATCTGTATCAATTTGTGATTTGGATTATGAAGGAAGACGGCTTGTGGCTCCCTGAAACGGTCGTTTTTGTCACAGGAACATTAAGCCTTGTTGCGGTTACGTATCTGATTCCGCATCTTCGACGCGTATGGCGAGTTCTCATTCAATTCGGATTGGTCATCGCTCTTCACGTCATCGGGATGGGTTACCATTTTGTTGCCGTACACGTGACGACGTGGAAGAACGCACTCCGATGGGTCGCCTTAAACGCCGGTCAGTTAGAGCCGTATATTTGGTTTAGCTTAGCTGCTTGGCTGACTTATTTATTTGCCATGTGGTCAGTGAAATCGAGGCTGCGTATTTTCGTTCTCATTGCTGTCAGTATATTGTTTTTTGCCATACGAGATTCCTTCAGCACTATTTTCCTGTGGCCGCAAGTAGCCATGGTCATCTTCTGCGGATTTTCGCTCCTGATGGTTCGCCACTTCGCCAAACTGAAGAAACGGGCCCCTGTTATTTGGGAGACGATTACCGATTATCCCTCTTCGCTCCTGCTTCCAGTGGGGCTGATCGTAGGTGTCATTACGCTTGTTGGGTTTCTGGCTCCTACCGTAGAACCTGTCTTAACCGATCCATATACCGCTTATAAGGTGAGTCGGGGAGAATCCGTACCTCTATTAGGAAAAGGGGTAAGCGTGACGGCGTCTACCGCCGATACTTCATCGGGTTACAGCAGGGATGATAGTCATCTGGGTGGTGGATTTCAATTTGACTACACACCTGTCATGACAGTAGAAACGAGCAAACGCACCTACTTCCGTGGTGAAACGAGAGCTCAGTATAATGGAAAAGGTTGGGAGCTTAGTCCGAATGAGAAAAAGCTTCCGATGAATCGGGTCAATCTCAATACACTGCCTCTTGATCCGAGATTTGATTTCTCACTGTTGAAAACCCAGGAAGTTACCCAAACCATTGTTATGCAGAGAGAGGATGTGTTTCCGGTTCTCTTCGGCGGGTATGCCGTCCAGCGACTGGTGGAAGTGAATCAAGGTGAGAATCCGTTTCAGCGCATTTTATGGTCGCCTCGACAATCCGAGCTGCGGTACACGGGCAGAACGAATTATCCCAAAGAGTATGCCATTATTACTCAAGAGCCTATTTTGGATGTAGCGCAGCTCCGCGAGGTGAAGAGTGACTATGGGAATAAGCCGGAATGGGCGGAGTATTTGCAAATACCGGCGGATCTTCCCGAACGTGTCAAGCAACTTGCGATCGACATCACCAAATCAGCGACTAATCCTTATGATAAGGCCAAGCTGATTGAGGCTTATTTATCAGAGCATTACCCTTATACGAACACACCGGACGAAAGTAAAGGGAAAAGCAAAGATTTTGTAGATCGATTCTTGTTCGAAATCAAACAGGGATACTGTGATTATTATTCCACGTCAATGGCCGTGCTTGCTCGTTCAATCGGACTTCCGACCCGCTGGGTGAAAGGGTACTCATCCGGAACTTCTCCCCAATCTGATCAGATGCGAGAATTTGGTATTTTGAGTCAATTCGGTGAAGATATCGATGCTGACGCTGCCGGCACGTATACAGTCCGGAACTCGGATGCTCATTCGTGGGTTGAAGTGTATTTTGAAGGCTTTGGCTGGATCCCTTTTGAGCCTACTTCCGGGTTTGCGCTTCCGAATGTGTTCCCAGCGGAGACACCTCCGCCTGTTGACCCTACCACGGAGAGCGATCCGGTCACACTGCCTGAAGAAACGAGTCAAGCACCTAGCTTTACTTGGCTATGGTTGACGTTAAGCGGTGTTGGTGCTGCTCTAATGATAGCTGCTGGCGCTGTATTTTTGCTCAAAAGCAACTATTGGCGCACATGGCGTATGCACAGAAAGCAATTGAAAGCCGTTAATTTTAATCAGAAAATCATTGTGGAATTCGAGAAGCTTCTGCGGATGAGCCGACGTAAGGGCTATACCAGATTAGAGCATGAAACGATGAGAGAAGCGACGGCCAGGTGGTCGAGCCAGAGCAAATGGATGAAAAAAGATCTGGAAACGGTGTTAGAGCTGTTTGAACGAGCAAAATACAGCCAAAATGTTTCGACCGAAACCGATTATCAAACCGTGAGTCAATCGATTATGAAATTAAAAGAACAAATGAAATAGGTGAAGAAAGCCACTTTCCCTTGCTGGGGGGTGGTTTTCCCTATGAGAGGAGCATATTCGCATGGCTTTTATCGATTGTCATTTTTACTCCGATTCCCTTGGTGTCTCAGCTTCCATGTATGTGATCTTACCGCAGCATGCACAAAATCAGATCGGGATCGCCTCAGCGAGCTACGGTACTTCAAAACATCCAACACTGTACTTATTGCATGGCCTATCTGACGATCACACCATTTGGATGCGGAGAACATCTATCGAGCGGTATGCGGCCAAGTTGGGGATTGCCGTTGTTATGCCGGCTGTTAACCGCAGCTTTTATACGGATATGGCGGCAGGTCCGAAGTACTGGACGTTTATTAGCGAGGAACTGCCGGCTATTGCTAGATCTTTTTTCCCGTTGGCAGAAGAACGAGAATTGAATTATGCTGCGGGCTTGTCGATGGGCGGATATGGTGCGATGAAGCTGGCTCTCACACATCCAGACCGTTTTGCAGCCGCCGCCAGCTTGTCGGGCGCCGTAGATATTTCGCATCGAGCATTAAACTTTCCGGATGAATTCAAGCTGATTTATGGCGATGTGACGAGTATCAAAGGCAGCAAAAATGATTTATTCTATTTGGCAGAGCAGGTGAAGGCTAGCAAAGGACCGAAGCCGGATTTATATCAGTGCTGCGGTACGGAAGATTTCCTATATGAAGATAACATCCGTTTCCGTAATTATTGCAGGGAATTGGGTCTGGACTTGACCTATGAGGAAGGGCCTGGAGAACATGAGTGGGGTTATTGGGACCGTCAAATCCAAAATGTCCTGAACTGGCTGCCGCTTCCAGCCCGCGGCTAGTGGGAAAATATGTTCTTTTCTTTTTGCAACAAACGGGTCACTATGGTATAGTTTCTCGTATATGTCGAGGAAGCAGTGGAGGGAAATGGTTTGCTGAAAAAGCTCGTACCCAGACAGTCCGTGCATACAATCTATGATATTGATGCCAATCATCTATGGGGATTTGGTGTTCGCGGTATCATTACCGATCTCGATAACACACTCGTAGGCGCGCGCGATCCGCATGCGACTCCAGAGTTAATAGAGTGGTTGAACCGGTTGCAGAAGATGGGCTTCAAGGTCGTCATCGTGTCCAACAACAATCATGGACGCGTATCCGCCTTTGCGGAGCCGTTAGGCATTCCATTCATTCACAGAGCCAAGAAACCATGGAACGTTTCATTTCACAAAGCTATGAAGCTGCTTGGTACGAATGCGAGACAAACAGCGGTCATAGGCGATCAAATGCTGACGGATGTGCTTGGCGGCAATCGAATGGGGCTTTACACGATTCTGGTCAATCCGATTTCTATCAATGACGAAGGTTTTTTCACACGAATTAACCGGCGGATTGAGAAATGGGCGAATGCCAGGATGAAGAATTAGGAGGTTTCATGAGTATAGAAACGATTAATCATTGTGCGGGATGCGGCGTATTGCTGCAAACAGAAGACAAGAGCAAGCTCGGATTTATTCCGGCAGAAGCGCTGCAAAAGGAGCCGGTTATTTGTCAGCGCTGCTACCGGATCAAGCATTATAATGAATCTTCCACTATCACGCTGCAGCAGGACGACTTCCTCAAATTGCTTGGACATGTCGGCCAAACCAAGGCGTTAGTTGTGAAGATTGTGGACATTTTTGACTTTGAAGGCAGTATGCTCAGCAGTCTGGGACGGTTTGTCGGCACGAATCCGGTCCTGCTTGTCGTCAACAAGATTGATTTGCTGCCGAAAGTGACCAATGCCAACAAGATCATCAACTGGGTGCAGCGTAGAGCCAAAGAGGCCAACCTTAAAGTTGTTGACATTGTGCTCTGCAGTGCGAAGAAAAATATCGGCTTTGATCGCGTGATTACGGCTGTACAGGAGCACCGCGGCGACAGAGATGTGTATGTTGTTGGTGCTACTAATGTCGGCAAATCGACGCTTATTAACCGTTTAATCAGCGATTACAGCGATTTGGAAGCGGAGCTTACGACATCTCAATACCCGGGCACGACGCTGGATTTGGTCAAAATCCCGCTCGACGATGGCCGGTTTATCGTAGATACGCCGGGGATTGTGCACTTGCACCGTCTAACCGAGGTTGTGAAGAAACGTGATTTGACACGTATCATGCCGGATAAGCCGCTCAAACCGGTTGTTTTTCAGTTAAATGAACAACAAACGTTGTTTTTTGGCGCGTTAGCTCGCTTTGATTTTATTAAAGGTGAACACCAGTCGTTCACATGCTACACGTCCAACGCGATTCAAATACATCGCACGAAGTTGGAGCGGGCAGATGATCTGTACGCCGATCACAAAGGTGTCATGCTGGCGCCTCCTAATGAAGCGGACTTGGACGAGCTGCCTCCACTTGTGAAGCATGGGCTGAACATTCCAAAGGGGAAACAAATGGATGTGCTCATCTCCGGTTTAGGTTGGATCAAAGTGAACAGCCTGGCTGGTTCACAGCTTGCCGTTCATGCACCGAAGGGGATCAAGGTTATCACACGAGAGTCATTGATATAGGGGGACCAGAGGAGACCATGGAGAAGAGCCGGGCGATAGACAGTCATACGATTCTATATGGGGTATTCGGAGATCCGATTCGGCATTCCCGATCGCCCATTATGTTGAATCGCGCTTTTCAAGAAGCAGATTTTAACGCGGTTTATGCTGCTTTTCATGTGCGTCCTGACGAGCTTGGAGATGCGGTTCGAGGGATTCGGGCACTGGGGTATCGAGGAATTAATGTCACCATTCCACATAAAGTTGAGGTTATGCAGTACCTGGACGAAATTGACGAGGGAGCTCGTATCGTTGGCGCGGTGAATACAATCGTGAACGAAAACGGCAAACTCATCGGCTACAATACGGACGGTATTGGTTATGTTCGTTCTCTCAAGGAAGAAACGGGCATCGATTTGAAGGGGAAAAGCGTTCTTGTTCTTGGCGCCGGCGGAGCTGCAAGAGGGGTTGCGTATGCACTCGCCAAAGAAGGTGCAGGCTGCATTTACATCGCGAATCGGACAAAAGAGCGCGCATTAGAGCTTGCTGATACAATCAGTGCTTACACGAAGACAATCGGTCTTGGTCTTGATGAGATTGCGAATGTCGTGGATGAGGTCGAGTTCGTACTGAATACGACCTCAGCGGGGATGCATCCTAACACGGAAGAGCTGCCGATGCCGGTTGAACTTCTGAAAGAACATCATCTCGTGAGCGATTTAATCTATAATCCGCGCATTACAAGGTTCCTTCGTGAGGCGGAAGCCAAAGGAGCCCGCATTCATGGCGGACTGGGCATGTTTATATATCAAGGTGCTTTTGCTTTTGAATACTGGACTGGTAAACCTGCGCCCGTTGCGGCGATGAGACAGGTGGTAGAACAGTCGTTAGCTGAATAAGAATGAATAGAGGGACATCCATGTTAACAGGCAAACAGAAACGTTATTTGCGCTCATTGGCGCACCATGTAGATCCGATTTTCCAAGTAGGCAAAGGCGGCGTGAACGAACACTTAATCCGTCATATCCAAGAAGCGCTGGAAGTGCGTGAATTGATTAAAATTACAGTGCTGAACAACAGCGGAGAAGATCGGGATGAGGTAGGCACTGAACTGTCCGAGAAATCCGGTGCTGAGCTCGTACAAGTGATCGGTAAAATCGTCGTGTTGTACAAAGAATCGCGTGACAAGAAAAAGATTGAACTGCCGAGCTAAAGAGGTGTAAGCATGCTTGTCGGAATTATGGGTGGTACCTTTGACCCGATCCATACCGGTCATTTAATCGCTGCGGAGCGGGCGAGGGTGGAAGCAGGATTAGACGAAGTATGGCTGATGCCGGCCAACGTGCCGCCGCATAAGTCCAACGCGCCGAAGGCCACAACGCAGCAGCGCTGGGAGATGGTTTGCCTTGCTGCGGAGGGGAATCCTTTTTTTCGTCCGATTGATATCGAAATCAGCAAAGGCGGCGTATCTTATAGTATCGATACGATTGAACTGCTGCGCAAACAATATCCCACAACAGAATTTGCTTATATTATAGGTGCAGATATGGTTCAGTATTTGCCGCAGTGGCATCGCATTGATGACATCGTGCGGCATATTCGTTTTATCGGTTTAGCCAGACCTGGCTACGAACTGGATATGGCGCATATGTCTGCTAACATCCGTGAGCGAGTAACTATTGTCCCCATGCCGCTAGTTGAAATTTCATCCACAGCCATTCGCGAGGAGCGAAGTCAGAAACGATCAGTTCGCTACCTTGTTCCAGAAGTCGTGAACGGTTACATGGAGGTGAACCGATTGTATGAAGCGTGAGAAGCTAATCGCAGCCGTAAAAGAACAAATGCCTGAGAAGCGCTGGCTCCATACACTTGGTGTCATGGAAACGAGCGTCATGCTTGCGAAGCGATTCGGCGGAGATCCTGTCAAAGCTGATCTTTCAGCTATTTTACATGATTATTGCAAGTATTGGCCTGTACAGGAGCAAGCTAAGATTATTCGCGAGAATGGGTTGCCCCAGGATTTATTGGATTTTGATAAGGAGCTTTGGCACTCGCATGCCGGGGCGTTCATTGCCCAGTCGCAATTTGGTATTCAGGACGAGGAGATATTGGATGCGATCCGGTACCATACCTCAGGGCGTGAAGGGATGACGCTGTTAGACAAAATCGTATGTTTAGCGGATTATATGGAGCCAGGCCGGGAATTCCCCGGTGTAGAGCTCATCCGTGAGGAAGCCAAGAGCAGCTTGGAGAAGGCGCTTGTTGTCGGGTTTGATTCTACGATTCGGTTTTTGATTGAAAAAGGAAAACGAATTTATCCGCTTACCATTTTGACACGGAATGATTTGATTCAACAAATAAACAACTAATTCATGGAGGTTGATTGAATGAGTAAAAGCCCAGAAGAGATTTTAGCATTTGTCGTAGAGGCTGCAGAGGATAAAAAAGCGGCGGACGTTGTTACGCTTAATTTGCAAGGTATTTCCTTGATTGCGGATTATTTCGTCATTTGCCACGGAAATTCAGAAACACAAGTGCAAGCGATCGCGAGCGAAGCCAGAAAGAAAGCACATGAGTATGGCGTCACGATCAGAGGTTACGAAGGTATTGATACAGCTAGATGGGTTCTGCTTGATTTAGGGGATGTTGTTCTGCACGTTTTCCACCGCGATGATCGCGAGTACTATAACATCGAAAGACTTTGGTCCGATGCCAAAGTTGTGGAGCGCGTATGAGACTGGAAGCAGGATCCCTCGTTACCCTTGAGGTAGCGAGGGAAGTTCCGCCAAACGGATATTTCCTGAGCGACGGCTATCAGGATGTGCTTTTACCGTATGCGGAGATTGTAGGCAAAATCAAGGCCGGTGAGCACGTGGAAGCCTTTTTATTCCATGATACACAGGACAGGCTCATGGCTACCATGAAACGTCCGTTAATCCAGATGGGCGAAGTCGGGCTGCTCGAAGTTGTCGATATCCATCCGAGATTTGGTTACTTTCTGGAGATGGGGTTAGGTCGTAACTTGCTCCTTCCTTACCGTCATGTGCCGGAATTGGAGGAATTGCGACCTCAAGTAGGGGACAAGGTGTTTGCAACATTAGCACATGACCGTCAAGGCCGCTTAATTGCGAAGCTGGCGCTGGAAGACGATCTGGCTCCACTTTGTGTGCGTGCTCCTTCAAGCTGGAGCAACCGCTGGGTGAAAGCGCGTGTGTACAGACCGCTGCAGATGGGCACTTTCGTTATTTGCGAGGCCGGTGTTCTTGGTTATGGTGTAATAGGACTTATCGCTCCTACGGAGAGAACACGATTACTTCGTGTGGGTGAGTTGGTTGACGTACGAGTCGCCTTCGTTCGCGAAGAAGATGGCCGCGTGAATCTGTCGATGAGACAGCCGAAGGAAAAAGGTCGGGATGAAGACGCGGAGAAAATTCTTAGTGTGCTGGAGACGCGTCCTGGAAATGCAATGCCATTTTCAGATAAAACGTCCGCGGATATCATTAAGGATCGGTTTGGCTTGAGCAAAGCGGCCTTTAAGCGTGCATTAGGCAAGCTGATGAAAGACGGGCTCATCTATCAGGAGGACGATTGGACCTATCTGAAAAAAGAGGAGAATCCTAGTTAAAATGAGCTATGAGAAATTTGCCTACACGTATGACCGTCTGATGAACAGCATGCCATACGAAGATTGGCTTCGTTTCGTCAAAGAAAGTTTTGACCGGTTTGGCGTGAAGCCGGTTTCGATTGTAGATCTCGGCTGCGGTACCGGCAATTTGACGATTCCGCTGGCATTGCAAGGGTATCAAATGACAGGCATTGATTTGTCGGAAGATATGCTGGCTGTAGCGGAACAAAAAGCAGGAGAACAGCCTCAGCTTGTGCGCAGCGGTGCTATTCGTTTGTTTCAGCAGGATTTGCGGGAGTGGGAGCTTGGGGAACCGGTTGATGTCGCTCTATCATTCTGTGATAGTTTGAACTATTTGCTAGAGGAAGAGGACATTGTAGATGCCTTTCGCCAAACTTATGAAGGACTTAAGCCGGGCGGTTTATTCCTGTTCGATGTGCATACGCCCCAGCAGTTGTTTGCTTATGCGGAATCTCAGCCCTTCTTCTTGAATGAAGAGGATGTAGCTTACATTTGGACAAGCGAGTTGGATGAGGAAAGAGTTCAAATTCAACACGATTTGACCATCTTTGTCAAAGAGGGAGGCGGCAAGGAACTGTTCCAGCGCATCGATGAAACGCATGAGCAGCGCGCTTATGCACTGGATTGGCTCGAGCAGATGCTGCGCGAAGCCGGTTTTCGTGAAGTGCATAAGGCTGCTGACTTTACATGGGAACAGCCTACGAAGCTGACAGAGCGGGCTTTCTTTATTGCAAAGAAATAAAGCATAAGGTGCCTCGCCGCTTGACAGTGCGGCATTATTTTACATATAATCAAAGCTAATCAGATGATCACAAAGCTTGGAAGAGGATTAGTAACTTGCACAGCATCTCGCAGAGAGCCGGTTAAAGGGTGGAAGCCGGTAGATGTCAGTCTTGTGAACTCGCCTTGGAGCTAGAGGGTGAATCGCCACGCACGTTGGCGTTAGCCGGATCGTTTCACCCGCGTTAAGGGGCAGAGTGAACACAGGCAAAGCATGCCTGGTGTTAACTAGGGTGGTACCACGGGAATCTAACCTCTCGTCCCTAGCGATATCCGCTAGCGATGAGGGGTTTTTTGGCGCTTATAGCCGTACACAGGGAGGAAATTTCACATGACACAGGAAACGAAAGAAACGAAGGAATTACAGGGTTACAATCCCCAAGCGATTGAGCCCAAATGGCAAGCTTACTGGGATGCTAAGAAAACATTCAAAGTGCTGGAAAACTCGGATAAGCCGAAATTTTATGCACTGGATATGTTTCCATACCCTTCAGGAGCCGGTCTGCATGTAGGACATCCGGAAGGTTATACGGCAACGGATATCGTCTCCCGTTTCAAACGGATGAGAGGTTACAACGTTCTTCACCCAATGGGCTGGGACGCGTTCGGACTTCCGGCTGAGCAGTACGCGCTGGATACGGGGAATGATCCTCGTGATTTTACGAAAAAAAATATTGATACTTTCCGCCGTCAAATTAAATCGCTCGGGTTTTCCTACGATTGGGATCGCGAGATTTCCACGACGGATCCGGAGTATTACAAATGGACGCAATGGATTTTCATCCAACTGTACAACAAAGGTCTTGCTTATGTAGACGAAGTACCTGTTAACTGGTGTCCGGCACTAGGGACGGTTCTTGCGAATGAAGAAGTCATCGACGGCTTGAGTGAACGTGGAGGCCACCCGGTTATCCGTAAACCGATGCGTCAGTGGATTCTGAGAATTACGGAATACGCTGAACGTTTGCTGGAGGATCTGGAGGAGCTTGACTGGTCGGAGAGCATTAAGGATATGCAGCGCAACTGGATCGGTAAATCGACAGGGGCTGAAGTTCAATTTGCGATCGAAGGGCATGAAGAGAAGAGCCTGACCGTCTTTACAACACGTCCAGATACTTTATTCGGAGCGACTTATTGTGTGCTTGCACCTGAGCACGATCTTGTGCAGCAAATTACTACAGACGGGCAAACAGCCGCTGTGAAAGAATATCAAGATAAAGCTTCCCGCAAAAGCGATCTGGAGCGTACAGACCTGGCTAAGGACAAAACAGGCGTATTCACAGGTGCCTATGCGATTAATCCTGTAAACGGCAGGAAAGTGCCGATCTGGATCGCGGATTATGTGCTTGGCGGTTACGGAACTGGCGCCATCATGGCAGTGCCTGGACACGACCAACGTGACTGGGAGTTTGCTAAACAGTTCGATCTGCCAATTATCGAAGTCGTGCAAGGCGGCAATGTGGAGAAAGAAGCTTACGCTGGAGACGGCGCTCATGTGAATTCCGGACCTATTGACGGCATGAACATTGAGCAAGGAATCCGTCACATGATCGCTTGGCTTGAAGAGAACGGCAAAGGTCAAGGTAAGGTCACTTACCGCTTGAGAGACTGGTTGTTCAGCCGTCAAAGATACTGGGGAGAGCCGATTCCGATTCTTCACCTGGAAGATGGCACGATGAAGCCTGTACCGGTTGACCAACTTCCGCTTCTGCTTCCTCAAGTTGACGAAATTAAACCTTCGGGAACCGGGGAATCACCGCTGGCGAACGTATCGGAATGGGTGAATACAATCGATCCGGAAACGGGGATGAAAGCCCGCCGCGAGACGAATACGATGCCGCAATGGGCTGGCAGCTGCTGGTACTACCTGCGTTTCATCGATCCGCGTAATGATAAAGAATTCTGCTCGCATGAGCTTCAACAGCAATGGCTGCCAGTTGATTTGTATATTGGCGGAGCTGAGCATGCGGTACTTCACTTGTTGTATGCCCGTTTCTGGCATAAAGTGCTTTATGATCTTGGATTTGTTCATACGAAAGAGCCGTTCCATAAGCTGGTAAACCAAGGGATGATTCTTGGCGAAAACATGGAGAAAATGAGTAAATCACGCGGTAACGTTGTAAATCCGGATGACATCGTGAGCGATCAAGGCGCGGATACTCTGCGTATGTACGAGATGTTCATGGGTCCGCTTGAGGCGACAAAACCATGGAATACAACGGGTGTAGACGGCATTTACCGTTATTTGAACCGTGTGTGGAGACTGTTTGTGGATGAGAACGGTCAAGTTCAATCCAAAATCAGCGCGGATGAGACGCTTGGAAGCGACACGTTCAAACGCACATGGCATCGTTCCATTAAGAAAATCACCGAGGATTTCGAAGCGCTGCGGTTTAATACGGCGATCAGCCAAATGATGATTTTCGTCAATGAAGCTTACAAAACGGAGCGTTTGCCGCTCGAAGCGATGAAAAACTTCGTTCAGATGTTGTCTCCGCTTGCGCCGCATTTGGCGGAAGAGCTGTGGGAGAAGCTGGGTGGTACCGAGTCAATTACGTATGCACCATGGCCGACTTATGACGAAGCTTGGACCGTCGATAATGAAATTGAGATCGTGGTACAGGTCAACGGCAAAATTGTGGACCGCGTGCTGATTTCAAAAGATACGGACGAAGCTGCGATGGAGAAAATCGCTTTTGATCTTGATAAAGTCAAAGAAGCGACCGCCGGAAAGGCCGTTCGCAAATTGATTGTCGTTAAAGGGAAATTAGTGAACATTGTTGTAGGCTAGTCAGGAAAAAGACTATTGAGAAGACTGCTGCTTTATTGTTAATTGCTGCTCAGTCTTCTCAAGGTCTTCTTGATATTTGTCGTGGGTAGCGTGGATTACTCGCGAGAATACGCCGGAAAGCTCCTCATCCAAAATACGCAATCCTTCGGCTGTTATACCGCCGGGCACGGAGACACGTTTTTGCAAGGTCGTAGGGTTAAAGCCGCCCGTCGTCAACAGCTTGCCTGTTCCAAGTGTCATCTCACTGGCAAGAAGCGTTGCTTCTTCAGGGGAGATACCTGTGACTTCAACTGCTGCATCGATAAAGGATTGAATGAAGTTGGCAAGAAAAGCAGGACCGCAGCTGGATAGATCTGATGAGATGCGTGTATAATTTTCAGACACCCGTATCGGTGATGAGATATGGGCAAATAAATTTTCCAGCCATTCTTTATCCTCGGGCTGCATCCGATTACCATGAATACAAAGTGTAGCGCCACTTAATACATAGTTCGTAATACTTGGAATGATTTTACTTATTTTCGACGGTAAAAGACTTTCCAAATGCTTAATCAGCACAGGACTTGTGATGGATACGATGAACTGGGAGGGAAGCACGTCCTCTTTAATTTCATCAATAACCTTTTTAAATTCAGAAGGCTTCACACAGAGGAAAATAATATCGCTCTCCAGCACGACTTCTCTATTCGATTGGGCTACCAGAAGCCCAGGATATGTCTCCGCAAGAAGCTCAACTTTACGAATCGTTCGATTTCCTGCAATAATTTGCTCCGGATTGAAAGCCCCAGAATGAATGAACGCTTCAATCAGAATACTTCCCATACTCCCAGTACCGATGAACCCTGCTTTCATCTAGTAATCCCTCCCGAAAAAATCAGTCACTTTCGTTAATATTTATAGAACGGGGTCAGTTTTGGATGCCATTCGGATGCTTTTTCATGTATATGCATGCTTCTCTGCCATTATGAAAGATTAGCTTGTATTTTTATTTAAACTGTAAGGAGGGAGTTCGTGGCCGTATTTCGATATCGAAAATTTTTATATGTTGCTATCATGGTTTGTTTTGTCGTTTTTGTCGTATGGCCTTTTGTAACAGGGGGACGGTCATCGATGATACAAACGGAGTTTGAGCCAGTGAATGCGCAAATTGAAGCTCTCATAGTGAACGGAGAGGAGACAGCTCTGGAATCCATAGCAACACCTGGAGCCACTTTTGAAACCACCGAGACCACCGAGACCTCTACACCGAACGCGTCTCCGGCTGCCCCGCTAACAAGCATTACTTCAGAATCACCTTCACCTAAGCTAAAAGGAAGTCAAAGCCCATCACCTTCAACGGGTCTATTGGATTTGAATACCGCAACGCTTAAGCAATTAAATGATTTGCCTGGGATAGGCGACAGCAAAGCGAAAGCCATTTTGGAATACCGTTTGAAAAAAGGTAGATTTAGCAGAGTTGAAGAGTTAACCGAGGTGAAGGGGATTGGGGATAAAATGCTTGAGAAGCTGAAGCCGTTTGTTTACGTAACTTCAACATAGCCCATTCTTTCATTTTGAGATGAAGTATGAGAGAATACTAGAAATGAAAATAGGAATTAAAGGACAGGAGAGGGGAGCTACGATGAGTAACCGCAAGGACTGGGACACTTACTTTCTTGATATTGCCTATATGGCTTCCACACGATCCAGATGTAATCGAAGGCATGTTGGAGCTGTGCTCGTTCAAGGGAAAAAGCTGCTCGGAACAGCTTATAACGGCGCTCCGATGGGGGTGCCTGATTGCACGGAAGCCGGGTGCATGCTTGTTGAAGAAATTGAACTGAAAGTGGTGGAGGATGTTGAGGAGGTAGTGCGCAAGCAGCGCTGTATCCGCACCATCCACGCCGAGCAAAATCTTTTACTCTTTACAGATCGTGAGGATCGGGAGGGCTCTACGGTCTATGTTACCGATCAGCCCTGCTGGACTTGCGCAAATATGCTTGCCAATAGCGGTGTGACGGAGATTGTTTTCCATCGCGGCTATCCGAAGGATAATGAGAAAGTCAGCCAGTTAATGGCGGCCAGAGGCATCACCTTCCGCTCCATGGAAGGGTACGAACCTCCGCCTGGCACCGTATCTGACGTTGTGAATTAGATCAATTTAATCGGCATTGGGGAAGAACCTCATTTCAGCAGCAGCCTATGAATAGGGCTCATCTGAGATGAGGTTTTTTGTTTTGCCGGAAGGGAGGAGTAAGCTTAAATGAAACGACCAGTTGTTATAGGATGCTCTCTGTGGATAACTGGCTATGTGCTTGCGCTATACAGCCATCTTCCATGGCTGTCATTGACGACGAGCGCGCTAATGCTTGCCGCGATCGTCGTCATCCACCTGCTGCGGCTGCCCGGCGGACAGCCGCTGTGCGCGCTTTTGCTGGTCGGAGCAGCCTACGGCTACTTCCAATGGACCGACCAGCGCAACGTCACGGCCCTGCTGCCCCTCACGCAGCAGGAAAACCCGGACGGCCGCGAAGTCACGCTGCTCGGCCGATTCAGTTCCCCTGTCACCGTTGACGGCGACAGGGCCAGCTTTACCGTGGAAGCGGAGTCCGTCCGCTTCCAGGACCGCGCTTTCCCGCTCGGCGGGGAAAGCGTGCAGGTCTCGCTGCGCTTGCTGGCGCAGCCGCAGCAGGAGGTGGCGTCGGCGTGGCGCCGAGGCGACGCCCTGACGCTCACGGGGACGCTGCGCAGCCCGTCCCCGGCACGCAACTTCGGCGGCTTTGACTACCGCCGATATTTGCGCCTTCACTACACCCATTGGCAGCTCATAGCCAAAGGGGTGGATCAGGCGCAGGTGCAGCCTGCGGCTGCGAGCATCAGCAGCACCCAGCTGCTGCGCTGGAACGACATGTTGCGGGAGTACCTCAGCCGCCGCATGGACCTGATTTTCCCCGCGCCGCAGGCGGGGTTTATGAAGAGCATGCTGATCGGATTAACGGACGATCTGGATCCCGAACGCTTCCAGCAATTTTCGGAGCTGGGACTGACTCATATTTTAGCCATATCAGGCTTGAATGTTGCCGTATTTCTAGGCGTCTGCTTCTGGGGCATGCGCCGCTTAAAGCTGACCAAAGAAACGTATTTGCGCATATGCTTTTGGCTGCTGCCCTTCTACATCCTGCTGACGGGTGCATCTCCTTCCATTGTAAGAGCGGGGTTGATGGCCATGGTGGCGCTGTACGCGGCAAGAAAAGGAGTAACGAAGGATGTGCTGCACAGCATGGCGATCGTGGCTTGGGTCATGCTGGTGTGGAATCCTTATTTCTTGCTGGATGTCAGTTTTCAGCTCTCTTTTCTGGTTACTCTAGGACTTATTCTTGGGGTACAGCGTGTAAATGATTTGCTTGAAGGATGGCTAACCTCCTCCGTTTTAAGAAACACAGCCTCAATAACCCTTGTTTCGCAACTCATTTCCTTACCTGTTTCGATCTATTATTTCAATCAATTTTCCTTGCTTTCCTGGCTGGCTAACGCCGTTCTGGTTCCCGTTATCAGCTTAGTTGTATTTCCTGCTGGTATTATAGCAGTCGTTGCGGGACTTATGTATTTGCCGGCTGGACAAGGAATGGGGGGGCTCATTTCGTGGTTGAATGATGCGATTTTTTGGGCGACAGACAAGCTGCAGCAGCTGTACCTTTTCAAACAGATTTGGCCCACCCCAAGCTTGCCATGGATTGCTTTTTATTATCTGCTGTTGATTGGAATTTATGGGCTTTGGAAGCGTTGGAGCCTCGGTAACATGGATGAGCCCCCGATTAGGTTAGAGAGCATACAAGACAGAGGAGGAGCGAAACATGCGATAGGGTTATGGCTTACCGTAGGAGGTTTCCTTGTCCTGTTGTGGATTGGCTATTCTCCTGACCGGCTAGAGAGAACCGGACTTGTTCAATTTATAGATGTGGGCCAAGGGGATGCCATATTTATTCGAACACCGTATGGGCGAAATCTTCTGATAGATGGCGGAGGCACAATTACGTTCAGCAAGGCTGGCGAAGGTTGGAAAGCACGAAAAGATCCTTATGAAGTAGGGAAAAAACTGTTGGTTCCTTTACTTAAAAAACGTGGTGTACATCAATTGGATATGCTGGTACTGTCTCACGAAGATGCCGACCACAGCGGAGGGCTTCAGGCTGTTATCGAACAAATTCCTGTTAAGCAATTTGTGTTCAACGGTACCTACAATCCGAATAAAGGCATAGAGAAATTATTCCAAACTGCTTTAGACCGGAAATTCCCGATGCTTGCCGGGGAACAAAGCGGATGGATCCAGATCGATCCTGTGACCCGACTGCGGGTTCTGTATCCTTTTTCAGAAACAGTAGAACAAGCCGAGTTTGTGAAGGAACAAAATGAGTATTCTGTCGTGCTCATGCTGGAAATGATGGGAACGAAGTGGCTTTTTACAGGAGACATGGGAAAAGAATCAGAGCTGGCGCTTCTGGGTCGTTTGAAAGAGAACAAAGAGGAGCCGGACCGTCTCGATGTTATGAAAATAGCGCACCACGGCAGCAAATACTCTACTTCGCAGGAATGGCTGGATTATTGGCAGCCCCGAACGGCTGTAATTTCAGTAGGAGCAGGAAATCTATACGGTCATCCTGCACCCGATGTCATGGAGCGGTTAAGAAATAGGGGCACGCATGTACTTCGAACGGACCTGATGGGTGAAGTGCAGTTGGAAGTGCGCAAAGATGGGTTATTTGCGCGTACGAAAATCAAGGAAGCAGACTGACAAGATCTCGTCTTTCCTTAACGATTTATGATTTGGCTTCCGGGGGCTTCGATTGCTGCTGAGCCGTTTCGTTTTGCTGCTTCCATGGCGGATCTCCGTTTTTGTGAAGGAGTTGATTAATCAGATAAGTGCCGAGTGGTACAACAAACGAAAGGATTGTACAGATCAACACCAATCCGGAAGGCATTAAGCCTAAAAAAGTTGACCACATGGCTGATTACTCCTTTGTTGATTCGAAAATATTGCCAATACGGCGGATAATCACTTTGGTCTGCACGTCGACCTCTGCTTGAGCAAACAAATTCTCTCCGGTATCCCAATTTTCCGCAATCGGCTTCCACATTTTATAATGATCCTGGAATAAATAAGGGCCGAGGCCTAAAGCGTCTTTTTTGTAGGTATGCTGCAATTTTTTGATCGTCTTATTGGTTGTGGAGGTCAATTTGTCTTCCAAGCTTTTCTCAAGCGCTTCTACGGTTTTTCCATCAGAAGGATCGATGTTGGTGATGGATTTGTCCAAAGTGCCCTCGGCAATGATTTTAATCGTAAATTTCATATGTCCCGGACTCGTTTGTTGGACGTAAAACTTCCTGTTTGAGCGTTCCACTTTAAAGGCTACGACTTGATCATCGATGTTGGATTCAACGATTCCGCCCTTCACTCGCTTCGTAATAAAGTTTAATCCTTGCGTTTCTTCACCCGTAAGGAAGCCGAGCAACTGCTTGGTTGTTCCATCGAATAAGGCGCTTCCATTCAGGGTCACACCTCCGTCTTCCTTTTTAATGGTTTGTAGAACAAAGCTTTCATTTTTGATTAAAAATTCATGCACATCGCCAATCCTTGATTCAGGAAGCATGAAATTCGTTTTTTGATAGTTTTTGGCGATAGAGGAGATATAATCAATTGGCGTTGATTCATTGTTTGGGTATATGCCGAGGATATCCGAGGCTTTCCCTTCCGCGATTAAAATTTGAACGCCGCGCCGCATTTCGCTATTTCGCAGAAAAAAATCAAGCACATTGGGGAGGTTGGCTTTGTTTTTCGCCACATCACTAGAAATGATGATGATTCTCAAGTGTTCAAAATAAGGAGATCGGCTTGTTTTTCCTGATATTCTGGCGGCTACAGCCGGCATCGAGTTTTCTGTTGTCGAGATATTGAAATAAGCCTGTCCGGCATGGGGATTCATGCTGTTGCCTTGTCCGGTAGTACTTCCGCTGCTTTGTTTTAGTCCGCCAGGCACTATCATTTGGTAGGTACCTTTGTATAGATTTTTTCCGTTATCCCCCTCCGGTTTGTCGATGGCGACTCCAACAACGAAGCCGCGTTGATTAATTTCCACACGGTCCCAGCATCCTGTCAGCAGCGACAATGAGCAGCCGAGATATAGTGTGGCGAGTATCTTTCTAGGAAGCATCGCTCTTCACTCCTCGAAGCTTGGCAACTACATGTATGAGAATTGGAAACAGAATACTCACCACAATTCCTTCGTAACTGATGAAGGAGCTCATTTTACTAAAATCAGATAAATTTTTCGGATACATACACATTAAATAGATGATCGGGCTAAGAACGAATACCCATGTCTTGTGTTTTGGTTTGGGGAACAAAGAGCGAAGTCCATAAATCGTACAATCATAGGCCATGACAGTAGTCGTAAAGACAGCCATGATCCAAATCGTAAAAAAGATGGATTCGAACCGTTCAAAGAATTCGCCAGGGATCTGCATTTCCTTAGCAAGCTCTACAGCTGGATAAGTGATTTCCGGCAGTGCGAGCTGTGAAAAAACACCTACGCAGACAAGATAGATGGCCGTATATAACACGAGAGGGATAAGTACACCGATGGCTACAGCTTTTGGGGCATCTTTCGGTCGGTTCATTATCGTAATATAGAACAGGACGACTTCAAAACCCAAAAGCGAAAAAGCGGTCGTTTTCGTTGCAGCGGCTAACGATTTCCAGTTCGTCGTATAAAAAGGTTTCAGTTCTTTTATATCGACCATACCCAGGCTAAAGAGAAGAACGAGCACTGTGACCAATAGTACGATCGGTATAAATAAGATATTTAAACGAATGAGTCCTACGCGGCTGCCGCTAACGGCATACACGTTTACCATTAAGAAAGCAAAGGCAATGACCTCTACAGGCGTTGTTTCAAATAAGTATTGTTTAGCAATATTGGCGATAGCCCTGACTTCATAAGCGCAAAAGGAAAGAAAATAAAGCGATAGCAATAAAACGGCAGCGAAGGCAAGGGGCTTTGTGATCGCAGCAGAAGCATAGACGTAGTAGCCTTGGCTGCTGAAATGTGTCGCTATTTTGGCGAGTATCCAAGCGACCCCGATGGCAAGCATGCCTGCTGCGAACATAGATATCCAACCGTCCGAGCCATTGACTGTTTTTGCTAACTCACGTGGGAGCATCAGAATGCCAACCCCGATAATCATCGAAGTCACGGTAATGGAAATATCTAATGAACTGATCTCTTTATCCCCGTATTCAAAAGACTTCATTCTTTATTTCTCCTTGGTTTTCATTCTGTCATCATTGTTGGTTTGAAGCATTTGAGGCCGCTTCTTCATGAAGTGAAGAGGAGCACGCAAGACGAGATCTTTCCAGTCGCGAATGAACATAGGTGCAAACGGTGTGGAGTACGGGATTCCAAAGCTTTTGAGATTAACGATATGGATGTTGATCATGATATAAGCCAGAATGACACCATACAATCCAAGGAATGCCGCGAACAGCATGATGCCGAACCGCATGACGCGCAAGGAAATGGCAAATGAGTAGGATGGTAAAGAGAAAGAGGAAATGGCTGTGACAGCAACGACGATAACCATAACTGGACTTACCATACCGGCAGCTACCGCGGATTCTCCAATAACTAGACCTCCTACGATCCCAATCGTTTGTCCAATGGGTTTAGGAAGACGCAGTCCTGCTTCTCGAAGAAGCTCCAATGTGAATTCCATAACGAATGCTTCAATAACAGCTGGAAATGGCACACCTTCCCGCGCTCCCGCGATAGAAAAGGCAAGCTTGGACGGAATCATCCCGTGATGAAACTCAAGTAATGCAATATAGAGCGAAGGCAGGAAGGTAGCAATAAAGGCTGATATCAGCCGCAGTATCCGAGTCAACGTGGAGATCAGCCAGTTTTGATAGTAATCCTCAGGTGATTGTAAGCTGGAGGAAAACGTAATCGGCAAAATGAGGGCGAATGGATCACCGTCAACTAGAATGGCTACGCGACCTTGGAGGAGAGCGCCGGATACTTTATCAGGCCGTTCTGTATTCAAAATGACAGGAAAAGGGCTCAGAAAGCTATCTGTGATCCATTGCTCCAAATAACCGGAACCTTCAATATCATCCATATCAATACTATTGATGCGCCGCACAACTTCCTTTACCAGATCCGGATGGACGATATCGGCAATATACGTGACGATAACTTTTCTTCTAGCTCTTCGGCCGATTTGAAAAGTGTCAAAAACAAGATTGGTTTCTTTTATACGTCTTCTAAGGAGCGCGGTATTTGTTCGTAAATCTTCGGTGAAACCGATCCGCGGTCCGCGAATGATGGATTCCGTCTGCGGTTCCTCAATGCCTCGGGATTTCCAGCCGCTGCTCGTGACAATAATGTATTGAGACAGATTATCCAGTAAAATCAATGTGTTTCCGGAAAGGATCTCTAAGAGTGCCTCGTCTAGAAGCTCACCGGTTTCGATTTCGAAGCTAGTTAAAACCTGCTGCGTTAAGATGTTCAAAAGTTCCAGGGCTGAGCCTACAGGTTGTAAGGCGGAATGAAGCATCGGATTAATGAGCTGCTCGTTAACGAGTGTTGTATCTACAAGGCCATCAATACAGACAATTGCGCAAGGATACTCTTCCTGGCCAACCGTAAACTGTCTGATAATGAGGTCGCTAGGCTGATGAAGCAGCGTTCTGATTGTATTTAAGTTATCTTGCAGGGTTGGTAGCATGACTTTGGTTTGGTCTGATGAGGATGGTTTTACTGCTTGTGAGTACATTATGCTGCTGTGAGACATGCGTCTTCTTCCGAATAATTGTTTGAACACGGCAAGCCCTCCGCTTATAAGTAGCTTCTCAGTAATATTTACCACTTTAGTCAGAAATAAACGGTTTTTTGTAAGGTACTACGCAAACATAGTACTTTCCGAATGATGGAAAAGGTTTAGAATGAATAGTAATTTGACCGAAATCAGAAAGGGGAATGAACAAATTCATCCAAATGGATTAAACTAACACGCTTCTATTACGTCTAAGTTGTGTATTTATTCACGAAAGTTTGTTATTCTGGAAGTTGCAAACAGCCTTTATATTTTTTATTCTAAAAATACTGCAACATTATGAGACGTTGCCGCGTCTGTAAGATTGCAAGAGGGAGGGATCCCAGTGGTAGCACCCGAACTGGTTAAAAGAGCTCAGGCCGGTGATCGTGATGCACTCATTACCCTATTGCGAGAAATTGAGTCTCACGTCTATCGAACCGCTTATTATATTTTGAATAATGAACAAGATGCCCTTGATGCTTCACAGGAGGCGCTCCTTCGGATTTATACCAAAATCAACTCATACGAAGAAAAAGCGTTGTTTAAGACGTGGGTGCAGCGGATTGTAACGAACATCTGCATCGATAAATTTCGCAAGGCGAAACCTACGGTTTCTATTGATGAGCATGATATGACGTTTACTGCAGAGCAAAATGTTGAATATGAAATTATGTCTGGCTATTTAGCCAAAGATATTCGAGAAGCAATCGATAAGCTTCCCGAGCACCATCGGTCTGTTGTTGTTCTCCGTTATTTGCAGGACTTTTCGTATCATGAAATTGCCGAATCGTTAAATTTACCGCTAAATACGGTGAAGTCTTACTTATTTCGAGCTAGACAACAGTTACAATTGTTGCTCCAAGATTATCAGAAAGGAGGTGTTCGGGGATGAATTGTCAAGAGGTGATGGAACTTATGCAAAGGCAGCTGGATGGAGATTTGAACTCGCAAGAGGAAGATGAGCTCCATGCTCATTTAGCCTATTGTCTAGACTGTGTACAAGTGTTTGAACGTTTACAAAGATTGTCGGGTGAACTCGCCCAATTACCGAAGGTAGTCCCTCCATACAGCTTGGTCGATGCCATTCTGCCGCAGCTAGATGAGATTGATAAAGGTGCCGCGGCGTCCATTACCGACAAGGCAGCTGTCTTTAACGCAGAAGTTAGCCATATCGAACAAGGACAGCGCAAGAAACTCCCTTGGACACGCCGATTAGGATCGCAGTTCTCTTGGAAATTTGCAAGTGGCGTCGTTGCCGCGGGTCTCATTATTGGATTCTTTGCTTTTAACATGAAGCATCCTGTGATGGATAATGCTGATGGTTTGCTGCCAATGGCAGCATCCAATCAAGAGGCTGGTCATCAGGAAGCTGCTGCCCCAGACCTGAAGATGAATCGAGAAGTTCAGAATCAGATGAAAGGTACAGGTAGTCCTGGCGCTACCGAGTCACCTGCGCCAAGCGATGCTGTTTCTGGTTCTGCACCGGCAGCGGGGCAGGAGTCTCCATCTGCGGGGTCTAATGTAGCGGAACCGCAGGCTACAACGAATGCACCACTTGAAAAACCGGGAACGATTAGTACGTCGACATCGGTGGACTCCAAAGATACGACTCCCACGGTTCCTTCAACTTCGGAGCCTGCACGAATGAAAGATTCAGGTTCAACTGGCGGAAATGAGCAGAAATCTGCAAACCAGAATCAAGTGAGTCCGAATCCGGCGCCAGTTGCTCCCACTAAAGCTGATAATGATCAGAAGGCAGCAACAATACAGCCATCACCAACTCCTTCACCTACCCCATCTGCAAAAAAAGGGATTGAGAGAGATTCGGGGGCAGGTATGTTTGCGATGACTGTACCAGTCACAGATAATTTTATGAAGTCAGCGACAGGGGCGTTAACGGCGGCAGTTGAAGATCATCACGTCGTGATCCGTAATAGTGAAACTTTGGAGATTATTTTCGAGTCCAAGCAAGTGTGGAAGCCAGAGGATCAGATCACATTGGTCGAGTGGTCCAAGGATGACAAATTCTTTTATCAAGTGCAAAGCGGGGGCACCCTTCATACCATTCGCGTTGATGTGAAGCTCAAAACGGAAGTATCTCCGTAAAAAGCTTTAAAATGAGCGCACCATTAGAGGGGCTCTTGCGTATGTTATACAAAAGGGAAGCGAAAGTATGCTAGGGGGTTCGCCCACACGGTCTAAGGTTTCTAGAGCCTTTAACCGGTGTTTAAATAGACAGACAAAGGGATTACTTCAAGGTCGGAGGACTTTGACGTAATCCCTTTGTTGTTGGTAAAATGAAGGCGAGGAGTGAACGCCAGCTATGGACGCAAAGAGAGCATTGAAAGATATACAAGCAGGGCGGCAAGCACCCGTGTATTTGTGCTACGGTCCTGAGAAATATAAAATGAGAGAGTTTATTCAGGTGTTAACAGATTCGCTTATTGAGCCGGAACATAAGGAATTTGCTGTGAGTAAATTCGATTTAAGCGAAATATCGCTTTCATCCGTACTTGAAGATGCGGAGACGCTTCCATTCATGGTACCTAAAAAGCTAGTCATCGCCAAAAACGCGCTGTTTTTTACAGGGGCCAAGGAAAGCAACAAAATTGAGCATCAATTAGACCGTCTAACCGATTATTTAAAATCGCCTGCTGAGCACACTGTCGTGGTGTTTACTGTAGACGCGGATAAATTAGACGAGCGCAAAAAAATCGTTAAAGCGCTCAAAGACATGGAGGCGGCTGTTCCCTTCTTGTCCCTAAGCCCAGAAGAGCTGCAGCAATGGGTGGCTGCTAGAGCGCGTCAGCGGGGGTTCTCGTTTACCGGGGAAGCTACGGACCAACTGATTCTATACACAGGCGGTAATTTGCAATCACTATCCGCAGAAATCGAGAAGATCTCCTTATATGTGGGGGC
The DNA here is from genome assembly GCF_052682475.1 of Paenibacillus sp. WC2504. Taxonomy (NCBI): domain Bacteria; kingdom Bacillati; phylum Bacillota; class Bacilli; order Caryophanales; family Paenibacillaceae; genus Paenibacillus; species Paenibacillus sp. WC2504. Next base: position 3,027,129 of record NZ_JBQZFH010000001.1, read on the forward strand.
TGGGAGCGAGGCAACCACAGATGTTATTGATCAGCTTGTCGCTCGAAGCACGGAGCAGAACGTTTTTATACTAATTGAAGACATTGTGAACGTAAGGCTGGATCGTGCCTTTGTTATTTTAGAAGAACTGCTGAAACAACGGGAAGAGCCTATTAAAATAGCCGCGCTTATTGCAAGGCAGTTTCGCATTATGCTGCAGGTGAAAGAGCTTAGCAAGCAAGGTTACTCCCAGCAGCAAATGGCTTCTCAGATCGGACTGCATCCCTTCGCGGTGAAGGTGGCTGAAGGTCAAGCGCGGAAATACAATATTGAGAAACTGAGCGATATCATGTCCCAGCTGGCTGATCTTGATTTCCAGATGAAGACCGGGAAAATTGATAAAGTGCTAGGGTTAGAAATGTTCCTTCTTAGGTTAGCCGCCTAAGAAGGTTTTTTGTTAAACGGAAAAAAGCCCAATTCTCGGAAGAGAACTGAGCTTTTGCTTTATGTCCTGTATTACGCTTGGGCCGTAAGAGCGTTCAGCTTTTTAGCCAGACGGGACTTCTTGCGGTTAGCGGCATTTTTATGAATTAAACCTTTAGAAGCTGCTTTATCTAACTTCTTGGAAGCGTTAATTAGAGCTTCTGGGCTTACAGCTGTTTCGAAAGCTTTCACAGCAGTACGCAGAGCGGACTTTTGGGAAGCGTTACGAAGACGACGCTTTTCGCTAACTTTTACTCGTTTAATAGCGGATTTAATGTTTGGCATGAAATTCACCTCCTACTTACAAAACACGGTTCAACGTTACATTTGTATGTTTGCTGACAACTTTAAGTATTCTACCATGCAACTATTGAAAATGCAAGACCTGTCAATAGGTTTTCAGTGGCTTTTCCATTTGCATAACGGCCTCAAATTCGTCACACACTAAGAGATGCAAAGCACCTCAGAAAGGGGAACTTCTATGGACTTAAGCTCTTTTACAACCCATACGGATCTTGCGCTGGATGCAAGGGATATGGTTCATGCAGCGAATCAAGGGCAGCCGATACCTGGTATTGAACAGGAGTCGACTCGTGAAAATGGGATACGCGTTACCAAAATTAATGTCAAAAATGAAGAAGGCTCCAAAGCCCTTGGCAAACTCCTAGGTCATTATATAACAATAGAAGTTCCTGCACTTCGCGAAAAAGACAGCCAATTGCAGGACCGTGTAGCTACGAAGCTGGCCCAAGAATTCGAGCAGTTTTTGCGGGACATAGGAATTCCTCAGAATGCCAAAGCGCTTATTATTGGGCTCGGCAACTCCAACGTCACTCCTGATGCGCTCGGCCCACTTGTAGTTGACAATATCATGGTTACACGTCACTACTTTGAACTGATGCCGGAAGATGTGAGTCCAGGTTATCGCCCTGTCAGTGCGGTAGCTCCTGGGGTGCTTGGGACAACGGGGATTGAAAGCAGTGATATCGTGCTCGGGATTGTTGAAAAATCCAAACCTGATTTCATCATTGCGATCGATGCATTGGCTTCCAGATCACTCGATCGTGTCAATACGACCATCCAAATTGCTGATACAGGCATTCATCCGGGCTCCGGTATCGGCAATAAGCGCAAAGGGTTAACAAAGGAGAATCTTGGCATACCTGTAGTGGCCATTGGCGTACCAACGGTTGTGTATGCTTCGACCATTGTCAATAACGCCTTCGACCTCATGCAAAAGCATTTTAGCGAACAGACGTCCAATACAGGACAAATACTTGGGCTGCTGGACAATATTCACGAGGAGGAGCGCCTTCAGCTCGTCAAAGAAGTGCTAAACCCTGTCGGCCACGATTTGTTAGTTACTCCGAAGGAAATTGACCAGTTTATTGAGGACATCGCCAATATTATCGCCAGCGGTTTGAATGCGGCACTGCATGATGCAGTTGGCGTTGAGAATGTAGCGGCTTATACGCACTGAACATACCAGAACTGTCTCTGCGATATTCTTCGTAGAACAGTTCTTTCTTTTGCCCATTGTTAGCTTGATCTGGAAGGAAAAAGATGGCAGGTGTCGAAGTAACAGACAATCACCTTAAAATAAGGAAGTGATACTGTGAGCAGCACACAGCTGGCAAAGCTATTCATTGGGTCGTCTGCTGAAAGCATTGAAGTAGCAGAGGCTTTGCAGTCAAATCTCCATTTTTCCTGTGATGTCACGGTTTGGAGTCAGTTGCTATTCCCGCCTTCACATACAACGTTAGCCCCGCTAATTAAGCAGGCTCAAGCAAGTGATTTCGCTATCTTTGTTTTTCAACCAAATGATTTAACGCTTTTGAGAGATTCGGTTGTCAGCACCGTCCGCGATAACGTTATCCTGGAGCTGGGATTATTCATCGGGCAAATCGGCTTAGAAAGAACCTATTTTCTCATCCCGGAAAAAGAAGACTTACATATTGCCACAGACCTCTTGGGATTGACACCGCTTACCTATAAAGCAAATCATCCATCCGGCTTGATGGCGGGACTTGGACCGGCGACATACACCGTGAAACGAATGCTGAAAGAGTTAGGATTGAGAATAAAATGAAACCTAAAATGTTTATAGGTTGTTCGCCTGTAAGTCTACTTTGGGCGGAATTCTATCAATCGCAGCTAGCTTCGGCGGCTGATGTCACCGTTATTAACCAAGGTGTACTGACGGCATCGCAGCATAAATTAAAGATGCTCAAAAAGCATATTGAAGAAACGGATTTTGCACTGCTGATTCTGACGCGCGAGGACATGCAGCATAAGGTGACTTATGCCAATCTCTTGGTACTCATCGGTCTATGTATTGGTGAGCTAGGGCACAGCAGAACATTTATTGTGATGTCGAGCGACGGTGAACTGCCGGAATACCTCGAAGGCTATAACCCGCTGCGGGTCGATGACACGCAAATCAATCGAGAGATCGGGGAGTTGGCAGGCCCTCATCTTTATCCAATGAAAAGCAGCATTGCTGCACATAAGAAACGTATGAAACCATCGGATATGAAAAAAAATGATGCCATTCGCAGTTTCCTCTTTGATGCACTGGACTCGCTGAGCGTCTCAAACGTGGATTATGACCGCGTTCTAGACAAATTCCATAAGACATTTGATACCAATTGTGGTATAATTGAGCTTCAAGAAGTGACGGCTGCAACGTTGTTTGAGCTTCTTGATGACGGAGTTACTTTACAGCAGTTTGGCCGTGCGGGACAGGTCAGCAACAATCACAGCTTTCATGTGAATGACCCTACCAGCTATCTAGCGGAATGTTACCGCGGCAAAGATACGAACATCTACCTCGGGCGAGCCAAGGACAAAGAAGATGGCGAGTTTGAATATATATATTGCGTAAAGCTGCATCCAACCATCGTTTCTTCCATACATTTCAAAACAAGAGCGGATATTCCGCAGCGCAATCATCATCAAGTTATGATGGAGTTATCGGAAAAAAACGCGAAGCTCGTGTCTTCACTCAAATCCATTGTGAAAGGAAGGATTCTCTATGCTGAAGCACATGAAGAAAGTTCGTAACCGACTAACCGCCAAACATGCACACAAAGCTACCGATAAAACCAAATTATATAACGGCCCCACTGTTCTTAACAAACCAAGCGGAATAACCATCGTAGCCAAAGGATCGTTCGATTTCGAATCCCTGGCTTAACTTTATATGAAACATCCAAGAACCCCTGATGGGGTTCTTTTTATATTATTTGAGCGTTCACTCCATGAAATTTGATGCTATTGCTTGAGCGAATTCTCCCCAACCTTTTATCTCCTTCTATCAAAAAAATCTATCGTTTAGAGTTCTATCGACGGGGCTCGTTTCATAGATTGAATTAAGATAGTTTAGGAGGAATCAGACTATGAAATGGACTTCAGCCACTCTCAATCTCAGCCACGTCCGAAAAACCTTTCAAAGCGCCAGTTCCGTCGGAAAAACGTTCTTTATTCTAAGCGCAGCAACATTAGCCATTTTTGTTTTAGTTGGCGTAGGGGGCTATCTGCAGAATAAAGTCATAACGACCTCGCCGGTCTCGTCGATGAAAAGTTTAGCCGCATCTGTCACGAATCAGTTTTTTATCGATATGCTTGGCATGGAAGTGCCTCATCTAAATAAAGACCAGAAGAAATTTACGTTCTCTCAGCATAATGTCTTCCATTTTGCTTTCCAGTTCCTGACGGACATTAATCCAAGCGATCCGAAAAGTTTGGTGGCCAGCGAAGTTCCAGGTATGGATGCCAACAAGTCAACCGTCCTGGTCAAAGGAAGCGAAGCGAACCCGAGCGATCCTGTCGATTACAATCCCGTCTCCACGGATCTGGAAGCAGAGGCCAAGAATCCTCCGAGCCCAACGCCCGAACCCATACCAACAGGTACTACAACGCCAATTGTGAGTCAAACAGGTCAGCCGCCCAAATCAGCAGGTGACAATGTAGCTTTCATTTACCAAACACATAGCAATGAATCTTTCCTGCCTGAACTCAAGGGAGTTACGGATCCGGACAAAGCTTATAGCGATAAAGTCAATATTATTTCCGTCGGCCAACGCCTGGCGCAGAATCTGGAAAAAGACGGAATCGGAGCTGTTCATTCACAAACCATTTATCCAAGCACGGTTAAAAATTTCGAATATCCATACTCTTATAAATATTCCTTGAAAACATTGCAGGAAGCAGCCGCCCAGCATCCGGATTTACAGTATTATTTCGATCTCCATCGCGATTCCGCGGCACGCAATAAAACAACCGTTACGATTGACGGCAAGGATTACGCACAGGTGTATTTCATCATCGGCGGAAAGAATCCAAACTGGAAAAAGAATGAGGAGTTCGCCAATAAGATTCATCAAGTTTTGGAAGCCAAACATCCTGGGATCTCCAAAGGGATCCATGCGAAGGAAGCTAGTGAAGGCAATGGATTGTATAATCAGAACTTTTCGCCAAACAACATATTGATTGAGGTAGGCGGTCCCTACAATTCATTGGAGGAGTGCTACCGAACAACAGATTGGCTGGCCGATGCCATTTCAGAAGTGATTTTGAATGCGAAGAAAGTTGACGCCCCGGCTGCAAGTCCCAAGCAATCTTAAATAATTTGAGGGAATGAAGAAGCTTAGAGGCAACATTATGAAAATTAAAGGAGGCTTTATCATGAAGCTGAGGCACTTTTATATCAAGGTGAGCTTGTTCGGATTGCTGCTGCTGTTCTGCATTTTATTCGGTGTCAGCTTAGCGTCCAGCGGGATGGAACGAATTCAAGGTCCTCAGCCTTCTGCGAAAACCGCCGCTCAAGAGCCCGTGAAGCCAGCAGGGAATGGGACAGTTGCTGCTGCAAGTGCCGGTAAGGCAAACCCGTCTCCAACCCCCAATGGTGATGCTAGAGCTAAAGCAAATGCAGGTTCGAACGCAAAACCTGAAACCGAAAAGAAACCGGATCCCGTAGCCGACCACGACAACTCTCTGAATCATGTGGGAAATAAACTCGGAGACCTGCTGCAAATCGCATCGCATCATGGAATTAAGTTGTTCGTGTCGATATTTGACGCCATATTGGGCAAAGGATAAGGGTGTACATTGCTGCAACTTCCCACAACTGCTATAATGAAAATTATTTGCATGTTGTGGGGGTTATTACGTTAGCATGACTGACATTCGCGAAAGACAATCAAGAATTCGAAACTTTTCTATCATCGCTCATATCGATCACGGCAAATCAACACTTGCTGACCGAATTTTGGAATATACAGGTGCTCTGTCGACCCGTGAGATGCAGGAGCAAGTACTTGACCAAATGGATCTGGAGCGGGAACGCGGGATTACAATCAAGCTGCAAGCGGTAAGACTGAATTATCGGGCAGATGACGGCATTGATTATATCCTTAATCTGATTGATACACCAGGACACGTCGACTTTACTTATGAAGTATCCCGAAGCCTTGCGGCTTGCGAAGGAGCTTTGCTGGTTGTAGACGCTGCACAGGGAATTGAAGCTCAAACGCTGGCTAACGTATATCTGGCGCTTGAAAATAACTTGGAAATTTTACCCGTTATTAATAAAATCGATTTGCCAAGCGCTGATCCCGATAAAGTGAAGCAGGAAATCGAGGACGTGATCGGGCTTGATGCTAGTGAAGCAGTACACGCATCTGCGAAAGCAGGCATTGGCATTAAGGAAATCATCGAGCAAGTTTGTCAGAAGGTGCCGGCACCACAGGGCAATCCAGACAATCCGCTCAAAGCGTTGATTTTCGACTCTCACTATGACGCATACAAAGGTGTTATTGTTTATGTGCGTGTTGTAGACGGTTCGATCAAGGCAGGCTCCAAAATCAAGATGATGGCGACCAACAAAACGTTCGAAGTCATCGAGGTTGGCGCGTTCAAGCCAAGAATGTCCTCAGTTCCATCGCTGGAAGTCGGAGATGTTGGATTTATCGTTGCCGGTATCAAAAATGTCGGAGACACGCGCGTCGGGGACACGGTAACCGAAGCGGATCGCCAAGCGCCAGAGCCGCTGCCAGGCTACCGACGCATTAACCCGATGGTTTTCTGTGGATTGTATCCAATCGAAACAACGGATTACAATGATTTGCGTGAAGCTCTGCAGAAATTGGAACTCAATGACGCATCACTCCGTTTCGAACCTGAAACATCGACAGCGTTAGGATTTGGCTTCCGCTGCGGTTTCTTGGGACTGCTGCACATGGAAATCATTCAGGAACGTATTGAACGTGAGTTCAATATTCCGCTGATCACGACGGCGCCAAGCGTTATCTACCGCATCACATTAACGAACGGCGATGTGATGGACATTGATAACCCATCGAACTATCCGGATCCACAGCGTATCGATTTCGTTGAAGAGCCGTATGTCAAAGCTTCCGTCATTGTGCCGAATGATTATGTAGGCACGATCATGGAGCTATGCCAAGGCAAACGCGGCGAATACTTGAACATGGAGTACTTGGATTCGAATCGCGTCACATTGACTTACGACATCCCATTGTCCGAGATCGTTTATGACTTCTTTGATATGTTGAAATCCAGAACCAAAGGCTACGCGTCCTTTGATTATGAATTGTCCGGATACAAGAAGTCGAATCTCGTGAAAATGGACATTTTGCTCAATTCTGAGCAGGTCGATGCGCTTTCTTTCATTGTTCACCGTGATACCGCATATAACCGCGGCAAAATCATTTGCGACAAATTGAAGGATTTGATTCCTCGTCAAATGTTCGAGGTGCCGATTCAAGCGGCAATCGGACAAAAGATCGTAGCTCGTGAAACCGTTAAAGCAATGCGGAAAAACGTCCTTGCCAAGTGTTACGGCGGTGACATTTCGCGTAAACGGAAATTGCTCGACAAGCAAAAAGAAGGTAAAAAGCGCATGAAGCAGGTCGGCAGCGTGGAAGTGCCGCAAGAGGCGTTCATGGCTGTACTCAAAATAGACGAATAGTTTGCAGTGAATAAGAAGCTGGGGTGGCAGAGTACTCTGCCCCTTGGCTTCTTATCAGTTGATAACCTAGACAAACGCGCTCGTCCATCAGGACGGCGATTCGGATGTCCAGGATAGAAAGGAAATACCCCTATGTTAGTTACTTATGCAGCTCCAACCGCTGTGTACATTCATATCCCGTTTTGCACAAATAAATGCCATTATTGCGATTTTAACTCCTACGTGCTCAAAGGCCAGCCTGTGATGGAGTATTTAGATGCGCTGGAACGTGAAATGGAGCTTACTGTAAAAAATAACCCGCCGGCCAAAGTAGAAACAATCTTCGTAGGTGGAGGAACACCGACGGTTTTGCTTCCTGATCAAATGGAACGATTCTTGCGGATGGTCCGGACTTATTTTCCGGCTGACGCGGCAGAAGTCGAATTCTCGATGGAAGCGAATCCGGGAACAACGGATGAAGATAAGCTTGCGGTTATGAAAGAAGGCGGCGTCAACCGGATAAGCTTCGGCGTGCAGTCATTTAACAATGATCTGCTTGCGGCGATTGGCCGTATTCATAATACAGATGATGTGCATAGAAGCATTGAGAATGCCAAAAAGCTTGGGTTTAACAATTTGTCTATCGATTTAATGTTTGGTTTGCCGAAACAAACCGTCGAGATCATGCAAGCGACCTTGGATGAAGCTTTATCGCTCGATCTACAGCATTACTCCATCTACAGTTTAAAAGTGGAAGAAAATACGTTGTTCCATACGTTGTTCAACAAAAATCAGCTGCCGCTGCCAAGTGAAGATGAAGAGGTCGATATGTATGAGCTCATCATGAAGCGTTTGGAAGCAGCAGGTTACAAGCAATATGAGATTAGCAACTTTGCGAAGCCAGGGCGAGAAAGCAGGCACAATACGATGTATTGGCGTAATCGCTCTTACTATGGGCTTGGCGCAGGCGCGCATGGTTATATGAATAGGCAGCGTCATGTTAATGTGAAAGGAATTCAGCCATACATTGATGCCACTAAAGTCGGGTTGCCAATCATGGAACAATTTGAAGTTACGCGGCAAGAAGCGATGGAGGATTTCATGATGGTTGGCTTGCGTTTATTGGAAGGCGTTCGGAATGTCGACTTCCAAGATCAGTTTGGAGATACGATTGAAGCGCATTTCGGAGAAACAATTAAAGGCTGGGAACAGAAAAAATTGCTGGAGCGAACGCCAGACGGGTATCGATTATCCAAACACGGCATATTGCTGGGCAATGAAGTGTTTGCTTCCTTCTTAACTTAGGCACTTCTTGGACTTAACCCGGCGTCGGGCAAAAAATCCCTTGTGCAAATATACGGTATGTTGTATATTTATACATGAATCCACAAGCGTTACAGCAGTTTGGCTGTGAGGACGCTAGCGTGGGTTTTGTGCATTTTTGTTGCGATTGGTGGGATGACAGTGAATTCATCAACTACAGTGTCCGTTAGGAAAGCATCGATCATCGATATCGAGAAGCTTTATGAAATTATACAAGGCTATGCGAAGCAGGGCATTATGCTGCCGCGTACCAAGGAAATGCTGGAGGAGCAAATTGACTCTTTCGTCGTTGCCGAGCATGATGGTACGTTAATAGGCTGCGGCTCCCTTACAAGGCTTGGACCAGATCTTGTCGAGATTCGCTCGCTAGGTATGACGCCAGGCTTCAAAGGGCAAGGAATTGGCGGCAAGCTTGTTGATTTCTTGGTTGAAGAAGCAAGAAGCCAAGGTATTGTGAAAGTAATGGCGCTAACGTATGAAGTTGCTTTTTTTCAAAAAAATGGTTTTACCCTTGTACCAAAAGAGATTTTTCCGGAGAAGGTTTGGAAAGATTGTATGCATTGCAAAAAACAGTATTGCTGCGATGAAATCGCCGTACTCAAACGATTGGATTGACTTGACAACAGACCTTAGGGTCTGTTATTTTTGTATTAGGATTTAGCACTCACTAAATACGAGTGCTAACGAAAGTGATCATAGAACGATTGTGAAGAGGAGGGGTACTTGATGTTGACGGATCGGCAACGCATGATTTTAAGTGCTATCATAGATGATTATGTTCGTTCAGCAGAGCCAATTGGTTCAAGAAGTATTTCGAAACGAGGCAATGTCGGATTTAGCCCGGCAACGATTCGTAACGAAATGTCCGATCTCGAAGAGATGGGTTACTTGGAGCAGCCCCATACGTCCGCAGGCCGTATACCCTCGCACAAAGGTTATCGTTACTATGTCGATCATCTGCTCCAGCATGGGACTTTGCATGAGAATGATTTGAATTCAATGAAGGGCACTTTTGCTCAGCGCATTCAAGAGATGGAAGGCGTTATCCAGCATGTCGCCGGTGTACTGTCCTCCTTGACGAATTATACATCGATTGTGCTCGGGCCTGAGGTATTCAGTACGACGCTGAAGCATTTGCAGATCATCCCACTAACTGAGACGACTGCTGTTGCCATCATCGTTATGAATACAGGGCATGTGGAGAACAAAACGATTACGATTCCTGATGGTATTCGCATGTCCGACATCGAGAAGGTTGTCAATATTCTGAATGCCAAATTGCAGAATGTGCCGCTGATCCAGTTTAAATCCCGACTTTATAATGAAGTTGCGAGCGAGCTGGGCAAATATGTGAATGGTTACCAGGAGCTTCTTTCGGTTGTGGAAAGTGTGCTGCAAAGTGATGAGAAGGATCGCGTGTTTCTTAGCGGTATGACCAACATGTTGACACAGCCTGAATTTAAAGATGTTGACAAGGTTAAAAGCATTTTTGATCTATTGGAAGAAGCACCTACACTTATCAAATTGTTTACTCCGACAAATGAAGGCATGGAGATCAAAATCGGTGCTGAAAATAGTATTGAAGCTATAAATAATTGCAGTTTGATTACGGCCTCCTATTCGATTGGCGGTCAGCCTCTGGGTACTATAGGCATCTTGGGGCCAACGCGAATGGAGTACGGCAGGGTCATTAGTTTAATGAATCATTTATCGAAGCAAATGGAAGACGTGCTGGGACGTTGGTACGGCAAATGAGCGGTATCAAGACAGGACACAGCGAGGGCGAAGAACGCTACTCTACATTAGTTAATAATTCAGCCGCCGTTAGGGCTATTTGTTCCGCGGTTGAGGGCACACTGGGGCCTAAGGGGCTGGACACTATGCTGGTTGGCGGACAGGGTGATGTCATCATCACCAATGATGGAGTTACCATTTTAGAGAAAATGGACGTCTCCCATCCCGCAGCCAGATTGATGATTCAAGTCGCGCGGAGCCAGCAGCGACAAATTGGCGACGGCACAACGACAGCGACGGTTCTTGCCGGGGCGCTGGTGCAAGAAGGTGTTGCGCAAGTAACGCGCGGCGTACCGGTTGCCAAGGTCGTCAGCGGGATGCTGCAAGGCATCGAGCTGGCGGTAGAAAGCCTGGAGCGCCGAAGCCGCGCGATCACGGGGCTAAACGATGAGGCGCTGAAGCGCATCGCGATCACGGCAGGCCGAGAGCAGACGGATATCGCGAGGCTCATCGTTCAAGCCGCCGAAGCGGTCGGCGAGGCGAAGCTTCGCGAAGACGGCTATCGCTTCGCAGACAGTGTGATCGCCCATGAAGAGGCGAGCAGCGAGGTCTGGACCGGCATTCTGCTGAACCAGAAGCCGATGAACCTGCATCTCGACCAAGAGCGGCGAGATGCCCGCATTCTTGTTCTGCATGATGCCTTGGAGCCTGAGGCGGTCAGCGAGGAATCGCTGGTCACCGAGGCAGGCTTCCAGCGGTACATGCAGCTGAGAGAGCTTTTCCGCAGCAACCTTGCGTCGCTGCTGGAACTTGGGGTCGGACTCATCGCCTCCGACCGCGGGGTTGACCCCGAGGCGGAGCAGTTCTGCTCCGACCATGGCATCATCGTGCTGCAGCGCTTGTCCCGCAGGGACTTGCAGCACCTCAGCGAGCACACCGGCGCTCGGCCGGTGCGTCGCACGGCGCTGCGTAAGAGCGCGCCGGAGCTTGACGCGGCGCTAGGCCGCGCGGGTTATGCCGCGTACGACGAGCGCCTGGGGCGCGTACGCGTAGCGGCGGGTCACGGTGAGCAGCACGTGACCGTGATCGTCGGCGCGGCGACGCGCGAAGCGGCGCATGAGCGCTCGCGCATCGCCAAGGATGCCGCGTCGGCCGTGCAAGCCGCCGTACGCGGCGGGTACTTGCCCGGAGGCGGCGCGGCGGAGATGGCGGTGGCGCATGATCTGGAACGTGTCCGCGAGACGATGAAGGGCATGGAGGGCTTCGGTGTGGCCGCTGTCGCGGGAGCACTGCGCAAGCCGCTGGCTCAGATCGTTGTCAACGCGGGTTATAATCCGCTTGAGAAGGTTGAAGAGCTGAAAGCGGCGCAGATCGCGCTGGAAACCGACAGCCTCGGAATTGATTGCGACACCGGTCAGGTTACGGATTTCGTCGAAGCCGGCATTGTAGACCCCGCAGATGTGAAAATTCACGCGTTGCAGGCTGCAGGAGAGGTTGCTGCCGCTGTACTGCGTATTCATACCGTGATTAAGATGAAGCAGCCTTTTGAAGAAGAGTAAAGCTGGGCAAACTGACGATAACGAAATTTTGTTGTATTATGTTGAGGAGGTGAAGGACAATTGAGTACTGATAACAAAACAGAAGAGCAAGACGTGAACACTACATACGCAACCGACAATGAGCAAACCGCTGAAAACCAGGAAGATGCAGCAGCTCAAGATACTCAAGCTGAAGCTTCTGCAGAAGCGAGTGAACTAGAGAAGGTGCGTGTGCAAGCCGAAGAAAACTACCAGCGTTTATTGCGCGTTCAAGCGGACTTCGACAACTTCCGCCGCCGTGCTAGAGCGGAGAAGGAAGACTTTGCTAAATATGCTTCACTTAAATTGATTGAGCAGCTTTTGCCGATTGTAGACAACTTCGATCGCGCGTTAGCGTCAAGCAAAGAGACAAAAGATTTCGACGCATTGGCAAAAGGTTTGGAAATGACGTACCGCGGAATGGATCAACTGCTGACGGCTGAAGGATTGAAGCCGATCGAAGCTGTTGGTCAGCCGTTCAACCCGGAATTCCACCAAGCTGTCATGCAAGTGGAGTCTGACGAGTACGAGGAAGGCATTGTCGTTGAGGAGCTGCAAAAAGGCTACATTCTTAAAGACAAAGTTATCCGACCAGCGATGGTGAAAGTTAGCGTTTAGATCTTATCATTTTAGAAATTAAAAATATCTCAATCTATTCAAATGTTCCCTAGGAGCAAAAGGAGGAAGCTTTAACATGAGTAAAGTAATTGGTATTGACTTAGGTACTACAAACTCTTGCGTAGCTGTTATGGAAGGCGGAGAAGCCGTCGTAATTCCTAACCCGGAAGGTAACCGTACGACGCCGTCCGTTGTAGGTTTCAAGAAAGATGGCGAGCGTGTAGTTGGTGAAACAGCAAAACGTCAAGCGATCACAAACCCGGACAAAACGGTTATTTCCATCAAACGTTACATGGGTACAAATCACAAAGAAAACATTGATGGCAAAGATTACACACCACAAGAGATCTCTGCGATCATCTTGCAAAAGCTGAAATCCGACGCGGAAGCTTACCTGGGCCAAACGGTAACACAAGCGGTTATCACAGTTCCAGCTTATTTCAACGACAGCCAACGCCAAGCAACGAAAGATGCTGGTAAAATTGCCGGTCTTGAAGTACTTCGTATCGTCAATGAGCCGACAGCTGCAGCACTTGCTTACGGTTTGGAGAAAACAGAAGACCAAACGATTCTGGTTTATGACCTTGGTGGCGGTACGTTTGACGTTTCCATCCTTGAACTGGGCGATGGCTTCTTCGAAGTTAAAGCGACTAGCGGAGATAACAAACTTGGTGGGGATGACTTTGACCAAGTCGTTATCGATTACCTCGTATCCGAATTCAAAAAAGAGCAAGGTATTGACCTTAGCAAAGATAAAGCAGCGGTTCAACGTCTGAAAGATGCTGCTGAAAAAGCGAAAAAAGAGCTTTCCGGCGTACTGACAACAACGGTTTCCCTACCGTTCATTACAGTTGCTGACGGCGTACCGCAGCACTTGGAGTTAAACCTTACTCGTGCGAAGTTCGAAGAACTTTCCGCTCACTTGGTAGAAAGAACGCTTGGACCAACTCGTCAAGCTTTGCAGGATTCCGGGCTTTCCACTAGCCAAATCGACAAAGTTGTTCTTGTCGGCGGATCCACTCGTATTCCTGCGGTAGTTGAAGCGATCAAAAAATTGACAGGTAAAGAGCCTCACAAAGGCGTTAACCCGGATGAAGTTGTTGCTCTAGGTGCAGCAGTTCAAGCTGGTGTATTAACTGGTGAAGTAAAAGACGTAGTTCTTCTTGACGTAACACCACTTTCCCTTGGTATCGAAACTGCAGGCGGCGTGTTCACGAAAATGATCGATCGCAATACGACGATCCCAACAACGAAATCACAAGTGTACTCCACTTATGCAGATAACCAAACTAGCGTAGAGATTCACGTGCTTCAAGGTGAGCGCTCCATGGCTAGCGGCAACAAAACACTGGGCCGTTTCATGCTTGGTGATATTCCTCCGGCTCCTCGCGGCGTTCCGCAAATCGAAGTTAGCTTCGATATCGATGCCAATGGTATCGTGAACGTGTCCGCTTTGGATAAAGGAACTGGCAAAAGCCAAAAAATCACAATCACTTCTTCCAGCGGCTTAAGCGATGCGGAAGTTGAACAAATGGTGAAAGACGCGGAAGCTCACGCTGAAGAAGACCGCGCTCGTAAAGAGCTTGTAGAAGCTCGCAACGAAGCCGATCAACTTGTTTACTCCGTTGATAAAACGATCAAAGATCTTGGCGACAAAGTAGACCAAGGCGAGATCGATAAAGCAAATGCTGCCAAAGAGAAAGTAACTGCTGCTCTAACTGGCAACGATCTTGAAACGATCAAAGCGGCAACGGCAGAGCTTACAGAAGTGATCCAACAACTTTCTGTGAAGCTGTATGAGCAAGCTTCCGCAGCGCAAGGACCTGATGACGGTGCAGCAGGCGGAGGCGCAGGCGAAGCTCCTAAAGGCAGAGAAAATGTTGTTGACGCGGACTACGAAGTGGTTGACGAACCAAAAAAATAAACATATCCTATAGTAATGCTGGATGTGTAGAAACGAATGAGTCAAAGCCAAGGGGGTTCCCCGTGGCTTTGACTTTCCGTTTGCAGTCTTGAACATGGGAGTGGAACAATGAGTAAACGTGATTATTACGAGGTGCTTGGGGTCGGCAAGGATGCTTCGCAAGAAGACATCAAAAAGGCTTACCGTAAAATGGCGCGTCAGTATCACCCTGACGTGAATAAAGCTGCGGATGCGGAAGATAAATTCAAAGAAGCAAAAGACGCTTATGATGTGCTTAGCGATAGTCAGAAGAAAGCCCAATATGACCAGTTTGGTCACGTTGATCCGAACCAAGGGATGGGCGGCCAAGACTTCAGTGGCGGCTTTGGCGATATTTTTGATATGTTCTTTGGCGGTGGCGGTGGTAACCGTCGTAACCCGAATGCGCCGCAGCGCGGAAACGATTTGCAATATACAATGACAATTGAGTTTAAGGAAGCGATTTTCGGTAAAGAAACCGATATTCATATTCCGCGAACTGAAAATTGCGATACGTGTAACGGCTCTGGCGCAAAGCCAGGAACGAAGCCGGAAACTTGCGGCGGCTGTCACGGCAGCGGTCAGCAAGAAGTTGTACAAAATACGGCGTTCGGGCGCATTGTGAATCGCCGCGTATGTACGCAATGTAATGGCTCCGGTAAAATCATCAAAGAAAAATGCGGAACATGCCATGGCGCAGGAAAAGTGAAAAAACAACGCACCATTCACATCAAGATTCCAGCTGGTGTGGACGACGGCGCACAACTTCGCGTATCAGGCGAAGGAGAAGGCGGAACTCGTGGAGGCCCATCCGGTGATCTTTACGTAGTCATTCGCGTGAAGTCCCATGAATTCTTTGAGCGTGAAGGCAATGATGTCTATTGCGAAGTGCCACTTACCTTTATGCAAGCAGCACTTGGGGATGAGATTGAAATCCCGACACTGACAGAGAAAGTGAAGCTCAAAATTCCGGCTGGCACGCAAACCGATACGTATTTCCGCTTAAAAGGAAAAGGGGTTCCGCACTTACGTGGCTTTGGTCAAGGTGACCAACACGTGAAAGTGATTGTGGTAACGCCTACGAACTTGAGCGAAGATCAGAAGGATTTGCTGCGCCAATTCGGTAAACAAACCGGTGAACATACACATGAGCAGAACCAATCGATTTTCGAACGTATGAAAAGAGCCTTTTTGGGCGACTAAATTCATATTTTTCTATAAGAACCAGAACACTCCCTTGACGTTTTCACAGATTTTGATCTGTTGAAAAGGCCAAGTGGAGTGTTTTTTGTTTGGCTGCAGGGTGCACGTTCACAGGTTTGTTTACATTCAGCTAACAGTATATGGAATCTTTTACATAGCGAATACGTAACGATAACTTCCTCTTAATCTATGAAAGTTATGCTAGATGACGTGAGATACTTTATATTTGGAGGGAATACACCTTGAAAAAAAGCTTGAAACAAATCATGGGTTCCGGTCTAGCAATTTCCTTACTGGCCTTAAACGTAGCAGGCGTAGCATCAGCTGCTGAAACAACTCCGACTACCGTTCCAGCGGAGCAACCGCAATCCAAAAACCTGATCGTACTGATCGGTGACGGCATGGGTCCGGCTGAAGTGACGGCAGCAAGATACTACTCCAAAAAGTTTTTAAATAAAGACCGCTTAGAGCTTGATGGCGGATACTATGTTGGTAAAGCAACTACATACTCGCAAGCAGGTCCATACACGTCGGAATCCGGTGCTGTAACTGACTCCGCTGCAGCTGCTACGGCCTTCTCGACAGGTAACAAAACATACAATAATGCAATCAGCGTGTCTAACGGCGATGTAGCCAAACCATATGGATCGATTATCGAAGCAGCAATGAAACAAGGCAAAGCTACTGGACTTGTATCCACAGATAATATTACTGGAGCAACGCCTGCGGTATGGGCATCCCACGTTCGTCAACGCGGTAACCAAAACGCAATTGCTTCTCAATACTTAGCTAGCGGAGTGAATGTTATCTTCGGTGGCGGTAAAACGAACTTTGTAACAAAAGACGATAAAGGAAAACGTACTGACAAAAATATTATTCCTGACTATGAAGCAAAAGGCTTCAAAACAGCGTTTGATAAAGCTGGTTTAGATGCAATTCCAGCTACAGCTGACCATGCGCTTGGACTTTTCGCAATGAACGAAATTCCATATGTACTGGATCGTGATGCGAGCACACCTAGCTTGCCGCAAATGACGCAAAAAGCACTTGATATTTTATCCCAAAATAAAGATGGTTTCGTACTATTGGTTGAACAAGGACGTATCGATCACGCGGGTCACGCGAACGATCTGCCAGCCAACGTTCAAGAAATGCTGGAGCTGGATGCAACATTCAAAACATTGGTTGATTTCGCGAAAAAAGATGGGAATACTTCCGTTGTTGTCTCGGCTGACCATGAAACAGGCGGTTTGTCCTTGGGGATTAACAATGTGTACGAATTGAATGTAGATTTGTTTAATAAGGAGAAGCACTCCTACGAGTATTTGGATGCGATCTTGAAAGCAGCTC
Source organism: Paenibacillus sp. WC2504 (assembly GCF_052682475.1). NCBI lineage: Bacteria > Bacillati > Bacillota > Bacilli > Caryophanales > Paenibacillaceae > Paenibacillus > Paenibacillus sp. WC2504. The sequence goes on from NZ_JBQZFH010000001.1 coordinate 3,044,308, forward strand.
AAACAGCTGATGATGTTCGTAAAATCGTTGCTGACAACATTGGTTTCACCGATTTGTCTGACGAGGAAGTTGCATTGATTTTGAAAGGTGACGGCTCTTCTTATGGACGCGCTGGAGGTTACAACGCTGTTGTATCCAAACGCTTAGCTGTTGGCTGGACGGGACATGGACATACTGCCGTAGACGTTGGGGTATGGGCGTACGGACCGATCGCTTCTTTGGTTAAAGGCGACATCGATAATACGGACATTGCAAAAAGCGGTGCAAAAGTAATTGGCGCTGATCTGGCTGCAGCAACAAAAGAACTGCAAGATAAGTACTTGTACCCATTGTTCAAAGTAACTCGCGATAACAAAACATTGTTTACGGCGAAATCGCTTGCTGAAGCATTAGACATCCAAGTGGTTTGGGATGAAGCAACGAAATCCGTAACACTTTCCAAAGACAACCAAAAGTTGTCCGTACTAGTTGAAACTGGCGCTATTACGGAAAATGGCAGTGAAAGCACACTTGTTGGCAATGTGGACAATGGCAAGCTATACCTGCCGCTAGAAGCATTCAATAAGCTGACTGGCAAAACGATGACATGGGATTCCTTCAACGAGCGCATCGTGAAAAACTAAAAGCAAAGGCAAAGAAAGGACAGGGGATCACGCTTCCCTTGTCCTCTTTTCCTATCTTGGACCTATGAATTTGGAGGACAGCTATGATTGAGTTGAACAATATTTCAAAGTCTTTCACGATGCATGGGCAAAAGCTGCAGATCCTAAGTGTTCCTTCGTGGAGCATTGCGCAAGGGGAACGCATTGCTTTGCTCGGCCCGAGCGGAAGCGGTAAAAGCACGCTGCTGCACTTGCTCAGCGGTGTTATGGTTCCGGACGAAGGGGAAATACGTGTGAACGGCTTACCGCTGCATACGTTTTCACAAAGTAAAAGAGACCGTTTCCGTGCGGAGCATGTCGGTTATATTTTTCAAGATTTTCATTTAATTTCGTCATTGACCGCCAGGCAAAACGTCGAGCTCATTGTCCCAGATACCTGGTCGAAGAAACAGACGAAAGACCAGCTTGACGACTGGTTTGAGAGAGTCGGCTTGAAGGATCGCCAGCATCATATGCCTAATGAGCTATCGAGAGGGCAGCAGCAGAGAGCGGCCATTATTCGTGCCATCCTGACTAAGCCGCAGCTTGTGCTGGCCGATGAGCCTACAGGCAGTTTAGACTGGGAAACAGCTGGCGAGGTCATGTCGCTATTGCTGAACATTTGTGAGATGGAGAAACTCACGCTCGTTACCGTTACTCACGATTTGCATTTGGCGGAAATGTACCCGACACGTGTTCATATAGGTGAAATTAATGAGCTATCGAGGAGAAATGCCGTATGAGATTAGTGGCTTTAGTCTGGAGAAATATGCTTCACCGAAAAACACTCTCACTGCTAACCATTTTATCTGTAACGATTACGGCAGCTTTGGTTGTGTTTTTACTGCTTTGCAGCGAAGGGCTTGAGCAGGGGGCTGAGAAGGGCTACGGTCCCTTCGAGGTAACGATCGGTGCCAAAGGCAGCGCGACGCAGCTTGCTTTGAACACTTATTATCATGTAGGCGCTCCTACAGGAAATGTACCGTTTACACTGCTTAGCGAGCTTCAAAAGGATGAGTCCGTTGATCGCGCCTATGCGATGACGACGGGAGATAACTATAACGGATTTCCTATCGTAGGGATTGAACCCGGCTATTTTGCTTCCCGCTATGGAACAGAGAAGCAGATGGCGGAAGGGAAAATGTATGGGAAGCTTGGCGAGACCATAGTTGGATCTCACATTGCGAGCTCGCTAGGGCTTCATATCGGAGATAAATTCCAAGGCGCGCATGGCTTGATCAAAGGGCTGGAAGAAGCGGAAGGCGAAGATCACGAAGGTGATTCCGCTGAAGAAGAGCATCATCATAATTTTACATATACCGTAGTTGGTATCTTACCGCCATTATTCACTTCCGATGATCGAGCTGTTTTTACGACATTGGATTACGCTTGGGCTGTGCATGAAGGGCAGGATGCTGAACATCGGGAAGTTACCTCCATTCTGATCAAGCCGAAGACGCTGCTAGGTGCACAATCGATCAAAACGAAATACGGTCAAATGAACAATGTTCAAGCGATTTATACAAGCAAAGCAGTTGCTGATGTTGTGAACGTCATCGATAAAGGAACCGGGGCGCTAACGGTTGTAACGATCATCTGCATTTTGCTTGCCGCAGGCACCATCCTTCTTTCGCTTGTCGCAGCCGTGAATGAACGGAAGAAAGACGTCGCTCTACTGCGTTTAATTGGAAAATCCAAAGGATTCATTTGGTCCTCGCTGATTGGAGAAGGATTATTGCTGACAGTGATCGGCCTTGTTTTGGGCATACTGGCAGGCCATCTCGGCGGTTATTTAAGCCGCGAAGCTGTATTCGAATATACAGGTTTGCAGCTGCAATCTTTTCAGTTCATGCAGGGAGAATGGTTGTTAATTGCAGGAACATTAGGAATTGGTATTCTTGCTTCAGCAGGCCCGGCATTGCAGGCCTATCGTGTAGATCCATTGCAATTATTCAAGTCATGAAGTCTGAGGTGATGAAAATGAGAAAAATGCTGTTCACGTCTGTTTTGGCTGTCGTCATACTCGTTTCAGGATGCGGTCAAAAGAAAATGGATACCGCAGGTCAAACGTTCGGCAGTATAGATCAGACCACGATCGAAAGCTCTGTGCCTTCTCCACTTCCAACTGCAAGTGCACAGCCGGTCTCTTCTATTACACTGGACAAAGCAGTTCCCTCCGAATCTCCAAAGCCTACTGCAGAACCTGTAGCGACAACAACCGTTAAAGAAACACAGCCTACACCGCTTCCAACTCCGAAAGTATCGGAGCCACCTAAAGCTGTGCAAAGCGCACCTCCACAAGTTGATGCAACGAATGTCAAAACGGATGCTGCGCCTTCCTCCAGCCCGCAACCGAAGCCTGCGGCCACGGAACCAAGCAAAACCGTAAAGTCATCACCGTCAGCAGCTTCCAACGAAATAAACTGGGATCAGTTTTTTGATAATGAGAAGCAGGATACCCCTTCGGATCGCTTCTGGGATACGAGTGGTAAAACCGTACAAATCAAAGGTTTCATGGGTGAAGTACTCTCCTTTGAAAAACATTGGTTCCTGCTCATACCAAAACCGGGAGCAGAATGTCCTTTTGATAATGGGGATGAAACCTATTGGAATAAAATTATGATCGTATTTGTGCCGGATGATGTCAAACTTCGATACACTTCGGGGCCGCTGCTCATCACAGGCAAGCTGGATGTAGGTGTGAAACTGGATGAATCGGGCTATAAGACGATGTTTCGGCTCTATGATGCTTCTTTCGAGAAAATAAAGGAATAGGCTGTTTCGTATAATAAAGACTCGTTTTGGCAAACTAAAAACTGGATTTTACTATGATAGCTTTTAGGAGGTTCAACGATGAGTGCGAAGCAAAACCAAGAAAAGCAAAGTCATTTACCAGTTGCCAAAAACGAGGATGTAGAATTTTCGGCTGAGGTTGCCGATCGGGACGATTTCGAGGCGGCCGAACGGGCGAAAGCTGCGGATCATAGACAGGAAGAGAATTAACATGGCGGAAAAAGCAATCCTTGCTTATTTCCATTCTCCTGAGCAAGCCGAAGGTGCGGCAGCCAAGCTTAAAGCGCTAAGAGCTGCCGAAGTTCAGGTGGACCGGTTCAATAATGAGATTGGACGCGGCTTTGAATCTGCAATGGCGGATGGTATGTTTAGCGTAGACGGGGATATGAAGTCAGTTGGCCTGGATATCATCCTGGCTGCAGTCATTGACGACTCTGTGTACGATCAAGCATGCCGTGTTATTGAGAACGCCGGCGGTTCCATATAAACGAACAAAAGCATCGTTACCCGTGTAATACGCGAGTAATCGATGCTTTTATATTTTTGCAAAAAGTTAAGTTAATTATGGACGTTCATCAAACGAATGAGCTGATCGGGAGCGTCCGTAATAATGCTTGTGACTCCGAGTGCAAGCATACGCTTCATCATCGGTTTGTCGTTGACCGTCCAAGCGTAAACTTCTTTGTTGTGCGATGCGGCTTCTCTCATGAATTCATCGTTGACTAGCGGGTAGGCCGCAGAGACGACGTCGTAATCTTGACTTTCCCAAAGTGAGGAAGTTTCTGATTTCTGGCTTATAATAAGCCCCGTTTTAATGCGAGGATTCATTTTTTTTACGGTGTGAAGTAAACCGGTATCAAAGGATGTGACGGTGCATTGCTTTTCAAACTCATGAGCACCAATGATATCAACCGTCTTCTGAGCGAGTTGTACACCATGCCCATTATTTTTCAACTCTATATTTAGCTTGATCCGGTCCTTGGCCAGCTCGATCACTTCATCGAGGGTAGGGACGCGGTCACTTTTAAACTTTGGGCTGAACCAATTGCCGGCACTGGCAGATTTGAGCTCAGATGAGGTGACTTCCCACATGTTTTTGTTGATGCCCGTCGTGCGTTGAGCACTGTCATCATGCATGAGCATAACGACTCCGTCCGACGTTTCTTGCACGTCTAGTTCGGCGAATCCAGCTTTATCTGCAATGGCTTGACGGAACGCGCTCAGCGTATTCTCGGGCGCTTTCTTGGAGCTGCCGCGGTGAGCGGTCACTTGGCTGTAGTTATCAGCCAGCAGGGTGGCACTGGCAAAAGGTGCTGTGAGTTCCAGCCCAACAATAATAAGAAAAATGAGGAAAGTTCTTACCATGCGAAGACTCCATTCTAGGATAGTATAAGTGAGGTAATGACCATTGATAACTGTTGTTCACCTGTTATTAAATGTACCACAAATGTATTAGGAGATTATTAAGAAAATAAAAAAATATAGCGCTTACATTCAGGTTATTTTACCCAAGAAGCGAAGTGTAGTACAATGATCCTTGTGAAAATAGCCCTGATGGGCTTATTTTCGCGAAGGTGATAACCGATAGGAGGAGCACGACCGATGCTTTGGCAGGAATTAACCGTACATACGACAGAAGAAGCAATAGAAATGATTACGAACTTTGTTCATGAATTAGGCGCTGGGGGCGTCTCTATTGAAGAATCAGGGACACTAAACAAAGAGCGGGATACGTCATTTGGCCAGCTGTATGAAACGCCTTTTAACGATATTCCGGAAGGAAGAGCTGTGATCAAAGGCTATTTCTACCATGGGACGGACATGGAGCCGGTTATGGCGAATTTAAAGGCTTCGGTCGAACAACTAAGCGAATACGACATTGATACGGGCAATCCAACTTATGAAGTTAGAGAAGTGGATGACGAGGATTGGGCGCACGCTTGGAAACAGTATTTCAAACCGATTCGCATCACGGACCGTCTAACGATTAAACCGACATGGGAAGAGTACACGGCTTCACCTGGTGAACTGATTCTGGAGCTTGATCCTGGCATGGCGTTCGGAACAGGCACACACGCGACAACGTCACTTTGCTTGAAAACGCTGGAGAAGGTGCTTAAGCCAGGGGATGATGTCATTGATGTTGGAACGGGTTCCGGAATTTTGTCCGTTGCAGCTGCCAAGCTCGGGGCTAAGCATGTTTTAGCAGTGGATTTAGATCCTGTTGCTGTGACTAGTGCTGAGGATAATACGAAACAGAATGGGCTCGAGTCTAACATTACAGTGAAATTGAGTGATTTGCTTGGTGTTTTGAAAGAAAGCGAAACAGAAGGCGCTGACAAGCTTGGCGTCACGATTCCTGTGCAGCTGGTTGTCGCTAACATTTTGGCAGAGGTTATTGTTACTTTCGTTGATGATGTTTATGAAGTTCTGCAGCAAGGTGGCTATTACATAACGTCCGGTATTATTACCGCTAAGGAAGAGCTCGTCGAAAAAGCGCTGGTTGCTGCCAACTTTACAATTGTAGAGAAAAACTATGATTCGAATTGGGTTGTAATCGTAGCTAGAAAGCTGTAGGTGTTCATCCATGGGAGGATTATTGTTTTATGACTGGAGTACGCTGCCTTTCGTTATTCTGGTCCTCGTGCTTTCATTTACCATTCATGAATTCGCACACGCGTATAGCGCTTATAAATTAGGAGATTCTACGGCTTATCAATTCGGCAGGGTTTCCTTGAACCCGATGGTGCATTTGGATCTTTTCGGGACCATTATGCTGCTCATTGCCGGGTTCGGTTGGGCGAAACCGGTCCCTGTCAACCGCGGGAATTTCAAAAGCCCCCGTTTAATGGGGATTATCGTTACCGCGGCAGGGCCGATAAGCAACTTGATTCTTGCATTTATCAGTTTATTTGTATTTGCGCTCTTCCAGAAATACGGCTGGCTCGAAGGCATGTCAACGGGAAGCGCCAGTGCAATTCTAATCTTTTTAAAATTAATGGTGAACACGAATTTGACTTTGTTCTTGTTTAACCTTATTCCAATTCCGCCGCTCGATGGATACCGTATCATTCAAGATCTCGTGGATTTGCGATACTCGGAGTCTTTGCAAAAGTTCGAGCAGTGGGCATCGGTCATTTTCCTGCTTGTTGTATTCGTTCGACCGCTGCGTCAGGTGACATTAGATCCTTATTTAGGGTTAGGGAAAAATATCATAGATCTATTTTCCAGGCCAATCGCGTTCATTCTTGGTTTGTAGCTGCCAGTTTCATCCTTTTGTAGCTTTTCTGATTCAAAAAAGGTATGATGGTGAGTGGAAGATTGACCTAGGAATCCAATTGACATGGAAATGAACGAAGATAGAGAGGCTTGGACTATGCAGCGTTATTTTCTCCCGCCCGAGCAGTTTCACCTTGACAATCAGACTGTCACCATTGAGGGAGACGACGCACATCATCTGATGCGCGTGATGCGAGCAGACATCGGCGACAAGGTGATTTGCAGCAATGGATTGGATCGCGAAGTGCTCGTGCGGATTTCTCAGTTAGATAAGGGGCTAGTCACCGCGGAAATCGTGGAGGAACTGCCGATGAACGCTGAGTCAGCGGTTCAGGTCTGGATTGCTCAGAGCCTGCCCAAAGGTGATAAGATGGAAACGATTATTCAAAAAGGGACCGAGATCGGGGCAGCCCGGTTTCTTCCTTTTTTATCAGAGCGTACGATTGTGCAATACGACGCTAAGAAGGAAGCGAAGCGGACGGAACGTTGGCAGAAGATTGCCAAAGAAGCCGCTGAGCAAGCACATCGCAATCGTGTGCCGCAGGTAGAAGCCGTTTATTCGTGGAAGCAGCTGCTTCAGCAGGCCAAAGAAGCGGATGCAGCATGGATCTGCTATGAAAAAGAAGATGGTCAGCAATTGAAGCCAGCCATCCAGGAAGCGCTCGCCGCGGGTAAATTGGGACAAGGAAGCAAAGTCGTTATTGCAGTGGGGCCGGAAGGCGGATTTACGGAACAAGAAATCAAGCAGGCCGAAGAGGCCGGGTTCCGTTCTGTATCGCTAGGGGCTCGTATTTTACGCACGGAGACTGCTGCGATGGTAGGTCTTACGTGTCTTTTCTATGAAACCGGAGAGATGGGAGGATAAGCGTTATGGCAACGGTAGCGTTTCATACATTAGGATGTAAAGTTAATTTCTATGATACAGAGGCCATATGGCAGCTTTTCAAAAATGAGGGATACGAACAGGTCGATTTCGAGCAAACGGCAGACGTTTACGTGATCAATACTTGTACGGTAACGAATACGGGGGATAAAAAGAGCCGTCAAATGATTCGCCGTGCGATTCGTCGCAATCCAGAGGCGATTGTTGCCGTAACAGGCTGTTATGCGCAAACTTCTCCGGCGGAGATCATGGCGATCCCAGGTGTCGATATGGTAATCGGGACACAGGACCGTGACAAAATTATTCCGATTGTGAAACAATTTGAAACGGATCGCCAACCGATTAATGCGGTTCGCAACATCATGAAAACACGTCAGTTTGAAGAACTGGATGTGCCTGATTTTGCCGATCGGACGAGAGCTTTTCTGAAAATTCAAGAGGGCTGCAACAACTTCTGTACGTTTTGTATCATTCCATGGTCCCGCGGGCTAATGCGCAGTCGTGAGCCGCAAAGCGTTATTGCCCAAGCGGAGCAATTAGTGGCTGCCGGCTATCAGGAAATTGTCCTGACGGGTATTCATACCGGCGGATATGGCGAAGATATTGAGGATTACAGCTTGGCTAAATTGCTTTGGGATTTGGACAAAGTCGAAGGTTTGAAACGTATTCGGATTTCTTCAATCGAAGCTAGTCAAATTACGGATGAAGTCATTGAAGTATTGAAATCCTCGGACAAAATGTGCCGTCATCTGCATATTCCTTTGCAGGCCGGTGATGATCGTGTACTAGCGCGCATGCGCAGAAAATATACGACAGCTGAATTCGCCAGCAAAATTGAGCGTCTGCATGAGATTATGCCGGATGTAGCTATTACGACGGACGTAATTGTGGGCTTCCCAGGTGAGACTGAGGAAATGTTCCGCAATGGCGTAGAATTCATGGAACGCATGAAATTCTCTGAGATGCACGTCTTCCCTTATTCCAAGCGGACAGGTACACCAGCGGCGCGGATGGAAGATCAAGTGGATGAGGAAGTCAAAAATACGCGCGTTCATGAGCTGATCGATCTTTCTGAGAAAATGCAGTTAGCTTATGCACAGCAGTTTGTAGGTCAAGTACTGGAAGTAATTCCGGAACGAGCTTACAAAGGAGCACCTGACAGCGGTTTGTATATGGGCTACTCGGATAACTATGTACAGCTTGTTTTCCAAGGTTCGGAAGACATGATCGGCCAAGTTTGCCGTGTGAAAGTGACGGAAGCAGGCGTGAATGAAAGCAAGGGCCAATTGGTTCGAGTGTTGGAAACAGCAGCTGTTGTAAATTTGTAAGTCAAATGTTTAGACGTTAACATTTACCTCTAAGCGCGGTCGCTTCCTGAGATGGCCGCGATAGAGGTTTTCTCTATTAGCAGCAAGGCTGCACAATAAATAGGATGAGGTGTTTCTAATGACTTTAAATGCGAAAGAAATTGCCAAATATATCGATCATACCCTTTTGAAGCCAGATGCGAGTACGGCATCTATTCACAAACTGTGTGAAGAGGCGGCTCAGCACCAATTTTTCAGCGTGTGCGTGAACTCTCAGTTTGTTGGCGTAGCTAGCAAGGCGCTAGAAGGTACCGGCGTGAAAGTTGCAGCGGTTGTGGGTTTCCCGCTTGGAGCAAGCTTGAGCGAAGTAAAAGCATTTGAAGCTGCGAAGGCAGTAGAAAACGGTGCTGCTGAAATCGATACCGTGCTTCCGATTGGTCTGCTTCTAGAAGGTCAATATGATGCCGTTCGTTCGGATATTAAGCAAGTCGTGGATGCTGTCAAAGGAAAAGCGATTGTTAAAGTGATTATGGAAACCGGCTTTTTGAACGATGAGCAAAAAATAATGGCTTGCAAGCTTTCGGAAGAAGCTGGCGCTCATTTTGTCAAAACATCCACAGGATTTGGTCCTGGCGGTGCGACAGTAGAAGATGTACGTCTTATGCGCGCAAACGTATCAGATACGATTGGCGTCAAAGCATCGGGCGGCGTAAGAGATCTGCAAGCAGCGGTTGCGATGATCGAAGCCGGTGCAACTCGTTTAGGCACTAGCTCAGGTGTAGCTATTGTGAACGGAACTCAAGGCGCTTCCACATATTAAGATAGCAAAAAGGTAAGGCGATCAGCGAACAGACGACATTGAAAATCGTCTGCGAACGAGCAATTTGCGACGATGCGTCATCCGCGATCAGTGCCGAAAGGCTGACAAGCTGATGGATGAAGGGGTAAAAGAGGATCGCGCCTCCGACGTTGAGCAGGATATGCGACCAGGCGACGTATCGCCCGGCGCGTGAGGAGCTCATTCCGGCGATCAATGCCGTCACACAGGTGCCGACATTGGCGCCGATTGTGATGGCAATGCCCAGCTCGACGGGGATGCCTTGAATCGCGGCTAGGCCCATGGCCATCGCGATAACCGCTGCGCTGCTGTGCACCAGAGCCGTAACGGCGGCGCCGGCGATGATGCCCCACAGCAAGCTTTGCTTGGCTTCGGTGACAAACCAAGCGAAGAGCCCGCGGGACTGCAGCGCAGGCCCGATCGTTTGCATGATCTCGATGCCGAGCAGCACGAGAGAGAAGCCCGCCACCGCCAGCGCTCCGTAGCGGACGCTGCGCAGCCATTCGCGCCCGCCGGCAGAGTCGGCTGGTTCTTGCCCTCGCGCCGCTGATGGCGGCAAGGGACCGGCCAGCCAGCTCGCCATCCAGATGGCGGCGCTGACAAGCAGGATCGGCACACCGATCCCCCCGAGGCTGAGTCCGATCAGCTCGGTGGTGAGGCAAGTGCCGATGTTGGTGCCGAGAATGACGCCGAGCGTTCTCGGGAAGGTCAAGACGCCGGCGCCGACAAGGCCGATGGCGATGACCGTTATGGCGGTGCTGCTTTGCAGCGCCGCCGTGAGCACGGTGCCGGTGACGAGGCCGCGCACCGGCGTCCGGGTAAACCGCTCCAGCCACAGCTGGAGGCGGGGGCCGGCCCACGATTGAAGCGCTGTTTCCATGAGCTTCATGCCGAAGAGAAATAAAACTAACCCTGCAATCACAGGTAGGATTATGGTATTCATCATCATAGCATTCTCCCTCGCAAATGAACTTTTCATTATCACTCAATATATGTGACCGTACAGACAAGCATGACAAGCACCAAAGAGAGACGGAACGGTATCACACAAAGGACGGCTAATTGATATATGGCAGCAGTATTTTTACATAAGAAACGTAAACCTCGTTTAGAGCAAGGTCACCCATGGGTGTACAAAAGTGAAATTGAGCGCGTAGACGGAGAAGTTGTGCCGGGACAGCTTGTTCCGGTGCAGACACATCTGGGCCAGTATTTAGCGACGGGTTATTACAATGAAGCTTCGCAAATTACGGTCCGAATTGTATCTTACAAGCCACTCGAAGCCATGACGACAGACTTTTTTGTGGAACGGTTCACACGTTGCTTGCAGCATCGCAGCCGCTTCGTAAAAGAGGCAAAATCTTATCGGTTGGTCTATGGTGAAGCGGACTTTTTACCGGGGTTAATTGTAGATAAGTTCGAAGATACGCTTGTTGTACAGATTCTTACGCTGGGTATGGATCGCTGCCGTGAGCAGATTGTTGATGCACTGGTTCAGGTTGTTAAGCCGGCAGGCATCTATGAGCGCAGTGACGTCTCGATCCGTGAGTTGGAAGGTCTGGAGCAAACCAAAGGCTTATTATACGGTGAGTGTCCCAAACATGTGGACATTCTTGAAAATGGTCTGCGCATCCGGGTAGACATCGAAGAAGGCCAGAAAACCGGTTATTTCTTCGACCAACGAGAAAATCGCGCAGCCATCGCTCCGTTGATGACAGGTTGGGGCAATCGAAGTGGTATCGAACTTCGTGAAGTCGAACATGAGGGAGCCATGCAAACATTGCCTGTCAATGCGAACGGCAAAGTCGTGACATTCCCTTTCTGGGACGGCGCCTCAGTACTGGAGTGCTTCTCCCATACCGGCAGCTTTACTCTCAATGCTTGTAAATTCGGCGCGAAAAAAGTGACCTGCCTGGACATTTCCGAGCATGCCATTGAGAGCGCGAGAACAAATGTTGGTTTGAACGGTTTCCAAGACCGTGTCGAGTTCGTAGTCGCAGATGCTTTTGAGTACTTACGGACCCAAGTCAGAGGTTTGGATGAACGGAAAGTGCGAGCCAACGCCGGCAGCGGCGCACAAGGGAAAAAGATTGATACATCCAAGCCGGTTGCTGAAGGCGGCAGGACTTGGGATGTAGTCATTCTCGATCCGCCTGCTTTTGCCAAAACGAAAAGCGCAGTTGAAGGCGCATGCCGCGGCTACAAAGATATTAACCTGCACGGGATGAAGCTTGTGAATGAAGGCGGGTACCTTGTGACGGCGAGCTGCTCGTACCACATGCATCCGGAGCTTTTCCTGGAGACGATTCATGCGGCGGCGACGGATGCAGGCAAGATCCTGCGTTTAGTTGAATTCCGCGGAGCGGGCATGGACCATCCGCGCATTCTCGGTGTGGATGAGGGGCATTACTTGAAATTCGCGATTTTTGAAGTGCGAAGCAAATAAGTTGAGAGGAGCGGGGCCAATGTGGTCTCGCTTTTTTTGGCTAGAAGGGCTTTCAGGGAACTAGGGTCCGTTATTTCATTGAAAAAGCACATTTCCCTTAAGTTAAGGGAACTACTGTTCACTATTTGGCCAATTTCATTGGGAGGACGGCAAATTCCCTCTAACCTTTGCAGAGAGAGGCTCTTGCACAATAAATCAAGCTACTTTACCTACCTTCCACGACCCAACCGTTCTACTCAACATTCTGCAACCTTCCACCTCACCAGACATAGAAAGACTAGCGGAGAATTCCGCTAGGGCAGATCATAAGGGAACTGGCGTCCTCTATTTCGGGGATATCGTACATATTTCCTCGACGAGTGGAACTACAGGGTCTTATCTGACCCCTGCGACAGGCATTTCGGTCGAAATTCGTGGAATAGAGGCCTGTAGTTCCGCTTAGCTGTCATCAGGCTCCTTTTTCTGAAAATAGCGGACTCTAGTTCCCTTTAGTGACCCCATAATAGGATTCTTTCTTGGAATTAGGGATTCCATATCATTGAGATCATAGAGAACTACCCAATTTCATGTGAAAATTGGGGTGGAACTATGTTCAGCGCAACCTCAATGGATGAAATCCAATGAAAACGCCAAAAGTAACTCTAAATTGCTCATTTCATTGGACAAATTCCAACGAAACGGCAATATTTGGCGCTACAACACCACGATTAACTGATTTCATTGGATTTTATCCAGTGAGATCAATAATTGAGCTATTAAATCACAGTGTTCGTTGGATTTCATCCAGTGAATAAATCCTAAAACAGCAAAGAGTGGCACTACTTTTAATGTATAAATAAATGTAATCATGATTATAATGGTGAAATATTTCATTTATCATAACGAAAGAAAATACGAATTGGATGAACATGTCATTTCCGAATATGATGAAGTAAAGCGATTTCACACTTCACAGCGAAAGGAAAATGACGAGATGGCATCCGTAACCGGTTTGGACGGCATTATAGCAGCAGAAACAGAATTGTCCTTGGTCGATGGTCAGAATGGCGTTCTGGTTTATCGCGGATACGAGGCAAAGGAGCTTGCCTTGTACAACAGTTTTGAGGAAGTCGCCTATTTATTGTGGCATGGTGAGCTTCCTTCCACGGATGCGCTTGGCGCGTCAAAAAAACTATGGGCTGAACAACGCAGCATACCTGCCGAACTGAAGGCGGTACTGGATCTGCTGCCCAAGGAAAGTGAAATGATGAGCGTACTTCGCACAGCTACCTCTGTTTTAGGTACAATCAGCCATCAGGAGGCTGAATGGCCACTGCATTTTGAGCGGATTCTTGCGAATACCCTCATGCTGCCAACAATCATTGCTTATCACTATCGGAGATCGCAAGGGTTAGTGCCCATCGATCCTGACCCGCAGTTAGATCATGTGGCCAACTATTTGTACATGCTGACAGGTTCCGTGCCCCAGCAGGTTCATGTGAAGGTTCTAACAGCCTATTTGATTTTAGCGATGGAGCATGGGATGAACGCTTCCACCTTTGCCGGACGTGTTGTGTTATCCACACAATCCGATCTTGCTTCTGCGCTCTGCGCTTCCATAGGCGCAATGAAAGGGCCCTTGCACGGAGGAGCGCCTTCGGAAGTGCTTCATATGCTGGATGCGATTGGAGACAAAGAGAAGGCGGAGACGTGGCTGCGTGATGAGCTGAAGGCGGGTCGAAAACTCATGGGCTTTGGTCACCGCATTTACAAAACGAACGATCCCAGAGCGGAAGCGCTTCGCCAGCTCATGACCGAGTTAGCTGCTGAGGATCCCTGGTTCGATTTGGCCATCCACGTAGAAAAGGTAGCTGTCGAGCTGCTAAATGAATATAAGCCTGGCCGGAGATTGTACGTGAACGTAGAATTTTATGCTGCAGCCGTGATGCGGGCTATTGCGCTTCCGACGTCCCTCTTCACACCTAGCTTTACGCTGAGTAGAATGGTAGGATGGACGGCTCATTTATTGGAACAAGCGAGTTGTAATCGTATTTTTCGGCCGCAATCCGTCTATATCGGCGAATTGCCTTCGTCGCTGCGAAATAATCCCTAACCGGCTAAAACTTTTCATATGAAAAGCCATCCTCCCAATCATGTCTATGCATGTAAGTGGCGGAAGGCTTTTTTTGTTATGCCAGCTTAAGCCCATCATCTGCCACGCCTCTTTTCTACCAAAAGTATGATAGAATAGATAAGATTGATATCTTTTGAGATCAGCTTGAAGGAGGCCCTGTATGTCTATTCGTTTCGTGATCGGCAGAGCCGGCAGCGGAAAAAGTGAACGTTGTTTAATAGAAATGAAACAGCAGTTGGCGGTAGAGCCGGAGGGTGACCCGCTCGTGCTATTAGTGCCGGAGCAGGCAACCTTTCAGGCAGAGCATGCCATTGTGTCCGATCCCGGCATTCGGGGGATGATTCGCGCCCAAGTGTTAAGTTTTCACCGATTGGCATGGCGTGTCATGCAAGAAGAAGGCGGTACAGCGAGACTGCCGATTGATGATATGGGGAAGAAATTGCTGCTTACAAGCATTTTACATAAACAGAAAGAAAAGCTCCGCTTATTTGGCCACTCGGCTGAGCAAATGGGTTTTGTAGATCGTTTGAACCAACTTTTTACGGAGATGAAAAGGTATTGTGTAACGGCTAAGCAGCTCGAAGAGCACGAGCAGAAACGGGCTTCCGTACTTGGGGAGAGCGGTTTGCTTCGAGATAAAATGCATGACATTCAGCTGATTTACCGCCAATTTGAATCCGAGCTGTCCCGGCAGTATTTGGACGGTGAAGATTATTTAACCCTGCTGGCAGAGCAGATTCCGAACTCCGCTTATTTGCGGTCCGCTTCGGTTTGGATTGATGGCTTTCATGGTTTTACACCGCAGGAGTTTGCCGTGCTTGGCGCGTTATTTTCGACCTGCAAGCAGGTGACGATTACGTTGTGCCTCGATCGGGAGCTGCAAGCCGGGGATGCGCCGGATGAGTTGGATTTATTTCACCCTACGGCAACGACGATGGTTCGGCTGCAGGAGCTTATTTGGCAGCTCGGATTGCCGGCAGCCGAGGTTCATCTTCTTGCGCCGGACCGTTCGCCACGTTATGACGATAGTCCGTTGCTGGGATATTTGGAACGCAACTTCGACCGTCGGATTGGCGGTGGAGCACAGCGTTATAAACCGGCAGCACATGAGAAAACTAGCGATCAGCTCGTGATTGCAGAGGCTGTCCACCGCCGTGCTGAAGTAGAGGGCGCTGTGAGGGATATGCTGCAGTTGGTTCGTGAGCATGGCGTGCGTTGGCGTGAAATCGCCGTCATGGTTCGAAATATGGAAGGCTATCAGGATTTATTAAAAGCGGTACTGACCGACTACGAAATACCGCACTTTTTTGATCAAAAGAGGACCGTTTTGCATCACCCGCTGGTTGAATTTATTCGTTCGGCGCTGGAGGTTGTCCAGCACAATTGGCATTATGATGCCGTATTCCGCTGCGTCAAAACGGATTTACTTCTGCCGAGCGAGGCGGCTGATCAGCGAACAGAGTTGGATAAGCTGGAAAACTATGTGCTCGCTTTCGGTATTCAAGGCTACAGGTGGACGGATGGTAAGCCATGGAGCTATAAGTTCCGGGCCAATCTGGAAGAAGCCGATGAAGGTGTACAAGAGCAAACGGCTGAATTAGCCGCTTTGAATAGAAGCAAAGAGTGGGTGGTTAGGCCGCTTCTTGCTTTTGCCAAACGTTTGCAGCAAGCCGGGTCAGTGAAAGCGCAAGTTGAGGCTCTATATGAACTTCTCATTTCGGTACAGGCTCCCGAAAAATTGGAAGCTTGGAGTCAGCAAGCGATTCAGGAAGGCAAGCCGGAGAAAGCCCGTGAGCATGGCCAAATGTGGAACAGTGTCATGGAGATGCTGGATCAGCTCGTAGAGACGATGGGGGACGATGAGCTGTCCCTTGAGATTTTTAACAGCCTCGTAGAGACCGGCATGGAAAGCATGAAGCTAGGGTTAGTGCCGCCTTCGATGGATCAATTATTGATTGGCAGCATGGATCGGACCCGCTCAAGCGGTATTCGTTATGCTTACATATTAGGTGTGAACGATGGCGTAATCCCTGCCCAAATGCCGGAAAAAGGGGTTCTGACGGAAGCGGAACGGAGTGTTCTGATGGAATCCGGTCTTCCGTTGGCGGATGGAAGCCGGCGCAAGCTGTTGGATGAGCAATTTATCGTATATACGTCGTTAACCGTGCCTGGTAAACGACTGTGGATGAGCTATCCACTGGCAGATGAAGAGGGCAAATCGCTGCTGCCATCCGAGCTGATCAAACAAATGCGTCAACTATTTCCCGGGACTGAGACACCGCTATTGCTCGCTGAACCGGCTCCTGAATCTCCGGATAATGAGCAGGCAGCTTATATGGCGCATCCGAATCAGGCGATCTCCTATTTGGCTGTGCGCATGAAGCACTGGATGCTAGGCGGCCGCATGGCGGATTTGTGGTGGGAGACCTACAACTGGTATGCAGATAAGCCCGAGTGGCAGATGAAGCTGCAATCCGTCGTTCAGGCCCTGCGTTACACGAATAAAGAGAACAAAATATCTTCCAAAACGAGCAAGCTGTTATACGGTCAAAATCTGCGGGCGAGTGTCTCACGTATGGAAAAATATGTAGCATGTCCGTTTTCCCACTTTGTATCCCACGGTTTGAGGCTGCAGGAAAGACGCGTCTACCGTCTCGATGCCCCGGATATCGGGCAATTGTTTCATGCCGCATTGAACCAATTTGTCCAAAGATTGCAGCAGGATCAACTGGATTGGGGATCGCTGTCAGCAGAAGAATGCATGGAGCGTTCTGCACAGGTTGTGGACGAGCTTGCCCCGAGACTGCAAGGGGAAATTTTGCTCAGTTCCAGCAGATATGCCTATATCGCGAGAAAATTGAAGCAAGTTGTGGGCAGAGCGGCTGTTGTCTTAGGTGAACATGCGAAACAGGGCCAGTTTGAACCGTTAGGTCTGGAAATCGACTTCGGCCCGGGCAAAGAACTGCCGCCTTTAACCTTTGATTTAGAGAATGGCTGCACTATGGAAATCATTGGTCGTATCGACAGGGTGGACCGGGCGGATGGCGAGCAAGGCGTATTGCTCCGAGTCATTGATTACAAATCAAGCTCAACTTCTTTGCAGTTATCTGAAGTGTATTATGGGCTATCGCTGCAAATGCTCACCTACTTGGATGTCATTATTACACACGCAGAGCGTTGGCTGGGCATTGCGGCGAAGCCGGCGGGCGTACTTTATTTCCATGTGCATAACCCGATGCTGCAGCAAAAAAATGCGCTGGACCCTGCGGCCGTCGAGAAAGAACTTCGGAAACGTTTTAAAATGAAAGGTTTGATCACGGCCGACGCTGAAGTTGCTGGATTGATGGATAGTGAGCTGTTAAAAAGCGCGGGGCACTCGCAATTAATTCCAGTTGCTTTGAAGAAGGACGGAAGCTTCTATTCAAGCTCCTCCGTCGCCACGGATGAACAGTGGGACACGCTTAGGAAATACGTGCGCAAGCAAGTAAAAGGAATAGGAACGAGCATTACCGATGGTCATGTCGACATTGCTCCCTACCGGCTAGGCAAAAAAACAGCCTGCTTGCACTGCTCTTATAAATCGATTTGTCAGTTTGATCCGTTGTTTGAAGGCAATGAAATCCACGTTCTGAGACAGCGGGGGAAAGACCAGCTCTGGTCCGAATTGGAGCAAAATGTTAGCCCGTGAGGAAGACGGAAAGGAGTGCAACGAAGTGAATAAACAACAACAGCCCAAGCCTCCCGGCAGTACGTGGACGGACGATCAATGGGACGCGATTACCCTCAAGGGTCAAAATATGCTCGTTGCCGCTGCGGCCGGATCAGGAAAAACCGCCGTACTTGTGGAACGAATTATCCGGCGAATTTCCGATGAATGGGAGCCCATCGATGTAGACCGGCTGCTGGTCGCAACCTTCACTAAAGCGGCGGCCTCGGAAATGAAGCATCGCATACGCGAAGCGCTGGAGAAAGAACTGATGAAACAGCCGCATTCGCAGCATTTGCGTAAGCAGATCGCGCTGATGGGGCGCGCCTCAATTACAACGCTCCACTCCTTCTGCTTGGAAGTTGTGCAGCGTTACTTCAGCCTCATTCGTCTTGATCCCGGCTTCCGGATCGCGAATGAGACGGAAGCGGAACTGATGCGCCAAGATTTGCTAGGCGAGATGCTTGAGGAATATTACTCCGTAAGCGGAGAGAACAGCGCCTTCTGGCGGCTGGTGGATTCGTTTAGCGGCGAGCGGAACGACGACGCAATCATGCAGCTTATTCAGAAGCTGTATGATGTGTCGCGCAGTCATCCGTGGCCGGAGCATTGGCTCAGAGCGACGGCTTCAATGTTTGGGGCTCCGGAGCCTGCGCCGCAGGAGGTGCCGGATGAGGCAGCCGCCGTTATACAGGAGGCGCTGCCATATGTTGCCGCTACGTCGGCGCCGGCAGACTACGGGATCTGGGAGCAAAGTCTGATCCGCGACCTGGTTTTGGAGTTGGAAGGAGCCGCCGACTTATTGCGGCAGGCGATAGAGATCGCTGATTCGCCAGGCGGGCCAGCTCCTTATTTGGACAACTTGCGAGAGGATTTATTGCTCGTAAATAACCTGCTGGAGACGACCACTTACCCATGGTCCGTTCTGTATCGGGGTTTTCAAACCGTCGAGTTTGGCAAACTCAAAGCCTGCAAAGGCGACGACTACGACAAAGCGCTTCAGGAAGAAGTCAAAGAGCTCCGCAATAAAGTCAAAGAGCAAATTAACAAAATGCAAGAGGAGCTGTTCGGCCGAACCCCGGAACAATTCCATCAGGAAATTGCCGACATGGCGCCGCTTTTGCATACGTTAGTAGATTTGGTTGCGGATTTCGGGCATCGTTATCAGGCAGGTAAACAAGCGAAAGGCTTGATTGATTTTGCTGATTTGGAACATTACTGCTTACAAATTCTAAGTGCGCCTGGCTCCATCCCCGGTGAATTGGTTCCATCTGAGGCAGCGCAGGCTTATCGGAAGCAATTCGCTGAAGTTCTGCTCGACGAGTATCAGGATACGAATCGTGTGCAGGAAGCGATTGTGGAATTGATTTCGAACGCAAACCCTGGTAATCGATTTATGGTTGGCGATGTGAAGCAAAGTATTTACCGATTCCGGCTTGCAGAGCCGGGGCTCTTTCTTGAGAAATATAAAGCTTATCGCTCTAATAAAGATGAGCCATCAGAAGTATCATCCGCAGGCGGGAGAATCGATTTGGCGCGTAACTTCCGCAGCCGTATCGAAGTCGTGGACGCAGTCAATTTTATTTTTAAACAAATGATGAACGAAACCGTAGGCGAAGTCGCGTATGATGAGCGCGCTGAGCTCGTCTATGGAGCGGGATATCCGCCATCTGCCTCGGATTGCTCCGTCGAGATGCTGATCATTGATCGAGGAACAGATGCACCCGACCCGAGTGAATCTTATTCAGCTGATTCGGAAGATAGTGAAGAGATAAATGCCGAAGCTTCACCCGAAGGTGCTGCTGTTGATCCCGTTTTGGAAGCGCAGGAGCTGGAAACCGCGCAATTAGAAGCGCGAACCATCGCTCGCCAAATTCAGGGGCTGATGGGCACCGGCGGCAAGGAAGCTTTTCAAGTATTTGATAAAAGAACCGGCGGTGACCGCTCTGTCACGTACCGGGATATCGTCATCCTGCTGCGCGCCACGCAGATGTGGTCGCCTATCCTCATTGAAGAACTCAAAAAGATGGGCATACCTGCTTACGCAGAGCTAAGTACGGGATATTTTTCCGCAACAGAAGTGGAAGTCATGTTATCCCTTTTGAAAGTCATCGATAACCCGTATCAGGATGTACCGCTTGCTGCTGTATTACGGTCACCGGTGGTTCAGTTAACGGCCGAAGATTTGGCACAGATTCGCATTGCAGATAAATCGGTGCCTTTCTACGACTCTGTGCTGCAAACCGCTGGCAGCGAGAAGACCGAAGAAAATGAGATTTTGCTGCAAAAGCTGAACTACTTCCTGGAGATGCTGGAAACGTGGCGGACCGAGGCGAGACAAGGCTCTTTGGCGGATTTAATCTGGCATATTTACAGACAAACAGGTTACTACGATTTCGCAGGCGGTTTGCCGGGCGGCGTGCAAAGGCAGGCCAACTTAAGGGCGTTGTACGATCGTGCCAGACAATATGAAAGCACATCCTTGCGCGGGTTATTCCGATTCCTTCGTTTTATTGAAAGAATGAAAGAGAGCGGCGGGGATCTAGGCACAGCGCGTGCACTCGGAGAACAAGAAGACGTTGTAAGGATCATGTCGATTCATAAAAGTAAAGGGCTGGAATTCCCTGTTGTTTTCGTGGCGGGGATGGCCAAAATGTTTAACCAACGGGATCTGAACGATTCGTTTCTTTTGCATAAAGAGCTTGGGTTCGGCCCGCGTTTTGTAGACACAACATTGCGTGTAAGCTATCCAACCCTGCCTTCCCTTGCGATTAAAAGAAGGATGAAACTGGAGCTGCTTGCAGAAGAAATGCGGGTGCTTTATGTCGCATTGACAAGAGCAAGAGAAAAACTTTATTTGCTTGGGACTGTCAAATCATTGGATAAGCTCTTGCGCGGTTGGGGCAGGCATCTGTCCAGAACGGAATGGTATTTGCCTGATTTTGAACTGGCGAAAGCCAAAAGTTATCTGGACTGGGTGGGTCCGGCACTGCTGCGGCATCCTCACGCCGGTCTCTGGAGAGAGCGTTTGGGCATTAGCGAAGCTTCTTCAGGAGTACGGTTATTGGAAGATCCTTCGGCATGGAAGTTGACGATTATTAAGCCTGAAAGCTTGCTATCGGATGAAGTGCTGGAAGAGTCAAACTTGGCCCCCGACGGAGACCGAATGGAAAGCATTCGCCGGATTGAGACCGTAACGACGTCAGGTGAGTGGCAGGAATGGCTGGATGATCGGCTGTCATGGTCGTATTCGTACCCTGAAGCACCTAAACTTTTTGCGAAGACGACGGTTTCCGAAATGAAGCGGTTGTCGGAGCTGAATCGAATCTCCGATGAGATGGAAATGCCGGTTGCAACAGAAGTCATTGCTCCAGGAGCTACGACGCAGACTTCCGGGAACGGAAGGTCCATGATTTGGCGCAGGCCTAAATTTATGGAAGAGAAGAAGCTGTCAGCAGCGGAAAAAGGAACTGTCGTTCACGCCGTCATGCAAAATCTCTCCCTGCAGGAAGTACCGACGGAGGCAAGCATTCGGGGGACACTGCAAGAGATGTTAACGAAACAAACGTTGACCGCTGAACAAAGTGAAGTGGTGGATATCCCGGTTGTATTGCGCTTCTTCGAGACCGGAGTTGGACAACGGATGCTTCAGGCCAGGAATGTACAGCGTGAGGTGCCTTTCAGCTATGGGCTGCACGCAGACGAGGTTTATACGGGAACAAATCGTTCCACGAGCGGTGAAACGGTACTGATTCAAGGGGTCATCGATTGTTTATTCGAGGATGAACTCGGCCTGGTTCTGGTTGATTATAAAACGGATGCAGTGAAAGGCAGCAGCGATGAGGAGTTGAAGCTGCGGTATGAGCAGCAAATTTCACTCTACACGCGTGCTGTGGAACATATTTGGAAACGTCCGGTAAATGGAAAGTTTCTGTATTTCTTTGATGGAGCGAAGCTGCTCGAAATGTAAGATGGAGGATGAGGTATGCGAATTTTACACACGGGTGACTGGCATTTTGGCCGAACGTTGGAAGGACGAAGCCGTCTGGAGGAGCAATCCGCTTTTGTGGATGAGCTGGTAGGTATTGTACAAGACCAAGAGATTGACTTGGTCTTAATCGCCGGTGACGTCTATGACAGTGTGAATCCTCCGGCAGCTGCGGAACAGCTTTTTTATGAGAGTATGGCACGTCTCGCCGATGGCGGTAAACGTCATGTAGCCATCATCGCAGGCAACCATGACCATCCGGATCGCGTTGCTGCAGCTGCACCACTTGCGGGCAAACAAAACATCACTTTAATCGGCTTGCCTGTTCCTGATATCCAATCCATAGGAATCCCTCGAACCGGGGAGCTGGCTCGTCTTATTGCACTGCCGTATCCATCGGAGTCGCGTCTCAAGGAGCTGCTCTCAGACGTAGCGGAGGAGGAAGCGCTGCGGAGCAAGTATTCCGAACGAGTGGGGGCGCTTATTCGTAAACAGGCCGCTGCTTTTGAAGCGGGGACGGTTAATTTGATCATGAGTCACCTCTACGTGCTCGGAGGCCTCGAAACCGAATCGGAACGACCGATTCAAGTGGGCGGCGCGTATACCGTAGATACACCAGCGCTGACAGCAGGGGCGCAATATGTGGCGCTAGGTCATTTGCATCGGCCGCAAAATGTAAAAGCAGCTTCGCCTATCCGTTATTGCGGATCGCCAATTGCCTATAGCTTCTCGGAAGCCGGACAAGCCAAATCCGTAACCGTGCTCGATCTGCAGCCTGGACAGGCGGCTGAGCCGAAGGAAATTTTTCTGACCTCTGGACGTCCGCTCGTCAGTTGGAAAGCTAAAGAGGGGATTGGGCAAGTTCACCAATGGTTGGAAGAGAAACGGGATGCTTCCGCATGGATCGACTTGGAGATCAACATGACGGAAGCGATGTCAATCGAACAAATTCAATCGCTACGCAAAGCGTATGACGGTTTCATACACATTCGGCCGATTTATCCGGAGATGGAGGCTGTCAGGGCAGCAGCGCCGAAGGCGGATTTGTCCATGGAGGAGCACTTCACACGCTTCTACTCCCGGCAAACCGGAGGCGCCCAGCCAGAGCCGGAGCTGATTCGGCTGTTCTTGGAGCTGCTGGAGGAAAAGGAACAACTAGGAGGACCTGAATATGCGTCCAATTGAGCTGCAAATGTCCGGGCTCCAAAGCTATCGGGAACTGCAAACGATTGATTTTAACCAGCTGGTAGGAGCGGGTGTGTTCGGTATTTTTGGACCGACAGGGAGTGGGAAATCATCCATTCTCGATGCCATCACGTTATCTTTGTACGGTAAAGTCGAGCGGGCCAGCGGCGGCACGCAAGCGATCATGAATCATGCGGAGCAGACGCTGTTCGTCTCTTTCACTTTTGAGCTCACGAATGCAGCGGGTACAGAACGTTATCGGGTAGAGCGACAATTCAAACGTGGCACGGAAATGTCCATTAACGGAACGATCGCCAGATTATTGCATTTGCAGGACAAGGAAACGATTGTACTTGCGGACAAAGCGGGTGAAGTCAATCAGAAAGTGTTGCATATTCTGGGGTTGTCTATGCAGGATTTTACGAGAGCCGTCGTGCTGCCGCAAGGGAAATTCGCGGAGTTTCTGACGCTGACAGGCAAAGATCGCAGACAAATGCTGCAAAGGCTTTTCCATCTCGAACAATACGGGGATCAGTTGAGCGCCAAAGTAAGCTCCAAAGTGAAAGAAACGGATAGCCTGGTGAAACAGCTGGCGGCCGAACAGATAGGCTTAGGCGACGCCTCGGAGCAAGCGCTGCAAGCAGCGAATGAGCGGCTTCAAGAAGCTGAACGTGAAGCGGTGAGGAGCCGCCTGCATTTGAGTGAACAGGAAAAGTGTTACGAGGAGCACAAGCAGATTTATCACTGGCAGCAAGAGCAAACTGTGTTTGAATCGGAAGCGCAAAAATTGCAGGAACTAGAGCCGCAAATACGCGAGAAAGAGCTTCTCTTGGGATATGCGGAGAAAGCGGAGAAAGTTAAGCCTTATTTGGAACAGCATGTGTTAGCTGTCAAGGATGTACAAAGCGGCCAATCGAAGCTGGAGGCTGCGAAAGTGAGCCAACAAGCATCAGAGGCAGCGTACCAACAAGCGACGGAACGATATGAGCAAGCTCAGCAAGAGCTTTCGTTGAAGGAAGGTCCTCTGTTATTGCGGTTAGACCAATTGCAGCAGGCTCTTGTTATTCAGCAGGAGCTGGATCAAGTTGGCCAGCAAGTAAACCTTGCCCAGCAGCAAGAAAATGAAGTGAAAACAACGTTAGCTGCGCTGCAAATGGATCTTAAGAAGAGCAACGAGACGAAGCAGAAGGCGATTTTGAAACAAACGGAACTGAAGGAACAACTCAAGTTGGCAGAGACCAATACGGCGACTACTCAGCTGTTACATAAAGCGCTTCAGGAGAAAAAGGCGATTGAACAGCTCCAGCAGCAGAAGGAAGACGCTCAAAAGGCGTTCGAAGAGCGAGTTCGTTCACACGCTGCGATTGAGCATGATCAATTGCAAGTAGCAGATAAGCGGAAAGCCATGATGGACAGACTGCACATATGGATCCAACGTTCAAGTGAAGTGAGCTCGGAGGGGCAGCAGCAGAATGCTTCTTCTCATGCCTTTATTCCTGTTTTGCAAGACGAGCTGGTGCAGATGAAGCAGCGTTGGAAAAGGCAAGAACGTCATGCGCTGGCGGCTATATTGGCAGGTGAGCTAACGGATGGAGAACATTGTCCTGTGTGCGGAGCAACCGAGCATCCTTCCAAGCACATACCATCGGCAGAAACGGCAAATGGAGAAGACATCGAGTTGCAGCTTCAACAAGGGGAAGCGCTGCTTCAACGGGTTAAGGAGCGATTATATACCCATGAGCAGCGTTTGAATCGAATGACAGCTGTTATGCAGCAAGTTGTTGAATTGGCGTCGCAACCATCACGATCTCCGCTGGCTGACCACGAAGTTGGGCAAGTATGGAAGGAAGCGGCGGCAGCTCTGGAAGGAGCTGTCTCTCTCCGTGTGGCTGAGTCACATGAAGGAACTGGACTCCCTGGCTTGGAACATCGATGGATGGAAATGGAAAAAGAATGGGAAGCGATTATCTCCCGTGCCGATGAACTCGAAAAGTCGCTTCAAGTTTTATCCAAAGAGTATAGTGCGCTAGAACAACAGACTGTGCAAACCGCCGCGCAGCAGCAAGCAGCTGCGAGTCTATTAACTGAAGCGGAAACTAGACTGACTGCTGTCCAAACCACAATGAACGAACAATTGAAGCAGTGGCAGGTTAGATATTCTGAGCTTTCTTGGGAAGAGATTGACCGGCAACTGGAACAACTGCTGGCCAAAGAAAGGCTAGCTGAGGAGCTTCGCGCACGCATCGAGAAAAGCGTCCCCTTTCTGGATGAGCTGATCGTGAAGATTGAGGAGCTTCAGCGTGCCGTCGTTGAGCAGGATCGGACCGCCCTGCAGCTGCACGAGCGCCTGCAGGGCCTTGCGCAGCTCGCCGCCGACAAGTCGCGGCAGCTCGCGCAGCGCGCGCCCGGCGCGGCTGTGCCGCAGCTCATCGCGGAGGCGACCTCCGCGCTGGAGCAGCTGCGCCTCGCCGCGCAGCAAACCAAGCTCGCGCACGCTGCCGCGCAGCGCGAGCAGTCCCTGGCGGCGCAGCGCTACAGCGCCGCCGCCGAAGCTGCTGCCGCTGCCGCGCGGCAGCTGGCACAGACGGAGCGCGCGCTGAGCGGCGCGCTCGCGGAGAACGGCTTCGCGTCGCGCGAAGCCGCCGAAGCTGCGGCGCTGGCGCCTGAGCAGCGCCGCCAGTGGGCGCAGCTCGCGGCGGAGCACCGCGAGCGTGAGCAGGCGCTGCGCGCCCAGCTGGCGCAGCTGGCAGCGAAGCTGCAGGGCCGCGTGCTGAGCACAGACGCGTGGGCGCAGACGCAGGCGCTGCTGAGCGCCGCGAAGGCCGCTGCGGAGGCTGCGCTGGAGTCGCGGGCCAAGGCGGCCCAGGGCGCCAGCGAGCTAGCGGCGCGGCACGCGCGTTGGTGCGAGCTCGAAGCGCAGCGCGCGGAGCAGGCGAAGCAGCTGGAACGGCTTGGCAAGCTGCAAGCCGTGCTGAAGGCGAACGCCTTCGTCGAGTATTTGGCCGAAGAGCAGCTGATGCAGGTCAGCCGCGCTGCTTCTGAGCGGCTGGGTGAATTGACGCGGCGACGGTATGCGATTGAAGTCGACTCCGGCGGCGGGTTTGTCATCCGTGATGATGCCAATGGAGGTGTCAAGCGCCCTGTTAGCACACTGTCTGGCGGCGAAACCTTCCTGACTTCGTTAGCCCTGGCGCTTGCGCTCTCTGCGCAAATTCAGCTCAAAGGCGAATATCCGTTGGAATTCTTCTTCCTTGACGAAGGCTTCGGTACTTTGGATCAGGAATTGCTGGATATGGTCATTGGCGCTTTGGAAAAACTTCATATGGACAGCTTGGCGGTTGGCGTCATTTCTCACGTGCCGGAGCTGCGAGCTCGTCTAGCCCGCAAATTAATTGTTCAACCGGCGGAGCCGTCCGGGCGTGGAAGCCGTATTATGCTTGAGGAGCAATAGCGCACGAGCTTTCACGATATGCCTTTTTTAGCCTCCTTTCCTATACCGTAGGTAAAATCATCAAGCCGATTCGTACAAGTTGGCATACACTGCTACATCTTTTACGAAGAGGAGAATGGTGAATGGCTACTTTTCATGAGGCTTTGAAACATAAGAATAGAATTTCACCTGTTTTGTTGAAGCGTGCGGAAGTTGTTGCAGTTGGCGTTGGTTATATGGACCCAAGCAAGCCTGCGCTAGGTTCAGGTGTCATCGTGTACACCCAGAAGAAAATCGTTCCCTCTAGTATGAATAGCCTCAAAGGCACGCTTGCCAAAGCGGGTTCATCAGTACCCATTCGTTTTGTTTCTGCTGGCGAATTCAAACGGCATGTAGCAGCTCCAAAACCGAAAGCAGCGAAAATAGGCGGCTATCAAGGTAAACATCGTCCTGTTCCCGGTGGTGTAAGCTTGGGGAAAGTGGATCCGGATTCTACAGGAACAGGCGGCCTTATCGTAACGAAGAACAATCAGCTGTATATTTTGAGCAATAACCATGTACTGGTCAAAAATAACACATCAGCGTCAGTCACAACCGTACAACCTGGTCCCGCGGACGGCGGTCAAGCGCCAGCAGATACGCTTGGAAGGCTTTTTGAGTTCACCAAATTAATCCCTAACGGTGTCAATTTCCAGGATTCTGCGCTTGCAAAACCAACTTCGAACAGCTTGCTGAATCCAAGATATTTAATCCGTGCATCCGGTCGGCTGATTACAGTGCCAGGTCATGTGAACACTTACCCCGTCGGGTTGCAATTGATGAAGTCAGGCCGTACAAGCGGATTTGTCAGAGGAACGATTGAAGCTAATCATGCTGACGTGCGCGTGACTTATGGAGGGACACTTGGCGTTCTGACATTCCGTAATCAATTGGTCATTCGCGGTACTAGAGGACCAGTTTCCCTTCCGGGGGATTCCGGATCGGTATGGCTGCGTTCCAGTGACAACTTTGCTGCGGGGCTTAATTTCGCCGGGAGTGATAATGGCATGCTTTCGATTAGTAACCCGATCGATGTCGTCATGTCCCGCTATGGGGTGAGGACGGCTGTTCCTGCGGCCAAAGGCACATTCAAAGCAGGCGTAATTAGAGGACATGCGGCTCGAGGAAGTCGTACTCTCGTGAAGCCTCTTTCTGTAGGACAACGCAAACGTATTCGCGCTGTGCGCGCTATTTCGAAGTAAGACAGAGCTGGAAAGGATGCAAGTCCTTTCCGGTTCTTTTTTTTCTGATAGTGCTACTTTCCGGTCATGTGTACGTATGAAGTATAGGCATGACATTTACCAGAAGGCTGAAGGGAGTCATTTTTTCTTGAAAAAATTATATAAAAGAATCAGCATCATGTCGCTCGTTGTTGGCGTATTGGCTGCCAGTTTGGCTAGCTCGCCTGCGCCTGTGCATGCAGATATCGTATGGGATCACTGGCAGAAAGCGGAAGCGCTGGTTGCCGGCGGCAATGAGGCGGAGGCTGTCACACACTGGCAGTTTCTTGCGGATCACTACGCGAGCTCCGGTGAATGGGAGAATGCAGCGCTTTTTTACGGGAAATTAGCTTCCTATTTCGATGTCACCGGAGATTATGAACAAGCCATTCCTGATTACGAGCTGGAAAATGAGTATTGGGTCAAAGCGGGCCGAGATTGGGGAGCCGTTAAGCTGCAGCGTGCGGATCAAATTCGGACAACTGTTGAGCTATATAGACAGGAGCGCGATCAGTCCGCTATTCGGGAGCTAACAGTACCTCCAAACGGCAAATTGGCCAAGTTTGAACCTGCCTTCGGTACATATCTGGGGATGTATGCGGAACAGGATCCCAAAGTGGGCAACACCTTTTCGAAGACGGAATCTGTATACGGTAAAAAGCACGCAATTTATTTGGCCTATGCGCATTGGGGGCAAAACTTTCCGGCTATGTACGCGAAAAGAGCCAAGGATGCAGGCGGCGCGCTGCAGATCGCTTGGGAGCCTGATGATGGTTTGGACCCGGTAACGGATGGCGCGTATCTGCGGAAATGGGCGCAGGATGCGAAAGCCGCGGGTATCCCGATCTTTTTGCGTTTTGCGGGCGAAATGAATGGCGCTTGGGTCAAATGGCACGGGAACCCCGCTCAATATATAGCGAAATTCCGCATGCTGCATGATGTATTTGCGGCTGAGGCGCCGAATGTGGCGATGGTATGGAGCCCTGGGGACGTTCCTGCGAATGATATCGATCCCTATTATCCGGGCGACGACTATGTCGACTGGGTGGGCGTCAGTTTATATATTGAGCCTTACGAAAACGGGGACCCGTCGCTGCCTTCCATGTTAGCTACAAGCAATGTAGAGAGACTGACAAGGCTCTACAATACGTACTCTGATCGCAAGCCGTTAATGCTTAGTGAAACGGGAGTTCCGCACTACCAGCACACGGCTGGAGAAGATTTTACGGAATGGGCGAAGCTGAATTTACAGCGGCTATATGAAATTATGCCCTACAAATATCCAAGGTTAAAAGCAATTACTTACTTTAATGTGAATCAGGGAATGAATAATGCCAAAAACGATTACTCCCTGTCCAGTTCCTCAGATATTCAAAATTACTATTCCAAACTGATTGCAAATCCCTATTTGCTCTCGAAAGTGAGCGATTCCGCTCAGCCAGCAGATGGGGTTGGGTATGTACCGGTCGATGCGGATCATCAGTCCTTTACGAAGAAAACCGAATTCGTACCTTTTATCAAGATACCTGAGGTTTACATCGGGAAAGTCGAATATATCCTCAATGGACGAGTCATTGCTGCTCAGACTGAACTGCCCTATGGATTGGAAATGCGTGCTGGAGAAGTTCCTGAAGGTTCTGTTCTTCAAATACGTGTGTTGAACAAAGCAGGTAAGCAAGTCTCCCTGCGTACTTTTGGCATATCGGCTCAGGTGTCTGTCGAAATTGACGGAAAAGATCAGGTTTTTGAGCAGGCTCCTGCCATCGTAAATGGATCTACGCTAACACCTCTTCGCGCCATCTTTGAAGCCATGGGTGCGAAAGTGGAGTACGAAGCGGCGACAAGAACAGTGAACGCCAAAAAAGGAAACACAACAGTACGCTTAACGCTGGATCAGAAAACGGTATATGTGAACGGTAAAGCCGTTCAGCTGGAAGAGCCCGCGCGGCTTGTAAACGGCTATACACTTGCTCCAGCCAGATTCGTGGGAGAAACATTTGGCGGCAAAGTGGCTTGGGATGGAAGCAGTCGAACCGTTACGATTTCAACCAAATAGAATCCAGTAACAAAAACGGCTCCAGCTTTGACTTAACGTCAGTGCTGGAGCCGTTTTTCATATCAAGTCTTATACACTTTGAAGAGCTTGCTCTACTTCTTGAACAACCGCTAGGGCAGCTGTGCGTGCGCTTGAGAATGCGCGTTCTGCGAGTTCCCCTTTGCCCGTACAACCGTCTCCGCAGAAGTAGAAAGGTACATTTTCCACCCGAATAGGGAGGAGATGGTTCGTTGAAATGTTTTTCACGCTGGATACCATCGCTTTCTTGGACACCCTTTTCACCGCGGTGAAATCGCGCCAGCCCGGGTAATGCTTATCGAACAAAGCTTCCATCTGCGTATTTTTATTGTCGAGATAGGATTTGCGTTGTTCGTCGCTTTCGAATTGATCGCTCAAGTAGGCGATACCCTGCAGCAATTGTCCGCCTTCCGGCACTAACGTGTGATCCGTTGCGGAAACATCGCTGATAAAGAGCTTGTTGTCCATGTCGCTAATATAGCTGAACGGTCTTGCAACCACCTTGCTCAGTCCTACGTCGTATACCATAACTTCAGTTGCCGTGTTGGACTCATATGGCGCCAAGAATGGTTCCCAAGCGGTACCTTTCAACAACTTAACGACTTGCTGTACCGGCATGGCGAAAATCACTTTATCAAAAGCTTCTTCGCGGTTTTTCGTTTGAAGAACGAATTTCCGGTCTGCATAACGCAAGCTTTCCACGCCTTCTTGAATGGCGATTTCCCATCTGCCTGAAGTTGTGAGCTTTTGCTTAAGTTGGTTGGTGATGACGGCCCAGCTTCCAAGTATATAGTTAACCGGTTTTGAAGAAAGGAACAGGTTGTGGTAGTACTCGCTGATCACTGCGCCGGATACATTGCGCGCATCTTCTGGGGTGATGAAGAAGTTGGAGCAAACGAGATGTTCCCACAGTTCTTTGACATCCTCGTCAGCATTGGATTCAGCCAGATAATCAGCTAAAGTAGCATAATTCTTCAGATTATGGATGTTTGCAATAATGGCGGCAATTTCACCGACGAATCGGACTTTTTGCGCCGTGCTAAGCAAATCCGTTTTGAGAAGGTTGATGGCATCTAGCGGAGCGGTAGTCAGTTGATTATGCTTCGCATAAACGACCTTTCGTTTATCAACTTGTTTGGATGAGAAAGACAAACCCAATTCTCGTTCCATGTTCGTGATGGTATGACGATCTATTCCATAAATGGCATGCGCGCCGTAGTTAAGTGTGAATCCTGCTTTTTCATAAGTAAATGCACGACCGCCAAGCTGCGGACTGCGCTCAAAAAGGATACCTTCAATATGCGGATTCTCCGATAAATAAGCGGCCGCGGTTAATCCGGCTAGGCCTCCACCAATAATAGCTACTTTCATTTTGTGTTCCTCCTTGGGGACTGGTTCTAGCTGCAGCGGTGCGTTAGGCTCGCTTACACGAATGCCCACCCACATCCAAGCTAAGTTGTTTTTCATCATATCGACTAAATCAGAATGCTCCTGGTTGCACCAAGTTCGAATTGTGCCGTTATACATGCACACGAGCAGTTCTACTTTTTTCGGTTCAGGCAGCCAATGCAGCAAGCTCTCAGAGAGTACATTCAGCTGACGCTGTTCCTCCGTTTTTACGGTTTCATTTTGTAAGGATAAGGCTTGTAAACTACGGATGAGAAGTGGTGAAACGCGAATATTAGACGCTAAGTCTAAAAATAGGCGGTTGATATGCCCTTCAAGCGACTGCACCTTGGAAGGAGTCATTTTCACCCATTCCTGAATCAGTTGGATTTGTTTGCTGTAAAGGTCAGCGATGATGGCGTCTTTACTTTTAAAATAATGGTAAAAAGTGCCTTTGGACGTTCCGGTTGCTGCGATAATGTCATCAACAGACACGTTCTCGTAACCTTTTTCCATAAACATCGATAAGGCGACGTCCATCATGACATCACGCTTTTTGCGGGTGGTTGCCCTCATGAATTGGCTCATCCGCTCACTCCATTCCAACTATCGATTTATTCCTATTATATGCAAAATTAGACCGATAGTCTACAAGTGAATTGACCGATGTATAAATTGTTTGTAGGAAAAAATAATCTAAATGATTGTTTACCGTGTGATGGTGATATCCGTAGTCTATACTTCTTATTAGAACGACATGAGAGGATGAATTTAACACTTGATGAAAGAAGAATTAGGCTGGAATTTATTTTTTGAAAAAGCATTCGAACCTTATCTGGAAGAAGGATACCAAGCAGGACGTGTATCCTTGGAACATAAACATATGTACCGCGTTCAAACGGAATCCGGTGAAGCACTGGCAGAGGTTTCAGGGAAGATGCGCCATCTCGCCGTTCGCCGCGAAGACTACCCCGCTGTAGGCGATTGGGTTGTTGTCTCTGTGCGTGAAGAGGAACAACGAGCAACCATCCATGCTGTTCTGCCGCGTAAGAGTAAGTTTTCCCGGAAAGTTGCCGGTCAAGTCACGGAAGAGCAAATTGTCGCTACTAACATAGATACTGTATTTCTGGTTACTGCGTTAAATCTCGATTTTAATGTTCGGCGTATAGAGCGGTATTTAGTACTCGCCTGGGAAAGCGGGGCTAATCCCGTTATTGTCCTTAGTAAAGCGGACTTATGCGAAGATCCGGAAGCATTGGCGGCAGAGGTAGCGGCAGTTGCGGTAGGCGTACCTATTCATATCATCAGTTCTGCTGAAAACAGAGGACTTGAAGAATTGGCTGCTTATGTAACACTCGGTAAAACAGTCGCGCTTCTCGGATCTTCAGGTGTAGGCAAATCTACCTTAGTGAACCGTATTTACGGCAAAGAAATTTTAGAAACCGGAGATATTCGTGAAGGCGATGACAAAGGGAAGCATACGACGACTCACCGTGAATTGATAACGCTGCCTGGGGGAGGAATCCTTATCGACACGCCCGGCATGCGCGAGTTGCAGCTTTGGGATGCGTCCGAGGGTTTGAGCACTTCCTTCCAAGACATTGAAGAGCTGGCAGTGCAGTGTTACTTCCAAGATTGCAGACATGAGAATGAACCCAAATGTGCTGTGAAAGGCGCCCTGGAGGATGGCACACTTCCGCAAGAACGATTTTCTAACTATGTAAAATTGCAGAAGGAGCTCGCTTATTTGGCACGCAAAGAAGATAAAGGTCTTCAAGCAGCCGAGAAAGCGAAATGGAAGAAGATCCATCAGTCTTTAAAAAGCCAGATCAACCGCTAAGATGTTTTTGCAAATCCTTCATGTGAGCAAAGTAGCCTTTTGCCTAGAGCTGAATATGCTGTAGAAAAAAGGAGGCATGAGCCCATGAAACATCCTGAAATTCATGAGATTTGCAAAAAACATATGTACCGTTATGTCAGTGTAACGATGACGAACGGTGCTGTTTATGATGGCATTGTCGAAAATGTGGATGATGACAATTTATACTTAGCTGTGCCAATCGGCGGTATGGATCATGAACAAATGAGAGCGTTCCTGCCTTACGGAGGTTATCCGTATCCGTTTTATGGCTACCCGTACCCTGGTTACGGATATGGATTTGGACGCCGGAGATTTGCAAGGCAAGTATTGCCATTAGCCGGCTTACTAGCTTTATCACTACTTCCTTATTACTAATAGAAATCCAAATTTTATCGAGAAATCTCGTCTTGCAGCTGCGGGGTTTCTTTTTTTTGCTATTGTTCCTTGTAATAGGACGGAATGGGTTGGATTTTTTCACGCGTTTCCGATAAAATTAAACGTATAGATGTTTAAGAAAGTGGAGGGACTAGCCCATTTATGAGTGATTGTATTTTTTGCAAAATTGTTGCGGGGGAACTACCCTCGAAAAAGGTATTTGAGAATGAGGAAATTCTAGCATTTCATGACATTCAACCTGCCGCCCCGATCCATGTGCTTATTATTCCTAAGAAACACATCGCCTCACTAGCGGATGCCCAAGCGGAAGACTGGTCTACTATTGGGCAAATGCAAGCGGCCGCGGCGCAAGTTGCTAGAGAACTAGACGTTGAAGAGTCAGGTTATCGTGTCATCACAAATGTTGGTGCAAATGCGGGACAAATTGTTCACCATATCCATTATCACTTGATGGGCGGGGCGCGTTTAGCTCCTCTGGGAGTTCATAATTAGGATCAACTTTTTGGAAACCTAACTATTCGATTGACACCCTAATTACTATCACCTATAATGAGATTTGATGAACCGTTTGATCCTAGATGGTCTGTTCGGAGGGAGGGAAATCTGTTGTCAGAAACTCGAGTTCGTAAGAACGAAACTATAGATGCTGCACTTCGTCGCTTTAAGCGTTCCATCGCTAAGGATGGCATTCTAGCAGAAGTTAAGAAACGTAAACATTATGACAAGCCTAGCGTTAAGCGTAAGCTTAAATCTGAGGCTGCTCGCAAGAGAAAGTTCTAGGAGGCAATATGAGCTTAAGCGATCGATTGAACGAAGATATGAAGCAAGCGATGAAGAGTCAGGACAAGTTCAAACTCTCTGTAATTCGAATGGTTAGATCAACAATTAAGAATTCTGAGATTGATCTGAAAAGATCCTTAGATGACAATGAAGTGCTTGACGTACTAACTCGTGAAATCAAGCAGCGTAAGGATTCCCTCCAAGAATTTACGAAGGCCGGCAGAGATGATCTGGCCGAGAACCTGCAGGCGGAACTTGTCATTCTAGCTGAGTACATGCCGCAACAGCTTTCTGAGGAAGAAGTGAAAGCCATTGTACAGCAGACCATCCAGCAAATTGGTGCTTCTTCCAAAGCGGATATGGGCAAAGTGATGACGGCATTGATGCCACAGGTTAAAGGGCGCGCTGATGGTAAACTTATAAATCAGTTGGTCCAACAATTATTGGGATAATACTTAATTATGTTTGAATGACAAGACCGAGCGGATATAATATCCTCTCGGTCTTTTTATTTTCCTGCAAAATGAAACAGTTTGTTGGGTAAGACGTACATATTAATGATAAGGAACAATCAGGAAAGGAGTGGAAGATGATGTTTGCAGAAAACTTATCGGCCTTTCTGACCCATCCCATTACTGCGACCGTGTTATTGATGGTCGGTATTATTGGAATCGCTTTAGAGCTTCTTTTTTTCAGCAGCGGTTTGCTTGCGTTAGCGGGCGTAGCTGGTTTTGCTCTTTATTTTCTTGGGTTTTATTTGGCGGGATTTGCC
The DNA here is from genome assembly GCF_052682475.1 of Paenibacillus sp. WC2504. Classification (NCBI taxonomy): domain Bacteria; kingdom Bacillati; phylum Bacillota; class Bacilli; order Caryophanales; family Paenibacillaceae; genus Paenibacillus; species Paenibacillus sp. WC2504. The sequence continues at coordinate 3,079,445 of NZ_JBQZFH010000001.1, forward strand.
GGGTTCGGTGACTTGGCCGTGTTTGGCATTGGCTTAGTGCTTCTTATTTTGGAACTGGTCGTTCCAAGTTTCGGGATTCTTAGTGTGCTAGGTGCCATATGCCTATTTGGCGGAGTGCTGCTCGCTTCTTCGAACCCTATGGATGCCGCGGTCATGCTGGGAATCGCGTTATTGGTAGCCATTGTTGTCATTGCCTATGCCATTAAAACTTTTAAACACCGCGGGGTGTGGAATCGATTTATTTTGAAGGAGCAGCTGACAACGGACAAGGGCTTTACGTCCAGCCCGGACAGAACGCATTTAATAGGGCTTACAGGGCAATCGGTAACGCCATTGCGGCCGGCTGGCACAGCGATCATTCAGGGAGAACGCGTAGATGTCGTGACGGACGGGAGCTTTATTTCGAATGCCAAGGAAATTATCGTTGTAGACGTTGAAGGGGCTCGTGTTGTTGTGAAAGAGATTGAAACTAAGCAGGCTAATCATCTTTAGGAGGAAAAATGAATGAATATTGAACCAGGGTTATATTTAGTACTGCTCGCGGCTATCATCATTATTGCGCTTTCGATATTGCTCAGTGTTGTTCCGGTCATGTTGTGGATTTCAGCCCTAGCATCAGGAGTGCGGATTAGCATTATTACTTTAATTGCTATGAGACTGCGTCGAGTTACACCAAGCAGAATCGTGAACCCGATGATTAAAGCGACCAAAGCCGGTCTTGATTTAAGCATCAATCAGTTGGAGAGTCACTTCCTTGCCGGCGGTAATGTCGACAGAGTCGTGAACGCCCTGATTGCCGCCCACAGGGCCAAAATCCATTTGGAATTTGAACGTGCGGCAGCAATCGATTTGGCAGGCCGCGATGTGCTGCAAGCCGTACAGATGAGTGTCAATCCGCGTGTCATTGAAACTCCGAACGTTTCAGCTGTTGCCAAGAACGGGATTGAAGTCAAGGTTATTGCCAGAGTGACGGTACGCGCTAATATCGAGCGTTTAGTCGGTGGCGCCGGGGAAGAAACCATCATTGCCCGCGTCGGCGAGGGGATTGTCACCACGGTTGGTTCCAGCGATTCACATAAAGACGTTCTCGAAAATCCGGATCTCATTTCCCGAACGGTTCTTGGCAAAGGGTTGGATGCCGGAACGGCTTTTGAAATTTTGTCTATCGATATTGCAGACGTAGATGTCGGGAAAAACATCGGTGCACATCTGCAAACGGAACAAGCGGAAGCTGACAAGCGTATCGCTCAAGCGAAAGCCGAGGAAAGACGAGCCATGGCGGTTGCGGCTGAGCAGGAGATGAAAGCTAAGGTCGTAGAGATGCGTGCAAAAGTAGTCGAATCGGAGTCGCAGGTGCCTCTTGCGATGTCAGAAGCACTGCGCAGCGGCAAACTCGGCGTAATGGATTATATGAATCTCAAAAATATTGACGCAGACACTCAAATGCGCTCAACACTCGGTAAAATTAACGACGGTAAGAGCGAGAAAGACTCCTAGGCATGAGGTGATTGCGTGGAACAGCTCATTGAATTTCTATTTAAACATTGGTATTTGGTTATTATTGCGATTACCTTCTTGTATCAACTACAGAACAAAGGGCGCCGAGCGAGTCAAAAAGGGCAGAGAATGGGCATGCCGACATTTGGGGAGTCCCCTGGTCAAGCTCAGCGGCGTTCTGAGGCCAGGGAACTGGAGCGGAAAGTTAATGCTCCAACTGAGCCTCCGGGAGGCTTACGAGACGAACTCCGTCGTCCTAGCGCGTCGCATAACGCAGCATCTAATCCGAAGACGAAAGTTTCTCCTTTTAGTTCCCCTAAGCAATCGGATTTAGGGGGCTCGTCCGTTTATGAAGGCGATCTTACAGCGCCAACTCCATTTCCAGAGTCACCTAATCAAGATCAGCTTCTGCAAGGTGTTGTGTGGGCTGAAATTCTGGGTCCTCCACGGTCGAAAAAGTCTTATCGAAGATAGCAGCCAAAGAAGCAGGCACCTCTCTCGAACAATCGGGAAAGGTGCTTTTTGTTTTCCAGTTTTTTCACATAAATCCGGTGCAAACCGCATAATTTGGTAGAAAGCTATGCGACTTTTCTGTCGTTATGATCATCCAGTTAGAGGGGGTAGTGCCCAGCTATGCGTCGCTTGAGCCGCAAATGGAACCAGTTCACGGCCAAAATTCTGGATCTTCCCCAGGATGTGGTGCAGGACTTGCCGCGAATCACGATGATCGGCAACGTGCAGCTTTATGTGGAGAATCACCGGGGCGTACTCCATTTTTCCAGTGAAAACTTAAAGCTTGAGTTAACGAAAGGGACGCTTGAAGTGTTCGGTAAAAACTTGGTCATTCGAGCGATTCTCTCGGAGGAAGTTTTTATTGAAGGCTTGATCGACGATGTCAGATACATGCCATAGATGAAAGACGGGGAAGGGGTGCTGGGTTATGAAACAATCAATGTTCATTGCCCGTTTGCGCGGGTATGTGCGCATTCAAATTCGGGGAAATGGATGTGAAAAGCTGATTAATCCCATGATGGAGAAGGCGTTCTCCATATGGGATATTAAAGCTGCCGAAGATGGCAAGCTCGAGCTTAATATCCTGATTAAAGATTTCTTCAAGCTTAAGCCGCTTCTCAAACGGACAGGCTGCCGGGTGCATGTCCTAGAGCGGTACGGGCTTCCTTTTTTTATGGAGAGATTGGGGCGCAGAAAGGTCTTTCTGGGCGGGATAGCTGCATTTATTATCGGGTTATACGTATTAACCTCGCTTGTCTGGCAAATCACCGTGGAGGGCAATGACCGCATCTCGGAAGCGGAAATTCTACAGGCAGCCTCCAAACAAGGCATACATATGTATCAGTGGAAATTCCGGCTGAAAAAGGCGGAGGATTTGTCGCGAGAGATACAGGGTATGCTGCCTGGAACGGCATGGGTTGGCGTAGAAATACGTGGGACGCATATCACGATTAAAGTGGTGGAAGCAACGATACCTGAAAAGCAGGATCTTAAGAATCCACGCAATCTCGTTGCCGCTAAAAACGCGCTTGTGACAGAGATTTTATCGGAGAAAGGCAAACCAATGGTAAAGCCCAATACGTATGTGAAAAAAGGGGACGTGCTTATTTCGGGCACGATTGGAGATGAGCAGAATAGCCAAGTGGTCGTTGCTAGCGGCAAGGTAAGAGGTATCGTTTGGTATACCTCCCGAATTGAGTCCCCGCTTACGAAAACTTATAAAGCATATACAGGAGAGGCAACTACTCGCAATTATCTCGTATTCGGTACAAGAGCTTTACAAGTTAGCGGCTATGGAAATTTGGGTTATGAGCATTTTGAAACGATTCCGGAACGTAAAACATTGGCCTGGCGCTCTTTTACATTGCCTATCAGTTGGTTGCATGAAAAGGTCATGGAGGTTGAAGTCGTACAAGAGCCCATTGATCCCGCAATCGCTAAAAAGACAGGCCTGGAGCAGGCTAGAGCGAAGTTGCTCAGCGCTACAGGGCCAGATGCTAGACTCGTAGGTGAAAAAATTTTGCATGAAAAATCAGAGAATGGTAAAATTTATATAGACGTGCATTTTGAAGTCGAAGAGAATATCGCCGAAGAACAACCAATTGTCATACGAGGAGAATGAGACCTGTTGGTAGAAAACGCACAATCCGTAAAACTAACATTGAAAAACCCGACCGAAGGGCTGGCATTGTTTGGTCCCCAGGACAAATTTCTGCATGTAATTGAAAGAGAGATTAACGCGCAAATTTTTACGCGTGAAGCCGAAATAACGATTCAAGGTCCGGCTGCGGAAGTGAATTCGCTTCAGCAGCTTTTTGAAGTTCTTCTGCAGCTCATCCGCAATAACTACACGTTGACAGAGCGGGATGTGCTGTATGCCGTTGAGCTCGCCAAGCAGATGAAAGCGGATCAATTGCTGGATTTGTTCAAAGGAGAGATTACGACAACGCACCGCGGTAAACCAATTCGCGTCAAAACGATTGGACAGCGGAAATACGTAGAGACGATCAAGAAGAAAGATATCGTTTTTGGAATTGGACCTGCCGGTACAGGCAAAACCTATTTGGCTGTCGTACTCGCCGTTACGCGTCTGAAAGAAGGCGCTGTCAAAAGAATTATTTTAACGCGGCCGGCGGTTGAAGCAGGGGAAAGTCTGGGCTTTTTACCCGGCGATCTACAGGAAAAAGTTGACCCCTATTTGCGCCCATTGTATGATGCTCTTAATGATGTCTTGGGACCTGATCAGGTAGCGAAGTCTTTAGAGCGCGGTCTGATCGAGATTGCTCCGCTAGCGTATATGCGCGGGAGAACCTTGGACGATTCATTTATTATTCTAGATGAAGCCCAAAATACGACACCTGAACAAATGAAAATGTTTCTAACACGGCTCGGTTTTGGATCCAAAATGGTCATTACCGGTGACGTGACGCAAATCGATTTGCCGCGCGGCAAGTCATCAGGACTTGTAGAAGCTGCTCGAATTCTTGATGGGATTGAGGAGCTTGGCTTTATTTACTTTGATGAGCAGGACGTTGTGAGACATTCACTCGTTCAGAAGATCATTGTGGCCTACAATGCTGAGAAGGATAAGTAACTGTGCTGGTTTGTCAGGTAGAGAGGAATGACCTTCCGTGATGAAAAATGAAGTGCAAATGAAAGGTAAATTTCATTACCAGCTGAACGGATGGAAATACAGTACGGGTATTCGGATACTGTTGTTTCTCTTGCTGGCTTTAGTTTTCTATATATCTCTTTATGCAAAGCTCGTTCCTCAGGTTTATGACATTGAGCTAGGAACAACCAGTGAAACAACGATTTATGCGCCAAGACAAATTGAGAACGCGATAGCGACGGAACAAGCGAAAGAAGATGCGGCGAAGCGGGTTCAGCCTGTTTACCGCATTGTAAATCTCAAAAATGATACGATGATTGACGCCATTTATGATAAATTATTACAAATTAATGCCGATGAAGAAGTGAAATTCGATGACAAAGTCAGCATTTTCCGTCGTGTAATTCCTCAGTTGATCAGTGACTTGGAGAATCAGTCGATCAAATCGCTCAGCACAAGCGCTCAGTATAATGAAACGCTGATTGAGCAGATCCAACAAGGTTTAGCCGAGCAGCAGTATCCGCTGCCTGAGGAGTCTTACTTCAAGCTTCCTCGCTTGACCAAGGATGACTTGACGGCCATGCGCCCTGTAACCAAGGATATCGTTACGAAGTTGATGAACGATCAAATTCTTGACGCTCAGACGGCAAGAGCTAAAGTGGCCGAGATGGTGAATACGTCGAACCTGGCGAAAAATACGATGCGTGAAATGGTTACAGAGATTGCTCGGGCCGTCATCACGCCGAATAAGTTCTTTGATCAAAAGGGTACTGATGATGCCAAAGGACAAGCTAGAGAGAATGTTAAACCGGTGTACATCAACAAAAATGATGTGCTCGTGAAGGTCGGAGATGTCATCACCGAAGAGATTTATGCAAGATTGGACAAACTGGAATTGCTCAAAAGCAAAGCGAATCACTTGCCTCAAATTGGTTTAGCGATGCTCTCCGCTTTATTGTCTTTTGTTATTTCTATGTTCGTTCGGCAGAGCCAGCTTGCTATTAAATACAATAACTCTCAGCTTCTGATGCTGATTTTGATTTTTTTAATCAATATCACGTGTATGAAAATCATCTCACTTGTCCAAAACTTGGACTATCCGTTTATCGGCTACCTGGCACCGACTGCATTAGGAAGTATTCTGATTGCCATTTTATTGGATTCTCCGCTGGCTTTTATTTCATCGGTCTTATTCTCTTTAATGGCAAGTATTATTTTTAATACGGAGCATACGCTTCTTTTTGACTTCCGGTACGGGTTAGTGTCCCTGGTTATTTGTTACAGTGCGGTATTTACGATTCAACGAGCTAGCCAGCGCGCTACAATCTTGAAAGCGGGCCTGATGATTGCGTTTTTCGCAATGCTTACGATCACATCCATGCTGCTTATGGAAGATCATTTCCAGCAGCGCGAAGCGATCATGTCGCTTTCCTTCGCCGCTGCCGGTGGATTATTAACGGTTGTTTTCGTTATTGGCTTGCTGCCGTTCTTCGAGGTTGCCTTCGGCATTCTTTCACCGCTTAAACTGGTGGAGCTTTCGAACCCGAATCATCCCTTGCTGCGAAAGCTGCTTACGGAGACACCAGGAACTTACCATCACAGTGTCATGGTCGGTAATTTATCTGAGGCGGCTGCTGAGTCCATCGGCGCAGACGGACTTCTCTGCAGAGTCGGCTCTTATTATCACGATATCGGAAAGACGAAAAGACCGAGTTATTTCATCGAAAATCAAACCAATATTGAGAACCCGCATGACCGCATCGATCCGAATTTAAGCAAATCCATCATTATCGCTCATCCTCGTGATGGCGTGGAGATGCTGAAGGATTACAAAATGCCCAAAGCGATCAGAGATATTGCCGAACAGCATCATGGTACAACGCTGCTGCATTTTTTCTATCACAAAGCGGTAAAGCAGGCCGAAGAAGAAGGCAGCGAGAAGGAGATCCGCGAAGAGGATTTCCGTTACACGGGGCCTAAAGCACAGTCTAAAGAAGCCGCTATTGTGGGAATTGCTGACAGTGTTGAGGCAGCCGTTCGTTCATTGCGCAATCCAACATTGGAGCAAATCGATTCCATGGTGCACAAAATCATCAAATCCAGATTAGATGATGGTCAATTCAATGAATGTGACATCACGCTTAAGGAACTGGACAAAATCGCAAAAACATTGAACGAGACCTTGCTGGGCATTTTCCATGCGAGGATTGAGTATCCAAACGAACTGTCGCCTAAGAAAACAGGGACATAACCAACTGACAGGAGGGGGCCGCACATGGCAAGCATGGATTTAACGCTAGAGTGGAGCAGTGAGCAGGAAGAGAAAGAGATCACGCCGGCTTTTATAGAGAAAATCGAGGAATTGCTGCGTTTAGCTGGTGAGCTTGAAGGCGTTACAGCTGGTGAAGTTGCCCTTACGTTCGTCGATGATGAAGCGATCCAAGAGCTAAATAAACAGTATCGCGATCTGGATAAGCCTACCGATGTGCTGTCTTTTGCGATGAGCGAGTTCGGCGAAGATGAGATTCAGATTAACTATGAAGATAATGAGCAGTATAGCGGAGAAGGACTCGAAGATGATGAGACGGTGTCCGAAGCATTCATTGAACCGCTAGGGGATATTATTATTTCGGTTCCGCGCGCAATTGCTCAAGCGGAAGATTATGGACATTCTGTAGAACGCGAACTTGGCTTCTTGTTTGTTCACGGATTCTTGCATTTAATCGGCTACGATCACCAAAGTGAAGAGGAAGAGAAGATTATGTTTGCTAAGCAGGAGGACATTTTGCAGAAAGCAGGTTTAACCCGCTAATGTCAGACGGCTTCCGTAAATGGCGCAGAAGCTTCCGGTATGCCTATGAAGGAATCAAATATGCCTTAGATACGCAACGCAATATGAAATTCCATTTTTGCGTTGCTTTTCTTGTTTTGTTGGCTGCTTTGTTTGCACGATTGCCCAAAACGGATATTCTGTTTATCTTACTAGCCGTAACCTTAATGATTGTAACAGAACTGATTAATACGGCTGTGGAAAAGACGGTGGATCTGGCGATGCCGGAGCGCCATCCGTTAGCCAAAATCGCAAAGGACGTCGCCGCGGCGTCCGTCTTGGTGTCTGCCGGTTTTGCAGTCATCGTTGGGATGATTGTTTTCTATGAACCGATTGATCAGCTTCTGCGTGCATCCAGAACACAGGATACGCAGATATCCGCAGGGACGATTTGGGTACTCATCGCCTTGGTCATTCTGACCGTTATTGTCATCGAAACGCGTTTCTCGGACAAAGGGAAGTTAGTCCGTCCCAGTTTATTGACGGCAATTGCTTTCTCGATCTCCACGGTTATTGTCATATTCGTCTCACAGACGATTGTTGCGCTGCTTGCGTATACGCTCGCTGCACTTATATTTATTATGCTATACGACAAAAAGACACGTCCATTTCCTGCGCTTTTTCTAGGAGCGCTTATTGGTACAGTTGTCACAATCCTAGCTTTATCTTGCCTAAACATGTTATAACGTTACTAATACAGAAAGAAGGATGATGGCCATGAATCAACAAGAACTCATTCAACACGCTAAAGAAGCGATGAAGAGAGCTTACACGCCATATTCTCATTTTAACGTAGGCGCGGCTCTTCTGGATGCGGAGGGCCATGTTCATTACGGCTGTAATGTAGAGAATGCCGCATACGGGCCTACGAACTGCGCTGAGCGGACTGCGCTTTTCCGCGCAATTGCAGATGGGCACAAAGCAGGCTCCTTTCGGGCCATTGCTGTCATGGGAGATACGGAAGAACCAATTTCACCTTGTGGCGTTTGCCGACAGGTACTAGTTGAGCTATGTGGGCCGGATATGCCCGTTTATCTTGGTAATCTCAAAGGGGATTTTGCTGAAACAACGGTTTCCGCTTTATTGCCGGGCGCTTTTACAACGAAAGATTTGCATTCAAATGGAGGATAATTAGAAGTGGCTAAAAAAGAATTTAAATCAGGCTTTGTCGCAATCATCGGACGTCCGAACGTTGGGAAATCAACGTTGATGAATCAAATCATCGGACAAAAAATCGCTATCATGTCAGACAAGCCTCAAACAACAAGAAACAAGATCCATGGTGTATATACGTCAGCAAATGGACAGATTGTCTTCTTGGATACTCCAGGTATTCATAAGCCGACTTCCAAATTAGGTGATTATATGAGTAAAGTTGCTCATGGCACCCTAGGAGAGGTAGATGCCGTTCTTTTCCTTGTTGATGTCGTTGACGGTATTGGCGGCGGAGACAGATATATTATTGAACAGTTAAAGCATGTTGAAACGCCGGTTATTTTGGTCTTAAACAAAATTGATCTTGTGCAACCGGAAGCGTTGCTTGCCATCATCACACAGTACAAAGATCTGTATAACTTTGCAGAAATTGTGCCGGTTTCGGCGCTCAAAGGCAATAACGTAACGACGCTTTTAGAGCAAATTATTAAATATTTACCGGAAGGGCCACAATACTACCCAGCTGATCAGATCACTGATCATCCGGAGCAGTTCGTGTGCGCAGAGCTTGTTCGCGAGAAAATACTGCATTTGACCCGCGAAGAGATTCCGCATTCCATTGCTGTCCAAATCGAGGATATGCGTGTGGAATCCAACGGTGTTGTGCATATTTCCGCGGTTATCTTTGTCGAACGCGATTCCCAGAAAGGTATCGTTATCGGTAAACAAGGCAGCTTACTCAAAGAAATCGGCCGGCAAGCCCGTAGAGATATCGAAACGCTGCTTGGCTCCAAAACCTTTTTAGAGCTTTGGGTAAAAGTCAAGAAAGACTGGAGAAACCAAGACAGGGTGCTGAAGGATCTCGGTTTCCGCCACGATTAATTGTCGATTACCTATGAGTTCCAGTTATTTGTCCGCATAGAGAAGCTTTCTCTGCACATCCTATGAACATCACGTTCGATGGGGAGGATGCTGAACATGAAAGATTTTTCGTGGACGTATTTTTCAAAGACCGGTGATGTAGATGCCTATCTTTTGTACAAACAAGTTACCGGGCAACCCGGCATGGACACGGATGTACAGGAAGAGGATCAAAGTAATGAAGAGCCGCTTGAAGGTCTGAATTTGTAGGTGAACGATTCGTAAACTCAGAGCGGCGAACATGGGGGAAATCATTTGCTGCGTAGTGTACAGGGGATCGTACTCCGTAGTATGGACTATGGAGAGGGGAACAAGATCATTAGTCTGTTCACCCCCGAGCTAGGTAAGGTTGGAGTCATGGCTCGGGGTGCGAAGAAAGTGAAAAGTAGACATGCCGCCGTTACGCAGCTTTTTACGTACGGCGATTTTGTTTTTTTTAAAACGCGCGGCCAAATGGGATCATTGAATTCTGCGGAAATCATTGAAGCGCATCATGCTTTGCGAGAAGATTTGCACATGTCTGCACATGCCTCTTATTTGGCTGAAATGACGGATCGTATGCTTGGCGATGAAGAAGGCAGTACTTATCTGTTTGAGCAGCTGAAAGCGGGTTTAATGGCGATCGAAGAGGGCAAGGATATGCAAATCGTTGTTCACCTCTATGAAATGAAAATGTTTGAGTTGGCGGGTTATTTGCCTGTCACTGACGCGTGTGTTTCTTGCGGTGAAACCTCAGACATCACCCACTTTAGTCCTTCCATGGGCGGTACATTGTGCAGTAGATGCCGTTATAAAGATACTGTTGCCATTCGTGTTGGGGAAGGCGCGCTCAAGCTGCTTAAATTATTCCCGCGCATGGATATGCGCAGACTTGGCGCCGTGCAGGTCAAGGATGAAACGAAGGCACAGCTTAAGATATGCATGAGAACTTATATGGATATACATATCGGTGTGAAATGGAAATCAAGAGACTTTATCGAACAAATGGAAAAATACAATATATAAACTTGGTCTTATTTGACATGTGTTGTTCGCTTTGATATGATGTGGTGGAAAACACCTCGCCTTTGTGCTGTCCGCATATCGGTGAGTTTTTTTATGCTTACGTTCTGTTCGAAACTACTTCACATACAAATGCTAATGTAGGGCCTGGTCCCTGCTGATATGGTTGAAAGGGGCTATAGGAAAATGGATCATCCATTACCTACTCGAGTTTATGTCGTTTCTGATTCTGTCGGGGAAACAGGGGAGTCTGTTGTACGCGCAGCTGCCATGCAATTTCATCCCGTTCCTGTGGAGATTGTTAGGGCGCCGTTTATTCATGATATCGAAGGCATCGATAAAGTGATTAATGCGATTCGAATTCATGGCGGTATTGTTGTTTTTACCTTGGTCATACCGGAACTTCGTGACGATCTGATTGCCAAAGCAAAAGAGCACGGCATCCCGCATATCGATCTGCTTGGACCCGTGGTGAACACCTTAGAGCAGGCCCTGCGCCAAGAGCCGCGTAGACAGCCAGGTATGATTCACCCGCTCGATGAGGACTATTTTAAAAAGGTTGAAGCAGTTGAGTTTGCGGTTAAATATGATGATGGCCGAGATTTTAGCGGTATTCAAAAAGCAGATATCATCCTTCTCGGCGTTTCCCGAACGTCCAAAACGCCTTTATCCATGTATTTAGCACACAAAAGATTTAAAGTGGCTAACGTACCCTTAGTACCTGAAATGCAGCCTCCTGCTGCTATCTATACGGTTTCAAAGGATAAAATTATCGGCCTTCGGATTGATCCGGATAAGCTGAATGTGATTCGCCAAGAGCGGCTTCGCACACTCGGACTTGCAGAAAATGCAACCTATGCGAATGTGGAACGTATTAAAATAGAACTGGCTTTTGCTGACAAAATTATGAGCAAAATCGGTTGTGTCATTTTTGATGTCTCGAATCGCGCCGTAGAGGAAACGGCAAGTCTGGTTATGGATCATATTGAACATGTCCAGTAAGGTTTTATGTTTCTACTTGCAGGATTTTTTAGAAGTTCATCGTATATAATAGTACGGTGAGATTTCGTCAAAAAAGGGCGTGGGCTGAACCGTATGGGTGCGAGAAGTATAATCGTTGATGCCGATGCTTGTCCCGTGAAGTCCGAAATAGAAGAAGCAGGCAGGCAGTTCGGTGTACAAGTTGTTCTAGTTGCTTCGTTTGATCATCGGATGAAGATGAACCCTGGTGTTAGGGTTGTACAAGTGGATCGCTCCGATCAATCCGTTGATTTGTATATCGCCAATCAAATTAAGTCTGGTGATATTTTGGTGACGCAGGATTTCGGTCTCGCAGCGCTTGGCTTAGCTAAAGGCTCGTATTGTTTGACGAATCGGGGTCAGGAATATACGGACAGCTCGATTGATTTCTTGTTGGATCGCCGTCATACTTCAGCAAAGATGCGAAGAGCGGGCAAACATTCAAAGGGGCCAAAACCCTTTACGGATGAGGATCGTAAATATTTTCTACAGGGTTTGACAAAACTTTTAAAAAAATTGCAGGAAATCGAGAAAGAGTAGCGAATAGTACTTAGTCGGAAAAGCGACCTGAATTGTGGGTGGAAATAACATGAGGTACGGACGCATACCTGAAGAGGTCATTGAGGCTGTACTGAAGCGCCATGACATCGTTGATGTGATTGGCAGGCACGTACATTTGAGCAAACAAGGGCATTATATGAAAGGGCTATGTCCTTTCCATTCAGAAAAGAGCCCTTCCTTCACTGTTACGCCGGAAAAACAAATTTATCGTTGCTTCGGGTGCAATGTAGGCGGGAATTTAATTCGTTTCGTTATGGAAATAGAAGGCCTAAGTTTCTCAGAAGCCATTACGAAGCTGGCGGAAGAAGCGGATATCCCGATTACTTGGGAGGAAGCGTCCGAGGAGCAGACGGAGCAACAGCAAGAGAAAGCAGCCCTGCTGAAAGCCTATGACTTTGCTGCTAAACTTTATCATTATATTTTAGGCAATACAGAGCAAGGCAAAGTGGCAAAAGGGTACTTGGCTTCAAGAGGTATTTCGGATAAGCTGATCGATACGTTTCAAATCGGTTATGCCCCTGCAATGTGGGATACGTTAGTCCAGCAACTAGTGAAGCGTGAGTTCGATCTCTCCCTGATGGAGAAGGGCGGATTAATTTCAGCCAAACACGAAGGAACTGGCTACGTGGATAAATTCAGGGAGCGTATTATGTTCCCCATTTGCGATGCTGCCGGTAAGGTCATTGCGTTTGGCGGAAGGTCAATGGGGGATGCTCAGCCCAAGTATCTAAATAGTCCCGAGTCTGCTCTTTTTAATAAAAGCAGGACCATGTATAATCTTCACTTGGCTAGACCTAATATGCGAAAACTGCAGCAAGCGGTCCTTTTTGAAGGCTATGTAGATGTGATCAAAGCTTGGGAAGCAGGTATTAGCAATGGTGTCGCCACGATGGGAACTGCACTGACGAAAGAACACGCGGCGCTGCTGAACCGTAACGCCGACCAAATCGTCGTATGTTACGACGGGGATAATGCCGGACAATCGGCTGCTTTCAAAAGCATTCCGATCCTGGAAGAGACGGGAAGCCGAGTTACCGTAGCGATGCTGCCGGATGGCAAGGACCCCGATGATTATGTAAAACAATATGGTTTTGACCGATTCGTACGGGAGATTATTGAACCTGCCGTACCGTCGATGAAATATAAGCTTTTGTACATCCGCAAAAATTTTAAGTTGCATGAGGACGGTGACCGACTTCGTTATCTGCAATCCGCTGTGAAGTTAATTAGTGAACTACATTCTCCGATGGAAAGAGAACATTACTTGAAGCAGTTGGCTTCTGAATTCCCGGATTCCTCTTATGAGGCGATGAAGTTAGACCTTCACGAAATCTTGCTGCAATCGGAAAAAAACCGACCGGATGGGGATAATAAACCAATTCTGTGGAATAATGTTATGAATAATGGGAGAACAGCGGAACGAACACGCAAGAAAACGCCTTCGCTTTTGCCAGCTTATCACAATGCTGAACGATTGATTTTGGCTGTTATGATGCATGATCGCGATGTTTGCGCGCACGTGGAAGAACAGCTGGGAGATCAATTCAATGTTGAAGCTCACGCAGTCTTAGCTGCTTATTTATATGCTTACTACGCTCAGAATGCTGAGCCGGATGCAAGCCGATACATTGCCATGCTGCAAGACGAACAGCTGGAGAGCTTGGCCAGTTCCATCGTTATGATGGGAGCGGGTCATGGAATGAACGAACAAGTGATTGACGACTATATTCGCCAAATTCGTAAAGTTCCAATGCAAGAAGAAATTGAACGCAAGAAAGAAGAACGTGTTCGCGCCGAGCGCGAGGGCGACCATCTTCGAGCAGCACAAATTGCAATTGAAATTATCGCCCTAGAAAAACGATTGAAGTCAACGTAGAACTACTGAATTGACTAGGGAGGAGGGAGTCCGTACTATGGCGAATGATCAGCGTACAGAACTAGAGACAGAGTTGACCTTGGACCAGGTGAAAGACCAGCTTATCGAGCAAGGGAAAAAGCGGTCCTCACTAACTTACAAGGATATTATGGAAAAATTAGCTCCCTTCGATCAGGATCCTGAGCAAATCGATGAGTTTTTTGAGCAGCTATCGGAGCAAGGTATCGATGTTGGGAATGAATCGGATGACGATTCCATGAATCCTGAAGAAAATGATCGCGATGAATTTAACTTCGATGATGATCTGGCATTGCCGCCAGGGATTAAGATTAATGATCCAGTTCGGATGTATTTGAAAGAAATTGGTCGTGTACCGCTTCTTTCTGCGGAAGATGAAGTGGGTTTAGCCAAACGGATTGAGAACGGGGACGAAGAGGCGAAGCGGCGCCTGGCAGAAGCGAACCTAAGACTCGTTGTAAGTATCGCCAAAAGATATGTAGGCCGTGGCATGTTGTTCTTGGACTTGATCCAAGAAGGGAATATGGGGCTTATTAAAGCGGTTGAGAAGTTTGACCACACGAAAGGTTACAAGTTCTCTACGTATGCAACTTGGTGGATTCGTCAAGCCATCACCCGCGCAATTGCAGACCAAGCGAGAACGATTCGTATTCCTGTACATATGGTCGAAACCATCAACAAATTGATTCGTGTTTCCCGTCAATTGCTGCAAGAGCTTGGGCGCGAACCCACTCCTGAAGAAATTGCAAAAGAGATGGATCTGAGTACGGATAAAGTACGTGAAATCATGAAAATTGCACAAGAGCCTGTATCATTGGAAACACCAATTGGTGAAGAAGATGACTCGCATTTGGGAGATTTCATTGAAGACCAAGAAGCGTTAGCGCCGGCAGATGCTGCTGCTTATGAACTTCTGAAAGAGCAACTAGAGGACGTATTGGATACGTTGACTGAGAGAGAAGAGAATGTGCTTCGCTTACGTTTCGGTCTGGATGATGGCCGTACACGCACATTGGAAGAAGTAGGTAAAGTGTTCGGTGTTACACGTGAACGGATTCGTCAAATTGAAGCAAAAGCTTTGCGTAAATTGAGACATCCTAGCCGTAGTAAACGTTTGAAGGATTTCTTGGAATAAATCGCTGTGAGAGGGCCCTGCCAGTTTCGGCGGGGTCTTTTTTTATTGCAAAAGTACTACTAAAACCAAAGCATGAAATCACCGATAAAGTAGTAGGAAGGTGAGCGATGATATGGATACAGAGAAAAGAAAAGTAATAGTTAAAGAAATCGATCACTGGCGGAGAAGCAAACTGCTTCCTGAACACTATTGTGATTTTCTGTTGAATTTGTACATGGATGAAACAACTCCGAAACAAGCATCCATCATGGGGGTTTCTGCCTCTTCGATTGCAAACAGTTCTTGGAAAATATGGTTAGGCATAATGGCGGTCATAGCCGCTCTGGCCTTATCTGCTCTTAATTTTAACTCTTTTGGAATGCCAATGCAAATTGGAATTTCCGCACTTTTTGTCATCGTTTGTTATGCGTTTGCGTATCGTCAATTTCCTAAATCCCCCGTGATTTCTTATCTTCTTTGCGGTGTTTCTTCAATAGCTTTACTGCTGCTGGGAATATATTTAATGGATATGTATCAGGTGAATTCTCCTTATACGTATATTGGTTATTTGGCGTTTTGCAGTGTCGTGTGGTTAATCAACGGCGTCATAGGGAAAATGGGGATTTTCCAATTCTGCGGTTGGTTAGGGCTGGTAGGAACTTACGGTTGGTTGCTTTTGCAAAAACTGAGCAATCCAGGTTGGTTCTCACTTGAAATTAGTTGGATTCCGGTTAGTATTGTACTTATATGGATTGCTTGGCTTGCGCATCATACCAATAAGCAAGCAGCAAGTGTGCTTCTAGTTGTCGGCGTTTTGGTTTGGTTTATCCCTGAAGCGATGACGTTTCTGACAGATGTTGATATGAGTTCCCGCGTCATTCAATTATCGTTTACAGGGAAGTTGGTTTCTGCGGGCGCGGCATTTTTCTTGCTGCGTAAAAAATGGGTAGAGTGGGTCGTTTAAGTGATGGTAAAATTATCGAAGAGATTGCAAATGATTGCAGATCGTGTGCCAGTAGGTTCTAAGGTGGCGGACATTGGTTCCGACCATGCTTTGCTGCCGACCTTTTTGGCTCAACAAGGCATGATTGTGTTTGCCGTAGCAGGTGAAGTTAATCCTGGTCCTTTCGAGGCGGCGACACGTCAAGTGCTTGAGAGCGGTTTGTCTAAAAAAATAAGCGTAAGATCCGGTGACGGTCTGGCGGTCATTGAACCAGGTGAAGTGAATGTCATCACGATTGCCGGTATGGGCGGCAGTTTAATGGCGAGTATTTTAGAAGCAGGCAAGCAAAAGCTCGAAGGTGTTACGCATTTGATTTTACAGCCGAATGTCGGCGAAGATCAGGTTCGCAAATGGCTGCTTGCAGAAGGCTGGAATTTGGTTGCAGAAGCCATCTTGGAAGAAGACGGGAAGATCTATGAGATTTTGACGGCAACAGCAGGAAGTGCTCAGGACAAGAACTCTCAGGAAGCTCTTTATGCCGAACGTACGTTGTCTGGCGGGATCGTTGTGAGCAAAGAGCGGCTGCTTCAAATGGGACCTTATTTATTAGAAGAAGCTCCTGAGGTATGGTTCAGCAAGTGGGATAGCGAATTGAAGAAATTGGCGATGATTGAAGGTCAATTGAAGCTTTCAACAGCGGAAGCATCAGCCGTGAAAGCTGAGCAAATCGCGCAAGAAATCAAGGAAATAAAGGAGGTACTCGCTTGTTTGCAAAAGGTCAAACCGTAATTCAGCTGTTTGAACAGCTGGCACCCAAGCATTATGCGATGCCTGATGATAAAATTGGCTTACAGTTGGGCTCTTTGCAAAAGGAGATTCAGAAGGTGCTCGTTGCCCTGGATGTTAATGATGAAGTGGTGGACGAAGCGATTCGACTAGGCGCTAATCTTATTATTGCTCATCATGCGATCATTTTCAGGCCGCTTGCCCATCTTCAGACGGATACGCCAGCAGGCAGACTCTATGAAAAATTAATCAAAAACGACATTGCCGTCTATATCGCACATACGAATCTGGATGTGGCCGAAGGTGGAGTCAATGATATGATGGCGGATAAACTCGGCCTCAAAGAGCTCACGCATCTCGAGGATGTGCATACAGAGAAGCTGCAAAAGCTAGTCGTCTTCGTGCCTGAGACGCATCACCAGGCAGTGCTGGATGCCCTCTTCACCGCGGGAGCGGGGTGGATTGGGCAGTACAGCCACTGCAGTTTCAACATCCCCGGAACGGGGACGTTCCTTCCGCAGGAAGGGACTCACCCGTATATCGGGGAAGCAGGAAAGCTTGAACGCGTACAGGAAGTACGCGTCGAGACGATCGTAACCGCCAGCGTCCAGCGCAAGGCGGTACAAGCAATGTTGAAGGCCCACCCCTACGAGGAGGTGGCCTATGACCTCTACCCGATGGACCTCAAGGGTAGAGTGTTCGGTCTCGGGCGCGTGGGCAAGCTGCCCGCGCCGATGACGCTTCGCGAGCTGACGGAGCTCGCGAAGACGGCTTTCGACGTGCCGATGGTGCGCGTCGTAGGTGATCTATCACGGCCCATCCGCAAGGTGGCCGTGCTCGGTGGTTCCGGCGGCCGCTATATGCGGCACGCCATGTTTACCGGCGCCGATGTGCTGGTCACCGGCGACATTGACTACCATACCGCGCACGATGCGCTCGCGGCAGGGCTGACTTTGATCGACGTTGGGCATAACGTCGAGAAGATCATGAAGCGCGGCGTAGCGGACTATCTCGCCGCGCAATTAACCAAAACGGATACGCAAGTGTTGGCCTCCGAAGTGAACACGGAACCATTCCAGTTCCTGTAGGCTACTCCTTTAGAATTGCTAATGGCAGGCGAGGAAACGAACAACAGTTGTATTTCGGAGACATTCCTAGTATACTAGCAAATGCGTCGGAAAGTTTGACAGACAATCGCTGGCTGTGGGTAAGCCACAGCGAGAGGAAAGTCCGGGCTCCATAAGGCAGGGTGCTGGATAACGTCCAGTCAGCGCGAGTTGAAGGATAGGGCCACAGAAATGGACCGCCGATGGCTCATCTTCGGATGAGATCAGGCAAGGGTGGAACCGTGGTGTAAGAGACCACGAGGTTCTATGGTGACATAGATCCTGGTAAACCCCACTTGGAGCAAGACCTAGAGGAACGCTAGCTGTCTTCGAGACAGCAGTCTTCGCCTGAGACGCGTTCGGGTTGGTCGCTTGAGCTGTGCAGCAATGTATGGCCTAGATAGATGATTGTCGCTTCAATGGTGGCAGGGGACAGACGCCCGTTATGACCACCGGAAGTACAGAACCCGGCTTACGGCAAACTTTCCATACTGTCGGTTACCCGCAAGGCTTCGGCTTTGCGGGTATTTCATTTTTTGCAAGCAAAAAGGCCACCCTAGGTTTCGAATAAATCGAAACCATAGGGCAGCCTTTTTTTATTTGTACAAGGCAACTCCTGCATATTTCTTGGAAACAAGATTCATCTGCCGAAACCAGCGGGAAGGCCAGTCGAATCCGATATTCGGTTGTTCTTCCGCTTTTTGAACGGCTTTGACGACGTCGATCAGACCATACCCGAAGTATTTATCATGACCCGGGGTACCAATATCTTGTGCAGTGTCTCTCATTATTTGATAAACTTCCGTATTTTTCAAATTAGGGTTTGTAGAGCGGATCAAAGCTGCTAATGCTGTCACATGCGGGCTCGCCATGGAAGTGCCTGACAATGCGGCATATTGATTGTTAGGATACGTACTTGCGATACTCACACCCGGCGCCGTTACATCAATATAGTCTCCGTAATTGGAAAAAGGAGCTTTGTTGTTCTCTGCATCGCTGGCTGCGACAGCGAACACCTCAGGATAAGCGGCCGGGAAGCCTGGCCGTTCCGTATTGTCATTTCCGCTTGCCGCGATTAATGCCACGTCTTTGTCGTAGGCATATTTAATAGCATCATGCAGAAATCCGGAATCCGCATAGTTGCCTAAACTTAAATTCATCACTTTGGCACCATGATCAGCAGCCCAGATAATGCCTTGAGCCACGGAATAAGTGCTGCCTGCGCCGGTTTGATCCAAGACTTTAACCGGCAGTACTTTGTTATACCAACTGATTCCTGCTACTCCTAAATTATTGTTAACCAGAGCTGCAATGACTCCTGTTACGTGAGTTCCGTGCCCAACATCATCCTGCGGTTGATCAGCGCTGCTGATCACATTATAACCAGGCAGAAGCTTATCTTTTAAATCTGGATGCTGCAAGTCCACTCCTGTGTCTACAACAGCCACAATGACATCTTTAGTGCCTCGGTTTAACTGCCAACCTTGTTCAGTTTCAATCAGTGGTAGATTCCATTGATACCTGCTGTACAAATTGTCATTAGGCTTGAAATTCGGAGCAATGCTCGTTGTTTCGTCAGGGCTTGTTGTGCTGTCAGTGCTATCGGCATAGTCGCTTGAATCCTTTGCATCGGAAGCTTCTTGATCATCATAATAATCATTGGTCAAATATAAGAAATGAGGCTCAACATAAGCGACATCCCATTTTTTAAAATAGGCCATTAAAGCTTTAGCTTCCATGCCTTCCGTGCGGAAAACATAAGTGTAGCCCAGCTTTTGCATCGAATTGGCTTTGATTTCCGACTTAATTTGAGATAATTGAGCTTCGGTAGGGTCTTTCTTGAACTTAACGACAACTTCGTTTTGATGATAGTGGCTCGTGCCTTGATTATCTTCCGGATGATCCACCACTTTGTCTTTTAAAGTATCTGTATCTACTGACTCGACTTTCCAACGATTTTCGTTTGGATAAGGCTCCAGACGTAAATTTTTCATCTGATGGTCAGTTACTTGATGAAGAATGTCCTGATGAATAACGCCTATGAGCGAAGAGTTACCGTCTGTAGATGGAGTCCCCTGGACAAAAAACACCTGCTGCGCGGCCCCAAATTTCGGTGACTGATAATGCTTGCCTGACTCTGTAGCTGCTTTGGCTTCCGCTAAATACTTACTTGCTTGATCTTTGTAGGATGCAGGAATTTCTCCAACTTTTATCCCTTGATCCAAAGCTTGTTTGTTTTTTGACCAAATCAGAACATCCATTTTTTCATGCTGTGTCTTCATATCCCCAAGCACTTTGGCTGCGGACTCACCTGATTCAATTTGCGAAATCATCTTGGTGTAATCAATGGAGCACTGGGAGCGGCATAAATCATCAGTTAACTTCACATCTTGCTGTAGTAAGGAAAGCTTCTGATCCGTCTCATACTTCGCGCTGTAAACCTCAGGACCAGGTGTATTCTCGTTATTCGAGTGGTGGGGAAATAGAACGAAACCTAATCCAAGAACTAGACAAATAGAAGATAGATAACGCCACATCGATAGTCCTCCTTCTGAACTCGTTTCTCCGCTTCTGTCAGCAAATGCAGTGTCTTTGATTAGAGTGAGGTTCGAGGGATTCTTTTATGCATGGAATCGGGAGTTTTACATATACCTTTTCAGGTTAATTTATGGTAGGATAGGAATAGCGCAATTAGAGGAGGTCTTCATAAATGGCTGTTTTTAATGTCAAAAATATTTGTGATTCAACACGAACGAAGTTAAAAGAAACAACCGCTAAAATGGAGCTGTTTCTGAATCAACATTCGCTTTCACAACTCAATGTAGAGAATGATCCCGCTATGGATGAATTTTATCGTGGTTATCTCCAAGATACGCGTCATCTATTAGTTTTCTGTGAAGTGGCCTATGAGAAATTGGGCGTAAGCTTGAGACGACCAACTTTTAATGTTGATTTTTCGGAAAAAGTATTGTATGAGGTATATCATACTTGCGTGAATACATTTTTCTATCCTAAGAATGAATGCTACTCCGAGGATGGGCGTTATGCTTATACCGGACAAGATGCTATTCGTTTCCGCAAAAAGCCTTCCCGTGATGTGAGAGATTTAACCATTGAATTGTCTAAAGTATTCGAAGAGCTTCGCGAAGATCTGGCTTATTATGAGACAGATTACATCACGCAGCGCCGTATGCAAGGTGAAAAAGTATAATTGTGATGTAAAATTACAAAAGATATAAGGGATGCGGCTAGTAGCGCATCTCTTTTCTTTTAAAAGGGGACATGGTGCATGCAGCGTGAACAGTTAATCAACCACTCGATCTCGATTATTAAAGGCAATCAGCATCCTCGCGGGGGGTACATCGCATCTCCACTTTTCCCGCCTTATGCATACAGTTGGCTGCGAGACGGAACATTTATAGCAAATGCAATGGATTGTGTGGGGGAGACAGACAGCTCAGCGCTTTTCCATAGATGGGTTGCTGGAGTATTAAAGAACAAACGTTCGCATGTTGATGCGCTTATACATAAACACAATAACAAAGAGTGGATCGACCGTTCCGAGTTTTTGGGGACACGATATCATCTGGATGGCCGAGACGATGTTTCGGAATGGGGCCACTTTCAATTGGATGGTTATGGGGCTTGGCTGTGGGGACTTACGGAACATGTGAAAACGACCGGGAATAAAGAGATGCTGAATGAACTCCGAGAAAGTATTGAGATTACAGTTGATTATTTGATGACGTTCTGGCATTACCCGAACTTTGATTGTTGGGAAGAGTTTCCAGATTATGTTCATCCTGCAACGCTGGCCTGTGTGTATGGCGGTTTGAAGGCACTGGGAGAATTAGAGCAGCGTCCTCAGCTGTTGGAGAAGGCGTCTATGGTTAAGAACTTCATCCTTAACAATTGCGTCTACGAGGGCCGATTTGTGAAGTCTGTTCACTGTCTGGATGAAATATGGAAACCAGCCTTAACGGGCGTAGATGCAAGTCTGCTGTGGCTTGCCGTTCCATTTGGCGTATGCGAAGCAGACGAGCCTATTATGCGGAAAACGGTACAAATGATTGAGAGTGAACTGAAACACGAGGGTATTCAGCGCTATGTCGAAGACCGTTACTATGGCGGCGGTGAATGGCTTCTGCTAACGGCCTGGTATGGGTTGTATCAAGTAGAACTCGGAAACCGTGATGAGGCGCAGCGCTGTCTGGAATGGATCATAAGCAAAGCTGATCACCTTGGACGCCTTCCTGAACAAGTCCCTGATCAACTCAGAGAGTCTTCTGCGTATTCGGAGTGGTTGGGCAAATGGGGGGAACCCGCGTTGCCGCTGCTATGGTCTCACGCGATGTTCTTGGTGCTATCTGACAGTCTTGCCTGAGCATAGCTCGCCCTAATAGCGGGCAAATTGTTAGTGGGGTGATGACTATGCCAGATGTAAAATGTTCAGTTGCCAACTGCGAATATTGGACGCAAGGTAACAACTGCAACGCAGGAACCATCATGATTGAAGTAGATCAGCATGCCAACGCCAGTTACAATGAAGAATTTGCAGGGGAATCATTCGATACCGATCATCAAGATGCAGCGAGCAAAGCCGCGAACACTTGCTGCCACACCTTTCAAGCAAAGAAGAAGCAGTAATCATGCGCCAGCATGGAGGCAATTTGGATAAAACCACCAAGGAGCGGTTCCAGAGGGAGCAGCTTAGGACTGAAAGTGGTTTGAACAACAAGGAAGAATATGCAGCCGAGATAACAGCGCCCTCGCGGAGAATTCATTATGCCGAGCCTTATCAAGCAAAACATGCAGAGGTTCAGAAGTCGGATGTTTCCGATGAGGAAATCGACGATTTAGTTGAAGCTGTTACGCGCAATAAAGCGGTAGGATACATCGCTTTGTTCGTCGCGTTGGCTTCACTCTTTGTATGGCCTGTACTGCTTGGCGTATCGGGCATTGTGTTAGGGGTTATTGCATTCCTGATGGGCAATAAGGGAATCGGTACCTGGTCAGTTGTGCTTGGTTTTATAGCTGTTGCTGCCTATTTTTTACTGTTTCCTTTTTACTCTTAGTGTTGGACAAACATGGTGGAAAAGCAAGCCGAGATATCGGCTTGTTTTTCTTTTTTAGAAAGAAAATCAGGTATTTTCGTGTTTTAGAGGGGTAATTAGCGGGTTAAGACTCATTATGGCATCATTTTAAACCCTATACTCCCGTTTGCTCGTACTATTTGGCTTCAAGAGTCATATTCGCACCTTTGAATGATTACAGTATTATTATATAATGAAAAGTGATAATTCAACTTTAAATTAAAATTAAGGGAGGTGTACCTACTCTCCTTGGTGCGTCTAACCGCGCTTGACAGGGGATAGGTAAGGTATTGGAAGATCCTTTGCCCGAAACGTTAATTAGCTTCTTATTAATGTTTGGACTGGTGTTACTGAATGGTTTTTTTGTCGCAGCTGAATTCGCGATGGTGAAAGTAAGAGGTAGTCGAATTGATTCCCTTGTAGATGAAGGTCGCCGTAATGCGAAATTTGCGCAAGGAATTATGAACAATCTCGATGCGTACTTAGGTGCTTGTCAGCTCGGGATTACACTTACTTCGTTGGGACTTGGTTATGTCGGGGAGCCGACCTTTGCAAAAATTTTGGAACCATTATTCGCTCCGCTGAATTTACCAGATTCGGTGTTCCACACGATTACCTTTATTATTGCCTTTTCATTGATGACTACTTTGCATATTACACTGGGCGAGCAATTCCCCAAAACCTATGCAATTCGTAAAGCTGAACAGATCACGTTGCTTTCCTCGGGACCGATGGTCTTATTTTACAAAATCATGTATCCATTTATTTGGTTGCTTAACGGGATCTCCAACTGGATGCTTCGCCGCGCCGGCATTGAACCGACAACGGAACATGAATCGGCGCATACGGAGGATGAAATTCGCGTCCTCATGAAAGAAAGTCACAAAAATGGACTTATAGATAATACAGAGCTTACGCTTGTTGATAATATATTCGGATTCGCCGAGACAACAGCCAGAGAAATTATGATTCCAAGAACTGAGATGGAATGTTTGTATGCAGGGCTTTCTTATTCGGAGAATCTAGCGATAGCGATTAAGGAAATGCGCACACGCTATCCGGTATGTGATCCGGACAAAGACAACATTATCGGCTTCGTTCACATCAAGGATTTGCTCAAGCCGGATGCTAACTTGAAAGGCATCAAGAAAATTATCCGCCCGATTACGACGGTGCCGGACTCCATTCATATCAGTGACTTGCTGAAAATGATGCAAAAAAGAAAGAGCCAGATGGCGCTGCTTATTGATGAATACGGCGGAACATCAGGACTTGTCACACTGGAAGACATCATGGAAGAAATCGTTGGTGAAATTCAGGATGAGTTTGACGAGGAACGTCCAACGATCGAAATCAAAGATGAGAACACGTTTTCTATTGACGGTCTGCTCTTGATCGATGAAGTGAATGATTACTTCGGGCTTGATATCGAGTCCGACGATTATGATACTATTGGCGGTTGGATCTACTCACAGACAGAGATTCCGCCTAGCAAGAATCAACAAGTGACCTATAACGATGAATTCTTGTTCATCGTGGAAGAAACGGATCATTTGCGAATTTCAAGATTAATTGTTAGAAAAATGACGGAGCAAGATGAGTTTCTACAACAGAACATCTCTTGAACGGATAGAGGGACAGTCGAATGACTGTCCCTTTTTTTTATTTTGCGGGGCTCGCAGGGAGGAAACGGAAATTTTAGGATAGTCGGAAGGGCACAAAACGTGTACAATAAAAACAACGAATGATATACGAAACGAGGTCTGACGGATGAACAGCACGAACAGTATTGATCCAAGAGTTCTAAAAGAGCTGCTGCAGCTTCAGGTGATGGGGAGAATTAATTTGTTATCCGGGGATACCGACACATCCAGTACGGATGATTCCAGTGACTTCAGCACGCTGCTGAATACGTTAATGGGACAAGCTTCTGGTTCTGGTCTTGACGGTCAATCCTTGCTCAATCCGATGACAGCGAATAACGTACCTGGTTCCTTGGGCGCTTTGAATAAAGCCTACACCCCTCACCAAAGTTGGAGCCGCACGACTTCTACTTCACAGTTTGATGATTTGATTAAAGAGGCCAGTGCGAAATATGGCGTTGATGAATCACTTGTGAAAGCAGTCATTCAGCAGGAATCTGATTTCAATCATCAGGCGGTTTCCCCGGCTGGCGCTAAAGGTTTAATGCAGCTAATGGACGGCACCGGACGCGGCTATGGCGTGACGAATCCGTTTGATCCTAAGCAGAACGTGGATGCAGGTACGCATTTCTTGAGCAATCTGATCCAAAAGTACAATGGCAATGAAGGAGTTGCTCTTGCTGCGTATAATGCCGGTCCAGGTCGTGTGGATCGCTTAGGTATTAAGAATGACCAGGACTTATCTAATAAATTGCACCAATTACCGAAGGAAACGCAAGCATATGTTTCTCAGGTATTAGGGCATAAGATGAAATTTTCACTCTAAGCGGCAATTTCAAAAAGCTGATTTTCGCATGAATCATGCGGAGATCGGCTTTTTGTGTTCGTCGGTATGCTTGAGTTATGAGCAGTTTTAAGCTTTAATGATGAAAGGAAATTATTTTGATTGCGCAACTGCAGGGCATGGAAAAAGGGGAATCAGCAAGAACATGCTATATTTGGATAACGCGGCAACCACACCGCCATATAACGAAGTCGTCGATACGATAGCAGAAGTTATGAAATTGCATTATGGAAACCCATCCTCCATTCATGGATTAGGTGTCCAAGCAGAGAAGCTGCTGCAGAGCGCTAAAGAAGTGATTGCGGGAGCTTTAGGCGTAGTGCCAGCTAGTATTATCTGCACGTCCGGAGGAACGGAGAGTAATAATCTAGCCATACGAGGTGCTGCCTACCACTATCAGAACCGAGGCAAGCATCTAATCACTACACAAATTGAACACCCATCTGTGAAGGAAGTTTTCCTTAGTTTGGAGCGAGAAGGATTTCGCGTAACCTATTTGCCCGTTAACCGGAACGGCTGTCTGGAAGTAGAGACGCTTCGCGAGGCCCTTTGTGAAGATACCATATTGGTCAGCGTCATGTATGTCAATAACGAAGTAGGCACAATTCAGCCGATTCAGGCGATCGGGCAGTTACTTGCCAAGTATCCGAAAGTGATGTTTCATGTAGATGCTGTGCAAGGCATCGCAAAACTTCCATTTTCGATAAAAGAATGGGGCATAGATTTATGCAGTGTTTCTGCGCACAAGTTTCGCGGACCCAAAGGGGCGGGCTTTTTGTACCGCAGAGAGGGTGTGCAGCTGAGACCGCAGCTCGTTGGCGGGGGCCAAGAAGATGGACTTCGCTCAGGAACGGAGAACGTTCCGCTCATCGTTGGGATGGCCAAGGCGCTGCGCCTATCCATGCAAAACTTGCCAGCGAAGCTGGAGCATAAATACCGTCTAAGACGTCATCTTGTAGACGGTATTCTAACGATTCCGGAGCTAACCTTAATGGGATCCGAGCGTCATGAGGAGATGGCTCCGCACATTGTCCATTTTGCTTTTACCGGAATGAAAGCGGAAGTTGTCGTTCATGCGTTAGAGCAAAGACAAATCTATATTTCAACGAAATCAGCTTGTGCTTCAGATGCCACTGATCCCAGTGAAGTTATGCTGGCGTTAGGGTGTACGCGTGAGCAAGCGGTCAGCGGGCTTAGAGTCAGCTTTTCGGATGATCATAAAATAGAGGATATTGACCAATTTTTGCTAGCACTTAGGGAAGTTGTGAACGAACTTTCTCCCATGTTAAGCAAATCAACAGCCAGAAAGGGGCAGCAAAAATGAAACCGGATTGTTTAATCTTGCGTTTTGGTGAATTGACACTGAAAGGCAGGAATCGTAAGCGTTTTGAGCATAGCGTCATCAAGCAAATTCGTAAAGTTTTAGGGGCATTTCCAGATTTGAGGTATATTCCGGAGTACGGGCGCGTATATGTGGAGCTAGGGGGAGCAGCGTATGAAGAGGCTTCGGAGGCCTTGCAGCGCGTGTTTGGACTGGCATCGTTCAGCCCGGCCTACCATGCTTCTATGGAGCCAGAAGCGATTAAAGAAGTTGCACTGCGCATTATGCAAAATTTTCCTAAACCTCCAAGTACCTTTAAGGTGAATGTCCGGAGGGTCAATAAATCTTTTCCGTTAGACTCCCAGGAAATGAATTATCTCATCGGTGGCTACATTCTTGAAGCAATCCCTGGTTTGCAAGTGGATGTTCGCCATCCAGAAATCGAACTTCGTGTAGAAATTCGTGAAGATCAAGTCCTTTTGTATGCAGAAGTTCTCGAGGGAGCGGGCGGATTCCCGGCAGGCACGAGCGGCAAGGCGCTGCTGATGCTTTCCGGAGGGATTGATAGTCCTGTAGCAGGGTGGTTAGGGATGCGAAAAGGGCTGACTCTCGAAGCGATACACTTTCACAGTTATCCTTATACAAGCGAGCGGGCAAAAGATAAAGTGATAGATCTAGCTCACCAGCTTTCAGGGTATACAGATTCTATCAGGCTGCACCTCGTGCCATTTACGGAAGTGCAGACGTCCATACACCGTGAATATAAGGATAACTTATTAGTCACGCTGATCCGAAGAGCTATGTATCGCATTGCGGAGCAAATTGCCGATCGTGAAGGTCTAAGCGCGTTGGTAACTGGAGAAAGCTTAGGACAGGTGGCCAGTCAAACGCTGCCAAGCTTGAATGTGATCGGCCGTGTAGTTACCTTGCCGATTTTGCAGCCGCTGATGATGATGGACAAGCAAGAAATTATTCGAATTGCCGAAACCATCGGCACATTCCCGATTTCCATTTTACCTTATGAAGATTGCTGCTCTTTATTTCTTCCTCCTTCTCCGAGCACCAATCCGAATCTGCAAATGGTCGAGCGAATCGAGAACGGCATGAACTTTTTACCGGAATTAATTCAGAAAGCCGTGGAACAAACCGAAACAATTGAAATCGTACATGGTCAAATGAAGAAGGTGCCCGATCAGCATTTCTTCTAAATGCTTCTACGGCGCCGAACAGTAGGTGACTTCATCACCACTCTTCACCAGCTTGCCATGCATCCCGGGAGGAAGATAAAGCATGATTGATGCGCTCATATTGTTTTTACAAATTATGTTGATAAATATTGTGCTTAGCGGCGATAATGCAGTTGTTATTGCGCTGGCGAGTAAAAATCTTCCCGTTGAACAGCGTAAGCTGGCCGTGTGGTGGGGGGCTTTCGGAGCCATAGCGTTGCGGCTTGTGCTGACATTAGTAGCTGTAAGCCTTCTCGATATTCCCTATATTCAAGCGGGCGGATCGATCTTATTGTTCTGGATTGCCATCAAACTACTGACCGATGATGATAGCCATGCGAATGTGAAAGAGGCTTCAACGCTGGGCAAAGCGATCTGGACTATTATCGTCGCGGATTTCGTGATGAGTCTTGACAACGTGCTGGCGATTGCAGCCAAAGGCAACGGCAACAATACGGTCGTCATATTGGGGATTGGACTTAGTATCCCGATCATCATTTGGGGAAGCACGCTAGTTATGAATTTGCTGCACAAATATCCGGTTCTTGTTCTTTTAGGGGCAGGAATTCTTGGCTATACAGCAGGTGAAATGTTCGTAAAAGACGAGAAAATGATCGATTGGTTCCTTCACGATTACGAGTTTCTACATGTTTGGATTCCGATTGTAGCATCCGCGCTTGTCATTGTGATTGGGGTATCCGTGAAATGGTTGAGATTGATGCAATTAAAAACAAGAAACGAATAGGGAACAGAAACCGCCAAGCTGGTCTTATCCAGCGAAGCGGTTTTTTTTGGCAGGAGAACCTCAGCGTAGCGGCAGAGTCCGTTACATTCCTTATCGCTGTGGAAGCTGGATGCTGCGCCAAACGTGCCAAAAGCTCCATCCGTATATAAGCAGAAACACAATGATTAGTACGCTTGAGAAGCGGTACATGAGCGCATAGCTGCCACTTAAGTTCGCCAAAGCGCCAAGAACCATGGCACCCAGTCCTATGCCTAAGTCGTTGGCGGAGAAGAAGGTTCCGTTGGCCGCGCCACGCCGATTAGGGGCTGCGCGAGCAATCGTCCATGCCTGCAAGGCAGGCTGAATGGAACCAAAGCCGATCCCATAGCAAAGTGCCGCAATTGCCAAGCTGAGTTCTGTGTGAGCGTATGAAAGCAGAAGCAGTCCGGTTATCGTGAAAAGTGCTCCAGGCAGCAGCACCCATTCAGGTCCTTTTCGATCAAAAAGCACGCCAGTTATAGGTCGTACAATGAGCACCATGGAAGCATTGCATAGAAAAAAACAACCTACATTAGAAATACCGGCTTCAAGGCCGAACAAAGTGATGAAAGTCACGATCCCTCCATAACAAATGGCCGTACACAGCAGTAAAATGGAGGGGAGCAAAGCCGTACGTTCCCATAGGCGATCAATTAGCTTCGGCTTTTGAACTGACTTTTCGACAGGAAAAGGTTTGGAGTAGGAAATAAAAAGTGAACTAAATAAGGAGAGCACAGCCAGCAGTGTAGAAATCAAAAGAACGCGATGGAAACTGTAGGTTTGCATAATCCATAATCCGGTAAGAGGAGCAAGCGCCATGGCAAACGTATTGGATAATCCGTAATATCCCATACCTTCCCCGCGCCGTTCGGGCGGAATGATATCAGCGATTACCGTTCCTAAGGATGTCGTAGATATGCCCCAACCAATCCCGTGAACGAATCGCGCGGCAAGAATGAGTGTAATGACAGCCATATACGAATAGCCGGCTATCGTAAGCGCACAGATCGTTAAGCCAACTAGCAACACGTGCTTTCTACCTAGGAGGTCAAGCGCTCTGCCGGCAAATGGGCGGGTTAGAAGTGAGGAAATGGTAAAAATACCGATAACGAGCCCGACTTGAAAGTCATTCCCCCCTAACTGCGATATATGTGTAGGAATGGTTGGGATCAGCATTTGAAAGCTAAAAAAGAGCAGTAAATTGGACAATGATGTGACGAGAAAGGCTTTGGTCCAGAGTGGTTTTCGTTTTTTCTTTTCATTTTCAGATAAAGATTTCATGTGGCCTCCCATGTTGAACGTATGCAGACCTGCTAGATCGAGGGAAATCAGGCAGCACGCCTTTAAGTATGCCCCAAGGAAGGTAATTGAACGCAAAAAACGGCGTACCCGCAAATAGCTTGCAGGCTAGCAATTTTGAGCAAGGTACGATAAACTACTTGTTGAATGGTGTCGAAAGTGACATCGAATTGACAAGTGAAATAGGAGGGAATTGTTATGGCTAGAAATAGCTACTCCATCGGTATCCTGTTAATTGGCCTGGCCGTATTATTGCTTCTTGGGAAATTAGGCGTTATTCACTTTATTTTTTCCTTCTTCTGGCCTCTTGTTTTGCTTGCACCCGGACTGCTTTTTCACATTTTGTTTTTTAATCGCACTTGGCCGGCAGGCGTGCTTGTCCCTGGAGGTATTTTGACGACATATGGTTTGATGTTCTTTTTCTGCAATATATTTGGTTGGGGTTCAATGAGCTATCTCTGGCCAGGATTCATACTCGGCGTAGCCATCGGATTATATGAGTTGCATCTGTTTGATCGTGGAAGCGACCGTGGGGTGTGGATCGGCGCACTAGTGCTTGGTATCCTTTCAGCTGTACTTTTCGGAATCACGCTGCTTGTCAAATTAGGGATATATGTAATCGCTTTGATCCTTGTTGCAGCGGGGCTTCTTATGATTTTCCGCAGGAAAAATGTGTGGTAAACCGGATGTGTTTTATGTAAAAGTTTTATGTTGCTCGTCAATTATCTTGCATAATGTCGAGAAACTGCGTATAATAAACATAAATGTCAAGCGTCGGCGCTTTTGTCCGACGCTTGTTTTATGAACAGAGACGAAAATTATAGGGTAGAGAGGGTTTGACATTCATGCAAGCAAGAGAAAAGATCCGCAATATTGCAATTATCGCTCACGTTGACCACGGCAAAACAACACTCGTTGATAAATTACTTCAACAATCCGGTACATTCCGTGACAATGAAGCTGTCCAAGAAAGAGCGATGGACTCAAACGATCTCGAAAGAGAACGCGGTATTACCATTCTTGCAAAAAATACAGCGATTAATTATAAAGATTACCTTATTAATATCGTAGATACACCTGGACACGCCGACTTTGGCGGTGAAGTAGAACGTATCATGAAGATGGTTGACGGCGTTTTGCTCGTTGTTGATGCCTTCGAAGGTACAATGCCGCAAACCAAGTTCGTTCTTCGCAAAGCCCTTGAAAGCAACTTGAAGCCTGTTGTTGTCGTTAACAAAATTGACCGTCCGAACGCTCGTCCAGCTGAAGTTGTGGATGAAGTGCTAGACTTGTTCATTGAACTTGGTGCTACGGATGAGCAGCTTGATTTCCACGTGGTTTATGCTTCCGCGTTACAAGGTACTTCCAGTCTTGACCCTGATAAACAAGATCAGAACATGGAAGCTATCTATGAAACAATCGTTACACACATTCCTTCTCCAACTGAAGATGTGGATCAACCGCTGCAATTCCTCGTTACACTGATGGATTACAACGAATACCTTGGTCGTATCGGCGTAGGTCGTGTGAACCGCGGTAAAATCCGTCAAGGCCAAACCGTTGCGGTTATGACTCGTGAAGGCGGTCAAAAGCAAGCGAGAATCGAGAAGCTATTCGGCTTCAATGGTTTGAAACGAATTGAGATTGAAGAAGCGGCTGCAGGGGACATCATTGCCATAGCCGGTATCAAAGATATCAACATTGGTGAAACGGTAGCAGATCCAGCGAACCCTGAAGCTTTGCCGGTATTGAAAATCGATGAGCCGACACTGCAAATGACATTTGTCGTGAATAACTCGCCGTTCGCAGGTCGCGAAGGTAAATGGGTTACTTCCCGTAAAATTCGTGAGCGTCTGTACAAAGAACTTGAAACAGACGTAAGTTTACGCGTTGAAGATACCGACAGCCCTGATGCTTTCATCGTATCTGGCCGCGGTGAGCTTCACTTAGGTATTTTGATCGAAAACATGCGTCGTGAAGGCTTTGAATTGCAAGTTTCCAAACCGGAAGTTATCATCCGTCAAGTTGACGGTCAAAAAATGGAGCCGATCGAGCGTTTGATCATCGACGTTCCAGAAGACAGCATGGGTTCCGTTATGGAGAGCTTAGGCTCACGTAAAGCGGAAATGGTCAATATGATCAACAACGGCAGCGGCAACGTTCGTCTTGAGTTCTTGATTCCAGCACGTGGTTTGATCGGTTACAGAACGAACTTCTTAACATTGACTCGTGGTTATGGAATTATGAACCACGCTTTCGACAGCTATGGTCCATACCAAGGAGCTAACGTTGGTGGACGTCATGAAGGCGTGCTTGTATCCAGCGAAACAGGCGTTTCCACGCTGTACGGAATTCTTTCCGTAGAAGATCGCGGTATCCTGTTCGTTCACCCACAA
Organism: Paenibacillus sp. WC2504; assembly: GCF_052682475.1. Lineage (NCBI taxonomy): Bacteria > Bacillati > Bacillota > Bacilli > Caryophanales > Paenibacillaceae > Paenibacillus > Paenibacillus sp. WC2504. Next base: position 3,111,983 of record NZ_JBQZFH010000001.1, read on the forward strand.
ACGGAAGTTTACGAAGGCATGATCGTTGGTGAGCACACACGCGACAACGATATCATCGTGAACATTTGTAAAGAAAAAGCGGTAAACAACATCCGTTCCGCGAACAAAGAGGAAACCGTGAAAATGAAAACTCCTCGCGTATACTCTTTGGAGCAAGCTCTTGAGTATTTGAACGATGATGAGTACTGCGAAATTACGCCAAAATCCGTTCGTATTCGCAAAAAGATCTTGAACAAAAGCGAACGTGAACGTGCTGAGAAACAACGTAAAGTGGCTGAAGCGAACGTCTAGTTCACAAAGTGTTCTAAATAGGGGAAATGTCAGCCTTCCGGCTGCATTTCCCTTTATTTATTTGTGCAATTAAGCGATAATAAATAAGTTGACTTTACTTTTGAAGCGAAATGGAGTGTATGGTATTGACAGCGTTGAATGAATGGTTTGGAAATCACATTTACATCACTTATTTGTTAATCTTCATATTTATGTCTTATGTGTATAACAAAGTTTTTCGGACTCGCAAATTACCGGTTCTTAAGACAGCCGTTGTATACTTGCTTATGGCCATCGGTTCCATCATGCTGCTTGGTTTTCAGCTGGTAGGACTGCCGATTGTACTTTGCTTGACTGTAGCCATTTCTCTTATGTTTCTAGTTCGGGTACGTTATTTTATCGAAAAAAGAAGCGGGAGCAGTAACCCGGAATGACGAGATATTGGCTAACTCCAATTGTGAATAATTCGCCATTAATGCTTGGGGCTGACCGTATCAATTGCACGCCATTGAAAGCGTTGGAGTCGTTCCGAGAAATGGCAAATGGGAAGCACCCCAGATTGCTTGCGATGTTTAAATCCAGCCTGCTCTTAAGCGACGACGAGGAGTTATGCGGCTCAGAACTTGTAGAGCTGGATCTCGAGCAGTCTAAGGCGATCAGCTTTGATGGTAAGCCCTTTCATCTCTCGCATTGTGCAGAATCCTTTCTTGACCGTTTGCTTACACGTAAAGAGGCTCTTGAGCTTGTCTCCTCCTTGAAGTGTGATGTGGATTCTGAACATAGCAATTGGATAAATCAATGGCTTCGTTGGTTGGAGTCGGGTTATGATGTCATTTTACTCAGAGAGGATGGGCATTAAAATGAATCTCCAAGATACTTTTTTCAATTGGCTGCAAATGCAGATCGTCAGTGAAGCAAGACCAAGTGACGAGGCTGCCAAAGAAACACTTGATTTTTTTGCAATGATGCTGCATGAGGATCATGGCGTATGCCATATTGAACTAGTTGACGAAACGGATCCAATGAAAATTCACATTTCCTATGAACGTGAAGGAATCAAGAGCAGACAAAGCTTCGATCGTGAATCCGCTGAAAAGCTACTGGATGATATTAATGCCAATCCTATTTACAATAATCAATAGGCAGGAATTTTGGCGACATAACTTTTTTAATCCTACGTACAATAAGGTATATCTGGGTTAAAAAGGAGTGTTCGCATGACCTGAAAATAGATACATAATGGTGGAACGCTTGCCACCAGCTATGCTATACTGTTAGTGTAAGTAGCGTTTTCAACCACCTAGTAGGAGGCGCAAGCGATATGGCTGAACACATCACAGCTTTACCGGAGCAATTAATTGATCGCGCCCCAATGATGACAACAGTTGAATATGAGAAAACTTTTGCGTGCCGAGTAATTGTCAAGCCATCCGGCCAAGTTTTTGATGCGATAAAAAAAGCCTAGATCTGCTGTGTGCAGTCAGGCTTTTTGTTATCTTTCCGCGAATTATGGATTTGGATTCCCGGCCTGGTTCGCGTCATTAGGTCCTGTATTGTCTTGGGGATTGCGTATATCACGCGGCAATTGCGGCATAGCCCGACCCATGATATCCGCCATTTGCTCAGCGAACCCGGTAATCGGCCTTCCTGCTTTTACGTTATCCCGAATGTTGCGCAGCCGTTGATCTAGATCAAGATCTGCTGTTACGATGGCATTCACACCATAGGGATCTTTTTTGAGAGCTTCCGCTACCGAATATTTGACGGTGCCCACTCTCGAGCGATCCATATCTTTTCTGAGGTTGATGCCAACGACAGCAGTATTGCCGAATACAACACAATGCGCACTTTCAACTTGCGGGATACTGGTGGCTAGGCTTTCCAAACGTTCCGCAACAGCTTTAGAATCTTTGATCTCCAGCTTTTGTGGAGCAATTTGTTGTACCTTTACTTGTTTTTGATTTGTATCTTGAGAGGGGGCACCGCTTTTCGGCGCTTGACTACAGCCAACCGCGAGGGTCAGTACCAACGATAATACGCACAATAGTCTCACTTGAATCGATCCTTTCCTTGAATCTCGCGTTTAGTTTGTCCTGCACAGCTAGGTTGTATGTATGAAATATAACCAATGATCTGACGCCAAATCTGGGAGGGGACACACCAATGAAAAAAATTTACGTGTTAGATACCAATGTACTGCTTCAGGACCCTAATGCATTATTCGCGTTCGAAGATAATGAAGTAGTCATACCCGCCGTGGTGTTGGAGGAAATCGATTCTAAGAAACGAAATGCGGATGAAATAGGCCGAAATGCGAGACATGTCTCCCGATTACTTGATGGATTAAGGACCAAAGGTACCTTGTCTGACGGCATTAGCCTTGAACGAGGCGGAAGCATTAAAGTGGAGCTTAACCATCGAAGTTTTGCGAAGCTGCAGGATACTTTCTCTGAATTAACCAATGATAACCGCATACTTGCCGTGGCGCTCAACTATCATCTGGAAGAGCAGGCGAATGATATTCCGAGGCCTGTTATCATCGTTAGTAAAGATACGCTGGTACGGATCAAAGCTGATGTGCTGGGCATTCCTGCACAAGACTATTTAACCGATCGCATCGTAGCTCAAACAGATATGTACACAGGCTGCATCACCTTATATGTTCATCCGTCTGTGATTGACGAATTTTACTCATATCGGTTCTTAACCGTGACTTCATTGAATTTGGGTTATATGCTTCACCCGCATGAATTTGTTATCTTACGGGATGAGCTGGGTTCTTCGAAATCCGCTCTGCTGAAAGTAACGACAGATGCCAAAAAACTTGAGCCGCTCTTTATGAGTAACGATCCCATCTGGGGAATTGCCGCGCGAAATGCGCAGCAGCGCATGGCTCTTGAGCTTTTGCTCAATGACGATATCCCGCTCGTCACCCTGACTGGGAAAGCGGGAACTGGTAAGACGCTATTAACGCTTGCTGCGGGTCTCATGAAAATTGAAGATGACCGCAAATACAAAAAGCTGCTTATTGCTCGACCAGTTGTTCCTATGGGCAAGGATATTGGTTATCTGCCTGGCGAAAAAGAAGAGAAGCTGCGCCCATGGATGCAGCCGATCTATGATAATCTCGAGTATTTGTTTGATACGAAGAAACCCGGAGATATTGAGAAGGTACTGGCTGGTCTCGGCAGCATTCAAGTCGAAGCACTCACTTACATTCGTGGGCGTTCCATCCCAGGACAGTTCATCATTATCGATGAGGCACAAAACTTATCCAAACACGAGATCAAAACGATCGTATCTCGGGTTGGCGAAGGCAGCAAAATCGTTCTATTAGGCGATCCAGATCAAATTGATCATCCTTATCTGGATGCTTCCAGCAACGGATTAACCTACGTGGTCGAACGGTTCAAGCAAGAGGGCATCAGCGGTCATATTACGCTGGAGCGAGGCGAACGTTCCCATTTGGCCCAGTTAGCGGCTGATTTACTCTAGTACGAATAAACCCCTCCTCCCGGATGATCTGGGAAAGAGGGGTTTATTTGTGTGTTATGCGAGCACTTCGATGCGGCATCGATAAGCTTTGGCGATGCCTTGCATAAGCTCTTCGAGCTGACGATCGACAACATAAATATCACGGCCATGATCCTTGTAAAGGGCAAGAAGATGTTCTTCGATTTGCAGCGAGGCTTGATCGACATCCGCTTGCTTGCTGTCTTCTGTAAATCGGAAGGAGACGACCAGCTTCTCGTACAAGTAGTTATTCTCACCTTCGCTAGTAAATCCATAATCGCTGAAAAGATCCGTTAACTCAGCATCTGATGGCAGCAGCAGCAATTTCATTTGATCTGTATTAACGTTGAGTCCCGCCATCACCTCTATAACGGCGAATTTCTCGGCTTCCGAGCTGACAATGATCATTTCGTTGTCTTGATCGAAGACGTTTGCTTTGCCTGCCAGAGCTTTTTCGATTTGCGTATAGAAATCAACCAGCTTGCCATCAGGTACATCCATTAAAAGTCCAATTTTTGCTTCCATGCTAAGTCCTCACTTTATTTAATTATCCATAGCTAGTTTACAGGGATAATTTGAGTTTCACAACTGCGGTGCCGTTTTTCGTTTCCACACTGACGACATCCAGGTAACTGACGATTTTTTTGGGGATGAAGCCTAGTTGGAATTCCTTCGAGAAATCTTCAATTGTCGTATCTGGCAGCTGAAAACCGTTGAATTCAAGCTTATCCACCGCAAACCGAACTTCATTCATGTCGGGATTTTCCTTCAACAAGAACCGGCCTTCGATTGTCATCTGAATTTGATCTTTTTGACCTTTTGCGATAATGGAACCGTCGGTAAATTGAAAATTCAAATTTTGCAGCGACTCATTTTTGCCGTGCAGATAGGCGTTGAAATCCGTATCGCTGATCGTAATGACCGGATTTTTGATAGAAGATAAGTCCATGAATTTATTTTCTTTCGTTACATATTGCGGGAGTTCCCGAAATGCCGCGGACAAATTTTTCAAATACTCGCGGAACAAAGGGACGCCTTCTGATTTCCATTGATCGTTTAAACTCTTTATCTGTTCTTGAATGACCCCAGCTTGAGCGCTGACTGCGAGTTGTTTGTCCAATTCATCTTGGAGTTTGACGAGCCTTTCCCGCTGCCCAAGATAGTTATCTTTCGTTTTTTGCAGATCGGCACGGGATGTTTCGAGCTCTTTTTGTAAGCTTTTCAATTTATTAAACGAATCTGTAAAAGCTGCTAACGCGCGGTGATCATTGGATATGATCATTTGCAAATACTCGAACATGCGCAAAGCATCGGCGAAAGAACGAACGGAAAACAGCAGCATCCAGATCGAATCCCGATCTCCTGTGTAATATGCCCTCATCACATTGCCGGCGTGTTTGCGAGTGCTGTCAACATGACTGTTTTGTTTCGTGATATCTTGTTCATTTTGCTTGATTTGCAGGACAATTTTGGCGTCTTGTTCATTAAGCCGGTTTACTTCTTTATCGATTTCAAAAATGGTAAGTCCTTTCTGGACGAGTTCCTTGGCTTCGTCAACTCCTGGCTGTTTCTCTTCAGCTAGAGCAGGATGGAGCGGAAGCGTAAGCTGCATCATCAGCAGGATGGACAACATCATGGCTAGGAATTTATATCTCATTGAACGCATTCTCCCCCTATGAACAGATTATCATATTTCTATTAATTGAAGCACAAAAAAATACTTACCTCGGGGGACGAAGTAAGTATTTCCTATAGGTTTCTTATTTTTTGACAGGCGCTATGAGCTTCAGAATCTCATCAAAACTTTTGACATTCTTCGGTACTTCCTTCGTTAAAGCAGTTGCTTGATTGATAGCGTCGTACGTTTGATGAAGGACGATATGGTTCTCTTGGGGCTTGCCATCCACGGTCATTTGAAACACAACATCGATGGATTGATCTCGGATAAAACCGCTGTCGTCAATCGCGACGAACATTTTGCTTGGAGCTTTCAGCTGGATGGCACCAGGCGGTGATTTCTTTAGCTGATCCGCTTTGTCGGCCGGTATAAAGCCGTTATTTTGAAGAGTTCCGATAAACTCAGGCAGCTTAGTTTGAAACACGGTATTAATGTCTTTCTCATTTTTGCTTGTAAGCTCAACACTGATGGACTTGGCTGTTGATCCGTCCTTTAGCTTGACAGGCTCCTTGGCTTCTTTGTACCATTTTGGATCAATGCCGCTAAATACTAGATTGCCTAATGAGGTGGAAAGTTGAGAAGTGTTTTTCAACGTATCCAACGTTAATGGACTCTTGCTGGTTTGGCTCATTTGCTGCAAATCAATCGCATAATACTCGTCCGCCGTCTTATTTAATGCTGGCATATTAAAATACATTTTGTTATCTTTAATGAGAATTGGTATCTCGAAAGGGGACGTAGAGCCCTTAGGGGTAATTTTCAAATCCGTTTGGAATTGGAGCGGTTCTACATTGCTGATTCCTTTCCAATCTATCGTGCTGTCTTTGACCAAAGTTAAAAGGCTATTCGTCAAAGGGTTGGATGTTTTCAACAAAGCATCACTGAAGGCGAGTGTTGTGCTACCTTCAAAGGTGTAAGATTTCATTTCCTTCTGTTTATTGAGAGATTGTTCCAAAGCTTCTTTTACTTTTGTATTGTCTGTACAAGCTGTCAACGATAGCAAGCTGATGGCTGTTACCGCTGTAAGGGTTATCCATTTCTTTGACATGCGTGTTTTGTCTCTCCTTCCATGATCCTTATTCATTATAATGGTTTCCTGCTGCTTTGTCTTTAAGTAAAGAAATGGAGATGGCTTCAAATGGAAATTAAACTCGGACATCCGGAATTGGTTTCAACGATCATTCACGCCATACATACCGCAGAAAAACAGGCGATTTCGTTCCGGGACTATATGGAGCTATGCCTCTATAGCGAACCTTATGGGTATTATCGAAATGATAGCCTCAAAATCGGGAAAGAAGGCGATTTTTATACCAGTTCTTCCATCGGATCTGTGATGGGGGAAATGATAGCCTCCTTTATTGGAGATGAGCTTCAGAGAAGGGAACTTCTCGGTTCGGAACCGCTGCATCTCGTTGAGTGGGGCGGGGGAAACGGTCGCATGGCCCAACATCTCTTGGATGAATTGAAAAGAAGTGCACCGTCTGTTTACGAACGAGTAACCTATACGATAATTGAAACTAGTGCTTTTCACCGTGGACTTCAGCGTACTGCTTTGCATATGCACGAGCAGCTTCTTCGGTTTACAAGTGAGCAGGAATGGTTGGATGAGGAACCTCAAGCGAATATGTTTATTTTGGCAAATGAACTGTTGGATGCTTTTCCGGTCCATCGAATCCGATATGTAGATGGGATTTATCAGGAATCTTATGTCAAGTGGCAGGAACGAGATCGGATTTTTAGTGAGATTTGGCTTCCTATTAAGTCCAAGCCTCTATTAGACACCATAGACTGTCTAAAGGTTCATTGGTTAGATGGCCAAGTCGGTGAGCTTAATCTTGAGAGCGGAGCTTGGATATCACGAATTTCCAAGCGGATGACTAGCGGCAGTTGTCTTATAATTGACTATGGCGACGCCGAAGAAGAGTTGTTCGCGGCCCACAGGCACTTGGGCACATTGATGTGCTACCGGAAGCACCAAGCGCACGAGAATCCGTGGATCTATCAAGGTGAACAGGATCTAACTTCCCATGTAAACTTTAGTGCGGTGGAAGCAGCTGCTCTTCAGAGTGGTTTTGCCAATTGCCGGCTTGTGACACAGAAAGATTTTCTAGTGGAACGTGGTATTTTGGAAAAATTGCAAAATCATTACGATCCCAATCCCTTTAGTGAAGTTTCTAAGCGCAACAGGGCCATCAGGCAGTTGCTCCTTAGTGATCAAATGAGCGAACTGTTCAAGGTGCTGATTGCTGCGAAATGAAAAAAGGTGAACCGATGGACAACCATCGGCTCACCTTTTTGTTTGTTGTTGTCCTTGTACTAAATGGACATTTTGAAAAATGACCAGTACGTAAACCCACTGAAGGAAATAATCATATATCCCCAGAACAACAATATGTAAGTTCGTTCTGACAAGCGCATATAGCCTAGAATGACGAATACAGCTGTTTGGAAAAAGAAAATCAGAGACATAGGTATCATATCGCCAGCTAAACTCATCAGTGCGATAACAAGTGTCCAAAAACCTAGAACCCGAAACATGCGATCCATTCTCGTTACATCCCCCTCTCGTACCACGTTGCACTTTAACTACAACACATTATACCTTTTGAACTGAACAGTGTAAACCGTCAAACGGTGACGAAATTGCAAACATTTCATCATATAGATGTAGTATGTCTTTTTATCGGAATCCCATGTATGAGTGTCAAAAAATTTGGCAATACCATTTAGTATCAAATAGATTCTATGAACTCTAGTACGGGCATAGAAATAGTAATAATGGCACGAATCAATTTATACACGGGTACTCACGAATTGGTTCTTCTTTATTCATACTGAAAGATGGCCCTCTGAATCTTGGGTTCACCTCTTTCAGTTCGTTGCATCTGTACATTATGTTAGGAGGTTTAACCTTATGTCGGCTATAAGACAAGATGCTTGGAGCGATGAAGACGATTTGATCTTAGCGGAAGTGACTTTGCGTCACATTAGAGAGGGAAGTACGCAATTATCTGCGTTTGAAGAAGTTGGGGAGCGAATTGGACGTACGGCAGCAGCATGCGGATTTCGATGGAACAGTTTTGTAAGAAAAAAATACGAGGCGGCCATCCAAATTGCGAAAGCTCAGCGCCAGAAAAGGACACAGCTTAAAAAACATGCGGCTGTATCCATTTCCGGATCATCTTCCATTGGGTTATTGGATGCTCCGGAATTGTCAACGGGCAAAACGGAAGCTTTTACAGAAGAAACGTTATCTATTGATGCCGTGATCAGGTTCTTGAGACAATGGAGAAATACGTATCAAGAAATGAATCGTCATATTAAAAACTTGGAAAAAGAACTGCAGGACAAAGAAGACGAACTAGATAGATTGGGCAGAGAAAACAATAAGCTCAATAAACAAGTGAACGAAGTTGAAACAGACTATCGGGTTGTTAATGATGATTACAAGGCGCTGATTCAAATTATGGACCGTGCGCGGAAGATGGCCTTTTTGGTGGAAGAAGAGGAAGAAGAGAAGCCGCGTTTCAAGATGGATGCGAACGGCAATTTAGAGAGAGTAGAGTAAACCAACCTGCTGTATAGTTCAAAGAAAAGCTTCAGATCAAGGTGAATCCTTGGACTGAGGCTTTTTTGTTGTATAATGATGACGAATGCTATGAGTGGAGGAACTGGAATGCGAATGATGATAGTTGGAGCAGGCTCGTTAGGTCTTTTATTTGCTGCAAAATTGTCTGCTTTTTGTGAAAAGTTAACTGTAATTACACGAACAAAAGAACAAGCCGACCTGCTTGCTCAAGATGGCATAATGCTACGCGGAACGACCGAGCGAATTAGAACAACTCGCGGCGGTTTCATAGAATTTAGTCATTACCAAGACGACAAGGATTCTTTGACTCGTGCTACCGGTCCTGTACAACCATATGATTATATATTTCTCATGGTCAAGCAACCTGCAATTACGAAAGAACTCGCGCAATATATAGATTCTCGGCGCTCAGAGATTACTTATCTCGTTAGTTTCCAGAACGGAATCGGACATGAGGATGTGCTGAGTGAAGATGACAGAGAAAATAAGCTGCTTCTTGCTGTGACGACAGAGGGAGCTAGGCGGGAAAGTCAGACCGAGGTCTCTCACACAGGTCATGGCATAACATACTTAGGTGCGTCTAAGCGTACTGATCCTGTTCATAAAAAAACCACGCACTTTTTGTTAGTAAACTTGCTGGAAGAGGCAGGATTTCGGACAAAGATGTCGAAGAACATGGAGGTAAGAATTTGGAGTAAACTGATTATTAATGCCGTGATTAATCCGCTTACAGCTATTTTGCGTGTGAAAAATGGGGAGTTATTGGAATCAACTTGGACAAAGGAACTAATGCTGGACCTTTACCGAGAGGCTTGTTTCGTGGCTGAGGCCAAAGAGATCAAGCTGCCTGATGAATTATGGCAAAACATTGTTTCTGTGTGTAAGGCTACAAGTAGGAATCATTCATCTATGCTACAGGACATCGAACAGTCCAGGACAACGGAAATAGACCGCATAAACGGAAGTCTATTGCAAATGGCCGAAGAACTGAACCTCGATCTTCCTGCACATCGTACGGTGTACCGATTAGTGAAAGCACTAGAATAAATTAGGTGGTTGAAGATGATGGATGTACTGATGAATTGGATTTCCACACTTTATGCAGTCCTGGCTGTTGCACCGTTTATTACTTTTGTTTTATTATGGTTTCTAGTGTTTTACTTCCTTCGTGATAAGAAGATGACGACTAGACTGACCATGGATGTTACGACCTTTTTTCTACTCGGTTCGGTTTCGCTAATGTGGAATCAATTATTTCATACAAACTTTGGATTCTGGATGATCGCCCTTGTTCTGCTTATTGCTTTTGGTATTATTGGTGGTTATCAAACGCATTTGAAAGGGAAAACAGACTTGCTTAAAGTAAGCAGAGTGGTTTGGAGGCTTAGCTTTTTAGGGCTTTCGATGCTTTACATTTTGCTTTTTTTCGTCCATATTGGCAAAAATTACATTTTTTCGACATAAAACAAAGTCTCTTTTGTTGAAATTAGACGAAAAAAGAGACTTTTCTTCTGTTCTTTGTAATATTTATTTGAGATTTGTAGAAAATAACAATGAAAATCGTGTAGATTTTATTGACCGATGGTTGTATAATTAGAATCCGGAAGACACTATAAATTCCAATGTTTCTAACATTTATTCTTACTTAGGTAAATTAAGTCTGGACAAAGCTTGGTTATATGTTATAATTCCTTGCGTAGAGTCTAGTAAATTTTTTTACCAGAGGTTCACGTGAGATATTATGACATGTCTGAAGCGGTTTCATTTATTTTCGGGTCTGAGGTGTGAGGTTGATGTTAATAAAACTATCAAATGCACCTAACCATAGATATTCTAGACATACATAATTTTAGAGGAGGCGTTTTATGAAAGCGACAAAGTGGGTTACAACAGCAGTAGCATTAACACTTATGGGTAGCGTAGCGATTGGTTGCGCGAAGAATGAGGGAACTCCTTCCGCGTCCCCATCCGGAGATACGAAAGGTACTGCAGCACCAGCTTCCAACAAACCGCAAGAAATTAAAATTAACTTCACTGCGGAGCCGCCAATTATGGATAGCTCCAAAGCAACAGCAAATGCTGCATTTACCTTTATCAGCGCATTTAACGAAGGTCTTTACCGTACAGACAAAGACGGCAAAGCCGTTGCTGGTCTTGCTAAAGATTTCCCGAAAATCTCCCCTGATGGTTTGACTTACACAATCGATATTCGTGACAACGCGAATTGGTCTGACGGTCAACCTGTTAAAGCACAAGATTTCGTTTATTCCTTCAAACGTACATTAGATCCTGCTACAAAAGGGCAATATAGTTTCGTAGTAGCTTGGATTAAAGGTGGAGAAGCTGTTACTAAAGCTAAAACGCCTGAAGAAGTTAAAAAAGCTCAAGATGCTCTTGGTGTAAAAGCGATCAGCGACAAACAACTTCAAATCACGCTTGAGAAACCAGTTACTTTCTTTACACAAATGCTTGCGTTCGGAACTTTCTTGCCACAACGTGAAGATTTCGTAACAAAAGCTGGCGATAAATACGGCGCGGAAGCTGATAAAGTTATCGGTGCAGGTCCATTCATTCTTAGCAAATGGGATCATGGCCAAACGCTTGAACTTGTTAAAAATGAGAAGTACTGGGATGCTGCAAACGTAAAAATTACAAAAGCAACAATTAACATCGTAAAAGATTCCAATACAGGTCTTAACCTGTATGAAACTGACGCAGCTGATTTGACTGAAATCAACCGCGATCAATTGAAACTGTACGCTGGTAAGCCGGACAACCTGCCTAAACCAGAGTTGACTAACTCCTACTTGATGTACCAAACGAAAAAAGTTCCAGCCTTGGCTAACAAAAAGATCCGTCAAGCGTTAGGAATGGCAATCGATCGTCAAGCTTATGTTGATACCGTTCTTGCTAATGGTTCCGTACCTTCAACAGGTCTTGTACCTGGTGGTACTTCCGACGGTGCAGGAGGCGATTTCCGTAAGTCTGCTGGCGATACACAACCAAAATTCGATGCTGCTAAAGCAAAAGAATTGCTTGCTGAAGGTTTGAAAGAAGCTGGCTTGACAGCTCTTCCAAAAATGAAAGTGAATGCAGATGACACTGAAACTGCTAAAAAATCACTTGAGTTCATCCTTGCACAATGGAAACAAAACCTTGGATACGAAGCAGAAGCGAACCCGGTTCCACACGCACTCCGTATCGAATTGTCTTCCAAACATGACTTCGACATCGTTCTTTCCCTATGGGGCGCAGATTACAACGATCCAATGACATTCTTGGATATGTGGGTAACAGGCGGAGAGTTTGACGAAGGTGACTACAGCAACCCAGAGTATGACAAACTAGTTAAAGCAGCTCAAGCAGAAGTAGATCCGTCCAAACGTGCTAAAAATCTAGTCGATGCTGAGAAAATCCTCATGGACGATCAAGGTGTAGCACCACTTTACTTCCGTACTCGCGCTTACTTGAAAAAACCGAATATCGATGGTTTGATTCTTCCATCCTTCGGTCAAGAGTGGGAATTGAAATGGGCTTCTGTTAAATAATTAATGAAATATAAGTAATGATTCAAAGGAAGGGGCCGTTCGCACCTCGTGGGAGCGGCCTCTTCTAAATTTCTTAGAGCTGTAAATTATTTAAGGAGGAGCAATATGGTCAAGTTCATTCTTCGCCGTTTCTTATATGCGCTTATCACGTTATGGCTGATCGCATCATTTACATTCGTATTGATGAAAAACTTACCAGGGAATCCACTAGGAGAAGGCGCTGAAAAGATCCCTAAAGCTACGAGAGATATGCTGCTGAAGCAATACGGACTAGATAAGCCGTTATGGGAACAGTATTTGACTTTCTTGAACAATATCATCCATGGCGATCTAGGAGCTTCCTTTCAATTCCCTGCACACAAAGTTACAGATATTATCAAACAAGCGTTCCCTTCTTCACTGGAACTTGGTTTGATCTCAATCGCTATTGCGATTATTGCTGGTCTTACACTAGGGATTATTGCGGCGCTTAAACATAACAAAGCGGGCGATTACACAGCTATGTTTATCGCGATTTTGGGTGTTTCTATCCCATCCTTTGTTCTAGGTCCATTGCTTTCGTATTATGTTGGCGTTAAATGGGGGATTCTTCCAGCAGGTTTGTGGAAAGGACCAAGCTATCGTATTTTGCCGGCGATCGCGCTCTCATTCGGAACCATTGCCATTTTGGCTCGCTTGATGCGTACTTCGATGTTAGATGTTCTTAACCAAGATTACATTAAAACAGCTAAATCGAAAGGTTTATCCAACTTTACGGTTGTTGTAAGGCATACAATTCGAAATGCGATATTACCGGTTATCACCATTATCGGCCCAATATTTGTAAACGTTATTACAGGTACCCTTGTCGTTGAACAAATTTTCTCTGTACCAGGTTTGGGTAAACACTTCGTTTCTTCGGTTTATTCCAACGATTACACCATGATTTCTGGGTTAACGATTTTCTATTCAGCTATCCTTATTTTGGTTATCTTTATCACCGACATTGTGTATGGTTTTGTAGACCCTAGAATTCGTCTTGGGAAAGGCGGGAAATAATACATGCAAACTCCGAATAATGCAACAGAGACTAGCTACAAGTTTGCTCCCGTTGCAAAAGAAACATTAACTGGCGAAAGAATCGTAAGACCTTCGCTTAATTATTGGCAGGACGCTTGGAGACGACTTAAGAAAAATAGACTGGCTATGGCTGGCTTAATTATATTGGTTGCTTTAATCGTATTGGCGATTATCGTTCCATTTGTTTCAAGCTACGATTATCAGACGCAAGATCTTAAAATAAAAAATCTCGGGCCAAACGCCCAACATTGGTTCGGTACAGACGACTTTGGCCGTGATGTGTGGACACGTGTATGGTGGGGAACTCGAATCTCGTTATTCATCGGGATTGTGGCCGCGTTGATTGACTTAGTTGTCGGTGTTATCTATGGTGGTATTTCCGCTTATTACGGCGGGAAAGTGGATGAAGTGATGCAGCGTGCGATTGAAATCGTTTATGCGATTCCATTCTTGCTGATTGCGATCCTGCTTATCATGGTTATTGGTTCAGGTATTTCATCTATTATTTTGGCGATGGCAATAACGGGTTGGGTTCCTATGGCTCGTTTGGTACGCGGTCAAATGCTGACGCTCAAAGAACAAGAATTCGTACTTGCTTCTCGCACACTTGGCGCATCGCCAATGAGAATCATTTTGCGCAGCTTGATTCCGAATGCACTTGGGATCATCATCGTACAAATTACTTTCGTTGTTCCATCAGCGATTTTTACTGAAGCATTCTTAAGCTTTATCGGTCTTGGCGTAAAGCCGCCGCTGGCATCACTGGGTAACTTGTTGTCTGACGGCGCCAACTATATTCGGTTATATCCGCATCGCCTCATTTTCCCGACAATCATTTTCAGCTTAATTTTGTTAAGCTTCAATTTGCTCGGCGATGGGCTTCGTGATGCGCTGGATCCAAAAATGCGCAAGTAAGAAGGGGTGAATAATGATGAGCACCAAAGACAATTTGCTTGAAGTGAAAGATTTGCGAGTTTCTTTCCGTACGTATGCGGGGGAAGTTCAAGCTGTTCGCGGCGTATCTTTTTCTTTGAAAAAAGGTGAAGTGTTGGCGATTGTAGGCGAATCCGGTTGCGGTAAATCCGTTACGGCACAAACGCTCATGCGTTTAATTCCTACTCCGCCTAGTTATATAAAAAGCGGCTCTATCATGTTTGACGGAAAAACGGATATTACCAAACTTTCCAACAAACAAATGGAAAAAATTCGCGGATCCGAAATCGGTATGATTTTCCAAGATCCGATGACCTCCCTGAATCCGACGATGAAAATCGGCGATCAAATTACAGAAGGTCTTATCAAGCATGAAGGGTTAAGCAAGAAGGCAGCAACCGAGAAAGCTATTGAAATTTTAAAGCTTGTCGGAATCAACTCGCCGGAAGGCCGTATCCATCAATATCCGCATGAGCTCTCCGGTGGTATGCGTCAACGTGTTATGATCGCGATTGCGCTGGCTTGTTCTCCTAAGCTTCTAATTGCGGATGAGCCAACAACGGCTCTGGACGTTACGATTCAAGCTCAAATCATCGATTTGATGAAAACTATTTCCGTGAAGACGGACTCATCTATTATTTTAATTACGCATGACCTCGGAGTTGTAGCTGATATGGCGCAGCGCGTCGTGGTTATGTACGCAGGTAAAATTATCGAGCAAGGAACTGTAGACGAGATTTTCTACAATCCGCAGCATCCGTACACATGGGGTTTGCTTCGTTCCGTACCGCGCTTGGATACAAATGCGAACGAAGAACTTGTACCGATTCCTGGTACGCCGCCAGATCTATTTGCACCTCCAAAAGGTTGTGCATTTGCAGCTAGATGCCCATACGCAATGAATCACTGCTTGGAAGTAGATCCGGAACACACTACGCTATCCGAGACGCATAGTTCTGCTTGCTGGCTGTTGCATCCTGATGCGCCGAAAGTTGAACGTCCTGTTGGAGTGGGAGGTCATCAACATGTCTAATGCCAATAAACCAATTCTGCAAATTCGCAATATGAAGAAGCATTTTAATCTTGGTAACGGGAAAGTGTTGAAAGCCGTTGACAATTTTTCCATCGAAATCAACCGCGGTGAAACATTCGGTCTCGTAGGAGAATCTGGGTGTGGTAAATCCACGGCAGGTAGAACGATTATTAAGCTATATGATGCGACAGAAGGCGAAGTTATTTTCGACGGCGAAGATGTCCATAAGCTGAAAGGCAAAAAGCTGAAAGAATTTAACCGGAATATGCAAATGGTATTCCAAGATCCTTACGCATCCTTGAATCCACGTATGACAGTTGGGAATATCATCGCCGAAGGTATTGATATTCATGGACTGTACAGCGGTGCGAAACGCAAGGAGCGCGTTATGGAGCTGCTTCGCGCAGTTGGTTTGAATGATGAGCATGCGAACCGTTTCCCACATGAGTTCTCCGGTGGTCAACGTCAGCGTATCGGGATTGCCCGGGCGCTTGCGATTGAGCCGAAATTCATTATTGCCGATGAGCCGATCTCGGCATTGGACGTTTCCGTACAAGCTCAAGTTGTCAACTTGTTTAAGAGATTACAGAAGGAAATGGGCCTGACTTACTTGTTTATCGCGCATGATTTGGCGATGGTGAAGCACATTTCTGACCGTATCGGAGTTATGTATCTCGGCAACTTGGTTGAAGTTACAACATCCGATGATCTTTACGCGAAACCGCTGCATCCGTATACGCAATCGCTACTTTCAGCGATTCCGATTCCAGATCCGGAAATCGAGCGCACACGTGAGCGTATCATTCTTCAAGGCGACGTACCAAGCCCGCTCAACCCGCCTAGCGGTTGTCCGTTCCGTACGCGTTGTCCGCAAGCGATGCCGCAATGTGCGGAATCCATGCCGCCTAGCAAAGAAGTGGAACCGAATCACTTCGTAGCTTGTCATTTGTACTAAGCTCTCATTTGCCGTCCCGAAAGGGGCGGCTTTTTGGCATTCGTGTATTCAATTGTAATGATTTGAAATACAGTTTTGACGATTGGATGCCTACCGTGTACAATCAAAGGATAGTCGTTTTATTTGGTATGAAGAGGGGACACTAGTCGCATATGCAAATGGAAACTTTTCATTGGAAAAAAAGTCAGAAAGTAGCTGAAGATTATATTCAACAGTCAGCAGAAGCTGCACCATTATTTCCATATCATTTTGGAAATCAAGAAGATTGGCAATCTCGCGTTAAGTGGCTGGACGAAGGGCATTCCGCCCGGAAGGCTGATCGCGGACGCTTGGTGGAAGTGCTGAAAACATACAATGAGCGAATTGGTAATACCGGGGCTGCCCTAGATCAGATTACCGCGCTAGCGAGCCAAGAGGCACTTGCCATTGTTGGAGGACAGCAAGCAGGGCTGTTTGGCGGTTCGCTGCTTGTTTTGTACAAAGCCATCACGATTATTCAACTCGCTCGTGAGTGGAGCTCCAAATTAAATCGTCCAGTCGTACCTGTTTTTTGGATCGCTGGCGAAGACCATGATTTTGATGAAGTAAATCATATGTACGTCCTGTCCAATACGCAGCAGATTGACAAAATGAAGGTGGATCACCCAACAGGGCACCGCACGTCAGTCAGCAAGCTTCCACTGGAGCCTGAAGCGTGGAAGGACGCCTTGGCGGCCTTGGATCAGTCCTTGATGGATACAGAGTTCAAAGCTTCCTTGATGGCGAAATTAGAAAGCACGACGGAAGGCAGCGCTACGTTATCCGATGCTTTTGCCCGTTGGATGGCTGTTCTGTTTGGCGAGTACGGACTTGTTCTGATTGATTCCGATGAACCCGCGCTTCGTGCGATAGAAACGGAGATGTTCGAGCAGCTTGTTTTGCAAAATGAAGCCTTCGCTGCATCTCTCATGAAGAGTCAAGACGAAGTGCAGCGGGCAGGTTACAGCAGTCAAGCGGAAATTGCAGAGGATGCGGCTAATCTTTTCGTTTACGCTGGAGGACATCGTTTGCTGCTGCATCGAGAAGGTGAATATTTTACAGATAAGAAAAAGGAATATCGCTTCACGAAAGAGCAGCTGCATGATCTGGCGGTTACGAGCCCTGAGCAGTTGAGCAATAACGTCATGTCCAGACCGCTTATGCAGGAGTTTCTGTTCCCTGTGTTGGCCAGTGTGTTAGGTGCCGGTGAAATTGCCTACTGGGCGCTCACGAAGCAGGGGTTTGAGCAGTTTGGTATGAAAATGCCGATTGTTGTTCCGCGCTTGGAATTTACCTTGATTGAAGGCACCGTTCAGAAGCAGATGCACAAATATGATTTTACGTTTGAGGATGTTCTGCACCGTTTTGAGCAAAAGAAACAGGATTGGCTGGATGCGCAAGATACAATGCAGCTAGGCGAGCGTTTCGATAAGGTGAAAACTGAGTTTGAGGCCAGCTATGCGCCTCTTGTTGAATCACTGGCCCAAATTAATCCAGGCATTAAAAAGCTTGGAGATACGAACTTGACGAAGATTATAGAACAGATAGAATTCCTACAAAATAAAGCTTCGGATGCGTACAAAACACAGTTTGATGCGACGTTAAGACAGTTAGAGCGCATTCGACTAACCATAATACCGTTAGCAAAGCCGCAAGAAAGAGTGTATAATGGGTGTGTTTATATGAATCGATATGGGAATGATTGGCTGCGTGCGCTTGTCGAGACGCCGATTCCTGTGGACGGTTTGCACCGTGTTTATTATTTGTAGGAGGAAATATATATGACAACTGTTGAAAAAAGTATTGTTACGGATATGGCGTTGGCACCTGAAGGCCATTTGAAAATTGATTGGGTTCAGGCGCATATGCCTGTTTTGAACCGAATTCGTGAGCAATTTGAAAAAGAGCAGCCTTTTAAAGGGTTAAAAGTAACGATCTCCTTGCACTTGGAAGCCAAAACAGCTTACTTGGCTAAAGTGGTAAAAGCAGGCGGAGCGGAAGTTACGATTACAGGCAGTAATCCTCTTTCTACACAGGATGACGTTTGTGCTGCGCTTGTCGAGGACGGCATTACGGTATTCGCGAAATACAACCCTAGCCCGGAAGAGTACAAGGAATTGTTGATTAAAGCGCTTGAAACGAAGCCGGACCTGATCATTGACGATGGTGGGGATCTGGTATCCATTCTTCACTCCGAGCGTAAAGATCTCGCTGCTCAAGTCCGCGGCGGTGCGGAAGAAACAACAACCGGTATCCTTCGTTTGAAAGCGATGGAAAAAGAAGGGAAGCTGGAATTCCCGATGGTTGCTGTGAATGATGCCTTCTGCAAGTACTTGTTTGACAACCGCTACGGCACGGGCCAATCCGTTTGGGACGGGATTAACCGTACAACGAACTTGGTTGTTGCGGGTAAAACAGTTGTTGTTGTCGGCTACGGTTGGTGCGGTAAAGGTGTTGCGATGCGAGCCAAAGGTCTTGGCGCTAATGTTATCGTAACAGAGATTGACGCTATCAAAGGCGTTGAAGCCTACATGGACGGTTTTGCTGTAATGCCGATGATTGAAGCGGCGAAATTAGGTGATTTCTTTGTGACGGTAACGGGCAACAAGGATGTTATCCGCGGCGAACACTATAAAGTCATGAAGGATGGCGCTATTCTTTCGAATGCAGGCCATTTCGATGTAGAAGTTAACAAACCTGAACTTGAAGCACAATCGGTATCCAAACGTACCGTTCGTCGCAACATTGAAGAATATCAGCTGGCGGATGGCCGTAAAATCTATGTATTGGCTGAAGGTCGCCTTGTGAACCTAGCGGCAGGTGACGGACACCCGGCTGAAATCATGGATATGACGTTTGCTCTGCAAGCAATGTCTCTAAAATATGTGAATGACGAATATAATAAATTAGGGAAAACAGTTGTTAACGTCCCTTATGTATTGGATGAGCAAGTGGCC
Organism: Paenibacillus sp. WC2504; assembly: GCF_052682475.1. Classification (NCBI taxonomy): domain Bacteria; kingdom Bacillati; phylum Bacillota; class Bacilli; order Caryophanales; family Paenibacillaceae; genus Paenibacillus; species Paenibacillus sp. WC2504. The sequence goes on from NZ_JBQZFH010000001.1 coordinate 3,131,539, forward strand.
AGATTCAAATTGGAGTCGTTAGGCACTAGCATTGATTCCTTAAGTGATGAGCAAAAGCTGTACCTTGACAGTTGGGCAGAGCATTAAAAGAACTAGAGAACCTTTCGGACCGCCTTTCAGTGGTCTGAGAGGTTTTTTTATTTGTAAAGATTTTGCAACATTTTTTATTCGCTATCCGTTTATAGGGTGTAAATCCTATATTTGGTAGCGAGGAGATGGCAAGATGGGGGTCAAAAAGTGGGGTCAAAAGGTTGCGTTGCTGCTTGCTGTGTGTATGCTGATAGGCAGTCTAGTAGCTGGATGCAGTTCATCCAAAAATGATGAAACCGCATCGTCTTCAGAGCAAAAAATGAGTTCAAACATTGGAGCATTGACGAAAGAAGCGCCACGTGCCGAAAGTCAAAATGCTGCGGCTCCCGCCGCTCAGGCGAAGGCAGCGAGTGACCTCAAAGGGGTAGCGGCAGAGTCAGGAACGGCTCAAACGCCGGCCGATGGCAAAGATGCGACGATGACTGTCATGCCGGCATTGGGCAGCGATGAAGCGGCGGGGTTTAATCGTAAGCTGATTTACCGGGCTAATTTGGTCATGCCCGTAGATGACTACGGGAAGGCTCAAACAGCGCTTAGAGACCTTGTGACTTTGAGTGGAGCTTACATCCTGCAGTTTTCGGAAAACGCCAATACAGGAGAGAGGGGCGGCACGTATACCATCAAAGTAGCGGCTAACGGTTTTGTTTCTTTGTTGGATGGCTTAGAGAAGATCAGTCCGTCTTTGCAAAGGAATGTGCAAGGGCAGGATGTAACGGAAGAGTACGTTGATCTCAGTTCACGTTTGAAGGCCAAACAGCTGGTTGAAACGAGATTGCTCGGTTTTATGGAAAAAGCTTCAAAGACAGATGATTTGCTGGCCTTCTCGAATGAGCTCTCGAAAGTGCAGGAAGCGATCGAGCAGATCAAAGGTCGGATGAGGTATTTGGATCAAAACGTCGCTTACTCCACGATTGAAATTCGGATGTATCAACAAACCGATAAGAAGCCGCTCCTCTCGGATCCAAGCAAACTTAGCTTAAACGAGCGAATCCAGAAAGCATGGAACTCTAGCCTTAATGTACTAGTAGCTGTGCTGCAAGGTATCCTTGTTTTCCTGGCGGCTGCATTCCCGATCCTCGTTATTGTACTGTTGATCGGTATACCGATTTGGGTATACAGGCGCAAAAGAAACAAGCAATTGGCCGCGATGCGAAATCAACTCAAAGAGCAAAATGCTTCTTTAAACTCACTTGAAGATGACAAACAAGGAACAATAGACGCAGAATAGACCCAAAAATGAAAATTTTTTCACAAATCCTGCTCAAAAAGCAGGATTTGTTGCGTTATTGGCGAATTAACATTAAAAAGTGGTGAAAAGTGGTACGAAGTGGAGGGAAAGGGGGGCGCCATGCTATGTTCATGGGGGAATATCAACATAGCATAGACGAAAAGGGCCGAATGATCATCCCGGCCAAATTTCGTGAAGCCCTTGGCGAATCCTTCGTTATCACTCGCGGTCTAGATCAGTGTTTGTTCGTGTACCCTCGCTCCGAGTGGGCGATTCTCGAACAAAAACTGAAGGCATTGCCGCTGATGAAATCAGATGCACGTGCATTCACCCGTTTTTTCTTCTCGGGCGCAACCGAATGTGACCTTGATAAACAAGGTCGGGCGAATATTCCAGGCAATCTCGTCGATCATGCCAAGCTTGAAAAAGATTGCGTCGTTATCGGTGTTTCCAACCGAGTAGAGATTTGGAGTAAGCAAATTTGGGAAAGCTATGCCAATGAATCGGAACAGTCGTTCAATGAAATAGCTGAGAAACTCGTCGACTTTAATTTTGATTTATAGATGCTTGAAATTTAGGAGGACACCAAGTTGTTTCATCATGTGACGGTATTAAAAGAAGAATCAGTTGAAGGTTTACATATAAAGCCTGATGGCGTATACGTGGATTGTACGATGGGAGGTGCGGGGCATAGTTCCCTGATAGCTTCTAAATTAGGTCCTGATGGGTTACTGATTGCCCTTGACCAGGACGATGTTGCTCTAGCTAATGCTCAAACCGTACTCGCTCCATACCTGGATCGTGTGAAAATCGTGAAAAGCAACTTCAGAGATTTAGAGCAAGTGCTCATGAATGAGCCGAGAGCACTACGTGATGGGAAACCGCAGGTTGATGGGATTCTCTTCGATCTTGGCGTATCGTCCCCGCAGCTGGATGATGGCGAGAGAGGCTTCTCCTATCATCAAGATGCAGAGCTTGATATGAGAATGGATCGTACGACGGAATTAACCGCCAAAACGATCGTCAATGAATGGGCTCCTGAACGAATTGCAAAAATTTTGTTTGAATATGGGGAAGAGAAGTTTTCACGGCGCATTGCAGGCGTCATTGCCGAAGCACGTACCAAAGGGCCGATTGAAACCACGGGTGAGCTTGTTGAGCTGATTAAGGAAGGAATTCCTGCAGCCGCAAGAAGAACAGGCGGCCACCCGGCTAAGAGAAGCTTTCAAGCGCTGCGCATAGCTGTTAACGATGAGTTGGGCGCTTTAGAGGAAGCGTTGGAGCAATCTGTGAGATGTTTGGCTCCGGAGGGTAGAGTAGCGGTTATTACGTTCCATTCTTTGGAGGATCGCATTTGCAAGCAATTTTTCGTCAAAAATGTGGAGAAATGTACGTGTCCACCGGCGTTTCCAATGTGTGTTTGCGATAAATCCGGTGATCTTAAATTAGTAACACGTAAACCGATCATACCTAGTGAGAATGAACTTGAGGTGAACCAAAGAGCAAGATCCGCCAAATTACGTATTGCCGAAAAGCTTTGACACAAAAGGAGGAAGTTGATATGCCATCTTACATCCAGGGGAATTTAGCTCTTGACCGGAAACGAACGGTTCCAGCAGCTAAGGTTAAGATTAAAGAGACAACGAAAGTTGTTTACCGCAATAAATCGCTGCCGACCCAAGAAAAAATGCTGTATCTGTTCACGGTTCTCCTCTGTGTCCTTGTTGCAGGAGTGATCATTTGGCGGTACGCATCCATCTATCAAATGAATGCAAGCATATTGAAAATGCAAGTAGAAATTCGCGAGATTCAAGCTCAGAACAGCGCTTTGAAGCAGGAAGTAGAGAAACTGCAAAGTCCTGATCGTCTAAAAGAGGAAGCTGTGCGCCTGGGGTTTAATTTAGATGATGGCAAGAAGGTAAGTTTAGAGACTCCGGCCAAATCGAAAACTAGCACTAGCAGCAGTAAAAATACCAAAGTAGCTTCTAAACCGTAACGGGCAGGTATCGATATGACAAAAAAAATTAAGCTGCGTTCTTTACTCATTGGAGGGTTTTTTACCCTTCTTTTTGTTGTCCTTATTGCTAAAGTCTATTGGATCCAAGTGGTAGATGCCTCTTGGTTGCTAGAACAAGCGGAAGAAAAATGGGAGACGGACAAAATTATCGCGCCTGTTCGCGGGACCATTCTGGATCGAAATAATAAAGTGCTCGCTGAAGAAGGTACCGCCTACACCGTTACGCTGAATCCCAAAATGATTGATGGTCTGCATGCGGCGGATGATATTGCCAGAGGGTTGGCGGATATTTTGAAAGAATCCGATGTGACCAAAGCAACGCTTGAAAACAAGATCCGCGAGCTGGCCACGAGGAAGAAACCGGACGGCAGCGATTTCGCGGTCAATGTCGAAATTCGCAACGAAGGCTGGAAAATTGACAAGGAAAAGGCGGATCAAGTTCGTGACTTCATCGCAACCATGCAAACGCGATTGAATAAATCGGCAAAAACGAATATCGGAATCGGGATTATTGAAGAAAAGAAACGGTATTACCCAGGGGAAACGCTTGCTGCGCATATTCTAGGATATACGAACAAAGAAGGTAAAGCCTCACTTGGCTTAGAGCTGAAGCTGGATGACACGCTGAAGGGCGTTCCTGGCATGCTGAGCTATGAAAAAGACGGCAAAGGCGTGGAGCTGCCGGATGCCAAAGTTGATTTTAAACCGGCGGAAGACGGAAATAATGTACGGCTCACCATTGACAAGAACATTCAGTTCTATTTGGAGAGTGCGCTGGCCAAAGTAAATGATAAGTGGCATCCCAAAAGCTTAACGGCTATTGCAGTCGATCCGCAAACGATGGAAATTTTGGGTATGGCGAACACACCGACCTTTAATCCGAATACGTATTGGACCATTAAAGATCAAAGTGATTTTAAAAATAATGCAGTAGCTTCCCGTTATGAGCCTGGCTCGACATTCAAGATTGTCACTTTAGCAGGTACGGTAGAAGAGGGGTTATTTAATCCTAATGAGATGTACCAGTCAGGTATGATTCGTGTGCAGGATAGAGAGCTGCATGACCACAACCGTGTGGGTTGGGGCAAAATTTCATATCTGGATGGTCTTAAGCGTTCAAGTAACGTAGCATTCGTTAAATTAGGGATTGAGAAACTCACGCAACCTAAACTCAAGAGTTATATAGAGAAATTTGGATTTAACGAAAAAACAAATATCGATATGCCCAATGAAGTATCTGGACTTATCGACATGAAGTATCCATCTGAGTATGCAACTGCAACGTATGGGCAAGGGAAAGTCGTTGTTACGGCAATTCAGCAAACGGCAGCTTATGCAGCAATGGCGAACGGCGGTAAATTAATGTGGCCGCACATTGTGAAGGACATCTTGGATCCCAAAACAGGGAAAACCATTCAATCCTTCGCGCCGCAAGTCGTGCGTCAAGTCGTGAGCGAGAAGACGGCAGCTACGGTTAGTGGCTACTTGGAACAAGTCGTTTCCGACCAAGATATTGGAACAGGTAAGCTGGCCTATATGGAAGGTTACCGCGTAGCCGGCAAAACAGGTACAGCAAACTTGGTACTTCCTGGAGAAAAAACATATTCAACCAATACCTGGGTTATCTCTTTTATTGGTTATGCACCCGTTGAAGATCCGAAAATCCTTGTCACGCTGATCGCAGATCAGCCTGATCTCGGCGGCAATTACCATTTGGGCGGACAAGTTCTAGCGCCGGCTTTTAAAGATATTGTTGGGGAATCCCTGCAATATATGGGGGTTAAATCAAGCAAGCAAACACAAATGGTTGCCAAAGAAGCGAATAAATTAAAAGTGCCTAACTTCATGGAAATGACATCAGCGAATGCGAAAGCAGCGGCGAAGGAGAGTAATTTGTCATTGGAAGTATTTGGAAAGGGAGAACAAGTTGTCGAACAATTCCCTAAACCAGGAACTGAAATCTTATCCACGCAACGAATATATGTGGCCATGCAAAACGTTACTGAAATGCCGCTTCCTAACTTAGTGGGTCGATCCTTGCGCGATGCTGTAGAAGCCTGTTCCTTCTTTAAAGTGGACTGCCAAACTTCTGGCGAAGGTTATGTCTCGGATCAAACGAGCTCAGGTGAGGGGGAAGGGCGTAGCGCAACACTGACGCTGAAACCATTAAGCGATAAACCGGCAGTGACAGGTACAAAGTAGCCTGAAAGTGGCAGGCTTGTTCTAACCCCTGTTTGTCCCGAATAGTCATGTTAGGAATGAGACTGACTTATTTGGGAAGGGAGATTGAACGTTCATGCGTGCTTCTAACGTTACTGTTCGCCGCAGATTGTTTACTGCGCTCATCATTGGCACGATTATTTTCACTGCACTTATTCTCCGCTTGGCCTACGTCCAGCTATGGATTGGACAAGACTTGGCGAATAAAGCGGAGGATAGCTGGAGGAGACAGATTGAGTTTGCGCCGAAACGAGGAGAGATTCAGGATCGCAACGGGATCACTTTGACTTATAGCATGAGCACGCCGACGATCGTGGCGATACCGGTTCAAATTCAAGATCCTCAGAGTACGGCTGCTAAACTGGCGGAAGTGCTTCAAGGAAATGCGGATGATATCTATAAGCAAATTACGAAAAAAACGTCCCAAGTCGACATCAAGCCGTCCGGTCGGAAAATAACGATTGAGAAAGCGCAGGAAGTCCGTAATCTGCACCTTCCCGGGGTTGTAGTCGCCGAAGATAATAAACGATATTACCCATATGGCAGTTTGGCCGCACACATTCTGGGTTTTGCCGGCATAGATAAAGGTCTTACAGGGATTGAAGCAAAATACGATAAGGAATTGACGGGAATCCCCGGCAACATTTCTTATATGACAGATGCAGCGGGCAGGCCGCTGGCAGGGACGACGGATAAGTATACAAGCCCGAAAGACGGGCTCAACGTAAAACTGACCATCGATAATCATCTGCAGTCCGTGATGGAAAGAGAATTGGACCAAGCCATGGTTCAGTATCAAGCGCAAAATGTCGTCGCAATTATGATGGACCCGAATAATGGAGAGATATTGGCCATGGGCAGCAGACCGACCTACGAGCCGGGCAATTATAAGAACTATCCGGCTGAAACGTATAACAGGAACTTGCCGATTTGGAAAACGTATGAGCCAGGTTCGACGTTTAAAATTATTACGCTTGCAGCAGCTTTGGAAGAAAAGAAAGTGGATCTCAAGAACGAACCTTTCTATGACCCTGGTTTTATTGAAGTTGGGGGAGCCAGACTGCGTTGTTGGAAACGTGGCGGCCATGGTAGTGAAACGATGCTTCAGGTTGTTCAAAACTCTTGCAACCCAGGCTTTGTCGTCATGGGACAGCGGCTCGGCAAAGAGAAGTTGTTTGACTACATTTCCAAATTTGGCTTTGGGAAAAAGACAGGCATCGACCTCGGCGGTGAAGAGAACGGGATTATGTTCAAACCTTCTCAGGTTGGGCCCGTGGAACTTGCAACGACCGCTTTCGGTCAAGGGGTTTCCGTAACGCCGATTCAACAAATTACAGCTGTATCTGCAGCAATCAATGGCGGGAAACTGTTTAAGCCTTATGTGGCCAAATCGTTCTCGAACCCGGACACGGGTGAAGTCGTTGATGTCGTAGAGCCGGAGCTTGTGCGCAATGTCATTTCCGAGGGAACCTCGAAACAGGTCCGGGAAGCGCTCGAAAGCGTAGTAGCGCTAGGTACAGGGCGCAATGCCTTTATCGACGGCTACCGGGTCGGAGGGAAAACGGGAACCGCGCAAAAGGTTATCAACGGCCGCTATTCACCCGATGAGCATATCGTGTCCTTTATCGGATTTGCCCCTGCGGATAACCCCAAAGTTGTTATTTATGCGGCAGTGGATGACCCCAAAGGCATTCAATTTGGCGGCTTGATCGCAGCGCCTTTAGTTAAGAACATGATGGCTGACGCTTTGCGCTATATGAAGGTTGAGCCAAATAAGCAGCAGCTCGATAAAGAGTACCGATATGGGGAAACACCGGTTGTTGAGGTGCCGGACTTGGTTGGAGCGTCAGTTGATGATATATTAGAAGATCTGAACATGAATTTTAAGCTGGCGAAGTCCGGTAATGGCAAATATGTGATCAGCCAAGCGCCGAAAGCAGGTACAAGGGTTGATCAAGGTTCAACGATTCGTATTTTTTTATCGAACAATGAGCCGCCACAATAGGGAGTTAGGTTCCGATTCAAAAAAAGATTTGCAAGTAAGACATGTTTAGCTTTTCCATATGCATAAAATTGTCCATAATAGATAGGAAAAATGTTAAGGAGAGGGTTGCTCATGAAACTGCAGGAGCTTGCTTCCGCACTGCTCATTACCCACATACATGGAAATGCGGATACGGAGATTACGGGGATTGAAGCAGACTCTCGTAAAATTAAACCAGGCGATATATTTTTGTGCATCCCAGGACTGACGGTTGACGGCCATGATTACGCCCCAAAAGCTATTGCGCTTGGGGCTTCTGCGCTTGTTACCGAAAGAGTGCTGGATTTGCCGGTTCCACAATTGGTGGTGAAAGATGCCAGATACGCGATGGCCGCATTGTCTGCTCACTTCTACGGATATCCGAGTAAGGAATTAAAGTTAATTGGAATTACAGGGACCAACGGCAAAACAACATCGACCTACTTGCTGGAAAAAATATTGCGCGATCAAGGCTTTACCACGGGTCTGATGGGCACGATTCAAATGAAAATCGGTGATACTTACACCGAGATGGAGCGGACAACGCAAGAGTCCGTTGATTTGCAGCGCAGTTTCCGCAGCATGTGCGAGGCAGGAACAGATTACTGCATTATGGAGGTTTCAAGTCATGCTTTGGAGCTGGGCCGTGTGAAGGGGATTCACTTCCGCTCAGGCATTTTTACGAACTTGTCCCAGGATCATCTGGATTACCACAAAACCATGGAAGCATATGCAGCGGCAAAAGGGCTTTTGTTCTCCAGATTGGGCAACGGGTTTTCAGGTAATTCCCAAGATCGTCAGTATGCGATCTTGAATGCGGATGATGCGGCATCAGAGACGTTCAACAGACTTACAGCCGCACAAGTGATTACATACGGGATAGAGCAGCCATGTGATGTTCGTGCGACTGACATTCGGATTACTGCAAAAGGCACAGCTTTCCGATTAATCTCTTTTGCTGGAGAAGCGTTCTTCGAAATGAAATTGGTCGGCAAATTTAATGTATATAACGCTCTTGGGTCAATCGCAGCCGCATTGGCGGAAGGCATTCCGTTAGAGGCGATTCGGAACAGCTTGGAAAGTATTGCTGTCGTAGATGGACGGATGGAGGTCGTGGATGAGGGCCAGGATTACTTGGTTCTGGTTGACTACGCCCATACGCCGGATGGACTAGAGAATGCACTTTCTACGGTCCGTGAATTTGCCGAGGGCAAAGTCATTACCGTATTTGGTTGTGGAGGAGATCGCGACAGAACGAAGCGCCCCTTGATGGGGAAGGTAACAGCGGCCTATAGCGATTATTTATATGTGACTTCCGACAATCCCCGCACCGAGAATCCGGATGCCATCCTTCAGGACATTGTTCCCGGTCTTCAGGAGGTCAGTTATCCCGAAAATAACTATGAATTGATTCCGGATCGTAAAAAAGCGATACAAAAGGCTATTGATGGGGCAGGCCCCAAAGATGTAATATTGATAGCGGGAAAAGGCCACGAAACGTATCAGGATATCATGGGGGTCAAGCATGATTTCGATGATCGTTTGGTGGCTAAGGCTGCGATAAAGGGGAGAAATCGATGATCCAGCGTACATTAGAACAAATTGCAGAAATGTTGGGGAGTGAGGTTCGAGGGACTGAAGCTGCCGTGAGCGTTGCGGGCGTCTCAACCGATACTCGCTCGATTCCGGCCGGCAGTCTATTCGTCCCGCTGATTGGAGAAAATTTTGACGGGCACGCCTATGCAGAGGAAGCTTATCATAAAGGAGCAGCGGCTGTTTTATGGCAGGAGGATCGCGGAGATGCACCAGCAGGTGTTCCCTATGTCCCAGTGGCAGATACGCTGGCAGCTTTACAGCAATTAGCTAAGGCTTATCGGAAGCAACTGTCTGTGCGCATCATAGGCATAACGGGCAGTAACGGCAAAACAACGACGAAAGATTTGGTCGCAGCGGTTTTGGGTAGTACGTATAAAGTGCATAAAACCAAAGGGAATTTAAATAATCATATCGGTTTGCCGGTTACGCTCTTACAGCTGGAGGAAACGACAGAGTTTGCCGTTGTTGAAATGGGGATGAGCGGACGGGGCGAGATCGAGCTGCTAAGCGATTTGGCCGAGCCGGATGCTTCGATCATCACAATGATCGGCGAGTCCCACATGCTTCAGCTGGGTTCGAGGGAAGAAATTGCCCGGGCGAAAGTGGAGATCGTAAGCGGCATGCCAAGCGGCAGCCTGCTAGTGTACAACGGTGACGAGCCGCTCATTGAGATGGCTCTTGCAGAGCGCAGCTTGCCGGAAGGGCTTCACCGTCTCCGCTTCGGACACGGCAAGGACAATGCGAAATACCCGACCGCGATTCGTATGGATGCGGACGGAGCGCACTTCCAGGTCAATTCACCGGATTACGCGGAATTGTACATTCCTTTGCTCGGCACGCATAACGTCATCAACGCGTTAGCGGCCGTCGCCATCGGCGAAGCCTTCGGCGTTCAGCCGGAAGCCATTGCAGCGGGGCTCCGCTCGCTGGAGATGACAAGCATGCGCATCGAGAAGCTGACGGCAGCCTCAGGGCTGACTGTACTCAACGATGCGTACAATGCCAGCCCGGCTTCCATGCGGGCGGCCATTACACTGACCGAGACGCTGGGCGGCTTCGGTCGGAAGTTCCTCGTGCTCGGCGACATGCTGGAGCTTGGCGAGCACGAAGAGCAGTTCCATCGCGAAATTGGCGCGATGGTATCGCCGGAACGTGTAGACTACGTCTTCACGTTCGGCCGTTTGGGCCGCTTCATTGCAGAGGAAGCGGCGGTGCGCCTCTCGAAGGATCGCGTGCGCGCCTTCGAGGACAAGGAGCTGCTCGCGAGCGAGCTAGCCGCTTTGGCACAGCCGGAGGACATTGTGCTTGTGAAGGGCTCGCGCGGTATGCGGCTTGAGCAAGTCGTGAATGCTTTACTCACCTAATAGGAACAGAATGAACTTATTATGAAACAGTAGATCGTTTTCGGATAACGGAAACGAGCAGGGGGAACCAACGTGGAAAACGCAATTTTATTAACGATGGGCGTCGCATTTGTGCTTGCGCTTATTATGGGGCCGCTTTGTATTCCGATTTTGCGGCGTATGAAGTTTGGCCAACAAATCCGTGAGGATGGCCCACAGGGACATTTGAAGAAACAAGGAACACCAACGATGGGCGGCATCATCATTCTAATTGCCCTGGCTTTGGCAAGCCTTCGTTTTGCTGATAAAAATACAGATCTTCTCATCTTGCTGATTGCTTCACTAGGCTACGGCCTCGTAGGTTTTCTGGACGATTACATCAAAATTATTTTCAAACGCTCGCTTGGACTTACAGCGAAACAAAAACTGTTCGGGCAGCTGCTGATCTCGGCTATTGTTTGTTACCTGCTGGTGAGGGAAGGACATAGCACGGACTTATATATCCCTTTTGTGGAGTTCCACTTCAATCCTGGCTGGTTGTACTTCCCACTGATGGCGATCCTCATGTTAGGCGCGTCTAACGCGGTGAATTTCACCGATGGGTTGGATGGTTTGCTGGCAGGGACAAGTGCAATTGCATTTGGCGCGTATACGGTGATTGCGATGAACAACACACAGCCGGAAGCAGCGATTTTCTCAGCGGCCATGGTGGGTGCTGTGCTTGGTTTTCTCGTCTTTAACGCACATCCGGCGAAAGTGTTTATGGGAGATACAGGCTCGCTTGGCATCGGCGGCGGCTTAGTGGCTGTTGCGATTTTGACCAAAGCGGAGCTGCTGCTGGCGGTTGTCGGCGGCGTGTTCCTGATCGAAATTTTATCTGTTGTTATTCAAGTTGTTTCCTTCAAGACCAGGGGCAAGCGTGTTTTCAAAATGAGTCCGATCCATCATCACTTTGAACTGGTCGGATGGTCGGAATGGCGTGTTGTTATTACATTCTGGGTCGTAGGTCTTGTACTTGCTGCACTCGGATTATATATGAATGAGGTGTTGTAGAACATGATGCATCCGCGGGAATATCGTGGACTTGAAGTGGTTGTTTTGGGCTTGGCTCGCAGCGGTGTCGCTGCGGCTAAGCTTTTTCATCAACAAGGAGCCTTGGTCACCGTTAATGACAAAAAAGAGCGGAGCGCATGCCCTGAAGCCGACGAATTGGAGGCTCTGGGTATTTCTGTTGTATGCGGGTTTCATCCGGAGTCCTTGGTCCATGAGGGTGTTGCGCTCGTTGTGAAAAACCCGGGTATCCCGTACTCGGTTGAGCCGATCCGCAAAGCTTTGGAGCTTGGCATTGAAGTCGTTACGGAAGTAGAAGTCGCCTATCAGTTCTGTGAAGCGCCGATTATCGGGATTACTGGTTCAAACGGGAAGACAACAACGACAACATTGATTGGATTAATGCTGGATTCAGCAGGCATGTCGCCTGTCGTGGCGGGGAATATCGGGCGTGCTCTTACGGAAGCAACGCCTGAAGTGACGGCCGACAATTGGATGGTTGTGGAGCTAAGCTCCTTTCAACTCAAAGGGACGACTTCGTTCCGTCCGAAAATTGCGCTGTTCTTGAATTTGTACGAAACTCATCTGGACTACCATGGTTCGATGGATGATTATATTGCCTCAAAAGCGAAGCTGTTTGCCAATCAAACAGAAGAAGATACGGCTATATTAAATTGGGATCATCCGGTATGCCAATCGCTTATTCCTACGCTAAAAGCGAAGCTTTTCCCATTCTCCAGGAAAGAAGCGTTGTCTTACGGTGTTTATTATGACAAATCGTCAGATAACCTTGTTTATGCGAATGGCCGAGGTGAAATTGTGCCGATTATGCCAGCACGCGAAATGGGAATGCCGGGCAGCTTTAACATTGAGAACGCTTTGGCGGCAGCGGCAGCGGCCCTCACAGCAGGTGTAGAGCCGCACACGATCGCAGATGTGCTTAGAAGCTTCAAAGGCGTAGAGCACCGTCTGGAGTTCGTGAGAGAACTGAAGGGGGTCACTTTCTACAATAACTCGAAAGCGACAAACGCTGTGGCTACGATTAGCTCAATTGAAGCCTTCGACCAAAAGTTAGTTTTAATTGCAGGAGGCTTGGATCGAGGCTCTGATTATATGGAGCTGCTGCCTACGTTCGGGGAGCGAGTGAAAGGGATTGTCACACTCGGACAAACAAAAGAGAAAATTAAACATATTGCCGAGCTGGCAGGGATTAGCCGTATTCAAACCGTCGATACTGCTAAGGATGCAGCGGATGCAATTTCGCAAGCCGTTCAGCTTGCTTGGCAGATGTGTGAAGAGGGAGATATCGTCCTTCTTTCGCCGGCTTGTGCAAGTTGGGATATGTTCCCCTCCTTTGAGGACAGGGGACGCATGTTTAAGGAGTCCGTGCATAACCTTTAAATAGGGCTTATCCACATGTGTTTGCTGGCAGGTGACGGTCGTCGCCTGCTCGGCTATCCATCCTATGGATGTGGCCCAGAACACATAAAGAGGTGTCTGTTATGGGTAAATCACGGTCTGCTCCTGATATTTGGATTATTATTCCAACCTTGCTGCTTTTGACAATTGGCATTATTATGGTTTACAGTGCGAGCAGTGTACTGGCCTTTCGGGAATTCGGCGATTCCCTGTATTACCTGAAACGGCAGTTTATTTTTGCTGTTTTAGGGATCATTGCGATGTTTTTTACGATGAATGTCGATTATCTCGTTTGGAAAAAGGTAGCGCGCATTACACTGATCGTATGTTGCTTCATGCTGATTATTGTGCTTATTCCTGGCATCGGGGTTGTGCGCGGCGGAGCCAGGAGCTGGCTCGGGATTGGCGCCTTCGGTATACAACCGTCGGAGTTTATGAAGATGGGGATGATTCTGTACTTATCCAAATTGTTATCGGAGCAGCAATCCAAAATCACCCAATTTACCAAAGGGTTATTGCCTCCGCTAGGGATTATGGGGTTAGCCTTCGGCTTGATTATGCTGCAGCCTGACCTTGGAACCGGCGCTGTTCTGGTCGGAGCTTCACTGCTTATCATTTTTATCTCAGGCGCACGATTGCTTCATCTTTCATATCTGGGTATGATAGGGGTTGCCGGTTTTATTGGGCTCATCATTGCTGCTCCGTATCGCTTGAAACGGATTACTGCTTTTTTAGATCCTTGGCAGGACCCGCTTGGTGCAGGCTATCAATCTATTCAATCTCTCTATGCAATTGGTCCAGGCGGCTTAGTAGGGTTGGGACTTGGTATGAGCCGTCAGAAATACAGTTATTTGCCTGAGCCGCAAACCGATTTTATTTTCTCCATCATTGCTGAAGAACTTGGTTTTATTGGCGGTACCTTAGTGCTTTTATTATTTACCATCTTAGTATGGCGCGGTATGCGGGCAGCGATTACAGCACCGGATACGTTTGCAAGTTTAATTGCTGTCGGCATTATCGGCATGATTGCTGTTCAGGTTATTATTAATATCGGTGTTGTCATTGGTATGTTTCCAGTTACCGGTATTACATTGCCATTCATAAGTGCAGGTGGTTCGTCATTGACGCTTATGCTGACATCCGTCGGCATCCTTCTCAATATATCCCGTTATTCGAGGTGACAAAGGAATGAAAACAATTGTCTTTACCGGAGGAGGCTCCGCAGGACATGTTACGCCTAACATTGCTCTTATGCATAAGCTGAAAGAGTTAGGTTGGGAAATTAAATACATAGGCTCGGCTACAGGCATCGAGAAAGACATCATCGAGCGCGAAGGTGTTCCTTTTTACCCGATATCTTCTGGGAAATTGCGTCGATATTTTGATCTGAAAAATTTCAAAGACCCTTTTAGAGTGATGAAAGGTGTTTATGAATCTTATAGATTGCTCCGTCGTCTGAAGCCCGCCATCGTCTTTTCGAAGGGCGGGTTCGTTTCCGTACCGGTTGTTTTGGGCAGTCGCATGAACAAAGTGCCGGTCATTATTCATGAATCCGATATGACGCCAGGACTGGCTAACAAAATATCGATTCCTATGGCAACGAAAGTATGTGTCACATTTCCGGAGTCCATGCAGCATGTCAACAAAGAGAAAGCGGTTCTTACCGGTTTGCCGATTCGCGAACATATTCGGAGCGGGAAAGCCTCCAGAGGCTACCAGCTTTGCGATTTTCATAAGCAAAAACCCGTTATTTTGATCATGGGGGGAAGCCTGGGCTCGCAGGTCATCAACCAAGCAGTCAGAGGAAATCTTCCCCGGTTGCTGGAACAATTTCAAATTGTTCATTTGTGCGGGAAGGGCAATATTGCGGCAGAGTTTGCCGGGACGCGGGGATATAAACAATTCGAATATTTGAATGAGGAACTCCCGGATGTCTTAGCTATGACAGACCTTGTGATTTCCCGGGCCGGCGCTACGTCGATTTATGAGTTTTTGGTATTGGAAAAACCGATGCTGCTTATTCCCTTATCTCTGCAAGCGAGCCGTGGCGATCAGATTCTGAACGCCAAGTCGTTTCAGAAAGCCGGTTACGCGGATGTTATGCAGGAAGATGAGCTTACAGCTGAATCGCTGCAATCCCGCCTGGAGGCTCTTTATGCAAACAGAGAAACTTATAAAGCAGCTATGCAATCCCGCAACGACAGCGATGCTGTTGCTGCGATCGTTAAATTGATTGAATCCTACAGCTTATCGAGTTAGTTTTTCGAAAGCGAATGGGCGATTGTCACACTCTATCCGATTTTACATAAACTATACTATAACCGTGACAGACACCTAAGGCTTGATATGGCGCCAAAGTTTGAAGCCCGGCCATCTTCAACTTGGTCCGTATTTTTGAAATTATGGAGATTAAGATGATTCGATAATTTCGCCCTATGTTCTGTGAAGGAGGTTTTCCCATGCAGCAGTTAATATCCGACTTAAAGGCAGCAAATATTGGCGAGATTCGAACGAATGAGCGACTGGCCCCTTATACGACTTGGAAAATCGGTGGTCCGGCCGATTGCCTTATCCTCCCGAACACGAAGGAGCAGGTTGCTGCAGTCATCCGTTTTCTGCATCAACGTGGAGTACCATGGACGATTATCGGTCGTGGCTCTAACCTGCTTGTCAGTGACAAAGGAATTAGAGGGGTAGTTATCAAACTTGGCTCTGCGCTGGAAACTTTGCGCTTTGAAGGTGCGACGGTTTATGCAGGCGGTTCCTATTCGTTCATTAAATTGTCTGTGCTAGCAGCCAAGGAAGGTTTAACCGGACTGGAGTTTGCTTCGGGCATTCCCGGTTCTGTGGGAGGCGCCGTCTACATGAATGCAGGGGCTCACGGGTCCGATGTGTCACGCATACTCAAGCAGGCTGAAGTCATCCTGGACACAGGGGAATTGGTCACGATGCTGGCAGAGGATTTGCAGTATGCCTATCGGCATTCTATTCTGCACACTCTCCCTGGCATCGTAACAGAAGCTGTCTTTGAATTACAGGTTGGAGAACGCAAAGAAATCGCGGGAGCCATGGCGGCTTACCGGGATCGGCGTCTTCGCACACAACCGCTTCAATTAGCTTGTGCTGGAAGTGTATTCCGCAACCCCGCAGGGGGATTCGCCGCAAAGCTCATCGAAGAGGCTGGCCTGAAAGGCAAACGTGTCGGTGGAGCGCAAATCTCCACGCTGCACGCCAATTTCATTGTGAACACCGGAGATGCTAAAGCCGAGGACGTTCTCACTCTCATCGCAGAAGTACAGCAGATCGTACAGAAACAGTACGGCATATCGCTAGTACCGGAAGTTTTGGTGATGGGTGAGAGGTAAATCGGAGGTGGAACTTTGGAGAAGCTCGTTATCGAAGGTGGAAAACCTCTCACGGGAGCCATCCAGATACACGGCGCTAAAAACGCCGCATTACCAATCTTAGCAGCATGCATCCTGGCTAGCGGCACTCATACTCTGCATAATGTTCCTAATTTGCTCGATATCGACACCATGCTCCGCATTCTTCGTGCGTTGGGCTGCCGTGCCGAACAGCAAGGGGATACGGTATCTATTACAACATCCACAGCTAATTCCTCGCATATTCCAGAAGAATTGATGGGGCAGATGCGTTCATCCATCTTTCTTATGGGACCGCTGCTCGCTAGATTTGGCAGTGTCACCGTGTATCAACCCGGAGGCTGCGCAATCGGCGAACGTAAAATTGATTTGCACCTGAAAGGGCTGCAAGCTTTAGGAGCCAACATCGAAGAATTCGCAAACAAAATTGTTTGCACAGCCGAATCGCTTCATGGCAGTGAAATCGTTCTTGATTTCCCGAGCGTCGGAGCTACGGAAAATATCATGATGGCTGCTGTGAAAGCGGAAGGCATCACAACGATTTATAATGCGGCCCGCGAACCGGAAATTCAGGATCTGCAGAACTTCCTGAACGCCATGGGCGCCGACATTATCGGAGCAGGAACAGATACCATCACCATTCGTGGTGTGGAAACTCTGTTACCTTGCACCTACCGCATCATCCCTGACCGTATCGTGGCCGGAACCTTTATGGTGGCCGCTGCTGCAACGAAAGGGAGCATTACTTTAGAGAAGGTTAACCCTGCTCACTTAACCTCTGTGATTCATGTCCTCAAGCGTGCAGGTGTTCAAATCATCTCTGACGGTGATATAATACATGTAAGCTGTCCGACTAGACCGAAGGCCGTCGAACGTATCGTGACTTCGCCGCATCCGTCTTTTCCTACTGATTTGCAATCACAGGTTATGGTGCTTCTATCTTTAGCAGACGGGATGAGCGTAATGAAAGAAACGATTTTCGAAGGTAGATTCAAGCACGTAGATGAATTGTCCCGTATGGGTGCAGATATCCGTGTAGATATGAGTTCAGCCTTTATTCGAGGCGTTCCCAGGCTGTATGGAGCGACAGTGGAGGCGACGGATTTACGTGCTGGCGCAGCACTTGTTATCGCCGGTCTGGCTGCGCATGGTACGACGATCGTTGAGCAAATTCATCATATTGATAGAGGCTATGATAGAATTGAACATATGCTTTCAAGATTAGGTGCTTCCGTGCATCGACAATCACCTGTTCCAAGTGAGCAAGCGAACAACTGAATGAATTCCGCGCATCCCTTCCTGGATTCAGGCGGGGATTCACGGTTTCATTTGATTGGTACATACAAGATTGTAAATTTTAACCTTCATTCGAAACTATTAGGTGGTGCCCAGCTTGTCTGACGACCGCAATATGCCCGCTCTGCCGCCCGTTCCAAAGCCACGAGCCCGTACGAATAGAAAACTGCTCATCTTCTTATTTATTTTTTTTATCATCATTTTAGTCATTTTGTTTTTTCAGTCTTCTCTAAGCCGTGTAAGTGCCATTGAAGTTGAAGGAAATGAGCTCATGACCTCAGAAGCGATCGGACAAGCCAGCCAGATTGCCGTCGGGGACCGGTTCTTTGCCTTCAGTTCACAAACGATAACACAGCGTGTAGCATCTCTGCCCATGATTAAGACAGCTACGGTGAAGAAGCATTTTCCAGGCAAAGTTCTCATTACCGTGCAGGAGTATCCGAAGGTTGCTTTCCAGATAGCAGCAGATGGCAAAAAGCAAGCGGTGCTTGCCGATGGCGCTGTCGTTGAACTGCCTGCTGGCAGCAGCATTCCACTGGATATGCCCATTTTGACGGGGTGGACGGATGGTGATCCGAATAAAGCAGCACTATGCAAAGTGCTTGGTGAAATTCCGGAGAGTGCGCTCTCGGACATTTCCGAAATCAAACCGGACCCGTCGGAGCCGTACCCTGACAAAATCAAGCTGTACACGAGATCCCAATTTGAAGTGTACACCACGATAGCTTACTTGCCTGAGAAAATTGACAATCTGCCTGCTTATATAGCAAGCTTACAAGAGGATCATATTACTAGCGGCATTATCAAAATGCTAGAAGTAGAATATCATGCTCCTTTTGAACCTAATGAAGATACGAAATCTGATTCGAATAATGCGTCGGGCCACAAAGGTGGAAGCAATGCAGCAGCAAGCCCATCACCCGATCCTAACAAGGATGGGAACAAGTCGACGCCAAAGCCGACTCCAAAAGCGACACCGAAACCGTAATCCCAGAAACAGCGCGTCCTTCCTGATAAAAAAACGGTTTAATGGACTACTCAACCATGAAAATTAATGTTAAAATTAGTTTTATGGTTAAATAGAATTCTATTAACCCTATGAAGTGTACAAGCAATTACTAGACTTGTTTTATCCCTATTCTATTGAAAATTAACTGTTTAAAAAAACGACTTTGCTTCCGTTAAAAAAAATGTTGAAAAAAGAGGGAATATGGCGGTTGTGTGGAATACGTATTTAAGTAATTGTAATGTAAACACAATATTATCCAAGTTATAGGAGGTGCCAGGGGCTTGAGCAACAATGATATCATTGTTAGTTTAGACATCGGTACATCCAAGGTTCGTGCTATTATTGGGGAAGTTGTTAACGGAACCATTAATATAATAGGTGTGGGATCTGCCGAGTCAGAGGGTATTCGTAAAGGCGCAATCGTTGATATTGACCAAACGGTCAACTCCATCCGGAGCGCTGTTGATCATGCTGAACGAATGGTCGGCGTACAAATTTCCGAGGTTTACGTAGGAATTTCAGGGAATCATATTGCTCTTCAATCGAGTCACGGTGTTGTCGCTGTTTCTAATGAAGACCGAGAAATCGGGGAAGAGGATATTGATCGTGTCATTCAAGCGGCAAGAGTCATCGCATTACCTCCCGAGCGTGAAATTATTGGAGTCGTACCCAAGCAATACTTAGTTGATGGACAAGAAGGCATTAACGATCCTCGCGGCATGATCGGCGTTCGCTTAGAAGTGGAAGCGACGATAATCACAGGCGCGAAGACGGGGATACATAATCTGATCCGAGTTGTGGAAAAATCCGAACTTAAGGTCGCAGGCCTCATCTTGATGTCGCTTGCATCCGGACAGTTAGCTCTTTCCAAGGATGAGAAATCAGTAGGAACTGTACTGGTTGATGTTGGTGCAGGTGCAGCGACGATCGCTGTGTTTGAACAAGGGAATCTGACAGCCACATCAACGATTCAAATCGGCGGTGAGTATATCAGCAATGATATCTCGATAGGCCTTCGTACTCAGCTCGAAATCGCAGAGAAAATAAAGCTGAAATACGGTTGCGCATCGGTAGACGACTCAGCCCCCGATCAAATGTTTAAGGTTACACGAATGGGAAGCAATGTGGAAAAAGAGTTTTCGCAAGTTGATCTCGCGAATATTATTGAACCCCGCGTTGAAGAAATTTTCCAAATGATACGTGCAGAAGTGCACCGCCTGGGATATGGCGATCTAGCCGGTGGGTACGTACTCACAGGCGGAACCGTTTGTATGCCAGGTGTACTCGCCATTGCACAAGCTCAACTCGCTACATCTGTTCGAATTGCCGTTCCTGATTTCATCGGAGTGCGTGATCCTTCTTACACGAGTGGTGTTGGCATCATTCAATTCGTTTCCAAGTACATGAAAAACCGGAATACCGCTTTCACCAAAAAAGTGGCATCAAAACCTGTAACAAAAAAATCCTCCGAGAGCTCTAAACCTGGTATTTTGGAACGTGTAAAAAGTTTTTTCAGTGAATTTATATAGTGAACGCAACGTTAGGGGGATATGACTCACATGTTTGAATTTGATATGGATATGGAACAGTTGGCTCAAATAAAGGTCATCGGTGTTGGTGGCGGTGGTAGTAATGCGGTAAATCGAATGATCGAGAACGGCGTTAAGGGCGTTGAGTTTATTACCGTTAACACGGATGCTCAAGCTTTACACCTTGCCAAATCGGTGCATAAATTGCAAATCGGGGACAAGCTGACGCGCGGTCTTGGCGCAGGCGCAAACCCGGATGTAGGGAAGAAAGCGGCAGAAGAGTCAAGGGAGATGATTCTGAACACGCTTCGCGGCGCAGACATGGTATTCGTTACTGCAGGAATGGGTGGCGGTACTGGAACTGGAGCGGCTCCCGTTATTGCTGAAATCGCAAAAGAAGTGGGCGCGTTAACCGTTGGTGTTGTTACTCGTCCGTTTACATTTGAAGGTCGCAAGCGTTCCTTACAAGCAGAGCAAGGGATTGCTGCATTGAAAGAGAAAGTAGACACTCTTATCATTATTCCTAACGACCGTCTCTTGGAAATCGTAGATAAGAAAACGCCGATGCTTGAAGCTTTCCGCGAAGCGGATAACGTACTTCGCCAAGGCGTTCAAGGGATCTCCGATTTGATCGCGGTTCCTGGTTTGATCAACTTGGACTTTGCTGATGTGAAGACAATCATGACAGAACGCGGCTCCGCCCTGATGGGAATCGGAGTGGCAACAGGTGAAAACCGCGCGGCTGAAGCAGCGAAAAAGGCGATTTCCTCGCCACTCTTGGAAACGTCGATCGAAGGTGCTCGTGGGGTTCTGATGAACATCACAGGCGGCGTGAACCTCAGCTTGTACGAAGTCAATGAAGCGGCGGATATTGTGGCATCAGCTTCTGATATTGAAGTGAACATGATTTTCGGAGCAGTTATTGATGATAAGCTGAAAGACGAAATTCTGGTAACGGTCATTGCTACTGGTTTTGAGCATAGAGCATCACCACTGGCTCAACCGGTTAAGCGTCCTGTCAGCGGGCATCAAGAGCAACCACAATCCTCGCCATCCGTTTCTTCCGACCGATTGAACAACCTCAAACCTTTTGGCTCACAGCCATCAAACGATCAATTAGATATTCCGACGTTCCTGCGCAATCGCGGGCGGAATAACGACAAATAATTACACGAAATGTGTAAAGAGACCGAAGTCCTACGTCATGTAGCGGCTTCGGTTTTTTGTTATTTTGAAGGCTTTTCTAGTTAGTTAAAGGCCGCGTCAACTGACAAAAAAAGTAGTAGCCTACTAGCAAGTTTAGACAGACTTTGAACTAGGATTGCCCTATACTGATTTAGAACCTTAAAGTTTCGTCAGGAAAATGGTTGAAAAAGCATCTATCATGGAGGTGAGGACATTGTGATCGTCTACGCGGATCTCATTTTCCTACTGAACTTTCTGATGGATGCGGCCATGCTGATCGTAACGGCCAAAACGCGGAAAATATCGTTCAAATGGTGGAGAATCGTAGGTTCGTCGTTCTTAGGAGCCTCCTATGTCGTCATTATGTTCTTGCCGGTACCCGTGTTTCTTTTTACATTTTCTGTGAAATGTATGTTTTGTATAGGGATGATTATGACTGCTTTTGGGTTCGGGTCTTTACAAAATTTATTGAGAAACCTCGGAACGTTCCTCTTAGTAAATTTTGCTGTCGCTGGCGGGATGTTTGGTATCCATTATGTCCTTGCATCGTCCTCTGAGGTGATGAAAGGTATTGTATTCACCCAATCCGGTGTGGCAATGTTCCAACTCCAAATTGGCAGCGTGCTCTTTGTTCTTTTGCTACTTATTCCATTGCTCTGGTGGTTCAGGACCGTGCTGCAAAGCACAAAGCAGCGTGAGGTGCTGACAGCCTACGTTGCGGAAGTTACGATTCATGTAGGAGACTATACGGCCTCCTGCAAAGGATTAATTGATACGGGAAATCAATTGTATGATCCACTAACGCGCACCCCTGTGATGGTCATGGAAGTGTCGGAATGGGGCGATGTATTGCCTGTAGAGTGGCTGCAGCGGATTCGGTCAGCTGATGTTGACCAAATCATAAGCGGTTTGGGTGTAGAAGAGTTCGTTTGGCAGGACCGCTTGCGTCTAGTGCCTTATCGAGGCGTTAATCGGAACACCCAATTCATGCTGGCCATTAAACCGGATAAGGTGGTGATTACCCATAATAGTACGCAAATTGAAGCATCTAAGGTGCTTATCGGACTCGACGGAGGAAAGCTTTGCAGCGACGGATCCTATCAAGCGATTATTCATCCGGCATTAATATCTGCTGGTTAGCGCTTTCATGCCCTGGCGAAGTCTGTTCTGATACGCAAAACTCAGCGAATGCATACGAAGCAAGTTTTCCTACGAAAACTCAGCCCATGCTTACGAAGCAAGTTTTCCTACGGAAAACTCTTAGGAGGAAACTAACATGCTCTTGAAGTGGAAAATGCTTTTTCAACTAGCGTACTATCGAATTTTGATGCTTCTTGGTCTTAAGGGAGAAGAAATCTATTACATAGGTGGAAGCGAGGCTCTACCGCCACCGCTAACGAGGGAAGAAGAAGAATACTTATTGGAAAAATTACCATCCGGGGACGCCGCTATTCGAGCCATGTTGATTGAACGCAACCTGCGATTGGTTGTTTATATAGCCAGGAAGTTTGAAAATACAGGCATCAACATCGAAGATCTGGTTTCCATCGGCGCTATTGGCTTAATAAAAGCAGTTAACACGTTTGATCCGGAGAAGAAAATTAAACTTGCTACATACGCTTCCAGATGTATTGAGAACGAAATTCTCATGTACCTGCGGCGTAATAGTAAAATCCGTACGGAAGTATCTTTTGACGAACCGCTGAATATCGATTGGGATGGTAATGAGCTGCTTTTGTCCGATGTACTCGGAACAGAGAACGATACCATTTACCGCAATATTGAAGAACAAGTAGACCGTAAGCTGCTGCACAAAGCGTTGGATAAATTAAGTGAGCGTGAGCGTATTATCATGGAGCTGCGCTTTGGATTACAGGACGGCGAGGAAAAAACGCAAAAAGACGTGGCAGATCTACTTGGCATTTCGCAATCCTACATCTCCAGGCTGGAAAAACGAATCATTAAAAGGCTGCGTAAGGAGTTTAACAAGATGGTGTAAGGTGAAAAGAGAGCTTGGGATGTGGTCGTGATCCCACCTCTCTTTTTTTTGTGAAAAATATTTTTGAGCTGGCAATGTCGAAATTGTTCAGGCGTCACAGGGGGGAGCGAGTCGGAGGCCTTTTGTCAAGTGGCGGAACGGGGGGTTAAGCAGGAATAAATCACTCACTCAGGGGGATAATTAACATTAATGTTTCTCCTTGGGAGGTAATCACGGTGACCCGAAATAAAGTTGAGATATGTGGTGTTGATACCGCCAAACTGCCTGTTCTGACCAATGCTGAAATGCGCGAGCTGTTCGCTGATTTGCAGACCAAGCAGGAGCGAACGGCAAGAGAGAAATTGGTGAATGGGAACCTCAGATTGGTTCTAAGTGTGATCCAGAGGTTCAACAATCGCGGAGAGTATGTGGACGATCTCTTCCAAGTTGGCTGTATCGGTCTGATGAAAGCCATTGATAACTTTGATTTAAGCCAAAATGTCAAATTCTCAACCTATGCTGTACCGATGATTATAGGTGAGATACGCCGCTACTTACGTGACAACAACCCGATTCGCGTTTCTCGTTCCTTAAGAGATATTGCTTACAAAGCGCTGCAAGTCAGAGACAGCCTGACGAATGCGAACTCACGCGAACCCACGATTTATGAGATCTCCGAGGCGCTGAACGTGCCCAAAGAGGATGTCGTGTTTGCACTCGACGCTATTCAAGACCCGGTTTCGTTATTCGAACCGATTTATCATGATGGCGGTGATCCGATTTATGTCATGGATCAAATCAGTGATGAAAGAAATAAGGACATGTCCTGGATTGAGGGAATCGCACTTCGTGAAGCGATGCGCAAGCTGAATGCGAGAGAGAAAATGATTCTCTCCATGCGTTTTTTTGAAGGAAAAACACAGATGGAGGTTGCCGATGAGATTGGCATTTCCCAAGCACAGGTATCGCGACTTGAGAAATCAGCCATCTGCCAGATGCAGAAACACGTGAAATCGTAATTTCTATACATAAAGACCGGAGCAGCTGTGACAAGCTGTGACGGTCTTTTTTTGATTTTCAGGACATTTTGCCCACACCGCACATATACTAGTACAAAATCAGTTAAAATCCTATGGATTCGTGGTGAATAGCCTCATGAAAATATCTGATTTCCAGACGAAAGATGTCATTAATATCGTGGACGGCAAAAAACTCGGTCAAATCAGCGACCTGGAGCTGGATCTGCTGCAGGGACGGATCGAATCGATTGTCGTGCCGAACCAAAGCCGATTTTTCGGGTTGTTTGGTACCGGAACAGACGTCATCATACCATGGAAGCATATTGTGAAAATCGGCGCAGACGTTGTGCTCGTGAAGCTCGAAGATGCTCGTCCGTATCGTCAAACCGAAGAAAATGAAGGTGTCTATGAGTTCAACAGACAGTTCCGCAACTAACGTATGACACACGAATGTAGGCTGAATTCCCACAATCAGCCAAGAGACAATCGTGTGTCTTTTTGTTTTGTGCTAAAGTAGAGGTAGTATGAATGTAAGGGAGTGGAATTATCGTGGAACCATTTGTGAAACAAGTAAAAGAGGGGCAGCCTGCACTCTATACAATAGAAAACTGGATGGACCAATTTGAAGGACTGACGGCAGGTTTTACTTCACGACATGGCGGAGTGAGCGAAGCACCTTATTCAACGTTGAACTGTGGTCTGCATGTGTTGGATAATCCTGAGCACGTGATCAGGAACCGAGAACGGTTAGCTGAAGCCATCGGTCAGCCATTCGACGCTTTTACCTACGCGGAGCAGGTACATGGCAATGAGGTGACGGTTGTGTCGCTTCAGGAGAAAGGGATAGGAAGAACGTCGAGGGAGTCAGCCATTCAAGCGAAGGACGGCTTTATTACGAAGGAGAAGGGAATTGTGCTATGTGCGCAGTTTGCAGACTGTGTACCACTGTTTTTCTATGATCCTGTTCATCACGTTGTGGGACTCTCCCATGCCGGCTGGAAAGGGACCGTGCTAAACATTTCCATGGCTACAATATCCTTAATGACACATACTTTTGGTAGTCAGCCTAAGGACATCAGGGCAGCCATCGGACCTTCCATTGGTGTTTGCTGTTATGAGGTGGATGACACCGTTGCAACACATGTTTATGCTGTGCTAGATGAGATGAATGCAACGCCTGATGACAGGCTTACAGTTATTACTGGCAAGGAAAACGGCAAGTACATGCTGAATTTGCAAGAACTGAACCGAAAATTGTTGGTACAAGCAGGAATTTTGTCGTCCCATATCGAAGTAACTCAGTTATGTACGAGTTGCCGCTCAGATGACTTCTTTTCTCATCGCAAAGAGGGCGGATCAACAGGTAGAATGGTTGCTTGGATTGGTCTTCGGTAAGGAGATAACAAGCAGGCAACGTTTGAAATTGAGGTGTTTACATATATGACTTTACTAGCGCGTAAAGAAGAAGTTGAAGCTCGTGTTGCCGCAGCTTGCCAGCGGTCAGGACGAAATGAGGATGAGATCAAAATTATTGCTGTGACCAAATATGTGTCCTTGGAGACGACCCGAAGTGTACTGGATACGGGATTGCTGCATATCGGTGAAAATCGTTGGCAGGATGTAAAGCCTAAGTGGGAGGCACTGCATGAACGCGGTACATGGCATTTCATAGGTCATTTGCAGACGAACAAGGTGAAAGATGTCATTGGCAAATTCGCCTACATTCATTCGCTCGATCGGATGTCGCTCGCCAAGGAGTTGGACAAGCAGGCTGCGGCGCTCGGTATGCAAGTTAATTGTTTGCTGCAAGTAAACATATCCGGAGAAGAATCCAAGTATGGCATGGATCCCGAGCATTTCTTCGAATTTGCTGAAGAAGTCAGCAAACTGCAGCATATACATATCTCCGGTTTAATGACGATGGCGCCTTATGAGATGGAAGCCGATGCGACTAGACCTGTCTTTCGCAGTTTAAGAGAACTGAGAGACCGATTGAATGAGCGCAACATTTTCCCCTATGACATTAAAGAGCTATCCATGGGGATGTCAGGAGATTTTGAAGTGGCGATTGAAGAGGGAGCTACATGGGTGCGATTGGGTACTGTTCTGGTTGGAAAAGAAGCATAAAGGTTATAAAGGATTGAACAAGCGGATAGGAGGGAATTATAATGGGAGTTTATAACCGTTTTATGAATTTTCTTGGATTACAAGAAGAGGAAGAAGTTGTGGAGCGTGAGCGAATCGTGGAAACAACGGAAGAACCTGAAACCAATCCTTATGAATTGCGTAATAAAAATAAGGCGAATGTCGTCAGCATTCACTCTCAGAAGAACGCGCGTGTCGTGCTGAGCGAGCCTAGAACGTACGAAGAAACGCAAGACATCGCGGATCATCTTCGTTCTCGAAGAGCGGTGGTCGTCAATCTACAGCGAGTTCGCGGTGATTTAGCCATACGCATCGTAGATTTTTTGAGCGGAACAGTATATGCTTTGAATGGGTCTATATCCAAACTGGGACCGAATATCTTCCTTTGCACACCTGATACAGTTGATATTCATGGCCACATCTCAGAGATGATGAGTGAGGAATAGGCGCATATCCTAACACAGAGGTGGATGCGTACGTGGATTACGTTCACTATTATCTTAGTATTTTGATGGAAATTTATTATTTCATGATTATCGGTTACTTAATTCTTTCCTGGTTTCCGAATGCACGCGACAGTTTTGTCGGTGGTCTGCTGGGGAAATTAGTTGAACCGTACTTAAGTCCTTTCCGAAAAATAATTCCAAGCATCGGGTTCATCGACTTGTCGCCGATCGTTGCCCTTATCGCTTTGCGATTCGTGGTCATGGGGATTATTGCCGTTCTAGATTTCATTGTAGGGATGTTTTAAAATTGTCTAAAGAACTCTATAGTCATTTTCATTCAGACGAACATTACTTTGTAGATAAAGCCTGGGATTGGGTGGAGCGGGCGGCACAGAACCACGCCGTGAAGCTGACTGATTTTCTGGATCCCAGACAAGCTTTCATCTTAACCTCACTCGTGAATCGGCATCCGGATGTGCACTGCCGGTTCGACGGCGGCTATCCGGATGCGGAACGCAGAAGGGCGCTAGTCGCCCCTGATTACCGGACATTGGATGAGGAAGATATGGAGATGGCTGTTCTCTCCGTTTCATCCGGGGACGGTAAATTTTTAACATTAGAACATGGGGATTACATGGGCGCCATTCTTGGACTCGGCATGAAGCGAGACAAGGTTGGCGATATTCATGTTATAGAGGGTGGCTGCCATTGCCTAGTTACCCGTGATGCAGCCGATTATTTGCACTTAAACTTGTCACAAGTTCATAGAGTCCATGTTCAGACAGAACTGCTTCCATTGAATAAACTGGAGCTAGCAACTGTGAACCTGGACGAGCTGACGTTATCCGTTGCCTCCATGCGGATGGACGGTATTGTAAGCGATGTATTCAGGCTTAGCCGCGCTAAAGTGCTGATCCCTATTCAAGCCGGGCGCTGCCGCGTCAACTGGAAGCCGGAAGAAGATCCGAGTAAGCCGCTGAAAGAGGGCGACATGGTTTCTATGCAAGGATTCGGCAGATTCAAGGTGCTCGAAGTCGAAGGCGTAACGAAAAAAGGTAGGATTCGTGTGAAGATCGGCAAGTTTGCATGAACGTGGATAAATTATCCACGAACCATGCAGGAATTGCTAATTTTCTGTCGAACTGATTCAGTATAGATGTGCGTATTGCTGTGCAAAGCTGTGCAAAACGCAAAGGAGGGGCACTGATGCCATTAACACCGTTAGATATACATAATAAGGAATTTTCCCGTTCTTTTCGCGGATACGATGAAGATCAAGTCAATGAATTCCTCGATCAAGTCATTAAGGATTACGAGGCATTGATTCGTGAGAATAAAGACTTAGCTAATCAAACGGTGGCCCTGCAGGAGCGTCTGGATCATTTCACGAACATCGAAGACTCGTTAAGCAAAACGATCATTGTTGCCCAAGAAGCAGCGGATGAAGTTAGAAACAACGCCAAGAAAGAAGCGCAGCTGATCTTGAAGGAAGCTGAGAAGAATGCAGACCGGATTATTAACGAATCCTTGACGCGTTCACGTAGGGTAGCTCTGGAGATTGAAGAGTTGAAGAAACAAGCATCGATTTACCGTACGCGTTTCCGGACGTTGCTGGAAGCTCAGTTGGAGCTTCTAAACAATGAAGGCTGGCAGAGCATGCAGTTCGATCAAAAGGAAGAAGCCTAGGATGACGGCTGCCAGGCAGCTGTCATATTGACTATGTCTAGTGAATTCGTTATACTCCTTTTATTAGTATCTCAGTAAAGCTATGACTGGAACGAGTAAGTCGCCTAAGCAGTGTCAGCGAATTAGGGTATTGGTGTGAGCCTAATCTCTGCAGCGTACCGAATATCTCCCAGGAGCGTCTCTTGAATCAAGTAGAGAGAACCGGGTCATGCCGTTATACATGATCGAGTGAATGAGCGTGAAATTGCTGCGTTTAACGCGTCTTTTCGGTGGCTCATTAACGAGGGTGGTACCGCGAGTAGAGTTTCTCGTCCCTTTTAGGGGATGAGAGGCTTTTTTTGTTTTTTTGGATGATAAAATGTGTGAAGGTAAGAATGGAGTGGTTGAGTTGGATTATGGCAAAACATTAAATTTATTACAAACCGATTTTCCGATGAGAGGGAATTTACCTCAAGCGGAGCCGAAAATTCAAGAACATTGGGATGCCGAAGACATCTATGCCAAAGTGCAGGAGAGTCGCAAAGGCAGAGAGAAATTTATTTTGCATGATGGACCTCCATACGCCAATGGGGATATTCATATTGGACATGCACTTAACAAAGTGTTGAAAGATGTGATTGTTCGCTTTAAAACGCTGCAAGGATATGACGCTCCATACGTGCCAGGCTGGGATACACACGGCTTGCCGATCGAGCAGGTGATTACGAACAGCGGGAAAGTCGATCGCAAGAAAATGACGGTCCCTGAATTCCGTGAATACTGCAAAGAATACGCGCTGCAATCCGTTGAGAAACAGAAGAGCCAATTCAAACGTCTAGGTATTCGAGGCGATTGGAAGAATCCGTATATCACTTTACTGCCGGAATATGAAGCGGGACAAATCCGTGTATTCGGCAAAATGGTGCAAAAGGGTTACGTTTATAAAGGTTTGAAACCTGTATACTGGTCCCCGTCTTCCGAAAGCGCACTAGCTGAAGCGGAAATCGAGTACAAAGAAAAAACATCCTCATCCATCTATGTGGCATTCCCGGTTAAAGACGGGAAAGGCAAGCTTCCTGAAGACGCAGCAATCGTCATCTGGACGACTACAGCTTGGACGCTTCCTGCCAACTTGGGAATCTCCTTGCATCCGGAATTTGATTATGCTGTGGTGCAAGCCGGTGGGAAGAAATATGTGCTGGCGAAAGGCTTGCTGGAAGCAGCGGCCAAAGAAATCGGCTGGAGCGATTATGAAGTATTGTCGACAGTGAAAGGTCAAGAGCTGGAGTACGTGACTTGCCAGCATCCTTTCTATGATCGCGAATCCCTTGTTATGGTTGGCGAGCATGTTACGCTTGAAGCCGGTACAGGTTGTGTACATACGGCTCCAGGTCACGGGGAAGATGACTTTGCCATCGGTCAACGCTATAACCTCGGGGTCCTTTGTCCTGTGGATGACCAAGGTCATTTCACAGGGGAGGCACCTGGATTTGAAGGCATGTTCTATGAAAAAGGCGGCAAGCTGATCATTGAGAAACTGCAGGAATCAGGCTTATTGCTAAAAGCAGGGGAAATTCAGCATCAATATGCGCATGACTGGCGTACAAAGAAACCGGTTATTTATCGTGCTACGGAGCAATGGTTTGCTTCAATCGATAAATTCAGACAAGAGATGTTGGATGAAATCAAGAAAGTAAAATGGACGCCAGAGTGGGGAGAATTGCGCCTGCACAACATGATCGCCGATCGTGGAGACTGGTGTATTTCGAGACAACGTTCATGGGGCGTACCCATCCCGATTTTCTATTGCCGCAGCTGTAATGAACCGCTCGTCAATGAACAAACGATTGAGCATGTGGCACAGCTATTTGAGCAAGAAGGATCGAACGCTTGGTTTATCAAAGAAGAGAAGGACCTGCTTCCTGCGGGAACTTGCTGCTCGAAATGCGGTCATGGCGAATTCCGCAAGGAAACAGACATCATGGATGTTTGGTTTGATTCCGGTTCCAGCCACGTAGCCGTGCTTGAGGCACGTCCTGAGCTTCAATGGCCGGCAGATTTGTACCTGGAAGGTTCTGACCAATATCGTGGTTGGTTTAACTCTTCCTTGATTACCGGTGTTGCGACGAAAGAGCAATCTCCTTACAAAGGCATTCTAAGTCACGGTTTCACATTGGACGGAGAAGGACGCAAGATGTCCAAGTCCATTGGGAACACGATTGATCCTAATGTGGTTTGTGGCAAGCTTGGTGCTGATATTCTGCGTCTATGGGTATCCTCTGTGGATTACCAATCAGATCACCGGATTTCGGACAACATTTTGAATCAAACAACGGAAGTTTATCGCAAAATCCGTAACACGATGCGTTTCTTGCTCGGGAACTTGAGTCACTTTAATCCAGAGACAGATCGTGTAGCTGTTGAAAATATGTCAGAGCTTGACCGTTATGCATTGATCCGTCTGAACCGGATGATTGATAAGGTTATCAAAGCTTATGATGCTTATGAGTTCAACATTGTATATCAAACGATTCATCATTTCTGCGCGGTTGAAATGAGCTCTTTCTACTTGGATATTATCAAGGACCGCTTATATGCGAACGCACCGCAAGATCCAGCACGGAAAGCTTCGCAAACGGTATTGTATGATTCATTAGTTGCTGTGACTAAGCTAATTTCACCAATCTTGGCTCATACAGCTGACGAAGTATGGAAGTACATCCCTGGAGTAGCATTAAGCAGTGTTCAGTTGGCTGAGCTGCCGGAAGTGGATTCGAGCTTGTACAATGTGGAATTGGAAAATAAATGGAACAGCTTCCTTGATATTCGCGACGAAGTGTTGAAAGCACTAGAAGAAGCGCGTAAAGAGAAAGTCATCGGTAACTCCTTAGGGGCTGCTGTGCACCTGTATCCGAGTGAAGCGACTTTTGGCCTGCTTAGCCAACTTGAACAGTTGGATCAATTGTTCATCGTGTCCGCTGTAAGTGTACATCAGCCAGGAACGAGTGCACCTGAGGGGGCTCATCAGACGAAGGATTTAGCTATTGCTATTGAAGTAGCGGACGGCGAGAAATGCGAGCGCTGCTGGATAGTGACTCCAGAGGTTGGGCAAAGTAAAGAACATCCAACACTATGCGTCAGATGTAATGACGTGGTTACTGCTCATTACCACGAGTAAGAAACGAGCAAACGAGCTTGCGCTGTTATAGCGAAGCTCGTTTGTCCTGTTTATTTTAGAGCGGCTCGTCATCAAGGGAACGGTTTTCCGGCTCAAGAAAAGGGTCGCCTTCATCGCTGTGCATATAATCCCGGTAAGCTTTGCTGCGCACAATGGTGACATGCTCACCATATAAGTCTGTCGCTACGAAGCTTTCGAAAGATTCAACATAGCCGACATTTTCATCAGCTTCAATATACATTTCGTTGTAATTCTCAACGTTTGGGTCTTCTGCGAAGGCAGGCGTATTGGATGTGCCCCAGCTTTCAACGATTTGCCAAGCGTCCTCACCGTCAAATTCGGTTTCGTCATTACGCTCGTCAAAGCTTGTCCGGCCAAAAGGCGGATAAAGCACTTGCTCCTCAACCGGTCTTCTGATGGACTGTTCTGGATCAGGCACATGCTCTTTGCAGTAGAGCGTAGTTGGAATGGCCTGCAAGCGTTCAAAAGGAATTGGGCTATCGCAAAAGATACAGTGGCCATAGTCACCTTTTTCCATATGTGCTAGGGCTTCATCAACCTGCCTCAAGTGAAATTCAGCATGCTCATTGAGCGAGATATCTTTTTCACGTTCGAAGATTTCTGAGGCCACGTCAGCAGGATGGTTATCATACATTGAGAGTTCACCCGTACCGTCTCTGAAAGAGTTTGACAGGCCATAATGATCGTTCGTGGCAAAATGTTTTTCAAGACCAAGCTTTTCCTCCAATAATTGCAAATATAATTGATTTGATTGCTCCTCGGTTAGATGGCTCATAGGTCGTACAGCTCCCTTCTTACAGCTGATCCTTACCGTTATAATGCCGAGCAGCCGCGTTTTTTAGTGAGGTAATTCCTTGAAATTAAGGTACCTTTCTTGCTTAGGGATATATGTGAATGTTTATGAAGTGGGTTTTTGCAGAGGCAGAGCTCTTAGGAGGAAAAGAAATGAAGTATATGAAGTATTATTTCTATGCGTTAATCGTGTTTATTTTGGATCAAGTGTCCAAATGGTTCATCGTAAAAAGAATTCCGCTTGGCGAAGAAAGATCTGTCATTGGCGAGTTTTTCATGATCACTTCCCATCGAAACCGGGGAGCCGCATTCGGCATTTTACAAAACCAACGATGGTTTTTCATTATCATTACGACTTTTGTGTTGATCGGTATCATCTGGTATATGCGTCGGACAATTCGTGAGAATAAAACATTGTTGACATGCGCACTTAGCTTACTCCTCGGGGGAGCTATCGGAAACTTTGTAGACCGCGCGTTATTCGGAGAAGTCGTGGATTTCCTGCAGGTGACTTTTGATTTCAGCTTGTTCGGTAAGGACATTTATTACATTTATCCGATTTTCAATATTGCTGATTCCGCCATCGTGATCGGGGTTATCCTCATTTTCTTAGATTCAATTCTTGCGTGGAGAAAAGAGAAAAAAGGAGCCGCTCATGAACACAAATCAGACCTCGTCTGACATGGCATCTCAAGATGTTATCGAATGGACAGTTGATAAAGAGTATGCGGGTGAACGGATCGATAAATTCATCACCGAAGCGTTGGAAGAAGATGTGTCCAGAACCTTGGTGCAGCAATGGGTCAAAGACGGGCATGTTAAGGTAAATGAGAAAACGATCAAACCTAACTATAAGCTCTCGGAACAGGATGCGATTTCGCTGCAAATACCTGACCCGCAAGGTGTCGAGCTGATTGCTGAAGACATTCCGCTTCAAGTGGTATACGAAGACGCGGATGTCATCGTCATCAACAAGCAGCGCGGGCTCGTTGTTCATCCTGCGCCAGGGCACTATTCAGGTACGTTAGTGAATGCCTTGATGCATCATTGCAAGGATCTTTCCGGAATCAACGGAGAACTTCGTCCTGGCATTGTACACCGCATCGATAAGGACACATCCGGCTTGATTATGTCAGCTAAGAATGACAAGGCACATGCGAGTCTGGCTGAGCAATTGAAGGCACACACGGTTAATCGCAAATATATCGCGTTAGTCCACGGACACCTTCAGCATGATCAAGGCACGATCGATGCGCCGATTGGACGCGATTCACATGACCGTAAGATGTACACGGTGACGGAGAAAAACAGCAAGCATGCGGTGACTCATTTCGTCGTGCTGGAACGTTTCGGCGATTTCACTTTGGTGGAACTCAAGCTAGAAACGGGGCGAACGCACCAAATTCGCGTGCACATGAAGTTTATTGGACATCCCTTAGTCGGAGATCCGATGTACGGCAAGAGCAAAGGGATGTTGATGGATGGTCAAGCGCTGCATGCCGCAGTGCTAGGCTTCGAGCATCCTCGGACAGGGGAATGGCTGCAGTTCGAAGCGCCGATTCCTTCGGACATGGAGCACCTACTGCAAACGATACGAACATCCTAAGGTTCATCTGATGGGGAGAGGAGCGAATCATATGGAGCATTTAATTAATCCACAAGTAAAAGACATTCAGATTTCGGGTATTCGTAAAATCTCCAATCTGGTCAGCACCATTCCGGGTGCACTGACGCTTACGATCGGACAACCGGATTTCCCGACGCCGCGGCATATTATTGAAGCGGGACAGAGGGCGCTGGACGAAAATAAAACCGTCTATACGCAAAATCCGGGTTTGCTTGAGCTTAGACAAGCGGTATCTCACTTTGTGAAAGTGAAATATGGCCAAACCTACCGTGCAGCAGATGAAATCATCGTGACTGCCGGCGCAAGCCAAGCGGTCGATATTACGCTGCGGACCATTCTTACGCCGGGTGCGGAAGTCATCTTGCCAGCACCGATTTATCCGGGGTACGAGCCATTGATTCGGCTAGCCGGAGGGGTTCCTGTCTATGTGGACACAAGAAAAAACGGCTTGAAATTAACAGCCGAACTGTTAGCACCACATCTAACAGACAAAACGCGCTGCGTGATCTTGTGTTATCCGTCCAATCCAACGGGCCAAGTGCTGTCGAAGCAAGAGTTGAATGACTTGGCACAGTTGTTGGAAGACCGTGAATTATTCGTTTTATCCGATGAGATATACAGCGAGCTTGTTTATGGGGAAACGCATCAATCCATTGCAACGATCGGCAACCTGCGTGAAAAAACGATCGTCATCAATGGGCTGTCCAAATCTCACGCCATGACAGGATGGCGGATTGGCTTCACCTTGGCGCCGGCTAACATAACGGAGCATATGGTCAAGGTGCACCAATACAATGTCACCTGCGCCAGCTCCGTAAGCCAATACGCGGCTTTGGAAGCATTGACAGTAGGGATCGACGATGCACTTCCGATGCGAGCAGAATATGAAGCTCGCCGAGACTACGTCTATAATCGTTTGCTGGCCATGGGCTTTGAGCTGGATAAGCCGGATGGGGCGTTCTATTTGTTCCCGTCCATCGCCAAATTCGGATTATCCTCGCAAGAGTTCACGATGAGACTGCTTCAAGAAGAGCATGTCGCGGTCGTGCCTGGGGATGCTTTTACCTCCTACGGGGAAGGTTTTATCCGTATCTCCTATGCGTACTCGCAGGAAGTACTGGAAGAATCGCTGAATCGTGTGGAACGTTTTATCAGCAAATTGTAAGACGCAAAAAACCTCCAAAGCTCTAAGGCTTGGAGGTTTTTTTGTATCCACTTATTGAGATTTAAAATGGAAGTAAGCTGTAATGGTGTTAATAGCAACTTCAATCGCCCGTTCATCCGGGTCAAGCTTGGCATTGTGCAGTCCGTGAGGCGTATCTACCCCTAACCAGAACATGAAACCGGGAATTTGCTCCAAAAAGTAGCCGAAGTCTTCACCGGTCATAGCTTCTGTACATTCCACAAGCTGAACTTGATCGGTTGTTCGCAGCCACGCCATGAACTCCCCGGTCAAAGCAGGATCGTTAAAAACTTGACGGTAGTTTGAACCGTAATCGATCGTTACTTTGCATTCAAAAGAGCTTTCGATGCCAGCTGCGATGGCCTCAATCCGTTTCTTGATCTTGTCCATCGAACCAGCGGAAAGCGTGCGAATCGTGCCTTCCAAGCGCCCCTTTTCGGCAATGATGTTCTGTTTGGTGCCAGCCTCCATTTTGCCGATGGTCACGACAGCCGAATCCAGCGGATTCACATTACGGGAAACGATGGTTTGTAGTTGGCCAACCATTTGCGTCGCCGCGATAATCATGTCATTCGCTTGATGCGGGTAAGCTGCGTGTCCGCCTTTGCCTAGCAGGTCGATGAACAACTCAGAAGTGTTGGCGAACAAGATCTCAGGGCGTGTGGCAATGGTGCCAACCGGGTATTCAGGCGCGATATGGAGGGCAACCATTTGATCCGGCATCCAGTCCTGCAGTTCTTCCGAAGCAAGCATGGGCATTGCGCCCCCAGGTCCTTCTTCAGCCGGCTGGAACAAGACAACAAGATCATCCTTCATAGGCTGTTCAACAAAATGGGTGATCACGCCCATCCCGATAGACATGTGAAAATCATGACCGCAGGCGTGCATGTACCCAGGATGCTGCGATGGAAACGGAAGTGTGGTTTCTTCCGTAATCGGCAGCCCGTCCATATCCGCCCGATAGCCAAAGCGTTTGGTCGGATTTGTTCCTTTGATATAAACCAAAAT
The DNA here is from genome assembly GCF_052682475.1 of Paenibacillus sp. WC2504. Lineage (NCBI taxonomy): Bacteria > Bacillati > Bacillota > Bacilli > Caryophanales > Paenibacillaceae > Paenibacillus > Paenibacillus sp. WC2504. The sequence continues at coordinate 3,167,989 of NZ_JBQZFH010000001.1, forward strand.
GCCTGTCCGCCAAGTCCGGATGCTGATCCGATCCTGAGGCAGCTTAGCAAGTTCGTCTAAGAGCAGCTTTTGCGTCTTGAACTCTTGAAAGCCCGGCTCCGGGATTTGGTGAAGCTGACGACGCAATGCGATGAAAGGGCTAGACATAGGTGTTCCTCCAGATGATCTTACAGGGTACGCAGATCTTGTAAGATTTCTGTTTTGGATTTTGTTTTATCGTCAACTTTCTTGATTACACGAGCAGGAGCGCCTGCAACAACCGTGTACTCTTCAACATCTTGTGTAACGATAGCGCCTGCAGCTACTACGGAACCTTTACCAATGCGAACACCTTCCAGGATAACGGCATTTGCGCCTACAAGCACGTCATCTTCGATAACGCAAGGTTGTGCGGAAGGAGGCTCAATAACGCCGGCAACAACTGCACCTGCGCCGATGTGACACATTTTACCGATTTGCGCTCTGCCGCCAAGAACAGCGTTCATATCGATCATGGTGCCGTCGCCTACGGATGCACCGATGTTAATAAGAGCGCCCATCATGATAACCGCGTTGTCTCCGATATGTACTTTATCGCGAATAACCGCACCTGGCTCGATACGAGCGTTGATTCCTTTCAGATCAAGCATAGGAATTGCGGAGTTGCGGCGGTCTGATTCAACCACGTAATCAACGATTTGCTCTTTGTTGGCTTCAAGCACAGGGGAGATTTCGCTCCACTCGCCAAATACGACGCCGCTGCCCCCGGAAATGAAGGATTGGCTGCCTTCTCCGAATTCAATACCTTCAAGGTTTCCTTTTACATATACTTTAACGGGAGTTTTTTTCTTGCTTTCTTTAATAAACTGGATGATTTCTAACGTATTCATTTCGCTCATGGTGACATCTCCTTAAATTAAATTGACTCTCCTATATTATCAGATAGGGGGCGACGTGAAAAGGACTGCGTACCGAGTCGAATCAACTCGCGTGCGCAGTCCATTGATTATGAGATGGCTTTTGATGCAAATTGGCTGTTATACAGGTCGGCATAGAAGCCATTTTGCGCTAAAAGCTGCTCGTGTGTCCCCTGTTCAATAACAGTTCCATGATTCATCACCAGAATGAGATCAGCGTCACGGATGGTGGATAAGCGATGGGCAATAACAAAGCTCGTTCGGTTCTCCATCAGATTGTTCATCGCCCTCTGAATGGAGACTTCTGTGCGGGTATCTACAGAGCTTGTCGCTTCATCAAGAATCAAAATCGCTGGATCCGCCAAAATTGCTCGAGCAATGGTAAGCAGCTGCTTTTGACCATGGGAGAGATTGGAAGCTTCTTCATTTAAAATGGTGTTGTATCCATCCGGTAGCGTTCGAATGAAATGATCGGCATACGCTGCGCGAGCCGCATTCACGATTTCTTCCTCGGATGCACCGTCTCGCCCGTAAGCGATGTTCTCCCGAATCGTGCCATTGAACAGCCACGTGTCTTGAAGCACCATGCCGAACAGTCCACGAAGGTGGCTGCGAGACATTTTACGGGAATCAACGCCGTCGATAGATATCGTTCCGCCTTTTAGCTCATAGAACCGCATGAGCAGGTTAACGATGGTCGTTTTCCCCGCACCGGTCGGGCCGACGATAGCCACGGTTTGACCTGGCTCGACTTCGATGTTCATATGCTCAATGAGCGGCTCATCCTTTTTATAGGAGAAAGCGACCTCGTTGAACTGGACATGCCCGCGCACCTGCGTAACGGACTTGACTGCGGTGTCCTCGAGTACCTCTTCAGGCTCATCCAGCAGTTCGAAGATCCGTTCCGCGGCTGCAATGGTGGACTGAATAATGTTTGCGATGTTCGCAACCTGCGTGATGGGCATCCCGAATTGCCCGGAGTACTGGATGAAAGCCAAAATATCGCCAATTTTGATCACGCTGTGTGTCACCATGATACCGCCAATGACACTGACGAGTACATATCCAATATTTCCGATAAATGACATGAGGGGGAAGATCATCCCGGAAATAAATTGTGCCTTCCATCCGGAATGATACAACCTGTCATTGATTTCATTGAATTTCTCAATAGAGTGGCGTTCACGCCCGAATGCTTTGACAATGGTATGTCCCGTGTACATTTCCTCGACGTGGCCATTGAGCTCGCCAAGTGTTTTTTGCTGACCTTTGAAATATTTCTGGGAGCGGGAAGCAATCATCTTCGTTGCCATAATGCTTAAAGGCAGTGTGATGATGGTAACCAACGTCAACAGGGGACTAATGGTGAGCATCATAATGATAATCCCGACCAGCGTGACGATGGATGTGATTAGCTGAGTTAAACTCTGCTGCATGGTCGAAGAGATCGTATCGACATCGTTCGTTGCACGACTCATCGTATCTCCATGACTGCGGGAATCAAAGAAAGAAAGTGGTACCCGAGTCAGTTTATCGCTAATGTCTTTGCGGAGATTAAACACAATTTTCTGAGTAACACCAACCATAATCCTTTGCTGGATAAAAGTTAAAACAGAGCTGAATAGGTAAAGCGCAGCTAGTATCAAAACAATTTGAAGCAGCGCATCAAAGTCAATTCTCGCGCCGGGCACACCCTTCAGCTTAGCCATAGAGCCTTCATACAGCTTTGTTGTTGCATTCCCCATAAGCTTGGGACTAACGATGCTGAAAACTGTACTGAGCACGGCTGCTATAAAAACAGAAATGATTGATACTCGAAAAGGTTTCATATAGCCGGACAGCCGACGCAAGGTACCTTTGAAATCCTTTGCTTTCTGGACGGGCATGCCCATCGCACCCATACCGCCTCGGCCAAAATGAGCTGGATTAACACCTTGGGAGGAAGGACGCTGCCCGTTTCTCGGTTGATCACTCATGCAATTTCCTCCTCTGACAGCTGGGAAGCCACGATTTCTTGATATACACCGCAGGTGCTCATCAGCTCGGCATGTGTGCCGATCCCGGCAATGCGTCCGTCTTCTAGTACGATAATCCGGTTGGCATCCATGATGGTGCTGACTCGCTGAGCTACGATGATTTTCGTCGCTTGCGCGGTTTCAGCTTTAAGTGCCGCTCTCAGCTTTGCGTCCGTTTTGAAATCAAGCGCAGAGAAGCTGTCGTCGAAGACGTAGATTTCCGGTTTGCGAGCGAGGGCTCGAGCAATGGCTAACCGCTGCTTCTGGCCACCGGATAAATTCGTGCCTCCCTGAGCCAGGATGGATTGATAGCCGTCTTTCAATTCGGCAATGAAATCTGCGGCTTGCGCTGTCTGCGCAGCCTGTTGGATTTCTTCCTCCGTCGCAGACTCGCGTCCGAACCGGATGTTGTCGGCAACCGTACCGGAGAAGAGCGCTGCTTTTTGTGGGACATATCCAATTTGTTGCCTCAGGCTATCTATTTTCAATGTTGGCAAAGAATGGCCGTCAATCGTAATGCTGCCTTCATTAACATCATAAAAGCGCAGCAGCAAATTGATCAGGGTCGTTTTGCCAGAACCCGTACCGCCAATAATGGCTGTTACTTCACCCGGCTCTGCGCGGAATGAAATATCACGGATCGCAGGCTGCTCGGCGCCAGGATAGCTGAAGGTTACATGTTTAAATTCAATCGCTGCCTGATCGGAGGGAAGGGTCTTTGCCTCTTTGGTATTATGTATCGTGGAGGTCAAAGCCAGAACTTCATTAATACGTCCGGAAGAGGCGGAGGCTCTTGGAATCATCATGAAAATCATTGTCATCATGAACATTGAAAACATAATTTGCATCGCATATTGAATGAAAGCCATCAAATCGCCAATTTGCATCTGTTGGCTATCAATGCGTATTCCCCCATACCAGAGGATCACGACAATCCCCAAATTAAAAACCAACATCATGATTGGCATCATCGTCGCCATGATTGTGTTCACTTTGATGGCTGTTTGGGTGTAATCAAGATTCGCTTTTTCAAACTTCGTCTGTTCATGACCGGAACGGTTAAAAGCGCGAATGACTCGGATACCGGTCAAATTCTCGCGAAGCACGAGATTGATGGCATCTATTTTGACTTGCAGCACCTTAAATAGAGGAAGCCCTTTGGACATGATTCCTATGATTGCTAATGCGAGAATCGGAATGACGGCAATGAGGACAATGGCCAGATGGGCATCCTTGTAGGTCGCCATGATTACACCGCCGATCAGCATTGTCGGCGCACCGATGAACATCCGCATCATAACGATCACTTGCTGTACTTGTGCGATGTCATTGGTGGTTCGTGTAATCAGGGAGGAGGTGCCGACCTTGTCAAACTCATTTAATGAAAAGCTCTCGACATGACTAAAAAGCTTGCGGCGCAAATCTCTGCCGAATCCAGTAGCTGTCCGTGCCAGCAAGTAGCTGGCGATCATAACGCAAACCATCGCGCCCATAGCTACCAAAAGCATGTAGGCCCCATAACGGAGAATATAGGCAACATCCCCATTCAAGACTCCGACATCGACGATGTCCGAGAGCAAAGTGGGGAGATACAGTTGGGACAATGACTGAAGGAGCATTAAGGCGATGATGGCTGTAACTGAAACTTTGTACGGATTCAAAAGTCTAAACAGTTTGAACAAATGTTTTCCTCCTTAGGGAATTGTGAATAAACGCCATAATGTGAATTTTGATATGTAAATTATAACACATGATAAAATATCTGTTCAAAAATTCAATGGAATTCATATTGACTTATTGTGTCGAAAGTGGCATAATTCTTTTAATTACATATGTACCTTTAAAAACAGTCCAGAGAGGCTGGCAAGGTAGTCGATAAGAAAAGACGGGATAAATTGAATCGCGAATTCAGTTTATGAACAAGCTTGGGGATGTGCGCATCCTTATGCCCCGCTCTGTATCTTTATGCACGCTAACTCCTTGCCAATGAATGGGCAAGGAGTTTTTTGGTGTGTTTTAACCTGGCCAAAACTCAACTAATGCTTACGATGCCAGTTTTGCTAAAGCAAAACACAGCAGATGCTTACGATGCCAGTTTTGCTAAAGCAAAACTCTCAGGAGGCGAATCAAATGAACGAAGCAGCCGAACACACGATTATAGACGAAATGGGAATTCGCCGTGCTCTTACGCGGATTGCGCATGAGATACTTGAAAAGAATAAAGGGGTAGAAAATTGTACCCTAATTGGGATTCGGACACGAGGCATTTATTTAGCGAAGCGAGTCGCTGAGAGAATCTTAGAAATCGAAGGCGTACCGGTTCCTGTCGGCGAGATTGATATCACTTCGTATCGAGACGACCGCGTCAAAGTGAAATCGGTCGAGAACGTTCAGGAAGGCGGCCGCATCCAAATTCAAGACCGGAAAATCATCCTGTTCGACGATGTCCTGTTTACTGGACGCACCGTGCGGGCAGCTATGGACGCTTTAATCGATTTAGGCAGGCCGCAAATGATCCAGTTGGCCGTGCTTGTGGACAGAGGGCATCGCGAACTGCCGATACGCCCGGATTATGTAGGAAAGAACGTACCTACCTCCAAAAGTGAAAGCATTGAAGTGCTGCTAACGGAAATCGACGACAAAGACGGCGTCATTATACTTCAACAGAGGGGGAAACAGGAGTGAGCATGGTGAGTACACAAACCAAACATTTTCTAGGACTAAAAGGGGTAAGCGCAGATGAGATCATAAGCATCCTCGATCGCGCGGCCTATTTTGAACAGAGTCCTGCGAAAGTGACCAATCAATTTAATGGCAAATTCGTTTCCAACTTATTTTTTGAAAATAGCACAAGAACCCGTTTTTCCTTCGAACTGGCGCAAAAACGTCTAGGAGCGGATGTCCTGAACTTCTCGGCAGCGGAGTCCAGCGTACAGAAAGGCGAGTCCATCTACGACACAGTCCGCACATTGGAGTCGATGGGGATCGACGCTGGCGTTATCCGCTTGAAGCCGAACGGCGTGCTCCAGGAGCTCGCGGAGAAAATCAAAATCCCGCTTATTAATGCGGGTGACGGCAACAACGAGCATCCGACACAAGCGCTGCTCGACTTCTACACGATGCGCAAGCAGTTCGGCGCCATCAAAGGGCTCACCGTCTCTATCGTCGGAGACATTCTGCACAGCCGCGTGGCACGCTCCAATCTGTGGGGACTGCTCGCACTGGGCGCGAAAGTGCAATTCTGCGCACCGGCCAGCATGCAGGCTCCAGAACTCGCAGAGTTCGCGCCATATGTGTCCTTCGACGAAGCGCTGAAAGCAGATGTCGTGATGATGCTGCGTGTGCAGCTGGAACGCCACGACACAGGGCTGCTTCGCTCCGCAGAGGAATACCGCGAGCAATATGGTTTAACGGTAGAGCGTGCAAGCCGTATGGCACCTCACGCGATCATCATGCATCCGGCTCCGGTTAACCGCAACGTGGAACTGGACGATGAACTGGTTGAACATGAGAAATCAAAAATTTTCACACAAATTGCTCACGGCGTGCCGATTCGTATGGCAGTCATCGAACGAGCTTTATCATAAAACAGGGGGACTTACCACAATGGGCATTTGGATTCTAAACGGAACGACAGTTGACGTAAATAATGTACAAGCGAAGAAACACATTTTAGTTGAAAATGATAAAATTGCTCAGGTTCTGGACGCAGTTGAAGGTTCAGCGCCACAAACCGAAGGACATGAAGTCATCGATGCAGCAGGTAAATTGGTAACACCTGGCTTTATCGATATGCATGTTCACTTGAGAGAACCTGGGTTTGAACATAAAGAAAATATTGCGACGGGAACGCGTTCCGCTGCAAGAGGCGGATTTACAACGATTGCTTGTATGCCGAATACAAGACCCGTCATCGATACGGTAGAGACGGTGAATTACATATTGGACAAAGCAGCTACAGAAGGCGTAGTGCGTGTCCTTCCTTACGGCACGATTACCAAAAACGAGCTTGGCCGCGAGTTGACGGACTTTGCCGCGCTGAAAGAAGCGGGTGTCATCGGTTACACGGATGACGGCGTAGGCGTGCAAAGCGCGCAAATGATGAAGGATGCCATGGCGTTGGCCGCATCCATCGGAATGCCCATCATCGCTCACTGCGAGGATGATACGCTTGTCGTCGGAGCGCCGGTCAGCGAAGGCTCTTTCGCCAAGAAGCACGGCCTCAAAGGCATTCCAAATGAATCCGAAGCGATTCATGTTGGCCGCGACGTGCTGCTGGCTGAAGCAACCGGTGTTCACTACCACGTATGCCACGTTTCTACTGAGCAATCAGTTCGCTTGATCCGTCACGCGAAACAGTTCGGAATTAAAGTTACCGCAGAGGTTTGCCCGCATCACCTGGTGCTATCCGATGAAGATATTCCAGGGCTTGACGCGAACTGGAAGATGAACCCGCCGCTGCGCACACCGCGCGATGTGCAAGCCGTCATCGAAGGGCTTGAAGACGGGACGATCGATATTATCGTTACGGATCACGCTCCTCACTCGGAAGAAGAGAAGGAGAAGGGCATGATGCTGGCGCCATTCGGTATCCTTGGTTTCGAGACAGCCTTCAACCTGCTGTACACGAAATTTGTGCTGACCGGCAAGTGGACGCTTGGTTTCCTAGTAGACCGTATGACTAAGAAACCTGCTGACGTCTTCGGACTTCCATACGGAACGTTGAATGTAGGCAGCGTAGCAGACATTACAATTGTAGATTTGGAAACAGAACGCGAAGTCCTCAAAGAAGAGATTGTTTCACGCAGTAAAAACACACCGTTTATCGGATGGAAACTGAAGGGGTGGCCCGTTGTTACCATCGCTTCCGGAAAAATCGTTTATTCATAAAAACGACACGAACGATCTATACGGCAACCCGAAAATCGTGTATATTTATACAAACTGATCATTTTTTATGCAAGTCTACGCATAAAGATGGTAACAAATAAGCATGACATCTGCGATTCGTTAGAATCGTTGACAATAGTGAAGGAGCTGAACATACATGCAGGCAAGATTGTTGCTGGAAGACGGCACGCTTTTTACAGGAAAATCGTTCGGTAGTGAAGGAGAGTCCGTTGGTGAGGTAGTATTCAACACGGGAATTACAGGGTATCAGGAGGTCCTTTCCGATCCGTCCTACTGCGGTCAAATCGTAACGATGACTTATCCATTGGTGGGGAACTACGGTGTGATTCGTGATGATTTTGAATCCGTACGCCCATTCATTCATGGCTTTGTCGTTCGTGAACATGAAGAAATTCCAAGCAACTGGAGAGCGCAATACACGCTTGGCAGCTTGCTTAAGGAATACGGCATCGTAGGCATCAGCGGTATCGATACGCGCATGTTGACTCGTAAGATCCGTCACCACGGCGTTATGAAAAGCTTGCTGACAACTTCCAATAAATCAGTTGCCGAGCTAACTGAAATCCTGAGAGGAACTTCCCTCATGACAGATCAAGTTGCTCGCGTCTCCACGAAAAGCGTGTACGGAGCACCAGGTCACAAAGAGCGTATCGTATTGGTTGACTTTGGAGCAAAAAGCGGAATTATCCGCGATCTGAGCAAACGCGACTGTGACGTTGTTGTTGTGCCTCAAGATGCAACAGCGGAACAAATTCGCCGCCTTGCACCAGATGGTGTCCTGCTGTCTAACGGCCCTGGGGATCCCAAGGATGTTCCTCACGCTGTCGAAATGATCAAAGGTTTGCTTGGCGACATCCCGCTTTTCGGAATTTGCTTGGGTCACCAGCTGTTCGCCCTCGCTTGCGGCGCTGACACGGATAAACTGAAATTCGGTCACCGCGGCGGTAACCACCCTGTGAAAGATTTGGCTTCCGGCCGTTGCTATATTACTTCGCAAAACCATGGCTACACAGTAAAAGATGAGTCCGTTGCCGGAACTGATCTTGAAGTGACGCACATTAACAATAATGACCGTACAATTGAAGGTTTGAAACATAAGAAATTCCCAGCTTTCTCGGTTCAATACCATCCGGAAGCCGCACCTGGACCTTTTGACTCCAGCTATCTGTTCGATGATTTCATCTCGATGATTCGTCAGCACAAACTAGATCATCCAGAACAGCCGCGCCAAGCACAAATGCTTGCTCAATGGAAAGCGTCCGCGGCATCGACATCTGTAAGTAAAGCTTACGAAGCAAGTTTTGCTGAAGCAAAACTCTAGGGAGGAACTGTAATATGCCAAAAAATAATACACTCAAAAAGATCCTCGTTATCGGTTCCGGTCCGATCGTTATTGGTCAGGCAGCGGAATTCGACTATGCGGGAACACAAGCTTGCCAAGCATTGAAAGAAGAAGGCATGGAAGTTATCCTGATCAACTCCAACCCGGCTACGATCATGACGGATACGAACATGGCCGACAAAGTATATATCGAACCAATTACGCTTGAATTCGTTACACAAATCATCCGTCAAGAGCGTCCAGACGGCTTGCTTCCAACTTTAGGCGGTCAAACAGGTCTGAACATGGCGGTAGAACTTGCTCGCGCTGGAGTTCTTGAGAGTGAGAATGTGAAGCTTCTGGGTACTCAGCTTACTGCGATTGAGAAAGCGGAAGACCGCGATCTTTTCAGAGACTTGATGAGAGAGCTGGAACAGCCTGTACCAGATAGCGTTATCGTAACAACAGTCGCGCAAGCGGTAGATTTTGCTAATGAAATCGGCTTCCCGATTATCGTTCGTCCAGCCTACACACTTGGTGGTACTGGCGGCGGTATCTGTAACACGATGGAAGAACTGACGGATATCGTAGCTTCCGGAATTCGTTACAGCCCAATCGGACAATGTCTGGTTGAACGCAGCATCGCAGGTATGAAAGAAGTCGAGTATGAAGTTATGCGTGACGCGAACGACAACTGTATCGTTGTATGTAACATGGAGAATTTTGATCCAGTAGGCGTACATACAGGAGACAGCATCGTAGTAGCGCCAAGCCAAACATTGTCGGATCGCGAATATCAAATGCTTCGCTCCGCATCCCTGAAAATCATTCGCGCTTTGAACATCGAAGGCGGTTGTAACGTACAATATGCGCTTGATCCGCACAGCTTCCAGTACTATGTTATCGAAGTTAACCCGCGTGTAAGCCGCTCTTCAGCGCTTGCATCCAAAGCAACAGGTTACCCGATTGCCAAAATGGCAGCTAAAATCGCGATTGGTTACACGCTCGATGAGCTTGTAAATCCAGTAACGGGTCAAACGTATGCTTGCTTCGAGCCTGCACTTGATTACATCGTGTCCAAAATCCCGCGCTGGCCATTCGATAAATTCACGGCGGCTAACCGCAAATTGGGTACACAAATGAAGGCAACCGGCGAAGTGATGGCGATCGGACGTACATTCGAAGAGTCCATTCACAAAGCGGTTCGCTCGTTGGAAATTGGTGTACATCGTTTGTTCCTGAAGGAAACAGACCTTTTAGATAAAGAAACATTGGAATCCCGTTTGCAAAAACCTGATGATGAGCGCTTGTTCTTGCTAGCAGAAGCTTACCGCAGGGGTTATTCTGTAGAACAATTGCAAAATTTGACGAAAATTGATTGGTGGTTCTTGAACAAGCTTGAAGGTTTGATCAAGTACGAGAAAGAAATCGCCGCAAGTGAATTAACGGCTGATCTGATTTTTGAAATTAAGCGCAAAGGCTTCACAGACCGCGCTGTTGCTGAAATTCGTTCGCTTGCTGGCTGCACAACATTCATTAACGAAGCGGATGTAAGAGCTTATCGCTTGAAGCAAAACATTAAACCTGTTTACAAAATGGTTGATACTTGCGCAGCGGAGTTTGAAGCTTCGACGCCATACTACTATTCAACTTATGAGCAAGAAGATGAAGTAACGGAAACATCGAAAGAGAAAGTCGTTGTACTTGGCTCCGGTCCGATTCGTATCGGTCAAGGGATCGAGTTTGACTACTCAACGGTACATGCTGTATGGGCGATTCAAGCTGCTGGTTACGAAGCTGTTATTATCAATAACAACCCAGAGACAGTATCCACGGACTTCAACACATCCGATCGCTTGTACTTCGAGCCATTGTTCTTCGAAGATGTGATGAACGTCATTGAACGCGAGAAACCAATCGGTGTTATCGTACAATTCGGCGGTCAAACGGCTATCAACTTGGCAGCTCCTTTACACAAAGCAGGAGTTCGCATTCTTGGTTCCGATCTGGAAAGCATCGATACAGCGGAAGATCGCAAAAAATTCGAAGCTTTGCTAAGCAAGCTTTTCATTGCTCAACCTCCAGGCGGCACAGTAACTTCTGTGAATGAAGCGGTTGGAACAGCAGCGAAATTCGGATATCCGGTTATCGTTCGACCTTCCTATGTCTTGGGTGGACGTGCGATGGAGATTGTCTACTCCGATGAAGAATTGCTGAGCTACATGGAATATGCGGTGAAAATCAACCCTGAGCATCCGGTTCTGATCGACCGTTATATGCTGGGCAAAGAGGTAGAAGTAGACGCGATTTGTGATAGAGAAACGGTGCTAATCCCTGGGATTATGGAACACGTTGAACGCGCAGGGGTTCACTCCGGCGACTCCATCGCGGTATACCCGCCGCAATCGCTCTCTGACGAAATTAAGGCGCAAGTTATCGAGATTACAACAAAAATCGGTCTGGAACTTAACGTAGTGGGCTTGGTAAACATCCAGTTCGTTATCCACAACGATCAAGTGTATGTGATCGAGGTTAACCCGCGTTCTTCCAGAACGGTACCGTTCTTAAGCAAAGTAACGAACATCCCGATGGCTAACGTGGCGACACGCGTCATTATGGGACAAAAGCTGGCGGATATGGGTTACCAAAGCGGTCTATGGCCGGAAGATAACTATGTCTCCGTGAAAGTGCCGGTATTCTCCTTCGCGAAACTTCGCCGTGTCGATACAACACTTGGACCTGAGATGAAATCCACAGGTGAGGTAATGGGCCGCGATACGAACTTTGCTAAGGCGCTATATAAAGGTTTAATCGGTGCGGGCATGAAAATCCCGGCTGCCGGTTCAGTCGTAGTAACGGTTGCTGACAAAGACAAGGAAGAAGCGATTGAAATCTTGAAAGGTTTCTACCGTCTTGGTTATAAAATCATCGCGACCGGCGGAACGGCTACAGCCATTGAAGAAGCTGGCCTTCCAGTCACAACGGTGCATAAATTGAGCGAAGGCTCACCGAACATTTTGGACCTGATTCGCAGCGGAGATGCACAATTTGTTGTCAACACGCTGACGAAAGGTAAAACGCCTGAGCGCGACGGTTTCCGTATTCGCCGTGAAGCGGTTGAGAACGGTGTGGTTTGTATGACATCGCTTGACACAGTAAGAGCACTCGTGAATATGCTTGAAGCGATCAACTTCTCCTCGCGCGCAATGCCGGTGCATGTCTAAGAAAGAGGTGACGGACTTGTCAGTATTAACTCGTACGGATGTTGCAGGACGCATTATGGTCGCGCTCGATTATGCGAATGCGGCAAGCGCCGAAGGGCTGCTGAAGCAGCTCGAGGGTATCCCTTGCTACGTGAAGGTGGGCATGCAGCTGTTCTATGCTGCAGGTCCAAGCTTCGTCGCGAGCCTGAAGGATCGCGGTTATAAGGTGTTCCTCGATGTGAAGATGCATGACATTCCGAACACGGTCAAAGGCGGGGCGGAAAGCGTAACGCGCCTAGGGGTGGATGTGTTCAACGTCCATGCCGCCGGAGGCAAGGACATGATGGTGGCTACCTTGGAGGGTGTCGACAAGGGATTGGCCGCAGGCGCTGCACGTCCGATCGTTATCGGCGTGACGCAGCTGACCAGCACCTCGCAAGCGGTGCTGAATGAAGAGATCGGCTTGACCGGCACGGTTGAGCAAGCCGTCATTCGTTATGCCCGCTTGGCGCATGCCGCGGGGCTTCAGGGCGTCGTCGCGTCACCGCTAGAGGTGACGGCGATTAAGGCGGCGTGCGGTGACGGGTTCGTCACCGTAACGCCGGGCATCCGCCCGGCAGGCGCGGATGTGGGCGACCAGTCGCGCATCATGACGCCAGGCGAGGCGTTTGCGCAGGGCACGGACTACGTCGTGATCGGCAGACCGATCACAGGTGCGGCGGACCCAAGGGCTGCATTGGAATCGATTATTGATTCCATCCTGTAGCACTTAACAACGGAAGGAACGGTGGAAGTAACATGAGTCAACTCGAAACGATTGCGAAGCATGTCGCGGCTTCCTTATTAGATATTCAAGCGGTAGCGTTAAGACCGCAGCAACCTTTTACATGGACATCGGGCTTGAAATCCCCGATTTATTGCGACAACCGTCTGACGATGTCACACCCGGCGATTCGCGAAGCGATCGCTGACGGCTTCGTCAGCTTGATTCAAGAGAAGTTCCCGGATGCAGAGGTAATAGCCGGTACTGCAACGGCTGGCATCCCTCATGCGGCATGGGTCGCTCAGAAGTTAGGTCTCCCAATGATTTACATTCGCGATAAAGCGAAAGGCCATGGCAAGGAGAACCTGATTGAAGGTTCTGTAAAGCCAGGTCAAAAGGTCATCGTGATCGAGGACCTGATTTCAACAGGCGGAAGCTCTTTGAAAGCAGCGATTGCTGTCAAAGAAGCTGGAGCCATTCCGTTAGGCGTACTAGCCATTTTCTCCTACCAACTGGATAAAGCGACAGACGCTTTCCAAGCTGCGGAGATGCCGCTTCACACGCTTTCCAACTACTCGACGCTGCTTGAAGTAGCTTTAGAGAAGGGTGCAATCAAAGCTGAGGATATGGCCTTGCTCCGTTCATGGAGAGAGAATCCAGCCGCGTTTGGTGTATAGAAGGATGCGAAGCGTTCAACTGGTTACCGCACCGGCGGCGCCACAAGTGGATGACATTCTCGACATCCACATATAAATGAAATGCGAAGAAGCCCTACCTTTTCGAAAAGGAGGGCTTCTTTTTTTATATTTATTCCTCGTTACTGGTTAATAGTTGGATAAATGTTTGCAAGGGCTGGGAGATCCACTTTTTGGGATGGAGAAGTAGTTGGATATCCAGCTTTAAATCTTCATGTGAAAAAGGAAGGGAAACAAGCCTTTTTTGTTCGAGTTCGCTCTGAACGACAATTCTAGGTAGCAGTGCGATCCCGAGCCCGTTCATGACACACTGTTTAATGGCCTCTAAATTGCCAAGTTCAAAGCCGATTTGGAGCGGGATGGCGTGATCTTTGAGCAGCTTTTCAAACATGCCCCGATAAATACAGCTTTCTTCTGTCACAATAAACTCAGTTTGTTGCAAGTCGCTAAGCTCAATGCGGTCTATTTGTGTGAGCGGATGAGTTAATGGAGCAACGAGCAGCAATGGTTCTTCTTTAATTTTCGTACAGGTTAAGAGGGGCTCAGCCGGATATCGGTCCAAAAGCAAACCCAGATCGTAGTCGCCTTCTCTGACTTTGGTCATTAGGGAGGCTTCGCTGTCCGGATATAACTGAATATTGAGGCCGGGATAAAGCTGTTTCAAAGCTTGTAAATAAGGCGGAAGATAATAAGCGGCAAGAGAGTTGATCGTGCCAATCGTCAAAGTACCTGTGACCTGGCTTGCCACCATTTCTTTGGATTGATCATAGAGATCGAGCATCTGTACAGCCAGCTTCAGAAGGCTTTCACCAGGAGATGTTAGCCGCAGCTGCCGACCAAATCTTTCAAAAAGAGGTACCCCGTATTCACGCTCAAGCTTCTGAATTTGCATCGTAATGCTGGACTGTGCATAGCCTAATTCCTCGGCAGCCTTGGTAAAGCTCTTTCTTCGGGCGACCTCCCGAAAGGTGCGGAAATACGTTAAGTCCATGGCAGCCTCCTATCATTACTTCAAAATTATTGATGAGTAGTATCATTTATTATAGCTAACTGTGATGCAATATTCCATGCTAAAGTGGATGTACAACATCAAATTGACGGGGAGATGGCTTATATGTTAAAAGAAAAAGATTTGCATGGTGTGTATGTTCCTATCATCACGCCTTTTGATGAGGAAGGTGAGTTGGATGCTGCCTCCTTTTATAATCTTGCCTACAATTTGTTTCAAGACGGGATTGATGGCCTTGTCGTGAATGGAACGACAGGGGAATCCCCGACAATTGCGAGTGATGAACTAGGCGTTATGTTTGCAACCGCACAAGCTGCCCGAGATGCAGCCCATGTGCATGTCCCGCTTGTAGTGGGTACGGGCACGAATGATACACGTTCTACGGTACGTAAGACGGAAGAAGCTGGAAAACTTGGCGCTGACAGTGTTTTAGTCGTGGTACCGTATTATAATAAGCCTAGTCAGCAAGGAATTATTGAGCATTTTCGCCGTGTTGCGAGTGTGGGTGTGCCCGTGATTCTCTATGAAGTTCCTCATCGTACAGGGGTGAAATTAGAACTCAATACGGTTCGGACGATTCTCGAACTGGATGGTGTGATTGGAATGAAAGACAGTACGCCCAACACTCAGTTAGTTTCGGAGCTTACTAGATTGGGCTCGAAGCCGATTTTGTGCGGAGAAGATACGTTGCTTTTCGAGGCTCTTCAATCCGGAGCAAAGGGGGTAATGAGCGCATCTGCGAATGTGCAGACAGAGCGGTTTATAGCGTTTTACCGCCATTTTTTGGCAGGGCAGCAGGAGAAAAGCAAGGTGCTTTTTGAAGAGTTGCTTCCGCTGATCCGCCTGCTTTTCCAAGAGCCTAATCCAGCTCCACTGAAATGGCTGCTTGAGCAGCAAAGCGTCATTGAATCGGGTACGCTTCGTTTGCCGCTTATGCCAGTATCGGAAGGTTTGCGCGTTAATCTTGCATCTTATCTGTAAAAGGAGAGTTGAGTGAGTGATGACTCGAACAAAAGTATTTACAGGCTCGCCTTGGGAGCCAACAGTAGGCTATTGCCGCGCAATCCGAGTAGGGAATCGCATTGAGGTCGCTGGTACAACAGCGATGAGGGATGGTGAAGTCGTTGGAGAAGGCAACGCTTATGAGCAAGCGCGTTATGTGCTTGAGACGATAGAGAAAGCACTCTTAGAACTTGGAGCCACCATGTCGGATGTCATACGTACGCGGATGTTTGTGACGGATATTTCCTTATGGGAAGAATTCGGCCGTGCGCACGGGGAATTTTTCCGGGAAGTTCAGCCTGTGGCAACAATGGTTGAGGTGAAAGCTTTAATTGATCCCAGGTTAATGATTGAGATTGAAGTAGAGGCGTTGAAGACCGAAGAATAGAGATGCACTTTCACGCTAAAAAATAAATAGCGCTTTTCCATTTTGTCGTAGATGTCATGTCGCTGACAAGAGGAAAAAGCGCTATTCGCGTTGCTGCTTGCTAACCGACCCGTTTACCAAGAATAATCAGGTCTCGTTCGATTCCGTCAAGCTCGGCAATGCCAGGCAGATGCGCCCAATTTTCAAAACCAAATTTACGGAAAAGCTGCAAACTAGGTTCATTATGGCCGAAAATAAAGCCGAGCAAAGTCTTAAGCCCTAATTTTGGACAAGCTTCTAAAGCCTGCTCCATGAGGTACCGGCCGATTCCTTGACCGCGGCACGCTTCGTCTATGTAAATGCTGACTTCTGCCGTGGCATTATAGGCCGGACGGCCATAAAAGGATTGAAAACTAAGCCAGCCGCAGATTCCGCTGCCATTTTCCAGTACCCATAAAGGCCGGAAATCGGCGGAGTGTTCATGAAACCAGCCTTCACGACTGGCTGTCGTAACGGGTTCCGTATCTGCAGTAACCATACGCCCTGCGACGGTTGAATTATAAATACGTACGATATCCGCGAGATCTTCCAAGTTGGCATCGCGGAGAGATAGATTGGTTGTGCTCATGATGTTCGCTCATTCCTCTCATGCTTTCTCATTTCGTGCAGTGAGTTTCAGCCAGAAGCGACTGATTGTCTCCGTTCCCTTTTCCCAATTGATCAAATGGAAATGCTCATTAGGTGCATGCAAGTTCTCACCCGGAAGGCCAAAGCCGAGCAGAACAACAGGGGCGTCCAGCACGCGGCCCAACACTTCCACGATTGGAATAGAGCCTCCGCTTCGGGTGTACACAGGCCAAACGCCGTAAGTATCTTCAAAGGCTTCTGCAGCTGCAACCATGACGGGATCGTCGATTGGCGTAATAAATGGATTGCCGCGTAGTTGACGATCGAGAGTTACTTTAACGCCAGGCAAATCTTGGGCATGTATATGCGCTTCAACGGCATTCATGATCTCATCCGGGACTTGCGCGGCAACGAGACGGCAGGCAATTTTGGCCGAAGCACGGTTCGGGATAATCGGTTTAATCCCTTCACCTTGAAAACCGCCGCTTACTGAAGTTATTTCCAAAGTGGGTCTGGACGTTGTTTGTTCGTAGAACGAGAATCCTTTTTCCCCATATAACTTGTCTACATTTAGATCGGTACGGACTTTATTTTCATTAGGTTCAACTTGTTTAAAAGCTTCGCGCTCTTTGTCTGAAAGCTCAATGACACGATCGTAGAAGCCTTCGACGGCTACCCGGCCATCGGCATCATGAAAAGAGCTTAGCAGCTTTGTTAAAGCATGAATCGGATTCTGGACAGCCCCGCCAAATAGCCCGGAATGCAGATCGCTGTTCGCTCCATCGATTGTAATCTCAAAACCGGCAAGACCACGCAAACCATACATAAGCGCCGGTTTGCCAGGGCCGTGCATCTGAGTATCCGAGAGGGTAATAGCGTCAGCCTGCAATTTGTCTTTGTACTTTTCTACAAAGGGAGGGAGGTTTTTACTGGCAATTTCTTCTTCACCTTCAATGCAGAATTTCACGTTTACTGGAAGACTGCCCTGTGTGCGCAGGAAAGCTTCTACCACTTTTACATAAAGCAGAAGTTGACCTTTATCGTCGGTACTGCCACGAGCAAAAAGCTTCCCGTCACGAATGACAGGCTCGAAAGGCGGAGTATTCCATAATTCCATTGGGTCAGCCGGTTGAACGTCATAGTGTCCATAAATTAGCACGGTCGGTTTACCTTCCGCATGCAGCCAGTCCGCATAAACGACTGGATGACCGCCTGTAGGCATAATTTCAATATTTTCTAGACCTGCATTTTTTAGGGATTCAGCTACCCAATCTGCACAGCGCTTCATATCCGGTTGGTGTTCGGCAACAGCACTAATACTTGGAATCCGCAAAAATTGCATCAATTCCTCTATGTGTTGGTCTCTTTGCTCTTCCAAATAGGTTTTGATTGTTTCAATCATGTCGGTATTCTCCTTCTTTGTAAGCAATTCTAAATAAGCTACTTCTTTTAACTTCCCCAAAGGGCGGGAAAATCCTGCAAATGAATGCTGCTGTTTCACATTTTGTAGGAGAGTTGCATGCAGCTAAGGCAAGCGGGTATTATTGTAAAGCCAAATAAACGGAACCGCGACGGTTTAGGAGGAGTAAACATGCAGCTTGTTTGTAAAACAGAACGAATGTCTTTGGTTCGTTTAGATCCAGCTTCATCTGAGCTGGTGCTTGATTATGTGAATCGCAATCGTGCTTTTTTGAAGGAATGGGAAATTGAGCGCAATGAGCTGTATTATACGAATTCGCATCAAGCTGATTTACTTGAGAAAGAAGTTAAACTGATCGAGGACGGCCTGCTGCTGAAAGTATGGATGTTGTACGAAGACAGCGTGATTGGGTCGATTTCTCTAAGCAATATTGTCAGAGGAGCTTTTCAATCCTGCCATTTAGGTTATCGAATGGATGGAAGTCTCGTCAATCGAGGGCTTATGACGGAGGGTGTCAAGGCAATGATTGGTTATGCTTTTGAGGTTATGGGGCTGCACCGAATTGAAGCCAACATCATGCCACGTAATGCTGCCTCTTTGAGGGTTGTGGAGAAGCTGGGTTTCTATGAGGAGGGCTTAGCGCTGAAATATTTGAAAATTCATGGTGTTTGGGAGGACCATATTCATATGGTGCTGCGAAATACGGCTATGGAGTAGAAGCGGTAGATTTAAGTAGATTTAGATAAGGATCATCTTAAAAGTCTGTAAGGACTTTCAGGATGGTCCTTTTTTGGATAAAATTAGGTATTTTTTGTATAACATTATTTTACAAATGATAGTATATTTTAATAGATTCATACATAAGAACATTCGTGCTCAAAAACTTTCAGGAAATTTTCAGTTTCGTGGAACTTTTTGAAAACATCCTTCGTCTAATTTATCATACAGGTTATTTTGGAAATGAAAGGAAGAAGTACCATATGGCGAATTGGTTTCGCAAAAATAACAGGGCTGAGCCAGTAGGTACAGAGGATTTGCAGTACCACGAGTTGCAAGCAGCTCCGCACACACAAGATTCGCCGTTGTTAACGGTAACGGGTGTTCATCGCTCTTTTCAAGTCGGTGGCGAACGTTTAGAGGTGCTCAAAGGTATTGAGATGGAGCTCAGACCGCTTCAGCTTGTGATGCTTAAAGGCCGCTCAGGCTCAGGTAAAACAACACTTTTGAATTTGATTGGGGGGCTTGATCAGCCGAATGAAGGAGAAATCATGTTCCTAAATCATGCTTTTCATTTAGGAAGCGACAATGAGCGAACGTTAGTTCGTCGAAAGGAGATCGGCTTTATTTTTCAATCGTATGCCTTAATGCCGTTGTTATCAGCATGGGAAAATGTGGAGCTCGCGCTTCGCATGGCGGGTGTTCCCCGGTCTGAATGGAAGGAAAGGGTAGCCTATTGTCTTGAACTCGTCGGGCTTGGTAAGCGAATGTACCATCGTCCTTTCGAGCTGTCTGGCGGTGAGCAGCAGCGTGTTGCCATTGCCAAGGCGATTGCGCATCGACCTTCATTGATTTTGGCCGACGAACCGACGGCAGAGCTGGACTCCCAGATGGGAGCACAAATCATGTCCGTTTTTCGCAGTATGATTGCAACGGAGCAGGTAACAATTTGTATGACGACCCATGACCCTACGATTTTGGAGGTTGCCGATCATGTTTACGAAATGGTGGACGGGAAATTCGTCTCCTAACTGGAGAAAGCCCGTAACTGCACTACTTATCTGTACGACACTTATTTTATCTTCCGGCTGCTCGCTGCTGCCAAAGGAACAGGAAGAAGAGGCGCTTCCAAGCATTAATCCGCCTAAACTTTCCAAGAAGCCTGAATACACGGTGAAAACAGAAACACTTGAGACGAAAGTAAGAGGGAGCGGGCGTCTGATGGCGCTGCAGGAAGAGAAGCTGTTCTTCTCCGAAGATATGACTTCCAAACGGATCAGTGCCATTCTCGTGAAAAATGGCGATTCGGTTGAGAAAGGCCAGCCCGTTGCTGAGCTGGACGTTTCGGATATGGATAGCGATTTGAAGCGGAAGAAGCTAGAAACCCGCAAAGATGAGCTGACGATGATCGAAACGCTGCGGAAAGCGGACGAAATGACGCCGGAACAAATTGAGCAGGCGAAGATTGATTTTGAGCTGAAGCGGGAGGAACTCACGAAGCTAGAAACCCAAGTGAGTAAAGCGAAACTCCTTGCACCGTTTAGCGGAACAATTGTATCGGTTACAGCGAAGAAAGGCGACACGGTGAAGTCAGATGAGTCCGTCGCAACACTTGCGGACTTGAATGAATTGACGGTGGCGGCAAGCATAAGCGCAGACGATGCGAAGAAAGTCTCCATCGGGATGGATGTCCAAGTAGATATTAACTCTGCCGGACAGCACAAAGGCAAGGTCAAGCAGCTGCCGAATCCGCAAGCGGCAGGAAATAATAACGGCGGCTTCCCGGGAGGCGGGCAAGACGGGAAACAGGATTCCATCGATCAATATTTAGTCGTTCAGTTGGATGAATTTCCAAAAGGTCTGAATCGTGGAACACCGCTTAGCGTGACAATTATTACCCAAAGGAAAGAAAACGCGACAACGATACCGCTTGCGGCGCTTCGTTCCTATTCCGGCCGGAATTATGTGCAAGTGGTTGATAATCAGGGAAATAAGAAGGAAGTTGATGTGGAAATCGGTCAACAGACGTCAACGGATGTGGAGATTGTAAAAGGTCTTACCGCCGGACAGAAAGTAGTTGGTCGCTAATGTCTATTCCCATGCTGAGGTTTTTATTTCGGAAAATGTGGAATACCCGCTGGCTGACGCTCAGCACATTACTTGGTTTGATTATGGCTGTTGCGTTCACAACGAGCATACCGATGTATGCGGACGGGTCGCTGAAGCGAGTCGTAGCCAAATCGCTCGAAGAGAAGAGCAGCGGACTTCCGGCAGGATCCGTGCTTATGCGCTATCAAGCGGTTGGGACGGAACGTGCAGGGTTAGACGAGCTGAAAGACGTCAATGTGTACATAGGGGAAGAAATTCCCAAAGAAATTGGGTTTCCGGTTGCAACGTTCGCCAAAAGCTACACGATCAAAGCAGCTCAAATAACTCCTGTTGATGCATCGAAAGTAGATCCCAGCAAGAGGCGGCAAATGGCGCTTACTTCATGGAGTGAGCTGAATAATCACGTGGACTGGTCTATCGGTCAAATGGCTTCGGATCAAGTGCAGAACGGTATTCTGGAAGCTGTTGTTTTGGATGAAGCTCTGTACCGGAATGATTTGCACATCGGCGATGTGTTCAACTACTCGGTCTCTGGCGCAGGAGGCAGTCAACTGCTTAAGGTAAAGATTGTCGGCTCATTCAAGCCAAAAAATGAAACGGATGCCTATTGGTTTCAAGGTTTAGAGGGCTTACTTAACTCACTTATCGTAAGTGATGATGTTTTTATGAAGACGTTGTTAACAGAGAAGAAAATTCCGCTTCAGTTGGCTAATTGGTATTATGCTTTCGACCTGCGGAATATTCAAACAAGTCAGTTGTCACCGTTAGATCACCGTCTGGAGAGGTTGGACATCAACCTGTTCCAGAAACTCAAAAATACGAAGGTCGATGTTTCCTTCAAGCCGATGCTTGCTGAGTTTAAGGCGCAGAGCTTGCAGATGCAAATTTTATTATTTACGTTAGCAGCACCTATGATTGCCATGGTTTTTTATTACATTGTTATGAATGCCAGACAATCACTGGATCGGCAGCGGGGAGTTATTGCCACTTTGCGAAGCAGGGGCGGCAGTACGAAGCAAATCATTGGCATTTATTTTCTGGAAGGTTTATCGCTAGGGATCATAGCGTTGGTGGTTGGACCGTTCATGGGTTGGTTCATGGCCAAGAGTATAGGTTCTTCCAGCGGGTTCCTGACTTTTGTTGACCGAAAATCAATTCCAGTCAGTTTTACCAAGGAAGCATTGCTGTACGGCGGGCTTGCTGTTCTAATCGCTATCCTGGCAAGTGTAATTCCTGCCGTTCTTTTCGCTAAAGCTTCAATCGTGAACTATAAGCAGCTTCTTGCTAGATCTGATCGATCTCCACTATGGCAGCGCTGGTTTTTAGACATTGTACTGCTCGGTGTTGTTGGTTATGGCTTTTACCTGTTTGATCAGCGTCAGGTGTTGTCAGTACAGACTGGCCTAACGACCGATCAACTGCAAGTTCATCCGCTATTGTTTTTTGTGCCTGCACTTTCGATTTTCGCGTTGGGATTATTCTTTTTACGAATATTCCCGTGGCTGCTGCGCTTTTTTGGATGGCTTGGGCGGAGATTCCTTCCGGTGCCTCTCTACTTAACACTTGTGCAGCTTTCCCGGTCGGCCAAAGCTTACTATCCTTTAATGCTGCTGTTGATTCTTACACTGGGACTCGGCGTATACAATTCTTCAGCGGCACGCACGATTGACCTGAATTCCACAGAGCGAACGCTCTATCAGTATGGAACGGATGTGGTGCTGCAAACCGTATGGGAAGGCTTCTCCGATGATCTGCCGAAGGATCCTAATGCAGGTGGAAATTCTGGTGGCTCTCAAGGCGGCGGCTCAGGAGGTAATAACGGCGGCAATGGTGGTTCCGGTAATGGAGGAAACGGTGCTGGCGGTGGCCAAGGAGGTCAGGGCGGTCAAGGTGGTGGAAATCCAGGAGAGGAAACACCATCGAAGATTCGCTATGTCGAGCCGCCATTTCAAGTTTTTCGCGAGCTTGAGGGCGTTCAGGCAGCGGCAAGAGTTCTGCAAACCAAAGGCAATGTCGTGGTTTCCGGGAAATCGACGGGGCAAGGGCTTGTCATGGGCATTGATAATGTCGATTTTGCCAAAGTCGGGTGGTTCCGGCCAGATTTATTTCCAGCTCCTCCGTATCAATATTTGAATTTGCTTGGCAGCTATGAGCAAGCGGTCATTATTCCTTCTAATTATGCAAGTAAGTATGCACTGAAAGCAGGGGATCTGCTCTCGATTACCATTAGCCAGCAGCCTGTGGAATTTGTCATTGTCGGCATTCTTCCGTACTGGCCAAGTCAGTATCCCGATCAGACGCCATTTTTCATTACAAATTTGGATTATGTATACGATCAAGCGCCTATGGTTCCTTATGAAGTTTGGCTGAAAATGAAACCAGACGCGAAAGTGGCGCCGATTGTTACTGCTTTGCAAGAAAAGGGAATCGAGTTAGCTTCTGTGAAGGATGTTCGCAATGAGCTCATTGTCCAGAATAAGCTTCCAGCCAGAGGCGGAGTTTTCGGGATTCTAAGCTTAGGATTTCTCGTATCTGTCCTTGTGTCTTTAATCGGCTATATGTTGTACTGGTTCTTTAATCTATCAAGTCGTGTCGTGCAGTTTGGGGTCCTTCGCGCGATGGGGCTTTCCCGCAAGCAATTGACAGGCATGCTGCTGCTTGAGCAAGGCTTTACAGCAGGTTTATCGATTGCCTTAGGAATTGCGATAGGTAAACTGACGAGCTATTTCTTTTTGCCTTTCTTGCAAACTTCTCAGAATGTGAAGACTCAGGTACCGCCTTTCCGGGTTGTTTTCGACTCCAAAGACACCAATCAGCTCTATTTCGTTGTAGCTTTCATGATGGCAACAGGAGCTTTGCTGCTGTTCTTGCACATTAGAAGGCTGCGTGTTCATCAAGCTGTGAAGCTCGGGGAGGAGAAATAGAATGATTACTTGTGAAGGTTTAGTCAAAATTTACAAATCAGACGAAGTGGAAGTTGTCGCCTTGCAAGGATTGAACATCCAAGTTGACGCCGGTGAGCTCATGGCCATTATCGGGAACAGCGGAAGCGGTAAGTCTACATTATTGAACATTTTGGGCGGCCTGGATCGTCCTTCCGCAGGGCAAGTGAAAGTCGGCGATTGGGATTTGTTGAAAATCACTGATAAGCAGCTGGTCGAATACAAACGGCATACAGTCGGCTTCATTTGGCAAAATAACGCCCGCAATCTCGTTTCCTATTTGACCGCACTCGAGAATGTAGAAATGCCGATGATGCTCAGCGGGAAATATGATCCCGCCTATGCCAAGCAATTGCTGGAATGGGTCGGGCTTAGCCATCGGCTGAACAATAAACTGCAAGAGCTGTCAGGAGGCGAACAGCAGCGTGTTGCTATTGCGATTTCGCTTGCAAATCGTCCAAGGCTGCTGCTCGCCGATGAACCTACGGGGTCCGTAGATTCCAAAACGGCGGATATGATACTAAACATTTTTCAGCGTCTGAATAAAGAATTGGGAGTTACGATTGTGATTGTTACCCATGATTTATCCATGGCCGGAAAAGTGGGGCGAGTCGTTGCCATCCGGGATGGAATGACGAGTTCAGAGTTTATTGCGCGCAGTCCGTCACTTGTAGGCACGACGGGTATTGCGGGTGGACTTGCGAATAAGGATCATGAAGAGTTTGTTGTGTTGGACCGCGCAGGCCGCTTGCAAGTGCCCAAAGCTTATTTGAACGCCTTGCAAATCGAAGGCAAAGCAACGATGGAGTTTGATGGCGAGAAAATTATGATTAAAGCGCCGAAAGCCATACCGACTTTTGGGGGTAAGGAAATGAATTCACATACTGACGGAGGTAAATCCAAATGAAATCAATTACACGTAAAATGGTCGCTACATCTTTGACCTTGGCCATGGTCGTCCCCCTCGCAGTGGCTTGTACCAAGGGTGAGAAAGCAGACGATAAACAGGAGCGGGTGCTTAAGATCGCCACATCCATGGGGTTCGGCGATGATGAGTATTTCCGACAACAGTTTACAGAAATATTTGAGTTCGCCAACCCGAATATTAAGATTGAAATGATTCCAACGATGGATGATAAGTATCGCTATGGCGGGGTGCAGCCTGGTGAGAAGATGCCGGATCCGATGGAGAAACTGAAAGAGGTCATGCAGGGGGATAACCCGCCGGATGTCGTGATGGTCGGCTTCGAACAGCTGCCGGATATTATTGAAAGCAATATGCTAACGCAACTGGATCCACTGATTACGAAAGATAAGTTCGATACGACAGGCATTGTGCCAGCTGTCATTGATGGCATCAAAAATGCGGGCAGCGGTAAGTTGTATGCACTTGCGCCAACTTTCTCGTCCTCGGCATTGATTTATAATAAGAAAATGTTCACGGATGCCGGAGTTGATTTTCCGAAAGACGGCATGACGTGGGATGAGGTGTTTGATCTTTCCAAGCGGCTGACCAAAGGGGAAGGAGAGAACCGATTGAACGGCTTCTCATTCTCAACGCAAGCTCAAGGCGATTTGTTCTATGGCATGCAAATGTACACGGCTCCTCTGCAAATCAAGATGTTTGATGATGCTGGAGATAAGATGACGGTGGATACGGATCAGTGGGAAAAAGTATGGACGAAAATGGCACAGCTGCAAAAAGACAATGTGTTCCCTGAGCTTATGGATCCACAAAAGGGGATGAATCGGAAATTCGATCAAGAAAATCCTTTTGCCTATGACGATTTCATGTCGAACCGCTTGGCGATGGGAATTATTAATTACGGTCAAATTCAACAAATTACGAATGCGAACAAAAACGCTGCCAGCTACAAAGGATTTACACCGATTGATTGGGATGTTGTAACAATTCCTTCCCATCCTGAAGCGAAAGGCGTGGGAGGTTCCATTTATATGAATGGGATTATGGGGATTAACGCGAAAGCGCAAAATCCAGATGATGCCTGGAAATTCATTAAATTCGTGAATGGCGATGACTGGGCAAAACTGAAATCATACAGCTCTTATAACTTAGTTGCGCGTTCTAAGTATTTGAAACCGAAAGATGGTTTGGACTTCCATATGGAAGCATTTTACAATGTAATTCCTGCGCCATCGGATAATAACTTCAAAATTTACCGTGATAAGC
Source organism: Paenibacillus sp. WC2504 (assembly GCF_052682475.1). NCBI lineage: Bacteria > Bacillati > Bacillota > Bacilli > Caryophanales > Paenibacillaceae > Paenibacillus > Paenibacillus sp. WC2504. Next base: position 3,194,177 of record NZ_JBQZFH010000001.1, read on the forward strand.
CGAACATTTATCAAGTCCAAGAAATTGGCCATCAATTGTTTAATAATGTTTTACAAGGAAAAACGACGGCTCGTGAGGCACTGAAAGAATGGCAAACCCAAGGCGATGCAATGCTGAAGCAAATGAAGGAAAATCCAGGTGAACCACCGAAACCTATGACTATGCAAGCAGTGCCAGCCGGTTAATAACCATTAACGATCAGATGACAGTTACAACGATGAAGGAGGCCATTCACACCATGAAGATCAAGTTCGGCTACAAATATGCGGCCACAATTGCTTTGTCTGCCACAATGGCATTTGGCGCCATAACACCCGTATGGGCAGATGGCAGTCCAGCCGCCGTAACCATGGCGATAGGTAAGGTACCGATTACGAATAGCAGCTATTTTGAATTAAAGCAGATTCATGTTTTACCTGATCAAAGCGGCAAGATCGCAACCTTCACGATTACGATTCATAATGAAGGCAGCAGTGAACTGCAATTTATTGATTATTGGGCTAGATTGAAAAGTAAATCAGGCAATCAATTCTCAGCGCGCTTGCTGCCTGCTGATAAGGATAAGAACCGGGTAGCCCCCGGTTCTACAACAGATTTAACATTCTATGCGACGGTGAATCCAAGTACGAATCTTCAGGACCTTGTAGTCCAATTCATCAAGTGGGATTTTAGCCAAACGAATTTCGAACGGGTGCTTGGAGAGGTCGCTGTACCGGAGAATTATACGGATGTCGTTCCATCTGAAGGTACGGGCACCATTTCGATTGGCGGCGTGGAAGTACGCGCTTCTATTAAAAAGTTCGTCAGCAACAAAAACGAGAAGTATCATGTTCCCACGGTTTACCTGACGCTGGAGAATGTAGGTAGTCATGCTGTGACTATTCCCGCTTACTTATTCTCAATCAGGACACAGGATGGGCTCTTGTATCCTTTGGAGGCCAAAGGGATCAAGGATTTGAAAATTAATCCAAAAGAAAGCAAAGAAATTCAGCTCTCCGGTTCCATTCCCGTAGCGGTAGCCGCGGATGCTTGGCAGCTGGCCATTGCGGACACGATTGCGGATTTGAAACTTAATGTAGCCGTAGCCAATTTCCAACTTCCTGCCGTATCGTCTCAAGAAGGTGGTTCAATTGGCAAAGAGTATTCTTTCACGAATAAGTCGGGTGTATACACAGCTCAGCTAGGTGGTCTTCACCGTCTTCCTTGGGAGGATCAAGATCTACTGACAGCGGATCTAGTACTAAGCAATAAGGGAGATGAGTCGCTGCCCATTCCGAAACTATCCGGTTACTTCCTTCTGGATGATGCGGTCAAAATCGATGCGAAGCTTATCCAGACAGCTAAAGTGATTGGGCTTGGAGCGGGTACGAGCGTTAACCTGCAGCTTGCCGGCAAATTGCCGTATACGTATGAGTTCTCTCAAGTGAAGCTTGTACTCCAAGAGAATGAGGGAGATGAACCGGCTACGGGGACAGAGACGACAAACACAACAACAACGGATGTCCTGGAGTTCTCAACACAAGCTGAGCTTCAAGCTGTTCCTATGGTTGGACTGGGCGAATCCTATTCGTCGACGGATGTTGGGCGCAAAGCCAAGTATGCGATTAGGAGCGTATCGACCTACGAGGACAAAACAAGCATCATGTATTCAGCCATGGTTGAGGTGACTAACCTGGAGAAAAGATTCACGAACGCCACCAAGCTTGTCGCGAATTTCCGGTCACCGGACGGAACTGTATTCCCGGCTTCTGTTGCGGAAGTGAAGAATAAAATTTCTCCAACAGGAAAAGGGCTGCTTAACGTTTGGGCGCCTGTGCCAAAAGGCTTCTCAACCGAGAACATGAATTTGCTACTTGGCGAAGCCGTAACGGAGGGCAAACTGTCGGAAGGCGACAAGGCTGTTGCTGATTCCTATGTAAATCCAGTTGCCTATACACTGCCAGCGGAGAATACGAAAGTGGCAGATACACTTAAGAATGTGGACTTATTCCCTTACACGATTAGCATTAATAAAATTGGGACGAGTATTGAGGATAAAGTATTTACACTCAAATTCAACTACGAGTTAACGAAAGAGAAACTGACTGAAATTAATACCGAAGGCCACAACTTATTGCTTGTATTTGAAGATGGCGGCGGAATTAAACGTTTTGAGAGAAGATTCGATTTCAAAGACTTTGACGTCTTCAATGGAGATTCCACGGGGGATGAGGATACGAAGATGCGACTTGGGAAAAGAGAGAATTTCAAAATCTCGATCCCCGATGAAGGCCTTATTTTTAATACAAAATTCCTGCAAAAATATACACTTAGTGTGTACGACGAATTCCAGGGGCAACGAAAGTTAGTTGCTTCTCAGAAAGCGGATTGGTTTATTACTACGGATTAATAACATACATCTAAGGGTTGCCTCAAATGGTCTGATAAAGCCAATGAGCAGCCCTTTTTTGTGTCCAGTCATAAGAAGTCATAACAGGATTGCCCGCCATATGACCAACATATGACTGAAATATGACTTCACTCACCTGTTTTTATACATAGCCCGATATATAATAAACCCAGACCGAAAAAAAACATAAATTTTCCATTGTAATTTTATGTTTTGTTAAGAAATTCCAAGTATGATGGTTAAGTGAGTGTCTCAGAGTATTAAAGCTGGTGATAGGGGAGAAGTGAGAATGATCAAGTTAACCGATTTTTCAATGAAAAATGTAGCAGCAATTTTCATCCTGATGCTGCTGTTGGTCGTAGGTGGTACGTACTCCACAACGACGCTCAAGGTAGAAAGCTTTCCAGACATTACTTTTCCGGTCGTCATTGTAAGTACTACATACGTAGCGCCTCCTAAGGATGTGCTGGATGAAGTTACGAAGCCGCTCGAAAAGGCGGTTGCAGGCTTAGACGGGTTAAAGACCCTTAGCTCAAGTTCACAGGATAATTACTCACAAATTATTTTGGAGCTTGAACAGGATAAGAAGCCGGAAGATGTGAAGAAGGACGTTGAGAGCTTAATCTCCAATGTTAAGCTTCCGCAGGGATCTGAGAAGCCTAAGGTGTTAACAGCCGGCTTTGCTTCCGAACCGGTATACTATCTAGCCGTATATGGTGACGAGGGTATGAACCAAGCAGAGCTGGATAATGCGTACAAGGATACAATTCTTCCAGGCTTTAATGGACTTAAAGGGGTTGACCATGTTGACTCTGTCGGTAACCAAGACGCAGTACTAACGATTAAGCTGGATGCGCCTGCGATTAACAACTATGGTTTAACTCCAGCGGATGTCTCTGGATCCATTAAGGCAGCATTGGTTTCCAGCCCTGCAGGTACAGTGGATTTCAATGGTAACCAACAGATGGTTCGTGTGAAAGGCGAAATGGATACCATCTACAATTTGGACAATTTGAAAATCACGACAAAAACAGGTGATACGCTACTCCTTAAGCAGATAGCCAAAGTTGAAGCCATTAGCGAATCCAAGTTTATTGCCAGATTAGACGATAAACCGGCGATCGGCGTGCTTTTGTACAAAACCAAAGCGGCCAACGCCGTGGAATTTGCAGATAGCGCAGATAAATTAATGGCAGACTGGGCTCAGACTTTGCCTGGCGTGAAATTCCACAAAATTTATAACTCAGCCAACGATATCAAAGATTCTATCCATGGAATGGTCCAAGAAGGCGGCTTAGGCGCGATTCTGGCATCTGTCATGATCTTGCTGTTCCTTCGTAATATACGAATGACACTGATCGTACTCGTTTCCATTCCTCTATCGATTCTCGTCACGCTGTTAGTCATGGGACCATTGGGCATTTCCCTGAATATCATGACGCTTGGGGGTATGGCGATCGCGGTCGGACGGGTAGTAGACGACAGTATCGTCGTTATCGAAAATATTTATAGTCAGTTGCAAGTGGCCCAACAACGTAATGAATCCGTTATTCGATTAGCAACGAAACAAGTTTCGAGTGCGATTACGTCCTCAACCATTACAACCGTAGGTGTATTTGGTCCGATCGGCTTCGTAAGCGGGGTTGTCGGCGAAGTTTTCCGTCCTTTTGCGATAACGCTGGTTGTAGCTCTTTTATCTTCATTAATTGTTGCGTTAACTGTCATTCCCATGTTGGCGAAGCTGCTGGTGCTTAAATCCAACAAACTTACCAACCACGACGAACATCATATTGGACCGATGGGTGAGAAGTATAAGAAAGCGATCATCTGGTCTTTAAACAACCGTATCAAAACGCTTTTAATAGCCGGCGTGGCCCTTATTCTTTCTATTGTTATTACTGTTCCGAATTTAGCGGTGGCCTTCATGCCAAACAGTGAAGCTGTCAAACAAGGGGCTATTGAAATAAAAATGCCTCGCGAAACATCTATTGAGATGATGAATGAAAAATCCAAAGAACTCGAAAGAGAATTAAAGCAGCATAAAGATAAATTGGGCAATCCTGCTTTCAAGTATATCGAATCCCTGGTTGGTTATAACCAAAGCAGCGACCGGTATGCCTATAGAGCGATGATGTTCTTTGAATTAACCGCAGACACAGATGCGACAGAGGCTGTCAAAATCTACAAAGAAGATATGCTGAAATTGATGCCGCCAGGTTCGGATGTCAACATCCAGTTGTTTACGGGTGGACCTCCAACATCAACAGGTTCTGATTTTGCCTACTCGCTGAAGGGTGATGACCAGTTATACCTCCAGCAAGCTGCTAAGATGGTGGAAGATAAACTGAAAGAGTTTCCAGAAATAAATGATATCAAAGATAGCTTGAGTGATTCTAAAACGGAAGTTGAGATTACGGTCGATCAAAATAAGGCTCGATTGTACGGACTATCTTCAGCGCAAATTCTACAAGCTGTTAGTTCCTGGATTGCAGAAGAAAAGCTCGGAGATTTGAAGTTTAACAATGTGACCTATGCAACCAAAGTTATGCTTAATCCAACTTATAAAAATTCCGTGGACAAATTAGGCACATTTTTGGTCAAAACACCTACGGGTCAAACGATCCAGTTAAATGAAGTCGCTCATATTGCGCAAATTGACGCGCCTAATAGCATCAGTCGTGAAGATGAAGAACAAATTGTAAGTGTAAGTGCCAAAATTGATAGTACGGATAAAGGAGGCGTGAGCCAAAAAATAACGGCTGAATTGGCAAAGCTGGAGCTGCCGTCTGGGGTCTCACGTGAAGTCAAAGGGGTTTCTGATGATATTAACAGAAGCTTTATGCAAATGTTTGTCGCCATCTTTGCATCCATTTTCATCGTTTACATCGTCATGGTAATCGCATTTGGTAACGCAAGAGCGCCGCTGGCTATTCTTTTCTCACTGCCGCTTGCGGCCATTGGGGGGCTGTTAGGGCTTCTGATTACAAGAGAATCTATTAATGTTACCTCACTCATCGGATTCCTCATGTTAATCGGTATCGTTGTAACGAACGCGATTGTACTTGTAGACCGTGTACAGCAGCTCAGAGAACAAGATTATTCCATTCGGGATGCACTTATTGAAGCAGGGATTACACGTTTAAGACCGATCATTATGACGGCAGGTGCAACGATTATTGCCCTCTTGCCGCTTGGCTTAGGTTTATCCAAAGGGACCATTATTTCCAAAGGATTGGCGGTTGTTGTTATTGGGGGACTTACGACTTCAACGCTGCTAACACTTGTCATTGTACCGATTATGTACGAGATTTTATTCAAAAAGAGAGAACGTCGTTGGTTCAAAAGAAAAGGGAAATCGTCAACCATACAAACGGAGCAATCACCATCTGCGCTTCAATAAGCTGAATAGGGGAAAAGGAGAAATCGAATATGAAACGTCAGTTGTTTACGATTAAGCAAAGTGCCAAATTATTCGGTGCCGTCGCGCTTAGCGCGGCGATCATCGCAGGATGTTCCGCATCACCTGCTGCAAGCCCGAGCGCAACGCCGGCAACGGCTGCCGAGCAAGGAGTTAAAGTTGTGAAAACGGCTAAAATTGCCAAACAAAAGATTGGTAATCCGATTGAGCAAGTAGGAGACGTTGTCTCTTCCATTCAATTGGATGTTGTGCCTAAGTCAGGCGGGGAAGTTATTGAGATTCTAAAGAAACGCGGAGATAAAGTTGAGAAAGGTGATGTGCTGTTCCGCCTAGATCCGACCGATGTTTTGATACAAAAAGATTTGAATTCCGTGAGTATTAAAGGAGCCCAGGCCGGGCTTGTTGAAGCTAAACAGAAGACAGCCAACGGAATTGCTGATGCTAAAGACGGGGTGTCCAAATTAGAGACAGCCGTTAGCGATCTTGAGAAGGCTTATAACAAGGCTCGTAATGAATACGATCTAGGTACAGCAACGAAAACGCAGTTAGAACAGTCTGAAACAGCGCTAACCAATATGAAAAAAGATTTGGAGAGCGCACGTAGAACGCTGAAAACTGCGCAAGAGACGAATTCCCTTGCACAAGTGGAAACTAGTCTGGAGTCAGCACAGGTTAGCGCGCGCAGCATCGATAGAACACTAAGCAACCTCGATGTAAAAGCGCCTGCTTCCGGTGTGCTAACGGATCTCAATGTGACAGTTGGTGAAACTTTGTCACCAGGCGGTCGTGTCGGAGAAGTGCAGCAGACGAACCCGGTGAAAATCAAGTCCCAATTGACCGAAGCATCGGCTGCTCTCGTTCGAGGTAAAAGCGAACTGATTTTCTACATACCAGATGTTACTGATAAAGCCAGCGCTAAAGTCACGTACTTATCTGATGTCATTAATGGTCAATCCAAGGCGTATGATCTGGAGTTGGAAGTCCCGAATCCTGATGGTAAGTTGAAACCAGGTTCCAAGGCCCAAGTCGAGCTTACCAAAGACGATGAACAAATCGTACCGGTTATCCCGAGCCTTAGTATCGTTCGCGAAGGCGGCGACAGCTTTGTGTATATCGTGAACGGGGAAACTGTCCAAAAACGTAAGGTTGAACTTGGTCGCTTAAACGAAACGAATCAAGAAGTGTTATCCGGCGTTAAGGAAGGCGAGATGCTCGTGATCTCCGGACAGCACCAACTGAAAGATCAAGATAAAATTAAAGTGAGCAACTAGCTCGAGCTCAAGGAGGAGAACTACGTGAATAAGAAAATGAAGAGATCACTGGCCACTATTGTACTATCCGCTGCACTTTTAACTACCGCTTCTTTTCCTGCATGGGCTGCGGAGGGTGTGAGCTCGGCAGTTTTCGCTCAAACAAGCACGAATACCAGCTATGCGCTGACTGATAAAGTTGAAGTGGAGATCAAAAGCATACTCAACGAGCATGAATCGGATACAACGAAGCTAGGAGCAGTCATTCGGATTAAAAATACGACCGATAAAATAACTCGTGTCCCTGATTATGAATTGCGCGTTCGCATGGCGGATGGCGTTGAATATACGCTGCAGCCGAGTGCCAAAAATCCAAAGTCGATACTACCGAAGACGCAGCAAGAGCTTAGCTATCTAACGAATGCAGAACGCAGCGATGATGCTGAACTTAGCGAGCTTAGCTTTGTAGATGTGGATATGGAAGTATATCCGAAAAAAGAAACAACACTGCTGAGCGTACCGGTTGACGCGGCGCTCGTGTGGAAAGGCAGTGACAGCACGATTACCAAAGCTTCTGCGCTTCTGAAGTGGGGAGAGGCTTTCACACTGCCATCTCTGAGGACATCGGTAGGATTTATTCCTGTGGATATTCACAAGGAAATCACAGCCAAAGGCGTGTCTACTGTTGTGCAAATTCAGGTCGTCAATCCAACGAATGAACGCCAAACCGTTCCGAATTTCGGAATCGACGGCAAGACGGATAGCAAGGTTTATTCCGGCGATCGTGCCGAAGCTTCCGTTGTACTTGATCCGGGTGAGAAAAAGTATATTCATATCGTGATCCCAACCGATTTGGACACCGAATTCACGAGTTTGAATGTCGTGACGCCGGAGAGTTTCTTCGCTTCGCAGGGGGATGGCAAAATGCAAGAAGATACCTACCGTGTTGGGCGCGCGAACATTTTACTTCCTGTTGGAGCGGCGACACAAGGCGTCATTCCGGCTCCAGACTACACATTAGGAACACCAGTTAAACTGGATTCAACGAATAAATTTGTACCTTCCAATGTTGATGTGTCGCTTGTTGAACTGCATGTCACAAACAATGAAGATGATGGATTCAATACGGCAGTGGCCAAATTTAAACTAACGAATAACAGTGATCGTCCAGTCCCTATTCCAGCGATACAAACGGAGCTTGTAAGTAAAGACGGCTTTGCTTATGGAGGAAGAAGACAGGCGGCAACTGCGCTTAGTGTTGTTCCTAAGGCTTCTTATGTGGTCAGCTATTCCTATGCGCTTCCTGCTTCCGAAACAGGCGAGGGCTTGAAGATGAACTTATACAGCCAGCAGGCTAGCGGAGATACGGTGTATAAGTCGCTGCTCGCAACAGCGAAGGTGCCCGTTCAGACTAACGAGACAACGAGTAAAGTGCTTAATGTTTACCCTTACGAGATCAATATTAAGGACTGGAGTATCTCAGCGATTTATCAAGCTTCCTTGACCTACGATTACAAGTTGAAGCTGGAGCTGGACATCAAACCGGATAAACAGGTAACAGTGGATAAGTATAACAACAAGCTATCCTTTGAATTATTCGATAAAGTTGGCAATCCTGTTGGAAAAACGACGAAAGATTTGTCAGGCGAAGGAAGATTGTACAGTGGTTCGAACACAATTGACCTAAGTGCGAGATCCGGTCAACTGGATTTCCCAATTCAAGTCAAAGTTTATGAGACCTTTACGAACGAATATGGAGAAACGGTTAAACGATTCCTTACAACTTTTAAACAATAAAAGTTCAATGCCGCCTGGTAGTGCAAGAAGCACTGCTAGGCGGTTTTTCATTTTTTTCGTACATGCAGGATGTTCAAGAGGATGGACTCATAAGTCTGATCGGTTTTGGATAAGATAGGTTTATCGATTTCATTAAAACGGAGTGATTGCGATGAACTGGATATATTGGGCAAAATTATATGATTCCAAGTTTCAAGCGGGCTGTCTGGCGAAAAGAATGGAAGAAGACTGGTGGATTTACGGGTATGAATGCCCACAAGAAGTGGAAGTTTTCAAGTCGAAAAAGGGACGTTTCGGCGTTCGTTACAATACGTAATTTCCTGCATTTTATCTAAAAATTAACGCTTGACTTACCACTCGCGCTTAGTGTATATTTATTTTTGTCGCTGTTGAGCGGCAACATGACGCGGGGTGGAGCAGCTCGGTAGCTCGTCGGGCTCATAACCCGAAGGCCGCAGGTTCAAATCCTGCCCCCGCAACCAAATTTTATTTGGGCCTATAGCTCAGTTGGTTAGAGCGGTCGGCTCATAACCGATTGGTCGGGGGTTCGAGTCCCTCTGGGCCCATAGTAGTGAAACCCTTTGAATAAGGGTTTTTTATTTTTTAGAAAATAAAAACAGCCTCTTATTTTCATCAATCGTTTGATGAAGATGAGGGGCTTGTGCACGTTTTTGTGCACACAGCTTTTTGAAAAAATAATAAGAGAATCAATTTGAAAGGTATGGTAAACTGTGTAGGAAATTACTACATGGAGGAAGTTGCATGCCATTAAATTGTGTTAGAAGAAGCCTCATTTTATCTGCATTACTTGTATGGACTTATTCACCATTAGCAGTGTTTGCTTCATCTACAAGCGGACTCGTTTCCATCAAGTTAACATTGGGGGAAACCAAAGCTTCAATTAATGACAAGAGCGTTACTCTTCAAATGTCTCCGCACCTTGTTGAGAATACAACGATGGTCCCACTCCGATTTGTTACAGAAGCCTTAGGTGCCACCGTTAAATGGGATGGAGCTGTACAGAGAGTTGACTTGGCATATGGGACAAAGCTCCTCTCCATGCAGATAGGAAATGCAACTGCTCATGTAGACGGTACGCCAATCCACCTTGAGCAAGCTCCTATTATTGAAAATGAAGTCACTCTCGTGCCGATTCGGTTCATTGCAGAGAATTTCCAACAGACAGTTACATTCGATGAACTTACTCGGGTTATCACGATTTCGCCAGCAGATGATCAAAGCTTGAATGGCGCTCTCCCTGTCAAAAAGCGATTGGATAAGCCGACAGTTGATAATTTAACTTCACAGAACTCTATAAAAATTCCTTTAACTGGACTCCTCCCATCATCTGGACCTTATCCGCATTATTTCCTTAGTGATATGGAGATGATCTCGGATGGTAAGGATGATCTGTATTTCATATCGCAAAATGATCAGTCTAACTTCTATATTAAGAAGATGAATCTGAGCAAAGGAAAAGAGATAAGTTTAGAAACCATCCTTTCGTTCAACGATACAAAGTTTGATTTTGAGTATAAAGACGAGCGTGGTGCGGCAAGCAAATTTCTACATTATGAATTCATCCCAAAATCATTATTCTATGATCAAGCTTCAGATAAACTTTTTGTCATGGGAAGAGACTTTTATAATAAAATGGCTGTTTTTTATCAAGTATGGCCTAGCGTGAAAATGATTGCGTTTGATACGAGTGGACAATTAGATACGGATACGGACTTTATCCAGCCTTTGAATGACGGACAAACATATGTGATAAGTAACTCTTTCAAAAACATCCTGTACACAGCTCATGAGGGAGAGAGGCTCACATCTTACATGAGTGTCGAGGGAAATCGAATGCATCATCTTGTTCCACTTGTTAATAATGGGATCTTGTATGTTCTTGATCGCGAGAGCAAGCAAATAAAAGAGATTACTCCTGGGGTAGGATCAGAGGTAGTTGCTACATTAAATATTGAACAAATAAATACCGCAATCACGCATGATGGATATTTTTTCATTACAGATGGGAAGCAATTTTATCGTGCAAATGTAGAGGGGAAGATTGAACCCTACGCGAATATGGATATTGCCATTTATAGAAAAGGTATTTTTAATTCCTTGACTGGGAACTATGATCAGATGCCCACTCCGCCAGGCTACTCGGGAGCATTAAATGATGATTTTGAGCCTAAAAAAATTGTTCTTGGTATTTCACCGCGATTTGTCATAAATGCCGATGGCAATATTCTGATTTATGATGATATTAATTTGATTCTTAGGAAAATTACGGTTTTCGAGAATTAAGCAAAAGTGTTCAACAAATCAAAAAATTCGCAAAGGAGCTGCTTGTTATGTGTCGTAATATTAAGCCGCTTTTTAACTTCAACCCCGTTGCTACAGATGCTGAGATTCAGGCGGCTTCTTTACAATTTGTTAGAAAAATTTCGGGCTTCACCGCGCCATCCAAGGCGAATGAGGAAGCTTTCAACCGAGCGGTCGCTGAGGTGGCGCTAGCTGCACGTCAATTAATGAATTCACTCGTCACTACTGCGGAGCCGCGCAATCGAGAAATCGAAATCGAGCGTGCACGCGCTAGAAACGCCAAACGATTCGGAACCGTAAAAAAGCTGGAGTCCTAATAAAAAGGCTTTTACCTTCTTAGGTAAGAGCCTTTTTGTTGCTTTCCTTTAATAAGCAACTCATTTGAAGTGTAGCAATCTATTGTCTACGAGCATATGATGTAACAAACTAGTAGAAATTAGGTGATAGAAAGTGGCCAAAGGTTTTGATTGCTCAACGCCTTTAACGGCGCAAACCGCCGCAGCTTTCGTCAAAGATGGCTACTCGTTTGTGGCCAGATATCTCGTCCCGAGCGGGTATAAGGCTTTAACGAAAAGTGAAGCGGAACAAATCAGCCAAGCAGGTTTGGACATCGTATCTGTTTTCGAAACTACGGCAAATCGGGCTCTTGGCGGAAGAAATGCAGGATTGGCTGACGGCGCTACCGCGGTACAGGTGGCTCATCAGCTAGGTCAGCCTGCAGGAAGCTGTATCTATTTTGCTGTCGATTTTGACGCGACTAGCGCTCAAATGGCTACGGTCATTGCGTACATTCAAGCAGCAAGTGAAGCGACTCCGGAGTATACCACCGGGGTATATGGGTCGTATGCGGTTATGGAAGCTGTGAAGCAAGCAGGTGCTTGCTCGAGATTTTGGCAGACCTACGCATGGAGCGGCGGTAAAAAATCTACATTCATTAACATTTATCAATATTTGAATGATGTTTCAGAGAATGGCATCCAAATCGATCATGATGAATCCTACGGCAGTGAAGGCTGGTGGAACACGCTGACACCAGTGAACTATCCACTTACAACGCATGATGCCAATGTCATCATCCCTTTTCTGTCAGCTGGCTATGAAGCGACAACTTCGCTCCCAGCTCGAGCGGAATTCAATCGCTTAGCGAATGAACTACGCAAAGCGTCTGGCCAGCCGCTGCAATAAATGTAAAGCCCGTTAACTCTCGTTCATGAGAGCTAACGGGCTTTTGTCATTGCATGACAGCGCTGCGAATATACCAGCGCGAATCAAGCGATGCTCTTTCAAGCCGAAAGAGCACACGCCTGTGCGCAGGCGCGGAAGCACGTGCCGGTGTAACCGTAACGTCGACCGCAGCCTCAAACTCGAGGAGCTGGGACACGTCCCGCTCCGGGAACTTAGACAGCCGGCGCATGCTTCGCACATGCACCGCCTGCTCTTGCCCTGTGGTGACCTGCAGCAGCTGCAGGTCACCTTGGTTGGCGCCGCTGATCCAGACGTCGATCAGCGCCCAAGGCGAAAGCTTGCTGATGTAGGACGTCAGCAAGCCTGCGGCCCGGTGCACCATGACCTGGTGCGCCGGATCGGAGGAGTGGGAGCCGTGTGTCACGCTCCCGAGGAAATGAATACAGAAATGACCGTTGAAGTCATTTCCGGGAATACCGTCTCCGCCATGCGGCATGCCGTGCATGGAGCCGGCCAGCGTGCGGCCGTTAAACCTCACGAGGACCGCTTTACGGTCCCAGCTCCATGCGCCGCCATAGATGGTTTTGAGCGTCGCGGAGTCGGTCTTCGTCAGCGGTTGGACATCCGCGTGGCTGGAACCTGCGCGGCGCTGTCCTTCAAAGCTAAGACCGCTTTCTACGTCGGTTATTGTGAATTTACTATATTTGGGGATGACGGCGCTTGCGTCTTCCCAAGTCAGGATCTCGCCATAGTGCTGAGCTCTAAGCGCTTGAACCTGTGTGCGAAGCGCTTCTTGCACATCCATCGACACCGCGTAGATGGATTTGGTCATCGGATCAACCAATTCCCCGTTTACCGTAACGCCGTAGTGGAGCGTCTGCCCTTTTTTATGATAAATGAGAGTGGTATCCGGCGGTAAAGGCTCGGTGTACGAAGCGCCTGCCTGTAGTTGCTCAAGCTCTCGCTGTAATTTTTTATTTTCAAAAGATGATTCTGATCGGTAGGCGGCATGTGGAGAGGCTTGGACAACCAACTGAAAAGTAGTCATATTCGTCGTTTCTTGATACCTGAGGGCTTGACCATAGGAATGATGGCCGAATGGACCAAACAAACAAATGGACATCACAGAAAGCAACAAGGTGCAGATCATCGTTCGGAGCAAGCGGGTTGCTCGGGCATGATGCATAGGTAAGCTTCCTCCTGAATTGATTTTAGTAGCGGTCCACATTTGAACAGCTGGATGAAACGTCATAGTCAAGTTTTTACTAATTGCCATAAATTTATGAACAAATTCATCGTCCTCTGCTGTCGGAATGGCATCTGTGTTAAAATATAGCAGTACTTAGGAAAGGGAGGTTATCTCATGCAACCAAGTGTAGGTAAAGCATTTGAGCTACATATAGCAGAGGATCGGATAGTGAGAGGTGATTTCTATGAAGCGGCGTCACAACCGGCTCTGGGGACCTTGATCATTTGCCATGGATACAAAGGTTTTAAAAACTGGGGGATGTTTCCGCACGTAGCGCAATCATTATCTATGAATGTAAATGTCATGGCCATCAATTTCTCACACAATGGCGTCGGGGAGGACCTGCTTGAATTTACAGAGCTGGAGAAGTTCGCGCGCGATACATATTCCAGGGATCTTGAAGATTTGGAAGCCGTTGTGGAGGAAATTCGGCGAAATGAACAGCTTGCTGGTGCCGGAGAGAAACCGATTTTGCTTTTGGGCCACAGTAGAGGGGCGGGGGTATGCCTCATCTATGCCCTTGATCATCCAGATCAAATTGCGGGTGTTATCAGTTGGAATGGCATTTCGAATGTTGATCTGTTGACAGAGGACAATAAAAAAGAGATGCGCACAGCGGGAAGAACGTATACGTTGAACGGTCGTACGAAGCAAAATATGCCGCTAGATCTTGAGATCCTTGAAGACATGGAAAGTAACAGCGAACGATTCAATATTATGGGCAGAATTAGCGGTGCAGCGTTCCCAATTGCGTTAATTCAAGGGACTGAAGATAGCGAGAGGCTTATTCGAGGCTCAAAACAGATGGTCGAGCAAAATTCAGCTATCCAATGGATCCGAATTCCTGAGGGCAATCATACCTTTGGCTCGGTTCATCCTTACCAAGGAGAGTCCCAAGCGCTGAAGCAAGCCATCCAAGAGACTCTTCATACCATTCGAGAAATGTTAGGATAAAAAGACACATGTTAACGAATAGACAACTTGGCGTAACGATACTTATTACCATTCTAGGACTCGCTGCCGCATATGTGCTGCACATTGCCTTGGAGATTGGTTTTTCATTTGGACTCATCACATTGGTCGTCATCGTATGGCGAGGCGGAGCTGGATTCAGTGGCATTCTGAGAAGCATGTGGGAGGGCGTCAAGCATACCAAAGAAGTCATGTGGATTCTTGCATTGGTTGGCGTTGTTATCCCTACGTGGACAGCAAGCGGGACTATTCCCTATATGATCGATTTAGGACTTCGCATCGTGGATCCTAGCTTTTTTCTTACATTTTCGTTTGCTCTTTCCGTGTGCATTTCCATGCTTCTTGGAACTTCCACGGGCACGCTAAGCTCGGTCGGAATACCACTAATCGGTCTTGCTGTGCTGCTTCAAATCCCTTTGCCGATGGTTGCAGGGGCACTAATTTCGGGCGCATTTGTCGGCGATAGGACTTCGCCTTTTTCCAGTGCGAACCGTCTGGTGGCATCTTCCACAGGTGTTTCCGTCAAAGACTTATTTAAAGCCTTGCTGCCAACTACGATTGGGGCTGGAGGTATCACCCTCGCTTTTTTCTTGTTTTGCGACATGAGAGGTAAGTGGCATCAAGGGGAAAATGATGTGCTTAGTCAGCAATTTGGTTCCGGTTTTAACTACAGCATTTGGTTGTTATTGCCTGTGCTGCTTTTACTGCTTTCAATATTGTTCAGATTTAAAACAAGAAACGGATTTCTTCTTTCCATCGCTAGTGCAATCGGAATCGGCCTCATTTTTCAAGGAGTCGCTTGGGAGGAATGGCTGCATGCGATGTGGTTTGGTTATCACTCTATTACTTTTGAATCGCTGCAAACCAAAGGTTTGTCTAGTATGGTTGAATTAATTGTACTTATTGGACTCGCGGGAGCGTTCAACGGGATTTTAGAGGAAAATCGTGTATTACAGGCCTATATGCAAAAATTGTTGGGAGGAAGCTCCACTTCCCTATTCATCGCAACCATTCGAACCGCCTTGTTTGGCTTAGGACTTGGCCTTGTTTCGTGTACACAAACCCTCCCGATCATGATGACAGGCAGGAGTTTGCTGCCTTTCTGGGAGGAACGCTTCCCGCGCAGCCAGCTTGCCAGAGTTGTTGCAGATTCAAGCCTCATTCTAGCTGCTATGATTCCTTGGAATATGCTCGCGATTGTGTGTGGAACCATTGTAGGTGTGCCAGTCGAACATTATGTTAGTTATGCGCCGTTTCTTTGGGCTTTGCCATTATGTACCTTAATTTGGTCGTACGGGTGGAGAGCACGTGGGAACGCTGTCGGATATTAAAATGAAGGAGAGCTGTAATATGCCTACAACTTATTTTATTTCAGATCACCATTTCGGTCATAAAAACATCATTGACTTCGAAAACAGACCTTTTGCAGATGTTGACGAAATGACAGCAGCTATGATTGCAAAGTGGAATGCTGTCGTCCGTAAAGAAGACAAAGTTTTTCATTTGGGTGACTTTTCTTTTTTAAATAAAGAGCGCACTCAGGCTATTGTTTCCCAGCTGAACGGGTATAAAATCCTCATCCTTGGCAATCATGATCGGGGGAGATCGAGGACCTGGTGGCTTGATGCGGGATTTGATGAGGTAAGTGAGTATCCACTTATTTATATGAATTTCTTCTTCCTTTCGCATGAGCCTATGTATATGAATAAACAGATGCCATATTTGAATGTTCATGGGCATATTCATGGTCAGAAATATGAGGGACGCCACTATTACAACGTGAGTGTAGAACAATTGGACTACACGCCGGTGTCTTTTGAGCAGATTCGCGATTCGGTTGTGGTGGATGAGGAACAGGCATAATAGCGCTTGAATGACAAGTATTAAGGTTTATAAAAGGTGGGAATAATGAGATTAATTGTTCGAGGAGGTTGATTTTATGTTAACGAATGACAAGTTGTCTGAAGCGGATATCGAAGTCATTTTGATGGCCATAGATACTTCGAAAGACGCATTACTTAAAGTGTATACGAAAGATTGGCTCGAAACTAAAATCGATGATATAAAAAACAAGCTTCACGCACAGCAAGAGGAACTGGAACGAAATCATTGAATCATGCAATCGATTCTATCGGCAAAAAGCACTCATAATCATTGATCATTAGGGTGCTTTTTTACAATGAATAAAGAAGCATTTGAAAATGCGGGTGGTAAGTCGTACAATGATTTGAAGAGTAAATCCATGTAAGTTTTTGGACGCAGCCTTGCCTCTGGCTCCAATAAAACTATGCTTAAGGAGATTTGAATTATGCCTCAACTGTCATCGTATAAATTGCCTTGTGGAACCAAGAAATTTTATCCTGAAAAACTTGATTATTTAACACGCAAAGGAAATTATCTATTGTTTCATACGTACTCACCTAAAAATAAAATAGCCTATATCATCTCTCCGAAACAGAAGGGCATGGATATCATTGTGGAAGGTCCACCTGGAGACATCGTAAACCTTTATGAAAGTATTGGCCTTGATGAACATGAAATTCGTGATGAAAATGGTGTATTTCTCTATAAACAAGCGCAAACAAAAGAAGAATTTGAACAGGTTTTTGAAAAGTTCGTCCGTTAATATTTGAAATAATATAGAAAGAGCACTTGAATTTATTCAAGTGTTTTTTTTGTTGCAGTAATGGATGCTCAGCGAAAGGGGTTATTCGCGATGATTTATACAATCACATAATTTGGGAATACTGTCTGAATATTAGAAAGTACAAGGTGGTACAAGATGTTCTATAACAATCATCAACAAAAATTTTATCAAGAACCCGTGTACAAGTCCCCTTACGCTGCTGCACTCTGGTCATTATGTTTGCCAGGATTCGGGCAACTATATGTCCGTGAATATTTTATCGGTATCATCTTACTCGCTTCTGAAATTGCTTTTAATATTTTGTCTAAATTAAACTGGTCTATTTATTACTCGTTTACAGGAAAATTGCAAGAGTCTTCCGAGATTGTAAATATGGGATGGGGGTTGTTCTATCCTTCCGTTTACGCGTTCAACATCTGGCATGCGTATAATACGGCAAAGTTCATGAATGCTAAGCTAAAAGCAGAAGGAGTTCCTAGGCCAGATAAACTAGCACATAATATGGGCTTTTTTACTGGACTCGTTTTTGGTATGTTTTTCGGACTACATTGGGCATTTTTAATAAGTCCTGTTTTTTCTGGTATTGTCCTGGGGATTTCATTGGCGATTATTGGGCATTTAATCGAGAAGTGTGTGGATCGATGAATTGAAGTGTAAAAGACGTTTTAGTAAGCATAAAAGAAAAAGCCCTTACCATGTAAGGACTTTCTCTGTATGACCTGTAGTGGGCTCGAACCACTGACCCCTACCCTGTCAAGATAGTGCTCTCCCAGCTGAGCTAACAAGTCGTTTTGTGAAGACAATTAGTAATATACCAAGAATTCTCAAGCATGTCAATATATAAGATGGTTATTTTGTAAACAGATTAATTGCGCCAAAATCGAAAAAGCTTGATGAGGACATGGTAAGTTTTGCGCTTTTTTTTGGACCTGGGCATGAAGGAAAAATCGTTCGTTGAAGTTTCTAAAGTTGCTGTAGGACCTTTCCCCAGAAGGATGGACAGTTCATCATCGGTTATGCCTTGCATTGTCATGGATTAGTCAACCTTTCCGCTCAATCATGTCATTAATATATCAAAAAAGTCAGCGCTTTGATATAGGACTTTCATATTAGCGGGATTTATGGTAACTTGGTGTCATTAGAGTTTGGGAGGAACAGGAATGACGAAGCAGCAGCATCGATGGAATTTGCGTTTAAAAAGCAGTAATGTATATCTAGGTACAGTATATTTAGGCGATCCGCTTCCCGAAGTGGAAGATGTGATTATGATTGGCGATAAGAAATATACAATTCTTGAGCTCGGTAGTAATCGCGATGCAAGCGATGTGTTTGTAGAAGAAGTGAAGAAGAAGTAACTCATGGTAAAAAGCGCTGTCTAGAAGGGTTCATCCTTCTAGACAGCGCTTTTCAATTTACGGATTCTTACACTGGATTCTACACTTTTGTATGTACTAGGCAAGGTTGTAGAGAGAGGCCAGGCAATCAACGAACATTTTGTTATATTCCTCACGGGTGTAGTCTTTGTTACAGGCAATGTCTCTTCCCAGGAATTGAAACCAGGTGATTTCTGTTTGCGCTTTTTTGTAAATAAATTTGCCGTGTTGGATGAGGAAGGTGTCGTTCTCGAAGTAGGGGACGTTATCAAACTGAAGTGTTTTTTCACCTTTTTGTTCGCTAACTAATGTAGCCAATAGAATAAGCATGCGGTAGGGATCACGGAAAATCTCATATTGTTGTTCAGTCATGGTTTACCACTCCTTTTGTATATAGGGATAAAGCCATCATACTAGAGAGGTAATCTGAATAGAATATGCGAATGAAAACTCGTGAGGATATCGAAGGAACAGATGACAATATTGAAGAAATAGAAAAAAAGACTGACGGTCACTCTAAGGAGGATCGAGTGAAATCAGTCTTTTGGAGTTTGCGCCTACATCAAAGGATTAACGTTTGAAGCTGGAAAGTTGTTGTTCTGCGATTTGTACCAAACGCTTCGTGATGTTTCCGCCGATCGCGCCAGCATCACGAGTTGCCAAATTACCGTTGTAGCCAGTAGGGGAGAGAGGGACACCAATTTCCTGAGCGACTTCAAACTTCAGTTGATCCAATGCTGCTTTTGCTTGTTGTACGACTAAAGTGTTGTTACTAGCCATTCAAAATCATCTCCTTTTTTATGGTACACCCGTATTATTTGAATGTTCAGAAAATTTATACGCAAAAAATAAATAATATCTATAACATCAATAAACCCCCAACCGGATGGCTGGGGGAGGATATATTTTAAAATAAGGACCATTTATTCCTCTTCGGATTCCACGCTTTCTTCAGCCGCAGCAGCTTCTTGACTTGCCTCTGCAACTTCTTCAGCCGCCTCTTCGTTCACTACTTCTTCTGTGGACTCTTCAGCGATTTCTTCTTCATTTTGGGATACAACTTCTTCTTCTTGGCTCATGCATTGTCACCTCCTCGGTTATGTATAATATCATTCTATCCGCTTCTATCAGGCGCTACAAGAGGGTTTAGAGGGCTATGCATAGATTTAATGAAACCTTAATTCGTTTGTCAAATCCTGCTAAAACGGGGTAGCGAGGATGCTAGTTTTTTGTGTCTTAATGACTTATTTTCGCCGGATTTCTCTAATGAGCATGTTTTATTTTTCTATGAATATACATGAGGCAAGCAGCGAAAGTTTATGCATTGCTAAGCTGAGCTATGCTACAAAGATAGTTTTCTTACGAAAACTCTTAGGAGGAGTCCGAATGAACCGGTCGGATGTTATTTTGGAATTACAGTTAGTACCTGAGCTGCTCAAACAAGCTGAAGCGATCTATGTGGATGCTGTATCTGAGCTGAGTTGGGCCAAGCACGAACTATTGACGAAGGAATGTGAGGTCATTGGTGACGGATTGGTTACAGGGAAAAATGAACAGCAGCGCCAAGCTGAAATGTGGCCTTACACGAAAGACTTGCAGCAGCAAGTGTTAAGAATGGAAGATGCCGTCGAGCATACGAAGGTGGAGTTCCATTTTTACAAGCGTAAGCTTGAAAATCTTCAAATCATAGCCAAATTGATGACCATTCTATAAGGGAAAATAAAATGACTAGAAGCCTGCGATCGGATGATTGCGGGTTTTTTACTATTTCTGAGCATATATGAAAATTTTATTTTTGTTATACGGTTACAGCAGAAGTCAGTTGTGCATCCTAAGGGTAGATTATGTAAAATGCTAAGTTTTCGGGAGGACGAAGATAGGTCATGAAATCATTAAAAATTGTTGTGACTGTGAGTTTGGGGCTGCTTGTGCTGACAGGCTGTCAAAGCGTGAAAAGTACGGCGACAGCAGAATCTGGCTCTACGCCACCTCTAGAGGTTACATTCATTGGGGCAAGCGGACAAACGGTTGGAAAGGCGCAACTGGCAGCCGTTCCAGAGGGGGTGCAGATTGATCTTCAAGTAAGCGGACTAACGCCTGGTGCCCATGGTTTTCATATTCATGAAAAAGCCGCTTGCGATGCGCCGACATTTGATTCGGCAGGTGCGCATTTTAACCCGATGCATAAAGAGCATGGTTTTCTTAATCCCAAAGGTGCGCATGCAGGGGACCTTCCTAACTTGGTCGTAGATGAGCAGGGTAATGGCCGTTTGAGTACGGTCACCAAATCCGTAGTGATGCTTCCTGACAAGCCGAATTCGTTGTTTAAGCCAGGGGGAACCTCTCTCGTCATTCATGAGAAAGAGGATGATTTGAAGACAGATCCATCCGGAAATTCTGGTAAACGAATCGCCTGCGGTGCCGTGAAATAAAGGAAGGAGCATTCATGACAACATGATCAAAACACAGGATCTCAAACTGCAGATGGATGAACTCACCAAACAGAACGACTTGGTGCTAATTGAGCTCGAACAGGTAAAGAAAATGTTGTTAGGCGGATCCCAAAACTCGCAAGGTGGCCAAAATCAGCAGCAAGCCTCAAATTCCGGTCAATCGCAAGCGCAGGGTGAAGATCAAGGACAGAACCAGGATCAAGCTCAAAGTCAGGCCCAAGGACAAGGACAAGATCAGGGACAAGACCAGGGACAGGGCCAAGGACAGGGCCAAGGCCAAGGTCAAGGTCAGCAAGCCGGACAAAATGGCGCTAACGGCCAGCAAGTCTCAGACTTAGCCAATGAACTATTGAAAATTAAGGATTTGGTTGAAAAACTGGAACAAAAAACATCCCAATATGTCAGCAGCCAGTCCAACAACGGGACATTAACAGAGAAGGACGCTGTCAATCTGATTTTGACGCTAATGAACGGCATGGTCGATTGGGCTAGCGAATTTGTCTCATCCAAAGCCTCTTCGAATGGACAGCTACAATAACATAAGAGATCATCACCCAAATAAAAGAGCTGCCAGTGCAGCTCTTTTTGTTTTTTTGTCGAAACAAAACGCATTTCGTTTGTTTTTTCGGTGACGCGTTTTATGGATTCTTTAGGCGATTCGACAATATGCACTTATTTACATAATCGACTCTGACCGATAAAGTAAAGAAGAGTTAAACTTAAAGAGACAAACCATAGATGGGGTGTAGTGTATGAGAGAAATAGATATTCATCATCTGATGAATCAACTCGGAATTCAGCCTGATCAATTACATAAATGGATGTCTGATCAAGGGAATACAGCTAAGGTTGAAGGGACTCGCAGAGCCGAACATTATTTGATCACGCCGACCCCTTCGAGCTTCATTTCGACTCCTACGCGGAACTCCAATTCGGGATAAAGAGCTTGCCATGTACGCCACTCCTCTTCTACTGTTCCAAAGTGACGCGATCGATACTTTAATCCGAAGCCAAGAGGATCCAGTTTGTTGTCTCGAAATTTTTTCAAAAGCCGCACTATTTTTTCTTCAGAGGATTGGCAAACAGCCGCTTCATATTGCGAGAACTGATTGATTTCGAGGGGACCTGATGCCGATTCTTCAATGACACCTCTCATCTTAATGTGCATATCGACATAAGGAGGTCCACTCTTAGGAATGCGAATGTGGTAATTCGAATTAATATGATCCACCGAAACGAAAAATTTCGAATCCTGGAAGGGCGCTTCAATTTCAACTTTGTTTATACTTGCTTTCATAATATTAAAAAGTCGTGTTTCATTCGAGTTTAGTGTAAGCTTTACATTCTCCTTATCAAAAAGGACGGCAGTGTTAAT
Source organism: Paenibacillus sp. WC2504 (assembly GCF_052682475.1). Classification (NCBI taxonomy): domain Bacteria; kingdom Bacillati; phylum Bacillota; class Bacilli; order Caryophanales; family Paenibacillaceae; genus Paenibacillus; species Paenibacillus sp. WC2504. The sequence continues at coordinate 3,216,607 of NZ_JBQZFH010000001.1, forward strand.
CGTAAAATGATTGTTAGCCGATTCCACAATGGAGAGAATGGGATCTAATCCCAGTTCTTTTTTTTTGCGATAAAAGTTGAATAGGTACTCGGAAACCACATAACCCGATTCTACCCCCGTTTTCCCAAAGCTTAGCAGCAAAGAGTTGCCAGGCATCCTCTCATGAGATATTTTTGTTCCCAATACGGCTTCTGCTGAAGGTTGTCCAACAGCAACCCAGGACACGAGTTGGATATCTCTGCGGCGATTGAGCCAGTCCAATTCATTGATGCCATTTTCCTTCAGAAACGGATACCCAAAAATAATAATTTTGGCATGACCAAAATCCAGTTCTTTGTCGACCTTAGACTTCAGCAATCGAACAGCTTCGGTGATGGAGTTGGCATCCTGTGTGATCAATTCGTATTGCGCGGAACTATTATCGAGACTACTTCCAGGAACGGCTAGTTTAAGCGATATCCGATATTTCATATTTTTATGTTCAGATTTATCAATTCCAATGGAAACAACGAAAAATCGTTTGTCAATATCCTTGAAGCCGCATCCTCCGCACAGGCACAAGAGCAGCAGGATGAAGAGCCATTTCTTCACGCCATTTTCCTCCTGGCAAAAATTACGATGATCAACACCAAGGCAATTTCAGAAGCCAGCCTTACATTTAAATAAATCGTGCCAAAATCGAATAAGGAATTGTCGTTGAAGAAGTAGCTGAGTAGAAACGTGACCCCTCCCATAAGGGCTATTACAGCCCAAGTGAAGTAGCTTTTTTCTTTCTGACTAGGAATCAGCTCTTTAAAAAATTCAATACCCACATGCCAATGTATAAAAGAACCGGCTAAGCTAATATTGGTGTACAGCAGCATGAAAATAAATAAGACCCTTTCGACTAAACCAAATTCTACCCGCATAGAATCTGAGGTTGAAATCCAAGGGTAAATGTAAGTATTCACGGCCATAGTTCCATGGTAGCCCACAGGAATCAGAAAGCTCGTTAACAAAACACAAGTACCGACAATCGGGATTGTCCAGAGTAAGGGGATTTTTTTATTTGGTTTAAGAAGTCTGTTGAAAATAACTAAATTCGTATACCCTGTGAAAATGTAGGTGCCAGCGGATATGGAGTCCCAAGTCGGCCTATTCAGAATATGAGTGGCAATTTCAAAACAAGCATCATACTGCATGGATTCATTCGTTACAGATTTATACAAGACCCAAACAATAACGGGGACATTGGTAACCAGCAAGATTTCCATGCAAAAAAGAACGGATTCCGATTTCAAACGGGCAATCATACCGACAACAATGACGAAAGCCAGAACGATTAACATCGACGAAATGTCGGGATTAATATATTTTTTTGTGATCTCGCTAAACGCAATCAGCGTTATCATGCCGGCCAAATACCAGATGATAATGAAATAGATCAAAATGAGTATACGCACCCATCGCGGCGCGTGTTGTTTTAATATTTCCGGGAAACCCTGTCCGGGGAACTTCGTGATTGATTTGACAAACACATACAGGAGGGTGAACCCAATTGGTATGGACAAAACCAACGACATCATACTACCTTCAAATCTGTGTGAGAGAAGAATGCGAGGCACGAAAAGGATGATATTCGCCAGCATATTTAATAAAACCAAATAGTAAAAATAACGGACCATCGGTGCAACCACCCCACTCAAGTAAGACTCGTAGGACTCGCTTTATTTTCGGTAGAAAAATAAGCGTAAATAAGGAACGCCAAAGCTTCTTAAATTTGACAAATAGGCTGTCATGCCAATGAGTCCAAGTACGACGCCAGTGATGCCTAAAAAGGATGCGAGCAGGACAAGTGGATATTTCATGATTCTCATGGCGAAGCTCATCGAATTGATGGGAACGACAAAGTTGGAGATCGCTACCGTTGACACGATAATGATCATGATGTTGCTGATTAAACCTGCGGAAGTAGCGGCTTGCCCCAGAATTAATCCGCCAACGGTAGTCGCTGTGGAACCTACGGATTTCGGCAAACGGATGCTTGCTTCCAATAGTAACTCCATCAGGATCAGCATGAGCAAGACTTCGACATACGCCGGATAAGGTACAGAAGCCCGGCTTCCGGCAATGGATAACGCAACCTGGACCCGGAATATTTCCGGATTATAGGCAGTTAGCGCGACATAGGCTGCAGGTAATATCAAACTTAGGAACAAGGCAATGTAGCGTAAGATAAGCAGAAAATAACTAACTAAAGAAAGCTGATAGTTATCATCCATCGCCGAGTAGAAATCATAAAATACGACAGGCAGAATCAGAACGAATGGCGTTCCTTCGAGCATTAAGATTATTTTTCCCTGAGAGAGATTAAGAATGGTTCTGTCAGGACGTTCTGTCGTCAGGAAGGTGGGAAAGATCGAAAACTTTTGTTTGTTCAAAAGTTGGGTAAGCTCGCTTGTCGATTGCAAAGTGTCAACTTTAATCTCATCAATCGTTCTTCTTACTTGGTCAAGTACCTGATGGTCGACTTGCAATTCATCGTACATGATGCACAGCCTGGATTTGGACAATCGTCCGAGCTCCAGGCACTCCACGCGCAAGGAGTTGTTCTGATAGCGAAAGCGGATCAGGTTGATATTTGTATCAATGTGCTCGCTAAAGCCCGTTTGCGGTCCTTGAATCGTTGCTTCCACTTGAGCATCGCTTAGAGCGGCGGCTTTTATTTGTGCGGCATTGAAGAGCAGTATGCGCTCTCTGAGCATAATGGCGACATGGCCCGAAGTAATTTTGTTCAATGCATCAACATTGGAAGCGGGTCGATTGCAGCCTGGAAAAGAGAGTAAATAATTTTCATACTCAGCTTCCTGTTTCATTTGGAAGAAGGGTTGAATGATTTCATCCCGGATCAAGCTGCTGTCACAAATATTAGTAATAAATAAAATTTCGGCCTGAATATGATTGGATTGCATCTTACGATGCTCCAAATCGTCGGAAGGACCTAGTTTATCTAGCAGCCATTGCTTGTTCTGGCTCATTGAATTCAAGGATACCCTTCCTTTCCAAGCAAAGTTTTCCTCTTAGTCTGTCTCTGGAAGGCTGACCCTATCCAAGGGTTAAGGGAAACTGGCTTATTCAGGAAATGAAGAAGATAAACTTGAAATTGCAGTGGGGGAGCTGTTCTTTCTCGTGAGGAGCGTTTGTGCTTGGGAAATATGAAAACGAAAGGGGAGGAAATTCGTAATGAGACGTGGCAGTCGGGGGAAGCGGGTAATCCGTTCCTGGGAGGAACGGACCCGTACTTCCGAGATTCCATTGCGTGGACCAACAGACCACCGTGTCGCGATTTTGGATAAAATGGATGAGGATTGAAAAAGGACAAGACCGGAGTGCTGTGACTATCTCTCTCCTGCAGCGGAGGGGGATTTGAACACAACTTGCTTTGCGCAATATTCAATGATTTCGCTTCTTCGCACAATGCCGATGAATTTATCGGAATCATCAACAATCGGCACGAAGTTTTGCACTTTGGCTAAATCAATGAGATCCACCATGTCCGCATGGATATGAACCGGTTTATTTTGCACGCGCAGCGGAACCTCAGACAGTAAATGTCGGTGGGCATTCTCAAACGATACGCCTTCCGAATTTTTCAAAAACCATAGCAAATCGCCTTCGGTGACGGTCCCTACATAATGACCATCGTCGGATAATATCGGTACCGCGGTATAACGGTGATATTCCATACGCTCAAGTGTTTGACGAAGCGTTGTTTGTAATGTTGTTGTAATAACTTCGGATTTCGGTAAAAGGAAAAAAGCAATATTCATCATTCACACTCCTTAGAGTTTTCATAAGAAAACTGACGTCGCTAGCAAAGGCTTGGAGTTTTTCGCAGGAAAACTTTCTTCGTAAGCTAACACTCCTATTGTATCAAAATTTACGAATAGAATCTAAACCTGTGTTGGATGCTAAAAGAGAGGTGAGCAGAATGAATAGAGCGCTTATAACAGCATTGCTAGGAATCGGTACTGCACAGGCGATAAAAATGCCTCTTACTTATATGACAACGAAGAAGTGGGATTGGTCGCAACTCATTCAAACCGGTGGAATGCCTAGTTCACACTCCGCGGGTGTGTCGGCTTTAGCTACTTATATCGCTATGAGAAGAGGGATTTCCGCCATTGATTTTGCTATTACCTCGGTGTTTGGCGCTGTAGTCATGTACGACGCCATGGGAGTTCGCCATGCTGCTGGGGAGATTGCCGTAGAAGTGAATGAAATTGATGTGCAGGTAGAGCGGTTAGCTAAGCAGCATCCGGGCTTATATCATGTTCGCAGACGGAAAGCTTTGAAGGAGAGATTGGGGCATTTGCCGCGGGAAGTTTTGGGCGGTGCGATTTTGGGGGTAGCCATCGGGGCTTCCAGCTATTTGTTGGAGAAAAAAAGGTAGGCTTTGACGCGTGTGGACATCCTTTCTTGAATGAGATAAGATCAAGGAATATTCATTGAAAGGAAGAAAGTCCACATGGAAATCATTCGCGTTACTAGTCATGATCAACTGAAAGATTGCTTTAAGGTTCGTTTCAAAGTATTTGTAGACGAGCAGCAAGTGCCTGAACATTTGGAGATGGACGAAAAGGATGAATCGCCGGAAGCCTGCCATCATTTTCTTATTCTAGACGGCGAACAACCGGTAGCCGCAGCCCGTTGGTATGAATACCAGCCCCAAACCGCCAAATTGCAGCGCGTAGCTGTTTTGAAAGAATATAGAGGCCAATCCCTTGGCAAGCAAATTATTCTGGCTATGGAGCAGCAGGCGCGCGAATTGAACTGCACGTCATCTATTTTGGATGCGCAGTGCCAGGCTGAGGGCTTTTATAGTCAACTGGGTTATCATGTCATCTCGACAGAACCATTCTACGACGCAGGCATTCTGCACGTAAGAATGAAAAAGCCGCTGTAACTACAGCGGCTTTTTTTGCTATGACGATGTTATTGCGCTAATGGGAAAGTGATGATGAATCGTGTGCCGGTTCCAAGCTCGCTTTCCACCTCCAGCGTTCCCTGGTGATCTTGCACGATTTTGTAGCAGATCGATAAACCAAGTCCTGTGCCGGACTCTTTTGTCGTGAAGAAAGGATGGAAAATCTTCTCTAACTGTTCGTTTGGAATCCCAGGACCATTATCGGCAATGACGACAGTCACGCTTTTGGTATCAGACGTTAATTGCATGTGGACGACACCGTTTTCCTCCATGGCTTCGCAGGCATTTTTTACGAGATTGAGAAGCAATTGAATCATTTTATCTTGATCCATTAAGACAAGGACGGGCTCTGTCGCTTCTTTGTAGTGAATTTGATGGCCGAAACGGGTTGCTTCCGACTCCATCAGCGCGATGACCCTGAGCACGCACTCGTGCAAGGAATAGACGCGAAAATCGATGCTATGAGGCTTGGAGAATTGCAGGAATTCACCGGTTAAATCACTCATGCGATCAATTTCTTCCATAATCAAGCTGTACCAATTTTCTATATTGTAACCGTTTGCTTTGGAAATTTGTAGAAATCCTTTGACTGTTGTAAGCGGGTTCCGTATTTCGTGAGCCATACCAGAAGCCAATTCGCCGATAACCCTTAGCTTATCGGATCGAAGCATATGCTCTTCACGTTTGAGCCACGACTCCCGTTTCTTCGTAAATAAGTTATTCTCAGCTAATAAGATCAGATCATCTTTCGTCAAGCCGTCTAGCGGGTAGGATGCAATCCCGTATGTAATTTGGATACCTGTCAGTTTAGGCAGTTCGGAATCTAGTTTTAGTTTCAAAGAGGAGGTGGCTGATTGGTCTGCGACTAGCGGCATAACTACCGCGAATTCATCACCGCCGTATCTCGCGATAAAGAGCGCATCTTTAAACAAGATTTGGAGGAGCTCTGCCATCTGCTTCAGAATAAAGTTTCCAGCCTGAAAGCCGCGGGTCGTATTCATCGATTTTAAATCCGTACAGTCAATTAGAATCAGGACCAAACCCTGTTTCTGACGAATGAGCTGCTCAAGCCGGCGATGGGACTCTTCATAGTTGTATAGGCCTGTTAGCGAATCTTGCTGCGTAAATAAGTAACGTTCCTTTTTCAACAGATCAGCTTGTTTGAGCGTGGAATAGGTTGCTTTCGTAAGCAATGCAACTGTTGTGAAATGCAGCAAGCATTCAATCCCATAAATCCATAGTAAGTCATATAGCCCTTTAATGAGATAAACATTGCCTAAAAAAATAAGCGCGTAGGAGGCGGACAGCACGCACGATTTTTTGCGATTTTCTTCTGTATAAATATCGTAAAGCAGCGTTAGTATGTATAGAGGGAGGATCAAGTTTAAATGACCTATGTAATGTAAGAAGCCAATGATCAGTAGGCGAAGCCAGGGCATTCCTGCATGTTTTAATGGAAAGCGGAAGCTTATCAAGTAAAGTAACACGAGAAGGATCTGTAAAGGAGTGTTAATGGAAGTGTGGAGAACTGTCGTATATAGCATAAAAACAAATGCGTAAGCAAAAAGAATCCAATTGATTATCAAAGTATCATCTCCTGCAAGTTACGATGTCCAGAATAACCACTCTTGTGACATGTTCTCTGTCTGTTTACCCAAATCCTGCTTTCAGGTAAAAAGAATAGGAAATAAACACGGATTTTCGCGAAAAAAGAACCTTCAAGGGGTTGAATTCCTAAGGTTCCATGTTGATAATTATTCTGGAAGATCAATAATTTCGTGCTGGGTGACAAACCGCATATGGCCGGTTTTGCCAATGAAATCGCTCATATTGTCAGCATAATGCATGAGATAGATCCTCTGCTGAATATGTTCAGGTAACGTAAGCAATTCGTCAAGCGTAGCATGGATGAATCCTTGGCCGCTTAATTGACAATCATGAAAGATTGTATGGCAGTTTCTTTTGGCGGCGACCTCGTGAATAAGCAGATCTTCACTGAAGCGGACATCCGCACTATAGAAGATTCGGTCATTAATAAACAGCGAGTAGCTGGGTTTGCTGGAAATATGAAGTGTGGGCACAAGTTCAATGGTTAAACCAGGGCCTATGACAACAGGCACTTGTTCCTCAATCATAATGACGTCAAAATAATCCTCGAGGGAATGGTAGCCGTCTTCCGGATTATACATGCCGCCTTTCAAAGTGTTCTCCCATAAAATATCTGCGATAGCTTTCGTCAGGTAGAGCTTTGTTTTCTTCTGATTGCTTTCATATAATAAGCGGAAAGCCATTTCTTCCAATCCGCCAACGTGATCGGCATGAATGTGTGAAATTACGATGCCATCGATTTGATCGGGCTGTAGCTGTATGTCGTAAAGCGATCTTGGCGTTGTTGAGCCACAGTCGATGAGTATATTTCTTTCGTTTGAACGGATTAATGCGCTTGTATTATAAAATGTTTTGGCAAAAGCACTGCCGGTTCCCAACATTTGAATTTGCAAACTCATTCAGCCGCCCCCATTTTTCGACAAAAAACATCTTTTTCTAATGTAGCATGGGAGGTTGTTCGATTTCAACCATTATATGTATGGCGTATAAGCTTAAAGCACGATGTATACATAAGTTTATTTCATTTAAGGTGATGATATTGGGATGATTTGGTATGTAATTGGAGCGTTGATCGCGACGATTGGCTTGATTTTGGTGGGCATTTCGACCTATGTAGGCTGGCAATTAACACATCCGAAACGCAAAATCGTCGATGAGTTCCCTGAACAATATGGGTTGCAGAAGCAGGATATTACATTTCCGAGCCAATCGCAGGATGTTGCACTGGATGGATGGTTTTTTAAATCGTCTTCCGCACCCCAAGGGGAATTGGCAACGACAGTCATTATGTCACACGGGTATGCGGGCACACGCTTGGAAAAAGGATTGCCGGCGCTTGCTTTAGCGAAGGCGATCGTTGATGACGGTTATCATGTGCTTATGTTTGATTTTCGCAATTCGGGCAATTCTGAAGGCAGTTTGACGACCGTCGGCTATTTGGAGAAGCAAGATTTGTTGGGTGCAATTCAGTGGGTGCAGGAGCATGTCCCTAGTAAAATTTGCTTGTTGGGCTTCTCGATGGGAGGAAGCACGTCACTTTTAGCTGCAGCGGAAGAATCCTCTGTTGCGGGAGTCATTACCGATAGTGCTTTTAGCCAGCTAAGCCCTTACTTGCGAGATAACTTGCCGGTCTGGTCGAAACTGCCCAGGTTTCCGTTCACGCCTTTGATTTTGGGCATTTTGCCAAGGCTGATAGGGATTAATCCCCGTCATGTAGACGCGCTTGCAGCAGTGGATCAGATTTATCCGAGGCCGATCCTTTTTATCCATAGTAAAGATGACGATGCGATTCCATGGTCAAATAGTGAAGGGATGTGGCGTCGGCATCCGGACGTTTTTGAGCTGTGGCTTACACAAAAAGCGGGGCATGTCGGGTCTTATCACATGCAGCCAGAGGCGTACAACCAACGGGTTCTATCATTTTTATCAAAATTATAAAATCATCGCAACTCTTTTTAACCTTCGGAGTATAAAGATGCAGACATAAAGTTTACTAACGAGAGCTGGAGGTTATTCAAAATGAAAGTTGTTCAGCGGATATTTACGTTGATGCTGGTGTTTTTTGTTCTAAGTACGGCTGCAGTGGTGGCCTCGTCGATATGGGGGGATTATAAGGGATTTAACATTGCCCGTCTGGTCGTTAATGATACGACATCGGAGTTCGGGGATTCGGATGTTCCGCCTCTTATCGTTGATGGCAGCACCGTTTTACCTTTACGCGCGGTTAGCGATGCCTTGCAAGCGCTGGTGAAATGGGATAACACCAATAAGACGGCCTATTTGTACAAACCGAACGTGCACTTGTTCTTTACAACGGAAGTGCGGAAAGATTCGGCCATCGTTCCATTTGGCGTCGTTGAACGCGGGAAGCAAGCGGATTTTATTGTATTTGCACAGGTCGATAATTTGAAAACAAGCATTTCTTCTGTCAAAGTTTCCATTGTATCGCCAAGCGGCAAAAGTGTGGTTACACCTGTAGTGAAAGCCATCACGGACTCCAAAGAGTCTTTCTGGTTGAAGGTGCCTTTGTATGGCGTTTCTTTTGACGAAGCAGGCACTTATGTTGTGAAATTTGCGATGCAAGCGACAGGCGCTAGCGATTATTCCATCGTATCCGAGAAGCAGATTCAATCCGAATAGGATAAGCTCGCAAGAAAGTGGTTTGACCTCTGAATATGAAAATGTTAGGATAATTACGTAACTAATTATTCGACGAAATGAGGTTCTGCCTGTGAGCGATGAGAAGCACGATCATGTACACGGCCCGGACTGTGACCACGATCACGAGCATGGGGAAGATGTTTTTATCGTAACGGACGAGAACGGTGAAGAGCATGAGATGGTAATGGTGTATACCTTCCAATCTCAAGAGCAAGCTTATGCGGTATTGCTTGATCGCAATGATCCTGAAGCGGACGGCGTTATTTTCCGTGTTGAGGAAGATGGCGATGATGCATTCCTAGTCAACATTGAGGATGAAGAAGAATGGGAACGCGTAGTGACCATTTACAATGAGATCGTAGCTCAAGAAGGCGAAGAATAAGAGCTATACATAAGAAAGGGCTGTCCAGTCAGTGGGTTATCTACTGAAGGGCAGCCCTTTCACTATTTAGATGAAACGGGGCTGTCCTAATGGTTTGAATTAACCATTTGGGACAGCCCCGTTCGTGTAAAATGTCATTTTCGAGGATTGAAGTACATGATTCTGCCATTAAATAGATGAAGTTCAGCTTTCAACAGTTTGCCAAGGTATTTGCAGAACTCATTGCCTTTGCTCTTGTCGCCATGTGTGGCGTCGTCAGGCAATACGACTTGAACATAATGCCGGTCTTCCTCTTGAACCCTCTCGCTGCCGACACCAATCACGATATATTTGTATAAAGGATTGATACCTTTCAGATAGAACCATTTGCCTTCGCCTTCCGGCTTCGTCTCAATGGTATAAGGGAATCCGGCCTCGTCATATTCCCAGCCAAGCTGCTTGGCTGTTAGACTGAGCTGCTCACGGTAATGCAAAAGCCTGTCCTTGAGTTCATCCAAGGTGAGTGCGGGTACTTGGGAGCCTGTTACGAATTTAATATAAGCGCTTTGAGCCATTCCTTGTTCACCTCATTCGCTAAACATCACCAACATCATAGCATCATGTAAACGGTTTTACAATAACTTCCTGTCAGTTCAAAGCCTAGAATATCGCCTGTGTCTCAACGATAACTTTGACATTTTGAACGCTGCGGTCCTCAGGGCCCTTGACAGGAAGTCCAACCTCAACATGCTCGACGATGTAATCAATAAGCTCTTGTGTGATGACTTCACCTGGAAGCAAAATCGGAATGCCCGGTGGATAAACATAGATGAACTCAGCGATAATTCGGTCGGCGGAATCTTTGAACGGCAGAATTTCGGTTTCACCATAGAAAGCATCTCGAGGTGTCAACGTTAATTGAGGAATAGCAGGAACTTTAATGACAACCTCTTTGACCTCAACAACATCGTCATTCATATGCGAGAGTTTGCGCAGAGCTTCTAGTAGAATCTCAATATTTTCTGGCGTATCACCCGGCGTAATGAGGCAGAGAATGTTGTACATATCGCTCATTTCGACTTCGATGTTGTAGTGCTCGCGCAGCCAGTTCTCGACTTCGAAGCCTGTGACGCCGAGCTTTCGCACGTGGACACATATTTTCGTCGGATCATAGGTGAAAGTCGCTTCTTCGCCTAGAATTTCTTCCCCGAAACAGTAAAGGTTCTCGATTTCATTAATTTGCTTTCTTGCATACTGAGCAAGGGCAATTGTACGTTCCGCCATTTCATATCCGTTCAAAGCCAAGTGCCTGCGGGCTGTATCCAGCGAAGCTAGCAAGATATAGGACGTAGAAGTCGTCGTAAGCATAGAGATAATCGTTTGAATCCGCTTCGGATTTACGCGATTTCCTTTTACGTTCAAGACGGAGCTTTGCGTCATGGACCCGCCTAGCTTATGAACGCTAGTCGCTGCCATATCGGCGCCTGCTTCCATAGCGGACATCGGCAGTTTATCATGGAAGTGAATGAGCACGCCATGCGCTTCATCAACAAGGACAGGCATGTTATAGCTGTGTACCAGATCAACGATCTCTTTTAAATTCGTGCATACACCATAGTAAGTCGGGTTGATGACCAAGACGGCTTTGGCATCGGGATGCTTCTCGAGCGCTCTACGGACCGAACGAGTCGGAATGCCGTGGTCGATTCCTAAGTTTTTGTCACGAGCTGGTTGGATAAACACCGGCTTAGCGCCAACGAATATAATCGCGGCAAGAACGGATTTATGTACGTTTCGCGGGACGATAATTTTATCGCCTTCGGAGCATACTGTCATGATCATCGTCATGATGGCTCCGCTTGTCCCTTGGACGGAGAAAAACGTATGGTCGGCGCCATAGGCGTCCGCAGCCAGCTTCTGGGCTTCCTCAATGACACCCATCGGTTGATGGAGATCATCCAGCGGTGCTATATTGATGAGGTCGATGGACAGGGCGTTGTCTCCAATAAAGGAACGAAACTCCGGGTCCATGCCGACTCCTTTTTTGTGGCCAGGAATGTGAAATTGAATCGGATTTCTTTCAGCATGCTTGAGCAATGCATTGAACAGGGGGGTACGGGTATGATCCACCTGATTATCGCTTCCCTTCTATCGTGGATTGCTTGTCGAAAGTTGCAACAAACAAAATGAGTATATCAAACTAGAGATTTCATGCAAGCTAATTTTTTGAAAATAGTTTGTGCAAATTGGGGAAAAACTAACAACACTTGTTAAAATACGGCCAAATAAGGAGAAATCCCATGATTTTGATGCAAAAATGGCGGAAAAACCAACTGTTTTCCCCATTTGTGATCGAATTGTTAATTATTATGTTTATCGTCGAATTTGTGAAGGGTGCCCTGCTCATTACCATATTACCGGTATATATGAAAACAGGGCTTGGCGCATCCGCGTTTATCATCGGTTGGACGCTCGCGGCCCAATATATCGGCGATAATGTGCTGCGCACCCCGGTTGGCTGGATCATTGATAAGCTCGGTTACCGTACGACCATGCTCACAGGTGTGCTCTTGACCTTTATTTCCGTAATCCTGATGGCGACGACGTCCCAATATATATGGATGATAGTCGGCTGTGCGCTGCTTGGCTTTGGTACAGCCCCGCTGTGGCCCTGCGTTATTACAGGTACGACGGAAGTGGCGGGAGAGGATGGCAAAGCGACGATTATGAGCGTCGTTTACATGGCATGGCTATCAGGTGTTGGACTGGGTCCGGTGGCGATCAACTTTTTTGTAGGCGAAAATCGTTACACCATGGCATTTCGTTTATTAATTGGCTGCATGACGGTTGTAGTGCTGGTAGCGCTAATGCTGCCCAGGAAAAGTTCAACAGCGGATGTGGCAGTGGAGAAGGCCTTGACGCACGCTAAAATTCAGAAAGCACCGCTTGCTCAGCGGATTTCAGTCTATCTGAGTGAAGTAAGGCGATCGATGTCTGTTAGTCCGCTGATGTTTCCCGCGATGTTCGCGCAGACGTTTGCTCTCGGTATATTGACACCGATTTTGACCCTGTATGCCAAAGAGGTGTTAAAACTTTCCTCCTTCGAATACAGCATGTTTTTGATTGCCGGAGGAGCCGTTACGGTCATTTGTTTAGTCCCGATGGGGAAATGGGTGGATCGCCGTGGCATACGTCCGTTTTTGATAGCGGGTTTTACGATAAGCGCCGCAGCTCTGCTGCTGTTTACATATGCCAAGTCTATGACCATACTGTATGTATTGGTAGCCCTGCTTGGAATCGGTTATGCGTTTATCATACCTTCCTGGAATGCATTGATTGCTTCGGCCATCCCGCCTGAGAAAAGAGGGGCTGTATGGGGGTTTTTCCTGACAATTGAAGGGCTCGGTATGATCGTCGGCCCGATTGTTTCCGGCAAGCTTTGGGATGTATATGGCTATCATGCGCCTTTCTTGATGAGCGGTTCAGTCCTCGTACTGTTACTTGTTCTTCAAATGTTCATTTCCATCCCCAAAAAAGGTATGGTACGATAAGGAAAAATGTTTGGTTTGGAGGCTCATAAGCATCATGAATAAACAGATTGGAATCATCATGTTGTTGTTGATGACCATTTTCGTAGGGTTTGGCATTATCATTCCCATCCTGCCGGAAGTTGTCAAAGGAGCCGGCTCTGAGTATCATAACGCGTTGTTGCTATCGGTCTACTCTGCGGCTTCCTTTCTGATGTCTCCGATATGGGGCGCGGTGTCGGACCGCATTGGACGCAGACCTATCATCTTGATTGGCTTGCTAGGTTTTAGTATCAGCTTTTTGATTTTCGGATTTGCAAATGGGCATCTGTGGGTTATGTACGTGTCACGTATCTTGGGGGGCTTATTCTCAGGCGCTGCCACAGCATGCGCTGTTGCTTACGTGGCGGACATTACAACGGCCGAGAATCGGACGAAAGGCATGGGAATGGTGGGCATGTCGATCGGCTTAGGTTTTATCTTCGGACCGGCACTTGGAGGTATTTTAAGCCGCTGGGGGACTTATGTGCCTTTCTTCGCAGCTTCCATCCTGGCGTTTGCCTCGTTCCTGTTTGCTTTTGCGATCCTTTCGGAATCGCTGCCGGCAAATAAGCGATCTTCGGTGCAGGAGAAAGCACCTTCCCGATGGACCGCATTCTCCGGAGCTTCCAAGTATCTGTATGTGTTATCCTTTTTCGTTTCGTTTACACTAGCAGGCTTAGAAGCGACACTTCAGTATTATCAAATGGACAAAATCGGCGCAACGCCATTTGATATCGGCATGATGTTCCTTGCCAGCGGCATCGTCGGCGCGTTGATCCAAGGCGGTGTCGTTCGCCGCCTGGTCAAGCAGGGTGCCGAGCAGAAGGTGATCGGCATCGGCTTATTGCTCTCAGCAGCTGGCTTCTTCCTGCTGCTGTACTCCAGCAGCGTAGTCACCGCTGCGATTTACTTGTCCGTATTCGGCGCAGGGAACGCGCTCATACGCCCTTGTGTGACGTCGCTGATTACACAGCGTACGAAAGTCGGTCAAGGCGTCGCGACGGGCCTCAGCTCCTCCATGGACAGCCTGGGCCGCATCGCCGGCCCGCTGCTTGGCGGAGCGGTGTTCGCCATCGCGCATTCCTTGCCGTTTATTATCGGCGGCGTGCTTTGCTTGGCGGCGATTCTGCTGCTGCAGCGCTTCGTGCTGATTGACCGCGAGACGCGCGTCCAACAGCAAACGGCGTAGAACAAATTAAAAGCTGTACACTAGCCTATCTCGGTAGAGAGGGCGGGTGTGCAGCTTTTTTGATGCTTGAGAGAGGGTGGGGACTACAGTCCGCTATTTCACTGAAAAGAAATAATTTCCCATGAAAAGGGAACTCTAGTCCTTTATTTTGGCGATTTTCATCTGAAAATCACACCATGGAGGACAAATAAGAGCCTGTAGTTCCCCATAGCCCATAGCGCCGTTCCCTCTACAATTTTGGCAGATTAGCGCCCAGCAGTTCCCTTTGCGGATGAAAAATTCTGCCTTGAGCATTACGTAGCGATAAACCGTACATCCAGAGGTGCTCCCATCCAACGCCGCGAAGCATCTATATTACTCAGCGCATCAGCGCCGCATTTCAGGGCATGGGGACCCGATCGAACACTGGGACACAAAGACCATCGTATTCAAACAAAAATGCCTGAGAAGAGCACTTGGAGGACGTCAAAGAGTTGTATAGTTGAATGATTTGGAATCCGTTTTTGCGCAACGGAAAAATTGAATCCAACAATAAATAAGACTGCTCCAATGCCATCAAAGATGACAGTGAGCAGTCTTTCTTATTTACTTATTCCTTCGCTTTCATGTCTTTTTTGTGATCAACCCATTTCTCAATCGAAGGGGTGAGCTGATCTTTAATGGACGCGACGAGCTTGTCCTTGGAAATGCCTTTGGACTGAGCGATTTCGGCGAGCGACTTGCCGGAGCGGAGCTGGGCATGCAGTTCATCTTTGCTCAGTCCGAGCGTTTTGGCGAGCTTTTCCGTGTCGGGCTTCAATCCGAAGCGGTGCCACTTGCTTCTGCCATGGCTGTCCAACAGGTTCTTCTCGTTGAGGATGAACTTCAAATGCTCGCCAAGTTTTTGCTTCATATGCTCGCCTTGGTCGGCAGTAAGCTTGCCATCCTTCACGGCAACTTCGATCTTCCCGGCACGGAGCTGCTCGAGTTTTGCCGTTAGGTCGGCTTCGCTGATTCCTTTGTCAGCGGCTGCCTCCACGATGCTTTTGCCGCTCTTGAGCGATTTCACGAGCACTTCTTTGTCAACGCCAATGACATGAGCGGCTTCCTCGATAATCGGCCATTTGCGGTCATGGCGCCCGTGCCCTTTCTCATCAGCTTGCTGCAGAGAGACGATTTCCTGCTGGTTCTCGGAAGGAGCTTGCGCCGAAGCAGAAAGTGAAGGGAGCATAGCTGCTCCCAAGACGAACGAGAGGGCCATCGTGCTCACCAGAAGCTTTTTTCTATAATGCTGATTCATGTGTGTACGCCTCCTTTCCCAAATAATAGGAATTACAGAACATAGTCTGTGCAGGAGGGATTAATTTTAGTTTAAAATAACCTTAGTTTTACATAAAAATTCCAAAATTCGAGTTATTTCGCGTCAACCGCGAGTTGATATAAGGGAACCAACTTTTCGAACGTGTCTTTAATCAGGGATTCAAGTTCGTCAGGTTTGGTCAGCACAGGATCTTGGAAATGAAGGTTTTTCCCGATCAGCAGCTCAACTTTTTTGACATCGCGGAATCGGATCAAAGCATCATTCCAAGCGCTGCGGTCCAGTTCAGCAAGCGGTGTGACATCCTTTTTCATATGATCGAAGGACAGGACGAAATCGGCGGGAATTTCCTTTTGGATGCGATCGATCTGATTCATATACGCGGTAGCGATGTTGCTTTTATTGGGCAGCTCATAAATGAGTGCCAGCCAGATAAATACGCGGTCATCAAACAGGCCGACCTGGAAATGAGGAACTTGCTTGTAGCCTCTTTTGTTTGGGCAGACCGCCATCCAGGTGTCCACAGGCGGGTTAATTTTGCGTCTTAGATGCTTGGCAATATGTAAGAACATTTCGGTTCCGGTCAAAAGCGAGAGATCCTGCGCCAAAGAATCGCCTAACGCTTTAAATTTAGGTTGAATGCGCTCGCGAATGGCTTCCATCCGTCCATCCAGACCTTCTATGGCAAATGTATCAAAATCATGTTGTGTAAATCCAGTAAAGCTCATCGTCAGGATCCTCATTTCACTTGCGTTTTTCAATTATTTTAAATTAAATGAGTGCGCTCTGCAATGTTTTACGAGTTTCGTAGAATGCAAGTAGGAAAAAGGTCCCAATTTGTCTAAAAAAGCAGGAAAATATAGGAGTTTGCCGAAATATGTGGAATAATCTATGGCTAAAGACAGGAGAATTCGGATATGAGAATGAAGAAATGGTCTGCAATCGCTCTTTTGGGCTCTTTGATGGGAACATGCTTTACGGCAGGCGTCTATGCGCAAGATGTGCTGCAACGTGTTGACGCGTATTTAAGAAATGATTTCAAAATCGTTGTGAACGGGCAGCAGGTAACGCTTGCGAACCCGCCGTTAATTTATAACAATAGCAGCTACTTGCCAGTGAAAGAGTTGGGAAATTATTTGGGGGCAGTCGTTAATTGGCAGGAGAGTTCCAAAACGATCTATATTAACCCGCGTATTAATCCCGGACAACCCACAGAGGGGAATAATATCAATTACACAGAGATAGTGTTCCAATACCCTTATGTGCAGTACTTCGATTATCGAGGTGCCACTTATCCGATCCTCACGAACACGACAGAGATGACGTACTATCGATTAAAGGATGTGGAGCGAATGGGTGTGCCTACAGTCGGATTGCGCAAAGCGAAGGAGAAATATTCAGAAGAGATCTATGTCGGAGAGGATGAATTGAAGAAGGTTTGGGGGAGCGAGCCTCCGCAATCATCGTATATGTATAATGAAGGTGTTACTGTCACAGGTGAGAATGACCCTATTAAAATTAAAGCACTCAAAGACTATGTGGAGAGCTTCCGATATTATGAAATTGATAAGATACCGTACATGTCGAGCCCGATTATTATTGATGCACTGCCTGAACTCAATACATACAGCTATTTACTTGTCGAGAACGGTCATTACTTCCGCACGACACTCAGGCTGGCGCAGAGCAATAATACGAACAGCAACAATCAGCCCGAATATGTGGTGGGGAGTTCCTCCAAAGAGAATATCGAGGTTGTAAAAGTAAATAAATAACTACACTAACTGATGACTCCGGATTGTTTTTTTAAATAGAAGATGGCAATTTGCGTGCGATCGCGGAGATTCAGCTTGCTGAGAATTTCAGTTATATAATTTTTGACCGTACCTTCGCTCAGGAACAGCTCCTGGGCGATTTCTTTGTTCGATAAGCCTTCCGATATTTTCTCAACCACGGCTTGTTCACTGGCAGTTAACCCGTATTCTCGGAGCATGGCAGGCAGAGGTGCGCTTGGTGCGGGAGCTGGGCTGATGAAGGTAGCTAATTTCTTGGCAATGTCAGGATGAATAAGCAAATTGCCTTGCTCAACCGTTTTGATTCCTTGAATGATACGGTCCGGAGAAATATTCTTAAGCAAATAACCGCTAGCCCCATTGCGTAGCGCCTGAACGATAAATTCATCGTCGTCAAATGTTGTTAGAATCAGAATGGAAATCGCGGGATATGCTTGTTTAATTTTCAACGTGCCTTCCACGCCATCGCAGATGGGCATTCTAATGTCCATAAGGACTACATCGACCTGAACACCGCTCTGAATAAAAGCCAAAGCTTCATCGCCATGATTGCACGTACCGACAACCGTAATGTCTTGGTCAAGTCCAATAATCAATTGCAAGCTTTCTCGAATAAACGGATCATCGTCAGTAATAAGAACATGTATCATCGTTGTTTCAATCCTTTCTTTCTTCATTTGCATTAGTGCGTTTAACGAAAAGTGGGCAAGACCGTTGTCACGGTAAAAGCGGAGTCCATGGCTACAAAAAGCTGACCGCCTATGAGCTTGCTGCGCTCTTCCATGCCTGTCATTCCAAGACCTTTCACGGTTTGAGCGGCAGGGAGTCGACCGTTATTCGAAACGCTCATTGTGATTTGCTTGGTTTCATAGATTAATTGAATTTGAACGGATGTTGCTCCGCCGTGGCGAATTGCATTCGTGATGGCTTCTTGGGCATTGCGGTATAGAATGAAGGCGAGACTTGGATACAGGACATAAGGCATTCCCTGAATATCAACTTCAATCGCAATACTTTTGTCCTTGGTCAATCCTTCAATAAGCCGATTAAGCGTGAACGACTGCATGGAATCGTCATCCGGTTTCAGCTTGCGCACCGTTGATCGAAGCAGCTCCATACTTTCAGTCAATTGGTCCCTGACGGAAGTTAACATCTCCATGCCTTTGTCCATTTGAGTTGGCAAAATCCGCAGGCCGGCTTCCATCATCATTTTGAGACGAATTAATTGATGTCCCAAATCATCGTGAATATCCCGGGAAATCCGGTTCCGTTCATCCAGCTGGGCTATATTTTCAACCTGTCTGGCATAGTCCAATAACTGCATGCGTGCCTCATCCAGCTCATAATGCTGCCGCCGCAGCTGATCATAGAGCAGTTCGATATCCACTTTGTTTTGTTCCACCCGGTTCATATGCAGCAATAGGAGCACCAGGATAAAAAAGAGGAAATTGGCCAGCACATAATAATTGCTCGATTGGCCTTGTAAACTCAGATTTAAGGCGATCAATTGAATACCTAAGAAAGAAAATCGGAGATGACGATGAAAGGCATGCAGATAAGTGAGCAATGTGGAGTAAAAGATCATGAATAATAAGCCGTCAAACGTATAGCTTAGCCATCCGCTGAATGCGATTTCGATCAGAAGCATCCAGACAGCTCTCTTGAAAATCGTTCTTCGCAGCTCAGCGACCCAGAAGAATAGAAGAATAAAGAACACATACGTACCGTTAGACGCGTAGCTTTCGAGATACATGGAGGCAATCGCTGGAATGAGAATGAGCGTGTAGCGGGTAATAAGCAATAAAGGTAACAAACGATTCCCTTCCTTTGTAAGCGTGTAGGAAAATTATAGCATAATTGACAAGTGAGTCTACATGTTTTATAGCGTGCTTATGACTTTTGTCACCTTGTTAAATGACTTAATCTACCTGTAGATGTAATTTCCATGAGGTACAATAAGTGTAATTCAAGCCGTCGAGAAAAGGGAGAGGATCCTATGAGTTTTATTCAAATTAAAAATGCTGTGAAAAAATACAGCAATCAAATATCCGTTGATCATTTGAATTTATCCATCCAAGAAGGTGAAATTTTCGGTTTGCTGGGCCCGAATGGAGCCGGAAAAAGCACGACGATCAAAATGCTAAGCGGCTTGCTCAAAATAGATGGGGGAGAAATGCTTGTAGACGGTCTGTCCGTTGCCAAGGATCCGTTGGAGGTTAAACGACTTATCGGTCTTGTTCCGCAGGAACTTGCCATTTTCGAAACTTTAAGCGCTAGGGAAAATGTTACGTTTTTCGCCAGACTTTACGGCTTAAGAGGCCCTCTCTTACAGAGCCGTGTGAAAGAAGCTCTTGAATTCGTCGGATTATCGGATCGGGCTAACGATAAGCCGAACGCTTTTTCAGGGGGAATGAAGAGGAGATTGAATATTGCTTGCGCCATTATGCATCATCCTAAACTGATTATTATGGATGAGCCGACCGTCGGCATCGATCCCCAATCGCGGAATCACATTCTGGAGTCGGTCAAAACCTTGAACCGTATGGGCTCTACGATCATTTACACATCGCATTACATGGAAGAAGTAGCTGCAATTTCGACGCGGGTCGGCATTATGGATCACGGACATCTGATTGCATGCGGCACACAAGAGGAGCTTCGTGGCAAAGTCGCGCAGGATAACAAGATTGTGCTGCAGGTAGCACATTTATCAGAGGATGCGGTTAAGGAGCTGCGGGATCATCCCAAAATCAAGCAGGTTAACGCCCAGGAGCAAGCGCTGGAACTGCTGGTCGGTTCGTCGCAAGCCTATTTGCAAGACATTTTGTTCATTTTATCCAAACATAACGTCAAAATTCAATCGCTCGTGCAGGTAGAACCGGATCTTGAGGCATTATTCCTGTCGTTGACCGGCAGAACTTTACGGGATTAGGGGGAGAGCACGATGTCGCTATGGATTATTGCAAAATATGAAGTTTTGCGAATGTTTCGCATGCGTTATGTCATGGCCATTCAGTTTGTAATGCCGCTCTTGCTCATCTTCATATTAGGGTCAGCGCTTTCAGGAGCTTTCAAAGTGGAGGACCGGACCATCAAGCCAGTGAAAGTGGACGTTGTGCAGGGAGATACGGGTGCCTTGAAATCGAGTATCGAAGGCTTTCTGCACTCGCCCGACCTCGGGAATTTGATTCAAACCTCAACTGTTCAGACACGCGACCAAGCTGTCAAAAGACTTAAATCAGGCGCCTCTGAATTTGCGCTGATCATCCCTGCTGATTTCAGTGCTCTTGTAATGGCGGGGAAGGAAGCCGAATGGGAAATGATTTTCGGTAACGATTACGAGCAGAATTTGACAGCCGAAATGGTGCTTCGTTCCTTCTTGGATAACGTCAACCAAAGACAGGCAATCGTGATAGCGACTGGTTCTGAAGCAGCAGCTGCCATGCAGAGTCAGGGATCGTCTGAGCATGTTGCTGCCCCGGCAGCTAGCCATGTCAAGTTAGGGAATCTTGCAGCGAATAATTCCCAGTATTCTGCCATGCAATATTATGCGGCATCTATGCTGGTCATGTTTTTGTTATACTCCGGCCTGTCTACAGCAATGACACTGCAAGGCGAGAAGGATAAACATACACTTTCCCGCCTTAATGCAATGCCGATTCATGAATCTGCGATTTTACTTGGCAAGGTGCTCGGAAATGCCTTTATTGCGATATGTCAGGCGGCGGTCATCGTCGGAACAACCGTTATGTTTTATCATGTTGATTGGGGAAAATCGTATGGGGTGTTGGCGCTAATCTGCTTTTTCGTTGTCGTGGCGTCTATGAGTCTCGCCGTATTAACAACTCTCATTGTGAAATCGTCCAAAGGAATCTCAACGATTTTCCAGATGGTTGTACTGACGATGTCTTTTCTAAGCGGAGGCTTTACACCTCTACCGGATGGATTTCTGCGGCAAATTGGTAATTTCACTCTGAATTACTGGGCGATGCAAAGCATGTATCGCATTATGTTAGGCAGTGAAACCTCTGTTTTAGCTCATCATTTACTGGTCTTGGGCTGCATTAGCGGTGGATTACTGTTTGTTTCTTTCATTGTTTACCGAAAGGCGGGATACCATGAATAGTTTGTTTATCGCCTATAATATGCTTCGTCGCACGCTTTTACAAAAAAGAGGTTTTCTGATGTATCTGCTCATTCCTGCGGGTGTTGTTTCCTTAATCATTGGTGTGATGGGACAGCAGCAGGAGCATCGGGTTGATATCGCTTATATCAATATGGATCACGGGCCGCTCGGCGCCCACTTGGTGCAAGAATTGAGTGGGCTGCCGGACTACAAGCTGAAGGAACAAGTTTCTGATGCGGCCTTGAAGGAGGTTGTGACGAAGCAAATTGTCGGTGGCGCGTTCGTCATCCCGGAAGGATTCAGTGAAACGTTGTTAAAGGGCTCCGCACCGCAAGTAGATATGTATCAATTAAGTGTAAGTGAAGCGACGGTTACTTTGAAAATAACCCTGGATAGCATCCTTACTGGCTATCAAGGAACTGTTGATGCCCTGCTCAAGCAAGGACTTCAGGAGAAATCGCTTCAGGACGCCGTGGAAAAGACATTGATCCAGCTAGAAAAGCACCAAGTTAAGGCGAGTGTCACGGATCTGAACTTGTATGTAAATCCGAATATGCATCTTGTCATTGGCTTTATGCTGATGTTCATGATGGGGGTTATCAATAACACGATTTCCGTCATTATGGAGGACCGGAGAATGCGGACCATGGCAAGAACCTTCACGGCTCCGGTTCGCTCCGTAGAAATTATGCTAGGCAATTTTATCGGCAGCTTTTTTGTAGGAACCTTGCAGGTGCTTGTGATCTTGATCATAACACGTTATGTGGCCCTATATGATTATGGACTGCCGTTCTACTCGCAATTTGTCATGTTGGAATTTTTCTTATTAGCAAGTATGGGCATTGCCAGCGCAGTTGCAGGCTTGGTGAAAAATGCCTCTAATATGGGCATGATCAACTCTTTGATCGTTACGCCCACTTGCATGTTAGGCGGCTGTTTTTGGCCCGTTTCGCTAATGCCGGATTGGATGCAGAAAATTGCCGATTTCGTTCCCCAGAAATGGGTGATTGAAGCCATCCAACTTATGGCTGCGGGGCAAACTTTGTCCCAGATGTGGATGCACATGGGGGTGCTGGCCTTATTTGCTCTGATTCTGCTTGGTGTCGGCACGGTGATTTTGAGACCCGAGGATGCAGAGGTAGGTTAATCTAGGTTAATCCGCTCGCTAGCGGGAATATATATAAAGGGCTGCTGGCCAAATGCCAGTCAGCCCTTTTGTATTTGAAGTGGATTAGATAACGAATGCACTAGAAATAATAACTAACAAAATAAAAAGCACCAAAATTGCTGCGGCAGAATTGTAACCACCTACACCTGCATAACCCATTCAAAATCACCCTTTCGTTTATTAATTCTGTTCGTTTGTCTTACAGGGATAGCATATGGTGATCTCCCTAGGAAGGAATGGGCGAATGGATTTGTATGGGAATGATTGTGCTCCTGTACCTATTAATCGATAAATGTAAAGAAAATGTGTTACAATGGAACGATGGATTTATCTTATTGGACAAGGTTCAATTCGACATAACGAATGCAATGAAGGGGAGAAAGGGAATGGCCGTTACGGCGAACGAGGTTGCAGAATGGATGCTCGAGCAGTTGAAATCCGCAGGGATTTTGCATCAGAAAGAAGCCGTTGACTATATTATTCGCCATTATGGAGAATCCTTTATTTATGTCAACGAAAATGGCAATCAAGCGATTTCCAAAGAAGTCAAAAAAATATTTAAGAAACTTCATGGCGGCAGAGCTGCCTGGGAGCGCGACGGATTTTTCTGGGGATGGCATTAAATCGAGTACCTTTGCATAGCAAAACCAGCCTTCCATTTTTTGTTAGGCTGGCGCCGCTATCATACAGGCATCGGCTTTTTTTGTACGTTTTTCCTTAAAAAAATGTCAATAATCCAAGTTGCTAAAACATAGAATTCATAATAAGATAAGGATAAGAAGATAAGTTGTCTGAATATTTAAATAAAATCAAACGCACCAATTATGGAGGGGATTGCCGTGAGTAAGAGTCATGAAGTGGAGTACTGCAACCTAGAGTTACGATTTGATCGCCGGCTAATCCGGAACTTCATTAAAGCACTCATTCAAGAAGGTTATTCTCTGTATTGGAACGAAAGTGAGCTGCAGTTCATCATTTCCATTCGGACAGGACGCAAGCTGATTAAGCTGAAGTTTGAACGAATTGGTGAAAAGTATAAAATCGTGGGTAATTATTCGTTCAAAGACGAGAAGCTCGCGGAAATGATGGAAAAATTGATTGGAGACACACGCGGTCATGCCGTAGTCAAAAGATTTAAGGATCGGCAAATTCTCATTGAGAATATTATGTTCGGGGAAATTATTCGCATGGTTGAAATTAGCGGCATCGAACATAAAGTGCTGTATCAGAAGGAGCCAGCCGTGACAGTAGAAGAAGTCATGCAAGCGCTGCGATCCAAGCGTACTGATGAGCGAATCCCTATTTTGCGCATGGAGCTCGATTATGAACTGGCCACCTTGCATGATGCGATCGCATCCGGGGATGCCAAAGCGATTATGGAGAGTAAAACCAAATTGCTTGAAATGCGTCAAGAAATGCTTTTATTGGAGATGTGAGAATGAATAGTGGATTTGAATAAAAAGAGAGCCTGTATTTATACATACGGACTCTCTTTTGTGTTTCTTAGGGTTTCTGGAAAAAGAAGAAGCGTATATACTTGGATTTTTGCTTAAACTAGGGGTAAACCGCTCCCAAGAAAGGGAGCTTTTTTATTGAAAAGACTATTGTTAACGTGTGCATGAATGTGATATGCTTCTGATAGAGGTGAAGGAATGAGCGTAACGATTAAGGATATTGCCAAGCTTGCGGGTGTGTCCCATACGACGGTTTCCAGGGCGCTTAATAACAGTCCGCTTATTCAAGAGGAAACGAAAGAACGTATTCGCCTCATAGCCGAGCAACTGGATTATACGCCCAATTACAGTGCTAAGAGCTTAGTTCTCGATCGATCGTATAATTTGGGGCTGTTCTTTACCACACTGAGTAAAGGAACTTCAGCAGGTTTCTTCTATGAAGCCATCCGCGGCGTCAACTCGGTCATTCAGGACCGATACCAACTGATTGTCAAGGGGATTGATGACTATTCGAGCTTTCAATCCATTACCCGCAAGAGCTTTGACGGAATTATCATAGTTTCCCAAAGCGATGACGATCAGGCCATTATTGAACATATCGCAAGTAAAGGCATCCCGCTCGTCGTTCTCAATCGGCCAGTCTCTACAGCCGGAGTGTTGAATATTCTGTCTGACGAAGAGCAGGGCGCTTTCCTGGCCTGCTCCTACTTGGTTGAGCAAGGCCACAAGCGCATTGCGTTGATTGAGGGTCGCAAAGGGTTTAAATCCGCCCAAAATCGGAAGGACGGCTTCGAACGAGCCATGAAGCATTATGGCATTAGCGTACCGCCGATTTACAGAATTCCCGGCTTGTATGATCTCGAAAGCGGTCATAAGGCTATGCAGCAATTTCTTGCCTTGGAAGAGCGGCCTACCGCCGTATTTAGCTGCAATGATGAGATGGCGCTTGGTGCAATGAAAGCGATATCGGAAGCCGGCATGCAGGTGCCGACGGACATTTCCGTTGTTGGATTCGATGATACGGTGTTTGCAGCATATGTAACGCCCGCCTTAACAACCGTTCGCAGACCGATTGAACAAATTAGTAAAGAAGGCGCTGTACGGCTCCTTGGGAATATTGAAAATAAGCAGCACGAAACGGAGCAGGTGCTTTTGAAGACAGAGCTCGTCGTGCGGGAGTCCGTAAAGAAGCTGTCAACATAAAGAAAGAGGGAATAATCGATGAGCATATTAAGAGAGCTGTTAAATGATATTCCGATCCCGCAAGTGGTTAAGATTCGTCAGAAGTTCGATCGTACGATTCTGGAAAATCCAGAGCAGGAGCTTGCGGATAAGCTTGCAAGCAGCGGTGTTATGGAGACCATTCTTCCAGGTCAGCAAGTTGCTGTCGCCGTAGGAAGCAGAGGGATTGCAAACATCGCTGGATTTACCAAAACGACAATTGATGCCATTAAAGCCAAAGGTGCGTTCCCGTTCATCGTGCCTTGCATGGGCAGCCATGGCGGCGCAACGGCAGAAGGACAAACGGAAGTGCTCCTTCACTTTGGGATCACGGAAGCGACAATGGGCGCTCCGATTCGTTCCTCTATGGAAGTTGTGAAAATTGACGAGCTTCCCAACGGTCTACCGGTTTATGTGGATCGCATTGCTTCAGAAGCGGATGCTATCGTTGTCATTAATCGCGTGAAGCCGCATACGGCGTTCCGCGGACGCATTGAGAGCGGCATCATGAAGATGATCGCGATCGGGCTAGGGAAGCAAAAAGGCGCTGAAGCTTGCCATCAGCTTGGCTTTAAGTATATGGCGGAGAATGTGCCGGCCATGGCGAACCTGATGATCCAGAAGCTGCCCATCGTGTTCGGTGTAGCCCTCGTCGAGAATGCCTATGATGAGACTTGTCGTGTAGAAGTGCTTCCTGCAGCCGAGATTGAAGAGCGCGAAGAGCAGCTGTTGATTGAAGCGAAGGCGCGGCTTCCTAAGATTTTGTTCGATGAGATTGACGTGTTGGTCATTGATTATATCGGTAAAAATATTAGCGGCGACGGCATGGATCCGAACGTAACCGGCCGTTACCCGACGCCTTATGCCCACGGTGGCCCGGACGTTGCCAAAATGGTTGTTTTGGATTTGACGCCAGAAACGAAAGGCAATGCCAACGGAGTAGGAACGGCTGATTTTACGACTCAACGCTTAGTGGATAAAACAAACCTGGAGTTCACGTATGCTAACGGACTGACATCCACGGTATGTGCCCCAACGAAGATCGCAACAACACTGGAGAATGATTTCTATGCGATCAAAGCGGCTGTAAAAACTTGCAACATCCTGGACTACACGAAGTGTAAGCTCGTTCGGATTCAAGATACGCTTCACCTTGGCGAAATTGAAATCTCCGTGAATTTGCTCGACGCAGCGCGCGTTCATCCCGATATTGAGATTTTAACTGAGCCTTATGATCTTTCATTCAACACAGAGGGGAATATTAGCAAATGACTGACCAATTAAGTACCCTCAAGCCCTATATCATAGCGGCTGATATTGGTACGACAAGTACGAAAACGCTCGTTATTTCACGCGAAGGGAAAGTTCTGGGGTCACACTCCATTGAATATCCCCTTTTCACGCCGACGGCTGATCGCGCTGAGCAAGATCCAGACCAAATTTTTGATGCTGTCGTGCAAGGGATCGGCGAAGTTGTTCGGAAGGTGGGCGTCAAGCCTGAGCAAGTGCTTTGCGTCTCCTTCAGTTCAGCTATGCATAGTCTGATTGCGGTTGATCAAAACACGAAGCCGCTGACCGCTTGCATCACATGGGCGGACAATCGCAGCGCGATGTATGCGGCTGAATTGAAGCGCAGCGGGTTGGGGCAGCAGATTTATTCGCGAACAGGCACACCGATCCATCCGATGTCTCCACTGCTCAAGCTGATGTGGTTCCGAGATAATGAACCTGGGCTCATGAAAGAGACATACAAGTTCATTGGTATCAAAGAATATGTCTTTGCGAAACTTTTTGGCCGTTATGTGATTGATCATTCTCTTGCCAGCGCAACAGGCTTATTCAATCTAGAGAACTTGGATTGGGACGTAGAAGCCCTGGGACAAGCTGGCGTTACGCCAGACCAGCTCTCCGAGCTAGTTCCTACAACGTATCGTGTAGAGGGCCTTAGTGCTGAATATGCTTCTGCGATGGGATTGTCCCAGGATACGCCGTTTATTGTCGGAGCTTCCGACGGCGTGTTGGCCAACCTAGGTGTTGGCGCTTTTGAGCCGGGCGTTGTCGCTGTCACCATAGGAACCAGCGGCGCGGTGCGCAGCGTAGTGACCAAGCCGCAAACGGACCCGGAAGGCAAACTGTTCTGCTATGCGCTAACAGAGAAGTTCTGGGTCGTTGGCGGACCTATCAACAATGGCGGTATTGTTTTCCGCTGGGTACGAGATCAGATCGCTACCGCGGAGGCCGAGGAGGCTCGCCGGCAAGGGATCGATCCGTATGATTATTTGACGGAGTTGGCCTCTCAAGTGAAAGCGGGCTCTGACGGGCTGTTGTTCCTGCCGCTGCTTTCAGGAGAACGCGCTCCGTACTGGAATGCGAATGCTCGCGGAGTATATTTCGGGCTTTCTCTAAGCCATGAGAAGAAGCATATGATTCGCGCGGCTCTGGAAGGCGTCATGTTTTCCATTCAAGCTGTCGCAACGTCGCTTGAGCGGATTATGGGGCCAGCGGCAGTCATTCGAGCTTCAGGCGGTTTCGCCAGATCCGAATTTTGGCGTCAGATGATGACGGACATGTTGGGTACGTCCGTTACGGTGCCGGATTCCATCGAAAGCTCTGGTATCGGGGCAGCGCTGCTTGGTTTACTGGCGATGGGCGAGATTGATGATTTGGCTCATGCACACAATTGGATTCAGGTTGGAACGGCTCATGAGGTGAATGAAAGCAATTATCGCGTATATCAACAATTGACATCTATTTATACAAGCGTATATCATCAGTTAAAAGATCAATTCGACGCGATAACCGCCTTTCAAGGACAGCACCTTCGGAGCCCTCAATCATAAATAGCTTAAGCAAGCAAAATGCTAGAGGGGATGAAGACAAATGAATTTATTCGATCTTACAGGGAAAACAGCAGTAATTATCGGCGGTAACAGTACACTTGGAGGTTCCATGGCGATTGCATTAGCCGGTCATGGCGCGAAAGTAGCGATTGTTGGACGCAACCAAGAGAAAAGCGATCAAGTTCGCCAGGAGATCGAAGCGATTGGCGGCGAAGCCCAAACTTTCCAAGCGGATGCAACGAAACGTGAAGATTTGGAGCTTGTGCTCAAGGAAGTAATCGCTTGGTCTGGCCGTGCAGACATTTTAATGAACTGTCCAGGGAAAAATAGTGCTACGCCTTTCTTTGACATTTCCATGGAAGAATGGGATTCTATTATGGAGGTAAATTTGAAAAGCGTCGTGCTAGCTTGCCAGGTGTTTGGGAAATATATGATTGATCGTGGCGAAGGCGGAAGCATTATCAATATTTCGTCTGTATCGTCTGATCCGCCTCTATCACGTGTATTCACTTACTCCGCTTCTAAAGCAGCTGTTAATAATATCACGCAGAACATGGCACGTGAATTCGCTCCGAGCCGTGTGCGTGTGAATGCGATCATTCCTGGTTTTTTCCCAGCTGAGCAGAATCGTAAGATTTTGTCGCCTGAGCGTATCGAGTCCATTATGCGTCATACGCCAATGAACCGATTCGGTGAGGCATCTGAGCTACAGGGTGCTGCTGTGTTCCTTGCTTCTGAACAAGCTTCGAGCTTTGTTACAGGCTCTGTTTTAAGAGTGGATGGCGGTTTTGGCGCGATGACGATTTAAATATTTATATATCGGAAGGGTGTATGAGAGACGTGTCTAAACAACAAATTGGTGTAGTTGGATTAGCGGTAATGGGGAAAAACTTAGCGTTAAACATCGAGAGCAGAGGTTTCACTGTATCCGTATTTAACCGTTCTGCCGAAAAAACAAAAGAGCTTCTTGAAGAAGCAGCTGGCAAACAACTAGTTGGTACATACACTGTAGAAGAATTCGTGCAATCTTTGGAAGTTCCGCGCAAAATTTTGATCATGGTCAAAGCAGGCGGTCCAACTGACGATACGATCAACCAATTGCTGCCGCACCTTGAAAAAGGTGATATCCTGATCGACGGAGGCAACGCGTTCTTCCCAGATACGCAACGCCGTAACAAAGAACTTGAAGCACATGGTATTCGTTTTGTTGGTACTGGTGTTTCCGGCGGCGAAGAAGGCGCGCTTAAAGGCCCATCGATTATGCCAGGCGGTCAAGAATCCGCGTATAAATTGGTTGAGCCTATTCTTACAGCCATCTCTGCTAAAGTTGGCGAAGACGCTTGCTGTACGTATATCGGACCAGACGGTGCCGGTCACTATGTAAAAATGGTGCACAACGGGATCGAGTATGGCGACATGCAGTTGATCTGCGAAGCTTACCAACTCTTGAAAGATGTTCTGAATGTAAGCACAGAAGAACTTCATGAGATCTTCACAGAGTGGAACAACGGCGAGCTTGACAGCTACCTGATCGAAATTACACGTGATATCTTCACGAAATACGACCCTGAAACCGGCAAACCAATGGTTGACGTTATCCTCGATTCCGCTGGTCAAAAAGGAACAGGAAAATGGACCAGTCAGAGTGCTCTGGACCTTGGCGTACCGCTTTCCATCATTACGGAATCCGTATTCTCCCGTTTCATCTCTGCGATGAAGGAAGAACGCGTAGCGGCTAGCAAAGTGCTCAAAGGACCTGATGCTCCAGCCTTCACAGGTGACCGTAAAGCATTTATTGAAGCTGTGCGTCAAGCGCTGTATGCAAGTAAAATTTGCTCTTATGCGCAAGGCTTTGCTCAAATGAGAGCGGCTTCCGATGAATACAAATGGGATCTGAAATACGGCAACATCGCGATGATTTTCCGCGGCGGCTGCATTATTCGCGCTAGATTCCTTCAAAATATCAAGGATGCGTACGATCGCAATCCGGAACTGAAGAACCTGCTGCTTGATTCTTACTTCACAGATGTGGTTGAGAACTATCAACAATCGTGGAGACAAGTTGTTGCAGAAGCTGTAACTCGCGGTATCGCGGTTCCTTCTTTCGCATCGGCACTTGCTTACTACGACAGCTACCGTACAGAAAGACTGCCGGCTAACCTGCTGCAAGCGCAGCGTGACTACTTCGGCGCTCACACGTTCCAACGTGTGGACAAAGAAGGTTCCTTCCACTTCAACTGGATGGAAAACTAAGAGGGCAGGGGCGCTATGCCTCTCCCTGTAAACCGTAAGCCGCTTCGCGCAGCCACATTTTCAAACGATCGGCTTCTTGATCGAAGCCGTTCCGTCTGTGAATGAGCATCAAGGAGACTTCGGCAAAATAACGGAAATTTTTTAACAATCGTGGTTGAGCAAGACCTTGCATACGCGGGTCTTCTTCAGCCACTTTTTTCTTAATAAACTCCAAAATCCAAACAACATCCTCTTTGCACAAAACATAGCTCGGGTGTAAGATTTGCTCCAGTTTGCCTTGCGTGTGGTTGGAATAGGCAACAATTGGGTTCAAAACTTCATCTCTCCTTGTCGGCATTAGGTTTCTCTTAAAATCTTAACTGTTTGTGTTGGAATTTATTCACACTACTATATGTTTTTCAAATGGATTGTATTCATGACTATGCGGCTATGGTATGATGTTGGGAAAGTTTGTATGAACAGCATATGAGAAAAGGGGATTAACGTGACAACAAGCAATCTTGTACTTGTAGGTTTCATGGGGACAGGCAAATCAACCGTCGGGAAGAAGCTCGCTGAGCGTCTGGGATGGAAATTTCAAGACTCGGATGCTGTACTTGAAGACGAGCTCCAGACGAGTATTGCAGATTTGTTTCGTCAATATGGGGAAGCGCATTTTCGCTCATTAGAGAGCAAGACTCTAGAAAGTTTATTAGCTCAAAGAGGGCAAATTGTGGCAACAGGCGGGGGCGCTGTGTTAGCAGAGGAGAATAGAGCGTGTATGCTTCGTAATGGCTTTGTCGTGGCGCTGAAAGCTTCACCAGAGACAATTATTCATCGCGTGAGCGCGGATATAAATCGTCCGCTATTGCAGGGGAACTTGGAAGAACGTGTTCATACACTGCTTGAGCAGAGAAAGTTTGCTTATGATTTCGCACATACCGTGATCGACACGACGGAACTAACGACAGATCAAATCGTTGATTTGATTATTCAGCAAGCGAATCTTTAAGAGAAGAGGGACAAGCTTTAAGCTTAGTCCTCCCACTCCAACATACCGCCTGTCATGTTTTTAAGGCCTTTATAGCCTTGCGCTTCCAAAAAGCCAAGCGCTCGCCCGCTGCGATTGCCGCTGCGGCAAACAAGAATCACTTCGTCCGCCTGCGGGATCTCGCTTAGTCGCTCCGGCAATTGGCCTAGCGGAATATGGATGGCACCTGCAATCATGCCTTCAGCCACTTCTTCGTCTTCTCGAACGTCGATGATTGCCAACTTTTCGCCACGGTTTAATCTATCTCTGACGGCGGATGGTAAAATCGTATCCATCGTAGGACCTCCTTGTTTTAAAATGTGGGGTAAAAGCCCCATCACAAGTAATGATAGAAACATTAAGGCAAGATGTCAAACCTCGTGCAGCACCACATACATGTGGAGAAGGTTCCCAAGTTCTATTCCGTATGGTACACTGACAATAAATCTTTTGGGCTGTTTTTTACTGGGAATTCTGATAATATGCCATGGGGTTGACAATTGTAAACTATTGATTGGCAACGGTTTTATGAGAGCTTTCACTACAGTTATACCGGTGGAATTCTATTAACATTCATCGGATATTACATATAAACACATGCGAAGGAGATATTAACCACATGAAGGCCATTGTGAAACCTACTGCAAATCTACAAGGAGAAATTAACGCGCTTTCCTCCAAAAACTACACAACTCGTTATTTGCTAATCGGAGCACTAGCGAATGGGACAAGCACGATCTATTACCCAGCACATAGTGAAGACAGTGATGCGATGAGGCGTTGTGTACAAGATTTAGGCGCTGTCATTGAAGAAGATGATGAGAAGATTGTCATTACAGGTTTCGGTAAGAACCCTAAACATGTGTCTGAGTTAAACGTAGGAAATGCCGGTGCTGTTCTGCGGTTCTTAATGTCTACAGCAGCATTTTGCCCGGACGTGACGTTCGTTAACACGTATCCTGAATCCCTGGGTAAGCGTCCTCATGACGATTTAATCGAAACTTTGCAGCAAATGGGCGTGGAAGTACAACATTCTAACGGACGTTTGCCGATAACAATTAAAGGGGGCAAACCCCGCGGCGGTAAACTTACGGTTTCCGGAAACGTTAGCTCGCAGTTCCTTAGCTCTCTCTTATTCATGACACCTCTGCTTGAAGAAGATAGCGAGATTGAAGTGCTTCATGATTTGAAATCCAAAATTATTGTGGGCCAAACGCTCGAAGTGCTTGAGCAAGCAGGCATTGTCGTTCATGCGAGCGAAGATTTGATGCACTACCGGATTCCGGGCAGACAATCGTACCAAGCCAAAGAGTATGTAATTCAAGGCGATTATCCAGGTTCTGCGGCCATTCTGGCAGCAGCGGCAGTGACGAACTCGGACCTACGAGTTCTTCGTTTGGAAGAAAACAGCAAGCAAGGCGAGAAAGCTTGTGTCGATGTTTTACGTGCAATGGGTGTTAATTTAACGCATGACAACGGAGTTGTACATGTTCGCGGCAACCAAAAGCTGATCGCTGGGGAGTTTGATGGAGATCACTTTACAGATGCTGTTCTAGCTATGGTTGCGGCTGCTGTTTTTGCAGAAGGTACATCTCGTTTCTACAATGTTGAAAACTTGCGTTACAAAGAGTGCGACCGAATCACCGATTACTTGAACGAGCTGCGCAAAGCAGGCGCTGATGTGGAAGAACGTCAAAGTGAAATTATCGTCCACGGCAAGCCGGAAGGAGTTACTGGCGGTGTCGAGATCAACGCTCACTTCGATCATCGCGTCATTATGGCTTTAACTGTCGTTGGTCTTCGTTCCGAGAAGGGTTTGACTATTCGTGATGCTCATCACGTGGCCAAATCGTATCCGCAATATTTTGATCATTTGCGTTCTATCGGTGCTCAGGTTGAACTTGTGAAGGAGTAACTTCATTCCAAAAACAAGGATCGGGTGAGTCAGCATGAGGATTATTTGGCAGGGGTTAAAGGTGACGTTTGGATTTTTCCTCGTTGCAGGACTTGTGTTTGCCAGCAGTGTTTTTGCTGTACTGCTATATGCCAAAGCTACCGGGAAAGAGCCGGCATTATTTGCGGCCAATCCTGTAGTGGCCACAGTTAAGCCGGGCGAGCCAGTTCAAGCAGCGGAGGTTTCTTCGCCACAACCGACAATCCAGACAAAAAAATCAGCAATGATTGATGCGCCTGTTTTTTCTCAACTGCCTGAACTGCCTGCAGGTTGTGAAATAACGAGTTTAACGATGCTTCTGCATTATTATGGAATTACCAAAGGTAAGATGGAACTTGCGGCCGAAATGCCCAAAGATAATACACCTATCAAGCTAAATGCGGATGGTTCACCTGCTTATTGGGGAAATCCGAACATAGGCTTTGTAGGTGATGTTACACGAAAGCAAAGGGGCTTCGGCATTTACCATGCCGGTCTTTTTCCACAGCTAAAGTCCTACATTCCCGAAGCGATCGATATTACGGGTGAGTCCTTTGAGCTATTTGAACAGCAAGTGGCAAATGGTTATCCGGTCATTACATGGACGACAATTGATTATAATTTGCCATACAAATGGGTGACATGGGACACGCCGCTTGGCCCGATTCAAACAACTTATGCGGAGCACGCTGTATTATTGGTCGGATTCGATGAGAATAATGTATACTTGAATGACCCGCTAAGCGGTAAAAAACAGCTGCAAGTAAACAAAGCTCAGTTTATTGAAAGTTGGACCGCTATGGGGAAGCAAGGCCTCACTTACTTGAAAAAATAGGAGGTACTACGCATGACTTTTGAAAATCCGTCCAGAGAGCACATTAAGGAAATTCTTGCGAATGCAGGCAATATTGCCGTCGTAGGTCTATCCGACAAGCCTGATCGCACATCTTATATGGTAGCTGCAGCCATGCAGAGCAGAGGATACCGGATTATTCCCGTAAATCCGAATGCAACGGAAATTTTGGGTGAAAAGTGTTATGCTTCGTTATCCGACATTTCGGAGCCAGTTGATATCGTCAATGTTTTCCGCCGGGCAGATCAAGTCGTCCCCGTTGCGGAGGAAGCTGTCAAAATCAAAGCCAAAGTGTTCTGGCTTCAGCTTGAAATCGTGAATGAAGAAGCAGCCCGCATCGCAATTGAGGGTGGCTTAGAAGTCATTATGGACCGCTGCATTAAAGTTGAGGACGCAATTCTCAATCCGCGGAACAACTAAGGGATAACTCAAAAAACCGCTTTTCTCAGACCCTTATGGTGAGAGAGAAGCGGTTTTATTTACGATAAAGCCTAAGCTTTTAATACATCGTGATCGACATAACGTGCGCCATTCAACTCACTGATCACGTTAATGGCCACTTTGGCGCCATCCCCGGAAGTGACAATGGTGTGCATGGAAACACCGGCGATTGTGCCTGCTGCCCATACACCTTTGAGGCTGGTGTTACCTTGTGCATCCGCATCGACAACCGTTTTGATACGAGGCTCAGTACCTGGTTTCGTCTGAATGCCGGAAGCTTCTGCGAGGTCAACGGATAAACCTGTGGCAAGAATGACATACTTACCTTCATATGTACCATTTTCTGTCGTTACTTGAAAGCCGTCGCCAGCCTGATTCAACTGCGTAGCTTTGCCTTGCACGAATTCAGCACCGAATTTAGCGGCTTGTTTTTTCCCGATTTCTACTAAATCAGGACCGGTAATGCCATCTACACCATAATGATTTTCAATCCACGCACGTTTTGTCACGCTTTGATCATTGTCGATAACGAGCGTTGATTTGCCAGCTTTGGCTGAGAATAAGGCTGCACTTGCTCCAGCAGGTCCTGCTCCAATAATAATAATATCATAGGCCAAGTCCGTATTCCTCCTTGTAAAGTGTATGGGGTACTAAGAAATTATGGCATATTTATTTCCTATTAGTCAACTTACATGTATAGAAAGTATGTTTTCTCATTTGAACCACTTTGCATGGATATTAAAATAAAATAAATAAAAAACGGAGTAGCGGAGAGAATAAAAGAGGCTCCCAAAAGGTGCCCAAAAAATAGAAGTATGTAGGAGGATTTACACACATGTACAACAACTTCAACAACAACGGTACCTCATCGTTCGGAAACTCTTCCCAAGGTATGCAAGCGTCCCACAATAACCAAGCGTCGCAAGGTTATCAGAGCAACACCTCCCAATATCAAGGTTACCAAAAGCAGTATCAACCTGTAGGTTATGTCCAGTCCTTTTACACGCAACCGGTATCAAGCAGCACTAATCAAAGCTTTAGTCAAGGCTATAATCAAGGCAGCAATCAGAATCAGGGCTATAATCAAGGCTATGCTGCTACGGAGTCTTTTCATATGGCGAATTACCGGGGGAACCAGACGGGCAATGACAATTATTCGCGCAGCGATTCTTCCGTGTCATCGCATTACCAACCATCAAGCTTCCAAAGCGCATATTCTACCTACAACGGGATGAATAACCAAAGCAATACCATTACTTCTAATCAAACTCAACCGGCTACCTATTCCTACAGCCAGCCATCGATTACGAGCCACTACACGAGCTCCTCACAAATGAATCAACAGCCAACTGCGCAAACATATGTTTCGCCTAATGCTTACCATACGGCTAATTACCGCGGAAACCAGCCAGGTCACGATGTTTATTTGCGTAGTGACTCATCTAATCCTTCTGCGCAATCCTACTCCTACCAACCAAGCTATGCCTTTCAACAAAGTACGCAACAAGGATATCAACAACAAGGGCAACAAGGGCCGCAAGGACAAGCAGGATATCAAAGCTACCAACAGCAAAACACACAACCGTATATCCAAAGTATCAGCAGTACGAGCATGGGGCAGCAATACGGAAATAACTCTTCGTACTAATTACCGTATGCTTTCCAACATGTATAAGCGGGTCGATCCTCGACCTGCTTATTTTGTTTTGACAAACTGGCAAACAAGCTATACGATTTGATAAGAGAGGCTTATGCTTACCATGTAAGTTTTTTCAAGAACACTAGGCTTTGGCTTACGATGTTGGTTTTGTTATAGCAAAACTTTTAGGAGGTAGCATACGTTTGAATTGGATGGGGAACTTACAACAGCTTGGCCGCTCATTAATGCTGCCCACCATTGCGCTTCCTATTGCTGCTGTGCTGCTTAGTCTGGGGAATCTACCTTGGGATGGGATTCACGCATCCGGCTTTGGGGATATGCTGCTGTTAGCAGGGAATACGGTCTTTGACTATATACCCATCATATTCGCTGTTGGCGTGGCGCTCGGTCTTACGGAAAGTGCCGGAATCGCCGGACTGTCTGCCATGCTGGGCTATTTTATGTTTACGAGGCTCATCGAACATTCACTTGGGTCCCATTTTCAATTGGGTGTACCGGGCGGGATCTTAATCGGTTTGCTTGCAGCCATTATTTATCATCGCTGCAAAGAGATCAAGCTGCCTGAATACATACAATTTTTCGGTGGCCCCCGCATGGTGCCGCTCATCATGGGGATGTGCACGCTCATTGTGTCCTATATCATGATTGTGATAGGACCGTTTTTGGAAGATGTAATGGGTAAGCTTTCGAATTGGCTACTCGGCCTTGGCGGGTTTGGTGCATTTGTTTACGGTATTGCGCATCGATTGTTAGTGCCGTCAGGTCTGCACCATATTTTGAATAACTTTTTTTGGTTTCAAGTGGGAGCTTACAAAACACCATCAGGGCAGATGGCTTACGGGGATTTACCACGTTTTTTCGCCGGTGATCCTACGGCTGGGATGTACATGGCCGGTCTATATCCTATCATGATGTTTGCGCTTCCTGCCATTGCATTTGCCATCATCGGGGAAGCGCGTGAGGATTTGAAGCCGAAGATCAAGGCGACATTTCTGACAGCGGCGTTAGCCTCTTTTTTGACAGGTGTCACGGAGCCGATTGAGTTTGCTTTCCTGTTTGTTGCACCTTATTTGTTCATTATTCACGCTATTTTATCAGGTGTAGCCATGTGGTTGGCCTATGAGCTGCATATTCAACATGGTTTTTCCTACTCGGCAGGTGCTATAGACTACGTTATTAATTTGCATTTATCGCATAACGGTCTGCTGCTAATCCCGATTGGAATCGTGTATGGACTGGTGTATTACTTCATGTTTCGCTGGGCGATCAGACGGTTCCAGATACCGACGCCAGGCAGGGAAGAAGGTTCTTCACTCGAAGAATGGGCTGGCGATATTCCGTATCGCTCACCTTTAATTTTGCAAGCCTTGGGTGGGAAAGACAATATTAAGAAGATTGAAGCCTGCATTACCAGATTGCGCCTTACGCTTGTTAATGATCGATTGATTGACATCACGGCATTACGACATTTAGGAGCTGCAGGCGTCATCCGTCTTGGAGGAGGCAATGTTCAGGTCGTGTTCGGGACATTCTCAGAGCTAATTCGTGAAGAGATTATGAAAGTACTGCGCAAAGATATTCATGTGGTGCTGTTTACTTCGCCGATGCAAGGGCGCATGATTCCTATTGAGGAAGTGCCCGACCGCATTTTTGCCTCGCGATTGGTGGGCAACGGGGTTGCGTTTATTCCTGAAAAAGGAGAGCTGGTCTCGCCTGTTGCAGGTACCATTATGCATATTTATCCGACCATGCATGCCCTGGGCATTTTGACGGATGAAGGACTAGAGGTCCTGCTGCACATTGGTATCGATACATCAAGTTTGCCGGGCAAATGCTTTAATGCCGTGGTAAAAGAAGGCGATCGTGTAGAAGCGGGCCAGCTGTTAGTTAAATTTAATTATAATAAAGTTAAAAAGTTTGCTTCATCTTTGGCGACACCGATGATTATTACAAATCCGGATCTTGTTAAGTCTTGGAGCTTTGCTCCGTTCAAATCTGTTAAAAAAGGCCAAGGTTCTGTGATGTCCGTCGTCTTAAAGCCTACTAAATCTACGGGGGGGATGAACGGATGATCAGAGGGATAGGCGCGTCTTCAGGCATAGCAATGGGTCAGGCTTTTGTCATTCCTACGTGGGAGTGGGATTTTCCTGAGAAAATGATCGATGTGACAGACTTGGCTTATGAATTTGAGCGGTTGTATGACGGCATCCGCTCTTCTAAAGATGAATTAGAGTTAATCAAGCAGGAAATTAAGGAAGTTGTGGGGCAAGATCAGGCGTATATTTTTGATGCTCACTTGGCGATTTTGGAAGATCCCATTTTTATGAATGAAATTCAGGGGATCATTGAGCTTCAGTACAAAGCCGCGGAAGTTGCGGTGAAAGAAGTGATCGATAAATTCGTCGGTATGTTCAATATGATCGACGATGAGTATATGAAGGAACGCGCGCTGGATATTAAAGATGTGGGCAACCGGCTTCTGAAGCATTTGCTCGGGGATACCAGTTCAACCGTTCCGCCTATCGATCATCCGTATATTTTGGTCGCCAAAGAGCTTACACCTTCGCAATTGGCTCATCTGGATCCGACTAAAGTGCTAGGGCTTCTAACCATTCTGGGAGGCACGCATTCGCATGTATCGATCATGGCCAGAGCCATGTCGGTTCCTTATGTTTTAGGCCTGGAAGGGAAGCTTCTGCGTCCGATTCAAAACGGTGATTTCTTGATTATTGACGGCCAAGAGGGCACCTTGTATATCAATCCGGATAAAATCACGATTGAGCGCTACCAAGCTCGCAAAAAGAATTGGCTGGAATTCAAAGAGAGTTTGCAGGAAATCGCAGATGTTGCGCCTGTCACTGTGGACAATAGCTATGTGAATCTGCATGCCAACATCAACTCAGTTATGGAGATCGATCAAGTTCTACGTAACGGCGCTTCTGGGGTCGGTTTGTTCCGGACGGAGTATCTATATATGGACCGCGATTCATTGCCTGGCGAGGATGAACAGTTCGAAGTCTATCGTCACGCTGCCAAACAATTAAAAGGTCGTCCTATTGTCATCCGAACCTTGGATATTGGCGGAGACAAAAAGTTGGATTACATGCCGCTTGCCAAAGAAGATAATCCGTTCCTTGGATATAGGGCCATTCGGATCTCACTGGATCGCAAAGATCTTTTTATGACACAGTTAAAAGCAATTCTTCGAGCAAGTCATTATGGGAACGTGAAAATCATGTATCCAATGGTCACTTCGCTGGGTGAAGTGCGTCAAGCCAAAGCCCTTCTAGAGAAGGCGAAAGCCGAACTCAGTGCCCAAGGGATTCCTTACAATGCCCAAATTGAAGTAGGATTAACCATTGAAGTACCTGCAGCTGCTCTTATTGCAGACGTCCTTGCCAGTGAAGTAAATTTTATGAGTATCGGCACTAACGATCTTGTTCAATATGTGCTTGCTGTAGACAGGATGAACGAAAATATTGCGCACTTATATAATCCTTATCATCCGGCTGTTATCAGACTTCTTAAACATGTGATTGATGCTGGCAAAAGTGTTGGCATTCCTGTTGGCGTCTGCGGAGAAATGGCGGGAGACGTCCGCGCGCTTCCTATTTGGTTAGGACTCGGCATTGAAGAACTGAGCATATCTGTGCAAACTATTTTGCAAGTCAAACACCGTTTATTAAGCAGTGATGCTAAGAAATGCAAGCAGTTAGTCAGTGAAATTTTAGTTTGCAAAACTAGCGATGAAATCATAGAGCTGTTAGCACAAACCGAACAGACAGAATCCATTGTGGGAGGTACTTAGTATGGAATTGAAGGGTACGAAAGTATTGGCATTCGTTGATGAAGAGTTTGAAGATTTGGAGATGTGGTACCCCGTTTTACGTTTGCGTGAGGCGGGTGTTGTCGTAGATATCGTCGGGCCAAAAGCGAAAACGATTTATCATGGCAAATATGGCGTCCCAATCACAACGGATTTTGCCTTTGATGAAGTGCAGTCATCGGATTATATCGGTCTTTATGTGCCAGGAGGCTGGGCTCCTGATAAATTACGCCGTTATCCGGATGTGCTTCGCCTTACACAGGAGTTTCATGCCGCGGTGAAGCCAATCGCTCAAATCTGCCATGCCGGCTGGGTGCTTATTTCAGCGAAAATCGTAAATGGCTATACTATGACCTCCACGCCAGGCATTCGCGATGACCTCGAAAATGCCGGGGCTACTTGGGTTGATGAAGAAGTCGTGGTCGACCGCAATATCATCTCAGGGCGCCGCCCGCCAGATCTACCGGCATTTTCCAAGCGTTTCGTGGACGAGCTGGTGCAATTCCATAAACATCAGGAAAAGTAACAGGACGCTTCCATTCGTGGCAAAAACTACTACTCTCTTTTCGGCAGGAAATCGTATAGAATCGTAGAATATCTTTATTACAAGAAATTCATGTTCATGCCGCCAGCCAGTGAAGGAGTGTTAGAATGCAAAAGTTTTGTAAGTGCGGACGCACGATGAACCTTCGTCTGCGTACGGTTATTTATCAAAGTAAAGTCGATATTGAAAATGTACCTATTTATTCATGTGAGGCTTGTGGACGCAGTGAAGTTGTTCCTCATGTTAAACCCGAGCTTACCGGTTTAATCGGCAAGCTGGGGAGTAAGCCTGAGAAGCAGCAGCTGTTTTTTCATGAGCTATCGGAAGTAGCTTTCTTACTGCTTAAGGTAACTGAGAAAGAACATATGAATGATTCCATGGAAAAGATTGTTGAAGAACGTATAAATGAGCTTCTGGACATCTTACTGCTGGCACAATCGCTTGGTGACGAGCCGTGGACCGAAGAAATTCGCAAACGCTTATCTCAAATCACACAGAGCGCAATTTCGACATAAGCAACATGTGGCCAATCCCTTATGGATTGGCTTTTGTACATATTTGTGTACCTTTTGAAAACAAAATGAAATTATTTTCAAAGTATTTTCATTTTTCATTGCAAGATGGATTAATTTGTCGTATCATAACGGTAATATACTAGGCTCGCAGAATACTTTTGAAAATGGAGAGAGTAACCGTGACCGTAACCATTTATGATGTAGCAAGAGAAGCAGGCGTATCCATGGCAACCGTTTCCCGGGTTGTAAACAACAATCCGAACGTAAAGCCGCAAACACGTAAGAAAGTTTTTGAAGCAATTGAACGTCTCGGTTACCGCCCTAATGCGGTGGCAAGAGGTTTGGCAAGCAAGAAAACGACAACCGTTGGTGTCGTCATTCCCGATATTTCAAACTCAATTTTCGCAGAAGTAGCGCGCGGAATTGAAGATATTGCGAATATGTATCACTACAATATTATTTTGTGTAATGCCGACAAGAAGAAAGAAAAAGAAATTCGCGTCATCAACACACTATTGGAAAAACAAGTCGATGGCTTGCTCTTCATGGGTGGCGTCGTGACAGAAGATCACATTCAAGCTTTCCGCACGTCTTCCGTTCCTGTTGTCTTATGTGGAACGAAGGATGAGGCGCAAACGATGCCTTCCGTCGATATTGACCACGAGAAAGCTGCGTTCGATGCCGTTAATGTGTTAATCGCAGCGGGACACCGCGACATTGCGATGATTTCCGGAACTTTGCAAGATCCAGCGAATGGATTCGCCCGTTATCAAGGGTACAAGAAAGCACTCGATGCAGCAGGAATAGAGCTGCGCGACGAGTATGTTCGAATCGGGAACTATCGATATGAATCCAGCGTCGACGCTGTCAAATATTTCTTGGAGCTTTCCCCGCGTCCAACTGCCATTTTCTCGGCAACAGACGAGATGGCGATTGGCGCCATTCACACGATTCAAGATAGCGGACTCAAAGTACCGCAAGATATCGCCGTAATCAGTGTGGATAACATCCGCATGGCTTCCATGGTAAGACCGACGCTTACGACAGTCGCTCAACCGATGTATGATATCGGAGCGGTATCCATGCGTCTTCTGACGAAGTTGATGAATAAGGAATCAACGGATAATATGCAGGTCATTTTGCCACATGAAGTGATCTACCGTAACTCTGTTACACAATCCTAGTGAACTTAAGCCTCTAAGCGAGCTCTTCCTTTCGAGGATGACGCCGCTTAGAGGTTTTCTCCTTTATACATAATTGAAATGAGGATCGATGAAATGACATGGAATAAACTTGCACTAATCGGTGCGATGAATGAAGAAATTGAACTGCTTGTTGCGCATATGTCGGATGTGCGTGAAACCGTGAAAGCGGGAATTACCTTCAGAGAAGGGACGTACTTCGGCAAGGAAGTGGTCGTATGCCGCACTGGCGTAGGCAAGGTTAACGCTGCTGTAACCACTCAAATTCTAATCGATAAATTTGGTGTTGAAGCCGTAATTTTCACAGGTGTTGCGGGTGCATTGGATCCGGAACTGAACATCGGTGATCTTGTTGTTTCCAGTGAGTGCATGCAGCACGACATGGATGTTACACCACTTGGTTTCGCTCGAGGCATCATTCCTTATGAAGCGAAATCTGTTTTTGAAGCGGATAGCAAGCTGGTGGATTTGGCCGTTGCTTCAGGCGAGAAACTTTTTGCAGGTAAAGTAAAAAAGGGGAGAGTGCTCTCCGGCGACCAGTTCATTGCGAGCCGTGAAGTAGTAGCTGGCCTTAATACGGAACTTGGCGGCGTATGTGTGGAAATGGAAGGAGCATCAGTTGCACAGGTATGCTCCATGAATGGTATTCCGTATGTCGTGCTTCGCTCGATGTCTGATAAAGCAGATGGTTCCGCTCATGTGAACTTTGCGGAATTCACGGTTCAAGCATCCGAGAATTCTTATAAAATGGTTGAGGAAATTGTGAAGCAGCTGTAAATGGGAACATGAAAAAAGAGTTAGGCATGCACAACATGCTTAACTCTTTTTGTATCTTTACTTCAAATACATCATCGAGAGATCCTTCGTTTGCCGGTTCTTTTCTGTAATGACCTGGCGCCTCGGAATCGGTGCCCAAGCATCCACAGGGTCCAGCCACGTATCCACGAGCTGGACCGGGCTCTTGCTCTGCCAGGCGTCCAGCCACGCCTGAGGAAGCCTCAGCTGCGGCTGCGCCGCCAGCTGGGGGATAACCGCCTGCTCGCTCATCACGAGCCAGAGCAGGCTCCAAGCCCGTGGTACGACGCGCCAGATGTCGTACCCGCCGCCCCCGAGCGCAACCCACCGCCCTTCGCACCATTGGTGCGCAAGGGAGTGGATCAGCTCGGGCATAGCCTTGTACACGTGCATGGAGCAGTGCACATGCGCGAGCGGGTCGAAAGCATGGGCATCGCATCCATGCTGCGAGATAATGACGTCCGGCTGGAAGCGGGCGATCGTCATGGTCAGCACCTCGCCGAAGCATTCCAGCCACGATTCATCCTCGGTGTAAGGTTCCACCGGGACGTTAATGCTTGTTCCGAACGCGTCGCCTTCTCCGCGCTCGTTCACGGCTCCCGTGCCGGGGAACAGGAATTTCCCCGTCTCATGAATGGACAACGTGCATACCTGGGGATCGGCGTAGAAGCTCCACTGTACGCCATCCCCATGATGCACGTCCGTGTCGACGTACAGCACCTTCGCGCCGTACGTCTCTTTGGCGTGCGCAATCGCCGCTGAAGCGTCGTTGTAGACGCAGAAGCCCGCGCCCTTGCTCTGCAGCGCGTGATGCAGCCCGCCGCCCAGATGCAACGCGTGCGGGGCTTGGCCGGACATAACCAGCTCAGCTGCGGTAATGGAACCGCCAACAATTTTGGCCGTGACGTCATGCATGCCCGGGAAAAATGGCGTATCATCGGTATCGAGTCCGAAGCGTGCCGCTTCTTTGACCCATCGGTCCTCCGGCACGGAAGCGCTAAGCGCTTTCACAGCTTCGATGTAAGCGGGTGTGTGAACCCGCAGCAGCTCGCTGTCTGTAGCGAAGCGAGGCGCCCACAGCGCGTTGTCTGGGAGTGCGCCGGCTTTGCGCAGCAGATCGACCGTCATCACCAGACGGTCTTGATTAAAGGGATGATCTTCATTAAATTTATAGTGAATCTCTTCGTCATCATAGATAAAGACAGGATTTGATGCCTTCTTGTTCATATCCCACATTCCCCCGAATGAGCTAACATGCTTGCTTGAAGTCCTAGTAATCCAAAAGCTGGTCTATCTTTAGTACATGAAGCGCTGTTGAAAACGAATACGATCAAACTGTTCCACAGAAGATATAGGCACTTGCTTGCCTATACGAACCATGAGACAGTTGGCCGGGTGCGAACAGATCTCAGGATCATCCGTAGCGAACCAGATCATATCGACGCTTTTCATCAACTTCTCCATCATTTGCCTGTACTCCCAGACGGTGAGCTTGCTATTTTCCAAGTCCCA
Source organism: Paenibacillus sp. WC2504 (assembly GCF_052682475.1). Lineage (NCBI taxonomy): Bacteria > Bacillati > Bacillota > Bacilli > Caryophanales > Paenibacillaceae > Paenibacillus > Paenibacillus sp. WC2504. The sequence continues at coordinate 3,261,403 of NZ_JBQZFH010000001.1, forward strand.
GTGCCAATAATACTCCGTGGTGAAGCATATGACATTCTCCATCTGCTCGTCCTCGAAAGCAAGGCGAATCATACGTTTGCCGAGCCCCATGGTGCGATAGTCATCCGCAACTTCTATTGCACCGAGCTCTATTAGATCCTGCATATTTCCTTGTGACCACCGCTCTATTTCGTCTGGATAATGGAAGGTGACATAACCGACAATGGTAGCGCCATCTCTGGCAATGATGATCCGGCCTTCCGGTAATCCGGCAATTTCAATGAGTGCTTCCAGTTGTTCCTTAGGTCGGCGGAAGGCATCTAATTTGCTATGCATCGTGAGATTTTGCAAGCTGTCAGCAGAAACAGGACCTTCTATCATAATTTCTGGTTGATCGGGAGCTGTTCGCAAGCGAAATGAGTGATATATTTTGGTGTGCTGCATAACCTTAGCTCTCCTTTTGAAAAACAGCATGATATGAGTGATTCCTTCTCCGTTGGGTCATAGTCCCTTTATACCAAATTTTATTTGCAAATAAAAGCTGAACTTAGGCGTAGGCGAAAAATTCTCCGTGTGATATAATAGAATATGTCAAAAATCGATCACATTTTGCTCGAAAACATCAGTAAAATGAAAGCGGTTTATCTCGTGAGGAGGGTTTTACGTACATGGATCAAATGAAAGTTGAACTCGTTGAAGCGGTAGCTACTAATCCTAACATGAAAAATTATGAGGAAACACACGCAAATTTTGACTGGAAAGACATCGAAAAGAGCTTTTCCTGGTACGAAACAGGCAAAGTGAATATGGCTTATGAAGCCATTGACCGTCATGCTGAATCGTCGAAAAAGGATAAAGTTGCTCTTTATTACAGCGACAACCAAAGAGAAGAAGCCGTAACATTTGGACAAATGAAAGACAGATCCAATCAGTTCGGTAATGTGCTTCGTGGTCTTGGCATCGGCAAAGGTGAGCGCGTATTTATTTTCATGCCACGTACTCCTGAACTGTACTATGCGTTGCTAGGTACGTTGAAAGTAGGGGCTGTTGTAGGGCCTTTGTTTGAAGCTTTTATGGAAACAGCCGTGAAAGATCGTCTGGAAGACAGTGAAGCTGTTGCGATTGTGACGACACCAAGCTTGCTTTCCCGGGTTCCTTCGAGTGAACTTCCACATCTGAAGCACATCATCGTTGTTGGTGAGAATGTGGAGCCTGCTGAAGGCCATGTAGACTTCTACAAAGAGATGGAAACGGCTTCTTCTGAGCTTGAAATTGAGTGGTTGGATCGTGAGGATGGCCTCATTATTCATTATACATCGGGTTCAACTGGCAAACCGAAAGGTGTTTTCCATGTACAGAATGCAATGATTCAACATTATTATACAGGTAAAATCGTTCTGGATCTCCAAGAAGACGACATTTACTGGTGTACAGCCGATCCAGGTTGGGTAACTGGAACTTCTTACGGCATTTTTGCTCCATGGCTGAATGGGGCTACGAATGTTATCCGTGGTGGACGCTTCAGTCCTCAGGATTGGTACAACACGCTGCAAAAATATAAAGTAACCGTTTGGTACAGTGCACCGACAGCTTTCCGTATGTTAATGGGAGCAGGCGATGATGTTGTATCCGGATTCGATCTTTCATCGCTTCGCCATGTGCTGAGCGTTGGTGAGCCGTTGAACCCGGAAGTTGTTCGTTGGGGATTGAAAGTGTACAACCAACGTATTCATGACACATGGTGGATGACGGAAACAGGCGGGCAGCTCATCTGTAACTATCCTTCCATGACGATTAAGCCTGGCTCCATGGGGCGTCCGATTCCGGGCGTTGAAGCAGCTATTATCGACGATGCTGGGAATGTCTTGCCTCCAAATCGGATGGGCAACCTGGCAATCAAGACACCTTGGCCGTCCATGATGCGCAAAATTTGGAACAATCCAGCCAAATATGAAGAATATTTCCGATTAACAGGCTGGTACGTTTCCGGTGATTCGGCTTATCAAGATGAAGAAGGGTACTTCTGGTTCCAAGGGCGCGTTGATGATGTGATCAACACAGCTGGAGAGCGGGTAGGTCCTTTCGAGGTAGAGAGCAAGCTTGTTGAGCATCCTGCCGTTGCGGAAGCAGGGGTCATTGGCAAACCTGACCCGATGCGCGGCGAGATCATCAAAGCATTTATCGCGCTGCGTGAAGGTTTCACACCTTCCGATGAGCTGAAAGCGGACATTTCCAAGTTTGTCAAAGAAGGGCTTTCCGCCCATGCTGCTCCTCGTGAAATTGAATTCAAAGACAAGCTGCCGAAGACACGCAGCGGTAAAATTATGCGCCGTGTCCTAAAAGCTTGGGAGCTCAATCTCCCAACAGGCGACTTATCCACGATTGAAGATTAGAATGAATTGAATGACGAATAGATAAAGAACCTAGTGATGGGCACCATCACTAGGTTCTTTATTTAGTCATTATAGGCAATGGAAGCAGATGCTTTGGACTCGCCTGAGTCACTGACAGCCGTTACTTTGTAGAAGCCATTGTACGCTGCTGCATAGTAGTGAAACTCTGTACCACCTTCAACGGTGCCAAGCTTGGAGTAGGTGCCTTTTTCCTTCGTGCTAAAGTAGACGTTATACTTTTTGACTTTGTCTTTCGTAGCATTTGCTTTCCACGTGAGCACAATGCCTGCTCCGTCTACCTTGGCTTTAAGACCGGTGGGAGCGCCTGGTGCATCCTTCGCTGTCGTGTTTGGTGGTTCAGTTGCGCCAGCAGGTGGAGTGGATGAACCGGGAATCTGCGTGCCATCATCGGATGGGACAAATAGTGAATCGAGTGAGCTTCCGTCCGTATAGGCCGAACGACTTGGTGTTGATTCTTTGCCGACAACATCGACAGCCGTCACATAGTATCCCATTAAGCTTGATGCAGGGATCGTATCAACAAATTTCGAATCCGCACCGGCTAAAACAACTTTGCCGCCTAATAGTTGGAACTTACCGCGATTATCCGAACGATAAATGCGATAACCGACTATATCCGGGTTCGGACTTGGTTGGAATGTGATGGAGACTGTTTCTCCGGACTTTGTTGCTGTTATATTCGTTGGGGCAGTTGGCTCTTTGCCGTCGTCAACCCTTGGATCGGCTTCGGAAGGAGCATCGTCATCATAATCTGTCGGTTTGTAATTATCGATTGGCTTTCTGCTCTTCTCAGGAAGCTTGTTCATCGCGTCTTGGACTTCTTTGAGCAGTTGGGAAATCGATTTCTGGCGTTTAATAACCGTTTTTTCCTGAACAAAATCTATCGGTGTTTGATCCTGTGCCATGTAGTTCAAGCCGTTGTAAGAGCTGATTTTCATCCGCACCATGACATTGTCGACTTCCGTAGGCACATATTTCTTGTTGAAGATATCGGTTACTTGAAGATTCGAGCTTGTTGTTAATTCGCTTGGCAGTTTGCCGGATAAGCTGGATACAGTAGCCGATACGATACCATCAGGTTTGGCGAACGTTTTGGTTGGGAAGAGCTCTGGCTTCTGTTCGATCGTTTTATTCATGATTAAGGCCCAGACGTCTTTGGCGTGATTCGTTTGCAGTGTTTTGGAAGAAAGCTTATTGATTGGTTGATCATAGCCAATCCAAACGCCCACTGTAATATCCGGTGTAAAGCCCATGAACCATGCATCAGCATCATCTTGTGTAGAGCCTGTTTTACCTGAAATCTCGATTTTGCCGTAAGATTTATACTTTTTCATTAGATCTGTAGCGGTACCTTGGCTAATCACCGTTTTCATCATATCCGTAATCAGATATGCACTTTGTGGGGAGTAGACCTGTGTTGGCTTCTGATCATGAGAATAAATCGTTTGACCGTTCGAATCTTTGATTTCGCGAATCATGAATGTTTCATTGTACTGTCCTTTGTTTGGGATAGAAGCGTAGGCTCCAGTCAGCTCTCTGACGGAAGTACCACGGCTTAATCCGCCGATTACACCGGTTTGGGCGTAATAATCTTCTTTTTGAATAGAGGTAATCCCCAGCTTTTTCGCAAAATCCCAAGCGTCGTTAATACCAACTTTATTCAAAAAGATATCGATGGCAGGGATGTTGTAAGACTGGTTCAATGCTTTTCTGGCTGTCATCAATCCGTGGAACTTGTGATCCCAGTTCTCTGGCAGATGGAAACCTTTGACGCCGTCTTTGAGAATAATCGGAATGTCATCCACAATACTTGCTGGTTGAATGGCACCTTTTTCTAAAGCTGGAATGTAGGCGGCGATGGGCTTCATTGTTGAACCTGGCTGTCTATACGCTTGTGTAGCGTGATTCAGCTGTTCGTCGAAGAAGTTCCGCCCCTCAATCATTCCCTTGATAGCGCCTGACTTGGAATCGATCATGATCGCGCCGACTTGCTCAATGCCTTTTTTCTCATCATTTGGTGCGAAATTCTTATCGTTGCTCGAGATTTCGTGCATGGAATCATAAATCGTCTTGTCGATCGTTGTGTAAATTTGATAACCACCGCGCAATAGCTGAGTATGTATGCCTTTCAAAGCTTCACTATAAGCGGCTTGATTTTTAGTAGGATCAAGGTCTGGCTTTTGAATTTTCAGCAAAATCTCGGCTGCTTCTTGTTCCGTCTCAATCATCAGATACGGATAAGTCGTGTACGCTTTTTGAGCGGCAGATGGCATTGATGCTTTCAGATCAAACTTGAGAGCAGCTTGATATTGCTCATTCGTTATTTTCTTTTCTTCGAGCATCCGTTTCAGCACAAGCTGCTGCCTGGTAACAGCCTTTTTAAAGCCATCTTCATCAAACTCCGGTTTACTTGTGAATGCCGAGTACTGAGAAGGGGATTGCGGCAGTCCAGCCAGATAAGCGGCTTGGGCTACGTTAAGCTTGCTCAGATCATCAATGTCGAACAGACCTTTGGCAGCTGCTTTAATCCCGTATAGGTTGTAACCGGTTGAGCCGTTTCCGTAGGGGATTTTGTTCAGATAGGCGAGCAAAATCTCATCTTTGGACATCAGGCGTTCCATCCGCAGAGCGAGCAGCAATTCTCTTGCTTTACGACCATCATCTCGATCCAACGTTAAAAATACCCGTCTGGCGAGCTGCTGCGTAATCGTACTTCCTCCGGTTTGGACTTCTTCATTCAGCAGCTTCTGAGTGACGGCCCGGTAAAGTCCGCGGAAATCAATTCCGTGATGCTCGTTGAAGTCTTTGTCTTCAATTGAAAGAACAGCATCTAACAATACTTGCGGAATATCATCCAATTTAGCGAGACGCCGGTCTTCTTCGGTTCGCAATTGTCCAATGACCGTGTCGTCATTGAAGTAAGCAAAGCCGGTTACAGCGTTTTCCTGCATCTGCTGGCGAATTTCTTCTTCGCTGCGGACAGGATCTTTTTTAACCAGTGCACTGACATATCCAAATGCCGCGGAGCCGCCCACGATTCCTGCTAAAAAGGCAGAAATGAGCGTCCATTTTAACGTAATTCCGATTACTTTGAATGTCGTTCTTACCCAAGGGCGATTGATTTTGGCGAAAAAATTGCGCATAAGTTCCAATATCCTCCTTACATGAACCCTAATAGTATACCATAATTGCCCTCCCAGCGGTAATGATGTGTCGAAGAAAGGTGGTTGCATGGTTTGACAATTGCCGGAAATCTATGATATAAATTGTATCAAATGCGTAGATAGATCAGCAGTAGGTAGCTTGTGGATGCTTTCAGAGAGCCGGTGGAGGGTGCGAACCGGTACCTGCAGGTTAGTGAATTACGGTCTGGAGCAGTGAATGGGAACCTGCAGCAACAGAAGCTGCATTAGTAGTGTTTGCCGATTAAACCCCGTTACAGGTTCTTGAGTGAAAATAGTTAGCCGTACACGGGCGTTGTTCCTATAGATGTACGTAACTGCTGTTTTAATTAGGGTGGTACCGCGAGTCAAGTCTTCTCGTCCCTTGTGGATAAGAAGGCTTTTTTGTATGCCCACATAACAAAGGAGATGGATGAACATGTCGATTTTGAAGGATTTGGAGTTTCGTGGATTGCTTCATCAAATTACAGACCGCGAAGGCTTGGACAAGAAGTTAAGCGAAGAGCGAGTCGTCTTGTACTGCGGGTTTGACCCGACAGCGGATAGCCTGCACATCGGCAGTTTGCTGCCTATTTTAACATTGCGCCGCTTTCAATTAGCGGGTCACATTCCTCTGGCGCTCGTAGGGGGAGGAACTGGCTTGATTGGAGACCCTAGCGGTAAAGCGAATGAGAGAACCCTGAACGGGCCAGAAACCGTAGAAGCATGGTCTCAAAGCATTAAAGGTCAGCTTTCGAGATTTTTGGATTTTTCATCGGATATCGAAAATAGCGCGGAGTTAGTCAACAACTATGATTGGCTAGGGTCCTTGAATGTGATCGAATTCTTGCGCGATGTAGGTAAAAACTTTACGGTCAACTACATGCTGGCGAAGGATTCCGTTGATTCCAGGATTACAAAAGGTATTTCTTTTACGGAATTCAGTTACATGATCCTGCAATCCTACGACTTCTTGAAACTGAACGAAACGAAAAATTGTTCCTTGCAGATCGGTGGAAGTGACCAGTGGGGCAATATCACAGCCGGTCTTGAGCTTATCGGCAAAACAACGGAGAGCAGAGCCTACGGCGTAACCTTGCCGCTTGTAACCAAAAGCGATGGACAAAAGTTCGGTAAAACAGAAGGCGGAGCGATTTGGCTGGATGCAAGCAAAACGTCCCCTTACCAGTTCTATCAGTTCTGGTTGGGTACGGCGGACAACGATGTTATTCGTTTCCTGAAGTATTTCACGTTTATCAGTCACGAGGAAATTGAGCGATTGGAAGTCGAGGTCCAAACACAGCCTGAGAAGAGAGAAGCGCAGAAATTGCTTGCTCGTGAAGTTACGAAGCTTGTGCACGGGGGAGACGCTCTGGAGAGCGCGCTTAATATTACAGCGGCACTATTCAGTGGCAACATCCAGGAACTATCTCGCACAGAGATCGAGGAAGCCTTTAAGGATGTTCCGTCTTCGACACTAGAACAAGAGGATATGCCTTTGGTCGATCTGCTTATTGCTGTAGGGGCTGCACCGTCCAAACGCCAAGCTCGTCAAGACATTGAAAGCGGAGCTGTGACGGTTAACGGGGTCAAAATAACGGAGCTTGATGCGGTCGCCAAGGACCTGGGCAGACTCGGAGAGTCTTACATCGTTATTCGCCGCGGCAAAAAGAACTACTACCTGGCGCAGTTTAAATAAAATAAACCCCTTAGGGAATTCCCTAAGGGGTTTGCTTTTATTAACGGCTGTAGAACTCGACGATTTGTTTCTCGTCAATTTCTTGAGGAAGCTCAGCGCGCTCTGGCAAACGGATGTATTTGCCTTCTACTGCTGCATCGTTGAACTCAAGGTAAGTTGGCAGGTGGTTACGGTTAGCAAGAGCTTCTTTCACAGCGGAAAGGCCTTTGCTTCTTTCGCGAAGAGCGATAACGTCACCAGTGGATACGATGTAAGAAGCGATATCTACTTTTTTGCCATTTACAGTTACGTGACCGTGAGAAACGAGTTGACGCGCGCCTGCACGGGAGTTGGAAAGACCAAGACGGTAAACCAAGTTGTCCAAACGGCTCTCAAGCAAGATCATGAAGTTCTCACCGGCGATACCTTTAAGTTTGGAAGCTTTGTCGAACAAGTTGCGGAATTGCTTCTCGTTCAAGCCGTACATGTGACGAAGTTTTTGTTTTTCATTTAATTGAACGCCGTAGCCGCTCATTTTTTTACGTTGTCCTGGGCCATGTTGACCTGGAGGGAATGGGCGTTTCATGTCTTTGCCGTTACCACTTAAAGAGATACCAACGCGGCGGCTTAATTTGAACTTAGGTCCTGTATAACGTGACATTTAGGAAAAACTCCTTCTTTTTAACAAATAGTTTAGTAGATAGCATCTAGATGTCAGGGTGAAGACAAGTGCCTGGTTTTGCTTACGAATCATAATGTGATTCCCTGACAAGAGTAGTTCAGCCGCTGTCTTGGCAGGAGCAAAAGCAGTGAGGGTGATCACAAATGGCATTCACCGAAATCATGTTGTTACTCGACTTCTAATTTTATTAAAAAGCGGGGCAAGTGTCAAGTCTCAATCCGCCAAAACAAATCGAAAATATCGTGCAATAACAGTCGAAAAATAGTATGATAAATGAGGTAACATTTTAGCCTGGATCAAAAGAACTATAGTTTGTTAGTGAGGAGAGCCTATGAGTGAACCGCTTCGTAGTATGAAACAACATAGTTCGGCAGAGCACTTCGAAGAGTTTCTTCGGCAAGGACTTGTTCTTCCTAGCAACTTTTCCTATGGAGAATTCAATACGGATCAAGCGCTGCAAGATGCATTTGAGTATTGGGTTTATCAATTTGGACATGCGATGCTACCGCACCAAACCGCATTGTTGTGCGTAAATAGGGATCTTCGTGTCATTAACGCTTGTTTAAATAACGCCCCGTTTATGGAGGAATACTCGCAGACAGGAGTGTCTTGGAACTTCGCTGAACGAGAGGAGAATCCTTTAGCTAAGTGTTTAGCAATTCCTCAGTTACATGTGATGTCCGGGGAAGAACGGGATGATTCAAGGCAGAGTTCGATGAATGCTGCCGCCATTCCGGTCTTGGACTCGCACAAACAACCCATCGCCTATCTGGGACTATTCACCCATTTTCTTACAGAGACTAAAGAGCTTATTCAATTGCTTTACACCTTATCGATATCCTTTCATAGCTGTGTACAAAGCATTGAGGATCGTCGCCGATACGACCATCTGCTGCTGCAAAATCAGCAAAGAGAGCTTGATTTTAAAAAGCATGACATTTTGTTTGAGGCCTCTAAAAAGCTGCATGCCAAAATTGATGTTGACTCGGTACTAACGGAGGCCATTGAATGCATGTACCGCGTGTACCCTCATATTCAAGTCGATCTGCTGCTCTCACAAGATAATGATTCCACGAATCTTTCCGTTAAGCCCTTGAATTTTCAGAGTATTGAGAATGATATTTGTACACGCGCCTTTATGGAAAGCACCGTGGTTTTTGAGCCGACTAAGGGCAGCGAAGGGCCAAGCACGGGGAAAGTAGCGGCGCCATTATCCGGTAAGCAAGGCGTGTATGGAGTTTTGTATATGCAATTTGAGCATGATTTGATTCATGCTTCCGATCTGCAATTTATATCAATGCTCGCCGATACGGCCGGATCGGCATTTGAGAATGCGAAGCTGTATGAGCAGTCGAACGTCATGATTAATGAGCTTCGCTTAATCAATGAAATTACCAAGCAACTTAACCAGAGCCTGCGGTTGAACGAAATTTTCAACTCGGCTTCCAGTGAGATTTTAAGCATCTTTGGAGCCGACTTTTGCTGCATTTTGCAAACGGATCAAGATTCGGACAAGTTAATTCTACAAGCCACGAACTTGCCAGCGTTGTTCCATGAGACTTTTACGATGGACCAGGGCTTCTCCGGACAAATTTACAGAACGAAAGAACCCGTCATCATTTCGGACTATCTGGCAACCAACAAGGTGAAGTCGAAGATCATGCAGTTAAGCAACGCCAGATCGCTCATTGGATCGCCTATTCTAGTGAACGGCCGCGTAGAGGGTGTCATTCTAGTGGCACATAACAAGCCGAATTTCTTTTCATACGATAATTACAAATTACTGCAAGTGCTTTCCGGGCACATCGGTTTAGCCATGACGAATGCCTCTTTGCATGCGGAAGTGAAACGTATGGTTATCACGGACAATCTAACCGGCCTTTATGCGCGACACTATTTGGATGAGCAAGCGAATTTGCTGCAAAAGAAGGACTTCTGCGGTTCGCTAATCGTTGTAGATATCGATAATTTCAAACGTATTAATGATACGCATGGTCATCAAATTGGCGACAAAATATTGATTCAAGTGAGTCAAATTATTAAGACCTGTATTCGCGAGAGCGACATCGCGGCTAGATGGGGTGGTGAGGAGCTCGCCGTCTACTTGCCTCAAGTCGCCAAAGATCAGACGATTCGCATTGCAGAGCGCATACGTACAAGAGTTCTTAAGGAAACCAATCCGCAAGTGACTGTTTCCTGCGGGGTATCGGATTGGAACTGGGAAGAGGATAAGATTAGCGTTGAATCGTTGTTCTATCGGGCGGATATGGCGCTGTATCAGGCTAAAAACAGTGGGCGTAACCAAATTAAAGTCGGCTAGCTTTCCACAAAAATCACTTATCTATAGATAGGTGGTTTTTGCTTTTCATAACGCTGCAAAAAAAGGGCAGACTAGCTTCAGACACGCATGCTTTTACCCTACTTTTCTCTTCCTGAACTAACGGTAACATGATACAATGGTTTGGTTAAGGGAAGGATGGTCGAAATTTGTCAGTGGCTAACAGAAAGCGGATACTTTCAATTCTAGTTATTTTGATTTTAGTCGGTTTTTTGGTTTATTTTTTCTTTTTTAACCACATAGGCATTAAACTTGCTCATAGTAATATGAGGCAGCTGTCTGATCATTTGAATGATCTTGGTTGGCCCGGCAAAATCATCGGCATGGCTTTGATATTTGCTCAAACTTTTTTCCCGTTTATTCCTTTTGTGCTGGTAGCCGGGACGAATGTTGCGCTTTTTGGGATTAAAGTAGGGTTTTTGGTAAACTATATCATGTCTTGCCTAGGAGCAATTGCCTCTTTTTATTTTGCTCGTTATTATGGACATGCTTGGGTCGAGAAGAAATTAGAACGATTTCCGCTTGTTACTCAGTTCAGCCGCCGCATGGAACAGCGTGGGTTTGTTTATGTGCTTCTGGGGAGATTGATCCCGATTTTACCGTCATCGGCAATTAACTTTGCTGCAGGACTCACTCGAGTACGATTCACTCCATTTCTATGGGGCACTGTCATTGGGAAACTTCCCATCGTTTTTTTAGAATCCATGATTGCACACGATTTATTTCATTTTCACAAATATAAAGGAAGACTTCTCCTTCTGCTTGGAATCTTTGTCGTCTTAATTCTTGTTGGTAATGGTGTCAAACGGGTGCTCGCGCCCAAATCGAAATAAAAATTGTTGGAGAATGCAGGAAATTTTCTAGTTGCGCTTTGTCACCTATCCAAGTTATCATATAGAAAGCAAGGCGACCAACTCATATGCAAATAAATGGAGGAATGAAATATGCCAAGTGCTAATAACGCCGCAATTGTTGAAATTTCACAAACAGCTAATAAATTTAGATCATCCATCGTTCTCCAATATGATAATAAGTATATCGATGTGAAAAGTATTTTGGGATTGTTCACAACTCTACTTAGCTCCAGCAAGTATGATTTGCACGTTCATGGCCCAGATGAGCAAGAAGCGAAAGTCGCTATGGCCGAAGTTTTCGCTAAGCATGATCTAGGGGTTAATGTCGTAGAAGACTAGATGAACGCCCGAAGAAGGTACTCTCAGAATCTCTGAGGGTACCTTCTCTTGTATATTGGAGCAATTTCGCTTAATATAGATACATATAAGGACGGATGACTATGCGTATAGGGGGAAGTGGAATGTCTTCATCTGATCTGTTGTTGGACATGAATCAAAAAGCGCTTAATCTTCTTCAAGAAGATGCAGATAAAATCGAAAAGCTGATCGAAGTACAAATGGAAAATTTGACAACACGTCAATGCCCGTTGTATGAAGAGGTTCTAGATACGCAAATGTACGGTCTGTCTAGAGAAATTGATTTTGCCATTCGTGCGGGACTTATTTCCGAGATGCCAGGCAAGCAAATTCTCAGCAAGCTTGAACGTAACCTTGCTCAGCTATATGAAGCGCTGAATAACAAAAAGTAACCCATCATTCGGGTTACTTTTTTTGTTTAGCGTATGTAGTGGTGACACATGAACGTTAGACGAGGAAGAATACGACACCCAGGATGATGTAGACAAATAGCAGGAGGAGACCTTCGTACCAATTGGTTGAACCATCCTGTGTGATTGACTTGGTGATGAAGACGGCGACCCCGATGGCGGCGATCTCATAGGTAGTGAAGACAATGTTCATTGGCGTGCCGCTCATGAAGAAGCTGACTAATACTAGCACTGGAGCTACGAATAGTGCAATTTGCAAGGAGCTGCCGATAGCAATTTCAACGGCTGCACCCATTTTATTTTTCATCGCCATCATGACGGCTGCGCTGTGTTCGGCTGCGTTCCCGATAATGGCTACGAGGAAGGCCCCGACAAAGAGTTCCGAGAAGCCGAATTTATGTGTCACTTCTTCCAAAGTGCCGACCAGCCATTCACTCGTGAAAGCAACCATGACGGTGGATAGAACCAGGAAGAGAATAGATGTTGTTTTGGACCAAGCAGCCTCGCCGTGCTCCATGGCTGCATCGGAAAGTATGCTTTTGTGGGTAACCATGGAAAACAACAGCCAGAGCAAGTAGGCGACTATGAGTAAAATCGCGACGATCATGCTCATCGTCGAAGTTTCTTTAGACGTTAATCCTCCCGTAAAAATCGCTGGAATGAAAAGCGCCACGACGCCGAGAATCATCAAAGACGAGTTGTGGGAAGCCAGCTTTACGTTAAACGACTGCTCCTTGAACTTGAGTCCCCCGGCAAAGATACTAAGCCCGAGCACCAGCAGGAGATTCCCGATGATAGCCCCGGTAAGGCTGGCCTTCACGATATCGTACAAGCCGTCCTTCACAAGGAAGATGGCGATGATTAGCTCTGCTGCGTTGCCAAACGTGGCGTTAAGAAATCCACCTACCCGTTCGCCAGCATAATGGGCCACACTTTCAGTCGCTTTGCCTAGGAACCCGGCGACAAAAATAATCGCGATACAGGCAATGACGAATTGCAGGGTTGTATCCAGATGCATGTAGTGTGCAATCCCTGTCAATACAAAAGAGATGATTAAACCCGCGTAAAACAATTTTCCTTTCAATGTACACCCTCCGACCCTTGAAATATTGGAACTTTTTTACTTCTTTTTACTATACCCACTTTGCCCGATAAAGTAAATTCGATTTAGACATTTGCGGCAGTTCTTGCTTTCATCTATTGAACTTATTACAATAGATTTATACCAGAGTGGAGAAGTTTGGCATTCCATTCAAAGAACCCTATATTAGGAGTTGATCCATATGTCCGAAGACAATCAAACCGGTTTAATTCGTATTTCTGATGATGTAGTATCCACAATAGCAGGTCTTGCAGCTCTTGAAACGGCTGGCATAGCAGGGATGTCTGGTGGCATTTCAGAAGGCTTGGCTAAGCGCTTGAGCGGTAAAAACGTGCAACGAGGCGTATCAGTAGAGGTAGGTCAAGTGGAAGCTGCCATCGATTTACGCGTTATCGTCAATTACGGTTCCCGTATTCAGGATGTATGCAGGGATCTCCAAGAGAACGTTCGGGAAGCAGTCGAAAATATGACAGGCTTAAATGTGGTTGAAGTGAACGTTAAAGTAGAAGGCGTTGCTTTCAGAGAAGAAGAACTTGCAGACGATCCTCTTCGTGTAAAATAAAAAAAAGACCCAATCGAATTTCGTGTCGATTAGGGTCTTTTTTTGGTGGTTGGTTCTTCTTTGCGTATTTGTTCCCGAGATATGCTAAGTATAATACCCATACTAATCAGAGAGACCATCATGGAAGATCCTCCGGCTGATATAAAGGGGAGGGTTACCCCGGTTAGGGGGATGGTTCCTGTGACGCCTCCAATATTAACAAAGGCTTGAAAGCCGAACATCACCATGATCCCTACCCCTGCAAGCATGCCGAACATATCCGGACTGCGAACGGCAACAAGGATACCCCGCCAAATGAAGAAAATGAAAAGAAGAATAAATAGAGAGCTTCCTATAAATCCCAATTCCTCACCGATAATGGCAAAAATAAAATCGTTATGGGCCTCAGGCAAGTAGTGCAGTTTCTGGATGCCTTGTCCGAAGCCAGCCCCTCGAAAGCCGCCGTGTCCAAATGCGTATAAGGACTGGACCACCTGATGTCCGGCACCTTGGGGGTCCGAGAAAGGATCCATAAACGAAGTCAAACGGTCAATTCGATAGTTGTTGCCATCGGAGCCGCCTTTTAACATATATAGGGCTACGCCGATTGCACCAAGGGTAAGCAAGCTTGTCCCCAGCATGAAAATGTGCTTCAAATTGGAGCCGCCAACCATAATCACGATGGCCGAACAAACAAAAAGAATCATGCATGAACCAAGATCCGGCTGAAGCATGATCAGGAAACAGACGAATCCGACAACAATCAAAGCAGGGAGAAGCCCCTTTTTGAAATTGCGGAAATTCTCCTCCTTATTGCTGATTAACGAAGCCAAATACAGAATGACAATCAACTTGGCGAACTCTGTCGGCTGAATCCCGAATTTACCAAGCGTGTACCAACTGCTGGCTCCGTTTGCTTTGGTTGTGAAGATAACGAAGATTAGGGCAAGCACGATAAAGAAGAACGCTGGGATGACAAGCTTTTTGAGCTTCGTGTAATGGAGATTCATGCAAAAGAGCATGCCGATGGTTCCAATCCCGACTGCGATTAACTGCTTTTTCGTAAATGCCCAGGGATCTCCATAATAAGCGCTTGTCATCGAGCTTGCACTGAAAACCATGGCCAGACCGAAGCAAACAAGCACAAAGGTTAATAGAAGCAGCAGAAAATCCGGCGTTCCTCTTCGAGGTGGATTCATGCTGTATCCTCGCCTAGTCCGCTAATAATTGCTTCAGCTGATCCAATTTTTGTTTGGAAAGTTTGAGCACGGATTCAGGAATTGGTGAATCGTAGTCCAAACCATGTGGGAATGTTTCTCTGCCTATGTATGCATCCTCTAGAAACAAAATAGCGTAAGGAGATTCCAGTTTGCCCGATTCTACACGTGCATTTACACGCAAGAAGTACACGGATTTACTTGCTTTATCTTCCATTTTGAAATCATAAGTAGCACGAGTGTATTCCCACTGCCAGCGCACGAAACCTAGCTTCGTCGTTACTTCATCCAGGTGAGCCAGATCGCTTTTTAAGCCTTTTAAGCCAGTTGCTTCAATAATCACTTATAACGCCTCCATATTGTACGTATGCATTCTTTATTCATGATAGTATGTTTCCAATGGTTCTGCAAGTCGATAGCTTCGTCTAATTTCTAATATTTGATGGCACTTTGGAGATGAAACTGGCGCATTAATTTGGTAGAATAGGTTCAATCACTTAGGCAAATATGAAATACCTACATATAAGGATGAGCGGAGGAGTTATCTATGATTGATTTTCAAGCGGACTTACAAGCCATTTATGAAGAAATGGTTGGCTGGAGGCGCTATCTGCATCAAAACCCTGAACTCTCCTTCCATGAGTACCGGACGGCTGATTTCGTCGCGACCCACCTTCGCAGTTGGGGCATTGAAGTCCGTCAAGGCGTTGGCGGCAATGGCGTTGTCGGGCTTCTTCGCGGCGGTGAAGCCGGACCAACCGTCGCTCTGCGAGCCGATATGGATGCTCTTCCTATTCAAGATGAGAAAGACTGCACATACGCATCCCTGACCAAAGGGGTTATGCATGCATGTGGACATGATGCCCACACATCTACGCTTCTCGGGATCGCTAAGGTAGCAAGCAAGCGCCGGGCTGAACTGAAAGGCAATCTGGTTTTCTTGTTCCAGCACGCGGAAGAAATCACCCCTGGCGGGGCGGATGCCATGATCCAAGATGGCGCGCTTGAAGGTGTTGATGCTGTGTTTGGCGTACATTTGTGGACACCATTCCCCGTCGGCAATGTTTACTCCAAAGCGGGTCCATTAATGGCGGCTCCCGATGAATTTACAATCCAGATTCAAGGGAAAGGCGGTCACGGTGGCTTGCCTCATCAAACTATTGACAGCATCTATGTGGCTTCTCAATTAGTTGTGAACCTGCAATCGATTGTAAGCCGTCAAGTAGATCCGATTGAACCATGCGTCGTAAGCATCGGTTCCTTTCACGGAGGGACGAGCTTCAACGTGATTGCTGAAACAAGTTCGTTAAGCGGGACTGTCAGGACTTTTAACGCAGAGCTTAGACAAGATGTTAAGCAGCGCATTGAAAGGATCGTGCAGTCTACTTGCGAAATGTATGGAGCTGCTTACGAAATTGATTATAAGATGGGCTATCCAACGGTAGTGAATGACCCGAATGAAGCTGGGCGATTCTTTAAGGTAGGAGCTGCATTATTTGGGGCAGAAGCTACACAGGAATCTCCACTTATTATGGCCGGAGAAGACTTCTCTTATTATTTGCATCATCGACCGGGTTGTTACATGTTTGTAGGGGCGGGCAATGTAGAAGCAGGGATTATCCATCCGCATCACCATCCCAAATTCGATATCGATGAGAAGTCCATGCTGAATTCGGCTAATTTGCTGCTTGGAATGGCTTTGGATTATATGGCATGAATGCCGTCCATCCTTTGGAGAATGCTATGTCTGTAAGACAACTCTAAGGGAGGGATCGTGGACATGGCTGGGAAAACAGTTCGGGATATTATGAGTAAAGATTGCGTGACAGTGACTTTGCAGGATAATGTATATGAAATTGCTTTGAAAATGAAACAACACGATATCGGATTTGTTGCCGTTGTTGACGGTAAGAAGCTCATTGGTGTTGTGACCGACCGTGATTTGGTCGTCCGCGGATATGCGGAAAAACATTCAGGTTCTACGGCCGTTGAGAAGGTAATTACGAAAGATATTGCAACGATAGATCCGAATACATCTATTGAAGAAGCAGCCAAGATTATGGCGAAAAATCAAATCCGGCGGCTGCCGGTCGTTGAGAACGGCGAGCTCGTTGGCATCGTAGCCATCGGAGATCTGGCCGTCCGCGGCAGCTTCGAAGATGAAGCCGGCCAAGCACTCGGCAAAATCTCTTCCGACAAAACGCCGGTTGGAGCAAGATAAAGGACTATCAAGATAAAGGACTAATTGGAGTATTTTGGACCGGGCATCCGGTCCTTTTTACTTGGCGAAAGCACAGATCTGTCAAAGTTCGCAATAAGGTAGTCAATCTGCGACAAGATGCGAACTCCTGAAATATGCTACATTGGTAACGTGTTCAATTATTGTGAATCTGACAAGAAAAAGGTGAGTACATATGGAGAAAGTTAGGATTGGTATTATCGGTCTGGGCAATATGGGAACTGGACATGCCAAATATTTGGTGAAGAACGAAGTAAAAGGCGCTGAATTGACAGCTATATGTGAATTCAGAGCGGATCGTTTGGAGTGGGCGAAAGAAAACCTAGGTCAGGACATCCAATTATTCGACAATCTTGATGCATTTCTGAACTCAGGCGTTATTGATAGCGTACTGATTGCGACTCCACACTATGATCATCCAGAAGTAGCGATAAAAGCTTTTAAAGCTGGACTACATGTTCTTTGTGAGAAACCGGCTGGCGTTTATACGAAACAAGTTCGTCAAATGAATGAAGCGGCTAAAGAGTCAGGCAAAGTCTTCAGCATGATGTACAACCAACGTACAAATCCTTTATATAAAAAGCTCAAAGATCTGGTCGAATCCGGTGAACTCGGTGAAATCCGCAGAACGAACTGGATCATTACGAACTGGTACAGATCCCAAAGCTATTACGATTCAGGCGGCTGGCGCGCAACATGGGCTGGCGAAGGCGGCGGTGTTCTGATTAACCAGGATCCGCATCAGCTTGATTTGTGGCAGTGGACGATTGACATGATGCCGAAGCGTGTTCGCGCGTTCTGTTATTTCGGAAAACACCGCAATATCGAGGTAGAAGATGATGTAACAGCATTCGTTGAGTACGAGAACGGCGCGACAGGGTTGTTCGTTACAACGACAGGGGAAGCTCCGGGAACAAATCGTTTTGAAATTTCCGGTGATCGCGGCAAAATTGTTATTGAAGACGGCAAGTTGACATTCTGGCGTTTGCGCGTTTCCGAAAGAGAATTTAACGAAACATTCAAAGGCGGATTCGGTCAACCGGAATGCTGGAAAATCGATATTCCAATCGAAGGCAAAGAAACAAGCCACATGGGAATTACACAAAACTTCGTTGACGCGATTCTTCACGGCACACCGCTTGTTGCTCCAGGGGAAGAAGGCATCAAAGGTTTAATGCTTTCCAATGCGATGTTGTTGTCCACATGGACAGACAACTGGGTGGATCTGCCGATTGACGAAGATCTTTTTGAACAACATTTGCAGGACAAAATCAAAAATTCCACCGTTAACAAAGAAGCTGGCTACAAGACTTTCGATGTTTCCGCTTCAAGATAATAAGACTGACCATTTCACCCCGTCAATATATGGGTAAAGACCGTGGAGGAATTCGGATATGCAAAAAAGCGATGGAATGAATTATGCACCAAAAGGCAAGCCGAACATCGTCGTGCAAAAAGGCGAGTTCGTCTTCGCAGCTATTGCCTTAGATCATGGTCATATCTATGGGATGTGCAATGGTTTACTGGAAGCTGGAGCAGAGCTGAAATGGGTCTACGACCAAGATCCTGCGAAAGTAGCAGCTTTCATTGCAAAATACCCGCAAGCCAAAGCAGCTTCTTCGGAGCAAGAAATTTTCGATGACGCGGAAGTTAAGCTGATTGCTGCGGCTGCAGTTCCATCCGAGCGTGGAGCGTTAGGCATCCGGGCGATGGAGAATGGCAAAGACTACTTTACAGACAAAACGCCATTTACTTCGCTAGATCAGCTTGCCGCTGCCAAAGCTAAGGTAGAAGAGACTGGCCGTAAGTATGCCGTATACTTCAGCGAGCGTCTACACGTAGAAAGCGCTGTGTTTGCCGGCCAGTTGATTGAAGAAGGCGCTATCGGGCGCGTAGTGCAGGTCATCGGACTTGGGCCGCACCGACTGGGTGCTGCAGGCCGACCGGATTGGTTCTTCAAAAAAGACAAGTATGGCGGCATTCTGTGTGATATTGGGTCTCATCAAATTGAGCAATTTCTGCATTATGCGGGATGTAAAGATGCTACCGTTGTAAGCAGTAAAGTAGCGAACTACCATGCGAAGGATTATCCGGAGCTGGAGGATTTCGGTGACGCTACACTTGTTGGGGATAACGGGGCGACCAACTATTTCCGTGTGGACTGGCTGACACCGAGCGGTCTTGGAACATGGGGCGACGGACGTACGCTGATTCTGGGAACAGAAGGATATATTGAGCTTCGCAAATATATTGACATTGCGCGCGACCCGCAAGGAGATCAGTTATATCTGGTCAATCAACAAGGTGAGAAACACTATAGTCTTCATGGACAAGTAGGTTTTCCTTTCTTTGGCCAATTGATCCTTGATTGCATCAATCGCACGGAGAATGCGATGACGCAGGCTCATACGTTCAAAGCAGCAGAACTCTGCTTGCTTGCACAGGAGAAAGCAATTCGCGTTGAATAGAGATCATCAGACGGGTAGTCCAGCGTTCGCCGCTGGGCTGCCCGTTTTGCTTTTTAAGAATAAAACAGACAGGCCAGATAGGTTTAAATCCAGTCCTTTCCTTTCATACTAGTGAGAAAGGAGATGGCAACCAGTGAAAGTAGATCCTACTCGTCCTCTGATCGTACAAAGCGATTTGTCAGTCTTATTGGAGACGCATCATCCCGAATTCGAGTCCGTTCGGGGGGTTCTATCCCGTTTTGCGGATCTTATCAAAAGCCCTGAGCATCTCCATATGTACCGGATTACACCGTTATCGCTGTGGAATGCAACGGCTGCCGGGATGCCGATCGAACAAATGTCAGCTTGTTTGCAGCAAAATGCGAAATTCGGCGTACCGTCCTCTGTGCTAAGCGGGATTCGTAAATATGCTAACCGCTATGGCTTGTTACGCATGGAAGACGTCGGCAGCGAACTTTATCTCGTCAGCGACGATACGGTCATACTAAGAGAAATTCGTGCGTACGATTCGCTTAAAAAATATTTAGAAGATACCCGCGGCGAGCGGGCTATTGCTATTTCTCCAGCATATCGCGGCGTGTTGAAGCAGGAATTAATCAAGCTTGGCTTTCCGGTTGAAGATTTGGCCGCATACCGAAGCGGTGAATTTCTTCCGATCCAACTGCGCGACGAAGAAACAATGGAAGAGCCTTTTCAGCTGCGCGACTATCAAAAGAGTGCAGTGGATGCCTTCCATCGCATCGGAGAAGGGGGAAGCGGCGTCCTAGTGCTGCCTTGCGGGGCAGGTAAAACGGTGATTGGTATCGCCGCCATGGCAAGATGCAACTGTGCGACGTTGATTCTTACGTCGAATGTCACATCCGTTAAGCAGTGGAAGCGGGAAATCTTGAGCAAAACAGGGCTCGCGGAAGACCAGGTCGGCGAATATAACGGAACAACGAAGGACGTACGGCCAGTCACTATTGCTACGTATCAAATCCTGACACATCGTGGGAAAAAAGAAGATGACTTCGCTCATATGCGTTTATTCAGCGAAAGAGAATGGGGGCTAATCATTTATGATGAGGTGCATCTTCTTCCTGCTCCTGTTTTCCGCGCAACAGCGGACATTCAGGCGACTCGCAGACTCGGGTTGACTGCTACCCTAATCAGAGAAGATGGCCGAGAGGAAGATGTTTTCTCCTTAGTAGGGCCCAAGAAGTTTGATATGGCATGGAAAGAACTCGAGTCGCAAGGCTGGATTGCTAAGGTAACCTGCCAGGAAGTGCGCGTTCCTCTCTCCGAAAGCGATCGCGACCTGTACGGTGCTTCCAGCGCCAGACAGCAATTTCGGATTGCCGGCGAAAATAGGGCCAAGCAACAGGTGATTGACCATTTGCTGCGGCGCCATGGCGATGAACCGACATTGATTATTGGCCAATATATTGATCAATTAGAACAAATTTCAGCCCACACTGGTGCGCCGATGATCAGCGGTTCAATGCCGTATGAACACAGAGAGGAACTGTATGATCAATTTAAAAAGGGGCAGCTGCCCCTGCTCATTGTCTCTAAGGTAGCTAATTTTGCCGTTGATTTGCCGGATGCCGCGGTGGCTATCCAAGTTTCCGGCAGCTATGGATCACGTCAAGAGGAAGCGCAGCGGTTGGGGCGAATTCTTCGCCCGAAAAGCAGCGGTGCGAATGCAGCCGTCTTTTATTCCATCATCAGCGAGGATACGAAAGAGCAGGACTTTGCCATGAAGCGTCAATTGTTTCTGGTTGAACAAGGATATGAATATTGCATTACGTGTTGGAGTCCTGACACGAAAGATCGTAAAGGAGAACAGTATGAGATATGAGCATGTCGTGAGTCGAATGCCGGAAGCCCTGAAGCAGCTTATTTCCAGCCAAACTTGGTGCTCAACTTACATCAAAGAGGGAGTTTCATTGCCTGATCTTCTGACTGACCGGAAATATCTCTTGAGACTGCTGTCTCACTTGTCAGTAGATGAGAAAAATACCCTCCGTCTTATTCTTAGCGCATTCGGCTGTGAGTCGTTCACGAGCCATGCGCTTGAAAAGCAGGCGGGCCTCCGTATGGCCGGCGCACAAGTCGCTATTGGACTGGTAGGCCTCAGACGGGCAGGCGTTATTGCCGCTTTCCGCAAAGCTTGGGGGGAGCAGCTTTTTGTGCTGCCTGAGGATGCTTTTGAGGCATGGCAGGGACTGCTTTTTCCTTCCGTAAAGCTTAAGACTATAGCGGATGGAAGCGCGCTAGAATTAATTCCAGCGGGGGCTGTCCAAGCGAGTGGTTCGCAGGAGGAAGAAGCAACGGTGCACCCGAGAGGTCTTGCCCAGCAGCTCTTTCACTTTATGGTAGCGTGTTCGCAGCAGTCTTCACTTCCCCTGACCAACAAAGGGACATTGCATAAAAAGCAAATCTCAAAGCTTACCCAGCATCTCGCGCTTCCGAATGACTTGCTGCGTGCCGCGGGAATTACCTACGCTTTCAGAGACATTTACGACGATGGTACAGCGCTGATGTTAGAAATGGCTATTCGGATGGGTTTCATTTCGGCGAAGGGTGATCAGCTCGTTGTGTGCAAGGACGCGTTCCTGTCATGGTTGGATGACCGCTATGAGAGTCAACAGAAGGCGATTTACGGCGTTTGGCGGCAGCTGCAGCTTCCTGCACCTGTCTGGCTTCAACATGGCTTAGCATGGATGGAGAGGGCGGAAACAGGCCAATGGGTTGAGCTGGATGCTATAGTTGGAGCGATCATGGCCTGCTGCTCCGAATACGATCAGATGAAAGAAGCTGATTCTATTTGGCGTGCGTTCTTCTCTTGCTGGATAACGCCGCTCTCCATCTTCCGTTTTATCGAGCTTGCTGCCGATAAAGAAGGCGGTGTATGGTTTCGCTGGCTGATTTCACTGAGGGATGAATGGGAATCAGAGGTAGGAATCAGCGATGATCCATCCAATAGTGCTGAAAAACAATCCAAAGCTTCTTCACTTTATGTGCAGCCCGACTTTGAAATTCTGCTGCTTCCTGATGCATCGCTTCGAACGGAATGGGAGATCGCGGCGTTCGCCGACCTTAAGCAAACGGATCATGTTCGTACTTACCGGATGACAAAAGAAGGCTTTTATCGCGCTTGGGAAATGGGGCAAAGTAGTGAAGAGATCATTTCCATGCTGCAAGAGAATGCGTATTATGAAATTCCTGAGCCAATAACCATAACACTGCGGCAATGGGGCGAGCAGACCGGCAAAGTGCATTTTGAAGAGGTAACGCTGCTTCGCTGCCGATCAAGTGACATTGCAGACGCGTTGCTTAGAAATGAGAAGTGCCAGCCGTTTCTTCAGGAGCGTGTCGGCACAGCTGATTTTGTCGTGCCCAAAGCGCAATTGGCTCAGCTTACGAAATGTTTAGAGAATATGGGATATAACCCTAAAAGCAGTCGTAAAGCACCGGATGGGTTGGGCATCAACGCAGCCGGTAATCCTTACGGCAATCAGACACCGGGCTTATGTTATTCCAGAGATACGATCCAGTTATACGAGATGGATTCCGAGCTCCCTGAAAGAGACGACTTGTATCCGGATATGCGGGATATCCCGTCAAGTTGGCTGCAAGACTTTCGTTCTTACCATGGCTCCACGCGTAAAGAAATGATTCGCAAAGCTATTGAATGGAAGAGCTGTTTACAGCTGCGCAAAGAAGGGCAGAACCGCTTCATAATTCCTAGAAGTTTGCGCGAAGAACGCACCGGTTGGATCCTGGAGGGCCTAGAAGAATTGCAAGAGATTGCATGGTCTGGTGAGGATTGGGAGGAAATGAAATTGATTTTGCCGGGTATTAACGATAAGGATATCTAGAGAAAAGGAAGAAACTCTTGAGGAACTGTGGTATAGTAGAGATGTCAGATACTCTTAAAGAGGAAGGAAGTTGAACATAGGTATGTTACAGACGATGGAAACAGAAACGATTGATATGTCGGCCGTCCTTATGCAGGCCTATGACATGGGTGACATGATTAATTCCTCTGCTGAAGTGGCAGATTATTTATATTGGAAGAACGCTGTTGAGAACAGTGCGGAAGTGAAAGAGCTGAAAGCCGTCTTTGCAAGAAAAAAAGATGCTTTCGAAGAATGCGAGCGTTTCGGGCATTATCACCCGAGTTATCACGAAGCATTGGCTGCTGTGAACGAGGTTCAGGACAAGTTGCATCAGGTCGAGGCTGTTCGCAGATTCAAAGAAGCGGAGGATCGCTTGGACGATTTATTGTTCACCGTGTCCACGACGATCGCTCACGCCGTATCTGATTCTATCAAAGTTCCCAGCAATAACCCGCTTCCAACCGGCAAAGGATGTTCCTCGGGCGGAAGCTGCAGCGGCAATTGCGGTTAACCCATGTTACAACTGGAAATCGGGGCGGATGATTCCGACCTCGGTTCCTTGCCAGTTATGAACAGTAGGCGTGTGAAAAGCAGCAAGCTTGCTGACTTCGGATGACGAAAGCAGGTCTAACTGCTTCAGCGCTTCAACGACAGCAGGATATAGCGCACGCTGATTACCGTCTTCAATCTTCAACACAAAACCTAACCCTTTGTCGGGAACCGTTAGTGCGAAAATGCCCTCAGCACCCATTTTGCCGATGATTCGGCCTTGCGTGACTTCGATTAATTGCGTATCGAAGCGATCGCTGCCTGCTAGGAATTGAGGATATTTTCGCACCGCGGCGACGATTCTCTGGCAAGCGTTTGCACGGACTTCAGGCAGCGCTTCCGGGCTTCCAAGCCGGGCGAAAGCAAGGGCCAGATGATGGATCGGCATGCCGAATACGGGCACGCCGCAGCCGTCGACTCCCAGCTCCATCTGCGATTTGGGGATGCCCGACATGGCGCACACCGCCTCCAGCATGAGTTGCTGCACAGGATGCTGCAGGCTCATGTATGTATCCGGCGATGCCCCAAGGTGCGCACAAAGTGCCAGCATGCCTGAATGCTTGCCCGAGCAGTTGTTATGCAGCGTGGTCGGCGCTTCTCCCCGCTCGCGCATCGCCTGTGCGGTCGGCGCATGGTAGGGCTCATGAGCACCGCATTGCAGGTGCTCGTGATGGAAACCGAGCTTGCCCAAGATGCCTTGGGCAGTGCTCACGTGCTCAGCTTCCCCGTTGTGGGAAGCGCAGCACAAAGCGATTTCGGCCTCGCCAAGGCCGAAATGATCCGCCGCGCCGGACTCGATGACCGGCAGCGCTTGAATGAGCTTCGCCGTCGAACGGGCGAAGGTAAGGAGTTGTGGGTCGCCTGCACCGTGCAGCAGCGAGCCCTTGGTGTTAACGACCGCGAGATGAACGCGGTGAATACTTTCCGTTATGTTCCCGCGGTACACGCGGACGATGGTGTTAGAAGGCTTCATGTAAGGGTATCACTCCATACTAGGATTATTGAAAAGAGGTTGCAATCATGATGATTGAGCGTAGCGGGTTAATCATTTGGGTTAACGATGTGAAAGCCGCCAGAAACTTGGAAAGATTCGGTTCGCTTCATTACATATCCAAGAAAATGAATTATGCGGTTCTTTATATACATGCAAGCAAAGTTGAAGAAACGACTCGCAGTTTACTTAAGCTGCCCTACGTCAAAAAAGTAGAGAAGTCTTATCGCAACGAAATCAAAACCGAATACAGTAGTGAAGTACCGGACAAAACTAGATTTTACACCCTTTGAGGCTGTAGTGCAAAACGAAAGCTTCGGAAGAAGCTTTTTTTATTTTTTGAATTTTTAGATAATAAGCATGTTTTCATGAATTCACAAATATTTATTAATAATTTTATATATTCTTACATGGGAAAAAAAGTTATAATCAAGTAAACTATAACTTACATACAGTCATGGAATAGGTACGCGGACTCATTTTTGTAGGAAAGGGGGTGTGATCATGAAAGACAAAGTAATGGGGAGATGGAGTACTTATGAACCATTCTTCGTGCAGCTGGGTGACAAGAAAGTAGCGGATGTCGTGATCACGAATCATGCGAAGCTGAGATGGAGTGATCGTGTTTCTAGTGAAAACAACTCACTGGAGGAAATCTGTGCTTTTCTATGGGAAAAGCTTAAAAATGGTGACATCGTCCCTTATTATCGAAATGAAGAAGATGTTTATCTGATTGATGATGACCTTGTCGTCGTTGCTGAGTTTTCACACTTGGAGAATGAAACGGATCTGGTGGGCAATCCGCTGCATAAGATGATCATCGTCACCTTCCTCGGGAGAATGTCCGAAACCATGGAGCTTCGTGATTTGAAATCATATTATTCTTGGCTTAGGCATTCAAGGCGCATGACGTTGATCAAGAACAGCCGCAAGCGCCGGTAACTGGATATTAGCTGGATCAAGAGCGTGTCCATCGCGGCATGCTCTTTTTTACGTCTGAATGGACTGCGCACGCGCAATTTCATATAATGGTAGCAAAGAGAGGCGGGTTTTCATGGCACTTAATTTTCATCAACTCCACATTTTTTATACCGTCGCGGAAAAAGGAAGTTTCTCGCATGCCGCCGGGGCGCTCCATATGACCCAGCCTGCCGTCACGATGCAGGTTCAATCCCTCGAGGATTATTTCGGCGTGAAGCTATTTCATCGCAGCACGAAGAAGATTGAGCTTTCTGAAGCGGGAAGAGCGCTCATGCCGTTTGCTAAAAATAGCATTGAGTTGATCCGGGAGACGGACGTGGCGATGTCCAAATTCACCAAAATGATTGAAGGACGTCTCCAACTTGGCGCAAGCTTGACGATGGGCGAATACATTTTACCTCGTCTCCTTGGCCCCTTCAGTAAGGATTACCCGAACATCTCCGTTTCCATGAAGGTAATGAATACAACACAAATTCTCGATGAGGTTCTTGGCCATCAGCTGAATTTCGGGCTTGTCGAGGCGCCGATTCATCACCCGGATGTTCTTACGGAAGCGATTCTAAGCGATGAGCTTAAGCTTATTGTGCCGGCGGACCATCCCTTAGCAGACATGGAGGTTGTTACACTCGAAGAAGTGTTGAAATATCCATTCGTGCTTCGTGAGCAGGGGTCCGGAACCAGAAGGGTAATGGAAGAGGAATTCGCCCGCTGCAACATGGATTGCTCGACGATGAAGATTGTCATGGAATTAGGCAGCACTGGCGCTATTAAATCAGCTGTAGAAGCAGGACTGGGCATTTCCATCCTATCGCAGTCTTCGGTTAAGCATGAGGTGACCCTAGGACTGTTTAAAGTGAAGACGATTGAGAACATTAGGTTTGAACGCAGCTTCTATGCGATTTATTTAAATTCCACGCTGCTTCCTATATCCGCAGTTAGTTTTATGACCTTTTTACGGCAGGAAGAATTAAGCCGTTTTCTTTGAAAAGTGCAGCACCGGTGAAGGCATCAGGAGAAGGAGGATGTGGAAATGACAGCCAATGTGACAGCCAAAATGGAAGCGGATTTACATACACATACTACGGCTTCGGACGGGACGCAGCGGCCTGCGGCTAATGTGCAAATGGCCCACGATGCCGGATTGGCGGCAATTGCGATCACGGATCATGATACGGTTTCAGGAGTGGCTGAGGCGCTTGCAGAGGGAGTGAAGCTTGGCATTGAAGTTGTACCTGGGGTTGAGATCTCAACCGTCGCGGGTGGCCAAGACATCCATGTGCTGGGGTACTATATTCAAATCGACGATATTCAGTTTCTAGAAAGATTGGCCTCTTTGCGTGACACCCGAAATGCTCGGAACGACATGATTATTGAGCGATTGCAGCAGTTAGGCGTAGAAATTACGATGGATGATGTGCTCAAAGAAGTAGCGAATATTAAGCGCAAGGGGGATACTGTCGGAAGACCCCATATTGCTGCCGTGCTTCTGAACAAAGGTTATGTTTCCTCCATTAGCGAGGCCTTTGACAAGTATTTGGCTACAGGCGCTGCCGCTTATGCCAACCCGCCGCGGATCAAACCGGAAACGGCCATCCAGTGGATTCATGAAGCGGGTGGAAAGGCCGTACTTGCTCATCCCGGTATCTATCATGACGATGCGCTCGTTGAGGCTATTACGCAGCAAGGATTAGACGGTATTGAGGTCTACCATTCCGACCACACGCCGGAAGATGAAGCGAAATATCTTGAACTTGCCCAACGCACAGGACTGCTAATTACAGCAGGTTCAGATTTCCACGGCGAACGGGGCGGAGTTGTCTTTCATGCGCCTATCGGTTCCAAACGAATTGGGATCGAAGTTTTACAAAGCCTACAAACCGAGAAGGAGCCGCGTTAATGAAAAAGATTCGCAAAGCGATCATTCCTGCGGCTGGTTTAGGAACCCGCTTCCTGCCAGCCACGAAAGCGCAACCCAAAGAAATGCTGCCCATTGTGGACAAGCCTGCCATCCAATACATCGTCGAAGAAGCCATTGAGTCTGGGATTGAGGATATCATCATTGTAACCGGCCGCAACAAGCGAGCGATTGAAGATCATTTTGATAAATCCGTTGAACTTGAAATGATGCTGGAGGAAAAAGGCAGCACGCAATTGTTGAACATTGTGCAGTCTGTCTCTAACCTGGCTGACGTTCATTATATTCGGCAAAAGCAACCCTTAGGTCTCGGTCACGCCATCCTTTGCGCACGCAAGTTTATTGGCGATGAGCCGTTTGCCGTTCTTTTAGGCGATGACATTCTGCAATCATCTCCACCTGGACTCAAACAGATGTTGGATATTTACGAACAGACGGAAACGTCCGTGATCGCTGTACAAGAAGTGCCTTGGGAAGATGTGAGCAAATATGGGATCGTTTCCCCCGCGGCGAGCTACGGCAGCTATCGTTTGATTGAAGATTTGGTCGAGAAACCTGACCGCGACCAAGCGCCTTCGAATTTAGCCGTGATCGGCCGATACTTGATCATGCCTGAAATATTTGGCATCTTGGAACGGCAAGAGCCTGGCCGCGGCGGAGAAATTCAATTAACGGATGCTCTCCGTGTCCTTAATAAAGAGCAGCAAATGGCTGCATATTTGATGCAGGCGAATCGTTACGACGTTGGCGACAAATTCGGTTACATTGAAGCGACCATCGAACTTGCCCTCCAACGGCCGGATTTGCAGCAGCAGGTGAAAGCGTACCTTCTCAATTTGGCTAGAAAATTAGAAGCGGAATCGGAATAAACACAAGCAAAAAGAACCTAGTGCAGTAAGATGCGCTAGGTTCTTTCTCTATTTTACAGTTACTTTCATTTGTTTGATTTCCTGTTCATCCGGCGTTACGAATAGCGTTTTCTGATTCACATAGATAACGAATCCAGGCTTGGAGCCATTCGGTTTATGGACATGTTTGATCGCTGTATAGTCAACAGGAACTTGGCTGGAGTGCTTGGCTTGGCTGAAATATGCGGCTAATTGCGCCGCCTCTCGCAGAGTTGCCTCGGAATAGTTGTCGCTTCGGATCACGACATGGGAGCCGGGGATATCCTTCGTATGCAGCCAAGTATCGGAGGAGGAAGCAAGCCGGTTGGTCAAAAATTCGTTTTGCGTATTGTTTTTGCCGACGTATATCGGGATTTGCTCACTAGACATATAACACGCCAAAGCAGGCTTATCTTTTTTCTTCTTTTTGCGCTGCTTTTTGTTGCGGTCGCGTATATAGCCCTGTTCCATAAGCTCATCGCGGATTTCTTCGATATCGGTCAAGGAGGCTACGCCCAGCTGCTGCAGCAAGGAATTCAGATACGTAATTTCCTGATGCGTTTGTTCGATTTGTTCCTCGACAATGGCGGTACTGTTTTTCATTTTTGTGTATTTTTTAAAATAGCGCTGCGCATTTTCTGACGGGGTCAACAGCGGATCCAACGGAATTTTGATCAGGGCCTGATCTTCATCGTAGTAGTTGATCGTCTCAAGTTCGCGGTCCCCTTTGTTAACGGCATGCAGGGAAGCTGTCAGCAGCTCGCCAAGTATTCGAAATTTGTCGGCATCTTTGGAGTCCTCGACGGTCTCTTGCAGTTTTTCCAGTTTTTTAACATTTTTGTTCGATTCATTTTGTAAAAAACGGAGTAAATCCGCCACACGTTGTTTGACTGTATCTCTTTCGGCTTTGTCTCCATAAAACATCTCCAAGCATGCGCTAGGCGTCGGGTACGTCGTGGACGTGCCTTCAATGTGCGTGAGCGGTGTCATGGCGAAGAACAATTTGCCGGTACTTGTCTGCTCGGTAATGATAGGTTCGTAGTGGTGCTGACGCACAGCCGTCATCACACGGTCAAAAGCCTGCCACAAAGCGTCGGGATCGACCGTTTGTTCGCTTTCATCGCCCTTGCGGCTGCGGTATACGATCTCTTTGGCAATTAATGGGCTTAACCCGCTAAAGGCGGCGACAAGCCGATGTTCGGGTTTATCCGAACTAGAGGAATCTTCCCCGGACATTTGAGCCATCGCATCAAGGAAGGCTGGTTTATCCACGTTAAGTGGATTTTGCTTATCCTGCACAGGCGGTGTGACATACTTGCTTCCTGGCATGACAACCCGATAGGAGGAAATGGCAGGGGTTACGTGATGAATACCATCCAAAATGGTGTCCGTTGCCGGATCCAGCAGAATGATATTGCTATGCCGCCCCATAATTTCCACGAGAATTTCTTTGGTGCTCATATCGCCTAATTCATCTCGGTGGCGGATTTGCAGCCGGATGACACGTTCCATGCCGATTTGTTCTACGGCTTCAATAACTCCGTTCTCACAGTGCTTGCGTAGGAGCATACAGAACATCGGGGCATCCATTGGATTCAAAGAGGTTTGCTCCGTGAGCTGAACCCGTGGGAACGTGGGATTCGCTGAAAGTAGAAGCTTGAGATTTTGCCCTTGCGCCCGGATTTGCAGGATAACGTCATTCTCGCTGGGCTGGTGAATTTTATTAATGCGGCCACCGACACACGTTTGTAATTCATGAACAATCGCGTGCAGGACTAGTCCGTCTAAAGCCATGATACATACAACTCCATTCTAGGTGAAAACTTTGCTAATCTCTATGATGCCATACTTTTCACAAAAACTTAAGCCTTAGCCACCGGGAAAGATGATTTCAGGGATATTTTCCTGCTTGTCTGAATACATTTACGTATGAGTGGGAGGCAAGATCAAGTGGGAAGTGGGAGGGAGAAGGGCGAATGAGTCAGAATAAGTGGTACCAGTTGACATCGGAAGAAGTCCTGCAGTTACAGCAGGTGGACATGCAGCAAGGATTGCCCTGGGAAGAGGCCTGGAAGCGGCAGGGAGAAGCGGGTCGCAATGAGCTGACTGAAGGCAATCGCGTCTCTCCGATTACGCTGCTATTGAATCAATTCAAAGATTTCATGGTGCTGGTGTTATTGGGGGCAACTCTGATCTCCGGCTTGCTGGGCGAATATCTAGATGCTATCACGATCGTTGTCATTATTGTCATGAACGGCATCCTTGGCTTTACCCAAGAATTCCGCGCCGAACGTTCGCTACGCGCACTTAAGGAATTGTCAGCTCCGAATGCGAACGTGTGGAGGGAAGGCGCCATTCATCAAATACCGGCTCGTGATTTGGTGCCTGGCGATATTATTTTACTGGAAAGCGGGGACAGGATTCCGGCAGATGTGCGATTCTTGGAGACGAATGGCGTCTATATCGAGGAATCAGCGCTAACAGGCGAGTCTGTGGCCGTCAGTAAGCAAACAGCAGCGATTGCGCATGATGAAGTACCGCTCGGGGATCAGCGGAATCTAGGGTTTATGGGGACGATGGTTTCCAGAGGCACTGCCAAAGCTGTTGTCGTTCGAATCGGAATGAATACGGAAATGGGTAAAATCGCAGATTTGATTCAAAATACGGAATCCATGGAAACGCCGCTTCAGCACCGTCTGGAACAGCTCGGGAAAATATTGATTATTGTCGCAATCGCGTTAACTGTTCTCGTCGTCGTTGCCGGTATTATGCACGGACAACAGCCGTATGCGATGTTCCTGGCAGGAGTGAGTTTGGCCGTCGCTGCAATTCCAGAAGGTTTGCCTGCTATTGTGACAATAGCTCTGGCGCTTGGCGTGCAGCGGATGATTAAACGCAAAGCGATCGTAAGAAAGCTGCCTTCTGTTGAAACATTAGGATGCGCTTCGGTGATCTGCTCCGATAAAACAGGAACACTTACACAGAACAAAATGACCGTTACCCACTTATGGGTTGGCGGTGATGTGCTGGAAGTGACGGGGGACGGCTATACGCCGGTAGGGGACATTCAAATTGGCGGACAAAACGCCGATCTGCTCAAAAACCCTTCATTAAGCAGGCTGCTCCATGTGTCCGTGCTTTGTAATAACGCAACGTTATATGAAGAAAAGCAGGAGCTGAAACGGAAGAAAGGGAAGGATTCCAAAGAGAACGTCGTCTCTGTCTGGAATATCAAAGGGGATCCGACGGAAGGAGCGCTGGTTGTCCTAAGCGCGAAGAGCGGTATTACGCAAGAGTCGCTTAGTGACAAGTATAAACGGATCGCTGAATTCCCTTTCGATTCCGAACGCAAACGGATGTCTGTTCTGGTAACTTCGGAAAATGGACGCATGGCATGCACCAAGGGCGCGCCAGACGTACTGCTCCAGCACTGCAGCTACATACTATGGGATGGCAAAGTCATTCCATTCACTTCTACGCTAAAGCAAAAAGTAATGGCGGCCAATGAAGGCATGGCAAGATCCGCTCTGCGGGTGCTTGGCATCGCCTATAAGGAGCTAAAAAGCACTGATCGCTACGACGACTATGAAACGGTAGAAAATGGCCTGGTTTTCATCGGCTTAACCGGCATGATTGATCCGCCTCGTAAAGAAGTGCGCGAAGCCATCTCCAAGTGCCGCAAAGCAGGCATTAAAACGATTATGATAACCGGCGACCATCAGGCGACGGCAGAAGCGATAGCCAAACAGCTTGGCATGATTCAAGGCAGTGGCGTCAGCTTGAGCGGGCAGCAGCTCGCTTCCATGTCGGACGAGGATCTGGAAGCCAAGGTGAATGATACTTACGTGTATGCAAGGGTATCCCCTGAACATAAGCTGCGTATTGTCAAAGCTTTGCAGCGTAAAGGACATGTTGT
This sequence comes from Paenibacillus sp. WC2504, assembly GCF_052682475.1. NCBI lineage: Bacteria > Bacillati > Bacillota > Bacilli > Caryophanales > Paenibacillaceae > Paenibacillus > Paenibacillus sp. WC2504. The sequence goes on from NZ_JBQZFH010000001.1 coordinate 3,293,966, forward strand.
CGCTATGACGGGTGACGGAGTGAACGACGCGCCGGCGATTAAAGCGGCTGACATTGGAATTGCGATGGGGATTACAGGGACGGATGTTTCGAAGGAAGCTTCTTCCTTGATTCTCAGCGACGATAACTTCTCCACGATTGTCGCAGCCATTGAAGAAGGACGGGGGATTTACGAAAACATCCGCAAGTTCATCCGGTATTTGCTGGCGTCCAATGTCGGCGAGATTATGACCATGTTTATCGCGATGATGGCAGGTCTGCCGCTGCCGCTGGTACCGATCCAAATTCTGTGGGTGAATCTGGTGACGGACGGCCTTCCGGCGATGGCGCTTGGTGTCGACCAAGCCGAGAAGGACTTGATGCAGCATAAGCCCCGCTCCTCGAAGGAGAACATTTTCGCCAGACGGCTCGGCTGGAAAATCATCTCCCGCGGAATTCTCATCGGTGTCTGCACGTTGGCGGCCTTCTGGCTCGTACTGCGGGCGGATCCTTCGGATGCCGCAACTTTATTGAAAGCACAAAGCGTCGCCTTCGCTACGTTGGTCATGGCTCAGCTGATCCATGTGTTCGATTGCCGCAGCTCCCGTTCGATTTTTCACCGCAATCCGTTACAAAATCGTTACCTTGTTCTTGCAGTATTATCCTCTCTTATTTTGATGCTCGCCGTTATGTATGTGGATACTCTTCAACCGATCTTCAAAACCGTTCCTCTTGGATGGAAGGATTGGATTCTCGTGCTCATCGCCGCAGGGATCCCGACCTTTCTTATGGGGCTGGGCAGCGTGCTCTCACCGAAGCGTACGAAAGGCTCTCGTCCTGCTTCCTATACATCATCCAAGGCAAGTTTCAGATAAGTTTAGATATGAGGCTGTCTCAGAGGTCTTGATGACCTTGGGGATGGCCTTTTCGCATTCAGCTGAACGAAAAACAGGAGAAAGGGCTATGCATTCAATCATTTTTGCGCTATGATATTGGCTAAAACACACATTTGGAGTGCTGAATACAATGAAATTTACAAAATTGCATGGTTTAGGCAACGATTTTATTGTCATAGCTGGTGAAAAAGAACTGCCTGCCGGTGTGGATCAGCTCGCGATCCGGCTGTGCAATCGCTTCTTTGGCATTGGCGCTGACGGCTTAGTATACATTCTTCCTTCTGAGAAGGCAGATTTCAAAATGCGCATTATTAACTCCGACGGATCCGAAGCTGAGCAATGCGGCAATGCGATTCGTTGCGTGTCTAAATATGTTTATGACCACAAGCTTACGGATGCAACGGAGATTACGGTTGAAACCTTGGGGGCAGGTGTGCAGAAAGTCCAACTGAATGTGCAAGAGGGGAAAGTTGCGACGGTCCGGGTGGATATGGGGCAGCCAATTTTGCAAGGACTTGAAGTTCCTACGACCGTTGATGAGGCCAAAGTAATCAATCATCCAATTGAGGTGGACGGAAGAGAGTTTCGGTTTACGGCTGTTTCAATGGGGAATCCGCACTGTGTCATTTATGTGGAGGATGCGGTTAATTTCGACCTAGCTGTTTGGGGGCCGAAGCTTGAAGTACATCCGATGTTCCCGCGTAAAATCAATGTGGAATTCGCTACGGTGAAGAATCGTGCGTTTACGGATATGCGTGTCTGGGAGCGGGGCGCAGGTCCTACCCTGGCTTGCGGGACCGGTGCTTGCGCGACGCTGGTATCTTCCGTTCTTAATGGGCTTACCGACCGTCAGGCTACGGTTTCGCTGAAAGGCGGAGATTTGTTCATCGAATGGAATGAAGAAGACAATCACGTGTATATGACAGGGCCTGCCGAAGAAGTGTATCAGGGTACGCTCGACTAGCACAGTATCAGAATAATTGATAAAGGTTTATCTTAATATCTCCCATCATTTGTGATACATTATAACTACATTTTTTTAGTAAGCGGGGAGATTATGATGAAACTGGATCTTCGAGCGGCGCTTCAGCGGGATATTTTGACCGGTGACGGCGCGATGGGGACTTATTTATATCAGATGGGATTTCCGGTAGGCATTTCTTATGAAGAACTGAATCTGCTCAGACCGGAAACGGTCGCTGAAGTGCACCGCCGCTATTTTGAGGCTGGTGCTCGCCTTATTGAAACGAATACCTTTTCGGCTAACCGTGAAAAATTATCTAAGTACGGGCTAGAAGGCGATGTTGAAGCGATCAACCGTGCCGGTGTGGAGCTTGCGCGGAAGGTTGTCGGAGGAGACGCTTATGTTGTTGGAGCGATCGGTTCGATCCGTGCCGGCAAACGCAAAAATGTACGTACTGCCGATGTCGAAGAGTCGCTGCGCGAACAGATCTCCATTCTTCTGGATTCACCGGTTGACGGGCTTATGCTCGAAACCTTCTATGATTTGGAAGAACTGCAGCTGGCGCTGCGCATCATTCGCAGCATGAGTGATTTGCCGGTGATCTGCCAGTTCGCGAATGAAGGAACCGGCAGCACGCAGGATGGCGTTCCGCTGCAGGAGGCGTTCCTGCGTCTGCGCGATGAAGGCGCTGACGTCATCGGTTTCAACTGCCGCGTCGGTCCGAACGGGATTCTCCGCTCGATGGAGAAGCTGTCGCCGCTGGCCGGCGTGCCGTTCTCCGCGTTCCCGAACGCGGGGCTGCCCGACTACGTCGACGGGCAGTACACGTATGCGGCGACGCCTCAGTACTTCGCCGAAAGCGCACTGCGCTTCGCGGATCTCGGCGCGCGCATCATCGGCGGCTGCTGCGGCACCACGCCGGAGCATATCGCCGCAGTCGCGAAGGCGCTGCAGGACTACGTGCCGGCTGAGCCGGGCACGGCGGTGTCCGCGCGCGCTGTGCGCGTGCTGGAACCGGCGCCGGCGAAACCTGCGCCGCCGGCAGGCAAACCTTCGCTGCTGGAGATCGTGAAGCAGCGCAAAACCGTCATTGTCGAGTTGGATCCCCCGCGGGATCTCGACATCGACAAATTTATGCAGGGCTCCAGGGCCCTGCAGGATGCGCATGTCGACGCCATTACGATGGCCGACAATTCACTTGCGGTGACGCGCATGAGCAACCTGGCGCTCGGCCACCTCGTGCAGGATAAGCTTGGTGCGCGTCCGTTGATTCATATCGCGTGCCGCGACCGCAACATGATCGGGACGCAGTCCCATCTCATGGGGCTTCATGCGCTGGGCATCGACCATGTGCTGGCCGTGACCGGCGATCCCGCCAAATTCGGCGATCTCCCGGGGTCCAGCTCGGTTTATGACCTGACATCCTTTGAGATCATTCGGATGATTAAGCAACTGAACGAAGGGATTGCGTTCTCCGGCAAGCCGCTGAAGCAGAAAGCAAACTTCGTGGTCGGAGCTGCTTTTAACCCGAATGTCAAGCATTTGGATAAAGCGGTTCAGCGTTTGGAACGCAAAATCGAAGCCGGCGCCGATTACATTATGACGCAGCCGGTATACGATGCTAGGCTAATTGAACAAATTTACGAAGCGACCAAGCATTTGAATATACCGGTCTTCATCGGGATAGCACCGCTCGCAAGCGGCGGGAACGCGGAGTATTTGCATAATGAAGTGCCAGGCATCCGGTTGTCGGATGAAGTTAGAACGCGCATGAGCGGACTCAAGGGTCCAGAAGGCCGCGCGATGGGCGTGGAGATTGCCAAAGAGCTGCTGGATGCGGCAATGCCTTACTTCAATGGCATCTATCTGATGACCCCTTTTCTAGCGTACGAGATGTGTGTTGACTTGACAAAGTATGTATGGGAAAAGTCGAAACGTCATGATTTCCACTTGTACCCACTTTCAAAATGAATTAAAATAGGGTAATGGATGTGATGAGGATGATTTGCAGTATGACCGGATTCGGACAAGCGAATCGTTCTTTTGCGGGATACAACGTGTTTATCGATGTGAAATCGGTCAATCATAGGTATAGTGAAGTGTCGATTCGAATGCCTAAGGAATGGGCGGTCTTTGAAGACGCTTTGAAGAAGACGGTGCTGCAAGCTGTGAGGAGAGGGCGCGTTGACGTCTTCGTTACAGCGGAACGTGAAGCGGCTTCCACCAAGAGCGTGACGGTCGACTTTGCTTTGGCAGATGCTTATTTACAGGCTGCTGAGGAGTTGAAGGGGCGCTATGGGTACGCCGAGCAGGTCGGTCTCAAAGATTTATTAAGACTACCGGATCTCATTCAGATGAAGGAGCTTCGCAAGGAGCCTGACGAGGAGATCGAACAGGAATTGTGCGCCTGCTTGCAGGAGGCCGTTGCCAAATTATCCGATATGCGGATGCGAGAAGGAGCATTTCTGGAACAGGACATTCGTGAGCGTCTGGCTGAGCTGAAACGGATCCATACGGAGCTGGAAGCTTTAGCGCCTGGAGTCGTGCAAGATTATGCAGCTAAGCTCACCAATCGCATTCAGACTCTCCTGCAGGATCAGACACCTGTGGATGAGATGAGGCTGGCGACAGAAATTGCGATTTTCGCAGATCGTTCTAATGTGGATGAGGAATTGACTCGTCTGAAGAGTCATTTTGGGCAATGTGATCAATTGCTTTCAGAGAAAGAGCCTGTCGGACGAAAGCTGGACTTCTTGATTCAAGAAATGAATCGGGAAGTGAACACGATCGGATCTAAATCCAATCACTCGGAGCCTACGGCTAGAGTCATTGCGATGAAGGCAGAGCTTGAAAAGATGCGCGAGCAAATACAGAATATCGAGTGAAGCGGCATGGAGCTTCGCGAGGAGGAAGCCCTAAATGGCTATCAAATTAATCAACATCGGGTTCGGCAACATCGTATCGGCGAACCGCATTATCTCGATTGTGAGTCCGGAATCGGCTCCGATCAAGAGAATCATTCAAGAAGCGCGTGATCGTCACATGCTGATTGACGCTACATATGGTAGAAGAACCCGTGCCGTTATTATCACGGACAGCGATCATGTGATTTTGTCGGCAGTACAACCAGAGACGGTAGCGCATAGACTTTCCAACAAGGACGATGATCATGACGAGTAATACGAACACTCTTGAGCGTGAGAGAGGTATTCTGATTGTTTTATCCGGACCTTCCGGGGTCGGTAAAGGTACCGTGTGCGCCGCGCTGCGCAAGTGCTCTCCGGATATCGTGTATTCCGTATCGGCTACGACCCGCTCACCGAGACAAGGGGAAGTCGACGGTGTCAACTATTTCTTCAAAACACGGGAGCAATTCCAACAGATGATTGATTCGGATGAAGTGTTGGAATGGGCGGAATACGTAGGTAATTTCTACGGGACGCCGAGACGTTTTGTTGAAGAAACGCTGCGCTCCGGCAAAGATGTCATCCTGGAGATTGAAGTTCAGGGTGCTTTGCAGGTGAAACAAAAGTTTTCCGAAGGCGTGTTTATTTTCTTGCTGCCGCCTTCGCTGGATGAGCTTGAGAATCGCATTGTAACGCGTGGTACAGAAACCGACGAAGTCATCCGCAGCCGCATGTCGATAGCGATTGATGAAATCCGTTTAATGGAACACTACGACTATGCAATTGTGAATGATCATGTGGAAACAGCTTGCTCCAAAATACAAGCGATTCTAACGGCTGAACATTGCAAAAAAGAACGCGTGTATCCCAAAATCGTACAATGGATAGATGAGGTGAAATAAAATGTTATATCCTTCAATTGATAAATTGCTAGATATCGTAGACAGTAAGTATTCCTTGGTTGTCGCTGCATCCAAAAGAGCGAGATCTCTTCGTGACGGCGCGAAATCAGACTTGAAAGGCCACAAAGCTCATAAGCATGTTGGTCTGGCGCTTGAAGAACTTTACGGCCACTACATTGGCTACGAGAAAATCGAGCCGACAGAGAACGAGAAAGTGAAAGAAAACGAGAAATAAATCGCTTACCCAACAACCCTTTGTGGTTGTTATTTTTTTCCCAGAATAGCAGATAGAAGGGGGAATACTCATGAGTGTTTTGCAGGGTAAAACGATTGTGCTTGGCGTGTGCGGAGGGATTGCTGCTTATAAAGCGGCAGCGCTCACGAGCAAGCTGACTCAGGCGGGAGCAGTGGTCCGCGTCATCATGACAGAGTCCGCTGTTCAATTCGTGGCGCCGTTAACGTTTCAAGTTTTGTCTCGTCATCATGTATTCGTGGATACCTTTGATGAGAAAGATCCTTCTGTTGTTTCCCATATTAACTTGGCGGATAGCGCTGATCTTGTGCTTGTTGCGCCAGCAACAGCGAATACGATCGGTAAAATAGCGCTAGGTCTTGGCGATGACATGCTAAGTACAACGCTGCTCGCAACAACCGCACCGGTCTGGATTGCGCCTGCCATGAACGTGCATATGTATGCAAATCCAGCCGTGCAGATGAACATGCAGACGTTGCTTAGCCGTGGCGTACGTTTCATTGAGCCGGGCGAAGGGCAGCTTGCATGCGGATATGTCGGTAAAGGCCGGCTTGCGGAACCAGAGGAGATTTTTGCTGCGGTTGAGCGGCATTTTAAGGGAGAAACTCGGCGCCTTGAAGGGCAGCGGGTGCTCGTGACGGCCGGAGGTACGGTAGAACGCATTGACCCGGTTCGTTATATTACCAATGATTCTTCCGGTAAAATGGGCTATGCCATCGCGGAGGAAGCTGTACGCATGGGAGCTAAGGTGACTCTGGTCTCAGGTCCAAGCGCATTGCCTGTGCCTGCCGGTGTTGAATTGGTTCCTGTTCAGTCCGCGCTGGATATGAGAGAGGCGGTCTTATCCCGTTTTGAGGAAAGCCATGTGGTGATCAAAGCTGCTGCGGTCGCTGACTACCGCTCTGCGGTTATCGCGGATCAAAAAATCAAGAAAAAATCGGATTCGATGACACTGGAACTGATTAAAAATCCAGACATTCTACAGGAATTGGGTACGCTGAAAAAGCATCAGTTCGTCGTTGGTTTTGCTGCGGAAACGGAGCGGCTCGATGAGCATGCGCTGGACAAGCTGAAGCGCAAAAATTGTGATCTTATTGTCGGGAACGATGTATCGCAGGAAGGGGCGGGCTTTAGCGGGGATACGAATGTGGTGCGCATTTTCGACCGAAACGGACTCGTAGAAGCGCTGCCTATTCTGAGTAAGAAAGATGTAGCGCGCAGACTGCTGGAATTGACAGCGGACCGTTTACCCTCTAAGGCGAGGGAGTCCTGATGTACGCCAAGGTTATTGTGGATGTTCCTGCGAAACAAACGAACCGTGCGTTCGATTATGAAGTCCCCTCAGCGCTAAGGAAGTGGGTCGAGGTGGGGAGCCGTGTAGGCGTACCTTTCGGGCCTCGGGTGCTGCAAGGTTTCGTTGTGGAATTGCACGAGGACACACAGCTTGATGTGAAACGGATTAGACCCATACAGAACGTCCTGGATTTGGTGCCTCCACTAACCGATGAGCTCGTGAGGCTTGGCAGATGGATCAGTCATATGTACTTGTGCCATGAAGTCACAGCGCTGCAAGCCATGCTGCCCGCCGCACTCAAAGCGAAGTATGAGCGGGCGATTGAAGTTGGCGAGGAATCCGGTGAACAGTCGTTGCTGGACATGCCGGATTTACAAGCGATTGTGGCTTTCGTTAAATCCAAAGGATCCGTTCCGATGGATGCGTTAATGGATCGTTTTGCTGCCGACGGTGCCCTCATCAAGCAATTGCTTGGCGCGGGTATTTTGACGGAAGTGCAGGTCGTGAAAGACCGAATGAGCACGAAGAAGGCGCTGACGGTATTCCCTCCTGCCGGTGGCAGCGGGCTGGAGCAGGCGCTTTCCGAGCTTCCGGCGAGAGCCAACAAGCAGCAGGAAGTGCTGCGTTATTTGATGGAGCATCCCCACGCCATTCGGCTGACGGAGCTGATGGAAACGGTGGAAGTAGGCGCTTCAACGGTTAAAAGCTTAGCTGATCGCGGATGGATCGAGCTGCGCGAAGTCGAAGTCATGCGCGACCCTTATGCGGGTCGTGCTTTTGTGAGGACGAAGCCGCTTCCGCTAACAGAGGAACAGAGCCGTGTTTTCGCGGAAATTCGGGATGCTGTCGCCGAAGAGCGACATGAGGTCTTCCTTTTGCATGGCGTGACAGGCAGCGGTAAAACGGAGGTTTATTTACAATCCATCCAGCAATGCTTGGATATGGGGAAAGAAGCGATCGTGCTGGTACCCGAGATTTCGCTGACCCCGCAAATGGTGGAACGCTTCAAGGGACGATTCGGCGATCTGGTTGCTGTGCTGCACAGCCGGTTGTCGAACGGAGAACGATACGATGAATGGCGCAAAATTACGCGCAAGCAAGTGAAAGTGGTGATCGGCGCACGTTCCGCGATCTTTGCTCCTTTTACGAAAATAGGACTTATTATTATTGATGAGGAACATGAGTCTTCTTATAAGCAGGAAGAGAGCCCCAAATATCATACTCGCGATGTAGCGGTTAAGCGTGCTAGCATGCAGGGATCCGTCGTTGTGCTCGGTTCAGCGACACCTTCGCTGGAGAGCTTGGAGAAAACGAGGCGGCGCCGGGATCGGGTCGAACCTCCATACAGATTGCTGACGATGAAAGAGAGGGTGGCCAGCAGACCGATGCCGCCTGTGGCGATTATCGATATGCGGGAGGAATTGAAAAGCGGAAATCGCTCGATGTTCAGCACGGCGCTGTATAAAGCGATTGAAGATCGGTTACACAAGAAAGAACAGATTGTTTTGCTGCTGAACCGGCGAGGGTATGCGACTTTCGTCATGTGCCGTACTTGCGGGTATGTCTCGACATGTCCGCATTGCGATATTTCGCTTACGTACCATCAGAGCTCACGCATGCTGCGCTGCCACTATTGCGGCTATGCGGAACGCGAGGTAACCGAATGCCCTAGCTGTCAGTCCAAGCATATCCGCCATTTTGGCACAGGGACGCAGCGTGTCGAAGAGGAACTGGGCAAAATATTTCCAGGCATTCGCGTCATTCGAATGGATGTCGATACGACGACAGAGAAGGGTTCGCACGAAAAGTGGCTGACGATGTTTCGCGAGAAGCAAGCGGATGTGCTGTTGGGGACGCAGATGGTCGCCAAAGGGCTTGATTTTCCCGATGTGACCCTGGTGGGGGTTATTGCTGCGGATACCGTGCTGAATATCCCGGATTTCCGCTCGGCGGAGCGAACCTTCCAGCTTCTGACACAGGTGGCCGGGCGTGCGGGCCGTCATGAAAAGCAAGGGGAAGTGTTCGTCCAGACTTACACGCCTGAGCATTATAGCGTGCAATACGCAAGCCAGCATGACTTTATCGCTTTTGCCAATCATGAGTTGGATGTTCGCGCGAATTTAGGCTATCCGCCTTATCAGCGCTTGATTTTGGTTACTTTTTCACATGAACAGGTGCCGCTTTTGGTACGCTTTGCGGAAGCTTTTGTTACGAGGCTTAAAGAGATCGCGCGTGAGTATCAGGCGAAACAAATGGACCTGTTTTCAGACGCGGTATCCAATGACCAATCCTTCCAAATGGACGTGTTGGGCCCAGTCGCATCGCCTATTTCCCGAATCAAAGATAGATATCGATTCCAATGCGTGGTAAAATATCGTGGGGAAGATCAGGCGGCGGAGATTGTCGGCCGGACGGTGGCCTGGTTTGAAGAGCGCTCATCGAAGGAAAAGCTGCTGATCAGTGTGGATGTTGACCCGCAATATTTGATGTAAGAAATCCCAAATAGAGAAGACTCAAAGGTAGGTGCACGTTATGGCTATTCGTATTATTGTTAAAGATCCAGATCCTGTGCTGCGGGAAAAGGCGATCACAGTTACCAAATTCAATTCCAATCTGCATAAATTGCTCGACGATATGGCAGACACGATGTATGAGGCAGAGGGCGTAGGCCTAGCTGCTCCGCAAATCGGTATTCTCAAACGCGTGATTGTGATGGACTGCGGCGAAGAGCACGGCGGACTGATCGAAATGGTCAATCCGGAAATCGTGTCTTCCAGCGGCGAACAGCACGGACCGGAAGGCTGCTTAAGTATTCCTGGTCTTCGTGGTGATGTCACACGTGCTATGAATGTCACGGCCAAAGGCCAAGATCGCAACGGAAATCCAATCGAAGTTACAGGCACTGAGCTGTTGGCTCGTTGCATTTTCCATGAAATTGACCACTTGAACGGGATTCTGTTTACGGACCTGGCAACCAAAACATACACTAGCGATGAAGAGGAAGATTCTGAGTGAATATCATTTTCATGGGGACACCGGATTTTGCAGTACCTTCCCTGCAGGCTCTTCTGGAGGAAGGCTATAACGTGACGACGGTTGTCACGCAGCCGGACCGGCCGAAAGGACGCAAGCGCGTCCTGACGCCGCCGCCGGTGAAGGTGGAAGCGGAGAAGCACGGCATTCCGGTGCTGCAGCCCGAGAAGCTGCGCCAAGCGGATTCCGTGGAAATTTTGCGTCAGCTGAAGCCTGATCTGATTGTGACGGCTGCCTATGGACAGATTCTGCCCAAGGCCGTTCTTGATCTGCCGAAGCACGGCTGCATTAATATTCATGCGTCCTTGCTGCCCAAGTATCGCGGCGGAGCACCGATTCATCATGCGGTGCTGCGCGGCGAAGCGACTACAGGCGTCACCATCATGTACATGGCCGTCGGACTGGATACGGGCGACATGATTTCGCGTGTAGAGCTTCCAATTGAGGATACCGATACGACGGGGACTTTGTTCCAAAAACTAAGCATCGCCGGCAGCGAGTTGTTGAAACGCACCTTGCCGGATTTATTGGCAGGACGTATTCAGGCTGTCGCGCAGAATGAGGCTGATGCGATCTACTCTCCGAATATCCGCAGGGAGGACGAGCTGATTGACTGGTCTCGTTCGGCCGTGGAGATTTGGAATCAAGTGCGCGGCCTGAATCCTTTTCCTGGGGCCTACACCCTTTGGAACGGGGAAGTCATGAAGGTTTGGGAGAGCGCGAATCCGAAGGAAGCAACAAGCCGCAGCTTCGCAGAAGCTCCTGCTCCCGGAACCGTTCTAGGCAGCAGCGAGCACGGTATTGAAGTGATGACCGGCGAAGGTACGCTATGGCTGACTCATATTCAACCTGCTGGCAAAAAAGCGATGCCCGTCTCCGAATTTATTCGCGGCGTGCAAATCGCAGCAGGTACGACTTTCGGCAGTGTGGGCGAAGATCAGCCATAACTTAACAAAAATGAGGTATTCGATTTGTCAACGCATAAACCCAACCGTCCGCAACATGGATCTAACCAAACACAAGGGGCTCGCAAGCTCCTGTCATCAAAAATCTCCGGGGGCGCTGCGAAGAGCAGCGCTGTTAAGCATTCTGCCCGCGAAGCGGCGCTGGATGTATTGATTCGCGTTGAAGAGAATCAATCGTACAGCAATCTTCTGCTCAATCAGGTTCTGCAGAAGCATGCGCTGGAACGGGCTGATGCGGGGCTGGCGACAGAATTTGTGTATGGGACCATCGGACGTAAAAATACGATTGATTTCTTTTTGGAGCGTTTTGTGAGCAAAGGGCTCGCGAAGCTGGAGCCTTGGGTCAGATGCTTGCTGCGGCTGAGCTTCTACCAGCTGCATTATTTGGACCGCATCCCCGACCATGCGGTCGTCAGCGAAGCGGTCAATATCGCGAAGCGCCGAGGCCACCAAGGCATCTCGGGCATGGTCAACGGCGTGCTGCGCGCAATCATCCGCAGCAAAGCGGAGCTGGTGCTCCCGGCTGCGCTCGGCGACGTGAAGCGCATTGCGCTGGGCCACTCCCATCCGGAGTGGCTCGTGCGCCGCTGGATCCGTCAGCTGGGCCCTGAGCTGACGGAACAGATCTGTGCGGCGAACAATGAGCCGCCGCACGTGAGCATTCGCGCGAACGCGAGGCGCCGCAGCCGTCTGGAGCTGCTGGAGCAGCTCCAGGGCAGCGGTCTCAGCGCGGAAGCGTCAGAGCTGGCCCCGGCCGGCATCCTTGTGCAGGGGGCCGGTAACATGGCTTTGTCCCCCGGCTTCCTGCAGGGGGACTTCTCGATTCAAGACGAGAGCTCCATGCTCGTCGCCGAAGCTCTTGAGCCGCGTCCAGGCATGACGGTGCTGGACTGCTGCGCCGCCCCTGGCGGCAAGACCGCTCACATCGCGGAGAAGATGGATGATAGCGGTAAGATTTGGGCTTGTGATCTGCATGAGCACAAGCAGAAGCTGATCGCAGATCAAGCGGAGCGTCTGGGACTGACGTCGATTCAGACGCTCGTGATGGATGCTGCGAAGCTGGACGAGCATTTTGCGGCGGAGTCGTTTGACCGCATTCTGCTTGACGCGCCGTGCTCCGGTCTAGGCGTTATTCGCCGCAAGCCCGATTTGAAGTGGGCGAAGCAGGAAGCTGAGATCGATGCGATCAGCGAGTTGCAGTACGCAATCTTAAGCCGTGTCCATCGGCTGCTGAGGCCTGGCGGCGTGCTGGTGTACAGCACGTGTACAATTGAGCATGCGGAGAACGCCGGCATGGTGGAGCGTTTCCTCGCGGAGCATCGCGATTTCGAGCTCGAGCCGCTGCCGGCGGAAGCTTTTGCGAGCGTTGACCCGGCGGCTGCTGCAGCCGGCATGGTGCAAATTTTGCCGCAGCAATTCCATTCGGACGGCTTTTTCATTGCCCGGCTGCGCAAACGTGCTTAGCCCACAGAGGGGGATGTGTGTTCGGCCCCGCTTTGTGATAAAATAGACAGGATTAGCAATAAAGCTGGAACAAATAACAACAGGTTGTGATAAATAGTGTCTAATAAACCGTATTTGAAAGAAAAACCATTTGTATATGATTTAAACTGGGATGAGTGGCAGAGCTGGGTGAAAGAAAACGGCGAATCCTCATTTCGAGCTGGGCAAATTTTTGACTGGCTGTATATCAAGCGTGTGTTCAGCTTTGACGAAATGTCCAACTTGCCGAAGGCGCTGCGCGACAAACTGAAGGATCAGTTTGAATTCGTTACGCTGTCCGAGATCGCAAAGTATCAGTCCCAGGACGGTACCGTCAAGTTCTTATTTGAACTTGAAGATAAGAACGCGATTGAGACGGTCGTCATGAAGCATAACTACGGCAACAGTATTTGCGTCACTACGCAAGTAGGATGCCGGGTTGGCTGTACATTTTGCGCATCTACGCTGGGTGGTCTTAAGCGGGATTTGAGACCGGGGGAAATTGTGGCTCAAGTCGTGAAAGCTCAAAAGCTGCTGGATGAGACGGGGGAGCGCATTTCTTCCATCGTGATTATGGGAATCGGCGAGCCGTTTGAGAATTATGAATCGACGATGAATTTCTTGCGCGTTATGATTCATCCGAAAGGTTTGAACATTGGACAGCGTCACATCACGGTTTCGACAAGCGGGATTGTGCCGAACATTTACAAGTTCGCAGATGAGAATCTACAAGTCAACTTGGCGATTTCTATCCATGCTCCGAACGATACGCTCCGTTCGAAACTGATGCCGGTCAATCGCAGGTTTCCTTTCGTTGATTTGATCGAAGCTTGTAAGTATTACATTGCCAAAACCGGCAGACGCATTACGTTCGAATATGCCCTCATGGGGGAAGTGAACGATCAGGCTGAACATGCAGAAGAATTGGCGAAGGTATTGAAGGATATGCCGCTTAGCCACGTGAACCTGATTCCTGTGAATTTCGTGGCCGAACGGGATTTCAAACGTACGCCTAGGGACGATATTTTCACCTTCCAACGTATTCTTGAAAAGGCCAAAATTAATGCCACCATACGCCGTGAACAAGGCAGTGACATCGCTGCTGCATGCGGACAACTGCGCGCGAAGCATATGGAGAGCAAGTCATGAGGTGAGATCAGGATGAAGATGGTAAGCCGTACCGATATCGGTAAAGTCCGTTTAGTGAATGAGGACCGCGCCGCCATACAGCATGAGCTGAATGGCCTTTCTTTGGCTATTGTCGCTGATGGTATGGGGGGACACCAGGCTGGCGATATTGCCAGCCAAATGGCAATTGATATGATCAGTAACGAACTGCAATCCATTCATTGGGGAATGCCCGTTGACGTTTGTAAGCAAGTGCTGAAGCAAGCGATCGAGAAGGCGAATGAGAAAATTTATGAGTTTGCCTCCGGACAAGAAAGTTATCATGGCATGGGGACGACCGTTGTCGCCGTGATCGCTTCGCAAGAGCTGCTGATCATCGGTCACATTGGCGACAGCCGTGCTTACAAAATTGCCGGGGAGTCGATTACTCAGCTAACGGAAGATCATTCCCTGGTGTATGAGCTTGTGAAGAACGGGCAGATCACCCTTGAAGAAGCCGATCATCATCCCCGCCGTAATTGGATTACGCGAGCGTTAGGCACAGAGCCTAGCGTAGAGGTGGATTTATACGAGTATTCGTGGCGGCCTGGGGATACCATTCTGATCTGCACCGACGGTTTAAGCGGATTAGTGGATTCCGGCGATATACTACGAATCGTCAAATCGCATGCCGAGCTGGATGCTGCTGCGAAACAATTGATTCAAAGCGCGCTGGATGAAGGTGGAGACGATAACGTAACGGTTGTTTTACTTGCGCACGATCCTGATTCGGACGAAAAAAGGGGTGATGGGAATTGATCGGTAGAAAGCTTGGGGGCCGCTATGAAATTCTAGACCGTATTGGCGGAGGCGGCATGGCTTTAGTTTATAAAGGGCATGATCTTTTATTAAATCGTAAAGTGGCTGTAAAAGTACTGCGACAGCAGTATGTGCATGACGAAGAGTTCATTCGTCGTTTCCGCAGAGAAGCTCAAGCAGCCGCTTCCCTTTCTCATCCTAATGTCGTCAGTATTTATGACGTGGGACAAGAAGAAGATGTGCATTACATTGTTATGGAATACATAGAAGGCACTACTTTGAATGATTTAATTAAGGAGAGAGCACCGCTGCAGGTGGAAGACGCTGTTCATTACGCCAGCCAAATTGCAGATGCGCTCGATCACGCTCATCATAATGAAATTATTCACCGCGATATTAAGCCGCACAATATTTTGATCGGTAAAAACGGCCGTGTCAAAGTGACGGATTTCGGTATCGCACGGGCCGCTACGTCTTCCACGATTACGCAAACGGGAGCCGTTGTCGGTTCTGTGCATTATTTCTCGCCGGAGCACGCGAAAGGTACGAATACCGGCGAAAAATCCGATTTGTACTCCCTCGGTATCGTGATGTATCAAATGCTGACGGGCCGCCTTCCGTTTCTTGGGGAAAGTCCGATTTCCGTAGCTTTGAAGCATTTGCAGGAAGATGTGGAAGATCCTCGTAAAGTTAATCCTCTCATTCCTCAGAGTGTGGAAAACATCATTCTGAAGGCCATGCGCAAAAAGCCCGATGAACGCTACCAGTCTGCGAAGCTGATGATGGCGGATCTTGATACGTGTTTAAACCCGGATCGCCGGAATGAAGCGAAAGTGGCTTTTTGGGATGCCGACGGCATGGACGAGGAGCGTACCTTGGTAATGCCGGCCATTCGTGCGGATCAGCTTGCGAGCTTCGATGATGACGACGACGAACCGGAGAAGCCTGCTTGGCGCGAGGAAGCTGCTCCCAAGAAGGGGAAGGGCTGGATTAAGCCGCTTGTATGGATCGTCATTTTGCTGATGATCCTTGGCGCTATGTGGTACGCGGTCGGCTATGTGAAAGGGATGTTCACCATTGAAACGGTCGAGGTGCCGGACGTGGTGAACAAGACGTTAACGCAGGCGGAAGCCGAACTGACCAGCGCCAAACTCGGTTTTACGGTAGAGTATGATCAGGAGAGCAAAGCGCCTAAAGATACGGTCATCCGTCAAAATCCTAGCGGCATGCGAATGAACGTAGGCACCAAGGTGACGCTATACGTTAGTAAAGGCGCTCCCAAGATCAAGATGGAAAGCTACATCGGACAGCAGCTCAAAGACGCCAAGCTGAAGCTGGAAGCGCTCGGGATTGACGATAGTCAGATTACGTTCACGCAAACGACGACAGATGATCCGCCGGATACGATCCTGAAGCAAACGCCGCTAGTCGGGGAAGAATTTGAGCTGGATAAAGCAGCGATTACCTTTGTCGTAAGCAAAGCGAAGGAAACCTTCAAAATGCCGGATCTCGTCGGCATGACGGAGGCTGAAGCGAAGGCGCAAATCACCAAGCTGAACCTTAAGCTTCCTGCGAACGGCATTACACGCGAGAAAAGCTACAAGGTTGCCAAAGGGAAAGTCATCAAGCAGTTTCCGTATGATAAAGACACGGATGTTTCTGTCGGTTTCGAAATCTCGCTGATCATCAGCGACGGGTTGCCGGAGGATGCCGGACAAGTGACGGTTAGCGTCCCTGTGAAACCGACGACGGAGGGCAAGGATTCCGAGTTTAAAATCATCGTAAGCGATGCGCAGTACGAGAACTTCGAATACAAGACGGAAAAAGTGTCGAAGCCTCAAAACCTGGATGTCAAAGTCATTGTTTCTCCGGATAAGAAAGCCGTCATCCTGATTAAAGAGGGAGACAACTTGGTTAACTCCATTACGCGTACCTATCAAGATTATTTAGATCAAAAGAACGGTAAGACCGTCTCGCCGAGCCCTAGCGTCTCGCCTTCGTCATCGCCTAAACAGCAAAACAACGGGCCGGCTATTCCGGTTGGCAACAATGGCAATGGGCAAGGCCAATCAGGCGGGGCTGCCTCTAAACCACCAACTGGAGGCACAAATTAATGCCGCAAGGAATGATTGTTAAAGCTTTGAGCGGTTATTACTATGTTCTGCCCGAAGGGGCGGAGCTCCAGGATGCCAATATGATTACATGTCGCGGCAGAGGCGTGTTCAAGAACAGGAAGATTACGCCGCTTGTCGGGGATCGGGTCGTCTTTGAGGAAACGGAGAATGGGGAAGGAACCGTTACTGAAATCCTGCCCCGCTCTTCGGAACTGATTCGTCCTCCGATTGCCAATGTGAACGTGGTTGTGCTTGTTTTCTCCGTTACGGAGCCTGTTCTGAATTTACAGCTGCTAGATAAATTTCTTGTTCATATTGAACATACAGGCATCGAAGTTGTCCTTTGCTTCACCAAAAGTGACTTATTGTCAGAGAACCATGACGCTGCCGGCTCGAAAGAAATGACCGTTGCGGAGTTGGAGCGGATTACGAAGCTGTATGAGGGCATCGGTTATCCTGTGCTGAAGACGAGTTCTCGCCTGAAAGAGGGTGTGGAATCGATTCTGCAACATCTGGAAGGCGCGGTCAGCGTATTCGCGGGGCAGTCCGGTGTAGGCAAGTCCTCTTTGCTCAATGAAATGATTAGCGGCCGTAACTTGGAGACCAATGAGATCTCTCAACGTTTGGGCAGAGGGAAGCATACCACCCGCCATGTTGAGCTGCTTCCATTGAACAATGGCGGGCTTGTTGCAGATACGCCGGGATTCAGTCAGCTGGATTTCATGGAAGTCGACGCCGAAGGGCTTAGCAGCTGCTTCAAAGAGTTCGCTGAGGTAGCGGAGGGCTGCCGGTTCAGGGGTTGTTTGCACCTGCATGAGCCGGATTGCAAAGTTCGTGATGCGGTGGCCGAAGGAACGATTGCCGCTTCGCGTTATGATCATTACTTGTTATTTTTAGGGGAAATCAAGGATCGGAAGAGGAGGTATTAGGAACGAATGGTACACGTAGCACCTTCAATTTTATCAGCAAACTTCGCTAAACTAGGTGAAGAGATTAAAGACGCCGAGCTTGGCGGAGCGGATTGGATCCATGTAGATGTCATGGATGGCCATTTCGTGCCCAATATTACGATTGGACCACTTGTTGTTGAAGCTATACGTCCGGTGACGAAGCTGCCGCTGGATGTACATTTGATGATCGAGCAGCCTGACCGCTATATTCCTGACTTTGTTAAAGCGGGCGCTGACCTCATTTCCGTGCACGTAGAGGCTTGTACGCACCTGCATCGCACGCTTCATCTGATTAAGCAAAGCGGTGTCAAAGCAGGGGTTGTCCTTAACCCTGCAACTCCGATTTCGCTTATTGAACACGTGCTTGATGAGAATCTGGATCTTGTGCTTATTATGACCGTCAATCCTGGCTTTGGCGGACAAGCGTTCATTCCAGGCATGCTTAGCAAAATCCGCGCATTGCGCGATCAAGCAAACGCCAAGGGCCTGAGCGGTCTTCACATTGAGGTGGACGGCGGTATTAACGAAGTCACGGCTCGCCAGGTGGTCGAAGCGGGAGCCGATGTGCTCGTCGCCGGAAATGCTGTATTTGGCCAGTCCGACCGCGCCGATGCAATTAGACGAATTCGGGGGTAGAGGGGAGCGGGACGATGAGATTTCTCTGGCTGTTTCTGTACAGTCTGGTATGCGCCGTGCTTCTTGCGTGTTTTTCTAACATACACGATTTTACGAAGTATATTTTTTCACTCGGTGCCTTGTATCTGGGGATGCGTTTCTTCCGTCGGTTTGAGGGACTCGGATTTCGGATTTGGTTTATCGTGATTGCCGTGATCTTGTATTTCATCTTCAGCTTAATTTATGCCCTATACACGCAGATGGGTATAACTGCACCCTAGCTGCATACATATAGTTACAAGAGCGATGCGCTCTTGTAGCTTTTTTTGCTTTCTGGAAGCGAATAGATCGGAGAAAGTAAAATAGAAGGTACTTTTTCACGACCGGGGCATATACTGTTGTAATGATGTTAGTGCTCACGAAGTCGAAGTCGGTCTTCGGGCATGCGTCCGTTTACTGGCTAAACTCTAAGGAGGGGTAGAGAATGAAGTTCTACACAATCAAGCTACCAAAATTTTTGGGTGGATTCGTGAAAGCTGTGCTTAATACGTTTAGCAAAAACTAAGTTGGCTAACACATACGAAGTCCGAATTCCCCAGAAATGCAAAAAAAGCACCGGAAGGTGCTTTTTGTCTTTTTACATAAAGTATAAGTATCCGAAAATTAAACGCGAGCCACTTTACCGGACTTCAACGCACGAGCACTTACGTAAACCCGTTTCGGTTTGCCATCAACGAGGATGCGAACCTTTTGAACGTTAACTCCCCAAGTACGCTTATTTTTATTGTTAGCGTGGGACACGTGGTTTCCTGATTTAGGACTTTTACCTGTAACGAAACATTTGCGGGACATGTTTGACACCTCCTTCGGCAGTATACAAAGCAGCCTGGGTGGCAAGCCTAAGCTTGACATGACAGCTTTCCTCAAATTTAGACTTTGCTTCTTGCGATTCTTGTAATAACCAGCAAAAACACACTTAAACATAATAGCATAGCAAAAGGAGCAGAGTCAACGAATTACCTTCTTTTTTGCCGTTTATTTATGAAGTATGTTATAGTACAATGAAGATTAGCCCACCTTTCCGAATACATAGTCATTGACGTTTTTGGCGTCAACTTTGCTAAAGCAAAGCTGGAATGGGAATACTTACATAGTTAGTCGCTAATGTGAAACATGAAGGAGTTGTTAGATAATGCCAATTGAACTCACAACCGAGTTTGGAAAAGTGTATATTACCGATGAAGTGATTTCAACTCTGGCGGGATCCGCTGCGTTAGATTGTTATGGACTTGTTGGCATGGCCACCAGAAAGCAATTAAAAGACGGAATAGCAGAACTGCTGGGACGGGACAATTTAAGCCGCGGTGTCGAAGTTCGTCGGGAGAACGGGCGACTCGAGATTGATCTTTATATTATTGTCAGCTATGGAACCAAAATATCCGTAGTTGCCGGCAATGTCCAAACGAAAGTCAAATATATTTTGAACGATGTTGTAGGGCTTCATGTGGACGATGTGAACATTTTTGTTCAAGGCGTTCGTGTAGCCAAATAAAAGCCCGATAACCAGGAAGGGGAATCACTTTGAGTAAGCGCTTTATTTCAATAAATGGAAATGACTTCACTGCCATGGTCTTGGCGGGTGCGGATAACCTTCGCCGAAATGTAGACAAGGTTAATGGTTTGAACGTTTTCCCTGTACCCGATGGAGATACCGGCACCAACATGAATTTAACACTCACCGCTGGTTGTGAGGAACTGAAAAAGAAGCCATCCTCTCATATTGGGAAAGCAGCTGATGCATTGTCCAAAGGGTTACTGATGGGCGCCCGGGGTAACTCCGGGGTTATTTTGTCACAGCTGTTTCGCGGATTCGCGAAGCATGTGCACGATCTTGAGAATGTGAATGCACAGCAATTCGCGGCTGCGTTGCAGCAAGGCGTTGAGACAGCGTATAAGGCTGTCGTGAAGCCGGTAGAAGGCACGATTCTGACAGTGTCCAAAGAAGCGGCCAAACATGCCACGCAGTATAAACGCGGCGGCGATGTGCTCGAACTGATGCAGGAAGTGTTGAGCAAGGCGAACGAAGCCCTCGCTAGAACACCTGAGCAGCTTGCTGTGCTCAAGCAGGTTGGCGTGGTAGATGCAGGAGGCCAAGGGCTTGTCTGCGTGTATGAAGGCTTTGTCACCGCATTAAACGGCGGTTTGCTTCAGGTAGAAGAAGACTACGCGATGATGGATACAAGACTCGATACGGTTTCCGTCGTTCCCGGTTTGAACCTCGCCAAAGAAGTCCACGCACATCTTCCGGCGCAGGCGCATTTGGCTACGGAAGATATTGAATTCGGTTATTGTACGGAATTCATGCTAACGATTGAACCTGGCAAGGTAGCAGGGCATGTTTTCGATGAAGGCAGGTTCCGCGACCAGCTTAGCAAACTAGGAGATTCTTTACTCGTCGTTGCCGATGACGAACTGGTCAAGGTGCATATTCATGCCGAATACCCAGGCGAAGTCATGAACCAGGCGATGAATTACGGCGCTCTGAGCCGTATCAAAATTGAAAATATGCGCGATCAGCATTCACATATATTGGAAGAGATGACCACGGAAGGCTATGAGGCTCCTGTGTCGACTGCTGTAACAGAGGCAGCACCGGGCAAGGCGTATGGATTCGTTGCAGTCGCTTTGGGCGAGGGCATTACGGAGATTTTGTCCAGTGTAGGCGTTGATGTCGTATTGTCCGGCGGACAGACCATGAATCCAAGCACAGAGGATATCGTGAATGCGGTTAACAGCATTGATGCGGAAACGATCTATGTGCTGCCGAATAACTCCAACATTATCCTCGCAGCGCAGCAAGCAGCTGATCTGGTCGACAAAACGTTGATCGTGATTCCATCCAAATCCATTCCCCAAGGTCTTGCAGCCATTCTGGCGTTCCAAGAGAAAGCCGATGCCCAAACGAATACGGAAGCGATGAACGAATCCCTTCGCCGTGTGAAGTCCGGTCAAGTGACGTACGCGGTGCGTGACACGAATATGGACGGCATTGACATCAAGCAGGGGCATTTTATCGGTATTCAAGATGGCCGGATTGTGTCTTCACAGCCAAGTCTGATGGATGCTTGTAAAAAGCTGCTCGAAGAGATGATTGATGAAGGCAGCGAGATCGTGACCATCCTCACCGGAGAAGATGCCGTGAGCGCAGAGACAGAAGAGCTGGAAGCCTTCATTCAGGCGGTTTATCCCGAAATTGAAGTCGAGCTTCACCCTGGCGGGCAGCCATTGTACGCGTACCTGTTCTCTGTAGAGTAAACGATCATCCTCACAGTGGATTAAATTCGGGAAATGGAGTGAGCCCTGTTGACACAGATTCGTATTGTAACGGACAGCACGGCCGACATACCTTTGGCTCTTAGACAAGAGCTTAACATTGAGATGGTGCCGCTTAAGATTCATTTTGGAGATGAACAATTTTTGGATGCGGTGACGCTGCGATCCGAGGAGTTTTATCCTAAGCTGACCTCGTCACCTCATTTTCCTAGAACTTCACAACCGTCTCCTGCGGAGTTTCTAGGCTTATATCAGAGTTTGCTTGAAGAGCCGAATACGGAAATCATTTCCATTCATTTATCTTCTGCACTGAGCGGAACATACCAGTCGGCTTTGCTCGCTTCCACGATGTTGGAGGAGTCTACCGGCAAGGTTCATGTGGTTGATTCCCGCTCCGCATCCTATGGGATCGGCGCCCTTGTTGTCGCTGCAGCGAAAGCCGCTCAAGCCGGGCAAAGTGCAGCTGAAATCATAGAGCTGGTACAAACGATTAGAGAGAACTTTTACATATATTTTCTCGTAGATACACTTGAATTTCTGCAAAAAGGCGGAAGAATCGGCAAAGCGTCGGCATTATTCGGTTCTTTGCTGAATATTAAGCCTATTCTCTCGATAGATGGTGAGGGAGAAGTGGCGGCTATTGATAAGGTTCGGGGGCAAAAGAAAGCGATCGCGCGCATTCTGGAGCTGCTCGCAGCGGATGTGCCGAATCGCCGCATTCCGTCTCTACACATTGCTCATGCGAACAATTTGGAAGGCGCTGAGCTGTTGCGTGAAGTCATTATGCAGCAATTCGAGGTGCAGGATGTGGACTATATTACACTGGGGCCTGTCATTGGCGCACACGCTGGACCCGGTACGATCGCTGCGTTCGTCAGTGCGGTGTAAGTGATGGATTTAAATCAAGTTGTCGTACGCGAAGTCCATGGAGTCGGCGCTCAAAAAGCACTTGAGCTGAACGCCATGGGCATTTTTACGGTTATGGATTTACTGGAGTATGTGCCATTCCGGTATGAGGATTACACTGTGCGCGATATCGCCAGCGTGAAAGACGGCGACCGTGTCACCGTGAAGGGGTATATCATCGGGGAGCCGGTGCTACAGCGCTACAGCGGCAAATCGCGACTCTCCTGCAAGGTGATGGTCGACGACTTTCTCCTGACGGCGGTGTGGTTCAACCGCCACTTTTTGAAAGACCGCTTGCGCCCGCAGCAGGAGATTATCCTGACCGGCAAATGGGATGGCAAGCGGAGGCAAATGAGCGTGTCCGATTCCGAGTTCCCCGGACAAGGCGATTCGAATACCGGCACCATTCAGCCGGTTTATTCGGTTGCAGGCTCGATTACGCAAAAGTGGATGCGTAAAGCGATTCAGCAGGCGCTGACGCAGTACAGCGGCATGGTCAGTGAAGTACTACCGGGGGGAATTACCGGTAGGTACGGGTTTATGCCGCGCAGCAAGGCGCTGGCTGTCATCCACACGCCGAGCGGTGTGGAGGAAGGCAAGCAGGCGCGCAGGCGCATGGTGTATGAGGAGCTGTTCCTGTTCCAGCTCAAGCTGCAGGCTTACCGCGCCGTGACGCGAAGCCGCGCGGACGGGGTGAAGCAGCAGCTCGACCTGCCTGCTGTACGCGCCTTCGTGCGCGCGCTGCCCTTCCAGCTGACGGAGTCGCAGAAGAAGGTCGTGGGCGAGATCCTGCACGATATGCAGGAGCCGTACAGCATGAACCGGCTGCTGCAAGGCGATGTCGGTGCAGGGAAGACGATCGTCGCGGCCATAGGCCTCTACGCGACGGTCAAGGCCGGCTACCAAGGTGCGCTGATGGTGCCGACAGAGATCCTGGCGGAGCAGCATAAGCGCTCGCTGGACCGCTTGTTCGAGCCCTACGGGCTGCAGGTTGCGCTGCTGACAGGCAGCTCGACGGACCGTCAACGGCGGGATCTGCTCGCCTCCTTGCAGATGGGCATGATTAACGTGCTGGTCGGGACGCACGCGCTCATTCAAGAGGACGTCTACTTCCGTCAGCTGGGACTGGTCGTGACGGACGAGCAGCACCGTTTCGGGGTGAACCAGCGCAGCATATTGCGGCGCAAGGGGATGAACCCCGACGTGCTGACGATGACGGCGACGCCGATTCCGCGAACGCTGGCGATTACCGCATTCGGCGACATGGATGTGTCGACGCTGAGGGAGCTGCCCAAAGGGCGTAAGCCGATCAAGACGTATGCCGTCCAGCACGCTATGTTGGAGCGTGTGCTGGGCTTTATCCAGCGTGAGGTGGCGGCCGGCCGGCAGGCGTATGTGATTTGTCCGCTCATCGAAGAGTCGGACAAGCTGGACGTGCAGAATGCCATCGACGTCCATATTCAGCTGCAGCAGCATTTTCCGCATATGCGGATCGGCCTGCTGCACGGGCGTATGAGCGCGCAGGAGAAGGAAGCGATCATGCGTGCATTCAAGGAAGGGACCGTGGAGACGCTGGTGTCGACCACGGTCATCGAGGTTGGCGTGGACGTGCCTAACGCCACGCTGATGGTCATCTACGACGCTGACCGCTTCGGCCTGTCGCAGCTGCATCAGCTGCGCGGGCGGGTTGGACGCGGCGAGCACCAGTCCTTTTGCGTGCTCATCGCCGACCCGAAGACGGAGGTCGGCAAGGAACGCATGAAGGCGATGACCGAAACGTCCGACGGCTTCGAGATTGCCAGGCGCGATCTAGAGCTGCGCGGGCCGGGGGACTTCTTCGGCACGAAGCAGAGCGGGCTGCCGGAGTTCCGCATCGCCGACATGATGGCGGACTTCGAAGTGATGGAGCAGGCACGTGATGACGCTGCTGAGCTCGTCGGCGATTCATCCTTCTGGACAGGCGCTTCCTTCATCCCTCTGAGAGCATACTTGGAGCGTGCCCATATTTTTGATAGTGAAGTGCTGGATTAATCTTTTGGAAGCTTATCTATGAACAAAAAGCTAGGATAGACTGAGGATAATTGTCAGTCATGATCCTAGCTTTTTTTTGCAGGCAGAATGTTAATTATATCCTAACAGAGGTTAGTTTCGTACCTGTCCATTGCCCATCAGTCTTAGTAGAATAAACCTAATGGGCTTAGTGGGCTCACCGCTCGAAAGAGGGCCTTGGGAGCGCCTAGCATTTTAATAGCGAAAGGTGTGTAGAAATGACAAATCCGATTATTCAAGAACGAACAGAGCGCACGCAGTGGTTTTTGCAGGATCGATTCGGTATGTTCATTCACTGGGGGTTGTATGCGATTCCAGCTAGAGGAGAATGGGTTCGCAATGCCGAGCGCATTTCGGTAGAGGACTATCAACCGTATTTTGATGAATTCGACCCTGTTCGCTACGATCCTAAAGCGTGGGCGCGCGCAGCCAAGCAAGCAGGTATGAAATATGCGGTATTGACGGCAAAACATCATGATGGTTTTTGCTTGTTTGATAGCGCTCTCACGGAATATAAATCAACGAACACCAAAGCCGGGCGAGATTTAGTGCGGGAATTTATTGAAGCATTTCGGGCGGAAGGCTTGAAGGTCGGGCTCTATTATTCATTAATCGATTGGTATCATGAGGATTATCCGGCCTATGGAGATCGCCACCATCCGATGCGGGGTAACGAGAGCTATGCCAGAAATCCAGAGACGTTCGACAGATATTTGCAATATATGCACGGGCAAGTCAAAGAGCTGCTCACGAATTATGGCAAGCTGGACATCATGTGGTTCGATTTCTCCTATGATCAGATGAAGGGGGAGACCTGGAAAGCAACAGAACTGATGGCGATGATTCGGTCTCTGCAGCCGCACGTCATTGTAGATAACCGTCTGGACGCAAGCGGCGAGGAAGGCGGGAGCATTTTTACGAACAATCCGCTCAGCTATTCAGGCGACTTTGCTTCACCGGAACAAATCATTCCACCGCAAGGTGTGACGGATTATGAGGGCAACCCTATTCCATGGGAAGCTTGTATTACGCTAAATAATAACTGGGGCTACGCAGCTCAGGATTTCCAATATAAATCCCCGACTACCGTCATTCGGAAGCTGGTAGAGTGCGTCAGCAAAAACGGTAATTTGCTCTTGAATGTCGGTCCTAATGCGCTCGGCGAGATTCCGCAGGAGTCATTGGACATTTTGTCGGAAATTGGCGATTGGATTCAGAAAAATGGGAACAGCATTTACGGCTGCGGGCAAGCCGATTGGCCGAAACCGGAATGGGGCAGGTACACGCAAAAGGGCAATCTGCTGTACGCCCACTTGTTCGAAGAAAGTGTAGGTCCCATCAACTTGAACGGTTTGGCGGGGAAAGTGAAGAAAGCCAGACTGCTGTCGGACGGTTCCGAAGTCTTCTTAAGCCGCCCTTGGAATGCTGCGCAGTATCCGGATGATGCGTTCATTAGTTTCGGTAGACCGGAGCACTCGAGCTACCCGCTGCCGGATAAGAGGGCGACCGTTGTGGAGCTTACGCTGCTGTAACTTTTAAAATTAACATTTGACCACGCCCCCATTCGATTTTAAGATAATAGTAGTTCTATTATTATTTTGGAAGCGAAGGTGCCATCATTTGACTTATTTTCTTGTATATTTACTGCTGATGAATATCGTTACTTTCATAGAGATGGGGCACGACAAGGGGCAGGCCAAAAAAGGCGGGCGCAGAGTCCCGGAGAAGCGGCTGTTTATGTTCGCTGCACTTGGCGGCGGGATTGGCGGTTGGCTCGGCATGCGGGTTTGGCGGCATAAGACGAAGCATACCTCATTCGTTATCGGGATGCCTCTGCTTGTTGCGCTAAATTGTATATGTGTTATTTTGATCGCCATTTATATGTAGTCAAGATTATGTTCGTTTCCTCATATGTATAAAGCATGACGGGACATCGGAGGTACGAACATGAGTTATCAGCTATATGGCATCGATCCTGCGTTGATTGAGCGAGTCAAGTTCAAATTAAGAAACCCGGCGATCAAGGAACGCCTCATCATGCTGCTGCAAAGCGTTACGAAGGCTGATTTGCAAAATCGTATGAAGGTCACGAAGCTCATCGGGATTGCCTCCGGCATTCTCGGCGAGAATCTGACCAACTTCCAAGCGAATCAGATTTTGGAGTTCATTCTTTCTCAAAAAATCGATCCTTCGAACACGTTTCACTTGATCAAACTGTGGTCCATGTTTCGATAAGCTATTCCCAAAATGCCGCCTGCAAGGTCTAAGCGACCTGGTCAGGTGGTATTTTTTTACTTTTCAAAAAAACCACTTGCATAACGAATACGTGTTCGGTATATAATAAGTAACACGAATATATGTTCGCATATGGTGGTGGAAAATATGAGTGTTCATGCAAGAATTGAGACAGAAGAGGATGTTCAAATTATTAAGGAATATACGCTGCTGCCCATTTTGCTCGATATGTTGGCAAGGGATATGGAGGAACTCAAGGTTTATAAGGATAAAATTGTATACAATCATATTCTTTTTTACCTCAGAGAGGTGGAGACAGCCATTTATCCTCAATTACAAAGCATTAAGAGCGTTATGAAGAAAAGAGATATTAAAGTCATTCATACCGAAATGAATGCGTTGGGTATTAATGTCGAGTACAAAGTCCGAGGCTACATCCATCACTTCACGATGCTTCGCAGCTTGGTTAAAGCAGAACTGATGACTACGCTGATGAATATGCGGGGGGGATTGCGGTGAGCAAAGGAAAGGAACGGACGATATTTCTGGCGGATTGCCAGAGCTTCTACGCAAGTGTAGAGAAGGCGGATCATCCGGGGGTTAGGGATAAACCGGTTGCGGTCGCCGGTGACCCTGCTTTGCGTTCGGGCATCATTCTGGCTGCTTGTCCCATCGCCAAATCATTTGGCGTTTCCACGGCCGAGCGGCTGGGGGAGGCGCTTAAGAAATGTCCGGAGCTGGTCGTTATGCGTCCGCGCATGCAGCATTATATTGATGTTTCACTAATGATTACTAAAATATACGAAGAATTTACCGATCTTGTTGAGGTTTTCAGTATTGATGAGCAGTTTCTAGACATTACGGCAAGTTTGCCTGTTTTCGGAGACCCGGATACGATTGCGATGGCCATTCAGCGGAAGGTGCTGCAGCAAACGGGCGTGAAGGTCCGTATAGGGATTAGCTCGAATAAAATTCTGGCGAAGATCGCGACAGATATTTGGGCCAAAAAGAATGAGACCGGCATCTTCACGCTGCGCCCGCCCGCCGTTGAGGAGTACTTATGGGCGCAGCCAGTAAGTAAAATGTTTGGTGTCGGTTCAAGGATGACCGCGCATTTTGCCAGACTGGGCATGTATACGATCGGCGATGTGGCGAGAACGCCGCTGCCGCTGCTCAAGGACAAATTCCGCGCACGGTTTGGCAAGCAATCCGACATTCATGCGGAAGTCATGTGGCGAACAGCGAATGGTTTGGATGATAGTCCGGTTACGCCCGGTACGTTCGATACGCCTCCGAAGTCTATAGGCCATATGATGACTCTCCCCAGGGACTACGCGGAATCTGCTGAGGTAGATACGATTCTGCTTGAGCTTACTGAAGAGGTGTGCCGTGATTGCCGGCGCAAGGGATATATGGCGTCCATTGTGACCGTTAGCTGCATGTGCAGCCCATTTGACGCTCCGACAGGCTTTTCACGTCAAATGAAGATGCCTGACCCGACGAATCATACTAGAACAGTTTTTCAAGCCGTTAAGAAGCTGTTCTACAAGTTTTGGGACACGATGCCCGTCCGCCGTGCCGGTGTGATGTTAAGCCAATTCGTTGACGATGATACGTATCAGCTTACGCTTTTTGAAGATCAGATTAAGGCGAGGGCACTTGAGAAAGTAACAGATAGCCTCAAGGACCGATTCGGCAACGCAGCGATTGTGCGGGCTTCCTCGCTCACGACAGCCGGTCAAGCACAGAACAGAGCGCTCAAAATCGGGGGGCACTATAAATGAGTAAGAAACTGGAAAAGAACGGTTTGTGGGAGTCCAGCAGGATGATGCTGCCTCAGCACCGGGAAGCGCTGCAACATTTGCGCAGCGACAAGGCTGCTCCGGCGAATCGTCCTACAGCGGAGGACATTGGCATTATGCGGGACTACGTGCTGCTGCCCTTGATGCACGGGATGATCAAAAGAAAGGCTGTTGAGATTGAAAGATCCGCTGAAACGCTTAGGCAGCTCTATTCACGCGCTGCCCACGCGCTGGCGGCGCAAATTCTAGCCGATATAAGTGAAACCAAATCGAAAATGATGCATAGAAGCATTCAAATGTTCGAAGAAGAGAAAAATGATCGAGCCATTCATTACCGCTATGTTTGCCGCGGGCACGAAGACGCGCTGATTATTGCGAAAGACTACATGCGGGCTGAAATGAGCGTGCGAACAGCCAGATACATTGATCACTTCGTCGCAAGCATGTACAAAAAAGGTGACGAACACAAAACGTAGTCCATGACGTACACAAAGAAGATATGACGCAACCGCCAGCCCGATGGAGAACCCTCCTCGGGCTGCGCGAATTGACGTGAGTATTTCTTTTTCACATAATGGAGAAGAGAGATTGTGACGTTAGACAGGAAAGTAGGAAGCGAAGACTCTCGCTAGGAAATATGAAGGCAAAGGATGTGCGGCCATGTGCGGACGCTATACCATAACCGTAACGTTGGAGGAGCTGATGCTGCGGTATGATATTTATTACAAATATCCGGCGAGGTACAGCCCCAAATACAATGTGGCACCCGGACAGCAAGTCATGGCGATCGTTCACGACGGTGAGAAAAATAAGCTCGGCGAGCTGCGCTGGGGACTCGTTCCACAATGGGCGAAGGACGAGAAGCTAGGTTATTCGATGCTGAATGCAAGGTCGGAGACACTTGCGGACAAGCCTGCGTTTCGCAAGCCCTTTGAGCGCAAACGCTGCTTAATTCCGGCAGATTCCTTCTACGACTGGAAGGGGACGGGAAAGCAGAAGCAGCCTATGCGAATCATGCTGCGCAACAAAGAGATCTTTAGTATGGCAGGGCTATATGATACATGGACGTCTCCAGACGGCACTCGCATATCCACCTGCACGGTCATTACTACGGAAGCGAACGAATTGATGATGGATATTCATGAGCGTATGCCGGTCATTTTACCGCGGGAGGCAGAAGCGACTTGGCTGGACCGCAGCATAACGAACACGGATGCGCTGCGCCCGCTGCTGAAGCCATACCCGTCTGACGAGATGTATGCGTACCCCGTGTCCAGCCGGGTGGGCAATGTGCGCAATGATGATGAGTTATGCATAGAACCGATAAGCCTGCTGCTGTAGGCGGATGGAGAGAATGGGAGAGGTAAAATGAAAATACGCACGGTTCTAAGTATCACCCTTGTATTTGCCATTATTTTCGGGTTGAACGGTTACATCGGCTGGCACGGTCAGGTCTTTCTATCCAACCAATTGGGTTCTTGGTTTCATCCCGGCCTATATTGGGTTGTCTTCTGGATCGTTGCCTTGTCGTATCTATTAGCATGGGCTGGTTCCAAAGTTCTGCCTGCTGGGATGAAGATGATATTAAAAATTGTCGGTTCTTACTGGTTTGCCATGATGCAGTTCGGTTTCCTGCTGCTGCCGTTGACGGACTTGGTTGCGGGAGTGCTTCATCTGACATCCGTCCCTGCTGCTACTTATACCCCTATCCTTGGATTGATAGATCTTGGGATTCTTATTCTGCTTATGGCGCGTGGTTCCTACAATGCACGTAGTCCAATTCTAAGGAAGTACGAGATTACGATTCCCAAAAAAGCAGGCGACTGGGAGCAGTTACGCATCGCTGTGGCTTCGGATATCCATTTGGGCTCCATTGTGGGCAATCGTCATTTGCGAAAGCTGGTGAAGCATGTCAATGGCTTAAAGCCGGATTTGATCCTTTTGCCAGGGGACGTTATTGATGATGATATTAGACCGTTTATCCGCTATGATATGGGTACGACGATGCGGGAACTGCAAGCTCCTCTTGGGATTTATGCCGTACTAGGCAATCATGAATACATTGGGGGGCATATTCCTGCCTTCATCGAACAGATGGACAAAATCGGTATTCGTGTACTCATGGACGAAACTGTTCATATCCAAGATCGGTTGTATCTCGTGGGCCGAAAAGACAAGGCGGCCGAACGAACGGCCGAGGGGCGAAAAGCACTTGCGTCCTTGCTAGACGGTTCTGACCTAGGCCAGCCTATTATTGTTATGGACCATCAGCCCTATCACCTGGATAAAGCGGAAGCTGCGGGCGCTGATGTCATGCTTTCAGGGCACACGCACAGGGGACAGATTAGTCCGAATTACCTCATCACAAGAAGGCTTTTTGAGCTGGATTGGGGGTACTTGAAGAAGGGGAATCTGCATGCCATCGTTTCCTCAGGCTTTGGTACGTGGGGGCCGCCGGTTCGTCTAGGGAGCCGTTCCGAAATTATTGAATTAGTCATCCATTTTAAAAGCAACGAGAGAAAAGAGGAATAGTCTACCATGCAAGATGCAGAAAAAAAACAAATCACACCCGCTGAACTAGCTGCAGCTATGCTGCAGTTTACGATGAAAAGCATCGAAAATAGCTGGGATACGATCAAGCCGGCAGTTGCTGCTTATTTGCAAGATCCGGTTTTAACACAAGATAAAGAAGATGAACTCATAAAAGAGATTTACATAGCCGCTTTGGCGCTAGAAATTTATTGCATTCCTCATGCCTTCGATGCAGAAATTGCTCGCTTGGTCAGTTCGGGAATGAAAGAAATGATGGCTTCAAGCAACTTGTCCGAGCATCGTTTATCTGAATCGATTAGTCAGTACTATTTGCCTCGCTTGTCAACCGTCGAACTATCCTCAACAGCGGATTTGGCTTTGGCGCTCGCTCAAGAGGCGGCAAGTATTTTATATGACCGCTTAGAGCTTCCACTAAAGCCGGTTGACCCGACGAACAGCTTGTTGTGGGTTAAGCTGTTTCCGTTTCTTGTCCAGCATGTAGGGAAATGGCCCATCTTATCTACAAACTTTGAAGTCATTCAAGAGCGGAGGCAGTAAAGGCGATGGCACAGAAAAGAGTTACGGTTTATATCTTATCCGGCTTCCTTGGGAGCGGGAAAACGACGTTATTGACGAAAACAATTGATCATTTTACCGAAGCGGGGCGAAAGCCGGCAGTCATTATGAATGAGATCGGTGAAGTGAACTTGGATGGGCAGCTGGTAGCAAATGAAGTGCCGATGTCCGAGCTGCTGGGCGGCTGTATCTGCTGCTCAAGCCGTGGCGATCTGGCAACAGCTCTTCATGAGCTAGTAACTGGCGAACAGCCTGACTTGATTTTCATAGAATCCACAGGAATCGCGAATCCCATGGAAATCATTGATGAAGTAACTGACGCTTCGCTTATCATTCCAGTGGAGCTCAAAGCCGTCATCACCGTTGTAGATGCTCCGCAATTGCTGGAGCTTAACCGGACAAGCAGGGGCAAAACATATCGCCTTATGAAGGAACAAATCCGATGCGCGAACTTGCTTCTTTTGAATAAGACAGATCTGCTCACGGGCACGGCGCTCGAGGAAGTGGATACCCTTGTGCGGGAATGGAATCCATATGCCTCCATACATTTTACAGTCTTTAGTCAAATTGATATGAGACTCGTTGAAATGCTCGAAGAAGAGGGATACGCTGCAGCTCATTTGACGGCCGAGCCTGCTTCACATGATCATGAGTCAGACAGTCGCTCGTCACAAGAAGAGCATGAACATGCTCAAGAGCACGAGCACGGGAGCCACCATCATCATTCTCATAGCCATGTGATGGCATATACGCACTTTTTTGAACGCGCAGTAGATAGTAATGCTTTTGAAGAGTTTGTCAGTAAGCTTCCACAAGAGGTGTATCGTGCTAAAGGAATTCTGAGCTTCTCTGATACATCAAGCCGTTTCTTATTTCAGTATGCGTACAGGGAAATGGATTTCGTTAAAATTACGCCAAAAGGTGAAGTGCCCGATGTTGCGGTATTTATTGGAGAAAATTTCTCCAGAGATGCCGTTCGGGATGCCTTGCTGAAGCTGGAATCCATGTCTGATAATGAAGCCGAATCTTAAGTGCAGTTTGTAAAAAGAATCGAAAAGAATCCCGGCACGTAAAGCTGTGGGTTCTTTTTATTGTCTGTAAATACGCTATTAATAATAAATATTACTATTATGTGTTATAATGAGTGGGAGGCAAATTGGACTAGATTGTCGAAACATGGATGGTCAGCTACTTGACGTAGGATGCCAATTTGCTGCACTATGTTAGTAGAACAATTCTTGACAGAGGGGTAATGCAAGTGGGCACTCATACACATACGATTGACGAGATGCTGAAGGCCATGGCTCAGCAGGGCTGGAGAATTACAGAGCAGCGCAGGAGTTTGGCAACATTATTTGCGGAATCTGGAAGTTATTTATCGCCGAAAGACGTTTATGAATACATGAAAATCAAATATCCTGGTGTCAGTTTCGATACCGTGTATCGTAATCTTCGATTGTTGAGTGAGATGGGCGTGTTGGAACAGTTTCATTTGGCTGATGGGTTGAAATTTAAAGCGAGCTGCTTATCCCACCATCATCATCATATGATCTGTGTGGGCTGTGAGAAGACGGTGACGTTCGAATTTTGCCCGATGAAGCTAGTTCAGGATTTGCCGGAGAGCTTTGAAATTCAAAGTCATCGGTTTGAGATATTTGGCTATTGCTCAGAATGCAAGTCGTCGGCAGCCGCTGCTGCACCAATAGAACATTAAAAAAGTCATGGAACTCTTCGTTCCATGACTTTTTTTGGGCGGAAAGAACAGTCGAGAGCGCACCTTAAGGTGCGTTTGTTCGTAGATAAGAAATATAAGTTTTTAACTTTTGCTTCGCTCTACCTTGACAAACGCGCTCGTCCTGAATGGACGACGAAGTCGTTTATCCTTGGGTTTATTTGTTTTTGGTCACGTGAAGCAGTTCAGGTACAGTGACAAAGGTATAGCCGGCTGCTTTGAGTTTCGTGATTAACGGTCCGATGGCCTGGACAGTCCCCGATAAATCCTGAGTATCAGCTCCACCGGAGTGCTGCAGAATGATGGAACCAGGTTTCGTTTGCTGCATAATATTGTTCAGCACCTGCTCCGAGTTCAGCGATTTCCAATCTAGGGAATCGACATTCCAATTCACGATCAAATAATGGTGGTCAGCGACCCATCTGACCTGCTCTTCATTAATTGCTCCGTAGGGTGGACGGATAAGCCTAGGCGCATAGCCAATTAAGCCTTGCAGGACATTTTCCGTGTTCATAATCTGGTTTTGGAATTTGTCCACCGATAATTTCGGTAGATTCGCGTGGCTGTATGAGTGATTGCCAATGACGTGGCCCTCACGAACAATTCGTCTAACGATATCAGGGTGGCTACTAGCCTGTGAGCCGAGCACGAAAAAGGTTGCTTTTACCTGGTTGGCCTTAAGAGCATCAAGCACCTTGGGTGTAAACCGCGTGTCAGGTCCATCATCGAAGGTTAGCGCGACCTTCTTCTCCTGGCTGGAACCGCGCAGCTTGAAAGTGTCCGGATATTTGACTACGAGTTGCGAAAGCGTAAGTTTTTTCTGTGAAATTCGAACTTGACCTGAATTTTTTTGAACGGGAACGGATGGCTTCTTAGAACTGGACCCTTCCGTATGGGCGGCTTTCTTCGGGTTTGTTCTAGGCGACGGGCTAGGTGTAACAGCCGTTGGTGCAGATTTAGGTGATACGGTAGCCTGAGGTGTTGTCGTCGGCGTTAATGTTTCTATGTTCTTTGGGCTCGGCAAAGGTTCAAAATCAAAAACGCTGTCATCGAGACTGGATTTTATTGTTGCTTCTTGCTCATTGACATGTGCATTTTGCGTTGAGCGCTGATCATGATATGGCTTGCTTTTAGGCACACCGCACCCAGCAGCTAGCAGGAAAACGATGGCAGCGGAGCACACCAACTTTGTGGTCATGGCAATCCCTCCGAGCATTATGATATGCTCTAGCTTTTGTAATGAAGGGACAGCCTATCCTGTGAAATAAAGGAATAACATGTATTGGAAGCCATGGACATGAACTATTTCCAGTCATAGAGCGTCATTACATATACTTAAACCGGAAACGTGAAAGGAGCGAGGAGAAGGACATGATAACCCTGATGAACAACAAAAAACTAATGATATTGATCGTTTTTGTGCTGTGCGCAGGCTGTTTTCATGAACAAACCTCGACTCTGCCAACAAGTACACAAACGAGCAAACCAGACAAGCAAAATAGCGGACTATCTGTCATTTCGGGCGAAAATATACAAGTACATAATGAAAATATTCATAAGCCAAATGTCCCTACCAAAGCCATTACCTTTGTGAATGAGCTGCAAGGTTATGGTATTACGTCTGGAAAAGGAAAAGCTTCGCTCATGCAAACTGATGATGGTGGGGCGACTTGGAAGCCTCAGAGAGGGATAGACGCCTTGGTGGCGCCAAGCACGCTTTCTTTTCTTGATTCTCAAACGGGCTGGTTGCTGACAAATGAATCGAAAGACCAAAAATCGCAACTAAGCTTAACCGCGGACGGAGGTCAAACATGGGAAGTGATTGCCCAGGACTTGCCTGTGCTTGAGGGAGGAAAGGAAATTACGTTCTTTCGGTTCTTCGATCGACAAAATGGATTGATTGCCGTTCGCAACGGCAAGGACCTGGTATTGCTTCGTACGCAAGATGGGGGCATTACTTGGTTAGCCTCAAATCGTATTCCTATGCCAAGCGAAGGCGTGGTTACATTCCTTTCATCCCTAGAGGGCTGGTTTATTGGTTCGAGTTCATTCCCAAGTCCAAGTGAAAAAAACAAGCCGGCTGTAACGTTTTACCACATGACGGACGGGGAATCATGGGAGGAAGCAGGTAAAATATCGATGTCTCTCGTACCGAGAGCACTGTCCTTTGTAGATGCAGATCATGGTTTCGTACTGCTGCAATCGAATCAGCAGAATCGTGCTCAAGAGGAAGAGCGACAGCTGCTTCGGACCGGCGACGGCGGGAAAACATGGAGTCAACACACGTTTCCCGCCGCGTTCCAGCCGCTTGATCCGAATTTACAAGTGAGTTTCGTTACAACAAGCAGCGGCTGGCTCTGGGATGCCCGGCATTTGTGGAAAACGAAAGATGGAGGTTTGAATTGGCAGCTGTTAACGCCTTAGAATGTCAAATGATTTTCTGATAGGTTACGATATCAAGGAACTTGCCCCATTTGAAGCCAACCTCGCGGAAGTGAGCGCACTGCGTGTAGCCATTTTTCGAAAACATATGAATACTAGGTTTGTTATCTGCACAGATCGTAGAGATTAAGGAATGAAAATCTTGTTCTTTCGCGAACGTCTCTATAAATTGGATGGCGGCGGAACCGATTCCTTTGCCTACGCACCCCGGTTGTAAATAGATCGTCACTTCTCCTGTAGTGGCATAAGCTTGCTTTTTCTTGTGAGGCATTACTTGCACATAGCCTTGGAGTTCTCCATCCAAAGTGATCACAAAAGTTTGAAAACGCGAGTTCGGATGAATAACACTCTCTGTAAATTCGGTGATTGTAACAGGTTCCGTATGAAAAGAGGCGGTGGAATTCATGACGAAATGGTTGTAAATGTCCATTAGAGCGGGAATATCCGACGCTTCTATTGTTTTAAACATAATTGTAGACATATAAGACTCCTTCTCTTCTTTTTCAAATAGACATCTAGCATCATTCCATGTATCTTAGATATAATATCTTACTATTAAAAGAAGATAAAGTTGAACATCGAAATAGGGGGAGTCACATGTCGGGCAATTCGGGTTACATTCTCGTGATTGTTGTTGGAATCATTGTACTTGCAGGTCTTACCTTCATGAATCTTCGCAAAATTAGCAAATCCACCGCGGACTTGACCCAACTCAAAAAAAGAACGCTTCTCTGGAGCGAAATCTCACTGGCGTTATTTGTTCTGCAGTTGTTCTTCCGTGATCGGCAGGGCGGATTCTTGCTTTTCTTTGGGATTCTGACGCTATTTACAGGGGCTCATTACCTTGGTGTACTGTACTATTCGAAAAATAGGGGTAAATAACAAACGGAGAGAGGCTTTCCTAAGTAGTCAGGCTACTTGGAGGAAAGTCTCTTTTTTATGGGGTACTACTCGTTCCAGCTTGATGGTTGTGTTTTTGTAGGCATTCTCAGCTTCTGGTACCATTTTTTCTTTTTCTTTTGTTCTAGTAACGTTTTTAACTGAAGCATAACAAGCTTCGCTCTGTCCTCGTCGGCATACTTGTCTCGTAGATGTTCAAAAATTGTTGGATCTTGCATTGGATCGGATACCTTCTTTTCTGACTGTAAGATAAATGCGAAAAAAGGAGAATATATGTTCTTGTTTGACTATTATAGCATATGAGTTTTCGAGATGCTAGTCAACTTTTGCTTCATGAGAATCTTCTCATGGGGCTGTTTTTGTTTCCCTTTTTTTAGGTAAGCGCTTAGATCCAATTCTCTGAACCCCGCATTTAATGTAGAGTACCTAACCATAAAGAGGTGAAGACTATGGCTCGAGTAAAAGCAGTTCGTAACACTGATTTCGTTCTGATAACTTGGGTAAGAAATCCGCTTCGTCCAGGTTCTGCACGCAGAATTACCGCCTCTCGTGTGATCGGCAACGCTTCACCTTGTACGTTTACATTAGCTCCCGGTAGACTATTGAATAACGCGTTTGCCTGTTTGTTGGATGCAGATATCGGTTTTAAAGTGGTATATCAGAAAAATACATCAAGCATTAGCGGTGTAGTGTTGCTGCGGCGTAATCGTTAAGGATAAGCTGATTTAAAACCACCGCGAGGTGGTTTTTTTGCTGATCAAAACGGCTGTACCTCGTGGACACGCAAAGTAAGTAATGGTAAAATTTATCCATTATTGTTATGGGGGTCAAGTTCGGATGAAAATAGCTTTTATTTCAGATATACATGGAAACGCAATTGCTCTTGAAGCGGTTTTAAACGATATTAAGCAAAATAAAGTGGATAAAATTTATGTGCTAGGCGATCTTTGTTACCGTGGACCGGAACCCAGACGATCTCTGGATTTAATTCGTTCTTTGAATACGGAAGTGATTAAAGGCAATGCAGACGAGTGGGTAGTCCGCGGCGTTCGCGAAGGGGAAGTTCCGCAAAAAGTGATTGACCTCATGAACATCGAACGTGATTGGACCTATTCC
The DNA here is from genome assembly GCF_052682475.1 of Paenibacillus sp. WC2504. Classification (NCBI taxonomy): domain Bacteria; kingdom Bacillati; phylum Bacillota; class Bacilli; order Caryophanales; family Paenibacillaceae; genus Paenibacillus; species Paenibacillus sp. WC2504. The sequence goes on from NZ_JBQZFH010000001.1 coordinate 3,331,867, forward strand.
AAACTTGAACCGTCTGATCTGGCCTATTTAGAAACACTCCCGACAGAAATTAATTGTGAGGTAAGTGGAACTCGAATAAACGCCTTCCATGCAACACCGGGTAGTTTATTTGAAATCGTGCTTCCGAACGAGGACGACGCTGGGTTACAGAACCGTTTGATGAGTTCACAAGACGCGCAGATCTATGTGTACGCGCACATCCACAAAGCTTACATAAGACACTTGAATGGTAAAATACTTATGAATGTTGGAAGCGTAGGCCTTCCGTTTGATGGCATTACTAAAGCTTCTTATGGTCTGATTGAAATTGAAGAAGGTAAAATAAAAACATCCATACAGCGTGTTGATTTTGACGCGGAGAGAGTAATTCAACTTTACAGGGATGTGGACTATCCGAATGCAGAAATGATGTCGGGGATAGTTCGGAATGCTAGAGTTTGAGTCGCTCAAGGAACTGAATTCAAAAAGCCCAGGAAAATCCCTGGGCTTCTATTAACTATTTCTTCTTTTTTCTGCTACCATGATTGGGTTTGTTATCTTTTTGATCTTTCAAATGATTTTCTTGTTGCTGGTTATTTGTCGACATGAGAGTAGCCACCTTTAGAGTAATTTTGAAACATTACTATTGTGTGCATTGGAAGAGGGGCTAATCCCTTGGGGTGAAAATTTACCAACTCAATTTCCATCTAAACTTGCACGGCACGTCTCAGGTGTTGTTTCTGCTTTGATCCGGTCATTCATACTTGTACCTTCATCAGTTGTATGTAAACCATCCGCTGCAGTACTCTGACTAAGATCATTAGTTGTGTCTGTTGATTCGTGCTCACTCTTTTGCGTCATTCTGTATCCTCTCCAATTCACTGTTAGTTGGTATCAAAATAAAAAGACTTCATCACACCTGGAGGAGGCTAGGTGGCTAGAAGTCTTTTTTTGCAAGCTTACTTTTCCATCAAAAACTTAACGTTGAAAACCTTGGAGCTGCTGCTCAGCCATTTGTACTAATCTTTTAGTAATGCTGCCACCAATAGAGCCTGCATCGCGCGTCGCGAGATTTCCATTGTAACCATCTGGTTGTAAAGGTATTCCCAATTGTTGAGCTACTTCAAATTTCATTTGATTTAAAGCTGCTTTTGCTTGAGGAACCACTAATGTGCTGTTGTTTGCCATGGAAAAAATCACTCCTTTTCTTGGTGTACTCATATCATTTGGAGTGGAAGGAATTCTTATGCATTCAAAATCAAAATTATTTTCGTCTGATATTACACAAAGCGTCTTAGAGATGTACTTTTGTAAAAACATCTATACAACGGATTGAAAATTGCTGTTATAATGCCTTTGTTAGGTTAATTATGTACTGCTTTACACGGAGGATCGGATGCTAACTAACTTCAATGACCATAGTCTTCTCTTACATGCATTTGAAAAATCTCCAATTGGAGTGGCCTTTTTAGCTTTTGATGGAAGCCTTTTCAAAGTTAATCCATCTTTTTGCAAAATGTTAGGATATAGCGAAAGTGAATTAATAAATCTGGGTGTTCCATCTGTTACCCATCCTGAAGATTTAGAAGCAGATCAGTCATTGTGGCGTCAATTGGTGCAAGGTGAACGTGAGGGTTACCAATTAGAAAAAAGGTACATTCATAAATCCGGGGCCATTATGTGGGGGCTTTTACATGTTACTATCGTTAAGAACCAACTAGGATTCGATGCTAATAGCATACTCATCTCCCAAGTTGTAGATATAACAGAACAAAAAAAGAAGGAAGAAGAGTTCAAGAAGATTGAAGAATTGCACAAGCTTATTTCCGAACATTCCCAGGATGTTATTTTGCGTTTAACGCCGGAAGGAATGATCACATATGTCTCCCCAGCTATCCGAAAACAACTCGGATATGAGCCGGATGAGCTTATCGGAACATCTGCCTATGAGTATTGGCATCCAGAAGATTTGAAATCTAACTGGCTAAAGTACGGTTATTATGATAATTCGGATAGTAGAATATTTGTTTATCGAGTTCGGCATAAAAGCGGCCATTATATTTGGCAAGAAGCACATTCCAAAAGAATAAGAAATGCTGCTGGAGAGATCCAACATGTTATCAGTATGGGGCGGGATATAACAGAACGCATACAATCTGAAGAATTAATTCGCAGATCCGAGAAACTTTCCTTAGTAGGAGAACTTGCAGCTGGAATCGCTCATGAAATTAGAAATCCATTGACTAGTTTGCGAGGATTCATGCAATTGTACGTAAAAGAGGATATAGAAGGTATAAAGAAATTGCGCAATGAAGTCATGATATCAGAAATTGATCGAATCAATGAAATTGTAAGTGAGCTTTTAGTGTTAGCTAAACCTTCAACTGAGGCATCGGAATTAAGGGACGTGGTCCACGAGTTAAATCACGTTACACGACTATTTGAAGGACAAGCCAACCTTTATAACGTTCAAATCAATAAAGAGTTGGATGCCAATTTACCATTAATCCAGTGTCAACGCAGCATCAATCAAGTATTCATCAACGTTTTAAAGAATGCGATTGAATCCATGCCTAAAGGCGGACAAGTAACAATAGAAGCCAAGCAAAAAAACGATGAAATACACATTCGAATTCAAGACACAGGACATGGAATCCCACAAAATGAAATATCCAAGATTGGAGATCCTTTTTTTACTACAAAAGAAACAGGAACAGGGTTAGGATTAATGGTTTCGATGAGAATCATCCAAAATCATAAGGGGACTATGCGAATTGAAAGTGAAGTTGGGAAAGGGACTATGGTGGAAGTTATTTTGCCGATTGTTAGTGGGATTTTATAAGGGAATAATAGTTAATAAGACCAGTATGCGATAGCGTAAGTCATATGAAGAAACAACAAGCCCGAGGGTACAATCCCATGGGCTTTTTTTCATTTAACTTTGGTATCCTGATGGATATTGTCCTATGGAAAAAATGTTCGCGATAATGACTATATAATAGCGACCAGTGCAAACGATTGAGGACGGTATTATTTTTTTATTTCGGAAATATGAGCTTTTTCATATTTAGTCATCCTATCAATCTTAGTCAGATCGCTTAATTGTTGCTCTTGCAATATATGATTACTTAACTCGTGGTTGTTAAGACTCGTAGGAGGTTTTAATAAAATATACAAACCAAAGCCCAAAAGAAAAAGTATGCAAACAAACAACATAAGAAAACCTCCTATTCGTCAATGATAAGGTTCATTCCTTCATGGTTTAGGAATACCAGATATTTGATTTGTATCCATATTTATATTCTAAGTATATGTCACGTGGATTCTAATGATCTAGGACAGCGCCCTTTTTCTTTTTCTGAGCTTTTGCAATTCCTAAAATGTGCTTTATCCCTAGAACAGGCTATTTCATAGGTCCATACACTAATATTGCAAACACCCACATAGATGAATGTTCCCGATAACAAAATGCCTATTCTTATGAAGGGAGGATATAGTTATGATTAAGCATTCTAAAGTATTTATGCATCCTGGTTCGCGAAGCATGAAAATCTTCCATAATGCTAAAATTTCGGGCTATGGGAAGTACACCGTAATGAACAAGCCGGTTGTCCTTCACTCGCTCACAAGCAACCAAAAGGATATTTGCACCGTTGGCCAAGATAAAGAAGCATGTAAATGCTCTAAAAAAACGAAATACAAACATAAATTACGACTCGGAAAATGGAGAAAGCAGAAAATTATTAAAGCTAGAAAACGGTGTTCAAAGAGACTAAGTGAGATTTGTGTTGTTTGCTGTAATCGACGCTGCAAATGTACTAAAAATAAGAAAAAGAGAAAAAAACGAGTATGTCACCGAAAACATAGCATTCACAAACGAAAAACAGTTATCTGTAAGCAAGGTAATAAAGGAAAGAGGGGGAAAGTGGGACCTGGAGGACCTGGAGGACCTGGAGGGCCGATGGGACCGATGGGACCGATGGGACCTGGAGGACCGATGGGACCTGGAGGACCGATGGGACCTGGAGGACCGATGGGACCGATGGGACCGAAAGGACCGGAAGGGCTGAAAGGACCGAGAGGACCAGAAGGGCCGGAAGGACCGAGAGGACCAGAAGGGCCGAGAGGACCAGAAGGGCCAGAAGGACCAAGAGGAGCAGCAGGTCCACCGGGACCACCCGGACCGCCCGGACCACCGGGGCCACCAAGACCGGTAGGGCCGCCAAAGCCGCCAAAGCCTCCAGGGCCTCCAGGGCCGCCTAAACATGTCAGATCTTCCGGGAAAGGGCAATGTAACAGTAATTGTAACTGTGAGAAGTGTTGTATAGGAAATTTCCTAAATCAACTGAAAGGTATTACAGTGAAAGAGTTACACACATTAGACTATTCCTACGGGAAATATTCTGATGTGAAAATCAATTCTGCTGAGAACCGTGTTCTAAATTTCGTTAGCAACGGAGTAGACCATTTCGTGCCAGTCGATCTCATTGCAGGATTGGAAATTTGGGTGGGAGATTTTAATGAGAAATGGTTGGAAGGAAATACGAGTGGGTCCGAGAAAAAAGATTCGAATAATTGCGAAGATGCTGTCTTGACGAGCTTGTTCAGTCCATTAGTCCGTAAATCTAAGGTTGATTTCAACACTTTGGCAGAACAATTAAAAGATGTTCAGAATGCAGAAGTAATTGGACTAAATGGCAATGTCGTCGTATTGTCCACGAGAGATATCATTTTTGCCGTTGCCTTAAGCAGTATTTCGGATGTGTCTAATATAAGAGATATCCAGTAGTAGCGAGAAATAAATTGATATTTCTTCCGGTCAATAATGCTGAGACGTTGTTGACTGGGGGAAATTTGGTATATTTTACCATGTACATAAGCCTTGCAGAGATAAAAGCGGAAAAACTGAGAGACAGGTTATCCGCTTAGTACAAACCATTGTCAGGTACGTATATATAATAATGCAACAACCATTTTACTAGCTGGAGGGAAAACAACATGGCTTTTGATTATTTGACACTGGTGGGTAAACAAGTAAGATTGGATCGCGGAGGTCCTGAGTCGCGGCAAGGTAGGGTAGTATCCGTAGGTTCTGATTATGTCGTTATTTACAATGAGAAGGATGGGCTTGTCTACTACAACACTCAGCATTTAAAGAGTATGACACAAAATACAAAAGACATCATGGATGTTCTGGAACCTACAGAGCCTCAACCTGTGTTAAAAATTATGCAAGCAGAAAATTTTGTTGGATTGCTAGCAGGCATGAAAAATCTTTGGTGTCAGGTTAACCGTGGAGGCCATGAGAGCGTTCAAGGTGTTGTATCCGAAACAACCCCTGAATATATCACCATGGTTGTGAACCATGAGTTGGTCACTATTTTTACATTTCATATTAAAAGCATTTCTTATGGAGTCAAAAAAGAAAATCAGGATGAGAAAAAGGAACAAAAGCAGGATAATAACGAGAAAAAATAACTCAACTATTCATGTTTATAATGGAGGAAGGGGGGAAGTCCTATGATGATTAATCTATTCAATTTATGTAGAACGTCCAAAGAAATTCTCCCTCTCCCGTCCATTGATCTCAAACATGAGTCAATAGATGGTATCCTTGATGAGGTGCAAGCCCATGGTTAATCTGACAACTGCAGTAATCTCCATGGTATTTGTAGCCGTCACAGTGCTGATCATTTGGCGTCCATTCGGTATCAATGAATCAATCCCTACTTCTATCGGTGCATTGATCCTTATTGCTTTAGGGATTGTATCGCTTCCAGATGTATACCATATCGGCACTATTGTAAGCGGGGCTAGCATAACCATATTATCAACAATTGTAATGTCTATTGTTTTGGAGAGCATAGGAATTTTTCGGTGGGCGGCAGTTAACTTGGCGATTCGGGCAAAAGGATCCGGTAGAGCCCTCTTCTGGTACGTTAATATATTATGTTTTTTGATGACAATGTTTTTTAATAATGACGGCAGTATCTTAATTACAACTCCTATTATTATTCAGACCTTAACTATACTCAATCTTAAAACGAGACAAAAAATACCTTATCTTATTTCAGGTGCGCTTGTTGCAACTGGAGCTAGTGCTCCAATCGGTGTAAGCAACCTTGCCAATCTTATTGCGCTAAAGACAGTGGGATTGGATCTTAATACGTATACAGCAATGATGTTTGTACCTGCAATGGTAGGAATTATTGCGATATCGTATTTGCTTTTCGTGTATTTTAAACGTGAAATTCCCGTGAAGATTATGGATTTACACCCTAAATCCATAAATAGTCTTATGCACAGTGAGTCCGGAGCCTATCATCCTCTTAAAGTAGATCCAATGGAAGAGCGCCCCATTGATTGGGTGTTATTTCGCATTTGCATATTCATTGTAATCTTGATCAGATGCAGCTTTTTCCTGTTGACTCCCTTCGGGATTCCTACGGAATGGCCTGCAATCGTTGGTGCGATTCTACTAATCGCTATCCGATGGAAACGTAGAGGAACTGGTCCAAAAGATATACTTTTAAAAACTCCTTGGCACATTTTAATCTTCGCATTCAGTATCTATGTCATTATTTACGGCCTTCATAATTCTGGCTTAACTCAGTTTATCGTAAGTTGGATTGGTGAAACAGTTGCCGAGAATCACTTCAATGCGATTTTTGGAATGGGTATTTTACTAACAGTGATGTCAAACCTATGTAATAATTTGCCGTCTGTTATGATTGGCTCCTTGTCACTACAAAGTATGGGGCTAGATACTTTTACGCTTCATACCGCCTATTTGGGTAATGTCATAGGTGCAGATATCGGGTCATTATTGTTGCCAATGGGTACGCTAGCTTCGTTGATATGGATGCATATACTTAAAAGGCATAACATTCACCTAACTTGGGGGCAATATATAAAAGTAACAATACTAGTTGTACCCATAGCTCTGTTTTTAAGTTTGTTTTCTTTATATGTATGGACGGGCTGGTTATTCAAGTGAGAGGAGGTGAAAATAAATGGATCTTTTTCAGAAGCAGCTAGGAGCGGTTATTGATGTTGAATTGAATGGTGATAAATGGCATACAGGCGTTCTAGTGGATGCAGAGCATGATATATTGGTTGTCTATAATGGGGAGCGCTATATTTACATCCCGACTTATCATGTTTTGAACGTCAGTCTGAGTAACCAAAAAAGTTCAACTGACTTCTCCGCTCCTCCTGAAAAACCAATCAATAATGATAAACAAATTTCTTATCGGAAAATATTATTGAACTCCAAAGGAATATTTTCAGAGATCTTTGTTTGTGGAAATCAGCCTATTCATGGTTATATTACACATGTGATGACGAATTATTTCGAGTTTTACTCGCCCGTATACAGAACGATGTTTATCCCATTAGTCCATCTGAAATGGCTGACTCCCTATAATAACTACCATACTCCATACCTATTGGATAAGAAATTTTTTCCTGTTAATCCTTCCGATTTGCCTCTATCCCGTACCTTTGAGGAACAAATCAAGAAGCTGGAAGGTAACATTGTCGTTTTTGACTTGGGTAGAAACTCTAGCAGGATAGGATTATTAAAAGCAATAGAAAACAATATTGTTCATCTGATTACAGCGGAGGGCAGGGCGCATTATACGAACATTCAGCATATTAAAAGTGTCCACTCGCCGTCTTTATAATGGAATTTCAAGGAGGTAATGAGTATGCCTGGAGGAAAAGGCCATGGTAAACATGGACATGAACACGGTGAACATAAGAATGAAAAAGAAAAACTTGATCAAGAAGTAAAGGAAACAAACAGTAAAGATCAAAAAGAAGAAGAAAAAGGCAAGGAAGCAGATAAGGGTAAGGGGCACAAGGAAGAAAAAGCTAAGGAAGCAGATAAGGGTAAGGAGCACAAAGGAGAAAAAGGTAAGGAAGCAGAGAAAGGTAAGGAGCACAAGGAAGAAAAAGGCAAGGAAGCAGATAAGGGTAAGGAGCACAAGGAAGAAAAAGGCAAGGAAGCAGAGAAGGGTAAGGAGCGCAAGGAAGAAAAAGGCAAGGAAGCAGATAAGGGTAAGGAGCGCAAGGAAGAAAAAGGCAAGGAAGCAGAGAAGGGTAAGGAGCGCAAGGAAGAAAAAGGCAAGGAAGCAGATAAGGGTAAGGAGCGCAAGGAAGAAAAAGGCAAGGAAGCAGATAAGGGTAAAGGGCAAAAGGAAGAAAAAGGTAAAGAAGCAGAGAAAAAGGGTAAAAAAGGTCATTGAGAAGATATGCTGTTGTTGTTTTGCGGACCGTATTGAATTAATTTCTATACGGTCTTTTCAAAATAGAGTTGATTGTTGTATTTACAATGCTTAAAACACGGTCTTTTAATTGTTGAGTCAAAAGCGAAAACCTGAGACTTCCGCATCCAGCATCCGCAAAAAAATGCGGATTCTTTATTTATGATCAGACTTTCGAAGTTCGTTTCATAATACGCAAATGAAACGGCAAATAGAAATAGTATACAACCAAATAAACAGGTATCGAGTACAAGGGGTTCCAGTGCTTTAACGTCATTATCCCAACAGCGACAGCTAGCCACTCGGCAAGTTCTGATACAGCTGTAAAAAGTATTGTGTAGAGAAGTTTTTTATATTCTCGATAAACGTTTAGATAAATAACAGCAAAACTTGAAGGAATAATCGTATACATAAAAAATTCGGGGATACCGCGTTTATTAGGGCTACCAACGTCAAACAAATCAAGCCAAACGGAAAATACAGTATCGATAACCCAAACAAGTCCGGCGATTACACCGAAAGTGAGATAGATCTCTGGCATGTTTAATCTTTTGGGCATAAAAACGACGAACAACAATAGAAAAACACCAAGAATAGCCGAATACCACCAACCTTTACTAAAGTCCATATTTTGAATAATTTGATTCATAAAGCACCACGCACCTCACATTCTGGGAATGGTCGTTAGTTTTCCCCATAAAGTGGAATTCTATGAAAGGACATCGGCTGAAAAATTAAAAGACATTTTCAAAAAGTTTGCAATTTTCCATTTTGATCATATGCATAGAATCATAAAATTCGATGAAAATATTTTGAAGGGAATGTTTGGGAAAGTAATTTGTTTGACAAATGAACCCCTCATCTTCCCTTTGCCAAGATTGGCCGTTGAGATGATTCGAAAAAGTCGGGGTGATCAACTTTAGATCATGCCCGAGAAATGGGCAAGCTGCCCAACAATTTTTTAGGAGTGTTTTTTAGTCAATCCTCAGCGAAAGGGCAGGAAGGATCAATCCCCTACTTGGAGTTAAAGAAAGCATCAAACATTGAAATCTCTGGATTGGCTTATTTTCGAGACGATAAAATGGTGGGCACTTCGACAGCCCTGCAGATCGGCCATTATACGTCGATTAAAGAGATTAACCCTGGTGGGTATAGTGTTATGCATGAATTACCCGGTGGCACAAGGGTTATATTTAAAGCAACACATCGGACATCGAGAATAACCACAACCATCGAAAATGGAAACGTACATGTCCAAATAAATTGCCAGATAGAAGGGGATTTAGAGGAAAAATCAGAAGAGCATTTCAGCGTTACTGATGAAATTCTTAAAAAATTGGAAGTCAAAATCGAAAGAGATGCCAAGCAAGGTTTTGAAAAACTCATTCAGCAAACTCAGATGGATGGTAGCGACATTTTCGGTTTCGGTTAGTATGTGCGTGCTACACAGCCTGGTTACTGGAACAAGCAGGTCAAGACAAAAGAAGCGTGGCAGCGTCAGTACGTAGACGTAAACGTAGATGTTAATATGTTCGTTAAGATCAGGAGGATCGGCACAAAGAACCGATCAAGAAATTTGGGGTGATAATAGAAGGATCAATTTTAGAGGACTTTTAATTATTTGTGAAGAATAGAAATATTTGTAACAAGCAATTGAAAGGACTGATTCAATGAATTTTATTGTTATTATGATCGTTATGTTCGTTATTTTTTGTTTAATTGGCATGTTTAGCAATAAGAATAGAAGAGGTAGCTCTACCCAGCACCACAATCATAGCTCTAATTTCTTTAATAATAGTTCTTCTGATTATGATATTAATCGTCATCACCACAATCATCATAACAATCATAGTCATAGTCATCATGACCACCACCATAATCACCATCACCACAATGATTCCTCCAGCGGAGGAGGAAGTGACAGTGGAGGTGGCAGTGATAGCGGAGGCGGTAGTAGTAGTGATTAACGGAGAGAGTCAAGTTGGCTCTCTTTTTTTGTTGGGCGTAGGGTTCGTCGCGCTAGATGAGTACGGTGATGTCTGGGACGCTCAGGAAGTTGAAGTTTCAGGAAAAGACCCGGAACGAATGGTCAAGCTCATCGATCGGATTGTTCACTTGGTATCACCGGACGATGTTATCTGCATCGAAGATTTTGCTTATGCGCAGGCCAATCGTATGGCGATGCTTGGGGGGATTGGCTGGGGAGTTCGGATGGAGCTATTCAAGAGAGGCATTACATACATCGAGGTTGCTACAGGGGAGCTTAAGAACTTTGCAGGTTGCAAGGGAAACTGCTCCAAAGAAGATCTAATCATTTCAATTTATGAGCTCTGGGGATTTAGAAACGGCAGCGACAATGTCCGTGATGCATTTATCCTGGCGCAAATTGCTAGGGCCCTTAAAGAAACAGTCAAGCTTAAAGCATTTCAAAGAGATGTCATAAAGAAAGTGAAAGGGAGATAGCACATAGCCTACATCGAAGCTGAGGTGTTCATCGTAAATGCAAAGATGTAAGTGGAGTTGTATCAGAAGTGAAGTCACAAGGTGAACAAGCTGAAATGGATCTTGGACTCGATGAGTACCGTAAGAGAGTAGCTCCGCTTGCTACGAAGTGGGATGACTGGAGGCGGGGACAAGTTGAGACTTCAGCAGAGAAGCCTGAGATGACAGCTGCAGAAGGTTCTAAGGGTGATGTAGTTGAGTTTAATGAACCTGGTGATCAAGATAAACAGGAGCCTATTCCGGGTAAAGATGAGAAGGAAATTCAAATTGGCAAAGATGAGCTCGAGAACTTTATCTTAGGTGGAAATGGCCCAGCGTTTGAAGATTTGCCATATGACTTTAAAGAGCTCCTTACTCGTAAACGTAATGGTGAGACATGGATAGAGATCGCACAGTCTTTGAAGATAAGTTCAAGTAAGTTATCTGCAGATTGGAGCGAATACAAGAAACGTATTAAATCTGTATTAGATGGAGAGAACGGGGTCGCATAAAAAGGGAGGGTTAAGATATGAAATGGAAACAAGAGCTTTTATGGGTTAAACGAAATGAATATGGTATTGCACTACGTATAGAGGAAGAGCGGCCGGCAGGTGTTTCGGATGCTGAGATTGATTGTGAATCGCTAGAAGATGAACAGATAATCAAACCGATAGACAGCATGGCTGCATTTGCTTCGCTCAATAGATACTTTGCACTTATTGAAAATACAAAACTGACACTGGAGCAAGCAGAGGAAGCAGTAAAAACTCTTTGTCATGTATACGGAGCTGCGAATGAAGAAGAATTATTTGAACGAGGTGAGCCAGAGCTGATTGAAACTTACAAACAGCTGAAAAATGAAATTTTTGCTGAAAGTAAACGAATAAGTAAAATCCTCTGCGTGTAAAATTTTCGGGATCGCAGAGGATTAGTCGATATAACACACTTCAGTCATATTAAGCTAGCTTATTGATTATCGTCGCGTCCTCCTTGCCAATTACCGCCTTGATATTGACCTGGATGAGGCATTCCTTGCCATACCCCCTGTTGACCATGCCATTGGCCTTGGTGCATTCCAGGATACGGCATTGGGGTTTGATGATGGGGATGTTGACCTGGATGAATAATCACATGATGGAAGTGGTGATGGTGATGTAGTTGATGAGGATTTTGTTGGTAGTGTTGCTGGTGATGTTGTTGTTGAGTTAGATTTTGATTGTAACTCATTGAGCAATCTCCTCCAAATTTTGATACATCAACCTATGTTGAAATGTGATAATTGGATGCTTGATTTTATCTATTTGGGCGTATTTACACGATTTAAAGCACGATCCCACGTCTCCTAGCAAGAATCACAACTGAAAGACATAAAAAACCACCCCATCGTACAGACCGATGAAGTGGTAAAAAGGATGAGGGTTGACACGATTGCAATATATTCCATCATTTTAACAATTGTGATCAGAATTTAAAAGCCTAAAATATCGCTCAAAGATAAAGCTGTTATCGGTTTTTGGTAATAGCACTACAAATAAAGCACGTACTTTTTTTTCCTTTTATTTGCTTCACATTGTCACAGTAGATACATCTCATGAACTTGTCCTCCATATATCCACTTAGTCTTCCGGTGTACGATCCAAATATAGACGAGTTACTGAAGTTGTGTCCCCTCTATCAATTTCCTCTTCAGTAGCTTTCTCTTCAAGTGGGTCGTGCGTGTTCATACCTGGGGCGATTGTAGGTTCATCATTTTCAGCAGTAGCCGTATCTTTCAAAAATATCACTCCTTAGAATTATTAGCGTTATATTATACAATTTCACAGAATTTATTCACCTCTAAAAAAGTGATGAACATTAGTGAACACCGACTGAAACAGAAAATTCAGGAGAAACATAAATTGAGCATCGAGTGAAGACCCGATGCTCAAAATTAACTTGTTTTATCTATTTTAAGATTTTGGAACCTTCTGGCAAAACAGCATCCTTATCGACTACAATTACTCCCACCCCTCCGGGGATATATGCAGCAACTGTATTTTCATCAACATTTATATAGTTACCAGGTACATAAATGCCATGGACTAAAGTGTGAATAATGCCATTCTTATACGTGTGAGCTGGTGTATTTACAGTCTCGGTTGCAGCACTAATAGCGCTCGGAAGCATTAAGCTAGAACTTGCAAGGAGTAAAAATACTTTTGTTTTAAGGGATTTCATATTTGCATCACTCTCCCAACGGTAAGATGTATTGTAACTCTACAGATCATATGTTAACAATTGGTAAAATATTATGCCGTACATCTTGAAGATGCAAATTTATAAGGAACCTGATTTTAGGTTAATTCACGTAGAAAATAAAGATCCCCCGTCTCCTAGCAAGAATCACGGGGGATCAAACATATGTTCCTATAACCAATACTAACACACTGAGGAGGTGTGAGGGAATGGGATGCAATAATTTATCTGAAGGTTATAAACAAACGGCTGCCATGTTGAGAAAGCTGGCAGCTGAGAAGACAAGTAAGATTAAAGAGATTGAGCAGCAAGAAGAAAGATTCTTAGTAAACAAGATGAACTTTCGTTGTTGCAGACTGACCGGCGAGTAATTAATGAGATGGTGGCAGATTGCGAGTGGATGATCGAGTGGCTAGAAAGTGGCCGGCGGCCAGGGAATAAAGCGAGGGGGTGAGCGTCGGGCAGCGTATCAGCGAGAGAAGCTTACGGATCCGGTCCGGATGCAGGCGTACATCTCACAGAGTTCGGCGGGCAGCCCCGCTAACCTTTCAGATTGGAAGAGGTTCCAGATTGAAGATGCGTTATCTAGACTAAGCGAAAGGGAGCGAGAGTGTTACGTGTTGGCTCATGGGGAGCTTTTCGTTTAGTGAGATTGCTGGGATGCTTGGGGTTAGTAAAGGAACTGTGGAGGTTTATGTGACGCGAGCACAGAAGAAAATATCAGAGGACTTGCACAACAGCCTATTCCTTGTGGGATAGGCTGTTTCTCAATATAAACGTTATTGTAATAGAGAGGAGATTAAGATTATAGCTATGCATATTCCGAATACGATAAGAAGTGCTTTCCACTTTTTTGTTTCTGTAGTTCGGAAATATGAAGTAACTGATTCACGGCATAGATAAAATATTAGAAAGCCATCAAAGGCAGATCGTACACCATTTTTTAGATAATAACTTGTTACATATTGTGAACTAACATCACCGTATTGTTCAACGAGCAAGGGTATAGAAATCATTGAATTCAAATTTCGTGTGATTTCATAAGCAAAATAAAATAACGCGAGCCACCAACCCCACTTCTTGCCAAGGAACATTCCAACTGCGGTTGCAAGACTAAGAACTCCTAAAAAAGTGACTGCTACTTGAAAGAAGTAGCTCGATACTCCAATTAATGAAGATACATCATCCAGCCTGCTAAAAAATGCAACCTGTGCAACTAGAACTATAACAGCTGCAATGGCGATCCAAATAGCTAGTAAAGTAATACCAATTGGTCGATCATAGGAATACTCAATAATTTCTTCTTTGTTAGACTTGGGTGCAAAATAAGACAATACTGTTCCTCCTAGAATAATATTTTTCATTGTATCATTAACACTTAAATGTAACAATGTGGAAATTTTAATATAGTAAGTTCTGGGTAACATCTTATTACTTGTGGGATAGGCTTTTAAATTTAGTAGTAGATTTATACTAGACAAAATGAGAGAAATGTAATATTTTGTAGAAATAATTCCATTGGAATTAAATGGGTTTAGAAATGGTGAATACGGAGGTAAAACAGTATTGTATAAGGATCTCAAAGACATCCTAGAGTTAGTTTTAGCTGGCAACACAAATGTGTGGCTGAGCTTACATGTGTCATCGTCGAGTCAACCGATGAGGAATCTAAGCTCTTAACGATTAGTCTGAGCCATTTACGTGGTCGGACTAATGAGGAGCTGCTTGCATCGCTTTTGGAGGAGTTAACAGCTCATTATTCACTCGAAGAGTTATCAACTCAAACCGGTTTTCAATTGGACGAGCTTAATCAATTGCTGCCTGGCTTGAACTCAGACACTGAGCTTATTACTCCGGTCAAGGAAGATGAGTTCGATGTTCAGCGTGCTTTGGATGAGATCAAAGAGCCTGAGACTCGATACGGGGATGTGTGGCAGCTCGGCCGGCATCTTTTGGTGTGTGGCGATGCAACCAAGCTTGAAGATGTGCAGAAACTCATGGAGGGCGCCAAGGCTGCGCTGGTTGTGACTGACCCACCTTATAATGTAGCAGTGGAGAGCGATTCGGCCAGGCTGGCCGCAGATGGCCGAGGAACAATTATGAATGACGACATGCCCGCAGAGGAGTTTGCGGGCTTTTTAAATGCTGTTTTTCTTGTTACGCTTCGGTTATGGACCCGAAGGCAGCTATCTATGTATTTCATCCTTCTTCTTATCAACGGCAGTTCGAGGATGCCATGAACGCGGCCGGTATCGTTGTAAGGTCGCAGTGTATCTGGTTAAAGAACGCTGCTTCTTATGGTTGGTCCCAGTATCGTTACAAGCATGAGCCTGTTTCCTATGCTCATTTGAAGGGTAAGTCCCCGGCATGGTACGGGGATCGGAAGCAGACGACCATTTGGAAGGCCGGGTTGCCACAAGAACTGTTAGAGCCAGAGACGATTTGGGAAGTATCCCGGGGTGATGTTACAAAATATGTTCATCCAACGCAGAAGCCACTGGAGCTCTTACAGATTTCTATAGGGAACAGCAGCCAGCGCGGTGATTTCGTTTTGGACTTCTTTGGCGTAGCGGCTCTACGCTTATGACTTGTGAGCAGATGGATAGGACGTGTAGGACTTTGGAGCTTGATCCGGTATTTTCCGATGTTATTAAGAAGCGTTTTTATGAGTTTACAGGTATTGAGCCAGTTCTTTTAATTCGGACTAAAGCTGCGTAATTTTCTTGATAACCATTGAATTATCGGGCTGGTGACAACTATACCGTAGGCTTCCATCGACCGGCTATGAGTTAAATTTGAAACGAAACGATTATGTAAACAACATATGGAATAATTGATAAATACATAAAAAAATGCCGGGGAGCCCCCGGCATTCACTTATCCGATTACTACAAACGAAGAGACACCGGCGGGTACGAATCGGACCCGGAATAGTGTTCCGTCGTTTCTGAATGTGCGGAGGATAAAAGGCCTGTTGGTCGGTGTGCGAACAGCGAAGAAAACTGCTGTGCCAAAACGATCGAAATTAACCGCTTGAACGAAAGTTCCATTCGTACGCCGGAGTACTGCAAAAAATCCGGTCGTATTAAAAGGTACACCATTGTTATTAGCCCATATGACTGTAAAACGGGTGAGAGTTTGAGTAGGTTTCACAGAGCGGAATCTCGTGAGAGGCACTTTTTTGTAATTCCCCTTCAATGTTTGGGGAGGACGTATTGCCATTTTGAATCAACCCCTTCGTTATGATTAGATATTTAATGCAAGGAGGGGAGATTAAGACAGTGCGAATGCCTATTTAATTTGGCGGTCTTTTTTATTCTTAATCATAGCAAAATAAGAGGACTCGCTAACGTCTCCTCGGCCTCCAGACAAAAGTCTGCTGCAAACTGCTCCCCTTTTCCTATGAAATATGCTTCTTTGATTTTGCTTATTATGGAAAAATAAAGGATGTCATAGTGAGGAAGTAAAAGTAAAATAGTCCCAAACTCAACAAGAAGGGGCAAATTGATTTGGAGCTTGCTAGTTTGACAGAAGAAATTGAGACACTTAGACAACCGTTGGTTCATATGTATTTGGAGGGTATCTCAATCAATAGTGATGTAATCGTATGTAAGCCACAGGAGCTCGATATACTATTAAATGAGTTTCATAGTAGGTTAAATAAACAAATTTCATAAAAATTTGATTAAGTGTTCTTACTACTCTTCCATTTGGAGTGAGTTTTTTTATAAACAAAGAAGGACGCGCTAACGTCCTTCCTAGGTCACCGGAACACTCCCGGTGAGATCATGTTTGCCGTGGCCACGGATATACGAACGCATGGTCTCTTTTTCATTTTAACGGATGATGGGAGTGTTCGCAATTGAAAGATGAAAATACGAACAAAGAGAATGAAGAATTGCTACTTAAGCATGAGTTAGCATTAATAGAAGGAATTGAGATCAAGTCAGTTGAGGACCTGAAAAAGTTGATTGAGATTAATCTGGAGCTTCAAAAAGAGCATTAGTACCGATTATTTGTGAGAGTCAAACTGACTCTCTTTTTTGTTCTCAATTTTCTACTCCGGAGGTGGGTGATATGTAATGCCAAGAGAACGCAGCCCGGACAGGGACAAAGCCAAACAAATCTGGCTCGAGAGTAACGGGAAGTTAAAGCCAGGACCTTGCTGCAGAGCTCGGACTAGGGGAAACTCAGATACGGAAATGGAAGAGCCAGGATAAATGGGATACTTCATTAAATGGTAACGTTACTAATGAAAAGAAAGGTAACGTTACTAAACGAATTGGCGCTCCTTTAGGAAATAAGAATGCCGTCGGTAGTAAAGGCGGAGCTCCGAAAGGAAGTAAAAATGCTCTTGGTAACCGCGGTGGACATGGTGGCCCACCAGGCAACAAAAAAGCAGTCACTACCGGGGAGTTTGAATCCAAATGGATGGATACGCTTGAAGAAGATGAGCAAGAGCTGGCTCGCCTGGTTGAGACTGATCCGATTAGACAAGCGGATGAAGCAATCACACTTTTTTCTATCAGAGAACGACGCATGCTGCAGCGGATCCAGGATCTTCGTAACGCGTTATCTGAGAAGCAGAGGAAAGTTCTGCAGGAGAGAATCACCGTGAAGGATGTTCAAACCGTTCATGATGACAAGACGGGTCAAACCAGAAGTGTGGTTGTTCCGATAGATAAGCTTGTTACGACGAAGATTGAGGAAACAGTTATTAGGGTAATCAATGACCTTCTTCGCCTGGAGGAAGCATTGACTAGGGTCCAGGATAAGAAGTTAAAGGCCATTGAATTAAAGAACCGTTTTGTAGATGCTTAGCGTGATCTTAGAATTCAGAAACTCCAAGCCGAAGTTAACACTCTGAACAACAGCAATATTATTGATCCTGTTGTATTTAAGGATGACCTGCATGAGTGAAGTTAGCTTGCAGCAGACCATTGGGAAGGGTTATGTAGATTTCTGGCGGTTTCGCGGTCGGTACCGAGTTATTAAAGGTGGCCGTGGTTCAAAGAAAAGTGTTACAGCAGTGTTATGGCACATCTATCACATGATGAAGTTGCCGCTTGCAAATACACTCGTTATTCGGAAAACGTTCAATACACATAAAGTTTCTACGTTTGCTCAACTTAAATGGGCAACACGTCGACTAGGCGTAGATCATCTTTGGCAGTTTAAGAAAAGCCCGCTCGAGGCTACATATAAGCCGACCGGCCAGAAGATCTTATTCCGCGGCCTAGATGACCCGATGTCCATCACTTCGATTACGGTGGATACGGGATATTTGTGCGGGGCTTGGTTTGAAGAAGCCTATCAGATCTTAAATGAGGATGACTTTGATAAGATCGATATGTCCATCCGTGGTGAGTTGCCAGAAGGATATTTCAAACAATTAACGCTGACTTTTAACCCATGGAATGAACGCCATTGGTTAAAACAGCGTTTTTTTGATATGCCAAATCCTAATACATTAGCCCTTACAACTACATTTCAGTGCAATGAGTTCCTGGGAGACGACGACCGGGAATTGTTTGAATGGATGAGGAAACATAAGCCGAAGCGTTACCGCGTTGAAGGTGAGGGCAACTGGGGATTGCGGAAGGCGCGATCTTTGAGAATTGGTGTGAGGAAGAATTTGAATGGCGAGATATCGCCAAGCTGCCCGATTACAAAGCTATATTTGGTTTGGATTTCGGTTATACCAATGACCCGAGTGCTTTTGTGGCTGCCCTAGTTGCCGCATGGTTTTGTCCGAAAGTTGGTTGATCAGAAGGTTGGATATTTGCTGAGTAAGCCATTGAGCATTCAAACAGAGCAATGTTGTACGCCTGCTATAAACTTATTTTTAACTAGATGTACGCATGTGAATTTCATATCATCTTCTATGGACTTGTAATTAGCTATGTTTACTTTATGAAATCTATCTATATGCATAAAATATGTGTAATTGGAAAATTTAAGTATACCGCCATCGTAAGTAGGAGCTGATTTGTTTGAACGGAAAAATCACACCCTTCCAGTTGTCTATGCTCCTGATTACATATATCGGAATCTCCAACCATGTTATCCTCATTCCAATATTGTTAGATACCGCGAACCGCGACGCATGGATCTCTGTCTTGGCAGGCATTGTACCTTCCTTACTTCTTGGCCTGCTGTATGTATATATGTACAAACAGATCCCTTCTTCGCTCTCCACCTGGGTAAAAGAGAAAACAAATTCACTGGTGTGGCTTATTTTCACAGTTCTATTCACGTTATACTTCTTAACTCAGGCTAGCATCAGTATACGGGATACGATCGTGTGGTCAAATACATCATACCTGACTTATACCCCAACATGGGTAGTCGGCATATGTCTCATCGGGATTAGTTATTACACGGCAAGAAAAGGACTGGCCGCAATTGCAATCACCAATGGTATTCTGCTTCCCTGGATCGTTCTATTCGGTTTTTATATTATGACAGTAAACTTTCAATATAAAGACTACAGCTATTTGTTCCCTATCTTCAAAAATTCAGCGCAATCTATCACAAATGGCGCATGGTACACAACATCGGGGATCACGGAGATCTTCCTCGTGTTCTTTCTGAAGGACAATGTGAAGGGCAAGCTGTCTCGAATGAATATGATGCTGGTTGTTCTTATGTTGATTGAGCTAACGTTCGGACCATTGTCAGGCATAATAGCCATGTTCGGTCCGTTCGAAGCCGAGAAACTACGATACCCGGCTTACGAGCAGTGGCGCATGGCATCCATCGGAAGCATGCTAAGTCAAACCGACTTTTTGTCCATTTATCAGTGGTTAGCCGGTGCGTTTATACGAATTTCGTTGGCGATCTACATTATTCACACTCTGTGGGTGAAAAAATGGAGGCATCCAGAAATTTTATTCATCCTGATATCCTTATTTCTTTTTGTAATCAATCAGCTTAAGCTGTCAGATATAAAGTTCCACGATCATGTAAAAACTTATTATACGAGTTCCAGTCTGTTTTGCGGTGTCACTAGTTTAGTACTCCTAATTTGTATTTGGGCAGGAAAGAACAAGAAGGCGGTGGAGCAAAATGGCTAAAATAAGTGAAAGTGATATAAGGCAGTTATTTGAGGATTGCGGCGATGTTAACCTTGAAACTATTGGCGGCCTTCTGTTCATTTTCTGCCAAGGCATGTCTAATCGGGAGCAAATAAATGAATTGAGCACATGTAGTGCAGGCATTTTGCGGCAGCACCCCGCTACTTTAACATCGAATTGGAAGAATGAGCTATCGTCCTATGTGTTTAGTGGCAACTTACTTCTCTTCGACATGGATACGGCATGCTTTTACTTGCACTTTGTCGCAGATCCGCCTCAAAGAAACCCGGAAGAGTCTGTAACGGAAACGTCCTCCAAGGGAGCGCGCGACGGATTTACCGAAAGTATCAAGACTAATGTAGCGCTAATCCGCAAGCGATTGCTAACTCCGACACTCAAGGTTGAATCTTTTACAATTGGTGTCCGAAGTCAGACCGAGATATGTTTGCTCTACATTCAAGATATTGCTAATAAGGAGGCTGTCGATGAGGCTCGAGAAAGGTTACAGAACATCCACATCGATGCGCTTATTACTAGCTCTCAGCTGGAAGAAGCCATATCGGATAAGACTATGTCGGTGGTACCGCTTATTGATAATACCGGGCGGCCTGATTTTGCCGCTGAGTATTTGATTGGCGGCCGTTTCGTAGTTTTGCTTAACGGTTCACCGCTTGCCATTATCGCTCCCATTACACTTACATCGCTTATGAAATCGCCGGAAGACGGCTATTTCCGTGCGGTGATCAGTTCTTTTCAACGGCTAATCCGAATGTTTGGCTGGTATTTGGCTTTGTTCCTGCCCGGATTCTACATCGCGCTGATCGGATTCAATTTCGAGCAGATTCCATTGCCTTTGTTAGCAACAATCGCAACAAATCGCATTGGACTTCCGGTTTCACTTCCATTAGAGGCAGTTATCGTGCTCATCTTGTTTGAGTTGTTTAAAGAAGCAGGACTGCGGCTCCCGAAATCTGTAGGCCCAACGGTAACCGTCGTCGGCGGTATCATCGTAGGCGATGCCGCCATACGAGCCGGCATTACGTCCCCTACAGTAACTGTCGTAGCTGCGACCACGGTAATATCCGGCTACACGCTGGTGAATCCGACGCTGAGCGGCATCGTATCAATTGCACGCATCGCCATCATGATCATCACCTCTTTTCTCGGGATGTTCGGGTTCTTCCTGTCTATCTTCTTCGTCATCGCCTATTTATCCGATCTCAAATCGTTCGGGATCCCATATCTCTCTCCTCTTTCACCGCCATCTTGGGCAGATATCACAGGGGCTCTGCTTAAGAAACCGGCGAATAAAATGAAAAAGCGTGCACAGAACCTACAATTGCAGGACGATACGAGGATGAGGGACGGAAAGTCATGAATAGAGTCTGGAAATCGACCTTGGTCGGCTGCATCATGTTATCTCTTTGTGGATGCTGGGACGGAAAGAACATTCAATACTTCAATTTCGTTAATATGATCGGCATCGATTATATCGACGGAAAATATAAAATCTATACGCAAATAAATGATCTCGCGTCCATGGCGAAGCAAGAAGGAAGCGGAAACACCCCGAATCCGATTGTTGTTGGAGTAGGCGAAGGCGAAAGTATCGGGATGGCGATGTTCGATCTGCTTAAGGAAAGCCAGATGAGAATGGATTGGACACAGACAAAAGCGTTTATATTTAGCGATCGTATGCTTGCTAAGGGGATTTTCAATATCCATGACGATTTGATGCGAACACGCGATCAACGCTATACACCCTGGGTATTTGCTACGAATGAAGACCTTAGAAAGATTCTAAGCACAAAGCCGATTACTGGAAACTCCTCGATTAACACAGTGTACTATCAGCCAAATCTTTTATATAAGCAGATGCAATCCTCTTTTGAGCCATTGAATTATCAGAGGTTCATACGATCTTCAAGAGAACCGTTCGAAACCATGCTGCTGGATCATATAAAACTCTCCGAGAGCTGGGATAAAGACGGTAAACCGTTTACGCTGCCAACCGTGGATGGTCTTGTTGCTTTGAAGAAGGGAAAGAGCGAAGTCAGATTCAACCGTAAAGAAGCAAGTGGAGTGAAATGGTTAAAAGAAAGAACATTACGCGGTATACTCCCCATCAAGGACGATCAAGGCATATTTATTGGAACCGCAGCCTTAAAGAACAATAAGGTAAAGAAAACAGCCTCATATAAGAATGATAAACGAATCGTTAAACTTGAAATTAGCATGGACGCCTCCATTAGAGAGCAGAAGAAACCATTAGAGCTGAATGAAATGAATATGTTGATTAAAAAAAACGTCGTAGATGAAATTACAAAAACCTATGAACTTGGCAAGAAACGATCTGTTGACATTTACTCCTTAAACGAAGTTTGCTATCGTAAAGGCTTGACCATCAATGAAGATATTCCGGAGCTTGAGCTGGATATCAACGTCAAACTCTTGGCTGCGAACATGTTCGAGTTACGGGATTAGTTTATATGAAATACCCCCCTGTACTTGAAAATTGTTGGTAGGGTGGGAAGGGAAATAAATTTATTATTATAATGAAGAAACAAAACAAAGGCCCAAAGGAAAGTTCCCTTGGGCTTATTTTCATATAGTGAAGTAAGGAGGCGAATGTATGGGGGACCATCAAAAGGAAAGGGCAAGGTTCTTAAGAAAAAAATTTCAAACATTCCGCAGTATGCGCTGAGAATTGTGGAGTCGGCCACTTGTGCGGTTTGCAAATCACAATGCACGATAGAGGGCTTAGTTATTTGGCGATGATGTCTCAATCGGGTGCTGTCGGAAAAGGGGTTCCTTGCGTTTTGACTAGAAGAAGAATCGATGGGAAACATGAAAAAAGTCCGCGCCCGGTATAGGAGCATGGACTTTTCTTTCTTCTTACCGGTAACGGAAGTGTTCGTGCGTGATGGAGCATTTATTTTGGATAAAATGGATCTGATTCTCGAGCCGGTTGCGCTGCTCTTCGGGACCCTCGAACTGTTCAAGCTCTTGGATCAGATTATGCAAATCATTGCCCGCATTCGCGCAGTCGTAATTGCTATCCAAATCGTTAAGCATTTGCTTCCCTCCTTAGGTTCCAAATTCCACTTTCGGCGTAGTTATTTGTGTCTTTTTTTACTGACCTGATCCGTTGTCCGTGTAGTCGTATTTTTTTGCTTGTCCTCGAGATTATTATAAACAAAAAGCATAAATTGATACGGCTATTCCTCGTAAGGATAAAAATAAATGCCCGGCGAGCGATTTCATCGTTCTGAATTGCAGGCGGATGTTTATTTATCATTATAGTGAAAGGAATTCAGATACTTCAGAACGCAGCGATCGGATATATACTTGTTTAGTCATTACTGACATTTCAAAATTGTTAATGTGAGTAGGAAGTACGGTATCATAATATTATTAACTCTCTTATTAATGGCCCAAGGGTAAATTCCCATGGACTTAGTTTGTTAGTTTTGAAAATCAGAACAACCGTTAAATAAAGGAGGTATGAGTAGGTCTCTTAAGTCGTCTTGTGCCCAAATTGTCATGATAAAATGCAGCTTGAGGGAATTTCCTTAGGCTTTTTATTGTTGTTCGCATTTTGTTCGCATATAATAACAGCGAGGTGATCATTTTGCTTCGAGATATCGAACGAAAGATTTTGCGTATTCTTTGGAACTATTCCCATAGACATCACGGATATATGCCATCCTTCAATGAACTGAGTACAAAAACTGGGAAATATGAAAAAGAGATTAGATTTGTTCTTGTTAAGTTGGCGGAACAAAACTTTATTATTTGGGATAGTTGGAGTACAGATACCATTAAAATTATTCGAGGATGGGAAGATGAGCCGTTAAATATGCCAAATCAGAGCTTTATCGGCCAAGGTTAAGTAAATTAACTTGTATATTCTATATGTAGTTTATCGGATCTTACATGAGGTTATTTATTCTATATAATTAAATTTCGTCCCCAAACCGTCCCCAACAAGAAAAATCTATAACTATACTATTTAATTTTTAACCCCTGTTATACACTAAGAAACCCTTATATCATAAGGGTTTCAGAAAAACTGTTTTTTAAATTAATACGACGGCCCTTTTACGGGCCGTCTCATGGGAGAAGTGAAATATCGCTTTTCTTCTATCCTGTTATAGTCGAATGAATGTTGATTTGGTGCGGTTTATTTGAATGTGTATGAGGTTAATTAGACTGAACTGAATTTAATTATGATCTAGTTGGTACCTCAACAGTACCCTTTGGTACCTCGTCGGTACCCTAAACTTGTCCTTTGTTTACCTTGTTTTTTCTACTGTCGAACAGGAAATCAAGTTTATTAGCAGCAGTGTGATCAGCAGCGCGTAAAACGTGTCCGTAGACATTCATTGTTGTTCCAATGTTAGAATGTCCTAGTCTCTCTGAAATAACCTTAGCATGAACGCCTTGGTTGATCAAGAGTGTTGCTGAGGTATGCCTGAGGTCATGAAAGCGAATATATTTAATGGCACCTTTTAATTTCGCGTGGAAATAGTGCCATTGCTTTGTTGGCCAGTTCTGCGAATAGGCATTACCAAATGTTGAGCAGAATACAAATGAGCGGTCTTTGCCTTGCCACCTGTCGATAACATCCTCTTTAGCAGCTTTTTTGTAATCATAAAATTCTTTGAGTTCAGAGATAACGGATGCGGGTAGGGCGACTTTGCGGAATGAACTATTATTCTTGGGTACTTTGATAAGGGGAGCTCCATCTTTGAAACGGGGGAGAGATTGCTTTACTTCGACTGTGCCGGCTTCAAGTTCTAT
Source organism: Paenibacillus sp. WC2504 (assembly GCF_052682475.1). Taxonomy (NCBI): domain Bacteria; kingdom Bacillati; phylum Bacillota; class Bacilli; order Caryophanales; family Paenibacillaceae; genus Paenibacillus; species Paenibacillus sp. WC2504. The sequence goes on from NZ_JBQZFH010000001.1 coordinate 3,356,708, forward strand.
GTGGTGCCATTCTAACGCTAGAAGCTCACCGCGGCGTAAACCGGTCGTAAGAGCGAGAGTGGCGATCATTCTAAAGTCAGGACGCTCGTTTTGAAGTGCTTCAAAAATAAAAATTGTTTCCTTTTCGTCGTATGCCTCACATTCTACTTTTACCTCTTTAGGTTTTGCGACACCAGTCATTGGGGTTGATTTAATTACTTTCCAGTCCATTGCCCGCATGAAGACGCTTCGTAAAACGCGATAGATGTATACTTTTGATGAAGAGGAGAGAGGTTTACCACTACCGTCTAACCGCGCTCCTGGCTGATCTAATGACTCAACGAAGTTCATGATATGGAATGTTTGTATCTGATCCACACGCATATGACCAAAGTGTGGGATTAGTCGATTGTTCATGATGCTAACGTAATTCTCTTGAGATGTTTGCTCCAATTGCTTCATGACAAATTTACTTTCCCATTCTTTTGCAAATTGATCGAATTTCATTTTATCAGGAGATATGTATTCCCCGACTTCGACCTCGATTTTAAATTTGGAAAGCTCGCTGTCTAAAAAACGCTTTAACTCCAGCTTCTTCATCCGATCGGCATCTTCAACGCTGACAGTCTTCCGCTTATACAGCCGTTTTCCGTTTACGTCATAACCAAGATCAACCTGGAGCCTCCACGAGTTTTTACCGCTCTTCTGAATGCTTGCCACAACAAATTACCTCCATTCATAAAAAGGCTTTACGTCCATCTGCATGATTTCTTCAATATCCCCCATTTGAATAATGAATTGTTCAATGTCACTGTACTCAAAATGCAAACCCTCTTGATATTTCAACTTCTCTAAACGACGAACAACACTATGTATGTTAATCCCAAATTGATTAGGACGCTCAGGATGCGTCATAAGGTCTTCTAAAAGAATAGAGACGCTCATTATGTCTTCCGAGTAATCATCGGCTGTTTTAGGACGAAATGGAGCTTCTAATGGAATGAAAAGTTGGTTCTTATGCCACTCTATTTTCCCTCGAGCGAAAGCGATATTTAATTTATCTGGTACTGGATGAAAATCCTCTGGATGCTCTGAATAATAGACCGATAATTTTGCCACTTTTAAGCTCCTTCTAGTTGTTTTGGACCAAGCTCTGCCATTACGCGCCTAACGTGGTCATCATCAATCGTAATTTTCATGCTACGGCGACGAAGTAATTCTTCCTCGTATCGTGCATTTTGTACTCGTATTTGAATTTGAGTTAATCGATTCTGAACGAACCTTTCAGAGAGACAAAACTCTTCAGCCATTACTTTTACAAGCAGGGAAGGAGATACATTTTTAAATTCTTTTAGTAAGTAAGAAGGCATTGCAGCGTAGTGCTGAAAGTGTTTTGCCTGAACTTCCTGCAGCTCAATAAAAGATCTAGGCATAATTTCTTGCCGGCCGACATGCTGCAGCGGATGGCAGAGTTCGTGGAAGAACACTTCACGTCTCTGTGTTTGGTCCAGGTAACCATTTAGAAAGATGAATGAGTATTCATCTTCCTTCCATTGAGCGAAAGAAGGTCCGGTATAGGTTCGGATTTCTACATCAAAAATGGAAGCTATAAGGTCAAGGTCCATATCTGACGCGTACTCAATGCCGATGCTGCGATACTCTTTTTCAAGCCATTTTTCGAGTTCAGTAGGTTTATAGAATGATAAGTCCATAAGATACCTCCTATAGGTAGATGGTATCATATTTCGTCATGAATAGGAATATTTGTTCGCATAATTGTCGAAAATAACAGAATAAGGTAGAATGTGCCTCATTATATGATAATCCAGCTTCTGAAAAAACAATATAGTAAGACAAAAGATTTAATAGAATGGTCAAATTAGAATACAAATTCTGTATATCCAGGTCTAATTTACTATGATAAAATTGTTGTGTTCATACAGATGAGAACAAGTGCCTATAGATAGCTATAATTTCATCAACTAGAAAAACTGAAATAAACAGGATCTGAAAACGTGGTTTGAGGGTCATTAATGATAAATGATCGGAGGAGATTGTGTTGAATAAAAAAGACCTATCAGAACGCGATATATGTACGAAATATATTACTCCTTCACTTGTCCAATCAGGCTGGGATGTACAAAAGCAAATCCGTGAAGAAGTCACGTTCACAGACGGACGTATTATCGTGCGTAAGAAAATGGTCACTCGTGGTGAGAAGAAACGCGCGGACTATATCCTTTATTATAAAGCAAACATGCCTATTGCTATTATAGAAGCAAAAGATAATAAACACAGTATTGGTGCAGGGATGCAACAGGCTATTAATTATGGTGATATCTTAGATATTCCATTTGTATTTTCATCAAATGGTGATGGGTTCCTAGAGCATGATCGTACATCTAAAACTGGAGTAGTTGAACGTGAGCTCACTTTGTCTCAGTTCCCATCACCAAATGAGCTATGGCAGCGATATAAAATCGCCAAAGGAATTGATACAAAAACTGAAGAGACGATTATGGAGGATTACTATTTTACACAAGAATCTAAGTCACCTCGATATTATCAACGGGTTGCCATTAATCGAACGGTTGAAGCTATAGCAAAAGGACAAGACAGAATCCTACTTGTTATGGCAACTGGAACAGGCAAAACGTACACGGCATTCCAAATCATTTATCGTTTATGGAAATCAAAGTCTAAGAAACGAATACTATTTCTTGCAGACAGGAACATACTTGTCGATCAAACGATGACTAATGATTTTGCTCCATTTGGCGACAAAATGACGAAAGTTAAGAATCGAAAAATAGATAAAGCACATGAAATATATTTGGCGTTGTATCAAGGTATTTCTGGTAATGAGGACTTTCAGAATGCCTATAAAGAATTCTCAAGAGATTTCTTTGATCTAATTATTATTGATGAATGTCACCGCGGTAGTGCGAAAGAAGATTCGGCATGGCGTGAGATTCTAGATTATTTTAATGCAGCTACGCATGTTGGCCTAACTGCAACGCCAAAAGAAACCAAGACAGTTTCTAATTTAACTTATTTTGGTGACCCACTCTATACATACTCGTTAAAACAAGGTATTGAAGATGGTTTCCTTGCTCCCTATAAAGTTGTCCGAGTAACACTCGATAAAGATGCTGAAGGTTTTCGACCAACTAAGGGGCAGCGCGATAAATACGGATACGAGATTGAGGATCGAGAATATAACATAAAGGATTATGACAAGAATCTAATCTTAGAAAAGCGCACACATACAGTTGCGAAAATGGTTTCAGATTTTTTAAAGACAAACAAATCTCGGATGGCAAAAACGATTTTCTTTTGTTTGGATATCAACCATGCTGAACGTATGCGTCAAGCACTTGTAAACGAGAATGCTGATTTAGTTGCTAAGAACTCTAAGTATGTCATGCGAATAACCGGTGATAATGAGGAAGGTAAAGCAGAATTAGATAATTTCATTGATCCCAATGAACAATATCCTGTTCTTGTAACAACGAGTAAACTTATGACCACTGGCGTTGATGCCAAAACCTGTCAGTTTATCGTTTTGGATTCAAATATCAGCAGCATGATTGAGTTCAAACAAATAATTGGCCGCGGTACTCGAATTCGAGAAGATTTTGGTAAGTTATATTTTACGATTATTGATTTCCGTAATGTTACAAAACTATTTGCGGACTCTGACTTCGATGGAGATCCGGTCATCATCATGACACCACCAGATGGCGAGGATATTCCTCCTGAAGATGAACCTGGTAATGGTAACGAAAACGATGGTGGAGATGAGGAAGGTGGAGATAACGACGGCAATCCTCCTGGAGGCAGTGAGGGACCTGAACCACCTTCCAAATATTACGTACATAATGTTGAGGTTAAAGTTCTAAATCAACGAGTGTATTATTACGACAAAGATGGTAAACTGATTACCGAATCTTTGATAGATTACACGAAGAAAAACGTGAAGCATGAATATCAGTCACTAAATGATTTCTTAACCAAATGGAATGACGCTGAAAAAAAGGATGCGGTATTAAAGGAGTTAGAGGCCCAAGGCATCTTACTTGATGAACTACAGGAAGAAGTTGGTAAAGACTTAGACCCGTTTGATCTTATATGTCATGTAGCATTTGATCAACCACCTCTTACACGCCGTGAGAGGGCTGAGAACGTTAAGAAACGCAATTACTTTGCCAAGTATAGCGATCAAGCAAGATTTGTCTTAGAGGCATTATTAGAGAAGTATGCGGATGAGGGAATTTCCAATCTTGAAAGCATTGAGATATTGAAGATTCCTGAGTTTCAAATATTCGGTTCGCCACTTGAAATTGTCAAGCGATTCGGTGGTAAAAATGGATATCTGACTGCCATTAAAGAATTAGAAAAGGTAATTTATACAGCATAGAAGATCTGGGAGGATAATCAACAATGTCAATTTCAGGAGTAATAAAATCGGTTCAAGATACAATGCGTAAAGATGCAGGTGTCGATGGAGATGCCCAACGAATATCTCAGATGGTATGGATGGTCTTTTTAAAGGTATTTGATGCGAAAGAAGAAGAATGGGAAATGATGCGTGATGAATATGTACCGATTGTTCCAGATGGTCTGCGCTGGCGTGATTGGGCAGCAAATGACGAGGGCATGACAGGAGATGAACTTCTCGACTTCGTCAACAATAAGTTGTTCAAAGAATTAAAAGAAGTCGAGTTGGATGAATACAGTGATCCGAAAGCATTCATCGTGAAAGCTGTATTTGAAGATTCCTATAACTACATGAAGTCAGGTACATTAATGCGTCAGGTCATCAACAAGCTTAACGAGATTGATTTTACAACGCAGCAAGATCGTCATATGTTTAATGATATATATGAGAACATTTTGAAGGACTTGCAAAATGCAGGAAATGCAGGTGAATATTATACTCCTCGTCCTGTAACTCAATTCGTTGTTGATATGGTTAATCCGAAACTTGGGGAAAAAGTGTTGGACTTCGCTTGTGGAACTGGCGGCTATCTAACAAGTACAATCGAACATTTTAAGAATACAGACCAAATAAAAAGTATAGAGGCAAACGAGGTTCTACAAGATACGATCATGGGTATTGAGAAGAAACCTATGCCACATATGCTTGCTATAACTAATCTCATTCTACACGATATTGATGCACCTAAGATTAAACATGATAACTCCCTCACTAAGAATGTACGTGAATATCGTCCAATTGATCAAGTTGATGTGATTGTAACTAATCCTCCATTCGGCGGCATTGAAGAAGATGGAGTTGAAATAAATTTTCCTGAGAAATTCCGCACCAAGGAAACTGCTGATTTGTTCATGGTTCTGCTGATGTATTTACTCAAAGATGGCGGTCGAGCAGGAATTGTACTACCGGACGGTTTTTTGTTTGGTGAAGGTGTAAAATCAGCGATTAAAGAAAAGTTGTTGGACGAATTCAATTTGCATACAATTGTTCGTCTTCCGAATGGTGTGTTTGCTCCTTATACAGGAATTAATACTAATCTGCTATTCTTTGAGAAAGGCAAGCCGACTGAAGAGATTTGGTATTTTGAGCATCCTTATCCAGAAGGATATAAAAATTATTCAAAGACAAAACCAATTAGGTATGAAGAGTTTGAATTAGAGAAGCAATGGTGGGAAAATCGCACTGAAAACGAATATTCATGGAAAGTAAGTATTGAGGAAATAAAGAAACGTAATTATAACTTAGATTTAAAAAATCCACATTCAGAAGAGGAAAAACTCCTTGATCCTGTAGAAGTGTTCCAACAGTATCTTCATTCTATAGAAAAAGTAAAGCAAGCTAAACAATTGATAGTTGATGAATTGTCGTCAATTTTGAAAGAAGGTTCAAAAGTATGACGTCATTAATAGATTACTTTCATGAAGCTGTGAACTCTACAAAAGATATAGATAAATTGAAAAAACTTATATTACAATTAGCTATTAAAGGCAAATTGGTTGAGCAAGATTTAAGTGACCAGCCTTCATCGGAACTATTAAAGTTGATAAATGAGCAAAAGGAACAGTTAATAAAGCATAAAAAGATTCGAAGTGAACCTGTCTCTTCAATAAATACTAATGATTTGGCCGAAAACCCAATTCCACGAGGATGGGCACTAGCAAGGATTGGACAGATAATGAATCCCATTAATGGACTAGCATTTAAACCAACTGACTGGTCTAATCAAGGGCTACCAATCATTAGAATACAAAATCTAAACAATTTAAGTGCACCGTTTAATTATTGCGACTTTGAGGTTGATGAAAAATTTATTGTGAATAACGGTGATATATTAATAGGTTGGTCTGGTACACCTGGGACTTCTTTTGGTGCTTTTATATGGCATAGGGGAAAAGCGGTTCTTAATCAACATATATTTAAAGCAGAGATGTATGGAAGGTTTTTGAATAAAGAATATATTATGTATTCAATTAATGCTAATCTAGAGAATATGATTAATAAAGCTCATGGTGCAGTAGGGCTTCAACATATTACTAGGGGGAAGTTCTTGGATATCATTCTTACTATTCCTCCAGTTAATGAACAAAAACGTATTGTAAAACAAATTAAGTATATGTTTGATAGATTAGACAATTTGTCTAACGAGATTGTTAAGAAGCAGAAGAAATCGGAAATGTTGACAAAAAGTGCACTTGCAAAATTGTTGGATCACAGTGACGCTTCCCAGTTGGAAGGCTTACGTTTTATTAGTAACAACTTTGAACATTTTTGCAATGATAGTGTTAGTATTAATCAATTTCGTAGCAGTATATTAAGCCTTGCCGTTCAAGGGAAATTGGTTCCACAAGACCCGAACGATGAACTAGCAAGTGGATTGTTGGCGAATATTAGAGTTGAGAAAGATCAGTTGATTAAAGATAAGAAAATTAAAAAAGAAAAACAACGACCACCAATTACGGAGGATGAGATTCCGTACGAGCTGCCTCAAGGTTGGGAATGGGTTAGGTTTTCTGAAATAACCACTTTTCTAAATGGTGATCGCGGCAAAAATTATCCTAATAAAAATGAATATGTTAGTCAAGGAATTCCTTGGATAAACACAGGTCACATTACTAAAGATGGTTATTTGACAACGGAAACCATGAACTATATCAAGAAAGAAAAGTATGATTCATTGAGCGGGGGGAGAATACAATCAGGTGACTTGGTATATTGTCTTAGAGGTGCAACATTTGGCAAAACAGCAAGAATAGAACCATATGAAACTGGGGCAGTTGCTTCATCGTTGATGATAATTAGATTAATCGATATAAAACTTAGAGAATATATATTCTTATATTTAAGGTCTCCAATTGCGTATATGCAATTACGACAATATGATAATGGTTCTGCACAACCCAATTTGGCAGCAAAAGATGTAGCAAAATATTTGATACCGTTTCCACCTCTCAACGAACAAAAGCGCATCGTTGAAAAAGTCGATCAACTCATGGCATTGTGCGATGAGTTAGAGAAAACAGTTGAGCAGTCTAAACAGGACAGCGAAATGCTGATGCAAGCTGTATTACAAGAGGCATTTAGTAAATCAAGTAAAACAATTGTGAATTTTCCTGTTGATAATAAGAATGAAATAGCTGATTGGGAAATTGCTGCACGCGCCGACGGACAAATAAATGCTGAAACACAATCAAAAATATCGAATCGGGTAGCAGAATTACTCGGTAAGTCACATAAATGACTCCAACTAAATGTGCCCAGCAGGTGCTGCAAAAGTTTAATGTTACAACAACACCTGCATTAAGTTTGGAACAAATTTTTGGCCACTATAAAATTATTTACGACGAAATAGAATACAACGATCCCAATTTTATGGGGAGTTTAATTCGCGCCGAAGGAAAGGCGATTATTCTTGTAAATACAGATATTAAAAATACAGGACGTATTAATTTTACCAAGGCTCATGAACTTGGGCATTTCTGTCTAAATCATAAGGGGCAGCGCTTTGAATGTTCTCGAACAGATATGCTTGATAATTCCAGAAACTCAATTGAGGTTGAAGCAAATCAATTTGCTAAGGAGTTCTTGCTGCCAGAGCATATGGTTAGACCAATCTGCCTTTCTGCTCCATTTGATTTTGAAACAATAAGAGGAATAAGCAGTCAGTTTTTAGTTTCTAAACTTACTGCAGCATTTCGAATACTTGATTTCCATTTGGGGAACTATGCTTTCACGTATTCTCAAAACGGAATAATAACCCATTCTAAAGTATCAAATAGTCTTGCTGGTAAGATTTTTCCTAAGTCCTATGGAGAAATGATTCATACAAAATCATTTGCTTACTCAGTACTTAACAGCGATTCAAAGATGAATATTTATGAAACAATAGATTCAACATTTTGGGTCAGGAATAACCTAACTTCAAAAACAATCGCATTGAAGGAACTTTCTCGTGCTAATAAGATCTCGAAAACGGTTATGACCCTTCTGAAATTCGACTTTTTATAAAGCTTATTTCATTTACTTTTTTATAGTTATCAATAAATAAAACTCTTTATATTGTAGAATAAAGTTTAAAAAAACGGCACCTAGATCTAACGCGGTGTCGTTTTTTTATATATATTTCAGTGTGTGCATTATCGTTATGGTGAAAATCCTCAACGGGGGATGGCGACCACGATGAGTGCCGTCAGTCTTATGTTCAATCTGAGGATTTTGGAGTCAGGGGCTTTCCCGCCTCTATCTAAACAATATTACATACTGTGAGATTAATAATGAGCCAAGAAAATCTTACAGTTCATTTAACATCTCATTTATTTCGTGTTGGATGTATTGTTCAAGTGACCAGGATAAATTATTACTTAAAGTTAGGCCATAAAAGTTACTATTCTCTGCGACATGACTTTTATTTGTCAAAGCTTTTATTGTGTTGGTGGCTTGAAATTTATCAAATGTGAAAGGGTCCATATGATACATGACCCAGCTCACTTGATCATTGGGCATTAATCTTGCGAGCCCGATCTTCTTAGAGCTAGCATAATTTAATGCTGCTTTTTGGAAGGCACCTTTAGAAGTAATTAATGTTCCTTTAGTATTATCAGAACCTATTTGTTCTAATTTAGAATGGAATTCCTCGATATCATCAACGGGAATTTTCTTCCCGTAATCTTTGCACTCCCATATCCAAAGAATTGACGGAGTTTCACTATTTGCTACAAATACCTCTACCGAAACATCTGCAATTATATTTTTTCCACGATCTCTAGAAAAATATCCTTTATTTAGATAGACTTTTGCTGTTCGACTTACCCCAAGTTCTTCGTTTTTAACTAACGCTTCAATTGTTGAGAATACTTTTTGTTCAAACTCCTTGCCCGCTGACATTTAAAAGCTCCTTTGATTAATTTATTTCTTAATATCTAACAAGTTTCCTTTAAGTTTTTCGACATCTCTTATTATTGTTTTAATAGCTCTTTGATCATAAGAAGCGGTTCTAGGAATTAACTTTCTTTCTTCAAGGTTCAGGAGCAATGATCGTACAGCTTCTTCATTATTTCCTAAATGTGTAGGGACGTCTGAGAATATATCATCTATTAAGGAAGCGACTGAACTGACTTCAAAATCAGAATTACTGTTTTCTAATGTGATAAGTCTTTGTTCACGTTCATTTAGAGTGTGTACTTTTCCATTTTTGTAAATTGCTATTTTTTGGTTTTGAATATTTATGTTCACTATATTCGGATTTTTTGTTTCTTGAAATATTATTTTACTTACATAGGTTAGTATAATTCCACCTATTACTGTTCCAACAATATCAAGAATCAGGCTCCCTTGTTGAAACTCCCGTAATTTAAGGTTGTTTTTACGCTTTTTAAGAAAGTTCCGAGAAGATGTGCGATAGGCTTTTAAATCATCTTCCTGGGCAATTAAATAATTTTTAGGTCTGTCAACTAAGCTTGAGACTTCATCTTTCACCCGTTCTTTTTTATACTCATCCATTGGAATTATATTATCAATTGTTTTGATAATTTCATCTGCAATAGAATATCCATTGAATTTTTCAGCAACTGCATAATTGCCAGATAAAGATTCTAAGGTAGAAGCTTCAATACTATATTCGAAGCCTGAGATTAATGTCTGTAAATCAACAAGTAAAAAACTTAAATCAAAAACAGTCTCAAATGAGGTATCAAACTTCAAATAAATGTTTAATTCATTTTCAGTAAACTTTGTATTCATCTATAGTTCTCCTGTCATAGTCTTTCGACAATATTCTCAAAACCCAAATTATTATAACATCAAGAAAGCAAGGAAGATACAAAATATTCCTTTTACATTGCTTATAATAAATAAAAGTCTATAATCACAAGCATCGTTCAAAAAATCACTAGTAAATTGAAAGAAAAAACGCCATGCATAACGCAATTATTACGTCAGCCTGGCGTTTTTTACTAACTATCGTGTAATAATATGGAAATCATACAAGCTCCGGGAAAACCACGAATCACCGATTCGCAAAAATTTGTCACAGTATTCGCGTATTACACCGGCGTTTTCATTCATTTCATCTTTGCAAACAACTACATTGGTTTGTGAAAGGGCAGCCGCAAAAAATTCGATATCAGTTGATAAAACTTTGGTCATTCTTAAAACCCTCCGTAAATATAATATCCTAATATAGGAATATATTTAAAATATTAACATAGTTCTAGTTCTAAAGATACAAAAAATTACTACTCATGTCGAAAATGGTGTGGTAAAATATGTATGTATAGTTGAGATACGATATACGTGAAGGAGAATGGCAAAGTGTCTATTATTCAGGAAGATAGTGATTTTTTACACGAAGTAATATTTCGCTTAGATAATAAAATACAGGACGTTAAATTTCCCATTAATAGAGTTTCTGAGTATTTAGTTTCAGAAGGGTACATAGTAGATAGTGTTCTAAATAATTCAAGAGATGCAACTTTATTTAAAGATGGCAAGAAGGTTCTTGTATCAAATAATGCTATTTGTTTTGAGAAAATTGATTCAACAGAAAAAGAAAAATATAAACAGAAATTTTTTACATATATCATTTCTAGATCTAAGATTTTTTTTCAGTCTGTTCTTCAGAATGAAAAGTCATCCCGTATAAACCTTATACAAAATCAACTTCGTACTTGTGTAAGTAATATGTACTACACATTACATAACAGTTTTGCATCAATGGTAGAATACTATAAAGCAGAATATTTAATTAATCAGGACTTAAAGGAGATTTGGAATAAAAACGATGATGAAGAGACAATGTTAGGACATTTTGTACCAGATGCTTTGAAAGTTACATTAAAAAAAATGAAAATTATAATTGAGAGCGATAAAGAAAGCTGTCTACAAGGAGACACCTTAAAAAGTGGTAAATTAAAAAGCTATCAGAATCCTTTTTCGTGGATAAATCCGATTTTCTTTGATTGGTATGATCAGGAAGATTTTAAATTATTAATAGAATCAATGGCTGATGCTTTAAAAAATATATATATGGAAAATATTGGTGTTGATGAAACCCATAAGCGTTCAAACTTTGAAAGGCAACTCAAAGATGCACTCTTAGAGGTTCAAGAAATAATAAATAATAAGGAAAAAAGTTCAAGAGAATATATAATCGCTACACTATCAGGATTTTTAGGTTACGCTTATATGTTAAGACAACTAGGCGATTATGATTCTTTATTTGAAATGAAAACTTCGCAAAAAGATATAATAAATTGGACGATTATTACTTCGAATTTTGTTAATTTAGTAATAAAATATTTAAACGAGAAAAATGAAGAATCAATTAACAGAGTACAAAAACTTGATGCAGTTAGTTCAACCGAGATCTTACAATCAATTGATATTGAAACAGACACATTGATTATGACTATGACGGGAATAATTATTGATAATGAGTTTAATATGATTGATCTAATAAAAAAACTATATTCACAACAGGGATATAAAATACTAGATCATAAAGGAAAAGTACCAAGATTAACAGATGAAACAAACGAAATAACTATACGTAGAGAGTTTCCTGGAACTACATTAGTTTGTTATATATCTTTTTCAATTCAAGGAATGTTTCGAATTGACGTGTTAAATCCAAATTCAAATGGAAGATTTAGAGATTCAGTGAACTTATTTTATCTTGAAAAACTAATTGATCACGAGGTAATTGAGAGGGATCTATTATTGTCAGTTTCTGATAAGGCTATCGTTGTTAGAGGTATTCCAACAACACATGGCAGTGATAATACGTATAAATATATTGATATTTTATTGGGCGTGCATCCAATGATTGAGCGACAAATAAGCAGCAGCGTTTTTAGACAAATGGATACATTTGCTGAAATGTTTTCAGATGAGAGCATCAGCATACTCAATTACTTTAATTCTAATCTTGACGTAGTTTTACTGGATAGTAGAGTGCGATATGTTATTAGAAGGATTTCTCATGAAGACATTGGAAAGAAAGTATTACTTAATTTATTTATTGCAAATAATTTCGATAGAACAAATGAAATAAAAAATAAAGTCATAAAAGAACAACTAAGTAGACATCCAGATATTGAGCTCATTATTGAATATATATATTTGTCTGAGGCTGAGATTAGACAATTTATTGAGATGAAAAATTATAATAGAATAAAATCTCAAGTTGAAGAATTAAAGATAAAACACACTCTACCCAGTGTAAATGAATCAATTGAAAGTAATGTTGATGATCCAGAAGCTTGTAATGCTGTAGTAGTCGATGAGCTGGACTTATCTATCATGGAAACTGCTGCAAGTGAAAGCTAATATAAATAAATTTAGAATTTATTATTTTGTAACCGCCAGTAGAATAGAACCGTTTAGAACCGCTCCTTATAATTATAAATTGACTGTTGTAGTTTGCAATGAAAATGATACATTAGGGGAATGTATGTGAACTTATTTTACACAGAACTTGAAAGAGAAAGATTACATCATAATTTTTTAGCTATACGAGAAGATACTTACTTAAAAAAAATTATTAACTTATGGGTAGAAGGATTTGTTGATCGTGATAACAAATTTGTTTACGAGTTTCAAACTACTTTTAATTCATGTTTTTGGGAATTATATCTGCATGGCTGTTTTAAGCATCTTGGTTTTAAAGTTGATTTCTCAAAACAATCTCCTGATTTTTGTCTAAGTTCAAATGGGAAAGAGCTATGTGTTGAAGCGGTGATTGCTGAGAAACCCCAAAATGGTTTATTAGCAGAGTGGGAAAAAATGGATATATTTAACGACCCTTTAAAATATGAAAACTATATGAACTATGAATCAATCGTAGATTTAGCTACTGTGCGTTTAATGCAAGCCTTAACATCAAAGTTTGATAAATATATTAAGGATTACTCTAAGTTAACACATTGTAAAAATAAACCTTTTATAGTAGCCGTTGCTCCTTTCGAGCAACCCTTCTTTTTTACACAGAACACAAATGCAATTAGAAAGCTATTGTATACTTACGATTTGCCAGAGTATGTTGACATTAATGGTGAGAGATTCATCTATGGGAATAAAAAGGTTAAAGCAATTAAAAAGAATGAAAAAACTGAACTTCCACTTGGGCTGTTCTTAGATAAAAAATATGAAGGCATAAGTGCTGTAATCTTTAGTAATACCGCAACAATAGGAAAAGCAAGGGTGCTTAGTGACGATAATAGATTTATGTTTATAGCATCTGAAAGATATAATGATAATGGGTTAGATAAATTGATGCAAGTAGAAGAAAAAAAGGAGTACCATGAATCAATATTAGATGGACTACATATTTTTCACAATCCTAATGCAAAGATTCCGTTAGAAATTGATGAATTTCATCATCCAGATATAGCGAATTCTTATTATGATCCTGCAGAAGAAGAATTTTATACTGAAATAAAGCATGAAGCTTTATATTATAGAATGATAACAAGATTACAAAACGGATATGCAATGTCAAAAAAAGAGCGTGAAAGATTTAAAAAAGAATTTTTCAAAGAAGTATTTAATTATAATGATAATAAAAAATAAAAGAAATAGGACGACACATTGTCGTCTTATTTCTTTTTTAATCCCTTCCTATAAGCCTCTACAGCAGACTATGCCGCGGCACGGTCTATCTCCACTTCCTTCCTCAGTGTATTGATCAACATCTCGAACATTAGGGTATGCTTGCTTAATATCCCTCTTATCATCCAAGTGCCGTTCATATCTTATAAAGTATGTGATACCAAAATTGACCTAGTGTTCTAAGGATACAAAAAATGTCTATTCAGGTTAGTTTTGCTGTGTTAGATTAATTTAAGAGTTTTATAAAACCGAAATGAAAGAAGGAAATCAAGTTATGGCAAGAAGTAAGTCTGACATTTCGAATACAGCTATTAGAATGTTTTTACAGGATGTTGGTAAATTTTATGATGAGGCTAGAGGTTATACTCCGTTTAAATCAAGTGGCCCTAATAAAACACAATTATTAAATTTCTTTGATAATAAATGTTGTTACTGCAATATAGATATAAGCGTAAATAGTATATCACTTGACCATTTAATACCAATGAACAAAGCTGATCTTGGGTTACATGCCTGGGGAAACGTTGTTCCATCTTGTGGGAATTGTAATGCGGTTAAGCAAAAGAAAGACTGGATAGCTTATTTGTTTTCTCTCGCGCAAGAAGAAGAATTTAATAGGAGAAAAGCTAAAATTGAGCAATTTACTAGAGATTATAATTATAATCCTAATTTGAACCTGCAAGATATTGCTGAAAACCTGTATCAAGATGTTGGAGAAGTTGCACTAACATTAATCAAACTTAGGTATACACAAGCAGAAAAAATAATTCGTGGGATTATTGGAGAAGAGTAGGAGACTACGGCATATATATCAAACAACGCTAAGAAGTAGACAAAACGACACCATCAAAGGTGTCGTTTATTTCTTCTTATTCAGACCCTTCCTATAAGCCTCTACGGCAGCTTGTGCCGCGGCGCGGGCTATCTCCAGTTCATCCTCAGTGTATTGGTCAGCGCCACCGAAAAAAGCACGACCTACAGATGATTCTTCTTTTTCATCTGAACGTCCGAGTAAGAAATCCACGCTGACCTCAAAATAATCCGCAATTTTCTCCATAGTTTCACTATCAGGCTTTCTAGTTCCGTTCTCATAACCAGAAATTGTGGATTCAGCCAAATTAAATTTTGATCCTAATTCTTTCATGGTTAGTCCATTTTTTTTCCTAAGACCTCTAAGTCTTGTTCCGAACATATTCATCACCTATCTTAGATTATACTTTGCACAATGCGTAATGTGAATTTAATTGCATAAAACTTTGCGAAATGCGTTGACACTTTGCGTTTTGCGTTGTAATATTCAAGTATGAACTTTGCATAATGAATAGTTTGGGGGTGCAATATGAATAGTTTAGTAAAAATGGCTAGGTTAACTTCAGAGTTTTCAATAGAAGAAGCTGCAAAAATGCTCAATATTTCAGCTGGTTACTTATCTCAAATTGAAAATGGACAGAGACAAGTTAGCTCAATACGTGCTGAAGAAATAGCAAATTTATATAAGAAATCTAGAGAAGAAATTTTTTTACCTAGTCGCTATGCAATACGCGAAGTTGATGAGCAATCTTCTGCCTAACCGGAAAATTAAGTTTGACAAAAGGAGGTGATCAAATGGACCAACAAGTCGAACGCAAAACCCTAACGGTCGATGAAATCGCATCTTACTTAGGAGTGCATCGCGATTCCGTTTACACAATGGTGCGCAAAAAAGAAATCCCACACTTCAAAGTCGGTGCTCGCATCCTATTCCGGATGGAGACAATCGAAAGCTGGATGAAGCAGCAAGAGAGCCAGAATCATCGTATTGCTCAATAAAAATCCGCTGACGAGGGAAGGTGTCAGCGGCTGCGAAGGGGAGATGATACAACGATCATCCGTTAATTTCATCTTAAGTTCCTTCTGTGTCACAAATCTACATCAGTTATGTGCAGATTTGCCACATTAATCCGAAAGGTGGTGATAACAATCGCAATTGGAAAAGCAATTCAAGAATTCCGAAGAGAAAAGAATTTAACTCAAGAAGAACTTGCTAATCAAATTCCAATTGATCGTACAACGCTAGCTCGCATTGAAAATGGAGAACGCCCATTACCAAGCGGCTTTGATACGGTTGTATCTGGTCTATCTTGGAAAATAGCTCTTGAGATAGCGAATGAGCGAACGGGTGGATACATCTCCAACATCTTAGTGGATGTTCCGAATCTGGATTTACACCCTGCGGCACTTAAAGACTTATTGCTTAAGCAACTTGCCGAAGCTGGGACAGCATTGGAGAGGTTATCAATGTCAAAACACATTTCGTCTGAAAAACGAAAAGAAAGTGCTGAAAGAGTTTGGCAAGAAATCAGAGACGTTATCGAGACTGCAAACGTCATGCAAGGAGTGCTTGAGGATGAGTTCGGGTTAGATCGTAAGCGAATGATTCAAAAGCATGAATTGGAAATCAAGAAAGGTGATCGCTGAGCGAGGAGGGGATAAATTGTCACTAATTCTTGTGAGTAAGGATGTCGGTACATATGCACATCTTAGCAAGTTGTATTCGTATCTAGAAGCAATGCAAACTAATCCAGGCTATTTCCATAAGGAAGTTAAGCCTGCTGCCGAAGATTGGGTGCGTGGAGAACTCGATTCAATTGAGAAGGAGCTTTATGAAACAAAAAAAGAAGCAGGCACCGGCCAGGGTGACTACTCCAAGGTTACATCATTTGAAAATAACATTGCTTTTAGTATACCTACTGAGGGGTACCAATTCAAGGAC
The DNA here is from genome assembly GCF_052682475.1 of Paenibacillus sp. WC2504. Taxonomy (NCBI): domain Bacteria; kingdom Bacillati; phylum Bacillota; class Bacilli; order Caryophanales; family Paenibacillaceae; genus Paenibacillus; species Paenibacillus sp. WC2504. The sequence continues at coordinate 3,373,543 of NZ_JBQZFH010000001.1, forward strand.
TCATTTTTTTGCCCTTAAATCTATGAATCTATCAAACAAGAGGAGAAATAACGAATGTTGAAAGCAACAGGAATAGTAAGAAGAGTTGATGAGCTTGGTCGCGTGGTAATTCCTATTGAGCTGCGGAGGAATCTGGGGGTCGAGATTAAAGATCCTATTGAAATCTTCACAAATGGAGACAGCATTGTATTAAAGAAATATGCACCGGGTTGTGTACTTTGTACCAATATCGAAAATGTGAAGCCAGGTCCTGGTGGCAAGTTAATTTGCGTTAGCTGTATTAGTCAGATTCAATCTATCTGAAATTTACTGGAGGTCTTTTAAATGAATAAACAATCAATCATTGAGCGTTTACTGGTGTTGCCGGAACTGATCGCAGCTGCTGAGATTGCATTAATTGCAGCTCAAAACAATCTAAATTCTGCTCGCTCTGAATTAACACACAGGGAGGATGGCCTCTACCTCGGAGTTTTTGAAGAAGAGGGAATGATCATCGACGGTAAAAATGCAGAGATTCGTAGTGCACAGCTTCGCAGATTTTCGGTTATTGAACGCAACGAGGTAGCACGTACGGAGCATTTGGTTATGGAGTTCAGGTACCAACTGGATAAGCTGAAAACAGAGCTAAAGGCACTGCAGTCCATTGTGGATCTGCTTAAGGGGGCGGCGTAATTTGAACGAAGTCACCGTCATTCAGCCTCAAACATCTAGCGGACAAGCTAGCGGTGGGGCAATCATCGATTATGAATTCGGTAGTGCAACGGATTTACGGAAGAAGTTGGCCGATATGAAACAAAAACTTAATCTGACTAAGGAATTTTTCCGTGAGGTTATGCAAGAAGGCGTTGACTATGGAATCATTCCTGGAACAGACAAGCCCACCTTATTGAAGCCTGGCGCCGAGGGGCTGTGTGAGTTCTATAACTTTGCTCCTACGATTGCTAGCAAAGTGGAAGATAAAAACTTTGAGACCGGTTATTACGGAGTGGATATCACGATTCGATTAATTCACCGTGGATCAGGTGCCATTATTGGTGAAGGCGTAGGTCATGCTAATACATTCGAAAGCAGGTACCGCTGGCGCTGGGTGTCGGAGAAAGATCTTCCTAGAGGCATTGAAAAGGAAGACCTAGTCAGTAAAGAGCGTTCCGGGAAATACGGCAAGTATCAATCCTATCGAATCGAAAATGACGACATGCACTCCATTTGGAACACGGTCCTTAAGATGGCTAAGAAGCGAGCGTTAGTTGATGCCACCCTTGCTGCTACAAGGTCCAGCGGCATCTTCACACAGACAGAGCAAGAGCTGGAAGCGTATCTGGCTGGTGAAGATCCGGAAGCAGATGGTGAAGGTCAACAACAAGCCAAGGCACAGCAGCAAAATTCGCAGAGTGGCAGCCGGCAATCAAGCAGCCGAAGTACAGCGGCAGCCGGCTCCGGACAAGCAGGTAATGTTGTTCAAAAGAATCGAGTTCTGGATCTCATGAAGAAAGCTTCTCTAGATTGGAACGCTCTCGCAAAAGAAGCATCAACCGCATTGAACCGCGACATTAAGAAGGTTGTTTCAGATATTCAATCAGATGCGGACTGGAAAGCGGTCGGAGATCATCTTGAGTTTCTTATTGCTGCAGGGCAGTCCGATCAGAAAGAAATGAACTTCGATATTCCAGAAAACTTGTGAGGTGAGAAGCATTGAAAATAGCCCATGTTGCAGATAGTCACTGGGGACTCGGTTATCCGGGTCCGGAACCTTATGCACGTTTTCAGGATATAACCAAAGTTATGGATTGGGTAGCCGACCGGATTATTGAAGAAGGTTGCGAGGTAGTGCTTTTTGCTGGTGATGCATTCAAGGATGCCCGCGTGTTTATAGATCGTGCAACCATCGAGATTGCTGCATTTACACAATGGTTAAGGCGATTAAGTAATGCAGGGTGCAAGGTGGTCGTGATTAGCGGTACACCTTCACACGATGCTGTATCTGCTTACGAGATCATTAAGGAAATGCACATTCCTAACACTACAATCTTCACTACTCCTGGCGGGCTCGTTCTTGGGCCTGCGGGTAACGAATTATCGATAAGTTGCTTGCCGGGTATGAATCGCAGCCAGTTTGCCACACAACAGGAGTTCAAAGATTTGCCTCCTAATGAATTTCATCAAAAGATGACGGAATGGATCTATGAGGAATGTTCTAGGCTGGTTTCCTATAGTTCAGGAACCAAGCTCTTGATGTCTCATTTAACGTTTGACCTGGCTGACACAGGCTTTGAAGATGTGTTGCTGATGAATGAACCTATTTTGACTGACGAGGCTGCTCAGTTGTTCGATCTGGTTGCTCTCGGCCATATCCATCGGCCGCAGCAGGCTGGCAGGAATGTCTTTTACAGCGGCGCACCTGAGCGGCATAACTTCGGTGATGAGAAAACGAAGCCGGGCTTTTGGATTCATACTTTAACAGCGAAACAAGCTTTTGCATCAACTTTTATTGAAACACCATCGCGTCGATTTAAAACCATCAATTGGTGCGATATGGACATTGAAGCCTGGCTGGATGGGCAAGTAGATGAATTTACGACCGTTAAGGATGCCATCCTCCGGGTGCGATATAGCTGCAGCGAGGACCTTCAGAAGCGATTCGATCGTAGGACTTTGGAAAAATCTTTATATGATGCTGGTGCTTTCTATGTCCATGAGATTAAAGCAGATGTTGAACGTTCGGACCGGGTACGAGACGTTGAGGTAACGGAAAGCCTTGGCCCTCAAGTGGCGTTGTCTAAATGGGGACAGAACCAATCCATAGAGGCTGAGGAAATAAGCGTGCTGCAGGCACTAACTGCTGAATTATTGGAGGCGATTGTATGAATCCACTTACGCTTGAATTAATTAATTTTCGTGCTATCCCATATGCCAACATTGATCTTAATGATGTTACGATCGCAGCGATTTGTGGAAGAAATGGTGCTGGAAAGAGTTCGGGATTCACTATGGCACCAAGATTTGCCTTGTTCGGTGATGTAATCGAGGGTGTGAGCATGGACGATCTTGTAAGGCGGGGCACACAAGAAATGGCCGTAACATTTACGTTTGAACACCAAGGAAGTAATTACCGGGCCATTCGAACTCGGTCACTAAAGGGTAATGGTAAGAGTACTTTAGAGTTTCAACAACAGATCGGTGCAAAATGGGAAAGTAAATCTGCAGAGAAAATTAAAGATACTGAGGCCGTTATCCGCAATCTCTTGAATCTAGATGATGAAACATTCACAGCGTCCAGCATGATTATGCAAGGTAAGGCGAATGAGTTTACGGCAAAATCAGCCGGTAAACGTAAAGAGATCCTGCAGCAGATACTTGGGCTTAATATTTATGACCGTTTGCAGGACGCTGCTAGGCAGAAGGCGGCTGGGCTGCATTTGGAGATTGAGAAGTCCAAAGATAAACTAGCCGAACTTGATGAGCGACTAAAACTGAAGCAATCAAAGGCTGAGTTGTTTGAGATTTTGAATCAAGAAACGGGAGCAATGAAAGCATTCATACTCGCTAAAGAAAACGATTTGAGACACCAGGAAGAGAAGATTCGTGAGCTTCAGACCAAGTCTGAAAAGGCAGCGGAGCTTGATAAACAATTGATTTTAATTTCCAAGGAAATCGCGCCGTTCGACATTGAAAAAGAAGGACTTGTCGCAAAACTAGGGCGTGCGGAGAAAATCCTATCTAAAGAATCTGAGATTCTTGCAAATACGGATGAGTTTTATCAAGTCAAAGAGCAAATTACGGCGCTTGAGGCACGGTGGCCGGAGCAGGAGAGATTATCAACTGAACTTGGGAACATGGAAGTGTCTATTACAAATATTAAAAATGAGATTGCACCACTTGATCACAGGATCAGAAACGTGCAGCAGTTGCTTCAGAGCCGTGAGTTGTTTTTGGCGAAAGCAGCCGAGTATACGGCTGCTACATTACAACAGAAGGAATTGGAGCAGCTTGCCGAACGATGGGACTCCATTGAAAAAGAGATCTTGGATGTTCGAGCTGATTATAACGCGGAGCAGGCAAGGATCAACACGACAAAGAGCTTGCTCGAATCAGAAATTCGCATGCTTGAGTCCAAGACTTCGATGCTCACCAATTCGAATTGTATTGATGAGACGAAGGCGGCCTGCTTGTTTCTATCAGATGCTCAAGATGCAAAGCAAGTGCTGATTAGAAAACATGAAGAATTGAACAGCATCGATTTATCTAAATTAACGACATTAAATAAAACTATGATCAGCCTGACAAAGAAACAACAAGAGATTGGCTATGATTTTGGTGCACACCGGGCGTTAAAAATGCGCATTGAAGAACTCAGACCAATGGCAGAAGAGGCGGGCCAGATGCAAGCGAAAGAAGAGCTTCTTATAAGTCTGCAGGAGCAAAGTTTCCGTTTGAATAGCCAAATAGAAGAGCTAACGCTAAAACAAATAAATACTCAAAGTGAATTAGACACTTTACGTGAAGCTCTAGCACCACTACCAGCACTTCGTAGACGATTGGACAATCTCCAACCTTGGGCGAATTTAAAAGACCAAATAGGAGCAGCACGTGAAGCTAAACAAAGCTCTGCTGCTCGCATTTTAGCAATTGATTCGGAATTACTAAGAAAAACAGAATGCAAAACTGCAATTGATGAGGAACGATCTCTGCTTCTGTTGGAAACTCAGGGTCTGGAATCTGCTGTAACACAGCTTCCCATAATCCAACGTGAGCTGCAGCAGCTGCGGGATCGACAACATATTCTCGCTGAACAAATAGGTGGTTTGAAAACCGAACTGACTGCACTGGAAAAGGATGAACAGGCCCGCCTGCAGCTGGCAGATGAGTTAGAGCCAAAGACCAAAAAGTGGAGTCGATACCAAACGTTGATTCGTGCTTTTGGCCGCGATGGGATTCCTGCACTGATCATTGAAAATGCCGTTCCTCAGCTCGAGCATATCGCAAATGAGATCCTTGGCAAGATGTCAAAAGGTAAGCACTACATTCGTTTTGAAACCCAGCGCGAGTTGAAAAGCCGGGATGGAGTCCAGGAAACATTAGATATCATGATTGGCGATTGGACGTCTGAGCGGCCTTATGAAACGTTCTCTGGTGGGGAGCAGCTGCGCATCGATTATGCCATCAGGTTTGCACTAGCCGAGCTCCTAGCGCAGCGTGCCGGCAGTAAAGTGGAATGGCTAACGATTGATGAAGGATTAGGCTCTCAAGATGCTGAGCACCGCGGGCTGGTTCTTGAATCCATTAAAGCGGTAGCAGATCGATTTAAGAAGGTCCTTGTCATTACTCATATCGAAGAAGCGCAGGCTGTATTTGAACAGCAGATTTTCTTTGAGAATACAGATGCCGGCATAGATGTCAAAGTGGCATGAACGAGCTTGAGGGTGGGCCACCACTCATGAGGTCGGGCGTTAGTAAACGAATTTGGGATCTGCTTGATAAGGATCCAACTGTATTTAAAAAAGAGGTTATTGCGTATTTTGCAATTGGCTATCCTGGGTTCACGGTTGTCCGGGCAAAGTACCCAGATATTTATTTGAGAGACGATCGGAGGCAAACACTTTGAAGAATGGAAAAAAGCCAACAAGGCTGCAGCAAGTTGCTATCATTGCAGCCAAGTTAGACCCAAAGGATTGGCTTGTTATGAAGAACCTATCTAATGAATTACATATCCTTCATCGGAATAACAAGGACTTGAAAGTAATACCTGCTTAAGGTTTGGGTCATCGAACAGTAGTAATTAACAGAGGAGCCCGCGGGAGGGGATGACACATGAATGCCTAACAATCACATAATTCCTGTCTCCAGCGGGCTTTTTGAACATCGTGATCGCATTGGCCCGGCAATCTGGGAATTCCTCTGGTGCATTGATGCCATAACTGATGAAGAAAAAGATAGTGACGGAGCTCGTTGGGGGCTTGTACACGGCGGCGCCCCGGTGAAGCATGAGAGGATAGCCCAAGAAATTGGTTCCAGCCAGGTCACGGTTCAAAGAAATATGGCTAATTTGAAGAGTCGAGGATACATAAATTCAGTCAGAACAGCCCGCGGCGAGATCATAAAAGTTGCCAAAAATAAGAAAGAAATGGATAAAAAGAGATACATCAAAAATGATAGATCACTCGAAAATGATACATCAAAAATGATAGATCACAGCGAAAGTGATACATCAAAATTGATAGATCGCAGCGAGAGATACATCAAAAATGATAGATCAGATGAGATTGATCTATCAAAAATGATAGATCTAAAAGACTTTAAAGATCTTAATAATATTACTACTACTATTAATTATCCAGAATATGAACCCGAAAAGAAAAACCCGTTAATGCAATTGCTAGATGCTTATTGCCAGCTTAACCACAAGTTTGACATTCACGTTAAACCGAAAGAGCGCGAAGCCATGGGTAAGATGGTCGCCGGAGGTATGCCTAACCCTTTTACCATCCGAACTATGGAGCTCCTCCTTGAGGACAAGCGCAAACGTGAAGGGAATAGCTTCAAGCTTCCAACCAGTTTTCTGTACTACGAGAACGGGATTTGGGATGCCTGGAGAAATGAGAATGCCCAAACTATCCCTGTGTCGTCAGGTGAAGTCGCCCCGGGTAAGGCTCATAAAACCAAGCAAGAACAAGCTTTTACCATGCTAGATCAAATCGCAAGGGAGGAACTTGAGCGTGAACAGAGCGGAAGTCACGCAGTTGCTCAAGAAAATTAAGGGGAAATACCCCGGGTTCCAAATCCCGAATGACTTGCAGTCACTGCAGACCATGGTGGATGAATGGCTGGAGGATCTAGAGAACACACCTTTCGAAGTGGCGGCAGAGAACTTGCGCCGGCATTCGGACAGCGCCGAGCAGTGGCCGCCAAGTATCGGAAAGCTCAAGCAGCCCTTGAAGACCGAAGAGGAGCTGTATCACGAATCCATGAAGCGATCAGCTCAAGAGTTCTTGGAAAAACGAGATGAATGGTTGAAGACTTCGGTCGGTCCTCCTGATCACATCAGGGCCATGATGCGTTTGCCCTACGAGCAGAGGTTGGAGGCGATCCGAACATATGCAGCACGAAATGAACGATGACTTGAGCGCTGAACAGGCTGTTCTTGGGGCCATTTTCACCGAGAATGAAACGATGTCAGTCGTTTCTGAGCGGCTATTGCCAGAAGACTTCATAGAGCCCAAGCACCGAATCATATACGAGTCCATGATTGAGCTTTACGACGCTGCAGAGGCGGACACGCCAGTTGATCTACTAACCGTCACCAAGCACTTGCAGCGGCGTCAGCAACTCGAACATGTCGGAGGTGTCGGGTACCTTTCGGAACTGACAAGTGCAGTTCCTACGGTGGCAAACGTGGATTATTACGCCAAGATCGTACTTGATTCCGCACTTGAGCGAAAGACTCGATTGGGCATGCAGAAGATTTTCCAAAACAATGACCTGACGGCCGAGGAAATGGCGACTCAGGCACAGGCTGTTGCTGAAGAGGTTGCGGAACGATCTGCTAGCAAGAAAGGCGGATTCAAACGGATCGATCAAGTTAGCATGCAGGTGTTCGAGCAGATTGAAAAGAACAATGCGAACCCTAATCCCGGGGGCATCACGGGAATTTCATCTGGGTTTGTGGACCTGGATAAACAGACCTCAGGTTTTCAACGGCAGGATTTAATTATCATCGGAGCTCGTCCGTCAGTCGGTAAGACGGCGTTAGCCTTAAACGTTGCGCAGAGCGCTGGCACGACAAGCGGCGAAACAATTGCAGTTTTCAGTCTGGAGATGGGTGCAGCACAGTTGGTTCAGCGGATGCTCTCTTCGGAAGGCCGGATCGATGCTAGTCGAATGCGCAGCGGAATCATGGAGGGCGACGATTGGGAAAAGCTGACCATGGCGATCGGCGAGCTGTCGAGGTCTAATGTCTACATCGACGACAGCCCTTCGATTACGGTTAACGAGATTCGAACACGTTGCCGGCAGCTTAAGAAAGACACGGGATCACTTGGACTCATACTCATAGATTACCTTCAGCTGATTAGCGGATCTGGTCGTAGCGAAAACCGGCAGCAGGAAATCTCCAAAATCTCGCGTACGCTCAAGCAAATAGCTCGGGAGTTGGATGTACCAATCATCGCGCTCTCACAGCTCAGCCGTGGCGTAGAGCAGCGGCAGGATAAACGACCAATGATGTCCGATCTCAGAGAGTCCGGATCCATCGAGCAAGATGCAGATATCGTGGCTTTCTTGTACCGGGATGATTATTACGACAAGGAGTCAGAGAAGAAAAATATCATCGAAATCATTATAGCTAAACAGCGTAATGGTCCGGTTGGAACGGTGGAGCTAGCTTTTCAAAAGAACTTTAATAAATTCGTTAACCTGGATAGATCACATCAAAGTGTGCTTGATAAACCCAAAGTGCAGTCAGCATCAGGCAATAACAAACGACGCTGGGCATAAATACGAGAGGAGCGATAAAACATGCGAGATCCGCTGTTTGAGAATAAATACCGGTACTTGGTCCTTCAAGGGAAGAACATAATCGGAGAGGTTTATGTGATGGATGAAAAGTACATCGCTATTCTTAAGAAAGTTCGCAATGGCCTCAGCTGCAGAAAGGCAGGCTGAACAATGGCACGGTATGTAGGCATTGACACTTCCACCAAGACAGGGTTCGTCGCGCTAGATGAGTACGGTGATGTCTGGGACGCTCAGGAAGTTGAAGTTAAAGGAAAAGACCCGGAACGAATGGTCAAACTCATAAATCGTATTGTTCACTTGGTAGGCCCAGAAGATGTTGTCTGCATCGAAGATTTTGCATATGCGCAGGCCAATCGAATGGCTATGCTTGGTGGAATTGGCTGGGGCGTTCGAATGGAGCTATTCAAGAGAGGCATTACATACATGGAGGTTGCTACAGGGCAGCTTAAGAACTTCGCCGGCTGCAAGGGAAACTGCTCCAAAGAAGATCTTATTATTCCTATCTATGAGCTTTGGGGATTTAGAAACGGCAGCGATAATGTCCGTGATGCGTTTATCCTTGCACAAATCGCTAGGGCCATTAGAGAAACAGTCAAGCTTAAAGCTTTTCAAAGAGATGTCATTAAGAAAGTGAGAGGAAGATAGCACATGGCCTACATCGAAGCTGAAGGTGTTCTCGTAAATGCAAATATGAAGAAGGGTGGAAAGCTTCTCATTCAAATTGAAGTTACTGAGGATCTGGAGAATAGGGAAGATTACTTCCATCTACGTAAGATGATCGAGAAGAACGTACGATTTTCCTTAGATAGTTTAGTTGTGGAGTACAACGTTACACTCAATGCTAGGACAAACAAGCCGGTCCGTGAATATCAAGTTGATGTAAGTGGAGTTGTATCAGAAGTGAAGTCAGAGGGTGAACAGGCTGAAATGGATCTTGGACTTCCGATCGAAAAGGTACCGACCAAAGAAGAAACGGAGGAAGCCGATCGTAAACTAATTGATGAGTTTATCCGCAGCGGTCTTGCTCCGCTACATGAGGACTTAACGTTAGACTTCGCATCGATTCTCAAACGTTTTTATGATGGTACAGGCTATGCGAAGATTGCTGCAGATTTAAATATTACATTAGGTGAGTTGTCAGTAATGCTTGATGAGTACCGTAAGAGAGTAGCTCCGCTTGCTACGAAGTGGGATGACTGGAGGCGGGGGCAGACTGAGACGTCAGCAGAAAAGCCTGAGTCAACGGCTTCAGAAGGTTCTAGCGGTGAAGTAGTTGAGTTTACTGAACCTGTGGTTCAAGAAGATAAACAAAAGGCTGTTCCGGGTAATGAAGAGAAAAGCAGTCAAATTAGTAAAGACGAGCTGGAGAACTTTATTTTAGGTGGGGATGGCCCAGCGTTTGAAGATTTACCATATGACTTTAAAGAGCTCCTTACTCGCAAGCGTAATGGTGAGACATGGATGGAGATCGCGCAGTCATTGAAAATAAGTTCAAGTAAGTTATCTGCAGATTGGAGCGAGTACAAGAAGCGTATTAAATCAGTACTAGATGGAGAGAACGGCGCCGCATAAAAAGGGAGGGATAAGATATGAAATGGAAACAAGAGCTTTTATGGGTTAAAAGAAATGAATATGGTGTTGCACTACGTATAGAGGAAGAACGGCCGCCAGGTGTTCCGGATGCTGAGATTGATACTGATTCCGTAGAAGATGAACAGATAATCAAACCGATAGATAGTATGGCTGCATTTGCTTCGCTCAATCGATACTTTGCACTTTCTGAAAATACAAAACCAACTTTAAAACAAGCTGAAGAAGCAGTTAAAACATTGTGTCATGTGTACGGAGCTACGAATGAAGAAGTTTTATTAGAACGTGGGGATGCAGAGGTGATTGAAACATACAAACAGATAAAGAATGAAATTATGATCAAAGTAGACTGAGTGAATAATGGAAAGAAGACGTACGGACAAATTCGTACGTCTCCGAAAAAAACTATTTGTGATCGTGTCAACCTTGCCAGTTACCATAATGTCCTTGTTGATGGTGGCCTTGTGAGCCTCCATGCCATTGACCATTATGACCATGCCACTGTCCACCGTGCCAACCGTGATACGGGTAGTGGGGTGGGTGGTGGTGCGGATATGGAACGGGATAAATGATTACGGGATGATGCTGCGTATGTGGATGGTATACGTGTGGATGATATTGATGATAAGGATTATGATTATAGCTTTGGTTGTAACTCATTGAATAATCTCCTCCTAATTTTGATACATCAACCTATGTAGAATTGTGATAGTTGGATGCTTGACTTTATCTAATTGGGCATATTTACACGATTTAAAAGCACGATCCCACGCCTCCTAACAAGAATCACAACTGAAAGACATAAAAACCACTCCATCGTACAGACCGATGAAGTGGTGAAAAGGATGAGAGTTGACGATTATAGTATATTCCATTGTTTAACAATTGTGATCAAAATTTAAAATCCTAAAATATCGCTCAAAGATAAAACTGTTGTGATAGCACTACAAATAAAGCATATACTTTTTTTTCCTTTTATTTGCTTCACATTGTCACAGTAGATACATCTCATGATTTTTTTACCTCTCAGTTCATTACGATTATAAGTCTTATATTGTAACAAAATCAGATGAATTATTCGTTGAAAAACATGAGAGATAATGGGAAAATCGACTGGATATTGAGGAACTTAAAGGAGTGTTGATGTGAGTATACAAGCACATAGATGCAAGACTTTATCGAAGAAGTTCCGCAATGTTGTTATATAGAATATGATCGTTCACTTGAAGCAAAAACCAATGAATATTGCGAGAAGAAAGGGGGGGAGTTGAAAGAAATAAGATTAATACTACCAGACATTGGGAAATGTCGAGTATAAATTAATAAATTTGACATTGAATCTGCATGGTTGCTGAATGTGAAAACATCAAGTTAATTTTTTAAACTTATTTCTTCTGCTCAAGTAGTGAGCTACTAAATAAATAATAAATTGAATAGGAACAGAGTAACTATACTTCCATTCTCTAGGATTATAGATCATTAGCCATTTAATAAATGGTTCTGCTACATATGAAGTAAGTAAAGCAAATAATATTGCTTTAAGGTATGGGTTAATTTTAGGCTTTACTTGTATAAGAATCATTATCGCAAGAGGCATCAAAGTCAAATCCCACGGTAAATAAGTTGGGACAATAGGAATCACGTTAAATCTATAGTGCCAGTATCCAAATTGATCACCAAGTATATCAAGAGTAAGTGAAATACTCATGACAAAAAAGCCGGCATAAAGTATTCTATCGGTACTGTTTTTATTCCTGACCAAAAACCAAATTATCCAAGGAATAACAGATAAAATAACACCAAACCACCATAATCCTGAAAAGACAACATGCTCTTTCCAAATTACTATTTTTTGATCAATTAATAAATGAATTTGATTAACATTATTATCAATTTGTTCGACTACCTTTTCTTTATCCATAGTTAACCACCCCACTGGTGGTATTATCTGCCAAAGGATTATTGATTTATACATTACTTAATGAGTGCAAAAAAAGATCCCCCGACTCCTTGCAAGAATCACGGGGGATCAAACGTATGTTCCCGTAACCTATATTAACACACTGCGGAGGTGTGAGGGAATGGGATGCAATCATTTATCTGAAGGTTATAAACAAACGGCCGCCATGTTAAGAAGGCTGGCTGCAGATAAAACAAGTAAGATCAAAGAGATTGAGCAGCAAGAAGATGAAAGCATTGTTTGTAAACAAGATGAGCTTTCAACGCTTCAGGCTGATCGACGAATTATTAATGAAATGGTAGCCGATTGTGAGTGGACGATTGAGTGGCTTGAGAGCGGGCGCCGACCAGGAAATAAGCGAGGGATTGAACGGCGGGCAGCGTATCAACGGGAGAAGCTCATGGATCCGGTCCGGATGCAGGCATACATCACTCAGAGTTCGGCCGGCAGCCCAGCTAATCTTTCTGATTGGCAGAGCTTTCAGATTGAAGATGCATTGTCCAGGCTTAGCGATAGGGAGCGAGAATGCTATGTCCTTGCTCATGGGGAGTGCTTTTCGTTTAGTGAGATTGCTGGGATGCTTGGGGTTAGTAAGGGGAGTGTGGAGGTTTATGTGACTAGGGCTCAAAGAAAAATATCGGATGATTTGCTGAATAGCCTATTCCTTGTGGGATAGGTTTTCTTTGAGAAGAGCTTCGTTTTTGTCGTACAGATGCCACTAATAGGTGAAAGGATCTTTTATATGAACTTAAAGCACCTTAACCGAGTGCTTTTTCTTTTACCTAAAATCCGACATAACACAAGGGGGAATTAATTTGAGAATCGAAACTATACCTATTGAACACATATATCCAAACGCCTGGAACCCGAATGAGATGGATGATCATATCTATAGATCTTTGGTTGAAAGCATTCGGAATCACGGCGTGCTGCAGCCGATCCTGGTCCGTAGCGATATGACAATCGTTAAGGGGGAGAAGCGCTGGCGTGCTGCTAAAGAGGCTGGGCTCAAAGAGCTTACTTGCGTTGTCGTAGAGTCAAGTGATGAAGAGTCTAAGCTTTTAACCATCAGTCTTAGTCATTTACGCGGCCGGACCAATGAGGAGCTGCTAGCATCGCTCCTTGAAGAGCTGTCTGCACACTATTCACTCGAGGAGTTATCAACTCAAACCGGCTTTCAAATGGACGAGCTAAATCAATTGCTTCCAGGATTAAACGCAGATACTGAACTGATTACTCCAGTCCAAGAAGACGAGTTCGACGTTCAACGTGCTTTGGATGAGATCAAAGAACCTGAGACTCGATACGGTGATGTATGGCAGCTCGGTCGGCATCTTTTGGTGTGTGGCGATGCAACGAAGCTTGAAGATGTGCAGAAACTCATGGAGGGCGCCAAGGCTGCTCTTGTAGTGACAGACCCACCTTATAATGTAGCAGTGGAGAGCGATTCGGCCAGGCTGGCCGCAAATGGTAGGGGAACAATTATGAATGACGATATGCTCGCAGAGGAGTTTGCGGTTTTTTTGAATTCTGTTTTTGCTTGTTATGCTTCGGTTATGGACCCGAAGGCAGCCATTTATGTATTCCACCCTTCTTCATATCAAAGGGAGTTTGAGAACGCTATGAACGCGGCCGGCATCGTTGTAAGGTCGCAGTGTATTTGGTCAAAGAATGCTGCTTCTTTTGGTTGGTCCCAGTATCGATATAAGCATGAGCCGGTGTTCTATGCGCATTTGAAGGGTAAGTCACCTGCATGGTACGGGGACCGGAAGCAGACAACCATTTGGAAGGCTGGTTTGCCCCAGGAGCTGCCAGAGCCAGAGACGATTTGGGAAGTGTCCCGGGGAGATGTAACAAAGTATGTTCATCCAACGCAGAAGCCGTTGGAGCTCCTGCAGATACCGATCAACAATAGCAGTCAGCGTGGAGATATTGTGCTGGACTTCTTTGGAGGTAGCGGATCTACTCTTATTACTTGTGAGCAGATGGACCGGACTTGTAGGACATTAGAGCTGGATCCTGTTTTCTGTGACGTGATAAAAAAGAGATTCTTTGAGTGGACTGGGGTTGAGCCGATTCTATTAAATACAATGCCCCTTTAAAATAGTTGCAGGAAAAGGAAGAATTGAAGGATTTTTAAGAAAGCAAGATTTTATAAGGAGATTGATTGAACATTAAACCAACTGGATAAGATAAAGATATCATACATAAATAAATATTAAGTATGGAATTGAAAGAATCAGGGAGATGAAAGTAAAATGAGCATCGAGGAAGGATTACAACAAGCTGAGCAAGGGTATCAAAAAATATATGAAGCAAATAGTTTGACGAGCAGTGCAATAAAGAACGCATTTTTATTTACATGGACATGGTGGCTTGGAATTGCATTAATCATTATACCGTGGGCACTTTGGTTTATGTTTGGAAAAAAAGAAAGCATGGGTCGTTTACTTTTAGCAGGCTTTACCTCTATGCTTCTCTCTACTGTTATAGAGAGCGTCGCTTTATCGTTAGGAAAATGGTCATACCCTTTTACAATAATTCCTTTTTTTCCTGTGTTGGATATTGTTTTTGATTGGTGCATATTACCTGTAGCAGTCATGTTTTTTATTCAATTGAAACCCAATATTAATCCCTTTATAAAAGCAATTGTTTTTGGTTTATTAGGTGCGTTTATTTTAGAACCTATTTTTGAAAAACTTCATTTTTACAACCCAAAAGATTGGCGTCACACATATGATTTCTTTATTCATTCTTCAATTTTTTTAATCTCTTTCTGGATAAGTACAATGAGTAATTTCGAAAAAACCAAATCGGATGCAAATGTTAAACGGGAGTATAACTTTAATTTTTTGCGCAAAAAAGAAAAAGTACGATAAAAGACAAGTCCTATCCAAAGAAACCACTCCATTGGTAGGAGTGGTTTTGTCTTTGATGTTATTAAGAAGCGGTTTTATGAGTTGACCGGGATTGAGCCTATTCTTTTAATTCGGGCAGAAGCTGCATGAATTTCATTTAAATAGCGCATGAACGGATGAGAGATAGAGCATGGTGGAACTGTAAAAAGGCCACAGCTCAAAATTTAGGCTTGTGACCATATCTCGCGTGAGAGCCATTTGGGTAGGCGTAGTTATCTTGCTTTTTTCTTTATACTTAAGAGTCTGCTCATTTTCATATTTTCTAGTGGGTAATCATTTTTTCTTTGTAGATACATGAAAAAATTAGTTATCAAATTTGATATAACAAAAATTAGAATGTAAATCAGAAAGATATAAAAGAAGTTCATCCCATTATAAAGTTTCATAAGGCCAAAAGTCACCAATGCAGGTTTGAATAGAAAAGATGCAATAAAAGAATAAGCTGTAGCATATAAGTAAAAATTCTTTTTATTGTTTACAATCCATTGATAAAGAAGCATGGATGTAACAGGAATTAATGCAATATCCAAGGCCGTACTTGAAGATAAGAAGGGAATCACTTTATATGGATAATCAATAAATCCATTAGTTGCAGTAATGGCATCTGCATAATGAAACCATACATGAATGTTGAATCCAAAGAACCCAATAAGGAATACCTTTTTTCTATCTATCAAGAAGTACAGGGCAACTAACGGCAGTATTATTAAGAAAAGAAGAAGCCAGAACTGCCAAGTATTTAAATTAGAGTAGGCAACCCAATAATCTGCTGTAGCATTTGAGAGTCGTTCATGTAATTTATGTATTTGTTCAAATTTATTGGATTGATCAGTTCCCAATTCAGTTCCCGCCTTTTGTCATTGTGTAGTTTTACTTAATTTAACCAAATATGCTGATGTGTATGTATCAGCATACACAGAATATGGAGGAACAATGTGATAACTAGAACTTCAAAAAAATTTAAGCAGCAGCTTTTTTGAGGCAATTTAACGATCAAACCCTTAATGAGAAAAGAAGGATGCGCTAATGTCCCCTAGGAACCGGAACACTCCCGGTGAGTTGATGTTTTTTAATGCGATGTTATTAAGAAACGTTTTTATGATTGGACAGGTATTGAGCCTGTTCTTTTAGATCGAGCAGAAGATGCATAAATTTCGTGCTATCCATTGAACTAACATGAAAGAACGCTTTAACCTTTCATTCACTGTGGTGCAACACTGGAGATGCATGCATGGCTCGGCAGATTACGTGGCGACGAACGTTAATTGATGTAAAAAAGCCGGGTTCCATCCGAAGGATGGCCCGGCTTTTTCCATCATTAAAGCAAGGAGCTCAGTCTCAAATCAAGTCTGGCCGCAACCCCTGCAGGATTAGCTGCACTGCGCTGTCCGCCGAAGTTGAAGGCGATGATGACGATATCGTTGCGTCCGCGTCTTACAAAGTTAATGACGTCAAAGGTACGGCCGGTGTTGTAGAAAGACGGCGTATTTTGCGGTCCGTCAAAAACGAGTGGCACACCATTGATGATCACAACGGCATAGTTGTCGACGGATAGGAAGAGGGAGGCGCTAAGAATAGCTCTGCGCTGCGAAAGGGTGAAGCGAGTCGAAATAATAGCATTCTCACTGTTCAAATTGCCTGAATACCAGACGTAATTGGCATTTGGAACGGACACCCATGCAGGATCACGGTTAATGACCTGGGCATTGAACCAGGAATTATCGGTCCCGATCGAAACCGTGCGTTGGGTAATAAAGTTGCCAGATCTCGTATTGTGGTATTTTCTCAGCTGCGCACGGTACAGCTTCATTGCTTCGCATTTTGGCATTCCTGCACTTTTGGGAAGTTTAATAAGTCTGGTGAACTTTCCGGCAATACGTTGTTTCTGCATCATTCGCCATCTCCTATCAACATAGTAAAATTTCTTGCTCTGTATTCTATGTTTATCAATGCGAATTGTCAGGGTTATAGACCAGTATGAAGACGCCTCTTTAATTTGGTAGTTTTCTTTAAATAAAAAAGAAGGACGCGCTAACGTCCTCCTTAGGTACCGGACACTCCCGGTGAGATCATGTTTGCCGTGGCCACGGTTATACGAACACACGATCTCCTATTCATTTTAACGAATGTTGGGAGTGTTCGCAATTGAAAGATGAAAATACGAACAAAGAAAATGAAGAATTGCTACTTAAGCATGAGTTAGCATTAATTGAAGGCATCCTGGAATCCAAGTCAAAGTATCGTAAAATCATACAAGCCGGCATTGCTCGCTGGGTGAAGGACTTTCAGGATGGTCGAATCGAGATCAAGTCGGTTGAGGATCTGAAGAAGCTGATTGAGATTGATTTGGAGCTTCAAAAAGAGCAGTAGTACCCATTAATTGTGAGAGTCAAATTGACTCTCTTTTTTATTTTCGATCTTTTATTTCGGAGGTGGGTGATATGTAATGCCAAGAGAGCGTAGTCCTGACAGGGACAAAGCCAAACAGATTTGGCTCGAGAGTACCGGGAAGTTGAAACTCAAAGACCTTGCTGCAGAGCTCGGACTTGGAGAAACTCAGATACGGAAATGGAAGAGCCAGGATAAATGGAGTGCTTCATTAAAAGGTAACGTTACTAATGAAAAGAATGGTAACGTTACTAAACGGATAGGTGCTCCTTTAGGAAATAAGAATGCCGTTGGTAATAAAGGTGGAGCTCCGAAAGGGAGTAAAAATGCTCTTGGTAACCGCGGAGGAACTGGCGGCCCAGTGGGAAACAAGAAAGCAGTAACCACCGGTGAGTTCGAATCCATTTGGATGGATACGCTTGAAGAAGATGAGCAAGAGCTGGCACGCCAGGTTGAGACTGATCCGATTAGACAAGCGGATGAAGCAATCACACTTCTTTCTATTAGGGAACGACGCATGCTGCAGCGGATCCAGAATCTTCGTAACGCGTTATCAGAAAAGCAGCGAAAGGTCCTTCAGGAGAGAATCACCGTGAAGGATGTTCAGACTGTACATGATGATAAGACAGGTCAAACCAAGAGTGTGGTTGTTCCGATAGATAAGCTGGTTACTACGAAGATTGAGGAATCAGATATCAGGGTAATCGATGACCTTCTTCGGCTGGAGGAAGCATTGACTAGGGTCCAGGATAAGAAGTTAAAGGCCATTGAATTAAAGAACAGATTTGTAGACGCTGAGCGTGATCTTCGAATTCAAAAGCTTCAAGCCGAAGTTAACACTTTGAACAATAGCAATATTATTGATCCAGTCGTATTTAAGGATGACCTGCATGAGTGAAGTAAGCTTGCAGCAGACCATAGGCAAGGGTTATGTAGATTTCTGGCGGTTTCGCGGTCGGTACCGAGTTATTAAAGGTGGCCGTGGTTCAAAGAAAAGTGTTACGGCAGCGCTATGGCACATTTATCACATGATGAAGCTGCCGCTTGCAAACACACTCGTTATTCGGAAAACGTTCAATACACATAAAGATTCTACGTTTGCTCAGCTTAAATGGGCTACTCGTCGTTTAGGTGTTGCTCACCTTTGGCAGTTTAAGAAAAGCCCACTCGAGGCTACATATAAGCCGACCGGCCAGAAGATCTTATTCCGCGGCCTAGATGACCCGATGTCCATCACTTCGATAACGGTGGATACGGGCTATTTGTGCTGGGCTTGGTTTGAAGAAGCCTACCAGATATTAAACGAGGATGACTTTGATAAGATCGATATGTCTATCCGTGGTGAGTTGCCAGAAGGGTATTTCAAACAATTAACGCTGACTTTTAACCCGTGGAATGAACGCCATTGGTTGAAGCAACGTTTTTTTGATGTGCCAAATCCTAATACGCTAGCCCTAACAACTACATTTCAATGCAATGAGTTCCTGGGAGACGACGACCGGGAATTGTTTGAATGGATGAGGAAACATAAGCCGAAACGTTACCGCGTTGAAGGTGAGGGTAACTGGGGGATTGCGGAAGGCGCGATCTTTGAGAACTGGTGTGAAGAAGAGTTTGAATGGCGTGACATCGCTAAGCTACCCGGTTACAAAGCCATATTCGGTTTGGATTTTGGGTATACCAATGACCCGAGTGCTTTTGTGGCTGCCTTGGTTAATAAGGAATTGAAGAAGATCTACATCTTTGATGAACACTACGAGGGGGCTCTGACCAATGACAAAATTGCAGATATCATCAAGAAGAAAAACTACTCGAAAGAAAAGATTATTGCGGATTCTTCGGAGCCTAAGTCCATCGATGAGATTAGGGGTTATGGGATTAATCGGATTCGTGCTGCGGAAAAAGGACCGGACAGTGTAATAAACGGTATCCAGTATCTTCAGCAGTATGAAATCATTGTACACAAATTCCGTTGTCCCAATGTCAGCATAGAATTGTCCAGTTACGTGTGGGATCAGGACAAAACAGGGCGTTTCTTAAATAGACCAATTGATGATTTTAACCATGCGATGGATGCACTACGCTATGCCATGGAGCAGATTCGCAAGGGATCAGGAGTTTCATTTGATTAATAATGTTTGGAGGTGAATATATTGTGACACCGGAAATGCAGAATATTGCCGCCATTCTCCGTGCTGGCGCTGCTTCTGCCATGACTATCGAAGAAATCATTCATCAGGAAATTAGTGATTGGCAGAAGGATCCGCTGCGCAAGCTGATGTTAATCGGACAGCAGTATTATGGATTAGATAATGATGTCTTAAAATATAAGCGGATGACGATTGGTGAAGGCGGCGCCTTAATTGAAGCAGTCAATCTAGCAAACAACAAACTGCCGCATGGTTTTGTCCGAAAGTTGGTTGATCAGAAGGTCGGCTATTTACTCAGTAAACCATTGAGCATTCAAACAGAAAATACAGCTTATGAAGACTTGTTAAAGGAATTCTTTAATAAGTCTTTTTTGCGCTTATTACAATCTGTTGGCCGAGAAGCAATTAATAAGGGGAAAGCCTGGGTCCATATTTATTACAGTCCTGCAGGCGTGCTATCACTTAAGAGAATCCCGGCTGAGGAATGCATTCCTCTTTGGAGGGATGCTGCTCACACCGAGCTGGATGCACTTATTAGAGTTTACGAGGTTGAGGTGTATGAGGGTAAAACGAAGAAAGTAATCAAGAAAATTGAGTTCTGGGATACAACTGGTGTTAAGCGATACGTTCTTGATGGTGTTGGTATGTCACCAGACTTTGATTCGGTCGATAATGGGACCCACTTTACATTAGTTGAAGGAGACGAAGAGATTCCGTTAAATTGGGCCCGAGTTCCATTTGTCTGCTTCAAATACCATGAAGACGAGCTGCCTTTGGTCAAATTCATTCAAGCTTTGGTTGATGATTACGATCGCAAGAAAAGTGATAACTCGAACAATCTGGATGATTTACCGAACAGCGTTTATGTCATTAAAAACTATGATGGACAAGATCTCGGCGAGTTCCGACGTAATCTCTCAGTGTTTCGTGCGGTAAAAGTTATGGATGATGGGGCAGTTGACACGCTCTCCTTAGACATCAATACCGAAGCTTATAAAACACATCAAGATATGAATCGAAAAGATATTTATGAATTCGGACGCGGCGTAGATACGCAGTCCGATAAGTTTGGAAATAGCCCGAGTGGCATTGCATTAAAATTTTTATATCAAGACTTGGACCTGGACGCCAATGATATAGAAACAGAATTTCAAGCAAGCCTGGAGCAGCTTCGATGGTTTATTGATACGCATCTAGCAAATAGCGGTCAAGGTGACTTCTCCGAGGAATCAGTTGATTTCATTTTAAACCGGGATATCCTCATCAATGAAATGGATACTATCACTAATGCAAAGAACAGCGTAGGTGTTATTTCAGAAGAGACGATTGTTGCAAATCATCCGTGGGTGACCAATCCTCAGGATGAAATAAAGAGACTGGAAGCCGATCGGAAGAAAACAATGGATGATCTTGCCTATGAAGCTAAAATTACAGGTGAATCATCATGAGGTCCGCAGAGTATTGGGCTCAGCGAATGGAACAGCTGAACGAAGCGCAGCTTGCGAAAGGTGAAGCTTATATCCAGAACATGAAACGTGAATACGGAAAGGCAATGGCCTCTATTCAAAAAGATATTAATGTGTTCTATCAACGTTTTGCTAAAAACAATGACGTAGATCTGGCGACTGCTCGTCAAATGCTTAAGGCTGGGGAGCTAAAGGAATTTAAATGGTCTGTTGAGGATTACATCAAAGCTGGCCGTGAAAATGCCATTGATCAACGATGGATGAAGGAACTAGAAAATGCGAGTATTCGCGTCCGTATGAGTCGATTAGAGTCATTGCAGCTACAAATGAGGCAACAAGTCGAATTACTCACCGCTAAACGCCAAACGGGAGCTTCGAGTTTATTAGGTGACATTTATAAGGATAGTTACTATCAGAACATATTCGAATTACAGAAGGGTGTAGGGATTGGGGCAAGTTTTGCAAAGCTAAATACTCAGCAGATTGAAAGCGTGCTTGCTACACCTTGGGCTCCGGATGGTAGTAACTTTAGTCAACGAATTTGGGGTGACCGTAGCAAGCTGATCCATGAGCTTCAAACAACTTTGACGCAAGGACTGATTCGAGGGGATTCATCAGATTTGATGATTAATCGTCTATCTGAGCGTATGGGAGTATCTCGATCACGAGCTGAAACTTTAATCCTTACTGAGTCAGCATATTTCTCTGGAGCTTCACGCCGGGCTTCTTACGTGGAGCTAAACGTTGAGAAATATAGAAATGTGGCAACCTTGGACAAGCGGACATCGGATATTTGTAGGACAATGGACGGTAGCATCTTTCTGGTGTCGGAAGCCAAGGCAGGGCTTAACTGCGCTCCATTTCATGCACGCTGCAGGACGGTTGATATTCCATATTATGAAGACAACGTGAAAGAGCGGGCAGCTAGGGATGATGATGGCAAGACTTATAATGTCCCTGGTGACATGACTTACCCGGAGTGGGAGAAAAAGCATGTGACTGGGGAAATGAAAGAGCCTGCAGGTGAAGGCTTCAATAGAAGGTACAATCCAAAAGCTTCATATTACGTTGATTTACCTGCCACACCTGAAACAGTATTAGATGAGATTGCCGATGTAAATAGAAGTATTGCACGGCAAGGATTCAAAGAAGGTAAGGAAATCATGGTAATCATGGACAAAGTCGGTACAGAGATTGGGCGTGCGACCGGAGAAATTAATAAAGTAGTATTTTCTCCGGAGATCCATGAGATGCTGCTCAATTCACCGGTCAACTCGGTTACATTGACACACAACCATCCCCGCGGAACTAGAATAAATGTGAAAGATATAAGGAACTTCTCTCTGTATCCCTCACTATTGAATATAATAGCTGTCGGGCATGATGGTGGAGTTTCATTTGTTTCTACTCAAGGGATCTTAGTATCCGCTATGGTGTTCCAAGATGTTATGATGCAACAAGGTGCTAAGGTAACAGCCGGCTTACAAACTAACAAGGAGTATGCTATGATGTCATCATCAGCACAAAGAGAATATTTTGACTTTCTCCTTATGCAAGCAATCATTACAGAATTGGGGTGGGTTTATGGAGAAGAATTCGGAGATGCAAAAACAGATCGGCGGTTTTGATGAAAGCTACCTGGATGAACTTGATCCGAAGGCACCCGATTTCCTTGAGAAGTATTTCGAGAAGGTATTGGCACCGGTTGAACCTGATAAAAAAGATAGTAAGAATTAGCAGCACTCTCCATTTGCGAGAGTGCTTATTTATTTGAAACGGGCAAATTAAACATCAATAATTTCCAATATCATGATATAGTTTACTTACTAATACTAAATAAAGGTGTGACACCAAATGTATAGTAAACTTCAGAAGAGAGAAGAAACTAAGAACACAAATCCCTCATCATTAAATTTAAGCACACCTTTAGCTAATTCTAACATTGCTGCCCTTCAGCAAACTATAGGTAATAGAGCTGTTGCTCAAATGATGAAATCAAATTTTGCAGCGACCACCGTTCAACGATCTACTTCTGGAGTTCCTACAATGCCTGGGCTTTCAGGTGGAGATAGGGGGGAGAAAAGGAAGCGAGATGATGATGAGAAGGATGAGCGTAAGGAAGAAGCACCGCCTGAGAAGAAAGTGAGACCTGAAAAAGTAGGAGAATGGACTAAAACATTAGCAGGAGACAGAGCTGACATGTGGATGTCTGAAGGTGATAAATTTTGTTTCTCATTCTATAGAGATGACCATGATTATCATATCAAAGGGAAAAAAGGGGTACTCACAGCTTATCAAGAGGGCTTATTTAATGGAGTATATTCTTTAAGAGTTACCAATGGATTAGTAGGAAAAAAGAATAAGACGGTTAGGAATGCAAATCTTGAAATGTGTAGAGCTGCATATACGTTTTGTGTTAATAATATTGTTCCATTATATAATGATTAGCATTTAATTGCTTTTCTATTAAATATAATATCTTTATTATTTAGGATTCCTGAATCTTCAGGAGTCCTTTTTCTACTGCCATGCCACTAGGCTTAAAACTAGGTAATTCATTAAACCGGACACAACCGGAACAATAAGTGAGGATGATCAAAGATGGGTTGGCTAAAAGAATTGCTAAAAGCTCAGGGGCTTTCTGATGCCCAAATTACTGCAATTGTTGAAGGTGTAGAAACAAACTATAGAGGCTGGGTGCCTGAACACAGGTTTAAAGAAGTGAATGATGCCAAGAAAACAGCGGAAGACACTCTCAAAGAGCGAGATAAACAGCTTGAGGCGCTCAGTAAATCAGCCGGGGATAACAATGTTCTTCAAGATCAGATTAAGCAGTTGCAAGCTGATAATAAAACAGCATCAGATAAATATGAAGCTGATTTAAAAGATCTCCGATTAATTACAGCTGTTAAAATGGCCCTGGCTGGAAAGGTACATGACCCTGAGATGGTAATAGGATTATTGGACAAAAATAAAGTTGAGCTCGACGATGCCGGCAATGTGAAAGCTGGACTCGAAGAACAAGTGAAAGCCTTGCAAACGAGCAAGGCTTTTTTGTTTGTTCCTGAAAAGTCGGGTCAGCAACAGTTTAAGGGAGTGGCTCCTGCAGATGGAAGAGAAAAAGGGGGTGGTAGTGGAGATGATCAGAGCAATATTGGAAAGCGCCTGGCTGAACAGGTAGCTAAACAAGGTGAAGCATTAGATAAGGCCAGGGATTCATATTTTCAATAATTCTATGGAGGTAGTGTAGATATGAAATACACAGAAACGATCTTTACAAACAACAAGAAGGAAATCTTGAAATTTCCGGACCATTACGTAAATCTTGCAGTGATGGTGGATGACACGGGGATTGTGGCTAATGCTGACGGCAAGAAGATAGTCCCGGCTGGCACGATTATTGGCAATGGCATTTTAACAGATCAGACGAAGAAAGCGAAAAAGGCAGTAACAACGACAGGTGTTTCCAACGCTGAAGGGGTGTTATTTACTGACGTTGACGTAACTTATGGACCTGCTGCAGGAGCCATGCTCATCCATGGATTTATTGATTTAGCCAAACTTCCTACACCACCAGCACCTGAGGAAATTGCAGCACTTAATCAAATTACGTTTTTGAAATAAGGGGGAAATGAACAAGATGCCAACTATTTTTGATTTAGTTAATGCTAAGAATATTGCTACTTATTTCGAGACGAACACTTCAAATGCCATTCCTTATCTAGGTGCTACCTTGTTTCCGGCAAAGAAACAACTAGGACTAGATCTCAAATGGATTAAAGGTTCAAAAGGTTTGCCTGTTGCATTGCTACCTTCCGCGTTTGATGCTAAGGCAACTCTCCGTGATCGAATTGGATTCAAGAAAATTGAAACTGAAATGCCTTTCTTCCGTGAAGCCATGCGTATTGGTGAAAAGGATCGTCAAGAACTGAATCGGTTAGCAGCTAGTGATAATGAAAGCTACCTGATGCCGTTGATTAACAATATCTATGATGATGTAACTAACTTGGTCGGTGGAGCTTTAGTAAATCCAGAGAGGATGATCATGCAGCTTCTCTCAACAGGTAAGATTAGCATTGTAGCTAATCGATTGAACTATGACTACGACTACAAGATGCCGGCTAACCACAAGGTGACATTAACGAGCACGGATAAATGGAGTGATCCAACAGCAGATATTGTAGGGGATATCAAAACATGGCAGGATACGGTTGAAGATGAAACAGGGGTACGTCCTTTAAACGGAATTAGCACGCGTAAGACATGGAATTATATTCTTAAAAATACGGCTATTCGTTTGGATATGAATCCACTTGGTGGCCAGAACATTATTATGACTGATGCTCTCATGAAGCAGTATCTTCAAAATAAACTTGGTGTATCGATCGCTGTATACAACAAGAAGTTTGGTCTACAAGACGGCAGTAGCAACTTGTTCTACCCTGATGATTATTTCACTCTTATTCCAGAGGGAGCTCTTGGGAATACGTACTTCGGTACCACACCAGAGGAATCCGATTTAATGTCGGGCAGTACTACCGCTGATGTATCCATTGTTAATACCGGTGTTGCTATTACTACTATTAAAGAACCGCATCCGGTAAACGTTGAAACCATTGTATCTGCGATTACGTTGCCTTCATTTGAACGAATCGATCAAATTTTTATTGCTAAAGTAAATTAATTAAGAGGGAGTGTTTTTCGGATGACGACTAAGGCCCAAGAAGAAAAGCCAAAGACCGTTAAAGTTAAATTCACGCAAAATGTTAAATATCGAGGTGCTTACTATTCTGCTGGAGAAAAATTAGACATTCCTGCGGAGGATAAAGCAGCTCTCGTTAAAGATGGTGTAATTGCCGGTTCAGCTACGATTGAGGATGACGATGACGACCAATGATTTTGTAATCAAACTTAAAGAGCTGCTAGGGATTCCAGTTGAGGATATTAGTAAAGAGCAGCGGCTAACCTTTACGATCGAAATAGTAATTCAAGGAGTTCTTACTTGGTGTAACATCTCAGTGATTCCAATTGAGTTGGAACTTGTAGTTCTCCAAATTGCAGAGGATCAGTATAGGACGAAATATGCAGCTGATTTTTCTGATGCTACATCTGCTGTGCAGAGCGTTAAACGCGGGGACGTTACAACCACCTTCGGTTCTGTTAAGCCTAACATTAAGGCTGGGCCGGGAGCTTCATTCGTCCAGGCATATGAAAGCCAGTTAGCAGCATTTAGGAAACTGAGGTGGTAACAATGGCATTCGGTAACGTTGCTGCAGAGCGTGCGGCAATTGAGAGCACATATGAGGGGTTTTGCACTGTTACGACTTTTCAAACAGTTAAACATCCGATTACACATGTAACTGGACAGCAGAGGATTAATCTTTTTGAAGACGAACCTTGCGGGCTATCACAAACTACTCTTGCTAGCTCTAGTAAAACTGAAACGGATAATACAATCGGATTCGATGCGAAATTGTTCATTTCTCCTGAGGTAACAATAACAGCAGGCTGCGAGATCCGGGTCCTACAAAATGGAATGGACTTGAAATTTGAGCAAGTAGGCGAGCCATTCCGATACGCCACACATCAAGAGATCTTGTTAAAACAAGTGGGGCGAGCATGACCAGGCTTGGAGATTTTGATTTTTCGGGGCTTCTGAATTTTAAGAATGGATTGGACAAACTTCGAGAGCATGCCCCTGCTTTCCAGGAAGAGTGCTTAAAGGAGTTGGTGAGTCGCTTGTTTGCGAAAACTGTAGCTCGCACTCCAGTTCTCACGGGTGAACTGCGAAGAGGTTGGTCGATTGGACCCATTCAACGTGTAGGCTCTCAAATTCAAATAGAGATAATTAATCCTGTTGAATATGCGATGTACGTTGAGTATGGTCATAGAACGAAAGATCATAAAGGATGGGTCGAAGGACGGTTTATGCTTACTACTTCCATTGAGGAATTGGAGAGGGAATTGCCTGCTATTCTTGAAAGAAAGCTGGAGCAGTTTATAAAGGAGCATTTAAGGTGGTAAGTTGATGGAAGATCAAATCTTGAATGGTATCGTTGCTCGCTTGAGTGAGATTGATTCCACAGTCCCGATCTATACAGAGCAGATAAAGCAGGGCTTTTCCCAGCCTGCTTTTTTTGTTATGCAGCTAGATACAGCGCAGGCTCCGGGATATAACCGACGATCAAGTCGCAACATGCTTTTCAACGTGCATTACTTTCCTGACAGGGACAGCCTCGTGCCGAAAGCAGATTGCAGAACGATTGCTGAGAGCCTATTCGAGCCTCTGAGATATGTCACAACGGATTATGGACTAGTGAGGTCAAACGGATTGAGGTACGAGATTGTCGACGACGTCCTGCACTTTTTCATCAACTTCTCTGTCAAGGTGATCCTTGAAAAAGAGCCGGTCGATAAGATGCAGAAGATTGAACGGGAGGGGAATCTAGGTGGCGACTAAGGAAAAAAGCATCCAGCCTGAATTCACGAAAGAGCAATTTCTTGTATCAAAATCCTACACGGGTTTAGAGAAAGATATCTTTCGCGCATTACTGGACGACAACAAAACATATACCAAAGATCAGGTGCGAGAGATCGCCGATGACTTTGTAAGAAAGGAAGTGCAGTAAATGGCAGGAGGAACTTTTACAGCTCAAAATAAAGTTCGGCCAGGAAGTTATTTTGATTTTCTGACGAGTGGTACAGTAGGCGCTTTGGGTGCTCGGGGTATCGTGGCGATCTCACTCGCTCTAAGTTGGGGCTCTTCAAAGACTGTGATCGAGATTAACGCAGGTGACAACCTGAAAACATTGCTTGGTTATGACATCGCAGATTCGAAGTTGCTGCTTATTAACGAGGCACTGAAGCGTGCTAAAAAACTTTTACTATACCGTTTAAATGCAGGTACTAAGGCGACCGCAACACTTGGCAATCTGACAGCAACGGCTAAATATGGCGGCTTACGAGGTAATGACATCACGGTAGCTGTGACGGTTAACATCGATGATGCTTCGAAGTTTGACGTTGTAACGCTAGTTGATGCTGTACAGGCAGACAAACAAACCGTGTCCGCGATCTCCGGGCTTGTAGCGAATTCATGGATCGATTGGTCTGGTACAGGATCGCTGACAACTAATGCGGGTATAGCTCTAGCAGGCGGTGCTGATGGCGTCGTAATCAATGGAGACCATACAGACTTCCTAACTGCTGTTGAAGTTGAGGATTTCAGCACGCTTGCATTGACTTCCACAGATCCGACACTGAAAGCTCTGTATGTATCCTTTGCAAAGCGCCTGCGCGATGACGAGGGGACAAAAATTCAGGTCGTATTGGAGAACTACCCTGATGCAGATTACGAAGGTGTAATCAGTGTTAAAAATGGCGTGATCTTGGCGACAGGCGCGACTATTACAGCAGCTCAGGCGGTTGCATGGGTGGCAGGCGCGACAGCTTCTGCTCAGGTCAATACATCCCTAACTCGTCAGGCTTATGACGGTGCAGTCGATGTCAGCCCTCGCTATACTAATTCGCAGATTGAGGCGGCTCTATTGAGTGGTGAGTTCGTATTCACTCCGAATCAAGGGAAAGCGGTCGTCGAGCAGGATATCAATACGTTTACAAGCTTCTCTCCGACAAAAGATAAACGCTTTTCGAAGAACCGTGTCGTGCGCGTTCTTGATGCTATTAACAACGACCTGAAAACGATCAATGATAATTATTACATCGGTAAGGTCGACAATAACGCAGACGGGCGCAACCTTTTGAAGAATGAATATGTGAATTACTTGGAGTCACTGCAGGCGCTCAATGCTATTCAGAACTTCAATTCTCAGACTGACATCTCTGTCCTTCAAGGTGGCGATGCTGATGCTGTTTATTGCGAATACTCGGTTCAGCCGGTTGACTCCATCGAAAAAATTTACAACCGCGTGTTAGTAAAATAGGTGAGGTGATATAGATGTCTTTTTTAATGGCGAAAGATACAATTTCCGGTCAATCTGGGCGCGCTTATGCGACGATTAGTGGAGTTGTTGAAGAAATGTTCTACGTGAAGAAATTCGAGGCGAAGGTCAAGAAGAACAAGAAAGAGATTAGAACCCTCGGTAAGAACGGCACGCAAAACAAGGCTAACGGTTACGCGGGTACCGGGTCGATGACGATCTATTTTGTCACGTCCAAGTTTCGCGACCTCATGCTGCAGTATACGAAGCTTGGTATTGATACCTACTTTGATATTCAAATCTCGAATGAAGATCCTTCTTCCACTATCGGAACACAGACAACCGTTGTGAAAGGCGTCAACATCGATGAGCTGACAGTCGCTTTACTCGATGTTGATGCCGAGACGCTTGAAGAAGAAGTTACATTCA
This sequence comes from Paenibacillus sp. WC2504, assembly GCF_052682475.1. Taxonomy (NCBI): domain Bacteria; kingdom Bacillati; phylum Bacillota; class Bacilli; order Caryophanales; family Paenibacillaceae; genus Paenibacillus; species Paenibacillus sp. WC2504. The sequence goes on from NZ_JBQZFH010000001.1 coordinate 3,402,895, forward strand.
CATTCGACGACTGGGATATGCCAGATAAATTCGCTTCACCCGCACTAGGCCAATAATAACCATTTAAACGGAGGGTACTCATATGTCAGATATCAGTGTGTTTTTTGCAGGGAACGTTGAGGTAAAGACTCAAGAGGATTTCATCGTGTCTCCGCGCTTCAAAGACAAAGAAGGCAAGCCAGTACCATGGGTAATCCAATCCATTACGGAGGAAGAGAACGATGTAATCCGGAAGTCGGCAACGAAGGTGACTAGGGTGAAAGGTCAGACTCAGTCCGAAATTAACCAGACCGAGTATATCGCGAAACTCGTTGTTGCGAGCGTGGTATTCCCTAACTTAAAAGCAGCGGAGCTACAACAATCCTACGGGGTTCTTGGTGCTGAAGCACTTGTGAAGAAGATGCTACTGTCAGGTGAATATGCTCAGTTGATTATCAAAGTGCAGGAAATTAATGGATTCGACCGAGATATGAATGAACTGGTGGAAGAAGCAAAAAACTAATTGATGGCGGTTGGAACGAAGAGGGCGAGTATATTAATCCTGATCCAACCGCCAACCTTCTTCACTACGCTTTACACAGGCTCAAGAAGTTGCCGCATGAAATTCTTTCAAGGCCGGCGACTGAAAGGGCCTTTATTTTTGCGTCTATCGGTCTTGCAGCGAAGCATGAGTCGAAAGAAAAGAAAAAATTGAAGTAACTTCGGATGGGGATTAGGTTATGGCAACAGTTGAGGCGACACTCAGGTTATTTGATAACTTCAGTTCAACGATGATGAACGCAACAAGAGCGATGAATTCGACTGCAAGGGCTGCGAGTCGATTACAATCAGTTCTAAACGCGACATACGGCTCTGAATCTCTTACATCTGCTGTAGCTGCTACAGAACAAGTGGCGGCGAATTCACAACGCGCACTAGAAAGTCAACGAAATCTAGTAAACGCCACGAACAGGAATAATGAACGATTGGCGCAGTCTCGCAGACATACGCAGGGGATGAGCAGCGACATTGATAAGATGTTAATCGCCTACCTCGCATTTGCAGCGGCCCAGAAGGCGGTAGAGGCTTCGGACAATTATGTCAATGCACAGGCAAGGCTTAGGATCATCAATAATGGACAAGATCCTGCAGCACTTCAAGCGCAGGTATTCGAAGCGGCAAACAGATCGCGCGGTGATTATGTCACGATGGCTGATGCGGTGGCTAAACTTGGACTATTGGCCAGTGATGCTTTCACGGGGAATAGCGAGGTCTTGAAGTTCTCTGAGCTTATGCAGAAGTCTTTCAAAGTGTCTGGGGCATCTACGCAAGAATCACAAGCTGGCATGTATCAACTTACGCAGGCCATGGCGTCAGGTAAGCTGCAAGGTGATGAGTTTAGGTCGATCATGGAGAACGCTCCTATGTTGGCCGATGCGATCGCCAAGTTTACCGGGAAGTCGAAAGGACAGCTTAAAGATATGTCAGCAGATGGTACGATTACAGCTGATATTATTAAAAACGCACTATTCACGGCAGCAGACGACATCAATAAAAAATTCGCTACAATGCCGATGACGTTCGGTGATGCAATGACGCTCATGAAAAACGAAATTTTTCAGAATTTTGGTCCAGTCATTGAAAGAATGAACCGGATGTTGAATAGCGATAATGGGAAAAAGTTCTTTGAAGGTATGTCTAACACAATCAGCGTAGCAGCAGGATTAGCAAATAAGCTACTGACAATCATCGGTGCTGCTATTAATTTCATGATGAATAACTCAAATATCGTCGTAGGTGCGCTCGTCGCTTTAGGTGTAGCATTCTCGATCATGGGTGTACAAGCTATGATCGCATGGATTGAGGCTACATGGCCGATTCTACTCATCGCAGCGGCTATCGGTGGGTTAATTGCTCTTATTATGTCTTGGGGCGTGACGTTCGGCCAGATCATCGGATTCGTTGCCGGTCTATTCACGTTTCTCGGCGGCGTGGTGTGGAACACTATAGCTCTAATGTGGAATATCATCGTGGACTTCGTTGAATTTTTTGTTAACGTTTGGGTTGATCCGGTATATGCCGGACAAAAGTTATTTTATGATCTAGCCCAGACGTTCGGCGGTGTAATGGTAAATATGCTAAGAGGCATCGAGAGTTTTAGTGGCGGCTTTATGAAGTTCTTCACGATGGCGATTAATGCAGGGATTAAGGGACTGAATGCACTTGCTGAACTATCAAATAAGATTCTTAATACGGATATCAAGCCGGCGAAGTTATTCGACGAAGAGAATGTGCACAGCGTAAGTGATGCGCTAGATTCTGTTTTTAAGTCCATGAATGCACCGACGACGAATAAGGCGGTAAAAGATTTATCTGGGATGAAAATGAAACCAATGGATCTTGCGAATGCTACGATGGGCGCGTTTAATGCGGGGGAATCATTATTTAATGGGCTACAACTTCCGGATCTCAAGGGATCGTTCGGACTCGACGGAACAGGCGAGATCAAGAAAGTCGGTGAAGTTGGCAAGATCGGCGATACGGTCGACATCTCGAATGAGGATCTGAAAGCAATGCGTGAATTAGCTGAGATGAAGTCAATTCAAAACTTTGTCACTCTGACGCCAACAGTTCAGGTCACAGGGGATAACCACTATCACCAACAGGGCAGCGTCGAGGACATGGCGGGTATGTTAGCTGTAGCTCTTGAAACGCATATGAACTCTTCAATGGATGGGGTGATCGAAGATGGCCTATAGTATTAATCTGAGTTTTAACAACAGTCAAGAGGGCTTTCAGTTCCCTGTAAATCCTGAGAGCCTCGAGATGAGCGGCGGCAGCAACGGCAAAACCTACGACATCGTAGGAGCTAACGACGGTCGTTCTGAATCCCGAGGAGGCGAGGTTAACGTCATCAAAGGTCCGAAGCTGCGGGAGATCTCATTCAGCGGGATCTTCCCGGCTCAGTTCTATCCGTTCCTTGCAACCAACGTTCTCTATGAACCGATGTACTATGTTCGAGCTATAGAAAATTGGATGGCGACTAAACGACCTGTAAGGTTCATCTACGCCGGTCATTATGAATCGGCTCTAGCTGCTCAGGGATTCATAGGGCAGGAGCTCAACATTCCTGTATCCATTGAAAAATTCAAATGGAAGGAATCAGCAGGAGATTCGGGAGATCTCGAGTTCGACATCAGCTTCAGGGAGTACAATTTTTACGCAGCTCGGAAAGCAGAGGTAAAGACGGATAAAACCGGTGCTCAAGTTATCATTCCGATGTCAGCGCGCAGACCGGACGAGCGGATCAGACCGTCGACATATACGGTTCGGCAGGGTGATACACCGTCCAGAATCGCAATGATGTTTTACACGGATGGTTCAGGTCTCCCGGATAGTTCCCGGTATAAAGATATTCAAAAACTAAACGGCCTTAGCGATGCAGCAGCGGCGAAGCTTACAGTAGGTAGCGTCATAAAACTGCCGGCCTTGTGAGGTGATAGTGTGCTGCAGGTACTAGTTGACAATAGAAACGGTAACGTGTGGGATTTGCCGGTGTCATCCATCAACTATAGAACCGTTAGGATTGGAAAGGCGTCGAGTGTAGATTTCACATTCCTGAGCGGCGGGATATATGAAAGCACGAATTTCCAAATCAATAACGGGGATATTGTGAGGGTTACACTGAACGACATTCCTGTGTTTTATGGTTATGTGTTTAAGATTGATGGTGGCCGAGATGAGGCAGTCAAGGTTACTGCTTATGATCAGACACGGTACCTGATGGGATCTGATACTTATGTGTTCAAGAATACGACGGCGACGAACGTGCTTAAGAAGATTGCGAATGATTCGGGTCTGAAAGTTTCTAGTGAACTTGCGGATACATCATATGCCATTCCAAAGATCGTTGCTGACGGAGAGAAGCTATTCGACATCATTGTGAATGCTCTTGCGGACACGACACGCTCAACCGGTAAATCATATGTGTTTTTCGATAACTTCGGTGAGCTCACAATTAAGAAGATTGAGGATCTAGCGATTGATCTGTCACTAGGGGATCAAAGTCTTGTATATGATTACTTAACATCGAGATCCATCGACTCGGATACATATAACAGGATCAAGCTTGTACAGGATATTAAGAACAAAAAAGGCAAGGTCACAGGTCGTGATGTGTATATCGCTCAGGACAGCAACAACATTGAAAAGTGGGGCCGGCTGCAGTACTATCAAAAACTCGATGATGGACTGAATAAGGCGCAGATTAATGAAGTCCTGACGACACTGTCGCAGCTAAAGAACCGCGAGACGAGAACCTTCTCTATCTCAGCTCTTGGAGATATCCGCGTGCGTGCCGGTTGTAAACTCTCGGTAAACATCCAGAAAGCAGGTATCAACGAGTCCTATCTCGTCGATGAGTGCGAACACAGATTTGAAGGCGAAGAACATACGATGTCACTAAATTTGAAGGTGTACGGATGAAAAACATAGGCTTATTAGCAAATGTCATAAAATCAGCAGGCGTCGGAGCTGTGCGAGCCGGTTCTCCGGTCGAGATCATATTCGGAGTCGTGTCAAATACAAGTCCTCTCGAGGTAACCATTGATCAGCGTTTCTCACTCGACGAGGACTTTTTAATTATTCCTGAGAGTCTAGTGGAGTATAAGATCTCGGTAAACCATACGCACAACTACAGCGGAGGGACAACCGGACCAGCATTAACTGAAGAGCTCATCATCAGAAAGGGGCTTGAAGTTGACGACGTTGTGATCTTATTCCGACTGCAGGGCGGCAATCAATATTTAATCTTCGATAGGGTGGTGTGAAGAAATGATCCCAACAGGGGGCATGACTAATGCTGCATTGCAGCAGTCACAGCAGCCAAGTAGAACATACAGGATGGATTTAGAAAATGGTCGGATCGTTGGGACGACTGAAGGACTAGAAGCAGTCAAGCAGGCTGTTCACAAGATCCTTGGTACTGAACGATTCGAATACTTGATTTATGGACCAGATTACGGCAGCGAGTATGGTTCATTAATTGGCGTGAATAGCGGGTTAATTCGTTCTGAATTAGGGCGTAGGATCACTGAGGCTCTTATGCAGGACGACCGCATCACGGATGTTCAGGATATGAAAGTAATGATCACAGGGGATTCAGCTCTTGCGGAATTCACAGTCGTCTCACAATACGGAAGTTATCAAACAGAGAAAGGTGTGAGCGGAGTTGTATGAATCTCAAACATACGGCGCTATCTTACAGCGAATGCTTTTGGCTGTTCCTGACGACATCGACAAACGGCCGGGGAGTATTATCTATGATGCTTTAGCTCCTGCTGCTTTAGAGTTATCCGAGATCTATGTGAATCTCGATAGACAACTGAAAGAAGTTTTCCCGCAAACAGCATCGGACAATAACCTCGACTTATTGACAGAGCCTTTTGGTCAGGAACGTAATCAGGCTACGTATGCAGTCCGCAAGGCCGTTTTCACAGGTCAGTCTGGCGTATCAATTAATGTGCCTATCGGTAGTCGCTTCTCGATATCAGGCGTTACGTACAGAGCTATATTGAGGATTACTTCAGGGCAGTTTGAGCTAGAATGTGAGCAGTCGGGAAGTATCGGCAATCAATACTTTGGGACTATGATTCCTATCGATTACGTGGATGGTTTAGTCGTGGCTACCCTCGCAGACGTTCTGATCCCGGGGGTTGATAGAGAAAGCGACGACGATTATCGGACTAGATTCTTTCTCGGCGTGCGTCTGCCTGCAACGAGCGGAAACAAAGCTGATTATCGCAAATGGGCGCTTGAGGTGGACGGAGTAGGAGGGGCGCAGGTTATCCCGCTATGGAATGGACCAGGAACAGTGAAGGTGATCATTATCGATGCTGAAAAACTTCCAGCGAGCCCTACACTAGTTTCTATTGTGCAAGACTATATTTCCCCGGCAGATGGTACCGGAGAAGGCGTGGCGCCTGTGGGTGCTGATGTGAACGTCGTTGCTGCTACGAGTGTATTGGTGAACATCACAGGCACAATCGTGCGTGATGGATCACGAACGATCGTTCAGATTGAGGAGGATTTCGCTTCAGTCATCTCTTCATATCTTGCAAGCATTGCCTTTATAGACAATGCGAATGTGTTATATGCAAAGCTTGGTGCAATGTTGCTAGATGTGGCAGGAGTCGATGACTACACGGCGTTACAACTAAATGGGGCGACAGGTAACATTACGATCCTTAGTGGTCAGGTGGCAGTCCTCGGGACGGTGAATCTGTCATGAGTGAGATTCAAATCAGGAGCCCTTCAGGGGTTCAAATGATTGGTGTATTGCCTGAAATGTACGCAGGCATTCACGAGGCTCAGGCGCTGATGCAAAGTGAAGGTGTCGAATTCGATGCGGTGAAGATGAATTCTATCGACGTATTCGATCAGGCTAAAATCGATGTATCGACATGGGGGTTGTCCTTGTGGGAAGAAGCGCTTGGGATCAAAACAGACATCTCGAAAAGCTATCCTATTCGACGTGCTGTGATAAAGTCTAAGATCCGAGGTAACGGCACGACGACAATGGCGCTGCTTCAAAAGGTCGTCAGTAGTTACGAAAACGGCGTGATTGAAGTTACGGCACAACCTGCTCTTTATCAAATTACGATCAACTTCTCAAGCGTGATCGGTGCGCCTCCGAATATCGCAGATGTACAGGCAGCAGTCGAAGCGATCATCCCAGCACATCTCGCGGTAGTTTATAAATTCCGATATCTCAGCATCACTGAAGTTGAGGCAATGACGATAGACGAAATCGAGGCAATAACACTCGATAATTTCTCATGGGGGTGATTAGATATGGCTAATCCAACGACGCCAAATCTAGGACTGATTAAGATCGACCGGAGTTCTCCGTCGTCGATATTCTTCAATACAAAATCTTACATAGATGACAATATGGATATCATTGATGTCGCAGTAACCGCAAGAGCTCCGAAGGAAAACCCGGTATTTACGGGAACAGGCGTAACGCTCCCCGCTGATCCGACACAAGCGATGCATGCCGTAACATTACAACTTTTAAATGCGAAATTTGCACAAGCTATGAAATACGCTCCTTAATTGTGCGTTGTTGCTTTTAGAAAGGGGGTGAATTAGTTGCCTACATTAACGCTCACAGCAGTAAAGGATACCTATCTTTATTCAGGCTCTGTTAATCAAGCATATGGTACGTTTGGAACATTTCTTTTAAGCTACGATGGATATAGTGCTTACCCATGTATTAACTTTGATTTCTCTGCACTACCTGCAAATGCTTTTATCACTTCTGCTACGTTGAAAATTTATGCAGCTAGTTCTCCGAATGGCGTGTCTGCGGGGAGTAGTTTACCCGTATCTATTAGTGCCATTACGGATTTTAATGAGTCCACAATTACTTATTCTAATGGCTACTCACAGGTATCCGTTGTTGATGATACTACTTCCGCAGGAGCGCAAATTACCGTTCCTACTAATGGAAGCTGGCTAAATCTCAACGTTACGTCAATGATGCAAAAAAGGATTAGTTTTCAGGGATTTATGCTTAGTTACTATCAAAGTGGTATTGGTTATAATCAATCTTTTGCAAGTAGGCAATATAGTGGGGGCATATCATTCGCTCCACAACTCGTGATTGATTATTCCATTGGTAGTATCGTCTCTACTAACGTATATTTCACATCTGACTATACGGTCAATGAATCAAACGGTATTGAAAGTCCATACAATCCAACTGTTAATATTGGTGCAAATACGCACCACTACAATTCCGATGGTGGTTACGATGAATACTATTATAAATTCGGATTGTTATTTTGGGATATGGGCACTATTCCTGCAAATGCTCAACTTAAATCTGCTAGCCTGAACGCGAAGACATCTAGCTACGGTTCACAAAGACGTCTGGCTTCTGTCGGTACTTACTTGTATCAGTATAATGGTAGTAACGAAGCAAGTCCTGTGAGTATCATCGCACAAGGGGCGTACGCTGGAGGTGGAGCATTCGGTGCAGCCACAACAGAAACATGGTTTACATATCCATTTACAAAACCATTTAGATCTAGGTTCATTGGATCAGCACAAGGTTACTATGGTGTCTACTTAAGACCAGACGCTGAACAGCGAGATGTTTGGGTTATGTCCGATTTCTATTCTAGGAATAGTGGAAATCCTCCATACATAACGGTTACGTATGTTATCCCTAACCAACCGCCTAATGCACCTATTATTACTTACCCACCTGCTAATACGTGGATCAATACAAAAACGCCGCTTGTACAGTGGAATTTCATCGATTCTGACCCTGGTGACTATCAAAGTCAATACTGGATTCAGTTAGTTAATAGTGCCTACAATGCTGTCCTAGCTGATACCGGTTGGTTGACGGGTAATGTTCGAAGTTGGCAAATGCCGGCGGGGTGGATCAATGCGGACGGAAATTATTATTTAAGAATGATGGTTCGCGATTCTGCGGGAGCAAATAGCCTTCCGGGTACCGGAACCCCTGGAGATACAACATTCTACAACGTTTATTTTGGGGTGGATACAACTCCCCCAACAATCGGCGGCGTATCACCCGGGGTTTACACGAAGAACGCAACCCAGCGAATGCTGGTTATGGGTGTATCGGATAACGTAGCTATTGACCGTGTAGACGCCTATATTCTAAATAGGGCACAGAATGCATGGTCTGGGCCTTTTATCTGTTCAAATGCGGGCGGTGGTACTTGGTACTATGACTTCAATGCTGCATATGAAGGTGATGGGTATCATACCGTCGTTTTCTGGGCCTACGACGAAGTTAATAATGGTACCCAGTCGGTGCCTACCTTTATTCATTACGATGCATCAGTACCCGCAGCACCAACGCAAACAAACGGCATACTTTACGCAACTTCAAATGGTATCACTTGGTCTGCATTTAATGATGGAGCCAACAGTTCAGGCCTTTTACTTACAACACTAACCCTTCAAAAATGGAATGGCAGCACGTGGGTTACGGAATCAGGCTTCCCCAAAAGTGTAGTAGGTCTAACGTATAGTTTCACTGGTTTAACTCCAGGTACTCAGTATCGATGGGGTGTGACATATACAGATAATGCAAGTAATACAAGCACTTTGAACTATACGACATTCACAACAAACAGCTATGCCGTTTCGACGATTAACAACCTAACGCCAAGCGGAAGCGTGTTAAATCAACGCCCAAAATTCAGAATAACTCCAACGGACGCTAACGATAGCACATTGACGGATTTTCAGATTCAAATAAGTACGTCTAACTCCTTTGCATCTACTATTATAGATGCCACAAGATCCATCAAGCCTTCGGATTGGAGCACAGCAGCAACTGTACCTTCGGGTACCGCTATTGCATATTCGCCGCTTAGCAACTTAGGAACAGGGAGTTTGTACGTAAGGTCGAGGGCAAATGATGGAAAGGAGTGGGGGATGTGGAGCACGGTAGTTAACTTCACAATTTCCGCGGTTACCTGGGCAACTACCATTGCAGCAGAAGACACCGCTATCAGTAAGAGAACAGTGGATGAAATCAGAATTAAAGTGAATGCAGTACGTCAGGCTAGAGGCTTAGCTCCTGTCGTTTGGACTGATTCGACCATTACAGATTGGAACGGGCTATCTCCTACAAACGTTAGGGCAATGCATCTGATCGAGCTGCGGCAAGCCATCACGGACATATATACAGCGTTATTCGTGACGGCTCCAAATTGGTCTTCAGATCCTATCATAGACACAACGATTAACCGTAAGGGCCAACACTGGATCGATTTAAGAACCGCACTAGCATTAGCATAAAGACGACAGGCCAAAAAGCGCCGGTCGTCTTTTACGTTCCCCAAAAAAATAAAAAGCCCTTCGGGGAAGAAGAGAGAGGTCAGTAATGAACAAGTTTTTACAATCACTACTCACCCTGGAATCATTATTTAAGCCTGCAAATGCAGGAGCTGCTACCGTAGGAGCTATTATTGGACCGTTTATTTTACAGTCATTTGGCAACGGAAAAGCATGGGCTTTTATTTTATTAATCGCTGTCATCATTGCTGACTGGATAACTGGGACTGCTGCAGCTAAGAAAGATGAAAGCTACACCTCTGAGTATGGAATTAGGGCGGTACCGCGGACAATTTTAATGCTCTGGTTTCCTATTATTGGTGGATTACTTGATAAGGTATCACAGAGTGTTTTTGGAATCAATCAACCAGGATATGCATTCTTTTCAATCACTATCATGCTTATCTATCATACCTGGGAGAGCATGACAGCTAATGCTTATCGAGCTGGCTGGGAACAGTGGATTCCTAAGACCGTTACATCATTTGTGGGGAGTGAAATTAAGGCGAAGATCGAACGAGCTAATCGTCAGAAGGACGGTATGAGCAAATGAGAAATCAAGAATTCATTAATAAAATCGCACCCGCAGCTGTAGAGGACATGATTAATACGGGTGTGCTTGCAAGTATTACAATTGCTCAGGCGGCTCTGGAAAGCGCATGGGGGCTGTCTGCCCCTGGTAACAATTTATTCGGAATTAAAGGCAGTGGAACGACTCAGACAACAAAAGAATTTATCAATGGCGAGTGGGTGACTATCAATGCAGGTTTTAGATCATATCAAGACTGGTTCGGCAGCATAGCCGATCATTCAAAGTTTTTACTTGAGAATTCGAGGTACCGAAATGCAGGATTCTTTGATCAATGTTGTGCAATGGACTATGCCGGGGCAGCGAAGACCTTACAAGCTGCAGGATATGCGACGGATCCGCAGTATGCTGCAAAAATAATCGGTATCATTGAAAATAATCGATTACAACAATTTGATCAGGAGGCGGATACTATGCTGAAAGAAATTGACGATTTAAAGGGACAAATTCAAACACTACTCAACACTGCAGAGGTCCATATTGAAAAAATCAGTGCGCTAGAAGCGAAAACAAGCATGGCGGTTCCGGAGTGGGCCAAGGAGGCAGTGATTGCGGCAAGCACTACCTTTTGCAGAGACGGCAGGCCCTTGATTGATACGCCTGATGGTAGCAGCTATGACTTCTATAGGTTGCTGACTACGATCCATCGGAAGGGGCTCATATAAAAGTTGGTTATCCGGAAGTTATGAAACAGAAAAATTTAGCGCATCGAAAGCCCGTGGGAAGTATCCCCGGGCTTTTATTTCATATCTATACCACCAGAATTAAAATCTATCCATCTTAAAAATAGTTATTTTTTCTTTTTTCTACTACCGTGATTTGGTTTGTTATCTTTTTGATCTTTCAAGTGATTCTCTTGTTGCTGGTTGTTCGTTGACATGATAGTTGCCCACCTTTAGAGTGATTTTAAACATTAAATATTGTACGCATTTGAAGTGGGCTTAATTCTTGTGGTAATTATTTTTATTCGATAATATTTAAACAATACTCAAACACCTTCGTCATTACTTTTCTCTCATAATCATTTTTTACATAAAAGCAATGCCGTTTCCAATCAAGCAAACGCAGCGCACCGTCCATATCCCCGGTTAACGCAATCTGATATGCTGACTCTACCTGTTCTAAAGACGGTACTCTCTGATGTTTCCTGTGAAAGCCAATAATCTTTGATAATTCATTACTCTTGTAAATCTTCAAGTAGTAAATACGCCTCCATATTTGTATCAAAAACTAAGATAAGACCATCGACAGTATACTCCATATCATTTACTTCGAGGTGACTAAGTGTTTTATGTTCACCTGTCTCTTTATGCTTTACATTGTATTCCACGATGTCATCCCCTAAATAATAAATTCTTCGAAAACTGGCAACCGCATTGCTCCAGATTTATACCAATCGCGATATTTCACTTTGCATCTGACCAGAGGTTTTATATATACATGGTCTTTACTTTCACCACTTTTAAATGACTGAAACACTGGCCACATTGATTCGCGTGCAGACTGGGTTATTCCTAGCTCGAGCGTACCGATCGGACGGATACTTTCTCCATCCGGGTAGCCGAGCAGCCAAGAACTTTCCTTCTTGCTATAACCAGTTATGTAGACCTCTGCCTTTTGGTAGTTGATTACCTTTTGCCATGACCAGGAACGGACGCCTTTTTCGTATTTCGAGTCCTTTTTCTTTAGGACAATCCCTTCAAGTCCATGTTGGCAAACAATATCAAAGAAATCCTTTGCACTGCCATTGATTGGCCGGACAATTCTATAGTGGTCCGTTTCTTGAAGTGTTTCTTCAAGCAACTGCTTTCGTTGAATTAACGGCAATCCAGTCACGTCTAAGCCTTGGTGGTATAAGATGTCAAAAGCCATGTATACGACTGGTTTACGTTTCTTACTAGACCGAAAGCCTCCATTTGTCGCTTCGAAGTCTGCTCGCCCTTGCTCATCAAGAACAACGATTTCCCCATCGAGAATAGTCCCTTTCGGAATCGGCGGATTGTGGAGTTCCGGATACTTAGCTGTTGCGTTTGTGTTTTTTGTATATAGGTTTAATTCTTTCATATTAGATACAATTAATCGAATGCCATCCCACTTCAATTCTGCGAAGGTGGAAATACAATCAAACGGTTCGTTGTTTTTGGCATATTGGAGAAGCATTGGAGGAATAAACATTTTCTTCATCACCCATAATAATGGTACACCTTAGAGCTATCTATGACTAATGGGATTTGAAGGAAGCAAGGAGCCTAATATAATGAAGAGATTATTTACTCCAAGTTCATTTGTTTGTCTTAGTATAGCAACTGCAATCTCATTGCCAATGTACTATGTGTTTAGAGGAAGATGAGCTATGTACGAGCTCAAATAGTAGTAATACTTAATTAGTAAAGATTATGTTGCCCATCAAAATGTTCCCCGCTAGCTTTAATGGCTAGTGGGGATTTTTTTGTATTTACAAAAATCACTTGCATAGCGAATACGTGTTCGGTATATAATATAAAACACAAACAAACGTTCCTATTTTGAGGTGATTAAATGAGTGTCATGACAAATGTTGAGACTGACGAGGATGTTCAATTAATCAAAGAGTTTACACTGCTTCCTATATTACTCGATATGTTGTCGAGGGATTGTGAAGAGCTCAGGGTTCACAAAGACAAAATTATATATGGTCATATTCTGTTTTACCTAAAAGAAGTCGAGAACACTATTTATCCAGAAATACAAAGCATTAAGAGTAAAATGAAAAAACGTGATATTAAGGTATTGAATACATCGATGACTGCTTTAGGCATTAACGTTGAATATAAAGTTCGTGGTTACGTCCATCATTTCACAATGCTCAGAAGTTTGATTAAAGCTGAACTCATGACAACTTTAATGAGAATGCGGAGGTCATTGTAATGGTAATGAGGGAAAAAAGCGAACGCACAATTTACCTCTCGGATTGCCAATCTTTTTACGCAAGCGTCGAAAAGGCTACACATCCTGGATTAGATAATCTTCCTGTTGTTGTGGCCGGTGATCCTGCTAGAAGATCTGGAATTATTTTGGCAGCATGTCCAATAGCCAAAAGCTTTGGAATTAGTACGGCTCAACGACTTGGAGAAGCCCTGCAGCTATGCCCAGATGTTATCGTAATGCGTCCGCATATGCAGCGTTATATTGATGTATCACTTGCAATTACAGATATTTACAAAGAGTATACCGATTTAGTTGAAGTGTTTTCTATTGATGAGCAATTTCTAGATGTAACGGGTTCTCTCAATCATTTTCGTTGTACCTCAGAAGAACTGGCAAGCATGATTCAAAAAAAGGTCGCGGCGTCAATGAATGTTCGTATTCGTGTTGGCATCGGTCCAACTAAAATCCTTGCTAAGCAAGCAACGGACAATTTTGCAAAGAAAAACCCAAGTGGTATTTTTACGCTTGGTAAAGAGGATGTAGAACGTGTCCTATGGCCTTTAAGTGTGGATAAGATGTATGGAGTTGGGTCGCGCATGACTCGGCACTTCGTAGCTCTTGGCATGACAACGATAGGTCATGTTGCTCAAACACCATTGCATTTACTTAAGCAGAAATTTCGTGCGCGCTTTGGTAAACAATCTGATATTCAAGCTGAGGTCATGTGGCGTACAGCTAACGGTCTTGATGATAGTCCAGTCACACCTGGCACATTTAATGTAGCTCCAAAATCAATTGGTCACGGAATGACCTTGCCACGAGATTATACGACGGCAGAAGAGGTAGATATTGTTCTCTTGGAATTAACGGAAGAAGTTTGCCGCGATGCACGAGCGAAGGGGTATACGAGCGGAACCGTTCATGTATTCTGCATGTGCTCACCCTACGATGCGCCTACAGGCTTTAGTCAGCAGCGCAAGATGCCCTTTGCTACAAATAATACTCTGAAAGTTTTCAAGTCAGTTCGTGAGATCTTTCATCGTAATTGGAATGGGCACCCGGTGCGTAAAGTTGGCGTTACGCTAGGATCACTTGATGATGAGGAAGTTACACAACTAGATCTCTTTGAAGACGTAACGAAGCTAAGGAAACTCGATAGTGTTCTAGATGGGATTAAAGATCGTTTTGGCAATACGGCAATTATTCGCGCTTCGAGTTTAATGAAAGCTGGTCTAGCTGAAGATCGAGCTGGTAAAATTGGAGGTCACTATAGATGAGTAAAAAATTAGAGCTTAACGGACTTTGGGAATCCAGTCGGATGATGCTTCCTCAACATAAAGAGTCAGCGATTAGAAATCGAAAAGAGGCTCAGCGGTTATCACGGCCTATACGAGACGAGCAAGAAATTCAAAACATATCAGCTGTGCTGAGTTTGTCGCAGATGTACAAGAAACCAGTTGTACTAACTTTATATGAAGAGTTTAAAACTCGATCAGTTACCGGCATCGTGGCACGCAGTAGGCATGGTGAATTTCGATTAGACATAGTGGAGACAGTTAGCGCAGTAGAAGATTGGGAATGGATTGCTTACAGAGATGTTCTTAAAGCAGAATTAAGCAATGAATGGACAGAAGATGGAATGATAGATTCGTAAAAATAATGAGAGCCTGGGCCAAGGGCAGTATCATTATTAATGAAGAAAAAAATAAGCACATGGGAAACTTCCCATGTGCTTATTTATGGTTAATTTAATTGTAGTTAGATTTAATTCTCTTCATTTGGTACCTTATCGGTACCCTTGTATGTTTTTTTATGCCTGTACCACTCAATATTTATTGGTCTGTTATATATGTAAAACCTTGATATATCAAGGAAATGTTAAAACTGTTCTATAAATTAATACGACGGCCCTTTTACAGGCCGTCTCATGGGAGAGGAGAAACCGGACGAAGAGCTTATGGGGAAACGTAAGTCTTCTCCGCGGTTGTCTACGACATTCTCTGATGTCGATAGTTCAAGGATGACCGTTTTACAGGAAATTTATACATGGCAGGCACAAAATTTTTGTGTCAGAATAGGGCTTGTGGTACGATAGCAAAAGAATGAACCAGTCAGAAGGGGAAAAGCGCAAGATGAGAGTGATTTCAGGCACTGCCAAAGGCAGGTCGTTAAAGGCGGTACCCGGTATCAGCACACGGCCAACAACGGATAAAGTGAAAGAAGCGATCTTCAGTATGATCGGGCCTTATTTTGATGGAGGGCAGGTCCTCGATTTGTTCGCAGGCACAGGCGGGTTAGGCATCGAGGCTCTGAGCCGCGGGATGGATAAAGCGGTCTTCATTGATATTGAGAAGAAGAGCATCGATACGATCCAGCATAATCTGCAAGTAGCCGGGCTCAAGGACCAAGCCGAGATTTACCGGACAGATGCCGCTCGGGCATTGAAGGCTTTAGCAAAGAGGGAGCAGCAGTTCCAATTGGTTTTTCTAGACCCGCCATATAAAATGAAAGTGATCGTGGATCTGATCAACGCGATGGAAACACAAGCTATCGTTGAGGCGAGTACCACAATTGTGGTGGAGCATGACGCGAAGGATGTTCTAGACGACGTTATAGGCGGATTCAAGCAACAAAGAAGAGCGGACTATGGAGATACCGCTGTTACAATTTACAAACAATCTGTAGGGGATGAATAGGATTTTGAGAGGAGATGACAGCATGATGAAACAAGAACATGGCATTACTGTAGCTGTATATCCGGGAAGTTTTGACCCGGTGACATATGGCCACCTTGATATTATACATAGAGCAGCGAAGGTGTTTGATAAGCTCATTGTTGCAGTACTGAATAACACATCCAAAAACCCTCTTTTCACGTTGGAAGAAAGAATGGAGCTAATCCGAACAGTGACGAAGGATCTGCCAAATGTAGAGGTGGATGGGTTCAGGGACTTAATGGTGAATTATATGAAGCACCGCAATGTGCGACTGATTGTGCGCGGTCTTCGGGCTGTTTCTGATTTTGAATACGAGCTTCAAATGGCGTCTACGAATCACAAGCTCAACTCGGATGTGGAGACTTTCTTTATGACCTCGAAGCCCACGTACTCCTACTTGAGCTCCAGTATCGTCAAAGAAATTGCTCGTTTTCATGGGCCTGTTGTTGATTTAGTTCCTCCCGAAGTGGAAATAGCGCTGCAAAATAAATTTCCAAAAGCTTAAAGCAGCCATCTATTGGGCTTTTTTTCGAAAAGTACTTAAAAAAGAAGAGACGATTAGCATAGTGATGATCAAAAGAAGGAACTGAAAGAGGTTAACTCCCCAAAAAGCCCATATCGAGCCGCCGTTCAGCTGAGATGCGAATTGTGTGTTCGTGTTTGTTGTTTGATCCAACCAGAGAAAACTTGGTTCTGTATCTATGAGAAGGAACTGTACAGGTTTCCAAAATAGAATGGTACCTACAAAGGCAAGAACGGCGTGCAAGATACGGGACTGGAAGAAAAAGCGATAGCGTGCTTCTGTTTTTTGGTGAAAGCCAGCAACTTGCGCATGTGCGGACAAGCCGCCCCAACCAAGAAATGCGCTAATGAGCGCCATTTGTGGTAGTAAGGAGATGCCCTGAACTTGGCTCCAGGAATAGGCTCCGAGATGAATCTCCATCAGACCCATCACCCATTGCGGTGATGTATCCGTGTGGACATTCAAGAAGCGCAAGAAGAAGGAGACGAGGGGCTTAAGGACTTCTGTGAGATGGGTAATGGTAATGACGTTAATCAATACGGAAAAGATCATCATATATCCGCCGATGAGCATTAACGTTTGAACAGAGGAAATCACTGCATCGCCTAGGAGCTTGCCGAACGCACGGCCATCGTGCAGATAGGCTTGTCGCATCGTTGACAAGGCCATCTTCCAGATAGAGCCTGACGATTTAGGAGCAGCGCTTTTTTGATCATCCGAAGGCTGCTGAGGCATTTGAGATCTTTTAGGCAATCGCATTAAGAAGCCGGTGACAATAGCGGTCGTATAATGAACGATGGCCAGGATAAGACCAAGTTTCGCACTGTGCAGAAAGCCGATACCCACAACCATGATTAAGAATAAAGGGCTGCACAGGTGGGATAAAGCTGTTAGACGTTCAGTCTCATCTCGCGAGATGAGTTTTTTTTCGCTGAGGGTGGCAGTAATTTTGGCTCCGCTAGGAAATCCTACAATCAGGCCTGAAGCTAGCGCCCAACCACCCACTCCGGGCAAACGGAATATCACTCTCATTAATGGGTCTAACAGAACGCCTGTCCCTTGAATGACGCCAAAACCAATCAACAGCTCGATCATAATGAGAAAAGGCAACAGGGCAGGAAAGACGAGTTTCCACCAAATCGTAAGCCCCTCGAGCGAAGATTGAAACGCTTTGTCAGGGAAAAGTATGATAGACACAACTACGAGGGCAGTCAGAGAACCCAGTACGAGCGTTGTCAGCTTGGGAGTGTAGCTTACTTTTGAAGGCTGCATGGTTTCACCTCATCCTTTAACATGCTTCATTTGTACGCGAAAAGACAGAGGTTTAGACCAAGCTTTCATTCTTGTCCATTGGAAGATAGTCATGACTTGTAGTAGGCATCAGGAAGGGGAACCTGTATGGAAAACGAAGAAGAGAATCGAATTCACACGTGGTCTAATGATTCCTATCGATATCCGAGAAGATCGTCGACGAGGCGTTATTTAGTTTCAGCGCTTGTCGGAATTGTCATTATTTATTTGTTGTTTTTTGTACGGTTACCATTCTTTATTTTCATGCCGGGAACGGCGGAAGAAATTAAACCGATGGTGACAATACCAAGAGGCTCTGATTTGGAAAAGGGAACGTTGATGCTTACGACAGTGCGTGTAGCCGATGCCAATATGATTAATTATCTAATTGGTCTTGTACACCCATATGAAGAAATTCAGCCCAAAACGAGTGTTTTGCGCAAAGGTGAGTCTGAGCAAGAGTACACGCAGCGCCAAGAATATGTCATGTTGACCTCGCAAGCGAGTGCCATTCAAGCAGCGTACACACATGCGAAGGTTCCTTTTCACATCAATCATGAGGGCGTAATGGTATTGCAGACGTTACCTGGTTTATCGGGAGAGAAGGTGCTCAAACCCGGTGATGTGCTGCTGAAGGCTGGAGAGAAAGATGTGAAAGTGGCTCAGGATTTACTTGATGCATTAAAAGGGAAGAAAGCGGGAGAATCCATCACGGTTACCTACTCTAGGAATAAGGTGGAACAGCAGGCAACACTAGCACTAGGAGCGCTTCCTCAACAACAAGGGGAGACAGGTGAACCTCGTGCTGGTATTGGCGTCGTTCCGGCTGATATGCAAGCAGTCAAAGCAGACCAAGAAGATCAACAGGTCTCGATTAAGGCTGGAGAAATCGGAGGGCCTTCGGCTGGTTTGATGTTTTCGTTAGAGATTTTTAATCAACTGGTTCCAGAGGATATCACAAAGGGCTATCGTATTGCAGGGACAGGGACCATTGAAACAGATGGCACTGTGGGCCCGATCGGAGGCATTCAACATAAGATTATTGCCGCGGATCGGGAAAAGGCGGATTTCTTCTTTGCTCCCAAAGATGTGACGTACAAAGACGGGACCAAAATTACGAATTATTCCGATGCCGTCCAACGAGCGAATCAAATTAAGACGAAGATGAAAATTGTCGAGATCGGCACGATGGATGACGCCCTGAAATATCTAGCGGCGCTGCCTCCCAAGTAAGCTCTTTGGAATGCAAGTAAATAGATTTATAATTGACAAAAGGCAATCAAACTGGATATAATAATCTTTGTTTGTTTGGGGTGATATAACATGCAGATTCGTTTTAGAGAGCTTTCTCTGAAAGGACACCCGGTCCATATGACGGAAGAGATGAATTTGACGGCTCCTTTTGAAGGGCGTCAAGATATCCTTCGCTATGGTCCTGTACGTGTCGATCTTCTTGCATCGCATGAAGATGGAGTAGCCAAAGTTAACGGAACGTTAACGCTAGACTTGGAGTTAAGCTGTTCACGATGCTTAACGCACACGAATCAAACAATCGAACTTCCTTTTGAGGAAGTCTTCATGCAAAAGCCAGAGGAAGAAGACCCGGAACTTGACGAGGACATTCATTTGGTCGTTGGAGATAAAGTCGATTTAGAGCCGTACGTTGTAGAAAATGTAGTGGTCGGTTTACCGTACATACCACTTTGTGACGAAGCGTGCAAAGGTCTCTGTCCTGTGTGTGGAGAAAATCGCAATCTTAAGGATTGCGGCTGTAAGCAGGAGAAAATCGATCCTAGGCTTGCAGGTCTCGCGGACTTTTTTAACAAAGAATAAGGCAACGCCCGAAATTCGATGAAGGAGGTGTTTTGAATATGGCAGTACCTCAAAGGAGAACGTCCAAAACTCGTCGCGACAAGCGCCGTACTCACTTTAAATTGGAAGTTCCAGGCATGGTGAAATGTGAACAATGTGGAGAACTGAAGCTGGCACACCGTGTGTGCAAGTCTTGCGGAACTTACAAAGGTAGAGAGATCGTAAAAGCATAAGAATAAGCATAGTACTTCATCCTAGTGTGAGGTGCTATTTTTTTTGCTTTCTTTTTGGTTCTAAATTTAATATACTACAGTTTAGTATCTGGTAATAAGATGAGATCTCACGAGATAAGGTGGTGCTAGCCATCGAACGCCTTCCTAAACGACAAAGGCAGCAGCAATTGCTTCAAGCAATTGAAGCGAATCCTTTTATGACTGACGAGGAACTGATGCGAACGTTTCAGGTTAGCATCCAAACCGTCCGGTTAGACCGATTGGAACTAGGTATTCCTGAGCTGCGGGAACGCATGAAACACATGGCTGTCAAAACGTACGATCAAGTGCGTTCACTGTCCATTGATGAAGTCATTGGTGAAGTGATCGATTTACAGCTTGACCAAAGCGGTATTTCGATTTTTGAAATTAAAGAAGATCATGTTTTCTCAAGAACCAAAATTGCAAGAGGACATCATATATTCTCACAAGCAAACTCCCTCGCCGTTGCCGTTATCGACGATCCGATCGCCTTGACAGCCTCAGCAGACATCCGGTTTATACGTTCTGTAAAGCTAGGAGAGAAATGTATCGCCAAAGCCTATGTGCGTTCCGTTTCCAAAGGGAAAGCAAGAGTTGAAGTGTCTTCCTACGTTGGCGATGAGGCTGTGTTCCGAGGTAATTTCGTGATCTTTCATTCGAAGAAAGAGCAACATCTAGAGAGGGAGGACAAGCTGCATGCGGATCGCGATTGATGCCATGGGCGGCGATAATGCCCCGAAGATTGTCGTGGAGGGTGCGTTAGCAGCGGCCAAAGAATGGAAAGACGTACATATCATTTTGGTCGGCAATAGCGCTGTAATTGAAGCCCATCTCACAGAGAGACCGGCAAATATAAGTATCCGTCACGCGGAGGAAGTCATTGAAGCGGAAGATGAGCCTGTGAAAGCAGTGCGGCGCAAAAAAGACGCCTCCATGGTTGTGGCGGGTAAACTAGTACGGGAGAAAGAAGCGGAAGCTATGATTTCCGCTGGAAATACAGGTGCATTGATGACGACGGGCTTGCTCGTGGTGGGAAGAATCCCGGGCATTGAGCGTCCGGCTCTGGCGCCGATGATCCCGACAATGGATGGCAATGGTGTGCTTGCCCTCGACTTGGGTGCGAATATGGATGCTACGCCGGAGCAATTGCTCCAGTATGCAATCATGGGCAGCATTTACCGTTCCAAAGTGCATGGCGTTTCTAAGCCGCGCGTAGGCCTTTTGAACGTAGGAACAGAGGCTGCCAAAGGGAATGAATTAACCAAAGCGGCATATCCTCTAATGGAACAAGGGCCTATTCATTTTGTAGGAAATGTCGAATCGTCTCAGGTACTCCGCGCCAAATGCGATGTTATCGTATGTGACGGGTTTGCCGGAAATATTATGCTGAAATCGCTGGAGGGTGCGGCATCCGCTATTTTCTCAGCACTGAAACAGGAATTTACGAAATCGATATTTACCAAGCTGGCAGCAGCTGTTTTGAAACCGGGTCTTACCCAATTCCGCAAAAAGTTGGATTATAACGAGCATGGAGCGGCGCCATTCTTAGGGATAGATGGATTGGTTCTGAAGAGCCATGGTTCCTCCGATGCAAATGCCATTAAAAATGCGGTTCGCCAAGCTAGAATAGCTTTGCAAAATGATTTGGTTGGCACGATATCTGCCGAAATAAGCCATGGGAAGAGAGATATTACAACATGAACCTAATACCAGTTGGGGTGCTTGGT
The DNA here is from genome assembly GCF_052682475.1 of Paenibacillus sp. WC2504. NCBI lineage: Bacteria > Bacillati > Bacillota > Bacilli > Caryophanales > Paenibacillaceae > Paenibacillus > Paenibacillus sp. WC2504. Next base: position 3,424,578 of record NZ_JBQZFH010000001.1, read on the forward strand.
ACAGGGAAATATGTACCTGATCGCATATTAACGAATCAAGAATTGGAAACGATGGTTGAGACGAACGATGAGTGGATCGTAACGAGAACAGGCATCCGTGAAAGAAGGATCGCAGCTGAAGGACAAGCAACGTCCGATCTTTGTTATGAAGCATCGTTGATTGCACTGGCCAATGCCGGCATTACGGCAGACCAACTTGATCTGATTGTCGTTTCCACCATTACGCCGGATATGTCATTCCCATCAACGGCTTGCATCCTGCAAGAGAAGCTGGGGGCCAAAAAGGCTGCGGCATTTGATTTATCTGCGGCATGCTCAGGCTTCGTATATGGACTGGCTAATGCATCTAACTTTATTGCAACAGGAACTTATAAATATGCCCTTGTGATTGGTGCAGATTGTTTATCCAAGATTACAGATTATACAGACCGGAATACGTGTATTCTGTTCGGTGATGGTGCTGGAGCGGTTGTGATTGGCGAAGTGCCTGAAGAAAGAGGATTCAAATCCTTTGAGCTTGGTGCCGATGGCACAGGCGGGCCGCTGTTGAAAATTGAAGGCGGGGGATCACGCAATCCTGCTTCACAAACATCGATTGATCAACGTATGCATTACATCTATATGGCTGGTGCTGAAGTTTTCAAATTCGCGGTGCGGATTATGGGGAATGCAGCAGATGAAGTTCTGAACAAAGCAGGCTGGGACAAATCGGATATTGATTTACTAGTCCCGCATCAAGCAAACATGAGGATTATTCAAGCTTCTTTAAACCGACTGGAAATGACCGCAGATAAATGTATGATTAATCTCGATAAATACGGCAATATGTCGGCAGCCTCCATTCCCGTAGCGCTTGCAGAAGCTGCAGAGCAAGGCAGATTAACAGAAGGCGATCGTCTTGTGCTGGTTGGTTTCGGTGGAGGTCTGACTTGGGGCGCAACCGCACTGGTGTGGTAGTTCAGTTCATTTTATACATGAAATTCATTTATTTTATTTAAAATCTATTGCCAAAGGGGATCCTATTCTCGTATGGGTAAAATTGCGTTTGTTTTTCCTGGTCAAGGCTCACAGTCAGTAGGGATGGGCCATGATTTATACACGAATCATCAGGCAGCCAAAGCTTTTTATGACCGCGCAAATGAAGCGCTGGGCTTTTCCTTATCTGATCTGATCTTCCAAGGTCCGGAGGACCAGCTGAAGATCACTTACCACACGCAGCCTGCCTTACTGACAACAAGCATCGCTTGTCTGGAAGCATTTAAGGCTGCGGGCATTACGCCAGACTATGTCGCTGGACATAGTCTGGGTGAATACAGCGCGCTCGTCGCAGCCGGCGTGCTCGCTTTTGAAGACGCGGTCCGCACGGTGCGGGCCCGCGGCGAGTTCATGGAGCAGGCCGTCCCTGGCGGCCTGGGCGCGATGGCGGCCGTGCTCGGAGCCGAGCGCGAAGCGCTTGCGGAGCTGTGTAAGGCCATCACAAGCGGCGGCTCCGTCGTGGAGCTCGCCAATGTGAACTGCCCGGGACAGATCGTCGTCTCGGGCAGTAAAGAAGGCGTGCAAGCGGTTGTCGAACGCTGCAAAGAAGCCGGTGCGAAGCGGGCCATCCCGCTCGAGGTGAGCGGACCTTTCCACTCATCACTGATGAAGCCCGCTTCAGAGCGTCTCGCTGAAGTGCTCGCATCCATCGAGATGAGCGAGGCAGCCGTTCCCGTTGTGGCCAACGTTACGGCACGTCCTGTTACGTCTCCAGCCGATATCCGCGGTTTGCTTGTCGAGCAGGTCTATTCCCCTGTATTATGGGAGGACACGATTGCGTACTTGATCAGCGAAGGTGTTGATACCTTTATTGAACTGGGATCAGGAACGGTGCTTGCCGGTCTGATCAAAAAGGTCGATAAAACGGTCAAAACCGTTTCGATTGGCAGCCTCGAAGCTCTGGAGAAGTATTTACAGGAGGTGCAATAACATGCTAACGGGTAAAGTAGCACTGGTAACCGGGGCATCCCGAGGCATCGGCCGAGCGATTGCTTTGCATTTGGCTGAACATGGCGCAGATGTTGCTGTAAATTATGCAGGAAGTGAAGCCGCTGCTGAAGAAGTAGTAGCAGCCATTGAAGCGATGGGGCGCAAAGCCATCAAACTCCGTGCTGACGTAAGCAGTTACCAGGAGTCTGAGGAATTAGTTAAGCAAACCATTGAAAAATTTGGTAAGATTGATATTCTTGTGAATAATGCAGGTATCACAAGAGACAATCTAATCATGCGAATGAAGGAAGAAGAGTTTGATCAAGTCATTGCTACGAATCTGAAGGGTGTATTTAACTGTGTGAAAGCTGTTACTCGTCCTATGATGAAGCAAAGATTCGGTCGAATAATTAATATATCTTCTGTAGTCGGCGTGCTCGGAAATCCGGGTCAGGCTAACTATGTAGCAGCCAAAGCCGGCGTGATTGGTTTAACCAAGGCTACGGCGAAGGAGCTTTCCACTCGGGGCATTACCGTGAATGCGGTGGCGCCAGGTTTTATCGAAACCGATATGACCGACAAGTTGTCGGCCGAGATGCGTGAGCAAATGTTGAAGCAAATTCCGTTGGAGCGCCTTGGTCAACCAGAGGAAATCGCAAAGGTTGTTCGCTTCCTGGCATCCGACGATGCATCCTACATGACAGGCCAAACACTTCACGTGGATGGCGGCATGTACATGTAAGATTCGCCAAAAAGAGAATCTCCAAATTGCCTACTGGCAATCTGTCAAAGATTCTCGTATAATACCAAAGAGGAGGTGAACCGGATGTCCGACGTATTGGATCGTGTTAAACGAATTGTAGTCGATCGTCTAGGGGTTGATGAAGCTGAAGTCACCCTCGAAGCATCTTTCAAAGAAGATCTTGGTGCTGATTCTCTCGATGTAGTTGAATTAGTGATGGAATTAGAAGATGAGTTCGATTTAGAAATTTCAGATGAAGATGCTGAGAAGATTACGACAGTAGGAGAAGTTACGAATTACATAAAATCTCATACGTAATAGTCTACAGAGTCCCGTTTCTAATCAAGACGGGACTTCTCTCCATTCTCATCCATTAAAAAATGAAGATTCACGACATAGAAGGTGGTACAGATGAAAAGAGTTGTAATTACAGGTATGGGCGTAGTTACTGCCCTTGGTCAAGATTTAGATACGTTTTGGGGCAATTTGACGGCCGGCAAGTCCGGTGTCAGCTTGATTGAGAATTTTGATGTAAGCGAATACCCAACACGCATTGCAGCAGAAGTGAAAGATTTTAATATTGAAGATTATGTGGATCGCAAAGAATCTCGCCGGATGGACCGTTTCGTACAGTTTGCCGTAGCAGGCGCTCTTAATGCTCTGAAGGACGCGAATTTGAACCTGAAAGAGGATACAGATCCAGAACGCGTCGGGGTTTCCGTTGGCTCTGGAATCGGCGGTTTGAATACGTGGGAAGAGCAGCATAGAATCCTTTTGGAAAAAGGTCCAAAACGTGTTTCTCCGTTCTTTATCCCAATGATGATCGCGAATATGGCTTCGGGTCACATCTCGATGGTTACAGGGGCTAAAGGACCGAACTCGACAGCGGTGACAGCTTGTGCGACAGGAACGCATTCCATTGGTGATTCCTTCAAAATGATTCAACGCGGCGACGCTGACGTTATGATCTGCGGCGGAGCAGAGGCGACGATTACGCCGATTGGTGTGGCTGGTTTCTGTGCGCTGCGCGCGATGTCCACTCGCAATGATGAGCCGCATTTGGCAAGCCGCCCGTTTGATACGGACCGTGACGGTTTCGTTATGGGCGAAGGATCAGGCGTTCTGATTCTGGAGTCACTTGAACATGCGGAACAGCGTGGGGCACGCATCTATGCCGAAGTAATCGGCTATGGGATGAGCGGCGACGCCTATCACATGACAGATCCGGATCCGGACGGAGCAGCCCGTTGTATGGTGAAAGCGATCAAGGATGCTGGCATTTCGCCAGATGAGATTACTTACATTAATGCTCACGGAACATCAACACCAGTTGGTGATAAGTCGGAAACAACAGCGATCAAGAAAGCACTTGGCGATCATGCGTACAAAGTAGCGGTTAGTTCTACAAAGTCCATGACAGGACACTTGCTTGGAGCTGCCGGAGGCGTTGAAGCTGTCATCTGTGGTCTGACAATCGCTAACAGTTTGATTGCGCCTACGATTAATCTGGTGAACCAAGATCCGGAATGTGATTTGGATTACGTACCGAACCAAGCACGACAAGCAAAAGTTGATATTGCGATGTCCAATTCATTTGGTTTTGGCGGTCACAATGCAACGATTATTATGAAAAGGTTCCAAGCATAATTTGCCTGCCTGCGAAGAAAGATAACGAAATAGCATTCTCTCTGGGTGGTGAATTAAGCAATGAACCGCAATGTTAAGGAATTGCAGCAGCGGATTGGCATCACATTTCGAAAATCAGAGCTGCTGAAGCAAGCTTTTACCCATTCTTCTTATGTGAATGAGCATCGTATTGCCGGACATAAAGATAACGAGCGTCTGGAATTTTTAGGAGATGCCGTATTAGAATTAACCGTTTCGGAATTTTTATATGATTCTTATCCCGGGCGTTCGGAGGGCGAGTTGACGAAGCTGCGAGCATCGATTGTTTGTGAGCCGTCTCTCGTTACGTTTGCTGAAGATTTGGATTTTGGCGCATTCGTATTACTTGGTAAAGGCGAAGAGTTGACCGGCGGACGTAACCGCCCGGCTCTTCTTGCCGACGTTTTTGAATCCTTCATTGGTGCTTTATATTTGGATCAAGGCATAGATGTTGTAAAAAGTTTTTTGAAGAAATATGTATTTGCAAATATCTCCAGTGAAGGTAAGTTGCTCGTTATTGATTACAAGACTCAGCTGCAAGAGCATACTCAGCATCATGGAATGGGTTCTCTGGAATACCGGATCGTGAATGAGCGGGGACCTGCGCATGAGCGTGAGTTTGTAGCTGAAGTACACATGGATGCCGACCTTCTAGGAACCGGAGCGGGACGTTCCAAGAAAGAAGCTGAGCAGCAGGCTGCTGCGCAAGCTTTGTTGAAATTGAATGTGACCGTTCAGCGGTAAGTCATATAGCATAAAGAGGCAGCTGCGGCTGCCTTTTTTGTTTTTTTCTCTTATTTTTAGAAGGGATATGTTACAATAATTTCTGAGGTGAGACCATGTTTTTAAAACGGATTGAATTATCCGGGTTTAAGTCTTTCGCTGATCGGACGGAGCTGGAATTTGTGCGCGGTATCACCGCGGTTGTAGGTCCGAATGGGAGCGGAAAAAGTAATATTTCCGATGGTATCCGATGGGTACTGGGGGAACAAAGCGCGAAGTCTTTGCGTGGCGGTAAAATGGAGGATGTTATTTTTGCGGGTAGTGATGCGCGCCGGGCGGTCAATTATGGCGAAGTATCACTGACATTGGATAACACTTCACAATCGCTTCCGCTCGATTTCAATGAAGTAACGGTTACTCGCCGAGTACATAGGAGTGGAGAGAGCGAATATTTAATCAATAAGCAGCCCTGCCGCCTAAAAGATATAACGGAATTGTTCATGGATACGGGAATCGGGAAAGAAGCCTATTCCATTATTGGACAAGGACGTATTGAAGAAATTCTTAGTACGAAATCAGAGGATCGTCGTGGTATTTTTGAAGAAGCCTCGGGGATAGTTAAATATAAATCGCGTAAAAAGGAAGCAGAGAAGAAGCTAAGTGACACCGAGCAAAATCTGCTCAGGATCCATGATTTGGTTTCAGAATTAGAGGATCAAATTGAACCGCTCCGGGAGCAATCGGAGAAGGCGATTCGCTACAAGGAGCTGCGTGAAACACTCAAAAGCAGTGAGATTGCCATGTATGTTCACCAGATTGATCAAATCTATTTATCGTGGAATGAAGCTTCGCAGAAGCTGGAGAAGCTCGTGAAGGAGCAGACAGAGCTTTCAACCATTGTGAATCAGCATGATGCGCATTTGGAGAAGCATCGGTGGGAAACCCGCAGGCTGGAAGAGGAGCTGGAGAAGCTTCAAGAAAGTTTGCTTGTTCTGAGCGAGGAATTCGAGAAATGCGAGGGTCACGGTGAAGTACTCAAAGAGCGCAAGAAAAATTACGCTGCCAATTACCAACAGCTTAGCAGCACAATTGCCTTGCAGGAACAGCGCAAAATAGACAAGGAAGCTGAGATTAGCGAACAGCGTGAGAAAATCATTCAAATCGGCGCGCAGCTCTTTGAATTTCAAGCCAAGCTGACGGCCGAAGAACAACGGTTGCTTGGGGTTAATGGTGGAATTAGCTCTTCGCCGGAAGATCAATTGAAAGGTGAACTCTTAGAGACGCTAAACCGGATGGCACAAGCCCGGAACGAAATTCGTTATGCGGAGCAGCAGAGGGAAAGTATCGGGCGCAGGCTGGAAAGGCTTGATGATGAGCGGCAGAAATGGGCCGAGCAGCGCGAGAAAATCACTGTCCGCAAGCAAGAATTAACGTTAAAACTGGAAACAACGGTTAAGGAAATCGAAGACACCAGACAGCAGTATGTCCAGCTGACGCAAAGTTTGAAAAATAAGCAGGGCTTGCTTGATGATGCCTTGGGCATGGTCCGCAAATGGGAACAGAAGTTGGATGCTCTTACATCACGCCGCGACACCATGAAGGAAATGGCCAACGATTACGACGGCTTTATGCAAGGTGTTAAAGAGGTGCTTAAAGCGAAAAGCCGCAAGGATTTGCGGGGAATTCGCGGTGCTGTTGCGGAACTCGTGAAAGTGCCGGCCGATGTGGAGATCGCGATTGAAACCGCTTTAGGCGGGGCTTTACAAAATATCGTCGTCGAAACCGAAGCGGATGGGCGAGAAGCGATCTCGTTCTTGAAGCGACGTCAAATGGGACGGGCAACGTTCTTGCCAATGAATGTTATCCGCGGGCGTTCAATTTCGGATAATGAGATCAGCTCTCTCAGATCGGCAAAAGGTTTTGTTGGTATCGCAGTAGATCTAGTATCGTTTGACTCTACTTATCAAAACATTTTTTCTAGTCTTCTAGGCAATGTGGTTGTAGCCCAAACGTTAGAAGATGCGAATCATATTGCTGCAAAAGCACAATATCGTTATCGGGTTGTGACCCTAGAAGGCGATGTGGTCAATCCCGGAGGATCGATGACGGGGGGGAGTTTGCAGAAGAAGTCGACAAATCTGCTAGGTCGTCAGCGTCAGATCGAAGAGCTGGATAATGAAATCAAACATTCGGAACAGCAGCTTAGTGGTTTGCGCGGTCAAACCAGCGTCATGAAGCGTGAAATTACGGATGAGATGATGGCTGTGGAGCAGCTTCGCCAATTAGGAGAGCAAAAGCGTATCGAAGAGCAGCAAATCCGAGCGGAATTAAATCCGTTGGAAGCGGAAAACCGCACGGTGGAGGAGCAGCTTTCCCTGGATAGCCAAGACAGGGGGGCATTGCTTGAAGAGCAAGCTGATCTTGGACGCAGGAAAACAGAGTCCGAAGCGGCGCTTGCGGAGCTGCAGGAAGAAGAAGCTTCCTTACAGCAAGCAATTCGTGATGCAGAAAATTCGCGAAAAGCCAGCGAATCCGAGAAAGAAGAGCTGCAAGGGCAGCTGACGGATCTTAAGGTTAAGGTGGCTTCCATTTCCCAAGAGAAGCAGTCTCTTCAGGATCAACAGCGGCGGTTGCAGCAGGATCTTAGCGAGTCCGATCGAGAGATGGAGATGAACCGCGGGCTTCTGCAGCAGCTGGAGCAGGATATGAGCGCACTTGAACAGGAAACGGTCCTTCAAGTAGAATTACTTAATGATCTCAAACTGAAGAAGCAGCAGTGCACAGAGAGTATTGATTTCAAACGTGCTGAGCGGACCGAATGGCTGCAGAAGCTTGAGCAGGAAGAGAATGAAACGCGTGCACAGCGCGTACAGTTAAAGCAGGTTGAAGAAAGCTTGCATCAAACCGAAGTGCGTGTAACTCGTCTGGATGTTGAACTGGAAAATTTGCTGAAAAAGCTTGGCGAAGAATACGAGCTTAGCTATGAGCTAGCCAAAGAACGTTATCCGGTTCCGGAAGATATCCAGGGTACGCAGAGCAAAGTGCGTGAGATCAAACGCGAAATTACTTCGCTTGGCGATGTCAATCTCGGCGCGATCGAGGAATATGCGAGGATCTCTGAGCGTTATGAGTTTTTGAGTGCGCAGAAAAATGATTTGATCGAAGCCAAAACTACGCTTTATCAGGTCATTCGCGAGATGGATCAGGAGATGTCCAAGCGCTTTAAGACGACTTTTGATGCCATTCGTTCGCATTTTGGCGTTGTTTTCTCCAAATTGTTCGGTGGAGGACGCGCAGATTTGATCCTGTCGGAGCCAGAAAATATGCTGGATACGGGAATTGAGATCGTCGCCCAGCCGCCAGGCAAAAAGCTGCAAAATCTTCAACTCTTATCAGGGGGAGAACGCGCGCTTACGGCAATTGCGCTGTTGTTCTCGATCATTCGGGTCAAGCCGGTTCCTTTCTGCGTATTGGATGAAGTAGAAGCTGCCTTGGACGAAGCAAACGTATCCCGTTTTGCGGAATATTTGCGCGAGTTCTCGGAAATGACGCAATTTATCGTCGTTACGCACCGCAAAGGGACGATGGAAGAGGCTGATGTGCTGTACGGTGTAACTATGCAAGAGGGCGGCGTTTCCAAGCTCGTTTCTGTTCGATTGGAAGATGAGGAAGCGGAAATGTCAGCTTCTTAAAGAGTTTTTATTTCGACAAATACGCTCGCCCCATTGGGACGAGAAGTTGTTTATTCTTGGGAGGAACTATGAGTTTTTTTAAACGGTTAAAAGAGAGCATTTCGAGCAAGGCCGAAGCGGTAACGAATAAGTTCAAAGAGGGACTAACCAAAACGAGAGATGTGTTCGTTGAGCGTGTCGATGACTTATTTAGCCGCCGTAAGAAGATTGATGAAGATTTCTATGAAGAGCTGGAAGAAATTCTGATTGGCGCAGACGTAGGTGTAAATACGGTTCTTAAGCTCATTGATCAGCTTCGTACTGAAGTGAAAAAACGCAAGATTGAAGATCCCGCAGAACTGCAGCCTATTCTTTCGGAAAAACTGATCGAACTGCTGAAAGGTGACGCGGATGCAGGTTTGAATTTAAATCCTAACGGTTTATCGATCATCTTGTTCGTAGGAGTCAATGGTGTAGGGAAGACGACAACGATTGGTAAAATGGCGCACATGTTTAAATCCCAAGGGAAAAAAGTGCTCATGGCTGCCGGTGATACGTTCCGTGCCGGAGCGATTGAACAGTTGGAGACTTGGGGGCAGCGTGTCGGCGTTGACGTCATTAAGCAGCAATCCGGAGCTGACCCTGCTGCGGTTATGTATGATGCTGTGCAAGCAGCCAAAACCCGCGGCGTGGATATTTTGCTCTGCGACACGGCAGGACGCCTGCAGAATAAAGTGAACCTGATGGAAGAGCTGAACAAAATTTACCGCGTTATCCAGCGTGAAGTACCGGATGCTCCTCATGAGGTCATTCTTGTGCTTGATGCGACAACAGGCCAAAATGCGCTGAGCCAGGCTAAGCTGTTCGGTGACAAAACCGGGCTGACCGGACTAGTGCTCTCCAAGCTTGACGGGACGGCCAAGGGTGGTATCGTGGTGGCGATCCGTCAGGAATTGTCGCTGCCTGTGAAGTTTGTCGGTCTCGGTGAAAAAATGGATGATCTTCAGCCATTCGATTCCGAGCAGTTCGTGCATGCTTTATTTGGCAAATGGATCGGCGAGCAAAAAGAAGAATAGTCGTAAAAAATTCTCCTCTGCCGGCAGTCGGTTAGAGGGGGTTTTTTTGTTTGCGAACTGACAAGGTAAAACGCTTGACATTCATCTTGGAATTCAGTATGATAGGTTCTGTTGTGCTGGTGTCAAGGGTGCAACCTTTACGGAGGTGGGTTCATGACTGTCGATCAAATGCTTGCGAAAACCAATCGCATTAATCTGTTATTTGATTTCTATGAACCACTTTTAACCGAGAAGCAGAGAACTTTCCTTCAATTGTATTTTCATGATGATTACTCTCTCGGAGAGATTGCTGAAAATTTCGAAATAAGCCGCCAAGCGGTGTATGAACATATAAAACGAGCAGAGTTAACTTTACAGGAATATGAAGCTAAACTGCATCTGTTACATAAGCATGAACAACGCATGAAGCTGCGCACAGAGCTGGATCACATGCTGGATGGTTGTGAACCTGAGCTAAAGAGGAAAACAGCGGAGCTTTTTGATACAATAATAGGGATCGATTAAAAAGTGTAAGCAGGAGGTGAAGCGCATGGCATTTGAAGGATTAGCAAACCGATTACAGAACGTATTCGGCAAGCTGAGAAGCAAAGGTAAGCTGACGGAAGAAGATGTAGGCGAAGCGCTTCGCGAGGTCAGACTCGCTCTGCTTGAAGCGGACGTTAACTTTAAAGTGGTGAAAGACTTTATTGCTAAGGTGAAGGAACAAGCTATCGGACAAGAAGTGCTGAAGTCCTTTACACCGGGCATGGTCGTTATCGATATTGTTAACAAAGAGCTCACGGCATTGATGGGTGGCACACAAAGCAAGCTGGCTCGATCCAATCGACCGCCGACTGTCATTATGATGGCAGGCTTGCAAGGGGCAGGTAAAACAACGACGTCAGGTAAACTGGCTAAGATGCTCCTTAAGCAGAACCATAGACCGCTGTTGGTTGCGTGTGACATTTATCGTCCTGCGGCAATCAAGCAGTTGGAAGTACTCGGCGATCAGTTAAAAGTTCCTGTATTTTCACTAGGAGATCAAGTAAATCCTGTTGAAATTGCAAAAGCTGGTCTGCAACACGCCAAAGATAATGGCAATGATTATGTGATCATTGATACTGCGGGTCGTCTGCATATTGATGAGCACTTGATGGATGAGCTGAAAAATGTTCGTTCCGTCGTTGATCCTGATGAAATCTTGCTAGTTGTTGATGCGATGACGGGTCAGGATGCTGTTAATGTCGCGGAGAGTTTCCATCAGCAGTTGGAACTGACAGGTGTCGTACTTACCAAGTTGGATGGCGATACCCGCGGTGGCGCAGCTTTATCTGTCAAGGCGGTTACAGGTTGCCCGATTAAATTCGTAGCAAGCGGCGAAAAGATGGACGCGTTAGAACCATTTTTCCCGGATCGTATGGCGTCAAGAATTCTTGGCATGGGCGATATGCTTACTTTGATTGAGAAAGCGCAAGCTGGTATCGATATGGACAAGGCGAAAGAAATGGAGCGCAAAATGCGCAACGCCGAATTCACTTTCGAGGATTTCCTTGATCAAATGGAGCAAGTGAAGAAGATGGGGCCGCTTGATCAGATCCTGGAGATGCTGCCAGGCGCGAACAAGATCAAAGGCATGAAAGATATGAAAGTCGACGACAAACAGATGGCGCGTGTTGAAGCGATTGTGAAGTCGATGACCAAGGAAGAGAAACGCAAGCCTGAACTGCTAAATGCAAACCGACGCAAGCGGATTGCACTAGGAAGCGGGAACTCGGTACAAGAGGTCAACCGTTTCATTAAGCAGTTCGATGATATGCGCAAAATGATGAAGCAATTTTCAGGCATGATGGGGCCGAAGGGCGCCAAAGGCATGAAGAAGTTAGGCAAGGGATTTAAATTTCCCTTTTAAATAATGTTTTTTATTCTAAGTAGGAGGTGATTTTTCATGGCAGTACGTATTCGTCTTAAACGTGTAGGCGCTCATAAAGCTCCTTTCTACCGTGTGGTGGTTTCGGATTCCCGTTCCCCGCGTGATGGTCGTTTTATCGAAGAAATCGGAACTTATAACCCGATTGCAGAACCAGCAGCTGTAAACCTTGATGAGGAAAAAGCGCTGAAATGGCTTCAAACTGGCGCTCAACCGTCCGATACAGTTCGCAGCCTGTTCTCCAAAGCAGGTTTGATGACTAAGTTTCACGAGCTGAAATTACAGAAGTAATCTGTTAACTTTCGGAGGGTGGGTTCATGAAGGATCTTATCACCGTTATTGCTAAGGCTCTTGTAGATCATCCGGAAGAAGTACGAGTCGCTGTCGTGGAGAAGGATGACAAAATTGAGTACAGGCTGTCTGTTCACCCCGACGATGTCGGTAAAGTGATCGGGAAGCAGGGCAAGATTGCGAAATCGCTCCGCACAGTCGTCACGTCAGCAGCAGTGAAAGAAACGAAGCGGGTAGCCGTTGAAATCGTTTCATAAGAAACCAGGTTAGGATTCAGTTCCTAACCTTTTTCTTATATGGTCTTGAAGGTAAATTATAGTGGAGGTTGGGCAAGCGCAAATGACCGAGAAACTCATAACTGTTGGTAAAATCGCAAATACCCACGGGATTCGTGGGGAATTGAAAATAGTGCCGGAAACGGATTTTCCAGAACGCTTTGACAAAGGAAATGAATTGATTATTGTTGACCCTCAAAATAAGCAAACGCCGGTGACGGTTCAAACCTCCCGCTTACATAAAAATGTTTTTATCGTCCAATTTGCGCAGTTCAGCAATATTAATGAGGTTGAGAAATTCAAAGGTTCATTGCTAAAAATCGAAGCTAAGAATCAACTGCCCTTGGAAGAGGGAGAATACTATTACCACGAAATTATTGGCTGTAAAGTCATAACGGAAGAAGGCCAAGAATTAGGGCTAGTTTCTGAGGTGTTGACGCCTGGCGCAAATGACGTTTGGGTTGTGGACTTGCCAAAAGGCAAACAGCTGCTGCTTCCTGTGATCGATGATGTGATCCTGGATGTGGATGTTGCTGCCAAAACAATCCGGATTCATTTGATGGAAGGACTAATGGAATGAGAATCGATGTTTTGACCTTGTTTCCGGAAATGTTTGACGGGGTATTTTCGTCGAGCATTTTGGGGAAAGCTCGTGACAAGGGAATTGTTAGTCTAAATACCGTGAATTTTCGTGAGTACTCCAATAACAAACACAATACGGTAGATGATTATCCCTACGGTGGCGGCGGTGGAATGGTCCTAAAGCCAGAGCCGATCTTTGCCGCAGTTGAAGCCTTGCCCAAACATCAAGAGGCAGAGGAAGTACCTGCTCAGCCGCGCGTTATTCTCATGTGTCCGCAGGGTAAGCCGTTTTCGCAGAAAATTGCTGAAGAGCTCTCAAGCGAAGAGCATCTTGTATTTATTTGCGGTCACTATGAGGGCTACGATGAACGCATTAGGCAGTATCTGGTGACCGATGAGCTGTCCATAGGTGATTATGTATTAACTGGCGGAGAATTGCCTGCTATGGTCGTTATAGACAGCGTAGTGAGGCTGTTGCCTGGTGTGCTGGGCAATGAGATGTCAGCGGTGACCGATTCGTTCTCCACAGGCCTGCTGGAGTACCCGCACTATACAAGGCCGGCGAAGTTCAGAGAGTGGGAAGTACCCGAAATGCTTTTATCAGGACATCATGAGAACGTAAAGCGTTGGCGCCGTAAGGAATCCATCCTTCGCACTCTTGAGCGCCGTCCTGATTTGCTTGAAGGTAGAGAGCTGACGAAAGAAGAAAAGGTTTGGATCATGGAATGGAAAGAGAAAAACAAATGAAGTAGCCCCCAAAAACTTCTCTATTGAATTTCTTTTCTGTCTATGATAATATATATTCTGTTGTGAATTTTTCAACAGTTCGAGTCTGGTGGTCCTCTACGCATAACAGCTAAGACATACTATGTAGATAAGCGGAATGAACACCTGTGTGGAAGGAGGGAGTCAACTATGAATCTTATTCAAGAGATTACGAAAGAGCAACTCCGTACGGATATTCCTAATTTCCGTCCAGGAGACACACTTAAAGTACACGTAAAAGTTATCGAGGGTACACGTGAGCGTATTCAGCTGTTCGAAGGTGTTGTTATTAAACGCCACGGCGGTGGAATCAGCGAAACGTTTACAGTTCGTAAAATTTCTTACGGTGTGGGTGTGGAAAGAACTTTCCCATTCCATTCTCCGAAGATTGAGAAGATTGAAGTGGCTCGCCGTGGTAAAGTTCGTCGTGCGAAACTTTATTATCTGCGTGGTCTTCGTGGTAAAGCAGCAAGAATCAAAGAAATTCGATAAGAAAACGGGGGGCTTGTTTAGGCAAGTCTCCTTTTCATTTTTACAGGGCAAACTATATACATAAAACCAAAACTGGAAAAGAGGCAATCAGTGATGGAACAGAATGAGCAAGATCAGCCTAGAGTAAGCTCAGTTACGACTGCGGAAGCTGTAGCAGCAAAACCTGTAAAAACAGCAAAAAGCGAAACTTGGGAATGGATTAAAGCATTGGTAATCGCGGGAGTGCTCGTTATTATTATTCGCTGGTTCCTGTTCTCACCTTTCATCGTCGATGGTGATTCCATGCGTCCGAATTTTTCTACCGGCGAGCGACTCATTGTCAATAAAATTGTCTATGATATTCGCGCACCGAAACGGGGAGAAGTGATCGTTTTCCATGCGCCGGAGGGGAAAGATTACATTAAGCGTGTAATTGCACTCCCAGGCGAAACCGTTAAAGTAACAGGCGATAAAGTGTTTATTAATGGCCAAGAAATCGATCAGCCATTCATTAAGGAAGCTATCGAACAAGCAAATAAAGAAGGACATGCTTATAACACATTGTCAGATTTCCCGGAAACAAAAGTGCCGGATGGGGAGCTGTTTGCAATGGGGGATAATCGTCCGAACTCGAAAGATAGCCGTGCTAAAAGTGTGGGCTTCGTTCCATTCGAAAAAATCGTTGGACGTGCGGAAGTTATTTTCTGGCCGCTGAACAAAATTAGTTTTATACATTTTTGAGGTGAAATAGAATGACCATTCAATGGTTTCCCGGTCACATGACCAAAGCTCGAAGGCAGATTGAAGATAAGCTAAAGCTGATTGATGTCGTCATTGAGCTCTTGGATGCCCGCGTACCGCTCTCCAGCCGGAACCCGATGGTGGATGAAATTTTGAAGGGCAAACCCCGTTTGGTCCTTTTGAATAAAAACGATTTGGCGGATCCCCAGGTGACAGCGCAGTGGGTGAAATATTTTGCAGAACAAGGACTGCCTGCTTTGCCAATTGATGCAGCCACTGGAACGGCGACCAAAGAAATTTTACCCCGTGTGAAACAGCTGTGGGCACATAAGATTGAACGTCAACTTAGCAAAGGGATTAATCCTCGTGCTGTAAGGGCGCTCATTGTCGGCATTCCGAACGTTGGGAAATCAACGCTTATCAATCAGTTGGCGGGTAAAAAAATCGCAGCAACCGGCGATAAACCGGGTGTTACCAAAGGGCAACAGTGGATTAAAGTCGGAACGGAAATGGACTTGCTGGATACGCCGGGTATTTTATGGCCGAAATTCGAGGATCAATTGGTTGGTCAGCGTCTTGCAGCGACTGGTGCGATTAAAGAAGAATTGCTGCACTTAGATGAAATTGCGCTTTTTGTTGTTCGCTATATGGTTGAACATTATGGTGCAGCTCTTCAAGAGCGATTCGGAGTAACCGACCTTCCGGAGGATATGGAGAATGTGCACGAAGTGGTTAAGGTGATGGAGGCAATCGGTCGGAAGCGCGGAGCCATTGTGAGCGGTGGTAAAGTGGATTTGGATAAAGCTTCCTTAATTATCATCCGTGATCTTCGAGCAGGTAAAATGGGGCGTATCTCCTTGGAAAAGCCTCAGTAATACAGGAAACATAAGTAGCCACTTTCGGACCGAGCTGTTAAGGCGGGTCGGAAGTGGCTTTTTTGTTGAAAAAAATGGGTATAGCTTGGCGAAGCGGCAATCCCTTATAATGATGAGATGGAAAGGGGCGAAAGCCATTGCTGGAGTATGAAAAAGAAGTATGGGAGCAAGGATTCAGCCTTGTTGCCGGGATTGATGAGGTAGGAAGAGGATGTTTATTCGGAGATGTCGTTGCGGCAGCTGTCATTCTTCCACAAGGGTATGTGTTGGAAGGGGTAAATGACTCCAAGAAACTCTCCGAGAAAAAACGGGATGCCCTCTATGAACAAATTATGAGTGAAGCTCTAGCTGTAGGAGTTGGCATTGTTGATGTAGATAAAATAGAAGCGATGAATATTAAACAAGCAGCTAGATTAGCCATGAAGCAGGCTGTCGAGCAGTTAAGCCAAGTTCCAGATTATCTACTTGTGGACGCAGAGAAGGTAGATTTGGAAATTCCACAAACGGCTATTATACATGGAGATGCATTAAGTCAATCCATTGCAGCAGCATCGATTATCGCCAAGGTGACGAGAGATCGAATGTGCGCTGATTGGGATGAACAATATCCCGAATACGGACTCGCGGTACATAAGGGTTATGCTACAAAGCACCATAGAGAGATGCTATTGCGCTATGGTCCGACGGCGCTCCACCGTAAATTATTTATACGCAAAGTGATGGCGCAGCTGGAAGAGAAAGAAACGCAGCCGCAGTCTGAACAATTTGAACTGGACTTTATCTGACTTCATCTTATTCAGAAATGGCGAGAAGCAGCCGATAATATAGATAAGCAATAGAAAGACTTGAGGTGAACGGGATGAACATAAGTGGATTAATTCGCAGCTTGGTGGGTGATTTAACCGCTTCGGATAGCAAGGTGCTTGAACTAAAAGTAGGACAAGTAGTGAAAGGTGTCGTTCTTCAACTGCTTAGCGATCAAGAAGCATTACTTAATATAGGTGGCGTACAAGTCAGAGCCAAACTGGAAACTCCTCTTAAGCAAGGAGATGTGACTTACCTGCAGGTTCAACCGGAATCAAGCGGCGGACAAATTATGATGAAGCCGTTGACAGCATCGGATGTACAGATTACAGAAGATTCTCTCGGTGATCTCCTTAAAGCCTTCTCGGTTAAGGATACGGCAGGCAATCGGCAAATGGTTCAGCTGATGCAGCAGGAAGGCGTTCCTGTATCCAAGGAAACGGTAAAAGCTTTTGAAACTTTGATGAGTAACCTACCTGAGGGTGTGAATAAGGAAGAATGGGCGCAAGCTGCTGTACTAGCCCACAAAAAGGGTTTGCCCCTTACACAAGAAACAGTTGGGGCCTTAAGACAGGTTACTTCTGGCCCTCCAGTAGGGAGGGTGCTGGAGCAGGTGGAGCAGCAGGCTGCGAAATTGCTTGAGCAGGAGCCGGAGCATCCCGCAGCTGACACTGCGAAGCAGGTCGTCGCGCTGCTTAGAGAGCTGCGGGCTTCCGCCGCAGCTGCGTGGCCCGCGCGGCCGCCGGAGGCACCGGCCGCGGCCGCGGCTCCGCCAGCTGCTGCGCAGGCTGGCGCCAGCGGCACGGCGGCTCCCGCAGAGCCGCCGCCGCGTGTCGGCAGCGCGCCTGCGGCCGCTGCCGTAACAGCCCCGCCCGCCGCAACGGCGCAGCCGGCGGCGGAACCGCAGGCCGCCCGCACCGCGAGGGCGGCCATGCAGGAGGCACAGGCGCGAAGCGCTGTGCCTGCGCCTGAAGGCGAACCGCCGGTGGCGGGTTCGCCTGTGCAAGAGCCGCCTGCGAAGCAGAAGGCGGCGGAATCGCAAGAGGCGCGCAGCAGTGCGCCTCCGGAGCCCGAGGCTGATCCAGAGCCTAACTGGATCAGCAGGATGCTCAAAGCCGTCGGCGTGGAGCATGAGGCTCATCTGGCAGCGAAGCTGGAGGAGCGCGGAGAGGTCATGCAGCGCGGCCGGCTCCCTAAGGACGATCAGCTGCCAAACCTGATCGCCATGACTTCTCAGCAGGACGATACGGCCAAGCCTGCAGCTGCTGAGACACTGAAGAGCTTGCTATTGCAGCTCACGGCTTCGGATGATACGCCAGCGCCGCTCAGAGAGGCGGCGCAGCAAGCAGTCGGGCAAATCACGGGTCAACAACTGATGTTGACTGGTGACAAAACCGCCATGTTTGCGCATATGACCTTATTTGTTCCATTTATGGATGGAACAGGTCAGCAATCTGCAGCCGTTCATATTCAATCCCGCAAAGGCAAACGCGGTGAAGTAGATGCAAGCAACTGTCGCTTGTTATTCGATCTACAAATGAAAGTCATGGGGAATACCTTAGTGGACGTACAAGTTGTTAATAAGATCGTCTCATTGACGATCCATAATGATCATCCAGCCTTAGCTCCTATGATGGAGGAGTCCAAGGAAGAAATAACATCGGCGATGAACAAAGCGGGGTATCAGTTCATTTCGTTGAAATGTTCCCCCTATCCACAGCCTGCAAGCAACGAGGATGAGGGGAAAGTGAAGGGTGTTACAGATGGTCGAGCAGACCTTCGCTCGCTCTACCTCCCCAAAACGTACAAGGGGGTGGATTTTCGGGCATGACCAGGCAAAAGAATCCAGCGGGAACACCAGAACCTACGCCGATCAAGAAAGCCGTAGCGCTTCGCTACTCCCCTGAAGCGCAGAAGGCTCCAACCCTGATTGCCAAAGGTAAAGGTCATGTGGCGGAAGCTATCTTACAAAAAGCCAAGGATAACGGTATTCCTGTTCAAGAAGATTCCTCATTAGTTGAAGTATTATCCAAGCTGGACCTGGATCAGGAAATTCCTCCTGAGCTCTATCAGTTGGTGGCTGAAGTGCTAAGCTTTATCTATCGATCGGATAACCGAATGCGAACCCAGAGGGACAGATAATGAAGGAACAAGGGAAAGATAACAGGAAGCAGCTTGGCAAGCTTGGCGAAGATGCGGCGGAGGCATTTTTGAGCAGCAAGGATTATCGGATCCTGGAGCGGAACTGGCGCTGTCGTACGGGAGAATTGGATATCATTGCAGAGCAAGCAGGTACGATTGTGTTTATTGAGGTCAGAACACGACGTTCTACCGGCCGCTTTGGAACTGCCAAAGAATCCGTTGATACCCGTAAGCAAATGAAAGTGAAAGAAACGGCGCAATTTTACTTGCACCGCTTCCAAAAATATGAGAATTCCGTTCGCTTTGATGTCATTGCCGTCGAAATATCCTTGGACGGAGCAACGACTCAAATTGAACATATTCAAGGAGCCTTTTGAGCCTGATTCGCAGATAAGACGAACGGGCTCAAAAGGCTCTTATTTGTGTCATCCTTCTTGCTCTTTTTGCTGCTTATCGAGATTCCGGTATTGAATGGCCTCAGCCAAGTGATGGGACAGAATACGATCACTCTCCTCTAAGTCTGCAATCGTTAAAGCTAAGCGAAGAATGCGGTCATGGGCTCTAGCGCTTAGTCCAAGAGCCTCAAAGGATGCGCTCAGCAGCTGCTCTCCCTCAGCTGTCAGATGGCAAATTTGTCTCATCCGAGTTCCGCTTAATTCATTATTATGCTGAATGCCAGTGCCTGCATAGCGCTCTTGCTGTCGCTGGTGGGCAATTAATACTCTCGCCAACATTTCCGTGGATGATAAAGGATTATTGATTGTGTGCTCCTTCAGCTGAGCATAACTCGGTTTAGGCACCTCCACATGGAGATCGATGCGATCCAGGAGAGGGCCGGATATTTTGGAACGGTATTGAAAGATTTTTGCGTGCGAGCAAATACAGGCATTTGCTTCATTTTCTGCTCCGTAATAACCGCAGGGGCAAGGATTCATAGCAGCAGCTAATATAAATTGCGAAGGAAATGTATACACGGCTCGTGCTCTAGCTATTGTAACAGAGCGCTCTTCCAGTGGTTGTCTAAGAACTTCCAGTGCATTTCGTGTAAACTCCGGCAGCTCGTCCAGAAACAGAATTCCACGGTGAGCTAAACTGACTTCGCCTGGTTTCGGTATCGTTCCACCTCCAACCAGCCCTGCGGCCGATATGGTGTGGTGTGGAGCTCGAAATGATCGACTGCGCATTAGCGAGGAGCGATCTATGAGCTTGCCTGAGGCGCTGTAAATTTTGGTGACTTCCAGTGCTTCATGATCCGACATGGGGGGTAAAATGGAAGGCATGCGCTTTACCAACATCGTTTTTCCGGTTCCAGGAGGGCCGATTAATAGGATATTATGCATGCCTGCAGCAGCTATCATCATTGCTCGTTTGACTTGGTGCTGCCCGTTGACATCGGCGTAATCTTCGACATCATGATGGGTTATTGAGGAAATTCTCGAAAATCCATTCTGAATGCTCGTATTACTATTAAATAAATACTCTTGATGAGATTGCCGATTCCAATTTCTAAAATCTGAGAGATTTATTATTCCACAAACATCCATGCCGTCAATTAGTGCAGCTTCAGAAGCATTGGAGAGAGGGACGCAGACTCGGTTGATGCCTAGCTTTTTTGCTGCATGCGTCATGGATAACACGCCCGGAACAGGCCGGAGTGAGCCATCCAAGGCTAATTCGCCTAAAAATAAGGTCTTGTGTAAAAATTCACTGCTGACCTGACCTGTCGTTAGTAAAATAGCAACTGCAATAGCCAAATCGAAAGAGGAGCCCTCTTTGCGCAAGTCTGCTGGCGCTAGATTCACCGTGATTCGATCCATCGGGAACGTGAATCCGCAATTTTTGATAGACGTACGAACTCTTTCCACAGATTCACGGATGGCGGAATCCGGAAGTCCCACTAAGTTCATCTGAGGTAACCCACTGGAGATATCAACCTCTACCTCGATTGTTTTTCCTTCAATCCCTTGCAAACAAGCACTCCAAACTTTGCCGTACATACAATAAACACCTTCCTCTCCTTAGTAGAGCAGCAGGTTAACTACTGTTCATGAGGATAAAAGGTGCTTCCTTATTGATCCGTTTAATTTCCTCTATTGTATATAAAATGGAAAAATTACGCAATCCATAAATGCTTTTAAAGCGTTTTAAATAATGTCTATATGCACATACTGGAAGATGAGGTGATGATATGCAGGAGAAGCCATATTTTTGTCCAAACTGCCGTTCTAATCGTATTAAATTCAGTGTAATTACCAGCTATGCGCAGCCGTTTCTGAAAGATGCTCTATCCGGTAACATAACGGAATTCAATGATCCTGATGCGATTCCTGAGGAAGAACCGATGATTCAATGTCTTGTTTGCAGCTTTACCGGTAATGAGATGAGATTTATCAAACAAGCGGAGCGCGAACCGCGAATGAATACTCCGATAACGCCCCATTATTGACAAATAAAGAGGTAGACGTATTTTTCAAGTTTTGAGAAATACGTCTTTTTTATGAACATTTTTGTCATTTAAACACAGATGTGGGCGCTTGATGGTCGCAAGTGATAGCTAAAGTTTTTCAGAGTGAAAGGAAAATTTGAATGGATTAACGAAAAAAATAAGGAAACTGTCGAAAATTAGTGATACAATGGTTAGGGCTTGTGAAGAAGTGTGATACTAATTCCGGCAGCAAGATTTATTTCGTGCACAACAAACATAGGAAATTACACTTTTTCCCCTGTATAGCACGTATAGAAAGTCCATACTGATAGGAGGATTTTAGGAAATGAATATCCATGAGTACCAAGGCAAAGAAGTCCTGAGACAGTACGGAGTCAGCGTTCCTAACGGGAAAGTTGCTTTCACCGTAGATGAAGCTGTTGCAGCTGCAAAAGAACTCGGAACATCCGTCGTCGTAGTTAAGGCGCAAATTCATGCCGGAGGTCGCGGTAAAGCAGGCGGCGTTAAGGTAGCTAAAAACCTCGACGAAGTTCGTACATATGCTAGCGAAATTCTTGGCAAAGTGCTTGTCACTCACCAAACAGGTCCTGAAGGTAAAGAAGTTAAACGCCTTTTGATCGAAGAAGGTTGTGACATTAAAAAAGAATATTATGTTGGTGTTGTTGTTGACCGTGCGACAGGTAGCGTCGTTTTGATGGCTTCTGAAGAAGGCGGAACGGAAATTGAGGAGGTTGCTGAGCATTCTCCTGAGAAAATTTTCAAAGAAGTTGTAGATCCTGCGATCGGTCTTCAAGCTTTCCAAGCTCGTAGACTTGCATACTCCATCAACATTCCTAACGAACTGGTTAACAAAGCAGTTAAATTCATGCTTGCGCTTTACAAAGCGTTCGTAGAAAAAGATTGCTCCATCGCTGAAATCAACCCATTGGTTGTTACGGGTTCCGGCGACGTTATGGCTCTTGACGCTAAATTGAACTTCGATTCTAACGCTCTTTTCCGTCACAAAGATATCGTTGATCTTCGTGACCTTGAAGAGGAAGATGCGAAAGAAATTCAAGCTTCCAAATATGATTTGAGCTACATTGCTCTTGACGGTAATATCGGTTGTATGGTTAACGGCGCAGGACTTGCGATGGCTACTATGGACATCATCAAGCACTACGGCGGAGACCCTGCTAACTTCCTTGACGTAGGGGGCGGTGCTACGAAAGAGAAAGTTACAGAAGCATTCAAAATCATCTTGTCCGATGAGCAAGTTAAAGGGATTTTCGTTAACATCTTCGGCGGTATCATGCGTTGTGACGTAATCGCTGACGGCGTTGTTGCTGCTGCTAGAGAACTTGGTCTTTCCCGTCCGCTTGTTGTTCGTCTTGAAGGAACAAACGTGGAACTTGGTAAAAAGATTCTTAACGAATCCGGCCTGAACATTGTTGCCGCTGACTCCATGGCAGACGGCGCTCAAAAAATCGTTGCACTTGTGAAATAAATTAAACCCGTGCGGTTTTAAATAATATAGGGGATGTGAACAAAAGATCATGAGTATTTTGGTCAATAAACATACAAAAGTCATTACTCAAGGGATTACCGGCGCTACGGGTTTGTTTCATACCAAAGGCGGTCTTGAATACGGCACACAAATGGTTGGTGGCGTAACCCCAGGTAAAGGCGGAACAAAAGTAGACATCACACTGGAAAACGGTGAGCTTGTTCAACTTCCGGTTTTTAACACAGTAATCGAAGCTAAAAATGCAACTGGTGCAACAGCATCCGTTATTTATGTACCACCTGCTTTTGCAGCAGAATCCATTATCGAAGCGGTTGACGCTGATCTTGATCTCGTTATCTGTATCACAGAAGGTATTCCTGTTCTTGACATGGTTAACGTGAAACGTTACATGGAAGGCAAGAGAACCGTTCTAATTGGACCAAACTGCCCAGGCGTTATCACGCCAGGCGAGTGCAAAATCGGTATCATGCCTGGTTATATCCACACGCCAGGTCACGTAGGTGTTGTTTCCCGTTCCGGAACACTAACTTACGAAGCGGTTCACCAATTGACAACTCGCGGTATTGGACAATCTTCCGCTGTTGGTATCGGTGGAGACCCTGTTAAAGGTTCCGAGTTTATCGATATCCTCAAACGTTTCAATGAAGATCCTGACACTTATGCTGTTATCATGATCGGTGAGATCGGTGGAACAGCAGAAGAAGAAGCGGCTGAGTGGGTTGCTGCCAACATGACGAAACCGGTAGTCGGTTTCATCGGTGGTAAAACTGCGCCTCCAGGAAAACGTATGGGCCATGCCGGTGCGATTATTTCCGGCGGTAAAGGTACGGCAGCTGAGAAAGTTGCAACAATGGAAAGATGCGGAATCCGCGTAGCGGCTACGCCATCTGAAATGGGTTCAACGCTAGTTAGCGTGCTTGAAGAAAAAGGAATGCTTGACAAAGTTATCACAAAAAAATAGCCTCGTTTTTTTGAAGGTAAGCAACCTTCCATCTCCCTTAAACAGGGATTTGGAAGGTTTTTTGTTTTTCTAGCTTTGCAAAGATTTGTCATTCGAGTAAGGAGTGTATATACTAATGGATAATCGAATCATTTTATTTGGCCTTCATGAACTTGAAGGGGTCGGCTGGAAAACCATGCTTCAGCTCGTTAACCGGTTTCCAGACCTGCAAGTTTTGTTTGAGCTCTCCGCAGCGGAAATCTCGGCTCAAGGTATTCGTGCTTCTGTAGCTGAGCGAATTTCCTCCCGATTTACTCATGCCTTCATTGAGGAAAGACTTCAATTATATATGAAGCAATCCATTCAGATCCTAACGATACTGGATGAGGAGTACCCTCAGATATTGAAAGAAATTGCGCAGCCCCCTTGGGTTTTATATGTGAAAGGTAAATCAGCCATACTGAATGGACGACTCTTGGGAATGGTTGGTACCCGTACACCCACGCTGTATGGGAAAAAGATTGCAGAGGAATGGGCAGCGGCACTTTCACGTGCTGGATTCGGTATTGTGAGCGGGCTGGCTAGAGGAATTGACAGTAAAGCGCATATCGGCGCCTTACAAGGAAAGTCAAAGACGGTAGCAGTTCTTGGTTGCGCTATCAATCAGATCTATCCGCGTGAGAATGCTTTACTATTTCGAAATATTGAGCAAGAAGGAGTTATCATTTCTGAATACCCTATTGGTACAGGGATGAAGCCTGGTATGTTTCCGCAGCGAAACCGCATTATTGCGGGATTGTCGCTTGGCGTTACGGTTGTTGAAGCAGCTGAGGACAGCGGATCGTTGATAACGGTAGAGTTTGCTCTCGACGAGTCGCGGGATGTGTTCGCTATTCCGGGACCCATTCATTCGCGTGTAAGCAGCGGTGTTCATAGGCTTTTAAAGGATGGCGCTAAGTTAGTTACACGTGTGGAAGAGATTGTAGACGATTACAACTATATGATAAGTTCAGATGAAAAACGTGCTCTAAATAAGCCGTTGACATTATTTTCACTTTCGGAAGAGGAAGGCGAAATATTCCGTAAGTTGTCGAATGAACCCATTTCAATTGATGCCCTAATGGAGGACGGACAATTTACGTTTGGACATTTGCATGCAGTTCTGTTATCTTTACTATTGAAAAAGGCGATTAAACAGCTTCCAGGTTCTACCTACATCCAAGCATAGGCTATTCAAGAAGTTTTTCTTCTCGCCAATAGACTTAACCTTGAAATTAAGAGGGGAGGAAGGACGATCATGGCAGATTCATTAGTCATTGTTGAGTCACCAGCTAAAGCCAAAACCATCGGCAAGTATTTAGGCAGCAAATTTATCGTAAAAGCCTCGATGGGTCATATTCGCGACCTTCCGAAAAGCCAAATTGGCGTAGAAGTAGATCGTAACTTTGAGCCTAAATACATAACTATCCGTGGTAAAGGTTCTATATTAAAAGAATTAAAAGATGCTAGTAAAAAAGTGAAAAAAATATATCTGGCGGCTGACCCGGATCGTGAGGGTGAAGCGATTGCCTGGCATTTAGCGCATTATTTGGATGTTGGTTCAGATGAGCTTTGCCGAGTTGTATTTAATGAGATTACGAAGGATGCTGTGAAGGATGCTTTCAAAACGCCTCGCCGCATCAATCAGGATCTTGTTAATGCTCAACAGGCCAGACGAATATTGGATCGACTTGTAGGTTATAAAATAAGCCCTTTACTTTGGAAAAAAGTGAAGAAAGGTTTATCGGCAGGCCGAGTACAGTCCGTAGCGGTTAAACTGATTCAAGATCGAGAGAATGAGATCAAAGCCTTCGAGCCTGAAGAGTACTGGTCCATTACAGCGCTGTTGGATGCGGGAAAAACAGGATTCGAAGCGAAGTACCACAGCATAAACGGCGAGAAAAAGGAACTGCATTCGCAAGAGGATGTTAACGAAATTCTGGCCGCAATGGGCAACGGGAAGTTTACCGTGAAAGAAGTGAAAGAGAAAGAGCGCGGGCGTAACCCGTCTCCACCTTTCATTACAAGCTCCATGCAGCAAGAAGCGGCACGTAAATTAAACTTCCGGGCGTCTAAGACGATGTCTGTCGCGCAGCAATTATATGAAGGAATAGACTTGGGGAAAGAAGGTACAGTCGGTTTAATCACGTACATGCGTACGGATTCAACAAGGATTTCACCTGTCGCCCAAGAAGAAGCCAGAGAGTTTATTTTAACCAAATATGGTGCAGCGTTTTATCCGGAAACACCGCGTGTTTACACGAAAAAAAATGCAAATGCACAAGACGCGCATGAAGGAATCAGGCCTACCTCAGTGCTCCGCGAACCTGAACAATTGAAAGAATTCCTAAGCAGAGATCAATATCGTCTATACAAACTCGTATGGGATCGTTTTGTTGCCAGTCAAATGTCATCCGCCATCTTGGATACGATGACCATCGATTTGACCGCAGGTGACACGGTATTCCGGGCGAACGGCTCCAAAATGAAGTTTGCAGGTTTTATGAAGGTTTATGTTGAAAGCAATGATGATGGGACGACGGAAGAGGATAAATTGCTTCCGCCATTATCGAAAGGCGATGTTTTGGAGAAACAAAGCATTGACCCCAAACAACACTTTACTCAACCGCCTCCACGGTATACGGAAGCCCGTTTAGTGAGAGCCCTAGAGGAAATGGGCATTGGTCGACCAAGTACGTACGCACCGACGCTTGAGACGATTCAGAAGCGCGGTTACGTTGCGATCGAAGAGAAAAAATTCGTTCCTACCGAGTTAGGCGAACTAGTTATCCAATTGATGCAAGAGTTCTTTCCTGAAATTCTCGATATTGAGTTCACAGCGCATATGGAAGAGGAACTTGATTTTGTAGAAGAAGGCAAAGAGGATTGGGTAAGAGTCCTGGATACTTTCTATACTTCCTTTGAGAAACGGCTTGAATTTGCTGAAGAAGAAATGAAGGAAATTGAGATTCAGGATGAAGTGTCTGATGAGATTTGCGAGAAATGCGGCAGACACCTTGTCTATAAAATGGGACGCTTCGGCAAATTCCTGGCTTGTTCCGGATTCCCGGAATGCCGGAATACGAAGCCGATCATCAAAGATATCGGTGTCACATGCCCAAGCTGCCACGCAGGCAAGATAGTAGAGCGCAGAAGTAAGAAGGGCAGAGTATTCTATGGCTGTGATCAATATCCAACATGTGATTTTGTCTCATGGGATAAGCCGGTTAACAAGCCTTGTCCGGTTTGCAGCTCAATGATGATCGAGAAAAGAAGCAAGAACGGCCTTAGTATTCAATGTACGAATTGCGACCATAAAGAAGAAGTAAATGAAGATCAGAACGAAGATATGAAAGATTAGAGGTGTCCGATTTTGCCAGAATACCCAAGAGTAACAGTCATCGGTGCAGGACTCGCTGGAAGTGAAGCAGCTTGGCAGATTGCACGTCAAGGTGTGCCTGTTACTTTATACGAAATGCGTAATGTCCGTAAAACACCAGCTCACATTACAGATCAATTCGCTGAACTGGTGTGCAGCAACTCCCTTAGATCCAATGGCTTAACGAATGCAGTTGGCGTACTGAAAGAAGAGATGAGACGAATGGACTCCTTGATTCTCTCCTGCGCCGACAAGCACGCGGTACCGGCAGGTGGAGCCTTAGCCGTTGACCGTGATGGGTTCTCCCAAGCCGTTACCCAAACGTTACGGAACCATCCGCTCATTGAAGTTATCAACGAGGAAGTGCAGGTTTTGCCGGAAGGCATCACTGTAGTAGCCTCTGGTCCGTTAACTTCCCCAGATTTATCTGCCCAACTGAAGGAACTAATGGGTGAGGAATACTTGTACTTCTACGATGCGGCAGCACCGATTGTAGAGAAAGATTCCATTGATATGAATAAAGTTTACTTGGCTTCTCGTTACGACAAAGGCGAGGCAGCTTACCTCAATTGTCCGATGACGGAAGAGGAATTTAATGTTTTCTATGAAGCCTTAATTACGGCTGAGGTAGCAGAGCTTAAGGAATTTGAAAAAGAGATCTACTTCGAAGGATGTATGCCGTTAGAGGTCATGGCTAAGCGTGGTAAACAGACAGTGTTATTTGGGCCAATGAAGCCGGTTGGATTGATTAACCCGCACACCGGAAAACTGCCGCACGCCGTCGTACAGCTTCGCCAAGATAATGCCGCGGGAACCTTGTACAATTTGGTTGGATTCCAAACCCATTTGAAGTGGGGCGAGCAAAAACGAGTTCTGTCTTTGATTCCTGGTTTGGAAGAAGCGGAATTCGTCCGTTATGGCGTGATGCATCGTAACACATTTATTAATTCGCCGAAGCTTCTTGAACCGACGTACCAATACAAGCGTCGTGAGAATCTGTTTTTTGCAGGACAAATGACAGGCGTTGAAGGTTATGTGGAATCTGCTGCGTCCGGGTTAATCGCCGGGCTTAATGCCGGTCGATTGGCAAAGGCGCAACCATGCTTGGTGCTTCCAGAAGAAACAACATTAGGCAGCATGGCTCATTACATTACGACAGCTGACTTTAAACATTTTCAACCGATGAATGCCAATTTCGGATTACTTCCACAACTTCCGGAACGGATTCGGAACAAAAAAGAAAAGTACGAGAAGTTGGCTAACCGAGCAATTGAGAGTATTCAGAATTTTTCGAAAACAATTACTGAATAGGTTGTAATCACACTATTCACTGTGTTACTATAATTATGTTTTGAATTATTATTCATTCGTTTTCTCATACATTTACCTCTAGATGCGGTCTTAATTGTGAAATTGACCTCGCTAGAGGTTTATCTCTTTTTATTAGGTCGAAACCAAGTCAAGAATTTGTTTTTCCGGTGTATGATTCCATTAGAGGGGTGAGAAGAGATGGATGCCAGTCAGGCGCAATTCCATGCGACAACTATTTTTGCCATTCGTCATCAAGGTAAAGGTGCAATTGCCGGAGATGGCCAGGTTACATTTGGCAACAGTATGATTATGAAGAGCAGTGCCAAAAAGGTGAGGCGTTTACATAGAGGGAAAGTGATCGCAGGTTTTGCAGGATCAGTAGCTGATGCGATTACCCTTTTTGAGAAGTTTGAAGGCAAGCTCGAAGAACATCATGGTAATTTACAACGTGCTGCAGTCGAACTCACGAAGGATTGGCGTCAAGACCGCGTATTACGTCGATTAGAAGCAATGATGATTGTTATGGATGCTACCGGCTTATTGCTTCTCTCAGGCAATGGGGAGATTATTGAACCGGATGATGGCATTCTGGCGATTGGTTCTGGCGGAAGTTTCGCATTGGCGGCTGGTAGGGCACTACATCGTCATGCACCATCGCTAAGTGCCAAAGAGATTGCACATGCTGCTCTTACAACAGCTGCTGAAATTTGCGTGTTCACGAATCATAATATTATTGTCGAAGAAATCGAGTAAATCAGAATTGATTACGCACTTTTTTAGGAGGGTACCCGAATGGCAAACAGCTCCCTAACACCTAAACAAATTGTACAGGAATTAGATCGATACATTGTAGGTCAGAAGAAAGCGAAGAAATCGGTTGCTATTGCTTTGCGGAATCGTTATCGGAGAAATCTGGTGGATGAAGCCATGCGGGATGAGATTGTTCCCAAAAATATTCTGATGATTGGACCAACAGGTGTAGGTAAAACTGAGATTGCACGCAGACTGGCAAAATTGGTTGGAGCCCCTTTTATTAAAGTGGAGGCAACCAAATTTACAGAGGTAGGTTACGTTGGCCGTGACGTCGAATCGATGGTAAGGGATTTAATTGAAACCTCTATTCGTATGGTTAAATCGGAACGCATGGAAGCAGTCAAAGACCGCGCAGAGAAATTAGCGAATGAGCGAATTGTTTCTTTGCTGGCTCCAAGTCCTTCGCGCACCAAAACACAGCGTAATCCGTTTGAAATGTTGTTTGGGGGCCAAAATCAACCCGAACAGGAAGAGAGTGCGCCGGATCCAAATCTCTCATCGAAAAGGGCTCAAATCGCCGAACAATTGACTAGTGGTAAATTAGAGAACGAGATCGTAGAGATCGAAGTCGAAGACTCTTCACCTTCCATGCTGGATATGTTAGCAGGGCAAGGAAACGAGCAAGCCGGCATGAATATGCAGGAAATGTTTGGTAGCCTGATGCCGAAAAAGATGAAGAAACGCAAGCTTCCAGTGAAGGAAGCAAGAAAAGTTCTGACTCAAGAGGAAGCACAGAAATTGATTGACATGGACGATGTTATTCAAGAATCCATTCACCGCGCTGAGCAGTCGGGTATCATATTTATTGATGAAATCGACAAAGTAGCAAGCAGCTCCCGCGGCGGAAGTGGTCCGGATATTTCACGCGAAGGCGTACAGCGCGATATTCTCCCGATCGTAGAAGGTTCTACCGTCGTAACCAAATATGGACCTGTGAAAACCGATTATGTTTTATTTATTGGTGCTGGAGCTTTCCATATTGCAAAACCTTCGGATTTGATCCCAGAGCTTCAAGGGCGTTTTCCGATTCGGGTAGAACTGAGTGATTTAACGCTTGAAGACTTTGTTTCTATTCTACAAGAGCCCAAAAATGCGCTGACGAAACAGTACACGGCGTTGTTGCAAACAGAAGGTATAACAGTTGAATTTGCTGAGGAAGCTATTCATGAAATTGCTCGAATTGCGGTCGAGGTCAATCAGAATACGGAAAATATCGGAGCACGTCGCTTGCATACAATCTTGGAAAAATTGCTTGAGGATCTTTCCTTTGAAGCCCCTGAGCTTACATTGGAATCTTTCATCATCAATCCGGAATATGTGCGCGAAAAGCTGAGCGGTATTGTTCAGAATAGAGATTTGAGTCAATACATTTTATAATGAGCGATTGCAGGGTTACGTAAGTAGGAGGCAGTTACATGAGTTTATTAAACAAAACAAGAAGGCTAAATCGATTGCTGCAAAAGGAAGCAGGGAATGCGGTTAGCTTTATGGATATGGCTGAAGTTCTTCGTGATATTGTTATTGCGAATATATATGTCGTCAGTCGTAAAGGGAAGATTCTAGGTTATGCTACGACCAATGATCCTGTTTCATCTGAAATGAATCAGGCGATTTTGTTGGAACGCAGATTTCCGTCTGAATCCAATAATCTTCTATTGAAGATAGAGGAAACGACGTCGACGTCTGAACCAAGCAGCCCGTACTATTACTACACAGAACAAATGAAAGACATGTTCCCTTATACACACACGACGCTGGTTCCTATTATCGGTGGTGGTGATCGATTAGGGACATTAATCTTAAGTCGTAATGAAAGCCTGTTTATTGATGATGACTTAATATTAGCTGAATATGGTTCGACAGTAATCGCTATGGAGATATTGAGAGAAAGAGCGGAAGAGATCGAAGAAGAAGCAAGAAGTAAAGCTGTCGTTCAAGTGGCAATAGGCTCTTTATCCTTTAGCGAAATGGAAGCTGTAGAGCATATTTTCGAGGAATTGGATGGCAAAGAAGGGCTTTTGGTCGCGAGTAAAATCGCTGATCGCGTTGGAATTACGCGTTCTGTTATCGTGAATGCACTTCGTAAGCTGGAAAGTGCCGGAGTTATAGAGACACGCTCGCTTGGTATGAAGGGCACTTATATCCGAATCTTAAATGAACAATTAATACAAAGCATCGAACAGATAAAAACAAAACTATAGCTTGGCACGATTGAAAAGCCCTGTCTGCTAAAAAAGATAGGGCTTTTTTCTTATTGTAACTTAAGCGAATATCTTAGATGATTAGGAAGGTAATAAACTTACAAAATTCTACAACAGGAAACTTTTTCTAATTATTTTGTGAAAATAATGTCGAAATAAGAAGGAATACATACTTTCTGTGTGGAAGTATAGTGTCGAATACTCTATTGAAAGGGGGTAACGTGCATGTCTTTGTTGGACAAACCCAGTTGGAACTTGATGGAGCGTTCGCTTGATGCTTCGACTCTCAGACAAAAAGTGGTAGCGAACAACGTTGCCAATGTGGACACACCTTACTTTAAGCGTTCAGACGTATTGTTTGAAGAGTTATTGCAAGGTGAAATGAATTCATCAACGCCCTCTATAGAAGGTTATCGGACAAACCCTAAGCATTTCTTTATAGGCAAATCGACAAATTTACCGAATTCAGAAATTAAAACCGATGAATCGACAGCGATTAACAACAACATGAACAATGTCGATATGGACTATGAAATGTCTTTAATGGCTAAAAACCAACTGAAATACAATACAATGATTCAGCAAATGAACAGTGAGTTTAAAAAAATGCGCACAGTATTAGGGGGGAAGTAATAACAAATGAGGCTTACTAACGGATTTGACATCAGCTCATCAGCACTGACTGCGCAACGTTTGAGAATGGATGTCGTCTCATCAAATATTGCTAATGCGGATACAACACGTGCTAAGTTTGTAGACGGGAAATGGGTACCCTACACGAGAAAGTTAGTTGCATTTGAAACAAAATCACAACCGAGCTTCGCACAGTCTTTGCAATCGGCTATGGCAGATGGAACAGGCGAAGGAGTACGAGTTAACAAAATCTTCGAGGATCAGTCGCCGCTCAAACAAGTATATAACCCTACACATCCTGATGCAGATGCAAATGGATTTGTTTACATGCCCAATGTTGATGTGCTTAAAGAGATGGTTGATATGATTTCAGCCACAAGATCTTATGAAGCTAACGTTACCGCGCTTAATGCAAGTAAATCAATGATTACAAAGGCATTAGAGATCGGTAGATAATTAATCGGGAGGTTGCAGCATGATTGACAAAATCAGCTATAGTCCAATAAATATTATGAGCTCGGTTCAACCCAAAGACAACTCTGGTGAAGGTGCTGCTGACCTTGGGAAACAATTCGGCTCATTTCTGAATGATGCGATGACGAATTTAAATGCCCAACAACAACAAGTTGATCAGTTGAATCAAAGTTTCATTAAAGGAGAGCTTTCAGACGTTCATCAGCTCACGATTGCTTCCGAGAAAGCATCGTTAGGTCTGGAACTTACGGTGCAAGTTAGAAATAAAGTCCTTGAAGCTTACCAAGAAATGATGAGAATGCAGCTGTAATTAACCAAATGCTGCTAAAACTTTGGTTCGATGGGGTGACGGAGTGAACGAGAATCTCCTCCAGTACTGGGAAAAAGTAAAACAGTATTGGAATCGATATAGTAGAACAACAAAAATAACATTTATCGCAACGGTTGCCCTTTTGATTCTTACGGCCGCAATTATCAGTGTTAATTTATCTAAGACGGAATATTCCTTAGCATTTACCGAACTTCAGCCAAGCGACGCGGCTGCGATCAAAGGTTACCTAGATACAGCTAAAATTCCATACAAACTTAGTGCTGATGGTAAAAGCATCGAAGTACCTACAAATGAAGTAGCGAATGTGAAACTCGGTGTAGAGTCACAAGGTTTAAACAAAAATGGTTCTCTAGGATTCGGTGCTTTTAGCAACAGTAGTTCATTTGGTATCACAGATAACGAGTTTAAAGTGAAATACTTAAATGCGATTCAAGGTGAGTTGCAGCAGCTTATTAACTCGAATCAAGCCATATCGGGTTCGAAGGTTCTTATTTCACTTCCTGAGGATGGACCTTTCTTGCAACAGCAGGAAGAGAAAGCAACAGCATCAGTTGTTCTTCAAATGAAACAAGGTTACACACTAGATCAAGGCAAAATCGATACGATCTATAACTTGGTTTCACACAGTATAAAAAATCTTCCTGTTGAGAATATCACGATCTCAGATCAGTATGGGCAAAGCTTAGTTTCTTCCAAATCAGGTGGCCAGTCCTCCTCGAGCTTAGTGACAAGCCAGTCCGATATTAACGATAAGTTTCAAAAAGATCTGCAGAAAAATATTATGAACATGCTAGGAACGATGTTTGGTCGCGATAAAGTAAATGTCAGTGTTTTCTCTACCATGAACTTTGATCAGAAGAAGAGTAAAGAACAGCTCGTCTCTGCACCAAATCAAGTGGATCAAAAAGGACTGGAAATTTCCCTGCAAGAAGCAACCGAGTCTTATCAAAATAACGGTGCAGATACAGGCGGTGTTCCTGGTACTGGTACGACGGATGTGCCCGGTTACCCAGGGGCATCAAATTCCGGTAAATCGAACAGCGAGAAAAACTCGAAGACTGTAAATTACGAAGTGAATCGGATTACGAATGACATCGTGGCTACACCGTATGTAGTGAAAGATTTGAGCATTAATGTCGGAATTGAACCGCCGGTTAAAGATGATCCGACTTCTTTGACTGCAGAGACTAAAACTGCTGTGCAAACCGCTTTGGTAAATATTGTGAGGACTGCACTGGCAGATAATAAGGTTACATATACTGACGATGAATTGCAGAAAAAAGTTACAGTTCTTGCTCATACTTTTGCACGGCCAGCAGATACATTTGCTTCGAAAACAACAACGTACTTAACTTATGCTGGATTGGCTCTAGCGGCGCTAGCGATTGGTGCGATTGCTGGTTTTGCAATTAGAAAACGTAGAAAAGCTGCACAACAATTAATGGAACAAGATCTGAACATTGCAGCGAATAAAGCGGAACTTCCAACGATTGATATTGAAAATGTAACTAATGACAATCAAGTGCGTAAGCAGTTAGAAACTCTTGCGAAAAAGCGGCCAGAAGACTTTGTCAATCTGCTTCGGACTTGGTTAGTAGACGAATAGAGGTGCACTTGTATGGCCAAAGCTGCTGTAAACGGGTTAACCGGACGACAAAAGGCAGCCATTCTTTTGATCAGTTTAGGCCCTGAGGTGTCTGCTCAAATATTTAAACATTTACGAGAAGAAGAGATTGAGCAGCTAACACTGGAAATTGCAAATGTAAGGAAAGTAGATTCTTTTGAAAAAGAAGCGATTCTCTCTGAGTTTCATCAGATCTGTCTTGCCCAAGAATTCATTTCACAAGGAGGTATTGCTTACGCTAAGGATATCTTGGAGAAAGCGCTTGGTTCTCAGAAAGCACTCGATATCATTAACCGTCTGACAGCCACCTTACAGGTGAGACCTTTTGACTTTGCCAGAAAAGCGGATCCTGCTCAAATTCTTAACTTTATTCAAAATGAAAATTCACAAACCATTGCGCTAGTTTTGTCCTATTTGCAAGCGGATCAAGCGTCTATCATCTTGTCCTCGTTGCCGCAAGAAAAACAAGCCGATGTTGCAAAACGTATTGCCTTGATGGACAGCACTTCTCCAGAAGTGATCAGTCAGGTAGAGCGTGTACTGGAACAAAAACTTTCGTCTACTGTTACACAGGATTACACAAATGCTGGAGGCATTGCATCTATCGTTCAGATTTTGAATGGTGTTGATAGGGGGACGGAGCGTACCATCCTTGATTCTCTGGAAATTCAAGATCCTGAACTGGCCGAAGAAATCAAGAAACGGATGTTTGTCTTCGAAGATATCGTTAATATTGATAATCGCTCTATACAGCGAATTATTCGTGATATTGAAAATGCTGATTTACAACTTGCGCTCAAAGTTGCGAGTGAAGAAGTGCGTGATGTTCTATTCAAAAACATGTCCAAACGGATGGCAGAGACGTTTAAAGAAGAAATGGAATTTATGGGTCCTGTTCGTTTGCGTGACGTTGAAGAAGCACAAACGAGAATTGTTGCTACAATCCGCCGCCTAGAGGAATCGGGTGAAATCATCATTGCACGTGGTGGAGGAGACGATATTATTGTCTAATATCATTAAATCATTTGCTTATTATGCTGTAGATGATAAGAAATTGGTTGAAACGATCTCGCCATTTCACTTGAATGGAGATCTTGATGCGGGTAATCAGCTAACTCCCGAACAACAGCAGGAAATAACGGAAGCGACGAATTTGAAAGATCAAATTCTTCAAGATGCTGAAGCTTTTGCCAATGAGCAGATTCACCAGGCTATGCAGGAATGCACAGCGCTCCGTGAACAAACGCAAGAAGAAATTAATGCTTGGTGGCAAACACGTCGTGCAGAAGATGAAGAGCATGTCACTTTATCCAGGCAGGCTGGTTTTGAAGAAGGCTACCAACAAGGAATTGCTCAAGCTGAAGAAGCGCTTAGACAGGAATACAGTGAAATGCTAACGGAAGCACAAAGTATTCTGGAGCAATCCTACAAACTTAAACAGCAGATCATTCAGGAATCTGAGCCATTCCTAATCGAACTAAGCACATCCATAGCAGAGAAAATCATTGGCAAACAGCTAACCTTAAATCCGGAATGGGTTGTTGAGTTAATTCAAACCGTTCTGTCGCGCAGACGCGAAAAAGGGATCATTGCTTTATGCGTATCTCCTTCACAATTCGCTTACATTCAGGATGCGCGTGAAGAGTTGCTAACTTCTATTGATTCACAGGCTGAATTGCAAATTATACCTGACTCTACGGTGCAAGATCGTGGATGTGTGATTCGTTCTTCATTTGGAAGTATTGATGCACGCATCGATACGCAGCTGAAAGAAATTAAATCAGCTCTGCAACAGTTGGCCACTCAAAGTGAGGGTACAGGATCATGAGCAGCGCGCTACCAAAAGTAGATAAATACAAAGAACATTTGCATGCCATCGACCCTATTCGTGTTAATGGAAAAGTAACACAGGTGATTGGATTGACGGTTGAGTCGGAAGGTCCGGATGTGAGCATTGGCGACCTCTGCTATATTTACCCGCATAAATCCAATAAGCCATTGAAGGCGGAAGTCGTTGGTTTTCGCAGCAATAAAGTCGTGTTGATGCCACTAGGCGATTTGGACTCTATTGGACCTGGTTGCGATGTTGTTGGTACAGGAAAACCACTTACTGTTCAAGTAGGCCATGAACTTCTTGGTAAAGTGCTGGACGGATTAGGACAACCATTGGATGGTTCGTTCTTGCCTTCAAGAATGGCTCAATATTCTACGAATAATGCGCCGGGCAACCCGCTAACGAGGCCGAGAGTGTTGAATCCAATATCTGTAGGAGTTCGATGCATTGATGGATTATTGACTATTGGCAAAGGTCAGCGCGTTGGTATTTTTGCAGGGTCTGGTGTTGGTAAAAGTACGCTGATGGGAATGATTGCCCGTAATACAGCTGCAGATGTTAACGTCATTGCACTTATCGGTGAGCGGGGCAGAGAGGTCTTGGATTTTATCGAAAGAGATCTAGGTCCCGAAGGGCTAGCAAGATCAGTCGTTATCGTTGCAACATCTGATCAGCCTGCGCTTATACGTATCAAAGGAGCAATGATAGCAACAAGCATCGCTGAGTATTTTCGTGATCGTGGTCTAAATGTCATGATGATGATGGACTCCGTCACTCGCTTTGCAATGGCACAGCGTGAAGTTGGCCTTGCTGTAGGGGAACCTCCGGCAACGCGAGGCTATACGCCTTCGGTTTTTGCGATGCTGCCACGGTTACTTGAGCGATCTGGTACCGGGCCGAAAGGATCCATTACTGCCTTTTATACAGTGCTAGTAGACGGTGATGATATGAACGAGCCAATTGCTGATGCGGTCCGAGGGATCCTCGACGGTCATATTGTTCTAAACCGCAGCATTGCCAATAAGGGTCATTACCCTGCTATTGACGTTCTGTCCAGCGTAAGCCGTGTAATGAAAGAAATCGTGCCTTCTGAACATATGGAAGCTGCTGATCACTTAAAGCGACTTCTCTCTATATATAAAGATTCGGAAGACCTAATCAATATCGGGGCGTACCAAAAAGGTTCTAATCCAAATATTGATGTTGCCATGGATCATATTGAAGCCATATGGGATTTCATCAAGCAAAAAACGAGTGAAAAACTGACCTATGAAGAAGCTCAAGAACGATTGATTCACGAATTTTATAAGGGATGAGGGTCCTAAATGCAATTTCGTTATTCTTTCCAGCAAATTGTCGATTTAAAAAACAATGAACGAACACAGGCGGAATGGATTTTATCTGAGGCAATGGGCCAATTACGGAACGAAGAAACGAATTTACATGGATTATTTGAAGAAAAAGAGAACTTGCATCAGGAAATGGTGAAAGCCTCTTGCAATTCAGTATCTATTTCAAAGATGCTCATGCTCCAATCTTATATGAACCATGTTGATCAGCAAATTGCGCGTAAACATCAGGATGTTCAACAAGCTAAGCGTGTCGTACTCAAAAAGCAGGAACATCTATCGGAAAGAATGATCGATGAGAAGGTGTGGTCGAAAGCTAGGGAAAAGGCATTCGGCCAATTTCAATCCTTTGTTGCCAAAAAAGAGCAGGACGCTCTGGATGAAATGGCTACAAACCGGTTCAAACGACTCTCGTATTGAGGAAGGTAAAGGAGGAACAAGGAGATGGCCGATACAAGCATGGAAGGTGCATCTTATAGTGCGCTGGAGCGGTTTCTGATATGGTTTGTCATCCCCTTTGTGTTTACGGCTGTCTTGCTTTTCGTATTACTGTCGATCTTTGATTATGATATCAAGAGCAGTATTCAGAAAGCGTTGCATAACACTCCGGTGATTGGAGCAATTGTTCCTGCGCCCAAAGAAAAAAGTGTTGTAAGCGGAACTGGTAAAGAGACAACTCCTGAACAAAGCATCAAAACCAAGGATGATGAGATTACGAAGTTGAATGCCAAATTGGCTGAACTTCAGTCCGCTTTGCAGAAAGCTGAATCAACAACGGAGACGAAGGATCAATCACTCAAAGATGCAAGCGCAAAGATAACGGAACTGGAAGAAAAGCTGAAAGACAAGACGCAAACAGAAGAAGAGTACACGAATCAAATCACACAGCTTGCCAATATGTATGCAAAAATGACACCGAGCAAGGCGGCTCCAATCATTGAAGCACTTACACCTAAAGAAATGGTGCTGATCTTCTCCATGATGAAAGCGGACAGCCGCGGAGCGATCCTGGAGAAAATGGATGCAACGAAAGCAGCAGAAGCTTCCATGGGACTTAAAGACGTTACACCTGTAAGGGATAAAGAGATTGCCGCTTTACAAGAAAGATTAGCAACGAATGGAGCAAGCACAGCAAAAGCGACGACATCTGTCAGCAAGTCGGATTTAGGTCAGACATTTGCTAACATGACTCCCAAAAGTGCTTCAAACGTGCTAATTGAAATGAATAAATCAAATCCCGACAAAGTATTGGCCATCCTGAGTGGCATGGATAATGCTTCCCGTTCCAAAGTGATGTCGGCGTTGTCCGATGCGAATAAAGAAATCGCTGCTGCAATTTCAGCTAAGCTTGTTCAGTAACCGACGTTGAACTTAGGAGGGAGGTGAATAAATAAGATGGATGTACAAATACAGACAACACCTACTGCAAACTCTGCTTCAACTTCGACGAATAAGGCTGGAGCAACAGGGACTACTTCTAAGGACGGTTTTAATCAAGTTTTGGACGGTCAATTGTCTCAAGATAGCACGGCAAAGACTGAGGCGAACCCAACTGACACAGCACTTTCTCTGAACATGCTGTTGCAAATGCTTCAGAGTCTGGTAGCACCTCTGCAAGGGACTGCTGTGCAGGATGCAAAAACAGAAGATCAGCCACTTTCTGAAGTCGTTTTGGAGGCTATGAACAGTAATCCAGCGCTTGCTGAGCAATTATTGCAGGATCCAAAGGTTCAGCAATGGTTTGAAGAAGCTGAGCAACTTCTACAAACGCTAAGTGGAGCTCAATCAACTCCATTGGTTACTCTTCCAAGTACGCTAAAGCTTCAAGCAACTGAAGTTTCAAGCCTGCAAGCTCAAAATACGCTGCTAGCATTAGCTTCCCTGTCAAAGCAGCAGCCTGACAATCCGATTGTGAAGTTTCTGAATCAAGATCTACAAAACGTCATTCAACCACTATTACCAGAATTGGTGGCGAACTTGAAGGGACAAACTTCAGAGGCTGCTAGTACAGAGAACGCTGCTGAAGCAATGGAAGGTTTGTTGCATCCAGGTAAGAAGGAAGTCACTTCTACTGATAAGCCAAATCATCACAAGTTTAGTAGCAAGAAAACATCAGATCAGAACGTTGATATGACAAACTCGGTGACGATTGCACAACCAGCAAAGTCAAAATTAGAGCTTCTTGCTCTGAAAAGTGGTTTCTTAACCGCGCAGGTGGATGCATCTTCTACATCGGGAGATACGCTGCCTAATCTCGTAGATCTGCCAACTGAACCTGAAACGACTACTAGCTCAGTGGTTACGATCGGTGATTTGCAGAGAACGCAACAGTCACAGACCATTGTTGACAAGACCGTAGTTCCAACGATGAATGCGGCTAATTTCGCTGAAGAAATGACGGAGCATGTTCTTAAGAACATGAAAATAACACTCGCAGACGGTTTCTCCGAAGCTAAGTTATCGTTGTTTCCAAAAAATCTGGGGCACATTGATGTGAAAATATCGATGCATGATGGCCAGCTAATTGCACAGTTTGCTGCGGAATCCGCAGCAGCTAAGCAGATGCTGGAAAATCAGCTGCCGCAGTTGAGACAAGCTCTTCTAACGCAAGGTTTGCAAGTAGAAAAGCTTGAAGTTACGCAAAGCCCAAATATGCAATCCAGCATGTTCCAGGAACATCGTCAGCAGCAAGCTTTTGGCCAATCTCAACGTCAAAATAAGAACAATTCTGGCGGTTTTGAGGTTGAATCCCTTGATTTTGAGCAAGAGATTGATGCTAACGTGCAAGTTAAACCGGCAATACATGGTAATTCCTTTGATGTAACTGCCTAAATGTGAGTCCATTTAATGCAGTTGGAGGTGAAAGTATGGATACAAACCCCGTCGTAGGCAACGTTACAGATTTAATCAATACTGGGAAAAATGCGAAAACGAAAGAAAAAGATAACAACACGTTAGGTAAAGACGATTTTCTTAAAATCTTAATTACCCAACTTCAGAATCAAGACCCAACACAACCATTACAAGATAAAGAGTTCATTGCCCAGATGGCACAGTTCACTTCCGTTGAGCAATTGACCAATATGGCTGGTGAGATGAAACTGATGCGTCAATCATTAGGTTTTGTTTCTGGGTTGATTGGGAAATCGATCACTTGGGATGATACGGACTCCACCGGAGCGACTGTTGAAAAGTCGGGCGTTGTTGATTCCATCACGTTCAAGGACGGCAATCAATTTGCCAATGTGAAGGGAGTGGAAATTTCTCTGGATAAACTCAAGAAAATTGAGGATACCGGAGAAACCAAATGACAGAGAGAATATCCATAGGGCAGCTTTATCCTAATGCGGTTTCTCCTGCGTCTACGAGACGAACAACTTTACAGCAACCGGTATCCACATCTGCATCTGGGAATCCTACATTTCAAAAACTACTTCAGGAGCAATTTGTTCGTTTCAGTCATCATGCAGAAGTTAGACTGAAAGAGCGAGGCATTCAACTGAAGCCGGAGCAACTGGATAGTCTTAGCAAAGCGATTGATAAGGTAGCAGCAAAAGGCGCTAAGGATGCACTGATGGTTTTAGGCGGAAATGCATTGATTGTCAATGTTCCTAACCGAACTGTTGTTACGGCGCTTGACGGGAACGCGATGAATGAACATGTTTTTACACAGATAGACAGTGCAATTATTATATCTACATAAACGGGCTCGACCGCGCAGGAAGCCTGGAGCTGTGGAGCGAAGGAAGCAGCTCATGATTCACGTTATTTTAATCCGATTAGGAGGCTAGTAAGATGTTAAGATCTTTATACTCTGGTGTTTCAGGTATGCGTGGTTTTCAAACGAAATTAGATGTTATCGGTAATAATATCGCAAATGTAAACACCATCGGATTTAAAGGAAGCCGTGTTATGTTTAAAGACATTCTTAGCCAAACTATTTCTGGCGTTAGTGCTGCTGATGAGAACCGTGGCGGCGTGAATGCTCAGCAAGTTGGATTAGGTGTAAGCGTGGCTTCAATAGACACCGTACATACACCTGGCAGTGCCATGACAACGAACGTTCCTACGGATTTACGCATTAATGGTGATGGATTTTTTGCAGTAGGAACTACAGATCAAACAGATGCTCCATATTTGACGAGATCCGGCAACTTTACATTAGACCCAACTAGAAACTTGGTGAATGCTGAGGGCCTTCATGTCATGGGAGCTGATGGCGCTGGTCCGATCGTGATTCCGGATAATATCGTATCGTTCTCAATCTCTCAAAACGGCGATATTATCGGTGTTGACACGACAGGTGCAACGGTTGCAACTGGCCAAAAAATTGGCGTCATCAAAGTTGTTAACCCATCTGGTCTTGAGAAAATTGGCGGCAATCTGTATCGGATGACAGCGAATGCTAATCCGGAAGGTGCGATTGAGGTTGGGGCTCCTGGTAACACAGAAACGGGAACAGGAACACTGATTTCTGGGCAACTAGAAATGTCCAACGTTGATTTGACTGGGGAGTTCACTGAGATGATTATCGCTCAACGTGGATTCCAAGCAAACTCCCGTATTATCACAACTTCGGATGAAGTGCTTCAAGAGGTCGTAAATCTTAAACGTTAATTTTCATTGAAATGACAGAGGGGAGCTAGTCTCCCCTTATCCTGATGCAGGAGGAGAAGCATGATTTCTCTCACTCGTTTAAACGGTAAAGCCATCATCCTTAATGCTATTTTGATTGAATTGATTGAAGAGACGCCAGACACCATGATTACTTTGACGACAGGGAAGAAGATCACAGTTCTTGAAAAGGCAGAGGTCGTGGTAAGCTTAGTGCGGACCTACATGCAGGAAATTGGCTCAGTACGAGCGACGATTATGTCAAGGGATGCGGAGGGTTCGTAATTGTTTAAGAATAAAATTTTCATACTGATCGTATCGATTTTAATTGCTATCACATTAATTTTGACCGCTGCATTCGTTTTGTGGAATTTTATGGAAAAGAGTAATCAATCCAAAGATCCTGCGGTCCAAGCACAAGATGCTGTAGCAAGTGTGAAACCGACAAAAGCACCTTCTGCTGAAGCGGTTAAGGCGAACACGGCAATCATCAAAGATATTTTGACCAATTTATCAGGCAGCCAAAATTTCATTAAAATTAGTTTCGCGTTCGAGTTGGAAAACTCTAAAGGCAAAACGGAATTTGACAGTTTGTTGGATTCTGCTGTGAAAGGGACGATCGTTCAAACCCTGGGAGATTTAACAAAGGATCAAATCGAAGGAAGCAAAGGGTCGGATAGTTTAACGGCTACGTTGATGAACAAATTAAACCCACTGCTGCACGAAGGTAAAATAAAGCAAATTTGGATAACTGATAAAGTGCTTCAATAAATCTGCTATTGATTTTGCTAAAAGGAGGTGACTCTAATGGTTGATGTTTTGTCGCAAAATGAGATCGATGCCTTGTTGGCGGCATTGTCCTCTGGCGAAATGGATGCGGATGAACTCAAAAAAGAAGAGACGCAGAAGAAAGTAAGGGCTTATGATTTTAAAAGAGCTGTGCGCTTCTCCAAGGACCATATTCGAAGTTTGACTCGAATTCACGAAAACTTTGCGCGGTTCCTAACCACTTATTTCTCAGCGCAGCTACGTACATTTGTACAAATTAGTGTGGTTCAGGTTGAACAATTGCCTTACGATGAATTTATTCGTTCGATCCCGAAAATGACCATTTTGAACATCTTTGAAGCGGAGCCTTTAGAGGGTCGGATGGTACTTGAAGTGCATCCCAATGTTGCGTTTGCGATGTTAGATCGTTTGCTAGGTGGTGCAGGTACAACTCCTACGAAGATTAATGCTTTAACTGAGATTGAAACCATTGTAATGGAACGTATTTTTAGCCGGGCTTTCGACAGCCTGCAAGAGGCATGGAAAACTGTTATTGATATTCAGCCTAGATTAGAGGCACTTGAAACAAATCCACAGTTTATGCAGATTGTTTCTCCCAATGAAACGATCGCATTGATCTCATTGAGTACCAAAATTGGTGATACGACAGGGATGATTAATTTATGCATACCGCATGTGGTCATCGAACCGATCATGCCTCGACTTTCTGTGCATCACTGGTTTGTTTCACAGAAGAAGACGAGAGCACCTGAAGAAGTGGAAGCACTTCAATCCCGCTTGGAAAAAACCAAGCTACCCCTCATTGCAGAATTGGGTTCGTCCGAAATTTCAATTCGAGATTTCTTAGGCTTAACGGTCGGCGATGTGATCCCGCTGCAAAAATCCGTCGAAGAATCGCTTCAAGTCAAAGTGGGCGAGAAGCTGAAATATCTCGGTAGCCCTGGTATCTTAAAAGGAAAGATGGCTGTTCAAATTACAGATATCGTAAATGAAGGAGAAGAAGATTATGACGAATAATAGAGATTATTTGTCCCAGGAAGAGATCGATGCTTTGTTGAGACAGTCTTCGGACGATAGTTCAGCCTCTTCTTTTCATGGGTCTCCTCAAGTTGAAGATTTTTTATCTTCCTTAGAGCAAGACGCACTAGGTGAAATTGGTAACATCACATTTGGCAGTGCAGCTACAGCTCTTTCTACCTTGCTTGGTAAAAAAGTCGACATCACGACGCCAAAGGTATCGATTATCAGTAAAGATGAATTGCAAGAGCAATTTCCGAAACCACATGTGGCTGTACATGTAAACTATGTGGATGGCTTCGATGGCATTAACTTGTTAGTGATCAAAACGCGCGATGCCCAAGTCATTGCTGACTTAATGATGGGTGGAGACGGTACTGGCGGAGATGAACATCTAAGCGAAATTCATATTAGTGCCGTG
The DNA here is from genome assembly GCF_052682475.1 of Paenibacillus sp. WC2504. Classification (NCBI taxonomy): domain Bacteria; kingdom Bacillati; phylum Bacillota; class Bacilli; order Caryophanales; family Paenibacillaceae; genus Paenibacillus; species Paenibacillus sp. WC2504. The sequence continues at coordinate 3,468,994 of NZ_JBQZFH010000001.1, forward strand.
CAAGAAGCGATGAATCAAATGATGGGATCTTCAGCAACATCCATGTCTACCATATTTAATCGATTTGTCAATATCTCACCTCCAGGAATCGACATATTAAATTTGTCGAAAGGAGAAGGAAAACTACCCGACGAGGACGTATTTATAAAGATATCGTTCCGACTTATCATTGGCGACCTTATTGATTCTAATATCATGCAATTATTACCTGTTCCTTTTGCCAAAGAAATGGTATCGATCCTCATGGGTGGCGATTCTGAGTCTTCAATGGAAGCTGCACCTGCTGCACAAGCGCCGGCGCCTTCACCAGCGCCTATGCAGGAAGTACATACACCGCCCCCTGCAGCTGCTCAACCTATGTATGAGCAACCTATGTATCAACAACAGCAGCCAGTGTATGAACAACCTATGTACCAACAGCCTATGCAACCACCAATGCAGCCGCCAATGGGGCAGCCGATGTATCCGCCGCAGCAACCTATGTACCAGCAGCCACCTGCTTCTTACGGAGGGATGCCAAATCGCAATGTCAATGTCCAACCTGTTCAGTTTGGAAATTTACAATCAGGTGGATTAGGGCATACGGATGATACGAACCTGAATTTACTACTGGATATACCGCTTAAGGTAACAGTAGAGTTAGGCAGAACACACAAGGTGATTAAAGACATCTTGGAACTCTCCCAGGGATCGATTATCGAATTGGATAAACTGGCAGGTGAACCGGTAGACATCTTAGTTAACAATAAGCTGATTGCCAAGGGCGAAGTCGTTGTCATCGATGAAAACTTCGGAGTTCGTGTAACCGACATTGTGAACCAGTGGGAACGAATTCAAAAGTTACAATAATTTAATCTTAGGGGGACTTTATTCATGGCTAACCGTATTCTAATTGTAGATGATGCTGCTTTCATGAGAATGATGATTCGTGATATTTTGACAAAAAATGGTTACGAGGTTTGTGGAGAAGCGAATGATGGTGCACAAGCTATCGAAAAATACAAAGAGTTGAAACCGGATCTGATTACAATGGATATCACAATGCCAGAGATGGATGGTATTCAAGCTTTGAAGGAAATTAAGAAAATTGAACCTAGCGCTAAAGTAATCATGTGCTCAGCGATGGGACAACAAGCAATGGTAATTGACGCCATTCAAGCTGGTGCGAAGGACTTTATCGTGAAGCCTTTCCAAGCAGACCGTGTTATTGAAGCTATTAAAAAGACTCTAGGTTAAGCCGTCTTCGTTCGGTCGAGTCTTACATACACCGAAAGGATTGTGGATATGAGAAGACTCTGCTCGAAAAGACTGCTAACAGGCATACTCGGTTTAACCGCAATGTTGTATACAAGGTCCGTCGGTTTTGCTGAAACTGAACCCGGGCAAGGACTTCCAACAACGGATTATCCGAGTACCGATCCAACGGGGACGTTTGGGATGATTTTTAAGGTCATATTCTTCTTGATTTTAATTATTCTCCTTTTCTATGTGCTAATTAGGTACGTAGCGAAGAAAAATAAAGGAACAATGTTTGGGAACTCAATTCGATCTTTAGGTGGAGTTCCCCTAGGCCAAAATAAATCCATTCAAATCGTTGAAATTGGACATTCGCTCTTCGTAGTTGGCGTCGGAGATAACATCCAGCTGTTGGATAAAATCAATGACGCCGATGAAGTAGCATACATCACTGAACTTCTGATTTCTTCTCAGGATGATCGAATGGGATTCGGATCTGTTAGCAAGTGGATCAGTAAACTGCCAATTAGAAAAAAAGACATCGAAGAAGAAGTAGAAATTAACTCTGCCTTTCAGCAAGTATTTCATGATAAGCTACAGCGTGTAACTAATCGTAATCGAAATGTAGAAGAATGGCTTTCTGATCAAAAACAAAAAGATCGGTTGAATGATGAATGAAACGAAATAAAATTGTTTTTACACTTCTCATTGTGTTGATTTCTGTGTTTCTACTCTCTTTGACAGCATCAGCTGCGGAGACCGATCCTAACAATCCGATTCCAGGTTTAAACGTAAACATTGGGACTGGAGGGACAGCCGGAGGGTCATCTAACACAGTAACACTATTGCTGCTGTTAACCGTTTTGAGTCTTGCACCATCTTTTCTCATTCTAATGACTAGTTTTACAAGAATAGTCATTGTGCTCGGTTTCGTCCGTACTTCACTAGGGACCCAGCAGATGCCACCTAACCAGGTTCTAATCGGACTCGCTCTGTTTTTAACCTTCTTTATCATGTCTCCAACTTTAGGAGAAGTGAATCAAGTAGCTCTTCAACCTTATATGAAGGGTGAAATCAATCAAACCCAGGCTTTCGAGAAGGCTTCATTGCCTATGAAAAAGTTTATGTTCAAGCATACGCGTCAGAAGGATTTAAAGTTATTTTTAGATTACACCAAGGCAAAGGCACCTACAGGTGTGGAAGATATTCCGCTAACTTCATTAGTTCCTGCTTATGCGATTAGTGAGTTGAAATCTGCTTTCCAAATGGGATTCATGATATTCATTCCGTTCCTGGTCATTGATATGGTCGTTTCCAGCACCTTGATGGCAATGGGGATGATGATGCTGCCGCCTGTTATGATTTCATTACCGTTTAAGATTCTACTTTTTATCTTGGTAGATGGCTGGTATCTTGTGGTGAGATCATTACTCCTAAGCTATAGTTGAGGATCAAGATATCGGAGGTTTCTTAAATGGGGTCGGAATTTGTAATAAGAATTGCTGGTGAAGCTGTTTACACGGTGCTTAAAGCAAGTGCTCCCATGCTTGTCATTGGGCTTGTCGTAGGTCTGATTATAAGTATTTTTCAGGCGACAACACAGATTCAAGAGCAAACGCTAGCTTTTGTTCCCAAAATCGTCGCTGTGCTGCTGTCAATCCTCATCTTTGGTCCGTGGATCATGAACACACTGGTTGATTTTACGTTCAATTTACTCAACAACCTTTACAAATTCGTTGGATAGGTTGTGAGCGCGATGACATTAGTTTTTCAGGCAATCCCTATTTTTTTGCTTATCTTTTGTCGAATTACATCATTCTTTGTCGTGGTGCCGATTCTATCTTCTAGAAACGTGCCCATGATGTTCAAGATCGGTCTATCCGTATTCATCTCATTTCTTATTTTTGCGAGTATGGGGTTGGATAAGCCCATTCCGATGGATGGTGAATATGTTCTTTTGATTATTCGTGAAATGCTGATCGGCATTTTGCTTGGTTTTCTTGCCTATCTCTTTTTTTCGGTTATTCAAACCGCCGGTTCTCTGATGGACATGCAAATTGGTTTCAGTATGGCAAGCGTAATAGACCCGCTAACAGGGGCTTCAACGCCAATGTTAGGTAACCTCAAGTATATGATTGCCGTGCTGTTATTCCTTTCATTTGACGGTCATCATTACCTACTTAGAGCGATTATGGATAGTTATAAGTGGGTTCCGTTGGACAACCAGTTGTTTGCTCGGATGTACAGCGGTGAGATATCTGACTTTTTGTTTCATTCTTTGACCAAAATGTTTTATCTTTCGTTTCAACTTGCTGCACCGATTATTGCCGCTCTTTTTCTAACCGATTTAGGTTTAGGGCTGTTAACGAGGGTTGCTCCGCAATTTAACATTTTTGTTATCGGTGCGCCGCTAAAAATGATTCTAGGCTTTTTCTTACTTGTTGTTTTATTCCCGGAATTAATTTCACAATTCCAATCTTTGTTCTCAACTATTTTCGAAATCATGGAGAAGCTGCTTGGGCTCATCAGTGGAACACAGCAACCATCTCCCTAGGCAGGAGGAAAGCCGTGTCCCAACAACGTCGTTTGCAGCTTGATTTACAATGGTTTGCTGGGGAAAAGACGGAGCCAGCTACGGCGAGGAAAAGGCAGGATGCACGCAAGAAAGGGCAAGTTGCGAAAAGTATGGACTTACCCGCGGCACTTATTTTGCTCTTTTCTTTCTTGTCGTTTCTAATGTTTGGTAGATACATGAAAGAGAAGATAATTAACATTTTTCGCAATGTATATGAGAATGAACTGACGATGGATATTACGGCTAGCAATGTTCAAGCGCTTTTCGCCGATTTGGTCAAGCAAGGATTTTTTATCTTAGGTCCTATCTTTCTGCTGGCTGTGATTATCGCTTTTATTGCGAATTATGCGCAAATCGGGTTCATGTTTATCGGTGACCCCTTGATGATGAAATTCAATAAGATTAATCCATTAGAAGGATTTAAACGGATCTTTTCTTTACGAACAGTGATGGAATTTTTGAAGTCTACATTGAAATTGACAATTATCGGTTATGTTGTTTACACGACATTAATGGGAGAAAAGGCTAGATTGTTGGGGTTGGGACATGCTCCACTAGAAAGCACATTCTCGTTTATCGCTTCGATTACCTTAAAATTAGGTATAAAGATTGGCGCAATTCTCATCGTACTTGCCATTTTTGACTACATTTATCAAAAATATGAACATGAGAAAAGTCTTAGAATGTCCAAGCAGGACATCAAAGATGAGTATAAGAAAAGTGAGGGAGATCCCTTCATTAAAGGAAAGATTCGTGCGAAGCAGCGCCAGATGGCGATGCAGCGAATGATGCAGGAAGTTCCTAAAGCGGATGTCATTATTACGAATCCAACTCACTTTGCAGTTGCTCTTAAATATGATTCCACCAATATGCAAGCCCCTACCGTTATTGCAAAAGGCGCCGATTACGTTGCTTTGAAAATCAAAGAAGTTGCCAAGAACAACGGTATTATTACAATGGAAAACAAACCGCTTGCTCGTGCGATCTTTGCACAGGTGGAAATAGGAGACTCAATTCCGGCTGAGCTGTTCCAAGCTGTCGCAGAAGTGTTGGCGTATGTATATAAAATGAAGGGCAAGACGAATTAATAAGAAGGGGGGTACAATCTAATGAGAGTCAAGGATTTGTTCGTTCTTATAGGCATTATCGGTATTGTTTTAATGATGATTGTACCAGTTCCAATCCCTTTGTTGGATTTTCTTCTAATAATTAATATCTCTATTGCTTTAATGATTATTTTGGTTGCCATGAACACGCAAGAAGCCTTGCAATTTTCTATCTTCCCGTCTCTACTCTTGATCACTACGTTGTTTCGGTTAGCGCTAAACGTGTCGACAACACGAAATATTTTGTCTCATGCAGAAGCAGGCGACGTGGTCAGAACTTTTGGTTCTTTCGTAGCGCAAGGAAATATCGTCGTAGGATTTGTCGTATTCCTTATCCTTGTCTTAGTTCAATTCATCGTAATTACCAAAGGTTCTGAGCGCGTTGCCGAGGTTGCAGCTAGATTTACGCTCGATGCGATGCCGGGTAAACAAATGAGTATCGATGCGGATCTGAATGCCGGATTGATAAATGAGGTTCAAGCACGCGAACGAAGACAGAAGATTGAGCGAGAAGCAGATTTCTACGGGGCCATGGATGGTGCCAGCAAATTCGTAAAAGGGGATGCTATTGCTGGTATTGTTATTTTGGTCATCAATTTGATTGGTGGCTTTATCATTGGGATGACGATGAAAGGCATGGATTTCTCCGAAGCCCTTCAAACCTTTTCGATTCTAACGATTGGAGATGGACTCGTCTCCCAAATTCCAGCACTACTGATTTCAACGGCTGCTGGTATTATCGTCACAAGAGCATCTTCAGAAGGAAACTTAGGTACTGATGTGACCAAGCAGTTAACTTCACAACCTAAACTACTTTATATTGTTGCAGGTACGCTAGTGATGCTGGGGATTTTTACACCGATCCATTGGTTTACGACTTTTCCGATTGCCGGATTGTTGGTTTTCGCCGGGTACAAAATGCAAAAGAACTTGGAACGAGAAGCCATCAAAGAAGAACAATTGGTGGAAGAGCAGCAAATCGAGGAAGTTCGAAGTCCCGAAAGTGTTATCTCTTTACTGCAAGTTGATCCGATTGAATTTGAATTTGGTTACGGCTTAATTCCACTCGCGGATACGCAGCAAGGTGGAGATTTACTTGATCGAATTATTTTAATTCGTAGGCAATGCGCACTTGAATTAGGGGTTGTCGTACCTGTAATTCGCATACGCGACAATATTCAACTGCGCCCGAACGAGTATATCATCAAAATTAAAGGCAATACGGTGGCACGCGGCGAACTACTCCTTAATCACTATCTGGCCATGAGCCCAGGAATTGATGATGATTCAATTGCCGGTATTGAGACAACGGAGCCTGCTTTTGGATTGCCTGCCATCTGGATCGATGAAGTGACCAAAGAGCGAGCCGAGTTATCAGGATACACTGTTGTTGATCCTCCTTCTGTAGTAGCTACTCATCTAACAGAAGTTATTAAGAAACATACACATGAGCTTCTTGGACGCCAAGAAACGAAAGCGCTCATCGATAATGTTCGCGAATCTTACCCTGCGCTTGTGGATGATCTTATCCCTTCCGTATTGTCGATTGGTGATGTTCAAAAAGTGTTGGCTAAGCTGCTTAAGGAGAAAATTTCTGTTCGCGACTTGGTTACTATTCTGGAGACACTTGCCGATTATGGCGCTTATACGAAAGACCCTGAGATCTTGACGGAATATGTCAGACAATCATTATCCAGACAGATTACGCAGCAATTCACGTCATTGGGAGATTCATTGAAAGTTATTACAGTAGGCCCGTCTGTGGAAAAGAAAATAGCTGATTCTGTACAGCAGTCCGATCAGGGAAGCTATTTGGCCCTAGACCCGTCCTCATCTCAAATTATTTACCATCGCGTAAGCGAACAAGTAAGCAAATTAATTCAATCTGGGCAACAGCCTGTTATTTTAACCTCACCAACGATTCGGATGTACTTGAGACAACTGCTTGAAAGAACGCTGCAAGACATTCCCGTTTTATCATACAGCGAGTTAGAGCCTAGCGTAGAAATTCAGAGCATGGGGGTAGTCAATTTATGAGAGTAAAAAGATATGTTGTTGATTCCATGCCTGATGCCTTGCAGAAAATTCGCACTGATTTAGGGAAGGATGCAGTGATTCTTAACACCAAAGAAATTCGCACAGGCGGATTTCTTGGTATGTTTGGCAAGAAAAAGATTGAGGTCATAGCTGCTATTGATAATACGAATTCTAATACAGCACCGACTGCACCCAAGGTTACATCGCAACTTCAGCAGCAGAAGCAGCAGTCAATGATTTCTCATGTGTATGCGGCAAAGTCTCAGCCTCATCAGTCAGATTTTCCGGAAGTACCGGATGTTCTCGTGAATGTTTCGGCAGAAAATGAGCCCGTTGCTGCCAAATTTGTTGTAGATACAGCCTCATCTTTAACTCAAACGTCGCAACAAACCTATACACCGGCATCGGTCAATGCGCCTAATAAGATTAGCTACCAAAAGGACGAGCAGCTTATTGAGGAACTTAAACAGATGAAAGAGATGATGAAGAAGTTAACACAAGCATCGGATGTGTTCGCACTCCCTGAGCCTCTTCAAAAACTTGAACAGCGATTAAGTGATCAAGAAGTAGATCATAAGCTAATACGTCAAATTATGGATGAGACTGTCGCTGATTTTCAACTTGCAGATGAGCCGGTGACAGAAGAAAGTGCTGTACAACTGGTTAAAGCTAAGCTGGCTCAGGTTTTTCAGTCCGACCATAGCAAGAAAATTTCACCGAATACGCGTGTTGTTCATTTTGTGGGACCGACTGGAGTCGGTAAGACGACGACTATTGCGAAACTGGCTGCTGAACAAGTATTGAAGTATCAACGCAAGGTTGGATTTATTACTTCAGACACTTACCGTATTGCGGCTATCGAACAATTAAAAACGTATGCCACCATTTTGAACGTTCCATTAGAAGTTGTCTTTTCCCCGCAAGATTTAGTAAAAGCATTTCAAAACCTAGCGGATTGTGATGTTATTTTCATGGATACAGCCGGTCGCAATTTTCGTAATGAAATGTACGTCTCGGAGCTTAATTCATTGCTCAAAACACAAGGCAGCAGCGAGACGATCCTTGTGCTTAGCTTAACAACGAAATATAGAGATATGAAGGCAATTACGAACAACTTCAACAAATTTAAGCTGGATAAAGTCATTTTCACCAAAATGGATGAAACGGATTCTTACGGAGCTATTGTTAATATTGTTCATGAGTTCTCTCTTCAAATCTCGTATGTGACCAATGGTCAGAGCGTGCCGGATGACATTACAGAATTGAATGAGTGGCAAATCATTGATTTGTTATTGGAGGAACCTAGAGCATGAAGGATCAAGCAGAAGGGTTACGGAACCTGGTTCAAATTCAGAATGATAAAGGCACAAAATCGACCAGGATTATTACCGTGACTAGCGGAAAGGGCGGCGTAGGGAAATCGAATGTTACGCTGAACTTTGCTTTAGCGCTTCAGTCCCAAGGTTATAAGGTTCTTGTTTTTGATGCCGACTTAGGGCTTGCCAATATTGATGTGTTGATGGGCATTTCCTCTAAGTACAATTTGTATCACTTGTTGAAAAAGGAAAAAACCATTTGGGAAATCATCCAAAAAGGTTCGAATGATTTAGATTTCATTGCAGGTGGCTCTGGTTTCAACGATCTGCTTCGTTTAACGGAAGACGAACTGGATTACTTTGCTGAGCAGGTGATGCAGCTTAACGGTTATGTTGATTTCATCATTTTTGACACGGGTGCTGGTTTGTCAAAAGAAACATTGAAATTCATTCTGGCGGCTGAGGAAACTTTCGTGGTAACGACTCCAGAACCAACTTCCATTACGGATGCTTATGCGATCATCAAAATGGTTAACTCGATGGGACACGATGTGTCCTTTAAGTTAATCATAAACCGGGTTGCGGATCGAAAAGAAGGCAAACAAACAGCGGACAAAATCGCTTTGGTGGCCAAACAATTCTTAGGCATCCAGGTTCCTACACTAGGTTTTGTGGAAGATGATGCGTCTGTGTCAAAAGCTGTAAAAAGGCAAGTTCCCTTTACCATTGCTTTTCCAAACTCGGTCGCAGCTAGAAGCTTACAATCGCTTGTAGTCGATTATATCAAAGGTTATCACGTCGTTGATACTTCTTCTCCTGGTGTCAAGGGCTTTTTGAATAAAATGATGCGACTTTTGAAATAGGAATTTCGCGAGTTATGTCGAATTAGCACATAAAGGGAGGGAAACAGCATGGCACAATATAACATACTAGTTGTAGATGACTCCGTCTTTATGCGAAAAATAATTAGCGATCTGATTTCAGATAATCCTCAGTATAACATCATTGGAACTGCCAAAAATGGACAAGAAGCTATTGACCAAGTGAAGCTTCTACGGCCTGATGCCGTCACAATGGATGTAGAAATGCCTGTGATGAACGGGTTGGATGCATTGCAGCGCATTATGGCTGAGCAGCCAACTCCGGTAATCATGATAAGCTCTTTAACCGAGGAAGGGGCGGCAGAAACGATTAAAGCGCTTGAATGGGGTGCTGTCGACTTTATTCGAAAGCCATCGGGTTCCATCTCATTGGACTTATATAAAGTAAAGCAGCTGCTGCACGAAAAACTGCACATGGCTGTTCGAACCAAGTTGAGATCATTTCAGCCCATTCAGCAGCCAATCGTAGCGCCTAGAAGTAATTTAGCTCCTCTTCTACTTAATAAAGTCAGTACACTGAAACAGTTAGATGCGAAGAAAACGTTGGCAGAAAATTCACCGAATTTTGAGCATCTAGTTGCAATTGGAACTTCTACGGGTGGACCACGAGCCTTGCACCAAGTGATCTCCAGTATCCCGGCAGGGTTTCCTGCTCCGATCCTTATTGTCCAACATATGCCGCCTAATTTCACGAAGTCATTAGCTCAGCGGTTGAATGACATCTCTCAGATTCAAGTTGTAGAAGCAGCTGAGGGGGATGTTCTCAAAACGGCAACGGCTTATGTTGCTCCGGGAGGTTGGCATATGATTGTATACAAAGATGTTAATCATACATACAAAATTAAATTAACAAAAGAAGAACCTCGTTCTGGCCACCGTCCTTCGGTGGATGCCCTCTTTGAGTCCTTGCTTGGCCTGAATGAGTTGAAGAGGCACATCGTCTTGATGACGGGGATGGGTAGCGATGGCGCCAGGGGAATGCTTTCCTTAAGGCAATCGGGTGCAGCAACAACCATTGCGGAGTCTGAAGAAACGTGTGTAGTTTATGGCATGCCTCGGGCTGCCGTAGAGATGCAAGCGGCAATGCACGTACTTCCACAGCATCATATTGCTGCCCGCTTGGCGCAATGTGTACTTCCTTAATTGATGGAACAATGCAAGCAAGTTACTTAAAGATCCTATTGGAGGTGTGTGGTTTTGGAACTTAGTCAATATTTATCCATGTTTATCGATGAGTCGAAAGAACACTTGCAATCTTTGAATGAGAACTTACTAAGTTTAGAAAGCAACCCTCAAGATATTAGCATTGTACATAATATTTTTCGTTCTGCGCATACGTTGAAGGGCATGTCTGCAACAATGGGTTTTGAGGATATCGCTTCTCTCACGCATGAAATGGAAAACGTTCTGGACATGGTCCGCAATAGTAAAATCGAAATGAATGATTTCATTTTTGACTGTATTTTTAAAAGTTTAGATTCCTTAGAGTCTATGGTGGAAGACATTATCCAAGGTGGCACTGGAAAAGCGGATGTTACGCCGATTGTCGTATCACTGAGATCCATTGTGACTGGAGAATACTTAACAGCTTCAACTAAAGCTGTTGCGGCAGTAAAGGAACCAGCTAAAGGCATTGAAGTAGACGAATTTCAATTCTCCATTCTTCAGCAATCAATTGATGCGGGTTTTCTTGTTTTCTACGTAGAAGTTAACGTCAATGAGAACTGTGTACTAAAAGCCGCACGTGCTTATATGGTTTTTGATGCTTTGGAAAGAATGGGTGAGATCGTCAAAGCGACGCCATCTGTGCAAGAGATCGAGCAAGAGAAATTCGACCGCTCATTCTCGCTTTATTTTATATCCAAAGTTGATCACGCAACACTAGAAAAAGAGATTCTTAATGTTTCAGAGATTGAATCTGCTGTAATTATTACGGTTGATTCCGAATCCTTGGTAGAACTATCCCGTCCTCGCAGCGAAGTTGAAGCGGCAAGGAAAGAAATCGCTGCTGCTGTAGCGGCTGTAGAGGCACCAACTCCTGTTGTTGCTGTTACGAGTACTCCAGTTGCGGCAGAACCAGTGGCAGCAGCTAAACCGGCAGCTGGCGGAGCACCTGTTGCAAGCCGTACCATTCGCGTTGATATTGAACGTCTTGACGCATTAATGAATCTTTTTAGCGAGTTATTAATTGACCGTGTGCGTTTGGAACAACTGGCGAGTGAAGTTAAGCGTAATGATTTAACAGAAACCGTCGAACACATGTCTAGAGTAAGCAGCGACTTGCAAAATATTGTGCTTAAACTTCGCATGGTGCCTGTAGACTCCGTATTCAATCGTTTCCCGCGGATGATCAGGGATCTGGCGAAATCACTAGATAAGAAAGTAGATTTAGTGATCACAGGTGCAGAAACGGAATTAGACCGTACCGTTATCGATGAGATTGGCGACCCGCTTGTTCACTTGCTGCGTAACGCGGTTGATCATGGTATTGAGTCGATTAGTGACCGTGTAGCTGTAGGGAAAAGTGAACATGGAACCATCCAACTTCGTGCTTTCCATAGCGGCAATCATGTTTTTATCGAAATAGAAGAAGATGGAAGAGGCATTTATAGAGAGAAAGTATTAAAAACGGCACTGAAAAATGGACTTGTAACGGCTGAGCAAGCCGCAAAGCTGACGGATAAAGAAGTTTACAATTTACTGTTCGCCTCTGGCTTCAGTACGGCTGAAAAAATTTCAGATATTTCTGGTCGCGGCGTAGGACTTGATGTCGTGAAAACCAAGATTCAAATGCTTGGCGGACATGTGCAAGTTGACTCGAAGCCTGGCGTAGGAAGTAAATTCTCTGTCCAGCTCCCGCTTACACTTTCTATTATTTCAGCTATGTTAGTACGGCTTGGCAGCGAGAAATATGCGATACCGTTATCCTCTATCGTGGAAACTTCTGCGATCCAGAAAAATCAAATTCGCAACATCCACGGTAACAAAATGGTGGATTACCGCAAATCCGTTATTCCTCTCGTATCTTTGAGCACGTTGTTTGAAGTGCCGGATTTTAATGAGGATCTCGAAGAAGAAACCGAAATTGTGGTTGTTCGTAAAGGGGACAAGCAGGTTGCTTTGATGGTTGATGAATTTATCGGCCAACAAGAGATTGTTCTCAAAACATTAGGTAAGTATTTAACAGGACTATTTGCGATCTCAGGTGCTACGATTCTTGGAGATGGGCAAGTGGCTTTGATTATTGATCCAAACGCATTGATTAAATAACTACATAATTCTAAGGAGGATCTTACAATGGGAGAAGAAAAAAAGGTAATCGTCTTCGCACTTGGATCGGAAGAGTATGGCGTGGAAGTCGAGAAAGTCAGAACGATTGAAAGAATGCAGCCGATGACGCGTGTTCCAAAAGCACCTGAGTTTGTTAAAGGTGTAATTAATCTTCGTGGTGTAGTCATTCCGATTATCAATCTGCGCTCACGTTTTGGACTCGAAGAGCAAGCGATTTCTGATGCTTCTCGGATTATCATCGTGTCTGCAGGTGAGTTTGAAGTGGGTTTAATCGTAGATTCAGCTAATGACGTGATTGACCTGGATACCGATAACATTGATACTCCACCAGAAATTGTTGGCGGCATCAAAGCAAAATATCTGGATGGCATAGCTCGGGTCGGCGAGGAAAGATTGTTAGTGCTGCTTAATTTAGAGCAGGTTTTAAACCGCGACGAAATTTTACAGTTAGAAAGATTAGGGGACTAACTTGTGGACGTTTTTAGTCAGTTGGCAGATTTTCAAATGGATGTTCTCAAGGAAGTTGGCAATATAGGTGCGGGGCATGCTGCTACCGCCTTATCTACACTATTGGACAAACCGATCGATATGCTTGTACCCAAAGTCAGGATGCTTCCTTTTGAAGAAATTTGTGAAAGTGTTGGCGGGGCTGAGACGGTTGTTCTGGCCATTTTCTTACGAGTAGAAGGAGACGCTCCAGGGAATATGTTCTTTATCCTCAATTTAGATGCCGCCAAAAATATACTGCGGGACCTGATTGGTTTGAAAATTGAAGATCAAGAAGAATATTCGGAGCTGGAGTTATCTGCGTTAAACGAAATAGGCAATATCCTTGCCGGATCCTATCTTTCTTCTCTTGCTGATTTTACTAACTTGAACATGCAGCCTACAGTCCCAGCATTAGCGATTGATATGGCAGGTGCCATATTAAGTTATGGTTTATTGCAATTTGGTCAAATGGGAGATCAGGCTCTTCTCATTGACACCAAATTTTTGGAAGGGGAAAGTGAAGTACAAGGGCATTTCTTCCTAATTCCTGATCCGGAATCGTTTGGCAAAATATTTTCGGCATTAGGAGTAGATTCTTCATGACCCAAGATAATTTGATTAAAGTAGGCATGGCTGACTTGAATGTTGCTCACCTGACAGGTGTGTTGAAAACAACAGGTTTAGGCTCATGTGTAGGGGTTACGCTTTATGATAGCCGCGTGAAAGTAGCGGGAATGGCACATGTCATGCTGCCATCCTCTGAAATCGCCCGCGAAGGTTCCTTAAACATTGCGAAATATGCGGACACCGCCATTCCTGAGTTAATCTCCAGAATGGAGCAGCTTGGAGCCACCGTTAGCAAGCTCGAGGCTAAGCTTGCAGGCGGTGCCCAAATGTTTGCATTCGCAGGGAATAATGATACGATGAGAATTGGCCCGAGAAATGTAGAATCCTGTAAGGAAATGTTGAATAAATACAGAATTCCAATTCGTGCGGAGGATACAGGAGCGAATTACGGTCGAACGATAGAATTTAATAGTGAAACCGGTATTCTAGTCATTCGAAGCGTCCAATTAGGAGTGAAAGAAATTTAATGATGATTGGTACTATTCGACTAAATTTCATTGTAGCAGGGTTGGCGGGTTTATTAACTTTTGGCTTATCGATTGGCAATAATTTATTCCTAACTTCCTGTCTAAAAACGTTATACAGTTTTCTTATTTTATTTATACTTACCTTTGGCTTTCGGTGGGTGCTAGGTCTGATGATTGGGGCTGAACACGCGGCAGGACACGCACAATATGCGAATATGACGCCAGACTCATCCGTTGGTCAAACGTTGGATTTGACAACACCAGAAGATGAGGAAACACGTGAACTATTGAAAGCTAATATGGGCAATAAACATACGCCTTCATCAGCTGACATGCAATTTTCACCACTGAATCCACCTAAGTTAGTCACCAAGAATAATCTGGAACCTGAACAACTGGCGGGTGCCCTACGGCGAATGTCAGAAGACTAAGGATGGTGAAACGTAAATCATGATCGAACAAAAGCAATCACAACTAGCGAATTTCGACTTATGGAAGCAGTGGAAAGAGGAAGGCTGGGTTCCCGCTAAGCAGGCACTGATTGAGAGTTACTTGCCTTTAGTCGATTATGTTTCAGGACGTCTCGCCATTGGACTTCCCAAAAGTGTCTCGAAAGAGGACCTGTCCAGCTATGGCGTGATGGGTCTTATTGATGCCGTGGAGAAATTTGATTATGCCCGCGGCCTACAATTTGAAACTTACGCATCCTGGCGAATCCGTGGCTCGATTATCGATGGCCTCAGGCAAGGAGATTGGGTCCCGCGCTCTGTTCGAGAAAAGGCCAAAAAGGTTGAAGATGCTTATCAAAAGCTTGAACAACAGTATCTTCGTTCTGTAACAGATGCCGAGATTAGCGCATACTTGCAGGTCAGTGAGCAAGATTTCCAACAGATGCTTCAAGATATCTCTATTACGACGGTGTGTTCGATTGATGATCCAATTCGAGAAGAAGATTCGGAAACGCGGCTCTCGTTGCTTGTCGATGAAAAAGCTAAAAATCCGGAGTTTCAAGTGAATGAGTTTTATTTGAAAGACTCGCTGGCCAAAGCTATTGAGCGTTTGACAGAGAAGGAACGTACTGTGGTTTCGTTATTTTATTTCGAGGAACTCTCTTTAAGTGAAATCGCCGAAGTTATGAGCTTATCTCCTTCGCGCATTTCGCAACTACATTCGAAAGCGATTCTTCGTTTAAAGGGCGTACTTAGCCGGTTTAAGAATCAGCTATTCCAGGATACATAACATAAACTTGCTAAAGTTGAAGGGTGGAATTCCATGCTTGAGAGGAACATGCCTTTAGATTATTACATCAGTATTTCCATCTCGGATGATAAATTGTCAGCATTTTTACTTATAAATAATATGGATGATACTTTAATAGTAACAACTGCTGAGTTAGAAGAATTAACTCAAAAAAACCGTATAGTACATGGCTTGAATCGACCGCTGTTAGCTCAAATAGCTGCAAATCCTAAAGCTTTTTATCAACAAAAAGTAGTTATCGCTGTTGGGACGAAGGCAGAACCAGGTGTTAACGGTTATATTTCTTATACGTTTGATTTGGATGATAATGACAAAAAACCTCAAGAGCTGGATGACGGCAGAGTAAATTATAAAGAAGTGGTATCTCTAAATAATGTGAAAAAAGGACAACTGATTGGACAACGTTTTTTAGCTACCGAAGGTACTCCGGGACGTGCAGTGACAGGTGAGACGATTTTTAGTAAAGCTGGGAAAGAAGCTCGTTTTAAAATTGGTAAGAATGTGATTGCAGACGCCGAACAAAAGGGGCTATATGCCCTGATTGATGGGATGGTTGTGAAAACCGATCGAGATAAGATTAATGTATTTCCTGTGTATGAAGTGAATGGAGATGTAGATTATCATATTGGAAATATTGATTTTATCGGTACTGTTGTTGTCCGCGGCAATGTGCTGCCAGGGTTTAAGATTCGTGCTTCCGGCGATATTCGTGTCACTGGTGGCGTAGAAGCCGCAGAGCTTGAAGCGGATGGCTCTATCGAGATAAATGCCGGTATTGTAGGTCAAAATAAAGCTTTCGTTAAAGCCGGAAAAAATGTAAAGAGCTCTTTTATTCAAGATGCGACCGTTGAAGTATTAGGGGAGTTAAAAGTTTCTCAGAGCATTATGCATTCTACCATTCGAGCTGGTAAAGCA
Organism: Paenibacillus sp. WC2504; assembly: GCF_052682475.1. NCBI lineage: Bacteria > Bacillati > Bacillota > Bacilli > Caryophanales > Paenibacillaceae > Paenibacillus > Paenibacillus sp. WC2504. The sequence goes on from NZ_JBQZFH010000001.1 coordinate 3,485,194, forward strand.
GTTAATTGTAATGGAGCAAAGGGACTGATTGTTGGAGGCACCATACAAGCTGGTGAACGTGTGACAGCACGTACAATTGGAAACTCCATGTCAACTACAACGGTCATTGAAGTGGGGGTATTGCCAGAACTCCGCAATGAAATGATTCATTTGCGTAATCAGTTGAGAGTTTTTGTGGAGAATATGGACAAAACAGATAAAGCCCTTTCATTGCTTGATACTTTGGCTGCTGCGGGTCAGCTCACTCCGGATAAACTTGCAATGCGCGTTAAATTGAATCATACCAAGAGACAAGGTATCGAAGAGCAAAATACGATCAAGGAACGTATTCTTGAGATCGAAAAATCATTAGAAGATTCCGATCAAGCGAAGGTTGAAGTTTTGTCGACGGTTTACGGGGGAACTAAGATTGTCATTGGGCGCTATACGAAATTCATCAAAGATTCGACTAATCGAATGACATTCCGTTTGCATGAGGGAGATATTTATATGAGTGCATACGTGTGAGTGAAGGAGTGGGTAAGCGATGAGTTTTAAAGCCATCGATTTACAGTTCGCTGTACACAAGAACGATGAGGCGGGAATTCGTCAGAATCAACTGATGCAGAAACCACGCCAAGATGAAACGATCCTAGAAAATCAGGCTGCACAATTGACTGAAAAAGATCGACAACGCAGCAGTAAGCTTGAAGAAAGCGCTAGAACGGATATCAACGATCATGGCGGGCAGAAGCAGCAGATGGCTGAGAAGAAGCCCAAGAACAAAAAGCTTTCGTCTTCATCAGATTCTATAGAACATGAACATCAACCGAATCATCCATACAAAGGGCATCATATTGATTTATCCTTATAAGGCGTTATCTCATTAAAAAGAAAAAGGTGAACATAAGTGGCTATGCAGCCGTGGATGTATGTCGTACTTCTAGGATTGGTCGTGATTGTTTACGCACGTTTTCTGCCTAAGGAACAAGCGGCAGCCTCCGGCAAGATGACGGTCGTTCAAGAGATTGAGGAAACGATAGAACACTTTGCCGCTGAGATGGATGAGCAAAATCAATCACTGCTGGACCTGTTTTCGAAAACCAAACAAGATTACGAGGTTGAACTTGCGAAGCTGGCAGGCAGGCTGGAAACTTTGGAGAAGCAGAAACATGAGCTTTCCCAAGAGTTGACCAAAGTTCATATCAAAGATCAAGGAAACTCTGCTTTAGTTACTACGATTGATCCAGGGCTCGGGCAACAGGCAGCCGCGGGAGAACCCCAAATCACAAATTCTTCTTTGGTTGAAGAATCAGCTGCTGCTGAAGAAGAGCCGGTTTATGTTGGTCTGAGTATGAAAAGCCGATATGCGGAGCTATTTTCTCTACACGATCAAGGAAAAGGTGTTGAAGCTATCGCTAAGAAATTAGGGATGAATAAAGGTGAAGTTAGTTTGATCTTGCAGCTTTCCCGACAGGAGGAGACGACCCGTGCTTAAAAATCGTTCATATCTTTTAGGCATTGGGACTGGCATCATCGTCGGTGCCTTATTGCTGCAAGTGATGTCCGTTCGGGCAAGCGCACCGGGCAAATCTGGTCTCGCTCTTGACGAAATGGATCCTCAGAAGTTGAAAGAAGAAACAGCTAAATACTATCAAGTTTTTGATTTAGGCACTAAAATGTATACGCAAGCTGAAGTGGATGCTTCTGTTCAAAAAAAGGTGAAAGAAGAAACGGACAAACTAGCTGCAGCTAAGCCTCAAGATCAGCCTAAGACAGAGACCGTTGTTAGAACAGTTGTTTACGTACAGCCAAATCTTGATGCAACTGCTGTTAGCGAACTTCTCGTGAAATCCGGTCTGATTACGGACCGAAAAGCATTTGCCACTGAACTCCAAAAGCAAGGCGGAAACAGCAAATTGCAAGTTGGCTTTCACGTGTTTGAAGGGCAAATGGATATGCAGCAAGTTGTGTCGAATCTCATAACATCCCAGCAGTAGACGCTCAAATTGATCATTATTTTGAGGTCTTTTTTTATTGAAACACGCCTATTGTCACGGGAAAATACGAAATCGACAAAAGGTTGCATAGGGATTTGAGTTGTGGTATATTTATTCACGGTGTTAAAAACTCACGTCAGTCAATTTGTATATTGGTGCTTACATTGGTAAGTTTTATACAAAGATGCGACAGGCGGCGGATACCAAATAAACCATTTTAGAGGAGGGATTGGGGATGGCAGTTATCTCCATGAAACAGCTTTTAGAAGCTGGCGTACATTTCGGTCACCAAACACGTCGTTGGAACCCGAAAATGGACAAGTACATTTTCACAGAAAGAAACGGAATTTACATTATCGATCTACAAAAAACGGTTAAAAAAGTTGAGGAAGCTTACAACTTCGTTAAATCCGTATCTGAAGATAATGGTACAATCCTTTTCGTAGGAACTAAAAAACAAGCTCAAGATTCCGTTGCTGAAGAAGCAGAACGTTGCGGAATGTACTTCATCAACCAACGTTGGTTGGGTGGTACGCTTACTAACTTCCAAACAATTCAAAAACGTATTGACCGTTTGAAAACTCTTGAAAGATGGGAAGAGGACGGTACATTCGAAGTTCTACCTAAGAAAGAAGTTATCATTCTCCGTAAAGAGAAAGAGCGTCTTGAGAAATTCTTAGGCGGAATCAAAAACATGAAATCTCTGCCTAGCGCACTATTCATTATCGATCCACGTAAAGAGCGTATTGCTGTTGCAGAAGCTCGTAAATTGGGTATCCCAATCGTTGGTATCGTTGATACGAACTGTGATCCGGACGAGATCGACTACGTGATCCCAGGTAACGATGATGCGATTCGTGCAGTTAAATTGCTTACAGCGAAAATTGCTGACGCAGTTATCGAAGCACACCAAGGCGAACAAACAACAGCTTAATTTATAGGAATGGGAAAAGGGTGGTTGGAAGGTGTAACAGCCTGTCACCACCCTTTTTTTAAAGAGTAACGAGTTTTACATACTAACCAATAACGGGAGGTTTCTTTCAATGGCAGTTACAGCAGCACAAGTGAAAGAATTACGTGAAAAAACAGGCGCAGGTATGTTGGATTGCAAAAAAGCGCTTGAAGAAGCAAATGGTGATTTGACAAAAGCAGGAGAAATCCTTCGTGAGAAAGGTCTTTCCGCAGCAGCTAACAAAGCTGGACGTATTGCTACAGAAGGCGCTGTAGAATCCTACATCCACGCTGGCGGTAAAGTTGGCGTACTTGTTGAAATCAACTGTGAAACTGACTTCGTTGGTAAAACAGATCAATTCAAAGCTTTCTGCAGAGACATCGCAATGCACATCGCGGCTGCAAGCCCGACTTACGTGCGTCGTGAAGAAGTACCTACAGAAGCATTGGAAAAAGAAAAAGAAATCCTTCGCAACCAAGCTTTGAACGAAGGCAAGCCTGAGAAAATCGTTGACAAAATGGTTGAAGGCCGCATCGGTAAATACTATGAAGAGTATTGCTTGATGGAGCAATCTTTCGTTAAAGATCCAGACAAAACAATTGAGCAATTGTTGAACGAGAAAATCGCAACAATCGGTGAGAACATCTCGATCCGCCGCTTCGTACGTTTTGCTCTTGGTGAAGGCCTTGAGAAAAAACAAGAAAACTTCGCTGAAGAAGTTATGTCCCAAGTTAAACTATAATAGCTATTTCAAAAAGATGGAACACTTGGTGTTCCTTCTTTTTTAGCCAATAAGTTTGTTTATGCATGGAAACGGAGGTTATACAAGTTGGGTCAACCTTTTTATAAAAGAATAGTGCTCAAATTGAGCGGCGAAGCTCTGGCAGGACAGCAAGGGTACGGCATTGATTCAGAAGTCATTACCTCCATCGCCCAGCAAGTGAAAGACGTTGTTGAATTGAACGTGGAAGTTGCTATCGTAGTAGGTGGCGGTAACATATGGCGTGGAATCGCCGGCAGTGAAAAAGGCATGGATCGTGCAACAGCGGACTACATGGGGATGCTTGCGACCGTCATGAATTCCTTGGCACTACAGGATGCTTTGGAAAATATTGATGTGCCAACAAGAGTTCAGTCCTCCATTACGATGCAGCAAGTAGCTGAACCTTATATTCGTAGAAAAGCAATTCGTCACTTGGAAAAGTCGAGAGTTGTCATTTTCGCGGCAGGTACAGGGAATCCATACTTCTCAACAGATACGACAGCAGCTTTGAGAGCAGCTGAAATTGAAGCGGAAGTTATTCTCATGGCCAAAAATAAAGTGGATGGCGTTTACTCCGCAGATCCATTCAAAGATCCAACAGCTAAGAAATTTGAAACGTTGACGTATATGGAAGTTATCAGTAATAATTTAGGTGTCATGGACTCCACCGCTTCTTCCCTATGTATGGATAACAACATCCCGTTGGTGGTGTTCAACATTACAGAAAAAGGGAATATTAAACGAGTGGTCCTTGGCGAGAAAATTGGGACTACAGTTAAAGGGAGTGTCTAATCGATGCCACAAGCAGTGAAAAAGAACGCAGAAGACCGGATGGATAAAGCCATCGGCGCACTTAAAAGAGACTTGACTACGCTTCGTGCAGGTCGTGCTACGCCTTCTTTGTTGGATCGTATTCAAGTAGAATATTACGGAGCAATGACACCGGTGAATCAACTTGCGAATTTAACGACACCTGATTCACGTACTTTGCTTATTCAACCATGGGACAAAAGCTCCATGTCCTCTATAGAGAAAGCAATTATGAAGTCTGACTTAGGACTGACACCATCTAATGATGGAACGGTTATTCGTATTGTCATTCCAGCTCTGACCGAAGAGCGTCGTACGGATCTTGTTAAAATGACGAAAAAATTCGGCGAAGAAGCCAAAGTGGCAATTCGCAATATTCGCCGCGATGCGAACGATGAGATCAAAAAGCTTGAAAAAGCAGGGATCTCGGAAGATGAGTCTCGTAAACATCAGGAAGACATCCAGAAGTTTACGGATAAATTCGTAGCCGAAGTTGAAAAAGTTTTGGCTGCTAAAGAAAAAGAAATCATGGAAGTATAAGATAGATATGCCCCCGGGTAGTCGCTGGGGGTTTTTCATCTTTCCCTAGTTGGGAGGAACAACAGTGCTCAAGCGATTTAAGCAATGGTTTGGAATGAAAGATCAGCAAGCATCTACAGCTAGACCAGAAATTGAATTGGACAAAGTGCCAGCGCATGTCGCTATCATTATGGACGGAAATGGCCGCTGGGCAAAACAAAGAGGTTTGCCGCGAGTAGCCGGGCACCATTCCGGCATGAAGAATGTTAAGAAAATAACGATGGCAGCTAATGAGATCGGTGTTAAAGTATTGACGATGTATGCTTTTTCAACAGAAAATTGGAAGAGACCCAAGGAAGAAGTGGAGTTTTTGATGAAGCTTCCACAAGAGTTTTTTCCCTTGGAAATTGAAGAGCTAATCGAGAATAATGTCCGTATCCGCATGACGGGTTGGAAAGATGGTTTGCCTGACTATACGCTAAATGCGATAGAGGGCGCTATTGAACGGACGAAAAATAATACAGGACTCATTTTGAACTTTGCCTTAAACTATGGTGGACGTAAAGAAATGATTGCTGGTGTGCAGGATATGATTCGTGATGTTCAAAGCGGCAAGCTGCAGACCGAAGAACTGGACGAAACTCGTTTTTCATCGTATATGCTTACTTCAGATCTACCAGATCCCGATTTGTTAATTCGCACGAGCGGTGAGTTGAGACTTAGCAATTTTCTGTTGTGGCAATTGGCTTATTCAGAGCTTTGGTTTACTGAGGCTTATTGGCCGGAATTTACAGAATCTTTATTTTTGCAGGCCATCGCGGAATACCAACGCCGTGGGAGAAGATACGGAGGACTGTAAAGGATCCTTTCGATTTCTCCTTAACGGTGACGGTTGTTTAACGAATTGCTGCCGGATTTGAAGTTGTTCATCTAGGAGGATTCAACTTGAAACAAAGGATCGTCACAGGCGTTATTGCTGGGCTCGTTTTTATTACGTTATTAGTTTTAGGTGGGTACTGGTATGCCGGATTAATCGTATTGCTCTCGATTCTTGGCTACCGGGAATATTTGCAGATGAATGGCTATATGAAGTATAGGTTAACAAGCGCTGTTGGATTAATTGCACTGTTGTACATAACAATACCTTGGGAATTCGTTGGGATCACTTCTCCAATTCCTACAAGTGCAATCATTTGGTTTGCTATGTTCTTACTTCTATTTATAACGGTAGCTTCGAAAAATAAAATTACTATCGATCAGGTTTCGGTCATTTTGTTAGGCGTTGTCTATATTGCTTTTGGCTTCTATTATATGATTGCAGCACGTTTAGCGGAGCACGGCTTGTTTTGGACAATCCTTGTTTTCGTTTGTATATGGGCCTCGGATTCAGGTGCCTATTTCGTTGGCTCCAAACTGGGCAAAAACCTTCTATGGCCGCAAATTAGCCCTAAGAAATCAATTGAAGGCGCAATAGGCGGCGTTGTCATCTCGATGATTGCGGCGTTCATATTCGCTTGGTTTGCTCCGGATTTACTCGGGTTTGGCAAAGCGTTAGCTCTTGGTTTTATTATTGCTGTTGTTGGACAAGTAGGAGACTTAATTCAGTCTGCATATAAGCGTGTTAAAGGAATCAAAGATACGGGAACATTACTCCCCGGTCACGGCGGTGTGCTGGATCGGATGGATAGTTGGCTAATTGTGTTTCCATTTGTTTATTTGATCGGAATAATACCTATGTAATTGTCATGGGCGAGGTGCTTAGTCATGAAACGGATTGCCATTTTAGGATCAACGGGGTCTATCGGTACCCAGACCTTAGACATCATTCAACACGCTCCAGAGAAATTTCAAATAGAAGCTATATCTGGTGGATATAATACGAAGTTATTGATTGAGCAAGTGAACCAGTTTAAACCGAAACTCGTCTCCGTTGCAACGAAGGAGTTGGCGAATGAGGTTCAGCTGAACGTACCGGCAGGGACGAAGGTTGTATATGGTGAAGAAGGCCTAATTGAAGTAGCCGCGGCGACGGACGCTGATTTAGTCGTTACTGCTCTGGTAGGAAGTCAAGGTCTGAAACCCACACTTGCTGCTATTGATGCTGGTAAACACATCGGTCTTGCCAACAAGGAAACTTTAGTGAGTGCAGGGCACATTGTAACCGAAGCTGTACGTAAAAAAGGTGTCGCTGTACTGCCTATTGACAGTGAGCATTCAGCGATTTATCAATGTTTAAATGGTGAGAACATTGCGCAGGTTTCCAAAATTACGATAACAGCATCCGGTGGTTCCTTCCGAGATCGTACTCGTGCAGAGTTAGAAGGCGTTACAGTTGAACAAGCTTTACAACACCCTAATTGGGCTATGGGAGCAAAAATTACGATCGATTCAGCTACGATGGTGAATAAAGGTTTTGAGGTCATTGAGGCGCACTGGTTATTCAACCTTTCCTATGATCAAATTGATGTGTTGATTCATCCGGAAAGTGTCATTCACTCCTACGTTGAGTTTGTTGACAACAGCATTATTGCTCAGCTTGGTAACCCAGACATGCGAGTGCCAATCCAATATGCCTTAACGTATCCTGACAGATTCGTGACACCGACCAAGAGGCTTGATCTAGCTGCAATTGGCAAACTGCATTTCCGCGAGATGGATTATACCAGATACCCGTGTTTGCGGATGGCATATGAGAGCGGTAGACAAGGTGGGACGACACCGACGGTTTTCAATGCTGCCAATGAGATTGCCGTAGCGCGTTTCCTCAAAGGGGAAATTACTTTTTTACAAATCGAGCAAGTCATTGAAGCAGCTCTTCAGAAGCATGAGTCATATGCCAATCCTGCACTGGAACTCATACATGAACAGGATCTGTGGGCTAGATCGTATGCCGAATCTATTCAATTTTAATGTGTGAAGAGCTTAAGTCAGTGAGTGTGGCTCGGCTCTTTTTTTCTCTGGTTGCAGGTACGTCTAATTCATTCTCCATTGCCGTATACTGTGCTAAACAGGCATAGCTTGTATTCAGCGGTTCAATAATGGTAATCTAAGAACATGCTGTCCATGAAGGAGGAAATACGACTTGTCAGCCATAGAAGTTGGATTGAAAGTTATTTTGATGTTTTTCATTCTTGTATCGATTCATGAATGGGGTCATTTTTATTTTGCAAAACGCGCAGGCATCTTAGTTAGAGAGTTTGCCATCGGTTTTGGACCCAAGATTTTCTCATATAAAAAAGGGGAAACTCGCTATACGCTTCGCTTACTGCCCATCGGCGGTTTTGTTCGTATGGCCGGAGAAGATCCGGAAATTGTTCAAGTGAACCCTGGACAAACCATTGCGATTAAATTAAATAAACAAAATGAAGTGTCCTCCCTTTTTCTTGATCAATTAGACCGTCGATCCAATGTCATTTTGGGTATTGTGGAACATATCGATCTTGAAAGAACACTTCAAGTTTCACTTGATGTGGATGGAGAGAGAGTAACCTATCCCGTCGACCGCGAAGCGATGATGGTTACCAAGGGAGTGGAAACACAGATTGCACCGTATGATCGGCAATTCGGCTCGAAAACCGTTGGTAAACGGGCGATTGCGATTGTAATGGGACCTGTGATGAACTTTCTTTTGGCGATCGTGTTGTTCCTGATCGTTGTAATCATGTCTGGTGTTTTTACGAATGTAAAGCTGGATTCGGTTCTAGCGGGTAAGGCAGGGGAGAAGGCTGGGTTGCAAAAAGGCGATATTATCATTTCGATTGATAATCAGCCAATTGGCAGTGACCGTGAGAAGCTGGTAACGACGATTCAATCATCTGCTGGGAAGCCAATGACTTGGGTAATTGACCGCGCCGGGAATCCGCTGACTCTGCAGGTAACGCCAGAAACGGAAGCCGGGTCAGGCAAACTAGGTGTTGTGATCTCGGGTGACCGAAGAAGTGCTTCCTTTGGTGAAGTAATAAGTGGAACTTACGAGCAAGTTGTTGGGACAACTATTGGAATCGTAACGGGTCTGCAGAAGCTAGTGATGCTGCAATTTAAACTCGATGATTTAGGTGGTCCGGTTAGAACGGCCCAAGTATCTGCCCAATTCGCCCAGATGGGAATTACTGTTTTTCTCTCGTGGATGGCTACTTTAAGTTTATATCTTGGGATATTTAATCTTCTGCCGATCCCTGCTTTGGATGGAAGCAGATTATTGTTCATGGGATTAGAGGCGCTTCGCGGCAAACCGATTGATCCGAATCGTGAGAGCATGGTTCACTTCGTTGGGTTTGCGCTGCTTATGCTGCTAATGGTAGCTGTAACGTATAATGATATTTTACGTTTAATTAAGGGATAGTTCTAATGATCTAGGAGGGTTTATGTCAAACGATAAGCAGTTTGTTAAAGAGATTACACCACAGGGAGAAGATTTCTCCCGTTGGTACATAGATGTGATCAAAAAAGCGGATCTGATGAGCTACTCTCCGGTTCGCGGATGTATCGTGTTTAAGCCGGACGGCTATGAAATCTGGGAAAACATTCAACGCGAGTTGGACAGTAAATTCAAAGAAACAGGACATCGGAACGCCTATTTCCCTTTATTTATCCCAGAAAGCTTTTTCCAAAAGGAAAAAGAGCATGTAGAGGGCTTTAATCCGGAACTGCCATGGGTTACAGAAGCAGGCGGGGAGAAACTGGAAGAACGATTGGCGATTCGCCCTACTTCCGAAACGATGATTGGACATATGTACTCCGAATGGATCAACTCCTATCGTGATCTGCCTTTGCTGATTAATCAATGGGCGAATGTGGTTCGTTGGGAGAAACGTACGTTGCCATTCCTGCGCACAACGGAATTCTTATGGCAAGAAGGGCACACGGCACATGAGGATGAGCAGGATGCACGTCGCGAAACGATGCAAATGTTAGATGTTTATCGTCAATTTGCAGAAGATTTCTTGGCTATTCCGGTCATTGTTGGACAAAAAACGCCTTCTGAGAAATTCGCTGGCGCAATTGATACTTTCTCGATTGAAGCGATGATGAAAGATGGAAAAGCTGTACAAGCAGGTACCTCTCACTACCTGGGTACGAATTTCGCAGTTGCTTTTGATATCAAATTCCTGGATCGTGAGAATCAACATCAATTTGCGCACACCACGTCATGGGGCGTAAGCACGCGTCTTATCGGGGCACTGATCATGGTTCATGGAGATGACAGAGGTTTGGTTCTTCCGCCAAAAGTCGCTCCAACGCAAGTCATCATGATTCCAATTGGTCCTCCAAAAACGCGGGATCAAGTTATCGCACGGGTAGATGAGTTGTACGCTGATCTTAAAAAAACAGGTGTCCGTGTAAAAGTGGATGATCGCGCTGATCAAAGCCCTGGCTGGAAGTTCAATGAATATGAAATGCGCGGCGTACCGATTCGTGTTGAATTGGGACCACGCGATATGGAGAACGGGCAGGTTGTTCTTGTATCCCGAGTAAGTGGAGAGAAGAAAACCGTGCAACAAGCGAATTTTGTCGAAGAAGTTCAAAATTTACTTGCTGAGATTCATCAGCAGATGTATGATAAAGCCAAGCAGTTCCGTGACGAGCACTATATTGCCGTGGATTCTATCGATGAATTCAAAACCTTCCTAGAAACAAAACGTGGTTTTGCTTTAGCTGGATGGTGCGGCTCCAATGCATGTGAGGAACAAGTGAAGCAAGAAACAGGTGCGACGAGCCGGAATATTCCATTCACACCTACAGAAACGAAGTCAACATGTTTGGTTTGCGGCGATGCTGCTAAACATACGGTCGTATTTGGCCGCAGTTACTAATTACTACAATAAGGGCAAATGGAGGCAAGTCATCCATTGCCCTTCGTATTTTTATGGGGAGGCTGTTCATGAGTAATTTGGCGGATAAACGGAATCGCTTTGAGCTTTTGATGCAGCAAGCTGAGATTCCTGCCGATATCGTGCGATCATTTTTTACAGAAGGCTATATCGATCAAGTAGAGATTAGTCGGAAGAACCGCGACTGGACTTTTTATTTGGTGAAAAATGAATTAGTGCCTCAGAACATTTACCGCTCTTTTTGTAAAATGATTCAAGAAAAATTCGCGCAAATTGCGAAGATTCGTTTTATTTGGAAATTTGAAGGGGCGGAGCCGGCTGCTTTGGTAGATGAATACTGGAGCTTATTTATGGAATGGCTGCAGCGCGAAGTACCGTCCATTAACGGCTGGATGGCTAAAGCCAAATTTGAAGTGCAAGGTCAAGCCCTGTCTCTCATAATGTTGGATGCAATTGGTCTGGAGCTTGCGAAGAAAAAGAATATTGATACCTTCATCCGGGACTTTTTCCATAACTTTTTCCAAACAGAATTGACGGTTAAATTTGCGATCAGCGATTCAGCCAATGTCGAAACGGAATATGAAAAGTTTGCCAAACAGCGTGAGCAAAGCGAGAAGACGATTACACAAGAAATTATGATGTCGATAGACATGGAAGAAGAAGAAGAAGCTTCTTTACCGGATGATTTGAAGCTCGTAATGGGGTATGAGATTAAGGAAGTACCGACTCCGCTGAAAGATATTAAAGAAGAAGAGAAGAAAATTACGGTTCAAGGAACGGTATTCGGCTTAGAGGTTAAGGAATTAAGAAACGGTAACACGTTGTATAGTTTTAACTTAACGGATTTTACGGATTCAATGGCGATGAAAGTTTTTGCGAAAACCAAAGATGACGTGAAGATCATGAGTTTGCTTCAGAACGGAACTTGGATCAGAGCCAGAGGCAAAGTTGAATATGACCGATTCATGCAAATCCCTGAGCTCGTAATGATTCCAAACGATTTGACTGAAGTGATGGCACCGAAAGATCGCATGGATGATGCTGCTGAAAAGCGTGTTGAGTTCCATTTGCATACAACGATGAGTACGATGGATGCTTTAACTCCTATTGATCAATATGTGAAAATGGCGGCAAAATGGGGTCACAAAGCCATTGCCGTTACGGACCACAGCAATATTCAATGTTTCCCTGATGCGGGGAAAGCAGCCAAAAAACACGGGATTAAAGTGATTTACGGTGTTGAAGCTAACGTAGTCAATGACTCTGTGCCTATCGTCATGAATGGCAGGGATTTGGATATGAAGCAGGCGACATATGTCATTTTCGACGTCGAGACCACAGGGTTATCCGTTACGAATAATCGTATCATCGAGCTTGCCGGAGTTAAAATGCAGGATGGCAAGGAAATCGAGCGTTTTGCAACATTCATTAATCCGCATGAGAAAATCCCTTATAACATTCAGCAATTAACGAATATTACAGATGACATGGTGGTTGGAGCTCCAGACATTGAGGAGGAACTTCCGAAGTTTATAGAATTTATCGGCGATTCCGTGCTTGTAGCTCATAACGCGCGCTTTGATATGGGCTTTCTTCAAGCCAATTTGCAACGGATGGGTTTGCCGGAGGTTACCAACGCTGTATTAGATACATTGGAACTGGCGAGATTTTTGTTCCCATCCATGAAGAATCACCGTTTGAACACCTTATCCGATAAATTCAAAGTTAGCTTAGATAACCATCACCGCGCGATTGATGACTCCATTGCATTAGGATTTGTGCTATATCATTTAATTAATGAGGCTAATGATCGACAAATAACGAGTCTCGCCAAACTAAATGATTATGTCGGCAAAGATTTGTCGAATCAGCGACCTTTCCATTGCTGCATCTATGCGCTTAACGCGGTTGGCAAAAAGAACTTATTCAAACTTATCTCTTTATCCCATACGACCTATTTACAGAGAGGCGCTACGATTCCGAAGAGCGTGCTAGTCGAACTGAGAGAAGGGCTTCTCATCACTTCCGGTTGCGAAAAAGGCGAGTTTTTTGAGGCTGTTCTTAATAAAACGATTGAAGAAGCTGAACAGGTTTCAGAGTTCTATGATATTTTGGAAATCCAGCCGGTCAGCTACAATATGCATTTAGTTGAAAAAGGGCTTGTCGGCAGTGTTGAGGACCTCGAGAATGCAGTACGCCGCGTCTGTGAAATCGGTTATAAAACGGGCAAGCCGGTCATTGCGACAGGCAATGTGCATTACCTGCATCCTCGGGAGAAAGTATGCCGGGATATTACCATTAACGGGATTACTGGGTTTAGCCCGCTGAAATCGATGAAGAAGCCGGATGCTCACTTCCGCACCACGAAAGAGATGCTGGAAGAGTTTAAATTTTTGGGCGAAGAAAAGGCCTTTGAGGTTGTTGTTCGCAGCACGAATGAACTGGCAGATCGGTTCGAAGCGATTGAGCTTTTTCCGGATAAATTGTTTACGCCAATCATTGAAGGCGCAGACGATGAAATTCGAAACACCTGTTACTCGACAGCAAAAAGTATTTACGGCGAAGAGCTTCCAGAGGTCATCGTTGCCCGGTTGGAAAAAGAGCTTGTTCCAATCATTAAATTCGGTTTCTCTGCGAACTATTTGATCTCCGAACGATTGGTTAAAAAGTCGAATAAAGACGGCTACCTCGTAGGTTCAAGGGGATCTGTCGGATCTTCTGTAGTTGCGATGATGCTTGGGATTTCTGAGGTTAATCCGCTGCCTCCGCATTATATTTGCGCCTCTTGTCAGCACAGTGAGTGGTTTCTGGACGGTAGCGTTCCGAGTGGGTTCGATCTTCCTAACAAGATATGCCCGGATTGCGGTGGGAATCTTAGAGGAGACGGACATGACATTCCTTTTGAAACATTCCTGGGTTTTAAAGGGGATAAAGTTCCCGATATCGATTTGAACTTCTCTGGCGAATATCAGCCGGTTGCCCATAATTACACGAAAGAAATTTTCGGCGAGCGATGTGTTTTCCGTGCGGGCACCATTGGTACAGTTGCGGAGAAGACCGCCTTCGGATTTGTCAAAAAATATGAAGAAGAGCAAGGCCAGAAATGGCGGGGCGCTGAGCTGAATCGGTTGGCTGCCGGTTGTACTGGAGTGAAGCGCAGCACAGGGCAGCATCCAGGGGGAATTGTTGTAGTCCCTGATTACATGGAAGTTGATGACATTACACCAGTGCAATACCCGGCAGATGATAAGAATTCAGAATGGAAAACAACTCATTTTGACTATCACGCCTTCGATGCCAATTTGCTCAAACTAGATATTCTGGGACACGACGATCCGACGATGATGAGAATGCTGCAGGATTTGACGGGTATTGATCCGACAACCATTCCGATGAATGATCCTAAAGCGATGAGTATTTTTAACTCAACAGAAGCACTAAACGTAACTCCGGAACAGATTCGTTCTCCGGTTGCTACATATGGCGTTCCGGAAATGGGAACGAAATTTGTGCGTCAGATGCTCCAGGAAACGCAACCGAGCTCGTTTGCCGACTTACTGCAAATTTCCGGATTGTCTCACGGAACAGGCGTTTGGTTAGGTAACGCTCAAGAGCTGATTAAAAAAGGAATATGTAATATTAAGACCGTAATTGGATGTCGGGATGATATCATGTTATTCTTAATTTATAAAGCAGGGATGGATGCGGGCTTAGCCTTTAAAATTACCGAGAGTGTGCGTAAAGGTAAAGGTCTAACGGACGAATGGAAAGAAGAGATGAAGCGGTGCAATGTGCCTGCTTGGTATATTGAGTCCTGTGAACGGATTGAATATATGTTTCCAAAAGCGCATGCTGCTGCTTACGTAATCTCCGCTGTTCGTACAGCATTCTTCAAGGTGTATCATCCAATTGCTTACTACGCCACATACTTTAGTGTTCGTGCGGCCGACTTCGATCTCGAATTGCTTTGCCAAGGGTACGACGCTATCCTGAAACGCTTGATCGAAATTGAAGAAAAGGGTTTTCAAGCGCTGCCAAAAGAAAAGGCAATGGTCTCCATCCTGGAGATGTCGCTAGAGATGACGTCTCGTGGCTTCAGCTTCAAGCCGATTGATATCTACCGTTCGCATGCAACGCGATTTACGATTGATGGCAACTCATTGATTCCTCCCTTTGCCGCCTTGTCAGGTATTGGAGAGAATGCAGCGAAAAATATTGCGGCTGCCAAGGACGAAGGCGATTTCCTCTCCATCGAGGATTTCCAGAATCGTTCGAAAGCTTCCAAAACCGTGATCGAGCTATTGTCGTCGATGGGATGTTTCCGAGGTTTGCCGGAATCGAATCAGTTGTCACTATTCTAAATTTCATTGCATAGTGTAATAGAGAAGTTAGCTGTCAAGTGAAAATCATTAACAAGTTTGCTATTGTAATGCAAAGATTGGTTATGGTATAATTTTTATTGGCAATAATGAGGATATCATCTTGTGATTAAAGAGTGGGGAAACCCACTCTTTACATTTTGATATAGGACTTTTCGGGTTATGACTAGGGGAAAGTCAATTTAGGAGGTACATTTATCTGTGGTTACACAAGCACACATCAAATCCGTCATAGAGGACATGCTGAAGGATTTCATTGAACAAAATGGATTTGAACTCGTGGATATTGAATATGTCAAAGAGGGCAGCAATTGGTTCCTTCGCGTCTACGCTGACAAAGAAGGCGGAATTGATATAGATGATTGCGGCCGCATCAGTGAATACCTTAGTGTTCAATTGGATGAGAAAGATCCGATTGTTGATGCTTATTTCTTGGAGGTTTCTTCACCAGGGGCTGAACGTCCATTGAAGAAGATCCAAGATTATTACAAGGCCGTGAACAGTCACGTATTTGTTACGACCTATGAGCAGATCGAGGGCTCCAAGGAGTTTGAAGGATTGCTGGTATCCTTTGACGAACAAGATCTCATCATTGAAATTGGCAAAAAGAAAGTTACTATTCCGTTCACTAAGGTAGCAAGCGCTCGTTTAGCTATCGTATTTTAGTGGCCGTTACTTATTGAAAGGGGGGACTCAGTTCAAATGAACACGGATTTCATCGAAGCGCTGTCGGAAATTGAACGTGAGAAGGGTATCTCTAAAGAGTTACTTATCGATGCAATTGAAGCAGCGATGATTTCAAGTTATAAGCGTAATTTCAACACCGCGCAAAATGTGCGCGTAGATATCAATCGTCATACGGGTCTCATTAAGGTATTTGCACGCAAAACCGTAACTGAGGAAGTACTCGATCCAAGATTGGAAATTTCGCTCCACGCTTCGCGTGAAATTAATCCTAATTATCAACTGGAAGATATTGTTGAAATTGAAGTTACGCCTCGCGATTTTGGTAGAATTGCTGCTCAAACAGCAAAACAGGTCGTAACACAGCGTATTCGTGAAGCTGAGCGAGGACTAATTTACAATGCTTTTATTGACAAAGAGGAAGATATTGTTACGGGTATTCTTCAGCGTCAAGACCAACGCAACATTTATGTTGATCTAGGTAAAGTGGAGGCTGTGCTGCCTTTAACAGAACTTATGCCAACAGACAAATTTAAGCAAGGCGATCGGATTAAAGCGTATATCACCAAAGTGGAGAATACGACTAAAGGGCCGCAAATTATTTTGTCCCGTACACATCCCGGTTTGCTTAAACGTCTGTTTGAACTCGAAGTGCCTGAAATTTTTGACGGTGTCGTCGAAATTCGTTCCGTGGCCCGTGAAGCAGGATTCCGTTCCAAAATCGCTGTTCACTCACGCAATGCTGAGGTTGATCCGGTAGGTTCCTGTGTTGGGCCCAAAGGGTTACGTGTTCAAACGATTGTTACTGAACTGCGCGGCGAGAAAATCGACATTGTTCGTTGGATGGAAAGCGTGGAAGAGTACGTGGCCAATGCGCTAAGTCCTTCCAAAGTTCTTGAAGTTCAAATTCATGAAAATGAAAAGATGGCACGCGTCATTGTTCCAGACTATCAACTATCATTAGCCATTGGGATCAAAGGGCAAAATGCTCGCCTAGCAGCTAAATTGACAGGCTGGAAAATCGACATTAAGAGTGAAACACAAGCGGAACAAGAATTTGGCCGAGTGAAAACTTATACAGAAGAAATGCATCAAGATTCAGTCAGTATCGATTAAGTTTTTGTTTGGAAGCAAGGGGTGATCGGAATGAAGCAGAGAAAAGTCCCTCTGAGAAAATGCGTGGCCTGCCAGGAGATGATGCCGAAGAGGGAGTTGATCCGCGTCGTCAAAACGCCTGAAGATGACATCCTCATTGATCTCAAAGGGAAAAAATCCGGGCGCGGTGCCTACTTATGCGGTAAAGTTTCTTGTTTTAAATTGGCAAAGAAAAGCAAAGCCTTGGATCGAGCACTTAAGCATGCCGTAAGCGCTGATATTTATGACCAACTGGAACAAGATTTTATTCGGGTTGAAGATGAATTCCTCTCTTCCAAAGAGGAGGAATCCGAAGATGAATCCTAAATTTTTTAACCAGTTGGGTCTGGCGATGCGGGCAGGAAAGCTTGTTACCGGCGATGAAGGCGTCTTTAAAGCCATTCGTTCGGGAGAAGCCAAACTTGTCATTATGGCGGAGGATGCTTCGGCTAATACACGGAAGAAATTTCAGGATAAATGCCAATTTTATGGGGTGACTCTTATGGAAATTGGAACGAAGTATGAATTGGGCCGCAGCATTGGTAAAGAGATGCGTGTCACCATAGGTGTATTGGACGGAGGCTTCGCGCAGATGCTGCAGAAAAGTCAAGAAAATCCTGCGGAGGTGGAACATATTGACCAATAAACAACAAGATAATAAAGATAAAACCCGCGTATACGAATACGCCAAACAGCTCAATATGAGCAGTAAAGAAATCATCACCATTCTCAAACGTTTAAATATACCTGTTAACAATCATATGAGTGTAATGGAAAATGACGCGGTTAGTTCCGTGGAGAAATTTTTCCGTGATATAAAAGCTAATGCGGCTGCCAAACGAGCAGCTACGGACGGAGGAAATGTGAGTTCATCGACGACGAATCAGAATCCTGCATCGCAGGCTCCAGCACAAGAGAATAAAGGTGCAGCAACGGGGGCTTCCAAGCCTGTTGTTTCTTCAGAACAATCAGCCAACCAAACAGCTAGTGGTGCAGTGACCCCACAGCCATCCACAACGCAAGCTACACCTGGTGCGACAAGTCGCCCATCCCAACCCCAACGTGATGGTCGCCCAAGCGGCCAAGGATCTTCGCAAGGCGGACGTCCAAGCGGTCAAGGTCAAGGTGGACAACGTACGGGTTACCAAGGTCAAGGCGGGCAACGTCCGAGCGGCCAAGGTTCATCACAAGGCGGGCAACGTTCCGGCTATCAAGGTTCTTCCCAAGGCGGACAACGTCCAAGTGGCCAAGGCTATCAAGGTCAAGGACAGGGGCAAGGTCAACGCTCTGGTGACAGACCTCCATTCCGTTCCAACGATGGACGTCCAAGTGGTGGATCATCAGGCGGATATAACAGCCAACGTCCAAGCGGTCAAGGTTCCTACCAGGGGCAAGGCCAAGGCGGAGCTCCTCGCACGAATAGCAACTATGCGGGATCCCGTCCGAACCAAGGTGCAGGCGCATCTGCCGGTGGCGGACAAAGCGCGAACAGTGGCCGTCCACAAGGTGGAAGTCCTAACCGGAGTACAGGACCGAATCGTCAAAACAAACCTTTTGACAACCGTAACAATAACCAAAGCGGAAGACCTGTTATTCAGGAAGCTAAGCCGCAATTCCATGTTGGAGCAACAGCAGCTGAATTGGATGATGCAGCAGCGAAAGCTGGCGTAATCACTACGAAGAAATCCAAACCAACGCCTAAGCGTTTTGATGATAACCGCTCTGGCGGCAACCGCGGGCCATCCGGTAACAACCGTGGCAACCAACGTGGTAACAATCGTGGCAGATATCAGCAAGAAACGGTTAAGAAAGAAAAAATTGATAACACTCCTAAGAAAATCATCGTTCGCGGCAGCATGACGGTTGGTGAAACAGCTAAATTGCTCCACAAAGATGCTTCTGAAGTTATCAAAAAACTGTTGTTCCTAGGAACAATGGCGACAATCAACCAAGAACTTGATTTGGACGCTATTCAATTGATTGCAACTGAATTCGGCGTTGAAGTTGAGATTAAAATTAAAGTCGAAGAAGACAACTTCGAGACGATTGAAGAAGTGGATGATGAGGCAGATCTGCTTGAGCGTCCACCGGTTGTTACAATTATGGGTCACGTTGACCATGGTAAAACGACACTTCTTGATGCTATTCGTAAAACAAGCGTTACTGAAGGCGAAGCAGGCGGAATTACGCAGCACATCGGTGCGTACCAAGTTGAAGTTAACCATAAGAAGATCACGTTCTTGGATACACCTGGTCACGAAGCATTTACAACCATGCGTGCCCGCGGTGCACAAGTAACGGATATTACGATTATTGTCGTAGCAGCAGATGACGGCGTAATGCCACAAACCGTAGAGGCGATTAGCCATGCTAAAGCGGCAGGTGTTCCGATCATTGTAGCTGTGAACAAGATTGATAAAGAAGGCGCTAATCCTGACCAAATCAAACAGGCTCTTACAGCTTATGAACTGGTTCCGGAGGAGTGGGGCGGCGATACAATTTTCTGCGAAATTTCTGCGAAACAACGTATCGGACTTGAAAATCTCTTAGAGATGATCTTGCTTGTAGCGGAAGTACAAGAGTACAAAGCTAACCCGAACAAACGTGCAAGAGGAACAGTTATTGAAGCTGAGTTGGATAAAGGAAGAGGCCCAGTGGCTCGCGTCCTCATTCAACACGGTACGCTTAAAGTGGGAGATAGCTTCGTTGCAGGCGTTCACTTCGGCCGTATCAGAGCGATGGTTAATGATAAGGGCAAACGCTTGAAAGAAGCAGGCCCATCTACACCAGTCGAAATCACAGGTCTAACTGATGTTCCTCAAGCTGGAGATCCATTCTTGGTGTATGAAGATGAGCGTAAAGCGAGAGATATCGCGGACCGTCGTTCCATTGCACTGCGTCAATCCGAGATGACGGCAAATTCACGCGTGACATTGGATGATCTCTTTAAGCATATCAAAGATGGCGAAATCAAAGATTTGAATGTCATTATCAAAGGTGACGTTCAAGGATCTGTTGAAGCGCTGAAAAGCTCGCTTGAGAAGATCGAAGTGGAAGGCGTTCGCGTTAAAATCCTGCATAACGGTGTAGGGGCAATTACCGAGTCTGATATTATTCTTGCTTCGGCGTCTAATGCGATTATTATCGGTTTCAACGTTCGTCCGGAGCCTGCTGCCAAATCTACAGCAGAACAAGAGAAAGTTGATATTCGTCTGCACAATATCATTTACAACGTTATTGAAGAAATCGAGCAAGCGATGAAAGGCATGCTGGATCCTGTCTTCAAAGAAGTTGTGCTTGGTCAAGCGGAAGTACGTAACGTATTCAAAATTACGGGTTCAGGAACAATTGCCGGCTGTATGGTCATTTCGGGTAAAATTGCTCGTAATGCTCAAACACGCTTGATCCGCAGCGGTATTGTCGTTCATGAAGGCAAAATTGATTCCTTGAAAAGATTTAAAGATGACCAAAAAGAAGTAGCACAAGGTTATGAATGTGGTATATCTCTGGAGCGTTATCATGATATTAAAGAAGGCGACATTATTGAAGCCTTCATCATGGAGTCCGTTGAGAGGTGATAACAAATGGCTAGAGTGCGTGTAGGTCGAGTAAGCGAACAAATCAAGAAAGAATTAAGCCAAATCGTTCAATCGGAGTTAAAAGACCCGCGAATTGGTTTCCTAACTGTTACAGGTGTTGAAGTAACAAACGATCTTTCCTTAGCGCGTGTGTTTCTAAGCGTGATGGGTACGGACGAACAGAAAGAGGCCACTCTAAAGGCGCTTTCTGCAGGTTCCGGTTACATCCGTTCTGAGCTTGGCAAACGAATTCGGTTAAGGAAAATCCCGGAATTACAGTTCAAGTTCGATGCGTCTATCGATTATGGCAGTCATATCGAGAACTTGCTTCATAAGCTAAACCAGGAAGGAAATCCAAGTGTATGAGTAATGGAATGATGCATGCCACCGAATACAGCCAGCAGCTGGAAGCAGCAGCTAAGTTTATCGAGCAGCATGATGATTTCTTGGTGGTATCTCACATCCAGCCGGATGGGGATGCCGCCAGCTCTACATACGCGATGGGATGGCTTCTGAGCCAGCTAGGGAAGACATTTACCATGATGAACGAAGGTCCTATGCCTTCTAAATTTTCCTATCTGTGGGGAAGCGATCAGGTACTTGATTTTAGCAAAGAAATAACGAGTAGACGTTACAAGACCATAATAAGTGTTGATTGTGCTGATTTCTCCAGAATAGGTAGGGTCAGCACTCTTTTTGATGAACAAGCTCAGCTGCTCAATGTTGATCATCATCCAACCAATGATAGATTTGGTTCGTGTCATTTGATTAAGCATGATGCGGCCGCGACTGTTCAAATTTTGTATGATTTAGCCATACATATGAACATGAGTTTGAACTTGGCCATTGGTGACTGCATCTACACAGGTTTGCTTACAGATACAGGCGGTTTTCGTTATTCGAATACTTCGCCGGAAGTTATGCAAATTGGAGCGTCTCTGCTTGCTTTGGGTGTTCAGGGCTCCGAAATTGCCGAGCAAGTTCTAGAGAGAGTGACGTATTCGCAAATTGTTCTTCTACAGAAGGCGTTATCTACCCTCTCGTTTGCTCATGATCGCAAATTAGCGTGGCTCGCAGTCTCTTTAGCTGATTTGGAGTCTACAGGGGCTTCTAGTGAAGATTTAGATGGACTGGTGAACTATCCTCGTAACGTGGAAGGCGTCGAAGTGGGTATGCTATTTAAAGAAAAGGCGCCCGGCATAATTAAAGTAAGTCTTCGCTCTTCAGGACTTGTCGACGTTGCAGCGATCGCTCAATCCCTTGGTGGAGGCGGTCATGTGCGAGCATCAGGCTGCACAATCCAAGGAACAATTGAAGAAGCAGTAGCAAGAATGGTTCAGGAAGTAGGGAGCAAGCTGATATGACGCTAGAAGGCATCTTGCCTGTTTGGAAACCGGAAGGCTTCACATCTCATGATGTTGTAGCCAAAGTCAGAGGTATACTTGGAATTAGACGTATTGGCCACACCGGCACGCTAGATCCGCAAGTGACAGGGGTTCTGCCGCTTTGCATTGGTCGAGCAACGCGGATGGTTGAATATATACAGGAATTGCCGAAAGAATATGAAGCCGTACTTCGAATTGGCCTTTCAACAGATACAGAAGATATGACAGGCAATGTACTCGAAGAAGTTGCTCTCGTACAATTGGACGAAACGGTTGTTCGCGAGGCTTTGCTTCGATTTGTCGGAGAGATCGAACAGATTCCTCCTATGTTCTCGGCTGTTAAGGTCGACGGGAAGCGGCTGTATGAGCTGGCCCGCGAAGGCAAGGAAGTTGAGCGCAAATCACGTAAAGTAACGATTCATCAATTAGACATTCTTCGTATGGATTTGCAGCAAAAGCATCCGGAAATACATTTCCGTGTTTCTTGCTCGAAAGGGACCTATATTCGAACCTTATGTGTTGATATTGGTAAAGCTTTAGGGTATCCTGCGGTTATGAGTAGCTTGATCAGGACTTCTACAGGCAATATCCGTCAGGAACAGTGTCTAACCTTTGAGCAAATCAAAGAATTGAAAGATCAAGGCGTGTTGCAAGACCGTATGATTCCTATGGACGAAGCGATCTCTCATATGCCTTCGGTTGAGCTTTCCGAACAAGAAGCCATTCATGCGCAGCAAGGAAAAAGGATTTCAATAGCTGTGAATCGCATTACGGGTGCAGCGGCGGGTTCTCCAACCTTGATCCGTGCTTATTCTCCGGATAAAAGGTTCCTAGGGCTTTATGAATGGAAAAGCTCTAGCCAAATCCTGATCCCTTCAAAAGTATTTCTTTAACCCATTACAAGCAGGGACAGGCTGAAATGGATAGGTGAATTGAACTTATATGCAAATAATACCAATATCATATCCCATTGATTTTGATACTCCGCGCGTATTTGTCGGAGAGCAGGTAGTCGCTATAGGTGATTTTGATGGTGTTCACTTGGGGCACCGAGAGGTCATTGGACGAGCGTTACTTACTGCTAAAAAGCTGAATCTTCCGACGGCGATCATGACTTTCCACCCGCATCCCAGATCGGTAATGGGGCAGGATAAATACATTGATCTTTTGACACCGATGAAAGAGAAGATGGAGATATTTGCCTCGCTTGGCGTCAATCATACCTATATAGTTACCTTCGACGCTTCGCTAATGCGATTGTCCCCGGAGCTATTCGTGGATCAAGTCTTGGATCGGCTAGGTGTGAACAGCGTCATTTGCGGTTTTGACTTTACTTTCGGCTATCAAGGCAAAGGAAACCCGGATTCGCTTTGCGAATTGAGTCACGGGAAATTTTCTGTAGAAGTGGTGAGACCTTTTCAAATGGACGGCGAAAAAGTTAGTTCTACACTCATTCGTGAATCGTTGCAACAAGGGGATATTGACACAGTTACAAGACTTCTTGGTCGTCCCTACAGCATTAGCGGCATCGTGATAGATGGAGAAAAGCGAGGAAGACTGCTAGGGTTTCCAACAGCTAATTTGCAATTGGACGAGACCTATGTTATTCCTACAAATGGCGTGTATGCGATTAAAGCTTCAATCAAAGGGGAAACCTATAAAGGCGTCATGAATATTGGCGTAAAGCCGACTTTCGCGACTGGGGAGTTGAAACCATCGTTTGAAGCTCATTTATTTGATTTCTCCGAGCAAATTTATGGCGAACAAATGAAGGTTGAACTCATTGCTTTCCTTCGTCCCGAGCGTAAATTTTCGTCCATTGACGAGCTGATTGCGCAAATCAAGGTAGATGCGGAAGCTGCGAAAAATAAACTAGAATAAATCATACCGAAACAAACATTTACTTCTACTATGTGGTTATGGTATACTGATTAACGTTGCCCAAAGGACAATTCCTTTGGCATGAACCTAAGCTTGGTTAGACGCTATCATCGGCGATTTCTAGGCTTATGGGGATACAATAGAATTTAGGAGATGAACAATCATGGCATTAACACAAGAGCGCAAAACACAACTGATTCAAACTCACAAGGTACACGATACCGACACAGGTTCACCTGAGGTACAAGTAGCAATCCTTACTGAGAACATTGTAAACCTTACGAACCACCTTCGTACACACAAGAAAGATCACCACTCCCGTCGTGGTTTGCTTAAAATGGTTGGACAACGCCGTAAGCTTCTTGCTTACGTGAAGAACAAAGATGTAAGCCGTTATAGTGCTTTGATCGAGAAGCTTGGTTTGCGTCGATAAAACCGACAATGAGAAGCAACCTGTTGCTCCTTTGCTGGGCTTGATAAAGCTTGCGCAGAGAGTGGCAACGAGGTTGCTTTTTCTTGTATTTTTAAAACGGAAAAAGAAGGAAATACTACACACTACGCAGAAATAGAGGATGACTCAAGTGCTAGGCAAGTTTTTGGATACATACGGAGTCTAAGGTTTGAGGTATCGACCTCCTTTTCTGTGAATGCGTATCAAGACACATAATGAATAAGAAATTTCCTTAGGAGGATTTTATGGAGAAAAGGGTACAAATGGAACTTGGCGGTAAACCGTTCATTCTTGAAACGGGCCGACTTGCCAAACAAGCCAATGCAGCAGTTACCGTTCGCTATGGTGACACGGTTGTGCTAAGTACAGTTACAGCATCCAGCGGACCGAAAGACTTGGATTTCTTCCCGTTGACTGTCAATTATGAAGAAAGACTATATTCCGTAGGTAAAATTCCAGGCGGATTTATTAAGCGTGAAGGTCGCCCAAGCGAAAAGGCAATTCTTGCGAGCCGTTTGACGGATCGTCCGATTCGTCCGCTATTTCCTGAAGGATTCCGTAACGATGTCCAAATCGTATCCATGGTGATGAGCGTGGATCAAGAATGTCCACCAGAAATCGCGGCAATGATCGGTACTTCCGCAGCGCTGGCCATTTCTGATGTTCCTTTCAACGGTCCTGTTGGCGGTGTCATTGTTGGACGTGTGGATGGTCAATTCGTAATCAACCCAACAGGTGAAATTGCGGAGAAAAGTGATCTTCATTTAACGGTTGCAGGAACAAAAGACGCAATCATGATGGTTGAAGCAGGCGCCAACGAAGTATCCGAGGACGTTGTGCTCGAAGCGATTATGTACGGACATGATGAAATCCGCAAAATTGTTGCTGTTATTGAGGAATTGGTTGAAATCGCAGGCAAGCCGAAAATGGAAGTGAAACTCCACACGGTTGATGCTGATGTAAGCAAAGCAGTTCGCGACTTCGCGCAGGCTAGATTAGTCGATGCCATCAAAATTTCCGAGAAACATGCTAGACAAGAAGCAATTGACGTTGTGAACGCTGAAGCGGTGGAACATTTTACAGCTTTGTATGCGGAAACACCGGAGTTGTTAGGCGATGTTAAAGAAACTCTTTATGATATCGTCAAAGAAGAAGTTCGCCGTTTGATTACGCATGATAAAGTTAGACCGGATGGACGTAAACTGGAAGAAATTCGCGCGATTGACTGCGATATCGACTTGCTGCCGCGCACGCACGGATCAGGCTTGTTCACACGTGGGCAAACACAAGCATTAAGCGTTTGTACATTAGGCGCATTAGGCGATGTTCAAATTCTGGATGGCTTGGATCTTACAGAAACTAAACGATTCATGCATCACTATAATTTCCCTCCGTTCTCTGTAGGTGAAGCAAGACCGCTTCGTCCGCCGGGCCGTCGTGAAATCGGACATGGTGCGCTAGGGGAGAGAGCTTTAGAGCCTATCATTCCTAACGAAACCGATTTCCCTTACACGATTCGTCTCGTATCAGAGGTACTTGAATCCAACGGTTCTACATCCCAAGCAAGTATTTGTGCAAGTACATTAGCGCTTATGGATGCTGGTGTGCCAATTAAAGCACCGGTTGCTGGTATTGCGATGGGGCTGATTAAAGACGGCGACCACTTCTCCATTTTGTCCGATATTCAAGGGATGGAAGATCATCTTGGCGATATGGACTTCAAAGTTGCGGGTACAGCTGAAGGGATTACAGCGCTTCAAATGGATATCAAAATTGATGGTATCGATCGCAGCATCCTGCAGCAATCTTTGCAGCAAGCCAAAGAAGGCCGTTTGCACATTTTAGGCAAAATGGTTTCACGTATTTCGGAACCGAAGAAAACTCTTTCCGAATATGCACCGAAAATCTTGACAATGAACATCAACCCTGACAAAATCCGTGATGTTATCGGAGCAGGCGGTAAAATCATCAACAAGATTATTGAAGAAACTGGCGTGAAAATTGATATCGAGCAAGACGGCCGTGTTTTCATTGCTTCATCAAATCAAGCAATGAACGAAAAAGCACGTTCCATTATTGAAGGTATCGTGCGTGAGGTTATCGTCGGTGAAACGTATCTTGGTACTGTAAAACGCGTTGAGAAATTCGGAGCTTTCGTTGAGATCCTGCCAGGTAAAGAAGGTCTGGTTCATATTTCTCAAATCTCCACAGAGCGCGTAGCGAAAGTGGAAGATGTCGTTAACGTTGGCGATCAAATCACAGTCAAAGTAACGGAAATTGACCAACAAGGAAGAGTTAACCTTTCTCGCAAAGCTACATTAACTTCGCAAGTCCCGGCTCAAACCTAGAGCCGAGTGACTTGTGAAGTCCCTTTTTCATA
Source organism: Paenibacillus sp. WC2504 (assembly GCF_052682475.1). NCBI lineage: Bacteria > Bacillati > Bacillota > Bacilli > Caryophanales > Paenibacillaceae > Paenibacillus > Paenibacillus sp. WC2504. Next base: position 3,511,920 of record NZ_JBQZFH010000001.1, read on the forward strand.
GATTAAGTCATGGATAAAGAGTCAGATGAATCTGTCTCTTTTTTGCTATTTCGTTAGACATGGACATGCCGGTTCTACTCTTGTCCCTTTCTGCATACACTCAGGACATGAGGAGAAGGGGGATCAGTCTATGCGCTACAAGAAATGGCTTCTACTTGGAAGTTTTTTTGCTATGATTATGCTTGCCTTAGATACTATCCCTAATGTGGGTGCTTATATTCAGTCCGTGAAAACTGGACAAAGTCCCTATGTATTCGGGACCGATTGGGAGGACGAAGAAGCGCTTCCGGTTTTTGCAATGGACCCGGCATCTGGTTCTATCCAATCGACTCCGTCTAAAAGCAATAATTTATTAGATACAATTACGCAAGAAGCGGAGAAACGTAAAATTGCTCCGATCAATGCGAAATTAGATCCTGTGTGGAAAGCAATTCCTGGCTATAACGGTCTAGAAGTCGATATTCCTGAAACGCTTAAACTGGCTCAGCACAAGTTGACGCCTGGCAAAATCAATTATGTCATGAAAGAAGTTCCCCCTAGTATCCAGTTGGATGATTTGGGACCAAACCCCATCTATAAAGGCAATCCCAAAAAGCCAATGGTCTCATTTATGATCAATGTTGCTTGGGGGAATGAGTATTTGCCGAGCATTTTAGAGACGCTACGCAAAGAAAACGTGCACGCCACATTTTTCCTCGATGGGTCTTGGTTGAATAAAAATGTTGAGATGGCGAAAACGATTCAGAATGCAGGTCATGAATTGTCCAATCATGCTTATTCCCATAAGGATATGAGGAACGTCAGCCGGAGTAAGGCTGTTGAGGAAATCTCCAAAACGGAACAGTTGCTGAAGCAGCAGTTAGGCGTGCATAACACACTATTTGCCCCGCCTTCGGGGTATTTTAACCAAGAAACGGTCCAAGTAGCATCCGAGTTTAAACTAAAGACGGTATTATGGACTTTTGATACGATTGATTGGAAAAATCCCGGAGCAGACCGCATTCTGCAGAGGCTTTCCACCAGTGTTGAGCCAGGCTCGCTTATTCTGATGCATCCAACGCCTTCTTCCAGAGACGCACTGCCAGGGATGATTCGAATGATTAAAAATAAGGGATTAACCATGGGTACGGTAACGGAATTACTTTCCTCCAAACGGGTTGAAGAAGCGAACCAAATTGTCAACTGAGTGATGGAGAACTTGCAAAGTTGAGTCGCTCGCACATTTTTGTTAGACTGAGGAAGTATAATTTGGAAATGGGACTTTACGGGCTTCATTTTGAGGAGGAAACTTAGTGATCAAATATCGCTTACATAATGGCTTGAGAGTGGTTATGGAACAAATCCCTACTTTTCGATCGGTCACGTTCGGAATTTGGGTAAAAACTGGCTCACGTAATGAGTCTCAAGAACAAAACGGCATTTCGCACTTTATTGAACACATGCTGTTCAAAGGAACGGAGCGCCATTCAGCAAAAGATATTGCAGAGATATTTGACGGAATTGGCGGAAATGTCAATGCTTTTACCTCCAAAGAGTATACTTGCTATTATGCCAAAGTACTCGATGAGCATTTGCCGCTAGCTATGGATGTACTTTCCGACATGTTCTTCCGTTCTTCCTTTGATGAAGGGGAGCTGGAGAAAGAAAAGGGAGTCATTTATGAAGAGATTTCGATGTATGAAGACACGCCTGACGATTTGGTCCATGATTTATTAGCGAAAGCTTCATATGGGACTCATCCATTAGGTTATACGATTCTCGGGACGGCAGAGAATTTATCCAAAATGAAGTCGGATGATCTTCGTAATTATATGAAGAAACATTATAATACGGAGAATACGGTGCTTAGCATTGCCGGCAATATTGATGACAGTGTTCGTGAACTGATTGAGAAGCATTTTGGTGGATTCGCACAAACGGGGGAAGAAACGAGCTATGATGCGCCGGATTTTCTTGGAGAATTGATTTTCCATGCCAAAAAAACAGAGCAAAATCATATCTGTCTCTCACTGCCAGGTCTCTCCTTACAAGAGGAAAACCTGTACCCCATGGTGCTGCTCAATAACGCAATTGGTGGGGGCATGAGCTCCAGGCTGTTTCAAGAAATCCGTGAGAAGCGCGGCTTAGCTTATTCGGTGTATTCGTACCATTCTTCCCATATCGATAGCGGCATGTTTACTATCTATACTGGGACAGCACCTAAACAAACAGAAGAAGTCTTGAAAGTAACGATGGAGCTGCTTCATGATATAGCGGTAAAAGGGATGCTGGAATCCGAGTTGAAAAAAGGGAAAGAACAGTTGAAGGGCAGCCTGATTCTTAGTCTTGAGAGTACGAGCAGCCGCATGAACCGTTTTGGGAAAAATGAGTTGATGACCGGCAAGCACTACAGTCTGGATGAAATGCTTGAACGCATTGACAGCGTACAAATGGAGCACATTCAAGCGTTAACCAAAACATTATTCTCAACACCGTTTGCTCTGTCAATGGTTGGGAATTCCGATGATGTCATTAGCAGCTTCAGGAGGGATCAGCTTGTCTCTCTCTAAGTTTGAAGTCCAAATAAAACGTGTTTCCGGGCAGGAAGATATCCTCTTGCCACAGAAAATGTCTGCAGCCGCAAGCGGATTTGACCTTCATGCTGCTGTAAGCGAACCTGTTATACTTGCTCCGGGTGAGCGTAGGCTTATTCCTACTGGTTTTGCACTGAGCATGCCGCCGGAACTTGAAGCGCAGATCCGGCCAAGAAGCGGATTGGCATTCAAATATGGCATTACGACGTTGAATTCACCAGGAACAATTGATGCTGATTATCGTGGTGAAGTGAAGGTGCTGCTGATTAATCATGGACAGGAAGCTTTCACAATTGGGCGCAATGAGCGCATTGCCCAAATGGTATTTCAGCTTGTACCACAGATTGATCTAGTCGAAGTTAATGAGTTGACGGAAACGGAGCGGGGCTCAGGTGGATTCGGTCACACAGGACGATAATAAGTAGTAGAAAGAACCTCTGTATAGGGGTTCTTTTTTTGTTTCAAAAAGCAGTGGCACCCATCCTTAGGCGAACGCATACTATAACGTATCGAAACGGACCGAGAAAGGGGTGTAAGCAAAGAATGCTTACTGGGATTTCGGTTGCTTTCATGGGTGGAGACGCCCGGCAGCTAGAAGTAATTCAGAAATTTACCGAGCTTGATGCATCAGTGACATTATTCGGTTTTGACAATCTCGGGAGGCAATTTAGCAGTGTTTCCAACGCGAAACTAGATCCCGTGCTGCTTCAAACGATTGATGTTCTTATCTTGCCGGCTGTAGGTACGGATGATTCGGGACAAGTGGAATCTATCTTTTCAAGCGATGAACTGAGATTGACGGACGTTCATATTTCTTCGCTGCCGAAGCATGCCAAGGTGTACACAGGAATGGCCAAAAGTTATTTGAAAAATCTTTGTGCCGCGCATGGAATAGGCGTTGTGGAGTTATTTGATCGGGACGATGTCGCGATATACAACTCCATTCCAACAGCTGAAGGCGCGCTGATGATGGCGATACAGAACACGGATATTACCATTCATGGTTCTGTATGTATGGTTTTGGGTTTTGGTCGTACGGGTTTCACTATGGCCAAAACACTGCAAGGTTTAGGGGCTACCGTTAAGGTAGGGGTAAGGAAACCAGAGCATTTCGCAAGGGCGTGGGAGATGGGTTTTCAGCCTTTTTACACGAAAGATCTGTATCCGGAAGTGGGGAATATTGACTTGCTTTTTAACACAATTCCGACTATGATAGTCACAGCGCAAGTTATTACCAATATCCCACATCGCGCGCTGATCATCGATTTGGCTTCTAAACCCGGTGGAACGGACTTCCGATTTGCCGAGAAAAGAGGCATCAAAGCGATGCTTGCGCCCGGATTACCTGGCATCGTCGCCCCCAAAACAGCTGGCCGCATCATGGCGAACACACTAAGTCAGCTGATCGAGGAAGACTTCAGAGACAGGAGCGATGTGGAATGAATTGGCAAGGGAAAACAGTCGGTTACGCGTTAACCGGTTCTCACTGTACGCTGGAAGAGGTAATGCCTCAAATTCAGAGATTTGTAGATGCTGGTGCACGTGTCATTCCGATTGTATCAAATACGATCATGACAACGGACACTCGTTTCGGTAAATCGGCAGATTGGCAGCAGCAGTTAAAGGACATAACAGGCAACAACATCATTTCGACAATTGTAGATGCAGAACCACTAGGTCCATCCAAGCTGCTTGATGTGATGGTTATTGCGCCGTGCACAGGAAATACAACTAGTAAGCTAGCAAATGCGATGACAGAAAGTCCTGTACTTATGGCTGCCAAAGCGCAAATGCGGAACTTACGTCCGCTTGTTTTAGCTATTTCTACCAATGACGGACTGGGTTTGAATGCGATGAATATCGCTAAGCTTCTGATTACGAAGAACATTTATTTTGTTCCTTTTGGTCAAGATGCACCTGGAGCTAAGCCAAATTCGTTGGTGGCTCGCATGGACTTGATTATGGAAGCTTGTGAATCTGCGTTGGATGGCAAGCAATTGCAACCCATGATTATTGAGAGATTTCAGTACTAATTTCATATATAAATCTTGAAGGGGAGAGACCAGCTCATGTCCAACCAGAAGCTTTTCAACATTGCAGTCGTCGGAGCAACAGGCGCAGTAGGTGAACAAATCATCCGTCTATTAGAACAACGGAATTTCCCCATCAAGGAATTAAAATTGCTTTCTTCCGCACGCTCAGCGGGTGTCAAGATCCCTTTCAAGGGCCAAGAGGTAACGGTTCAAGAAGCTACCCCAGACAGCTTTGAGGGTGTGGATATTGCCTTGTTTAGCGCTGGTGGCGACGTGACTAAAGCGTTAGCTCCGCACGCGGTAAATGCAGGTGCAATTTGTATTGATAACACAAGTGCTTACCGAATGGATCCAGACACACCTCTGGTTGTTCCAGAAGTGAATGTTGACAAAATCAACGAGCACAAAGGTATCATTGCAAATCCGAACTGTTCCACGATTCAGATGGTTGCAACCCTGAAGCCTTTATACGATCGTTACGGCATTTCCCGCATCATCGTATCGACGTATCAAGCTGTTTCTGGAGTGGGCGCGAAAGCGATTCATGAAATGTTGAGACAATCGAAAGAGGTACTTGCAGGTAACGATGCGAATCCGGACATTTTGCCAGTGGGCTCATTGCCGGTGAAACACCAAATCGCTTTTAATGCAATCCCTCAAATCGATAAGTTCCTCGACAATGGCTTTACCAATGAAGAGATGAAAATGATTCTTGAAACGAAAAAAATTATGGGTGACGAGTCCATTGAAGTGACTGCCACTTGTGTGCGTATCCCTGTTGTGTATGGACATTCAGAGTCCGTTTACGTGGAATTGAAGGAAGATTTCGACGTAGAAGAAGTGAAAACATTGCTTGCAGATGCTCCTGGTATCGTTCTAGTTGACAATCCGGCTGAGCAGCAATATCCACTAGCAACAGATGCAGCGGGCAAGCTGGAAACTTTTGTTGGACGCGTACGCCGCGATTTGAGCAACCCAAAAGCACTGAATATGTGGATTGTTTCTGACAACCTGCTCAAAGGCGCTGCTTGGAATGCTGTGCAAATTGCTGAATATATTGCTATAGAACAATAATCAGCATTACTGCGATTAAGTTGCAGTGAATATGGGGGAAACTCATGCGAATCCTTGTACAGAAATTCGGAGGTACCTCGCTTTCCACCGCACAGGCTAGAGAACATGTTATTGGACATATTCAAGATGCACTAATCGATGAATACAAATTAGTCGTTGTTGTTTCTGCGATGGGACGTAAAGGGGAACCCTATGCGACTGACACGCTCTTAGATCTTGTTCGTAAGAACGGAGAGGGGCTGCCGGCGCGGGAACTCGATATGCTAATGGGCTGCGGAGAGTTAATTTCTGCGGTACATTTGTGCAGTTTATTGCAGTCTAGAGGCATACGCTCAACAGTTTTGACAGGTGGGCAAGCTGGTATTTTAACAAATGACGATCATGGTAACGCTAAGATTGTTGCTATGCAGCCTAACCGTATTCTAGAGTTACTGGAACAAGATATGGTCGTTATTGTTACTGGTTTTCAAGGTAAAACAAGCGAGGATGAGCTGACTACGCTGGGACGCGGAGGTAGTGATACATCAGCGACTGCGTTAGGAGCAGCACTGAAAGCCGAGATTGTTGATATTTTCACTGACGTGAATGGGATAATGACAGCGGATCCAAGAATTGTGGAGGACGCTAAACCGCTCATTCGAGTCAGTTTTGCCGAAATTTGCAATATGGCGCACAATGGCGCCAAAGTGATTCATCCGCGTGCCGTAGAAGTCGCTATGCACGCTAATATTCCGATCCGGGTGCGATCCACGTTCACGAAGGAATTAGGCACTTTGGTTACAGCTTCAGACAGTATCCCGCATGACTTGAATCAAGTAAAAGACCGATTTGTTACGGGGATTGCCCATTTTACGAACATTACGCAAATCTATGTGGCTGCCGTTGAGGGGCAATTTGATCTGCAGCTTCGTGTGTTCAAAACGATGGCGCAGAACCAAATCAGTGTTGATTTTATCAGTGTGAATCCATCGGCAGTTGTTTATACCGTTTTCGACCATGAAGCCGAACGTGCAGTTAAGCTGCTCAGAAGCCATGGTTACGAACCCCATGCTTTAAGTGGATGTGCCAAGGTATCTGTGATCGGCGGGGGGATGAACGGTGTGCCGGGAATTATGGCGCAAATTGTAGAGGCTTTAACGGTAGAAGACATACGGATCTTGCAATCAGCCGATTCGAATACGACGATATGGGTGCTTGTTCAAGGTGAAGATATGATTAAATCGGTTAAAGCATTACATCATAAATTTGGTTTAAATAAATGAATATGAGATTCAGGAGGTGCAAACGGTGGATTTTGGAAGAGTAATCACAGCCATGGTCACTCCGTTTGACGAGCAATTACAAGTCAACTGGGACCAAGTAGAACCGCTAATCAATTATTTGATCGAAGAGCAGCAGTCTGATAGCCTCGTAATTTGTGGGACCACTGGTGAGGCGCCTACATTAACCGACGAGGAGAAGCTGAAGCTGATCGAGCTATCCGTTCGTTATGCCCGAGGTCGTTGCAAGATCATTGCAGGCACTGGAAGCAATGACACGGCACACACCATCCATTTCTCACAAAAAGTTGAGAAACTCGGAGTCGATGCTTTGCTCATCGTAGCACCTTACTATAACCGCCCGTCGCAAGAGGGGTTGTACCAGCATTTTAAAGCAGTTGCTGAATCCGTTAACGTCAGTATCATGCTTTATAATGTACCGGGTCGTACAGGTGTCAATTTGGATGCAGAGACAACCATTCGTCTTTCCCACATTTCGAATATTGTGGCAACCAAGGATTGTGCGAACACGGATCAATTAACCCGTATTCTTAACGATGCAGCCCCTGGTTTTCTAGTATACAGCGGGGATGACAGCAATGCCCTGCCAGCATTATCCGTAGGTTGTCATGGAATTATTAGTGTTGCGAGCCATGTGATTGGAAAAGAAATGCAATCTATGGTAAAGTATTATTTAGAAGGTAACATTCAGCAAGCGGCAGAGCTTCATCGTAAGCTGCACCCTGTGTTTATTGGCATTTTCCGTGTTCCGAGTCCTGCTCCAATCAAGCATGCTCTTGCACTGAAAGGTATCCAAACAGGGGGCGTGAGACTTCCGTTAGTTCGAGTATCCGAGCAAGAAGGACAATTCATCCAATCACTTTTTGTATGATAACGCCTAATGAATCGGTGCTCCGGCATCGGTTTTCTTTTTTTGGGGAAGCTATTGTAATCGGTATTAACTTGTATTTGTTGTTTTTTTTCATGTATAATGGTTGCAAGTGACTAGTTCGGTTTTTCATCTAAAATTCGTCGTCCAATCTTAGAAGGAGGTATATTCTTGTCCAAAAAAAATATTGATAAACTTTTGATCTTCGCTCTTGGCGGCGTGGGCGAAATCGGAAAAAATATGTATTGCGTTCAGTATGCGAACGATATCATCGTCATTGATAGTGGTTTGAAATTTCCTGAGCAGGACATGCTCGGAATTGATATTGTCATTCCAGATATCGGATACTTAACGGAGAATCGGGATAAAGTACGCGGCATTATCATTACTCACGGCCATGAAGATCATATCGGCGGCTTACCTTACGTGCTTAAGCACCTTAATGTTCCACTGTATGCGACTAAACTTACAATGGGTCTCATTGAGGCGAAGCTGAAGGAAGCGAACTTGCTCGGTACAACAAACCGGATCCTTATTAACGCGGATTCCGTACTTTCTTTAGGCACTATTACTGCAACATTCTTCAAAACTAATCACAGTATCCCTGATTCTGTAGGTGTCGCTCTGGATACACCGGAAGGTGTGGTTGTGCATACAGGAGATTTCAAATTTGATCAAACTCCTGTGAATGATCAATATGCCGATTTGCACCGCATGGCAGAGATCGGGAAGAAAGGCGTTCTTGCCTTGCTTTCTGACAGTACCAATGCAGAACGACCTGGTTACACAGGCTCGGAGCGCAGTGTAGGTATTGAGATTGAAGAAGTGTTCCGTAAAGCTAAACAGAGAGTGGTTATTGCAACTTTTGCATCTAACATTCATCGTGTACAACAGGTGTTTGATGCAGCGGCTGCAACGAATCGTAAAGTTACCGTTATTGGTCGAAGCATGGTTAATGTGGTATCGATTGCAAGCGAATTAGGTTACTTGAACATTCCGGACGGCATGTTGATTGAGCCAGAAGAAGTGAACAAGCTTGCTGCTGACCGTGTTGTCATTCTTTCCACAGGAAGCCAAGGCGAGCCGATGTCTGCACTTACAAGAATGGCACGTTCCACCCACCGTAAAGTTGATATTTTACCAGGTGATACGGTCATTATTGCAGCTACGCCGATTCCAGGAAATGAACGTGATGTAGGTCGTACCGTAGATGAATTGTTCCGTATCGGTGCTAATGTGATTTACGGACCAGGTTCAGTGACCGGTGTACACGTATCAGGTCACGGCAGTCAAGAAGAATTGAAGCTTATGCTCAATTTAATGAAGCCGAAATACTTTATTCCAATCCACGGTGAATATCGCATGCTCCGTCAGCATGGACTCCTTGCTGAGTCTGTAGGTATGGCGAAAGAAGATATTTTTATGTGTGATATCGGTGACACGGTAGAAATTCAAAATGGAGTTGCACGCAAAGGTTCCAAAGTTCAAAGCGGCAACATTCTGATTGATGGACTGGGCGTCGGAGATGTAGGCAACATTGTGTTGCGTGACCGTAAGTTACTGTCTCAGGACGGTATTCTTGTAGTCGTTGTTACTCTCAGTAAACAAGATGGCAAAATTTTATCCGGACCGGATATCATTTCTCGTGGATTCGTGTATGTACGTGAATCAGAGGGCCTCTTGGAAGAAGCCAATCGAATCGTTACCAATACATTAACGAAGTTAATGAACGAAAATGTAAATGAATGGGCATCTTTAAAAACTAATGTAAAAGATGTTCTCGGACGCTTTTTATATGAACAAACCAGAAGAAGACCAATGATCCTTCCAATTATCATGGAAGTCTAGGCTCGAACAGTCACTTGAACCTATGCAAATAGCAAAGCTCTCTCCGTCACTGGAGGGAGCTTTTTTCAGTCGGCCCAAAACAAAAAATGATGCATGAAAGGTACCAAGAATATTCATACTATGGGAGATTATGATCCAAGTCTGTAAGGATTGTTAGTCAAACATGAAGGGGGACTTATTGTGGCATCATCTACAGAACCGACGAAGCAGCAGGAACCAGTGACAGAGGAAGGGAAGAAAAATCCTGTTCTCGAAAATATTCAGCAATTAGGCCAAACCAATACGATTTCGGGTGAGTCGAACATTTTTTGTCTTACGATCATTGGCCAGGTGGAAGGCCATATCGTGCTCCCGCCGCAGAACAAAACAACGAAATACGAGCACCTCATCCCACAATTGGTCGCCGCGGAGCAGAATCCAAAGATTGAAGGCGTCATGATTATTTTAAATACAGTGGGTGGAGATGTTGAAGCGGGGTTAGCGATAGCAGAGATGGTGTCGACCCTCTCGAAGCCTTCAATCGCTTTAGTTCTAGGGGGAGGGCACAGCATCGGTGTTCCAATAGCGGTTTCAGCAGATTACTCCATTATTGCGGAGACTGCGACGATGACGATTCATCCAATCAGATTAAATGGCTTAATTATCGGTGTCCCGCAAACTTTTGAGTATCTGGATAAAATGCAAGAACGCGTCGTTCGATTCGTAACGAAACATTCCAATATAACGGAACAAAAGTTTAAAGAGTTGATGTTTAAGACGGGGGAGTTAACCAGAGATATCGGCACAACGGTCATTGGCGAGGATGCTGTGAAATACGGCTTAATCAACCAGGTCGGCGGAATCGGTGATGCCATTCGGGAGCTTAACAAGCGTATTGAGTCGAAAAAGGCAGCTATGGGCGGTGGCATGGTACAATGATTCACTATTCGGTCGTGCCTATGGATGTGATTTTTGAAGGGGCGGATACGTATGAGCCCAAGTTCATGGATATTGAGCAAGGCGGAATCATGATGCAGATTGAGCCAATTAGCGGCTTTCAAGCGCGTATTGTCAGACTGTACAGCTGTAACCCGCAGGACTATTTAAAACAGCAATATGCTCCTGGAACTATAATTTCTTATAGTCCAATTATGGAGACTTCACTCACATAAAGCGTTGTTCCTGTATCATCCCTCAAGCCAAATATGGTATAATGTGGACTTGGGGGTGACAAGCGTGGCGAAACGCAAGAAGAAGGGTAAGGCTTTAAAAACTAGCTTGTTATTCGAATTGTACGGGATTCTCATTTTGATTTTTTCCGTCATTGCACTTGCCCATCAAGGACATGTCGGAAACTCATTGATTTACCTTTTCCGCTTTTTTGTTGGAACGTGGTATTCGTTAGTGCCTCTCATTTTCATATATGTGGCCTTATATGCCATGATCAAACGAGCCTGGCCACAGATGGTGACGCCTAAGAAAGCAGGCATTTTGCTGTTTATTCTTGGACTTTTGATAAAAAATCACATTGATTTATTTGCTCAATTGTACCCGGATGGCGGATTTACGTCAGGCAAAATCATTTCGTCGACATGGAACGCCATGTTGGAGGGGCTGCATCCGACGGAAGCAGGCAAGGCTGCGCTTGAGCACGGGATAGGCGGCGGCATGATTGGCGCTATGCTGTACAGTATCTTGTACTTTTTATTTGACTACTTAGGTGCAAGATTAATTCAGTACGCCTTATTTGTCATAGGCTTTATTCTGGCTACCGGCATCTCTTATGTGGATATCGGCAACGTAATCCGCGGACGGTTCAGCAATGTCGGACAAAATTTCAAAGACAGAATGAAAGAATGGCTGCAGGATCGAGAAGGGCGACAACCCGCGCAAGTTGCCACGGCCACGGCCTCTGGAGCCAATGACAAGAAAGTAAAGAGGCAGGCTTATGTCCCTGTTGACGATGAGTTCGATGAAGAAGTATTCCAGCCTGTGAAACGGAAGAAATCACCGCTTATCATGGAGCTGCTGCGTCCTATTAAAGAAGGCCGCAAGAAAGCAACTGCAGCGGCAAGTGATGAGAATGAAGATGAATTTGTACATAATGCAGAAGAAACGGAAGCTTCCGAAGAAGTGGTTTACAAATCGAATGAAGTGCCATCTGCTGCCGAGATTCCATCGGAAGATCAGCCTGTCACACCGATCATTCGCGATTTTCAGGAACAAGTGTTTCAAGAAGCCCAACAATCGGCTAAACCTGTTTCGGCTGCATCAATAACGGCGATACCTAAGACAAAACCAGCTTCAGTTAGTGATGCAACTGCGGAAGATGAGCCTGTTACTTTAGAGTTTCAAGATCATGTACCGGCCGTTCAAACCCGTCCTTATGAGATGCCTGCACTCGATCTGCTGGCGAAGCCGGCTGTCGGCAAAGGCAGTGAGATGTCGGACTACAAAGCGAATGCCCGGAAGCTGGAAGCCACCTTGGAAAGCTTCGGTGTGCGTGCCAAAGTGCTCGAGGTCGTCAGGGGACCTGCTGTTACACGGTATGAGATTCAACCCGATGTCGGGGTGAAGGTAAGTCGAATTGTTTCCTTAACGGACGACATTGCGTTAGCGCTTGCCGCTAAGGATATTCGGATGGAAGCTCCGATTCCGGGTAAATCCGCAATTGGGATTGAGGTTCCAAATCTAGAGGTTTCCGTTGTAACGATGCGAGAAGTGATGGAAACATCAGCATTTCAAGAATCGAGTTCTCGCTTGTCTGTTGTACTCGGGAGGGATATTTCCGGACAACCTATCGTCGGGAATTTGGCTAGAATGCCCCACTTACTAGTAGCCGGTGCTACAGGTTCAGGTAAATCCGTATGTATCAACGGGATCATTACGAGTATCTTGTACAAAGCTAAACCGAATGAAGTCAAGTTTTTGATGATCGACCCCAAGATGGTTGAGTTAAATGTCTACAATGGAATACCGCATCTTCTGGCGCCGGTTGTAACAGATCCACGAAGAGCATCTTTGGCTCTTAAGAAAATCGTTGTTGAGATGGAGAAACGCTACGAGTTATTCTCGAAGAGTGGAACGCGAAATATTGAAGGCTACAATGCTATGCTGACTGAAAGCGGCACAGCGGCTCCACTGCCTTACTACGTTGTCATTGTAGACGAGTTGGCGGATTTAATGATGGTCGCAGCTAATGACGTAGAAGATTCGATCTGCCGATTAGCTCAGATGGCTCGTGCAGCAGGTATTCATTTGATTATTGCTACGCAAAGGCCTTCCGTTGATGTCATCACGGGGGTTATCAAAGCCAATATCCCTTCGCGTATTGCATTTGGTGTTTCTTCCCAAGTCGATTCACGGACCATTTTGGATATGGTTGGTGCCGAGAAGCTGCTAGGCCGAGGCGATATGCTTTATTTGCCTGTTGGAGCATCCAAGCCGGTACGTGTACAGGGAGCCTTTTTATCTGACCAAGAGGTCGAACATGTCGTAACTTTTGTACGTACACAAGAACAAGCCAATTACCAAGAAGAATTGGTACCGCAAGTTGAAGAAATGCCGGAACAACAAAATGAATTCGAGGACGAGCTGTATGATCAAGCCGTTCAAATCGTTTTGGAAGCGAAACAAGCCTCCGTTTCCTTACTTCAAAGACGCATGAGAGTTGGCTATACACGCGCAGCTAGGCTTGTAGACGCCATGGAAGCCAAAGGCGTTGTCGGCCCTTATGAGGGAAGCAAACCACGTGAAGTGCTAATGTCAATCGAGCAATACCAACACAATCGAATTAGTTGATAACAGATGTAAGATGATTACTTGGACACTCTCTTTCTGGAGAGTGTTTTTGTTTGCATAAACCAAGACCCCCTTTCTCATAATAAGCTAAGAAAAGTAAGAAAAGGCTCTTATTTGAAAAGTGAGGTTGAGAAGGGGAATGAATAAACGATTAATTGTAGTAACCTTTTGCATTGTTTTCGTATTGGTTGTTGCCTTCCAATTGAAAGGAAAGTTCAACCCGCCGGCGGAAGAAACGTTCAGCAAAAATGAGATACGTTATGGAGCTACGGGTGCAGACGTCAATGAGCTGCAAGGACGTTTGAAATTCATCGGTTTTTATGGCGGCAATATAGACGGTGATTATGGGTATAAGACATTAACGGCTGTGAAACGTTTCCAAGGCGAATTTGGGATGACCGTAGATGGAATTGTAGGGCCAAAAACAAAACTTAAACTATGGGAAGCTACGAAGAATTGGAAACCAACTGCACCAGCGACTGGAGGTAACACAGGCGGTGGTGGTGGAGGTGGCGGCGGAACTGCTGGTGGTACAGAGAATGCTGCTTCGGACCAAAAGCCGGCTAATCTTACTCCATCTAATAACCTTGGCCTCTCGGAGCAGGATATTAACTTGATGGCGAATGCTGTGAATGGTGAAGCACGCGGCGAGCCGTATGTTGGACAAGTAGCAGTAGCCGCAGTCATTTTGAACCGCGTCAAAAACCCGAGCTTTCCTAACACGGTTTCGGGTGTTATCTTTCAACCAGGTGCGTTTACCGCTGTAGCAGATGGCCAAATTTGGCTTACACCTAGCGAGTCGACGAAAAAAGCGGTTAAAGATGCATTAAGCGGCTGGGATCCTACAGGCGGGTGTATCTATTATTTTAACCCGGAAACAGCAACATCCAAGTGGATTTGGAGCCGACCACAAGTTAAGAATATTGGCAAGCATATTTTTTGTAAATAATTTTGAAATGGACAGGGAGAAGGAACCGGCATTGGTTGCTTCTCCTCTTCGTATAGGAATATAATGGAACTATTACGATCTTAGAAGGGAGACAGACCTTTGAAGCATATACAATTTGAGCGCAGTACATTGAATCATATTCGTTTGCATGTGCTGCCGACAGATCGGTTCAAAACGTTTGCTATTTCCGTGTACATAGGCCGTCCCTTAGATGAAGATACGGTCACGAATACCGCCCTTACTCCTTTTGTATTACGCAGAGGAACAGAATTACGGCCGGAAACGAAGCAATTTCGAGAGTATTTGGATGATCTGTACGGTGCAGGTTTTGGATTTGATATTTACAAAAGAGGCGATTATCAAATTGTGCAGTTGCGGATGGATATCATTAATGACCGTTTCGTAAAGTCTGCGCAATCACTCTTGAAACAAGGGCTTGATTTTGTTGGAGAAACGCTTACACGACCTGCTCTGGAAGGTAATCATTTTCGCACCAAATATGTAGATTCCGAGAAGCAAACGCTTCAGAAGCGTATTGAATCCGTTATTAATGATAAAATCCGCTATGCCGCTGAGCGCTGCATCGAAGAAATGTGCAGTGACGATCCGTATCGTCTTCACCCATTGGGTAAAATAGCGGATCTTGACCGTATTAATTCCGAGCAGCTTTACGAACAGTATAGACAGTGGCTTCAATCACAGCCGATAGATATTTATGTGGTAGGTAACACAACGCTCGCTGAAGTTGAAGGAATTGTCTCTTCCGCGTTCAAAATTGATCGCAATCAAGATGTTGGTTACGTGACCTCGGCTCCGCGGGGCGCTTCAGGTGAAGTGAAAACGGTTGTCGAGCGATTAGACGTTAATCAAGGTAAACTCAACATGGGACTGCGCACGAATATTTCCTATGGGGATGAGCTCTATCCTGTAGCTCTTATGTATAATGGGGTCCTAGGCGGATATCCGCATTCCAAGCTGTTTATTAACGTCCGTGAGAAAGCAAGTTTAGCTTATTATGCTTCTTCTCGATTTGATGGACACAAAGGCATATTAACGATCCAATCAGGTATTGAAATGGCCAATTATGAGAAAGCGGTTGATATTATCCGCAAGCAGCTAACGGCGATGGAGCAGGGAGATATCAATGATATTGAACTAAGCCAGACGCGGGCTATGATTGCGAATCAGCTTCGAGAAATCCAGGATTCCGCTTTTGAATTAATTTCTTTTGATTTTAATGCGATCTTGTCGGGTAAAGAGCGCACAGTAGCGGGGTTAATCGAGTCCGTGGAACAAATCGACGTTCCGGCGATTGCTGATGCTGCTAAGCGAGTTCAACTGGATACGATTTATTTTTTACGGGATCGGGAGGGAGAGTAGGCCATGAAAGTTATTCCTTATCCACACCTGGGTGAAACGATTTATCACGAAGTGCTCGATAATGGGCTTCATGTGTTTGTTCTGCCCAAAGAAGGTTTCCAGAAAACCTATGCGACGTTCACGACGCAGTATGGTTCTATTGATAACGATTTTCAAGTTGAAGGGAAAGCGGCTGTTCAAGTTCCGGACGGTATTGCCCATTTCCTGGAGCACAAAATGTTTGAGGAGCCCGAGGGTGATATTTTCGCAACTTTTGCTTCGAACGGGGCATCAGCGAACGCTTTCACAAGTTTTGACCGGACCGCGTATTTGTTCTCGTCAACGGACAATTATTTAACCAATTTAACGACATTAATTAATTTCGTGCAAAATCCTTATTTTACAGATGAAAATGTGGAAAAAGAAAAAGGGATTATCGGTCAAGAAATTAAAATGTACGAAGATAATGCGGACTGGAGAAGCTATTACGGTTTAATTGAATCCTTATACGCCAAGCATCCCATTCATATTGATATCGCGGGGACCGTAGCTTCGATTTCCAAAATTACAAAGGAGACTTTGTATGAGTGCTACAATACCTTCTACCATCCGAGCAATATGAGCTTGTTTGTTGTAGGTGGGGTGAATGCGGAAGAAGTAATTAAACTTGTGAAGGAGAACCAAGCTGCCAAAACATTTCCACCGCAAGGAGAAATCAAACGATTTTTCCCGGAAGAGCCAGTAGAGGTGAAGGAAGCACGCAGAGTTACCTTGCTTCCAGTATCGATGCCGAAGTGTTTAATTGGCTTCAAGGAGCAAGCGCCGGCTGTGAATGGCAAGGATTTGCTAGTCAGAGAACTGACAACGAAATTAATGCTGGACGTCTTGTTCAGCTCAAGCTCGGATATTTATCAAGCGCTTTATGATGAACAGCTTATCTCTGATAATTTCGGACATGAATATAATTGCAGCGATGGATATGCCTTCTCTATCCTTGGCGGAGACACCAAAGATCCTGATCAGCTTATTGCCCGTATCCGTGAAGAAGTCGAAAAAAGGAAAAGCCCTGGGCTTGATGAGGTTACCTTTGAACGCAGCCGCAAGAAAAAAATCGGCAATTTCTTACGGATGATGAATTCCCCGGAATCGATTGCGAATGAGTTTACGAAATACCGCTTTAAAGGCATTGATTTGTTTGACATTTTGCCTGTTTATGAGCAAATTACGCTTCAGGATGTTAATCGACGCTTCAGAGAGCATTTTGATTGGAGTAAGCTTGCTATTTCCATTGTTCAAAGTCGTGAGAAGTCGTGACCTTTTCCAAGCCATTTAGTGAGCAAACGGTTCTCATTACGGGTGCCAGCCGGGGGATTGGAGCAGCGATTGCTGAGCGCTTCGCCGCGGTAGGGATGAAAGTGGTCATCCACTACCGCGATTCTCATGAAGCGGCGAATGAAGTTGCCAGAACTTGCATGAAGCATGGCGCGAAGGTACTCACCGTATCTGCAGATGTCAAATCCCGAGAACAAATTCTTTTGATGAAGGAAAAGCTGGAGCAAAAAGATATGGTTCCTGATATCATCGTGAATAATGCTGGTATTGCTCATTACGGGCTGTTGTCAGATGTAAGCGAAGAAGAATGGGATTCTGTCATGGACGTTAATTTAAAGGGAGCATTTCTTTGTTCGCAAACCTTTATGCAAGCGATGATTTCCCAAAAGTATGGTCGAATCATTAATGTATCCTCGATTTGGGGTATCTCAGGGGCATCTTGTGAAGTGGTGTATTCCACGGCAAAAGGTGGGCTGAATGCGTTCACTAAGGCATTAGCTAAAGAACTTGCTCCATCCGGCGTAACAGTGAATGCCGTTGCTCCAGGGGCTGTTGAAACGGATATGATGTCCGGGTTTCAAACTGAGGAGCGGGATGCGATTGCCAGCGAAATTCCGGTCGGCCGCTTTGCAATGCCTTATGAGGTGGCTTCGCTCGTTTATTTCTTGGCCTTGCCTGAATCCGGCTATATCACGGGTCAAATTATAAGCCCTAATGGTGGATGGTTAACTTAATGTCATTGTAAGAAGCGCGCATAATTCTAGTGGGAGAAGCGAATATTACTTATGTAATGACCATCTCTCATAACTCAAAGGAGGCTTCTTACAATGGCTACAGTACTTAAAGTATTTGACAAGTGGAAAGAGTTTCTGGCTGAACGGGTTAGTCAAGCTGGACATGCGGGGATGAGTGATGAAACCATCTCAAAGCTCGCTTTTCAAATTGGTGAATTCCTAGCTGATAAAGTTGATCCGGAAAATGAGCAGGAACGTGTGCTCAAAGAGCTATGGGATGCCGGGGATGAGCAGGATAAACGTACGCTTGCCCGCCTCATGGTAAAATTAGTAGACAAAGGTTAATAACCGTTTTACAATTCAATAGGGTACTATGTGAAAGCCTCCTCTTTCGGAGGCTTTTGCACGCTTTCTTAGGTAGAAAGGAATCGAATTTTATGATTATCAAACGTTCTATGCTTATGATTTTGCTCTTATCTTTTATTGTTGCAGGCTGTGGAAATCGAGGTATTCCAGTTATCAAACAGGAGTTATTGGATAAGAAATTATCTGTCTTGATGCTTTCTAGCGTTAATTTATCTCAAACCGCTAAGGACTCCATTGGGAGTGCGCTTCAAAAGTGGAGAGACGCCAATTTTATCGCCTATGATTGGATTAACGATTTGAGTGCAGTGGATGATCGTGTGCTCACGAAATTGAAAGCAAGCTCGTACGATTACATATATGTTATCGGCAACGATTTGTTTCCTTCGGCCAATGGGGTGATTCAGCAGGGGTTAAATCCGGGTAAATGGACATTATTACAGAGTCAGTTGGATGTAAACGGGAGTGCGAGCACAGCCATTGAGCAAGCTGCGTTATTGCAAATTGATTCTCAACAGATTGAAAACTTGAAGAATCAGTGGATTCAAAATCTCATGGCTCAGAATGTTACGGTGGAATGGGTAACGAGAAGCGATCGCCCGATTCCTTCCGCATGGGCACCTTCGGAAGAAGCGGACCACATTGTTTTGCTTGATAATAATGAACAATGGTTTCAGCAGCTAGCTTTCCAAACGAGACAGCACTATGCTGCTTGGATTATTTTCTATTCTCCCGCGACAGAAGCGCAGCTGCAAAAAGCAAAAACGCTGGGAACATCTGTCATAGATGTTTCTAATTCATTATCAGCTGAGCTTAACTGGCCGCAAATTCTCGATGACCGGCTTCTTGTAATGACAAGTAAGTCATGGCAGAAAGGCGCTTTAAATTATAATGAAAAAGAGCTTACTGAACTCAAAATGAAATAAATTCGTGCTTCTTTACAGAAGGAAATTGGCGAAAATTGTAGAATTTATTTGAAGAGCTAACAAAAGGACGTTACAGATACAGCGATGAGGTGGAAGGATTGGACGTTAAAGAATGGTATATGGAGTATAAGATTCACAAAAATCGTCCCGGGTTATTAGGGGATATCGCTTCCTTAATGGGGATGTTGGATATTAATATTGTAACCATTAATGGGGTTGAAGATCGTACGCGCGGTATGCTTCTTCAAACTAACGATGAAGAAAAAATTGACTTAATGGGTAAAATGCTGAAAAAAGTAGATAATATTACTATTACGGCATTGCGTCCACCCAAGCTCGTGGATATTTTGGCTGTACGTCATGGTCGATATATCGAACGTGATTCGGATGATCGCAAAACATTCCGGTTTACCCGTGATGAGTTAGGGTTATTGGTTGACTTCCTTGGCGAGGTTTTCAAACGTGAAGGTAATCATGTGATCGGGCTTCGCGGCATGCCTCGGGTTGGCAAGACGGAATCGATTATTGCAGGAAGTGTTTGTGCAAATAAACGCTGGACATTCGTTTCTTCCACGTTGCTTCGTCAGACGGTTCGCAGCCAATTATCCGAAGATGAGATGACGCCTAACAATGTGTTTATTATTGACGGAATCGTTTCCACGATTCGTTCGAATGAGAAGCATCATAGTCTTTTACAGGATATCATGGCTATGCCTTCTACGAAGGTAATCGAGCATCCGGATATATTTATTCGCGAATCGGAATACACTTATAATCACTTTGATTATATTATTGAGCTTCGTAACAGCCCGGATGAGGAAATCAATTACGATTCATTTACGTATACGTCCGAACCATTTTAAGGTTTGTAACGTCATTAACTAATGAGATTCCCGTGGGGAGGTGACCATTATGTCTGATCTTGGATACATTTTACGCAAGACACGATTGGAAAGAAAGATTTCGCTAGATGATTTGCAGGAAGTTACAAAAATTCGTAAACGCTACCTTGAAGCCATTGAAGAAGGAAACTATAAAGTGCTGCCAGGAAGCTTTTATGTACGAGCTTTTATCAAAAGCTATGCCGAAGCGGTAGGGTTGGATCCAACTGAAGTGTTGAATATGTACGAGACAACGAATCCTTCTCCAGTCGTGGAAAAACCGGTAGTAGAAACAATTCGTAAAAATCGAACGAGCGTTCGTAATACAGAGAAAATGAGCCGTTGGGCGTCAAGCGTTATGTTTATTTGTTTCATTTTGCTCATTTTCGGAATTGTGTACTATTATACATATAAGAACTATAAGGGAACACCGGCAGGGGAAAAGCCTTCTCAAACGCAGTCTCCGCGAATTACGGATACCACGAATCCCGGGGCAGGAACGACTCCGACAACTTCAACGAATGCCTCCAGTGAAGGTAAAGTGGAGCCTCTTCCGACCCCAACACCGGCACCGACACCGACGCCACCAGCGGTACAAGTTAAATTTAGCAGCAACGAAAAAGGCGTAGATAACTACACGATTACTGGCACTGCGAATTTAAACATACAGATGAAAATAAACGGTTCCTGCTGGATTCGAATTGATGCCCTTACAGATGGTGGCGGTAAAGACATGTTAAGACAAAAACTTTACAAAGCAGGCGATACCGACGCCTTTGATTTGACAAGTTCCGCCTATCTGAATGTAGGAGCAGCAAGTGCGCTAGAGCTTACTGTGAACGGCACCGTGGTACCTGTTGGTGATACACCTAATCCAAAGCGTGTACAGCTGAACTTGCAAAAAAACTAGCATTTTGGCAGTTCCTGCGCTTTCCCGGGTAATGAAATCATTTCCTCAAGAGACATCCTAGGCCGTGGGGCTGCGGGATGTTTCTTTTTATTAGACTTCTTGCTATAATGCTATTGTAATTTGATGGAAAGGGTGTTTGGTCTAAGATGAGTTCAGAAAGTTCGTTCGATATTGTATCCAAGGTGGATATGCAGGAGTTAAATAACGCCATTCAACAGGCTGAAAAAGAGATTGCAACCCGCTTTGATTTTAAAGGCAGCAAAAGCAGCATTAAATTAGAAAAAGATCAATTAGTCGTTACTTCGGATGACGAATTCAAGCTTCAGAATGTTCTAGATATCCTGCATGCGAAAATGACAAAACGCGGGATTTCGATCAAAAATCTCGATTACAGCAAGGTAGAACCAGCTGCCAGCTCGACTGTAAGACAGAAAATCAGTATGAAACAAGGTGTCGATCAAGAAAATTCGAAAAAAATCAACATCCTGATTCGTGATTCGAAACTTAAGGTGAAAACGCAAGTACAAGGAGATCAA
Organism: Paenibacillus sp. WC2504; assembly: GCF_052682475.1. Lineage (NCBI taxonomy): Bacteria > Bacillati > Bacillota > Bacilli > Caryophanales > Paenibacillaceae > Paenibacillus > Paenibacillus sp. WC2504. The sequence continues at coordinate 3,533,366 of NZ_JBQZFH010000001.1, forward strand.
ATTCGGGTAACAGGCAAGAGCCGTGATGATTTGCAGGCTGTTATCGCTCTGCTTCGCAAGGCGGAGATTCCTCTTGATCTGCAATTTGTAAACTTAAAATAGGCATACATACCATGTTATTGAAAGAGAAGCCCCCTGCTGCTAGGGGGTTTTTACATTTTGACACCCTATAGGGCTTGTATTATACTTGTAGGGAGCGTTTTTAGGACTATTGGAGGTTGTTTCTTTCATGACAGAAAAGGTTAAAGTAGTAACCCTCGGATGCGAGAAGAATATGGTCGATTCCGAGATTATGGCTGGATTAATACATGGGCGTGGTTTTCAGCTTGTAGATAACAAGGAAGATGCCACTGTCATTATCGTGAACACTTGCGGGTTCATTGATGCAGCGAAAGAAGAATCCGTAAATACAATTTTGGATATGGCAGAACTCAAAGAAACAGCGAATCTTAAGGCGCTTATCGTGTCAGGTTGCTTAACCCAGCGTTACAAAAAGCAGCTGCTCGATGAAATGCCGGAGATTGACGGAATCGTGGGAACGGGAGATTTTGACAAAATCAATGATATTGTTGATGAGGCTCTGCGCGGGAAAAGACCGGTTCTTGTTGGGAATCCGGTATTTAACTATGATGCGGACCTGCCGAGGCTTGTTACAACGCCTAGATATACAGCGTATGTAAAAATCGCCGAAGGTTGCGATAATGCCTGCACATTCTGCAGTATTCCGATCATGCGCGGCAGCTTCAAGAGCAGAAGCATGGAGTCCATTGTAGCAGAAGTAGCAAACTTGGCTTCACAAGGCGTGAAAGAAATTAGCTTAATTGCACAGGATTCTACGAATTACGGTACAGATTTGTATGATAGCTTTATGCTGCCTACGCTTTTAAATAAAGTGAGCGAGGTAGAAGGCATCGAGTGGGTACGTCTGCACTATGCATACCCTGGTTTCTTTAGCGATGAGTTAATCGAAGTGATGGCGACGAACCCGAAAGTATGTAAATACATCGATATGCCGCTTCAACACAGCGAAGATTCTATTCTTAAACGTATGCGTAGACCTGGCCGTCAAAAGGATACCCGTGAGTTGGTTCGCAAAATTCGCGAATCGATCCCGGATGTTGCGCTTCGGACTTCACTTATTGTAGGGTTCCCGGGAGAAACGGAAGAAGATTTCGAGAACTTGAAACAATTTGTTCGAGATGTACAGTTCGATCGCCTTGGCGTTTTTGCTTATTCCAAAGAAGATGATACTCCGGCGGCACGTTTGCCGAATCAAGTGCCTGATGATGTGAAAGAGTATCGTGCGAATGCGATCATGGAAATCCAAAGAGAAATTTCGAATATCCGCGGCGGACGCCGTATCGGTCAAGAAATTGATGTACTGATTGAGCGGTACGATGGTAGAAGTGATGTGTATATTGGGCGTTCTCAATTTGATGCTCCCGAGATCGATGGGGAGGTATTCGTATCGAATGGTAAACTAACGATCGGTGAACTCGCCAAAGTTCGTATTACCCACTCTTATGAGTTTGACTTATCTGGGGAGGTAATTGCATGAACCTGGCCAACCGCATCACCGTGGCGAGGATTTTACTAGTACCGATCATCATGTTTTTTCTGTTGATTAAGGTGAAATTCCCTCATATACGGATTGAGGAATTTAGCATTACGTATAATCAAATTATTGCTGCTACTATTTTCATTATTGCAGCGAGCACAGATAGTTTAGATGGTTATATTGCCAGAAAACGCAATCTAGTAACCAATTTAGGCAAGCTGCTTGATCCCTTGGCGGATAAGCTGCTTGTTACGGCTGTGCTCGTTTCACTAGTGGAAATGGGTAAAGTAGATGCTTGGATCGTCATTGTTATTATCAGTAGAGAATGGGCTGTAACTGGTCTTCGCCAAATTGCTCTGCTGGAAGGCACAGTGATGGCGGCTAGTAAGTGGGGAAAAGCAAAGACGGCAGCTCAGATTACAGCCATCATAGCGCTACTTATCAATAATTTTCCGTTTACGTTTGTAGATTTTCCTTTTGATGTCATAGCAAGTTGGGCAGCGGCCATCATTACGGTCTACTCAGGTATCGAGTATTTTGTGAAAAATAAACATGTCATAGACTTTTCAGAAAAGACACAATAGGTCATCCTATTGGTTTTTTTCTATTCTAGGAGGATGCTGGGATGAAAGCAGAAATCGTTGCTGTTGGAACAGAGCTCTTGCTTGGACAAATTGCGAATACGAACGCTCAATTTCTTTCTAGGGAGTGCGCCGCAATTGGTGTGGATATATATTTCCAAACCGTAGTGGGTGATAATGAGCAGAGATTGCTGGAAAGCCTCACGTTAGCCGCTTCCAGAGCCGACGTGGTCATCTGCACAGGTGGTTTGGGACCTACACAGGATGACCTAACAAAAGATGTCCTAGCGGCTTACGTAGGTCGTCAGTTAATCATTCATGAGCCGTCCATGAACGCAATCACCCAGATGTTTCAATCACGCGGCATACATATGGTTGAAAGCAACAGGCGTCAAGCGTTAATGCTTGAGGGCAGTGATCCATTACATAACGAAACAGGACTAGCGGTAGGTGTTGCCTTCACGTTTGAAGGAACTCATTTCATTCTTCTGCCTGGCCCGCCCAAAGAAATGAAGCCCATGTTTACCAATTATGCGGTTCCTTGGCTGCATGCGGTTATGCATGATGAAGTTCCGCTTTATTCCAAAATGCTTAAATTTGCCGGCATCGGTGAATCTAATTTAGAGCATCAATTAATTGATTTGATTCAGGCACAATCGGACCCAACCATTGCTCCATATGCCAAAGAAGGCGAAGTGACGATTCGTCTGACGACCCGCGCGCAAACGGCGGAAGAGGGCGAGCGTAAACTGTTTGCGACTGAACAAGAGATTAGAAGCCGTTTAGGCCAGCATATTTACGCGGATCAAGACGTACCGATTGAAACGATAGTTTTGAAAATGCTGGATGAACGCAAGTTGTCGCTTGCAGTTGCTGAGAGCTGCACAGGCGGTTTGCTCAGTGATTTAATAACTTCAATACCCGGGAGTTCGAGCTCTTTCCTGGGGGGGATTATCTGTTATTCCAATGCGCTAAAACATAAACTTCTCGGTGTTCCTATGGATGTGCTGGAAGGTGAAGGCGCGCCAGGTGCCGTTAGCAGCGAAACAGCGGTTATCTTAGCAGAGAACTTGCTCACGACAACGGGGAGTGACTTTGGCATTTCCGTAACCGGTGTAGCCGGTCCTGGTTGGTCTGAAGGCAAGCCTGTCGGGCTTGTGTATATAGGATTTGCGCAAAAGAACGCGGAGACACAAGTCATTACGCTGCAGCTTTCCGGCAATCGGGAATCGATTAAACACAGATCCGCGAAGAGCGCGCTCTACCACCTTTGGAAACAGTTGAAAGAAAGCTAGAGTTCGCATATAATCAAATAAGTGTTAACGGAAGAACCGTAACAAAGCGATAACTTTGTTGCGGTTTTTTGTTTGTTCGCGAAAAAGTCGAATGTATGTTCGAAAAAGTACTTGGCAAACACCCCGAAACAAGTTATCATATACCTATAATGATAGAAGGAAGTGAGTGTTTTGACAGACCGTCGCGCAGCACTTGATAATGCATTACGACAAATTGAGAAACAATTCGGTAAAGGCTCCATCATGAAGCTTGGAGAGTCAACGCATATGCAAGTTGAAACGATTTCAAGCGGAGCGTTAGCCCTTGATATTGCTCTAGGAATAGGTGGATTCCCACGCGGAAGAATTATTGAAGTATACGGACCTGAGTCCTCAGGTAAAACAACTGTAGCTTTACATGCGATCGCTGAAGTCCAAAAGGTTGGCGGACAAGCTGCATTTATCGATGCAGAGCACGCTTTGGATCCTTCTTATGCAAGTAAGCTAGGCATTAACATAGATGAGCTGTTGCTCTCTCAACCTGACACTGGTGAGCAAGCACTAGAGATCGCAGAAGCGCTTGTAAGAAGCGGCGCGGTTGATATTATCGTTATTGACTCTGTAGCGGCACTAGTACCTAAAGCAGAGATCGAAGGCGAAATGGGAGACTCTCACGTGGGTCTGCAAGCACGTCTGATGTCTCAAGCACTTCGTAAGCTATCTGGTGCAATTAACAAATCCAAGGTTATTGCGATTTTCATTAACCAGTTGCGTGAGAAGGTCGGCGTTATGTTTGGAAACCCGGAGACAACGCCTGGTGGCCGTGCACTGAAGTTTTATTCCTCCGTTCGACTGGATGTTCGTCGCATAGAAACGATCAAGCAAGGTAACGATATGGTCGGTAACCGCACGAGAATTAAGGTCGTTAAGAATAAAGTAGCTCCTCCGTTCAAACAAGCGGAAGTAGATATTATGTACGGTGAAGGAATCTCACGTGAAGGCAGTATCATTGATATCGCAACTGAGATGGATATCGTGAATAAAAGCGGAGCTTGGTATTCCTATGAGGGTGAGCGTTTAGGCCAAGGTCGTGAAAATGCAAAGCAATTCTTGAAAGATAACAAAGCAATTGCCGAAACAATCGAACAAAAAATCCGTGAAAACAGCAATTTGATTGTTGCTGTCGGGCCAAATGTAGACGAGGAAGACGATGAGTTAGAAGCGGCTTTCGAGTAAGATTCGATGATATGATACCGTGAAAGCACCTTAAACCTTAGGTTAGGGTGCTTTCGTGCATGAAAGGGGCTAGAAAGCTTGGAGCAGGAAGAACAGCAGATGTCTATCATCACACTAGTAGAGAAACAGAAGCGGGGGAAGCACCGCTATAATATATTTTTGAATGAAGAGTACGCGTTTTCCGTTCACGAAGACATTCTGATTAAGCATCGGTTAGTAAAAGGAGAGAGTGTAGATCTCCAAGATATGGAGAGAATCATTCAAGATGAAGAGCAGAATAATGCGTATATGAAGGCTTTGCGAGCGATTGGCCGGCGACCGCATTCATCGAGCGAGTTGAAACGCAAGCTCAAAGAATCTGGTTATGAACCACCCATTATCGAATGGGTGATTGAGAAGTTAGCTTCGCAAAATTATCTGAATGATGAAGAATTTGCTAAAATGTGGACGGACAGCCGGATTATTTCTCAAAAGAAAGGCCGCAACCTCGTTCGTCAAGAGCTGCAGCAAAAAGGTATCGATAAAGAATTGGTTAAACATGCAATGGAGAACATCAATCAGGAAGATGAAATAGCTGGAGCCATGAAACTTGCTCAAACGAAATGGAAGCAAACTTCAGGTGAGCTTTTTGACAAGAAGAGAAAGACGGCAGCTTTTCTAATGCGCAGAGGGTACACGGGGGCCGTAGTGACGAAGGTGCTTGGGCAATTGAGCAGCGAGCCGAGTGAAGATGATTTTGAAATCCATGATGATTCCTTCGATGATTAATGTTGTTAAATATTAACTGAAATTACTTAACAACATGAATGAATAAAAGGGTACGTAGTTGGGCATGATGATCTTCTCATGGACTATCGCTTGACAAGCTTCTTCGACAAAAGATAAAATAACAGTGTATATTTTCATAATGTATTCAAAATCATACTTATTTCATTGATTTTGAGAGGACAGATGTAAAAACCGCCAATTTTTACACTGTTGATTATGGATTATTAGCACTATAGTGCCTCTTACGCACAGTGCGCATTCATTTAAAAGCCATACTCTTTTTACTTTAGGGTATGTATGACTAGTCAAACAATTAAAAATCGGATTAAAAAACCGAACGGAATCCCAGGCTAACACCTTGGAGAAACCAACGAGGAGGTGAACAAGATGATGACTTTCATCTGGATCGCGATCATTCTCATTGTTGGAGCTGCATGCTTAGGGATTGGTTATTTTATCCGTAAATCTCTTGCAGAAGCGAAAATTTCCAGTGCTGAAACAGCCGCTGAGCAGATTAGAGAAGCTGCTAAGAAAGAAGCAGAAGCACTGAAAAAAGAAACGGTTCTGGAAGCAAAGGACGAAGTGCATAAGCTTAGGTCCGAAGCTGAAAAAGACATTCGTGAGCGTCGGAATGAAATTCAACGACAAGAAAGACGATTGTTGCAAAAAGAGGAATCGCTGGATAAAAAATTAGAATCTCTCGAGCGTAAAGAAGAGCAAGTTTCCAACAAAGAGAAGCGGATCGAGGATACCCAAAATCAAATTGATCAGCTTTATAAAAGCCAGGTTTCGGAGTTAGAGCGTATCTCAGGACTTACAATGGAAGAAGCGAAAAGCATCATTCTTACCAATGTGGAGCAGGAAGTACGACACGAGACCGCACAGCTTATTAAAGAAATCGAACAACAGGCCAAAGAAGACGGCGATAAGAAAGCCCGTGAAATCATCACGCTCGCCATTCAACGTTGTGCCGCAGATCATGTTGCTGAAACGACCGTTTCAGTTGTTTCACTACCAAATGAAGAAATGAAGGGCCGTATTATCGGTCGTGAGGGACGTAATATCCGTGCATTGGAAACATTAACGGGTATTGACCTTATTATTGATGACACGCCAGAAGCAGTTATTTTATCTGGATTTGATCCAATTCGTCGCGAAATTGCTCGTACATCCCTAGAGAAACTTGTTGCCGATGGACGTATTCATCCAGCACGTATTGAAGAGATGGTTGAGAAATCCCGTAAAGAAGTGGATGAACGCATCCGCGAATATGGGGAGCAAGCCACGTTTGAAGTTGGAGTTCACGGATTGCATCCTGACTTGATTAAAATTTTGGGTCGACTGAAATTTAGAACAAGTTATGGTCAAAACGTATTGAAGCATTCCATGGAAGTAGCTTATCTGGCTGGTCTGATGGCCGGGGAGCTCGGGGTAGACGTAACTTTGGCGAAACGTGCCGGGCTGCTTCATGACATCGGTAAGGCGCTTGACCACGAGGTTGAAGGATCTCATGTCGAAATCGGTGTTGAGATTGGTAAGAAATACAAGGAACATCCAGTCGTCATTAACAGTATTGCTTCCCATCATGGCGATGTAGAAGCAACTTCCGTTATTGCGATGTTAGTCGGAGCAGCAGATGCCTTATCCGCGGCGAGACCTGGAGCACGCAGGGAAACGCTCGAAACATATATTAAGCGTTTAGAAAAGCTCGAAGAAATTTCGGAATCTTTTGAAGGTGTTGAGAAATCATACGCCATTCAAGCAGGCCGTGAAGTACGTGTTATGGTTCAACCTGAGAAAGTGGATGATACCGAAGCGTTCCGTCTGGCCCGCGATATTACCAAAAAAATCGAGGGTGAACTCGATTATCCAGGACATATTAAGGTTACGGTCATTCGTGAAACACGAGCTGTTGAATACGCTAAATAAGAGTAACCAATGCGAAAAGTGGCTGATACAGCCACTTTTCCTTATTTTATAGGCGGGCCGATTTCATAGTATCACTACCCTCCATGCATCTATGTGAATAAAGGAGCTACAAAATTGTTATGAAAATTGTATTTATTGGAGATATTGTTGGATCTGTTGGACGCAAAGCACTAAAAAATGTCATGCCTCGTTTAAAGCGAGATCATCCTCACGCCGTGTTCATCGCCAATGGAGAGAACGCTGCTGCAGGGAAAGGGATAACATCAGCCATCGCGAAAGAAATCTATGAGATGGGCATTCAGGCGCTTACAATGGGCAATCATACATGGGATCAAAAAGAAATTTTCGATTTTATCGATCGGGATGAGAAAATGGTTCGTCCAGCCAATTTTCCGCCAGGTACGCCAGGCAGGGGACATACTGTCATTAAAGTGAAAGATCAGGAGCTGCTGATCATCAATTTACAAGGGCGCACATTCTTGCCGCCAATTGATTGTCCATTCCGCAAAGTAGATGAGATCCTTGAAGCGGATAAGAAAAAACATAAATTTATTTTTGTCGATTTCCATGCTGAAGCAACGTCTGAGAAAATTGCAATGGGGTGGCATTTGGACGGGAGGGTATCGGCGGTTGTCGGCACACATACCCACGTGCAAACCAATGATAACCGCGTCTTGCCGCAAGGCACGGCTTATGTGACAGATGTGGGAATGGTTGGTCCACGTGATGGCATCCTTGGGGTGGAGCGAAATGCTGTGCTTCAGAAATTCAAAACACAGCTTCCTGTGAGATTTGTAACCGATGAAGGGAAATGGCACTTCCACGCTGTCGTTATCGAGTTGAATGATCAAACAGGTCAAGCGAAAGCCATCCAGCTTATTCGGTACGATGAAGACCAAGTTTTCATGGATTAATAGTTATTTCAGAAAATTTTGAGAATTAGAACGTAATAGAAAGTCATGTTTGTGCTGTCTCGGGAATATGATGATTAATGGAACTATCCATCATTCCCGAGGAGGTACTATTCATGGATGTATTAAAAGTTTCAGCAAAATCCAATCCAAACTCCGTTGCAGGTGCTTTGGCAGGTGTGTTGCGTGAGCGCGGGGCAGCTGAGCTCCAAGCGATCGGTGCAGGCGCCTTGAACCAAGCCATCAAAGCAGTAGCGATCGCAAGAGGATTTGTGGCGCCTAGCGGAGTTGACTTAATTTGTGTACCAGCCTTCACAGATATCGTGATTGACGGGGAAGATCGGACGGCCATTAAATTAATTGTTGAGCCGAGGTAATGAACTTCACCATACATAGGAATGCCTGCAGCCTGTTTACCTTGTAGACAGGTTTTTTATTCTACGCCAAAACCTCTGACAAGAGGTTTTTGTCTTGTTTAGCGATAAATAAGGAGGCTGGATGGATGAAGATCATGGATGGTCATTGCGATGCGTTAACGAAGTTGTATGTGAACCCAAAGCTCGATTTTGAGAAGGAAGATCAGGAACTGGATGTCAGTTATCCGAGACTAAAGCATGCGGGCGTTAAGGTGCAGTGTTTTGCCATTTATTTATCCGACTCTATCCAACAGCCGACATTTGATCATATCTTACAGATGGTTGATATTTTTCATCGGAAAATTGTGAGTCATTCGGGTATTAGATTTATTCAGAATGTGCAGGACTGGCATGAAGTAGAAGCGGGAGATCAAATTGGCGCAATTCTGACACTTGAAGGCGTGGATGCATTGGCAGGCAATTTGACCCATCTAAGAATCCTGTACCACCTCGGTGTACGAAGCATAGGACTAACTTGGAACTATGCGAATTGGGCCGCAGACGGCGTAATGGAGCCTAGAAAAGGCGGATTCACAAGAAAAGGTAAACTCATGTTAAGAGAATTAGAAACTATGGGTATAATAGCAGATGTGTCACACTTATCGACGGCGGCATTTTGGGAATTGGTCGAAGGTTATAACAAACCTTTTATTGCTTCACACTCCAATGCTCAGAAAATATGTCCCCATCCAAGAAATTTATCAGACGATCAAATCAAAGCTATCATCCAATGTCAGGGTCAAATCGGCCTTACATTTGTTCCTTACTTCGTTGATAGCGTGAATCTGGCAGTTTCTATTCCAGGTTTACTTAAACATATTGATCACGTCTGCTCGTTGGGGGGAGAGAGACAAATTGGGTTTGGATCGGATTTTGACGGCATTGAACAATGGATCAAAGGGTTAAGACATGCAGGGCAATACGAGAATCTAATCGAGGCGCTTTGTAAAAACTATAACGAAACACAAGTAGAGGCTTTTTTGTTTGGAAATTGGCGGAATTTCATGCTGACGAACCTTCCGAAATGAAAATTGAAAATCGATCTAAAATTGATATGGATTCGATCTAAAAACTCTATCTTTTAGAATCGTTGGTACCCCTTGCATTTTGCTTCATAAAGGCATAGAATTTGGTTGACAAGTGAAAGGTTTTTTTTATTGCATTATCTTATCTTACTAAACAATTTAGCTTTTAATGTCTTCGAGCAGCTACAATCAAAAGGAGTGGACGTACGGTGATTAGTCAGTTATCTTGGAAAATCGGAGGTCAACAGGGTGAAGGGGTCGAAAGTACTGACCGTATCTTCTCTACTGCATTGAACCGTCTCGGTTACTATTTGTATGGGTACCGTCATTTCTCTTCACGGATTAAGGGGGGACATACAAATAACAAGATTCGCATCAGCACCAAGCCGATTCGCGCAATTTCAGATGATTTGGACATTCTGGTTGCATTTGACCAGGAAAGTATCGATTTCAACGCTCACGAGCTTCGTGACAATGGGGTCATCGTTGCAGATGCCAAATTTAACCCTGTTTTACCTGAAGGAATTAAAGCACGTCTGTTTCCAGTTCCAATTACAGCAATTGCAGAAGAACTAGGAACATCCCTATTTAAGAACATGGCCGCATCGGGAGCTTCTTGGGCATTGCTCGGTTTGCCGCTTGATGTGTTTAATAAAGCTGTTGAAGAAGAGTTCGGTCGTAAAGGCGCAGCTGTCGTTGAGAAAAACGTTGAAGCTGTTCGCAAAGGTGCTGAATCCGTACTTGAATTGGCTGGCGGCCCAATCGCTGACTTCCAATTAGAGCCGGCTGACGGCAAGCAAAAATTGTTCATGATCGGTAACGATGCAATCGCTCTGGGAGCTGTAGCTGCTGGCTGCCGTTTCATGCCTGCATATCCGATTACGCCTGCTTCCGAGGTTATGGAATACTTGATTAAAGCACTTCCTAAATTCGGCGGTACAGTTATCCAAACAGAAGATGAGATCGCAGCTTGCACAATGGCAATCGGTGCTAACTACGCGGGTGCACGTGCACTGACAGCTTCCGCTGGTCCTGGTCTGTCCTTGATGATGGAAGCTATTGGCTTGGCTGGTATGACAGAAACGCCAGTTGTTATCGTTGATACACAACGCGGCGGTCCAAGTACAGGTCTTCCAACGAAACAAGAACAATCTGACTTGAACGCAATGGTCTACGGAACACACGGTGAAATCCCGAAAATCGTTCTGTCCCCAAGCACAATTGAAGAGTGCTTCTATGATACAATTGAAGCTTTCAACTTGGCTGAGAAATACCAATGCCCAGTTATTCTGATGACGGATCTTCAGCTTTCCTTGGGTAAACAATCCGCTGAAATGCTGGACTACAACCGTATCGTCATCGATCGCGGTGCTCTGGTAACAGAAGCTCCTGAGCTAGAAGCAAATCAATTGTTCAAACGTTATGAATTCACAGAGAATGGCGTTTCCCCTCGTGTAATCCCAGGCGTTAAACATGGTCTTCACCACGTAACTGGGGTAGAGCATGACCAAACGGGTCGTCCTTCGGAGAGCACAGAGAATCGTCAAAAAATGATGGATAAACGTCTTGAGAAGTTGAAACACATTCAAGTAACAGATGCGATCAAAGCAGATGCTCCTCATGAGAACCCAGATCTTTTGATCATCGGTATGGGATCCACTGGTGGAACAATTGATGAAGCAAGACGCCGCGTTGAACAAGAAGGCATCAAAACAAACCACGCGACTGTACGCTTGATTCATCCGTTCCCAGCTGAACAGCTGAGACCACTTGTTGAGAAAGCAAAAACAGTTATCGTTGTTGAAAACAATGCAACAGGTCAATTGGCTGATCAAATTAAACTGCATGTTGGTCATGCAGATAAAATTAAAAACGTTCTGAAGTACAACGGTAATCCGTTCCTTCCAGCAGAAATCGAACAAAAATGTAAGGAGTTGACTTTAGCATGGCAACATTAAAAGATTTTCGTAACAATGTAAAGCCAAACTGGTGTCCAGGATGCGGAGACTTCTCCGTACAAGCAGCAATTCAACGTGCAGCGGCTAATGTTGGTTTGGAGCCTGAAGGTTTAGCAATCGTATCCGGTATCGGATGTTCCGGACGTATCTCCGGTTACATCAATGCCTATGGTTTCCACGGTATTCATGGTAGATCTTTGCCAATCGCACAAGGTGTAAAAATGGCTAACCGCGACCTTACAGTTATCGCTTCCGGCGGTGACGGAGATGGCTTCGCAATCGGTATGGGTCACACGGTTCATGCGATTCGTCGTAACATCGACGTTACTTATATCGTAATGGATAACCAAATCTACGGTTTGACAAAAGGTCAAGCATCTCCACGTAGTGCGGAAGGCTTCAAAACGAAAAGTACACCGCAAGGTACAATCGAGTCCGCTATTTCTCCGTTAGAAGTAGCGATGGCTGCCGGTGCAACTTTCGTAGCACAATCTTTCTCCAGTAACTTGAAACAGTTAACAGCTGTTATCGAAGCTGGCTTGAATCACAAGGGATTCTCCTTGATCAACGTATTCAGCCCATGCGTTACTTTCAACAAAGTAAACACGTATGATTGGTTCAAAGAAAACATTGTTGATTTGGATGAAATTCCGGATTACGATTACACAAACCGCGTTATGGCAATGACCAAAATCATGGAAACAAACTCCATGTTGACAGGTATCATTTACCAAAACAAAGATAAAAAGAGCTATGAAGATTCCATCCCTAGCTTCGCTAAAGAAGGACTTTCGAAACAAGATCTTCAAATTTCAGAAGCAGACTTCAACAAAATGCTCACTGAATTCAAATAATGGTTTGACCTTGAGGGCATATGGAGATAATCCGTATGCCCTTTTTGCTGAGCGGCAATACTGACAACTATACTAATCAAAGGATGATACCCTAATGAAAACAGTTCCCGTTGGAGTTTCGGCAAGACATATTCATCTGACAGAGGCGCATATTGCGATTTTATTTGGAGAAGGGTATGAGCTTCAAGTATTTAAAGATCTTTCACAGCCAGGACAATTCGCAGCCCAAGAAACAGTGTCCATCGTCGGACCGAAATCCAGGATGGATAAAGTGAGAATTCTGGGTCCTGCACGCCCTTTTACCCAAATTGAAATTTCGCGCACGGATGCATTTTCTTTAGGAGTTAACCCGCCTGTACGCGAATCAGGCCATATCGATCAAACACCAGGTTTGAGGGTGATAGGTCCAGTAGGGGAAGTAGAACTTGATCAAGGTGTGATTGTAGCAGCTAGACACATTCATTTTCACACGTCAGATGCAGATCAATGGGGCATCCAAGACAAACAATTGCTCCGTGTCAAAGTAAATGGCGAAAGACCGTTGATTTTTGAAAATGTGATTGCTCGTGTTTCCGAACAATTTGCTTTGGACATGCATATTGACACAGATGAGGGGAACGCAGCAGGGGTCAAAACAGGGGATATAGCTGAGATTCTTGACTAGTTCAAAAAGAGCTATTTTCACGGTTATGCCAATTTCTTTTTGTACTAAATAGGCATGTGATGTTATAATAAAAGTTGCGTAATTATTCGTGAATTACGTAAGATTTACCAAAGCAAACACGTAGGAGGAACGGAAGTGGCTAACCAAGTGAAATCCGATAAGGATTATTCTCAATATTTTCAGCCTCCTTCACTGTCAGATGCTAAGAAGCGCGGAAAAGAAGAAATCGCCGTTCACTATGATTTCCATATCCCTGAGGACATGCAGGGGTTCGGCAAAGATAAATATTATTTGATTCGCACTTACGGATGTCAGATGAATGAGCATGATACAGAAGTTATGAGGGGCTTGCTTGAACAAATGGGTTATCAGACGACGGAAGACAAGTACCAGGCAGACGTCATTCTGTTGAATACTTGTGCGATCCGTGAAAATGCGGAGGATAAAGTGTTCGGTGAGCTTGGACACTTGAAGGCGCTCAAAGCACAGAAGCCAGGACTTGTTCTTGGGGTTTGTGGCTGCATGTCACAGGAAGAAGCTGTCGTCAATCGGATTATGCAAAAGCATGCTTTTGTTGATTTGATTTTTGGAACACACAATATTCATCGTTTGCCTAGTTTGTTGAAGGACGCTTTTTATAACAAAGAAATGGTTGTTGAAGTATGGTCCAAAGAAGGCGACATTGTTGAAAATTTACCGAAGAAGCGGGAAGGTATCCGCGCTTGGGTGAACATCATGTTCGGATGCGATAAATTCTGTACATACTGCATTGTTCCGTATACGCGCGGCAAAGAGAGAAGCCGCAGACCGCAGGATGTGCTTGCTGAAGTAAGAGACCTTGCACGACAAGGGTTTCAAGAAATTACGCTGCTTGGACAAAACGTCAATGCTTACGGCAAAGACTTTGAAGATATTACTTATTCTTTCGCTAATTTGATGGATGATATCCGTAAAATTGATGTTCCGAGGATTCGTTTCACAACCTCACATCCAAGGGATTTTGATGACGACCTGATTGAAGTTTTAGGCAAACGGGGTAATCTGGTTGAGCATATTCATCTGCCCGTACAAGCGGGGAATACCGAAGTCCTGAAACGGATGAGCAGGAAATATTCCAGAGAGCATTATTTGGAACTTGCCCGCAAAATCAAAGCCACGATGCCGGATGTCGTGCTAACTACGGATATTATCGTTGGTTTCCCAGGTGAGACAGACGAGCAATTCGATGAAACGATGTCTTTATACGAGGAAGTAGGATTCGATTTCGCGTTTACATTCATTTATTCGCCGCGCGAAGGTACACCTGCTGCTGGAATGGAAGATAATGTTCCGATGGAAGTGAAGAAACAGCGTTTGTACCGCTTGAATGAGCTTGTGAACGCTCACAGTAAAGCGAGTAACGAGAAGTTGCTAGGCCAAACGGTTGAAGTACTTGTTGAAGGCGAAAGTAAAAATAACGCCGATGTACTTGCCGGGCGCACACGAACGAATAAGCTGATTCATTTTACCGGCTCCAAAGAGCTAATCGGTCAAATGATTGACGTCAAAGTGACGCATGCGCAAACATGGATTTTGAAGGGCGAAATTGTTCAGGAACCCTTGAAAGTATCCATTTAATCCGATTGTTATTATTGATAGGAGTGTGAATGAGAGTGTCCCAATGTGATCATCAACATGATAACCAGCCTCATGCTTTTAAAGTTGAGGAATTTACGAATACGGAAATGATCGTTCGCGAAGATATTTTAGACAAAGCCAAAGAACTGGCCAATTTGTTGACGACTTCGAATGAAGTGCAGTTTTATCAAAAAGCAGAGAAGCAAATTGCTACAAACCCGGACATTCAAGTTTTAATTAGCTCCATTAAAAAGAAGCAAAAAGAAATTGTGGCGTTCCAGACATTTAAGAACGAGAAAATGGTTCAAAAGATCGAGAATGAAATCGAAGTTCTGCAAGATGAATTAGATGGAATTCCCATTGTAAGTGAGTTTAAACAAACACAAGATGATATCAATTATTTACTACAACTGGTGATGTCGGTCATTCGCGATACGATTTCCGATAAAATCAATGTAGAAGCAGGAACTTCAGAAGCACCGACATCTTGTGACTAAGATGAAAGATGACTTCCCGTGGGTTAGCGAGAATCGCCCTCTATTCAGGCCTTAGCTTGATGTGAGTGGCGATTTTTTCCAAAGGGACCAATAGGAAACATGAAGGAGAGATTGTCATGCTTACCGTACGTAATCTAAGTAAAGTATATCCGCCAGACAATCAAGTGCTTTCTCAGGTTAGCTTTCAAGTGGATCAAGGCGAATTTATCGCCGTGATAGGTAGTAGCGGGAGTGGGAAAACAACATTGCTGCGCTGCATTAGCCATCAAGAAAAGTGGACAAGCGGCCAGTTAATTTATAACTCTAATGATATCTCTCAACCGGGACCTTGGGAGCGCTTTAAATTAGGCAAGGATTTCGCTTACTTAGAAGAGAAACCTGCGCTGAATCGAAATAAAAGCGCTGTCAAGAATGTCATGATGGGCAGAGTGTTTCAAGCGCCAATACGAGTTCTTACAGGCATGACGTCCAGGGATGAGCATGTAGATAGCATGGATTATTTGGAAAAGGTAGGCCTGCTGGATAAAGGGGACAAGAAGGTTGGTCAGCTTAGCGGCGGTGAGCAGCAACGTGTAGCCATCGCAAAGGCTTTAATACTTGGACCTAAAGTGCTCGTCGCTGATGAGCCTGTTTCTGGTCTAGATCCGAAATCAACGGAGTATATTCTTCAGGATTTGAAGTCATTATGCAAAGATAGGAATATGAGTGTAATCGCTACATTGCATAAGGTGGAATTAGCAGAGCGATTCGCAACACGTATTTGGGGTCTTTCAGAGGGTAGGATCGTACTCGACATCCCCGCTAGACAGTTAACGATGCGTGAGAAAAAGCTTGTATTTGGTGAAGTATGATCCAGGTCTTATTCGTTTGTTTAGGAAATATTTGTCGCTCTCCCATGGCAGAGGCTGTTTTTCGCCATCAGGTCAAACAAGCCGGACTTGAACATGCCATTGCTATTGATTCCGCAGGCACAGGTGATTGGCATATCGGACATCCGCCGCACCAAGGAACACGGGATATTTTAGATAAAAACCAGATTGACTACAAAGGCATGCAAGCTAGACAGGTAACATCCGATGATTTCGTGCAATTTACGTATATCATTGCGATGGATGAGAGTAATGTGCAGAATCTAGCTGCGTTCGCTCCTGAACCGGTAGATGGTGAGAAGCGTGCTTCCATTCATAAATTGTTGGATTTTGCACCCGGGCGAAAGGATAAAAATGTGCCGGATCCCTATTATACGGGGAATTTTCAAGAAGTTTACGAGATGGTTGAAGAGAGCTGCGCAAACTTATTGACGTATATCCTTGATAAGGAACAACTTACATAAAAAGTTATTTAGAAAACGGAGCCCGCAAATTCGCGAAGCTCCGTTTTTTGTCGTTGAAAATGCTTAATTGTGTATACATTTGTACGAATAAATTGTAAAAACAAACAAAAAGACGGGATAACGCAAATACAATTTCGTTTTTTTGCTACATAATGTATCTTGTACTTGGAGAAATATAGGTAGTGACAGGAGGAAGAAGCTTGAAGAAAAGATTAAATTGCATATCCAAAAAGATTCATACGATCGTATCTTCTGCCTTGATTGCCAGCATGGTTTTAACATTCACAGCAGCCGCTAATGACGAGGGAGCTACAGCATCTGCGGAAGTGACGGTTCAAGAGAGAACGACTTTTAAAAACCCAATCGTTCCTGTTTCCAACAGCAGTGGCGGTTCAGCGGATCCGAGCATTGTGTATAGAGATGGCTACTACTACTATGTAAAATCCAACAGAGATGCATCTATCTCGATTTCGAAGGCGAAAAGATTGCAGGATATCGGCTCAGTCCCCAGAGTGACTGTTTATTCGCCGCCAAGCGGGCAAGCCTATTCCAAGGAACTGTGGGCGCCAGAGCTGCAATATCTGGATGGGAAGTGGTACATCTATTTTGCTGCGGATGACGGTGCGAATGAAAATCACAGGATGTATGTCCTGGAAGGAGACTCCCAGGATCCACAAGGATCATATACGTTGAAAGGGAAAATTTCAGACAGCACGAATAAGTGGGCAATTGACGGAACGGTTCTGGTTAAAGATGACAATTCCAAATATTTCGTATGGTCGGGCTGGGAAGGCGATGTCAATGTGAAGCAAAGCATTTATATCGCTCCAATGAGCAATCCTTGGACAATCAGCGGTCCGAGAGTTCAAATCTCTACACCGGACCAAGAATGGGAACGTAAAGGTACGCCTTATATCAACGAAGGACCGGAGATTTTGAAGAAAAACGGTAAAATATTTGTAGTTTACTCGGCAAGCGGTAGTTGGACGGACGATTATACGCTTGGCATGCTAAGCAACACGGATGGCAATGTTTTGAACCCTGCTTCCTGGAGCAAGTCAGGCCCTATTTTCAGCAAAGCACCTACAGCTTACGGCCCAGGCCATAATACGTTCACCACTTCACCCGACGGAAAAGAGGACTGGATCGTGTATCACGCCGATCAATTTTCGGGCGGTAGCTGGGGAAATCGCAGTGTCCGTGCGCAAAAGTTCACATGGAATGAAGACGGTACCCCGAATTTCGGAACGCCTTCCGCTTATGGTGCTTCCATGGAGGAGCCCTCAGGTACTCCAAGTGTAACGAGATACAAATACGAAGCTGAAAACGCTCTCATCAGCGGTACAGCACTCATTACTTCTTCCGATAATGCATTAGGAGACAAAGTAGTCGGTCATTTGGATCAGCCCGGAAAAGATTATGTAGAGTTTACAGTTGATGTTAAGGAAGCGGGCGAGTACTCACTCCTTGCCATGGCTGACAATGGAACTGCCGGAGGCGCTTCTGCACAGCATGAAGTTTCCGTAAATGGAGGTACAGGCGAGTCGATCACTTATAAAAACTTTGGCTGGAAAGGATTTAACCCAGTATCGATGGATGTTAGCTTGAATGCTGGCATTAACAAGATCCGTTTTACCAGCAAACTGAATTTCGCTCAACTGGATTACATCGTTCTTGAGCCTCTAGAGAAGAGTGACGTTTCAATACCGGTAGATAGTATTACACTGGATAATCAAGCTATGTCATTGGAGGTTGGAGAAACTGCTTCCTTAGTTGCCTCTGTGAGACCGCTAATCGGAACAAACAAGAACGTTGTGGTGACTTCATCGGCACCTGAAGTGGCGACGGTTACTCAAGACAGCAAAGATACTGCTTCAGGTAGCTCGATGCTGACGGTAAAGGGATTGAAAGCAGGCAGCGCAACAATTCGAGTTGCAAGTGTTGATAATGGCGCAGTCATCAGTGAAAGTAACATTACTGTCCGTCAAACGCCTGGAGAACCGGACTTATCGAAGTTCACCGTTGATTCCTTTGATAGCGAGGTGCTCGACCCGGCATGGTCCATTTTTCAGGAAAGCAAAGGCAATTGGAGCTTGACTCAAACGCCTGGTTCAATGACGATTCATACGACGCCTACGGATGTCTATCAGGATAATAATAGTCAAAACAATGTATTTTTGAGAAATGTGCCCGCCAATGGCGATTTTGAAATTGTTACGAAAGTTACGGCACCTGTTGCCTTAAATCACCAGCAAGGTGGTCTGTTCGTCTGGCAGGATGCAGATAATTTCTTAAAGCTGGGGCATGTATATGCGAATGGAAAAATTATTGAAACCGCTTATGAACTTAACGGCAGTTATAAGAAACCAGGCAATGAGGTGGCTCATCCCGGTGGTGATACACTGACGCTCAAAATCAAGAAGATGGGGAATGTTTATACGACCTATTATTGGGATGGATATGCGTGGATACAGGCATCGAACCCTGTCACTGCGAATTTGAAAAATATCAAGGTCGGCTTCTACGCAAATAATATCGTTGCAACAAATAATCGGATAGATGCCCGATTCGATTATTTTGCTGTCAGATCGATTCAAGGCGGAGTTGATCTTGATCAGAAGAAGCTGACACTCGAATCAGGGAAGACAGCTCAGCTTCACAACCTGGGAGAAAGCGGAGATGAAGTGACTTGGGTCTCCAGCAATCCGGAAATCGCTACCGTCAGCAGCAGCGGATTAGTAAAGGCCTTAGCGCCAGGCAGAGCGGTCATTGAAGCGGCATCTACAAGCGGTGATTTCCGTTCGCAAGCAACAGTAACCGTGCCAAACTCCGCCCCTGTGCCGGAGATCTTATACACGAACGACTTTAGTGGAACATCAGCTGAAGGATGGTCTACGTACGAAGGGAATTGGACCGTGTCTAACGGGCAATATGCGGTAAACAGCGGTCCCGGCTATAAAGCGGTGCTTAACAGCAAAAGCTTCACTGATTTCGTCCTTGAGGGCGATGTGCAAATAACGAGCGGGAATGAAGCGGGGTTTATTTTCAGGGCATTGAATGTTGCCAATGGCGCGGATAATTTAGACGGATATTACGTAGGCATTAACGCTTCCGCACAATCGGCAGTACTCGGCCATATGTCGAAAGGCCAGTGGAAAGAGCTTGCATCCAAAAAACTGCCGATTCTGGCAAACGAGCGATACCATATTAAGGTCCTTGCAAACGAAGATCACATTCAAGTTTACGTAAACGATAACCCGCTCAATGTCAACGGATATCCGAAATTCGACTTGTTGGATGCATCGCATATGGCGACTGGAGCAATCGGATTGCGCACATGGAATGCCGATGCCAAATTTGACAACATCAAAGTATCTTCGTACCACGATTCGATAACGGGGCCGTCTTATACCAACTCGGTGCTGCCAAACATTGCGGATCCATTCGTACTGCAGCATGACGGCAAATATTACTTGTATGGAACGAATACGGATCCTAATAAATCGTCTTTGGGGTTCAAGGTGTATACCTCAACGGATTTGGTCACTTGGTCGGAACAAAATGAATTGGCGTTAAAGCAGTCCGATTCTTGGGGGACTAGCGGCTTTTGGGCACCGGAGGTCGTGGAAAAGGACGGAACCTTCTACATGTACTATGTAGTCAACGAAAGGCTTGCGGTAGCAACAAGCAGCTCACCTTTAGGACCGTTCGTTCAAGACGTCAAGCAACCGATGCATCTGAATACGCCGGAAATCGATGCGCATATTTTTAAAGACGATAACGGCAAAAGGTATATTTACTTCGTCAGATTCAATCAAGGCAATGAAATGTGGATGGCCGAGTTGAGTGACGATATGAAGAGCATGAAGGAAGATACGGTGCAATTCGTGTTCCGGGCCACTCAAGAATGGGAACGCAGCCAAAAGCAGCCGGTTGCAAGTATAAACGAGGGGCCGTTTATGATTAAGCATAAGGGTACCTACTACTTGACCTATTCCGGCAACCACTTCGAAAGCCCGGATTATGGCGTGGGTTATGCAACGGCTCCGACTCCAATGGGGCCTTGGACGAAGTACACGTATAATCCGATTATGAAATCCAACACAATTGTGCCCGGTGCGGGACATCATTCCTTGATCTACTCGCCGGATGGTACGGAATTGTTTATGGTGTATCATACTCATTACAAGGCGGGTACAACGGAACCGCGCAAGCTTGCGATTGATCGCGTTCATTTTGTGCCGCAAGCCAGCGGGATCGATGCGATGGAAGTGTGGGGCCCGACGATTACTCCTCAGCTTAAGCCATCGGCTGAGCAAGCAACAGAATTGACGGCTACATTAAATGGGGCGAGCAGCGTACAAGCCGGACAGTCCTTCGAACTTTTGTATGGTCTCAATCATCTTAGTGTCACGCAAAGTATATATGCACAGGACATTACGGTCACGTTCGATCCTGCGCAAATAGAATTTGTTGATGCAGAGCCTGTTCAGAAGGGACTAACCATCGCCGGTAAAAACGAAATGTCCGGACGCGTGCGCATCCTGCTGGCAAGCATAGGAGCGGGAGGTGCCATTCATGCCAACGGCGATTTGCTGCAGCTTCGTTTTACAGCGAAATCTTCTGCTCAACCAGCCGTAATCGGGCTAACTAATGTGATGATTTCGAATGGTCTAGGGGAGGAAACCGCACTCGGCAATGTATTCAAGCGTGTAGAAATCCAGACGGGTGATCGAGCCGTACTTAGCGCCGCTATAGCATCAGCCCAAGCGAAATATGATAGCGCAGTGGAAGGAACAGAAGTGAATCAGTATCCGTTGGGATCCAAGGCTGTATTACTGTCAGCGATCGAGAAAGCAAAATCGGTGCTGAACAATCTGAATGCTTCCCAACAACAGATCGATCAAGCAGTAACAGAGCTTAATCTAGCGCTTCAAGCGTTCATCGAATCGGTCAACACAGCGCATTCGACGGATGTCAACAGCGATGGACACGTTGCAATTGGCGATCTGGCTATCGTGGCTGCCGCTTATGGGAAAACCTTCAATGATCCAAATTGGAGCGAGTACAAAAAGGCAGATATTAATGGTGACGGGAAAGTAGATATTAAAGACTTGGCAGAGGTAGCTCGAATGATCTTGAATTAAAGGCAAAAAGGCGTGCAAATGGATAACCCATTTGCACGCCTTTTCACTAGAAAATTTATAAAGAGATCAACCCTGTACGAGTGAGGCATTCGGAGATAGCGCCGAGCATGACTGGATAAATAGGAATAACGATGTTAATAGGACCAAGTTCAAACAATCCGCTTCTGTTATGGACCGTTGCTCCTTGCACATAAATACGGAAGTGATCGGAGCCCGGAGATAAATGTGTGGTCTCCTGATTACCCGATCGAGCATTGACGAAAGACATGGCTTTCAGTGAAGAATGCTCATAGGGAACAATACTGATGATGTTCTCCAATTTAAAATAATAATTCATATGTGGCTTGTGAAGAATCAGTTCTTTGGTCGTGATGGTTAAACCATAATCCTTCTTCTTATGAGACATCTTCAAGTCGCCGTCCAGCGATTTTATCTGAATGAAATCCGAATTCATGGTAAAGCCCTCCTTCACGAGTCATGATGTTCGCTTGTCTTAACAGAATAACACAGATCATCATCGTTGTTAAATGGAGGGACTTGGTTCCTATTTTTGCTGGAAAAGGATGGAGCATTGTGTACCCTGGTTTAAAGCGCTGCTGAAGGAAATTTTCCCGTTCATCATTTTGATGATGCTCATAACGACGACAAGCCCAAGTCCGGTTCCTTGTTCTTTGGTTGTATAAAACGGCATGCCTAGCGAATCTAATTGTGATTTGCTCATCCCAACCCCTGTATCAGTAATGGAAATTTGAACACCGTCCGGCAGCTTGCAGGTGCGCAGCACAATGTGACCGCCATCAGGCATGGACTCAATGGCATTTTTGACCAAATTTATTAAGCACTGCCGAAGTTTCTTGGACTCACCCAAGATGAACAGGGGGTCATCTGTCTCATGAATGATTTCGATGATTACCTGATGATCTGTTGCAAGTGGAGTAATGAAGCGAAGCGTGGCTTCCAATTCCTCCTTAATATCCAGCTGCTCCTGCAACCCGTTAGAAGGCTTGGCATAGTTCAAATAGTCATTGATGATGGTATTCGCCTGGTCTACACCGGATAACGCTAACTCAATATACCTCTTCTGATCATGGAGCGGCAGCTCCTTCTGATCTAACAACTGAAGGAACCCCCGAATGGAGGTTAATGGATTGCGAATTTCATGAGAAATCGTAGCAGCCAATTGACCTATCATGCGGTCTTTTTCAATCGCGATAATACGCTGTCTATGAAATTCATGTTTCTTCACATGGAAAACTAAAAAAGTGATTAGCAGTAGTGAAATAAAAGTAAACAATATGGTGTATAGAACATACATGGAAAAGTAAGATTGTATGTAAGACGCTAGCAGTGCATACAATACTTCGTACACAACCAGTAAGGCCAGTGCATATGTTATTTTGAATTTAAGGTTAAGCTGATTCACTTTATTTCTGAAATAATAACTGCTTAGCAAGATAAAAGCACTGCTCAGCAATGCCGGCTGCCAATAATATTGAAGCACGAAGATACAACCAATATTAAAACTGATCCAAGTCATTGAAGCAGGAATAAAACCAGCAAATAAAATGACTGTTGTTAAACTCAAGGGGAGAAAGTAAAGCGAATAGATGAAGGGATCTATATCTTCAAAATTCCAATAAAAGATAAGTAGAATGATGAGCAGAATACCAAATAACAGATTGCGGTGCTGCTCTTTGTAGATGAATAAAGGTGTGAGAACCTGATGGATTAATGTAGCGCTCATGAGGTAGAAGAGACCATGCAGTTCATGGGAAATGATTGAATGGAGCAAACGATTGCCATCCTTTCCATGTGTACGACATTATCTTAGCTATTTCTACATTATCTCACAGAATTAGACCTTATCAAGAGAAAGGGTCTATTTTGGATGCTAAAGATTTGCTAAAGATTTAATAAAGACTTATGGTGTTTACGCTATTAACCGCTGTATAATAGGAGTTAACATCAATGCAAGCGTTTACAAATTCATGGGATTTGAAAACGAGGAGAGATGAGGATGCGGGCGTGCTCACAGGTTTGCGGTGTTGTCTTTAATCCGATTGACGAAGCTTATGTGAACGTTTGTGACGAGTGTGAGCATGTCGGAAGGCTTGAGTCTGAGACAGAGAGTGAGAGGTTAGAAGAAGCAAGTTACTATTTGGGAAAATGCGGCCTTATTATCGATTATTTGCTCTAAAAAGGCAATGTCTAAAAAAAGGTTGATTACCAGCAATTTCTTGTTACAATGTAAGTAGATTTACTATTCATACTATTTATTCTTTATGCTGTTCATTTTTGAAAGGAGACCTTGCATGGTAACTTTACCTAAATTGAACGATCTCGGATTTTTCGAGATAAGACTGGAATCCATCGGCGGTCTCGGCGCTAATCTGGCAGGCAAGATGCTGGCGGAAGCGGGCGTGGTCGGGGTGGGATTGAACGGGGTTAGTTTTTCTTCTTATGGTTCTGAGAAGAAAGGATCGGCAGTGAAAGCGCACATCAGGTTTTGTGACATGGATACGAAAATACGGGATACGTCACCCGTAGAACGACCGCATGTTGTAGGTGTTTTTCATGAATCGCTTTCCAAAACTGTAAACGTTATCAGTGGCATCTATGAAGATAGTACAGTATTAGTAAACTCAACGAAAACGCCGGATGAACTCAAGGAGAAGATGAAGTTAAGAGGCGGCACGATTGCGGTTATCGATGCCATCGGCATTTCGCTGGAGGAGAAAAATCGTGTAAACATGGCGATGCTTGGCGCCTTGTTCCGGTTATGTGATTTCCTTGATCCGGATGTTATGAGAGGTGTTATCCGGAAATCATTAGAGAAGAAGTATCCGCAGGCTGTTGCACCAGCCTTACGAACGTTCGACCGCGGATACAACGAAGTTAAGTTCCAAACGTATGCGCTTCCAGAAGGGGAGACAATGCCTGATTTCGTGCGCTTCGATACCCCTGTACTCGGATACGAAACGCAGACGATCGGCGGAGTGATTTCTAATCCTGGGAACAGCATTCTAAAGGATTTAAGCATTTCACGCGCGGGCATGATGCCGCATTTCCATGAAGATAAATGCATTCACTGTGCTTCTTGCGATAACGCTTGCCCGGATTTCTGTTTTGTATGGGATGAGCTCCCTGACAAAAAAGGGCGTCCGCAGATGTTTTTGCAGGGCATTGATTATCAATACTGTAAAGGTTGCCTTAAATGTGTACAGGCTTGTCCGACCGAAGCGCTCACTGATGAGCGGGAAGAAGACGGTTATGCCGATATTCACCGTATGCCACATCGCTTCAATCTAGCTATAAACTCTTAGAGAGTATTTATGGGAGAAGGGTGGAACTACTCGTTATGTCCATTGATATTAAGAAGGAATTAGGGCAGGCCAAGGTTGAACAACGCATTGTATATGAGTCAGGCAACGAGATGGCGGCTTATGCAGCCCATCAAATCAATTATCACATTATGGGATATTTTCCGATTTCTCCATCGACCGAAGTAGCCCAATTCCTGGATCTGATGAAGTCCAACGGACAACATGATATTGTGCTCATCCCCGCAGACGGAGAGCATGGATCTGCAGGTATATGTTATGGAGCCTCAACTGCTGGCGGCCGCGTATTTAACGCGACAAGCGCCAACGGTTATTTGTATATGCTGGAACAAATGCCGGTGCAGTCCGGCACACGCTTTCCC
This sequence comes from Paenibacillus sp. WC2504, assembly GCF_052682475.1. Classification (NCBI taxonomy): domain Bacteria; kingdom Bacillati; phylum Bacillota; class Bacilli; order Caryophanales; family Paenibacillaceae; genus Paenibacillus; species Paenibacillus sp. WC2504. Next base: position 3,558,837 of record NZ_JBQZFH010000001.1, read on the forward strand.
ATGGTGATGAACTTGGTATGTAGATCTGTCTCCGGTCCCTTGAACATCCACGGGGATCATTCGGATCTGTATTATGCCTTAAATACGGGATGGCCGATTGTGATGTGTCGTGATCCGCAAGCGGTTTACGATATGAATATTCTCGCCTTGAAATTGGCTGAAGATCCTGCGGTGCGCTTACCGGTTCTGGTAGCTTCGGACGGATATTTCACGTCGCATCAGAAACGCAGAGTGCAAACGTTTGCAAATCGTGAAGACGTGCATGCTTTTATCGGCGAAAAGCCGCAAGGCTTCCCTGATACGTTAGATCGGAATAACCCGATCACGGTTGGCCCTTATATGAATGAACCGGATTACATTAATAACTGTTATCAGCAATCTATGGCGATGTACAATGCCGAAGAGGTGTATGATCGCATTCGGCAGGAATATGCCGAATTGACAGGCCGTGACTATCCGATTCTTGAACTGTATCGGATGGAGGACGCGGAAGTCGCGGTGTTCCTGATGAATTCGGCTTCCGAAATCATTAAAGACGTCGTCGACCAGCTCCGCGAAAAGGGCATTAAAGCCGGATCGATCGCACCGAATATGATCCGTCCTTTCCCTGCCAAGCAGATTGCCGAAGCTTTGCAGCATGTGAAGGCGATCACGGTCGGCGATCGCGCGGATTCCTATGGCGGCCATGGCGGCAATATGGTCAACGAAATTAAAGCGGCGCTGTTCACACACGGGAACAGAGATACGCTTGTCATAAGCCGCATATACGGCTTAGGTGGCAAGGACTTTTATGCCGAAGACGGGCATAACCTGTTCCAATTTGCCATTGACGCTGTGCAAAACGGCAAGGTGGAAGTGCCCTTCGATTACTACGGTCACACACCAGGTGATCCGGCGAAAGCACCGAAGCGGGTACTGACACCGATGAAATATGAGGATTTGAAGACGGGCCTCATCACCGTTACACCGGATGAAGCCTCCGGCAAGCTGAATGTTCGGATCCCGCCACTGCGCGCTCTAACCAAGAAGCCGAAGCGTATTGCTCCTGGCCATGGCGCATGTCCGGGCTGCGGCATTTTCTCGGGATTAGAGCTGTTCTTCAAGGGAATCGAAGGCGATATCGTTTCAATCTTCCACACAGGCTGTGCGATGGTTGTCACGACAGGTTATCCATACTCGGCTCATAAGGCGACGTATATTCATAACCTGTTCCAGAACGGCGCTGCAACGCTGTCAGGGGTTGTGGAGATGTTCTGGGAGCGCAAGCGCCGTGGAGAACTCGATCATTTGGGATTGAAGGACGATTTCACTTTCGTCATGATTACAGGCGATGGCGGCATGGATATCGGCATGGGGCCAGCCATTGGCGCTGCGCTGCGCAATCATAAAATGATTATCCTCGAGTATGATAACGAGGGTTACATGAATACAGGCGCGCAGCTGTCCTATTCAACGCCGATGGGGCATCGCACGTCGACATCGAACGTTGGGAAACACCAAGGCGGGAAAGTGTTCCACCATAAAGATACGGCGCAAATTATGGCGGCTACGCATATTCCATATGTCTTCACAGGATCAGAAGCGTATCCGCAGGATCTCGTGAAAAAGGCAGCGAAAGCACAATGGTACGCTCAGAATGAAGGCCTTGTATATGGGAAGATCCTGATTGCATGCCCGCTCAACTGGCTGTCTGACGACCAAGAAGGATCCAACATTGTAGGTGCTGCGGTAGATTCTTGTTTCTTCCCGCTGTATGAAGTGGAGCACGGCATTACGAGCATCACGTATAACCCGGAAGATAAAAACAAGAAAATTCCTTTATCGGATTGGCTCAAGACGATGGGGAAAACGAAGCATATGACGAAGCCGGAATACGAGGGTTCGCTCAAATCATTCGAAGTCGAAGTTGAACGCCGTTGGAATCGTTTAAAAGCAAAACACGAGAACGCTTATTTGTAATAGCAATCATATGAACGAGGCACGTTCACCCTGTTGCGGTGAATGTGCCTTTTTAATGGAGGAAGATCAAATGCCGTATGTACTGCAAAATAAAAACACAGAGCTACTCTACACCTGCATGTTGGTTAATCATTATGGACTTGTTTATTATGGTGTGAAATTTTGGTCGGAGCAGGAGGAGGCGGACGAGCTTTCGCAGGATTTTCTCCTCACCATAGAGGGAATAGTGCCAGAAGATTGGCAGGTGATTGAGCTTGAAGAAGGGGAAATGAAACTCTGCAATGTGAAATTGAAAAATGACCCTAACCTCACGATCTGCTGGCTTCCAACAAGAAAACCCGAGGTTCGAAGATTGGAAAATTAAACCTCGCCGTCAATAGGTATGCAGCCATGCGGCATTTACATAAAATCGACAAAAATCGCAACCTTTCGCCTATATTCGCTCTTCAGCCCCTGAAACTATAATAAAGGTATGTAAGAAAAATATGACATCATGGAGAGAGGTTGAGGCGATGAAAAAATGGTCGTTGGTTGTTAGCTTGATTGTTTTGGCGCTTACTTTTGTTTTACCGGCAGCGATTTCAGCGGATGTAGGTGCTTCGACGAAAGCACAGATCGTATCGGGGGTAAGTTTTCGAGATCAGCCGAACACGTCAAGCCATGTGATCCGGTTGCTGAAAACGAACGAAATCGTCACGGTAACGGATTATGTGACAACCAATTGGTACAAAGTCAAGGATGCTCAAGGTGTGAGCGGCTATGTATCGACAAACAGCAAGTACATAAAAATTGTCAGCAATGCAGCAATCATTTATGGCGTTAACTTTCGTACGCTTCCTTCATCAGAAAGTGGTTCCAAAGTGATTCGCATGCTTAATAAAGGTGAAGAAGTTTTAATTACGGATAAGGTCAATGACAGCTGGTACAAAATTGTGGATGCGAACGGCACAAGCGGCTACGTAAGCACAGGCAGCAAATATATGGTCACTGATTTCTCCGTGATCGTTCCGGGTATGCCGCTTGAGGATGAGATTGAAGCGGTGATTTCAGCTGGAAATGTTTACTTAGGCACTCCTTACGAGTTTGGTTCCGTTCGAAATGATCCTAGCACGTTTGATTGCTCTGATTTCGTACAAACGATGTTCTGGGATGCGCTTCGCCTCTCGGTTCCAAGTGATTCCGCTGCACAAGGCACTTTCGTTCGATCTTTAGGACCTGTTAGTACGGATTGGACAAAATTAATGCGTGGAGATCTGATGTTCTTCAGCTCTTATAAAGGAAGCAAACCTTCTGATTATGAGAATGTCGATCCGTTCAAAGAACCGATTACCCATGTTGGACTTTACCTGGGGAATGGAACTATCCTGCATACGTATTCCGTTGAATCCGGCGGTGTTCGTGTCGATACGATCGATGGCAAGCAGTGGGAGAACCGCTTTTTGTATGGAGGAAGTGTTTTACGCTAAGTGATGGTTCGATCATTGGAGTTTTGCTATATACTATAGATAGGGGCGGATGCAGCTGGCCAGCATCCGCTTCTTCCTGATTCTAAGGAGAAAGGAAGAACCTTATCTTTGAAACCCTTGAGAGCAAATCACCCACTGGAATTTCGGAACACGACGGAAAGAGGACTGGACTTGGATACGGTTCATGAGAGGATCTTGCATTTCATGCGTCTTGAGCCGGCGGGTACCTACAAGTTTATCATTGGAACGGATTGTCAGGTGCACTCAGGCCACACCAAATTCATCACAGGTGTAGTGATTCAACGGCTTGGAAAAGGAGCGTGGGCATGCTATCGTCAAGTGATTGTTCATCGAGCTTTGCATTCAATTAAGGAAAAGCTTTCGATGGAAACGGCACTCAGTGAAGAAATTGCGACGTACTTTGACGAGGCTAAACGAGAGGATATGGAAAATATTGTTCTTCCTCATCTGTACCAAGGTGCCTCTTTCGATATGTACATCCATATTGATGCAGGTGATGATGAGAATAAGAACAGGACGGCCAAATATGTCCAAGAGATGGTGCGGCGAGTAGAGTCTGTAGGCATGGTGCCTGTCATTAAACCGGATTGTTATGTGGCATCGGCCTATGCGAACCGATTCTCTAAGAAACCTTATCTTCCCTTGTATGAAGATCGTGAGGTAAAGGATGGCAGTTTATAAGAGAAGATTGAACCGTTAGTTCTATATGATCACTGCGATCATTGAGCTGGCGGTTTTTTGTTGTCTCATCGTGATCTCGCGGTTAAAATGTCCAGTGAAAAAAGGGTTTTCAAAGTTGATTAGCGAAATAAATGCTGATGCACCCTTAGAGAGAGGAGACTGATAAGTCATGAGCAAAACATTTATCATAGAGGCAGTAATGCTCGCTGTGCATGGTCAGTTAATGCTGCCAGACCAGCCGGTTACCTATATAATCCCTTATACAAGCATTCAAGAGCTATATGAATTACAGGCAGGCAGCGAGCCGATCATGCTGGAGGAAGAGGATGATGGTTTCGTCAAACAAATGATTGGCGAGCTGATCGCGTTCTTCGAGGAATCATTTAATAAGAAAAAAATTGAAAAGGCGCTTGTTGCACCATGGCGGAAAAGTCCTCCGCTGCCAATCAATGAGAACGTCACCTTAATGGTTGTGTTAGCCATCGATACAGAGGCTTATGGGGAGCAGTTTGACCCGATTGAAACGGAGTTAATCCTCAGTTCAATGAAGGAGCAAGCGCCCATTTTAACGGATCAGTTCGATCTGATCGAGAGGCTGATTCAAGCCGAAATTCCTGTTCAAGCGTTTGATGTAGAAGACTTCGAATTCGCGGTGGAAGGCGACAATCAAGTTTAGTGAAAGGAGCTGGTGAATACAATTATGCGAGTTAAAGATTTTGAGGAGCAATTGGCCTTATTGCCTGCATACTGGTTTCCTGGTCAAGCTTGGACGATCCGTGTAGGTGCGGGCGGCATGAATAATACAACAAGATTTGTTGATGTAGCAGGCACTTCTTACGTACTGCGATTGTACGAAACTCACCGCGATATCGATAAAATTATTTTTGAACATCGCATTCTCCTTGCTTTGAACAAACGAAAGAATCAACTGCCTTATCGAATTCCAGTGCCAATCGAGCTGCCGGACGGTGGAACGGTTGTACAGTTGGATGATAGCCAAGGAAAACTCGCGGCGTTATTTACCTTTACGGACGGGATGAATCCCACCTGGGTGAATGCTCAGCAATTGCTGCATTATGGAGAGGCAGTTGGTCAGTTATCTGCTGTTTTGGGAACGATAGCTGTCGATTTGAAGCCTGTTTACCCACCTTACTACGAGATTGAAAATATTCATCCTCGCTGCACGCCGGATGCGATCCGCGAATTCTGTATGCATCCACCAGAACCGTTTTTCGCGCAGCGTGAGGAGCTCCTATATATTTTTGAACGATTTTCCGCGTTATATCAAGCGATTCCCTCTTTGCGTAAACTGCCTCACCAGCTTGTGCATGGCGATATTAATGGTTCCAACATGCTGGTGGATGAGGAAGGTCACATTACATCCGTTCTGGACTTTGAATTTATCACGCGAGATCTTCGGGTTATGGAAATTGCGGTCTGCTTGTCCGATTTGATTGATCCTGCGCTGCCGAAAGCGGAGTTGAAGCGAAATTGTGCCGCTTTCTATAAAGGCTACCAACAATTCGTTGACTTAAAAAAAGCGGAAATGCAGGTACTGCCGTTATTGATCGAGCTGCGGAGGCTGGATGTATTTATTCACTTCCTGGGACGATATGCGGATGGTGTTGATCCACAAGGTGTGCTGATTGATATTATCCAAAATACATTTGATAAGACAAAATGGCTGCAGGAACATAGCACGGAGCTTGTACGTTCTTTACAAAATAAGCAATTAGACTAGAGGAACTGTACAACCGTAAGCATCGTTGCGGGAATACCCTATAGTACCAAAGGAAAAGGTGGTGCTGGTGGTATGCCAAGAGGAGCTTATCTGGGAAATGTACGTGCAATACCAAATTGCGGCCGTTTTTGTACGAATGTATGTACTCGTTTGTTTGTAGTTGGCCGGAATCAATGTATCGCGGACTGTTTACGCTGTGCGGGAATTCGTGGAACAGCGAAGTCGAAAGCGTTGCTCACGAAAAAAGAGATCTATAAACCAAAAGGCAAAGGGAAATGCGGTTGTGGCTGCGGTAAGTGCAAGTAAATCCTGAAACTGTCGAGGCGACTCGGCAGTTTTTTTGTTGACGGAAACAAAGTCTGTGAAAGCCTACTAACCTAAAGGTAAGTAAGACACGTTTTTTTCAGCTCTTTTTTTGTTGCCAGCGTTCGCCTATACTGTACTAAGAAACCAAACTTTGGTGAAACTTTAATAGATGCTTACAGCGTAAGTTTTCTATGGACATTTTGAAGGAGGACGCAAGCACATGGTTTATCAAGCAAGCTCAACGCGTTATGCAGAAATGAAATATAATCGTTCCGGGAAATCCGGACTTAAACTGCCAGCGATTTCATTAGGTCTGTGGCACAATTTCGGGGGATTGGATATTCACGAGAATGGACGAGCTATGCTGCTTCGTTCTTTTGACTTAGGTATTACACATTTCGATTTGGCTAATAACTACGGCCCGCCTCCTGGGTCGGCTGAAGAAATGTTCGGTAAAGTACTGAAAAGCGACCTCGGCGCTTATCGTGATGAAATGATCATCTCGACAAAGGCCGGATACCATATGTGGGAAGGACCATACGGGGAGTGGGGCTCTAAGAAATATCTTATTTCTTCGCTGGATCAAAGCTTGAAACGAATGGGCCTTGATTACGTGGACATTTTCTACTCACACAGACCCGATCCGAACACGCCTTTCGAAGAAACGATGGCGGCTCTTGATCAAATTGTTCGTCAAGGTAAAGCTTTGTACGTTGGTCTTTCTAACTACACAGCAGAACAAACGAGAGAAGCGGTCACCATTCTGAAAGGTCTTGGCACACCTCTGCTAATTCACCAACCTTCTTACAGCATGCTGAACCGTTGGATCGAAAGTGGACTGCAGGACGTGCTGGATGAATTCGGCGTGGGCAGCATCGCGTTCTGTCCGCTTGCTCAAGGTTTGCTGACGAATAAATATGTGAGCGGGGTACCAAGTGATTCACGCGCAGGCGGGAAAAGCCAATTCCTGAATACGAAGGATATTACGGAAGAGAAGTTGAATCAAATTATTCAGCTGAACGAGCTGGCTGCTAGCCGTGGCCAAAGCTTAGCACAAATGTCGCTGGCCTGGGTGCTGCGCGGCGGACGTGTTACTTCAGCGTTGATCGGCGCAAGCCGTGTATCGCAAATTGAGGAAAACGTTGCAGCTTTGAAAAACCTGGAGTTCGCTCCGGAAGAACTAGAACAAATTGAAAAAATCCTGAAGTAAGCTTCAGGATTCCAATCGTTTATCAATCGCTTCGGACATGGTTCGGTCGGTTAGATGCGCATAAATTTGCGTCGTTTCCGGCGAGGCATGCCCAAGCTGCTCTTGTGTTTTGTACAAATCATTCTGCAAGTAATAATCCGTGGCGAAAGAATGCCGCAGCTTATGAACGGACAAATAGGGTTTGCCGAAACGCTTCGCATATTTGATAACAAGCTCTTGTATGGCCCGTTTGGTCATACGAACGCCTTCTTTTTTGCCATTTGCGATGGCAAGGAAGAGGGCTTTTTCTTTTTTTAGCGGCTTATATTGGGTTTGCCGAATAGCTAGATAATCCGTTAGCGCCTCAATGGCATCCTGACGGAAGTAGACAGGCGTTTTGAACGTATCATCATTTTTACCTTTGCGGTAGACATGCGTTAACTTCTTCTTCAGATCGATATCATCGACATTCAGATTAAAAACTTCGGATACACGCAGACCGGAATTCAGAATTAACGTAATGATGCAGATGTCTCTAATTTTGTTGCGTTCATAAGAGTAGATAGCTTGCTTGTTGGAAGCTACGTCATGCTCGTACCCATTCTGGACATAGTCGATGAACTGGGCAATTTCCTCTTCCTGCAGCAGTTTACCTTCCAACTTGGCGGCACTATCCTTGGGCCTGTGAGACCGCTTAATTTCCACTTTAGCCATGACATTCCGCTTCAGCAGCGGGTAGAAATTCTCGTCTTCGGCAATTTGGCTTAAATAATGGAAAAGGGATCGGAGTGCGGAAAGCTTCCGATTAACCGTCGTCTTGACATTCGCATGTTCTCTCCGAACAGCAAGGAACATACGGAAATTATCGACGCTGTCCATATGTAATTTCTCTAAATCTTCGATAGGTACTTGATTGATCGAGGGGGCCGTGCTTAATCCTTCGGCCAGCAGCCAGGATAAGAAGATTTCATAATCGCGCACGTACTCCAGTAGAGAGGAGGGTGAGAGATCCGGCAGCTTATAATTAATAAATTTCTCTATATACCAGGGCATGGTGGGGATTCTTTTCTCTAACTCATGACGGTCTTTGACTTTAATAATATTCATAGGCACTAGTCACCTCTCTAACGTATGCATGTTGTAAGTATAGCAGTGAGAGAAGAAAATTGGTAGAAGAAGGATGGCTCTGAGACCTTACACCCTATGTTATGATAACTAGATCCAAACTTTATGACGCACTTATACGTCCTACCTCATAGAAGCCACATCATTGCGTATTAAAAGGAGCGTTTTTACACTCATGAGCTTACATCCAAATCTGGAGAAAATGTTAATTACCTGTATAACAGAACATAAAGAACACGTTTACCGTTTGGCATTCAGTTATGTAAAAAATCAGGAAGATGCGCTTGATATTGTTCAAGAAGCGATCCATAAAGCGTTTGCCTCTGTGGAATCGTTGAAAAACACAGCGTCGATGAAGAGTTGGTTTTATCGAATTGTTGTGAACACATCGCTGGATTTCTTACGAAAGCACAAGAAGATGCAGGTCGTGGACGAAACGATGCTGGAAGCAATGGACTCAGGCAGTGAAGACGTGTATGCCAATATGGATCTGGAGATAGCTCTGAATGAATTGCCAACCATGTATCGCAGCGTGATTACCCTTAGATATTTTGAGGATTTGAAAATCGATGAAATTGCCGAAGTGCTGAGTGAAAATATTTCGACAATTAAAACCCGATTATATCAAGCCCTGCGGCTGCTTCGTATTCGTATGAACGACGAAAATCCAGAGGAGGCACTCTAAGATGGATAGGAAATTAGAAGAAATGAAACAACAATATATGGATGTCCCGATTCCCAAAAAGCTTGATTTTATCGTAACGAAAGCCATCCAACGTCATACGAAGAAAAAGAGAAGTCTCAAATGGTTGACAGCTGCTGCTGCCGCGGCAATTATTTTTGTAGCTGGTATCAACACAAGTCCTGCTTTTGCTCATGCATTGTCCGAAGTGCCGCTGGTGGGAAATTTGATCAAGGTGCTCACGTTTAGAGAATATATGTTTAAAGACCAGACGTATGAAGCCAAGTTGGAAGTGCCCGTGATTACGGATATGAAAAATAAGGAACTTCAGGAATCGCTGAATCAAAAATATCAGGAGGAAGCGAAGAAGCAGTATCAAGAGTTCATGACGGAAATGGACAGCATGAAAGCAGCAGGCAGTGGAGGCCATTTGGGTGTAAACAGCGGTTATGTCGTGAAGACCGATAACGATCGCATTTTATCCGTAGGAAGATACGTGGTAAACATGGTCGGATCGTCTTCGACAACGTTTCAATATGACACCATTGATAAAAAGAAAGAGATTCTCATTACGCTGCCCAGTTTGTTCATGGATGAGCGGTATATCGAGGTGATCAGCGAGAACATCAAATCGCAAATGAATGAGCAGATGAAATTGGATCAGGGAAAAGTGTATTGGGTGGAAGGCTCCCCGGCACCGGTACAGATGAGCGAAGTCTTCAAGTCCATTAAAAAAGATCAAAACTTTTATATCAATTCGGACGGTCAACTTGTGATTTCGTTTCAAAAGTATGAAGTTGCGCCAGGCTATATGGGCGTTCCTGAATTCGTCATTCCAACCCGTGTGTTATCCGATCTTCTGGTCAGCAAAGACGAATATCTTCGATAAATCAAGCTGCTTTGGATGAGAGGAATAAGATCGGCTCAATTTACTAAAATTAATCGTGTATGGAAAATTCGAGCTGGGGGTTCTTTTATGCCACAACAAAACCAACAAGATCAGGATGACAATAAGCAAAACATTGAACAAATTAAACAGTTTGCCCAAAAAGCGGAGCAAGCTGCTGAACAAACCCTGCAGGTAGCTCAGGAGCTTCACTCCCAGGCTACCGCGGCGGCACTCTCGGAGGCGGAGCAGGAGATTCAGGATCTGCAGACCCAAATTAAGGATGCGCAGCAGAAATCGGCTACCCTCAAAGAGGAGCTTGATTCCCTTCAACAATCTGGGAATTAATTGAAAAAAGGTATTGTCTGTACATGACATGATGTGTTAAGATGTGGAAAATAAACGGAAGGGCTTCTAGGGATCCGAATCCACGCGGATGGCGAACCGAGCGAAGCCGGCACGGATCAAGTCGTGTTACACCGTAAGGGATAAAAGACCTTCGGAAAGTTCCGCCTGCATAGGCGAAACGGACCGAGAGGTCTTTTTTGCTTTAGTGAATGAAAGGACGGTGGACCTGATGGAGTCGATACGTGTTCAGCAGTTAGGAAAGTCATTTCGTATGAAGAAGAAAGAAGAGGGATTCATCGGCAGTGTGAAGGCGCTCATTAGGCCGCAATACACCGAGAAAGTAGCCGTTGAAGGCATTACGTTCTCTGCTGCTGGAGGAGAAACGCTAGCCTTCCTTGGCCCTAACGGAGCGGGGAAGTCAACGACGATCAAGATGCTGACCGGGATCCTGCATCCCTCCACGGGCGAGGCGGAAGTGCTGGGCTGTTGTCCCTGGAAGGAACGGAACAAGCTTAGTTATCAGATCGGCTCTGTGTTCGGCCAAAAATCGCAGCTCTGGTACCATCTGCCGCCGATCGATACCTTTGAGCTAATGAGCCGTATTTATGAGCTGCGGCGAAGTGATTATATCAAGCGGCGTGATGATCTCATCGAGCGGTTCGAGCTAGGTCCCTACTTGCACACCACCGTTCGAAAGCTGTCTCTAGGCGAGAGGATGCGCTGTGAAATCGCAGCTTCCTTGCTGCATCGTCCCCAAGTGCTCTTCCTGGATGAGCCGACCATCGGATTAGACGTGGTTGTAAAGCAGCGCATCCGAGAGCTTATTCTGGAGTTGAAGCGAGAAGAGGGGACAACGATTTTTCTAACCTCTCACGATGCCGGCGACATTGAACGGCTATGCGATAGAGCCATTGTGATCAATCATGGACGAATTGTGTTCGATGATCGTGTTCAAGTGATGAAGCAGCGCTTCATGACCCACAAGACAGTACGTCTTGTGCTGGAGGACGAACCAGGCGAGATGGAACTGGAAGGCGTGACATTGCTGGAAAAAAACGGCGTGGGTCTTTCCCTGTCGGTGGATACGGGGCTAACGACGATTGAAACAGCCTTATCTCAGATTATGGCGGCTCACCGAATTGTTGACGTCACGGTAGAAGACCCGCCTATGGAGGATATCATCACTCGCATGTACGGGGACTATGGCAAGGGAGGGACGGAACATGAACTCCTGGAGCAAATCGGTTAAGTATGTTTTTATCGGCAAAATCACACTGCGTAATCAATTTGCCTATATGATTGATTTTCTCATTCGATCGATCTTCCTGCTTCTGATCCTATATATTTTCCTTCAGCTGTGGCAGACGACGTTCCATGGTGAAGGCACAGATACCATTGCCGGCTATAGTTTCAAACAGATTATGTGGTATCTGGTCATTACGGAATCGATGATTTTGGCTAGTCCCAGCTTGTGCACTCGCGTTGAAGAAGAAGTGAAAAGCGGCGACATTGTGTTTAAATTCGTTCGTCCGGTCAATTTTGTCGTGTTCCACTATGTCGAATACATGAGTGAAGCAGCCATTCGTTTTATCGTAAACGCTATTCTTGGCACCATCTTGGGATTATTAATTATTGGACCGCCGCATTTCGGCTATGGGTTGTTATGGCTTCCGCTTATTGCGCTTTGCGGTTTCACGGTCAATTTTTTGCTGAATATGGTATTAGCGCTCTGCGCTTTCTGGGTGGAAGAGACTCGGGGATTGGAATTTGTGTACAATAAATTTCTATTTACCATAGGCGGCATGCTGATGCCTCTTGAGCTATTCCCTGAAGCACTCCAGCAGGTAGGCCGCTGGCTCCCCTTTCAAACGATTGTTTATCTACCTGCCAAAACAACGGTGGCTTTCGATGCCTCCAATCTGGCCGGAACTATTTCCATACAGCTTATTTGGATGCTGGTAATCGGTGTTATCGTCTTCCTCGTGTATCGGAAAGGAGTGACAAAACTCAATGTTAACGGTGGATAACAAGCGTTTGCCAACAATCAGCGAATACGGGAAGCCCGGGAAGTTTAAGCGATTACTTCGATTTGTTCTGGCGTGCTGGAAGCTCAATCTGGCGGGAGCCATGGAATTTCGCTTGAGTTTTCTGCTTACCGCCGGCATGATGATCATCAATAATGTGGTTTGGATCGTATTCTGGGGAATTTATTTTGGCCGATTCCATGTCTTGAATGGATGGGAGATGCAGGATGTGATGATGCTGTGGGCCGTAGCAGCAGGAGGTTTTGGAGTGATGGCCACATTCTTTGGCAATGCGACCCGGATATCCAATCTGATTGCAACCGGACAGCTTGATATTTATTTAACACAGCCAAAGCCCGTACTGCTGCATGTCCTTATTAGCCGGATGTCGGTTAGTGCCATTGGTGACGTCTTATTTGCCCTTTTGATTTATGCTGCTTTCGGAGATAAGTCAGGGCTTGGTTTTCTTAAATTTGCACTGGCGATGGTACTGTCGACGCTGATTTTTATATTTTTCACGGTCATTGTAAACTGTCTCGCTTTCTGGTTGGGCAGCACGGAGGGACTTAGTTTGCAGTTGTATAATGCACTTCTAACTTTTACAACCTATCCGACCAGCATTTTTAAAGGTCTAGGTAAAATCGTTCTATTCACCGTGCTGCCAGCAGGATTTATTAGTTATTTGCCGATTGGATTATTACGCGAAGTTGACTTGCCGTTTATATTAGCAGCCATTGGTATCGTTCTATTCCTTTGCGTTGTCGCCATTAGCCTATTTTATGGAGGGTTAAGAAGGTATTCATCTGGTAACATGATGGGGCTGAGACGCTAATAGGCATAGGATCCTAATAAGCTGCGCATGCTAGTTAGGTGGCAGACATATTACGTAAATCAAAGGAGTCGATAGAAATGTCAAGACGCCGGCGCGGTCCAGTACCGAATCCGAATATGCAAAGCCAACCTAACGGTATGATGCAGCCAACTTTTCAAGCAACGTCATCGTATCAACCAAGCATGCAACCAAATTTTATGCCGCAAGCACGTAATGATCAAAATCAGTACCAGACCTATCAGGGTGGAATGCCCGTTCCCGGTTCTTCCGGCGACATGAGTGCCCCATATGGTCAACGAAACACGGGTATCAATCACGCAGACGCGCGCAATGTGGGGTTCCAGGGTGGATACACTGGGTATGGAGCGAATGGTCAACCAACACAGTACGGTACGTTTATGAGAGATGGGACGCAGTACGGGGCAGGACCTCACACCATTGATCCGAATAAGGCGATCATTCAAGCCGTTCATTATGGAGACGGCGGCATTCGTAGCGTACAATTTCAAGATGGCAGAATCGTGGATATTGCGGATGCGATAGCGATGACGGAAGCTGGATTAATTGAAGATGTGAATACGGGCCGAAATCGAGAAGGGGAAAAGACGCTAAGGTCTTACCCGGATGGAGATCCAAGCAATAACTTATCGAATTTACCCCGGTTTTAAAGGGATGAAATCAAGCAGTTTGCTACCAAGCAAGCTGCTTTTTTACTTTTTCAAGATTTTTCTCGAAAAATCTCATTTCTGATGTCACACAATCGCATTGCCAGTTGTCTTATTAACGGATGGTTCTGGGCAGTTTTTCAGTAGATAAGAAAGTATAAGTTTTATCCTTTTGCTTCGCATCTACCTTGACAAACGCGTCCGTCCTAAAAGGACGACGAAGTCGTTTATCCTTGTATAGAATGGTTTATTTGGATTTGTTTCATAATATTTAGAACAGATTGAATTTTAAATCAAAGAGAAGAGGCTATTATGCAAAGTTATACCGTGGACCCACAACTTAATAACATCGAAGATTTGTATAAAACCTATAAGTCTCATTTGTTTGCAATTGCTTATCGCATGTTAGGTTCCAGCTCGGATGCCGAGGATATGGTACAAGATTTGTTCATTGGCATGCACGGTTATTTAAATGAAAATATTAATAATATGAAATCATACTTAAGCAAAATGATGATTAATCGGTGCCTGAATGAATTGAAATCTGCACGTAAAAAACGCATTAGTTATGTAGGCAATTGGCTTCCGGAACCATTGGTACAATTGAGTGAAGATAATCCGCTGGATAGCATTGAGCGTCGGGACACGATTTCTTATGCCTTTCTTGTATTGATGGAAAAACTAACACCACTAGAGCGAGCTGTATTTGTCTTAAGAGAGGTCTTTGCTTATGAACATAGCGAAATTGCCGAAATGTTTAATAAAACGGAAGTGAATTGCCGTAAAATTTATAGCCGGGTCAAGAAAAAAGTTGATTTATCTACGGAAAAAAATGACTACTTACAGATGCATCCCGTTGAGGAAAAGGAACTGGTGACGCGATTTATCTCTGCGCTTTCGAACGGCAACGTTCAATCTCTAGTAGACTTATTAACCGAGGATGTCATCTTGGTTGCGGATGGTGGAGGAAAAGTGTCGGCTGCAGCTGTACCTGTCTACATGAAAGAGCGTGTGCTCAAAATATTACAGGCTCTTTCATCAAAATTTCCTGAAAATAAGGCCCAACTCGTTGAGGTTAATGATCAGCAGGGGATATTGTTAACCAAAGATGGTATGCCATCTGGCGTCATTGCTTTTGAGTGGGATGCCTATAAGTTGGCTGTACAACGAATTTTCATTATTTTGAATCCAGATAAGTTAAAACATCTATCCATTTAAAAGCAAATTAAACTCTGGATCCGTGCAAGTGGCGGAATTTCGGAGTTTTGTCTATTAAACAGACAGCTTGCGTCGTTTCTTCATACTGCCAATTGTCCATAAGGTTAAAGGGATGGCAAAGTAGGCGAATGGATAAAAGATCCTAACAAGAAACGTGCTCTTTAGCGTATAAGAAATTTGAATATTGTAAGAGCTATAGATGAGAAATGTCAGTAATATAACTGTCATGCCGCATGCAATATATTTCCAATTTCTGATTCCTGTCCACTCCGATAATCCATAACTTAGAATGAATAAGCTGACCGCTAACTTAATAAAAGCACCAAATACCCATAATGGGATATAAAGAGCATCGATATTTTGAATGAAATTGAGAATAGATATAAATTTGGTGAGAGAATATACAGGAATCACCAATTGAGTGGCTATGTCGGGGCCAGTTACGAATAGAAGCGCCAGTGCAGCTAAAACACCCCATATCATCGAAACTCCCGTTCCCCAAAGGATCGCTCGCGAGGCAGTTTGCTTGTTCTCTGCAAAAAAGAACAGCATAAGGATGATTGAAGGATCCACCATGTAGGTATATGAATGTAAGGCGCCTTTAAGAATTTTTAACCAACCTGAATCCGAATAGATAGGTAAAACTCTGGTTACTTCCATGTCTTGAGGATTCAGAAATAATTGAATAAACAACGTGAAAACAAAGATTGGGCCTATAACTTCTGCGCATCGGCTGACAGTCGTAATGCCCCCTTTATATACGGCATAAGCAACGAGAAATAACATAAAGAGTAAGATAATAATCATCGGTGTATTGTGCATCAAAACTAGATTCACAAACTCAGCATTCCCTTTTGCGATCGTTGACATTTGCAAAAACCACAGCAGAAAATACACGATGACGATGATTTTGCCAAGAACAGTGCCTAATAGGTCCTTTATGAAGACGACTATTGTTTTATCCTTATTTTGCATACAAACACGGAGCATAACCCAAGTGACCGCCATCATAACCAATCCTCCAAGCAGAATGGAAATCCAACAGTCCTGACGAGCATGCTCCGCGGCCAAATGGATAGGAAGGTAAGAAACGACGATAATGGAAGAAATGCAGATCAGCCAAAACATTTGATAACCACTTACTTTCATATTTCGTACCACTCCTTACCGTCCTCGTTTTATTTGTCCGCCAGTTGCCCCGATGGATTTAAATTGGATATTTGCTTGGACTACCACATGGATTTGCTTAAAATGTTCATCCCAATCCTCTTTATTCAACCGCCACCATGCTGGATACTTGTGGTGCAGGTAAGCACCGATGCTGAAAACGTCCGTGCCCCAACTCTGAACTTTATTAAAGGTAAGTTGTAATTCTTCACTAACTTTCTCATTGAGATATTGTTGTACTTCAAGCATGCTGCCTACTTCGGACATGTCAAGTTGAGTCGTGTTTTCAAGCAGATAAGCTTGTGCTCTAGCAGTTACAGCTACTTGAGTAGGAGCAGGGCCGGCAGTCGATTTCATTTCGCGATTCAGATGGGTCAATCTGAAGGAAAGACTCCCCTTGCCATCCTTCCAAGGAATGGTCAGCACTCGCAACCCATCCTTCCCGGACATCCAGGCTGTTTTATTTCCCTCCAAATCGTCCAAAACCCCCCCGATTTTAAGTTCATTATTCAAGACAGCGAAACCGGATAGTACGGCCAGTAGATCCTTTTTATTCTTGCTTGTTTGCGTATTTTTCATCTGTAGAACCGGAACGAGAGGCCGGTGGTCTTGTGCAACACTGTCGATAACAAATTGCCTTGTAGAGTATTTTTTCATCCCATTGATATTCATTTCTTTGCCAACCGCAATACTAGAGAGATTTTCCAAAGGATTCTTCGTCATCAGGAATTCTTTTGCGCTTTTCCCTCTAATCATAACGGTAATGTCCCTTTGATTGTTGGCAGGATCCCTTCCGAGTTTATCAAATATCTTGTCCACTTCATTCTTAATGAAAAAATCTTCACTAATTGCAATTATAATGCGATGGCTAGTCAGTAATTTTCTTGATATCTCCCTCTGTATTTTTTGATTTGCCTCAAGAACGTCCTTTCCTTTGGCCGACATGACGAGGAAACTGTCCGAGTCTCCGGATCCACTTCCTTTGGAAGTACCATTCATTTGGGAGGGGATGACAATCTGGTGGCTGATTTCGATGTTGCCATTATCAACATGGTCAACAGCCGTCCCCATTACAAATGCCAATTGATTCGGCTCTACAAAATCGGTACAGCCTGAGACGAAGAACATAAATATGACAGATGCGCACGTGATGATTACAGCGCGGATCATGTTTGGCGTCCTTTCTTGTTTTGAAGATTCTTAAACCTATAAGGATAACGGATAATCACATCTTTAAATCGTTTGGCATCGAATGGCGCGAGCGGGCTCAAGAATGGCGTTCCAAAGGATTCAAGCGATACGAGATGAATCAGCAAAAAAATAATGCCAAACGCGAAGCCGACAAAACCAAGCCACCCGGTTATGAACAACAAGAGATAGCGGGTGAAACGGAAGGGCAGGGTGGCACTGTATCTCGGAATGGTGTATGCCGCGACACCGGTCAACGAAATAACGATAATAATCGGTGTGGATATAATGCCGGCTTCAACGGCCGCTTGACCAATTACCAACGCGCCAATAATACTGACAACCGGACCAAGTTGATTAGGAAGGTGTACCCCTGCTTCTTGTAATCCGTCAAAAATAAACATCATAAGGAATACTTCGATGACGGTCGGAAACGGACTGCTTTCTCTTGCTGTTGCGATTTCAATCATGAGAGAGTTAGGGACCATTTCCGGGTGGAACGTTGATAAGGCAACATAGACTGCGGGCAAAGCAAAGGAAGTGAAGGTCAAGATATATCGGATCATACGTGTCAGTAAAACAAAGATGAACCTCTCAAAATAGTCATCAGCCGATTGAAGACCTGACCATAGTGTAATAGGAAGGATTAGGACAAAGGGAGTTCCATTCGTTATAATCGCGACTTTTCCCTCCAGAAGACTTGCCGCCACAATATCAGGTCGTTCGGTATTCTGAATCTGTGAGAAGATAGAGAAAGAGTTATGCTCAAGACACTCCTCGAGATAAGCGGAATCGAGAACGCCTTCAAGTTCTATGGCATTTAACTTATCTTTTACCTCCATTAATACTTTCTCATCTGCTAGTCCCTTCAAATAGGTTAGGACAACTTCAGTCTGCGTATAAGTCCCAACCGTAAAAGATTCCATTTTCAAATGAGAGTGAACGATTCTTCTCCGAATCAACGTTGTATTCGTGCGAATATTTTCGACGAATCCCTCTTTTGACCCCCGTAATGTTGCTTCTTTCCTTGGCTCTTGGATGCTTCTTGTCTCAAATCCTTGCACTTGTGCAATTAGCGCGGTTGCCGCATCATCCACTAATATTCCTAAGCTGCCTTGCAGGATGTGCTGGACAAGATCTTGGAGCGTACAATCCGTCTTGACATCCGTCAAAGGAATCCATTCCTGGCTAAACATGTCGGCTAGAGATTGAATCCGATCCATGCCTTGGGGGAGTCCGCTGAAAATCAGCGGTTTGAGTACGTTATCCTCTATACTTTGTAAGCGAGTCATGCCGTCTAGGTAGACAAGGATTAGTTTGGTTTCGTCTTTTAACATAAAAGATCGAATAACGACATCTGAGCAATCACGGAACTGATCTTTAAGAAAG
Organism: Paenibacillus sp. WC2504; assembly: GCF_052682475.1. Classification (NCBI taxonomy): domain Bacteria; kingdom Bacillati; phylum Bacillota; class Bacilli; order Caryophanales; family Paenibacillaceae; genus Paenibacillus; species Paenibacillus sp. WC2504. The sequence continues at coordinate 3,577,724 of NZ_JBQZFH010000001.1, forward strand.
GCTTCGTTTACTTCGATTGACCTGCTTATTTCGCTCATCGAGGATCACCCGCATGCATCATAGATGTTGGATATTATTAACAGAGTGTCATTTCGTTATTCAGCGGATGAAGAATGTCACACTTTGAAAGCGCCAATTGTCTTAATAGTGTTATGAAATCAAAAAAGTGGAGGTAACAAAAATGACACAACGTATAAATTACATGCAGCAATCACCGGAATTCACCAAAAAAATGATGGACTTCAGCAACGCTGAGAAGGATAGCTCAATTGAGGAAACAATCCTGCATCTGGTTCACATTAGGGCTTCTCAAATGAATGGTTGTGGATTCTGCGTAGATATGCACGTCAAACAAGCCAAAATTCATGGTGAGAGCGAACTTCGTCTCTATCACCTCCCAATTTGGAGGGAATCCACGTTGTTCTCGCCGCGCGAACGCGCTGCGTTGGCTTGGACTGAAATCCTAACCAAGCTTCCTGAACATGGTGTACCTGATGAAGTGTATGACCGAGTTCGCGGCCAGTTGTCGGAGAAAGAATTGTCAGATTTGAGCTTCTCCATCATGGCGATCAATGCGTGGAACCGTATCAATGTCGGTTTCAAAACAGTTCCAGGTTCAGCTGATGCTGCATTTGGTTTATCGAAAGCTGGACTCAAGTAATAAGTTCATACTTCATTTGTTTGGACCCTATAGACTAGATAATTTCAATCATAAAACCAGGAGGAATTCATATGAAAATTGTAGTTATTGGCGGTAGTGGACTTATCGGAAAAAAACTTGTGAATAACTTACGTGAGCTTGGTCATGAAGTCGTAGCGGCATCACCTTCCTTAGGCATCAACTCCGTTACGGGTGAGGGGCTAACTGCGGCAATCAGCGGCGCACAGGTTGTCGTTGACGTTACGAACGCTCCTTCGTGGGAAGATCAAGCCGTATTAGACTTCTTCAAAACGTCAACGCGAAATCTTCTTGAAGCAGAAGCTGCTGCAGGCGTGCAACATCATGTTGCGTTGTCCGTCGTTGGTACGGATGGCTTGTTGGAGAGTGGATATTTCCGTGCGAAAATGGCGCAAGAAGAGATGATTAAAGCTTCTAAAGTGCCTTATACCATCGTTCGCGCAACTCAGTTCTTCGAGTTCGTTGAAAGTATTGCTCAATTCTCCACGGAAGGTCAAACCGTCCGGATGCCGTCCGCCTTTATTCAACCGATTGTATCCGACGATGTCGCTGCCGCGGTTGCGGACTATGCGCTTGCGGCGCCTGTGAATGGTATTGTCGACTTGGCGGGTCCGGAACGCATGGGTCTTAATGAACTTGTTCGTCGTTTCCTGGACGCCAAAAAGGACGCAAGACAACTTATCACAGACGAAAATTCACGCTACTATGGCGTGCTGTTGAAGCAGCATTCACTCGTTCCACTAGGCGAGGCGCGTATTGCTCCAACACATTTTGAAGAGTGGTTAAATGGCTCTGCGAACTAAAATAAATAGTTCTGCATGGCCGAAAAGGAGAACTGCTTGCGTGCAGTTCTCCTTTTTTAGTACCCCAGGAGGATAACATAATGAAAATAGCTATTATTGGCGGTGGATTAGCTGGATTAACAGCGGCTGCCTACTTGACTGAGAATCCACATGTTGAAGGAACTTTATTCGAACGCAGTCCGCAATTAGGCGGGCGAGCTTTTACTTATGAAAAGGCTGGATTCACATTAAACTACGGCGCACATGCGATCTATGGCATCGACCGTCATACCTTGTCGTCCATGGAACATGAATTGCGCCTGACGTTTTCCTCTAAGCAGGTAGATAAACGCAAAGTCGTTTATTCGAAAGGTAATCATCTTACAACGGCGCCGCTGGACGCTATTAATCTATTAACAACAGATCTATTAAGCACCATGCAGAAAGTAAGGTTTGTCGGAGATATTACGGCGATTATTGCCAATATTCATAACTTGAAAAACTACAACACCTTAGGCGACTATTTCGAAGCCTCCAAGGCGGATGATGATGTGAAGGAGTTATGGGAGCATTTGGTTTGCTCCAATTTCTTTATTGCTCCTGAAGATGCTCGTCATGTTTCCGGAGCTGTGATTAGTGAGTACTATCATAATTTGTTTCTGTCAACAAAACCTGTCAATTATGTCCTAGGAAGTTGGTCCGTTATTACGAATCAATTGAAGCAGAAAATAATGACTTCAGAGCAATGGGAAATCGCCATGCAGGAAAGTGTAGAAGAACTTCGATATGAAGATCAGAAATTTATTCTGCAGACCAAAAATCGTAAGCAAGCTTTCGATAAAGTTATTTTTGCCATGCCGGTTCAACAAGTCATCAAATTTCTCAAAGGTACGGCTTGGGAGCCATTCCTTGCTCCATATGAATCCAATACAGCAACTGAAGTAATGATCTACGATGTTGGATTAAGTCAGGTTGTTGCAAGACCTTTTACGTATATTAGCGATATGGATAATAAAATATTTATCACGGATGTGTCGGCAACAGACCATACGCTTGTACCAGAGGGTGGACAATTGCTGCAGGCAATCGCCTATTTGAAAGATCATTTTGATAGTGAGGAGCAGCGTAAAACTTATTTGGATGATAAGAACGCACAGATTGAAGCACTCTTCGATCGGCATTACCCAGGGTGGCGCGTAGTTACCGCGGTGAAACGCGTTTCCAAAAAAGCAATGGTCTCCAGCGTGAAAAACGTTATTACAAATAAGTTACTGCCTACTCGTATCGATCATGTTCCGTTCTATTTTTGTGGAGATGGCTGTGAGGGGAAGGGAGAACTTGCAGAAAGAGCTTTCTCCAGCGCTCGGAATGTGGCTTTGTCCATTGTTAATGAAGTTCATGAAGCTTTACAAAAGGTTTAATAAAATTTGGTACTCGAACAAAGCAAAATGTATGTCACACTTCAGAGCTGCCAATTGTCTTAATAGTGTTAAGAAAATAATTAAGGAACAGCAAGGAAGGAATATAAAAATAGCACAACGTGTAAATTATATGCAGCAATCACCTACTAGGAGGAATTCATATGAAAATTGTTGTTATTGGTGGTAGTGGACTTATTGGAAAAAAACTTGTAAATAACCTGCGTGAGCGTGGTCATGACGTAGTGGCCGCATCACCTTCTTTAGGCATCAACTCTATTACTGGAGAAGGATTAGGTGAAGCAATTAGCGGTGCGGAAGTTGTCGTCGATGTTTCGAACGCTCCATCATGGGAAGACCAAGCTGTATTAGAGTTCTTTGAGACCTCAACTCGCAATCTCCTAGCAGCTGAAGCTGCTGCCGGCGTGAAACATCACGTTGCGTTATCCGTCGTTGGTACGGATGGTCTTCTTGAGAGTGGCTATTTCCGGGCAAAGATGGCGCAAGAAGAAATGATTAAGGCCTCTAAAGTTCCTTACACAATCGTTCGTGCGACGCAGTTCTTCGAGTTCGTTGAAAGCATTGCTCAATTCTCTACGGAAGGGCAAACCGTCCGGATGCCGTCCGCCTTTATTCAACCGATTGTATCCGACGATGTCGCTGCCGCGGTTGCGGACTATGCGCTTGCGGCGCCTGTGAATGGCATTGTAGACCTGGCTGGTCCAGAACGCATGGGTCTTGACGAACTCGTGCGTCGCTTCCTGACCGCTAGAAAGGACACTAGGCAGGTAGTGACAGACGAAAACTCACGTTACTACGGCGTGTTATTGAACCAACATTCTCTTGTCCCTCTAGGGGAAGCGCGTATTTCCACGACTCGCTTCGAAGATTGGTTAAAGCGCACTTGAATTATGACCATTGCGAACAATTTTAGTATGAGGAGACCTACAGAATGTGGGTCTTCTTTTTTATTTCACACTTACAAAGCAGGAGCCAGCATTTGTATGAAATTTTAAAATTGACATCGAGTATACTCCAGGTACTATTCTTGGAACTAGGCAAAGGGGATTTCAGCCTATGCTCAAAATTCTATCACCATGGAGGAATATTCAGATGCAAAAGAATAGTTACGAAGTAACAATACAAGCTCCGATTCAATCAGGATTTGGTCCAAGAACGACGGCGCAGGAAGCACTTGGGGGAGAAAAATTGAGCGGTAAAGTCGCTATTGTTACAGGCGGCTACTCGGGACTAGGTCTCGAGACTGCGCGTGTGCTTGCGGAAGCCGGGGCAACGGTTATTGTGCCAGCACGTACGCCCGAGAAGGCTCAGGCATCCGTTTCCCATCTACCTGGGGTTGAACTAGAATCTTTGGATCTTCTAGCTCCTGCCTCCATAGATGCTTTCGCGGAGCGCTTCCTTGCTTCAAATCGTCCCTTGCATATTCTTGTGGATAGTGCCGGGATCATGGCATCGCCGCTTGCTCGTGATCACCGCGGGTATGAAGCTCAGTTTGCAACAAACCACTTGGGACATTTCCAACTTGCAGCAAGACTGTGGCCGGCTTTAGTTAAAGCGGAGGGAGCTAGAGTTGTATCGGTCTCATCGCGAGGTCATGCAATTAGTGGAATGGACTTCAAGGATCCGCTTTTTGAAACTCGCCATTATGAAAAGTGGACGGCGTATGGACAATCCAAAACAGCAAATGCCTTATTTGCGGTCGAGTTGGATAAGCGGGGTCAATCCTATGGTGTTCGTGCTTTTTCTGTCCATCCAGGATCGATTGTAACCGACTTGTCACGCAACCTGTCTGATGATGAAATGCTTGCGATGGGAGCTCTGGACGAACAAGGGCAGCGAGTATTCAGCGAGTATAATGATGAGTTTAAAACAATTTCAGAGGGTGCAGCTACGATTGTCTGGTGTGCTGCAAATAAACAATTGGAAGGTAAAGGGGGCGTCTATTGCGAAAATGTAGATATTGCACAGGCTGTTCCTGCCGATAACCCTCGCGGACCAGGCGTTAAACCATGGGCGACGAATCCGGAATTCGCGGAGCAGCTCTGGCACCTTAGTGAAGAACTTACCGGTATCAAGTTTCCAGTATGAGCAAAAATTTATCAACCGTCCTCAGGTTTTCGAACCGTGTGGGCGGTTTTTTGTCACACTTTGACACTCTCAATTGTCTTATTAATGTCAAGACAGCATATCATTGACCGATTAGAAACAACGAGACAGATCGGGAACAAATCATCTTAGAGAGGTGTCACATGAAAGGAAATTCCTATTACTGGCGCAAACTGCATTCACTACTCGGAGTCATTCCACTCGGGGGCTTCATTCTAGTCCATCTATTGATTAACTTTCAATCGTTTGAACGCGGACCAGAGGGGTTCAGCAGCGGTGTACATTTGGTCAACAGCTTGCCGCTTAAGCCTTTGCTTGAGATCTTTGGAATCTACATTCCGATCCTGTTCCATGGCGTGTATGGACTTTATATGGCTTATCAATCCAATATGAACTCGGGACAATACACGTACGGTCGCAATTGGGCGTTTACTTTTCAACGTATAACGGGGGTCATTACGTTTATTTTCGTTTTCTGGCATTTTTTTAATACACGCCTTCAAGTCTACCTTGGGACCATCACGCATGATGATCTTGGGTCTACGATGCATCAAATTGCTACGAATCCAACCTATTTCGTCCTATATGTGATAGGGGTATTGTCAGCAGTATTCCATTTCAGTAATGGTCTATGGGCTTTTATGATTAGTTGGGGGGTCACGATATCACCGAGATCACAACAAATCTCCTCTAAAATTTGTATGGGGGTTTTTGTGCTTGTTTCGCTGCTATTCCTTCTTTCGCTCATTGCGTTCACTGGCGAGGAATTTAAAGGAGCGGCTAATGCCGCTGTACTACTCGGTAGGTATAGTTAAAGGAGGGACCCCTTGAATTAAAACTTGGTGAATTCCTGCCAATTCATAACGGGATAAAGTTGCTGTCACAGCTCTTGACAGCAAACTTTATCCCGCTTTTTTATTTAAAGAAATAGTCAATAGCGCGGTAAGAAAATGCCTAGTTTATGAATTTTTAATATGTGGTTTAGATCTAGTTTATTTCCATTTATTATCTTATAGATACTACAATTACAGGGGGATTGCGGGATTATGAAAGTGCTAAACATGACACAGAAGAAGTGGCTCTTGAGCTTGCACATCCTTTTTTCAGCCATTATGCTCGGTACAAGTGTAACATTTCTTATTTTGAGTATAACGGCAGCGAGCTCTAATGATTCAGGATTAATACTTTCTTGCTATAAGGCTATGCATGTTTTATCTACAACTTCTGTGAGAGCTTCATTTATTGGAACAATAGTGACAGGGTTGCTGTTATCCGTATGGACTCACTGGGGCTTGGTGAAATATTATTGGATCATAGCGAAGGAAATACTTAGTTTGCTTGCGCTTATTCTAGGTCCTATCGGCATGTATATATATACACTTCAAGGCATATCGCTGATAACGGATGTAGGGGTAGAGGGAGCAAATCAAGGGGCTTTGGTAGTAAACACGCTATCGTTGTTCATTGGTATAGGTTTACAGTTGATCTCCTTGGTTTCCATGTTTCTACTTTCCGTTTTTAAGCCGTGGGGGAAGCGCAAATAGATTAGGCAAGCCCTCTACTATGGAAAAAGTGTAGATGTAGTCCAGTCATCTAGAAATGAGATATCGAGTATCTCATTTCTGTATTATACAAGATAGAAGAATCATTGTAAGATACATGAGCAGGCCAGAAACAAGACATATCAATAGCGTCTTGAAAAAGGACGCATTTTTTTAACTAAATTAACTACCTTTTAATAGGTAGAGACGGAGAGTGGAGAAAATGAGTATTCAAAGTAAAGTGGTCGTAATTACAGGAGGAAGCAGTGGGATTGGGAAAGCAGCAGCAGTGGAACTCGTAAAAAGAGGAGCTAACGTAGTCATCAACGGCCGTCGTGAACAAGAGTTGGTTAAGGCTGCCAATGAAATCGATCCGACAGGTACGCATGTCGCTTATGTTGCAGGCGATATTTCAAACCCGAAAGTAGCTGAGCAGTTAATCGGCGAAGGACTTGCGCGTTTTGGACGCATTGACACACTGATTAATAATGCTGGGATTTTTATTGCTAAACCATTCACCGAATACACGGAAGAAGATTTTGCATCGATCCTTTCCGTCAATGTCGCAGGCTTCTTCCATCTCACTCAGCGTGCGTTAATCGAGATGTTGAAAGAGGGTTCAGGCCATATCATCAACATCACAGCAAGTGGGTTTATTGAACAGCCAATTAAAGCCATTCCTGCTGCACTGCCGGCTTTAACCAAAGGCGGTTTGAACTCAGCTACGAAGTCACTGGCAATCGAGTTCGCGGACAAAGGCATCCGGGTGAACGCAGTCGCGCCTGGAATCACCAAAACACCGATGCATCCGGTTGAGAATCACGCTTATTTAGCTACATTACACCCGATGGGCCGAATGGGCGAGATGCAGGAAATTGTTGATGCTATTTTATATCTGGAATCCGCAAATTTTGTGACGGGAGAAATTCTTCACGTCGATGGTGGTCAAAACGCAGGACAGTGGTAAGCAAGTCTAAGTAAGAGAGTCGTTGATAGAATCGAACATAAAATATAAAGTTTGGAGCGATATTCGTGAGTATCTTTAAAAAACTATTTAAAAAGGAGTCTACACAAGTGTCAACATCAAAGGTGAATTTAGCCGTTATTTATTACAGTTCAAATGGGACCAATTATCAATTAGCGCAATGGGCCGCTGAAGGAGGACTTCAAGCAGGTGCAGAGGTCAAAATTCTCAAAGTGCCGGAAACTGCGCCACAATCTGTGATAGATAACAATCCATCTTGGAAAGCTCATCTTGAGCAAACCAAGGATATTCCTACCGTGTCTTTGGCAGATTTGGAGTGGGCAGACGCGATCATCTTTAGTATGCCCACAAGATTCGGTAATCTACCAGCTCAAATGAAACAGTTCATAGATACGACAGGAGGCCTTTGGGCACAAGGGAAAACGGTGAATAAAGTGGTGAGCGCCATGACTTCCGCCCAAAATCCGAATGCAGGTCAGGAACAAACGATTCTTCAATTATACACTTCCATGTACCATTGGGGTGCGATTGTGGCTGCGCCAGGGTTCACGGATCCTTCGGTATTTGTTGCAGGCGGCAATCCGTACGGGACAAGCGTAACCGTGGATCAAAATGGAGCGATTAAGGAAGACGCGCGCGCTGCTGCCCAGCACCAAGCAAAACGCGCTGTGTCTGTTGCCAAATGTGTAAAGGCTGGTTTAGAACAATAATATTGCTAATTCTATATATAATCCCAGTGCCGTATTGGTACTGGGATTATATGCGTTATTTCCTAACCATAACAAGGAGAGCGCGATGAAGATGACCATTCATCCTAGAATATTTTTGGAGAAAAAATGGGAAATTAGATCTATCCGTGTTTTCTGTAGGAGGCTGTTCAGTGAAATGGTTTAGGAAATGGATGCGCACGAAACCTGGGTATCCAATTATACCTGAGGAACTTCAATCTGAAGGTGAAGAGAACTCCGGGTTAACCGAGGATTTAGAGCATAATGAATTTATTCTTAAACGGATATTCCACAACAGCTCTGATATCGTTTTCCGTCATGTTCAAATGGCTGGACACAACCACTGGCTTATTATCTACTTTGCAACCCTGGTTGAAGAAGAGTTGATTAATGATCATATCTTGAAGCCATTAATCGCTGCATCGGAAAGACAGGAAGAGATAGCAAAAACAGAATGGCTGGATGATCAAAGTATCTCCCTAGGGATGACGAGTGTTATATCCAAAGTAACTGACATCGTGAAACAAGTCTTAAATGGCCATGCAGCCGTGATCACCATAGGGAACTGCGATGCGATGATGGTGAAGGTGAATGCCAAATCAACAAGAAGCCTAGACGAACCGACATCTGAACCCGTCATCCGCGGGCCCAGGGTTGGATTTATCGAAAATATTTCAAGGAATATAGGGTTAATTCGCTCCTTAATTAAGACTTCAAGATTAAAAATGGAGTCTTTTACACTCGGTGAACTTTCACAAACGCAAGTTGTTATAACTTATATTGTTGGAATTGCTTCGGAGACGATCATTGAGGAAGTTAGAGAAAGGGTTGGAAGGATTAAAATAGACGGAATCCTTGATTCAGGGTACGTGGAGGAGTTTATCGAAGATAGTCCATTTTCCCCATTTCCACTTGTACACAGTACGGAACGACCGGATGTGGTTGCAGCCGAACTATTGGAAGGAAAAGTAGCTATTCTCGTGGATACATCTCCTTTTGTTTTAATTGTTCCCATGACCTTCTGGACGGGGCTCCAGGCAAGTGAGGATTATTACATCCGCTGGCCAATCGCCACTTTTGTGCGATGGATTCGTTTCCTTTTCATTAGTATCGCGATATTTGCTCCTCCTCTATACGTCGCAATTACGACCTTCAATCAGGAAATGATTCCTACTAATCTGGTACTGAGTATTGCCTCCTCTAGAGAGCCTGTTCCTTTTCCAGCCGTAATCGAAGCCTTCTTAATGGAAATTATATTTGAAGCCTTACGGGAAGCAGGGATTCGATTACCTAGGCAAATCGGGCAAGCGATAAGTATTGTAGGGGCATTGGTCATCGGACAAGCGGCTGTATTAGCAGGCATAATTTCCGCACCGGTCGTTATTATTGTGTCCATTACTGGTATTGCAGCGTTCACGATTCCTCGTTACAGTTTTGCTAATGGAATCCGATTGCTACGATTTCCCATGCTATTACTGGCGGGTACGCTTGGTCTTTATGGCATTGTAATCGGTTTACTGGGCATTGTGTTACATATCTCATCGCTTCGTTCGTTCGGAGTCCCATACTTTGCTCCAGCAACTCCGATGACATTCTCTGAATTAAAGGATGTCATCATCCGGGCACCTATATGGGCTAAAACTCAACGTCCTAAAGCAACAAGCTTTAACGACGCAGTACGTGAGCCTGCAGGTCAAAAACCAAGCCCTGAATCTGCGGGCAAAAGGAAGGGAGCTCCAGAATGAAACCATTCCTTTTTATAGGGGTACTAATCACACTGCTGACCACAAGTGGCTGTTGGGACCGAACGGAAATAAACGATCTTGCTTTCATTATGGGTACGGCATTTGACATAACCGAAGACGGGAACTATATCTTATCCCATCAAATTGCAATTCCTTCCTCTGCGCAAGGAGGGCCGGGGAGTGGAGGCAACAGCAACGAGAAGTTTTTCGTTATTTCCGCTGAGGGTAGTAATGTGAATGAAGCTTTCTATAGGCTTCAGAAAAAAAGTTCGCGTAGACTGTTTACTGCACACCGCGTCGTTATTTACATTGGTGAGAAGCTGTCTAAACGTGGAATTCAAGACATTCTCGACATTTACACCCACGATTCAAAACAACGCTTAAAAACATATATCATGGTTGTAAAGGGAGGAGAAGGGCGGGACATTCTGAAAGTGAAATACCCCTTTGAACAAGTGCCCAGTGAAGCCATCAAGGAAATGGAAGGCTTAAGAAATGAGCTGGCAATCTCATTGCGAGACTTTTTTTTAGCCTCGTCTGGAGAAGGAATCAGCCCCGTTTTGGGAGCCATCACGCCGGATGGCATAACAGAAGGAGTCAAAGAAAGCCATATATTTAAGCTAGCCGGCTCGGCCATTTTTAAGGACTTCAAATTAGCTGGTTTTCTAAACGAGAATGAAACCAATGGATTTCTATGGGTTACAAATAGAATGAAGCATGGGAGCCTTAATGCAAATATACCAGATAGCGGTGGAACGGTTGGGATGATTTTATCAAAAACGGATCGGAAAATTACTCCGGAGATTAGTGGGGGTAAGATTAAATTTAACATACAGCTTCAAGGTGAAGGGAATATTTGGGAAAATAACACCAATTTAGATATTCGAATACCAGAGAATCTTAAAATTGTTGAGGAAGCCTTGGAGAAAGCGGTTGAAGAACAAATTCACGATACGTTATCCAAAGTCCAGAAGCAATACAAAGTAGATAGTGTGGGTTTTGGCAGAGAAATCTACCGTGACGAGCCGAAACAGTGGAAAACGTTGAAAGATCAATGGGACAATAAGTATCCGGAGGTAGCCGTTTCCTTTGATGTAAAGATAAATATATTAGGCAGCGGGATGGCAGGTCCTCCTTTACATTTGAAGAGAAAGGAGATCATAAAATGATCGTCAAAATCATCCTTTTTGTATCTTTCATGATCGTATGGTCTTTTGTTACAATCCGATCAAATCTGCAAAGACAAAAAAATAGAGAAGCAGTGGTATTCAGCGGTTTAATGGCCATATCGTCTATCGTCGGCTCTTTATTAATTGCTCGAGTTGAGCTGCCAAGTATGGTCGTCCCGTTCAAAATTGTTTTTGAACCCATCGGAAAAATGCTTTTAATGCGGTGAAGGCATAGCTTTTCTTTTGATTGTGTCTATCAAGAGAAGTAAAAGCGGTATGAGGCTTTGTGTAACAAAACCCCCGCTCGGGTAAATTAATGTAAGATAAGTCTGAAGTTCAGCACCATTTTCGAAAACCCAAACAGATCCAATGAGGCACAAGAGGGTGATTGGCGCCACGAGATCACGATAATTCCGAATGCCGAAAATCTGGCTTATACTAATACTTAATATAAACAATGACACCGAAACTTTCACGAAACTCCCAATGACCCATACCATGACAGCAATGGCTTCGAGACGTTCGAATGAACCTTCAATACCTATATATTGCATAACACTTAAATACGAATAGTTGAGTTGACCTGTTAACGAACCGAGAACCAAAATCGTAGATAAAACAATGATAAAAATAAAAACAAAGATACATATAAGCGCATACAAGGAAATTTTAAACGCCTTTTGGGGTTGATTCAAATAGGGAAGCAGCCATCCCAAAATAAACAACTGATTCATAAATGCTCCTGCCGGTAGGATGGCTCCTTGTAATACCGGCAGAAAGCCGTCTGCTAAAACTGGTTTTAGTTGTTCATGATCCGCTGCACCAATCGTCAGTATCAAAAGTGGAATCAAAAAAACCAATTTCAGTGGCGTAAGAAACTCAGAACATCTTCCAATGACCTCAATACCCATATATACAGCTAGACCGCAAAGGATCAATAACGTCAGACTTCCTATGATGGACGGACTTCTTGGTAATAGCAGTGTTTTAATGAAAAAGGTATGTTGTATGGTCATAATCGAAATAGACATAAACCAAAAGTAGATATAATAAAGGCCCAAACAGGTTCCTAACCATTTACCGAGTATTTTTTGACTATACGCTATGATTGTCAGACCCGGATATCGATTCGCGAGTTTGGTCATCACCCAAATACTTAGTAAACCTGTTGTAGTCGATGGTATCACCGATATCCAAGCATCTTGTTTGGCAAACATCGCCATCAATCCAGGAATGGTTAAGACGATCGTGGAAGCGATAAAAGAGAATAGTAGGATACCTAATTGGTTACCTGTAATTTTTTCTGTATGTTGCATAGCAGCCCCCCCTCACCTAACCTCACAGAGGTTGCTCCAAGTATTGACTTTTCGATAGCTAATTATACGTTAGATCCCGTGAAATGCTTACGCATAGCCGATAAGAAAGCGGATAATGCTGGTGTGATTAAAGCATCCCTGCGCCGGATGAACACCGTTGTGACGATGGCATGCTTGCCTGTAATTTTATGCGTGCGGATTCGTCCTTGTTCTTCTGGTTCGGCAGCGATTGTACGTGGCAAAAGCGAAATGCCTAAGCCTGCGCCGACACAACCGATAATCGTTTCCGGTGATCCGAAATCCATCAGTTTAACAGGGATTAAACCTTCTTCTTTGAGCAGCAGATTTAATTTTGCCCGATAGGCACAACCGCTGCGTAAGACGAGAAGCGGGCGATCCTGCACGTCATGGATAGAACGGATGGGAGGGTGGGAAGATGAAGTGACTAGGACCAGTTCTTCATCAATGACTTTTTCTTGAATCAGATCTGGATGTTCTACGGGACCTGCCACAAAGGCTCCGTTAAGCTCATAATGAAGCACGCCATGGATATGCTGTTCTGTAGGACCCGTTGTTAATGTGAAATCGACTGCGGGAAATTCCGTATGATAGTTGGTGAGCAGCATGGGCAGCCGGGCGGAGGCGGTTGTTTCCATGGAGCCAATATGCAAGGGACCTGCGGGCTCGGAGGAGTCCCCCACGGCAAGCCGGGCTTCCTGAATCACATGCAATATTTTCTCCGCATAGGAAACAAGGATTTGACCGGAAGGCGTAAGCGTGATTCCCCGATTGTGGCGATAGAAGAGCTGTGTTTGCAAATCAGCTTCCAGTTGTTGAATCTTATGCGTGACGTTGGACTGGGCGAAGTTTAATTTATTTGCTGCTTTGGAAATGCTGCCTTCGTGTGCCGTGGTAAAAAAAACTTTGAGCAACTGAATATCCATAAAAGCCTCCTGTATCGGTGCGATTAGCTATCTGAGATTGAGATAATGAATGTCATTATTCTGCATTATACATGATAAAAGAATACCTTGCATGTTGACATGCTATCTACTGATAGCTAGAATTTACTTATGGATAAAAATAAAAATACAGCAGAATTTATTTTGGACACCGCTCAGTCGCTTGTGCAGCAATTTGGCTTTAACGGATTTAGCTACTCTCACATTGCAGACAAAGTAGGGATACGGAATGCCAGTATTCATTATTATTTCCCCAACAAAGAGGATCTGGGAGAAGCGCTGATTACACGGTATCAAAGAAATTTTATTACCTATGTCTCACAAATTGATTTGGAAACTCAGCATAGTTTGGAGAAACTGCGCAAATTCACTTTACTTTACAGTGGTCCAGTCCAAGATTACCGTACTTGTCTGAGCGTTATGCTCTCAACGGATTTAGCTACTCTTTCCGGCAAAGTTCGAGATGGCTTAGCTCAATTTTTCACATCGAATTTAGAATGGTTGGAACGTGTGCTGGAGCAGGGGCGTCTCGATGATCAACTTAAATTTGAAGGCCCCGCAGATGTGAGAGCCCATCAATTTCTGGCTTCACTTCAAGGAGCGCAACTACTAGCAAGAAGTTTTAGTGATGTCAAAAAGTTTGATATGATTGTCGATGGTTTGCTATCCGCCTTAACTTGAAAAAGCAGGCGGATTATTTTTTAATTTGAACTGCACCCCATTTGTTAGACACCACTAACAATGGAGGTGCAGTTTTTTTGTCTAATTTCAGTTTAGATGAGAAATTGAAGGCCATTCAAAGGTATCAGAATGGTACTGAAGGAGTCAAAAGTATTGCAAAATCATTAGGGATAAATCATGAAGTTTTACGTATGTGGATTAGGCAATACGAATATCACGGGATAAGAGCTTTTGAAAAGAGCTATACAGCTTACACCGCGTCATTTAAACTAGACGTACTCAACTACATGAACGAGTATGGGACGTCTCCAAATGAGGCTGCTGTCATCTTCAAAATTTCCTCTCCAGGGATTATTAGAAAATGGCGCAATCAATTTAATGAAGATGGAAAGGACGCCCTGAAATCAAAGAAAAAGGGGCGTTCACTCATGACAAATAACAAAGAAAACATTGCAAAGAAACAAGAACCTACGGAGGGTTCAGTCGAAACTCTAAAAGCTGAAATAGAACGTTTGAAGATGGAAAACGCCTATTTAAAAAAGTTGAATGCCTTAGTTCAAAACAAGGAAAAATCACCAAACAAGACAAAGCACAAGTAGTCTATGAATTAAGGCATGAATTCCCGGTGGTTACATTGCTAGCGTTCGCTGCCATCCCCCGTAGTACATTCTATTACTGGGTAAAGCAGTTCGACAAACCCGATCTAGACGCAGACCTTAAACTCCTTATTCAATCCATTTACGAGGAACATCAGGGCCGTTATGGCTATCGTCGTATCCGTGATGAACTATTGAATCGGAGAGAACAAGTTAATCATAAAAAAGTGCAGCGTATCATGAAAGAATTAGGCTTGAAATCAGTAGTACGTATGAAGAAATATCGCTCTTATAAAGGAACAGTAGGTAAAATTGCACCTAACGTTCTCGGCCGTAATTTTAAAGCGGAAAGACCAAATGAGAAATGGGTTACCGACATTACAGAATTTAAATTGTTTGGAGAAAAGCTGTATGTATCACCTGTTTTGGACTTGTTTAACGGTGAAATTATCACGTACACAGTAGGGTCCCGCCCTACGTATTCCTTAGTCTCCGAGATGCTAAATAAGGCCTTTAAACGCTTATCTGAAGAGGATGAACTCCTCCTGCATTCGGATCAAGGCTGGCACTACCAGATGAAGCCTTATCAACATGCTTTGAAGGAGCAAGGAATTACCCAAAGCATGTCACGTAAAGGAAATTGTTACGATAACGCGGTAATGGAGAACTTCTTTGGCATTATGAAGTCAGAGTTTCTTTACCTAAATGAGTTTGAAAGTGTAGATCACTTTAAGCTAGAATTAGCACGATACATGGATTACTACAATCACAAACGTATCAAATCAAAACTAAAAGGCATGAGCCCGGTACAGTACCGAGCTCATGCCCAACAGGTTGCATAAAACATTTGTCTAACTTTAAGGGGTCACTTCAATTTTGACTACCTATTAATAGGTTAATTAATAATATTTTATTATGGCGTATCATTTCTTGAGAAATAAAGAAAAATAATGAAGGTAAATGAGTATGCCGTCAATCGTAAATTAAACGAAATCAATGATGAAATGAGGCAAATAAAATGAAAACTTTAGTCATCGTTACGCATCCGAACATGGAAGGATCCACTTGGAATAAAGCATGGGTGAAGGCCTTGCAAGATCAAACGGATTACACCATCCATGAGCTATACAAAACGTATCCAGACGAAAATATCGATGTTGCGAAAGAGCAGAAGTTAATGGAGTCGCATGACCGCATTATCTTTCAATACCCATTTTATTGGTACAGCACACCGCCATTATTAAAAAAGTGGTTTGACAACGTATTGTTATACGGTTGGGCTTATGGACCAGAGGGCAAACTGGCTGGAAAAGAAATCGGTGTTGCGATCTCGACGTATGGCACCAAAGAGTCGTATTCAAAAAGCGGGTCCAATCGATTTACTTTAGAAGAGATGCTGCGCCCGGTAGAAGCGCTTGCTCATTTTATTAGCGCCTCGTATCTGCCACACTTTGCTTTGAACGATACGTCTAATGTGACAGATGAACGTGTAGCAAAAAGCGCTCAAGATTATGTGCAGCATCTCAAAACGGTCAAACCAGGAGTGCTGGTTTAAGAAAGATGTCGTTACAAGGTTTTCGCCCGCTTGGGTGGAAGCCTTTTTATTTTGTTGAAATAGTAAGTATCAAGACTCACAATTGTGCTACAATTGTCTCGTAATTAAAATGAATCCTTATCAATAGAGAAAGGAGGGGTGTATATGCTTATCCGATTGAATAAAGTTCTCGAGAAAGCAATGCCTTTTGTTACGCCAACGGCTGTTATTGTTGGGCTAATTTGCAGTGTTTGGCTGCACAATCTGAGCTTTCTGGTGCCATGGATATTTGCGTTGATGACGTTCTTCGGTAGCATTGGCTCTAATTTTAAAGATTTACAGAAGGTGTTGATGCATCCGCTGCCGATTGTCGCTAACTTTATCATTTTGCATCTTGCCATGCCATTGCTTGGTTGGGCCGCCGGCTCGCTTTTTTTCCCAGGAGATGATTTGACTCAGACTGGTTTTGTTCTCCTATTCGTTATTCCTACCGGTGTAGTTAGCTTGGTATGGGTCACTATTTACGGAGGAAATATAGCGCTTACTTTGGCGCTGATCTTGCTAGACACACTTCTGTCTCCCTTTATTGTGCCACTTAGTCTTTCAATCATCGTTGGAGCGAAGGTACATATGGACCAATGGGAAATTATGAGAGGATTATTCTTAATGGTCGTGATTCCCTCATTGATCGGCACGATGCTTAATCAGTGGACAAAAGGGAGAATTAAAACCACATGGGGACCCAGGTTTGCGCCTTTTTCTAAAATAGGCCTTTTTGTGGTCGTCGCGATTAATTCCTCGGTCATAGCTCCTTATCTCAAGAACATGAATGGGCAGTTGATCAAAATCATTGTAATCGCTTTCGTGAGCGCTACCATCGGATATTTGGCAGGTTGGCTGGTATCACGGATGATGAAATGGGAACGCGAAGTTACGATAGCCTTAACGTTTAATTCCGGGATGCGAAATTTAAGTGCAGGTGCGGTGCTCGCCATCAGCTTTTTTCCGCCGCCAGTGGCGCTTCCAGTTGTCGCAGGCATGCTGTTTCAGCAGATTTTGGCGGCGATATTCGGGCAGCGTCTGGCTAAAAGTTACGGAGTAAACGGCCACACAGCAAAAGCAGCATAGTTGAGATGTGAGTACACTTGACGTATACATAAGGATATAGCGAAACTAAAAAAGCCTTCAGGACCACTCTCAAGTGGGCTGGAGGCTTTTTTACGCTTTTCTTATTGAATCATAGTAAAAGAAAAATGTTGATCAAGCGCAAAATTAATTGCGCCGAGTGCACCGCCGATTTCGGGTAAGACGGCCGTGTCCACGGCTATTCCGGCAGAGAGGGCTAACATGGACCGCTGTTTCATAACTTTTGTGGCGGTTTGGACATATGTGCTGCACATGCTGGGAATGGATCCCCCAAGAATGATCGCCTCCGGATTGAGCAAATTGACCACATTAGCCAACGCGATCCCGAGATACGTGGCGGCGCGGTTAACGATACGTAAGGCCAAAGCATCACCTTGATCCGCAGCCAAGCAAACGTCCTTTACTTGCAGAAGTTGAAGATCGTTTCCAGCTATCACACGGTTGAGCACACTATCTTCCTGTCCGGACCGAAGTTGTCTGCGCGCTTCCTGTTCAATGGCAGAAGCCGTTGAATAGAGGTGCAAACAACCGTTATTTCCGCAAGGGCATACCGGACCGTCCGGCTCAACCGTAATATGTCCGAGCTCACCTGCTCCGCCGAACGAACCTGAAACCAACTGTCGATCATTAAAAATTCCGGCAGCAATCCCGGAACCGACCCCAACATAGATCATATGCTTATAGCTGCTGCCCGAACCGAATCGGCATTCAGCAAGCCCACGGGCACGGTGCCTGTTGATGGCTACAGTGGGCCATCCAAGTTTTTTACTTACTATGTCCTCAATCTCCACGTTCGACCAACCCAAATCTGAAGCGCTTTTAATTATACCTCTTCTTGTGTCGACAAGACCTGGAACTCCCAGACCGAATAATTGGATGACACTGATATTCAATTCTTTAACAAATTTTGCCGTTTGATCCGTTAACTCTTGAATCGCAATCTCGGGCAGGGGAGAGCTGACAGGTATTTTCGTAAGATGGATGACATTCCCCAGTAAATCAAACACACCTAACGTCCATATTTGATTATCCAGATCGGCGCCCATAATGCCAGGTGATCCTGGGACTAGCTCCAGTGAGATAGCTGGACGGCCTCCCGTTGATGGGGCTTTTTCTGTTTCTTGGACAAGATTACAATCCATGAGTTCGGAAATCGTGGAAGAGATGGTCGCTCTGCTCAGTTCCGTAACTTTGGTCAATTTAATTCGAGGCATGGAACCGTGCATACGCAAAGCTTGAATGATGCTGGTTTTGGTACCCTTTTGATCGCTTTTATATGGACTTATCATGTGTTATCACCGTCGCTATATCATTATGTAATTAAAACGATTATACCTGAACCCATACGAATAGTGGTAATGAGCTTACTTTAATAAAAATAAGAACAAAGATCAATGTTTTTCTATTGATTATAATAACATTTAACAGGTAATTTAATAACTTAATTTAAATGTTGACATAAGTTACAGATATAACTTATGATATCCTCATACTATTGAAAGCGCTATTACAGAAAGGGCGGGATGAAATCAATGATCGTTTTAGGCGGTAATATGTATGATGATTCAACTATGGAGCATTTTTTGAAAGATGCGGCTGCTATTGGTTATGAGGGCGTCGAGATTCGAGGTGTTGGTGAATTAAAAGATGGTCATATCTCGCAAGAACGAGCGGAGCAGATTAAAAGTTTGCTCGTAGATTATCGGCTAACTCCAATCAATCTATCCCTTTTTGTTGGGAATTTTGCTTGTAATACGGAAGAGGAAAACCATGCGGAATTTCTGAAGTGGGAGCGCTATCTCGAATTTGCCTCAACCATTGGATGCGGCATGATGCGATTGAACCCAGGATTCCAGCATTCCGATGAGGTGTCCAAGGACGACTTTGCTAAGGCAATCAAGTGGTTCCAGCAATGCGCCGATGCGGCAAACATCCGAAATATACGGGCGGTTATTGAGATGCATCACGGAACGCTTTGCGATCATGCCGATTCCTCGATCGCTTTTGTAGAAGCAGTAGGGCGCAGTAATGTAGGGCTAATCATGGATCCGGTTAACCTGTATCAAGTGCCGACCGATTATGGGATAGCAACCATTGAACGTTTAAAACCGTATCTCCTCAACGTTCATATTAAGGATATAGTGAAGCTGCAAGGAAACCAGTATCCTTGGGCTTTCGAATATAGTGATTATGTACCGCATATCGGCAGGTATCATAGAGTCATACCGAAGCAGGGTAAACAAGAAGAGCAATATTTCTGTCATCGTCTTATTAATCAAGGTGGGATTGATTGGTACGAAGTGTTCCGAGGGCTGGAACAAATCGGATACAACGGTTACCTCACCGTTGAAAGTGTAAGCAAGCCTGGCTCCGATCTTCCCGTACATACCGAATTAGCTCAGCAATGTTATCACGATGTGCAGCACCTTCTTAGCGTCACAAAATCTAATGTTAATGTATAAAAAATGCGCGAGGGAAAGGGAGGAACGGCAGCTGTGGAACATTCGGAAAAACCTTATTCATTTTCACTGTTTGTGAAACATTGGAAAGATAAAATGGCTCCCGAGCTGGCCAGCTTTGTAAGCCGAGTTGGATTTGACGGCATCGAGCTTCCTATTCGAGACGGGTTTCAGGTAGAGCCTGAGACAGCTTGGAAAACACTGCCGCAATTTGCCAAGCAGTTAAACGAGCAAGGGGTCAACATTTATAGCGTTGCCGCATCAACGGATGAATCGATTTTCGCTGCATGTTCGGAAGCCGGTGTACCTCTGATCCGAATCATGGTCAACATCGATCAGGACGGGTATAAGGCAACGGAAGAGAGGACCAAGCGGAAACTGGAGGCGCTTGTCCCGCTTTGCGAAAAGTATGGCGTAAAGGTCGGCATCCAGCAGCATTACGGAAACTACATCATCGATTCGAACGGTATTATGCAGTTGATGCATCAAATAAACCCCGAGCATATCGGCGTCGTCTGGGATGCTGCGCACGATGCATTCGCGGGGCAACAGCCTGAATATGGATTGGATATCGTTTGGTCCCATCTGGCAATGGTGAATTTGAAAAATGGGTTCTTTCTGCGCAGTAACGGACCCGAGGCTGAAACAGCGGAGTGGAAACGTCATTTCACGACCGGACGGCACGGGATGGCGCACTGGCCGAGAATTGCCAGCTATGTGAAAGAACGAAACTATGCCGGTGTCATCTGTTTGACGGCAGAGTACACGGATTTGGCAAACAAAGACCGCTACATTACCGAAGATCTTGCTTATGCGAAGTCGCTTTTTAAGTAAATAGGAGGTGCAGGGCAAATGGCAGCTCAGAGTGAATGGCATCTGGGTAGTATCCCAGAAACTGTCCCGCAAAGCAGATGGAAGCATGTACTACATGGACTTAGACGAGACAAATTTCTGTATTTGTTAATTGCTCCAGGTGTGTTGTTTTTCCTGATCTTCAAATACGTCCCGATGTGGGGAGTCGTCATCGCTTTTCAAGATTACTCGCCATATATGGGGGTATCGGGAAGCCCATGGGTTGGTTTTGACCATTTTATCCGCTTCTTCTCCAACCAAGACTTCTACCTATTATTCCGAAATACGATGGCCATCAGTTTGTTAAGTTTGATATTCTTTTTCCCGCTGCCGATCTTGCTTGCTCTTATGCTGAATGAACTGCGCAATGAAGTCTACAAGAAATGGATTCAATCCATCGTTTATATGCCGCACTTTCTTTCGTGGGTCATTATCGCAGGGATTACTTTCTTGTTGTTATCGCAATCGTCGGGGATTATTAATAAGATGCTAGTCAGTTTAGGGGCTGCCAAATACGACTTTTTAACGAATGAAAACAGTTTCTGGATCCTGCTTACCGTGCAGAACGTCTGGAAAGAAGCGGGATGGGGAACGATCATTTTCCTTGCTGCTATCGCGGGAGTCGATCCTGGACTGTATGAAGCGGCGAAAATAGACGGAGCGGGCCGTATTCGGCAAGCTTGGCACGTAACGCTGCCCGCGATTCGAAGTGTCATTATCGTGTTGTTCATCCTCAAGCTCGGGCATATCATGGATGTTGGATTCGAGCAAGTATTTCTGATGATGAATGGCGCCGTTTCCAATGTGGCCGATGTTTTTGAAACCTATGCTTATCGTCTAGGTATTCAGCAGGGGCAATTCAGCTTCAGCACCGCCGTCGGCTTGTTCAAATCAGTGGTTGGATTGATTTTGGTTATTGGAGCCAATAAGTTGGCTAAACGATTTGGTGAGGAAGGCGTATACTGATCTCCGCAAATACGGGAAACGGGGTGAGAATGATGAATCGAACCTTAGGCGAGCGTCTATTTGATACGATGAATATAATCGTGCTCGGTGTCATAGCGATCATTACGATTTTTCCGCTTTATTATGTCTTTGTCGTTTCATTTACGGATCCAGCAGAGTACATCCAAAAGCAAGGTTATCTCTTATTTCCGCAGAAATGGACACTGGATTCCTACAAATATTTGTTGTCTACATCAGCTTTTCAAAATGCAACGATGATCAGTGGTTTTCTAGCAACTGTCGGAACAGCGCTCAGCCTTGTGATAACAGCTGCACTGGCCTATGGGTTATCCCGTAAGCGGTTGCAGGGCAGAAGACTGATCATGTTATTGATTCTGATCACACTTTTGTTCAGTCCGGGACTGATCCCACCTTACCTGCTGGTTCGCGACTTGGGATTGATTAACAGCGTCTGGTCCTTAATTCTACCGGTGCTGACAAGCGGGTGGTACGTTATTCTCATGAAAAGCTTTTTCGACAGCATCCCTGTTGAATTAGAAGAATCCGCCATTATTGACGGTTCCACGGATATCGGCGTTTTCTTCCGCATTGTCCTTCCTCTATCTCTTCCAGCTCTTGCCGCATTTGGATTATTCTACGCAGTGGCGTATTGGAACACATTTTTTAGTGCGGTACTGTACATCAATGATTACACTAAGTGGCCGCTTCAGCTGGTGCTCCGCAATATGTTAATCGACTCATCGACGCAAGCAGGAGGGGCTGCTGCAGCACAGATGATGGCCGAACAAAGCATCCCTACCGAAACTTTAAAAATGGCTGCTGTCGTCATTGCGACATTGCCAATCCTGTGTGTTTATCCGTTCCTGCAAAAGCATTTTGCCAAAGGCGTCATGCTGGGTTCGGTGAAAGGATAATCTTTTTAAAATGAAAGAGGAGGGTTCATATGAAAAAAAATGAGAGGTCAATGACGAGCAAAGCGCTGCCTGTATCTATAACCTTCATGATGGCTGCATCGGTTCTGTCAGCTTGCTCAGGCGGAGCACCGGCTTCAACAACTGGAACAGGTACAGGAACGGGAACTGCAGCTGACAGCGGTCCACCAACGGAAATTAGCATTTTTACGGAGTTTAGCACACCGGAACCACCGGCTGCCGATAATCCGGTGACCAAGGAATTCGAGAAGCGCACGAATACGAAGTTGACGATTACTTGGGCATCTCCCAATGCGTGGGAAGAGAAGCAGAACGTCATGTTAGCTTCAGGCGATATGCCGGATTTGATGAAAATCAAAGACATGAAGCAAACGCAGGCGATCACTATGATCAAGCAAGGTGCTTTTTGGGATTTGACGCCATATTTGAAGGATTATAAAAATTTATCGGCTTATCCGCAAGAGATTATGGACAGTGTCAAAGTAAACGGCAAGCAATATATCCTGCCGTCGGTACGACCGCTTCATGGAAGCAGCTTCTTTAACATCCGTCAAGATTGGTTGGATAACGTAGGGCTGAAGATGCCGCACACCATGGATGAGTTCTACACCGCTTTGAAAGCTTTCGTCGACAAAGATCCAGACAAGAACGGGAAAGCTGACACGTACGGATATAACGGAAAGAACTGGGAGAAAGTCATTGATATTTTCAATAAAAGTAATGGCAAGTGGAAGTTGCAAGACGGCAAACTGGTTGACACTGATCTAGAACAGGGGACAAGAGAAGGACTTATTTATCTTAACAAGATGTATAAGGATAAAATATTGCCTGAAGATTTCGTTGCTATGAAAACAACCGATTTTGAAAACATGGGGAAAGCCGGTAAAGTCGGTGTCCAAGTGGATACAACAGAAGGTGTTTTCCGTGCTACGGAAGGTGCGCAAAAGCTTGATCCGAAAGCGGATTTTGTGGCTATGACGTATTTGGAAAGTGCAGCAGGTAAAATGGTTCCTACCGGTTCTGGTTTCGCAGGGCTGTATGTGATTCCGAAAAAAGTCCCTGAGGCCAAAATGAAGAAAATCCTGGCTTTGATGGATTATGGCGCATCCGAGGAAGGTTTCGAATTGGCCTGTTACGGCTTGAAGGATATCCACTTCACCGTGGTGGACGGTTTTAAAACGGCGACAGAGCAAGCGGTGAAGGACAGTGTATCGCAAAGCTCGTTCGGTAAAATCTTCGAAAGATTTGATCCGTACTTATGGGCATATCGCGTGGGCATGCCGAAAGCGACCTTCGAGCGTAATAAGAAAATTATCGATGAACGAGGAAATTATGGCGTACCTGATGTATCCATTGGTTTGATGTCCGATATTGACTTGAAAATGGGACCAGACTACAAGAAGAAGATGGACGATATGAAGGTCAAAGTAATTATGGGGAAAGAACCGATCGAATCCTGGGATGCGATGGTAAAGACGTATAAAGCGGATGCCAACTACATGAAGATGACGGATGAATTTAATAAGTCCTATCAAGACAGGAAATCCGGTAAATAAAGAGAAAAAGGAGTCGAGCAAACATGCTGCATAAATTGCGATTAGCCGTTGTCGGATTGGGGCGCGTGTCGAAGTCCCATCTTCCGGCCATCCGGGAGCTATCCGATCAAATTAAACTTGTTGCCCTTGTTTCTCGCGATGAAGGTAAATTGCGGCAAGAAGCCGAAAAGTGGGAAGGGGTACATACCTACACTTCCTACGATGATGCGGTAAATGATCCGGATATTGACGCGTTTTTGCTGCTTCTGCCACATGATCTTCACGCGGAGTACTCAATTAAGGCGCTTCGTGCCGGCAAACATGTGCTGGTCGAGAAACCTATGGCGATGAATGTGCAGGAAGCGGAGGAGATGGCGGAGGCGGCGGATCGTGGTAACGTTACGTTAATGATTGGGCAAAGCCGCCGTTTCTACCAACCGGTCATGGAATCGATTCGGCAGGTGAGAAAGAAAGCCATTGGTGAATTGATTAACATCAATGCGATGCTATTGGCGCATATGGATAAGCCGGCGGCAGATTGGTGGAAGGATGAATCGAAAATTGGTGGATTTATCATTCCATTATGGGGAAGCCATATACTAGACTATATTCAGTGGGCATATGGTAGAGCTCCGAAGTCCGTTTATGCGCAGGGACATTCCAACAATCCGAATTGGTCGGGTGAAGATGAAGTGGCCATTTCCATGAATTTTGGCGATGGTCAAATGGCGAATGTGTGGATGTCGTTTAACGCCGGTTGCCGCCCAACCGATGAAGTTGGTCTTACCGGGAAGCGGATATGGTCGACGCAAAACAGCATTTATGAGCGCTATTTAATTGGATCGAACGGTTTGCTGCATCTGAAAGATGAGTATGAACTTAGCCTGAACGGCGAGAAGCTGGAAACCTGTGAGTCTACATTCCCTAATTTCAAATGGCAGCTTGAAGAATTTGCTAATGCGATTAGAGAAGGACGTGAACCGCTGGCATCAGGTCGGGAGATCATCCAGGTGATGAAGGTCATGGATGGTTGCTTTGAATCTATACGGACCGGGCAGGTTGTGCAGCTCTAAATCTTGGACTTGTCTAAGGAAAACGAAGGAGGACTTTCTGCAATGAAGTTAAAAACATGGGTGCTTTCACCACAATCTCGATTGGATGAAGTCTGTTCAGAGGCGTGCCGTGCACGAATAAATGAGTACTTCGAACCTGTGTGGAACGAGACAGGACGTGATTACACGCAGGAAGAGCTTTCAGAACGAATTGCTGAGGCTGAAGTCATTATTACCAGTTGGGGCTCGCCTAGCTTAACTGATGAAATGCTTGAGAAGGCCGTCAAGCTTCGTGCCGTCGGGCATGCAGCGGGAACTGTGAAGAACCTTGTTCCCAAACAAATTTTCGCGCAAGGGGTCAAAGTTTACTCGGCAGCCCCAAGGATTGCCTTGAGTGTGGGTGAATATTGCCTCGCAGCGCTGCTGACATCCCTTCGGCACTTGACTGAATTTCATACCACCATGCGGGATGGCAAATGGAAGATTGCTGGTTTGAAAGGCAGAGAGCTTACCGGAAGTACGGTGGGCATCATCTCAGCTAGCTCTACGGCTCGATCGTTTATCAAGCTGCTTGCGCCTTTTCAAGTCAATGTTCTCATTTACGATCCCTATTTGAGTGAAGATGCAGCGGCCCGGCTGAATGCTAAAAGGGCTACACTTGAGGAGGTTATGAGTTGTCCTATTATATCGGTTCACGCGCCCAAGCTTCCTGCTACGGAAAGAATGCTGACCCGAGAATTGCTCGCGCTAATTCCGGATGGTGCTGTCTTCATTAACTCTTCTAGAGGTCCTGTGGTAGATGAACAGGCATTCATGGAAGAGCTTCAAAGCGGACGGTTCTTTGCTGCTCTAGATGTGTTTGAAAAAGAGCCTCTTGCTGTTGATCATCCTATCCGCTCTCTTCCGAATGTTCTTCTTTCACCTCATATTGCCGGAGCCTCCGTACAAGGTCATCTCGCCTTAATGGAGGAAGTCGTCGAAGACATCATTAGAGGCTTGCAGGAAGAGAAGACCATGTATGAAGTGAACGAGAAAATGTGGGAAGTTATGGCTTAACAGGCTGAAGAATACTTTGGATAGATGGAAGGAGAATAATGTAAATGGTTAGAAAAATGTCCGTACCTCCCATGGAATTGGTTGATTATGATGGTCCTGGTACGCAGATGTGTGCGGTTATGGACGCCATTGGCGAGATTAGCGTGAGAAGAGCTTTGATTCCAGAACCCAAGGATGGCGAAGTAAGAGTAAAAGTTAAGTGGGTGGGGATATGCGGCAGTGATGTTGAAGTATTCCGTGGCGCACGCGAACCTGAATTTATATCATATCCTACAAGGCTGGGACATGAAGTTGCAGGCATCATTGATAAAGTCGGCCCTAATGTGATTGGTGTCAAGGTTGGCGATCATGTTGCTCTTCGATATGTTTGGGGAGCTTTTGCCGAGTATGTATGCTGCACCCCGTTTTCTCTGAAGGTGTTGCCGAAAGATTTGCCCTTAATCGAGGGCTCGCTGATTGAAGTGCTTCCAGGTATTATCCATGCCGCAGAACTCGGAGACATTTCACCGAATAAGAACGTATTGATCACGGGGCAGGGCGTCAGCGGTCTAGTGATGACGCAGGTTATCAATATGTTTAGTCCTAGAAATTTGGTCGTCACCGATTTGTTTGACGAGAAACTGGCGCTTGCACGCAAATATGGCGCCACCCATACGTACAAAATTCCGCATGAACATGCGGATACGATGGATATCGTGGGAGCAGATTTCCCCGATGGCTTTGATGTCGTCATTCCTTGTCTTCTGGAAGGAGCAGGTATGGTTGATGCCATTAATGCGGCAGCGCAGAATGGGCGAATCGTCATGTATGGGTGCATTGGCACGTGTCACAAGCCGGTTGATTTTTTCAAGGTGCATAAAAAACGGCTGGATATCCTGTCAACGGAACCCAAACGTGACATCGATAATCGGCGTTACTTCGATGAAGGATTGCGGTTGGTTCTCGACGGATTAGTGAATACGGAGGAAATGATTACTCACATCGTTCCGCTTGCGGAAGTTTCCCGAGCTTTCCAATTGAGGAACGAGCATAAGGGAGATACCATTCACGTCATGATTGACTGTGAAGTTAAATAAAATGAGGGGCTAAGCAGCTGGATCTGCTTAGCTCTTTTTTTGATGTAACGATGAGAAACATCGTTTCAGACTTTTGAATCTAGGTGAAATTTTATGCAAGCGCTCACAATACTTTGTTATACTGAGAGTAAATGCATCCAATCGGCTTAGAGGTAGCAAGGAGGAAATGGCCCATGCGTAAGTGGCTTGTACCGGATACGAATGTCAGACATAAAGTTTTTATTCGTATGTTAATCCCTTATCTTTTATTTATTTGTATGCTGTTAGGTATTGGTTATATCGTCTACCGAGAAACCATTCATGTAATGGAAAAAGATGCCACTGAGAATCACAGGCTTGTTCTGGAGCAAAGCAGAGATATTCTTGAACGAAGAATGGATGAGATTACTTCAATTGGACGTCAAGTTGCCGCCAACACGAAAGTCATTCAATTTATGACGGTGACGGATCCTTTCCAAGGTGCCAACACGTATTCCGTCCTAGATACGATTAAAAGCTTATATGATTTTAAGCTTTCCAATAACTTCGTCTATAACTATTATATTCTTTTCAAGAATAGCGACCTTGTTCTCACACCGGGTTCCAGCTATACCATGGACGAATTTTTTAGCCGGATTGCCGTTTATGATGGCGGAGATACAGAGAAGATGCGGAAGAATTGGCTGCAGACCTATCATTCCCGCTCTTTTCTCCCCTCTGAACACATGAATACTGGAAATAGCTCCTACCAAATGATGACGTATTTACAATCGTTAGGTCTACCGGGTAATCCGCAGGCGGTTATCGCTGTGATGATTGATCAAGCTGAGATCCGTAAGCTGTTTCAGGGACTTAACTTAACGGAAGGTGGCTGGGCGTATATTCTGGATGATCAGGGCCGCATTATGAGCTCGTTATCTGGCGAAGATACGGGACTTCCCGTGCGATTGGCTGATTTGAAGGAACAGCATGGCATTGTTGAGCAAAAGCTGAATAATCAATCCATGATTGTTACGTATACAAAATCAACGACAAATGGATGGACGTACGTTGTTGGTCAACCGAAAGTTATTCTTTTAGGAAAAGTGCATTATATTCAAAAGATTATTTTCTCCTTAACGCTGCTTTTTCTTGTGATTGGTGTATCCATGGCCTATTTTCTGGCATATCGGAATAGCAAACCGCTTCGAGCTCTTGCCCAGTCGCTGAAAGAACTCGTTGGAGGCGGAGTGAAACAGCACGATGTGTATGGCTTTATAAGTGAAGCGGTGTCCGGCCTGGCGCTTTCTAACCGTAAACTGCAATCCGAGTTGGAGCTGCAGGTGCCTTTATTACGCGCATCCTATTTCAGAAGGCTTATGCAAGGACAATTTCTATCAACAAGGGATGCGGATGTCCTGCTCAAGCATCTAGGGTTAGGGATGGAGGATGAAGATCGGCAATATGTCGTCGCGCTCATTCGCATTCAAGGGTATGACAATGGCTATAATGAACGGCTGCTCAAAGATCTGGATCGAGTCCGCTTCGCATCCGCTGAGTTAATCAGGGAACTTGTAGGCGCAGACGGATTTGCATATGATGTGGCGCAAGACCAAATTGCCGTTTTACTAAGTGTATATTCGCATGATGCTAACAAGCATCGAGAAAACATAACGAAACTAATGGAACAGGTCTGTCAGGCGATTAACTTGCGGTTTCAGATTGTATCCGATTGTGGCATCGGGGGGTACTGTGACCGGGTAACCGCAATCTCACGCTCCTATGAGCAGGCTAGAGAGGCTTTATTCGCCCTAGTACGATTGGGCAAGGATGGATTGCAGTGGTTTGACGAGCTCCCAGCGGCGCTCAATGATTACCATTACCCGCAAGACATGGAAGGACGGCTCATGAATGTCGCATTGGCTGGTGAGCAGGAAGAGGTTACACGTCTATTACAAGCCCTGTACACCGAAAATTTTGAAAACAGACACCTTTCACAAACCGTTCTCCGTTTATTTATTGGTGAATTGTGGGGGAATCTCATCAAACTTCTACGGCAATTAGGCATGCAAGCTGAGGAAGTTTATATCCAAATTCAGCGGATAGATGGCGCGGAGCCTTCTTATGAGACTTTGCAGCAGCATTTTGCAGCGATACGTCTTGCTTATTCGACGATTTGTCAGCATGTCGTGGAGCAGCGCTCAAGTCGTAACATTGAACTACTGGATAATATTCGTACGATGCTTCAGAAAAACTTTGCTGACAAAGCGTTATGTCTGGATGAGGCCGCTGATAGACTTCGTGTATCCAAGGTGTATTTGTCACAGTTTTTCAAGGATCAAACGGGTATCAATTTCTCAGATTATTTGGAGCAATTGCGCATGGAGCATGCGAAGCATTTGTTAAGAAATTCGGAGTATGCCATTCAAGAGATTGCAGACAAAGTAGGATACGCCTCATCCAATACATTCTGCCGGGCGTTCAAGCGGCTCCATGGGGTTAGCGCAACGGTTTATCAAAGGTCTGTAGAAGTGAATGTTTAGCGGAAAAATAACATTTGCACATGAATAAAGTAATTGCACATCCTCAAAACCTAAGGATTGCACAGGATTTAAACGTTTTCATATATACATGCAACGAGGGTAACCCTTACATTGAAGCTATACAACGACGAAGGGAGGTTACCCAATTGAAAACAGTGGCAGGTGTAAATACGTTGGCAAAAACCAATACGGGGATCAAACGAATGCCGTTCTTAAAGAAGCTGCATCGCAGTTGGCAGCTGTACGTTCTATTAGCGCTGCCTGTTCTTTACATTATCGTGTTCAAGTATTATCCGATGTATGGTGCGCAAATCGCTTTCAAAAATTTTATTGCTTCGAAAGGAATCACAGGCAGTAGTTGGGTGGGATTCAAGCATTTCATCAGATTCTTCAATTCGTATGAATTTGGCACCCTTTTAAAAAACACATTGGTTCTAAACTTCTACAGCTTGCTTGCAGGTATTCCTTTCCCAATCCTTCTGGCACTGGCCATCAATAACATTCAAAACAAGTGGTTTAAGAAATCGGTACAAATGATCACGTATGCACCGCATTTCATTTCTGTCGTCGTTATGGCGGGGATTGTGCTCGTCCTTCTGGATCCAGAAAAGGGGATTGTCAATCTATTGCTTGGGGTGTTTGGTTTTGAACCCATTCATTTCATGGCGAAGCCAAGCTATTTTAGTTCTGTTTTTGTCTGGTCGGGCATCTGGCAAAACGTAGGTTTCTCTTGCATCATTTACTTGGCAGCGCTTTCAGGTATCGACCCGTCTCAGCAT
The DNA here is from genome assembly GCF_052682475.1 of Paenibacillus sp. WC2504. Lineage (NCBI taxonomy): Bacteria > Bacillati > Bacillota > Bacilli > Caryophanales > Paenibacillaceae > Paenibacillus > Paenibacillus sp. WC2504. The sequence continues at coordinate 3,608,341 of NZ_JBQZFH010000001.1, forward strand.
GAAGCTGCGGTGATCGACGGCGCTAGTAAATTTAAGCGAATTTTGCACATTGATATTCCTGGTATTATGCCTGTTGTCATCATTTTACTTATTTTGAACACAGGGCATATTATGGATTCTGGCTTCGAGAAGGTACTGCTCCTGCAAAATCAATTAAACCTTAGATCCTCAGAGGTCATTGATACTTACGTGTATAAGGTGGGACTCGCCTCACAAGCGATGAACTACTCATACTCAACGGCCATTAACTTGTTCAAATCAGTTGTTGGACTTGCCATGCTCATTATTGTCAATCAAATCGCGAAACGTGCAAAGCAAGAAAGCTTATGGTAACGGTGTAGCAGGGAGGTGCAAGGAGGTATGAAAGAGTCACATATCCTCGAATCACGAGGTGACAAATGGTTTAATTGGGTCAATATGCTGCTGATTTGTCTGTTTCTTGTGGTCATCTTGTACCCGCTAGTGTTTGTTGTAAGCGCTTCTATCAGTTCTCCTGACGCTGTGATTTCGGGGAAAGTTTGGCTTTGGCCGGTACAACCAACCTTAGATGGCTATGCGGCTGTGTTTAAGCACAAGTTAATTTGGAGTTCCTTTCGAAATTCCGTTTTTTATACGGTAGCAGGTACATTACTTAGTGTTGTACTGACGATTGCTGCTGCATATCCACTTTCCAGACGTGATTTATTCGGTAAAAACTGGTTTATGCTGTTGTTTGTTTTCACGACCATGTTCTCAGGAGGGCTAATTCCTTCTTATCTATTGGTGAAAGATCTGGGGATGCTGAACACGGCGTGGGCTATGATTATTCCAAGTGCGATGAGTGTGTTTAACATTATCATTACACGTACTTATTTCAAAACGACATTACCGGATGAAATGCTGGAAGCGGCTCAAATCGATGGTTGCAACGATTTCCGATATGTGTTTTCAATCGTTCTGCAGCTGTCAGGTCCGATCATCGCTGTAGTAGCCCTTTATTCTGCGGTTGGATATTGGAATCAATATTTTAATGGCTTATTGTACCTCGATAATCAGAAGTTATATCCGTTGCAATTAGTCTTAAGAGAAATTCTCGTGCAAAACGAAGTGGATGCTTCAATGCTGGACATGAAAGAAATTGCCGCTCAAGAAGGTTTACGCGCACTTTTGAAATACTCGTTAATTGTTGTTTCATCACTGCCATTACTGCTCGTTTATCCCTTTGTGCAAAAATATTTTATTAAAGGCGTTATGATTGGCTCTTTGAAAGGATAAATAAGGGGAGGTTGTTCTTGGAATGAAAAAAATGTGGGGTATGGGATTAAGCGTTCTTCTGGCAAGCGGGGTTGTCCTTGCAGGGTGTGCAGATAAACAAGCAGATGCGCCTGCAGAAGCGGCAAAGGATCCGGTGAAAACCAGCAACGTCACAGCAGCAGGAGAATTGCCGATAACCAAAGAGAAAACGACGATTAAAGTATTGGTCAAAGGCTTTCCAGGCGTAAGTGATTACGCGAACAACGAGTTCACGAAATATTTGGAGGAGAAAACGAATATTCATATTGAATGGACGGTTGCTCCTGAAAAGTCAGCTGTGGAAAAATTGAACCTTGTGCTTGGCAGTGGTGATCTGCCTGATGTCATCATGGGTTTCGGGATTTCGCCAACCCAACAGTTGATCTATGGCACGCAGGGAGACTTCCTGGATCTCGCACCCTATATTAATCAATACGGCGTGGAAACGAAGAAAATGTTCGATATCGTTCAAGGGGTTAAAGAGGAGATTACAGCACCTGGAGGTAAAATATATGCTTTGCCCCAAGTGAATGAGTGCTATCACTGCTCGATGTCGCAAAAAATGTGGATTTACCAGCCATGGTTAGACAAGTTGGGTCTTCAGATGCCGAAAACAACAGACGACTTGTATAACGTTCTAAAAGCATTTAAGACGAAGGATCCCAATGGAAATGGTAAAGCGGATGAGATTCCGCTGTCGGGTGCAGCGGTTGGGCCGAACGTAAATATCGATTCCTTTATCATGAACTCCTTTGTACTTGACTCCGGCATTACGACGCGGTTGTTTGTTGATAATGGCAAGGTGACGACATCGGTCAATACACCAGGTTGGAAAGAAGGGTTGACTTACCTTCACAAGTTGTATGCTGAGGGCTTGATTGCACCGCAATCGTTCACACAAGATCGGGATCAAGCGAAAGCGATGGGTGAGAATCCGGATATTAATATTCTGGGCGGCGAAGTTTCACAGCATAACGGCATATTCACCGCTTTTAACGGTCCGAGCGGCAGGTGGTTGGAAGTGCAATCCGTACCTTCCTTGAAAGGACCTGCAGGTGTACAAACGACGCCATGGAAATCAAGCGTACTTCAAGGCTATTATGTCGTAACACGCACAGCGAAAAATCCAGAGGCTGCATTCCGTTTAGGTGACCTTCTCTACAATACGGAGATGACGTTACGTCAAACGATTGGGCGTCCTGGAACCGAGTGGGATTATGCAGCAAGCGGAGAGTTAGGCATTAACGGAAAACAAGCGATATGGAAAACACTTCCTAGTGCCATTCCGACCAATGCAGCGAACAATATCAATTGGAGCGGGCAATCCGCACCGTCGCTCCGTTCCAACGATTTCCGGCTTGGGCAGATGGCAGATCCGAAAAATCCGCAGGAAGTCAAGCTCTTTACAGAGACCAGAAATAACTATGAGCCGTATAGGCAAAAGCCCGAGTCTGTCCTTCCAGCTTTATTCTTCTCGAACGACCAAGCGACAGAGCTTGCTGATCTAGAGAAGACTTTGACGGACTATATCAATCAGATGATCGCTCGTTTCACAACAGGTGACGCCAATATTGATAAAGAATGGGACGGTTATGTGAAGAAACTGAATGATATGAATCTGAAAAAATATTTGGACATCTATCAAGCCGCTTATGATGCGAAAATGAAAAAATAAGGTTCTAGCGAAAAGCATGGAGTAATCCATGCTTTTTTAAACTGCTCATACCATCTAGGAGGAGAAACAGATGAAATCCAAACAACCGAACATTATTTATATACTGGCGGATGATATGGGATATGGCGATATTTCCTACCTGAACAAAAATTCCAAAATTCATACGGTTCATTTCGACCGATTGGCCAAAGAAGGGATCGCCTTTACGGATGCTCATTCTTCATCGGCCGTCTGTACGCCATCTCGATATAGCATCTTAACTGGAAGGTACAATTGGCGATCATCTCTCAAGAAGGGCGTTCTGAATGGATTCTCCGCTCCACTCATTGAGGATGGCCGAATGACAGTCGCCAGTTTACTTCGTGAACAGGGATATAAGACGGCTTGTATCGGCAAATGGCATTTGGGCATGGAATGGGCGAAGGTAGGCGACGCGGAAAGTGAAGTTGATTATCGAGAGCCCGTCCAAAAGGGCCCGATATCGCATGGATTTGACTATTATTACGGAATTAGCGCATCGCTGGATATGCCTCCTTATGTCTATATCGAGAACGACCGGGTTACTCAACTGCCGGATCGCATAACTCACAACGATGATGCGGTGGCTTATTGGCGTGAAGGGGCTACCGCGCCGGATTTCGAACACCACCAAGTTCTTCCTAAACTTACAGCCAGAACACTGGCGTGGATCGAGATGAGCAAGGATGAGCCTTTTTTCATCTATTTCCCGTTACCTGCTCCGCATACCCCCATCCTGCCATCGGAAGCCTTCGTTGGTCAATCCGGTACAAACGCGTACGGTGATTTCGTACTCATGTGTGACGATGTGATCGGTCAAATAATGAATAAACTCGATGAATTACAGCTGTCCGGCAATACAATCGTAATCTATACGAGCGATAATGGCTGCTCACCTCGTGCTAATTATGAGGAGCTTGCAGCATTTGGACATAACCCAAGTTATGTTTTCCGCGGTCATAAAGCGGATATTTATGAAGGCGGGCATCGGATACCGCTGATTGTGAAATGGCCGCAGCGCATACAAGCTGGGCGCATGAGCGATGAGCCCGTCTGCCTCACGGATTTGCTCGCAACGGTTGCAGAGATATTAGAAGTAACATTACCCCCGGACGCAGGTGAGGATGGTGTCAGCAATCTGCCCGTTTGGGCTGATATGCCTTATGAGCGGCCATTGCGAGAAGCTATTGTTCATCATTCCATTCAGGGGGCGTTCTCTATTCGCCAAGGGAAGTGGAAGCTGGAGTTATGCCCGGGCTCGGGCGGGTGGAGCTATCCAAAGCCTGGTGAAGAACCGGAAGGATCGCCGCTGTACCAATTGTATGATCTCAGTAAAGATATTGGTGAAACGAATAATCTGGTCGATGAGTACCCTGAGATTGTCCAAGCAATGAAGCTTGTCCTTGAAGGATATCAGGAATCGGGGAGAAGCACAGCTGTTTCATCGAAATGACACGCGTATTTCTCACCATTTCGTGTGTGAAAGGAAAAAGATCGCCGCTGGCGGTCTTTTTTTAGTGTTTGGGGAGGGCTCTTGCGATAGGGTGAGGCTGAACCTCACCACCGAGCCCTTCAGTAGCGCTGAATTCGAAGCGCGTTGCGCTTTCTCATTCAGCAAAGGGAACTCCAGGGCGCTATTTCATCGAAATGCGCCCTTTTACACTCGGAGGGGAACTGGGGGCTCTTATTTCTTCATAATTGGCTAAAAACCTGCCAAATGTGAAGAAATAAGGCCCTGTAGTTCCCCTAGAGCTGCCATGAGCCCACTATTAACCGAAATAGTGGACTGCAGTTCCGCTCAGTTGGCTGCGCAGCCAACTTGATACTGGTGGTGAGGTCGAACCTCACCACCGAGCCCTTGAGCAGCGCTGAATTCGAAGCGCGTTGCGCTTTCTCATTCAGCGAAGGGAACTCCAGGGCGCTATTTCATCGAAATGCGCCCTTCTACGCGCGGAAGGAAACTGGGGATAAAAATTTGATTTTTTAGAACGTCCGTTCTATAATGGGCATACATCTTGCTGACAAATAAACCAAAATCACATATTCAAGGAGAGCGTAGAATGACAGAATTTTGGGAATCCAGCTTTATCGAGAATCAAAGGATGTGGGGATTTGAACCTGCAGACTCAGCCATCTTGACCAAGGACTTTTTCCTGGAGAAAAACGTCAAGGATATTTTGATCCCTGGTATCGGATATGGGAGGAACGCAAAGGTTTTTATGGATAATGATATCCATGTAACAGGTATTGAGATTTCGAAAACAGCGATTGAACTGGCCAGACAAGAAGGATTGCATATTGACATTTTTCATGGTTCAGTGGCTGACATGCCGTTTGAGAACAAGCTGTATGACGGCATATTTAGCTATGCGCTTATTCATTTGTTGAATGAAGACGAGAGAGAAAAGTTTATCAAGGATTGTTATAACCAGTTAAAGCCGAACGGATATATGGTTTTTACGACGATTTCCAAAGAAGCCCCCATGTTTGGAAAGGGCAAACAACTGGGTAAAGACTATTATGAGACCGCCGCAGGTGTAAAGATGTTTTTCTATGACGCAGATTCGATCACCCAAGAATTCGGGAAATATGGGCTGTTAGAATTTTCGGAAATTTTTGAGCCGCATAAGAATGTGGAAAATAAACCGCCATTTAAATTTCTAATGATAAAATGTAAAAAAACATCTGAATAGGACGATTAATAAAGGTTTTTAACCATTGGAGACGAATACAGTTACTATCACTTGATTGAACTAGGGGATATTTACTCATGAATTTAAAAGAATACTTAATTGATTCCTTCATGAATTTAACATCCGATGGGATTGTAATCGTCGATATAAATGGAACCGTGCTGGAAGTAAATAAGAAATTTGAAGAGTTACATGGCTGGACGAGGGATGAGGTTATTGGACAAGTGTTGCCAATGACACCGGATGATTTTAAAGAAAATGCTCTTCAATTGTACAAGTCATTAATCAACGGCGAACAAATCAAGGATTTCGAAGCGATTAAACTTAGAAAAGACGGGACGACATTTATTGCCAATGTGTCCGTCTCGCCTTTGAAAGATACGGATGGAAACGTAGTCGGCTTTGTCGGTTTGGAACGAGATATTAGTGAAAAGAAAAGAGTGGAAGAGGAGCTTTTTGAGAGTGAGAAACAGTACAGGAGACTGCTTAAGCTTAATCCTGAACCCATTGTTTTGCATAAAGACGGGCTCGTCCTGTTTGTGAATGATGCCTGTTGTAATCTTTTTGGCGAAGCTTCATCCGATGAATTCATAGGAAATTCAATTTATGATTATTTCTGTCCAAAGGATAAGGAAGTCATCATTGAGCGAATTGAACAGATCATGCAGATGGATAACTACAGTGATTTTGTGGAGCGGAAAATGCGCAAGAAAGACGGCACGTTTTTTGATGCGGAAATATCCTCGATTTATGTTCACAAAAATATTGGGAATCCGGTCATGCAGAGCGTCATTCGCGATCTCACGGAGCGCAAGAAGTCGGAAGAAGCGATTATCCGATCAGAGAAACTGTCGTTAATCGGTCAATTGGCAGCTGGCATCGCGCATGATATCCGTAATCCCTTAACGTCTTTAAAAGGGTTCGTACATTTATTAAAAGCGAAAAATGCCGACTATGTTGATGTGATGATGGAAGAACTCGAGCATATCAATTATGTTGTGAATGAATTTATGACGCTGGCCAAACCACACTTGAGTTACTATCTGGAGAGTAATCCTCGGGAGCTTGTACAAAGTGTCATTGCCTTTCTTCAGCCACATGCTCATCTGTATAACGTGCAAATACAATTGGACATGGATCAGGACATCCCCGTCATTTATTGTATTCCAGACCAAATTAAACAAGTCTTAATTAATATATTGAAGAATGCGATTGAGTCCATGGTGAATGGTGGATTGATACAGATATCTGTAAGAAATGTCCTGGATGAACGATTGATTATTTGTGTCGAAGATCAAGGTGTAGGTATTTCTGAAGATAAGCTGACTCAGTTGGGGGAGCCGTTTTTCACGACAAAGACGAATGGCACCGGTTTAGGGCTAATGGTTTGCAAACGAATTATTCATGGACATGATGGAGATTTGACGATTCAGAGTAAGATTAACCATGGAACTACGGTACAGATCGAACTGCCAATAAAAAAATAGCGTTTGCGTCAGGAGCATATCCCTTCAGGTAGACAGCCGTTTACTTGTAGGGGTATTTTCCATTTGTCGGGCAGTTACCTTCTTTTTGTCAGGTTGAACAATCCCAATTGTTGCTTTATCATATGAGGAAAGGATTTACAATGGAAATTTGTAAGCGTTACCAATAAAGATGTGCCACATTGTCCAGCCTCTATTTTTCTAGGAGAAAAGGAGATAACCATGCAATTTTTACAAGGTAACATTTCGGCCAGATTCAAGGTGATTTATGGTGTTTTTTTCCTAATCATCATCTCATCCACCGTGTGGTTGTCCTATTTAAGCTCGAAAGGGGGCATGGAAGATCAGCTCCGCCGCACGAATACAGCGCTGCTCCATCTGAGTCAACAGAAGATTGAAATGATGCTACATGAAATAGATACAAGCACGATTAATTTCATACAAGAACCGGATGTCGAGTTATTCCTCAATGGCAGATACGCGAGCGATGAACTGCGGCTCAATTATTTCCGCATTTTGAATACACGGTTCAAGACGCTGATGTTTACGAACAGCAATATCTCCTCGTTTTATTTGTATTCTCTAGCGAACAAGAGCTTGTTGACTGATGTAACATACTCGGATGAATCCAGCTTCTACGATATGGCTTGGCATGATGCTTATGTCAGCATGAAGGGCTACGGCGAATGGCTCGACACCAGGAAGGTCACGGAGGTCAGCTCAGGACTGCAAATTGAGAAAAATATGATTACCTTGGTGCGTACTTACCCCCTAATTAGCTTACCGCAGTTTCGGAAGGGTGCCATTATTGTCAATGTCGCGGAAAGCACGCTTTCCAATCTCATTCAAGATGTGGATCAGCAAAGGGCAGGTCAAACGTTAGTTATTAATAACCAAGGGATGATTATTTCTTCGCAGAACAAAGAGCATCTGTTTCATTCCTTCAGCACGATTCCCGGCGCCCCCGAGTTAAGTGAGTTTAAGGATAACGGTTATATTACGACGCATACGAAAAGCGGAAGCTACACAACCTTTTATCTAACTTCCAGTTATAATGGTTGGAAATATATCAGTATTGTCCCTGATCCCGAGATGAACCGACCGTTAATGATTGTCCGCAATTTGCTGCTGGTTGTGACATCGGGAATGTTCTTGCTAGCAATTGTGCTTGTATTTGCAGTAAGCAATTACACGTTCCGGCCTCTCGAACTTTTCTTTCATTCCGTTGCGGGTAAGAAATCGGTTCGCTCCGGCGACCTTACCTATATGGAGCAGTTTTTCAAACAGATGATATCTGACAACGAATCCTTGCAGAAACAAATGAACGACAGCTTGCCAGCATTGAAATGGCGTCTGATCATGAGTTTGCTGATGGGGGACAAAACGAACTATGACCGGATGAAGCCGTATTTCCATACGCTCGGTATAGACTTATATCATAAACAATTCATCGTGCTCATCATTGAACTGGATCGTATCCAAGAGAATCACACACCGCGAGATGTTTATTTATTTACTTATGCCATCAGCAATGTTGCCGACGAACTCATTGCAGGCGTATGCAAGGGGACTTCCGTGGAATTGACCGATGGGAGAGTCACCGTCATCATGAGCTTCGAATCGGAGGATTCGCAAGGCAATCAAATTCAAGCTCTGCAGGTTGCTGATTTGGTGAAAAATTATGTAGGGATTCATTTTAAACAAACGGTAACCATCGGTGTTGGTAGTCCACAGACCAATCTGGAAGGCATCCAAACTTCCTATGAAGAAGCGCTGAATGCACTGAAATACAAATTAATTATGGGCGATAACACCGTTGTCTCCATCGACGATATTGCGGGCAGCAATTATAATGAGAAATTTTACAGGATTACGGCGTTAATTGATTCTGTCGTCAACTTGATTCGGGAAACAGATAAAAACAAGCTTCGATCGCAGCTGGATAAAATTTTTGGCGAGGTCGTGGTGGGTAATGTTCCTCCCGAGTTAATTAAGCAGATGTGCATTCAGATGATTATGAAATCGATTAAGGTCATTTCGGATAAAGGTCTGGAAATCAAAGAATTCCTGGATCCGAAGGAAAATATCTATGACCGGATTGAGAGCTGCGTCAAAGTCGCTGAACTGAAGAGCTACATGTCCGATTTCCTCCATCAGCTCATTGTGCGCACCGAAGAGAAGCGGCTCTCCAAAGGGCACCACGATACCATCGGGCAGGTTCTGGCGTATCTCGAGCAGCATTATATGGACAGCGATCTCTCGCTCAATCTGTTGGCGGCGCAATTTGAGCTAAGCGTTCCTTATTTAAGTAAACTCTTCAAGGAAACAACGGAAACGAATTTTATGGATTGTCTGATTCAGATCCGCATGGAGAAGTCAAAAGAGCTGCTGCTGGGTTCGAAACAGAAGGTCAACACCATCGCGGAGAGCGTAGGTTATAACAATGTTCAAAGCTTTATCCGTATTTTCAAGAAATATACAGGCCAAACACCAGGTGAATTCAGGGAAAATCTTAAAAAAGGCGAAGATGATAAAAATGGCGAATACGTATCCGGTTAAAAAAGGTGTGTATTTTTAAAAAGTGTCTATATGCCAAATCCATCCTAGAACGTTACCATAAGGGTGCAAGACATCGACCTGAGAGGAGGTAGGGACATGAAATCACGAACCGTCGGGGCTACCACCGCACAAGCCATTATCGGAAAGAAGGAGCAGACAACGAAGCTTAAACGGGCATGGAAGTATGTGAAGCGGGACAAATACTTGTATCTATTGCTGCTTCCGATTTTTGCTTACTATTTCCTATTTAAGTACACGCCGATGTTCGGTGAGATCATTGCCTTCAAGAATTATCGTTTCGCCGATGGCATATGGGGGAGTCAATGGGTTGGCCTGAAACATTTCAACAGATTGTTCACAAGTCCGGATTTTTTCACTGTATTAAAGAATACGCTTTTGCTGAATGTGTACAGTATCGTTTTCGCTTTCCCGGTTCCTATTGCACTAGCCATCCTTTTAAATGAAGTCCGGTTGGAATGGTACAAGCGAACGATTCAGAATTTACTCTATATTCCGCATTTTATCTCCTGGGTCGTACTTGGCGGAATTGTTATCGCGCTGCTGTCTCCATCCACGGGAATCGTAAACTTTACTTTGGTGAAGCTGTTCGGTATAGAGCCGATTTACTTCATGGCAAGCACCTTCTGGTGGCCGATTACGTTCATTTTGTCGGGGATCTGGCAGAATGCGGGTTGGGGAACCATTCTCTACCTGGCCGCCATGGCCGGCATTGATCCTCAGCTGTATGAAGCAGCGAAGATTGACGGCGCGAGCAAGCTTCGGCGGATCTGGCACGTTACACTGCCGGGTATCCGGTCCACGATTGCAATTTTGCTGATTCTGCGTGTGGGACAGATGATGGACGTTGGATTCGAGCATATTTTCGTATTGCAAAATAAAGCGGTTTCAGAGGTTGCGAATGTCATCAGCACCTATGTTTATCACGTAGGTCTTGAAGGCTCGCAGTACAGCTATACGACGGCGCTTGGTTTGTTTCAATCCGTCATTGGCTTGATTCTGGTGGTCAGCGTGAATCGATTAATTAAAGCCTTAGGCGAGAATGGGCTATGGTAGGAGGGGAATGCTGTGTCCGGCAGTCAGAGCTCGTCAATTAAACTGGTTTATGGCGTCATCTATGTATTTCTGGCGGTACTTGCCATGATGACATTGTTCCCGTTCATTCATGTGCTATCTACCTCATTAAGCAGTTCTCGGGCTATTATGTCAGGGGAAGTCTTCCTATGGCCGAAGGAAATCACATTCACTTCTTTTAAAAATTTGATTGAAGACGGCCAGCTGTTTCATGCCATGAAAAATACATTAATCATTACGGTTGTGGGAACTTCCATCAACCTAGTGGCAACGATCATGGCTGCCTATCCGTTAAGTCGTAAGCGGCTCAAGGGCAGGAATGTCCTGCTTATGATCATAACGTTCACGATGCTGTTCGGCGGGGGGATCATCCCCAACTATATTCTTATCAAGACGCTGGGCATCATGAACACGTATTGGGCGCTTTGGCTGCCTGGACTTCTGAGCACGTACAATTTTTTCGTCATGAAATCATTTTTTGAAGGATTGCCTTCGGAACTTGAGGAATCCGCAGCGATTGATGGAGCTAATGATCTGTTTATTATTTGGAAAATTATTCTTCCTCTCTCCATGCCGATTATAGCAGCGCTGACGTTATTCTATTCGGTAACCTGGTGGAATTCGTATATGAACGTTCTCATGTATATCACGAATTCGGGGAAGCTCTCATTGATGGTGAAGCTGCTGCAGATGATCGATACGACAAGTCAGAATCTGCTGAATACGAATGCAACGAACGGGAGCGAAGGCGCTTCTATGCAAACGATGGTAACTCCGGAGGGATTAAGGGCTGCTGCCATCATTATCTCGGTGCTGCCGATCTTGTGTGTCTACCCATTCTTACAGAAGTATTTTGTAAAAGGTGTCTTGATTGGTTCGATTAAGGGCTAATCGAAAATCCATGCTTATCATTCTTATTGCAGGAGGCGAAGAATTCATGATTAAACAAAAGCACGTAGCTTTAACGCTAGTCGCTTCTTTATTCACAATTGCAGCTTGCTCCTCTCCAACTAGCACGGATAACCCTGGTAAAGCGTCAGGAGAGAATAAGAAACTGGAAGTCAGTGTTTCTATCCTTGACCGCGGCCAAGTGGCGAGTGACGAAGGAACTTATGAGAGTAACCGGACGACCAAATACATCAGTGAGAAATCGGGTATCAATGTGAAGTGGGTTCCGATCCTGCGGACCGAATCAACGAAGAAGTTAAACACGCTCATCGCTGCCGGCGAAGCGCCGGATATGATGTGGGAATTCGGGCGTGATTACATGGCGACATTGAAAGAGCAAGGAGCCATTCAACCCATTGACGACTATATCGAGAAATACAGCACCTCCTACAAAGCTTATTTGAAAGCGCATCCGGAGCTGAAGCCATACACGATGTTTGATGGCAAAACCTATATGGCGACCAGCGCTCGGGGCATTGACGCCATTGCGAATCACGGAATGTGGATCCGCCAAGACTGGCTCGATAAGCTGGGACTGAAGGCGCCGACGACAATGGATGAGATGGTCAATGTGATGCGGGCGTTTAGGGATAAAGATCCTGATGGCAATGGTAAAAATGATACGTTGGGTGCTGCTTTTAACTATAACTACGCAGGTATTATTCAGGCGATGTATGCATCCAACAAGAGTAACTGGTATCTGGACAATGATAAAATCGTGTACGGCGGCTTAACGGATCGGTATGCCGATGTGCTTGCAGAACTTAAACTTTTCTTCGATGAAGGGCTGATTGACAAAGAATATATTACGGACAAGAACTTCCAAAAGGAAAGACAGCTGTTCGTGACAGGGAAAGCAGGCATCTACTTCGCGAGTTGGAACATTGGAGCCGAATACCGGGAATTGAAGCAAAATGTCCCTAATTCGCAGCTTGTCCCTTTAGAGCCGGTTTCAACGAAGTATGGGAAGTTCGGTTTGTATCAAGAACCGCCGGCAAACCGTTTGATTGTGTTTAATAAGGATATGAAAAATCCGGAAGCTGCAATCAAATTGCTGGATTGGTGGATAGACAAAAACTGGTTCGATGTCAGATTCGGCACGGAAGGTGTTCATTACAAGCTGGTTAATGGTGTCCCTCAAACGATTGATGCTGAGAAGAATAAGAAGGAAACGATCTATGCGCCAGAGTATGCCGTGCTCGATCAATGGAGTCCGAAGCCAGAGGATTTCGCCGTGATGGCGGCAACGGATGCAATTTCACAAGAATATGCCAAAGTGCAGGGTGAATCGCTCAAGGTGGCTATGAAAAACAAATACAGACGCGATATTCCGTTCAACCCAACATTCCCTGAGCTGAGCGAAACTTCTACGTCATATGGCCCATTGTCTGATGATATTGAAACAAAAGTCATTACAGGTGGTGCCCAATATACGCCGCAATGGGGGATGGAGCAGCTTCGCAAGGAATGGAAACGTCTCGGCGGCGATAACGTTGATAAGTTAGCGCAAGATTGGTATCAGAACAATGTGAAAGGCAAGTAAACTTCATTGAAGGCTAAGCAGCCTCCCGATTCGAACAGGAGTTGGGGGGCTATTTCATTCGAATAAGGGAGTGTAATCAAATGACAATGGATGCAAATAAGATGCTGCTTGATCAGCTTAATAAATGGCACGAAGACTATACGCCTGAACTGCGGATGGTTCGCAAGCCTTTTCATACGCCGGGTTATCACAGTACGTTAAAAGATGTAGCGTTTACTCACCCCACCTTGGCAGCTTGTGTTTATGCGCTGGGAATGCTGGACAGCCGTCAGCCTCATCATATCGAAAGAGCACAAGGCATACTAGAACAGGTAATCAGCCTGCAGGATCAGAATCCGGAGCATGCTACCTTCGGCATCTGGTCTTGGTTCTACGAAGAGCCGCTGGAGAGGATGGCTCCGCCAGACTGGAATTGGGCGGACTTCTGCGGAAAGCGGCTGGTGCTGGCCGAGCAGAGGCATTCCGATATCCTGAGCCCGGGTCTGCGCGAACAAATGAGGCATGCGCTTTATTGTGCATGCGACGCCATTATCAAGCGAAATGTCGGTCCTAGCTATACGAACATTGCCATAATGGGCGCCTTCGTTACGTTGCTTACAGGCGAGGTCTATGGCGAAGAAAAGTACTTGAATTATGGCTTGGAGCGGTTACGTCTTTTCAGCGAGTACACGAAACAGCTGGGAACGTTCCAGGAGTATAACAGTCCGACATATACGATCGTGGCGATACAGGAATTGTCGAGCATTCATACAGCGACCCGAGTTGCGGAAGCGAAACAGCTCAGCTCGGAAATGCTGGATGTGGCATGGGGGATGGTGGCCGAGCATTTCCATGTCCCCAGCAAGCAATGGTCAGGCCCGCACAGCCGTGCCTATCATACGATGATGACGCCGGAAGTTTTATCCTTCTTGCAGATTGCCAGCCGAGGTGAGTTGGACTTCATGCCAGTCGATCAACTGACATACAATCTGGATTGGTATGGCAATGATATTGGATGTCCTGAGAAGTACATACCGGCGTTCAAACGAACAGAGACAGCGGAACATGTACAAACAATTAGCAAAGACGAGGCTGGCGACATTGTTAACCAAGCAACTACGTATATGGAAGGGCCGGTTAGTGTGGGAACCTTCAGCAAAGATGTGATGTGGAATCAGCGCCGCAATTTGCTAGCTTATGTACGCAACGGTGATGCATCTACCTATATTCATTTGCGCCTGCTGAACGAAGGTTATGACTATTCTTCCGGTATCTATTCCAGTGTTCAAAAGGGGAAGGATGTGTTGTTCGGCATCGGATTTTGCACAAATGGCGGCAATACGCACATTGGGCTCGATCCCATTGATGGTGCCATCGAATCAGCGGACCTAAGAGTTCGCTTTGAGATTGGAGGAAGCCTGCATGAGGTTAGGGCAGAAGCTGTCTCGCGAGAAGCCGAAGCAGCTACAGTACACGTAGCAGAGCAGACGCTGCAGGTGAAAAAAATATTCGCAGCCTTTGACGGGGAACAGCCAAGCTGGGAGCTCAGGCAGGAACAGGATAAACTGTTCCTTGACTATGTTATCTACGCCGGCGAGCGGAAGAGATTTGCTTTTGATCGTATGCAGGAAGCGCTGCTTCTGTTTGCATGGCGTTTGGGCGAACAAGGAGAAGAGCTCGACACTTCGGCTTCCGTCTTAGAAGCGAACGCAGAGGTTCGGGCGGTATTCCGTACCCCTAACCGCTCGCCGCTTCAATTGACCTTACCGCTTAAACCTGCTGAGAAGATGAAAATGCTGCGGCCTCGTCCCTAACATTAAGAGAATGGAGTGATCACAGATGGCTAAAGGATCTACGATTCGTAACGAGTTCCATCCGTTTGTCGATGCCTACACGGGCCGATCTATGACTCGTTTGACAGCCCCGGAGCAGGTAAATCATCATCCTTATTTTTATTATAAAATGATTACAAACGACAATCGCTATCTCATTTACGCTAGTGAGCGAGAGGGATTCCGTCAGCTTTACAAGATGGATCTGAACGATGGATCGGCTCTGCAATTAACGGAAGGACCCGATATTCACGATTTCAGCTGCAGTCTGACGAGTGAAGATAACTACTTGATCTATTGCCGAGATCAGCGGATTATGCGATTGGATATGACGACGCTGAAGGAAGACGTTCTCTATACATCACCTGCAGGCTGGAAATCCAATGCGAATCCCGGCCTCAGCTCAGATGACAAGTATCTCGTTCTGGTCGAAATTAATGAAAAGGATGTTGTACCGGGCAAAGGGGACTGGTCCAACTTCGAGCCACAATGGGCAGCGAAGCCGCACTGCCGAATCATCTACCTGGATATCGAACGGCGAACCAGCCATATCGCGCATGAGGAGCTGGACTGCTGGCTGGGGCATCCGCAAATTCGTCCCAATGACCCATCAACCATTTTATTTTGTCATGAAGGTCCTGGGCATTTGATTGATGCCAGACTCTGGCTAGTCCAAAAGGACGGGACGCGGCTGCGCTGTGCGAAGGAACAGACGCATGATGAGCTCATCACACATGAATATTGGCTTGCCGATGGCTCTAGATTCGCTTATGTGTACAGACATAAAGATGATCTCTATCACGAAAGTATCCGTTTCATGGACTCGGAGACATTAGAGGAAGAAATCTGGATGAATTGCTCTAAGTATTGCCACTTTATTTCGAATGCCAATCATACGATGATCGTCGGGGACGGGCAGCTGCCCGAGCAGCACTTCATCTATTTAGTGGATGTAGAACGGAGGCAAGAAGAGCGTTTATGCTCCCATGGAACTAGCTGGAAGTCATACGGTAACACACAGGATGCTCATCCGCATCCGGCTTTTTCTCCAGATGGCACATTTATCATCTTTACCTCTGATATGGAGGGCGTTCCTTGTATGTATAAAGTGGATTTGTGACAATGTTCGAGGCAGCCGGCTAGTTGCATCGGCTGCCTCAAATATATTTGACATTAGTTTGATGTCAAACTATAATACAGATATGAAACCAAGAGACGCTGTATCAATTATTTCCAGAATTAGAGAAAAGACCAATCGGTTTATCATAGCCGAGATGGCGAAATATGGGGTCGACGATATTGCCATTTCACATGGGGATATTATCTTTGCTCTATTTAAGATGCCTAGATTGACTATGGCGGAGATTGCCAAGAAAATTGATAAAGATAAGTCTACAGTGACTGCACTCGTAGATAAATTGGTCCGTCTAGGATACGTGACAAAGGAAAGGGACACCGTAGATTCAAGGGTCGTCTATGTTGCCTTAACGCCAAAAGGGGAGGAACTGAAACCGGTATTTGAAACCATCTCAGAAAAAATGTTAGATGTATTTTACATGGACATTACGGATAAAGAAAAGGAAGAATTACTGAGAATTCTAACGAAAATTTATAACAATTTTTAAATTTTTTTAGACTAATAGTTTGATGTCAAACTATATAACGAGGTGAAACTTATCATGAAAGATTATACAAAAGATTTGCCAGATCATCGTGTGAAATATATCGGAGAGAATGATCTATTTATAGAAATTTTCGAGGGAGAGGAGCTACCGAAGGAAGCCTCCAAAAAACCTCCGCTTTTATTTGTACACGGTGCCTACACGGGCAGTTGGATGTGGAGCAAATACATCCCACACTTTATAAACAAGGGATGGAATTGCTATGTTATGAATTTGAGAGGTCACTACAAAAGTAGAGTGCTCGATTTGACAAATGTAACATTCGAAGATTATTTGGAGGATATGAAAGAGGTTTTGGCCGAGTGTGAGGCTCCACCGATACTCATAGGATTTAGCATGGGAGGAATTTTGAGCCAGAAGCTGGCTGAAACCAACGAACTTGCAGGCTTAGTGGTGATCGATACAAGCATAAGTAAGGAAGTTTATGAAGCTGTACCCTACAAAGAAATAGCTAGAAGGACAACAGGAGTATTAATGCCCGCACCATCCCGAGAAGAGAATTCCAGTATAGATGAATCAATGGATGACATTGATTTTCAGAGAAAGTATATAACTGTGGAGTCATTAAAAGCATTTAACGATTTTTATTTCTCTTTGGTGGCAAGCGGTGGGATATCGATAGACAGCAGTTTGATGGTTAATCCAGCCTTGGTTATTAAAGCAATTAATCGTGAAGAGGATGACCGGCGGGGAAAGGCGACAGCGGAGCATCTCCAAGCAGAGTATACAGGACTTTGGGATACGACTCACACCGGATTGCTTGTTGGGCAAAGATATATGGAGGTAGTAGATCGGATCATGTTATGGTTACAAGGGATGTATGACTAAGGACATAGAATAGATAAGAAAATATTACTATTGCTTCTCGGTATACATTGGAGTAAATTGATAAAATACGCTTAATTCTTTAGATTAAAGAAGCGGGGGAACCAAGTTTCCTGGGGTGAGTACACAAAGTGAAGTGTTAGGGTTAACTTTCAACCCGAATCCGTCAGCTAACTTCGTCAGCGTAGAAAGAAATGGATAGAAACATTCAATGGAACATTGTGATTTGAGGTTCTATTCCCTCGCTTCCTTTTTCTCTTCTAGAGAAAATAGGAGGAACTAGACATGCTGCTTATGAAAGTAACCAAAGAATGGAAGAATCTTTTTCCATGGAAGAGAGCCAACGATTCCGTACAGCGCCAACATGAGATTCTTCATTTGAAACAGCGGTTGGAGACGTACGACATTCAATTTCCGAATTTGGCTTACCGGCCATCAGACGTCGAAACACAGACGTTAATGGAAATTAGTAAAACGGTCGCTCAAAATAATGAGCTGCTTAACCAACTGAGTTCAGAAAAGGAATTAGCGGTTGAACAATCGCTAGCCCATCTCGTCGGAACCACTCTCCAAATTTTACTGGATCACCTTAACTTTATCGTAGCCATGGCGCATATTTTCAGTGGTCCGTATCCTTGCCTCAGAGCGTACATCAGCCATACGAATTAACGATTTTCAACAATAGAGAAGGAGCTTGCCTTACGGCAGCTCCTTTTTCGTTTATTTTCGCGCATAGATACGGCCAAAAAAGCACTTGATAAGCTCCGCAACTTGCTGACTTTGCTCTTCCAGAACAAAATGTCCCCCGCATAAAAAGTGAGTTTCCACACATGTTAATAGTTCTCCGAAAGCAAGAGCTCCTTGCACCGTAAAAATAAAATCATTTTTGCCCCAGGTTATAAGCGTAGGAGGTTGATAAGTTCGCAAGTATTGTTGCCAAACAGGGTATTGTTCGACGTTGGTCCGATAATCGTAGCCCAATTCCAACTGAATTTGGCTATTACCGGGTCGATCCAAAAATAACTGGTCCATTAGGTAACCATCGGGACTAATTCGATAGGGATGACACACGCCCGTTACATACTGCATTTTTGTAAAATGAAAGGTTGCAAGCTGGGCAAAGGCCGCTTCAGTTGCAGGATTTCGATCCGCCCAAAGTGCTTTGAAAAGATCGAACGGTTTCCCTAATCCGTCTTCACTAACCACAGCATTCTGAATAACGAATCCTAGAATACGATGCGGATTCCGTACAGCCAGTCTGAACCCGATAGGACCTCCATAATCATGGGTGTACAAAATATAGTGAGAAATACAGAGATTATCAATAAGCTTTTCAATCATAAGTGATAGATTCTCAAAGGTGTACGCAAATTCTTCAACGGAAGGCATACTGCTATTTCCGTACCCTAGATAGTCAGGAGCAATGACATGAAATCGGTCTGTGAGTTGAGGAATCAAATCCCTGAACATATGGGATGAGCTTGGAAAACCATGAAGAAGGATGATGGTTGGGTTGTACGGACTACCGGCTTGGCGAAAAAATAACTCCCAGCCGTCGATCTTCATTTTTTTATAATGAATCATCATTTCAACGTCCTCTCCAGCGAAGCGCATATTATTCCCTAACAAAAATATGTGAATAAAAGTTATTTAAGTACTTAGGAGCTAGATGACGTGGTACAATTTAACTTAAGTTATGCGAATTAGTTGTCATCTTCATTAAACTGGTATTCATCCATTGGAAAGGGAGAGATCAGCCATGAAACAAGAACTGCTAAATGAGCAATCGAGAAATCAAGCGTCCAGCACGCCAATTATTACCGAACTAAAAGTAATTCCAGTTGCAGGGCACGATAGTATGCTCTTCAATCTAAGTGGAGCGCATGCTCCATTCTTTACACGTAACATCGTTATCCTCAAAGACAGTGCAGGTCATACGGGCGTTGGTGAAGTACCGGGCGGCGAGAATATTCGTAAAACGCTTGAAGACACAAGCCCACTGGTTATCGGTCAATCGATCGGCCAATACAATAACATTCTTACTAAAGTTCGCAAGCAATTCGCTGATCGGGATCTGGGAGGACGCGGTTTGCAGACCTTTGATCTACGCATCACAATACACGCCGTTACGGCGTTGGAAGCGGCATTACTTGATCTCTTAGGTAAATTCTTGGATGTACCGGTTGCAGCATTGCTAGGAGAAGGTCAACAGCGCGATAAAGTAGAAATGTTAGGCTACTTGTTCTATGTGGGGGACCGAAATCGGACAAACCTTCCGTATCAGGGCGCTGAAAATGCTGCGAATGACTGGTTTCGACTGCGTCACGAGGAAGCGCTTACACCTGAAGCCGTGGTGAAACTTGCCGAAGCGGCGTATCAACGATATGGCTTTAACGATTTTAAGTTAAAAGGTGGCGTCCTGCGCGGTGAGGAGGAGATTGAAGCGGTCACTGCGCTGGCGGAACGTTTCCCTCAAGCCAGAATTACACTTGACCCTAACGGGGCATGGTCTTTAGCTGAGGCGATACACCTATGCCGTGATCAGCATCACGTATTGGCTTATGCGGAAGACCCATGCGGTGCAGAAAACGGTTATTCAGGCCGTGAGATCATGGCCGAGTTCCGGCGTGAGACAGGCCTTCCAACGGCAACGAACATGATCGCTACCGATTGGCGCCAGATGGGCCATACGATTCAGCTGCAATCTGTCGACATTCCGTTAGCTGATCCACATTTCTGGACGATGCAGGGCTCTGTTAGAGTAGCTCAGATGTGTCAGGAATGGGGGCTTACATGGGGATCTCACTCGAACAACCATTTTGATATTTCGCTTGCGATGTTTACCCATGTGGCAGCCGCAGCGCCGGGGAAAATTACGGCCATTGATACACACTGGATTTGGCAGGATGGACAGCAGTTAACCAAGGAGCCGTTTCAGATTGTTGGGGGCATGGTGGATGTTCCGAGCAAGCCGGGTCTGGGAGTAGAAATTGACATGGAAGCCATTGAAAAGGCGCATCAGCTATACAACCAAGAGGGCTTGGGAGCGCGTGATGATGCGCTGGCCATGCAATTTTATATTCCCAATTGGAAATTTGACCACAAACGACCTTGCCTTTTGAGATAGATAATAGATAGCCGCTGTTTCCTGATTAGAGGAAACAGCGGCTATTTTTGCCTATGTTCAGTGAAAATAAAATAGAAAACTCCAATTTCATTTAGTTTTTGCTGACAGCAGTGGGCTCCATCTTATCATTGTAAGCGACGGCGTACCAAGGTTCTGCCGCTGATTCCATATTCACTTGAATGTCTATTTCCCAGGGAGCCTCATAACTGACGCCAAGAAGCTGATTGCCTTGGTAAATGGCGATAGCAAATGGGGGTTCACCCCGTTCGTTCTCAAGCTTAGGATAAACAAGAACAGTTTGTTTGCCAGTAGGAAGAGATTGACCGGTAACAGGCGTATAGCGATATTGTATGGGGTCAACGCCTGTCTGAACCTTACCTAGGAACCAATCGGATTGGATGAGCCGTTGATATAAGCCGTCCATGAAGGGGTTCTCCCCGATATCATACACATAAGGCCCATTCGTTCGAATCGCTTGAGCTCGACTGAAGTTAAAGTAGGTAATCGCTTTTACCTGCGGAAACAATCGCGGCAGTAAACCGTACATATAGCCCAGTTGTCCTTCAGCCCAGCTCCAGTACGTTTGGTTCGTAGGCAGGTAGGTGTGAGCAATAGCGCCCTCTGAAATCATAATGGGCTTATGACGATAGCGCTCGTAGAGAGGAGCGAAGGTATCGATTACGGTTCCTTTTAGCTGCTCTTTATCTGCTGAATAGGGTGTGTTATACAAAGAGAAACCAACCCAGTCTACGTAAGAGTCCCCTGGATAGTAGTCATCAATCGTATTCGACGGCGAGAAATTAGGGGACCAAACCATCGCAACATTAGGCGCTTCTTCGGCCATAATGTCATGAACAAGGCGGAATTTCTCAATATACTGCTGGGGACTTCCATGCCATGGCACCCATGCGCCATTCATCTCCGAAGCATAACGCAAGAAAATGGGAATGCCGGAAGCCTTGGCTTCCCGGGCAAAACGGCGAACGTATTCGTCATCCAGCACGTCGTCTAAACCAAAGCGCGGCTCCCAACCGATCTGGAGTGCGCCGCCAAGCTCTTTGACTCTTTCCGCTGTTCGCGCGGGGAAATAGGTATTCGTATCGGTCTGTACCTTCCGCCAACCGACATAAGCCAAATAAAGGGCGTGTTTTCGCCCGTACACATCTTCAATCTTCGTAACATCGTACCCGACTCTGCGATCTGCCCCTAACATACCTATATAAGTCCCTGATGCTGGCTCAAGTTTTGCAAGATTGGTAGATTCCATTGTCATAGGAACGCGGAGATAAAGCTCCATATTCACTGAAGGAATTTTGATGCTAGACCAATCATAAGTTAGTGGCGATATCGAAGGAAGACCTGCTGAGTATGCTGTGATCCGATTTTGATAGACTGAAGCGGCTTCCGAATAACCGGATTGTGCGGATTTCTTCTCTTGGTTCTTCCAATAGGTTAAAATATCCGGCTGTTTGGGCTTGGGAGTAGAAGAGGAATTGGGAGGAGTCAGTGCGACAGCAGATTCTGATCGAGTTTGTTCGAGACCATCCAATTTACTTTCTATGACTACCAAAGTAATCACGATGCAACTCACTAGACTTAGGGCTCCTAATGTCCAGATAACCTTTTTAAACATGTGATAAGTTCCTCTCGTAAGGAAGATAGAAGCCTCCGTGGAATCAGTAAGTTAATTGTATGCCCAAAGCTGGGAGACGGTCAATGGAGTGGTCATTTCAGCTGCCGTTGTACAAATAATTCGTAAGGTTTACCTATAAATGGGCTGTTCCGAAAGTTGCGAGAACCTGGGGGCAGCTTCTTTGCCTTTACAATTACTTATCTTGCTGCTAACACAGCAATAATATTTCTAAGTTAAATTAAGTGTGTGGGAACGGTCTCACATACAGGAATGAGGTCGCATCATGGAGCATACGATTAAGGAAATTGCCCTGCGCGCCGGTGTATCCAAATCCACTGTGTCTCGCGTGATATCTGGCAAGGGCTATACCAGCTTGGAAGTACGCAATAAAGTGCTGCAGCTGATTGAAGAACTGCAATATAAGCCTAATGCCGTAGCAAGGGCAATGGTTTCACAAAGAACACATAACATTGGCGTTCTGATTTATCGCCGGCATCATCCGATTGCATCTCATCCATTTTATGGGAAAATCCTAGATGCTATTTTAATGACAGCTGCAAGCCTGAATTATTCCGTTTTCGTTACGACAGATCATGAAATGTCGCTGCGTTCGGCCGATTTTATGATGGAAAAAAGGGTGGACGGGCTAATCCTTATTAGCCGTTTGCAGCAAAATGTCATTGATTACATCGCAAACTTCGGAGTTCCCTATGTCATGGTCAATGGCTCCACGGATGTCGATGGTGTCATGCATATTGTGAATCAAGACGAGGAAGGCGGCCGAATGGTTGCTGAACATCTCGCAGATCAGGGTCATCGTCACATCTTCGTGATCGCTGGACCACAAACGCATCGCAGTCACAATTTGAGGCTGAAAGGCTTCAAAAATCATTTGAAAGAATTGGGGATTCCGTTCCCGTCAAGCTCGATCTTACAGGCATCGACGTCCACGTTTGGCGAGGGGTATGAGCTCATGCGTGCCCATTGGGAGCAGTTTCGCTCAGGCGGATATACATCGTTATTTGCCACCAACGACATGATCGCGCTTGGCGCGATGAAGTTTATGCTGGAACAGTCGGTACGCATTCCCGAACAAGTAGCGGTTGTCGGCTTCGATGATATCGACTTTGCCGCAATGTTTACACCCTCTTTGACAACGATCAGGGTCAATACAGAAGAGATGGGGATTCAGGCCTTCAGTTTGCTCGACAAGCTTATCCGCCAGGAAGCACACATTGAGCATCCCAAGCAGCTAGTACCCAAACTCATTGTCCGTCAATCGACTCAAACATTTTCCATTGAAAGGAGTGGTTAGTCCGCATGCGTTGGTATTTAAAAGCATTAGGCCCACGTAAAATCGTAGAATTTCTCATTCTTGTTGTGTTTGTCATTTTTTTCTTGGGCCCGCTGCTCAATCTCGCTATTCTGGCTTTTACCGGCAAATGGACCTACCCCGATATCTTGCCGCATGAGTGGTCACTGAAGTGGTGGACGTTTGTGTTCCAGCAAGAAGATATAGCAAAATCGATCGGTTTGTCTTTTGTCATCGCAACAATCGTAACGGCACTTTCCATTGTGCTTTGCATTCCGGCAGCTTATGCGTTTGCACGCATACGATTTCCACTTAGCAAGTTTTTCTTGTTCTCGTTTCTTCTGACACATGCTTTTCCAAAAATGGGACTTTACGTTTCGATTGCTGTGCTTTTCTTCAAACTCGGACTGATGAACACGTTAATAGGCGTTGTTTTGATCCATATGATTAACGTACTCATGTTCATGACATGGATTCCAACGGCTGCTTTCCGCAATGTGCATATGGCACAAGAGGAATCAGCCAGGGATGTGGGAGCGAGCCCGTTCCGCGTGTTCCGCAGTATTACACTTCCTATGGCTATGCCGGGAATTATCGTAGCTTCTATCTTTACATTCTTGAATTCGCTGGACGAAGCTCAGGGCACGTTCCTTGTGGGTATCCCAAACTATAAAACGATGCCGATTGTCATGTACTCGATTATTAGCGATTATCCGGCCTATGCAGGAGCTGTATTTTCCATTATTTTGACAGCGCCGACGATTATTCTCTTGCTGGCTGCACAGCGCTTTGTGAGCGCGGATATTATGTCCAGCGGCTTCCAACTCAAATGACGACAGATCCATTTATCAAATAGAAGGGGGCACACATGGACATTCAGCTTTCAGTTCAACAATTGACGAAACGCTATAAAACAGGAGAAGGCGTAACCGGAATTTCCCTTGATGTTCGTAAAGGGGAGTTAATTACTTTGCTTGGCCCTTCAGGCTGTGGTAAAACAACTGTTCTTCGCAGCATCGGAGGATTTCTCGATCCCGATTCCGGCGACATTCTTATTGAGGGTAAAAGTGTGCTTCAAGCGCCTCCTGAGAAACGTCCGACATCCATGGTTTTTCAAGGTTACAATTTATGGCCGCATATGACGGTGTATGACAACCTCGCATTCGGTCTTAAAATACGCAAGATCAAAAAGGCGGAAATCGATAAAGCCGTAAATGAAGTGCTGCAGTTGGTTCGCTTGCCTGGAGCCGAGAAGAAATATCCGGGCGAACTTTCCGGTGGACAACAGCAGCGTATCGCGGTTGCAAGATCACTGCTTCTGAAGCCGGCTGTTCTTTTGCTCGATGAGCCCTTCTCCGCGCTGGACGCTAAGCTTCGCCACGAGATGAGGGAAGAGCTAAGGGAAATTCAGTCCAAAACAGGCCTTACGATGGTATTCGTCACTCATGATCAGGAAGAAGCTTTATCGATTTCGGATCGTATTGTCGTTATGAATCAAGGGAACATCGAGCAAATCGCTTCACCACAAGAAATTTACGATGAACCAAGTACTTTGTTCGTTTCTCAATTTATCGGCAAAATGAACTTTTTGAAAGGGGTGATCGCTGCCGAACGCGTGACCGTCGGGCATCTAAGTTTTCCAAATTCAAAAAATCTGTCCGGGCATGTACATCTTGCCGTTCGACCTGAAGATGTGATCATAGAAAGTGAAGAAGGACACGGCCTTTCGGGTGTGATTAAACAAGTGATGGTGCTTGGGCATTATGCCGAAGTATCCATTGATTTACCTCAGTACGGAACAATCCGGGCGTTTCAACCAAGGGATTCTGTCAAGGATCTCCATACAGGACAACATGTAAAAGTAAACTTTGCCAAAATCATTGCATTTTCCGAAAATTAAACCCAAATCCAAGGAGGCATTTCCATGTTACGCAAGAAATCCGCGATTACGCTAGTCACTTTAATGACCGCTACGGCAGCTTTCATCTCCGGGTGTGGTAATTCTGCGACAAATGCAGGTTCATCTGCTGCTCCAAGCAACGCTCCAGTTAAAGCAACGGCAGATAGCAAAAAACCTGTTGAGTTTACCTTCTATTTTACGGGATCGCAAAATGTTAAAGATCTATGGGATACGTTAATCCCTATGTTTGAGAAACAAAATGCAGATGTGAAGGTAAAACCGGTGTACATTCCTTCAGGTACTGGCGCACAACCAACGTATGACCGTATTCTTGCTGCCAAACAAGCGAATAAAGGATCCGGCGATATCGATTTGTACGAAGATGGCTTGTCTAATGTCACTCGGGGACAAAAAGATGATCTTTGGGATTCCTTAGCAGTTGACAAAATTAAAAATCTAGCTGCTGTCGATGAAAAAACACTGAAAGATATCTCCAATCTCGCTATTCCTTATCGTTCATCTGCCGTTGTATTGGCTTATAACAGCGATAAAGTAGCTACACCACCAAAAACTTTGGATGAATTGTACGATTGGATCAAGAAAAATCCGTCCAAATTCGCTTATAACGATCCATCTACAGGTGGGGCCGGTAACTCTTTTGTAGCGACTGCCCTGTATAAGTTCTTGCCGGAGGAAGCGATTCATAATTCCGATCCAAGCGTTGAAAAAGGTTGGGATCAAGGTTTTGCTCTGCTCAAAGAACTTGGGAAAACCGTGTATGGCAAAGGGATTTATCCGAAGAAAAACCAAGGGACTCTAGATTTGTTAACAAGCGGTGAAGTTGATATGATTCCAGCTTGGTCCGACATGGTACTTGAGCAAGTCGCGAAAGGGCAACTACCGAAATCAACAAAAATGACGCAATTGACGCCAGGTTTTAATGGCGGACCAACATACTTAATGGTACCTAAGTTGTCAGAGAAGAAAGATGCTGTCTACAAATTCCTGGATTTCGTTCTTTCACCTGAGGCACAAGGCGTAGTTGTTGATAAAATGCATGGCTTCCCAGGCATCAAGCTTTCTAACATGTCCAAAGAAATTCAAGATTCATTCAAAGGTGCGTCCGAAGGATTCCGCTCATTCAATATCGGCGAACTGGATAAAGATATGACGAAGCGTTGGCAAAGTGAAGTTGCTGCGCAATGAGTAAACAAATGAAAATGGGGATATTCGGATTACTTCTGGTTATCCCCTCTTTTTTATTACTTTTCGTCACTGTCGTCATTCCTATTATCATTTCCTTTAAGGAAAGCTTGACGAATAAATCGGGCGGCTATGATTTATCCAATTACACGTATTTATTCACAGATAAGCTGATGCGCTCCAACATTATTTTTACCTTGGAAGTAACGGTTGTTTCCGTAATTCTCGTGTTGATTATCAGCTATGCATTAGCTGCTTATATGAGATTTAATACAGGTACGATGGTAAAATGGATACGTAAATTGTATATGATTCCAATCTTTATCCCATCTGTTATCGCGACCTACGGTTTAATCCAATTGCTTGGCAATCATGGATGGGTTTCACGCCTGCTGCTTCTGGTTAACGGTGGAGAGATGCCGCGTATTATTTTCGACATGAAGGGGATTATTATCGCGAATTTGTGGTTTAACATTCCTTTTACGACGATGCTGCTTGGTTCAGCTTTATCCGCAGTTCCTAATTCGATTATTGAAAGCGCGAAAGACGTAGGAGCACGTAAATTGCAAATCTTTGTCCGTTTCATTTTGCCGCTGACGTATAAAACATTGCTAGTGGCCGTTACTTTTGTGTTTATGGGCGTGATCGGTTCGTTTACGGCACCATTTCTCATTGGGCCCAATGCTCCGCAAATGTTAGGGGTTTCGATGGAACAGGTTTTCGGTGTGTTCCAGGAGAAACAATTAGCTGCGGCGATTGCTTTCTTTACGTTCCTGCTTTGTTCGGTAATGGGGTACTTTTATATTCGTAGTATGATTACAGAGGAAAGTGCTAGGGCTAGATGATTCAACGCAAATGAAGATTAACTGGAGACAATGCACATGGATGATCAGAAACTCATCGCGCGGTTCAGAAATCTAACACGCAGCACGAAATGGGTGCTAAAAAACCAAATAGAACTGCAGTTCAACAATCACCACTCTCAAGGGATGGTTCGAATCGGCGATTTCTTTTATATGTCATCGGTTGAACTTATTGAATGGCCAATCAGATATGACCAGTCTAATCAGGGTTATGATCGTACGCCTGGCAAAGGAATTGGGCATTTATTTGTCTTCGATGGTCAAGGAAGGCTCGTGAAGAAGACACCATTAGGTGAGGGTGACATGTATCATCCAGGTGGTATTGATTTTGATGGTACGCATATTTGGGTTCCTGTCGCAGAATATCGGCCTCACAGCCAATCTATCGTTTACAAAATTGATCCTCTTACTTTAAAAGCAGAAGAATCGTTCCGAGTTCAAGATCATATCGGAGGATTGGTCCGTGAGGGTCAGAATGGTAAGCTAATCGGCAACAGCTGGGGCTCACGCAGATTCTATGAATGGGATTCAAGTGGGCGGCAGCTACTGGACAAAGAAAATACGAGCCATTTTATCGACTATCAAGATGGGCATTATGTAGGTGATGGTAAAATGATTGTGAGCGGTATCTCTGAGCTAGTTAATCCTGCTAGCAAATCCAAGCCTTACGAGTTGGGTGGATTAGCACTAATAGATTTGTTTACATTAGAAACCCTTCACGAAATACCTATTACTGAATTTTCCCCACAAGGTCACGTAATTACCCGTAATCCTGTGTTCTTAGAGATATCTGGTGAAACGATAAGACTTTATGCCGTTCCAGATGATAATCATGGATCATTGCTGATATATGAATCGGCTATATAAAAAGATCGATGTGAAGAAGCACTCATTAGAGTGCTTTTTTCATTTATCAATAGGATTCGCCATGTGGATTGCACTTATACAATGGTACGAGCAGGTATCTGTAATCGAGATATTCAGTATCACGATTCTATATTATGCAGGATGTCTTCAATCATAGTATGATGAGTGGGCGGTTGAATATCTGAGGAAGAGAGGAGTTGAAACTCTATCTACTAAAAGGTAGAACGCGATGAGTAATCATAAGAATACCGCAGAGATTATTTTAGATACAGCCCAGTACATTGTGCAAGAAGTTGGGTTTAACGGATTCAGCTATGCACATATTGCGGAAAAAGTAGGGATACGGACAGCTAGCATTCATTACCATTTTCCAAACAAAGAGGATTTAGGAGAAGCGCTGATCACTCGCTATCACAAACATTCGATGTCAGCCATTGCTCAAATCGATATCGAAACCCAGAACAATTTAGAAAAATTGCGCAAATTCATCTTGATCTTTGATGGCCCAGTTCAGGATTACTGTACGTGTTTGAGTGTCATGCTTTCTACGGAACTAGCTACTTTATCAGCTAAAGTACGAGACAGGTTAGCACAGTTTTTCACAACAAACCTAACATGGCTAGAGCGTGTATTGGATCAGGGGCGTCGGGAAGGGCATATTAACTTTGAAGGTGCCGCGGATGTACAGGCCCACAAATTTTTGGCTTCCCTTCAGGGAGCACAGTTACTTGCAAGAAGTTTTCGCGATAAAAACAGGTTTGAAGTGATCGCCGAAGGATTAATTGCGAGCCTAACGTAAAGAGAAAAACGAGTGTTTTTTTAATGCATATCTACCTTTTAATAGGTAAATGGAATGAACGAAACTAGTTACTAGGAGGCGTAAAGGATGATATATGAGCTGAGGATTTATGATGTTAATCCTGGCAAGATGCAGGTTATTTTAGATAGATTCAGGGATCATGTTATTCAATTATTTAACAAACATCAGATGAAAATAACGCTTTTTTGGGAAGATTTCGATGAATCAAATAACCGGCTCTATTATATTATTGAACATGCCTCCATGGAGGATCGTAACCTGAACTATGATAGATTCCGCAACGACCCGGAGTGGATTGAAGTAAAACGACTTTCAGAACTTGATGGACCGCTGGTTAAAAAGCAAGAAAGCATCTTTATGAAAGATGTCCCCTTTTTCGAAAACAAATAAAAATCCAATGATCGAATAGGAGCAAATACAATGAAAATTTTAGTTATCGTAACTCACCCGAACATCGAAGCATCCAATTGGAACAAATCATGGGTAAATGAATTGAAAAAGCATGACGATATCACGATTCATGAATTACACAAAGAGTACCCAGACGAAAATATCGATGTAGCTAGAGAGCAGCAATTGGTCGAGGCACACGATCGGATTATTTTCCAATACCCGCTATTTTGGTACAGCACACCGCCATTACTGAAAAAATGGTTTGATAATGTCCTGCTTTACAACTGGGCTTATGGACCTGAAGCAACTAAAACAGTCGGTAAAGAATTTGGCTTTGCGATTTCCGCATATGGCACGGAAGAGTCTTATCAAGCAACCGGGTCCAACCGTTTTACAATCGAACAAATTTTGACACCTATGCAGGCGCTCACTCGCTTTATTAGTGGCACCTATCTACCTCACTTTGTACTAAACGATACTTCCGACGTGACGGATGAAAGATTAGCACAAAGCAGCAAAGACTTCGTAAACCATATTAAAACTGTGAGACCAGCTGAGGTGTTGACGAAATGAGTGATTTGCTGATTGACGTGTATATGGATACTAGTTGCCCATGGTGCCGTATGGGAACGACTAGTCTGTTAACCGCTCTAAAGCAATTGCCGGAAGATAAAAAGGCAACGGTCCGTTGGAATGCCTTTCAGATCAACCCAGGTATTCGTCCTGAGGGAGAAGATTATCGCCAGGTGATGATAGGGCGGTTAGGCGGAGTTCCTCAATTCGAAGCAAGGAAGCAGCAATATCACGAAAACGGGAATCGTTTCGGTCTTAAATATAATATGGATCTTGTCAAATATACGCCTAATACAACGTTATCTCATCAGTTAATCTCGATGGCGCCTGAGCACTTAAAAGTGCAATTGATTGAGAAAATATATACGGCTTATTTTGAAGAGGGCGTAAATATCGGCGATGCGGATGAACTTGCGAAAATAGGAGCTTCTGTCGGCGTCGGTGAAGCCGCGGATCTCAAAGAGCGACTTAATCAGGGTGAAGAACTGGATAAAGTAGAACTTGGACAGCGGACAGCTCAGAAACTCGGTGTCAGAGGCGTACCTTTCTTTGTGATTAATGAAGAATTCAGCTTATCCGGGCTGCAATCACCTGCAGAGTTTGTAAAATTGTTTGAACAAATGTAAGCCCGCTTGATCGATGAACATCTAGAACATCATAAAGGAGAATAACCAATGACGATACAAGGCAAAGTAGTAGTAATTACTGGCGGAAGCAGCGGTCTCGGGAAAGCGATGGCGATCGAGATGGTGAATCAGGGAGCGAAAGTCGTCATCAATGGGCGCCGCGAAGAGGCATTGGCTGAGGTTGCGAAAGAAATCGATCCCACAGGAAAAAGCGTGCGGTTCGTCGCTGGTAATATCGCCGATCCTAAGGTTGCGCAGCGCTTAATCGAAGAAGGGTTAACTCACTTCGGACGCATTGATACGCTGGTTAATAATGCTGGTATTTTCATGTCTAAACCATTTACGGAGTATACAGAAGAAGATTTTGCAACGTATTTATCCACGAATGTGGTTGGTTTCTTCCACGTTACCCAGCGTGCAGTGACGCAGATGCTGAAACAAGGTTCAGGACACTTCGTGAATATTACGACAAGTCTGGTTGATCAGCCGTCGGTAAAAGTGCCTTCCGTGCTTGCTTCATTGACAAAAGGCGGTCTGAAGTCAGCTACCAAATCATTGGCAATTGAGTATGCAGCAAGTGGTATTCGCGTAAATGCTGTTTCTCCGGGGGTCATCAAAACACCAATGCACGCTGTTGAGACACATGAAGCTCTTGCCGGTTTACATCCAGTTGGACGTATGGGTGAGTCTAAAGACATCGTGGACGCTGTTTTATACCTGGATTCTGCTAACTTTGTTACAGGTGAAATCCTTTATGTTGATGGTGGGCAAAACGCAGGAACTATGTAAATCTAGCAAATCAACCAATCTACTAGCAAATTAGATCCATCTAATTTTAATAGAAATGGGGAGAATATCGATGCCAATCGTAAATATCCAAGTGACCCGCGAGGGCACCACGCCGGATCGTCAATCCGTTACCGCTGAAGAGAAAGCCGCGATTATTAAAGGGGTCAGTGAAGTTCTGCTCAATGTTTTGAACAAACCATTAGAATCTACTTTTGTGGTTATAGAAGAAGTTGACACTGATAATTGGGGTTGGGGTGGACTGCCTGCCTTGGAATATCGCAAGAAACTTGCAGAGAAGTTGAAGTAATCGAAGGTTGTATTACATTGTCTAGTCATGCAATAAATACGCAACAAAGCTAAGTCGGTAAAGACTTTTGGAGTTTTCCAAGAAGTATAATGCCGTTACTTTAGGTCCATTAGATCAATTTATTAAATAATATATCACGCCAAAAGGAAGACATCGCCAAGGAACATGGCGGTGTTTTTTCTTTACAATAAATCTATTCCTCTTTTACACCAGGTGAACAAATGAAAGCTAAGATATAGAAGTACACCTGAGATATTGAAGGAGGATTATGGAGTGAATATCAATACCTACGCATGGGAAAATTTGATGTCTCATAATACGATGAAAAATGAACAAGTCATGAAACCGGAGAAAATAAAAGTAGAAAATGAAACTAGCTTTTTCACCAAATTGCTGCCTTTAAGTTTTATCCGTTAATGCAGTGAAATTCAAATTTGTCGCTTACATAATCCCGGAAGATTAACTTCGGGGATTTTTTGGTTTCTCTATTCGCTTATTCTTAGTGATACGCGCTCGCGGAGTAGGACTTTTTATCGCAAAGGAAGGTGTAGCATGTAGAATGACGAATAGATAACCAACATACAAAGTTAGGTGGTGTGAGATCATGAAAGTTCTTGTTACCGGTGCCGCGGGCAATGGTGGTCAAGCAGTATGCAGAGCATTAGTTCAAGCAGGCTACACGGTTAGGATGGCAGACATTATGCCTCCCCAGGCAGACGATTTGAGGGAACTCGAGTTTGTAAGGTGCGACACAAGAAGCCCTGGTGATGTGCGTTCTACGGTACATGGAATGGATGCTGTCGTTCATTTGGCAGCCTGGCATTGCGCGCATAATCCGCCAGTAAGTGATGAAACTATTTTTGCAGTGAACGTGGATGGAACCTTTCATGTGATGGAAGCATGCAAGCAAGCTGGAATTCAAGCTATCGTCTATGCTTCTTCAATGGCTTATGGCTGGGGATCAGTCTACGGGGTTAGTAAAGTTATTGGCGAAGATTTGTGTAAGACTTATCATCAAATGACGGGTGCCTCAATAGCGATGCTGCGTTATCATGAGTTTATTCCTCGCCCCTATCTAGAGTTCGGTGCTCGTTTGCTTCGCAATGGTGTGGATAGAAGGGATGTGGCTGAAGCTACAGTTGCTTCTGTGAAGGCCGTTTTGGAAAAAAAAGTCGGGCTATTTCGGACAATTGTACATACGAATCATGGTATGCCCGTGGATGTTATTCAAGATTTTAAGAATAAGGGTCCTACGTGGTGCGAGACACAAGTTCCAGGCGCCATTCAACTGCTGAACAAATACGAGATCGAATTGCCAGATCAAGTGGAACAACATGACCTATCTATGGCAGAAGAAATATTGGGTTGGAAACCTAGATATAACTTCCTTGAGTTTCTAAAAGACTTGAAAGCGCGAGATGAGAAGTGCCTCGATGTAACTAATCTGAAGGTGCCTTCTGAGATTCCTGCAATGTGATACCCGCCAGAAGCCAGAAAAAGACCGGGACCTTATGCAGCAAGAGGTCCCGGTTCTTTCATTTAACCGATCACAGTGTCAATAAACTTTTCTAACGAAGCAACATCCGTCAAATTCTTATTACATTCTTGACCATTCATACATAAATAGTTACCGACCGCTTTATAATAATCAGGCGTAGTATGAGCCGGCCTTTTCTTGGAGATTGCCGTAAAAAGAGCAAGTTCTTCATATCTATTACATAAAAAACAAAAGCCTTTTTTGTTAGTCGGGGTATATTTCCCCTCTACACCAACGAATTGCCCATTCAAATGATAGACAATGAACAGTTTATTCGTGGCTATATCGATCCAACTAAGATAGGTGACATACCGGTAGTCGATCGCTGACAAATCAGGCAGCTTAAGCTTTTTGTTCTTGGGGAACAGCTTCAGAATCTGCTTTGCGCTAATTGGCGGAAATTCCATCAAATGAGGCTCTAACGCTTTGAGATGTTTTTGAAAATCGTCCGCTGCTTGCAGCTTGAAAATGGCTTCCAGCATTTGTTTCTGGTTGTCTGTAGCGTCTGGGAATAGTTCAGAAATCTTCGATGCTGAGCTATACCGAACGGATTCCAATACTTTCGAATCTGCGTTCGTTTTCAGCGCATGCTCCAGAATCCCGGCTTGTTTTTTAATAAAATTGAATTGATGGTTTCTAATGAATGGTTCACACATATGGAACAGCCCCTTATTTTATAATCGTAAAATGAATAAGGTGCAAAGCCAAATCGTGGAACCGATCTATGCTGAATTAGGCGATGTTGTTACTGCTCAATTCTCGCCCATGCAAAGTATCGCCTCCAAAACAGGCTTTGCATGAGGCTGTGCCAATCTGGCAATCGGTTATTGCCATCGATACCAACTCCTTATACTTGCGATAACATCTATTATAAGAGACTCACGACGGTATTTCAAAGGAAAGTCTATGTATAATTAAAAATGACAGATACAGGATGAAGGAGCTGCCGGCGTGCAGCTCTTTTTTTGACACTATAACCCTTCAAATCATAGAGAATTCAGGCAGATCCCACAAATTAATGGTTCATATCCGATAATGAGCAGTGGTATTCGAGATTTTGACGATGAGTTTAGGTTTTGATGATTTATTGTTTGTAAGGGTTTACATATGATGTGTGTATTGGCTTTCACGCTAGTCAGCATCAACTTTGATGCCTAAAAGATCCATGATGATGAAGGGGTGATGTAAATTTGAACAAGGTATTCAAAGTTTCTTGGAAGCGAAAGATCAGCTTGATTCTCTCAGCAACTTTGATTTTCACAAGTTTGCCAGCAGGTTTCTCCAAAGCCGCTGCGATAGGTGAAGCGACCGGGACACCTGGTGGTGTCGATGCCAACTTGCTGAAATTGTGGCTGAAAGCGGATCCATCGAGTATGACACTAAATGGAAATGGTGAGGTGACGAAATGGAAGGATAGCAGTCCGCAAGGGAACGATTTCCTCAACGACGGGACGGTCGGAGACAAGAGTCCGCGGACGAAACCAAAGTATGTGGCATCCAATCCATCACTGAATTTCCAACCGTCGGTCCAATTCATCCGTTCAGGCAACGGAAGTCTTTTATTGGATAAAGACGGCTTATTTGCTCAGAATGAAGCCGTTGAACGGGCAAGTGCTTATGTGGTTGCAGGCGGGATCACATTATCCAATCAGACCTCGCAAATTTTCTATGAAAATTTACAAGGGACAGGAAAGTTCGGGGCTTATATTCCTTTCTTTTCAAGTACCTCACAAATCCTATGGGATTCGGGTTCTGTCACATCGGGTAATCCACGGCAAACAACGGGTTATTCAGTTCCGCCTCTTTCCTACAACAGCTGGGGCTTTCAGTATGAATCACGTCCATCTGTTACAAATAACGTCTATCAAGCCATTACTTTAGATGGGCAAACGATTGCAACATCGTCTCAGGCTCGACTTGCGATGGTTGGCAACGGAAGTAACCCGATGTCCCTCGGTTCTGCTGTCACGGGGGGTTCTGGCTATGATGGACAAGTTGCTGAGATGATCGTTTTTGGCGATTCGCTAAGCAGCATCCAGCAAAATCAAGTGCAAACGTACATGGCCCTCAAGTTCGGAACGCCACTGAGAGGGAAGGATTATGTATCAGCCGGTTTGTCGCCTCAGGTTGTGTGGCCCACAGCGGCCAATGCGGATTTTGGCCATAACATCGCAGGCATTGTTCGAGATCAGCAAGGCGCATTGGCTCAAGAAGCAAGCCGAAGCAGTGAAGGACCGGCGGCATCTCAGGTCATCGTTAGTGCGAAAGGAGCTTTAACGGATAAGCAATATCTTCTATGGGGAGATAACGGAAGTACAGCGCCATCGGTTCCTTACGGAACGGGCTTCAAGCAGTCGGCGCGGATGTGGAAAGTCCAGAACACCGGCAATGTCGGGACGGTGCAAGTCGCTTTCCCGGAAGCCATGCTCCCGTTAGGCGGATTGCTATTAACCAGTACGAGCGGTGATTTCAGCGACGCGGTACCACATCCATTGGCTCCGGTGGAACTCCATGGAGGAGTCTATTATGCAGCGGATACGGAGCTGGCAGACGGATCCTTCTTCACCTTTGCCGAGAAAATGCCGGAAATCCAGCTTTCTAGCCTTGACGTTTGGGCAGGCGGCCAAAAGTTAGGGTTGAACATACCATTTTCACCTTCCAAGATGGGTGGGTATGAGGTCATTGTCCAACAGGATGCAAGTCCTGTTCGGTTTGAGATGCAAGCTGGCGCAGGTATTTCGACGACAGTGAATCTGACGAACAACAATGGCATGAATCAGCCGGTGAGTGATTTTGCCAATGTGCCGCTTGCACCCGGCGTGAATAAAATTAATATTCGTTTGTCAAGTGGAGATTCAACGAATACTTATACACTTCAGGCCTATAGGCTATCCGCCAAAGGAACAAACGGTCAAATACCATTGAACGCAAGCACGGTTACCGCCAGTTCTTATCAGCCGAACACCACGAATATTCCCGCGAATGTGGTGGACGGGATTTGGGATAATGATGTCCGCTGGTCCGCTTCGGGACAAGGGGAGTGGCTGCAGTTCGATTTAGGGCAACCAGAGAAGGTCACCTATTTAAATATTGCTTTCTTGAATGCGCTCGATCGTCAAACTAATTTTGAAATTATTGGTTCGAATCAAGCGGATTTCCAGAATCCGACCGTTTTGCTTCCCAAGCGGTCAAGCCGTGTTCTAAAGGTCGGGGATGATATCCTTCAACCTTATGTGCTGAGTAATCCGGCATCCGTACGGTATTTGCGGCTGGTCGGATACGGCAATACAGCTTCGGGAAGCTCGGGCAATTGGAATAGTATAACGGAAGTTGAACTTTACACAGGTACTGCGCCTGATGTCGAGGAGCCCACTGTACCTAGCGGGCCGCCGCAAGCAGGTGATAAGCCGGTGGAACCGCTTCCTCCTGTTCAAGTGGTGAAAGTCAGCTCTTCGGATGACTTGCAGGTTGCGCTGGATCAGGCTGCGAAAGGGATGACGATTGAATTACAAAACGGTACTTATCAGCAAAAGGGACCATTCGTAGTGAAGGATATAAAAGGTACAGCCGCGCTGCCGATACGAATTATTGCTGCGGAGCAAGGCAAGGCAGTTATTGCCGGTGACAGCTACATGCATATCGAAAACTCCGAATACGTCGAAGTTGAGGGTCTCACCTTTCACTCGGGCGGCGGATCGGAACATGGTGAGGATACACTGCGGAGCAGAGCAGTCCCCGAAGAAAGAATTGCCAGTATGAGTGGCGTGCATCCAGGGGTGCAGCTGTACGATTCCAGCAATATCACAATTTTGCGAAATACATTTGCTTTGGATGAAACAGGTCAGAAATACCGTTTTACGAAGGTTGAGAATAACGTCAGCAAACAAATCTGGTGTGTCATCGGTGTGGAAAATAGCTGCCGTTACGGTGCCAATTATGACCCTAATGGAGCCGTCTACACGGGGGAAACATCACATTCGCCGAACACGGCACTGCTCACAGACAGCGGGACTGACCGGCATTATATTCGGGTTGAGGGGACGAGCAGTCACAACCGTATCGCCTATAATGATATCGGACCGAAGACAGGCTTTGGAGCAGTGATTACTTATGACGGTAAGGACGCGGTTTCACAATATGATGTGATTGAATACAATCACTTTCATGATATCGGTCCGCGAGTGAGCAATGGCTTGGAAGCGATCCGCTTAGGGCTTTCCGGATTATCATTGGCTCCTGGGCACGTTACGGTTCAATACAATTTGTTCGACGGGTTGAACGGGGAGGACGAAATCGTCTCGGTGAAAAGCAGTGACAACACAATCCGTTATAACACCGTCCTCAATTCTTATGGAGGAATGGTTGCCCGTCACGGTCATCGCAACAGCTTTTATGGCAACTTCATCATCGCGGATGGCAAGAAAGCAGGTACTAGCGGATTCCGCATTTATGGAAATAATCACCAAATTTATAATAACTACATGGAAGGGCTTACGGATGATGCGGTTCAGCTGGATGGAGGAACGGAAGACGCCGGGCCGGATGGGGGCACGAATCCGATCATCCGTTGGGGCACAGGTGCGAACGATTTCGCTGAGCTGAAGAGCCTTACGCCGGAAAGGCAGCAGGAGCTGCTGCGCGGGCATTGGAGACAATACGATGTACAGATTTATAACAATACCTTCGTAAATTTAAGTAATAAAGCATCGGCGGTAAAAATTGCACAGCGCACGTTCCAGCCGACGGGAACACAAATTTATAACAATTTGATTTTCAGTAACGCAGGGACTATTTTCAATGAGACAAAAGATATTACAGATGCAGGCCGGCCAACGTATGTCGGCAATATGGCCGATGGGATTGCTGCGGTGGCAGCGAATGCAACGGTTGTAAGCGCCACTTACAAAGGCGATCTGAAACTAATTCGCGGCAGCGACGGATTAATCCGTATATCGCCGCTAAGTCCTGCGGTTGATGCGGCAAAAGGTCAGTATATCGCTTCAGACGATATGGACGGTCAAAGACGGATACACACCGCTGATGTTGGTAGCGACGAGTACGAACCGTCGAGTGATTTGACACATCGGCCCCTTACTGCAGCGGATGTTGGACCTGCGGCTGGACAGAATCAGCCAGTGGAAGAAGTGACGCCAGAATTGAGCAGCTTGCAGCTTAGCTCGAATTTAACATTCGCGCCTGCCTTTCGCCCGGAAGTCACTTATTATACAGTGATGCTCCCAACGGGAATAAGCAACTTGAAAATGACACCAACATCGGCAAGTCAATTTGCTGAGATTCAAGTGAGCGTTGACGGCACAGTACGGCAAACCGTTCGCAGCGGCAGCGAAAGCGAACCGCTTGCCATTGCCGGGACTGGCAGTGTTGTACTAATCGATGTGTCGTTGCCAACCGGCGTTCATAAGACGTATAGCATTATGGTGCAGCGACCATCAAGCAGCAGCTCGTCATCGAGGAACTCTTCATCCGGTAATAGCTCGGCACCTGCGCCAGCGCCTTTACCGAATCCAGTTCCTGAACCGGCTAACCCGCTGCCTGTAAATCCTTCGCCAACCGCGCCGTCGCAGGAATCTTTTGCGGATGTGTCGAAACATTGGGCATCGGAAGAAATTTCTCGCGCTGCTGCCAAAGGCATCGTGAACGGTTACGCGGACGGAAGCTTCAAACCTGACGAACCGATGACAAGATTACAATTCGCTGCTATGCTGGTACGAGCATTAGGTTTGAAGGCGGAACCTTCGAAACGGACATTCTCCGATCAAGCGGATATTCCGGCATGGGCGGAGGGAGAACTGGGCGCAGCGCTGGCAGCTGGGATTCTGCAGGGATATGAAGACCAGTCACTACGTCCCAATGCATCCATTAACCGGACGGAAATGGTTGTTATGCTTGTAAGGGCCTATTCTCCAAAAGAGGAGGGGGCACTTTCAACCAAGTTTAATGACAGTTCTCGGATTCCAGCATGGGCATTGCCAGCGGTTTCGCGAGCGGTTTCCTTAGGGCTTATAAACGGTCGGGAGAATCAAACTTTTGAGCCGTTTGTTACCGCTACAAGGGCGGAAGCCGTTACAGTCGTCATGCGTATGTTGAATCGGCAGTAGTTTTGTGGTTTCTGCAATAAACGGCACATGGTATGCAGCAGATTTGGTTTCCTGGAGTTCAGGGGCCGATCTGCTGCATTTGGTGCTTTATATAATTTGAATAAAAAGGAGCTTGAGTGTATGCGAGGAAACTGCCAAGTAAACAGAGAGAATTGGGGTCAATATTTGGATTTGGAAGCGATCGTTCAAGAGGCTGAAGCTGCACTGACTTCTCCAAATGTACATATAACAGAAGCGATAGCGCTGCAAAGCCCCGGGAGTGCGCACGATTATTATTCAAACGGAGATTATTGGTGGCCAAATCCAAACACGCCGGATGGGTTGCCTTATGTTCGCCGTGACGGTGAAAGCAATCCGGATAATTTCCAAGAACATCGAATTTTGCTTAGACGTATGCGGTCCTTGGTTGCTTGTTTGACTTCCGCTTACCGCATAACGGGGGAGCAGAAGTATGCAGCGAAAGCTGTGGGGCTGTTAGAAGCATTTTTTGTAGATAAGAATACGCGAATGAATCCGCACCTGCTTTATGCACAAGCGATTCCTGGTATTTGCAACGGACGAGGGATCGGCGTCATCGATACGCTGCATTTGATTGATGTGGCGGCAGCTGTACACGTGCTGAATAGTGAAGATACCTCCTTACCTGATAAACAGGTCTTACATGAGGTTACTCTCTGGTTCGCAGATTATTTGCAATGGATGAACGAGCACCCGCAAGGGGTGGAAGAACGAAATGAACCCAACAATCACGGGATTTGTTGGTTCGTTCAGGCTGCTGCTTTCGCAAAGTTGACTGGTCATCATGGTATGCTGGATTATTGCAGAGAAGCATACAAGAGCCGATTGCTCGCGGAGCAGATGGATCTCGATGGCAGTTTTCCAAGGGAGTTGTCACGAACGAAGCCCTATGCGTATTCTCTGTTCACGTTGGATAATTTTGTTACTCTTACTCATATCCTCGCCACACCGGAAGATAACCTTTGGGAATTCCAACTTCCTGATGGGCGAGGCGTACAGAAGGGAATCCAATTTCTCCTGCCGTATCTGGAAAATAAATCATTGTGGCCTTATGGGGCTGATGTCGAATATGAGAAAGATTGGCCGGCCGCTATGCCTTTCTTGCTGTTTACCGGGCTTGCAAATGATTCTGATAGGCTGCTTGCCTTATGGAGAACGCTTGAGCATAACCCGCAGCAGGCCGAAGTCAGACGGAATATAGCGATCCGGCAACCGCTGCTTTGGATATGAGTTGTCATATCGGCAAGACGGTTCCACAAATTTTCGTTATAATAAATGAAAGCAGTTACATCATGGCGATAAGGGGTTAGTGCTAATGAAGTTTAATCGGATCCGGTTCAATAAACGCAGTGTCATCGTTACTTGGCTTACCTCTTATATTTCGGTTCTTCTCGTTCCGATTATCATTAGCGGAATTTTATATGCGGCTTCCTGGCATGTGGTCGAATCGGAGGTGAATCGCGCCAACAATAACGCACTGAAGCAGATGGAATTGGCAATCGACAACAGCCTGGGCGGTATTGAGCGATTGAGTTTGGAAATTTCGCTTAATAAACAAGTGAATGCTTTTATCAATACATCACAGCCGCTCACGGATAACGATTATTACGATTTAGTCACAATATCCAATGATTTGCGGATTTACCAGACAGCTAATGAGTTTATTGAACAAATTTATCTGTATTACAAAAATAGCGACACGGTCATATCCACGCGCAATCGGACAGATAGCCGCCAACTGTTTCAAATGCTGGACGGACAGACCCTCAAAGGTTATGAGGCGTGGAAGACGTATTTGGATAAACGCTACATCCAGGAATATACCCCCGTTACGATAACGGAGGATGAGAATGCCTATAAAGCCGTTCTCTTTGCCAAATCGGTTACGTTGGCGAATCGGGATCAGCCCGGAGCTGTGCTCCTGTTTGTTATGAGAGATTCCAAGCTGCTCGCCAATATCCCGCCATCCGAAGCAACGTCGGTAGCGGTGCTCGATAAAGAAAATCGATTAGTTGCTTCCAGTGGCCTTGAGCAAAGCCCTGACTTTCTCACCTATGACAAGTTTACGGGTGAAAATGGGCTATTTTATGGGGATGTAGCAAATAAACAAGTTGCTGTATCGTATACAACCTCGGCCAGGACAGGATGGAAGTACATGTCGATGATTCCTGCCGAGCGCTTTGACGATAAGATGAAGTATATGAAAAGCTTGGTCTATGCAAGCATTATTCTTAGTCTTCTTCTGGGAGGGCTGGTTACATTCTTGTTCCTGCGCAAAAATTACAATCCGATTCATCACCTCATTCGAAGTTTCTCGATGAAAGCAGGAATTTCATTTGCGGAGGGGACGAATGAATACGGTTTTTTGCAAGATGCGCTCAATAATACGTTTGCGGAGAAAGAGCAGGTGGACCGCCGGCTGCACCAGCATCGGGACGCCATTCGCTCCCATTTCTTGCAGGGGCTGCTGAAGGGCAATTTAGAGCAGGACATCCCTGTGCATGAATCGCTTTCGGCTCATGATATTCGGCTGGATTCCCCGCATTTTGCCGTGATTTTGTTCCACATCGATCATTTCGGCAAATTTCAGGAAGATGTCGCCATTGATCCGCAGAAAGTAAAATTGATGCAATTCATTCTTATGAATGTGGTAGAAGAAGTGATTGGCCTTCAGAACCGGGGCTTCACGACGGAAATTGACGATATGCAAGCTTGTATTTTTAATTTTGGATCCCAAGAGCCGGATACAGATGAGCTGCGCCGAGTTGCTGAATCGGTGAAACTATTCCTGCTTGATCATTTTCATGTGCATTTGACGGTGTCGATCAGTTCCATACATGAAGATCTGTTTGGTATTGCCGAAGCGTATCAAGAAGCTCTGTCAGCGATGGCTTATCGGCTTGTCAAAGGAAGCGGAGCGATCATTCGTTACGACGAATTACCGAGCTCCGAGGCTGTCCGGCAGGCTGGAAATTATTATTATCCGCTGCACGTGGAGCAGCAATTGATTAATTTCGTCAAGACTGGCGATTATGAGAAATCGAGCACGATCATTGAGCAAATTATTGAAACAAATGGTTCTAATTCCGTTTTGTCGGTGCCACTTGGCAAATGTCTGATGTTCGATCTTGCTAGTACAATGCTGAAAACAATGAATGAGATGGGTTCGCAAGGGAATAAAAAGTCCTTTATGGAACAATTCAACCCTGTCGAACGGTTATCCGAATGTGAAACTATAAAAGAAATGAAAAGAGAAATTCTTTCGATCCTCGAACAGGTCTGTGAGTCCATTCAAGCCGATCGTAAGCAGGAGTATAGTCCGCTAGGCGATCTGGTTAGCGCTTATGTGAAGGCCAACTATGCTGAAGAAAATTTGAACATTTCAATGATTGGAGAGAAATTTGGCATCACGCCTTCTTATCTATCCAAACAATTTAAAGCTCAAACCGGTGATGCTCTTCTTGATTTCATAAGCCGTACACGTTTGGAAGAGGCCAAAAAGCTGCTAACCGAACAACCGTTATCGATTATGGAAATTGCACGAAAGGTCGGGTACAACGATATCAATACGTTTAACCGGACGTTTAAGAAATTCGAGGGCATCACACCAGGGAAATACAAAGAACTGAAACCATTGTGATCTGATTTATGAAAGTCGTACAAGCTTGCTTGGGCGGCTTTTCATTTTTTGCATAGTGATTTTGGATTCTGATGATTGCCTTTTACGGATTTTAAAGGGGGATTTGCAGTTTTGACGATATTCAAAATGGCGGTCTACCCTCCATACTTAAGCCATGGTGCTGCAAGACGAGAATCAGCACTAGATGATACGAGGGGGATTACCTATGAGGAAACATTCCAAAAGAAAGTCAATTAGCATCGCGCTAAGCGTTGTAGTAGCTTCCAGCATGTTCGTTGCCTGTTCCAAAGTGAATACGGGGGCGCCAAGTGAAACAGGAACTGCGAAAACGACGGCAACGCCGTCAACCGCAGCTGGCCAATATCCGATTAGCACACAGGAAACATTAACTTCTTGGGAACAGATCGACACGAACCTGGCGTCATTCGTCCCT
Source organism: Paenibacillus sp. WC2504 (assembly GCF_052682475.1). Classification (NCBI taxonomy): domain Bacteria; kingdom Bacillati; phylum Bacillota; class Bacilli; order Caryophanales; family Paenibacillaceae; genus Paenibacillus; species Paenibacillus sp. WC2504. The sequence goes on from NZ_JBQZFH010000001.1 coordinate 3,652,103, forward strand.
AACTTGGCTGAATCGCCATTCGGTAAGCGGTTAGAGAGCGAAACAGGGGTTAAGGTGAAATATACGCACCCGGCAGACGGTCAATCGAAGGACCAATTCAACCTGTTGATCGCATCGAACAATTTACCGGATGTCATTGAATACAATTGGGGCGGCGGCGGAGCGGCAGCCTATCCGGGTGGACCAGAGAAAGCCATTACGGACAAGGTTATTTTACCTCTGAACGATTTGATCGATAAAAATGCTCCTAATTTAAAGAAACTGCTTCAGCAGGATAAAGAGCTGGATAAAATGATCAAGACGGACAATGGCACCTATTACGCATTTCCTATGATTCGCCCCGACAACGGATTGGTATTCAGAGGACCGATGATCCGCAAAGACTGGTTGGATGAGTTGAACCTTCAAGTACCTACGACAATCGACGAATGGTATACGGTGCTCAAGGCGTTCAAGGAGAAAAAAGGGGCAACCGCACCATTTTCAGCGCAATACAGCAATGAATTGAATATCCAAGATGCCTTTATTGGCGCTTACAAAACAGCAAACCGTTTCTATATCGACGATCAGGGCAAAGTGAAATACGGCCCTACGGATCCTCAATTCAAGGATGCACTGGCTTTGCTGCACAAATGGTATGCCGAAGGATTGCTGGATAAAGACTTTGCGCTTAACACGGACTCCAAGTCGCTGGATACCAAATTGATGAGTGATGCGTCTGGTGCAACAGTCGGCTTATTAAGCGGAGGTATGGGCAGATGGATGGATACCGGTAAGAAGAAAAATCCGAAATTCCAGCTCGTTGCCGCTCCATATCCTACGTTGAATAAAGGTGAGCGCGCTTTCATCGGCCAACGTGACTTCAAATATAATCCTGCTGCAAGCAAGGCGGTTTCCGGGGATTCCAAACATGCGGAACTTGCCGTCAAATGGATGGATTACGCCTATAGCTCAAAAGGCAGCATGCTCTTCAATTTCGGTATTGAAGGCGAAAGCTACACCATGGATAACGGCGTCCCTAAATTTTCTGAAAAAATCACGAAAGATCCGAAATATAACTTGCAGCAAATGGTTTCCCAGTACACGAAGCCGAACGGTCCATTCCTGGGCGATAGCCGGAAAAGTTTCAATACGTTCAAAGAACAAGATGAAGCGATCAAAATTTGGGAACAAACGGACGCTGTCAAGCACGTGATGCCGCTCTTCTTGACGCCGACAGCGGAGGAAAGTAAAGAACTGGCCAAATTAAACACGGCGATTACGAGTTACAAAGAAGAGATGTTCGTCAAATTTGTAATGGGCAAAGAGCCGATCGACAAATTCGATCATTATGTGAAGCGGATCAAAGAGATGGGAATCGACAAGGTCACCCAAATCTATCAAGGCGCTCTGGATCGATACAATAAGCGATAATTAGTCTGCGGCCATGCTGGCGGAGGAAGGGACATTGCGTTCCGTCCTTCGGCCTAGCAGCGCCAAGGATGGAGAGGGTGATGCTATGAACACCATGATTTCCAAAACCAAACCGATGACAACCCTTGGAGAAAAAAGGAAATTGAACTTCGGCATTTTTCTGGATATTCGTAAAAACAAACTGCTTTATGTGATGCTGCTCCCTGTTCTGCTTTACTATATTGTATTCCACTATGCACCCATGTATGGTGCCATGATCGCATTTAAGGATTTCTCCCCGAGACTTGGCATTTGGGGCAGCGATTGGGTCGGATTCGAGCATTTCCGTGAATTCTTTACGGGCCCTTATTTCTGGAGAACGATCAAGAATACGGTTCTGATCAGCTTCTATCAGTTGTTATTCGGATTCCCGGCTCCAATTGTCCTGGCACTTTTGTTGAATGAATTAAAACATGCTTTGTTTAAAAGAACTGTGCAAACGATAACGTACATGCCTCATTTTATTTCATTAATTGTCATTTGCGGGATTCTCAAAGACTTCACTTCGAGTGAAGGGGTGATCAACGATATTGTCGCTTTCTTCGGCGGAGAGCGCGTGACCTTTTTGCTCGAACCCAGCTTGTTCCGTACGGTGTATGTATCGTCAGGCATCTGGCAAAATATCGGTTGGGGGACAATCATTTTCTTAGCCGCTTTAACCGGGATCGACCAAGAGCAGTACGAAGCAGCCAAAATCGACGGCGCTGGACGCTGGAAGCAAATGACGCATGTCACCTTACCGGGACTTATGCCAACGATCATTATTCTGCTTATCCTCGATATCGGCCGTATGATGAATGTCGGGTTTGAGAAAATCATTTTGCTGTATAATCCGGGTACTTATGAAACAGCTGACGTGATTTCCTCGTATGTCTATCGCGTTGGTCTGCAAGATTTCAATTACAGCTTCAGTTCAGCGGTGGGCTTGTTTAACTCGGTCATCAATTTTGTCCTGCTCATTTCATCCAACTGGTTAAGCCGCAAATTTAACGATACGAGCTTGTGGTAAAAAGGAGAGAGAGATCATCATGCTGAACAAAGCGAGCTTCTCTGAGAAATGTTTCGATTATATCAATACGGTGCTGCTGCTCTTGCTAATGATCCTTACTGTATATCCGCTGCTTTATGTGGCGTTTGCTTCCGTCAGTGACGCCGGAAGCCTGATGGGGCACAAAGGCATCTTATGGCGTCCCATTGGTTTCTCGCTTGATGCCTATACGAATGTCTTCCGCAATCCGATGATCTTAAAAGGCTATGGAAATACATTATTTGTCGTACTGATGGGCTTGGCGCTTAATATTACTCTGACCTCATTCGGAGCTTACGCTCTTTCGCGCAAGAGCTTGCAATACCGCAAGCCGCTGATGTTATTCATCATCTTCACCATGTTCTTTAGCGGAGGGTTGATTCCGCTCTACTTGACGGTCAAGGGAGTGGGACTTGTTGATTCCCTGTGGGCGCTTATCATTCCACAGGCTATTAATACGTTCAACTTGATTCTGATGAAGACCGCATTCGAAGCTATACCCGATGCGCTGGAGGAGTCGGCCAAAATGGACGGAGCGAATGATTTCGTCATTTTATTCCGAATCGTTCTGCCGCTTTCGATGCCCGTGATTGCCGTGATGCTGCTGTATTACGGTGTGAGTCATTGGAACTCCTGGTTCAATGCGATGATTTTTCTGCAGGAGCGTTCGCTCTACCCGCTGCAATTAGTGCTCAGGGAAATCCTGCTGCAAGGGGAAGCCAATGCGAACACAGGCGCTTCAGACGGGGATGCGGCAATGCTTGCCGCTACGTTGAAGTATGCAACGATTATCGTTGCGACAGTTCCGATTTTGTTCGTTTATCCATTTTTGCAGAAATATTTCGTCAAAGGTGCTCTTATTGGTGCCATCAAGGGATAAAGGAGGAGACTTGGCGTGAAAGAAAGCAAGGGCTCGGCGATTCACATGGAGGTAGATTGGGAGCGTTTCATGTCAGCCAACGATATGGAATGGGTAGTAAAGCCGGTTAGCTGGGATGAAGGGGCATTCCTTGGCAACGGATTACTGGGTACGATGGTTTATGGCGAGGAACATGCCAGCAAACGGCATGTGCTCCGCATGGTTACCGGCCGTACGGATGTGACGGCAAATCGGGTGGACAAACCGGGGTTTCCTCCTCGTGTTCCGCTCGGCGAGCTGGATCTGGAATTGGCAGGAAGAATCTATCATCCGACACATATGCGGGTTAGCTTGTGGAATGCTGAATTACTAGCTACGCTTACGACAACGAGCGGAGAGGTTAAACTTCGCTCGCTTGTACATAGTCTCTATCCGGTGATAGCTGTAGAGATTGAGACAACACCCGGGGAAAGCGCCGCCCGATGTGCTTGGTATGCCTATCCGGAAGTTGACCCTATACTGAAAAATGCAGACGGCGTGAATTTAAATCAATATATACCTTCGACGGAAGTGGAACACACGGAAGTAGCGGACGGAATCCATGTGTGCACCCAGCGCTATTCGGGTGAAGATGGCTGCGTGACCGCTTGGAAGGATGTACAGATTACTCCGAATCGCCGCATCTGTTGGCTTTCCGTAGCCAATGGGCACAATGAATCAGCGGTTGCCGAAGCGGTAGAGGCTGTGGCGCAGGCATCAGCAGCCAATTTTGAAGAGTGGGTGCAGGCCCACCGTGCTTGGTGGCACCAGTATTATCGTCAAAGCTTCGTTTCACTGCCGGATGGTCGTCTGGAAAGCTTTTACTGGATTCAAATGTACAAATTGGCATCGGCAACCAGACCGGATAAGCCATTGATCGATAATCAAGGGCCATGGCTCACATCCACACCATGGCCAGGTGTTTGGTTCAATATGAACGTGCAGATGAGTTACTCGCCGGTTTATACAGCCAATCGTTTGCATATGGGAGAATCGCTGGTTCGTTCATTAACGGACAACTGGGACAATTTGATTCTGAATGTTCCGGAAGATTGCCGGCATGATTCGGCTGGATTAGGGCGCAGCTGCAGTTTTGATTTGAGGGCTCAAGTCGAGGATGAGGTCGGAAACTTGACTTGGATTAGTCATAGTATTTGGCGGCATTACCGATATGCCATGGATGAAAAGATGCTGGGAGAAGTCTTATTCCCGATTTTAAAACGCAGCGTGAACTATTATCGGCATTTGTTAGAGGAGGGGACAGACGGTTTCCTTCATTTGCCTCCGACAATTTCACCGGAATACGGCTCATTCATGCGCACCACCGTGCGGGATTGCCATTATGATGTATCCTTGCTCCGCTGGGGATGCGAGACATTGCTTCATATTAGTCAAAAGCTGGCGATGAAGGATCCATTGATCCAGGAATGGGAAGATATTCTGAAGAAGCTGGTTCCGCTGCCCGTCGATGAGACAGGTTTTATGGTTGGGCAAGACATGCCGCTTGCTTATGGGCATCGACATTTCAGCCACTTGCTGGCGATTTTTCCGCTGCATCTCGTTAGCGGTGATACGCAAGAGGAGTACGAATTAATCGCCACTTCTTTGCGTCATTGGCTGAGCAAAGAAGGAGATCTGCGGGGATTCAGTATGACTGGGGCGGCTTCAATTGCCGCTGTTCTTGGTTGGGGGGATGAGGCATGGCGATTGCTGCAATCGCTTTTGCTCATCATCAAGCCGAATACCATGTATAAGGAAGCAGGACCGGTGATCGAAACACCGCTGGCTGGCGCCGAGTCGATACACGATATGCTGCTTCAGAGCTGGGGCGGCAAGCTGCGTGTGCTTCCGGCGGTGCCGGAAGCTTGGACGGAGCTGGCGTTCCATGATTTGCGAGCAGAAGGAGCCTTCCTGGTCAGCGCTGTACGCAAAGAGGGCGTCACCCAGTGGATCCGAGTAAAAAGTTTGGCAGGAGAGCCATGTTTGGTCAAGACGGGGTGGAAGGGGCTTGTACGCTGGAACATTATTGGGAATGACAACAATGTTCGAGTGTCTGGTGAATCGTTTATCGACGATGAAATAGCACTGGATTTGCATGAAGATGAAGAAGTTATTCTTTTTATTGGCGAAGCAGTACCCGATCTGCGTGTGCAGCCTGTCCAAGGAACCGACAAGGTATCGCGTTATTTTGGAGGACATAAGCCGTGGAGACTTTACGGCTTTCACTCTGGCCGATTGTGAGTAGAGCGTTAATCGCCCGAGTATAGAACACTAGTAAAAGTGGATAGCATCCGCGTTTGCTGGTGTTTTTTTTTGAAAATAAAGGTCTTTTTTGGAAATTGAGGATGAGCAGTTGTGATTTTAATGATGGATTTGAGAAAGTGATGATTATCATGGCCAGGATTGGAGGGTAAGATTGACATTGAGTGCGCACTCAACTTAATAATGTAAGCGTTTTAATTATGAATTTGGAGAGGGTGTGTGTTAATGAAAGTAGGCCGTTTTCTATGGACTGTACTCCTGATATCCAGTTTATTGTTCATGATGGTACCTCAAGCCGGTTTCGCCATAGACACGAAATTGACGATTTCATCGTCGAATGTCACGGCAAGCGCTGATGATGGCAACGTTCCCGCTAATGTCGTGGATGGCAATTTGGCAACTCGCTGGTCAGCAAGTGGGGATGGGCAGTGGATTCAGTTTAAACTGGATGCCGATATGAGAGTCGCATTCCTTAAGATTGCTTTTTTAAACGGTGACACAAGAACGTCCACCTTCGATATCCAGACATCGGCTGACAATATCAGTTTTACAACCATTCAGGCGAATGTGACGAGCAGCTTAAGTGCAGCTTTGCAAACATTTGATTTTCCAGATGCATACCCCGTCCGTTATGTCCGTATTGTTGGTCACGGCAACTCGGTTAATGCCTGGAACAGCTATACCGAAGTGGAGATTTACGGAGATTCCTCAAGCGCTCCTTCTCTCAGCACCAAACTTTCAGTCCCAGGCTCAGCTCTGTCTGCTAGTTCGGATGACGGGAATGTTGCGGCAAATGTGGCAGATGGCAACCTGACGACCCGCTGGTCAGCGAATGGCGATGGACAATGGATCCGAATTGATTTGGGAACGAAATCAACCGTTGCTTATTTGAAAATGGCCTTCTTGAATGGCGATACGCGAACGTCCACTTTTGACATACAAACGTCCCAAGATGGCATTGCCTACACAACGATCCAGGCGAACGTAACGAGCAGCCTGAACGCTGGACTGCAAACCTTTGATTTTACAGATGCCGCCTTAAGCCGGTATGTACGAATTGTCGGTCACGGCAACTCCGTCAATGCCTGGAATAGCTATACCGAAGTCGAAGTTTATGGCTACGTGCCTGTATCGACAGCTAGTGAATTTGCGCTAGCGCTAAATGCTGCGGTTCCCGGTTCCACCATCATTTTGGCAAACGGTAATTACTCACAAACGAGTGAATTCGTTCTCAATGGTAAAAACGGCACAGCGTCCAGCCCAATCCGGATTAAGGCAGCTAATCAAGGTCAGGCCGTCATATCCGGAGGCGCCGCACTGCAAATAAAAAATAGTTCAAATGTCATCGTTGAAGGGCTAAAGTTTGCGAACTTGGGTAAAACAGGGCTCCTGTTAGATGGCTCTAATAACATTCGAGTTACTCGTAATAGTTTTGCCTTGCAGCCAACGGGCACAGGTTTAATCTGGCTGCAAGTCAGCGGCGTCAACAGCCATCATAACCGGATTGATCACAACGATTTCGGGCCAAAAAGCGATACGGAACCGCTCATCGCTTATCAAGGGGACAACAACGGGCATATCTCTCAGTATGATGTGATTGAATACAATTATTTTCATGGTATTGGACCATGGGTGGATAACGGCAAAGAAACGATCAGACTCGGCCTGTCCGGCATTTCCTTGTCCAACGGTTATAATACGATTCAGTACAATTTGTTCGAAAACTGCGACGGAGAGCCTGAAATCGTTTCTGTCAAAAGCAGCAGCAATACGGTGCGTTACAACACTTTTAAAACGTCAAAAGGAGGTCTGACTTCCAGACACGGGCATAACAACTCGTTTTATGGAAATTTCTTTCTTGGCGACGGGGTTGAGTCTGAAGAAGCGGGAATTCGTATTTATGGGAACGATCATAAAATCTATAATAACTACATGGAGAACCTGACAGAGGCAGCAATCTTCGTAGATAGCGGCAATTATGACGGCGGTACCGGGGGGTATCCGGCTAATCCGTCCGATGACGATTTGAGAGCGCAATGGAAAGTGTACCGAGCACAGATTATCAACAACACGATCGTGAATAGTACCACGGGCATCGTTATCGGGAATGCGGGCAAAACTTACGCTCCGCAAGACAGCACAATAGCCAACAACATCGTGAAGAACACAACCGGTACCCTTTACCAGGAAAATGTAACCAGTAACACCACTTTCCAAGGTAATATCGGGTTTGGCGGCACGTTAACCAATAACGGCTCTCGCACAGCAGCGCAGATTCGTTCGATTAATCCGTTATTCACAACTGTCAATGGTTTGCAAAAACTTTCGTCTACCAGTCCGGCAATCAATGCTGCCGTGGGCAGTTATCCATTTGTCACGGAGGACATGGACGGTGAAACACGTTTGACCGCAGATGTCGGAGCGGATGAGCAATCCGGAGGCTCCGTATTTGTCAATCATCCGTTATCTGTAGCGGAGGTAGGGCCTTTATCACCGTAATCGCGTTTTGGCGTCTTATGCTTGTAGGCCTAACGGATACCACGAGCTGCTCAATCAACCCGGCCCCTGTAACGGACCTAGTAGCCGTTATTCTGCCAATTTGGCTAAATTTAAGAAGCTAACGGACTGAGGTGCCGTTATCTATTGAATATGATGCTGATTTCCGTAACTTCTTGGCCATTAGAGGCACGTGGGTCCGTTAGCTGCAATTCCTGACTCAAAAGCAGCGAATAGGGTCATTACAGTCCGTTAGCGCAAAAATCCCGGCGAGATCTATCTCGCCGGGATTTTTTTAGTAGCTTGCTTGTACCATTCTAGAAGCGATCAAAACTTGTGAATTCTCCAACCGGTTTGCGGTAGCCACGCGGTCTGCGTTTTTCTAAATCTTCTTTCCCTATCGTGAGGAGCAGGGCGGGAACATAATTGTCTGGTATATGCAGGATTTGACGCATCATTTCCGGATCAAATCCGATCATCGGGCAAGTATCCCAGCCCTTCTCTTTAGCAGCCAGCATGAAGAGCTGAGCCGAGAGGCTAGCATTTCGGATCGCCTCGTCGCGCTTAAAGCCGTCGCCTCGATTTTCATAAAAATTCGTAACATCTTCCACGGTCATATCATATTCCTGTTTGCTGATCACCCCAAGTTGCAGTAATCCCTCATTCAATCTGGCAGCGTCTTTATAAGCATCAAGGTTACCTAATACGAGAATAACCGCCGAAGCCGTTTGAACTTTATATTGTCTATAAGCCGCTTGGTAAACTTCCTCTTTTATAGCCGGATCTTTTACAATGATGTAGTGGGCATGTTGCAGGTTAAAAGCAGATGGGGCAAATTTCACCGTATTCAGGATATCAGTCAAATCTTCATTAGGAATTTCAATATTCGGGATGAATTTATTGGCAGACCTACGCTCTTTAACAATTGTTGAAAAATCACTCATGGATGGATGCCTCCTATAGGATGTACAAGACTAATAAGTATAAACGAATCATATGCCTATATTTGGATGAATGTCAATAATCGAAGTAACAATTTTCTGAAGGAGAACGTCTATAAAAGAAAGGGGGGTTGATTGTGAGAATTTGGATTGGTATATGGGCCTTATTCGTTGTCTTTACAAGTGGATGTTCGTGGGTTAACAGTAATTACATTCATGGGAACGCTGTGATCGATTGGGTTGATTTTGTTAAATTATCTGGAAATTCGTATGCTGGATTGTTTGAAGGTGTGATAAAAGACACAAATGATATCACCAATGAGGTGGTTGGTGAAGTTCATTTTAAAGTGGGGGATGTTGTTACTAATCCCCAATATCAGACAAAAGCAGGAGATGCTGCCTTTTTAGAAATTGGAACAAAATTGTACAAAGTCAAAGGCTTTGAATCATATCAATTAATAGCTGCGAAAGATGAGAAACGGATTAGTGGATACCGTCTATATGCGGGGGATGACTTTGCAAGAACGTTGAGGCGAAACTATGAAGATCTCCCTAAAGAAAAAATCGAGCGAGTAGAGCTCTATCATTTTGATGAAGTAAAGCCCTACAAAACCCTAAATGATAGCGAGAAAGAACAGTTTATTCAGTTATTGGAAAGTGGAAAAGTAACGGAGGATTATTATACCCAGAGCAAAGTAGGCGATCCGACCTACTATCTGTTTGTTATCTTTACCAATGAGCCGATTGCCAATTCCTTTATATTAACCGATGATGGAGGTCACGTTTCATTCTCCTCAACGCAAACAAGAATTGTTGACAATGAAATCCGTAAATTGATTTTACCATTTGAATGTTTAATTACCAGGTGCAGTCCTCCTATACAAAACAAATATCGCCGCAGCTATCAGAATCATCCCCATAAAAGCAGGTGCCGCATGGCCAAATGAGACGTAGATTTGTCCTCCGATAACAGGTCCAATCATTCGCGCTAATGCTTGAATAGACTGGCTGCCACCTTGAATCCTTCCTTGTTCACTAGCATCGACAGATTTGGAGAGCATGCCGTTGAACGATGGTCCAAAAATCGAATCTCCGAAACCGAATATAAACATTCCAGCGATAAAAAGAGGATAGTAAGTGAACAATGCCGATAATGCAATAAAGGTGTAGCCCATTATTTCCGAAACCATCCCAAGAATGGCTATTTGTGCATCCTTAAGTTTTATCAGAAGCTTCGGCATTATTAAACTTTGTGAAAGGATATCTTGGAATCCGATGATTGAGAACATAAGTCCGATTACTGCAGGCTTCCAACTGAAAGTATCCATGGTAAATTGAGAGAAAACGGCCTGTAAAGATCCGTTGGGAATCCACAGTAAGAATGCTGAAATAAGCAGCCTTTTTAAACTTTTCATGGAAAGTAGGTTTGCGAGTTGTGAAAATGGATTCAATCTTGCAAAGGTGATCTCTTTCAGCCTATTTTTCTTGTCAAGGCTCTCAGGCATATATAGCAATCCAAAACCAACATTCAATAAGGTGATAATAGCTCCAAAATACATGGGCGCAGCATATCCAAACTTGGCAAGTAAACCGCCTAGCGTTGGGCCAATGACCGTACCAACACCTACAACTGCACTAACCCATCCGAAGTATTTGGTTCTTTGTTGCGGCGGAATGATGTCTGCAAAATATGCGAAAATCGTGCTTATGCTTCCGCCGGTAATACCTTCAATGATGCGCCCGACAAATAGTATCCATAGGGCACCTCCTAAGCCAAAGACGAAGTACCCGATCGCGGAACCTGTGAGGCATAGTAAGAGCAAGGGACGACGGCCATATCTGTCGCTAAGCGCTCCAAGTACGGGAGCCGCAAAAAACACGCAGACTGCGTAAACAGAAGTCATCAGGGTAACAGCTATGGCTTGTTCGCTTGGACTATTTGTATAGGGCTGCACTAGGAATGGGACGACAGGTGCTATGATACTGAAGCCTATTCCGCAAAGAAACACAGACATTAAGCCGAATAGTAAAGCCTTTTTATCTATGGTTTGCTCTATGTTCTGTTCATTGTGTGATGGAATTGAAGACACATGAAGTCTCCTTTCAATATTGGTTTTTTTTGCTTCCTAGGAAACAAAATTATCACGATTTTGCTTCCTTGTCAACAAAATGAGAGCAATAAAAAAGCAGCCAACTCTTCAGAGAGTCCAGCTGCTTATGCTTTTAGGATTCAACTTTATTCCGACTTATCATACACACCTTTTTTCTTAATCTCTGCATCCAAATGCCTACTATAGGTTTCTATGAATTTAAGCATACTGTCAAATTGTTCATCGGTTACGTGTTCAAATACGGCTTTATCCCGCTCTTTAAATTCCTTGTGGAGCTCCTCGTGGACTTTATCAATTGCTTTGCCTTGCTCAGTAAGCCTGAAATAGATTTCTTTCTTATTTTCCTGCTTCTGATAGCTTTCGATAAGGCCCTTTTTTATGAGTTTCTTCGTTAGTTTACTTATGGCACCGCTAGTCATATAAAAGGATTCCGCAAGCTTGGTCACGTTGGAATCTTCATTTCTGCCAATGTATTCGAGGCAATGCACCTCAGTAGATGTATACCCCTTAAGACTAACTTCCATCTTTGATTTATTCAGCCAGACCATCTTATTGAATAAGTCCCTGAACCTCATGATGACTTGATCTTCTTTATGCATAGCTTGTCCTCCCAGCCCTTGGAGCATTAACAATAACAATATATGAAATTAATTATCTATCGAATTTTCATTATAAGCAATATATGAAAATGATCAAAACCCATAATAGATTGCTATAAGCCTAATCTTTTTGTATGAGGCAACTTTCTTTACCCCTACCTATTTTTTCACCCATATGAAAAAACGTTTCTCTAGACCCACACAAACTTCGGTTGATATGATTAGCTAGCGCATCGAAAAGCCGAGGGGAGTACAGGGGCTATGGAACAAGAGATGAGATATGAAAACTTAAAAATGGGAGAGCGTGGGGCTATCATCAGCATTGTTGCCTACATATGCCTTTCCGCCTTGAAGCTAGTTGTTGGACATTTTTCAGGTTCCGAAGCTTTAAAAGCGGATGGATTAAATAATGCGACAGATATTGTAGCATCAATAGCGGTATTGATCGGATTAAAATTAGCTCAAAAACCGGCGGACGAAAACCATCCGTATGGACACTGGAAATCAGAGACGATTGCCTCATTAGTCGCGTCATTCATCATGATGGCAGTCGGACTGGATGTATTTATCACCGCTGTCAAATCCATTTTTCAAGCGAAAGAGCAAGCTCCGGACCTCACATCGGTGTGGACGGGGATTTTCTGTGCGGTTGTTATGTATGTTGTGTATCGTTATAATAAAAATCTTGCCCAAAAAATTAAAAGTCAAGCCGTCATGGCGGCAGCGAAAGATAATTTATCCGATGCATTTGTAAGTATCGGGACTGTAATCGGCATCATTGGTTCCCAATTCCGTTTGCCGTGGCTTGACCCTTTGACCGCGGTATTGGTTGGATTTATTATATGTAAAACAGCATGGGACATATTCCGTGAAGCCTCACATCATTTATCAGATGGTTTCGATGAAGCCGCTATTCAAGCTTTTAAAGATACCGTGCTTCAGGTGGAAGGGGTCGAAAGTGTGAAGGACCTCCGCGCTAGAAATTACGGGAGCAATGCGGTTGTTGATGTTGTTCTTTCGATAAAAGCAGATTTGGAATTTCAAAAGGCACATGATATTGCAACAAAAGTGGAAAATGAGTTAAAGAAGACGTCCGAAGTTTTTGAAGTTCATGTCCATTACGAACCTGCTAAATGAATTAAGCAAAATGAAACCACACGCGTACCGCGGCTTTGATCGTTAATTGTCCAGGTTCAATAGGGGTTTCAACCGCACTTGCAGCAAACTTGGCAGTAGCCATGTAAGGTATTGGCCCTGCCGGCCGCGGAGATTCTTGGACTTGAGAAGGGATTGCACCAAGTGTCACACCTAGTGTATTTGCGATGGTATAAGCTTTTTGACGTGCATGTTGAATAGCTACCGATAAAGCTTGATTCTCATAAAATTCTGGATGTGCTATAGTAAACTGAATGCTCGTGACTTGATTCGCACCATTCGCAACGGCTGTATCAACAAGTTTTCCTGTCTGATCTACATGATCCGTGGTAATTCGTAGCAGATGGGTGATCTTATAACCTCGAAAGATTTGTTTCCCGTCCACATAATCATAAACGATTTCGATACGATAATCTTGCGTTTGTATCTTTTCTCGGGGGATGTTTAGACTCATCACGGATTGAATGATGTTGGATATGGCTTTGGCGTTTTCAGCCTGAATGGCCTGCAAGTTAGGACCATCCGTCACAACGCCAAGATCAACCACGGCCCGGTTGGGTGTTGCGGTCACAGTACCCTCACCTAGGACTTCGATGGTAGATGAGTGTTTTGAATACGAAGGAGATGCTGTCTTGTCAATGGGATACCCGTACATGGAAGGACTCCTCTCTAGTGGCAGTTATTACTCAATGTATGAGGATTTCCTCTGAAACATAACGGGAGGCTGACGGGGAGCTTCGTAGAGAAATGATCATAAAATTTGGATTGACAATGACAACGTGTGTTATCATGATAACTAGCTATCTAGAAGTTATATGCTAAACGATTACTTGGAGGGAGAATTTCATTAATAACGTCGTCCTGAATGATGCAATGACCATGTTGAAGGAAACAAGCCGTACTTTTTATATACCTATAAATAGTTTGGAATTAGGCTTGAAAGAGGCTGTCACATCAGCCTATCTATGTATGCGGGCTATAGACGAAATCGAAGATCATGATGAGCTCGCAGACTCTTTGAAAATTGAATTACTAGTCGGAGTACATCAAGCATTCCAATCTCCTAACCCGATGGGGGAGATACAAGAATTACTGTCACCGCATAAGGCGGTACTGCCTGCCGTTACTATGCAGCTAGATGAGTGGGCGCAGCTATGTCCAACTTCCGGAGCACCTATTGTATTTCAATACATCGCGAAGATGTCTTTAGATATGGCCGATTGGGTTAAAAGCGGATGGAATATCCATACGGAAGAGGATTTGGATCGCTATACGTACAGCGTTGCCGGCATGGTCGGTGAAATGCTATCCGAACTATGGCTGTGGCATGACGGGACACAGTCTGATCGAACGAAGGCGATTGGCTTCGGAAGAGGACTGCAAGCGGTAAATATTCTTCGAAATCGTGGAGAGGATCTGAAACGCGGTGTGGACTTTTTTCCAGACGGTTGGGGATTCAAGGAAATGCAACAGTACACGCGTCGCAATTTACAACTTGCCGACTCTTATATCGCAGACCTTAAGGAAGGTCCGGCATTGAAATTTTGCAAAGTGCCCTTAGCGCTCGCACATGCTACAGTTAACCTTATCGCGGTTGGTGGCAATAAACTGACAAGAGATGCGGTTCTGAAAATTGTGAGTCGTGTATCCGGATAAACGGATCGTACATAAATAGAAAAAAAGACTTCATTCACCAGGAGGAGGAAAGGTGAGTGGAGTCTTTTTTGTGTTTGCTGCTTAAGTTGCGATATTAACGTTGGAAACCTTGCAGTTGTTGTTCAGCCATTTGTACCAATCTTTTTGTGATGCTGCCACCAATAGAGCCTGCGTCGCGAGTCGCGAGATTCCCATTGTAACCATCTGGTGATAGAGGAATTCCCAGTTGTTGAGCTACTTCATACTTCATTTGATTTAAAGCTGCTTTCGCTTGAGGAACCACTAATGTACTATTGTTTGCCATGGAAAAAATCACTCCTTTTTTTGGTGTACTCCTATCATGCGGAGGGAGAGGAACTATTATGCATGCTTTTTTTGCAAAAAAGATTGGTAATTTTACCCTGGAACTAATTTTCTGGATGTAAAATATTTTTCTTGATATAAATAAAATTCGTATGCTACACTATTTCCAGAATATCTCAATTTTATTCCATTATTTGTTAGGTGGTGAACATTTGCATGTCAAGCCAGCTACGCATTGGAGTCGTCGGTGTTTACCATGAAACGAACACTTTCGCTCCTGTACAGACGCATTGGAATGATTTTCAACATTGTTTCACGCTTGGGAGGGATGCTTTCTTCGACTTATTTGAGCAAACCCGAACGACAATGGGAGGCATTATCGCTGCATCGGCAGAAGAGAAAGTTACCCTTTTACCGGGGCTTTACACGTCTGCGACGCCAAGTGGCATCGTGTCGGAAGAAGCAGCCGGGCTGCTTCTAGAACAGTTAACACGCTCAATTGCATCTGATCTTGATGGAATGGTCGTTATTCTTCATGGGGCTATGGTTTCCGAACCATGTTTCGACATGGAAACGGCCATATTGGAGGCTACCCGTAGTGTGATAGGTGAGCAAATTCCTATAGCGGTTACGGTAGACCTTCATGCCAATTTGGGCGAAAAGATGTCTCAATTATGCGACTTGCTCGTCGGTTATGATACTTATCCGCATATTGACGCCTACGAGCGTGGAGAAGAAGCGCTGCATCTCTTGATTCGTCAGATTCGCGGCGACATTAAGCCTGTCATGGCCATTGCCAGATCGAACATGCTCGTTGCACCGCAAAAAATGATAACGACAAAAGGGATTATGAAGGCCATCATGGAAGAAGCCTTTGATATGGAGAAAGATCCCGACGTTCTTAACGTGACTGTCTGTGGTGGATTTCCTTATAGTGATGTGCCTTTTGCAGGAATGGCGTTTGCAGTAACAACCAATCGGGATGAAGCATTGGCACAACATTATGCGAAGAAGTTGGCTAATCTTGCTTGGTTACACCGAGATGAATTTCTCGTCCAACAAGTTGAGGCTGAACAAGCGATCAGGCTAGCCATGGATGCCAAAGAAGGACCCATCCTTCTTGTAGAAGCCTCGGATAATGTAGGCGGAGGAGCTCCAGCCGATGGGACGCATTTGTTGCCTGAGCTATTAAAGCTTCCACTTCAGAGTTTGATCGTTATTCGTGATCGCGAAGCTGTTTCCATGGCATGTGAGCGAGGAGTGGGCAATGAAATTTCATGCGCTATAGGTGGAAAAAGCGATAGCTTGCATGGTAATCCGGTTGAAATTGAAGGAAAAATCAAGCTGCTTTTCGATGGTAAGTATACGCATAGAGGGCCATATATGAAGGGCACCGTGGCTTTTATGGGGAAAACTGCTGTCATTGAAGCTAATCAGGTTACAATTGTTCTTACAGAAGAACGAGTCCCCCCATGGGATATTGGACATGTCGAATCCATAGGCTTGAACCCGAAAGATTTTCATCTCATCGTGGTTAAATCAGCCGTCGCCTGGATTAGCGCATTTGGTCCTATCGCCAAGCAAGTCATCGAAGTAGATACCCCAGGATGTTGTACCCCCTCACTTCATCGTCTAACCTACCATCATGTTCCACGATCCGTCTTTCCATTTCAATTCCTTGAAAAGGAGCATTCCCAATGAACCGATACTTACAATCCATAGAGAGATTGCAAGAAGCAAAAGCTTATGTGGCGGGAGGTGTGGCAAGCAGTCTTCGAGCATCTATGAAACCGACGCCTTTGTATGTGCAAAAGGCCTATGGCGCAAGAATTTTGGATGTGGACCATCATGAATATATCGACTATATGTTGGCGTATGGGCCATTGATTCTAGGTCATGCTCATCCTGCATTTAACGAACAATTGTATGAGGCTATGCTAAAAGGAAGTACATACGGTTTGCAGCACGAGGGCGAAATCCGCTTGGGCCAGCGCTTAACCGAAATACTGCCCTGTGCGGACCAAGTGGCGTTCAGCGGATCGGGGACCGAAGCGGTGATGTTGGCTCTGCGGCTGGCGCGCGCCTACACGGGCAAGACCAAAACGGTCCGCTTTTATGGCCATTATCATGGGTGGTCGGATGCGATTTTCACGTCCTTCCCAAGCCCGGATTTTTCCTCATCTGGACATACAGAAGCGGCTGGATCAGAAATTATCCAGGGAACTGCGGGGCAAAGCCTAAATAGCCTGCAGGATCTCATTTTGCTGCCATGGAACGATTCTGAAGCGTTGGAGGCAACTTTAACGAAGCATCAGCATGAGATTTCGGCGGTTATCACAGAGCCGGTTATGTGTAATTCCGGTTGTATTGCTCCTAAACCGGGGTATATGGAGAAAATGAGGGAGTTAACTGCAAAATTTGGCATCGTATTAATTTGGGATGAAGTGATTACCGGATTTCGACTAGGTCTAGGCGGTGCTCACGAGCGTTTCGGCATTGTTCCAGATCTTGTGACGATCGGCAAAGCGATGGCAGGAGGGATTCCCTTAAGCGCGGTAGCCGGTAAGAGAGACATCATGCGCCTCATTGAGGAAGGAAAGGTTATGCATCTCGGGACATTAAACGGAAATGGCCTGGCTACAGCCGCGGGATTAGCTGTGATCCAAGAGTTGTCCAAATCGGATGGGCAGGCCTTCAAGGGCATGGAACATACAGCTACGCAATTGACAGAGGGAATTCGTTCGATTCTCAGAACGAACGGACTCCAAGCGGTTGTGAATCAACAGGGTCCTGTATTTCATCTCATGTTTATCGATCGCTCAGAGGTGTCAGATTTCGATACGTTCAACCTTCGAGATTCACAGCTATACACACGATTTGCCGAAGAAATGCTGCATGAGGGCATCCTCGTCCGTCCGAATGGACTTTGGTATGTGTCCACCGCACATGGGGAGAAGGAAGTTCAGGAAACACTGGCTGCTGTAGAAAAGGTTGCACAACGAATCGCTGCTCATCGTAGCTAAGCAGAGTGGGCACAGGAGGAGGCGGAAGCAAATGTTGTATGTGAGCCAGACTTTAACGGAACCCCACTTGTTTACCTCAGGGATTGAAGGGCCGGCCTGTGATCAACAGGGGAATGTGTATGCGGTGAACTATGCCAGAAGACATACGATCGGGAAAGTAACGCCAGAAGGGAGTGGCAGTATATTCCTTGAACTTCCTGCAGGAGCTACAGGGAATGCAATTCGCTTTCACCAGGGAAATATGTTCATCGCCGATTACACCGGACACCGAATTCTACGTGTGGACATGCAAACCCTTCAAATCCACACTTTTGCCGAGCAGCCTGCGATGAACCAGCCTAATGACCTTGCCGTCACGAAAAATGGCGTGTGGTTTGCAAGTGACCCGAACTGGAAGCAATCCAACGGGATGCTTTGGCGTATTGATCAGAACGGCAAATCTAAGCTGTTGGAAGCTGGGATGGGAACTACGAATGGCATTGAGGTCAGTTATGACGAACGAAGTTTGTACGTGAACGAAACGGTTCAGCGGCGGATTTGGCAATACGATCTTATAGGCGGGTATGATGTCAGCAGCAAACGATTATTTTATGAGTTTGCCGACTTTGGACTGGATGGCATGCGCTGCGATATCAAAGGGAATTTGTACGTTACTCGATACGGAAAGGGAACGATTGCCGTTCTTTCCCCGCAAGGGGAATTGGTAAGAGAGATTACGCTAAATGGCAAATTATGCACCAATGTAACATTTGGCGGAGCAGATGGACGTACTTGTTATGTCACCATGGCGGATACGGGAACGATTGAGAGCTTCCGAACAGAAACACCCGGTAGATGCTGGGCTCTATGGAACGACAACAATGGAAGGAGTGGTGCAAATTGAAACAACCCATTGCTACTGATGGAGCAAGCGGCAAGCCTTTTTCTTCCGCGATCCAAGCGGGAGGTTTCGTGTTCGTATCCGGTCAAGGCGGACTGGACCCTGCAACCGGACGAGTCGTAAGCACAGACTTGAAAGCCCAAACCCTGCAGACACTGGAGAACATTCGGCATATTTTACAAGAAGCAAACACTGCATTAGAGGATGTAGTGAAAGTGAACGTTTATTTAAAGGAACGATCCCATTATGAAGCATTTAACGAGGTGTACGGAAGCTATTTTGCTTATCCTTATCCTGCTAGGACGACCATCTATTGTGATTTGAATTTTGATATTTTGGTCGAAATCGATGTTATCGCACTTTCTCCAAAAAGGGTGGATCAGGAATGAGTATAACGGATAAATCGGGCCAAACCGTCAAATCGGCTGACCGCGTACTGGATATATTTGAATTGTTCGGGGAAGTGGATACACGTGAATTAAGTTTAATGGATATCACGCGCCGTCTGGAGCTCCCAGCAAGCAGTGTATTTAAAATTTTGCAGAATCTGGTCCAACGTGGTTATTTGGAGAAGGATGAGAACGGAAAAATGTTTCATCTGGGTTATAAAATCTTTCAAATCGGTGCCAAATATGCACAGCAGACAAACTTAACGACGGAGTTTCAATATATTGCTGCGCAGATCGTGGCGGAAGTAAATGAAGCCGTGTATTTAGCGATTCGGAGCGATAGGAATATCTTGTATATTGCTGAAAAACAGAGCACGCACCATGTCCGTTTTGTCTCGCATCTGGGTATGAAGCTGCCGCTCCACACGACAGCAATGGGAAAGTTATTTTTAAGTGCCATGCGTGATGACGATGTCGTGCAGTTGTACAGTGAGCAAGAACTCGGCCTTTTGACCGATCGGACGATTTCCGATCTTGAGAAATTATTGGAGCAGCTCCAGGAAATTCGCCGGGATGGCGTGGCTTTCAGCGAAGGGGAAGCGGTACACGGCATCCGTTGTACAGCCGCCCCCATCTTCAATGCGAATCAAGAAATGATAGCCGCGATGAGTATTTCCATTCCGACAACGCGGTGGAAGGAAGAAACATGGAGCCAGATGACGGAGCTGGTCGTGCAAGGGGCGAAGAAACTGACTTCGATACATTATTATCAAGCTACTTAACCATCGGTAAACTGCTTTCTCAATTCCAGCGGCGTGAAACCGTTCATTTCCTTAAATACCTTGTCAAAGTAATTAACATTACAGAAACCGGTGCGCTCCGCAATTTGCGTAATCGTGAGGTCTTTTTCGATCAATAAACGTTTGGCCATCTCTACCCGATAGCGGTTGATGTAGTTCATCGGGGAAAGTCCCGTAACTTTTTTAAATAAACGGGTAAAGTGAAAAGGGCTCAAATTGACCAGTCCGCCGAGAGTGTCGGTATAAATCTTTTGAGCGTAACTAGTCTCTATGAAATCAATGGCTGGTTTGAGCCGCTTGTATTGATCGAAGCTTTTGTTCAAGTCTTTCGACAGAGAGAGCTCTTGCTGATAGCTGCGAAGCATAGGAATCATCATGCGATACAGGGAAGATTTGATGATGAGCTCACAGCCAATCTCTTGTGCCGCGTACTCTTTGTAGGCAAGTTCAAAGTGGGTTGTCAGTTCGTTCCATAACGGATGTGAGGGGAGAATGGGCTCCAGGATGGGAGCAGTCTGAATGAAGCGGGCGTATAGGTGCTGTAATTCGGAATGCTCAAAAGAGCCGGATAACAAGGACATATCGAAGATCATCCCGTGGATGGTACTGCTCTTGCCGTTCAGCGACTGCATCGAATGAATCTTGCAGCTATTAATAAATAAAATAGCCGGTGCACGCACGACAAAGGAACGATTATCGATATGAATCTGCGCTTCACCTTCCATAAGCTGGATAAACTCAAGGTGTTCATGCCAATGAGGTCTAACCAAGTGAAAACAGCTAATGACTTCGGTCATTCGTAAAGGGAAACGTCTGCCTTCGAAGGGTTCAATTTTCTTCAAAGCATCCAAATCTGCTCACCCGCCTTATCTATTAGATGATTCTGAGTATATCATAGACGAATCCGTACCGAAACGAAGAAAAGAGCAAAATCATGTAATGAAAGCGCAATTTCTTCTATAGAACCTGATATCTGAAATAAGCCATAATAAAGTCAATAAAAGGGTTCATAGAGGAGAGAGCAAATTTGACGGGCAAGATGGCGCTGGATGTTCAGAAGCATTTACCAGATCTGTGGAAAGAGGGAGCACTGTTTGCTTTCTCCGGATATGACGGACAAACGGATTCAAATTCTCAATTCGTAGCAACGGTGGGGGCTGAAGAGATTAGCTTGCTATTTCATACACCGAAGCGCAGAAGGTTGCAATTTCCCGTCCCCCATTCAGGTGAGGTCCGAATCGCCACAGGAGATGTCCTGTTAAGCGAAATGGATGAAGGCCCGCTGCTAGCGGTGTATCAGAGTTGGCATACATTAATCGGGCTAGCTCCTTCGACCATTGATATCCGTTTAAGCTTTGAAGAAGATGAGGGGGGCAAAGTTTGGACCAAAGATGCCCTTGTCGTAACGGAGTCAGCAAACGGAAGGGATGTCATCGTACTGTTAAGAGGCAAGGAACGATGGGCCTTAGCTTACGGCAGCCATCTCGATGAAGCAGTCAGCCGGGTGATGAAGGGATTGACTTTCGATGCTTGGAAAGTGATGGAAGCCAGGCTGCAATTTTATGAGCATGTTCCCAGCCTCGAAGACCCGTTGAAAGAACGACTACTTAATAAGTGTTTTAGCGTAATGAAAGTCAATACACTTGCTCCTGAAGGCGTCATCCGCCAGCACTGGTCCACGCCTGATCGTGTTCCTCACCAAGCGATGTGGTTGTGGGACTCCGTATTTCATTCGTTTGCGATGAATAGGTTGAACCCTGAGTTATCATGGGAATTCCTGAAATCCGTCTTGGATACGCAGCGTGAAGATGGCATGATACCTCATACCTGCAAAGTTGACGGAACAGGTTCCAGCATGACGCAGCCTCCCTTACTGGCATGGGGTGTCTGGGAGAACTACCTGCATACGAAGCAAAGCAATTACTTACGCTATGCGCTCCCTATATTGGAACGATATTTAAATTGGGATATCACGAACCGCGACCGCAATGGAAATGGACTCCTGGAATGGATGATCGAAGGCAATCCGCTTTGCCGATCGGGAGAATCCGGGATGGATAACTCTCCTCGGTTTGATCGTGCAGCGATATTGGATGCCGTTGATTTCTCTGTCTTCGCCGCTCAGGATGCTCATTACCTCGGATTAATCGCGGATGAACTCGGAGAGACGGCAATAGCACAGCGTTGGCAGCAAAAAGCAGCTGATCTGAACCATCAGATTCAGCATATGCTCTGGGATGAGAGCGAAGGCTTTTATTATGATCGAGACATGGACGGAAACTTCTCTCGAGTGAAGGCAGTAAGTGGATTTTTGCCCCTGCTGCTAGATCATTTGCCTCAAGAACGAACAGAACGATTGGTATCCATGCTACAAGATGCTAGTCATTTTCAAACGAAATTCCCTATTCCAACAACAGCCGCCTCTGAACAAACCTACAGCACAGACATGTGGAGAGGTCCTGTATGGATGAATATGAACTATCTTGTCTATACCGGCCTTAAGAAGCAGGGGAGACGTACGGAAGCAGATCAACTTGCTCAGCAAAGTATCCAAATGGTGCAAAAATACTATGAACAATACGGCGTTATTTTTGAGTATTTTGATTCTGCGGACCTCGTACCGCCTTCCGAATGCGATCGAAAAGGTCCACCGACAGGTACGTATAATATTCGCCAGAAGATGGACGTTGTTAGAGATTTTCATTGGTCAGCTGCGTTGACAGCTTGTCTATTAATGGAACAGGCATAGGGGGAACCATTGTGGCTCAGTTAAGCGGAAAAGTAATTCTAGTGACAGGCGCGCTGGGCAAATTGGGTTTGTCGGCCGTTCGGATGTTTCTGGAACGTGGCGCCAAAGTTGTAGCGACTGATCTTGCTGCGCCCGAGGATGCAAACCTAAGGTTAAACGAACCGGCCATCGCTTCTTATCTCCCAAATGACTTATTGTACATCCAATCCGATGCGCGAGATGAGAAGCAGGTCAGCATTGCGTTTGAAAGTGTTCAGAGTCGATGGGGCCGCTTGGATGGTATATACCATAATGCCTATACACAGATCTCCAAACCCGCTATGCAGCTCACTTTAGACGAATGGAATCAAGTACTTCTAGGAACTTTGACGAGTACGTTTCTAATTAATAAATATGCTCTTCCGCTCCTGATTGAATCGGGTGGAGGCGTCATTCTTAATGCATCTTCTGTCTTAAGCCATAAAGTGAAACCAACTTGTCTAGCCTATGGCGCTGCCAAAGCAGGCGTCAATCAGATGACCCGAGTCATCGCTGCTGACTACGCCCACAAAGGTGTTCGGGCTAACGCTCTGCTCCCCGGTGATATCAAGACAGAAGAGGCACTACACACATTGCCGCCCTCCTTCAAAGAAGCGGTTGCCAAAATGACACCGCTTGGGCGCTCGGGTACGCCTGATGAAGTTTCGGAATTGGCTGCCTTTTTACTATCTGATTCTGCCTCCTATATTACAGGCGCTTTACTTACCATTGACGGGGGATTTGCGCTATGAATGATCTCTTGTTTCAGCACGGAACTCGCGAAACGTTAAAGCGGCAAGCCCAGGAGGGGTATGCCGTAGTGGTTCCACTTGCCGCTACGGAGCAGCATGGGCCTCATCTGCCGGTATTTACCGACAGTTTGATTGGCGAACATATCGCTTTTGAGGCCAGCAGGAAGGCAGCCGTGTCTACGAAGCTTCTCTTGGCCCCAACGCTTGTTATTGGGTGTTCGCAGCATCATTTGGCTTTCGGGGGTACGCTATCATTCACTTCGACAACTTATTTCCTCATGCTGAAGGAAATAGGTGAAAGTCTGATAAAAGGCGGGTTCCGCAAAATCATCTTTCTGAACGCACATGGTGGTAATGAATCCATGATGCATCAGGCAGCTCAAGATCTTGCCGTACAGCATGATATTTGGACCGCCTCCTCCTCTTACTGGAGTTTGTCCAGATCAGCTCTTGCAGAGCTTGGGGCTCAGGAGATGGGGAAGGTTCCTGGGCATGCCGGAGGTTTCGAAGCTTCACTTATCGCTTCTCTCGCACCGGATCTGCTGCGGAATCAGACAACGGATCGCCTGGTGCATCCTCAGCGGGCTTGGATTAATGCCGGTCCACCTGGTTCTTTTATCGGGAAACACAACTTCTTAACAGGCGTGGATGGTTATACGGATTCTGCTCATCAAGCTGATGCAGTTAAGGGATCCATGTACTTGCAAGCCATCATTGATTCAACGGCAGAGTGGCTTGTGCAGGTCGGTAATTGGATGGATGAAGGAGTGGAATCAACCCAATGAGCGAACGGACTAAACGGACTGAGCGGAAAAAAGTGGCTGCCATCGTAACGGAATATCGGCCTGATTCCCATGCGGAAGTGATCATCGGACGCTTGTTCGGCTTGTTCGGGTATGCACCACAGATCGAAGTGGTTTCGTTATATCTGGATCAGGTGCCATCTAACGACTTGGGTACGGCGGAAGCGCAACAGCGGGGTATTCCCATTTATGGTTCCATTATGGAGGCAATAGCCGCTCCCCATGCCGGGAGTCCGATTGATGGCGTCCTCTTGATAGGCGAACATGGCGATTATCCATGGAACGAGAAGCGTCAAAAGCTGTATCCACGCCGCTACTTTTTTGAAGAAACGTTCCGCGCTCTGGATCTATTAGGGTTGAGTGTGCCTATATTTAATGATAAACATCTCGCTTATTGCATGCAGGATGCAGAGTGGATATACCATGAGCTGATGAAAAGAGGACTGCCTTTTCTGGGGGGATCCTCTATTCCGCTTGCGCCTCAAGTTCCGAGTTATCCATCAGGAAAACTAAAACAGGTGAAAGAGATCTTCGTGGTCAGTTGGCTTGGCATCGAGTCTTATGGCTTTCATGGTATGGAGGTGCTGCAGGCTGCAGCCGAACAAAGAAAAGGTGGTGAAACGGGAGTCACTTCGATCCAAACGTTGGAGGGACGATCGGTGTGGGCGGCAATGGATCGAGGAGAGGTTCCCGAGGATTTAATGATGCAG
The DNA here is from genome assembly GCF_052682475.1 of Paenibacillus sp. WC2504. Classification (NCBI taxonomy): domain Bacteria; kingdom Bacillati; phylum Bacillota; class Bacilli; order Caryophanales; family Paenibacillaceae; genus Paenibacillus; species Paenibacillus sp. WC2504. The sequence continues at coordinate 3,677,127 of NZ_JBQZFH010000001.1, forward strand.
GCATTAGGCTCGCTAAGAGATGTTCCGCCAGGGCATCCGAGAGATCATGTGGACGTACCTGTATTGTTCATTATTACCTATACGGACGGTTTGAAAGGTTACGTTCTTCAGCTTCAGCGTTTTATTCGAGAGTGGGGGCTTGCTTTCCGGGAAGCGAATGGCGAGGTGACAGCTGCTCGCTGTGATAGCGGTATGGGGCGCCCTTACAAGCATTTTGATAAGCTTACTGAGCAGATTGAGCAGATGGTGTTGACTGGGCGTTCACCCGTGCGTAAGGAACGGACTTTTATTACGACAGGAATGATCAATCTGGCCATGGAATCTCTACATCTAGGGAAAAAGATAGATTCACCGCAGCTTTGTTCTATTTCCTATACACATAGAGCGGAGGAGGAATCCATATGAGTATTTTTCCAAATTTATACTATTATAAGCCCAAGCAGGATCTGCCTCGTCAACCTCATCAGATTGAGGCTGATCTTTGCATCTATGGAGGTACTCCTGCAGGTGTGGCAGCAGCTATTCAAGCAAGCCGCATGGGTCTTAAAGCGGTGATTGCCGAATTCAGCCAGCATATAGGCGGAATGACTTCAAGCGGCCTCGGACGCACGGATGTCGGGGATATGGGAGCTATTGGCGGGATTTCCAGTGAATTTTATCAAGCATTGGGAAAGCACTACGGCAGCGATGAGCCGGATGGAAGAACTTGGGCTTTAGAGCCCCATGTGGCGGAGCGGATCTTCACGGAATGGTTGCAGCAAGCTGAAATACCGGTGTATTTTGAGCAGCATTTAGATTCGGTAGAGCTTCTATCAGGGCGCATCACGCAAATTAGAATGGAAGACGGCAACATATATACAGCACCTATGTTTATAGATGCATCGTATGAGGGGGATTTGCTCGCACGAGCCGGCGTTTCCTATCATGTAGGCAGAGAATCCAATACGGTGTACAAAGAGATTTTGAACGGGATCCATTTTGGTCATCCCAAACATAACTTTACAGCCTGGGTAGACCCGTATGTGATCGAAGGGAAGATAGACAGCGGGCTGCTGCCGGGCATATCTGATGCGCAGCCAGGCGTGCAAGGTCAGGGCGATGATTCGGTGCAGGCCTACAATTTCCGAATCTGCTTGAGCAGCAACCCGGATAATCAAATTCCTTACCCTGAACCGCCGAACTACAACCGCGACGAATTCGCCTTACTCGCGAGATATATTCGCAGTGGCGTTTGGGATGCTTTGAAGCTGAACAAGGTGATGCCGGGCAGCAAAAGCGACTTGAATAATTGGGGGGCTGTCTCGACCGATTATATTGGGCGTAACTATGCTTGGCCGGAAGCGAGCTATGCGGTTCGTGAACAGCTCTTCCAACAGCATCTTCACTATAATATGGGAATGCTTTATTTTCTGGCGAATGATGACACGCTTCCGGCAGCCATTCGAGCGCAGGTTCGAACGTGGGGGCTTCCGGCTGACGAGTTTACCACTACGGGTGGATGGCCGCATCAGCTCTATATTCGAGAAGCGAGGCGCATGATATCGGACGTTGTGATGACCGAGCATCATTGCCGGCATTTTAAAGTTGAGGAGGATTCCGTCGGATTAGCCGCCTACACCATGGACTCGCACAACTGCCGGCGATTGGTTCTGGACGGTCGGTGCATCAATGAAGGCAATGTTGAAATCAGTCCTAATGGGCCTTACCCGATTTCGTATCGAGCGATAATTCCAAAAGGGGAGGAATGTACCAATCTCGTTGTACCCGTGTGCTTGTCTTCCTCGCATATCGCGTATGGGTCCATTCGAATGGAGCCTGTGTTTATGATTCTTGGCCAATCTGCAGCTACGGCAGCCGCAATAGCGCTGCAGCACCAGTGCGCATTGCAAGACCTGGATTACGGACTGCTGCGTAAACAATTGCTGCTAGACGGTCAAATCCTTCATGCGAATTCATAAAGACATGTGTCAATGATTCGAAATTGTTCTTAATGGGAGGTCACACTCATGAGCAAAAAGACAACCGTTATTGGATTTATGGTAGCTCTATCTCTCCTCACAGCCTGTTCAACCGGTAAACCTGCGGCTACTGTACCTAGCGATTCAGGAGGAACGGCAACAGCAGCCCCTTTGAAAGATGTCACACTGAAAATCGGCTTACCCGGCGGTTATGACATCACCAGCCAGAAGATCATCACGAATTTTCAAGCGAAGTACCCGAATATTAAGCTGGAAATCGAGGAGACGCCATGGGCGGATTTTGTCACGAAAATCGTCACTCGTATCGCGGGGAATAATCCCCCTGATCTTTGGCTGCAAGAAAATGCGGTGGTTCTCGGATACGGGAAACGCGGGGTAGCGGAGAACCTGGCACCATACATCAAGCGCGATCTGAAAACCGACGACTATGTGAGTGCACTGACATCCGCTAAATTAGATGACAAAATTTACGGGATTCCACATGGCATCAACCCAGGAGCGCTAGCCTACAATAAACAAATTTTTAAAGAGAATAACATTCCTTTTCCGACGGACGACTGGACGTATAACGACATGATTGAATCGGCCAAAAAGCTGACGAAAGATACGAACGGGGATGGAAAACCGGATATTTATGGCTTTCAGGCAGGCAGCAATATTACGTTAGGATGGCTGCCCTGGATGAGGGCTTATGGCGGTTCCTCGCTTGATTTGACATTAACGAAAGCCACGTTCACAGATCCCAAGTCGATTCAAGGACTGACGGCATGGGCTGATACCATCAACAAGCTGAAGATTAGCCCTACGCGAGAAGCGGCATCCACCGGCAAGTTTTTCGAGAACGGGAAAGTGGCCATGACTTTTTTCCAATACGCCACACAAGTCTCTCTTAATAAAAATAAGCCGGACCTTGATTGGGACACCGTCAAAATGCCGATCGGCATGGATGGCAAACGCTTCGTTCCAATGGTTGTGAACCAATGGATTGTTTATTCCAAATCGAAACCCGAAGTGAAAGAAGCTGCCTGGACATTCCTCAAGTACTATTTGAGCGATGAGGGTCAAGGCTTGCTTTCTGAAAGCGGCACAAGCTTGCCCGTGAAGAAAACAGCACTGGCCGAGCTTGAGAAGTCCACGACGAAACCGGTTAACAAGAAGGCTTATACGAAAGGGATTGAAGAAGCGGGGGGCACCCTGGATGAGAACGCATCCTGGAACGAATGGCGCGCAGCAGCCGGTCCAATCCTGAACGATATCATGGATGGCAAGCGAACTGCGGAAGATGGCGCCAAAGAAATTCAGCAGAAAGTCCAAGGCGTACTCGACGAAAACAAATAAACCGGATTGGACTTGAAAAGAGGTGCTCCGATGCGCAAACAAGGCTGGTGGGGCTTCGTCTTCACCGTACCTTTTGTCCTGCAACTGCTGATATTCTTCTTGTTTCCCTTCGTATTTTCACTCTATTTAACGTTTACGAAGTGGGACCTATTCAACCCGCCGCAATGGATCGGACTGCGTAATTGGAGCCAATTCCTGCACCAGCAAGTTTTCTGGCTTTCGATGCGCAACGTCGGTTATTTTGCCATATTGTTCGTTCCGCTTCAGACATTCACTGCGCTCATTCTTGCCTATCTGCTCAATCAGCAGATCCGTGGCAAATCCTTGTTCCGGATGATTTACTTTCTCCCTGTGATCACGCCATGGGTTGCAGGGGGCATGATCTGGCTGTGGATTTACAACAATGAATACGGCCTGCTGAACTGGATTCTGCACACGCTCGGACTCCAACCTGTCGATTGGATACGCAGTGGGAAATGGTGGTTAGTCATTGGTTCTATTGCACTTGTTAACATCTGGAAGGGTGCCGGGTATTCCATGGTTCTCATTTTGGCCGGCATGCAGAATATCTCCGAAGAAATGCTGGAAGCGGCGCGGATGGATGGGGCGACGGGTTGGACGCTTTTTACCAAAATAACGATGCCGATCGTGTCCCCCATGGTGTATATGGTCATGATCCTTTCAACGATCTCTGCTTTCCATGCCTTTGATGTGTTTCTAGTCATGCTGGGTGATGTTATTTCTGTCGCCGACCGGAATATGGTGCCTAACATCTTGATCTACCGCGATTCCTTCCTGAATTTCAAAATGGGCAGCGCATCCGCAATGGCATGGGGACTGTTCCTCGTTATTCTAGCCATCACCATTGTACAGAAGGTAACGGAAAAGAGGTGGGTGCATTATGAATAATTCCTACACCAGCTTGAAAGTTACCGCTTATGCGATATTAGGTCTCGGGTCTGTTCTTATGCTTGTGCCTTTTCTATACATGCTCTCGACTTCATTAACAGCAGCTGGCTCGGAACTAACCTTGCCGCCCAAACTGATCCCGGACCCGTTCGTCTGGAAAAATTACCGTCAGGTATGGATTGAGGTCAACTTTCTGCAGTACACGATGAACAGCATCTTTGTCACGATCATGGATTTAATCGGCACCGTAGCTTCCTGTGCAATCGTAGCTTATGGGTTGGCGTTTTTCCAATTTCGCGGCAGGAACCTGATATTTTTGGCGATGCTTGGCACAATGATGCTGCCATCCCAAATTACGATGATTCCAACGTATTTTATCTGGAAATCCGTCGGTGCGCTCGATACGTATTATCCGCTCATTCTGAGGAGCTTCCTCGGCGGGGCTTTTGGCATCTTTCTGCTGCACCAATTTTACAAAACACTCCCGAAGGAACTGTATGATGCGGCTTGGGTGGATGGAGCGAACCCTTGGAAAATTTTCTATAAGATCTATCTTCCTTTAGCGAAACCTGCCTTGTCTGCACTAGCTGTATTCACCTTCATCAGCGCTTGGAATAACACATTAGAACCGCTTATTTACTTGCAAAATAAACAAATGTTTACCCTGCCTCTTGGGCTGTTGTTTCTGAAAAACGAAGTTCAAAACCGGATGACCCTGATCATGGCTGGTGCTGTCATCACCATTGTCCCCGTCCTTGTCGTGTTTTTATTTGCTCAAAAATACTTCGTCCAAGGAATCGCTTCAACTGGATTGAAAGGCTGACTTTACGGAACTCCAACAAATGGCCCGAATCGGGAAAAGGAGAGTGACTACAGCTATGTCTAAACAATCTAACCAATTACATGAAATGGAAGAAGCGGCTGCTCCAGTGGACGCAAAGGAAGCAGGGGAGAAGGAAGGATATAAGGAGCCATTATTTAGCCGCAGGAAATTGCTGACCACGCTAGGGTTAGGAGGAATTGCCGCTGTCTCCAGCGGATTATGGCAGATAGCAGGCGGGTCTACCGCTTTTGCCAGCGATCAATCCGTTACAAGTTCCGTATATGGCGTGGCGATTAAGAAACGTAAAACCGAGATGCTTGAGATTCTGGACATGAAATTCTGCGTCGCAGTTAAGTTGGAGGACCTGAGGGTCGAACTCGAGCCCGATCCTGCGCTCGCTTATTATGTAACGAACGAGATGCAGGAGGGCTTCTTCCGTTATGACCCGAACGACACTACATCCGTAGATAATACGGGAACCGTACTTGTGTCCTCTAACGGCAAGCGGTTCAAGCGGATCTACGGGGATACGCTGATTGCTTCTTGGTTCGGCACCAAAGGAGACGGCGTCACGAACGATACGCTGGCGTTACAGACAGCGTTAAATACCGCGTCAGGTCACAAATTGTTTATTCCCAAGCAGCGGACTGGCTTTTATTTAACAGGCCAATTGTTCATTCCGGGTCAAATTGCGATTGAATTCGAGCCGGGGACCGTCATACAAGCGGTAGATACACTGAGCAAAGTAGGGCCTGTCTATGAACGATTGATCCGCATCAAAACCGTTAAAGACGTGTATATCAACGGAAACGGCTCCACGTTACGTATGAACAAGGCGGCGTACACGACAGGCGAACAAGCCCATATTTTCGATATTAGCGGTTCGGAGAATATTATCCTTGAGAATATCAACGCAAATGACAGCGGCGGAGATGGATTTTATATCGGATATTTCGAATCGACGGTAGGTTTCTGCCGGAATATCGTGCTTCGCAATTGCCGCGCGGATAATAACCGAAGACAAGGACTCTCCGTGATCTCTGTAGATGGCCTCACCGTGGAGAACTGTCGCTTCTCCAATACGAAAGGAACAGCCCCGCAAAGTGGAGTCGATATTGAACCGAACGGCCAACTTGATTTGTTGAAAAATATTCGGTTCATCCAATGTGTGGCAGATGGGAATACAGGCCGGGGCTTCCTCGTCACTTTGCTGAAACCAACGGCTACCAGTGAGCCTATCGATATCGTTTTTGATAAATGCAAAACGAAAGGGAATTCGTTTGGTTTCTCCATGAATTATGGTGGAGATGGCACGAAAGCCGTGCAAGGCGAGATCAAACTGATTGATTGTATCGCGGAAAGTGAGCAATACGCCGGATTCTCGGACTTATCTTTCTCAGCCGACGGCGCGAAGCGCTCCTATATTCGGTGCCGGGCGATAAACTGTAACACAGTAAACCAGCCGGAAGACCCTTATGGTTACGGCTCCTCGTTCATCCTCACAACGGTGCCGTCGCAGGTAAGGACCTCTATCGGAAATGCGGTTTATACGGAGTGCGAATCCGTTGATACGCGTCAGGTTCCGCTGATAAAGCGAGGATTCTCGTTAAAGAAAAACAACGCAGAATTGCTGCGGAACGTCTCCTATTTGGGCTGTTCAGTCAAAGGTGGAGGCCAAAAGCTATATGCAATAGACCCCTCAGCCGAGGATATCTATGCCGTCAAACAACCGCTGCTTATTCATGCTTATCCCGCATCCGGATCCGTCACTTTCGATTACATAGGCTTCAAAATCACCAACGCCGGCGCATCCGCTGAGGTCACCCTGCTATTGCCAACAGCTAAAGCCAGTGTTTCGTATACTTTTTTTGTGGAAGCAGCATATCGGCTTAATTTGCAAACACAGCCTGGGAAGACAATTCTGACACCTAATGGAGGAAAGACCCTGATTGGAACCAACCTGCAGGGTAACTCTATTGTGCTGGTGGGCCGTTCAGATGGGCAGTGGGAGATTTCAAGCATGGTAGGGGATTGGCTGCAATAGCAGATTGTGGTAAGATTTGACTAGACAATTGAATCGTATTGAACACTAGGGGTGCTGTCATAGCTGAGAAAGACGTTGGTCTTAACCCTTACACCTGATCTAGGTAATGCTAGCGAAGGGAAGTGGTTGTTTGTCGTATGGGTACCTGTCATAACGCGGCCGCTTTCTATTAGAAAGCGGTTTTTTTGTTTTGACTACTAGAATTATTAAAAAAGGGGATAAGACAATGACTTTTTCTGAACGTTTATATGAGCGACTGCAACCGATATGGCGGAGGAACCACGCCCATCCGTTTGTTCAGGGAATGGGAGACGGTACGCTAGATCTGGAAAAGTTTCGCTTTTATATGATTCAAGACTATGTGTATTTAAAAGATTATGCCAAACTGTTCGCATTAGGAGCGGTCAAATCGGATGATTTGGCGGTTATGGGAAAATTTGCTGCTTTGCTGGACTCCACATTGAATGAAGAAATGTCCCTTCACAGAGCATATGCTGCTCGATTCGGCATCACAGTAGAGGAGTTGGAACAAGCCAAACCTTCCCCAGTTACGTTGGCTTACACGCATTATATGCTGCATACGGCGCAAAACGGATCGTTAGCCGAGCTAACTGCGGCACTTCTTCCTTGCATGTGGAGTTATTCCGAAATTGGCAAGGAACTAAGCCGATTGCCCGGAGTAAGCGAACATTCCTATTATGGGGATTGGATAAAAATGTACAGCTCGGAAGAGTTCGGAGCGTTAGCGCAGTGGTGCATCGGGCTGCTCGATCGGCTTGCCGAAGGAAAGCCGGAATCCGAGCTTATTCGGCTGGAAGAGATTTTTCTGAACACGACGCGATATGAATATCTGTTCTGGGAGATGGCTTACCGGATGGAAAGCTGGCCAGATGAATAGCTAGGAACAGGAATGAAACAAGGAGATTGCCGAGCGGCAGCTCCTTTTTTTTGTTCAGTTCTAAAATTATATCTTGACTAATATATATCCTAATAATAGAATAACTAACGTTATACTAAATATTAATAGGGGTGATTCACATGCATATTTTGTCCATCGTGCTTCAAATTATTTTAGGGATCGGGTTTCTGCTGTTTGGTTTCATGAAGTTTGGCAGCAAACAAATGGTAGACGAATTCAAGCGCTATCGGTTATCGCCGGGAATGAGGATTTTTACTGGTTTAGTAGAAGTACTGTCAGCCGCTATCATTATTATCGGCATTTGGGTTAGTCCATATGCCTTAATCGGTGCTATTCTTATGGCAATTACCATGTTTGTTGCGGCTCTGGTCCACTTGGTTCGCGTGAAAGATCCAGTTGCTAAAGCCATGATGCCCATCCTTCTTTTCATACTTGCTGTTATTGTCATTATTTTGAACTGAAGCAAGCTATTCATATGAACACATGTCTACGCAATTTTCTTACGAATTATGCTGAAGCAGAAGACCTTCGATTTTTTCTAATTGAATTTCCTACAGAAGTCGAATATCCTTGTGTATAAGAACGCAAATAAGGTGGTTGGCGTATGACTGAACGTGATAAAGAGGGTATAGAGCTTGATTTAAGACTTATACGTGTCATAAGAAACATGGTAAAAGAATTGTTTGGGAGCATGGAACGGAGCATTGATAGCTTTGACCTCAGTATCGAAACGTTCCAAATCCTTGAGTTTCTATACAATAAAGGTCCGCATCCCATACAGAAAATTAGCGACACTTTCTCGATACCAAGCGGGAGTATCACCTATGTGGTGGATAAGCTTGAGAAAAAAGGATTCGTGGAACGCCTTCCTATTCCAGGTGATCGCCGCAAGGTGAATGTGGCATTGACCGGAGAAGGTCGAAGCTATTTTGATAACATTTTTCCGACACATGTACAAGCAATCTCCGACGATTTGTCGTTTGTGACGGATGAAGAGAAGCTCGAACTCATTGTCCTCCTTAAGAAAATTGGATACGGCATTAAGAATCGTCAAAGTGATGCAAACGGACATGAAGATGATAAGAAGTCATAACCTTTGGTATGGCGCAAAAAAAGACCCTCTAACTGAAGAAATGAGGGTCATTTTTATCGATGAAAAATATCCTATTATTATAATATATATATAATACATTTATATCTGGTATAGATGGGAGATATGAAAATGAACATACAAGTTCTAAGCCCAGAGTTTCAAGGGAAAGAATCATTTGACGGAGGAAGAATTTATGCGCAGAAACCGCTAGGATTTTCAGGCCAAGGAGCTGCTACCGTGCGGCTCGGACCTCTTTTCTATTGGTCATGGGGGCATGCGGTTAAGGAAGGCGGCATTGGCTTTCATCCTCATCAGGGCTTTGAAATTCTAACTTACGGCATCAGCGGAAAAGGAACTCACCGTGATACGCTTGGCACAGAGAGTACACTTGCAGCAGGCGACGTTCAGTTGATGCAAACCGGATCGGGCATGCATCACGCTGAGACCGTCAATGCGGGATACGAAGGTTTTCAAATCTGGTTGGAACCATATTTGCAAGATGCGTTAAATCGCGAACCGGTGTACACCTTTTTCCATGACGATGAATTTCCTCGTAATACCCAGGATGGCGTCAACGTGAAAACGGTTGTCGGGGAAGGTTCTCCGATCCAAAAGCTTGTAACCGACGTTAACATGTACGATATCGAAATTGAAGCAGGGGCAACGTACGTTCATCGGTTATTGCCAAACCGTACGTTCGCAGCTTTAGCGTTTCGCGGCCAGTCTGGTATCCTATGGACGACTGAGGAGAATCGCGTTTCTTTTACAAACAAAGACTTTGCCATTGTACAAGCCGAAGAAGAAGTAGAAGTGAAGGTTCACGCTGAGGGTGAGAAGCTTCGGATGTTTATCGTCGAGATTCCGACGAAAGTCGAATATCCTTTGTATAATAAAGCAAGATAAGAATAGAGGACGGGGTAACAGCGATGTTACTTCGTCTTTTTTTGCACTTCCTGCCGCTCCATAAGCACTTTCCGTATAGGTTTCGCTCGATTCGGCATAATAGCAATGATTGTGCTCATTAGGAGGATCTTGCATGGGTTGGTTAAAAATAGGTAAATTCCGTTCACATAAATATCCTCCTGGTACGAAAAATTCCCTTCTGGAGGAAGACAGTCCTACTCCATTCACAGCGGATATTGAGCAAAACGAAAAGTTGCTGCAAGAAACGTTTGAGGATTGCTCCGACTTGGCTTATCGGAGGATAGATGTTAACCAGAATGTGCATTGGCTCATTGTTTATATAGAGAATTTGATTGATAAAACAACACTTGAAGAGAATGTTATTAAGCCATTGTTAATGAGTGTAACAAGTGATACATATCCGAAGGAATTCGGAGATTTGAAGAGCGAAATGATCTCCATCGGTACTGCGATTCGCACGACAAAAGTGTCTGAAGCTGTCACGAACATCTTAGAGGGTCACGCGGCTATTCTTGCGACGGGCAGCAGCGTCGTGACGACAGTTTCAATTCCCGGCACGTCCAAGAGAAGTATTGATGAAGCCTCATCCGAGCCCGTTATACGCGGTCCAAGGGATGGGTTTATTGAGCATATTTCAACCAACATCAGCCTGATCCGTGCCAGACTCAAAACTTCAAAGTTAAAAATGGAGTATATCACCCTTGGCGAGCTTTCCAAGACGCGAATAGCCATTACGTACTTGAAAGGGATTGCCTCCGAAACCGTTGTTGACGAAGTAAAAGCAAGATTGAAGCCAATCAAGCTGGAGGGTGTCCTTGACTCGGGGAATATAGAAGAATTTATTGAGGATCAACCGTATTCACCATTTCCCCAAGTTCACAGCACAGAACGCCCGGATGTGGTGGTTGCTGAATTACTTGAAGGGAAAGTGGCCATTCTTGTCGATACCACGCCTTTTGCTATTGTGGTACCGATGACATTCTGGACAGGTCTCCAGGCAAGCGAAGATTATTATATCCGTTGGCCAATCGCTACTTTTGTTCGTTGGATTCGCTTCCTCTTTATCATTTTTGCCATATTTGCACCGCCCATGTACGTAGCTATTACAACTTTCCACCAGGAGATGATCCCTACTAATCTTGTGCTGAGTATTGCCTCCTCAAGGGATGCTGTTCCTTTTCCTGCGATGATTGAGGCATTATTAATTGAAGTTATTTTTGAAGCCCTAAGAGAAGCAGGCATTCGTCTGCCTAAACAGATTGGCCAAGCCATAAGCATTGTCGGAGGTCTGGTCATTGGTCAGGCAGCCGTTCAAGCCGGATTTATCTCTGCGCCGGTTGTTATTATCGTGTCTATTACCGGTATCTCAGCCTTTACGATCCCGCGATACAGTTTCGCAAACGGGATTCGATTACTCCGTTTTCCAATGTTATTCCTAGCGGGGATCCTAGGCCTCTATGGCATTGTACTAGGGTTGCTAGCCATTATGCTGCACGTAACCAACCTTCGTTCATTCGGAAGTCTGTATTTTTCGCCAGTTGCTCCGCTTAAGCTTACGGCTTTGAAAGATGTCCTGATACGGATTCCGATTTGGGCTAAATTCCGCCCTTCCTTAAGACCGAATCAAGAGGGGGAATGAGATGAGCATACTCAAATATATAATTCTTCTTGTATTCTTCTTCATTAGCGGGTGCTGGGACCGTACGGAAATGAATGATATTGCTTTTGTTACGGCTACTGCACTAGACCTTGCGGATAATGGAAACATCATGTGTTATCTGCAAATCGCTGCGCCTACAACTTCCAAAGGCGCAGTTAGCGGTGGGGGGAGCAGTAATAATCAAAATTCATATGTCATATTTGCTGAAGGAAAAACGGGTAACGAGGTTCATCAAAAACTGCAGAAGAAGAGCGCTCATAGCTTGTTTTACTCTCACCGCAGCGTAGTATTTATTAGTGAACGTTTAGCTAGACATGGAACGGAAGATTTATTGGATATCTTTACACATGATCCCAGGAATCGTTTGAAGGCTTATATTATGGTAGTTAAAGACGGCGATGGGAAAAGCGAGCGGAAGATGGCGTCTCTTTTAAAAGAAATACCAAGTGAAGTAGCCAAAGAATTGCAACTTTCGGGAGATGATGTCGCCGTCACTTTACGAGATTTTTTTATTTCAACCGATAGTGAAGGGGTTCACCCCGTAGTAGGGTTAATTGAGCCTGAGATCGACTCCAATCAAGCACAAAGGCAAATTTATAGGGTTGCTGGCGCCGGCGTATTTAAAGATTACAAATTATCCGGTTTATTAGATGTCAATGAAACTTTAGCGTTTATGTGGGTGACCGACAAGCTGAAGTACGGCAGAATCACGGCAAATGTCCCGCAAAGCTCCGGGGAAGTCGGGATGATGTTAATCCATACCAAAGGTAAAATTGTTACGCACACTACAAAAGATTCCGTACAATTCAAAATTAAACTTGAAGGTCAAGGAAGTTTGGTTGAGAATACTTCAGATTTGGATATTACGGATCCGGACAATCTGAAACGAATTAAAAAGGCGCTGGAAGATGCGGCCAAAAAGCAAGTTCAAGATTTTCTGTCTAAAATCCAAAAGAAATATCAAGTTGACAGCGTGGGCTTCGGCCAAGAAGTTTATAAAAATAGCCCTGATCAGTGGGAGGCTTTGAAAGATCAATGGGATACGCAATTTCCAGAGGCGGAGATATCCATCGAAGTTCATATAACGCTAAATGGAGCGGGAATGGTACATTCTTCCTTCTATGAATAGGAGATTTAGAAAATGATCTTACAAATCGTAACTCTTATTATTGTAATGCTGGGTTGGACGTTGTATAAAGTTCGAATGTTTCTTAAGAAAAACCAGCCTGTAACGGCTGGTTTATATGGTTGCTTGATGGGAATATGTACGATTCTCGGCTCGTTATTGGCAGCCCATGTTGATATTCCAAGCACAACAGCACCTTTGAATACGATTTTTCAGCCGATTGGCAAGCTTATTCTAAACCGTTGAAGGCTAATGAACGGACTTCTTCCAGCGCCTTTTTGTGGAATCAATCAAGAGTAAGCCTAGCGGTAATACTAGATGTGTTAATAAGGCATAGCTAGGGTATGTATAATTCAAATAACTTGACAAATCGGTTGAATAATTGACAAAAATTGAAATCGAACCAAGCACGGACAAAATCGTTATTGGGATGACTAAGTCCTTATACCGTTTAATGTTAAAAAGATGCCCTAAACTTAAACAGATGATAAAAAAAGTTAGAGATATTTTGATAAAGCATCCCATAACCCAAATAGCTACCGCTAATGCCTCTAAACGTTCAAAGCTTCCTTTCAAACCAACATACTGAATCACGCTAAGCACGGGAAACGTCAATTTTTTCGTTAAAGGCCCAAAGACCATAATGAGCGGTATAATCGTAATCGCGAGAAGGCCTGAGATGGTAAACAATGAAATGAACGAAGCTTTGGTTGCTTTATTCGGTTGATTCATAAATGGGATAAGCCATCCCAATATAAAAAATTGACTTAAGTAAGCAGCAGGAAAAATGGACCCTTGAAGAACTGGTACGATGCCTTTGCTTAGAATTGGACGAAGCCTCTCCGGATCTGCCTCTGTAAGCATGAGGATCAAGAGGGGAATCAACAAAACAAGAATGAGCAAAGAGAGAGATTCATTCACTCTTGCGATAGCTTCGATCCCCATATAGACGGCAATCCCGCATAAAATGGCCAATGTTAAACTAATAACGATAGAAGGCGTTCTCATGAGCAAAACCGTGTTGATAAACTGTACATGTTGATTCAGGATAACGAAATCAAAATTGATCCAGGAATAAATATAATAGCAGCCCAAACATTTCCCAGGCCATTTCCCAATGATTTGACAGCTGTACTGAATAATCGACTGACCTGGATAACGTTTCGATAAGGTTGTCATCACCATAATCGTTAATGCTCCGATCAAAAACGCAGGAAGAATCGTTATCCAAGCATCTTGTTTTGATATCGTCGACATCAAGCCTGGTATGACAAGAATGACAGTAGGCGCTACAAATGAAAAAATTAATAAACATATTTGAGTTCCTGTTATTTTTTCGGCGGACTCCATAGATGTACTCCTTGAAAATCAGATCCTTCCAGTATTCCCTTCTTTCCTACAATAAATAAGTGAACAAAAGCCATTAGTGGGGTATAATTTTCTATAAAATGGCATGTTTATTGTGAAAAGGGGATGAATCATGAGTTCAGCGGGAAGCCAACATACGGTGCGGCAACCAAGCACGTCTAGTCCTACTAACAAATCCATGGACGCTGCAACAACTTCCGATCAAGCAAGTTATGACACAACATCTATCGCAAGCTTATCGCAAATGATGCTGCTTCAACGCACGATTGGCAATCAAGCTGTGGCTAATATGGTTCAAAGGCGAATCACGCCGCAAACGGCTCAAGGGACGGTCATTCAGCGATCGCTTGATGATGAGACCAAAGTCACCTGGACGCATATTAAGCTCAGTGCTTTATGGACGAAAATGAGGGATCGAAGCGAAGGGAAAGATGGCATGCCGAACTACGGGGGCAATATAAGGGATGCTATGGCAGATTATGTGAACACTGTACATACCGAGAGGGAGCTGGCAGAAATCATTGTCAATCGGGAGCCGTTCAAAGCTATCTTCCTGAACCCCAGAAAAAATCAGCAGGATGATGCCATTGCCGACCCTGGAGGAAACATAGACCAAGCAATTCAAGCGGTATTAGCAGCGTGTATTTTCTACCACGCAACGTTTGAGGAGAATGTAGCGGATATTCTTGCCGGAGGCATAAAAGCGAGTAAGGGCGGGAAAGGTTCAGGGATTAGCACACATGGTCGTGATAACGCTGCAGCTAACGCCACTTACAATAAGTGGAGTAAAGGTCATTCCTTTATTACGAAAAGCAGAGCCGAAGCCAATGGTTACAAAGAAAAAATGGCGCTGAAGAAACCGGCGAAAATTATTCATATTTTATCATTGCCGGCTTTTATCGACGATAGCTCCATGAAAGTGGATATTGATAGCAAAGCGGGACTGAAGTATGAAGGAGATCTCGACATGATTGGGGACGGCGCAAAGTTGAATGATAGAGCTCTCAAAGTCATCCATATGGGACTTAAACAAATGAATCGAACGGCACTGGATGCCAAAATTTTGGAAGTATATACAGCTAACTATGGCTGATTGTGAGTATAGAGGACGAAAGAGCATTTCCTTGACACGAGGAGTGCTCTTTTTCTGTTTATGACGATGAGAATTCAACTTAAGAATAAAAATATAGCTATAATCGGTAATTATTTATTGAAAAACGATAAATACTATGTTAAATTTAAATCGAAAATTAAGAAGTGAGGTGCATGTAATGAAACGAGGCTCAACCCTATTTTTAAAAGTTGTCTTAATTCTAATTGGAATTCCAGTGCTGGCATTGTGCATTTATTTGGTGCCAAAGATAGCGAACTATGCCGTAGAATTGTATCCGGATCATGGTTATTTGGATGCTCTGGTTATGATGGATTTGTATGCCACAGCGATACCTTTTTACTTGGCACTGTATCAAGCGTTTAAACTTTTGGGCTACATTGACAAGGGTACGGCTTTCTCAGAATTGTCTGTGCGAGCTCTTAAGATCATCAAATACTGTGCAATGACATTCAGTGGTTTGTATGTGATTGGGTTGCCGATTTTTTATCTCATTGCGGAGAAAGACGACGCGCCCGGCATCATTGTGATCGGGTTGGTTTTGATAGGTGCTTCCTTCGTCATTGCCGTATTCGCAGCAGTTCTCCAGAAGCTTTTGAAAGAAGCTATTGATATAAAATCTGAAAATGATTTGACGGTCTGAGGTGAACCCTATGGCAATTATTATTAATATTGATGTGATGTTGGCTAAACGAAAGATGAGCGTAACCGAACTGACGGAGCGGGTTGGCATCACCATGGCGAATCTCTCCATTCTGAAGAATGGGAAGGCCAAGGCGATTCGATTCTCAACATTAGAAGCGATTTGCAAAGCTTTGGACTGTCAGCCTGGCGACATTTTAGAATATCAAAGCGGCGGCGATACGGAAGGGGAGGACGAACATGGAGATTAGCAATTTGATTATTAAAAATTTGGCTAACCCTCATGAATTGGAGCGCCTGTATCGAAAAGATCCTGAAACTTTCAGAAAGTCTTTCACACAGGCTTGGGAACTAAACCCGGGTTCGCAAGTTCTCGCAATATGGTTCGAAAGACTGAATTTCAAGGAGTCGGCGAATACAGAGAAGTCATCCTTGTTCCAAAAGGATTTCATTTCCATGGGCATTTTAGCCCTTCTGGCCGGGTTCGTCAGCAGGTTCATTTTCCAGTTTGCTGAACAGCACGCCATAGCTCACTTGAACCTTGTTTTTGGCATACTGCCTTTTGTAGCTGCCTATTTCGTGTACAATAATTTTCCTAGAAAAAATATTCTGTATATCCTCATTGCATTATTTATTATCTCAGGCATTTATCTGAATACACTGCCCCTCGAACAAAATGACAGTATTGTCCTAGCTTATATCCACCTTCCCATTTTTTTATGGGTATTAGTAGGGCTTGCGTTTACAGGAAATGACTATCGCAAAGGCTTTGCAAGATTAGCTTATCTTAAGTTTAATGGGGAATTCGGCATTCTCTACGCCATTATGGCCATCAGTGGGGGGCTGCTAACCGCATTAACCATGCAGTTATTTCGATTTGTAGGCATGGATATAGCGGAATTTTATTTTAAAAACGTTGTATTATTCGGTGCTGCCGCTCTCGCCATCGTAGCTGCGTATCTGGTGTCAAGAAACCTTAAGCTTGCTAAGAATATTGCTCCCTATATCGCCAAAATCTTTAGCCCTCTTGTATTGGTCACCTTGGTAGCCTATCTCGTAACGGTGATTTCCGTGGGGAAAAATCCATTCATGGATCGCGATTTTCTCCTTTCCTTTAACGGTATACTCCTTGCTGTATTAGCCGTCACCATTTTTTCCATTACGGAGAGTGGCATGGACGAGAAAAAGAACATTTCGGATTACCTGAATTTTGCGTTAATTATCCTCGCGTTGATCATAGACAGTGTGGCTTTATCAGCTATTGTGTTCAGGCTGTCTTCGTATGGGATAACGCCCAACAGGATTGCTGTTCTTGGCTTAAATCTCCTTGTCTGGGCTAATCTAATATGGATTATGATCGCTTATATGCGTTTTCTGCAAAATAAGGCAGGGCTTTCAAGCATCCAGGACGCGGTTACTAAGTATATGCCGATTTATGGACTGTGGGCTGCTATCGTTACCTTTATGTTTCCTTTGATTTTTTAGTGTGAAGATTATTAAAAGAGTGAAGAATGGTACAATGTGTAGATAGATAGAAAATTTTGCTATAGGAAGGATGTTAGCATGAGCGATTTCCACCAGGAGTATATTGTAATTTCTGGAGCAAGGGAGAACAATCTCAAGAATGTATCCTTGCGCATTCCCAAGCGAAAGATCTCGATCTTCACCGGGGTATCCGGATCCGGCAAGTCATCCATCGTATTTGATACGATTGCTGCCGAATCCACACGATTGCTGAATGAGAATTTCAGCTTGTTCGTACGGAATTTTCTCCCACGCTATCCACAGCCGGATACGGACGCAATAGAGAACTTGAGCATGGCTGTTATTGTGGATCAGAAGCGGCTAGGCGGCGGATCTCATTCTACGATGGGTACGATTACCGATATTTCTCCCATTCTACGACTTCTTTTCTCCCGTGTAGGTCAACCTTATATTGGGCAATCCAACATGTTTTCTTTTAACGATCCACAGGGGATGTGTCCGGAGTGTAACGGGATTGGCCGCAGGCTGGGCATTGACATAAGCAAGGCGTTAGACAAGTCCAAGTCATTGAATGAAGGAGCAATTATGCTGCCGGATTATTCCGTGAACAGCATGGACTGGTCGATGATCATCCAGACGGGGTCCTTCGACCCCGACAAGAAGCTGAGCGATTATTCGGAAGCGGAACTGGATCAACTGTTGTACAGCAAAGCTCGGAAAGTAGAGATGCAATTCGCCGGCAAGGCTGTCAATATTACAGTGGAAGGTGTTTTCGAGAAGTTCACGAACAAGTACATCAAGCGGGATTTGAAGACGATGTCCGAGCGTACTCAGAAAGCAGTAACCCCGTATATCTCAGAGGGGACCTGCTACAGTTGTCACGGCGCTAGACTCAGTCAAGCTGCGCTTAATTGCAAAATTAATGGACACAACATTGCCGATCTCGCTTCGATGGAGGTCGGACAGCTGATTCGCGTCATTCGGGAGATCGACGATGCGGTTGCCGCACCGGTCGTGAAGTCGCTCACAGAACGGTTGCAGCATCTGGTGGATATCGGGCTTGACTATTTGACGCTGGATCGCGAGACGGACACATTGTCCGGCGGTGAGTCGCAGCGGGTGAAGATGGTGAAGCACCTGAGCGGTAGTCTGGTGGATGTCACGTACATCTTCGATGAGCCAAGCGTTGGCTTGCACCCCCGTGATGTGCACAGGCTGAATGAATTGCTCCAGAAGCTGCGAGACAAGGGCAATACGGTGATTGTCGTGGAGCATGATCCTGATGTGATTAAGATCGCAGATCATATCGTTGACGTTGGGCCACATGCCGGCAGCCGCGGCGGAACGATTATGTATGAAGGTAGCTATCAAGGCCTGCTGGCGTCGGGTACTCTGACGGGTACGCATATGAAGCGACCGCTCCAGTTGAAACACGATTGCAGGCAGCCATCCGGCCTGCTGTCGATCAAGAATGCTTCCTTGCACAACTTGCAGAACGTGTCTGTCGATATTCCAACCGGCGTGCTGAACGTCGTTACGGGGGTTGCCGGTTCAGGCAAGAGCACGCTGATTAACGAGGTGTTTCTCAGCGAGCATACGGATGCCATCGTCATCGACCAATCGGCCGTTGGCGTGTCAACCCGCTCGAATCCCGCAACGTATACGGGGATTATGGATGATGTACGCAAGGCGTTTGCTTCTGCGAACAAAGTGAACCAAGGCTTGTTCAGCTTCAACTCCAAAGGTGCATGCGAGAACTGCCAAGGGTTAGGTGTTGTGTACACAGACCTCGCTTTCCTTGATAGCGTGAAGCTGCCATGCGAAGTATGTGGGGGTAAAAGATTCAAAGAAGAAGTACTTGCCTACAAGTTGGACGGTAAGTCAATTGCTGAAGTGCTGGAAATGACTGTGGAGCAGGCCTTGGAATTTTTTGAGTTAAAAGAGGTTGTGCGCAAGCTGCAGGCGATGAGTGATGTGGGTTTGAACTATATTACACTCGGTCAGCCTCTTAGCACACTCTCAGGCGGGGAATGTCAACGCATCAAGCTAGCCAGTGAGCTGCATAAGAAGGGAAGCATATATGTGATGGACGAGCCTACCACTGGTCTGCATATGTCCGATATAGGTCATCTGCTGGGTATTATGAACCGACTAGTGGATGCTGGCAATACGGTCATCGTCATCGAGCATAATCTTGATGTAATCAGCCAAGCGGATTGGATCATTGATATGGGGCCAGATGGAGGAAGCAATGGCGGTCAAGTGGTGTTCGAGGGAACACCACAGCAGATTATCCATGCGGAGCACTCGATCACAGGAAAATACTTGAGAACTTAACGTAACCATCATGACCGGATTCTATTGCTAGGGACCTCCTACATGCTGTAAACTTGTTAGTTGATAGCTGTAACAACGTTTATGGGGTTACAGCTAGACTTACATACTAACACGGCTTATTTTGCAATTGTTTAATAGGAGAGGTGTACATTCATGGAACTTTTGTTACTATCCAAAGATTTAACCCAGCAGTACTGCAGGAAAATATTGATGCCTGAAGGAGCTACCGAACTATTGGTGGAAATCGCCAATAAACTGAACAATGATCACAAACTTTTAGATATTTATATGGATTTTTACAAAAATACGATTGAAAGTGGTCACTGGACAACGGTTTGGGAACCTTTAACCATTCACCCTTATGTAGAAGAAACGTTCGGAAATGAAGCTTCGTTGTTTTATCTGCATGCCGCCTTGCAAAGGCTGCCTTTTGCCGAGCAGAAGTATGCCGAATTGGGACTGAGTGAGGAATTATTCGTAGAAACTTTACGGGATATCGGCGTGTGGGTACAAAATGCCTATAATCTAGTGGGATATTATGCCATCAGAAATTTCAGCTGGATCTGGAGGCATCTCGAAGCCAGAATGTTCCGGATTGGCGGCATGCAATTCCTGGCTGCGAAATTTTCCGGAGTCGTCAAAGGTTTTTACAATGCGAAGGAAGAAAGATTTTTACTTTTATGCGGTGAAGGAATGGAACTGCGAGCAAACGGCGATATGCAAGGTGTATGTAAAAAAGAGAAGACAACCGATGGTTTTGTAACGGAATATATAGAAACGGAAGAGTACTTCATCGGACATCCCATTACTCCTATTGGCAAAGGACTTCAGGAGCAAGTTAAGCTTAAAAGAGATGAATGGGAAAAAGTGCTGGACAAAGATGATACGTTGCTTGAAATCCACATCCCAAGAGATACTGCATTTAATATGGAGTCTATCAAAGACACTTATTTAAAAGCGAAGGAATTTTTTGCCGCCTACTTCCCGGAAGTCAAGTATAAAGGCATGGTTTGCCATACATGGCTCTTTACTCCTCAACTTCGGGAGATGCTGCCGCCTACGAGCAATATTTTAAAGTTCCAACAGCAGTTCTACCTATATCCGACAGCGGGATCCGTGCGTTTCCTATGGAATTTTGTGTTTAATGAATTGACGGAGGTCAAAGACGCCAAACCTGATACCTCGTTAAGGAAACAGGTTCTTCAATATGTAGAGGAGGATAAAGAGATATTTGATATGAATGGGATATTTCTTGATTTATGCGGTGATTTTGGCAACGTATCTTACGATAAATGAAATTCCATTTATTGTTAGAATCAGTTCTGAAAAAGGAGTACTGACAACTGTCGGTACTCCTTTTTCCTTATCTGGCGTTACGATTGCTGTAGAGATGAGCAGAATTCAGATCAAGCGGAACAAAGGACAAGAGCGTGATCAAAGGGGAAACGCTCTTCCATGCTGGATATGGTATAGTAAAGATATTGACTACCATATACTCCCATCCTGAAAGGGCGGTTTGAATGACAGGAATGCGTTCGCAGGCTCCAATGCGGGGCGTGCAGAAAAAGGATAGCGAAAGCGGCGAACGAGCAGTTCCCAAGGTGGAGCGCAGCGCAACAACTAGCCATTGGATGCAGCTGCAGCGGACATTGGGAAACCGAAGAGTTGGAGAGTTGCTGCAAAGAGACATGCAGCTTTCTGCAGCGCCAACGGAAAACGTCGTGCAAAGGGCACCAGGTCTGCCAACGAAACAGGATTTGGATAGCGATGGGCTGACAGCCGGCACAAAGTTTGGGTTCGGTAAGACATCGTGGGGCAATCTCGGGGATGCGCTCGTCGTCTACGAGAAATTAGGCAATACGGATTTTGCAGCTCAGAAAGAGCAATTAAAGAAGATCGAACTTATTATTGGAGATTGGCGTGCTAGCTACAACCTGAGAGAAAGTAATAAGAAACTAAAGAAGAAGGACCCGGCTAAACTCCTTAAAGTTAATGAGATTTTGGAGAGTATCGAGCAGAGACGAGCTGTCATTCAAGAAGCGGAGGCACCATCGGATGGTCGAGATGGACGCCGTCGTGCAGAGGCTTTTAGCAAAAGAGAAGTAATGGCCCCTTTGACAAGACAACAGGAGATCGTGGAAGAGAAGAAAGAAATAAAAGCTTCCGAGACGATGGACGATTATTTGGAGAAGAGTGGGTACGAGCAAGACCGCAATTATATGTCATGGGGTAATGGTACGATTGCACACGTAAGTTGGAAAGCACATGTTGGCTCCGGTGATGCCAGCCAGCGTCTGGCAATTGCGCAGATGGTCAGTCCATTACTTAAAAGTTGGAAGGTCTACCATAAATTCGATATTACCCAAACTTCTAAGCCTATCGATAAATTTCTTACGGTATACCCTCCAAAAGATGAGGAAGAATGGGAGATTATTGTCAATATGCTTGAATCCGCATTAGGTGGCTTTGCAACTGTCGATGTCACCGGTGACATGCCAGTTGGGGAAACCGGCAAGGTGAATATGCGACATGGTCAAAATACGCCGCTTACTTCAAGTATGACCGAAGGCATTGATGTAATACCAGATGGTAAGGTTGGAGAATTTACAAAACTGGTTGGTCCTGCTGTGCAGAGCGGTGGTCTTCCTTTGTGGGAATTTGGAGGAAAGTTGTTCTTCAGTAAGGTAGAAACCACGGAACCTCCTTCTAGAGATAAACTGAATCCGAATACGATTTATATGGCGATTCTCGTGGATGGAAGGATCGTCCCGGATAAGAGGGAGGAGCCGAATCCCGCGAATGTCCCACTTCCGAAGGGAGTTAAGAAATTCGAGCGCCAATAAATAAGAAAAAGACCGCCGAATGCGGTCTTTTTTCTATAGAGATTTTCACTTCTTCTCAGGTGAAACGTCGAAGGCTAGAAGCTGTGTCACTTGCGAAGCGCCGAAATTGTTGTCAGAGACAAGAACAAGGCTGTCGTGCCCGTTTTGGAGCTTCGGTCCCCATGCCATGCCTTCCACATTGTCGAGCTTCGGCAAGCCTAGTGTATTAAGATCAAGCACCAGCTTCTTTGTAAGAGGCGTAAATTGGCCGGACGGTAAGGAATTAAGATTGTTCACATTAGTCGCTTGAGCGGCATCCGCTTCATAGATGCGAATATAATTGGAATAATTGCCGTCGGCGGCTTGCACGCCGGAACGCTCTAAGATGAGGAACTGGTGATCATTGATCGCAAGCATTTCCGAAACGCCGTTATCGGCGCTTTTGCCTGGTCCGGGTTTAGCCGGGATGGCGTCAATCGGATAAGCATACTGCGCGATGATGTCACCGCTTCGATTGTATTTCGTTATACGGGAATAAGAGCCAGCATCCACCGTCGAGATTTCTCCGTCTTGGTAGAGGGAGGCTTCCATGGAAGTAAAGTAGTATTTTCCGTCCGGAGAGAAGCTGCTTCCTTCGAGAGCGAGATTGTTGCGGAAACCTTTCTGCGTGGAGCTTCCGCTGTTGGCATCGATTTGGAAAGCTTTAGGAGTCAGGATGGAAGACAAATATTTGCCTTTTAATGTCGCTTGGCGGATGAAAGGGTTCAAGTTAAGCGTGCGATCGCCTTCGCTCGTATACCAGATCGTTTTGCCGTCAGGATCAAAACGGATCGATTCCAGATCAGGGACGATGCCTTGCTGATTAGCCGTGTAATCTTTTTTGTTTGGATAAGTGGTGCCATCCTCTTGTTTGAACTCCGTCATACCGGTTAGTTCGACGCCATAAAAACTTTTGGTATCGTATTTCAGCTTCGCACTGTAAAAACGGGCAGGAGCATTGTCTGAACGATCGTCACTGATCAGGATCCACTGATGCGTTCTTGAGTTGTAATCAATACCGGATAATCCGCCAACAAGCGTTTCCTCGAACTTTAGATCGTTTGCAATCCGTTGCTCACCGATAAACGTAAGTTGTCCGACCGTGTGATTTTGAGCATGCTTAGCTTGCTTATGAGGTTTCGCTGCTTTCGGTTGTTGGCCTTCCGTCATTGGAGCTTGTCCACCTGTTTCCGTCGTAGCGGCCGAAGCGGCAGTGAATGGTACGGAGGCCAGCAACAAACCGGCGACAGCACTTGCGGATATGAGCTTTCTTACCTTCACGTCAACACCTTCTCTCCCAAATTCATCCATCAGTAACGATGACACTCTCATTATATAGAAGTGCGTAAGAACGGGACAATAGGATATGGGAAAATTTACATAAGCTTAAATTGTGGGACTTTCATTTACTCGTGAGATATTTGCTCCGCTCTGCCGGAATTAGTTTATTAAAGGGATATCCTACCTTTATTTTAAGCGTGTTCTGACTCAGTAAGCCGGTTAACTGGAAAAACTCCAGTAAATTTGCTCAGACATCCCATCTTTCTAGCACAATCGTCTATTTTAACAGGAGAAATACTATTCATTCATGCAAAAACTATGTTATTGCATGGAATAACTGTATTATTTCCATTTAATACTAATAAGTTGGCTCTACCGTAGATTTGATCTGTAGCCTCCTAAACTAGGTCTATATTCACCAATGCCTCAACCTGAGGCAAATGACCTATTGTCTGATCTTAATCTTCATGGGAGTGGTTTAACGGATATTCATGTAGAGTTGCTTGAGGAGATAGAATACCTTGCTACGCCTGAAGATGTACTTATCAAAAAATGTTATGGGCAGAACTCTAAACTAAAAGAAATTGTTTGGCAAGAATGTCTGCAAGATGTCGAGGTAATATTTAATAAGCATGCAACAACGCAAGGACTGAAAATATTTAATTATTATCACTTGTTAACAGCAAAAGCTTCGTAAGTAAATGCTTAAAAACCAACTATTCGCACAGCGGGGCACTCAATCAATTCTGCTAATCGCTATCGTGGTAAATTGTGGTACTATAAATGATATCTGACCTATGTAAATCAGCATTAAGGAGGCCCGAGACCCGTATGCAAGCCCATGCATCTTCGAAATCAACCCGAGCGAGCGGTCCCTCGTTGGAGAAGCAATCCCCGTCTTCAAAAAGTGCGGATCAGCCATCTTCATCATTACGTATGCCGACGAATGCTTCCTCTGTTCTTCAGCTTCAGAGAACGATTGGCAATAAAGAGGTGGCGCGCATGATGTCGCAACAGCTGGCAGCACCAACCACGTCGATTGGGCAACCTGGTATTCAACGGAAATTAGTAGCCCAGTACAGCGACAGTTTGAAACGCAGCGCAACGACAAGCGATTTGTTGCAGGCTTTCGAGCTGATTGGGATGAAGAGTCAAATCCTTTCGGCCAAAGCAAATGCGCGCGTGAATCCTTATACGTTTAATGCGATATTGGAGCAGGAAATAGATGAAGCAGACTTTACCGTGCATTTAGCGAAAGATCAGTGGGAGCAGTCTCGAGACCAAATCAGCCAACTTGCGAGTAATGTCCTTCAAAAGCTGTATTTGGACCCAACGGTCTCCAATGACGACGGGGAGAATGAGATTTTTTATGATACGGTTGAAGATCATACAAGCAAGGAAGATATACTGCCGCGCTTGGAAGATCTGAAAACGCACATGCACATTTTTCCAGGTGATATGAAAACACGGCTATTGAATTACTATGCGATGGCTTCTTTATCCAAACCGGATACTCTTTTGACTATGGATATGGCCGCCATTGAAGAGATGGAGTCGTATCTTCTAAACTTCTCGAAAACCATTCTTCAAGAGGTGAAAACGTTGAACAGCCGAATCGCACAAGATGCAACACTTGTACGGTTGGCTCCTCAGATTCAAGATTATTTGAATACGTTCTTATATGTAAAAGCTGAAGATTTAGGCGCATTTCCTTTGAAGGAAGTGTCGGATAACTTAGCATTCCTCTCCCGGCGCATCGAGAGTTTAGAGGCGGATTTCAACGCTGAACCAAAGCCGGAGGTATACATTCATCAGCAAGCCACAGATGAAGCGCTCGATAAATATGTCTCCATGGTTCACAATAACTGGAATGCCGGGCGCGACAATCCAACCCGTAATACACCCGCCAAACATACGCATGTCGATGGATACAGCACAAGCATGATTTTCTCCATGCAAAATGGCAATAAGGATCTATATATTCATGGTGTCGTTGCCTTTCATATGGACAGCACGATGTCCTCCTCTGATGCAAGGGAAGCATTGGAAATCGAGGATCGCTCTCAGACATTGGCAAATTTCATACCTTACATGCCATCCGGTGATTCATGGATTACGAAGGATCAGTGGTATCTAAATAAAATAGCGCAGTATTTTACAGTTGATTTTCTATAAGTGTTATCACTCATATTTCTCTTTATAACCAAGCAGCCTGGCTAGGGGGGAAAGGATCTTAAAGACGGTTTTCTGCACGGGCCATGGTGGATTTACCACCTGAATTTCGTTCTGATAATTGAGCATTGGAAGAGACATCCGAACCAAGTTAGGCGTCCCTTTTGCGCTAAGCTTGCCGTCTCTTGCAAGAGCGAAATAGGTACGGAAAAATCCTTCAATTTCCAGTGCAGGTGTAAATTTTTGAATCGTATGCGCTTCTTCAGCATCTTCATTCCAGAAATAATGGGGGAGCCCCGCAGGAATCTCCAAGTGCTCTCCTGGTCCAAGAACGCGGGTTTCGCCGTTTATATGGAAGTGGATTTTGCCTGTAATCACTTCTAATGAACTTGTTTGTCTCGGATGAATATGTTCGGGTTCTCGTTCTTTCGAGGGGGGATTAAAGCTTTCAATTTCCAATAAGGCACCATTCGTCTCTTTCCCGGTCGTACGGAAAATCATTCTTTGTCCGCTGCGGGGATTCGTTATTTGTCTGTCAAGAGTTGTCATGACAGCCTCCTTATTTATGGTCATAGTCAGCTAACGCGGGAGTCATTCCTCGTTGTAATCCCAAGAAAAGACGACACCCAGCTTCATGGTATCCCTTCCAATTGTGTATCGTCAATACGCTCAGCCAATTAACAAAATTAAAATAATTGGGGAGGAATTTTTATGCCGATCAATTTTCACGATGATAAGAACAAGGCTACATATACGACAAGGATCGCTGACGATACTTGGGTGAAATTCATTGAGAAAAGGATGGAAGTTCGCAATAAAGTAGTGGCAGATATCGGTTGCGGCGGCGGCATATACACGAAAGCCTTTAGTGAGATGGGGGCAAGCCATGTTACTGGCGTTGACTTTTCAAAGGAAATGTTAAAAGGGGCTGCGGACAACTGTAAGGAAAAGGACAATATTACGTTCGTGTTAGGTGATGCTATTAGTTCCAATCTACCATTGAACACGTATGACATCGTGCTGGAAAGAGCCTTAATCCATCATTTAAATGATCTAGTGGCTTGTTTTAAGGAAGCAAATCGTACGTTGAAAACGAATGGACTGTTTATCATTCAAGATAGGACCCCAAAAGATTGTACACTACCAGGGGATGCCAATCACCTTAGAGGCTACTTCTTTGAGAAATTTCCTCAATTGATTGAGAAAGAAGTTGCTCGGAGACATACGTCAGATCAAGTGCAAATTGCACTTGCAGCAAATGGATTTGAACTGCTAAATGAGACGCAGCTTTGGGAAACAAGACGTGTTTATGAAGAGTTGGGAGCGTTGACACAAGATTTGCTGCAACGAACAGGGCGTTCTATTCTTCATGAAATTACGGATAGTGAGCTTCAGGAATTAGTCATATTCCTTACAAATAAGCTTGAACATACAACGCTTCCTATTGTCGAAAAAGATTCATGGACCGTATGGATAGCCACAAAAAAATAGAGGCTAGTAAGCCTCTATTACTTATTTGTTGCCCACAGTTAATTTTCATATACATCGCCGCTATTCGTGATTATGCATCCAATCGTCAGATCCGTTTCCAATTTAGGATAATAATCTTGACGCCAGTTCGCGAGCTGATCGAAGGGCAGCTTGTTCCTGAAATATTGCCCAGTCCCTAAAGCATCGGAACCTATCGTTTTTAGCTGACCGAAGAGTTCTTCATAACGCTTTATCATATCTTTGGCAAAGGCTTCCTCGATTTGTTTTTCATTCAAACCACCGTTGTTTTCAATAAGTTGCAAGGACAGCTGCATATTCATATGAAGTACGGGATGTTCATCACGCCAATCCGTATGTATGCGGTTTTTACATTTTACTATGGCTACGCTTGCCCGATTCGTTACTTGAACAACAGAACCTTGAAACAATTCTTCGTATAAGTTGATTAACAGTGATTGTTCCTTTTTAATTTCCCCTTTCATTTTCCCTTTGGCCATGACTGCAGACCCTAGGAACTCCAGCATTGTTGATTTTCCCGATCGCAGAATAGGGATGGTGACATCTTCCGTGTCAGAGTGCATAGCGCCAAAAATTTTCCAAACATAAGCTAAATTAATTTCAGGACTCCATCCTGCGTTTTTATTGAAAAAATTCATGAGTGCGCTTCCGTCCGTTTGGATGACACGACCTGTATGCGCTAGAAAAGCCCCGATTTCCTCCGAGGTGATGGCTACAAGCGCTTTGGTAGGGAGCTGCTGGCTTCTCGTGATGAAGGCTATCGCTTCTTGAATCCCATCTTCCGCAAGTGCACGATCTATTACGATTAATTGCACGTGCATAAAATCTATTCCGGCTTCAATATCTGTATCAATATCAGTAAGTGCTTTACTAATCGTGTCGGCTTCTTTGTAGTAAACTTTAGATGATAATCCTTGTTTTTCAGGATATGGAATTTGAATGTGAATTCTGTATTTACTCCCTTTCCCATAGGAAATACCCATGACAATAGGTAAAACCCGGTGATTAACGTCTTTAATATCCCAACAGCCGGTTAACAATACTGCGCATGTGAGTAGTAGAGCGCCAGTCTGAAGCTTACGCATCATTTTTGAAAACCTTCTTTCTAAACGCTCTTTGAATGAAACCACCTCGGAGATAGACAGCAATGGGGATCGCCAAGAAGACAAAGATACGGAACCCAATATCGGATGCGTAGATCTTCACGTAGGAACTCCAATTTGGAATCATCGCGGATGCAACAAACACAAGTAAGCATAGGACGGGCCTAATATATGTCTCTTTCCATCCTGGTATCATTTTGCGAACTAACACAGATGAAGCCCAAAGCGCATAGGAGGTTATTACTAGCACGAAAGCAAGCAGAGCAACGGCATAAAATAAAGAGATCCGATTAAATATGGACCATGTAAGATTGACGGTATCAATACTTGTTACCAGTGGGAAATTCATTAATGTTGCCGCGTTGACACCAAATACAAGCATTGGAATATAGATGATGACCACATACAGCACAGTCAATGGAATCATTGTAATCAGAAGAGGCTTCAACTGTACTTTTATAACAGGAGGCAGCATACCCAGAAGAAGAAAAGGGCAAATCGTAAATAAGGGAACGAGGAACTCAAAATGCTGCATAAAGTCAAAGCTTGTATTTACAAGTGGAAAGATGTTGGTCAACCTTGCATTAACGGAACATCCCAGTAGGGCAAATAAAAGAGCAGGGAAATGCAGAAATGACAATAAGGTGCTAGCTCTTAAGATACCTTGGGGGCCAATAGAAGCTCCAAGCAAGGTAATAGAAGAAAGTAATATCAAAATTGAAATTAACGGTGATCGGACCACGAATACGATAATCATGAGCTCAGCAAAGCCGCGAATTCCCATAACTCCGATCATGAGAATATACAGAATAAGTGGCAGAAGCAGGGCAGTACTAACCCATCTACCGAGAGGAAGAAGTAGATCAGCATAATCCAAATTCCCTGCTTTGTTCAAACCCTTCAACAAAATGACCATGAGGATTAATTCAATAAGCATGTACATAATGGCTGGTTCCCAATGTCCATATTTCGTCGTATGTAACATCGCTCTTGGAAACAGCAGAAATATGATACTGCAATGAGATCCGATGAAAAAAAAGGGGACTGTTAACATTGAAATCCATCGAGAACTCATAGGCTGGCGTCACTCCTTTTCAGTTGTTAGGTTTGTCTTAATTTTTTGAAATCAAAAAAATTCATGAACGGTATACCGAAGTGTTCAATTCTGCATACGTAGAAACAAATCGCTATAAAACCAGCGAACAAACCGAATACACCAAAAATGCTGGAGAGTACAACGATAACTGCTCTCATAATTCGTAGATTCATCGTGTTTAAGTAATTAGGAAAAGCAAAGGTGGCCGTAACGGAAATGGACAGCACAATGATGACAAGACTGCTTACCAATTTTGCATCGACAATGGCTGTTCCAAGAACGATGCCTCCGATGACTGTAATGGATGCTGCAATACTCTTGGGTAACCGCTGTGTGGATTCAATACTGATTTCGCTAACAATTAATAAAAAGGCCATTTCTAAAAAAGTAGGAAGCGGAATGCCGATTCGGCTGCTTGCTACAGAGAGGGCGAGTTCGATCCGCAGTGTTTCCGGATTTACGGAGACAAGAGCTACATAAAGACCAGGGGTCAACAAAGAGACTAGCAGGCTCATTAAACGTAAGGAACGGAGCGCAAACATAATGATCAGGGGAAGTTGCCTATCCCACTGAATGGAAATAAAGTCGCCAAATAGCAGGGGCAGCACGTAAGCCACGGGCTCTCCATCTATCAACAAGATGACTCGGCCTTTCATCATGGACGAAGTTGCTTGCATAGGGATTTCCGTTTTGTAAAAAGGTGATAACAAATCAAAACAACTGCAGCCAAGTATTTCCATCAGGTCTTGAGCTGTTTGTAAATCTCTGTGTGAAGCGTTCTGCAAATGACTTTTTACTTGTTGCAGCAGTTCCTTATTCACAAACTCTGAATGGTAAATCAAAGACGCCTCTTTCGTTGCTCCTCCAGTAAAAGTAAAACCTTCAGCAATTAAATAGGGTGAATTCAATGTTTTTCTAATGAGTCCAATATTCGTGGTTAACGGTTCCATGAAGGCGACGGCCGGAGCAAAAGGCATCGATTCGTTCTCGGGTTTTTCGATAGAACGGGAAAGAGAAGCGGGAACTCCTTGGAAACTGAATGCTTGTTCGCCCGTGGCATGAAGTAAAACTACCCGTCCCAGTTGAAGCTCACTCATCGCCTCAGGGCTCCAAGGCTTGCCAGCCAATCGCATGCAAATATCATCGTAGGAAACGTTTGACGTAATGCCGGAGTTCCAAATAAACATAATGGTTTCCTGCGAATTCACAACAGAATCATAGTAAACCAACCACATATATTCTGCTCCGAGCTGCAAACGTTCGATTTTCAAATCACGGTGTAGCTCTGCTTTTTTTCCTATGACCTCCAAAAAATTGCTCATGGCTAACCTCCCTGAGATAGTGTTTACTATAAAATGGGAATTATTCAGCGGGCTCCTGCAGGACGCAAGCAATCAAATAAGGGCCTATCATCCAAAAGCAGCTTTGGACAAAGGCCCTTATTCCTATTTACTTCCCAAATTTTTGCTGTAAAAATAGCAGGGCATCTTGAAGCATCTTGGCGGTCGCGCTGTCCACATACTTGCCGTCTTTAATAGCAGCATCAAAGAAAGTCGGATCTTTCAGTTGATTTTGGTTCACCAGTTTCTGAAGCACGGCGACCGCTGTCTGCAGGCTGTTATAGACGGTTTGGTTTTTGAAATAACCTAAATTCCATAATAACCGGACGAGATCATCCAAATGATCCAGATCCATGATGACCTTTAATACATAGGTACGTACAATCGTATTGCCCGCGCTGTCGGTTGCTGTTACTTCAATTGTATGCGAACCTAACCATAAACTAAGCGGTTGAAAGTTCATGTTAGGACTGACAACGATTCCGTCCAGTTGAACTTTTGATGAAGCTACTCCACTTAAAGCATCTGTGATACCAACATTCATGACAATCGGATCCGTCCAATAAACGGTTAACGGACCGGTTATGTTGATTTCAGGAGCTTGTGGATCATAACGTACTTCCGCAGAACGGCTAGCTTCTTGATTGCCAGCGATATCCGTACTGTAGTAGTGGATTGTGTTCACACCGTAAGTGTTTACTGTTACTGATGTTCCGGCGCTTGGCGTTCCACCGTTTAGGGAATAAAAGGTCTGTTGTACACCACTTAATGCATCATAGGCCGCTAATGTGACGGTTTGTGGTGTCCGCTGCCATCCCTCTAATGAGGAATGAATGGTAGTTGGAGCCGTTTTATCGATGCCTATAATCAAATCTTTGGGCACTTCCTCGTTATTCATCGTATCAATGGAGCGGTATTGGATTTGGTAAATCCCTTCATCGGCGAAAGTGATCGGCTGATCAGTGACAGCCTGCCAAGTCTCAGCTCCTCCCAGAATGCGGTACTCGGTCCGCTTGATGCCTACCCCGACAGTCGGATGTGCGACTGTAAAGGCGACCTGCACATTTTGCTTATTAAATGTGCCAGAACCCGTTGCTCCGTTCGCTGTCGCTGTGGTTACAGGAGGGGAGACGTCCCGCTTAGTTACTTGGAACGTTATCTCTTTGGTGTTGTTCGTACGATCCATCTCCGTGAAGCGCCCGATATCATTAATATTGACGCTTAATTGGTAGGTGGCTTCTCCATTGGGCACTTCCCAATACCCGTTTTCACCCCCTGCGTTCGTATACAGCGTAGCAGTGCCGCCAACTGGAATGGATTGATTGTACGTATCCGTATAGCCGAACGAACCCCCGTTCAAACCGAATACGGCTCCAGTAATTTGACCGGCAGGGGTGGGAAGAAGCCCCACATTTTTCACGGTGACATAGAAACGTACGCCTGTTTGCCCGGCATAAGGACCGGCTGGATCTGTTCCAAGGTCGGTTACGATTAAATCAGGGCCAGGTGTCAGGGGCTGGCGTTCCAAGCTCAAAAATTCAAACGATTGATGTATAACACGGCCGTTTTTAGCGACAACTTTGATGATATGGTTTGCCATGGGGAGGCCCGTTTTTTCGAAAACCAGCTTCTTTGCGCCCTGTGTGTTAGCTGTTTTCAAATCAACCGTTGCTTGCAGGACATCGTCTATATAAACATCTGCGACTCCCAAAGTAGACTCAATATCCGAATACCAACGAATTCCCGTGCCTCTAAAAGCCATGGCTGCGTAATCGCCAGGTGTTGACGTTTCATGAAGATCAGCACCATTTGCCCCTGAACCGAAGGTAGCAGAGGAGTAATACGTATTGGGACTGGAATGAACAACATTTGTCCACAGGTTCTGAGGCGTTTCATCCAAAAGACCTTCCGTCAGCTCGAACCAATCGAAGTAAGCAAACACATTATCGGTACTCTTGACAATGGAAAGCACAAGATTGCTTACGTCCGCAGGCATCATGACATTGTATTCGATTGTTGTATAGACGTTAGGCTCCGTTCCGGGCAAATCAATGGAGCGAATCAACTGATTGTTGATCGTGAGATTGACCTTCTTATTCGCTGCAGAGCTATATTTGAGCTTAAGAATATAATTGGTATTTGCTTTGACAGGAGGCTTCAGCAAATTCATTCTTCCTTGCGTGTAATACATCCCGACAAATGTGCCATGATGTGTCACACCTTCCAGCTCCGTTTGCTCCGATTCCACATGCAAAGCTCCCATAGAGGTCGTTGTAAAAGGGGAAGAAGGTAAAGTTAAGGATGATATGGCTATAGGGGCGCTCGGCAAGGATTCATTGCCCGAATCATCATAAGCGATAAGCGTATAAGAGTGAGCGCTTTCAGGACTCACATCTTGATGTGAGTAGCGTGTGACTGCTCTAGGAAGCTTTGCAAGCAATACGCCGTTATCGTAAAGCTTATAACCGGCCACTTCTGCATTATCCGTAGAGGGCTGCCATGTCAGCTTAATTTGTTTATAAGAAACGGCCCGCGCTTGCTGCGTAGGTGTACTCGGTATGGCATTCTCGTATGGCGTCAGGATGTATTGAACGGCTTCACCGGGCTGAATCGTTTCCGATAATTGCGCGCCCGAAGCGGCGTCAATGATACTAAAACTGCGAGCAGCCGCATACGTGTTGCCTGCACCAAAACGTTCTGCCGCATACTGAACGTTAGCAGGCAGGGTAACGTTCACATTCATCGTGACCGGAGTCGTTTCGAAATTCACAAAGTTAAGCAGAATTTTGTTGGATTTAGCTCCGGTACTGCTCACACCAAGCGTTGATGTATCCACCGCACGGAAGTAAGCTTTTTTCCCGGCAAGCTCATTCTGATTTGTATACACATAAGGGAGGGGTTTGCCATGCGTACTGTAGGCAAGCGCCAAGCGGCGGAAAATCTTCAATCGCGTTTCATCGGGCTCGCTCGCATTAATCCATGCTTCCGCATCGTCAGCAGAATTCATCACGATATCTTCTTTGAGCAGGCTGTACTCTCGGAAGTAGGCGGCATGCTGCATAATGTAATCCAGATAGCCAATCGTACTGCGCGTTTCGCGATCGAAGATGGAGGCGAAGCGATGGGTGAAGGTGTCATACCGGTTATTATCCGTATGAAAATCATTAGCACCGGTTTCACTCATCATCATCGGTTTAGCCAGTCCGTCCCCCTGATAATCCGGAAAGGTTTTCTGTGTCTCTACAAGAGCGCCGCCATCACCACTTGAAATGCCGCTTAACGTATAGCTGTGACCGTTTGTCAAATCGGTGTAATCTTCGATTTGCTTGCGATAGGCGGGATCTCGCTCCCAGCCATCCGGAATGCCTTTGGATGGCCAGTAGGCCCAACCTGGAGAAACCGCTTTCAACCAAGGGTTTAATAATGGCTTTTGCTCGCTAACATACTTGGCCAGCGCCAAGTCAGCGGCAAAGGCATTGTTGAACACACCAGGTTCATTATCCAGCTCCAGGTAGTCAAATAAATCTCCATTTTCTGCAATGAGATTATTGTAGTATTCTTTCAGTTTTTCCGGGACTACGCCGGCCGAGAGCTCCGGGTCTTTGATGTAGGTTCCGAAAGGCAGCAGCACGGGGGCTAAATTCAAATCCCGCAAGGCTGTCAGCCATTCACGCGAAAATTGGCTGCTGCGTATGACGTTTCCGCTGTAGGCAAGCCCCAGCCACTTCGTTACTTCCATCGTTTGCAAGTCACGGTCTTTCAACACATGCGACACTAACGCCGTTCCCAGACGGATATACCGGCCATGAATGGGTTCTGTTGCTGGAGCCGCCAATGCCTCAAGTTTGGCATAATCCCACTCAAACCAATGGAATTCATCGCCTGCAGTTCCGGCATACAAACCGCGATCCAAGGAGAGCTTCAGCTCATTAGGTCCAACCTTTAGCATTTCCTTAGGAATATAAAGCTCGTAAGTTTCTTTGAATTTCCGATTCGTATTTCCTCCGGTAAGGCCGACAATTTGAATTAATCCGGCCATCGTATCATTGGAAAAGACTGCTAACTGTGGAACGGATACATACGCATCCAAGCTCCTGAAGCTGAATTGCACACCATAATCCGGAATTGCGGCTAAGTTGTAAGTAATCACCATCGTACCGTTGCGGTTAAGCTTTAAGCCTTTGGATACCGAACTCCAATCAGTGCGGGTCGCCCAGTCCGAAGGGAGGTTGATGGATTCCGTAGAAGACGATGAATAGTCGCTAAATTCAGAAGAGAGCTGATCATCAAGCCCTATCCGCCAAAGCAACGAATACGCAGGAGTTGGCTCTACAACTTTAATTTGCGTGTAAAAGGTAGTTGAAATCAAGATCTTGCCTGCAGGTTGCGCTGAAGTCTCTTTTAACCGAACCTGAATTTGTCCGGTCGTGTAATTGATATTCTCCAGCTGGAGCGGGTTCATGGATACCGTTTGCCATGAGTTGCCGCGATCCGTGCTGTATTCATAGGCGGCTAGATCCGAGTACCCGGGAACAGGCGTCCACCCGAATGTGTTTGCTGTGTCGTCCTGGACGGGATTTGTTGGCGCATCCGGCAGCACATAAGGTGTTAAGTAAGCACCGGGTATCACTTGTTGGGCCATACCCGGGCCTTGCCAAGCGACAGCCAAATTATCATTCGAGGTGTTTTCTTTGTGCAGCGCCTCGATATAATATCTTTTGCCTCCTATTAACGGAATGATCACGGATTTCTGAGTAGGAGACTTGTTCCACTCTCTGGGCTTGGCGAAAACCGTGTTCCATGCGATTTTCTCTTTGTGCGCAGGATCGCCATCCGGGCTCAGCCATAGTTCTGAGCTGTCATCCGCAGCAATCCAGAAGGTGTAACCGCCGCTAACCGGCGGCGTCAGAAAACCATAAACGAGCGAACCATAAAGATCCCCGGTATTATTGGGGGTCTCAAAGCTGGTGAGTACCCTCGAACCCGAAGGAGGCGCCTTTACTGGGATTTGTTCGACTTTCCCGCCAGGAATATTGTTCCAATAATCCTGCGTGATACCTGTTCCCGCAGCACTGGCACGGCAAGCAGGGAAGAGAGGGAGCAGCGAGACAATGATTGCCGACAGAAGGATTGAAACAAGGAGTTTTGACTTGTGTAGGGATCTCATAATTACCTCCAAATGAATGAGATTATCAATAGGATTCCCTAATCCTATCCGGGGTCCACGTCATGTGTAGGCGGTGCTCCGACTCTGCTAACCTAAGAGCACCGCTACTCCTTCGTTTTATTTCAATTCATTCTGTGATTGTTCAGCGAATTTGTATAGATCATCAATGCTGAATATTTTGGTTTTGTTGTTCTCGTACCACTTTGCATAATAGTCATCGACTTGCTTGCCGCCGGCCTTTTCCCAAACATCTTTGGCATCTTTCACCGCTTGCTGTGCGGTATAGCCGGAGCCGCCTACCAAAGCTTTCAACCAAATGTCACCTTTGTCGATATTGTTGGACTTGCTGGTGCTTTTGACAATCGCTTGCAGGTCATCCGGCAAGACTGGCAGGAAGTCGTTACCGAGCGAAGGAACCGGACGATCTTTATTGATATAAATTTCTTTGGATTTGAGATTGATATCGAGCAGTTCTTTTTGCGTAGGCACTTCAGGGCGAAGATTCACGAGATACACTTCCGCGCATTTGCCGAGCAGTAAATCGGATCTCATCATGTTCAAATCGTCGGTGTAAAGCTCTTTCTTATTCTTCTCCGTGTCGATAGGCTGCAAACAGCCATTCGAGCCTTTTTGTGAGT
Source organism: Paenibacillus sp. WC2504 (assembly GCF_052682475.1). Taxonomy (NCBI): domain Bacteria; kingdom Bacillati; phylum Bacillota; class Bacilli; order Caryophanales; family Paenibacillaceae; genus Paenibacillus; species Paenibacillus sp. WC2504. Next base: position 3,714,052 of record NZ_JBQZFH010000001.1, read on the forward strand.
GCGTACCTTCGATGCCGTTTTTCAGCAAACTGGCGTGTTCGGGATCCACCATCCAGTCTATATATTGCATAATCGCTTTCGGATCTTTGGCTTTGGCGTTGACGACACCGACCATTTGCACAGGTGTGCTGATAATCGGGCTGAATTGGCCGAACTGGCTTTTCGGTAACGCGATGGGAATGACCTTCGCCGTAGGGTTGTTTTTCTTCAAAGTTTCATAGTTCGAGATGGTAAACCAGGCACTGTCGATTGCAAAAATCCCCAATTTACCATTCATGAAATCCTGGATGCCTTTTTGTCCGTTTTTATCCGTGAGAAAGTCCTTATCCACTAAACCGTTGTCAAACAAACGTTTCTGAAATTCGACAGAGGCTTGGAGACGGTCCCAATCATGGACGAAAGCACCGTTTTGTTCAGCCCAATCGATCGAACGCCCAAAGATATGGCTAATCACGGAGAAGCCGACACCGCTCAGGTTGATACCGAACGTATCCTTTTTACCGTTGCCGTCCGGATCTTGGTTCACGAAGGCATTGGCCACATTGTATAATTCTTCCGTCGTCGTTGGGACTTGCAGATTCAGTTTCTCCAGCCAATCCTCACGGATTAAGAGACGATGATGTGGAGCCACGACATTCAAACGTCCAATTTCATACAATTTGCCGTCTTCCTTAGTTCCAATCTTGCGCAGCAAAGGATACTTTTCGAGAATTTGTTTGTAGGTCGTGCTGTATTTGTCAACCATCTCATCAATCGGCATCAATAGTTTCTGCGAATACCAGCTGTTTCTGTAATTGGCATCATACTCCAGAATCAAGTCCGGTGCGCTTCCTGAGGCAAACAAGGCATTAAATTTCGGGAACGACTCCCAGCGGGGGACGGGTGTATACTTCACATCCACGGGACCGTTCTTGTTGATCCAATCCACCCAACGATTTTTATCCCAGTTGCCTTCCTCCGGTGGGATATTTCCCCGATCATACACGGAAACGTTAATCGCTCCTCTTTTCGCAGATTCGGCTCCTGGGGTTGTATGGGGACTTGTTAATGCCCCTGGATCGTCTACTTTGGGAGTGGAGCAGCCTGCCAAGACGGCGGCACAGACGAGTGTGGCAAGTATGGCTTTCCGATGACCCTTTGGTACCATGAACATGGAAATACCCCCTTAGATAATTCGTTTTCAAGGTCTTCCGATTCATCCTTTAATCGCGCCGATCATAACCCCTTTGACAAAATACTTCTGCAAGAAAGGATAGACGATGAGCATAGGCACAATGAGAACAATTACGCCGGCTGCTTTGATGGATTCCGGAGTCATTTGCTGCAGATCATCCGGTCTTACGGAGTTAAGCTCTTGAAGAATGGATTGACTGGCGACCATTTGTTGAATCATTACCGCCAAGTTCATCCGAGTACTGTCATTGATAAACATGAGTACATGTAAGAAGGAATTCCAATATCCGACGCCATAAAATAATGTCAACGTTGCCAGCACGGGGAGGGATAGAGGGAGAATGATCCGCGTGAGAAGTCGCCATTCGCCACAACCATCCATGCGTGCTGCCTCTTCAAGCTCTTCAGGCACGTTCATAAAAAAGGTCCGAAGCACGAGCATATTAAATGCGCTGATCAGTCCGGGCATCCAGATGGCGCCGTAGGTATCCAGTAAGCCAAGGCTTTTTACAATCAGGAAAAGAGGAATTAATGGCGTCCCGAACAGCATGGTAAATACAATAGCCAGTGTAAAAAAACGACGCGCATAGAAATATTTCTTGGCTAACGGATAAGCCGCCATGATGGTAAACCACATGCTGAGCACAACGCCTACAACGGTAATTACGATGCTATTGCGGAAAGCTTTTACCATGTTCGTGCCTGTGTATAAGGCCTTATACGCCTCCATTGTCCAGCCTTGCGGCCAGAGAGAGACATGCCCGGATACAATCGCTTGATAGCTGCTTAGAGAGAGAGAAATGATGTGAAGCAAGGGAAGTACACAGCTTAATGCTGCAAGTCCCAGGAATAGATAGTTGCATGTATAAAAGATTTTCTCATCCCATGCTGGTTTCATGAGGGGAGGCTCCTTTCTTACCACAGTCCTTGATCGAATTTACGGGCAAGTTGATTCGCAAGGACGACGAAGGAGAAGCCGACCAGAGACTCAAACAACCCGACAGCCGTAGTTAAACTGAACTGTCCTCCCTGAACACCTACGATAAAAATATAGGTGCTAATGACACTTGAGACATCCGAAACAGCTGCATTTTGGAGGGTGTACACGTGATCAAACCCGACTTCCATGACGTTTCCCATACTCAGAATCAGCATGAGAATAATCGTGCTGCGAATACCGGGCAGGGTAACATGCCAGATCTGTCTCCATTTGGAAGCCCCATCGATACTAGCTGCTTCATACAGATGTGAATCGATAGAGGTAAGTGCCGCCAAGTAAATGATCGCTCCCCAACCGGCTTCCTTCCAGATTCCGGAACCGAGAAAGATCGCTATCCAGCTATGTTCCTGATACAAGAAGGCAGTGGTGTGACCCGTCCATAGCTCCAGCAGCCTGTTGATGATACCGGATTGCTGGGAGAATATCGTAACGACAATCCCTCCGACAATGACCCATGAAAAGAAGTGAGGCACATAAATCAGTGTTTGCACAATCTTTTTGAAGCGCATGGCACGAACTTCATTCAGTAAGATGGCAATGATAATTGGAAAAGGGAACCCGGTGATAATGCTTAACAAGCTTAAAGTGACCGTGTTACGGATAATCGTCAGGGTCTGCGGTTGGGTGAATAGTGTCTTGAAATGTTTGAGGCCAACCCAAGGGCTTCCCCATATGCCTTCCATTAAGTTATAGTTCTTGAACGCAATGAGGTTACCTAAAATTGGAAAGTACCGAAAAATAATAAAGTAAGCAATAACCGGGACAAACATCATTAATAAAGGCATATTTTGTTTAAGACGTCGACGGGGCTGCAGCAACTTGGCCTTATAGCGGGTAGATCTCTGAGCGGTCATCATGGGGACTGATTGCGTATTGTCTAACGGTGTATGCGGCATCGTGTGGCACCTCCTTTCGAATATTCATTGAACCATCACATGCTACCTTGCCATCGATGGATTCAATGTACCCTAGAAGCGCCATCCTTCTCAATATACATGAATTAGTGAGTAAACTATTTCAAATCCCTTGCTGTACAAGGCTTTCGTGAATGGGGGCAAAGGTGAATAAACAACAATTAACGATAGACATTTCTTGATAAAATAGCATTGCAACGCCTACTTCCGGTAATCGCCAGGCGTAACGCCCGTATATTTCTTGAAAGCGCGAATAAACGAAATGGCATGCGTGTATCCGACTTGAACTCCGATCTCCTGGACGGAGTAGCGACTGATTTGGAGCAAATGCTGCGCTTGTTCCATCCGGATTTTTACGAGATAATCGACGAACTTCTCCCCAAATTCCTCTTTGAATGCACGGCTGATCTGTGAGGCATGCAGCTGAAATTGCTCACTTAGCGAGGTAAGCGACAACTCAGGATCTGCATAATGAGTCTCCACATAACTGCGGATTTGGCGCATGACGGCATGACTGCTTCTGACTTCTCGAATATCAGCCATTCTCTTAGAGGCTTGATCTAATAAATGAAAACAACTGGCGTATAGTTCTTCAATCGTATCGAACTGTTGGGTAGCGTCATTGAGCTGAGGCAGTGCACTTTGCAAGGACTCCTGCAGCTCAGTTGAGAGTTCGATCATCTCCCGGTGCAAATGATAAGCAAAGTAATTCATAAGGTTCCGAATTTCATCGTAGGACAATAATCCGATCTTTAATTCCGTGAAAAATTGTTCCAAAGCCGGCTTCCAACCCTCGTCCCCCAAACGAAACGATTGAGCCAGCGATTTGATCAAAGGCAGGTGCTTATACATTTCCTTCTCTGTGGAAGCTTCAACTTCCCAGTGATATAGAACTCGATTCGTCCCTAAGGTTGATTTAAAGCGGAGCACGTGGGTGGCAGCTTCATAGGAATGAACCAGTTCCTGTACTTGTCCGACCACATGTCCGACACCCAGCGTAATGCGAAAATGCAGATGCTGTTCGACCCAGGAGCGAATATTTTCACATAAATTAGCTGCTTGCTTCTCACTGTTTTTAACATTCTCATCGGTAAATATCACAACACTTAGCCTGTGGGAAGCCATCCATTCCGCCCATACCGTGAGGCCCTGCGATTCAGCTGTTTCATAAACGACGCGGCTTAGTACAAATTTGAGCAATTCTTGATCCTTCTGAGAAAACATACGGCATAACTCCATATATTTATCCATTTCAATAACGGCCGCAGTAAGCTGACCGAAGCCGGTAGGCAAGTGCAGTCGATTCATCTCGGCTTTCCAGTCATCATATTCGACCGTCCGGTTGCCTTCCAGCCACTCTTTGAAAAAGTGCCTCCGCCTGAATACGATATCTTCCTCGTGCTGCTTCTCATAACGGCTGGATAATTCCATGAGGTTGCTGATGGCTCGATCAATATACTGGAATTCATCTTTTTTCTTACCCTCAATACTCATCGATTGCAGGTCGGAGATGGCATGAATGCGAGACATAATTAATTGAATGGGCCGGTAATTACGATGGGTCACATAGGTCATCCAGATACCGCCAAGAACAACCATAACCAGTCCCAATCCGATCCAGACATAGGAGAAAACAGAGGTGAAGGTATACAAATACCGATCATTAAGCCCACTGCGGTATTCCCAGTTCGTATAGTTGGAATGGATGCGGGTCAGTTCAGACCCTCTAAGCTTAGGTTCTGTAATCTCTTGTGCATTTCCGGAAGCCAACAGCTGATTGCCTGCGGGATCAAAGACTTGGATGAAACTGATTTTTGAATTGGACATATCTCGGATCATGCCTACAATAGCATCCATACTGATGTTGACTACAATGATGCCTTTTTGCCCCGATAAAAGAGGAAACTTTCGGACTAGCGAAATGACGACCTTACGTTGATCCATCTCGGTAAATTCTTTAAACTGCCGCTGGTTTGTCAGTTCATATTGCGAAGGGCTTTTGATCATTTCATCGATAAACGTTTTATCTCCGAAGCGGTCTGCCGCTATCATCGTGTTGGGACTAATCACCATTTGATCAGAAGCCCGGTAAAAATAAACGGAATCAATGAACTTGTTGTAATTCATCATTCCTCGAATTAATTCTGTAACTTCGTAGGCGGAGTAGTAAGGGTTTCCCTCCAATTTGTTATCAAAGAACTGGTCCATCCGCTGGTTAGTCTGCAGCTCTTTAATGACATATTCATCGATTGTTTTCAAGGTATAATCCACGGACTGCATGATATGTAAAGCATAGGTTTGATTTGCATTTTCAGCTTCTCTTTTGGACAAGTGGCTGATGGAAAGAATAATAAGCACAATGAGGACAGAAGTGATCATAAAAAATACAGGCAAATACGAGAATAAAAGTCGATAAAACCAAGGTTTTGTCATACTAACGCTCCTCAAAATTAATACATAATGCCCCGTAAATAACGCTTCTACCACGTTGTAGTGCGCTCACTGTCGTACGTTATATGCCAAATCATCGCGGATCATGCTTGTATTCGTGAATCCGATTGATGACATCTCAAGACTGTCCAATGAATGAATTGGGGAATTTTACACAATATTAAATTCTGAAGATAAGTTACGAATCGATTTCCATATCGGATTAAAGGGGTAGACAAAGGAGAAGTGAAATGGGAAAACTTGATGGCAAAGTGGCATTAATTACAGGAGGTAATAGCGGGATAGGATTGACAACCACAAAACTGTTCATTGCAGAAGGTGCAAAGGTCGTGATTACAGGCCGCAATCAAACCACGCTAAACGAAGTGGCCCAAGAACTTGGACCGAGTGTCCTGGCCTTTCAAGCGGATGCAACGGATCCGGCAAGCATGGACAAAGCGCTGTCCCAAGCCGTCGCTACTTTCGGAGGACTAGACATCGTATACGCGAATGCCGGCATTTCGTCAGCTACGCCATTAGGCAGCACAGAATTTTCCGTTTTCGATGAAGTTCTCAAAATTAACGTGACAGGCTCCTTCTTCACGGTACAATCCGCTTTGCCGTATTTGAAGGAAGGGGCTTCGGTTATTTTGACCGGCTCAACACGCGCAACGGACGGCGCGCCTGGAAGGGCTGCTTATGCGGCGAGTAAGGGTGCGATCAGCAGTATGGCAAGAGTGTTGGTCACCGAGTTGTCGCCGCGGGGTATTCGCGTCAACACGGTGGTACCAGGGGCAACTCGCACGCCGATCTGGAAGAAATCGACGCCGGAAGAAACCGCGAAGCTTGAGGGTGCTCAGGCGCGAACCATTCCGTTGAACCGAATGGGTGATCCGGAGGAGATAGCCAACGCGGTATTGTTCCTGGCTTCCGATGAATCCTCCTTCGTACAGGGAGCGGAAATTACTGTCGATGGGGGAGCGCGTTCAGCACCGTTGGGGGCACCTATATATCGTTGAAAGAAAAGAAACGGCGGCCTGTGTTATTGAGGCTGCCGTTTGTTCATGCTTGGGGGTTATGTCACGGATGGAAGCCGCCAATTGTCTTATTAGTGTCAAAAATATAGGTGCTCAGGAGTTTGGACATCATGAAAATTATTTTGAAGTGGGGATTGCTTAGCCTCTTTACAATAGCAGCCGTTTTCCTGATGAGTAATAGCAGCAAAGTCTTCATCCATGAGGAACCCGACAGGCTGCAGCTTGGCATCGGCTCTGAAACGACCCTCGAGCATGTAATCTCGCAGCTTCCTGAAAGCAAAATTGTTGATGCGAATAAAAGGATAATAGCTATTCCTTACGGCAAAGTCGATGCATATAGAAAGCTGGCCGCGGCACTGACCGGTGTGTATCAACCTAAAGCCATACCGCTGGAGAAGACAGAAATTTCATTTCGCTATTATTTGTTTTCCCTTAAAGAACTCTTACAAGACTACTCGCATGGTGATTTGGGTTTGATTCGCACTGGAGATTATGAGATTTCAGTTAAAAGTATAATTAAGGATTCAATCGTCCGCACGTGCACTTACCTAATACCGGGTCTAATCGCAGGTGTGTTGTTATCCGTTTGGCTATCGCTTCTGGCTTCGATGTGGCGGGCGATAGGAAGATTCATAGATTCAATACACGCGCTATTGAGCGGACTTCCGGACTTTCTGTTCATTGTTCTCTTACAGCTTATATCCATTTACTTGACTCGAATGACTGGGAGAAATGTTATCCTAGTCGCGCAATACGGCAATCATATTCCACTTTTAATCCCTTTTCTTGCAATTGCATTAATTCCTGGGGTCTTGATTTACGGTACTTTGCGATTGGCGATTGAACGCGAGATGACGCAGGAATACATCAGGACGGCGCTAGCCAAAGGCTTGGCATGGCGGGAAGTTCTTCTTCAGCACATCTGGCGGAACATCATGGTTGACCTGCTGACTGTGCTGCCCAAAGCGACGACTTTGGCGTTAGCAAGCATGGCGGTGGCGGAAGCGATGTGCGATATTCTTGGGCTCGGCGGCTACATTGTTAGTCCAAGAATGCAAAACATAAGCGCAACACCGATTTTTTGCATTGTGCTGACGATTTTGGCCATTCTTTTTCACATCCTGTATGCGATGCTCGGCAAGTTCTTTGTCTTGCAGAGCAGGGAGGGGGCATGACCATGAAAAAGAAATCCACGAAGTCGTTCTATTTTGCTTGCGCAGTTATCGTATTCATCGTTTTATTAGCGATATTCGGCGGGATGCTGAAGCCTCATGGGCTTGCGAACGCTGATAAAGTCGTCTTGATAACGGAAATCATCTATGGCAAAATGATTGGCAAAACACCACCCTACTCACCGAATGCCACTTATCTGCTAGGAACCGACCACAGGGGATTTGATATGCTGAGTTTGCTCCTGAATGGCTTGAAATACACCTTGGTGAATGCCGGACTATTAACGGCTTTCAGATTTATGTTTGCTATTCCGCTTGGCATGTGGTCGGGGACGACGGGCAGGGGAGCCGAGGGACTGCGGGTCATGCAATGGGTCATCTCGGCCGTGCCGGTGTTTTTGTTTGTATATCCGCCGCTATCAGGCTTATTCTTCGGACTTGGCTTAAATGAGATTGATAAAGCGAATCCGCATGATTTTCAGCTGTTTACGATCGTTTTTTTCGTCATGGTGACCGTTCTGGGCGTCTTTCCTTTGGCTTATCAAATTGCCGAAAGAGCTCGCTTCTACAATCGAAAACCCTATGTCGATGCATCCCAATTAATGGGCGGCACAGCTTTTCATAGAATCTTGAGGCATATCGTTACCAACATGCGACTTGAGTTGCTATTTATGGCGATAAGCGAATTTATCCTTGTGCTTTTCCTTATGGGACAGTTGGCGATTTTCAATCTTATTATTGGAGGTTCAGAAACGTTGGTGATGGTAGATAAGCTAGTGCCTGGGGAAGTGCCGTATCTTATCTATTTGACGAAAACAGGTGAGTGGACCGCGATGATTGCTTACGGGGCTAAGTATATCCAAGTTTATCCTTACATCGTCATAGAATCAGGAATTGCGTTCGCTTTGCTGATTCTTTCTTTGCAATTTTTCCTGTATCAATTCAAGAAACAGAATAAAGGAAACTAGAGTCCGCTATTTCTCTGTGGAGGACTAATAAGCCCCTGTAGTTCCGCTCATCGAGGAAATGGCTCATTTTCTTTAAATAGCGGACTCCAGTTCCTTTAGTAAAGCCTTAGTGATGTTAGTCTTTAGTACGCAGGTATACCTTAATTACCTAATGTAACGGTGCACCATGACCGCTGCATGGAAGGGGTAATAAGCTCGATGCTGAAGCTTTGCAAATTTTTCTTCGAATAGTCGAATGATCCATCGGCGTTTCGGGCAGCAGGCTCATAATGAAGCCGGAACTGGTCATCAATCCATATTTTGTCCTTCAATGCCTCGTCTTTTACACTCCATTTCGGCGGGAATTTGTTATCCGTATCAATGGTAATTTGAACTTTCAGGATATCGAGGTTATGGATGAAATCCTTGAGTTGGCCATCACTGGTATTCTGATATTTGTAACCGAATTGATCCGTCGCCTGGATAAAATATTTAAAGAAGCCGCTTTCGGTTTTCACACTCTGACCATTATTGTCACTAAATTTTAAAAACTCCCACACATACGGGTTACTTGCGAGGTAGTCGGAGCCTGTGATTTGTTCCGATTTTCCGTCCGCCTTGAGGATGGTATATACGGTATTCAAGTTGAATTGAAGTGTCGTATTTTTCAACGCTACCGCCTTGGCTACCGGCTCGGCATAATCGACGGTCACTTGTTGTTTAGTTAATGTTTTGGAACCGCTTGGCGTGTAAAACGTTACGTTAACGTTAAATAATTCCGTCGGCTGGATGCCGTATGCCTTATACACGGGAATCCCTGATGTATTTACGCTTGGAGCAGCCAGGATAGAATCGTTTGCATCGGCAGAGACTCGTTGAATGATCGAAATCCCCTTGCCTTTATCGTCTTTGAGTACCTTCGTAATATCGATTCTTCTGTTCTTGTCATCCGTTGCGATAATGTTGATTTCCTTGCCATAGTAAGCATATTTCGAATTCATAGCTGCAACATCATTCTTACTGCTGATTAAATTTCGCCCGAACAAATATTTACCTGCTGCAAAATGATCATCCAGCATATCCAGCTCGTACTTCATGAAGGGATCGTAATCCTTCCAGTTGTAAATCGCTAAATTTGAAGTTGACGAGGCTATCGACTCATCGGTGTTTTTATTAATTACGCTTGCTGTGATTGTATAATGCGAGCCATCTGGACTTACCGCTTTCTGGGTTGGTTTGAACATAAATTTATTCAAATCACCGCTTTTGTCTATAGGCAGCTGCCATGTTAGGACGTGATTGTCCGTGTCGGTGGAGCTGGTGGAGCTTTCCTCATTCCAAGGAATGTCAAAAATGCCCCCGGCACTTTGCAAACTAGGTTCACCGGAAACCCTTTCGAGCTTATATTTGATCATGTACGGAATATGATCGAGCGCAGAAGCCGCATTAAATGCTTTTCCATATTGGTCTTTAATTGTAAAAACGAATCCTTGTGGCTGTTCATTCTCTGCGAGTACAACCATCTCCTTGGTATTGACTTCAATGCTTGTGGGAATACGCATCGGTGCGATCTTATAAGTCTTACTCGCTGTTGCATCACCAATATGAGTAAGGCTAGCCGTGATGGAAGCTTCTCCTTCAGACTTGACCTGCTTAACGACAATTTTACCTAGTCCGGCATAGCTTTGACCGATCACCGGGTTATCGAGTACAAGGCCGCCTGAAGCGGAGATATCCAAGTAACCACTGCTATATAGCGTTTCAATTTGGCTCAGGGTAAACTCGTATTTGTCCGGTCCGGTCACTTTCAGGCCGATCACCGGCGATTGCCCCGTTGTTGAAATTTTTCCATTGGCGTCATAATAGTTATCCCCAACGCTGAGTTGAACGGTTTCATCCAGCTCAATCTTTGTTGGCAGCACGGTAATGCCAGGAGGTAAGCTCTCCACAGCGGTTTGACTGCTGGGAGCAGGTATCGTATGCGTCTGGAAAGCATGTCGCGCTTCAAAGCTGGCTAGCGCTAGTGTCTTACGCGTGGAGGGGGCTTTACCTCCGAAGCTTCCAACGGCTATGTTCGTCATAAGCTTGTTCTGAATCGCCAACGTGACATATCCTTTCGCCCAGTCGTCTACGGTCATGTCCGTCGTTGGTGTGACCTCGGAAACTTGCCACTTCAACCCGCGGACCAAGAACGCTGCCAGCTCTTGACGGGTTACTTGACCCGCCGGGTTGTAAAGCTTGCCACTCTCGTCGGCTCCGTTCGTCAGTCCGGCTGTTTTTAATGCTTCAATGTAAGGAAGGGCATACCCGTTAGCTGGGTCATCCTCATGCACATCGGCAAACGACGATTGTATAGCCGTTGTAGGAATCGGCAGTGCAAAGATCATCGCAGCAAACTTGGCAAACTGAGCCCGATTCATTTTCTCGTTTAATCCAAACGTATGGTCCGAGACGCCATCAAACATATTTTCTCGAATCAAAACGTCAAATTTGTCTAGGATATCCTGCGGTAAATCACTTAAATCATGAAATTTCTCTGATTGTTGTACCATTGAAGTTCGGTTTCCAGGAACGGCGTCATTCGACGCATGGATTACCGGGATTAAAGTTAAGCTCATGAGGACGAAAGATAATAATGATATAAGCCGCTTCATTCACGCACACCTTCTTATCCCAGATTTCAATACGATTGCATAACCTTGATCTTAGACAATTCGTTTTTGGTACACTTTTTAGATATACGATCCTATCCGCCCCTTTCTAAAATACTTACAAGCTTACATAGAAATTATAGTAAGATGGACTAAGAATTTGTAAGCGATTTCAACTGAAATAGTAGGCTAAATCAACCTTTTCTAAGGGCTTAAGGCGCCTAGATTCCGTAATTGCAGATAAGAGCTTTTCATTTTATACTAGTAAAATTGAAACCAGACATCAGTCATCAGGAGGAGAACGAGATGAAAAGAATGCTTGTCATTAGCGATATTCACGGAGAACTTGAGAAATTCGAACGTTTACTGGAAACTGCGCGCTATCATCCGGAAGAGGATCAACTGATCTTGCTTGGCGATTATGTGGATCGTGGGCCGAATGCCAGAGGAGTCATTGAAAAGGTGATCGCTTTAAAAGAAGCGGGAGCGCTCGTACTCAAGGGTAACCACGAGGACCTAATGATTAAAGCATTAACGACGCCGGAAGAACGTGCTTGGAGACGTTGGTCGCAAATCAATGGCGGCGATATGACGCTTAGAAGCTATGGGTTTACGGAAGCTGATTTCGCAGTCGATGACAACGCAGAGACGTTCATCAAACCAACGCTGCAATCGGAGATTTTATCCCAACACCTGGCATTCATAACGAATCTGGAACACTATATCGAAACGGATGACTATATCTTTGTACATGCCGGTGTACAGCCCGGAACTCCGATTTCCGAAACGGACCCGCATACATTGATGTGGATTCGCGATGAATTTCATACGGGTTATTTCGATAAAAAAATCGTGGTCTTCGGGCACACTTCTACAGATACACTGCATGGTGATATTGAGAACTTTAATGTCTACTTTGGTATGAATCGAATTATTGGCATTGATGGCGGGGCCGTTTACGGCGGACAGTTAAATGGTTTGGAACTGCCAAGCCAGCAAGTTTACATGGTGAAGTAAGTTTGAAAGATTCTCAGCATGGCGTTTTATTGTTCAACAAATGCTGACGGATGAGTGGATTCGAAATTATGCCGTTTGTGGAGAAAGCATTTCATGGCACCTTGGGCAGCAAATGGACAACCCCACGCAGCTACAATCAATTTCTCGGTGAAAAGCAAAGCCCCCGTCAGGGGGCTTTCGGCTGTTCAATTCGTTTCATGCGTTTTTTGACGGTCCCGATCATCCATAAGAGCACTGGGATAGCGATTAAGAAACATGGAAGTATCACATTTTTCCAGAAAGTAGGGAATGCTACTTCGGCTTGGTCCACATTTCGTGGGAATATGGCGATTACGAAGACGAGAGTACCGACAACCCAAAGCAGATAACGCCATTTCCGTATATGGAACAATTGAGCCGTTCCATAACTGGCCATGAATATGTAGAGGCATGCTTTAACGAAAACGGTGAAACTCACGCCAACGACGAGTACACTATCGAGATTTTGAATAAATTCCAAGACGGAAATGTATTGACTGAAAGAATATATGGGGTTCTGCAGTTTGCCTGGAAGGGTGTTATCCATAAGCAGCAACACATCGATCGTGGTGCTCACAATGATGACAGCTGCAATGCCGACACCCCACAAGCTAGAGGAAACCGCCTTCTTTTTTTCTGTAAGAAAAGCGATCAGCATCACGATCATGACAGATTCGCTCAAGAAGGAAATGGTCGGTATGCTCCCTTTTAACACAGGCATCCAACCCGTAGTTGGCAAGAGGGGGAACAGCCGCTCTATGCGTAAATCTTTAATAGATAGAAGCCTGTACAATAACACGTTAAAAATGACGATCGGACCGATGATTTCGCTGCAGCGCCCGACGATATGAATGCCTCCGTGCACCGCGTAGACAATAACCAACAACATGAACAAGATGATGACCCATAAAGGAGTCGTCACGAACAAGGTCAAATGTACGAAATCAGCATATTGGCGAAGGATGATACCAGCTACGATGATCCACATAAGCAGATAGGCGAAGACGATTGCCTTGCCCAGCCATTTGCCGATAATTCTTGGTACATATTCGATAAATGTTTGATCCGGGTAAAGAAGGCTTAGTTTGATCGCGATATAGGTGATGATCAGGGAAGCAGCACCAGCCAGGAGCGTTGCCAGAGGTGCGCCTTGTCTGGCTATTTTGAATGTCGGGTTGATCGTTATCAGCAAAGTCATTCCCATCTCCATTGAAAATAACAACCAAAACAATTGATATTTCGTCAGCTTCATCTCAAGCTCCTTAGGGTTAACTTTTATTGGGAGGCGCCCCTTGAAGTCCGATTCGCTTGATTTTCACATTCGAATGAACAGTAAGTTTGGCATCGGAAAATGCTTGCTCCCAGTGGGAATTTAATTCTGCCCATGCTTCAGGATGCTGCCTGGAGATTGCTTTTCCAAAATGGAAAACATCCACTTTGAACTGCTTTTGTGCTTTCTGCATCACGTCCAAAATCGCCTTTTCGATATGATTGTTCAACTCGATTTCGTAAGTTCTCAGAATCTCATCATTTCGAAAATCGACAGCTGCAGTGCTCTCCACTATAACAGCATTTCCTTTCACTTCAACGCCAATTGCCACATGCTCGCCTTCGATTTCGGTACGCACCTTGCTGCCCAATTGACTGATCGTAACGCTGTACGATCCTTCTCCGTTTGACATGGACACCGTGACAGGCATACGATCCGTTTCACCTGTGAGCCATAACCGATAAGCTGATTCCAACCTTTCGTAATAGCCGACTAATTGCAGTTTTCGGTTAAGAACCGCGCGGCCGTAAACATGCAACGTTTTTTTTTGGAGCTTCGAATCATATGACATCTCGACAGCAGGCAGTGTCGAACCGCTTCCTTCAACGTTTTGCTCGACTAATAACTCTAGTAACGAATTACCTGTTCTCTTGCCAATAATTTGTCTTAACTTTGAAAGGGCAATGACGGGCATTTTCTCCAGCTGATAGGACATTCGCATAAACTCAAGGGCGGTTCCCCCCTTGACAATCCATATATCCGATTTGAGTCGGCTGTCTGGATCCCGAGTGACCGAATCGATATCGTTTGAAATGCCGATCATTGCCGTCTTTTCGCCAATATAAATATTCTGGCGATGTCCACGGGTTATTCTTCGCGATAGTTTTAACTGCATGTCCAATAAGCAGTCGGACACAGTCTTACCTGTTCCAGTCTCGATGAAGTAAGACTGTTTCTCACCGCCGCCTGCTTCTTCGGACTTTTTCGGATTCATGAATTGTCCGATCAGTAATACTTTTTCCTCATCGAGCCGATCAACACCAGACCCCAATTCGAATAAGCGGTCGTTCAATTCTTTGTGATCCCAGCATCCGGTTAATGGGACCAGAAGCAGGAGGAGGAGAGCTTGCTTCAAGGCATATCGTTTGCTCCTCATATTACCTCCGTGTAGGCTTTCTGTGAATAAAAGCTTTAAGTGAAGTCATTTTTGGCCATGGAGCGCGTAAAAGAACATCCTTGATTTGGTCGGGTTGAAAAGGAGCGATCGGAGATAAATAAGCGACTCCGAACGACTCAAGCCTAGCCATATGGATTAAGATGATGATCGTTCCCATCGCAACTCCGAACAAGCCAAGAACTCCGGAAATAAGAAGAAGCGGAAATCTAAGAATTCGGAACGGGATGCTCATGTTGTAGCGGGGGATGGCGAAGGACGCGATCCCCGTTATGGAAACTATGATGACCATTGGGGCAGAGACCATTCCCGCCCTTACCGCAGCTTCCCCGATTACCAAGGCACCTACGATACTGACGGCTGAGCCGACAGCTTTCGGCAGCCGCACACCGGCCTCGCGCAAGCCTTCGAACAAGAATTCCATTAAGAGCGCTTCAATAACAGCTGGGAATGGAACACCTTCACGAGCCGACGTTATGCTGAGCAAAAAGTTTGACGGTAGCAGCTGCGGGTGAAATGTCGTAATCGCGACATATAAGGAAGGCAGGTACAAAGAAATGGAGAACAGGATAAATCGGGACCACTTCACCAGGGAGGAATATAGAAACCGCTCATAATAATCCTCGACAGCTTGAAATGCCGTCCAGAACGTCATCGGAACAAGCAGGGCTTGCGGTGATCCGTCCGTCAAAATCGCTACTTTTCCCTCCATCAGGTTAGCCGCCACGATATCAGGCCGCTCCGTATTCATGACTTGAGGGAAAGGAGTGAATGATTTATCTTCAATGAATTCTTCAATATAGCCGGAATCGAGCACGATATCCATTCGGATGGTGGACATTCGCTGTTTGACCAGTTCAACCAAGTCTGGACGGGCTCGTCCTTCCACATAAGCGATGACGACTTTTGTTTTGGAAAATGTGCCGAGAACGACGGATTCAAACTTCAGGACGGGGGTTTGAATTCGTCGTCGAATGAGACTCGTATTGACTTGAAGTGTTTCGGTAAAACTCTCTCTGGGACCGCGAATACTCACCTCGGACGCCGGTTCCTCGACTCCTCGCAGCTCCAAAGCGGCCGTTTCCAGAAGTATCGCTTCCGGTTCACCATCGATGAATACAGCCAAGTATGCCTGCAGAATCGATTCGGCGATTTCCTTCAGTCGGCATTCGTTACGAAGCGGACGTACGACCGCAAAATGCTCTTTCAAGATTGGATAGTCGACTGTGTCTTTGGCGCTGACGCCGGATTTTTCCACTAGCCATGACTGAAACAAAGGCGATGTGAATACGTTCTTATCAATCATTCCATCGACATAGACCATGAGAATTGTACATTCGTCAGACAAAACGACCCGTTGAAAGACGATGTCGAAACAATGAGCGAATACTTGGTGAAGCAACGCTTCGTTCTCAGCCAAGTCGGTGCTGATGGTATCCTGCGGATAGGTAACGGAATTTTTTGAGGATATCAAGCTCATGCAGCTCCAGTAATTTTTCCTTATTATCCTTCTTATGGTTTTTTCTATGCAAAGGTTTTGGGTGAAGGTGCGATTCTGGATCTGCATTAGTGGCTTATTCATTCGGGAGGAATGCGTTGAGATGCACGATATCAGAGAGAAGGAGAAACGCGTTCCATTAGGATGAAATGGGAAGAAGACAGCTGGGGATAGCGCTGCGGAATGATTTCAGTCATTTTAAAATCAGAATGCTTGGATAAATACAAAATAATATCCCGGTCAAGGATCGTAGGAACCTCCTGAGGTTCTAATCCGGTTGTGATCTTCGTATATAAGACGACCCACCGGCTGGAACATTGAAACAAATCATTTAATGTTGTACAAAAATCTTCTTCATCAGTTATATGATAGAGCACATCCAAGCAAACAACGAGATCCGCTCTGAAGAATCCGCGGTTAATCAGATAGCCGGGCTTATAAAGCATGAAGCTTTTGCTACTGTCATCCTTATAGATTTCCTTGCACAAGTTTATTGAGGATAACGCGACATCTAAACCTAAATATTGGGGATAATTCATCGTTTGCAGCTGATTACCATCCCCACATCCAAATTCAATCACGGTGGAAATCGCATGTTTTTGAATCAAATCATTGATTATTTGGGATTTGAATTCAGCCAATAACCCATAGGAGCCGCTGCCGGAATCGCCTCCTAACCTATAATTCTGGTCCCAGAAGTCAATATAATCAAAACTCATCCCGATTCCTCCTCAAGCCAATGCTCGTTTCTTTAGGACAGCGCGGAAACAATACAATCCACCCCATAAATCCGTGTAGAGCGCATCAGGAGGGAGAGTGAAATTTGTTTCGGAGAGGAAGTCTAGACCGGAATTGTGGACAATAGATTGAAACATGTTTAAGTCAACAGTCGGATAGTCAAGTGTGAGGATCAACAGTCCATCGTCTTTTAAGGTTCTGCTGAATTCTTTCAAGCTCAGGAGCATATCATTCGGATTTAAATGTTCGAGCACCGAAATACAGAAGATTTTATCAAAAAAGTCATTGGCATAAGGAAGTTGAGTGAGGCTTGCTTGACTTAGAATGGTTTCCGTGTAATCTCCCTTTCGTACAATCTCTGCCGCCTCTTCATTAATCTCCGAACGAATGGACTCAAGTAAGCTTTGGGTTGAAAGCACCCGCGAATCCCAATCGCAAGCATAGGCTTGCTTACATCTACGGCCGAGAACAAATTTAAAAGGATGGGGGATCCCGCAAGCCGCATCCAACGCGATGTCGGTATCTTCTATAAAGGAAGCGCACCACGCGTACTCATAGGTCCGGCTCCACCAAGTGTCGGGTAAACGGTAAAGAAATTCTTGCTCCATAGGATCAGACTGAATAAAAAAACGGGTTTGAAACAGGGGATCAAACATGTTGGAAGACCTCCTTTTTCCTCAAAGCAATCAATTCTGCAAACTATATATCTACGCTAAATTGGATGGCATTAGAAGGTGTTATTCTTGGTTCATTGGTTCTGGTGTCAAACGTTTGCGACCCCGTTGCTCCTCCAATAAGCGGGCCATATTGGATTGGACATATTTCGTTTGTGAATTGGACCAAACAGGATGAGCGAGATTACGCGTTTCGAGTGGATCTTCGGTTAAGTTGTACAACTCATATTCCTCAGGAGCGGGAACGGTTTTGCATGTAACTTGACTTGTAGTTTGATTAGAATCTGCACACAATTCGCCAAATAGCTGAATCGTCACATCGCGTACACCGGGATCGCTCCAGAACTGTTCATTATCGAAGTATCGGGTAAACTTCCATGTTTGACTCGGTTGTCCCCGGTGCCCAGGTAGATCGGCGATAACGGTCTCAATGTGGTTTGGTTGTATGACAGAGTTGTAAGCACGCCCTAAGGGATTAAATTGTTGTTGGCCTCGCGTGATATCGTCATCCGTCATGAAATAAATCGGTTCGTTCGCATAAGCGGCTCCCTTGTGCTCTGGGCGATTGAGCAAATATGGTGTTAAATCATGGCCAACGAAGGGACGAACTTCTGTGAAGCTGCTTTTCAGCCTGTTTTCAATGGCAGGAATATCTGCATTCGCAAGACCAAGCATGGTAGGGAGCAGGTCAAGATGGGAGGTTAGCTCTGAAAAACTTTGTTTATGCGGGAAAAGCCGCCTATTGTGAATGAAGAAAGGCACATGCAGAACTTCTTCATAGGCGCAGTACATTTTCTGTCGCAAATGGCCATGGGCGCCTAGCAGTTCGCCGTGATCCGAAGTGAAAATGACGATGGTATCCTCGTCGAAAGAAGAGCGGCTTAGGGCATCTAACACTTTCATGATTTGATGGTCGGCATTTTTTTGCAATTGATAATACAGCTTTCGATAAAATGGCTCATTCCCAATAGGCTGCAAAGCTTTCGGATAAGTATCTCTGTAACTGGCTTGACAACTTGGTTTCGTATGTAAAGATTCATGAATCGTTGGCGGAGGAGGGACTTCTGGCATTGGATCAACATGGAAATGGAACATGTTCGGCAGATTGGCGGTTAGCATCCCATAAAGTGTAATATCATGCGGATTTACGAAGGAGGCGACGATGAGCCATGGCTTGGTGTCAGGTTCTACACTTTTTTGATAGTCCAGTGCTTCAATCAACTTAACAGTCTCTGCGCTATACATGACATCCCTGCCGCTCATGCCCGTGGCTGACGATGAAGCGGAGTTATGGGGATTGCGGCCATGTGGTTCAGGTCCGATCCAGGAGGAGAAGCCGAAGGCGTTTAGCGGATCTGCGGACAAATAAAGCTGTTCCCGCTTTGGATCCGGTACACCGCTAGTTGGGTCATAACTGGGCATATCCGTATGCGTTCCTGGAACCAGAATATCTTCATAGGAAATATGCCATTTACCTTTGTAATACGTTTGATACCCGGCTTCGCGAAAATAGTTGCCCATTGTAGGCACCGTATTTGGCGGGAGCCAGAACATATCGGAATCGAAAGCACTCTTCGCGATGCCGTTCGTCTGCGAGACACCATGGAGGGACGGATAATGTCCGGTAAACATCGTAGTCCGGCTCGGAGAGCAGGCAGCACTGCCAATATAATGGCGGTGTAGCTCTATGCTATTCTTACGCAGCCGTTCATGCGCAGGGAGATTCGTGAGCCGCCAAGCGCAGATCTCCGGACTTTCGTAGGCTGGAGGATACCGCTCCTCATCGACAATGATCAGGAGGAAGTTCGGTTTTTTACTCATACATACACCTCCGAATTTACCTGTTCTAAACCTAGTTGTATGCGGAGAAGACGTTTACCATGCTGAATCCAATGGCAGATGTTTCCAACACAGCGAAGAATTTATGAGGAAATTATATGATTGACATAAGGAAAATAATGGTTTAATCTAACGTTGACTGATTTAGTCAATCAAAAAACTTTGTAGAGGTGAATGTTATGAATTTTGTGCAAAAAGCAGGCAAAGCTATCGTGATCGGCGGCAGCATGACAGGTCTAATGACGGCAAGAGTCCTCTCATCGTATTATGAAGAAGTACTGCTTGTCGATAAGGATGCATTTCCGCAACATCCCGCAGATCGGAATGGCGCTCCGCACGGTTTTCATCCCCATAGGTTCACACAACGTGGTAAAATGATTACAGAGCAGTTTTTTCCAGGTTACGAAGATGAACTGGTGGCGCTTGGTTCACCAAGCTCGCTTCATAAAACCGTTCATATGATGAATCAATATGGAACCGTGGAAGCACCTTACCAACGGAATGATGTGAAGTTCAGCCGTGCCGTGTTGGAGTGGGTGATACGTGATCGTGTAAGGAAGATTCCCAATGTACGACTGCTAGCGGAGCATGATGTCATTGGGCTGCATATGAGCCCGAATCATGAAGCTGTTACGGGCATAGAAGTCCGTCAGCGGGGAGCAGGCATCCAACATGATTACATGGCAGATCTTGTCGTGGATGCGAGTGGCCGCTCGTCCAAATTAACGCAATGGCTGAAGGAACTTAACTATGACGTGCCTTCCCCTGATCGGATGAAAGCAGCTATTGGTTATAGTACACGTCGCTATAACGTTCCTGCCCATATGAAGCATCTGATCGAGAAATGGGATGTGATTAACATCATGGGCCAACCGGCAAAGGGAACGTTTACAGGAGTATTTTCCTTTATCGAAAATCAAGTAGCTGAAGTGCTGCTGTACCGCCCAGGCGGGAATTATCCGCCAACGAATGCGGAAGATTTCGAGCGGGAGGTCGCTGGGCTTCCTAGCTCCCTAATTGGAGAAATCCTGAGCGAGCTTGAACCGATCACCCCACCTAAGGGTTTTCGCGTTCCTGAATTGTACCGTCACCACTATGACCAAATGGACAGATGGCCGGACGGATTGTTAGTATTGGGGGATGCATACTGCATTTATGATCCTATTTTTGGTCAAGGGATGACGGTTGCTGCCATAGAAGCGGAACTGCTGGACACTATGCTTCAGGAACAACAAAATCATCCTGAGCCACATTTCGAGCATAAGGTCTTACGTGCATTTCAAGAAAAAGCAATTACACCTGCTTGGTGGTTAAACTGCGCAGCGGATTTGCAGTGGGATGGCGTCGAATACGAGGCTGGCTCAGAACCGCTTAAGGGAATTGCATTTGGCAGCCGGTATATGAATTTGATCCTGAGAGAGGGTACGGCGAATCATAATTTCAAACTATTCGGTTTGTACTGGGGTGTTAATTCATTATCGTTGCCTCTGCAAGAGTTGTTTCAGCCACAGATGGTCAAGTCGGTTCTTGAATCTTCGGAGGAAGGGCAGCAATTACTCGCCGATCTGTTAAGTGAATATGAGCTGCCATTAGAAGAAGTTTTGATCAAATTGATTCCAAGTTAGGAGTGAAGGATGTCTTGTCTCCATTAAATGAAGAGCAACAGCTTCAGATTCGTGATGAACGCAGAGAGCAAATCATGAGCGCTGCGCTTAAGGTTTTTGCAAGACGGGGGATTATTGGGACGAAAATGAGCATGATTGCCGCTGAGGCCGAAATTAGCCATGGGCTGCTCTATCATTACTTTACGTCGAAAGAAGAGCTTTTCACAACGCTTGTTGAAAAAGCCATGCTGGCATCGGATGAAGCTATGCAAATGGTTTACAAGCTGCCGGGCTCGCCGATTGATAAAATAAGAGCGTTAACGCAAGACATGATGGATGAAGGCGGGACGGACTATTTTCTACTTATACATCAAGCGAGAACTTCAGATGGAGTGCCTGAGAAAGTCGTGGAGTTAATGGAGCGCTACTCCATGGATAACTATGTCAAGCAGCTGCGTGCCTTGTTCCGAGAAGGACAGGAAGCCGGTGAGCTTGCGGAGGGAGATTTGGACGAAATGATTGCGTCGTACTTATCGGTCCTTTCCGGTCTAATGGTGCTGAACGTGCAGAAAATTGGAGGCTACCAGCTTCCGAAAGTTGACGTGTTGTTAAGAATGATTACTCCTTAATAGATTAATAGGATAAGGTAAGCAAGGGCTATTTCCAAGTAGAAGAATCTACTTTGAGAGAGCCCATTTTTTTGTTGAAATCATAAAAAAATAACGTAATCTCGCAAAAAATATTGTGGTATAATTTGCTGTGTTACACCGGATTTTGCCAATACATACGGAAATAAATAAGGAGATTGAGACATGATTCTAAGGCAAAAGCTTATTGGGATGTTAGGTATGGTTATTTGTTCTGGGCTCCTGTTTGGGAATTCGGTACTAGCGGAGACAGGCAAATATCAGGACGTACCGGATGGTTATCTGTATAAAAATTACATCGAAGAGTTGTCAGCGAAGAAGTTGGTGGAAGGAACAGCGGACGGACAGTTTTCCCCTGATTCACCACTCACCAGAGAACAATTCGCGAAACTAGTCGTTATGGTGTTTGATTTACCTACCGCAGACGGAGGTTTGCCGTTTCAAGATTGTAAGGAGGCATGGTCCGTTCCGTACATTTTATCCGCTTACAAAGCAGGAATTATCCAAGGTACAAGTGAGGAAAGCTTCTCGCCAAAGCAGTATGTGAGAAAACAGGAAGCGGCCGTTATGTTAAGCAGGCTTTTTCCGGGGGTTGTGCAACAAAATGAGCAGGACTGGGCTGGAGGGGCATTGGCCTTCGTGCGGCATGACATTCTTCCCGGAACATTGCAGTCAATGTTGGAAGACTCGCAAGCCCCTCTAAGTCGTGGGGAAGCAGCGGCATTGCTCAGCCTTTCCCTGCATGTTAAGGAGCAAGGGAAGCCGGTACAACAACCCGGAACTGCTTCGGCTAGCCCTGATGGTGCGACTAAAGAGCATGCCCTGATTCTTGACCCTACACAAAAGAAAGAAGTTACGGTTAATGTTAATGCCGGTGAGCCGCTTTATATCCAAGCGGAGCTAAAGAAATATAAGACGTATGAGTTAGAGGCGCATGGAGAGAGTCAGTCCTCTTTTAACATGGAGCTGACAAATGCAGAAGGAACTCTCTTGAATGAAGGGAACGTCGCTTCCATGCAAGTTACGGCAGAGGCTGATGGTATCTTTTATGCAAAGATACGCACGGAACAGCAGAAGGGGACGTTTACGCTCAAGATCACTGAGGTTGGCCTGGATTCGGATCATCCTATTATCCTTAAGGCAGGGCACTTTGATCAACTTTTCCCAATAGAAGGGAACCTTTACTTTAAAGCCGTGGCGAGTCATGACAATCCGTTAATGGTTCAGGCTAAAGGGGCGATTAGTTATCAACTTGTTCAAGTGAGTAAGGAAAAGAATCCTCCGAAATCACACTACATTTATGATGCTTACGGTAAACTAACAGAAGTTAAGCCTCCACCTGAAGTCACGAATGTTGATTACTCATCTTCCACACTGAATGGGGAGCCTTTTACACTCAATTGCGAATGTGTAGTAAGGTTGTCAGCGCTAGCGAGCACGGACGTATCTTTCTCTGCAACAGACGGAAGCTCCTTAGATAAGGCTTATGTAATTGGATGGAGAAAAAGTGAATGGGAAACTGGTTATAAAGGTAACTCGATCGCAGGGATTTACTATCAATTAGGATTGGAGGAGGGAAAGGATTATACGTTAGAAATCAACGAACAAATGAAACCCATATTCGATAATAATAATTCACTTAGATATTATTATCCAACATATACGACTCCCGAGCTCGACAATACCGTAGTTGTAAAAAGAAAACTGACGATATTCGGACCTGACGGTAAAGAAGTGCTTGTCGACGATAAACTGACAGGACCTATTCCTTTCAAGGCTACCAAGGCAGGTATCTATGTTGTAAAACTGGAATCGGATGCTAAGGATCGCACGACGGAAATTCGGATGAAAAGTGCTAATTGATAACAGCTACAATCGGCAATTCTGTAAAGGAATTGCGTGAATTGCATGTTCATAGAATGTTTGAAGCTATTCAGGGGAACTGTGGTCCGCTATTTCATTAAAAAAGCACATTTTCCACTTGCTGAGGGAACTACGTTCCCCTATTTCACCGTTTTCACCCGAAAATCACTTCCTGGAGCTTAAATAAGACCCTGTAGGTTCTCCAAGAAAGAAAACGGCTCGATTTGCTCCAAACAGAGGCTTCCTGTTCCCTTAAAGAAAGCATTCGCCGGATATATCAGCTAGTTTTATTGAATTTGTTGGTGACAGGATAGAGAGAAGCCGACTGAAAAGTGAACAGGAGACGAGTAACGGGGTTAGTAAAGTAGAAACCACTTAATCCTGACGGAGTGTGATCCGTCAGGCTTATTTATGTCCCAAAGGGCAACGAAGCTTACTTTCGTACAGCTTCAAATACATACGACTGCTCCGCATGAGTCGGGGTTTTGGTAGGGTCAAAATCCGCTGACACAACCACATCGGTAAAACCTAAGCTTTCTAAAACAAGCTTAAATTCCTCGACGCCATACCAACGTAACGCATAACGCTGCAATTCAGTCTGGATTAACGCACCATTGCGCCACTTTTCATATTTGATATAAGAAACTTTATATTGATTGAATAAATCGGCCTCGATTTGTTTGCTTTCCATGGTGATGATGTCCCCATCAGGCAAGTTGAAGGTCGACGTGCCATGCCATTTACCACACTCAAAGTTCGTATCTGGCAAGAAAATATCAAGCATTAAGCGGCCACCTGGCTGAAGATGTTCGTAGAGGCGCCTTAAGGCTTCAAGTGACTCTGCTCTTTTTTCAATTAACAAAAATGAACCGGCCGGAATAATAATAGCCTCATATTGATCGGGCAAAGAAAGATCTTGCAGGCTTGACTCATATAGATTGGTAACTAAACCACGTTCCTTACATCGCTCACGACAAGAAGCTAACATATCGGGAGAATAGTCAACCCCGTCTACAAGAAGGCCTGATTCAAGAAGAGGAATGATTAC
Source organism: Paenibacillus sp. WC2504 (assembly GCF_052682475.1). NCBI lineage: Bacteria > Bacillati > Bacillota > Bacilli > Caryophanales > Paenibacillaceae > Paenibacillus > Paenibacillus sp. WC2504. The sequence goes on from NZ_JBQZFH010000001.1 coordinate 3,738,766, forward strand.
ACGACCGGAACCGACCATGGCTTCAAGTATACGTCCTTTACAAGACTTAAGTTTTCCCTGGTAATACTCCAAATCCCCATCAATTGACTGACCAATTTTTTTGGTGTGGTTATAGACTTCGGTACAAAGTTCTCCGTAATAACTAAACGACATACGCTTTTCCCTCCATGATTGGAATGAAAACAGAAGTTAACTCAATTATAAGTAGCTTGGAAAAATATGGTCAATGTGAAAAGTCAATTAAAACGAAACTTACCGCCATAGACGATAGGAGCACAACCGCCAACCCAAAAAAACACATACCACCATAATAATCTCCATTGTCTGTTTCCACTATCAGCAATAGAGTGAAGCTATCCGAATGAATGTATGTGCTTCCAAATAACGGTTATTAATTCGGTCGTCAAGCTTCCGTTCTTCGGTGAGAGCAGGTTGTTAACGAAACAGGCTGCTTTGATTACAAGTAGGGGGGGATAACTTTCACTGATTGTTCTGCTGGGATGATGTTTTAGAAGCTATCATAAGGAGGCACTAGGATGCTCACGCAACAAGCTTTGAAGAAAGTTGTAAGCGCTATTCTAACAATTGCTATGATGCTTACGCTTTTGAACCCATTCGGGTTCTCTGCATCGACGGCGCATGCCGCACAGGGAGAGATGTTAAGCCTTTTTGAAGTCGAAGTAAGCAAGCCAGTAAACGCAGTAGTTGACGTTTCTCATGCAACCATTGGGATTTCGTTGCCCTACAGCGAATCTTACCAAATGCTGAACGTAACGACGAATCCGGGCGTTACTCCAACCGTTTTCAGAAGCGATGAAACAACAGCAATTCCGTTCGCTACAGACGGCATCAACCTAGGCGATGCCAAGCTGGATCAATTTTCACCAGATGGAATATCGACGTACTATCTGGTGCTAACTGATAAGAGTGACAGCAGCAACAGTAAGAAATACACCATTACCGTAACTGTAGAGAAGGAACTGCCGGCGTCCATAGCCAACTCTATGGGTCCTAATGACAAATATTTACCGCTAAATATTAAATCAGGCGAGCGTGCATGGGACGTACTTGGCGCTTCCAAAATCGGATTTGGAAGCACAACAGGGTCTATTGAAGGACCTGGGAAAGCCTCGTCTTACAGCGGTAAGGATTGGTTTGAATCGGTTTATGACCGTTCCGGAGACTACCCGGCAGCTCAGAGCGTTCCTGACTCTTGGCTGGGTGATAACATGTATCTGCAAACCATCGGCAAAACAGATGTGAATGCGCTTACGAAGTACGGAATTGAAGCTAGTGCCGGACTGGACAAGCTAAACACGGACATTTTGCGGTATCATGAATTTTTACCTTTCAAAACGCCTGAAGGGGTGAGCCGTGACGATGGTGACCGGGGAGCGGTCAACAGTGACCGTCAGCGTCTCGAAATCAAGAGCAATACCAGTGCATCGAATAGCGATGCCAATAGTGTGGGCGGCGATATTATGACCCATCACTGGAAGCTGATGCTTCCTTCGGAAACGATTAAGTATCAGATGGATGCCGCTGAGAAGGAAGCCGGTGACTTCATTGCTCCGCGACGTTTCTTCCACATTTTTCAATTAAAGGCGATTGAAGGGGATGAAGCCGGGCAGCCGATAACGACGCTTACGCTTGTTTCCGTCAATGGCAAAGGCTATTTGGAATTCAGAAACAATCCGGATGGGCAAGAAGCACACCGAATTAAGCCGCTCTTCACGATTCCATTAGATCAGGTCGTCGACCGTTGGCTGGATATGGAAGTGACGATTCTTAACGCTGATAAAGGCTATGTCTACGGCAAACTTGTTGATGTGGCAAGCAATACAGAACTCTGGAAAGGCGGCATGACGGCGGAGACTTTGAGACGCCCTGAAGTCTTGAACCCGGATTCGGGGAAAAAGGAACGAGTCGATCTGCCCGCAGTACCTGGACAACAGAACCGTTCAAAATGGGGATTGTACCGGGGAATGTACAATACAGTGAATGAATCGGTTTATGCCGACGAATTCCAAGCTGCAACGATGTATTTATCCGATATTTACTTAATTAAAAGGGATGCAAGCACCTATGTGTTCCCTGATGGTTGGGATCCAAACAGCCAGCCTAAGGATATCGTGGCATGGGATAGGAAGCCAGTCGTTTCGGCGGCGCCAGGCACAGCATTCGAGAACTTGGGCTTACCGGCACAACTGGACGTAACCTTGAGCACAGGCAAGATCGAAAAGGTAAATGTCACGTGGAGCCCGGAAGGCTATAATCCGGATGGTACGGGAAATTACAAAATCATTGGGCAATTTGCCGGAACTGGCATTACGAATACCCAAAATATTAAGCCGTATGTAGAAGTCAATATTTCAGGCATTAAAAACTGGGCAGTTACACCATCTGCCGAAATTAAAGTCGTTTCTCAAAGTGGAGGCACCAAAAATAACTTTATCGACGACCAGTCGGATACGGCTTGGCAAGCGAACAGCTCGCTAACCAAGACAGAAGGGTATCAATACTGGGCTGCTGTTAAACTGGAAAAAAACATCGAAATTAGCCGGATTCAGCTTGAATGGACCAGCAACAGCAAGTTTCTAAAAAATTATCAGCTGTACTATACGAACGATGCTGCTGCATATGACGAGCTGAAGGAAGGCACTTCTGTCTCGCCAACCTCATCGGCAACGAGGAAGCCGCTTCTAACCGAGCATGGTTCTTCTTGGATCCTGATCCCCGGAGCGGGAAAAACGACGGATCTGAGCAACAACGAGAAGACCGATTTGACACTGAACCAAACGGTAAATGCGCAATATGTCCTGCTAGTTTCCGATCTCACACTCGATAACAGTGCCGGCTCCATCAAAAGCAATGTATTTAACATTATCGGTCAGCCTTCTCGATCGGTAGAGAGCGGTTCAGTAAATCTGTTGGCTCCATCCCGATTTACACCGCAAGCAGGGGTGAACCTCAAGGTTAGCTCCGAGCAGCCTGACCATCCTGGAGCAGACGCCCTGAAGACGGGTGGAGCCGGATTTTGGCGAAACTCTAGCTCCAATGTGTATAAGGAGAATTATGCGCCATCCTCCTTGGCGTTAAGCCTTGACTTGGGATCTCCGAAGACAGTGGATAAACTATATCTTGAAATTCCGAACGCCATTGCCAATATTCAGAAGAATGCTACTCGATTCGAAGTTTACTACTCCAATGATCCTCTTTCTTGGGCAAGCAGCCCAACTACTTCGGATGTAGCTAACAACTATGATTGGGAAGGCAACGGCTGGAAGCTGGCCGGAGGCACGGAAACCGAAGGCATGTGGTCCTTTGTAACCTACAACGGACAGCAATGGGGCTTTGATACCAAAACGTTCTTATACCCGTTCACGGCGCGCTATGTAATGATCAACACGGTATTGGTTGGTCCACGCGATCGTCGTACGGATGAGAATACGTCGGCCATGGGGTTATCCGGCTTGGTGATTTATGGAAAAGATCCGGCATCCAACGCTACGGCTCTTACACCATCCAAAGCTGTCTACAGCACTTGGGATCAAAGCGAACCAATCAGCACCACAGTTAGCCTTGCCAGCGGTCAGACGATTACGGGAATCACGAATGCTCAAGGCAAGGAGCTTGTTTTAAATACGGATTATAAAGTAACTGGGAATAAGGTTACCTTCGAATCCTCGTTCCTCGCGAAGCTGCCGCTGGGCACGAATGAATTTACTTTCCGTCTCAGCAGCGGCACACCTTCTATTTTTACCTTGGACGTGACAGCGCGTGGGCTTGGAGAGAATAGCAAAACCATCAAAATGAATGCCATTGATGGCGTTTCTCCATACAATGTTCTGGGAGGTGCGATGGGCACCGACGAGCCGGTTGAAGGAGTAACCAAGCGAATTCGAGATGCTTACCATGCTTATTATGGGGATCGTCCTGAAGCGAATCTAGCTGACAACCATGTCCAAAGCGTCTGGGACAGCACCCTTCAGAAAAACGTGTTCAAAGTTGTTGCCCAAGGCAGAGGTCTGAACAATGAATTCGAAGACAAAGTTCGGAACGGCGAATATGCACACAAAGGTGTTTTTGACTGGGAAAAAGGTTATGTCGTCGGCGGTGCAGCCATCAACGACAGACAAAGAATCGAGATTCGCCCGGATGAAGATTCGACCAAGGATTTTACGGCATATAATGGCGATATTGTTTCCTATCAATGGATGTGGAACATTCCGGATGGCAATCAGTGGAACCAGTCTAACTTCAGACATATTTTCCAACTAAAAGCTACGAATGCCCAGGCAGCCGATACCCTCTCGGGAGGCAACAGTGCCGGTGAGAATGGGGCGTATATTCTAGCCATGTCGATTACCGGCAAGGATACAAGGGAGCTTATCATCAACCATAACCGGTACGATGGCGATAAGACCCTTCTGAGAATCCCGTTGAAAGATATCGGCAGTCATTGGATTAAAGTTGAGCTTCAGGCATTAATCTCCGATTCCGGTTGGCTGACGATAAAAATCACGGATACCGTTACCGGTAAAGTCTACACCTTTGACAGCCCGGATGTGTACCAAACGTTTCCGAAACAAGGGGCTGGAGACGGTGTGAAGGACTTGTGGAGAAGACCGGAAAGAAGCGTCAAGGTCGGAAGCGCCAATGTCAACTTCGAGACCGAGTATCCGGCTACTTTTGACCAATATTTGCGTCCGAAATGGGGCATTTACCGCAGCTCTAACGGCGGTACCAATTCAGCTTACGACGCCGAGCTGCAGCTTTCTGATATCACGATTACCAAAGTTGCAACCGGAGTATCTTCTACGAACCTGGCGCTGAATAAAAAAGCGTACAATGTTGATTCGACGGCAGGTGCCAATCCGATGCAGCTTGCATCCGCTAATGCTAATGCTTATGGGAATGCCAACAAACTGACAAGCGGTGTACTTGAAGATCCTATGATTTGGAATGTAAACAACGTGACCAACTTGGATCAAATTGGAAATTACTCTTGGTTGGGTACGGATGGCGCTAGAAAAGGTAGTTTTGTTATTGACCTTGGTCAAGCTATGGATTTCAGCCAAATCAGGCTGCTTGCCAAGTCTACCAGGTTGAAAGGAGCGACCGTTTATGTATCCGATGATTTCAGCAATCATTCGTCGGCTGCTGAATTGGAAAACTTGACTTTCAGCCAGGTTGATCTCAAAACCGAAGAAGGTTATACCTATGCTACAGGAAACCTTAACGGCGGAGATGACTCAACAGATGCATCCTATGCGTTGAATCTTGGAAAGACTTACCATGCCAGATATATCAAAATCATGGTAGAAAACGCATCGGGCGGCAACGCAGGTACTGATTTAACGGGTCCTCCCCGGCTTACACAGGTTCAAGTCTTCAACGCACCGACGCCTCCACAGAATCTGAAAATAGCAACCAACGGTTCGTCTGCGGTTCTAAAGTGGGATTCTAGTGAGCGGAGTGAAGGCTTCACGGTTTATAACGGGACAGAAGTTGTTGCCGAATTGCCGGCAAATACGACAAGTTATGTACTGCCAAACAATTCGTCTGACACTACAGCAATCTCGGTAAGGTCAAAGGGAACAGATCCATATTCCCGCAAATTTATGATCTCAGCACCCACTTATCCAGTGCCTAGTGTACCTACGGATGTCAATCCTGTCATTGTTAGCATTGCACCGGAGAACATTGTGACCGTAGTAGGGACAGCACCGGTTATGCCGACCGTTGTGAGCGCTGTCTACAGCGACAGCTCGACCCAAAAGCTGCCTGTAGCTTGGAATCCCATTGATCCTATCCAATACGCGGCTCCAGGGAACTTTACCGTTGAAGGAACCGTTACTGGAAGCGTATATAAGGCTTTGGCTAACGTTGCTGTTACCTCAGGTTCGGTCACATGGCCGGCTCAATCCCTTCTGACCGTTTCGGAAGTTGGCGAAACGACGGCAACTTTGCGATGGACAGCAGCGCAAGCTGTGAGAGGGATAGCAGCATATAAGCTTTATACGGTTACCGGCAGCACGTATTCCGAGATCGTATCGGTCGGTGATGTTCTTACTTATAAGCTGTCGGGTCTGATGGAGGGAAGCAACTATACCTTCACGATTCAAGCCGTAGATAAAGATGGCGTTAGAAGCGTGTACGGACCGGCGGCTAGTTTCCGGACCTATAATAGATCAAGAGATTCTTCAGATACTCCAATTTCCACAGGTTCTGCAACAGCTCCTGTAGCGCCTAGTGGTTCCAATACGAACCCGGGCATTATTAATCTTGATAAGGATGCCAAAGTTACAAAAGAAACGGCGCCTGATGGAAGTACGGTAACAAAAGTCACTGTGGATGCGAAAGCGTTGGAGAAAGCCTTAGCTAACCCGCTCGTCATCATTGATGTGAAAGGCAGCGACTCGGCTATGAAAGTGGAACTTCCAGGCAATGCTCTTCTCAGTGCGACGAATAAACAAAGTAAATTGGTTATTCAATCGAACGGAATTCGTTATGAATTGCCAGCAACCCTGTTTGCAAGTATCCAGAAAGACTCTACAGTGGTCGTCTCGATAGCAAAAGTAACGGGCAAAGCTGGAGACGATGTGAATGCTGCGGTGAATAACCTGAATGCGAAGCAAGTGATTACGAACCCGATCGAATTTACGATCACAGTTAACGGTTCGGAAATCACGGATTTCGGGGGAGTTTATGTCGACCGTACCATTAACCTGGGTCAAGTGACCGTGGACCCCGCTACTATGACCGCAGTATGGGTTGATTCCAACAAGCAGGTTCACTTTGTTCCGGCTGTTGTAACAACAAAAGACGGAACTACGGAAATAACAATTCATTCGCCTCACAACAGCGTTTATACCGTTATCCAATCGGAGAAGTCGTTCCGTGATTTGCAAGGGCATTGGGCTAAAACAGACATTGAATGGCTTGCAAGTAAATTGATTCTAAACGGTATGACCGATGAGCAATTTGCACCTGAAGCTAACGTGACGCGCGCTGAGTTTGCGGCTATGCTGGTTCGTTCCCTTGGTTTAGTGGAAACAAAAGTAAACGTGTTTCACGATGTTCAATCCACGGATTGGTTTGCCGGAACCGTAGGCTCGGCTTCAAAAGCTGGATTGATCGATGGCTATGAGGACGGTAATTTCCAACCTAACGCCAATATGACTCGTGAACAAATGGTTGTGATGGTAATCCGGGCAATGAAAGTCGGCGGCATGGAAATGCAAGGCGATATCTCGGTATTGAACAAATTCGCCGACCGATCGGATATCGGGGAATGGTCGAAAGAAGCCGTTTCGCAGGCTTTGAAAGCCGGACTTATTCAAGGTATGTCCGACACCGTTTTCGCTTCGAAGGAACCTGCAAATCGTGCACAAGCTGCTGCGATTTTGAAGCGTGTGCTGCAGTTCCTGAGCTTTATTAACTAAATTCCTCCAGGTCTCAAAATAAGCAGCCGCCTTCGATTTCTCGAAGGCGGCTGTTTGGGTAAGAGGAATCCGAGCATATAGAAGGAATTTGTATGTATGAATAACGGAGGTGGAGAAGTGTGCGAATTATAACAGCGACAGAAAGAGACATTGATTTTATAAAAAGCAGAGATCACCATCTGAAGGAGAACTTAATTGCACCCAAAATCAGAGAGAACGAAATTTTCTTGTTCCGAGATGAGCGTGATGAAATCATCGGTTGGATGCGTTTTAGTTACTTCTGGGATAATACACCGTTTATGAATATGATTTGGTTCGACGAACCTTACCGTAAACAAGGGTTGGGGAAGCAAGTCGTCGATTTTTGGGAAAATCGCATGAAAGAGCAAGGCTTTGAACGGGTTATGACATCAACCCAAGCTGATGAAGAGGCGCAGCATTTTTATAGAAAATTGGGTTACAAAGACTCAGGATGCTTATTGCTGGATGATCAAGCTATGGAGATTATTTTTACGAAAAAGTTGATTTGATAGAACTATGACATTAATTGACATGGTTAATGTCTATACTAGGCAGTAGATCAACGAAAGGAGTTAACCATCCGTGACCCGTAAAATAATTTTAGATTTAGCTGTTACTTTAGATGGTTTTATTGAAGGAAGTAAGGGGGAAGTTGATTGGTGCGTGATGGACGCCGAGATGGGGTTCACGCAGTTCTTAAAACAAATTGATACCATCCTATATGGAAGAAAAAGTTATGATTTATGGGGGCAATATACGCCTGAATCTGAAAATGAAGAGACGGATCATGAAATTTGGGATCTCGTTCATAGTAAAGAGAAATATGTGTTTTCAAGAACACAAAATGGGACAGATCATAAAGCCATCTTCATTAATGATCATATTTTGGAAGAAGTAAATAAAATAAAGAATAAGCCAGGCCAAGATATTTGGCTGTATGGTGGAGCAAGTCTTATTACAACTTTTATCCATTTAGGACTAGTTGATGAGTTTAGATTATCTGTGCACCCTGTTATTCTGGGAGAAGGAAAGCCGTTGTTTACGGATATAAATCAGAGGCTAAACCTAAAATTGATTACTACCAAAACATTCTCCTCTGGCGTTGTGCAGCTAATCTATCATATGAATGAGTAATAACGAAAGAAGAACCAACCGTTATGCCGGTTGGTTCTCTATTTGTTTATATGCTACTTACGGGCAAGAAGCTTAACGTTATCTGCAGCATGGAAGATCGAACGCTGTTTTCCTTCATAAATAACAGCCGACACCGCCGGAATAACATCGTCCTCGACCTTGACTTCATGTTCGGAAAAGTTGGCAATAACCTTGAGATCAGTACCATACTGAGCGCTTTGAACAAGTCTGTCTTCGGTTAATACGGCGAAATTGCTCATTTGTTGAGTGACGGCTTGCTGATGGAAAGGGGACCATACTTTCAAATAATTAAGAATGCTGGCTTTCTCTTGCTCCCAAGTTGCACGGTTCAAGTGATACAACGGTGGCACATTGTACAAAAGGCCATATAGCATTTTATCCGCTTTATCACCCTTAATCTTATAGGTACCCCACTCCCAATGATTAGTCGTAATAATGGAGTTATTATAAACAAGCTTGTATAAAGGCAAGGCGTACATGGGGTCATTGTATACCTTTTCATACAGCGGTTTAATCGGTACTGACTTGCCGTAACGTTCCGGGATGCCGGATGCAGCGTAATATCCGCCTACATAGTAGGGGCTGTTTTTATTTTCCCGCATATCCGGGTCGCCCCAAGCGATGACGGGGCTCTCGATGCCTTGCGCATAAGCGATAACGCCACTCGCGTAATCATTACCACCCTCCGAGCCAACCACCATATGTTTATCCTTCGCAAAGTACCTAAACCGATCTAAGCGGGCCATCATGTCCTGAAGCTGTGTCGTCGGATGATCGGGGGAGAAATCGTCGTAGACATCGCCAGTTGCGTCTGAGTCGACAAACCACGAGTTGTAACCAATCCCGTCTTGAAGGATTCCCTCAACCCGCTGTTTTACACTAGGCATAGCTAAAGTTGGATTCAATTTTCGCCCCCTTTGAAGAAAGCCGGCAATCTTCGAACCATCCTTTTTGGCGATCGTTGCCTGATCATAAAGCGAAGGATCAGGGAAGAACGCCGTGTTCCATGAAGGATCGGGTTGCTCCTGAATGGAATGGTAGGAATCATATGGAGCTATTAAATATCCCGCCTTATTGGCTGCTTCAACCATTCGAGGATTGCTAAGACCGTCAGCCCAGTTGGGAAGTCCAATCCATGCTTTTTGAACGCCCGACTTCTGCATGTCGTTGATTAGATCGGTTGAATCCGCCTGTCCCCAAGTAGAAATATCGCCCGCGGCATCTTTCAGCACACTCTTGAGCAACAGCTTGTTTAAGTCGTACAGTTTTTGCTCGCTTAAATGATCAATGCCCTGATCCATCAGCTTCTGCGCCTCACTTCCCGGATTCGGAAACACGGCCTGTGAATAGAAACTTTTCAGTTTCATTCCTTGATTGAGTGCACTTAGGACAACTCTTTTCTGATAGGCGTCCAAACTGTTCTGTTTCGCGAGGTCCTTCAACACCTGCGCAAGTTCATCGCTACCTTCAGCTGTACCTGCGAGCAGCTTGACCAGCCACTCACCAAGAGCACCCGAGAGTAGCGGGCGGATTTTCGGCCACTGGACATCACGATCGGTGAGGATCGACTCGCTCCATAAGTATATCTGTGGCGCTCCGTACAGTTTTTGAATATCCGGATTATCTTTCGATTTGTCCGCAAGCGTAACGTATTTTCCGCTTTCTTCTATATAGCTTTTGTAAGGTTGAACCATTTGCTGTGGATCATTGCCCATAACATACAGGCGGAATCCATAGCTTTTATCTTTATTGATGCTTGGAAATGCGTGTGTAAATTGAAATTGAAGAGAAGAAGACGTATCGAAATGAACCTCATCATTGAATTTATTTGTAACCACATAAACCAGGGAGAAGGGGTCATTTTTCAAAGCAAAAAAGTCCATCGAGAACGACTCACTCCAAGTGTAGCTCTGATCATCCAAGAAAATCCGCCAATTCGTGTCGTCTGCCGGAATGATCTTTCCTTCGCCCAAGGGAAGTACGTAACTCTGTGCTTTCACTGAAGGCCATTGAAACTGCTCTGCGCCTATGGAATCGAAGTGAATATCGAGATAATTGTTTTTCTTGGCGATACTCACTTTAGATGGAGCTGTCTTCACCGTTGAGAAAAGGCAAAGGAGTCTCCTAGCATCCGCTCCACGACTTGTTGAAACGCCAGCTTCTTGTGCTTCAGCGTATCCTCAGACCAAATGAAAATACCTGGATCAAACATAAAATGAATGCCCATGAGCAAAATTTCCGCGGTTTCCTGCAGGTGCTGAATGCGGAAAATACCTTCCGCCACCCCTTGCTCCAATATGCGGATCACGTAAGGTACGCTTTGCTGGACCGTCTGTACAAGAACCTTTTGATGTATAAATGCGTTATTCTCATGGTGTAGAAACTCAAGCATCTTACTTTCTTCTTCACTAGGTTCTTCCGCCCATATGAGCTTATGGATCTTTTCTTCCGTCGTCAGATTGCTATCGGTTAAGACACGGATCGTGTTCACTTTCTCAGTGACCAAGCTGTCTATAATAGCTGTCATAATGTCACTTTTTGTCTTGAAATGATAATAAAATGTCCCTTGAGCCACACCTAATTTTTTGACGATATCACTGACGGCCGTTTGTTCATAACCCTTACTGCTAAAAAGCTCTAAAGAAGCATCTATCATTTCTTGCCGCCGAATTTCCGGTTTTTTGGATACTCTTGCCATGAATTTCATCCCTCTCGTTGTATCGCTACTATGATTGTATTGACTGACTGACTATTAGTCAATATAATAAGAACGTAAAGTAATAACTGACTGATTGTCAGTCGAATAATGAGGGGTGATGTTAAGATGAAACTCAGACTAATCTTGTACGTGATCGGATTCAGTGCATTTGCCGGATCTCTTGGACAAAATTTATATACTCCTTTACTGGCCGAGATGCAGAAGAGTTTACACACAACAAGTTATATGATGAGCTTGACGGTTTCTTTATTTCTGGTTGCTCTAGCTGTCATGCAGGTCGTATTTGGTTCATTAGCCGATACAAAAGGCAGAAAAAAAATTCTTATACCGGCATTAATTGTTTATGCCGCAGCGTCTTTTGGATGCGTTTTTTCCCATTCCATCGGTCTATTTCTTGTGTTCCGCGTCCTTCAGGGTATTGGTTCAGCAGCAATTCCCGTTGTTGGAGCTGCTGTTATCGGAGACATGTTCCGTGGAAATGAATTAGCAAAAGGTATGGCGACTTATCAGCTAATGCTGCTGCTAGCCCCTGCCGTCGGTCCGCTTCTCGGTGGTGTGATTGGAGAGAAATTTGGATACCAAGGCGTGTTTCTATTTTTAACAGTTATCATTTTATTATTATTGATAGCCAACGTGAAACTATTGGTTGAAACAAAACCTCAGGGATCGACTGCTACGCCTTTTGCTTTGAAATCTTTCGGTGTGACTTTTCAAAATCATCTTAGTGCAGTCGTCTTGATTTATGGTTTTGCACAAAGCGTTGTGTATTTAATTTATATCGTATTTCTACCGCATATCTTAGGGAATCATTATCATATGGCCGCAGGTAAAATTGGAGTCATTCTATTGGCTATGTCCGCTTCCACCATTGTTAGTATTAAAATCGGAAGCTGGATGCGGAATCAGCTAGGTAATAAAGCTAGTTTAGTATTCGCATTTTTGTTACAGTCATGCACAGTCATCTTGTTTGCTATAACAGCACACTTGTCTCTGCCAATGTTAATTGGAGATATCTGTCTATTTGGGTTCGCAATGGGGTTGACCGTGTCGCTTCCTGTGACCATTCTAGCCGAACAATTTCCGGAGGAGCGCGCGACTGCAATTGGCGTATACAATCTGGTTCGCTATTTGGGGATGGCGGTTGGCCCTGTGATTGGTTCTAGACTATATTCGGATACTGATTTAAAACCCTTGTTCCTAACCTGTGGGTTAGCGTTTCTAGGATTAGTCTTCTTTGGCGCGGCATGGATAGGTTTAAAACGTACAGTGGGACAAAGCTCATCAATTGCAAAATAAGTTGGATAGGAAAATAGGGGCGCTTGACTGCGGTCCTATTTTTCGAAATGGAACCATTGATTATATAGGCGAATACCCTATCGTACAAAGAAGTGCAGGGAGGACTCGCCATGATACCCATGTATCCTTATTTCGGTTATGAGACACGATGCCGTCTGCAGCCGTTAACTTTTCCGCCTCAACATCAAAACGTACAGCCCGGATTAGAATATGTTATGAACCCAACTCCGATTTCCGATAATCCTCAATACAAAGGAAGCGGTAAGTTGGCGGGCAAGGTGGCGATTATTACAGGTGGCGACAGTGGTATTGGCCGTGCGGTGGCAATCGGATTTGCAAAAGAAGGTTCAGATGTGGTCATTGTTTACTTGTATGAAAAAGAAGATGCGCTTGCAACGAAGCAAATGGTCGAGAATTACGGTGGTCGATGTTTGTTGATTGAATGCGATTTAAGACAGCCACTTGCAGCTAAAGCGGTCGTGAAACAGACCTTAGAGTATTATGGGAGGCTGGATACGCTTGTTTTGAATCAAGGGGTACAATTCCCACAAGAAAGCATTTTGGATATTACGGATGAACAACTGGAAGACACGTACCGTACCAATATATTTCCACTATTTTATATGGCGAAAGCTGCGCTTCCCTACTTGCAGCCGGGAAGTACGATCATTTCTACGGCTTCTGTTACTGCTTATGCCGGAGCGCCGCTGCTTGTCGATTATTCTTCAACCAAAGGTGCGATCGTATCTTTTACAAGATCATTATCTCTCCAATTAGTGAGTAAAGGAATCCGAGTGAATGCCGTAGCTCCAGGCCCGATCTGGACACCGCTTATTGTATCCAGTTACTCTGCGGAGTACGTAAAAACTTTCGGTATGGAAACACCGATGAAACGGGCTGGGCAGCCTTTTGAGCTTGCACCGACCTACATTTATTTGGCATCAGACGATTCGTCCTTTGTGACGGGTCAGGTTCTTCATGTAAATGGCGGCATTATGACGGAAACGTAAGGGGTAAATTATATTTGTAAGAACTGCCGCGTATATCGCGGCTTTTTTATTTCAAAAAATTCGGTTGCAGGAAATAGAAGAACTAGGATGGAATTAATTGTAAAATGAGTTTTAAACTTATAGTGGGGAGGGTTCAAAATGGCTGTATCCAATCATGTTTTTAGCAAAGAGAATCCATTTAAAGTGAATATGAATTATCAATTATACCTTCCGTATGCTGATGGAATAAACCGAGATGAAAAATATCCGTTAATCGTCTTTTTACATGGTGTTAAAAAGCGTGGCGAAGATATTAGTTTGTTAGATAACTATGGACTTACCTGGATAGCAGAAGGAAAAAGCGATTTTCCATTTATTGTGGTTACTCCTCAATGCCCTACAGACTCTAATTGGGTACAACAATTCTATTCCGTTAAGGCTTTGGTTGATGAAATTATCATGAATAACCCTGTAGATACCGAGAGAGTTTATTTAACTGGATTTAGTATGGGCGGAAATGGAACATGGGATTTTGCTTCAAGAGCACCTGAATTTTTTTCAGCCATCCTGCCAATTTCAGGGTGGTTTGAGCCGGAGCAAGCTAACCTGCTAAAGAATATACCAATTTGGGCTTTTCATTGTGTGGACGATGATGTTGTTCGAGTAACCGGGACAGAAGATATGGTTAGGTCGATCACAAATATAGGTGGAAACATCAGAGCGACATACTACTCCGAACTGGGTCACAGCCATAAAGTCATGGAAGAGACGTATAACAATCAAGAATTATATATGTGGCTACTGAAACACAAAAGAAATGCACGACTAGGGTAATTCCATTCAATCTAAAAAGTGACAATGAAAAGTAAGAGATTAATCTCCCATCAAATTGGTTAATAAATTGGGACCACAAAATGAAGCTAAATGAAAGGTGGTTCCAAAAATGAAGAAGAAAATCGTACTTGAAAAAGCAGCACAAGACTTTGTAAAAGCTACAGCTAACCCACCATTTCTTTTTGATTTAGGGCCGAAAAAAGGAAGGGAAACCGTTGACGAAGTTCAAAACGGACCTATCGCCAAGTTGCCTGTTGACGTGGAGAATTTAACAATCCCGGGAGGGCTCAAAGGGGACATATCTCTAACGATTATTCGTCCTCAAAACCATTCGGGCTCCTTACCAGTAATTCTTTACACTCACGGTGCAGGCTGGGTCTTCGGAAATGTCCATACGCATGACCGATTAATTCGAGAATTAGCGGTTGGGTCTCAATCCGCAGTTGTTTTTACAAACTACAGCCTGTCGCCGGAAGCAAGATATCCGGTTGCGATTGAGGAAGTATTTGCCGCTCTAAAATGGGTTGCCGAGCATGGAAAAGAAAAGGGATTACATTCAAACAACATAACAGTTGCAGGGGATAGTGTCGGTGGTAATATGAGCGCTGCCATTACCTTAATGGCCAAAGAGCGCGGAGGTCCTCAGATCCGCAAACAGGTGCTTTTTTATCCAGTCACTGATGCGTCGTTTGAGACGGAGTCTTATAAAGACTTTTCAACAGGATATTTCCTTCGCCAGGATGCTATGAAATGGTTCTG
This sequence comes from Paenibacillus sp. WC2504, assembly GCF_052682475.1. NCBI lineage: Bacteria > Bacillati > Bacillota > Bacilli > Caryophanales > Paenibacillaceae > Paenibacillus > Paenibacillus sp. WC2504. The sequence continues at coordinate 3,753,987 of NZ_JBQZFH010000001.1, forward strand.
GGACCAGTATACAACTGATCCAGGAGAGAGAGCGGAAATAACCGCCTCACCCTTAAGAGCTTCCATAGAACAACTGAAAGGACTTCCGGAAGCACTTGTGATTACAGCTGAAGCAGACGTACTAAGGGATGAAGGAGAAGCATATGCGAATAAATTGAGAGAAGCCGGGGTTCGGGTTACAGCTGTACGCTTCCAAGGTACAATTCATGATTTCCTCATGCTCAACGCGCTTGCGGACACAGCTGCAGCAAGAGGAGCTATTCTGCTTGCAAATGCATGGATCCGTGAAAGTGAGAGAGCATACGTGTAAATGGATCTGGGAACAATACAAGTAAAACGATGCAATGTTACGGGGTATTCGAAATGATTTTCATTGCTATGGCTATATTATCTGTCCTTTCGGCATGGCGTTGGGGAGACTGGCGAAATTGGCAAAAATACCATGCAACAATGTTATATTTCTTGCTTGGAGACGTATTTTATATTTTGCTGACAAAAGATTACCCTCTATGGCAGCATCAGTCGAAGCCTCCAATTCATAGTGGGATAGGTACTGAAATATGTTGTTTAGTGGCATTTGCAGCTACAACGCTGATATTCCTTGGTTTATACCCAAAAGGAGTTGCTAAAGCAACATTATGGATAGGATTATGGGTCGTCATTTATTCCCTCATTGAAGTCATATACATGTTTACAGGAGCGATTAAACATTTTAACGGTTGGACCATGCTTTATTCCGTTGTATTTAATATGATCACGTTTCCAATGCTTCGTTTACATTTCAGTCGGCCAATACTTACGTATGTGATTTCCATAACACTCGCTTTTGGTTTATTAGTCCTATTTAAAGTTCCAATTAAATGATCGGTTCAGGAAATAAGTGTATTCATCTAGACGGCTTCATTTTTTATTTGTATAATAAAGGGAAATTCTGGTATGCGTAACTGGCGAAACGTAGAGGACTACGGGGGAGCGCGTATGTCATATAGCCGATCGCCTGGGCAGAGCGTTTGATCCAATGGGTCAGGTGCTCTTTTTTATTTCTGAGGAGATGATGTCGATGAAGAGGACAAGGCATGTCGGAGTTGTGCTGTACGATAAGGTTGATACGTTGGATTTTACCGGTCCTCATGATGTATTTGGGGTGGCTGGGTATTTGAGCAGCAATTTTCAGGTCTTTACGGTAGCCGAAAAGGCAACCCCATTGACAACCGTTAGCGGTATCACTATTACGCCACAATTTAGTTTTGATACTTGCCCTGCAATTGACATTCTCATTATGCCTGGAGGGTGGGGAGCTCGCACAGAAATAAACAATTTGCCACTGATCAATTGGGTGCGTGAAACGGCGAACAACGCCGAAATTGTGCTCTCCATATGTACAGGCGCTTTACTGCTGGCGAAAGCGGATTTATTGGAGGGGCTTCGTGTGACAACGAATCGGATGGCGTACGACCTTTTACAGGGCATGCTTTCACCTGGTACGACAGTTGTGAAGAATGTCCGGTATGTTGATAACGGAAGAATCGTCATGTCCGGCGGTGTAACTACAGGATTTGATGCGGCGTTACATGTTGTAGCAAGGTTGTCAGGTGAAGCATTGGCGATGGAAACAGCTGCACGGCTGGAGTACTGTTGGCAGGGCAAGCTGGACATTCGCAGAGCAGAACTGGCAGATGCAGAGTCGGTGCGAGAGCTTCTGGTTCATGCAGCCAGGTGGATTGAGCGGACGCATGGCTTTATTCAGTGGCGTGAGGAGAGGTTTACGCAAGCGTATGTGTTCGATTTGATTCGACAGGATGAGTTTTTTGTGGCGCACATGGAAGGAGTACCCGTCGGCTGTCTTTCCATTCAATGGAGGGACGAAGAGATCTGGGGCGAGCAATTCCACGAAAATGCTGGCTATGTGCATCGTTTGGCGACCTCTCGGGACTATCCAGGCATGGGGATAGGCACGCGGTTGCTCAATTGGGCGGAAAGCTATATCAGAGAACAAGGGAAATCTTGGATTCGCCTTGATTGTATGGCTGATAACAAGGCACTCAACAGATATTATACCCGTGAAGGATTCGCGTTTTGTGGACGCTATGAAGCTCAAGGATGGACCGCGCACTTGTATGAACGGCAGATCCTTTAGTAAAATAAAATCTAGTAAAACTTGTAAGTTTTCTATTATCATAGTGGCATTTAACGAAAGCGAGGAGAACGGTCATGTCATTGATAGAATTCGGTATTGTCGGCAGAGGGTGGAGAGCCGATTTTTATTTGCGGATTGCCAAAGCGCTGCCCCAGCATTTCGCCGTCCGTGCGATGCTAGTCCGTGACGAGGAACGCGGCAAGGAGATTGAAGATGAGTGGGGTGTGAAAACCTATCGTGATATGGAGTCTTTCGCTTCAAGCGGGCCAATTCAGTTCGCGGTCGTATGCGTCCCATGGGAGGCAGCGCCTTCCTGCACATTGGAATTAGCTGAGCGGGGAATTCCCGTTTTGACAGAGACACCTCCGGCTAAGGACATCGCGACCATGATCGACTTGTACGAATCCCTGAAAAAGCTGAAAGGACACGTACAGGTAGCCGAACAATACTTGTATCAACCGATGCATGCTGCGCGTATTTCTTTAGTGAGGGCCGGCAAACTAGGCGACGTTTCTCAAGTGCAAGTCTCGGCAGCTCATGGTTACCATGGCATTAGTTTGATACGAAAGTTGCTAGGCATTGACTTCGAGAATGCCGTCATCCGGGGACAGAGATTTACGTCGAATCTGGTGAAAGGTCCTGGGCGTAATGGACCTCCCGAAAGTGAAGTCATGGCTGATTCTGTCCAGGATATCGTTACACTTTCCTTCGGAAATAAGCTGGCACTGTTTGATTTTACAGGAGATCAGTATTTTTCTTGGGTTCGCAAAAATCGCTTCCTCGTTCGTGGAAACCGCGGAGAACTAACAGACGAAACGTACCGCTATTTGCGGGATTTCAAAACACCGATATACGGTGATCTGCGAAGAATCGATACTGGCCATAATGGTAACCTTGAAGGGTACTATCACCGAGGCATTACAGCAAATGATGAATGGGTATATGAAAATCCATTTGTTCCTAGCCGCTTATCTGACGATGAGATTGCTATCGCTACGAGTTTAAGCAAGATGGCGGACTATCTGCAAGGTGGGCCGGAATGCTATGGGTTGGAAGAGGCTATGCAGGATCATTATTTGTCTATTATGATGCAAGCGGCCATCGAGTCGGGGGAAGAGTTAACGACAACAACTCAGCCTTGGGCGCACGACGGTGCAAATGCTTCCTCCTAAATGAACGAGCATTAGGAAGTAAGAACAGGCATATTGGAACGAGCTATCCGTATATCTATGTTTTATCACAAGCTGGCTGCTGTTATCACAAGACAGAACGTCAGAGGAGCGTGACTGCTATGACTGATTATACGGAACGGAACCGCGAACACTGGAACGCCCGTACAGCCGTCAATGCCAAAAGATACGATATCTCCGGGTTTAAGGCAGGCAAAATTACCTTGACCCCAATCGAACGAGAGGAACTAGGCGATGTTTCCGGTAAGTCGTTGTTGCACTTCCAGTGTCACTTCGGTTTGGATACGCTCTCCTGGGCTCGTCTCGGCGCACAAGTTACTGGGGTAGATTTCTCCGAGGATGCGATTGCACTCGCCGAACGTTTGACCCAGGAAACAGGGTTAAATGCGCGGTTTCTCTGTTCGGACATTTACGAACTTCCTAAGGTGCTCGAGGATAAGTTCGATATCGTTTTTACGTCGGGCGGTGTTTTGTTTTGGCTCTCAGATCTTGATCGGTGGGCGAAGATTATCGCGCATTTCCTCAAACCTGGGGGGATATTTTACTTGCAAGAGGAGCATCCGTTTCTCAATGTCTTTGATGATGCTGCCCATGTGACCGAATTGCTCACACGCTATCCTTACTTTCACACGGAAGAGCCCGTTCGAATTGAGGGAATTATCCCACATTCTGATCCAGCAGCTAATCAGCAGGGGGTTGAATATGTCTGGAGCTACAGTTTCAGCAATATACTGAATGCCTTGATTGCTGCCGGCCTTCGATTGGATTATCTCCATGAGTTTCCACACGGAAACAACCAACGATTCCCATTCATGGAAAAAGGTGAGGATGGATGGTGGCGATGGAAAAACGCCGATAACCATATTCCCCTCACATTCTCGCTGCAAGCCACGAAAGTATGAAAAATAACATTTTCGAGGAAAAGCTTGAGAAATCAAGCTTTTTTTATTTTTATACTGAGTCAGTTTTGCCTGTAACTCAGGTCGGATCTTGTCGAGTTGTGTGAAAGTGTTGTGAAGAGACCTCAAGTTGTTCATATAACCTTAAGCTCCACCAAATCCCCTGCTGACATTCCAACGTTATGGTAGTTCATATCGGAATTCATCATGGAAGGAAATGGAGTGTGGCAGGAGTGAAAATAGAGTTATTGAAAGTTGGGTTATCGCTTGCTTTATTCACTGTTCCCCTCAACGGTAAGGAAGAAGAGAAGCCTAGATTATCCTTCCCCGTTATCAGTGATATTCACGTGCAGTCATGGGATAAGCAGTCCCAACACAAGTTCGCTGCCGCACTGAGTGACTTAAACGATCTGAATCCAAGTTCCGATTTGCTAGTTATTAATGGAGATTTAACAAACGGAATGTCATCTGACTATGAGGAATTAAATGAATTGCTGAAGTCAAATCCTCATCCGAAAAAGATTGCGTGGACAATCGGAAATCATGAGTTCTATCGAGCATGGTTCGATCCAAACCGAGTATGGCGGGCGGATTCATTCCCAAACAAGGAGACGGAACAGGCCTCCATATCCCGATTCTTACAGCTTACGGGTGAAAAGCAAGTCTATTATGACCAGTTCATTCAAGGGTATCATTTTATTTTTCTTGGATCAGAGCAATATCGGCAATCCGACGAGGCAAATCTGGAAGATGCCTATTTATCTCAAAAGCAACTGGACTGGTTGAGTATGAAGTTGAAGGATGATGTAGATGCAGGTAAGCCGGTCTTTGTTTTTTTGCATCAACCTTTACCCAATAGTGTGGCGGGCACGCATTTCTGCTGTACGAATAACAGAGCAATCGTTCAACATGAGGAATTGAAAAAAATATTATCAGGTTACCCGCAGGTGATCTTCTTCTCCGGCCATACGCATTGGGAATTGAAGTCCCCAGATACACTTGTCAAAGATAATTTCACCATGGTCAATTCATCGTCTGTGCAACAACCGTGGACAGACAACGGCCACGGCGGTGAAGTGGCATTAGGCCCAGAAGAAAGTGAAGGTCTGTATGTTGAGGTGTACAAGGATAAAGTGGCCATTAAAGGACGTGATTTTTATCGTCATCGTTATATTCAAGAGGCACAATTCTTAGTAGCATTGGGGGGAAATGACAAAAAGCCAGAACGCTTTCACATAGTGGAAGGATTGCCGCTAACGGAGCTATTTCATTGGTTAAACATGCTTGGAAAAGGCTGGTTTAAAGGTTAAGGGGCGTCTTGCCCTTTTTTGCAACATCTGATAAGATGAACCTAAACTTATTAAATTCATTTAATAAGTGGTATTGTTTTTAATAGGAAAGGTTCTGATCGATATGACAAATGTCTTTAAGACGCCGAAAGAGCTAAACGAACCGTTAATTTACCGTATCCGTGCAGGGCTCATCTTGTTAGGTAGTGCAACAAAAGCGGAGCTCAGTCAGAGATTGGGGATCAGCTTTCCGACGATCAGCAAATTTATAGCTCAGATGGAGAAGGACGGCGAAATCCGTTATACAGGTGATGATGATTCCAGCGGGGGCAGGAGGGCAAAGAGGTATACCTATGATCCTGAGTTCATGTTGGGACTGGCCATTTTCATCGAGAAAAATGAAACCAATTATTCGATATTCAACTGTCTTGGGCAGGTCAAAGAGCAGGGGACCAAACCAAGCGTCATACAACAAGATGCACAAATGCTTGGAGACCTTATTGAAACGTTGATCGAAAAATATCCAAGGCTTCGTTCCATTGCAATCGGAGTGCCTGGCGCTGTCGAAAATGGCAAAATCATTTTTATACCCCCGTATCAGCAGTACTTTAACTATGATCTGAAAGGGGAATTCGAATCCAAATTTCAGATACCCGTCGTGGTTGAAAATGATATGAATGCATCGGTACTTGGATATGCGTCGAACTACGAGATAGAGAATGAGTCGCTGATCTATCTGTATTTCGGCCAGAACGGGCCAGGGTCCGGCATTATGATTAATGGCGATGTTGTGCGAGGCAGCACCTTCTTCTCAGGTGAGATTTCATTCGTACCCCAGTATGATAATAGGACGTTTCTGCAAGCCTTGCAAAATGGGGGCAGCAACCATCGAATGTTATTAGCTGAAGATAATCAGATTGATGCGATCGCACGATTAATTGCCACATTCACTGCCATTATCAACCCTCGGACAGTTGTTTTCTGTGATGATGAAGTAGACGAAGTGCTTTTGAATAAGATTGTAGATAGAAGCTCGGCCTACATCCCGCAAGAACATTTGCCTCAACTCTTGAGGAGCAACTGGAGAGAGGACTACCTGGCCGGCTTGCAGAATTTAGCATTAAACTTGATGATTACGGATAGTTAATAGCAATCAGATTATTTTGGTATTGTTCGGGACGAAAGAAGCACTGCTAGGGTCATTCAGAGCAGGGCTTCTTTTCTATTTTATGGAATAAAACAGCTTGAAATCACGCATGATATAAACCGAGACTTGAGGAAGGGGGGAAGTGGCATGGAGCAGAGCATTCCAGCGGATGTTCACGAAAATGTACAGATGAATTATGATGCGTTACAGCATATTTTTCATAATTGTTCCGATATCGTATTTAGACCGTTAAAACTTATGGATCACTCAAATATTCTCCTCGTTTATATTGAAGAAATGACAGACTCAGATCGATTGGAGCAGATTATTTCGGCGTGTATGATGAGTCATGATTTTACAAGGCTCACACAGTATACGCCCGTTTTTGAATTATCAAAAATCGTAGCAGAAGTTTTGAAAGGCTGTACGGCTATTTTTTTGGACGGCAAGCCTTTTGCTTATATAGCAGACCTGACTGACTTCAAACAACGCGCAATTAATGAACCGTCTAATGAGGCTTCGATTCGTGGACCACGTGAGGGATTTACCGAAGATCTGAGAACAAATTTAAGCATGATTCGAAGAAAAATAAGCCATTCCACCTTAAAGTTCGAAATGCATCAAGCAGGAGATTTGACCCATACCGATTTTGTCGTAGCCTATATCGAAGATCAAGTGAAGCCGGAGCTGCTTCAGGAAGTCAGAAGCAGACTTCATTCTTTTCGAACGAATCAACTGCTGGATTCTGGCTATATCGAAGAATTTATCGAAGATAAGTCCTTATCCTTTTTTCCGCAAATCCAAAACACAGAGCGTCCAGACACCGTAGCCGCGAGTCTGCTTGCAGGCAGAGTAGCCATTATCGTCGATGGCTCTCCCAACGCTTTATTGCTGCCCATGACATTTTGGTCTGGCTTTCAAGCAGCAGAAGATCATTATGAACGCTTCTTATACGTTTCGGCAGTCAGAATTATACGTTTCTTGCTAACCCTCGTGTCTTGCTTACTACCTTCCGTGTATGTTGCGCTTACCACATTTCATCCGCAAATGATTCCACTAGCGTTAATGCTTAGTATATCAGTATCTAGAGAAGGCATACCGTTTCCAACCGTGATCGAAACTCTATTGATGGAACTGATGTTCGAGGGATTGCGGGAAGCAGGTCTCCGTCTGCCGAAAGCCATTGGTTCAGCTGTAAGTATCGTAGGCGCGCTGGTTATTGGCGAGGCTGCTGTGCAAGCAGGATTTATTTCAGCTCCGATTGTCATGATCGTTGCCGGAACAGGAATCGCATCGTTTGCTTTTCCGAGCTATAGTTTGGCATTACCGTATCGCATACTAAGATTTCCACTTCTTGTATTGGGCGGATTCTTAGGTTTGTATGGTGTTGCCATCGGGATCATGTTCGTTATGATTCATCTTGTGACACTGAAGTCATTCGGTGTTCCTTATTTAAGTCCGGTAACGCCAATTGGAAAAAAATTCTGGAAGGACACGCTTATACGAATGAACAGAAAATACGTATCAGCGTCGCGAAAACAATGAAGAAATTGTGTTTAATTCTGTCTTTGACAGTAACTCTGTTCATTTCCGGTTGTTGGGATAGGAATGAAATTAATGATTACGCTTTCTGGATAGGGACAGCCCTAGATCTATCGGAGAACGGTAAACTTACAAAAAGCGCTCAGGTTGCCGTTCCTGCTGATTTCAAAAGCAGTAAAGGAGGAGGAGGAACCGAAAAAAGGGCTAACATTGTACTTACAGCTTCCGGAACCACCATTGTTGATCTGACACAACAAATTCAAGACAAGCTTCCCAGGAAGGTTTTTCTTGGACACCGCAGGTCTATTTTTATTGGTGAAAAGCTAGCGAAAAAAGGTTTAGTTGATATTATGGATCAATTTACACGAAACACAGATACTCGGATGCGTACGGATATTTTCGTTGTCAATAATGGAGAAGGTAAAGACGTTTTGAAAATCAACAGTCCTTTTAGTCAGTTCTCAGCAATTGTGGCTGTTAATCAAGATCGGTTTTGCCGGTTAGGGGACACGGCTTTACGAGACGTCTTACTTGATATAGGGCGAGATGGCATCCGGCCATGCATGCCCATGGTTGAAATTACGCCGAATAATGAACAAGAGAAAAATGAGATCATCGAAGTGAAATCCGTAGCCATTTTTAATAAAAAATTGGCTATGGTCGGAGAAGTGAGCGGAAGAGAGTCACTGGAATTGTTCTGGGTGAAAGGTGTGTTAAAGGATCAATTTCTCACAGAAGAAACCGAGGAAGGCAGCATATCTTTATACGAATCCAACTTAAAAAAATCCATCCGAACTGAAGTAAATGGCCATACAATTAAAGCCTATGTGAAACTGGAGGGAAAAGGAAGAGTCCTTGAGAACAACACGGATATTGATATTTCCGTTTCGTCAGAACGTATCCCGTTGGAACGCAAGCTTAATGAAATGAAAGCCAAGAAAGTAGAAGCAACAATCAAGAAAATACAGCTTCAACTTGGCCAGGATGTGTTTGGGATCGGTGAAGAAATTCATAGAGACCATCCTTACCAATGGAAGGAACTTCGGGATAAATGGGATCAACTATTTCCGACTGTTGAAGTATCCGTGAATGTTAAATTGAAAATTCAGAATACGGGAGATATTGGCAAGCGTATCCCGGGAATAGGAGATAGAACGTGAAAATTACGCGTTGGCAATTGTTTTGGATGTTCACAACATTAGAAATTTCAATGAGTATTTGGCTCACGGTATCTCCTACGATTGAGACAGCTAGACAAGATGCCTGGATATCACTACTATTGGCAGGCGTAATTGGTATTATCGTGACAATGATTTTAGTTCTCGTTAGCCAGCGGCATTCGGCTTATACACTAGTCGAGTTTGCACAGAAGCTTTGTGGAAAATGGGTGGGAAAGTTAATCGCTGCATTGTATATTATGGTTTGGTTTTCAGTATCTGCAGACATTTTGCGAATATTCTCCTTATTTATTAAGCAATTTCTGTTTCACGATACACCGATTTGGGTCATCACAATCATGATGATCTCCGCTATGGTCTACATCAATTACGCGGGAAACATTGAAGCTATTGCTCGCTTCAGTGAAATGGCTGGACCCTTGCTGCTGTTAGGCATTCTCATTACTTTCGGATTAAATGTAACGAATCTGCACCCTGATTTAATTTTTCCTGTATTTGCAGACTCAGGGGTTATGGCAATATTGAAGGGTTCATTCGTGAACGCATCATTTCTAGGTGAGTCTATGATGATCATGATGTTAACGCCTTTTATCGTGAACTCGCAAAAGATGCTGAAGCCCGCGCTGCTTGCGATCTGTATTCCATCCTTGGTTGCTGTATTAACGGCAATTTTTGTTATTATGACATTTGGAACGAATATCGGCTCAACTTTAATTTATCCGTATTTTAGCATGGTTCGATTTATTAATTATTTAGAATTCATTCAAAATATGGATGTCTGGATTATGTTTATCTGGATTTTCAGCGTTTTCGTCAAGTTAGCCATATATTTGTTTATTAACAGTTATGGAACTGCGCAATTGCTTGGTGTTAAGAACTGGCGGATTCTCATCGGATTTGCTGCGATTGTCATTTTCGCAATTTCCTTAATTCCTGCGAATATCGTAGGTCTATTGGATTTCGCAAAGTTGGTATGGATTATTTACATTTTCCCAATTTTCATCGTGGGATTGCCGATCCTTTTATTGTTCGTTAGTTTCCTAAGAGGCCGCTCGCTCGCGCATGAATAACAGGTGATCCCTAAGAAATATAGATAATATCCGGGGATAGACGTTGAGTTGACTAATAGGACTATGAAGTGTATTTTAAAATAGATTGATCGTTCAATTCATAAGTGGGAAAGGAGGAACAGCATGTTTGGTGAATACAACAAGGTACAGCAAGCCGTTCTGGAAACAACGCTTAACATCATCATTCAGAAGGAACTACAAGCTACATCCATGGCGCTAATTGCCAAAGAATCCGGTGTATCGACAGGAAACATTTATCATTACTTTAAGAGCAAGGAAGATATAGTCAACGAACTCTATAAAGCAATTGTTACTTTTAATGGACATTATGTGCGCGAAGGCTTACAACAGGGCAAAACGATCCGTGAAAAGTTTGAGCTGGGCTGGAAGCGGGTCATTGAATTGGGTGAAAAATATCCGCAAGGGTTTCAATTCATCGAGCAGTATTCTTTCTCACCTTACATCTATGATGAGGTGAAGCGAGAGGTCTATACAGGTGGCTGGTGCGAACCGATGAATAAATTATATGAAGAAGCCATTAAACATAAGTTGTTCGTGCCGATGGATGCGCAAATGATGGTTCAAATGCATTACGGGTCATTCGTCTATATGTTAAAAGGTCAATCGTACGGGATATTTGAGTTAACGAATGAAAGTATCAACGAAGCCATCTGTTCCTGCTGGAATGCCGTTTCTCCTAAGGATGATACGGTAAAAGATCATGGATAGGTTCGATTCGTCGGACCAGCTTAGCTGCCCATGGTTTTAGAATTTCGATTTTTTGAATACAAAGGGACTTCTCTTTCAAATAAGAAAGTAATCTAAAAAATAGCCGCGTATCGCGGCTATTTTTTATTGCAAATTATGATTTAAAATTTTACCGGCAAGGGCGGTCAGTTGCAAACGTTCAGCTTGGGTTAGATTTGCGGTGATGGCATGGATTTGATGCTTAATCTCCTGACTAGCTACTTGAATAAGTTGCCTACCGGCAGGAGTCACACTCACATTAAATCCGCGTCGGTCGACGGGAGAAATGGTACGTTGGACGAGCCCGCGGCGTTCAGCGCGATCGATTAAACCGGTAATGCTGGATTTATCAAGGTTAAGGTACTGGGCTAGCTGCATCATGCTAGGTTCTCGATCCCGCAGAATGCCAAGCAAGCGAATTTGAATGATTGAAAGATCGTGCTCTGCTCCGACCTGGCCAAGAATAGAGTGAACGGCGAAAGAGAGTTGCACCAGTCCATCAAGGAACGATTGATCCATCGTATGGGTTGTTGGGTCATTATCCATTATTATTTCACTCCAAAAAATATATAAGATTAAAAGGACAGACAGCTTATGCGGCTGTGAATTCATCTTGTATTTTATCATAAAAGATATTGATTTTGTATGCCATGCGAGCTATATTGTTTGTGTAACAAACTAAATTTATGTGAAACGTGAAAGGAGGTCATTTTATGCATGCTGCTGTTGTGCGTTCGTTGGATACTGCTCCGAAATATGAAATTGTCGATACTCCCATACCTTCTGAAAAAAATGAGGTTCTTATAGATGTGATTGCTGCAGGTTTGCACCCCCGCGTGCGATCACAAGCCAATGGTTCTCATTATACAAGTTCCGATCAACTGCCGTTAGTTCCTGGCATCGATGGCGTTGGTCGTATGGCTAATGGTCAATTCATCTATTTTGTTGCACCTGACTCATCGATAGGGACGTTTGCAGAAAAGGCCGTCATTGACACTCGTCGAAGTGTAGCTTTGCCGGATGATGTTGATCCTATCCGGATTGCTGCGGCAATGAATCCAGCCATGTCGTCCTGGGTAGCAATCCGCCGTCGAATTGATTTTCAGCAGGGACAAAAGGTTCTGATTCTTGGCGCAACGGGGAATTCTGGACAGATGGCTGTGCAGATTGCAAAGCTTCTCGGCGCGAGCCAGGTGATTGGTGCTGGGCGAGATGAGAATCGCCTTAATGGCCTAAAGGATCTGGGGGCAGACGTGACAGTTTCCCTTGCGGGTGATCCGGAGGAAGCAGCTGATCGACTGGGGGAGATTGCCTCTGAAGTCGACGTCGTCATCGACTATTTGTGGGGCAAACCAGCAGAACTTGCGATGTTACCCTTGCTTAAAAATAGATCGGAGCGAAGCCGGGCATTGTCATGGATTCAGATTGGGTCCATTGCAGGTCCTACGGCTGCAGTGCCTTCCGTCGCACTTCGATCAGCCAACTTTTGTTTGCTAGGCAGCGGTCAAGGTTCAGTCTCGACCTCAGGATATGTGGCCGAGCTGCCATCTTTAATCGATGTGATTGCTGCAGGCAAGCTTGAAGTGAACTCGATATCTTTGCCGCTTTCCAAAGTTGAAGAAGTATGGAATGATGCTGTTTATGCCGGGCAGCGTGTTGTCTTTATCCCGACGAAGTAGGTGGAAGGCATCCGCGCAGATGCGGAAAATCAAAAAAGAACCTGATAAAAATATCAGGTTCTTCCGTATTGCATATAAGTGCACACGGTGTTATAATCGGAACACGAATGTTTTGTTGTTGGTTTTAGGTCAAACTTCATTCATCTTACACTCTAAGTGTACCATGTCGTCAATCCCTTGTCAAATGTTTTCTCAATTTAATGGTTAGGAGAGATGTAGAATGAGTTCTTTAGTTCTCGGTTTTCAGGAAATGGAGAAAACACAGCTTACCCTTGTTGGCGGAAAAGGTTTAAATTTAGGGGAACTATCAAAAATTCAAGGGATACAAGTACCAGAAGGATTTTGTGTGACAACTGTGGGATATCAACAGGCGATCGAGAAAAACGAGTCTTATCATGCTTTTCTTGAACGCCTAAACACACTGAAAGTTGGAGATCGAGATCAAATTAGTGAGATCAGCAGAAAGCTCCGACAACTTATTATAGAAGCCGAGATACCAAATGACGTAGTGAAAGAAGTTGCTCACTATCTTGCCAAGTTTGGCGAAGAACATGCCTATGCGGTGCGTTCCAGTGCAACTGCTGAAGATTTACCACATGCCTCTTTTGCCGGTCAACAAGACACCTACTTAAATATTAGCGGTAAAGAAGCAATCCTACAGCATATCAGCAAATGTTGGGCTTCTTTATTTACGGACCGTGCGGTCATTTACCGTATGCAAAATGGTTTTGATCACAGCCAAGTTTATTTATCTGTTGTTATTCAACGGATGGTCTTTCCGCAGGCTTCTGGAATTTTATTTACGGCTGATCCAATAACTTCTAACCGAAAGCAGCTATCCATCGATGCCAGTTTCGGGCTTGGCGAAGCGTTGGTCTCAGGCTTGGTATCTGCCGATTGTTATAAAGTACAAGATGACGAAATCGTCGATAAGCGGATCTCAATCAAAAAATTGGCTATCTATGGTCGAAAAGAAGGCGGGACAGAGACTCAGCCAATCGAACTTGATCAGCAAAAGGCACAAACCCTGACTGAACCACAAATTTTGCAATTGGCGCGCATCGGAAGACAAATTGAAGCCTATTTTGGATCTCCACAAGATATTGAGTGGTGTTTGGCTGATGGTACATTTTATATTGTCCAGAGTCGACCAATCACAACCTTATTCCCGATTCCTGAAGCGGATGATGAAGAAAATCACGTTTATTTATCCGTTGGGCATCAACAAATGATGACCGATCCCATTAAACCATTGGGATTGTCTTTTTACTTGCTAACGACGCCAGCACCCATGCGCAAAGCTGGTGGGAGGTTGTTTGTTGATGTAACCAATCATCTGGCTTCACCTGCCCGAAGAGATCACTTGATTAATGTGCTCGGACCCTCCGATCCGCTCATTAAAGACGCGTTAACGACGATTATTAACCGTGGCGATTTCATCAAATTGGCTCCAGATGAAGAAAAAAATCAGACTCCTGCTAACAGCAACAAAGTTATACCATCACCGTCACAAGTCGATTTCGAACCATCAATCGTTTCAGAATTGATTACAAAGAATCAAACGTCGATAAGAACGTTACAAGAAAGCATACAATCGAAATCAGGAGTGGCCTTACTTGATTTTATTCTGGAAGATTTTCAGGAATTAAAAAGGGTTTTATTTGACCCACAAAGCTCGGCTGTTTTTATGGCAGCTATGAATGCTTCATCAAGGATCAATGAAAAAATGAACGAGTGGTTGGGCGAAAAGAATGTTGCAGATACGCTTTCTCAGTCTGTAGCAAACAATATTACTTCGGAAATGGGTCTAGCGCTCATGGATGTCGCGGATGTCATTCGTCCTTATCCGGAAGTCATTGTATATTTACAGCGGGTAAAAGATGATAATTTTTTGGATGAGCTTGTTAAATTTGCTGGTGGACCGGAAGTCCGTGACGCCATCGATGCTTATCTTCAAAAATACGGAATGCGATGCGCCGGAGAAATCGATGTGACGAGAACTCGTTGGAGTGAAAAACCAATGACACTAGTCCCTATGATACTCGGTAATATCAAAAATTTTGAACCGAATGCTGCTTATCGGAAATTCGAGCAAGGGCGACAGGAAGCTTTGGAAAAAGAGAAAGAGCTTATAGATCGATTACAACATTTACCGGACGGGGAAGAAAAAGTTGAAGAAACGAAGCGGTTGATCAGCCTAATTCGAAACTTCATCGGTTATCGTGAATATCCCAAATATGGGATGATTAGTCGCTACTTCGTATATAAGTTGGCTTTACTGAGAGAGGCCGAACAGCTCGTGAAAGCTAATCTTATAAGAGAAAAAGAAGATATTTATTATCTCACTTTTCAAGAACTTCACGAGGTCGTACGCACGAATGAGCTGGATTATCAGATCATCAGCAAACGTAAGGATGATTACAAATTTTTTGAAAAACTAACTCCTCCGCGTGTCATGACGTCTGATGGGGAAATCATTGCAGGTGAGTATAAACGTGAAAATCTTCCTGCCAATGCCATTGTAGGACTACCCGTTTCTTCCGGAGTTATCGAGGGCAGAGCGCGTGTCATTTTAAACATGGAAGAGGCAAATATAGAAGAGGGGGATATCCTGGTCACTGCCTTTACTGATCCTGGCTGGACACCCTTGTTCGTATCTATAAAAGGACTAGTCACCGAAGTTGGGGGACTGATGACACATGGCGCAGTTATCGCGCGAGAATATGGCTTGCCGGCCGTTGTTGGCGTAGAAGATGCGACCAAATTGATTAAAGATGGGCAGCGCATCCGTGTGCATGGGACAGAAGGGTATATTGAGATATTGTAATAGCTTATTATCAAGTAAACTGGGATGTCATTAAAATCTAATGGCAATTCACGTTACCATGTGTGCCCCCGTTGATACGGTATTGGATAGAAGTCCACTATCATATCTGTGGGGGCATTTTTATGTAAACTAAACGTTATTAAAAGTAACATTAAAGACTTATTGAATAAAATTTTAAATTTTTATGTTACATATATTGACATCAACAAAAGGCAAGCGTACTATAATCTACAATAAGGTTCATACAAATTCGTACTATTTTTCAAAAAAAGTGATGTGAAGGTTCAAAGAATCATCTAGAAAGTACGAAAGGAGCGAAACATGGAAGAGAAAGTTAACCGACAACTTTATTCAGATCTAGATGATTTGGATTACAGAATTGTAAAGTTTCTAGAAGACAATGCGCGCATGCCTTTCACGCAAATAGCAACCGAACTGGGTGTTACAGAGAGAACGATTCGAATGCGAGTGCAGCAAATGCAAAGTGATGGAATTCTAAGTTTAGTAGGTGTCGTTAATCCTATAAAAGCTGGAATTCGGATGCAAGCTTTAATCCAAATCGCTGTAGATCAGAACAAGCTTGATCAAGTCGTAGAGGAATTAATGGATACATATGAGGCGCGGTTGGTCGTTCTAACATCGGGTGAGTATCAATTGATCATTCAAGTTTTCACACGCGATTATGAAGAACTCTCAGAATTTTTGATGAAGAAACTTAATAGGGTGGATGGGATTACACGAACTAATGTGATAGTTGAATTGAAAGTGCTGAAATCTCGCCTGAAATTTATTCGCTAGACTAATAGTAACGGAGGAGAAACCAATGTTCACATTAAGGGATATTCGTTTGTTATTAGCAACATCTCTAGTTGGCACAATGTTTACTCTTACTGCATGTGGCGATAGTTCTACTAATACGATGAGTTCTGCCAGTCCAACCCTAAGCACAACAACGGCAAGCAATTCGGCTCCATCCGGAAATAAAATACTCAAAATCGGTTTAAAAGCAGACCCTCCTAACC
This sequence comes from Paenibacillus sp. WC2504, assembly GCF_052682475.1. Taxonomy (NCBI): domain Bacteria; kingdom Bacillati; phylum Bacillota; class Bacilli; order Caryophanales; family Paenibacillaceae; genus Paenibacillus; species Paenibacillus sp. WC2504. The sequence continues at coordinate 3,770,714 of NZ_JBQZFH010000001.1, forward strand.
TGGATCCTTACGGCTCATCGGCTCTCGTTGATCGAATGGTTCAAAATAGCATTTTTGATAAATTATTCGACCTTGACAAGGACGGTAAGATTATTCCTATGCTAGCAGAATCTTATGAAGTGGATAGCGCCGGTAAAAACTATACGATTAAATTGAAAAGTGGCGTGAAGTTCCAGGATGGAACAGATTTTAATGCAGAGGTTGTAAAGTTTAACTTTGAGCGCAATAAAGAGGACAAGTCCAAACGCAAAAACGAGTTAAAGTTCGTCGATAAGATAACAGTTGTAGACCCAGCCACCGTTAAGATCGAGTTATCGCAGCCATTCTCACCTTTTATTTCGGTACTTACCGACAGAGCTGGAATGATGGTTTCACCGGAAGCTGTTAAAAAATACGGCGATGATTTCCTTAATCATCCGGTCGGTACTGGCCCTTTCATCTTCGTTGAGCACGTCAATGGCGATCATGTCACTTTGAAAAGAAATGATAATTATTGGAATGGGAAGCCAAAGCTCGACGGTGTCGAATTCAAAGTATTTACGAACGGACCTGCAGCGATTCAAAACTTGAAATCGGGGCAATTGGATTTGCTTGATGATCTTACAGTCGCCACCAAACTTATTCCGAGCATTAAGGAAGATGCCAATTTAACCGTTATTTCCAATCCGGGTATGGGATATCAAGGCATTCATTTAAATACAACCAAAGAACCGTTTACGAATAAATATCTACGTGCAGCTGTCGATCGTGCTATTGATCGCGACACGGTTATTAAAGTGCTGATGGATGGATATGCCAGCCCTGCCAATTCACCATTCGCTCCAGGAAACTTAGCATATGGGGATTCGGACAAAGTTGAAAAGCCAGTTCCTGCAACAATTAAAGATTTGCTCGCCAAAGGCGGAAAACCGGACGGTTTCTCCTTCAAGTTCCAGATTGGGACTTCTCCGTCCCAGGAACAGTTTGGAGCTGTCGTTCAAAACATGCTAAAGCCTTATAACATAACAGTGGAGCTAGAAAAAATAGAATTCGGACAGTTATTAGAAAATGGTGATAAAGGTAACTTCCAAGCTTTACAAATAGGCTGGTCTGGGCGTCCAGATCCGGATCAAAGTTTCTATGATTTCGTTGTAACAAAAGGGCCGCAAAACTATTCGCATTCATCGATTCCGGAGATTGACAAATTGGCAACCGAAGGAAGACAAGAATTAGATGATGCAAAACGTAAAGCTATTTACGATAAGGCAATGACAATTCTGCATGATGAAGCTAATTATGTGTACCTTTACCATATTAACAATGTATTCGGTCTTTCCAAAAAAATAAGCGGATTTAACTATGTGCCCGATGGTGTCTTCCGCACCGCAACGATAGATAAAAAATAATCACATGATATCAAGAGGTGGACTTGCATGAGTTTCTTAATTCGCAGAATTGTACTCACGATTCCAATACTCTTCTTGGTGTCGATCATGACATTTTCCCTGATCCATCTGATTCCGGGCGATCCCGCCCGGGTCATCTTGGGCCAGGAAGCGACACCGGAAACGTACCAAGCTTTAAGACACGAATTGGGATTGGATCAACCGATTGTTATTCAGTATGTGAACTGGTTAGGGAAAGTGCTCCGTGGTGATCTAGGAATGTCCATTACCGATCATGTTCCTGTGATTCAATTAATCTCTCAACGATTACCTGCAACGATAGAATTGACGATCGGAACATTTATCGTGGCAGTTCTCATTGCAATTCCTACTGGAATTCTTGCGGCGGCGCGACGAAAAACTTGGCTGGATTATACAAGCACATTTACAGCGCTTGGCGGAATGAGTGTGCCGAACTTCTGGCTTGGTATGATGCTTATCATTTTTTTTTCGGTAAAACACAATTGGCTGCCCTCATCGGGATATACACCGATTACACAAAATTTGGCACAAAATATAACGGCGATGATTCTCCCTTGCCTTGCAACTGGGCTTCGGGAGTCTGCTGTATTAATGAGAATGCTTCGTTCGAGTTTGCTTGATGTTGTAAATATGGATTTTGTAAGGACAGCAAAAGCAAAAGGATTAAATGAGTTTCGTACGATCATAGGGCATGTGCTGCGTAATGCGTTGATACCTGTTGTCACGACATCCGGCATTATGATTGCAGGTCTGCTTGGCGGACTTGTGATCACGGAATCTATCTTTTCAATTCCAGGCTTTGGTCGCTTGATCGTTGAATCTGTTTTCAAACGGGACTATGTTACCGTTCAAGGCGCCATACTCATTTCCGCTGCTCTGGTTGTTCTTGTCAATTTATGCGTAGACCTGCTCTACGCCGCTATCGATCCTCGCATCAGGGCTGGAGAGGGGTGAGGTAATGAAAGAGTTCAAGAAGTTTTTTCGCACAGGACTAGGATTGATTGGTGCTCTTATAATCGTTTCTTTACTTCTTGCAGCGATTTTTGCTCAACAAATAGCCCCGATTGATCCGAATGCTCAAGATTATAACCATATTTTAGAGAAGCCAGGTAAAGATCATTTTTTTGGTACTGACGATCTTGGCCGTGATATTTTCTCACGCGTTATTCATGGGGCGCAAATTTCTATTAAAGCTGCGGTAATTTCCGTTGGCATTGCTTTATTGATTGGCATTCCTATTGGTCTGTTATCTGGGTATTATCGCGGTTTTTGGGATGAGTGGATTGTTATGAGGTCTGTTGACGCCATGCAAGCATTCCCATTTCTCATTTTAGCCTTAGCTATAGCAGCGGTTCTAGGGACAGGCTTCGGTAATGCGATGTTGGCTATTGGAATCGGGTTTGCCCCTTCCTTTGTGCGTATTACTCGCGGTCAGGTTCTGGCGCTGAGAAGTCTTGAATATATTCAAGCTGCGAAGGCGATCGGAGTCAAAGATCGAAACATTATCTTTGGACATATTCTTCCCAATGCATTAAGTCCAATTATTATTCAATCCACCTTAGCCATGGCATCCGGTATTCTGGCTGAAGCTTCCTTATCTTATCTAGGTCTTGGTGTACAGCCGCCGGCACCATCTTGGGGAAGCATGTTGAATCAAGCTCAGGGCTTACTTTCAGCAGCTCCGTATGCCGCCTATTTCCCTGGGGCTGCGATCTTTCTTGTTGTTCTTGGCTTTAATCTACTTGGGGATGGCCTGCAGCAATATCTGGATCCAAAGGTAAAGGAATAGGAGGTGGATATCGTGAGCTTACTATTAGAGATTACAAATCTAAAAACAAGTTTCAAGACAGTTCACGGAAAGATTACTGTAGTGGACGGAGTGCATCTCAGCATGTTACCTGGACAAACATTAGGAATAGTAGGTGAATCCGGAAGCGGCAAGAGCGTGACAAGCTTGTCGATTATGGGACTTCTTCCGCAGACAGGATATGCTGAAGGTGAAATCCGATTCAATGGTCAAGATTTACTATCTTACTCAGAAAAGCAGATGCAGAATATTCGCGGTAACGAAATCTCAATGATTTTTCAGGACCCTTTAACATCTTTGAACCCTTTACATACCATAGGCCGTCAAATTCAAGAGTCAATCCGCATTCATCAGAAGATAAAAAAAGTCGAAGCAAAACAGAAAGTAATAGCTTTGTTAAAGGCTGTGGGCATGCCGCGACCCGAAGAAATTTATCATGAATATCCTTATCAACTATCTGGCGGTATGAGACAACGGGTGATGATTGCGATGGCTATGGCCTGCGAGCCGAAGCTGATTATTGCGGACGAACCGACAACGGCTCTGGATGTGACTATTCAAGCACAAATTCTTGATCTTATGCGGGAGTTAAAGGAGCATTCTGACACTTCTATTTTATTAATCACCCATGACCTTGGTATCGTAGCAGAAATGTGTGATCAAGTAATTGTTATGTATGCCGGGCAGGTCGTCGAGGAGACAGATGTAAATACATTATTCGATAACCCCAAGCATCCGTATACGATAGGACTTATGAACTCGTTGCCCGATATAAATAACGATAGGGAATACTTGGCTGCCATTCCGGGTTCTGTCCCGTTTGCCCATCAAATGCCCCAAGGCTGCAGATATTCTACACGTTGCAGCCAGGTGATGGAACAATGTTTATCAGAGACGCCGCCATTATTTACAAAAGCAAATCATAAATGTAGATGTTGGTTGTTCGCGGAAGGAGGGCTTGGGAATGAGCAAACCGCTCCTGGAAGTGAGGGGATTAACCAAATTCTTTCCTATTAAACAAGGTTTCTTCAATCGAAAGTATGGTTATGTAAGAGCTGTGGATGGTGTCCATTTTCAGGTCTCCACAGGCGAAACCTTGGGAATTGTAGGTGAATCTGGCTGCGGTAAATCAACGACAGGGCGGAGTATAATCAGATTAATCGAGCCGACCGCAGGTGAAGTATTATTCCAAGGTAAGGATTTAGCGAAGCTTTCCAATGAAGTCATGCGCAGAATGAGAAAAGACATTCAAATCATTTTTCAAGACCCCTATGCATCATTAAATCCGAGAAAAACAATCCGCCAAATCCTATTGGAACCGCTTCATGTTCATCAAGTGGGAACTAAAGCCGAGAGGATTCAAAACATTGAAGAGATGATAGAAATCGTTGGCTTGAAAAAAGAACATTTGGAACGTTATCCGCATGATTTCTCAGGCGGCCAAAGACAACGTATCGGGATAGCCCGCGCCCTTATCGTTAAACCGAAGCTCATTATCGCGGATGAAGCGGTTTCGGCGCTGGATGTTTCCATACAAGCTCAAATTCTAAATTTGTTGAAAGATCTTAAAAAGAAATTAAATTTGACTGTGATTTTTATCTCACATGATTTATCCGTTATCAAACATACTTGCGATCGTGTAGCAGTTATGTATTTAGGGAAAATTGTTGAGATTGCTGATAAGCAGGAGCTTTTCCGGAATCCATGCCATCCATATACCAAAGCACTTCTTTCAGCATTACCAGTCGCAGATCCACTAGCCAAAAGAGCACGCATTATTCTTAAAGGAGATCTGCCGTCTCCTACAAATCCACCTTCCGGTTGCTCGTTTCACACTAGGTGCGAGTATGCGAAGGATATCTGCAAATCAATTGCTCCCACGCTTACCGAAATCTATGCAGGTCAACTGGTTTCATGCCACTTTGTTCAAGAAGGAATTGATCATACAGCAACTTCACGAGGATACGTGGAGAAAAGAGGTTAAACATGAATTATGACGCGACTCAGTATCCTTATTCTTCGAGAAGACATACTGTTTTTTCGAAAAATGGCATGGTGGCTACTTCTCAGCCGCTCGCAGCCCAAGCAGGATTAGACATTTTGAAAAAAGGTGGCAACGCGATTGATGCAGCCATTGCTACAGCTGCCTGTTTAACAGTTGTCGAACCTACATCCAACGGCATAGGCGGAGATGCGTTTGCGCTAGTTTGGGTAAAAGATCAGTTGTATGGATTGAATGCCAGCGGGCCTGCGCCCAAGTCCATATCCATTGAAGCTGTAAAGAATGCGGGTTACGAGGAAATGCCGCAATATGGGTTTATTCCTGTAACGGTACCAGGGACTCCGGGCGCTTGGGCGGCTTTGTCCAAAAGATTCGGTAAGCTTCCTCTAACCGAAGTCTTGAAACCAGCCATTGCATATGCTGAACACGGGTATCCGATTTCTCCAACTCTTGGAAAGTACTGGGGAGCTGGATATAAGAAGTTCAAAGCGGAAGCTGTTGGTGAACAATTTCAAAGCTGGTTCAAAACTTTTGCACCGGAAGGAAGAGCGCCTCGCATTGGGGAGGTGTGGAAGTCACCGGATCATGCTAAAACACTAAGATTGATAGCGGAGACCGGGGCGGAAGAATTTTATCGCGGCGATTTAGCTGCTCAGATCGACCGATTTTCAAAACAGTATGGCGGTTTTATATCCAAAGAGGACCTTGCTGATTTTCATCCTGAATGGGTGAAGCCCATTCATGTTAATTACAAAGGCTACGATGTATGGGAACTCCCACCAAATGGACAGGGAATGGTCGCTTTGATGGCTCTAAACATCTTAAAAGGATTTCATTTTGCTGCCAAGGATAATGTTGAAGTTTACCATAAACAAATTGAAGCGATCAAGTTGGCCTTTGCCGATGGGTTACACTATATTACGCAGTTTGATAAAATGACGGTTTCGGTTGAAGATTTGCTTTCCGATAACTACGCAGACCGCAGGAGAGCGCTGCTTAACGATTTGGCTGCACAACCTGCAGCAGGAGATCCCCCAAGAGGAGGAACCGTTTATCTTTGTGCGGCAGATGATGAGGGAAATATGATTTCCTATATTCAAAGTAATTATATGGGTTTTGGGTCTGGTCTTGTCGTTCCGGGAACGGGAATTGCTTTGCAAAACCGGGGGCATAATTTCTCCCTTAATCCTGAGCACAATAATCGTTTAGAACCAGGGAAGAAAACATTTCATACGATTATTCCGGGATTTTTATCTAAGAATGGGAAAGCAATCGGTCCATTCGGTGTTATGGGCGGATTTATGCAGCCACAGGGTCATGTGCAGGTTGTTATGAATATGATCGATTTTCACCTTAATCCGCAAGCGGCACTAGATGCACCTAGATGGCAGTGGGTAAAGGATAAAACTGTCCTTCTGGAGCACTCCGTTCCGGAACATATCGCACAGGAATTGGTCAAAAGAGGACATAACATTGAATGGGCTTTGGATTCAGGCTCTTTTGGTCGGGGGCAAGTGATTATACGTGATGAATTTGATGTTTATGCTGGTGGAACTGAGCCAAGAACGGATGGATCTATTGCTGCATGGTGATTTAAGGATATGTCTGGTGATTTGAACAAATATTCTATATGAGGCCGCGTATATCGCGGTCTTTTTAGCATAGATTTTATATGTTTTTGGGCTTATGGGGAACTATGATCCCTTATTTGTGTGAAAAAGCAATTTTTCATCTAGTTAGGGAAACTACAGTTCGCTAATTCGCCACTATTGCTTGGAAATCGGGCCATGGGGAAGAAATAAGTCTCTGTAGTTCCGCTCAAGGGGGATGACAGCTCGGTTTATCTAAAATAGGGGACTCCAGTTCCCTTTCATTTGATAATTGGGGTAGGAGCACGTATTCATGTACGCCATTCTGTTCCATTATGTGGTAATATGTTGAGTAATTAGCTCCTATTTTATAAGGGAGGATAAGGATGAAGTACGCGGCACATTTGGGCATACTCTCGTCGTTAGGATCGATAACGCTTTGGCTGATTTTTGTCTCTTATAACCCGTACAATTCTGAGCAAGTAAGTAATGACGTTTTCCTGAGATCAGTTTTGTTTCTTTTAGTCCCTGCATGTTTAGCGTTGATAGGTTCAATAATTAACAATCGAATTATATTGTTCATAGCATTCATCTGGTCACTTCCTATAAGCCTCTATTTAGCTATGACACCCAGCATCTTTAAATTGTTCATCGTTACTTCAATTTGCTATCTACTTAGCGCCATATGGATGAGGAATCGTCAGAAAAAACAGCTGTAAGATTAACGTAGTATTCTGGAGGCGAGAAAATGTCAGTAAAAAAAGCCATACATCACATTGATAATGAACTAACAAGAACATTAAATGATTACTATTCTTGGTTAGATGTTCATTCAGATTTGCTTAGGTTTAGACCTAAGGTTGGTTGGAGTATAGAACAAATTTTAGAGCATGTCACATTAACTAACTATTTCCTATTAATTTTGATTCGAAAAGGAAAGAAAAAAGCTCTAGATCTTGCAATACCGATAAATCTAGATCACGCAGTTTCTAATTACGTATACAATTTAGGGGAGCTTGATCTAATTGATAAACATAAATCATTTGTCTGGATACGACCTGAACATATGGAACCAATTGGAGATAAGTCAATATCCGAAATAAAAAGTTTAATGGAAGAGCAGATAAATGAATGCAAAGAAATACTTAAAGAACTACCGAATGGAGAAGGCATTTTATTTAAAACTACAATGACAGTAATCAATCTTGGAAAGATTGATGTTTACCAGTATATTTATTTCCTATGTCAGCACGCCAAACGTCATATTTCTCAAATGGAACGTGTAAGAGATGAGTTTAGTAACTTCAAGATTGCTGAATAGAACCGTATATCAGTGGATTAGCGTAAGCATCTGATAAACTTGACGTTGATCTCCTTTCAACCGGACATAGCGGCACTGCATTTGAGAAGAGCCGTCGCCATCCAAATAGATGCCGTCTACTAATCTTCGGTCGCCTAATCTTTCAAGAATGGCTGCTCGGAACTCTGCAATTGTACAATTCGTAGGGGTAACAACCATGTACACGTTTTCTTGGCTATCATAAACAATGGCCGAACGCATACGACTTTCGTCATAAGCTGGCATCTCCTCTAGAATCATATCGTTCTCCCAATCCAAACGATCGTTAAGTCTCATGCTGACGCCCCCTTGAGCCCAATAATGGTGCTTATCTGTGACGGACAACTCGCCGGCATGTGTGACTACTTGAATCGAGAAGTGTTTCGTGATGTCATCCCATACGAGTGTTCCACGTTTTAAATTTGTGTCTATACCAGTATTGTACCAGCCAGAGCCATAATCGCCTGGTAAACCTTTCAGAGGTTGATCGTTGAGAACCGCAATGCTCAACAAAGCTCCTTCCCAGAAGAATCCCCCGTTGATACCGTAGAAAGGAGTCTTCGTTACATTCGTATCGATGGCTTGAAGTCGAATATTATCCGGAGTAGTTCGTATTGTATGTAAGAGGACACCGTTAGAAGCTTTTTGTTTTTCATAATGATAATGATGGGGTAGTTTGAAGTCTTTCTGATAGTAATTAATGAATGAAACAAGCAAAATTGCAAGAGCCATAAGCATAAGGTGATAACGGTTGAATTTTGTTACTAACAGTTGCGAGATTCTCGAAAGGTTCACTTGTTACTCCTTATTGGATCATTCTATCGATGTCCCAAGAATATCATGAACTAGCAATAGATGTATATAAAAGGCTGAGGGAGGTGTTTGATATTGCTTGGTAAACGTATTGGTTTGGGTTCGAGTTGTGAAGTATACGAATGGATGGACAGCAATAAAGTTGTCAAACTTTTCAATTTGGACACGCAAGCGGATGCTGTTCAACGTGAATTTCGCAACTGCTATATCGCCTGGGAGAATGGACTTTCAACAGCCCGTCCCTTTGAACAAGTTAGCTGGGAAGGAAGGCACGGTATCGTTTTCGAAAAGATCGAAGGAGAAACGTTTTTGGATCGAATATTTGAGGGACTGTATGCTTTTCGAACGTTTGATTTTAACGAACCAGATCATGGTCTGCGAAAATTAGCGGCAGTTCTGAATGATATTCATCAGATCAAAGTCACCGGCATAGCTACCGAGCAAATTAAGCATTTAAAATCGATTATTGGTCATCCGGCCGTGTTTACGGACGACGAATTATCTGCGATTCATACCTACATGGACCAGCTGCCTGTACAACGTCAATTCTGTCATGGCGATACGAACCCAGGGAATGTCATCATAAAAAATAATAAAATGTATATGGTCGACTGGATGCATGCTATCATCGGCAATCCCGCCGCGGATGTCGCGGAAGTTTGTGTAATGATTGAATTTGCTGTATTGCCGCCAGAAACCCCAACTGCTGTCAAAGATTTCTTTGAGACTTCACGACAAGTCGCCCTTAACATTTTTATAGATGAGTACTGTAAGTTATCGGGGCATACTGAGCAAGAAATACGAGCCTGGTATATACCGGCTGCTGCTCGTTCCATCTCATCGGGAGCATTGGCCGAAGAACAAGTTGCAAAGCTTGTATCTATGATACGAAATGCTCTATATGCTTCCTAAAGAAGGCTGCCGGTACAGAACCGGCAGTCTTTTACGCAGCCAAAGAATGATCAAGCATCATGATTGGTCTCGTTAGAATAACTATCCAGTACGAATGACTTGAACATTTGGGCTGGGAAATTTAATTCTCTATCTTTATTTACAATAATGCCATGGGTGGAGAATATCCCGGTAGGCAAAGGCAACGATTGGAAGTCACCTTCTTCCAATTCTTTTTCAGCTGCTATTTTGGGAATTAAAGCAAATCCAATCCCACACTTCACAGCTTTTTTAATCATTTCAATACTAGGATATTGAATCGCACCACTTGTTTCAACCCCAGTCTCCTCTAAGATCATGTTGGCATGTGTATGGTACAAGCAGCTGTTACCAAAGCTGATCGCGGCTTCATGGTTTAGCACTATTAAACCATCCGTTTCCACTTTTTCCGTCAATTCATGTGAGGCAATAAAAATCAATTCTTCCTGCAGCATAGGGTAAAAAATTAGGTCTTCTCGCCCAGGATCTCGAGGTACAATCCCAAAATCAACAACATACTGAGAAACATCGTCAATAACATCTTGATGGTAGCCCGTTTCCAGCTTGAATTTAACCATTGGATAATCAAAGCGAAATTTCTCGATAAGCGATGCCATTCTCGTCACAAAAAAAGATTCATGCATACTTAAGTGAATGGTCCCTCTTGGTTGATTCGATTCATTCATGGCTTCTTCCAAAGTCAGCCCTAAATGGACAAATTGATGTGCAAACTTGGCAAGTTTGAGGCCTGCTTCCGTTGGCTTTACTCCTCTTGATAAGCGGTAAAAAAGTTTCTGACCACATGCCCGCTCAAGTAATTGAATATGGTTGGTAACCGTAGACTGAACATATCCTAATTTCTCTGAAGCACGATTAAAGCTTTTTTCCTCCATCACGGCAATAAATGTCTTGAAAAATCTCCCCTCTAGCAAGTCAATCATAAGTTTCTCTCCCTTTAGTTATCAGGTTTCGAAATAACAGATATTGAATCTTTCCATAACTGAAATAGATGAGCCTATGATAACATAACGTCTAAGCAACGCAAACGGATTGAAAGTTTTTTATTGGAGGGAATATGGGAGGGAGATAGGATGAAGACGATTGAGGGGCTGCATGCAGAGAAAGAATGGTTTACCAAGCTATTGAGGAACGACAGGGTTACAGGTTCCGAGGCAATTGTCAGAAGTTTGCTGATTGAAGGTGTGGAGTGTGTCTTTGGAATTCCTGGAGGAAGTGTTCTGAACATTTATGATGCCATTCATGATCTTCCGGAATTAAAACATATTTTAACGCGACATGAGCAAGGAGCTATTCATGCAGCAGACGGTTATGCACGTGCTACTGGAAAAGTTGGGGTTTGTTTTGCAACATCGGGACCTGGGGCGACGAATCTGGTTACGGGAATCGCCACCGCGAATATGGATTCTGTTCCATTAGTTGTGATTACAGGCAATGTTTCTACGGCTTTACTTGGAACGGATGCTTTCCAGGAAGCGGATATTACTGGAATCACAATGCCGATTTCAAAACACAACTTTTTAGTCCGTGATGTCAATGAACTGCCGAAGATTATTCATGAAGCCTTTTATATTGCTTCTACTGGTCGTAAAGGCCCGGTCTTGATCGATATTCCGAAAGATATAACGAGTCAACAAATGGAATTTCAATATCCATTAGAAATACCTGAAATTCGCGGCTACAAGCCATATGTTCAGCCGAATCTTACGCAAATCGAAAAGCTGCTCATGGCGATCGAAAAAGCGGAGTGTCCTGTTATTCTGGCCGGCGGAGGCGTTATCTATTCGGATGCTTCCAAGGAGCTGCTCGAATTTGTAGAGAAAACCCGAATCCCCATTACAACAACTTTACTTGGATTGGGAGCTTTCCCAAGCGCACACGAATTATGGATGGGCATGCCGGGTATGCATGGAACATACACAGCGAATAAAGCTTTGCAAAATTGCGATCTGCTTATCAGCATTGGCGCACGTTTTGACGACAGAGTAACAATGAAAACTAGCGGATTTGCTCCAAAGGCGAAAGTAATTGCTCATATCGATATCGATCCCGCAGAAATCGGGAAAATCATGCAAACGGCGATCCCTTGTATCGGCGATGTAAAATCAGTACTACAAAAGGCTAACGTTCAAGCGAAACCGGCCAAATCAGAGGCGTGGTTGACTGAAATTCAGGAAAACAAAAGAGAGTTTCCACTTCGCTACACGGATTCAGAAACAACTCTAAAACCACAATTCGTTATTGAAATGATCAGTGAAACCAGCAATGGTGAAGCAATTATTACTACGGATGTGGGCCAGCATCAAATGTGGGCCGCTCAATTCTATCGATTTAAACACCCGCGATCGATGATTACCTCAGGCGGACTCGGGACCATGGGGTTTGGTTTACCGTCCGCGATAGGGGCACAAGTAGGCAACCCTGAGCGACTCGTGGTGTCTGTCAACGGTGACGGAGGGATTCAAATGTGTACACAAGAGCTTGCGATTTGTGCAACGCATAACATCCCCGTGAAGATCGTTATTCTGAATAATCAGGTTTTAGGCATGATCCGGCAATGGCAAGAAATCATTTACGATAACCGGTTCAGTCATATGGAGCTATCAGGCAGCCCAGACTTTGTAAAATTAGCGGAAGCCTATGGTGTTACTGGCCTAAGGGCAACCAATAAAGATGAGGCTCGAGAAGCGTGGAAAAAAGCGATGGATATTCAAGGCCCTGTACTGATTGATTTTGTGGTTAGCCAGGAAGAGAATGTTTATCCGATGGTTGTCCCAGGAGCAACGATAGACGAAATGATCATGGGGGACGAAAAATGAAACGGCACACGATTTCTGTACTTGTAAACAATCATCCAGGCGTTCTACAGAGAGTTGCGGGATTATTCGGGCGTCGCGGCTATAACATTGACAGTCTCCGCGTAGGTAAAACGCAAGATCCTGAATTGTCACGCATGATCATTGTGACGTCGGGGGATGATCACACGTTTGAGCAAATACAAAAGCAGCTAAATAAACTCATCGACGTTATTCAAATTGTTGAATTACCTGATACAGCATCAGCCCAATCAACAGAAATAATGGAGGTAGATATACCATGAAAACTCTTCATCATGATACGGAGTTCGACAATGCTATGTTATTTTATCACTATGTAATGGTTATGAAGGAGGGGAAAATGATCGGAGGGGGCCTTATTGAAGCCTATAATGACTACGAGATACAAATAGGCAACAAATTATATGCACGTAAAAACACGAGTTTTATTGAAGCGCCGGCTCCTCAAGCCCCTATTTCTCTGTGATTATCTCTTCCGCCAGCTTTAATTCAGCAATATGATTGGATAATAGGTCCATGAATAAACGGGTAGCTTGACTTAGGTATTTATCCTTATGATGGATGATGGCAATTTCCCTGCTCAGCGTAGGATTCTCGATTTTTATTGCTTTTAGCTGCGTGTCGTTGTACAAATTCAAGTATGTTCTGGACAGGGCAGTCACTCCGGCACCAGATTTGACAAGTCCTATAATGGTTTCGATGGCGGTCGTTTCGATGATGGGTTCAATATTAAAGCCAGAAGTACTGCTTGTTAAATCAATAATTTGCCGGCATTTGTGAGTTTGAGGAAACATGATGAACGGATACTTGTTAATTTCGTCAAAGTTTATGCTTTCTCGCACTGCCAGGACATGGTCCTTAGAGACCGTCAAATAAATATCTTCTTTGTATAGAGGATATTTGACAACCCGATCATCTTCAACAGGAAGAATGGTGATGGCCAGATCGATCTGATTTTGTATGACTCTCTCCACAACATCGTCAAAATTAACGATTTTGATCTGTACTTCAGGATAGACTTGGTGAAAATCGATCAACAAGGACGATACGAGCTGCGTGAGCTCTCCGGGTAATGCACCTATGGATAAAGTTCCACGTGTGACCTTTTGGAGCTCCATAATTTGCACTTTGACATTTTTTATGGATGAGAAAATGACTTTGCATTCGTTTAAAAGAATGTGGCCGGCTTCTGTTATGGCAATTTTTTTACCGATTCGGTCGAATAAGGGGACTCCAAGCTCATCTTCCAGCATCTTGATTTGATGACTAAGGGTCGGCTGGCTCATACCCAGTTTCTCCGCAGCCTTTGTGAAATGCAATTCTTCACAAATTGCCGCGAAATACTCGAGTTGTCGAAACTCCATCTAGGTTACCTCACTTTGATGTTCATCTGGACGTTATTAGGATGTACGATGTATAAATGATTCATTTAACGAATGATAACAATAGAATATTGAATATTGATCCTTTTCATCAATTCATTAATAATGTTACTTATGTTGGTGGAAGGAGTGATTTTATCATTTATACAACGTATACCCTGAAAATGCAAGATGAACGAAATCGTTATTTTAACATCTACCTTTTAATAGGTAAAATAGAAGGAAATAAATCAAATTTTAGAAAGTAGTGACTATTATTCATGCAAACCATAACTGCCGTACAAAAACAAAAAAGCATCGGTTCCGTTCAATTTTTACCCGTTAATCTATTTGCGTCGGTTATGGGAATATCAGGACTGGCATTGGCTTGGAGACAAGCAAGTAAGCTATTTGGTGCTCCACTTGTTATCGCTGATATGATTGGGATCATTGCAGTTCTAGCATTTATCATATTAAGCATAGCTTATATTTCGAAATGGGTTCTATACCCACAGAAAGTCAAAGCCGAATTCGTTCATCCCATCATGGGCAATTTTTTTGGTACGATCACGATTGCTATTCTATTGCTATCTTCCGTAATAGGTACTTACAGTCATATCGTAGGGCAAGTGGTTTGGGTAATCGGAACCGTAACGACATTAGTGCTTTGTTTTATCATTGTTACACGCTTGTTGAATGGGAATATTGAGCATGGTTACGCGGTGCCTGCTTGGTTGATTCCTGGGGTAGGGACCCTGGATATTGCCGTTGCCGGCGGGTCAATGCCATTCCCATGGGCACATGAAGTTAATTTGATTTCGCTAGCGATTGGCGGAGTTGTTGCTCTGATTTTTCTTACCATGATCTTATCCAGATTGATCCACCATGCTCCTATGCATTCGGGTTTAACACCCTCCATGCTTATTATGATTGCGCCGTTCGAGGTTGGTTTTCTCGGTTATGTGAACTTCGAGCAACGAATTGATCAGTTCGCGTCCATTTTATATTATTTTGGCTTGTTTCTGTTCATTGTGTTGTTCTTCAAAGTATTCAAAAAATCGATCCCGTTTGGAGCCTCTTGGTGGGGCGTAAGCTTTCCTCTTGCAGCACTCAGTAATGCCGCTTTGCAATATGCTATGTTTGTGAATTCCTGGCTGTTAATTGCCGTCTCCGCCGTTATTCTGGTCGTGCTTAATATCGTATTAATCGTATTATTTATTCGCACGTTGAAGGCTTTATTTAATGGGAATTTACTAAAAGGTTAATAATAGAACTGTCATAGTTAGGATTTGTCGAAAGGAGACGATTGAAATGATCTGGAATACGCTACGATCAAAAAGATTTTTGTCAGCATATTTGTTAGTTATTCTGATGCTTGTTGCAGCAGTCGTGCTAAATCAGAGAGATATACTCTTCCCGGAAATCGCCGGTATGGCGATGGGGGTTATGGTTTTTCCTGTCGCTCATTGGATCAAGAAGCCTGTTCATCTGTGGCTTGCTCCAACCATAGGTGCATTCATTGGTACTGCATTGAACGAGTTGACTCTTATGACGCAGCCGAAAATATTGCTTGGTCTTGTGATTATTGTCATTCTCATGCACTTATTTCGCGTCAATTTTGGACCGACGATTCCTGCGACTTTGCTGCCGATTTTCTTAGGCTTGCATGACTATGTTTTTGCAACAACTACAGCTGTATTTACGTTTGTGATTATGTTAGCCGCTTTTAGAATGAGAAAATCAGAAAATTTGCCTGAGGGCTCTGAAAAGTTTCGCAAAAAAACAGACACGGTGATCATCACCATTATTTTAGCGCTTTGGATTGGACTGGCTTTCGTAACGAACTTGGAAGTGATAGTGGTTCCACCGGTATTTGCCCTCATTTTCGAAGTGTTTCATACAAAGAATTTTCATTGGAAATTGATTCCGCCGCGTCTAGCCGTATTGACGGCAACAGCCATTCTTTCAGTAGGGGTCTTACATTTATTAGCAGGATCTATTATTTGGGTTGGTGTCATCAATGTTGTGATTACGCTCATTCTCTGTAAATGGTTTAAAACACCTGTTCCCGTTGCCTTTGGTGTCTCACTGATGCCACTTATATTCCCGGCCTGGGGGACATGGGGGTTTCCAGTAGGTGTTTTTGCCACAACAGGTGTGTTGATGTGTATTTCTGCGGCATACCGAAAATTAAGAAACAGACAAGCAGTACAAGAATAAACCAACCAGAAGAGAGTGCCGTGTCATGAAAAATGAAGATATGCTCGCTGTACTGAAAGCTTTATCGAATGAAACCCGGCTCAATATCCTCTGCTGGCTGAGTGAACCGGATAAATTGCACAAGGATTTGCCCAGCGAGATTCAAGTTGAATTTCCTGGAGGAGTTTGTGTGGCGGACATTCAAGAAAAAGCCGGTTTAGCACAGTCCGTGATCTCCACCTACTTGTCTTCCATGCAAAAAATCGGATTGTTGGAATCGCGTCGTTATGGTCAATGGACATATTATCGACGTAATGAGGGAGCTATCGATAACTTTTTGGAGGACTTTGCCGCGGGGATGCAAGCCAAGAAATTATAGGGTTATAAGTAGAATACCAGTTTACAAAAAAGGGAATCATTTGATATTATAAGGTCAATATTGAACGCGATGATTAGAAGAGTAATGGAAGATGATCTTGCACAGAGAGCTCCGGCAGCTGAAAAGGAGTAAAGAGCTTTTCCACGAAACAAGTCTATGAGCAGCATGTCGGAACCTGCAAGGGGGGTGGCATGACGGGCGCTCCCGTTATTGAGCTAGAGTATAAGCATTGCCTGCAATGCCGTACTTGAAGAGGTTAATATGGCGACATATTAATGAACCTGGGGTGGTACCACGAAAATTTCGTCCTCAAGACTGAACGTCTTGGAGGTGAAGTTTTTTTTATTTTCAAACCACTTTTGCGTTTATTAGGAGGAGTCTGAATTGAACAAGATGCAGGAACATTTGGCGGACAATTTTATCTTAAAGTTAATTCATGAGGAAATGGGAGAAAAAGCATTCGGCAGGGAGATGTGCACAAGGTTTCCCCCTGAGCCCAACGGCTATCTTCATATTGGAAGCGCCTACGCCATACACACGAATTATACGATTGCCTGTAAGCTCGACGGGACGTTTCATTTACGCTTTGACGACACCAATCCTCTGAAGGAGGATATCAAATATGTGAACGCGATTATAGAGGATATCCAATGGCTTGGTTACGATCCGGGGGAACATATCTACTATGGCTCGGACTACTCGAACGAGATCTACAACGCCGCAATCACTTTGATTAAACGTGGGAAAGCCTATGTCTGTGATTTAACGCCAGAGGAAGTAACCGCGTATCGAGGCACATTGACGGAACCAGGCATAGATAGCCCATATAGGAACCGAACCATCGAGGAAAATCTAGAGCTTTTGGTGAAAATGAAAAATGGCGAATTCCCGACTTCATCTAAAGTGCTTCGCGCCAAAATCGATATGCGTTCATCCAATTTGAATCTAAGGGATCCAGTCATTTATCGCATCATTCATGCGGAGCATTATAGAACGGGGGATGACTGGTGCATCTATCCCATGTACGATTTTGCTCATCCTATTCAAGACGCCATTGAAGGTATTACTTTTTCTTTATGTTCTATTGAATTCAAAGATCATAGGCCTTTATATGAGTGGGTCTTGAATGAGTTGGAGATTCCTGAGCCTCCGCGGCAAAGGGAGTTCGGCCGGTTGAACTTAACTGGTGTCGTGACGAGTAAACGGTTTTTGAGGCAGCTGGTAGAAGGGGGATATGTGGATGGTTGGGCTGATCCCAGACTTCCCACCCTTCGAGGATTGCGAAGAAGAGGTTTTACACCAGAAAGCATTCGCACCTTTATTGAGGAAATTGGCAGCATTCGAACTCAGAGCACGGTAGACATTTCCCTATTGGATCATTGCCTGAGACAGGATTTGAAAGAAAAGACCGTCACGGTTATGGCTGTTCTTAAACCCTTGAAGGTGGTCATTACCAACTATCCGGAAGATGCCGTAGAAATGTTATGGATTGAAAACAACAGTGAAAACGAGGCGCTTGGAAAGAGAGAAGTTCCTTTCTCTAAAACCATTTATATCGAACGTGAAGATTTCATGGAAGTACCCTCTAAGGGTTTTCACCGGCTTAGTCTCCATGCTGAAGTAAGGTTGAAGGGAGCCTATTTCATTCGGTGCGAAGAAATCATACGGGATCACGCTTCGGGAGAAATTACAGAACTCCGTTGCACCTATGATCCAGAGACCAAAAGTGGTTCAGGATTCACCGGGCGTAAAGTAAAGGGTACGATCCACTGGGTTTCAAGCGAGCAAGCCGTTAAGGCTGATATCCATCTCTATGAGAAACTGCTGCTTGACCAGGAAGTTCCGAAAGACAGTGAAGATTGGATGAAACTGATTAATCCTAACTCGATGGTTACCATAAATGAAGTTCTCATGGAACCTTACATTCAAAAAGCACACCCGGAACAAAAATTCCAGTTTCTGCGGCATGGTTATTTTTCGCTGGAAGCCAAAAGCAGCGATAGACTTGAGTTTAACCGTGTCGTACCATTAAAAGATGCTTGGAGCAAAAAAGAGAAATGAACAAAGAAAGGCATCCGAGTGCTTCTACAAATCGAGGAGGGATTGCATGGGTGCTGATAACAACAAGCTGAAGGTTTTGGGAGACTACCTGAAGTCAAGAAGGGAGCGATTGCACCCGGAGCAAGCGGGTTTTCAGCATTCGTATGGACGGAGGAGAACCCCGGGACTTCGGAGGGAAGAGGTCGCTATTCTGGCAGGTGTTAGCGCAACCTATTACACATGGCTGGAGCAAGGACGAGAGGTGACAGCTTCCAGGGAAGTTATAGAAAGCATTGGAAGGGCGCTTCAATTATCCTCAGATGAAAGGCTGCATTTACTGCGTTTGTGGAGTCCAGAAAACACGGGTGCACCTCAGAGACAAGAACAAATAAAGCCTGAATGGCAAAGTATTATTGACCACTTGGCTTTTCCCGCATATGTCGCGAATGACAGAACAGAAGTCATCGCCTGGAACCAAGCGGCTTGCGAGATCATCACCGATTTTTCATCGATGTCCAATGAAGAGCGTGTCCTCATGAGGATTTTTTTCATGGACTCCTATTTTCGCAATCATATGAGGAATTGGGACGAATTTGCGCGATATTCCGTAGCGGTCTTTCGATCTTATTTAGAACGTAATGATGGTGATGTTTGGTTTAAAGAAACGGCAGAACGATTGGCAGCCGACTGTTCTGAGTTTGACTCGCTTTGGCGTATGCACGATATCCAGTTGAAAAAGACGAGCCAATTTCTTCTAAATCACCCTGGAGCGGGCGAGTTGGCCTTTGAAATCAACTCCTTCGTCAGCATGAATGCCGATTCCGATCTACATTTCTGTATTTTCACACCGATAACGGGTACGCCAACGGAGAAGAGATTAAAGGATTTTCTTGATAAGGTTTTATAAGTTCAACGTAGCCTAGTAATCTGGTTACCCGTATAAACATACTGTGGTTACCTCCTTTTAGGTTGACTATACTGAGTTCATAGTCAACCGAAGGAGGTTTTTTATATGAAAGCTATTGTGATCGATCGACCGTGTGAGGCTGCAGACCTTGTCGTGAGGGAGCTGCCGGAACTCCAACCAGCACCAGGCATGCTCACCATTAATGTTGCCTATGTAGGAATTGGATATGTGGATGTCCTGCTGCGCAGAGGGGAATTTGGGTCTCTTATCCCTATGCCGGTTGTACCTGGACTCGAGGTATCGGGGTACGTTAAAGCAATAGGAGAAGGCGTGAAAGGCTTCTACATCGGACAGCCGGTAGCAGCGATGACACTAATGGAAATGGGCGGATATGCGTCGGTAGCCCAGGTAAAGCCGGAGTTGACAGTCCCTTTGGATCAATTGGGAGGGGAGCTTGATATGGCATCGGCGGCCGCAGCTATCGTCAACCTGACGACGGCCTACATGACAATCAGGAACGTAGCCAGAATGCGAGCAGGAGAAAACGTGTTAGTTCACGCGGCAGCAGGGGGGCTGGGCAGCTTCTTGGGACAAACAGCGAAAGTTTTCGGAGCAGGCAAGGTCTTTGGCACAGTCGGGAGTATTGAAAAGACAAAGCTAGCCACTTCTTTAAGTTACGATGAGCTGTTGATACGATCTGATTTCATTGAGCCAATCAATAAGATGATAGGTCCACGCAATGTCGATATCGTTCTGGACCCGGTAGGCGGCGATATGCGTATTCTTAGCCAAAAGCTGCTGCGTCCAATGGGACAAATCGTAATGCTCGGAAATGCTAGCGGCACAGAGGATGTCCCGCAATCTTCCAACGATATTTGGTTATCTAACAAATCCATGAAAGGGTTTAATATTGGGGCATATAGCCAATCTGCTCCTGCTGAGGTTGGTAAATCGGCGAAAGAAGCGCTAACTCTGTTGGCAAAAGGCCAGATCAGGGCGGAAATATTCGGAGTCTTCACTTTGGAGAAAGCATCCGAAGCTCATGAGCTTCTTGAGGAGAAGAACACGGTGGGTAAACTTTTGCTGAAAGTCGGAGGGTAGTTGCTAGGGCTTTGCGAGCTTCTTGTTATAGTTTAAAGCTATAACAGGATATAGGAATAAAAAGTTACCTTTTCCAGGATAGTCAATGCTATCATTACAGTTATAGCGAAATTGAGGCATGGGGTATCATAGTTCTGGAGGGTAAAGCTGAATATGCTAAAAGAGAAAATACAAAGTAAAGAGGCGGGCATTTTGACCTATGGCATGACGCCTCCGAAGATAACGAATACCTCAGATAAGGTAGCTGAGATTGCACGGAAACAAGTTGAAAGAATAAATGACCTCGATATAGATGCATTAATTTTGTATGATGTTCAGGAAGAAACGGATCGAGTTGAACAAGAAAGACCCTTCCCGTATTTGCCAACGATGGATCCTGCAACCTATAGCGATGAGTATTTAAATCAATTGCGAGTTCCCCAAATTATATATCGTTGCGTCGGCAGGTACAGCGAAGAACAATTCGTGAATTGGGTAAAAGCCGATATGGAACAGGATCGATACTCTGTTTATGTGGGTGCTTCTTCCAGTAAACAAGAGATTAATTTGGAACTTTCTGATGCTTATGATTTAAGCAAGAGATTAAATAACAATTTAACTTTTGGGGGAGTCGTCATTCCTGAAAGACACATGAAAAAGAATGATGAGCACTTAAGAGTGAATCATAAGACGCAAAATGGATGTTCCTTTTTCGTCTCGCAAGCCACCTATAATGTGGAGGCATCGAAAAATTTCTTATCGGATTACTATTATTACTATACAAATAATGGATTAGAAATGGTGCCAATTCTGTTCAATCTCGCGCCGTGCGGTTCCGAAAAAACATTAGAATTCATGAAATGGTTAGGAATCAGCATTCCGACATGGCTAGAGAATGAATTGCTGTATTCAAAAGATGTACTGGACAAATCGATCAGATTGTCACTAGGCATCTTTGAAGAGATTTTAGAGTTTGCATTGGAAAAAGGGATTCCGATTGGATGTAGTGTTGAAAGTGTCTCGACAAGAAAAGTTGAGATCGAGGCATCTGTTCAACTCGTCAGAGATATAAGATCTATGTTGGACAAAAAATTGAAAAGAAACGTGCTGACTTCGATCTAGTAACGTGAGGTTAACGTTTTATAACGCAACAGGGAGCAGTTCTGCCGCGGCAGGATTGCTTCTTTTAATTTATCAAGAATCATGCGTGTTCCCGATTGACATTTCCTGAATATGGGAATATGATGAAATAAAAATGAATGAACGATTCATTCATCCGAAAGGAGTCAGATCTTGATGGAGCAATTGAAAACCAAGCCGTGGAGTGTGTCGGGGAAATATGTGCTTATTACAGGAGCGACTAGCGGTATCGGGCTTGCGGCAGCCAAGGAACTGGCGGTTCGAGGAGCAGATTTGGGAATCGTGGCGCGAAGCCAAGTTAAGGCGAACGAGACTGTCGAACAGATCCAGAAGTTGACTGGAGGCCAAACGAAAGTAGACGTCTTTCTGGCAGACCTTACCGATCAGCTGTCGATTCGCAGCGCAGCTTCCGAAATTTTGACGCGGTGTCCCCGGATTGACGTGCTGGTTAACAACGCAGGTGCGATGTTCGTGAAGCGGATCTTGACCCGAGACGGTATTGAGAAAACTTGGGCGGTCAACCATCTCGCACCCTTCCTGCTAACGACACTACTCCTTGATCGGCTGAAGATGAGCGGTCAAGCACGAATCATTACCACGTCTTCCCATGGGCATAAGATGGCGAAAACAGGCATTGTTTTTGATGATTTAACCGCTGAGAAGCGCTATAGTTTCCCTCAAGTCCTATTGGGAGGGGCCAATTTCCGGTATGGAGAGACGAAGTTAGCAAATATTTTGTTCACGACAGAATTGGCCCGTCTCCTTGAGGGAACCGGAGTGGTCGCGAACTGCTTTGATCCGGGGCTTGTCACGACTAATTTTAATCAGGATAACGGCTTGCTGGCCCGGATGACGATGGCGGTCATGAAACGATTCTCCCGGCCAGTGGAAAAAGGAGCAGAGACGCTCGTCTGGCTTGCGGATTCGAATGACATTAGTGGAGAGAGCGGTAAGTACTATATGGATATGAAGGCAGCGATTCCTTCGGCTGCTGCCCTTAGCGGGGAAATAGCACAGAAGCTATGGGAAGTCAGCGAGTTTCAAACTCAGCATTTGAAATTAGGATAGAGGAGAGTCACTAAGATGTCGCAAACGAATCACACAACGGAGAGCAAGAACGATGAAAGGCGAGAGCAAATAAAAAAGGCTGCGCTTAAAGTGTTCGCAAGCAAGGGAATTGCCGGCACGAAGATCAGCATGATTGCTGCGGAAGCCCAAATCAGCCAAGGTCTTACGTACCGTTATTTTCAGTCCAAAGAAGAACTGTTCACACTCCTCGTTCAGGATGCTGTAGAAGAGGCACAAACATCGATACGTAACGTACCGTTACTTCCCGGAACTCCACTAGAACAATTCAAAGCGCTGACATGGAGCATGTTGGACGACACCAACAAGCACTATTTCTTGCTTATTCAGCAAGCTCAAACTGCGGAAGGCGTGCCGGAGCAAGCTAAGTTAGCAATTTCGCGGTATCGTCCCCAGGATACGATGGATTTGTTAGTTCCAATCTTTGAAAAAGGGCAGGAACTTGGTGAATTTGGAGAAGGTGAACCACGACAAATGCTCTTCCTTTATTTTTCCGTTGTCACTGGGTTAATGATACAAGAGACTCATGCGGGTAAGGGGTATTGGCAGCGGGAAGTGAACCGGTTGATCAAGCTCTTGACCTGATTGTTAGAGAAACCCTCGCCATATCGTGGTGAGGGTTTTTCGTTTGTTTGGTCCCACTCAAGGAAACAAATGAAACGTTAATCGGATTTGTTCCAAGAACGACTCCGGTGAATAGCCGCGCTCTTCTTTTTGAAACGAATAAGAATCACTGCTTAAAGCCATGAGAAGCATATCCGCCTTGAAAATATGGTTAGGCTGGGGCTGCTGCCCGCTGATTAATGCAATTTCGTCGAAAAGCTCGACCAACAGCTGCTGCAATTCGAGATACAGAGGACTCTGTGTTCGAGCTCGAGTTCGATTCGTTGAAGCGGAGTCCTCAACGCCTTTAAGCAATTGGGATTTCTTCTCCCTGAAAGCCATAAACAACTCGAGAAGACCATTTAATCTTTGGCTTGGCGGTGCTGAGCGGTTTTCCTGCATATACGCTTCAATATTTTCGAAGAGGAGAACGATGTTCTCTTTCATTAAATCCAGACACAGCTCACCCTTGTTGCGATAGCGGCGATAGAGCGTACCTGGACCGATCTGTGCTTCTGCGGCAATCTGGTTCATACTAACTTGTTCGACGCCATTCTGATCGAATAAGCGATAAGCCGCTTCCAAGATGCGCTGGCGATTCTCCGCGGCGTCGCGGCGTTCCGTACGAGGGGGTGTTTCTGAATCAAAGATGATCATCATCACTTCCTATTCGTTATCTTGACAAGTGGAGAGGTCTCCGTTTATCATAAATGGAGAGGTCTCCGTTTAATAGTATCATAAGGAATAGGAGTGTTCAATACATGCCGAATAACGACAAAAGCTCTTTGTTGATCATGGATTTACAGAATGGTATCGCCTCTCGTTTCGCAGAAGAGGATCTGATTCCGTTCCAGAAAGCGATCGAAGCTGCACGCAAGAACGACATCCCGGTTATCTATGTGCGAATTGCGTTTCGTGAAGGTTACCCTGAGCTTAACCCGCGCAATAATATGGCGGCAAGAATTTCGCAATACGGCGGCATGACGACCACAGATATTGCGACGCAAATTCATGACTCTGTAAGGCCCGAGCCAGGTGAGCCTATCGTTACGAAGCTGCGCGTCAGCGCATTCTCCGGCAGCGATCTGGAGATCATCCTCCGGTCCCTTCAAATTGACACCTTGATTCTTACTGGAATTGCTACAAGCGGTGTCGTTCTGTCGACTTTGCGAGAAGCGGCGGATCGTGATTATCAGCTGAAAGTTCTTGCAGATGCTTGCCTGGATGGTGATCCCGAGGTGCATCGGGTTCTCGTTGAGAAGGTATTCCCTCGTCAAGCAGAAGTTCTGACGACAGAGGCTTGGATCCATTCTTTAGGAGCACAATAAGAAACAAACACAGCAGCAGGAAGATGGAAAGAAGGCTGGTTTCGATGCCAATTTGGAAAAGAAATTTAATTGTTTGCTGGTTTGGCATGTTTGTAACAGGCGTGGGCATGAGTCAGATTGCGCCTGTTTTGCCGCTTTTTATCCAACATCTAGGTGTAAGTCAATCGAGTTTAATTGCCCAATATTCGGGCATTGCCTTTGGGATTACTTTTATTATTTCCGCTATTTTCTCACCTATTTGGGGGGCAGCGGCGGACAGATTTGGGCGGAAACCCATGTTATTGCGAGCAAGTTTAGGGATGGCTCTCGTGATTGGCAGCATGGGCTTTGCCCCCAATGTGTATGTGTTGATCGGGCTGCGATTGTTGCAGGGCATAATAACCGGGTATGGGACGGCCTGCACCACGTTAATTGCTACGCAAACAGAGAAGGACCACGCAGGTTACGCATTAGCTACCTTGTCAACGGCAAGCATTGCAGGTTCATTGCTAGGACCCCTCATAGGCGGATTTCTCGTAGAGAATTTCGGCATGCAAAATGTCTTTTTTATCACAGGTGGGCTGATGCTGCTTGCTTTCATTACGACGGCCATGTTCGTGAAAGAAACATTCACGCGCGAAGACAGACAAGTGCAAAGTGCCAAGGAAATTTGGACGCTTATTCCTGAGAAGAGCCTGACGATAACGATGTTTGTTACCTTTTTTATTTTAACCGTGGCGCTTTATTCCGTTGAACCGATTCTCACGGTCTATATTTCCCAGCTGACCGATCATCTTAACCATGTAGCTTTGATTGCGGGGCTTACATTCTCAGCATCGGGATTGGCGAATATCTTTGCTGCACCAAGGCTGGGAAAGCTGTCCGATCGCATAGGGGCGCACAAAGTGATGTTGATTTCACTGATTGCGGCTGGCATCATTTTCATTCCTCAAGCTTTCGTAACCAATCCCTGGGAGCTGATGATTCTTCGCTTTTTGTTAGGGCTCACGGCAGCAGGTTTGACCCCCACGGTCAATATATTGATCAAGAAAATCACACCTTCCGCGATAACCGGCAGAGTTTTCGGTTTTACCATGTCGGCAGGTTATTTAGGCGTTTTTGCAGGTGCTATTTTAGGCGGACAGGTAGCGGCTTGGTTAGGCAGTAGATATGTATTTCTCGTCACGGGTGCCTTGCTGCTGATCAATGCGGGCTGGGTCTATTTTAACGTGTATAAAAAGATTCAGGCCAGAAGAAAACTGACAATTATCCAGTAAAATTGAGTAATCAAAGGGGTTTGTTCTTATGAAGATTAAATGGTTTGGTCATTCATCTTTCCTGCTGACTTCTGAATCGGGAACGAGAATTCTCATCGATCCGTACTATAAATTTCTTGGTTATCGCATGCCGGTTCCGATTGAATCCGATATAGTTGTCGTTACGCACGATCATGCTGATCACAACAAAGTGCAAGCTGCTTCGGGTGATTATTTGCTGGTGAAGGAGCAGAAATCATATAGCCGCGGCGATGTGAGCATCGACGGATTCAAGACGTTCCACGACAAGGTGAATGGCAAAAAACGAGGGCCTAATCTTATTTTTCGATTCAAAATAGATGGACTGACGATCTGTCATTGTGGTGATCTGGGACATCTTCTTACCGAGGAGCAAGTCCGGGAAATCGGCAAAGTGGACATTCTCATCGTTCCTGTAGGTGGAAAAATGACGCTTGACGGCGCGGAGGCTGTTCAAGTGATGCACCAATTGCAGGCGACTGTTGCCATCCCGATGCATTATCGTACAAAAGCATTAGGCATTCTCGGAAGACTTGTTTTTGCAAAGGTAGATAAGTTTATTGAGGCTGCGGGAACGCACAGGACAGATGTGAAGACTTTGCAAGTGTCAAAGGAAAACCTCACTCAATTCGCAGGCATCGTAACGATGCAGTATGAAGGGTAGCCACATAAAAACAAACTGAAAAAGTGAAAGTTTATAATTACCAGGAACGAATGATTTCTCTATAGCGTATGAACTTAAAAGTCGCACCGTTGCGGCTTTTTTTGTTCTAAAAAAATCAATTTTCGAAATAAAATATTCCATTGAGTTTTAAACTCATTTTTCCTAGAATTGGTTAAAACAGACGCCATAGGTTAGCGAAGAAGCAGGAGGGAGGGAGTTTTCCAATGCTTGCACGATCGCTTGTAGACGATTAACGGGGACAAGTAAGGTGGACATTTTTTAGTTGAGTGGACTATTTAAAGGTAAGACAAGAAAAGTCCACAAAACCAAAAACTTTTGAATGTTTTAATGTAAGCGCATTCTATATACTACGGGTAATAAGAGATGGGAGGTTTCCTATGTAAAAATTAAGTGTTTTATAACCATATCCATAATCCTCAGAGCTATTTCCTATCCTTCTATGTAAAGATCCATTACCACATCAAGTCAACATTCACTTGGATTGCTGTACTTAAGCATGAACAAACATCTACGTTGGCAACCTACAACTACCCACATCCATCGCTATGTGCATTAAAGGAATTTTTTATAATTTTAGCAAAAATAAGGATAAAGTATTACTACAGGAGAGGAGGTTCTGCTCTCGAGAAGGGGGAATTTACTTTGGCTGCTACCAGGAAAGAAAATCAGCATGTGGCGCTTTGGAAAGGGTTATCGATCGTATCGTTTGTTTTGTTTATTACGACGTTATTGATTGTCTTCCTATATAAAGGGCGCGACATACCTGTTGCCACTGTAGATGGTGTAAAGATTAGCCAAGATCAGCTATATAAAGCGCTTGTCGATTACGAAGGTCCGAAAATACTGGAGAAACTTATTTTAGAGGACTTAATTATGAAAGAGTCCAAAGCGGCGGGGGTGGTTGTGACCGAAAGTGAGTTTCAAGCCTCCTTCGATAAAGTCAGAACTTCTTATGCCACGGAAGATGAATTTCTGGAAAATTTGAAGAAGGACGGTTATACGGAGCAATCGCTGCGTACGGAGCTCAGAACTCAGCTGTATATTCGTAAACTGCTGGAGCCTCGCGTGACGGTTGACGACAATGAAGTTAAAGCGCATTATGCAGAGCACATGTCGCATGATACGGCGTCCAATACCAAAAGTGAAGCGCAAGTTATTGCTGAAATTCGAGATGAATTGGTGAATAAAGAAATTCTTGATCTCATGGAGCCCTGGTTTGAAGAACTTCGCTCCAAAGCTAATATTGCGATATCGTTACCGGGGATCCAAATGATTTCCCCAAAAGGAGGAAGCTAAACAACAATGATAACCTACTCATTGAAGCGAACGGTTTCTATTGTTAATATTCTTGTTATTTTTGCCGTGAATTTGCTGCTTGGTTTTACGGATATCACGCCTACTGCTCATGCTGCTGGAACGACGGACGGATTAATTGCGTGGTATAAGTTTGATGATGTGAGCGGAAATGTGATTAAAGATGCTTCAGGAAAAGGCAACAATGCAACAGCAGCAGGAGAAACGTATAGCTTTACGGATTGGGAGCAGGGGAAAGCGATTAGCTTGAGCGGTGGAACGAGTGCATCGGGTGCTAATGTCAAGCTGCCAAACGGGATATTAAATGGTGTTACCAATTTTACAATATCAACCTGGGTGAATATGCGTGCGACAACGAGTTACATGCGTATTTTCGATTTTGGTTCCGGCAACACGACCAGCTACATGTATTTAACGCCTACCGGGAATAACGACGGAGCAAAAGGCCTGGCTTTCGGTATTACGACGAGCGGTTGGTCCAATGAAGAGAAGGCGCAAAAAGGCACAGCATTAACGACAAATATTTGGAAACATGTAACTGTTGTTTTAAATGGGCATACGGTTACTCTTTATGAAAATGGGTTGAAGGTCGGGGAGAACACCTCGTTGACTTTGAATCCATCCAGTCTTGGCGCAACGACGGCGAACTATATTGGGAAAGGCCAATTTGCTGATCCGACAATCAACGCTTTGTTCTCCGATTTTCGTATTTATAATAGAGCGCTGGATGCTTCCGAGGTTGCCGGGTTAATCAATAAGCCGGACAGCGAATTAGTGGCAGCTGATATGGCCGCCCTTCTTGCAGGAGTTAACCTTAGAACAGTAGACACAGATCTCTCATTAATAACCAAAGGGCCGTACGGTTCCGATATTACATGGCAATCCAGCAATACAAATGTGATTGCGAAGGATGGCAAAGTCACTCGTCCTGCTCCAGGTCAGTCGGACGCAGCCGTTACGTTAACGGCAACTGTGACGAAAGGAGCAGCACACGATTCTAAAGTTTTCGAAGCTGTAACTGCAGTTAGATAAGGATGCTATTAGTTTGGGGAACATTAGCGCAGTGACCAAGAATTTGGATTTGCCAACGGAAGGACGCAACGGTTCTGTTATTACTTGGCAATCTAGCAATACCAGTGTGATCGGTCATGATGGTACGGTCATTCGACCAACGCCTCGGTCAGGCAATGCTGTAGTGAATCTGACAGCCACGATTAAAAACGGGAACGCGAGTGATACGAAAACCTTCATCGTGACGGTGTTGGAAGAACCATTCGTGTTGACATTAAGCAGTATTGAAGACGTAAATGTCGATACGGTTATTGGCACGACGCCAGTCCTGCCGAGTAGTGTCATTGCGGTCTATAATGACGAGGAAACGACAAGACAGCTGAGCGTAAAATGGGATGATATGAACCCGGCGGATTATGCGGCTGAAGGTTCTTTCACCGTGCAAGGGACGGTTGAAGGAACGGGCATCAAAGCTGTTGCCCACATTAAAGTGAGAACACTGAGCTTCCATTCAGAGTTCAATATGAGCAGTTTGCAGGGCAGCCAAACGCTTACGGCTACTGTAACAGGGACGAATAAGGGCAGTGCAGCTGTTTCTTCTTTGGTAACGCTAGCGCTTTATGATGCTGCCGGTAAATTGGTCGACAAATCACAAGTGAGCAAAAGTGTGACGCATGGTGCACCTGTCACCTTATCCACAAACCTTACTTTACCTGCTAATGTAACAGGTTATACAGCCAAAGTACTTGTCTGGGATGGCACGGATTTGCAAACTTCCCATTTGCAGCCTCTTAGTGGCGCAGCAGAATTGACAAGCGCACCAGGGGTTCCTGTAGGAATGACAACGTCCCCGTCATCGACTATTCCACAAATTGAGATTGCATGGCAGCCATCTCCTGAGGCAGCAAGCTATGACCTGGAAGTGGACGGCACAACCATTAGTAATATCACAAGTCCATTTATCCATCAGGGATTGCTCTATGGCTCCAAGCATACCTATGCGGTGAGAGCTAAGAACACCTCAGGTGTCAGTGCGTGGAGTAAATCCATCAGCGCAGACGTGACCTCAACGCCGGGTGAGGCCAACCTTGTCGTACAGCCATTTGGTTTAAGTGATGTGACATTGCAAGACAGTATTTTTACAAAGCTAAGAGACAGTGAATATTTGTATCTGGATGGATACAACTTGGATAAATTGCTGTATGCCTTCCGGGCAGCTGCGGGGCTTGATAACAAAGGAGCCACAGCAATGGGAGGCTGGGATTCGGCAGCGGGCAAATTAAGAGGTCACTCGACGGGGCATTTCTTGTCTGCTTTTGCTCAAGCTTATGCCAGCAGCGGCGAGGCGAAATGGAAAACGAAAATCGACTACATGATCGATGAATTAGCGAAAGTTCAGGATGCATTGGCCACTCAACCTAATGGTATGGAGAAATCGAATCTCGGAAAAAGCAATCCTGCTTTAGTAGGGAATAACTCTCCAGGATATCTTAGTGCCTATGGCGAATGGCAATTCATTTTATTAGAGAATGGTGCTATGTACAACGGTACCGAGACTGATTTTAATACGATCTGGGCTCCATACTACACATTGCACAAAATCATGGCGGGCTTACTGGACAGTTACAAGGCTACTGGAAATGCTAAAGCTTTGAGCATCCTAGTGAAAATGTCGGATTGGGTGGATGGCCGATTGAGCAAATTGCCGCAAACCACATTAAACAGCATGTGGGGCAGATACATCGCCGGCGAGTTTGGTGGCATGAACGAAACTTTAGCAGAGATTAGTGCAATTACAGGGAACAGCAAATATTTAGCAACAGCCAAACTGTTTGATAATTCAAAGTTATTTACGCCAACAGCAAATAATCAAGACACATTAAACGGCATTCACGCTAACCAGCATATACCACAAATTATTGGAGCTTTGAAAGTATACGATCAAACGAATGACCCTTCCTACTATAAAGTAGCTCAAAATTTCTGGGGCATGGTGACGAATCATCGTCAATTCAGTAATGGCGGCAGTGGTGTAGGCGAGTTGTTCAAGGAATCGGACAAAATTGCTTCCTACATTCTGGAAGGCGGCACCAGCAAAAACAGTCAAGCCGAGGATTGTGCAACATATAACATGCTGAAACTAACTAGAGAGTTATTCTTCCACAATCCGGATGCCAAATATATGGACTATTATGAGCGAGGGCTGTATAACGGTATTCTTCCTTCCAAAGATCAAAGCGCTTCCAACAATGGTGTTGTTTACTTCATGCCATTAGGTCCGGGAAGCACGAAGGGATACGGCCGTACCAGCTTTACCTGCTGTGCAGGAACGGGCTTGGAAAGCCAAACCAAATACCAAGACTCCATTTATTTCCGCTCCAGCGATAAGAAATCTTTATACGTCAATTTGTATATGCCATCCACCTTGAATTGGGCTGAAAAAGGAATATCCGTTGTGCAAACAACGAACTTCCCAAGTGAGGAAGGCAGTACGCTTACTGTAAAAGGCAGCGGTCAGCTGGATATTAAGCTTCGCGTACCTTACTGGGCTGTTAAAGGCTTCACAGTCAAGGTAAATGGGGTTGAGCAAACGATTACGGCAACACCAAGCACGTATGTCACGCTAAGCAAAGTATGGGCAAACAACGACAAGATTGAAATTTCCATGCCGTATAGCTTACGTGTAGAAAAAACGCCGGACGATCCTGCGATGGGCAGCATATTCTATGGTCCGCTTCTCATGGTTGGCAAAAGCAGCAGCACGAAGTTTATCAACTTGAATTTGAACGAATCTGATCTTTCACAATCTATCACACCAGTGGCCGGCACACCGCTGAATTTTACAACGAACGGAGTTACGTTAGTGCCTATGTACACCGCTTATAATTTTGCCTATCATGCTTATTTCAAACTTAATCAGTAATGAGTTATCGAGAAGGAGGGGAACGTGTGTCTAAAAGAATCATTTCTGTTGTCGCAACTTTGGCAATGCTCATCTGTATGCTGGCGATTATTCCTGCGCCAAAAGCAGCAGCATCTGGAGCAATGACTGAGATCAATCACGTAGAAACTGCGGTAGACCAAACAACACAAAAGGTTACTTTTCATGGAGAAATCAGTCTTGGCAAGGGGAAAGATGTCACGATAATGGTCAACAATCCTCAAGGACAACTCGAGTATTTGAACCAAACCAGCAGTGGAGAGGGTGGACATTTTACTTTTGCGTACTCGCCAAACGGTTGGTTGGGGGGGGCGTATACGTTCAAAATCGGCGGTGAAGGCGTAGCACTTCCATATGCCGGAAGCTTCCAACTCGCAAGTACGGGATCACCGTCGGCAACATTGACAGGACCATCTTCTGTCCTAGGCGGTCAGCCTGTCGACTTGAAGCTGGGAGTAAGTAATCAATCCTCTGCATTCTCTATTTTGAATGTCGTATTGAATTATGATCCGAATCTGTTGCATTTTGAAACAGTGACGGATAATGGACTTGTCTCTTTGGCGGAGACGTCGATCGGTTCGCTGAAAGAGAACTTCAAGGTGCTCGTCACAGGAGTGAAGCCGGAAAAAGGTCAAGTTTTAATCCTGATGTCCAGTATTGGATCAGGGAATGAGGTAGCCGGCGGTGATTTAATTAGCCTGCATGCAAAGGCTAATCAAGTAGCCACATCCGTCACGACGAATGTTTATGTGTCTGATGCCGCCGTATCTTCAAACGGTGCTAAGGTAGATCTGGATGGAGCTTCCTTGTCGCTTCAAATTCAAGTTTTGGATAAAGAAGCGTTAAGCACTCTGATTGCATCGGCTCAAAGCCAGCATGATGCGGCTGTTGAGGGAATTCAAATCGGTCAATATCCAAGCGGTTCCAAACAAACGTTGCAGCTCGCTATCAACGACGCGAAAGTTGTTCGTGACAATGCGGCAGCAACGGAAGCGGAAGTGCAATCAGCTCTGAGCAGCTTAGATGCAGCATTAAGAACATTCATTAACTCGGTGATCACTTCAACCGATCCTGAACCAGGTCACGCAGACAAAGAAGCCCTTGGCGCATTGCTGGTCAGCGCTCAGAGCAAGCTCGATGCTGTTGTCGTTGGTACGAAGGTTGGTCAATATGCAAGTGAATCCAAAGCGACTTTACAGGCAGCGGTTACACGTGCAAAAGCTGTATTCGATAACGCTTCCGCAACTCAAGCCCAAGTGGATGCTGCGAAAGATGAATTGGCTTCAGCGCTGCAGGTGTTCTCGAACAGCATCATTACGTTGGTGCCTGGCGCAACGAAAATTACGATTAATGACTTGTCCATGATCGCTAAGTACTACGGAACTACTTCGACAGACGCGAACTGGAGTCAAATTGAGAAAGCAGATATGAACAATTCCGGTTCGATTGACATTCAAGATCTGGCAGTAGTTGCT
This sequence comes from Paenibacillus sp. WC2504, assembly GCF_052682475.1. NCBI lineage: Bacteria > Bacillati > Bacillota > Bacilli > Caryophanales > Paenibacillaceae > Paenibacillus > Paenibacillus sp. WC2504. The sequence goes on from NZ_JBQZFH010000001.1 coordinate 3,804,278, forward strand.
AGAATGATTATCGACGAGTGGCTGACGGAAGAATAAACAAATAATAAGAGGCTGTCCCAGCGGTGTAATAGCTGGGGCAGTTTTTTCTTTGCATCAACGAATCTACTCGTTCATACAGAAAAGAACCCTTCCAGCCGTTCATGACCGGAAGGGTTCTTTTTATTTCAATGCAAGAGAATCTTTTGTCATTTCTTTATTGCCGGTATCCATATAGACAGGTATCGCTTCACCACGTGCTGCACGCAGCAATTGTCCGATAATATAATCGCCCCATACTTGTTCATTCTGAGAGATAACAGAGGTAATTTGACCGTTGATAAGGGCTTGTTTCACATTGGGCATCATCCCGAAGGACAGAGCATTCCGCTTCAAGCCTTTGGCTTTCCATAACAGGATCGAAGCCGAGCTGGATAAAATATCAAGCGTAATGAGCGTGTCAAAGTGCGGGTGGTCATCGATCATACGCTCCATGTCAGACAGTGCCTTGTCGGAGGAGCCCTCATTATATCCCACTTCAAGCACTTGAATAGCCGTATTACGAGTCAAGTAGTCGAGCATGCCGGAAAGCCGGTTTTTCTGAATAGGTGTATTAGATATGCCTGATTCAACAAGCACCATGCCTTTGCCTTTCATGAGCTTGCTGACGACTTCACCCATTAAAGCCCCGCCTTTGTAATGATCTGGACCAATATAGGAAAGGCGGCGGCTTAAGGGGGCGTCGGTTTCGAAACAAACAACAGGAATACCGGCTTCCACAGCTTTATTGATTGCAGGAACAAGTGCATCTGGGTCAATAGGAGCAATCGCAATACCGTCTACCTTTTGTTTTATCATGGTTTCCATCATGCGTATCTGCTGTTCTAAACTAATCTCTTCCGGCGCTTTGACAATTAACTGAACGGAATTGGAAGCAGCCGTCTTCTCGGCAAGTTGCGTAATGACTTCATAAAAAGAATGCGCCATTGGATATATAATCCCGAATGTATATGCGGGAGGACGTTCACTCTTTTGTGGTGAAGGGGTTACCGTAGCGAATAAGGAACCAGTTGAAGAATTAGCATCCGAACAGCCCACGGTTGTAAATAGTGAGAAAAACACGAACAAGAGAAGGGATTTCTTAAGAGTAACTGACAAAGCCCTTATGCTCCTCTCTCTCAGAAGCAGGTAGGTCTTTGCTCAGCTGGCCGCTTTTGCGAAATTCTCTTGTTGTCATACCCGTTACTCGCTTAAACAGGTTTGAAAAGTAATGAGCATCGTTATAGCCAACGAGGAAGGCAATCTCATAGGATTTGGCCTGCGTCGTCTGAAGCAGTTCCATCGCTTTGCGAATTCTTGTTTGCGTTAAGTATTCGATGAAGGTTTGGCCATTTTCCTGGCTGAACACTTTACTTAAATGGCCTGAGCTTAAATTGACATGATCAGCAGCGTCTTGCAGAGAAAAATAATCTTTATCATAATGCTCGTGGATGTATTTTTTCACTTTAATCAGCATATCCCCATGTTTGTCAGATGCTTCGGAACGCCATTGCCAATATTGTTCAGCTAATCTGATTAAGTAGGTGCGCGATTCATCCAGGGTCCTTATTAATTCAATAGCTTTCTGCAATTCCTGAAGGGTCATGTCGAAGTTTGCTATGTTGGGGTAAGAATCCCTCGCTGATCGAAATACTTCCAACGTCAAATCGTTTAAAATATAGTAGCCGATAAGCGAAGAGTGCCATTCCGTATGCTGAAGAGTGGAAGCGAAAGAATGAATAAAGGTATCTGCATGTGCAGGAGAGCCGATCTTCAGAAATTCTACAAACTTTGCCCGGTCTAAGAAGAGAGACTGTTCAAAAGAACCGTTTCTGGACTCCAGCATCGCATGGCGATTCTGACGAGATAAACGGCGCCAGTGCATGTCTTCCATCGCTTCCAGGAAAGAAACATGAATGCCCTGCATCCGGTCTTGAACACTTCCGATGCCAACGGAAATCGAGTAGGAGAGATGCTCCATGGACTGATTTTGCACCTGCTGAACCGTTTCTAGTGCTTGTTTAATTTGCTCTTGCGATTCATACTTCAGTATCCATACGCATTCCGTCTTACTTCGCTTGAACACCAAGTGGTTGTTCCCTTCAAGCTTAAGATTCAACAGATGCTCGGCTTGCTTCATATCCTCAGAGATGCCATCCGGTGCAGAATCGGAAGGAGCTAGTTTGCGGAAGTCTGCGGTTACCACAACATAGTAACGGGAGAGAAGATTCAGGTTCAGTTTAGAACTCAAATGAACGGCTTCCGACGTTGTAATAAATCCGCTGCATAAATCGTTCAGCAGCTTACTTTGCGATAAACCGGTTTGCTTTTTCTCTTCCAGCTTCAATTGCTCGATCTCCAATTTCTCCAGACGCGCTGCATCGATCTTGTCGCTCACTTGACGTAGGGTTTGGAGCAAATCCGCTGAGCTGATCGGCTTCGTGCAATATTCTTCTACGCCCAAACGCAGAGCTGTTCGCGCATATTCGAAATCCCCATGCCCGCTCAAGATGACAATCTTGATATCCGGTGAATTTCTCCTAACAAAGGAACTGAGTTCCAAGCCATCCATGAAGGGCATCTTAATGTCCGTAATGAGAATATCAGGCTGATACTGTTCGATCATCGGCAGCGCAACTTCACCGTCGGAAGCATCACCACAGTAAATAAATCCCTCTTGTTCCCATTGGATCGTATCACGAATCGTTTCGCGAATTAAAATTTCATCGTCAACTAGCAGTACTTTTTTCATGGCATGTTACCTCCTGTCAGGGGGATTCGAATGGAAACGGTCGTTCCCTCGTTTTGAATACTGTCGATCCTTACACCATATTTGTCCCCGTAATATAGTTTAATTCTTTGTTGTACATTATGCAGGCCGAACCCTCCGGATACTTCATTGCCGGTTTCCTCTGGAAGTTGATCGTTCGCTAAATACTCACGCATCTGTTCAAGCTTCTCCGGCGACATTCCGATCCCGTCATCTTCCACCGTCAGTACAATATCTTCCTCGTTCTCTATCAGGCCGCTGATGCGAATCATGCCTTTCCTTCGCTTGTTTTTTAAACCGTGATATAAAGCGTTTTCTACAATGGGCTGCAGGATCATTTTCAAGATCGGATACGGGTTTAACCGGGAGTCAATCTGAATCTCATAATCCAAAATATCGCGGTAGCGCATTTGTTGAATGACTAAATAACTATGCACGTGCTCGACTTCTTTATTAATGATAATCCAGTCTCTGCCTTTGCTTAAAGAAATTCGGAACAGCTTGGATAGTGATTGCACCAACTGAATGACTTGATTATTCTTGCCCGCTTCTGCCATCCAAACGATGGAATCCAGTGTGTTGTACAAGAAGTGGGGATTAATTTGCGCTTGCAAAGCTCGTAATTCCGATTTTTTAATTTCCTCTTGCTCCTTAATGCTTTGTTCGAGCAGTTTGCGGATTTTGCTAAGCATGATGTTAAAGCTTTTACCCAATAAGGCCACTTCATCATTGCCTTTGGGAACGACTTTGGCTTCCAGGTATCCGGAAGCGGCAAGCTGCATTTTACTTTTTAAAAGGTGAAGAGGGTGGATCAAGCGGTTTGAAATGAAAAAATGAAGGGATACGGCAAAGATAAAACTTAACACAACCGTAATGATGATGAGCTGTCGAATCGAATTTGCTTCTTCAACAATTTCTTGAAGCGGCACGTAGCCTACGATACTCCAGCCTGTCATCAGCGAAGGAGCTACGTAGACGAATTTCGGTTTGCCTTCGGTTGAGTCGATGTAATTCGTGTCAGTTCCGTTAAGAATGTGTGTTAAGTCTGAGGGGAGCGGAAGTTTGACAGTTGCTTTTAACGTTGATGGCTTAAAGATAGGGGTGCCCGATGAATCGACAACAAAGTAGAACCCTGTCTGACCGATCGTAACGTTATCGCAAAATTGTGTGACCACTTTATCATCGACGTCAATGACGATAAAGCCAATGACTTCGTGTGTAATTTGTTGTTTCACAGCGGCCATAATAGAAATCACATTCGTGTTGCTATACTGAAAACCGTCGATTCTGTCCAGCGTTGAGGCTTCGGAAGGAGGGACAATCAAGACCTCATCCGGATTTTTAGTCAAATGAGTCAAGTGCTGGTTGCGCAGTGGATTTTTCTCAAGCTGGAACAACCCCTTCCTCTCACTAATGCCACGGCCGTACAAGTTAATCATGGTTATATTGAGAACGCTATCATATTGGTACGTTTGCCTGTAGGAATCCATGGTTCTTAGGATTTGTTTGGTATCCTCGTATGTATCTTCTTGGGAGAATAAGAATCGAAGCACTTGTGTGTTTTTGCTAATCTCAAGCAGCTTTCTCGTATCAATAAATTGCGTATCCAGATCACGGGCAAGCTGATCTGCGGAAAGCATGGCGGCTGCTTTACTGTTATTGAAAACCGTTTTAAATGATTTCTGGTAGGAGATAAGTCCAACCGCAATCAGAGGAATACAAGTCAGAATGATAAACATGGTGAGCAATTTGGTTTGCAAGCTCGAGGAAATCCATTGGATTAATCTCATAAATGGTTAAGTAACCTTTCTAATGCGGAGATAGTTGCCTCTATCTTACTATAACAAATTGTGTTGCATGCGGAAATGGTAACGTATACATACAACCACAAATAACAATTTACTCTTATAAAAACAAACTTTTCTCGAAAAAGTCAGGGTAAATCACTAAAAAATTTACAAGAAATGAGCGTGAAACTCCGTATAAAAGGCACGTGAAAGCGTTTTATAATGAGGTCACACCGAACAAGAGGTGAACGATGGGGAGGAAAAAACATGATTATTACGAAAAAAATGGGGGTTCTCGTTGTGGCTTCCTGTCTAATGCTGCTTTCAGCAGCTTGCGGGAACAGCGCTACCACAGGATCAAGCACAACGGCTCCAGCAGCAAACGCAGGAGCTACTGCAGCGCCAGCAACACCGGCGGCAGGGAAGAAAATCTCGCTTGGTTTTGCTCAGGTTGGAGCGGAAAGCGGATGGCGAACAGCGAATACGAAGTCGATTCAGGATTCAGCCAAAGACGCCGGTTTTGATTTGAAATTCTCCGATGCACAGCAGAAGCAAGAGAATCAAATCAAAGCTATTCGTACTTACATTCAACAAAAAGTGGACGTTATTGCTTTCTCGCCGGTTGTTGAGTCCGGTTGGGATACGGTGTTGAAAGAAGCGAAAGATGCGAAAATCCCGGTCATTCTGACAGACCGTGCGGTTGATTCCAAGGATACCTCTTTGTATGTAACTTTTATTGGCTCTGATTTCGTAGAAGAAGGCAAGAAAGCAGGCAAATGGGTTTCCGATAAGTTCAAGGATGCGAAGGAAGATGTGAACATAGTTGAGCTTCAAGGAACAACAGGTTCCGCTCCGGCTAACGATCGCAAAGCCGGTTTTGCTGAAGAGATCAAAGGAAACTCTCACTTGAAAGTCATTGCCTCTCAAACAGGCGATTTCACTCGGGCAAAAGGAAAAGAAGTTATGCAGGCGTTCCTGAAAGCTCATAAAGATATCGATGTGCTATATGCCCATAATGACGATATGGCGCTTGGAGCCATTCAAGCGATTGAAGCAGCTGGCCTCAAACCAGGTCAAGACATTACCATTATTTCCGTAGATGCGGTTAAAGACGGTATGACAGCTGCAAGCGAAGGTAAAATCAACTTTATCGTAGAATGTAACCCATTACTTGGACCTCAATTGATGCAAGCTGTCAATGATGTGATTGCCGGCAAGCAAATCGAGAAACGTATCGTAACCAAAGAGGGCGTGTTTACTTCGGAAGACGCGAAGAAAGTTCTTGCTGACCGCCAGTATTAACAACTAAAGAGAAAAGAAGAAAGCCACTCCATACAAGTAGCCGGTGGAGTGGCTTTTCTCTATATGGAGAGGAGTCCTTCGATGAGTGAACGTCAGCCGATCTTGCAAATGTCGGATATTCACAAACAATTTCCAGGTGTCAAAGCGCTGTCAGGTGTTAACTTCCAGTTGTTCCCCGGTGAAGTTCACGCTCTGATGGGAGAGAACGGGGCTGGAAAATCAACCTTGATTAAAGTTCTCACCGGTGTATATGCCATTGACCAAGGTTACGTAGAAATGGATCAGAAACCTATCAAGATCAACAGTCCTTTGGATGCGCAGCATGCGGGTATCAGCACGGTGTACCAGGAGGTCAACCTGTGTCCGAACCTTTCTGTAGCGGAAAATATGTTTATTGGCCGCGAGCCACGTCGCTTCGGTCGTATTTTATGGAAGAAAATGAACCTGGATGCTGTGGATCTGCTGAAGAAAAGAATGAACTTGGAAATTGATGTGACACTGCCTTTGCATCACTATTCGGTCGCTGTGCAGCAATTAATTGCGATTGCGAGAGCTGTCAGTATTTCCGCTAAGGTGCTTATCTTGGATGAGCCTACGTCCAGTCTGGACCGAGGAGAAGTTATGCAGCTGTTTACCGTCATGACGAGACTGAAAAAGGAAGGCTTAGCGATTCTATTTGTGACGCATTTTATTGATCAAGTGTATGAAATCTCAGATCGAATAACCATTCTTCGTAATGGAGAATTTGTTGGAGAGTATATGGCTGAGAAGCTCTCCCGCATAGATTTGGTTTCCAAGATGATTGGCAAGGACCTGCATGTGCTGGAGGAACTTCCGAAAAGCGCGAACGTTCAAAGAATGAAAGCGGAGGCATTAATTGAGGCATATTCACTGGGGAAAAAGGGCTCCATTGAAGCCACGGATTTGACCATTCATAAGGGTGAAATCATTGGTTTGGCAGGGCTTCTGGGATCCGGAAGAACCGAGTTTGCGAGGTTGCTCTTTGCAGCGGATCGCGCCGATTCCGGTAAGCTGAAGTTCACGGATTCGGATGATCCGATCCACTCACCGAGGCAAGCGATTGACCAGGGTATCGCTTTCTGCTCTGAGAACCGCAAAACGGAAGGCATCATTGACGATTTGACCATTCGGGAAAATATCATCCTTGCCCTGCAGGCAACTCGTGGCTGGTTCAATACAATTCCCCGCAAGCGGCAGAATGAAATTGCGGACGAATATATCCGCGCTTTGAATATTAACCCGCCGAATCCGGAACATCTTATCAAAAATTTGAGCGGTGGCAATCAGCAGAAAGTATTGCTTGCCAGATGGCTGCTCATGAATCCTAAGCTATTAATCTTGGATGAGCCAACTCGGGGTATCGACATCGGGGCCAAAGCGGAAATTCAGAAGCTTGTCCTCTCCTTGTCTCAAAAGGGCATGTCCGTGCTCTTCATTTCTTCCGAGCTCGAAGAAGTGCTTCGCGTCAGCGAACGTATCGCCGTACTGCGGGACCGTAAGAAAGTGATGGAGATGTCTGGCGAAGACATGAGTCAACGTAATGTCATGAAAGCGATAGCGGGAGGCTGAGGAACATGGTTAAGCATCATTTGTTTTGGCCGGTAAGCGTGTTAGCCGTGCTGCTTGTGTTCAATTTCATTTATTCGCCCAGTTTCTTCTCGATTCAAATGAAGGATGGGCACTTATATGGAAGTTTAATTGATATTTTGAATTTCGGATCTCCGCTCATTCTCGTGGCTATAGGAATGACCTTGGTCATTGCAACGAAAGGCATTGATCTTTCCGTTGGCTCGGTGGTGGCCATTTCCGGTGCGCTGTCTTGTCTAACCATTAGCAAAAGCAGTGATCAGAACGGCGTAGGCGTACTCCTGCTGTCGCTTGCGATTTCACTCGTGTTATCGCTGCTGCTCGGTTTGTGGAACGGCTTCCTGGTTGCGAACGCGGGCATTCAACCGATTATCGCGACGTTGATCCTGATGGTCGCCGGACGAGGGATTGCCCAGCTGATCACGGGAGGGCAAATCATCACCATCACGAGCTCAACGTACAAATATATTGGCGCAGGTTCTCTAGCCACTTTGCCGTTCTCCATCTTTCTGGTTACTATCGTGTTTGCTGCAGCAGCTGTATTGACGCGCAAAACAGCGCTCGGACTGTTTATTGAATCGGTCGGCTGCAAACCAACAGCGAGCCGATTAGCGGGCATCCGCTCTCGTACGGTTATGCTCGCTGTCTATATGTTCTGCGGCATATGTGCGGGAATTGCCGGTTTGATCTTGAGCTCAAACGTGTCCAGCGCTGACGGCAACAACGCTGGTTTGTGGTACGAGCTGGACGCGATTCTTGCCGTCGTCATCGGCGGTACGTCGCTGAATGGGGGAAGATTTTACTTAACCGGTACGCTGATCGGAGCACTTATCATTCAAACGCTGACCACTACGATCTATATGATTGGTGTTCCGCCTGAAATTACGCTGGTCGTGAAAGCTTTTGTCGTGCTGGCTGTCTGCTTAATTCAATCTGAGGCCTTCCGCCAATCCATCGTTACTCGCTGGAAGAGTCGCCATTATCCGGCCGAACGGGAGGTCAAAAGCCATGTTGCTTAATCGTAAATATATTCCAATCTATGTAACGATCTGTTTATTCGCCTTGATGTATATCGCAGGTTCTTTCCGGTATGCAGGCTTTTTCTCCTTGCAGGTTCTGTTAAATCTGCTCATCGATAATGCCTTTTTATTGATAACGGCTGTGGGGATGACCTTCGTCATTGTTTCCGGCGGGATCGATCTATCGGTCGGTTCCGTGATCGCCTTAACAACCATGATCTCGGCTTCGCTGGTGCAGGCAGGCTGGTCGCCCGTCCTTGTTATTCCGCTTGTACTCCTCTTAGGCGCGCTGTTCGGGTGGGGAATGGGAGCTATCATCTACTATTTCAAAATCCAACCTTTCATCGTCACGTTGGCCGGCATGTTCTTAGCGCGAGGGTTATGTTATGTGATCAGCATTAACACGATTACCATTGATAATCCGATATACACGAGCATAGCCCAGACCAAAATTCCGCTGCCTGGCGGCAGCTTTATTTCGATTAGCGTCATCATCGCTTTGCTTGTTGTTGCAATAGGCATGTATATGGCCCATTATACGCGCTTCGGACGCAATGCATATGCCATTGGAGGGAGCGAGCAGTCGACGATCCTGATGGGCTTGCCTGTTGCTAGAACGAAGATGGGCGTATATGCGTTCAGTGGTTTCTGTTCTGCGTTAGCTGGTGTAGTATTCACATTCTACATGCTTTCTGGCTATGGCTTGCATGCCATGGGGATGGAGTTGGATACCATCGCTGCTGTTGTGATTGGCGGTACGCTTCTGACAGGGGGAGTTGGTTATATCGCTGGCACCTTCTTTGGGGTTCTGATCCAAGGGGTGATTCAGACAATCGTAAGTTTCGAGGGAACACTTAGTTCGTGGTGGACGAAAATTGCGATCGGCATGCTGCTTTGTTTATTTATTTTACTTCAAAAGGCATTAAGTGAACGGAATTGGTTTACCAGAAAAAGCATGTAATCGGTTTTACCCGAGGCTTTGAAGGGCAATGAACAATTGTCTAGCAAAGTCTTTTTGCTTGCATATTGTTACTTTATTGAAAGCGTTTTATAATACAACCAAAGGAAATGGAAGGAAATTTCTGCTAAAAGGGGATTCCAATGCTGGGAAGATCATTCCGCTCATTAATGAAAAGCAAATTGTTGATTATTCTGTTTTTGGGCATGATTCTAATTCTATACATGTTTGATTCTATGCATAATTCCTCCACCGGTTTTCCATCCAGCGAGGAGAAAACAGCTGCTAAAAACGTGGTGAATCACAGTGACCAAGATCAGGGGCTCGTTCGTCCGATCGTACTGGGATTCTCACAGTTGGGATCAGAAAGCGCATGGCGGAATGCGAACACGATATCTATTCGAGAAGCAGCGGAGGAAGCAGGCATCGAGCTGCATTTTGAGGATGCGGATCAATCGCAATCCAAGCAATTTGAAGCGATTCGGACTTTTATCAAACAAAAAGTAGATGTGATCGCGATCGCACCTGTTATCGAGTCAGGCTGGGAACCGATCTTAAAAGAGATCAAACAAGCTGGCATTCCGTTAATTATTCTGGACCGATTAGTTAATGTAAGTGATCCTTCCTTATATGTGACTTATATCGGTTCAGATTTTTATGAAGAGGGCCGCAAAGCCGGGAAATACGTGATTGATAAAATGAACAGCCGAAAAGATACCGTCGGCATCGTTGAGCTTGTCGGCACGGAAGGGTCGACCCCCTCGATTGCCAGAGGGAAAGGATTTCGCGATGTCATTAAGGAACATGAGAACTTTAAGATTTTAAAAAGTGAATCAGCCGATTTTACGTTTGCGCAGGGGAAGCAAGTCATGAAGTCCATTCTTAATAAGATGAGTCATGAAATTAATGTTTTGTATTCACATAATGACGATATGGCTTTAGGCGCCATCGAGGCGATTGAAGAGTTCGGACTTCGTCCCGGAAAGGATATTATCATTATTTCTGTAGATGGCACGAACAAAGCATTTGAGAAAATGGCTGAGGGCAAAATTAATAGTGTCGTGGAATGCAATCCTTTGCTAGGTCCTAACTTGATGCAAGCTGTCAACGAACTTATGCAAGGACGGAGCTTGCCGAAAAGAATTGTAACCCCTGAGAGCGTTTTTACGGAGACGATGGCATTGGAGGAGGTTGGCAAAAGGAAATACTGACCTCATACCTATATTGACTATTGGGGATGTAGTTGTATAATACATATATTAACAATAATTGCACTATACAATCATTTCCATAATAACCATTCGTAAGCAGTGAAAAGGGGAGATGAAGTGACGAGCAGCTCATCCGGCCGATCGGCGTTCTGGTTCATTATTTTAGCTGTCTTTTTCGGGAACTTTATGTCGATTCTCAGCTCGACCACAATCAACGTGGCATTCCCGATATTTATGAAAGACTTTGACGCTGAGCTCGGCAAGGTTCAGTGGATGATTACCGGATTTTTGCTCGCTACGGGAGTTATTGCTCCGATTGTGGGCTATTTCGGTGACCGATTCAGCTATAAACGGTTGTATATTTTCGCACTGTCGGGGTTTACGCTGTTTTCTGCCCTTTGCACGGTAGCTTGGAGCATTGATTCACTCATCCTTTTCCGAATCCTGCAAGGCGTATTCAGCGGTTTAATTATTCCAACGACACTGACAATGATTTATCAATTTATCGAAAAAGACAGACAGCCGTTCGCAATGAGCTTATGGAGCTTGTCCTCCATGCTGGCGCCGGCATTCGGACCGACCTTGGGAGGTTTGCTAACGGAATATTTCGGCTGGCAGTCGTTATTTCTGCTTAATTTGCCTCTCGGAATTGCAGCTGTCGCCGTGGCGTTCAAATGCCTGCCTTATCATAGTATCAACACATCGAAGACGTTTGATTTTCCGGGATTTATTACCGTTCTGCTCAGCAGCTCCTTTATTATTCTTTCGTTTACCGAAGGGAACGGCTGGGGATGGACCGATTGGAAAACACTCGTCTGTTTGCTTGTTGGGACTTCGGCGCTTATTTATTTTATCCGCAGGGAGCTGCGTCTGGCTAATCCGCTGCTTAACCTTAGCGTGTTTCGAACGAACCGCTTTACGTACAGTTTGATCATCAACTGTATCATTACGGCTTCGTTATACTCGGGCACTCTATTGATTCCCGTATTTGTGCAAGACGTCCAGCATTCGACCCCGCTGGTTACAGCTCTCGTGCTGCTGCCCGGTTCGCTCGTCATGGCGCTTTGTTCCCCTGTAGTCGGCAAGCTCTACAGCCGAACAGGGCCTTTTCCGCTCATCATGGGCGGTGTAGCGCTGCTAATCGCGTCCAATTGGGAGTTGAGCCATATTAGTTTGCATGCTTCCCACGTGTATGTCGCGGGTTGGATGACCCTTCGTTATGTCGGGATTTCCATGGCCTTCATGCCGGTTATGAATGCAGGGATGTCGTCTATTTCAAAAGAGAGGTCGGGGCATGCCTCGTCTGTGACGAACTGGGTCAGGCAAGCAACAGGGGCGCTTTCGATTGGAGTTTTCAGCTCCCTGCTTGCTGCAAGGTCGTTTGTTCACCAGAAAGGGCTGAGTGGAGATGCGTCGTTCATCCGTGATCAGAGCATGACGTTAGCAGTTCAAGATGTGTTCTTAATTGCCGTATTTATTTGCATTGTGGCAATTCCGCTTACTTTCGTACTGAAAGAGAAACGAAATAAGCCTCAACCGGCGGTTCTTCAGGAGTAATTAATTTCAATGAATGGTACGGGTCTTAGTAAGATTTTGGATATCGAATACAATCACTTTCTATTCGTTTCTTGCTTGAACTGCGGCTTTGTAGAAGTCTATAACCCGGATGTATTGAAAGGACATAAGTCAGGTAAGTTAGGAACCATAATGGATATTTTATTTGGAGGTTAGTCTTGAATTAAGATCCTCAGCTCATTTGCTGTGGGTCTTTTTTTGTAATCAATGATAGATTGCTCTCAAATTGGTTAAAACTGATTTCTATTACCGAAATGTGAGCGAGGCGTCAGTGTCAAGAGGTTTTCATCCGTCTCATTTTGGGTTACGATAATTGTTGGGGTATTTTTCACTAGAAGAAGTAAAGCTGCATCAGCAAATGGAGGGAAGCATACTGGAAAACTTTGCATGCTTATACATCGTACGCGGCGAACCTTATCGACCGGGCACCTGCGTGAATCTCAGTGAGGATGAAACACTGGTCGGCCGGGTATCCAATCAGTTAACTCCGGATTTAGCCTTTACGAACGCTTTTATTTCTCGTGAGCATTTCGTCATTCGTAAGGAACAAGACAAGGCTGTGCTATACGATTTAGGGAGTCGTCATGGAACTGAGATCAATGGCGTGCTGCTAACGCCACACACCCCATACACGTTGAAAAATTTCGATATCATTAAGCTCTCTAAGGGGATGACCGTCATCCACTTTTCTTATATGTTTGCCGATCAAACCTTAGAATTCGAACCGCTCAGCATCACCAGTCATCTAGAAATGCCTGAACTGCCGCTTACGATTCATTGGGAAAGAAGAGAATGTGTCGTGGAGGGCAAGCGAATCCTCATGTCCGAGAAAGAATATTTACTGATTCGTGTACTGCATGATCATGCCAACCGGCTCGTTCCGCTCGAGGAAATCAAATCCAAGGTATGGCCGGAACGGTCAACGGGTGCAGAAGGCTTCTCCGATGTGACATTGGACGAACTGAATGCCCTGATCTATCGGGTGCGAAAAAAATACGGGAAAGCTACCTTTTTGATTAGCGCGGTGCGCGGTAGCGGTTATATGCTCGAAACAGAACTGAAATCGTCATAAGGAAAGAAGGGACACTTCTTGAAATATATACAGGCTGAGTATTCTGGCTCACTTAACGGAACCGTACATATTCCTGGAGCGAAAAACAGCTCCCTTGCTTTACTTGCCGCAGCTTGTCTGGCAGACAATATCGTCACATTAGAAGGCATCCCATTAATCGATGATGTCCGTATCATTGCCGAAATTGGCCGTGATATCGGATTGAAGCTGCACCAGGATGGCGGACAAGTTATCATTGATCCGCGATGGATTCACAGTTCTGTGATCGATCCAGGCAAAGCTTCGAGCTATCGGGCGTCTTATTATTTTGCAGGATCTCTACTATCCAAATTCGGCAAGGTCACCATCGGGTTGCCTGGTGGGGATGATTTTGTTTCACGGCCCATTGACCAACATATTAAAGTCTTCAAAGCGCTTGGAGCGCAGGTCCATCTCTTCAAAGATTATTACGTCGTCGAAGCTGCCGAGCTGAAAGGTGCCGACATTTTTTTCGACACCATTACTTCTGGCGCTACGATTAATGCCATGTTAGCTGCTGTGCTGGCCAAAGGGCGGACACAATTGCATAACGCAGCGATGGATCCTGAAGTTTGCGATACGGCAAATTTCCTTAATCGATTAGGCGCACGCATCTATGGTGCAGGAACGGAACATATCCGCATTGAAGGCGTCTCCTATTTGGACGGGGGAACGCACACGGTTATTCCAGACAGGCTGATTGCCGGAGCTTTTCTGATGGCAGCCGGACTTCATGGGGGACAGGTTACAGTCATGGACGTCATCCCGGAGCATCTTGGTTCATGTCTAGCGAAGTTGCAGGAAATAGGGATGCACGTGGAATGCGGCGAAAACCATATTACGGCATATGCAACGAATTCACTGAAAGCGACACGTATTCGTACAGGCATGTATCCGAGTTTCGCTACCGATTTACAGCAACCCATGACTGCACTTCTACTGCAAGCCAAGGGTAAGAGCATAGTAACAGATCGTGTCTACCCTAAGCGGCTCGCTCATGTTGCGCAGCTGCGGCGGCTCGGCGCCGAGATCGAGTTGCGGCAGGAAAGTGCCTTTATTACGGGTGGACGCCCCTTGCAAGGCGGATGGGTACATGCCTCCGATGTGCGTGCAGGCACTTGTTTGCTGATGGCAGGATTAGCGGCAGAGGGACATACATATATTACCGGTGTTGAACACATTGAGCGCGGTTATGAAGACGTTATTGGCAGCTTCAGATCCATAGGGGCCAAACTTTCGATGCATGAGCTGACCGCGCAGGAGCACCTTGACCAGATTCGTGAATCTCAATGAAGTAGATACAACCGGCAAGTCACAAACATCGCCATCGAAATTGGCGGTGTTTTTTTATTTAACTAAAACAAATGGCGTGCATTATGTTGCAAATACAACAAAAATGTTGTACTGTTTTTACACCGCATATGAAAAATACATGAGTAGTGGAGTCAAGATGATGAAAGAAATTTTACGTGAAGTTGGAATGATTGCTCGAGCGTTAGATTCTATTAGTAATATTGAGTTTAAAAAATATGATCTTACAAAGGGTCAATATTTGTACCTTGTCCGAATCTGTGAAAATCCGGGAATTATTCAAGAAAAGTTAGCTGAAATGATAAAGGTAGACCGAACGACAGCTGCCCGTGCGATTCAAAAGCTGGAGATGAATGGATTTATTGAAAAGACGGATGATCAGAACAACCAAAAAATCAAAAAGCTTTTTCCAACAGAGAAAGGAAGAACGGTTTACCCGTATATAAAAAGGGAGAACGATTACTCCAATAATGTCGCACTGTCCGGACTCTCCGATAGTGAAATAGAAACCATTTTTAACCTACTGCAAAAAGTCAGAAAAAATGTTGAAAAAGATTGGGAGTTTGTAAAAAAAGGAAACAAGCGAAATTATTGATTTGGAAAATTGGAGGAAAACCATCATGACTACCTATATAAAGCGATGTACTTTCGAGGAACTAGGATTGCTGCAAGAAATTAGTATAGAAACATTTACAGAGACTTTCAAGGATCAAAATTCGATTGATAATATGAGAGATTACCTCGATAAAGCATTTAATTTGAAACAATTAGAAAAAGAATTGTCAAATATCTACTCAGAATTTTATGTTATTTATTCGAATGAAGAAGTGGCAGGGTATTTAAAGGTAAACATCCTCGATGCTCAGACGGAATTAATGGGAAAAGATGCTTTGGAAATCGAAAGGATTTATATACGGAAACATTTTCACAAACAGGGGCTTGGTAAATATCTATTAAATAAAGCTATTGAAATTGCGAAACAACGGAAGAAAGAGAAGATCTGGCTAGGGGTTTGGGAACAAAACGAGAACGCAATAGCCTTTTATCAAAAAATGGATTTTGTAAAAACAGGAGCCCACTCCTTTTATATGGGGGATGATGAACAAATCGATATTATCATGACCAAAATACTTAACTAACATTTTCACTGGGAAATTTTCACTTTTTATGGTAAAGCAAGCAACCTTTCCTGATTTCAAAAGTCTAATGTCTTAGAATGATTGAGAAGATGGAGGCAAAGATCATGAGAAATCGAAAGGTTGCTGTGATGCTGTTGGCTTGCTGCTTTGTTATCTGGAACGGCCGGTCTCTGGCGGAGGCCAGCTCTGTTGGTGAACGGGTTGGTGAAGTGGTATCCACCGATATCGCCGCTTATGTCAATGGGAAGCAGATACCATCCATGAATATCGCGGGTGAAACGGCTATAGCGGTAGAGGATTTACGCGAGAGCGGCTTCGATGTTTCGTGGTCGCCGCGCGCGAGGACGCTGCGGATCGCTCCGAAGGCGGTAGGGGAGCAGGCTCCAGTGGATACGACGCTAAGGAGGGAACCCGCCACGCTTCCGATCGGAACGCACCTGAAGGATGTGCTGTACACGGACATCCAAGCCTATTATGGCGATACGCCGGTTCGTTCTTTCAACATTGACGGGCGGACGGCCATCCTCCTGAACGATCTCTATGCCTTCGGTACGGTAACTTGGAACGAGGTGGAACGCACAATCCAGTTCCAAGCGAAGCCAATTGCGGAGTCGGGAACGCAGGAAGCCTGGCGGGAAGCGGGAGCGAACCTAATGCTCCACTCGGTAAAGAATGTTAGCTTTTCCCTGGATTTCAGGGAAGAGGGACAGTTTTATGAGGATGAACAGGTGGGGTTCGGAGAGAATGGCTTGCCGTATATGAAGCTGGATTTTTTCGCTGACAAATTTGGGTTCGCGAAGCATATAGACCGGAAGAACACTGAGCTTAGCGATGGTCTCTATTCTTTCTCCATTCAACCTGGGAGCGAACAGGCGATCACGTATTGGGGCGGGGAGGCTGTGCACACGTCTGAGTTGATCTTCCCTCCGCAAGTGAAGGATGGAGACATTTATTTGTACAGCATAGATTTGGAGCGTTTATTCGGATACATTGGTAAATGGAACCAGGATTCTCGGAATCTTTTGATTCGGTATACGAGCTACGATGTGAAAGATTATGGCCTCCCTACTCAAGAGCCCAGCGACAAGCTGACCGTGAAGGCTGTTGTGACGGAGCCGCCGTGGGACTTCTCGTTAAACGGAGGAATGGCCCTGAAGCTGGATAACGACAATATCTTCGGCAATCTCAATACGGCAATGCAGAAAACAGGAGCTGCCGATGAAAGAGTCTCCTGGATGGAGGCACCGATTCGACTGCATCTAGGAGATAATCGGATTACTACTGAGTTAGCTCAAGGTGATCGCATCTTGTACTCGGCTTCCTACCCAGTAAAGACTAGCTATGAAGCCGTTCCACTGAATGTTGGTATCCCTGGTTTCAAGCTGGATCAGACTGAAGTGGGCTATATCAAAACGGATGCCTCGACTAATACGCTTACTGGAAAGGCGGATTCGAGCTTTGCGTATGGAGTCTCCAAGTTTGAAGAGGGTCAAGGTCTCGTTACCAGAGCTTCTTCTCCGGTACAGGTGGAAGTGAAGGACGGCAAGTTCCAGATGCCCCTTACTTTAAGCAATGGCAACGGATTGTATCAAGTGCAGTTATATCGTCCGGTAGCCACACCGCGGGGGCCGGGTTACAGCAACGAAGGCTATTTCTATGTCATGTTGTTGCAACCTTAGTATTGCCATCAGCTAGGTTCTCCTTGTTTTCAGGGACCAAACGGTACGGTGACCATGGAAGAACATTAAGTGCTATTCTGACCGATATGTACGGGTGGGGGTTTCACCACATCGATTCCTAACAAAAAGCCACTTGTGGATTGTTATTTCCAGCAAGCGGCTTTTTTTGTCATTTTAATAGAATACTCTTCTCATCAAAACATCCAACGCATGTTCAATTTCTTTCAAATCTGCTTCGGTTACGTTTCCGATTTTCTGGACGAACTGAGATTCAACTTGCTGAAAAATGTCGCCCATCATCGCACTTCCTTCTTTCGAAAGGCGGATCGATTGCTTGCGACGGTCTTCAGTATCGGTAATCTTCTCGCACAATTGTTTTTCACTTAGTTTTCTAAGCTCACGGCTTGTATTTGGCATAGACATATGCATACAGTCACTGATTTCGCTGAGCGTAACGGGCTGGCTGACGGAAATGTATTCTAGAATCTTATATTGAACGGGAGTAAGCGACTCTGATCTCACATCTTTGGTCATTTCATGCGTTACTTGGTGGACTGCGGCCGTGAAGGACACGAATTTCTGGAATAGGACATTGTTCTCCACATGATCACCTCATATAAAAATAATAGCAAAATAATTATCAATAAACAATTATCATTTGACAATAAAAAATAAAGTGTGCTACGCTTTACTTATCAAAAGATAAGTAAAGGAGTGTTGAAATGAAAACATTGATTATTTACACACATCCCAATCATCAAAGTTTAAGTTATGCCTTTTTACAAAAGGTCGTTCAAGGAAGTAGGGAGAATCCGAAAATTAGTGAAGTGAGGGTTTTGGATCTATACGAGGAAGGATTTAATCCGGTCCTGGTTTTTAATGAACATAAGCGTAGGAGGGATATGCACGCCGACCCTGATCTAGCCATCTACAGGGAGCAACTCAGCTGGGCCGAAAAAATTGTCTTTGTATATCCGATCTGGTGGGGGCGACCTCCAGCCATGCTTATGGGTTATATCGACCAGATGTTTTCTTCCGGTTTTGCCTATAAGGATAAGGGAGGGATGCTGCCGGAAGGGCTTCTGAAAGGGAAGTCGGTGGTGTGTATTTCAAGTATGAAGGGACCGGTCTTATATCCGCTGTATTGGCTGAATAACGCTCACAAAGTTTTGATGAAAAAAGCACTCTTTAACTATGTAGGAATTAAAAAGGTTAAGTTTTTTGAATTTGGGAGTATGGAGAGTCCACGAGGTAAACAGCAGCAGAAATTAGAGAAGGTTTATGACTATTTCAAAACAGTGGAACGTTAACCTTAAATGACTGCCGCAGTTTTAATATTTGCGTTTTTTTATTAATTGCCGCAGAGAATCAACGGCCAGACTAATTCCGATTAGGATTCCTGAGAGAGCTACGATTAAAGCAAAATACTGAAAAACCGAATAATCTTGCATTTTTCTCCAGGAAATAGGACCTTTTAAATCTTCAATCACTTGATTCATTCCGTATATGCCACTTATTACCGTATAGATTGTTAAAATGCGAAGCAAATAACTGGCACGTTTATTCGTATAATTGGACTGATATTCAAATAGATCGTTGAGAGTCCGTTTAACTTCAACAAACAGCTCATCATTCCCATAGAATTTGCGCAGCTGAAGGAAGATTTCTTTTCCTTGGGACTGGGAAACGACTTCAATAAAATAATATTTGGCAGAAAAATCAGTAATGGAACGAATCAGTTCTTCAATTTTACCCTGGTTCTGCTCCAAACGAACTTGTGAGTATTGGTTGGAAATTTTGAGAAGCACGATTTTGTGAAACAAATTAAGCAGTAGTCCATAATAATACTCACCGTACATTTTATTGGCTATTTTAACCGCGACAGCATGAGATTGTTTCGTGATACAAGAAAAGGCATTTTCATCCGTAATAAAGTAAGTATCCGGCCCCCACCTGTCATAAGCGTGCAGCTCGCTGTATGATTTTATATAGTTCAAATTTGTTGCACCGATGAATGGCTTGCCTTCTTTATTCAACCCGTCGATGCGTGCAGCTCGATAAATATCTACTAAAGAAATTTCTGAGTCTTCTACCAGCGAGTAAAAACATGCCACATACATGCATTCATCAAGAAAGAATGGCAGTTTCTCAAAGTAGACCTTGTCCAACCGTCCATGGTCTAGGAACGCCGAGGTATTTGGCCCTAGGATATGAAAAATAAACGATTCACTTTCTTTAAAGGTCAGATCGTTATATTGAATGTAGGATTCGTCATCTTGCTTATTCATATTTTGAAGTACTCGAAATCGCTTCGCGAATTCAAGTGCCAACGAATAGTTGACCTCCTCGCATTTTAGTTCCGTGCGAATCGTAATGAATCCAAGATCAAAAGGACAAAATATAACGTCAATTGAATGAATTGTAAAAGCTAAATTGTAAAATGGCGAGTGAAGGGAGCATACGATATTCAGCTGTTTGGAATAACGCCTAAACCCCTTTTCATTATCCTCCTCATGTGGAAATAAGAAGCTGCTTGTGAAAGGAAGATAATATCGCTCCATTTCCCGGTGAGACACCTGGTATTCGGCTCCATAATACCTATCTTCTTGCTTTGTCTCGCTAATAAAAAAAGGAATAAATTCATCTTTGAGCAATTGTTCCTTAAACTGATTTTGAGAATTTAGATTGATGGAAAAAGGGAAGATAAATTGGTGCAATGCCACTTGCATTCTTTTTTCGGTTAACGCTACACGGTTCTCCACTTCTAAACCCCCATATTTCAAATTATGATAGGTAATATTCCCTAATTAGGGTGAAAATACAAAATGTGGTCTGAAAAGACTTGAATTTAAACATTGAAAGAGGGATTAGGATGAAGTTGTCAGGCAATGTGGTACTTATTACAGGCGGAAGCGGAGGAATTGGATTAGCTTTCGCTGAGCGATTCGCCAAGTTAGGCAATCAAGTGATTGTCTGCGGAAGACGTGAGGATGCCCTACAACAAGCAAAAGAACAGATCCCTGGTCTTATTACTCGTGTATGTGATTTGGATAACGAATCCGATCGCTTAGCTTTATTTGATTGGGTAACATCGAACTACCCTGAAGTTAATGTGCTTGTGAACAATGCTGGGATACAACAGCGATTTAACGTTTTAAAAGTAGATGCAAGGAATAACTGGGGCTACTTCAACAAAGAAATCACCAGTAATTTGGATGCGCCGATCCATCTAGCCTTACTATTTGTACCGTTTTTTGCTTCCAAAGAAAAGGCGGCAATTATTAACGTTACTTCAGGACTTGCTTTTACGCCTTTCGCGATTGCTCCTATCTATTCGGCTACGAAAGCGGCGCTTCATTCATTTTCGATGAGTTTGAGACAACAGTTGTCGGATACATCTATTGAAGTCATTGAGGTTGCACCTCCCGCGGTTAATACAAATTTAGGTGGGGCGGGGTTGCATACAACCGGGGAACCGCTGGATGCTTTTGCTGATGGAATCTTCGAAGGCTTGAACGAAGGTAAGCAGGAAATTTCATACGGCAGCGCTATCGCTCGTTTACGCATGTCACGAGACGACATCGATAAGGCTACTGAAGCACTTTGGAATGCTACAAGAAGTATGATTGAGTGAAAGAGACCACGAGGCAGCCGATTATCGGCTGTCTTTTCTGTGAGATTTTCATGAAACGCCTAAGCCTTTATTTTGCATAAAAGTTCCAATCACCGCTCAAACTATGACCATGTCTAACATTAGGGGTTTAATTTATGCTTAATTCGGTTCAGGAAATTAAATCCATATTCGCTGATCACGATGATTTATTCATTCAGGAAGAGCAATTTGATCAAACAGCCCTATTTCTTATAGGGTATAAAACGCTCATAGATTTCACGAAATCAAATTTGTATATTCGGCAAATGGCGAAAATGTCATCAACCGTACATGAATTATTCACGAACCTCAGTGATCAACTTGACGTTGATACGGATCAAATGATTAAAGCAGTTGTAGAAGGCAAATTAGTACTTTTGTCCGATAAGGAGCGCAATGCCGTTCTGGAACCAGTCAGCCGCAACCTAAGCCGAAGTATTGATCAGCCCAAAAATGAAAGTATCATTCTTGGTCCTATGGATGCTTTTGGTGAAGATATTGATATAAACGTAGGGTTACTTAGAAAGTGGCTGAGCACGGAACGTTTGTGCCATAATTCTTATCTTGTTGGAGAACTGGCTAAACGAAGAATTTCAATGCTGTATATTAAAGGAAAAGCACCTAATGCACTTATTGAAAAAGTAGATCGACATTTAAAAGAAATTGAATCGGATATCGAAACGATTAATGACCTCAATAAGCATTTTGGTCAGCGCAAGTTCAATCCCGTTAGTTATTTATTCTCAACGGAAATTCCGAATCAAGCCATTGAATCGTTAAAAAAGAACAGAATTGTTCTTTTTTTAGATAATTATCCCTTCGCACTTGTTTTTCCTCATCTCTTTCTGGATATGTTGAGTACAGTAAACGACCGAAATTTCCCTAATGGGTTGTCAGTAATGATTCGAGTATTAAGGGGACTGGGAGCATTGGCAACACTTATACTTCCTGCGTTATATGTTGCCTTAACGTCCGTTAACCCTGATGTTTTAAAAGTCGATCTCGCCTTGTTTATCTCTGAAAGTAGAGAAGGCATTCCATTAACACCTATCATTGAAACTCTTACAATGGTCGTGATCGTTGACTTAATCATTGAAGCAATTGTGAGACTCCCGAAAAGCGTTGGTCCTGCGATTACCATGGTTGGAGGAATCATACTTGGCCAGGCAATGGTGGAAGCGAAATTAGTCAGTAATCTATTGGTTATTGTAATTACCGCGATGCTGATAGCAAGTTCATCGGTTGTAGGCGTGCAAAATTCCTTGTACATTCGTGCATTAAAGTACCCCATTTTAATCTTGGCATCTGTCTACGGTATTCTTGGAGTATTTGCCGGTTTAACTTTTGTATGCATATATTTGGCGAGTTTAACGTCATGTGATATTCCGTATATGACTTTTCGCATAAAAGGAAAGGGCGACTCAAATTGACTTCAAGGTTACAGATAGGTTTAGTTTTTATCATCATGCATATGGGATTCGGTTATTTACAGTATCCTAGTCTCATATATAAATTAACGAAATCCGGTCATTGGGGAGTAGTTCTTTCCTATGGATTGCTACAACTGATCTTAATCATGATCTGCAAGAAAGGATTAGATTATTTCCCTCAAAAAGATATGATTGATATTTTTTTGAAAATGGGAAGATGGGTAGCATTCATATTTTTAATCCCCTATGCACTCAATTTAACGGCGCTGATTGCGATGAGTTTTCGGCACCATGCTGAAGTCATTGCGTCGATTTTTTTAATTCGGACACCTATTTGGGCTATCATGATTCTTCTCCTCGTCATTTCAACGTATACAGCTATAAAAGGTTTAGGCACGATATTACGTTCTTCCGTTTTTATTTTTTTAATCGTTAATATTATGGTGGCCTTTGTTATTATTACCTCGTTTGTGAATTTTGATTTTAAGAACGCTTTTCCAATTTTACCGCCATCTCTTGATTTTGTGCCGAATATAAATTTTCTCTATCTTTTGGGATTTTCGTCTTTATTTCTAGGATTTGTACCATCCAGAACCAACTTAACGACCGGTCAACTTTTTGGGGCATGGGCTTACGTGATCTGCTTCTATCTAACTGTTGTGTATATTCCCCTTTTTATCTTTGGGCAAGAAACGGTCGACACCTTTTTTTTTCCTGCCAAAGAAGCCGCGGATTCCGTTGATATGAATTGGTTTGTATTCAATCAGCAAACCATGTTTTTTGGTATGTCAATGGTCGGGTTCACCATTATATTAAATGCGGTATTACTATGGATGATTAGCCAAATCATACAGAAATTATTCAATTGGCAAAAGAAAAAAGCCTCTTATTGGATTTACGTCTTTTCACTTACCGCATTCCTATTGGCTATCTCAATTCCGAATTTGGACTTGATAGAAAAATTTGCCTTATGGAGTGCAGGAGCTAATGCACTTTTAATCGTTATTCTTCCATTTACCATTTTTATCTATGGTGTTTTTGCCGGTGGGGGGAGGTTGGACCATGAAAAAAAATAGATATTATATGAGTGCTTTTGTTCTTATGTCTCTAACCCTTCTTGTCGGATGCTGGGATGTTAAAGAAATAGATAAGCGCGACATTCCTTTAATTATTGGGATTCGCAAGGAAAACGATAATCAATACAAAGTGACATTGTATATACCAATTACGGAGAAAGGCAGTAAATTATCAAGAACGATAACTCAGAAAGGTACAAACGTTTCTAGCATTTTGGAACAACTGAAAACAAATACGGAAGATGCCTTGTACTACAAACAGGTACGTTTAATTATCATTCAAAACAATTTGACAAAGGAAAAAGAGGATGTCAGTGAAGTAATTAAGTTTTTAATGAAATCTAAAGAAATACCTCCAGTAGCTTTACTAGCTATAACAGATGAAAACATAGAGAAAATGTTTTCATCTATTAATGAAAAACTTGATGCGCACGCAACCTCTGTCATTGACTATTTTCATAAAGGGGCCGATTGGGCACCGGAGATCTCGACTACACGTATTTGGGAAGTTTATCGGAGCTTATTCTCATATACAAAAGATATCGCCATTCCGGTTGTTAATGCTGGAAAAGATACATTATTAAGCTTTGAGGGATCCGCGGTATTGAAAAACGGAAAGATAATCGATCAAATTAGTCCGAGTGAAAATCAATTCGTGAATTTGTTTCAAAACCAACCTGCTAAAGGAAAGGTTGAGAGTCTGGGTTATGCCAGCATCATGGTGAAAAATAGTTCATTACAAATAAAATCGTCAAAGAAAGCTGACGATCTGATGGTATCGAGTGATTTATCTTTAAAAATAGAAGTCTTAGAAAAAAAAGAAGGCGCAACGAATGATCAGATCCAAAGAGAGCTAGAGAAGCTAGTTGAAAAGCGATTTTACAATTTGTTTGAACAAGCCCAAAAAAACAAAACAGATATATTCGGATTTGGCCAACACTTCCGGAATCAAATTCCTTATGATGAATTAAAAAACTGGAGAGAAGACTATTATCCTAAATTAAAAGTAAATTTTCAGGTCCATGTCAAAATGGAATAAATGACTTCGCCAGCCGTTTGCAAGTTAGCCTTACATAAGTTGCTCCATGCCATATTTTTTTGCAACAATTTTAATTCTTCTATCGTCTGAATATTTGTAGTGATTCAAACTTTCAAGAGAGAAGGCAACTTATGAAAATTTATCGTAAAAAAGCAGCGGTTTATCCAATGTTAATAGCAAGTATGCTGGTGTTCACGGCATGCACATCAAATGAAAAACCAGCAGCGAGTGCTGCTGATCCAATAGCTAGCTCATCTCCTAGTCCAGTTGTAGAAGCTACATCAACACCTTCAGCTACACCTAGCGCAACACCGGCGGTTTCTTCCAAGCCGGCATCTACGCCTAGTGGTAACGTGAATGTAACACCTGTATCGTCAGAAACGACATCGGTGACTAAGCAAATTAAAGATATGCTTGAATTAGCGAAGTCAGGCAAGGTGGCGGGTATTGAGTTTGCCGCAGAAACTAAACTTATTGATGACGTGGAGAAAGCTTGGGGGAAAGCGGATCATACAGATGTCGTGGCGAGCAGTATATATGCGACCTACTCTAAGAAAAATGCAGTCATTGGCTTCAATAAAGGCGATCAAATTATAGATATTCGTTCCAGCGATCCAAAACTGCAAACCTTAACGTTGAACCAAATTGAACAAGCGCTAGGAAAGCCATCGGATACAAAAGTAAACGGGGATGACACGATTTATATTTATAAAGCATCCGATATGTTTCAATTAAAATTTATTATTCCTAAATCAAGTGGGAAAGTAGACCATATTTCCGTGTTTGATACCAAACATTCGGTCAATAACATGGCAGGCTAAATAAAAAACAAAGGGGCTCGGTTCGCCCCTTTGTTTTTTTATTTTTCTGAGACTCGACGCTATCCTATTCTAAGAATCTGGAACCTTCCGGCAAAACAGCATCCTTATCGACGGCAACTAATCCTACCCCTCCGGGGATATAGGCTGCTACCGTATTATCATCAACATTTAAATAATAGCCCGGAACATAAGTACCATGTACATACGTTTGGATAAAACCATTACTGTAAGTATAGGGGGGCGTATCTGCCGTCTCAGTTGCAGCACTAATGACACTCGGAACCATTAAACTCGAACTTGCAAGAAGCAGAATCAATTTTGTTTTGAATGAACTCATATTGTACACTCTCCCTACGGTATGATTTATTTGATTGCTATAATTCATCTGTAAACCAGTTGGGATATATTTGAAACACCTTGAGAAGAAATTTTTGGAAATGAAAAATTTATTACTTTTACCTATAAAGTTAATTTTAATTATATATTAGACCAATAAAGAATTTGGATATATGATGTATGAATTAACCAATCAAAGTCGTTCAGAAATAGCTCGACCAAAGGAGGTCATTGTCATTAGCAGTTATGTATCTTTGTTTGGGACCGTAAGTGTACCCATTCTGCTGGCTTGTTTTCTCGGTTATCTGTATCAAAAATTTAAGTCACCCGATACGAAGGTGCTGGCAGACTTAAGTTTGTTTGTGCTTTCACCATGCCTGATTGTAAGTGCCGTATCGAGCAGCGAGTTAAATAGCTCCTCTTTTGCTCATATTGCCATATTTACCGTTATTCAGACTGTTCTCTGTTGGGCGGCTTCCCTTGCTGTTGGAAAATTATTTCGATTTAATGCTCCATCATTACGGGCAATGGAACTGACGACGATCTTTGCCAATTCGAATAATTACGGGTTGCCTTTGCTGCTTCTTGCATTTGGCAATGCTGGCTTCGCCATTGGCGTCACGAATGTTATCCTACATATCGTCCTTGTGAATACACTTGGTATGTACATTGCCTCGCGGAGTTCCTTTAGTCCGCGGCAAGCCGGTGCCAAAATGCTGCAGAACCCACTGATTTATGCTGCTGTTATAGGACTAGTCCTGTATATATTCAAAATTCCGCTGCCCAAAAGCTTGCATGCCGGTTTGGAGCTGATTGGCGGGGCTTATGCTGCCATCGTTTTGCTTATGCTGGGTATGCAGCTCAAAAAAACAAACTGGCGCGCGAGCATGCGACGCGAACTTTGGATTTCGATCATCATGCGAATTGTAGGTGTGCCGCTTTTATCTTTGCTAACCATAAAAATGCTTGGACTTCATGGTCTTGAAGCCTCCGTTTTATTCGTTCAGTCATCCATGCCTTCCGCTATTAATTCTGTCGTGCTTATGGAGAAATACGGAGGCGATAAGGAACTTGTTTCTGTCAACGTAGCGATGACGACGGCAGCTAGCTTTCTATATCTTCCTGTGCTGATCTATTGGTCAGCCGGATTCTGAGCGGAGCTTTTCTGCTTGCGATTTGTAATCCTGTTAGGTACAATGGAAACCAGAAAAGCAAAATTGGTTTCCATTGCGGATAGGAGGAATCGTACGTATGGATGATTCGATCCGGTTGCGTATCGTTCAGGAGGCAGCGGATCTGTTTAATGCCAATGGTTATCGCGGCGTAACGCTAAGCGTGCTGGCGACACGTCTTGGGATGAGCAAGAAGACGCTGTATTTGTATTTTAGCGGAAAAGAAGAGATTGCCGAAGCTGTGCTGGAATCTGTTTTGAAAGCGATTACACTACTTGTGAAGGAGCAAATGCAGTCTTCAGATCATCCACTTGATATTTTCGAGCGCGTATTTATGGGGATCAGGGGAGAACTTGCCAAGCTGCATCCGTTATTTTTAAACGATATCCAAACCTATATCCCCGAATTATGGGCTAAACTGGAGGCATTTCGCAGTGCTCAGCTCACATTCATCGAACAGCTGCTCGGGCGAGCCATGCAGGAAGGGCATATCCGAAACGTTAATCCCAAACTGTTAACCGCGATCATGCTGGAAAGCATTGAACGCATGGCCCGCCCGGATGTGGCCGCCAAGTACGGAGTTACGATGGTAGAGATGGGCGAAACATTGTTTGGTCTGTTTATGCACGGTCTTCGCACAGACTCATGCAAAGGGAGGAGCGAGCACCCATGAACAAGAACGATTATGTGCTTGATTTTAACCAATTGGATAGAAGCAGTCTTCCACTCGTAGGAGGCAAGGGCGCGAATTTGGGGGAAATGACGAAGGCGGGTTTCCCCATCCCCGCAGGCTTTTGTGTCACCACAGATGCTTACCTTACTTTTCTGAAGCAAAGTGAGGTTATGGATGAATTTTTCCAACAATTAAATGGCGTTGAGGCGGATCAGCTAGGGGAAATTACGGTGCTCGGGCAGTCCATTCGTGAGCATCTGGTAAGCATGCCGGTTCCTGATGACATTCGGACCTCCATTGTTCAGGCTTGGCAGCAGACCGGAGCGGATCAAGCCTATGCGGTGCGATCGAGTGCCACGGCAGAGGATCTGCCGTCTGCTTCTTTCGCCGGTCAGCAGGATACGTACCTGAATGTGCGAGGGGAAGAAGCGCTGCTACACGCCGTACGCAAGTGCTGGGCATCATTATTCACCGATCGGGCGATATCGTACAGGGCTCGCAACGGCTTCGATCACCGTGCTGTACAGCTATCCGTCGTCGTACAACGCATGGTTTTCCCGGAGGTGTCCGGCATCATGTTCACCGCCGATCCGATTACGGGTAGCCGAAACACGGTGTCGATTGACGCGAGCTTCGGTTTAGGAGAGGCGCTTGTGTCCGGGCTTGTCTCCGCTGACCTCTATCAGGTGCGGTCTGGGAAGCTGTCCACGAAGACGGTCTCCCGCAAGAAGCTCGCTATCTTCGCATTGGCGGAGGGGGGCACCGTGACGAAGGAACTGCCGGAGGCAGAGCAGGTCATGCAGGCGTTGGATGATGCGCGGATCCTGGAGTTAGCAGCTATCGGCGAGAAAATTAAGCGGTATTACGGCTCAGAGCAGGACATCGAATGGTGCTTTGCGCAAGGAAACTTCTACATCGTTCAGAGCCGACCGATCACCTCGTTGTATCCGCTGCCGGAGTTGAGCATTCCGCCGGGGGAAAGTCCGCACTTGCTCTTATCCTTCGGCCATCAGCAGATGATGACGGATGCAATGAAGCCTATGGGCTTGTCTGTGCTTCGAACGCTGTTTCCTTTCGGGAAAACGGGCATTCGGGAGATGAACGAGCATACGACGGCGGTTGGAGGAAGGGTCTATGTAGATATTACAAAGCTGTTGACGCTGAAGCAGGCCCGTGTTATTTTGCCGAAGGTATTGTCCAACATCGACGAAATGATGGGCCTTGGCGTGGCGGAGATTGTGAAGCAGGAATCGTTCGTTCAACATCTGCCTTCAGCCCCTGGCGTGAGAAAAGGCGTTATCGGCTTTATTCGTCCTGTGCTGCTGAAAGTGTTGCGCAAGCTGCTCTATGCTCCTGTTTCCGATGCACATCCTGAGGTTAATGCGTACATCGAGGCATCGATCCATAAGGGAGAAAATCAGCTTTCCAGAGTATATGGTCCAGAGCGGATAGTCCGAATTCAGGAGCATATAGGTTCGCTGTTATTGACCATTTTCCCACAGTTGATCCCTTATCCGCTGGCAGGAATTGTTTCGTCGCGTTTGGTGAATGCACTGTCCATGAAATGGTTGGGCGATTCCGAGGTCGTCCATGTACTGAACCGAGGACTGTCAGGTAACATTACGAGTGAGATGGGACTCATGATCGGCGATTTAGCGGATGCGGCTAGACCCTACCCGCAAGTGACAGACCTGATCCTGCACGGCGATCCGCTTCTATTTAGGGAAAAGCTGCAACAGGTAGAAGGCGGCAGTGTATTCGGTGAGCAATGGGATCGGTTCATGAAACTTTACGGCATGAGGTGCCCTGGTGAAATCGACATTACGCGCCCCCGGTGGTGTGAGGATCCAAGCACGCTGCTGCCCTCAATTGGCAGCCATATGCGGAGCATGGAGCCTGGGGAGCATCGTGCCAAGTTCGCCGAAGGCGCTCTACAGGCAGAGGCTGCGGCTAACGACCTGTTAAATCGGCTGCGTGCTCAACCTTTTGGCAGGTTGAAGGCGAAGCTCATGTCACGGCTAGTGAGCGCGTTCAGAGGGTTGATGGGGCTGCGGGAGCATCCCAAATATTTAATGATGCAGCATTTCTACCTTGTGCGCAAAGGATTACTTGACGAAGGGAACTCGCTGGTCAAGAAGGGTGTGCTACAGCGGGCGGATGATGTATTTTATTTGTCTCTCGACGAGCTGCTGAAACTGGCTGAAGGCGAACGTCCATCCGGTGTTGCGGCGCTGCTCGAGCAGCGGATGGAGGAACTGAAGCGATTCCGGGGCATGAAGCCACCAAGGTTGATGATGAGCGAGGGAGAAATCGTTATCGGCCGGCGTAAATGGCAGGATGCACCAGAGGGTGCCTTCGTGGGAACACCTGTATCCGCTGGCGTCATAGAGGGTATCGCCCGTGTGGTCCTGCGGCCTGAGGAGGCGAAGCTGAACAAGGGTGAGATCATGATCGCCCCTTTTACGGACCCGGGCTGGACGCCTCTGTTCCATTCCGCCGTCGGGCTGGTTATGGAGGTCGGCGGTTTGATGACCCATGGCGCCGTAGTAGCCAGGGAATACGGGCTGCCGGCGGTCGTTGGCATCGATGGAGCGACGACCCTCATCCACGACGGAGACCGAATTCGTTTGGACGGGACTCGCGGCTATGTCCTGGTGCTAGAACGGAGCGACTTAATGGAAATTAAATGAGGAGGTTGATCAAATGGTTCCAAAACATATACTATCAGCAGCAACCATAGTCATAAATGAACGTAATGAGATTTTATTGATAAAAGGACCTAAACGAGGATGGGAAATGCCAGGGGGCCAGGTTGAAGAGGGTGAATCATTGAAGGATGCGGCAATAAGGGAAACGAAAGAAGAGAGCGGAATCGAAATTGAGATAACCAAGTTTTGTGGCATTTTTCAAAATGTAAACGCTAGTATTTGTAACACGTTATTTTTAGGAAGGCCAGTTGGAGGAGAATTAACCACGACGTCGGAGTCCTTAGAAGTGGGATTTTTTCCAATTGAAATAGCGTTAGAGATGGTAACGTGGGGGAATTTTAAACAACGAATTGAATATTGCTTGAATGAAGAACATCATCCTTTTTATGTTGAGTTTTCTATTCCGCTTAAGGATTGTTAAACCCAATAGAAAATATAAAGGTGGATCCGCAGCCAAGTGCTGTGGGTCTCTTTTTTTGACTAAAAAAAGCCTTATAATGATTATCCGATGTTATCTAATGATTATTGACTGCTGAAAACACCAATATTGTAAGCGTATACAATTGGCTTTCTGATGATTGTATTCGGTTACTCCATACGATGCTATGATCATTTTATTCAAACGCACCATGCAGAAAGGAAGGTCGTCTCTCATGAAGGCAACGACAGTGGACGCGGTATCGGAGCAGTTGGCTAGCGCGGTAGTCGCTGCCGATTCAGAGAGGCTACTGCGGAATATTGACTCATTGAAATCAAAAACGGCGTCATCTATGCTCCGACTGGCCCTGGGCTCGGCATGGACATGGCTACGGTTAATGCCTTGCTGCGCAGAGCTTTACAGATTTGATTGAGTCGCCGGTTACCCATACTGGCAGCTTCTATAAGCGAAGAATAGGCCATCCGGGATTTATCCGGTGGCCTATTCTTCGTGATGTGACATTTAGTTCGTATGAGAAAGGGACATTTGTAGTATAATCAAAATAGTACCTTGACAGACACAGTAATGTGTTTTATTATACAGTCATGGAGGTGATTGTATGAGCGAGAACAAGATCACATCCGACCTGTTACGCGGACATACGGATACGATGATTTTACGGCTCTTGTCCGAAGCTGATCGTTACGGTTACGAGATTGTCAAGCTGATCGCCGAGCGTTCAAGCGGCGAATATGAAC
Source organism: Paenibacillus sp. WC2504 (assembly GCF_052682475.1). NCBI lineage: Bacteria > Bacillati > Bacillota > Bacilli > Caryophanales > Paenibacillaceae > Paenibacillus > Paenibacillus sp. WC2504. Next base: position 3,835,825 of record NZ_JBQZFH010000001.1, read on the forward strand.
TGAAGGAAGCCACGATGTATTCCAGCTTCCGGCGGCTAGAAGCAGACGGTGACATCGAGTGGTATTGGGGCGATGAGTCACAGGGCGGACGGCGTAAATATTTTAGGATAACGGAAAAGGGCAAGAACACTTACGATCGCAACAAAAGCAACTGGGAGTATGCCAAACGCGTTTTAGAAAACTTAGTATGAGGAGAGATTTAATATGATGAATCCCAAATTGACGGATTATCTGAACAGCGTTTTTACGCCATACGATGGTGTAAAAAGTGTCTCCGAATTAAAAGACGACCTGCATACCGATTTGCAAGAACGATACCGTGAACTCAAAGCGGATGGCAAGGACGATGAAACAGCGTTTGCGATGACCATTGAAAGTATCGGCGACATCGAGCAAACAATTCTGGAGGTCGCCAACCTCTCCCGTTCGCTGGAACGGCAAGTGCTGACAAACTTTAATGGAAGCAACTTGTCGGAAAGCGATTTTGCAGGCGTTACGGCTCATAAAGGACAGTTTAAAGGCAGCTCGCTGCAAGGTTCCGACTTCTCCGGAGCAGATTTGACGGGCAGTTCGTTTAAGGCCAGTGACGTGCGTGAAGCTAATTTTGACAGCGCGAATTTGACGGACTGCAGTCTGTCTGCGCTTGACCTGTCAAATGCAAGTTTTGATAAGACGATTCTTGTCCGTACCAATTTCAACAAGTCGGGGCTTGACGGTGCCAAATTCACGGGTGTCAGACTGATCGACGTGACGTTGTCAATGACCGATCTTCGAAAGACGATTTTTGAAAGCTGTCGATTTGAGGGAGTTGATTTCAAATACACAGATCTCACCCGGCAGCGTTTTGACGGTCAGACGTTTATCGGCGTTAAGTTTGACAAAGCCGCTTTAACTGAAGTCTCATTCAGGGGCGCTACATTTAACAATGTTTCATTCCAGCCCGGGTTTACTCTCACGAATAAATACTATCGAATGATCAAAACCGTTATCTTTGACGAGGCAACGATGGATAAGTTGACCTATGCGGTGCTCAAAGGTATGGGAGCCGATGTATCCAAGGTTACACTTCGATAAGGAGGGAAATCAAATGAACAAGATCATAACGGGACAAAGTAACAGCGGCTTCTCCAAAGCAGGGCTGAATAGATTGCACGATGTGCTGGCACGGCATGTTGACTCCGGGAAGATTCCCGGCCTCGTTGCTCTGGTCAGCCGGAATGGTGAAACACACGTCGAAGCGCTCGGTACGATGCGCCATGACGGTGGCGCACCGATGACCCGGGACACGATTTTCCGGATGGCGTCCACTTCCAAGCCGGTTGCAGTCGCGCCAGTGATGATCCTGCTCGACGAGTGCAGGCTGCGGCTGGATGATCCGGTAGATGCCTGGCTGCCTGAACTTGCCAACCGAAGGGTGCTGAAACGCGTTGACGGCCCGCTGGACGATACGGTGCCGGCGAGGCGGCCGATCACGGTAAGGGATTTGCTGACCTCCACATTCGGGCTCGGCATGGATATTACGCTGCTCGGTACTCCGATTCTGAGTGCGATCTTCGAGCAGGGGCTCACGCCCGATCTGCCGACGCCGATGCCCGAACCGGATGAGTGGATGCGCCGCCTTGGTACGCTTCCATTGATGTATCAGCCCGGAGAGCGCTGGCAGTACCACATCAGCAACGATCTGCTCGGCTTGCTCGTCGCCAGGGTCACGGGTCAGACGTTTGAGACGTTTCTGCGCGAACGCATTTTTGACCCGCTAGGTATGAAAGATACCGGCTTTCATGTGCCTGCCAATAAGATCGACCGGATGCCGCCTCTTTACGCGCCGAATCCACAAACTGGCGAGTTCAACGTGTGGGACGAAGCCAAAGGGGGACGCTACAGCCAAGATCCGGCGTTCCAGGGTGGCGGTGGTGGACTGACTTCCACCGTCGACGATTTTCACGCTTACTTCCAGATGCTGCTGAATCAAGGGAAACACGGGACCGAACGGATTTTATCCCGGCCTGCCGTCCAGTTGATGACCACCAACCGGCTCACACCTGAGCAACAAGCCGTCCGTAACGCCATGGCGACCAACAATGTCCATTTGTCATTCGGGCAAGGGCAGCATGGCGGCTGGGGATTTGGGATGGCGGTACGCACTTATCGTGGCGACTACGCGCCCATCGGCCAATTTGGCTGGGACGGCGGAAGCGGTACCTCGACTTACGCTGATCCAGTCAACCAACTCACCGGAATCCTGCTCACTCAGGTGGGCATGTCAACTCCGGATTCAGCGAGGGTTATCCATGATTTCTGGACCACGGTATATCAGGCCATTGAGGATTGATAGTTTAAATTCATTGAACAATATGAGGTGTGAAGTATAATGAAACTTTATGATTTAAGTGTTCCTATCAGTCCCCAAATTCGTGAACCACTTCCAGCTAAAATTGATTACTCCACCCATGAAGAGGGAGCAATACAAGCAGCTGCGGCGCTCGGGCTCGCACCTGAGAATTTTCCAGAAAAGAAGGCATGGGCTACAGAGACAGTAACATTAAATACGCATTCGGGGACGCATGTGGACGCGCCATGGCATTACTGGCCTACATCGGAAGGTAAACCCTCCAGAACAATTGACGAGCTTCCGTTGGAGTGGTTTTACTCAGATGGCGTGCTGCTTGATTTCAGCAGTAAGCCGCCGGGTTATGAAATCACGAAAGATGATCTCATCACAGAGTTGAAGCGGATTAACTATACTTTAAAACCATTCGATATTGTACTCATTCGCAGTGATGCAGATAAACGATTGTACCACGAGCATTATGCGTTCCTGCATGCTGGTGTTTCAGCTGAAGCGACATTTTGGCTGCTCGAATGCGGAATTAAGGTTGTTGGGACGGATGGCTGGGGCTGGGATATTCCATTGAACCTGCAAGCCGAGGATTACCGAAATCAACCAAGAGACGGTGTCCTGTGGGCAGCCCACTATTTAGGTAAGGATCGGGAGTATTGCCAGATCGAAAAACTTGCAAACCTGGATCAACTGCCGAAGCCTTATGGTTTCAAAGTGTCCTGCTTTCCAGTGAAGATCGAGCGAGCAAGTGCCGGATGGGCAAGGCCAGTTGCAATTTTTGAATAAAATACCATGCCGCGTGTAAAGCACCGTGCGTTCTAGTTAGGCCCTCAGCTACTGCTGTGGGTCTATTATTTTTTAAAAGATAGGCAATAGATTGTGATAATTCCACTAGTCGCCACCTGCAAGTGATGGATGCGTCCTTTGCTGCTAGAAAATAGAATGTATTATTTAGTAGTTTTTGGAGGTGGCTTATGTCGCATAAAGATAAAGAAAAAAATAAATGCCGCCCCTGTCCTCCAGGGCCAGCAGGACCCCGAGGGCCTCGTGGAATTCCGGGACCTCGTGGACCACAAGGCCCCCCTGGACCGGCGTTTGCTCCCGGTTGTAATGCGCAATCTTTAGGTCCGTGTTCATTGGCCGAGGGTTCTTCCACGAAATCGATCGGGTTCGCTTCCCATGCCGAGGGATCCAAAACAGTCGCCTATGGCTTAGCCTCACACACGGAGGGTACGCAAACCAAAACAACGGTCGATGGGATAAATGCGCATGCGGAAGGTGAAGGGAATACAGCGAGTGGAAGAGCCTCCCATGTAGAAGGTGGAGGTGTGGATTCGATCGGCAGACCTTTCCCTAATCTGGCAAGCGGAAATTCTTCCCATGCCGAAGGTCTTGGCAATATTGCAAGTGGCTTGGCTGCACACGTGGAAGGGATAGTTGCCATAGCAAGCGGGGATGGTGCCCATGCCGAAGGTGCGGAGTCAACAGCAAGTGGTTTCGCTGGACATGCCGAAGGACAAATCGCTAGAGCCATTGGGGATGCGTCCCATGCAGAAGGATTTAATACAACAGCCAGTGGATTAGCTTCACATTCAGAAGGACGGTTAACAACAGCCAGTGGAAGGTCATCGCATGCCGAAGGTTTTACAACAACAGCAAGTGGAATTGCCTCACATGCGGAAGGTCAAGGTACAACGGCTGGCGGAGTAGCTTCTCATGCAGAAGGAGAAGGAACTACGGCTAGCGGAGAAGCATCGCATGCGGAAGGAAGTTCTACGATAGCAAGCGGTGTTGCGTCCCATGCGGAAGGGAATGGGACGCAAGCAAGTGGACCTGTCTCCCATGCCGAAGGTGCCGGTACGATAGCAAGTGGACTAAATTCTCATGCAGAGGGGATACTAACAACGTCCAGTGGTACGTCCTCTCATTCGGAAGGAATACAGACAAGCACTAATGGACATATAGGTGCCCATATTATGGGAACAACCGGTAAAGCGGACAGTGATTTCTCCTGGTTTTTAGCCAATGGACTTAATGATGATGGAACCGGAAACAATTTGGCGGCCAAAATCATTGGTTCAGGCATAAATAATGGGAAGGGTTTTGCGGATGTCGGTTGGTTTGGAGGCGGTGCTGACTTCGCCGAGATGTTTGAAACCATGGATGGTCAGCCTATCGATGTTGGATACATGGTGACTTTGGATGGAGACGGCGATCGAATACGAAAAGCGAAATCGAATGATCATTTTTTGTTAGGCATAACGAGTGCAAATCCTTCTTTCCTGGCAAATAGCGGTGAACTGAGATGGAAGGACAAATTTATGACCGATGAATGGGGCAGGGTCCTACTGCAAAATGTTCTCGTACCAGCAGTGGTTGATAAAAAAGGAAAAGTCATCATTCCCGAACATATGGAAACCCGTCCGCGGATTAATCCCAACTATAATGCTGCGCAAAGCTACAAATCAAGGTCGCAGAGGCAGGAATGGGTCGCCGTGGGCTTATTAGGACAAATTCTTGTTCGAGATGACGGGACATGCCTTCCAAAGGGATATTGTAAGCCTAATGATGAAGGGATTGCTACCTCTTCAACTGTAGGATATCGGGTTATGAAGCGCACGGGACCCAATCAAAATTTAGTATTGGTACAACCTGTTCAGTTGGGATGAAACGTAAAGGATTGTCTTTCGGATTTGGATCTAAAATTCCTAAGCTGTGGACAAGGTGCTGCAGCTTTTTTGCACTTTCTAGGCGAATACTTTCGTCTGGAAAGTAAGCTAACGAGCTCGTGATGAGATACTAATTTTCAGTATTGCTTCATATGTATGAATTAGGACAAGAATAGGGATCGATTGGCAAAAAAAAGTTGATTTTTATTCCAATTAGCTTTATAACTGTATTTAGAACAATTATTATTTAAAATTAATTATTGTAGGGGTGATACTATGGATTTGACTTCCGGTAGCGAAGGCAAATGTCCGTTTCCACACGGCAGCGCAACTAGTCACAAATCAAGCGGTACGACGAATAGAAACTGGTGGCCCAATCAGCTCAACTTGTACATACTTCATCAACATGATCAGAAATCCAACCCGATGGGTGCGGATTTTAATTACGCAGAAGAGTTTGCAAAGTTAGATTATCAAGCGCTTAAGCAGGATCTTAAAAGTCTAATGACTGATAGTCAAGATTGGTGGCCTGCTGACTATGGACATTATGGTCCATTTTTCATACGTATGGCTTGGCATGCTGCAGGTACATACCGTACAGGTGACGGTCGCGGCGGTGCCGGAACCGGAAACCAGCGGTTTGCTCCTCTGAATAGCTGGCCAGACAATGGAAACCTCGATAAAGCCCGTCGACTGCTTTGGCCCATTAAGCAAAAGTATGGCAATAAGATCTCGTGGGCGGATTTATTCGTTTTAACAGGTAATGTGGCAATTGAATCCATGGGGGGCAAGACCTTTGGTTTCGGTGGCGGCCGAGTGGACGTGTGGCATCCGGAAGAAGATATCTACTGGGGTGTCGAGACAGAATGGTTAGGGGATAAACGTTACACTGGTGATCGCGAGCTTGAGAATCCGCTTGCTGCTGTTCAGATGGGTCTTATCTATGTAAATCCAGAGGGCCCGAACGGTAAACCAGATCCACTTGCAAGTGCACGCGACATTCGCGAAACGTTCAAGCGCATGGGAATGAATGATGAAGAAACCGTCGCGCTCGTAGCCGGCGGCCATACATTCGGCAAGGCACATGGTGCAGGAGATGCTGCGCATGTGGGTGCAGAACCGGAAGGTGCTCCAGTTGAAGCGCTGGGCTTAGGTTGGATCAATACGCACGGTTCCGGTAGAGGTCGTGACACGATTACCAGCGGTATTGAAGGTGCTTGGACTGCGAATCCGACGCAGTGGGACAATGGCTTCTTTGATATGCTCTTTGGATATGAATGGCAGCTTACGAAAAGCCCGGCAGGCGCTTATCAGTGGGCTCCGATAAATCCTGATAAAGAGCACCTCGCACCGGATGCGGAAGATTCGTCCATTCGCGTTCCGACGATCATGACGACAGCGGATTTAGCATTGCGTGAGGATCCGGCATACGAGAAGATTTCTCGCCGTTACCATGAGAATCCGGAAGAATTTGCAGATGCTTTTGCTCGCGCGTGGTTCAAACTTACACACAGAGACATGGGTCCTCGTGTAAGATACCTAGGTCCGGAAGTTCCTGAAGAAGTACTGATCTGGCAAGATCCTGTAGATGCTGTAAATACCAAATTAACGGATGCGGAAGTGGAAGATCTTAAAACAAAGATCCTAAACTCCGGTCTTACAATCAGCGAACTGATTAAAACGGCGTGGGCTTCGGCAAGCACTTTCCGGGGTACGGATATGCGCGGCGGTGCGAATGGTTCCCGTATTCGACTGGCTCCTCAGAAGGATTGGGAAGTGAATCAGCCTACACAACTTAATAAAGTACTTGCTATTCTGGAATCGATTCAGGTTGAACTTGATAAGAAAGTAAGTTTGGCTGATCTGATTGTACTAGGTGGTAGCGCTGCCGTTGAAAAAGCTGCACGGGATGCAGGTTATGATGTTACGGTTCCTTTCACTGCTGGCCGCGGCGATGCCACTCAAGAACAAACGGATGTAGAAAGCTTTGCCGTACTAGAGCCGGTGGCCGATGGTTTCCGCAACTACCAGAAGAAGAATTACAGTGTAAATGCTGCAGAACTCCTTATAGACAAGGCACATCTGCTTAACCTTACTGCGCCAGAAATGACTGCGCTTGTAGGCGGTATGCGTGTTCTGGGTACAAACTTCGATGGGACAAAACATGGCGTGTTCACCGAGCAAGTAGGCAAACTGACGAACGACTTCTTTGTTAATTTGCTTGATATGAGAGTGCAGTGGAAGCCTGTTAGCGGTGGCATTTACGAAGGATCTGATCGTCAGACAGGTAAAGTCGTGCGCACGGCGACGATCGTTGATCTCGTATTCGGCTCAAACTCTATTCTACGTGCCATTGCTGAAGTTTACGCTCAAGATGATAACAAAGAAAAGTTTGTACGTGAATTTATATCAGCTTGGGTAAAAGTAATGAATGCAGATCGTTATGAGCTAACTAACAATCAGTAGTTAAAAAGATTCAACCAAGTTTTCTAATAACTTGGTTGGGTCTTTTTTTTATTTTAAAATACACTTCAACTTGACGGCAGCCATTGACAATAGAACGGTCAATTCGTATGATCCAAGTAGATTGTAAAAAAATGTGAATAGAGTTATACGTGGGCTTATCCGTTATTAGCGGTTGCTGTAAATAACTTGGATTAGTGGGGAGAGGATCTGATGTTGAACAATTGTGCGGCTATTATCGAACAATACATGGAGAATCTGGACAAGTATTCGATAGAGCAGCTGCGATATAAAAGCGAGGAAGACGTATGGTCAATCGGGCAAATGTATATTCATGTGATCGAAGTGGCGAAAGAATATATCGGGCATATTGAAACATGCACGAAGGCAACAAGGGAAGAGTCAGAAGGTAGAACAGAAGACGGAATGAAAGCGATTGCAGAAAAAGAGTGGCCCAATATCCGTGTGAAACTTGACCAACCGCCCAATGAGACAAGAAATCCCGAAAGTAAGGATGAAATCATAGCCGGACTGGAGCAAGTTCAAGTGATGTTGGCCTATTGGGCAACCCGAATAGAGGAAGCGAATCCAACATGCAAGGTTCGCCATGGCTGGTTCGGTTGGCTAAACGCCCGTGATTGGTTTGAAATGGTTGGTATGCACAGTAGGCACCATCTGCGGCAAAAAGAAATCCTGGACGAGAAACTGGCGGAGTCAGGGATCTGACAGCCCGATATAATAATTTTTTTTGTTTGATGTAGAAATTCAGTGAATTGGCTCGTCATTATTGTGAAGGCGGCATGAAGCTATTCCAATATGAACGTTGAGAGGAGCAGTAACGATGAATTACACACTGATCATGTATGAAACAACAGAGGATTTCGCCAAACGAACCGACCCGATACACAAGGAGGCTTATGCGGCAAGCTGGGCTCATTATGTTACAGCTTTGCGCGAATCCGGCATTGTTGTAAGCAGCGCAGGTCTCCAGTCACCGGAGACGGGGACCACGCTCAGCCGCAAAGGCGGTGAATTGCTTGTTCAGGATGGTCCGATCACGGAAACGAAGGAGCAAATCGGCGGTTTGATCATCATTGACGTGCCGGATATGGATCACGCATTGGAATGGGCGGCACGTTGCCCTGGCAGCTCGGTTGAGGTTCGTCCCAACCTCAAACCGATTTCAAAATGAGCGGGCAAGCTTACCCAATCATCGAACAGACGGCCAGGGAATCCTACGGCCGTCTGGTTGCCTTCCTGGCTGTCCGCTTTCGTGATCTGGCGGCAGCGGAGGATGCGCTTGCGGACGCGTTTCTGTCCGCGTTGGAGAAATGGCCAACGAGCGGAGTGCCGGACAAACCCGAAGCATGGCTGCTTACGGCTGCGAAGCGCCGGTTGATCGATGGCACCCGGCATGCCCGCGTGCAAGCCGGCGCCGAGCATGCCTTACTATCCATAGCAGAAGAGGCTAGTCACCGTGTCGAAATCGAGATGAATTTCCCGGATGAACGGCTGAAGATGCTGTTTATTTGCGCACATCCCGAAATCGATCCTGCTGTTCGCACGCCGCTTATGCTTCAGTCCGTGCTTGGCCTTGACGCGGCCCGCATTGCTTCAGCTTTTATCGTTAAACCGGCAACGATGGGGCAGCGGCTCACTCGTGCTAAAGCAAAAATAAAGAATGATGAAATCAAATTTGATTTGCCCGGTGAGGATGAATGGCCGGAGCGCCTTGGAGCCGTACTTGAAGCTGTCTATGCAGCTTATGGAAGCGGTTGGGAGGATATAGCCGGCGTTGATCCTCGCAGGAAGGGGCTTGCCGAAGAAGCGATATTCCTGGGGAGACTGATTGTACGATTCATGCCAGGGGAACCCGAAGCACTGGGATTGCTTGCCCTAATGCTGCACTGCGAAGCGCGCCGTTATGCACGCCGCGATGAGACCGGGCACTATGTTCCAATATCCGATCAGGATCATTCAAGCTGGTCGATCGGAATGATCGAAGAGGCTGAGCATTGCCTCCGTATGGCCGCACATGGAAATCGCATCGGGCGGTTCCAGCTTGAGGCGGCAATTCAATCGGTGCATGCTCAGCGAGCTTGGACGAACCGTACAGAGTGGGAAGAGATTGCTCTGCTGTACGAGGGGCTAGTTAGCATTGCTCCAACGATTGGCGCAATCGTAGGTCGCGCAGCAGCGGTTGCTGAAGCGTTCGACGCAGAGGCGGGAAAGGCGCTGTTGGATGATATACCGGCAGAAGCGGTTAAGAGCTATCAGCCATATTGGGCGCTGCGCGCTCATTTGTTCAAAAGGATGCAGAGGTACGATGAGGCTCGTGCCCTATACAGCCGGGCCATAGGACTGTGCACGGATCCATCCATTCGAGCATTTCTGGAGAAACAATCTAACGAATGTTAGTTGATTGTACGGTGGAAATGAAAACAGGGAGTAGATTGCCGCAATGGCAACTGCTCCCTGTTGTTTTAATTTAACTGGCTTTTACGATACTGAATGGGCGTAAAACCTGTGATCTTTTTGAAAATCCGACAAAAATAAGGAAAATTAGGTATGCCAACCAATGAACCAATCTGTTCAATAGATTTTGATTCCGTTTTCAATAACCAACAAGCCTGTCTTACTCTACGTGCAATGACATATTCGGTGATACTTCCCCCTGTTTCGGTCCGAAATAACCGCGATACATGATTTTTGGAGAGATGCAGTTCCTTTGCTAATTCAATCAAGTCAAAAGGCTCCGTAAAATGTTCTTCGACCCAATTCATTATTTTTTCGGCATGGCTATCTGGACGTGCTACCCCTCCAAAACCTCCAATGTGCAGTGAGCTAAGATAGTCTAAAATGTTGAGAATCAACATCGACGCCGTCTCGTGGTCTTCACCCTTTTCGTTCCACCCCGTAACCAATTCGTTGAATCGTTCCAGAATGCCTAACATATACGTAGAATCCCGATCCTCGCGGAACACCTGATTGGACATTTGTTCCTTCCATACCTGATCAAAAAAGCGAGACAGGACAGTAAAGTTTTTGAGATGAGGTGCAACGATTGAGGGTTCAAAGGTTAGAACCGTTCGTACATATGGATTTTGAGGATTGGCATCAAATTGAATGCGATGCAGCTGGAAGGGTTGTAAAATCACTACACAGCCAGCCTCTAAATTGTAAATCTTGCGGTTAAGGGTCAAGGTCCCCTTTCCTTGATGGACAAATAAGACTTCGATCCCTTTATGATAATGGTAAGTTAACGGAGGACACTCGTAGGACACGGCCCTATATTTAAGTCTTATTCCCCGGTTGTTAAGGACATGAAATACTTGTGCACGTTCATCCATTTGTTTTGTGTTTTTCAATGATGATCACCATCCAGCCAGCTTTTCAAAATATCAATTGAGTGCTATTTTGTGACGGAAGAAGATAACTATTTTAGCCGAAAAATAAGCTATGATAGGAATGTCGATACCTTTTAATTATACTTTGTAGCCATTCTTGGTGGCAATGTTGCTTGCAAAGATTATGAATCACATCCTACGGAGGTGGATATAGAATGACTTTCCCTTTATCGACTCTAAAAGAGGACGAATACAGCGAGTTACTGGATGGAATCAAAGATATATTGAGAGAATGCTATCAGGTACCCGAAGACGAGGCGATGTTAGTCATTCATGAAGGCAGTGAAAAAGCGCAGGAGTTGTTAAAAGATTATTTGCCTTACATAGATTCCATTTATAAAACGATTTGTGGCATTAGGGACACACTAGAAAATCATATGAATCTAGTATTTCAGGAACAAGAATTGCCAGATAAAATGATATATGAAGCAGCTGCCTGGCACGCGTTTGAATCTGTAAGATGTTACTATAAAAGCACGGCAACTACCATGTAACGGCAATTTCGACTACATATGAGGAAGGCGAAAATCAGATGGCAAGAAAAACAACCTATGTGTACATGTCTATGTATTACTCGCTTGTCTTTATGGCGCTAGGCGCTTTCAGCAATTATATTCCGATCTATTACAACGATATCAATCTTGATCATTTTCAGATTGGTTTGCTCTCGACAGCGGGAGCGATTACCGCAATGATCGCTCAACCGCGATGGGGATTGGCCGCCGACAGAGCGGCATCGAAAAACCGTCTGCTGCTTATAGCGCTGCTGCTTACCTCAATTCTCGTATGGACGTTACCGGCGGCAGGCAGTCAATTCTGGGTGTTATTTGCGTGCACAGTAGTGTTCGGGGCCGTCCAATGCGTGATTAACCCGCTGGGCGACACGATTACGCTGGAGATTTCCCGCAAGTCGGGATTTAATTTTTCCCGCATCCGCACAGCGGGATCCGTCGGTTATGCTTTGATGGCGGTTATAGCCGGCTGGCTGCTGGACCGTAATCTGCATTATATGTTCCCTTTGTTCTCCGGGCTCGTGTTCGTTGCTTTTCTGCTGGCTTGGGGCATCCCTAAGGTGGAAGGCCATCAGCACAAGGCGAAGGTACAACTGAAACAGCTGTTCACCAGCAGAAAGCTTGTTCTGATTTACTTATACACGCTCGTGGTAAACTGTACGCTGGGCTTTTTTACGACATTTCAAGCCGTTTATAGTAAAGAGCAGGGAATGAGCACAGCGCTGATTGGCATTGGGGTCAGTATCGGTTCGATCAGCCAGTTTCCATTTATGCTGTTTTTTCAGCCGCTTTACCGGAGGTTTGGGATCTTTAAGATATTGCTCTGCTCCGGGATTATTCTTGCCGTACGATGGTTGCTGTTCAGCGGTTCGCTAAGTCCAGCCGTTTATCTGGCGACGTGGGTGCTGCATGGCGGGACGTTCATGCTCTTTTACTTATGTCTGGCTGAGTACGTGAGCACACATGTGCCCAAAGAGTTGAAAGCAAGCGGCCAAATGATGAATTCTTTGACGATGAACGCCATCAGTCGCACATTAGGTTCGTTGTTAGGCGGACTGTACGCCGGCTGGTTTGGTATTCGCTCAGGATTTATGGTCTGTTCTATCATCTGTATTGCAGCAGTGGCGTTGTTTTGGTATTATTATCGGCCGAACGATGGGGATCAACTGGAAATGGAAGCGTCTGTTTGAGATACAAAACTGGCGTCTGTATTTTATTTAAATAATGAGCTGTGATACGATTATATAGAAATAGCATTTTAAATATTTTCAGAAAAGAGAGTCAAAGCAATGATCAAAATAAACCGATCAAACGTAGAAAAAGAGCTTCAAGCTTTTATTGGTACTGATGTTTATATTCACAGTGAAGCAACGTCTTTTGTATTCGTACGCAATTTCAAGGTCAAGGTTACCCATGCGTTTGTAGCGGGGGAAGGTCCATTTCGTGCCGCTCTCCGATTTGACGGGCATGGATGGCTTCGAATGGAAGCGCTAACGCATTATGAGATTGATGCAAATGGTCGTCTTTTATTGGCTGGTTATGATGACAGAGGTCGGATGAATGTTGCCCTGCATGTAGGAAAAGAGCCGTTTCCAGAATGAACAAGCCACAAAATACACCATCGAAAAAGCTGTTAGCGGTGTTTGCTCATCCCGACGACGAGTCATTTATTTGTGGAGGTACTCTCGCCAAGTACGCCAGTGAACAGGTTGACATTACACTAGTAAGCGCAACGCGCGGAGAAATGGGACGACGTATGGGCAATCCGCCTTACCTCAATCGTGAAACGATGGCAGCTGCTCGTGAAATAGAACTACGGAATGCCTGCGATAGCTTGGGAATACGGCAGTTGCAATTTTTGGATATCCGCGATAAGACCGTTGAGTTTGTCGATGAGGATAGTTTGACATCACGCATTGCAGCTATTATCCAAGAAATTGACCCTGATGTCGTGCTTACTTTTCATGAGAAGCTGGGTGGTCACCCCGATCATTGTGCCATTGGGAAAGCGACGACAGCTGCTTTTGAAAAAACCGGCCAACGGGGATCCTTGTATTTTATTACGTTCGGCGATGCGATGGAGCGTCCGGAACGATATGGGTATGCCCGTAAAGATGTCGTCAAAATTGATGTGCATGCGCACCTGGATGCCAAGCTTGCCGCGTTTCGTGACCACCGGTGCCAGACTGAAATAGACGAATGGGTATGGCTGCCCGACCAAGAAGCAAAAGCGAGATTCGGTAACTATGAATATTTTTTGAAAGCGGATAGGGCTTCTACGGTATTGAATCAACATGATTTGTTTGGTCGTCGTATAGAAATCTGAGTATTGAAGGGTCAACTCTTCAGGAGGAAATAGGATTGAATTGTAAATATAGCAGGAAATTACTTGCTTCTGTTGAATTAAGTGTAAGCATTCAGCATCCAAGCTGTCTGATTACATTTCAGTTGTCCAGGAGGAGTTATGCAATTCAAGTCCAGTTTTTCCCCGTTAGATTATTTTCATTTCTGTTAGCTTTCTGTTTGATTGTCAGTTTTGTCCCGAATGGTAGAGCTTTCGCTGATTCATCGTCTTTCCAATATAAGCGATTCCCGGAATTAACCGTAGGAATTTCACGCCCTGAGATTGGATTTACATTTGTCACTACGACTTTCAAAGTCGAAAACGTTTCTTTCCAAATGCTGTTGGATAACCAAGAGGTCAAGGGAACTTGGGATCAAGATGCAAATAGCTATACATACTTGCCGCAAGTAGATTTGAAACCTGGCGAACATCATGTAGATCTGTTCATCAATATGTCCGGCTATCATCCAATGTCGGAAAGCTGGACGTTTATCATTGCCAAAAAAGCTGACACTTCAGTGACAGCATCTCCCACAGCCGAGCAACAAAAAGGGCTGAACGCCGTAAATGATTACCGAAAATTATTTGGTCTTCAGCCACTACATTGGAGCCAGGAACTGTCGCAAGCCGCTCAACTCCATGCTTCTTACTTGCATAATAATCAAGTGGACGCTCAAAAAGTTTCTCTCCATGTCGAAGACAACGCCAAAGCAGGCTACATCGGAGAAACTCTGACGCAGCGCGCTCGGTATGTCAATTATACCGGCTTGGGGATGGGGGAGGATGCATCCTACGGCTGGAGCAATATAACTGACGCGATTGACAGCTTGTTTGATGCACCTTACCATCGCATTCCATTTCTCATGCCGGAAGCGACCGAAATTGGGATTGACCGCGAAGGCAGCTATGTGGTCATGGATTTTGGCTTCAAACAGCAAGCATCAACACAGATGATCGTATCACCGGCACCTGGCGACCGCTATGTTCCAATTGATTTTAATGGACATGAGTCTCCTGACCCGCTACAAATTCATCGCGGTGCTGCCAGCTATCCAGTAGGTTATCCGTTGTTGGCTGTGATCTCCGGCCAGAACGTAACAAACATCATGCTGGATGAAGCTTCTCTAGTGGACAGTGAAGGAAAAGCGATCAGCATCTTACACGATACGCCCAACAGCGATAAAGAGTTGGATAATGCCGTTATGCTGATCCCGACGAAACCCTTGCTTCCGGACTCGCGCTACACCGCTCATGTCAAAGTATCGTTCATGGACAACGGTCAAGCAAAAACTTTGGACAAGGACTGGAGCTTTCAAACGGAACCTGCTCCATCTGTTGGCAAGCAAAAGCTGCATGAGGACTCGGAGCTTTATATCAAACAATTGCAAATGACTGGGGATGTACCGCACGTTGTTACATTTAAACTCCAGGAAAGTGCCTTTACACTCGATGGGATTAAGCTGACTGCCCGCATGGAGCCGGTTATTATCGATGGATCTTCTTACTTGTGGGTCAGGGATCTGGCTGGGGCCCTTGGTGCTTCAGTCAGCTGGGACGAGTCCAAGCAAGCGGCTATTTACACGAAAAAAGGTAAAACCATTACCTTCTTTACCAATAAAGCTGCGTATGCAGATGGAAATCAGGAGCGGGAAACGCAGACACCGGCGAAACTCTATAATAATACTACATTG
This sequence comes from Paenibacillus sp. WC2504, assembly GCF_052682475.1. Classification (NCBI taxonomy): domain Bacteria; kingdom Bacillati; phylum Bacillota; class Bacilli; order Caryophanales; family Paenibacillaceae; genus Paenibacillus; species Paenibacillus sp. WC2504. The sequence goes on from NZ_JBQZFH010000001.1 coordinate 3,851,252, forward strand.
ATACCCGTGCGCCTGATGTCTGAAGTGCTGGGAGCAAAAGTGAAGTTTGACGATACGACAAAAGTGATTACAATTACTTATTAGTGTTGGCAAATTATTCATCCTACACTTGGATAAAACATGAAGGATTGGCAAGTATATGCGAAGGAATTAGCAGAAGCTCAAATGTTTTTCTGAAACCCCGTGTTCAAAAAAAATTTGAAGGTATTTGTCATGCAAGCTCTTCCCATCTTCCTCGAAAAAGGAAAAGGCGTCATCATCAACACAGCTTCAACAGGCGGTTTTAGTGGTGCTCATGCAGGCGTTGCCTATACGGCTTCTAAGTATGCTGTTATCGGGATTACGAAAAATACCGGTTTTATGTATGCTCAAAAAGGGATTCGTTGCAACGCGATTGCGCCAGGGGCGACGATTACAAATATCGCTTCAACCATGACTAACGTGAACGAGTTCGGTGCTTCTCGAACAAAGGTTACCCAAGGTGTCATTCCGCGCGCTGGTCAACCGGAAGAAATTGCGCAAGTAGCTCTATTCCTCGCATCTGACGAATCAAGTTTTGTTAACGGTGCAGTTATCGCTGCGGACGCAGGTTGGACGGCCGGCTTCTGAGGAAGTTCCTCAGAAATTTTATATAAAAAGGTTTATCTTTGAATCCGAGTATTGCTTGCTTCTGAGCAATACTCGGATTATTTGTTTTCAATCGAATTCTGCGATTTATGATATTCAGTATATTTAATAATAAAATTAATAAAATTAATTTTACGTTTGTAATTATTAATAATTATTGATTTATATTTTAAAATTAATGAATTATAATTTAGAAAAAGAAAGGGGCCGAGTATGAAATATCCCATCATCACACAGTGTCCTGTATGCGACCATCATTTGCACGCCGTCAAGCTGGAATGCGGACATTGCCGGACAACCATAGAGAACACATTTGAATTATCCAATCTGGCTCTACTCTCGCCCGAACAACTCCATTTTGTGATTACCTTTTTAGTGAACAGGGGCAACATTAAGGAAGTGGAGAAAGAGCTCGGAATATCTTACCCGACGGTGCGCGGTAAGCTCAATGATATCATTTCAGCCCTCGGATACGATACGCGGAAGAAGCCAGAAGTCGATGAGAAGAAGGTCATTGCCATGCTGGAGAACGGCGAAATCACTGCGGATGAAGCGGTCAAAATGCTGAAGGATGAATAAGGAGGAATAACGATGAAAGATGAAATCAGCAAAGTGTTGTCCATGATGCAGGAGGGTAAAATTGATTCGGTCAAGGCTTCTGAGTTGATTGACGCACTTAAGGAGAAACAAACGGCTCCTACTTCGCATACCGTGCAGATGCTGGGGAAACCCAACGTTTCGAAGAAACTGTCATCGACTTCCGGTGGTTATTTAGATAAGACATTGAAAATACGGGTAACTTCTCACGAAAATGATAATGTGAACATCAATTTGCCGATTAAACTTGTGAAAGCTGTACTCGCAGCGGGGCACAGCATCGCGTCCAATATTCCGCAGGCTGCGAAGTATGTGAAGGATATCGACCTTCTAATCGATGCCATAGAGAACGAGCTCGACGGGCAAATCATTGACATCCGCTCCGGTGTATCAGACACCGTCACCGTCGTGATTGAGTGACAGGTCATGATGATTGTGAAGGTTAAGAGTAAGGAGCACGCTTTTACGATTCCTGTCCCTTATACAGTCCTGCACATGGGGAGCGGTATTCTGACTTCCAATTTAATTCACCGCATATTGAAGGATTGGTTGAACAAATTCGGGGGAGATTCGAAAGGGCAATTGAATCGGAAGCATGATTTCGAAATGGACAGCAGTCGGTTCGGGATCGAACTGGTGTTGTCGATTCTCCAAAACCGAAATACGAAGCAAGCCATTAGACAGCTCATCAAGGAGCTGCAGCGTTACAAAGGGACGGTTCTGGTCGATGTCAAAGCTCAGGACGGCACGGAAGTGTTGATTAAACTGTAAGCGAGTTTTTTAAAATCAATGAATGCCGCATAGGATGTGGCATTTTTTTTATGTCTTCATTCTCTTGTCGATATGGTTTCGCAGGCAAGATATGCTAAAATAATGTCATATCGGTTAAACTTCTTCGAAGCACGATATCTATTTAAGGCAATTGGAGGGAAGTATATGCAGCTTATCGACAAGATGAAAGTCCAGCAGTTTATCGATATCCTTATTAATCAGGATTTATATATTCATCTCGAGATGACAACGGGGGCTTATGCCGCGCATCTGGATTCTACGAAACATCCGGCCGCGACCTTTATTTCGAACGCTGTTATTCGTTATTCTCACGGCTCGATTTCGGGCAATGGACCTTATCGCGTCGGCTTGAAAACGGAGCAAGGTTGGGTTTATTCCGAAGGGCTTACTCACTATGAAGAAACGGATTCCGAAAGGCTTATCCTTGCGGGGCATGATACGGCGGGAAAACTTGTCGTGGCGCTGCAATTAAGCCGGGAACCGTTCTAAGGTAAAGGAGGATTGAACATACATGGAACGACACATTCTAGTTGTACTTCCACATCCGGACGATGAAGCATTCAGCGCGTCAGGAACGCTTGCCATGCATCTTAGCCAAGGATCAGAAGTCACTTACGCTTGTTTAACTTTAGGCGAAATGGGCCGCAATATGGGCATACCGCCTTTCGCCAATCGGGTCACATTGCCTGTCATTCGCAAACAGGAGCTTGAAGCTTCTTGCCGCGCCATTGGCATCCAGGATCTCAGGATGCTCGGCTTTCACGATAAAATGATCGAGTTCGAGGATAAAGCCAAGTTGGATGGAAGAATCGAAGAACTTATCAAAGAGCTTAATCCGTCGTTAGTCATTACTTTCCACCCGACCCTAAGTGTTCATCCCGATCACGAGGCATGCGGAGCGGCGGTAATCCGAACCATTGGTAGAATGCCTGCCGACCGAAGGCCAACTGTGCATTGTATGGCATTCGCCAAAAATCATGAACAAGAAATAGGTAAACCCGATATCGTTCATGATGTAAAAAGCTTTTTGGAACAGAAGATGGCTTCTATTCAATCCCATAAGTCTCAATTCCAAGCCGCAGAATTATTAGGTAACAAGAAATTATCCGATCCTGAAATTTTGGCACGCTTCGGAACGGAACGATTCTGGACGTATCGATTCTCATAAAACATAGTTGAATGAAGAGATGAAGGCAGCCGGCACAAGTCGGCTGTCTTTAGTTCTTTAACGGGTGAATAGTTACATACGATATTAATAATTTTCCCCGCGATAATAGCGCTTCAACTTTTCTTCCAAATGAACGAGCTGCGCTTCTTTCTCAGCAATATCATTTAACAGCTTTTCCTTCTGATCTTCAATTAGTTTGATTCGCTCAGGCAGGGTTGAAGTTCCTTCGTTCACTTTGTCATAATACGTTTTGATGTCCTCCACACTCAACCCCGTTTCGCGAAGGCATTTGATAAAAATTAGCCAGTTCAGATCATTTTCCGTGTAGAGACGGTTATTCTGCTCGTTTCGGGCAGCAGGTTGCAACAGTCCCTTTCTTTCGTAAAATCGGATCGCTCCAATATTGATTCCGACTTTCTTTGCCACTTCTCCAATCGTTAACATACAAACCCTCTTTTTATGAAAAATTAATTGTTGACCTACACTTAGTGTAGCATAGTAACTTTTAAATAGTTAATAAAATTCAAATGAAAGAAAGAAGGATTCGCATGAAAAAGATCGCTTTAGTGACTGGAGCAAATAAAGGAATCGGAATTGAAATCGTTAAGCAATTAGGCGAAGCAGGCTGGAAAGTCATCCTTGGAGCACGTAGTGTCGAACGCGGTGAAGCAGCTGTTTCCGAGCTAACTTCCATGGGGTTGGACGTAGAATTTGTGCAAATTGACATGCGAGACTTGAAAACCATCGAAATTGCAGCCGATACGATCAACAAGCGTTATCCGGAATTGAAGCTTCTGATCAATAACGCAGGTATGCCAGGCGCTTTTTCCCGCTCTTTTATGGAAACCAAAGAGGAAGATCTGAGGAATGCGTTCGAAGTTAACTTTTTCGGGACCTTTCGTTTGAACCAGCGGTTATTCCCTTTAATCAAAGATAACGAAGGTACAGTCGTCAATGTATCGACCGATATGGCTTCACTGGACCATATGCAAAATGCTGAGTTTACTTTAAATGCATTCGATTATAACTCATCGAAAACGGCCAACAATGCCATGACACTTTCAATGGCTTACGAAGTTAGAAACAGCAGAGCGCAAGTATTCGCGGTAACGCCTGGGTTCACATCAACAGATCTTAACGGCAATGCCGCAGGTGGTAAATCGAAAGAAGCTGCTGCTGCGATTATTGTGGGTTATGCGACAGATGGCAAACGTCATAATGCCGAATTCTTGGATGAGAAGGGCATTTACGCCTGGTAACTGTCAGCCATTGAAAGTAAAAAACTCTTGCTGCCTTTACATGGCGGACAAGAGTTTTTTATTGCACACAAGATACACAAGCCGGCATCACCTGCCTATGTTTGAAACATTACCCTATGACGGTAAGTCCCTTAGGGAAAGAGGTTAACACCTCGACGCCGCTGTCCGTGACGAGCACATCATCTTCAATCCGCACACCGCCGACGCCCGGAACGTAGATGCCCGGCTCAATCGTGAAGACCATGCCGCTGCGCAGCAGTTCTTGGTTTTGGCCGTGTACGGACGGATATTCGTGCACATCCATACCAAGACCGTGCCCGAGTCGGTGCATGAAATGCTTCCCGTAACCGGCGCCTGTGATGTGCTCGCGCGCCGCGTGGTCCAGGCTGGCGAGCGTAGCGCCGGGACGAGTCGCTTCAATGGCCAGCAGGTTCGCCTGCAGCACCGTTTGATAAATTTTCGCTTGTTCTTCCGATATATCGCCAACCGCGAACGTTCGCGTAATATCGGATGCATATCCGTCTGCATAGACGCCGAGGTCGAATAAAAGCAGCTCTCCTTCGCGGACGGCCCGTGAACCCGGAACGCCGTGCGGCATCGCAGATTTCTCACCCGCCAGTACCATCGTCGAGAAGGAAGGTCCGCTCGCACAGAGCTTCTTCATCTGGTACTCCAGCTCCGCCACAAGTTCAATTTCGGTAACGCCTGGTTTCACTTGAGCGATGCCGGCTTGCAGAACATCCTCAATGATCCGTACCGCATGCTTCATGCGAATAACTTCATCCGGAGTCTTAATGACGCGCATCTCGCGCAGCGGCTCGTCGATATCGGCATAGACGGCTGCACCGACCGCTTGGCTTATTGCCTCGAACCGGCTAACCGTCATATAGTCCTTCTCCAGTCCCAGCGTTCGAATGCCGGATGGCAGAAGCTTGCTGAGAATTTCATAGGGATTATCGGTGTCCGTATGAGTATGGATTGCCTTTACGGTCGATGCGGCTTGCGCTGCTTCAAGATCCAGAGCCGGTACGATTAGCAGCGGTTCAGCGCCGCGTGGGATTAGCAAACCGAGAAAACGTTCATGTGGGTCGCTCGCAAACCCGGTCAAATAATACACATGTTTCGGCATCGTAATCAGCACAGCATCAATCGCTCGCTGATCCATATAAGCAACTAGTTGTTCAATTCGAGTATTCATGAAATTCATCAATCGTCCTTTCGGCGTTTACTGACACTGGGTTAATTTTCACATAATGAACTCATTATAATGTCAATAAGCGTCGGGTGACAAGGTTGTCACACATTCAACGTTCGCAGACGTTTGATATCTTGAATAGGCGAGAGACCGAACATTCTAGTATATTCTCGGCTAAAATGAGAAGGGCTCTCGTAACCTACCCGGAATGCGACTTCAGCAGCCTCAGTAGGTTCGCTTAATAAAAGGCTTCGAGCCGCTTGCAATCGCAGGTGTTTTTGAAATTGAATTGGGCTCATTGCGGTTATATCTTTAAAATGTCGATACAACGAGGGAACGCTCATATTGGCTATTTCCGCAAGATCATCGATACGCAATGGTTTTTCAAAATTTTGTTTGATATGGTCGATGGCATGGATGATTCGGTATGCACCGCTCCCATCCTTGACGATCTGTTCCAATGCGATCCCGTGATTTCCTTGTATAACGCGAAACAGAATTTCTTTTGTAATGAGCGGCGCAAGTAAGGGGATCTCTTCCGGGTGATCCAGCAATTGCACGAATCGTTTAACAGCATCCAATAATGCCTCTTCCATTTTTCCGACAAATAAACCTCGCTTTGCGTGTTCTTCCGGATGTGTCTGGATTTTGGACTCCTGAATGACCTCGAGTATTTGTTCTGGTGTAAATTTCAGCTTGAGCGCGAGATAGGGAGCTTCTGGGGAAGCTTCGATAACTTGGCTGATTACTGGCAAATCGACGGAGGCGGCAATATATTCAGCTGACTCATAGCGATAGAGTTCCTGAGCTAACGTGACTTCCTTTTTACCTTGAAAAACAAAACAAATTGAGCGGTCATGTACCCCGTGAGTGGGGGTTGTCCTTTTATCTTGACGAAAGAGAATCAAAGATGGAATCGAAGTGGGGTGCGAGCCGTTATTTTGTCGTGAATGACGTTCTATAAGATTAACAATATGTTCACGCAGTTCGAGTTGGCGATCCATAATCTCATCCTCCTTAACATACCCGATAGTTGTTCCAATCATAATATACAGTCACTTTCAACTGCAATGGATGTGATAGGAATAGGCAATCAATTGAGATGAATGTTATACCGATCGGTCCTAAATCCGTTGCATAATGTAGAAGCTGAAGCCAAGGCTTTCATGCTAAAACAACAAACGGAGGAGATATCCTTATGGCAACGAAGCAAACTCCTATTAGCTCCGGTTTTGGAGCAACATCAACAGCAGCCGAGGTCATCCAAGGGATCGATTTAACTGGTAAAATCATTGTGGTTACTGGAGGCTATTCCGGCATCGGGTTAGAAACCGTTCGTGCATTCCACTCCGCAGGGGCCAAAGTTATCGTGCCCGCTCGAGATATAAATAAGGCTAAGGCTGCTCTCGCTGAAATGCCGGATGTCCTTATAGAGGTCATGGATTTGCTTCACCCCGCATCCATCGATGCTTTTGCAGATCGTTTCCTTAGACATTTTGACAAGCTGCACATTCTTGTCAACAATGCTGGCGTCATGGCTGCGCCGCTAGCTCGTGACGAACGCGGCTATGAATCCCAGTTTGCAGCTAATCATCTTGGACATTTTCAGCTGACCGTACGTCTTTGGCCGGCGCTGGTTCGCGCGGAAGGAGCGCGTGTTGTAGCCCTATCTTCTTATGGCTATATCAGAGGTGAAGTTGACTTTGATGATCCTCATTTCGAACATCGGGAATACCATCCTTGGGCTGCTTATGGTCAGGCAAAAAGCGCAAACGCTTTGTTCGCTGTGGCACTAGACTCGATTGGGCAACGTCATGGCGTACGAGCTTTCTCGGTCCATCCAGGTGGCATTGCAACGGATTTGCAGAGACATTTGTCACAGACGGAATTGGATGCTGTTAAACTTTTTGATGAAAACGGTAAGCCAATTATCGATCCTGAGGGTGCAGATAGGAAGACGCCACAGCAGGGTGCGGCAACAAGCGTATGGTGTGCGACTAGTCCTCAATTGGATGGCTTGGGAGGCGTTTATTGTGTGAATTGCGAGATTGCCCCTTTGTTACCGACCGATGAATCAATGGAAAGATTTGGCGTACGACCACGCGCCATCGATCCTGTTGCCGCTGGCCGCCTATGGCAGCTTAGCGAGCAGCTCACAGGCTCAAAAATCAAGCCTTAATAAGCTTGCAAATGACTATAGTTATATCCATGTTTATGGCTGCGATTGAAATGACGATTATTTCAACCGCTATGCCTAGCATTGTCGGTGAAATGGGAGGATTCACTACTGCTTCGAATATGTTCATGCGTCTATTAGGTAGCTCAGTCGGCGCTGCTTTGTTAGGTGGAATATTGAACTTTAGATTTAAAAGATTTGTATTAAGCTCTGATAATCCGTTGGGAAATGCCGTTTCGATAAATTCGATTAACCAAGTATTAGACTCTTCGAAAACGCATCAAATCCCGGCGGTTTGACAATTGCTCTTCACAGTGTCTATTGGGGGGTCTTAGTACTCGCTGTAATTACGATGCTTGGCACATTATTTTTACCTTTATAACAAAATACGGGATGATGAAATTCTAGCTATCATTTTATTAGATGCACAACATCTCATATCTGTATTATGAATGATTGCTAGTTTCAATGTATAGTAGAGATGAGCATTTCAACATAACAAAAGTATTAGTACTTGTGAATTGATATGTAATCCTACCTTTTAATAGACGGACCAACTTCATCAAACGGACTTTCGCAAAACGGATCCTCGACTTAGCGGCGAAAACCTGGCATCTAATATGCGTATCGTTGAAGCTTTAACTCAGATTGCTGATGCAAGAGGGGTCAAACCCTCACAGTTGGCATTGGCTTGGACGATCGCTCAGGGGTGTGTCCCGATTCCCGGAACTCGTCGGATTTCATACCTGGAGGAAAACGCTGCTGCCGCAGATATTGTACTAACACAAGATGAGTTAAGGCAGATTAATGAAGTCGCGCCAATAGGCATCACTGCTGGTGAACGTTATACTAAGGCCAATATGTCATATGTGAACATTTAAGAAGTGTATCTTACTATAATCTCAAATGAGGTGTTTATATGAAAGAGATAAAAAACATGTTAAATGACAGATTTGAGGTCATTGAGCGAAGGATCGTTTTGGTTTTGGAGCAGCTAAACGATGAACAAGTAAATTGGCGTCCTAACGAGTCAAGTAATAGTATTTCGAATTTAATCGTTCACATTAGCGGCAATATAAACGATCGTATTGGCAAAGGAATGAATAAGATACCGTTCACGAGAGACCGTGATGGGGAGTTTGAAGTGCATTTTATATCGAAAAATGATTTAATCGAGAATATTAAGACTTCATTTCATGAAGTTAAAGAGACATTAATGGCAATGGATAACGAAGGATTATTGCAAACTCAAAAAACAGGTAATCGTGAACAAACCAACTTAGAGATTTTTATTCAGAGTGCAACTCATTTCTCGGAACACATGGGGCAGATTTTATATATTGCGAAGATATTGAAAGATGAAGATTATTTGACAACAACTGTTCCAAAGAAGAAACGGATTTAAGTGAGATTTGAAAAGAGGGAGTCTCCGCTATAGCCCAATTCATTGTCATTGGAGAAGCTCTGCGCAAGTGTACCTCTTACTAAGGCTGCCATTCGGCAGTCTTTTTTCATCTATTGGACTTACAGACAATGTGGTAGACTATGTACCGGTTAATTCTGCTGAGATCGTATTTCCTTAATGATTTCTAAAAACTGATTGGCATCCTCAGAAGGATATAAGGGATACATCAAGCCATAGGGGATTGCGAAGTCCAAGTCGCTAGGAATTGTTACTAGGGACGGATGAATATCTGCCCATACATCTAAAGTTAGTAAGACAACACCACTTTCCTCACATCGATTAAAAATATCAATATCATATAGACGCGGAATATCTTTAATTCGGATTTTAGGGTGATTCTTTATCATAAAATCACGAATTTCATCAATTACTGCGCTACCTCCACCATTTACTACAGCCAATTCCTCTCCATACAAATCATTCACAGATATTGTTTTTTTAGAAGCCAGCCGATGGTTTCGAGATAAAGCAAAGCAAAAACGATTAGTTCCCAACTCAAGTACTTGGAAATATTCCTTTAAATTCTCTGTATGGATAGGCCCTACGATGAAATCATAGTTTTTGCCGATAGTACGATAAGTGGTTGGGAGTGTATGTGAATCATCCTCAAAATGCACGATATTGATTTTGAATTGCGGGAATTGGTTGCTGACTTCATTCCACATATCCAGCAAAACCTTGCAGGGATTAAGCATAGAGGTTCCCACGCGAATTACAAGTTGATTTGCTTGTACGAATTGACGCATTCGCAGCAAAGCTTCTTCGAAATACTGCACCATAAATGTCGCATCCTTGATAAAGGATTTTCCCGCTTTGGTCAGTTCAATTCCATGATTAGTGCGGATCAAAAGAGGCATGCCTACATGTTTTTCCAATAGATTCATTTGCTTCATCACAGCGGTAGGAGAAATAAAAAGTTTTTCAGCTGCTTTTGAAAAGCTACCGGACTCTACGACCTGAATAAATGTATTCAATTGTTCTAGCATTCTATGACCCCTTTTGCATAAACCAATAGTTGATACCATGCTAACTTATTTGAACTTCCGTATCAAGTTCTTCAACTGTAACATTAGAGATGAAAAGAGCAAAGCACTTTGAAGCTTGCTGATATCATGCATTGATTTCATTTTCAGGACTGCTGGATCGGTTTCTTCACAGAAGCGGTTAGGCTAATCTCCTACAAGAAAGGAATATTTATTATGGAAATTCGTAACAAGGTCGTTTTTATAACTGGAGCATCTGCTGGTATCGGCTTAGGCACAGTAAGACAATTTGCTGCTGCCGGTGCTAAATTAGCACTAGTAGCCCGATCTGCCGATGTACTAAATCATCTCGCCAAGGAATTACAGAACCAGGGTATTGATGCTGTCGCTATGCCTGCTGACGTGAGTGATCCCAGGCAAGTACAACGAGCCATCGAGGAAACGGTGCTCCACTTTGGCCGCCTGGATGTGGTCATCAATAACGTAGGACAAGCTGCAGTTGGCAAGGTTGCTGACCTAAATCCTGATGACTTCCGCAAGATCTTCGAACTCAATGTACTAGGACCGATAGCAGCTATGCAATCTGCGATCCCTGTCATGCGAAGGCAAGGGGGAGGTATGATCATCAATATAAGCTCTGTGGTATCCAAGATGCATATTGCTGGATTGGGTGCTTATGCTGCAACCAAAGCTGCTTTGAACATGATTTCCGATACAGCACGAGATGAGTTAGCCTCAGATCATATCCGTCTAATAACCGTTTATCCGCGCTCAACCGCAACGGATTTTGGCAAGAACGCTCTAGGGGCTCATGAGCAGCAACAACAAGGTTCTTCTTCTCCAAAAGATACTCCTGAAATGGTCGCAGAGAAAATTTTGTTTGCAGCTTTAAATGAGTCAGACGAGCAATATATGGATTAATTATCAAAAGAAGTAGGCAGCCAGCAAATGGCTGCCGTTTTTTGAATTAACGGGCAAAATAAACCCTTTGTATCTTTTTGATGATCTAGAATTGTTTTATAATCTAATTAGATAATTGACTAATTAGACTGACATCAAAATGGTCCCTGGTGGAGTGATAAAATGAGCACTGATTTTTACCTTGTTAGACACGCGATTAAAGAAAAGGATGCTGGTGATGTCTCCATCTCAGTTGAAGGTTTAGAGCAAGCGCATGTTACAGCAAGATATCTAAATAAATTTCCCATATCAAGAATATTCAGCAGTCCGCTAAAAAGAGCAAAACAAACAGCTCAGATTATCGGAAAGGCAGCCAAAATACCATTTGTCGAGGATATTCGCTTACGAGAGCGTGCTAATTGGGGGGACCTGCCAGGACAAACCTTTGAAGAATTTGTAGATATGTGGAACCAATGTACGAGGGAAAGAGACTTTTTGCCACCTATCGGAGATTCTGCAAGGAGAGCAGGCGAACGATTATCTTCATGCTTAATAGAATTATCAGTTGAATTTCCATGTGAAAGTATCGTTATTGTTACTCACGGCGGATTGATAACAGACTTTTTGTTAAATGAATTCTCTCAAGATGAGCTTAATCATACACACTCCAATTTTATAAATGAACAAAGCAATTTGATTGCAGAATGCTCTATAACTAGAATTAGTTGTGTTGGTAAAGAATTTAAATTATTTGAGTTTGCTAACATTACTCATTTATCTTGTTAGACACTGTTGCAAGGAAAGAGGAGGAAACATGAACGACTTCCTACGACTTTCTCTAAAAACGAGGATTTGCCGCGGCAGAGCCTAATTCGTAACCTTGTTCTTTCACTCCCAATAAACCTTCGATTACGTCACCTGCAATCACACTTAGAAAAAGATGGAATTAATAACCTATAAAAATGAAATAGCCCCCTAATTCATACGAAGTGGATCCGTAATAAGGTTAAATCAAGATTTTAACTGCTGAAGCGAAGAAATAAATACGAGGGGGAGGAATCGGATGGAGGAGAGAAAAAGATCACTGCCAGAGCTTTTTGAAAGCAGCAATGGCCGTCGTGTTAAGACTGTTGAAGATTGGAGAAGTTTCAGACGTCCTGAAATTATCGAATTATATCGTGAATATGTGTATGGAAGAGAGCCGGTTGGCCGTCCCGATTCCTTACGATTTCATGTCGTGATGGAAAGGCTGGTTATGCAGGGAACAGTTGTACATAAACAGATCGATATCAAATTTAAAGGGCTAGGCGGCGAAGGACTTATTCGTTTACAGCTCTATATCCCAGTAACCGAGTCAAGGGTACCTGCTTTTATCTACGCGGCAATCAAAGGTCAACGTGTGTCAGAAGTGGAAGTAGAGGAATGTTCGGCTTATTGGCCGGTGAAGGATATTGTTTCCCGAGGTTATGCGGCTGTTTCCTACCATGTGGAAGATTTGGACCCGGATTTTTATGATGAAGGCTATCAGAATGGGGTCCACGGTGTATTCGATTCGCCAGATCATTCACGATCGCCGGATGCCTGGGGAGCTATGTCCGCATGGGCATGGGGCTCGAGCCGTGTCATGGACTATTTGGAGACGGATTCCCGTATTGATTCAGAGCGGGTAGCCATTGTCGGTTATTCCAGAAGCGGTAAAGCCTGCTTGTGGGCGGGTGCGTTGGATGAGCGATTCGCCTTAGTTGTCAGCAATGATTCCGGCTGTTCGGGAGCAGCCATTTCGCGAGGCAAGACAGGAGAGAGGCTCTTGAACATTAACCGTGGAAATCCGCATTGGTTTAACGATAACTATAAGAAGTTTAATGAACGGGAAGATGAACTGCCGATAGATCAGCATCTATTACTGTCGCTCATTGCCCCCCGTCATCTCTATGTAGCCAGTGCTTCAGAAGACAATTGGGCTGATCCTGAATCCGAGTTTTTAGGTTTACTTCTGGCCCAACCGGTCTATACGCTTTATGGATTCAGCGCTTTAGATACTGACCAGATGCCGCCTGTGAATTCACCTGTGTGCAGCGAGAGAGTGGGCTATCATCTCAGAGAAGGAAAACACGACATTACTCGCTATGACTGGAAGTGCTTTATGGACTTTGCAGATAGAACACTTTAGCATGAATGTGGGCTGATGATGCATTTATCACGATAAGGGAGCAGACGCCGCGGTTAATTGTTGATGAGAAGAATAATACCTATGATATTTGGGCAAAAAATGGTAGTACTATTCTGCGTCAACAAGTGATTAAGGAGGAGGAACATGCGCTCCGGACGGTCCAGATTAAGAAATTGGATAGAAAAACGATCACCCGCCCAAGTGATTACTGGTTATTATTTTTTGGCCATGATAATTTCCATTGTATTATTTAGTATCCCTGCTGTACAAAAGCCTGGCGTTCATGTTTCTTTCTTCCAAACAGTCTTTACCGCAGTAAGTGTTGCAAGCGATACGGGACTTGCCGTATTTAATGTTGCAGAAACTTACAGCGTCTTCGGTTATTTTGTCATCATGCTGGTTTTGCAATTTGGGGGAATCGGTATTATGGCGATGAGCACTTTTTTTTGGCTCCTGTTTGACCGACGAATCGGATTAAGCCAGCGCCGTCTCATCATGGCAGATAATAATCGGTTTGAAATGTCAGGTCTCGTACATATGATGAGAGAAATATTAGTGATTACCCTTCTTACAGAGCTTATTGGGGGACTTATTTTCGGGATCCGATTCTTAGCGTATTATGATCGATGGCAGGATGCGTTTCTTCAGGGCTTATTTGCCTCAGTCAGTGCAACGACGAATGCCGGTATGGATATTACCGGACAATCGCTGATTCCGTATGCGAACGATTACTTTGTACAGCTGCTTACAGTTGCATTGATCATTTTCGGAGCTATTGGTTTTCCCGTGTTAATTGAAGGAAAGGCGTTTATCACCCATCTTAGAACAAGGTCTAAAGAGATCTTTCGCTTTTCGCTTTTTACAAAAATAACGACAGTTACTTATGGATTTCTTCTTGTGCTCGGGACGATCCTTATGCTGCTATTTGAGAGCGATCATTTTTTAAAAGACATGCCTTTGATGGAAAGGTTTTTCTATGCTTTTTTCCAAACTGCAACAACGAGAAGCGCAGGGCTTACAACGATGGACATTAATCATTTATCCGTACCAACACTTCTCTTAATGAGTTTATATATGTTTATCGGCGGTTCTCCCAATTCCGTAGGCGGAGGAATCCGTACCACAACGTTTGCTTTAAATATGCTTTTCATTTATCAGTTCTCGAGAGGCTATCGCTCCATTAAGTTATTCCGAAGAGAGGTGCATCAGGAAGATATTCTGAAAGCACTCGCCATTTTTCTTCTCGCCACTGTACTATGCGTGATATCGGTTATTGCCATCTGCAATGTGAATCATGAACTGCCGCTAATCGCGATTATATTGGAGGTATGCTCTGCCTTTGGTACTGTGGGCTTATCTCTTGGCGTTACGCCGGATCTTGGCATGTTCTCTCAATGTCTCCTTATGGTGCTCATGTTTCTCGGAAGAATTGGCTTAACCACTTGCTTCTTCTTTCTTCGGGGCAAGCAAGACGACCCCAAATATCGTTATCCAGTCGAACGGATCATGACGGGATAGAGAAGAAACCAGCAAACTTTTGTTTGCTGGTTTTTTGCACGTTAAAACATATTTGCCGCCAAACTGTTGGTGTATCTATAAAGATTATTAAATGGGATGCTAATGATTATTGGTTAATAAAAACGGACTTGTAGCACATGGAAAGCCCGCTGATTAACGATTCGAGAAAAAGTCGCTTTAAAGATTGTATCCATTTATTCAATTGTAAGAAATAATGAGATAAGTTTTACACCTTACTTGGGTATTAGAACTATAAGCGATCTTTTGTAGAGGAAATGAAAGAACGTGCACGAGCTTGGAGAGGAATGATATGAAAGCAAAAAAAGATTGAACTAATAGGTGAACGTTAGTTCAATCTTTTTTTATCTTACAACACTGACGATCCGATTTCGGCCTTCTTCTTTTGCTTTATACAAAGCTTTATCTACAGATTCAAGCAATTCGTTTAAATATGTATGAGGACTTCTTAGACTTTCCATAGTGAAATTATTTATCGTTAGTAATCCAATACTGATTGTAATCGATAAAGATTGAGGTGAATTTTTAACGATCATCTTATTGGATTCAACGGTGGATTTGACTCGCTCAGCTAAGAGATTTGCCTGTAATTGACCCGTTCGCGGTAAATAGATGATAAATTCCTCCCCGCCATAACGAGCCAAAATATCCGTTTGCCGTAGGGTTTGTTGGATTGCTGTCACTGTGCTAATTATCATTTGATCACCGACTAAATGGCCGTAACTGTCGTTGATGAACTTAAAATAGTCGATATCTAATAAAATTACTGAGAACGGGATTTGGTGTTTGATATTATTCACTACTTCTTTCTCTAACTTTTGTGTCAGGTAAAGGCGATTATAAATACCTGTCAGACCATCCGTTATGGCCATCTTTTCGAGTTTCCGGTTTGTTAGAGAGAGTTCATCTTGTTTGATAATTAATGATTGGTTGCGTTCTAGCAGGATTTCGTTCTGAAAATTCGTTTCATGAATAAGACGATAAAGTTCACTCACATCTTGAAATGTGATAACTCGTCCCACTATTTCATTATCAACGCTGATAGGTGCCGTTTGTATATTGACATGTTTTCCATTATGGAACTTCATTTCGATCTGCGTTCTCTTCAAAGGGTGCTTTTGATACGTTTGAAGGAACAAGTGAATATTGCTCCTAGATTGCCCTTTAGAGAGAAGGTTGGCCATATCAAAATGGGATCCTATACGGAAGTCAATATGAGGAAGTAGAGAGCGATTTATTTCCACAACTACTTCATTATCATCGAGTACCAGAATCCCATGATCTATTGTGTCTATAATATCTTGATGAGCTATTTTCACAATATCAAATGCTTTATCGCGATGAATGGCTATAACAAAGAAAATGACAGAAAGTAATATGCCTAATGATGTCAACCCTGGAATGGCGGGTAAAGGTAAATTAAGGACAACATTAAAGAAAATATCTAATAATATGAAAACGGTCATTACCGTAATTCCTTTAAACACGTGCTTGACCTGCGTTTTGATACGTGGCGCCTTGTCGGATAGTAATGCTCGACTCATAAGATATAACGAAACGGCAATATAGCCAATTAAGACCGTAATGAGATACCAAAAAAGGGGTCCATAAGACCTGTGGATGTAATTACCTTGCAAAGGTAGAACGAACTTACCATTTGGATTGGCTATGACGCAGATTGCTACGAATAGAGCCGGAACAAAAAGCAATATTGATATTTTTTTTCTCAGAAATTGTGCATGTCCAGTGAGAAATATAGTGAAAAGAAGCCAACCGACGGCAATCAAGCACATGTCGATAAAAGATAGTTTTAAATAAAATAATTGAACTTTGGGAGTGTCCACCGCTCTAATGGCAAATTGGCAGATAGGCCAGAACATCATACAAAAATGGAATGTTAAATAAACTTTGTGCAAAATCGTGATTGTAACGGAAGCAAATACATAGACAAATAATGCAAACAAAAGTAAAAACAAAGTTAAGTCAATAAACGACAAAAAATCCATTTTACACCCTCTAAAGTAATAATAATATTCTTATAATTACTAGCTTTGGGCCAAAAGTCCTGCTTCATTTTACGAATATATTATATAAGTGAGAATATCCCAACTTTTCGTTACCTAAAGTGGTATAAACGCTCTCTGGCTTTGACAGTTTTCTCATTTCATTGTGTTGTGCTGTGATATGATAATTTTTGGAATAAAAGGATGAAGCGAGGTTGAAATCGTGATAGGGAAAGGGAAGAGAGGAGCATCATTATGAACAAAAAAGCGTTAAGCATCATATTCCTTGTCATAGGCGGACTTGCATTGCTGCCTTATCCTTTCTTGATGATTGCAAACATCATGCAGATAGCTGGGGTTCGGTCGGAAGGCGATAGCGCCCTGTTATTATTTGTCGTATACGCATTTGTAATCGTGTCCAGCCTGTATTTGATTACGTATTTGGTGTGTTTGATTCTCGCGATCGTCAAGCGAAAGCAAGGAATGTTACTCATTTCGGCCATTCCACTTTTTCATTTGCTGTTGGTTTTTGTGTTGCTTTTAGTTTGGTTCTTATTTGATTAGGAAATTGGATTAGAGGATGAATACTTGTTAAATTGTGAAGCATTTAGGCAGCTGGTTATTAAATTAACTTAGGTTCTCAAAAACTGGGGGTATACCTTGCCATGGAATATTTTATGAATTTTAATCTTGCCGACTTTTGGGAGAAAAGTGACTATGCATTAAAAGCCTATGTGGAAGATTATCCATCAGACGAACTTATTAAATCAATTGAAAACGAATTGAATTACAAATTACCGACTTCTTATGTAAGTCTAATGAAATTACAGAATGGTGGAATACCGAAAAATACTTGTTTTCCCACTACGAGTCCTACATCATGGGCGGAAGACCACATTGCAATTACAGGTATTATGGGTATCGGTCGAACCAAAAACTACTCGTTATGCGGAAATCTCGGGAGTCAATTTATGATTGATGAATGGCAATATCCAGCTATTGGCATAGTAATTTGCGATTGTCCGTCTGCTGGTCACGATGTAATCATGCTTGATTATCGAAAGTGCGGCAAAGACGGAGAGCCGGAAGTAGTGCACGTAGATCAAGAGGGTAATTATCATATTACGTTTCTGGCGAAAGATTTTGAAACTTTTATTAGGGGACTAGTCAATGATCAAACATATGATTAATGTAGGATGATAGCTAAGTCTACTCTAAAGGTTTATATATTCTTCGATCATAAATAAAGAAGAAGTTAGACAAAAAAAGAGACCATAGCTCGATGTTATGGTCTCTTACTATAAAGCTGTCAGTAAAATAACTAACTACGAAATTTCACCTCATTCAACTTTAACTGTTCGTCAAAGCCTACCGCTGAACCGTTTGATCGCATCCTCGGTCACCGGTGTGAAGAGATTAATCAGGTTACCGTCGGGATCGCGAAACAGCACAGCACGGTTCCCCCATGGCATCGTGGTTGGTTCTTTTACCCACTCGACGACAAACGGCTTCAAGCGTTCGTATTCGGCATCGACATTGTGGACGTGAAACTCGAGGATGATGGTGCGATTGTCGGCCGCCACGGCGGAACCAGTGCCGAACAGTTGCACTGTCTGGGAGTGGCCGATCGCCAGTGTGCATGATGGCATAACAAATTCGGCAAAGACAGGTGCGGGGCGCTCCGCAGAGACACCCAAAACTTTCTCATAGAACTCAACAAGACGATCCACGTCGTCGGTAATGATGCGTACAGAAGCAAAATTCATGAAATACCACCCTTCCTATAATAAATGATACAAAACTGCATCACATCTTTTTGTGTTAAAAGACTTCGCATCTATCTTCCACTCCTTTCGGTTACTTATTCCGATTATATAAAAACGCTACTGACAACAGTATGTCAGTAGCGTTTAAACATTTATAGTGCATATTTCCAAATAAACCAACAGATAAGAGCAGACATCCAAGAAATGAACCCAAATATCATGACGATCTTATTCTCGCTCCAGCCATATTTCAAACTGAAATGATAATGAATAGGTGCCATTTTAAATAGTCGCAATTTCGTGCGTTTATAGTACCAGACTTGCAAGATGACTGAGAATTGTTCAGCTAGATAAACCGAAAACAGGATTGGAATTAATAACTCTACCTTTTCAATTATTGCTAAGAAGGAGAGGGAGCCTCCAATAGCAAGCGATCCTGTATCCCCCATAAACGCTTTGGCCGGGTAAATATTATAGAAAAATAATCCAAGCAGACAGCTTATCATGACGAGGGAAAATATTTGTACTTCCTGTTTGTTTGAGATTAGAAAAAAGAAAAAATAAGTGGGTATTGCAACATTAATCAATAGCCCGTCTAAACCGTCAGTAAAGTTAATAGCATTTGCAGATCCAACCACAAAAAATGACATGATAATTATGTACGCATAAACGGGCAAGTGCAGTTGGTAACCACTGAACAAAGATATTTCGCTTGTCAGATTAAAGGAATTGAACAAAGTGACCAGTAAAATTCCGGTAAATGCGAATTGAAACACTAATTTTGTCCGTCCCGAAATGCCCGATGGATCTTGCTTCGCTGCCTTTTTGAAGTCATCCATAAACCCGACTGAACTGAATAAGAGAAATGTAACGCTCAAAAAAAGCATCAATGGTGCAGGGTGAAATTGTAAGGAAGTTGCCACACCGATAAGCAAAATGAGGCCAGCCATCAGCGGTGTCCCTTGCTTAGCTTGATGGTCAGGAGGAAGCTGAGAGCGAATGGGTTGAGTAAGCTTCAAGGTTCGAAGCCCCCAAATGAGAAGTGGTGTAAATAACGCTACAAGCAAAAAAGAAAGACCCGATATTCCGAATATCCCCAGCAATCTGAAAGCCCCTTTCCCTTGTCCGAAATGAAAAATCATGAAAAATCAGATATGAATCTATACCAACTTTACACAAAGATTCAAAGCCAAAAAAGAGAAGATTAGAATGCTTTTTTTTCATATTTATGTGTATCCGACAATAAGCGGCTGCCTGATTCTTTTCTATATCCTGTCCGTCAAAGCAGCAATCCTCTCTCTGATATTGCCGCGTAATCGCCCACCATGGTAGCAGATGACATTTTCAATGTCATACATCTTGAACTTCTTCAATGATTGAAGCGCAGTTCTCAAATCCGGTGTTAAGGCTTCAACGGGGCCTTTGAGTTCTCCATTTTCGATCACCATAGCATCTCCCGCGACTAACGTCTTACTGGGCAGATGATAGAAACAGACATGCCCAGGTGTATGGCCTGGCGTGTGAATCACTTTGATCCCACCAGCAAATGGCAGTGTTTCTCCGTCTACCTTTATACGATTAACATTTGCACTCGTTGGCTTAACGAAAGCTGCATTAAAATCGCTTTGCGTCTTCTTTGGAAGTGTAGCCAACAGACCGGCTAGTCTTTCCAGTTGTACTTTTAGCATCGGCTGCTTCCCATTTATAACTGCCTGATCCTTTTCATGTGCATAAACTAGAAGCCCCGGAATATCCGCTTTAAAGGTTGGGAGGCCTCCGATATGATCAATATCTTGATGGGTTAAAAGGATGGTGCTTAGTCGTTGTCTAATGCCCGCTCGCTGGATAAGCTCAAGGATTCCCGGGGCAGATCCAGGCATACCAGTGTCAATCAGTATCGACTCCTTTGTGTCGAACAAAACAGTCGGACAGATCGTCATCATGATGAAAATGGGGACTAAAGTATTGAATGTACGAAATACACAAACTAAGCAGTCACTAATCAACGCTTTTTTGCAGTTAGTTTCTGAAAAGGATTTCGAAAAAATAAGAATAGCGGATATTTCCCAAAGAGCACAGGTGAATCGTGCTACATTCTATGCGCATTTCAATGATAAGTACGAGTTATTGGACTACATGCTTGGAGACTCCGCTTCAGCTGCTATTGTGGAATATACATCAGGTACTGTGAAATTCAATCAGGAGAGCATAAAACAGCTCGTTTTAGGTGCATGCTATTTTTATCAACAACCGAAAATAAAATGCCGCAGCAGCTATATTGGTTTGGTCGTACCACAATTGAAAGAAAAAATGTTAAATGAGTTGAAGATTTATTTGATGAAAAGCTTAGGAAACACGCAAACAGAAATCGAAAAGACCTTTTATGTGCCTGTTTTTGCTAACATGATAAATGAAGGTGCACTTCAATGGGCTTCTGGCAACGTTTCAATGAATCAAGAGGAAGTAGCGAGGAGAGTCTCATTATTAATATTTGGAGGATATCAGCCTCCGAGTTAAGATAGTATACATTGCGGAGGAGGAGTTGAGCTGATAAACAGCTTTTTCCTGCTTGACTTTTTACCTACTAGTAAGTAATATACAGATATGAAGAACAGAAAAACACAAATTGTTGACCTGGCGCTGCAGCTTATTCGAGAAAAAGGTTATGTTGCCATCAGTTACGACGATTTATCCAAGCAACTAGGCGTAACTAAGGCAAGCATTCATTATCATTTTGAAAAGAAGGAGGATTTAGGCTTAGCCCTAATGGGGAAGGTGCAAGAGAATTTGGAACAGTTCTTGAAGCTGATTAAGAGCTCTGTAATGACTGTCGAAGAGAAGTTGACGCTATATTTTGAAAGACAGTACGCACCCTTGTCCAGCGACGAAATATGTCCTATTTCTTCTCTACAATCTGATTTTGCATCCTTGCCAGACGTTATACGAGTAAAGGTACAGGAATTAAGTGAATTTGAAATTAAGGTAATAACAACTATTTTAACGGATGAACAAGGAACTAAACCAGCAAACCAATCCAAAGATATTGAAGCTGTAGTCTATACTGTACTGTCATGTTTAAAAGGTGCTTTGCAATATAAGCGAGCATTAGGCAAAGATGTGTTATCGCTCGTTCAGACACAAATTAACCGTCTAGTTAAATCATAAA
Organism: Paenibacillus sp. WC2504; assembly: GCF_052682475.1. NCBI lineage: Bacteria > Bacillati > Bacillota > Bacilli > Caryophanales > Paenibacillaceae > Paenibacillus > Paenibacillus sp. WC2504. The sequence continues at coordinate 3,873,055 of NZ_JBQZFH010000001.1, forward strand.
AGGCGGTTTTATTATCATGTAAAACTTATCTACTAGTAAGTTAAATTTCGAAAAGGTGGTGAGGCTCAGCGTCGCAAGTGAGTAAATAAGGAAGGTCATGAAGTAGTGTAATCGAAACTGTGAAAAAATATTACTGTTAATAAAAATGCTAACTTAAGGGAGAGACTATATATGAGAAAAGAATTTGTATTTCACCTTTATAATGTTGAGCATGACAATTTTTTGAAATTGCTAGCTAAATGTCCTGAAGATCAAAGGAAAACCATCCCAGATGGTTTCAACACAAGCCTTTATTGGCATTTAGGCCATGTGCTTCGAGTTACTGAATTTCATGTATTTGCACTTGCCCAACAGCCAACGCTCAAAGTCGTGCCTGATCTCTACTATGACCTGTTCGACTATGGAACAAAGGCAATCGATTGGAGTCAAGATCAACAAAAACAGATGCCTGACTGGGATACAATGATTGAATTATTGAAACAACAACGCGAGCATCTCTATAATTCCACGAAAGACAGATTAGAAGAGTCAGTACCTGAAAACTTTAAAAAGGCTGAAAATTTCGGAGAGCTTGTTCTTACAACCGCGGCACACTTATCTAATCATAACGGCGTTGTAGCGGCAATGCTGCAAGTACTGCAACAAAAGTAATTATTTCTTTTTTATAAGAGGAGATGACTTTCTATGGTTTGGAGAGAAATATCTACACTGGAAGAATGGAATGAATTATTTATGAAATCATCTGAACGCGGACAAGTTATTTTAAAGCATAGTACGACTTGCCCCGTTAGCGCGAATGCGTTAAAGGAATACGAAGAGTATTTAACAAATAATCCGAACCCGGATATCGATTACACACTTGTTAAAGTGATTGAATCCCGTCCGGTATCCAACCAGATCGCTGACGATCTGAGCGTGAAACATGAATCACCGCAAATGATCTATATCAAGGATAAAGCCAAGTACTGGGCTACCTCCCACTGGTCCGTAACGAAAGCACATATGTCGGCGGTACTAGATTAAAAGAGACAAAAAACACCGGTGACCTTAATCAGGTGACCGGTGTTTCCTATTAGCGTTTAGGCATTTTGCTCTCATCCATGTACAACAGGTTCCAGCGGTGACCGTCCAAGTCGGCAAAGCCTGCGCCGTACATCCAACCGTCCGTTTCACTTGGCTTCCCAAAGATACTTCCTCCGGCAAACTCTACTTTTTGAATAAAGGCATCTACTTCTTCTCTGCTGTTAGCGCCAATAGAAAATATGACTTCTGCGTTTTGGGAAGTATCTGCGACTTTTGAACCTGTAAATTGCTCAAAAACTCCATCCGGGAACAGCAATATCGTTGTTTGGCCTACAGAAAGCTTGGCTCTCTCGTTCCCCATACTCACTGCTTGGAATCCAATCTCATTAAAAAAGGCGGTTGACCTCTTAACATCTTTGACCGGCAAGTTAATCCAAATGTCTTGTGACATGGTTATAGCCTCCTGGAATATATTTTCAACTACTCCTACTATACTCTATTTCTGGCAGTAGAAGCGAATTGAAACATTTACGACGGCTCGGATAAAGTCCGCATTTTTCGAAGTGATGGGAATAGAAACATCCAGAGACCAGCGATTGCAATCGTACCGAGACCACCGACGAATACGGCTGGAACTGCTCCAATAAATCCGGCTAAAGTCCCCGACTCAAACTCTCCCAACTGATTAGAAGTACCGATAAAAAGGGAGTTAACGGCATTGACCCGCCCCCGCATTTCATCCGGAGTTTGTAGTTGTACGAGAGATGACCGAATTATGACGCTAATCACATCTGAAGCACCGATGAAGAATAACGCCACAAGGGAAATGAATAAATGGCTCGAAACGGCGAAAAGCATAGTCGCTAATCCAAAGACGGCGAGGGCTGCAAACAGAATGTAGCCAACAGCTTTCTTCAGTGGATAATAGACCAAGACTATCGACATTAACAAAGCACCGATGGCTGGTGAGGTCCTCATTAATCCTAGTCCCCATGGTCCCGTATGTAGAATATCCTGTGAAAATATTGGTAATAAAGCGGTTGCACCACCCAACAGTACAGCAAAAAGGTCAAGTGATATCGTCCCAAGGATGATCGGTTGGCGGTAAACAAACATGATGCCAGAGAAGAGGGAACGTAGAGATACCGGCTCGGATTTGCGCACTATAGGCGTTGAACGGATGAAGAAGGTTAGGACACCCGCGGTTAAAAGGGCTAGCGACGCAGCCGTATAAACGAAAGATGAGCCTGCCCAATAAAGTAATCCCCCCATCGATGGTCCAAGTATCTGCGATAATTGTCCGACCGAGGTGTTCCAGGATATCGCTTGTTGAAGGAATTCCTTTGGTACTAATTGAGGCAATAAAGCTGAGGAGGAAGGACCTTCGAATGCGCGGCAGGCTCCTAGAACGGCTGCCATTAGTAAGATATGATGCTGACCTAACGAATTTGTAAGACTACCTGATAAAAGCAGTAAGGCGATAAGGCCCTCTACGATTTGGCAGAGAAAAACAATATATCGCCGGTCATAGCGGTCTGCGAAATGCCCAACGACCAAGGTCAACAGAACCATGGGGAGAAATTGGGCTAGTCCAACAAGACCGAGACTGAAGGCATCATGGGTCAACTCATACATTTGCCAACCGATTGCTACAGACAGCATCTGAAAGGCAATTGAGGATAACATCCGGGATACCCAATAGTTCTTATAATAGGGAATTTGCTGAATTGAACTGCTTGCTGAGGCCAATTGTATGACACATCCTTTCGACTACTAACTCATAAATTGTATTATATGCCTTACTCAAAAAAGAAGTCTATAACCATATTATTTTGCTTATGGCGTCTCCGAAAGGGTGATTTATTTATGAGAGCAGGGGAAGTCCGCAAGTCTAAGCCCCGTCTGTATTCGTTTCCTGGTCAGGTCCTTTGGCCAAACCACAAAACTACAGCTGCCCAGACCGTCAATTTTTCGATCATTGGTGACTGTCATGTCGGCTATTCGAACAGCCTGAGTATTTTTAAAAGCATACTGCCTAAAGCCGTTCGTCCCGGCAGTACGAGGTTTGTTATTTTTGGCGGAGATAACAAGCATGGGTCGAAAGGCACTCAGGCGGACAGCGATTACCAGGCGTTCAAGGATGCTGTGACGAGCGCGCTCGGGACCAGCATTCCCTACAAGGCATCCATCGGTAATTGGGAGGAAGATACGCGGGAGCAATTCCGGAAATATTTGAATCCGGTGCTTGGGATGACGAATTTTCCAGGAACGGGTAGCAGAGTAAAGTATGTCTGGCTTGATAATGCACCGGGCAAGTTCAGTTATGACAGCATATCCCTACTAAAATCGCTTAGCGCTAACTATTACTACTTGATCGATTGTCACTGGCCGCTACGTGTGAACGGCATTACGGTGGACTCCTCACATGTGCTGAGCGCAGAGGAGACGGGGCATTTCTTCAATGCGATTCCCGCAAGCGTCCGGGATAAAGTGCTCGGCATTTTTACGCATCATGCGCACACGTTCTTTGAAAATACCTCCACCATTTATACGGGATTTACTAAAACGAGATTCTATGTTTGCGGCTGTTCCGGAGCCTACAACTGCCGATGCAACAGTTCTGCATGCGGGAGGGGGTATTACAATGCGTCGCTCACCCTTCAAGGCAACCAGGTTACTCTCTCCAGCGTAACACCCGGCCGAATGTGAGCTTAATAAAGATTCCAAAAAATGAGGCGTTTACTCTACCGAGTGAACGCTTTTTTATTTAGCAGGTTGTAAGACGAGGTTATTAGGTAAGTGATTTATGATTCCCGAAAATCTTCCTAGGTATTTCCCGAATTTATCCCAAACATTTCCCAACTGTGCCTCAAGATAAGTGAATTACACGTGTTGTATGATAAATCCAGCAAGCAAACTCAATAGTTGGAGGTAATAAAGATGATCAATGTGAACAAAGGATTGAAATGGATTTTAGGGGCTGCCATTCTTGCATCAATGGCTGTTCCCGCAACGGTTAGTGCAAAGCCGGAAGCAAAAGCAGAGGCAATGAAAACCACAAAACCGGGAGTGATATTGGCAGCCAAACCAGAAGCGAGACCAGAGGCGTAAAGAGCCGTTTACTGGAAGTATTTGAATAAATACAAGTAAATTACAAAGGGAGAGAATTGAATCTATGACATTGAAGTTCAACAAGCGAAAACAAACTTCAGCCATCACATTTTTACTGGCGGGCTGTTTGGGGTTCGGTAGTATCGCCGGTGCTTTTGGAGAGACGCCTCCTGCAGGCGTGCAGATTAAGGAGTTCAGTCTGCTTGATACGTCATCTGATATCGTAGGTGCAGCTGATTTTACACCTGAAGGCAACAAAGATGGTCACTTCAAGCTGCGGCTGAATCTAGCTCAGAATACGGTTATTAATTCCGTCGTATTACGTTCCACGGATGCATATGGCAAGGATAATTACCAAGGGGTATGGAGAACCAACCATGTAACAACGGGGTGGCTGCTCGGCATTATGCAGGATAAAACCGTTACATCGTCAAGCGGTACATCACATGAAAGCATCATCATTAACCCAGGATTTCGTAAGGATATTAAAGAGCCCGTGGGTGAATTCGAAGGAGAGCTTAACTTAGACCTCTACGCCAGCGATAACGGCACGATCAAGGAAACGCAATATTATGTCTTAGAAATCTTGACTCCGCAAGGTACCGTCGTTTCCAAACCGATAAAATATAAAAGTCCAATGACAACAGGGGAGGGTACTAGCTCTTCAAGCCCGACACCGCAACCTGTACCCACACCTCAGACCCCAACCCCAACTCCAACTCCAGCTCCAACTCCAGATAGTCCGTTAATTCACGTGCTTTTTAATGGTCAAGAGATTCAGTTTGATCAAGTCAGTACCGTACTGAAAGATGGTTCAACACTCGTTCCATTCCGTAAATTATTTGAAACGCTTGGTTTCGTGGTTCAGTGGAAAGAAACTGAAGGGTCCCAAAAAGCGATCGGAATCAAAGATGGACTTACGATTGAATTGACAATTAACAGTACCACCGCAGTCGTGAATGGAAAAAACGTGAGCTTGGATGTCCCTGCTCAAATCGTGAATGGGAGCACCTTAGTCCCGCTTAGATTTGTAGCGGAAAACAGTGGGTACAAGGTGTCGTACTCCAGAAATGGTAACGAGGCAACAGTTCGGATTGATGAAGCTGATGAGGCTTCAAAGCCACCAACACCAACACCAACTCCGGTGCCTTCCCCTGCTCCAATCCCTGATCCAGTGGTAGAGGTGGCTGAGCCGTATGTCGTTAAAGGGTATGTGCGTGACGCAAAAGGGCAGCCTCTCTCTGATATTGTTGTTTTCGCCGATAACACAATGCTTTACGACAGCAATATTCTTGGGGTTACTGATGAATCAGGACACTATCGGATCGAGCTGCCTCAGGTAGCTACATCATGGCATATGGGTGCTGATGTAACTAAGTCCTTTAACGAAATGGATTACACTTTCCACTTAGACGCTGATAAGGATCTTCCGTTTTCGGGAAGTACTGGAGCCGTCCGCAATTTTACCTGGAGCAAATTTAATGGACTGATTTATATGTATCCGAATTTTACATCATCGGACGATTCGCTGCCGGAGTTTGATATGAGCGATCTGGAAATCACGCTGACACCCGTCGGTCCACTGCTCGATGGTAGTAGCGGTCAAACGATAACGAAACGCGGAGGTCCGGTTTCAAATGGAGCGGGTATTGATCAAATACCAATTGGACGTTACAAGGCTACTGCGAGATGGGTACCAGAAGGGCATGCGCCAATTTCCTTACAGATTAGTGATTCTACCGGCAAATATGCAGCGTCAGTTGAATTCGAATTCGGTCCTCCAATAGGAGTATCTACAACCAATTATCTCGCTGAACTCAACGTTAAGATACCTTAAATCGTGATTCAAACATGCGATTAGGCTGCCGAAGGGCAGTCTTTTTGCATGCAGTACAGTTAAGCCTTCCTAATATGCAAAAAAAACTCTGACCTCACGGCCAGAGTACCTTGCTAGTAATTATGCGGTTAATTCCTTTGTATTCACCTTAGTGTAAAAATTTCCTGTCCATATCATATAGCCCATTCCTACATACACCAAGCCCCAGAAGAACGCAAACCATTTCTCAAGCCCGGGCATACCGAACGATATGAGCATGAGAATAAAAAGGATAACCGTCCAACGTGGAAATACTTTAGCTCTGTAAGTAACAATCATTAGGATAATAGTTCCAAGCAGCATCCCCATGCCGGAGAAAGCACCTGTGATATCAACGAACAGCTGCCCTTTTTTCGCATATTCGCCGTATGCAAACAAACCGTAAAAGTTAGAGGCAACAAGCAAATTACCGATCATGATAAGCAAACTAGAAATAAATCCCAAAACGCCGGTCTCCTTAGATTGTGCCATATATAGTGCGATAGAACTTATTGCCATCAGGATACAAGCGATAAACCCGCAAATTACTTCCGGCGTACTGTCATCTCCCCAGATGAGCGACGATGGTGTCATTCCAATTCGAACAATGCCTGCTATGAAACAAAAAAATCCGAGTGATTTCACAACTTTGTCTACAGTCATTTTGACCAACCTCCAATATTTATTGACTTCCTTGTTACGAATTGTACCAAATGATTGTTCCTGCCAACGAGAGTAACCCCTACCTAGTAAAGACAGGAAGATTTATGGGTAGATCCGGGAAGCAAGCCGCAAGTCATATACAGATTCAGAGGCAACGGTTATAATTTCCATATAGCTTTCATTGGTCATTTAGGAGGAGAGATGAGACTCTTAAGAATGAAACTGAGTAGTCAAATGGAGCGGCTATTGCAGGTGCTTATGGTTGCGATTAGTGCCATTTTTGTTATTTTCTTCATAAGCAGTATTTCAGGCTATTATGAAACGTTGCGCGATCAATGCATCCTGCAGTCATGCGGTCGATCGGCTCCAGTTCCGCCGACAACCATAGAAGTTCTGAATAAGTACGGTTTAACGGTTGATTCCTATGCAGCGGCTTTGGTCGCGATAGACAGCGGTCTTGCCTTTCTCTTTTATACGGGCGCCGGTATCATACTCTGGAAGAGCAGGCGTGAGATGATGGGCAAGCTTGCTATGCTTGCGCTCGTTGCGTATGGTACTACGTTTCCCTCGCTCGTCTATATTGCATCTGAAGGGAGCAAGGCGCTGCAGAGGTGGCCGGATGCCATCAGTACGATCGGATGGTTAACGTTATTTTTGTTTTTCTTATTATTTCCGAGCGGAAAGCTAACACCATTCTGGACACTCTTCGTTTGGATCCCGTTTAGCTTACTACAGATTGCCAGCTTTCTATTTCCGGATACCGGTATCGATTTGCAACAATGGTCCTCAACTGCGAGGTTTTTGTATTATTTAACTGCCATCGGCAGTATGATTTATTCGCAAATTTATCGATATAGGAAGGTTTCTAATTCTGAGCAGAAGCAGCAGACGAAATGGGTTGTCTATGGCGTTACCATTTCGTTTCTTGGTTTTTTCGGAATAGGTGCCTTTTTTGTTTCAGATGCGGCTTTCAGCCCGATATCTTATATGTATTTAACCATCGCTTTACATATTTTTGTCTCCATTATTCCTTTGACGCTCGCATTTGCCGTCCTTCGTCATCGTTTATGGGATATCGATCCGCTCGTCAATCGGACCCTTGTCTACGGCGTGTTGTCCCTTGCCATTGTACTCGTCTATTCTGCTTCTGTACTATATTTAAGCAGCGTGTTTCGTACGGAGAAAAGCTATATCATCTCCCTGATCGCCACCTCCATCGTCGCTATTCTCTTCGCTCCGCTTAAACAATGGCTTCAGCGTATCGTGAATCGCTTGATGAAAGGCAGACACGATGATCCGTTTGCAGTGCTTGTCGAGTTGGGAGATAGTCTGATAAAACCGATGGCGCCCGAAAAAGTGCTAGATGCCGTTGCTCGAAGCATTCAAGATGCGCTTCGGCTTCCGCATGTCAGTATCTCAATCGGAATGAACGGTCAAGAGACGATGGCGATATCCGTCGGTGAAAAAAAATACGATTTGCACGTATTTCCTCTTATTCACAGCGGTGAAGAGTTAGGTTCGCTCTGGTTGTCGAGTCGTTCGCCAGGAGAGGCATTCAGCTCGGAAGACAGCAGATTGCTGGATGTTTTGCTTCGTCAAGCCGTGCCAATCGCCAAAAATATAAAAATGACCGCTGGAATGAAACTTTTGGCCAAAGATTTACAGGAATCCCGCGAACGTCTAGTGCTTGCTCGTGAAGAGGAGAGAAGGCAAATCCGTAGAAATCTTCACGACGAGCTTGCTCCGCGTTTGATGTCGCTCGCGTTTAACGCAGCGGCTGCTGAGCAGTATATTCGAAAAAGACCGGATACGGCGATCGAACTACTGGGAGAGCTAAGGCAGGTCATCCGAACGACCGTTAACGAAATCCGTACAATGGTACACGATTTGCGTCCACCGACGCTGGATGAATTTGGGCTGCTTGGCTCAATTGAGGCACGTATTGACGAGATCTTAAAGACCTCCTCGCAAATGGCAGCTACACGGAATCATGATCCAATTCGTGTGAATCTACACGTGCTGGAAGAGCTTCCAGCTTTACCAGCAGCGGTGGAGGTCGCGGCGTATCGTATTGTAACAGAGTCTTTAGTTAACGTGATAAAGCATGCTGAGGCAAAGGCTTGCGATGTATATATTCGGTTGACGCCGGCGCAAGAGCTGCAAGTCGAAGTTATCGATAACGGGAAGGGCATTCCTATTCCGATAAAGCCATCAGTAAATGGGGGCATTGGATTGACCTCAATTCGCGAGAGAGCGGGAGAGATCGGCGGTCAATGCCTAATTGAAAGAATGGAATCGGGCGGTACGCGCGTCATGGCGCTGCTGCCGTTATTGCGTGGGGAGGAAATAAAGTGAGAATATTGCTCGCAGACGATCATCCGCTATTTCGTGGAGGCGTGCGAAACTTAATCGGAACTACAGAAGATTTGCAAGTCATAGGGGAAGCGTCGAACGGGGAAGAAGCCGTGCAGCTGGCTTTTTCCTTATTACCTGATGTCATTGTTATGGACATTCGGATGCCCGGTATTAACGGGATTGAAGCGACGAGGATGATTAGGGAGAAGCAGCCGGAACAAAAAATACTCATCGTAACGATGCTAAAAGACGACAAGTCCGTTTTTATGGCCATGCAAATGGGAGCACGAGGTTATGTGCTTAAAGATGCCGGGGAGATGGAACTGCTGCAGTCCATTCGAATCGTAGGTGGCGGCGGGGCAGTATTCAGCTCGGATATCGCTTCACGCATGATGCATTATTTTACGATGCCGAAGCAATCACAGCCATTAAATCCGGCACTCTCCGAACTGACGGGCCGAGAGACGGAAGTGCTTGAGCTGATCGCGGACGGTTACTCCAATGGACAAATTGCAACCCGTCTGCATTTGAGTGCGAAAACGGTCGCCAACCATGTTACGAATATTTTAAATAAGCTTCAAGTTCAAGATCGTCATGAAGCCAAAAAGGTGCTGAGGAACTTTCATGATGCATCGGATTTTGAAAGGTAATGTTGTTTGTGTCTCATGCAGCAAGAAAGACTTTGTCATTACGACGGGGTCTTTTTTGCGTTAGCCTAAACGTCGTCTCCTACTTAGAAGGTATTGTGTCCATAACGACGAGTATTTTAAACTAATTTATTAATCATTTTAGACTGTGTAGTCTGTAATTAACGTTTTTCTGATTTCACCACCACTTAAATCAGCTGAATATAAGGGAAGGGCATTAACAAGAATTCCCGGTGTGTGCAACCCACTGTTGGATTGACAACAATAGTGTCATACGTTACTATTAGAATGAACATTCGATCTAAGTGAGAGCGTGCATGGTTGTGAGGCCTACCCATTGCTTTGTCATTTCTAGATTGAATGTTCGATAGAATAGTGCTCATCTAAGACTGAAAAAAATCAGTTGTGCAAATAATATTTGGAGGAGATTTAATCATGAATAAGAAAACTATTTTTATTACAGGAACAAGCTCAGGATTGGGAAAACTAACGGCGATTCATTTTGCGAAGCTTGGCTGGAATGTGGCCGCGACGATGCGTACGCCTGAGAAGGAAACCGAGCTTACAACCTACGATAATATTAAAATCTTCAAGCTTGATGTTACGAATGTGGACCAAGTCAACTCGGCTGTAAACGATGCGATAGCAACCTTCGGGAAAATCGACGTTGTTGTAAACAATGCAGGGATGGGATCGTACGGGGCGTTGGAATTAGCCGAAGAGAGTACCATCGATTGGCAATTTGCCGTGAATGTCCGCGGCCCGATTAACGTCATTCGTAAATTCTTGCCTCATTTCAGAGCGGTAGGCGGCGGGATGTTTATTAATATTAGTTCTTTCATGGGTGTAACCACGGCAGTACCGCTAGGTTCCCTGTACAACATGTCCAAGTTTGCTTTGGAAGGTTTGACGGAAGGTCTTTATTACGAGCTCAAACAGCTGAACATCGAACTTCGTCTTATTGAGCAAGGCGGTTCCAAGGGTAATAATTTCGTGCATAGCGTCATCTGGAATAAAAACGAGAACATTGATGCTTATAATGATTTAGAAAATAAAGTAAGCCATATGATGGCAAATTCCCCTGAAGATCAACTGGATGATCCGCAAACGATTGTTGATGCTATTGCTGCTCAAGCAACCGGTGAAAGCAATCAATTCCGTACGATCGTTGGTGAGGCAGGAAAAGGCTTGATGGCCCTTCGTAACTCGGTTCCAATCGAGCAATATCTGGAGACGATTGCGTCGAACTATAAATGAGTCGAAGCTTAAATATTAGTTAAAACAGTAAGGATCTTGTCAAAGTCTATTTGACAAGATCCTTATTTTAATTTTGAGAGATTACAGGAGCTCTCTTTTTTCCTCAACGCATGGGAATTTATGGATTATATGATCTTGAAATGATAAATTTTAAATAAACTTTAATAAACGAAACAGCAGTTATATTCATTTATAAAGGAGTAATATCCATGTTTGTTTCATTCAATCTAGTTATCCGGTTCTTACTTGAACTGTTTCTTCTCGGTTCTTTGGGTGTCTGGGGGTATCATCTTGGTGGTGGAACTTTTGCGAGATTCATCCTTATGCTATTGCTTCCATTAGCAGCCGCAATCATATGGGGACTATTTATTTCTCCAAAAGCCAGGTTCTCTCTACCAATATCCTTAATCGTTTTCATCGAGTTTTTGCTTGTCGGAGCAGCAGCTTACGGATTAATTTGGTCAGAGCATCTTCTTACCGCCGTAATCTACGCAGTGACTCATATCGGAAATCGGGTTCTGCTGAGCATTTTCTTGCACAAGAAGAAGGATGGGTAACGATGATTATGACTCAAAAAGAAATGCTGTTCATCGTGCAATCACAACTCTGATTGGCGGTGCAATTTTGAAGGACTTGAACAGTCATTGTAAATGAATTTCTTCAACGCTTGTTCAATATAACAGCAATAACCATATGTTCGACTCTTTTATTCGTAACTTATTAATTAACTAATAAACTTGTTGTTGACAATATGCCAGCAATTTATCATAATGACACCAATAGTTCTTTTATTTATTATTTAGTTAATTATTAAGTTAATTAAAAGGAGAGTAACCAGAACATGACCAGCACGCATAAGTATGTTAAAAATTATCCGCGGCCACTATGGGTCCGCGACGAATGGCAATTGTTGAATGGAGAGTGGAGCTTCCGCTTTGATGATTCGTTCGAAGGAGAACGGAATAACTGGAACAGTGATCTCAACGCAGATCGGACCATTCAAGTTCCTTTTACATACGAAACTAAAGCAAGCGGAATCGGCGAGGAGAAGTTCCATCCATGCGTATGGTACGAACGGATCGTGTCTATTCCGGAAGAGACGAAAGATAAGCGCATCATGCTTCATTTTCAAGCTGTCGACTATTTAGCTAAGCTCTGGGTGAATGGCGTTTATATCGGCTCGCATGAGGGTGGATATTCCGCATTTACTTTTGATATTACGGATGCTGTGGAGGCAGGCGGTAATAACCGCATTTCCGTCCGGGTTGAGGATGGAAACAGTACGATGCAGCCGCGCGGCAAGCAGCGTTGGACCGACAAGAACTATGGCTGCTGGTATGTGCAGACGACAGGGATCTGGCAGTCCGTATGGCTGGAATATGTCGATGCTTACTATGTAAGCCATGCGAAGATCACACCGAAGCTGGAGGAAGCGTCCGTTTCGTTCGAATATGAGCTGGGAAGCACCGTTCGATCTTTCGAAGGAGTCACGCTGCAGACAATAGTCCGATACGATGGCAAGCTGATTCGCTCGACCGAAACGAATGTAGATAGGAAGTTTGTGAAGGTGGATTTAAGCGTCATGAACGATGTAGGTGAATGGAAAGTCTACGTTTGGCATCCTAATCATCCGAATCTGTATGATGTGGAAGTTGTTCTAAAGAAGGACGGGCAGCCGGTCGATACGGTCTACACCTATTTCGGCATGCGCCGCATTCAGATTAAGGGCAATCGGGTACTACTTAATAATCATCCATATTATCAACGTCTGTTGCTCGATCAAGGGTATTGGGAAGATACTCATCTTACACCGCCATCCGAAGAAGCTCTGATTGAAGATATCGAGAATACATTGGCCCTCGGATTTAACGGTGTTCGTAAGCATCAGAAGCTGGAAGATCCTAGGTTCTTGTACTGGGCCGACCGCAAAGGACTCCTGGTATGGTCGGAATTCGGATCCACGTATGAGTTCGGAGATGATGCGGTACATCGGTTCACGAAGGAATGGATTGAAGTTGTGCGCCAGCATTATAATCATCCGAGCATTGTCACATGGGTTCCGTTCAATGAATCGTGGGGAGTTTCGAGCATCTCTACGGACCGTAAGCAGCAGCAGTTCACTGAATCGATCTATCATTTGACTAAATCATATGACCAAATGCGGCCTGTCATTGTGAATGACGGTTGGGAGCACACCGTATCGGATATTATAACGCTGCATGATTACGAGGAGCTAGGAGCAGTATTCGAAGCTCGGTATAAGGATCAAGAAGTGCTGCTAAGCAATAAAGTTCCGCATGACAAACATCGATATCCTTTTGCTAACGGTTATAGCTATAAGGGGCAGCCGGTGATTATCAGTGAATATGGCGGCATCGCGTTCAAGAGCGAGGAAGGTTGGGGTTACGGCAACCAAGTCAAAAATGAAGAAGAGTTTTTGGCACGTTATGAAAGTATTACCCAGGCTATCAAAAACTTGGATTATGTTAGCGGCTTCTGCTATACGCAGCTGACCGATGTGCAGCAAGAAGTGAATGGGTTATTAACCATTCAGCGTGAACCGAAGATTGAGATGGAGAAAATCAAAAAAATCAACTTGAAATAGAAGTTGTAATATCCTGAAGAAGCACTGCTACGGTTTGTTGGCAGGCTTCTTTTTTTATTTCCTAAGGATGATTCCAATTAACTATTGACAATACAGTTCAATTTGATAAACTTGGTTCAAAATGACGAACAAAATTTTAGGGATAAACGGAGGCGCTTTCCTATGACATTGGATGCTGAAACGACCATTCAGGAAGTCAGAATCATCGAAATAGCCGATCATAACCTGCAAAATGAGCAAAGGTACGTGGAAATTGTTTGCTATGGAGGATTAACGGGGCATGCTGGACCGTTGGACGGGCAATATCAATTTCTTGCCGTCAAAAATCGGCTTCATGTGTTTAACAAGTTTCTTGCCAAACGTCATATTTTTGATCCCGAAATTGAGTTTGCTGCCCTGTGGGATGCTGTCTATCCGGAACATTCGCTGTCATCGTACGAGCAAGGGAAAGATCCGTTAAGCGGCGACAATAGTTGGCGTTCGCACCGTACGTCCAGACATTCCGCAACAGGGGAAATCATTACGGCTTTCAGCGCAATCGATATTGCCATATGGGATTTGCGGGGCAAGGCGAGCGGCAAACCTGTGCATCAGCTACTGCTGGGCGGACGCACCGAGCTTGAGGCTTACGTCAGTTGCATGGGCAGTAAGACACCACAAGAAGCAGTGGAGAAGGCGACCACTTGGTATGACAAAGGTTTCAAGCGTCATAAATGCTTCCTTCCGCACAGACCGGTAGAAGCTGCAGGAGTTAAGAACAATCTTCATATCATGGAAGCGCTTCACCAATCGTTGCCGAAGGACGCGCAGGTGATGTATGACTTAAGCCGGTTAAGCGATCAGCTGGACGATCCATCCACCAGGACCCAAAGGTTGTCTTGGGTTAACGAAATGGTCAAGGAAATGCTGAACTACCAGCCGGTTTGGATCGAAGAGCCAGTGTCGCCAGATGACTTTGAAGGATACATGAGGATCAAACAAGCGAATCCATCGGCGATACTGGCGGGCGGGGAGCATCTTTATACCCGTTGGAGCTTGAAGCCATATCTGGATAAAGGACTGCTGGATTATGTTCAATGTGATCCGGAATGGTGCGGCGGCATCTCCGAAGCGATCGCGATCTGCAAGATGGTTGAAACTTCTTACCCTAATGTTCGCGTAGTTCCGCACGGTCATATGGTTTTGGCAGCATCGCAAATTATCGCAGCGCAGTCCGAGATCTTATCTCCGTTTACCGAATATTTATATCAGGTCATTCCCGATCGAAACCGTTATTTTACCTATTCCCCGGAGCCGGTAAACGGGATTTTGACCGTGCCGCAAGACCCTGGAGTGGGGCCGGCGCTTGACGATTCCAAATATCAAATCATTCGAATGTATAAGGATGAAGAATAGTCGTACGTACCATTTTTTTTCAAAGTGGAAGGGAGTTTATGACCATGAACCTTAGACCAGTCATGATGCTGGCAGCAAGTGTTCTGACAATGTTCCTTCTCGTAACCGCATGTTCCTCTGACGAGCAGCTGGCTGATAAGCAAGAAACGACGGCTGCTCGTCATAAGGTTAAAATTGATATTTGGCACTGGACAGCAGAGCCGGGAATGAAACCGGCGTTCGAAGCGTTTAATAAGTCGCAGGCCAATATTGAAGCTATCTTCCATCAGTTTCCCAGCACCTCGAACATTCCATCCCAAATTAATTCTTTTCTGATTTCCGGCGAATCCATTGATGTCACGGCACAGTTTAGTCCGGATGACCTTAGGGAGAGGGTGAAAAATAATTTATATTTGCCTCTCGATGATTTTCTGGAAGAAAACCATATCGATTATGAACAGACCTTCGGCAAAGCTATAAACGATTTAACCAAAATCAATGGGCATTATTACAGTGTTCCTTATGGGGTTAATAAATTTGCCGTGTTTTATAATAAACAATTGTTCGATGAAGCGCATGTCCCTTACCCTAAAGCGGATTGGACGTGGGAGGATTTTATGAAAACTGCCAAGCTTCTGACGAAAGGAGAGGGTCCGGATAAAATATATGGCTCCGTCATCTATCCGCTGGACACAAACATCGGCTGGAGTACGTTAGCCATTCAGACACTTGGCTTAAACGGCATGTATAAGAACGATCACGAAACGAATTTTGATCATCCCAGCTACAAACAAAGCCTTCAGTTATTTATCGATATGCAGAATAGAGATCAATCCATTATGCCACTCACCGAATTTCCTGGGCAAAAGCTTGACATAGGGACGAATCGGACGAGTTTGTTCTTCAAAGGGAAATTCGCGATGTTTATTGAGCCTATTTATAATATTTGGAGAAGTCGTCTTCCTGAATATAGACATGATTTCCAAATGGGAGTCGTGCAGATGCCAAGAATTGACGCTAATGCTCCTACAGTTTCCCCGATCACCTTTAGTGACATGAGTATTCCGAGAAATAGCAAACATCCGAAGGAGGCGTTTGAGTTCATTCAATTTTACTGTTTGACGCGTCCCGATGAAACGGTGGCTCCGAAAGGAATGATGCCTGCGGCTGCACTCTCTGACCCCCAAGTCATCCAATCGGTCAATCAGTTGATTTACAGTGCGCCCGGGGTTGATGAGCGAGAAGCCAAGCAAGTGTTCGAAGATCCGAATACGCGATATGTGACTCCGGAGACAACCATTACGGTCGCCAAGAAAGAAATATTGCAGGTGGTCAGCGAAGATGTCACCAAGGCATTCCTCGGAGAATGGAGTGTAGATGAGGCATTAAAGGATATGAAACAGAGATCCGACGCATGGATTGCTTCCAAAAATCAGCAGCAAAATTAGCATTTTATGAATGCGCTCTCAGACCTTGCTGCGCAGAAATCCGGTGATTGGCATGAAATTAATCGATTGGCTAGGGATAAAAAGCAGCATCCATCGTAAAATTTTTATCTCGTTTATGTTAGTTATGTTATTACCGACAACCTTAATTAGCGTAAGCACCTATTATTTCTCCATTGACTTGCTGAAGCGCAAAGTCAGTGAGTCTTTTCTGGATAATCTTGCTTACAACAAGAACATCATCGGTATGGAGTTTAAGCAATTCGAACAAATCGCTGATTATATTCTCTATAATTCGGATATTCAGAAGGTGCTTTCTCCAAGTTTCAAATCGCCTTCCATACAAGGGTATTATGATCTGCAAAGCGCGCAGCAATCGCTTAATAATTTTACTATGCAAGCATTTGCTGTTTCCAATGTGGCTTCCATCCAGATTTTTGGGGACAACGGCATCATTCTTTTTACCGGAGCTTCAAGCGATATTTATCCGGACGACAAGAAGTTCAAGGAAAAGCTCTGGTATCGGCAAGCGGTTCAGACGGATCAGCCCCAGTTTAGATTCGGTACGTTGAACGAAGAGTCAGACGGATCAACTGGATCAGGGAATACGTACAGTCCTTCCATGATCAAGACCTTTCGCAATAGCGCCACATTAGAGAAACTTGGAGTCATTTACATTAAAATCAGAAGAGATTTGTTCGACAGCTTGTTTGAAGACAGCAATATGAAGAAAGCCGGGAAGTTTGTGGTCCTCGATGATAACGGGCAAATCGTTTACCATCCCGATAAAAGCATGCTGCTGAAGCTATTTCCAAGCGTGGATAAATTGAGAGAGCAGCAGGGAGACCACGGTTCGTTTATTACCAAGGACGGGCAGCTAATGGTGTATTACCACATTGAACGCTACGGTTGGTGGTTAACGGACAGCATTCCTCTCAGCGAGCTTCTGAAAGATAAT
The DNA here is from genome assembly GCF_052682475.1 of Paenibacillus sp. WC2504. NCBI lineage: Bacteria > Bacillati > Bacillota > Bacilli > Caryophanales > Paenibacillaceae > Paenibacillus > Paenibacillus sp. WC2504. The sequence continues at coordinate 3,890,348 of NZ_JBQZFH010000001.1, forward strand.
AAAATTATTTTTAATATTACGATTGGCATTGTATTGATTTGTTTCCTATTATCAGGAATTATTTGGTATTTTGTGGCGTCCGGTATCGTCCACCCGATCAAGAAGCTGGCATATGTCATGCGAAGCGTGAAAGAAGACGGATTGGCCGTTAAATCCGAATATACGGGCAAGGATGAAATTGGCCTCTTAAGCTCGAGTTTTAACTATATGATCGAGAAAATTCAAGAGCTGATCTCCAGGATGGTTGAGGAGCAAGCAAAGAAAAAGGATATGGAGTACCAGTCGCTGCAAGCTCAAATTAATCCCCATTTTCTATATAACACGCTTAATTCCATCCGCTGGATGGCGATGATTCAAAAGGCGGACAACATTAAAGAAATGGTGGAGGCACTCGGCCGACTGCTCGCGAACAGCACCAGCAAAAGCGGGGCCATGATTACGATAGAAGAGGAACTGGCTATCGTCAAGGATTACATCAAAATCCAAGAGGTCAAATACTCGGACAAATTTCAAGTTGATTTTGACATCGATCCTAAGCTGCTTCAGGTCAAATGCGTGAAGTTCATTTTACAGCCGTTTATAGAGAACGCGATTTTCCATGGGATTGAGCCTAAAAGCGGTACCGGCTGTATTCGTATTCAGTTGAAGCTGACTGGGAATGTGGCGGTCATAACCGTTTTTGACGACGGGGTAGGGATGGATGTAGAGCAAATCATGTGTGAGGGACATGACAAGGGTAACGGTAGACGCTTCAATGGGATAGGAATTAAGAACGTTGACGAACGGCTGAGGTTGACATATGGGGATGTTTACGGCGTCACCATTCAAAGTGTAAAAGGGCAATTTACGTCTGTAACGATTCGATTTCCTGTGGATGCAGATTTCGAGGCAGGAGGACTCCTATGATCAGTGTAATGATTGCAGATGACGAAACGTTGGCCAGAGTTGGATTGAAAACGATGATTCCCTGGGAGAAATACGGGTTTAATTTAGTGGCAGAGGCGGAGAATGGCAAAGTAGCCATGGAATTAGCCCTGCAATTAAAGCCGGATATTATCATCACCGATATCAAGATGCCGCTAATAAACGGAGTGGAGCTTATTTCCGCTTTACGTGAGCAGTTGAAGGATACGAAATTTATCGTATTAAGCTCCTACGGCGACTTCGATTATGTAAAAGAAGCGATGCTGATCGGTGCCGAGGACTACATATTGAAGCTGGAAATGGAACCGGAGCCGTTTGCCGAACTGCTGAACAAAGTCAAAGGGAAGATTGAAGCCGAACGAAGCAGGCATAAGGAAGAGCGCGCAGACGAATGGAACAAAAGGCGAAATTTACCTGCGTTGCGGGAAAAATTGTTCCAAAACCTGCTGTTCAGCTACTATCTCAATGAAGATGAAGTTCAAGTGCAATTCAATTATCTGGATATCAAGCTGCATCCTGAGAATCTGGTATGTTTGTTAGTTCGAGTGGAGAACAGGGAGTTATATGAAAAATACGGAGTAGACGACAGGTATGTGCTAACCTATGGCGTCACGAATATGATTGAAGAAGTTTTGCAAAATTATCCTCCTGCTTACGTCACCTCAACCAATTCCATGGAGTTTGCCATTATTCATTCTATCAAGGCCGGTTCAGAGTCTGAAACGAAATATGCTGCCGAGAAATTAGCCGTTCATGTAGAGAGCGCATTAAAAACATGTTTTAACTTCAAATGCCGAATCGGGATCAGCGGGTCATGCAGCCGACTTCGAAAGCTGAAGTCGGCTTATCGCCAGGCAAGTGCAGCGCTTGATCAAGGCTTTTCGGAGCTGAAGCGCACCATTCATCATTATCAGCGGCAGTTAGATGCCGGCCATACGGTTAGCTTTGAAGAGGAGTTTAAACAAATCGAGAAGGCCTTTCACGTGCTCGATGGGGAGATGCTTACGGAAGCATTCGACCAATTTGTGAGGAAAATCGATGACAGCCGCTTTAACAAATCGGAGGAGTCACTGCGTGGCAGCTGCTGGACACTGACTTTTATGGTGACGGTTTGGGAGAAGGAATTCACGGGTGAAGATTCGGATAGGACCGCACCTTTGGCAAGCTTAGAGCAGTTTCGTACACTGGATGATTATCGAAACTGGATTCTGGAGCTAAAAGACAAGGTAATTTCGCTGCTGCATCATATCGACGACGGGAAAAATATCGTAGCCCGCGCCAAGAAATATATGTTGAAGCATTACGATCAGGATATCTCCTTAAAGTCAGTTTCTCAGCATCATAACATTTCCCCGAATTACTTGAGCTCTCTGTTCAAAAGAACAACGAATGAAAACTTTATTGATTTTCTCATTCACGTCCGGATTGAGCAAGCTCAGCATTTGCTTAAAAACAGCAGCAGTAAGATTTATGAAATCGGCATGAAAGTCGGCTATCCAGATGCCTATTATTTCAGTAAAATTTTCAAAAAAGTGACCGGTTTAACGCCTCAAGAATATAGAAATTTTCAGAAGTGAAACAGCCCCATGCGGGTTGTTTTTTTATAATGAATGCAGCTCATGCGTTAATAAAACAACGGATCGTGAATAAAGACAATGCTCGAAATTTACATAGTTAGTACCTTCGGATTCTGCTTAACTGGATGGCTTAATTTGTAATATAAAACAATGGATGCCTTTAGATATCACATTTTAACATCCTTTTCGGCTTTCTATAATGAAGACATGAACACATAACTTTGCGAATAGGGGAGTGAGCATGTTGAAAAATTCAGCTTTTAGAAGAGTAAAGCGTTATTTCGTACCTCTAATGCTTATCGGAAGCACGATTGCAGCAATGGGTTGCCAAAGTCAAAGTGCGGGCACGGCTGCCAAGTCATCCGATGCAGCGCCGGGGCAGACCGTGCTGAATGTCTACAGCTGGACGGTTGAGGATAGCATGAAGCCATTTTTCGAAGCATTTGAGAAGAAATACCCGAATATCAAAGTGAAATATACGAAAATGGCGGATTCCAATCCGGCTACGGCGAATTCACTGCTGACTTCAGGTGAAGCCATCGACGTTATCCCGCAAGCCTCGGTTGACGATATGCGGGTCAGGGCTACAAGTGGCATGTACGAGCCGTTAGATGAGTACCTGAAAAAAGACAAAATGGACTACAAGCAAATTTTCGGAGATTCCATTAATGAGTTGGAAACAGTGAATGGAAACCATTATGCACTTCCATACAGTATGGCAACCTACGGTCTTTACTACAATAAAGCCATGTTTGATAAAGCCGGGATATCGTATCCAACCGATGACTGGACATGGGACGATCTCAGGGCGGCAGCGCTCAAATTGACTTCAGGCAGCGGAGCTAATAAAATCTATGGCTTCTTACCGGACTACACCGGCCAATGGGCTTTTCCCGCTATTCAACAGCTCGGTCTTAACTATGTCTATAAAAATAACGGACAGGAATCGAATTGGGACAATCCTGCCTTCTTGAACGCCTTGCAATATTTTTATGATATGGAAATGAAGGATAAATCGGCGTGGCCGATTTCGGAATACAAGGCGCTCAAGATCGATACCAATCCTCACGCCATTTTTATGCAGGGGAAGGCTGCGATGTATATTCAGCCGTCATTTATCGTCAAGTACAGCTCGCAGGAGTCCTATGGTTTTACCAATTTTGAGTACGGCGTTGCCAATCTGCCAAAAGTGAAAAAAGAAGACAGCTTGAGCAATGTGTACTATTTAAGCGATTTCAGCATACCAGCAAGTGCACCCAATAAAGAGGCGGCCTGGACGTTCCTCAAGTTTTATTGCTTGGAGGCACCGGAAATTTTCGCTCAATCTAAAGCGATGACGCCTGCCAATCTTCCCTCCTTGGATGCTTCTGTCAATGAAAAGGTAGGCAAAATCATTTTTGATTACCCGCATTTTGATCAGCCTACAGGCATGAAAACATTTATTACGAATAAGCTGAAGCTCACCCCATACTTGACGACAATTAACACGGCAAAAGCCGAAATGATGGATATGGTTAAATCGGAAATTACTTCTTGCTTAATGGGCAATCAAACCCCGGCGGAGACCATAGCCAAATTGAAAAAGCAGTCCGATGAGTTAATCAAAAAAGCAGGGAAATAGGAGATGTGTGGAGGAATGCTAGATGGAACTGGCAAAGAAGAACTCACTCATAGCACCTAAACGCAAAAAGAAGATTCGTAAGGATATCCTGCATGAAAATATAGCGGGCTGGCTGTTTCTTTCCCTTAATTTAATCGGTTACATGATTTTTAAATTAATTCCGATTATTCTTTCGTTGATTTTTAGCTTTTGCGAGTGGAACTTGGTATCCGGCTTAAAAGGAATCAAATTTATCGGATTTAAAAATTATATCAATTTGTTGACGGACGACGTATTCATTAAATCCTTGGTAAACACCATTGTTTACGCAGCAGTTACGGTTCCGTGTTCTGTATTCCTTGCTCTGATTCTTGCAGTAGTACTAAACGATAAAATCTTCTTTAAAAGCTTAGTTCGTTTAGGATTTTATTTACCTAATATCGCTTCGATGGTTGCGATTTCCGTGGTGTGGAGTATTTTGTACATGCCCACGTTCGGTCCAATCAATCAGTTTCTGATTTCAATTGGGATCGAACACCCGCCGGGCTGGCTGTCTTCGTCCCAGTGGGCCCTAATCTCGATTATCATTATGAGCGTTTGGCAGGCTGTTGGGTACAACGCCGTTATTTTGCTGGCTGGGCTGCAGAGCGTCCCCGGTACATTGTACGAATCGGCGGAAATCGACGGAGCAGGCCCGTTGCGCAAATTTTTTCAGATTACGATTCCAATGCTTTCTCCAACATTGTTCTTCGTAACGGTGATCTCCATTATAGGGTCGTTTCAGGTGTTCACCCAGGTGAACGTCATGACGCAGGGAGGGCCAGGTACTTCTACCTCAGTGCTGGTTTACTATATCTACAAAGCTGCCTTTACGTACAACAAGATTGGATACGCCAACGCGATCGGATGGGTGCTGTTCATCTTGGTCTTCATTTTTACGACGCTGCAGTGGAAGTTTTCCAATAAAGACTCGCATGTAAACTAGAGGGAGAGGAGGATCCAGATGAGTGCGAGATCTTTTAAATTAACGCAAAAAACAGTTTTGACTGTAGTTATGCTCTTACTTTCCCTCCTATCCGTTATGCCTTTTATCTGGATGCTGTCTGCATCCTTCAAGCCAACTGCGGAAGTATTCGAATTCCCGGTCCGATGGATACCTAAAACGTTTATTTGGGATAACTATACAACCGTATGGTTCGCTCGTTTTCAAACGTATTTCTTAAACTCGGTCAAGGTTTCCGTGGTCAGTGTCGTCGGAGAGGTGATTACAAGCGCACTTGCGGGATATGCTTTTGCGAAAATCAAGTTTAAGGGCAGAGAGCCTGCCTTCGTCATGTATATCGCCACCCTGATGTTTCCGCACCAGATGCTATTGGTTCCAAGATTTGTTTTATATCGTTTAATGGGTTTGTACAACAGCCTGTGGGCGTTGATGCTTCCCGGTATTTTCAGTGCTTTCGGCACCTTTTTATTTCGGCAGTTTTTCACGACGATACCGGATGAATTGATGGAAGCTGCGAAGTTGGACGGCTGCAATCATTTTAAAACGTTTACAAAAATCATACTTCCGTTATCCATGCCGGTCGTTTCTACGCTAGTTATTTTTTCGTTTGTCGGTTCGTGGAACAATTACGAAAATGCGCTGGTCTTCTTAAGCAACAAGGATAAATTCACCATCCCGCTTGGCCTGCTGCAGTTTCAAACCGAGGAGCAGACGAATTATGGCGCCATCATGGCGGCATCCGTACTCTCGTTGCTGCCGATCTTTGTTATCTTTTTGAGCTTGCAAAAATATTTTATTGAAGGAATTGCTACAGCCGGTTTAAAGGGATAAACAACTAACCATGCATATAACGAATTGGAGGAGATCGTCCGTGTCACAAACAAATCAATCGAATAAATTGCCTGACATCATCATTGTACAGGATCATCAAACATCGCTAGGTTCAGAGCCATCCGTCCAATGGGCGAGGCAAACCTTGATCGACACGTTGGAAAGTCGCGGAGTGGTTGTCGCATTTGAACAGAAGAAGGCCGAGCAATCCGCCAAGGTGCAAATTATTATTTCCGGTAACGATTCCCCGACTGCCATCGCAGTAAGCAGTGAGCTTGGCGTTGCTTTGCCGGAGGAAGCGGAATCGCTTGCGATTCTTGCCGCAAAAGGGAAAATCGTACTCACCGCACCAGATGGACGCGGGCTTGTGTACGCTCTTCTTGAACTGACGGATCGAATTCAGCATGCTACCGGTGACATAACTGGGGAATTGCTGGATGTTAAAACACTTATCGACAAGCCGGCCAACGAGATTCGGAGCGTAACTCGTTTATTCGCTTGCGAACCGGAAGATAAGCCATGGTTTTACGATAAGTCGTTCTGGGATGGCTATTTGACGGAACTGGCGACACAGCGGTTTAACCGCTTCACCCTGTCTTTAGGAATGGGGTATGATTACGGCCACGATCTGAATGTACACGACAACTATTTTTGCTTTGCATACCCGTTTTTGTTTGATGTGCCTGGCTACGAGGTGAAAGTGCTTGAACTGTCGGAAGAGGAGAGAAGGCTAAACTTTGAAACGCTCCATTACATCGGCCAGGAAACCAAACGGCGGGGGATGCATTTTCAGCTTGGACTTTGGAATCATTCCTACATGTTTACGGAAAGTCCGAATATGGACTATACGATTGCCGGTCTCGATAAAAAAAATCATGCTCCTTATTGTCGTGATGCGATCAGCCAGCTGCTGAACGAGTTTACTGAGATCGACGGATTGACTTTCCGCGTACATTATGAAGGCGGTATTCCAGAGCCCGCTTACGAATTTTGGCGCGTTGCGCTGGCAGGAACGAAGGACATAGGCCGCAGGGTCGAAATCGATATGCATGCGAAGGGCATTAATGACGAGTTGATTGAGATTGCGCTTGACACCCGTCAGCCGATATTTATCTCGCCCAAATATTGGGCGGAGCATATGGGCCCAAGCTATCATCAGGCGGCAATCCGGGATAACGAATTTTCTCTGCCGAAGAACCAGACGATGGATATGCAGGCGATTACCGCATGGTCGCGCCGTTTTACACGGTACGGGTATGCCGATTATTTGCAGGATGATCGCAAAATAGGCATTTTGTTCCGGCTGTGGCCAGGAACTCAGAAGCTTTTAATGTGGGGGGACCCCGCGCTAGCTGCTGGCTACGGACGGCATGCTCATTTTAGTGGAACGCAAGGTATCGAGCTGTGCGAGCCGCTGACGTTCAAGGGACGTAAAGGCTCGGGCTCGGAGGGCGGAAGGGAGCCATATCATGCCGAAGAGCTGAAGCTGCCGAACCGGGATTGGCAGAAGTATAAATATACGTACCGGTTGTGGGGACGGCTGCTCTATAACCCGGAAGCAACTCCTGACATATGGCGCAGATATTTGCGCTACGAATTCGGCGAGGCGGCAGACAGCTATGAATCGGCGCTTGCGTTCGCGAGCCGCATCCTGCCTCTGGTTACCGCAGCCTATTGTCCGTCCGCTGCGAACTTCGTTTATTGGCCAGAAATGCATACCAACCAGCCGATTGCCGATCCGGACCTGCCGTCGCCGTTTGGCTTCGATACGCCAAAACCGGGAACGTTCGGTGCAGCTAGTCCGCTGGATACTGCCTTATTTTATCGAATCGACGATTTTGCCGACGATATTATTCAAGGTTTCCGTCATGGGAAGTATTCTCCGCTTGAAACAGCGGATCGACTGGAGTCCATGGCGACAACGGCCGCTCAATATTTGTCCAAAGCTGTAGAGCTGGCCGTAGATTCACAAGCTCCGAATTTTCAGCGGTTTGTTACGGATACCCGCATGCTGATCCATATCGGCCAGTTCTTCGCGAACAAATTCCGGGCAGCGTTAAGCTACGCTTTGTCCGAGCGAACAGGGGACACGGCTCAACTGGAACGGGCGTTGGATTTTTATAAACTGGCCAGAGAGCATTGGGTCAAGGTCATTGCCATTTCGCAGGATAAATATAAGGCGGATATAGCATTTGGCAATTCTGGAGCGGTTAGAGGACACTGGGCGGACCGGCTGTCTGCTATCGAAGCGGATATTCAGGCTATGGAACGCCAACTGCAGACAGCTCGGACAGATGCCAGTCGGACGGTAGATACCGGAAAGCTGCTGGCTGCCATGAAAGTGCTGACCGCTTCTCCTGTTGACCGCAGGCAGCTATTCGTACATGAGGCGCCGTCTCATTTTACCAAAGGCGACAAGCTTGGTGTACAGCTCGACCTGCCGGGTGCTTCCGATGGCCTGAAAGTGGTGCTGCATTATCGGCATGCCAACCAAAGCGAGCATTATGTTGTCACAGAAATGAGTCGGGACGGTGCGAGCTTTGTTGCCGAAATTCCGGCAGCTTACACCAAGTCGCCTTTCGGCATTCTCTACTTCTTTGAGGTTGTTGAAAGCGACAGCGGAGCCCGGCTATATCCCGGCTTGAACGAGGACATCTCGAATCAGCCGTATTATTTCGTCCAAAGCCGTTAATTCATATCTCCAAGCTTCGCAGCAGGAAGGTGCTGCGAAGCTTTTCATCACAATCCATGCACTACTTTAACGCATAATGGGAGGGATTCAGGTGAGTTCAAAGCAAACGACGGGAAAAAACGGCATTATTGACTGCGATGTTCATGTGTACCCTAAATCTCGGGAAGAGCTGAATAAGTATTTACCACAACCATGGAGGGACTGGTATCGTCCGTTGACGCGAGCCTACGGCAACATTCAGGGAAACCGTGTGGATGCCAAGCCGCCAAACGGTGGAGGGGCGGGAACCGATCCCGACTTTTTACGGGAGCAGTTGATCGACGAGTACGGAATCGATTACGCGATTTTGCTGCCCCGCGCGATGTTGAACAACCTGCCGGACCCCGATATGGCTTCCGCAGTAGCCGCTGCCTATAACGATTGGCTTGCCGATACATGGCTGGATAAATATAATCATGACGGCGTGTTCAAAGGCTCGCTGTATATCGCTACCCAGGACCCTATCGGAGCGGCTAAAGAGATTGAGCGATGGGCTGGCCATCCTCATTTCGTACAGGTGATGACTGATTCCGGGGCAAGGGCGCCCTTTGGTCAGAAGCAGTATCATCCGATCTATGAAGCCTGTGAAAAATATGGCTTTCCGTTGGCAATTCATCCCGGTACGGATGGAATGGGCATTAACCATCAGCCAACGCCGGGCCATCCTACCCGCTACATTGAATTTCATACGTGCTTGTCGCTTGCCTTCCAGGCGCATCTGGTCAGTTTCTTGACCGAAGGGGTTTTCGTGAAGTTTCCTAAATTCAAAATCGCGCTTGTCGAAGGAGGCGTATCCTGGCTTGCCCCATTAATGTGGCGGCTGGATGCGGAATACAAGGGACTCCGCTATGAAGTGCCTTGGCTTGAAAAGCGGCCGAGCGAATTTTTACAAGACCACGTGCGCATTACGAGTCAACCAATCGAGCGACCGGATGACGACAAATATTTGTTAACGATGTTGGAAGCGATGGATGCCGAACATATTCTAATGTTTGCCAGCGACTACCCGCATTGGGACTTCGACTCGCCGAGAAGAGCGTTTCCGAAGCTTCCGGCCGAGCTTCATCAGCGAATCTTTTATGAGAACGCGAAGGAGTTTTACAACCTTTAAACAGGAGGCTGCCGATCATGGAGCGATTCGTAGTATGTAAAGCGACCGAATTGATGCCGGGAGAACGAAAAATCGTTCAAGTTGGCGGAAGGTCGATTGGCGTATTTAACGCAAACGGGGAGTATTACGCCTTGCGCAACAGCTGTCCGCATCAGGGAGCACCTTTGTGTGTGGGCAGATTGACGGGGACGACGCTGCCGTCGATGCCTGGCAGCCACCGATATGGCAGGGAAGGCGAAATATTGGCCTGTCCTTGGCATGGGTGGGAGTTTGATGTCACCACGGGGAAATCACTATTTAATCCTCATCAATGTTTGGTCAAAAAATATGATGTGGCTGTAGAGCCGCTGGAGGAAAGTCTCGAAACCTTCCCGGTGTCTGTTGAAGAGGAGCATGTTGTTCTGTATGCCTAAAAAGGAGGAGGAACATGAGATTCAACCTCACCAGGAGGCGAATATTCAGCAGCCGGGCAGCATTGCTTCATCGCATGATGATGCTGACCTTGGCTGCCTCTATCCTGCCGACTATACTTGTAGGCATCAGCAGTTATCTCTTCTCCACTTCGACTCTGCAGAACGAAGTCAACCGCGCCCATGTTCAACTGCTGGAGAATACTTCGGCCACGATTGACCGGGATTTACAAAACATGCAAGATAGCACCTTGCAGATGTTATTTCATCCTCTATTTGCAAATGAAGCTTTACAGCGGGGCGTTAAGGGCAATGAATTTGAACTTAACTTGCAGGTTTCGCAGTTTTTTTCAACTTTTCAGTATAATCATAAGCAAATTCTTGATATATCCATGTACATTAAAGACAACTATCTGCTTTCTTCCTCTTACGGTTTATTTAAGGTTGCCCCGGTGTACGACCACAACAGGCTAAACGATGCGATGGTTTCTCCGAAGGAGCTAGAGTGGACCAACACCGTTTTTCGCATCCGGGAGAACGATGAAGCTAGTGGCGTTACCTTTATATGCAAACTGCCTCTTCAAGCGCCTAATCCAATCGGGCTAATGCTGGTCCGTATTGATCAGAAGTTGTTTCAGGATTCTCTTCAACGCTCGACCGTGTATCCGGGTCAGATGACAGTGATTGTCGACCAAGAAGGAAAAACCGTTGCCGCTTCTTCCACTTTTACGCTTCCTAGCGAACTGCTCCAAACGATTCGTCATAGAAATATATCCGATCATAAGCTCAATTATAATTGGAACAACCGTGATTATCTGGTTACGACGTTAACATCTCCCTATACCGGTTGGCAGTATATCGATCTGATCCCGACTCAAGAATTAAATGCCAAATCGGCGGGAATCGGTGTCATCACAGCCATAGTCTTGGCTGTCGTACTTCTATTGGCGTTTGTTCTCACGCTTCTCGGAACGCAATGGATTTACCGTCCCATTGCCAATCTTATGAATTACCTGAACCGGGAGGCATCCGGTGGCAATAATGAGGGAGAAGACGAAATGGGTTATATGAAACAAAGCTGGCAGGCTTTAAAGCATGAAACGAGGCAGTTGCAGCACCAACTATCTATTCAACTGCCTATGCTGCGGGAATCGTTTGTCTTACAGATGCTGCACGGGCACTATTTGCATTACACGCAAAGCGAGTTGGAACAGTTGTTCGTGCGGTACGGGATTCCCCACCAAACCCGATTTGCGGTTTTTATTATGGCTTATGACAGAAGCGGTCCTGATATTGCGAAATTTTATGAGCAAGATCGTGATCTAGTTATTTTTGCTATGAAAAATATCATTATGGATATGGTGCAAACGAATGTACGGTCGTTTCTTGGGGTTACTGTCAATTGTTTAAACGATCAGATGGCTGTACTGCTCTGGCATCATGCGGAAGCGGATCATCAAACCGTGTATGAAACATTAGAGGTATGGGAGAATTCTGTGAGGGCATTTGTTGAGGAGCTCCGAAATATACTAGCCAATTATTTACGGCTGCCGGTAACGGCAGGGCTCGGCGGAGGAACGAGCGAGATCGGCAATCTTCCGTTTGCGTATCGGCAAGCGCTTTCGGCTCTTACTTCACGTCTTGTCGTTGGTGGAGAGCAAGTGATTGCTCCGGATAACGACTTCCTCAAGTCGAATGAAGGTTACCGTTACCCCATTGAGCTGGAGCGGCATTATGAGGAGTCTTTGAAGCAGGGAGATCTTCAGGAAGCGGAACGGATGCTTTATGAGTTTTCGAAATATGTCATCGGTGCGACCCATGTTGCCAAGGTGATTCAAATGTCGTACACGCAGCTCCTGGGTACGACGATACGCACCATGTATTTGCTCGGCATCGAACCCAACACTTTATTTAAAGGGGAAGAACCCTACGACTACTTACGTAAATTTCAAAACATGGATGATTTAAACCGATGGTTTCTCCAGCATTTGATAACACCAATTGTGCAGTTCGTACGAAATAAAACGATTGTAGAGCACGGGCAAATTATCGACAAAGTGACCGCTTTTATCCACGATCATTACCATCAAGATATTTCCCAGGATCAGTGCGCGCGTAATTTCGGCGTCAGCCGAACCCATCTCAGCAAGCTGTTCAAAAAATTCAAACAGGTTGCCTTTAGCGATTATTTAACACAGATCCGGATTGAGAAGGCCAAAGAGCTGCTTTGTGAAACCGATATTCCCGTCGCTGACATTTCTGAGAAGGTAGGTTATCTCCATACGCAGAACTTTATCCGTGTTTTTAAAAAGATGGAAGGGATCACTCCCGGACAATTCCGTGAGGAACGCGGGTAGCCAAGCTGCCGTGTTGAACGACCCTCTATGCAGCTGGAGATCAGATAAACTCCCGCTGCATAGGGGGTTTTTGCTTAAGTAGAGCGAGTACTCGTTTTGTGACGCGGGGTCGGGCTGTCACAGAATGAGCATGCACAAATGGCTTATTGAGAATTACTGGAACCATCCCTAGAATACAGTTTGCCGGCATGGAAATTCAGTAAGCATGGAGCAATGGATGGCTAGGTGACAATCAAAATTGTATAGAAAGGATGAGCGTATTGCCAGATCAACCTAGAAGCGCGGTATCCGCCGAAGATTTAAAGAGGCCACTGCAGACGAAACAGGCAAGTAACCGCTTTCTAAACTGGCTGAAAAGTTGGAAGCCGACATGGAAGCAAGAAAAGTATCTGTATGTTCTCGCGCTGCCGGGACTGTTGTATTTCCTTATTTTCAAGTACATCCCGTTATGGGGGCTGTCACTTGCCTTTACCGAGTACTCTCCTTACCTAGGTTTGTTCAAAAGCGAGTGGGTCGGATTCAAGCATTTCCAAAGTTTTTTTGCCAATCCCGATTTTTGGCTGCTATTCCGCAATACTTTAGCGATCAGCTTCCTAAATATCATCTTATTTTTTCCAATGCCTATCATTATTGCTTTGCTCCTGAACGAGCTGAAAAACGCGACCTTTAAAAAATGGGTGCAAACCTCTATTTATTTGCCTCATTTTTTATCTTGGGTCGTTATCGTGGGGATCTGTTTTCTGACCTTAAGCGGCAGTGGAATTATCAATAAGCTGGTCGTCGAATCGGGAGGGCAGGCCATCAATTTTTTAACGAATCCCGAAACCTTTTGGGGCATGTTGACTGCCCAGACGATTTGGAAAGAAACCGGTTGGGGAACCATTATATTTTTGGCGGCTTTAGCCAGCATTAATCCCGAGCTATATGAAGCGGCAAAGATTGACGGTGCGAACCGATGGAAGCAAATGCTGCATGTGACGATTCCGGGCATAAAAGGAACCGTGATTATCTTATTAATTCTCCGTTTGGGCCAGGTGCTGGATATCGGATTCGAGCATATTTACTTGATGTCCAGCTCGGCCGTGACAGAGGTTGCCGATGTCTTCGATACTTACGCGTACCGGGTAGGGATTCAAAACGGCCGATTCAGCTTTGCGACCGCTGTCGGCATTTTCAAATCGGTGGTTGGCTTGATTCTTGTTCTATTGGCAGATCGAGCGGCTAAGAAGCTGGGAGAGGAGGGCGTGTACTGATGAAACTGCGTTGGGGCTCGCGTGTGTTTGATTTTTTTAATTATGCGATTCTTGGACTGATTGGGTTATCGACCTTGCTGCCGTTTCTTTATGTTATTCTCGTTTCGTTTACCGATCCTGTCGAGTATCAGACCAGTCCCATTGTCATCTTTCCCAAACATTGGAGCTTGGCTTCGTATGAGTTCATTCTGTCAACACGGACCTTTTTGAACTCACTTAGCGTAAGCGCAATTCTGGCAATTGTCGGTACGGCCTGCAGTCTCATATTGACAAGCGGACTTGCGTATACCCTATCTCGCAAAAAGTTCAGACTGAAGCGGGTGTTCATGATTGGTATTTTGTTCACCATGTTGTTCAATCCGGGGATGATTCCGAACTATTTGCTGGTCAAGGAGTTGGGGCTGGTCAATACCATATGGTCGCTTATTCTTCCGGTGCTGAGCAGCGCCTGGTATGTCATTCTGATGAAAAGCTTTTACCAGGAAATTCCTGAGGAGCTGGAAGAGTCAGCCAAAATGGACGGATGTACGGACATCGGCGTATTTTTCCGGATTATGCTGCCTGTTTCTGTAACGGCGCTTGTCGCTTTCGGCTTATTTTTCGCCGTGGCTTATTGGAATACTTATTTCAATGCGGTGCTGTACATTAACAAAGATACGCTTCGCCCAATGCAGGTCGTATTGCAAGTGCTGCTCATTCAAGCATCAACACAGGTAGGCGATCCGTCTGTTGCGCAAATGCTGCAGAGCGATCAGATGCTGCCACCGGAGACGATCAAAATGTCGGCAGTTGTTGTGGCTTCCTTACCGATTATTATCGTTTATCCGTTCTTGCAAAAATATTTTGCCAAAGGCATGATGGTCGGTTCTGTGAAGGGTTAAGTTCAATTTTAAGGAGGTCATACAGATGAATAGATGGTTAAAAAGAATGTACCTTGGAGCCGCATCGGCGGTTGTTCTGCTTGCTGGCTGTAGCTCTCCGCAAGGAGCGAACAATTCGTCGGGCGGTGCTGCGGGCAATCAGGAACCTACGGAGATCAATATACTGACCACAACCTACAACTCGGCTCCCGGTAATGATCTGGACAGTTTGAAGCAAATCAACGAGAAATTTAATGTCAAAATCAATGTGACCTACGTTCCGGCCAATAATTATCAGGACAAATTGAACGTCATGCTGGCCTCGGGTGATCTACCCGATGTGAGCCTGGTTTGGGACATCAATACGCAGGCATTTGCCAACGCGGCAAACCAAGGAGCATTCTGGGACTTAACGCCGTATATCAAGGATTATCCTAATTTGGCAGCATATCCGGAGCAAATTTATAAAAATGTCTCCTTTAAAGGGAAAACCATGGGGATTCCGCGTGTTCGCCCCATTGACGGGCATCAGTCGCTGCTCATCCGCCAGGATTGGCTAGATAAACTAGGATTGAAAGCGCCAACGACGATGGATGAGTTTTATCAGGTTATGGAAGCCTTTACAAAGAATGATCCTGATGGTAACGGCAAAAACGATACGTACGGATTTGTCGGTCAAGGCACACCAACGTTATCTAATTATTTCTTATCGATGTTTGGCGCGGGTCTGCAGCATTATGTGGATGAAAACGGCCAGGTGCAGCCTAGCTTCTTCAATCCCAAAATCAAGGATGCGATGGCCTTTTGGAACAAAGTGAACAAAGCGGGCATTATGGTGCCGGATCTTCCTTTGCTGCAAACGAGCCAAACCCGCGATTTTATGACTCAAGGCAAAGTCGGTATGGGTTTTAGTAACGTGTATGACGGCCATTTGTATTCCGATGACTTAAAGAAGGTCAATCCGAACGCGATTATCAAGCCTTATTTGTTCCCAGCAGCGCCAGACGGTAAGGTTTATATGGAAGCGGCACCGGGTTCGTTCGGTATTTTCATGATCAATAAAAAGGTTAGCGAACAAAAAATGAAAAAAATTCTCGAAGTTTACAACTATACGGCCACGAGAGAAACGTACAATTTGGTTGCTTACGGTATTAAAGGCGTCGATTACAACGAGAACGAAGCAGGGGACATCACCCAGACAGACGAGGGTAAAAAGAAGGGCTATGCTTTCGATACTTCGGCGCAATGGGTATCGAGCTACTATGATAAATACGTAAAAGCGGATTTGCCGGGAATGACGCCGGAAACGAAGGCCTACAACCACAAATTGGTTGACACTATTTCAACCGTGTCCGTCCCGAACCCGGCGCTTGGGCTTGTCACTCCGACGGCCTTGGAGAAAAGTGCGGATTGGAATAAAAAAATCAACGATATGATAACAAATGTCATAATAGGCAAAAACAGCTTTGAAGATTTTGATAAATTTGTCCAAAATTTTAAAGACGACCCCTCGTATCAGAAGCACTTAAAGGAGCTCAATGACTTGTACAAGGAAAAAACTGCGAAAAAATAAGAGAAATCTCTTCGGTTTATTCATTCTAAATTTTAAGGAGGCTTATCAATATGGGTACAAGATTACAGGGCAAGGTAGCTGTTATCACAGGCTCGTCATCTGGCATCGGAAGAGCGAGCGCGGAGGTGTTCGCTGAAGAAGGAGCACATGTCATTGTCAATGACGATGGCGGACGTGAAGGTTTAGGGCAGAAGGTTGTCGATGGCATCAATGCGAACGGTGGTTCGGCCGTTTATGTTCAGGCGGACGTATTCAAAGGTGAAGAACTAAAGCGGCTGATTAATTTTGCATATGAGAAATTCGGCAAATTAGATATTTTGATGAACAACGCCTACAGAGGGCACACCAATTCCATATTAGAGCAAGAGGAAGCGGATTGGGACAGGGTATTCGCCTCTTCGGTAAAAGCTGTATTTCTGGGCAGCAAATACGCGCTACCCGGTATGATAAATGCAGGAGGCGGTTCCATCATTAATACCGCTTCGGTCCACGGGCTGCTAGGGGGAAGAAGGCACTCCTCCTATGACGCTGCAAAGGCAGCGATCATTAATCTGACGCGCCAGATGGCGGTCGATTACGGGAAGTACGGCATTCGGGTCAATTCAATTTGTCCGGGTCGGATTGTGACGGAAGGGAAGATCGATTTCCTGGAAAAATATCCGGAGGAGGTTCGCCGGCAACAAGCAGTCTACCTGCTGGGGCGGCCGGGAACGATGCGCGAAGCCGGTCTGGCCGCACTGTTCCTGGCATCGGACGATTCCTCCTTCGTCACTGGCCATGCTCTAGTCGTAGATGGCGGCTTGACCGCTCAGCTGGCGGATAGTGTTTCTGAGCCGCTTGAGGAAGGTCTTGGCCTTGCCGGCTCCAAATAAATAAGCATAAATAGGGAGAATATTTATGAATAAGCACGCAGCGATTTTTGCTTATATCGGCACGCAAACTGACGGCAGCAGCAGTGAAGGGATATATGTCTATAGCATGAATCCGTCTACTGGTGAACTGGAATATTTGAGTTCGGCTGCGGCTGGAATAAATCCTACTTACTTGGCGATCCATCCATCGAAACGGTATCTTTATGCAGCCAATACAATTGAAGGCGAGGGTCTGATCAGCTCCTTCTCCATTGATCCCCTCAAGGGACGGCTGACGTTTATGAACAGTCAGCCCTCTGGGGGTTCTAAGCCCGTTCACTTGCTTGTAGACGGGACGGGCAAATTCGTGCTTGCCGGTAATTTCGGCGACGGCAGCGTGTGTGTTCTGCCGATCCAAGCGGACGGCAGTCTTGGAGCGATGACGGATTTCATCCGTCATTCCGGCTCCAGCGTCCATCCGACGCGGCAGCAGGGACCTCGCGTTCATTCGGTCACGCTTGATCCAGCCGGCCGATATGCAGTTGCCGCTGAATACGGAGCCGACCAGCTGCGGGTTTATCGGCTGGATGCGGAACGCGGGAAGCTGCTTCCATCAGCCGTCCCGTCGATGACTGTAGCAGCGGGTTCGGGGCCTCGTCATGCTGTCTTTCATCCCAATGAACGTTGGGTTTATGTAATCAATGAGCTAGGCAATACGCTGATGAACTATGATTATGACTCGGACCAAGGCATCCTTCATCTTAAGGAAACGCATGCCACGCTGCCGGAAGGGTATGCCGGACCGAGCTTCTGCGCCGATGTTCATGTCCATCCGGACGGAACCTTTGTCTACGGCTCGAACCGCGGGCATAACAGCATTGTCATTTATACGGTTGAGCCTAATACGGGTAAGCTCCAGCTTGTAGGCCATGAGCCGACTCTAGGCAGAGCGCCTCGAAGTTTCATCATCGACCCGACGGGTCGCTACTTGTATGCGGCGCACCAGGATACGGACAACATCGTCGCTTTTAGGCTGAACCGTCAGACCGGTACGCTGCGTCCTACCGGATACAGCATCAAGGTGCCGATGCCGGTATGTATCAAGATGATTTCGCTGCTTTAATTAGGTATGAAACTGCCGTTGATCCAAGAAGATTGAGAGGACCTATGCATGGACTCATTAGTAAAAATAGCTATAATCGGATGCGGAAGCTTGATGTATCATTTTGTATACGATTGCCTGAAGAGGATTCCATTCAACTTAATCGCTGCCTCTCATGAAAATGAAGGGGAGCTGACCCGGTTTACGAACCGGTACCGGGTTCCGAAAGCATATACGGATTACCGGGAAATGCTGGAGCAGGAGCTGCTGGATGCCGTTATTTGCTTCACGGACGATGAATACGCTCATTTCCGTATTGCTGAGGAATGCCTGCAAGCTAATGTTCATGTGTTTATGGAAAGGCCGGCTTGTTTTTCGATCGAGCAGGCGGAACGGCTCCTTGAGCTGCAGCGGCGTACGGGGAAATATGTGGTGTCACGCTATAACAAACGGTTTACTACTGCATATATGATGGCGAAGGAAATCATCCAAAGGGAGGAATTTGGCAGGATTACGATGTTTCTGTCCAAATTCCAAGGCTCGGACAGCGCGTCGCATGAGCTGTTCCTGTTCAATCATGTGAGCCATCATCTTGATTTGGCTAGATTTCTGCTGGGCGAGATAAGATCGCTGCATGTCGATCAAATCAAGCTCGACGCGCACAAAATCGGATTCAATATTTCATTTGTCGCGGAGTCCGGTGCTATTGGTGTCATCCAATCGGGATCCCTGCAAAAGATTGAATATCCGATGGAGCGGGTGGAAATCACCGGAGTCGGTACGAACGTCATTGTAGACAATATCCGGCATGTTGCGTACAACCGTCCTGCCCCCAAGCGGGATGGCTTCCAATTTGCCAAGTTGGCGGATGGCGGAGACACACTGATGTGGAATCTGAATCACGGCAACTTAAGTAATTATTCCTATTACGGTTTTGAGCAACAGCTGTATGAATTTATAGACAGTCTCCAGAAGCAGACGGTTCCAGAGCCTAACATGGAGGATACCATTCTTACGGTAAAACTATTGGTGCATACTCAATCTTTATCGCAAAACAAATGATTGAAGGAATGAGAACCCGCTCCGGCGGGTTTTTCGCTTTGAGACCGAGGAATGGCACTCTAAATATTTTGACGGCGTAACACTTCCGCTTTGCCTACAATATGATGAGTTTAGAAAGATAAAGAGGTGATCTAATGGCAGTCGTAAAAGCCAGGAAACAGGATATTGATATGTTGGCAAGGTTGCTGCGAGCGGAAGCTGAGACTGAAGGCGAAATGGGCATGCTCCTTGTTGGAAATGTTGGCATTAACCGAATTAGAGCGAATTGCTCCGATTTTAAAGGAATCCGGACCATTCCCCAAATGATTAACCAGCCACATGCGTTCGAAGCGTTGCAACATGGTTTGTACTATCAAAACGCGCGAGAGAGAGAACGCCGTCTGGCGCAACGGTCCGTGAATGGGGAGCGTAATTGGCCAGGCAAATTCTCCTTATGGTATTTCCGACCAGGTTCGTTCGAAAATCCCGGGCCCTGTCCGTCAACTTGGTATAATCAACCGTTGGCAGGACGATGGAAGAAGCACTGTTTTTATGAACCAACAGCCAAAGAATGTGAAAATGTCTATAATACGTTTTAATTTAGACAAGGCCATCCTGCAAGGATGGTCTTTTTGTTTGCCGTTACAAAGTGAGAATTTTGTTAATCTTAAAAAAGATTTAACTGTTTCATGTCGAATGTATACTCTATGAATGGACAAGCTCTTTATGATTAGGAGGTCTGAAATGAAGGTTAAACGAATCGTCGCCAATATAAATACGCAGGATATCACGGCAGCTAAATGCTTTTACCAGGATGTACTTGGTCTTGACGTAATGATGGATCATGGTTGGATTAAAACATATGGTTTAGACGAAGAGATGAGCATTCAAATTAGCTTTGCTTCACAGGGTGGCTCAGAAACGCCTACGCCTGATCTATCGATTGAAGTCGATGATTTCGATGCTGC
The DNA here is from genome assembly GCF_052682475.1 of Paenibacillus sp. WC2504. NCBI lineage: Bacteria > Bacillati > Bacillota > Bacilli > Caryophanales > Paenibacillaceae > Paenibacillus > Paenibacillus sp. WC2504. The sequence continues at coordinate 3,910,540 of NZ_JBQZFH010000001.1, forward strand.
TTTGGAAGGCATGAAGAGAGCTGGATTTCCGATAGAATACGGGCCTATTGATGAACCTTGGGGCGTTCGACGATTCTATGTTCGCGACCCGTTTGGTAAGCTTATTAACATTCTTGCTCATGAAGATTGATGCAATATGGTAGAATTTTTAAGGGACACTGGTAGAGAAGGTGGTTAAAAAACTTGATTGCCGAAGCCATTATTATACAAAACAACGTTGTGCTAATGGTAAAACAATACGTTGAACGGGGGGATATTGTTTGGAATTTTCCTGGAGGTGGCATTAAAGAAGGGGAAAGTCCTGAACAGGCGTGCATTAGAGAAGTTAGAGAAGAGACGGGATTTGATATTCAACTGAAAGGTTTGTTGAAGGAAAGAAACAAAAAGTATAGTTTCATCGGTGAGGTAGTTGGAGGAGATTTATTTCTCGATACCGACAATCAAGATAACCTAGATATAATTGAAATTGCATGGATTCCCCTAACAGAGCTTGAGAAATTTGATTTTATTACTTTGCCCATGCTTGAGTTAGCAATAAAGCGAGTTCCATATGGCATTTCTTAAAATATTTTATGGGTATGTCGATTAGTCTATATACCGTTCGTCGACTAATTAGAGGCAAGAATGAATGCTTCAATCCAACGTTAGAGGAGACCTTAATAATGAAATTCCTATGTTTAGGTTACTTGGAACCCGAGAAAATGGATGCCCGCCCAAAGCATGAGATTGATACCATTATGAGCGAATGTTCGCATCACCTGGAAAATTTTTATGATAGCGGCCAAGTTGTTATCGATGCAGGTCTCTCATCCGAAACGAAATGCTTGCGAAGAACAAATGGGAAAGTGAAAATAACCGATGGTCCTTTTATCGAAACGAAGGAGATGATTGGTAGCGCTTTTCTCATAGAAGCACAAGACATGGAGGAAGCCATCCGAATTGCTTCCTTACATCCTACCGTACAGGTTGCTTCGGGCGAGCAATTTGGATGGGGGATTGAGATTCGTCCAATCCACTACTTCGAATCGAGAGATTAGAGCAAAAATAAGGAGTAGTTCTGCTATTATCGCAGATGCTCCTTATTCTCATTAAGCTATTCCAGTAAATAACTTGTAAATATTACGTCGTATTCACATCTCTTTATAGTACTTTACACGGTAATAAACGTTAAATCCGAGGATAAACATATAGGCAAAGGCCAGTATCAATACCGTTATTTTATCTATGCCCATCAAGGCAAAAGCTAATAGTAAAGCTCCAAATAGAAAAACAATCATGTCATAGGCTTTAGCTTTTGCCCGATTAGCGATTGCCAAATTACGCTCATCATTTTTTTCAATCTCCATCTGCTTTGCTGCGGCAGGATTATTCTTCATAAGGTGACGGTTAATTATTTCTCCCATACCGTGACCGAAAATCCCACAGCCAAGCCCCACACAGATATAAGGCAACGCTCGCAGTATACCTTGTGGATCTTCAATCGTTTTAATGGAGATTATACCCATTGATAATAGTGCTACGCCTGCAAAGGAAAGAAAATAATACGAAATAGGATTTTTCATACACTTTCATCCTCCTCATAAATAAAGATTTCTTCAATACTCATATTGAAATAACGAGCAATTTTGAATGCTAAGAGGATCGATGGGTTATAGCGTCCGTTTTCTAGCGAACCAATAGTTTGCCTTGACACTTCAAGAGCTAATGCTAATTCTTCTTGCTTGATACCGCGTTGCTTACGGATTTCTTCTAAGCGGTTGTTCAGTGCGTATACCCCCTTGTGGAAAGTTAACTTTCCATAAGTGAAGTATATTGTGCGTAGTAAATGATGTCAATCGTACTTTCCATTTTGGTAAATTACTAAACAAACAGAAGTTAAATGGATACCAAATTCGGAGTTGAAATCGATTTAACTTTACCTAGAATGTAACCTCGCCAACTTCTTACCGAAAGGAGTATCACAAATTGAGTAGCCACATCCCCGGGATTCTGTTAAGCCGTTTGTTCCATGAGCACTATATCGCGCCGCGTCTATCGTCCACTATGCCAGCACTTTCATACGCTTCAGCACTTGTTGGTCCTGGTAGCGAAGTGCTTGGTTTCGATACATCGATGTCATGTGATCATGATTGGGGACCTCGTGTGCTAATTTTCATCCGTGAGTCCGATATTACTCAAAAGGAAGCTATTCTTGCAGCACTTCAGCATGAGGTTCCGATATCGTTTTATAACTATCCCGTCGATATTTATCAGACAATCGTGACGACGGTACCGAGGTACTTCGGTAGAAGACTTGGTGTCAACCCTACTAAATTGTTTGAAGGATTGAATCTGGTCGACTGGCTGACTATTCCATCCCAAACTTTGGCAGAGCTTTCGGGTGGGGCCATCTTCCGAGATGATATCGGTGAGTTAACGACTGTTCACCAACAATTGATATATTATCCTAAGGATGTATGGCTGTTCTTAATGGCATCCGTATGGAACAGGATTGGGCAGGAGGAGCATTTGATGCCTAGAGCAGGCTTTGTGGGAGATGAACTCGGGTCTGCTCTAATTGCATCTCGTCTAATACGGGACGTAATGAGTGTTTGTTTCCTAATCGAGCGTCGCTATACCCCTTATCCGAAATGGTTCGGTACTGCCTTCCGGCAGCTTACTTGTTCATCCGAGTTGTTACCTCATCTGCAAAAGGCGCAAAACACAAACGAGTGGAGAGAGCGAGAGCAATCGTTAGCAAAAGCTTATCAGATCGTCGCGTTGATGCATAACGAACTACAGATGACCGAACCGCTTGACTCTGAGGTGAAGTTCTTTTATGATAGGCCTTTTTCGGTTATTGGCGGTGGTCGTTTTGCGGAAGCACTGGTGAGTAAAATTGAGGACCCAACGCTGCGCAAGCTTGCTGCCTTTGGGTTTGGTGGCATTGATCAGATCAGTGATAACACCGATTTTCGTGCCATCTCCGAACGTTTCCAAACATCTGGAGAGATAAACCCACTTCGAGTTTTCTTCGATCGCTTGGGTAATGAAAGGGATCAATGAACTTAATGATACTGGAGACATAGACTATGGATGATAAAGACCGTAAACATTATAAACTTGGGATTTTCTACTACAATCCAGATAATAAGTCAATTTTTGTTCCTAAACGATTAGGACTAGGTTGGACAATAAACTTCGCTCGTCCGATTAGTTGGATGATTATTCTTGCTATAGTTGGTTTCGTGATTTTCAAAGTGTGGGTGACGAAATCATAATTTAGAGGGCTGCCGAGAGGTAGCCCTTAAGGATTATTGAATTAATGAAAAATAAATGCAATAACCATTCGGATGGTGAAGCGACGGCAATAGAGTTGGGGACATTTGATAGACACTACATTTAAATATTGATATAATTGCTACAAGGATATCTTCATTTAATGTAGATATTCAGTTTCTAAATAAACCTAATACAACTAAACGCGAAGCACGCGCACTAACTCTCTAAGAGGGTTAGTGCGTTTTTTTTGTTTCGGGAAGGGAGAAAAACATGAATGTCATACTAATAATTGCTGCTTACAAGTTTATGTTATGGTCTGAGCGGTTGATGTGGCAAGTTACATCAGATATTGATGAAGATACAAGGGGAACTAAACTCCGGTTCTTATATAACATTATAGTCCCGGCAGCTTGTATTATGTCGCTCCTAGCTGCACCTTTTAGGATATTGAAGTATGCTGTAGATAGATCCTAAAGGAAGTTCGGCAATCCAAAGAAGGAAGAACGACAGATGTCGGTTGCCAAGAACATGTCTGAGTGAAGTCCGCGTAAATCGCGGGCTTTTTTGTTATCGGACCAGATGAATATCTTTTGATCAACTTTCAAGCCAAAGTTGTTTAAAATCAATCCAACCGTTAGAGTTGAACGAAGCGCCTCTAACCGAAGGATGCATATAAGTATTCAGCTGTCGATGATGCAGGAAAATGATATGACACTCTTCCCTGAGACGTGTCTCGATATCGCGCATGTGGCTTCTGCGGATTTGAATGCTTTCAGAGCCAAGAGCCAAGTCGATCTTGGAAAGAATCCAGCATTTGAGTGAAGGAGTTAGATAGGTACTGGAGATGCATTCCTCATGTTCATACATGTCAATCTCGCAGACATCATCTTCGGCTAGTATGATCCCCGAAATAGTGAAATCAGCGCTAGATATGATTTTAGGATCTAAAACTTGCGACCAATTCGCCAAAAACAGCTCGACTGCAATGCCAAAGTTAGTCATGCGCGTTACAATCCATCGTCCGTCTCTTTCATACTTTTCGTGTACAACAAGTCGAAGCTCGCTCCCGTCGTAGCTGGATTGGGACAGTGCATGATAGATTTCCGAATCGGTTGCAGTTTTGCGCTCATATTGCAAACTGTCTTCAGGACGCAAAAAATAAGCAGGCAGCACGCGTTCTCCGCCTAGTTCGGCCTGCATAGCCACTGGATCGAGCATGAGACTTACGGCTTTGCGGAAGTTCTCGTTCTGTGTCCATCCCTCTTTATTGCCGTTCCATGTCAGCATGGTGCAGCCATCGCACAAGCGGACGAGAGATTGCCAATTTTCTTCTGGGTTCTCTTCCTGCACCAACTTATCCCCGTCATGAGTTTGTATCACGGAGGGCAAGCCGATTGTAGACTCCTGTTGGCAATCTTCCGGCATGATGATGATATCGACGTCATCCAAGAAGGGTCTTCCCGCATAGAAGGAGGTATTGGCAGCTAACTCGATGCGATGTGGAGAAAAGGAGATTAGCTGGAAAGGTCCTGTGCCCGTCGGCAGTCGCCAATAGTCTTCTTCCATGTGTCCGTTCAAATCCAGAGGTAAGATGGAAGAAGCGGCTGAGCATAAAAAACGGTCAAAAATTCGATTGGATTGCGAGAGTACAAAACGCACAGTACGCGGTCCTAGAGCTTCAACAACCGAAAGGTTTCTCATCATCCAGCGGTTAGGCATGTTTTGAGCGCGAAGTCGTTCGAAGGTAAAGACTACATCCTGAGAGGTCAGTTCACGACCCGTATGGAACAAGACACCTTTACGTAAATAGAAAGTCCATTCCATTGCCTGCGAATCTGCGTTCCACGTATGAGCTATTCCGGGAACTATCCGATCTACCGTCTCGTCATACGTAACTAGTCGATCGAAGATTTGACGAATGATGTGTGAGTCGAAGGCATAATTCACTTTAGCAGGATCGAGCGTTTGGACGCTACGGTAGACGGGAAAACGAAGCGTATCGCATTCAGTAAGACCTCTCACCGTTTCCTTCTGATAGCCGAATCTTCCCTGCAGCCATTCGATGAACTTGAGCTTGGCTTCTGTTCCTTCACCGTACATGCTGAGCACTTCGAACGATGTGCGATAATCGCCTTGATCTGCTTTGGACGTAGCCAGGTTGAGCAAGAATTTTTCTTTATGCACCTTGAAAATGATGTGGGATCGATTGCCTCGACCGCGGCCAGGCAGCCAATTTATGAGACACTCTTCCTCTAATTTCTTCAGCACAAGTTTCACGTTCCTTGACGTGCAGAATAGCGCTTTTGCCAACTCTTCCAGAGTTACCTCCACAGCTTCGCCATTTGAGTTTTCACCGCCAAAACGGTCATATAAAGTCAAATAGCGTTCAGCTATCAGCATACTGATCACCCCTTTGGTTGCTAAAAACACAGAAAATCATAATTGATTATTGAAGTATAACACTTTAGGATATTTGAGACTACGGCACAATTTCTTTCTTATAAAATGATATGGAAATTAACTACTTAAGTTAGGTTAGCTTCATAAAGACCAGATAGTTTTTATGCAAATATCTCCTCGAATAATCCAATATATGGTATGTTCTATTTGGGAGGGAAACTAATGCTTTTATACATTGTCGGACAAGTAGCGATTTTCTGTTTTTCTTAGCACCATGGGGTTGAACTTAAATAAATGGGGGTTCGAATGATACAGGACGATGAGAAATGGTTTTATAAGCAGGGTCATCAGGAAAATGGCGCTTTCACAACGGAAGAAATGAATAACCTGATTCAAAAATGCGAATTGAAGCTGGTTACAAGTGTTAAGCGATTTGGACAAGAATGGAATGCTGCGGAATCGTTCAAAGAGCTGCATTTCGGAAAATTAGCAAATAGCATTGGACGTCCCTGGTCCCGCTATTGGGCACGAGGACTTGATATGTTAATCCTAGGATTTCTAATGGGTATTCTTATGAGTATTTTACCGACGATTTCCTTCAATACCCGTTTAGATGGATTTTTTCTGGGAATTACGACTTTTATTCTATCCATCCCATTTGAAGCATGCCTTTTAAAGTTGTGGGAACCACCCCCGGTAAATGGATCCTTGGCATCAGCATTCGGGATTTGGAGGGTCAGAAACCGAAGTTTAGAAAGGCCTTTAAACGAAGTGTGCTCGTATGGTGGCGAGGGCAAGGGGCGGGCTTACCGATTGTCTCTCTAATCTTTCATTTGAGAGGTTATCAGCAATTGCAATATGATCTGGGCATGACAACATGGGATCGGGATTCGGAAGTTGTAGTATCTCACCGGACAAAGAGTTGGTGGGGGGAACTGTTAGTTTGGTTAGCCGCTATTCTAATAATTTACTTTAGAATTAATAGCTTTTTGCCCCGATAAGGTCTACTGGTAATTATTGAGTGAAATAACACGGATGTAGCAATGATCCTTCCATTATTTTCTATTCTGTTCTCATGGAGAAAATCTTATGTTAAAGTTTGTACTTAAAAACCCTTTTGAGATACCTCCTTGGGGGGAAGAAAATAATCTTATGCTTCATTGGTTTGGATTAACAGACTCTTATTATTGGTTTGACTTTGGTGATGTAAAGTTATTGCGCTACAGTGATGGGTTTGTTAACCAGTACAAATTAAATAAAAATCTTCCGTACAATGATTATCAATTCGCTCGAGTATTTTGGGACTTAACGGATATTATCCTCAATGTTTTAAACCCAATACCTGATAGTGTCTTTGATAACATTCGTACATTTGGTGATTTTGAATCGTACTTTCGGTCTTTATCGGACTGGGTAGAGAATCAGTGGAACGAAAGTGACGAGGATTTCGAAAACATATACTTACAAGCAAGAAAATGGATTGATGATAGGAGACTAGATTTTGGTTATCTAATCGGCGCACCAAATCTATATTTTTTCAAGAACAAAGACAAAATTTATATTAGATGGATAGCGGATTACAAGGATGAAAATGGGATATACATATGGGAAACTATGAAGGGTGAGTACGTTATTGAATTTGATAAATTCATAAGTGAGTTACAGCTTTCAATAAAGAATTTTGCAATTAATATGGAAACTCAAATTAAGTTTGTGCTCGAAAATTCGATCAAAAACGTGTTCATAGATAAGAAGAGGTTGCAAGAAAATAACAATGAGTTCCTCGAGGAAGTGAAGAAATACGAAAAGATATTGTCATCTGTGCCTGAACAGACTGACTGGGATGACGTATTGTCTAAAGTAAAAATAATTAAAGAGCCATTAAGTTAGCGGGGAAGTGTTTCGGTACTTCATTTAAGGCAAGTTTCCAACGTCTAGACTTCTTCAATAAGTAAAAAGGAGTATGCAAGCGATGCCCTTTACCTTCTCGCACCCAGCTTTTGCTTTTCCTTTAAAATTCATCAACCCTCGATGGTTCAGTACAACTGGCCTCGTTCTGGGGAGTATGGCCCCTGATTTTGAATATTTTCTCACTTTGGAACCGCATCAGGCGATTGGCCACTCGTTCACGGGATTATTTCTTCAGGGGATCCCGTTATGTTTATTGTTTGCATATCTTTTTCACTTTTATGTTAAGGAATCGCTTGTCCTGCACCTGCCATCAATCTTAGAGATTAACCGGAGAGGGTACGATCTATTATTATCATGGGGTCTGTACACGTTTCGGGACTGGTTTGTTTACATCTTATCTGTCATCATCGGCTTTCTCTCACACATAACGCTTGATGCATTCACGCATGAGAGTGGTTATATGGTTCGGAATCTTATCATTTTACAGAATATTGTTGTTGGGAACCTACCGGTTTTTAAAATATTGCAGCATACTCTATCGATGATAGGGATATTGATTACAGCTGGCGTCATAGGATTGACTCTGTCTAAGACAGTATCCAATAAAAAAATCGTTTCAACTATTACGTACAAACAAAAGCTGTATTATTGGAGTTTTGCTATAATGAGCGCGGTCTTCATTACAATATGCAAGCTAATATTTGCCTCAAGTGGCAATTTCATTGGAATCTTGGTCGTAGCGCCAATTTCCGGATTTTGTTTAGGAATACTGCTGATATCCTTATTTTGGAATATGAAGAGGCATCGGACATAATATATGATGCAAATCGGATACCCGTTGCCGATACATCATATAGTAGGGAGGAGGGAGGGGTTGCATGAATTTTGGAAGCTACATTCAAACGGCACGTATTCGAGAATGTAACCAAACACGGCGGATGCTTATTACGTTTGAGCAATGGGAACAGGAAGCACGAAGGCTTCTTGATCCGCGGTCTTTTTCATATGCTTCAAGTGGCGCCGGCGAGGGGACAACTATTCGGGCAAACCAGGAATCGTTCCAACGTTGGCGAATTGTTCCAAGGGTACTAAGGGACGTAGCCGATCGAGACCTTTCGGTAAGGCTTTTCGGGAAGACGTTTCCGTTCCCCATTGGTTTTGCTCCTATTGGAAGGCAAGCGATGTTTCACGAGATGGGGGAAGTGGCATCTGCAAGGGCGGCAGCGATTTTGGGTATTCCCTTTATTCAAAGCATGGTTTCTTCGTATTCCTTGGAACAAGTAGCCGTTGCGCATCCAGGCAGTTGGTTTCACTTGTTTATAGGGCAAGATCGCGACGTATTAAAAAGTTTAGTACTACGCGCGGAAAGAGCCGGTTTTTCCGCCATTGTTCCCACGCTTGACCGACCAGAGGAAGGGTGGAGAGCCCAGAATTTATCATTGTGCGTTTCTCCGTTTATGTTCCATTTCGGGCTTGGGAACTTTATCTCAGACCCGATCGTAAAGCAAAAATATGGCCTCCCACTAACACCTCAAACAATGCGTTATTTGACAAGCGAACCACATATATCCGTTGAGGATTTTCGCTATATACGCTCTCTCACGAAACTTCCAATTATAGTTAAAGGGGTTCTACATTCAGAGGACGCCAAAATGCTAATAAATTACGGGGCAGACGGAATTATCGTTTCCAACCATGGTGGACGACATTTGGATGGAGCCATCGCGGCATTAGATGCATTACCTTCCATTGTGGACGTTGTTGGAGCACGCATTCCTGTTATGTTCGATAGCGGAATCCGATACGGGGCGGATATTTTTAAAGCACTGGCCCTTGGGGCAAAAATGATATTTATCGGACGTCCATATCTCTATGGTCTGACTATTGCTGGCGAAACTGGAGCTCGACATTTTATGGAAAATTTAGTAGCCGATTTTGATTTGAATCTCGGGATGGCTGGCTTAAAAAATTTAAGTGAGCTGCTTCCCAGTACATTATCCAAACAATAGCGCAGGAGCTGCATTCAAGCAGCTCTTGTTTTGAGTCCATTAAGTATATGGAAGGATAATGGAATAACCCGGAAAAGAAATAAGCATTTTCTTGCTCATTATCTGGAACAAAATGTAAGTTTTGCACGTCAATAATGTATACTTTTTAGGGAGGTTTTAAATTGCTCAAAAAGTTAATGATATTTGCCTTTGCTATAAGCATATTGTCAGGTTGTTCAACTATAAAAGGCATTGACCAGCCGAAAGGAACATTAAAAAATAATGCTGATGTGGTTGATATTCACGGAAGTGTTTCTAATCTTTTCAAGATGGATGACTTTGTAAAAAAAGTTAATGAAAAAGAAAACGTCTCTATTAGTATTTCTCATTATACGATTGAAGGCGACCCTATTTATCACAACATCAAGTACCGCGATGGCAGATTCGAGCTTCAATATGATACTACGCAAGATAAATTTGGAGCAGGGAAAGTAACAACATACTCCTGTGAAAACTTTGAAAAAACCGAAACGAATACAGAAATGAAATATACCTTAAAAGGTTGCTCTAGTGATGTGCAAAGCATCGATGTTCTAAACCTTTCATATGACGTATCGAAACAAGACCTGTTTCAATTCCAACTTAAATATGGTGATAATCAAGCAAATGAGATTAATACGATAGATATGAAATTGGTGAAGGACCTAAAAAATGGTCAAATGGAAGGTGTGAGTGATTTTCAGCTGAGTAATGAAGAACGGCAAAACATCTATAAAAAAATGGTGTTATCCAATTTCCTAAGTGAAAAGAAATTTGCAACATGCACGGAGAAGCCAGATTTCTATTTAAAAGTTAAAATCAATGGTGCGGTTCGTGAATATAACTGGTCAGATTGCACAACTAATGAGGACAATAAAATAATGACGGAATTAGCTAATACAATTATTGAGATTGTTAATTCGAATTAAATTATTGATACAATTTTACAATCTAAAAATTGTAAAATCAGAAAGGTGCGTAGATTCCATGATAACACACTTCTTACAGCTTCAATTAAATACAGTTTCCGTGCAAGGCGTTAAACAATTTTATCATGGACAATTACGTTTCCCTATTGTATACGAATCTGATAATGAAATAGCCTTTCAGCCGACGGAATACTTTACATTATCTTTTATAGAAACCGCTGAGTCTCTAGCTCCAGCCCATTTTGCCTTTGAAGTCCCTTATTCTGAATTCGAAAACGTTGTAAATTGGCTCCAAAGTGCAGGGGGTGTTACCCTTCTAAAATGGCCGGATGGCAGAATTATCGACGATTTCGAAACTGGAATGAATGTTTACTTCAGAGACGGAGATGGCAATTTATTAGAGATTATTACACATCATTACATCAAGGAAGGAATACTAGCTCCTTCTGGTGAGTTGAAAATATTGTATCTTAGAGAGATCGGGTTCCCAGTCGATAGCGTAATTGATTTTAGGAAGTTTTTCGTTGAAATTTTTAATTTTAAACTTGATAAGGTATCGGATAACTTTACTTTTGCTATAGGCGGAACATCACATGCGGTTGTTACTTCTAAAAAACGAAAATGGATTCCAATTGCAATGACTGCTTTGCCTCCGACGATGAAAGTAGTTTTTGGGGTAAGTAGTTCTGATTTTATGGATAAGGTCAAAATAAGCTTATCTGCAAAATGTATACATTTTGATGAAAACAAAGAAGATCGTCAGCTTAATTTTAAAATAAATGAATACAACTTCTATTTAAGGCTTACAAATTTTCCAGAAGAAGTACCTACGCTTTTAAATCTACCTTACTCAAGATTACAACCATAATAGTAACTGAGAACGAGAGTTCAATAATATACATGAAAAGGCAGCCAGCCCAAGTGGATTGGTTGCCTTTTGTTCCTCCTGGCCCCAACGATTGGCTCTGCAACAGTTGTATATATTCAGTTTATAAAGCTATTTTATTCTATACAAAAGTCATCAATAATATTGTGGATTACAGGAGGAACTAATATGAAAAAAACAATCCTAGTTAGTGGGGCTAGTTTCGCAGGCCTCTCCACAGCCTACTGGATGAAAAAAATGGGGTACAAGGTCACCGTTGTTGAGATCTCCAAAGGTCTCAAAAAAGCGGCACGCCAGTAAATATCGGCAAAAATACCGTCGACATTGTAAAACGTATGGGGCTGCTCGACCAAATCAAGTCGAACAATATAAACATGGGATTGATGGAATTTAAAAATGCAGATGATGTTACTGAAAGAATGGAGTTACGTGAGGAGCATTCTGAAGATGAATATGAAATTGAGCGAGATGTTTTGCTGAATATCATGTTCGAAGCTGTCAAAGATGATGTCGAGTTTATTTTCGGCGATAGCATCGTTTTGTTGAAAGAAGAAAGTAACGGCATCGACGTAGCTTTCAAATCGGGTCAAAACCGCTCGTATGACCTTGTATTCGGTTGCGATGGAATTCATTCGATCGTCAGAAAATTGTGTTTCGGTGAAGAGGCTGAATTTTCGCATTTTCTGAAAACTTATTTCTCCATCACGATCGTGAATAGCTTGTTGATCCGGGAGAATACGACACAGATGTACAATGAGCCGGGCAAGGCTATCATGCTGAACGCCTACAATAATAAAACCGATATTGTTCTCTGCTTTTCTTCTGATAAGGAAATTCCTTACGACTACCGAAACGAAGAACAGCAGCGGAATATCATTTTGGATCAGTTTTCTGGACTAGGCTGGCGAACGCCTGAATTACTGGAAGAAGTGAAGAACTCTAAGACTTTTTACTTTGACAAACTGTGCCAAATGAAAATGCCGTCATGGACAAAAGGCAGGGTAGCGCTAGTCGGTGATGCTGGATTCTGCGCTTCTCCAGCTGCTGGCATGGGTGGATCACTAGCCATAGATGGGGCGGCCGCTTTGGCTGATGCTTTCCAAAAGTGCCATGGAAATTTTGAACTTGCGTTCGAAGAATACAATAAGTGTTTCCGTCCTTTCATCGAAGAAGTGCAAGCAGCCGCGGAAATGTCTGTAGATTTTCTTGTCCCTCGAACGGAAGAAGCCATTCGTAAAAGAAATTCGCGAGGACCATTCGCATAGGTCTACGGAGCGAACTGGAGGGTAAAGTTTATTCAAAAAAACGGCAGCCGATCATACGATCAGCTGCCGTTTCTATATCAATGAGCTTATCCGTCAAACTAAAATCAAGAGACGGAATATTTCTCAGTCGGTTCAGACTCCTGCGAATTCACAAAGCGGTTACGGGCAGCCCCCATACCAAATGCAAATATTAGTAAGCTGGAGACAATTAGGAGCATTAATGGAAGATCCCAAGTCCCTGTGATGTCATGCAGCCAACCGAAAAGCATTGGGCCAATGGCGGCCATAATATAGCCTACGGTCTGGGCCATACCGGACAATTCAGCTGCTTCTTGAACGGTACGAGTTCGTAGACTGAAGAAAATCATAGCTAACGTAAATGAAAATGCCCCGGCGATGCCTATAATGATCGCACACAGCGGTACTAATGCATTGGTGTTCATAAACAAGCCGCCTATACCAAGCAGATAAAGCACAGCGGTTAATAGGACCAGTGGCCTCTGGTTGCGCATGCGTCCTGCGATGATTGGTACAAGGAGTGTGAACGGCAGCATGGAAAATTGAAGAAGAGATAGCATCCAACCGCCAACATCTTCCGACATCCCGCGGCTGACCAAGATTTCCGGAAGCCAGGCAGCTAGCATGTAAAAAATGATAGATTGTAAACCCATGAAGGCTGTTACTTGCCAAGCAAGCTTGGAACGCCACAAGTTCGGCTTTTTATCATTAGCAACAACCGTGACTACAGCAGTTGCTGGTTTCGTGTTGCGTAGACGGGGGAACCAGCTAATCATGGCCAGGATCGTCAGCATGCACCAACAAACTAAAGCACCTTGCCAGCCGAAGCCCGCATCACGCGCCAGGGGAATGCTGATTCCGGATGCCAGTGCTCCGCACAGATTCATAGAAACGGAATAAACGCCTGTCATTAACCCAACTTGATGGGAAAAATCCCTTTTTACGAGACTGGGTATAAGCACATTGCAGACGGATATTGCAAGTCCAATCAAAATTGTTCCTGCAAACAATGTTCCGGCACCGTGAAGTGAACGGCATACCGTTCCCAGAAACAGAAAGATCAATGCACTAAAAATGACACGCTCCGTGCCATAACGCCTTGCCAGTTTGGGAGCGAATGGCGACATGAAAGCAAATGCGAGTAAAGGGACCGTCGTCAACATGCCTGCAACCGTATTTGAAATTCCGGTTGATTCCCGAATATAGCTAATTAAAGGGCCAACTGAAGTAATTGGCGCCCGCTGATTGGCAGCGACCAGAATAATACCGAGGACAACTAACCATCCTAGTGTCAAGTTTGTAGAGCTCTTTATATGAGCCGCTGGTTGTAAGTGTTTCATCATATTTTAACCTCTCTGTTGCTGAAAATGTTCTTTGGAATGTTCGATGTAGATACGTACGGTTTCCGCAGCTTGTGAACTGTCATGTTGTTTGATGGCGAGAAGAAGCATCTCATGATTTTGCAAATAATAACTGTGAGAGCTTAATTCCATAACATCCGATATGGTTTCGCGAACGCCTTCGGTCATATGATTATAAAGTTCCATCAGTAAGGGATTATGGGAAGCCGCGATGATTGAGCGGTGGAAAGCTATGTCTGCAATGGCATATGCTGCGTCGTCACGGCTATGTACGGCAAGCTTGCAAGACTCTATGTGTTGCTGAATATCCTCCAAATCTTCTTCTGTTCGCCGAGTAGCAGCTAGAATCGCCGCTTCACGCTCTAGTGCATGGCGAACCTCGAGCGTTTGCAATATGTCACTCCTTTGAATCCGTTTTTTTAGAACAGGGCCAAGGGCGCTGGATGAGGATACGTAAGTTCCATCACCTTGCCTTGTCTTTAATAATCCTGAATGAGTTAATGCACGCATAGCTTCTCTTAACGTATTGCGACTGACCTGAAGTTCTTCCATTAGCTCAGGCTCAGTAGGAATCTTCATCCCAACTTGCCACACGCCACTCTCAATTAATTGTTCGATCTGCATGGATGCCTGCTCGGCAAGTGACAGTCGGTTAGTCTTATTCAACATAACGTCCGCTCCTCTTAAACGTAGGATGATTGGTCCTTTACAGAATATCACTTCGTTTGTGGAATGACAAGACCGTAAATGAAATGAAATTTAACCAAAAACTTTAATAATACCCCGATTATTTATTAAATTGTTTTCCGTATCCTTATTAGAAGTGGTATAGAGAAGTGGAGATCACGGGGAATGAGCTTACTCTTGAACTTTTGCAGGTCTTTTTTTCCATGGGGAATTTTAATGTCGATGATATCATCCTGAATATTTTTGGAGGTCTACTTGGATACTGTTTTTTAAGGTTGTTCCTCCAAAAGCCCTCCCCTAAGAGATCTAACTGAATATGCTAAAGTACAAGTTCCTTGGGGGTGAAGATATTGATTCAACTGAACGGAATCGTAGGTGGAAAAGCTCCAATTGCAGTGGGAGCCCGAAAAACGGTACTCCTCCAACAGATCGTAATTCGAGTAAAAAATCGCCAAAAGCTCATTTTGAAAAACCTGAATTTTTTATTTAATAACGAAGCTTTTGCTATCAAAATTGAGGCTGAGCCCTCCCCAGGTGTATTTATCGCAAGAGGCGGGGCAGGCGACTTAAGCCCAAATAAGGTGCTGGTTAACAATAGAAGTGGTTCGGAAGTGACGATCTTTCTGTTAATTAGTGCTGTAAATACAGCCAATAACACCAGAGCTTTGAGTCGTTCTGACAGCTGGCGCCTGCTACTTCAGCGTAAGTAATGTTGACTAAGATTACGTTAACGTAGAACAAAGCAGGCGCATTAGCGTCCTGCTTTGTTTATTAAGGGATCAGAATATTTTACGGTAAAAATTCAAGTAGGCGTTTTGAAGCTGCTGAAAGCGGCACGCCTTTAAGTGTAGCAATTCCAACGTGACGCTCCGGAACGGGAGGGGTCAGAGGTATTTCAACCAGTTTGCCTGAAGATAATTCTTCCGTTACATAATTGCGCACAATAAAAGTAAGACCAAAGCCACTTTGTGCAAACTGTACAAGAAGATCAAGGCTGCCTAATTCAAACTCTGGCTTCAGTCGTACACCGTGAGATATGGCAAACTCGTCAAGAAAATTTCGTGTACTGCCTCCTGGTTCAAGGAGCAGCAAAGGGTATTGATGAAGCTCCTCCAGAGGGAATGGTTTTTCTGCTAGCGCTGCATAATCGTGATTTCCGACAAGACAATCCTGCTGGGGAGAACTTATACGGAAATTAATGTTAGGATCACTCGTAGGTAAGTTCACGATTCCAAAGTCAATTTTCCCCTCCTTCAGAAGTGTGATGGTTTCAGGTGTTGTTCGATTGGTCACGCGGATCTTGATGTCAGGGAACTGCTTGTGGAATTGTTCCAAATGCCGCAGCAGGTAATGCTTGCAGAGTGTATCGCTTGCACCGATGTTAATCTCGCCGTACATAAGCTCTTGCATTTCAGCGATTTTTTTCTCGCCAATTTCAATAAAATGGATCGCCTGTTCTACGAATTTGAAGAGCACTTCACCTTCAGTAGTTAATGTTACGCCTTTGGTAGTTCGAAAAAAAAGCAGTCCGCCAAGGCTCGCTTCCAGTTGCTTCAGTGTGTGACTAACCGCTGGTTGCGTGATGTGAAGTCTTTCTGCGGCCTTCGTCAAACTGCCGAATTTAGCCGTCCAATAGAAAACTCGATACCATTCCATATTGAATTCCACAGCTATTACCTCTGTTTATAAGATGAGTATTATTTATATCAATTTTACTAATGTTATTACCACAAATTATAATCACTGATGTTGACCAATACAAGTGACGGAGGCGAGGAATTTGACGATTACGGCAATCGTAGGAGCAAATTGGGGAGATGAAGGAAAGGGTAAAATGACGGATGTCCTTTCTGCAGAATCGTCTTATGTTGTGCGATATCAAGGCGGAAGCAACGCGGGGCATACGATTATTAACAATTACGGAAAATTTGCGCTTCATATGCTCCCTTCAGGAGTTTTTTATCCAAATGTGATGAATGTGATTGGTCCTGGAGTTGCGTTAGATGTGGATGCTTTCACAAGAGAACGGGAAGAGTTACTTGAAAGAGGGGTTCCTGAGCCGCGTTTATGCGTGTCGGATCGTGCTCAAATCGTACTTCCTGTACACCGATTATTAGATGAGCTGGAAGAAGAACGGTTAGGTGCTCGCAGCTTTGGTTCGACAAAACGCGGAATTGCGCCTTTTTACATGGATAAATATGCAAAGCTTGGCATTCAAGTATCGGATTTGTACGATAAAGAGAGGTTATTATTGCGATTAAAACAGTCACTAGAGGCAAAGAATGTCCTACTTGAGAACCTGTATGGGCGGGAACCGATTCAACCAGAGGATTTGCTAGCGGAATTATTAGAGCAAGCCGAGAAACTCCGTCCATTTGTTTGCGATACGACCACCATGCTACATAAGGCCTATGTGAACGGAGAGTCGATACTGTTAGAGGGCCAACTCGGAGCACTGCGCGATCCAGATCATGGCATTTATCCTTATTCAACATCATCTTCCACGCTTGCGGGATTTGCTCCCGTTGGTGCAGGCATACCTCCTTATGCTATTTCGAAGGTCATGGCCGTGGTCAAATCCTATTCAAGCTGCGTAGGTACAGGGCCGTTTGTATCCGAATTGGATGGAACAGAAGCGGATGAACTGCGACGATTAGGAGGGGATGCGGGGGAGTTTGGCGCAACGACGGGTCGACCTCGCCGTGTTGGTTGGTTCGATGTTGTGGCTACTCGTTATGGCTGCATGATACAAGGTGCGACGGAAGTTGCTTTGACGAATCTTGATGTGCTTGGATACTTGGATACGATTCCCGTTTGCATTGGATATGAATTACAAGATGGGACAGTAACAGCCGATTTTCCAGTAAGCGCCAAGATTGATAAGGCCAAGCCAATCTTGCAACACTTTAAGGGTTGGAAATGTGATATTTCAAAAGCGCGTTCTTTCGACGAGCTGCCTATCGCTGCTCAGCAATACGTCGCGTTCATTGAATCTGCCATTGATGTGCAAATAAAGTATGTTTCAGTAGGGCCTAGACGCGAACAACTGATAGGCATATAAAAAAATCTTGCCCAGGGCTGCCGACATTAATGTCGGCAGCCTTTGTTGAGGTATAACGCAAAATGCCATCACGTCCGAAACTGATTGAAAATCAAGAGTACCAGTATGATGATGGAAAATAGCATATATTATAAATATTATTGTGCCCAACTAACAATAACAATGTAATTTAAAACGATATTAATTTATTGATAAACAATAAATTATATGATAAAGTCATTTTATAAATAAATTAGCGAGGTGCTCTTAATGAAACGGGGAACAACACTTTTTTTGAAGATAGCAGTTATTCTTATTGGAATTCCTATTCTTGCTTTGTGCATATTTTTAGTGCCTAAGTTCGGGAATTTTGCTGGAGGATTATATCCAGATTTCGCTTATATGAAACCACTCGTATTAACCGATATGTACGCGGCAGCGATACCATTTTACATTGCTCTGTATCAGGCTTTTAAACTGTTAAGTTATATTGATAAGAACCAAGCGTTCTCGGAATTATCCGTAACGGCTTTAAAGAATATAAAATACTGTGCCATTACAATCAGTGTTTTGTATCTGCTAGGTATGCCACTTTACTATCTCATTGCGAGGAGAGTTGACCCTCCAATAATCACAGTCACCGGGTGGGTCATTATTTTCGCTTCTATCGTGATTGCCGTTTTCGCTGCAGTTCTTCAAAAACTTTTACAGGAAGCAATTCATATAAAATCTGAAAATGATTTAACAATCTGAGGTGAATAACATGGCGATTGTCATCAATATTGATGTGATGTTAGCAAAACGGAAAATGAGCGTAACGGAGCTTGCGGAGAGGGTCGGAATTACGATGGCTAATCTTTCCATCCTGAAAAATGGGAAAGCAAAAGCGGTTCGTTTTTCAACATTAGAAGCGATATGTAAGACTTTGGATTGTCAGCCAGGAGATATTTTGGAGTACAAAAGCGAGAAAAACTGAAATTAAGAAACGGCAGCCGTTGGGGCTGCCGTTTTCTTATTTACTACCTGAAACATGGTTGCTTAAACCCATCGTTTCTTGAGCCAGACGCGGTATATGACATAGACGGATACCAAAAAAAGGACATACACTCCGACGGACAAAACGAGCTTGCTGGTGCCAGCAAATAGATTGCTGCCGATGAACGCAAACAAGAGCATTGCAGGAATTTTGCCCAATGCGGAGGCTACGGCGAATGTAACGACGGGAATGGAAGTAATGGCAGGAATGACATTCACGACAGCCTGAGGGATAACCGGGATCAGTCGTGCTAGCAAAATCGTCAGGAACGGATTTTTTTCTATCGCAACTTGGAGCTTTTCCAGCTTTTCATACTTGGACAAGTAAGCACGACCCTGTTTTTGAAATAAGTAGCGTGTGAGCCAAAATACAATGACAGACGCGACTGAGGCAGCAGTCCAACTGATCAAAGCGCCCATCAATGGACCGTACATAAACCCGAGCAAGCCGATAACTATTTTGTAAGGGATGATAGGTACGATAATAAAACCGAGCGCGGCCAAAAAAATAAGCAGAACGGGCGCATCTCCATGCTGCATCCAATTCAAAATTTCGTCCTTGAATACATAAGTAGTGAATATGAGCACGAGGTACATGCAGATGGTCAACCATTTCTTCATTTGGTGAGGTGTCTCCCTTGGTCTGAATCTTTCATCTTGCCTTGCTAATTATACTTAGTGTAACACAACCATCCCATTTTCAAAGAGTTTACTTACTATACTGTCGTAAAGTATGTAAATAAAATTTCAGTACTTTTAAAAGGATACGGAGTGTTTTATCATTAGGGGGACAAGTCAGCAGATCACAATGGAGGGATTGGGCACATGAAATACCGGAAATTAGGCAAATCGGGACTAAAGGTTAGTGAGGTTAGCTTAGGCAGTTGGCTTACATATGGCGGTTACGTTGAAAAGAAAAACGCAGTAGATTCCATTCACAGCGCATACGATCTCGGTATCAACTTTTTCGATACAGCTAATGTGTATGAACGTGGAGAAGCTGAGAAAGTGGTAGGAGAGGCGCTCAGCGGTTACTCCCGCGATTCCTATGTACTTGCGACAAAAGTGTTTTGGCCTATGGGGTCTGGTCCCAATGACCGGGGATTGTCCCGTAAGCATGTTTACGAGCAATTGCATGCCAGCCTTAAGCGTCTGAATACGGATTATGTCGATATCTATTATTGCCACCGCTTTGATCCAGAAACTCCTGTAGAGGAAACGCTTCGCACCATTGATGATATGGTGAGACAAGGCAAAATTCTGTATGCTGGAGTCAGCGAATGGACTGCTGTACAAATGGCGGAAGCACTAGCAGTAGCTGATAAATATTTGCTTGATCGCATCGTCGTCAATCAACCGGTCTATAACATGTTCAACCGCTATATCGAAAAAGAGGTAATTCCGCTTGGCGAACAGAAAGGCATCGGCCAAGTCGTATTCTCGCCACTTGCGCAGGGTCTTCTCAGCGGGAAGTATACTTCGATCTCCGAAATTCCTGCAGATAGTCGTGCCGCCAAACTGGAAGGTATGAGAAACGGGATCACAGAGGAGAAAATCGCCAAAGTCGGACAGCTCAATGGCATTGCTAAGGAGCTGGGAATCTCTGTAGCCCAACTCGCATTAGCTTGGATTTTGAGACAGCCTAATGTTGCGAGTGCGCTCGTGGGTGCAAGCCGTCCAGAGCAGGTAGAGGAAAATGCGAAGGCATCTGGTATCGAGCTTTCAACGGATGTAGTAGATAAAATTGAAGCTATTTTGGCTTAAAAAATAAACATTTGGTACAATAAGAAAGAAACTTGAAACCGGCCTCAATGGCCGGTTTTTTGTTTATAATTGATTATCTGATATCGAGGAGAAGCATGGCTTTGAAAGCAGCCCTAAAGACGTGTTGAAAGTCGCTTATAAAAACATACGGCCCCCAGAGGATAACGAAGTCCTTGTGCGAATGTTGGCACGACCGATTAATCCATCTGATTTGATACCGATTAGAGGTTCTTACTCAATTGCGGGGAGAAGGAACGTGGCAAGAATTTGTTAAAACATCAGCTGGCTTCGCCGTGCCTATTCCTAGCTCTATTGATCATTTTACTGCTGCCCAGCTATATATAAATCAAATTACAGCATGGGTCATTTGTACGGAAGAGTTGGCACTAGGACCGGACGATGTATTGGTAGTTAATGGGTGCGGCTCTGCGTTCGGGCACATTTTTGAACAATTATCAAAGGTTCTGGGTTTTCGGCTAATCGCGGTTACGAGAAATCATAAGTATACGGAAGCTTTACTTAGACTTGGTGCCGCTTCTGTCATTAAGACCTCTGAAGTCCCCTTACAGAAGACCCATATGGATTTAACGAATGGACAGAGTGCTGATGCAGCCATTGATTCTATAGGAGGAACCAGAAAGTATCGACAGAAACTTGGAAAGAGACATTCAATCGTTTGATCACGTTACTAATTGAGAAAAAATTAAAACTTATGGGGACTGATTCTCATTACGATTTGAGTTTGCGTTCGATGTGGTGCAGAGCAGAGATTATTGGCTTCCATTGGTATCAGAAACCCACACGATGCCTCTGTAAGTTGAAATATGGTACCAATTGACACCCTGAGGAGAAATCCACTTTTCAAAAGATAGCGCTTTTATTGCATTTGCTTACTCCCCGCGCCAAGCCAGTCCTGTGAATAGCATTCCCACAGCAATGATAATCTTCATATCTATTCCCATCATTTCACACACCTTTCATTTTTTTACTGAATGATTGTATAGACAGGAATTGCTGAATGCATATCGAAAGTTTAAAATACAATTGTTTTTAAAAGGGGACTAGGTCATGCTGGATGATCGCAAATTTTTATTAGAGGCATTTCTTGAAGCTGAGAAAGCCAAAGAGGCAGGTACCTATCCGATTGGAGCAGTTATCGTGGATTCCGACGGTAAAATGATTAGTAGGGGACATAATAAGGTCTTTACGCAAATAGATACAACTGCTCACGCTGAGGTCGATGCCATTAGAAACGCTGGAGCAAAAATGCTCGATGCTGAGACCAAGAAATTTCTAAAAAAAAGCTATACCCTGTACACTACTTGTGAGCCTTGTCCCATGTGCAGTTGCACAATTCTGTTAACTTTCAGTATTAATCGGGTCGTTTGGGCTGCAAATGATCGAGACATGGGGGCGATGAGAAAGTTTGTAGAAGGACCGCATTTTCAAGACCGTTTTAGCAAAATTTCTATTGAAGCAGCACCTTACAGGGATTTAGAGATTCGTCAGAGGAAAATGCTTGCTGAGTGGTCTATAAAAAGAGGGTATATAGATACTCACTGGCAACATCATAATGATGATTAGAAGTCATAGTAATTATTCTAACCCTATTTTATTATAGGAGGTAATACCGCATATTGCATACCACCCTGGAGGTTAACCATGAAGAAAGTTACAGCAGCCGATCAAGTGAAGCTCGCGCCAGGGTTCTGGTCCAGTCTGCTCTTCATAGGGATATCCCCTCAAGAAGTAGCTCGGCATGCCCGTCTACCTCTGACTATTATCAATGACCCCGTCATTACGACGGCCCAATACTATGCGATCTGGCAAGCTTATGCCGAACTTGTTGGCGATGCCGCCACGGCTATCGTCAAATTGGCCACTGCATTCGAGACAGCGCAATATCCACCGGCCGCTTTAGCAACCTTCCATGCCCGAGATTTCCGAGATGCTCTTACGCGAATGTCTCGTTACAAACAAATGTGTCCTCCCGAAAACTTGTGTTTGCGTGAAGAAGGAGAACATGTTGTCGTCGAACTGGATTGGCAGCATGCCGTTGAGCCTGGACCGCCGGTACTAGTAGGCATTACACTTGCTTATCTCCTGGAACTCGGACGACGAGGAACCGGACGTCCTCTCCAAGCTCATTCTGTTGAGCTCGTCCATGATATAGGCAACTCGAAAGTTCTCGAAGATTTTTTCGGCTGCTCTGTTCGGGTAGATGCCTCTGGCAACCGGCTTACGCTATACGGTAGTGATCTGGAACGTCCTTTTGTTTCTTATAATGCAGAACTTCTCGAGATTCTAACTCCTACTTTGGATCGTCATTTGGATGAACATCAGAGCAAACGTAAGATCAGCAATAAAGTGAAATGGATTCTGTCGCGCTGCCTTTCGCGAGGGCGTATCGACATTCAAACCGTAGCTAATGAGTTGGGAATGAGTGATCGCAGCTTGCAGCGACGTTTGACAGAAGAAGGAACAAGCTTTAAGCAGTTGTTGGTGCAAACCAGGCATGAGCAGGCACTCAATTATTTGGTAGACCCGTCGCTGGAGATCAAAGAGATCGCTTTTCTCGTCGGCTACGAGGATCAGAATTCATTCTACCGGGCTTTCCGTTCGTGGGAAGGAGAAACTCCCGCCAATTGGCGTATTGCGCAAGAACATTGGCGTTCCTCGCTAGTTACCGAATAGACGAAACCAGCTATCATAATCTGTATTCACAACATAAGGAGTGTAGACAGATGGATATGGGTTTAAGAAATAAAACGGCATTAGTGACGGGCTCTACCAAGGGAATCGGTAAGGCGATTGCTTTAGAACTTGCCAATGAAGGTGTTCATGTTCTCATAAATGGCAGGAGCAATGAAGAGGTTGAGCTTACAGTGAAGGAGATTCAGGCGAAATTTCCTAACACTCAGCCTAAAAGTGCCGCAGCCGATCTTGTAGATGCGCAGCAAAGAGAAGCTTTATTCATGAGGTTCCCCCAAGTCGATATCTTGGTCAATAATATGGGCATCTACGAAATTAAGTCCTATGATGATTTAGATGATGCCGAGTGGGAGAAGTACTTCCGCACGAACGTGCTTGTCGCGAACAGTTTGACGAAGTTGTATCTGCCTTCCATGTTAAGCGGCGATTATGGGCGCGTCCTCTTTATCGCAAGTGAGGAAGCCATCATGCCTTCGGGATTGATGCCTCATTACGCTATGACCAAATCGATGCTCCTCTCGTTGTCCAAAAGTCTGTCAAAGCTGACCAAAGGATCAGAAGTCACCGTGAATACGATCATGCCCGGGCCGACGCTCTCCGAGAATGTACAAATGATCATCGAAAGCATGTATTCGAACGAAGAGATGACCTTCGAGGCGAAAGAGAAGGATTTTATGGCGAAGAATTTGCCGCAATCCGAAATCCAGCGGTTCATACGACCGATAGAGATAGGTAGACTAGCTACATTTATCTGTAGTCCGTATGCCTCCGCGTTCAAAGGCTCGCCTATCCGAATGGATGGGGGAATGGTACCGACAATATTTTAATGAACAAACTCTGTGTAAGTAGACAAGCCTGTCGTAGACATGGAAATTATATACATGGGAATATAGGATTGGTATAATATCGTTATCCTTTTATTCCATTTCTATCGAACAGGAGTGTCAGACATGAGTTCAATTTGCAATTACTGCAGTAAAAACGAAGCACTGAACAATCTTATGATCGAAATCGGCCAGTTACGTGTATCAACCTTGTATTTATTTAAGGAACAGACGTACCGGGGGCGCTGTATTGTCGCGCTGAACGAGCATGAAACAGAGTTTTTTCATCTGCCACAGGAGAAGCAAGACGCTTATATGCGTGATGTAGCGCAAGTGGCAGCAGCGATTGAAAAAGCGTTCCAACCGGATAAAATTAACTACGGTGCATTTGGTGATACAATGCCGCATGTACATTTTCACATCGTACCGAAATATAAAGATGGCTACACCTGGGGAAAAATGTTTGAAATGAACCCAGCGGGAAATCTTCTTCTAACTGAGGAACAATACGGGGCACTTATTGATCAAATCAAAAGCCATCTCTAAATGTTCGATCCGCAGAAATTGCGGATTTTTTATTTTTCGGAATATTACGATTTAAACAAGGTATTTGCCGTTACTAGGACAGGTGTCCCTACATAGACATATGCTGATGAGAAAGGTATATGCCATGAACAGGGATGGTGTAAAATAGATGACCCAAAGCCGGAAAAAAGCAGGTACACGATTAACCGGAAGGCTCGTATTTCCGGGGAATCCGACATACCATGCAGCCAGAATGGAGTTCAATAGACGCTTTTCCAAATTTCCAAAGGTCATTGTTTTTTGCAGGCGAACTCAGGATGTGATCAACGCAGTCAAATGGGCTCGCGAGCGGGGCGTACGGCTGCGAGTGCGCAGCGGCCGGCACAGCTATGAAGCGTTTTCGGCTGTCAATGGCGGAATTATTATCGATGTGAGCGAGATGGATAAAGTTAAGGTTGATCGGAAAAATAGGGTAGCCATTGTTCAAACGGGAAATCCACTTGCTCGTGTTTACAAAAAGCTGTGGATTAAGCGTGTCGCGCTGCCGGCTGGGACTGCGCCTGACGTAGGCGTAGCCGGGCTTACACTGGGCGGCGGCATTGGACTTTTGTCCCGGAAATATGGACTTACGTGCGATAACTTGAAACAAGTGAAGATGGTCGTAGCTTCGGGGCGGTATGGAGCAAAGACCATTGTGGCAAACAGGAGGCAGTATGCCGATCTGTTGTGGGCATCACAAGGAGGCGGGGGAGGAAACTTTGGCGTTGCTACAGCCTATACGTTTCGGGTTAGACCTATTTCAAAGGTTTCTATATACAGCGTCACATGGAATTGGAGCGATTTGGAGAAGGTGTTACCGGTTTGGCAGCGTTGGGCCCCATCCGTCACGAACCGCTTAACCTCAACCATCGAGGTGTCTGCCAAGCAGGTAGGTACTATTGTATCAACCGGGCAATTACTTGGAGGTGCTGAGGAGTTGCGCAGCTTGATTAGACCGCTCTTGCGTGCAGGCAATCCGGTGAAAGTGCTGGTGAAGACAGTGCCTTTCATTGAAGCAACTAAATTTTTTGCCGAATCGGACTTACATTTGGAGCCGAAATTTAAAATAAGCGGGGCTTACGGGTTTCAACCATTGCCTCGTGAAGGAGTGCGAATCATTCGTGACTTTTTGTCCAAAGCACCCAATAGGAATTCTACCGTGTGGAGTCAAAGCTTAGGTGGTGCAGGAAGCGCGGTGAGTCGAATATCGCCTACTGCAACGGCCTATCCGCATCGAAAAGCGGAGACCATTAATGAACTGTCAGCTCGCTGGAGGAATAACCGCGAGCAGCAACGGAATATTCAATGGGTGGAAAGATTCCGCAGAGCGTTACGTCCTTTTGTTAAGGGGGATTATGTGAACTTTCCCGATTTGCAGATGAAAAACTGGCCAAAGGCGTATTATGGTGTGAACTTAGGCAGATTGAAGCAGGTGAAACGAAAGTATGATCCTCATAATGTGTTTCGTTTTGCTCAGAGTATACCGGTAGGTAGTAAGGTAAGAAAACAATAATCTAGTGAGGTTTTTCGTATGAAAATTGACCGCTTGCTGGCCATGACGGTGCTGCTTTTGAATCGCGGGCGTGTCAGTGCCAAAGAATTGGCTGATCGTTTTGAAGTTTCGACAAAGACGATTTATCGTGATATGGAGACCCTGAATCAATCGGGTATTCCAATTGTGGCTTATCAAGGCATTTCCGGTGGATTTGAAATCATGGAACCTTACGCCATGGCTCGGCAATTCTTAACGCTCGGTGAAATTGAAGCGATCGTCGCGGCGGTAAAAGGGATACATACCGCCGTGGATGATCGTATATTTGATACTCTGCTGGATAAAGTAAAGGCGCTGCTCAGTCGAGTAGATCGCCTTCAAATGGAGCAGCAGGGAACAGGACTTGTTTTCGATTTCAATCCGTGGGGGCAAGGACCTGGTGCACGGGATAAAGTGAACAGCTTGAGGCAGGCGATTGAGCATACACGCAAGGTTAGTTTCAAGTACTTGAACATGAACGGTATGGAAAGTGAGAGAGTCGTCGAGCCTGCCGCATTAATTTTAAAAGGATACCTATGGTATGTACAGGCTTATTGCACACTTCGAAGTGAATTTCGAGTGTTTCGATTATCTCGTATACAGGAGTTGCGGGTGTTGGAGCAAACCTTTGTTAGAAAACAAGCCCCTTCGCTAGAGGGCTATGCGTGGGAGTCGGATTGGTCGAATACGAATATGGAAGAGATGACATTTCTATTCCATTCGAAAGTTCGGCATCGTGTGGGGGATTCCTTCGATCCGGGACAAGTTAAAAGACAGGAGGATGGTTCCTTACAGGTAAAAGGGCGCTTCGCCGAAGATGAATGGCTTTACAGCATGCTGCTGAGTTACGGTGAACATGTCAGAGTCGAAGCACCGATCCACGTAGCCGAAGAAATGGTAAATCGGGCACGAAAAATTATGGAGCGCTATCAGAAACTGGACAGATAGGTGTCCACGTTCTCCCTGTATATTGATGATAAATACAAGGAGACGAGGTTGAATTTATGCGTACATATATATCCGAGCAACCAGCAATAACACTAACAGGTGTTCAAGTACGAACAACAAACGCGGAGGAAGCGGGCCCAAATCGGCGATTGCCGAAACTATGGGAAACATATTTTCAAAGTCAAATCACGTCACAAACCCCGACAATCAATTCCCATTTGATCTATGCGCTCTATACGGATTATGAAAGTGATGCTACAGGCGCGTATACCACACTGATCGGGCACGAAGTAGCCAGCGTTAAGTTGCGGGATGAGGACAAGTTCCATACCGTTGAAGTGCCAGCGAGCAAATACTTGGTATTTACAACAGAAAAGGGCCCTGTTTATGAAGTGGTTGCACAGGCGTGGGGGAAAATTTGGGAATATTTTAAGGAATCAGAGGAAGTAAGGGCATTTACGGGAGATTATGAGCTGTATGACGCCAGAAATTTAGATCCCGAGCAAACACAGTTGCAGATTTTTATAGCAATTAAATAGATAAAAATGGCGCCTAATGTAGGACGTTCTTTTTATTGTTGAAAGATGCGATTTGCTTCTCTTTGTTTAGAATGCGATAATGTAAAAACACCAAATTTTAGGAGGTAAAAGAGCAATGAAATACATTGTTGATTATCAATTCACCAAACCTGATCAGGGGGTAAAAATAAACAAAGGATCCATTCAAATTGACATCGAGAGTGATGTGGAGTCGGAGATCATAGAAAAAGCCAAAGAGATCGTTATGGAAAAAGAAGGTGCGACAGAAGTGAAAGTAGGTTTAATAAGTCCGGAATGTTAGGCCGCTCATACGAAGCGGCTTTTTTAATGAATAAACACGAATGTACCACAGAGTGGGAACTCGCAGAGAATGTATTAGAAAGCGCTTTCCTGTCCCGGAATGTGCTACAATTACATAGACCATACTGGCGAAGGAGTTTAAAAAAAGCCATGGGCATTAGGGATTATCTAATTGAAGGCGTTTCCGGAACTGGTAAAACTTCGGTCTGCAATGAATTACAGCGGCGCGGTTACCATGCCATTCACGGTGACCGAGAATTAGCTTATCAAGGCGATCCAGAAACAGGTACTCGGACGGATGGTGTTACGCACGAGCACCATATATGGCACGTAGATAAAGTAAAAGATTTGGTCGCCAATCAAGATGAGGCGGTAACATTTTTCTGCGGTGGTTCCAGGAAGATTTCGAAATTCTTAGATTTATTTGACGGTGTATTGTCCTCGAGGTCGATCTTGACACATTGAACAGGCGGCTTGACAAACGACCGGAAAATGAGTGGGGGAGTAAGAAAGCGGAGCGGGAACTCATTGCGCGATTGCACCAAACGAAAGAAGACATTCCGGAAAACGGAATGATTATCGACGTTACTGCACCGATCACGGACGTCGTTGACGAGATCATCCGTCTAAGCGAAGCAAATAAATGCCAGGGGTAGAAGTTATTTAAACTATAGATGGGTGGCGATGGTTAGGTATGAACCTTTTTAATAGCTGCGTGGGGAAAAGTCTACATTCTTCCCTTCAATGGATGAATGAACCACATGAATGGACATTTTCTGAACAAAGTGCACTTATAATTACTGCGCCACCTCGTGCAGACTTCTTCCATAACCCAACAGAGGAAACGAGGAAAAATTCTGCTCCATTCCTGTACACGACAACAAGTGAAAATTTTATTTTAACCACTCGGGTTAGCGTAGACATACGTGACCGAAATGATTCCGCATGCCTGATGGTCATGGCAGACGAGAATAACTGGGCCAAGTTATGTTATGAAGATTTTAGAGGTCGACCTTCCATTATTAGTGTTGTAACGAAAGATATTTCGGATGATTGTATCGGTGACTATGTTGGAAATGTAAAACCTTTCTTCAGAGTGTCTCGATATGATAATTGCATAGCTTTTCATTATTCTCTTGATGGTAATGATTGGGCCTTAGTGCGTTATTTTGGAATGAAGAATAGTCAAAGGTTAAAAGTTGGTGTAGTTGCTCAGAGCCCAGTTGGTGAAGGATGTGTAGTGAAGTTCGATTACTTACAGCTCTTTCCCAATACGAATAAAGATGTAAATAATATTTGATTACCCCTTAAGGAAGTAGGTTGGTTAGTGAGACGGGAACATTTATTAAAGCTCCTGCAAGAGAAGGAATTGTACACGGATCGTCCTTTCGATGGGTGTAGCGAAGCAGAGATAAAGCTACTGGAGCAAGAAATGGGAGTCAGGTTACCCGAGTCCTATCGTCATTATTTACTTGCAGTCGGCCATTATTCGGGAAGATTGTTCCAAGGCACAGACATGCAATTCTCACAACTAAAAGAACTTCAGGATGAGGCAAATGAGTTATTACGAGAGAATAATAACCCGGTCGTGCTGCCTGCTAGCGCTTTTGTATTCTCTATTCATCAGGGCTATGAAATTAGATTTTTTAATTTGGATGAAGGGGATAATCCTCCTGTCATGGAATGGTACGAGGGAAGCATGAAGGGGATAATTAAGCTCTATGATTCATTTGAAGAGTTTCTTGCCGATTTGATATATCAGCATTCAGTTATAAAGTGGCTTGATTAGACTAGGGAGCAATAGTGAATAATAATTAAACACATATACGAAAACACCAAAGTCAGAAACTAGAAGCTGCCGTGAGAACGGGCAGCTTTTTCGCGTTGTTTAGCAACTAGTTTTGATAGGATTTACTTTGGAATTTACCACTTTGTGGAAAAATTTAGGTAGTTCTTTCTTTTAAGTCCAAGCGATCTCTTAAGAATTTGCATAGTTTAGAAGTAGTATTTACTAGCTAGTAGATATATTCTGCAAACTAGAGTTAATTTCAACCATATGAATAGGAGGGAAAAACATAAATGGCTGTCTTATCAAGCGGTCCGATAGAAAACAATGCTATCAGCGGTATGAGGCCCACTCAACAGGTAACTATATTAATAGATAATAGCGATACTGTTAATTCTGCAACTCTTATCATACAAGGATATATCTTAAATGGCACGAGAACGCTATATGTACTTGACGTTTTGGATGTCTTTCCAAATCAAGTACTAACCAAAAATTACTTTGCAAATTTCGATAGATTTGAATTCATATTTACAACAGGAGGCACCGCTGCAGATCAGACTGGAGTCTCTGTATGGGGGAAAAATGCATCCGGACAGTTAGTTACAGCACATCTGCTTGTTACATCTGAACTTTAAAAATTGGAGGTTATCTATTATATGGCTATTTTATCGACTGGACCTATTGATAATAGTTCTGTCAGCGGAGTTAGACCAACTCAGCAAGTATCGCTCATTATTGATAATCGGGATACCGTCAATTCTGCTTCTGTGGTCATTCAGGGTTATGTTTTAGACGGCACAAGAACGTTATATGTTCTTGATGTATTGGACGTTCTACCAAATCAAGAGATAACTAGAAATTACTTTGCTAATTTTGATAGTTTCGAATTCGTATTTACAACAGGAGGTACCGCTGCAAAACAAATCCAAATTTCTGTTTGGGGAAAATCGGCCTCAGGAGAAATAGTTACAGCGCATCGGATTGTTTCATCTGAACTCTTTGGAGATAACACAGGAGCTACAGGACCTGCAGGAATTACAGGTGCAACCGGGGCAACAGGAACTACAGGTACTACCGGAGCAGCAGGAACAAACGGTGCAACAGGGGCAACCGGTGCAGCAGGAGCCGCCGGTGCAACAGGGGCCAGAGGTGCAACGGGTGCTACGGGTGCAGCAGGAACAAACGGTGCAACCGGTGCTACAGGCGCAGCAGGAACGAATGGTGCAACCGGTGCAACGGGTGCAGCAGGAGCCGCCGGTGCAACAGGGGCTAGAGGTGCAACGGGTGCTACGGGCGCAGCAGGAACAAACGGTGCAACTGGCGCTACGGGCGCAGCAGGAACAAACGGTGCAACCGGCGCTACGGGTGCAGCAGGAACGAACGGTGCAACCGGTGCAACGGGTACAGCAGGGACAAACGGTGCAACCGGTGCTACGGGTGCAGCAGGAACAAACGGTGCAACCGGTGCAACGGGTGCAGCAGGGACAAACGGTGCAACCGGTGCTACGGGTGCAGCAGGAACGAATGGTGCAACCGGTGCTACGGGTGCAGCAGGGACAAACGGTGCAACCGGTGCTACGGGTGCAGCAGGAACAAACGGTGCAACCGGAGCTACGGGTGCAGCAGGAACAAACGGTGCAACCGGTGCAACGGGTGCAGCAGGAACGAACGGTGCAACGGGTGCTACGGGTGCAGCGGGAACTAATGGTGCAACGGGTGCTACGGGTGCAGCGGGAACTAATGGTGCAACGGGTGCTACGGGTGCAGCGGGAACTAATGGTGCAACCGGTGCTACGGGCGCAGCAGGAACGAACGGTGCAACCGGCGCTACGGGTGCAGCAGGAACAAACGGTGCGACGGGTGCTACGGGCGCAGCAGGAACAAACGGTGCGACAGGTGCTACGGGCGCAGCAGGAACAAACGGTGCGACGGGTGCTACGGGCGCAGCAGGGACAAACGGTGCAACCGGTGCTACGGGTGCAGCAGGAACAAACGGTGCAACCGGTGCTACGGGTGCAGCGGGAACTAATGGTGCAACCGGCGCTACGGGTGCAGCAGGAGCTAATGGTGCAACGGGTGCTACAGGTGCAGCAGGAACAAACGGAGCAACAGGGGTTACAGGTGCAACAGGAGCTGACGGTGTAACCGGAGCTACGGGTGCAGCAGGAACAAACGGTGCAACGGGTGCGACAGGAGCAGCAGGAACAAACGGAGTAACAGGGGCTACAGGTGCAACAGGGGCTGACGGTGTAACCGGAGCTACGGGTGCAGCAGGAACAAACGGTGCAACCGGTGCAACAGGAGCAGACGGTGTAACCGGAGCAACGGGTGCAGCAGGAACAAACGGAGCAACCGGTACTACGGGCGCAACAGGAACAAATGGAGTAACAGGTGCAACAGGAGCTGACGGAGCAACCGGTGCTACAGGCGCTACAGGCGCAGCAGGAACCAACGGTGCAACAGGGGCTACAGGTGCAACAGGAGTCGACGGTGTAACCGGAGCTACGGGTGCAGCAGGAACAAACGGTGCAACGGGTGCGACAGGAGCAGCAGGAACAAACGGAGTAACAGGGGCTACCGGTGCAACAGGGGCTGACGGTGTAACCGGAGCTACGGGTGCAGCAGGAACAAACGGTGCAACGGGTGCGACAGGCGCAACAGGAGCTGACGGTGTAACCGGTGCTACGGGTACAGCAGGAACAAACGGAGCTACCGGTGCTACGGGCGCAACAGGAACAAACGGAGTAACAGGGGCTACAGGTGCAACAGGGGCTGACGGTGTAACTGGTGCTACGGGTGCAGCAGGAACCAACGGTGCAACTGGGGCTACCGGTGTGACTGGAGCTACAGGCACTACAGGTGCAACTGGTGCCACAGGTACAGCTTTCACGAACATTAACAGCTTTGCCGCGAATACGGCTGGTTCCGTTATCGCTGTTGTCCTTGGCGGAACTAACGTTCCACTCCCTAACAATCAACTGCTTAATGGCGGCATTACTGTCAACGGCTTAAACGATACATTTACGGTGCCGTCAGCCGGAGACTATATGATTTCGTATCAAGTAAATGTTACGGCCGCTTTGTTGGTCAGCACGCGATTGTTAATTAACGGAACACCATCTACGCCTACCATTATTGCACCTGTAGCTTCTGTATCTGAATTTAATAACTTGGTCATATTGAGTCTAGCTGCAGGTGACACAATCACACTTCAATTATTTGGATTACTCGGTGCCGCGACGTTGCTTAGCGGGGCTGCTGGCGCTGCTCTGACCATCATTAAGGTCTCTTAATTTCGTGTCATTTAGAAGCTTTTCCAGCCAAATATCATTTTAGGATTTATGTAATCTTCTAGGCTCTTTCGCTTCCCTAAGGGAAAACGGAAGAGCCATTTTTCATTACAAAAAGATTCGTTCTCGATTCGGGAAAATTTGAAAAGGCCAATCTGCCTTGGCAAACTGACCTTGTAAGTTTTTTTCCTTTTTAGCTGAAGCACTTGCAATTCGAACCTTTTCCAATGATTATTTCCCCAAAAGTAATTCCTTTAATACGGAAGTAATCATGTTGTGATCTTCTTCACCAGGCAGTCCTGATACCGAAATTGTGCCTACAATACCTTCATCCTTCAAAATTAACGGAAAGGCGCCACCCTCAGCCTTGTAATCATTCGGATTGAGGCCGGAGGCTTCCACTGTCGAAGCGGTCGATTTCAGTAATACGTGCATGTAATAGGAACTATGCCCAAAATGTTGGACAACGTTATTTTTCCATGTCACCCATTCGTCGTTATTTGAAGATGTGCCGTTCATTCTGCTGTAAAATAACAGCTCATTGTTTTTACGAATATTGACGACGATTGCTTTATTCTCTTTCATTGCCTTTTCAATAATCCTGTTCCCAACCCTGTAAGCAGTCTCATTCGTAAAAACGGAAAACTGGAGATCTATTTCTTCCTGTAGCAAAGTCATTAGTAAATCGTCGTATTTATCCAGAGTGAGCACATCCATTTCAAATAAATTATCATTTCCTGTTTGATATTATACACGCAAAGGATAGTTTTTAACTAGAAGTTATACGGAATTTAAAAATATAATAGAAAGCTTCGTTTGTTCTAAAATAAAGCGTAATAGAATAATTTTTATAGAATATGAGGAACATCTGATTCCACGAAGAACTGTTTAAATCGACTGACATCATGCAGAGTACTTCCTCAGTAATCAATAATGGAGGTTGCAACGATGGCCATTATAGAGCAGACGATTTTTAATTCATTTGGAAACAAAATTATTACTAAGGACAGAGAGATTCCTATTGTCGGCAGAATGGATGAACCGCTTATTTTAATTTTGGACAATGTATTAAGCTACACAGAGTGTGACGCTTTGATAGACTTAGCTAATAATAGAATGAAAAGAGCTAAAATCGGCAAGTCTCGAGTAGTAAGCGATATTAGAACAAGCAGCAACATGTTTTTTGAGGAAAGCGAAAATGAAATGATTCAAAGAATTGAGGCCAGAATTTCTGAACTCATGAATATACCGATATCACATGCGGAACCGCTGCAAATTTTACAATATAAAGTAGGGGAGCAGTATCATCCTCATTTTGACTATTTTACATCCGAAAATGTTGTTAACAATCGGATCAGCACTTTGGTGATGTACTTAAATGACGTGGAAAAAGGCGGTGAAACGCATTTCCCATCGCTTCGTTTCTCAGTAACGCCGAAAAAAGGTAGTGCCGTCTATTTTGAATATTTTTATAATGATAGTCGCTTAAATGAACTAACATTACACGCAGGAAATCCAGTTGAAGTCGGGGAGAAATGGGTAGCGACCCAGTGGATGAGAAGACAGAGACATCGCAACGTTTAAAGAAAGAGAGTGGAGTTTGCAGCGATGCAGCTCCTTTTTTATTTTTTAATACAAACATGCCGTAGAATGCCGTTTAGGAGAAGAGCAATACAACATTTTAAAGATACCAACATCTGGTATAATAGGGTTGAGATATTGCACTGAAAAACGATTTTCTTTGTGGAAGATTGTCAGAATTTTGGAGGTCCATTATGAACGTGAAACCTCATGTAATTTCAATTGCTGCTATATCAGGAGGTGGGAAGACTACCATTACCAATCAGTTACTAGGTAAATTGAATAATTCAAAAGCATTGTATTTTGATGAATATGACTTTAAAGATTGTCCTGAAGACATTTGTGATTGGGTTAGTAGAGGAGCTAATTATAACGAATGGAATCTGGCCCCTTTAATTAAAGACATCCAAGAATATCTTAAGAATGAATCTATTGAATATATCCTTCTGGATTATCCATTTGCATATTTAAATGATTCTATGAGTGGATACATTGATTTAACAGTTTTTATTGATACCCCATTGGATATCGCGATGGCGAGAAGGATTTTACGAGATCAAAGTGAGAACTTGGTTTATGATTTGAATAGTGACTTAAACAACTACCTAGTCCGTGGAAGAGATGCTTACTTAGAAATGCAAAAAAACGTAAAACCGAATTCTGACATTGAAATTAATGGATTGTTGCCTGTTAATTTGATTGTCGATCAATTACTAGTAGAGTTGAGACACATAGGATTGTAAGTACAGGGCGTTACGCTAACGGATATAAGCAGCTTCAACTAATCCGTGAGACGAACAGGAGGAAACAAATATGAAAACAATTAAGTGCATGATGGACCATCTTTACTGGGCGGACGGACGCATCTTGGACGCGCTCGAGGAGAGTGAGACGAAGAACAAGGACCTGTTGAAGCTGGTTCGGCACGTCGCGGTCGCGGAACGAGTCTGGCTGTCCCGATTGCAGGGCAAGGGCACCACACAATATTTACTCTGGGAAGAAGCGGAAAATCTGGAGGAGATCCGGACGATGTTCGAAGAAAACGCCGAGCAATATCGCGTCTATGTTGAAGGGCTCGAGGAATCCATGTTGGACGAGATGATCGACTATGCGAACCAGAGCGGGGTTCCGTTCAAAACGTCAATTAGGGACATTCTATTGCAGGTCCTCTTACATGGTCAATATCACCGGGGACAGATCAACCGGGCACTTCGGATTGAATCAGCAGAGCCTGCCCAAGTCGATTACATCACGTTTGCGAGGCTATAACAGTGCCTAACAATGAAGTGAAGACATTGAGCGAAAGCATTATCTTTACTATTAATTGTAAGGATGTGTATCTTAAAGAGTACACGCTTGATGATCTCTATCAATTTCATTCTTTAACCTGGCAACCTGAAATATATGAGTACTTGCCTGGTTGGAACGTATCTAAAGAGCGACGTAAAATATGGTTGACGGATTATGAAATAATACAAAAATGCGGGTTTAAATTTCAAAGCGTTATTGAAATAGATAACGAGAGTTATAATTACTACAAGCTTGATAAAAATGAGTGGAAAGCTAAGGTTTAATTCATTTGCATGCTCCCTTAACGATAGACAACCTCTCGTATAAGGGAGCATACAATTGACCATTAAACCCTCGAATCTACAAGAGTGTATTCAAACAGACCGCTCCGATTTCACGTACGCTGATCTTGAACAGTTCCGTCCCAGTCGTACGCCCGATTAGTTCCCGATATTCCGCTACTGCCGCATGTGGCAGAACGGCGAGAATGACGCCTGCGAAACCGCCGCCATGTACTCGGCAAGCACCGTCGCCCAACTTGTTGATGAAACGCTCGGTAATGGCGAGTGTAAGTGCAATCCCCTGTTCACGGGATACCGATTCTTGGTTGATGTTCTGCAGCCATTTCCACGAGGAATTACCTGAAGCAGTAATATATTTCAGCACGTTCTGCCATTCGCCCGCCTTAATTGCCTCTACCTGCTGCCCAACACGGTCATTTTCATCCAGATAATGGAGGACCCGCAGCACCGCGCGATCTCCGGCAGTTTCGCGGAGTTCCGCGAGCCGGTCATAGATCATCTCTGCCGTCAAATCGCGGCATACCTCTGCACCAAAGGCTTGTGCCACCGCCCGCATCTCGTTCGGAATTGATGCATAATCCTTCGTGAGATCAGCATGATTACCGCCTGTACTGACAATGACAAGGCTGTAACCTGCTGCTTCAAAGGTACCTGGAACACGCTCAATCTGAGGTTCTGCCGGATCTTTGAAATCGATTGTGATCATGCCACCGTGCGAGCAAGCCATCTGGTCTAGCATTCCTGACGGCTTGTTCCAATAAAGATTTTCAGCATACTTGCCAATGCGCGACATCATGACCGCATCCATATCTCCGTTGTTATAAAACGTACTAAGCATTTGGCAGATCAGAATTTCGAAAGAGGCCGAGGAGCTGAGTCCTGATGCTGGAAGCACGTTACTGCTGATGCTAGCATTAAATCCGCCAATTTGATACCCGTGCTGTTGGAAACCATGTGCAATACCGCGGATCAAAGCAGCCGTCCCACCCTCGCCAGACTTAGGTGCTAGATCATCCAAATGGATGACGGACATGCCCGGATACCCTTCGGAAATGACCGAAATAACTCCAGTGTCTACGGTTGCTGCAGCCGCAATCGTATCTAACTGGATACTAGCTGCCAATACTTTTCCATTGTTATGGTCTGTATGATTGCCGCCTATCTCAGTACGCCCCGGAGCACTGAAGTATTTCAACGACTCCTTATCTCCATATTGCGCACGATATCCTTCCATACACTTCCGGTATCTGTCAATTTGTCTCTCTCGTTCTTCGCTTCCGTACATTTGGTCCAGTAGCTGTTGTGCCTGAAGCGAATCAAAAAACTGCTCGAAATGATCGTTCATTTGAATGTTCCTCCTGGTTCTAACTGTTTGAATAGTAATTATCATACCCATTGTACCGAAAGACAGCGCTCTCAGATAGATATTTATGAAAGAAATCGATCTTTATCAATTTCTTAGCTTCATATCTAATCAGAATCCATGGACAGGTTTGAAATTTTTCGATAAAATGCTCTGAAAGGTTTTTGCTCCTACCACCTAGTAGAAGGGGAAGTGCTGGATGAAAGGCAGTTTGAAGAAGCTTCCCATTGCTTGGCAATTGACCTTGCTGACTTCGCTCATTGTCATTCCCATGCTTCTAATCATGGTCACGAATTATTTCCGCTCTGTCGAGGTGGTAAAGCGTGACAACAGCAATTATGTACAGGGAGGCATCTCCCAGTTGAAGCAGACCATTGCGGCCAATAGCGAACACATTATTCGCATTTTGGATACGGTTGCTTACAATGGACAGACGGTTCAAAACTATTTTTACGTGTCAGATCCGGTTGAGAAGTTTGAAGCGTACACGCAATTGAGGAATTATTTGTCGGATATGATGGGCATGAAGGATGGTCTGTTGGACATCATGCTGGTCGGGAGAAATAACACGAAAGTCAACATTCAAGGCAATCTGAATGATCTGATGCCAATTGTCGATGAAATCCCGGACCAAACACTGTTCTATTATGCGGGCTACAGAGAGATTGATTTCGTGGCAAAAACAATGCCAGTTCTTGTTGTAGGAGCGCCCGTGTATTCTACAACGGAGTTTAGTGAAGGCAACAAACGTCTAGGTACGGTGCTGATGACAATTTCGATTAAGTCTTTGTTTGATGTGAATTTTCCAGACAAGCTATTCAACGGGGCGAAGGTATATATGTCGGATCGCATGGGGCATGTTTTTTTTACCAATGATCCATCCACGCGGCTTGGCAGCCTTATTCCCGAACAGGTATTGGCGGGTTCGAACCGAAAATATCTCGTTCAGAAAGATAGCATTCCCGATCTGGGAGGGGAAATTGTCATCGAAATACCTAACGAAATCTTGCTCAGGGGTATCAATGATATTCGCAAGCAGCAGTTGATTCTGGTCGCAGTAGCTCTGCTTTTGTTAATTGTGCCGCTTCTTTTTGTTATCAATAACATCCTGCAGCCGCTAAAAAAAATGATGCGCCTGATAAATGAGATGCGTATGGGGCAGAAAAATCAATTAAGCAAGCGCATTCAAGTCGGCGGCTACGCGGAAATGACGGTGATGACGACGCGTTTTAATGAAATGATGGCTGAGATTGAGGAATTAACCGAACACTTGGTTGAGGGCAAACGCTTGCTGTACGAGTCTGAACTGGTGAAACGAAGAGCGGAGCTTGCCTATTTGCAAAGCCAGATTAATCCTCATTTCCTCTATAAGCAATCATCCTTCTTCCGAACCTAATGAGACGCACAAACTAACTTCCGACCCTGCATTTGTAAATGTGGGATCAGGGAATCTTGGACGCACTTCATTAAACGGGTATAAGTTGCTGCAAGACTCTCCGGCGATCGGTTCCGGCGTGTTCGTCAACAATAACGGCGGCAAAGATTTCTGGGGCAACTCCGTGGCGTCCAGCGGATCGACAAATCGAGGGGCCTATAATGGTGCGGGCATTGCCAGCGGATTCACATCTTCCTATTACAAAATCATCAGCAGAAACAGCAGCAAAGCCTTAAGCATTCCGGGAAGTTCCAATACCGATGGTGTTCAACTGCAGCAGCTTGCTTATACCGGAGGGGACAATCAACTGTGGCAAATTGCGTATGTAGGCGGCGGTAATTATAAAATAGTCAGTAAGCTAAACGGTAAAGCGATTGATATATCCGGGTATTCCACCACGGACGGGGCTTCAATTATTCAATGGCCATATAGTGGAGGAGACAATCAGCAGTGGAAACTTTCCGCTGCATCCGCTGAAGGCTATTACAAACTCATTAGCAAGCTAAGCGGAAAAGCCGTCGATATTTCGGGAGGCTCGACAGCCGATGGCACGCCGATCATTCAGTGGCCGTTTAGCGGCAGCTACAATCAGCAATGGGAGCTTGTCCCAGTGTCATAACGAAAGCGAGCACCTAAGGGCTCTCCGTTCAGCTTGGCGGGGAGTCTTATTTTTCTAAGGGAAGGGAAGTGGTTCAGGCATGAAGGCTACTAAGCGAAACATATCCGTGCAAGTTAGCCGTATTTTTCTGGGTTTACTTGTTCTCACTTCTTGCACTACAAGCGTTCCAGCTGATCAGGGTGAAACGTCGTCGCAGGCCGGTCGTTTACAATCGGAAGTCCGAATTGTAGCAACCGTCAACGGCGAGCCCCTGACGATGGAAGAGTATGGGCTTGCGAGGCGGTTATCCACTCCCCAAACCGGGTCGCAGGAGGGACGGAAGGCCGATGAACTCGAGACGGCGATTCAGGTAAAGGTCTTGCAGCTGGAAGGGGTGAAGCAGGGACTGCTCGCATCCGCTTCCTTCGCAGATTTCCATGCCCAACTAGACAAGGAAAACGAGCGGAGAGCGCAAGCAGCAGAACAAAAGGCAGTCATCTATGGCCCCAAGCGATTTTCGGACCAAACGTTCTACGCCGATGAGTTCGCCCAATTGGAAAATGGCTTAAAAAGAATGGCCGCACAAACGATGGACACATCGGAAGAAGCCCTGCAGCTAGCCTATCAAAGGGACTTAGCGGTGTATACGATCCAGCCAACCATCCGGTTGAAAGTCTGGAAACTGCCGATCAGCTCAGAGGCAGGAAGCGATTTGAAACGCATGCAGGCGCTGCACAAGGAAGCAGTCTCCGGCGCCAAACTTGAAGTAATTGTCAATGCAGCGGAAGCTGCGCCGATACAAGTCATCGACGAGATGATAACTGAGGAGAATAAGCGCAGCTTATTGAAATATCGGGAAGCCGTATTCGAGCAGGCGAACCGATTGCATCCGGGCGAGTACAGCCCTATTTTTGTCGATCAGAGCAGTTATGTCATGGTCTATTGCGACAGTCGGCTTGAGGAAGGAGTCAAAGCCTTCGCGAAGGTTCGGGATGAAGTATACCGCAAGCTCGTTGACCAAAAGTTTCAGTCACACTGGGATCAGCTCCGAGCAGCGGCAGATGTTCAAGTGAATGCTGCTGAGCTCGGCAGTCAGGCAACTTTCACTGAGCGCTGATTCGCAGCGGGAAGCTTGTAAGCATCGCACTCTTGGCGTCCTCGTGCTGAAGCGTGCCATTTTCGCCATCCTTCGTGTAGCTGATGCTCATCGGAAGTTTGATTTCAACAGAATATTCGCCAAAAGGGACTTGCTTCCCGTCGAAATCTTTCTGATCCCAGATAAAGTCAAACGAATGTACTTCGCCGCTTGCCAATTTCGCATCAGGCGAATCGATTTGACCGGACCAAACAAGCGTCAACGTACCATCTGTCTTGTCCCGACGGGAGATGTCGATTTTGAAAGCAGTTGGCTGCATTGTTAACGCCTCCTCACTCCCATTCCGGAATATGAATTCAATACCGACTTGTTTTCCATAAGGTTGAAAAGCTTCACTAGAG
This sequence comes from Paenibacillus sp. WC2504, assembly GCF_052682475.1. NCBI lineage: Bacteria > Bacillati > Bacillota > Bacilli > Caryophanales > Paenibacillaceae > Paenibacillus > Paenibacillus sp. WC2504. The sequence goes on from NZ_JBQZFH010000001.1 coordinate 3,951,687, forward strand.
ATATTACCGGCCTCGTTCTTAACATGAACCGTCAAATCAAACGGATAATTTCGCGACCCGGATCCGAGTTCAGTAATTGTTTTCGTTTGATTGATTACTGTAATCGGTTTTACCTCTACCTTCGTTGGAGGAACGTAAGCATCAGGATCCTGGTCCTTTTTCACAGCGTATATCCATGAATCACCGAGCCACGAACTATGAATATGATGCCAGCCGCTTCCATGCTCGAAAGTATTAATGGTTTGAGGAGCAAGTGAGCCAAGTACGCGGGCCGCCTTGTTAGGATGTTCGTAAACAACCGCCGTTTGGTCTAATCGAAGGGTCGTTTCTTCGCTGCGTAAGTCCGCAGGATTTCCGACTTTCGGGTTTACCCAATGGGGGCCATCCCAAGTATCCACATAGTACCAATCGTTCCATACAATTTTGGATGTGAACCATTGCGGGGCAAGCCAGCCTGCCACATGACTGCCTGCGTCTGGCGAATCGAACATTGGAGAAGTTGTCGGTAGTTCAAACGACATGCCTGAGCTGTTCGCACCATATGTCTGCACATCGTCAATGATGGGGTGCTGCGGACGCATCCACCGATAGCCGAGCCAGGTTTGAATCAAATAATTGCCATCATCGGCATACAGGACGCGCAGCAGTTGAGGAGAAACGGAACCCGCGCTTCGAGCGCCAGAGCTGTGGCTCTGGTCATTATAGAAGTTCTCCATACCGGTCAACAGGAGATGTTGATAGTAGTCTTCCCGAAACTCGGGATTTTGCAGGTGAACCCAGCGATCGCCGTCAGTCGTCTTAATTTCGAACCAGACAGCCTCATGAGTTTGAATCAATTTACGATCCCAGCTTGGTTCAGCTCCATCGACCTTTACGACTTGAGGTGAGGCGAAATATAGCCGCTGACCTTCGATCGAATCATACACTGGCGTAAGTTGTTCATTTAAAACGAGTTCAATCGGTAATGGAAGCAGCGCGGAATTCGAATCAGCGGCTTGCACACCTTTGTCGAGGACCAATCCGCTAAGCAGGATTAGGGATAGTAAAGTAAGCGTTTGTTTTCGCATACAAGGTTTCCTCCAATGCTCTTCAGAGTCGAATTACAGGATATATACATTAACGCAAGTGGGGATCAAATGTTTCGGCCATTTATTGATCGAAATTGGTTCCTAGTAGAAGATGTAAAGTATGCAATTATGCGAATAATAGCATCTGCGAGTTAATCGTTTGGAAGGAATTAGCATTTCTTGTTAGAATCAATATGAAGATGATCTGCTAATAAATTTATACATATAAGGAGATAAAACTATGGCAAAAAACAAATTATTAAGAATGGACAATGTTGGCATTGTAGTAGAATCACTTGATGACGCAATTTCTTTCTTCGAGGAGATTGGCTTGAAGCTGGAAGGGCGAGCTACAATTGAAGGTGAATGGGCTGGTCGTGTAACCGGGCTAGGTTCACAGTGTGTGGAGATTGCTATGATGATTACCCCAGATGGCCACAGCCGAATTGAACTTTCGCGATTTCTCACCCCACCTACGGTATCAGATCACCGAACTGCTCCTGTAAATGCCCTCGGTTATCTGCGCGTCATGTTCACTGTTGAAGGCATTGACGAATTGGTATCCAGACTAGTCACTAAGCATGGTGCACAGCTCGTTGGGGAAGTTGTTCAGTATGGGGACTCGTATCGGCTCTGCTACATACGTGGAAAAGATGGACTTCTAATCGGTTTGGCGGAACAACTCGGGAACAAATAACGGGACGTCTCGTTCAATTCATTGCTTTTGGAAAATAATTAGGAAAAATCTCTAGAGAAATTCGATTGCACCCTCTCATAATTATCCACCCTGCCGAATTCATTTGATTGATCATTAGTTATCATGAATCATTTTAATGATAAGGGAGAGGGAACGGGATGTTGCATTCGAAAAAGGTAGTCGCAGCAGGACTTGCACTCGTCATGATGCTAGGCAGCGGTACGGCGGTAATGGCAGAAGGCTATAACAAAAACAAAGGCAAACACGATGACGATCGGAAGGGTAATAACAAGATCGAATTGCATTTGACGTTCAACGATTTGAAGAACTCGGAATGGGCGATGCGTTATATTGCCAGCCTTGCTTCCAAGCGGGTGTTTGAAGGCTATGACGACGGCACTTTTAAACCGCAGAACACGGTGTCCCGCATCGAAGCGATCACCGCGGCTGTTCGTTTAATGGGGCTGCGCGATCAGGCGGAATCGCCGGCTAAGATGAGTACAAAGCTAAATTTTAAAGATGCCAACCAAATTCCAGCATGGGCTGTCGGCTACGTAGCCGTCGCTCTGGAGAATGACCTGTTCTCCGAAAGCGATGACATGGTCAACCCGCAAAAAGTCAGCGACCGGCTGTGGGCAACAACACTACTGGTGAAAGCGTTGAAACTGGACGCCGATGCCAAAGCCAAGATGAATACGGTGCTACCGTTTACAGACGCTAAGCAAATTCCTGCAGGCTCAGTTGGTTATGTCGCTGTCGCGCGGGAGCGGGGACTTGTCGATGGCTTTGAAGACAATACCTTCAAACCGAACCAACCGGTAACGCGTGCACAACTTGCCGCGCTGTTGGATCGCGTCGGTGGACAGCTGCCGGATCAGGACAACAACTCGTTGACAGGCACAGTGAATGCAGCTGTAACGGGCAGCACGCTGAACCTGACACGCTCGGGCAGCACGTATTCGTATGCGCTGCATCCGGAAGTGTTTGTTTACCGGAACGGCGCTAAAGTCAACGTTTCTGCGATTCAAGTAGGCGATCAAGTGAAACTCAGCCTCTTCAACAATCAGGTTGTGTTCATTGAAGTGACGACACCGGTGAACTCTAACCCGAATACGGTGCTATATAACGGTACAGTCAGTGTGCCGGTTACAAATAATACATTGACGATTACGAATGGCTCGCAGTCATCTTCGATGACGCTTGATCCGAACGTTGTCGTGTACAGAGGCGGTACAAGAATCACCGCTTACGACCTTAGGGTGGGCGATGTTGTCAGCTTGAGCATTGCGAACAATCAAGTGACCTACATCTCCGTAACGACATCCGCCACACCTGTAACAAACAGCGGCACGGTCAGCGCGATTGTGAACGATAACGTACTGCAGCTGATGAAAGCAGGAGTGAACACAACGTATACACTGGATTCCAATGCTGTCATTTACCGCAACAATGTTCAAGTTAGCCGCTCTGCGCTGCAAATCGGGGACGTGGTGAACATCAGCACATCCAATAACTTGGTCACTTATGTTCAGGTGACACAGATGGCGCAAACGCTCAGCACTAGTGCAACACTGAACGCTGCGGTTTCCAACAATGTGCTGCAAGTGACTTCGACAAACAGCAGCAGTCCTGCCTACTACACGGTTTCTCCTGACGTGGTTGTTTACCGTAACGGAGTGCGCGCCACATTGTCAGATCTTCGCACCGGAGATGTCGTCAACTTGCGCACGTCGAACAATCAAGTGATTTACATCGAGGTTACGCGCAACGCAGGCGTTGACCAGTCGTTTGATATTTACGGGTATTTGAAAAGCACAACCGTTAACGCACAAGGTGTGATTGCGACGATTACGATCTCCCAAAACGTTAACGGCACTGATCAAAACACACTCTATAATGTATCGCCGAGTGTCAGCTTATCTGGGAACTTGGGCCTATTCAGTGAAGGCCATCTCGTTGAATTGATCGGTTCGAATAATCTCGTCACTTCGATCGTTGTGAAGTAAAACAGAAGGGCTGCCCAAGTGGCAGCCCTTTTTTCGATTCTAAAATATTCGATGCTAGATATTCATTCGAAGACGTAAATCCGCCATCATAGCCTCAGCTTGCTGTGGGTCTTCATTCAGCAACTTCCTGTATGTCAGCATCCAATTCAGCGTTACAAGCATTTGATCGTATTCGTCCTTCTTACGCTCGATTTCATTGATTTTCTGAAGAATCCATTCTATTACTTCTTGGTTCGTGCGAGCATTCGTATCGTGATCCTGCAAAATCGTTTTCAGCTCAGCTAACGAACAGCCGATGCCTTGAAATTTCTTAATCAGCCTTAACCGTTCAATGGCTTCGTCCGAGTAGTTGCGGTAATTATTCTTCTCTCGCTGAATATGCCTGCTGTCCAGCAAACCCTCTTTCTCGTAAAAACGAATGGTGTGGGGGGTTAAACCCATCAAGTCTGCTAATTCTTGAATTTTCAAATCATATTCCACCTCCAAACGCTTGCCTTAGAGTTCACTTCATAGTTTAGACTAGAGTCATATCTTCGTCAAATACTTAAGGAGGCATAAAACGATTATGCGAATATTTGTTACAGGTGCAGCAGGTTATATTGGTACAGCAGTTGTCCGCGAACTCATCGGTGCGGGACATCAGGTAGTTGGTTTGACACGTTCAGAGAGTGGTGCTCAAGTATTAGAAAGCTTGGGAGCTGAGGTAGCTCGCGGTGTTTTAGAGGATCTGGATTTACTTCGCAGCCGTGCAGCAACTTCAGACGGCGTTATTCATCTGGCTTTTAACCACGATTTCACTAATTTCGCCGCATCACTAGCAACGGATCTTCGCGCCATTGAAGCAATGGGAGAGGTGCTTGCAGGCACCAGTAAACCACTTGTTATCACAGCTCATGCGAATGGTAAAGCATCGGAAGATGCAGCCCTTTCGTTTATAGAAAAAGGTGTGAGAGCATCGATCGTATCGCTAGCACCATCCGTTCATGGAGAAGGAGATAAAGGCTTCGTGCCGCAATTAATCCGGATCGCTCAGGAAAGAGGCTCTTCAGCTTACATTGGAGACGGCACAAACCGTTGGCCAGCGATTCATCGCTTGGATGCGGCAGTTTTGTTCCGCCTCGCTGTAGAATCTGCGCCGGCTGGTTCGCGACTGGATGGCGTGGACGATGAAGGCATTCCGTTCAGTGACCTTGCCGAAGTCATAGGCCGCCACTTAGATGTGCCGGTAGTCAGCATCCCGCGTGAAGAGGCACAAGCGATCTTCGGTTTTCTAGGCATGGTCGCGTCGCTTGACTTAGCAAGATCAAGTGAAGAGACGAGGGAACTACTCGGCTGGAAGCCTGTCCAACAGGGACTTCTCGCAGATCTGGAGCAAGGACATTATTTCTCGAAATAGCGTTTGATAAATACGGAATCGGTCGCAGTAAGAAGTTTCAGCTTAATTTCAGCGTGGACTTGCAGAAATTAAGCTGATTTTAACCGGGAAATTATTCCAGTTTAAGGGTTCGTTCATGTAAAGTTCAGGAAGCACGCCTATACTTCATTATGTCGAGAGCAAGTGGCATACCGAAAATGATCGGAGAGGTGAGGAGTAGGATGAGAAAACAACTTATGGTATTGATGGGTGCCGCCATTTTGGCCGCATCCACAAGCGGAATCGTGCTTCCGCGCGGAGCTTATGCGGATGAAGCGGTAACTGGTGTAAATACAACGGCGCAGACGAATGCAGAGAAACCTGATACGCAGGTGGCAACTATAGATTTTAGCACCATGTTCTTGAACAACTGGCTTAGCAAACTCGATGTGCATACAGCAGAAGCTGCCAAGATAAATACGAGCGATTTTAGCGATTTGATACATAATGGATCGAGCTTGGCGACCGCTTCAGGTCTTGCCTTATCGGAGCTGTCATCGTCGCTTATTGAGCAGTTCGGGATTGATACTAGCAATGAGGTTAAGCAAGGGACTCTTACGGACGAAGAAGCTGCTAATCTTCAGCAGCAGTTCAAAGAGGGTATAGCGAGCTGGGTTCAGCAATCTTGGCCAGGGACTAATGCAACTTCATACCTGCCTAAGGATGGAAAAAGCATCATTCAAAATCGCTTGAACCATATCATCTCAGATGCTGCTACGGCTTCAGCTGTTGCGGAAACCGATATCAGGCAGGCTCTTCAATCCGGGCAATCGATTGTTGAGGCAACAGGGATGGATGCGCAAGCATTAAACAGCGTATTGAACACCTTGCTGGGTGGAGATTTGGATGCTGCGGTTAGTGCGGGAAGCCTGAAAGTCGATCAACGAGACCAGCTTGCAATTTCCGGGGCAGATCAGATCTGGCAGGTCATTGAGAAGAAGGGCTACGACGAGCAAACGACGCCATGGATGGAGAAGTACGGCCAGGCACTGCTGAATAAGAAGCTGGATCCGGACATGATGATTCAAGCTGCAGCTGCTTTTGCGGGCAAAGATTATAAGGATATCACGGATGGATTAGCCGCAGGCCAAAGCTTGGTTACGGCTTCCGGTCTCGCATCTTCAGATTTATCAGCGCAGCTTATGGATGCAATAAGCCGAGACTTGGACAATGAATGGAATGCAGGCAATCTCTCCGCACAATTGCGAGATCAGTTGAAGAAGAGTGCGGCTGAGGCGATTGACAAAGCCATTGACTTAGACGGATACGGCCAAGCGGCTAGTGGCAGCAGCAACCATGCGATTGCGGAAGAAAGCATTCAAGCTCTTGTCGAAGACAGTGCGAATTATGCAGAAGCTGCCGTAACTGATCTGCGCCAGTCTTTGGCAGATGATCATACACTAGTAGAAGCAACGGGCAAAGACGAGAATGACTTGAGCAGCTATTTGCAGCAGAATGCACATGCTTATATCGAGCAGGCGGTGCAGAAAGGCTGGCTCAACGCTGCTGATCTAGCGGCGACCGAGTCGGAAGCTGATAGCCTCGTGCTGGATGCCATCAACCGCCAGGGCTACAAAGATCAAGTGGATGCGAAGCAATATATGGCGAACCGCTCGGATCGGGTTATCGATGATGTGGCTTCAGTCTCCGGAATCGAAACCGCTGACCTACTTAAGAATCTGGACGGAGGGCAAAGCATAGCTAAAGCAGCTAATCAGGATCCGGACTCACTCTTATATAACCTGCTGAAAAAGGCTAACCAAGATATCAACGGTTTTGCCGCTGCGGGTGCCATCAGTAAGGAAGATGCAGCAAAGCTCAAAGTGGATTATGGTGCTTGGGCAGTAAAATATCTTAGTGCAAACTAAGTTTAAATAGAAGTGACGGGTAATCCGCAATGACGGATTGCCCGTTTTTTATTTAAAAGACTCACTCAATTTTTCGCGCCTTACAATCCCGACAGTCTGGAAAATAAATATCTCATTGCATCCAACTCCGAAATGCGATATATTGCATATACATATAGCAACAAAAAGGAGATTGCTCATGCCAATACCCCATAATTTCTCTTCACCTACTCGAATATCAGCGAAAGAACGAGCATTAACTCAAATTCAGAGATGGATCATTGAAGGGACACTTGTGCCGGGCGAAAAATTAATTGATGCTGAACTCGCAGAATCTTTAGCTGTTAGCAGAACTCCAATCAGGGAAGCCTTTCAGCTTTTGGAAATGCAAGGTCTTGTCTCGATGTTTCCGGGCAAAGAAACAAGAGTAACGAATATAGAAAAAGATGATATTCTTAAGCTTTACCCGACACTCGCTGCCCTCTATTCTTTGGCTGCCGAATACGCGGCAAACCTTATTACCCTTGAACAGATTGAGGACTTAAAAGCAATAAATCAGCAATTCGCCCAAGCCATCCACAATGGACAGACCTACCAAGCTATGGAACTTGATGAGCAGTTTCATAATTTAATTGTTGATGTAGGGGATAATGCGTATATCGCGTCATTCAGTACATCATTGCAAATCCATATAAGAAGATTTAAGTATGTCTTTTTAAAACAGCCAATTACGGGAACACTTGCTTCAGTTGAAGAGCACGCATCAATCATTTTAGCTTTGGAGGAGAAAGACGCTGAAACAGCTGCCGCACATATGAAACAAAACTTAATAAGACCTATGCATGAACTGTATGCCCTAATCTAATATTGAAAGGATTGATGTGAATGTTTGATCAAAAAGATTTAAGAATTCGAAGCAAAGTTATCAGTGAGGGAGTCAATCGCGTTCCTAATCGCGCTATGCTTAGGGCTGTAGGTTTTAAAGACGACGATTTCAAGAAGCCGATGATTGGGGTAGCCAGTACGTGGAGTGAAGTAACCCCATGTAACATGCATATTGATTCGTTAGCGCTTGCAGCGAAGAAGGGAATTCAACTTCATGGTGGTGCTCCTCTGATTTTTAACACCATTACGGTTTCAGACGGAATATCGATGGGGCATGACGGGATGTTGTACTCTTTACCAAGCCGTGAAGCTATTGCAGACTCTATTGAGATTGTTACGAATGCCGAGCGTTTCGATGCACTTGTTGCTATAGGCGGATGCGATAAGAATACACCAGCATGTTTAATGGCCATTGGCCGACTGAATTTGCCTGCGGTTTATGTGTATGGGGGAACCATTCAACCTGGAAAGTTAGATGGGAAAGACGTTGATATTGTTAGTGCTTTTGAAGCAGTAGGCTTATATCATGATGGAAAAATGACGGATGAGGAGCTTCACAACGTAGAGTGCAACGCTTGTCCTGGAGCTGGTGCTTGCGGAGGCATGTATACAGCTAACACAATGGCATCTGCGGCAGAAGCATTAGGCATGAGTTTACCAGGATCATCTTCCACATCAGCGGTATCACCTCAAAAAGCATTGGAATGCGAAAAAGCCGGTGAGCAAGTACTCGAACTACTTGAGAAGGGGATTTATCCCCGTGATATCATGACAAAGAAAGCATTTGAAAATGCGATAACGCTTGTAATGGCACTCGGTGGCTCTACGAATGCCTTCTTGCACCTTATTGCGATTGCACACTCCGTACAAGTGGAGTTAACCTATGATGATTTCGAACGTATTCGCGTCAAAGTGCCGCACATAGCAGATCTTAAACCGAGTGGAAAGTATGTCATGCAGGACCTAAGTGATGTTGGGGGTGTACCGGGTGTGATGAAGCTTCTTCTTGAACAGGGTCTTCTCCATGGGGATTGCATGACGATTACTGGAAAAACTTTAGCAGAGAATCTGGCAGCTTCAGAACCTTTGCATGAAAATCAGGACATTATTCGACCTTTTGATAATCCCCTAAAAACTAGTGGACCGTTGGTCGTTCTAAAGGGAAATTTGGCGCCGGAAGGTGCAATTGCCAAAATGTCAGGAATGAAAAAGGCTCGTTTTACTGGTCCTGCACGCGTATATGACAGCGAGGCAGAGGCTACAGAGGCGATAGTACAAAAGCAAATCCGCAAAGGAGATGTGTTAGTTATTCGATACTGCGGACCGAAGGGTGGACCTGGTATGCCAGAGATGCTTTCAGTTACCGCTTTAATTGTCGGGAAAGGATTTGGTGGAGAAGTTGCACTCATTACGGATGGCCGATTTTCAGGTGGCTCACACGGTTTTGTAGTAGGCCATGTAGCGCCAGAAGCGCAAGTAGGTGGACCCATTGCTCTTCTGCAAGAAGGTGACAACATTACCATCGATAGTGAAACACAAGAAATTTCCTTTGAAGTTTCAGATGAAGAGTTAGCGAAACGCAAGAGTGAATGGGTTCAGCCACAATTGAAATTTAGTCATGGTGTTCTCAGTAAATATGCCAGATTAGTTTCATCTGCTTCCAAAGGGGCCGTTACAGATTTATTCTAAGCAGGCTTTAAACTCAGGTATAGCAAAAGGCAGCCAACAAAATGGCTGCCTTTGTCATGCTGATTATTTTTTAACCACTGGCACCCAAAATTCGCCGTAGAAAGTGCCGTCACGGTTATCTTTGCGATAAGTCGCATTTGGACCACCGATGTAAGCATAATCTGTGATTTGAGACAAGACTTCGCCAAATGCACGGTAAGTCAACTGATCAAATAAAGATTCCTTTTCGCCATTTCCTGCGACCACGATGTATTCACTCTCTGGAAACTCGATGATACGCGTTGCGTCAGTCACTGATTTTCCAGCTTCTACTGCGAAATAATTCCATGGTTTTCCTTGATAGACCTCATTGACAGACCATTCGCGATCATCTTTTGCAGCGTCTTTGAGCTTATTAAAACGCCCGTCAGCTTTAAGTTTATCCCAAAACTCGGTTTTTTCTTTTTGCATAGCCGGCATGTCTTGAAAATTCGACTGGATTGAAAAACCATAAGCGGTTAATGTGAATGATTTTTTGTGTTCAAGTGTGTATTCTGCCATGTGAATGCTCCTTTTATCCGATATAATTTTTGGGAAGTCAGGCTCCATTGTATTGATTTTGAAAGATTTGACAAGGATTATTTTTCAACTTTCATGACACGAAGCCACATTTCCCCGTAGAATTCACCTGTATCAATTGCTTTAACGAATGTTGAGTTACCAGGACCAACGTATTTATATTCTGTGATTTCTTGGAGGAGGCCCCCGAAAACTTTGCCTGTGATTTCGTCAGCAAGGCGGTCTTTGTCAGCGCCTGTGCCAGGCACGACAAGGTAATCGCCAGCGAGGAATTCGAGGACAACTGCGCCTTCTACGTTGAACTCGCCCATTACGCCGAAGCCGCGCCAAGGCTTGCGGTCGAGGTTGTAGTTGATTTGATATTCTTGCCCGCCAGCGAGTGCGAGAAGCTCAGCAAGCTTGCCGTTTTCTGTGATTTCAGCTTTCTTCGCTGCAGTTTTTGCTGCATTTCCTGCCCAGTCATTGTAGTCATCAAATGAAACACCAAAAGCCGTCATTTTGTAGTTTTCTGAGATTGTTTTAATGGAGTAGTTAGTCATTTTGTTCTCTCCTTTGAGGGGGTTATTGTTTACAAGACTGATCTTATTAGTCAAATGTATCAAAAAGTGATACTTTTTATTGGACCCGAACATGTAAATACGTTTGTCCTGACATTTAATGCTACATTTTTGATATAATAAAATCATGAAAAAAACAGAACGAGTGAACCTGATCATGCGTTACATCAATAACCGTGCGCACTTTACAATTGCTGAGATACAGCAAGAGTTCAAGATTTCCCGCGCGACGGCGATCCGCGATATCAACGAGATTCAAGCGATGGGTTTTCCGTTGACGTCCGAGCTTGGGCGTGGTGGCGGATACTTTGTCCTGCAAAATCAGTATCTGCCCGCTGCCCGCTTCACGCCAGAAGAGTTGAAAGCGATTTTTATCAGCTTTATCGCCTCAAAAAATTCGCAGCTGCCTTATCTCCATAATCGCCGCTCAATCACTGAAAAACTTATCGGTATCGCGTCGCAAACTCAGCAAGACGAGCTGATCGAGCTCAATAATATCTTGCTTTTCGAAAATACAAATCCCGCAAATCCGAATCTTCTGGAGCTTGATGATGCGGCGCCTGCCGAGCTAAACCAGCTGATTTCGCTTGCTGTGCGAGATAAACATTTACGTGTGACTTATGAAATGAATCTGGGCTGGCCGCAGTTGCTGGATGTTTATTTACTACATATATTTAATTCGAACGCTAAGTGGCTGGTCGAGGTATATGATTTTGATACGGATGAGTTTCGTTATTTGCCTGTTGAGATGCTGAGGGATTCGGCCATTTCTAAGCAGGAGATGAAGTGGACAGAACAAGAGATTTTGGACAAGAAACTGCTTCGTGCACGTGAAGCCAATCTAGTTGTGAAACTTGATACCATTGGGATTCAGCGCTATAAGCGTATGCACCCGCCTGGGATCATTTTGTCCTTAACGGGGATGTTTCAGTCGAGCGGGACTTTCAATGTTCAGTTGGATGTGGCAGATAACGAGGCGCTTGCGTATTATGCGGATTGGCTTTTGTTTTTGGGAAAAGGGGTCGAGTATGTACGGATTCCTGATGAACTGCGTGTGATTTTGGAAGAGCGTTTAGCCGCTTTGCGATTTAACTGAGCTTTAATAGGTGTTTTGTAATATTAGGAGGACGAAATGGCCTGGAGTAAATTGAAACAACAACTGGAGAGTTTTCTCAGTCCTGCGCTGCATGGAAGGGTCGAATACCTTTCAACGAGCTATCGCTATTTACCGGACAAAGCAGGACTTTGTTATATCGCAGTTGATAAAAAAAACGTACTCAACATGAGTGATACATTAATCAGATGGTATCAGACGGAATTGGAAATAAAGAATGATTCAGATATCCAAATTCCTATCAGCAATGATGAAATCGAAGCGGTCAGAAAAGAGACCAAAGGGAATGTTCCGGAGGATCGTTTAAAAGTGATAGCGAGAAGTAGAAAAATATCGGATTATGCAAAAGAGCTTTTTTCAGCACAGTCAACCTTAAGCAAATCAAATTTTAACGTCATTGCTACTAAGTTTTTATCCATTTCTATAGAGGAAAGCTTAGAAAGCAACGATATTTTATTGAATATTTTAGCTTTAGTAGACAGAAGAGTTGGAAAAAAGCGAATGATGAACATGACCGATAAGATGAAGTTAAAGCATCCGATTGTGCAGTATTTTTTTGAACTACGACTTCGTACCTTATAATCCGAATCAAAACCGCCATAATGGCGGTTTTTTTTATGCTCCGATTGCAGAAGAAGTATTGCTGCGCTTTGCTGATTTGAATAATTGTAAGATAGCTGCAACATAATATTGTTTATTACCAGAAAACGGAACTAAAACCGCAATAGCAGCAATGACAAACGCTCAGTACTTCCATTATATAAAACGGGGGATTGCTTTACTGATGTTAAGAATCTTTACAAAACTAAGATTAAAAGAATGGATTCAAGTCCTGATCAGCCTCGTGTTTATTGTCGCACAGGTGTATCTCGATCTGAAGCTACCGGATTATATGTCCGAGATTACCCGACTGGTACAGACACCAGGCAGCGCCATAAGCAACATTTGGATTCACGGAGGATATATGCTGCTCTGCGCGCTTGGAAGTTTACTGTCAGCCGTCATTGTAGGATTCTTTGCCTCCCTTATCGCAGCGTCGTTCTCACGGCAGCTTCGCACTTTGCTGTTTAACAAGGTAGATTCTTTTTCGATGGAAGAAATCAATCGATTTTCTACCTCCAGCTTAATCACACGTTCTACAAACGACATCACGCAAATTCAATTGCTGGTAACAATGGGATTACAACTTATCATCAAAGCACCTATTATGGCGGTATGGGCGGTCACAAAAATCGCGGGCAAGGGCTATGAATGGTCACTAGCAACCGGATGCGCAGTGTTGATTCTGGTTGTTGTAATCGCTTTTATTATGATTTTTGTATTACCGAAATTCCGAAAAATGCAGACCCTTACGGATAACATGAACAAGGTTACCCGTGAAAACCTCACCGGAATTCGCGTAGTTCGTGCCTATAATGCTGACGATTACCAAGAGGCAAAGTTTGAAAAAGCCAACGAGGAACTGACGGCGACTCAACTGTACACAAGCCGTGGTTTGGCATTTATGCTGCCAGTGATGAGCATGATCATGAGCGGCTTGTCACTTTCGATTTATTGGATTGGCGCATATCTGATCGATTCGGCGCAAGTAACAGATAAGCTTACTATTTTTTCCAACATGGTTGTATTTTCATCCTACGCCATGCAGGTCGTGATGTCATTTATGATGTTGGCCATGATGTTTGTCCTGCTGCCAAGAGCAGCCGTGTCAGCTAAGCGTATCAATGAGGTGCTGGATACACAGCCGATTATTGCCGATGGTTCACTAACCGAAGGGAAGCCAGGGTCGTTCGGTGAGGTCGAGTTCAAAAATGTTAGTTTTAAATATCCCGGAGCGGCGGACTATGTTTTACATAATGTCAGTTTTTCAGTTAAGCAAGGTGAGACCGTCGCCTTTATCGGTTCCACGGGCAGCGGCAAATCGACACTCGTCAATCTGGTTCCACGCTTCTTTGACGCCACAGAGGGCGAAGTACTAATTGACGGCGTGAATGTGAAGGAGTATGCCGAAGAAGCCTTATACAATAAAATCGGTTATGTTCCGCAAAAGGCTGTACTGTTCAGAGGTACAGTCAGTTCAAATGTGGGATACGGCGATAATGGAAAAGATGCCACTACGGCGGATCAAATAAAAAAAGCCATTTCCATTGCTCAGGGAACGGATTTTATTGAAGCAATGGAAGGGCAATATGACGCGGCCATTTCTCAAGGCGGTACAAACTTGTCAGGAGGCCAGAAACAAAGGCTGTCTATTGCCCGCGCTATTAGCCGAAACCCGGAAATATATATTTTTGACGATAGTTTTTCCGCACTGGATTACAAAACGGACCGTGTGCTGCGCAGCGCACTAAAGAAAGAAACGGCAGGGGTTACAAGCATGATTGTCGCGCAGCGTATCGGTACCATTATGGATGCTGACCAGATTATTGTACTCGACGATGGTAAAGTGGTCGGGAAGGGGACGCATAAAGAGCTTCTTGCGACTTGCGATGTTTATAAAGAAATTGCGATGTCACAACTTAGTGAGGAGGAGCTTGTGTCATGAGTGAAAACACCAAAAACAGGCCAGCAATGGGTGGCCCCGGCGGTATGGGAGGCCAAGGCAGGATGGGCGCCCCAGTTGAGAAATCGAAAAATTTCAAAGCGACCTGGATAAAATTGATACGGTATTGTAAGTCTTATCTACCAGCTATCCTAATTGCACTTGTGATGGCTGCCGGCGGTACTGTGTTGCAGATTATTGGACCCGATAAAATCAAGGACATGACGAACGAGATTGCCAAAGGGCTTCCCGCCATGATCAAAGGTGTGCCGGTGCAGGGCAGTATTGACATTCATACGGTTGTAAACATTGCCTGGCTTCTTGTGTTCTTCTATGCAGGCTCAACGATCTTGAGTTTTGCGCAGAGCTATATCATGGCGACCGTAACACAGAGAATATCAAAATCAATGCGTACGGATATTTCTCAAAAAATCAACCGCTTGCCCCTCAAATATTTCGACAGAACGAGCAATGGCGATATACTCAGCCGCGTCACAAACGACGTGGATGCCATTGGGCAATCCATGAACCAAAGCATCGGACAGTTGGTTACCGCAATTGCGATGTTTGTTGGCTCGCTTATTATGATGTTTTATAACAGTTGGATTCTGGCCTTGACCGCTGTGGGCTCAAGTCTAATAGGCTTTGCTTTGATGATGATCATCGCAAAAATATCACAAAAATTTTTTATCGCCCAGCAAGCGGGGCTCGGAAGCATCAACGGACACATTGAGGAAATCTATGCTGGACACCATGTCGTGAAGGTTTATAACGGCGGCAAAGAGGCAAAGAAAACCTTTGAAAAATTCAATGGAGATCTGTACCAAAGCGCATGGAAGTCGCAATTTTTATCGGGCTTGATGATGCCGCTGATGGGCTTTATCGGAAATATCGGGTATGTAGCCGTTTGCGTGGTAGGCGCAGCTTTAGCGTTGAACGGAAGCATTTCTTTTGGGGTCATTGTCGCGTTCATGCTGTATATCCGCCTCTTTACGCAGCCGCTTTCACAGTTGGCGCAAGCAATGAACAATCTGCAGAGGACAGCAGCGGCCGGAGAGCGCGTCTTTGAATTTTTGGATGAGCAAGAGCTTACTGACGAGAGCCAAAAGGTAAAAACCCTGCAAAACGTAAAGGGCAATGTTGAGTTTAAGAACGTTAAATTTGGGTATGTGCCTGAAAAAATAATTATCCATGATTTTTCGATTCAGATAAAGGCAGGACAAAAGGTAGCTATTGTCGGCCCAACTGGCGCGGGCAAGACCACTATCATCAATCTGCTCATGCGGTTTTATGAGTTGGACGGCGGCGAAATCCTGCTGGATGGCATGCCGACTAATCAGGTGACGAGGGAAAATGTCCATCAGCAATTTGGAATCGTATTGCAGGATTCATGGCTGTTCGAAGGCACAATCAAAGAAAATATCGTTTACAGCAAGCAAGGCGTTACGGATGAGCAAGTCGTCAATGCCTGTAAGACCGTCGGCCTACACCATTTCATTAAAGTTTTACCTGATACATACAATACCGTTTTGAACGACAAGGCAAGTCTGTCTGAAGGGCAAAAGCAGCTTATTACCATTGCGCGAGCAATGATTCAAAATGCGCCGCTACTCATTCTGGACGAAGCTACCAGCTCTGTAGATACCCGAACCGAACGCATCGTGCAAACAGCCATGGAAAAACTAACGGAAGGTAGAACCTCTTTTGTAATCGCGCATAGGCTTTCGACTATCAAAAACTCCGATCTGATTCTGGTCATGAAAGGCGGCGACATCATCGAAAGCGGCAATCATGAGGAGTTGTTGGATAAAGGTGGATTCTACGCGGAGCTCTATAACAGCCAATTTGAACAATTGGCGTAGTTATTCCAAACAATAAGACTACTCTGACCGAACAAAATGACCCCTCGACCCCTAACAACTCTCAGTAGGCAACAAATTACCTATCCATCACTAACAACTGTCGGTTCTCTCACCTGTTCTCCATTCGGTACAATGAAAGCGCATACTGCTTTCGTAAAGGAGAATTGATCATGAACTTTGACCTGAACGTTGTACCTTTCAGCCGGAGAGAATCCTTCTTAGCGATTTCGATTCTGCCTGAAGCCCAAGATAGACAACAAGGCCTGTATCTGCGCACCGTTCGTGGCGGAGACGATAAATTCGGCGAAGCGTTTCATATCGAAATGTTAGATGAAAGGGGTCAATCCGTGTCATTCGAGGCAACAGCTTGCCCAGAGCAGATCCGGTTGGAATCGCCGACCGGCTTAAGCGCTGAGATTTGTATCTCTAATCGCCGAACATTTCGGATTCGTACGAATGACTGTGGAATTCGTTTAACTTTCCGCACGGCTGCGTACGATTATGCGTATCAAGCAACTTCCAGCAGCTGGGAAGTGAACAGTTTCACCCATGAATGCAGGTTCATGCTGACAGCGCTAGTTGGTGATTTGAAGATGGAAGTGCCATGGGACAAAATCAAAAGCTCCTACGTAATTGCAGACTTCTTACCTGACAGCAAATCGGGCATTGCTGAGTTTGCGGTAGAGGAATTTCACACCGTGTGGGAACCGCGCATGACATGGGAATCCTACGATGACGCAGTGAAGCAAGTAAAGGAAGAGTTTAATGAATGGCTGGATCGCTCTCTGCCTCTGCCTGAGCGCTGGCATGAAAGTAGGGAACTCGCGGCTTATATCACTTGGTCTTGTATCGTTCCGGCAGAAGGGTGCCTGACCAGGCCGGCGATGTATATGTCGAAGAACTGGATGACGAATATTTGGAGCTGGGACCACTGCTTCAACGCGATGGCGCTTGTTCGCCATGATCCGCAGCTGGCATGGGATCAATTCATGATTTTCTTTGACCGCCAGGATGAGAGCGGTTTGCTTCCGGATTTTATCAACAACAAGTTTGAACTGTGGAACTGCAACAAGCCGCCGATACACGGTTGGACGCTGTCTTGGATGATGGCCAGAACGGATTATATTAAGGAAGCGCAGCTTAGGGAGGTCTATGAGCCGCTATCCAAATGGACGAAATGGTGGTTCCGCTACCGCGACGGCGACGGAGATGGCATTCCGCAATACAATCACGGGAATGATTCTGGCTGGGACAACAGCACAGCTTTCAATACTGGCATTCCTGTAGAAAGCCCGGATTTAGCGGCCTTTCTCATTCTCCAAGCAGAACTGCTTGCTGAGATTGCGGGACTGCTCGGACATGCAGAAGATGCAAAAGAATGGCGACAACTTGCAGAGGGCACACTCGATAAAATGATTAGTCATTTCTGGAAGGATGACCGCTTCAGGGCCTGCCGCTCCGGCACGCACGAATTGTCAGAAGGGGACAGCCTCCTCCTGTTTGTTCCTATTCTTCTGGGCAAACGTCTACCTGAGCAGATCCGCACAGCTTTGCTGAAGGGGCTACGGGAGGATGACCGTTTCTTAACCCGTCATGGTTGGGCGACTGAAAGCGTGAAAAGTCCATTCTATCATCCGGACGGCTATTGGCGTGGTCCGATCTGGGCGCCGTCAACGATGTTACTCGTAGAAGGAGTAGCTGCAGCGGGTGATCGCGAGCTGGCAGAAGAGGTGGCGCATCGATTCTGCCGCATGTTGGATCGCAGTGGAATGGCCGAGAACTTTGACGCGATTACGGGACAAGGCTTGCGTGATCGGGCTTTTACATGGACATCGAGCGTATTCTTAATTTTAGGTAATGAGTACACCAATTAAATGAAATCTGCACTTCCTCCTGTTATAAAAAATAGCAGAGGGGAGGTGCTTTTGCCGTTTCGGGGGTCCATCTCAAAAGGGTGAAGCCATTGTCAGTTACTCGGACTTGCATGGATGGAAGATACATTGTTCGCTGAAAGTGTTCCATGCTACACTTAAGAGTAAGATTTTTCAGAGAAGCTGGAAGGAGGGTGCGATCATCAAAGGTTATTTGCATAAGCGTTTTAACTTCCGCCTTTTGTCTAGCTATTATCGAAGCATGCTAACGAAGCTGCTCTTCTGTTTTCTCATTGTGACGATTATTCCGCTGCTCTCTCTTGGGGCTTTGTCTTACTATCAATCTGCGAAGGTTATTAATTCTCAATTTGGCAAATACGGGGAGAACGCTGTGGCGCAGTTGGAGCAGCAGATGAGTTCTTATTTGAACCGGATGAATCAGACGACAGAGACCGTTTATTCCTATTTACTTGATCCTGCGAGGGTTGATCTAGGGGATCAGGTTCCGACGACCTACAAAGAAATTATGGATAAGAATGATTTCGAAGTCCTTCTGAAAGCGCTTAAAACCGATCGGACGACAGGCATCTACATTATCACCAGCTCTGGTTACTATTATGGAGAAAATAATCTCGATGTATCGAAGCTTAGCCATATCCCAGCTTGGCAATCCATGTCCGAGGCGAATAAAGGGAAGTACTGGTTGGGATTCTATGCTCAGAATCATGGGATGAAGGAAACGGAAGATTCCGGGATGACAGTTCTAGGCCTAGCAGTGCCGATTAACAATCCATACGGAGCGCTGCGGGGCAGCAAAATTCTTATTGAGGAAAATGCGGAAGATTTGCTTCATATGTTCAGGCTGTTTGAAAATGATACGAAGGCTCATCTCCGCATAGCAGATCCGTCGGGCCGCATTATCTATGAGACGGCAGCTGCCTTCACACCGCAAACCAGGGATATTGTTTGGAACAAAACACTTGCGGCAAATCAATGGACGATCGAGGCGAGGTTGCCTGCCCATTCGTTTTATCGCTCCTCCAGCATTATAAGATCGAATACGATTATGGTTGCTGTTGCTTCATGTTTGCTGGCCTTCGGACTTGCGTATCTATTCTCTACCCGATTAACTGCGAGGATTCGCCGTCTTAAGGATGCGATGCAGAAGGTCAGCTTCGGAAAGCTGCATACGAGGACTCTGGTCGAAGCCAAGGATGAGCTGGGCATTTTGGATACAAGCTTTAACAATATGGTGGGTGGTATACAGACTTTGATCAGCGAGGTTGAAAGCAGCGAGCGGCTCAAGAAGGAAGCGGAGTTGAAGGCTTTTCATTATCAAATTAACCCGCATTTGCTTTTCAATACACTCAACTCCATCCAATGGAAAGCCAGACTTCAGGGAGCGGAGGATATACGCCAGATGCTATACCATCTCACGATGGTGCTAGAAGGAAATCTGGATATCTCGCAGGAGCTGATACCGCTAGGTCGCGAGCTGCGAATGATTGAGCATTTTCTGAAAATTCAAGAAATCCGTTATGGTCCCGTATTCGAGTATGAACTAGCTTGCGATAAGATGCTCGAGAGATATTTAATTCCCCGCATGACTTTGCAGCCGTTGTTCGAGAATATTTTCTTCCATGGCTTTGAAGACGGCGAAGGCGTGATCCGTTTAACCGTTCGGGATGAAGGCACATATTTACGCCTTACATTATCCGATAATGGAGCAGGGATTCCTGCGGAAAAGCTAAACCAACTGCTTCGGCCAAGCGAGAAGAAACGCAAGGGCAGGGGCGGCTTGGGAGTGCAAAATGCAGATCAGAAATTCAAGCTGCATTTTGGCTTGCAGCACGGGCTAACTGTGCAATCTATCCAAGGTGAAGGAACAACAATCATCATAGAATGGCCTAAGAAGGAGGAGAGTCCGCATGGAAACAATCAAGACCATTAAGGTAATTATCGTAGATGACGAGAGTATCGTCCGTAAAGGACTTCGTTCTACGGTTCCTTGGGATAAATACGGAATGGAAGTGGTGGCGGACGCCTCGAATGGCCGCAAAGCTTGGGAAGCCTTCCTGGAGCATCGGCCTCAAGTTGTCATTACTGACATTGTTATGCCTGAAATGGATGGAATTGAATTATCACGCCGAGTTAAGGAAACAGCTCCCGATACGAAGATTATTTTGCTCAGCTGTCACCGGGATTTCGAGTATGCGCAGCAAGGAATAAAGCTTGGAGCAGCTGGTTATCTCCTCAAAACCGCCTTCGAGGATGAAGAGCTGGAAGGCATGCTGGCGAAGTTTCAACATGAGCTTACGATGACTCCTTCGGCACCGGCGGTTGCCCAATCAATTGGCAGTGAAGTTGACGATGAGCGACTGGGTACCCTGCTCTATGCCTGGCTGAATGGCCATAATGACAAATTTATTGGGGAGATGGAGAAACGAACGCATGATGCGTGGTCTTTCCAGGGTGAACCGGTTTATGTCTATCTCATCAAGACTTCCGGATGTGAAGCATCGTGGCTTAAACGGTTAAAGGATGCGATAGAAGAAGATCCACAACTATGTAAAGGGGCAGTCGTTCCTTATGGGGATGAGCGTTGCTACTATTTATTGCCCGAATCCCTTCTGAATGCTTCGAAGAGCTTACTTGTGGAGAGAAAGAGCGAGAACGCGAAGCTGCAGTGGGCCAGAAAAGGACCGCTTACAAGCACACAGGAACGTCTTGATGCGTTCTTAGCGCTGCATAAAGCAGCGGAAATAGAGAAAATCTATGGCGTAACAGCTGAAGATTGGCCGGAACCGATCTGGAAAGCGGTTAAACTGCTGCATGACAATCCAGCGGCCGAGTGGTCTGTCAGCGATGTGGCGGGTCAGGTTGGTCTCAGCCGTAGTCACTTTTCTATTATTTTTAAGAAGACGCTGGGAGACAGTTTCGTGGCTTTTCAGTACAAACGCAAGCTTAAGCTTGCTTACGGATTATTAAAGGATACGCCGCTTACAATGCAGGAGATTGCTGAGCGTACGGGGCTTGGAGACAGCAAATATTTCAGCAAATGGTTCAAACGCTGCACAGGCCAAACGCCAAGTCAGTACCGCGCCGAACATAAGGACGGCACACTCCGAACATATGGACACCCATCTCGGTGAATCGAACAAAAATGCTCAAACATTCGAATAGTTAACGGTTTTGAACCGCTTTCATTTTAGTTATGATGAAAGCGGTTCAATTATTATCTACTCATTCACGGAGAGGGGAGCTGACAGCATGAACAAGAAACTTTCACTCATTGTTCTTACAACAGCAATGGCGGTAACGACGCTTTCAGCATGCAGCAGCAATAACGAGGGTACGACTAGCAAAGCGACACAACCGGCGAAAGGTAACGATGCTGCTACAGAGAAGACGCTTCGATTCGCTACATGGGATACCGGGGATGCGCTGAAGATCGAGCAAGATATAGCGAAGAAGTTCGAAGTCAACCATCCCGGAACGAAGGTTCAGGTAGAAGCATACGCCGACGGTTTCGACCAGAAGCTAGCTGCGGGCTTCGGCGCTACGAATCCTCCCGATGTGATGTACATGTGGGATTTCCCAACGTATCATCAATCGCTTGAACCCCTGGGCAGCTATGCCGACGGGGACAAAGACTTGAAGAAGGATGATTTCTACAAAGGTTTGTTCAATTACGCAACGATTGATAACAAACTCTATGGAATCCCGGCTGGTTTCACGACTCGGGTCGTGTATTACAACAAAAAGATGTTTGATGATGCCAAGATTCCTTATCCGAAGGACGGCTGGACATGGGACGATTTCCGGGAGATCTCCAAGAAACTGACGGATAAAGCCAAGAAACAATATGGGTTCGGTGTTCGAGCGGATAATGATACGTACGATCTGCAAGGGTTTGTATGGAGCAATGGCGGCTCCTATATCTCTAATGACGGCAAGACGATTAACGGGTTTATGAACAGTAAAGCAACAGCCGGAGCCATTCAAATGTTCGGCGATATGGTCAAGAACGGTTCGGCCGTACTGAGCGGAGGCAAAGGACAGCAAAGCGGTGAGGATATCTTCAAAGGAGGCAAGATTGCAATGTGGGAAAGCGGAATCTGGCCGTTGGAGTCGTTCAAGGAAGCAGGGATTGATGTAGGCACAGTGGAGATGCCGGCATTTCCAGGCAAACCGGTCAAAGGCGTGATTGCTGAATCTGCTCTATCCATTGCAAAGGATTCCAAACAGAAGGATCTCGCTTGGGAATTTATCAAATATTATGTTTCCAATGAAGCGATCAAGATGCGCGTAGCGGATTTACCGGTCAGAGTAAGTGTCGTCAATGAGCTTAAGAAGGATCAGGACCCTCTGTACAAGCCGTTTTACACGATGCTGCAGCGTTCGGATAATTCACCGGCTTTCCTGCTTAATCCCAAGTGGAATGAAGTAAACCGTCAGCTATCTTCGGCTGTAGAAGCTATCGTGCTTGGCAGCAATGCACAGGAAGCGCTGGATCAAGCTGTCAAAGACAGCGAGCGTTATTTGAAATAAGATTTCTACAGAAAGAAGGTTAGGGAGATGGCTCAAACCTACCCGCAGCAAGCAAACGCAGGGAAATCAATGGCCAGCCTCAAGCCTAGAAGGAAACCAAGTTGGGGTGGGGTAGCTCCCTACCTCTTCATTTTCCCATGGATCTTCGGATTCCTAGTGTTCACTTTAGGGCCGTTGTTATTTTCGCTTGTTATTTCGTTTTTCGATTGGCCGATTGTAGGTAAAGTACGCTTTATCGGTTTAGGCAATTATGTGGATATGTTTACGAAAGACCCGCTGTTCTGGAAATCGTTCTGGGTGACGATCAAATTCGCAGCACTGTTTGTTCCGCTAAATATAGCGGTTGCGCTTGGACTAGCGATTCTACTCAATCAGAAAATTCGCGGCAGTGCAATTTTTCGAACCGCATTTTACCTGCCCTCCGTGATCTCAGGTGTGGCTCTAGCTATGATCTGGTCTTGGGTGTACAGCGGCGATTACGGTATTCTGAATTATTTTCTGTCGATCATCGGCGTCAACGGTCCAGACTGGTTGAATAGCAAACAATGGTCGCTGGTGGCGATGGTAATTGCCAGTCTATGGGGGCAAGGCTCGATGATGCTCATTTTTCTAGCAGGACTCAAAGGGATACCGAAAGATCTATACGAATCTGTTTCCATCGATGGGGCGGGTAAGCTCAGACAATTCTTCAGCGTGACGATTCCGATGCTCAGCCCGACCATTATATTCAATCTGATTACGTCCATTATCGCGGCGTTTCAACAGTTAACTCTTGCTCTCCTGCTTACCGGAGGCGGTCCGCTGAAATCAACGTATTTCTATGCGATGTACATGTACGAGAATGCTTTTAAGTTTTTTAAAATGGGTTATTCCGCGGCTAACGCATGGTTCATGTTCCTGATAGTCCTCAGTTTGACATTCCTTGTATTTAAGTCATCCGAGGCTTGGGTGTTCTATGAAGGCGAAATGAAGCAAAAATCACAGAAGAAAGTGAAATCCGGCGGAAGGAGGCGGTCAGCATGAAAAGGATCATCGTCTACACGATGCTGATTATCTGCTCGCTGCTGTTCGTCGCTCCGCTGTTTTGGGCGGTGACGACGGCGGTGAAATCACCTGCAGAGCTGTACCTTTTCCCGCCCAAATGGATTCCTTCCGTATGGAAATTCAGCAATTTCACTGATGCATGGACGATTCAGCCTTTTAACCTATTTCTGAAAAATACCGTTATCGTAACGTTGATGTCAACGCTCGGCCAATTGATATCCTGTACGCTCGTAGCCTATGGATTTGCAAGATTCCAATTTAAAGGCCGCGATCTGTTGTTTCTGATTGTGCTTGCTACGATGATGATCCCTTGGGAAGTTACTATGATTCCGCAGTATATGGAGTTTAACTACCTGGGCTGGATCAATACGCTTAAACCGCTTATTGTTCCGTCTTGGTTCGGTTCGGCTTACTTTATCTTCTTGCTGAGACAGTTCATTCTGACACTTCCTCGCGAACTGGATGAAGCCGCAACGATTGACGGGGCAAATAAGCTTGCTATTCTTGTGCGAGTCATTGTTCCGCTTATGGGACCATCGCTCATCTTAGTTGGTGTCTTCCAGGTTATGAGCTGTTGGAACGATTATCTGGGACCGCTCATTTTCCTTAATGATCAATCAAAATATACGCTGACGCTTGGATTGTCGCAGTTCAAAGGGATGTTTGGCGTCGATATGCAGTCCATTATGGCAATCACTTGCCTGATATCCATCCCGCCGCTCGCTGTATTCTTCTTCGCGCAGCGCTACATTGTCGGTGGTATCGCGGGAACGGGGATTAAGGGGTAGATTCGAGAGGAGTGACAACGATGCGTAACGAGAAAGCAACACGTGATTGGGATAATCTTGCGGTTCTGGAGCGCAACCGCGCGAAGAGCCGCGCGTATTTCATCCCACATTCCGACCCGGCCGGAGCTTTGAACTATGACCGAGGGAGTTCCCCTTGGTTCAAATCATTGAATGGCCGTTGGAAGTTTCATTATGCGAAGGGGCCTGAATGGGCGCCGGAAGATTTTTACTTAGAAAATTATGACATGTCGGGTTGGGATGAGATTCAAGTTCCGAGCCATTGGCAGTTGAAAGGATATGGAAATCCGCATTATACGGACTTATATTATCCGTTCCCGGTTGATCCACCGCATGTGCCTAACGATAATCCGACGGGCAGCTATGTGCGAGAGTTTGAGCTTCCACCGCATTGGGATGGAAGAAAACTGGCCGTGAAATTCGACGGCGTGGATAGTGCCTTTCACGTATGGGTCAATGGGATATTCGTCGGTTACAGCCAAGGCAGCCGATTGACCTCAGAGTTTGATTTGACGCCATATGTGAAGCAGGGGATCAATCGTATGGCGGTTCGCGTCTACCAGTGGTCAGACGGCAGCTATTTGGAAGACCAGGACATGTGGTATATGAGTGGTATTTTCCGAGATGTGTATCTGATTTCGGAGCCAGCCTCGATTCGGATCGTGGACTATCGCATCGTTACCGAATTGGACGCGGACTATAGCGATGCGACTTTATCTATTCAAGTTGAATTGCATGGAGATGCTCTGCAAGGGGAACTCCAGCTAAAGCTGCTGGATCATGAAGGCGCATATGTTGCTTCGGCTGTAGAGCAAATCAATGCCGGCAGTGCGGAACAGACGATTTTATCATTTTCGATCCCAGTTAAGAAGCCTGCACTTTGGAGCGCTGAAGCTCCAACACTTTATCATTTGACGATTTGTCTCGTAGATCAGAACGATAAAGCCGTGGAGGCAGTTGCCCAGCGGGTTGGCTTCCGCAAGATCGAAGTACAGGACGGCCAGTTTTTGGTGAACGGCAAGGCCATCCTGCTGAAAGGCGTAAACCGGCATGATCACCACCCGGTTACGGGGCGCACAGTGACACTGTCGACCATGATTCAAGATGTGAAGATGATGAAACAGCATAATATCAATGCGGTTAGAACCGCTCATTATCCGAATGATCCGCGGTTCTACGATATTTGTGATGAATATGGCTTATATGTCATGGAAGAAACCGACTTGGAAACGCATGGCTTCGAGCCTTTGGGCAATATTTCACGATTAAGCGATGATCCTGCCTGGCAGGAAGCTTATGTCGATCGCATACGCCGTATGGTGGAACGGGATAAGAATCATCCTTCTGTTCTGTTCTGGTCACTAGGCAATGAGTCCGGCTTCGGCTGCAACTTCCGTGCGATGTCGGCCTGGTGCAAACAAGCAGATCCAACGCGCCTCATCCATTATGAAGAAGACCGTGAAGCGGAAGTGTGCGATATAGTGAGCACCATGTATTCTTCTGTGGATAAGATGATTGGCTTCGGACAGCTTGTGGATCATCCTAAACCGCATATTCTATGCGAATTCGCCCATGCCATGGGGAATGGTCCAGGCGGACTCAAGCCGTATTTTGATACCTTCGATGCTTATCGAAGACTGCAAGGTGGTTTCGTTTGGGAATGGATCGACCACGGAATCCGTAGGAAGACTGCGGATGGCAAAGACGATTACGCCTACGGCGGAGACTATGGCGATGTGCCGAACAACAGCAATTTCGTCATCGACGGTCTTGTTCGTCCGGATCGAATACCTTCCCCAGGTCTAATTGAATACAAGAAAATTATTGAGCCTGTAAGGGTCGAGTATCTAAAAGATAATCGCATACGCATCATGAATCGCTATGATTTTGTTACGCTGGATCATCTCTGTGCTGATTGGAGTGTGAAGGTAGAAGGGCGGACAGTTCAAAGTGGCGTGCTTGCTCTGCCGCGAATTGGCCCAGGTGAAAGCGTAGAGGTACACGTTCCTGTAAGAGCAGATGTGCAATTCGTTTTAATGGAGAAATATGCGGAGCGCTGGTTGAATATCGGCTTCACGCTTGCAGCAGATTGTATCTGGGGTAATCGTGGTCATGAGGTAGCATGGGCGCAGCTCGCTTTAGAAGCAGCCTGGAGCAGTGAGCAGACGAGAAATGTCGGAGTAAGCGCCAAATCATCTGCTTACGAAACAGCCAGTCTGACTAACCGGAGCTTGTCCTGCACAGAGAAAGGGCGCAAGCTCATCCTCGCAAACGATTCATTCCGAATCACCGTAGACACCCGGTGTGCAGGAATAGGTTCGCTTCGAATGAACGGCCAAGAGCTAGTGAACACGGGGCCGCGCCTACATTTTTGGCGTGCGCCGATTGATAACGATATGTATGTCTTGCCTGACTGGTACAAGGCGAATCTCAATAGACTTACTGAACGAATCGATGATTGCCGTTGGGAGCGATTGGACGAAGGGACGATTCGTATCACTTGGAAGTCTCGCATTGCACCACCTGTTTTCGACTGGGGCTTCCAATGTGAAACGGACTACACCATAACGGGCTCAGGTCTTATCGTGATCGACGTGCACGGTGTTCCAGAAGGTAAGCCGCCGGCCATGTTACCGAAGATTGGACTCCAAATGGAGATACCTGGGGACATGGACGCCGTGAAATGGTACGGACGTGGTCCAGGGGAGAGTTACTCCGACAGCAAAGAAGCAGGACGGTTCGGTGTGTATCAGGGATCTGTAGATGAACTTTTCACGCCTTATATTTATCCGCAGGAAAACGGCAATCGGACCGATGTAAGGTGGGTATCCATCACAGACGGCGCCGGAATCGGACTGCTCGCGGTTGGAGCACCAACACTTGAATTCAGTGCACGACGCTATACCGACGCTGACTTAGAAGCAGCCAAGCATGCTAGTGAACTTTTTCCACGTGATTACATTACACTCAACTTGGATTACAGGCAGAATGGTCTAGGCAGCAACAGCTGTGGACCCGCGCAGTCCCAGGAAAACACAGTCACATCAGAAGAATTCCGTTTCAGGATTCTGCTTAAGCCCTATTTATCCGAAGATACCTCACCTGAGCGGTTGAGCCATCATATGAAATCTGAAGTGAATAAGCTATAACAGGAGGATACAAAGCATGCTTCATACACAAGACGTTTTAAACTTATCGGGAAAAATAGCGGTTGTGACAGGCGGTGCCTCAGGCATTGGCCTTGCGACCGCTGAACTGTTAGCCAGCTTTGGAGCTTATGCCGTTATTCTTGATATTAACGAAGCACAAGGTGAACAGGCGGTAAATGGCATCAGACAGCAAGGCGGACTAGCGAGTTTCTACCGCTGTGATGTGTCTTCCTCCGCAGAATGCCAGCGTGTTGCAGCAGAAATTGATGCAGCACATGGACGAATTGATATTTTATTCAACAATGCTGGAATTATTCGCCGTAAAACGGTCGTTGAGCTGGAAGAACGCGATTGGGATCTAGTGATTGATGTCTCTTTGAAAGGCGTTTATCTGCTATCCAAATCTATCATCCCAATCATGGAACGTAATGGCGGAGGCAGCATCATAAACTCAGGATCCGGTTGGGGTCTTAAAGGCGGAGATCGCGCTGCTGCCTACTGCGCTGCCAAAGCTGGTGTTGTAAATTTAACGCGGGCTATGTCTATCGATCATGGCGTCGCCAACATTCGTGTGAACTGCGTATCACCAGGCGATACGGACACGCCGCTGCTGCGTGATGAAGCGAAGCAGCTGCAGCGAAACGAGGCTGAATTCCTAATCGCCTCAGCCGGAGGCCGCCCGCTGGAAAGACTCGGAACACCGCGAGATATTGCTAATGCGGTCCTATTTCTGGCGAGTGACATGTCTTCCTGGGTAACGGGAAGCGTGCTTGTTGTAGATGGTGGAGGCATTGCCTAAGGGAGATTCGCATCTAGCAAGCTAGGCAGTTAAAAATCTATGAAATCGAGTTTTTAAACTACTTTTAAAAGTACGACGAATGGAGGCGTTACCTTTGCCTAATAACAGAACTTATGCCCATCCTTATATACCGAATACCGTACCTGAGGTTCGTGATGCGATGCTGAAGGAAATAGGCCTGACCCGGATCGAAGAACTTCATGACGCCATTCCGGACAGCTTGAAGCTGAATCGGGAGATGAACCTCCCGCCAGCCATGACGGAATATGAGCTGCGGCGCCATATTGATGGCCTGCTCGCCAAAAACAAGCACGGTGCTGCTTATTTGAATTTCATCGGAGCAGGCTGTTGGCAGCATTTCATTCCAGCTGTTTGTGATGAAATTAATCAACGATCCGAGTTCGTTACTGCGTATGCCGGCGAACCTTACGAAGATCACGGACGATTTCAAACTCTGTTTGAATACCAAAGTTTAACGGCTGAGTTGGTCGATATGGACGTCGTTAATGTCCCTACCTTTGACTGGGCACAAGCGGCATCAACAGCGATTCGAATGGCGGGGCGCATTACCGGCCGCAGTGTTGCCCTAGTTCCCAAGTCAGTTGATCCCGACAAAGTCATGATTATTAACAACTACTGCACGCCTGTAATGGAACTGCGTTTTATAGAAATTGATGAGGCAACTGGCAAAATGGACTTGAATGATTTGCGCAACAAGCTTACTAACGAGGTAGCTGCGGTATACTTCGAAAATCCCGGTTATCTTGGGATTATCGAAGACCAAGGGCACGAGATTTCGGAGCTTGCTCATTCCGTAAAGGCTATCTCCATCGTTGGTGTGGACCCCATCTCACTCGGTGTTCTTCAACCTCCTAGCCAATATGGTGCAGATATCGTCTGTGGTGATTTGCAGCCGCTCGGGATGCATATGAACTACGGTGGTGGGCAAGCCGGATTTATCGCGACGCGCGACGAAGAGACGTATGTGATGGAATATCCTTCTCGTTTGTTCGGCATCGTGCCAACAGAGGTTGAAGGCGAATATGGCTTCGGTGACGTGGCCTATGAGCGCACATCCTTCGCGCTTCGTGAGAAAGGGAAGGAATCCGTCGGTACCCAAACTGCATTATGGGGCATAACTGCAGGTGTATATCTGTCCTTGCTTGGACCTACCGGTATGCAAGAGGTCGGCGAGACCATCATGCAGAAGTCACAATATGCGGCCAAAAAACTCTCCGCCATTCCAGGTGTTTCCCTGCGGTTCGCAGAGACAGCATTTTTCAAGGAATTTGTTGTTGATTTCAACGATACAGGCCTAACTATCGCTGAAATTAATGCGCGCCTTTCTGAAGCGGGAATATTCGGAGGCAAAGATTTGTCCGGTTCTTTCCCTGCTTGGGGACAATGTGCCCTCTATTGTGTTACTGAAATTCATTCACAAGCTGATCTTGATCGTCTTGCAGACACCATTCAAACCATTGTTCGCCAACCGTGATCAACATAAATAGAAAGGATGGAACGCCATGAAACGAATTCGCAGAGACCATAAAGTCCGCAATTTTCATCAAGCCAAATGGGATGAGCCGGTTATATTTGAACTTCACCGTCAAGGTGAGCGAGGGGTCATTCCGCCGGCAACGGAGGCTGGTATTACAGCTGAGGTAGGAGATGGAATAGGACGTATTCCTTCTTCTATGAAGCGAAGATCGGCGCCGGCTTTACCCGAAATTGGCCAAGCGAAGGTCCTTCGTCATTATCTGCGCCTATCCCAAGAGACACTTGGTTCCGATTTGAATGTTGAGATCGGACAAGGCACTTGCACGATGAAGTATATTCCTCGCATCAACGAAATGCTTATCCGTACGCCCCATTTAATGGAACTGCATCCCTTGCAGGAGGCCGATTCCGTTCAGGGCATGCTGGAGATTTTCTATAAGCTGGACCTTGCTATGCGAGAGATCAGCGGGATGGATGCGTTCTCATTCCAACCGAGCAGCGGGACGCAAGCCTTACTAGCGATGGCTTCCATCGTTCGCGCCTATCATGATTCGCGGGGTGAGGGGGATCAGAGGGATGAGATCATTACGACGATTTTCTCACACCCTTCCCAAGCGGCGACAGCGGCAGTGAAAGGCTACAAAATCATCACACTGCATCCTGATGAAGATGGCTTCCCAGACATAGAAAAACTGAAGAGTGTAATCTCCGAGCGAACAGCTGGTTTTGTTGTTGCGAACCCGGAGGATACGGGCATCTATAACCACCGTATTCGCGAGTTTACCAACATTGTCCACGAAGCCGGTGGAGTATGCTTCTACGATCAGGCCAACGCAAACGGCTTGCTTGGCATTACGAGAGCGAAGGAAGCGGGCTTCGACATGTGCTTTTTCAATCTGCATAAGACTTTTGCAGCACCTCATATGTGCGGTGGGCCAGCGACAGGTGCACTAGGTGTAAGCGAGGAATTGAAACGCTTTTTGCCTGGACCGCTTGTGGATTACGACGGAAGCCGTTATGTGTTGAAGTCTCAGACGGCAGACAGTATCGGCAAAGTTCGCAGCTTCCACGGGGTTGCACAGACTGTTCTGCGTTCCTACGCTTGGATTCTGAGCCTCGGTCCGGATGGACTGAAGCAAGTCGCTGAAATCGCGGTTCTAAACAACAACTATCTGTATCACAAAATCCTGCAAATTCGCGGAGCGAGCGCACCTTATATCAAAGGACGCCGTCTCGAGCAGGTTCGCTACAGCTGGAAGCAGCTTACCGATGAGACAGGTGTCACGACAGAAGATATCACTCGCCGCATGTGTGATTTCGGTCTACACTACTGGACGTCCCATCACCCGTATATCGTGAAGCAGCCGTTTACCTTGGAACCGACAGAGTCGTATTCCAAAGAGGATCTGGACGAATACATCCATGCGCTGGAGCATATTTCGAATGAGGCCTACACACAACCGGAAATTGTGAGGTCAGCTCCGCATAACAGTACTGTCCATCGGAACGATGAGTCTTCGCTAGACGATCCGAAGCAATGGTGCATTACTTGGCGGGCGTATTTGAAAAAGACTCAGCTGGTATAAAGAGAGGCCCCGTGTGGGGCCTTTTCTGTTTATGATTGATATTTGCATTTTCTACAACATTTTACACGTCAAAAGACTAAATTGCAGCTTCAGGTTGCAGTTTGTAACCTATTGTATTAGTGATTAAAAGGTGTTTAGACTAGCTGGTTTCGCATTTAGTAGATAGTAGAAATATATGCTGGTAAGGTGAAGTTATTTATTTTATGAAGTAACAAATGTGTAGTTGACTTTTATGATTGTTCACCTTGGAACAGATTTGCCAAAAAAATCTTCTTCACAACCTCTCTCCTGCTTCTTACACCAACTTTGTCAAAAATATTGCTGAGATGCTCCTGAACTGTATAAGGCGAAATGGAAAGTTTTGATGAAATTTCTGATGAACTGTTGCCTTTAGCCACAAGATGAACAACTGCATTTTCTTGCGGAGTCAATCCGTAAGCAGTTGTCTGAAATTTGATGAGATCGCGTTGCATGGCAGGCCCAAGAATAATTCCAATTTTTCGATTTCTATCATCATCGGCGCTCATTTCATAGGCTTTGATGGTTATCCAGCGTCCACTCCGACCATAACGAGCAAGTTCGGGTATGATTTCGAAATCATTTTCGGTTTGCATCGACTGCGATTTTTTGAGGGCACTAACTACTTGTGTAATGTAAACAGGAAGTTCAATGCGGCACCACTCAGGATGAAGCTCTCCTAATTCATTTAACCAAAGTAAGGCAGCATTTGTATAAGACTCGATGTAACCGATGGGATTGTAAATAAGGAGACCCGGGATGTCTAATTCCTGCATAGTATCAGTTGGCTCTATAGAGGCAAGCTGTTGCTGCAATGCCGTGCGAAAGGCTGTACCAATATGGGGTGCAAGCTTTGCTAGGAGCCAGGCATCTTGCTCGGAATAGGGAGTTGTGGATTTTTCACGAGCTAGCACCATCGTGCCCCACATATTTTTTCCGGTATACATGACGGCACGGATTTCGTCGTTAAGGCCGATCGGTTTGTATAGCATTTGATGGCGGTAGGCTTGACCAGTATTTCCCATTGTTGCTTCCGATAACCGGTCCACTGGAAACCGGGAATTCATTAATCGCCTATAAGCTGGAAGGTAGTCCTCAAAATATAAATGCTCAAGAAAAATATGCTCCACATCGCTTACAGCATGATTATGTACACCTCTCCGCACATTTGACGTGATTAATCCTGTTGCAGGATCAACCGTTTGAAAGCAACAAAGATCGGATTGCATAATGGGGTGCAATTTGCTAATGATTTCAAGACGTAATTGCTGATCGTCTAATCCAGAGTAACACAAGCGCTTTATTTGAACCAACACTCGTTGATAATTCCCGTTGAATTTCATCACTTATCGTCTCCCCTAACACAAGACTACCCCCAATATATTGGTATACAGATTGTATCATTCTTGGGTTTATAATGAAATAAGTAAAGAGGACCTTTGTAGAATCTTTACAAGGTAGTATAAAAGGCGCTGTGAAAGCATTGACTACATATAGTCGTATTCGATCGGCGCGAATATCAAAGTGGGCATTTTTCCTTCGAGAACAAGAAAAAGGTTCTTTGGGATAAATTTATGGAAGGGGTGATACACAAAGTTTCAATGGAAATTGCTAAATATTAGGTGAGATAAATTTTGCTACTTGATTGATTAATATTTGGAGGAAATCAATGTCTGTTAACCCATTATCAAAGGCTCAATTATATCAGATGTTATCACCTAAGGTTCAAGAGTTTATTCTGTTACCAACAGAACAGTGTAATTTTAGATGTACGTATTGTTATGAAAATTTTGAAAAAGGTAGAATGTCCAAAGAAACTATAGAGGCTTTTAAACAATTACTTGCTACTAGAATGCCAGAATTAAAACATTTAACATTGAGCTGGTTTGGCGGAGAACCTTTAGTGGCAAAAGATATTGTAATGGATATTTCCTCTTATGCTTTGGAGTTATCACAGAAGTATAATGTGGATTTTCACGCAGGAATGACAACAAATGCCTATATGTTAAATAATGAGCTATTTAAAGCTCTTTTAGAGGTAGGCGTTAATGCTTATCAAATTTCGTTAGATGGATTTGGAGAGGTACATGATCAGACTAGAAAGAGAGCCGATGGCAAAGGAACGTTCAATCGCATTTGGAAGAACTTATTAGACATTCGTGATAGTGACCAGAAGTTTACAATAAAATTACGGATCCATCTTGATTATGATAAGGTAAGTAACATTGAGCCCCTTATCAGAGAACTGAGAGAACATTTTGTAGATGATCCACGTTTTACCATTATGCTTAAACCTCTGGCTAAACTCGGAGGTAAGAATGATGCAAATATGGATGTGATTTCAAGGCAAGACGAATCCACGATCTTAGAAGAATTATACTTGCGTCTCTATGGTCATAAAGTGGAGCATGAATTTCTAAAGGATTATGTATGTTATGCTGCAAAACCGAACTCATTAATCATACGTTCTGATGGTTCTTTAGGGAAATGCACTGTGGCATTAAATGATTCTCGTAATGCGATCGGTCAATTACTTTCTAATGGCACCATACAAGTAAACCAACAGTTATTACAAAATTGGACACGAGGAATTAGTAATAATGATCGTTCGGAATTAGCATGCCCTTTAGCAAGTCTTCCAGACACATTATTAATGAGTGGAATCTAAAATAATTTGATTTTATTCAAGGAGGAAGAATAAAATGGCTAATATAAATATTAACTCACATCTTAAAGATATTACACTTGATGAACAAGGGAGAGTTGTCATTACTAATGACGTAATTGCTCAACAATTAGAGAAAGTCGGTGA
Organism: Paenibacillus sp. WC2504; assembly: GCF_052682475.1. Classification (NCBI taxonomy): domain Bacteria; kingdom Bacillati; phylum Bacillota; class Bacilli; order Caryophanales; family Paenibacillaceae; genus Paenibacillus; species Paenibacillus sp. WC2504. The sequence goes on from NZ_JBQZFH010000001.1 coordinate 3,986,058, forward strand.
AATGATAAAAGCAGGACATTTTGCAACAGAGGGTGATGATACAAATAATGGTGCTTGTATACCAATAAAAATAAATGTTGGTTGTCCCAAAGGGGACGTTATCAAGATAAGAGAAGAGGTTATTTTTAATCGTCTCTAACTTTTCGTTTATATTGATACTCCTGGCAGCCGAACAAATCGGCTGCTTTTTTCGTTGAACTAATGAGCAGGTTTGATTAATTATTTCGCGAATAAACAAAATGAGCATAACAAACTAATGTTAGCATTAAATCAATATGCTCTCCATTCAACTGGGGAATATGAAAATTAAAATTTAACAGAAGAGAGGTCATCTATTTTAATCGATTGGAACGTTTGTTCGCTAAGCTATAAAACGTGGCTGCGGCGAAATTGATCGGCAACCTCATTAAGCAATTGGACAATAGAGCCAGGTATTAACTGAATTTGCAAAATAATTGGGAGGAAAAATCCATGAGAATTTTTGTTGCTGGGGCTACTGGAGCTGTCGGACGTATTTTGCTTCCAAAATTGATTCGCGCAGGTCATGAAGTAATTGGAATTACGCAAAGTGAGAGTAAGAAAACCATAATCGAAAAAACGGGAGCAAAAGCAATAATCGCTAATGTCTTTGATCGTGAGTCATTACGATCCGCATTAGATGAATCTCAACCCGAGGTTGTCATTCATCAATTGACTTCTTTGAGTAGCCGCAATTTTTCTGGCAATACAAGGATACGTATAGAAGGCACACAAAATTTAGTCGATGCCGTTATTTCGGTTGGTATCAATCGCATCATCGCACAAAGCATCTCTTGGGCATATGAACCGGGAGAGGGACCGGCAATCGAAGATGAATCCTTGCATTTAACGGCTGAGGAACCTCGAAAATCGACAATTGATGGCATTTTAGCATTGGAAAGTGCTGTGTCAAAAATACCGCAACATGTAATTTTACGCTATGGAATGTTCTACGGTCCAGGCACTTGGTACGAGCATAATGGATTTATGGCAAATCAAATACATCAAAGACAGATACCCGCTACCGAAGGGGTCACTTCTTTTCTTCATGTGGAGGATGCCGCTGAGGCAGCACTTTTGGCCTTACAATGGCCTTCTGGACCAGTGAACATCGTCGACGACGAACCAGTAAGAGGAACTGACTGGCTGCCGGTTTATGCACAAGCCTTAGGAGCACCTATCCCTGAAACTTATTCGAATAGCAACACTTGGGAGCGAGGGGCATCGAACAGGAAGGCCCGAGAGGAGTACAGCTGGAAACCGCTGTACCCGACATGGCGGACAGGTTTTAGTGTCAGTCTGGCTAGATGAAATCAATTCAATGTTAGAACATTGATGAACGTAAGTTTAATTAACGAGGGAGCAGATCGCCATATGGCAGCTGTTCCCTTATTTCGTTGACGCAAAGGGAGATTAGTGTGGTCAACTTAAAACTATTTCCACTAATTTCCGTCTATAATTAAGTAGTCAATATTCATAAGGGGGCATGACATTGCCTAAGTTAATTGGCGCAGCAGCAGTTATTTTAGATTCTGAGGGGAAAGTATTATTGGTAAAACATAGCTATGGCAAAAATAATTGGGATCTGCCAGGAGGAAAAGCTGAGGAGGATGAATCAGCGCAGGAAACTGCAAAAAGAGAGGTTCACGAAGAAGTAGGGTTAAAAGTCAGTAATGCATTAGATCACGAAAGACAGCATCTTTTCCATACTGTGGGTCCAAGACAATGGATTGAATAATTGATTGTTATAGAACGTTAGAGCAAAACAAAAAGCAGTGTCTATCTATCTCTTGAGGAGAGTGTGGAATTGAAATTTTTGAATAACGGATATTTAAATGGATTATATGCTGTATTATTAGCCGTGATATCAATTTTCACAGGGGAAATCGTAACTTTTATTATGCTCGGATTCGTATTTATGGCTTTATTGAACATTAACTCTACATTGCAAAAGATAGTTGATAAAAAAGATTAAGACAACTAATCTATAGAATTTGGTTCTTAGCTAACGAAATAACAAAAAAGATATATCAGTAGGTATTTATGGAGGTCAATAAATGGATCTACATAAAATTGCAAAGAACATAAATTTATTAAGTGACTTTCTTGGTATAAGAGATATAGACACATTAACCAGTGATGCTCTAGAAGAAAAATATCAATTTTCACAAGCGGATTTACTAATATTATTCGGTGCTAGTATAGTATATGGTTGTGACGTAGTAGGTGAAGCCATTTCTAACAATATTGCCAAGAATTTTATGATTGTTGGTGGAGAAGGACACACAACAGAAAGCTTACGAAGAGCTGTCCATAGTGTTTTACCCGAAATAGTAACTACAGGCAAGATGGAAGCAGATATTATAAGTGAGTATATGAAACGAAAGTACGATATTGACAATATATTGATTGAGCGTAATTCAACAAATTGTGGAAATAACATAACTTACGCATTAGATGTTATAAAACAAAATAATCTTTCCCTAAACAATATGATTATTGTTCAAGACTCAACGATGCAATGTAGGATGGATGCTGGTTTTCGTAAATATCTCCAAGATGCAAGAGTTGAAGTAATAAATTTTGCTTCGTATAAGGTTAGGGTTGTATTAAAAAATGAAAAATTGGTATTTGAACCGTCAGATATTTGGGGTATGTGGGAAATAGAAAGATATATTTCATTATTATTGGGAGAAATTCCGAGATTATTAGATGATAGTAATGGATATGGCCCTAATGGAAAAAATTTCATTGCACACGTTGATATTCCTAACGATGTATTGAAAGCATTTGAAGAATTAAAAGTGGAATATGGAGACTTGGTGAGAGTTGCAAATCCTGTGTATGCTTCAAAAACGCTTGATTAACGGTAAATTATAGATCCATTACGGTAACTGGGGGATAAGTACAATAAAAGATGAAGCAGCTTGTTTGTTTGGGGGTTATAGTTGTACTGCTGAGTTCTTGTGTGACTGAGAAATTGCAGATTTCTACTAAGATCGAATTGGAAGAAAACTCAGATATTATCTTGGATTCATCGAATAGCTGGACTACCAGTCGATTGGAGGGAATCCATGGTGTCGGCTGGGTCTCCAATCATGAGATTGAGTTTGTCCAATCGGTGAAAATCGGGACAGACGAACATCATGAGTCTATATTCAAAAATACGAGGGGGATTAAGGATATTATCTCTGGAGAAGTAAGAGGAGAAAAACCTGACATTTCCTACGATATCTATTCAGTATCTCCTGATGGCAGGCATATCTATGTGAAGTTGAATCATATGGAAGATGAGAAACTGGTTGCGGAGCATCGGATGCTCAGCCGCGATGGTGGAGAGACAAAGGAAATAGCTAATCAGGCGATTGCTGGCAGCGCCATATGGCTGGATAATGTGCATGTATTATATACGGGTGGAATTGGTGATGGGGGCGTCGTGCAGATTGACCTGCAGGGGAATATTACGCCGATGCCTGCATTAAGTCAATTAATGGAACATAAGGATACGGGTACCAGAAACATAGAGCAAGTAACGAAAATAGGTGAACGTTTATATTTTGTAGAAGGTAGTGAATTTAGTTATATCGAGACGTCGCATCTGGATAATCCTGTAATTCATAGGTTATACGATAAGAGCGTAAATCGATTCTATCCCGCGCCAGACGAAAAACAAATAGCTGTTGTAACGACAGAGGGTAGCCAATTCGGCAAGACAAAAAGTGAGCTTCTACTCCTTGATCCCGATGGAAATTCTATAGGTAATCATTTGGAGTCGGGGGAATATTTCAACAGTATATCTTGGTCACTAGATCAATCGAAATTGACTTATGTAGTGATGAAAGAATACCCAAAGAAATATGAGGTCCATGTGGTCGATATGAAGAGTGGCGAAAATAAGATGATTTACAAAAGCGGCAACCGAGCGGCGAGCAGCGAAATGTACTGGAGTCCAAACAGTAAACTAATGATGTTCATAGTTGACCGATCCCATTCAACTTTGGAATCTAAGCCCGATACGATTATTTATGAGTTCAAATGATCCTCTGGTTATAGCTAATGGAACATTAAAGTTCAGTGACACAGACTAGATTGTAACTTCGAGGTGAAGAATGAACCATGTTGTTGATTTAACTAAAAATATTGTTATGTTATGGAGGCGAAAAACTTTTGCTTGTTGGAAAAATTAGTGAAATAACACGTTATCCTGTAAAATCATTTGCCGGAGAAACTTTGGACGCTTGTAGAGTGGATACATATGGGTTGTTTGGAGACCGTTTCTGTGCTTTTTATGATGAAACAAAAGAGGGTTGGAATCGTTTTATTACGGTTAGAGATATCCCTAAAATGCTCGGTTATACGGCTAGACTACTTAATAACGAAATAAGCGTTACATCTCCAAACGGAGAAATTTTTAGCTGGAATGAAGAACTTTTAAAAGAAATTCAAAGATACACCAATAGAAAAGTATCTAAGGCGGACTATAAAGCCCCAAACCCTGAAGACCCCAAACTTATGTCTGTTGATCTTGCTAGTATTCTTATTATTACAGATTCTTCGTTACGCAGACTTGAATCGATATGGGGAAAGAAATTAGATAAACGCCGGTTTAGAGCTAACATTATCTTGTCATTAAATGAAAATAATTTTGATGAAACGGATTGGATTAGAAAGCAATTATCCTTTGGGGATGTAAAATTAAAAGTAGAATCTAGTTGTGAGCGATGTTCAATAATTACGCTTGATCCCGATACATTAGAACGTGATGTCACTCTGCTAAAGAAAGTAAATGAGCAAATGAATTTATGCTTTGGTTTATATGCATCTGTTATAAAGCCAGGTCAAATTCGTACTGGTCAGAAAGTTTATTTGATTGAATAAGCTCGAATTACGAGGAACATTAGTTTATACATTTCTGTTAAACTATTTTATTAAACCTAAATTAGGAGCGGGCTGATTACATACAATGTAGATTGTAGAACTTTATATTTCTTAGATTTTAGCTCCATAGCCCGTTGCTATGGGGTATTTTTTATCCATTGAACTATCGGCAGAGAAGTTCCATTATATGGTATATTTAGGTTTGATCAAATAGGTGCTTATTGTTCCATTCAATTCAGGGAAATCTAATACCAATATTTTTCCTTTACCGTTTACACTAAGAATAATACATCACCATATTTCCTTGAAGGGGGACATTTGTTTTGGATGCACAGTTTCTAGATTTATTGGCTCTGGAATATGATACGGAAGAAAAAGTTGTAACAGAAATCATCAACCTTGAAGCGATCTCCAATCTTCCCAAGGGAACTGAGCATTTTGTCAGTGATTTGCATGGGGAGTTCCAGGCTTTTCAGCATGTATTAAGAAACGGTTCGGGTACCGTAAAAGAGAAAATCAAAGCCTTATTCCGTGGGGTTTGGACGGAGCAAGAAATCAATGATTTTACGGTGTTAGTTTATTATCCGGAAGAAAAAATACAATTGGTTAAAGCGGATTTATGCAATAATCAAGCCTTGAATCGATGGTACAGACACACGATTGAACAAATGCTTATGCTCATATCTAATTCCTCATCCAAATATACGCGTTCAAAATTGCGTAGAGCTCTGCCGGAGCAGTTTGTATATATTGTAGAAGAACTTTTATACAAGACGGATACGACCAACAATAAGGACCCTTATTATGAGGAAATATACCGGCAAATTATTTCCTTGGGCCAGGCGGATAAGCTCATTATCGGGCTTGCTTATACGACCCAACGCCTAGTGGTTGACCATCTTCATGTGGTCGGAGATATTTATGACCGCGGGCCTGACCCTGATAAAATTATGGACACGCTGATCAATTATCATTCTGTAGATATTCAGTGGGGGAACCATGATGTCCTATGGATAGGCGCCTATGCGGGTTCCCTGGTCTGCCTTGCGAATATTATCCGGATCTGCGCCAGATACGACAATCTGGACATCATCGAAGACGTATATGGCATCAATCTTCGCCCATTGCTGAATTTGGCAGAGAAGTACTATCATGACAATCCGGCCTTCAGACCGAAGCTGCAGACCGAGCATAACAGTTCGGAGCAGGAGATCCTGCAAATTACCAAAATTCATCAAGCCATTGCCATGATCCAGTTTAAGCTTGAAATCCCTATTATCAAGAGACGTCCATTCTTTAATATGTCTGAAAGGCTTTTGCTTGAACAAATCGATTACGACAAAACTGAAATAAAAATCGGTGATAAAACGTACCCGCTGGAAAACACCTGTTTCGCGACCGTAAATCCGCAGCAGCCTGAAAAATTGCTGGAAGAAGAACAGCAGGTTATGGAAAAGCTGCTGTTCTCCGTTCAGCATTCCGAAAAGCTGGCCCGGCATATGAATTTTTTTATGAAAAAGGGTAGCCTTTATCTAAAATACAACGGAAATTTGTTATTTCACGGCTGTATTCCTTTGGATGAAGAAGGAAACATGGAAGAAATGCAAATTGAGGACAAGACGTATTCGGGCCGTAAGCTGCTCGATGTTTTTGAATATTATTTACGTTACGCCTTTGCGCATCCAGAAGAGACGGATGATCTGGCAACGGATATGGTATGGTACATCTGGACAGGGGAATGTTCCTCGCTATTTGGAAAGAGAGAAATGACCACCTTTGAACGATACTTTATCCAAGACAAAGAAAGCTATAAAGAGAGAAAGAATCCTTATTACTATTTGCGTGAAAATGAGGAGATCTGCCGGAAAATCCTGCTGGAGTTTGATTTGAATCCGGATCATGGACATATCATAAACGGTCACACACCAGTTAAAGAAATTCGTGGAGAGAATCCCGTTAAGGCAGATGGGAAAATGGTGGTCATTGACGGCGGTTTTTCCAAAGCCTATCAATCCACAACGGGCATCGCCGGATATACATTGTTGTATAATTCCTTTGGCATGCAGCTCGTTGCCCATCAGAAATTTAAATCTAAAGAAGACGTGTTATGTAACGGCACGGACGTATTGTCTGTAAAAAGACTGGTGGATAAAGAACTGGAGCGGAAGCTGGTGAGGGAAACCAATGTCGGGGAGAATCTGCTGCAGAGGATCTCGAATTTGAAGAATCTCCTGGAATATCGCTACATGAAATGAAACAACGTTTTTTTACGTTTGAAAAAAGAGATTATCTTTGATTTCTGCTCCACATACATACCATTGGCATCTAATGGAAATCATAATGCTTAATAATTGTTTGTAGAGGAGTGTTGTAAATGAATGATTTGATCAAAAATGCAGTTTCGCTCGGTCTGGGAATCACGATTGTGACCAAAGAAAAACTGGAAAACTACGTTAAAGAGCTTGTGGTAAAGGGAGAAGTTGCTCCTGAGGAGTCGAAGGCTTTAGTGGCAAAGTTGATCAAGAAAGGGGAGGAGCAGCAGGACGCTCTTAAAGAAATCGTACGCGTACAGCTTCAGAAGCTGCTGGTTGATTTGCACCTGGCGACTGAGGATGATATTAAGCGGCTAGATCAGCGTATCGACCAAATGGAACACAAGCTACAGGCATAGTTGATTATGAGGAAAAGGATACGGCAGTTTCAACGATACCGGGATATTGTTATTGCTTTGGTTCGCCATGGGTTTGGCTTCTTGGTAGAAGAGTCAGATCTGCTGCAGCGTCTTCGTATTCCAATTCGAAGATTTCGAGTGGATGACGATGCAGACCGTAAATCGCTTGGACTGCGAATTAGGGATGTCGTTGAAGAACTCGGTCCAACCTTTATAAAATTGGGACAGATCGCCAGCACCCGTTCTGATCTCCTCCCGGAAGACATTGTTAAGGAGTTGGAGAAACTTCAAGATGATGTGAAGCCCATCCCTTACAAACAGGTACAAGATATTATTGAGGCTGAATTAGGCCAAAGTATCGAGACTGTTTATGAGCGCTTCGAGGAGCAGTCACTTGCAGCGGCATCCATCGGGCAAGTGCACCATGGCGTGCTCCACACTGGAGAACGTGTGGCTATCAAAATCCAACGACCTCAAGCCGCAGAAGCAATCCGAATCGATCTCGAGATTCTAGCTGATCTGGCTGCGATAGCCGAGCGACGTTTTGCATGGGCACGCCGAATTCAAATGGAGGTCCTCATTGAGGAATTCGGCAGATCGCTCTTAAATGAGCTGGATTATACCAAAGAGGCTAGAAATGCGGAGAAAATAGCTGAGCAATTCAAGTATGTAGCCCATATCTACGTGCCGCCGATTTATAGCGATTACAGCTCTAAAAAGGTTATGACAATGCAGTATATCGAAGGTATTCGGCTGTACCAAGAGGATCAACTCATCGCACATGGGTATGACCGGGCGCGAATTGCCAATCGACTCATTCAAGCATTGTTTCATCAGATATTCGTTGAAGGTTTGTTTCACGCCGATCCTCATCCCGGGAACATCGTCATATTGCCGGGCGAAGTGATCGCTTTGCTTGACTTTGGCATGGTGGGCCGGCTTACGGCGGAGTCCAAATTTCATTTTTCCTCATTGATTATTGCTCTTATGCGCCAGAACACCGATGGGGTGATTAAAGCGATTTACCGGATCGGGCTTATTGACGAGGAGCTCGATATGGCGGAGCTGCGTTATGATATTGAGGAGCTTAGAGAGCGATATTTCGGAGTCCCTCTTAGTCGTGTAAGCCTGGGGGGAATCGTCAACGATCTGTTCGAAGTGGCGTACAAGTACCATATTCGCATTCCGTCGGATTTCATCTTATTAGGGAAAACGCTGATAACGATTGAAGGGGTAGTCACGAAGTTAGATCCTACGATCAGTATCGTAAAGATAGCGGAACCCTTCGGCCTCCAACTGCTGTTGGAACGACTGCGCCCGAAAAATCTGACAGCAAGTTTACTTAAAGATGTCACGGATTATGGGTCTTTGCTAATTGATTTTCCAAGACAGTCCCGAGAGTTTTTTTCACAGATAAAAAAAGGGAAACTGCATATGAATATTAGCGTCACTGATGCCTACGATTTCCTGCGCAAGCTGGATCGCATTGGCAATAGGATCACATTCGGCATCGTTCTCTTGTCCTTCAGCCTCATTATGATGGGACTCATCATCGGCTCTTCCATTGTTGGCCGGAAGCATTATTTCTTGCTCAACGTGCCAACCATTGAAGTTGGGTTTATACTGGCATCCTTAATGAGTCTTTGGCTGCTTTTTTCGATTTTTAAATCGGGCAGATTCTAGATAAAGAACTTCGTCAGAGCTTGAAACTTTTATATAATAATTCTTTCCCTTGACCTTCAAGAGCGCGACTATGTAATATTAAACCAGTTAACACAACATAAATAAGGCATTGACCAAAGACATGATTTCCTTCACGAACTGTCCAGAGAGAGAAGTTTAGGCTGAAAGCTTCTCCTGTTACCGGCTGTGAAATTACCCCTTTGTAGCCGTGTCGTTGAACCCGTCGATCTGTTCGTCGCGGCAGTAAGCGTCACCGTCTTATCCCCGATACTGGATACCAATAAGGATCTTGTAACTGCTACTTTGGAGAACAGCCAAAGCATGACATGTTGAAGGTCAAATTAGGGTGGAACCACGAGCTGAACGCACTCGTCCCTTTGTGGGAGAGATGCGTTTTTTTGCGTTCAAAAATAATGAATAACTAGAAATGGAGGCTAAATCATGGAGATCAATGTATCATTGCCAGATGGAACAATTAGGAGGTATCCACAAGGTACGATAATCGAACAAGTGGCGGAATCTATTAGTCCAGGATTGAAGAAAAATGCGGTAGCTGGAAAGATCAATGGCAAACTCGTTGATCTTGATCACCCGATTGAGCCTAATAGTCTTGTCGAAATCGTTACTCTTGACAGTAAAGAGGGCCTGGAGATATACAGGCACAGTACGGCGCATTTAATGGCCCAATCGATTAAACGCATATATGGAGATAGGGCAGTCAAGCTCGGAATTGGACCGGTCATCGAAGATGGATTTTACTATGATATTGATATAGAACAACCTCTGTCTATTGATGATCTTGCAGCTATTGAAAAAGAGATGGAGAAAGTAATCCAAGAGAACCTGCCAATTGTTCGCCGGGCTGTCAGCCGCAGTGAAGCAATTACAGCTTTCGAGGAGCTCGAAGAACCATTAAAATTAGAACTCATTCGCGACCTGCCAGATGATGCCGTCATTACCATTTATGATCAGGGTGAGTTTTTTGATCTATGTCGGGGGCCGCACCTTCCCTCTACTGGTCGGATAAAGGCGTTTAAGCTGATGAATGTGGCGGGAGCCTACTGGCGTGGAGATTCTAATAATAAGGTGCTGCAGCGCATTTATGGGACTTCATTTCCCAAGAAGTCACAGCTTGAAGAGCATTTGCATGTTATTGAAGAAGCCAAAAAGCGTGACCACCGCAAGCTTGGTAAAGAGCTTGAATTGTTTATGTTCTCTGAAGAAGCACCTGGAATGCCGTTCTTTCTTCCGAAAGGGATGAGCATTCGTAATGAGCTTGAGAACTTTGCGCGTGAATTACAGAGACAGCGCGACTATGCTGAAGTACGTACACCGCTTATGATGAATAATCGTGTTTGGGAGCAATCGGGACACTGGGATCATTACAAAGATAACATGTACTTCACGAATGTTGATGAAACAAAGTTTGCACTTAAACCGATGAACTGCCCGGGACACATGCTTATTTTTAAAAACAGCTTACGTTCCTATCGGGAATTGCCTATACGTCTTTGCGAATTCGGCCAAGTTCACCGCCATGAACTTTCCGGAGCGCTTAACGGAATGATGCGGGTCCGTACCTTCTGTCAGGACGACGCCCACCTGTTCGTTTTGCCTGAACAAATTGAGGATGAAATTAGCCGTGTCATTGCCTTGATTGATCATGTTTATCAAGTACTCGGCTTTAAGTACAAGGTCGAGCTATCTACCCGGCCCGAAGATTCGATGGGTTCAGAAGAGCTATGGCAGCAGGCTGAACAATCTTTGCAAAATGTCCTGGATAAACTTGGTATCGATTATCATGTCAATGAAGGCGATGGGGCATTCTATGGACCCAAGATCGATTTTCACATTTTAGATGCGCTTAAAAGGAGCTGGCAGTGTGGGACTATCCAACTGGATTTCCAGATGCCCGAGAAATTCGATCTTTCTTACATCGGAGAGGACAACCAGAAGCATCGGCCAGTCGTTATACATCGTGCTATTTATGGATCTATTGAGCGATTTATCGGCATGTTAACCGAACATTTTGCCGGAGCTTTCCCGCTATGGCTTGCGCCCGTCCAGGTGAAGTTATTGCCGGTTTCGGAGAACTATATCGACTATGCCTTGCAAGTGAAGAAAGCACTGGAAGAGACAGGTATTCGGATTGAAGTAGATGTGAGAAATGAAAAACTCGGGTATAAAATTCGTGAAGCCCAACTCGAAAAAGTACCGTATATGCTCGTTCTCGGTGAGAATGAGAAGAATTCCGAAAGTGTGTCCGTTAGGAAACGGGGCGAAGGAGACCTTGGATCAAAAAGTATCCAGGAAATTATTGGGCAAATTAATGAAGAACTACGTGCAAAAAAGTAAGTTGCAAACCGATCACAATGATAAATTCACACTCAGGAGGGTCATTTGAGTGAACGTTATAGGATAACTAGCAAAACATTATTCGCCATTTGGCGGTTAGGGATTATCTCCGAACGCATCCCGATGAAGCAAATAGTTATGGGGCTTTAAAAGAAAGCCTTGCCAAACAGTTCCCAAGGGACATTGAAGCATATATGGACGGTAAAGATGCGTTTGTTAAAGAGCTGGAAAGTAAAGCGTTAAATTGGTATAACATGAGGGGAACGTTGAATTAACAAAGGTAAAGAGCGAATGGCTCGAGAAAATGAAATTAACATACTTGTACTAGAGGCTGCCGGCATGATTGGCAGCCTTTGGTACGTTAACGGAATCTATTTCCACCTATCTCCTTTATCTCCTTTATGAAAATTTAATTTTTTACATTTTGGATTATTTTGTATGATCAAGTTAACACATTTATAAATTGGAGGCGTAATTTTGAAAATACGTGTACTCAGTATCCTAGTAATACTCTTGCTTAGCACTCAAACGAGTGTTTTTGCAGAAGAAGAACAATCCAAACATACTTATAATTGGGTTTCAGGTGGAAAAAATGTAGAGCTAGGAAAAATAGCAAGCTTGGATCTTGGCCAGGATTTTGTTTTTCTAAATGGTGAAGATACAAAAAAAATGATGACGGACTACAAGGATATTCCTTCAGGACGTGAGATTGGCAGTGTGTATCCGACAAACCCTAAGGAGCAATGGACGGTAATTTTTGAGTATGATGAATCTGGGCATATCAAGGATGATGAAAAGAAAACTATTGATGATGCTGCCATATTGAAAAGTTATAGTGATAGTACGGAAAAGGCGAATGAAAAGCTTCCATTAGACCACCAACTTCATGTAACAGGCTGGGATGTAAAACCATTTTATGATGAGAAAACACATGATTTAACATGGTCGATGGGCGCGGAAGACGCTAAAAAACAACCACTTATAAACTACGATGTCAGGCTTTTGACACGCACAGGTTATATCTCGGCTATCCTCATTTCGGATCCTTTGAGCCGTGAACATGATAAACAAGTCTTGGCTTCTCAAATCCTTCCTAAAATTTCGATGGTTAATGGTCAGAAATATGAAGACTTTAACAGCAGCACAGACAAAGTATCTAAATTCGGTTTATCCGCCTTGATATTGGGGGGAGCTGGTCTTGCTGTAGCTAAAAAAGTTGGACTACTTGCTGTCGGTTTACTGTTACTGAAAAAGTTTGGGGTATTTATCGTTATTGCCTTGGCGGGGAGTTGGAAGTGGATAAAGAATTTAATCACGACCAGAAAAAGAAATCCGAACGCAAACAGTTCTGAAATCAGTGAGGAAAAGCATCAGGTATAGACCTGAAGAATGTTTAAATTGTTTTAGTATTGAAATTTAGGAGGAACAAATTATGAGTGAATTCACCGCAGGAAGCTTGATACGAAATTCATATCGCGACACAGTCCAAAAACATAATCCCCTGCTTGTCGAAGAACTGAATGAGCAGTGGGCCGTGTTTTTCACCTCAGGGACAGGTGTCAGCGAGATCGTTCCGACAGATGTTACGGGGATATCGCAGCATCTGCCGGTGCTGTACTTCTACAATTTTGAGGATCATGGCTGGGGCTTCACCCTTCTTCATCAGGGGGAAGCCGTTTCTACGTTCGACTTTTCGTATGAGCAAGAGGAGGTCGACCTCATGAATTATGTCCGGGACAAATTTCCGGATCAGGATGAGGTAGAACTACTATATATTAGCCCTGATTCAGAGTCCTTTAGAGCGTCCATGATTATGGAGATGGAGCAGCAACGAAGCGGGATTGACCGGGTCCAGGCAATGCTGAGGCAGCTGGACGTGGAAGCTTTTAAGCTTTTCGAGCTCGGCACCGAGGAGATGGAGCAGCTTCGACACCTTTTCGATGCGGAGACCATCGCACAACTCAAGCGCCGACACGCCATGGTGGATGACTTCAAAACCATTCTGGGTATCGAAGAGATGAGTTGGCTCCGCGCAGATCGATTGGAGCAGCTTCATTCATAAAACTTAAATGATTAGCGGAAAAAACGACCAGTTCTTTACTTACTCTGGCCAAAACGAGGATCTTGTTAAGATCTATAATTTCGCTGAGTGGTGTTATTATCAATATCGAAGAAGTAACTATTTATATAAGGCTATCTGTGTTGGGTTTTATGAACATTTAGTTGTCAATGAAAGTACTAGAAGAGAGATATCATACAAAGTTAATCCGGATATTTTCGAGAATGTTAAAACGTTATTCGAATGGATGTTACGCAATAATAAAGGGCTCTATGCTCAGGAGGAGTTGCATTGAAGCAGCTCTTTTTTGATTTCATCATTCATATAATGGAGATACTTTCGATGTGTAGTTAATATTGATTGTAGAGTTAAGGGAGCTACTGTAAATGTACAAACGAACTTTGATTGTCATAGTGTTTTTAACTATTATCACTTTAGGGATATTTTATTCGTTACCCTTGAACCATCCATTCCCAGTTGCTATAGAAGATGTTGAAAAGATTGAGTTTCACGAGTTAGGAAAATTAAATGCGCGTGAAGCAACTTATGAAGAAACGACACAAATCATTGAATGGTACAACGCCATGCATTCGTTTAAAGCAAATAGTACTTTAGCAGGTACAACACCAAACGCAGGAATAAGTATTAGTTTGAAGTCAGGAAGATTAATAGGTATTACAGCATTAGGTCAGAGAGGGAGAAACCTTGAATTTCAAGCCAAAGGTATAGAATACCCTTATTTTGCAACGCAAGATGATTTGTATAAGTTGATTCTTTCTATTGGTGGACCTTAGAACATCTTTTAAATAATCATATTAAAACCATATATTATAAAAGAATGGGGCACCGTACGATGAATATGTCTTTTCAATTAGAATATCGAGGCTGGCTAGATATAACTTTTCGTAATGAAGAGAAAGAATTCCTAATTCCAGGATCAACCAAACTTCTGCTGAATGTAGTAGGATATATGGTTAGTAAGGGTTATATAGCCAGCGAGATCTCGCTGGCTTTTTTTATATTTTAATAAAAAAATTCTTAGGAGGAGGTTTCGATCGGCTGTCAATTCCATGCTAACGTGTAGTTTGCTGTGGTAGAATGAGTAGATGGAGTGACAGGACGGACACGGGGGGAACAGTAATGAACAAGACCGATCGGCAGCTCGCTATAATGCTTGAGTTGCAACGGAGCAAAGTACTGAGAGCAGAGGATTTGGCATCTATATTTGAGACTAGCGTGCGGACGATATATCGGGACATACAAGCTCTAAGTGAAATGGGTGTTCCGATCCTTGGGGCTCCCGGGCAGGGTTACTCCCTAATGGAAGGATATTTTCTTCCACCAGTCGGGTTTTCTGCTGAAGAGGCAGTAACCATGCTTATGGGTACTGACTTTATCGAACAGAGGTTGGATGGCGATTATGCAAGTGCAGCTCAGGCGGCACGACGCAAAATTGAAGCTATTCTGCCAGAAACAGTACACGATGAGTCGAAGCGCGTCCGGGAAACAATGCGGCTTCTTCAGGCCCGCGATCCTGTAACTAACTTGAGGGAAAAGGACTATCTCGGACAAGTGAGGCGGGCAATTATGGAGCGCCGCAAATTACTTATGACGTATCTGAAAAAAATGCCGGAAACAGACGGCAATCGGAAGAGTACGCGTGAGGTCGCTCCATATGGATTGGCGCTTATTCAGGGAAATTGGTTTTTGATTGCACGTTGTGACTTGCGGCAAGAAATTCGGCATTTCCGATTGTCACGAATGACAGAACTAACCGTATTGGAGGATCGCTTTCTCACTCCAAATGGATTTAATCTTAACAGCTACCGTCCGTCAGACGACCGTAACATACGGGTGTTGGTTCTGGCTCATCCTGAAATTGCGGACAAAATCGCTGAGACTTGTCATTATTATATGGAGTCGACTGAGGAGCGAAAGGACGGTCTTATTGTCAACTTTCTTGTCCGACAGCCGGAGGAGCTGCTGTCTTATATCCTCGGCTGGGGCGGGGATGTCGAGGTGTTGGAACCGGAGTCTCTCCGACATCGG
Organism: Paenibacillus sp. WC2504; assembly: GCF_052682475.1. NCBI lineage: Bacteria > Bacillati > Bacillota > Bacilli > Caryophanales > Paenibacillaceae > Paenibacillus > Paenibacillus sp. WC2504. The sequence continues at coordinate 4,001,771 of NZ_JBQZFH010000001.1, forward strand.
ATTCGGGAAGAGGCCGAAAAAATCTTAAAACGCTACTGACACGCTATTGTCAGTAGCGTTTTGTTATATTTGGATTATATCCAAGAATAAATAATGAGGAGTTGTTTGATTCATGAGAAGTACAGCGGAAGCATTACAGGCATTTGAGACAATAATAGGACGTTATTTAATGGAACTGGAAAGCCTCGATATGGAGCAGCTGATAAAAAAGCCGAACGAAGAGGAATGGTCGATTGGTCAAATGTATATGCATCTAATTCAATCGGCACAATTCATGCATTTGCACAATGTTGATCAATGTTTGGCTGGAAGCGAAGCAACAGTAGGCACTATGGAGGAAAAAACGGAAAGGGGCAAGGGAGCCTTTGAACTGGGAAGTTTTCCTCCTGTGCGGATTCAGGTACCTGCTTCACCGCAATACACCCCGAAACAGCCGGAGAGTAAGGAGCAGCTGAAGGAAGGATTTCTCAGTATCGTAGAGCGGATGAAAAATACTGAACCCACTTTGAGTAAAGTACCCGAGAGCAGAAAAATTCTTCATCCTGGATTCGGCGCACTAAACGCCAATGAGTGGTTTTTGCTTATAGAGATGCATTACAGGCATCATTTATCGCAGTTGGAGCGTTTGAAGAACTTTTGGGAAATAACGTATAAGTAACTATGGAAGAATTGGGCGACGCGATGCAAGTTCTTGTCATCAGTCAACTTGTCGGCTGACAAGAATATAGTCCCATTTCTTGCCGCGTAAACGCAGCCTTTTATGTAGCTAAGGCCCTTAACCCTTGTGGTTGAGGGTTTCTTGTTCTGAACAGTAAAAGAAAGAAGGGTTGGGCAATCACTCTATTGAGAAAAATTTCTTGGGGTACGAGGTCGATCTTTTTTTGTTATAATTATACATATCCTATCTAATCGTCTGGGGGAAGCTACCTTGAAAGTACTAGAAACAGAACGGCTGATTCTTCGGCAACAATCAATTGAAGATGCGGTTTTTATCCTTGAGCTATTAAACGATCCTTCTTGGATCCAGTACAATAGGCGATAGAGGCGTGAGAACCATCGATGAAGCGCGTGAGTATATTTTAAACGGTGCTCTAAATATGTATGCCCGTTTGGGTTTCGGGTTTTATTTGACAGAGTTGAAAGATGAAGGTATTCCGATCGGCATCTGTGGTTTAGTAAAAAGAGATTTTTTAGAAGATGTAGATCTTCCTAAATTTTGGGGGAAGGGATACGCCTATGAGGCTGCTTCCGCAGTGATGAGTTATGCGCAGTCCGTTTTAGAGTTAAAACGCATTGTGGCTATTACCTCTGAAGATAATCATACGTCGGCCAAACTACTAGAAAAACTAGGTTTGCATTTTGAAAGCATGATTCGATATGAGGGTACAGATGAAAAAGTCCGCTTATTTGCGATTAACTTCTAAAATAGATATAAGATAAAATTGAATAATACGACTGTAAACAATTGTACGAGATCAAGAGATGTTTTTTCATTTGATAAAAGCTACTCTCAGAAGAATATCTCGCTGAATCAAAAACTATCTCAATATCGATTGTCAAGAATATAGACCGATAAACATCCGCAGAAACTGCGGTTTTTTATTTTATCTGAACAAAACGTAAAACAACTGCATTAATTCGTAAGAGTATGAGAAGGCTGCCGGCATTGAACATGGTTTTTTCTGTTTATTGGGAAAGAATGACAACTTTTTTCGATTTTCATAGTCTAACGACTTAGAATGAATGTCGAGATGGAGGCAAAGATCATGAGAAATCGATGGATTGCTGTGATGCTATTAGTTTGCGGCTTCGTTATGTTGGACGACCGGTGTCGAGCGGAGGCTAGTTTAGAGCTTCCTCATCCAGGTGAGGATACGATTACTTTACTGGAGAATACTTCTGTTTACGGTGATCAGCTGAAAGAGGTAGGGTTGCTGGGGCCACAGACGTTGAAAATTTTAAAAACAAGGGAGGTTCGATGGGGACATGGCGAGGGCTACAAAAGACCAATTTATTTAGTCTCCACATGGCTTGGTGATCGATGGATTGCTCCTAATCGTGCTCTACTGGGAAACCCGCAGCCGTTCGTGAAGAAACTCGATCTCAGTGGGATCGAATCGCTCTATAATGATCCTCTGCTGACAGAGCCAAGTGGCGGGCAATTGGCGCCTCAAATTGTGACCACGAAAGCGAAATGGGATAATCTTTATTTAATAGAAACGAGATCTGGGGACAAATGGATTCGTCCTATAAATCCTTTTTTAGAAGGGATAAGAGAAGTTCAGGAGGACGTGGAATTGTTAAATCTCACACCACTGATGCGACATCCATATGGTTTGGAAACAGGCTCCAGTCTATCACCACAAACTGTAAAAGTTAAAGAAGTATGGAACAATTGGCATCAAATCGATTCCTGGCTAGGGCCTGTCTGGTTTAAATTGTACGAGGCGGATGCGGTAGATGCGCGCCACATTTTGGATGTCAACTTTGGTTATCAGCACATAGATGAAAAAGATCCTAAGCTGACACATATGACTGTAAACGTAAATCTTGGCCCGAAGTGGCGTGAAGTCAATGAAGCTATGACTATCGATTTTAAGTTCAATTGGTATAATAAAAATGGAGAGCGAGTCGCGGCCTCTAGAACAGGTCGCGTTGAGCTAAACGGTGCTGAGAAGCACTCTGTTGATTTATTGGTGGATGGCAGCTTGGATCAGTGGTATGCTTACGCAACGGTACAGATCGTTAGGATAAACGATAAAAAAGCCCCTGAACTTGATGCTTCTGCAGCAATGGACATCGTCGATCCTGAGCATCCCAAATTTCGGCTTGGAAATGTAAGTGTGAGACAAGACGGAGAATTTAGTATTATCAATGGGCAGTTTGAGCTTGATACGAAGGGGTCGCATCAAGTGAAAGGACGAATCACTTTCACGGATCAAAAGAGTCAAGTGATGGGAACGGTACCGCTTGAATTGATTACCGATGCTGATAATCCTAGTAAAGGGATACCTTTTTCATTCGAATGTGTCTTCTCCGGCAATTTGAAGTACTACGCAACCGTTAAGCTCGAAGTCGATTCGATTACTTCGCTGAATTAAAATACAAAGTAGATCGCCAGGCGGTCCTGATATTCCGCTCGATGACGTATGGAACTATTTGAACGTGTTTACTCGGTGGAATTTTATTTCCTGCAGTAAGTGCGCGAAGTTATAAGATCGGATGGTTAGCTGTTTCCTTTTTCCTTTCGAGTAAGAAATAAGGGAATAGCTAACCAATATAATGAGGCACTTCATGTAATTTCATAACTGTGTCGGATGACAAGAACATGATAACAATCCGCGGCGCGTTCTGCACTCTTTTTTGAAGTCCTTGATCTACTAGCCAGTAAATTCCTGTACCCACTCGCCGTTATAGTAAGCTATTCCGATTTGGGTGTAGCTGCTATTTAGGATGTTGGCACGATGACCAGGACTGTTCATCCATTGGTTCATCACTTCCGTCGGGCTTGTCTGGCCTTTGGCGATGTTTTCCCCTGCAGAGTTATATGTGACCCCGAATGCAGTCATCATATCAAACGGGGATCCATAAGTCGGAGACTGATGATCAAAATAATTATTGTTGTACATATCCTGAGCCTTAGCCATTGCTACTTTCGATAGACTACTGTTCAAACTAAGGGAATTCAAGCCTGCTTTCGTTCTTTCTTGATTCACAAGATCCAAGACTTGCTGCGCAGATTGGGAAGGATTTACGGACTCTTGCGGATTGGCGGACTGTTGTGGATTTACGGCTTGATTCGCTGGGCTTTCTACCGGTGAATAATTGCTTTGGAACCAATCCAGCCAATTCGAAGCTTCATTGGGTGCTTGTTTAATCGTAATCGGTGAGTTCCCTGCACCCGCAGTAGAAATGGATGAGGCTTGAGTTAAGGTTGACGATGAAGCAGCATTAGGAGCATGAGTTTCAAGCTTCGTTTGTTTAGCATTCATTTGATTGTTTGTCGAATTATGACTCGAACAACCTGAAACTAGTAGTAATGCTGCTATTATGACCAATGGTTTAATAACAATCCCTCCTAAACCGTCAAAGTGTAAGGTTATCAAATAAAGGTTTTGTAAAGTTCCATTGTTTTATTCAGATCACAATTAAATTAGACCCGAATAAAAGATGACTTAGCAGCCCGACTTCTTTTTCTTCGGGGGATATCGTTGATGGTCCGGACGTACCGGATTCCTCAGATCACAAATAGAGTCAAATCCTCTGAAGAAAAAGTGGTTTAATGACAGACTCATTCTTTAAAAAAGGGAGTAATCCCTCTTGAATATAGGTTTTCCACTAACTTATGGTGATTTTTAGTTTATTTTCATTAAATTCTTCAATTGGACATTAATCTGAATATAAAAATATATAGTATTTTCGTAGTACCGATTACCTCGCTAATTATCTCTGGGTAAAAATTGTTTTATTGTTCGGTATGAAATGAATAAATGCAAAAGACGCGGCTTAAGAAGCCGCGCTTTTGTGAGCAAGCAAATGGGATAGCCTCTACACAATTATTTCCTCGATTCGATTTGATTTACAGTAAATAATTTTCCCGTTGAAAAGTCCCTCCATACAGCATCTTTTGCATCCAAAAAATAATTATTGTAGCTGGCTTTACGTACAAGGGAATAAACCAGAACAGGCTTTACCGGATCTTCCGTAATCGTAACTAGATTAGTCTGAATGATCTCATCCTCCTTTTTGTTAATCAGGTTCAACGGAGGTGTATAGTAGGTTGGGATTACATCGTACGCTTTCAGAAGCATTGATTTTAGTTTTGGTTCATCGAACTGTGGGATGTCTGCAGGTAATGTGCCTTTCAAGGAGTTGTTAACTGAGATAACTTCGCCGGATTGAATGTCGATCATAATGGAGACGTGTCCGTAATAAATCCCAGATAAATTTGCAGTATAAATCAACAAGTAAGCTTTATCACCCATTCGTGTCGGCAGCGTTAAAGAAGATTCTTTGATTGAATACAGCGTGAGTGCTGAAGCCACTTGCGGTAGCACTTTTTTAAGATAATCACCTGATATTTGCTTAGCCTCATCCTCGACGATAAGGTGTTTGCCCTCTAGTGGACAACTATTAGAAAAAGAAGTTAACTCGCCGGTGCTCAGTTGTATTTCCACAGAAGACGAGCAGTATTCCGTTCCTATTGGTTTTCTCCAGATTACTTTCCAAAAGGGTCCGCTTAAATTGCTATTGAGTCCTTCGACTACCTGATAAATAAGTGGATTTAGTGCATTTGTTGGAATCACAGCTAGCTCGATCGCTCTCTTCAATGCTTTCTCTGCGCTGTCGACTGGTTGTACGATCTCTTTGTTGGTTGATGACATCTTCGTATTTTGTTCTAAAGCCGGTTGATTCATGCCGCCGTGGACTTTTCCGGTAACTGCATCGACTTGCCAATTATCCGATAATACAGTTTCATAAATGCCTATTTTCTTTTCGCCTTTGTTTAATTGTTCCGGGAATACTTGGGAGAACGTCGGAACCAACTGCTCGGTGAACTTCGCGCGTGCCTCTTCTACTGAAATTACAGGCTCGCTTTCTGGAAGTTGAACGTTTTTGTCCCACAAAATTTGTTTGTCTACAACCTTCCCAGTTTTATCGATATCAAGATTGATATAGTTACCTGGATACCGAATACCATCAATGGCTCGGATATAACGAATATTGTAAAAATTCGGTTTTACAAACGTATTCTCTTGATAGTCAACAAACATGAGTTGATCTTTCGCAAAAGGGTACTCCTTTTCGATATATTGCGTCGCATACTCTTGAACCTGAATCTGAACCTGATCGAGCCTGACTTCAGATGTTTCGGCATTCGCCGCCAATACTACATTGCTTGCCAGAAGTAATGTAAATAGGCTGGCCAATACAAAGCAAGTGTTTCGTCTCTTTTTCATAAAACCTCCACTTTTTGGGATTTTTATATCATAAATGTTAGACGTAATTATTTCCAATTAGTTTCTTTCATTACATATAATTTCCAAAAAAATTCCTTCCACAAGATCAAACCAATTAATGGATTCATTTGATCACTCCTATTACATTTCAAACGGTAACCCCTAAGCCTCTTGTCTTCCACACTATCGCATGTGTTATGGAATCAATGTCGCAATCAGCCTAACCCTGGTTGAACTAGTAGGGGCGAAACTGAATAGCTTTCGCATCCAGTTCCAACGGGCAGAAACCTTCGATCCCCTGCTACCGCTATCTTATGACTTCACAAAAAAGAGGTCGGCCAGAAAGATCTGGTGACCTCATAGTACGAACGGGAGGATAGTACTTTACCGGGTGGGGAATCTAATTCTGATTGCCAGAATAGATCGATATCGGTGATAAAAAACATATTAAAAGAACACTCTGGGAAGAAAATAGCTATTGGAACACATGGACTTGTAATGACTTTAATGATGAATTATAAATAATTATTCATCAATTCTCTCGTAGCCCCCAACTGCAGGACATTTTAAAAAGTGTTGGTAAAGATACATATAAGTATTCAAATGAAGAGATAATCACTACTGTTGATCAATTTCTACCTAGTCAAAACTGTGAGGGAGCTGCTTTAGGTTATTTCTCTATTATTTCTGATCCAGAAAATGAAATTAAGTGGGTTCAAAGCTACGTTAAAAAGAAAAGCTTATTTAAAAATAATTACTTTTTCACATCAAAACAAGGTGAAAATTGGATTCAGAATGAATTTATTACTAAATGGATACTATAGAAGCTATCATTAAAGAAATTGTAATTGAAGATAGCATTGAAAATGAGACGTAAGTAGGTACGTCTCATAATACATTTACTGTTATTAGATCGGCACGGGTCCATTGTGCTAACGGTGAACGAGAGTGCAAAACAAAGGACAGATTACCGCGGCCGGCAACTGTCCCTTGTTTCATTTAAGGCCTGTGAGATTGACTCTCGGGCTTTTTTTCAATTCCAGAGGGATTTACTTGTCCTCTTCTTCATTTGACTCTGATTTGGCAGCATCTTTAGTATACTCATCCTGATCGCTACCCCAAACATAATCGTAGTTAGTTATATCAGGTTTGTAATCAGAATCGTTTTTCTTTATATCCATGGGAATATCAATCCTTTGCTAATTAATTAGGTAATTGTCCAGTGCTTCTAGTTGATTTCTAATTGTAGGTGAAAAGTCCGTCATTAAAGCTTAGCTAGTTACGGTTCATCAATATATTCTTCTTCGCTCGGAATACTGTTCAAAAGGTTATTATCTTGTTTCTCATTTTGCTCGGTATCGCAGTTAACAATACACTTCATTATTTCTTCGGAGTTGTCTTGAATATTAGTGTACTCAACCATCCATGTACCTCCTTTCATCGAAATTAGATTTTCCAATATCAAGAAAATTATTCGATTAGTCGTTGGGATGCTTCCATTAAAGTAACGGGCAGCGCAGCCAAAATATTTGAAAATAAGATGCGGTTCACCGCAATGTATCTAAGCACAAAGTAAAGTTGCACCACAAGGTATACATCTGTGTATAAAGGACAAAACCACTCCTGACAATGGAGTGGTTTCTTCAATTTAACTTCTCTTTTATTTAATATTATTTCCCATTAGGTTCGTAATAAGTTATCACTAGGTCTGTCTTTCGTAAACAATTCCTCTAATCCTGTCTTCACATAAAATGAACAAGAAATCCTAAGTTGCCTACACGGCTAAATAGAACAATATCACAACTAAGGAGAAAGTTATTTAATTTAAAAAATGGCTTTCCTTCTTAAAAAATATCGAGCGACATTTAAACATCGTCGTTAGCAAAAAGAGTAAGCTAATGGTGTAGTAATCAGAAATCTGCATAGGATCAACAAATCCAGTCTATAACTTTATTTTCTTCGGACAGGTACTATATTATGTTAGTACTATATTTAGGAAACTCTTCCCGTTATGATATCACTATCTGATTCTTGGCAAAATTCTCGGATAGGGAGATGAATATGAACCGCTATGTGCTAGGACTAGCCCCATCTGTATTAGTGGCACTTGGACTTCATGTTGGACATAGTGTAATACTTACGTTTGCGCTCTTTTACAGTTGGTTAGGAATTATACCTTCTATGGATTACCTTGTATGTCGAAAAAATAGTCTGGCCCGTACGATCGGCGATTGGGGACTTACTGCATCCGCTCGTCAAATGATAGTTGGACTGAGCTTGGGAATCTCTTTACTAATTACTCTCCTGATTGGCGCTAATTATTTGCATGACATGTTATTCGATATCGAGCGATTGAGAAGTTTGTTAGAAAAGTGGGATTTCTCAGGTGACCAGTCCGTTCTATTGCTACTCATATTGGTACTGCTCAATCCGATTTTAGAAGAAATCTATTGGCGCGGATACTTATATCACAGGATCGGACAAAAGCTTGGTTCTGCGGAAAATATGCTTCTTGCTTCTTTTTGGTTTACCTCTTATCATCTGGTCGTCATAATACCGGTATTCAGTTGGCCACTTAACGTTGTTGCTGCGATTCCTATTTTTGCAGCAGGTGTACTATGGGGATGGATTCGCCATCGTACGGGATCGGTGCTCATTCCGATTATAAGCCATATGTTTGCCGATCTTGGAATCGTAATCACATATATGCAATACGTACAGTAATATCTTTCTAGCAAGTACGATTAGATGCTCTTGAATTGATTGTTGAAGATAGCCGGGAGCAGGGAATAGATGATTAGATAATCGCGTTTAAAGACAAAATAGCCTCCAAGCTCAACATAATTCACCATTCCCAAAGCTGCCGCTTTATTCGGCAGCTTTGTTACGTTAAAGGGAGGATAATGGAAATAATTTGGAGAATAAAAAGCGATGTGAACTGAGGAGGAATTATTTATAGACATGTTTAGTCTTTTTAAGCGCTACTTCAAATTATCCAAGTCTCCACATGTCAGTATTTCGATTGAGGAGCAGCTAGAAAACTTAGGTAGAGTAGGTATTACACTCAAAGGGAATATAGAAATCAGGGATATATTAACTTTCAAGATAAAGTATTATGAGGAACGCCCTTACATTCATCTTCTTATGAGAATGGGAAGTGAAATAGACAGCGACGGAGAGTTTATCAGTGATGGGTATCCAACTAACGACGCTTGGTGCTTTGATCGCGAATGCATTGAGGACCATGGGGACTATGTTCAAAGATTAGAACGGATTGCGGTTATGCTTGAGCCAGAATTGAGCGTAACCGATATCAAGGATTACGAGGATATTCAAGAAGGTAAGGTGTGGATTGCCTTTAAAGCTAATGGTACAAGCTATCGTTATTCGCTTTCTGTGCAGGACGATTGGCTGAGCCTCGAAATCTTCATAATCTTTTCTGAATTACTTGCTGAGAGCGGTAGCAGTAAAAGATTCTTTTACGCTGATACCGGTAATGAAATATTAGTCGTACTTATTGAACAGAACCAGTTCCACCAATTAAACGAATTAATAAATATCTTCGTACCTTCTACCCAGGCATAGGTGTTCAGTTCAGTAAATCTTACGGTGAAATTGCGCTGACAGATTGTTTGCTGCTTTCGCTAACTCGAAGGCAAATCGTGCCATTCCTCAAGAATTATGAGGATATGAACGCTAAACAAAAAAGCAGTCCAAGCTGAGGGAATCAGCTGTGGACTTCTTTTTCATTTCAAGCACGCTTGCGCGGCAAGCATCGGCGCAATATGATTGCGGAACACAAGGAGCGGAATCTTGCTCTTCTTCCGCTCATCATGCGTTAACACGACGACGGTATCCAGTCGTGGAATGATGTAAATCGCCTGCCCACCGAAGCCGTAGGCGTTGTAGTAGTCCATTGGTGGCGAAGAGGGAGAGGCTGCGTTCGCGTCAGCCTCATACGTATCGACCCACCAATGCCAGCCGTAGAAGCCGCGGCGCGGCGGTACCGGTGCAGCCGGGATGGCGGGAGCGCTGGAGCTGGCGACCAGCGCCTTTGAGATGAGGGGCTTGTGCTCCCACAAGCCCTCCTGCAAGAAGAGACGGCCGAATTTCAGCATATCGGCCGGTCGGAGCTGGAGACCGAATCCGCCGGTATGAATACCTTGCGGGTCGGTCTCCCAGGCGTAGTCCGCGATGCCAAGCGGACCGAAAAGCTGTTGCTCCGCATACTGGGCAACGGGCATGCCTGTAACTTGCGCTAAAATCGCAGCAAGCAGCTGGGAATTGCCGGAGTTGTATTCCATGCGGGTGCCAGGTGCTTCCGACAGCGGTTGTGCCAGGACGAAGTCGACCCAATTGGACGTTCTGGTCATCTGTGGGAAAGAATTCTGACCGCCAAATTCGGTCCAGTCCATGCCGGAGGACATCGTGAGCAGGTGTCGGATTTTCATTTCCCGCTTCCGCGGATCAGCGTCTTGAAGAAGCTGGGGGAAGAATGCTGAAACCGGCGTTTCGGGCTCGGGCAGCAACCCTTGATCCATGGCGATACAGATCAGCGCCGATAGAACACTTTTTGTGCAAGAATTAATGCGCGTTATTTCGGTTTCTTTTAGTTCGTCGCGATAATGTTCAAAGATTCGTTCACCTCGTTGTTCAATGAGGCAGCTTGCTAAATGCAGCGGTGCGAGTGCGGCAGCCATCTGTTCCAATCTCATGCCATCCGTCCTTTAATTACCTTTTGAGTGAAATGCAGCGTGTGTTACACTAGGGCTAACTATGGTATCCTACGATTATACCATCCCGCCATGCAGTCAGGAAAAGATTGCGATAGGAGTTCTTTAGCTAATGAGCATGAAGCGAAACCTTTTGTTGATTTCCCTCGCCTTCGTCATGACACTTTCAGCTTGTGAAGCTTTGCCTGTATTTGGAAAAGAAAAGCTTGCCCGCAAGCCCATCTCTGGTTATGGCCAGCTTGTGCCCGTCACGGAGCAGCGTAATGCGCTTCAGCACTTTATAACAGAAACATTAACCGGACCTCATGGTACGTATACCAACTTGCAAGAGACCGATCAGAACAGCGAAGTCGCAACCGGTCATGAAGTACTTAGCGAGTCAGCCGGACTGCTCATGCGTTATTATGCCTTAACCGGGCAAAAGGATAAGTTCGAAGCCCAGTGGCAGCTTGCCAAACGCACGTTTGATGCGCCAACCGGTCTTAGCTACCGGTACAGCCCTAAGCTGAATAAAAAATTCACCGTTAACGCTACAGTGGACGACTTTCGAATCCTTCGCGCGCTGGACGAAGCGGGGAAAGCTTTTCAGACAGACGCTTATAAGAAGGACTTGGCGTACTACGGAGATAAATTATATACCTATAACGTTTCTCAGAGCCGTCTGCATGATTTCTATGACGAGACTTACGCAATGACGAATTCATTTATTACGTTGTGCTACATAGATGTTGCTTCTATGGAGCTGCTTCCTGTTTCGGACCGGAAGAAGCGTGCGCTTGAAACGGACATGCTTGAGATAATGCATGGGGGCTATTTGTCGGATTCGTTCCCTTTTTATCAAACTCGGTATGATTTTAAGTTGAAAGCCTATCAATCCGAGCAGATTAATTCGGTGGAGTCGCTACTGACGATCCTGAACCTAGCTGAAATTGGAGAAGCCAAGCCAGCCAGTTTACAATGGATAAAAGCTCAGGTTACCGCGGGCACGTTGGTGGGCGCTTATGATCGAAACGGGAAGCCGTTAAACGATGTCCATTCGACGGCGATTTATGCCATCACGGCCATGATCGGTTCCGTTACTAAGGATCAACAGCTATATAACGAGAGTATTACGAAAATGAACGCGTTTCAAAATCATACCCAAGGAAGCCAGCTGAACGGAGGCTTCGGGGATGAGCTCGCGCAGCAAGCCTATTCGTTCGACAATGCCATGGCTTTGCTTGCTTATGTTTATTAATAAAGGAGTGAGTGCTTGTCGTGACGAATCGCTTTTTGAGAGGACTGCTACGCGTGATGACACCAGCTGCTGCCGCGGCGGCCGGCGTATTGGTCATTACAGTGCTCGCCCTGTTTGTTTATCCTTATATCGGTATTGCGGATAATGGAGACTTTTTTCGAGTTTTGTATAGCAATGGGCTTTACATCAACGATCCGACATATGATAGTCAATATCTTGGATTTTTCGTCAAAACGTACGGAATTTTTCAATATTTCAACGAAAATCAGGCAACTATTTTCTCGACTCAATCGTCTTTTGTAAAAGCGGCTATTGGCCTAAATCAGTTGTTCCACCCAGGCACAACTACATTTGATATTCGCTATCAAGCGGCTTTGTATCTCGGACTTTATACGGCTGCGATATATTTGCTCGTTGAAGCATTGACTTGGAAGCTTTCCAAGCTTCGCGGCTATGTGATTGCGGGAATCGTTGTTTTTGTGTTTGGCGACACCGGCTACACAGCTTATTTTAATTCCTTATACGGTGAGAGTGTAATGCTGATTATGACGATGTTCATGGTAGCAAGCGGACTCCTGTTATACCGGAGAAGATATAACGATTACGTGATGCTTGGCATATTTGTGGTCAGCACCATGATTTTAACGGCAAGTAAGCAGCAAAACGCCCCAGTTGGGATTTTAACAGCCATATTCGGGGTATTTTTTATTTATATTCGAAAAAGCCGATCGTATCGCGCCATAACGGCAGGACTCCTCGCAGCTCTGATTGGTGTTGGAGTGTGCACCTATGTGCTGATCCCAAAAGAATTCGTCAATATTAACAAGTTTCATGCGATGACTCGTGGCGTATTGATGGGCTCCACAGATCCGGAAAAAACGTTGAAAAGCTTTGGCATTGATAAGCAATATGCGATTTTGAACCGCAGTGAGTACTACGAGCCTTATAAATCGTTTGATGTGGATTCTGCACAGTTTGAAGAACAGTTTTTTAGTAAATACGGCTTTGTTTCCATTCTTCGCTACTATGTCGCACATCCCGGACAAGCGGGGCAGATGCTTAATATCGCGGCGAGAGACGGCTTTAGTATCCGCCCCATGGCGATGGGGAACTATGAACAGTCCGTTGGGAAGCCTTTTGGTGCGCACACGGTATTCTTTTCTGGCTATAGTTTGCTTAAGCAGGCGCTGGCGCCGAAAACGTTTGGCTTTATTTTACTTTGGACTTTACTCATTATAGGGCTTTATGTCCCATCGTTTGTTCATGCGATTCGCTCGCAACAGTGGCGTAAAGCAACGAAGCTGCCTATTGTGATTTTATTGATTTCAATGGGGTTATCGGGGATTTTCGTTTCCATTATTGGAGCGGGCGATGCGGATTTAGCGAAGCATGAATTTCTTTTTACACTAACCTTTGATCTTGTTTCTTTGCTTACAGTAAGGGATTTGATTGCTAAACAATTATGGAGCACAGAATCGGAGAGTAAACAAGTTGGGGCTGCGATGTAAGGCATAAGGAGGGAGCGACATGCGAAAAGTATACCTCTTCGTCACACTTCTCGTTTTATTATGTACGTTAAGCGTGCCAAGACTGACTTCAGCCGCAGAAAGCACAAACGCAAAGGATCCTGTACTGCTTCTCTATGACAGCAAAGCGCTTAGGACACCGCTGGCAGGAAATGTTGAAGCTCTGCAGCGCCTTTTAGCGGGCTTCTCTACACCAGTTACAATGCTGAGCTTAGAGCAATATAAAGAGGGGAAGCTGCACAGCTTTAATAAAGTGATCCTCGTACGAAATAAATCGGATGAATTGAATCTTCCTGATGCTTTTTTACAAGACTTGAAAGCTTACTCCGGTAAGTACATGCAAATTGGAAGCGGCCTTCCAAATACGATTCAACAAGCACTGCACCTTCAAGAACAGCATACGGTGGATGATACGATCAACTTGAAGATTAGTGATCTGAACCAAACTTCCATTGCTGTTAGCAACATGGCATGGGTGACCTCGTTTGAAGGAAAATCGTATGGGACAGTGAAATCCTCCAAGCATCCGGCCGAAGCACCGTACAGTATTACAAGCGGCAACTATGGGTATATCCCGTACTTGTCAAAAGGCAACCTGTCAGAACTGGCAGCTTCCTATGTGTTGAAAGATTGGCTGGAAGTTTCCACGGCTCCGCAGCATTATGTATTAATTAGCGACATTTTTCCATTTTCAAATCTGGAACTCGTGAATGCGATGGCGGATCAGCTGTATGAAGCAGGCATTCCTTTTGTAGCCAGTATACAGCCGGTATTCAGTAATTGGGACTACCCGGCGATGCAGCGTTATATGGAGACACTTAAGCATTTGCAAGCCCGCAATGGCAGCATTATTGTTCAAACGCCGATTGTTGACTCTACAGATTCTCCGGATGTGAATAAGCTTCGGAACGAATTGGGCTCTTTTCTTGATCATTTAGCAAGATTAGGGATCGTACCGCTTGGCGTCAGTGCTGAGATGTATTGGACTTATGATAAACATTATGCGATAGATGGACTTTCTTTTTTTGATTCAGGTCTAATTCTTCCTAACCAAGCCGTTCAATTCCGGGATCCTTCCGATACCGCCGTGGCGTTCCACTCAACAGCATATACGATTGATGCCAATGAGCTTTTGCGCTATATGGATGAAGGTAATAGCCTGAATCCGCTGCCAATGAATACGGCCATAGCGTACAGTTTTCCTAACGATGCCTCGAAGCTGGAGACTCTGCTTACGACGTTAACATCTAGCTGGACAACGTTTGATGATTATAAAAATGGGGGGCACTCAGTTCAAACGTCAGCTAGTAAATTTAGCTCACAGAACGGGCATTTGCTAATGAATGGTCAGGAGGTTCATCTTAATAATCAGATTCAAGATGTTGATGCGGCGCATGTCTATGTGCAGCAAGAAGAAAAAAGTTTAAGCGGACTTTTCTCCGTGCAAAATAAAATACTAATTGTTTTAATCGGAACAACGCTTTTCTTATTCGGTCTTTTCCTTATCATTGGACACCGAATGTACAAACGAAAATACATGCAATCGTGGAGACAATGATGACACTTGCTGACATACTAATGCTGATTGCTGTGATATGTATCTGGTCACTCCTGCTGATTAATATCATTCTGATTGTGGCAGGCTATCTGTATTACATGCAGATTGAGAATCAACCGGTTCCTCCGATTAAAGGGGAACCTCCTTTCATTTCCATCATGGTGCCGGCTCATAATGAAGGCAAAGTGATTACGCAAACCGTTGAATCACTTCTTGCTTTAGATTATCCGCATGATCGCTACGAAATAATTGTGATTAATGACAATTCCTCGGACAATAGCAGAGAACTGCTTGCTAAGCTTCAAGCGAAGTATCCGGAGCGTCAATTGATCGTGTTGAACACGGATGCTGTCACGGGAGGTAAAGGCAAATCCAACGCCTTGAATCTGGGATTCAAGCTAAGCCGTGGCGAGCTGATCGCCATCTACGATGCGGATAATACGCCGGAAAAGAAAGCGCTGCTTTATCTCGTCGCCGAAATCACGCAGGATCCAGGACTTGGCGCGGTAATCGGCAAATTTCGCACTCGAAATCGGAATGCGAATCTATTGACGCGTTTTATCAATATTGAGACGCTTTCGTTCCAATGGATGGCTCAAGCAGGGCGTTGGAAGCTGTTTAAGTTATGTACGATCCCGGGTACAAACTTTCTGATGCGCCGCGAAATCGTTGAGCGAATCGGCGGTTGGGACGTGAAGGCGATTGCGGAGGACACGGAAATTTCATTCCGCATTTATTTGATGGGTTACAAAATTAAGTTCCAGCCTAAATCCGTTACCTGGGAGCAGGAGCCTCAGACGGTCAAAGTATGGTTCAAGCAGCGGACAAGATGGGCGAAAGGGAACATTTACGTCATAGTAAAAAATATACCACTGCTGTTCCATCCGGATGCGCGCCGTATTCGCTTTGATATTTGCTATTTTCTATCCATTTATTTTTTATTGCTGACCTCGCTTGTCATGTCGGATTTGTTGCTGATTCTACACGCATTGGGCTATGTTAGCACGACCATTGCAAGCTTTAGCTCATTTTTGTGGGTACTGGCGATCACACTCTTTATCGTGGGCACTTTCGTTACGCTCGTCACGGAAAAAGGAGAAATGCGGCTCTCTAACGTGTGGATTATTGTTTTGATGTACGTGTCTTACTGCCAAATGTGGATGGTTGTGGCGGCTTACGGCATGTATACCTATCTGAAAGACGTCATTTTTAAGCGAGAAGCAAAATGGTATAAAACCGAACGCTTCTAGGGCAGCTAGGATCGGAGTTGACGACGATGTGGAATCGTAGTGATGTGAGAGTAGCATTAAGTATTTTTCTATTTCTGGGGTTATTACTACCGACAGTTCAAGCAGAGAACCTGTCACCTGCCGCCGGGCAAATGCAAACGCATTTGTCCGATACGTCTTTAACCGGCGGCATTACATATACACAGCAGTTTTTTCGTGTAGAGAACTATTGGAATGTGACCAGCGTTGACATTCATCTGGACTACCAGCTGTCACAGCTCCTACAAAATGAACGCTCCTCCGTCACGCTCTATATGAATGGAACGCCGTTTCATTCTTTTCGACCGCAGCTGGGAGAGAAGGCGCAGCAGCAGCTGAATTTGACCGTGCCGGCTTCAATGATAATCAAAGGCGTCAACACGCTCATGGTGCAGGGTCACCTTGAGACGAATGCGCCAGTCGCGCAGAATGCTTGCCTGCCCACCGATAATCGCGATAATTGGCTGCAAATCGCAAAATCCTCAAGAATCGCCGTGAATTATACCAGTGACCCGATTCAGGACAGCATACAGGATTTTCAACGGCATTTTATTGGGCAAGATTCGGTTACCAATGGTCAAATTGCGATAGCTGTAGCACCGGAAAACACGTCTCCTGAGTTGGAGGCGGCGACCTATGCGCTATCTGGCTTAGCTAGAGTAAATCAAGTGACGGATAAACCGATTCCGCTTACGACTTATAGCAGTGATCTGACGAAAACTAAGCAAGCGCTCATTCTTGTCAGTCTCTATGAGCATTTGCCTGCGGAAGTGAAGGCTGTGATCAAAGAGGGAGATGTGGCACAAAAAGCCGTTCTTCAGCTTCTAGATCTGAATGGGGTCAAAACGCTGATCATTACGTCGAACGATGCCACGCTTCTCATTAAGGCCGGTCGGCTGGCAGCGAACCAAACGCTGCTTACGCAAATTAATGCGCCGCAGAAAGAAGTACTGGCTTCCACGGAAGTGGACACGCCGGCTGTCAATGTTAGCCGTACCTTGCCGCTGACGGAGTCCGGAGATAAGCTTGTCGGTGACCGTCACCGGGAAAAAGCGTATTTTATTTCCTTGCCGGGCAATCGTTCCATTGCAGACGGCAGCAAGCTGCGATTCAACTTTCGATATGCGCGGAATGTTGATTTTGAGCGTTCGTTGGTCACGATTCTCGTGAACGATACGCCGATCGGGAGTAAAAGACTTTCCACAGAGCTCGCCGACGGCGATCATATGGAGCTTACGATTCCGAAATCCCTGAATATCTCAGGAAATTTTACAGTAAAAGCAGCATTCGACCTTGAGCTTAAAAATAATAGTTGTCTGGCTAACGAAGATCAGATGCCATGGGCCTTTGTCGAGAAGGATTCGCTGCTTCAATTGAATACAAAAGACAGAACGGAGCTGTTGTTCAACAACTATCCGTATCCGTTTCTACGTGATGGCAGCTATAACCAAGTTACGGTTGTATTGCCGACAACAAGGGACGTGTACTTGTATCAATCGTTAACAAACGTTTTCAACCTACTTGGCCGCTATGCGCAGACGAATACAGGCAATGTGCAATTTGTTGCAGGCAACCTCCAATCTGAGCAGCTCAAAGGCCGTCAAATTATTGCGATAGGCAGCTATGAAGACAACGCTGTGATTGCGGCGAATAATGATAAGCTTTATTTCCGTTATGGAGCTGGGGGACAAGGTTTTATCTCTAACGAAAAACTCAGCATTGAATCTGGCTATGGTATGCGAATCGGTTCTTTACAATTGATTGATTCTCCCTATCAAAGCGGTTTTGGCCTTATGGCAGTAACGGGCAGTCGTCCGGAATATGCTTACTTGGCCTCCAAGCTCATCGGCTCGGAAGGCTCGCTATGGCAAGTGTTTGGGGATGGCGCTATCACGGATGCAGATGGCAACGTGCAGGCGTATCGCTTTAAGAAAGAAGCTGCCTCAGCTCCATCCACTGCGCTTGATGAAGTACTGGCGCGTAAAGATGTTCTCGGCTTTATGGCAGCGGCAGGACTTGTCGCCTTGCTTATTATCCTCTCGCTGATTTTAATGATTCGTAAATATGCGAAGAAGAAGCGGAGGGGTCTGCGATGAATCGATTACGAAGCAGTATGATCTCGGACGGCGGCTTTCTGTTGTTTTTGCTAGCGTGCTTTGTAAGCATCATTTTCACCGCGGGCAATCCGAATCTGTACCTGCAAAATATTATTTTTCTCAATGTGGCTTTTCTCATTGCCGTTATTACGTACTTTACGAATGTTACGACAGGCTTGATTCTAAACATTCTGTTCATTTTCGGCTATGGGACGTACACCCTGTACCAAACGATTGTAGCTGGCGGCTTAATCGGGACGCAGAATTATTTTTGGCTCATTTTGACTCCGATCTTTACACTTGCAACTTGGCTCATGACGCTCGGGAATCGGCAATTGCAGTCGGAGAACGAACAGCTAATCAAAGTGAATCAATCCTTGGCAACCGTCGACTTGAAGACAAGCTTAAAAAATGCGCTTTCTTTTCAATCCGATGCAACCGTATTTATGGCACTTTCCGTCCGGTATCATATTCCCTTAACCTTGATGGTGATCAGCGTGAAGTATTGGGATGAAATTAAACGGATGATTGGCGAAGAACAGCTGATGGAAGCGGTCCTCGATCTTTCCAGAATGAGTCAAACGAATATTCGCACGAACGATTCGCTTTATTTGCTGAATAAAGAAAATCCGATGTGGGGCATGCTGCTAATTACGGATCGGCCAGGGGCGTCTATCGTCATTGATCGCTTGAGAAAGAGTGTTGAAGAACGTAATCGCGGCGAATACGCGGAGAAATACAAGGTGGAACTTGTTTTGAAAATGGGTGCAGTTGAGTTCAATTCGGCTGAAATCAATAATCCCCTGGAGTTTATCGTACAAGCGAAAAAGCAGCTAGAATACGACGTGTAAAAGGAAGGTCTCGGCGAAAGCTGGGACTTTTCTTTTTTGTGTAATGTGCTACAGTCAATCTAATAGGAAAATTCATTATCTATTCAGATTCAGAAATGGATAACATTTCCGATGACGAAATCATCGAAGCGAAGCGGAAAGTAAAGGCGGGACTATCTCACGGCTATAAGAGCTATATTTACGTGGTTTTTGTAAACGCTCAATCTGGGGAGATTGTTTCAGTTGATGTTTAAGAATTAGAAAAATTCACTTTTT
This sequence comes from Paenibacillus sp. WC2504, assembly GCF_052682475.1. Taxonomy (NCBI): domain Bacteria; kingdom Bacillati; phylum Bacillota; class Bacilli; order Caryophanales; family Paenibacillaceae; genus Paenibacillus; species Paenibacillus sp. WC2504. Next base: position 4,021,255 of record NZ_JBQZFH010000001.1, read on the forward strand.
TTATAATATTGACTGTCATGAGGTACAATACAAAAAAACAACATTTCAGGGAGGAACTTCGTACATGAACAGGAAACAGATGGAACGAATCCGCACGGGTCAAGGGTTCATAGCAGCGTTGGACCAAAGTGGAGGTAGCACGCCGAAGGCACTTCAGCAATATGGCATCGAGGCGACCCGTTATTCTGGCGAAGAGGAGATGTTTACGCTGGTGCATGAAATGAGGACACGCATTATCCAAAGTCCTTCGTTTGATGCGGAATTCATCATAGGAGCCATTCTGTTCGAGAACACTATGGACCGGAAGATCGATGGGCTGTTCACAGCCGATTACTTATGGGAGAAGAAAGGCATCGTGCCTTTTTTGAAGATCGATAAGGGGCTGGCAGATTCAGATGACGGCGTGCAAGTACTAAAACCGATTCCCGATTTGGACGGATTACTCCTGCGAGCGGTCGAGCGCAACATTTTCGGAACTAAGATGCGTTCGGTCATTCACGCGGCGAATCCGCAAGGGATTGGCAAGGTAGTGGAGCAGCAGTTCGAGCTTGGTAAGCAAATTTGGTCCGCAGGACTTGTACCCATCATCGAACCAGAAGTCGATATTAACAGCGTGGACAAAGGGGAATCGGAACGGATGTTGAAGGATGAAATCCTCAAACAGCTGTCCGCTCTTGCACCCGATGTGACTGTTATGCTGAAGCTCTCAATCCCAACCGAGGACAATTTCTACCGTGATCTGATGGACGAGCCACACGTCGCTCGGGTCGTCGCACTGTCTGGCGGATATGACCGGGAAGAAGCCAACGAACGGCTGGCCCGGAGTCACGGCTTGATTGCTAGCTTCTCCCGTGCACTGGCTGAAGGTTTGTATGATCAACAGTCGGATGAGCAGTTTAACGAGATGTTGACTCGATCCATTCGGTCCATTTACAAAGCTTCAATCTCCTAAAAGAGACGACACGTCAATTAGAGGATGCCCCAAAGTCATAAGGATGACTGAAGGGATCCTCTTTTTTGGGACTTCTTCTTGTTCCAGTTTTGGTTGATTGAGCGTGTAGATCATAGCCGTATCATTTTTTCATCAACCGTTTGAATGTAAATTGGAATTTCATTATAGGTCACACATAGCAAAAATGTTCTAATGCTATCATGAAAAACAGGGGATACTTTAGTTTAGTGGTCTTCTCCATTGGGATGAATGAAATCGCATTGTACGTATGAACTTCATTGTGCATAGTTCCATTAAACTTGTTTTAGATTAGAATAAGGAGATGCTTAATGCTGGACACTAAAAAACCATGGAGTTTATCGGAGTTCAAATTATTTGAATCTCTTCCAAAGGAAGATTTAGAGCAAATTGATCAAATGGCACCCCGAACAAATTTTTCGTCTATTTCTAAAGGTACTCTAATTCAAACACCAGAAGTTAATAGTAAGGGTTTGTCTATTGTTGTTGAAGGAAGACTTCGATTGTTTAAAACAAATTCTGATGGAAAGCAATATACTGTAGGTATACTAGGGACAGGTGGTATGTATGGAGAAAGCAAATCATACTCATTTGGAACAAACGGTAATTATATGGAAGCCATGGTGGATACAATTATTTGCTCCATAAATCAAGATAAATTCGACCAATTTTTGAGCATGCGTCCTGAACTCGCTTTAAAACTGTTAGAGGAGCTCAGTAATCGATTACGTGACAGGGACGAAGTATTGGAGCGTCTGGCGTTAAGTGATCTTCGTGGTAAAGTTCTTTTTTTTCTAACTAAACTATCTAAAAAATTTGGCGTAGAAGAAAACGGGTATCAAAGAATAGAAATTCCCCTAACCCATCAGGAATTGGCAAACATGATTGGTGCTACTAGAGAATCAGTGTCGCTTGTTTTACAAGAATTCTCTAATGAAGGTGTTATTATTACTGGTAGAAAATCAATCATGGTTCAGCTGGAGATGGCGGAAGAACGATTAAAAATTACATAATTTAAACATGGCGTAACAACTTGAATTAAATGGACTACATTTTAACTGCAATAGACTTTACTTGATCTACCCGAGTAGACCTTTTTGCTAGACTCGAGTAAGACAGAACCGAGTTTCCTGTAAGATAGATTACAGAATAAAAGGAACGTTTAGCTCTATACTAGGGGAGCAGATAAGAAGAGCTTGTCAATAGCCGTTGCTACAGCAATCAATGAAAAAAATTATAAATTAGGAGGCATAATAGATGTCAAAAGTATTAGATGTGATGGGTCCACGTATTCAACTGGTTACTGATTTAACGGAAAATAAGGATTATTCCCTTATGAAGGCTGAAGTTCCAGCAGGTGTTATCGTGCCTGTTCATAGTCATGAAGATCGTGAGACGTTTGTAGTTCTCTCAGGGGAACTTGAAGCGTTCACGGAAGACAGTTGGAAAACGGTTAGGGCTGGTGAAACAGTTGATATTCCAGGACATGTAAAGCACGCTTGGAGAAATTCCTCTAGCGAGACAGTAACATTACTAGTCGTATCGACAGTGAATATGGGAGAATTTTTCAATGAAATTGGTCGCCCGGCTGACACTGTTCCACCAGGCCCGCCTTCACCAGAAGCTTTACAGCATTTTGTTGAAGTAGCTATAGCATATGGCTATTGGCTTGGAACGCCTGAAGATAATGCGTCTATTGGTATTAAGTTAGGTTAATATTTTTATCAGCGAACATTAATTAAGAGAAATCCGCTTTAAAAAGCGGGATTGTTGACAAACCCTATCTTAGTTACTAAATACGGTTATTAATGACCATTCCAAGTGAAACAAAAAAAGATTGCCTATTATCCGGCCTTTCTGGCCAGGTGGTTGGCAATCTTTTTTATGTTCTTGGCAATGGCCGCCATCATCAACGCTTGTTCTTAGACTTTTTCGCGTCCCCGAAACCGGCAATAATGAAGTACGTTTGAGCTCTTTGGCATCCGCGAAACTTCGCTGTTTGGTTTGGCGACGCAGCCATTACAAATACTTAGGCGATTTAGCCTCATCCATTCTTTACTATCTTCCCAGACATGTCGGATGATGAGGGGACACTCGGGATGAGTGAGGCTTAAGGCTGAGGTTAGTGATCTTATTATTAAATAGTGGTAACCATACTTTAATAACTTAAAACAAGGTTTTTGAGGACATAGGTTAAAAGTTAATTCAACTACTATGAATAACTATAGAATAAATCGGAATTTACATTCAAACGGTTATATTTGAAACTTTGATTTTAAATTTACTCTATATCTAGAATTTGATACTCATCTTTAGTGAGTGCTTTTTCTGCATATTCTCCACCCCAGGAACAAAGCGCTCTCAACATAGGCTCAAGCGATTGACCAAGTTCAGTAGTTGAATATTCAACTTTAGGAGGTACTTGTTTATACATGTTCCTACGAATGAGTCCGTCAATCTCTAATTCTCTAAGTGTTTGAATGAGCATTTTTTGAGAAATGTTTTGAATAAGTCTTTTTAACTCGCTAGTTCGCTTGGGACCTTTTATCAAATGGTATAAAACGAGCCCCTTCCATTTGCCCCCGATTACCTCCAAGGTAATCTCTAAGTCGCAATAATATGTCTTCATGTATGATTTAACATCTCCCGAGTTTAATTGTAACTATTTGGTTACTATGTAACAAAAAAGTGTCTACTTTTTATATTGTTTCTTTTGATTCATAATATAATACAAGCTTAAAGTATTCAAACTAATAGTAGGTTAACAACGAGAAGAAAACAACCATTTAACTGTTTGATTAGATTTATGGCAGGAGGGATCGTATTGATTACTTTATATGATAGGAGTTATAAAGAAGAAATTATCAATTTAGTATTACATGTTCAAAATTATGAAAATAATTTAAATATTAAAATCGAGGAACAACCCGATTTGCTGGATATTGAAACGTACTACCTACATAATGGGGGAAACTTTTGGGTTGCTTTAGATAAAAAAGAGGGCAAGGTCATTGGTTCAATTGGATTGATGAATTTATCAGATGAGATTGCAGTTTTAAAAAAGTTTTTTGTATATGAGGAATATCGTGGTAAAGAGTTTTCTATTGGGCAAGGGTTGTTTAATGTACTTGTTGAGTACGCTAAAAAGCAGAAAATTAAAATAATTGTTCTTGATACACCATTCATTGCAAAAAGATCTCATCGCTTTTACGAGAAAAATGGATTTATTCTAATTAACAAAGAGGAATTGCCAATTCAATATGATTATCCTGATAGAATTTCCTCGTTATATCGACTTGATATCGATTAGGTTCTCACTGCAGCACGATGCGTTTTTATATGAAATTTGTAGGTATGATATCGAAAATATGAAAGATATCATACTGAACGTTAGAAGGTGTAGATAAAATTGAGGAAGCTCCTTAATATCTTTCGATCTACCAGAAAGTTAGAGAATGATAATCTTCTTTTCTGTGCGAATAGAAGTGATGTCAGAATTAAGCATTAGTACAGATGAATATAAAGTTCTGATGCTAATTGACCTATTCTAACAGATAAAGCGGGGATTGGTATGCGAGAAGAACTTGTATTGAAGCATATGGTTGGTGGTACGTTTATACATACAGGAAAAGATAAATTGGCTTATACGGTTACAACAAATGGTGATTATTGGGAGATTGCAATCCACTTGTCACCAGAAGTTGATATCCAAAAGATTTTGAAATGGAACAGAGAACTGAATCTATCTTTGTTTCAGGGACTTAATGATCAAACAATAAAAATTTGGTTATACACTAAGAACAAAATCGTACAGTATAATGAGCAAAACCGATTGTTAACGATAATTGCTGAATCAAGAATTGAATATATCCCATGTAATTATTCAATGTAAAAATATAGATTCAAGAGATTAGTGCTCCGTTGGATGTACACCTGTTTATGAGAGATAATTCAGATTTGCCTATTAAGCTATAAAGTAAAAAGATGCGCGCAGAGAAAAAAGCATCACATCATTCAGCTAACGAGAAACGTTTGTTTAAAACACAGCATTTGGAGGCTGCCGGCACGATCGGCAGTCTTTTGCTCACCTAAACATTCCTGTATAGCCTAAGAAATGGGCTTTGTCAAAAAAGGAGCGCCTCGGTATGATGGGTTTGTCGACGGGTAGATACCCAACACCATCAAGGAGGCGCTCTTATTATGAAGTTTAAGCAATCAGACGGTCAAAATCAACGTATTGAACGAATTACTACTTCACATCTTGTTGTGGGCATTGATATGGCAAAGGAAACTCAAGTAGCTCAAGCTACAAATTTTCGGGGAATTGTCCTTACAAACCAGCATCTATCATTCAAAAACACTATCCAGGGATTTGAGAAATTACAGCGTTGGATGGAAGGTTTGCAACAAAAACATCGACTGAAGGATATCATAATTGGCATGGAGCCGACGGGACACTACTGGTACAGTTTAGCTAACTGGCTTGCCCAGAAAGGCCTAAACGTCGTTTTAGTTAATCCAGCAACGACGAAACGAAACAAAGAGAACCGAGATAATTGTCCTTCCAAGAGTGACCCAAAGGATGCCCTTGTTATTGCGGATGTTGTTAGCCGTGGCTATTATTATGAATACATTCGGCAAGCAACTCATTTTCAGAGGTTACGAACCCTAATGAATGATCGAGAATTTTGGGTTACAAATAGTGTTCGGATGCAGAATCGGATCATACGCTGGCTGGATATACGCTTCCCTGAGTATGCTTCTGTGTTTAAAGATTGGACCTGCCCACGCTCCATAGCTACACTCAAAGAGTTCCCGTCTCCGTTGGATCTAAAAGGTCAATCTACATCAGAAGTTATTACAGGTTGGCGAAAATATATGAAACGAGCTGGCGGCTCCACAGGTATTCAGAAGGCAGCTGAGCTACTCTCTAAAGCGGTTCAAAGCGTGGGGGAAACTGTAGCGCTGAATGAGGCCAAACAGGATCTGCATCGCTTACTAGAAGAGTACGAGCGTATTGACGGTATATTGAACCAAATAGCAAAAGAAATCGCGGCTTTGCTTGGTGAGATCCCGATTGCTAGCCAGCTTCGTTCCATTAAAGGTTTGGGCACGATCTATATTGCAGCAATTCTGGCTGGTGCCGGTGATCTGACGCAGTACGTTCACGGTCGTCAATTGCTACGAAAAGCCGGTTTAAATTTGGCAGAAAGCATGTCTGGAAAGCGTAAAGGCCAGATCATACTCTCCAAACGAGGAGATTCCACACTCCGAAAATATTTGTATCTGGCTACCTTAACATTAGTGGGAACAAATCCTATATTTAAGCAATTACATCTGAATAATGTGCAAGTTAAACATATGAGTAAGCAGAAGTCGATATTTAAACTGCTTGGAAAACTGGCACGAATCTTAGTTGGCTTGGTGCATTCCGAGGAGTCATTCACTCCTGAAAAAACAGTCATTCCGTATACCCACGCTGCCTAACATCTTCGAACTAATGTAAATTGATTCATTCGCAGGACTTCAAAAAAGAAAGCACGGAGGACCGAGTTCGTTCTTCATAAGGGCACAGACCCATCCGCTAAACGCTATCGGTCTCCACACCTTGGATAGGTGTAACGAAGGAATGTAAGGGCGTCGACCCGTAGAGCCTTGGGATGGTCAATCTCCAAGGGATTGTGGAGTATGCGTGCAGTAGATTATTGAAATGGGGAAATGTTCCAATGTTTCTTCTGTTCCCGCATGCCATAGAAGGGTTCATTACGGTCTCAACAACCTAGTATTCTTAAGATTACTATATTTCAAGGTGATGAAATCCTGCGAATGAATGAGTTTACGTGAAATAAACCCTTAAAACTGAGGGACGAAGAACGAGAGCTTAATAAACAAAAAGTAGAGGCTGCCGCAAATAGGCAGCCTCGTTACGTTAACGGGCAGACATATTGGGAACAAACATCCATGACACGTGCAGAACAAACATATTCGCTAGGGACTACATGGTAACCAGATAACGGAAAAATAGCGTCAAGAAATGGAATCAGCAAGCTGCGATATATTTTTTTCCAAACTGTAATTCTTGCTTCATTGTATTTAAGAACTTCTTCTGTTTTTGCCGCGATTAGTGAGTTTCCATTCGATTACTAGTTGGTTTGATATGAAGGTTCTAGGTCTTGTTCCTCTGGATCGAACCATAATTGCAAGTGATTTACATGTAGAATAGCAGCTATGCCCCTTGAAAGACATAATTATAACTTTTAGGTTACTATATAACTTCAAAGTAAGTACTGTTCAATTTGGAACTTATGCTCCATAATGAGTTTTGTGAGAAGCGAAAATAAAAAGTAAGATGCTTCTAAAAATAAAGGAGGTGTTCCTAATCTTATTGTATGAATAAGAGGAAAAGCTTACAAGTTTAATTGAGGACAGAATTGTTGCTGGCTTGAACCTGTTGGTGAATGGGGCAGCAAATTAACAAATACGAATAGTTTTAATAGTAAAGTAGTGGTCGTCAATTCATTTATTCTTGTAGAAATCCTTGAACTTAGGAACAGATTATTCATAATCGAAATCATTGTCGAGCCGTAGACCTTAGAGATTTAGTGATTTTTTGGAAAAATAATTTTTTGACATTAAAGGAGATACTTATCATGACAACACTTAAAAAACTTCTTTCCACATATAATCTAGGAAATCTTACCTTGAAAAACCGAGCAGTAGTTGCCCCGATGACTCGCATTTCTGCCGAAATGAATGGAAATGCAACCGATAGAATGGCGCGATATTATGAAAGCTATGCTGCGGGTGGATTTGGTCTTGTGATTACCGAAGGAACATACACAGATGAAGAATACAGTCAAGGATTTAGTTTTCAACCAGGAATCGCAAATGTTGGGCATGTCGAAGCATGGAAACAAGTAACTGAAGCTGTTCATGCTAAGGGTGGTAAAATTATAATGCAAATTGCCCATACTGGTGCTCTCTCTCATTATCCAAAAGGGACAGTGGCTCCTTCGGCTGTGAAGCCAATAGGTGAGCTATCACCAGCATTTGGAGCTGAAGGCGAGTATGCAACGCCAAAGGAACTTACACTAGAAGAAATCAAAGCTATCATAGCTAGTATGGCGGAAGCAGCTTTAAGAGCCGAACGAGCAGGGTTCGACGGGGTAGAGATTCACGCGGCAAGCGGTTATTTATTGGACGAATTTTTGACGGATTTCACAAATCTACGTCAAGATGAATATGGCGGATCAACTGAGAACCGTGTGCGTTTTGTAACCGAAGTTATTAGAGCCGTCAAGGAGAAAGTTAGTCAACGTTTTGTTGTCGGCGTTCGAATATCGCAGGCTAAATCCAATCACTTTACGCACAAGTGGGCGAACGGTGAAGAAGACGCCCGAATCATTTTTGGAGCCATTGGCGCAGAAAAGCCCGATTATATCCACACTGTTGAATATAATGCCCATGCACCGGCCTTCGGGGATAGCGGTTCAACACTAGCTGAATTAGCAAAAAAATATGGAAATACGACTGTTATTGCTAATGGGCAACTGGATCAGCCAGAGGATGCCGAAAGGGCGCTGGAGGCAGGTTCGGATTTGATTTCACTAGGAAAAGCCGCACTAGCTAATCATGACTGGGTGTTCAAAGCAGAGAAAGGTCTTCCGATGGAATCAGCTTTAGAAAATATTTTGGGCCCTACACCTAATCTAAAGGACCAAGAATTGTATGGGTATGCGAAGTAAAGAATATCTTTATTGAAGAATAATAACGAGACTAATATAAATAAGGATAAAGGCAGTGACGCAAAGCCACGGACCTTTACACTGTTCAAGTGATGACCGCTGGGTTACCCCAATAACAAAAACACGGCCTACGGGTCGTGTTTTTGAACTAGCTTCATGTTCTTTAGTGAATGAGGGGCACTTGTTTCAGTTACGACTAGATAAAAATAAATTAGATAATACCTGGGGGTGCGTAATGAAATTTGGCTTTATTGGAGCAGGAGTCGTTGCTCAAACGCTGGCGAAGCATCTGTTGCTACACGGCCACGAAGTCATGCTGAGTAATAGCCGTGGTCCCGAAACGTTGTGGGAGCTGGTAAGTTCGCTCGGTGCTGGCACGAAATCTGGAACGCCTTCAGAAGCAGCTGAGCAGGACTACGTCATTTTGAGCGTAGGGTGGTCGCAAGTTCCTGCAGCTTTGTCGATGGTTCCTGATTGGACAGGCCGCGTTATTATTGATGCTACCAACCGTTTTGACAATATGGATTCCCTTGGTGACTTGTCAGAAGTGAATTCCAGTGAAATCGTAGCGCAATATGCTCCTGGCGCTCGTGTAATTAAAGCTTTCAACACGGTTCCGATGCAATGGATTCAGGATTATACGGAAAAGAAGCCGAAGACGGTCCTTTTCGTATCAGGAGACGACAGCCCGACAAAACAAGTTTTCCTAGAAATCTGGGAGGGAATTGGTTTTGCATGCATTGATCTCGGCTCCTTAAGCCATGGCGGTAGTCTTCAGCAAATAGGCGGTCCTCTTGCTGGGTTGAATTTGAATCTCTTGGAGAAATTCATCGTTTGAAGCAACATCTAAGGGTTGATACGCTATAACATCTGCAATCTCTACTTCTCATCGCTAAAGCGGAGAATTTTCGGAGATATCGGGAGAACTTGAACGTCTGGTTGGCCGAAAACCAATGACATATAAGGAATTTTTAGAAATCAAGTATCCACTTTCTAAAGTTGAAGATTGATATCTGACTCGAGATTAACTAAAGATAAAAAATGAAAATATAGGGATGGAAATAGATGATTCGTTGCTTTCCTATCCCTGTAGTCAAGGAGAATGAGAAATGGCACGCATAGGAAAACGCATCATCCAGTATCGCTTCGGCGATCCTCAAGAGGTTCTTGAGGTGGAGTCCGCGACTTTTGACCAACCACTTGCCGAAGGCGAGGTGCTGGTAAGGATCACAAGGAGCGTGATTCATCCAGGTGATCTTCAGCTGATTGCCACAAAGTACTCCGATTCGTCTGGAAAGCTGCCCGAAGGTCGGTTGCCTGGCCTCGAGGCGGCAGGAGTCATCGAGGATGCCGCGCCGGGTGCACTGGATGGAACCGGTTTGACGATGGGCATGCGCGTGGCGTTCTTCTACCCGGGAGCATGGCAGAGCTATGTAGCTGTGCCCGCCCAGGCTCTGGTGGCATTGCCCGATGAGATGTCAGACGAAATCGCGACCCAACTGCTCATCAATACCATCACAGCCCGGCATGTGCTTCGAGCGGGCTTGCGTGAACTAGAGCCGCGCCCGAGGCGGCTGATTCAGACCGGCGCATCATCTTCTGTGGCCAAAATGATCACTTACTTTGCGCTTCAGCAGGGAATCGACCCCATTCGCCTTGTACGCTCCACCCATTCTGGCGAACATTTGGAAAGGGAGCTGCCTGGCGGAAACATAATCGCAACCGACGTGGATGGCTGGCAGGCTGAGGTCCGCAAAGCAGCCGGAGAAGACATCATGCTGGCGGTTGACGGGGTCGGCGGCGACATGCTAACCGGACTATTCGACCTGTTGGCTGTCAAAGGCCGCATCGTTTCCTATGGCTCCTTGGCGGGTGGACCGTCAGACATGACCGCTTTAACGGTAAAGTCGCTTACACTGGTCGGGGCAACGATCATGACTTGGCAAGAAGATACGACGGCAGATGAGCGAATGCAAGACGTGAAAGCCGCCATCGAGGTGGGAAGCAATTCGAAGCCCATGCTCTCAAGCTATAAGGAATTCGATCTATCCGAAATCAAGCATGCCGTGGAAGCTGTTGCTGCGCCTGGGAAAAAAGGCAACGTCGTTTTGAAATTCGAATAGCTGCTCTTGCGGCGCTGCTGCACCCCGGGGTGCAGCAGCGCCGTTTTTTAACATGCAAGAAAACCAGTCTGGTTTCGTTGAAAGGGGAAGTTGCGTTTATCAAAGTGAATGGATTTTTGAAGGAAATGATAGGTTTATGGCGTATCCTCTCCAGCATGATCGTGTTACGATCTAGATTGAAGGTGTACTGATGCGGAGATGAGGAGTGTAGATTCATTTCTGTTTATATCCAGAGGGAAGACGATATAATCATATGGCAAGATTTTAAATTGGGGCCCAGCGGGAAGCGAGGAATGAAACTTAGTGACTCAGACCTGCAAGTAGCAGAAATCCTCCGTTGAAACTTTCCTGCGGAGGTCCTGTATAGATTAAAATCAGTTCTTGACACGCATTGTGGTATGCGGTTAAGAACTGATTTTTGGGTTGTAAAGGTTTGCTGTTTGTCCGTGATTTTGAGAGTGAACCGAGGTCATTTGTAGTCGAATTTTACTATTTGCGGATACCGCGTTATTTTTCATCCTTATCATTGTCATACGGTTCGCGATCTTCTTCGTAATACATGATATAAACACCTCCTTGAGCTTATAATAACTATATTATAGATGATGTTTGTGAATGGAGAATCAACCTGATTATAATGGAAATGTAAAATTTAAAACTTAGTAAGTTTCATTCCCTCATTAATGAATGAAAAATGTTAATCAGTTCACTATTCGCTGATTTTAATATTTCCCCATTAATTTCTTCTGTTTCTTTCGCACTTCTATATAGTAACTCACTCTTAACAATCGTTCAGTAAGGTAGATTACAAGTAGAAAGTAATTTCTTTAAGTCAGTCGGTTCGATTTCAGAACGAACATATATCACTTGGGACTAATGGTAAACAGATAACGGAGGCTCAAAATAGCAGTTAAAGATGTCTTCCAATTAAGGAGTGATTGATGATGGAACAAATAATCAGCTAATTTTTGTGCCGCGCAGTACTAGCGGAAAAGGTTACATTGTTCCTGCCTTGAGTATTGCTGCAACATTTATTGTGTATACGTATTATAAGTATCTAACATCGATTATAGATGAAGTATTATCTATTCCATTAGAATAGCTTCTTCTGTTTTTGCCGTAATGATTAGTATATTGTTAATGTCTTTGGTTGTTTTTGTCCATGGATCGACAAGTCAAATATATTTTGTTGAACTAGCAGAAAAGAATTTTCCAACAGCTAGAGATTTCATAAGCTTTCGTATGAATCAAAAAGTCCAAGTAAAGAAATAATGAGTGTGATGCTCATATCATTGAAATCAAGAAATATTAAAATGAACTATTGAGTCGAAGAGACTTCAGCATACTATGATGTCCTGAAATGTATTCTAAGGAAGCAATGGTGTAGTATTAATATTACAAAAGTGAATTATATACATTATAAGAAGTTCACTAAAATTTTCTGTAGTTAAGCTGATTTTATTGTCTTCTATTTAACCAATCCAAAGTAATCTATCTTACAGAACAATAAATAGACATAAGCTACTATATGTATGAGTTAAGAAAAATAGTGAGAAGGGATGAAGTCTTATGATTAGAATGTTCCATCAGATTATTGAGTGGTTTGATATGAAGGTTCTTGACCTTGTTCCTCTGGAAAGAACCATAATTGCAGGTAATTTACATGTAGATTAGTAGCCATCTCCCTTAAACGACAAAATTATAACTTTTGGTTACTATAAAACTAAAAAGTAATTTCAATTTGGAACATACGCTCCATAATGAGTTTCGTGAGAAACGCAAATAACGTGAGAAACGCAAATAAAAAGTAAGATGCTTCGCTGGTTTGAACCTGTTGGTGAAAGGGCAGCAAATTAACCATTACGAATCGTTTTAATGGTAAAGTAGCGGTCGTCCATTCATTTATTCTTGTATAAATCTTTGAACTTTGGAACAGATTATCATAATCGAAAACATTGTCGAGTCGTAGACCTTAGAGACTTAGTGATTTTTTAGGAAAAATAACTTTTTAACATAAAAGGAGATATTTATCATGACAACACTTAAAAAACTTCTTTCCACATATAAACTGCGAAATCTTACCCTGAAAAACCGAGCAGTAGTTGCCCCGATGACTCGCATTTCTGCCGAAGAGAATGGAAATGCAACCGATAGAATGGCGCGATATTATCAAAGCTATGCTGCGGGTGGATTTGGTCTTGTGATTACCGAAGCAACATACCCAGATGAAGAATACAGTCAAGGATATAGTTTTCAACCTGGAATCGCAAATGTTGAGCATCTCGAAGCTTGGAAACAAGTAACTGAAGCTGTTCATGCTAAAGGTGGTAAAATTGTTTTGCAAATTGCTCATGCTGGTGCTCTCGCTATAGGTAACATTTATAAAGATGGGACAGTGGCTCCTTCGGCTGTGAAGCCTTTAGGTGAGCAACCACCAGCATTTGGAGGTAAAGGCGAGTATCTAACGCCGAAGGAACTTACACTAGCAGAAATCAAAGCTATCATAGCCAGTTTTGCGGAAGCAGCTTTAAGAGCCGAACAAGCAGGGTTCGACGGGGTAGAGATTCACGCGGCAGCCGGATATTTATTGGACGAATTTTTGACGGATTTCACAAATCTACGTCAAGATGAATATGGCGGATCTACTGAGAACCGTGTGCGTTTTGTCACCGATATTATTAGAGCCGTCAAGGAAAAAGTGGGTCAACGTATTGTTGTCGGCGTTCGAATTTCGCAGGCTAAAGCCAATTACTATGTGCACAAGTGGGCGAACGGTGAAGAAGACGCCCGAATCATTTTCGAAGCCATTGGCGCAGAAAAGCCCGATTATATCCACGTCACTGAATATAATGCCCATGCACCGGCCTTCGGGGATAGCGGTTCAACATTAGCTGAATTAGCGAAAAAATATGGAAATACGACTGTTATTGCTAATGGGCAACTGGATCAGCCAGAGGATGCCGAAAGGGCGCTGGAGGCAGGTTCAGATTTGATTTCACTAGGAAAAGCCGCATTAGCTAATCATGACTGGGTGTTCAAAGCAGAGAAGGGTCTTCCGATGGAATCAGCTTTAGAAAATATTTTGGGCCCTACACCAAATCTAAAGGACGAAGAATTGTATGAGTATGCGAAGTAAAGAGGTTAAAGAACTAGTGCCTTGTTGAAACGACATCATTGGTGATTGGGGAACAACCTTACAGCAGGTAAACACTTTTCCTAATTGACATACAAGCAGTAGCACAGGCGATCGCTTCTCGAAATACAATCGAGAGGAGGTCGCCTATTTTAATTGGCATTTTAAAAAATAAACTTTGAGTTATGAATGAACATGAACATACTTCGGAGTACTATTGCTAATACTACAGGAAACACTAATATTTGGATAATTATCCAATGTTCATGTGATCTAAGGGAGGAGGGACAATAGAATTGAACCAAGTACCGGTAACATCATCTGCGGCTATGAACTTAGAGAAACTTCAGCAATTTTACTCCGAGAATGAATTACTAATCGTTAGAAACCTTATCCATTCGGATGTGAACTGTGGAGCATTCATCGTATATTTAACGATCCTCGTGGATGAAAAAAGATTAAATGAACAAATCATCCGTAAAATTAACTTGGATTTATCAGCGAATAAAGATCAAGGACAAGTACAAAAAACGATCCTTGATACCCTATATTCGCTAGGCGATGTACAAGTGCTTACGGATATGAATGAAATCGTCAGTCATGTTGCTGATGCCAACTTCGTTATTTTTATGGATGGACATTCTGAAGGTTATGCCATGAGTTTGCCAGGATACGAGACTAGAGCAATAGGTGAGCCACAGCTTGAACTTAACGTACGCGGTCCGCGAGAAGGCTTTTCTGATGATTTGCAAATAAATTTAGGTATGGTTTTTCGACGGATGAAATCATCAAATCTGAAAGCCAAATTGGTTCATCTAGGACAAGAGAGCCAAACGAAAGTGATGATCCTCTATCTTGCGAATGTTGTTAATAGCGAAGTTTTGAATGAGCTGATGCGTCGAGTTGAAGCAATAGAAATTAATACGCTTGTGGATAGTACACAAATTGAAGAATTGATTCAAGATAGTACGTTTTCACCATTTCCTCAGATATTGGATACGGAGAGACCCGATCGTGTCGTCACAGCAGTAAATCGAGGGAAAATCGTAATCATGATGGATGGGTCACCAAACGCATTAATTGCACCTAGTACATTTTTTGAAATGCTACATCCTTCAGAAGATCTATACGAACGATTTTACTTCGCTAATTTAATGCGTGTCATACGCTTAATCACTTTGTTCATTTCTTTGATGGGTCCTTCACTCTATATAGCCTTAACCACGTTTCATTTAGAAATGATTCCAACGCCACTCATGATGACGTTTCTCTCTTCAAAAGCAGGGATACCATTTCCTACATTCATTGAAGCGATCATTATGGAAGTATCTTTTGAGGTGCTAAGGGAAGCGAGTTTACGTTTACCACGCGTTGTGGGGCAATCAGTCAGTATCGTAGGTGCTCTTATTATTGGCGAAGCTGCTGTACAATCAGGGATTGTTTCACGTCCGATGGTCATTGTTGTTGCGATGACGGGTATAGCTTCCTTTACAGTTCCTTACTTCAGTACAGGTATTTCATTTCGCATATTACGGTTTCCGTTAATGATTCTTGCGGCCAATCAAGGTATGTTTGGAGTATCTGTGGGTTTGTTTCTGATTATCTACCACTTATGTTCCTTAAGATCTTGTGGCGTTCTTTTTCTAGATCCGCTTGGATCGGATAAATGGAAGAATGTTTTTAAAGAAATTATACTATTCCCGGTTAAATTTAGAAAAGCATCATCTCGCCAAGAGGTGCGAATAGGGGAGGTTTCTAAACGTCCAACCAATTATATGACCGGAAAAGAGTGGGATTAATATGAGACGTGTTGTTGGGTATGTAATATTATGTATAATTGTGATTCTAACTGAAGGATGCTCGAGTGATGCTTCAGAAATCAGTGATATTGCACTAGATACGGCAGTAGCTATCGATTATGACCAAAAATCAAAACAATATACATTTACAACATTTTGCGTTTTGCCTTCAAACTCGAGTCAAGAAAAAACAGGAGCATTTACCAAATGGATTACAAGTGAAACAGGAAGTACGCTATTAGAAGCAGGTAAAAAAATGCGTGCTCATGCTGGTAAAAATGTTATTTTTCAGCATAATAAATTTTTCATCATTGGTGAGGATGCGGCACGGTACTCTTTATACGAGGTAGTAGATTACTTAACACGAAAACGTGAGTTCCGAATTACATCCTACCTGATCATATCCAAAGGTCAAGCCTCGTCTAAATTAAAATTTAAAACCGAGTCCGGAGATATCATTTCAGATGATCTACTGGGTCAAATCCGAAATAATAAACTTCTCGGCCAGAGTTCTCCAATCATTTTAAAAGACTTTGTTAACTTATACGCTAATCCTCATCGGGGATTTGTGACAGCCAGTTTAGTTGTAAACCCATCTCAAACTAAAATCAAAGATGTACTTGTATTGAGTGGTGGAGCAGTGATTTATAAGGAGAGGTTGGTTGGATGGTTGGATGGAAAAGATATTGTAGTGGTTAACATCTTATCTAATAAGAAAATATGGAGAAACCTAGAATTTCCTGAAAATATTAAGTCGAAATCTGACTTCGATTTTACTTCTATATTTCATGTTATCAATTCTGAGATTCAGAGTGAATTTAGAAATGGTATGCCAGTTATGAAAGTTATTATGAAATTTAATGTAACGGTCGAAAGTGTGAATCAGAATATAGACGTTACAAATTCGGAAGTCATTAAACAGATGGAGGAAGCTGCTACTGAGCATATGGAACAAGCATTAAAGAATAGCCTGGATCATTTTCAAAGGGATTTGAAAGTAGATATACTTGGATTTTCAGATATTTTGATCCAACATCAGCCAACTGGATGGAAAACCATCCAAAAGGAGTGGGAAAATATATATCCTAATGTACCTATTGAAATTCATGCCTCAGTTATAATTGACAAAGCGGGTATGACCACGTCCATTGGAGGGGCGCATTAATGGTAAATAGTTTTTTTATGATTGGTTCTCTTATTTATGGAATTGTTTTATTAATCCATTTACTCAAAAAGTCATCAGTATCTGATGCTATTTGGATGTTTGTATTATGTTGTTTTATTGGGGGCTATTTTACCCCATATTTTGGGGAAAAATGGCCAACAGTTGAAAGTATGTACACTATTTTGTATACACCACTATCCGACTATATCTATCATGATCTATTGAATAAACAAACAGGTGGGATGTAAATGGCAGGTTTAGAAAAGATATCTCATATTCAGTTTAGCTTTCTATTATTCGGATTTATTTCAGGATTTGAAGGATTATTTCTGTCCGAAGCAAAAGTATTAAAGCAGGACGTATGGATGGCTAATGTTTTGAATATTTGTATTGGTATTGGTGTACTATCCCTCATTTATTATGTTCATCGTCAGTATCCGCAAATTAGTTTAGTGGAAATTTGTAATAAAGTATTGGGGAAATGGGTCGGGAAATCTATACTTTGTATCTATCTTTTATATAATCTTGAATCCACTTCTGGAGGGCTTAGGGCGATGACTATGTCCTACAGAACAATCATGTTGCCAAATACAAATGCAAATGTACTGATCTTTACTTGTGTTATTTGTTCTACATATGGCGTTTATATAGGACTTGGCACTTTAGTACGAATGAACATGGTTATCTTGCCATTTTTTTTAATCGGTTTCCTTTTCACTTGCCCATTTGTTTTTCCAGAGATTCAAACCAATCCATTCCTTCCTCCGTTTCAAAGTAATTTATCTGAAGTCATCGCGCAGAGCATGTCCATATTTACATTTAACTTCTCTCAAGTCATTACATTTGGTTTTTTAATGTCAAGAGTCGAACGGCCGCGAAAAATATTTTTAAGTTCTATGATTGCTATTATTATGTCAGGGCTTTACATGCTAATTATTACTTATTTATGTCTTGGCTCATTAGGGTTCAACTACATAAGTACGTCAATGTTTCCATTTTTTTCAACCATACAATTGGTGAAATTCGGAGAATACTTGGAGAGAATCGAAGTCATGAATATCGGATTATGGACGGTTCTTACATTACTCTCTGTCATTGTTACGCAATATGTGTTTACACTAGTGTTAGCAAACATTTTAAATATAAAGAAAAAGAAACCTCTTGTATTTGTAGTTGGACTGCTATTTTTTGCCCATACTTGTAGAAGTTATATCCGAACGGCTGATCACTTCACATATGGAGCAAAAATATTCACTATTTCATCGCTGTTCCCATGTATCATCTTTCCGATTTTATTAGCTGTTTTTACTATGATCAGAACACGTAGTAAGAAACCTATATAATTCGAAATTTTACGATGTTACATTGAATGCAAGGAGTTGGACATCTAAATAACTCTTCTTTGCATGAAGAAATGCATAATTAAAAACGACGATCGCGGAAAGTTAAGACCAAGTTGCCAAGCCCCTATACCGCGTAGTCGATGGTCAATAACCAGTTGGCATTTCGCTGCCCTCGCACGTGCGTCCTCAAACCAAACCATATGTTTGTGTCCTTGCTCATCCCAATAACTAGAATAGGGGAATAGTAGCCGTTTTTCACCATGATGGCAATAACCAATGCATCTTTTTTATCGTTTATGGCAAGGCTGAACCAGTTTTAAGATTAAAGCCCAACAAACCCGATCGTAGTGAAATCAAGAATATACTGCTCATATTATGGCAAAATAATAAAAACAATAAGGAGTGATTCCCTTGAAAAGAACGATAGCTGATTCCATCGTGGAATCCCTTCTAAACGCCGGCGTAAAGCGAATTTACGGCATTATCGGCGATTCGCTTAATGCCTTGCTTGATGCGATCCGTCGTTCCGGAAAAATAGAATGGATCCATGTCCGCCACGAAGAGGTTGCAGCGTTCGCGGCTGGCGCGGATGCCACCCTAAGCGGAGGAATCGCCGTATGTGCGGGTAGCAGCGGACCTGGTAATTTACATCTCATTAACGGTTTGTATGATTGCCATCGAAACCGGGTGCCAGTACTTGCGATTGCCGCTCATATTCCGAGCAGTGAAATTGGCAGCGGCTTTTTTCAAGAGACACGTCCTGACATGTTGTTTCAGGAATGCAGCTTCTTTTGTGAAGTCGTAACCGGACCGAGGCAAATACCTCGAGCTGTTACGATGGCGATGCAAACCGCGACGGCAAGGGCGGGAGTGTCTGTCTTAGTACTTCCTGGTGATGTAGCCGCTTTCGAATACGACGAAAGCCCGGTTCCAGAACGCGTCATCCATTCCACCCGGCCAATTGTCTGCCCTTCTACAGACGAATTGAAGACGCTTGCCGACTACTTAGACAAAGGCAAGAGGATCACCTTGCTGTGCGGTGCTGGCTGCTCGGGAGCTCATGCTTCGCTAATGAAGCTGTGCGAGAAACTGCAATCCCCGATGGTCATAGCGCTGCGAGGAAAAGAATATCTGGAATATGACAACCCGTATTCCGTCGGATTAACCGGCCTCATCGGATATTCATCAGGATACCACGCCATGATGGAATGCGATGTCTTACTCATGCTGGGTACCGATTTTCCATACCGGCAATTTTATCCGCAAGAAGCGACCATCCTTCAGGTTGATTTGGATTCCTCCCGACTAGGCCGGCGAACGCCGCTCGCATACGGGGTATGCGGAGACATAAAGACGACGGTCGACACGCTGTTACCCTTTTTAATGGAACCGCACTCCCCCGATCACCTGCAGCACTTTGCAGCACATTATGCCAAAGTTCGCGAGGAACTGGACAACCTTGCAGCTCCCGGACGAGCTCCTATTCATCCACAATTCCTCATGAAGGTAATCAGCGATCTCGCAGATGAGGATGCCGTTTTTACTTGCGATGTTGGGACGCCGACTGTGTGGGCTGCCCGATACTTGAGCATGAATGGAAAAAGAAGGCTACTTGGCTCGTTTAACCACGGGACAATGGCGAACGCCATGCCCCAGGCGATTGGGGCGCAGGTTGCGCAACCGGGACGCCAGGTCATATCGCTGTCTGGGGACGGGGGACTCACTATGCTGCTCGGAGATCTATTGACCCTTCGTCAGCATAAGCTCCCGATAAAGATCGTTGTTTTTAATAATGGTGCGCTTGGATTCGTGGAATTGGAAATGAAAGCTGCTGGCTTTTTAGAATTCGGAACGGAACTCGACAATCCTAACTTTGCGGCACTTGCTCAAGCCATGGGAATCGAAGGAATTCGCGTCGAGGATCCGAATGACTTGGAAAGCGCCGTTCGCCGAATGATCGAACACAGCGGTTCTGTAGTACTAGACGTTGTCGTCAATCGTCAGGAGCTGGCGATGCCGCCGAAAATCAACCTCGAGCAGGCTCGCGGATTTACGATGTGGATGCTGAAAGCCGTTTTGAATGGACAAGGCAACGAAGTCATCGAACTGGCGAAAACCAATCTCCTTCGGTAATAAATAGGAGTACTTTGGACTCCTACAACTGACTGGTCACACTGCCTTAGTCGCAAGTTTAAATAGCCCCCATCTGATTGTCAGATGAGGGCTATTACGCTTGCGTTAATACAAATAGAATTACAGCTAGTTACATCGCAAATATATCTAGTATGTATCGGAATTTATTCGATTTGGTGCCTATGTCCGCTTAATGAGGTGGAGACTTTGAGCAATCGGCAGTTTTAATGGTATTAAGCGAGAATAGAAACATCAAACTGTTAGAGAGTATTTTTGATTATTTCGAAGAAGTATCTAGTTGTAAAGATAATCACTTAATTAACGTTTTTTCAGTTACAGTATTGGAATCACTGGGTAACGACAAAACATTTCTTGGGGTTGCACAAGAATATATGGGACCTAAAACCATGCAACTTCAATTAGAGGCTGATAGAGGATTAGGTAGAAGCTATCTTATGTACCAAGAACATGGGATGTTCTGCCATAGGAAGAAGACCTCCTTCAGTTGGAGAACTGAAAGAGGTCTTCTGAACTTAGCAGTATAGTTAACTAAGCGAGTCAGACCATGTGGATTACACGACGGGCTGTTTTGTAATTCTTACTCCACCAGCCAGAGTTCATATCTGAAATCGTAACACCAGGGGTGCCATAGGTGTGCAAAACCTTTTCATTCCCCATGTAGATACCAACATGATGAATTGTTGAGTAGAAAAAGACAAGATCACCCGGTTGAAGCTGATTTCTAGCAACGTATGTTCCTGTTTGTGACTGCTGCTTTGACGAACGGGGAAGATTGATTCCATTTTTGCTATATAAATAGGGTACTTCGCTGGAGTAACTCGTCTTCCCTTTCGGATTTATGCTGGATACTCCTATTTCGGCGCGTTCATTTGGGTAGTTGTTTTTATCTCTCTTGGTAAGGTCTTAGGCCCAAAATGGGAGCAATATCATCATACGATTAACCGGAATTTGATTTACATTGGGGTAATCGTTGCTTTCGTAATAATGATGGTTTATTGGTTTCGGAAGAATAAGGTTAAATTCACTAATCTGCTCACAAAAAATCTCCAGAAGGTAATATTTCATTATCATTCCATGGGGAAAGTAAAGTTTGTCGTTCTAGGTGCTTTTACCGTCTTTGCCGTGTGTCTATCTCTCGTGATTGGTATGATTCAAGAATTTTTAGAAAATGAGTTTACTCTATTTGATGAGATCGTTAACTTTATCATTCACGAAATGTTCGATCCCAATTGGAGTGCTTGGATGAATTGTTTTGCGCTCTTAGGTTCGTATTATGTATTCTTCCCTTTGATTGGGTTAACAACGATCCTGATTATTTGGAAGGGCAAAGAACGCCTATTAGAATTAATGTGCTTTGCTTTTGTTATTGTCGGGGGTGAAGCGCTGGATGAAGGATTGCGAGCCTTATTTCATCGGTGGGGCCTTCCGTTGATCAACAATTCCCATACACATTCCCGAGTGAGCAAACGTTAATTTCATGGACGGTGTGCGGTTTTGCAACGTATTTGGAAAGTCTAGAGAATGTTTGGGGAATAGTACTTCATTATGAACAGTAATGGAGCGTATAGGAATGAAAGTATTATCCATGATTCAACCGTGGGCGACTCTGCTTGTCCAAGGCGAGACTCTCTATGAAACAAGATCCTGGAAGACCCGGTATCGCGGACCGTTGGCCATTCATGCAAGCCAGAAAGTCGATAAGCAGGCCTGCAAATATGAACCCATTCGTTCTTTACTCGCCAAGAATGGCTATAAGGAACAAAACCTCCCTACGGGGGTTATCCTTGCAACTTGCGAGCTTACGAATTGTTATCAAGTCATCGACGCTAATCATACGTCAGCCATTCTGGATTGCGGGAAGGTCGTGACGGGGGACGACTTCCTGTTAGGCGATTACAGTACAGGTTATTTTGCGTGGGAAATAGCGGGTTTCCGTCTGCTGAAGCCCTATATTCCCGTGAAGGGAAAACTGGGACTATGGGAATATCCGATAGGCGAAGAGTTGATGATATGACCTATGTAAACAATCAATAAATGGAGGTTCTGACTTGACCAATCACTTATTTTGTATTTTCTCCTTATGAAATTAATTAAGGTGGTTTACAATTGAAAAATCGGGTAGTCATGGCCCCCATGTGCCAATATTCCGTATATTAATTCTCAGCACCGAGCTATATTACAAATACAGGTGAAATCATAGATGTCGAGCCTGGAAGTTTGTCAACCGACAAGATGTCGGGTGACAAGAACATTATCTCATTAAGGTCGCGTAAATCGCGGCTTTTTTGTTTTATGGACAAAGTTCTTGTCAAAACCAAATGACAAGAACTTTATCCCATTCCCGACAGACGGCTTGAATCGGATTGGTGTATGAACGAAAACTTCGTAATCTGGCCGTACTGATTAAACTCCCTCGGTATGATTTAAATTCCTCACGCAAGCTCGTCTATTCGCAGGATTTCATGGATTAGATATCGGCGGTGAATGAAAGATAACCGAGATACATAAGAATGTTTCGTTAAAAAGGCATGCGGGAACAGAGGTGAGGTTTATTCATCCAATACATTCCAAATGCTGCACGTATTCTCCACAGTACCCTTAGCGATTTTCACTCCCATGTCTCGACAGGTCAATAGCCCTTTCATTCCTTCGTCATATCTATCCAAGGGGTGGAGGTCGGTCTTTCTAACGGAATGGGTCTGAGCCCTTTTGTTTAACGTATCCCGATACTCTGCGCTTTCTTTGTTCTCCTGCGAATACGCCAACTTGCGTGAGGTTTGATTTTTAGGCTACTAGTTCAAAGATTTTAATCGGGTTGTAGGCTTCGGTACTACGAACGACTCCGACTAACAGTCTAGCTAGCTTCCTGTGGTGCTTTTTTATTACTTGTTTTTAAAAAGTGAAATGATCCTTCGTGCCCGGGTGGATGGTGGTTTTGAATAATTAGTGAGATAATGCAACTAAGAAAGAAATGGAGGAATAAAAAAGTTGATGGAAAATTCAAATAGTGTAGTCTCAGTATCATGCCACGATTGCGATGTTGAAGGCTACATAGAAAACATTGCACAAAGCGAAGTGTCCTTTTGCCCCAAATGCGGGAGTAAGAATATAACTGTTATCGATAACAAGAAGTCGCTCAACTAAGCGGCTTTTTTTATTGCGCTAGAGGGAGAGAAGGCTATGAAGCTAATATTTCTAGATATTGACGGAGTAATGAATCATCGAAATTTCATGGTCCGCAGTAGATTACACATGATTCAAGAAATTTTGCCCGGTTGCTGTTCCTAGTTTACGCGAAGTGATCAAACGGACAGGCCCCAAGATTGTTCTTTCATCGACGTGGAGAAAAGGACTATCGATCAAAGAAATGAAGAAGCTGTTTTCCTGGTATGATCTCGATAAGAGCGTGATCGGTAGAACACTAGTGCTAACCCCTCGTCATATGAAATACAAGATTTAAAATTGGAGAATGGAAAATTGCTTTACTTCAAAATGGCGGAACAAATTGAAGAATTGGCGAGTAAGACAGTAGGGATTAATAATTATTCATTTATTGGCGCAGTTGTTGGGGCTACTTATCCGGAAGAGGCAAGGAAGATACGAAATACTACCACATTCAATTTTCCTAGTTCCTGGCTTTGGGGTACAAGGTGAGAAAGCTGAGGATTTAGGTGTATTTTTTTGATTATAATGGTATTGGTGCAGTTATATCCTCCTCAAGAGGCATTATTTACTCGTACATGAATCAAAATGA
Source organism: Paenibacillus sp. WC2504 (assembly GCF_052682475.1). Taxonomy (NCBI): domain Bacteria; kingdom Bacillati; phylum Bacillota; class Bacilli; order Caryophanales; family Paenibacillaceae; genus Paenibacillus; species Paenibacillus sp. WC2504. The sequence continues at coordinate 4,045,441 of NZ_JBQZFH010000001.1, forward strand.
AGATTGGAGAAAAACAACAGAAACTGACATGTTCAGATATATAACAGCAGCGACAAAAGCTAAAGAACAAATTAATGAGGTTAGATTCAATAAAGTTATGTAGTTGGCTATTACGCAGATGGATAACGATAGTGAAGGAGCTTGTCTCGCGGAATCCCGTTTTTGTTTTGTTCATTCATTAGAATTTTCATCGTAATAGATGATCGTACCTGGGTTCCGAGTTAAATTCATACTAAATAACGATTGAGCTTCCTCAAATGAGTTTGAGATTTGATTTATTTCAGTGTCAGCTTTTGCGACCTGGCCGCAGCCGAAATTTACGTCTTGCAATCCCAAGGCGGTTGCCCACATCGCCGATGCTCGGGATTACGTCGAGCAGATTCGTCAGGTCGGCGTCGGCTTCCTGGACGGCTATGAGGACGGTACTTTCCGCCCGTCCAAAACGTTGAGCCGTGAGGAAACCGCAATCATGATCTACCGATTAATCTCGTATTGGGATCAAGAATAATGAAAGAGCCATCCAAGTAATATCTTTGATGGCCATTTGCCTTGTGCTTTTTGGTCTTTCATTTCGATTACTTCAAAAATTGATCACGTTTAGAGGTTATCGTAAAGTCACAAAAATATTCAAGCGATAGCCTCATTTTTGCATAAAAACGCATCAAATTAAGAAACCTAGAGGTTAGACAACATTGGGAGAGATTTCCTCGGAAGGAAAGTAGTCCATGATTAGAAATTTCAAGAGACTCATGCAGAAAAGGGCTGGAGAGGAACATCTGGGAGAATCTCTCCCGACTCAGCAGCACTCGTTGTTTCCAGATCTGAGCGACAACCTGCAAGTATTTCAGTCGATTTATTCGAAATGTGCCGATGTTGTATTCCGAACTTTTGTCATTAGCGCCGACTCAAAGATGGCACTTATCTACATCGAAGGATTGGCGAATTCAAGCGGTATCGAAGAAATGGTAATAGCCCCTCTCATGCAGCTCGGTGAAACGGAAACTGTTACTGTAAAGCAGATAAAGGAGAGAAAAATTTTCGTAGCCCAGACCAGTTCCGTCGAAACGTTCGAGCAGTGCATAGAAGCTATTTCGACCGGGCTTCCAATTTTGCTTTGCCATAACGAAACAGTCGGAATTTCACTAGGGTTAAATAAATGGGAGCAGCGTGGTATCGAGGAACCGAATTCTGAGATCATGATCCGCGGCTCACGAGAAGGCTTTACCGAAACGCTGTTAACGAATTTATCGCAAATCCGTCGTATCATTAAAAGTCCGCTGCTCAAGATTCAAATGCTAAAAATCGGAGAGTACACCAAGACAAAGGTAGCGATCGTCTATATTGAAAGCCTCACTGACGAAACGCTTATTCAGGAAGTCACCAATCGGCTGTCTCGCATTCAGATAGACGGAATCTTGGAGAGCGGGTATATCGAGGAATTGATTGAAGACAATCCGTATTCTCCTTTTCCACAGCTGCTTTCAACAGAACGACCGGACGTTACCTGTGCAGGCTTGCTCGAAGGGCGTGTTGCGATTTTAACGGAGGGAACGCCAAATGCTTTGATTGCACCTACAACGTTTCCATCCTTACTGCAATCCGCGGAGGATTACTATCAACGGTTTTGGAGCGGGACGGCAATCCGCTGGCTGCGATATACATTTTTTTTTATTTCTTTATTTCTTCCATCCTTATATGTGGCTGTGCTTACCTTTCATCAGGAGATGATCCCCGGCAATTTGATCTACAGTATGTCGAGCTCAAGGGAGTCTGTTCCTTTCCCAGCATTCGTTGAGGCGCTTATCATGGAGGTCACTTTCGAAGCGCTGCGTGAGGCAGGTACCCGGCTTACCAAGCAAGTGGGCTCAGCAGTCAGCATTGTCGGTGCTCTTGTCATCGGTCAAGCCGCGGTTCAGGCAGGGCTTGTCTCAGCACCCATGGTCATCGTCGTAGCGGTAACCGGTATTGCGTCTTTTATTATTCCAAGGTATGTATTGGGCATTACCATTCGGCTGTTGCGATTTCCAATGATCTTTCTGGCAGGGACTTTAGGCCTGCTTGGTGTAATGCTAGGCTTTATAGCCATGTTGATTCATTTGAGCAGCCTTCGTTCCTTCGGAGCTTCGTATTTATCTGTCATTTCGTCATCCAATTCCAAGGAACTTAAAGATGTTTTAATACGCGCACCGTGGTGGAAAATGGATAGCCGACCTCAATTTACAGGTGAGTATAACAAGTTCCGCAGTGCAAGTGATCAAAAGCCGGGTCCCGAGCATGATGGCAGTATCAATCCATAGATGAGGAGGCTATTTATGTTAAAGACAGAAAAAATTTCCCCTTTCCAAATAGCGCTCATCATGCATCCAGTTATTCTGGCTACAGGCTTTCTGGCTTTACCGACGATAACCGCACAGTATGCCAAGAATGATTTGTGGATGACCAGCTTCATCGCCATTATTCCTGGAATGGTTTCGATCTTTTTGGCAGTTGGGCTTCATAAGCTTTATCCAAAGATGACGATTTCTCAATATAGCGAACAAATTGTTGGTATTTGGCTTGGCAAACTGATCGGCTTATGCTATTTTCTTTATTTCATGTCCTCTACAGGCATGATTCTGCGGCAATATGCTGAATTTGTATCTGGCAACTTTCTATTTAGCACACCATTAGCCATCATTATAGGGACCATCTTGCTGCTTTCTGCATTTGCCGTAAGGGGTGGAGTGGAAGTGATCGCAAGATGCGCCGTAATATGCACGTATCTATTTATTTTGCCTTTGTTCTTTCTAGCTTTCCTTGCACCCGATTTGGATATCAAAAACATATACCCGATTTTCAGCAACGGGGCAGTTCCTGTATTAAAAGGTTCATTAACTCCACAAGGTTGGCTTGCCGAATTTTTTATTATTTCTTATTTTCTGCCTAGTGCAAGCCAGGTGGAGAAAGTAAAGAAATGGAGTATCATCTCACTTATTGTGGTTGTGATCAGTATGACTTACGTCAATCTGATAACCTTATTTTTGCTTGGTCCTGATCTTCCTAATAAAATTTACCCCATATTAATCGCAATGCGATATATTAGCCTAGCCGATTTTTTTGAAAATTTAGAGTCAGTACTGCTTGCGATGTGGGTATTAGGCAATTTTGTAAAAATTTCAGTCTTTTTTTATGTCGGTGTGATCTCCTATGCACATATGTGTAAGTCGTCGGATTATCGTCCTACCGTTTTACCTTTAGCTATCTTAGTTTTTTTGTTCTGTTACTGGGACATACCGAATTTCCCTGTATTAGCGAATCATAATAAACTCGTGGCACCTTTCGAGCTTTTTTTAGTGTTTCTGGCGATACCGCTTTTCCTGCTGAGCATTGCCCTCATTCGTAAAGGCAGGAGGAGGGGCTTGTCAAATGAGTAAGCGACTGATGAACAGCCTGCTCCTCCTCATCCTTATACTTCCGATTACCGGATGTTGGGATCGAACAGAACTTAACGACTTAGCCATTATCACGGCTATGGCCATCGATTCAGAAGAGGATAAGCAGGTTAGAATAACGATCCAGTTTATTATTCCGCAAAATCTAGCCGGTGGTATATTAACAAGCGGTGGAGGAGGCAGACGCACAACTATACGCATGGCGAAAGGAATCGATATCGCGAATACACTAGCCAACCTTCAACAGATTCTCCCGCGAAAGCTATTCTGGGGGCAATGTAAAGTCATTATTTTCAGTGATTCGCTTGCAAAAGCGGGCCTTAAGGAACATTCCGATTATCTAGTGAGACAACCGCAAATCAGGGAACGCGCTTATGTATTTGTAGCGAAAGGGAAAGCTTCCGAAGCCCTTCGGATGATTCCGCCGTTGGAAAGAAGTTCGTCAGAGGTTATTCGTGAACTGGCAAAAATGCCTATAAGCTATGCGGTTACTGTCGAGCAGCTTAGCATCATGTTAAAGTCGAGGTCCAAAGCGGTAGCGCTTCCGCTTGTCTATATTTTACCTCCAGTCGATCCAAAGGAGCCTACGCAAACGATCCCCTACATCAAGGGAACAGCTATCTTTAAGAACAGTAAGATGATCGGTGAAATATCGGAAATAGAAACCCGCGGACTTCTGTGGATAAAAAATCTAATTGAAAAATATACGATTACGTTCAAACTTCAAAATACCGACGCACTGATCTCACTTACACCTGTAAAAGCGCAGGTGAAACTTCTCCCCTCATTAAAAAACGGAAAATGGAAAATGACAATGAAAGTAAAAACAAGCGGGGATATCGTTCAAAACGGGTCAAAGCTGAATCCGCTGGAGCCGGCTATTTTGGAAGAGTTAAACCATCGTTTCGAGGAGGAAGTAAAAGACCGGATAGAATCCTCGGTGCAGGATGTTCAGAAGAGATTCAAAACGGACATATTCGATTTCGCCAATGTTTTTTATCGAAAATACCCGAAACAATGGGAAGAAGTAAAGGAAGAATGGGATGAGATGTTTGCTCATATCGAGGTAAATGCGGTGGTTGACGCACATATTAACAGACCGGGACTAGTCAATTGGCCTGGGGGACTTACAAAGGAAGAGGTCCAAAAACAATGAAGTGGTCCGTTTTCATTCCTGTTGCCTCGGCTTCGTTCTGCATCGTATTGCTGGAATGGCCCAAGTTGAAGCAAAAGCCGGTGAAAGATAAAGTCGCTTTTGCGGCAATTTTGTTGGCTGTCTTGCTGCTGTCCATGTTCGATTTACCTAATACTCCCGGTCCTATAAGCTTCCTGAACGCGCTATTTAAGCCGTTTAAGCCGCTCGTAGAACAATAGGATCATATATTAACGACAATGGTCAGGATGGGTGAGTAGGCTGCCAGATTGTTCAAGGATAACTGGGTAGAGCATCTACGGAACTTAACACGCCTCCAGTAGTGACTATAAATGTCGGAACTATTAGTATTACGCTGGAAACTAACGGAGATGGCGTTCATGCTAAAAAGTCTTATAATTGCGGTTTTTCGTTTTATCTCGAATTCGAAAGACATCCTCATAACACCGCCAGAGAACCACGAAAACGCTGTTATAACAGTAGAATCGCCTAGTTTCTGAATTTTGCTATTTTTATGTACAGCAGCACTAGCGGTACCTGGATTTTTTACAAATTCTACACTGCAAGAAATGATTGAATACATGCGAAAACTTGAGTGGAAGGTGGACGAGTTAAATGGTATTTGAGAGAGGGGGGAGGTAATATCGCGGCAGCCGGCCATGTGACGACGGCTGCCTTTCTCAGAAAACAAGCTGTTATCTTTGAAATAATGGGAGAGGATAGAGTTCCAAATATGTAACTTTTAATGAGGGAGAATTAATAACTATTGAAGCATTATACAAAGGAGTTCAAGAAGATTGTAGTCGACGATGATGCGTGTGCCGCTGGGGGCGCGCGCATTTTTTTTGTGTGGGGGGAAATCGGAACAGATTCTTGTCATTTATCGGAATTGTAAGCATGTGTTGCTTGGCAAGATCGATGAGCAGATGAGCTCTACGCACACCAGAATGCCGCTTCATTGATTTCTGCCATCCTTTAATGACATCGTCAGGACTTAGTTTACAAGGGTCAGTCGGGAGCGGAAAAAGCCTTAGGGTTAACAATGAACCCTTACAAGTTAAGATCTTAAAGACTTGTCTCAGTTCAGGAAGACATTGTCTACCCAGCGGTGAATCTGGTTAACGGCACTTACAAGTCGTTTAACGACGGTTTCTCGGTTATGTTAGGGTAATCCCTTCAAGCTGACGGAAGCAAGATATAAAGGCCGAAACAATTGTTACGGCAAGTATGGGATATGCGTCAATTGAAGAAGGGGATACAACGGATACATTAATTAAGAAAGCAGACAAAGCAATGTACGTTACTAAGAAAACAGGGAAAACAAAATTGTTGGATTTTCGCACATATCTCAGAAGAGCAGTTTTCTTATGCCTATACGAAAAGAAATCTTTCTTATTATTTTTGTAATCTAGCCCACCAAATGTTGTTATCGTCACCAGTGCCTCTCCAAGCGATTAGCGAATTTATAATCGAAGGGAAGTAGAGGTTCCAAAACCGAACTCTAGCTGGATTTGTCCACCGAATTCATTTGATGATGTATCCATGATTGACACATAAATAGCTAAATCATCTTCGATTCCTTTCCAAGCTAGGAGAATGTTTTTTCCATAACGTACCGCAGATATCCCTCCTGATGTACCTATGAATTCATTTCTACCTCCAGTGGTTGTGGGAGTATAGTACTTGATCGCTTTTTGCTCACTCCACAAGCCGCTTCCATTTAAGTCATTCATAGCCCAGTAAATATGAGAATCACCGGGGAGACCCTTCCAGAACATATACAGTTTTGTGTCCATTCCAACAAGGGCAGGTGAATCTGTTGTACCTCTACCCCCAATCTCTTGCTGTTCACCAAAATTAGTCCACGCGTTTAATTTCGCCCAGAAAATTCGATAGTCGGTACCTAAACCTTTCCAAGCAATATAGACCTTCCCGTTCACAGAAGCGAGAGTAGGGCGTGTACTCGTTCCAACAGCGTACCTAGTCTGAGGTGTCCATTGATTATTCCAAAATACAGACCAAAAGATGCTATTATCACTTCCAATTCCTCTCCAGGCCATCACCGGGATACTCGCTGTATCTCCAAGTGGTAGATGTTCTGTGATTGCTGGACTATGTGAAGATCCTATACCAGGAATAACACGCTGCGGAGACCATCCACCAACCAAATCTGATTCGTAAATGGTGTGGTCATCTCCAATACCTTTCCATACCATTTTTACGAACTCCGAACCAGTGCCGTCTATGCGGCTTTCGAAATACGAAACCAGGGCGGGGGCATCACTTGTACCGCGATCGGTCAAAGGAGGCTGCCTTTTCCACCCATACATCATACGAAGAGACTCAATTGAAAAGGGGTCGATCCCGATAGCTGTAGTGTCTATAGTTGGATACATAATCGATGATTGGGATTTAGAATGAGAAAGTCCTAATACATGACCGAGTTCATGAAGGGCTACATTATATAGATTGTTATGATTTAGCAATGGTCGATAAACATCAGACCACAAATCGGTGGAATCAAACCGAAGGAGGCCACGCTCATCACTCGAATCAGGAAATCCTCCACTGGCAACAGTTCCTCCAACAGTGCCAAATTTATTATTAATAGTTCCATCGTTGTTTGTGAAGTACACCTTAATGTCAGCGATTTGAGCTGCTGCAGCAGTAAGGGCAACGTGAGTAAACGTAATATTGGAGGAGATGCTTTGCCAATCATCAAAAGCTTTTTTAATGAGATCATACGGCGTTTTTGAAATAGGACCAACCCACTGGCAGCCTATTGTGTTAATCGTGACAATTAAGTTGCTTTTCTTCCAGCGGCCTTTAGAAGGACCAAAAACTAAAACGTGCATCCCGCTTGTATGTTGTACAGAGTTGCAAAACGGTTTTCTAGCGAGTCGAACGTTGTTCTCTAATTGTTCCACTTCAAGTACAAGTAAGATTGGGTTGCCAGAAGTGTCCGTTTCCAAATGGATGCCGGCAGCATCGATCGCAGTCTTTAATGATGGAGATATATCCTGTTCATTTCGAATAACACGTACATCTTCTGGATGGAGATAACCTTCATCTTTTAGTAAGTTCTGTAGTCTGCCCCAAGTTGCGGTGTCGGTCATATTTAGTCACCCCAATAATAGTAGTAGGACTCGACTCATCCCAAGTGTAATTATAGAATCTATCGCTTGTAGAAAGCAGTTGAATCCTGTCAGCTGTCGAAAGAAAATAAAGTTTTAGACTGAGAAATAAAGTTATAGACTAAGAAAATAAAGATGTAGACTGAGAAAAAAAGTATTAGACTCACACGGCAGCGTTAAACTAACGGGCAGCATAGTGAAGTAACGGGCAGCATAGTGAAGTAGATTCATGCTCATCAGAACATAAAGGTAACAATGATAATTTAAATGGTTTAGAGAAAAGCAGGTCAAATTTCCAGACAAAACTTATTAAGAAGGGGCCGTCACCTCAGGATGTACCAATGATCCACCTCCTAAAGGGGTTTCGGAAATTAAATATAATTCAGGAAATTTAACCCTTAAAGCTTGGTTATCTAATGTGCCTGGGGATAGCAAGCAACACCCAGCTGTTGTATATGTTCAGGAGGATTTGCTTTCGGAATAGATGATTGGATCGATGCAAAAAAATTTCAAGACGCAGGATATATAGTTTTAGCCCCAATGTTAAGAATGGAGAACGGAAATTCGGGAAACTTTGAATTTTTTTTTGGTGAAGTTAACGATGTTATTTCGGCTGGAGAATTCCTTTTACGGTGCAGCACCAGATCAAGAAGAATTTTTAATGGAGGGCAATCATTTTACTTCCTTAGATAAATCAATTCTTAATAGTATTGATAAATTCAATAAAATGTAAGCACTTCTTGGATCTTTGAACTAACGAAGAACGTTAGCACAATAAACAGGGAGTAGATTGCCGTCGCAACTACTACCTGTTTTCATTAAAACAACGGATAGGCTTGCATCAAAGTGTATGCTAATTATGGTAGTATAATGGTAACTAGATGAAGATATGAAACGAGGTTACTCTCATGCAGAAAAATCGTAAAGTCTGTTTATATGGTTTGGAACAGCTTGCACTTATTATAAAAACTAAGTCTGGAGTTTTTTACTATAACCAGGTCGGCGGCTATTCTTGTTTGCAACCTTCAGTAGAAGGAATACTTACAATACTTGATGATGACACAAAGCAACTTTTGAAAGACCTGTCTAATTTTTGCTTAAATAAAACAAAGTTAACGATAGAAGATGCAAATTTTTTAGACGATTTTTTTCGAACTAACAAAGTAGGGAAATTTCTGTCAATAGATAGAGAAAAACTGGATGACTCAATGGAAGCGTGGCTCAATGTAATTATTGATATTGAAACGATTGATAAAGCTTTTATTAATAGATTTGATGAAGATGAAGGAATATTGACTTGGAGTAACAGTGATTAGGTCAGCAAACATAAAACTAACGGGGAGCAGTTTGCCGCACGCGGCAGCTGTTCCCTGATTTTATTAAACAACATGCAGTGGTGTCGGGTGACAAAAACATTATCTCATTAATTGCCGCGTAAATCGCGGCTTTTTTATTTTATGGTATCAAGTTCTTGTCAAAACCCAATGACAAGAACTTGATACCATTCCTGATTTTGACAAGAACTTGATCTCATTCTAGATTTTGACAAGAATTTGATCTCATTCCCGACGGCTCCAGGTCGGAGATTTATTAATTGGCCAGTGGAGAGAGTGTCATTTCTCAACTAACGGGGAGGATAGATAAAATCTTCGTTATTTATTACCTTTGAGGTAAAGAATCATAATAGTTAAAATTATTAGTCCTATAATTAATAAAGGACCGAGACCTGTGATATACACAATGTATATTTTTATATTAAGGATAGCGTTCACAATAAGAACTATTAATAAGGAGATACACAATAAAATGATTAGAGGCATGTTCTTATTTTTACGCAAAACAACCAGCCCCTTTTATAGTAAATTACTCATACAGTTAGGAATAAAAAAACAAGCAATAAAATGGCGTCACCATTATAAAATTATCTGTTATAAAACATTATGCGAATCACATCTTGTACTATTATGGAAAGCATACAATGTTTTTTCTTCAACTTAACTGTTCCGTACTTATATGTCTCAATGGATGGATTAAATAAATTGATGGTGAATATTCAAATCAATCACTAGTTTTGAAAGATAACAAAAGCTATTGACGGGCACGATAGTTAAAACATCGAAAGGGATGCCGAACGGCACATCTTCGCTGCACTAACGGGCAGCATTGTGGAATAAAAAAGGGGTGTATTTCAACTGGGAACTATATAGCAGAATAAACAGGGAGCAGATTGCCGCGGCAATCTGCTCCCTGTTTTCATTAAAGTAAAGATAATACAAAAACTTCGAGAGAGGGAAAGTAAAGTTTTTTCTTTAAAATAATTATCTTAGCTGCAATTAATCTCTTTACTACTTTTACTCATTCTTAATGCTGAAGCAACTCATGAGTAGGCAGCAACCAATGTTTCAGACATAGAACAGCCACCTACTTTGCGTAGCTGGCTGTTTTTTTGCGTTTTTAATGCAATACCATGTTCATCACTTATGGAATAGCGGCTCAATAAACACGTGAAAGAGCTTGTTTTTAATCTCTTCTGGTGAATAACCGCGATGCTGTCTTTGGAAAATATAAACATCAGGACGCAATATCGCCATAATGGCATCCGCCGTAAAAACAGGATCGAGGTCGAGGTTCTCGGTATTCTTCGCGACTTCGTTCAATAATTGGACGATAACGGAATGAATGGATTCGTAATGCTCTGAATAGAAAGGGACGTTTTGCTGCTCATCACCGCCACTGTTCGCCTGGATGGCTGCAAGAACGGGAGAATGCGTCTCAAGTGACTCCAAATGATACAGAAGTACGGTTTCCAAACGATCTTTAATTGGGCTGGAAGTATGGTCTCCTAAAAACGATTGGATCCGATCGTAGTTCTGGATGCAGCTTTCACCGATGAGATCCCAGCACAATTCCCCTTTGTTGTTATAGCTTCGGTAAAGTGTGCCTTGACCGACTCCAGCTTCTCGGGCGATCTGACGCATGCTGACATGCTCGACCCCATATTCGGCGAATAAAGCAGCTGCCTTTTCTAAAATGACTTGTCTGCGTTTTTCCGCATCTTTGCGAAGGTTTTTCTCCAACATTATATTTCCCCCGTTTTTTAATATTATCCATTTGACAACCGGACCGTGATCCGGTTATATTGTTTAACAAGCGGACCGCAGTCCACTAACGAGCTCGAATAACTCTTATTAGAACATATCTTATCCATCTTGTACAGGTGGATCAATATCGTTAGGAAATAGAGTCCGAGATTCGCGATTGCCAATTAGATTAGAGGAGGAACTAAAATGTCCAATCATCAACAGCAAGCCAATCATAAGAAAATCGGTGTAGGTATTATCGGAGCAAGTCCGTCCAACCCAGGGTGGGCTGTCGCAGCGCACATCCCGGCGGTTCAAGCCTTGCCTGACTTCCAACTGGTTGCGGTGAGCACGAGCAACCGCGAATCCGCGGATGCGGCTGCCGAAGCGTTCGGTGTTCCTGGATTCGATAGTTACCAGGATTTGATTCAGCAAGTGATTGCTATTAATGTGCAATACCATTACGATATCGCTCGAGCTGCTATTGAAGCAGGCAAAATGGTATACAGCGAATGGCCGCTTGGCATGTCCACGGAACAGGCGCAAGACTTGGCGGACCGTGCTAAGGAGGCTGGCGTTCGGACGTTTATCGGCTTGCAGGCGCGTTACTCTCCGGCAATCCAACACGCCCGCGATTTGATCACTCAAGGCTATATCGGCAACGTACTCGCAACTACATTATCCGGTACGGCCTTGATCTGGGAACCCGTCACGATCCAAAAATTCGCTTATACGTACGACGTGAACGCCGGCGCGACCATGTTGGCGTCCGCAGGACTTCACGCGATCGACGGGCTGAATTACGTGCTCGGCGATTACGATAACGTGTCCGCGAAGCTTGAAGTCCGTCACCCTGAAGTTCAAATCACAGATAATGGGACGACACTCAAAGTGACGGCTCCGGATCACATGGCCATTATCGGCACGCTTGAAAGTGGCGTATTGGCGACAACCTTATACCGCAGCGGAACTTCGCGGGACTTCGACTTGCGTTGGGAGATTATCGGCACGGACGGCGAGCTTGTCATCACCGCTGATTTTAACGGAAATATGCAAAATACCGAGCTGAAATTGAGGGGCGGCAAAGGTGAAGACAAAACGCTCGGCGAGATCGTCATTCCAAGCCAATACACCGAAGATATCAAATCGATTCCCGAAGGGCCGGCAAGATCAAGCAACATCGGGAAATTTTACGCGAGCTTGGCTAAAGATCTTCGCGAAGGCACGAATGAAACGCCGGACTTCGCTCATGCTCTCAAACGCCACCGGTTATATGACACGATCATGACGGCTTCCCGTACCGGAGTCGAGCAAAAAGTGAATGAAACGAACACTATATTTCATTAAAACATAACGAGTAAGATGCAACCGGAGAGGAGAGAATATTTCTCCTTTCCGGCAAACATCCAGAAAGCGGGAGAAATTCATGAAATAAAGCTTTTGCCATTTTGGGCGCGTTGGGTTCTGGCGGTTTCGCGGCGGGATCAATCGTTGGCGGGCTGCTGACGGACTCGCTCGGTTGGCGATCCTTATTTTTCTTGAACGTCCCGCTCGGGATTGCGATCATAATCGGGTTAGTGTTTGTTAAAGAACGGCCGATGGAGCAAAAGATCAAGCAATCCATTGATTTGCCCGGCGCAATTGCCGTGCTGTTAGGCATATTCATTCTCGTATACGGGTTATCCATGCCTGATGTCGATGGCAGTTGGTCGACCACGAAAATCGTAACCTTAATTGTCGGAGCGCTTATTCTGGTCGGATTCGTTTTCATCGAGAAATACGCCAAAAACCCGCTCATGCCGCTCCGGTTGTTCCGTATCGGTTCGCTAGTATCATCGAATATTATCGGATTCTTAATGTATTCTTTCATGACCGCATTTATTTATTTCTCAACTTTGTATTTCCATGCGCTTGGCTATTCTTCTTTAATAACGGGCTTGGCTTTTCTACCGCTCGGTTTATCGTCCGTTCTAGCTACGCAAATCACGCCTTACTTCATGCGTATATTCGGAGCGAAAATGTTGTTGATTGTTTCGCAGCTCGTTAATGCACTCGGCTTGTTCTGGTTAAGCACCATGTCCATGGACAGCGTCTATGCTGCATTTATTTTACCGGTCTTCATTCTATTAGGTCTCTCGACAGCAGCCGGATTTACGGCTATCATCGTTGGTTCCGTAAGGGATGTGCGACTTGAGGAGCATGGCGTGGCAGGCGGTATCGTAAATACGTTCTTACAACTAGGAGGCAGCCTCGGATTGTCTATTCTGGCTACGGTCGCGAGCTCGGTGACGGCTTCGGCAACCGATGCATCGTCCAACGAAGCGATGCTGTCGGGTTTTCAAACAGCATTAGTCGTTGGACGATGCTTTGCATTATTCGCTTTGCTCTTGGCCTTACTCAGCTTGAGAAAAAAAAAGGCAGCGTTGCAGCAAGCTTAAAAAATTGTTAACCACACCAAGGAGGAACCGACATGAATACGAGCGCAACAAAAAAAGAAGTGCTGGAAGCCTATCATTTTAGACACGCAACGAAAGCATTTGACCCAACCCAAAAAATATCCGAAGACGATTTCCGGTTTATCCTTGAAACAGGGAGATTATCGCCTAGCTCCAACGGTCTGGAGGCGTGGAAATTTCTAGTCGTTCAAAATCCGGAACTTAGGGAAGAGCTTCGGCCATTCGCTTACGGCGCGTACAATCAACTGCCAACCGCGAGTCACATGGTCGTTATTCTTGCTCGTAAAGGACTTATCCCGGAATCCCCTTATATTTATGAACAGCTGACAAAAGTTAAAAAATATCCCCCTGAAATGGTGCGAAACAACGTGGGAGCATGGCACGATTTCTTCGATTCGTTCCACCTCGATAACGAACAAGCGAGAACAGCTTGGGCTTCTAAGCAAACCTATATCGCACTAGGGAATATGATGACTTCCGCGGCGATGATCGGAATCGATTCTTGTCCAATCGAAGGCTTCGTTCCTGATAGAGTCAACGAAATTTTAGCAAAACGAGGATTGCTCGGAGACGACGATTATGAAGTAAGCGTTATGGTCGCTTTCGGTTATCGGGCAAAAGAACCGCGTGATAAAACAAGAAGAACGATGGAACAAGTATCCGAATGGATTCTGTAACGTCCGTAAAGCCATAACCATGAACAAACAATTTAATTAGTATATAAACAAAGGACGTGACGATATGTTGAAGAGAAAAATGTTTCAAACAAGTTTGATTTTGGGGTTAGTTATTTTAACTATTATTATTTCGGGATGCACGGATCAAAATAATCAGGCACAGCAAGCAGCTCAAGACCAGCAAGCAGTGCAAATCACTGAACTTGAACAGAGATATCATAAATTAGAAGACGTTGAAGAGATCAAAGAATTGAAGGCCCGTTATTTCCGTTTTATCGATGAAAAAAAATGGTCGGAATTTGCCGAGCTTTTTACACCTGATGCCAAAATTGAAATCGATGGCAATGTATTTACCGGCGGGGAAGCATTCGCCAATGGGGCGGGAGCTGTCATCGGTGCGGCGCCTACGGTTCACCACGGACATATGCCCGAGATTGATTTGATCGATATGGATAACGCGAAGGGAATCTGGGCAATGGAGGATATGTTGACCTACCCTGCCACGAAGGACGCTCCACCAGGGCATGATGGGTATGGTTCATATCGCGAAACATATAAGCGTGTGAATGGTGTCTGGAAAATTAACAGTTTGGTTCTAACCAGATTCCGTATGGACCCTCTCGCAAACTGGGATCCTAATACAAATCCTGTAACTGGGAAGTAACTCGAAATCTTTATTATATGATCAATTCTGATCGTTAAATTTCCTAATGGGAAAGAGCATAATATCATGTGGGCTGCCAATCTGGCGGCCCTTCATTATGCATACGGGAGTTGGGAGTTATCTTAGTTGAAGTGTGATAAAGTATGGGTATATTCAAGGTTGGTTGAGATGACGGCGAAGGAGAAAAATAAGGCAGAAGCGTTAAGCTAAACATTCCTGTATAGCCTAAGAAATGGGCTTTGTCAAAAAAGGAGCGCCTCGGTATGATGGTCTTGTCGACGGGTAGATAACCAACACCATCAAGGAGGCGCTCTAATAATGAAGTTCAAGCAATCAGACGGACAAAATCAACGTATCGAACGAATTACTACTTCACATCTAGTTGTGAGCATTGATATGGCAAAAGAAACTCAAGTAACTCAAGCTACAAATTATCGAGTAATTGTCCTTACAATCCAGCATCTATCATTCAAAAACACTATCCAGGGATTTGAGAAATTACAGCGTTGAATGGAAGGTTTGCAACAAAAACATCGACTGAAGGATATTATAATTGGCATGGAGCCAACGGGACACTACTGGTACAGTTTAGCTAACAGGCTTGCTCAGAAAGGCCTAAACGTCGTTTTAGTTAATCCAGCAACGACGAAACGAAATAAGGAGAACCGAGATAATTGTCCTTCCAAGAGTGATCCGAAGGATGCCCTTGTTATTGCAGATGTTGTTAGTCGTGGCTATTATTATGAATACATTCGGCAAGCGACTCATTTTCAAAGGCTACGGACCCTAATGAATGATCGGGAATTTTGGGTCACAAATAGTGTTCAGATGCAGAATCGGATCATCTGCTGGCTGGATGTACGCTTCCATGAGTATGCTTCTGTGTTTAAAGATTGGACCTGTCCACGCTCCATATCTACACTTAAAGAGTTTCCGACTCCGTTGGATTTAAAAGATCAATCTACGTCAGAAGTTATTACAGGATGGCGAAAATATATGAAACGAGCTGGTGGCTCCACAGGTATTCAGAAGGCAGCTGAATTACTCTCTAGAGCGGTTCAAAGTTTTGGGGAGACAGTAGCGTTGTATGAGGCCAAACAGGATCTGAATCGCTTACTAGAAGAGTACGAGCGCATTGACAGTATATTGAACCAAATAGCACAAGAAATCGCGGCTTTACTTGGTGAGATCCCGATTGCTAGCCAGCTTCGTTCCATTAAAGGTTTGGGCACGATCTATATTGCAGCAATTCTGGCTAGTGCCGGTGATCTGACACAGTACGTTCACGGTCGTCAGTTCCTTCGAAAAGCCGGCTTAAATTTGGCAGAGAGCATGTCTGGAAAGCGTAAAGGCCAGATCATAGTCTCCAAACGAGGAGATTCCACTCTTCGAAAATATTTATATCTAGCCACCTTAACATTAGTGGGAACAAATCCTGTATTTAAGCAAATATATGAGAATAATGTCCAAGTTAAACATATGAGTAAGCAGAAGTCGATATTTAAATTGCTTGGAAAACTGGCACGAATCTTAGTTGGCATGGTGCATTCCGAGGAGTCATTTACTCCTGAAAAAAAAGTCATTCCGTATACTCAAGCTGCCTAACATTTTTGAACTAACGTAAATTGATTCATTCGCAGGACTTCAAACAAAGAAAGTACGGAGGACCGAGTTCGTTCTCCAAAAGGGCACAGACCCATCCGCTAAACGCTATCGGTCTCCACACCTTGGATAGGTGTAACGAAGGAATGTTGGGGCGACGACCCGTAGAGCCTTGAGATGGTCAATCTCCGAGGGAATTGTGGAGTATGCGTGCAGTAGAGTATGATATGGGGAAATATTCCATATGTTCCTCTGTTCCCGTATGACCAAAAAGGTTAACTTTACGTTCGCTGCAACTTAATATCCTTACGGCCGCTGTATTCCAAAGTGATGAATGAAATCCTGCGAATGAGTGAGTTTACGTGAGATAAATCCTTAATACTGAGGGACGGCGAACGTTAGTTCAACATATTATTGAGCAATTTACCTGGCGGTAGCTGCTCAAATTCTTTAAGTTATAAGCTAAAGGGCAGCATAATGATCTGTAAATTAGGGGAAAAAGGTAATATATGTGTTGCGACGAAAGGTTTAAGAGTTAGAAGACTTTATGAATTTGCTTCATGGTGACAACTAACAATAGACTAATGCGATGGATAAAAATTTTTTGCAACAATTTCAACCAATCATGCGTTTGAGGTACTGTAAGCGAAAACTAAGCTCAACGAGGGGATAGAAACTCACGTAAGTAATAGAGAAAAATTATGGGGAAACAAAAAGAGGAGGAATTTACTTGAAGAAGAAATTATTAATTGCACTTGGACTTACTGGTGTTATCGCAGCATCTGTTGCTATTGGCGCTTATGCGGCAACGGATATTAAATTATTTATAAACGGGAAAATAGTCAATGCGGATTTGCAGATCGTAGATGGATCCAGCTATGTTCCTTTGAGGGTTGTTTCTGAGTCACTTGGAGCTAATGTAAAGTGGGACGAGGACAAACGGGAGATTAGTATTACGGGACAAATGGGTCAAGTAGGCCAAACCGTCTATGAGAATACCCAATATGGCTTCCGTTTCACGCTGCCCGACAGTTGGAAAGGGTACACGATCGTAACGGACAAATGGGAAGGTCGTTCTGTAGGGGATGCGCAAGGCGATGAGGTTAGCGGCGCGAGCCTCAGTATCCGCCATCCCAAATGGACCGCTGAACAGCCTAGACAGGATATCCCTATTTTTGTCTTTACTGTCGACCAATGGAACGAGCTTCAGCAGGATAAATTCCACATTGGCGCAGCGCCTTTCGGCCCAAGCGAACTGGCGCGCAATGACAAATACGTGTTCGCACTTCCGGCGCGCTATAACTTTGCCTACCCTGATGGCTACCAAGAAGTGGAAGATATTTTGAAGAGCAATCCGATTCAACCGATAAAGTAATCAAATACTTCAATAAAAGATTACCCTTTGCCGTATACGGCCTAGAGAACTAACTCCACAATTAATTAGCGAGGACAAGCCATTGTGGGTAAGCAATATGTAGACAAATGTTGTTGAGCTAACGGAAACGTAGTGGAAAATACTAACATTAGAGCAGCCGGCCAGAATGGTCGGCTGCTTTTTCATTGAAGTAAAAGGGCTGGATACTTCCAAATATGTATGAATATTAAGTTGACTAGCTCTCAACAACGCGTTCGTTTTAGGCCGTCAGCGTCTTTTGCGTTTGCCTTGAAATGGATAGTTGAATGATGACTCTGAGGAAGTTGAAAAATTCCCTAACGTAGTTATGTACGACGGACCTGAGGCTAGAAAGTTAGACTACTTGACGTGTTCGATCGATAGACTCAGTTTATAGTTGCCGTACCTCAGCACTTCCTCCAACAGCTTGTTCAGCTCAGAACTGCCGTTTGTTAGAATGCGCAACCAATAGCATCCTTCTCCGCCTACGCGATGTACTTCCTTCACAGACTCCGTCAACTGGACGAAGCTCCGGAAGGCTTGATGAGATTGGTTTGAATAAATGAACACGGTTAGAAAGGCATGAATGTTAAGTCCGATCTTTTCAGGATTCCAACGCAGCGTATATCCATCGATAACTCCGAAGTCTTGCAATTTGCGAATTCGCGCACCAACCGCCTGCCCTGTGAGGTGGACGCTCTCTCCAATCTCCTTGTGGGTAAGGAGCGCATTGTCGAGGAGCGCATATAGAATCCTCAGATCAATATCATCAATAGCTTGGTTGACCATTCGGGTCTTCTCCTTTCACTGTGTAAGTAAACCCGTCTAAATACATTCATTAAGTTATATACCAAGCTCACGCGCTAGCGTTATCATTGATATTATTACAAATTAATCATAAGGAGGAATGCACATCAATTTATTCGTCATGCGGCTTTTTGGTTGAATATGCAGGGAGTAACTTTTCTGATAAACCAGATGTTCAGTGATAAGTTGGCAAAGGAGATTCAAACCTCCATTATCTTTCTGACATAACCATTATTGCTATGTCAGACGAAACATATTACGGACAAAGCTTGCCATAAACCTATCAAGTCGACATTCCCGGAAAACGGTGATTGTGTATGAAGTAGATGGCTACCTTATGGATGCGCGGGGCAAGCAAAGCATGTGCTTGTGGTGTCTTCGTTAGGCGGAATCATATGCTTTCGGTTCTTCAATAGAGGAACTTGCTAATTCGTTTTGCCTTTTTGTTTATGCGGTAAGAAAAATTATATATATCAAAATGAATAGCCCAAGGGAACAACTCCTTACAAGGCAAGTAGCTATAATAAACTTATCAGCCGGTTAGCAAGTTAAGATTCATCAAGAATTCTCACTAAGAAGGAGCCTACAAAAGATGAGTAATCAAAGCAAAGCAAATGTGATGTACAGAAATAATAACAATAAAAATACATTCCTATTTCTTAGTGACGTAAATTCAATATTGGTAAGTGGGGACGATACGAACGGAGAGTTTTGCGTCGTGCATTGTGCTGTCAAGAAAGATGATGGACCTCCACTGCATTTGCATGAAAAAGAAGATGAATCTTTTTACGTTCTGGATGGAGAAATAGAGTTGACGCTAGGTACGGAGACTATTTTGGTGAAAAGTGGAGAATATGTTTTCGCACCGCGCGGCATTCCACACACTTTCAAAGTAAAATCAGATACAGCTAAGTTTCTGGTTACCGCGTACCCTGCAGGATTTGATTCTTTTGTGAAGGAACTTGGTGTTCCTTATGTTGAAGGGATGGAAGCTCATATAGAGCCACCTACTCCTGAGGCTATGCAAAATTTGTTATCAGTTTCCAAAAAGTATCATATTACTTATCCCGGTCTTTAATTTAGAGATAATATCCCAAATAAATGGCAGTTTTACGGCCAATAACCGAAAATAAAATGTAATCGGCCTGTGAGGCTATTGGTTATCTAGTGGAAACAATAGGCTACAGGTCGATGATTTTTGAGTAGTCCGGATCAAGCGGTAGGCTGGGGAGTTGCAGTTATTGACCGGTACATCAATGTCTGCATATTCGCTAAATGTTTCGTCATAAGCAAAGGTCGAATATTTTCACGAAGTATAGGTGTTTAAGCGTCCAGTGCTTTCTATACGAAGATGTGTAAACAAAGAAATGTAATATGAAATACGTACGGCTATTTTGTTTTTAAAAATGAACTGAAAGAGAGAATTTACATGACTTCATCTAATTTTCAAGCCTCCATTGATACACCAGTTATGCACGAGCTCGTCATTAATGGTATACGACAAGTTTATCATATTGCAGGAGAAGGTCCGATTTGTCTTGTTCATGCAGGAGGCCCTGGTTTTCATTGGGGCTATATGCGTATGCCATTGCTAGAAAAATCCATGACCGTTATCTATTTGGAGGCAGTAGGCACAGGAAATTCCGATAACCTTCCAGACGGAAACTACACGATGCCGAAATACGCTTACTTCGCTCATAAAGTAGCAGAACATATTGGAGCGCAACAGCCATTTTTCCTAGGTCACTCGCATGGCGGTTTCGTAGGCTTACAATATGCACTTGATTATCCGGACGAACTCGGCGGCCTCATCCTCTACAGCTCGGCTCCGTGTATGAATCAAGATCTTGGAATGGAGCAGGTTCAACAACTCGAGAATTTCACCCAGCGTTGGGCGGATCTTCCGGAAGCTCAGGATGCAAAGCAAGCATGGATGGACATGATTACGGGAAAAGCGCAGGATAGAGAAGCCATATTGAAGGTTTTGGGGCGCTTGATGCCTGCTTTCTTCGGTAACTATTGGAAACTTACGGAAGGTATCGACGAGTGGCAAGCAAGTATGGATTTCTCCGTTGATCCGAATCGCAAGCCGTATATGTGGGATGTTCGTGCAACCTTAGAAACAATTCAAACCAGAACCCTGATTTTAGTTGGAGAGTACGATTTTAACTGCGGGCCGCGTTGGGCCAAAGAGATGGATGAGAAAATCCCAGCTTCGCAGCTCGTAATGTTCGAACAAGGTGGGCATTTGAACCATGTGGAGATGCCCCAAGAGTTTGTAAAAGCAGTGATTGATTTTGTTTCACAAGCCTCTAAATAATAAACATATAACTCTTAATTATAAACTTTGCTCATTTCCATAAACTCCTGAAAGTACTTAGGGTAGAAGAAGGATCTGCAGGAAGAACTAGCTATCCTAAAAAAGGCGCTGCACATCTTCAGGAATTAAGGACCATAAATAGCTAACTCTATACCAAAAGCTGCCGGAATTGTGCCAGCAGAAGTGGAGTGTTAAAAATAATCTTATTTAAAAAATGAAAAGAACAATATATTGTCGAGTGACAAGAATATAGACCCATTAATCTTCCGCTGAAAATGCGGATTTTTTATTTTATCGGAACCACTGATTGTCAGATTCTGGTTGAACTAACTGAATGGGAAGCTAAATAACAACACCGATGTGCAACGGAGCCGCGTCACGCTAAAGGGCATAATAAACGAAGTATATTATAATCTTTCTGCGAGGGAGATATTACTATATCTAGTGCATAATGGTATATTGAAAAGATACCATAACAAAGCGAGCGCAAAGCCTGTGGTCCTCTGTCCCAGAGCACGTTCGGCAAGTCGCCCTGCCCGAGTTGCCGCAAATGCTCCAGCAACACCTGCGAGACCAAATGCCCAATCGCGGTGTGTGAAAGAGATACTGGAGGCGAACTCAGGGGTAACACAGGGATGTCCAAAATGTACTAAAAGCAGTAAACAAAAGCAAGCGAAAATGGCTCGGATACGTTAAACTATTGCGGTATTTATCCGGATGAAGGCCCGACAGCAGTTCGCGAAGAGGTAGGGGAATACGGTCCTTATAAACAAACCGAACGAGCGAGCGTTTACCATGTCTTTATTAAGAATCTAGTCGCGCGGGGATTAGCATATCCTTGCTTCTGAGATGCGGAAGAGCTGCCAGCAAATCCGTGCTAAACAGCAAGCAGTGAAGCTCAATCCGGGCTATTATGGCAATGAGCCGCTCCGGCGACAGGAAAGCCGTTGTCCAATGATATAAATGTGCCTACATAAACCAGAGCGAAAAAGCATGAGAAATCAAGCTTTTTTTTTTTTATGTAGGTGAATTTGTGTCATCCAACTTCATACCATTGATATGTTATCTGCTTAAAAGTATTGAAGGTCAAAAATGAGAAAACGAGAGCATTTAAGAGCAAAGCGTTTCTCCATAGAGGGAGTTATGTAACGGAGTAAAAAGGATTATTTTCCTTGATGTCGAAATAACACTTATTCCTGCTGGACTACAATTGAATGTTATATAAAAAGGCATAGGATGGGTTAAACAATGATGTTGGATGAGGTAGACATAAATGATTTGCGTGTGACGCTATGAATATTACAATTTTATCGACGAAACTGTATAAGCCCTTGTTACGGACTAGAGTTGTCCAAAGGTCGCGCCTGATCGAGCAGCTGAATGAGGGCCTGGACCGTAAGCTGACCCTTATCTCTGCCTCTGCCGGCTTTGGTAAGACTACGTTAATCAGCCAGTGGGTTACCGATTGTGAACGTCTCGTCGCATGGCTGTCGCTAGATGAAGGAGATAACGATTCTGTACGCTTCCTGGCTTACCTTGTCGCTGCTCTGCAGACGATTGAGGAGAACATTGGAGAAGGTGTGGTTCGTGCACTCCAATCCCCGAGCTCGCCGTTAACCGAATCGATTCTAACGGTTCTACTCAATGAAATCTCAGCACTCCCGTACAAATTCGTTCTCGTCCTTGACGACTACCATGTTATTAGTGCCAAACAAATCGATGATTGGCTCCTCTACCTGCTCGAGCATCTCCCACCGCAGATGCACCTCGTCATCGCAACCCGTGAAAATCCGCAACTTCCGCTGAGTCGGTTACGCGCACGGGGCCATCTTACCGAGTTGCGTAATGCCAATCTACGCTTTTCGCCAGGGGAAGCGGCCGAGTTCCTAAACCAGGTGATGGGTCTGGATATGACGCCGGGCGAAATTACTGCGCTAGAGACCCGTACCGAAGGCTGGATTACAGGGCTTCAGCTTGCAGCGCTTTCGATGCAGGGGCGCGGGGATATACCCGCGTTTATTCGGGAATTCGCTGGAGATAATCGGTACATCGTGGACTACCTGGTCGAAGAGGTCCTGCAGCTTCAGCCCGATTATGTCCGGAACTTCTTACTTCAGACTTCCATTCTCGACAGTCTGCATGGCTCGCTTTGCGATGCCGTCACCGGTCAAGAGGGAGGTGCCTTGCGATTAGAGTATCTGGAGCAAGGCAACTTCTTTGTCATTCCGCTGGATGACAGGCGCCAATGGTATCGCTATCATCAACTGTTTGCAGAGGTACTTGTTATGCATTTAAAGGCGGATCAACCTGATCACGTAGCTGAGCTGCATCGGCGCGCGAGTACATGGTTCGAGCAGCATGGCTCGGTGGCCGACGCGATCCGCCACTCGTTGTCTGCCGAGGATTTTACGCGAGCGGCGAACCTGATTGAAAAGGCGATTTCGGTTCTCAAAAGGAGCAGACAAGAGGCTGTGATGCTGGGCTGGATGAAGGCGCTCCCGGATGAGCTGGTCCGTTACAGGCCTGTGCTCAGTGTGTGGTATGCCGGGGCATTACTGGCAGGCGGCGAATTAGAGACCGTTGAGGACCGGCTGCGAGACGCCGAACAGTGGCTGGAAACAACGGCAGACATACGTGAGCGGCAGGAAAACCAACCGGCTCAGAAGGTCGTCATGGACGAAGAGGAATTTCACCGGCTCCCAGGTTTGATTGCCGTGTACCGAGCCGGACTGTCCTTGGTTCTCAGCGACGTACCCACCGCTATTATGCAAGCAAGATTGGCGCTCAGCCTCTTGCATAAGGACGACCGACTCCTTAATGGAGCCGCAATTGCGCTATTGGGACTCGCATGCTGGAGGAATGGGGAGCTTGAGGAAGCGAGTCGGATGTTCGGCGAGGGCTTATCCAGTGTGCAGCAGGCCGGGGCTATATCTGACGCGATCAACGGTGCGATCGCTCTGGCTGAAATATTGATAGTGCAAGGCCGGCTCCGCGAGGCGATGCATACTTATGAGCGGGGCTTGCAGCTTGCGGCGGATCAAGGCGAGCCTAATCTGCGGGGAACGGGAGACATTTATGTGGGTATGAGCGAGCTCTACCGTGAGTATAACGATCTGCATGCCGCTGAGCAGGTTCTACTGAGAAGCAAGGAGCAGGGCGAACACACCGGGTTCCCGCAATATAATTACCGTTGGCGCGTCGCAATGGCCAGAATTCGGGAGGCCCTAGGAGATCGGAACGGCGCGCTCGAGTTGCTCCAGGAGGCTGAGCACTTGTATATGAGCGATTTTTTCCTGGATGTGCGTCCTGTTTCGGCGTTGAAGGTACGGGTGTGGATCACGCAAGACAGGCTGGGCGAAGCGCTCGACTGGGCACGGGAGCAGGGGCTGTCCGTCAATGAAGACCTTAGCTACCCACGCGAATTCGAACATATCACCCTAGCCAGGGTGCTCCTGGCCCGGAATATGAGCGACCGTGAGGGCCGCTTCATGCTTGAAGCCGTGAGACTTCTAGAGCGTCTCCTTCAGGCAGCGGTGGAAGGTGGGAGGACAGGAAGCGCAATCGAAATCCTAATCGTCCAAGCCGTCGCTCACCATATGCAAGGCAACACTTCTGAGGCACTTGTACCGCTGGAACGTGCCCTGAATCTGGCAGAGGCGAGGGGGTACGTCCGAAGCTTCGTGGGCGAAGGGCAGCCTATGGCGGTTCTTCTGGAAGCGGCTGCGAAAAAGGGGATCACCCCAAACTATGTCCGGCGACTTCTGTCAGTCTTTTACAAGGATGAAGGCGGAGCTCCCTGTAAACAAATTGTGAGCAAGCGGCCGGTTCAACCTTTGAGTGAGCCGCTGAGCGAACGTGAACGCGGCGTGCTTCGGCTTCTCGAAACCGACATGAGCGGTCCGGACATTGCTCGCGAGCTTAGGGTATCCGTCAACACCCTGCGTACTCATACCAAGAATATTTACGACAAGCTTCAAGTGAACAGCCGCCGGGCGGCAGTCCGTCGTGCTGAGGAGCTCGATTTGTTATAGCGATTCTAATACGTTCCCACTTAGCCTAAGCTGGATTGCTTGGGCTTTTTTTTGCAAAACTTCCTATAAAAATCACCACATATGGTGATGCCGGCTCACCAAATGAAGCTGTATCTTAGGAATACGAAAGGAGTGCATGAATTTCAGTGAAGATGTAGCCATTGAAGCCGATGAAGGAGGTTAAGCATGAGTGAAACACAAGAATTAACGAAAGAACACCCCGAGCCTGAGCGCTACGAAATTCAGCTCAAGGGCTATCTGGATGCCGGATGGCACTGCTGGTTTGACTGGCTAAGCCTCACCCATGAAAGCGACGGAACAACTGTCCTCATTGTTCAGATAGCCGATCAACCCCCATTAAACGGCTTGTTTAGAAAGGTGCGCGATCTCGGCCTGCCCTTATGTCAGTCATCCCAAACAGGCGAACGGGCTGGGTGGCTCCGCGAGCATGAATCACAATTATTCGAGTAAAGAGGGACCAAACACATGAACACGAATCGAGAAACTTCAAAAGTGAAAGGCAGTCGCAGCGTGCACGCCAAGCGGCGAGCTGCAATAACAGTCCAACAGCTCATTCGCAGCTCCGGCTTAGTAGCTATGGCATCTGGAATGCTGTTCATCGTCATTCAGACGATCCATCCAGCCGATATTCTTTCGTCAGTCACCACTGGGCGGTGGGCCATCGTCCACTGTTTAGGCGTCGCCATGTGCTTCCTTGGCCTGATCGGCATTGCGGGAATCTACGCTAGGCAAGTGGAAGAAACCGGTTGGCTGGGTTTGGCGGGTTATCTCCTGCTAAGCCTATTCTATGTGCTCACCATGGCCTTTCAATTCGTGGAAGCCTTTATCTCGCCGGTGTTGGCGACCCATGCACCGAAGCTTGAGGAGAGCATCTTGGGAATCGTGATCGGGACCGTCAGCGAGGTGAACCTTGGGGCCATCGCAAAGGTATTTATGCTGACAGGAATCATGTATTTACTCGGCGGACTACTGTTTGGAATCGCTGTAATACGTGCCGGCATCCTATCGCGTTGGGGGGCTGGATTGCTTGTGTTCAGTACCGTTTTACCCCTCTTATTGTCTTCGTTGGTTCATCACCCATACGATCGGCTTTTTGCAGTGCCGATGGGAATAAGTTTGGTTTGGATGGGATATTCTCTCTGGCGCGAGCGGCTTGAGATAGGCTGATCGCAAACGAATGTCTGCACAGAAAATCAAGACCCCGGCGTGCCTCGGCAAAAGAAGGCTCGACAAAGCGGCTTAACGCCTCACTTCTCCTTCTAAGCGTCATTCCGCTCTCCGCGGGAGTTGGCGTATTCCAGTTTGCACCGGGTTTCCGGCGGCGCAGTCAGGGCTGTCACCGCACGGCCGGGCAACTCCTTGTTGTATGCGGCCTGTTGGTTGGGCTTACAGGGCTGTGGATGACGCTGTTCTTATGTTCGGCCCACCGGGTGAACTCGGCAAGGGCTTATGCCAATTCGAGTGTGACGTGTTCCGGACTCATTGAGTCGCAACTTTCTCCGGTTCGATCAAATAGAGAGACCCCTAGATCCTCCTCCACGCGCTTAGTGTCAATTGAGTAAGATGAAGACTTCCTGCAGCTTTGGTCACATGCTGCATACGGGCGACGGCGAGAAAATACTGCAGCTGAAGCAGTTCCATATCGTCCATCTCGATCATTACTTTAAGTGAATGAAGTTATAGTATAAAATGCGTTGGAGTATTTGAACGGGTTCAATTATGATTTATTTAGACAACACAAGGAGGGAGTCCAAAATAAATGCTCGGAGTAGATGGTTGATGATATCCGTGGGCCTTGGGATACTCTTGAACCATTTAAATTCTTCGATGGTTGCTGTTGCGATAGCCAGACTGCAAAATGTGTACCGCCTTGATTTTTTAACGTTGTTTCTTGGATTATTTTTTCATTCTACATTTCGAGCGCGATCGCTCAACCCATGATGGGTAAGGTCAGTGATTTATTCGGCCGCAGGAGGATATTTCTTGCCTGTCTTGCAGTTTCCTTTGTTGCATCATTACTAGCTCCGTTATCACCCAATTTTGGATGGCTTATCGCAGCGTACGTTATGCAGTCGATCGGAACGAGCATGTTGGTTGCGGTCGGAATGGCGATCGTACGAATTCATATTTCGGAGAATCAACTGGCCGAGTTTAATCGAAGATATTCCATAAGCAATACCAATCTATTTACTTTCGACGGCAAACAAGGGTTCGACCTCTCTACACAAGATTTTGCGCCGGCTGTACGCTTTATGTAACCACCCAATCGATGGAACAGGATATCGTTATTCAAGTTGGGGGTTACGCACATGTAACTCTTGAAGGCGTGCTGCGATTACCGCAAAGCTGAATCTAAAAACAATGTTTGGAGTGAGTCCTATAATTGAGCTGATTAAAGACGTAATGGAAGACATGAATAAGCAACTCAGCCGAATCGAACGAAGTCTGAATCTGCTAAACGAAGAGCTAATCTGGAAACGATTGAATGATTCCACAAATAGTATCGGGAACATCTGTCTCCATTTGGCGGGAAACGAATATCAGTATTTTGTCAGCGCAATCGGAAACGAACCGTTCATCCGAGAGCGTTCGCGCGAATTTACGACGGATGAGGGGATATCAAAGGAAGAACTGACGGGTCTTCTACGCGAAACTCGATCCAAGTCGGAAAGCGTATTGTACGCCCTGCATAATGATGATCTATCACGGGAAGTTACCATCCGTTACGATCTCGAGGACTGGAAGCGAATGCACCGAATCGAGACACCTGTCCATGAAGCCAGTGATACAAAAGTAATCCGCCGACTACTTGTTCAGGTTTCCACACACTATGGATACCATGTGGGGCAGATCGTCTTGCTAACCAAGATCTTAACTCTTACGAATGAGCATATCACGGGGCAATACCACTAAAGTCAGTTAATTAGAAACATAGAGGGAATGATATTAGTGATCAAACTTGAACCTTTCGAACGTAATGATATTATTCAACTTATGGAATGGATCGATTCGCCAACGCTATTATTCCAATGGGGAGGCCAAACGTTCAGCTTTCCTTTAAATGAGCAACAACTAGAGAATTACATCAAAGAGTCCAATACCAATGCGGTCCAATCTCTAATCTATAGAGTGGTACATGAATCCAATAATGAGACCATTGGGCATATCAATTTACAAATTGATTGGATAAATAGATCGGCAAGGATAGGTAAGGTATTGATTGGAAACAAAAGCTCTAGAGGATTAGGCATAGGACAATTAATAGTAAAAAAGGTTTTAACCATTGCGTTCGAAGAATTAAAATTACATAGAGTGAGTCTGGGCGTGTTAGATTTTAATCATTCCGCAATTGCATGTTACGAGAAAGCAGGGTTTGTAAAAGAAGGACTTACCCGAGACAAACGAAAGATGGGCAACGAATTCTGGAGCGTGTGGGAAATGAGCATTTTAGAGAATGAATGGCTTGAAAAAGAACAATCAATAACGATTCAACCTTAAAAGATATAGAATAAAATGCTTAAGCCAAAAAATTATTTTACTTGGGATATTATTATCATTTAATTTCGGATCGCATCTGGTGGTTAGAGTAGTTGAAAAACATCTCATATGAAGCTGCCACCAAAAAATAAATATCCCAAAAGCCCAAAAGCGCTATTTTGCCCTGCCTTTGGGGCTTTTTGTTTTTAGAACGATATGAAAAAGATTAGAGTTGCCATCATAGGACAAGGGCGCAGCGGTCGTGATATACATGCCAATTCTTTAAGTCAGATGAAGGAGCAATATGAAATTGTTGCAGTAGCTGACATGCTGGAAGAGCGGCTGGAAAGAGCCAAAAAAGAGCTGAATTGTGATGTGTACCGTGACTACAAAGATCTGTTTAAGAGAAATGATCGAGGATTTCATGTATTGTCTGAGAAACCGCTTGCCAGAACGGCACATGAGGTTGATATTTTAATTGATAAGGCGATGAAAACAGGGAAATTGCTTGCTATTTTTCAGCAGTCCAGGTACGCACCCGCTTATCGCCAAGTGCAGGAAAATATCAAATCCAGCGTGATTGGACAAGTGGTTCAGGTCAATATTGCCTACAACAATTTTGCAAGAAGATCATGGATCGCGCGAATACGGCTGGAGATGCCGAGGACTACGTAAAGGTCATCCTGTATGGCCATGGGTGTTCTGTCATTGATATAGAAATTTCTTCCTGCTGCGCATATCTGAGTTTCACTTATAATGTCCAAGGGACTAGAGGCGGAATCAAAGGGAGCACAATACATCTGGACATTTCAATCAGGAGGAAGCGGGAGAACTGAAATTAGTGACAACGCCTATGGTCAAAAAATGGTACGAA
The DNA here is from genome assembly GCF_052682475.1 of Paenibacillus sp. WC2504. Lineage (NCBI taxonomy): Bacteria > Bacillati > Bacillota > Bacilli > Caryophanales > Paenibacillaceae > Paenibacillus > Paenibacillus sp. WC2504. The sequence continues at coordinate 4,074,561 of NZ_JBQZFH010000001.1, forward strand.
GAGATCTGGGACATCCCCGCCGAACAGGGGAAAGATGTATTCCCTTCGATGGCAGTTGTCACATATTTCCATCGAATTTCATGGGATAATTTATCTTGTAAACACTTACAAAATAGTATAAGGAGTTGAAAAAACATTGGCTCATAAACTTGCGGCTGGAATCGTGATTATAGAAAATGAAAAGGTACTTTTGGTAAAAGATAAATCTGGGTGGAGTTTGTCGAAAGGCTCAAGTGGAATGGGTGAAACATTCTTAATGGCCGCAGAACGAGAAGCATATGTTTGCCAAAGAATCGGCTGCCATTTTTTATACTTAATTTATCAATATCAATAAAAATACAAAAAATGGAATTGAGTAAAACTTAAATATCAACACTTACCAAATTTTATTTTATATTGAATTTGAATCGACAAAAAACGATCAATTAGAACAAGAAGAATCTATTAGGTATATGTGTGAACAATATGCAGGGCTCACATGGTCACCCGAGAGAAATCAATGCTTGCTTTAGATATATCCTATGATTTCAGAACAGATATGAAGGAGAAAAAGGTCGAATTTAGATGGAAAATATATCCATAAAAATGATTGACAAATATTCCCTCCAGTTTTAAGATTTGTATCAAGACACTTTGTTAGTCATCTTAACTATCAAAGGGGGTGAGTAAAGTGCTTGGACGCGGTCAAACTGGAAATGCCAAGTTAGTTAAACAAATGAATCGACATGTGCTTATAAGTCGGCTTAGGGAAAATAAGCGAGTATCCCGGGCGGATTTGGCTAAGCTTACTGAATTAAGTCGACCATGTGTGTCCTCTTTAGTGGATGAAATGATACGAGAAGGCCTCATCAACGAGGTCGGCATTGGTGAGTCCAAGGGAGGAAGAAAACCGATTTTACTTGAGTATAATTTTAAAGCTAAAGGTGTGATTGGCGCTGTATTTGAGGGTAGTACCCTACATATGTCCATAGCAGATCTTAGTGGTGAATTGCTTTATAATTACGAGACCCGTTTATCCCAGCCGACCAATGGGGAGACGGCGATTCACGCGCTGGAAGTTGGTGTGAAGTCCCTTCTGAAGCAAAGTGGATTTGATAAAGAACGTCTTCTAGGAATTGGGGTCGGACTTCCGGGTATCACGCAACGTACGGATGGAACGATTAGTTATGCGCCAAGCACAGGTTGGATGGGGCTGCCTGTTCAGCAAGAAATGGAAGAAAGATTGCGTATTCCAGTATTCATTGAAAATGACGTAAATTTAATGACCATTGGTGAATTTCATCAGGGGATTGGCTTTGGTATTCGTAACCAAGTTCATATGTATGTAGGTACAGGAATCGGTGCAGGAATTATTATTGACGGTCAATTTTATCGAGGCTTTCGTGAAGCTGCTGGTGAGATTGGCTATATGATGATTGGACCTGTAGGACGAACCCGACGCGGTGAATATGGCATTTTCGAAAGAAATTATTCGGTTTCTGGCATCATTGAAAAAGCAAGGTTGATTCTTACAGGCTGGAATGAAGATACGAGTGTAATCATCGAACTTATGAGGCAATCGGATTGCGGGAATCGGGAAGCGGAGCAGCTTTTGGAAGACATATACGTTCACTGGGCTCATGGCATGGTTAATATGATTAGTGTGTTGGATCCAGAGTTGTTAATCATTAACGGAGAAATGGTCAACATCGGCGAAAAGGGGATAAAGAAGTTAAACAGGCTTCTCGCTGAATGGGTTCCCTTTGTACCACCTGTCAAAGTTGCAGCATTAGGTATAAAAGCAGGAATTATTGGAGCGATTCAAATTGTTTTGGAAACCCTTACATAAACCTACATAATGAATCACCAAAAATAATTTACTGGAGGAATTTAAACGATGAGAATGACAAAGGGGAACGTATCGAAATGGGTTACCAGCATACTTCTTTGCACTGTTATGACAGCAGTTACAGCGTGTGGGAGCGCGGTTCCTAGCGGTGGGCAAGCAACCAAGCAGCCGGATAAACCGGCGGAATCGGCTAAATCTGCCGAAACTCCAAAGGCCTCAGAGAAGCAAAAACTCGTCATTTACACAGCTAGAGATAAAAACGTTGTCGATGAGATTGTTCCAAAGTTTAAAGAGAAGAATCCAAATGTTGATGTTGAAGTGCTTACGATGGGCGCTCAGCAAATTATGGAACGTGTCCGTGGAGAGAAAGCTAATCCGCAAGCAGATTTCTGGTGGGGTGGAACCCAATCCTCGCTCATGACAGCGGCAGATGAAGGACTTCTGGAAAGCTTCAAACCTAGCTTCGGCGACAGCATACCGGCGCTCTATAAGGATGCGAAGGACCGTTGGTACGGCGAAATGCTGCTGCCTGAGGTTATTATGTATAACTCTAAAGCGCTGAAAAAGGAAGATGCACCTCAGGATTGGGATGATCTGCTTGATGCTAAATATAAGGGGAAAATTATCATTCGCGGTGTTCTTGCATCCGGTACGATGAGAACAATCTACTCAGCAATGGTTTTTAAAGAAGGTGGAGCTACAGATCCGAAGAAAGGCTACGACTGGCTGAAAAAGCTGGATGCAAACACGAAAGAATATGCGCAGGATCCTACAAACTTATATTTGAAGCTAGCGCGTGAAGAAGGAACTCTGTCTCTGTGGAATATGCAAGATATTATGATTCAGAAGGAATTGCAGAAGCAGCCATTTGACTTTATTTATCCGAAAAGCGGTGCGCCGATTCTGGTAGATGGTGTAGGTATTGTTAAAGGTGCAAAAAACATGGACGCAGCTAAAAAGTTTTATGAATTTCTATTTGACTCCAAGTTGCGAGTGGAATTAGCCGAGAAACTATTCCAAATTCCTACCAGAACGGATATTAGCAAAGATACGCTTCCTGCTTGGTTGAAGGGCGTTGAATTAAAGCCTATGCAACTGGATTGGACAGTTATGGCGAATAAGGAAAAAGACTGGATGCAGTACTGGGATGAAAACATCAGAGGTAAAGGCGGTAAATAAGTCAAATTGGATGGCGGAGGATCCCCTCCGCCACGATTACAACAAGGGAGGTGGCCTGCTTGATTGATGTGGCTTTGGAACAGGTAAGTAAAGAATTCGGCAAAGTAAAAGGTGTTCAAAATGTAGATGTCAGAATTAAACCAGGAGAATTTTTCACTTTTCTTGGTCCGAGCGGATGCGGGAAAACAACGACGCTTCGGATGATCGCCGGATTCTATTATCCGAGCGCAGGACGCATTGTTTTCGGGCATGAAGATGTTACGGTCCTGCCTCCGAATAAACGTAATACGGGGATGGTATTTCAAAACTATGCACTTTTCCCGCATTTGACTGTATTTGAAAACGTAGCGTTCGGCCTGGAGGTTAGAAAAAAGTCGAAACTGGAAATCGCCGAGAAGGTAGAGCGAGCCTTAAGACAGGTACATCTGGGTGATTTCGCACATAGAAGAATTGACCAATTGTCAGGCGGTCAGCAGCAGCGTGTTGCTCTAGCGAGAGCCCTTGTGATTGAACCCAAAATATTACTTTTGGATGAACCCCTATCTAATCTAGACGCTAAGCTCAGAGAAGAAACACGTTTAGAGATTAAGCGTCTACAGATTGAGCTTGGAATAACTACGATCTACGTTACTCATGATCAAGCGGAAGCGATGTCGATGTCAGACCGCATTATGGTCATGCATGGCGGCGTCGTTCAGCAAATTGGGACACCCGAGGAAGTATATCACCACCCGGTTAATCGGTTCGTAGCTTCGTTCATCGGTGAGTCGAATTTGTGGGAGGGCGTTATTGAGGAAATCCGTGGGGAGGAAGTCAATGTCCGAGTTGCCCCTGGCCTCGTACTAACGGCTTTAGCACGTAATTGTTCACCTAACACAACATTGACAGTTGGCACAAAAATTACCTTATCCATACGTCCTGAGTCAGTTCGTGAAGCACTGCCGGAGGAGCAGCTTCGAACGAATGCGGTGATTGGTAAGGTGATGATTTCAGAATTTACGGGCATCAGCGTCAATTATTTGCTACAGGTGCAGGGGCTCTCGCTGAAAGCTATGTTTGTCAATCACAAAACACATGTCCAGCAGCGTGGGGACGAGTTATCTATCTATATTCCCAAAGAAAGTGTATACCTGCTGGGGTAGACGAGGGATCCGACAATGAAATCTGAAATGCAATCCTACACGCAGCCTGTCACTCGTAGACGTTCAATCGTACATTCACCTAATTTCGTTTATATACTAGTAGCACCTCTATTTCTTGTATTACTGGCATACGTGCTATTTCCCTTATGTCAGACCTTTCTACAAAGTGCCTTAGTGGATGGGCAGTTTTCGATGAAAAGCTACGCCAAGTTCTTTAGCTTGGAGCATACTGCAAATCTGGAAGCTCTTTGGACGAGTATTTATTTATCGGTTCTTAGTGTGATAACGTGCGCACTCGTTGGGATCACCATGGCTTTCTTGCTTGAGCGTTATGAATTCCCAGGGCGGAAAATATTAACCGTACTCGTTATGGTTCCAATGGCTTTGCCCCCGTTAATCGGTGTGCTGTCCTTTACGTTTTTATATAGTGAGAGCGGGATCATTCCCCGAGCCCTGAAACTTCTGCTTCATCTGGATCACGTCCCTTTTTCGCTTAAAGGTGTGTGGGGAGTGCTCGTTGTTCATACGTTTACCATGTATACGTATTTCTACATGACAGCTTCGTCCGCAATCAAAGGCTTGGATCCATCCCTGGAGGAAGCGGCGTCCAGTCTTGGAGCCGGAAGATTATATATTTGGCGGCGAGTTATTATTCCGATGCTGACACCAGCTATTATTGCTTCATCTCTATTGGTTTTTATGGTTTCTATGGCCTCTTATACGGCACCTCTCATCTTTGGAATAGAACGGACTATGACAATGCAAATTTACTTGTCGCGTACAAATGGCAATCTGGATATGGCTGCGACGCAATCGACGATTTTATCGTTCGTCTCTATTCTATTTTTGATTTTAATGCGATGGTACCAAAGTCTCCGTAATTATCAAAATTTGAGTAAAGGCGTCTCTGTGCACAGGACAGAGGTGAAAACGGTATGGGGTCGATATCTGGCGATGCTGCTTTCCTTCCTGGGTGTCATTGTCCTGCTTCTGCCGATTTTCGTCATTATTCTAATCTCTTTTTCAGTTGATGGAAAATGGACTACGCAAATATTACCGCCAGAGTACACTTTTAAGCACTATGTGGAGCTTTTTACGGATAGCAAAACGTGGCGTCCGGTCGTTAACAGTTTCAAAATGAGCTCCATTGCCACATTAGGCAATGTCATATTTGGCGTAGCGGCTGCTTACGCGATGGTTCGTTTGAAATTCAGAGGAAAATCGGTAATGGACATTTTTATTATGCTTCCATGGGCGCTGCCGGGTACAGTTGTAGGTATTAATCTGATAACTGCATTCAGTACACCGTCAGTATTCAGCTTTAACCAAGTACTGGTAGGAACCTTCTGGATTTTGCCTATCGCCTATTTTGTTCGCCATTTACCTCTGGTTTTCCGCTCGACATCCGCTACCTTGATACAAATGGACCCTTCTACGGAAGAGGCGGCACGCAATTTGGGGGCTACCTGGTGGTACAGCTTCCGGCGCGTGGTTTTCCCAATGGCGCTTAGCGGCATACTGGCCGGGACACTGCTTGCGTTCGTGGATGGCATTGGAGAATTTGTGGCTTCAATTTTGCTTTTTAAAACAAGTACCGTTCCCATCTCGGTAGAAATATTTCAGAGAATGTACTCTTTCGAATTCGGCACAGCTTGTGCATATGGCGTTTTACAGATCGTTCTGATTATCATTGTTCTCTTTATTTCGCGTAAGATTACAGGGGATAAAGCAGGTAGCGCATTCTGACCATCACTGATGATCTTCAAGCAGGCTCGGTCATATCGTGGGAACACCTAGGAGTTCACAACCACGTCATGATATACAGCGGGAAATTGGCCATTTCTTGCCGTGTGAGATAGGAATGATCAAAGGAGGAGTTCAATTGAGTGGTAAGTCGAAATCAAGCCCCAAATTAGTATCTATGATAACGAGCGTTGCGATCGCAGGAAGTATGCTCTTACCTGCAATAGCAAGTCCAGCTTATGCAGAACGAGGCGTAGTAGATCTATGGAAATCGATCAAGCCGTTAGCGACCATTGCAAGTGCCATGAATACCGGTGCCCATCCAGATGACGAGCACAGTGCTGTTCTTGCTTATCTATCTCTTGGCAAAGGCGTCAATACGTTCAGCGTTATTGCAAACCGTGGCGAGGGTGGACAAAATGAAATCGGCAGCGAACTGGGGAATCCCCTGGGAATCATCAGGACTCGCGAACTGCAGGAAGCCTCTAAAATCACTAACGTAACACTAGGTATGCTTAGTGAACAAATTAATGATCCGATTTTTGATTTTGGATTTTCTAAAAGTGTAGAAGAAACGCTCCAACATTGGGGAGAGTCCGTTGCGTACGAACGTTTGATACGTAAGATCCGTGAGGATCGTCCGGATGTCATCATTCCATCATTCCTTAATGAAGATTCGACGCATGGCCATCATAGAACGATTAACGTTCTTACTGTTCGGGCTTACAAAGATGCCGCTGACCCGAATGTATTCCCTGAGCAGCTAAAGAATGGTCTGCAGCCTTGGCAGGTTAAGAAGTTATATTTGCCAGCAGACGCCAAGAAATATAACGTCATGGTTCCAGTAGGCGATTATGATAACATCTACGGCGCTTCTTATGTGCAGTTGGGTGAGGAATCGCGCTTTATGCATAAGAGTCAAGGTATGGGCAGAGTCGTAGATGAAGGTCCCTCAGGTAATTACTATACGCTAGAATCAAGTACGGTAAAAACGAATGATAAGGAAGCAAGTTTCTTCGATGGAATTGCCTTCACTTTTGCCGACCTGGCTAAAGAGGTTGAAACCAAAGGCAAAGATAATAAAATAACGAAGGACTTACAACTGCTGCAAAAAGACAGTGAAGAGGTTATTAAGGCGTATCCAAACTTTACGGAAGTGGCCCGGGAAGTTCACGAAATGAAAAAGGATGTCCAAAACGCCTTAGCAGATGTGAAGTCTTCCAGTCTTGATCAAGCCGTGAAGGATGATTTGTTCTATCGATTGAATGTGAAAGACGTACAATTGAACAAAGCTAGCATGGAAGCCACTTCGTTGGTTGTTAAAGTGAAACCAGAAACGGGAGAGTTAGTAGCGGGGCAAACGGCCAAGGTCGTGGTTTCTGCTTTCAACGGTGGCGATGTGGACCTGAAAAGCATTCAATTAAACTTGAATGTTCCGCAAGGGTGGGAAGCGAAGGCCGCAGGGCCGGTTACATTCGATTCGATTGGCAGGAACCAAACGGTTTCCGTTACGTACAATGTGACCGTACCTAAGGATGCTGCTGAGTTCAAGCCTTATGCCGCACCGAATCTAACGGCTGATGTTACATACAAGGCGTTTGATACATCAAGTACGGTTAGAGCAGTTCCGCAAAATGCGGTTGCCGTTCTTCCAGCGTATGCGATGTCTCTTAGCCCTAGTGCAACTGTATTTAATACATTGAAATCGGATGAGGCGATTCCGGTTAAAGTTACAGTACGTAACTATACGCCAGGAGCTTCCAAGGCATCTATTTCTTTGAACTTGCCGGAGGGCTGGACGACTGAGCCGTCTGTAGAAGATATAAGTTTTGCTACTAAAGGCGAAACAAAATCCGTATCCTTCACGGTCAAAGGCTCCTCCAAAGTGGCCACAGGTAAGTACTCAATTACGGCGGTAGCTAAGAATGAAAATGTTCAAAGCAATGAAGGCGTTCAAGTGATTTCATATCCGCATATCGGTACAACGTATTTAATTCAGCCTGCCGAACTGAAAATTCAAGCGTTTGATTTGGTTGTTCCACAAAACTTAAAAGTTGGATATGTATCAAGTGGTTTTGACAACATAGATGAATATTTGCGTCAAGTAGGTGTTAATGTTGTGAAGTTGGATGACAAGGCAATCCAATTCGGCGATCTCTCGCAGTATGACACGATTGTTCTTGGCATTCGTGCATATGCTTTCCGTCCGGAGCTGATTCCGAGTAATCAACGTCTGTTGGATTATGTGAAGAACGGCGGAAACCTCGTGGTTCAATATCACAAGCCCGAAGATAAATGGAAGCCTGAGCTTGCGCCTTATCCGATTAAGATTGGTGAGCCGCTAATTAAATGGCGGGTAACCGATGAAAATTCCAAGGTTACGATGCTGGCCCCGGATCACCCGATCTTCAATTACCCAAATAAGATTACAAGTGCAGATTGGGATTCGTGGATTCAGGACCGTTCCGCTTATAATCCTGCAGAATGGGGCAATGCGTACACGGAGTTGATTTCTAACGGAGATCCGGGTGAAAAAGAATTCACAGGTACTTTCTTATCAGCTCCTTACGGAAAAGGTGTTTACACCTACAGCTCACTGGTTTGGTATCGTGAAATTCCAAATCTGGTTCCGGGCGCAATTCGTATGTTCGTTAATATGATTAGCCAAAAACAGTAATACAGCAATGAGCTAACCAATTACATATGGAGGTCACGATCAGTGTCCTCCATATGTATCATGATTTGGAGGTTGTTCAGGGGATATGAATGTAATGAATGTTCATGGGCGAGAGATAGATGAAGTTAAGAATACAGCGCAATTTGCTGTGGTTCCACTGGGTTCTTTAGAATATCATGGACCACATTCACCGTTGGGTACGGATGTTATCTTGGCTGAGGGCTTTGCACAAAAGGTAGATTTTGCTCTTAAGCCCTTAATCTATCCTGTAATATCATATACGCCTTGTCCAGGCAAAACCAAAGATTATCCTGGTACGGTTTCGGTCCGCCCCTCTGTTTTTATTGATTACTTATCAGACATCGTAGACGGAATTTGTCAGTTGGGCATTCGAAATATCGTCTTACTCAATGCTCACGATGGCAATATGGGTCCTTCCAGGACCGTAGCCGAATCCATCACCGGTATCTATCAAGACGCGAGCTTCTTGTTAATCAACTGGTGGCAAATGGTTGAGACTGGCTTTCCTGAGCAAATGGGGTTATTTCAAGGGACTGCGGGCAGAGGCCATGGGGGTCCATACGAAATGTCTACCGTTAAGGCTTTTCGACCGGACTTGGTTTCCGTACAGGATTCAGATTTGGAATTAGATTCATATTCACCTTTAATTTCAATACCCTATGTTTTAGTGGAGGGCACACCCCAAGGATGGGATGGATATACAGGTAAAATTAGGCAAACTTCCTATGAAGCTGGGGAGACGATCGTGGAAGAAGCCGTCCGGAATATGAATCAATTAATCGCGAATTGGCTTGAGATGAGAGCAAAACAATGATAGGAAAGGACGAATTGCATAATGAGATATCGTGAACAATTGCTGCAATCGGAAGGATCTTCTTTTCCGGGAAAAACGTATACGGAGGTTGTACTGGAGCCAGCTTTCAATGAAGCCAAAGAAAATCTGCTTAGCCCCATGATGGCAATCAATAAAGCACATCTGATCATGCTAAGTGAGCAAAAACTGATCACGGAAGAAGAAACCAAACAAATAGCTAAAGCCATTCAGAGTCTTGATACGGAGGCTTTGCGACGTAGCACCTATACCGGAGAGTTCGAAGATTTATTTTTTCAGGTCGAGCATCAGCTGCTGGTACATGCTGGGGATATTGCTGGAAATTTGCATCTTGCGAGAAGCCGCAATGATATGGGAATTGCGATCTATCGAATGGTGCTCAGAGAGAAACTAGCGGTAACACTGTCATCTGCACTTCTGTTGAAGGACCATTTACTGGATTTTGCAGAGGAACATTTGGGCACAGTGATGATTGGCTATACACATACGCAGCAGGCTCAGCCAACGACTCTCGCTCATTACATGACGGCTGTTATCGATTCCTTAAATCGTGATATTCGACGCATGAAGGCGGCTTATGCCAACTGTAACCGAAGCAGTATGGGAGCAGCGGCATTGACGACATCAGGATTTGCTATCAGCCGGGAACGTATGATGGAACTGCTTGCTTTTGATGAACTTATCGAAAATTCATACGATGCAATAGGCGGAGCTGATTACTTAGGAGAAATCGCGACAGCCATTCAGCTGGCGGCTATTAATTTAGGGCGGGTTGTGCAAGATCTTCTCTTGTGGTGTACGCAAGAGTTTGCGGTGCTTAAGGTAGGAGCTCCTTACGTACAAATCAGCTCCATCATGCCACAGAAACGCAACCCCGTCTCACTCGAACATATGCGGGCGTTATTGTCGAGCTGTGTCGGTAATACGAATACGATTCTTTCCATGATTCATAACACGCCTTTCGGAGATATTGTAGATACCGAGGATGATATGCAGCCGTATGCTTGGAAAAGTTTAGATATATTGGATAAAATGTATAGATTGTTAGCCGCCGTTATGGGCACAATGGAGGTCAACAAGGAAGTGCTTCGCCAGAGGACGGAAGGAAGCTTCGCAACAGTCACCGAGCTGGCGGATACATTAGTAAGATCGGATGCGCTGTCATTCAGAAAAGCCCATCATATTGTCAGCGATGTGGTGAAAAAAGCGCTTGCTAATGGTTTAAACGCGAATCAAATCACGCTTCAATTGGTGAATGACGCTGCAAGACAAATCATTGGGCGGGTTGTGTCCCTGAATGAGGAAGACTTGCGCAGAGCGATGGATCCCGTTCATTTTGTGGACATCCGTACGTTGCCGGGAGGCCCAAATCCTAAAGAAATGAAAAGAATCATAAATGACCGCAGGCTTCAATACTCGTCACATTTTCAATGGCTGCAAGAGGCGCGGGAGAAGAGCCGGTGTGCCATTCAGCATCTAGATGAAGTCATTCTTCAATGGAGTGAAGCCTTATGAAGAAATTAAGAGTTCCACTACTTGCTTTTGATGGAGGAGGTACCAAAAGCATTGTCGTTCTCACGGATAGGGAAGGAAACGTTTTAGGACAAGGAAAAGCAGGTCCATGTAATTATCAAGGGGTTGGCAAGAAAAAGGCGGTGCGGGAAATCGCTCATGGTATTCGCGAGGCGATACTGGATCTTGGTATAAGCGAGGATCTCGCATTACTCCCTTCAATCGAGATCGACTGCGCTGTTTTTGGAATCGCCGGCTTGGATACGGAATATGACAGGAAAGTGATTATGGAAATGGTGCAGGAAACTCTCTCCCTTCTGACTATCCAAGTAGGGCACTTATTGGTTCATAATGACGGATTAGCCGCATTATTAGGCGCAACCGAAGGCCAGCCCGGAGTGCTTGTCATTGCAGGTACAGGCTCGATCGTATTTGGTATCAACGAGTTCGGTCAAACGGGTAGGACTGGCGGATGGGGGCATCGGGTAGGGGACGAAGGAAGCGGCTATTGGATCGGCAAACAGGCCGTGACAGCAATCCTTCGGATGAATGATGGTCGGGGCGAAGCAACTAAACTACAAGAATGGGTGCTGCCGCATATGGGTTTTAACCATGTGGAAGAACTGTTCAATTGGGTCTATAGTGCGGACTACTCCGTGGATAAATTAGGGGAATTATCTCAGTTGGTTAGTTTAGCGGCGATAGCCGGTGATCATGAGGCTAAACGCATTTTATCCGCAGCTAGCGAGGAATTGTTTGTGAGTGTACGTGCTATCATTCAGCAATTAATGCTAACGGATAAACCGTTTAAGCTAATCCTGCAGGGCGGCGTTCTGCGTAATATTAGCCTGGTTCGGAAACAGTTGATTTCCCAAATCGAGGAATATGCACCCCAAGCTCAAATTGTTGACATGCAGGGGGAACCGATAAACAGCATTATTTCGATGGGGCTAGTTTATCTAAAGTCTTCGATCAGCGAATTGAATTGAAGGAAGGAGTTGAATGATGTGAGTAAGAAATTATTATTCGTGTTTGCTCATCCTGATGACGAATCCTTTGCAGCCGGAGGAACCATGGCTAAAGCCCATAACCAGGGGCACGAGGTGTTTTTAATATGCGTCACTTCGGGCTGTAAAGGGAAGTCCGGTGAATTTCAATTTAGCTCGCGAGAACAGTTAGCATTGCACCGCGAGGAAGAATTACGGAAGGCATGCTCCATACTTGGCGTTACCGATTTAATTTTATATAGATATCCAGACGGGACTCTCAAGGATCAAGATCCGGATATACTGGCCGAGCGAATTAGTCAAACGATTATTGCTTTAAAGCCAGATGTAATCTTATCGTTTCCGCTCGACGGGGTCACCGGACATCCGGATCATATTGCCGTTTCACTCGCATCAAAAAAGGCCGTAATCTTATCGGAGGCCTATTATCCCCCAGATCAGCTGCCCAAATTTTATTATATATCCGTTCCTCACTATTATGATCATTGCAAGGATGTAGGACCACTGAGTACATGCATCATTACAGGAAAAGTAGATATCAGTGAATTCAGATCATTGAAGGGGCAGGCACTGCAATCTTATAAGAGCCAAATCTACTCGGTAAACCGGGCCTACCCGGGTGTGATGCAGAACGATTTTTCGGTTATTGGGCCTTATGAATACTACACCTTAATACGTGCCAACGGTAATCAGGTCGACCTGACGGCAGAAAAGTTCTCAAACAAATTAATGATTATCGATTTATTTGATAAATCTAGCTTTTAAAAGGATTATTAAATGCATATCAATCAAGCAAAAAACGAAAAGGAGCTCACTATGAAAGCACTCGTCACTGGAGCAAATAAAGGAATCGGTTTCGAAATCGCTCGAAGTCTTGGTAAGCGTGGCTATGACATTCTCGTTGGAGCGCGTGATGAAGCCCGTGGGCAGGCAGCAGTCGAAAAACTTGCCGCAGAAGGCATATCAGCAACGTTCATCAAGATTGATTTGAATAATCTTGACAGCTTGCACGCAGCGGCTAAAATGGTTAATTCGCTCGATATTTTGGTCAATAATGCTGGAATTCCTGATAGTGTCAAGCCTGGGCGCGCGGCGCTCGACCTCGTAAAGCGCACATTTGACTATACAACTGAGGATTTACGTACGACGATGGAAACGAATTTTCTCGGCACACATGAGCTCATCAAAAGTCTGCTGTCATCTCTGACAGACAACGCGAAAATCGTCAATATCACCGTTCCGATTTCGCCGACCGACTTTTGGCACCCGCTCGCTTACATTACGAGCAAAGCAGCACTCAACGTGATGACACTGACTTACGCTTACGAGTTTGAAAAAATGGGCAGCCATCGCCAGATTTTCGGCATCATGCCTGGCGCAGTCGCAACCGACTTGAACGGCATGGAAGCTGGTGCGCACGGCGGATTCGTCAAGTCTCCCGAAGCCGCTGGGCAGATAAGTACCGACATTATCCTGTCTGATAAGAATCAAAATGGTCAAATTATTCAGTACGATGGAAAGATTGTTACAGATTATGAGATTCAACTGAGAGGTTAGAAACATCAAGTTCTGTCAGTGGTACTACTTCGACTGGCACTTTAGTTACTTAGGGCTAGCTTAATGGTTTACACAGCCTCTCCGATAGGACAAAATTTCGTTTCAATCGTCACGTTCGAGCACTTCAATGGGGATATAAGTTTATCCCAAGCATCACGGCCTCTAGCTCCACGAAGGGACCAATCCTTTCATGGCGCATTTTTATGAATGTCTTCCCTAGATTGGTGAACTGAACGACTTTTTCATTGATGGAGATACCATTTGTTTCTGGATTTCTTCTTGGGCCTTCCGACTCTTAACTAAAAGTGAAATGGTAGTTTTATTCATAATGGTGTCATTTCAATTCCCTTCTTCAATGTATAACTAGACAGTCATTAACTTATTATAAATTTCAAAATAGCATTCTCCAAAAGGCTTCGAATCCAGCCATACAAAGTCTGTCAGCGTTAGCCGAGTCACAGATCATGAAGTCGGTCGTTACTTCCGCTAATGGATAACGAAAGCGGAAAAGGTAGGGAGCAGCACGCCACGCGGCAGATGTTCCTTGTTTTCGTTAAGCAAAAGGGCAGGATTCCTAAATAGACAAAAGAATTTATTACTTCAGATATATTTAGAAAGAATATAAAAAGGGTTGTACATTTGAGAAACGATATATTGGATATGGTTAACTCATTTCCATTTAAAGAGGTTTCTGTCGGTTACCGAACAGTGACTTTATTTTCATCTGACGAATTAGAAAAAGCACAAATTGGATATTGCATTGATACAAACGGACAGTCCCTTACTGGTAATGGTGATGGAGATTGGCTGCAATCATGGCTTGTCATTGGTTATGAAGACGAAACAGGAGACCCCATTTTCATAGATATTTTTTAACAACAAAACCGCTACAGAGTAAAAAAACAACTTATTAATTTTTTTCAGAAAAGAAATGGCATATGGTGTTTTGACATGTCGGTTGTCAAGAACATTGTCCGAATGAGGTCCGCATAAACCGCGGGCTTTTTTAGTTATCAGATCAAGTTCTTGTCATTTGGCGATGACAAGAACTTGATCCGATTACCGATTCGTGACAAGAACATTGTCCGATTACCGACAAGCAATACGCCTGTAACTTACTAAACTCCCTCGGTATGATTTAATTTCCTCACGCAAGCTCGTCTATTCGCAGGATTTCATCCTTTAGGTTTCGATGCTGAATGAAAAGGAGCGAGATATATTTAGGGTGTTTCGTTAAAAGGGCATGCGGGAATAGAGGTGGAGTTGAATCACCCAGTTCATTCCAATTACTGCACGTATTCTCCACGGTGCCCTTAGCGATTTTCACTCCCATGTCTTGACGGGTCAATAGCCCTTTCATTCCTTCGTCACATCTATCTAAGGGGTGGAGGTCGGTCTTTCTAACGGAATGGGTCGGAGCCCTTTTGTTTAACGTATCCCGATACTCCGTGCTTTCTTTGTCTCCTGCGAATACGCCAACTTGCGTGAGATAAGGTTTATGTTAAGCTGCTAATGCAAAGATTTTATCGGGTTTGTATGCGACATCACTACGAGCCATTCCTACTAAGAGTCGAGCTAGCTTACCACATAGCTTCATGATAGACTTCATCTTTTTAAGCTTTTTCACCTGAACATTGTAGTGATGTAAGGCTTTAAATTCTTGGTTACTCATGACCATGCACATCGTAATTAAATAGAGAAAGTGACGTAGCCGTGGACGGCCTCGTTTACTGAGCTTCAGTTGTCCCTTCCATTTACCCGAGCTTGCTTCGGTTATATTAAGTCCTGCATGACGGAGTAGAGCGTTCCCGTGCGCATAACCTCGAAGATCTCCAGACTCTCCTAAAACACCAGCTAGAGCAATTGCACTTATTCCAGTAATGGCAAGGATTTTGCCTGAGTAGGGGATACGTTCAACAACGTCTTTGGCTTCTTTTTCGATCCTCTGCAGTTGTTTAGTGGCTAAGTCGTGCTCCTCTAGGAGCTGCTCTAGATGGAGCTTGTAAGCATGTGTTGCCTGCCTAGATCCAACCGTTTTCTTGGCCAGATCGATGAGTAGATGAGCTCTACGCACACCTGAATGCCGTTTCATTGATTTCTGCCATCCTTTAATGACATCGTCAGGACTTAGTTTACATAGCTCAGCTGGGAGCGGAAATAGCCGAAGGGTTAACAGTGCACCTTTGCAAGTTAAGATCTTAAAAACTTGTCTCAGTTCAGGAAAGACAATGTCGACCCAGCGGTGGATCTGGTTAACGGCACTTACGAGTCTTTTAACGACCGTTTCTCGGTTAGCCATAAGCACTCGTAGCTCCTCGTATTCGGAAGAATGGAAGCGGACAGGGGAGTAGTAGCCGTTTTTCACCATGTCGGCAATAACTAAAGCATCTTTTTTGTCGCTTTTAGAGCGTGTGTTGTCGCGGTTTTCTTTATTCTTTTTAACTAGATGAGGATTAACAAGTACGGCTTCAATGGCTTTGTTTTTGAGCCACCCGGCAAGGCTTAGCCAGTAATGGCCAGTCGGTTCCATACCAACGATGACTTGAGATAATTTAAATGAAGCTAGCAAGTCGCGAATCCAACGGTCGAGGGACTTGAAACCATCCTCGTCGTTACTAAACACTAAAGGATTACCAAGAGCGACACCTCGAAAGTTAACCGCTCTGGCAACGTGGGCCTCCTGAGCAATGTCTACACCAACAACAATATGATGAAAGGTAATGTTTTCAATGAGTTGATTTTGCTTATCTTGTGATTTAAACTTCATAGTAGAGCGTCCTCCTGGATGATGGAATTAAAGGGCTTTTGACCCGTTGCGTACTTCCATCGTACCGAGGCGCTCGTTTTTTTACAAAGCTGAAATTTATCCATCTACAGGAATCTAACGAGGAACTTTTGTTCAATAAACACAGCAATAGGAGGCTGCCAGTATGAACGGCAGCCTCCATTACATTAACGGGCAGTTTAGCGTGGTGATTGGCTCAAAAAGTGAAGTAAACTAATGGTACTAAGAACCAAAAATGGGGTGTCGTTTCACTCGAATGTTCTCATATCGAAACGAATTTATATTAGAAGGAGGAGAGTAATTGGATAATTATCCAAAGTGCGTAACGAAGGAAGCCATTGAAAGTCTTGTTGAAAAAGTTAAGTTTACCTGAACCAGGGCCATTTACCCAAGATTGGGAATACGAAGTGGCAGATGATACAAGAATAAATGAATTTCTTTCCTTTTATGAAAGCTCAAGTCTTAATGAAGAGGAAAAATTTGCTTTGATGATCATAATTATTGGTTCGATCAATGATGCTATTGAAAAGACGGATGTTGATGAATCACTATTGAGAAAAGCGAAAGAGCTACTATTAAAAGATATAGTTATCCATACAAATACAATATTATATTGGTCATTAGAAAATCAGGATTTAGAGGATTGTTTTGCTATAACTCCATTCATTAGGTGTGTTAAAGAGATGATATAAACCGTACCGGTTGGAATGAAGGATGTGCAAGCATAGAGAAGGAGAAATTGGTCCGAGGCAGTCTAAGTTGAGCTAAACATTCCTGTATAGCCTAAGAAATGGGCTTTGTCAAAAAAGGAGCGCCTCGGTATGATGGGTTTGTCGACGGGTAGATACCCAACACCATCAAGGAGGCGCTCTTATTATGAAGTTTAAGCAATCAGACGGTCAAAATCAACGTATTGAACGAATTACTACTTCACATCTTGTTGTGGGCATTGATATGGCAAAGGAAACTCAAGTAGCTCAAGCTACAAATTTTCGGGGAATTGTCCTTACAAACCAGCATCTATCATTCAAAAACACTATCCAGGGATTTGAGAAATTACAGCGTTGGATGGAAGGTTTGCAACAAAAACATCGACTGAAGGATATCATAATTGGCATGGAGCCGACGGGACACTACTGGTACAGTTTAGCTAACTGGCTTGCCCAGAAAGGCCTAAACGTCGTTTTAGTTAATCCAGCAACGACGAAACGAAACAAAGAGAACCGAGATAATTGTCCTTCCAAGAGTGACCCAAAGGATGCCCTTGTTATTGCGGATGTTGTTAGCCGTGGCTATTATTATGAATACATTCGGCAAGCAACTCATTTTCAGAGGTTACGAACCCTAATGAATGATCGAGAATTTTGGGTTACAAATAGTGTTCGGATGCAGAATCGGATCATACGCTGGCTGGATATACGCTTCCCTGAGTATGCTTCTGTGTTTAAAGATTGGACCTGCCCACGCTCCATAGCTACACTCAAAGAGTTCCCGTCTCCGTTGGATCTAAAAGGTCAATCTACATCAGAAGTTATTACAGGTTGGCGAAAATATATGAAACGAGCTGGCGGCTCCACAGGTATTCAGAAGGCAGCTGAGCTACTCTCTAAAGCGGTTCAAAGCGTGGGGGAAACTGTAGCGCTGAATGAGGCCAAACAGGATCTGCATCGCTTACTAGAAGAGTACGAGCGTATTGACGGTATATTGAACCAAATAGCAAAAGAAATCGCGGCTTTGCTTGGTGAGATCCCGATTGCTAGCCAGCTTCGTTCCATTAAAGGTTTGGGCACGATCTATATTGCAGCAATTCTGGCTGGTGCCGGTGATCTGACGCAGTACGTTCACGGTCGTCAATTGCTACGAAAAGCCGGTTTAAATTTGGCAGAAAGCATGTCTGGAAAGCGTAAAGGCCAGATCATACTCTCCAAACGAGGAGATTCCACACTCCGAAAATATTTGTATCTGGCTACCTTAACATTAGTGGGAACAAATCCTATATTTAAGCAATTACATCTGAATAATGTGCAAGTTAAACATATGAGTAAGCAGAAGTCGATATTTAAACTGCTTGGAAAACTGGCACGAATCTTAGTTGGCTTGGTGCATTCCGAGGAGTCATTCACTCCTGAAAAAACAGTCATTCCGTATACCCACGCTGCCTAACATCTTCGAACTAATGTAAATTGATTCATTCGCAGGACTTCAAAAAAGAAAGCACGGAGGACCGAGTTCGTTCTTCATAAGGGCACAGACCCATCCGCTAAACGCTATCGGTCTCCACACCTTGGATAGGTGTAACGAAGGAATGTAAGGGCGTCGACCCGTAGAGCCTTGGGATGGTCAATCTCCAAGGGATTGTGGAGTATGCGTGCAGTAGATTATTGAAATGGGGAAATGTTCCAATGTTTCTTCTGTTCCCGCATGCCATAGAAGGGTTCATTACGGTCTCAACAACCTAGTATTCTTAAGATTACTATATTTCAAGGTGATGAAATCCTGCGAATGAATGAGTTTACGTGAAATAAACCCTTAAAACTGAGGGACGCAGAACGATATCTCAATAAACACGAAGAAACGGCAGCCGCATAAGGACTGCCGTTTTCTCAACTAAACGGGCGGGATAGATTAAGATTATACGCAGGGAAACGTACTATAAGTAAGGGCAAGTTATATATCTTCCGCGCCTTGATTATAGCCGCTGTCGATCGCGACATGCTGAATGGACGCGATCAAGGCCACTTCTCCGAAGTCGCCTCTCACTCGGACGGAAGCGGTGACTGCCCGACATTAATAGTGGGGGGCATATGGGAAGGAATCGTTCCTTCCGGCATCTCGCCGTCAATGCCCAAGAAATAATGCCGGATCGGCGATAATTGCTCGTTCAATTCGTACACGAGCGGGATGCCGGTCGGTATGTTCAGATCGGCGATCCCGTCGGCAGGGACTCGATCCAGATGCTTCACCAACGCCCGTAACGTATTGCCGTGAGCCGCAATGAGAATGTGCTTGCCGGACGAGAGAGCGGGGGCGATTATCTCCTCCCAGTACTTTAACACTCTGCACTCCGTATCATCGAGATTTTCCGTTAACGGAAATTCCCCTTCTTTTAAATTCCTGTAGCGTGGCGCGGACGCTTCGTATCGGGCATCGTTTTGATCCAATGCAGGCGGGCGAACGTCGACGGACCTGCGCCACAAGTGAACTTGCTCTTCTCCGTATTTCTCGGCCGTCTCGGCTTTGTTCAATCCTTGCAGGGCGCCGTAATGTCGCTCGTTCAGCATCCAGCTTTTGAATTCCGGAATCCACGTCAAATCCATTTCTTGAAGAATGATCCACATCGTCCGAATCGCACGCTTCAGAACGGATGTATGTGCTGCGTCGAAAACGTAACCCTGCTTTCTCAGGATGATTCCGGCTTGTCTTGCTTCTTCGAGTCCGTTCGGAGACAAATCCACGTCTGTCCAGCCCGTAAATCGGTTCTCGAGATTCCATTCGCTCTGTCCGTGGCGGATCATTACTACTTTGATCATGCGGAATTCTCCTTGTATTAGGATAAGTTGCCCAACTCCATCATAGTTGTCAGCTTTGGCGAAAGCAAATGACCATAAAAATGGTCAGTATATAGTAATAGCGTCTACTTCCGAAGATTTAGTGCGAGTGGATACGAGAGATTTTATTAGAACTATTATAATTAATGATTCTTGTTGCCGTTTCCTGGCTACGAACGAACGTTCAGAAGGTGTGCTCATCAATCAATATAGTTATCTAAGGGCACAAAAGTAAGACATTTGTGCCGCGAGCAAACGACACAAATATGGGCACATTGTATGTATATGACACAAAAGATGGGACATTGCAGTGACTTTACGGATAATCGTCAAGAATTGATACTAAACTATTCCAGCTAATAGCTTGTCAATATTTAATTATAAAATGCAGAATCATACGGTGGTATACTGAGAAAAGGGCATAGGAAAGAGCCGTCCTACATAGCACGGAAACACATTCCATATACTTCCATTATACACTGTTTACTCTAAACGGAATGTTTCCTTAGTAGTCAAAATAGCAAAAATCCAGTGGATGAGTTTATTCACACAAGCAATTATTGCTATTTTGAACAGCTTTCCCTCAGCACGCTTTTTATCATAATAAGCTCTTAGTTTTTTGTTTCTATTACTACGGATACCACATCGTACCGCTTGATATAGGGCAGTACGAAGCCTTCTGGACCCGTGTTTAGTTATTTTATTTATGGTTGCTGTAAACTTGCCTGAAGAAAAGACACTAGGATCTATACCAGCAAAGGTAACAAGTTTCTTTGCATGATTAAACCGATCGATTTCCCCAATTTCAGCTAAAATTGTTGCAGCAATTTTAGTACCAATACCGGATATCGATTGGATTAAATCATACTCAATCAACTCTTCAGCCAGGGCTTCTACCGATTTATTAAGGTCTGTCTGCTAGATGGTCCTGGTATTGAAGAAGCAATTTGATGAGCAGCTGCATGGAGATTAGATGACTTGGAAAAGCTGTCTGTTTAAAGGGATTTCGCTTTGCAGCAGCTACCAAGATTTGAGCTCGCTCCAGACACCATAAAGCCGATTTGCCGCGTCCCGTAAGGTATCCTATAGTCGCAGCAATCTCTTTCTCATCCAGTTCCAAAACCTCTCTAGACGTTGGGTGTAAGTCTAGAAGTCGAAGGGAAACTTTTGAATAAAGGTCACCAAACACGCCATGATATTCCGGGAAAACTTGATCCAATATGGCCTGAAATTGTAGTTTAGCTTGGACATACATACCTGTTAATGATTCATATTGGCGAGTTAAGTAGCGTAATTTCATGAGGTGCTGACCCCGTTTTTTGTAGGGTTCAAACTCTTCTTTATAAAACAACGCCCCTAAAAGAAGGGCATCAGCGGCATCCGTTTTCAATCGTCACAAATTGGTTTTCTTGGCGTTATGTGAGATTAAAGGATTAATGACGATATTCAGATACTGATGCTCATCAAGAAACTGAACAACTGGACTATGATAATGGCCTGTTGCTTCCATCACAATCGAATGACGTATTCCTGCAGCTGATTCCACCATTCTTATATAATTCAGAAAAGATGCTAGTCCATCAACATCATGATTAAACCTAAAAATCTTTCCATGAGGTACTCCACGATCTAAAAAAACCTGTGCATGGCTTTCTCCCTTGGACACATCCAAACCAATTACTGGATTCATTGATCAACTCCCATAACATTTTAACCGGAAACCCCTAACCCTCTTGTCTTCCACACTATCGCATGTGATACGGGATCAACCGTCCCAACCAGCCTAGCCATGGTTGAACAAGTAGGGGGGATGAACTGAATAGCTCTCGGGATCCAAGTCCCACGTGGCAGAAACGTTCGATCCCCGGCTACTGCTATCTTACGACCTTACAAAAAAGAGGTCGACCAGAAAGATCTGGTGACCTCATAATACGAACGGATAGTTACAATATATGGTAGAATGGGATGAGTAAATTGAATGGAAGTTTGGAGGGAGAAGAAGCGTCAACTATCATGAGTAAAATAAATTCAAAGCATATCTTCATTCTGTATTTATTCGGCTTAGTTAACTTTGTGATTGTAAAATTCTTCGGTGATATAAAAAGGGTAATCAATAGGATTGCTAGTAATAAAGCACAGAAAGCTATGGGTTATTGGAATTTAGAATTGATTCCCTTTAGGACGATATTTTCATCTATTGATTCTTACATCCGAGTAGGAATGGTGCCTTCATCGATCAATCTAATCGCGAATATTGCTTTATTTGTTCCTATGGGGTATTTAATTCCGATCGTTGTAAGAAGACCATCATTAATTAAAACGATTATAATTTCGTTCGCGATTATTCTTGGCATTGAAATAATTCAATTTGCAACCTATTTGGGATCAGCGGATATTGATGATGTGCTACGTTTATATGATTTCTAGAGCACTTCAGAATAAACTGACTAAGGGTATCGCAACTAACGGGGAACGATAGCTCATACACCAACCAAAGATACTTGATTAACCGGAAGCCTTGCTGCACATGAAAGTTAATGAAAGTATATGTGAAAAAGGTTTATTATTACTTATGTGGAGGAATGCATTTGAACCTAGAAAATCAGGAATTGCTTTTCAGTATTTTCCACGATGGTGGTGTAGAAGACATCAGGAATACCGTTGACGGCATTGAATGTACCATCGACATTATGTATCTTGCTGAACTAATTAAGCCACAATTTCGAGGCATTATTATAAAACTTATTTATCCTGCTGAGTTGTACTTAGAAGACGTTGACACGAGTGAGACGATTCGGGACTTTAAGGAACTAAACAAACTTCATATTGAAATCTTGAAGGCACAAGTAATTGAGGATAAGGTAAAGGCTTTTTGCAGTATCAACGAAGGGTAGTCCTTTGGATATCTTAACGTTAAAGCAAGTGAAATCTACATTTATGACCCCGAGCGTAATTTAATTTCACTTGAAGACTTAAAAACAATTTGTAATCAATATTGGGATGACTTTAGCAACCGAGCCGATGATTATCTAATATAGTGCAACCCCTACGCGGATGCTGCAAGTCGGCGACCGTCGTTGAGCTAACGGCGAACGAGAGTTCAATTAACAGATAGACTTCACAGGTTATTAAAGGGCTCTCGGAGATAGATAAGAACAATAAAATTAGGAGTAAGTACTATGACAATGTTAGATTACATTAAGAAATTCAAATCACTAATAAGAGGCTCTTACATCAACCAGGCTAATGAACTTGATGAAAATGAAGGAGTATTTTTAAAGGAGATTACATTCGAAGTTAAAGCCAATAAAGAGGATTTAGATACTTTCCCTAATGGACTAATCTCTTGGATCAGTATAGAATCACCTGAAGATGAACTTGCACGATTGAGGAAAAAGAACGAAGTAGTTTTAAATTATAAAAGCATCTATATAATCATAGACTACCCATTAAAAAAGCCCAAAGTATTTGAAATAAATAATTCCAGATTATTAAGATCAGACTTAATCAATCAGATCAGTAAAATATATCATAATATTTATCAGGAAGAAGAAGATACGTCCAGCATTAAAACAATTCCAGTGATGGAGAGAGGGAAACTTAAAAACAGGAATGAAACAAACGGCAAATACGGTATCTGGGGTCATGATCTTCGAGATCTAGATTTAGGTTCAGTCAATGTCGTTAAGAAAAATAATGGAGAAATTTATTTATACCTTAATATCGAATCTTAAAGAAAAAATTAATTGTGAATGCTTTTTTTTAGAGCATTAATTATCATAACCGATACGCCATTGAGCTAACGAGGAACTATAGTCCAATCATAAAATGACGGCAGCTGGCACAAGAACCGCTGCAGTTTTCCGTTGGAGTAACGTAAGTATAGTTAAGCATTCTTGTGGGAAATTATAGTACAATGGCACTCATTGAAGGGAATGATATTAATAAGCCAATGGAGGATGAGAGATATACATAAACCAAATATGGGACTAAGAATTGCTTATATCATTCCAAATGTCTTTATGTATATTTTAATCTTTGGTCTCTCAGTGTTTGTGTTTACGAGTGTAGAAGAGCTAAAAGATGTCAATCGACTGGAAATATGGCTTTTTAACCTTGTTATTTTATTGTTAGCTGCACTTTTTGGTTCTTACCGAATTTGGTCTTGGGTAAAGCGGGGAAAGCTGTAGTATGAATTCTAAACAAAGGATAAGTATTTACTAATTAGATCGTACTTTTAGTTAAGCCTTTGCACTAAAGAGAGAACACTAGCACAACTCACAACTTATGCGTTAAGGTTAAACCCTCCCAATTCTAGTGTAGAACATTTATGACACAAACATGACTAGTTGAGAAATCGATATTGCGTTAAGTGAACATTATTGGAAAACTTTCCATTTAAGGCGTGTTAAGATTGATGGATAAGGCTTCTTGTCATGTCGGGCCCCAGTTCAATCAACTGACAGAAAAGCAAATAAACGCGCTGTTGGTGCGAGTTGTGCAGGTTATGGTATTAACATCGCAGCAGCTATGTTGGTGCTTGTGAATTTGTACCACCTTATAACACCCAGAAAAATAACCACGAATTCCCACTATGTGCCCACGCATTATTTTACAGCTTGAATATTATATTTTAACCCGTCACAGCCACTCATCTTATATTTCACCTTAAAAAGGTCATCTTGAGATTAAGATGAGTGATTTTTTTATGATAAAAGACAACGAGAAGAAACGAACGGTCCGCATTCTATTTAGCGGCCGCATTTTCTCGTTGTTCTTTGTGTTGGTTAAGGAATTACCATACAAAAGCTGATGTGATGATAACCAAAAGAATAAAAAGAATCAAACTAGCTGCGGCGCTTGAACCGTAACCTGCTAATAAAGCGAGAAACTTGAATTGGTTCTTCGAAATGTAAAAAGCATTAGATAAAGAAAAAAGCAGTCCGTTCCACGTCAAATGGCGGGCTGCTTTGATCTATCAACTTGACCATTTGCTTCACATTCATTTGTTCCTTAAACAAGAGGTGCTTGAATCAATGTAGCGAAGTTAAATTGGTGAACATGACCATCATTTAGTGTAGTTTGGCCTGTAACAAAATGTACATGTTTACCATTCCCTACTGAAATAGCTGGTCCCGTTCTAATTCTTTTCAGATTATGAAAATGGTTTAAGAAATCGGTCTTCGTGAGATCAATTTCATGGACATGACTATTTCCAACGCGAATCGCTTGCCCTGTAACACCTGCAAAGCGATGGTTGTGGCGGTCTGAGCCTCGTTCAGCCAGTTTCGTACTACCTTCAAACTCATGAACGTGCCTCTGCACTATGGCCGCTATTTTCATTTTTATTTTTATTGTAGGTTTTTTCTTCTGCATCGTTTACATTGCCTCCTTTTGGGATGTTGACTTCACAACATCCTATTAAGGTATATCTATATAAGTGCTAGGCAAACATAAACGTTCTTCAGATTTTTTTGTTTTGTCATTCCTATTTCAGAAACAAACCAGCAAACCCTTGAGTTTACTGGTTTGTTTCACTTCAAAACCAATTTGTCACCATACAATTCTTATTGGTTTACAAATAAGTCTTGAAGTGTAGACAATAAAGTTTTGATGTATAGAATATGACGTATCTGGGATCTTTTTTAGAAACAATCCGATTGATGTCGGTTAAAAATAGCGTATCTTCGATATCTTACACTAGACAAGCAATAAAAGAAATTCTGAGCAGTACATAACCTAGCCTAGACGGAGGCAGATGCGGAGCCGGTTAAGTCGACTGGGGGGGAGTGTTAGGGGAAACCCGACCATTGGGCGGTTGGGGATCGTCTTCAAATGCTTCAAAAGCGACGGAGAGGTTGCGTCGAGTCCGGGTTCCACGTTTCACAATTATTTTTTGTCCTAGTTTTAAAAATCAAAAATATCGTCCCTTGAAGTAAATAATTACAAGGACTGTTAGTAATTAAGTGGGTTCAAGTTGAATTGATTCAGGTATTTTCTTGTCTTGATTTTCTACGGTTTTTATGATTTCAGGGACGGACTTGGGTATTTTCTTGTCGTTGTACTGACTTGTCGGGTGACAAGAACATTGTCTCATTAAATGCCGCTTAAATAGCGGCTTTTTGTGTTTATCTTGTCAAAACCAAATGACAAGAACTTTATCCAATTCCCGACGGGGGGAGGGTAGAGGTGATGAAATTGTAATCATTCTGGACATATTCATTGAACTAACGGGCAGTAGAGCGTGGTGGGATGGCTATTTAATATCACCGTCTATTAGTGATACGGGTCACCGTAATGTTTCTAAGTGCAAAGTTCATTTTGACCACAATATATATATCAGCATATAAAGACAAAACCACTCCTGCCAATGGAGTAGTTTCTTTGGATAGAACTTCTCTTTTATTAAAGAACTAACTTACCTAGATTAATACATCGGTAAAAGAGTAAAGTCAAACTTAGAGTAAATAAATAAATTGGGATTGAAAATATTATTGAATATCCATTCTTGTATGTGATCATTTTAAAAACAACACTGATCCATTCGACTCCTAGAGATAAAATACACCAAACAACTACGTATAATACGACACTTTTCGTTTTTATTCCAAACAATTCATAAAAATAAATAAAGAAATAGGAAAATGGAGAATAAAGAAAGTAAGAAACTAAGTCAAACATGTCGTAATGAGGCGAATCGTTTACTTCATAAAAGTCAAACACCCCTCCTCCGATCGTAAAATCCCAAAACTTCGCTACAGTGAACCCCCACAAAAAAAGCAGAAAGGTAATTTCTGGTTTTAATTTCCTTGGCAGAAAGTACGAGAAAGTATACGTACAAACTATAGCAATGGTGATAAACCACTCGTTCATATCAAAATGTTCATATGGAGTCAGATTCATTGAGCACCCCATCTTTTTTTTGTCCAAAAGTATGGCGATACCAAGCAAGCATCACGTATGCAATAACCATTAAAATAATGTAACAAATAGACGAGTAGCTTAAAAACCAATTGATATATGTAATGATTTTATAATGCAGAAGTAACGATTCAAGCAAAAGGAGCAAAATTACATATCCCGAGCCAACTAATACTTTACTAAAAGGCGTTCGGTAAGCAAGGAGCAAGCGGAGAAAAAATAATACTACAAAGGGAATTGTGACACTGCGATATAACAAAAAGGCGATATATTCAGGGATCTTCTGAGATATTACAATCAACTTCATCTCTTCAGTCATAATCCATGTAGCATCAATGATGACGTTGAGGATAATCATAAACAAAAAAAATTCCTCTTTCTTTTTAAGTTTTCTAGAAAAAATAAAATATGATGTAACAAATAACCCAGTTATAAATATAAAAATGATTATTCCAACCAACTTTAGCATTCCTCATCTCCTAAATACTTTAAGGACTCAGATCCATTCAAAGAATTTCGTAATAATTTTCATTCTCGCCATTATCCCTGGTATTATTCAACTGAATGCATGCGGTGATAAATTCCAAACGGTACAAATTCTTTTAACTCGACACTCGTCTAAAATTATTGACCACATCCGAGATAGATCGGGATGTTTTAACCGTAGGGGTAAACCTCTGTGTTTTTTGTGTAGTAAAAAGTGAGAAATGAAGAAACTAAAACCAACGGAAGTGTAACAGTGATCAGTCATGTTGTATTGTTAGAATTAATCTTCATTTTTCTTGCCTTGTTTACAATGTGGTACGCGGTGACTAACTTCACTAATTTCAAGCGGGTGCACTTTTGCCCCGAAAATTGAGAACAGCCTAGTGTCAAAAAAAGCCACTCCCTAGAGGGTGGCTTTTTCATGCTATCCTTGTGACGGTATTTTAAATTGCAATAAATGCTGGGCTAGTCAAAGCCTTATTGTGGTTTCGCCAACATTTTAACGAAAAATATATGCTAAGCCAATCGCGACTGACTTAGCGCTGAGTCGTAAATGGGTTTTTGAAATAGGCAAATACCTAAAACAAAAATAAGCAGAGTGAATGTATATGAAAATAAGGGGCGAAGAATAATAACTCCCCCTTTGAATCGAATCATACACAATGTCTTTGTGAATGATTGGCTTGAGATAACGCGTGTTTCATTAACGGAGAATGATAGCTGAATAAAGACACCGCGGCAGCCGGCCATGATTGATCGGCTGCCTTTCCACGCTAACGGGCAGAGTAGCGCAATGCCATTCCGTGATTGCACCTTTAGTAAAACTAAGAAATTAGTTTAGCTATTAGAAAAGCAAAGCCTGCCGCTACCCCCCCTACTAATGTTGTTTGCCAGGCACTTTTGATTTGTTTGGATCCGGTGAATTTTCCCTTAATAAAGCCAAATATAAAAAGAACAATTAGTGTGATAAAAGCAGAAACGACCAGAGCAGATTGGGGCTTTTGAATGAAAATATAAGGAGATAAAGGAATGATGCCGCCTACAATGTAAGACAATCCGATCGTTAATGAACTATTTCGAGCTCTTTTAGGTTCGGGTTCCTCCAGTCCCAGTTCGTGTTTCATCATGAAATTAACCCATACTTCCGAATCTTCGCTAATCGCTTTTACTACAGCGGTAACTGTTGGCTCAGGAAGGTTCCATTCGCGCAAGATGTCTGCTACCTCTTCCCGTTCCCGTTCGGGTAATTCAATAATTTCTCTTCGTTCACGTTCCAATTCGGATAAATAATGTTCCTGATCCGTACGCGCAGCAAGATATCCACCTAGTCCCATAGCAATAGATCCTGCCGAGATTTCTGCCACTCCCGCAATCACAACTAGACTTGTGTTAGAAATGGTTCCGGATAATCCGGCAGCAAGGGCAAATGGGACGGTCAATCCATCCGCCATTCCGATCACAATATCCCGAATAAGGTCTGAAGCCAAAAAGTGTTTTTCTTCATGCCTCTCTTTTTGCATAACATTCTCTTTTTGTTGCATAACTTTCTCCCTTCGTTTAGTTCGAGGCATTTGCAAGCTCGCTTTGTTATTATGTAAATAAAGGGATAATTTTATTTTTAAGACTGATTGGCTGTCGTTGGAAAGGTGGATGAAGAGGTTTTCATTGGACAGATTTTGTTAACGAGGAACGTTAGTTGAGCGAATCAGGAGGAGCAGTTTCCGCGGCTGCTGCTCCTTTTGTCATTAAGCTATAGGGCAGTATAGCGTGGTAGAAGGACTATTTATCATCGCTCCTATTGTGATACGGCTCACCGTGATATAACCGATTGTTCCTTTTATGGCTCCGATAAACATTGGAACTGCTAAATTTAATAGATGCTCGGCATAAACCTAATTATCGTAAGAGGTTTAATAACAAATTGGGAAGTCATGTGGAGAATACTATTGAAGGAGCATTTAATTTGTGGTAGAGGCTAACTATTTTATTACTGTTGGGTTATTGGGTAGATGGGTCCTATATAGAAAAAAGGAAAGTGCGGACCAACTTTTGTTGATGCTTTTTTTACTGTAATAGTTCCCTAGTTGGTTTGTTTTTTAGGTGTGGCTTATAGTTTGTGGATTTATAAGATTAATTATTTCACTGTGCGAGGTTAGCAAGGAAATGCACCCTAAATGCAGGAATTGCAAGTACAATATCCACATTTGCAATGGGGGTTGACGAAATATAAAAAAATTATTATAGTATTAACATACCCCAACGGGTATATGTATATATCAAAAGAGGGGTGACTAATGGCACTAGTTCATGCCACAGATTATTATTACACTCCATGAAGCTAATTCTTTCTGCAAACTTATTCAAGCTCAATGGGTGACTATGCAAAAAAACAAATTGAGAAATGGCAATTTTTTTTGCTCAAAAATATACCCTATGGGGTATATGGGATTGGGTCATTTGAGCATGATAAACAGGAAATATTGTAGAAAGGCAGGAGTCTATGGATATAACGTGGATATTAACCATTTTCGTGATTGGCTTCCTTGGTTCATTTATCTCGGGTATGGTGGGTATCGGCGGATCAATCATCAACTACCCTATGCTGCTATTTATCCCTCCGGCATTAGGCTACGCAGCGTTTTCGCCTCAGGAGGTATCGGCCATCAGTGCGGTTCAGGTTTTCTTCGCAAGCTTTTTGGGGATGCTTGTTTTCCGCAAAGGAGGACTTTTACACAAACAATTAGTTGCCTACATGGGTATTTCCATCATTATTGGCAGCTTTTTGGGAAGCTTTGTTTCAAATTCCTTGTCAAGTGCAGTTATCAATATGGTTTATGCGGTATTAGCACTAATTGCAGCAATCATGATGTTTTTACCGAAAAAAGGCAGCGATTCACAGGATGTTAGCAAAGTTACGTTTAACAAGCCCTTAGCTGTTAGTCTCGCGTTAATTATTGGAACCGTGTCAGGGATTGTGGGTGCCGCGGGGGCTTTTATTACCGTGCCGGTTATGCTCGTTGTACTTAAGATTCCGACAAGAATAGCGATTGCATCGTCGTTAGCTATTACTTTTATATCATCCATTGGTTCAACCACAGGTAAGCTAATGGGAGGGCATATGCTATTAATTCCTTCCATCGTACTTGTATCTGCTAGCCTAATTGCTTCGCCAATAGGAGCCAAGTTAAGTAAAAAAATCAACACCAAAATGCTTCAATGGATTTTGGCTCTGCTCATAACAGCAACTGTGGTTAAAATTTGGATTTCAATCTTATTTTAGGAGGAATATAAACATGGTGAATCAAGTTCAATTGCAAGGGATGAGCGCGGCAGAATTAGCGAAAAAGGTTTTAAATAACGAGTCGATTTTTATCTTAGATGTACGTAATGAAAGCGACTTTAATGATTGGAAGATCGAAGGTAAAAATGTTCATGTATATAACACGCCATATTTTGATTTGATCGACGGGGTAGAGGCTGTGTTAGATCAAATTCCAGATGATAAGGAAATCTTGGTCGTTTGTGCCAAAGAAAACTCATCGAAATTTGTTGCGGAACAATTGATCGAACAAGGTAAACAACATATTTCTTACCTGGTTGGAGGCATGAAATCCTGGAGTGAACATTTGGAACTCGTTAAAATCGGTGATTTGAAAGATGGAGGAGAAATTTTTCAATTTGTCCGTATTGGTAAAGGTTGCTTATCCTACATGGTGATCTCGAACGGTGAAGCTGCCGTCATTGACGGCGTTCGGATGACAGAAGTTTTTGAAAACTTTGCAAAAGATAAAAACGTAAAAATTAAACATACGATCGATACGCATCTTCACGCTGACCACATATCTGGGGGGCGGCAATTAGCTGAAAAAACAGGAGGTACGTATTGGTTGCCGCCCAAAGATGCAGATGAAGTGGTGTTTCACTTTGAGGGGCTTGAAGAAGGAAACAGTCTTGTCGTGGGCGATACCGAAATTAAAATACAGCCTATTTATTCCCCGGGGCATACGATCGGAAGCACATCTTTAATCGTTGATAATCAATTCTTACTGTCTGGTGACATTTTATTTGTAAAGTCAATTGGTCGCCCTGACTTGGCGGGTAAAGCGGTGGATTGGGTAACAGATCTTAGAACAACGTTGTATGAACGCTATAAGCAGTTGTCAAATGACTTAATCGTGCTTCCTGCCCATTTTGGCAAGGTAACAGAGCTAGGCGAAGGAGGCAAGGTATCTGGACGTCTTGGTGATCTGTATAAGGCAAATCCAGGATTGAATATAGAAGATGAATCGGCATTCCGTCGGACTGTTACAGAGAATTTACCGCCACAGCCTAATGCTTACCAAGAAATACGGCAGACCAATATGGGCAAGATTACGCCAACTAACGAGGAACAAAGAGAGATGGAGATTGGACCCAACCGTTGTGCAGTTCATGATGCTTAAAAAGTAAATCATTATAGAGGAGGAACAATGGCGATGTATAAAGAGCAGCTCCCGGAAGAAGTTTTAGGAAGAATCAACAGGAAAGAAAATGTAGTTATTCTTGATGTGCGGGAACATGATGAGTGGGAGTCCGGTCACATTCCAGGTGCCAAACATATTCCGTTAGGGCAAATCGCAAGAGCGCTAAACGAAATCGACAAGAAGCAAGAAACGGTCGTCGTCTGCCGTAGCGGTAACCGAAGTGGGCAAGCGTGTGATTTCCTCTCTTCAATGGGCTATAACGTGCTCAATATGCCAGGCGGCATGTCGAAGTGGACTGGGGAAATAGCTTACGGTAAATAAGCATTTTATATAAACGGAGGTTATGATCATGACAACGCTACAAGTGAATCGCCTGTTAGAATGTGAAGGGCTTGCCTGTCCGCTGCCCGTAGTTAGAACCAAAAAGGCGATGGATGAAATGAACGCAGGCGAAGTATTGGAAGTGCGTGCAACAGATAAAGGATCGATTGCCGACCTTAAGAGTTGGTCCAGCCGTACAGGACATCAGTACCTAGGGTTAAAAGAAGAAAACGGCGTGTTTCACCAATTTATTCGCAAAGCTGAACTAGCGGATACGAAAGCAGAAAAAAAATACCCGCATACTGCTACAAATGAAGAAGTTCACACAAAAATTTCTTCAGGAGAAGCAATCCAAATCATTGATGTGCGGGAACCCGCTGAATATGCGTTTGGACGTATCCCAGGTGCCATTTCAATTCCTTTAGGTCAGTTTGAAGAAAAATTAAACGGGCTTGATCCGAGCAAAGCCTATTATGTTGTATGTCGTACCGGAAATAGAAGTGATATGGCCTGCCAAATCCTATCAGACAAGGGATTCCAGAATGTTAAAAATGTAACTCCTGGTATGACTGAGTGGAGTTATGATCAAGAGCAAGATTAAAAATAAAAATAAAAAGGAGACGAATAAACATGACAAATAAAAAAGTAGCTCTTATTGCATCAACGGGTGGCCTGGAGACGGCATATAAAGTTTTGAATATAGCTACAGCGGCAGCGGCATTGGATGCGGAGGTAGCCATCTTCTTCACTTTTGAAGGCTTGTCCATCATTCATAAAGAATCTGAACAATTGCTACAGCTTAAACCAGGCAACGAAGGACTGGAAGAAGGCTTTAAGAAAGCCAATGTTCCATCGGTTAAAGAACTTATTGAAATTGCCAAAGATTCGGGAGTGCGTCTTATTGGTTGTCAGATGACGATCGATGTAATGGGGTTGGATAAAGAGCATTTTATCGAAGGAATTGAACTCGGAGGCGCTGCGACATTCCTAGACTTTGCTTTTGATGCCCAAGTGAGCTTGAACTTCTAGGAGGAAATTATCGCTATTAATCGCGGTAAATTCATGTCGAACCTTGAACATGCAGTAGAACTAGGACTGAATCGCTGTTAAGTTCATTATCTTGAATGATTAGACAAGGAGAGATCATATAATGTCAAACTTAGTTGTAGATGCAAAAGGACTTGCTTGTCCTATGCCGATTGTTAAAGCGAAAAAAGGGATTGATTCCCTGGAACCTGGACAAATTATGGAGTTGCAAACAACCGATAAAGGTTCTATGAAGGATTTTCAGGCTTGGGTAAACCAAACCAAACATGAACTCATTGAATCCAAAGAAGAGAATGGCGTATTCACCTTTATTGTTAAAAAGGGATAAAGAAAGTTGAAAAAGGCTACCACTTTAATCAGTGGTAGCTTTTTAAAAATCTCAAGAAATGAGGCTATGGTCATGAACAGAAGTCGAATGATCTACTTTGTTACATTGAGCCTCAAACGCATCAATCGTTTTGAAGCAAGCTGTTGATCAATCTTCACAAAATGAAGTCTTTATTTTTTCGATTTAGATGGCTCCAGGGTTTTGGATAAACGTTATCTTCATGAACTTAAAGAAAAAGAGGCAATTGATTTTAGCGACTTGCTGCATAAAGCATTAGATAAAGGAGTCAAGCTGTACAGATGTCAGATGAACATTATGTTTCAAAATGGTTTGGAGTGTATAGATGGAGTAGAACTCGCTGTTGTTGCTACATTTCTAGATCTAGCCTATGACGCGGATGCCGTTTTAAGTTACTAGAGGGAGTGGAATGAAATGGATCCTAAAAAAGTAATTGTTTTCGCACTGCATAACGAATTAGAGTCCGTATATCCACCTTTGAATATATCTATAGGTGCTGCGGCAACAGGTGCTGATGTCCTTTTAGCCTTCTCTAGAAGTGGTGTAAATATTTTGGATCACCATTATATCCCTATACCTTCAAGGGGCAAAGAATATCTAGCCAATGCTATACACGATTTTAAGGCTTCTTCTATAGGAGATCTTTTATCGATAGCTGTTAATTTAGGAGTTCGTTTTGTTGTTCCAGATAGTGACGATCCAGATAGTAAGATTGTATCTGAGCTGCCTTTTGAAAAAGTACCTTTAAAATGGCTATTAAACGAAGCTGCTACCGCAAATTTATTTGTACATTTTTAAAATTGTTTATTTCCAAAACTGCTATCATACATTCATTGTGCATATACCTATAGGGGTATATAATTCATCTTGTGAATATAGTAAATGGAATAGGAGGCTACTAATTGATTAAATATTTAATATTATCGATCTTCTTCGTTTATTTTATTCAACGATTAAGACCTGTAAAAGGTCTAAAAAAAATAAAAGCAATATCGTTTTCTTATCTTCTAAAGGACATACCGGCTAATTTGAAAATACTTGATGTTAGGGATCAGGTTGATTTCTATGCTGGTCATATTGAAGGAGCATTCAATATCTCTCTTGGAAGATTACCTTTTGTTAAGAAACAGGAAATACATGTTGATGATGAAATCATAATCATTGCGGACTCGAAGTACCAATCTAAGAGAGCAGCAAGAACTTTGAAAAAAAGTGGGCACCACCATTTAACATATCTACAGAATGGTATGTCGGCTTATAAAAAATTTCAGAAGAATCAACAGAGCTATAGTAAGCTTCAAACATGTGTGTGCATGTAAATTTTTTTGCTTTGTTTAATACCCATACTAGTATAAGTAGTAATGAGAGGATGAATTTCATGTTAGAAACCAAAGAAAAATCAACGATCGTACTTTTTATGGTGAATTAGATAAGGCTATTGCAGCATTTATTATTGCAAACGGTGCAGCTGCTTATGACCACGAAGTTACAATCTTCTTTACCTTTTGGGGACTTAAATGCGCTGCGTAAGGATGAATCAGTTCTTATCAAAAAAGGATGGTTGGAGTCCATGTTCGCTAAAATGATGCCACGTGGTGCGAACAAGCTGGGATTATCCAAAATGAATTTCGGGGGGCTAGGTCCCCAAATGATCAAGCATGTTATGAAAAAGCATAATACTCTAACATTACCGCAACTAACTGAATTAGCTCAAGAGCAAGGGGTTAAAATGGTGGCATGTACGATGACGATGGACCTGCTTGGATTGCAAAAGGAAGAACTTCTCGATGGTATCGAGTATGCAGGGGTTGCTGCTTATTTAGGTGATGCGGCAGATGCAAAAGTGAATTTATTTATTTAAACTTTTTACTTCTTATATAAATGAGAGGGAGGACATTCAATGCAATACGATGATGATGTGAAAAAAAGATTAAAGAGAGTAGAAGGTCAAATTCGTGGTGTTTTAAAGATGATGGAAGAAGAGCAGCCTTGTAAGGATGTTGTAAGCCAATTGTCTGCTGTAAGAAGTGCTGCTGATAAAGTTATTGCCTATATCGTTGCCGTAAATTTAGAACAATGCATTTTAGAAGAAAAAGAAGCAGGAAGAGACTCGAGTAAAATGGTCAAACAAGCAATCGATTTGCTAGTGAAAAGCCGTTAAGTACGAAGAAAAGAGCCTGAAATGAATTGTTCTCCTCGTCTGGTTTGTTTATTCTAGATTTGGCGGAGTAAAAGGTCTTAAGAATTTAAAGCCCGATCAATTTCAAGATGAATTGAAGGGAAACCGTTATAGAGTATTAATTGATGTCCGTGAACATGGTGAAGTAAAACAAGGTTATATTGCGGGAGCGATAAATATTATCTCAAATAAAACAACGACATGGAGAGATCCCAGTAGATAAAATTGTTTATTTATATTGCCGAAGCGGTATGAGAAGCAAACAAGCAGTACGAATTCTTCAAAAAATGGATTTCGAGAGCATGCACACTTGCAAGGCGGAATTATGTCTTGGAGAGGGAAATTAACAAAATGAATAAAAAATCATTAGCTCATGGAGATGATGCTAATGATTTTTTTTGTGCTCTACATATATTTCAACCGTTTGCAAATACTTATGTTGTTACAACGTTATAATGCTCTACGTAGCCCTCTAAGGATGGTATGAATTCCTTTTCGTAATGATCTTTTGGGCAGGACTTAATAATATGCGAAAGTAATGCATTTGATTTATGGGTGAGAAGTGTATCTTTGCAAATAGGGCACTTTTCTTTAGTGAACTTAATTATAAATCCCATTCAACATACCTCCAAATTCCGATTAGTATACTATGAATTATACTATGGAGCCGGATTAATTGTAAATAAAGAAATTGAAAGGGAGTTAAAACGAATATGTTTCATTACACCGTTGAAACAAGAAAGACAGTAGAACAAGTCATTGAAAGTCTCGAACTTAATTTAAAGGAAGAAAAATTCGGTGTTTTATGGCACTTAGATATGCAGGAGAAGTTAAAGGAAAAAGGAGTTGAGTTCAATCGGAGATACCACATTCTTGAAGTCTGCAATCCAATTGAAGCGAAACGTGTCCTAAGTGAAAATGCAATTGTTGGATATTTTTTACCATGTAAAATAACTGTATACGAGGATGAAGGAAAAACAAAAATTGGATTTCCCAAACCAACAGCATTAATTGGAATGGTCGATAGCGAAAAGCTTCAAAGTATTGCGGAGGATGTTGAAAAGCGATTAATTTCTTGTATTGATAAAACCATATAGTCTAAGTAGCCAAAGAGACCGATAATGTAGTTAATTTATGAATTAAACGAATGTTCCATTACACGGTCGAAAAAAAATAAAACGGTAGAAGATGAAGTAATTGCAAAACATGGAAGGGTCTCGATTTTAATCTAAGTTATCACATACTTGAAGTATGGAACCCCCTTGAAGCAAAACGTGTATAAACTGAAAATGCCATTGTGGGATTTTTCATATCTTGTAGAATCACTGTATCCGCTTTTTATCATTGTAGTGAAGATAAATGCCAGCAAGGATACATAAAATAATGACACCCATCTGAGGCTTATCCCCGACAATGTGCTTAGTACAAGATGAAGAGGGGATGTGTCCAATGACACAAATGTGCCAACATAAACCAGGGTGAAAAAGCTTGAGAAATCAAGCTTTTATTTTTTTATGTAGGGAAATTTGTGTCATTTAAAAATGCACAAATTTCCCTACATTGTAGTCTTGTGACACAAAACTACCTACATTCTAGCTCCAACCTCCTAGAAGGTAGAAGACTCGATTAAAGGTGTTTCAGAGAGTAGGCTTTAAACTAATGTGCAGACTTGCGTGGTAGCAGCATAAGCAAAAAGTGCAGGATACATTGGGACAACCGACTGAACATTGTACAATTGATGTACAAGACAATTTGTTAAGGGCCTAAGGACGAGTATCGAACTATGGTTCAGATTTATTAATCGATGCTGTCAAACAGTTTAATTTATAAAAGTCCAGGAGTACCTTTTTAGAGGTGTTCCCGGACTTGTCTTTTAATATGCTCTAGAATTAATAGACTTCAAGTTCGAACAAGGAGTAGCCGTATTGTGTGGTCCGCTCAGTTCCCGTTACTTTGACGTAACGAGCTTCTGTTCGTTTGATAAGTAGATTAGCAATACCCTCGTGACCATTATTTGTCGCATATACTGTCGTCCAAGTTGCGCCGTCTGAAGATACCTCCACTTTGTAAGCTTTAGCGGCAGCGTTCTCCCAGTTTAGTACAACACGTTTAATTTCAGTTGCTTCACCAAGATCAACGGTGATCCATTGTGGATCAATGCCGTGCTGGGACTCCCAACGTGTATCTTTCTTACCATCTACTGCAAAGCTGCTGTTCTGCAAAGAACTTTCAGACGTTGTTGTTGATTTGTTTAACGCCAGGTTTTGCGATGATCCTAGTGTTAGAGATTGTACAACCGAGTCATTTTTATAACCTGTTGCGCCAATTGTAATTGTATAAGGTTTAGAGTCGATGAGCAGGGAGGCATCCAATGTAAGTTTGCTTGCTTCCAATTGATATTGGGAAGGGCTCAATGCTACGCCATCCAATTCGATGGAGTTAACGGCATTTCTCCACGCCGCGTTATCTGCGAAAGTAAGTTCGACAGGTTCTCCAATCGTAGCAGTCGTACTAACCGCCAGAGTTGGACTTTCAATTAAGTCAGCAGTGCCAGCATATACTTCGAACTCCCACAAGGAGAAGCCGTAAGGTGTACCGCGTTTAATACCGTTCATTTTCACATATCTAGCTTCTACGGGCGAGAAGGAGATGTCGTCAATGTCACCATTTCCGTTGTCAGTAGAGTAAACCGTATGCCATGTTTCACCATCGATTGATACATCAATCGTGTAGGCTTTGCCGTAAGCATTCTCCCAGTTAAGAAGAACACGGTTAATGGTTTGCTTGGCGCCAAGGTCTACGGTCATCCATTGGTTATCCGCGAATGCAGATTCCCAGCGGCGATCCAATCTGCCATCAACTGCGTCAGCACTAGAACGATGGTAATCAGGTGAAGATGCAGTCTGCTTATTCAAAGCAAGATTGCTGCCAGGGTTCGCTGGTGGACTCGTCGGGTCTGTAGGCGGATTTGTCGGGTTTGTAGGTGGATTTGTCGGATCCGTGGGCGGATTCGTTGGTACACCAGGGTTACCTTTAGGAAAAACCGTTTGGTATACGACTGTATTTCTAAATCCTGTAGCCTGGACAGAAATCCAGTAGGTCTGTGCTTCCGGAAACAATGAGCTGTTAAGTGTCAATTGACCTGCTTTAACTTGATATTGAGAAGGACTGATGACCGTGTTGTTTACTTTTACTTCGCTAATCGTGCTTCTCCATTCCGCATCATCTGCAAACGTGATATCAATCGGTTGACCGGCTTCATCGGCTGTAGTATCTGCATATAATACAGGTGCCGACTCTATTCCGGAGAACGCGTCACCGTATACTT
This sequence comes from Paenibacillus sp. WC2504, assembly GCF_052682475.1. Classification (NCBI taxonomy): domain Bacteria; kingdom Bacillati; phylum Bacillota; class Bacilli; order Caryophanales; family Paenibacillaceae; genus Paenibacillus; species Paenibacillus sp. WC2504. The sequence continues at coordinate 4,113,483 of NZ_JBQZFH010000001.1, forward strand.
CCATTTCCCGTAACGAGAAGCCGTAGTCTGTTGTCCGTGTATGACCGTTCATCCTTACGTATCTTGCTTTAGTGGGCTCAAAATATACGTTATCCAATAGGCCAGATTCTCCTTGGTTGGTCGTATAAACGGTCGTCCATGTCGAACCATCTACAGATAATTGAACATCGTAGCTTTTGCCGGAAGCATTTTCCCAGTTAAGAACGACGTGGGTAATATCATCGTACACCGCACCTAGATCGACTGTGAGAAATTGGTTGTCAGCAAATTTCGATTCCCATCTTGTTGCAGGATTTCCATCTACGGCATTATTGCCTGCTTGCAGCGCATTGTCTGATGTGAACACTGGTTTATTCAACGCAAGGTTTTGTGAATAGAACGATAGGATAGGCTGCATAACGTCCGTACTCGAATAGCCCGCTGCTTCAATGCTTATGTTGCGTACAGACTCACTGCCGAAATAGATGCCATGCACTGTGATTTTACCTGGTGTTATCGAATAACCGGATGGATCTTGAAGCGAATACCCGTCTATTTTGACGGCAGTGATCGCAGCCCTCCATGCGGGATCATCTGGAAACTCAATGTCAATATCCCGTCCAACCATATTCCTCGTGCTATCCGGAATCAACTTCGGCGGATTCAGTAGCAATTGCGCACTATTTGCGCTGCTTACGATCGGCGAAGCCTTGTAGGATTGCATGTTGGATGCTTCGGCAGCCTCTGAGACAGACGCCATGTTTAAGGTACTCAGTAGCACGGATAAAGCGAGCGATGTTGAAGTAACGATGAGTGCTTTTTTTCGTGTAATACTTGGCAATTCTTTCATTCCTAATTTCCTCCTAAAATAATTATCTAAATTAATCACGAAATCCTAAAAGTTAACTTGAAACTATTGGAAATGAGATTGGGGCTATTATATATTGTCGAAATAATAATGAACAATAGGACTTATCTCCTGTGCAAACACAATGTTTAGGGCATGGTGGATATGTTGAACATCACTTTTAAAATGCATTATGAATCTTTTGAACTATTAGATTTTTCGCAAGTTAGCTAGGAAAATAAAGGCAAGAAAACCAGATGAATAAGAAAAAAACGTCTATTTTATTAGCGAAAAGCCATGTTTGGTAACTATAGTGCGTATTTCCTAAGAAGAGAGCGGCACGAGGCAGGGGTGAGTGAAATCTTAATTTATTGTAAACATATGAAAATACACAGTGGCGTCAATGTAAAATATTGGGGGATGGATTTCTTTTTCACCTAAATTGACTCTAATCTATCCGGATGCGAATCACAGCTTGTTGTACTAATACCCGCGTAAAAGAGGCTAGTGTGCTTCGTTCGCATTTTAGAAATTGGAGCTAGGTGAATTCTTTTTATGGGAATGAATGGTTTGAAAATATTCTTTACTATTCGTTCCCGAAATGCTATTATGTCGTCGGGAGGTGAACGTGAATGGCAATATACAAGGAATATGACGAGAAAAGGCAACTCCTGCTTGTTCGGAAGTCCTGCTCTAGATGGATTGTAATCTTGTCGGGTGTTCACGATACGTAAGACTTACGTGCAGATATAGAACTATCAACAATCCTGTCAAGGTATTCACTATATATCCTGGCAGTTTGATCATAAGAAAGTTTCTTATGATCTTATGAGAATGATAATTCTCATAAACCGAGTTGGTTAGACTTATCACTTTAATTATTACCCATTCATGAATATAAATAATTAAATCAATTATTATTATCAATTAGAAATATCGTTAATGTAGGGGTATGCTAATACTTGTGATCGAAAATAATTATTTTTTACCGTGAAAACGGGAGGAGAGATCTAAATTGTCAGCGACTCAGAAACTAATTTTTGAAAATATGGTCCGCGCTTACGAGAAATTGAGTCAGCTTAGCGAAGTTTTCACATTCGTGGAGACGAATCGCACGCAACGATTTGAGTCGGAAATCCCATATGGACTATTCAATAGCGTTTTTACATACAAACGTTCTGAAGAGATCAATCCCGAGGATGAGATGGCATCAATCAAGTCCTTTTACCATAATCGCGGCCATAAATTGGCCTGGTTGACCACCTCGCACGATCAGGACGAAGTCATTAACCAAGCGCTTGCGACTAATCATTTTCATCAGGTTGGCGTCATTTCGGGTATGGGGCTTTCACTGAAAGACTGGCGTTCGGAATTGCCGGAATTGCCGGGGCTGGAAGTCCGAGCTGTACGTGAAACTCAAGAGATTGAAGAGTTCCGAAGGGTCATACTAGCAGGGTATAACGTTCCAGAGCCAATGGCCGATATTTTTTGTAAAGTGTTTGTGGATGGCCCCAATCAAGATATCACCACGGTTCAACATTATCTTGCTTATATGGATGGAGTACCTGTAACTACACTTACGACCTTTACCGAGGGCGATGTTGCAGGCTTTTATAGCATAGCAACCTTAGAAGCCTATCGTTCGAGAGGAATAGCCCGTACTATGCTTGCTCATGTATTGCACATTGTGCAGCAAAAAGGTGTGAATTTAGCTGTTATTCACGCAACTCCAATGGGACGAAGTGTTTATCCGAAAGTTGGATTTAAAGAAGAACTGAGCATAAATATTTTCTCCAGCTAATGCGGATTCGTTTCATTAAAGTTCTTGTCATTTGTTTTTAATAATCGACACGATAAAGGGCTGCCACACGGCAGCCCTTTATTATTCTTATGAACGGCGATTAAGCATTGGACAATTATTTTCATGAAAACTTGAGACAAATCCTTGCCTTAATACAACAGAGGCTTAGTCTATTAAATTGCTTTCTCTATAAGCGCCACTAATCAAACCGCCATATATTGACGCCCAGGAAGTTCAACACGGAACGCCCCTTCAAAAAATGGCTCAAAGAGGGGCATATGGAGGAAGGGAAGTACCACGAGGTAAATTCTGGAACGCCGCAAGGCGGCGTCATTTCTCCTCTTCTGGCAAATCTGTATCTCAATGAACTAGACTTGAAGCTTGAAGAACATGGAGTCCGATTTGTGCGCTACGCAGATTTCTGCTGTTCGCCAAAACCGAAGAGGCGATACATAAAGCCGCTGAGATTACCAAGGAAACGTTGAAAAGGTCAAAGCAAAGACGCGGAAGACGCTCACGTTAAACAAGAAAGCATGGCTTGAAAAAAACGAAAAGTATCGAATTATTAGAAGATTTATTTTGCAGTTACTCAGAATAGAAAAATCAATAAAAGATTATTCCGTCAAGAATATATATAGAAACTGTCGGGTGACAAGAACATTGTCTCATTAAGTGCCGCGAAAATCGCGGCTTTTTTTGTTTTATGGGATAAAGTTCTTGTCAAAACCAAATGACAAGAACTTTATCCCTTCCCGATTATGACAAGAACTTTATCTCATTCCCGACGGAAGACCAAGGGAGTATTTTCCAAATGATTAAACTAACGGGCAGCATTCCTATTATGAGGAAATATGAGGTTTGAGAAATAAAAAGACTCCTTGGTATGATGTTTATGGGTCCCAGATGCTGGCCAGCGTCGGATCCAAAAACAAAACCAAGGAGACTACAACATGCATTCTACTCAAAATGAACGAATTAATCAAATTACTTTTTCTACTTTAATTATCGGAGTCGACATCGCAAAATTTAGGCATGTGGCGAGAGCCCAAGACTTCCGCGGGGTCGAGTTCGGGAAGCCACTTACGTTTGAAAACAATCGAGAAGGCTTTGAATTATTCGTTAGCTGGTTCAGGAAGATTGCGACGGAGCAGGGGTTCAAGGACGCCATAGTTCGTATGGAACCAACGGGTCACTACTGGCTAAACCTAGCTCATTTTCTAAAAGAAAAGCAAGTGAAATATGGTGTAGTAAATCCACTGCATGTTAAGAAAAGCAAAGAACTCGATGACAACTCGCCAACGAAGAATGACATGAAGGACGCAAAAGTGATTGCACAGTTGGTCAAAGACGGGAGATACGCTGTACCGAGCCTTCCTCAAGGCGTTTATGCCGAACTGAGGGAAGCCATGAAAATTCTCGAGCACCTGACAACTGACCTTTGTGTTGTGCAATTACGTGTCCATAATTGGCTAGATCGGTATTTTCCAGAGTTTTTGACGGTATTTAAGGACTGGGAGTGCAAGTCTGCCATCCAAATGCTAAGCCTTCATCTACTGCCACATGAGCTTGTTTCTGTGCCTGACGAGACGTTGCTGCAGCATTTAAGAGAAGCTGCAAAACGTGGGCTTGGTCTAGGTCGAATACAGAATCTGAAGGCAGCAGCCGGCTGTTCTGTTGGCATCAGGCAAGGTTCTGAGTTGGCTAAAATGGAGCTAAAGTTGTTGCTGACACAGTACGAATGGCTTAAGAACAAGCTTGAGGAATTGGAAGCAAAGTTAGATGAACTGCTAGCGCAGATCCCTCATGTAAAGCAAGTATTGGCCATGAAAGGAATTGGGAGGGATACGATCGCTGGCTTTTTAGCCGAGGTAGGTAACATTGACCAATACCGACATCCAAAACAGATCACAAAACTTGCTGGACTGAATTTGAAAACAAATTCATCCGGCACACATATAGGACAAACCAGGATCACAAAGAGAGGCAGGAAACGCCTTCGTGCTCTGCTCTTTAGAGTGATGATGCCGCTAGTCGCTAAAAATTCAGCCTTTCGAACCCTACACGAGTATTACACCAAACGGCCTGTGAATCCATTAAAAAAGATACAGTCTCTCATCGCGTTATGTAACAAGCTTATACGCATCCTTTTTGGTATCTTACAGAAGGGTCATGAGTTTAGTGAAGAAAAAATGATCAAGGATATCCCTCGATTTACGGAGATACCACAAGCAGCTTAATTTTCGCTTTTATATGATGATGATCTAGGTAGACAAGATAACAACAAGAAGCACGGATGAGTCGGAAAGGCACTAAACTTACGGACAAAGATCCTGTCGGGCAGCATATCTGACCTCCACCTCATGGTAGGTTGAATGAAGGAATGTGGGAGCGTAGACTCTGCGAGATGTGGGAGGGTTGACCACCATGAGCTCATGTGGAGATCCAAAGGTGCAACCATACATTACCATGCCATCCGTTATTTACAAAAGATGGTTTAGGTAGAGAGTCTTTTGTCCCTCAGCATATCCATAAATTCCTTCCTCTGCAACTTCATACCATTGAATGTTATCTGCTAAAAAGTATTTAAAGATCAAAAGCTGAGAAAACGAGAGTATTTGAGAGCAAAGTGATTCTCCAAAGAGGCAGTTTAGTTCCAATTATGGTATTATTAAGAAAATAATTTTTTGGCAGGATTACAATAGATCTGGTTAACAATGCGCTAGTTATACTAATGCCAAAGGGGAAAATCTTTAATGCAAAGGAATGCTCAATTAGACATAAGGGGAACTGTTTCGGACTTGAACGATATCATAGAAAAAATAAATGGTAAGGTGGACGAAATTAGTTCTCGTACTATTGCTTATGGTTTAATTACAGTAAAAACCAATGAAGCTCGGGAAGGGTATCAGGAGTTACTTAAAATGCTTGAGGAACGTAATCTCGAGTATACTTTTGCAGAAGGACGGAAATACACAAAAAAAGAAATGGACTCAAGTTATTTCTTTCATGTGAATGTTCCATTTCCATGGGAACATGAACCGTTAAAAAATGCAGCCTATTATGGCACAGTCTATGAAACATTAGAAGTAGACTGTGAATGTCAATTACAGCAGATATCTGAGTTGAGACTGGATGTAAAGAAGATGAAAAAGAGTCATCTTATCACGATCTACCCTCAGTTGATCGTTACTGAGCATGCTAAAAATATCATTATTCAGAATGAATTAACAGGCTGTGAGTTTCTCCCAGCCAATGATTATAAAGAACGTGAATTAGGTCAAGTGTTTGAAATGAGAGTAATTAATATTCTCCCTCTATTAAGTGAGAGAACTAGACTGGAAAAAGTAAAGCTTAAACATTGTTCCCGGTGTATTGCCGGTGCTGTTTTGAGATCAGAATTGATTTATGAAAAAGCAGATCTTAAATTGGTGTTGGATTTCAATTTGACCACTGAACGGTTAAACGCGTATGATGCTAGGCAATTGGTAGTTAGCAAGAAAGTCAGAGATGTTTTTAATGAGAACAAAATAAAAGTTTATGGTTATGAACCAGTAGCCTTTCACGAGACGTGTTAAGCTATCGGGACACGTTAGTTGAACGGATATTGGAGTAGTTTGCCGCGTCAGCTGCTCCATTTTTCAATACGTCTAATGAGAAACGATAGTTGAGGAGCGTGCTACGGGGCAGCTCCTTTTTCGTTTTTTTAGTAACGGTTAGTGAAATAGATTGTGTTAAAATATTGTTGATAATATCTTTTGGATTGGGTAGGGGGAAATTTAGAGATTATATGGAATGCTTAATCATGAGCATCCCTATATTAAGTATACTGCAGCTATTTACTTGCTTTCTAGGAGAATCGATCTTTGTATGAAATCCATTGGTATTTATTATTCTTAATGATAAAGATATTGCGAACTCGATTGAGCCTAAATTTGAAAGGACAATGATAAGGCCTGTGAGCCTAATATTGATTAGTAAAGGATGAATTAAACAAATACAATGGGAATGGTGATAACATGGAGAAGGAAAACACAAAAGATTTAAAAGAATACGCAGGACGAATTCAACAATTGGTTGAAAATTTTCAAAGCAATATACATGACCATTTAAATGAAGATTATGCAAAATCAACAAAATGGTCAGATAAACTTGCTGATAATGTAGCGGAGTTTGTTGGAAGTTGGAAATTTATTAATATCTTCATTGTATTTTTGGCAGCTTGGGTTATCTTAAACACATTGGCGATCACTAAGGTCATTCATTTTGATGAACCACCTTTTATTTTATTAAATCTTTTATTATCCTTTCTTGCTGGATTCCAAGCTCCAATTATCATGATGAGTCAGAATAGACAGTCAGCAAGAGACAAACAAGAAGCTATAATTGATTTTGCAATCAATTATAAAGCGGAGCAAGAAATTGATGATATGCAGGGTCATCTGCATAGACTTGAGGCAGATTTTGCTGAGTTTAGGAATGAAGTGAAAGAAGATTTGGCGGAGATTAAAAAGCTTTTACAGGGGAAATAAAAAGACTTTTTTAAGAAGAGAAACTGTCGAAAATTTCAATTCTCCTAAGCCCTGTTTTAGTTAGGTTGGGGTTTAATCTCGGAAATCTTGTGAAAAACAGAGAACGGCTCTTACGCTCGCTCTTGATGCGAACGGAGCCGTTCTTTTATCATTGTTCTACGGAAGTAAAATCGGCTTCCACTGCGGGATTGGGCGAATAGCAGGCTTGAAAACGCAGAGAGGATTGAACTAACGGGCAGGTTAGTGTAATAAAATGTAAAAGATAAGCATTATATTTATGGTATTATTAGATGAATTGCCCTAATAATGAGGTTGAAGATTGGTATAGAACGAGCACTCTTTTGAAAAGAGTTGAGAATATGAGAATTAATGAGTTATGGCAATATGTTATGACGAAACTTGCTGCGTCGGGACTTACTTTATTCAGTTTTTGGGCAAACGGATTTGATACTTGTTGGAATAAGCGAAAGCCTGGGGCACCCCCCAGGCTTAATTTTTATTCTATAACATTGGTGCAATACCTAAATACCTTCGACATAACTACTCTTTCGTAATCATTTTTTACATAATAGCAGTGACGTTTCCAGTCTAGAAGCCTCAGGGCTCCATCAATATCTCCAGCCATTGCATCATTAAATGCCCTCTCAACCTCTTCCAATGAAGGGACTCTTTGATGTTTTCGGTGAAATCCAATGATTCTCGACAATTCAGTACTCTTGAACTTCATCAATTAAAAAATATGCCTCCATGTTTGTATCGAAAACAACGATTCGGCTATTTACATCATATTCCATATCATTCACTTCTAAATGACTTAGTGTTTTCTCTTCGCCGGTCTCTGTATGCTTAACTCGGTATTCCATAAGTGTCATCCCCTAAACAATAAATTCCTCAAAGACTGGAAGTCGCATGAATCCAGATTTATACCAATCCCTATATTTAACTCTACAGCGTACTACAGCCTTTATAAAAGTCGTAATCTTTGCTCTCACCACTTTTAAAAGAATGAAACACAGGCATCATTGATTCACGAGCAGACTTACTTATTCCAAGCTCCATGGTGCCAATACTGCGGACAGATTCACCCTCTTGATAGCTAAGAAGCCAAGAATGTTCTTTCTTGCTGTATCCGGTTATGTATACCTCTGCCGTTTGGTAGTTAATAACCTTCTGCCATGACCAGGAGCGTACTCCTTTTTCATTTTTCGAGTCTTTTTTCTTAATGACAATACCTTCAAGACCATGCTGACATACGATTTTAAAAAAGTCCTTTGCACTGCCTTTAATTGGCCGAACAATTCTATATTGTTCCGTCTCCATAAGTGTCTCTTCAAGTAGTTGCTTACGTCGAACTAATGGCAATCCAGTCACGTCCACGCCTTGATGATACAAGATGTCAAAAGCCATAAATAGGACTGGTTTACGCTTTTTATTGGACCGGAAACCTGCATTTGTTGCTTCGAAGTCCGCCCGCCCTTGTTCATCAAGGACAACAATTTCTCCATTGAGAATAGTTCCTTTAGGAATCGGTGGATTGTGTAGTTCAGGATATTTTACTGTTGCATTCGTGTTCTTTGTGTATAGGTTAAACTCATCCATATTTGATACAATCAACCGAATACCATCCCATTTCAATTCGGCGAAAGTAGAATCATTATCAAACGGTTCGTTGTTTTTGGCATATTGGAGAAGCATTGGAGGAATAAACATTTTCTTTCATCACCCATAATAATGGTACACCTTAGAGATGACTAATGGGATTTGAAGGAAGCAAGGAGCATTAGAATGAAGAAATTAATTACCCCTAGTTCATTTGTTTGTTTGCGTATAGCAACTGCAATCACATTTCCAGTGTACTACGTCCTTAAAGGTAGATGAAGTACTCATGAGTTCGGAGAGTATTACTTTGCCAATAGAACTTATTTAGTAAATAAGTAAATCCCCACTGCTTAAATGGCTTTGGGGATTTTTGACTCCCTAAAAATAACTTGCATAGCGAATACGTGTTCGGTATATAATATAAAAATGCAAACAAATGTTCTTATTTTGAGGTGATTAAATGAGTATCATGACAAATGTAGAGACCGACGAAGATGTTCAATTAATCAAAGAATTTACATTGTTTCCTATTTTACTTGATATGCTGGCAAGGGATTCGGAGGAGCTTAGGGTTCACAAAGATAAAATTATATATGGTCATATTCTGTTTTATTTAAAAGAAGTTGAGGACGCAATTTATCCTGAAATACAAAATATTAAGAGTGCAATGAAAGAGCGTGACATCAGAGTGTTAAAAACATCAACCACAGCTTTAGGCATTAATGTTGAATATAAAGTTCGCGGATACGTCCACCATTTTACAATGTTACGCAGTTTGATTAAGGCTGAACTCATGACAACATTAATGAGAATGCGGAGGTCGTTGTAAATGGTATTGAGAGAAAAAAGTGATCGTACGATCTATCTCTCGGATTGCCAATCTTTTTACGCTAGCGTCGAAAAAGCTTCTCATCCGGGCTTAGAAAATCTCCCGGTTGTGGTGGCCGGAGATCCAGCTAGGAGATCAGGAATTATTCTGGCTGCTTGCCCAATAGCCAAGAGTTTTGGTATTAGTACAGCACAGAGGCTTGGAGAAGCACTACAGTTATGTCCGAATGTAATTGTAATGCGGCCGCACATGCAACGCTATATAGATGTATCTCTTGCGATTACGGATATTTATAAAGAGTACACAGACCTTGTGGAAGTATTTTCGATTGATGAGCAGTTTCTGGACGTGACAGGCTCGCTCAATCATTTTCGCTGTAATGCAGAAGAACTGGCAGTTATGATTCAAAAGAAGGTCGCGGCATCAATGAATGTACGTATTCGTGTTGGCATCGGTCCTACTAAAATCCTTGCTAAACAAGCGACGGACAATTTCGCGAAGAAAAACCAGAATGGTATTTTTACACTTGGTAAAGAAGATGTAGAACGTGTGTTATGGCCTCTAAGTGTAGATAAGATGTACGGAGTTGGATCGCGAATGACGAGACATTTTGTTAACCTTGGAATGACCACAATCGGTCATGTTGCAAAGACGCCATTGCATGTTCTCAAGCAGAAGTTCCGAGCACGCTTTGGTAAACAGTCAGACATTCAGGCGGAGGTTATGTGGCGTACTGCTAATGGTCTCGATGATAGTCCAGTCACGCCAGGAACGTTCAATGTAGCTCCGAAATCAATTGGTCACGGAATGACTTTACCAAGAGATTATACTACGGCAGAAGAAGTAGATATTGTGCTTTTGGAATTAACGGAGGAAGTTTGCCGTGATGCTCGAAAGAAGGGTTATACGAGCGGAACCATTCACGTATTCTGTATGTGCTCACCTTACGATGCACCTACTGGATTTAGCCAGCAAAGGAAAATGCCTTTTGCAACGAACAATACACTAAAAGTTTTCGAATCAGTTCGTGAGATATTTCATCGTAATTGGAATGGTCATCCAGTACGTAAAGTTGGTGTCACACTAGGTTCTCTTGATGATGAGGAAATCACACAGTTAGATCTTTTTGAGGACGTGATAAAGCTGCGTAAGCTAGATGGTGTATTAGACGGTATCAAGGATCGGTTTGGTAACACGGCCATTATTAGGGCTTCAAGTTTAATGAAAGCCGGTCTCGCAGCGGATAGAGCTGTCAAAATTGGAGGTCACTATAAGTGAGTAAAAAATTAGAACTTAATGGACTTTGGGAGTCAAGCCGCATGATGCTTCCACAGCATAAGGAAGCCGCGATTAGAAAGCGTAAAGAATCTCAACGCATATTGCGACCTATCCGAGATGAGCAAGAAATTCAAAACATTTCAGCAGTGCTGAGCCTTTCGCAAATGTATAAAAAACCAGTTGTACTAAAATTATATGAAGAATTTAAAACTCGATCAGTTACCGGCATCGTAGTACGCAGTAAACATGGTGAATTTCGATTAGATATAATAGAGACTTCTAGCGGAGAAGGGGATTGGGAATGGATTGCTTACAGAGATGTTTTTAAAGCCGAATTATGTATTGAATGGACAGAAAATGGAATGGTCGACCTATAAACAAACAAATAATTAATTAAAACGGTGACTACTCAAAATACAGCAATGAATTAATGAAGAATGATAAGTGTTAGAAGAAAGTAAAGTAGTAGACTGAAAGATAAACTATTAGACTGGAGTGGCGATTAAGCTAAACCAGCTAATAACTTGTCAAGATTTTTCAATAGAAAATCGAAAAGATGATGCTATACTAATTACTGAGCATGCTAAATTGCCAATCAGATTAATTAGAGGTATGCTTCTTTTCGTTTAAGCATGGCAAAAATCCAATGTAGTAACTTGTTCACACATGCAATCATCGCTACTTTGTGGGGTTTTCCTTCGGCCATTTTTTTATCGTAAAAAGCTTTGAGTTTCTTACTCCCAGTACGGCCTCAATCCGCAGAGTACTGCCATGTACAGGGCATGTCTTAGCCTACTAGAGCCACGTTTTGTGATCCGTTTAATCCTAGCCGTAAACTTTCCAGAGATATGAACACTGGGATCTACGCCAACAAAGGCAACAAGCTTTTTAGGATGATTAAACCGATCAATTTCACCAACTTCAGAGATAATCGGTGCCGCGATTTTCTCACCGATACCGGGGATGGATTGGATAATCTCATATTCTTCAACTTCATTAGCGAGTGCATCTATTTGCTTTTCGAGGGTAGATAGATGCTCTTTATAATGCAGGAGCATGCTAATGTACATATTCATACTAAATAAGTGACTTTGATAGGTTGCTTTGCGAAATGGATTTCGAATTGCAGCTGCCATGAGCTTCTGAGCCTTTTCTCTAGCCCATTTTTCGGAACGACCTGTACATAAAACCGCAATGTACAAGTAGTTCTGATCATCTAAAAACTGTGTGACTGGAGCATTGTAATGGCCCGTAGCCTCTAGAATAACCATTGGTTTTTGTCCAGTCGTGGCTTCAAGATCCTTTAAAAGCTCATGGAAAAGCTGCAATCCCTCTCCCTCCTAATACTGAATTTGCCGGCAGCCCCTAGTCCTTCTTGCAGTGTCATAGCTTCGCTTGTTATTAGAGATCGTTGTCTCAACCAGCCTCAAACATGTTTCTACAAGTAGGGGGTGAACAGTTTAGCTGATGGGATCACGGTCCCACGGGCAGTGACGTTCGACCCCGGCTACCGTTTACTAAACCTCTTAAATGCAAAGAGGTCAACCAGTAAAACCTGGCTGACTTCATAATACGAACGGGCAGATTTATTCAGGAGAAATTATCCGGGGGAATCTGATGTGATTTCTCCGACGATAATGTGGAAATGGTGCAATGCCTTGTCAGATACCCCGGCCCTAATTCGATACTAATTGAACATTTCTAATCATATTCTTAGTAAAAAAATCAATATGAGGGAGTGTAAAGTAATTTGATAAAAGTTAAGGTTAGTTTACGGCCCATTGTAAGTAAGATAAATTTACCAACTGTTTTGAAAACAACTATACTGCCGGGTGATTCGATAGAAAGATTATTTATTGCAACCCAGGTAGGAGAGATCTTTTACATAGGAAATGGGGTTATAAAGACTTTTCTAGATATTCGTCCACGAGTTATAAAACTAGGTGCTTCTAGTGGTGGATATGATGAAAGGGGATTGTTAGGGCTAGCATTTCATCCCGAGTTTTTTTATAACGGTCTCTTTTATCTTCATTATTCAATTGCTGGGACACAAGGTCCAGGTGCTCTTCCTAAACCTTTTAAGCCCAACCCGTGTGATCCGAGAACCTTAAACCTAAGGTGGATAAATAGAGAAACTCAATATGATCATATTGATACAGTAGAAGAATGGATCTTACTATCGAATGGTCAATCTCAAAAACGACGGACATTACTTAACTTAAGAAGACCGTTTTTAAATCATAATGGTGTCAATAGCTTGAATTTTTCACCTGAAACTGGAAAACTTGTTCTAACAACCGGAGATGGTGGATCAGGCTATGATCCGTTTAATTTAAGCCAGGATGACATGGAGATAGCTGGTAAAATTATTGAAATTGATGTAGATAAGAATACATTTTTCTATGATCTACCCGTGGTCTCACGTTTTAATGAACTTCCTGCACCTATTCAGGAAACGCTTACGGTTATTGCCAAAGGGGTTCGCAATATACCAGGCATTTCATATCAAAGGTTATATAATCAGTACATCAAATATGTGGGAAATGTCGGACAGGATTTGGTAGAGTCGATTTTTTCTTTCGTTCATTATAAACCAATACCGGTTACTCAGCTTATTCAAGCTTATTTAATGAAATCTGAACCTGACCAAGAAGGATTTATTAACTTTGGCTGGCGTGGGTGGGAAGGTGCTTTTCCTGCGTCGATTATTAGTAGCTGCTCTGTAAATCCGAATTTGGATGAGAAAACAATTGCTTATTACAATGAAGCAGTAAAAACTTCAGTGAGGCGTCTTCAGCCTTTAACTTGTTATTTTCATAAAGAACCCCGACCGGATAAGTATGGAGGAACTGCACTTACAGGGGTCCAGGCATATATGGGGAATGGAATTCCCGAATTAACGGGAAGCGTTGTGTTTACTGATCTTGCCCGGAATGAAGAATCTCAACCTCCAGTTAGAGGGGTTTTAGCTTATACTAAAGTAAGAACAGATTGTAAACTAAATGATTTTAGTGTTATTGAAACTGATTATAATTTTGGAACTCAATCAGCTTATTATGTTAGTTTGGGAACGAATCTGGATCAAACCAGACTATATTTAGGGGTTTTTGGTTCTATGAAAGTGACTGATTTTAACCAAGGTACTGTATATGAAATTGTTCGGGAACTATAGCTTAATAAAGACATCGCGGCAGTCGGTCATGACGATCGGCTGTCGTTTCCACGCTAACGGGCAGGTTACTTCCAATATGTGTTAATATTAAGTTGAGATTATTGATGAAAAAAACCATAAGGAGGACAATGATGAAGCGGATGCCATTTGAACGCCCAACCGAGCATTATGACGAGCGAATCTTTCCTATTGATAAGCAAATATGCGAATTGTTAAAACAACGCAAAGAAATTTCGAGCAATAATCCAGGGTATCCGAAATTTGAGTATATTGAGAAATGGGCAATATCCTTCAACCTCTATGAGGATTATTTGAAATCAGTTTTCCATGTTCTGAGAATTGAGGAGCATTATAAACCGATAGTCGAACCTTGTGAATTCAGAAAAAATGTCCCTATTCTGAAATTCAAGGAACAAGAAGAGTTTTTCTATACCTTGACCTCTATGAGGCAGTACGGTAACGCAAGCGTAATAACCTTTAATATTGATTGGGATGTAATGAGTGACCAGTCGGTCAAGTCAAATAAATCAAAACACTTTGAATTATATATAGGTGAAACATACCATTGTCGAATGGATAGTGGTGGAGGTAGTTCAGGGCATTTATCATTTAACTATGTCGTATCGCCCGCATTACCTGATGATATTTCTGGTATGGATTTTATCTTCAGGGAGTTCAATTCACCATTTAAAGATACATCGACAGGAAATGAAATCGTTTTTCGTATCGAGTGATTTTGAATTACGTTAACGGGACACGAAAGTTCATTAAATTGCTCGACAGCTAGGAGGCGTTACATGAGTACTAAGCTTGTACCGCTCCGTGTTCCAAGTGGTTGGAAAGTAAGATTTAATGAATTTACTGAGACAGATTCTGACTCTTTTGCCAATGATGATTATGAGCATTTGTGGGAGTTTAAAGAGGATATCCTTCAGCTTGAGTATGAAGAGAAACGAACGTTGGATTTAGGTTGGTATCCCGAATTTAATCCCGAAGGTAAATATAAACTTCTGCTTATTGACTCAACGAACAAAATCTAGACTGTAATACGCTCAGTTTATTGAGCTAACGGACACGATAGTTCAATGCTTTAAGTTACATATTTTGCATGGAGGATGATGGTGTGTGAGTCAAAACCGGGTAGAGAGTTTGGTCTGGCAATGGGATCATATTTGGGAGAGGGAAGAATGGATCGTTCCGGTGTCTACCGTGTTGGAGGGAATACCAGCCGCAGCGGCAGCATGTACACCGCAAGGGGGAGGTAACTCGATCTGGGGGACGCTTTTACATATGAATTTTCATAATGAACGCAGGTTGCTTCGGCTGAATGGGGTTGAGCTCGGGCCGCCAACCATCTCCAATGAGGAGACGTTCCAAGGCAGCGTGGATCCAGAAGATGAGGCTGAATGGCAGGCGCTGGTGAATCGAGCGAAGCGCGTGGCGTCGGAGCTGCGCGCTTCGCTCGGCCGTTTGACGGAAGAGCAACTGGATGCGCCATATGTCAGAAGCGGACTTACGCTCGGGCAAGAATTACTCAATTGGATCATGCACGATGCGTATCACGCAGGCCAGATTGTTCTGATTCGGAAGCAGCTAGGGGTATGGCGTAACGCATAACAGTAGTAACAAAAGCTAAGATGCCTTTCCACATAAAAGTATCTCTGTAATTTTACAAGAAGACGACGAGAAATGGATTAGCGATGTAGAGGATAAACTACCATATCCACTTCCCTTGTCCCCTATGAAGTTGGTAGAGTTACACGACATTGATTCTCCTGAGGATGGGGAAGAAAGAGATCTAGCCTTTCAAGCTTTTGGATCAGAATATATTTGTAGAATACTTGGTAACCCTTTTTTTGCTACTGATGAGATCCTCGAAACGTGTCTATGTTGTGAAAGTGATATGCATTATGTAGCATCAGTTTGTAGTGAAGATTATCATTCAGAGTTTTTGGTTCACGACAAATTTTCCTTCTTAATTGAGGAGTCATTTCTTTACTTTTACTACTGCAAAGAGTGCTTGGTTATCAAAACTGTAATGCAAAAAAGCACTTAACCAATTCTTAATAATTTAGGCCTATGTATGCTACGGCATACTGGTTGCGATTGAACTAACGGGATACAATAGTTTAAAATAAGTGAGCAGATTGCTGAGGACCGGCAACTGTTCTTTTTTAATGACGTAAGGGTAGATTACTTCCAATATGTGAAAATATTGTATGATTCTAATTAATCAGATCGCAGTTATACAAAGGGGATATATTTCTGGATATTTATTTTTTGAGACATGGCGTGATTGAATGTTTATTGGGAAATTGAGGCAATATAAGTAGGATTCGATTTACAATTTGGAAGGGGTTAAATAATATGATTAATAACCTTCTTATTATCGTATTGGTAATTCTTACGTTACCTCCCATCTTTTTTTTCGGTTACATGTATGCATTATCTAAGAATCCAAAGCATTCCATCATTCGTTCTCATCCGTTTCTCGGCTGGATAAGATATTTACTTGAAAAGTTGGGGCCAGAATTTCGTCAATACTGGTTTGACAATGATATAGAAGGGAAACCTTTCTCGCGGGCTGATTTTGTTGGACTCGTTTATGCCGCGAAATATCGAACAGATCTTATTTCCTTTGGAGGCAGACGAGACTACGAGAAACCAGGATTCTATTTGTCGAACGCCCTGTTTCCGAAATTGACCAGTGAGCTAAAAGTTGATAATGATGTGCTTTTACATGGAAGGAAATATGTTATTACTGACGAAGGGCTTTTCACAAGAAAAGAAATGATAGTAGATGAACAAATTAAGCCTTGGTTATTACATGATGACGATACAATCGTTGTCGGACAAAATCGCTTGCATCCTTGGAGGCTAAAAGGCATGTTCGGCGCCTCAGCCACTTCGTACGGAGCTGTAGGCGAGAATTATATACTGTCTACTGGAAGCGGTGCATTCATGGCAGGCGGGTCATGGATCAATACTGGTGAAGGCGGTGTAGCGGATGTACACTTGGCTACCGGCGTTGATGTTATTTCCCAGATCGGACCCGGCATGTTCGGATTTCGCGATAGTACAGGTCTCTTTTCTATAGATGCATATAAACAAAAAGCTAACACCTCTAATATCAAGGCATTCGAACTAAAATTTCATCAAGGAGCTAAAATTCGTGGGGGGCATTTGGAGGGCTCTAAGGTTACGGAGAAAGTTGCAAGAGCTCGTTTGGTACCCGTGGGAAAAACCGTAAACTCACCAAACCGGTTCGAATTCCTGACTAATCCCGAAGATGCATTACGCTTCATAGATAGGTTGCAAAGAGAAGGAGGCAAGCCGGTAGGTGTTAAAATCGTTGTAGGCGATCCAAAGCGACTCGAACCTTTTTTTCAAGCAATGGTGGACTTGGATATGTATCCCGATTTCATTACTGTTGACGGTTCTGAGGGAGGTTCTGGAGCAACCTTCAAAGCGATGGCAGACGGAATGGGACTGCCACTCTTTACCGCACTGCTGATTTTAGATGATACGGCTAGAAAATTCGGCGTGCGCAATCGTTTTAAAATATTCGCTTCCGGCAAGCTCGTTACTCCAGATAAAGTAGCAATCGCGTTGGCATTGGGGGCGGATTGTGTGAACTCTGCACGCGGCTTTATGATGGCTAATGGCTGTATTATGGCTATGCAGTGCCATACTGGCAAGTGCCCGACTGGCATTACGACTACGGATTCTAAATACCAAAAGGCTCTGGCTCCTGAAGAAAAACAATGGCGGGTGATGAACTATATTCTTCAGTTGAGGGAAGGCCTGTTCTCTTTGGCTGCAGCATGCGGCTTAGAAACTCCTCGAGAATTTAGGCGAGAACATGTTGTGTTTACTAACGAAAAGGGTCAAAGCATAAGAATCATAGACATGTTTCCTTATCCAGGATAAACTTAACCTAAGAACTTCACCTCTACATAGTCTTGTGACACAAAACTCCCTGCATTCTAGGATCCGAATCCAAGACAGGATTGGAAAAAAGGTGTTACAGCAAGAAGGAGTTAAACTCCCTCAGAGAATAAAGATTTTCTCAAAGATGCAAGGGAAATTTCAAGATTTTCTTGGTATTAAATCAAGAACGTTATATCAAAAAGAACACATACATGTAATTATAGAGCCTAATGATGAAAGCAGTGTATTGAGCTTTGTAGCCACAATACGTGCAGCAAGTACACATGCAGAATCCATACAGATTGTTATTGGGATAAAATGCATGCTGCCATCTCATACTAACAACGAAAAAAGATGGAGGTGAATATTATGCCTAAAAATGAAGCAGATCCTAAGTATGACCGCGAGAATAACCGAGCAGATAGTAAAAACCATCAGCAAAATGACACTAGTATTCTTGAAGAAGCACAAACACTATCGAGCAGCAAGGCCGCTGATTACGTCCCGAGTTTAAATAATATTAACAAAAACCAAGTTTAAGTAATAAGGCTGTTCTTCTCATTACTGAGAGGGCAGCTTTTTAAGTTGTAAAGAATTAAAAGAAGGAAATGGAAATTAGACCTACAGCTTTCCTAAACTCCGCAAATATTATCAGTTTAAATAAATTGACAGACTAGATATAATTAAGCCAACGGAATGTAAGAAAGGTTGGCGAGTTGATATATGAGCTTCGAACATCTAAGTCCTGAAGATTTCGTAGATTTTTCTGTGTTTAGGCAAGAGGTGAAAGTGTATCTGGTTGAGGTATATAAATTCACTGAAGAAGACGCAATTAGAGGTATTTATACGTATCGTAATGTTTTTCCGAAATTGCAAGCTCGCACGGAACCGCGGGAAGTTGCTTCGAAGATTAGGAACAACCCATACATTGGCGGAGCAACAGAGTTAGGTCAAGAATATAGTCCGATTGCCGACAAGACCAAAATATATACTTTTGGGCATTCAGCTAACGGGCAGCATTCCTATTATGATTTTCACCCAATTTCAGAATAAAACTAATTTGTAGTAATATCATCGTCGGGTTAGACATACGAATACTTTTACGGGACACTCAATACAGTGGCATAGAGGCACCACCGGAGGTCAGACACTGCTATGAGAATTCGGGATTGGGACCGCAATTTAAAATTTCGCTTAGGCGTACAAGAACCGGCGCATCGAATTGCATGATAAACTGGGAACTCATCATTACAGAAAATTGATGGTCAAACATACATGTATGTTCGCCGAGTGTCCAATGACACAAATGTGCCTACATAAACCAGAACTAAAATGCTTGAGAAATCAAGCTTTTATTTTTTTATGTAGGTGAATTTGTGTCATAGAAAAATGCACAAATTTCGCTACATTGTAGTCGTGTGACACAAATCTCCCAACTATCTAGATACCGACCTCTAGACAGTTTAAAGACTCGATCAATTTTCAGCAAGCAGGCGTTAAACTACCATGAAAATTAAAATGCAGGCAGTCGAAGAAAAAGACATCACTAAAGAAGACGCGGCTTAGACGTTTTTTAAAATCTGAAATGCATAGGAGGGATTGGTAAACCTTGGATCAGGAGACTTCAGAAATTGTAACGTTGTAGCCTAAGGTTTCAAGTCTTCGGACTGAATTTCTTACAATAGATCCAAGCTTTTGTTTATCAAAATAATCTTCACCTAAATCTACATACATTTCTTTTCTTGTCAGTAGATAAAAAGCGATTCTTAGCATGGCATGTGCTACTACAATAGCTGCGCGTTTCCTGCCTTTTCGCGCTAATGTTCGCCTGTACATAGCGCCAAGGTAGTTTTTGGATGCACCTACGGAGTGCGCGGCTTCTGTTAATGCAGATTTTAGATATTTGTTTCCTTTCTTTCTTTTAGAAGACTTCCTTTTGCCAGCGCTCTCATTATGTCCGGTACTAGTGCTGCCCATGAACACAAGTGAGCTGCGCTTGGAAACTGGTCTTTAATGTTTGTTCCTATTTCAGCTAGGATTTGTTCAACCATTCGAGTGGCAATTCCGGGTATAGAATCGAGTGAGTATACGTTAGATAAACCATTAAAACCGAGGGAAGGGCAGTTTTGCGAAGTCAGATTTTGATATAAACGAGAAAAAGGGTCGTCTGAAAACAGACGACCCTTTTTCTCGTTTATTTATTTGCTTCGTTAAAGATGCTAAGCGAATTATTAAGTGCAGATTTGCACTTGACGGCATCAGGTTTAGACGAACGAACTGACGCTAATACCACATCAATCGTTCCATCAATTTTGGTCCATGTTGTGCCATCTATTTTCCTAAGCTTAGGCTCAGAAGTGTCCCATTGATGTTCCAAACTGTCTGCGCTTTTTTTCGCCGAAGCAAAGTCATTTGAGTTTACAGCGTTTAACATATCCGTTTCAATTTTAACAAAATCGGATAATTGCCCGGCTAATTTATTTTTTGGAGAATCGGGTTGCGATTTTCCAACTGTTGTAATTTGCTGTGAATCGGTTTGCGAAGTTCCGACGGGTGTAGTCGTTTGCGAAGAATATGTTTGCGATGCTGATTGATTTGCTCCATTGATGATAGTAAGTGAATTGTTAATTGCAGTTTTGCTTTGGCTGATATCAGGTTTTCCTGAACGAACGGATGCCAATACCACGTCAATCGTTCCATCAATTTTGGTCCATGTTGTGCCATCTATTTTTCTAAGCTTAGGCTCCGATGTATCCCATTGATGTTCCAAATTGTCTGCGCCCTTTTTCGCCGAAGCAAAGTCATTGGAGTTTACATTGTTTAGCATATCCGTTTCAATTTTTACGAAGTCGGATAATTGTCCAGCTAATGCAGCTTGTGCAGAATCGGTTTGCGATGATATACGATTGCTTAACCCAACATAACCGCCTATTCCAACTACTAAGGAAATACATAGAACCACAGTGGTTTGTACCAAAACATGTTTCTTGCTTCTATCTACTTGGTTCGTTTCTGTTGGCTCACTTTTTACCGTAGTATCTAATTTTGTAATTGCAAGAAAAACGATGATGGCTAGAATAGCTATAAGAAAAATGACACTAGTAACTGTTGTCCCCAAAGCCAACGCACCATTCTCTTTCGGTTGAGATAGGTAATCACCTAATGATGCTCCGAGTGGGCGAGTAAGAATATACGCGATCCAGAACGCCAATACCCCATCAAGCTTAAAAAATTTCCATGCCAAGAATATGCAAGCTATGATGATAACGACTGCGGTTCCTGTGAGAAGATAACCAAGACCAAGTTGTTCAGAAAATAAATCGCCGACTGCGGTTCCAAGTGCAAATGTGAAAAGGATGGTAAGCCAATAGAAAACTTCTCTTTTTCTTGTATAAATCGAGTGTATCGAGAGTGTTTTCTCACTAAGATACCAAAAAAGAAATGTAAATCCTAGTAACACGGAAAAAACGAGTGTACTAGTTTCAAGAGGTATTCCGACATTGTCGGTCAAATTATCCGTTACTAACGTCCCAAATACGCTAATAAGCACAACCGTTAGCCAATAAAGACCTGGAACATATTTCTTTGCTCTGAATTGAAGAAATAATGCGATGAAAAACGATACTCCCATAATTATAGTAGTGACAGTTAAACCAAATCCGAGATTGAAATTGATGAAATCAGCAAATGTTTCACCGACTGTTGTGCATAAAATCTTGATTATCCAGAAGAAAATAGTAATTTCTGGCACCTTATTAAGTAACATTTTCATTTTATTTTGGATTGCTTCCATAATAATTTCCTTTCTTTGCAGTTTATTTTTCCCTCAATCCACAAAAGATATTTGTTTATTTAAAAACGAATCCTTTTACTCAACATATTGTACATGCTTCAAATGAGATTCTAATGAGAAATAATTAATTCAGAGCAAAAAGTAGCGATAGGTAAATGTGTTTGCAATGTTCGAATGACGGGAGTATTATGAATAAGACATTTGCAATCCAATTTGAAGGAGTTGAGATTTTTTTATGGGTAGTCGAAGTTCTAGCGAACCTGAGCCAGATTTACGAAACGGGGGAGTCATGAATACTAATTATCATTTGAGGTTTGGTTACTTCATAATAAAGTCATCAATCCTAAAAGAATAGGTATGCTGGGTTCCTGACTTCCTCAATTAACAAGAGGAGGGATTCCAATGACAAAAAAGAATTACTTTATTAAAAAAAATAACATCCAAGACGCTTCTAAAATTCAGGGTTTCGATATTGAAATCAATCAAACGGATGCCAAACGAATTGATAGGTTGGTGGATAATTACGAAAAAAGCATTCTCACTCATTTAGACGAAGAATATGCGCGAAAAACGAGTTGGTCGGATCGAATTGCAGACCGTATTGCATCATTTGGCGGTAGCTGGAGATTTATCATATACTTTGCTGTATTTTTAATTTTGTGGATTATATGGAACACATTACCTTTTACGTATCACTTTGACTCACAGCCATTTATCCTATTAAATTTGTGTTTGTCTTTTATCGCAGCCTTTCAAGCTCCTGTCATTATGATGAGTCAGAACCGTCAAGCGGCAAGGGATAAACACGAATCCATTATTGACTTTGCCATTAATTATAAATCAGAGCAAGAGATTGATGACATGCAGAGTCATCTCCACAGAATAGAAGGAGAGCTTATTGAAATAAAGCTGCTTTTGTTAGCGAATCAATTGAAAAAGCAAGAAGTGTAATGAAATTAAAGGAGCTGCAGCTGCAGCTTCTTTTTCATATGTGCGCGTTAGTAGGGAACAAATGAACCCAACCGTATTTTCTATAAATAGGTTACATAAATAAACAAATAGGTCGTGTTCTAGAGTTATTGAAAAAAACAAAGAAGTTATTATCCTTTTGAGGCTAAAATGAGGGCAACTAAAACAGCTAGATTAAACCTGCTTGTAAGATGTGAAATAAATATGTGACTTTGCTGCTTATTGCTAGTTAGACATAAAGAGAATTTGAAAGTTCGTATCTCAGTGACCTTATATGTTATTTAACTATGTCTCTAGTTGGGATCAGTCGCGTCTTCTTTTATGTAAAATTCCCAAGTGATGTGCTTGCTGGTTACATATATCGGGGGGCTTGGTTCAGTTTGAACGTGATCCTATTAGAGATTTATCGAATGCAGCGGAGAAATGAAATTCATTTTTTTAGAAAAATAGAGAAAAAGCCGGTGCTTATGCACCGACTTTTAATGAACCTCAAATGATCTTAATTCGTTAATTTTTCTGCCAATTTTGGCTTCCATACTCTTATGAATTGTAAGAAGACATAAGAACCAACGACAAAGACGAAAGCAAAGGCCTGTGCGCTTATGGTTTCAACTGTGGGGAAGAACGCAAACCATAATCCCATCCAGGAAGGAATATTAAAGTCAAGATTAGTCGTTGAAATCCAACCGGCAAGCTGCATTTCTTGAGCGGTCTCGCCTGTCATAACTAATAGTACTAGGATGAGTAATCCACCGGTTAAGATCAACATTTTCTTGTAAGGAAGTTTTTGATGTCCGACAAATGTCAGAATGGCAACAATTCCAGTAAAAACCAACCCGATCAATGCACCTAATAAAATAACTTGGCTGCCTACTTGCAGTCGAATGTTCTGTAAGAATAGAACAACTTCAAATCCTTCCCGATACATCGAGGTTAAACCGATAATCACAAGACTCCAATAGGATGCCGCAACATTTGGAGTTGCTTCTTTGGATACATCTGTAATCTGACGACGTTTTTTATTATGTAAAGAAATCCACCCAGTCCAATAAATCTTATGGAAAAACCAGTTCATGATAACCAGAAGGACTATATTCGCTAAAAGCCCAGTCCCCGCTTGAACATTAAGTTCCGACGTTGTTGAACCAACTAAGGAAATAATACCTACTACAACAAACCAAGTGACAATGGTTGCTGCTAATGAGATGCCCGAACCGACAAATATTGGCTTCCAAGAATCCTTTTTATTTCTGATAAGACCTGCCGTTATTGCGGATAGAACAAGAATGGCTTCTAAGCCTTCACGAAATACGAGAATTGCCGTATTTAGAATAGCTGTAGCTGGTGTTATATTACTTGTCGATGGATCGGGTGCACCGTTCGCCGTAATCCCTTGCCACACTAGGATGCCGATTACGATAAGGGTCATAATCCATAACATAATTTTTTTGGGGGTAAAATGCTTCATGTAAAACAATCCTCATTTCTCAACGTATTCAAGTGATAATAAATATCATTATCACTTGACCAGTATAAGTAATAACTGATATTTCTGCAACAAAAAATAATTAATCCTATTAATCTATGGAACTAGCCCTCGCATTTATGAATCTTAAGAATAATATATATTAACTCAATTGAAAGGAGTTAATATATATGACAATTTTGGTCAACCAGTTTTATGGAATTGTTTACAGAAACACCAATGGAACAACAACTGTTTTTAATGCACGCGTTGTGGCAAGAGGGTTAACTAGAATAAGAATCAAATTCATGAACGCAAGAGGAATCATCGTTTTTAGATTTCTTTTCATTCGCCAAATTCTTAGATTTGTCTTAATCTAATAAAACTTAGAAATGATGATAAAGAATGAACCCGGAAGATGGACGTTAATAGCGACATCTTCTTTTTTGTGTTTTTCAGGATTCAATTTCCTTCCTTCATACACAGGCTTATATATCATTCAGAGAACGATTGATTTAGCAAAAATCAATGCGAGACCTTTTGATGATATCAGAATCAGTGGCAGTACGCAGGAATGTTAGCCAAAGTTGCTGGACGATCTAGTTTGATTACGAACGTAAATAGGGATGGGGATATGCAAACACCCATTGACCTTGCGTTAGACACATCACTTCGTTTATCCCACAATCAGAAACAAAGAATTATTCATGAATTAATTCGTTTAAATCATCGTATCTGTAAACGATTTAATCGCTACAAATATTCTGCTCAAATTGGAATCGATTTTGGGATCGATCAACATCACAAATTATGGATCATTGAAGTCAATTTTTACTATCCATCGCATGAACTGTTTAACAAACTCAAAGATAAAACGATGTATCGAATAATTACAAAGCTTAAGAAATACGTATATGAAGCTCTCCGCTGGAAGGATTAGAAGAAAGTGAGTCTCCTCCACGGCGAAAAGCTCCGATACCATGTTTAAGTTGGATTGGAGTTTTTTAGTTTACTTACATTTATACCTAAGAAACGACCGTTTGCGTTTCTTAGGTATAGATGAAATTGAATGATTCACAGTAGATTCTAATGATACGCATGTACAATTCATTTATCATTCAATTTAAAAAGGATAATGAGGGTGATTTTGATCAGATCACATTATTCTTCACATCTATACATAACTTTATAAAAGGTATCTTTCAAATTCTTGTTTCAAAGGAGTGACTGAGCATAGAAGCATTGTATGCCTTATTCATTGGTTTTATTGGAACTGCCGTGGAATTTGTTGAAGCTTTAACAGTCATTTTAGCAGTCGGGCTGGTCCGTGGATGGAAATATGCCATAGGGGGAGCGGTCACTGCTTTCA
The DNA here is from genome assembly GCF_052682475.1 of Paenibacillus sp. WC2504. Taxonomy (NCBI): domain Bacteria; kingdom Bacillati; phylum Bacillota; class Bacilli; order Caryophanales; family Paenibacillaceae; genus Paenibacillus; species Paenibacillus sp. WC2504. The sequence continues at coordinate 4,139,043 of NZ_JBQZFH010000001.1, forward strand.
TTATTCTAATTTTGTTAGTATGCCTAATTGGTGCTCCTTTAGCTCTCATAATCCAAATTAACTGGGTTCAAACCATTGTTGGATTATGCTCACTTCTATTTGGGATTCGATGGCTGCGTATAAAGCTATCCTACGTTACGGCCGGTTAAAAGCACTTCATGATGAGGAAGAAGCATTCAAAGAGGAATTTAATCGTATGCAAAGTGTTGGCTTCGTCAAACAAGGTTTTGACCGATTTGCATTTATGACGACCTTTGGAATTACAATGCTTGAGGGTCTAGAAACTATTATAATTGTTATCACTTTCGGTCATAGCCTGCATAAGATGAATTTTACTGTATTAGGGCGCTGCACTTGCTCTGATTCTCGTTATTTCAGCTGGCTTTATTTTGCGAAAACCACTATCCAAGGTGCCTGAAAACACGATGAAATACGTCGTTGGTGTGATGTTAACCAGTTTTGGAGCCTTCTGGACAGGCGAGGGATTCGGGGTCATTTGGCCAAATGAGGATGCATCCATTTTATATATTGCTTTAACGATAGTGGTATTTTCATATGTTATGGTAAAACGTATTAAGAACAAATTACAGAGTGTAGGACTAAAGAAAACGAATAGAACATATCTGAATGATGCTTCATACGGATTATTAAACTCCTTGACTTGTTTATTGTAGCTGCAACAAATGAGAAGAGGATGAGAAACGTTTACTGAACGAACGCTATCCGATCTGATGTTTATGGTAAAATAAAGCACCTAAATTCATACACAATTTCTTCATCAGTTTTTAATCTTGGTTTAGTAAGCTTGCAACCAGGTTTAAAAAACAACTGAAGGAGTAACTTATGAATATAGCTCAATTAGATTACCAATGGTTTCAAACCATTAATAGCTTTGCCGACAGATTTTCCGCTTTGAATCCAATCGTTGCTTTCTTTGCCAACAACTTGGATTACGTTTTTTACTTAGGTGTTATTGTTTATTGGTTTATTCGTACGCCAGATAATCGCAAAATGGTCGTGAATACACTCCTTTCAGGAGGCGTAGCACTGGGAGTCAATAACATTATTGGAGTGATTTATCATCGGGATCGTCCGTTCGTAGCTCATCATGTCATCCAATTAGTTCAGCACGATGCATCAGCTTCTTTTCCCAGTAATCATGCAGCAGCAGCTTTTGCGGTAGCGACCTCAATTTGGCTTTGGCGCCGAAAAGAAGGAAGCGTTTGGTTCGTTCTTGCCATACTCATCGGATTTTCCCGGATTTGGTCTGGGATTCACTATCCATTAGATATTATTGGAGGCGCGATTTCTGGAACTGTTATCGGGATCGCCGTTAAAAAGATTATGAGTCAGCAAGTGCTGAAAAAGGTTTCCGATTCTGTAATCTGTTTTTATGAATCCATTGAACATAAGGTATGGAAACCATAGCTACTTACACAAGTCAGGACAGAGAATGCTCAGTCTTGGCTTTAAGGTAAAAATTAGATCCTAGGCCATGCATTGTGGCAAGTTCACATTGATGATTGGCGGGGTCAATTTTCTTGAAAAAACTCCAATCCACATCTAACAGGATTGGAGTTTCTTAGTTTCATAATTTGCAGCCTCTTGTCATAATCAGCTACCAGTTTATAGTAAAACGAGTGATCTCTTCTAGTACAAGTTCATCATCTAACAAGACTTCCTTCAACTCAAGATTTGTAACAGCCTTGATTCGATGTTTAATTCCTACTTGATAGGAACCCATCTATTCTTTCCAAACATTGGTAACTGAGGCAATTGGCCAAGTATTTCCTTGATTTGATTAGTTTTATCTTTATGAGCGATCAAAATTCCGTTAGAACATGCAGCAACAATGATATTGGGAATGTTATTCAATTGTCTGCATATTTTCAAAATTTGAACATCACCCTTTAAATTTATTTCTTAGATCGCATTACTTTTTCAACCGCACGCTTCATTAATTTTCCCGCGTGATCCCAAGATAATTTAAACATATCTCTCCTGCCTTGGCGTCCTTTTGCTTTGCAAAGACCGGGATTCTCATAAGCTTTCCTCATGATCTTCTTCAAGCTGTGCAGATCCGGTTCCGCCCATAGTTGTCCCTTTTGTGCAAAAAGATGGCTGAACCTTCTTGAGATGGCATGCCGACTGTTCATGCTAACAGATGGGCTCATCAACTTAAAAGGAATTAAGAACGAGTTATTGGGCGTAAGGAAATCCATTTGTCCTCCCCAGCCTGTTGCGATGACCGGCACACCGCTCGCCAACGCTTCTAGAAAAGGTAGACCGACACCCTCGCCACGAGTGGGGAGAACGAAGGCATTACCGAGCGTATACAAACCCTTCAGCTGGCTTTCACTGAGTCGTCTGCCGATAATGACAACAGGGGCTGTATCTTTGCGGATACCCAACCTTTTTTTATATATTGATATCTGATGCTTGATCCATTGCTCATTCTCATAGGCTGTATTTCCGTTCGTTTTGATTACTAGAATGACGTTATCTTTTGATGAAAACTCTTCCCAGTATGCTCTAAGCAAGCCTTCTGGATTTTTACGATGCTGGAAGCCAAAGACAGACACGAATGTAAATTTTCCCACCGCACGGGGCAAAGTCATCTTCTTATTGTTCGGATGAAACTCCCTTGTGTTAACACCATGAGGAACATTAAAAATCGGTATTTTTACACCGCTATTCTTTAGTGCCCTTTTATTATGTTGTGAAGGTACACAAACCGCATCAAATTTGTTCATATGGGGACGCCATCTCTGGGGGATCCTGCTTGTTTCCCAAACAGTATTCAAAATAATTCGATCAAAAAGACTTCGTTCTTTTTTCCATTGAATATGACTAGGAATATGATGATAAATAAGTGCTTTTCGTCTTTTTACCGATATGCCATGGCTTAAAGTACCAACTCCAACAGTAACGCCCTGGCGCTTTAGTGAACGTACATACGATCTGCTTGCACGACCAAGACCGCTACGTTTGTGTACGGGTCCTTTCCAGACAACATAATAGGGCTTCATATAGACATCACGTCACACATAACATGGGGAAGTATAACTAGGACCTTTTCAACTGCTAGGATTAACACATCAATTCGGGTTGTCATTCGCTCATCTCCATATAATCAAAATATATTTATTATGATATGTGGAGAGAAAGAAATGGAATGGAGTATTTAGTATTAATTTGTACTCATAATTTAAGTGGTTGGCGAAGGGGAATTGATAGAATACAGCGCTACTCAAGACTTTTGTATGGATGTTCAGTTCTACTGTTAATCTCCGAATGGCACGAATTATCTTTAGCATCGCAAGTGATTTTACATAGAACCTTATCAGAGTGGTTATAATACTTTTCGACGGTGAAAACAGCGAGGTGTAGTGTCGCGGAGCATGTAATGATAAAACACCAGGGAAGTTGTTTTTGAATCCATATAAAAGCGAGGCAATGTGCCGTGAACTCATTAATGTAGTCTTGTACTGCAATTAGTGTGATGAGGTAGATACCGAGCAAAGTAAGGATCAAGGCAAAAGTACCATCAATCTATTCACCGTCGAAAAGGACTCCGAAAGGAGTTCTTTTCTTGTTTTTTTATCATTATTCCATTGGGACGGTGAGTTCAGTGAATATTCTACTTGCAGAAGATGATCTAAAGCTTGGAAAGCTGGTGAAATATGTCCTTGAAAAAAAAGGTGGGTACCAAGTAGATTGGGTAGAAAATGGTGAAGATGCTTTGGTTTATGCGGAAAGTTCCATTTATGATGTTCTAATTGTTGATTGGATGATGCCTAGAATGGACGGCATTGCTGTTTGCAAGAAACTGAGGTCTGGAAACTATGGCAGAGCTATTCTGTTGTTAACTGCAAAGGATGCACTTCAAGAAAAGATTGTTGGTTTGGATGCCGGAGCGGACGATTACCTAACAAAACCTTTTGAGATGGATGAATTACTCGCGCGTCTTCGTTCCTTGAAAAGGCGTAATTTTGCTCCTATTCAATCGGATGTTGTGACATTCAGAACATTTTCATTAAACCGTAGTTCCCATCAATTATTTCAGAATAATGAAGAGATTATCCTCAGTCAGAGGGAATATCAGCTGCTGGATCTATTTCTTCAAAATATTGGCTATGTTTTAACACGGGAAGTTATTTTAGATCGTATATGGGGTGTTGGTAGTGACGTATCCTATAAAAATGTGGATGTCACAGTAAAGATGCTACGCGATAAATTGGAATTTGAGCATGAACAGCCGATGATCTATAGTATCAGGGGGGTGGGGTATCGATTTGAAAATGAATTTTCTGAAAAAGGCTGATGTATTTGTACAAACTGAGCGAAAGTTAACCTTTACTTACTCCTGGCTAATTATTCTATTCTTGGTGTTGTTCTCGATCATAGTTTCTGTTTTCTTCGGTGGTATGGCATATCGAGAGAATCGTCAATTGATTCGAACTACGTTGTATGCGACGGAAAATGGCAGCCCTTTAATTCCCGATCTAGTAAGTTCAGATCATGAGGATTTATACTTTTACTATCTGGTGAATGGAAGCGGAAATGTGGTTGGGGGCAGTGAAGTTTTTCCTCTGAACAATAGCATTAATCTAGAGATGATTGAAGAGTGGCATCCCAATAAGGAGGAGTTTCGCTTAAAATGGCTTTCTGTTCCTCACAGTCATCATGAGGGTAAAACGTTAATAGATAGAGATAGGCTGCTATTTGTTGGGGCACGTCCAGCGATTCTGCAAGACGGCAAGAAAGGTACGATTTACGTTGCTAAAGATGTGACTTTTTATTTGGATGTATTTCAAAATCTTCTCATTGTGTTTCTATGTATTCTTGTAATCTTTTTTATCGCAGCCGTATGGTTAAGTTTGACTATGTCCAAGAAAGCCATGATCCCCATTCAGCGGTCATATCGGCAGCAACAACAATTTCTTGCAGATGCCTCACACGAACTTCGAACTCCGTTAAGCATTATGAACACCTCACTGGATGTCATAGAGCTTGAAAACGGGAAAGATTTCACTTCGTATACGAAAGAAGTCATCGTAGATATGAAAGAAGAAGTAGGACGGATGAGCCGCATGGTTCATCATTTGCTGTTATTAGCGCGTTCTGATTCTGGATCTGTCGAATTTGAGATTGTTGCTTTTGACTTAGTCCCGAGGATGCGCCAGTGGGTACAAGCCTTTGAAGCTATTGCTAACCAGAAGGAAATTGTTTTGAACGCACATTTGCCGAGAGAATTGTCCATTAAAGGTGATATTGAGCGCATGAAGCAGCTGGTGTATATACTTTTGGATAATGCGATCAAATACACACCTAAGCATGGAAACGTTGATGTAATCGTCGATCAACAATCTAAACAATGGAGCTTAACGATCCAAGATACGGGGGTTGGTATTCCTATAGAGGACAGGAAGCGGATATTTGACCGGTTCTATCGCGTAGAGAAGCATCGCTCTCGGGATGAAGGTAGCGCGGGTCTGGGATTATCAATAGCAAAGTGGATTGTGGAAGCTCATCACGGCTCAATTGAAGTTGAGAGTGTTGTCAATCAGGGAAGTACCTTTACAGTGAAGTTCACATATCTTGAATAAGCGGTGCCCTTACTCTTTATATCAAAGAGGAGGGTACTTTTTTTCATTTACCGTACTTTTACTTTTCAAAGTTATAGTTACTTATGTGAAGAACATGAACAAGATTAACTGCCCAACGAAAGGATGGATGTAGAGAATGAAACCACGTAAGACTTGGATAAAAAAGGTGTTTCTTATCGCTGTGATTGCCGGAGTAATCGGAACCGGTATAGGTGTGGCAGCAAAGATGGACAGACCCGCCTTTAAAGAAGCCTTCAACCATGATAAACAAATTGCCCAGCAATATATTCCGAAAGGTAACGATAAGGCGTTGGCAGGTAAAGGCGAACATCAAGTGAAAGGCAGCCGTGAAGGTGACCACGAGCATCATGATGGTATGGAAGCCGGCATGACGATTGGAGGAACCGTTCTAGCAATTGGGCTGTTGTTCTGGATTGTTAGAAGAAGAAAAAGAAATGGCGGCATGCTTAAAACCAATAGTACGCGTGCCATGATCAATACATCAGATTTCTTGGATCAATGGGAAAACAAACTAATCAATTCAAAGGAGACAAACTAATATGGGTATCTTAAGAAGAGTAAAAGAGTTGTTTTTAGCGGAGACGAATGGACTTTTAGATAAGTGTGAACAGCCTCTCAATATGGTGAATCAATATATGCGAGAATTCGATCTAGAACTTGCGAAAGGACAGAAAGCACTAGCGAATCAGTTGTTCATTGAAAGAAGACAAGCCGCGCTAATCGCTGAGACCGAAAATCAAATTGAAAAAAGAGACCGCCAATCTAGACTTGCTGTGAAACAAGGCGAAGAGCATATTGCTAAGCTTGCCATTCAGGAGAAACTGTTGCAAGAGAAAAAATTGGCGACTTACCAGTCACAATATGCAACTATCCAAGAGCAGACGAAGGTACTCGAGGAAAGAATCGCTCAATTGCTTGTTCAATCTGAAGAATTCAACCATCGTCGTTTATTGTTAGCGTCAAGGGCCAATGTGGCTAGTTCCTTAAAGGAGATGTCTCAAAGCGTCGTTTCCTTCCAAACGGAGAATGTATCGAAAGGCTTTGCACGCGCAGAAGAGAAGGTCATGTTGATTGAAGCTGAATTGGAAGCCATGCAGCGGTTTCAATCGCCTCTCAAACGATCCGCACCGCAATATTTAGATCCAGGCCTCAAAGACCATATTGAAAAAGCTTTAGAAGAATTAAAGCTGCAAACAGAAGATTAACTATGTAAAGATTCAGGACATTCTTAGGGATGCCCTGAATTTTTTTTGAATCTCATACACAATTTCTATGCTCAGTCCTGGCTTGTCTTATCTGCATTTCTCTTAGTGAATTAATAAAAACTTAATAATTAATCCATAATAACTTAAATAATATTCATTATGATGAGATAAACTTTAGAAATATTATTTTGGTAAGTACCAGGCAGTGTACTAACACTGTGGAGGAAATGCGAATTGACACAATTACCTCGGATTCTAATGCTTACAGCGGGCTATGGCGCGGGGCACGAACTAGCAGCATACGCGATTAAGGAATATTGTCATCGACATGGACTTGCTAACGTTCAAATCATTGATTTAATGAAAGAAGCTCATCCGCTGCTAAATAAAATATCAACAGCTGTGTATATGAGTAGTTTTCATGCTGCAAGATTTGGTATTAATTATTATGGTTGGAGCTATTATTTGACTCAAAAAAACAATGCTTATAGTCCTGTCCTTGCTGGTTTAAATCGTTTAGGGATCAAACAATTATTTGAGATCATTAAGAGAGAAAAACCAGATGGCATTATCAATACATTCCCTTATGGAGCTTCTGCGGTTGTAAGCGAGGTTTTCGGTATACCAACGTTTACCATAATGACCGATTATGTCTTACATGCAAGATGGCTTCATCCTACAATTGACAAATACTATGTTGCAAGTGAAGATTTGAAGTCTACTATGATCGCAAAAGGGATCAATGAAGAGGTCATCGAAGTAACGGGAATACCTATTCGAGATGTGTTTGAGAAAAATAACTATTCGAAAGTGAATAAAAATAATAAAATGATACTTATTATTGTTGGCGCATACAGTCAACTCGATCTTACAGCTAAAATGATAAAAAGTGTTGAAGTTATTAGGGATTGTCATTTTACTGTGGTATGTGGCCGAAATGCTAAGCTGAAGCTACAACTTACTAAGCAATTTCAGAGTAATAAGAGAGTCACAATTCTGGGATTCGTCGAGCAAATGGATGAACTCATGGCTTCAGCCACATGTATCATTAGTAAAGCAGGAGGACTAACTTTAACTGAATCGCTTGCTTTAAACATTCCACTTTTCGTATATCGGCCATTCGCGGGTCAAGAGAAGGATAATGCAACTTATTTTTCTGAAAAAGGTATTGCATTTATCAGTTATCGTATGGGTGATCTCGTAAATCAAATTCGTCAATTTGTAGATAATGAAACTTGTGTTTCTCTAGTAAAGACCAGAATGGATATCTTACATCATAGACAAGCAGCAGAACGAATCGTTAAGGACGTTCTTAGTACGATATTTGAACATAGAAGAGAGCAAGTGCAATCGAATTCACCCATGATCTAATAATTCCCTCTAGAAAGAATGTGATTGGCTTGCATACATTGGTATGGAGCATCTTCATAGTATTGCTTTTATATACAATTTTGCCTACTCTTACTGTTCGTTTACTTGGTTTGTGGGTGTACAAAAAGAAAGTGACCAGGGATGGCATAGCTTTAACCTTTGACGATGGTCCTGATCCAGATTTTACACCGCAATTGTTGGATCTTCTCTCCAAATATCAGATCAATGCTACTTTCTTTGTACTTGGGTCTAAAGCGGAGAAGTATCCAGATATCATACTACGTATTCATCATGAAGGTCATCTGGTTGGCATTCATAATTATGTCCATTGGACGAACGCACTTATGACCCCCAGAAAAGTTCGCAAGCAATTGAAAGACTCTGTAGAGGCGATTGAAAAAATCATTGGGGTAACGCCGATTTATTATCGTCCTCCTTGGGGTATTATTAATGTCTTTGACTTGTTTTTAGTAAAGCGATTTCGTTTGGTCTTCTGGTCGTTAATGGTAAAAGATTGGAGAAGCAAGGGAGGCACTGAGCGAATAAAATCAAAGTTACTAGCCAAACTACAATCGAATCATATTATCGTGCTTCATGACAGTGGGCAGACTTTTGGGGCGAATAGAGATGCTCCTCAGTATATGTTGGCTGCCCTCGAGGCTTTCCTTGAAATCTGCAAACAGCGAATGGTTATCTTCCTTCCCATAGATACCTATTTAGATTTACTTCAATTTAAAAAGCGAGCAGCTAGTCGGCTTACAAAGAAATTTCTCATTTTCATCTGGTTAAAATGGGAGCGTGTATTCCATTGGCTATTCAATATTCGGCCAATTGATGTTGATAATCAAATTTTCTATAGCCGAGTATGCAAATATCACGGAAAAACGATCCATTTGGGAAGTGGGGAAGAGCTGATTTCCGGAGATCTAGTTATTGAACTTCATTTTAATAATGAGAAACTACATCAATTGATAACTGAATCTGATTCGATGTTTCAACTTGCAATACAAATGAAACAAGCTGTAAAGAGTTTTCTGCCCACGCTGACGCAACATGTTCATTTTATACCCGAAAAAGTTAAAGCGATTTACGGAATCACTATGATACATAGAGGTTCTAAACAATTAGGCTTTACCGTGACAGAGCTGCCAAGTGGTTTATTTAGCAGACTTACGCAGTTTTATTTAAAATTGTTATTATATGTTCTTCATCCAAACGGGAGAGATCGATTAAAAATGAAAAGTGAATTATTGTCTCCGAGAATTGCCACTATTTCTACGCAGGAACTCTATAAAAAATACGCGGTTTCTGTGGAACCAATAGCAATCTTAGAACATGCGATTCCGATCAGTTAGGATGATTAATATCAAACAAACAGGGCCCAATACGAAGCTTATAAGTGGAATAAGTATACTTATTATTGCAGGCCTCATAGGCTATTATCTTTATCTTGTTCATACAGGTGAAGCAGAAAAGCTCATAAATCATATTCGGGATTATGGGCAAATAGGAATTGTAATTGGCATCCTTGTTCAGACTATCGTGAATATTATTCCAGTACCCGGAGAGTTTATATCTATTGCACTCATGGAAATTTACGGGCCTATTTGGGGTGGGATTTATTCGTGGGTTGGTGGTGTATTGGGTGCGGTTTGTGCTCTCTATTTAACCAAATGGATTGCAAAGCCTTTCTTCGGTAAATTAGCGCAACCGTTTCTTCATAGAGTAGAAGAATTCACAAAAAAGCATGCAACGTTTGGTTTATTACTCATTCGATTCCTCCCGTTGGTTCCGTACCATTTTGTGAATTATACGATGGGCTTTTTGAAAATAAACATATGGACTTTTATATGGACAACTGGTTTTGGAATACTCCCTTATACGATTGCAATGAGTGGGATTTATGCGGGAGTTCGCAATGGAACATTTCTATGGGGAGCTATTGGTATCATCGTATTTATCGTATTGCTAGGAATAAGTTGGCTGCTAAAGGGCAGGCGAAAACGCATCTCAAATCGGACGTGAGATTGGAAGATATCCATAGGCTGGACACTTTGTAAAGTGATCAGCTTATGGATATTTTTTGATATTGGTTAACTTGCTCCCATGCTCGCATCCTGTTTCCAGACGACTCATTTATGCATTGCGAAAACGGAGTCGAATGGAAGAAATATTTGAACAAAACGGAGAAATATATTACTTTACATGCAGAATTGGCAAGGGATCACGTCATGATCGAAATAACGGATAACGGATAACGGTATCGGTGTTGATGCAGAAGCACTACCTCATATCTTTGATCGGTTTTACCGAGCTGACCCCTCTCGTAAGTCAACAAGGTAGAAGCGGTTTTGGACTCGCGATTTCGAAGCAAATGATTAAGGGCATGGTGTAACGATTGAGGTGCACAGTGTAAAGGATGAAGGAACATGCATTACTATAAAATTGCGCTTAGAAGGCTCAATGATGGTGGATCAGATTGAAACAAATGCTCATTGTAGAAGACGAGGAACTTATTTCACAACTCGAAAAGGATTATTTAGAAGTGAGCGGCTATAAGGTCGATCGATATCGCGATGGATGGAGAGAAAGGTCTGCAGCTAGGCCTAAGCGGGGAGTATGATCTGATTATACTTGACGTGATGCTGCCACTGATCAACGGCTTCGAGGTATGCAAGCAGCTTCGGGAGAAACATCAAATCCCGATCCTGATGGTTATGGTTAAGAAAGAAGACATCGATATGATTCGTGGTCTTGGACTTGGTGCGGATGACTATATTACAAAGCAGTTCAAGCCTGTAGAATTGGTCGCTAGGGTCAAGGCGCATTTATCAAGATACAATCGACTAATAGGGACCAAAGAATATAAGGATGAAATCCGCATCCATGGACTGCTCATTGATTACGGATCATGCCGTGTATTTGTCCACGAGCAAGAAATCAATCTTACGACCAAGGAATTTGATTTACTGCATTTCCTTGCGATGAATCCAAATCGTGTGTTTAGTAAGGAACATCTTTTTGAACGTATCTGGGGTATGGATGCCGTTGGAGATTCTCAAACCGTGACGGTTCATATTCGCAAAAATAGAGAAAAGATTGAGTTGAGCCTTCTAACTCGCAATATATTTTTAAACTGTATGGGGAGCAGGGTATCGTTTTCGCATTTAGAAGACATTTTTTATACAAATGAACACGAAAGGATGCGTTAGAATGAGAGAACCATTGGATGAAATGGATGTTTTTCTGCATACGATACACGATCTTGAAGAAAAAGTGGCAAAGCTTATTCATGGTTCGAATTTAGCTGAAATGGAAAAGAACTTCATCCTTGAGCATATTCTTATCATTCCCGGAATGTGTAAAGATCATGAAGCGAAGAATGTACGATGATACAATACAAAGAGACCTCCCTCACGTATGAAGTGAAGGAGGTTTTTCTGCTTTATTTAATGACGCGGCGAGCCGTCTTGAAGTGCGTGCTCCACCAACCGGAATTCATATCCGAGATGGTTACACCAGGGCTGCCATACGTATGCATGACTTTGCCATTTCCAATATAAATACCAACATGATGAATAGGTGAATAGAAGAAGACTAGATCTCCTGGTTTTAATTGATTTCTCGGTACATAACTACCTACTTGTGATTGCTCTTTAGACGAACGTGGCAGGGAAATGCCATACTGGCCATAGACATATTGCGTAAAGGAAGAACAGTCAAATGTGTGTGTAGTTCCTTTCTGAGAGCCGAACTTATAGGAAACACCGAGATATCTTTTACCCAAGTTAATGATGCCATCGGCTTTGGTGGATACGGAAGTTGATGTTGCTGACATCGTGTTCGTTGTAGAAGCGTGTGCCGCATGTGGAGCGGCCATCACACTAATAGAAGCAAATAAGGAAACACTAAGTGTAATTCCTAATAGCGACTTTTTCAGGCGATTCGTTTTCATAGGATTCATGATTGGATATCCTCCTTAAGGATCGTGTATTAGGCTTTCACTTGGCCTGGGATAACCTTAACACACTTAGAACCTCCTAAGGATTACTAACTAGCTCTGGAATAAATAGCTGACAAGGACATAGCACGATTTATTAGAAAACGATGAGAGTTTCGTGAGTAAAAAAATATTGACATCATAACTAAGGGACGTAAAAGCAAGTTCATGCATCCCGTTTATGATATCATTTTATTCTATCCTCTTAGGTAGCAACCGTGATGGCTGGGATACTATGGAAATAAACTGTACCATAGTCCATATCTGAATTGTGGTGTACTTATGCTTGATACGGTCGGTATCTTGGTGGATCGGCAAACATTTAAAGGAATTCCAAGCAGAAGGAAAGGAATGAACGACTTGCTCTTTACAATAAAGCGGCAAAGCAGTTTTATATGTCACTTGATCGAATTGGGAGAAGATCAGCTTCTGGTTTTACGTATCGTAATAAGTCATACAAGCTGGAACGCCGTCCTATTCTTGTAGTGACACATAACCGCGTCATTACCTTTTCGTCCAAGGAGATTGGGAAGCTAAAGCAATTATCGAAAGCTAGTTTCTTATTCAATCGACAAAATCGATATGATAAGATTAAGATGTATAAACTGATCTATCAGAATCCAACGCAACGAGCTAATTTGCCTGTATCAATGCCCTTTACACAAGAGCAGCTGCAATCGGCAATGAAGTATTATTCCTCTTTATACACGAATAGCACCATGGAGAAGGGATTATAAAGCTCGAAGCATAAGATCGGGAAATGGCTTTTTTACTGGAAGAAAGGTTCACCCAAATTGCTATCGAGAAAAAAAGCAGTGACTACGTTCACGAGGCATGTGGATAAATTGAGATATATGATTCAAGAAGCCATTCCTGTAGCAACATACGAGGGAAGACCTTATGGCATACGTGTAACGGTACAACACGGCAGATTAGGTAGTTGGCAAGTCATTGGCATGATTGACAGGGTTGCAGCGACAGGAAGACATGTAACGAATGTGACCAAAGGTGGAAAGGTAAAAAAGGTCGAGGAGTTGTTCCGTGCTAGCAGATTTGAACCTGAACAGATGGCGTCTGCTATCCGCGAAGCTTCCATGCAGATTATTCATATTTGAGCGGGAAATTGCCTCAATTGGCAGACGTCGGTCTATTTTATCGGACCTATGAAAGGCCAATGAAATATGCGAAGTATATATTGAATTAAAAAGCATCAAAAACTTCTAACTTTTAATGGTTAAAGGGTTTTTCATGGGGAGGGAAATGATAACTTCCGTTCCGCAATTCCATTCACTATTCAATTGGATGGTCCCACCATGTAGGGTGACAATCGATTTGGCTATGGCTAGGCCTAAGCCAGATCCGCCTGTTTGCCGGCTCCTAGACCGGTCAACGCGATAGAACCGGTCGAAAATGAAAGGCAAAACTTCGGTAGGAATACCGATGCCATCATCGACAATTCGGATACAGGTTTTAAACCATTATCCAAAATAATTAATAGCACTTGTTTGACCTGTAAGCGATCCGCTGCTAAAAATAGATTTGAAGCAGAAGGGGAAAGCAGAATATTTTTACTTGAAAGTGGCTGCAGAAGGTGAATGGTCTCCTTACAGAGTGAGATCAGATCAAAATTACTAATGGAGGGACTCGACTCATGTTCTAATTCAGCTAATTCAAGCAGTTGGTATGTAACATGCTTCTGCATGCTAGCCTCAATTCGTTCCATCATATGATTAAATGTGACTGACAGCTGGTAAGCTCATCATTTGACTTGGCATTCAAGGGCAATTTTCTAATCTCCAGACTGGATTCAATCTCTCTCATAATTTTAATCATATGGGAAAGGGGTAAGAATAGCAGTCTGGACAATAAGAAGCTTCCTGACAGTGATAGAAGTATAGCACCTATGGCAACATAACAATGATCACGATTAAACGATATAAACTCTGTTCTAACTTTGTTGGCTCAGAAATGATCCCCAGGGTTTCGATGATTTCTGTCCCATTACGAATAGGTTCTCGCACGATTATGACCTTTTCCTGATGATACATATCGAAATAAGCCTCTTTATGTCGGAGTACTGGGGAGGTATAGCTAATAAATCAGAACGGTTTGAAACTTGGTTTTTTACCGTTAATGACTATGACTTGTCTATAGCACGAATCATCGTGTGATTCGGGAGATATTTATTTAGAAGCCGGTTGTTTTCCTTAAAAAGCAAATCTTAAGAAGATATATTTGAGAAAATCTCATTTGCGGCATGTTGTAAGAGTTCGGTTTCCTCGTCTTTTTCGAACTGTGCGTAAAAGTAGTAAATAACAAATATGAGGGGGAAGGGGAATAAGATACCTATTAACCATACGAAAGACAGCAGAGAGGCTTTTGTTTTGATTTTCATACGCTAAGTCTCCAAGATGTAACCAACGCCGCGAATCGTACGGATCGTCGGGAAAGATGTATGCAGTTTTTTACGGACATAGCGGATATAGACATCTACCAGATTGGAATTCCCCAGAAAAGCATATCCCCACACATCATTCATGATTTGCTCCCGGCTGAGGACTTCATTCGGATGCTCGATCAAATAAATAAGAAGCTGGAACTCTTTAGGTGTCAAATCGATCTTAACGCCGTTTACTACTACTTCTCGTGTCCTAATGTTCACGTGGGTTCCTTGAAGCGAATACCTGAATGTCTCACTTTCCATGTAGTCTTTATAAGGTTCACGCGGCCGATTGTGATAACGAATACATGCACGAATACGGGCTAACAATTCCTCCATATGGAAAGGTTTAGTCACATAGTCCTGCCCGCCAAGATCAAGGCCATTCACAATATCAGTCGGTGTACAGCAGGCAGTTAGTACAATGATAGGTGTATCTGTATTTACTTTTCGGAAATTGGTTATAAGTTCAAACCCGTTCATGCCAGGTAACATAATATCAAGAAGAATAAGACTCCAATTGTCATGCAATGCTTTCTTTAATCCATCAGAACCATTATTGGCAACCTCAACTGCATATCCGGCATGTAGGAGCTCTAACTGTAAAAGCCTTGCTATTTTCTCTTCATCTTCGATGACGAGTATTTTGCATGTCATGGGATACCACTCTTTTCTACATATCACTATTAACACATAGACCATGCATTTTATGCTTCGGGCAGGTGGCAGGTTCGATTTCTTTTTCTCATAATATTCTCATGTTTCATCTTTATAGTAGGGGCAGTAGATCAGCGTGTGAGATATGAAAAAGGAGGCTATTTGTCATGGCAAAACCTATTCTTCAAATATTAAATTTGACGAAGCGGATCGGAAATAAAACGATCATCGATAAATTAAATATTGACGTGCCTAGAGGAGAAATATTTGGGTTTCTGGGGCCTAATGGGGCAGGTAAGACAACGACCATTCGTATGATGGTTGGTTTAATGCGTATCACCGATGGAGATATTCTCATTGATGGAGATAGCATTACGAGGAATTTTAATAAAGCGATTCTCAAAGTAGGGGCGATTGTTGAAAACCCGGAAATGTACAAATATTTAAGTGGTTATAAGAATTTGATTCATTTTGCACGAATGGTACCTGGTGTGACCGAGGAACGAATCCACGAGGTCATTCGGTTGGTAGGTTTAGAAAATCGTATCCAAGATAAAGTTAGAACCTATTCGTTAGGTATGAGACAACGGTTAGGTGTCGCGCAAGCGCTTTTGCATAAGCCTTCCTTACTCATTCTAGACGAACCAACCAATGGACTTGATCCCGCGGGGATTAGAGAGTTAAGGGATTACTTGTACACCTTAACACGTGAAGAAGGAATCTCCGTGCTTGTTTCTAGCCACCTACTTTCTGAGATGGAGCTTATGTGTGATCGTGTTGCGATTATCCAAAATGGCAAATTAGTTGAGGTACAGTCCATTAAAGATTTAATGAATGAGGGACTCCTTAGTTCAGTTACTTTTGAAGTAGACAACCTAGATGGAGCTGTACAATCGCTTACAGATTTCCCAGAGGCACAAGCAATGAGATCGGAAGAGGGATTAGTCTGTTGGCTAGAAAGAGAACAAATTGCCCTGGTGGCCGAACGTTTAATGCGAGCTGGTATCAAGCTCTATGGGATTAAAAAGAACTCCCCTACGTTGGAAGATAAATTCTTGAAAATGACAGGCGGTGAGTCCATTGGTTAATCTGCTCTTAAATGAAAATATGAAGATATACCAACGATTGCGTACGTGGTTACTGATTATTGGTCTGGTTGTCACGACGGTTTGCTTTTTAATTGCCCAACAATACAGTGTGAAGCCTACGCAGGTGGCAGATGCGAATTGGCAGATCAATATGCAGAAACAGATTCAAAATGATACTCTGCAATTAAATAATATGAACAGAGGACCTGAATGGAAAGCACATGTTACTTCGCGTATCAATGTGAATCAGTATCATATTGATCATAATATTCCGCCTACAGAGGAAACGCTTTGGGGGAACATGCTGAATGCTTCAAGTCTTATGATAGTGCTCACCTTGATGACTGTTATTATTGCAGCGGATAGTGTAGCTGGGGAATTTACCGATGGTACGATCAAGCTTCTACTTATACGGCCTTCATCTCGCTCCAAAATTCTTCTCTCCAAATATATATCGGCATTTACTTTTTCTATATTGTTATTCATTCTCTTGTTCGCTACGGCCTTCTTAGTATCAGGACTCCTGCATGGATTTAAGGACATAAGTGCTCCGTATGTTTACGCATCGAGTGATACGATTGCTCATGAAACAAGTATCGTGAAACATGCTATTAGTACCTATTTATATCAAGGTATTCAAATGGTGTTGGTTGTCACTATGGCCTTTATGATATCTACGATTTCACGCAGCAGTTCGATCGCTATCGCGCTTTCGATTGGTATCATGTTTGCTGGGACAAGCATCGTTGGATTCTTGAGCCAATATAACTGGGCGAAATATTACTTATTTGAAAATACGGATTTAACACAATATTTGAATGGTGCTCCCAATATTGCAGGAATGACATTAGCTTTCTCAGTTAAAGTGATTATCGGCTACTTTATTATTTTCAATATTTGTTCATGGCTTGTTTTTAGGAAAAAAGATGTAACGGCGTAACGTTTATAAGCATATAGCAAGGGGTGGCTTTATTGCATCAAATGATTGATTGGATTTCTACACATGCGACTTCGTTAATTGAAAGTTATGGGATATTTGGTATTTTCATCGGCATGCTGTTGGAAAGTGCATGTATTCCGATTCCAAGCGAAGTCATTATGTTATTTGGCGGTTTCTATATCCAACAAGGCTCTTTTACTTATTTCGAGGTTGTGAGCGCTGGTGTAATCGGAAATTTAGTTGGCTCTATGCTTATTTATTGGATAGGGGCTACGGGCGGTAGAGCATTGCTTATGAAGTATGGGAAGTATGTCTGGATCAAGCCTGAGCATGTAAATAAAGCAGAGGCATGGTTTAGCCGATATGGAGAATGGGCGGCTTTCTTTGGGCGCAATATGCCCCTAATCCGTACCTTCATATCCTTGCCAGCCGGAATCGCAAGAATGAAATTCTCGCGATTCGTTCTTTTTACTTTTCTAGGTTGTTTGCCGTGGAATATGCTGCTAACTTACCTTGGATTTAAGCTCGGAGAGAATTGGCAGCAAGTTGAACCTTATATTCGACCTGTCAGCTACGTCATGCTTGCCGCGATCATGATCTTCATAGGTAGACACATTTATAAGCTGACTTTCAAAGCCAGCAGATCATAATCCTTTTCAGCGTTCAATTGAACGAACTCTTTTAGCGCGGTTTTCCATATACCATTGGAAGATCCAAACACTAAAAGCGAACCAGAATCCGCTAGCAAAATAAGCGCCAACAACGTCACTCGGATAATGGACACCGAGATAGATCCGACTAATACCAATCATAAGTATCATCAGAATACTGATTAAAATGACTGTCGTTCGACCGCGTTTTTTTAGGGACATGTCGCCACAGTAGAAAGGCAAGTGCGGCATACAGCGCAAAAGCCTCCATGGAATGGCCGCTAGGGAAGCTGTACCCTGTTTCTTGAATTAGTCTGTGAAGAGACGGACGATCCCTTTGAAAAATCATTTTCAAGATAAAATTCAAGATGGCGGTGCCCGCTATAAGGACCAGAAATAGAACTAATTCTAGTCGGTGGTGGAGGAATTTAAAGAAGAGGAATAAACAGCCTATTGTAATGACAACCACAACGGGCGTTGAACCGATGAAAGTAAAAGCTTTCATTAGCGAAGTCAGCCAGGGTCTTTCCATTCCTTGAATCGCAGCGATTACGCTGCTGTCAAAATGTGCAATCAGCTGCCCTTTTAACAGGGAAGCAACCACTAGAAAGCAAAGCACAGAAATAACGCTTAGAACAAGGGAAATAGATACTTTTAATTGTGAATGCATGGTGAAGTTAGCTCCAATTCTCTGTATTAGCATGATAAGGATAGTATTGCAATTTAAGTCGTTACTATGTCGCCACGCAAAAATTCGCAACTTCAAGGTAAGGAGAGATCAACAATGAGTAATGCTAGATCATCTATATTTAATCACATTAAACAATTAGCTGCCAAGGTACCCGAAATTACGCTCTATTTTTGGATCACCAAGCTGCTGACAACCGGCATGGGCGAAGTCGCTTCTGATTACTTATTCGAGCACCTGAATCCGCTTATTTCAGCACCACTTAGTGTTCTTATATTCATCGCAGCCATGTTCTTGCAACTCAAAGTGCGCAAATATATTCCTAGTGTCTACTGGCTAGTCGTCATCATGGTTAGTATTTTTGGCACAATGGCCGCGGACGTTGTTCGTGTAGGTTTGGGTATTCCCTATATCGTATCGACCCTTTTCTTTGTAGCGGCACTAGCTGCTATTCTCATCACTTGGTTTTACAAGGAAAAAACGTTATCTGTTCATAGTATTATTACACGTCGCCGCGAGATTTACTACTGGCTTACGGTTCTAACGACATTTGCTCTTGGTACTTCTGCAGGGGACATGACCGCGACGAGCATGCACTTAGGATACTTCACTTCTGGCTTGCTGTTTACCGGGATGCTTGTCATACCAGCTGTAGGGTATTTTATGTTTGGTATGAAAGAAATTTTTGCTTTTTGGTTCGCTTATATCTTGACGCGACCAGTAGGTGCCTCGTTTGCTGATTGGTTATCTGCATCGCAAAGTAACGGTGGAATGGGGTTTGGCAGCGGTGCGGTTAGTCTTGTATTAACTATTTTTATTGTTATCCTTGTTGTATTCCGTGGAGGTTCTCCCGCACAATCGCAAGATACAAATGGAGATATCAAAGTTGCCTAAAGAAATCTAATGACCTGCCATTAGTGTCAAAGCGGAGAAATATCCAGAACTCATCAGAAGGTTGCACGAAGAAGGACATTTGATTGGCATTCATAATTGGAGGCTTGCTGAACGTAGCTAGTTGAATCCCCCTGTGGTAGAACATCTTGGAGACTTGTACTGCGCCAATAATAGCAGGATCCTGCTTCGAGCACCAGTATACCTACAACTACGACTACTTGCCAGATGACGGCAAATCCTTTCGTTTCATAGGCGGCTTTTGTTGATGAGGGTGCGACTAGATCTCGCTTCGTGATGGAAAGGAAAATGATTAGGGATGGAGATGGAAGGGGCGAAGGCAATATTCGCAGTTAATCCAAACGGAAATTGAAACTAAGTGAATAAGAATACCTGAACAAACAGGACGTATAAATGCAAATATGACGACAACTACCCAAAAAGATGGAGTAGAAGTCGTCTTTTCATATACAGCATCAACCAAAGAAAGAGCGGTAACCTTCCCTATTGAGTTGCCGCTCATCATTCTGTTGAGGGAACCTAGCAATATCTTCTTTTAGCACGCCTGCTTCATTTAGAATATTCCGAAGGATTTTCATTTGATAATTTACTCGATCAGAAAGGGGTAAATTCCAACTCGTTTCGACGGTGATAGCTCTTGAATTTAATAAACGATATGCGGCATTACGACCCGAACCAGAGGGTAAATTCCGCAAGCGAACCGTAAAATGTCTTGATTTTTGTTTTATCGTGAGATTCATGAGACGCACAATTCGTCTTACAAAAGGTATTACTTTGCTTTTAGGATTGGCAATTAATGTTTGTCCTAACACCTTTGGGTTAATTTTTGATAAACCGTTTGCTTCATGTAGATCAATATACCAGGATGGCTGGAAATCCTTTGCCAATTTAAATAAGGCAGTCGAAAGAGGATGACTTGCCACATGACTGTGTTTACGCGGGAAAGTCCGATTCAAATCGGGAATACCCCTAATCCGCTCTTTATAGGCGTTTTGATTAACAATTGGAATGATAATCAAACTCCCTTTGTTAATGTGGAGAAGATCCTTCTGTATCAAACCCAAAAATTTTTTAGCTGCGAGAATGCTTGCTCTTTCATCACCATGAATACCTGCTGTTACAATTACTTTATTCCCTGCTGAGGAACCCTTGATAATGTAATAAGGTGTTTCGAACTTCGTGTCTTTCGCTAAAAGACTCTCCGTTATGTGCATTTTGCAAAAGTCACCTCCAAGATCATTTATGGTATGCACCTACTTAAGTTATTGAAATAGACACAAGCACAAACAACATCAAAAACGCAAACTTATGCTCAATGTTTAAATTTCGTTGAGGAGAAATGGATTTAATGTGAGGGTTTGCAACCAAGCAGAATGTAAGTAAATCGATAATAAAAGTTCTGAAACTTAGACGAAACGTTCCTGAAACAAGGCTAGTTCATCGAATTGATCGTTCAAAATCTTGAATACCTTAAAATCTTTCTATACATTGTTTTGTCTTTAAGCGTATTAAAAATACTCATATCTGGCCCAGTATTAATCTCTAGAATCCATGGCTTCATATTTGTATCAATAGCAATATCAACTCCGAAAGCTTTTTTTCTTCTATAACTTTCACCGAGAACAATACTCACTTCTCTCCCTAATGATTTAATCTTCTTTATAAAGTTTGTCCTATCGGCTCCTCTGAGATGTGATTTGAGTAATGTGTCTATTTTTAATGGTGTTCCTCCACTGTGGAAATTAGTTACTATCTTGTTCGGTTTAGCCAACCGCCCAATTATACCTGTCGTTTGGAGTTGTCCATTTCTGTTCTTTTGCACCATAACCCGTATATCAAATGAGCGACCGTCATGTTTTAACAGATCAATACCTTGTTGAACAACATATTTGTTTTTATATAAGAACTTGTGAAGAGAACTGTATAAAGCATCAAAGGTTTCATAATTTCTTGAGGTAGTTCCACCTCTTAAAACAAATCCATTTTCGGTTTTAGTTATTTTATATATTCCACGACCTCCGGTGCCTTCATCTGGTTTTAAGTAAAGAGAGTCATACTTACTTATCATATTAAAGATGTTAGATTTTGTTGCAGCTTCTGTGTCAGGTAATAACGTGTTTATATTGCTATATTTTCGCATGAAAATATGTTTGCCTAATTTGCCCATTTTGTATTTCACTTTCTTCATTACAGTAACCTCCTACATATTCATTTAGAGGTATTATATGCGAACAAATTTACAGGGGGCACAGGATTTAGATGGCTTTAGATAAGTGTGATGCTCGAAACTGTAAGAAGTGTTGTTTTTGCCGGAAACGGCACCCAATCATTTCAATTGTCATAATCTAAGAAACGTAGACATGACTACGAACGAAATGAACCCGGGAAGATGGAGGTTATTAACGACCATCTTATTTTAATGTGTTTTTCCAGGGTTCAAATTCCTTCCTCTAAGAATATAAAGAAGTAATTGAAAAAAGGTGAAGATTGTTATGCCAATTATACAAAGACAAACGATTGACATTTATTTTACAAAAGGACTTTTTTGAAAAATACGCGTAGAACTTTTAAAAACAAAATAATTAGCATTCTAAACGGAAATCGCTACCTAGCTTTGGATGTATTGGAAATTCTAGATTATGATTTAAAAGGAGGTATGCCAGGTTCCTGTTTGGCTACAGGTGGTATTGAATTCATATCTTTTCACAACAGGGAGGGATTTCCGGAAGGGAGGGAGATAACTTCCGGATGGATCCCCTCCTAACTGACCAGGGAAAACGATACTTGAGTTTTAGGTCAATCAATAGGCTCTTTAATGTAGATATCACTTCAAATAGGATCAAACAAACAGAAAAAGCACCTGCCATAATAGCTCTCGGAATGAGTTTGAGAGGGACGCATTATCGGTTTGGAGCAAAACCATATATCCAAAGGTCAAGAAGATTTGATTGTTCATCGTATCTCCAATACATTTCGTGAAAATGGCATCAGCTTGCCCAGAACGACTAGATCTCAAGCAACTGTGGGCAAAAGGATCGCTCAAAAGAATGTTGAAGCCGGTGATGTCATCTTTTTCCGTAGACCGCACTATTCGGATAATAGGATTGGTCATTGTGGGGTTGATATCAAAAATGGCAGGATGCTCAATACGTATAAATCACCTCCCGACGTGACAATTACGAGAAGGAGAAGCCCTTATTGCGAGATACTTTAACAGGGAGAGGATGGCATGCCAGGTAAGTTAGGATTGCACTTATTTTATTCGAAGGATCCCCATATCAGAGCAACTTTGCCGCCGACAACGGTATTAAAACGGGATTCATTTTATCGGTTTATGAGACGCTATCAATCGGTTTACATAAAACCGAATATGTCTCACATGGGTAAAGGCATTATGAAAGCTTGGTCTACGGATAAGGAGTATCGATTAGTTAAAGTGAAGGGGGGGTACAAATCCTTTCGGAATCTGAAGTCCACCTATAACGCGATACAAAAACTGACTTCGAAAGATCAATATATCCTCCAGAGAACGATTCATTTAGCCAAAATCCAAACGAGGCCTTTTGATATCAGAGTCATGATGATGCGCAACTCACAGAATGAGTGGCAGTATACAGGAATGTTAGCCAAAGTTGCTGGACAGTCTAGTGTCATTACAAACGTAAATAGGGGAGGTGGATATGTAATTCCGATTGAGAATGCATTAGACACTTCACTACGTTTAACCCATGAGCAGCAACAAAGAACGATTAAAGACCTAATCGACTTAAGTCATCGCATATGTGATCGATTTAATCGCTACAAATATTCTTCTCAAATTGGCATCGATTTTGGTATCGATCAACATCATAAAATATGGATCATTGAAGTCAATTTTGACTATCCATCCCATGATCTGTTTAACAAACTCAAAGATAAAACGATGTATCGAAAAATTAAAAGCTTAAGAAATAAGTATATGAAAGCTCTCAAAGCTGGAAAGATTAGAAGGAAATGAGTCTCCTCCAAACTAAAAAACTCTAATTACATGTTTACTTGTATTGCAGTTTTTTAGTTTACTTACGTTTCAGCCGTAAGAACCGACCATTTGCTATCGCGTTGTTCAACGTGGCAGCACGGGGAGCTGGCAAATCATAGGCATGATTGGCAGGGTTGCCGCGGTAGGGAGACATGTAACGAGGTTGTGGCTAAAGGCGGAAAGGTTAAAAAGGTAGAGAAATTATTTCATCCGAGCGTTTTGGAGCCTGATGAAAAAAACTAACGGATACAGATAGCTGAATAAATATAGATTTCATCTTTTTAAGTTTTTTTACTTGAACATTATAGTTGTGTAAAGCTATAAATTCTTGGTTACTCATGACCATGCACATCGGATTAAATAGAGGAAGTGGCGCAATCGTGGGCGACCTCGTTTACTGAACGGTGGTAAACACGCTACTATCAGCATCCGGGTGTTAGGAACTAACGGTATAATCGGTACCATCTATCATCGTGATAGTCCATTCGTGGCACATCAAGTTGTCCAATTAGTTAACACGAGGCGTCCGCCTCTTTTCCACTCTGCTGCCGCATTTGCCGTCTCAGCCTCGATCTGGCTTTGGCGGCGGTTTGCTCGGTTTCGGTACTGCACTCGTATGTCCAACTCTGCAAGCTGCAGTTACCGATGCATCTGACCCTTTATGGAGAGCATCGAGTTTAGGCATTTATCGCTTTTGGCGAGATAGTGGATACGCCTTCGGTGCACTTGCCGCGGGGCTGATCACTGACTGGGTGAATGTGTACTGTGCGATTGGAATTGTGGCTGCTATACCTTTATTCGCGGGAGTTAATGCTTTATTTGGAATGAAGCGAGCTTAATTTATATTATAAAAAGCACACTTATTTCTAAGTGTGCTCTTTTTGTGTTGTAGATTGACTTTTAAAATTTTATTGACTATCCTCTTTCCTCCATTCTTTTAAATATTTCTTTGGTAATTACATGGATCATTTTAACATCTTCAATCTTTTTTACTTTGAGATAATTATGGTGAACTTCTAGAATTGCCTCCAATTCAATTTCGTTAGAACTTAGATTGAGCTCCCTATAATCAAATAAATCACCAGGTCTTATTTCCAGTGCGTTCATAATTTTCTCTAATGATTCTAATGATATATTTCTAACTCCTCTTTCAACATCACCTAAATATGTATATTTTATTTGTGCTCGCTCACTTAATTCTTCTTGTGTAAGACCTTTATGTTTTCTAATTTCTCTTATTTTTTCTCCAACCATTTTTTTTAAATAAGTCATATAACCACCTCATATTCAGAGTAGGTATCATTCCAATATTTATACACCCCATTATCAGTTGTATATATTGTTTTTATAACTTATAAGTGGTATATTTGTCTTGAAATTATTTGAAAGGGGGGATGTCCAAAAATGGATCACGGGAAAATATCCGTTAGACAACTTTCCCAATTAGATATGATTCCAAAAGGTAAGTGCATTATGCCCCAAAGTCTTTATGATTATGGATGGATATCATGTTTGCCAATTGTTAATATAATTACACTTCCACAAATCAGTAATTGTATTGCTCTAGAATACACCAAAGATCAAATCATCGATTTTTTAATTAATAATAACGATCGCGGCTTATTTTGGAAATTTCATGAAACGAAACCAAATTTAAATTCACTAAGAGAAGTAAATGAGTTTAATCTTTACTTTACAAGAGAACAAAATCTTAGATTGCGCTTAGAAAACAATAACTTATTTTACCCGCAAAATATGCAAGAGGTCATAAATTTATTTATACGTTTAGGTTTTATAATAGAAATATTAGATAACCAGAGGAACGTCTTATTAGACCTTATCATTCATCCGTTCCCACGACCTGAAAATATTTTTAAAATCATATAACAACTTAGAGAATATGTAAACCTCAGGAGAATGCTATCATGAATAACTTACTTCCAAGCCCAATTGTGATTGAAAATGTAATTCAAAGCAAAATGCGAGGGAAAATAACATATCAAAGCACTTTTTCAGCTTCAATTGCACTTAATTTAACATTTGTTAAACCATATGATGAACCCTCCGGTAAAGGATATCAAAGACCAGTCGACCTCAAACGCTGCAATGATTTTGCTGTGTATCTTTCAAAGGGAGAAGATGCTTTATTTACCCCAATATTGTTTAATGCTGGATCCTTGTGGGAATTTACTAGCTATGATAAGCATAGACCGCAATTTGGAAGGCTAATTTGTAAAGGGAAAGCATCCTTGATGGATGGTCAGCATCGTCTTGGCGGAATTAAACGTTATATGCAAGAAACGAACTCAGAAATAAATGTTCCATTTTTGGCCTTTCATTGCTTAGATGAGGATGAAGAGATTAAATTATTTGATACAATCAATACAAAAGCACGAGGGATTGGATCTTCTCTAAGTAAGTTTTTGCGAAGAGATTCAGATGAATTGAGTTGGATTGCAACTGAACTTTTGGTAAGACAAGAAAGCCCGTTTTATAATATTGGCAGCATAATTGGTAAAAGAAACAAAGGAAGGCATATAACACTACAAAACATTTATAGAACATTACATCTTCTTATTAAGGATCCCGCGATTATTGGTTTCTCTAAAGAAGAAAAGTTAAATATGTCAATCAACTATTATAATGCTTTAAAGGAAGCTTTCCCAAATCAATGGCTAGATTACAATGGCTATCGAATTACCCATATTGTATGTCTCGATGCGCTTTCAATTGCCGGCTCTAAAATCTTAACTATGTGCACTTCGCAAAATAAAAAACAATTTGATTACACTGGGATTAAGAAAGCAATATCAAAATTCAAGCACATCGACTGGTCAACTCAGGGACCATTAAAATATATCAAAGGGATGAATGGTTCAAAATCATTATCAATTGATCTTATCGATTTAATTCTTTCATAAGAAATACTTTGTAACAAAAAAACAATCTCCTAATAATGAGATTGTTTTTTGTTTATTAATTATGACACTCATAATTCACTAATTTCACTTTCATTCCTATTTTCAGTATTCTCAACTAATAACGTTATAACGTTCACCTTTAATACTTCTGCAATTTGAAAAAGTGTGTGCAATTGGATACGATGATTTCCATTTTCAATATTAATAACTGAGGGACGAGAAAGTGATATTCTATTTGCCAACTCTAAAGGCGATATTCCACTATTAATACGTAACTTCCTAATGTTTCCACCAACTTTTTTATATAACTCATTATTACTCAATGATCCACCTCATTTCCTTATCCTGATTTCTCATAGTCTAGTATTACCAATTCAAGAAATAATATGATCATAGATTGAAATATTCTGTTTCTGTTTATAAATCTTACTTATTGGAGAAAATAACCAACAATGAAGGAAAAGGTGATCATAATTGTATACTCAACCGGTTATAAAAAAACGGCGCAACGGAAGGTATGGTAATAATAATTGGATTAAATACAGTTCTAAAATCCAACGTGATGTTTTTCTTTATAGTGACCTCGAGTATGATCATTGGATACTGATTGAATTTGATAAAAATGTAAAATATTTTTGTGAGCAACCGCTGCACGTTAAAGAGTTTGTAAACGGTGAGTGGGTAGATACAATTTTTGACATGTGGATTATGACAGTTGACAATAAATACAAGTTCGTCGAAATTAAATATGCAGCTGACTTAAATCCAAACCATCAAGACTTTTCAAAACGGTCATCCGAACAGGTTGAAAAACAACGCAAATGGTGCTCTTCATTTGGTCACCCTTACGAAGTTCATTCAGAAGATTTTATTTATCAGAACAAGCTGCTACTAAACAATTATAAAATTATGTTGCCATATATTGATAATCGTAAAATAAAGAATGATATTGAACGCAAAAGTATTATTAATATTTTGAAATTGAATGAGAAATCCACAATCAGAAATATAGAGGTACAGTTACCACATCTAAGTAAACAAAGTGTTCGTGATACTTTATATAACCTAATTTACGAAGGAGTACTTAATGCAAACTTAGGCTCCACTGCGGTAGGCATTAATACGGAGGTGTGGTTAGTTGAGTAGAGTTAGAATTACTGAAAACATTAAATATTCAATTGATGATCTTGATTATACTAAATGGCCAACTGTATATTTCGATTTACGGGAAGAAGTTTTTGAAAATAGAAAAACAGCAGTTGAATTGTATTTGGATAATGAAAAATCTATCGAAGAAATAACTCAAATTACTGGCATACAAAGGAAAGAGTTAAATAATTTTGTGAAAAAATGTTTACAACGAGACAATGAAGGTGTTTTATGGGGATTCAGAGCTTTAATTTCACATAAACGCGTTGGTGAATCTTATGTGAGAATAAGTGACACTGAAGGTTTTGACGGCAAGAAACTTACAGGAGCATTCAAAAAATTGCTAGAGGAGTACCCTGACATAGAAAAAATGATTAAAGAGTATGTTCTTAACCGACGTAAACGTCCAGTAGCAGATCGAATAATTAGAGTTAAAGATCTACGTGATGATAAGTTCCTTAAACTCTGTCGTGCACTAGGGATTAAGCTCAATGAGTATCCATTTAATACAAAAGACAAAGGTCTTAGATCTTTATACCGATTTGTTGACGATTTAATAAATGATAATCTATCCGAAGCAAGTAACCGATTCGGAGAAGATACTGAAAGACGATTGGAGGATTTGGACGGTCAATCTTCACATAAGGAATTAAGGGTTATTCCTTATGAATGTGTTCATTTTGATGGTCACAAGATTGATGCAATCTTAACTATCAAATTCACTAATATTTATGGCGATGAAGTTGTTGAAGAAATGCGTAGAATATGGTTGCTATTAATGATGGATGAAGCGACTCGTGTCGTACTTGGGTACTATTTATGCTTGAGCCCTGAGTATTCTTCTGCAGATGTCCTACATTGTATAAAAAAAGCAATTGTCCCTTGGAAGCCAATGAATTTCACGATACCAGGGCTAAAATACCCGGATACAATAGGTTTTCCAACAGCAGTAATTCCCGAAACAAATTGGGCGGTATGGTCAGAATTAAAACTAGACAATGCATTCGCAAACTTAGCTGATATTGTTAGGAATAAACTAACTGGTCTTATCAATTGTTCAGTAAATCCTGGAAAGGCAAAATTTCCAGAAGCAAGATCAATAATTGAACGATTCTTCGGCCTATTAACACAAAACCACATTCAAAGATTAGGTATTACAACTGGTAGTAATCCTAAAGATCCTAAAAGGAAAAACCCTGAGAAATTGGCTAAAAATATTGAAGCAAAAGCTGAAGAACTTGAACAATTAATTGAAGTGGTAATTGCAGAATACAATTCCAAGAAACATTCAATTTTTGGAATTAGTCCTCTTGCGTCAATGGAACAAAGAATTAAATACCGCGATATGTTACCACGAGTTCTTGATGAAAATAAGCGATCAGACGTAAGTTTCTTTAACTTTCAGACAACAAGAGTTATCAGAGGTTCAAAAAAATCTGGAAAACGACCTCACATTAACTATGAAGGTGTAGAATATACAAGCACACTTGTTGCTAGGAATTTTAGTCTTGTCGGGACTGAAATCATTATCGAAGTTAATATTGATGATATCTCGATTATTCGAGCATTTTTACCAGATGGACAGGAGCTCGATTTCTTAAAAGCAAGGGGAGGATGGGGAAAAAGGCCACATTCTTTAAGGACAAGGAAAACAATCAATAAACTTGTTAGAGAAGATAAGATCAGATTAGATTTCAACGATTCCCCGGTAGAGGCTCTAGAAAAGTATTGGGAAGAGAAGGCTACTACAGATAAAACAACCCGAAATCATTTAGCAGCTCTACAAAGATATAATCAAGAACATACTCAAAATGATGGAATGGTTCTTATTGAGGAAAATGAAATCGTATTTGAAATTGAGACATTAGATAAGAACGATACTCAGAATAATAATAGTAATGAGGACGATCTTGCTGAATTCAAACGTATGTTAAAAACAATTTGTTAATGTGAGGTGAATAGCATGTCGAAACCGTTAGCTAAAGTCACAGATGATTTAATTTTATTTGACTTGAACAGACCCGATATCCCATCAGGCAGCCATCCCATCGATACAGATGATTATCAAATACCAACAAATGAGATTGTTAAATTATTTGCATCTGTTTGCAGATGGGTACAATTACGAACGACTGGGGCAACGATTTTCGGCCGACCGCGATTAGGAAAAACATGGATGATTAAATATTTGGTTAAAAATATTCCACAGTATTTCAAAGAAAATATCCCAATATTTCATATTGTGAGTCTTCACTCAAAAATAGCAAAGGAAGAGGAGTTTATTGAAACCCTTCTTTCAGACATGGATCATGACCTTGCCTTAGTAGGAAAATTAAACGCAAAGAGGCAAAGATTGATTCACTTCTTAACCGAACTTGGTAAACAAAACAGCCGTCGATTAGTAATTTTATTTATAGATGAGGCACAATGTCTTGATGAGCAACATTACGAGTGGCTAATCGACTATTTCAATAAACTTGAAAAGGTGCAAACTACATTAACTATCTTTTTAGTGGGACAAGATCAACTAAACTCACAAAAAACAATTTTCAGTAGAGGAAATACTGATCAAATTATTCAGCGATTCATGATTGATGAGCACAAGTTTTCAGGAATTAAGTCTGTTGAAGATATTGAAACTTGTTTGAAATGTTATGATACTGAAAGTGAGTATCCATTAGGCAGTGGTTGGTCATTTACCAGATTTTATTTTCCAGAAGCATTTGCAACAGGGGAGCGACTTGAAAAGTTTGCAAAGGATATTTATGAGATTTTCTCAAGTTTGCGGCAAAAAAATAATATTAAAGGAACATTTGAAATACCTATGCAGCACATGGTAAAAGCTATAAAAATTATTTTTATTGATTATGGTAAAAACAGTTCTAAATCTCAACATTGGATTTCAAAAAGTAATTGGATGGAAGCAATTCTAAAGTCAAACTATGTTTCATCAGAAATTAGGAAGAAGATAAATAAGGACAAATAAAAGGTATATTCATGGAACTTGATGGAAAGGATTTAGAGTATTCCACTAGGTTTGGGGGTATACCTGTTGAAGGTTGGTAAAATACTTGCAACTGAAAATAAATATGGTAACAACAAAAATAATCTCAACCCAGATTACTTGACTGAACTTGAGCAAGATAAATGGGATGTTCGAAAAATTGGTATCCCACACTATCTAACACGGACAGACTATTTTATTACTTTTACTAAAATTCATGAAAATTTTAGGCCCTTAGTTAAACGCTATGTAAAAGAGCGCTTAATTGATACCGATAGTATCCGCTGGAATACAGCCATTCAAGACGTTTGCCGCTTAAACGTCTTTTTTGCTTATTTATATGAAAAATACCCTCTTTGGATCGATTTAAAAGAACTTACAAGATCAGATATTGAAGGTTATTTTTCAAATATATCAACTAAACCGATGGGTGGTGAAAGTCCACTTTATAGAAATCAGGAACCCTCGGATTATTATTTATGGAGCATGGTTGCTAATGTTGAGAATTTCATTTATTTTATGCAAAGATATGAATGGGTTGAAGCACCATTAAAACCTGTGAGATCCTTAATATATCAAGAAGATCGACCTAAGCTTAAACCTCGTGAAATCACAGAATATAAACATGTTACTGATTATATTTGGAATCAGATACTAGATAAAATTTCGCTTCTAGATCCTCAATATGTAACTATATTGTTGTTAATGGAAGAAACAGGACTTCATCTAATTGACATATTAAATCTTAAGTTAAATTGTCTAATAGAAGGTGAAGATGGCATCTGGCTTAAAAGCGAACGCACTAAAGCAATACAAGTACCTCTTCGAGAAAATATTGCACAATTTGTAAGAGGGCAGCGGCAGCAAGTAAATGAAGATTACCCTGAAAATAAAAGTTCAGGACAGTATCTTTTTCTAAAATATAAAGGGAAGTTTGAATGGCGAGGAAAGCCCTATCTTCAGGCAAGCGTATTACGTCAACTAAATTCTTTTGCACGTGAGAATAACATTCGTGATGAAAATGGGATCGTATATAGATTCAGCTCTGTAGCATTTAAACATAGATATGGCCTGAAACAGATTAGTAATGGATTAAGTATTATTGACGTACAAAAACTTCAATCAAATACAACTCCTCTGATGGCTGTTACTTATGCTAAAATTCACGATTTAACAAGACAAAATCATTGGGAAAACTCCTTAGCATTGAACGCAGTAAGATTAAATGCAAATACAGGGATTGTAGAAACAACTAATTTAAATGATCAAGCTTTAGAAAATGGAGTTAGACTTGATTGGTTAAGTAGGAATTTTGAGGAGTTAAGACTAGAGCATGGATACTGTATTAAATCTCCTAAGACACATTGTATGTATGTTAATCAAATGGTGGATTTGCCTTGTATCTCGTATAAATGCTCGAGTTTTTATATAGATAACACTTTTTTTGAGTATTACAAAGTTCAGATTACTGAGCTTCAAACAAAAATTGAGCAACATAAATTAGCTGGTAGATTCAGGATGATTGAGATTCTTGAACCCAAGTTACATAAGTTTTTAGATATTCTGAACAAATTGAATATTTCGTTGTCATAGAGCCATTGAATTGTGATATGAAGATCGTAGAAGCATGCGTAGACTAGTTCATCCAGTAGTAGCTTGCTCCGCGTGTGCAGCTATGTTTGTTTTCAGGCTCTGATCTCGCTCCAGAGCAGGCTAAGGATACAACCTTGTTATGATGCTTGCTCTCTTTCGGGGAACAGCAGGGGGATGCAAGTCCGCCTCCAGCATGTCTTCTGGAAGCGGTCATGGCACTGGCAACTAGATGCATACTTTGTCACTCTGTGATCTTCCACTGAATGTTTGTGAGCTGTTTCCAGCAACACATCATTCCATATTAGCTGAAAGATACAGCGGTGGGTCTAGATATTAACCTGTGTATCTATTTTTTAACACAGTGGGCTTCCAACGATAAACTTTGTGGCTCACTACTATAAAAAATATACACAAATTAAAAGGTGGGGGTAAATAAATGAGTCTAACATGGAATAGAGAGTGGATTCTCCCTAGTGAATCTCTATGGTCGATACTAGAAAAATTAAAATATGCAAACCAAATAAATACCAAACAGTTACTCCAGTCGTATGGAAGTACTGAGGCCAAGAAGATAAAAGCAGGAAAGTTAGGGAAGAGGTTCCGAAACATTAATTCACTTGATGGATTAGATGTAGATTTACTTGAGAAGGCAACTGGGATAAATCTCGAAAATTACAAACGTGATGCTATTCAATCGGTTTATCGAGTTGTCCCTAAAATTATCCAATCCAAAAACATTATTAATGAAAACTTGGTATATTGCACTGAATGCATCAGTCAAGGTTTCCATAGTTTTCTACATCAAGTTGTGCTTTTTGAAAAATGTCCTTTTCACTTAAGCAAACTCGAGAAACTATGTAAAAATTGTAGTAATAATATTCCTTATCTACTTCCTCAACATGAGTTAGAATCAGGTTTCTTATGCAATTGTGGAGAGAGCATGGTAAGAAAGAAAAGTGGTTACAATTTTATGGAATCTTGGACACACGAATTAGCAATTAGAGATGAACGAATATTAAGTGGATTCTCGATGAGTACAAAATTACTTAACAAAATAGAAAGCACTATATTACATGGAAAATTGGTTTTGAATGATACAAACAGATTCAAAATTATGGACCATTTATTTGCGTCAATGGAAAACGAAAATAAAGGAGGTACTAGATTAACTTTTAAAATGAATTTTAATAATAGTAACAGCAAAGAAGTAGAAATTAATCTTTACGACGAAATATACAATACTTCTAGAGATGTCCTCATATCATTCGAGAAATTTTTACTTAGAACAATTTTATTTGAGCATAGCCACTGTATAAGAAGATTCTCTGGACTGTATAAATCTAGAGAGGACAAAGAGTTCCCCAAAATATGTCCCTATGCTTATGCATATATATTTTGGAAAGAATCACTATTTGGTATCAATCCATTTTATAATGAAGTTATACCTAGAAAGAAGAGGGCGCTTAAAGAACTTGAATTACCTTTTTATTGCAATAATGATGCTATTAAAGAGACAATTGCCTACATATTAAAAAATTTCGGAGGTCTATTAAATCACAGATCTTTAATGTGGGTTATTAGGCACATGGTATGGAATGTTGCAAAGAATCATTTTAATGAATGGATTGTAATAGCAAGAGAATACGCAGAAAAAAGTATTAGACCAAAAACTAGATATGATGAATTTAACTTTGCTGAAATTATCTCATTTACAATTGATGAGAATGAATCTGTAATAGAGTTGTTTTTAAGCAGCAGTGATGAAATACATCAGAAAAAGCAAATGCAGTGTCCATACAACAACCAAATGAAAGAATTCAGAAAAGATGAATTTTCACATTTACCTATGAGATTAGCGATTAATCCTGGCTTTAATAATGAAAAAAAAGCAGCAGAAAAGTATCTATACGGATTAAGAATAATATCTCTTATAAAATAAGAATCAATTTTAAGTAGGGGAATTTGTGTCATTAATGTTGGGAAATTTGTGTCGTTAGACACCGAGATAGGGGCATTCAGAGATATGCTGTCACACGGTAGGACATATGTATAAAATACGGGTTTTGTGAACATGTATTACTTTGAACAAAGTTCATCTACAACGCTGCTAATCGCACACTGCTTGTATGATTATTTGTCCGATTTGAACTTCATCAGGATTCATAGCTGAACAAATGTGGTATACAGACCTAATTCCGACTAATGCCTCATTTACAGCCTTTTGATCCAGCATATCTCCTGTAACGACTTCCATCTCACCTAATGATTTAATGTCCTCGATTTGTTCAGTTCTACGAAACTAAAGCCCTTGTTGGTTCTACCCAGGCAACACACGCTTACAAACTCCATCTTGAGCATCTTCTTGAGGAATATGACTTAGCGAGCACACAGCTGCGGAGAATCGAAGATGAAGCCAAAAGCGTACTTAAACGAATTCCCTATACTGGCAAAATCCTTGCCATTACTGGCATAAGTGCGATTGCTTTAGCTGGCGTTTTAGGGGAGTCGGGTGATCTCAGCGGTTTTATCCATGGAAATACACTACTCCGCCACGCAGGCCTTAATCTGACCGAAGCAAGCTCTGGAAAATGGAAGGGCCAGATAACGCTCAGTAAACGAGGACGACCACGCCTGCGACACTTTCTCTATCTAATCACGATGTGCATGGTTATGACGAACAAAGAATTCAAGGCTTTGCATCAACATAATGTTCAGGTCAAAAAGCTGAAAAGAATGAAATCAATTATGAAGTTATGTGGAAAATTAGCTCGGATACTAGTAGGTCTGGCACGTAGCAACCAAGCCTACAAGCCAGATAAAAAAGGGCTCAGACCCGTTCCGTTAGAAAAACCGACCTCCACCCCTTCATTAGGGCATCTTCCCGTGAGTTTTCGTTATTTCGCAGAATGCGTCAACCTTTTTCTAATAAGCATACAAACGAACATAAAAGGGATATAGGCATAAATAAAATAAAATCCGACGGGCGAGTACAAATTAGAAACCCATTCAATACTTCTTTGGTCCTTAATCAAATAATTTATCGTCACGATTGCAATTAGAAATACAATTAGGCTGCTTCGCTGCCCAATATGAAAAGCAGTTTTCATTCCTCGGCAAGCCACCCATAAGTAGATGCAAATCCCGGCAATCATTTTTATAAACCATATGGATATGAAAAAGTATTCGAGTCTCTGGAGCAGAGGTACTTCAAAAATACTGAGCATATCCATTGTTGGCCATATGGAATGGCGCAGCTGATCTTCGCTGAAAAACATAATTGCTATGATTAAAACCATCAAATATATCATTGTAATTAAGATCATCATACTATGAGCCCATTTTTGCGACTTTGCCGGTGTCTTTATAAACGGAAAAAATATGAGAAGCGTCTCAAGCCCCAAATATTCAAACACCATGGTTTTAGAAGAGAGAAAAATTTCGGTCGCCGAATGGTTTAGCAGTGGCAGCAGGTTTAATGGATGCAAAAACGGCAATGTCAGTACAATCTGCGGAATAATTGAAGCAAAGGAAATTAGAGTCGCCCAAAAGCTGATTCCTGCAACCGACCGGAATCCGCCGAACAACGTATAGTAGATTATCAGAGCGATGCTGATACTCATGGGCAAAATGTTCATTACTGGAAACATGTTGACTTGAATCAGGCCAAGATAAATTTTAAATTTCAGAAATGCTCCGTAAACAAAATAAAAGACCACTGCTGAGTTGAGTATATTCCCGAAAACGTTTCCGAAAAGCGTTTTGTTCAGCGTGATAATTTCTTGACCGTCAGAGGTAGAGGATAACATTTTATACATCATCCATAAGATGATATGCATGCTAATCCCCGTCAAAATTACGGATATCCAAGCGTTATATCCGGCATTCAGAATTAATTTCCTCTCAAAATTCAGTATTCCAACTCCCACAATGCTGACATACAATAGAATGCTGACAAAGTAAGGAGACACCATATATTTTTCACTTATTTCGTTTCTCACTTCACATGCCGCCTCCTAAACATTGAATCGCTGCTTCACTAACTGGAACCTGTCTGAACAATCTTAACTTTAGCGCTCACTGTTATTTCCAATTCACCATAGTGTTCTTGAAACTCTCGAGCATTCCATTTATTCGATCTGCTTCTTATTAGATCGCCAAAGCCTACCGGATCCACGTTGTTTTTTTTGCAAAACGATACAAGCTTTTGAATTTCTTTCTCAAAATAGGCCTCCATTCTTTTCTCAAGTGATGAAATTTGATCCTCTGATGTAAGATCCATCCATGGTGGGACATCTCTAACCAGTGCGTCCAATTCCAAATGAATGGCAACGGATGCCGGAGGTCCGATACTAATCACCTTGAATTTTGACTTGGAACCGATACTGTACATAAGGAAGGAGTCCTCTTGCTTTTGGTTCGATTCTTTTATAGGAATTGTGATGCTCCCAAACTTAGAGTTTCCTAGCAGCATTTTCAGCAGCAATGCATCCCTTATACTGACGGTTGTTTTGAATTTGTCACCTTCGAACAATACTATTCCATTGACTTTCACTTCTCTGCCCTCTTCTGTGATATACGGTAAAAAGAGATCTCTCCCTTTGCCGTAAAGATTAAAATTCACAACATGAAGGTTCGTCAAAGGCAAATTCCCTTTCTTATAGTTTTGTTCAATCATATCGGATAAAAAATACGGATCGCTTTTGTTTTGGGGTATGTTCAATATGTTCAAAGCGTCTCGATCGGCAACGCCGAATTGCATACGGCGAGATATTCTGGGATTGCGGATCAGACTATCGATTGTTGCTTTGATTCCTTTACGTGCGAACGTTTCTCCGAACAACGCCAATCTCAGCTGTCCATATTCAAGTGGAAAATCAAGCTTCGTTTTTAGCCTTGGGATACTATCAAACATGTTATCCGAATTCGTTACGTAAAACTCTAATTTTTTTGCTCCTTGTTCTTCGTAATTGGCGATAATGGCTGCGTTTTGTACTCCATTTTGGATGATATCATAACCAACCGTTTGAACAAGCTTAATATCATTCACTATATATTGATTTCCGCACGCGGTCATCAATCCACTAAGAACAATCAGTATAAATGTTGGAAATGTTGTTTTCATTAACTCCATATTCCCACTTTCTTCATCATTCATCATCGTCAAAACCATGTTTCCTTCTAACCGGCTTTGGTTTGTACTTTATTAAAGAAAACGGCCTTAAGAACCGCATCCTAAAATTAATATATTGAAAAGACGGACGTATAAAACTGTCTCTCAGGTCGTGGACTCGAAGAGGATAGATAGGGACCATATATGGATTGCCTAATGAAGTCAACCGGGAAATATGGACGATCAGTAAAGTAATCCCCATAAACAAGCCTACTCCACCCCATATGGAAGTCATTGCGATCATGGGGAAACGTAAAAACCGTATCGCATTCGACATCTTATAAATCGGCGTGGCAAACGAGGCCAATGCCGAAAAGGCAACGATGATGACGAGGATATTGCTTGTCAAGCCAGCTTGGACGGTAGCTTGCCCAATGATAATACCTCCTACGATACCTAAGGTTTGACCGATTTTTGACGGCAATCTGGCGCCGGCCTCACGGAGAAACTCGATGGTTATTTCCAAGAAAAGCACTTCGATAAAAGGGGGAAAGGGGACATTCCTTCTGGAAAAAATGAGCGGTTCCAATAAATCCCTTGGGATGACTTCGTAATGGAAAGTGGTTATAGCGATATAAAATGATGTTGCGATTAACGAAAAAATAACCCCGAAAATACGAATCATCCTGAAAAAGGAACCCAGGATCCAAGGTAAATAATAATCTTCCGGGGAAATGAAAAAGTCAAACAATGTCGAGGGGCCTGTAACAAAATATGGCGACCCGTCGCTAACAATCGCAACTTGCCCGCTGATCAGAGCATACACGACCCGGTCCCGGCGTTCCGTTGTTAAAAAGAGCGGAAAGGGCGTGGATGAGTTGTCCGAAATGAATTGATCCAGAATGGAGGAATCCCAGATCACGTCATAGTCAATTTGCTTCAGCCTCTGCTCCGCGGTTTGGATGATTTGCGGATTTGTCACCCCGTCGATGTAGATAACTGAAACTCTTGTTTTAGATGTTGAGCCGATGGTTAATTCTTTTATAATCAAGTTGGGGATGTTGATCTGAGCTCTTAGCAAGCGTATGTTCGTATCAATGTCTTCGACGAACCCTACCTTGGGTCCAACAACACTGAACTCGTTTTCCGTATTGTTATCTTTTCGCAGACCTTCTTTACTCGCAACATTCACCAACGCAAACTTCCGATCATGATCCACAAGCTCAACAATCGCATGTCCTTTGAATAGCTTGGCTTGAATGTCCACAACATTATCGGTTATCTCTACGTCATCCGTCGGGAGCCATTCTTTTAGATCCTCAATCTGGTTGAGCTCGGAGAGCATGGTATGGTTTTGCAATGGAATAATTACATTGAACTGCAGCAACTTATCGTCGATTAATGATTTGAAATAGGAGATGCTAACTTGTTGACCGGAAGTAAAAATTTGAGTGGTTTTAAAGTCGCTTGATTGTCTGGATAAATTTATTAATTGGTCGATGTCCTGGAAATCCGTTTTCAGCATATTCATCCTATTTCCAACCCGTATTTAACAATTTGTTAAAGATATATTTACCAAATTTCCTGTAATTATTCTTGCTTGTGAAAGTTGGTAATCGGACAATGTTCTTGTTACGAATCGGGAATCGGATCAAGTTCTTGTCATCGCCAAATGACAAGAACTTGATTCGATAACTAAATAAGCCCGCGATTTACACGGACTTCATTCGGACAATGTTCTTGACAACCGACATTTCAAAAAAGTGCTTCAGGAACTGGATCATTGCGATCAGTTTTTATGAACACACATATTTGTTCTATCTCGCGTTCCGTTTCCTCTCGTTGCCCCTTTGCCCCCTTTGAACCTTTGACCGTTTTTTTCTCTATCTCGAAATCCCTTCTCTAACGAAATGGTCGGAATGCCGTGCGAAGCTCCTCAGAGAACAGCATCGGCACCTGCCAAGCGGCAAAATGTCCTCCCGTGGCGACACGGTTGTAATAGAACAGCTTCGGGTACGCTTCCTTGGCCCAACTTAGCGGAGCCTGATAGAGCTCGTCGGGAAAGACGCTGATGGCGACTGGGATGTTATTGACGCCTTTGACCGAGAAGAACGGGAGCTTGTTTTCCCAATAGAGACGTGCCGCAGAGACAGGCGTGTTCGTCAGCCAATAGAGTGTAACGTTATCAAGGAAATCATCTCGCGAAATACCCCCGGGGTGACCGAAGAAAGCTCCCGAAATGAGATCCAGGCTTTTTGCATCATGGTCAAGATTGAATGCCGCGAGACCCGCCGGCGAATCAGCCAGCCCAGTTAGCGTTTGCGGACGCCTCCCCATAATTGCGGAGTAACCGACATGCTGATAAAAGAAATCCATCTGCATCCAGGCGTTTTTCTGTTCTTGTGTTAAATCGGCTGGCATCGACTCCCCGTTAATGATTGCCGTTTCGTAGGTGGGAGGCACCGTGCCGGGCATATTGCTGTGAATGGCGAACAACCCCGGAACCTGCTGCACACCCATCATGTCCGAGACTAATGCGCCCCAATCGCCCCCTTGTGCCACGTATTTCGTATAGCCTAGCCGGTTCATGAGCACTGCCCAGGCCCAGGCAATTCGTGGAATATCCCAACCGAGCTTGTTCGGCTTGCCGGAGAACGCGTAACCCGGCAGCGAAGGAATCACAACGTGGAACGCGTCCGAAGCCGAAGCTCCATACGCCGTCGGCCGGGTCAGCGGATCTATGACTTTTAGCAATTCGACAATCGAGCCCGACCATCCGTGCGTCAGAATCATTGGGATCGCTCCTTCATGACTCGATCGTACATGAATGAATTGAATATCCAAGCCGTCGATTTCCGTCACGAATTGTGGGATGGCGTTCAGTCGTGATTCGAATTTGCGCCAGTCGTATTCGGTTGCCCAATAGCGCGCGATGGTTTGAATCGTCTCAAGCGAAACGCCTTGCGACTGACCCGTCGCTGTTTCCTTGTCGGGCCATCTTGTCGCTGCGACTCGCCGGCGTAGGTCCATAAGCGCCGATTCCTGAGCAAACCCAGGTCTAAACGGTCGAACGGCGGTATTGTCTCTCATTGGCAATCTCCTTTTTCTTTCCAATGGTAGCCTTTCTCCCGATTTATATGATGGTCATACCCGAATTATTAGTGATAGGTGTTGACGTTCTAATAAACCCTATCCCCCTGTTTGCTCTCGACAGCGATTAGTAGCACTGCGGCAGCGATCCAATTTATCGTTTTTGTCTGCGGACTTGAATGGACTTTTATCATTCCGCCCCATCTACCTGTCTATCTTTAACACAGAGTGGTTTATGTGAATTGTTGTTGGCAGTGTGCTGGGCATCAACTTCATCGCCCCTGTTATTGTTGCGCGGTTTTTCTATAGATAAATGCTATCTTGTCCTGCAGCAGCGCAAACATTAATGCGCTCTAGCCTTATATTTGCCAGTGTGCTGCAGTTTAACCTTGACCTCCACTTTATCAAGAGAGTCGGCATCCAAATTGAAGTCGTTGCGCTGGTTGAGTTCATGCCATTTATTCGGATAGTTCCTGTAAAGCCGCTCGCCCAATTGCAGCACGTCTATTTTTTTGCTAAGTCCTATCTCATAGGTTTTTCTGAGCTGATCTTCAATCACATGCTCCGCAAGTTTCTGCATGTCTTGTGGTGAAATATCCTCCACCATTTCATCTACATAGGCATTTATTTTCAATTTAATCGTATAGTACACCTGTCCATTTCGAATAGTAGGCAGAATACGCGATTTCGGCTCAATCATAACTATTGCCGCAATAGGCTTCTTCGTATCCGGAATGTTGATCGGGGAACGCGACAGTTTTTCTTGAAGCCATCGGAAACCTTCCAGTTCTTTTTCGGACATCCATCCTAGGGATTGGCTACCCCTTAGATAAAACGCCCCATCGATTCTAAACATCGATCTTGGCTGTTTATCTTCGGTCCATTCTTCCCTGTCAAGAGCGATTGAAGGAAGCATGGCGTATTGCCCTGGTTCATTTATCTCTGAAATAATCTTGAAACCGTAATGCGGCGTAATATACGAACGCTGAGAATAGATTTGTGCCGGATTGTCCAATAAGGTATCTGTCGGAGATAAATTCAGAATCGACTTCTGCTGAAATAAATCGTTTAACGACTCTTTTGTTCCATACAAAAGAACGTTATAACGGATTTCCCGATAGCGGTTTATCATATCGTAAGCCTCTTTGACTCTTTTACCATTCTTTAAAAATCTTTCCGTGCACACAATTGATTTCACATGCCCCCAATACACTCTCAGTTGGGAAGTTGCATAAATCGCATTAAACGTTTCAGTGACCGTTTCCCCTTCTCCTTTCCCAATCCATATGGGGATATTCTTCCCTAGCTGTGATGAGTCCGCTTTGGACACATTGGCAAAATTGAGCACTTGTACATAGGTGATATATTTTCCATTTTCGTAATCCAATCCGATCGCTGTCACATAGGCCATGGTTTGAATATCTTTGGAATTCCAACAACCCGATTGGAGAATTAGAAAGGTTAGGACGATTAGAAAAAGACCGAGTTTCCTCATTCGGGATCTTTCCCTTTATGGTCTGAATCGACTGTGTGCAGCTCTTGCGGACGAAAACGCATTTTAGCCCATGGAAACCTTATAAAGCTCTTAAATAGGTCTTTGTAATTAGGCGGGGACAACGGGGATAAAAAAGGGATCCCGAACGATTTGATTTTGGACATGTGAATCACTAACAAAACCATACCCAAAATGAGCCCATACATCCCAATGACGGCTGAAGCTAGGAAAATAATCAACCGGATCACACTTACGACTGTGCCCAAGGTCTGATTAACAAGCGTAGCTCCCATGATTGCGGTAATCGCCCCAACAACCACTACCGAAGGGGAAACCAAACCTGCGCGTATGGAGGCATCACCAATGACTAACCCACCGATAACCGTTAATGTTTGTCCAATGGAGCTAGGCAATCGCACACCGGCCTCTCGAAAAACCTCTAGGAGGAACAGCAAAGTAAACATTTCCATCTGTGCTGATAAAGGTAAACCGATTCTTGCTACCGATATTGTCGCCATGAGCCGAAATGGAATTTGATCTTGGTGAAACGCAGTAAGAGCCACCCAGAAACCAGGCAAGAGAATCGAAATCCAGAAACTTAAAAAACGGATCAAGCGAGCAAAAGTCACGTATTGAAAACTGAAATGAATATCCTCCGGGGATTTCATAATCAATGAAAAGTTCCCTGGTGCAATTAAGATCAAAGGGTTGCCGTCCACAATAATAATAAATCGTCCGGCCAACAGGCAGTTGACTGCATAATCGGGCCTACCCGTGAAGTCCGTTATAGGAAATAGCGCAAATTTCTTATCGGTAAGTGCTTCTTCCACTTGACTGATACTATAAATGCCATCGACATCGACTTTATTTAAGCGAGAACGAGCTTCCTCTAAAATATTTGGAGCCAAAATGTCATTAATATACATAAGTCCGATCTTCGTTCTCGTTCTTCTTCCGAGAATGAACGTTTCACAGCATAAGGAATTGCTTCGAATCCGTTTGCGAATCAGGGCTATATTCGTCGAAAACTCTTCCACAAATCCATCTTTCGGCCCTTTGATAGAAATCTCGACACTCGATTCATCAGGTGTGCGCTGAGGACGGTTGCAAATGTTAAGCTTATACATCGCATCTGAAGCAACAAAAACAAGCAGAAGATCGCCTTGAAAGACACAATCTGTCATCTCTTGCTCAGTCGCTTCTCCATCAAATGAAATGAGAGGTAAAGAGCTAAGCACATATCCGTTTTGCAAATATTCGAAGCCATTTTCTCTATAAACTTTATTCAACTCCGGCAGGACGATTTTCCCCAGTTGAACGGCATCACATAAACCTTCTGCATAGATCATCATAATCGTGGATGACGGATCATCCTCACCAAATAAGTAAGTCTGTATTTGCACGTCAGAACAGTTTGCGAATAATTGCCGAAGCATCTGCTCTTTCGTTACATCGCCAGATTGAGTATTGCTAACGCTCATGTTGCTCACTCCTTGGTGGGTTTGGCCATCCATGCAATTACAGCTAAAACAATTGTTATGACTAGAGTGAAAATCAGAGTTACAGGAAAATAAATTTTGTACATCCATAAATAGAACGAATTTTGGTGCGTTACAATCATTGAAAACATGAAAATGCAAAGCGTTAAAACCAGAATGAACCAACGCCGCATTTCTGCCTTTTTATATGGGATTATTTCCGCTAATAAAAAAAGAGAGAGACTAATTCGTATAGTTGCTCCAGCCAACCATTGATACACAGACAAGAAATCGACGTGCTCGATATACGAACCTATTTTGACAAGGCGCCATTGCTCATACGGGGATACCATCTGCTTGGCAGCTTCTTGAGGACCAAATTCCGTGATCGCTCCTACCAAAGGACCTAAAGTAATGTATACCAGAATTATACCGAGCAGCAGCACTTGCCAGACCCGCATTTTCGATTTAAAACGGTGTTGGAACAATAGCAGCAGCATGATCTCCACTAATGCTCCTCCCGTATAAACCATTCCGTTCAGAGCCGGCTGCCAACCATGTTCAAGAAAAGGCTTGAGAAGCGCGTAATCTTTCTCCGGCGTATTGGCAATGGAAACGAAGTATCCGAGGCAGACAACCGTAGGAAGCAGAATACCGGCTACTATCGTTATCGTGCGAATGCCATTATAGGCCGAGTAATAACAAACCGAAACTAACGCAATAATTAATATATATTGTGGAGTTGCAGGCAAATAGTTAGTGACGGTCCATATCTCCGTTTGGATAACCGTCATGCCACCAATCAAAAACAGCTCCACGCAAATCGGAGCTATGATGATCCAAGCAATAAGAGGGCTTGTTTGCTTGATTAACCATGTCCGCAGCTCCTGTTGACCTGATTTTCTCATTATATAAACAAGAAGTGCGCACCAAGGCAGGTAGAGAACTGCCGTCATTAGAACAGATATCCAAGCATCTCTACCCGATGTATCCAATACCAACGGATTTACAATAACATGACTAGTCAAACCATTGAACAGCATCATGACCATAATGATGGATACAATACCGATTTTCCCTTGTGTTCCGTCCATATTATTTTCCTCACAATGCTGCTA
Organism: Paenibacillus sp. WC2504; assembly: GCF_052682475.1. Lineage (NCBI taxonomy): Bacteria > Bacillati > Bacillota > Bacilli > Caryophanales > Paenibacillaceae > Paenibacillus > Paenibacillus sp. WC2504. Next base: position 4,183,600 of record NZ_JBQZFH010000001.1, read on the forward strand.
TGAATTGACATTTATTATGAAAAGATTCTTTGTAATTTTATCCCTTTGTTGCATTTATTATTCACTTATATTTCCTTTCATTTCCTGATTCCGATCTCCGTTAAATTCACTGTTACATTCAATCTAACGTTCATCATTGGATATTCCTCTTTCCACGCTTCTTCGTTCCAATTTCGTGTTTTGCTTCTAACGAAATCCCCTAAACCGAGTGGATCAATCTCTTCCTTTCTAAATAGTTGTAGGAGATCCACACCAGTCGTACGAATATCTTTTTCGAAACTCTCTTTTATTCTCTGCTGCTCTTGTTTCGTTAACGCAATCCCCTTTGAGTCGATAACTTCCGTGTTTAAGCTCAGATTTATCGTCACTTTTGGACTTTTCGGTTCCTTACCGATGCTATAGTTCACTTTTGAACCGATGTTTTTAATTGCCATGTACGGTCCATTTTCAAGCTTTGTTTCAAGTGTGCCGTACCTTACATTTTCGAGTAAAAGCTTCATGACGCGCATTTGCTTTTCGCTCAGTGACAGGACGTATTTGTCATCCTTAAATAACGCCAATCCGGAGATCTGCACTTGACCATTAGGCTGCAAGGAAAGAAGCGGCAAAAAAGGGTCCATTCCTTTGCCCAAAAAAGCGTACTCAAAATCGTGAAGGTTCTGCCTCGGAACAAGTCCAGTGCGTACATTCGAGTCGAATAGATTATACAAATACATCCCTTTTTCTTCATTCGAGCTGAAATTTGCTTGCAATATTTCCTTTCCTTTGCCTTCAGCAACGGCTACATACATCCTTCGTGAAGCTATAGCGTCCCGCAAGATCACGTCTAATTTATCCGCTAACCCTCTTTCCGCCAATTCTTTTCCAATTAAGAGGACTGATATTTTTCCAGGTTTAATAGGACGGTTTAATTGCATATCCATTTTTTCCAAAATGTTCTTACTTGTATGTCCGACCTTTGAATACAAAGCATTAGATACAGAGCGGGATTTATCGGCTTGAAACTTTATTGCCGCTATCGTAAATTCGATTTGATCATCGGGGGCTTCATCGAAAGCGCCGGTGAATGAAATCGTGATTTTGTCTATAACATCTTGCTTTACGCAGCCAGTCAATAGCATACTCACGATGAGCACTACGAAGTATAAAAAACGAATCATACGGTTCTTCTCACTTTCATTCTGATAACGTCAACTAAAAATACAAATGGAATATAGGCATAGATGAGGTAAAATCCGATATCGTATAGTATTTTTTGAACGACTTCAATATGAGAATGATCTGGAATAAAGCATACCGCCACAAAAACGAGAATTAATAAGATCGGCAGTGCTCTTCTTTGTTTCACAGTAAACATGAGTTTACACACTCGGCTTGCAGCCCAAATACAGAAGCACAAAATAGGAACTACCCATAATAGCTGTGCTGCAGCGCCAATATAGTCAAATCGTTCTATAAAAGGGAATTGTATAAATTTATATTTGGTTAATTGCGACCAGATTTCTACAGATAATTGCTCCGGTTTAAATAATAACAAGGAAAAGAATATAACGAGTAGGTAAGATACTGTGGTGATGAAATTCGCGAAATGCGCCCATTTTTGAGATTTTTGAGGAGTTTTGATGAATGTGTAGCAAAAGAAGAGCATTTCCACACCTAAGAAGGGAAATGTCATCTCCTTACCTGCTTTGAAGATTTCACTTAACGAGTGATCGAATAGAGGAATTAAATTGTTGAAATGAAAATAATCCGCTGGAAAAAACATGGCTAAGATGGTCACAATTCGCAATAAGCTAAACATACAAATGCCTACAATAACTCGAAACCCCCCTGCGACAATGTAATAGACAAGTAGGAGCATGACTAATGCCAATGACCATGTTTCGAGATCTTTAAATAGCCATACTTGTATTATTTCTATAAAAAAACGCAATTGAAAACTGGCAATTAGCAGGAAGTAAATGATAAAGATAAAGTTAAGACCTCCACCTGCCAATTTCCCGAAAAATTGTTGATGGATTTGAATTAGATCCGTCTCGTTTCGGTTAAGTATTCGATACATCATCCAAATAATGACGTGGAAACTGAGACCGCAGAGGATAATAGAAATCCAGGTATCTTGTCCAGCCAATTGAATTGGAATATTCGACATGGACAGATATTCGGGTCCGAACTGCATGCTATGAATCAAAACGAAAACCAGATAAGGTGATATGGTAAATCGTGGATGTTCAGTTGATTTCATCTTTTATATCACTCCCAGAGCTGTTTCAATCATCGATGTCTCTTTTTGCGTTTACATTTTTCTTATTAAATCTCGCAGGTTTGAGTGTACGGAGAAAGCTATATCTGTAATGAAATTTGGAATATGGTGGACGAATGACGGTATCATATAAATCGGAAGTGCGTAAAGGGTAGAAAGGAACCAGATATGGCATCCCGAGAGATGATAACCGCAACAGATGTGCAACCAAGGCAATTGTGCAAATAAAAATACCTAATAACCCCCATATTTGCGCTGCGATAATAAACGGAAACCGAAGAATTCGTATGGTAGCGCTCATGCGAAAAATAGGCGTTGTGAACGAGGCCAATGCCGATAGCGCCACGATAATTAATAGGAAATTGCTTGTTAGCGCAGCTTCGACTGCCGCCGTACCGAGAACAATACCTCCAACGATGCCGATGGTCTGTCCGATTTTCGTAGGCAATCTAGCACCAGCTTCCCTTAATAATTCAATAACAAGTTCCATAATGATGACTTCTACTATTGGTGGAAAAGGTACATTGATCCTCGAAGAAACGATCGTGGGCAAAAAGACGTTGGAAATGCTTTGTCCGTGATAAGTCATTACAGCAACATAAAATGATGAGGCAAAGACGGAAAACAGCACTGAGCACATGCGAATCAGCCGCAATAAGGAGGCAATAATCCATGGCAAATAATAATCTTCATAGGTAATGAAAAATTGCCACAGGTTCACCGGCGCAAAAAAAGCACTTGGGGATCCATCCTTCAATGCGCAAATTTGCCCAGAAGATACGGCCCAGGCTACGTAATCAGGCCTTTCGGTTCCGATCGACTGGGGAAAGATGGAGTTGGAATTATCCTCGATCATTTGTTGAAGCAAAGAGCTATCCGTAATTTGATCAAATTGCACATCCTGAATGCGCTGAATAAATGTTTGTAAATATTGTTTGTTCGTTAATCCTTCCAAGTAACAAATCGCAACTCTTGACTTACCTAAACTCCCCACCATGTACTCTTTTATACGTAAATCAGGACTGGGAACTCGTTTGCGAATCAAGTTCAAATTGATGTCCAATGATTCAACAAAGGCTTCTTTCGGCCCTTCCACGGTGAATTCAACTTCGGGATTGGTTACATTACGACCATTAGATGAAGCTGCGTTGACCAAAATACAAGGTATGCTTTGATGGCCATATTGAATGGCCACGTATCCCCGATATATTTTACTTTGAATGAGATCCCAATCGGACGATATTTCTTTCTCGGCTATGGGTATCAATGGGTACAAATCCTCGAAAGATCTGTTCGTTAAGTTACTCAAACAGCTCAGTATATGCTGCTGCAAGATTTCTGACTCTATGAGAGATTTAAAATAACCGATATACAAAGGAACCGAGTTCATTTGATGTTCGTAGCACACGAAATCTGCTGATTGACTTAGCTCCTTCCATAATGGAGGGATTGAATTCACTTCTAATCACTCTTTTCTCCGTATAATTTCTCACCTCATTGTGTCACACTAAGTGGAAAATTATACAAAATCAATGCAACTGAATCGACTCCGCTATAATGGCGCTAATCCGTTCTATCCCTCTTTCAATCTCATCCTCGTTCACGTTCGTAGCGTTTAGTTTCACTATATTTTCCCTCTCGAAATTGTTTAAATAATTCCGGTCCATTGACTCCAACAGAATTGAGCTTCTCTTTAATTTAGCAATTAGCTTCTCAGCAGAAATTGTTTCATGCAGCATGATATGCGTATGTATAAATGGATAATTAGAATGTTCGTAAGTGAAGGCGCCGCCGCTGCGGGCAGCTTCCTTCTTAAGTGCAGCATCGAGCAGCTTCGCCCGTGCAGCATATCTGCTCCGGATTTTGGCAAGATGGCGATCGAACATACCACTGCGTAAATAGATTTCAAGAGCGGCCTGCGACAACATGGAACTGTCGATATCGTCATGTTTCTTGTACAGCCTGAACGTTTCAGCGAGCTGAACAGGTATGACTGCAATGCCGATGCGTAGACCGGGGAAAATGATTTTGGAATAACTTTTCAAATAAATGACATGTGACGAATCGTCCTGCGCAAAAATGGGATCGGCCTTGCTGTCCTGTTCGAAGTCGGCGAGGTAATCATCTTCAACGATGTATACATCATATTTGGCAGCAAGCTTAGCAAGTCGCTTCTTCTCTTTGCTCGTATAAGAACAGCCCAAAGGGTTGTGAAACCGCGGCATAGTATAAAAAAACTTGATGTCCTCGGTTTGAAAAATTTTCTCCAGTCTGTCAAAATCAATTCCCGCATAGCTGCGCTCTATTCCGATCACCGGCATACGGCGCGTCTCCAAATTCTCGATAAACAGATGGTAGCTAGGCTGTTCGATCAGAATCTTCTGCTTCCCGTTAGGGAAAGGCATTGCGGCAAGGAGTGACAATGCCTGCTGAACTCCGGATACCACAAAGATGTTCCGCTCTTCCGTAAACACCTGATAACCCATTAACTGCTTACGTACGATTTCGATTAGAGATGACATGCCTTTGGCAGTACCATATACAAATAAATCCTTCTGGTAGGTGTCAATCGCTTTATTGATGCAATGTTGAAAATCTAGATACGGAAACACATTTGGATCAGGAGCAGCGGCTGAGAAATTCAAGATGGGAGACGCTTCGCTCTGAGCGGCATTCATCCCTTTGACCACATAATAGCCGCTCTTAGGCATCGCATAGATGAGATGGCGCCTCTCCAACTCATCCAATGCTTTAATGATCGTACTCTTGCTGCATTTATACTGCTCCGAGAGCATGCGAATAGATGGAAGTTTCTGTCCATCCTTATAGGGCTCCTTCCGTATCAATTCCTCCAGCTCATTCATTAGCTTCAAATATATGTACATCGGGCAAACTCCTTAGTTGCAATCTGTAACGGTACAGATTGCTGTTTTCTTTATTGTAGCATGATGACAGGGTGAGATACGATATACGTATCAAGTATAGATACTAGGAGGAACGTCATGACAACTGCTCAAATCGACACCAAAACAAAACGCTTCGCCTACTCAGCCATTGTTATTTATTCCACCATTGTAGGACTCTCTTTTCTGTTTGGAAAATTAGCTTTAACGGTTGCTTCTCCGCTGGATAGCCTTGCTCACCGTTTTACGATCTCTCTTCTCGCCGCCACCATTCCTGTTCTATTAGGATGGGTGAAGCTGCAAATACAACTGCGGGATGTGCTGGCTATTCTTCCACTTGCTGTCTTATATCCGTCGCTGTTCTTTGCTTTTCAAGCGTTTGGCTTACAGTTCACAACTTCTGCAGAAGCAGGCATTATTCACGCGACCGTGCCGATCTTCACGATGATTGCAGCAGCTTATTTCCTGAAGGAACGTGCAACAAGGTTGCAACAGCTTTCAACGTTACTTTCTGTTGCTGGTGTTATCTTCATCTTTGTCATGAAAGGCACGACAATTGATTTGACGAATATGAAAGGTACGCTGCTCATTCTTTTGTCAGCCCTTTCTTTAGCGGGTTACAGTGTGCTTGCAAGGAAGCTGACTTTGCGATTGAAGGTGTTCACCATGACCTATGTGATGACGATGATTGGTTTCCTTGTTTTCAACCTCATGGCGGTTAGTCAGCACTTGGCATCAGGAACGCTATCGCTTTATTTTGAGCCATTTGCAAGCCCTGTGTTCTTAGTGTCTATTCTCTATTTGGGCGTTCTCTCTTCGCTCGTTTCCAGCTTGCTCAGCAACTTCGCCTTATCCAAATTGGAGGCATCGAAGGTAAGTGTGTTCAATCATCTTGCTACCTTGGTTTCAATTGTTGGGGGATTCGTTTTCTTAAATGAACAGCTTGCTTACTACCATATTATCGGTGCAATTGTTATTATCGCGGGAGTGCTTGGTACGAATGCAGGGTCATGGCGAGGCAAACTAGTAAGCTCCACCCAGTCCTCGCGCACTAGTGATTTCCGTTAATCAGTCCGTAAAATTAAAAAAGACACCTTCTCGGTGTCTTTTTTAATTGTTCATTTTCCTATCACATCTTATATGCACTTGTATTTATATAAATAAACATTTATACTTTAATCAGACAGACAAGAGGTGATGATCCTGCACGATATTTATGCTATAATTGCCGAGCCTTCTCGGCGGCGAATCCTGGACTGTTTGCTGCGTTCGGATTCAACGGTCAAAGATTTAACCGAAGAGTTGGGTTTATCTCAGCCGCTTATTTCCAGCCACTTACGATTATTGCGTGAGTGCGGCCTCGTACGTGTCCAAGCAGATGCGCAGCGGCGTATTTATTCTTTGGATGCAAGTCCTCTAGCCGGTGTGGATGATTGGTTAAGTACGTATCGCGCCAAATGGAATCAACACGTCGATAAGCTGGAAGAACATCTTGATCGGCAAAAACGGATTAAAAAGGAGAACCTGCAATGAAACCACTCGACGAAGAAGTTATGCCCATCCTTAACCATTCGGATGAAGAATGGGTGTTAATTCTTGAACGAACGCTTAAGCATCCGATTGAAGATGTGTGGGCTGCTCTGACGGAATCGGATCAACTACCCGCTTGGGGCCCTTTTGCCACAGATCGAGATCTTGTATCGACTGGACCGGTCGCACTCTCCCATGTGAACCATGCTGAGGAAAACGTCAAACGGCAAGGCGAAGTGCTTACGGTGGAAGCCCCTCACCTGCTTATTTTCAAGTGGGGCAATGACATTTTACGTTGGGAATTGAGTGTGAGTGATAACAACACCATTCTTATTCTCCGTCATCGCTTCACAGATTATCAAATGGCACCTTCCCTTGCAGCGGGTTGGACTTTATGTTTAAAAGGCCTAACCGGTATACTCGAGGGCAAACAGATGCCATCAATGGCTGGAAGCAACGCTGTTCTTTATGGATGGCAAGAGCTGCATGACGAGTACAAAAAATTGTTTGAAAGCGAGGGTGACCGATGAACAATGTAACAAAAATGATCATTGCCAAACCGGCTAATGAAGTATTCGAAGCATTCGTCGATCCTGAGAAGATCGGAAACTTTTGGTTCTCTTCCAGTTCTGAGAGATGGGAATCCGGCAAAACAATCAAGCTGCGCTATGATGAATATAATGCGGATGGCGAGATTAGAGTTAAAGAAATCGTGCAAGACGAGAAAATTGCCTTCGAATGGGATTACGGCCATGTACACCTCGTCACCATAACCTTCACGCCAAAGGACGAAATGAACACGATTGTCGAAGTGAACGAGGACGGTTTTGCAGATGACAAGGAGTCAATTCCGTTACTTGTAGGCAACAAAGAAGGTTGGGTATATACCTTGACATGCCTTAAGGGTTATCTGGAACACGGCATCTCGACCTTACGTGCAGCGTTAGTTCATTAGCCGATTCAAATTTAAAAAGGAAAGCACGCGGCACATGTCTGGATGCCTCCTGCTTTCCTTTTTCTTTTCACTTTTTGAAATTCTCTTCATATTTCTTCTGGGCTTCGGCCATTACCTTGGAACCGCCGGCTTTTTTCCATTCTTCCACATACTTATCGAAATCGCTTACAGGACGCTGTCCGGTAATGATATCGATATAAGTTTTCAGCGTCAATTGGTCAAGCGCATCGATGTTTTCGTTATACGCTGGAATCGCAATCGGCTGCATGATATCGTATTTTCCTTTGCCAATATGTTCGGAAGCCTTGCGTAAAGACATCAACTCATTAAGGGTCATATACGGAGTTTGGAAGTCATAATCGTTAAATGATTTGCCTAGGAACGTATACTGCTGACCAATACCGAACTTGATCTGCTCTTCTTCTTTATCGTAAGGAGGGAGATAACTGTAATCTCCTTTCTCTCCCTTCTTATAGGTTTTTCCTTTTTCCCCATACACTATATTCTCAAAAGTCTCCGCATCAAAAGCCGTCGCATCTGCAACCTGCAAATATTTGGCCATTTTCTCCTTGTCATTTTCCATATGCTTGCCGAATTGGCCGCCTGAACTTGCGATTGGGTTTAACTGGACGGTGCCCTGTTGTCCGTCAGGACCTTTGGGGCCAGCGGTTAACACCCAATTGGCATTCGGTACATTGACACGAAGTTTATCGTAATATTTTCCATCAAAAAAAGCGGCTTTCGTAATAAATTGGTACCAGGAAGCGGTTACAATTCCGGCTTTGCTGGAGATGATCTTATCGTCCACATTCTGTCCTTTGTTTAGCACAAATTCTGGATCGAGCAGCTCTTCCTTGTACCATTTATTAAGCAGCGTAAGCGCTTGTTTCGCTCCCGGCTCAATCTCTCCCCGAACGATTTTTCCGTCCTTATCGGTAAATGTACCTGGATATACACCGAAAGCACCGAATACCGGGCTGAAGATATCTTTCACGCCTACAGCTTGTCCCGTCCAACCGTAGGTATCTTTTTTGCCGTTTTTATCAGGATCATTATTGCGGAATTTGCGCAAAGCATCTTCAAACTCTTCCAGCGTTTCAGGGTTTTTCGTGATACCCACTTGATCTAGCCAATCCTTACGCAAACCAACGACCGTACGATCCGGCCCCAACGTCTGGATGATCGGCATGGAATAATTTTTACCGTCTCTCTTATATAACTTCAACGGATCATCACCTAGATGCTTCTTCAACCAAGCCCAATAATGCGGGGCATTCTTCTCAATCATCTCCTGCGGAATTTCGGCAACAGCTCCCTGATTCACCAGTTTCTCATATTCAGGAAAACCTAGATCCACCCAAACATCCGGGATTTCTCCAGAAGCCACTTTCAGCAGAAGCTCGTCTTTATAGTTGTCTTTCGAACGTGGGAGTTGTTCAATATCAACATTGAACTTGTTCTCGACATACTTAATCGCATAAGAATCTTTGACGGTTTTATCGAAATTCTGATTCAGATAGCTTAACTTCATTTTTTTCTGGACCTGTGGTGCAGCGGTTTGCTCCCCTTTTACATCATTTCCCGTTGAACAACCAGCCAGTACGCCCCCAAACAAGGCAAAGCTTAATGTCACTGGAATAACCTTTTTCAATCTGATCACCCTTTCTATTCTCATTGTTTATCCTTTCACGGCACCGATCATGATCCCTTTTACAAAATACTTTTGCACGAAAGGGTAAATCACTAACATAGGAATGACAGAAAACATAATGACGGTAGCTTGCAACTGACGAGTAGAGAACATATCCTTCTGATCAAATTGATAGAGCATTGCGTTTAATTGATCCATATTGTTATCCACGATGATTTTTCTGAGGACGACCTGCAGCACCTGCTTCTTCGGGTCGGTTATGTAAATTAAAGCGTCAAACCAAGCATTCCAATGCTGAACCGCGATCCACAAAGCAACAGTAGCCAGAACCGGTTTGGATAAAGGCACAATGATTTTACGAAAAATAAAGAAGTATCCCGCTCCGTCCACACGCGCAGACTCTTCCAAGCTGTCCGGAATCGATCGGAAGAAATTCCTCATAATTAACGCATTGAACGCACTAATCATACTCGGCAACACAAGAGCCCAGATGGAGTTATAAATGCCAAGCTTTTTAATCAGCAAATAATTGGGAATTAAACCTCCACTGAACAGCATGGTGAATAGTACGAGCGATGTGACGGTTCGGTTAAAAGGCAAATCCTTTTTGGATAATGGATAAGCGAACAACGCGGTAAAGGTTAGACTTAGACTTACGGCCAGAACTGTACGCAGAATCGTGTTGCCATAACCGTTCCAGATCGCTTTGTATTGAAAAATAACGTGGTAGCTTTCAAAGGAAAGCTTGCTCGGAAAAAGCAGCATCCCTGTCGTATATAGAGTGTTTTCGGAACTGATCGAAGTCACCACTTGATTCCAAAAAGGATACAAGGTGATTATCGTAATCACAATCATAACCAGGTAGAGCGAGAATTCGCCGATTGTCTCTGCGGTTGTTTTTTTCGTATTATTCATAGGCAGTTTTCCTCCATCCCCTTAATCCTTACAGCCTTACCAAAGGGTATGGTCCTTTCCTCCCATCATGTGAACGGCTTTATTGACAAGCACGATTAGCACAAGGGCCACGACGGATTTAAAGAGCCCAACCGCTGTCGCATAGCTATAGTTCGTTTCCAGTAAACCCTTTCTATATACGAAAGTATCGAGAATGTCTGAAACTCCGTACACTTTGGGGTTATACATATTGAAAATTTGGTCAAAGCCGGCATCAAGCACATGAGCCATACGAAGGATAAGCATAATGGAGATAACGGGTAATAGCATAGGAAGCGTAATGTAAATGATTCTTTTGAAACGGCTGGCACCATCCATAATGGCTGCTTCCTGAAGCTGTGGGTCGATCCCGGCTATCGCTGCAAAATAAACAATGGAACCCCAACCGAATCCTTGGTAAATGTCCGTTAGGACCAGGATAGTACGGAAGTAACGATCGTCTGCCATGAATAAAACCGGATCGCCACCGAATAGTTTGACAATCGCATTGACAGGACCGTTCAGCGAGAAGATGCTAATGAATATCCCTGCCAAAATGACCCAAGACATGAAATGAGGTAAATAGGAAATCGTCTGAACGAGTTTTTTAAACCGTTCTCTCGTGATTTCACTTAATAAGAGGGCGAAAATAATCGGAATTGGGAAAGCAAATACGATTTTATACAAACTGATGATCAGGGTATTATTGAGGACGCGATAAAAATTCGGATCTGCAAAAACTTTTTCAAAATGATCAAACCCCACCCATGGGCTCGCCATAATGCCCTGCATAATTTTGAAGTTTTTAAAAGCCAGCACAACGCCATAGATCGGGATGTAGTGGAAAATAAGAAAATATAGCAAACCTGGAAGCAGCATAAAGTAAAGAACGCGATAGCTTTTCAATTTTCGTCTGAATTCGCTTTTCGCTCTGGAAACGGTTTCAACTCTTGGGTTTGCCGCAATGGATTCCTGCAAAAAACCCTCTCCTTTCCCATCAATTTGAAATGAATGCGCATTCACTTGTTATTTAATATAGCACAGCGATGATTTCATTGATTTATCTCATTTTTTAGAAAATTATTGATTTATTGTGATTTCGTGTTTTTATATTTCGGAATCGTCATGATCATCGTCGTTCCTTGCCCAATTTCACTGATCACTTCAATGCCGTATTCTTTCCCGAACACGAGTTTAATGCGCTCGTTCACATTTTTTAATCCATATCCCTTGGACTGTTTAATCAGAATCTCACCAAGTCGTTGTTTATCAATACCAGGCCCGTTGTCCGTTACATGAATGTCAATCGTGTCCTGGTTAGCAAGAGCCTTAATTATCAGCTTGCCTCCGCCTTCTTCCTTTTGGTCGATCCCATGCACGATTGCATTCTCGACAAGCGGCTGAATGGATAGATTCACCGTATCGTACTGATAGACATCTTCTTCAATTTGGTAGCTGACTTCGAAGCTGTAATCGTGCATCACTAGCTGAATTTCCACAAACGACTGAGTGTTCTGCAGTTCATCCTTCACAGAGGTCATACTTTCACCACGGTTTAAAGCAGTCCGATAGAAGCGGGATAACATCGTGACAACATGGCTTATATCCGTAGCCCCGATCTTCAATGATTTCCAGTTAATGACGGACAACGTGTTATATAAAAAATGGGGATTTATTTGGGCCTGGAGGGCTTTAAACTCCGCTTCTTTCTGAATAAGTTTGTTCTGGTAAACTTCTGTCACCAGCTCATTGATCCGGCGCAGCATGATACCGAAACGATTCGTTAATTCCCCTATTTCATCCCTACTGTCGCTTCGAATATCCATTTGCAAATTTCCGAATTGCACTTGCTTCATCCATTTATTTAAGTGATAAATACGCTTGATCATGGTATGAGAAAATATGGATATAAGGGCAACCAATATGATCATACACGTCATAATGAGTGTAATCGTTGCTTTGACAATGCTGGTCGCATCCATGGCTATGTCCTGTTCCGGTATGTAATAATGAAGCGTCCAATTGGCTTGGCGAAGAGGCTCCTGAATCAGGATATAACGAAGGCCATCGATTTCTACCATATCCTTGGCGTTTACTGGAACCTTCAGCATTTGTTGTTGGATCTCCACAGCTTCATCGTTGTTGGAATAGACAATATGATTATTTATGTCAGAGATAAATAGTCCATCGTGTGCGGACTGTGCCGTTGTCATCGTAGTAAGCGAATCAAAAAAGCGCTCCTTATTCAGCTTCATATACAGGATTCCGGTCATCTGATTGTACAGAATCGTTGGGAACGGTCTGAATACGGCCAGTTCAGATCCTTCAAGATACCAACCTGTTTTCTTTTGTTCGGCTATGTCCTTATACCACGGACTTACCTCCTTAATCCGGTCCAACGAAAGAATAAACTCACCATATTCGGGCATTTTGCCAGATGTATAGACGGTGAGCTGCAGGATGTCCGTATTCAAATTTCTGATCATGCTAAAATAGGGGCTCACATAGTTTCTTAGATCCTCGGAAAGAGTTGTAAGGCTTGTATAGTTCGTAGCAAAAATACGCTGCAGACCTGTATTCATGACGACGGAATCCACTGTCCGCTCAACCTGTTCCGTCTTATCGTTCATCCCTCTAGCTAACGTACCAACCGTATTCTGCAAGCCTTGGATCGCTTGTTTCTGGAGAAATAGCTTGGATTGATTGTACGAATAAGCGCCTAGCAGTGCTAGAGGAATTAAGCTAACAACCAGGTACGACAGGATCAGCTTTTGTTTGAAGCGCATATTCTTAAACACGTCCAGCCAGTGACTCATGCGGAGTCCCCTTCCCGGTACTTGGCCGGAGTTTTCCCGTAATAATTTTTGAATATGGAACAGAAATAAGCGAAGTTTGTATAGCCTACCTCCTGCGAGATATCGGAAATTTTCTTAGTGGTACTCCGAAGCAATTCACCCGCTTTGTCCAACCTGTAGCAGGTTATATATTTCACAAGACTGGCTCCGGTTTCTTTCTTGAACAGGTGGCTTAAATAACTCGGGGATAAATAAGCCTTCTCCGCCAAAGAATCCAAGCCGATATCCTGCCCATAATCGCGGTGAATGAGCTTTAGCACCTCTCCGATCACCTTTCTGGGGGACTCCGTAGACGTTTTCTCCCGCTTTTCAATCAGTTCGATCATCAAATCTTTCAGTTGGACCAGGTTTTGTGTCGTATAGATTTGCTCGACAAACCTTTGAAAGCAAGCATGGTGTTCACGTTTATACGTTTGGACATATTTCTTTGCAATTTCCGTGCAAATGTATTTCACATAAATGGTGGAAAGTCTATTGCTATTTCGAAGAGACTCGAACATTCGTTCGATTCCAGTTCGAATCAAATGAGATTCGCCATAGTTGATGTAAGTTGAGATCTTTTCGAGTAAACCGTCAATATCCGCAGGTTCCTCCTGCCGTTGAGCGCAGGTTTGTTCGGTAAACATCATGGCTGTTGCAGGCAGGAAAAACTTGTGTTCCAACACTTTTTCCATCTCCTGAAATTCGGCTGAAAGCAACTGGAAGCCGTTAAGTACTTTACTGAAGATAAGCACATGATCAGCAGAATACTTTGCAAGCAGGAACTCTTGCAGTTGTTGGCCATACGGCTCTAAGCTCGTGTTATTATCCCAACTATCTTCAATATGTAAGAACAGCAAACTCTGATATTCATTCAGATTTACATACAAACATTCCCAAGGAAGCTTTGATTTCACTTCGGATTCGAATCCATGATCAACAGAATCAAAAAACTTCCTTTGCATATCCAATAGAACCATACGATATCTTGTATTTTCATCTAGCCAATCGAATACACTCTCACCCGCTATCCCATTGCGCGTAGACGCGCTACCTTGCAATAAGTTAAGCAGCGTTTGCTCCTGTACGTAACGGCTTCCTATTTCGTACACCTGCTGAAGCTTAAGCGTTCTTTCCCTTTGCTCCCGATCTTCATCACATAAGTGGACAACCTGCGTCACAACCTCCAGAAACTCAGATACCTCAACGGGCTTGAGCAAATAGTGAACAACATGAATTTGAATAGCTTGTTTGGCATACTCGAAATCCCCGAATGCGCTTACAATAATAACTTTAAGTTTGGGATTTAGTTTCTTGGCCTTAGTTGCAAGCGCCAGACCATCCATAAAAGGCATGCGGATATCTGTGAACAGGATGTCCACTTCGTTGGCTTGCAAGTACTCCCATGCTTTGACACCATTTTCCGCTTCGGCAGTTTGTAAAGACAGTCCTAACGTTTCTATTAAAAACTTAATGCCTTCGCGTTCAATTTTTTCGTCGTCAACAACCAATGCTTTGTACATCCAACCACCTTCCGCATCCAGATTTACCCATTAACGGTTACTTAGATGATACATGGATTGAGACATACACGCCATGTGATAACTTTTATGCGTTTGTGTTTTTTTATGATTCATAACATACGAAACAGGCTGCCGCGTGTAACTCTGCGCCAACCTACTTGCTCCATGATCCATGATCCGAGAGAATACTTATTCCTTGATCGTGTTCTGGATAATCGTATTGTTTTCTCCTTGATCTTTAATGTTATGTGGGTTATTGCGCTTAAATTGATTTTCGAATACAAAATTTGCAGTTTGTGGATGGTGTATAAAAACGCCGTTATCTTCATTTTTTTCAATCTTATTATTCTGAATATCATTAAAATCAGATGAAACTTGAATTCCGCTTTGCTTATTATCTTTGATCTCATTGAACCCGGCAAAGTTATAATTCAAAGCGATGAATAAGCCGTTTTCGCGATTCCCTTTTATTTTACTATCCAAGACCATTGTATTCATGCTCTGCGCATTCACCCCGTTATTCCCATTGTCAGTTATCTTATTATCATAAATAAGGTTGTTATCTACCCGATTCACCAGAATCCCGTCGCCTTTATTATGGGAGATCTGATTACCAATAATCGCATTATGACTACCATCAAGGACCTCGATGCCTTGAGCTGAATTGTGTTTCAGCTTATTTTTAATCACCCAGTTGCCTGTGACCGTTTGAAGATAAATCCCCGATCCTGATTCTGCGATTCCAATTCGCTCGACTACATTCTTCATGAATAGATTGCCCACGGAATTATTCACAAAAATACCAATCGGATCAACGCCACCAGTTATATGGTAAATTTTATTACTAAGAATATGGTTCGATTTTGCGTTAATAAGCTGAATGCCGCGTGAAAAATAGTTTTTAATTTTAAAACCGTAGATTTCGACACCGGCTACTCCATTTAACTCAAATGCTTCAAGCTCCATGCACCTTCCATCTAAAATCGCAGCATGTTTATGCTTCGATATGATGCGAATGTTGTTTTTAACACTTGATACCTGTACACTTTCATGGTACACGCCTCTATGTACCAATATGACGTCACCTTCATTCGACATCGTAACCGCATCTTGAATGGCCGTCGGACTGTTGGGAAATACCTCAATGATCGCCATTCTATCACCTCAATCGATAAGAATTCACTATCTGTTCTATAGTAAATTCAAAACGATGTTGATTAGAAAGGAACAATTGACCAGTCATTTTAGTATTTTTATACAGCTTCACTTTCAGAGGTTTAAATGATATAAAGCAATTCCAAATGACAGCAGACATAGGATTATGACAGGGAACGATTTGGTAAATGGATCGCGTGCAATCACAAGCAGAGTAAAGGCTGCGGCCAGCATTGTCGCTCCTAGAAGCAAACCGGCTAACAGGGCAACGAGGGGATACCATATCCCTACGATCATACCAATTGAGCCTATGATTTCAAAGAAACCTGTTAAGAAATTAAAAATGGAAGGCAGGCCAAATCGGCTGAATTCCTTTGCCATTTTACCTGAGATGATTCTCGTTCCTGTTATCATGAAGAAAATACCCAAAATAACTTGTAAAATATTAGCTATTATCATTGTTTTCACACTCTTTCATTTTAAAATGATTAAATTTATATGCTATAGCATATATTTGAGTTGCCAAGGCACTCATTCATCTTTTACGGTTGCATATAGTTTGCTTAGAATCTCATGCAACTGTTGAATTTCATCGTCACTCAGATATTTGGTTACATGATCGTGAGCGGCCTTTACAATCGGCATAAGCTTGGTTTTGAGACTCATTCCTTTATCGCTAAGGAACAAGTTGTGGGAGCGTTTATCCGCTTCATTCTGAATTCTTCTTACGATTTCTTTCTTCTCCAGTGAATAAATCATCCTCACAACGGTAGTTTGATCTCGATCGATGGCTTCAGCAAGCTCTTTCTGGCTCGTCGCTCTTTCTGTATCAAGTACAAGGAGGATTCCCCATTGTTCCGGAGTTACTTCATATTGTTTAAGTATTTTTGTGAAAAAATTAGTCATCTTAACATCAGTTCGATGAACAAGAAATCCAGTGAGATTACTCAGCTCCATCTTATGCGCTCCCTTCTTTATCAAATTAATATATGCTATAGCATATAAAATAACTTAAAAACGTTTGTTTGTCAAATGGACCGTTGAGCAGAGAAAATTATGATGAATCCAGCGGCATAATTGAATTTTATCCTACTGCCGCTGGTTAATATTGCCTTACGTTAAATCAAACTTGCCAAATGCTCCCCAAGGCGGTCCATGGTCTGTTCAGCTCCTGGAGCGGCGTAAACCTTCACCTTGTCAAAGGTAGCTACTGTTTCTTCAAAAACCGAGCTATATGTAAGTTTGGTCTTCCCATCCAAGTCTTCAAAAACGGCTGTTGCGGTAAAATGAGGAAACACAGCGTGTTTAAGCACAATACGTTCTGGTTTATCGACTACGAGGATCTCATTCGTATTAGGAAAATTAACGCCATCAGGACCATGCATGATAAACTCCCATGTACCTCCTGGTCTCATTTCGAATTTCTGAAAAGTAGACGAAAAACCTCTCGGCCCCCACCATTTCGACAACTGCTCTTCGTTCGTCCAAGCATCAAACACTAGTTCACGCGGAGCATTAAATACACGGGTGATCACAATCTCGCATTCTCCTACTTGCGCCGCGGCGATGTTTGTTTCATTGTTGTGGCTCATGTCCCAATCCTCCCAAATATTCAGCTTGATGTAATCTAACTCACTAAGTAGTTAAATCATAACAAATACCAGTGAAGACATCCATTGAATATGTATGTTGTTACTCTTCTACAATGCGGCTAATTTGTTTATACTATACTTCTGCCACGATATTATTTTTTTGGAGGAAAGCACATGGAAAACTCGGTTGTAGAAAGACAATTACAGGCATACAACGATAAAAATATTGATTTGTTTATGAGCTGTTATAGTGAAGATGTGAAAATCTATGATTTTCCTGACACCCTTACTATGGAAGGTCAGGTTGCTATGAGAGCGCGTTATGAAAAATTGTTTGAGACCTTCCCCAACATGTTTGCAACGGTGGATAAAAGAATCCATCATGGCAAATATGTCATCGACCATGAGCAAATAACCGGTAGATTAGAAGGCGCCATTTTGGAAGCTGTGGCTATGTACGAAATAAAGGATGATATGATTATTAAGGTTTGGTTTCTTAGGAATTAAGCTGCTGTTCCGATATCTCCACAGGACCTGCAGGCCCTGCTTTTCAAGATGCGTGGAAAACAAAATAATGGTAAAATACGTATAGGCAGATGAACTCTGCGCATGCTAACACACAGATTTCCAAAATGTCATTTGGGAGGCAACAAAATGGATGATTATTTCTTGGTTAAAGACGGTAGAGTTGTACGTTGGGACGGGCTTACACTTGGTGGAACGAAAATCCGAGCTGATGAACTCATTGAGTCTTTTGGACGTAAAGCTTTAGATGAAATCGAACAGTATGGTTTTTATACGATAAAGAAATCTTAATACGTCTGCTCGTTAAAGAAAGAGACTGCCGTTGGTTCCGGCAGCCTCTTTTTCATATCTGGATCCAAAAACGTCTAACCACATTTCCATGATCCTCTATATATTCTGATTCAAACTTACCACCATTTTTTAGAATAGTTCTTTCTCTTTCATCCGTTCTAACGTTAAGGCCAAGAGCTGAGTGGCATATCCTTTTCTTCTTGCTGACGGCCGTATGCCATATCCGATATGTCCACCGCAATTAAGCAGTTTTTCATTAAGTCTATGCCTAACATTTGCGGCGCCAATAATCATTCCAGAATCATCGTCTAATAGCCAGTAGGTGGAGTGCGGCACAAAACTTCCGTCCGTTATCTTCTCTTCTGAATCTTGTGAGTATAAGAAATTCAGCATGACGGTGAAATCATAAGGCTCCTTCTCTACAGTCCAAGGAACAATATCTTCACCACTCGCTATCCAATCCTCATAAAACGACATATATTCTTCCTTATACTCAGCCGAAGGTTTTACCAACCTAATCGAATTTTGCATTTCTTCACCTCTTGTTTGATGTCCATAACCTCGCAACACTTCTTAATTCCTTTTCATTGAATTCAAGTTTGTAGATATCAGGTTTGCTTGTTTGTTTCCAAAATTCAAACCCATAATTTGAATCAAAATACTTTAATATGATGGTCATAATATTCCCATGTGTCCCAATAACAATTTTCTTACCTTGATAGTCAGACAGTAATTTCATTATAATAGGTATCGCTCGTTCTTGAGCTTGCCTTGTTGTCTCTCCCTCAGGCATGCAAAAATCAATGTCTGTGAACGATTTTTCAATTCCAAGTAGTAGCTGTTCATCTGGTATTGGATAAGTTAGGCTCGCAATAGGTCTTTCAATGAGTTCATCATACTGGATAATTTCTTTCTTTAGCAGCTCTGCTAATGGAGTTACCGTTTCTTTTGCTCGATGATAGGAACTAGAAATGATAGCGTCTATCTTCTCGTTGCCTAACAACTCTGCCACTCTTTTGGCATCTGCTTTTCCTTGTTCTGACAGGCTTGCTCCTCCTGCTCGTTCAAGTTCAAGTGAAAAGGGTGCGATACCATGACGAACAAAATAAATGTGCGTAGCCATATATAACCATAACCTCTCTAACAAATTTTTTAATGAATGTCCGTCGGTTTATCCCATGAAATTAAATAACGGTAATAAAAGCGGCGCCGGACAATTGCCCCTGGAAGTATCTCGTGGACTGTTCGACGAATCTCCGTAATTGATTCTTTAGGTTCTGCAATCCGCACATTTGGATCTCGCATCCCGCCATGGGCTCGGTCCATGATACGGATTGGGAGAAGCAGCAGTCCCGAGAGGATAAAATCCAACATTGACTTATCCGCCGCAAGCCCAATGATGAGAAGCCGGTCACCAGGTGCGAGTACTTGTTTCATTTTTAACAATGCGCTTCTTAAATCCATATGGTGCAAAGTCGCGACACAAATGACAGTAGAAAAGCGTTCTTTATGAGAAGGGATTGGCATGGTGAGGAAGTCACCGTTTACGAGTGTCACATTTGATACTGCAGCAAGCCGCGTCCGTGCACGTTCAATGGCTTGCGAATCGGGGTCAATGCCGACAACCTGCCCAGCGAAGGGCGCGAGGCGTTGAAGCAATAGTCCGTCTCCACATCCGATGTCGAGTACTCTGCCGCCACGAAGCTTGGCGTTGTCCACCAACTCTTCATGAAATGCTGTATTATGATTCCAATATATCTCCATTCGCTTTCTTCGCTCCCTTCCTCAAATCTCTTTGTTTAGACACTTTAAATCTAATAAAGTTTCATTATTCCTCCCTAATTTCTACCAGTTATTGCAAAAAGCCGCCGAGCTATCGCTCAGCAGCCTAATATTTCGTCCGTTCATCCCTTCACAGCAGAACTGACCGTCAATGCGTTTTCCACTTGTTCGGTGAAAATTAAATATAACACGACCATCGGCAAGCTGGCGATCGTCATGACAGCCCCCATTCCACCCCAGTCGGTCGCATGAAGACCTTGAAAATAGATGAGTCCAATCGGCAAGGTCATTAATTCCTCTTTTGTTATTAAAATCGATGCCAAAAAGAATTCATTCCACGTTCCCATAAACTGTAGAATAACAATGGTGGCGACGGCTGGAGTGAGAATCGGCAGCATGATACGAAAAAATGCGAGGTATATTGAAGCGCCATCCATACAAGCCGATTCTTCCAACTCTTGTGGGATTCCACGCAGGAAACCGTAAAAGACCATCGATGCAAAAGGGAGCCCAAACGCTATGTAAGGGATCAGTAGAGCGCCGTAAGTATTCGTCAAGTGAAAATCTTTCACGATAATCGCCAAAGGAATGATAATGACTTGAATCGGAATAAACATCCCTATAATCATGTATATCCGTACCGTTTCCCGAAATTTCCATCGAAGCCTGGCAATGGCATAGGCAAACATGACGGCGAACAAGACAACACCTATCGTTGTTATCGTTGAAACAATCATGCTATTGGTGATATAAGTCGGGACACTGAATTTATTCCAGGCATTCACATAATTTTCGTATCTAAAGTGCGTTGGTAGTCCGAAAGGATTGGTTACGAAGATTTCATCATTGTTTTTCAACGAATAGGAAACCATCCAAATTAACGGATAGACGGAAATAACGAAATAGGCCCATAAAAAGGACTGCAGGACGACTCCAACGATTTTGTTCATACTATGACTCTCCTTTACCCTTGTTCCAATCCGGTTTCTCTGCTATCAAACACTTTATTGATGATTATGGTGGCGATTAGGCTAATCACAATCAACAAAACCGAAATGGCACACGCATACCCATATTGATTGCCCGAAAATGCATTCCGAATGATCATGAACGTTATCGTATAGTTTGTCGTTCCTGGTCCGCCATTTGTCATAATAGCCATTTGCACATAAGCCCCTATCCCAGCTGTAATGGCAATAATAAAGCAAAACTTGAACGTCTCTTTCATTAATGGGAGCGTGATGTGCCAATGCGCCCTCCATTTGCCTGCGCCATCAATTCGAGCAGCCTCTGTATAATGTTCTGGAACGGATTTCGCGCCGGCATATAGCAAGGCAAACTGAAACCCCATATACTGCCAAGCATTAACGAAGGCAATTGCAATAATGGAGACGCTCGGTGAGTTCAACCAGTCTTGACGATAAGCGATCCCAAGTGCTTGAAACAACTTATTGATGATTCCGTTAACCGGGTCATACATAGAAAGCCAAAGTTGACACACGACCGTGACCGACAGTACTACAGGAATGAAGTATGCGGTTTTCAGGATTTTTCGTCCCTTCACCGTGGGATCCGAGCAAATTAGCGCCAACAACGTACCTAGACCGATTTGGAAAATGACTAGCACCAGGGCGAACAAAAGCCCGTTTCGCAGCGATGTCGTCAATAAATAATCTTGACTAAGGTCGATGTAATTTCGGATGCCAATAAAAGTGGCTTCGCTAAGCCCATCCCATTCAAAAAAACTGCGATAAACGGTCTGAAGAATGGGATAAAACACAATGACACTATAAAGCACAATAGCCGGGGTTAAAAAAATGAGGATAGCCCATTTATTTCCTAAGTATTGTTTCATCTCTATGCTCCCTTTCTTGAAAAAAACTCACACCGACTTACAGGTCGATGTGAGTCATCAGGTACTGAAAGGATTTATTTCTTCAGCGATTTATTGAGATTCGTAACAAACTGATCCGCTGTAAATCCTGCTACAATTAAGTTCTGCGAGTTGTCGTCAATGCTAAGATTCACATTTGTATCATTCTGTACGGTTGCGAAGCTCGTGATATTGGGGATCACTTCTTTACCAAGACGAGACAGCATTGCAGGCACTTGCGCCGTGATCGGCTTATCCACCTTGATGGAGACAATCGGTGTACCCACTTGCGTATACTTGTACTCTGCATATTTACGCGCCATGAATGCCGCTACTTTAATTGCGGCTTCTTTGTTTTTTGTTTTGGCGGAAACGGCGAAGCCTCCTGGTCCCCCTGCCCCATTCATGGCAAACTTGGCCTTTTCGTAAGTGGCTTCATCTTTCGCTGGGAAATTCATGAACTCTACATTGTCTCCGAGATTTTTTTGTGAGGTAGGAATTTCCCATTGACCATTAACGAACATAGCTGCCTTGCCTTGATAAAAAAGTGAAGAAGCTTGATCATAGTTCGTCTGCGTCGCATTTTTAGCAAATAAGCCTGCCTTTTGCAGCTCCTCTACTTGCTTGGCGGCCAGTTTCAGAGCTTCCGGCGTTTCTGCCGCGCCATTGAGGGCTCCGTAGCCTTTCGGCTCCTCGCGAGTCATGAAGCCTTGCAACAAGGCGTTGCCAATCCATTTCTCTTTGGAGAAGATCGCGAGTGGAATAATTCCCTTCGCATTGAATTTTTTAGCGGCATCCTTCAATTGATCGATCGTTTTGATCGGCGCCTCAATGCCTGCTTCAGCAAAAAGCTTTTTATTATAGTACAAAATAATAAATTCAGTGCCGGCATACGGATAGCCATACACATGGCCATCTGGTGCAATAAGTTTTGCTTCGTTGCCTTTGTTCAAATCTTTCTTGAATTGTGCAGTTTCCGGAGCATCATCTAAGGTCAGAATATTGTTCGACTTGCTTCCGATCTGCATGATATCCCAATTCGTGTCAATAATATCAGGCAAATCTCCGGTTGCCATTTGCGTTTTGATTTTCTGTCCATTATCTTGCAGACCAGGGACTAGCGTAACTTCAATGTTTGGCATTTCTTTTTTAAGCTCCGCAACCGCGTAATCATAAGGCTTCGATGTGTCATCGTCGAAATGATTGGTATAGATGCTAATCTTAACAGGAGCATTTGCTGGTGTTGAAGCTGTTGTCGCAGCCGTAGCAGCAGGAGTTGCCGCGGCAGGTGATGCCGATGTTGCTGGCGTTGTTTTTGAGCCCGCATCATTTTTCGTTTCCGTTCCACACGCTGTAAGTGAAACAGCCATGATTGATGCGAGTCCGATGCTGCTCAATTTCGTCCAATCCCTCATTTCGAATACCCCCAGTAATAAAGTCAAGATAATTGTAGCGCTTACATGACTGATTGTAGGGGAAAAATGATTACACGATAAGGTACGATTACGCCTTATAACGTACAAAAAGCCCGTTTTCTGGCGGACAATTTTCAGAAGAACGGTCTTTACTCCTTGTTTATAACTTACTTTTTTTTGACGGGGCCAAATTAGGCAAAATACTTTCGACATATGATCTATCCAAGAATATATTGGTAAACGTAGACCCTCCCCCTTGCCGCACCGCCGTTCCCCTATCGGCGAGGCGGTCTTTTTATATGTTCAGTTTAGCGATCGAGCGGAAATCTCTCGTCAACGCGAGAAGCTGGCTCCCTTTCAGATAAAAGTCGTCTTTCACCCGCCAAGTATGGCTCTGTTTATTTTTACGACGGATAATAATTCAACATACGTCTATGGAAGATCATTTGTGAAACAAAAAAAAGAAGCCCGCCTGAGCGAGCTTCTTACTAATCTTAATGCATAGCATTCATCGTCGCGTGCTTCACAATGACACGGCGGATGAAGAAGGCTACGGCTAACCCGATAAGTGTCACAATCATAGCGAAAATGAACACGTTCTGGGAACCAAGCATCATGGCTTTTGCAGCCTCGATGGGTTCACTTGGTTTGGAAGAGCTATCTAGATACTTCTCCATACCGCTAGTCAGGATACTGATTGCAATTGCTGTACCGATCGCCCCTGCAACCTGTTGCAGCGTGTTCATCACCGCTGTTCCGTGCGGATAAAGTTCCGGCGGAAGTTGGTTAAGTCCGTTCGTCTGAGCCGGCATCCACACCATGGAGATCCCAATCATGAGTCCGATGTGCAAGACGACGATAAACGCTACGGAAGAGGCAACCGTGATACTGGAGAAAAACCATAACATCACAGCTACTATGGCAAGACCAGGGATTACAAGCCATTTAGGTCCATACTTATCGAATAAGCGCCCCATACGTGGAGACAAAATACCATTCAACGCGCTACCCGGAAGCAGCATGAGCCCTGTCGTAAAGGCAGATAGTTTCATGCCATTTTGTAGATACATCGGCAAAATGATCATAGTCGATAAAATAATCATCATACAGGACAACACAAGAAGCAGTCCGATGATAAACATTGGGTATTTGAAAACGCGCAAGTTCATCATTGGCTCGCGCATTGAGATCTGACGAAGTGCAAACAATAAAAGAGAGATTAGACCGATTATGATCGATGTAAGGACGATTGCGCTAGTCCAGCCGCCCTCTCCTTCGCCTGCTTTACTGAAGCCAAACACAACGCCGCCGAAACCTATGGATGATAAAATAATCGATAGTATATCAATACGCGGTTTTGTAACCTCGGTGACGTTTTCCAGGTTTCTCAAACCGATCAAGAGTCCAATAATCAAAAATGGAAGAGATAACCAAAAGATATAGTGCCAAGTTAAATATTCGATTAAAAGTCCCGCCACAGTTGGGCCGGTTGCCGGTGCGAACATGATGACTAGACCAACGAAACCCATCGCTGCTCCGCGCTTCTCCGGAGGATAAACGACTAGAATTGTATTAAACATGAGTGGAATTAATAACCCCATTCCTGCTGCCTGAAGAACACGAGCGACCATCAACATTTCAAAATTGACTGCCAGAGCTGCAATCAATGTTCCAACGATCGAGCTTGAGAGCGACACAATAAAAAGCTGCCTTGTTGTAAACCATTGCAGCAGTAAACCAGTCATCGGCATCAGAATTCCGAGAGTCAGCAAAAACCCTGTCGTTAACCACTGGGCAGTGGCAGCTGAAATCTGGAACACATCCATCAAATTACTAATAGCTATATTGAGTGCCGTCTCACTGAACATGCCTACGAAACCGCAGATCAGCAGCGACGCCATAATAGCCTTAGTATTATATTGCTTCATTTGTTTCTTCACTTCCCTCTCCTGAAAACTAATTGAATAGTTCTCTATCTTTATAGTCCGCTTAAAAATACAACAGTCTGTCGAATTATACAAGTGCAAAAATAAATTAAATGATATTCTCCTTTCCAGAAAAAGAAAACACCTCCAAATGACACAGGGAGGTTCCGTTCATCATTTTAGTCCAATTAGGGTTAGAAGACTGGACAACATGGTCAGTTTTTTTGATTGTTTGACTTGTTTCGCACTAGATCGCGGCGTCCACTTCCAGGCATTGTTTTCAATTGCTTTAATCTCCTGTCTATGCTCATTCATCGTTTCCTCAAAAAAATAAGGATCATGATGCAAGGCGCACACCTCCAATTCCTTATTAGGATGACTTCCCTTCGCTTTAAGCTCATTATACGAAAACAACTATGACAACAGTCTGTCATACTTGTGGGTACCGATTTAACATTTTTTCTATTTTTACTTTGAGCAGTTGCCTTAACGACAGGGGTTCAAGAACCTCCACATCTTCACCAAAACTTAATATCATTTCAACTAACCATTCAACTTCTGAAGGATTGATAATGGTAATTGTAAGCGTGCCATCTTCATTAAAATATTTATCTTCCGCATAGAAACAATCTAAAGCATGTGCCAATGATCTCCCAGAGAAATGTAGAACAGCTCCCACGATTTCATCTTTTCGATAATCCAAAGAGAGATCTTGTAGAAAGGCTGAATGAATGCACGGATAGATCTCAGGCAAGGTGACCAAATCTATCATTCTTGTAAGTTTAAATACGCGATAATCCTTACGAACTCTACAATACCCATGCAAATACCAAGAATAATATTTAAATAGCAAACTAACTGGCTCAACGATCCTATGAGCTCTCTCATTCTTAGAATTCATATATTCGAATCGAATGACTTGCCGCGTCGTTATCGCGGCACGAAGCGTATGTAACGTTTCGTTGTTGGCTCGCCAGCTTCCTAAATCCATGGTTAAGCTCGGCATTTTATCCTTTTGAATGGTTTGAAGCCTATGGATCGTCTCCGTTGCTCCCTCATCTTTGAACACCGTCGCCGTACTGTGAAGTAGCGTGATTAAGGACTCAATGTCGTTGTCATGCAATAAAGTTTTCTCCATTTTATACTCTTTAATAATTCCATATCCGCCGTTGACGCCCTGATAAGATACGACAGGGATTCCAGCCGCACAAATAGCCTCTATATCTCGATAAATGGTTCGTTGAGAGACCTGATACTTGTTCGCAAGCTCTGAAGCGGAAATCACTTCATTATTCAAAAGCGCATACGTAATCGAAATTAATCGTTCTAACTTCATCTCATCACCCTTTAAACTCAAGAACATATGTTTGTATATATTACACCATAATTGCCCAATTGGTTCAAGGGGAACAGCGAAAAACTGCATTAGCCTTCGACTCTACTACCCAGACGCCTCTTCTTCACCTCATCACATCAACCCATTTATTACTCAACACCTACCACTATAGAATCACATAACGAAGTTGCGACTGTAACCGTATTCTACGTTGTACTTCTTGCAACCATTTAGCTGAAATTTGGCTTCTGATCAGCTTTTTATTGTACTTTATACAACGAATCTTGAATTAAAACGCTTCCATCACGACTTTTCGCAACAAATGGTTGTATATTGTGCAACGAATGAATGCCTCCGCGGTCAAACCACACTGTTATGTTGTATAAAATACAACGTATGCCTTCGAATTCGCTGCTTAGCTGTCTCGACAACACCTCACCCACATCCCCATCACCATTCCTTAAACTATAACGGGAATTAGTACGGCCTAGCTCATCAATAAGGTTAAGAGAAACTTACTCCGATCACTCATTCCTAGCTTGATTGTAGTCTGCCCATAACGGGCTGATGTATTTTTCTAAGGCTTTTTTTACGTCACTTCTTCGGCTCTCTTCAATGTTTACAGTGTCATTTAAAATATCATTTCTTATTCGTATAAGCACATACAAAGGAGGCAGTGAAGCCTCACGCAGAGCTTTTATCATCTCTTCTTCTTGCGGCGTAATATCCATTATCGCACCTCTTCCTTAATGTAAAAGATACTTCCATTCTATACCCTACCATAAGTGTTAGGGTCAAGACCATGAAAGCCAAAAAGGCAGTCCGCTATAACCAGCGAACTGCCTTCTTCTATATATATTAATTCGAGTCTGCTTCAGCTGACCGATCATACCACGCGTTGAGTTCTTCCAACCGTTTGTTGTAAGCATCACGAATGGAATAAGCAGATTGGGACCCAACCGGAAGCCGCAGCGGCGCATTTCCTTCATTGATGACGGAAATAATATATTGGACCGCTTTGGCCGGATCGCCAATTTTGATGTTTGATAAGTTTTTTTCATACGCTTCGTAGTACGGGATATACTCCGGCTTTTTCTCCGTCTGCTCCAAGGAGTGTCCGAGAAACTCAGTGGCAAAAACAGCCGGCTCGACAATCGTCGTCTTGATGCCAAAGCTTGCAAATTCCTTCGCGAATGCTTCAGAGAATCCTTCTACTGCAAACTTGGAGGCGGCATATAGGCTGAACGGCGGGAAGGAAACAACTCCGAAGAAAGACGAGAAATTAATATAATGTCCGGATCCCTGACGTTTGAATACAGGAAGTGTCGCACGAATGACATCCAATACACCAAATACATTAACGTCGAATTGTTTCCGAATTTGTTCTTCCGTGTACTCCTCTAGCATACCGAATAGTCCGTAGCCCGCATTATTCACGACAATATCGATTTTTCCAAATACAGCAACAGCTTCTTGAACAGCGGCTTGAATTTGGTCGGGTTTGGTGACATCCAGAGCGACAAGATGAACACGATCCGGTGCTAATGCTTTAAAATCCTGAATAGCTTCAAGTTTGCGCGCTGTAGCGACTACTTTATCCCCAGCTTGAAGCAGCTGCTCCACAAAATGGCGGCCGAATCCTGTCGAAGTTCCTGTAATAAACCATACTTTACTCATCATCTATTTCTCCTTTTTGTCTATCTAATTTTGTCAATGATTTTTCTCTAATGCTAGATAGAGCCTAGAAATATCAAGAATGAACATTCTAGAATTTACAAAAAAATAAGGCTCCAATTAACTATCTAGCAACGACATAGCGGAACCAGCTATGCGGTGAAGCTTCTCTTTGTCGGTAGAGGTTCGAGCTAGTACACGCAAACCTAGCATTGAGTTATGCATTTCTTCAGCAAGCTCACTTGCGTTACGAGTCGAAGCGAACTCACCACTTTCTTGTCCCCGCTGAATCAGTTCAGCGAGAAGCTTCTCCACCTTATCGAAGCTTTGTACTGTCTTGACATCCACTTCGTGATCCCAAGGAGCAACCTCTACAGCCATATTGACAAGCAGGCAACCTGGCGGCTTGTCGTCTTTTCCTTCAATCATGTAGTCAAACAAAAAACGAATAGCTTGCTTAGCACTATCGGCGCGGGTGATGCCTGATTGAAATTGCCCGTTCAAGTACTCATTGTAACGTTCAATGGCTTGTAGAAACAGTTGATGCTTGTCGCCAAATGTATCGTACAAGCTTCTGCGATGAATACCTAAATGATCAACCAGATCATTGATCGATGTTTTCTCATAGCCTTGTTCCCAGAATAACTTCACAGCTTTCAGCAACGCCACATCGACATCAAATTCCTTGACTCGAGGCATTTCACATCACCTCCCTTCTGAATATAGTTATATCACATTGAGAACGTTCGGTAAAGAATTATTTTTACCGAACGTTCTCATATTCCAGTTAAAAAAGGATTATTCCAAACAAAATGGAATAACCCTCTAATTTTCATGCCGGTACTCCGTGCCGGATTAGAACAGACTTAACAAGCTCACTACCCGCGGCTTTCTCCGGAAGCCTTACGCCTGCTGCAATGAGACTCTCAGCTACCGCGGCATAGTCCCCTTTAGCGTCCTGATCATGCATCGAGCCCCACATACAGCTATTGAGCGGAGTCCCCCCAAACTCATTACGAATTTCGATGGATGCCCCACGCCCAAGCAGCAATTGGACAATTTTGTTGTCCCCCCGGATTGCAGCACGATGAAGGGCTGTCATCGAATGCTCATTACGCCGGGCATCTGGTTGAAAACCAACATCCAACATGAGTCGCACGGCCTCTATCCGATGATCCCATGCTGCGTTCGCAATCATACTGTGGTATTCCGAATCTAGCGATTGGATGATATTCCGATGCTCGCTTAACATGGCATTGACGGTTTCGGCATCCGCCTGCATACAAGCGTACAGCAACTTCTGCTCAACAGAACTGTACGGCAACAGCAACTCCGTAATGGCATCATGACCCAGGTGCATCGCAAGAAAAAGCGGCTTAGCTCCAGCGCTGATCAAGTACTCGTAAATGTGCCCACCATTCGATTCACCGGAGGTAAACTCCCCTTTTCCCACCTGAGATTGAAGGGCATACGGATTCTCGTTAAAAATCCCGCGAACAAGGTCAAGGTCTCCCAGCTGAATGGCCATAAAGATATCCGTCTGAGCACCACGTTTAATCAAATGTTTGCATTTGTCAGGTTTATTAACCGCATATTGAGCAGGTGTACTATTGTGGTCAATATCCCGCTTATCAATGTCAGCCCCGTGATCCAGCAGGAAATCGATGACGTCAGGTGAGTCGGCATAATGCAGCGGAACCTGCCCATCTGGGCCACGCTGATTGACAACCTCTGGGTCCTCTTCCACCATCTTTTGCAAGACATCAAGCATGCCTAATGCTGCAGCAGCGTGTGGATCGACACGAGCTCCTCGTTCTATTAGGTAACGGGACAATTTATGATGATCATGATGCAGAACACCAAATCCGCCGGCCCACCAGCTGCTCTTGGCATTGATGTCTGCCCCGAATTGAAGCAGCACATCAACCATCTGGCGGTTACCTCTGTATGAAGCGATCACAATCGCTGGTGTATCAAAAGAAAAACTTGGTTCGTCTATCCGTGAAACTAGCGATGGATGACTTTGCAGAATCTGTTTTACAGCTTCCGGGTCATTACGATCAACCGCCTGCTTGAATTGTTGAATAACCTTCACGTCCAGATCATTATTCAATTCCGTCACGTAAGCATTCCTCCTCCTTTGCTACGACTTGAGATTATAGAAAATCTCCGTTTCTAGTTTGGTTTCATCCTCATTCCAATGTCCGTACACTTCCATTAAAGGAAGCTCATGAATGTCACCTGAAGCTTTTACTTTTGCACGAATGCTTTCATAAGTTTTATCAAGTTCACTATAGGGCCCGATGTGTTTGCAATAGGCATATTTTTCTAAAATAACATCCTTCTTTTCCAATAATGAATCTTCATTCGGAGGAAGAACTAGCTCAATGCCGGCAAATATATGGTGACCATTTTCATAAACTACGTGGTTCGTTCCCTTATAAGAGAGCCCCTTCTCACGTACTTCCTTCCAAATTTTATCCAACAGTTCGAAAATCGTATCACTGTACCTTTTTTGTTGATCATGCGTTTTAGAAAAGCCGAACAATGTAACCATTTTTCTTTGATTGAAAATGACTGGTTCCATTAGGATCTCCCTTCTACTCTCGATAAAAGGACAGCACCCAGCACACGCCGTTCCGGTCAGTCACTATCGCCAGCAGACCGTTAAACGGAGCCTCGTATACTTCGGTAAGGATAGTCCCGCCGGTTGACAATGCTCCGTAAATCGCACGGAACGATTCTTCCGAATCGATTTTCAGGAAAACTCTCACATAGTCACCTTTCAACGTTGGTTTCGCCGCTTGAACATCGGCAAATTTAAGTGTTGCCGCCCCAACATGAAGGTCCGCGTTTAACACCACTTCACCTTGCTTGCGCAGAATAATAATCTCACCACCAAAAATACTTTGGTAGTATTTAATTTCGTCTTTACAGTTCTCCACTACGATAAAAGGGATCGCAATCATCATGTACATCCTCCTTAAATTTATACTCCATATAAAGCACTTGCCTCTACACGTCTTCTTGTTCACTCAGATTATGAAGGACAGTCTTCAATAGGTCGTTCAACAAGTCATACTCCTCATCCGAAATACCTTTTCGGGTCTTGCTCTTGACGCGGCTTAATGCTTCTTGTACTTTGGGCACCACCTCACGACCTGACTCTGTCAAATAGAGTAGTTGATAGCGATTGTCCGCGGGATCGGCTTCCCTCCGAACATATCCTTCTGCTTCCAGCTTTGCAATGGCTTTAGCCGTAGTCGTCTTGTCAATGAGCAGCCTCTCGCTTAGCGATTTCTGTGTAATGGGCTGATGAAAAGCTATTGACATGAGGAAGATGTACTGACCGCTTCCAATGCGATAAGGTTGCAGCTCGGATGAGATCAGTATTTGCATGTGTCGATATATAGCAGAGATGTATTGCCCGTGTGATTCCGTGCTGTCCTTATTACCAGGCTTCCAGTGATTGCTCAATTTACGCCTCCTTAGATAGGATGTCATTGCAACTAATTTCAGTATATGGCATATAGGATGTTATTGCAACTAATTTTATACATATAGGCTTGACACCCGTGCAGTTCAACCATTTTAGAGGTCAAAACGCAAGGAACATCAAGCTTTTATTGAACTTTACTCTTCATTCACATATGGAATTGTTAAAGGTCCCAAAGGCAAAACGGCTACCGTCATCTTCTCGCCATACTTCTCTTTCAATTGCTCCAATGTAACTTCAATATCATGAGAAGTTTTTAACATCGCTTTTTCAACGTCTTCGTCGGCTAATGAAGAGTGCAAATAAACATCTGCCCAGACCTGAATAACGGCTTGTTTTTGTACTTGCCATTGATCGAACTTTTTAAAGCTTCCGTCGTTAATCATTTCGAGAATTTCATGTGGTGTTTTACGCATCTGTAAAATTTCTGCATAATTGCCGTGGTTCGGAATCCCATCCGAGCATTCTGAGGCACAGATGATGGTTCCACCCTCTTTAACAATCTTATGGGCCGCACTCATCCCTTTGACTGCCTGATACAGATTCTGGTCTAACGGGTAGCCTGAATTGGAAGTAATGACAACATCAAACCGTCCCTCAACCGGGATCATGGCATGCTGTTTGGTGAAAGCACACCCTTGGTCATGGGCTTCAAACAACTCACCGGCAAAAACTTGCGTGATTTCCTTCGATTTATTCAGAGTCACATTGAGCATAAAATGGGGCTTGCACATCCGATTGACTTCACGGGTCATATCCTGCAGCGGATTATTTACCATATTCCCCCACGTTGCCAAAGGGTCTCCGATCATTCGGGCGTTATGAAAGGTCAAAATGGTCTCAATTCCAGCAATACCAGGCATGATCCCTTTCGGTCCTCCGGAAAAACCTGCAAAAAAGTGAGGCTCAATAAAACCTGTAACAATTCTGAAATCTGCCTCTACATACTCTTTATTGAGATAGACATCGCACCCAAACTGGCTATACCCCACCTTCACAAGTTCATCGTTGTTGTGGCAATGGTGATTAATCACGCGTACATTGTCGACAACCGTCTTGCCCAACATTTGAATCAGTTCTTCCTCGGTTTGATCGCGATGCGTTCCCGTACCGTTAATGATGACAACATTTTCTTTAGGCACGTGAGTCAGTTCTTCAAGAATCCACGGGACCAACTTCTCGTTAGGTGTTGGACGTGTAATATCACTAATGACAATGGCAACCTTGTCCGTAGATTTGACCAACTCAGCCAAAGGCGGCGATCCAATCGGATGTCTGAGAGCTTCCAGCACGGCTAGTTTCTCTTCTTGCAATCCATCCATATGATAAGGCTCGATAATCTTGGAATGGTCTGGCACATCAACAGCTAAAGTTCCTTTACCGTACAGCAGGGTCGTCTGCATATCTTTCCCTCCATTGTGAACATGAATTTGAGTCGTAATATTATTTACAAGAGTTATGAAAGCGTTTAATAGTAAAATTATAACATAGACAACTAGTAATAGACTTCTCCATTTTTACAGGAATAACCTTGACGCCTACGGGACAACTTTAACATTATGGCTAACCGTTATTTAATGGTATAATTACCATTGTTCATCAAAATACTTAGAGTGAGGCGGTAATCGTTATGGAAACAGCTAAACAGACAGTAACGGTTGAAACTACAGTACATGCACCAGTTGAACAAGTGTGGGCATTTTGGACACAACCAGAACATATTACACAATGGTCTTTCGCCTCTGATGACTGGCACGCGCCAAGAGCCGAAAATGATTTAAGGGTTGGCGGAACATTCGTTACAAGACTCGAAGCCAAGGATGGAAGCTTTGGATTTGACTTAGGCGGCGTTTATGATGAAGTGAGAACGCATGAATTCATTTCTTACACCATGGGCGATGGAAGAAAAGTTGAGATCTCATTTATTCGTCAAGATAACGATACAAATGTAATTGAATCATTTGATGCTGAAAGCGCAAATCCTGTTGAAATGCAAAGAGCTGGCTGGCAAGCGTTTCTAGATAACTTTAAAAAATATAGCGAAACTGCCAAATAAGATTTGGCCATATGATTTGATATGAATGAAAACCTCCCTTACTTCCGGGAGGTTTTTTGTCATTTCATTTGCTGATTAACTTTGTATATATTCCTTGCCGGTGGGAAATTATAACAAAAAGTTTTGAAAGATAAAGGGGACTCAGGACAATGAATCCATTAATAAAAGAAATTACAGCTAAGTTTCTGAATAACGATGATTTCTTTCTTCAACAGGATTATTTTATGAATAACTCTGTTATCTTAATGGGCTTCAACACATTGGTCGACTTGACTGAGTCTCGAGAAGCTATGCATATGTACATAGAAAAGGCAATTTCTGTAAATATAACAGAGGAAGAATTATTAAGCTTGTTCGGGGAAGTCAAAGAGAGTGATATTAATGTTCTCATCTCATCTATTTTGCAGGGAAAATTAATCATATTTTTCGCTAAATACAACAAATTTGTTGTGTCGCAGCCGATACCCAAATTGCTTAATCGGTTTACTGAACCTCCTACGAATGAAAACGTGCTTCAGGGGCCGCTTAGTTCCTTTGTCGAAGACATTGAACAAAACATTGGTATTGTCAGGAAACAAGTAAGCACAGATCAACTTTTTGTCAAATCGGTTTATGTGGGCAAGGATGAGAAAAAAAAGATTTCGCTTCTGTATTGCGAGAACTATGTGCAAATGGAGTTGGTGAATAATATTGTTCGTCAACTCGAAATGAACCTGGATAAGGAAGTTCACAATTTACAAAACTTATCAAAAACGATGGGATTTTCCGCCTGGGAATCCTTCTCTAAATTTAAAACGACAGAACTTCCTCTGGAGGCAGCTCAATGCTTGCGTATGGGGAAAGTCGTACTATTTGTAGATAGATTACCTTTAGCACTGATTCTGCCTAGTTTGTTGTGGGATATGTTTGCAATGGAAAACGATCGCAATTATCCGCTCCCTTTAATGCTGTCAGTCCGATTTTTGCGAATCATTGGCGTTTTGATGACGTTAATTGTTCCTGCTTTATATGTAGCCTTAGTAGCCGTTAATCCCGAGGTGTTAAGAATAGAACTTGCGTTAGCGGTCTCTCAAAGCCGTGATAGCGTGCCATACCCTGCCCTTGTAGAAATCCTGCTGATCCTAGTTATTCTAGAATTAATTGTGGAAGCCAGCGTCAGATTACCCAAAAGTATCGGGCCCACAATTACCATGGTAGGCGGGATTATATTGGGTCAAGCTATCGTTGCTGCCAAATTAGTGAGTAACCTCATCTTGATTATCCTGGCCGCCACGACAATTGCGAATTCAACGGTGGTTGGATTTCAAAATTCGCTCTCCATCCGTTTATTTAAATATTTAATTGTGGTTTTAGCTGCCATGTACGGAGTGCTGGGTATTTTGGCGGGTTTAGTCCTGGTATGTGCCTACCTGGCAAGTCTAAATACTTTTGGAGTTCCCTATATTCAAATCAATGTGGCAAAGGATCGGAGCAATCATGGATAAAAGCATTTCCGTCATGCTTATGTACCTTCTTACTCATTTGGGGCTTATTTTTTTCCTATATCCGGAAGATATTATTGGAAGTACAGATTCCGCACATTGGATTCCTATTGTAATAGGAATTATTGTCCACTTTGTTGTTATTTCCATCTATATGAAGGGTTTAAGCTTCTACCCGAAGTGGGACATTATTCGGATTTACCTCAATGCGGGAAAAGCAGCTGCTATCATTTTTCTTTTACCGGTTACACTTTATTTTTTCATCATCGCCATTCTAGCCGTTCGCGCTTACTCTGAAATCATTTGTATCGTTTTTTTATCCAATACCCCATTATGGTCAATCATGATGTTATTACTTTTTGTGTCAACGTATCTTGCAGCTAAAGGGATTGAAGCCATTTTTCGCACTGGGGTACTATTGGCTATTATTTTTCTGCCTTTAATTTCTATGATTAGTTTCACTTCGTTTCAGAACATTAATTGGTACTACTCCTTTCCCCTTTTCGAACAAGACTTCTCGTTCCTGATGAAACCCTCTTATTTTAAAAGCTTTTTTGCCTTCGCAGGTGGCTTCTTGTTTCTAGGCTTCATTCAGCCTGTTATTACATATCAAAGAAAAAAAATTCTTCTTGCAGCCCTTTTTCTTATTCCCTTCTTTATCTTCTCCGTCTATATTCCTATTCTCACCTTCGGGGAGGCAACAGCAGTAACTCTTCATTTTCCTTTTGTCGTTGTTGTGGAGACCATTAATATTTCTTGGTTCATGTTTGACAGAGTGACCATGTTTTTCTTGCTTACACTGATTACTTTCAGCATGCTATTCATTTCCATAACGTTATGGCAGGCCAATCGCATTATAAGCAAGTGTTTACCAATCATTAAGCCGTTTTATCTACTGCTCGCGATCTCGGTTGTTATCTTTGTTTCCAGTTTAATGATTCCGGATTGGAATAGCGTCGGCAATCTATTTCTATGGAACACTCCTTTAAGATTTTTTGTTTTAGTTTCCATTCCGTTGTCTATTTATTTTCTGGGGCTTCGTTTTAAAAGGAAGGTGGGGCATGAACTCAATTAAGTCTTCGTTGCAAGTTATTGTACTTCTAGGTATTGTAATTACTCTGAGCGGCTGTTGGGATAATAAGGACATAAATCATCGTACTTTACCACTGGTTATGGCTATAACTAAGCAAAATGATGAGTACAAAGTCATCCTGCAAGACCCTGAGTTGGATCAGAATACGATAAAAATGAATTTAATCAGCCAGACTGGTAAAACAATCAGCCAAGCGGTAGATAAAATCAGTATGAATAAAGAAAAACAAATCGATTTATTCCATATTAAAGTCATTCTTATTGAAAAAAAACTTGCACAGCAAGGGTTGAAAGATATTATCGCTGGTTTCATGAGAAACGGGGAAATTTCGCTTAAAGCGTACGTTGTTATCTGCGATGAAGAGATTGAAAAGTATTTAGCCAATGAAAAGAAAACAACAGTCCCCAAACAAGCGTTTGTTTACGACTTTTTCGAAAAAAATGCGGGTTGGAACCCACAGATTGCTCGAGCACAGATCTGGCAAATTTATCGTAGTATATATTCGTACACCAATGATATTGCAATCCCTATTATTAAATCAGGTCAATCCTCCCCATGTGACTATATAGGCTCATCTGTTATTAAAAATGGGAAGATGGTTGAACAGATCACATCCGACGAAACTCTTCTGTATAATGCCTTCAACAAGGAAAGCACCCAGGGAAAAATCGAGGTCATGGATCATGCGAGTGTCTTAATTGTTAGTAATTCGATGAAATATAATAGCGAGCTTGTTGACAATAAACCTTATATGCATACACAAATCAAATTGAAAGTTGTCGTCCTGGAGACAAAAGGAAATCCATCCCAAACGCTCATTATACAAGAATTAGAAAAGCTAATTACAGAAAGATTTCAAATGCTATTTTCAAAAATCCAAAAAAGTGAAGCTGACATTCTAGGAATTGGGCAGCGTTTTCGTACTATCATTCCAAGAAAAGATTTGCAGAATTGGCGAACCGAATACTACCCTCAGCTGAAAATGGATCTTCAATTTCATACAGATATCCAAAATGAAGGTTTAATTAAAATGCGTTCAAAGTAAACAAAATGACAGATAGAAGGAACCTTTGGTTGATTGATTACCTCAGGTTCCTTTTTCGTTTCTTTGATCACTCTAAAACTCAATACCACGCACTTTTGCAAAAACCATCGTATCTCTCAAAGAACCATCTTGTGCACACTTCTCTTGTCGAAGAATTCCTTCCAACGTATATCCCTGACGTTCAGCAACACGTGAGCTACGTGTATTTCGTCCGTCACATCGAATTTCAATTCGATTAGCGTGCAACTCATGGATGGCATAGTTCGTAATGGCCTCTACGGCTTCCGTCATATAACCTTTATGGCTAAAAGGTGTACGCAACCAATAACCAATTTCAAATTTGCGCGCTTCCCAATCAATGCGGTGTAAGCCGCTGCTGCCAATGAGCTGACCCGTTTCCTTCAGAAATAGAAGTAATCGGAGATCAGTCCGATCTAAAAATTCCAGCCTGGCACGTCGGATGTTTATTTCAGATTCTTCAACGGTGGGAATTTGTCTGGCCCACGGCATCCAAGTACGCAACTCTTCCATACTTTCCCTAATTGCTTCGTTAACCATCGCGCCATCTCCCCATAGGGGGGCTCTTATTAGCAAACGTTCACTCTCAAAGCTCTCTGGTATCGTATATAATATCGGGCTGGATGCTTGAATACTCATCGCAATTACCTCCTATAGGATTGGTTAACTTTTCTCTTCCGCAAATTTTCTCCATAACTTCTCCACATCTATGAAACAATCCTTCCCTTCCTCTCCCTAAAGCAGAAATTCATTTCTAAATAATGAGTTCATCGAATATATTGGGTTCAAGCAATTGTACGGAAATGGACAGGAGGTAAACGCTTATGGAATATT
The DNA here is from genome assembly GCF_052682475.1 of Paenibacillus sp. WC2504. Taxonomy (NCBI): domain Bacteria; kingdom Bacillati; phylum Bacillota; class Bacilli; order Caryophanales; family Paenibacillaceae; genus Paenibacillus; species Paenibacillus sp. WC2504. The sequence goes on from NZ_JBQZFH010000001.1 coordinate 4,221,783, forward strand.
GTTCTACGACAGAGCCGTCTAAGCGGATATCAGATTTGATAGCTCTTGTAATAGAAACCTATGATGTCCTTCAACGGGAGTCGGATCTGACCCCTTCAAATTCCGCGATCACGAAACCGATTTCTATTTTCACGGAGGCACTCAGGCAAATATACACACCGGAAGAAGTAAAGTATGTGATGGGGAATGTTGAAGTCGCCACACGCCAAAAAGGGTTGCTTGCCAAGCTGTCCGAAGCCGAGTACCTCATGGAGTTGTTCGACTCCCGCCACCTCTGCGAGCAACCCGAATTCGGATTAGCGAGCTTATTCCAATATAAAAACTGGAGAAATTACGACAGTCTTGTCGGCGAGGAACTGAAGCAGCTCCGAAGGATTATTCGGTCCGAGGAAATTTCTGCACCTATTGTTTTTGTCGGAAGCGGGCCTTTGCCGCTGAGTGCGGTACTGCTTCATCTTAGGTGGAATGTGAGCGTCATCTGTGTGGATATGGATCCGGATGCTTGCGAAGCAGCAAGTTCCTTGATGGAACGCATTCATTTGAGCGATAACGTGCATGTCGTGCAAGGAGATGGTGCGGACTTCGATTATGCTTCTTACCAGCATGTGTTTATTGCAAGCCTTGTTACGCAAAAGGACAAAACACTTGAACAAATCCGCCGGACGAATCCGAACGCTTTGGTCGCCATACGAACTGCGGAAGGCATCCGGCAGCTCATGTATGAAGCGATCAACGAGGAAGCTATCGCCGCGGCAGGATGGCGTCTGCTTGGCCGGACATCGCCGATAGCAAATCGAGTGATTAATTCAGCTCGCTTTTATCGACTTTGTCCTGAATGATATACCCTTGACCGAGTTCTATCTGCGTAAAGCCTGCCATATGGCGTGTTTGGAACCTTATCGGCACTTGACTTCCTACAAGTAAGAAGTTTTGAATATCAGCGATGTCTTCTGACGGTAGAGAAAATGCTTTTATATAAGCAAATTCTTCATTTAGCGTTGAATGAATCGCGTTCACGAGCTGATCATTTTCACCTTTACCGAACAGATTCATGACAATCAGTCCTGAAGGATCAAGCTTTTCTTTGCAAATTTCAAAAAATTGCTTCGAAATCAAATGAGTAGGCGTTCCTTTTTCAGTAAAGGCATCCAACACAATTGCATCATAAACATGCTGCTTTTCATTTGCGAGGATTTGACGGCCATCACCTATCCTGACATTATCCCCGCCGTATCCAAAAAACTTTTTGCTTAACTCCACCACGGTCTGATCTATTTCTACCACGCTGCATTGCTTCTCTGAAAAATAGCCAGCTATCGTCCCGATCCCGTGTCCGATAATAAAAGTTTTTTCGAGCGACGGGATATTATTCTCAATTAAATGAATAATAGCTCGCGGATATTCAAATAAAATGCGTGTCGGATCATTCAAGTCCATCGCACCTTGGATGGCGCTATTAGAAAACTCTAAGACACGAAACCTTCCCTTTTCACCATACAACTCGGTAGTGTCGTAAACGGAAATCTCATGATTAGGGCTAGAAGTTTTGAAAAGTAACTCCAAGTTATCGATCCCTTTCTGGTTGGACTGCTTTTTCTTTCATAAAGCTGACGAATTTCTGCGTGGCCGGTGACAGAAACCGGTCTTTTTTGATATGCAGTCCGACTTCCCATAGCCAACCTTCCTCTTGGATCTGTATCCATCGCAGATCTTCCAGGTGCAATCCGGATGTTTTGGGCAGCACAGAAACGCCAAGACCTGCCGCTACGAAACCTGCCACTGTTGGAAGATCCTCTGCATCGTAGGTGGATGCGAGAGTGAAATTCATATGATGGACACGGGTGAGGAGCGAATCTCTTAAAGAGCAGTTATGTTTCAAGCCTACGAACGGCTCGCCAGTCATTTCTTTTAAGCTTATGGATTCCCTGTTCGCAAAACGATGATCGAAAGATACCACCAAATACAAGGGCAGCGAAAGGATCGGTACCCATTCATAGGTGTCACTAACTGGTCTTTCCGAGGTGATCATCACATCGGAGAAGCCCTTTTCGACCTGCTCCATAATCGCCCCCTTATCTCCCTGTGTCAACTCGAAGGTGATTTTCGGGTTGGCTTTTTGGTATTCACGAATCAATTGAGGTATTAAACCTACACCTAATATATTTAAATAAGAAAGATAGATGATCCCCGACTCAGGGTTGGAGCATTCCTCAATTTCCTGTTTTCCTCGCTCTACTTCTTGTAAAATCTTCTCAACTCGCTTCGCGAACATGGTACCGTAACGGTTTATTTGCAGGTTCCTTCCCTTCCGCTCAAACAAAGGTACGCCTAGCTCAGCTTCAAGCTTTGAGATGGCATGACTAAGTGCAGGCTGGGTGACGGATAAGGCTTCTGCAGCTTTCGTCAGATGTTCGATCCGAGCAACTTCCAAGAAATATTCTAATTGAGTAAGCTCCATATCGCCTCTCCTAAATTCATTATTTTTATCATTCCTGTTACTATCATACATACTGCTTATGATTGAATCAAATCTGAAGAGGTCCATTCATGAAAAACAATAATGTAATTTATTATTAATATAAATTAGACTTATTATTCAATCGGACGTAAGCTAATACCTGTGACCAAGGTTCACATCATTAGAATTTAACATACAGGAGGATAATCATAATGAATCTTTCTTCATATGAGTTTGAACTTCAAGGAAAACGCGCACTAGTAACGGGTGGAACTAAAGGTATGGGCTTAGCGATCGTGAAGAGGCTTGCAGCAGCCGGTGCTACCGTGCTCACAACAGCACGCCAGCTCCCAACGGATAACGAGAATCCAAACGTCCACTTTGTTCAAGCTGATATCACGAAGCCGGAAGGTACCGCGGTCATCATGAAGGCCGTGTATGAGAAACTCGGCGGTATCGACATTTTGATTAATACGGTAGGCGGTGCCTCCACTCCTCCCGGCGGTGCGCTGGCATTGACGGAGGAAGACTGGATGGAAACTCTGAATATGAACCTTCTTGGTTCCGTACGCTTGGACAGAGGCTTGCTGCCCCTAATGGTCGAGCAAGGCAAAGGTGCTATTATTCACGTAAGCTCCATTCAGCGAAAAATGCCGCTGTACGAAACAACTTTGGCGTACGCTGCATCCAAAGCGGCCCTTACCAATTACAGCAAGGGCCTGTCCAAGGAATTTTCCCCGAAAGGGATCCGCGTAAATACGATAGCCCCTGGCTTCATTCAAACTGAAGCGGCGGATCGTATGATTGACCGTATCGCTACTGCAGCTGGAAGCCGCGAAGCCGCTCTAGAGGAACTGATGAATTCCCTCGGGGGCATTCCGATTGGGCGTCCCGGCTTGCCGGAGGAAGTGGCTGAGCTTGCCGCCTTCCTGGTGTCTGACCGCGCTGCTTCTATTACGGGAAGCGAATATGTGATTGACGGCGGGACGTTGTCAACCATTTGATTTTCATTTGATTTTTCGTGCATCATCGCTGGAAAAATGAAAGAGCTCTAAGGACTTGAATTTCCTTAGAGCTCTTTGCATCATTATCCAAGGTTATCAATCGCGTTTGCTAGTACCTCTCTAGTCTCGGTAAATCGTTCCCTTGCGCCAGTATCCAACGGGTCAATCCATGAGAACCCATCATTCTCATATCTAGCCCATATGTGCATATGGTAGTGCCCTAAATCGCTAAACTTACCCCCATTTTGCATCATGCTGATTCCATCCGGATGGAATAACGTTTTTAATCCTTTCGATAGTTTAGCTGAGGCCTTCATCACAGAAAGGGCTGTTTCTACATCCAAATCGTCAACGTCTGCATAATGTTTTTTAGGCAAAATAATGCTATGTCCCTCACTGCATGGGTCATTGACTAAGATGCACGTCACGTGTTCATCCTCGTATACGACATGAGTTGGCTCAAGACCCTGTGCTAATCTACAGCCTAAACACTCTAAAACATGATTCATTGATTTTCATTCCCTCCTGAAGCTACCTTGGCAAAATTTTTCTTATAAAATTCTTCACTGCTTCCATGCTATCCTGCCAATGGAGAGGAATCATGATAGAATTAAGCAATGAAATCATAGATATATAAAAGGGGATGCTAGAAATGACAACAGCTGTAGACTGGAAAAATGGAGCTAATGGTCAAACATTTATCGCCTCTTTTAGCGGAGGAAAAGATAGTGTCTTGGCGCTTTACAAAGCAATGAAGGTAGGAAAAACTCTTGGCCTGATCGTTATGCTGGAGGAGGAAGGAAAACGTTCCCGCTCACACGGAACGCCACCTGATCTTCTACGTGCACAGGCCGAATCCATTGGATTGCCTGTCTATACGGCACCCGCGAGTTGGGATGACTACGAAGAAGTGTTTATTCATCTTCTGGAAGATGCTAAGAAGCAAGGTGCGGAAGTGTTAGTAACGGGAGACCTCGAATTGACGGCTCATGGTTGCTGGCAGGACAAAGTATCGAGCGTTGCCGGATTAAAACTGGGCATGCCGCTTTGGGAAATGGATCACCGTGAAACTGTTGAGGAATTCATTCACTTAGGATTTGTTTCAATCGTTGTTACCGTAAATTTAGCATTAGGAATGCGAGAAGAAGATCTTGGTCGAACGCTAACCCTTGCTTTTGTGGAGGAGCTTGTAGCCCGTGGGATTGATCCTTGTGGAGAAGGTGGCGAATTCCATACCACTGTCATTGATGGTCCCCTCTTCAAACAACGCATAAGCGTTCACAAAGGTGAGATTGTCACGCATGGCGAATATGCCTTTTTACCATTGACGCTAGACCAAGCCTAGTAGAGACTTCCCATGAAATTCCGTTTATATACAGTTTAAAAATGCAAGTATAATCCACAGTAATGCATCATGTTATTTCCCTGCGAGAAGCTGGTATTCATTTGACGGAAATGAGTGTACCGAAGCCGACCCTCGATATCGAGGACTTCTGAAGATTCGGCGCACGCCAGAACAATTGTTCGATGTCACGCTACAGCCCATTATTTTCACGCTCATGTTCACTTACGTCTTCGGCGGTGCCATCTCGGGCGACGTAGTGAGCTATTTGCCCATCATTATTCCTGGCATCCTCGTCCAGAGCGTTATCACGACCTCCATCGTCACAGGTGTCCAGCTGCGAGAAGATATGGATAAAGGCGTATTCGACCGATTCAAGTCACTGCCTATCGCCAGGATTGCGCCTTTGGCAGGAGCACTCTTGGCAGACACTATCCGGTATATTATTACTACAGTTCTCACCTTTTCAATGGGGTATCTCATGGGCTATCGTCCTGAAAGTTGGTTTGGGACACGTGGCGATCGCTTCGCTTCTTGTCATCTTCTGCTCTTGGGCTATTAGCTGGATCTTCGCCTTCTTCGGCTTAATTGCCCGAACAGCCTCAAGCGTTCAAGGGATATCGATGCTTGTTCTCTTCCCTCTTACGTTTCTTTCGAATGCATTCGTTCCTGTGGATACCATGCCAGGTTGGCTTCAATGGTTTGTTAAAATCAATCCGATCTCTCACCTCGTTTCCGCCGTAAGAGAACTTGCCAACACAGGCACTGTCGGCTGGGATCTCACCATCTCGCTCATCGGAGCGATTGTCATTGTGGCCTTCTTTGCACCTATTACGGTAATTGCGTATATGCGCAGGACTTAACAGATAAGGTTAAAACAGCAAGGCTGCCACTCCATTACGTGGCAGCCTTATTCATCGTTAGAAAGTTGCAGGTGACATAAAATAGGAATACCATAAATTTGTCATAAAGACATCGAGAAGCACAAAATAAAACAATTCCAAACCAATATTACGATCATTTAACCCTTTTCTCCATTGCCGCGTACTTACATAAGCAAGTAAAGCCGTAATAATCAGCATACATAAGTAAACCAAGATTGGCTGTAAGGCTTCGGGCATAACTTGAAGCGCCACAGCTTTTCGGTAATCTTGAATAAATAGCGCCTTAACTACGATATACATGGCAAGTGATATGAAAAAATGCAGCCGCTGGCGGGAATCATATTGATGCTGCCAAAAAGCGCTGAGCACCAGCAGATAGATCCCTGGTAAGAAGATCCACTTCAGGCTTAGAAACCACGTTACGAGACTGATCCCCCATAGCAGCGGAAGATTCTCAGCAGCTGTTCGCAAGTCATCTGCTGTTAGCCGGTTCATCCTCTCCTGGTAAGGCTGTTGATCTGTCGCATAGTAAACGCGGTAAGACGCTTCGTTCACCGGATCAAGCCAAACAGCAATTCGAGCATCCGGCTCTTGCGCGAGGTTCGGATATTGAGCGAATCCGCCGAATTGGCTGATTTTTGTTGATGATTCCAACTGCGTTTCATGAAAGCTTAATTGATACACTTCTTGGCTGCTCATGCGCCTATTTTTCTCATAAACGGATGAAACGACCAGTGTAGCTTCGCCAGAATCCGTTTCAGAGAATATAGGCTGTAAGATCGTATCTGAATCACTGGTCTCAGAACTTGGAAGATCTATTCGCTCATCTTGCAGGTCCGTAGGCTTATCCCAAGGAAAAGTGAGCATCTGTAAACTACTTTTGCCTGACTTAGCTGAGCTGATCGTATAGGCGACCCTGAGTAAAGAGTTGTCTGCATACAACGTATAATCCTCCAAATACCTGTTAACCAGCTCCAAATCTTTGAGCTTCTCCATGACGACCGTTTTCCCGGATTCGGTATCCAACTTGACAACGTGCAGGGCGGTGTTCCCTTCCCTACTAGTCGCATAAACAGCGGATAGCATGCCGTTTTTATCCATAAAACCTTGTACCTGTTTAATTCCGCTAGCGTTCAACTTTATCCAATTTGGTGCATCATCTCCAGACGATATACCCACAAAGAGCGCCTCATCGTTATACGTGAGAAGTACACTTTTCCCCGTTCCCCCCTGTATGGCCTGAACGCCATTCATTTCGGTTTCAGTCAGCAATTTTTTCGGGGACCAGTTCCCATTTTTCCATTCACTCGTGTACAGCTTGTTGTTTGCGCCGATCCAAACGGCTTTTCCCTCACCAATAAGACGATAGGATTGAAAAAACTCCGAGTCTGGCACAGATCGCACCACGGAGCTGCTCCGCCCCTCATTGTCGATCTTCACATAGATCAGTTCATTTCCTGAACGGTAGGCAAATGTTTTGGGACTGGTCATTTGAACAGGACCTGCTTGGGAAGCGAGTTCAGGTAATAATGTCGCTCGTCCATAAGGTTCTGCGAACGGCATCACCTGTTCTCTTGCCAGCATCACCATATGTATCATTCCGATCAAGAGCATGGCCGCCAGAAACGGCACAACAGTAAACAACTTCCATAAAGTACGGTTTCTCAATCCAAAACTCCTCATCTTTGTGTTAGTCTAACAGCTTATTAGACGTAAGTACCTATCCGATTGTTGCGCAAATAAAAGAAGCCGCAATTATGCGGCTTCTTCTTACACACGACTAAGCGATTTATTCGTTGGTTTCCATCCATTGAAAATGGAAGCTGCCTTTTTTATCTACACGTTCAAACGTATGGGCTCCAAAATAATCCCTTTGTGCTTGTAATAAGTTAGCAGGCAGTCTCTCTGTGCGATAGCTATCATAGTAGGCTAACGCGGAAGCAAAAGCAGGAACCGGAATCCCTCTTGTCACAGCTACCGAAACGACTTTTCTCCAAGCATCTTGGTAATTATCTACGATTTTGCCGAAGTATTCGTCAAGGAACAAGTTTTTCAATGCAGGGTCACGATCATAAGCATCTTTGATATTTTGTAAGAATCTTGCGCGGATAATACAACCGCCGCGGAAGATCATCGCAATGTTTCCGTAGTTCAAGTCCCAACCATAGGCGTCAGAAGCGGCTCTCATTTGAGCAAAACCTTGCGCATATGAAGCGATTTTGCTTGTGTACAGTGCTTTGCGCACAGCCTCAATGAATTCTTTCGGATCCCCATCATAACTTGACGCCGCAGGGCCATTCAGACGTTTACTTGCAGCTACGCGCTCTTCTTTCATTGCTGAGATAAAACGGGCGAACACGGATTCAGTAATAATGGATAATGGCACACCCAAATCCAACGAGCTTTGGCTTGTCCATTTACCAGTTCCTTTTTGTCCAGCCGAATCGAGGATCACATCCACCATCGGTTTGCCTGTTTCCGGATCTTTTTTCGCAAAAATATCAGCTGTGATTTCGATCAAATAACTATCGAGCTCACCATTGTTCCATTCCGTGAAAATATCATGCAATTCGCTAGTACTTAAGTTCAATACATCCTTTAATAAGTGATACGCTTCGCCGATAAGCTGCATATCGCCGTACTCAATGCCGTTATGAACCATTTTAACATAATGCCCAGCGCCGTCTGCTCCAATATAGGTGGAACATGCATCTCCATTGACTTTGGCCGAAATAGCCGTCAAGATTGGCTCGACTAGTTCGTACGCATCTTTTTGTCCACCCGGCATAATCGAAGGTCCATTCAGAGCTCCTTCTTCACCGCCCGAAACACCTGCACCGATAAAGCGGAATCCTTTGGCTTGAAGTTCTTTATTTCTCCGCTGTGTATCCGGGAAATATGCGTTACCGCCATCGATGAGGATATCACCTGGGCTTAAGTAAGGGATCAAAGAATTGATGGTATCATCCGTAGGTTGGCCTGCTTTAACCATAATTAAAATTTTACGCGGCGATTCAAGGGATTGTACGAATTCTTCAGCGCTGTAAGTACCTACAAAGTTCTTTCCAGGCGTTTCCTCCAAAAGTTCATTCGTTTTCTCTGGTGAACGGTTATATAAAGCAACTGAGAAACCTTTGCTTTCGATATTCAAAGCCAAGTTTTTCCCCATAACGGCCAATCCAACTACGCCAATTTGCTGTTTACTCATCGTAATTTCCTCCTCTTAGTTCTGCTCTGTTGCAGCAATACGTTTTTGTAGTTCGGCTTTCTGCGCTTCAAAACCAGGTTTGCCTAGCAGAGCAAACATATTGATTTTGTATGCCTCAACGCCAGGCTGATCAAACGGGTTCACCCCAAGCAGCAAGCCGCTGATTCCGCATGCTTTCTCAAAAAAGTAGACCATTTCGCCATACGTATATTCATTCAGTGCATCCAATTCAACAATCAGATTAGGAACGCCTCCGTCAACATGGGCAAGTCGTGTGCCTTCCGCCGCCTTCTTGTTCACTTCGTCCATTGTCATGCCCGCAATAAAGTTCAAACCATCCAAATTGGCGGAGTCCTTTTCAATCGTCAACTCGACTCTCGGCTTCTTCACTGAAAGCACCGTTTCGATCAGATCGCGACGGCCTTCTTGGACATATTGCCCCATGGAGTGCAAATCAGTTGTGAAATCGACGGATGCGGGATATAGCCCTTTCTGGTCTTTGCCCTCACTCTCGCCGAACAACTGCTTCCACCATTCAGAAACATAATGTAAGGACGGCTCAAAGTTGGCCAACAGCTCAATGTTTTTCCCTTTACGGTAAAGGGCATTTCGAACCGCTGCATATTGATAGCTTTCATTGGTGGACAGATCGGCATTATTATATTTCTGTGCTGCCGCCGCGGCTCCAGCCATCATTTGATCAATGTCGAGCCCAGCTGCAGCAATCGGCAGAAGACCTACCGCAGTAAGTACGGAATAGCGACCACCGACATCGTCAGGAATGACAAAGGTTTCATAGCCTTCTTCATCCGCCAGCTTTTTCAAAGCACCTTTAGAAGCGTCAGTAGTGGCATAGATGCGTTTTTTCGCTTCATCCTTCCCATACTTTTTCTCCATATAATCTCGCAGGATGCGGAATGCGATAGCCGGTTCCGTCGTTGTGCCTGATTTAGAGATGACATTCAAAGAAATATCCTTATCTTTAAGCAGTTCTAATAAGTGCGTGATATACGTCGAGCTGATATTTTGACCGGCAAAATAGACTTGCGTATTTCCATCCATTTGATTATGAAAAGTGTGAGACAACGCTTCGATCGCGGATCTTGCTCCCAAATAGGAGCCACCAATACCAATAACGATCAAAGCATCGGAATTGGAACGAATGCGCTGCGCCGCCTCTTTGATTCTTGCAAACTCTTCTTTATCGTATTGAAGCGGCAGATTCACCCAACCCAGATAATCAGAGCCAGGACCTTTCTTCTCATGAAGCATGTCATGCGCCACTTTCACAAATTCACCGAAATAATCAACTTCATGCTGCTGGATAAACGGTAATGCGCTGGAATAATTAAATGAAATAGCCATCTGGAACCTCTCCTTTTAGACCTGCATGCAGGGAATAAATCGTAATTTAGTTTGTATGATGGGCAAAATATTTTTCTTCACTTGGTTTATTTTCTTGCTCATTTTTGGAATCAAACCACCAATGATGGCCATTCGCCGCCAATAAGGCATCGGATTCAGCGGGGCCATTCGTGCCCGCGGCATAAAGATGAAGCGGGACTAGATTTTCTTGGAAAGCATCCAGGATCGGTTGAACCCAAGCCCAAGCCAATTCGACTTCGTCCCAATGCGCAAAGAACGTAGGATCTCCTTGCAAGGCATCATAGATCAAGTTTTCATAAGCTTCGGGAACATCCTCTTGACTTTCGTGAAAGTCGATTTGAATAGGTTTGTATTTCCCGTTCTTGGAAGGATCTTTCGAATTTAATTGCAGCGTAATACTTTCATTTGGACTAATTTCAAATACCAATAGATTAGGCACTTGGCTTTCATCATGATGTTGAGTCAGATTCGTATTCGGCTCTTTAAATTCAATGACGATCCGTGTTGATTTCTCATGCATTCTTTTTCCTGTCCGGATATAAATCGGAACGCCCCGCCAGAAGAAATCGTCGATCTGCAATTTAGCGGCAATAAATGTATCGTTCATGGATGTGCTGGCAATCCCTGGCTCCGAAGTATAACCTACGACTTGCTTGCCTCCAATCGAACCTTCTTTGTATTGCCCGCGGATCACATTGGCGTCAACATCCTGTTTAAGCAGCGGTTCGAGGTTTTCCATCACTTTTTTCTTCTTAAACCGCACCAACTCGGAGTTGCTGACATTAGGCAGGTGCATGGTAAGCATCATTAGCAATTGCAGCATATGGTTTTGGAACATGTCTCTTACCGCGCCAACATGATCGTAATAACCTGCTCTTTCTTCAACACCAACGGTTTCGTTTGCCGTAATCTGAACGTTCGCAATGTAATTATTCGCCCATATCGCGTGAAGGACGGGATTGGACTGCTGAATAACCTCGAGTTTCTGCACCATAGGTTTGCCAAGATAATGATCAATACGATAAATTTCATTTTCGGCAAAAGCTTTGCTTAACTGTTGATTTAAATCCCGAGCGGATTGCAAATCATGGCCAAACGGTTTCTCTATTACTAGGCGTTTCCAACCATCTGCAGAACCCAGACCGCTTTCCTTGATATTCGCAGCAATTGTTTCAAAATATTCAGGTCCTACGGATAAGTAAAACATGCGATTCGGTAAAATGCGGAGTTCTTCTTCCCGTTGTTCAATGAGCTGCAGCAGCTTCTGATAATCTTCTTTACGGTCTATGTCAAGTACACTGTAACGGAATGTACGTAAGAAGTTTTTCAATAATTCAGGATTGTTTGCTTTACGCCTGGAGAAAGTATGGATAGATTGTTCAACATTCGCCTGGAAGGCTTCATCGGAAAACTCTCTTCTTCCAAGACCAATTAAAGAGAAAGATTCCGGTAGTTTATTATCGACAAACAAATTATACAGTGCAGGGTAAATCTTTCTTTTTGCCAAATCCCCTGTCGCTCCAAATAAGACAAATGTAGTAGGCTCCATTTTTTCTCTTCTCCTTCCAACAGAACTCCCTCAGTCATTCAGCAGTTCTGGTTTCTTTTTCGTAACTCCACTATAATATAATTACCACCTATAAAAGAAATCATTATATTTCAGAGGAGATATAGACCTGATCTATGATAAATAATTACGAATTGTACAAAGTTTTTTATTGGGCAGCGAAAACAGGCAGTTTAACACAGGCGGCCAAAGCCCTGTATATCACCCAACCAAGCGTGAGCCACGCCATCAAACAGCTGGAAGACAGCTTTGGTCTCGCTTTGTTTTACAGGAATTCCAAAGGTGTTGCTTTAACGCAAGAAGGTGCGATTCTTTATTCCTACATCGAGCAGTCGCAGAACTTCATTTCGAGAGCTGAGGAGAAGATGGCGGCGCTTAAAAATCTGGACAGTGGCGAGCTGCGGATCGGCGGAAGCGACTCTCTCTTCAAACATTATTTACTTCCGTATTTGGAAGAATTCCATCAGAATCACCCAGGTATTAAGCTGCACTTGAATCATGGTACTACACCGGAAATCATCTCTTTTCTTAAAGAAGGCAGGATTGATTTGGGCGTTGTTCGTATGCCTATTGTTGATGCCCAGCTTGAAGTACGGGAAAGCATTCAGCTTAAGGATTGCTTTGTAGCGGGGCCGCGTTACGAACAGCTGAAAGGCGAGACTTTATCCCTGGAAATGCTGCTGCAATACCCCGTCATTCTATTCTCGCGCAACAGCCGGGCACGAATGGCTATTACGGAATTATTCCAAAGCTACGGCTATAAGCTCAAGCCTGAAATCGAGGTCGGCAGCGTAGAGCTTCTCATCGAGTTTGCACGGAAAGGACTTGGCATCTCTTACGTGACGAAGGAATTTATTTCGAAAGAGCTGGAAGAAGGTTCCCTCTTCGAAATTCAATTGGATGTGAAGCTGCCGCCTACGCATGTAGGTATTATGACGATGCGCAACATGCCTCTTTCCATTTCAGCAAGAAGGTTCATAGAGTTGGTTCAATAGAATTTAAATAAAAAAAGAGGCTCTCCCTCGGTCATTAAATGACTCTGGGACTGCCTCTTTTTTGCTGAAATTTTTTAGTTAGATGGTATAATTCGAAAGTTTTTATCCAAATTAACAAGCATCATGAAATTGCGATTAAACGTAAAGATACGTTTCACTTGGTAATAGGACATAGTCACCGCAGTGAATGCTTCACTTAAGGAGAACCGCAGTTCGGGCCTGTCGAGCAATAATCTACGCGATTCCCCTTCGAATTCAGGACTGCTGGAGATTACAGTCAGCTTGCCTTTACTCACAGCCTTATCGATTGCACTCAGAAAATATTCGGCCCGCTGATAGCTGTAGGCATTGCGCAGCCATTCGTGCAGATCAAAGATAATCGAATTGGTTGTCACGTAATTACGTTCCAGATCATGCAGATCTAAAAACAAAGAACGAGCTTTCGCATAACTGGGATCTTCAGGATTCATAAACGCGGCTAAAGCTGTTCCATCCAGGAAAATGGCATCCTGTATATTCATGTGGTTATCCATATGTCGTCAGCACTCCTAATCCTCTAATTTGCATATCCCATCCAAATACAATAACGGGTTATCTTCCTTTTGATCCACCGAAATGTGGGTTAATTCATAGGGGGAGCTTTCCAGGTATTGGGCAATGATGCTATTGACGATTTCCTGTACGGTCGTATTCTGCATATCGGCGATTGCTCTAAGCTCATCATAAGCTTGCGGACTAAGTTCGATTGTGTCTTCTTCTTGCTCTTCACTTCTTGAAGTAATGAATTCGGAAGCGGTAGATTTCGCTTTTTCGAGTTGATTTTGAATGAAGCGTTTGTATGTATTCGCCATCTTGATTCACTCCTTAATTATGCATAGCTTTTAAACAATTCGTCGTATTTTGTCGATTTCAGGGGGTGGTATCGATACTAAAAAGCTAAATTTTCCATTCATCCCGTGTAAAATCGTGTGAAATGCGCATAATAACAAAAAGACATGCAGGGAGATCTTCTATGACACCAGAGCAACAGCATGTGTACGAGGAATTATTAAATAAAGAGAAGTCGCTTTCCAACTCTTGGATCGATTATTGGGTACAATATTCCAACGCCCAGACATGGGAATTCTGGGCCAATCTGGCTATGTTCGTTATTCCCCTGGTCATTCTCTGGTTCGTTCTAGACCGAAAGAAGGCGCTGCAAATTGGATTCTACGGTTTCAGCGTACATGTCATGGCTACCTATATTCATCTGTATGGTGAAAGGAATAATATTTGGGGATTTCCATATAAAATCATTCCTTATTTGCCAACAAGCATTACGATGGATGCTTCTTTTAATCCGGTTGTGCTTATGCTGCTATATCAGTGGACGCTGAATCATAAGAAAAATTACTATTTATTTGGTGCACTGATGTGTGCAATCTTCGCTTTCGTTTTTAAACCATTGTTATCAACTGTTGATTTGTTTCATCTGTACGGCAGAATGAATTACTTTTATTTATTTCTGCTATACTTCCTGGTTACCATCCTTGCCAAGTTGATAACGGATTTGTTTCTCCATTTTCAAAGAAACTCTAGAAATGCCTAGTAAAAGAAAGGCTCTATCCCCTTGTGCTGATCGAGGGTTTAGAGTCTTTTTTTCGCAGCTTGTATACGGCACTTTTTTCTAATAGAGAAGAATAAAACCGCCTTTTTTCCAGTTTTAACAAATACCTAGGATGACAATACACCAAAATCGGAGTAATGTTCAAGTGAGGGGCTGACCACGGAAAAAGGAGTGTACACGATGGGTTTTATGAAGATTTATGTCAGTAAGCACTGGAAGCTATTTCTGGTTGCTGTCTTTTTCGTGACGTTGGAAGCGCTCGCGGATTTGCTGCAACCGACGATTATGTCCCACATCTTGGACGTGGGCGTTGCGGAGAAACGACTGGATTATGTGCTCCGTATGGGCGGATTGATGCTGATCATCACCGCGTTCGGGGCTGTCGCAGCCTCGATGCGCAATATTGTGGCAAGCCATGTTTCACAGAAATTCGGCACGGAGTTAAGACGGGATTTATTCGAAAAAATCCAATCGCTTTCGTTCGCGAACATCGAGCAATTCGAGCGCGCGTCCTTAATTACGCGATTAACGAATGATATCACGCAGGTGCAAAACTTTGTAAATGGACTTATGCGCATTTTTGTTAAAGCTCCCCTTCTATGCATCGGGAGTCTCATTATGGCCGTGCGACTCAACCCTAATTTGTCTGTCGTATTGCTCATCGTTGTCCCGATCGTCGGCGTGCTCGTTGCGTTGAACTTGAAAGTGGGATTTTCTCGGTTTGTAGGCGTGCAAAAGGCGCTGGACAGCGTCAATCGGGTTATGCGAGAGTATCTATCCGGCGTACGCGTCGTCAAAGCTTTTAATCGTTTCGATCACGAGACGGGTAAGTTTCAACAAGCCAATATTGAATATCAGAATAAATCCATAAAGGTGACGAGGCTGCTGGCTATTTTTAACCCCTCTATCCTGCTCAGTGTCAATTTCGGGATCGCTGCCGTGCTATGGCTGGGGGCCTGGCGCGTGAATAACAGTCAAATGCAAGTCGGACATATCGTCGCATTCGTCAATTACATGACACAAATTTTGTTTGCGCTGATGACGATTTCCATGGTTTTCAACTTATTCGTGCGAGCAAAAGCTTCCGCCAATCGAATCGGCGAAGTTTTCGATCAGGTCAATACCATGACATGGGAAGTCGCTGCTGCTCTGCCAACCGGGCGTCAGGGATGCCAGATTGATTTTGAAAACGTTTCGTTTGCCTACGAAGGTGCTTCTGGAGATCCTGTGTTGAAAAATATCAGCTTCACGTGCCTACCGGGTGAAACAATTGGTATCATCGGATCTACCGGGTCGGGGAAAAGCAGTCTCGTGAGCCTTATCCCCCGATTCTATGATACGAGCGCAGGTACGATCCGTGTTGATGGTGTAGACATTGGGAAGCTTGACCCGGCTAAGCTGCGTGATCAGATTGCCATTGTACCGCAGAAATCTATATTGTTTAGCGGAACGATTGAAGAGAATCTGCGCTGGGGCAATGAGCACGCAACACTTGACGAGATCATACAAGCTGCCAAAATGGCGGAAGCACATGGCTTTATTACTTCGTTTCCCGAGGGTTATGAAACGATGCTTGGTCAACGCGGCGTGAACTTGTCTGGCGGCCAGAAACAACGATTGTCGATTGCCCGTGCGCTCGTTCGCAAACCGGATGTGCTGATTCTTGACGATTGTACAAGCGCCCTGGACACGACAACGGAGACAAACATTAAAGAATCTCTCAAATCTTTCGCATCTGGTGTCACCTGTTTACTCATTGCGCAGCGGATTACCTCAGTGATGGATGCTGATAAAATCATAGTGATGGACGACGGCGAAATTGTTGGCATCGGCACACACGAGATGCTGATGAAGAGCTGCCGCGTCTACGTGGAAATTTTCCAATCTCAATTCGGAAAGGAGCTGCCTCATCATGTCAAAGCCGAATGAAGGGTCGCGTCAATCAGCCCCTGACGTCCCGATGATCACGGGGCCGATTGGTCGTGGAGGCCGCGCTCCTGCCGTGAAGCCGAAAAATTTCAAAGGCACCCTACGCCGTCTATGGTCCTATTTAGGCACCGAACGAAAATGGCTGACGATCGTCTTTCTGTTCATTATTGCCGACTCCGCCTTAACCCTAGCCGGCCCTTATCTCATTGGTGTAGCCGTTGACGCAATGGCAGTAGGCCAAGTTAACTATAGCGTCCTTGATGTGACGCTGATCGTTCTCATCTCTACGTACATCGCTGATGGCGGGCTTACCTTCCTGCAGAGCTGGGTCATGGCTGGTCTGGCACAGCGCGTAGTAAAGCGACTTCGGCAAACGATGTTTGCGAAGCTGCAAAAGCTGCCTCTTGCTTTCTTCGACGGACGCTCTCACGGGGATATCATGAGTCGGCTATCGAATGATATTGACAACGTGAGCAACTCAATCTCACAGTCCACTACCCAGCTGATGTCAGGATCAATAGCCATCGTTGGATCGTTAGTGATGATGTTGATACTAAGCCCCACCCTGACCCTGGCGAGTCTCATTACCGTGCCTCTCGTGTTCTTGCTCGCCAAAACCATTACCAAGCGAACGAGCGTGTTATTCAAGGGACAACAGGCACAGCTCGGTAAGCTGAATGGTCACATTGAGGAAACGATTTCCGGACTTCTTGTTGTTAAAGCCTTTAACCGTGAGAAGAAAGCTATCGATGAATTTAATAACGTGAACGAAAAGCTTTATGAGGTTGGGCTAAAAGCTCAAATCTGGTCCGGTTTTTTGATGCCTCTCCTCAGCGTTATCAATAATATCGGCTTCTCCGCCGTTGCGATTGTCGGCGGTATTCTAGCCGTCAAAGGTCACATCACCGTCGGCGTTATTGCCAGCTTCCTGAGCTATTCGCGCCAATTCGTGAGGCCGCTTAACGAGATCGCGAACACCTACAACGTGCTGCAGTCGGGTGTTGCAGGGGCAGAACGTGCTTTTGAAGTTTTGGATGAAGCGGAAGAAGTTGAAGATGAGCCAGGCGCTATCGAACTGGTAAAACCCGTCGGGCACGTCACTTTCCAGGGCGTCACCTTCGGCTATCGGCCGGATATGCCGATCATCAATCAAGTCAGCTTTGATGCGCCGGCTGGCAGCAGCCTTGCACTCGTCGGACCGACAGGCGCAGGCAAGACGACGATTGTCAATTTAGTGACCCGGTTCTATGACGCCACGAGCGGCACGATCTTGATTGACGGAAGAGATATCAAATCCTATACGCGGGACAGTCTCCGCCGCAGCTTCGGCATCGTGCTGCAGGATACGTATCTGTTCTCCGGCACCATTAAGGAGAACATCAAATACAGCAAGCCCGATGCCAGCGATGCTGAAGTGGTTGCTGCTGCTAAGCTCGCGAATGCAGATGCCTTCATTAGCCGGCTGCCGAAGCGTTACGATACCCCGCTCTCCGAGAACGGCGGGAATTTAAGCCAAGGGCAGCGGCAATTGCTTGCGATTGCGCGCGTTATCCTGGCAGATCCCTCTATTCTCATTCTGGACGAGGCGACGAGCAGCATTGATACGCGCACGGAATTGCATATTCAGGAAGCTCTCCTCTCCATTATGAAAGGCCGCACGAGTTTCATTATTGCACATCGATTGAATACAATTCGGGATGCGGATACGATTATGGTTATTGATCGTGGCGAGATCGCCGAGCAAGGCAGTCATAACGTATTGATGGGCCAAGATGGCACGTATTCCAGGATGTTCTCCAATCAGTTTAAAAATCTCGAAAGTACAGCGGAATAGATACACTACAGCCCCAGAATGCTTTTTAGCATGCCTGGGGCTGTTTTCTTGATGTTATTCGTTTAAAGTCCCGCAACAGCTTGGCTAACTAAGGAAGACAACAGCTCGGGATCGAAGGATTGCCCTTGCTTCAGCTTCAAGGTCTTTCTTTCCGGAGGACCTTCAAATAAACCATTCGGGAAGGTTAGCTCACTAGCATTAAAGATCGTGAAGCTTACTGTATCTTTGGACGAGGAGATGACAGCGGCGTATTTTCCATTTTTCAAAAAATGCGGTTTCTTATATTGCATGCGTTCATGCACGTCCGGAATCACCTCTTGAACAATTTGACGCAATTTTACAGACATCTCCCTCTGCCACGGTTCTTTCAACGCCTCAATAAAATCAGTTACTTCCGGATTCATGTTGTAATCGCTCCTTTGCAATTTTTGCAGATTTGATTTCTTCCACTCGTTTGATTAAAAGTTCTTTTTCACGTTCATTTCTTGTCATGGATGCTGCGCGATCAAATTCTTTGCTGGCCTCATCGTCCCGTCCTAACTTAACCAAGAGATCACCGCGAACACTTGGCAACAAATGGTATTCCTTTAAGAATGGCTCCGACTGCAGCTCGTCTACGATCTGTAACGCGAAAGCTGGACCAAACGCCATTGAAATAGCCACAGCCCGGTTTAACTCAACAATCGGCGATGGCGATACTCTCGAAAGCGCTTCGTAGAGCGCAGCAATTCGGACCCAATCCGTCTCAGCTGCTGTTCGCGCCTGTGCATGACAGGCCGAAATCGCTGCCTGAAGTGAATATGGACCAAGAGCCTTGCCTAGCTTCCTGCTCCTTTCTAGAGCCATCAAACCTCGGCGAATCAGCAAGTAATCCCAACGAGCTCGATTTTGATCCATGAGAAGCACGGGTTCTCCCTCTGGGGTAACCCGTGCTTTAAACCGGGAAGATTGAATCTCCATCAAGGCGACAAGTCCATGTACCTCAGGTTCCTCCGTTGCAATCTCAGCTAGAACACGTCCAAGCCTCAGTGCCTCCTGACATAATAAGGGACGGATCCAATGCTGCCCCGATGTTGCCGAGTATCCTTCATTGAACATGAGATAAATGACTTCAAGCACCGCAGTCAGACGGTCCTTGAGCTCCTCAGTCGGTACTTCAAAGGGAACCTTTCCCGTACTCAGTGTTTTCTTGGCCCGCACGATTCGTTGGGCAATCGTTGACTCGGCGACGAGAAAAGATCGCGCAATCTCTTCCGTCGTTAGCCCACATAACAGGCGGAGGGTCAGTGCAACTCTTGCTTCCTGCGATAAGCTGGGATGGCAAGTCATAAAGATCAAACGGAGGATGTCATCACCGATCTCTCCATCCCAGTGCTCACTTTGCTCATTTTCTTTAAATAATTCCATATGGTGTCCAATCTCCATATACTTTTGATCACGCAGTTTATTTCTACGCATATGATCAATTGCCCGCCGTTTGGCCGTCGTCATCAACCAAGCGCCCGGATTGTCTGGAATAGTGTGATCTGACCATCGGTCGAGAGCAATGACGAGAGCATCCTGGGCAAGATCCTCTGCGAGACTTACATCGCGCACCATTCGTGTTAATCCTGCGATAATTTTAGGCGATTCGATTCGCCATATGGTATCAAGGGTTCGATGAGTTTGGGACAAGTTCACGCTTTATACTGCTCCCGTATTTGCTCACGAAGGGCTGCGTCTTTCGCAATTGTTTCCGGATTATCCGCTAATTCCTCCATCTCAAACACCTGTCTAAGTTCAATTTCCCCTTGGCCAAAACCATGAGGATCCGGCATGCGCATCGCCCACTCGATGGCTTCTTCCCTGGACTTAACTTCAATTAATGTATATCCGGCGATCATTTCTTTGGCTTCAGTGAACGGCCCGTCAACAACTTTCGGTTTGCCCCCAGGTTCCGGGTAGGAAATCCGTATGGCGCTAGAGCTTGGCTGCAGACCATCCGCAGCGAGCAAAACACCTGCTCTCACTAATTCCTCATTATACTTTTGCATAGCGTCAAGTAGTTCTTGACTTGGCTTATTCCCTGCCTCTGAATCTGTTGTAGCTTTAACGATCATCATGAATCTCATAAATGTATCCCTCCGATTTTTGTTTTGGTTTTGCCAGCTGCATGACATCTATGAAAGAATTTTGCGCTCTATAAGGACGACGAATTAAAAACGGAAGAATCGACACGTTATATATTTTTTTATTTACTTATTTTGATAATAGATTCGCCTTGATTTACAGCTGTCTGAGCATTAAGCATGATCCTGTACAAGCGGTCACCCCATACCTCTCTCATGGCTTCGTCATCGAGAACAATTGTGTCTATTGAAACCGAAAATAGTTCTCCATTATATCGGATAGTTAACCTATGAAGGTTCACATCTTGCAGCGCAATGCAGCCTATCCCCTCGATCTGCGGAGCGTGTGGGGTCATTAACATTAGTGTAATATCGTCTGACATGCGCGTTAATTGAAAATAATCTTGAATTTCAATATACGGATTTGAGTCACGAATGAGTTTAATCGCACGCTTCCAGCTAGTGATTCCCGCAGATTCCGGGTAGGCTTTCGCTATGTTCATCGTGATCGAAGCCAATGTCTCGTCTTGGTGATAATGGACTTGATCAGCTTCATACTGTCTGCCAGCCAGTTGCTGAGCCCCATTCACAAGTGGCAGATTGTGATAAGCAGACTGCATCGTCCACAGGCTGTATCGCTCTGAAAAGAAAGATTTCGACGTATAGGAACCTACCCCGGGATCAATAATCATGGGAGAACCATCGCAATATACGATAAAATGTCCAATGTCATTGTGATTATGGCTCTCATCATTGTGTCCACCCTTAGCAGCGAGATACAGCCCCACGGACGAGCCTTCCTGCTCTCGCGCAACCATGACTTGAATACCGTCAAACCAAGTATCCCTCAGGTAAGGAGATTCACCGATATAGTGCTCCATTTCTGCGTAATGAAAGATAGCTGACAATTGACGAAACATGATTGAATAGTGTACGAAAGTTGATTCCTCATGCTTTTTCTTCAACTCAATAGCTCCAAGTCCAGACAGCCTAGTATCCTCAATTCTGCGCCCATATCGATACATGAGATCAGCAGGAATGTGAACTTTAGGCGAGCTATCCGCAAAGTTGGCATAAAAGCAGCCATCGATATACGCTTTGTAAATGTAACGACCCACGTTTTGAATCAGTGGCTCTTGAAAGACGTCCAACTTTCCATTCGTGGCTCCATAAAGCAGTTCCAGACCATCGAACAGCATGCCTCCAGCATAGATCCAATATTTCGGCCCTTCTTCACACCCGCCATCGGGATCGAGTCGTTGGATGTACATATCCAAACTGCGCATCGCTTTGACAACCGCTGCCTCACGACGCTGCTGGTCGTCTTCTAAGAGTAAAAATGCCATCAGGCAATTGGAGTTGCACCACGGATTCCAATTGTTCAGCATTTTCTCTTGATTGAATCCCATCCACCAGAAATCAGTACGTTGTAAGTATGGATCAAGAATCCGAGTTTTCACTTCAAGATGTATACGCTCACAAATCATCCTACTCATGGCATCCAGTTTATTTTTCAGCAGATAATACGTCCAAGCCAGCAGTGAAGCAGTTTCAGCAGCGAACAGTTCAATGATTCGGTCTGATACATCCGGAAGCGGATCCTGTCTCCTCATCATATAACCATGTCCGGGGATTCCCCAGAATGTTTCTTCACATATACACCAGATCCCGTTGACGATATCATCCATAAAGCGTCCATGGTTCTCGATACATTCAGCAATAACCAGAGAAGCAAGATCCTGTCTTCGTTCCAATAAAACCGTGTCATATCTGACGCGGTTCCCAGTTCTACTGAAGTCCATGTACTGTGTGGCAGTGATCGTTGGCCATGAATAATTGAGCCTGCTTTCGCCCTTATTTATCCAAAAACGTTTCAGATTCTGTGGAAGCTCACACCATTCTGATCGATCTTCACTAGTTGGAAAAGGCTTATAATTTTCCCTGGACAGCAAAACCTCTTTCACAATTTCAGCATCATAACAATCTGCTAACATCGATTTCATCCTCTACATTAGATGTACAGAACCATTAAATCCTCATCATAATAACGCCCGTTATACTTCAAAGCTTTACGTTCCACGCCATAAATTTCAAAACCTAAGGACTTGTACAGTTTCTTGGCAATAACGTTGTCAGATAGAACCATTAAATTGATTTGCTCCAATCCCTCATAACGACTAGCTCTTCCAATCAGCTCCAGCATTAGTTTTTTTCCTAAACCTTGCCCGCCTGCTTCCGGAGCGACATACATCCCATAGACATTTCCCTTATGACTGCTTTTCATGCCGCTCTCTCGAACAAAACTTACACTGCCAACCAGCGATCCGCTTTCATCAAAAGCGCCAAGAACGAATTTCCCATCCGCGGGTCTAACTCTCTCTACGAAGGTTTCGAACGTAAACTGTACTTCTCTTTCATAGGTCGAGCCAAAAGCCTCAGGACTGAGTTTCAAAGCTTTTAATCGTAATGCTTGATACAGCCTGGCATCGAAATCCTCCAAAACTCTTATCTTCATCATTCGATTCCTCCTGTCTTCTACTACTAATTACTTTAATTTACTATTCTTCATCACGTTATTAAACCCTTTTAAGATCTGACGGCAAAAAAACCTCTGAACACGGCACAATGGCCTTATCCAGAGGTTGATTAACCGAACCCTTATTGTTCGCGTTTAGGAGCTAACTCAATCGCTTGCTTAATCGCTTCTTTCAGACTTTGCTCGTCCGCAATGCCTTTGCCGGCAATATCGAACGCCGTACCGTGATCTACGCTGGTTCTAATGATCGGAAGACCAACCGTAATATTGACACCGGCTTCTAGGCCTAATACTTTGATCGGACCATGTCCTTGATCATGATACATGGCAACGACGATATCAAAATCCCCCCGCGTTGCGCGGAAAAATAGCGTATCCGCAGGTAGAGGTCCTACGACTTGAATGCCTTCTTCCTGCGCTTTCTTCACGGCTGGAACAACTTTTTCGTCTTCTTCGCCATAGCCAAAAAGTCCGTTCTCTCCCGCATGTGGATTGATCCCGCAGACGGCAATTTTAGGATGCGCATAGCCGGCTTTTTGCAAAGTTTCATGAGCCATTCGGATGACTTTATAGACACGATCCGGATTGATCATACGCACAGCATCTAGAATACCAACGTGTGTCGTGACATGAATGACTTTCAATTTAGGCGCGGAAAGCATCATGGAGAAATCCTCGGTGCCTGTCAAATCCGCCAAAATTTCGGTATGACCAGGGTAAATGTGTCCACCCTTATGAAGCGCTTCTTTATTTAGCGGAGCGGTACAAATAGCATCTATGGCTCCAGCGTTAGCCAGTTCAATCGCCTGTTTCAAATACATGAATGCAGCATGTCCGGCTTCCTTGGATACTTGACCTATCGGAAGATCGGCCGGCAATAAGTTTAGGTCATAACAGTCTACAGTTCCGTGCTCAAACTGCGCTTCTTCCACAGAAGCAATTCGGCGTACACGAAGACCAGTTTGAACGAACTGATCCGCTCTCTCCAATAATTTAGCATCACCAATGACAAAAGGACGGCAAGTTTGATAAATTTGAGCATCTTTCAGTGATTTCATGATAATTTCCGGGCCTACACCTGCTCCATCACCCATCGTGATGCCGATAATTGGTCTATTCATTGAAATGTTTCCCCCTTTAATGCTTTTTTAGCATTGGATAAGCTATGCTCTTTCCCGAAAGCTCCCGCTTTTGTAACCGCCCATACGGGTTGATTACGAACAAGGAGGCCTAACGGGATCCCTGGTTCAATTTCTTTTATCAGTTGTATAGAAGATACGCCCAAATGCTTACATACACCCTTAGCCGTATCTCCTCCTGTTAAAATAACCCCTTGTAGCTCGATACTCTCCATAATCTCGGAGGCAATCTCACCCAGAATATGCGAGATCTCGTTGGATACTTCCGTCGAATCTAATCCTCTTTGCAAACCTGCTGACTTCGTCAATCGAACTTGTTCAGGAGATGAACTTGCGCATAGAGAAACATCCAAACCGTTTCGTAATGCGGCCTGAAGCTCTTTTCCACAACGTTCAATCTCTGCCTTTAAACCTTCTTCGGAAGCAATCGCTTGTACCGTATTTAATTCTACGGCGATGACTTGCGGATCCCTGTTATAAGCGGCCACTTGCTCGCGAGTCACCTGTGAAATGCTTCCTGCGACTAACATTACAGGTTTTGTCCCGCCTGATACTTGCGGGGCAGAATCGTTTTTATGAACAGGAAGGGATAAAGCGTCAGGCAGGAAATCAGCCAATCCTGCTGAACCCGCCCATAGTACTTTATAGCTGGTTTGGGCAACCCATTCCGCAATATGCTGAACATCTTCTTCGGTTGCAGCATCAAAAACGATGAGTTCTGATTTTGCTTCAAGAAGTGATTGAATGTTCAGGTGCACCTGATCTTTTCCTGCATGTAGGATTTCTAAAGGAATAAGGCCGACTTTACGTTTGGATTGCGAAGCAAATAATTTCACTAAATCGGATTCTTTGACTGGGCATTTCGGGTCATTGGCGATTTCGGTTTCACTGACTGGAACGCCGTTCAGATAATGTACGCCCTGCAAAGTGGTACGGCCAATCTTAGGGAAAGCCGGGGTAACGACAGCAAAGTCGTAAGGAATGACATCCATTACAGCGTCGATTTCAACTCCCAGATTTCCACGAAGGGTAGAGTCCATTTTCTTATAAATATGTGGGAAAGACGCATGATCAATGTGAATTGCTGCTTCTTTCACTCTGGCATACGCGATCTCTTGTGCAACAGAACGGCTGTCGGTATCGATGACGATAGCCTCCATCGTCTGTTGTGATTTAGATACTTGCTCAGTATCGAAAAACACTTGCGTTTGCAGCCCTTTTCTTGCAAATTGTACACCTGAGTCGGAAGCTCCGGTCAAGTCATCTGCAATGATGGCAATTTGTTTCATGGTGCAGTTCCTCCCATGCAAATCTCGAACGATTTAATTGATTTGACTCTTAGCTCCAATTTTTTTGGCATACCAAGCCGTTACGATCGGTACAAGGATGGCTGTCACGATCACGCAAGAGGCTACCAATGCAGTTGCAGATGGTACGAGCGGAGCATATGCGGCATTCGCCGCGGCTACTGCGGCCGGTACACCTGCTGCATTTCCTGCCGTCGAAGCGGCCGATATACCGGCAATGCCGTTTCCGCCAATCAAACGGTCAATAAGTGTCAAAGTAAGACCCGTTACTGCGACGACGCCAATACCAAGCAATACGCCAAGGAAACCAGCTTTCCAAACCGTTTGAAGATTCAACCCTGCTCCCAAAGCAAAAGCAAAGAAAGGAACTAAGACAGGTACAGCTTTGGACAAAAACTCACGCATTTCTTTGTCTAGATTCCCTAAGATCATACCAACGATTAATGGCAAAATCGCACCAACGAATGTCTGCCATGGAAATGCGGCTAAACCTGCGATACCTAATGAAATCATGGTAAAGAATGGCCCCGATTCCAAGCTCATGACAGAGTAAGCGCCAACATCTTCTTTCTTGCCGAATTGCCCCATTAAAGCCATGTACAATCCGCCGTTTGTATCATTCATGGCCGCTACGATAGCTAATACCGAAATGCCGGCAAAAAAGCCCTCGCTTATCATGCCGTTGCCTAGAAACTTAGCCGCTATAAATCCTACAACGATTGCGGTTAAAATCTTAGTTCCAAGCAAGGTTCCACCCTTTTTCAAAATGTAAGGGGTTGCTTTAAAATTGATGGTTGACCCCATACAGACATAGAACACAGCTAAAATTGGCAAAGATCCTGTCATCAATGCGCCTGTGAAAGAACCAAATGTTTTCCCCATTGTAGGGAATAATGTTGTAATAATAGCCCCCAGAATGAGCGGAACAATCATCATCCCACCGGGAATCCGATCAATGGCTGCCTTAATTCTCATGATGTGCTTCCTCCTAAGAAGTTTTGTTGAGCCTGCAGTTGCAATTTGCAACACATATTAACTTTGTTGCTCATGTGATGATTATAAATCAGGAGTTCCACGATAACAACGGGGTTAATCGTTTAAATTTGCAACACATCTTTCAACTTTCTCCAAAGGGTGGATCGATTAATTCCTAGTCGTTTCGCGGCTTTCGATTGGTTCATCCCTTCTTTTTCTAGTATTTCCAAAAGAATACGCTGCTCAATTTCATCCCAAGTTCCTGATAAATTGATCATCGCCAGTTGACTGGTTGCTTCATTTTGCAACGATTCCTTGACCTTTTGCCAACCTTCTTTCGCTTCATTCGTGCCGATATAATGACCGTTCGTACAAGCAAGCATGCTCTCAAGGACGATCCTCAGTTGATGAATGTTTCCTGGCCATAGCTTGTGCATGAGATCTTCTTCCAGTACCTCCTGCCTGATGCCAACGATTTGTTTGCCGTGCCTCGAGTTATAATTCGCGATTAACACACGGGCGATCTCATCAATATCTTCCAATCTTTCGCGCAAAGGCGGCAGGCTGATATACATATCCATGAAGGCCAGGACAAAGGATGGCTCCATTTCTTCTTTTTTTAGCATTAGCTTAATCGGGTGAGACGTTGTGACAATGAGACGGACATTCGTACCTATTGTCATCGTTGAAAGCAATTTACGCTGCAGCCGCTGACTAACATGCTGGATATTATCCAGACAAATCGTTCCTACAGATTCTTTGAAAAGCAGCCCCGGATAGTCGTCCGTTCCGAGTAAAACAGCTTCCTGCTCCTCCTCCGATAATTGCTCACAAGGAATGATGTACAGCGCGTCCCCTGCGCTTTCGCTAGCGGAATGAATGGCTTGACAGAATAACTGCTTTCCGCTGCCCTCTTCTCCCGATATCCAAATGGGATTGCGCGTCTGCGCCATCGCTTTGGCACGTTTGATTGCTTGCAGAATGACGCTGCTGGAGCCCATCACCTGGGCAAAAGTAGCAATCCGATCCGTTATTTGGAAATTGTAAGTAGCAGTGGTGTTCAGTTGATTTTCTGAAGGATACAAATAAATGAAATAATGGTAGCTTAGACGATTTTGCTTGGAAGGCACGATGATTTCAATGCTTACCTGCCTTTTTTGAAACCATTTTGTTTGCTTATTTACGCCGCTTGTTGTTCCTTTGCCAGCTTCCTCCAAATAACGGCTCCATATCGGATCTATGCCGGCAAGATTCATTCCGCGTATGACAGCGCTGTTATAACCTAATAATGAGGCAGCTGCCTCATTGGCATAAAGAATGCCGCCGCTTTCGTTGACTGCCATGACGCCCGTCCGGTGGTGCTCCAGAATATGCTCAAATAAATGTTCGCTCTCCTGGGCTTTCCAGACGAGCTCATAGATTCGCTTCACCTCTTCAAGCGCTTCAAGCACAGACTCCCGTCCGCTGGTAATCAGGATGCCGTTATAGCCCATTTGTTCAGCTGTATTCACGGTGACAACGTCTCCAAGCACGATTTGGGCATCTTGTTCGAAAGCTTTTTGCAGCGCTTCAGGAACATCATCGGCCCGATCTACCGAATAGATAGGAATTTCATAATCGAGCAGGCTGGATACCTCCGCAACACCGCGGCAAATATTAGGAAAACCAATGATGGCTACCTTGCTATTCGAATTTTTCACCAATGTGAGCACTCTCAAAATATCGTATCCAGAGACTGGAATATCGACCACAGGCGTTGTTACATGACTTTTAATAAGTGTTGAGGTTCCCCCACGGCTCAAAATGATATCATATTTTCCCTTGGCAGCTTGGACGATAGGAAGAGCATTATGAAGATCCGCAACTTCGATATCAATCTTTATCCGCGGATCCTCTTTTGCGATATTCTCTATTAAACCCTTTAGACCGGGGTATGGAGCGATTGCCAGTACTTTGATTTGCATTTGAAATGAGACCCCTTTATAAAAAATGTGATTTCATGTGTTGCACATTACAACAAATATGTATCATTATAAGCTTTTTTGTTTTATTATTGCCAATTATCCAAGTGATTACTTGATTATGCAACAATATATTCGGCGGCTGTATCGTTCTAACCAATGAAATAGCCAGCTTCACATAGACCATAATCATGTGAAGCTGGCTATTTGTTTACATAATATATATTATGTCTCTAATAATTATATCCACTTACTCGACAACTCGAACACGGCTCCCATCCAAAAGCGGTTCCGTAGTAATCAGATCACAAATATGGAGAGTAGTTTAAATGGTTTCAAATTTGACAGGTCTCATAAATAACTTCATAATCTGTTCTTGCGCATCTTGAGCTTTCCAAAGAACAGCGTTCACAGCCTGACAAATGGGCAATTCCACATCATACTTGGCTGACAAATGAAGCAAGGCTTTCACTGTAGCTGCTCCTTCGGCTAATTTCTCAAAGGGCTCTTGTTTGACAAAAGCTTCTCCAAATCGCCGATTATGACTATGTTTGGAAAACACCGTCGCCTCATAATCACCGAGATGACCCAATCCATATACAGTCAACTCATTCCCGCCCATGGCCTTGACTAGCCGGGCTATCTCTTTCGTCCCCCTAGCCATTAATGCACCTTTCAAGCTTGAATAGCCTAATCCGTCCAAGATGCCTGCCGCAATGCCGATCACATTTTTCGCAGCCGCACCAATCTCATTTCCTAATACATCTTCCCCATAATAAAAGCGGATCGTTTCGCTTCCCAAGCTATCAACGATTAACTTCGTAACTTGACTGTCGTCCGAATCAATCACCATACAGTTCGG
The DNA here is from genome assembly GCF_052682475.1 of Paenibacillus sp. WC2504. Lineage (NCBI taxonomy): Bacteria > Bacillati > Bacillota > Bacilli > Caryophanales > Paenibacillaceae > Paenibacillus > Paenibacillus sp. WC2504. The sequence continues at coordinate 4,250,884 of NZ_JBQZFH010000001.1, forward strand.
AATGTCCTGCACGAAGTCTTGCACATGACCTGGGCCGACCCAGATGGCAACATGGACAGGCTGCTGAATTTCTTGCTTAATAACACTTGTTAGCCTTTCCCCGGAATTTTCCTCAAGACCTTTCATACACAGAACAAATGTCTTGTCTGAAAGGTTCAACGAATTAAGCTGCTTGGCAAACCCTCTAAGTTCTTGAGCGCTAATCGCAATAAAGATAAGTTCAGCAAATGCAGCGGCTTCTTCCAAGCTATTCGTCAACTGAATAGGTTGTGGTAACAGTAAATAATCATTTGTTCTCGTCTGCAACAGCTTCTGATAATTGCGGGAAGCCTCTCTTCCCCATAATGTAACATCATGTCCTTGTTGATTAGCATACCAAGACAAAAAAGATCCCCATCTTCCGCAGCCTAATACAGTCACTTTCATTACATAGCACTTCCTTTACGTCAATCTGAGGCCTGAGTACTCTCTATGCATCTCTATTAGCATTATTCGCGAAAAAAGTTGACGATCCTCTCGATGCCCATGAAAATAATACATCCGCCGGAGGGGCGGATGTGAAGTTTGACTATTTTTTTGGCAACCACAAACGATTTGACGTGCGGCCTCCCAGAAGGGGTCTGCCAACTTGTTTTTTTCCAGGCATGCCTGTAGGAATTTTTCTCAGTGATGAAATGCCTCTAGATGGCAAGGCTACAGGACCAGTAGATTTGCTCGCGCTACGAATTGCGGTTAATGTGAGTGTGAAATTGGCAACAAGCAAACCGAGCCTAATTCCCCTAAAACCGACAGTTCGGCAGGTGGAACAACCTGTGTCCCAGCACCAGCGATACGGTGTCGAAGGAACCTGTGTGAAGAATTGCCCTGCCCAGCGGCGTCCGAACGCATCTTCAGCGTAATAATAAAACGTTTGCCCGCCAACGAACCCACTCCACACTTGTCTCGTTTGCCCAGGGTCCACTCTGTACCAGCCGGTTTTGACAAAGGTCGTTGGTCGACAGAGTAAATTAAAGTATCCGAAGGAAATAAAGAGAGTAGCATCCGTGCCGTTTCGGAAACTGAAACCCATCGTTCGTCACTTCCCATCCAATTATAGTAATCTTACAGTTTATACTATGAGATTACTGAAATTCAGAAAGGGACAACCGTTGGCTCTCCTAAAATATTAGTTAGTGCTGGATCGCTAACTTCGCTTTCCATTTTGTTCCGCGACAAGACTCTTAAAATTGTCTAGTTTATAATTCATTTTCTCAAGCGCTATACTCATTTCAGACATTTGCATCTCTATGTCTTCTTTGTGTTTACGAAGAACTTGATAGCAACCTTCATAGTCTTGATCGATATAGAACTGAATATAGTGGTCGATTTCTTTTAACGGCATATGGGTTCGCTTCAGATGTGTAATGAAAATGAATCGTTCCAGGTCGCCGCTCGTATATTCCCGCTGTCCATTGCTTTTACGATTAGGTGAGGGCAAGACCCCGATTTTCTCATAATAACGTATCGTATCTATGCTCAGGCCCGTCTTCTCAGACAGCTCTGAGATCGAAAGTGTAAGCTCCATACCAAGCCTCCTTTGTAGCAATCTTATCGCCTGGAGTATACTCCATGTCAACCGGAATGGCCGCCTATAAAGCAATAAAGGCCGCTATTTAGCGACCATTCACTGTTTCATGCTGCATTTCGTACTCCATATCTTTTTTGATTTTATCCGGCATTTGGTCCGGCTTAGCGCCAAACCACTTCGTATACATCGATTCGTAAGTTCCGTCTTTGCTAACAGCCTCGATGCCTTTGTTCACTTTGCCGATATATTTATTACGTTTCTTCCCAACGACGGCGTATCGCTCTTTGTTAAACGTTTCTCCAACCATTTTCACTTGTCCTTGCGCTTTGTCCTGCAGAAAATCATGGGCGTTACGCTCATCAAAAATGGCGGCATCCACCGTATTGTTTTTTAATTCGTTGTAGACATCAGCGACATTGGAATAGCTCCGTATTTTTGCTCCTTGAATTTCACCTGCATAGTTAAACGCAGTCGATCCGTTCTTGGTTGCCACCACTTTCTGAGCTAAATCCTCCTTGCTTTTAATGACACCATTGTCGGTAGATGTCAAGACGACCAGCCCTGTTTGAAAATAAGGACTGGAGTAATCAAAATTGTTCTTGCGGGCATTGCTGACCGTCATCCCGGCAATCGCCAGATCTACCGAGCCGGATTTGACGCTCTTGATGAGTTCTCCATGCTCCATGGGAACGAGTTCATACTTAATATCCGCTTTTTTCGCAATTGCTTGCCACAAATCGACCTCGAAGCCCTTCTTATCCCCGTTTTCCATATACGTGAACGGACGGAAGTTTTGCTCAATGCCGACTTTGACCGTTTCCTGTTTCCCGCACCCTGAGGCAGCAAGCATAACCAACAGGACGGCTAACAGAACGATGCCTCGCTTGCTTCGATTTCCAACCATAGCTTGGATACCCTCCTTCTCATAACAACGGTATTATTTGTTAATCGATGAGAGGTTATACTTGGTTATTTACATAGAACTAACGATATGTCGGTGCGATTACTCCCCTATCAGCCTCTAACTTTTCCAGCTCTGTGCCATTCTTCAAATCAATTCTCTCATTTCCTTTTACATTTACAGGCCACTCATGCCCATCATAAGAAACGATCCCTTCTACCGTTCGAACGCTCATCCCGATGAAAAATTTCAGCTTTCCTTCTCGATCCGTCACGGCTCTTAGTCCATTCGGAAATTGCAGGAGCAACTTCCCATCCCGATAAACAATCGATTGCTCCAACGTATTCACCAGTTCAAAAATAACGCCGTCTACTGAGCGACTATAGGCCGTAGCCTCAGCGATTTCTTCTCCGTGGTCGACGGCGTACGGAAGCAGCCCTGTAAACCAAAGTTCACTTTCCGGTCTAGGCATAATCCCACAAAGCCGTTCAACATAATCCAATACGCACAAAATGGCCGGTGAGTAGGTTTGCGTAAAACCCTCTTCGCCTGTCCACGGACTAAGCGCTTGAGAGAAACGCGTCATTTTATTGAAGGCCGCCATGATGGGATACAACACATACGTTAGCTCAACGAATCGGCCGTGATGTTCAAAGGCATGCGGCGCGCGGATCAGGCTGAGAAAATTGGAAGGCCCTGCCCAACTGTTATACGATGAAAAAGGATCAAATCGAGGATCATCCATCGCGATTGAGGTAAAGGGATACTTGGCAAAGAACTTGCGCGTATTGAGCAGATATTTCCGCAGCGCTTGATCGAAAAATGCTTGATCCCCAACTTCGCAAGCTAACACACGCAGAAGGATATCCGATTGAACGCGGACCAGCTCGTCATTTTTATCCCGATCATAGAAGAACTGATCCGCCTCATCAAAGCAGTATTGGAATAAACGATTTAAGCTCGTAGCTGCTTTCTCCCGCCAAAACTCACCGCTTTCCCCTAACTCTTCCGCCATTTTCGCCAAATAAAGGCGCTGACAATACACATTTGCCGTTAAATCCGGTGCAAGGAAAGGCAGAATCGGAGAATCCGGGTTGTACACGCGCGGATCATTCCTATGCGGTGTGTCCGGTACATGCCAGAAGCGCGGCGACAAGTCATGTCCCGTATCGAACGTACAGAACGCTTCCACGGCACCTGTACCGCGCGTATCGCGATAAGTAGCAAGCCACTCGTCATAGCGCTGCATGGCCGTGTACATTTTACGCAGAAATGTCTGATCCTTCCCATTTAGTTGATAATGATTCCACACACTTCGCGCAAGCGGTGTCACCAGTTGAATTTGCCTATACGATGGGCCAGTCTCGGTCAACTTATACGGAATTAAACCATCTTCGCGCTGGTTGTCAGCGAACATTTCATAGGTCGTTTGCGACACGGACGGTAGGAATCGTGAAAGCAGCTCGGCATTAATGGTTCCGGTGCTTTCCAACCAACAACCCAAATAGATGCCGCCTTCATGTAAAATTGGCTTGTCGCCCAGAGTTGGCACCACGCAATCCAACAGTTTACGCAGCGCCTCGTAGTAGACGCTCTCAAATTTATCGGAGGAGGCGGCAAATTTAACGCCATGCTGTACCCATTCTTTCACGACTTGAACATCGGAAGCTTTTTTCAGCTCACCGATCTTTTCCTCCGTTTGAATCCCACGCAGCTTCATAAGCATATCTTCTCTCATCTGTTTCAGCCTCTCTTCTTATCTCATTTAAAAGTTCCAGCATGCTCATGAGTAGATAAGAAAAAGACTGCCAGTGGCAGTCTTTTCTCCCGCAAGCGGATTTCTTATTTGTTATTGTTGAAAATTTTGACTGTACCGGTATAGAAATCGGCCACGCCTTTTTTCACATCTTTTTTGCCAAACCCGATTTCCTGTACGGTTGTTTCAATTAATTTCGTATACTCCGTGTTGCCAGGAGGGTTGTAGCTCACAGCGAACGGTTCTTTGTTCGTTGCTGCAGAGACACGGCTCGTATAATCATAGATGACTTGATCAACGGGATTCGCATCCTTCTTCAACAGCTCACGCATTTTGGATGTAACAGGAACACCGCGGTCATTGCCCAAAATTTTCGCTGCATCCGGATCGTTAATCCAGTAATTCATGAGCATCGCCACTTCTTTCGGATGCTTCGTTTTGGCATAACCGGACAAGCCTTGGCTGGATTCGAATACGACTCCGGTACCTTTCGGTCCGCGAGGTAGTTGGACTAATTCCAGCTTATCGGGAATCAAGTTTTGATGAGCGCCAAGCTGATTGGAAGCTAGCAGACTCATCGCCACTTTGCCGGTAACAACAAGTGATTTGCTCGTATCCGACGGAGGGTTTGACACTTGCAGCGCCGGTGTAACAACGCCGCCAGCTTTGGTCATGGAATCCCATAAGCCGAACCACTCTTCCGCGTCCTGCTGCTCAAAGCCAAGCTTCGCGTTATCCATGTCGTAAAGCATCTTGCCTCTCTGCTTCAAGTAGATATCCATGCCATCGACAGTGAAATTGTAGGTGCCGAATACATCCTTGCCCAACTTATCCGAAATTTCCTTGCTGGTTTTTCCAAATTCTTCCCACGTCCAACCGTCTTTTGGAACGGGGATTCCAGCTTTTTTGAACAACTCCGTATTGACAACAATCCCCCTTGCATTCGCTCCCGCAGAGACATGTAGTAGCTTGCCTTTGAATGTCCCGTACTGAATCATGGATTTATCCATATCACTAAGGTCAAGTTCCTTGCCTACATAAGGGTCCATCTCCAACAAAACGTTTTTATTGGCATAATCAACGACGTTCCCGCCAAGGAAAAATGCATCGGGCGCTGTTCCGGAAGCGAGTTGCGTGTTGAGCTTATCGAAATAACCGGAGCTTGGCGCGAACTCACCAACAATTTTGATATTCGGATTTTTCTCTTCGAACTTGCGCAGCGCTTCATTCGTGCGATCTGCCCGTTTTTGATCGCCCCACCACATCAGCCTTAGCTCAACCGGCTCTGTTTTCGCAGCTCCGCTTGCCGTACTTGCCGCTGGAGCGCTTGTTGTGCCGCTGCTTGTACCTGTGCCTGTTCCTGAGGAGCAAGCCGTTGTCACGGCCATCAACATGGCCAACGTTGTCATGATCAACTGTTTTTTCATAGATAATTCCCCCTGCTTTTCATGTTATGATCGTTGATACCCTGATCGTAAAGCATTTTTAATGGACATAGAATGTCATTTCTTCGGGTGTTGACTACTCAATTTTTCGGGTTATTTCAAACCCGTAGTCGCAATGCCTTCCAAGAAATATTTCTGGAAAGATAGGAAAATCGTCATGATCGGTACCAGTGAAAGCACAGACATCGCCAGCAGCGCACCCCAATCTGATTCCCCGGAAGGATCAAACAAAGAGCGGATCCCAAGTTGAACAGTGAACAATTTGATGTTGTTCAAATAAATCATTTGCGAGAAGAAGTCGTCCCACGTCCAGATAAAGGTGAAAATGGCAGTTGTAATTAATGCCGGCACCAGCAGCGGCATCATAATCCGAAAATAGATTTGACCTTGTCCACATCCGTCAATCGTTGCACTCTCATCCAGCTCTTTCGGAATACCTCGGATGAACTGCACCATAAGCAGGATGAAGAAAGAATCATGAGCCAGCCATTTGGGTACGATCAGCGGCAGGTACGTGTTAATCCACTCAAATTTGTTATAAATAATGTACTGCGGGACTAAAGTGACATGGTAAGGCAGCATGATCGTCACCAGCATAAGACTGAACCAAAGCTTTTTGAATCTGAATTCCAAACGGGCAAAAGCATAAGCAGCGAATGAGCACGTAATGATGTTTCCAAGAACTGAAAGTACCGAAATTTGCGCGGAATTCAGGAAAAACCGGCCGAACGTCGTTCCCTGCAGCCCTTTCCAGCCGTTAATATAATTATCGAATGTAAATGTTGATGGCCAAAGGCTTGTATTTGAGAATATGAGCTGATTCGGTTTAAACGACGCGCTGAGCAGCCACAAGACGGGATACAGCATCAGCAAGCCAAAAGCGATAATCAACAAATGTTTAAGTAATTTTGTATAGTTCCTGTTCACAGTCATTGCATCATCCCCTTTCATCCTTGCCATCGCCGTAAAATACCCAATACTTTGAGGTCAGGAACACAACGGCCGTTAATACGCCAATCACAACTACCATGATCCACGCAAGCGCAGACGCATACCCCATATCGAAGAACGCAAATCCTTTTAAATACAGATACAGTGTATAAAATAGGGTTGAGTTAACCGGGCCTCCACGCCCGTCACCGATCACATAACCAGGTGTAAACACCTGGAAAGAGTTAATAATGCTCATGACGAGGTTAAAAAAGATAACTGGCGACAACAGCGGCAGTGTGATCTGAAAAAACTGCCTGATCTTTCCTGCACCATCCACTTGCGAGGCTTCATACAGATCTGCAGGCACTTGCTTCAGTCCTGCCAAAAAGATAACCATCGCAGATCCAAACTGCCACACCGACAGAGTAATGATCGTGGATAAGATATAATCCGGATGTGCTACCCAAGCCGGCCCCTCTATGCCAAACAAGCTCAAAAATTGGTTGAACAATCCATCTCCATCGAATATTTTACGCCATACGATGGCAATCGCAACGCTTCCCCCAAGCAGAGAAGGGATATAGTAGACGGTGCGGTAAACGCCTAGCGCTCGAATTCCTTTATTCAGCGCCATTGCCACCAATAAGGCAAATATCAATCGAAGAGGCACGGACAGCAAGGCATATTGGAACGTTAGTCCCATCGAATGCAGAAAGGAGTCGTCTTCCTTAAAGATTTGTACATAATTGTCCAGTCCTAGCCACCTGGGCCTGTTCAGTAAATTGAATTTCGTGAACGACAGATACAGCGAACCCACCATTGGTCCTAAGGTTAAACAGAAGAATCCGACCAGCCATGGCAATAAAAATAAATAAGCCGTACGATTTTGCCTCGAAAGGGCGGATTTTCGTAGAGATGACATGAGCGCCCTCCTCCTTCGTGATCGTTTCGGGTGGCGATGTGCCCCCATTAGGATCATCATAAGGATTTACGGCGCTCCTTTGAATGCTATTTCTTCGGTACTTGATTATCAAATTTTTCAGGTGATTTGAGGCGCACTCGATAATCGGATGGCGAAATCCCGTACATCCGCTTAAATTTCGAACTAAAATAACTCGCATTCGAAAAGCCCGTCAGCTCTGCAATATCCCACAGACTGAGCATCGTCTCCTCTAGCAGCTGTACAGCTTTCCCCATCCGCACATCCGTAATGTATTGAATAAACGTTTTGCCGACTTTGGCTTTGAACATCTCGGAGAAATAGGAGGAATTATAATTAAAACGTTCGGCTAACATGGTTAAATTCAGATCATACATATAATTGTCTTGAATAAATTGCTTGGCAGCCTGAATCATGGAATGATCGGCATCCAGAGAGTCTTTTTCCGGCCCTCCCATGATTTTCACAGCCAGTTTATTCAGAAATTGCTGAGCCTTGGCTGCCGTATCAAAACCCCATACCTGCTCAGGACGAAGCCACAGTTGTTCACTGCTCTCTAAGGCAATGCCGGCCGTAAAGGCCATCGTATCCAGCATCAGATATAACTGAAAAATAAGTTTCACAAAGCGAGCTTGCGAAGCGGTAAAAGAGGCACTCAGCTCTTTGTAAACCGCTTGCTCAAACGCGACCAAATCGCCTCGCGTCACATAGCGCTGCAGCACCTTCGTCGTTTCCTCCGAAAGAACGACCTCCATGGCGCCATGCTGCTGAATGACATTCGAACCATGATTCCCTTTCAAATTCCAAGCCAATAATGCAGATAAATAACCATCCTTCCATTGTCTTAGGCCAGTCACCGCCTGACCTATACCAATCGCAGGCTCGAATCCCAAATGATCGGTTACGGCTTGACGTAAGTTTTGAACGAAAGTTCCCAATTCTCCTTCCTCAGTGGCGGTAACGAAATGCATCAATCCCGCATAATTCGCATCGCGAAACACATGATACAGACCCTTTGAATTGTCTGCCGCTTCTCTGCAGAGCATTTCGAAAGGCAATCGCAATTTGTCAGGTGAACGTTCCTGCTGCATCGTGTGGCGCTCTATTAAACCTGCAGTAACGAAACGCACTTGTCGGCTTTCCCATGCATCCAGTTGAAACCACTTGGCTCTTTCCCGCAGTACGGACTCCCGTTCCACCTCTTCTTTGACAAGATGAACAAGAAAATGTTCTTTCATTTCCTTGTAATATTGCGAGAGCCGCCACTGCATCATGGCTTGTTGGTCACGTTCATTCCTTAATCCATCCAGCTCCTGAATAATTTTGACCAGCGTTTCAGTTAGTTCATCTTGGGTCACAGGCTTGAGCAAATAATTCCTTGCTTGATTGCGAATCGCCGCTTTGGCATAATGAAAATCCTCATAACCTGTAATAACAATCAACCGCAAGGCGGGATACTGTTCGTAGCAAGCTTCCAAAAAGGACACTCCGTTCATGACGGGCATATTCATATCCGTGATGACCACATCAGCAGGATGCTGTGTCAGCCACTCCATGGCTTCAGCTCCGTTGCCTGCCTCACCTGCAATGTTCAAGCCTAAGCGTTCCCAGTCAACCTTAAGCTTCAAGCCAAGGCGGATTTCCGGTTCATCATCGACAATAAGCACTTTATACATCTAGGCTCCCTCCTTGAATAGGTAAACTCAGTGAGATACTTGTGCCTGCCAACTCACCCGGCGTAATTTCGAACTCGAACAAATTGCCGTAGTAGAGTTGGCATCTGGCCAAAACATTGCGCAAACCGATTTGCTCCGACCTTGTTTTCAAAATATGGTCAAAATGAGAAGTCAAAGACTCAGCGCGCAGCTGCTGGTATAGGTCCAACGATATTCCCGTGCCGTTATCAGCAACGGTGAGAATTAAGCGCTGATCTTCACGTTGTACTCTAACAACTACTTTCGCTTCAGCCTGCTCTTTAAAGCTGTATTTTACAGCGTTTTCAATCAGCGGTTGCAAAATAAACTTAGGAATAACACATTGACGAAGCGACTCCTCTTCTTCCATTGAGAGATGCAGTCTATCGGCAAAACGAATTTGTAAAATGGAAGCATAATGGCGGACATATTTCAGTTCCTCTTCAAGTGGCGTTAAATCGTTGCTGATTTTCAAGGAAAAACGCATCATTTTCCCCAACGCTTCTATGACCTTCACGGTATCCTGTGTACGATGCTGCATAGCCAAACTGCTTAATAATTCGAGCGTATTAAATAAAAAATGCGGATTAATTTGCATCAGCAAAGCTTTATATTCCGCCTGCTGCTTCAACAGCTTTAGCTCAAATTCCGTTTTGATATGATACCGGAGCCGACTGACCATGTTTCGAAACGTTGCCGTGACATAACTGACTTCATTGCGCACCTTTTCGCCCTCAGGGATTCGATTCTCAGCGCCGTCAAAATCGCCCATCTGAACATAACGCATGCCGGATGCCAGCCGTGAGAGCGGTTTCGAAATACCATGCGAAAGCCAAATTGCCGCAATAATTGCCCCTACCAGCAGCAAGGAACCGAAGATCAGGAGACTTGTGCGCAGCTTGTACAACTTGCCGTACAAATCAACTTCAGGGACAATGCCAACCAACAGCCAATTGTTAAGCTTCAGCTTTTTATAAACCATAATATCCTTAGCGCCAGCTTCATTCTCCAGATAAATAACACCGTTCTGCTGCGTGCTGTTGCGAATTGTTTCCATTTGTTTGGCAGCCTCGGGGTGAGAGTCGTATTCGTGCTGTCCGAGAACGGATTCCCCTTGACCATCCAGCAGGAAAATCGTACCTTTTTCACCTAAATGAATCCGACTTAAAGGCTCAAGGAAAAATTGAGAGCTGACATTAATCTTCATCATATTTCTGGATTGCAAGGGCTCGAATGTGCCGATTGGGAGCAATAAACTGAGTACGTCAAACGTTTTCGAACGATTCAGTTCAATCGGATCTTTATGAGCAGACACCCATTGAATGCCTCTCGTTTTAAAACGATCGTACCAAGCTTCCTTCTTGAACGACGAATCGTTCATCATTTGATTGTCCGCCGTGATCCACAAGCCCTCCTGCCGATACACCGTCACCGACGAAACAATCGAATAATTATTAGTGGTTTGGGTTAGAAACTGGCTGAGATTAATGTTTGCCAGCATTTTTTCACCTGCCGGCAATGCAGGATCTGACAGGGTATTGTCCCAGTTTTTCACCGTCGAACTGTTAAAAACAATGGATGAAACATCGTAGATCTGAACCAACGCCATGTTGACGAATGACCCGTATTCGTCCATTTTTTCGAAAGCGGACGATTCGATATAGGACCGTATAATGGATCGTGACTCCGTAAAAAACAAGTACGACATCGTCCCGAACGAGACGAACAACAAGACGACGAAAAAAACGATCAATCGGTTTTTTAGCGAGTAGAACATGTACGGCCCCCTCTAGCTCGTTGTGGCATCTATAATTACATTCCATATAACGCCTTCGGGCAGCTTTTTGTCAACTGCTAAAAACATTGTAAATAAAAAAAATGCCACATTGACTGCGGCATTTCATCCCTTTATTTGCTGACTTTATTCCTCTTCACCCACTTCAACTTCTCCATTTAACTGATCCGCATATGCTCGAATTAAATCATATTCATGATTGGTTTCGGCGTTTTCCGCCTGTTCATCCGCTTGAAATTGCATCCACATCTCATTTTCAATCTGCATGCTGCCAACCCCTTCGTGTTGTTGCAATTAGAATTTCCTATCCGGGAATTGTTATCCTTTCACCATAGAAAGTTTTCCTTCTACTGGCTGCATCACGACACGTATACTAGAAAGTAAGAACTCTGAAAGGAGATATGGCTAATGATTGTAGCAGAACAAATTTACCGGTCGTATGGAATGGATAAAGACCAATTTATCACCTTTATGAAAGAACGAAGTTTGCATACAGCTATTCAATCGCTTGGCATCGACTTCGTGGAATTGGCGCCTGATCGAGTTGTCATGTCCATGCCGGTCGGACCTAGCACCCATCAGCCTGCCGGTATCCTGCATGGCGGAGCCTCGGTTCTATTGGCGGAAACAGCCGCTTCCATTGCCTCAGAGATTAATATCGTCGATAAAGAAAAGTATGCGGCGGTTGGGTTAGAAATTAATGCGAATCACCTTAAAAGCAAACGAGATGGCATTGTAACAGCAGTTGCCACACCTATACACAAAGGCCGGAAAACGATGGTTTGGGATATTCGCATCTCCGATGAGAAGAGTCAACTGATTTGTATTTCACGCTGTACCGTCGCAATTATAGATAAAAAATGACGAAAACAGCCCAGACAATGTGTCTAGGGCTGTTTATACATCGTTATGTAAGCTTACTCCTCTGCATAAATCATTTTAACCGTCATACCGCCGTCGATGGTTAGATTCTGACCCGTAATGAAACCGGCTTTCTCATCGGCCAGGTAGAGACAAGCAGCGGCAATATCTTCTGGTTTGCCTACTCTGCCTACCGGATGTTGTTTTTTATCCACTTCGGAATGAACAATGCTGCCTTCGACAGCCGGATAGTGCCAATCCCGAACCTCAATCCATCCGGGTGAAATGGCGTTGACACGAATGCCATATTCGCCCAAGCTTATAGCCATCGCATGCGTCAGTGCTGAGATGCCGCCTTTTGAAGCCGAGTAGGCCTCTGTGTTAGGCTCTGACATATACGCCCGTGTTGACGAGATATTGATGATGGCGCCGCCTTGCCCTTTCGCCTTCATCACACGTGCCGCGGCTTGCGAACATAGGAAAGCTCCGCCTAAATTCACGGAGATGACCCGTAAGAACTGTTCACTCGTGAGATCAAACACGTCCGCGTTATGCATAATCCCTGCATTATTAACAAGAACGTCAATCCCGCCTAAGTCAGAGACCGTGCGCTCCATCCACTGCCTAACTTCGTCTTCCTTCGAAACATCAACCTTCGTGAAAACGACATGTTCTGTATAGGAATCCAAGAGTTTTACCGTCTCCAAACCGGCATCTTCATGAATATCCGCTATGGAAACACTGAACCCTGCTTGAGCAAAGGCAAGAGCGATCGCACGTCCAATGCCATGCCCACCACCTGTGATTGCTGCTACTTTTCGCATAATCGTCACCTCATCTATTTATTTTTCATTATTTTACTATAACGGATTTGATCAAACATGTGTAATCGCCTATGCAATGGAATTGCAAGAGAAGGAAGTAGAGCATGTCACATGGAATTACTTCCTTGACCAATTAAATCCTTCATCTGGAGTGCTGCTCAAATATGACAAGCTATATGACTGATTATAAAACGTTTACTGCCCGAGATGGCGCTAAACTGCCTTACCGGCATTTCAAAGGACCTTCCGATATTGTGCTCATTTTTTTGCATGGCATTACAGAACCCAGCCTCTATTTACGTGAGTTTGGTACATACATGTCCGAACAACATTTGGCAACTGTCCTCTTACCCGATTTACGCGGTTATGGAGAAAATCCGCTTCGCCGAGGCGACATCGATTATATCGGACAGCTGGACGATGACATCGAAGATTTAATTCACCACATCCAAAGTTGTTATCCGGATGCAACTATCATCTTTGGCGGTCATTCTGCAGGTGGAGCTACGGCTCTGAGGCAAACAATTCGCCCGATTCACGCGAATATTCATGCCTATTTGCTTATTTCTTCTGCTCTTAGTCCCAATTCTCCACTTGCTCGCAAAGACGGCAACAATAATGAATCTACAGTAAGCATTCCGAAATATACGTTGTTGATGGGACTCAATGCAATTGGCATTACCAAGTTTAACCATACCGTTGTTTATCGACGACTCACGCCTCAGGATAAACTGCATGGCACTGAAACTTGCCAGCTAAGCTATCGATTGGCTGTATCCCGCATGTTAGATAATCAATATGAGAACTATTTGCGCCAATTAAACGCGTCTACTTTCGTCCTCGTTGGTGAAGAAGATGAAGTCTTTAATGCCCACGCCTATGAACCTTTGTACAACAAATATACACCTGCCAAAGTCCGCGTTCTAGTTGGCCATAACCATGACAGGATCGTGAAATCGGAAGAAGCTCTATCTATTGTAGGCGAGTGGCTGCAAGCCGTTCGAGCTAATAAAGCTTGATTTTAAAAACTAGCACATATAAAAATGACTTGAAGTTCCCCGTAGGAATTCAAGTCATTTCGATTTATATTGCCTGCCTGTTAGTTATAAGTTATTTTCAAACCCAATTCAGCCGCACGGTTAAGCGCCCCTTCAGAGAATTTAGGTTTCTTATATCTTTGTTCAAATTCTTCTTTGTCTAACGGGATCCATTTAAAATCTTTATTCTGATAGATCCACGTCTTCGTTCCCCAATCCACGTGGATGGTCCGGTTCGTTACTTTTTTGATGACGCCAATTTCAATGATAAAACCCGTTTTGCCAAATAACTTGGCACAATATTTGTTCAGCATTTCGCTCACGATGACACCCCATTTCTCTATACCTCGCTCTATTCTCTTATAAAATGCTTGTTAATGCAACCATGGCAAGTCCCTCTTAACACAAAAAAGGCACCAACCTTGGTGCCTAACTTGCTTCAAGCCTTACGCTAAAATTGAATTGGATCGGAGAGATTGAAGGATTGCAGATGCAATTTCAACCGAAGTATCCTGGTGTTGATACTCTTCGCCGAATGAAGTGCGAAATAGCTGATTGATGGCTTGGCTAAAGCTGTGCGCATCTAAATCTGAAACTTGTTTCGTTATATAAATTGTTAGCGTTCGCGCTTCACCTTCATATTCGTCTTCAAGACCATGCATGTCCAGCAGTCCGATAGGATCCCATGCATCCAGGTGTTGTTTGACGATCTCCATAATGGGTGAGGGATCATAGGGTAGAGAATTCAAATACGCATTTTCTTTGACAATCTCTTTTCTAATACTCCACATCATATAATTCATTTTTGTTTGCTCAGATACCGCTCTAAACTTCAATGGTTAAGCCTCCTTTATTGGACGCTCTCTTGATTCTCTGTCATCAACTTGTCAGACTTTGTCATCCGTTTGGCAGATCGTTCAATTATCGCCCCATTGAAGTTTAGCATTTTCCCCGTCCCTTGAGCAATACATGCCATCGGATGTTCCGCTAGATACACAGGTACACCTAATTCTTGTTGTAGACGCTTGTCCAGTCCTTCCAGTAAAGCGCCGCCACCGCAAAGCAGAATGCCTTGCTCCATAACGTCGCCAGCGAGCTCTGGAGGGCATTTCTCCATGGCAAGCCGTATGCACTCCACAATTGAAATCATAAAATCATCAAAAATCTCATAAATCTCCGTCGAAGAGATCGTAATGCTACGTGGCAAACCTTCCATCAAGTCACGCCCCCGAATGTCCATCGTGATTTCCTTCACAGGTTTCACGACCGTTGCGACGTTCTTCTTGATTTCCTCTGCCGTTCGCTCACCAATAACCATATTGTAGGCACGTTTCACATATTCAATAATATCCTGATCAATCGACATGCCTCCACGGCGAATTGCCTCACTTACAACAATGCCGCCAAGTGAGATAATCGCAACTTGGCTCGTTCCTCCGCCAATATCAAGGACCATGCTGCCTATGGGTTCTTCGACAGGAAGTCCTGCTCCCATCGCTGCGGCCAGCGGCTCTTCTACCGTTGTTGACCGCCTCGCTCCTTTATGAACGATCATCTCTTCAACGGCCCGCTTTTGCACATTCGTAATACCGCATGGCACGGAAATCAAAACGTGAAAGCTCCGGAACCAATTGTATCCTTTTCTAATTTTGCCAATAAAATATTTAAGCATCGCTAAGGTCATATCAAAATTAGCAATGACGCCATCTTTTAACGGATAAATGACTTCCACATTAGCTGGAGTTCTCCCAATCATATCATAGGCTTCTTGGCCAATAGCTTTGATTTCCCCTGTATCTGTTTGAATGGCGACTACGGACGGCTCTTGCAGAACAATACCTTTTTTTTGCTGGTAAATTAGCGTATTACAGGTGCCCAAATCTACACCAAACAGTTCTTCCAATCTCTTTAACATGACTCGCTCCTTCTCGCTGTTTATTAGACGATGCCCCTAGTAGCGTGTTTATTTAAAATGATTATGACTAACTGCATCTGTATACTTGTTCGCATTGCCAAGCCATTCTACGGGGGTATGCCAATAAACACCAGTCATTCCCAAAACAAACAAAACGTCAGATCCATCCTACTTATTCTGAATCAAACCGATTCCATTTCCTACAGGATCAACTAAATAAGCAAGATAGAAGTTATCAAATTCCATCTTCTCTCTAACAACTTGAGCTCCCATTTCTACAGAGTTATGTATAGCTTCATCTATGTTATCAACTTGAATTTGAATTCTAATACCATGAGGATAATCGCTTGGTCCCTTAGAAATTCCGCCATGAATGCCAGGCTTGTCCTCATTTCCTGTTGTCACTGGAAGGTAACCCCAATTGGATGCGCCGATTTCCCAACCAAAAACAGTAGAATAGAAATTCGCCGCACGCTCAGGATCTTGACTATTCATTTCAAATAAGACAACTCGTCCCATTTCACTCATCCCCTTAATTTGGAATTAATATCCACATAATACCAAACATTTGTTCCCGTGTAAACACTAAATAACGCAACAGGAACTACAGGGTTAAAACACTCTAGTTCAGCGCAAATAACGCCCTGTAGTTCCTACCCAACGCACACTTCTCTCCACCATTCATTCTTGGTAAGAGTAAAATCCCTGCCCCGATTTACGCCCTAATCTCCCCGCTTTCACATATTTACGCAGCAGTGGACAAGGCCGATACTTGGAATCTTTAAAACCATCATAGAGAATTTCCATGATCGAAAGACACGTATCTAGTCCAATGAAATCCGCGAGCTCCAGCGGTCCCATCGGATGATTCATGCCGAGTTTCATCACTTTATCCACGGATTCAATAGAGGCTACACCTTCATATACGGTGAAAATGGCTTCATTAATCATCGGCATCAAGATCCGGTTAGAAACAAAGCCGGGGAAATCGTTCACTTCAACGGGTGTTTTTCCCATTCGCTGACTCAGCCCGTAAACAACCTCGAACACTTCCTGCGATGTCTCCAACCCTCGAATCACTTCTACGAGAGGCATGACCGGCACTGGATTCATAAAATGCATCCCGATAATTTGTTCCGGACGTCCCGTAACAGCTGCAATTTCCGAAATAGGAAGTGATGACGTATTCGTCGCCAAAATCGTATGAGGCGGACAAAGACTATCCAGCCTATGGAACAGCAAGACCTTCAACGCCATATTTTCAGATATGGCTTCGATAACGAAATCTGCTTGCTCCGCGTGCTCTACAAACTCAGTTGGTTGTATGCGGCTAACAATCTCCGCCATGCCTTCCGGGGTCAGTTTGCCTTTTTCAACATTTCGGCTTAACTGTTTGTTGATCGCCTGCATGCCCCTGTTCAGAAATTCCGAGGATGAGTCGTGCAGCAGCACCCGGAAGCCTGCAGCAGCAGCCACCTGTGCGATCCCGCTCCCCATTTGTCCAGCGCCAATGACCATGATGGTCTGTATGTTCATCGTCCCGCTCCCTCCAACCTCTTCATCCATCCACCCGAATGAGAATGGCATCACCTTGCGCAGCCCCGCTGCAAATTGCGGCAATTCCGTATCCGCCACCGCTTCTTCGTAGCTCATGGATTAAGGTGAGCAGAATCCGTGCACCGCTTGCTCCAATAGGATGGCCGAGCGCGATGGCCCCCCCTCCCACGTTAACAAGTTCCGGATTCCATCCAAGCATTTGTTCACTGGTCAGCAAGACCGCAGCGAAGGCTTCGTTCACTTCAAACCGGCTGATTTGATCCAGCGTGATGCCTGTTTGCCGCAACAGCTTCTGAATCGCTAACGCAGGCGTTGTCGCAATGTACGGCGCCTTCTCGCCAACATTCGCCGACCCGACAATCGTGGCAAGCGGGGTCACACCGTGAGCTGCTGCCTTCTCCTTTGACATCACGACCATCGCCGCCGCCCCGTCGTTAACGCCAGGGGCGTTTCCCGCCGTGATCGTTCCGCCTTTCACCAGTGCCGGCAACGCAGCAAGTTTCTCCAAACTTGTATCCGTTCGCGGACCTTCGTCTTCATCGACCAGCTTTGTTCCATGCTTTGATTGCACAACAATAGGCACAATTTCTTCCGCTGAGTAACCTTTTCTCCTCGCCTCAATCGCCAAAACATGACTGCGAAGAGCCCATTCGTCCTGCCGCTCACGACTTAAGCCGAATTCTCTGGCTACATCGCTGCCATGAACGAACATTTGGACATGTTCAAATGGGCAGAGCAAACCATCGTGAATCATTAAGTCAATGGTCGTCTGATTCCCCATCCGCGCCCCCCAGCGGGTGCTTGGCAGCAAGAATGGGGCACTGCTCATGCTCTCCATTCCACCGGCAATCATGCATTCGGCATCGCCGGAACGGATCATTTGATCAGCAAGTGTGACACTTCGCAGACCCGATGCGCATACCTTATTGATCGTTTCTGCCGTTACACGCCACTCTAGACCCGCCAAACGCGCAGCCTGACGCGCGGGATTTTGCCCTGCTCCCCCTTGCAGGACCATGCCCATAATGACAGCCTCAATCACAGACGGCTCAAGAGAAGAACGCTGCATCGCCTCCCGAATTGCAGTACCGCCAAGTTCGACTGCCGAGACATCCTTTAAGCCGCCGCCAATTTTCCCAAAAGGTGTGCGGGCACCTCCAACAATGACACTTTCCTTCATGCATTAATCCTCCTAAGGTGAAAAGCCTCAGTAGATCATAGTTTCCATATCATATTTTTCTAAATAATACTTGACGCGCTGCAAAAATCGACCGCAAATCATCCCATCGAGAATACGGTGATCAAACGAAAGGCAGATTGAGACCATGGATCGGATGGCAATCATTTCTTGAATCACAACGGGTTTCCGAACAATATTCTCAAAGGTAAGATTAGCCGCTTGCGGTTGCTGAATAATGGGATAAGAAAGCATCGACCCAATGGTTCCGGTATTATGAAAAGTAAACGTACCGCCTTGCATATCCGCCATTCGTAAAGTGCCCGCCTTTGCCCGCTTGAGTAAATCAAACAGCTCAAACGCCAAGCCAGCTATGGATTTGCGGTCCGCATGATGGAGGACAGGCGTAATCACAGCGTCCTCAGAGCCAACTGCGACGGAAACATGAATATGTCTTTTGACAGCAATACCTTCCGGGGTCCATGATGCGTTGATTAGCGGGAACTCCTTTAAAGCATTCACAATCCCTTTGATTACAAAAGGTGAGATTGTAAGCGGCAAGCCTTCTTTCAACAAGAAGGTTTCCTTCAGCTTTTGCCGCAAGTTGACGAGATTAGTAACATCAACTTCGATCATCAGCCAGGCATGGGGAATTTCGGTGACACTTTGCTGCATGCGGGAAGCAATTGCTTGTCGCATCGGGCTGATAGCAAGCAGTTGATCGCCTGAGAGGGTTGCACCTGATTCCTCGTTTTGCGACATAGCTACCCTCCTCTACAATTCCGCTAACTGGCGCATCGCATCCTTCACGGTATCTACACTCGGCAGGTAATATTTCTCCAGCGTCGGCGCCATCCCGACTGGGGGAACGTCGGGCGGTGCGCAACGCATGATGGGAGCATCCAGCTCATACAAGAGGTGTTCAGCCAACATAGCCGATATCTCTGCACCAATACCACCAGTTTTGTTATCCTCGTGGACAATTAGAACTTTTCCTGTTTTCGCTGCAGCTTCAAAAATAGCCGGTTTGTCAAGAGGATGCAGTGTTCGCAGATCAAGAAGCTCTGTACCGATGCCCTCTAACTCCAGTTCAGCCGCTGCTTTCATGGCATATTGAACGGATAAACCGTAAGCAATGACCGTAATATCCGTACCTTCACGTCGGGTTATTGCTTTACCGATGGGGACGGTATAATCATCCGCGGGAACTTCGTCCGATACGGAGAGATAACATTTTTTATGCTCGAAAAAGAGAACCGGATCGTCGTCACGAATTGCTGCTTTCAATAATCCCTTGGCGTCATAAGCTGTGGACGGAGCGACAATTTTGAGGCCCGGCGTCCCAAAAAACACCGATTCGGGACATTGTGAATGATACAACCCCCCGCCGCCTGTGGCGCCGTAAGGTGCACGAATGACAATCGGGCAATGCCAGTCATTATTGGAGCGATAACGAATCTTGGCAGCTTCGCTAATGATTTGATTGGCTGCTGGAAATATGAAATCGGCAAATTGAATTTCTGCAATCGGCCTCATACCGACCATCGCCGCCCCAATTGCGACGCCTACGATGGCTGATTCAGAAAGCGGCGTATCGAGCACCCGCAGCTCGCCGAATTTATCGCGCATGCCTTTCGTGGCGTTCAGGACACCCCCTTTTCCGATATCTTCACCTAATACAAAAACGTTATCATCCCGCTGCATTTCCTCCGACATCGCTGAACGAATAGCTTCCAAGTAGGTTATGATCGGCATCTCAAACATCACCCCCATCTTCCGCGTACACATGCCGAAGTACATCCTCCGGAGCCGGAAATGGTGATTTTTCAGCGTATTTTGTGGCTTCATTCACTTCTTTGGCAATATTCTCTTGCAAGGCGCGATCCAAATCCTCACTAAGTACGTCACTTTCCATTAAATAACGCCGGAACCGTTGAACGCCTTCCTGATCTTTGTGGTAATCCACTTCTTCCTTCGTTCGATAGAGCATATCGTCGTCGGCGGTGGAATGAGGAGGAATTCGATACATCATTGCTTCAATTAATGTGGGACCATAGCCACGAACGGCACGCTCTCTGGCTTCTTTTACCGCACGATAAACTTCCAGAGCATCATTGCCGTCAACTCGTTGACCTGGAAAACCATACCCTGCTGCACGATCAACGACACGACCGGCAACCTGCCGATGGGCTGGAATAGAAATCGCATATTGATTGTTTTCGCATAGGAAAATCACAGGCAGCTTGAATACGCCGGCGAAATTGAAAGCCTCATGCACATCACCTTGATTACTCGAGCCTTCTCCAAAAGTTACGAATGCCACATGTTCTTCCTTCCTCATCAGAGCTGTGAGCGCAATGCCAACCGCATGCAGAACTTGCGTCGCTACGGGACTTGAGCCGGATACGATATGGTGCTTTTTATAACCGAAATGCCCTGGCATCTGCCGGCCCCCGTTAATATCCTCCGCTTTGAACAGCGCCGCCAACAGCAGTTCCTGGACCGTCATGCCGATTGTGAGCACAAAAGCATAATCTCTGTAATAGGGAAGGAAATAATCCTGCTGTTTATCTAAAGCGAATGCAGCCGCCACCTGTGCCGCTTCTTGACCGAAGCTGGAAATGTGAAAGGCCGTTTTGCCTGATCTTTGCAGCAGGGTAGCGCGTTCATCGAATTTTCTCGCTTTCAGCATGTAAGCATACATCTTCAGCACGTCATCGTCCGTTAAACCCAGCTGTTGATGCTTGAGCATGTGCTGAGAAGACATCGCCATTCCTCCTCTTCTGTTCATTACATGTTTCTGCGATACTGCCCGCCGACTTGATAAAGCGCACGTGTAATTTGCCCAAGACTCGCAACTTTGACAGTTTCCATTAATTCCGCGAAAATATTTCCGCCTGAGAGCGCCACCCCCTGAAGTTTCTGCAAAGCCGCTGGAGCTGCTTGTTGATTTCGATCAAGAAATTCCCGAAGATGGGTAATTTGTTGGTTTTTTTCGGCTGTTGATGCCCTCGCAAGCGGAATATCCATGTCCCCCTCAGGTGGATTAGGATTCAAGAATGTATTGACGCCAATGATCGGCAAGTCTCCTTGATGTTTTTTCATCTCATAGAGCATCGATTCATTCTGAATTTTACCCCTTTGATACTGAGTCTCCATGGCACCGAGCACACCGCCACGATCACTAATGCGTTCCAGTTCTTGCAAGACAGCCTCCTCGACCAGATCCGTCAATTCCTCAATGATAAAAGAGCCCTGAAGCATGTTTTCGTTTTTAATAAAACCAAGCTCTTTCGTAATGATTAACTGAATGGCCATCGCTCGGCGAACCGACTCCTCCGTTGGCGTCGTTACAGCCTCATCATAAGAATTCGTATGCAGCGAATTGCAGTTATCCAGCAGCGCCATCAAGGCTTGAAGGGTCGTTCGAATGTCATTAAAATCCATTTCCTGCGCATGTAAAGAACGCCCTGAGGTTTGTATATGATATTTCAGCTTCTGGCTGCGATCGTTCCCGCCATACTTCATTTTCATTGCCGTTGCCCATATGCGGCGCGCTACCCGCCCGATGACGGTATATTCCGGATCTAACCCATTGCTGAAAAAGAAAGAAAGATTCGGCGCAAAGTCATCAATCGACATCCCACGGGACAAATAATATTCCACATATGTAAATCCATTGGCCAACGTAAAAGCGAGCTGAGAAATCGGGTTCGCCCCAGCCTCTGCGATATGATAACCCGAGATAGAAACCGAATAATAATTACGTACTTCCTGATCGATAAAATACTGCTGAATATCGCCCATCATTCGCAGCGCGAATTCCGTAGAAAAAATACAGGTGTTCTGTCCCTGATCCTCCTTCAAAATATCCGCTTGCACCGTTCCTCTAACCGATTTCAGCGTTGTCCAGCGAATTTCGGACGCCTCATCTATGGTTGGCTCTCTTCCACATTTCTGAACGAAACGCTCTATCTGATCGTCCATCGCTGTATTCATATACATTGCCAAAATGATCGGCGCAGGCCCATTAATTGTCATGGAAACAGATGTCATTGGATCACATAGATCAAAACCGGCGTAGAGCTTTTTCATATCATCCAACGTACAGATGCTAACGCCGCTTTCGCCTATTTTTCCATAGATATCCTGACGTTCATCGGGATCTTCCCCGTACAAGGTGACAGAGTCAAAAGCTGTGCTGAGACGTTTTGCTTGATCATTTTTGGACAAATAATGGAATCTCAGATTCGTTCGTTCCGGTGTGCCCTCACCTGCGAACTGACGTTTGGGGTCCTCGGCGGTACGCTTAAAAGGAAACACTCCTGCGGTATAAGGGAAATCTCCCGGCACATTTTCACGGTACAGCCATCGAATAATGTCGCCAGAATCTCTATATTTCGGCAAGCTGATCTTCGGAATATCCATTCCTGATAAGCTTGTCGTGGTAAGTTCCGTCACGATTTCCTTCTCCCGAACACGCGTAATGAACGTCTTGCCGCTATACTGTTTCTGACGTTCAGGCCACTGTTCAAGCATGCGGAGCGTATCTTTGTGCATTTGATTCTCACAATTCAGCTTAAGCGCATGAAGGGAAGCTAAACTTTCCTCCTGAGCATGCGCTGCAACTTGCGCTTGCCTAGTGGCAGCGATAGCTCCTTCGAGCCGGTAGCAGACACTCGCCAGTTCCGCTTCCTTTTCCGCAAAAGCATGATAGGACCGGATGCACTGTGCGATTTCACCGAGATATCGCGTACGATCCACCGGAATAATGACATGTGTTTTCGCATGTGCTGCCGAGCCGAATCCATCAATCGGCCATTGCAAAGAGCACTTGCGGTTCAACGTCTGAATGATCGCTTTAAATAACGTATCCACGCCAACGTCGTTAAATTGACTAGCCATCGTGCCATAGACAGGCATCGATTCATAAGGCTCAGAGAATCTGCCGTGATTTCGCTGCACCTGCTTCTTCACATCCCGAAGAGCATCTTCGGACCCTCGTCGATCAAATTTGTTAATCGCCACCAAATCTGCGTAGTCGAGCATATCGATCTTCTCTAATTGCGAAGGCGCGCCGAATTCGCTAGTCATGACATAGAGGGAGACATCCGCCAGTTTTGTGATCTGGTGATCGCCTTGACCAATTCCGCTTGTTTCGACAAGGATCAGATCAAAGCCCGCTTGCTGCAGAACAGCGATTGCCGGGCTAAGCGCTGCGGATAATTCGTTGCCCGATCCGCGTGTAGCCATACTGCGCATATACACGCGATCGGAATGAACAGCATTCATGCGTATCCGATCGCCAAGCAAAGCTCCCCCGCTTCGCTGTTTAGTTGGATCAACCGATAGAATCGCTATCGTCTTATCTGGATATTGCCGCAGGAAACGCTGGACGATTTCGTCCGTTAAGGAGCTTTTCCCCGCTCCTCCTGTGCCAGTAATGCCGACAATCGGGCATGCCGGCACCTGTGTCGGCGAGTTATGTTCAGGCGATTTGTCCGCTGTGTTATCACATGAGAGTTCTGCCATTGTTATACGCTGCGCCAGAGATCTGTGATCTTTCGCTGATTCAGTACCGTTAGCTCTATTCCTATCGGTAGCAACCGTACAGAAATCGCACTCCTTCATCATGTAGGAAATCATCCCTTGAAGCCCTAGCTCCCTGCCATCGTCAGGTGAAAAAAGGCGGGTAACGCCATACGCTTGCAGCCTTTTGATCTCCGACGGCAGGATGACGCCGCCCCCTCCACCAAAAACTTTTATGCTGGAGGCGCCTTTTTCACGCAGCAAATCGATCATATAAGAAAAAAATTCGACATGACCACCTTGATAAGAGGAAACGGCAATGCCTTGAACATCCTCCTGAATCGCTGCCTGCACAATCTCCTGAACCGACCGGTTATGCCCAAGATGAATCACTTCCGCTCCGCTAGCTTGCAGAATCCTCCGCATAATCGTTATGGACACATCATGGCCGTCGAACAAAGCGGAAGCAGTGATGAATCGCACTTTATGATTCCCTGATGACACCGCTGAACCTCCTCTCCTCGGATGACGGATGTGCACAAAAACCCCACCGACATTAGGATATCAGTGAGGCCTAGCCCTTCTCGGGCAAAATGGTTTTGGCAATTTTCCCATCCAGCGCTTCATATTCAAAGTAACGAATCGTATCGTACAGCTCGCTGCGTGTTTGCATGTGGTCTAGAAATTCTTTTTGTGTTCCCGTCGTCTGGATTTCCTCAAACACCCGCTCCATCGCCTTGGCCGCTACACGCAGCGAAGTCACCGGATAAATCACCATGCGAAATCCCCAGCTTTCGAACTGCTGCGCCGTAAAATAAGGCGTTCTTCCGAACTCCGTCATATTTGCCAGCAAGGGACAGGTCAATTCTTGGCTGAATCTGAGAAATTCCTCTTCTTTCTCCAGCGCCTCCGGGAAAATCGCATCTGCACCTGCAGCTACATACTGTTTCGCTCGAGCGATCGCCGCGTCCATTCCCTCTACACTTTTGGCGTCCGTTCGGGCAATAAGGTATAAAGATGGGGAAACGGTCTTGATCGTTTGAATTTTTTGCATCATCTCCTCAGGGGAAACCAGCTTTTTCCCGTTTAAATGGCCGCATTTCTTAGGCATTTCTTGATCTTCCAGTTGCACTGCTGCAACTTTGGCTTCCACCATCTCCTTCGCTGTTCGTGCTGCATTCAGAACACTTCCAAAGCCGGTGTCGATGTCAACCAACAGCGGGAGACCTGACGCGCGAACCAGTTCACGAGCGCGCTCCGCCACCTCGTTAGAGTAGATGAGGCCCAAATCAGGCAGCCCTCTGCTGGCTGTATAAGCGGCGCCAGAAAGATAGATGGCTTCAAACCGAGCTTGTTTGGCAATAAGAGCTGCCATTCCATCGTGAGCGCCGGGGATTTTGACAATGGGACCCGCTTCGACGAGTTGACGAAAACGAGCGGCTAACTCCCATTGCTCAGGTTCTTCTTCAATGAGCCATGCCATAGGAACCTCCTGCATGATCATGTTTCCTGTTTTTTTGTGCATACCATCGGTCAAATAACAAAAAGCGATAGGAAATCCTGACATGGCGTCTGAATGAAACGCTCATAGTCAAGCGTAAGGTCCAAAATGTCGTATGATTTTCTCCTAGGGAAGCGGGTCACAAGGTTCGTCTCGAATTTCTCTATCACCTTAGGCAGACCTTCTGTTCGCCGCCTGCGATGACCGATTGGGTATTCACAGACGACTTTCTCGGTTGAGGTGCCATCCTGAAAATGAATTTGCACCGCATTCGCAATCGAGCGTTTGTCCGGGTCCAGATAATCCTTACTGTACTGCTCCTCTTCCGTGACGATCATCTTCGCCCTAAGAGCATCAATACGCGGGTCTTTTGCGATGCTTTCTTCATAATGCTCAGCCGTCAGTGTTCCGTACAGCAGCCCGATGGCAACCATGTACTGCAAGCAATGATCCCGATCCGCCGGGTTAAACAAAGGTCCTTTTTTATCAATGATCCGGATGGCGGATTGATGGGTGGTAAGCGTGATAGACTTAATTTCCCCTATACGCTCATTTACCAAGGGATGCAGCTCTAGCGCGCATTCCACAGCTGTCTGCGCATGAAATTCGGCAGGAAATGATATTTTGAATAAAATATTTTCCATTACATAGGAACCCAGCTCTCGCCCTAAAGTCAGCTCCTTGCCTCGGAACAACACATCTTGGAAACCCCATGTTTTGGCCGAAAGCGCGGTTGCATACCCCATCTCACCGCCGACAGCCATTAAGGCCAGACGCACCGCGCGACTAGTCGCATCCCCTGCAGCCCAGGACTTGCGCGAGCCAGTATTAGGCGCATGCCTGTAAGTTCTTAAGCTGGCTCCATCAATCCAGGCATTCGAGAGCGCGCTGCACACCTCCGCCTTCGTTCCGCCAAGCATGGCAGTCGCTACGGCCGTTGACGCTATTTTTACAAGATGAACATGGTCTAATCCCACACGATTTAAACTATTTTCTAAGGCCAGCACGCCTTGAATCTCATGCGCCTTAATCGACATCGTAAGAATATCCTTCACGTAGAGCGGCATTTTGCCCTCTGCTACCCTGCTGCGGCTAATATAGTCGGCAAGCGCCACGATACAGCCTAGATTATCGGATGGATGCCCCCATTCAGCCGCCAACCACGTGTCATTATAGTCGAGCCATCGGATCATGCACCCGATATTGAATGCCGCATGCACCGGGTCCAATTCGTACCGTGTACCCGGAACTCGGGCGCCTCCAGGCAAACTCGCTCCCGGCACAATCGGGCCCAGATGTTTCGCACATTCCGGAAAACGCAGCGCCAGCAAGCCGGTTCCTAGGGAATCCAACAGCACATGCTGCGCAATGCGATACGCTTCTTCGCTTTCAATATGCGCGTTTAGTGTATAGTCGGCTATTTCTTCAATTAACGGGTCAAAAGTCATCTCCTTATCGGCCGAGTTCTCGAATCCGCTCATTTACACTGTCGTCCTTTCTGGCAAATGAATTTCCAGCCCTCAAGGATGTAAGTTACGAGGTCCTGTGTATAGGACACGAGGCCGGAATAGCCGATTATTTGCGTGCTGCTCCATTACATGGCTGCTGACGCCAATCGTACGGGCAGCGAGAAATACCGGAGTGAACAATTCAATCGGAATGCCGAGCAAATAATAAACAGGAGCTGCATA
Organism: Paenibacillus sp. WC2504; assembly: GCF_052682475.1. NCBI lineage: Bacteria > Bacillati > Bacillota > Bacilli > Caryophanales > Paenibacillaceae > Paenibacillus > Paenibacillus sp. WC2504. The sequence continues at coordinate 4,278,007 of NZ_JBQZFH010000001.1, forward strand.
ATAGTCCAAGTTCGGATGAAGATTCTTCTCGCGTTTCATGACTTCTTCACCAACCACACACATCGTGTACAGCTCAGGTTGATTTTTCTCTAACGAAAGCGCAGCTAACGCATCTTTCATCAACAACGCGCGCGGATCGGCTTTTTTCATATAAACCCGATGACCGAAACCCATAATGCGTTCCTTCCGAGCTAATTTGCTTAACATGAGCGTTTCCAAGTTGCCTTCCGAACCTGCCTCAAGCAGCATCTCCATGACAGCTTCATTAGCGCCGCCGTGCAGCGTTCCTTTCAATGAGGCAACTGCTCCGGTTAGCGCGCCGTACAGGTCGGACTGTGTCGAAGCAATTACCCTTGCCGCGAATGTCGAATTCGGCATTTCATGCTCACTGTAGACGATCAGAGATTGGTCGAAAATATCCTCTTCCATCTTTGAAGGTACTTGACCCGTTATCATGTACAAAAAATTAGCAGAATAGGATAAGTCTTTTCGAGGTTCTACGAACGTTTGTTTGGTCTTGGCTTGATAGCCATTTGCTACAATTTGCGGCACCTTTGCCAGCAACCTGATCGCTTTTCGCGTATTTGCCTCCTTAGAACGATCTTCAAGCTCGTCATCGTAGCTGGCCAAAGCTGAAATCCCCGTTCTCAGCACATCCATAAGGTTAGCTTGCTCTGGCAGTAAACGAAGGATAGAACAAATGTTCGATGTCAATCCATATTCATCTTTAATTCTTTCTTCGAACGATGATCGTTCATTTTCATTAGGCAGCACTCCCTCAAGCAATAGCCCTGCAACATCCAGATAGGTAACCTGTTGCGCAAGCTCGATGAGGTCATATCCGCGAACAACAATTTCTTCTTTCTCGACATCCAGATATGAAATTCCCGTTTCACTAGCAATAACGTTCTCCAGTCCAGGGTGATAGCTGTTACTCATCTCATCGCTCCCCTTTCTCTCTTCCTGCCGCGTTTAGTCGGCAAGCAGCATGCGGGAAATCACAATACGCTGAATTTCGTTCGTCCCTTCATAGATTTGTGTAACCTTAGCGTCGCGCATATAACGTTCAACCGGATAATCTTTCGTGTACCCATAACCTCCGAAAATTTGGACAGCTTCAAGACTGACAGCAACAGCCGTATCACTGGCAAAAAGCTTCGCTATAGCGGCCTCCTTCCCGTACGGCAAGCCCTTGCTTTCCTTCCACGCGGCTTGATAGGTCAGCAGTCTGGCAGCTTCAATCTTGGTAGCCATATCAGCCAGTTTAAAAGCAATCGCCTGCTGCTCCCCGATTGGCTTTCCGAACTGCTTGCGCTGTTTCGCATAGCTAATCGATGCCTCCATCGCCGCCTGGGCAATCCCGAGCGCTTGCGCGGCAATGCCGATTCGCCCGCCGTCCAGACTTCGCATCGCGATTCGGAAGCCCTCTCCCTCAACCCCGAGCAAATGTACTGCGGGCACTCGGCAGTTCTCAAAACGCAGCTCGAGCGTTGGCGAAGAGCGAATGCCCAGCTTTTTCTCCTTGTGGCCGAAAATAAATCCCTCAGTCCCTTTCTCCACAAGAAATGCGCTGCACCCGCGCTTCTTGTTCACTGGATCCGTCATAGCAAAAACGATATAGACATCCGCTTCCCCTCCATTCGTGACAAATAACTTGGAACCATTTAGCACATAATGGTCCCCGTCCTTGACGGCCATTGTTTTCATCGCTCCCGCATCAGAGCCTGAACCGCTTTCTGTCAAGCTGTAAGCGCCAAGCTTCTTGCCTTGAGCCAGCGGCCGCAAAAACGCCATTTTCTGCGCTTCCGTCCCGTATTTCGAGATCGCCCATGAAACTAATGACGTATGCACGGATAACATCACACCTGTAGAAGCGCAAGCCTTCGAGAGCTCCTCGACGACGATGGCATACGTCAAGAAATCAGATCCGATGCCCCCGTATACTTCAGGCCACGGGATTCCCGTCAGGCCAAGCTCGCCCATTTTATCGAATATGGTCCGATCGAATCGCTCTTCTTCATCCCTTTGAGCAGCCGTAGGTTCAATTTCGTTTTTGGCAAAATCCCGCACCATAGCACGAATCATATTCTGTTCATCCGTTAAGGACAGTTCCATATGACCGCCTCCTTCGACATGATCGCTATTCCTGCATGTTTAGCCGAGGATAAGATCGGTGATTTGCTTCTTCATGGGACAAGTTGTAACCGCTTCCAACAACATGTTTTATATATACACGCCTTTCCGAAGGCTTATACCTGACAGGCTATGAAATTACCCGAAAATGAAAAAACACCGCTATTTAGCGATGTTTCTTCTCAGGACTATCTTAATTTAATCGGCATTCCGCTTACGGAAGACTCCAATGCCGCTAAGGTAATGCGCAGCGTGATAGCCGCGTCGGCGTAATCTGTCAAAATCCGCGACCGGTCTCCGGTTTTGATCGCATGCAAGAACGCATCCGTTTCAATTTCATAAGGATTGAGGATGTTCTTATACTCCGTTGTTTGCGTACTTTCATGATTCTTTAAGTACCGATTTTGTTGAATTTCCAAAACACCTTGATCTGTAAACAGTTCCAATCCCGATCGATGACCGAAAGGCAGCATACACGTATTCGTGATTGACGCCACGGCTCCACCTGCGAGCTTCAATGTCACAGCCCCGACATCAGCCACTTCAACGCCGTCGTGCTTCGTATGCATGTGGCGCTGCGCATAAACCGCGTACACTTCTTCCACTTCGCCAACCAAATAGCGAACCAAATCCACAATATGTGTTGTTTGTTCGACAAATTGACCGCCGGACCCATTTTGCTTACGCCACCAATGAACACCCGGCATGTCTCCTAACCAACTGCCAACCGCCATTCCGACTTTGCGGGTTTCCAGCAGCTCTTTCGCCTTCTGCACAGTGTCCGTATATCGGATATGATAACCAACCGAGGTGATGATATCCCTGCTATTCACCTGCGCTTGGATGCGATTCACAGTTTCCATGTCCAACCCGATCGGCTTTTCAATCAGGAATGGGATATTTCGCTGGACGATGGCTTCTTCAATACTACCATGCGCCATAGGCGGTACACTTATGTATACGGCGTCTGGTTTAACCGTATCCAACATCATCTCTATCTCGTCAAAAGCTTGTGCGCCAGCGAATTTCTGCGCCATCTTCTCCGCCTTTGGCAGCGAAGAACCAAGAAAAGCAACGACTTGCGCATCCTCCCTGGCAGCTAACAAACTTGCATGCTTCTCAGCAAACCATCCTGTTCCGGCAATTGCAATTTTCAACATGTTGATATACGCCTCCTAGTGGCTCAAATTAGCATAGATTCCCATAAGACAAGTATATACGCAGATGACAATCTTTTCTCTACTAAATTTTTTCTGATAAAATTTTAATCGTAATGTTAGTAATTATCATGATTTGGGTATATGATAATGAAGTCTCTGTCGATTTTGGCAAGATCTTTCAAGGTCATCTGGCCAAAAGTATGGTTTAATGGATGTATCATGTTTTGAAAATTCCCTGAAAGGTAATTACTGACCATGAAAACTGCCTCATTTCTATTTCCGAAAGATAAAGTAGCCTTTATTAAGTCAACCTCTTCCATGAAGGAAGCAATGGAACAATTAGAGCAGCACTATTATACAGCACTTCCCATCGTCGATGAAGGCGGAAAGTACGTAGGTACACTTTCCGAAGGCGACCTGTTGTGGACGCTCAAAAATAAGCCTGGCGTAAGCTTTGAGAACATGGATGACATCCCGGTAAGCAGCATAAAAAAACATATTCGCAACGAATGTGTTTCCATTGATGCGTTTATGGAGGATATGCTGGCCAAAGCAGCCGATCAAAACTTTGTTCCTGTCGTCGATGACAAACAAATTTTCTTAGGTATTATCCGCCGCAAAGATATTATCGCTTACTATATGAATAACATTACGGATTAAAATGAAAAGGAACTGGAGGCTGTGCCTCCGTTCCTTTTTCTTTTTAAGGCAACTGCCTTAAATCTGTACATGTTTAAGATTGCTGCATAAAGTACAGTTATTTAGCTGTATCTTCATGAAATGCCATATTTTACTGTAAAAGGTGCAGGTAATTTCAAGGAAATCAACTATTTCGTTGGTTTCAACGAAAATTACCTGTACAAAATGCAGTTGATAATAATCATTCAGGTGACAGCTGCTGAATTTACTGTATTTTTTGCAGGTAATGGTAAGTCTTATCCTGACCTTCCTTGCCAAGCAGGATTAGTTAGTCAACATACGGAGCAACAAGCTTCCGAACACGCTCAATCCCTTCCCACATGTCGCCAGGTCCATCATAGACGAGTGTAAACGGTCCTTCATACCCTGCTTGCTTTGCAATCTCCATGCACCGAATGAACTCTTCTTCATCCGGAAATCCTTCGCTATCCGTTTGCGCTTTGGCATGGATGGATTCACTGTATGGAATCGTTTTGGCGAGCGCATCGAACTTGTCGCTTCCTTTGAAATTGCCATAATCGGATGTGAACCCTAGGACATCTTCGCATCTCTCTAGCAAAGCAAGGCAGTTATCTGCTACGGAAGTCAATGAGTGGAAGTTTTCCGTAACCACCCTAACGCCGCGTGAACCGGCATACTCGCCTAATTCTCGTATTGCATTAGCGGAACGCGTTAAGGCTTGCGCGTCTGAAGGCTCCGCATCGCCAGCAATCACACGAACTCTTTCTGCTCCTGCACGGGCGGCAATATCGATCCATCCCTTGATCCAAGCGATGTCCGAGGCTCTGCGATCCTCATCAGCGCTAGAGATATCGCCGTACTCGAGTAGCAGCGTGTAGAAGCGAACATTTGCTGTTTGGAACGATTGTTTCAATGCAGTAAGATACGCTGCGCTCGTTTCCGGAAAATGAAAATGGCAAACCTCCAAAGAGGCAAACCCTTTGTCGGCAAGCACAGCGGGAAGCTCAAGCAGTGTAAGATGTTCCGGTTGCTCTTGCGCAGCCGTGATTTGGGAGTGCGTAGATTCATCCCAGCGTGTCCAGCGTAATGGCCCCAGCAGTCGGTGCAAGCTCCAGCTCGTCAACGATAAAAATGGCATATTGTCAACCCTTCCCTAGCTCTATTTGGTCATATTTTACCAAATACGTATTGCTGAACACCATATGCCATCTCGCCGTCTCATCTCTTATTGTGCTGTTTTGTCCACTTCTTCCACAACCAGATATCCGTTGCCATCAGGATCTTGAAAATGGAAACAGGTTACACCCAACCTCTTTTCAATCCCCTCTTTCACAAGACCCCCTACAGAATGGACATGCGCAAGGGCAGCGTCCAAATCCGGCGATTCCATGATCATAATCGGATTCGTGCGAGTTTCTACTTGCAGCTGCTCAAAGTATTTACTTTGGGAATGACTTAGCCGATTATCGTCAATGAGCAAATGAGGGCCGCGATCCATCAGAATCGCTGGCAAATCGCCGAAACGCGGGTCTGAACCGGCGCTTTTCCCCACAAAAGCTTCATACCAAGCCGTCGTATCCTCAATATCATCGGTATGCACCAAGATGCGGCTAATTTTTCGCAAATGTGCATTCGTTGGCCTGCCCGGTTTTAGACCTAAGTCACGATTCGCTTTGCAAACCATATGAGAGTTTATATTAAAAACGGATATATATTCGTCAGTAAAAGCCTCTGTCAATACCGTATGAGGTCTATGCTCACAAAATTGATGGGCAGCATGGATATCATCGGCATCGAACATCACCGTCGGTGGAGACCCCCAGGTATTCCTGTCCAGAATGATTTCCGTTTCCTCCAAAGCAAAAATATAAATACCATGGGTGTCCTGATCAGGCTGAGGCACGATCGGGCGCTGAAACAAATTCGCATACCATTCAATAGCTCGTTTAAGATCGTGAACGGGAACAAATACGGCTGGCATAAAAGCATTAATCGGATGTGACATCTTCGTTTTCCTCCTTAGATAGTCGTTCAACTTATAGACACAGCGGCTGCGTAATTTCTATCACGCTCATTCCACAATAGATGCAATCATTTGGATGCCTTCTTTTTCGGCCTCCCAAGCGAGCCGTAGTTCCTCTCCAATCTTGCTCATTCGGCCTGCATGACTGCCACCATATCCGAATGGAAAGCTCGGATACAAGCGAGTAAACGATTCGCTGACTTGTGTATAGCATGCTGCCGCTTCGGCAAGCCGCTGCTTACGCCAATCATTGTTGCTGCTATTTGACAACTCGAGCAAATACTGAGCAGCATGATGCCGAGCTTCGGCTAAAATCGCCACTTGATAGGCATGTCCTTGCAGATCAAGCGAACCATCCTTTACCGCCTCCAGCCAGAGGCGGTAACCGTCAAGGCCGAAGGCATAGCCAGCAAGCGGAGGCTCTTTCCCTCTTGCATGATCAATAATCGCTCGCAGTGTGGCGTCCACTGTCTGAGAAGGCGCCACTCTCCCGCGAATACCAAGGACGAACAATGGCGGCTGATCAGCCTTTCGTCCCAACTGGTCATAACGGACAATCCGTTCCTCTCGGTTATGACCTAGATATAGGATTTTCTGCTCGTTGTCATCGTAGCCATATATAAACCCAAACTCATTACTTTGCATGTTCCAAATAATCGCAGGAACACCTTGGTCGATAGAACCATGAAGAATGGATAAGATATGAACTTGCTGTTCCGGCGTTAACGTCTTTCGTTGAGGACGTCCAAAGCAGGTCCCGTGAACGCCGAGCCGTTCTAGAATGCGATAGGCGGTGTAACTCCAGTCAAACGTTGAGATCCCTTGGGAATGACAGCTTTTCGCCACATTCAAACGGAATGCATCCCCTGAGATCCCCATCAGCTCCGTATGGGAAATGTGTTCCTCTCCTACAGTTCGAAGCGCTTCACCGATCATAACCGATAGAAATGCATAAGGCCGAGAAAACACCGGAAGTGGCAGCGTTCTGGCGGCTCTGTGACCACTCTTCTTCCGTACCTCCAGATAACGCTCGATTTCCTTGCGGAATCGCTCTTCATTCGCTTTCACCCGAGCGCGAGACAGCAAATTGTAAATATTGCTTGGTTTCATGCCGAAGCGGGCAGCCAGTTCTTCCGTCGTCGCATCATCAAATGCATTCGCGCTTAAAACCTCGCGTGCCTGCTCAGAAAGCGGGCGCATGGAACTGCGAATCAGATCTTCGCCTTCTTCCCGTTCCTGCCATGCTGTTGGACTGAACACTTCTCCCCCGCTGAACGCTTCCCAACCTGTTTCCGGTATATCCTCCGTAACATATTCGCTCCGGTTAGCAGCTCCACGAATCGAATTCATGGCGATACGGCGAACCATAACCCGAAACCACGTACCGAATTTCTCTTCATCTTTCAGAGCGTGTATGTTGTCTTTTACTTTGAGAAAAGCTTCCTGGACCACATCTTCCGCGAGAAAAGCATCGCGAACGACGGCTTGCGCCCACGATAAGGCAGCTGAACGATAGGCGCTGAGCAGCAGCTCAAAAGCAATCGGATCTCCCTCTTTGACGCGGCGAATAAGATCGGGCAAATCATTATGGTTCCCCACTGGCAACCTCCTGCCGTGTTTATTTCCCGTCTATATTCGCTAATAAAGACCGATTCTCCTACCTATTCGCTCGATAGCTGGATAGATTCCAGGATGGCCAAGTTTTGTTCTTTTGATCACTCATCACACGATCTATGGTTTGTTGAACAGAACTTAACTCGGGATGCTTCACCTGCAGTTCCTTCAAAGCGGGAACTACATCGGTTGAAAGTCTTCCCAAATATTCAAGGTCGATGACACCCGTTTTTTCATAGCGCTCCATGTTGTTAATAGCAATCCGGTGGTCGAGATTCATGTAGTTCATCACCAAATAAGCAAGTATGGCCGTCGTTATGTAGGCTCTGGACATCGACATCGTTTCTATCCAAATCCGGAAAAAAGCAAGGATAAACAAAATGCCAAGGAAGATCATAAACCCATGCACAAGCAGTCTCGTTTGCGTAAATCCATAAGCTTCTTCATAAAGCGAAAGCCTTCCATAAGCAGAGATTAGCATGACTATCGTGCAGGCTACCAACAAAGTAAGCAGCACTTTTCGGATTTTTTCTCCTAATGGACTGCTTGAACGAATCCAATGTAAACCAGGAAATAGCAGCGATACATTGATTAGAGCAACAACAACCAGCTCTGCGAAACCTCTGCGCGCATATTCCGCATACGCTACACCGGATGGCAGCAGGCCATCTGCAGCCCCGAATAAATAAGAAAACTGGATAATCGCAAACAGCACATAAACAACATTCACACATATAAGCAGCGTTCCTGCTGTGATTGGGTCAAGCTGCGCTTTGCTCCGGACTACGACTTCCGTAGCGGCAGCAGTTTCATCTTTCTGACTGTCGAATGGGTGCGATGCTTCAGTGAGTTTTGGGAAAAGCAGTCCCCACATATAACAAAAAGAGTAAATGCTAATCACAACCGCAAGAATGATTCGTCCTACACTTTCCCCTATGGACGCGCCACTGAACCATGTTGGAATCTCCGCGATCCAGGAAAAGAATATCTGGTCAGCTGAAGCTAACAACAGGGTGACGATAAACAGGATTGGCGCTGCCAGCAGCAGACCTGCCAAAACTTTTACGACTTTTCCCCAAGACGAATCTTTATGGTTACCTCCGCTTGGCAGCCATGCCTTCAACATTCCGAAAGGTACAGGAAGATACGTAATCGGACTGCTGATAACATGCCTAACCATGTCTTGCAAAAATGTGGCATGGTACCACGCATGTTTGCTATTCCTTGACAACACGACCGTTTGCATCACGATACAAAGCGGAAGAGCGATCATATTTAGCAGGTGAAAAAAACGGTTTGCGAACAAGGCATAGGTCAAGGCCAACAAACCAACCGGCACCATCAGCAACCACCCTGCCGTACTCTGCCCTTTCCATGGCTCAAATCCACCTAATCGGCCTTTTATCGAATAAAAATAAAGTCCATAGAAACCGGCAACGCTTAGAAAGACAGAAACACCTGCTGGTCGGCCGATAAATAAATATTGTACCAGCAGACCGAATAAACAAGCGTACGCTAACATGTAGCTATATTTTCTTTGCCATGGAGCTGGATCTCTCATTGAACTTTCTCTCCTTTAATCATAACGATATAGAATTGCAAGGAATTGATAATTCCTGCCTTTTATTGTAACCTTTAAAACAAGAACAAAAAGTGTAAGATTATTTTCGGAAATTTCATATTTTATGACGGAGGCACTTAATGAAAATTCGCAAGCATTATTTGACACTTCGACATGCCTTTCCACAGCTTCAAGAAGAGTCTCCGCTGGAGACAACGCTCGAAGAGCTTGCTGCACAGTTAGATTGCACACATCGCAATATGGTGCTACTACTTAAGCGAATGCAGCAAGAACAGTGGCTCACCTGGCAACCCAAAAAGGGCCGCGGCAATCGCTCGACCCTCATTTTTCATATGCGCAAAGAGCAATTACTTTTGGAAGAAGCCAAACAGTTCGTGGCTAAGCAAGATTTGCAATCTGCTCTTGGACTGCTGCAATCAACTGAACATTCCTCTCACTTACGAGAGCAGTTCCAAGATTGGTTGTCTGGTCAATTCGGCTTTCGTTCCGAGCTTCAGGGTGATCGCCGATCGGATGTGCTGCGCTTTCCTCTGACTCAAACCATCCATGCGTTAGATCCCGCTGCCATCCATTATGCGGGGGAATCTCATCTGGTGAATCAGCTATTCGACGGTCTCGTCCGGATGGATTCGAAGGGGGAGCACATCGTGCCTCATTTGGCGCATGCATGGGAAGTTGATGAAACAAGAACCGTTTGGACGTTTTATCTCCGAAAAGGCGTGCGCTTTCACCATGGGCGCGAAATGTCCGCCAGCGACGTGAAATATGCGCTGGAAAGGCTTCGGCGCTTAGCGCCACGCGGACTGTACAGCTGGGCTTATGCAGGAATCGAGCAGATTTCATGCCCGAATGAGACGACCGTTGTTATCCGCTTAGTAGAGCGCAACGAATTGTTTTTGGGCTTCTTGAGCACGAATCGAGCTGCGATTGTTCCTGAAGATGCGTGTGAGGCAGCCGGAGGTTGGATGGGAACGAACCCTGTCGGGACAGGTCCTTTTCGCTTAGCGGGGCATGAGCACGGCATTTGGATTCTGGAGGCATTTCCTGCGTATTTTCAAGGCCGAGGTTTCCTGGATCGTGTCGAGGTGTGGACGCTGCCAGAGAATGAACATTTGTCTGACTCTACTCATAAGCTGCCTTTCCAAGTCATGCACAATGTACGAATTTCGGACATGGACGCTCAGCGCTGGCAGCAAGTGCGGCAATCGGGCATGACCACAAAATTCATGACCGTGAATGAGAGAAAAGAAGGCCCTTTACGAAATCCACTCATTCGCCAAGCGCTCAGTCTGGCATTAGATCAAGCTTATTTATTAGAGCAGCTTTCCGGGGATGTGATCGAATCGGCAAACTCTTTCTTTCCGAGGTCAGCTACAGAGGAACAAGAAGAAGTCCTTGCTCCCCTCCCTTATTCAACAGCACCAACAAGTTTTGAGCATTTGCTCTACACTGCCGGTTATCAAGGGGAGACGCTTACGTTAGCTACAATTCCGCAATACGAGCAGGATGCGCTTCTATTACAGAACATGTACGCTTTAGCGGGCATCACCCTCCAAATCATGCTCATTCCTGCTGAGCAATTCAATGGCGAACTGCGCATGTCGGCTGATCTTGTTCTCTTCGCCATTATGATTGACGAGCACCGTGAGCTGCGGCTTTACGATATGTACAAAAGCATGCAGCAGCATGCGGCGCCTGAAGTGCAGCGCTTGCTTGATGACAGCTTGCAGCTGCTCCGTAATGAAATCGACCCGATACGCAGAAAAACGCTGCTCGAGCAGTTAGAATCACAGCTCAAGCAGCGTTACAGCTTGCTTTTTCTATATCGGAAACATCTCAAAACCGCTTACCACCCGTCAATTCGCGGGATTTCGTTCGATTCCCTCGGGTGGGTACGATTTCGCGACATTTGGTTCACCTAAACAAACGCCCATTACAGACTATACGTCAGTGCTACGCCTGAAGGCAGCACATGTTCAATATGTTCACGAAGCGTTTCATTCGTGTGCATCTCCTCGCTAAAGATAGCGATAATCCCGCTATCTTCCCGCGTACGGATCAAGCGGCCAATCCCTTGTCTCAGTCTTAACAGCATGTAAGGAATGTCCACTTCCACATAAGCATTCGCGGCTGCTTCCCGTTTGGCCATAAACACAGGGTCTTGCGGTGGGAACGGAAGCGCCCAAATAATAACATTCGACAGTGATGGACCAGGCACATCAAGCCCTTCCCATAAACTTACCGCAGCAAGCACGCTATGTTCGTCGCCTTGGAAAGACGCAATGAGATGGCTGATTTCTTGATCGCCTTCAAATAGAAACCGCAGCTTCTCACACTCACTCCGCTTCAGAATCTCTTGCTTAAACCGCCGCAGCTCTTCATGGGTCGGGAATAGAATTAGCGCCCGGCCCTCCGTTCTTTGCAGCAGCTTGACAGCTGCCTCCATTTTCTCCTGGAAATTTCCGCCGGAAGTCCATTTGGGTGCGAGCACTTCCATACGTTCTGCATAATCATACGGCGAGTCCACGGAGAACGATAAATACTTGTCCAATCCCAAGCTGTCCGCCACATAATCAAACGTTCCCTCTACGGATAACGTAGCGGAGGAGAACACGATTGGCATTTTGGCAGAAAACACTTGCTCTCTAAGCACTTCTTTCACCGTTCTTGGCATGACCACTAAGCTTAAACCCGTTATACTTTCCGTTGCCCAACAGATGAAAGCTTGATCGTGACGGAATAACGCCAGCGCTTTCTGCATCATTTCCAAATGCTCTTCGACAATTTTGAGCTGATAGTCATTCAAAGTGAACATCTCACTCTCAAAGACAAGCTCCTCTTCAATTTGTGATAAAATATCACACAATCGGTGAATCTCACGCAGCAATTGCTCATTCATCACAATCTGCTTGCGATCCGAGCCCGGGATTGGTCGGCAGCAGCTTTCCAGCACTTCGAACATGTATTCGCTTTGCTCAATAGCCTGGTCAATACAGACGGCTAATGTCTCGCGCACTTCCCCTTTTAACAACCGGACCACTAACTCTTCAAAAACCGTATGCTTTAGCTTGTAGGTCAAAGCTTTCTGCGCAGCCGACTCCATCAAATGTCCTTCATCGAAAACAACTGCACAATGCTCCGGCAATAGCGGCAACTGACCTTCCCGCTTCCGTCCCTCATACGTCCAAACATGTTCCATGTAAAAATCATGGGAGCAAATAATGAGATCAGCGGATTTCCGGTACGACTCTCGGGATAAGGTTTGACCGCAGCGGTGCCGTTTATCGCAGACGAAACAATCCTGATAAGCATCCCAACTGACACGTTCCCACTGCTCATCGTTCAAATTCGGGTAGTCTTTCCGATCTCCGTATGCATAAAAGGACTGCAGAGCCTCTCGTGTGTGGACAAAGTCAGGCAAACCAGCATGCAGATCACGGTATAAGCTTATATCTTCATGTCCAAATCGGGCTTCATCCAGCTTCTGAAGACACAGATACTGATCAGGTGATTTGGCAAGCCGAGCATCAATTACAAGATCCAAGTGCCGCATTAATTTGTCAATATCTCCGCCAGGCTTGACCAATTGCTCAATTAATGATTCGTCCGCACACGCGATGATGGCCGGTTTGTTCGTGAGTCTGGAATAACAAATCGCATATAACAAATAGACAAGTGTTTTCCCGGTTCCTACACCCGCTTCAGCAAAAATGGTTTGTTTCTCCGCAAAAGCCCGCTCCAGCTGAAACGCCATATAGATCTGTTCATCGCGAACTTCAAACCCTGCTTCGGGTAAAACCTCATAGAATAAATCAGCAATCCAGTCAGAAACCTGCTGCATGAATGGCTGTGAATGATCATAATCGAATGGATACCGTCCCACGTTACAAGCCCCCAAAAATAGAAATCTAATCAAACTTGTATTATCTCACTAACTAGATACAAAAGCAAAGAAAGATAGAAAAAAGCTTCATTCATCCCGCTTTAACTGTGGAGATGAAGAAGCTTTCTATCTGTGATCAACTTCATTTTACATGCTGAAACGTTCTCGATATCCGCATTTGCGGCATAACTCTTCTACGACTTCCCGTCTCGAAAAGCCTTCGAACAAACGGTTCGCCCGCTCCCCTTCAACAATCTCAGAAAACGGCGTATGGTTAATATTCCCCAAATTAATAACGCCTTCCCCATCGAGACAGCATGGAATGACCGTACCGTCAACCAGGATGCCCGCTTGATTCCGCAGAGCATGGCAGAAGCCTGGCCCTTCAATCTCTTGCGCTTTCAGATCCGGCCATTGAAACTCATGATCCTGGTTCAGATATACGCGTTCTGCCAGTTTTACACCGCTTCCACGCACAAATTCCTCGTCAATTTTGTAATCCAGCTCAAACTCTCTCTCCAGCATTTCCAATACTTCACGATTCCGCTGCCGCTCCTGATTCGTTTGATTATCCATTGTTAAGTTCCACAACCGGAAAGAGATAATGACATTAGACTTTGCTACAATTTCCTTTGCGAATCGTAAGATGCTCATCACATAGCCTTCTTTATCCTCCGAGCCTTCGTGGCCGTCAAAACTGTGCAAAGAGAAATTCATTTGGCGAAGGGCCGGTTTGTCCAGCAGCTTATGCCTATTTTTATTAATCAACGTTCCGTTGGTCGTAATATTAACTTTAAAGCCTTTCTCATGGCTCAAATCAAGCAGTTCGTCGATCTTGGGATGCAGCAAAGGCTCTCCTTTGACATGCAGATAAATGTGATCCGTATGCGGCTTGATTTGATCAAGAATGTTCGTAAACGTATCTATCTTAATAAAATTAGCCTGCCGCTTCGTTTGCGGACAAAACGTACAAGCCAGATTGCATACACTTGTAATCTCAATATAAAACTTTTTAAACTTCTTCATGCCATGGCTCCGTTTCTAGCTGCGCTACTATGATAATAGCTATTATAACAAGCTGCTCTCCTGAAAGAAAGGAATTGAAAGAATTAGAAAATCCATTTCACCATCCATCCGATAAAATAGGCCGAAGGAATAAGAAATACTTGGGCCAACAAAGTACCTAGAAAACGGGATGTCATCAGCAGGGCATAAATTTTCCCAAGCTGACTACGTTGTGACTCGTCCTGCAGCGCTTTATCGGTAATGAGCCCTAACTGTGGATCGATGAAAATGGTGAGCAGGATCGTGGCGATCCCATTGATGAGACCTGATGCCTGGGAGGCCGTTGTTGCATACGCAGGTAACAAATGCGCCGCATACAAAGATGACAGCACCCCCACAGAATAAAAGGCAGTTACTAGGATGTTGATGACTAAAAATCTTTTGGACACGCCTAAATAGCGGAACTGGCTAAGCTTGAACTTAGGCTTTTTTAAGTAATTTTTGGTGTTCTTCAACTGCTCTATCTTCACGCTTGAAATGAGTTTCGGGATAGAACCTGCCACTTCCAAACGAGCAATAACTCTTACACTGAGGTTGATAAAAGAAGGAAATAAGGCAATGGCGATCAGCGTGCCAATGGACGATGCGAACAAAGATATCCGTAAGTATCTTTCTAAATCAAAAGTCGGGACAGCCTTGGCATAGTCGACGAAATTAGCCGTCATAGGCGCTTGAATTAAATTGGCTGTTCGAGAAACGAGCACTACGATACCAACTAGCGATAGCGCTACTGCCAGTTTGTTCACCTTCACCCCGGCAAAACGTATGGAATAGGATAAGGTTTCAGCGGTATGAATGATCATCGTTAAAATGAACACTAAAATGAGTGTATTCGTCATCGTCATTTGATCTTTAACTCCATCAGCCGTTTCAGGACGGCTTCCCAACGCACCTTCATTTCTTCTCTGCGCTGCATGCTGTCGAGCTTTTCTTGGTGAAAACTAATTGTCGTTCTGCCTGGAGAAGCGGCGGGCAGCAGCCGAATTTGCAGTGTCGATGCTTCCGCCCAACTTGCAGGCTGCCAAGAGAGACGTAGCTGTTCATTCGGTTTAACCACGCGAAGAACCCCGTTAATTCCTTCTTTTGTGCAAAACGCATGCCCTTTTTCGAAAAGGATAGTAGGCGTCTCCCCTAACCAAAGCTTGCGGCCTTGCGGCGAAGTCAATAATTCCCATGCCTTCTCTTGACTTAAAGTAATCGTCCTTCTGACACCGATCTGAAAGCCTGCAGCCGCCGTAAGTCCTACCATATTCTCTGAATTCATTAGCACTCCCCCTTCGCTATGTCGATCCAGTGTGCAACTGCTCTAAGTATTTCTTCAACTCCATCAGATCCCTAATCGTGTACTCTCGCTCAAAATTACCTGCGAAATGGTCGTCTTCCTTCCAGATTCCCTTCATTCCCACCCTTCGGCTTGCCTGAACATCATTTTCCGGATGATCACCGACATAGGCTGCTTCACCAGGCTGTGCTCCCAATCTATGTAATGCTCTATGAAAAATCTCAGGATCCGGCTTGCGCAGCCCTTCTATTTCGGAAACGAGTATCGTATCAAAATAGGTCGAAATCCTTAACGCTTCCATATTTTTCATCTGAAATGTACCGTAACCATTGGAAATTAGGCCTAGCTTAAAACCGCTTTCTTTCAAGTAGATTAAAAGCTCATGAAGATTTGGAAACCCGACACAGTGCAAGCTGAATTGATGCATGTAATCCTCTAATAAGTCCTCCCACTGCAAAGCAAGATCAAATTCATGTATGAGCTGCTGATACACTTGATCTTTCCATACGTAACCTCTCTGATCTAGGGCCACAAACCTGTTCACATACACGGATTTATCAATATGCTGAAGCTCAGCCATCCGTTGGTGCTGATTTTCCACAAAAGCTTTCAAAGATGTATCTCGATCCAGCAGCGTTCCGTCCAGATCAAAAATAATGGCTTTTAACACGGGAGCCTTCACACCTTTCTAGCTAAAAAATGAATCCGGATATCGAAGCTCTCCGCTCCAATCCTTTAGAAAACCTTCTGTGATTTCACAAACCATAAATACTTCATCTGGCACCTCAAACTGCTTTAACTCAAATCCATAAGTCCTAGCAGGTACAAATCCAAATTTCGGATAATAGCTGGCGTGACCAATCAGAAATATAGCCCCGTATCCTAGTTCTTTTGTTTTACGGATACCTTCCTGGATAAGTTGAGCGCCAACGCCTTGTTTTTGAAAGTCCGGCTTTACTGCTATTGGGGCTAATACGATGACCTCGTGTTCTTTGTCCTCATCCACTACGCTCGCTTTACTTAGCAAAATATGGCCTGCAAGCTGATGATCCATCTCCGCCACAATCGACAACTCCGGTATAAAACCCTCTGAAGCCCGGATACGCTCAATCAGTTGAGCTTCGTCTTCTCTATGTCCAAAAGCCTCCACATTCAGCTGATAGACCGCCTCATGATCTTGAATTTCCTCAGTTCTGATTCTCATGATTGAACCTCCCCTCAAAATCAAATATTCGTTTATCTACTAGGATTTCCCTTTAAATGCTTGTAAAAAATATGGTTGCATCTCATCAATAAGTTGCGAATTCAGCATCATCCTTCACTCATCCTCATACTAATCCCATCACTCATTACCTTTCCCATAAGTTTTACTGGAAAATGTGATGCTAATTTGTTCATTTCTGTTGCTCATGAACCAATAGATGGAAATGATCAAGCTATTTTCTCAAGTTTCATCAGAAACAAGGCGAATCGACTGAAATAACTCCTGAAATTCCAGTTACTTCATCAAAACCTTAGTTCGTGTAATTTTTAACGGTAGAATTTCCAGTTGCTCCTCCAACAAACATGAATAAAAAAGAGAGCCCCTAAGGCTCTCTTTTTTATTCATCACTCTGATTGCCGCTCATCGCCGTACCAAAGTTCTCGGAACGTCGTGCTGCGCTGCAGCAGCTCCTCCGACGTACCTTCGGCTTCGATGCGTCCCTCCTTCATCACAATGATGTGATCGGCACGCGTCAACGCCGTTTTGCGGTGCGAGACGACCAAGCAGGTCGCATCGCTTCGACGCTGGAACATCCGCTCCCAGAGCTTCTGTTCCGTCTCCACGTCGAGCGCGCTCGACAGGTCGTCGAAGACGTACAGCTCGGCGTCGCGCACGAGCATGCGCGCTGCGGCCGTCCGCTGCGCCTGGCCGCCGGAGAGCTTCACCCCGCGCGGGCCGATGACGGTGTCCAGCCCGCCGGGCAGCTGTGCGACGTCGTACTCGAGCACCGCCGCGTGCAGCGCCTGCTGCAAGCTGTCGCTTTGCTCCGCTTGCCCGAGCAAAATATTGTTGCGCAGCGTATCGCTGTACAAGCGCGGCACTTGCGCGGTGTAGGCGCTCCGCGGCGGGGTGAAGAAGGTGCCCGGGTCTTCGACGGGCACTCCGTTCCACGCGATCGTTCCTTTCCCTTTGGGCAGAAGCCCAAGGAGGGAACGCACCAGCGTGGTTTTGCCAGAACCGATCGCTCCCGTTACGACGGTGAACGATCCTCTTCGCAAGCTGAAGTGAATGTCTGAGATGCCCCTGCCCGTATCCGCATAGGCGTAGCTCAATCCATTCACATCAAGCCGCTGCAGCTCAGCTCCGCTCTCGAGAACAGCATTATCGCTCTGCTTCCCTCCGCTCTCGCTCCCGAGCGTTGCAGCTTCGCTTTGCCTCACGCTGCGTTTACCCTCGAACGCCTCACCCTCGCTCTGCTTTCCTCCATCCCCGCTCCTCTCCGCTCTGCTTGGCTTCAAATGCAGCGAATTAACCATCGTTAGAACCTTCGCCGAAGCTCCTTGCAATAGAAACGTTAACCGTTCCAGCGACACGCTCATCTGCTTAAAATACGTAATGAATTTCCCCACATTCGTAATAAATTGCGTCACGAAGGTCAAATAGTAGACGAACAGCGCAAAGTCCCCGACGGTAAAGGTGCCAGCTCTCATTTTTGTACCAGCTAGCAGAAGAATAAGCCCAGTACCCAAGTTTACGGAATTGGAAAAAACCGAATCCAAAAGCTCCGTCATGAGACGGTCTTTGAGCATCGCTTTTCGGCGATTGTCGCCAAAGCTGCGGAAACGCTCAATGACGCGATCCTCGGCTCCTGCCACTTGGATAGCTTGTACGTTACCGAACATTTCGCTGATTTCCCCGGTCACTTTGGAAGTCGCTTCTCTACTGGCCGCGCGGTATTTCTGCAGGCGAACCGTCGCCAGCTGCGCAGCCGTAATGACAAGCACAATCGGCAGAAACACAAGCATCGTCATTTGAGCATCAATACGTATCAGAATATAAGCGGACACAATGGCAAAACAAGTCAAACCAAAGACATCAACAGACCAGCTTACCGCCTCTTCCGATTGATCCACATCATCCCGGAAATGACTAATCGCTTCCCCTGGAGAAACCGGAATCGCTTGTGCCCCTGGCTGCTTCAAAACATGCTCAAGCAAATTCCGTCTCAGCAGCATCCCCATCCGAAACCGGAAATGAACATCCGTTATAAACCCGATAATAATGAGGCATATACGTCCTAGAGCGGCAGCAATGAGCAGTGCGATCAAGCCCCAGACACCATAGCCCAGCATGGAATTCCCTGTCAAAGAGTCGAAAAATTGTTTCGTAATCAAACCTGGCACGATTGGTGCCAAGTAAATTATCGTCCAAGCAATTGCATTAATAAAATAACGCCCAGGACGGTACATAATAAGCCGCCATAAATACTGGAACGTAGTCATACCAGCACCTCCTCAAGCCCTGTTGCAAGCAATTGGCTGAATCGGGAATTCGGGTCTGCGGCTAACTGTTCTCTTCTCCCCGTTTCCATCACATGACCATTATCCAAAATGAGGATATGATCGGCGCGCTGTACGGTAGCTAATCGGTGCGCGATCATGATACAGGATCGTTCGGTCAACAGTTTGGATACGGCTTTTTCAATGCGTTGCTCGGTCAGAGGGTCTAGCCTCGAGGATGCTTCGTCCATGATGACAAGTCCCGGTTTCGTTAAAAACACCCGCGCGAAGGCCAGCAATTGGGCTTCACCCGCCGATAAACTGCCTCCTCCGGAGGCTAGCATCGTATCCAGGCCTTCAGGCATTGACTCATACCATGAGCCGAGTCCGAGTTCCGTAAGCACATCTACAATTTCTTTATCCGTAATGGCATGATCATAAAAGGTTAAATTATCACGAATGGTTCCCTGCATAATTTCAATATTTTGCGTCACCAATGCGACATGCTTCCGAAGCTCCGCTAACGTGCAGTCACGTATATCCGTTCCGCCTAGCGCAATCATACCGCTTTGCGGATCATAAAACCGCAGCAGAAGTCTGGCCATCGTTGACTTGCCGCTGCCGGTTCGCCCAAGTAAGCCTAAGACTTCTCCTGGCTTCAAATTCAACTCTACGCCTTTGAGCGTAGGCTGGTCCCCGTCGTAACTGAACGTCACATCGCGAAATTCAACACTAAGCGGTCCTTTTGGCAGTAGCGCTCCCGGTCCATCCTTAATCTCGGATTGCGTAGCAAACAGTTCACGAATCCGGGAAATACTGGCATCCGCCTTCTGCAAATCCTCCATTTGCGTACGGATTTTCTCAATTGGCTTAGCTAAGAGCTCTGTATAAAAGAAAATTAAGTACACCGTTCCGAGAGAGATGTTCTGGCTATACCACAGATAAGCACTAATTCCAAAAGCCATGGCATTGCCCAATGCGAAAACGAAAATCGACATATTCCACATCGCGCAGAAACCCAGAAAGGCTTTGACTCGCAGTGGCAGCATTTTTCTTAACATCGTATAAAAACGATTCATCACGAATCCTACTGCTCCATTGGCGCGGATATCCTCCGTTCCTTCCAAATGCTCGCCAATAAAACCGTAAAACTCGGCATTCGCCTGCCGCCATCCCGCCCATACAGGAACTGCGAATTTACGAATCCACTGAATCATAAAAACAGCAAAGACGACGAAAAAAGCCATCCCTGCGCCAATGACCCAATTCTCGCGGAATAATAGCACAATAATGCCTGCCATCAGTAGCAGGTTGCCGAATAGATGAATAATCATGCTGGAGAAGAAATTCGCAAGCGCATTCACATCGCCGTCTACTCGTTCGATAAGCGAACCAGATGTATGCGATTTATGAAAGGACATATCCAGGGACAAGCAATGCGCCGCCAAATCAACGCGCAATTTATTCGTTGTTTTCCAAGCGACATTTTCGCTATAGTACGTTGCGATGACGGAGACGAGCTGCTGCACAAGCGAAAAACCGATAAAGAAAATAGCTGCAGTGATCAATGGCTGCATGGCACTACCAGCTTGCGCCTGATCGATAAAATAGCGGATGATTTGGGGATTGACTAACTGCAGTCCTATAGATGCGAATAAAAGCAGCGTCAATAAAACGAGTGTACCTTTCTGCGGGAACAAATATCGGCTCAGAAGCTCAGCGTATTGCCCCATGGAGTTACTCTTTTTCGGTTTTACCTTCATTATGTAAGGTCCTCCAGTGATTATTAATGACATTAATCATTCATGTCGTTAAGTATTTTCCTCCTTTTCCAATCGTATATTCAATCATACTAAATTGAACTGCAGCCGACAACGCACGTTTTCAACTGCGACAACCCTCCATGGTGTTGGGTCGGCAGAATGTGCTGTCGAGTTGGGGCATTGGATGAAATCCAACCAACATATTGATTTGAAGGTTAAATACGCAATCTTCTTGGATGAAATCCAATGAGATCATTTAAACGTGATGCTATAGCGCTGAATATGGCCGTTCTATTGGATTTCGTCCAATGAAAGGAGCGATTTTAGTGCATTATTGGCTCTTTCCTTGTATTTTTTCCAACGAGGCTAAGTTGTTCCCAAAACTGTAGTGCTATTTTTGCCCCTTCAAACAAAAAAAACCGCAATTGCTCGCGATTTTTTCCAAATGCAAGAAAAATCCCCCAAAACTCAGTGGACGCATTGTATAATAGAAAAAATACCATTACGGCTCTCACGTTACCTTCACTAACAAACAGGCGGTGGATGAGTATGGTTCAGACACTTTTGCAATTAACCGTGAAAGATATTTTGCAGCGCCCTCTGTTTCAGAAAGCCGAAACCATCGCAAGTGAAGAAGCCTTGAACCGCATTGTTCGCTGGGTTCACATTATGGAAGTACCGCACGTCGGACATCTATTGAATGGCCACGAACTCATCCTCAACACGGGAATTGGCTGGCATGATAACGAAGAATTAAGCCTTTCCTTCCTCCAACAACTCATCGATAGCGGAGCATCCGGGCTATGTATTGAACTGGGGACTTATACGAAGCAACCCCTTGAACGTCTGAAAGAGCTCGCCATGCGCGAACATTTTCCACTCATCTTTTTCCATGAAGAAGTCCGTTATATTGATATTACTCAAGATTTGCATGCTTATTTCATCCATCAGCATTATTCCATGGTTTCCGAGCTGGAAGCCTTGTCCACTCAGTTGAATCAGCTGCTCCTTTCAGGGAAGGGATTACAGCCGCTTTTACAGTTATTACACGAAACGACACGCGCCCAAGTTGCCTTTTTTCCTTATGGAGAGGAAGCACGGTTTATACCCGAATTACCGAGAACCGATGCAGATCTCTTTTATGAAAAATGGATCTTTGGAGAAATCTTTCGACTGCCTGATATCAAAAGCAAGCTCGCCCATCGCCCTATTCTAGCCCTTGAGCGCATGTTTGCTGATCTTCTTTTGTACGGTGAAAAGGAGTTAAGCGAATTCCAAATTCTTGCGTTGGACCGGTTCGCAACGGCCATTGCTCAAGAAATGATGCGCACAACCTACATGGAGGAGAAAAAGCGGTACAAGCAGGATCTGTGGGTCACGGATTGGCTGAACGGGAAGCATACGCACCAAGTCATCCGGGACTACATGCTTGCCCTGAAACCCAATGTGAAGCTTGAGCAAGCTGTAGTGTGCGTGTTCGAAAGCAAGGCTGTACGGGAAGATTTGATCGATCATGAAGCGCAGCTTCTTCAAAAACAAATGGTAGCGCGCTCTATTTTTGAAGGTGAAGGTTTCTATCTGGTCCCTCATTTTACAAACGCTCAGTTCGTTTTAATCCTGCTTGATCAGCTAGGAGCATCCCCTTTTCAAGATCGTATGATGAGGGCTATCCAACGCTTGCAAAAGACTGAACACCTGCAGGAGACAGCGTTTTTCTCACCTTTTTTGGGGATCGGCAAAAGAATCAATGATCCTTCTCTCCTCAAGTTAAGTTATCAAACCGCGCTGGATACGATTGAAATTCAGAAAGACATCGGGGTACTGGCCCAACCTTTCTACGACGAGCTTCACGTGGGCAAAATCATCCTGATGATGAAACAAAGCGGGGCCTTAGCCTCCTTTATTGAAGAATATCTTGGTCGCATCCTCCACTATGATCGGGAGAAAAACGGTCAACTTTTGAAAACGCTGAAAATGTATTTAGCTTTAAGCGGCTCCAAGCAGGAAACAGCCAAAGAGCTTTTCATCGTGAGGCAAACCTTATATCACCGCCTGGACAAAATTGCTCTACTGTTAGGCGAGGATTATATGCGCCCCGACAAAAGAATGGCCATAGAGCTTGCGCTCCATGGCTACGAATACATGTATGGCATCATTGCTTAGATCTGTTCCTGGCCCTGCCGAATGAGCAACGTCGCATAATATTTCCTCGCATTTGCTGTCTTCAGATGGAGGGTAGCTGTTTCGCCGCCGGGGTGTTCGAATTGCAGCCATGCGCCGCTCAAATCTTCCTTCACCCCGACAATTTTAAATTTCTGAGCAACAAAACCATCGAGTTTTTGCTTCTCCAGTAGAAATTGTGCGTGTTCAGACATGTGTTGCACCCCTTTGAGCCACGGTATCTTGCTTTGGCTTAAGCTGATGGAATTCAGATGGATAGGTCTTCCGCTTTACGAATTGACCAATGCCAGGAGTGCCCACAAACTGTTTATTCTGAATCACGTACTCCCCTCTAGATAGCACAGTAACAGGCTCTCCAGTGATTTCAAGACCTTCAAACGGATTATAATCCACATTCATATGGTGAGTGTCGCGTGAAATAACACGAACTGCATTCGGGTCAAAAATAACAATATCGGCATCGCAGCCCACGGCGATTGTTCCTTTCTTAGGGAATAAACCGAACAATTTGGCGCTTCGCGTTGACACGATATCTACAAATTGGTTCAATGTGATCCGCCCTTTCAGGACGCCTTCCGAAAACAGAATCGAGAATCTGTCTTCTATACAAGGACCGCCATTAGGGATTTTGCTAAAATCACCTAACCCAAGCTCCTTCTGACCTTTGAAATTAAAAGAGCAGTGGTCAGATCCCAGCGTTTGAAGTTGTCCGTTTTTAAGTGCAGTCCATAGTGCATCTTGATGCTCTTGGGGGCGAAGCGGTGGTGACCACACATATTTTGCACCTTCGAAATCCGGCTTCTCTAAGTATGTTTGATCCAACATTAAATACTGCGGACAAGTCTCGCCCCATACATCGACTCCTTGATTCCGCGCTTCGGCAATTTGCTGAACAGCTTCCTCGCATGTCACGTGTACTACGTACAATTGGGAATTTGCCAAAGCGGTTAATTTGGCTGCGCGCCCCGTTGCTTCTCCTTCGATTAAGGATGGACGTGTCAGCGCATGGTAAATCGGCTCTGTATTTCCTGCATCCAGCGCTTCTTTGATCAAATAATCAATCACGTCGCCGTTCTCAGCATGCACCATGACGAGTGCGCCATGCCGTTTCGCTTCTAGCAATGTACGATATAGCGTTCCGTCGTCGGCTTGAAAAACATTTTTGTACGCCATGAATACTTTGAGCGAAGTAATCCCTTCGTCATGTATCATTTTGGGCAGCTCAGCCAGCACTTCGTCGTTGATTTCTGCAATCATCAGATGGAAGCTGTAGTCAATTACAGCCTTGCCCTCCGCTTTGTTATGCCAGGTTTGAACAGATTCACTCAACGGCACGCCTTTATTCGTCAAACAAAAATCAATAATCGTTGTCGTTCCTCCATATGCTGCCGCCTTCGTTCCTGTCTCGAAATTGTCCGCTGTAACCGTCCCGCCAAAGGGCATATCCAAGTGCGTGTGCGGATCTACACCACCTGGAAAAACATAAAATCCCTGCGCATCAATGATTTCGGCGCTTTCTACCTCCAGATTTAGCCCAATCTGCGAAATGATGCCGTTCTCGATCAGAACGTCCGCCTGATATTGGTCAGCAGCTGTCACAACCGTGCCATTCTTAATAAGTTTGGCCATCGTTATACAGCCTCCTTTTTGTTGGAATTCCCTTCGCCTAGCTTGGCAATCGCTTCTTGTCTCTCGTTCCATGTTAGAGGAGGTTCAGTGCCGGCCACCTCAACCATCGTAATGGCACCTTCTACAGGACAAACAATAGCGCATAAATTGCACCCGACACAGTCTTCTTCACGCACTTGCAAATACGACTCACCTGTATCACTGGTCAGCATATCGATACATTGATGAGAGGTATCCTCACAAGCAATATGGCATTTATTGCAGTTTATACAAGTGTCGTTATCAATTTTGGCAACAATGGCATAGTTTAAATCCAAATTTCCCCAATCCGAATAACGGGGAACGGATTTACCGATCAAGTCCATTACGCTCGCGAGCCCTTTTTCATCTAAATAGTTGTTCAATCCGTCGATCATATCCTCTACGATTCGGAAGCCATGATGCATAGCCGCCGTACATACCTGCACCCCTGTAGCACCCATCAGCATAAATTCAACAGCATCTCGCCAGTTGGATATACCGCCAATTCCAGAGATTGGAATGCCAACCTCCGAATTGCGCGCACAATCCGCGACCATGTGCAGCGCGATCGGCTTTACAGCAGGACCGCAATAGCCGCCATGAGAGCCCTTCCCCCCGACATGAGGGATCGTATTCCACGTATCGATGTCGACCCCAGCTAACGAATTGATCGTATTGATTAGGGAGATTGCATCCGCTCCGCCTCGAACTGCAGCCTTCGCCGTACTTGTAATGTCTGTAATATTCGGCGTCAGTTTCACGATGACCGGCGTCTTCGCTGCTTCTTTCGCCCACATCGTTTGCGCTTCCACAAGATCGGGCTGCTGCCCGGAGGCTGATCCCATGCCGCGCTCCGCCATCCCGTGCGGACAGCCAAAGTTCAGTTCAAGTCCGTCCACGCCGACGGCTTCGACCTTCTTTACAATTTCATGCCACTTTTCACGTTTGGGTTCAACCATCAGTGAAACAACAAGCGCATGATGAGGAAAACGCTTCTTCGTCTCGTAGATCTCTTGCAAATTGACCTCAAGCGGCCGATCCGTGATCAATTCAATATTGTTAAAGCCAGCGACACGTTGTCCGTTGAAATGAACGGCAGCGAATCGTGAGGAGGTATTAATAATGGGGTCTCCGAGCGTTTTCCATACCGCACCGCCCCAGCCGGCTTCGAATGCCCGCTGGACTTGGTAACCTGTATTCGTCGGAGGCGCCGATGCCAACCAGAAAGGGTTTGGTGAAGTTATGCCTGCTAGATTGATGCGTAGATCTGCCATGCCGTATCCCTCCAGTATGATGTACGATTAATGACCAACTATTAGGCAGTCTCGTTCTGAGCTGTAATCACTTGTTTGTAGATCGCATAAGCTGCTTGCTTCCCTTGCTGAGCGGCTGAAACAACCATCGCCTCCCCTTGCCCCTCCCCGAAAATAACATCTCCTGCCGCAAATACTTTGGGGTTTGACGTTTGACCTGTCTCAGGATTCACTGTCACTGTCCCCCGAATATGTGCTAGCTTGAATTGATTGATTAGGGATGCATGGCGCGTTTGTCCAATCGCTTTAATGACCGCGTCAACCGGAAGGATGAACTCTGACCCTGAAATAGGGACCGGCCGCCTTCGTCCTGCCTCCACATCGATCAGTTCCATCCGGATGCATTCCAAAGCCGCTACGTTGCCGTTAGCGTCGCCAATAATTCGCTTCGGAGCTGTAAGCCATCTGAATGCAACGCCGTCCATTTTGGCAAAATCAAATTCAAAATCATACGCCGTCATTTCCGCTTGCGTTCGCCGGTACACGATCTGAACCTGCTCTGCGCCAAGTCTCACCGAACAGGTAGCTGCGTCAATCGCCGTATTTCCTGCGCCGATAACGGCTACACGCTTTCCGATCAGGTTCGTATCCAGATCTTCTGCTGACTTCGTTGCTTCAACGAAATCTATGGCATCAAAGACGCCATTTAAGGCTTCGCCTTCAATACCAAGCATCGGCACCTTCGACATCCCGACCGCCAGCACAACAGCGTCATAGTTTTCTAGAAGGGACTCAGCCGAAATATCTACGCCAACCTGTGTGTTCAATTTGAAATCTACCCCAAGCTGGCGAATCTGCTCTACTTCCCATAGTGAAATTTCCTGAGGTAAGCGAAAAGAGACGATGCCGTATGTATCTAACCCTCCTGCTTGTTCTTTCGCTTCGAAAACCGTCACTTGAAACCCGAATCTGGCGAGCTCTCGGGCTGCCGAAAGACCAGCCGGCCCACTGCCAATGATGGCAGCGGATTTCCCGATGCTTGCTCCGGTTTTAAATAATACGACCTCGTTTTTCATTGCCCAGTCTGTGGCGTAGCGCTGCAATTGCCCGATTAGTATAGGCTTGGACGAATGATTAAGCACGCAAGCCCCCTCGCAGAGTTCCTCCGTCGGGCATACCCTGGAGCATGTAGCCCCTACCGGGTTTGCCTCCATAATAATGCGAGACGAGCCTTTGAGATTGCCTGAGGCGATCTTTTTAATAAAAGAAGGAATTTCAATCCCTGTCGGACAGGCGCGTACACAAGGAGCATCATAACAATACAAACATCGATTCGATTCTTCGATCGCCTCTTTCGGCTTCATGCCCGCTTTGACTTCGGCGAAATTACGTTTCAAATCATTTAATGAAATAAATGATGTCCCCATTTGCCACACCTCCGCACGTATAGGCTAACTATCTAATGAATGCTATCAAGTCTGCGATCCTGAATTTCCTAAAGCGATTCGGCGAGCTGTTCGATACAACAGTTCAGTTCCTAATGAGATATCGTCAGGACTTGCATATTCCTTGGGATTATGGCTAATTCCCTCCAAACATCGAACGAAAATCATCCCGTAATCGCACACATGCGACATCGCTAGAGAATCATGAAACGGACCGCTCATAAGCTCCGGCGGAGAAATTCCCAGCTCTCCTGCCTCCTCGCGCAAGCTCTGCATGATCCAACCGGCGCAATAACGCGGTTCACTGTTCGTATCCTCCCGAATCGTATAGGTAAGACCATGTTCCCGAGAGACGTTCTCGATCACACTCAACAATTCGGTTTCGAGCGCATTGCGACGCGATAAATCGATATCGCGCAAATCAATCGTGAAGGACACTTTCTCAGGAATGATGTTGCGAGAATCCGGAAAAACAGTAAGTGAACCTACCGTTCCAACGGTAGGAGCATTCGGCACTTGCTGCACAAGCTCGTTGAGCGCAACGATGATCTTAGCGCTTCCCAGCAGGGCGTCATGACGCATCGACATCGGCACAGATCCTGCATGCCCGGCGAACCCGGTCATCTCAACGGTAAGCCATAACGGACCCGATATGCCTGTAACGATACCGATGGGCTCGTTCAGTGCTTCAAGGACCGGTCCTTGTTCAATGTGAAGTTCAAGGAAAGTGCCGATGCGCCCTTCTTGAAACACATAATTTTCGAAATTCACAGGATCACAGCCGAATTGGATTAATGCTTCTCGGCGTGTAACGCCGTTTTTATCCGTCCGCTCGAGCTCGTTCTCTTCCAGCTTGCCAGTCATTCCACGGACGCCGAACAGCCCTTTATTGAAACGACAGCCTTCCTCGTCACAGAATGCCACAACTTCAACATCGCATTCAGGCGCTTGACCAGATTCGACCAGGGTTTGAACCACCTCAATCGCACCAAGCACGCCAATCGCGCCATCGAATCTACCGCCATAAGGCTGTGAGTCGATGTGAGATCCGAGCATGAGCACTGGAGCATCCGGATTACGGCCTCTCAGCTTCCCGATGAGGTTAGCGAATGGATCGATGTGCGCTTCCATCCCTGCCTCTTCCATCCATTGTTTCACGAGTTCCACGCCTTCCCGATCTTCCTTGGAGAGCGCCAATCGGCAGACGCCAGTATCTCCGATTTTTCCAATTTGTGAAAGTTCATGAATATGCTGATGTAGGCGTGAAGTGTCAATTTGTATCCGAGAGCTTGTAGACAATGTCCTTCATCCTTTCTCCTAATTGGCATCGAACACAGCAAGTAAAGTGTCTACGATAAAAGCAATATCCTCGTCCGTCGAAGAGAATGGCGGACTTAACGTAAGAATGTTGGCATAGCCAGGCACGGTATCGCCATTTTTTCCGATCAACAGCCCTTTTTGCTTGCAAGCCGCTATAATGCTCATCACGCGCTCTGCCGTTGCAGGCTGCTTGGTCTGCACATCTTCCACTAATTCAATGCCCATTGCCGATCCAAAAATTCGAATTTCACCTATGTGCGGATGATCCAGCAATGGTTTCAAGCCGTTTTTAAAAACGCTTCCGATCTGAGCGGAACGTGCCACTAAATTTTCCTTTTCTAAAATTTCGATATTTTTCAAGGCCACAACACAAGAAACCGGATTACCGCCGAACGTGTTAATATGGCGTAAATGACTTGTGGGTTCCTGGCTGTTTTTGAACGAATCATATAATTCCAAGGAAACAGCCGTAGCGGACAACGGTGAGTAAGCGCTTGTCATGCCTTTGGCCATCGTCACAATGTCAGGTCTGACACCGAAATTGAGATGACCGAATTTCTCACCGGAACGGCCAAAACCGCAAATCACTTCATCAACGATGAGCAAAACGTCGTATTTATCACAAATGCTGCGAACCGTTTGCATATACTCGTCCGGCGGAATAATCATGCCTCCACCCGTAATAACCGGCTCCATAATGACACCGGCAACGGAATCTGCGCCTTCCCAAACGATGACATCCTCGATAGCTTTAGCGCATTGCAAGCTGCAGCTCCCTTGCTTTTGGCCGAAAGGACAGCGGTAGCAGTAAGGAGGCGGAACATGCTGGAATCCTACCCCAAGCGGTTCATATTTCAGCTTTCGCTGTGCTTGCCCCGTTGCCCCTAATGCCCCCATCGAATTCCCATGATAGGCGCGATGCCTAGAAATGAACTTGTGTTTCGTTGGTTTCCCATTTTGATGAAAGTATTGCCTCGCGATTTTGAAAGCCACTTCATTGGCATCCGAACCTGAGTTAGAGAAAAAAATGCGGTAGTCACCATCCAACCACTCATTGATTTTGGCTGCAAGCTCGATTGATGGGATGTGAGATTGCACCATGGTGGCATAGGCAAGCTTCATCATTTGTGCAGCGGCCGCTTCGGCAATTTCCTTCCGTCCATGGCCTACATTCACGCACCATAGCCCGGACATACCGTCCAAATAACGATTGCCATCCACATCCGTCACCCAGCTTCCTTCACCGGAAGCAAGGATCATGGGGTTTTCGTTATGTGCAGACATATGGTGCCACACATATTTGCGATCTTTCTCAAGCAGCTCCTCCTTAGTGGGTAGATCACTCATTTCATTACTCTCCATAGTCAGCCTCCTCTCCTCAGAATTCTTGCAAAAAAACCCTTATCTTATTTCTATGTGCAGAAAGAGGTAGACATCCCTTGGAGTCATTGTTAAATCTATATTTCATTCCGTTTTATGTGACTGACCTTGGTATAAACTGGTTCGAATGTCTGCGGATAGCGCAAGAAATGGGTCCAATTCCCGTGTTTGTGCGGTGCGTTCCTCTCCAAAGTCAACGGAGTGAATCGAATGTATCCGTCCAGGATGAGCCGTTAAAACAATGATTCGATCAGATAGGAAGACCGCTTCGGACACGCTATGGGAAACAAAAACGATCGTTTTCTTCGTTTTCTTCTTAATCGCAAGGAGCTCGACTTGCAGCTTATCCTTCGTGAACGCATCCAACGCTGAGAAGGGTTCATCCATAAATAAAATGGGAGGATCCAAGGATAAAGCCCGGGCAATCGCAACTCTTTGCTGCATGCCACCGCTTAACTGCCAAGGGTAATACTCTTTAAATTTCGTTAAACCGACCGTTTCAAGCAGCTGATCAACCATATGCTTATACTCCGAGCGGTTTTGGCCTAATACCTCTAGTGGAAGTTCAATATTTTCCTGCACAGTTCGCCATTCAAATAAAGCCGGTTGCTGCAGCACAATGCCGAACTTTCGGCGCAAACGTACTTCTCGCGGATGCTCTTTCTCAATAAGAATCTGACCGCTGGACGGTTGCAATAGGTCTGCCATAATACGCAGCAGTGTTGATTTTCCACAGCCTCGAGGTCCAAGTAAGGATACGAATTCATTTTGGTGCACATCGAATGTAATGTCCTGGAGGACCGTCACCTGCCTCCCTCTTTTTCCGAACACCTTGCATACACCATCCAATGATATTTCCACCTTTTGCCGAGAAAGCTCTGAATTCATCATGCTCCTCCTCAACTTGCCCTTATCATCGCGTTATAGATGTGTTATTTACAATAACTGTATATGTTATATTATATAACACTCGGGATTTATTTCATTATACAAAGTGTTCCGAAATTCATGAATCAACGTGACAGAATGTAAAATCCCTCCTCTCGAATTCAAATAACCCTGTCTCATTCAAGAGTCAGGGTTATCATATACGTTACATAATTAATATTATGTAAACAAATATTCATGCTATATTTTAACCGTTGGTTCTAGCACTGTAAGTGTGTTATCAAATGTATTGAGATCCACCATAGCTCCGATTGGAATGGCTGCCTTGTAGTACCCATGCGCTGTACTCAAATTCGTCATAAGAGGTTTGCCTAGCGGATACATGACACCGTTGATTAGATCATCGTAAGTCGTTGAATACGAAACAGTACAATTGGTGCATTGACCCATGATAATCCCTTGGCAATGTTGGAACTTACCGGCCATAATTAATTGTGTCAAATAGCGATAAATCGTGTTCGATGGTTCATGTGTCTCTTCGATCAGCACGATTTTGCCTGTTGTATTAATTTCATACGGTGTTCCCAAGGATCCTACGAACGAGGTTAGATTACCACCGACAATTTGCCCTCGTACATTGCCTTGAATTAAGCTTTTTAGCGGAATCCCAGGTGGATTTTGAATCACCCTTGTTTGTGATAAAGTCGACGTCGCCGAGAAAAACTGATCAAAGCTATACTTAGGTGTGTTAGGGTCAAAATCAATTAAAAGAAGACTTTGGAACGTAATTAAGTTTGAAAATTGATTGAGGATATTCAATAAGATCGTAATATCGCTGTAGCCTGTTATAATTTTTGGATTTTTGTTAATCAACTGATAGTCTAAATACGGTAAAATATCTCTTACCCCTGTGCCTCCCCTAGTCGGCAGTATCATTTTGACCTGATGATTTGAAATCATGGCCATAAAATCTTCTGCACGCTGTTGAGCCGTTGAAGCAACAATGCCATCATAGGAATACGCATATTTCCCAACAAGCACCTCAAAACCCATACTTTCAAGCGTCGCTATTCTTGCATCAATGATACTAGCGTCAAGCGGACTTCCTAAAGTAACAATTCCTATGGTGTCACCACCACGTAACATGGGGGGCTGAATGGTCATTTGCATGCCTCCTACCAATGCCCTTGTATTGCAAAGGTTTAATCTCTCTGTTGCCTTATATGCGCCAAAAGAGAAATATATGACCTCGATGATTATTTTCCATGTCCCTATATCCCCATTCCAGCTGGGATAAACGCGGTAACGCGATTCATTGCCTCTTGCTTTTGTTTATCGGCAACGTGTGTATAGATCTGAGTTGTTTGTATGCTCGCATGACCTAACAATTCCTGCAAAGTTCGAATATCTGTTCCTGCCAGTACCTGCATCGTAGCAAAAGTATGGCGCAGCTTATGGCTGGAAATGGACTTTCCTTGCAGTTCAGCATAGTGCTTCTTCAGCTCCTCGAAATGTTTCTCCGCGATCGTTTGAATCATCCGTATGCTGATTCGGCGCCCGAATTGCGATACGAAAAATGGCTGCTCACCTTTATTCCGCGAATCTAGCCGCTCTGCCAGCGCTTTATTCAACACCTTGACCAATTCATCCGGCAGCGGAATTAAGCGCCATTTCCGACCTTTACCATAAACAAGCAGTGACTTGGTCGTCAGGTTAAAATCCGCGGTATTTAATCGATGCAGTTCGCTAACCCGCAAACCTGCATAACTCATCAACAGAAACATCGCCACATTGCGAATTTGATATTTCCCCTCGATCGATTGCAGGAAAACGGACAGCAGCTGCTCGCTTAGAAATGTTGGAATCTGATTTTTCTCTACCTTCGATTTCTTTATGTGGAGAGATGGGTTGCTAGACGCCAATTGAAGATCGATCAATGCTGTGAAAAAAGTACGGATCGATGACAAATATCGATTACGTGCCGCATCGCCCGCCCCTCCCTGACGCATTTTAGTTAAAAAACGCATGATATCAATCGCCTCTATGGTGGATAAAGCTTTTTCCATCGACGAAAGAAATAAACGAACATCCCCCAGGTAAGCTTGCTGTGTTCTTTTGGTAAACCCCTGATCCTTCATCCAGGTATCAAACAGCTCCAAATAGTCGTCATCATACTCCAATCCTTGTCCCATCTTCGTTCACTCCGTCCGTTAGAATCTAAGTTACGTTAAATATAGATTTAGTGCAATTTTTTTAACGGAAAAAAGCGGCCGAAACCGGCCGAAAAGTGTGCTAATCTCTAGGGTATTCCACTTTCATAATATCCATAAAAGGAACTTTATCCAATTCCCCATTGCTGGTTTCCATATGTACGCGACCTGTTCGTGAATCCATCGTCTTGATCAGTCCACGCACCTGCTCTTCGCGTCCCCATACCGTAAGGACGATCTCTGAGTTTTCCATCTTCGCTTCCGACAGTTGATTCCCAATCTCTTCTAAAACAAACTCATCGCGTGTTGGTCTTTTTGCAACTTTCGCTTTTGCCATTCTCGTTCCCCCTGCGTCCTCATCACCTTGCCGGTGATATAATTTCTTTCACTCTTCCTACTTGTCCATCGGTTAGTCTTACTTTAATCCCATGCGGATGTGTCGGTGAATTCGTTAATAAGTCTTTCACAATTCCTCTTGTTAGCTTTCCGCTCCGTTGATCTTGTTTCAAGACAATATTGACTTCGATTCCCGGCAGGACATCTTTACGATTTTGCCCATTCATGATGTTTGAGTCGCCTGCTTTCTTTCCAGATTGTGCTTCATTATACCACATATTTCACGCATTCCCTACCGGAAGTGCGAACATAAGTAAAACCCTTTACAGCTCACATGTTAACTTATACGATGATGGATATACCCTACACGAATTGAAGGAGCTTTTCCTATGAGTAGATCATGGCCTCTGCCTGCAAAACCTTGGATCATGCATCAAATATGGAATGACTTGTTATTCGCTCATTGGCCAGTGCCTGTTGAAATCATAAGAGAACGAATCCCTTCTCCTCTTTCGATAGATACCTTCGAAGGAACGGCTTGGATAGGTGTCGTTCCTTTTCATATGACAGGTGTTACTCCCAGGGGCATTCCTGCACTGCCTTATTTCTCGTCATTCCCGGAAATCAATGTCCGTACTTACGTCACGATTCACGGGAAGCCTGGCGTATACTTCTTCAGCTTAGAAGCCCATAATAAATTCGCTGTCGAAGCGGCGCGCACTTTATTCCATCTCCCCTATTTTTATTCGCAAATTGAAGTGAAGAGAACATCAAATAACACTACGTTATACCATAGTGTTCGTCAAGATCCGCGCGCTCGGCAAGGTGAGTTTTTAGCGGAGTACCGCCCCTCCTCCCCCATTCGCCATGCAGTAGCTGGAACATTAGAGTACTGGCTTACGGAACGTTACTGTCTATATTGCCAGGATCGCCGCGGAACGATCTATCGGGGAGAGATCGATCACGATCTATGGCCTTTGCAATCGGCAGAAGCTGAAATCTCCATGAATACGCTGCCTGCCTCATTTGGAATAAAACTACCGGAGCAATCACCTCTCTTACATTTTGCCAAACAATTAAAAGTGAAGATATGGGCTCTTGAGAAACTAAACGAGCATTTTAGCGACGAATAGTGTTCAATATGGTAACTTGAAATTAATTAATGCCATTAATGAATAGTGACATTAATTAATCTATGTATAGAAAAACTCTGTATAGCGCATCCCTTAAAACTCGAAAACGCTAAAAACGATAATACTATTCCCATGGATAAAATGTTCAGATATAATAAATATAATTAATGTCATTAAATTTACACAATACTAGTAATACCTTAGAAATATTACGGAGGTAATATGCGATATGCCAAAGATCATGGACTATATGATCAGTCCTTACCCATTGAGAATCATTACTTCACCCATCGATTCCAGTAAGCTAAAGCTGCAATCTTTGATTATTACAAACGTTGGCCACTTGCCCGGACGTATCTCTTTTCGCCATCAAGCAACATTCTCCAAATGGGCATTTATTTATTTGTCCGGAGGCAGTGGCTCCTATCAAGCTAATAACGGACCGGTACAATACGTGGAAAGCGGAACTCTGCTCTTCTTACGACCAGGCGTCATTTATAATTATGGTCCCGATCAAGGCGGTTTTTGGGATGAGTATTATTTTACTTTTGAGGGCACTCGTATCAAGGAATGGCTTGACAGTTGGTTAACAAATGTCGACGAAGCGAAACAAGTCGGTCATGAAGATGCTACCCAACACAACCGGATCGAACGGATTTTCATGCTGATGGAAAGCGGATTACCTGATAACATCGATCGCGCCGCGCTGCTTGTGGAAACGTTGCTTTTTGAATTTATGCTGAAAGCCCAAACTACATCCCAGACGACAAAAACACAACAGGTCATTGACATTATGGACGACCTCGGGGATTCCCTCTTTCAGCCTTTCGATGCGAAAAGTATCGCCAAACGGCACCACATCTCGATTTCTACACTACGCAGAGTTGTGAGTGAATATACAGGCTATCCGCTCAACGCTTATATCAACCGTTTGAAAATAGCTGAAGCGAAAAACATTCTCCTCAATACAGAGGATTCAGTCAAAGAAGTGGCCGATTCTTTAGGGTTTAAAGATGTCTTTTACTTTTCGCGATTATTTAAAAAATACGTCGGCGTGGCCCCTCTTATTTACCGAAACAATATGCAGCTTTAAATTTGTTTACATAACATTAGTTATGTAACTATTTAATTATCTTTTTTTAAAAATGAGTGCTTCGTCCTAGTACGACTTGTCATCGAGCTACATATGATATCTCAGTAGTAAATCTTCCCAATCGGGAGGTGAATCCAAATGACACTAGCACTTACAGGATGGATGCTCTACGCAATGTTTGTAGTTCTTGGTTTGATGGGCCTAAGCTTCTTATACAACTTATATACTGCTCTCAAAGCCGGTTCGTTCTCCAGCGACTTATTTCTCTCTTATTTGAAAGATTTACTGTTCTATGTGTTCCCATTATTCATGCTTTCCAACATGATGGCTCTTGACCCTACAGGTTTCTTACTGTTGATCGGCTATTATCTTGGCGCACTCGGAGTTGCACTCAAATATCTGGGAAGCTTTAAAAAATAATTTGTAATCGCATTCAAAAAATGCGCATGATATGGCTCATCTTAAGAGCCAAAAGCAGCCATGAGATCATGGCTGCTTTTTTCATTTTCTAAGAGTAAAAACTTTTCTCCAAAGAGACCTAATTTCCTTAAATCAAGTTAATGTTCGAACCGGGGAACCAGCTAGATATTCTCTAATATCCTCAACCACATCTCTATAAAAAGCCTGATAATTCGCTTCGGAGACATAACCGATATGCGGTGTAGTCAAAAGATTCGGTAACGATCTGTACGCATCGTCTTTCGGCAGAGGTTCCACCTCGAATACATCAACTGCGGCGCCTGCGATCCAACGATTTTGCAAGGCCTCGGCAAGAGCTTCTTGATCTACGATAGGAGCGCGAGACGTATTGATCAAGTAAGCCGAGGGGCGCATACGCTTGAGATCCGCCGCACCGATCAACCCTCTTGTCCTGTCGCTGAGAACAAGATGAATCGACACAAAGTCGCTGCTCTCTAGCAGCTCCTCCTTCGAATTAGCGAATCTCACGCCAACTTCGTCGGCTCGCTCTTGCGTTAAATTCTGGCTCCATGCCACGACATCCATGCCGAAAGCTTGGCCAAATTTGGCGATCTTGGTGCCAAGTTTGCCAAGGCCCAGTACGCCAAGTGTCTTGCCGTACAAATCTGTTCCAATCGTGCTCTGCCACTGACCATTGCGAATGGCGTTATGCTCTTGCACGATGTTGCGTGCAAGCCCTAGAACCAAAGCCCAAGTGAGCTCAGCGGTTGCATTGCCTGCGCCACCCGTCCCGCAAACGGTGATGCCTTGCGCTGCAGCAGCGTCCAAATCAATCGAGGCATTCCGCATGCCTGTTGTAACTAGAAGCTTTAAGTGAGGAAGCCGCTGAAGGAGAGATGCGCGGAAAGGAGTACGTTCGCGCATAATCACAACAATTTCGCAGTCGGCGATTAGCTCGACAAGCTCATCTTGCTGATCGATATGCTGATTGATGCTTTTGACCTCCACTTGGCCCGTAATCGTTGACCAATCTGCAGCGGTTAAAGCTACTTGCTGATAGTCGTCTAATATTGCACAGCGAAGCTTCATTATGTAAGTGCCTCCTTCATCGTACATGTAAGTATACCAATTTTAAGTATATTCCTGTCGAGAGCACCTTGCAAACCGTGCGCAAGTTTGACATTCATTTCCACCGAATAAAATAGACACTGGCCACAATTAAGTGTCAGTGTCTATTCTTAGCTTATCTAGTTACCTTCAGCGGAGATATCGCCCAATCGGGCGAAACGCCTCGCAAACCTATGCGACCGTTAAGAAACGCATTCGGATCCGTCCAACGGAGCAAAGGCTCTTTGCTTGCATCGGAATAAACGGCAATCGTTGGTCCTTCCAGCTTCACGATAACCTTCCGGGTTTGGCCAGGCTCAAAGGTTAGCGAGCCCGATGCCTCTTCCACGGCATTTTCATAGCTGACTCGGCTTAGATTAACTTTACCGTTATGAAACGTAAGCGCATAACCCATGAAACCATCTTTAACCTGATCTTTAAACTCCGATTCATTCGTCGTCCTCAGTAGAATTACGGCCTCTTCCGCGGTAGCTTTTTTCATTGTCATCTCAAAGCTGACGGTATAGTCCGCCCAACCCCATTCACCGCCGAAACGATTGGCAATCCCTACTTGATTCGGCTTAACAACCGACTGCTCCGGCACCGGCACGGTTAGATTCGCTTCCACATACCTCAGGGTGGTTTCACCTTTCAGAAGACGCAGGGACAGCCATTGTGTCCCTTGCTTCAATTCAAATACCCCCAGTGGTATTTTCGTCCACTCCGAATCGGCTGCAAAAAAGGAGGAATCGAGTTTAATTTTCTTCGTCGCTCCATTCGTTTCAACCAATAACGTCGACCCTGCCGACGCTCTGGACACATTCACAGCCAACAGATAGCTGGCGTCCTGCCGAATATTGACCGGGTATCTGAGTCCATCGCCTTTGCTAGATAAGTTCACGGCATCACTGCCGTCCGGAGTAATTCCTGGACGAATAACTGGATGTCCCTCTTGAATACCATGAACAGCTTCCATCGTACCGGGCAGCGGTTTCACAGCTTTCCGATCGCTGCTGCCATTGAACTCGTTCGAAAAAGCCGTGTAATGCAAGTCCGGCTTTGTTCCCAGAGGCCATACATAGCCAATGCGGCCGGCCTTCGCCACCTCGCCGGAATATTCGATCTTAAGCAGTCCATCCCAATAAATCAGCGTCCCAGACTTTCCTGTCTCGACGCGGATTGCATGTAATTTCGTAAAATCCGTGCCCTGTGGCAGCTTCTTCGTGGAAACAACCGTTTCAATGCCATCCACACGATGGATGAGCGCAAGTTCCATCGAAGCTCCATTTATACGTACTGCCCAGTAATTCTTCGAATCCGTGTAGCCGAATATTGTTTCCAGCGAGTTTGGCGCATCACCCAGCTCTCCCACTCGGAAATTGTACTCAGCCGTATATTCGCTACCGGTACCTATTCGTGTCAGCAAGACCTCGCCACCATCAGTTGAATGAATCTTCTCCCATTTGTCATCGCTTGGTGATTGGCTTGGCTCGTCTCGGAATTCAGGCATAACGGGTGCTTCCTGCGGTGTTCCATGCGTCGGTCCAAGCACGGACATCTTATCGCCGTTGAATACAAGCCGATCCAGATTCAATTTGCGTACGGGTGGCCCTTCCGCAGAACGTCCCATCAGATTGTGATAGACGATGTAGTAAGAATCCAGATTAGGTCCCATCACTGTTGCACTGTGACCAAGTCCATTGAAATCGTTCGCTGTGGAAATCAGGATCGGATTATTTTCAGGAATGGTATAAGCGGCAGTGGGAGATTCATGATTAACGCCGTAATTAACGCGATAGCCCCTGCTGAAAACGTGATTACCCGTGTACGTTATGAAATATCGTCTATTTCGCTTGATGATCATTGAACCTTCCGTCCAGTGACCTAAGGAAGCATTCAATTGTTTTCCTGCTTCAATTGTAAATGGATTGGGCATTGAACTTATCATAATACCGCCGAATTTAGCGTGAGTAAAATACCATTTCTCATCATCATCCATAAAAACAGAACCATCAATCGTGAAGCCCAAATTATCCGTCTTTTTCACGAAGGGTCCGGTAGGCTTGTCACTTTGTAAGACGTAATGTCCTTTGCCCGCCGGCGAAGTGTACATATAGAACGCTCCGTTCCAATAGACAACCTCCGGGGCATACGCACCTTCACTGACGGGTTCTTCAGTAACCAAACCTTCGTAGCGCCAATTCACTAGATCATCCGAACTCCAAGCCTTAACACCGACTCTTCTGTCCTTTGTGCTGCAATATAGGTAGTATTTACCGTTAAAACGCAGAATGTAAGGATCTCCAATGCCGTAATCTTCCCATTCCTGATCCAAAACAAAGGGATTCTGGTAGGTCTGACCCAGGGTTACCTCCATCCTGTTCGCCTCCTCCCACCCCTGAAGTTGGGATTGCTTATCAACCACCACAATGACCAGGATTGTGGCACACATTGCTAGCGCTATGTTCCATGCTTTTTTCCATCGCAATCGGTTATCTTTTCCTCCCATTAGCGCGTGATTTCTAATACGTAGATAGACGCCGCTCTCAATGAACAGGTCACTTGCGATTTTATAATTTCCAAATAATGAGATTTGCAGATCACGGTTTCAGGATTTAACGCATCGTTAATGCTTTCATAATGGTCCGCAGTGACTTCCAGTAAGCGGGCAGTGCCTGTTTCAGCAAAACCGTTAAGCTGAATATCCGTCATCGTATCTTCGAGACTTCGATTCACGATAAAAATAGTCAACTTATCACCTTGTGTGTTCGTACAAGCGACAACATCCAAATTCGGCAGAGCATCCAAATGAGGAATTTGGATCGGGCTGTTTACTTGAAAGCTTTCGCAATCGGTATGGGATTCAACAACATAGCCGAGATCACGGTTCGCATACATTTTCATGACATAATAGGTCGGTGTGCCGTAAACGGTTAAGGAATTTTCACTTCTTCCGGAAGATTTCCCTCGAAATTGGTCCGCATAGAAATCCCCAACACGGATACATCCGCCAAGCCAGCCATTCACTAGGTCCGAAAAGCTGCCGATCTCTATCAAATCGCTATTTCGGATAAATTCATTCAGATTCGCTGCATTCGCCACAGCTGCTTCAAGTGTGTGTTCATTCGGCAGACCCTTGCGAATAGTGTTCGGATAATACATGGTGTTGTATTCCGTTACAGCCAATTTAATATGCGCATACCGATCAGATACTGCGAACAGTTCCCTCGTTTGACGTACGGTTTCTCTTGTCCATTCAGGATAAGAAACGATAGCTTTGTAACGCTCTTCGCTTAATGTACGGTGATTCATTCCAAAACGATTGCATCCGTGATATAAGTGCAAAGTTAAGTAATCAATGTGCTCGGCAGCTTTCTCCAATAAGGTTCTGTTCCAATCCATTTTGTCATCACCGCAGGCCAGCAGCTTAATCTCGGGATCGGCCGCTTTCATGGATTCGGCAAATTGCGTATAACGTTCTGCGAAGTGCTCCGCTGTGCAATGGCCTACCTGCCACGCTCCCCACACTTCGTTCCCGATCTCCCAGTATTTCACGCCATAAGGCTCGGGATGACCATTAGCCGCCCGAAGTTTACCCATCGGTGTGTCCACGCTGCCATTGCAATATTCAATCCACTCCGCTGCTTCTTCAGGAGTTCCAGACCCATCATTTACACAGATAAGCGGCTCTACCTTCAATTCCTGGCAAAATGCGATAAACTCGTCTGTACCGAAATATTTATTCGTCCAGCCACCCCAAGCTTCATTAATGACTGCAGGACGCTCATAGACAGGACCGATAGCTTGCTGCCAATGATAGGCACTAATATAATTCCCGGCCAGCCGCATCATACCGGCATTTAAGTCTCTCGTCATCTCCATCACTTCTTTGCGAACATTGCCTTCGCTACCAGAAGGGAGCAGCGAAATATGATCCAACCAAAGCATCCCCGTGGACACATGATCCAACCAACGTTCATGATCCGAGGGCACATATAATCTGAACTCAGCGTTCTCACAGTCCCGTTGTACTCGGAGACGTGTTTCATAATATTTCCAATTATGGCTTTCAATCTGGATTCGTACATGTCCGAGCACTTCACCACTCGACTTATCCACGATTTCCGCAGAGACAAATTTGATTTCCACAGAAGCTCTTGCAAACAGCGCAAGCGTATAGCCATCTTGATCTTGTTTGACGGCAATCGCTTGTCTAATCCCGGCATATCCCTCGTCGTCGCTATAAGTTCTAATCCGTTGACTATGACCGGAGTGACGGGCTGCCGCAGGTTCAAGCCCATACAGCGTACTTTTCCCATTTGTAAAAGGACGCCAGCTTCCTGAAAGCCCTCTGTACGCTACATCCGTACTTTCAAAATCCATATCTCTCAGAGGATAAGCCAGCATGGCATCCATATGATCACGGATATCCTCTACAAAATGACCGAATAGGTAAGGATTAATTGGATTAGTACGAACTTGATTTGTATTCACTTGAATGCTAGCTCTAGATTGCACCATAAACGCAACGCTTCCTTTCACGTTCTATCCTTTTAATGAGCCAATCATAACGCCCTTCACAAAATGCCGCTGTACGAAAGGGTACATCAACAATACCGGCAAACTGGAAATGATAATAACCACATATTTGATGCTTTCAGCTAATAGCACTTTAGATTCCAGCCCTACATTGCTATCGGCTGCGTCCGACTGACTGACCATGAGTACTTCACGCAGCACGAGTTGCAGCGGATACAAATCTTTACTGCGAATATAGATTAAGGCATTAAAATAGGAGTTCCAATGACCTACAGCGTAAAAAAGAATCATAACGGCCATAATCGGTTTCGATAATGGTAAAATAACATGGGTCAACAGCTTCCAGTTCGAACACCCATCCATATTAGCTGCTTCCTGAATCTCCCAAGGAATGCTGGTTTGAAAATACGTTCTCATGACAATTAAGTTATACGTGGCAATTGCACCAGGGATGACCAACGCCCACATCGTATCCACCATGCCTAAATTTTTCACGAGGAGATAGGAAGGAATGAGGCCCCCGCTGAAAAACATCGTAAGTGTAACGAAAAACATAATGCCACCACGCCCAGGCAAATCCGGTCTTGACAGCGGGTAAGCGGCAAGTGTCGTCATTATGAGGTTGATCGCCGTCCCGATTAACGTATACAGAATGGTATTTCCATAACCGTTCCAAATCTGATCGTTATGAAAAACGTTCCTGTATGCTTCTAACGTGATCTGCTTAGGCAGCAAGATGACATCGCCATTCAGCACTAGTGCGGGATCGCTGAAAGAAGCGCTTACGATAAAGATGAGCGGATACAGCACGATAACTACAATTAAAGCTGCCAGTACGTTTACAGCAACATCAAATACTCTTTCATCCGAGCTCCTCTTCGTGAGCGTTTGCATCTGCATCACTCGGCTCCTCCTACCATAAACTTGTCTCCGCCTTTTTACGGGCAAAGCGATTCACAAGAATCAACAGCGCAAGGTTGATCACGGAGTTGAACAATCCTATGGCAGCTGTATAGCTATATTCGCCTTTTAAAATACCCGCCGAATAGACGAAAGTGGAAATGACATCGCTGGACTCTAAATTCAAATTATTTTGCATGAGCAAAATTTTCTCAAACCCAACGTTCATGAAGTGTCCCACATCGAGGATCAATAAAATGACGATAACCGGCAGAATACCCGGTATAGAGACGTGCCATATGCGACGCAGCCGGCTTGCACCATCCATTTTAGCTGCTTCATAAAGCTGTGGATTGACTCCACTCAAGGCTGCAATATAGATAATCGATTGCCAACCCATATTTTGCCATATATTAGAACTGACAAAGATCGACTTGAACCATCCCGCAGAATCAAGAAATCGTACGGGTTCTCCGCCAATCGCCTCAATAATTGTATTCACTGGACCGCCTCGTGGAGATAAAAAGAGCATCAGCATCCCCACCATTACAACAATGGAAATAAAATGCGGAATGTACGTAATATTTTGCACGACTTTACTGAATGCTTTATTGCGAATTTCTGTCACCAGTAAAGCGAGCAGGATCGGGATCGGAAATGCAAATAATAAGGAAAATAAATTAATAGAAATCGTGTTCCACAGCAGTCTCCAGAAATAATAAGATTCTACGAAGCGTTTGAAGTGATCAAGCCCTACCCATGCGCTTCCATTGATACCTTTTGCAGGGCTGAAGTTTTTGAAAGCGATCTGCAGACCGTATAACGGCCCATAATGGAACACAAGATACCATACAATGGGAATGAGCAGCATAAGGTAGAGATCATACCGACTGCTCACAGCTTTCATGAGGCTGGAGCGCCTCGATTTGGGTCGAGACGCAGCGCCCGCTGTATTTGCCGTACTGTTCATCTTTTGTCCTCCAGCCGTCAACACTTATTTTTGCTGTTTGAGTTTATCGTAAGCATCTTGATACAGCTTCTGAAGCTCATCAATTTTCATTTTCTTCAGTGTGCTCTGAAACTCGCCCCACTTATCAAAACTAAGGGCACCCGCGATAAACTTCGTGCTCTGCTCCTCGTAATACTTATCAATATCATTACGCAAAATATTAATTTGTTGGGCTGTTTGCTCGTCAAACATCGGTGATGCATAACGAATCTTCGGCATGTACGGATCCAGTTTCTTTTGAGCTTCCTGAACCTGAGGCGGATTGATGTATGAAGCCACCTTCTCGCTGATCAAGTGCGGTGCTCCTCCTCCCGCGTACGGGGTGATTTTGCCTTGATTACCGGAATTCAGGAAAGCCTCTGTATAAAATGGAATCCCATCTCGCAATTCATAGTTCTCGCCCTTGCGACCAAAACGCAGCAACGTAGATCCTTCATCGCCATAGAAATAATCCACCCAACGCAGTGTAGCTTCTGGATTCTTATTTACGGAGGTGATGGCAAAAGCACCGAAATCCCTTGGAACCGGTTGCGCCAACTGCAATCTATCACCATGCGGCCCTTTCACTGGAGCTATACCGATGTATTGATTCGCCACTTTCGTATCCAGCATCGGATTATTCGTCTGATCAAAGAAGAAACCGGTATTTCCTGTTCCTTGCTTAGCCAAATACTGAGCTTCCTTCTGCGTAAATAGCTCTGAATCAAGCAATTTCTCGGAATACAGCTTATTTAGGTACATCAATAATTCCTTGTTCCGATCGTTGCCCATCCAAATATTCACTTTGTCGTTATCTAAATTAATGTTGTATCCCAACTGAAAATCCAACCCAAAGGATCCAGCCATGATAGGAACGATGCTGAGGCCAT
Organism: Paenibacillus sp. WC2504; assembly: GCF_052682475.1. Classification (NCBI taxonomy): domain Bacteria; kingdom Bacillati; phylum Bacillota; class Bacilli; order Caryophanales; family Paenibacillaceae; genus Paenibacillus; species Paenibacillus sp. WC2504. Next base: position 4,322,388 of record NZ_JBQZFH010000001.1, read on the forward strand.
TGCGCGCTGTCATCGGGATTTCATCCTGTTTGCCGTTACCGTTCGGATCTTTATCCCGGAAAGCTTTCAGCACCTCATACAGTTCGTCCGTCGTCTCCGGTTCTTTCAGGTTCAGCTTCTTCAGCCAGACTTGATTCATCCAACGTTTATCGGTTCTGGCAGCGTTTACAGTTACGATACCAGGCAGGGCATAGATGTGACCCTCAGGAGTCGTTATCGCAGAGCGAATTTCCGGATAAGTATCCATCAGCTTTTTAATATTTGGCGCGTACTTGTCAATCAAATTCTCAAGAGGAATCAATTGACCTCCGGAACCGTATCGAATTGCCTCTAACGGTGTCAAGCCTGAGCGGTACAAAGCATCAGGGAGTTCATTCGATGCGAAAAGCAGGTTCTTTTTCTCATTAAAACCATCTGTTGGCGCTTCAATGAACTCAACTTGAATGTTGCTCATTTTCTCGTAATCCTGAAACACCGGCATGTCTTTAAACGGCCCATTGACAGGCGCAATTCGTGTGAACATTTTCAGCTTCAACGGTTCTTTGACAATCGGAAATCCTTCTGCAGATGCATTACTTGAAGTTTCACCTTTGGATTTGCCTTCTTTCTCTGTACTTGGCTTATCCGTGCTGCAAGCCGATAACGTCAAACTGGAAACAACTAAAGTAGAAAGTAGTACTGTCCCCCATTTTCTTTTCATTCTTTCTTTCCTCCGTTCATGTTGTTTTCCCCTTGTTAGGAAAGCGTTTTCTAAGGGTTGATCTCATTATAAAGAAAGATTTCGCCTTGCTGATTCAACATATATGACATTTCATTCTACTTTTTTGATGTTTTCAAATGATCGATATAGGCTTGCGGTGTCATCCCCGTCATGCTTTTAAACACTTTAAAAAAGTATGTATAGCTTAAAAAGCCTACCTCACTGCTTATTTGCTTTAGCGCAAAAGCGTCGGACTCCATGAGCATGCAGCTTTTTTTAATACGAACGCGATTAATATATTCGGTAAATGTCATTTGCGTTTCCTCTTTGAACAGTCTGCTTAAGTAGGACGGATTTAAATTGAGAGCACCGGCCGTACTTTCCAAGGAAATATTGGCGGCATAGTTATCCGAAATGTATTGGACCGCTTTGCCAATATGACGTGAGTAGGATCCCCCAGCTTGTTGTTCCTTAATGAAATCAACGATCCGTGCGTAATAAGACAATACCCACATCTCGATTTCGGAAACACTGTTCATCCGCCCAAATTCATTCCGTGTAGGGATAAGCTGCACATCTTCCCTGGCGATATGAGCAAATTGCCGTTTCAGTGACATCTCTACGAGTCGAAGCAATTCACTGACTATGGTTTGTACCGTCATTGCGTAGACAGGCTGATGTTTTACAGCAGCAAAGATGGTGGTGATGGTATGGCGGATCCTATCCCCGTCGAGCTGTTCCAGGTAGAGAAGCAGTTGCTTCTTCTCTTCTACAATCAGAGCATCTCTTAACACCGTAGGGTGCATACCTTGATATAAAATATCATTCATCTCTTGGTCGGCCTTGCGATAACTGGTGACAAGCTGCTTTAAACTCCCGCTTCGCGGGCCTATGATGCAGACGCATTTCAAATTAAGGAACTTCTCCAGGGAATGCGAGAGCGCGCTCGTGGCTTGATTAATTTGACTCGTTACCACAAGTTCACTTCGCTCCTCGGATGAGAACAGAATAATGAATCGTCCTTCCCCCACATAACCTACCGTTCGTTTCTGAACATCGCCAATTGCCATTTGCATCACATCCGTCGCTTGCTGCACGAACCTATTTTTCTGAACGTCATTCAACAACTCCGTGACTAACAGAAACGGTACGATTTGAACGGCGGCAGTTCCATAATTGACGGAATGCGTGTAGAGGTCATTGTCTTTGGCATAAGCCACCAATGTTTCTTCAGCGCCTTCAACATCTCTAGCTATATTCGCCACATGTTCGCGAAGTATTACCGGGCTTAGGCTTTCGATGATTTGAGTTTGCGCGCTGCGTGCTTTATGCTCCCGCGCTTCACTCTGCAGCTCCATGACGGCTCGATCCAGAAGTGCCAAGAGCGCGTTCGCGTTCAAGCGATGTTTGAGCAAATAATCCATTGCTCCATTCATCAGACAAGTACGAACATAATCGAAATCGTCAAAGCTGCTCAGCATAATCATTTTAACCATCGGAAATTGCTCTTTGATCCTGCGACTGAGCTCTACCCCATTCATCGTCGGCATGCTCACATCCACTATGGCAATGTGCGGCGTATGCTGCTCTATCATAGAAAGGGCTATAGCGCCGTTATGCGCTTCTCCACAAATCGTGAATCCATGCTTTTCCCAGTCCAACATTCCCTTCACATCGTTGCGGGCCAATGCTTCATCGTCAACCAATAAAACCTCAAACATCTTTCACCCCTCCTGTTCACTTCGCGTTATCATTGGAAATCTGATCTGCACTGTCGTATAGGCATCAGGTTCACTATCTAGAAAAACACCGTATGGCTCCCCGAAAAGGCGAACAATACGCTCATGGACATTGCGTACTCCCATGCCGCTGAAGCGTGTATTCGTGTTTGCTTCGAACAGCGCCTTAATCTGATCTTTCGACATCCCTCTGCCGTTATCTCGCACATCTATTCTTAATTCCTTGCTCTCCTCATAGATGCGAATCAACACTTCTCCCTCACACTCAGAGGCGGAAAGCCCATGAATAATGGCGTTCTCCACAATAGGTTGGAGCATCAGTTTCAACACGCTAAGCTGTAAGAGCTCATCATTTTCGACTTCAATCATCAGATGAACAGGTTCTACATATTTGTATTTTTCAATGGTGACATAACTACGGACATACTGAAGTTCTTCTTGCAGCGTAAGAAATTCATTCGTATTTCCAAGCACACCGCGCATGAGCTCAATTAAAGATTCAGATACCTCAACAATGTTCGGTACCCCGTTTAGCTTTGCTAAATATTTCACCGTATTCAGAGTGTTATATAGAAAATGAGGACGAATTTGAGCCTGAAGAACAGCAAGTTCCGCTTCACGCTTCTCCTTCTCCGTTGTCATGATTCCCTCAAGTAAACGCTTTAATTGTTCCACCATGCTTTTGAAAACTTGATACAGCTGACCGATTTCATCCTTGGAATGTATTTCGACAGTAGGCAGCGACATATTGCCTTCCATAACATGCATCATCATGGATCTTAATCTGCGAATATTTCTCGTCATGCGGGAAGAAACCTGTAAGGTGCCGATGACAATGATGATAAAAACGATAATAGCTACAGTAGCCAACATATGACGGATTCGCGCTGTTTCGGTTAATAGCGACTTCATGGGTACGAGTGCAAGCGTGGACCATCCTGTATACTCTGATTTGCGCATGACGACCAGATAAGAGGTTTGGTTAATGATCCTTTCAACCGAGCCATCTGTACCGTTAAGTTCCTGATTAAGCTTAATGATCGTTTCTCTACCCAGAGCGCTTGTGCTCGGTTGATAGATAAATTCGTTTTTCCTGTCTACGACGTATAACATACTATCCGAAGTAGGTTTAACATCATATATTTTCCTAACAATTTCGTCATTCAAATCGAACATGACCATACCGATTAAATTCCGGTTATAGCGGAGTTCACGTCCGGTCACAATCGAATTATTAAAGCCGGTTTGATGAAAATAGGCGTGGCCCGATCCATTTTGCAGCAAATCGTCCATCATCGGGGTGAATAAAATGTTCTTGTCGAGCCACGGGGAGCCCACAAAAAATACCTTTTCATTCAAGCCGATAACAGCTACCCGCGAGATGTACGGCTTATAGGCAATCAGGGCGGATAAAAACTCCTCGATCCGTTTTTGTTCCTGAAACCATTCGTAGCTCGGTTCCTCCGTTTTGCTAAGCAGTGTGTCCAATACAGTTTTATTCGTAGCAACCACCGTGTTTAATCGGCTTACTTCTTCTAATCGGAGATTCAAGGACTCGTCTGCCTGACGGATACTTTCTGTAACAGACTTAATCGCATTGTTCTTGACCGTTTCTCTCATATACAAATAAACGATGCTCGTCACGGCCACGATGCCTAGCAGTGTAACCAGACTGAAGGCGACGAAGATTTTCCCCTGAATGCTTACCGTAGGTGAAATTAACTTCTTCAAGGAGGAAAACTTCATAGGTAGGTGCTCCCTTCTACTGCGCTTAGATTAGAAAAAAACATGAACCCTGCCCGGAAGCCCGAGCTTGATTCATGCTTTTATATTACTCACAACTAGGCGTTATGCATAGCCCTTGTCCATCTTCCTCCGCTTGGAGAAGAACGATTCCCGGGCGCGTCCGGAATGGTGCCGTGCGATCGTTTCCAAAAAAAGTAGACCAAAGTCTGCCGTCTCCATCGATAAACATCGTACCGTGGCCTCCATGAGGCACCCCTACACGTCTAGGGGTGTACGGGCCGTAAATGTGATCCGCTACGGCATACATTAAATCATAAGTGCCGTCTACCCGTTTGTCGCCATTCCATTCCGCTGCTCCGAGGATATACTTCCCTTTGTATTTTACGATGAACGCACCTTCATAACCGACACGCTGTCCGTCTGAACTCAGCAGCTTGCGGGGATCTTCCACGAATCCCGTCATATTCTTTTTCATTCGCGCTATTTTCCCGTCCTGCCAGACGAAATACACCTCGCCATCGCTATCCTGGAAAAAGCTTGAATCAATATCCGTATTCGTCATGCGCCCCATATCGATATAAGGACCTTCGACGTGTCCGGACACGCTTTTGATTAACCCGGTGCTCCCGCCTTGTAAGGAATAAGTGATCCAAAATGTCTCATACAAATAAATCATCTCAGGTGCCCAGAGACATGGATTCTCATAAATATGGTTCTCCCATGTACCGTTCTCGGATAGATCCCATACTTTCGCAACATGATGCCACTCCTGCAAATCAGATGACCTCCACACGTGCAGCTGATCATTCCGGTACCAGAAGTTGCGATGCGGCTTATCGGATGTCCCTGTCAGATAATACGTGCCATCAGGTCCGGTGCTGATATGAGGATCTCGAATAGGAAAGTCAGCTGCCGGTTTGAGTCTGCCCACGGCACCTTTCTCCAACACCACGCCATCCGTCGGTCTTATGAAACCAGGACTGGCAAAAGTCATTGGAACGACAGCCGGATAATACTCAACCAATGAATATTGACCACTACCTGTAAATGAGGCATAGAGCTGATGTTCGGGTCCATCGAATAGACTAATCTGCCCTCCATGGGGAAGAGCCAAATATCTCCGGCTGTAGGGGCCATAGATCGATTGGCTCACAGCAACAAACGTATCCGCAGCCTCGCTGCCCATCCGAGCAAAACGATCGGCACAAAACATGGCATAGTATCCATCCTGTTTGTATAAAAAAGCACCATATGCTCCGACTTGCACATTGCCGGTATACGATGGATCATCTTCTCGTCCTGCGACTTTCCACGGCTGTACCTCAATCATCCTCGGAATTTCGGCTAAGCCGGTCATATCCTCTTTCATGCGCGCAATTTGACCATTGCTGTAGACCCAATAGACAGCTCCGTCTTCGTCCTCAAATAACGAGGCATCCTGCCCATCCGTTGTCATCTTTCCCATATCTTCGTATGGCCCCAACACGGAATTCGACGTGCTTTTAAGCAATCCGGTACCGCCTTGGCTTAACCCGTAAGTAACCCAGAACGTTCCTTTTACAAAACGGATTTCCGGCGCGCAAATGCCAGTTGTGCCTGTCCCTTCCTTTTGCCATGTCCCCTCCAACTCTAAGCTCCATACGCTAATCGGGTCTGTCCATGTCTTCAAGTCCGTCGAAATCCACACTTGCACATTTGTGCCATCAACCGTTCCCGTCAAATAATACAAATGGTCCGGTCCGGTACAAATACTTGCGTCCTTCAAAGGAACATCAATCAATCGTTCAATGCTTACCGCATTTTCTGAATAGCTGGTACAGGCAGCCCATTCCGTTTCAGGATGTGGAGGCTGTACGATAAAATCGTTCTGCATTGGATCCTTCCTTTCGTAATCGAAGAGTGCCTCAGATAAGTATAACATGCTTTGTATAAACTCTTAATATAGAAAGCTGCGCATGAGGTGAGGAAAACGGACATCGAACCGCTTGCTTGAGCCTGAGGGAGATAAAATCACGGTTTATTTTCAGGAGAGTAGCCATAATAGTTGCGAAAAGCTCTTGAGAATGAATATAGACTCGGATAGCCGACACTATAAGCAACCTCCGTGATTGTCCGATCCTTTAAAGCTATCAACGCTGAAGCCTTTTCCATTTTCAGACGGTATAGATAACGATTGGGTGATACGCCTATGCGCTTCTTGAAAATATCAGAGAAGTAAGATCGATGAACCCCCGCCTCTTCAGCAACCTCTTTGATGCTGATTCCTTCCAACGCATGCAGCTGCATAAAATCAAGTGACCGTTTTAACCATGGGATGTCATCTACGTTCGTTTTCCCATCGTTTATCGTCGTTCCTTCTTTCATAAGAGCAGCAAAAACTCCATATAACTTTTCCTGTAGCTCGGTTGAAAAGCCGATGTCTTCAGTTTCGTCCGGTTGTTGATCCGAGATGAACTGTAGGAAGGTATCTATTTTTGCCCAAACTTCCCGACTGCATCTTGCACGTAATACGGGAGTTGTTTGTGTTAATCCAAGCGAATGCAGAAGCGGTAAAGCTTGTGGACCTTGAAAAGCTATCCAAACAAGCTTTAAGGTCTCTTTTTGTTCATAGATACGATAGGAATAGGATTCATCCGGGAAAAAGCAGCAAAGATCATTCGATTGAAGAATCGCTTCCCCGCTTTCGGTTTGAAGAAGTAATTGGCCTTCAACCACGAAATGCAGGCTGTAGCATTCAATTCTCTTAGGCCCGACCTGATAGTTCGGTTTGGCAACGTTATGACCAACACGAATACACCACAAGCCGCTCATTTTTATAAACTCATTAGGATTTAAATAATCGTGTTGTGCATATTCGTGGGGATATTCCTGCATCGCATATTCACCTCAAAACTTAATAGATGGCTTCAAGATCATCATACCTAACAAAATGTTAAACGTATACGATTCTATGATATTTTAAAATTGACACTCACCCCTTATTCTTAATATATAATCACGAAATATGGAGGAGTTATTGGATGAAGAAGCCTAATATTTTGTTAATAACTAGTGATCAGCAGCATTGGAATACGTTAGGTGCTTTTAACTCGGAAATCAAGACGCCGAATCTGGATCGTTTGGTGAAGGAAGGAACGACATTTACTCGTTCCTACTGTCCAAACCCAACTTGTACGCCGACTAGAGCATCCATCATTACAGGTATGTATCCAAGTCAACATGGAGCATGGACACTTGGCACGAAGTTGTTAGAGAATGTTCATACGGTCGGTGAAGATTTTCGTGAAGCCGGTTACCATTCTGCACTTGTCGGTAAAGCTCATTTTCAACCATTAGCTTCTACTGAACAATATCCTTCTCTCGAAGCCTATCCGATCTTACAAGATCTTGATTTCTGGAAAAAAAATAATGGACCCTTCTACGGCTTCGATCATGTAGAGCTAGCCCGTAATCATACGAATGAAGCGCATGTCGGCCAACATTACGCCCTTTGGATGGAAGAAAAGGGCTGCATGAACTGGCGTGATTATTTCCTGCCCCCAACCGGGACGATGGATCGCTCCATTCTTCACAAATGGCCTATTCCAGAGCAATATCACTACAATACCTGGATTGCTGAGAGAACCAACGCGCTTCTGGAGCAATATAAAGAAGAAGATCAAAGCTTTTTCCTTTGGTCCAGCTTCTTTGACCCTCATCCGGATTATTTGGCTCCTGAACCGTGGGATACGATGTATGATCCCGATCAGTTGACCATTCCAGAAGTCACGCCTGGTGAGCATGACCAAAATCCACCGCATTTTCAATTAACCCAATTGGAAAATCCCGATTTTCAACCTTGGCATGAAGGTGACTATGCGGTACATGGCTATCATTCCCATTCAGCCTTATTTTCGGAGCATGACCGCAAACAGCTGGTCGCAACGTACTATGGCATGATCAGTTTAATGGACAAATATATTGGAAATATTCTGAACAAGCTTGATGAACTGGGTCTTGCGGACAATACAATCGTAGTATTTACAACGGACCACGGGCACTTCTATGGTCAACACGGCCTCCAGGCCAAAGGCGGCTTCCATTACGAAGATCTTATCAAAATTCCGTTCATTGTTCGGTATCCCGGTCAAGTTCCTGCCGGCGTTACTTCGCCTGCCATTCAGTCATTGGTAGATTTGGCCCCTACCTTTCTCTCTCTATGCGGTATTACGATTCCTCACCATATGACAGGTGTAGATCAGTCACAAGTCTGGCGCGGTCAGCAAAGCCAAGTTAGAGATCATGCGATTTGCGAGTTTCGTCATACCCCGACGACAATTCATCAAAAAACCTATGTGGATGAAAGATATAAAATTACCGTGTACTATAACCAAACCTATGGGGAAATATTTGATTTGCAAGATGATCCGGGTGAAATCCGCAATTTATGGAATCTTCCTGAATATCAGATCCTGAAGTCGGAGCTTTTGTTGAAATATGCCTGGGCGGAATTAGGTAAAGAGTCTATGGCGATGCCTCGGGTTTGGCATGCCTAACGAGGATGAAGATCGTGAATAAACTCGGGAAGCATGGCCCTATTTATCATCTGCCGCAGGTAGGAGACCCCCCTCCCCTGAGCGTACAATTCTTGGGGGTAAATTACTGCGAATCGGATTACTGCAATATTCGGGAGCTTGCGCAGGTAACTGTTATCGGCTTGGTACGTTCAGGACAAGGGACTGTTAAGGTTGGCAAACGAACTTCGACTGCACGTCGGGGAGACGTATTCATCCTCCCTGCTGGCTGCTACCATGAAGTTGCCTCAGACTCACAGAATGAGGAACAATGGAGCTACATATGGTTAAACATTAGCGGCAACTGGATTCTTACGATGCTCGAAGCTTATCAATTGCTTCCCCATATCGTCGTGCAAAATAGCGGGTTAGAACCTCTTTTTCACGAGGCTATCGACAATGCTAAGCACAAATCCGCCCAGGAGCTGCAAACTGAACTTCAGGTTAATCTTATGCGAATCATCGTTTGCCTTTCTGAGGTATTGCGAAAACAAGGCGATACTTTAACGTCAACGGTTCAATCTATCAAACAATTTCTGGATAACAGTGTCTTCTCTCCTTACGACACATCAGAACTTTCCTCTCAGATTGGTGTTTCTGCCAGACACATGAATCGTTTATTTAAAAAAGAGGTAGGAACGACCCTCTATAACTATGTCATTGCCAAAAAGATAGAATCCGCTAAACGCATGCTGGTCGACACTCAATTAACGATAAGTGAAATTGGATACAAGCTGGGATATGTCGATCCCCATTATTTTTCGAACCTGTTCCACAGCAAAACAAATGTGAGACCTAGTGACTTTCGCAAGAGATTTCGTGCAATTCAATAGAAATACCCGCGAGGACCTATTTCTTCGCGGTTTTTTTTGACTTTGAATGGGCACTTCATTCACTCAGCAGAGTAAGCTTACATGACATGTAAATTTTAATTGATCAAATGCTTCGGATAAGGTAAAACTATTATAATAAACTTTTTTAACTATACTTGATTATGAAGGCGGATGAGATTGTGATAGTACAGGTCGACAACGAAACAGTTGCAAGTGAATACGTACACGGCGTATACGAAACAGTAGTAAAACGTAATCCTCATGAGAAAGAGTTCCATCAAGCAGTGAAGGAGATTCTTGAGTCCCTGATCCCTGTTCTCTCCAAACATCCGAAGTATATGAAACATGGTATCCTTGAACGAATCGTCGAGCCAGAGCGCTTGGTCACTTTCCGCGTGCCATGGGTGGACGACCAAGGAGTTACCCATGTAAACCGCGGTTTCCGTGTGCAATTTAACAGCGCGATCGGACCTTACAAAGGTGGTTTGCGTTTTCACCCTTCCGTTAATGCAAGCATCATCAAATTTCTTGGATTTGAACAAACTTTCAAAAACTCCCTTACAGGCCAGCCAATTGGCGGCGGTAAAGGCGGCTCTGATTTCGATCCGAAAGGCAAGTCCGATAATGAAATCATGCGTTTTACGCAAAGTTTCATGACGGAGCTTTATAAATATATGGGGCCAGATACGGACGTACCTGCTGGCGATATTGGCGTTGGTGCGCGGGAAATCGGCTTCATGTTCGGTCAGTACAAACGAATTCGCGGTGCATACGAGGCTGGTGTTTTGACTGGCAAAGGGATTATCTATGGCGGCAGTTTGGGGCGTACAGAGGCGACTGGGTATGGTTGCGTTTACTTTGTAAATGAAATGCTACAATCCAAAGGCCTTAGCTTTAACGACAGCACTGTCGTTGTTTCCGGTTCAGGCAATGTGGCGATCTACTCCATGCAAAAAGCGATGCAGTTAGGCGCTACTGTCGTAGCTTGCAGCGACTCTAACGGCTATATCTATGATAAAATTGGAATCGACCTTGACACAGTGCGCCGTTTGAAAGAAGTCGATAGAAAGCGAATCAGCGAGTATGTCAACGAGCATCCTACAGCCACTTACCATGAGGGTTGTGACGGCATTTGGACAATTCCATGCGACATCGCTCTGCCAAGCGCGACGCAAAACGAGATCAATGAGGAATCGGCTAAAATCCTGGTAAGAAATGGCGTACAAGCTGTTGGCGAAGGTGCCAACATGCCATCCACGTTGGAAGCCATTGAGGTATTCCTGAAAGCAGGCGTGCTCTTCGGACCTGCTAAGGCAGCGAATGCCGGTGGTGTTGCCGTATCAGCGCTTGAAATGTCTCAGAACAGCATGCGTTACTCCTGGCAATTCCATGAGGTAGACGATAAGCTTCATGCCATTATGAAAAATATTTACAAAAGTGCTGTTCAAGCGGCAGAGGAATACGGCCACCCGGGCAATCTGGTTGTAGGCGCTAATATTGCAGGCTTTACTAAAGTCGCAGACGCGATGATTGCACAAGGTGTTGTCTAGACTCTCGAAGATCAGGTTGCCACATTAGCTGGCAGCCTGTTTTTAGTTTTCACGGAATGTCTTTATGAAATTTTTCTGGTCCTTCGTAAACTGATACCCTCGTCGCTCGTAGAAATGGTGAGCCTGTACACGAGTTGGATGCGATAACAGTTTTATCCCCGAATATCCGGCATCCTTTGCCCACTGTTCAAGACTTTCAATCAACATGCTGCCAATCCCTTGACCCCTGTACGCCACATTGACAACGAACCCCAGGATGTTTACTAGTGAGTCAGCAAACAGTAATTCGTAGGGACTGCCATGAATATATCCAATCACCTCGTTATGTTGTTCATACACAAAGATGACATCTTTTGTTTTGGTTGTAAGGGTGACTAACTTCTCTTTTACTTTCTCTTCCGTAAAGACAGATAGATTCGGATTAAAGTGTTGGTTCAACAAATAAATATCCTGATAATCAGAAATCCTAACTTCTCTGACATTCTTATCTCTCAACTTGAACATCTCCAATCTTCACATTCCGTGTCACATTTTCGCCAAATAAGGAACATCTCTATGTACTAGTTCGCCTTTCTTTTTCATTGACCTGCCCGCTCTGCATCTATCCATTTGACTTTTCTTTTCGTTGTTATCCGATCTCTTATCTTCATAATCGGCACTTCGTAATACCTGTGCATCAGATAAGTAAACGAAATCATCAGAATCAGAGAAAATGCCAGCAAATACAGGCTGTGGCCGATCCGACTTGTTGTATTTTCCCGGCTGAACCAGACAAAAATATTCCAGTGAAACAAGTAATAACCGTAACTTTGCGAGCTGATGAAGCGGAAAAAGGCTCGTAATTTAGGGAAATCATCCATTCTGGGAAGATGCACTTCCAGATAGGCGATTAACATCGCGATAAATAGCGAAACGAAAGTGAACAAGAACGTCCGGTTAAACCAGGAATGATCCATCGTTTGATTTTGAATGCCGGTGTAAACCAAGTAACCGCTGAAATAAGCCAGTCCGGCTAACGCAAGCAGCAAGGAAACTTTGCCAGCCAGAAACTTCTGGTAGACATTTGTATGGTACGTTTTAATGCCCGCCAGAATAACGCCGAACATGAGACTATCAAGTCGAAGCGGAATTTGTTTGCGTATCCCGAAATCCCAAACCGGCTGACTGACCGATACATGATAGATACGAAGAAGGAGCGGAATAATAAGGATAAGAGATGTAATCATGAAGAATGCGGCGGATTTATGCCGAAATTTTCCTGTAAAAAAGAGCGGTAGCGGGACCAGCAAGTAGAACCACTCTTCGATCGACAAACTCCATGAAATCGGCAAAAAAGATAAATCCTGTTCCTTGAAGTTTTGCAGAAAAATCAGATTCGTGACATCCACATGGTGATTAACAAATAAATAAGTCGTGACCACCGCAAAATAATACAGAGGCAGCGTCCGGAACCAGCGGCGGAAATAGAAATTCTTGAGTCCTAACAAAGTACCGTTATCCACGATATCACGCAACAAAATGCCACCGATTAAAAAGCCGCTTAAAACAAAAAACAACTCTACCGCCAAATATCCGGTCACATAATTGAGCGAGTTGAAGTCATGATACTTCATGAAAAAGAACCCGAGTCCGTGGCAAAATAAAACTAGCAAGATGGCAGTGCTGCGAACGATATCCAATCCGGCATTGCGTTCCATTCCCCTGCTCTCCTTCCATTAAGTTCAGTTATGTAATCGCTTACCATTTACTATATAGTAAATGGATTTTCAATATGTCAAAAATAGACCCCTAGCTGCGCGCTAAGGGTCTTCAGGTTAACTAACTTCGTCTTCCGTGCGTTTCTCCCTACGAAACTCGCGTGGTGGCATACCCGTGAATTTCTTAAACATTCTGTTGAAAGAATTAATGTTCTGATATCCTGAATTACTGGCGACATCCTGTATTCGCAGATCAGTTTCCAGCAGCATTTGCTGCGCCACACGGATTCGTACCCCATTAATATAATCAATGAAGTTTTCCCCCGTCTTCTCCTTGAAATACGTAGACAAATAGCCTCCTGTTATATGTAGGTGCTCAGCTACGATATCCAGCGTAATATCTTGAGCAAAATGCTTATTCACGTAGTCCACCACAAAATCAATGACTGGATCTTCATTTTTCTGATTACTTCGAATCTCCTCGCAGGCTGCAACAAGCAATTGACTGAAAAATTTGCGATAATGCCGACCCGAATAAAAGCTCTGACTCGTGCTCAATCCGGCGATAACGGGTTGGATGGCCCGTTCATCTAAACGCAGCACATGGAATGCTTTGCGTACCTTTTGGACAATATCAATTAAAAATTCTTGATATTGCAGCACTGTTTCACACTTGCGTTCCATAAGAGCAAGCTGGCGATCGAGCAGATGAAGCAACTCCTGTGTATTCCCTGCTGCCAGATTGCAGTCGAATTGCTGTTCTTGAGCAGACGTTAGCAAATGTACGGATTGACGACCAGCAAGCTGTCGCACAATTTGCGTATCCTCGTTAAGCTTCCGTTCTTGCAGCAGCTTAACCGTCTGCTCATAGGCCTCTGTGAAATCAAACGATTGAGGAAATGCCGGTGAGATCGCGATGGTTAGAAAATAAAAATCAGCATCATGAGCTACGACGTTCAGTAATTCAGCCATATAAGCATCCATACGAGAATCGTCAATCTCATTAATGACCGATAGCATTTGCCGGCTCTCGATCTGAATAGTTAAGGAAGCGGGGAATGCCTTTAGCAAGCTATGATTAATATACGTATAAATGCTGTAAGTTAACGGGCCTGGCTCTTCTTTCATTTCCTCCCAGAACCTATCTTTGTACGTAATCTCGTACACGACGAAACGATATTCCTGAGTGGAAATCATATCAATGGCTCCTGGAGAGCCGCTATATATTTTCTTTAGTTTATTTAAGTAACTGTACGACAAGAGTTGGATATTCTTTTGAGCCAGATCCGATTGAATCCTTGCATTCGTCTGCAGCATATCATCCAGTTTCTGACCGATTAACTTAAACTCGCGAATATTGCTCTTAAATCGAACATCCTCACCTGCTGACATCTGCAGCGTGGATACCAGCTGCTTAACCGGACGGTTAAAGCGAACACTGAACAGTACGGATATAACAACACTCACGATCAAGGAAAGAATGAGTAGAACTAATAATGTCACATTAAGTTTTGAAATCTGCTTCGAAATGCTTGCACTAGGTATGATATTTATATACGTGTACCCACTGTTCTGTCCGGTCTGATAAAAGTAATAGGTATTGTCACGCAGCAAATACGTTTTGTCTACCGGCAGTTCTGGAAGCTCCTCTCGATTAGCCAAACCTCCCGTTGAAAACAAAGGTAAACCCTGCTTGTTCAAGATTATGAAATTGGCGTTCACAGAACGATGAAAAGCTTCGAATAGCTGATTCGCATCCATCATGGCAACGATGTAGAAGTCATCATTTTGCCAGTGCTTAAGCACATAAGGGATGAACAATCCTTTGGTTGTCACATCACCTGCTTTATGAAAAGAATGCTCATAAAATTTGGACATGGGAAACATCCTGGCACTATACGTTTCGTTGAATTGCCTTTGCCAGAAAGAATCCGGGTAATCGGTGCTGGCATAGAACTTTTCGAACATAGATGTTCTGTCATTGGTCCCTATTCTGCTTAACGTTAGCGAACCTTCCTTGAAGACAATAATGGCATTGTCTACATAAATCAAAGGATTGCCAACAACCTTGATTATCTCCTGTTTGACCCTATCCAGCAGCGCATAACGAGCATTCCCGCTGGCCTTCTGAAGACGATCCACGTCATCGTTAAAATAAAGAGCATACATTTGCTTCTGAACGAGTTGAAAATGTTCCTCATATCTCTCTGAGGTAAATCGGATGTTCTGCGCGTTATAACTAATGATTTCATTCCTAATATTGTTCTGGAAAAACGTAAACGACAAGTAATTAAAAGACATAAGCAGCACAATGACAGTGAGAAAGCCTAGCAGCAAACGAATGAGCAAGGAAGACGTTCTAGATTGGACTCGCGAAAGTAAACGTATCCTACTCCCCTCCATATCTGTTTTTATGGTCTTTCCTATCTCAATGTATGTATTTATCATCTACGAAAAGTCTTACTTAAATAATACGGAAAAAAGCCTATTTTGCCTATTCACTTTTTCACGAAAACTTAACATATTTACGAATTTCATAGAAGAGGGGACAATTCGGAATTATTATGGATTACATTCTATACGAACGGTGCTATGCTAATTTCGAAATAACAAGAACATCAACACCTAGGAGTCGCCGGGCAATGACGAATGACAGCACTTTCAAGTACTCATGATCGGGGGGGGATACTCAAATGAATAAGTTAGACGCAGCTGGAGCAAATCCGGAGACTTCCTTACCGGGCGTTCCCGGTCGAACTGTTCTGATGTGGAGGAAGATCGCAAAAAGCAAGAGTTTGCTTCTCATGTTCTTACCATGCTTGCTGTATTATTTAATTTTTAAGTATTTGCCTATGTTCGGAATTGTCATTTCGTTCAAGGACTATAACCTGTACAAAGGGATATGGGCCAGTGAGTGGGTTGGTCTTAAGTATTATAAGATGTTCTTCCATAGTCCGGATTTTTGGATCATTTTGCGAAATACTTTTCTACTTGGCATTAATAAACTTATTTTCGGATTCCCTGCCCCAATTATCTTGGCCTTGCTTCTTAATGAGGTCAAGAACATGGTATTCAAACGATTTGTTCAAACCGTCAGTTATTTACCGCACTTCATCTCTAATGTCGTTGTTGCTGGAATGGTCGTTATGTTCTTATCTCCTTCTCAAGGATTTGTTAATCGTATGATTCAATCCTTTGGCTTCGAACCGATTCATTTTATGATTAAACCCGAGTTGTTCCGATTCATTTATGTTGGTTCAGAGGTTTGGCAGCATATTGGATGGGAGGCCATCATTTATTTGGCAGCACTTTCTTCCATTGATCCTTCCCTCTATGAAGCTGCTGATATAGACGGCGCCAGCCGCTGGAGGAAGCTTTGGAACGTCACACTGCCAGGAATATCCACGACCATTATCATATTGTTCATCCTTAATGTCGGTCGGGTGCTGGAAATAGGATTTGAGAAGGTATTCCTGCTGTATAACCCGGCCACCTATTCTACCGCCGATATTCTAAGCACCTATGTGTATCGTACAGGGCTCGTTAGCGGTAATTTCAGTTACGCTGCAGCTATAGATATGTTCACTGGAATTGTATGTTTCTTCTTCATCTATAGCACAAATGCACTAAGCCGTCGCCTATCACAAACAAGTCTGTGGTAATTCTTGAGGAGGATTCTTCCATATGACACGCTCCAAAATAACTTTATTTTCAGTCGTTAACATCGTCATCCTTCTAGGAGTTGTACTGCTTACACTCTATCCATTTATCTATATGGCCGCTGTTTCGCTAAGCAGCAACATTCATGTGCTCAAAGGAGAAATCAGCTGGTACCCAAAAGGCTTCAACCTTGACATGTATAAGGTCGTTTTAAAAGATCCGCGCATTGGCACCGCCTACTGGAATACCATTGTTTACGTCGTGTTGGGCACCACCCTTTCTCTTGTTATCACATCGCTAGGGGCTTACGCTCTTGCCAAAAAAGATATGGTATTCGGGCGTGGATTCACAATGATCATTATATTCACCCTATTCTTCAGCGGTGGGATGATCCCAACTTTCCTCGTTGTAAAAGAACTAGGCGTCATCGACACGGTCTGGGGCATGGTACTTCCTGGCGCTGTGAGCACATGGAATTTGCTCATTATGCGTACCTTCTTCTCCAATATACCAGTAGAATTAGAGGAATCGGGACAAATGGACGGACTGGGCAATTTTGGCGTTTTCTTCCGGATCGTTGTCCCTTTGTCGCAAGCGGTATTCGCCACAATCGGTTTGTTCTACGCGGTAGGATTATGGAACAATTTCTTGCTGCCGCTGCTATATTTACGAGATCAAGAGCTTTTCCCCTTGCAGGTCATTTTGCGCAACATCGTCCTTGCCGGACAATCGAACCAAGCGGACATTGCAGCAGTTGGCGATGCAAATGTTGTGCTGGAAGAACCGCTGAAGTTCGCAACGATCATGGTTTCCACAGTTCCCATCCTTCTCGCCTACCCTTTCCTGCAGAAGTATTTTGTCAAAGGCGTAATGATCGGGGCGGTCAAGTCTTAGCTATGCTGAGCAATACCCCATTAATGCTCAATGAGAAATTAGTAAAATGAAAAGGAGAGGTTCACGCATGAAGAAATGGACTACGACACTTGGATCACTATTAATCAGTGCCTCCATGTTGGTAGGCTGCTCAGGTACAACATCTACGCCAACAGCGACGGACGCAGGCAGTTCAACTAAGCCTGCAGTCAAGGCAGAAAAGCCCAAAAATACGTTTACCATGTTATTAGAGGTTCACCCGAATTGGCCGTATAACAAGGACTGGGTTGTCTGGAAGTGGATTGAAGAGAAAACCGGCGCCACTTTCAATGTTCAGCTTCCGTCTGGAGAACTGAAGGATACCATTAATCTGAATGTAGCTTCTGGTAACATGCCTGACATCACCTTCTTCAATCCTCGCGCAGATGCTGATAAATTTGGGCAGCAAGGGGTTCTCGCCAACATTCTGGATTATAAAGATGTCATGCCGAATTTAACAGCTTGGCTGAAGAAATACCCGGACATCGCGAAAGCTGCTTTGGCCGCTGACGGTAAAATGTACATGCTTCCCAATGAAGGCTTCGGTGAAACGAATCGAGTCATCTGGATGTATCGGGAAGATATTTTCAAGAAAAACGGGCTTAAACCTCCTGCCAATTATGAGGAACTGATTACTGTGGGCAAGAAGCTGAAGGAACTATACCCTAACAGCTATCCATTCTCCTTCCGAAGCGGAGCCAATCTTGGCATCCTTAACTTTGCCACCGCACAGTTCGGCACAATGAACGGTTTGTTCCAGGATGAGAAAACGGGCAAAGTTCGCTATGGTCCTATTGAGAACGAGTACAAGAAGATGATCGAGTTCTTCCAACGTATGCAAAAAGAAGGGCTTATTCCACCGGACTGGCTGACTTTCAACGTTCAACAATGGCAAAATGCCGTTTCTAATGACCAAACATTCATGATACTCGATTATATCGGTCGTCTCGATCTCTTCAACATCCCAATGAAAAAGACGAATCCTAGCTTCAATCTGGCATTCATGCCCCCTCCTGAGGGCGTACCCGGATTTAGTGTAAACCCTTATACGCACATTCTGGAAACAGGCATGACCTTCTCTTCCAAATCCAAGAAAGTCAAGGAAGCACTCCAGGCTTTCGATTGGTTTTATAGTGAGGAAGGTAAAGAATTGCTCAGCTGGGGCAAAGGCGACGAAGTGTACATCACTGAGAATGGGCAAAAGAAATTGCGCCCTGAATATCTGGATATAACCGATGTTCGTAAAAAGACGGGATTAGCGACGAATGGAACCTACACTTGGTTTAATTATGACGCTCATCTGATTCCTGCAACACAAGAACAGCGTAATGCCTATGATCTGGCCAGGAAACATGACAGTGTCTACCATGTGAGACCACAGTACATTGAAAGCGAGCTGTCCAATGTATCCTTGCTGCAAGCAGCCGTAGACAAGCACCGCAACGAGCAAATCACCAAATTCATACTAGGTCAACGCAGCATGGATGAATGGGATCAGTATGTTGCCGAAGCTAAAAAGATTGGTGTAGACGAGCTGATGAAAATCACTCAAACCGCGTACGACCGACTTAAGTAATACGCTTCTCTGTTAGTAGAATCAGTAAACAAAGAACGCCTTACCGGGAGCTGCCGCTTCCCAGTATGGCGTTCTGTTTAATCAGAGATAAGGAGAATGACAGATGAATTCACCCTTAAGTTTGACACAAGAGTTCACATCCGACGGGGCTTGGTGTTTTTTCGCCGATCCTCGTGCGCTCTACTATCAGGGTCAGCATCATAGAACGTATGTCGGCTGGTTGAATAGCACTGGAGATGTATGGATCGGCTGTTACGATCACCTCCTGGGAGCCTACGACACTTTCTTGATCCGTTCTGATCTTCAGCAGGATGATCACGCCAACCCATCCCTATACATAGACGAATCGGGGCATATCACGATCTTTTATTCCGCCCACAATGGGTCCAAGATGTACTATCGGACAACACGGTTGCCAGAAGACCTCTCCTCTTTCGGAGCGGAAATGCAGCTTCCTGCGAATACCGATGGGCATTTCGGCTACACCTACCCTACTCCAATCTATCTATCGGCGGAAAAAAGGCTCTATTTGTTCTGGCGTGGAGGCAATTTCAAGCCTAATTTCAGCGTGTCCTCGGATTTGAATCAAGGTGAATGGTCCCCGGTGCGCACGCTGATCATGGACAGCGGACAACGGCCTTACATCCGTTATGCCTCCAATGGGAAAGACACGATACATTTCTCCTGTACCGATGGACATCCGAACATTGAACCTTACAACAGTATTTATTATGCCCGTTACCGAGAAGGAGCCATATATCGGGCAGACGGCTCGTTAATCAAGCAATCTGTAGATTTACCGCTAGAACTAACCGAAATAGACAGAGTGTTCGACGGCACAAGTGCACAACGCAATGCCTGGATTTGGGATGTAGCCGAGGATGAGCAAGGCTATCCCGTCATCGTTTATGCCGTATTTGAGTCCTTGGAGGATCATCGTTACTACTACAGCCGATGGGATGGCGCACATTGGGTGACGAATGAGATCACAGCTGCCGGCCGTTGGTTCCCTCAAACCCCTGAAAGTGTTACAGAGACTGAGCCCTATTATTCTGGCGGAATTATTCTGGATCATTCCGATCCATCCATCGTGTATGTATCCCGGCAAGTACAAGGGACTTTCGAGATCGAACGGTGGTCTACTTCTAATCTTGGGGTCACGTGGTCATCTGCAGCTATAACGGCAAATTCTACCTCCCATCAAGTGCGGCCATTCCTGACTCGTGGAAGCCATGACGGACAAGCCATCCTCTTCTGGATGAGTGGAGACTATATACACTACACGAATTACAATACTTCTATAAGATCATTGATTCCTACTTCCAGTTAACCTCTTTACCTGATTGAGTTGGAAAAACTACCGTTATTCTAAGCTGGCTTGCAGCAGAGGCTCCCCCTCAGTCACTTGATGACTTTTGGGGGAGCCTC
Organism: Paenibacillus sp. WC2504; assembly: GCF_052682475.1. Classification (NCBI taxonomy): domain Bacteria; kingdom Bacillati; phylum Bacillota; class Bacilli; order Caryophanales; family Paenibacillaceae; genus Paenibacillus; species Paenibacillus sp. WC2504. The sequence goes on from NZ_JBQZFH010000001.1 coordinate 4,342,782, forward strand.
TTTGTCTTTGGTTATTAGTTCGCGAGCCATTCTTTCAAATACTTTGCCACAAACTTATCATCGTTTAAATGCGGATAATCCGCGTACATCCGGTCAATCTCCTCATCTTGGCCTGGAGATAATACCTCATTTGGGTTCAGACACCATGTCCCTTTTAACAATCCTTGACGGCGCAGAACTTCATGTATGCCCGGAATGCAGCCTTCAAAATGGTGCGCCGGGTCAAAAAACGCGGCGTTCGTCTCCGTTACCTCGATATTTCGAGTTAACCATTGTTTGTCAATCTGCCCAGCATTTCTCGCTTGCTTGATTTCCTCCAGCAGCTCGACAGCCTTTTGCGTCCAAACCGCCCAATGCCCTAGCAGCCCACCGACGATGCTTTTTTCCACAGGAGCACCATAGACTTGAAAGCGGTAGGTTGTCAGCAAATCGTTAACAATATTATCATCATTGCCCGTATATAGAGCAATCTCGTCACGACGGCTTGAATAGCAGACGGCGCGAGCAACATCAATCGTCTGGTAACGATTAAACGGCGCCATTTTGATCGCGACAATCCCTGGAATTTCGGCAAACTGCCGCCAAAAATCAAAGCTGAACGTACGCCCGCCTACCGATGGCTGCAAATAAAAGCCGATGACCGGCATTTGACCGGCCACCTCTCTCGTTCGCTCTAGAATATCCGCTTCCTTCCAATCCTGCAGACCGCCCATGCTAAGGAGCCCTGCGTCATACCCTAACTTAAGTGCCAACTCTGATTCTGCCAGAGCCTGCTTCGTAGGACCGCAAATCCCTGCTACTTTAATAAAAGGACGCTCTAAACCCGCTTTGTCTACTTCCTCTGAAGCCATTCGCAGCACCGGTTCCAGTAGATTGACGTCTTTATTACGAATTTCAAATTGGGTAGAATGTACGCCAACCGCTATCCCTCCAGCGCCTGCCGCCATATAATAACGGGTTAACGCACGCTGATGCTGTTCATCAAGCTGACGGTTTTCATCCAAAGCCAGAGGATGAGCAGGAATCACAAGCCCTTCATGGAGCGCCTGCAGCTTGGTCTGAGACAAGCTTCCGCTTAAATTGGAAGGCATTAGAATTTCCCCTGCCTTTCTTGGAAATGAGTTTCCTTATTCCAAGTTGCACCGTCACTTGCCACCCATTCGGCAATCCAATCCAACATTTGGAGAAGTGTCACCCGCGGATAGCCGAATAGTTGAAAAGCTTTAGAGGCATTATTTAACAGCGCATCCTCCGCTTCCTGCCCAACAATGACAGGTTGCGTGCCCAGCCGCTTACCAAATTCATGAGCGATCCAACGCATGGACATCGTTTCCGGGCCTGTTACATTCAAAAAATTCGGAGGACTTGAACAAATAGTCAGACTCCTCAGAGCAATTTCGTTGGCGTCTCCCTGCCAGATGCAATTCGCATGCCCCATGGTCACATCGATGGGCTTTCCGGCTTTTACCGCTTTGGCGACCTCCAGCAGCACACCATATCGAAGATCAATCGCATAATTCAGGCGATAGATGACCATCGGAATCTCATATTTCCGAGAAAAATATTCAAATATACGTTCACGACCTAGCGTTGATTGACCATATTCTCCAAGCGGAGATGGGGCTTGAGATTCTGTTGCACCGCCCTGGAAGACTGGGGTAAACGGATAAATATTTCCAGATGAAAAGACCACAATGCGGGAATGTCTAAATTTTTCCGCTACGCGTCCCGGCAGGTACGCATTCATTGCCCATGTGAAATGCTCGCGTCCCGTAGTCCCGAACTTATTGCCTGCCATGTAGATGATATTTTTCACATCAGGAAGTTTTTGCAACTGCTCATCATCCAACAGATCGCACGCAATCGTGTGGATGCCCTCCAGCTCCAGCTGCTCTTTCAAGCCAGGCTCCGAAAATCGCGAAACACCCCAAATTGTTTTTTCAACACCAGCTTTCTTCAACGCATTCCTAGCAAGTCTCGCTAAGCTTGGCCCCATCTTCCCGCCAATACCAAGCAGCATGATATCCCCATCCAACGCAGCCAGATCCTGAATTAAGGCTTCTGACGGCTCCGCAAGTTTGGCTTCCAATTCTTCAATTGATCTAATCATACCTGACCTCCTTGTGTAGATACTTGCGGTACTTGCAGCAGTCCATATGAATCTCGATCCACATACAAGGTGCAATCCGAATGTGTCCGCAAGATGGATGCCGGGCAGGAAGTAGATATGGGTCCGCGAAGTGTTTGTTCAACAGCAGCGCGTTTGGTTGGTCCTGGAACAATACAAAATAAGTGCGCGCCAGCCATCATCGTCGGTATGGTCAAAGTGAGTGCATGGGTAGGAACGGCATCGAAGTCCGGGAAACAGCCGTCATTGACCTGCTGTTTTCGGCAAGCAGCATCGAGTTCAACCGGTTTAATGATGAAGCTATCTTCAAAATCGGCCACAGGAGGATCATTAAATGCAATATGACCATTTTCCCCGATACCAAGGCAGATGATATCAATTGGCGCAACCGCAATCAGATCGCTATAGCGTTGACATTCCTGCTCAATAGTCGTAGAGCTCTGAATCAAGTGAAGCTCCCCGGGTTTAACTAATTTGAACAGTCTCTCTGATAAAAACTGACTGAATTTTTGCGGTGCATCATCGGGAAGACCGATATATTCATCCATATGAAATGCGGTAATACGAGACCAGTCGATGCCTTTCTGATTCACGAGTTCCGCCAGAAATTCATTTTGAGAAGGGGCCGCCGCAAAAATGATCCTTACTTTGTCTTTTCGAGACAGCAACTCTTTGATCTTCGTTGCTGCCTCTACGGCAGCTGCAGCCCCCATGATTTGGCGATTTTCAAAAACTTTCACTTTAAGATGCTTTGCTTTCTCTTCTTTCAGCGACGGATGGCTAAACAGCTTTCTTAATCCCTCTAGGGATTGCTTGGTCCCCTCCATTTTACTGCCGCCAGGAGGAATGTAATGAGTCTCTATGACATATAGCCCCTTGTATCCCTCGTTCTCCAAATCATGAATTTGTTGCACGTACGGAACTCTACCGGAGCCGATTGGCACGCAGGAGGGCTTGCCGCCGCTTTCGATCAAGGCATCTTTCAAGTGCACATGGGCTAACAGATCTTTCACTTCGTTATACACTCGGGGATAAGACCAGATCTCTCCCAAAGCTTCATTGCCGGGATCCCATAAAGCTTTCAAGCTTGGAGAGTTGACCTTCCGAATAAGCTTAGCTACTTCGAAAGAATAACCTCCGTTGCAGGAGCCCTCATTCTCTAACAACAAAATGATGTTGTGCCGTGCAGCAATTTCAGCTGCTTTTTTTAAGTGGCCTGCGACTTCATCTTCGTACTGCTCAGGCTCTTTCTCACGCCAAAAGGAAAAAATCCGAATAAGGCCAGTGCCAAGTTTCTCAGCAATCTCAATTGTTCGAGCAAGCTTTTTAAAATGAGCATCAACACTCTCCTCCTCCTGCCCGAACCTGTCCCCGGCTTCAACAGGCCGAGTTGGATCAAGTGCGCATTTAAATAAAGGTGAAGCCAATGCAGATATGTGCAGGCTTCGATTATCGACTTCTTGACGAACCCGCTCTACCTGCTCATCCGTCAGATTGGCTACATTTATTCCGTCCACCATGCGAACTTCCACGTATTTCAAGCCTTCGGCTTGTATCCAATCCAGCGCTTCTATGAAATCATGGCTTACTTCATCGCTAATGACGCCAAGTCGGTCCCATATCATAAGTTATACACTCCTTCAATAATACAGATTGTATGTTCAGCAGAAGATAGTTTAGAGCTTGACCGTTTTCCCAGTTGCCCGGCTTTCGTTCGCCGCTTCCAGAAAGCGAATGATTTCAAAAGTTTCTTGAGGATCAATTGATGGCGTTCCTGATTGGAACATGGCTACCGCCGCCTCGACTAGGCCGGCATATTTTGGTTTCGGATGCTTGTCGCCATCAACGAATTCCGTTTTGTTCACGCGATGGATGACAGCCCCAAACGTTTTATTTCCCTGTCGGTTGCCGCGAATTGTCCCAATTCGGCCATCCTCCCAATCACCGACGGCCAGTTCATGGAACTCGCTCGTGCTTGCGGTCACCTGCACACACCCTTTGCCCATTATGCGATACAACATTTCGGCGGCGTGAATCCCGTACCAGAACAGACCTGGCTGTGTTGGCTGGAGTTCTGCAGGTCCGTAGCAATCGGCGCCAATAATATCAGCACTATTCTCTGAAAGGGAATCAACCAGCCCTTGTTCATAACGCAGCGAGGATGCACTCATCAACGGCACGTGATACTCGGCCGCCAACTGTACGATTTCCTTCGCATCAGAGGTCGAAACGGCAAACGGTTTATCGATGAACACCGGCTTCCTGAAGGGAGCAATTTTACGAAACTGTTCCAAATGAACGCGTCCGTCTACAGAAGTTAGTAAGATGGCATCTGAACGTTCCGCTACTGCCTCTGGAGAATCAAGCAGCTGTACACCGTGCTCGTCCCGAATCGCACTTGTGAACCGCTCCAACCTCGAATAGCTCAATTCAAAATCAGGCGATCCGCCGGGAAAAGCATAAGTAACTTTCCCTCCGGGAACATGAAACTCATGATCTTGCTCGTTTAGCAACTTAGTGAAAGCTGTGCAATGGGAAGTGTCAAGTCCGATCATCCCAATAATTAATGATTTTGGGTTAGTCATAACAATCAGCCCTTTCTGTGCTTTTCAGCTATTTTTATGCTTGTGATACGAGCCTTCCTTCTTTAAAAGTGTTCAAAATATGTAACGATCCATCATCCTTAAACGCAAACAACACGATATCCGCCGGAGCATGTTGTTGAAGCCCTTTAGCCGTCGGCAGGCCCATTAACTCAGATGGTCGGATTGATGCCATCTCCCAGGCATCAGCCAAACTGCATAAGCCTTTCTTCACCAAATGCTGAATGCCCCATACCAGCATTTGTGCGGATCCTGCCAACACCTTGGCATTTTCAGCCAAATGCAGCTTGCCGTCCGGCGCCAGCACGACCTCGCCGCCAATATGCGTGGTATAACGTCCCGGTTCAAGTCCGCTTAGGTAGACTGCATCACTGACGAGAATTGCTTTGTCGCCTTTCACCTTCATGAATACTTTCAGCACCGACTCGGGTAAATGGAAACCATCAGCGATCATACATGCCCAGAGCTCATCTGCCGCCAACTGCTCCCAAATATAATTCGGATGCCTTGGCAGCATCAGGTGAGCTGCGTTACCGAGATGCGTGGACACCTTTGCCCCGGCAGCAATCGCTGAACGAATCTGTTCTGGCGCAGCATTGGTATGCCCAATTGACACCGTAACACCACTTTCAGTACAAAGCCTGATAAACTTATCGGAATCCGGCCATTCCGGCGACATGGTCACGAAGGTAATACGACCTTCCGCAGCTTCCTGCCAATGCTGGAATAACTCCCAATTCGGTGCTGTAACAAACGATTTCCCATGCGCTCCCCGTGGTCCATCTTCGGGTGAGATGAACGGACCCTCCAGATGTATGCCGCGAATGCAGCTATCGGATAGGGGATCCGTACGACAGGCTTCCGTTATGGCGCGTAATATCTGACTAATCTTGTCTTCACTGTTCGTGATTACCGTTGGATAATAGGTGGTGACTCCCTTTTTCCAAATATCACGCGTCAGCTCCATAACTGTCTCCTTCGCTAACGGAGCTTGATTGAAATCTCTTCCCGCGTAGCCGTTGATTTGCAAATCGACCAGACCGGGGCCGATCCATGGCAGCTGCTCCTGAAGCTCAGCTTCCAGCAAGCAAATATTTTCAATGTGACCATTCGCGATGGTAACGTCTATCGGCAATCCTGTACGATAATGTCGACCTGTAACAACGGTCTTCGCCTCACGTTTTGTCTCTTCCGGCAACCCTATCCCCCCTACATTTTCCTAAGTCATGTCAGCTGCAGAGGACTATTTCAGCATAATCTCTTTCCCGCTTCGTGCCGATTCATAGATTGCGAGAATCAAATCCACAGCTTTTCTGCCTTCTTCTCCCGGTACCATGGGATCTCTGTCCTCACGAATAGCTTGGATTAAATCATCAACCAATATAAAATGCCCGTCGTTGGCAATCTGGGAAGGATCATTTTTGGCGCTTACTCTTGGCTCCACCTTAGGCGCTTCTTCTTCACTGTCAGCAAATTTCCACTGCTTGAAACCAGTATCGTCAAAAATAATCGTGCCTTTCTCTCCGTGAAGTTCGAAGCGCGTCTCCTGTCCCGGATACACAGAAGTAGTTCCTTGAATCACGCCAAATGCGCCGTTCTTGTATTTCACAACCGCAACTGCCGTATCTTCCACTTCAATCTCACGAACCAGCGCGGACGAATAGGCAAAGACAGATTGGACATCTCCCATCAGCCACTGAATCAAGTCGATGCCATGCACACCTTGGTTCATCAGGGCGCCTCCTCCATCGATAGCCCAAGTACCTCGCCAGCCGGCGCTTTTGTAATACTGAGGGCTGCGGTAGCTTTTCTGATAAGCATCGCCAAGCACCAGCTTACCCAGCTTGCCAGCTTCTATGGCTTTTTTCGCGACAATAGACGCCTCAGTTACGCGGCGTTGAAATACGCAGCCGAGCTTCACATTTGCCTTGCGGCAAGCATCGATCATAAGCGTCATGCTTTCCGCAGTGATATCAAGCGGCTTTTCACACAACACATGTTTGCCTGCCTGTGCCGCCGCAATGACGACTTCCCAATGATAGCCGCTTGGTACCGCTACCGTAACTGCATCAATATCGTCACGCTTCAGCAGCTGCTGATAGTCCTGATATACATGCGGAATCGAAAAATCAGCGGCTAATTTTCCTGCCTTTTCAATCTCAACATCGGCAATACCAACCAATTCTGCTTGAAAGTTCCCCTGAATTGCCTTCGCATGAGAGGGAGCAATAACTCCGGCTCCTATAACAGCAAATCTCATCTTTTCGCTCATATCATCACTCCTCCTCTATTGTTACTTCACGATCTGCTCAATTCCTGTCTCACTTGAAGCATATACACTCTCGATAACAGAAACGACGGTTTTGGAATACGCACCGGAACAATCCAGCCACGTATCGTTTGTAATCGCATCCATAAAATCTAATAATTGCTGGACCAAAGGCTGCTCAGCCGGCTTCAGCAGGACAGGCTCGTACATACCGTTACGACTTATGGACAGGCCCTTCCCCGTCTCCAGCTTGAGCATACCCTTTGTAAAAATAAACTCCGTTTCATTACGTGAAACTCCTGGATATCCGGATTGCGTAATCACAGCCGGAACACCGGAAGAGGTTTCCATATACATAATCCCGCTGCCTTCAACATCTCCACGTTTTTCATGGAAGCTTACGGATGCCTTCACCTTGGTGACCCTGCTTTGTGTCATCCATTGAATTTTATCAATAGAATGCGCTCCCAGATTCGTCATGATGCCTCCACCTGCTTTACTCTTCTCGAAGAACCACCCGGGTCGATCTGCTCTATAGTAGTTTACGTTCCGCGTATCATTAATCATGACAAGCTTTCCAAGCTCGCCACTCTCAATAATTCGTCTAACCTCAATATTCTCTGGAAAATAATGTTGCGTATGACCAACCATTAATTTAACTTCATTCCGCTCAGCAGCAGCAATAATCTCATCGCATTCCACTGTATTTAAAGCCATCGGCTTTTCAAGTAAAATATGAGATCCATAATCGGCACAGCGGATAGACACTTCTTTATGCAAAAAATGTGGCAGCGCAATCACAGCAATATCCGGTTTTTCTTTCTGCAGCATTTCTTGATAATCTGTATAACCCCTAACGCCATATTTCTTTGCCGTCTCCGCTGCCAGAGATTCATTTATCTCAACAACGGCAACTGGCTCCAATCCTTCAATCTCACTTGCTGCTTCTAAATGTTTGACACCTATAGCCCCTGCGCCCAATACTGCCAGCTTCATACCTGATATCCCTCCCTCTTGTGCTGTCTGTTGTTACCGTCCACCTTAATTCTAATCATAGTTGTAATAGTAAGAAAAATAAATCTGCAGTACTACGAATTATGCACATAATTACGAATCATTCGAATATTAGTGAATCTTCCGAAAAATCGACTATTTGACGAGAAGCACCAAGAACAAAAATAGACCCAAAGCATTACGCTGAGGATCTACATGTCAAATATCGAATTGCCTTCTTACAGCTCCAAGCAAAACTCACTCAAAACATCGTTCACTTTCACGGGGGTACCGCTTTCCATGCTTCTTTCCATCGCTGTCAGAATAGAAAGGGTGTGAATCCCCTCCATCAGATTCGGTTTCGGCGTTTCGCCATGTTCCAGACAATCAGTAAAATATTCAATGTAATTTTGATACTCACCCGCATGATGACTTGTTCCCTCAAAACGGAAATAGTACGGGAATTTCTCTTCGAACGTATGGGTCACAGGCTGCTCCGGCGGAAAATGCGTATGATACAGCAGATTAGAGTAGACAGCTCTACTTGTCCCTTTCGTCCCCCTAAGTGTACAGCTTATACCCGGTTCAATATGCTGCAGCGAGGGTTTGGTGTAGGAACCGGACACTTGGGCGATTCGTCCCTCTTTATCTTTCATCACAAATCTCATCGAATCTGGCGCTGTTAATCCATACTCCTTGTTCGTATTGCTCGAGTGTCCGTAACCGAACACTTCTTCGATTTCTGGCAAATACCATTTGGCCAGATCAACGGCATGAATCATAAAATTATATAACCAACTGAATCCCCGCTGCCTGCTCCAATCTTTCTGCAAAAACCAGCGAGAATCCGATATGTAGGAAGTTTCTACGGTATCTACTTCGCCATGGTAACCTGCTAAGAAATCATTGCGTTGATGGATCATCGGCTCAAAAAATCTGGAACTCTGTCCCACAAAAACATGTTTGCCCGAGCTCTTCCATACCTGAAGCAGGCCGCTGGCTTCTTCCAGAGAATGAAGCATCGGTTTGGTTACAATGACATGTTTGCCTGCTTCTAACGCCATTTGGATATGCCGGCCGTGCAGTTGATCCGGTGTATAGATAGCTATGACATCGATCTCAGGATCATTGAGCAGATCCATATAGTTAAGGGTATATCGCTGAAACCCGAATTCATCTTTTCGCAGCTTGCACATCTCTTCATTAATGTCGCAAACATTCACCAGATCCCAACGTTCACTTTGCAGTGCTGCAGAGATAATGCTGCGTCCTTCCCCAAGGCCGATAACGCCTAGTTTGTATTTAGGCTTATTCATGCTGTTTACAACTCCTTCTTTAAAAATTTAGCTTATCAATCGTCCCATCGTCTGCTGCCTGCTATCCTTTGACGGATCCGGATGTCATCCCGGAAATGATATATTTTTGGCCAATGAGATAGATGACGATGACCGGTAGTGTTGTCAGCACAATATCCGCCGAAACTAAGTTCCAATTCACCTGAAAACGTCCATAAAAGTTATAAACGGCTAACGTCATCGGCCACTTCGTCGAAGAGTTCAAATAATATAAGGGAAGCACAAAGTCGTTCCAAGCGCCCATAAAGTTCAAAATAGCGACTGTCACAATGACCGGTACTAAAAGAGGAAGAACAATCGCGTAAAACAGCTTGAATGGAGGGCATCCATCCACAATCCCTGCTTCGTCCAACTCTTTTGGTACGGAGGCTACGAATCCGTAGATAAGAAATACACTGAATGGGATCGAGCCGACGGCCAGCAAAATGATAATGCCAAGCTGCGTATTAATGAGATGCGTCATTTGCATGACTTTGGTCAAGGTAACAAAGTTAACCGGCATCGCGATGCCCATAATTACGAACAAATAAAGAATCCGATTCATGCGCGTTCGGTTTCTAGAAAATACATAAGCTGCAATGGAAGCAAGCGCTATACCCAGCACAGTTGATACACTGGCATATAATAGGCTGTTAAAAAATGATTGGATTAATTTGCCTTGCTCAATAACAATGGCATAATTGCTCCAAGCCAAGCTTTTCGGCAGGTTCATACTCATCGTGTTCGCTTCCAGCTGCGTTTTAAGAGAATTAATGACGATCAGCAGCAGAGGAATGAACATGAGCAGGCTAAGTACCCAAGCAAACACATTTCGAAGCAGGGAGATAACGGGGTTTATTCTCATGCGCTAATCTCCTCTTCTTTGGCCATCAACCGAATCACGAAGTAACCGACAATGGTCATAAACAAGAACAGAACGGTTGACAAAGCTGTACCTACGCCGTATCTGCCTTGTGAAAATTCCTTGAAAATCGTCGTATACAGCACATCCGTCGCGTAGCCAGGGCCTCCGTTCGTCAAAACATACACAACTTCAAAGACTTTGAGACCATGCAATAAATTGAGCACGGTGGTAACGACGAGAGCAGGCATCAGAAGTGGCACCGTAACATATTTGAACTTTTGCCAGCTATTTGCACCATCGATCTGTGCAGCTTCATAATAGGTTTTCGAGATCGATTGCAAACCAGCGAGCAGGATGATCATGATATAACCTACACCCTTCCACGTATCGACGGCGATAATCGATTTGAACGCCCAATTCACATCAACGAGCCACTTTTGCGTCAAGACATCTAGGCCGATTGCGCGCAGTGATTCATTCAGGAGGCCGGTAGCTGGATTGAGCACAGACTTGAAAATAAGGCCGACCACAAGCATCGGAACGATCGAAGGCATGAAAATCATCACACGGTGAAACCCTTTCATGCGAATGCCCTCATTAAAAGCAATGGCAAATGCAAGTCCGAGAACCGTCTTCAGAATCACCGTCGATATCGTAAAATTGAGTGTATTCACAATAAATTTCATGTACTTCTCATCAGCTGAGAACAGCGAGCTAAAATTATCAAATCCAATGAACTGAATATCGCTGGAATACATGTTCCAATCGGTAAATGAGTAATAGAAGCCCATCAAACCCGGTATGATAAAAAAAAGCAAGTATAACCCGAGTGTCGCCCAACTGAAATAGGAAGGATAAATCTTATTGTTCATAACGGTAAGCTCCCCACTCCGAATAGAATACTAATCTCTTTTATTTGGCCCAGGCTGGGTCTTTGGCCACTCCTGCCATGTCAGCTCTCCGTTTATCAATGCTTTTCAACACATCGATTGGCTCCATTGCCTTGCTGAACATCGCAACCATATCTTTCCCCATATCCATCCATTGCGGATTGACATAGTTGACATAATCCTGCAGGTCCGTTCCTCGCTTTGGATAAGCCGCAAACAGCTTCTTCTGCTCATCGGTATATTTATCCTTAAGTCCTGTGAAGTTTAGATTGGAGACCGTCTTGTCGTTGTCGACCATATATTGCAGATTTTCCGGTTTGGCTAAAAAGGCTAGATACTGCTTCGCCTCTTCCATATGTTTTGAGCCGGAATAAACGAACTTACTCGGACCACCCGGATTGATGTAATAAAATTGATTGTCGGCAAGCGGAATTGGGAAAAATCCGAAATCTTCGACTTTCAGCTCGGGATTAATTTTGGTGACATCACCAGGTGTGCTTTGCGTTGACAGGGACATGGCGAATTTACCGCTAGCCAGTTTGTTCGCTGTATCGGAACCGGTGTCAGAGAACGTGTTCTCACCAAAAAATCCGAGATCATACATTTCCTTCAGCTGAGTCAAGGATGTTTTCATGCTTGCATCATCAACAAATTTCTTTTTGTTTGCGTTCAGATCGTTGTAAAGATTAGGCGTAACTTCATCATATCGAGGTCCCGGTTCTGCAAACCAAAGCACATGGTGCCAGCCATCTGCAATAGGTTCATAGATCGGCGTAATGCCGGCTTGCTTAATTTTCAAGGAAGCTTGCTTGAATTCTTCATAAGTTTTTGGCACGCTGATCCCGAACTTCTCATAGATCTTTTTGTTATATACAACGACAAAGCTGTTGCCGGTATCCCAAATCGTAAGCGCATACACTTTTCCGTTTAATGAAAGCTGCTCCAGTGAAAGCTTATCCTCCCGTTGGGTCCATTCCTGATCGCTCAGATCGACGGCGTTCTTCTCTACGTTGTAATTTAAACTTATCTCGCTTTTGCCGCTTTGTCCGCCGAATAGATCCGGACCTTCCTTAGCATTCAACTTAGTCTTCAATACATTAAAGTATTGGTCGGCTGGAATAATTTGATAATCGATACGGATGCCGGTTTCGCTCTCAAACTTTTTAGCGAGCTGCATCTCTGTATCCTTAATCCACCCTTGACTTGCAATATACGTTAGCGTTACGTCTTTCTTAGCGGGAGTTTTGCTATCAGCTGCAGATGTATTGCTTTTCACTGCGGGCGATGAAGCATTACTTGTCGCACTTGGTGTGGATCCACTACTGCATCCTCCAACCAATGCCACGGTAAATATGGATACGGCCAACATCCATAACGGCTTTTTCATAACACCACTCCCCCTTGGGTATGACCCTTATAAATCCGCTTACATTTCGGGTATGCCCTCATTATAGATGCCTTGCCCGTGATCTAACATGGAGAAATCCGACTCCTTTTATGTACAAATTTGACTTGCATGCGCTTTCAAGAAAAGCTTTGACAAAACGTTCAGCCCGATGGAAAATGAAAGCATCAAAGGCACACCAACCGCTTGGAGGCAGGTTATGTGGACGAAACACCGCAACATACGATCGATTCTTTTCTCCACCTACTCGTTCATTATCGTTATTGTGTTCACCGTTCTGGTTGCCTGGTTCTATCTATGGGCCTCCGATCTGCTGCGGAAGAATGCGACAGATACCTTGGAAAGCATGGGACAGTCCATGCAGGACAACATTGATTCCGAGTTCCATAAATTAAACGATGTTTCGCTGAATGTGATGTACTCCAATCTCGTGAAAAATCATTTTCAAAGCTATCTTTCCCTCACGACCAATTCGGAAGTGAAGCAGCCAGAGAACGTTAGTGCAACTAGCGCTGAGAAATCTGTGCAAAATGCCAAAGAGTTGACTGACATTCTCACGGCCGCAATCGGTCCATCTCGGCCTGTTGAGCAGCTGTATTTGTATGATTTCAAAAGCAAAGTATATGGCAACGGTTTTGATAATGGAGAACGAACCTATCTCCCCCAAGATAAACCGTGGTTTAACGCAGTGATGAATAACGCAGCCGGAAAATATATTTCTCTTCCTGTCCCCGATGAGGAAATGTCACGTTTCATCTCCTCTCAAGAGAAGCAGTTTTCGATATCTTTGTTCCGTCTTTTCTATGATAACTACAATACGCCAATGGGGATTATCGAAGTGAAGCAGTACTTTAATCGCATTTTCAAAAGCGCCATAGATTTTACTGAACGCAATCCCTACCAAGCTAAAGTCCTCGTCTACAATAATGCCAACGAAATCATCTACCCCACGAATGCGGATAAAGAACGATATTTGCCCTATATGCGGTATAAGGAGACGGATGGAACAGCCGGAGATCAATCGTTTTACAATCAGGATACGGGAGAAAAAGCGCTGTTATCACTGCATTACTCCGACTTTACCGGGCTCAGTACAGTTATTATCGTATCTGAAAACAAGTTGCTGTCGCCTCTTTTCACCTTTGCGAAACGCACGGTGCTAGTAGCCCTGGTTATTCTGCTCTTGGCTATTTTACTATCCTTTCTTGCGGCAAAACGGATTACAATGCCGATTCAAAAAATTCATCGTTCCATGCGAACCATGCGGCTGGAAGACCTAGGCAGCGAACGTGTTGCTACACCCCAGTTAAATAGCGGATTAAACGAACTGGACCAGTTGTATTGGTCGTTCATGAAGATGAGCACGCGGCTGAAGCAATCCATGGATGATTTGCTGATGTCGCAGCACCAAGAACTGCAAGCGAAACTGATTGCTCTGCAGACGCAAATGAATCCGCATTTTCTGTATAATACACTAACGACAATCCAGGTAATGGCGCAGGAAAATATGAACGCGGAAATCGTTGCCATGACAGAAAATATGTCCGACTTTCTTCGTTATTTCTCGGCAGACGGTTCCCTGGTCGCTCTCAAGGAGGAAGTTCTGCATACCCGAAAATATTTGGAAATCAATCAAATTCGCTTCGAGCGTAAGCTTCATTTCGAATTTGACATCGATGAGCAGCTCACAGAACTACGTATACCAAAACTTATTATCCAACCATTAGTAGAAAATGCGCTCAAATTTGCAACCAAACATCAGCCGCCATGGACGATTCGTGTGAGTGGGACAATCTCAGCTGAACATTGGCAAGTTGAAGTTGCCGATACGGGAGATGGTTTTAGTGAGGAAAGTTTGGTGGTTCTTCATCGGAAAATCAAAGAGATTGATAAAACAAACGTGCTTCCTTTACTCCAACTAAACGGAATGGGACTGTTAAATATTTATATCCGCATGAAACTGATGTACGGTAACAATACCATTTTCAGGATTGTAAACGGGCAAGGCGCAACCGTTATTATTGGCGGAACACTTACGCAAGGGGGTATCAACGAACATCATGGTCATGGAGGAACGGCTGTTCGTTAAGGTCATTGTCGCCGAAGATGAGGATTTGATCCGTAATAATCTTGTTAAAAGAATTGAGAACCTTTGCGATACGGTAAAAGTCATAGGAGCAGCGCAAGACGGCAAAGAAGCGCTTGAGCTGGTGCGCCAAGATCAGCCTGATCTTATCGTGACAGATATTCGCATGCCCGTTATGGATGGGCTGGAGCTTATCAAGTCGCTGGATAGCTACTTTCCTCGCATCCGCAAAATTATCGCCAGCGGCTATGCCGATTTCGCCTATGCCAAGGAGGCTATGCAGTATAATGTCAAAGATTATCTGCTCAAACCGGTTTCAACAGAGGAGCTGCAGCGCGTGCTATCGCGGAACATTTCGCTTATTGAGAATGAGAGGGCTCAGTTTCAGGACCATTTAAAAGGTTTGAACATGCAAACGGCCCAAAATCCCGAGGATATCGTTCAACTTGTCCGTGAGTTTATGCGCGAAAATTTCACCAAAGAGTTAAGCCTTGAGCAAATTGCAAGGCATTTTAATTTCACAGCCTCTTATTTAAGCAAAATTTTTATCAAATACACCTCAGAACCTCCCTCCCGTTACCTGATGACCCTGCGCATTAATGAGGCCAAATACCTGTTGACGCATTATCGCAATTTATCGATAAAAGAAGTCGGCGAACGTGTCGGTTACCTCGATCAGTTTTACTTCAGCCGTATTTTCAAACAAATGACCGGCTTCACTCCCAAGGAATATCAAAGATAAGGCTGCCGAATTTATCCGTGAAGGAAACCCTTCTCGGCGTCTATCGACAGCCTATTGTGTGCTTTAATAATTGCCGGCAAAGCGGCTCGGCGGCGGCACATTCCCTTCTTTATCGATGCTGTCCATGTACACGGCTCTCTTCGCGACTGTATCCTCTGCTGCATCCAAGGCTTTCACATTGTCGCCCTGAAACAGTTCATCAATAATCCATTTCTGCCCAAACCCGGCATGAACCACCTCATCGGCCCAATCGAAGTCCTGGAAAGTCGTCATTAACGGGTCCTTAGCGACATCCCGGCAAAATTCCCACTCCTCTCTTTTTCCCGGTGGATATTTCATCGCCGCTTTCTCAATAGCAATGGTTAAATGGGTATACGCTTCATCTTTGTTAAACAATTGGCTCGTCATATCATACCAGCCCGTCCAATTCGGGATGGCATGGACATCGTAGCCCTTACTCCGCAGCGCCGCTTCTCCGAACCAGCAGTGCCTGACTTCATCCCAGCAATGTCTAGCGGTATCGTAGTAAAAGGACCACGGCTTCCCTTCCGTAGAGAAGTGCACATAAGCTACGCCTTCGGCTGGCGACATCTCGAAGTAACGGGAAAGCATCATTTGAAGAAAACGTCCTTCATCATTGTCTTCGAATGTCATGCCCTTCATTTTGATGACTGACGTTTGAAACCGATTGTCTCGGGTGCTCGTGAAAGGAAGCTGAAACGGTTCCGTGTTCACGATCAAACTCGGATTCACCGGTATTTGATCCTCGCATCCATCAATGTCCCCGGCTGCTTGCAGCAGCGCTTGGATATACTGCTTCCAGCTCTCTGCCTTTTCTTTCTCCTCCCAACTAGCGGCTTCCATAAAGTGAGCAATCGCCTGCTCGCCCCAAACCATTTGCCCTTTGCGGTCGATTAGCTGATGCTGCAAAAGATGTATCGTCGGTTCATCGACGAGCGGTTGAGCTTCAGACAGATACCTGTTCACCGCATTGATTGATGCGGGCTTCAGCACCTCAAATAATGCGACCAGCAAGTTTAGCGTATTGGACGATTCCAAAATGGCAGTCATCAACCGATCTAATGCATCATCCGGGCACTTCTCAAAAGCTCTCACACCCATCCGAAGCTGTTTGCAGCGGTTTCGGAACTGGTTATAGAATTCGGCATCCTGCCAGGTGAACCGAGCTAACGCTCCTTTTACCTCATATTCAGGCCGTGCCGTCATGTGTCCCGCTTCAAGATTCATGCAACGCCGATCAACGTACGCAATACGCTGAAGACGCTTAGCCGACTCCTCAACGGACAAACCAATTCGATCCCACTGTTCGATTCCCATAAACGGATGCAGCATCGTGAAACATCTCCTTCAAATGTTTGTACTAAAGATATCTTGAATACCTTCATATTACGAATAAAACGGTGTAAAATGAATTCACTACAGCACGAAATCTTTGTACTTTCCTACATAAAGGAGATACTTGAACGTGGAATTCATCTCTCATTTAAGCTTAAACGGCAACTTCAGCAAAGTCACTTGCGAGCGGACATGGAAATGGGATACACGGCTGCAGCCGTTGGAGGATTTCGATCTCTGGTATGCCTGGAGTGGTACAGGCACAATGCTTCGAAACGGATTGACATCACCCGTCGGAAGCGGAACATGTTTCATATTCAAGCCGGGAGACCGTACAGCAGCAAGCCATGATCCGCAGCAGCCATTAACAGTCACCTATATTCACTTTTCTTTGGCTGATTATCAGCAATTACTGCCGGCAATGCCATCCGGTACTCATACTGTAAAGGATCGCTTCGTCTTCGAAACCTATCTCAATCGATATGTTGAAGCGATGTTGGAGAACACGAAAGGTTCCGCCATAGAGGGAAAACTGTTGTTAACCTTGATGCTGATGCAGTTAAAACGCGAAGAAGAGCAGCCGGCCTTGCACCCAGCCGATCATACAACATCGCTCATTCGGATGTTAGCTCACCGTATCCGTCAGACACCGGGCATGCCGCATTCGATGGAATCTTTGGCGGAGAATGCCAGCTTATCCCCGCGCTATTTTTCGCTCAAATTTAAAGAAGTGATGGGAATGTCCCTGGAGCAATATATTATCCAGACACGCATTGAGCGGGCCGAACATTTGCTACGCTATAACGGGATGAATGCCTCTGAAGTGGCTGAAGCGCTTGGATACAAGGACTTGTCTTTTTTCAGCAGACAGTTCAAAAAAGTAAGAGGAAAAAACCCTTCCGAAATTAGGAAAGAAGGGTTGCGGAAATAAATGTTTGAAGTCTACGAGCACAATCACTTCCCGTTACAACCCTTTGCTCACCCAAAACGTGACACGGTCACCATTATGAACAGCGGTTCCTGGAGGGATGTCTTGCTTGAATACGGTTCCCTGGGATGCGCTGCTCGACTCCAAGAAAAACTCGTAGCGAAGACCTGCATCCAATGCCATCTTCTCTGCTTCCTCCCTCGTATGATTGACCAAGTCCGGAACGACGCCAAACTGATCTTCTCCCGCGCTATCGCTACTCAGCAGAGTTGGAGCAACTACTGGCTCAGCTGTCGGTGTGGCAGTACGATCGGGTGTTGGCGATGCAGATGATTTTGAAAAATCTGCCCCACTTGTCGCAACTGCTACAGGATCGGCCTTAGCAGTCGTCTGCTGCTTCGCATCGTTCGCATAATCCGAGTTCGAACGCAAGGATAAAAAGAGTGCCAAAACGAGTACACTGAGTCCGGCGGGCGCGATCAAGAACCATTTGCGAACACCCATTTTCTTACTGGACGTAGAAGGTTTGGCATAGGATGGCGTACGAGGCTCTGGCTTCTCACCAGCGATGCCAAGAAGCCCTTCCAGCTCCAGCTGAAAATCTTCAAACGTGCACAAGCCTTCATACGCCTTGCAGGCTAACGCAACGGCACGTTCACGAGTTTCTTCTGCCATATGGGCAAACAACAAACTCATCTCAAATGAGTAAGAACTCATAGAGGATGTAGGAATATCCGTTTTCGCAGCCAGCTGATAGAGCAGCAGCCCCAGACCCGGTGCTCCGCGCCTCCCGTTGTTCCCCTCCGTCCATCGATCCATGATCCGCAGCTGGCCTTGATCTGTGATCCAAAGATTATTCACATCAACCGAAAAGGCTAAATGCTGTTTCATTTGTGCCTCTCGAAGAGCTATAGCCAACTCGTGCACGTACGTAAGTGCTTTGTTTCCGGTTATCACCAAGTCGTTCAGCCGATCGGTCAAAAGACTTCCCGACTCCACCCTAAGTACGGCATACAACGTCCCGTCTTCCGACCCGTATTCCAGCATCTGCATGAAATGTTTGTTGGAGATCTGCGACGCTTTTTTCATCCAATGTAAAATTTCCTCATTTTCTAGTACATCACTTTCTTGAAAAGTATATATAATAACATCTCGCTCAGAGGTTACATCCTGTCCTCTTACGATCTGTCCATTCGTCAATTGCTTAAGCGGTTGAACGATCCTATATCGGTTTGCAAGATTTGCAGGATTACCCATAGACAATTTCCTCCTTATACGTATAGTTTATTCGCCAACCAGTCATTTTTTAAGTCACAATTGGTCGTAATTACCATATGTTCAAGGCGTACCGATATCGTGTGAAAAATGAAGAAAATTTTCTCATAATAACCACTTTTTTCGGGAAATGTATAGGGGACTTACATTAATCATGTACCTTAAGGAGCCAATCATCATGCAAAGTCTATACACAGCAACCGTAACAGCAGTCGGTGGAAGAAGCGGGAAAGTGGTCTCTTCCGACCAAGTCATCTCCCTTGAACTCAAAACGCCAACAGGGCTAGGCGGGCCAGGTGGCCATGGCACGAATCCGGAGCAACTTTTTGCGGCAGGATATTCCGCATGTTTCGATGGCGCACTGAATCTGGCGATTCGCCAAAAAGGCATCAAAGTTGAGGGCACACAAGTAACGGCCCATATTACGATTAACAAAACAGACGACGGCGGATTTCAGTTATCCGCGGAACTCGATGTGACCGTTGACGGGGTTGCCCAGGAAGTGGCCAGAGAACTTGCCAATGCGGCACATCAAATATGCCCTTACTCCAAAGCAACAAGAGGTAACATCGATGTGACAATCAATATTGTTGAATAAGTTTGCCTAATAAAAAGAGGCAATCCCTCGGTCAATGTAATGACCTTGGGGTCGCCTCTTTTTTAATGCTAAGAAATTTTACTCCATCGCTCCATAAACAACAGCCCGAATCCGCGGATGAATAAAAGGCTCGCGGCTCGGAAGCAACTGCTGCATATAGACAATAGAGAGCTCTTCTTTGGGATCGATTAGCAAATAGGATCCTGCCATACCCGCCCAACCGAATTCACCGATTGAACCGTTGTTTCCGCCAGCCGCAGGATCCAGCAATACGCGAACGCCTAGGCCATAGCCATAACCGCTCATTTGCGTCCAGTCGAAATCTCGCAGCTGTTGAGCACTCAAATGATTCGTTGCCATCAATTGAACGGTTTTGGGGCTTAAGATACGAGTTCCACCTAGTTCGCCGCCATTCGCGAGTACTTGCGCAAACTTGCTGTAATCCCCAATTGTCGAAAGCAGCCCAGCTCCTCCGCTCTCCAACTGACAATCCGGCTGATAGCAGGCATCCAATCTAGTGTTAGGTGTCATTGTGCCATCAGCAGCACAATCATACATCGTGCACAGTCGGTCACGCTGATCCTCTCTCATACGGAAGGAGGTATCTTTCATGCCTAGCGGCTCGAAAATTTCCTTCTCCAGAAAATCGCCAAACTTTTGGCCTGACAACACCTCAATCAATGCGGCAAGAACATCGTGGCTCATCCCGTATTTCCAACGAGTACCAGGCTCAAAGGCAAGCGGTACGGACGCAATCGCTTTGACCGCTGTTCGAGTATCCATGGTCTCGGCTGCTTTTTCCATTTTCGCGCGCGTTTGGCGTTCCGTTTCATTGCCGTCTCCACCATATGTAATCCCGGAAGTCATCATAAACAGATCCTTGATCCGAATCGGAGCTCCCGCCGGGACCAAAGTCTTCACACCGAAATCGTTATACTTGTACACCTGCGGGTTTTGAAACTCCGGCAAATAATCACCTAGTGGATCGTTTAGCAGATAAAGGCCTTTCTCATAAAGCATGAGTGCTGCAACACAGGTTACTACCTTGGTCATGGAATAAATCCGGTAGACGGTGTTAAGATTGATCTCTTGCTTTTTGTCCAAATCCGCATACCCCAGGGTTTCCTTGTAGATCACTTCTCCCCGGTGTACTACCGTACATGCACAGCCAACTGGCCCTTTCTCCATAAAGCTCTTCAACAGCGGAGTCAACCGCTCGCCTAATCGATCGTTTCTACCCACAGCCACAGCCCCTCTCGGAAACGTTTTCAACTACTATTATAACGTAAGAATGGCGCGTTGTCGCATGTGGTTTCTCGTAGAGTTAAAACTAGTCTAACGATCTATTTAGCGTTTTTTCTCTTGCAGCAATGGTTTGTTCGTATCTGTTAATCTTATCATCTAAACGTAACAATACATTTTTCATATCTTCCATCCTTGTTCTGAGCTGCTCAAGCTGTTCAACGAGGAGCTCTTTTCTAGCTTCTTTCGTCTCATCGCCCTGTTGAAACAACGCTACGTACTCAATCAAAACTTCAACCGGAAGACCTACGCCTCGCATACATTTAATAAATTCAACCCATTTGCAATCTTCTTCCGTATAATCCCTGATTCCGCTTTTATTTCGATTCACCCTTGGAATAAGTCCGATTCGTTCATAATAACGAAGAGTATCTTGTGACAAGTCAAATTTTTCACTTGCTTCGGCAATTAACATGTTGCTCGCCCCCCTTTCTCAGTCTTTATATTAATTAAATGGCACCAATAACCCGATGAGGAACATACGGCTCTTCGAGTGAAGCAACTTCTTCACGTGATAGCGAAATGGAAAGAGCCGCTACAGCGTCTTCGAGATTTGACATTTTCGTTGCACCGATAATAGGAGCTGTTACTGGTTCCTTCTGCAATAACCATGCGAGAGCGATTTGCGCCCGAGGGACACCATGCTGCTCTGCGATTGCCGCAACACGCTCAACAATGAGTTTATCCGTATTTGCCGTAGCATCATATTTTGATTTCTGAACTTGATCGGTTTCAGAACGATGCGTCGCTTCCGACCAATCACGTGTCAATCGTCCTGAAGCAAGCGGACTGTATGGAATAACGCCGATTTTCTCTTCCTTGCAAAGCGGCAGCATCTCCCTCTCCTCTTCACGGTATATGAGGTTCAAATGATTCTGCATCGATACAAACCGAGTCCATCCATGTTTTTCAGCCGTGTGCAATGCCTTCAGGAACTGCCAGGCGTACATCGCGGAAGCGCCAATTTATCTTGCCTTCCCTGCCTTAACAATATCATGCAGGGCTTCCATCGTTTCTTCAATTGGCGTGTTGTAGTCCCAGCGATGAATTTGGTACAGGTCTATATAATCTGTTCCCAATCGCTTAAGGCTCTTGTCGATCTCACTCATGATCGCCTTGCGGGAAAGACCGGCACCATTCGGACCTTGATGCATACGGAAATGAACCTTCGTCGCAAGAACAATTTCATCTCGATTGGCATAATCCTTTAGTGCGCGTCCAACGATTTCCTCGCTGGTACCATCCGAATACACATTTGCCGTATCAAAAAAGTTAATACCCTGCTCCAGCGCTTTTTTGATAATAGGACGGCTGCGCTCTTCATCAAGCACCCATGGATGAACCCATCGCTCTGCAACACCGAAGCTCATACACCCTAGACAAATTCGTGATACATCCAAACCCGTATTTCCAAGCTTCACATAGTCCATTTCATTGTTCCTCACTTTCAAATTCATATCGTCTTCCACAAAACTAGTCTACCCCTTGGAGTTAACTCCAAGTCAACCCCCTATTTTCCCGATCATCTGAACCATGGTTAAATGCCAAAAAAAGACCCACAGGATGGGTCTGATCTTCGTATTAAACAGCCTAAATATCCGGATTGGGATTAATAATGGCCAGAACTTGATGGTCCTCCCACACGCCATTAATCTTCACATTGCTGCGGGAGATCCCTTCCTTGTGGAAACCGGCCTTCTCTAACACACGAATTGAACCAGGATTCTTAGGAGAAGCTTCGCCAATAATCCGGTGAATCCTCAGTTCCTCGAAAGCATAACGCACCACTTGTTTCACTGCTTCCGTCATATAACCCTTGCCGTTGGCCGCCTGGTCCAAATTGTAGCCAATCATGCAGCTCTGTAGAGGTCCCCGTACGACATACGTCAACCCGATGGTACCGACGATCTGTTCATCTTCCGTTTGGCATACCACGAAGGAGTATTTCCGATCCTCCATTCGATCGATCCTGCTCTTATTCAGCCATTGGAGCATGTGCTCCTCTGTGTAATAGTCATCGGAATTACTTGGAGAAAATTGCTCGAAAAACGCCCTATTGCGCTTGTTCATTGCGATGATCTGTGCAATGTCCGCTTCTTCAGGGAACCGAACATAGACTAGTGGTTGAGACATCTGCACCATCCTTTTACCCTATTATTTTTTTCGTGCAGTGACAATCGGCTGGTAATACCCTGTTTCGGACGGCATCTGCCATTCAATGGAAGAGAATCCCGCTTGTGTCAAAATACGACTAAATTCCTCTCGCAGCAAAGCTCTGTATCTCGTTTTATTATGCTTAGTTTTCCACACGCCGTCAATTTCTTGCATAATAAAGTGATTAGTCAGATAAGCAGCCGACTCCTCTTCCCAGTCCCAAATTTGAAAAACAATGCGTTTACCCTGATCAAAAATACGCGGTTCCGTAGCTTTTGGCTTCGATTTTACTAATTCATCATAATCTCTCATTGTAATCAGGATTAACCCATTAATTTCCAATTTTTTATACATATTACTAGCGGCTTTAAGCAGTTCTTCATCCGTAAGAAGGTGAGGGATTGCGTTATCAGCCGAAAGAACGATGTGAAACATACCGAAAACGTCTTTGTCCAACGATCGAAAATCAGCTACTCCTCCATTTAATTCAACCCCAAAAGACTCAGCCTCTTTTTTGGCCCTTTCTACGGACACTGGACTTAAATCTGTCGCAGTCACTTTAAATCCATTTAATGCCAAGCCTATTGCCTGTGTGCCAATCCCACAAGAACAGTCCAACAGTGTCGTTTCTTCAGTAACTGAAGCCGTTAATTTCGAGCGGATGATTCTGCTTAATGTTTCTCCTTGCGAAGCAATGGCTCGTGTCCATTCCTCGAAAATTAAATGGTAGTCTTCTGCAAGCTCATCATAAAAATGTAAAGTAGAATCGTTCATTAGGCTCACCTCATTATTTTTTTGAAAAGGAAGCTCATCATTATGCCTATCTTTTCTCATTTTACACGATTGAAGGCATTCCATCCGCACAAAAAACGTCCACTCATCGAGTGAACGTTTAACTCTGTTAACTATTAATCTTTCACCGACCCTTGCATAAGACCGGCAATAAACTGGCGGCTGAATAGCGAAAATACAATGATGAGCGGCACGGTAGCCATTAATGTAGCCGCCATGACCATGGAGTAATCAGTGCTGTACACCCCGTTCATAGAGGCAATCAACATCTGGATTGTAAACTTTTCCTGCACTGAAATGACGACAAGCGGCCACAGGTAATCGTTCCACGACCCTAGAAACGTAATGATTCCCAGTGTCGCAAGTGCTGGACGCAGTACCGGAAGCGCGACTCTCCAATAAAGATCGAACGAGTTACAGCCGTCTATTCGACCGGCATTTATAAGCTCGTCATGAACGACCGAAGTCGTATACTGCCGCATCCAGAAGATCCCGAACGCGCTGGCCGCTCCTGGTACAATAAGCGCTTTAAGATCATTGATCCAGCCAAGTTTTTGCATAATGATGAATTGTGGTATAAGACCTAACTGTTGAGGCACCATCATTGTCGCTAATAAAAAGAAGAATAACGGCGCCTTCGCTGGAAACTGGAATTTCGCAAAGGCAAATCCTGCTAAAGAGCAGAAAAACAACACTAACGCCGTATGTGTGCCTGCAACAAGAAGACTATTGCTAAATGAGCGAAAAAAGCCGACATGATCAAGCACTTTTCCAATATTGACAAGCAGTTGGTCTCCAGGCAGAAGCCGAGGTGGAAACCGGAACATGTCCGCTGTCGTCGCTGTTGACATGACAAGCAGCCAATAGAAAGGAAACAGGGATAGAATCGCCCCGGTAATCATGACTACATGGAGCCAAAGGGTGCCCGGCGCTCTTGTCTTTTTCACAGCAACAGCAGTGATGACGCGTCCGAAGGATACTTTGGAAGATGATGGCACCATCAGACTCCCTCCCCTCTTGAGACGAACTTCCAATTCACAAATGAAAATATGCCGATAATCAGAAACAGCATCCATGCAACAGCGGAAGCATAACCGAACATTTGGTTGCCAAACGCCTGATTATACAGGTATAACACCAGCGTCAGCCCGCCTTTCGTCGCTCCTCCGGTATTGCCAACCAGAATGAGCGGTTCCGTAAACAGCTGCATACCGCCAATCGTCGAGAGAATAACAGTAAAGAGAATAATTGGCTTCAGAAGAGGCAACGTAATGCTGAAGAACTGCTGCTTGCGGCTGGCTCCGTCAATGGTAGCTGCCTCGTACAAATCATGCGGGATGCTCTGAAGTCCCGCCAAGTAAATGATTGCGTTATAACCGGACCAACGCCAGATGACCATGAGCGAGATGGCAACTTTCACCCAAAACGGATCATTGATCCATTCAATGCGAGGAAGCCCTATTGCCTGCAGCAGGCCGTTAATGAGACCGAATTGGCTGCCAAAAAACGATCCGAAGATGATGGCAACCGCTACAATTGAAGTAATGTTAGGTAGAAAATAAACCGCCCGGTAAAAGTCCTTAAACCGCATAAAAGCTGCATTAAGCAAAAAGGCAATCACGAGTGCAGCGAACAGCTGAGGCACAGTGGACAGAAACCAAATAACAAAAGTGTTGCCGACCGATGTCCAGAATTCCGGATCGTCCGTCAACAGATTACGAAAATTGCGAAACCCTACAAACTCCATGGGGCCAAGCCCATCCCAGGAATGAAACGCCAGATACAGCGAGAACAGGATGGGAAACAGGCTGAAAGCGATAAAGAGAATATAAAATGGAGAAATCATTACGTAGGGCGCCAGATGGGCTTTGAACCCTTTCATCGGCTCCACATCCTATCCTCATAAGATATACCTACAGGGAGCAATTCGCTTCCATCGCCACTATGGGCCAGTGAATCGAAATTGCCCCCTATTGGCCTTTATTTATTCTTCAATTTCGTTTTGGCTTTCTCGACGAGTGACCAGAACTCTTTATCAGGATCTTTCGTTTTATCTACCGCTACAGCTTGCATGCCGTCGCCAATGATATCCGCAACCGTTTGATAGTTTGGCCCCTTACGCTGCACTTTTACGTCTTTAGCAACTTCAGAGTACAACACACCAAGCTTCTGATTGCCCCAAAACTCATAACCCGTTTCTGTGAAAGCCTTGTCCCCATATACGGATGGTGTTGAAGGGAAGTTGCCGGATAGTTTAAAGACTTCGAGCTGCTGCTGAGGAGAAATCAGCCAACTAATAGCGGTGTAAGCTTCCTTCGCGTATTTGGACTCCTTAGGGATGGTCAGGAACGATCCGCCCATGTTGCCAGTGCCTTCCGGAATTTTCGCTGCGCGCCATTTCCCTTTCGTATCCGGAGCACGGGTTTCGACATGTCCTCGGCCCCATGCTGCTGAGATATACGTGGCAATTTTGCCTGAGTTGAGAGCTGCCGAATACTCTTGAAGAGCATTCTTTTGATCATAACTACCCGCAATACCCATGTCACGAGCCTTTTTAAAATATTCCAAAGCTTTCTTTACTTGCGGATTTTTTTCAATGATGAGTTGATCGTCCTTATCGAAGTACAACTCATCCCCTTGATCACGAATAGCGCCGAAAAGTTCATTAGGATTCGATAAAATATCGGCCCCCGTTTTCTCTTTAAGCGTTTTACCTGCAGCTAGGAAATCGTCCCACGTCTTGATCTTGGCTGCAACGTCGTTCGGTTCGGACGGTAATCCAGCTTGTTGGAACAAATCCTGCCGATAATAGAGCACCATCGGACCGATATCCGTCGGAAGACCAAGCTGTTTCTCGCCGACCGTGGATTGTTTCCACTTCCAGTCAAGAAAGTCTTTGGCTATTTCCTTGGCGCCAAAAGTATTAAGATCATTAAATTTATCTGGGTATTTCAGAAACTGATCCAACTGTGAAATATCGATCATTGCGATATCCGGAGCTCCAGACCCCGCTGACATCGCCGTTAAAAGCTTTTTGTGTGCATCTTCCCATTTGTAAATTTGTGGAATGATCTCGATGTTAGGATGGGTGCGGTTAAACTCTGGGATGATTTTTTCGAATGAAGCCCCCTGCCAAAACCACATTTGAAGTTGAACTTTCTTGCCATCGCTTGCTTTCGCATCCGTTTTTACTGCTTCCGGTGCTCCTCCACCACTGCTGCAAGCACTAAGAAGGAGGACGGAAGCCATTAGTAAACCTAAGGCCTTACCCTTCGACACGTTTTTCATCGATTAACGCTCCCTTCAAATTTCGAGCCTATTAAGAAAGCCCTTACATTTAGTATAAACAGGGGTGGACAACCCGTATAGGTAACGCATCTTCGATTTCTTGGACTTAAGTTAGGAAAGTTCCGTCCACTGTCCGATAAGCTCCCGGAGCTATCCCCTCGAACGTTTTGAAGATTCGGCTGAAATATGCAGGGTCCTTGTAGCCCACTTTTTCACACACCTCGTAGATCTTCAAATTCGTATCTCTTAACCACTTTTTAGCCTCAGTCAAGCGGTGCTGTGTTAAATAGTGCGTATAAGTCATTCCCGTTTCCTGGTGAAATAAGTTGCTCAAATAATTGGGGTTGATTTGGTATTGCTGGGCAAAGTCGGACAAGTTGGCCGCACCGGCATACTCTTTGTGAACATAGCCAAGAAGCGCTCGGATGATCGGCGGGAACGATTCACCGCCACTTTCTTTACGCGTAATTTCTGTAAATCCAAGGCTGATCATACTGCGGATGTACATCAAGCTAAGATCTCCGATCTCCTTCGTCGCTCCCCCATAGCCTGTCTTCACTTCAATTCGCAGCTTTGCCGCCATCCACTTCGATGTCTCTTGCACTTCCCTCTCCCAAGCCTCCTGATCGCATTGATTAGCAAACAGCACGACTGTGACGAGCCTGTCCTCAAGACACACGGCTGCTGTGCCCAGACGGCTGAATGCCTCATAAGCACATTCCCTGATAAAATAACGAACCGAAGCTTCCCCTAATGACCTTAAATCTTTGGTTGAAAAGGAAACGAGCATGATTTTCTTGTGAGACGGAATCAAACCTTCATCGAAAGTTGGAACCGGCACACCTTGGAGCAAATCATGAAGACGCTTTTCTAATAGCGCACGTTCTCTAATGACATTAACTTGTTGAGATTCCTGTCTGCGACGATGCTTCTCATAGGATGCCAGAAAGACCTCTCTGAGCTTTTCCTTGGACAATGGCTTAAGCAAATAGGCATGAACCCCGTGCTCCATTGCCTTCTGTGCATAATCGAACTCCGCATGCCCTGTGAGCACGTATACATCGGTTCCAGGCGAATGCTCCCGCGCAAATTCCGCTAATTGCAGACCATCCGCTGCAGGCATGCGGATATCCGTAATAAGGAGATGGACTTTCTGCTTCTTTAACAAAGCCATTGCCTCAAGTCCATTTGCTGCATCCAGCACTTCTCCCACGCCATCTAACCGCGAAAGGGTTCTGCATACCGGGTGGCGCACATTTGCTTCATCATCGACGACAAGAACTGTAAACATCACGATCAACCTCCCGTATTTGTCTGCTTGAATCGGCGGACGATGTCCTCCCATGTATGTTCTGGATCTGCTCCCTCTGATTCCACTCGGCGCAGGCCCTCTTTGATCATTCGTTCAATCCCTTCATATTCAAAATCATTGTAAGCCGCTTTGTAACGAAGCGCCGTATAGGAATAAATCTGACCGACAGGTGCGTCATGAAAGAAAGCGTCCCGCACCTCTAGAAACTCCCGGGTCGAATAAGACTCCGGTGTGGAAGGGAAATTACCGCTGCCAATGAAATTGTCTAGCTGCTGTGCTGGAGCCGTCAACCATTGCGCTAGCTCATAAGCCGCATGAGGATTGCGGCTCGTCCGTGGAACAGCCAGACATGTCCCTGACCAATTCGAGGGAAGTCCGGGCGCCCGTGCCAGATCCCATACACCTGCGGTAGAGGGGGCAACTTTCTTGAAAGCTCCATGAAGCCAGGAGGGTGCCAAGACAACGGCGAACTTCCCGTTTACGGCAGCTGCAGCCCAAGCGGAAGATTGCGACGGAAGGCCCGCATTTAGCCCGAGCTTATGAAAGCGTATAGCTTGATCCCAGGCTTCTTTCACATGCGGATCAAGCTCATGATCCATCGGCGTCAAATAATAACCGTCGAATTGGTTCAAATAACTCATAAATACATTGGTCAAATTATCGATAAGATAAGCGCCTGTTTTCTCTTTGATTTCCAATCCAACCTGCTCCATTTGCTCCCAATTGGTTAGAACTTCGGCGACTTCCTCCCGTTCGATTGGTAGCCCTGCCATCTGAAACAAGTCCCGGCGGTACGCTAAGGCGACAGGGCCGATGTCCACTGGCATCGCAAATAGGAAACCGCCATCCTTGCTTTCTGCTTGGCGCCATTTCCAATCCAAGTAGTGTTCCCTCTCATCGCCATAATCGTAGAGATTAAAAAATTCATTTTGAAAACGCTTTACTTGATTAAGTTGAGAAGCCTCAAGCAGAACTAGATCCGGCGTGTCCGCTTTGGTAGCCAGGGACGTCATCAGCCCCGGTAAAACATCGTCAAATTGAAAGCTGACGATCTCTACATCCACTCCAGGATGATCGGCCATATATTTCTTAACGAGCCGTTCAAGCCCACTTCCCGGCCATAGCCAAACACGAAGCTTCACGACTTGCGACGTGTTTCCGTTCACACTAGGTAAAGCTGATTCCGGTTCACATGAAGTCAAGAATAAGAAACTCACGAGGCAAACCATGAGCCATAAGGTGGATTGATTACCTTTTCGATCATTAAGCAGCGCCAGTCCCCCCTTTTTTGGACAGTAAGGGTGGAACTGTAACCATCTCCGAAGTATGAAGCGGCAATGACAGCATAACCTGCAGCCCGCCTAGCGGACTCTTGGAGAGGCTAATCCCGCTGCTGGGCCCGAAGAACGCTTGCAGCTGTTTGTGGAGGTTGCTCAGTCCGATTCCTCGCCCTTGTTTCTCGAAGCTTTGCTCTTGATGGATGGATACCTCCAACATCTGCAATGCCTCTTGCGTCATCCCTACGCCGTTGTCCTCAACAGAGCACTTCACCATGCCGTCTTGTCGATAGATCCGCACTCGGATTTGCCAATCCCCCTCATCTTGCTGCTCCAATCCATGATGGAAAGCATTCTCGACTAGAGGCTGGAGTACGAGTCGTATTACGCGTTGTTGTTCTAGTCCATCCTCCACCTCTATGCTTACTTGAAACTTCTCCCCGTATCTTGCTCGCTGCAAAAGCAAATAACGATTCAGCTGTTCCATATCTTCACCTAATGTTACGAGGTCCGTCGACGGGTGGACACTATATCGGAGTAGTTCACTTAGCGCGAGCGTCATGGCTTGCGCCTGATCCGGCCGTTCATCCTCAATGGTCCAGTAAATCAGATTGAGCGAATTGTACAAAAAGTGAGGCCTAAACTGTGCTTTAAGTGCTACCAACTGCGCCCACTGTACCGTAATTTGCTGCTCCGAGAGCCGCTCTACAACGTCCTCCAACTCTTCCACTAAGGCATTGTAATTGGCATAAAGTCTAGTGATTTCACGGCTAGCAAATGGTTTGTCAATCGGCTTGACCCCTTCTTTACGGAGTCGATTCATGCCATCGGCCAGCAGCCGGATTGGTTTGGTAAGTGTCCATGTAAAGTACGTCACAAACACTAAGGCAATGAGGATACCTGCGCCCATGGTGAGCAAGGCATGAGCCCAAATTTGAGAAGCCTCGCTGTTGACTGCCTCAGGTTTGAAATAGGCGATTGTCGTCCAACCGCTATACGAAGATTTTGCATAAGATACCAGCACTTGCTTCTGATCCTCCCTTGTCTTCCATTCGAAGAAAGGTTGCGCATTTCTTCCAAATTTACTGAACAGGCCAACGTCCGCAGCCGTACCGATTTCTCGTGGAACCGTCGAATACACGATGTTGCCGATGGAATCCATCACCTGCACCTTTCGCTCGATCCGTTGGCCTGTTTCGCCAATAATCCGATTGATTTTATCCACCGGAAATACAATAAACTCATCTCCGAGCGGTGTCAGGCTTGACGGGTCCTTCAACTTACGAGCTCCAATAATCGCCGGGATTTCGCCATCCCGCCAGGCAGGCCCGTATACCCACAGCATGTGTCCGTCAAGCGTTTGCATTTTGCTGTACCAGCTTACAGCAGCTACATCGTCCGCCATCCGCCAGAATAACTGCAGGGATTCATTAGAAGCGTACGCGTGTCCATTGCGGTCAAATAAATGAAGCAGCATATCCCCGGCAATGTAGCGTATTTTTTCCGCCAAATACCGATTTAGGTCCATTGAAACTTGAGATTCAGCAGCTTGTGGGGGAACATCCGCTTTTAGAGCAGCCAACACTTTCTCATCGAATGCAACCATTTGTGTAGCCTGATCGTATTGGCGCAGCAACACATCGATTTTGGCTGACAGCTGTTCCACGGATTCTTGGGTATAACTTGCGGTGCGGTTGAGCACAATCTGTGACGTCATGCGGTAATTCAGCAAATTTGTAAGCGCGATCGCCAGTGCGGCAATCAAGAACATCCCCGCGAGCAACTGGACAAAAATGGGTACAGGGCGTCGCAGCACCGTGCTTCACCTCCATCATTAGGTGTAAAAATGATTGTCAATTACCTTTTTCTACCTATGAGACCTTTCCCCTCTATACGCTGCTCAAAATATGTCTAATGAACTAGTTACCTGCCGAATATCGGCACATTTCGATTCGTTTTGTCGAAAAAAAGACACCGATAGGTGCCTTACAAGCTTACTCATCTTAAGCGGTTAAACCTCTCAACGCTCTTTTTCATATCATCTTCAGAAAGAATCTCTTGGTTAAGTTTTACATCCCAAATACTGAGTTTCAACTTAGCGCAAAAATCCAATATGATTTCAATGGTCTTCATGATATCACCGTTAGTATTAAGTAATGAAGTTCGCCCTGATATTTCAGTTACCTTCTCTTCAAAAACTCCTGCATTTATCTCTATTTCAAATTTTGACGTATCATCCTCATAGTAGTTCGCCCTTCTAAACTGTTGATTTCTGTCCTGAAACTCATCCGCATGTTTTCCATGTAGTAACTTCTCTAGCACAAGGTTTTTCCCTTCGACTTTATCAAAACTTAATGCTAGAAACCTGCTAGTACTATCTCTGATATTTCCTTAGAAATAATATTTTCTTCTATTTTCCGAACAACTCACTCGTTATTAGACGCTTCTTGTCATTCAATGTATGTTAGGAGCAGTCTTCTATTCAAATGCTTCTCTTTTTCTCTCTTTTCCAACTTAACTCGTTAAAATTCTTCAACAAAAAAAGGAGCTGCTACGGAGCAAACTCCTTGATCTATCACAACCTCAAATTGAAGCGTACATGAATGAATTATCCAATATCATCAACATGTCATTTACGATGTGCGCCGCTGCATGATTACGCTGCAACGAGGCCATACGAGCTCTCATTTCTTCACTTTTAGTGGGATGCCGTACAAACTGCTGAATATTTATGTAAAAGTCCTCCATCTTATTGGCGATTGAAGCTACACCAAGCCTGGATAAATACAAGGCATTTTCTTTCTCTTGACCGCCATTTGGCTTATACACGAAAACCGGCAGTCGTAAGGCAATAGCCTCTGTCAACGTTAATCCGCCTGCTTTCGTTACAATACACATAGCTCTCGACATCCACTCGTGAACATTATCGACAAAACCAAGAATGGTGATCCCCGGGTACGCAGCAAAATCTGCCTCAAGTCTATCTTTCAACTTCTCGTTATGGCCACAGATGACAACTAATTGACAATCTTCTAGAAGCAGCAGCGAATCCAACATTTCATCCAGATAACTGGTTACTCCGCTTTCCGTAGCCATGATAAGGATAATCTTCTTTCGCAGTGATAGTGGTTGCGATTGCGCACGAATGCTCGCTGCTGCGAACTCTTGCTTCAGCGGAATGCCGCTGACCTCTATACAGTCTTTGTTATATCCTTTAAAAATAATTTGTTGTTTCAAATCTTCCGTTGCCACATAATACCGATCGACTTTTGGATGCAGCCAAGTTGCATGTAACGCGTAATCCGTGAGTACTGTAAAATTTTTAACCCCCATTGCACTACAGACGATTGGAGCAGCGCCGAAAGGAAACGTATTGACCACAACATCCGGACGTTCTTTTTGGATAAGTTCTCTTAGTTTCTTTTGACCCAAATAAGTCATTGATTTCTGAAATAGCGCGGTCTCTTTCGTTTCACGTGTTAAATAATAACTCCAGCCATAGTAGTCAAGGCCTAATTTAGAGCTTTTTGTACTTTTACTGATTAACGAAGAAGTTATGGAGTAGATCCACGGATGGCCTTCCTTTATGAGGTTAACAATTTTCACTTGCTCTATACCCTGTTTCAAGAACTGCTGCTGCAGCGCTTTAGAAGCTTGAATATGTCCATTTCCATAACTAGCCGTAAGAATTAAGATGCGAGGATTAAAAGGCATCGTTGAAATACCACCTTTCATCACAAACTTTAATAAACGGATACAAATAACTGCCGTACAGTTTCAATGTATTGCGAGTTGCATGGATCTATTTCAATTTTCTTTAACCATAACATATGCCAATGGGGATATGAAGTAGTTGATCTGCCGTGATGTAAAATTTCAGAAACATTCATAATTCCATACTAATCTATTAAATTAGCCCTCGCAGACAAGTTTTTCCTGCATATCCTAAAGTATCCCCGCTAGAAAGGAATGATAGAAATGGCTTTATTAATCAACCACTTTTATGGTATTGTTTACCGCAGTGCCAATGGGTTCATTACCGTTTTTAACGGTCGTGTGGTATCCAGAAATCGTAATTCCATTGTTCTTCGATTTATGAATAATCGTGGTGTCGTCGTTCTTAGAAGACTTTTCCTTCTTCAAATTCTTAGATTTGTTGCTATTTAATGGATTGCTAAAGCTACACCTTCGATGAAACGTTTACTCGTAAGACACTTGCTTCGCTTAGCTAATTCAATATTAACTGGAAATCCTGCTGTTATTTCAAGCAAATCATGAATTAAATGACAATTAACAGAAATATCTCCCTTTAATTTGCTCGAAAACCGCTGCTCCAAAGCACACCTCCCTATTAATAGGAAAAATTGCATTTATTTCATGAGAATACTTCTTTACTACATTAAATAACGGGAAGATTTTGCTTTATTTTGAAAAAGCTGCCCCATAAGCTCAAAAAAGAGGCTCTCCCATGGTCATTAAATGACTCAAGGGAATGCCTCTTTTTGTTTAATTCATGTTAGGAGTCATATACAGCATCAAACTCGATGATATTGTTGTCCACATCCAGGATATAAATCTGTGCAAACCCAGCCACGCTTTGGGGTCTTGCCTCATAAGGCACACCAATGTGTTCGAGCCATTGTATCGTATTCCGATAACTTTTAACCCATAAAGCAAAGTGCCCATCTACCGAATCTATGCCGCTCATACGCAATGCTTCGCCTTTTGGGTGTTCAAGCAAATGCAGCTGCTGATTCCCAATCGCATACCAGACACCATTGGATTTGAAAGGAGGGCGCTCAATTTCCTGAAAATGAAGCAGTTCCGAATAAAATTTCTTCGCTTTTTCCAAGTCTCTAACAGCTAAGCTTACATGATGGATCCGTTCATATTCGATCATATGCGCTCATTACCTCTCATCCGTCGATTTCAGTTAATTATTCAAAAAACAAGCATCTATTTCCGTATATACGGTTCCTAATAGGGCGACTAGCAGCACAACTATTATTAAGTTTACCATTAATTTAGATTTGTTCACAAGAATCAATCCCCTTCCTGATGAGTTATGTTCGGAGTTCTCACGGTATGATGATGGTTACTGTTGTTCCTTCTCCCAAACGGGAATGGATATGAACCCCATATTCTTTGCCATAGTAAAGTTTTAAGCGTTCATCTACGTTGTTGATGCCAACACCGCCTAACTTGGGCTGGGCAATTGATGGTTCGACGTCTTTATTTAAGCGATGAGCAAGCGGGTCGAAGCCCACGCCATCATCCCTCACAATGAACTGCACATGTCCATCATCCGTATAGTCACATGTAATTTCCACGAATCCGGAGCCTTCTTTTTCCCGGATGCCGTGATAAATCGCATTTTCCACAATGGGCTGCAAAATGATTTTAGGAATGACCTTGACCGCTAACGCGGGGTCGAAGTCTAGCTGATAATGAAGTTTATCTCCATATCGCTCCTTCTGAATAAATAAATATTGAGCGACATGGTTCATTTCATTTTCAATCGTCGTCATCTCGCTTCCTCCGCTTAGTGACAATTGAAAAAATTTGGCCAATGCTTTGGTCGTGGATATGACACGTTCGCTTTCATTAAATTCGGCCATCCAGACGATCGTATCCAACGTATTATATAGAAAATGGGGGTTGATTTGGCTATGCAGCACTTTTAGTTCATAGGTGTGCAGCGCTTTTTCCTTCGTTTCAATTTCCTCCAGCAATCTGCGAACTTCGGAAACCATCAAGTTAAAATGTTGGGCTAGTCCCTGCACTTCCGTCACGCCGGATTCAGGCACACTTACTTCCAACGTACCTGCTCTTACTTTTTGCATGGCCTGCTCTAATCGATGAACCGGCCGCGTGATGCTTCTGGCAATGATCAATGACACCGTAATAATAAGGATGAACAGTCCTATACCGACAATTGCAAAAGAACGAAGCATTTGGCTGCGAATTTGCAGCAAACCGTCCAGTGAACTAACGCCTACCAAAGTCCAATCGGAGTTTGCTATTCGTGTTTTATGAATAAGGACATTTTGCGATCGATCGTAACCGTTAGCTAACATGCTTATGTTCCTTAATTGCTCTTTCTTGGCTGGATCAACAAAAAATGTAGGGTCTTTGTGATAAACAATGCCGCTATGGCTATTAATGATGAATGCAAAACCTTTACTCCCCAGATCCAAATCTTTCAAATAATCATCGATGCCATTGTATTCGATATCCAATAGGATGACGCCAAGGTTCTGATTGTTCTCATCTTTCACTTCTTGGCTCATCGAAATCACCCATTTGTCCTTGTCCATCGCAAATTCCTGCATGCGGGCAGAAGAAAGGGCCGGCGTTTTACCTTTAATTGCTTCTACATACCAAGGCTCTGTCATCATATCGGATGATCGCTGCATGTTTAGCTTCGTTTCATTGGACAACATATAGCCGTCTTTTCCGATGACTACAACGGACTTAATATAGGAATCGGACATCAGCACAGTTCGGATAAGCTGCATCTCATCCTTCTCCCCTTCTTTGGTTGGAGAGGCTAAAGTCTTAATGGTCTGGGGATTGTTAGCAAGCACATTGGACAATACCAACAGCCGATCTATATACGCTCCAACGAAAGCCCCGCTTTTGGAAATGGCCATCTGCGACGACTGAATGGAGTCATTCATGACTACTCTAGAAATGCCTACATATAAGGCAGTGCCGATAATTCCTATGGTTACGAGACTGATTAGCATATAAACGAACGAAATACGAGATTGCAGCGACCGGGGAAATCTCATCACGAATATTTAATCCTTTCCCTGTATTGCAGTGGGGAGACCCCGAATTTCTTTTTGAACGCGGCGCTAAAGTAATTCGGGTTATCAAATCCTACCGCCGTTGAGATTTCATATATTTTCAAATCCGACACCAGAAGCTGAAGCTTTGAACGTTCTAGCCGGACAGCAATTAAGTAATCCTGAAAGGAGACGTTAAATAATCTTTTGAAAAGAACGCTCATGTACCCGCTGCTGAACCCTTTCTGATCCGCCAGAATGGCTAAGGAGAAATCGGGATTAGCGATATTCTCATCGATAATTTTGGCAATAGATGCTTTGTTATCGGATTCATCTTTTGCTTGCAGCGTCGTTTTATAATCGCTTACAAGGCTTTGCAGTTCGGATTGCTGCTGCTCGCTTTGAAGCTTACTCACCAACTTTTGAAGGACCTCATACACGTCTTCCTTAGATACCGGCTTAAGCACGTAATCATCAATGCCAATTTTCAAAGAAGTAACCGCATAATCGTAATAGTCATATCCCGTAATAACCGCAATCTTGACATTTTGCTTCAGATCTTTGGCTTTTCTGGCAAAATCAAGCCCGTTCATTTTCGGAATATTAATATCCAACAGGACGATATCAGGACGATGAGCAAGGAATAGCTTATACGCCTCCTCACCGTTTCCCGCCTCTATAATTTCAGTTATTTGAAATTTCTCAAAAGGAACCAGCCGTCTGATTCCATTCCTGATCAGCTCTTCGTCCTCCACAAGCAATAATTTGTACATCGCGCTTTACCTCCTGATTTATTCAACACTTGTACGCAAATATCCGTAGCCTTCCTTTTGCATGTCGTCCAGTGGAACAAACCGGATGGAGGCGCTATCGATACAGAATCTTTTCCCTGTCGATTCGGCAGGCCCATCATCGAATACATGACCAAGATGAATGCCGCCTACGCGGCTTTTGACCGCCGTACGAACCATATTGTACCTAGTGTCCTTCTCATAAGTTACCACATCAGGATCAATCGGTCTCGTAAAACTTGGCCAGCCACAGCCGGAATCATATTTGTCACGACTGGAGAATAGAGGTTCGCCTGTGGTGATATCGACATAGATGCCTGGATCATACGTATCCCAATATTCATTGGAATAAGCTCTCTCCTCGCCTCCGAGTACCGTTACGTTGTACTGAAGATCGGTCAATTTCGCTTTCAACTCTTCATTGCTGGGTCTGGAGTACTTTGTAGGGTCAACTTTAACTGGCTCATCCAGAATCGTTAAATCAACATGACAGTAACCATCCGGGTGTTTCTCCAAATAATCCTGATGCTCTTCCTCAGCTACATAAAAGTTCGTGAGAGGCAGTACTTCCGTCACGATCTTTTTATCATATTTCGTTTGCTCTTTAGCAACTACTGAGTTGATCACAGCAGCGTCACTCTCATTGACATAATAAATCCCAGATCGATAGCTGATTCCTATATCATTTCCCTGCTTATTCACGCTTGTCGGATTGATGATTTTAAAGAAACGAGTCAACAGATCGGACAATTCGATTCGTGCCGGATCATATTTAACCTCTACCGTCTCCGCAAATTTGCGGTCTTCCCGAACAACGTCCTTATACGTCGGATTTTCCCCTATGCCATTAGCATAACCGGAAATTACATCCTGTACGCCTGGAATTCGGGAAATGAAAGCTTCCACTCCCCAGAAGCAGCCACCTGCCAAATAAATGGTTTGCAGCTTACTATTGGAATAATCAATTTTATCATTAGGATTTGCGGATCTAGTCGTCGTAGGTTCATTTTTCGCTAATGTCGCCGATGATGCCCCCGCGGCTTTCGAAGAATCGCTGATACCGATTGAATTGGCGCAAGCAGTGACAAACAATAGCAACAGTAGAGAACTTACATACAGAAATCTTTTCATCATGTCTTTTCCTCCTATTCTACAAATGGAAAATTAAGAAATTTTCTTGAAATTATCAATAATCGCATCATTAAAATTATGACCTGGCACTGACTTTGCCAGAATACCGTCAGAACCAATGTAATAAGAAGATGGATAACCTCTTACTCCAAATTTTTGAGCCCATTTACCATCTTCATCGAGAAGCACCGTTAAGTTGCTTTTTTGCTCATCTTGCAGACCGTTAAACCACTCCGTAAATGCTTTGGTCGACTGTTCCCCTTTATAATTTGGGCTGACAATTGTAATCACTTTAAATCCATTGTCTTGACCGGCCAATTCATTCAATTCATCAAGTCCTGCCAAGCAGATTGAACACCAAGAGGCCCAGTACTTGACATATACTTTTTCTCCGGCAAAACTAGCCAATTCCACTTTATTTCCCTTCAGATCCTTGAGCTCAAACATAGGGGCCGCCTGCCCTGAATTGTATGAGGATGGAGCAGCCTTTGTGGCGCCTTTATCCCCGCATGCCGCAAGTACGAATAGTGAGAGCACAATCACACCGGCGAGTAACCATTTTACTTTCTTCATAATAAAACTCCTCCTGTCCATCATTAGAATAAAGATACAATTGCATTTAAATTATTCGTCATAAGCAGAACGCCCATCACGATGAGCAGAATACCGGAAATCACTTTTACTTTAGGCAAATGTTGATTAAGCGCTCTTAAACGTCCTGCAAGCAAATCCGAAAAGAAGGAAAGAATAAGGAAAGGAATAGCCAAACCTAGCGCGTAAATTAGCATATAACCGCCGCCTTGCAGGGAAGATCCTTCACTTGCAGATAAGCTGAGCACCGCCGCTAATATCGGGCCAATGCATGGCGACCAACCGAAGCTGAATGTAAAGCCGAGTAAAAAGGCCGCTGTGAAACCCTTTTTCCCATTCATTTCGATGGACAACCTTCTCTCTCGCTGCATAAATAGCACATGAAATACACCTGTTTGAAAGATTCCGAATAAGACGACGATGGCTCCGCAAATGACAATAAACCAAGAGGTGTTAATGACATTGCCGATAGCACCTGCTCCAAAACCAAGTAACACGAATACGAATGAAATGCCTAGTATAAAGAACAACGTGTTCCCTATCAGATGAGGACGAAGCTGAACCGCACCTATTTTTACGGCTTTTGCATCACTGCCTGGCGCTGCGCCGCTGAGTTGGGCAATAAAGACAGGTAATAGCGGCAAAATACATGGTGAGAAAAACGAAAGCAATCCTGCAATAAACACACTTCCCGCAAAAACCTGACTTGCCAACATATCAACCGCCTCCTTTCTTAGGAATAGCTTAATACTTTCTCACCCCAATTGGCATACATACTGATGATGACTTTCTATGAAATGATCATGTCTTTTTGTAGATTTGACAGAAAAATAAAAAACCCCCTAATCCTCGGATTAGGGAGTTTTAACTTAAGCACTACTTACAAATCATTAAAACATTACCATCAGGGTCTTTAAAATTAAACCAGTGATCATTCTCGATTTCAGTTAATAATTGAACATTTTTTGCTTTCATAAATTCATAAGCTTGAACGATATCATCGGTACGGAATTGAAAAGCCGGCACTTTATAAACGTGATCAGGTGCATATATCTTGCTGTCCAACACAAGACTAGGTCCTTCCATCGGCAAAACATAAATATGCCCAAACAAAACTTCTCCATCCGTCGGTAAGCCTAGAATATCACAATACCAATCACGAGCCCGTTCGATATTGCTGACTGGGATAAAGACGCCACCGATTTTATTCTGAATAGGATTCATACCATTCCTCCAACGTATTGAATAGGTTAACATTACTCTTCTTTAAGTGGCGATAATTGAGGCGGTTGAGGCAGCCCTAGCAGATTCGATGTCCAACGCAGCGCAGGTCCCAGCTGTAGCCACTGAATATATCGAAGCCGCGGGAGCTGAGGAATTGGCGGTTTCCCTGCTCTTGTAGCAAAGAATCCTGCCGCACAAACGGCAACAGATCGTTCGGCATATTCGGGGAATTCAATGCCGTGTGCAGCCATTTCCTTTTTGTAAATGGGCAATAATCGTTCTGCGGTAGGCCCTCCTTCCCCTTCTAAGCTAGGAAAGAAAAAACCAATATCGAATAGCAAGGGACCTCTGCAAGCCAATGCCCAATCGAACAACACTAATCTGCCGTCTCTAAATCGAAGATTATCCGAGCGTATGTCTTTATGGATCAAACCCCATGGTTGGTCTTGACGCATAAGATCCGCTTCAAGAGGAATCAAAACATCAAGCACCGCATCCAGCCAAGCCTCCGCTTCATCTCTATTCTCGTGAAACAGCTCGAGAAAATAATGTTGCTCTTCGCTGTTCTGTTTGATGGAAAGCCAGTTCTCCGTTACACCTCGGGCAGACATGGCTTCCACCTTATCAGCCTCGGCGATTCCCTGCACGTGTAAGTGGGCTAGATCACGCATCGCCTGAATTGCTAATGCTTCAGTCCAAGAAGGCACTTTCTTGCAGTTTTTTAAATCCTCCAATAATAAAAGATGCCAGCCTTGGGTGCTGACTGACCCATAATACCGTGGTGAAATCGGCGAAATCGCTTGAACCTCACGATACACGGCTTCTTCTAACGGAAGCACTCGCCAATTTTCTGCAAGTGATCCCAGCCCTGCTCCCTTGGCAAACAACGTTCTTCCATCTTCTAAAAAAATGCGAAACGTTGCCGTCGGTCCATATCCTCCGAACACACGAGTTGCCGTTCGAATCGAGCTTTCCATCCGCTCCTCCACTTGCTTCCTCAACTCAAGGGGTACATCGCGCCAATAAGGCTTAGGTTCACGCATATTCTTTCACCTCTCCTCTGTAGGTTACACCAATCCCAAGTTGATTATGGGATACTTGCTCCGAGGCTGACATTCACCTCTTCTTGCTTGTATTTTAGCATTGGAAATTGTATCGTTACCGTCGTTCCACTGGCTTGCGAATTATTTACAATATCGACTCGATAACGGGTTCCAAAAAAAGCTTCGAAACGCTCTTTTACATTCCGTATCCCATAACCGCCCGTATTTCCTTCCCGCTGGGCATTCCAGTTTTTTTTCAGTCCGACGCCGTCATCCGTGATTTGAATGATAACGTCTCCTTGGTCTTCTTTGGCGCTAATGGTAATATTTCCGGTTAATCGCTCATTGAATCCGTGCATAATCGCATTTTCTATGAACGGTTGTAACGTCATTTTGGGGATGTACCAATCTTGTAAATGCTCTGCTAGATCAATGGATACGGTCAACCCTTCCTCCCAGCGCAGCTGCTGGATTTGCACATAACACAACGCATGTGTAAATTCTTCGCGAATCGTGATCAGGCTTTCGCCGTTGGACAACCCGATTCTAAACATTTTCCCCATCAGCTCAAGTATTTGACTTAATTTATCATGACCAGCAGTCAGCGCCATCCAATTTAATTGATCTAATGTGTTATATAAAAAATGAGGGTTTATCATCGCTTGAAGCGCTTTGATTTCTGCTTTCTTTTGCTCCTTATATTGATTCTCCAGAGAAACATATAGCGACTTGATTCGATCCATTAATTTGCGATAACCGGAGAATAACACACCGAATTCATTATGATAGTCTTCCGGCAGATTCACTTTATTTGTGTTAGCTGTATATCTCCCCATTTCGTGGAGCAGCTGACGTATAGGTGTAATGAATAGATTCGAAAAATATAAGGTAAATAATAAGGCAATCAGAATCGCCGAAACACCCACAAGAGATAAAACAGCGGAGATGTGAACACTG
The DNA here is from genome assembly GCF_052682475.1 of Paenibacillus sp. WC2504. Lineage (NCBI taxonomy): Bacteria > Bacillati > Bacillota > Bacilli > Caryophanales > Paenibacillaceae > Paenibacillus > Paenibacillus sp. WC2504. The sequence continues at coordinate 4,384,907 of NZ_JBQZFH010000001.1, forward strand.
CCTTTTGTGATTTGATTCAAAGGTGTGAGCTGAACGAGCATACAACTGGAATTATAATGCATGGCCCATACCATTAAGGTATTATTCTTTGGGGAGCTAGACGATTCGTTATTTCCGGGAAGCCCGACTTTCATATAACCGCTTTCATTATTCATGTCCAACAAATAGGACTTAATCTTCGTCGGTAAGGAGGGATCACCGATGTAAGTTATTACTCTGCCCCCTGAATCAAGCAATATCCGGTTGGAAGTCGGGATTTCACCACTGATCTGATTTTGAATTGATGACGCTTTCAAGTTCAGCATCATGAACCCTTGGTATTTGCCGCTATTTGAATATATTTTGCGGGCGAAGCTGATGACTTCTATTCGGCCTTGATTGGAAGTAATGGTATGTTGGCCAATCCATGCGAAGTCTGCATTCTCAACAGCTTCATACCAGCTTTGGGCTTTGGCTTGATTCAAGTCAATAAATGAAACAAGACTTTGTGATTTCGATGGAAATGCATTTCCCGTATATAATTCAATGGACTGAATTATTGGTGTAGAATACGCGATATTACTCAAAAATGTTTCTAGCTCTTCACGTTTCTGATAATTGACGTATGAATCCGTGGTGATGTCCGGATATTCCGTTGTCACAATATTCCTGGTCGCCGCCAAAGAAATTTGCTCAATTGCGCGCATTTGAATTTCAATTTTGTTATACAATTCATTCAAATTTTCTTTTTGATAATAGGTCGTTACCCTCACCAATTCTTTTGTTGAAAGTGTATAAGTTAGTAAAATGACAATCGTGAGCAAGATGAGGACAAAACTTGTTAAGCCTCCAAAAAGCAAATAATCGATCCGGTATCTTTTAAACATCTTCTTCATTCGCCATTCCGCCCTTATGTGAGTAATTCCGCAGGTGTAATACCAAAGTGCTTTCTAAATGTGGTACTAAAATAAGGGATATTATTGTAGCCTACTTTATTTGCGACCTCATAGATTCTATATTTTCTTTCTAAAATAAGCCGTTTAGCTTCTTCCATCTTCACACTGATAATATAGTTGTTGATCGTCTCTCCTGTTGCGTTCTTAAAGATTTGACTTAAATAGTTACGAGAGATATACACTTTATCGGCAAGTTCGGCAATCGTGATATCGTTGGCATAATTCTCACGGACATATTGTTTGATAAAATCAATGGCCATCTTATGCTTGAAGCTTTCTTGCCAAGGCTGATTCGTACAGATTCGCTGAATAATACTGAGCAGCCATGTTTCATACTGGTCAAACGTAAATATTTTATTCAACTCACTTTCCATACTGTGATCCTGAAAGATCTCCGTCAGTCGGATATCCTCATCCGCTAGCGCGAAGCTGAAAATAGCCCAAAATTGCGCGCCAAGTAAGCTGAATGGAGGAGGGGTTGCGCTTACCCTTAAGGTAGTCATATAACTTTCAATCATCTTCTGGGCATTCTTGCCTTGCGTTGTTTTGATATCCTCAATGATTTGTTGATAAAACTTGATCGGTTTGGCCGTCGTCTGGCTGTGACTGGCAGGGAAACGCTCCGTATTCACATATTCAAAGACACCGGTAGATTGAAGCATCCTGGCATCCGGGACTAGTGGTTGAAAAGCCTCTTCCAGTGAATCCGATAGATTGGACCAATTCTCTGTGAATCTGCCGATGCCAATCCGGATTGTAATATCGAGATAGGCTTGTACACATTCTATGATTTTCTTAGCAATAGTTCTTATATGATCGATATGCTCCGAATACACCGCGTTTTTTTCAAAATGAAGAATTAATGCTGCATGATAACCATGCAATTCAACATAATCATAAGATCGCTTCTCGGCTTGGAGAATTTCTTTCATAATGTTTTTGATGGCAAAACGAAATAACAATCGATCTTGCGTCCGGACATCGGAAATTCTCGACGTTCTTAGAATCTCTAATCCAAGGACGATATGGCTCTGATCATCTCTCATGTTGCATAAAAGCGTCATTTCATTCCAATTGCTAGCTGTCCCCGTCACGACTGTCTTTAACTGTTCTTTCCGCACGAACGGTTCATATTCATCAATTTGGTCTCGTAGTTTCTCCTGCTCAATCTTTGATTGATTTTCAAGTTCGATGGACGAAATGGTTCGCAGCAGCACTTCTGTGATGGTGTTTCTAGAAACTGGCTTTGATAAGTAATCCTCAACTTGAAGTCTTAGCGCTTGTCGAGCCACTTCAAAATCGGCGTAACCGCTATGAATAAGAATTTTTCCTTCAAAACTCTCATTGCGCAATGTTTCTATCATTTTCATTCCACCCATAACAGGCATATAAATGTCTGTTATGACGATATCAGGCTTTTTCTCCCGAATCAGTTCTAATCCGCGCTCTCCATTCAGACCCTCTCCTACTAACTCGGCTCCGATTTCTTCCCAGGGAATCACTTGTTTCATTCCTTTGAGTACCTGCCGATCATCATCAATGATTGCAACCTTCCACATCACGCTGCCTCCTATAAAAACGGGTGTCATGTCAAAGCACCCCTTAATTATAACATCAGAATAACCGAATTAGGGTTTCTATGTTAACTAAGGGGTGCTCACAACTACTTATTTTTCATATTCAGCCGATTTTTTCTTCAGCTCGTCAAATCCTTGCTCGATCTTCATTTTTCCGAACATAATTGATTCTGTAATCGTTTTGTAATCCTTCGTATCGAAATTGTTCCAACCTTTCGCACCCGGATTAAATTGTTGAGCTCCTTGTGTAGCCATGTTGATCATATCGATCGTTAATTTATCGGCGCTACTAAATTTCGGTTGTAATTGGGCGAGAATTTTACTTGAAACAGGCACACCGCGTGTCGTTCCCGAAATTTCTCCTGCTTCCGGATTGTTAATAAACCAGTCAATGAACTTTTTCGCTTCTTCTTTATGCTGAGAATCTTGGCTGACGCTAAAGAAGAATGTTGCCTTCAACCAACTTCCGCCCTGCTTGTCCTTCGGCATTGCATAAACACCAATGCTGCCAGGTTTTAGGCTATCCCATGAAGAAGCTTGTGCCGCATGTGCTGCTTTGAAGATAATTTTACCAGTAAGCATTAAGTCTTGCTTCGGATCCAAATCAACGTCACTGACCGATACATCCGCTGGTGGAATAATACCCGCATTGCGGAAATCTTCGGCCATCTTCATCCATTCCAACCAGGTGTCCTTATCGAAATTAAACTTTCCATCCGGTGTGACGGGGTAACCTTTTCCTTTACTTAATTGATAGGACGTATACATATCGCGATTTCTCGCAAAGTCCCCAATGACGTAATGATCCTTGTCCAATTTGGACTTAATGTCTTTCGCTAGGCTGAAAAATGCATCCCAGGTAATCCCTTCTGCCGGAAGCTTAATCCCAAGTTTATCTAATGACCCTTTGTCATAAATGAGACCCCAAGCATTTCCGCCAAGCGGAACGGCTGTTTGCTTATCTTTGTATTTTCCAGCTTCAACTAGTTTAGGATCTACATCCTTTTCATTGATACTGCTGATATCCGCTAACTGACCTCTAGCGTTCCAATCTGCGAGCCAAGCTGCGTCCATCTGAATAATATCCGGCGCATTCTTCGCTGCGGCTTGCGTAGTCAATTTATCGATATAACCGTCAAACCCTGAGTACTCCGGTTCGAACGTGATATTCGGATTATTCTTCGTATAAAGTTCCAACATTTTCAAAGTCGCATCATGACGTGGCTGAGATCCCCACCACATAATGCGCAGTTTAACCGGTTTATTGCTTGTTGTAGCATTCGTTGTACTGCTCGGACTCTTGCTATCGGCTGCTTTAGGCGATGACTCTGCCGCACCGCATCCTACTAACGATAATCCGATTGCTGTTGTTAACATGGCGATAGTCAGTCTTTTTCTCATTGTAGCCATTTGTCATAACCCCTTCGTGATATAGTAGTTTGAATTTTCAATCTTTACTAACTATAGCTCTATCAAATCATCATGCCTATGATAGTACCCAACGATTTGTTTCAAAATACTCCTAAGATTTGTTCAACCTTTAATCCCTGTTGTGGCAATTCCTTCTACGAAATATTTCTGTGCAAATGCGAAAATGAGCACCGACGGGATAATGGAAACAAGCCCCATCGCCAAAAGTTGTCCCCATTGCTGAGCGGACTGCGAATCATTGAGCATTCTTAAGGCCAGTCCTACCGTATACTTATCGACTGAGTTGATGTAGAGCAGATGGCCAAAAAAGTCATCCCAATTCCACAAAAAACAATAGATAACTACGGTCAGAAGTGCAGGTTTCGTGAGCGGCATCACGATGCGCCAGTAGATTCCGAACCAGCTGCAGCCATCCATTTTCGCCGATTCATCCAGTTCTCTTGGAATCCCCCGAATGAACTGCACAAGTAAGAATACGAAGAAGGTTCCGCCTGCACCTCCGGCCAAAGAGTGAGGCACAATGAACGGTAAATAGGTATTGACCCAACCGAGATGATGGAACAACGAATATTGTGGAATGATCGTTACTTGACCCGGCAGCATCAGGGTTAGCATTAAGATTGCGAACCAGAAATTTCGCAGCCGAAACTGCAATCTAGCAAACCCAAAAGCAACCAAGCTGCAAGAAATGACCGTCGTAAACAGAAGTCCAATGATGAGTTCAAAGTTGTTGATGTAGAAATCAGTAAATGAATGGCCTGGAATGGCATTCCAACCTTTCGAGAAATTGCTCCATAACGGATGTGCCGGGAACAGACCGGGCATACTCAGCTCTTGATTGGACTTTAAGGATGCTCCGACCCACCACAGGACTGGATAGATCATGGCTAAGCTCAAACATATTAAAATGACGTGAGTGAATATATGTCTACGTTGTAAAGAGGTACTCATTTCTGTTCCTCCTTTTCAGATTCATAGAAAACCCAATACTTGGATGAAAGAAAGATGACCGAAGTCGAAAGTGCAATAATGATCAACATAATCCAAGCAAGGCTGGAGGCATATCCCATTTGCAGTTGACTGAAAGCGCGCTCATATAAGTATAAAGCGTATACATACGTAGAATTCATAGGTCCACCCTGTGTGATGATCATGGCAGGCGTGAACATTTGGAAGGCGCCGATGATTCCCATAATGATATTGAAATAGATCGTTGGAGATAGCATCGGTAACGTGATGTTAAAAAACTGTCTAACCTTGCCCGCTCCATCCGCAGAGGAAGCTTCATAAAGGTCTTGTGGGATTTGTTTCAATCCCGCCAGGAAGATGACCATCGCTGAACCGAATTGCCACACAACGAGCAGAACCAATGTGCTCAAAGCGGTGTCTGGATTGTTGATCCAGCCCATGCCTTGGATACCGAATAAACCAAGAACTTCGTTGATATAACCGTCTCTGCCAAAAATATTTTTCCATAAAAGCGATACGGCGATGCTTCCTCCAATTAACGAAGGGAAGTAGATCATTGTTCGGTAGGCTGATATCCCTCTAAGGCTCTTGGCAAGGAGCATAGCAATGAATAATGCGGCAATTAGCCTTAAAGGAACGGAACCAAGCACATAGAGGAAAGTTACTTTGACGGATTGATAGAATCTAGTATCTACCGTGAATATTTTCTCGTAATTCCTGACCCCTACCCAATTCGCCTCTTCAAGTAACGAAAAATCGGTAAATGAATAATAAAGGGATTGAATCATCGGATAAAGCGTTAACAATAAGAATCCAATTAACCAAGGCGAGATAAACAAATGCCCGGTAATAAAGGAGTCCCATCGTTTTACTTTGGTAGACCGACGTTTGGTTGTTGAGGTTACAATTGTTGATTCCATCTAGCTCACCTCGTTATGTTTTTAGTTAATTATAGAAACAAACGATAGGCATTACTATAATAGTAAACTCCAATTTCTTTCAATTTACTCAGAAAAAAAAGCCCGCTATTTAGCGGACTCTGTTGAACTATGGGTTCTGTATGATGTCATCAATCACATGGTAGTAATGATCCATAATCACTACATTGGTAGTAAAAAGTTGATTGAAAAGCTCCAAAGTCAACCGGTCGTTCTCTACATCGATGCTTGTTCGATAACGCAGCTCCCCATCGGTTGCATCCATCTCGAAGTTGCCGATCACCAAGTCATAATTCTCTTCAAAAAGGAATTTCGCCACCTCGGTCCGCTGCTCTTCGGGCACTAACGCCGGGTAAATAGAAAATACGATACAAATTTGCTTTTCTTCATCTGTACGAACCAACACGATCCATTCGCCATTCTCTCCTGAGAATGATAAACGGGCAATGGTTTCATCCACCCATTCAAAAGGCAATTCCATCCGTTTCAGGTAGTCGTTCACGACCTCATTCAAAGTAGACTTCATGATGGTGGACGCTGCCTTTGTGACCGCAGGCTCGGCCCATTGGGTGCGGTAGCCAACTCTCAAAGTGCCCCCATCCAGCTCTTCCGGCAAACTCATTTGCTGCTTCACATCTGTGATCAGCCAGCTTTCGCTTTGGCGCAGAGGTCGTGATTCTTCGGAGTCCTCGACTAAGGATTGCAGAACATTTTCGACCTCTGAACCCTTGCGAAGTGCAGCTTTCATAAGGCTTTGTTTTAACATGACTTGAAGCTCGACAGGTTGCTTCTCATCGAATTTCACTTCTAAATCCCTATTACTTCTTTGGGCGAACAGCCCCATCCATTCTCCAGCTAACAATTGCTGGTATACGCTCCACTCTACTTCAAGAGAAAGCGTACAATGGGACTTCTCCTCAGATTCAATAAGGGTTATTCGTTTGGCATTAGCCTTTAACGCATCACCCACGAGGGTCAGAAATACGATTTCGATGTCAAAATCCAAATGTGACTTCTCTTCGTCACCATTAGCTCTCAGATCAACCATCTACAAACCTCCTTTACATCATGTTGTTTCTGCGAATCTATGTTATGGCGTGACCACGGGTACCTGACTTGGTGTAGTCGCTGTACTCGGTGCTGGAGTTTGAACCGGTGCTGTTGAAGTACTCGAAGTACTCGATGTACTTGCTGTATTCCCTGTACTTGCCGTACTTGACGCTCCTGCGGCACCAGTCGTTCCAGCAGTGGCCGTACTTGCAGCAGGAGTAGGCGCCGGACGGTCCTGGCCACCACCACCAAACCCGATAAACTCATACTTCATAGTTTTATCATTCCGGAATTCTAATTGCCCAAGTCGCTTGGACTTCTCTACAGCAACCTTAACAATCTCTGCATCAACTTCTAGCGACTTAACTTGGCTGGCGGAAAGTGTGATTGCCCACGGTGATGTTGGTACGCTTCTTCCATCATATTCCCTTTGGAAACCTATTTCCAGCTTAAGCGCATTGGATAGTCCAATTTTATCAACTGATTCAATATCTGATGCCTCTGAATCTTGGCCTGGTAACCAAGAACGCATGGTATCGTTAACGGTTTCATCCCCTTTAATTCGCGAGGCGAAGCTTGCCCCGATATCATCGAAATAATTCCCCGTGAATAACCCATCAGTTCCAGCATCTACTAATGAACCAGTCACTTGTTTTCCTTTTTCTGCCTTGGAAGCGAGCCCCTTCCTGAATAGAGCGGTAATATTTTTCCCTCCGCCAATCGCAGCAGTGACAATTTTGGATGCATACTTGGTGAAATCTCCACCTTCTTCTCCGAATTGGGAAGGGATACTTGCCGATAGCTGCAGATTCAATTCTTTGAGCTTGGTTTCGTCCCCATTTAAGAAGGTCGCAGAGCCTTCAAGACCAAAAGCAACTTTGTCTTTACCAAATTCAATTTCTATTTCCGTTCCCGCTTCTACGGTTGTATTAACTTCGCCTTTGCCAATACCTTTACCGGCCTTTTCAGCCGTTAAGCGCTCTGCCGCAGACATCACATTACCAGCTGCATCCTTGCCCTTCGTCTCAATAATCTCTTTGTTATACTTACTGAGCCGTTTGAATGCAAGCTCAGCAGAAAATGATGCGACACCTACGTTAGCTTCCATCGCCAATTTCGTAAGGAAACCAACATTCACCTCGGCTTCTTCATCACCCATATGCATTTCCTCAATCATCATGGCCCACTTCTCAGCCTCAATCAAGCTTGACTCCCCGGATTTACCGCCTTTCCCCCAGAAGTATGCCTGTGCGCTTTCCGGCATCTGTCTGTATAACCCATAAGAAAGTAAATTCATGACAGTATCTGTATCTTTACCTTTTCCTTCAAGGAATAGCCCGAAACGTGCGTTTGCATCAAAACCAAAGGTCGTAAACCCTGCGCCAAAGGTTAATTGGGTATTTACGCTTAATTCATCCGCTTCCCGCTCTGCTTCTCCTGCGAATCCGAAAAGGAAGTAGGCATTTCCGCCGCCTGCTGCGGAGGCAACTGGAATTTTTAACTCTAATTCTAATGAACTTGAATCTCCTGGGTTAGGTGTTGAAATGTCGATTAAATGACCGACTTTTGTTAACCCGGAAGATAAATCGCTTGCTTCTACAGACTTGACTATTGTTTTGGCAAGTTTCTTCGTTTTTTCATCATTTTGAACCGCTTCTTTAATTTGCGTGGTTTTAGCTGCATCCGGTAATGTCGCAGCCGTAGTCCCTTCCGCTTTGGTTCCTTTTGTGAGCTTCCTAGCTTCAAGAACAGCTTTATCTTTGTTCAACTTCAGCAATTTAGCTGCGTGTTCTTCAGCTGCCTTGACGCTTGCTGCTCGAATCTTATCCGCTTTGGCTTCAGGTAATCTAGCCACTTCATAAGCTGAGCTTTTTGCTACTTTTGTCATATCTTCTATGGTAAGGGCTTTAGGAATGACTCTTTCCAGAATGAGATTAGCCTCATCCCTCATCACATCGTCTACAAGGACTTTGGATTCCTTGTAGGCAACGGCTTTCGTAGCCGTTTTCAGATATTCTTTTTGCATGGGTCCCAGAGTGCTTGTTGAAGATTGGGTTGCACCCGTTGGTGCCCCACTTGTCGGAGCCGTTCCTGTAGGTGCAGCGTTTGTTTGGGTTGAAGTACTTGATGGATTATCTATCTCATTATTGATCTGCGCATTAACTTTGGTTCGTGCTGCTTTTTTAAGATCTTCACGATACGCATTCAACTCTGCCGATCTTCTGAACGCTCTTCGGCCTACGCCTAATTTGGATAAAACCGCTGATTTCATAGGAGCGAACAGGACGGTTTGATAAATTTCTTCCATATCTTTAATATCTCTAGTCGTCCCGTCGACGGTTTCTTGCCTCACAACATCTAAGTCGACCAGTCGGCTTTCAAGCCCAATTCGCTTGGTTAACTCATCCGTTCCAGCCCTTCCAACACTTATGGAATCAAAACCAGAGGTACCTCCGGCTGCAGTCGGGGGAGCGAACTTCAAGGCAATGGCTCTTTTAGATGACGTAACCGAATTAGTGAATAAGGTTTTGGAATATGTATCCAGCTTTTTCTTTGCATCAGCTGCTGCTTTTGTTTTCTGTTTTTCAAATGTGGCATTGTTTAAATTTGGCGTAATCAGATAGGCTTTATTCGCTTCTTCTTTCATGGCCGTTTTTTTAGTGTCTGCAAACTCGCTATCCGCTACTTCAATGGCATATTCTTTTAATTTGGTTATCATAATGCCATCTGCTTTTGCTTGTGCGAACTTATAGGCATCTTCTCTCTGTTCTGCTGTACCCGTTGACCCCATACTCGCTCTGATTTCTGCTTTCACTTTTTCTTTCACATTTTTACGAATCGGATCCGCTTGTGAATCTGAAGTCAAGTAAGTATCGATAGCTCTCTTCAGTTTCTCGCTGATTTCCGTATAAGCACTATCAACAAGTGTCGTAACTTTCGCGTCACGTGCCGTTACAAGATCGGCATTTCGCTGCTGCTGCTCCTGTGATACGGCAGGAGCTGGGGATGCACTGGCTCCTCCCGCTCTTTGAATGAGGGGATGTGTATTCCCCATCCTTTGAACCATCCCCTGAACCGCCCTGTTCCCCAGGGTTCTCTGCATTTGCATAATACTTGCAGGTGTCATTTGAAGAGTATCCAGTGTGCTTGGAACTTCCGTCTCGGACCTGATCGGCTGAGCTTGAGCCGTTGTTTGGCTGCTAGTTGTCCGACTTGCGGATGTATGTTCACTCACAACTAAGCCCCCCTTTAGCTACAATAAATCCACGCCATTCTCTATTTTTGAAAAAATACGCTCATGTTGTCGAATAATAGTTCAATTATACCATGACCACCACTAGAAATTGTGAAAAATATTATCTATTAAAAAACAAAAAAACCGCGAAGCGTATAACCCTCGCGGTTTTTTGAATGTTAGAAGTCTCAACAATATTTTCGACAAAATCATCGACATATCCTACATTAGACCCATATCAACGATTCGCTATCTCAAACTCATCGCCAGGTGCCATGACCTTACCTTTTAACCCCCGCGCTTCAAGCTGTTTCACGAAAAGCTCCGCGTCTTGCTTGATACCAGGGAATGTACTGTGGTGAATCGGTACTGTCAGTTTCGCGTTGTACCATTCCGCGGCTTGGAGGGCATCTTCCGGTCCCATGGTGTAGAAGTCTCCAATCGGCAAGAAAACGACGTCGATCGGATGGCGCTCGCCAATCATTTTCATATCGCTGAATAAAGAAGTATCTCCCGCGTGCAAAATCGTCAAGCCTTCTGCAAACACGAGGAACCCAGCAGGCATGCCCGCGTACAGAATTTGTTTCGTTTCTTCAATTACAATCCCAGAACTATGGAACGCTTGAACCATTTTCGCCTTAGCGAAGCCCAAATCGAACGTGCCTCCCATGTTCATGCCGACGGTATTTTTTACTCCTTGCCAAGACATATAAGACGCCAGCTCAACAATAGAGACAACCGGTGCGTCGTTATTGGCACTCGCAATAGGCGCTGCGTCTAGAATATGGTCCATATGCGCATGCGTTAGCAGCACGGCATCAACCTTAATGTCCTCCGGCTTAATTTTGGCCGTAGGATTGCCGCTTAAGAAAGGATCGATGATGAGAGATTTATCCCCCGTCTGAATTTGAATACAAGCATGACCATGATAATTGATTTTCATTGAAGATGTACTCCTTTACCTCTTACTTTTTTTATGTCTATTATTACATAGGATTTCTATTTAGGAAACGGCTCATTACGATCGAAACCATCTTATTCATGCATTTTTTTTGTAAATTGATATCTATGTGGTTATGCAATTAATTTCAAACCAACGGCCGCGCTCAATACCATCGCGATGAATATCATACGTTTCCAATCCCTGGATTCACCATAAAAAAGCATGCCGACGATGGCCCCGCCAACTGTACCGATCCCTGTCCAGACGGCATACGAAGTGCCCATTGGCAAACTTTTCATCGCCAGGCTTAAAAGCGAGAAACTCATAACAATACCAACGATGAAAAGACTGAACGAGCGAATATTTTTCGATTTATTAATCTGGTTCATCCCCACAACGCCTACGACTTCGAACAAACCGGCAAACATCAGAAAAATCCAACCCATTAGACGGCAGCTCCTTTCTTATCATTCTCCTTCGTGACAAATTTCAGTCCGAATACACCGGATAAAAGCAGGAGAATGAGAAATACTTTGAGAAACCTGAACGGTTCTCCAAACAGCAGCATTTCAACCAAAACTGTGCCTGCAGTCCCCATTCCCGTAAAGACCGCATAGACGGTACCCACCGGCAGTTTCGTAGATGCGCTAATAACCAGATGAAATGAGATATACATTGCAATGATTGTTCCTATCCACATCAGCGTTGTATCCGAATGTTTTAAACCTGTGACCCATATAACTTCGAAAAAGGCCCCTATAAAAATATAAATCCAATTACGATACATGGTGTGAACCTCCTCCTGTTGATTACTTCTTGATGCCGCGCCAATAGACAAACCAAGAAGCTTCTATTCTTTTCATCGATCTTTCGACTCCGCCAAACAGCAATTCTACGAACATGCCATCTAACACAGCTAAAAAAGCAACGGTCGCCACGCTACTGCTGACCTCTTTGCATATGGCCCCATCTGCAATTGCTTGCTCAAAGAGCGGGACTAACATCGTTTCCAAAGTATCTAAATAGTGATAACCCTTTTGGACGATGACCTCATAGAGATGAGTCGGCGGGAAAAAGGCTACACGCAAAAAAAACTTCGTATTATCATCTTTTTCATAGCAATCCTGATATTGAATAAGGAAGCCATAAAGCAGTTGGTCGACGGCAAGATCTTTATGGCTTTCAAGATACTCAAGAACAAATGTCAATTCCCGGGCAAGCACATCGTCAAGCAGCGCAAGGAAAAGTTCATCTTTCCCTTTGAAGTGTGTATAAATCGATTGCTTCTTGATACCTACATCCGTTGCAATATCCGCGAGTGAGGCACCTTCGTATCCATTACTGGCAAAATGCTTGAGGGCAACCTCTTTTATTCGAGCAGCAGTCATCTTTCATCACCCTTCCGAACGTTCGTCAGGACATTGTATCACGTTCACATTCTTATGGCAACTCATAACGCGGCAGCTAATCCGTTGTTGAGATTAACCAAAAAGAGGCAGCCTTATTCGGCCGCCTTGTTCTGGTTTTTTATTTTGAATCATCTATTAAAATATACGGCAACAATGAAATTGGCGTTATCAAAGGGGGATATCAATTGCCTGATGGTTGTAGTGTCGAAGCTGCTTTTGAAATTCTGGTCGGCAAATGGAAACCCGTTATTCTCTTTCACCTTTTCAAGCATGAAACGATGAAATTTACTGAACTTCATAAAGCAATCCCGGATATAACGAAAAAAATGTTGACCGCGCAATTAAGAGAGTTAGAATATCATGATATCGTGCACCGTAAAATCATTCTTCAAATCCCTCCAAAAGTGGAATACTCCATAACCGAATATGGCAAGAAATTGAGACCTCTTTTACAAGCAATAAACGACTGGGGAATGTCTCATGCAGCACATATGAACGAGTTAATAGAAAAAAGCAAATCTGAATAATTTTTGTACGATTAAACAAACTAACGAATAAAACAAAGGTGATATTCGATTGACAAACCTACTTGAAACAGTTGTTGATGTGATGAAAACTCTCGTTGATGACGAACCTAAACCACCCTTACATATAGGCGAAGCCATGACTTGTTGGACGTACTTAACCATGCTGGAAGAAGAAATAGCAAGTGTACAAATTGGACTCAATACGACAACAGATATCGAATTGTTAGATGCCCTCCATGGTTCTATGGAGATAGCTAGTACGCAATCAAAAATACTTAGGGATTTTATGTTGCGAGAAGGCGTAACTCTCCCACCGGTATCCGAAAAAAAACCACAATCAGACCCTCACGCCATCCCAATGGGCGTCAAATTAACGGATGATGAGATTGCCAATGCACTTTCCATTAAAGTTGTCGCCAACTACATGATGTGTGCGACCGGTGCCGTTCAATCCGTGCGCAATGATGTGGGCTTCATGTTTGCAGGTTTTCAGGCAGAGAAATTAAAGTACGGAGCTTCTTTAAAAACCTTAATGCGGAAACGTGGCTGGATTAAAATTCCTCCGTACTATGTTCCGAATGGCTTGCCTACGCAATGATCATTCCAATAACAAAGAGCAATTTAAACTAGAACTTAGTTTAAGCTGCTCTTTGTTTTTTTATGAACAAGTGGCCGGATTCTGAATAGAAAATTCCTTGTTTTGAATGGTGAAAATGTTGATTTACCTGGGTTTCATGATGATTTAGCTCGTCAAGTATAATTTTTTGAGAAGATTCTCATGGTTTTTTAATAAAGCAGGCTTGACCCTTGCCAGCCCACGGTTTTCTCTTCTCCTAGCAAATTATAGGAGACTTCCAGTCTGCTATACTAGGCTCAGCTAAGAAATTAGCGCTCACAACAAGGAGGAGGACAACAACTATGACATTACATCATAAATGGAGCAAGCGATTGGCTATTTTGACAATTGGAGCGACCGTTGCTATCTCAGGAGGGGTAATTAGTAGTCCACAGCCTACTCAAGCTGCTACGAATAATGATACTTCTACTATTGACGCTACAATTACAAGTACGTCGAAAGCAGATAGCATTATCGCACTAGGCAAAAGATATCTGGGCACACCTTATAAGTTCGGTGCAGCAGTTGGACAAACGCGAAACTTTGACTGTTCGACACTGACGAAATACATTTTCGGTAAATACGGCATCACTTTGCCGCGGACTGCTGCTCAGCAATCCAAAGTTGGTAGTTATGTGTCAAAAAGCAATTGGAAGAAAGGCGACCTGCTATTCTTCTCCGTCCCTGGCAGATCAGGAGTCGGTCATGTAGGCGTTTACCTTGGAAATAACAAAATGCTTAATACTTACGGTGCTGGCGGTGTGAAAATCAGTACGATTAACTCTTATTGGAATTCTCATTACATGACAGCGCGACGTGTGATTAAATAGTCTTTTGAATGAGGAGCTAAGCAGCTTACATGTGCTTAGCTTCTTTTTTATATGGTCTCAAATAATTAGCCGCTAGAGAGGAAACAATATGTTCGTGTTTATACTACCTGAAGGAGATTAATTGACGTGAATAAACTACGTGCCACACAAATCGCTGCTTCACCGGTCATGGCCAATGTTTCTTGCAACGGCGTTCCTATTTATATTCAAAATGTCGATGAAACGAATGAAACGGCGAGAATTTATCCGTTAGATCAACCTGATCAAGAACAAGAAGTTCCACTTCACAGTTTGACCGAACATTAAAGTTAACCGAAATACATCTGAGAAGCTGTCTCTGTAGTTAAAGCTACTAAGGGGACAGCTTCTTTTCATTTCCCCCTCTGAGAGGCTCCGAGGAATAGCGCTTTTCTTATAAAAACGGGCAATTGGTACGGTTTCAGGCAGAAATGTACCTATCCACTTTCAGAAATGATCTTATATAATCGGACATGTGCAAGTGCGGTAGCGCTTACATAAACGAAGTTAATTCAACGACAAAGGAGACAAGTGAAGATGAAAAGCAGATTGCAACGCCGAAGGAAGGTATGGCTGGGATTGCTGCTTACTATCATTGTCATTGCGCAGATCGGCTACATCCCTTCCGGCGAAAGCAAGGTCAGAGCGGCAGACAATGGCTTGGCACAGAAGCCGTATATGGGCTGGAGCAGCTACAGCATGCAGGTCTACGATGGTCCGTCCGGCAACTGGATTTCCGAAGCCAAGATCAAGAAGATGTCTGACGCCATGCACGAGAAATTGCAGTCTCACGGATACAAATATATCAATATCGATGCGGGTTGGAACGGCAGCATGGACGAATACGGCAGACCGGTGCCGAGTGCTGCGCTTTATCCGGGAGGTTTTCAGAATCTCGTCGACTACATCCACGGTAACGGCCAAAAAGCCGGCCTCTATTTAATTCCCGGCGTTTCGCCTGAAGCGGTCACTCAGAACTTACCTATTTATAATGCTCCTGGCTGTAACATCGGTGATATCGTCGTAAAACCTTACAAGTTCGCGGATTATTGGAACATTGGATACAAAATTGATTTCAGCAATCCTTGCTCGCAAAAATATATCGATTCCGTCGCGGATGCCATCGCTTCCTGGGGTGTGGATTTCGTCAAATTCGATAGCGTCACACCAGGCTCCGGGCATAATGATGTCAGCATCGATGCGCGTGACGATGTCAAAGCCTGGTCAACAGCGCTTGGCAGACACAATATTTGGTTTGAATTATCTTGGGCTCTCGACCACAACTACGTGGATTATTGGAAAAAATATGCGAACGGTTGGCGGGTCGATTGGGATGTAGAGTCCTATGACCGCGAGGTCGGCATGACGCAATGGGCTAATATTGCGCGTTTGTTCCCTGACGCAGCCCTTTGGTGGCGGGATGCCGGACCGGGAGGTTGGAATGATTTCGACTCCTTGAATGTCGGCAATGGAGCTACCTCCGGTTTAACCAAAGACGAAAGGCAAACCGCAGCTACGCTGTGGGCAGCCTCAGCCGCGCAGTTCTATACAGGCGACGACCTATCCAACCTCGACGCCTATGGTCTTGACTTGCTGACGAATGACGAAGTCATCGCGGTTAATCAAGCTGGGCGTCCGGTACACCCAGTTTCAACATCGACCAATCAGCAAGTCTGGTATGCGAATAACGGTGACGGAACGTACACGGTTGCTCTTTTCAATCTGGGCAACAAAGCAGCGCCTGTGACCGTTAACTGGAACGATATCGGGCTGAGCGGCCCTGCTTCCGTTCGCGACCTGTGGAGCCATTCCGAGCTTGGCACTTATACGTCAAGTTATGGTCCTGTGTCCTTGGAACCGCACGCCTCTCGCCTCTTCAAAATAACGGCACAAAGCGGTTCTTCATTCGTCAATGACGACGACACTGGCGTAAGATACACCGGCACTTGGACACGTAACGGCGGCAAAGAATTGGCTCGCGACGCGCAAGACTTGTCCATTGCAATTACGGACTCTTCCCCTTCTCCCGCTAGTGCTAGTAGTCAAATCGGAAATCAAGCAACACCGCAAACGAATTCATCTAACGGCACAGTCTCTCACGCTGTCTACATCAACGATACGGATCCATTGATTCAGTATTCGAACAAGTGGGGGCACAGCGGCGGAAGACCTTTCGGGGACTATCAGGATGATGTTCATTACGGTGAGCCGGACAACGGGACGCAGCCGGAATTCAGCTACTCATTCACGGGCACTGGCATTGAACTTTTCTCTGAACAAGGCACATCCAATGGACGAATGGACGTTTATATCGATGGACAGTTAAAGGGCACTGTCGATGCTGAAGGCCCTCAACAAACCGGCTTATACTCGGTCTATCGGATTGCCGATCTTCCGCAAGGTCAGCACACGCTTAGAGTGTTAAGAAACGGCACCGGCCAATACTATTTCATCCTGGATGCTTTAAAGGTGACGACTGAAACGTTGCTTGGCCAACCTTCTGCGAACAGTTTTGACAAAGATCAGCCTGCCGACATTACGTCGAATCTCCTTCTTGGCGCAAGTTCGCTGACAGGCATCACAAATGGTGCTGTGTCTCTGCAGCCAAATACGGACTTCACGATAAGCGGAGGCAATCTTGTAACGATTAAGAAAGAATTCCTCCTCCAGCAGCCATCGGGGCAGCCTGTCCAACTGGCGTTCACTTTTGCAGGTGGAGACTCACAATCACTTTCTATCGCAATCACGGGAACGTCACTCAATCCTGCAACCGCTGCTTTTGACAAGAAAACATCCGCACAAACGGACGTCTTAACAACGCTTACACTTGGAAGCACCAACAGCCTGACTGGCATTATCAACGGCATAGACAGCTTAATACCTGGTCAGGACTACACAATTACGAATAATGTTGTAAAAATCTCAAAATCCTACTTGAATCAACAGCCTGTTGGACTAACGAATTTGACATTCACATTCCTTTCTGGAAGTCCCAGAACGTTCGCCATTACAGTTAGCAACTCTGCCTCTCCCGGAAGGTACACTTACATCAATGACGACAGCTCGGAAATCCACTACACCGGCGCTTGGAACCGCAGCACGAACCGCCCTTTTAACGACTATGGCAAGGACGTGCATTATGTCGAGCAAAACAACGACTTTTTCACCTACACTTTTAATGGCACTGGCATTACTTATATAACAGAAGTCGATCAAGGCCAAGGCGATGTGGACATCTACATCGACGGTCAGCTATATGGAACGGCTCATACGTTCGGAGCGAACTCGCATAACATAGCCCAGCAAGAAGTCTATACAGTCAGTAATTTGACACCTGGTATTCATACATTGAAAGCAGTTAAAAAGTCAGGGCAGTTCATGCTGCTTGATGCGCTTAAAGTCCAGCAGCCCGACCTGATGGATATCTCTGCCGCTGACTTCAATAAAACGACGGCTGCAGATGTGATCGTTACTATCTTGGGCAACCCGGACAGCCTGCAAAGCATTTCGAACGGCGCGAGCAAACTCGTGAATCCTACCGATTATGAAATTAACGGCCAACAATTGACGATTAAAAAAGCTTATCTCGCAGCTCAACCTGTTGGCAGCTTGAAGCTTACTTTTTCTTTCACAGGTGACTATGCCGACGATGTCCATGCAACTTCCGTGAATGGAGACTCCTACCTCTATTCGTTCACAGGAACCGGTATCGAACTCCTCGCACCAACGGGGCCGGAGTTGGGTGACATCGACATCTATCTCGACGGGGAGTTGAAGCAAACGATCAACGCCCATTCAGCCATCCGGAATGCCGGTCAAAGTCTTTACCGCGTCTCGTCACTTCCGAAGGGTGCTCATACATTGAAAGCGGTCAAAAAATCAGGCAGCTATATGCTTGTAGATGCGTTCAAATATGATATTGCCGCGGCAAATGGCACACCTTCCACGCCACAAACGGGTGGCGGCGGCTATGGAGGAGGTTACGGAGGAGCGATTGTGAGCCCTAACGCATTTAATGTCGTGCGAACTACACAAGCTGACGGAACGAGCAAAGAGGAAGTTAAGCTCTCAGATGATAATGCGAAAATATTGATTCAGAAGTCCAAGACCTCTGGCTCCAATTCAGCTGTCATCTCCTTACCGGATGCCAAAGATGATGTATCCATGACGACTGTTCAAATGAGCAAAGAATCGCTCAGCTTGCTTGGCGACAGCGGTCTTGACCTTAATCTCGATACCGCTAATGTTAAAGTCCTGATTGCTAACAGTTCGCTCAAAAGCTTAAAAGATGATAGTTATTTTAACCTTGTTCCGGTAAAAGCTTCGGCAGTCGGCAAGGAGTTGGAACGTCGCGCAAACGCGGCGACAGTGGTACTAGGCGTTACCGGAGGCGCAAACACTTCGCTGGTTGGCCGTCCTGTAGAGATTACGACGAACCTGCATGATCAAGAGGTTACCCTTGTCCTCCCGCTTCCAGATGATTTGAGCGATATTGAGATTCAACAAATCGGTGTTTATATCGAACACAGTGACGGGACTACGGAGTTTAAAAAAGGCACTGTGACCACGTTCCAAGGCGCTCGCGGGATACAGTTCACAACGAACAAATTCAGTACGTTTGCCCTTTTGAAAGTCGATGGCCGGACATTGTCCTTCTCGCATGAGCCATACATCCAAGGCTACGAGAACAACTTGTTCCGTCCCGACAATCGCATTACCCGCGCAGAAATGGCAATGATTCTCTCGCGTATTGCGGCCAAACCGGCATCAGGCAGCGGCAGCGAATTCGTTGACGTGAAGCCGGAGCTTTGGTCTTATGATGCGATTGCCCAAGTGTCACGCATGGGTCTGATGCAAGGTTACGCAGACGGCACCTTCAGACCGGATCAGCCGATCACCAGGGCGGAAATGGCAGCTCTTGCCGCCCGGTTTGCAGTGAGTCCCTCTGGGTCCGGAGCAGGCTTTACGGATACGTCCGGCCTTTGGGCCGAAGATGCAATCAAAGCCGCCCAAGCTGCGGGGTACTTGAACGGCTATGCAGATGGCTCCTTCGGTCCAACTCATCCGCTCACTCGCGCAGAAGCCGTTACCGTGATCAATCGGGTCCTCGGCCGAGGGCCGCTTCATGGTATCGTCCACTCGCCATGGACTGACGTCCCAGACAGTCATTGGGCGGTCCATGACATTGAGGAAGCTTCGGTCCGCCACTCGTTTGAGCCGTTAGCTTCCGGTGGAGAAAAGATCGTGGAGTGATTCCGACATTCATATCACGCTCTAGGGAAAAAGGGCATTTCAACTTCGTTGAAATGCCCTTTTCTCGTGTGGAGGAACGTCATTTTCCACTGTTATAAATATTCCTTGACAGGAATATTCCTAATGAGGTATATTCAAAACATAAATTTAATGTCCTAGGAGGCTGAAAGGCAATGAAAAAAATTACGATTCCTTACTGGATTTTTACTGTATTAGTGGTGTTATTTATGGGGATGGGAGCAATCGGTGATACTGTAAAAGCAGCGTCTGCGGTAGAGCTCTTCAAGCATTTGGGTTACCCCGACTATCTTCTACCCTTTCTTGGAATTGCCAAGATATTAGGCGTCATAGCTATCCTTATTCCCGGTTTTCCTCGAATCAAAGAATGGGCATATGCCGGTTTGATCTTCGATTTGACTGGTGCTGCGTATTCAACCATCGCTGTGGATAGCTTTATGGCCGTATTGGGTTTTCTTCCAGGCTATATTATCATTGCAGGTTCCTATATATATTATCATAAAAGGCAAAAAGCTGGCATGCTGAGTCAAACGAATCAAGTAATGCGAGTAGAACGACGTACCGTTTAAGCGTTTAAATAATGAAGAACGGCTGTAAAATAGCAGCCGTTCTTTTTGTAATTAAATAAGTTTTTCTAAGCTTTTGCCCCTAATTTTGCTAAATTAGCAAAACTAATCTCTAAGCTCTCAAAAGGATTCCGGTCATAGCAATCATCCTGCTCAACCGCTGCCCATTCCACGCCAATGTCTTCGCAGGCTTGAATGATTCCTTTGAAATTCATATTGCCTTCACCGACCTCGGAAAAACGCTGTTTCCGATCCGGAGTCACAATCATATCTTTAAAATGTACGACCTTCATACGTCCATCCATTTTGCGGATCCACTCCACGGGATCTGCCCCGCCTGCCTGTACCCAATAAACATCCAACTCGAAATCGACGCTATCAGGATCCGACATTTCAAACAAAATGTCCATGCCTGTCTTCCCATCATATTTAGCGAACTCAAAATCATGATTGTGATAGATAAATTGCAGCCCGGCATCTTTCAACTGTTTGCCAAATTCCGAAGCTTGTTTGGCGAATGTGGCATAACCTTGACTGTTCTCCCGAAACTCCGGCGGTAGTCCGCCTAAACCGACATATTTACAATCCCATGCTTGATGCTTCTTAATGACGCCGTCCATATCATTCAACAAGTCGTTATATCCGATATGAGTGGCACAGATCGTCAACCCTTCTTGGTCTGCAAGCGCTTTAAATTCTTGAATGTCGATGGGTCCAATACCGGAAGCTTGTACAGCGTTATAACCCAATTGCTTAACTTTTTTCAAGCTTTCGCTAATATCAGCGGGTGTTTTCAGAAAGTTGCGAAGCGTATACAGTTGCGCGGCGATTCTCATTCCTATCACTCCATTCATCAAATTTGAGTCATTTCATATATAACATAGAATGATGGGTTTGAGCCACACAAAAATACAGTTGCTCCACAATTTTCATATGAGAACTGCGTTGGAACTAATAAAGCTGCCGTTTCTTAGCACGGCAGCTTTTGATCTAGAGCTCAACAATTTTTGTTGCGACGTTATGGCAAAATTCCCGGTCATGCTCTACAAATAGAATCGTCGGTGAGTATTCGAGCAGCAAATCTTCAATTTGCATCCGAGAAATGACGTCAATAAAATTAAGCGGTTCATCCCAAATATGCAAATGTACCTGCTCACTCAGGCTTTTTGCAATTAATACTTTTTTCTTTTGTCCGCCGCTATACGATGAAATATCCTTGTCAAATTGAATTCTGGAAAAATCCAGCTTTCTTAAAATGGATTTAAAAAGACTTTCATCAATCCCACATTCGGCAGCATAGTCAGATAGATTTCCCTGAAGGTGCGATGTGTCTTGGGACACGTAGGATATTTTTAACTGGCTGTCCTTTCGAATGTTGCCTGTGAAATTCATATCCTCGCCGCAAATTAGTTTGATGATACTTGATTTTCCAGAGCCATTTTGACCTGAAAGCGCAATACGATCACCTTGCTCAATCGTGAAACTTAGATTTGAGCATACGGTCTTCTCACCGTAATAAATGGACACATGGTCAAGCTCAACCAGCTGGTTTTTGTGAAAAGCAAGCTGCGAAATCTCTAAGCTTTCTGAGCTCTCGATATTTTTGAGGAGTTTCGACTTCTCTTGGATAGCCGAATGCTGTCTTTGCTCAATGGCTTTAGATCGTTTCATCATTTTAGCAGCTTTATGGCCAATATAGCCTTTATCAACCTTGGAACCGGAGTTTCTTGTTCCGTTTTTTGTTTTTTCCACTTCGTGCGACCAGTTACCCGTCCGTTTAGCGGAATCTGACAATCGTTTAATGTCTTTTCTAAGTTTTTCGTTCTCAGCCAGCTCGAAGTGATCTTGCCGCGACTTATTTTCCCACCAGCTTGAAAAGTTGCCTTTTTGAATTTCTATGTTGGTCTTATTGATGGATAAAATGTGATCTACACAGTTATCTAGAAAGGATCTGTCATGCGATACCAAGATAAATCCACTTTTCGATTTAAGATAATCGCTAACGAGTTTTCTTGCTTTCATATCGAGATGATTGGTCGGCTCATCAATTAAAAGAAAACTGTTCTCTTTGATGAACAACGTAGCCAGCAATACTTTTGTTTGCTCTCCGTTGGATAAGGAATCAAATGGCCGGTACAAAACATCCTCTGAAACCTTTAAAAGAGAAAGCTCGCGCATTAACTGCCAGTGGATATAGTCGGGATAAATGTCATTGATGACATCTATCGTATTATTGCTTTTGTTCTCAACGGGGAACGGGAAATATTCAAAGCTTACATTAGCGGAAATGTATCCACTGTATTCAAACTTACCAAGCAACAGGTTGAGAAACGTTGTCTTCCCTCGGCCGTTTCTTCCTGTAAAGCCTAATTTCCAATCGGTATCGATTTGGAAATTGACGTTTTCAAATATGTTATCGTAACTTCCTTCATAAGCGAACGTCAAGTTTGTAACGTTTATTAATGACATAGACAGATCCTCCTGTATAAAAAAATAAAAGCTACAAGAAAGTTACATTCTTGTAGCTCAAATAAATACAGTTAATTAACCCCTGGACGGAGTTAAATAAGGATATCTTGTATCGTTTGAGTGAAAGATAATGTAACTTTCTTGCATACGAAATAAAACATGCGAAAAATCGCTTTAATGTTTTACCGTTAGCAAGAAAACCTACATTATGCCTTCAACTCCACTCTTGAAAATTTAAATAAAGTATAACAAACTCATTTTTAAAAATCAATACAATTAAGCCTGACGATAAGCAGGAGCGCCCATCGGGGATGATCCCGCGCCACCATCTACGCTAATTTCTGCCCCCTGAACAAAGGAAGAATCTTCAGAAGCCAGGAACAAAGCCACATTGGCGATCTCCACGGGTTCGCCTAAGCGATTCATTGGAATCTTAGGCGCTAACGCGGCTTCAACTTTTGACAAGCCTTCTGGTTGACCCCAAATTGGCGTCCGAGTAGCTCCTGGGACGATCGTGTTTACTCGGATACCGAGTGGGGATAATTCAGAAACGAACACTCTGGCCAAACTGGTCACTGCACCTTTGCTTGCGGCATAAGCTGCATAACCCGGACTTCCTCCTTTGGCAAGCACGGAGCCGTTTAAGATCACAGAAGCTCCTGATTTCAGATAAGGTAAAGCAGCTTGAACGGTGAAAAATACGCCAGTCACGTTTACTTGCATAATTTTCTCAAAAAGAGTAAGTTCGGTACCTCCAACAGGCGTATAACCGGAAATACCTGCATTCGCGAAAACAACGTCTAGATGACCGAATGTCTCGACCGCTTTGGATACAGCTTCTTCTGCACTTGTTGGATCAGTCGCATCTGCCTGAACGGCAAGAACGTTAGATGCACCAAGCTTTTCTACTGCCGCGTTCAACGCTTCCTGATTACGACCGGTAATAACCACCTTCGCACCTTCGGCCACATATAATTTCGCTGTTTCATAACCAATTCCGCTGCTTCCACCCGTAATTAAAGCAACTTTCCCATTCAATTTTCCCATTTTGTATCTCTCCTTTAGAAAATAATTTTTTAAGAATGATCGTTCTTAAATTATTAAAAAAAACAGTCACGCTCTGTTTCTTTTTTTGAAACAGGATGACGTCGTCCTTACTGAAAGTATCTTAGCACATTGAGAACGAACAGTAAAGAATTTTTTTTAACGATCATTCTCATATTTCACTCTATCCTTCTATTCGCTGAATAATGAACTGAATATGTGGGGAAAACAACTAGTGGGTGCAACGTTATAAAAACTTGTTCCGATACTCTGATGGCGTGGCCCCATACTGCTTCTTAAAACTCTCCCTGAAATGATCCTGATCTGTATACCCGATTCTGTCGCAGACTTCATAAATTTTAATGGCTGGATCCTTCAGAAGCCTTGCCGCCTCTTCCATACGAAGACGAATAATGGCATGGTTCATTGTAACCCCTGTTACTTCTTTAACCAGAAGGTTTAGATATTTTTCGCTTAACCCTACGGCATCCGCTACATCCGACAAAGACAACTCCTTGCGCATATATCCATCTTTCATATACTGGATTGCCTGCTCAACCAGCTTCTTCTTTTTTAAATTACCGCTCCATTCTCTATGAAGCAAGGTTTCAGTCAAATTGGGAAGCGATTCTTTGGCTGCTTTCTCTGCGATCCTAAGCGCGAGACGTTCTTCCCTCTCTTTGCGTAGTACGTCAACCGCATTTGTAAGTACTTTCTCAATGGCATCCGGATCAATCGGCTTCAGAACATAGTCCAGCACTTGCAGCTTAATCGCCTGTCTGGCATGCTCAAATTCGTTCAGCCCTGATAAAATGATACAGCGGATATCCGGATTACGGGATTTGATAATCTCAATCAATTCCAATCCATTCATCTTGGGCATGCCAATATCTGTCAACAGAAGATCCGGCTTCTCCCGATCTAACCAGTCAAGCGCCTCTTGCCCATTCTCAACAGCACCTAGCAGATGGATATCTAAATCCTCCCAACGAATGGCACGGACCAAGGTCTCCCGCACGATTTTCACATCTTCGGCAATTAACAACTTAAACATTCGAAGCCTCCTTTCTTGCTGCAACTCGTTCCGGACGATAAGGCATAACAACTTCGACGCTGGTGCCTGTACCCTCTGAAACTTTTAAATACCGCAAACCATATCCGTCTCCAACAAACAATTGGATTCTCCTGTGTACATTCATGGTGCCGTACCCGCTTCCTGCTTCTATTGAAAATTGTTCGTCTCGTACAAAATGCTGCCCAAGCATACGATTCATCTTATCCGCATCACAGCCACGGCCGTTATCTTCCACTCTGATTGCAAGCTCTCCCTGTTCTAATCTAGCGGAAATGACAATTCGACAGCCCGTCTTGCGTTCAGCAAATCCGTGAATGATAGCGTTTTCTGCTAACGGTTGCAAAATAAGATGAACGACAGATGCGGACCGAAGTTCACTCGGTAATTGGATATCAAAGGTCAAATCGTCGATCATCATCTGCTGAATATGGAGATAGGCTTCAACTTGCTTGATCTCATCTTCCAAGGAAATCAAGGTTTGCCCCCGATTCAAGCCGTAGCGAAATACGTTGGCAAGCGAACGCACAACCTGACTCGTCTCCCGATCTCCTGTCATAATGGCCCTGCAGTTAATTAAATCCAAGGTGTTGTATAGGAAATGGGGATTGATTTGGGCATGTAACAACTCCAATTGAAGCTGACGACGTTCTATTTCTTCGGTAAACGACTTTTCGATCAGGCGATGAATTGTTACGAGCATAGATGTGAACTTCTGGTTCAGCTCGTCAACTTCATAGATCCCCGTTCTTTGTGACGGAAGCGGTACTTTGAACTCCACAACTTCCGGGCGCTGTATGGCTGTTACCAGTTTCGTGATAGGGACAGTGACCCTCACGACGATTCTTCGGAGCCATATCCCCGCAATGAGTAAGGCCGCTGCTGCTGTGGCTGCGCCAATTGCCGAAATGGCAAAAGTGTATCTGCTGAAATGACTGCTGGGAGCTACGGCGAGAAGCTTCCATCCATTCTTCAGCGTCTCGAACATGACTCTATAGGTTTCGCCATCTATTTTCGTTTCGATGGAGCCTTCGGCTCCTTTTAATTGATGAACATAAGGCAGTTCTCCGGCATTCGAGAGAAAGTCATGGCGCTCGCCATAAATGACACGATTGTTTTCGTCAAGCAGCAGATGAAAGCCCTGATCTAATGGCGCATTATCGAACACGCCTTTCACGCTGCGGGTATCCGCACCGACAATCACAGTACTGATGCTTCGGCCGTCTTTGAGGCTTGCTTTTTTCCTTGCGGAATAGATCATGGCTAGGTTTGAATCCGTCTTTTGACCCCACCAAACATTCTGTTGTTTCCCGCTGCTCAGATTTTGATACCATCCTTGATTTAGCAAATCGTTATTTTTATAAATCCCTGTAGTCGGATAAAAATGATCCGGAGCCATCGCATAAAGCCCGCTCTCCGGTTCCAATATAACGGATACGACGTATGATTGCTGAGCGATATTGACTGAGCCGAAATCGTTCAGGAGAGACAATAAAGACAGATTCTGCAAATTCGTCTGCAAGGTGTAGTAATCGTCTGCTGCTTCGTAAGGCTGTTGATAGGTATTCATTAGTAAATTTTCAATGGATTGATTGCTTAATACAAATGCCGCAACGTTATTCATCGTATCAAATTGATATTCAATATTTCTATAAACGAATTTCATGGATTGTTCCGCCATTTTGACGGAATGGTCGTTCTGCACGCGGATGAGGATGTAACTGGCTGCTGCCGCAAATAGTGCGATGAACGTGACGATCAATGCAAATATCGGAAGACTGAGCCTGGACAATAACCTTGAGCTGCCTCTTTGTTTTCGTATCCGAATAGCCATCCAAACCTACCCTTTTTCACCGGTGTTATTGCAGAAGCCCCATCTGTTTACACCTGAAGAGGGGCTTCAGCAATTCAGCTGCGGTTCGACTATAGCTTAATCATACACCAAATGATCAGCACCGTCCTGCACATGTTGGTTGTTGTTCTACTTGCCTGATTTTTTCTTAAAAGAAGCCTCTAATTCACTTAGGATTTGAGTACCGCCTTGTGATTTCCATTTTTCCACAAATTCATCGAATTTCTTGCCGTCGGCGCCCATTATAATTTGTGTAAAAACGGAATCCCGCATTGTGTTCAGTTCTACAAGTTTAGCGATTTTCGTAGGCGAATCCAAATAATTGGAGGCATCCGTAATTTGGAATTTATTGTTGATGGCTACATCCAAAGCCTGCGATTGTCTAAGCGGCAGCGACTCCAAATATCGAGGCCAGCCCTTTAAACCTGGGGCGAACAGATAGCTTTGAACACCACGGAAATTCCCGTTCTTATCTTGTTGTGTCTTAGGATCGAGCAAATCGGTAATCAGCTTCATCTTGCCGTTATCGATTTTGTAGTCTTCTCCTTCTATGCCCCATACGGTTAACATTTGGTTCTCCAAAGACAACGAATTTTCGATGACGGATAGAACCTTTTTAGGATCTTTCGTTTTCGCGCTGATGGCGTGCATTTGTCCGAAAGGCGCCCCAGCCGGCGCTACGGCTTTACCATCCGAGCCTACAATGGAGTCCGTCAAAGTCAAATATTTAAGAGGTTGAAAGGACTGATCCGGCAACTTCCCGTCTGAAGCGAGCTTCCCGGTTTTCTTGAGCTCATTGGTTTCCACTTGGGTGTCATAGTCATTTGGCGTTGACCACCAACCCATCCACGAAAATAGTTTTCCACTGAACAGTTTCGCGCGCAGCTGCTCTTCTTTAATGGTCGCGAATTCTTTATCGATGAGTCCTTCCGCATACATTTTCTGCAAATAAAGCAGGGCTTCTTTCATTTTCGGATTGATATCATAATTGCTGAATGTACCGTTCTTCTCAGTAAAATAACCCGGAGTTACGCCAAAAGCACCAAAAATATGGTCAAAAGAGTTATTGGCATATTTCTGCTGGCCGATTTGCGCCGTATAGCCGCCTAACGGGATAACATCCGGCTTAGCCGCTTTGATTTTTTTGAGCAGGTTATCATACTCATCAAGTGTCTTGGGTACCTGAGCGCCTGCACTTTCCAAATAATCCTTTCGCAGGACTAGATTCCAGCGATATCCTGCTCCTGGACCTCCTTGATAAGGAATACCGTATATTTTACCGTTTACTTTTGCCTGCTCGAAAACCTCTTTGGGTACCTCCTTGAGAATATTCGGGGTATCTTTTTCATTAATAAGATTCGTAAGATCGTAAAAAGCGCCTTGTTGGGCATACTTTTGGAAATCATCGGCAAAATCAATCCGTACCACATCGGGTATGTCTCCGCTCGACATCTTCAGATTCAACTTCGTTTTATACTGTTGGACATCGACCATTTCCGGAACGATTTTAATGTTCAGTTTCTTCTCTATGGTGTGCATGATGAGATCTTTCGAAGGATCATAAGGCTTGGATATATCTTGTCCTTTTAGCCATTTCAGTTCATACGGCTCATCACTTGTTGGCGCGGCTGAACCAGCGATTCCTGTTGGTGTAGTCGTCGCAGCAACCGGATCGACAGCTTTACTACATCCTGCAAGCGTTACGCTCACTGCCAGTATGGCGGCAATTGCGCTGTACGACCAAACTTTACCTTGATTTGACATGTTGACATGACCTCCTAGACTTGAGTTAATCGTATATTTCTATCCCTTTACAGAACCAATCAGCATCCCCTGTTCAAAATGTTTTTGAATAAACGGGTAAACCAGCATCATTGGCAGCGCAACAATCACAATTGCAGCCATTTGGATGCCTATGGTAGGCGGCGGCGTAGACCCTGCTGCTTCAAGCAGCTCCGGCGGAAGGCTGGAACTGGCAATAATAGTGCGTAATACGAGCTGTACAGGCGCTTTGTGCCAATCCGTGACATACAACATGGCATTGAAGAAATCGTTCCAGTAAACAACCAAATAGAGCAGCCCTATCGTTGCGATAACCGGCTTAGATAGCGGCAGGACAATCTGCCATAGGACTCTAAATTCGGATGCCCCGTCCATGGAAGCGGATTCACGTAAGCTTTCGGGAATACTTTCAAAGAATGATTTCATGATGATCATACTGAAAGCGCTATAAGCCATGACCAAAATTAGTACATAATTGGTGTTCAACAATCCCAACTGTTTGATCGTAATATAGGTGGGAATCATCCCCCCTTTAAACAACATGGTGAAGATGAAGTAAAGCATAAAGATTCTGCGCCCGGGCAATTTCTTCTCCGCAAGCGCGTAAGCAGCTGTAGTCGTAAGGAACAAAGCGAGCAGGACGCCTCCTGCCGTATTGCGAATCGTATTACCATAAGCCGCAAAAATTAGCGATCCTTCCTTCAGTAAATACGTGTAGTACTCCAAACTGAACGAAGTTGGAAATAAAATCAAACCGTCCTTTTCACTGAAAATATGATAAGGAGTCACAGATACGCAAATTACATACCAAAAAGGGATGACAATGACGATGGTAATGATCGTTAATATCAAATAATTCGTGGCGACAAAAACGTTCTCGCCTATCGTTAGCTTCATCGGTACTCTTCCCCTTTTATCAGAAAATGCCGGAATCATTGAACTGTTTGGCCATCTGATTGGCGGCAACCATCAATACAAGGCCAATTACACCTTTGATAACGTCTGCTGCAGCAGCAAGGCTAAGATTGAACTGCTCTATGCCAACACGGTAAATGTATGTATCCAGAATATCTCCGACTTCAAAAACCATCGGATTGTACAAGTTGATGACTTGATCAAGCCCTGCGCTCATGATATATCCTGTCCGAAGGATGAAAATGACAATGATTGTTCCTGTGATGCCTGGCAAGGTAACGTGAACAATACGCTGAAACCGTGTCGCACCGTCCATAATGGCTGCTTCGTACACTTCCGGGTTGAGTCCGGCGATTGCCGCAATATAGATGATAGCCGCCCATCCCATTTCCTTCATGGCATCCGTGACTACCAGGATCGTTCGAAAATACGCGGGTTCAACAAGCAAATAAGCCGGATCGCCTCCGAAAAACGCAATGATTTTATTAATAACTCCTGTTTCCGGCGATAGGAGCAATGTGATAATCCCCCCATAAACGACCCAGGAAACGAACCTTGGCAAATAGACGGCGGTTTGGAGCGATTTTTTGAACCAGGCAACTCGTACTTCATTTAATGCAAGCGCTAGCAAAATAGGGCATAAAAAACCACTTATCATTTTGTACAAGCTAATGAGCAGTGTGTTTTTGAACGCGTTCAGAAACATCTCCGATTCAAACAGCATCTGAAAATATTTGAAACCTGCCCAATGGCTGCCCGAAAAACCCTGTATTGCGTTGTAATCCATAAAAGCAATACTAACCCCGTAAAGCGGAAGATAATCAAAAATGAGGACCCATAAGAATGCTGGAACTAACAGAACATACAGCAGCTTATATTTCCAAATCCTCCTTATCTGCCTGTGTAACGGCTTTTCTTTTTCGTTTGTGATTCTGGCGGTCACCAGTTCCATTACTATCCCCCTCCAGTCCGACCTCTGCAGCTAACCTTTCTGAGCTAAATTGTTTACAAGACTAAGCTTATAGGAAATCGACAGGGTGGAAAACCCGAGCGAAGGACAAAAATGCAGGGGAAAAGTCTTTTTTCGGTCGACAGTTTCCAATAAACAAGGGATGGAGCACCGCTATAACGGGCTCCATCCCTTGTTATTTTAATCAGGATATGTCTCCTTCAGGAACTGTATCGACTGCTTAATTAACGACTTTAAGACATCAACTTGGATGTCATCCACTTTATTAATGTAGACGCAGGCTTTCCCGGTCGTATGTTTTCCTAAATCCTGCAAAAGTGATTCCCGCTGCGAGTCACCTGTTGCGAAGTACAAACTAATTTTGCCTTTCCTTGGCGAAAATCCGACAAGCAGCGCATCGCCTTCATGTCCGCTGGCATATTTGTAGTGATAGGATCCAAACCCTATGATGCTCGTCCCCCACATCTTCGCGGGATAGCCGGATGTTTCCGTAAAGATATCCAGAAGCTTATAGGCGTCTTCACGTTTCTTGGGACTATCGACATCCTCAATAAACGCTAAAACGCTTGTATCGTTTTCCTTCGTCTTTTGTTCATACATGGGATACAATCACTCGCTTCCTTAAGATGTACCGACTTGAAAAGTAACGTATCATGAGTCGCTGCAGCTTGTCAAAACAACTGTTTTATTGCGTCAACCAATAAAAAATAATTATAATGATTCCTTCATGATGCTAAGCAGGTTGTCCTTGTGGTAATCTGATAATAATTAAAACGAACGGAGGGGTTACGTGTGATAGATTTTATCCGAGTTAGATCTTTGCGCGGCTAATTGAATAGCGCTCAAGATTCTGTCTGTGTACAGAGGACTCAGGATAAGTCTGTCCATTTATAACCCTGATTTGTTGCACCTATCTGTGAATCAAGATGCTCAGTTGTAGGAAGATGAAGTATCCTTCTCGCTAACTGTTGTTTGTTTTCTTGTATTCACTAAGATAGTCAACGTCCTCTCAACCACTGACAACACAAGCCCTCTGCTTGTGTTGTTTCTTTTTACTACCCAACTTGAAAGGATGATGACCTATGGAACAACAGAAAGAGAAAGCGATTATTGTCGGTGTCCATCTATGGAACCGATCGGATTTTGCTTATTCGATGGAGGAATTAAGCAACCTGGCTGAAGCCTGCCACGTTGAAGTGGTTGGCGAGCTATCACAGAAAGTTACGCGTGTGAATCCCTCCCACTATATCGGAACGGGAAAAATTCAAGAGTTAGCCGTTCTAATCGCCGATAAGGGCGCATCGGTGGTCATATGTAATGATGAATTAACTCCTTCTCAGATTCGAAACCTGGAATCCTCCCTTGACTGCAAAGTCATTGACAGAACGATCTTGATTCTGGATATTTTCGGGGAGCGCGCTCAAACACGGGAAGCACAGCTCCAAGTTGAGGTCGCGGAGCTCCACTACATGCTTCCCAGACTTGTCGGACTGCGTGAGTCTTTAGGACGCCAAGGTGGCGGAGCCGGTTTGAAAAATCGGGGTTCAGGTGAAACGAAGCTCGAACTTGACCGTCGTAAAATCGAAGATCGTATCGCAGCTTTACAATCCGAGTTAGAGAAA
This sequence comes from Paenibacillus sp. WC2504, assembly GCF_052682475.1. Taxonomy (NCBI): domain Bacteria; kingdom Bacillati; phylum Bacillota; class Bacilli; order Caryophanales; family Paenibacillaceae; genus Paenibacillus; species Paenibacillus sp. WC2504. The sequence continues at coordinate 4,416,948 of NZ_JBQZFH010000001.1, forward strand.
CTCGTTGGCCGGCGCCAAACACAACGGAAGCAGCGGCGCAAAAACGAGGTGCCGGTTATTTGCGTCGTTGGCTATACGAATGCCGGGAAATCAAGTTTGATGAATGCCATGATCGAACAGTACAATCCGCGAGCGGATAAGCAACATAAACAAGTCTTTACCAAAGACATGTTGTTCGCCACGCTGGAGACCTCTGTTCGCAGCATCACCTTGCCCGACCGTAAAACATTTCTGTTAACAGATACGGTAGGGTTTGTTAGCCAACTTCCCCACCATTTAATTAAAGCATTTCGCTCTACTTTGGAGGAAGTCTCCGAAGCTGATCTGTTAATTCAAGTCGTAGACATCTCTAATCCCGAGTACGAAAAGCATATTCAAGTGACCAATGACACGTTGAAAGAGCTGGGCGCTGACCATATTCCCATGATTTTTGCCTACAACAAAGCTGATCTGACGGATCATGCCTACCCTCGAGTAGAAAAGGATCTCGTCTACCTTTCTGCTAGACAGCAAAGCGGCATGGAAGAGCTCACTCAGTTGATTCGCGACCGTATCTTCCACAATTACATGGCATGCGAAATATTAATTCCATATGGGCAAAGTCGATTAGTAGCCTATTTCAATGAGCATGCCCATATTCAGTCAACGAACTATGAGCCTGACGGGACTCGTCTCAAGTTGGAATGCCGCGTATCCGATTATCATCAGTTCCGCGATGACTTTCAGCAACTTTAAAGTACGAAATACCCTCAACCGAAATAGAAAAACAGCGCATCTGAAAAGATGCGCTGTTTCGATATAAAGTATAAATCTTAGAATTGCTTTGCAACTTCTTTCGCTTTAACGATCGCATTTGCTTTGATTTCAGCAGCTTTATCAGGTGCAGCAGCCATACCTTCAACGAAGATGCCTTCGAAGCTAGGTACGCCAGTGAACATCATGATTTTTTTCAAGTAGCTGTGACCAGACTCGAACCCAACTGCTGGACCTTCTGAGTATACGCCGCCAGAAGCTTGGATGTGAAGTGCTTTTTTGTTGTTCAGCAAACCAACAGGGCCTTCAGCTGTGTATTTGAACGTTTTACCAGCTGCACAGATCGCATCGATGTAAGCTTTCATAACTGGAGGGAAGGAGAAGTTCCACATTGGTGAAACGTACACGTATTTGTCAGCGGATATGTATTGATCCACGATTTCACCAAGACGCGCGATTTTAGCTTGCTCATCAGCTGTTAGTGCGCTGAATTCAGTTCCAGAGCCAAGTTTACCCCAGCCGCTCAATACATCCCCATCGATTTGTGGAATGTTCGTTTTGAACAAATCAATATGGATAACTTCGTCACCAGGATTTGTTTCACGGTATGTTTCGATAAATTCTTTGCCCACCGCCATGCTATAGGAAGCTTGGTGATCATTTGGGTTTGCCGTAATGTAAAGTACAGTTGCCATGGTTTCACTCTCACATTCTGTAATTTAATTTGTTACAATTTATATTATAACTTATTTTTAATAAGTTGCAAGCAAAATGTTATTTATCTACTTTCAGAGTATAACACGAGTTAAGTAAGCGATTTACTCCTACTAAAAAAAGACTGCACAAGGCAGCCTTATAGGGTCTAGATGGTAAACGCGTGATGACCAATCGTAATCTTCTTAATTCTGCTTTTACTCCAAGATGCTTTAGCCGTGACCGGATTATAAAAATAAAGAGCTCCTGTTGTTGGATCCATACCATTCAAAGCGGCTGCTGCCGCACGGTAAGCTGTTTCATTAGGTTGAAGAGCAAACTGACCATCATCTACGGATGAAAACTGACCAGGTTGATGAATGACCTCCGTGATGGAATCTGGAAACTGTTCGGATTGAACACGATTCAGAATGACAGCTCCCACGGCAACTTGACCCAAGAAGGATTCACCCCGAGCTTCAGAATGAATGATTCGTGCCAGCTCGTCCAGCACTGAGTGTTTGGGGGAAATCGATTTTTTTAACTTCGACAATGTCAGTGAGTCAGCTTCACCATCAACCGTCAAGCCGTAGCTGGCTTGAAATTTCTTAACAGCATTCTTCGTTTGGCTCCCATAATAGCCAGTAATTCCTGCATGAAAGTAGCCAAGTGCGCTTAATCTCTCTTGCATATCCAATACTTGATCACTTTGCGTACCCTGGGATAAAGATTGTGCGCTGACCGGAACAGCCATCCCCATGATTCCGAGGGAACAAATGCAGATTAGAGCCTGTACTTTTTTCTTCATGTTTCAAGATAACCTCCTCTTCCTTTTACGCGCTGTATGTGGCAACAACATACAGCATTACAAATTTAGGGGTGTTGATCCGACTCAAGATGTCGCCATACACGCTCTACGAATAGAGACCAGCTTCAAGCTGTACCTATACACTTCGGGAGATCATCCTGATAAAGGTCGCAAAAAAAGGACTTGAGGCTTAATCCCCAAGTCCTTACCGTTCAAAACATACAATATAAGTCGATCCTAATTGCTTATAATTCTTTATTTAACATCATTTCGAGAACAAGTTTATCCATCTCCGACGTTGCCTCATTCCCGATCCGACAGAAGTTATCGATAGTCTTCTCGGCGTCATTTTCAATGAATCCATTGGTCGAGGATATGGACTTCCCTTTTGACGCCAGAAGCGCAGATTGTACCGCCGCGCTTGTGCAAGTCGCAACTTTCATAGCGCAGCCGCCCTTCGCCCCATCGCACATCATCCCGGTCACATTGCCAAGCATGTTCTGGATTGCAGCCCGGATCTCGGGTTTCCCTCCGCCAAGCAGATAGGTTATTCCGCAGCTAGCGCCCGTACCCGATACGGTCACTCCGCATAACGCGGATAATCGCCCAAACTTCGATTTGATATGAATCGTAACCAAATGGCTAAGCGCAACCGCGCGAATGAGTTGCTCCTCAGAGGCGCCGAGTCTTTCTGCAGCCGCGATGACAGGATTCGTCGCGGCAATCCCTTGATTGCCGCTTCCTGAATTCGCCATGACAGGCATCGTGGAACCAGCCATACGAGCATCCGAACCTGCTGCCGCGAGCGCCATCGCATGGGAAATGAGATCATCGGATAAAATTCCTCGCTGCACGTTTTCTTTTATCGTCTTCCCGACCTCAAGTCCGTACGAATGTGTTAAGCCGTCTAAACCTGCCTTGCGATTCAATTCTATGCTTTGTTTGACCAAACTGAGCTCTTCAAGTTCAACAGAATTCACGAAATCAACAATCGAATCGATCGTTAGCGAATTCCGGTCCTCCTTAGAGCTCTTAAAGCTCGCGTTTGCACAGCCTCCAGTATCCACGATCTTCCCATCGACTTCTATCAACGTAATATTCGTATGGTTATCTGTAATGACAACCTTTGCGTACCTTTGCTCGGCTTCAATCTTGACTTCAATGTATAGTTTGGTTGGTGTATCAGCGAGATGAACCACAGAAATACCCTCATCCACCATTGTCCGAGCCTCGGAAATGGCGGCTGGATCAATATCGGCGAGTACTTCTAATTGTTTCTCCGCATTGCCGGCAATCGCCCCTAGCGCAGCTACAAAGTCGATCCCTGTCTGACCCGTGCCGGGTATGCCGACGGCTAATGCATTCTTTATGATGCCTGCACTAGCATACACCGTAATTTTGTCTATTGGACCATTAATATAAGTCCTTGCCTTGGCTGCTGCTAACGCAATCGCAACTGGCTCTGTACAGCCAAGCGCAACAACAAGTTCATTTCTAAGTATGTGAATGAATATTTCCGACTTCAAGATGTACCCCCCTAGCCCCGAAAGGTACAATGACCTTTTGAATGATGACTAAAATATACTATAATTGCTTCATTTCGTACAACTCTCTATTATTGGGTAAAGCAGCAATTTCGCTTAACCTTCAACCGTTTCTCGAATGACGGGCTGCCGTACGTCCACAGACTTTTGTTTGGCCAAAATCAAGGTTAAGATACCACTTGCAATTGTAAGGACGGCCAATGTTAATAGATAAGTTGAAATCCCGAACCAATCCAGACATGCACCCGTCGCAAGCAGCGCAACCTGAAACATTACGCGATCAAGCATGCCTCGAAATGAGAAAAAACGGCCTTGCACGTCTTGCGGGACTTTGATTTGAAAAAGAGTCGATACCATTGGAAAGAAAAAAGCGACGGCACAGCCGAATAGAACAAAAGAACCAAGCACGGCAGAGGTATTCTCGCTAAAGGACATGCCAGCAAATGAAATCGCAAATAGTAACATAAATAGTGTAGAGCTGGTTACCAGATTTCGCTTTCCGATCACCCGTTTGGCAAATAAACCTACGATTAAAATGCTCATACCTTCAATGGAATAAATCCATCCCATCAGTTCCGGCTTATGTTGGACTTGACTAAATTTAAGGACAAGCAAATTGAAACCACCCAAGAACAAAGTGATAATACCGCTATTGATAAGTGCTATAAGGACAGCAGGCTCTTGTCGGATGAACGGAAACAGCTCGGAGAAGCGGATTTTCTCCTTCTTTTTAACAATCGTAGAATCCGTAATATTTGTAATCTTCAACTGCGTAATGAGCAGAACTAGAATCGCGTAAAATACAAGCGACAATGCGTACACCGTGTATAAATTCATGACGGCGACCAGAATGCCCGCGACAGCTGTACCGCCAATCCTTGCTATTGTAGTCACGTTGAAATTAACGGTATTCGCCTTCAGCAGATCGGATGCTGAAACGACTGCTGGCAGTGCTGCTTGCACGGTTGGCATATAGACTGTCGCGGCTAACTGCATAATGACCACTGACAATAACATGATTGCGACAGATTGGTAATATAAAGCAGCGAACATACAAATCGGAGCAAAACAACGAACGATCCCTGATATGAGCAGGATTTTTTTCTTATCATAGCGGTCGGCCCAAACGCCTGCTTGCGGTGAAATGAGCACACCAAGAAATAACCCGCACATCAGGATTAAACTTTTGCCTAAGTCAGACGGAACGTGGCTTTGCATGAATTGCAAATTGGCAATGATGCTAGTCCAGATGCCTCCGCCTTGGATGGCTTCACCAATCATCAAAATGATAAACGCACGATTTCGAAACAAAGAAGAATTCATTCCTAATCTCCAGTCCATTCAATATTCGTTAGTCACATTTAATACTAGGAAGTGCGTATGATGATCCGAATCCGAGTTCATGGAAAAACCGAGTGAACGATAAAAAACATCAGCTTGATGGTTATCCGTTTTTAGCACAAGGAGGTGATAACTTTTTCTCGCTTCCGCAATGACAGACGCCAGTAACATTCGCCCAATTCCAAATCTGCGCACACTTGGCATGACATAAAGCCGTCGAACACGGCCGACATCTGCGCCATTGGTGTAATGATCCCGGTTCAATCCGCAGACCCCGACAATATCACTGCCCAGTTTGGCAATGAAAAGAGCTTCTCCATCTTGATCAAATTGATTACTCCCATTCGCATACTCGTTCATCAATCTGCCCAGATGGCGAAATCCTTCACGAGCACTCTCTTCTGCCAAAGGCAACAATAATTGAGTATCCAGAATCTCAACTTTTTGGATGTGAAAATGACTCATGGAATCAACTCCCTAGCTCCCCAACGTTAGATTTAAAGAGGTCTCTGCGACTTCCTTTCCGTTCACGAGTAAAACTATTCGATGCTTGCCAGGGTAATGCCGGCGGGTCGTCAGATCGGCCCATCGATGTGTTCTAGCAGCTGCAAGCCGTGTTCCTCCAGGTACAGTCTTATCCGACAGGAGAAACAACTTCCGCGAATGTTTCCCTCCTGATTTCACAAAATCAATTCCGTATTCGATACGCAGATGAACGGGTTCACCCAGCCGTACGTGAACTTCGTAGCGAAGTTCACAATTCTCGCCAATCATCAGCTCGTTCGGCTCAGCCATAAGCACCGCGTAATCCGCAATGGGATCGTCATCCCGCGACACCGCATATCCAAACAGGGCTAGCACCTCCGGAGTCGCTTGGCGAATCAAAGTTCTGCAGCCGTGCCTCACGATCCAATCCGTATCCGGATTGACCCCCTTCCAACGCGCAGCTGTCTCCAGAACGATCGCCGGATGATCCTTCGCAATATCGTTCAAATTATTAGCGACACTTTTGCGAACATAGAGCGACGAATCGGCTTTCAGCTTCTCCAAAATGCCCAGTACCGGCGCAGGATCCTGCTTAAACATCGGCAGCGATTGTCCCCAAGGAAGACGCGGACGGCATCCTTCACTAGCGAGCCTGCGTACATTCTCATTCGGATGATCTGCCCAAACGGACATCTGTCGTATCATGCGTTCGGGATCATGCAAAATAAACGGCCGCACAGCAAACTCAGCGGAAGATCTTGTTGTGAATCTTTCCAATGCTTGCATAGACAGCTCCCAATGCTCGCCGTTTTGACCGTATACTTCCACAAAATCAGGAAAAAACAAATAAGGAAAGCCAATACAAGTATCTTCAATTGCATATAAAATGGCCAACGCCTCGCTAAAAGAAGGCGGCAGATGCTCGCCGAGCGTTAGCGTAATTTTCCTCATCCTTTGTTTCAAAGCTAAATCTACCCAGTCAGCATGCATAACCTTCTCCACGAACGATTCCTCGTCGAATGGTGGGTAGGCGCTGTGAACTTTTTTGGCGAATTCCTGGAGAAACGCTTGATTGTACATATCTTTTAATGCGTCTGCCATTTCTGTTAGTCCTCCGTCTCCGTATCAACTACATGAACTTATATAGCATAGCACAGTAAAGCTGACAACAGTACGTCATATTTACCGAAGGTTGAATAATTTATTGCACTGTTAGCAAAAAAACGAACTATGCGTCCTTCCGAATAAAACCCCACAAACCGCAAGGGTTTGTGGGGTTTGTGGGGTTTCCATGTGTATGGGACTAAGCGATACTGAATCGAGCCAGGATCTGCTGCAGTTCTTCTGCCATCTCCGATAAGGATTGTGCTGCGACTCTCACTTCCCCTGTAGTCTCAAGCTGATTTACAGCGGAAGTTGACACGTCCTGGGAAGAGTCCGCTGTTTTCTTAGCGATGGAAGCAACTTGTTGGACAGATGCCGTAATCTCTTGCGCACCAGCCGACATTTGTTCGGAAGTTGCGGCCATTTCCTGAATTTGTGACGCCACAAGTGTAGTAGACTGCAAAATTTCACCGAAGTTTTGCTCCGTTTTCTGCACGAGCTCAATGCCTGTTTGAACTTCATTTTTGACTTGACTGAGAGCATCGCCCGAATCATGTACGGTTGTTTGAATTTCACTCAGCAACGCGGAAATCTCACCTGAAAATTGTCCGGATTGCTCGGCTAGCTTGCGTACTTCAGAAGCTACGACGGCAAAGCCGCGTCCCTGCTCACCAGCTCTGGCTGCTTCAATCGCAGCATTAAGTGCCAGAAGATTCGTTTGCTGGGCAATATCCTGAATAGCTTGTAAAATATGCCCGATCTCTTGCGATTTTCTCTCCAACATTGACATTACTTGATCTGTTTGAGTAACAGATTCATGAATGGATTCCATTTGCTGAACAGTGTTCTGCACATAGGTTCCACCGGCTTCTGCCTGCTGTTTGGTCCATTCGATCGACTCCGCAATCGTAGAAGCACTTTCGGCCATCCGATATATTCCGCTGCCCACTTCTTCCATCGAGCGCGAAGTTTCTTCCATCGTTAGCGTCTGTTGATCCGCCCCTGTAGCCACTTCTTTCACCGTCTGAGTGATGTGATTGGATACTTCCTGCATATCAATAGAGCTGATACGAAGTTGTTCTGCAGAAGAAGCAACGCTTTGCGCATGTCCATTCACAGCTTCGATCATACTTCTCATATGCTCCGTCATTTGTGCAAACGAAGCGCTGAGATCTCCGATTTCATCCTTCTGTTTCAAAGCTGTATAGCTCACAGAAAGATCCCCTTCCGATATACGTCTTGCCGCTGCACTCATCGTCGTGATCGGTTTGGAGACGTGACGAGCAATCAGGAACGAGATAAGTAAACCTAAGACGATTGCAAAAATACTAAGAACCGTATTCCACTTAATACCATCCTGATAAGAATGCTCTACCTCCGTTGCCCATCCTTCCGCATTTTCCTGAATACGTTTGGTGAACATTTCTATTAGCAACGAGCAGCTTCCCAAGTTACTATCCGCAACCTGGATAAGAGCCAGACCTTCAGCGCCGTGTTTTTGCGCAGCTTCCAGCGTAGAAGGAAAAACCGTAGCGTACTGCGTCCATTGCTCTTTGAATACTTTAAGCATCTGGATATCTTTCTCATCCTGGAAAGTCCCATCCAGAAGATTGATTTTCTTTTCAATATCATTAAATAAGGTTTGAGCTCTCTCTGCAGGAGTCGTTGTTGCCTCTTCCTCTAACATGCCCGTACCACTTAAGTTTTGCTTCGTCTTATCCTCCATATTAAATTGAATGCGGAGAATTTGATCGTCGAGACTTTTCAAATCATAGTTCAAATTGCCCAGTAAGATAACGGAAGGAAGTCCTTTATCCGTCGTTAGTTTAGCGGTGTCACCCATCGATTTCATCCGCATTTGAGACGTAATACTGATTGTCGTAAGAAGCACTAAAACAATGACAAAGCTAAAAAGAAGTTTCTTGTACAGCGTGAGTTTCATTCTGCCAGCCTCCGAAGTTTCTCTTATTGTTGTAAGGGGTCATGTTTTCCCTTTTTTTTACAGGATAAATTATCCTATGTTTAATTTCGGCGAAACAAGTCGAATTTTTTATAGCTAATTAAAAATAAGTATGAATTCCGTTGAATCACCGCGTTTTTTCGGTCATGAAAAAGGCTGCCGAGAATCAATCCTCGACAGCCTTGTAGGTCTATTTTCCGATGTCTACTACTCTATCAATCCAGGTTTCCGCAAAAAGTTTTTAGGTACTAACAGCTACATCTTCTCTTGTTATATATGCCTCGGGATCTAGTGAATTAACGCCTCTACAACTGACAAACAAATCTAAACAATAATATCCGACATGATGATCGGATGCAGTTGGCCCTGGTAGGCAAATGAAGTTTGACCGGTTTCTTCCGAAACAACCAGAGCCAAAGCATCTGTTCGTTCCGTAATGCCAATTGCCGCCCGATGCCGCGTACCTAATTTTTTATTTTCTACGATAGTGGCTGATAAGGGAAGGACATTCGCTGCTGAAACGATTTGATCATAACTAATGAACACAGCCCCATCATGCAAGGGATTGCCAGGGTAAAAGATCGATTCGAGTAAGGAATACGATACTTTGGCTCCTACTGGAATGCCATTATGAAGATGTTCCCCGATAGGATCGTTTCGTTGGATGACAATCAACGCACCATGGCGGCGTTTCGACAAATGATCAACGGCAATAGACAGGTCCAAATATTGGATGGAGAAAGCTGACAAATAACATTGCATGTAAAAGGAAGCGGCAATGGATTCAACTCTCCTGAACCTTTCTTGAATCGCCTCTAAATCGCTTAGCATGCAGTGATTTTCATTATCTATGATTTGTAAGCTATGATGGAGCGCATCAGAAATTTCTTGGATGTGCTTTTTGAGCTGTTCTTTCATTGGGGATTCATCGCATCGGATCTGATTCAACTCGTACACCTCTGGTTACCGTATTACTTATTATGATTCCCAGTTTTGAAAAGATCATCAATTATCAATATTGCCGTTTTAAAGCTCTATTTTGTTCTTAAACATGCTGGAAACGGAATACCTATAAAAAAATTGTTGTTATTCGGTCAGGGGGCTGATCCCTTTGTTTATTTATACGGTCAAATCTGGCGATTCACTTTATACAATTTCCAGAAAATATCAAGTATCGCTTGATACGATACGCTCCGTAAACGGATTAAATGAAGCTGATCTCGTACCAGGTCAAGCACTCATAATGGCGACGACGACCTACATTGTTCAACAAGGTGACACTCTTTCCTCTATCGCGAGCATCAGCTATGTTCCCTCACAACTTCTGAAAACCGCCAATGGTCTGGAAAGCGATGCCTTGACTGTCGGAATGCGGTTAACCTTACCGACTCGGCCCAAGTATTTGGAGGAAGGGCTAAGCTATATTTTACCTAGTACGCCGGAACAAATTCAGAAAACAGTTCAAAACTTCGCAAACCTGAATACATACTTTGGTGTTTTTGAATATCATATTACGGCTGACGGCAATCTGAGCGAACTGCCTTATGATGATCTTGTGATTAAAGTTTCTCGTGATCACCTTGTAGCGCCTCTTGCTACAATAACAAATTTAACGCCAGGAGGGTTCAGCTCCGACATAACGAAACAATTGCTGCAGTCTCCGGAACTTCGAAACCGTTTAATCGATAACATCTATACCTTACTGAAAACGAAAAATTACACTGGAGTCAATGTCGATTTCGAGCGAATTAGAGCAGATGAACGCGACTTGTATTCCGGTTTTTTGAGAGCCTTGAATGAGAGATTAAAGCCAGATGGCTATTATACTTCCGTAGCGGTACCCGTAAAAAGGTCCGATCTTGACCATCCCGGGTATGATTATGGGGGGATTGCTAGCTCTGTTAACTTCGTATTTATTATGGCCTATGATTTCCATGAAGCGCATTCAGGACCTGGGCCTGTTGGCCCGATCGATGAAATTAGAAAAACGGTTGAATATGCACTCCAACACATGCCTCGTCATAAAATTATTCTTGGTGTCCCGCGGTATGGTTTTGACTGGACCATGGAGGGGAATGTCCCCCTAACGGCCAAAGCCGTTTCCGTAAAATCAGCAACAGATACCGCTATTAGGTATGAGGTGAATATTCAATACTCCGAGCAGTATCAGCAGCCGTATTTTGGCTATTGGGATGAGCAAGGACGCAGACATATCGTCTGGTTTGAGGATGCGCGGGCACGGGCAGCGAAATGTCAGTTGGTCATTGACTACCAGCTTCTCGGCATTGGTGCGTGGCAGCTTGGCTTGAATTTCCCTCAATCCGCCTATCTAATCATGCACTTTTTCAGGAACAGAAGAGTTGTTTAATCCACTACACGGATCACAACTTTTCCTTTAACATGACCATCTCCCAAATGCTGAAGAGCTTCAGCGAGATCACGTAATGGATAGTACTTATCTATAATGGGTGTAATGGCTCCAGCCTCAACAAGTCTACCCAACTCCTTTTGATCATGTTGATTTGGCTTATGGACTAATATGCCCATGTTCTTCTTCTCCGTCATTGAAATCCAAGGTCCCAGGCACATAACCTGAAAAATTCGAGACATAGAGCCTCCTACCATAACATACGCTCCTGATGGGCTTATTGCACGTTTGTAATCGAAAATTGATCGATTTCCTACTATATCAAGAATTAAATCATACTGCTGTCCGTTTTTTGTAAAATCTTTCATTGTGTAGTCAATAACCTCGTCTGCGCCAAGCGATGTAAGCATATCCAATTTCAAGCCGATATCGACAGCTGCTACTTTCGCCCCGATTGATTTGGCATATTGTATAGCGATCGTTCCTACTCCTCCACCTGCCCCATTGACAAGAATTTTCTGCCCCTTCTGAATCTTTCCTTTATCACGGAGGCCTTGTAAAGCAAGGACTCCCGCCTGTGGGAGAGCTGCGGCTTGATCGAATGACATAGGCGGTGGTTTGTGTGACAAAACGTCTTCACGAACAGAAACAAACTCCGCGAATCCGCCCCAACCACTGCCTGATATGTCCCCGAACACCTCATCGCCAGGTTGAAACTGTTTGACTTCTCGTCCCACCGCTTCTACGATCCCAGCAATGTCAGCTCCGAGAATGCTGTATTTAGGCTTTAGAATCCCCCCAAGGCGTACCATTTAGGGTATTCCTCGCATAAGATCCCAATCCCATGAATTGACGGACGCAGCATGAACGCGGACTAGGACTTCATTGTCTTTGGGGGTTGGTTTTTCTACTTCAACAAGGTTAAGAACGTCTTTGGTTCCGTATTTCGTATAGACCATTGCTTTCATTCTCATACCTCCAACGAGATCCCTATCATGGTTGATCTTATCATGTCCCGACTAAAAATATGTCAATATTTTTCAATAAAATCACGTACTCTAGTTTCCACCGAAAGCACTAATCAGAGAGCAAGGCCGCATTTGCCTAAGCAAAATAAAAAAGCCTGAAGGAAATGAATATTTCCTTAGGCTTTTTTATCACTCCAGACTCGCTCATCCCTACCTAATGGGAAGGAAGCCAGCCTACAATTTGTAATACCGTTAACGCGACTTCGATAACAATTAGAATCACGACAATCCACTCTACGAATAACCCTCGGATAGAATGACTGATATTGGAAAATCCCTCAAGGATGTGATACAAAATGTCTGTTTTGCTTTTCAAAATTTTATAGCGATCATTCAGTTCAAAGAAATCCATCATCCCATCATAAAATTCACTGGCCATGCTATTCGTCCAAGTTAGATCAGGTTTATCCAAAATCATGATGTAGGCAAGTGTGTTGTACTCATGGCGCACGATTTTGGCTGTGGTTCTCGCCAATTCTTTATTGCCCACGCGAAGCTTCCCTTTCTCTAATCGATCGATCATTCCTTCAAGACCATCATGAATATCACCAAGTTGTTCCTCAATTTTCTCCAGAGCTACGGATTTGGCAAGCACTGTGGAGATGAGTTCAGGGTAAAAGGACTGGTACTCGGCAACTATTACATACTTGTCTGTCAACTCCATGCTCTCGATTTCCTCAATATGCAGACTGTAATCGTCCATATATCGATCCACATGCTGAAGCTCCAGATCAGCCTCAAAGGTTTGGATAAATTTCAAAAAAGCTGTAATTTCATCCTTGTTTTTGTGATTAACAAATACAACACTTCCAAATGAAAATACCAATACTTGTTGTAAGGAATCCGTTTCTTTCTGAAGGATCGAGGATAAAAGATCACCCCTCAGGATTAACGGTTGTTCCCACGTGTATTTTTTGGGAATGTTACAATGAATTGCGATTTTGTTTAAATCAATTTCATTTGTGACTGCCAGAGCTCTGAAAGTAATATCTTTCATGTTCACCACTCATCTGCTAAAAAAAGTTATACTAACTAGTCTTGACAGAATAAGATGGCTTCAATCCTGTACGGAGCCTGTATTTTCCAATTTCAGCTTCTGGGGACCGGCTCATTCCCTACTTTATCCCTTGGCATCAAATATTTAAAGGCAAGCCTCAGAAGCGGCGGAACCGCGAAGTAAATGAACCAGGTCCGGAATATTTGGTAGCAGGTGACAATCGCAATATCCGCATGAACCTCTTTGGCCATGATTCCCATTTGATCCATGCCTCCAGGTGCCATAGCCAAAAAAGCAGTCGCTGCCGTAACGTCATGCATGTTAGAGAGCATTAGGCTTAAACCTAACGAGCCTAAGATAAGCACACAGCCGCTTATGATCGCGAGCCCAATGATACGTACTTTATGTGTTAAACTTTCCGGACGAAGGAGTAAACCAACGTACGTGCCTATTAATAGTTGCGATACGTCTAGGAGACCTGACGGCAGAGCTGGACCTGATACACCGGAAAGATGAAGCACGGCTGTGGCGATCATTGGCCCCAGCAAAAAAGCCGATGGAAAACGAATCTTTTTCGCCATCACCGCACATATCACACAAACAATAGCGAACAAGAAAATATTCGGGAAAAGATCACTCCAACGCGCACTTACTCCTGCAATCTGCTCTATTGCCGATCGATCACCGCCAAACAATGGACTAAATATAAGTAGCGGTACGCAGAAAATAATTATCATCAACCGAGACACTTGGAGGAACGTCATCACGGTGAGATCAATGCCTTTCGTATCCTCTGCAAGGATGATCATCTGCGACAATCCTCCTGGAATACTCCCCATCAACACCGTCGGCAGGTCCAAGCCCGATACCTTGGATATGCAATAGGCGATAAGCGCGCTGAACAGCAGCAGCAAAACGGTCATTAAAATCATGCTGGGCAGCTGCTTTCCCATCTCTTGCAATGTGTTTACCGTGAATGTTAAGCCTATAGAATAGCCTATAATAATCAGTGCCGTATCACGCAAATAACTAGGCCAAAGCGGCTTTACCTTTTTCAAAAAACGAGCTCCCAAGAAAGCAAACAGCATCGGTCCCAAGAGCCACGGTAAGGGAGAATGAATGAGCGTGAATAACGTTCCTCCTACAAGCGACAAAGCAAGTGTGACGATGAAACGAATCACGGCTGCTCAGTCAATTCGGCAATCCGTTTATTCACTTCACCTTGGAAATACCCGCCATGATAACAGATAACGTTCACGATATCGAAGGCTAGCAGCTTCTTAAGCGATCTTAGTGCATCTTGCATATCAGGCGTAACAGCTGCCCGCGGCCCCATTAATTCGCCATTGTCGACGACCATGGCATCTCCGGCAATCAGCGTTTTGCTCGCATGATGATATAAACAGACATGCCCGGGCGTATGTCCCGGCGTATGAATGACGGTTAGGCCGCCTGCAATCGGCAGCGTCTCTCCATCTGCGATCGTGCTCTCCACGTTGGGGTGTGACGGATACAGAAAAGTCTGCTCGAATTGGTTACGGATCACTTCCGGCAGCTGAGCCAGGAGCGCAGTCAGCCTCTCCGGGCTCACCTTGATCATCGGTTTCTCCCCATTGATGACGTCTTTGTCGTCTTCATGGGCATACACGATTGGAGATTCGTCTTCAGCCGCGAGAAACTCGGGCAGTCCACCTACATGATCGATATCCTGATGTGTCAAAATAATGGAACGCAGCGGGACATTCAAGACCCCTGCTTGCTTCGCTAACTCCCGGATCGCAGGAGCAGAACCGGGCATACCAGTATCGATTAATACCCAGGACTCCTTGTCATAAAGTATCGTCGGATGAATCGTCATAGGTCCCAGATTTAAGGACAACATATCAATGCCTTCTGCTATTCTCATGTGATTGCCGATACCTTAACCTCTATCAATCTTAAGGCAAGATCTCGGCCACCTCCTCTTATTCAAGTCTAAAACCAATGAGTTCATTATAGAACTCGATAGTTTTATCGTCAATGAGAAACATTGACGTTCCTCTTGACTCATGTCAAGATAGGGGGTGGAGGGATCGCGATGGTAGACTCGAAAAAAGACAAAATCCTCAATACAGCCATCGAGCTGTTCCGATCGAAAGGTTACAGCGCTGCATCCATGCAGGATATCGCTGAAGCTTGCGGTATGGCTAAAGCCAGCATCTATAAATTTTTTGCTACTAAAGAAGAATTGTTTACAGCCGCTTTCGTCGCATGCCATCAGACATTGTTAGATCAAGCAGCAGCACTTGATCGTGGAGCTGCTCAATTGAGCCTGACTCCCAAAGAGAAGCTGCGGCGGAAGATCGAATTCCAGCTGCAATATACGGTCGAGAATCACCTGTTCATGATTGACTTCCGAGAACTCCCCATTACAACCAATGAACAATTCATCGCGGCATGGAAACGGAAGAAAACCGCGTTGCATACTTGGCGCCGCGAACTGTTAATCGAAACATACGGCAAACAGATTGAGCCCTACATTTGGGATATTGTTGCCATTTTCCGAGGCATTCATATTGAATACTTAGCTTATGTCCAGCAGAAAGTGATTGCCTTACCGATGTCCGAGTTGGCGTCTTTCATCGTGGATCGCTTGGATGCCTTAATCGACGATTTCATTCGTACAGCACCGAAGCCCATCATTGTTGAAAGCAACACACATTTCAACTATTTGAATCCGAGTGATTCTCCTGCCCGTCAGACGACGATTGAGCAGTTGATTTCGCTAATGATCGTCAAGATCAGCGAACTGTCAAAGTCGGAAGAAGTGCGCGAGGAGCTTCAGAAGGTTACCGTAATGTTACAAGAGGAATGCGTTCGCCAAACTCCTAATCCAACACTCATCAAGGTGTTTACCTCTTATCTTGATGTCGTTCCGGAACTACGGCCCCATCTTCGCCAGCTCAACTATCTCCTAACTTAATCGGCATAGCCCATCAATAATGAAAACGAACCCCGCGATTACTGACTAAATTGCGGGGTTCTTGGCTTTCGTAGTGGCTCTTCCCCGCCTTAGGTCCGGCTTCAAAAACCGTCATAGGTCCGTTTTCGCAGTACCTTGCAAGAGTTACAATAAAGACATGAAAACGAAACAATGACATGCCATAGATCGCAAAATGGAGAGGAGCCATATACACATGAACAAATTATTCCGTTCTAGAACAGACAGCAAATTAACAGGTCTATGCGGAGGACTAGCAGAATGGCTTGGTTTAAATGCAACGATGATTCGCTTGTTAGTCATCATCGCCGCCTTGTTCAGTTTCGGTACTGTAGCCCTTATCTATATGATTGGATGCCTGCTTGTCCCTAAAGCGCCGCAAAGCCACTACGATTTTACACCTCCATATCACAACTAATGGTCTACACAAGTAAAACGTCAGTGAAAACTGGCGTTTTTTCTTGTTTCACGAACAACGGAGTTAACAATTCCGCCATACTACATGAGTATTGGATTTTTTAGATTAAAATGTTGCGTTGTTCATATCATGTAAAGATCCATCTTATGACTTGAAGCGGCAGGAGGACTGCAAATGCCTATTTGGAGTGAAGTGAATGAGGAAATTCGCCGCATGAGCGCTAGGCTCGAACACTGGCAGCAGCAAGACGGTTCTTGGCGATTTTGCTTTGAAAATAGTCTGTTAACCGACGCCTACATGATTATCGTCCTTCGGACACTGGAAGTTCCTCAGGAGGCGCTAATCAAACAATTGCATGATCGTATCGCTGCTGAACAACAACCCAATGGAGCATGGAAAGTCTATCAGGATGAAGCGGATGGACATTTGGATACGACCGTAAATGCCTATTTTGCTCTTTTGTACTCGGGCTACAGCCAAAAAACAGACGAACCCATGATGAAAGCTGCGCGTTTTATCACTTCAAAAGGCGGGATCAGGCAAGTGAAAACCTTTCTAACGAAGGTATTCTTGGCAACCGCAGGACAATATCCATGGCCATCCTCGATAGTGATTCCGCTTGAATTTCTGCTGCTGCCGATGACCTCTCCCGTCAACTTTTTTGATTTCTCCGGCTTTGCCCGCGTTCACTTTGCACCGGTCTTAATCATGGCCGACCTCAAATTTGTTAAAAAAAATGCGGCTACTCCTGACTTATCGGATCTGACTCTCCCAGTCCGTAAGGATTCTCAGTCACCCCGCGGTTTTCAAGAGCTGCTGAATGAAGTTCATTCCGGCATTAAACAGCTAACCAGTCTTCCCCAGCAGCTGCATAAACGAGCAGTTCGATATGCAGAAACCTATATGCTGGAACGTATCGAAGCAGATGGGACACTTTATAGCTATGCGACGTGTACGCTGCTGATGATCTTATCCTTGTTAGCGTTGGGCTATGACAAGAATCACCCTACGATTACCGCTGCGCTGAGCGGACTCTACTCCATGCTATGGAACATAAACGGAAAGGTTCATCTCCAAAACTCACCGTCGACAGTCTGGGATACAGCCTTACTTGCCGCGGCGCTGCAGCAAGCGGGAACTTCACCCGATCATCCTTCGATCGCAAAAGCAGTCCATTATTTGCACCGTTTGCAGCAAACCAAATTAGGAGATTGGAGATTTCATGTCGCTCATCCAGTACCCGGTGGTTGGGGTTTCTCCGAATCGAATACGATTAACCCAGACGTGGACGATACCACAGCAGCTTTGCGGGCTATACATGCAACCGCGCAGCGAACTCCTGAATACCAAGACGTATGGAACCGCGGGTTGAACTGGGTTCTGTCCATGCAGAATAAAGATGGCGGTTGGCCTGCTTTCGAAAGAGGAGTTACCAACAAACTGCTGACGCTGGTCCCGATTGACGGCGCCTCCGCAGCTGCGATTGATCCGTCCACTGCGGATCTAACCGGAAGGACATTGGAATTCCTTGGCGCAACAGCTGGCTTGGACATCCGTCAAACTTTCGTGCACAGAGGTGTGGATTGGTTATTCTCGAATCAAGAGGCAGATGGTTCGTGGTATGGCCGATGGGGAGTTTGCTACATCTATGGCACATGGGCTGCTTTGACAGGGCTAATGGCTGTTCAAACGGAACCCGATCACCCTGCAGTGCGAAAAGCCGTCGATTGGCTGCTAAGCATCCAAAACGAAGACGGCGGCTGGGGCGAATCCTGCAGCAGCGATAGCTCCAAACACTACATACCACTCGGTGCCAGCACGCCCTCCCAAACCGCTTGGGCGCTCGATGCGCTTATCGCGGTATGTGATGAACCTCTACCTGCCATTCACAAGGGCATGCGGCAATTGCTCCTGCTGCTGCACAAGGATGACTGGACGACGCGGTATCCAACAGGAGCAGGGCTGCCGGGCAGCTTTTATTCCCATTATCACAGTTATCGATATATTTGGCCCTTATTCACGCTGAGTAACTACAAGAAGAAATATGAGAATATGTAAAATGAACAATACACGACATGCTTACGTCAAATCCAAGGCAACTTTGCTATACGAAGGAGAATAATCATGAGGAAATTTTTCAAATCCCTATTTCATAAGCGGTCATTTGCTGATCAGCTGGAGACTTATCTCGAAGCAACGGTGTTAAAGTGGAAAAAACGCATCAACCCTATAACGAACAGAATCGGATTTGGCATTTATTTTTACAAGAACATCACCATTAATTTAAATCGCCTGAACAAGGAAATATTGGAAATTGCCCAGGATAGCGCTAAACTTTCGCACTTCAACAAAACCACATTTCCCAGTTTTATATCCGTCGTCGACGGCATCCATACAAGGATGTTCACGCATCTGCCAAATCACGTCATTCAACAAATTACAACTTTAGTTAAAATGCTCCCAGGTTTCAAAGAGCTGCAATCGATATCACGAACTTATGGGTACATATGTGAACTACAATACAATCAAGGAAGAGTATTTTTCGGCTCCTTACAGATTCACTTTATTAAAATAGAAAGATTGGCTATGCCTTAATGGGAGGCATGGCTGGCGTCCTGCCTTTTTTGAATCGCATGCATGCCCATAATGACAGCCACTAGTTCATAACTATCCAATTCCGCAGATTGGTTTCTCAGTGTAAATGCTCCTGAAGAAAACCATCCGTTTATTTTCTCGAAATGAGCGACAAGCACGCCTGAGGAATCGGATATTTCATATTCTTTTGAAAATGCCGGGGAGGTGATGTCATAGCTGCCTCTCCCTTGCGTTTCATACGTGAATTTTTTGGAAAACATGGCAAATCGGCTTCGCAGAACACCGGCCAAATTCCCACCCGGATGCGAAACCTCCCATTTTCCAGACAAGAACGGAAATCCTCCTTTGTAGAGCAGCCGATCATCTACGCCATACACATCGATTGCCGAACCAAAGGAGCTCTTTAAATCCAGATGCCCCATGTTTTTTTCCTCGTTGTCCAAAATCTCCGTAAAACCTGCATTAAAGAAATTATCACGAAAAAATAAATTCATTTTCTCTCCTCCTTCAGTTAAAATCATCTAACAGGATGCAGAAAGGAAGTTTGTGAAGATGAGACACACGACTTCAACAGTCCCACGAGCAGCTGTTCGGGGATCATCACTGGGTGTTATTTTCATGGCGTTATTCGGTACGCTTTGGGCAGGCATCGGGATTGGCGGGCTTCAGGGCTGGGGTTCCACTTGGCTGATCATCACGGCTGTACTCGTTGGTGTAACGCTGCTCTCAGGCGGCATTTCGCTGCTTGTTGCCTCCAAGCAATTATCACAACCAGCCGATTCCGATACACGCCGCTGGAGACGTGTGTGGATGTGGTTTGGTATCATTTTCACCATAGAGGGTGCGGCAATTGGAGTCGCTAGCGCCATATGCACCACTGCAAACCATTTTAATCTGCTTTTTCCCGTAATGGCCATTATCGTAGGTGTTCATTTCATTCCGCTCGCACCGTTGTTTCAGATCAAAGCTCACTACGTAACAGGAACACTTCTTACCTTGCTTGCGATTGTTACCCTTCTGTTTGTTCCTGAACATGCAGTGCTTGACGGGCATCCCGTCATTACATGGTGGCTCGTTGTCGGTTTTGGATCCTCACTGATTCTTTGGGGCACAGGATTAATGATCTGGCTTGTAGGCAAGAGATGGGTAGCTGCATCGCTAATTAACAAGGAACAATAGCGTTCACCCAATAAGTGAGTGAACGCTATTGGTTTCTTAGTAAGCAAATACTCGTTTCATAAAAGCTAAACTGTCACGCTGATCTGTTTCGGGATCTCGGACTGTACATTCCGCAGAAATCATTCCTTCATAGCCCGAAGCTTTCAGCGCTGTTACGAACTGTTCATAGGGATACTGACCTGTTCCCGGTGAGAATCGACCTGTATCCGCTAAATGGATATGTTGCAGCCATGCTTTGTTGTCGATTAGCGTTTGAAGCGATTCTTTCTCTTCATCCATATGATAAAAATCCGCCAATACCCGAACAGACGGGTGATTTACTTGTTTCGCGAAACGAACAGCTTCGGAGACACTGTTAATGAGGTTAGTCTCTTTTTTATTTAACGGTTCAATCACCAACGTTACGCCAGTCCCGGCAAATTCTTCACCGATGCGGGACAACAGTTGCATGAACTGCTCCTCTGAACGGTTTCGTTCCCAACCTTCGGGAATGTTACGCGATCTTCCGCTCCCCAGAACGACATTTTTGGCTCCGACTTGATTTAGCGCCTTAGCCGCTTTGTGTATATAACGTTGGAGACGCTCCTGATCTACCTCTGGTCCAACAACTTTTAGATCGCCAGGGAAAAAAATGTTAAATGCCCGAACTGGAAGCGGGCTATTCATGAACAAAGGCAATCTAGCCGCATATTCCGTTTCATTTTCCAAATTTAAAGAAACTAGCGCACATTCTATGTAATCAAAACCCAAATCCTTCAATTTCTCAGCCTGTTGAATCTCACTGCACCAACCAAAGGTATACATAGTCATCCATCCTTCTTACGTTCAATTTGTAATTAAAAAAGAACTAATGATAGCGCATACAAACCCTTGCTAATTATGACGCTATGAAGTGGAAAAAGTTGCTATTCTTCTCTTTCAGATTCCCAGGAAGCTCATGCCCAAACTCGTTCAAACCAATCGTAAGCCACTTTACCCGAAATCTCATGAGTGCCCTCAAAAAGATCTAAGGTTAATCTCTCTTCTGCCTCTAAAATCTGATAAATGCAGCGAATCTGCTCATATGCCTCCATGGTTGCGTGTACAGGAAAAATCGGGTCGTCTTTCCCTGATTCAATGAGAAGTGGCCTAGGAGCAATCAAGCCGATAAGATCCGGCATCTCAGCTACAAGTGACAGACCAGGCACATAATTGTCTATGCAGTGATGAATGGAAAGAATACTAGCTTGAAAAGTGTTCGCATACCCACTTACGACAGCTGCCGTTATGCGATTATCAATGGCCGCAGCGAATGAGCAGACAAGTCCCCCTCCGGAAATCCCCATACATCCAATCCTAGCGGCATCTATATCATCACGAGTGAGTAGATAATCTACACATCGCAGAGCTTCAAACACACGATAGCCAGCCATCGTTTGACCCATTGCCAAGAGGGATGTAGATAGACTGTGACATGAGTTTGCATCCTGCTTTTCACCGCTCAACTTACGATCACCAAAGCCTAACAATTCTGGTGCAACAACGATATAGCCTTTATTGACAAGCTCTACGGCGAAATCTTTCTGATAGCCCTTGTGTCCTGTTTTTTCCTCACCCTCTATCGTTAGACCCACAATGTCCTTGCTGCCATATCCATGGCCATGACAGGCTATAATGGCTCCCGCCTGCTCTTCGCGTTCTTTCGGAATAAGTACGTAAACGGGCATGTAGAGGTCAGGATACGTCTGAATTTGAATTCTTTCTCTTGTATACGTGCCACAATCCACAGATTCCAAAAGCTCGGGACCAAGTTCGGGAATCTTCGCTGGATAACCACCTAACAACTCAACAAAACGCGGACGTAAACGCTCATTCCAGTTCAGCCATTCCTCCTGTGAACTTGCTTGAAACTTTTCGGATGGCGTTACACGATCGTACAGATGTTTAAAATAGTGATCCGGGTTCCACATAACAGCCAGCACCTCGTTTTCAATTTGAAATTAACACCGATGGACTGATTATTCTCTCAGCTTTAAGCGATCTCTTATCATTGATCTCAGCTGTTCTTTCTCCTCTTCGGGAATCCATTCTGTTAATCTAGCTGCAGCAACCGGCAACATCCAATGATCGATCTCGTCCAATCGTAGATTGGAATGGGCAAGATAATAAGTTAAGTACACTTCCCCCATCCTCTTTCTCATTGCTTGAAGTTGATCCTTCACATGGCTCGGAGCAGCCTCTGGGAGTGTACCATATCGGAATAAAAGCAAAGTGCGTGTAATATCCCCGGCAGGATGGCCACTCATCCCCGTCATCCAATCAATGATCCACCTTTTCTCCCCGACCATGGCGTTATCCGGATGAAAATCACCATGGCAAACACGGTTGCCGTTAGGCAGGACTTCAAGCATTTGAAGGATGGCATTTTTTTCATCCGTTGAAAGCTGAGGAGCTTGATGAATGTTATATGCTAGCACTTCCTTTTGTTTGCGAAAAGGCTTGCCCCTCTCATCGGCAGGGACTTCATAACGATGAAGCGTGACATGCATGTCAGCTAGCATTTCTGAAAAATCATCCAGCTCTTGTGGATGCTCTACCATTTTCTGAAGGAGCGGCTTCCCTTCAATGTATTCAAAGCTAATGCCAACTCTTCCATCAATCTCTACGAACTCGTTTGCTCTCGGGACAGAGATGCCAAGCGATGCAACTTGTTTCGTGATCTCATATTCGTAGATGATTGCCTCTTTCGGAAAACCATTGCGGTAAAGTTTGATTACGCTTTCATGATGATGTTGGAAAATCTCGGCTGTTCTTCCCTCTGCTATTCGCTTCATCCCGTTTTCCTCTCTTTTTGACTTGTTTCCTTATTTTAACATAGGATCAACGCTTGAATCGATATAAAAAAGTTCGTCAAACCAAAAAAAGACCGCCAGGCTCCCTGACGGTCTTACTTATCATTTATTCGAACATAGCTCTAGCAATCACCGCAAGATCGTTAATATCAATAACACCATCTTTGACTAAATCAAATTGCTTGACCAAGTTCCAATCTGGGCTTGATTCCGTTTTACCATAGTTCGCAGCGGCAATTGCGATATCACCGACCGTTACTTTGCCATCTCCATTGACGTCTCCTGAAGGGCTGGTATTTGCGGAGCTCGTAAATGCTTGCAAAGCTTGATTCAAGCTGCTTGTTGCTTGATCGATTTCCGCCTGCGCAACCGCGTTTGCGGCAACCGTAATGGCAGTATTGATAGCTGCTTGCAAAGTAGCTTTGGAACCTGTTGGGTATTGTCCCGGTGCACTACCTTCAACAGCTGCTTGTAAAGTTGCTTGTGCTTGAGCAATTAATGTATTCAACGCTTCTTTGTTCAGTTCATCAGTGCCAGTAACTTTCACGTTATGTGTAACAGAGTTCAGTGAACTCTCTACACCCGCTGAGTTAGCGATTTGCACGGAAGATAGCTGAATACTTGCACTAGCTGTTTGTTTAAGAGCTTTCCATGTTAATTTAAGCAGTCCTCCATCCGCGGAAACGGCATGATCAGCGCCTAGGCTTGCCAACAAAATACGCACTTTTCCAGGCACATCCTTATTCACTGAAACGACTTCAAGACCTGTTTTCAGTGATTTTGCTGAATCAAAAAGGAAGGTATTCGCATCATAGCTGAACGTTAAATCCTGTGCGAAGATAGCATCGGACGAATTCGTCGAAACATGCGCCAGTCCATAGTTCACATCAAAGTTATTGCCAACTTCAATTTGAGTTACACCTGTCAACGTTCCTGTTAATTCAGTCGGTTCAGTTGGCTCGGTCACATTTGGTACGTCTGCCTTATACATCGCTAAATAATCCAAATTGACATTACCGATACTGCTTTCATCAATTCGGTAACTAATGACATTTTTACCCGCTTGTAAGGCCAAACGTTCAGAACCTGTAAACCATTCATCCCAGCTAATCGCTGTTTTGTCCGGAGCAATCGTCTTCACATGTGCACCGTTGACATAGACATTGATTTTTGCTCTTGAAGGCAATTGAACGGTAGGATTCGTAGTCGATTCCCCATTCACTTGTTCCCCATATGCGTATCTTACACCTACGATATAATCCCCTGCTTCAGCCGCATTGACAACAAAATTCGCTTCAGCCCCTGATTTCTTGGGCAAATGAATATATCCCGTTCCTTGGAAGTTCAAATGGCTGTTTTCTTTCGTGATATCACCTAACAGAACAGCATCTTCGGCTTGATACATATCTCCTTGTCCCAAATCGCCTGAAGGCAGGTTTTGCCACTCATTCGGAGAAACAGGTGTACCAAAGTTTGGCGTACCATCGGCATTCCAACCGAATTTTTTAATATTGACCTGACGCCACCAGTTACGCCCTGTATCTTGATACACCCGTGAATGATAAACCATCCAATCTTCCGTACCATCTACGGATTTTACAAAGCTTGCTCGAGCTGGTCCTGATACATCACTTGTGGATACGAAAACATCATTCTTGCGCGTCCAAGAACTCGGGTTTAAGAAGTTTCCATCCGTATTCATAAAATAAGATAACCGGTAACCGTCTGATGCATAGTCACCCTCGGACATCGTGATGAACACTTTGCCGTCACGCTGCAAGACACGAGGACCTTCCCCGCCTCCGCCAGGCAAAAATGACCGGTCAACGGTGATGGTGTAAGGATTATCCATTGGAGCAATTGCCGGACCGATTGGTTCTCCGGAGCCTAAAGTACCCCAGACGGCGTAGAGTTTCCCTTTATTTTCAAAAACCGTAAAATCGTTCGCTTGCTTATAGACACCATTTTCACCCGCATAAAGAGCACCTTTGTCAACATAAGCCCCTTGAGGATCATCCGTAACGGATTGCAGAACGGTCGCCATGTGCTTGTAATCGTAAGCTTTCAAGTCGGCACAGTAGTAAATATACCATTTGCCGTCAAAGAAGAAGATTTCCGGAGCAAAAATCCGCGTTTGTGTTCCTTGCGAATCAAAAACCAGCTTCTTTTCCCCTTGGTCTGTGAGGGTCCGGGATTTGGATACATACACTTTATTCTCAGAATCTAGGTTACTAGAAGAAACGAAGTAATAATAGCCGTCTTTGTAAGTTACAAAGGGGTCCTGCCCTTGATAAAGCGGATTGTTAAATTTGTTATGTAAAGATGAACTTGTGACACCCATTTCTTTCATAAATGCGGAACGAGCGATGGATACGTTTTCAATTCCTTGAATTAGCGCTTCAACCTTATCACGGTCATTCATTTGTGCGCCATCAATCGTATTCAGCAGCTCTTCAGCCGTTTGTTTCGCAGTCTGGAGATTGGTTCGATCACTTGCAGTTACTTTATCTCCAAAATTGTCGGCTAAATAATCCAACTTTTGAATTTCTGCTGTTAACTCGCTTTTTTTTGTTACCAACGTACGGTCTGCCGGCAAGTAAAGGGCTGATTCAGGAACGATTTGTCGCTGCTGACTTGCACTTTCCCATTCCATCTTGAGCCAAGTACCGCCCCAACCTTGTAAATATTCAACTTTGATATCATAGTGTTTACCGGCCTCCAAAGAGATAGGAACGCTATCTTGCGGTTTTTCCCAAGTTTGCTGCCAGAAATCAATGATCAACTGCCCATTAACCCAAAGCCGAAACCCATCGTCACCAACCATATGGAAGGTATAATCTTCTGTGTATGCAGGAACTATTGTACCTGTAAAACGAGCTGTATTATAATCAGGTGTTCCAGAAAATTGATTAAAAATACTACTAAATGAATCCCCATTCAGATTGCCAATAGCTCTTGATCCACGCAGATCATCGAATTTGAATACGGTGATATCTGTTCGATTATCAGGATTCGGCACACATTTAAAGAAATCCCCCATTAATCCATGTCCATCCGAAATTGGATCTGCAGCACGAGCATTCATAGGCAAATTGATCGTACAGGCAAATAAGATAAAAGCCATAAGTATCCCTATTACTTTTTTCATCGGTAATCTCCTATTCTCATATTCGTTTCTACTCCGTGGATATTCTGCTAACGCTCCGAGTTAATGCAAGAAACAAAGCCAGCAGCCTCGTTGCCTAGTGACGCACACCGCGTTACCTCCTTCCCCTTTCTTGCTGCGTGTTTTTAACTTATCATATTTTTAAAAATATAGATTTGTAATATCCCGAGCTTTTTTACAATTATCCTCCCTTTTTATGTAAGTGGGTGAAAAGGCACTTATTTCGTGTACAAAAACAAAAAAAACTGACGCCGATTACGTTCGGACGACAGTTTACTTCTGCGAAATTTCCTAGAGCGTCATAGCTTGTCCATATCTGGCCAGGAACTCTTCCTTCTCCTTGTAATCGGGCATCACGCTCCCTACGCGCCTCCAGAAGGAGCGATCATGATTCATATGGGTGAGATGACATAACTCATGGATGATGACATAATCAATCACATCTATTGGAGCCATAGCTAAACGGTAATTAAAAGTTAATTTTTTGTCGGAGCTGCAGCTTCCCCATTTGGTTTTGGACTCCTCGATTTCAATCACCTTCGGTTTTACCTTTAATTGCGTTTGATAAATCTTGATGCGTTCGGCAATGATTTTCTTGCAGCTTGAGAAATAGAACTTCTTAAGATTTATTTTCAACTCTTCCTCATTAAGCCCGGTAGTATCAATTAACTCATGGAGAAAATGATACTTTCCAAGATGAAGGAACTTCCCTTCCTCTTGATACTCTTTTGTTCCAACAGTTTCTTTTAATTTCTCTATAAGCTTTAATTTCTCTACAATCTGTTTGCCATATTGTTTTACAGCATTCATAATGGTTTCCTGGCTTGTATCATTAGGTGCTTTCACTGTCATGTAGCCTGTGGGTTCGATGTGAATCGATATTTTTTTTCTAACCCCATATACGACATGAAACTCAATTGTCATACCTTCAAACTGAATCTTCATCCTGATCATCGGTCCTTTACTTTCACTACGGTACCTCCTCATTTTAACTTTTTCATGAAAAAAAGACCAATCCCCTTATTGAGGATCAGCCTTACTCTTCACTCGCTTTTTGGTTTCTCTTTGGTGTCTTCTTCTAATAATCCCTTCGTTCCTTGTCTAAACTCCTTGATTGTAGTACCGAACGCACGACCCAATTGAGGCAGTTTCGTTGGTCCGAATAGTAATAAAGCCACTACTGCAATGATGATAACACCTGAAACACCAATGCCTGAAAGCATGATAACACCTACCTTCTACCCTTCATTTATTAAAATTTTACCATAAGCGCTGTGATATACATAATGAGAATCCCTGCCGACACCCCGCCAAAATTCAACCAAGAAACAGGTGACAAACTGCGCTTTTGAGATTCTTTGAGGATCATTTTGGAAATAACATAAATCACTTGAAGTATAGCGCCAGCGCCGATTCCGAAGAATAAAGCCGCCAAAGTATCATTAAATATGAATCCACCGACCCAAGTTCCGATGATGGCTGGCCCGCCCGCGATTAAAGCTAATGTAACAAAAGTCTTCCAGCTAGGACGATATTTAAGCAATGGAGCAGCGATCCCTACACCTTCTGTAATATTGTGAAGGGTAAAACCAATGATCAAGAAAGTTCCCAAAGCTGCCTCTCCGACAGCAAATGCGGATCCAATGGCAAGGCCTTCACCGAAATTATGCAAACCGATGCCTGTGGCGATTTTCCGGGACACTCTGCTTCCCTCAAGCGTTTTGCTGCTTAATTTGCGATCATTTGACTGGTCAACGGCGATCAAGAATAAACAGCTGAGCAGTGCGCCAAACCATACTAATCCAGTACCTTGGAACACACCAGGAGCTGCGGCTGCCATTTCAAACCCTTCCTCGAACGTATCAATGACAAGAAAAAATAAGAGTCCTATCGTCAAGGAAAGAATCACATGCATACCTTTCACCGAAAACCGGCGTAAGAAGGGGTACCATAGCAGACCTAACCCCACAGGAATGACACCGACATAAAATCCAATTAAGGCATATTGAACAAAAAGTTTTCCTGACGGAGTTGGCGTAGCTGATGCTGCTGCAACCTCACCTGTGAAAATCAATCCATTGGACGTGATTAATTTGATTTCATGCGGGTCCCCTTGCACCCACGGGTAGGGAATATGAATTGTTCCTCTCTGGAATCGTTGCAAGGTGTCGCTCGGTGAAAACTCTGCATTCCAGAAAGCTCCATCAACAACGACTTGAGCAATCGTAACTTCCTCAGGTCCTGAGTTGAGAACCTTCACTTGAATGCCATCCTCATTCAGCGTGATCTTCTCAACGTTCACAACTTCAATCGGCGCAGCAGGCTCACTCTCTATGCCAGTACCAACTTTAGCAATCGTACCGATGATGGCAATTAACAAAATGAGCGGGAGAATTCCCCATAAGATAGCTTTTAATGAAATGGATGACGTCTTGGTTTCCCTTTGATCTGTGTAACTCATTGAGCAATTACCTCCTTTCTTATTCAGCTATGAAGAAGCCCATCCAACCAAGCTCCGCAAATTCACTTTGATGGGCATGAAACATATATTTCCCGGCGGATGGAAACACGATTTCCAGAATACCGCGTTCCCCTTGGCATTGCATGATCGTATCCGTAAATTGAGGACGAGCCTCAGGGTCCGCGCCGGTTGCGTAATAGTTGAAAAAGTTCGCATGAAGGTGAAAAGAATTGATCAGATCGAACTCCGTCAGATTACTGAGATAAATACGTACAAGTTCTCCGACCTTCACTTTAATTGGTTCTTGTTGGTAAGCAAAAGCATACCCGTTTACCGTGTATATTTCGTTTTCTCCATCGAGATCCAAATCAAACCCGTTCATGACCATACTGAATTCTCGGGCTGCAGCTCTTGGTTTCTTCGGATCAATGATGAAATTCCCATATAGTCCTTTATGAATATGTCTTGCTAACGGAGCAACATGACAATGATACACATGCATGCCGGCTGGTTTGGCTTCAAATTCGTAAGTAAAAGTATCGCCAGCATTGACGGCTTCCAACCCATCCATATTCGTAGGATGCATGCCATGAAAGTGGATGGAATGCGGATGGCTCGTTGCATTTCCGAAATGAATACGAAGGACATCGCCTTCGGTACAACGAATGGTTGGGCCAGGAATTGTGCCGTTAAAAGTCCATCCCGGGAACTTAATGCCCTTGGCAATCTGAACTTCATTCTCATAGGCGGTAATTTCATACTCGCGCAATGTTCTTCCATCGGGAAGTTGACTTACCTTGCCATAATCAAATGCTGTCAATGCCTTCTGTGCGGCTTTAAATCCTTCGGTAGCGTCATTACTTGGCACATAGCCATGCTTCATGCCTTCGTGCAGCTGCCCTTTCATCGCCTTATGAATGTCATGTTTATCCGCCACTAAGGTCGACTTTCCGAATAACGTGGATGGATTTAATAATGCAGCACCAATTACGGCAAAAGCCCCGGCACCTCCCATCTTTAAAAGTTTACGTCTTGAGATCTTATCACTCGAGTCACGCAGCATTGTTGTACCCTCCCCTATTAATATTGCTTGTTTACAATTATTTTGCACTAAGGAAACATTTTGAGTAAAAATTTTGTTTCCATTGGGACAAAAAGTTTGCCCAAGGAAACACTTTGACTTAAATATATGCTTTAACCTGGTTTTTGTAAACCATTTTTTTGTTAAGTATAAAAATATATTTATATCGCCACTGCAATCTGTGCGCCCCTATATTGCCCTATCTACTAAGATGTCCAATCAAAGTTAAACCATAGATCATCTAGTATATTAGGAGCACTCCAAGGGAGGGAATGGCATTGAAATTGTATGAAATAAAAGGTTCCTATGACGCAATCGTTAGTTTAGGCAGTGCTTGCAATCCGTCGCTTCAATTAAAACGTCACCAGTTGAGAACGTTTTCAGGTCCGCTGGATTGGCATGTATCTCTTTCCCTTTCTGATGTAAACCGTTTGTTGAAGAATAAATTCCATAACTTCATGGATTTGAGCAATATGAAATTAATAGATGGCGTTGCTCATTTATTAGATGACGGAGTCCCCATTCAGTCCGTAAAGTCGCATTTTGTAAAAGATACTTTATACAATATCCTTTCCGTTCATGATTTTCCGATAGACCCTAATCAACACTGGACGATGACATACCCCTCTTATCTGGAAAAAATGAATCGTCGAATAAACAGATTGCTGGATAAGATGCAAACTAGCCGAACCATGTTATTTGTTAGATGGGCCGCCAATTATGAACAAGCCGTTGAGTTGCAAACGGTTTTATCCGAAATGGTAAAGGGCCAGTTTACCGTCCTAATCCTCTGTCCAGTTGATGGCGCCAATGTGGTTTCGCTATTGGATTGGGGCATGGAAAGAGTTTGTGCCGTGGAGGTTCCTTCCGACCCTAATCGGAATGCAACATGGGATTATGTCTTCCAAGGGGTAAAGATCAACTAGAAAAAGGAGTTAAGCATGTAAGCTGCTTAACTCCTTTTTCACATCTGCACTGATGTTTACCGTTATTTTTTATACACCTTATTGTAAGCATCTTGGTAAATTTGGATGAATTGATCCATACCGGAATCTTTAAGACCTTTCAAGTAGGCGTCCCAATCCTTATCAATGCTCTTAGCGCCCATAATGAACTGCAGCATGGATTGTTTCACATAATCCGTAATAATCGGCTTTAATTGCTTAACCTGATTCGCTTGTTCATTCGTCAAGAAAATATCCGTCGGGTACTCTTCCTTCGGCTGATGCCCTTCGTACAACTCCTTCGTGGCTTTGTACAATCGTGCTTCCAATCCATCCATCGTATAGATGTCTTGGCTTACTGCATACGATGTTTCACGATATTCAGCTGAACGAAGATTTGGTCCCATTTGGTTCCAGTGGTCGTTCTGTACCTGACCTACACCGTATGAAGTTTCTTTCACCTTGAACTTAGCTGCAGTTCCACGCGTGTTTTTATGACTCGCATCCGCTTTCACCCAGTTGCGGTTTTCTTCTCCGAAGTTGGACAACGTCGTGCCTTCATCCGAATAGAGATAGTCAGCCAAACGAATGGCTGCTTCCGGATTTTTGTTTTTGTTCGTTATGGCAAATACGGAATTCCCAATCCCTATATAGTGCGCGGTGAACGAGGCTCCATCTGGTCCCGTTAGCGGAGCAATCGGATCATAGTCCTTATGGCGAGTTGCCGCCGGCGATGCATCGGTGAACTCACCGAACCAACCTGCCGGAATTGCTCCTGCAATGGCTGTGTCAGGGCTGTTCCCTTTCTGTGATAGCGCATCTGATTTCTGCGTAAATGCTTCCTTATCAATCAAGCCTTCCGAATACAATTTATTCAAATATTGCAATCCTTTTTTGAAACCTGGCTGGTCAACAGCTGTTCCCAGCTTACCGCCATTTAATACGAAATAGTTATTATCAGCATTAAAATAAACGAACGCGTTCATGACGAAGGTTTCAATATCCGTATGCCAGCCCGTTGGCGAACCGGTGAACGCGATTTCATCGGCTTTGCCGTTGCCATTTGGATCTTTCTCCTTAAAGGCTTTCAACATGTTGTAGAAATCGTCCGTTGTCTTCGGTGCACTCAGCCCAAGCTTTTGCAGCCATTTCGAGTTTACCCACATTTTGGCGGAAAATTGGCAGTGATAGCATTCATTGACTGAAGGTATCGCATAGATGTTGCCATCCGGCGCAGTAATTGCTTTTTCAAGATAAGAAATATCTTTGAATGCTTTTTTAATATTTGGCGCATATTGATCGATCAGCTTATTAAGCGGTAGCAAAACACCTTGTTGACCATATAACAACTGCTCTTCCTTCGTAAGATCCCCTGACATGAAAATATCAGGATAGTCTCCACTTGCCAGCAGTAACTGCTTTTTCTCTTTCAAGGCTGCTGCTTCGCCAGGTACAAGCTGCCAGTTCAAATGAATATTCGTCTTATCTTCCAAATATTTGGTAAACCAATTTGTATTCAAATCAGCAATATTCGCCGATTGCGGCGCGAAAGCACTCATGTTGATTTTATTTTTGGCGATCGGAAAGCCCGTTGCATTTACGTTGCTTCCTCCATCTGAACTTCCGCCTCCATTCGGAGTAGCGCTGTTCGGCTCGCCGCTGCCCGATGTGCAGCCGACCACAAACGTAGTAATGAATACGATTAGGGCTATCGATTTCCATGTTCTATTGGTTCTTTTCATCCCCATACTCAAACCCTCCTTGTTTGTCTTCGCCAATCCATCTTCGTGGGGGCAAACCGGAGTTATCCGCTGCCTCGCATCCCGCCTTTCATCCTTCACCAGGAATCAGCCTTTTAAAGAACCAATCAGTAGACCCTTCACAAAATGCTTTTGCACAAAAGGATAAAGAATAAGAACAGGCGCACTTGCAACGACAATAAGTGAATATTTAAGCAGTTCCTTCAAGCCCTGTCTCTCCGCTAGTTCCCTGACGTCTTTAATCATTGTAGGATCAATTGAGTTCAGGATTAGGATGTTACGTAAAATAAGCTGCAGCGGATATAAGTTAGCGCTCTTCAAGAAGATTAAAGCTTCGAAATAAGAATTCCAGTAGCCAATTGCATACATAAGCACTAGAACGGCAATGATCGGTTTAGATAACGGTATGACGATTCGCGTTAAAAATTTGAAGTCGCTGCATCCATCCAAATGTGCGGCCTCCGTTAGCTCGGAAGGAATCGACGTTTGGAAAAACGTCCTCGCCAGAATAACCTGCCAGACGGAAATCGCACCTGGGATAATCATGGCCCATCTCGTATCAAGCATCCCCAGTCCTTTTACTGTCAAATAATAAGGGATTAAACCTCCGCTGAAAAGCATGGTGAAAACAAACAAAGCCGTAATCACGTTGCGTCCATAAAAGTTTTTACGAGAAAGCGGATAAGCAGCGGTAATTGTCAACGATACGCTAATTAGGGTCCCTACGACCAGATAGAACAAAGAGTTGCCGTAGCCTTTCAAAATTTGCGGGTTCTGAAATACGGCTTGATAACCTCGTAGTGTCGGCTCAACAGGGAGAAGCCACACCTTGCCAGAAATAACAGCGGATGATGAGCTGAAAGATGAGCTAACGATGTAAATTAAGGGATACGCTACAATGACTAAGCAAATGATCAAAAAAAGATAGACGAAGAACAGATAAACACGATCTATACTGCTTTCAACGATGCGAGTCGTTGATTTTCTTGATTTTAACGCTAAGGCTTGTTCGGAATTCATCATCTACACTGCCTCCTACCACAAACTTGTCTCGGAATTTTTCCTTGCCACATAATTAACAACGATGAGCAGCAGCAAGTTCACGACGGCATTAAATAGTCCGACCGCTGCGGAGAAACTAAAGTTCGCTCCGACTAACCCCATTTTGTATACATAGGTCGAAATGACTTCGGAAGCCCCAACGTTGATCGCATTTTGCATCAGATACACTTTCTCAAACCCTACGTTCATGATTTGCCCTGCATTCAAAATAAGCAAGATCACAGCCGTCGGCATAAGACTCGGCAAATCGATATGGATCATCCGCTGGAAGCGTGATGCGCCGTCCACTTTCGCCGCCTCATATAAGTGTGGATCTACCCCGGCCAAAGCCGCAATATAGATAACCGAAGCATAACCGGTAAACTGCCAGACATCGGAGAGCACATAGACCGTTTTGAAATACTCCGGCTTTGACATTATATTTTCGGCTGGAAAACCGAATTTATCGGCCAATAGATGGACAAATCCAAGTTGTGGCGAAAGGAACAGCATGATAATCGACACCATGATAACGGTGGAAATGAAATAAGGCGCGAATGTGACTAGCTGTACGGCCCGTTTAAACACGCCATTTCTTAACTCGTTTAAAGCTAATGCAAGAATGATAGGCGCAGGAAAACCTACAATTAGCGAGTATAGGCTTAAGAGAGCTGTGTTTTTAATGATTCGCCAGAAAATCGGCAGCCGGAAAAATTCAATGAAATGTTTAAAGCCAATCCAATCGCTTCCCCAAATCCCTTTGGTTACGACATAATTTTTAAAAGCAATTTGCACGCCAGCCATCGGTACATATTTAAAAATAAGCAAATATAGAAGTGACGGCAGAATAATTAGATAGAGCTGCCAGTTTTTCCTTACCATTCTCAATGCTATACTCATGGTAACTCTCCCTCCAAGATGCATTTAAATGTCTCATTTGTTTAAGCGCTTACAAGGACTATCATAATGGACTGTCGAACAAATTTATAGGGATCATTTTTAAGATGAACTGTCCATTCATAAGGTGGTGTGTCTCATTCCAAAGAAGCTTGCTTTCAACTATCAGAATTTGTCTATTGTAAAAAAAATGGCGATAGGCTACATCGTGATCATCTTTGTTCCGATCATCTCGTTCGGCCTATTCCTTTATAATCAGAACTATAATAGTTTCCTGGAAGAATACGCACAAGGCAGACAAAAAATCGTGAATCAAGTGTTAAATAATATAAGTATCAGCACAGTGCAGATCGAGTCCGCTTATCAACTATTCCAAAACAATTCCAATACGATCGCCTATTTAAGCGGGAATTATCGCACAGATTTTGAGCAAGTTTCCAACTTCTTGACCTATATTCGCCCTTTATTTTCCTATATCCTGTCATCCAATCGAATGATTGATGGGATGACGATTTACATGGAACAGCAAAATGGGATGATTTTCCGACCGGAAATGGCCAGAATGGATGAATTCAAATTAGGAGAAGGCATCCGAAAGCTTCCGCTAGGTGTAGGGAAATGGGTAACGTTCAGCAACGTATCGGATCCAAACATCGACCTCCATTATGTTCACAAAATAGGGAATCGGAATTTTGAGCAGGACATCGGTCTTCTCGATATTAAAGTTACCTCCAAGCTAATTAAACCACTGTTTGAATCGTTAAATTTGAATAGCAAAAGCAATCTTTATGTGCTTGATCAGGATCACCAAGTCATCTCGCGCATTGAGAAAATTCCACTAAATAAAGTTTCAGAAAAAGCGATATTGGACGACGCCTTCCAAACGAACATGAAGTACTTTTATCAAACTGTAGGCGGAAATAAAATGTTGATTGAATCCTTTTATGCTGACAGTTTGAAGCTGCATTTTGTTATGATGGAGCAAGTAGATGATGTCTTTAGCGGGATCAAGAAAAACAAATATGTACTTGTGATGATTGTAACGATCCTATTATTGACACTATCCGGAATGTACTACCTGATCGCAAGTTCGATTACGAAACGGATTTTGAAGCTTTCCAAGCATATGCGGCGTGTCGATGAAAACCACTTCCCCCTGTACGTAGGAGAAATTAATAAAGATGAAGTTGGGCATCTGACCTCCTCTTACAATGCGATGATCCGGCGAATGGACGAACTGGTCAATACCGTGCACCGCTCTGAAATGCTGAGGAAAGAATCCGCCTATCAAATGATGCAAGCGCAAATCAAACCTCATTTCCTCTACAATACGCTTGAATCCATACGTATGATCGCAGAAGCTAATGATGATCCGGAAGCGGCCGAAATGTCCTATACGTTAGGCAAGTTGTTCCGCTACAGTTTATCGGGATCGAAAAGTGAAACAACCTTGAAAGAAGAGGTTGAAAATGTCAAAGACTATATCAAAATCCAGCAGATCAGGCTCGGTGACCGGCTGCAAGTAAGTTTCATGATTGACGCAGCAATTGATCATTTTATCTGTCCCCACTATATTTTGCAGCCAATTATTGAAAATAGTATCGTCCATGGGATTGCTACCGTAAGAAAACAAGTTGCGCTCACCATTCGCATTTGGGAAGATGCTGCGTTCATGTTCATTTCTGTAAGCGATACGGGTGCGGGTATTGTGGAGGATCGATTGGCACGGGTTCAAGGGGTTTTAAATGGTAAAATGGATGCTTCTCACCTGCAGAGTGGCGGAGGCGGACTCGGCATCGTAAATGTCAGTGAACGCATCAAAATGTTTTTTGGCGAAGGTTCAGGTACCCAGATCACGAGTAAACTTAACGAGGGAACGACTTGTTTACTCAAATTAGGCAAGGGGGCAGCACAATGAAGCTAATGGTTGTCGATGACGAACCGATCCTATTGAATGGCATTATCCGTATGATTGAGAAAGCGAACACCTCTTTTACCGAGATTGTCGGAGCAAGCGATGGCATTGACGCGCTGCACAAGCTGGCAACCTTTCAGCCCGATTTGATCCTAACGGATATTCATATGCCTGAAATGGACGGGCTCGCGCTTATTAAAGAAGTGCAAGCGCAACATTTTGGCAACCGCTTCGTTATTATTACCGGTTATGATGACTTTGCGTATGCTAGACAAGCGCTGCGTTACCAAGTCGTTGACTATTTATTAAAACCAATTAATAAAGTCGAACTGGTCGGCGTACTCGAAAAAGTTGAACAGACGATTCGGATCGAACAGCGCCAAATGAGAGAACATGACCTGCTGATGCTGAAGGAACATCTCCTTTATGATATGCCCTATGAGGACATGCCGCTCAAGCCGGAGCAGCTGCACACCCTTCTTCCTGATCCGTTTGTGACAATGCTTGTCTTTCAACCCGATGAACATACGCCGATGTTGACAGCTGAACGCCTGAAGCAGCTGTGTAACCAACTTTCCGAGATGCCGTTCAAGGCTTATTCTTTTCAATCCCGATTTTTACGGCAAACTGTGGTTATCCTTAACGGGATGCATGTGCCAACAGAGGCAGAGCTGCAGGTTGCCTGTGGTGATCTGTTAGAGAGCAAAAGCACGCCATACATCGGACTTGCCATTGGCGGTAGCGGTAGAAAAATGGATATAGATAACTTGCGGGAGCTGTACATGGAAGCGGTGGCTTCCATGCTGTTTAACCGGCACTTCGCCAACTGCAGCATCAGCTTCTATCGAAGAGATGCTGAACGTATGGGGCATGAATTGGCTCTTGCCCAAGAGAGCGATCGCATGATTGCTCTCGAACAAATCGCAAAGGAAATGCAGGCCCTGCACCTTCATTTGTCTGACTGTGATCACCAGCACATCAGACTTCGCGAGTTGGTTCTCAGTCTTGTTAGCGATCACAACCAAAAAGTCGGCACCATGTTCGATGTCGCAAATCACTCGAAACTTACAGGACAACTCCTCCCCTTTGAGCGGCGTCCTGAACACAGTCAGCCACATACGCAGGCTATCGATAAAATCGTTTCCTTTGTCGAACAAAACTATAAGTTGGATTTATCTCTCGATGTGGTTGCCGAACATGTGCAAATGCATCCGAATTACATCAGCATGCTGTTTCGCAAAGAGATGGACCTCACCTTCCTTCACTACTTACATACGTTTCGGCTTACCAAAGCCAAGCAGTTCATGCAGGATCATCCTGACTGGCCGATCAATACTATCGCTGAACTCGTTGGCTATGAAAATCCGCGGCATTTTTTCAAAGTGTTTAAAAAATTTGAGAACACCACGCCCGGACAATACCGGCTCGGAAGTTCATCGATCTAAAAGCAAAAAGAAGCAATCGGCAGCTTCCCCGCCAATTGCTTCTTAGTTTCATTTTACTTGAGAATCGAACTCGCCTGCTGCATGATCTCCGCGATGAGATCCCCGGCTTTCTCCCCGTCCGTCAACATTCTTGTCCCTTGTCCTGCCCATAAAGACATATATTCCGCATTCTTCTGGTCAGCCGAAGCATTTCGAATATCTCTTGTTATCGTATTCTGTGTAGGAAAGGGCAACGGTTCAACGCCAGTCTCGTCCCATTGCCGAATAAATGAATTTACAATGCCTCTCGCAGGGCGGCCTGAGAATGCCTTGGTGATAACGGTGCTTTCCTCCGTACTTTTCAAGAGCGCTTCCTTGTACGCCACATTCGCACCTGATTCATAAGCGGTCAGGAACCGTGTTCCCATCTGAACACCTTGGGCACCAAGGGCAAGCGCGGCAACGAGACCACGTCCGTCCATGATGCCCCCAGCGGCAATAACAGGAATCCGAACTTGATCCACGATCTGCGGTACCAATGCGATGGTGCCAATATTGGCTCCCATCGGATGGCTCGTTATGTCAAAGGTTCCACGATGGCCCCCTGCTTCGCTGCCTTGAGCTACAATCGCATCGCAACCCGCCTGTTCAGCCAAGATAGCTTCTTGCACGGTCGTGACCATCGTCACGATACGTAAGCCAGCCGATTTGGCCTTCTGCCTAAGAGACTCTGAAAGAACGCCGAAAGCTGTGCTAATGACAGGCACCTGCTCTTCCAGCAATACAGCGATTTGCTCTTCGAAATAATCAGGCGTGCTGACGTTCTCCCCAGTGGCTTCCGCAATGCCAAGTTGGCCGCGCACCTTGTTAAGCTCCTGTTGAACAACTTGTGTTCTCGTGTTGTTGTCAGGCACTCGAAGAGCAAACAGATTGACTCCGAAGGGGGCGTCCGTCAACTGCTTTAACTCCCGGATGGCCACCCGAATCGCGTCCGGTGTCATATACGCGGCTCCTATCGTGCCGAGACCCCCTGCATTGGAAACGGCCGCTGCCAGATTCACAGTGCCTGGAACCCCTGCCATTCCGGCCAAAAATAGGGGGTATTTGATTTTAAATAGACGGCAAATATCCGTTGTAAGTTGAAGGCTCATGTTATTATTTCTCCTTTGAAAACGCGCTAAGCATCAGCGAGCGCACGCGCAATTATTGTTTTTGCCTCTTCGGCAACTGCAGCCTCATGGTCGTCAATGGCCTGCATCCAGATCAACATGGGTATGTACACAGCAATTAAACGAGCTAAACGCTTCGTCTCTTCATCCACTTCCCCATACTCAGCAAAAAAACTCGCACGAGCACCAGGAGGCAAAAAGCTATAAACAACATTCAGATCACAGGCAGGGTGGCCAATATTCATATCACCCCAGTCAATAATACCAGAGATTAACCCCTGCTCATTGACGAGCATATTTTTAAAATGCAAATCACCATGCAGAAAGATATGTCTTGGTTCTACAGGTTCTGTGTTTAGTTCATGCAAATAATCCGCCATTGCCTGATAATCTTCATCGCTGATATGAGCTCTGAGATCAGCCAGGAAAATTAGCATTTTCTCTTTTCGTAACGCTATATCGGTCAGATTTCTATGGTCAAATTGGATTCCGCTCTCTACGGCAAGTTGAACGGGAAAAGTATGAAGTCTTTTTAAAAATCGTGCAAGAATAGGTGCTGATAAAGTTCGTTGCTCATCCGTCAATCCAATAGGGAATTTGCCTATTAAATAAGGATATCCAAGAAAAGGTGCCGGATATTCATAATCTCCTTCACCAAAAAATAGCGGTTTAGAATAGGGAATAGGTATGTACGCCTCAAGCATCGGTAAAATTTTGCCTTCCATTTGCAATGGGGCAATGGCCACTTTTCTTCTTGGAAAACGGAAAACGAATTCATCACCAACGCGGTAAACGGTATTATCCCAGCCGTAACCAAGTTTATGTATCGTTAAATGCGCTAGCTGAGGAAACTGGCTAGAGATGAATTTCCTGGCTAAACCCTCTGAAA
Organism: Paenibacillus sp. WC2504; assembly: GCF_052682475.1. Taxonomy (NCBI): domain Bacteria; kingdom Bacillati; phylum Bacillota; class Bacilli; order Caryophanales; family Paenibacillaceae; genus Paenibacillus; species Paenibacillus sp. WC2504. The sequence continues at coordinate 4,456,780 of NZ_JBQZFH010000001.1, forward strand.
CCTCCCACTCTGGATCCCACAGATTCGAACCTCCCAAATGCCTCTACCGCCTCTTCTTCAGTTTCATCTCAAAAAAAGAAAACCGCGCAATGCGCGGGTGATGAAAGATTTCTTATTCTCTGATTATTTGGAATATACGATCCATTTTAGACTAAAATGGCTTTCCAAGAAGCCTCTATCGTCTGTTGAATTTTGATATCCGTTAACTCAAATTTCTTCACATAGTAGCCTTTGACAATGGACGAAACAATTCCATACGTGATGGAATTGCAAAAATTCACATCTAATTCCCGAATGACGCCGTTTCGCTGCCCTTCTCTAATCAGAGCTAGAATCGCTTCACGAGAAACACTGTCATCTTCCAGTTTGCGCAATTCAGGTTTGATGCAAGGCGAATAGGAATACGCATCGATGAATCGGAAATGCTTAGGGAATTCCACCGCGAAACGAATCCTGTTCGTATGAAGGCATTTAAAACGCTCATACAAGCTTAACTCAGCATCGTAACCCATCATCAGGTGATCTCCGAGAAGGATTCGACACTCCCGATACAGCTCATTGATAAGCTCTTCCTTATTGCTGAAATAATTAAAAACAGTACCCGAGCCTACATTCGCTCTTTTCATAATTTTCGCAAAAGTAACGGCCTGCAGTCCTTCTTCATCTATTAAATCCAACGTAGCATTCAAGATATCTTCTCGTTTACTCATTATACACACCTCGTTAACCTCAACTTTAGTATGTACAACTGGGATCGTCAAGTATTCGGAATGCATATTCTGTAATTTCATGGTTTTTTCACGAAAAATGCTGCGATGTGGCCGTGTTTTCGCTAAACTCTTCATTTAATTGGAATGTTCACTCCAAAAATATGTTGACTTCTTCTTTCTCAGGCTTTATGATGTGTTGGAACAAACACTCCAAAGATGAAAGGAAGATCACACAGATGTCTTCAACCACGCCAGCTTTAAATGGACGATTAAGCACCTCACCGATCGTTCTCGCCATTATACTTGCATGCCAACTAATGATTATTTTGGACGGCTCGATTGTGATTACTTCACTGCCGGAGATTGGACGCAACCTGCACCTGTCTGCAACAGATTTATCCTGGGTGCAAAATGCTTACTCGTTAACCTTCGGTGGGCTTCTCCTACTCGGAGCAAGAGCGGGCGATCTCTTAGGACGCAGACGTGTCTTCATGGCCGGCATCGCCGTATTCACGCTGGCTTCGTTAATTGCCGGCTTCGCCAACTCCGCTGAGAGCTTGCTAATCGCTCGATCGATTCAAGGCTTAGCCGCCGCTTTTGCCGCACCATCTACCCTTGCGCTGCTTATGGTTAGCTTTCCGGAAGGCAAAGAGCGGACGCGCGCAATCTCCCTTTACAGCGCCGTGTCCGGTGCCGGCGGGAGCGTGGGGCTTGTGCTCGGCGGCGTCCTGACAGATTTGATTTCTTGGCGCTTAGGCATGTTCATCAATGTACCTATTGGTATCGCACTTATCATCTTAGCTCCTCGTTATCTAAAAGAAACGCCGCGGCTTAACGGTCGGTTCGATATCACAGGCGCCGTCACTTCAACAGTCGGAATGACGTCCATCGTGTACGGCTTTGTCCGCGCAGCCTCTGACGGCTGGAGCAATGTTGGGACGATCGCATCATTCCTTATCGGGATCGTATTGTTAGCCGTCTTTATCCGTATCGAAAAGAAAGCCGAACAGCCAATTACACCGCTCCGCTTGTTTGCAAGCCGTGAACGCACTGGCGCCTATTTGGCAAGACTTCTATTTGTAGGCGGTATGTCTGCCATGTTCTTTTTTCTAACGCAATTCCTGCAAGGTGTAACGAACTTTAATGCGCTCGTTGCCGGTATTGCTTTTCTACCCATGACGGGCGTAATGTTCAGTATGGTATATGCCGTTCCTCGTTTGCTGTCACGCTTTGGAAGCACAAGATTAATGATCGGCGGCGTATTCCTTGCTCTTATCGGAATGTTCTGGTTAAGCCGTATCACCGTAGATACTTCCTATTTTCCAAATATCGCGATTCCGTTAGTGATTTTGGGTGTTGGCGCTGGGGTCGTCTTTATCCCCCTCACATCATCCGGGATCGCCGGTGTTGAACGCAGCGACGCAGGTGCAGCTTCCGGTCTTGTGAATGTCGCTCATCAAACGGGCGCTTCCTTGGGGCTTGCTATCTTGATTACCGTGTTTGGTTCAGCGAGCCGCGAAGCCGTTAATCATCCGCTTGCAGGAGCAGTGCAACAAGACCAAGCAAGGTATGTACTCGCTCACGCCTCTGCAGCTTCCATCACAGGATCTGTCGTCTTTATGGCGCTGTCGCTTATAGCCATTATTGTGCTCATTCAAAAGAAACGCACACCCCAAAAATTACAGTCTTCTCAAGTCGAAATTAGTGAAGTCAGTGTGCATTAATCCATTTGTGGAGAATAACTTGAGGAATCGGCGTTAATAGAAAAGAGGCTATCCCGCGGTCATGTCATGACCTTACGGACAGCCTCTTTTCTATTTTATTCGATCGGGACACGTGCAATATGCTTCGCTAGCGAGCCGTCAAAAGGGAACAGGTTATGACGAACCCGCTCCTTTAACCCTTCTAATTCCAGTCGAGCTTGATGAATCAAATCGGTTGGATAAGCAAACTTGATGGCATTGCTCGCAAATTCGTCTTCATCAACAACCATCCATTCGCCGCCTAATTGAATATAATCCAGATCTAAATCTACAAAGGAAACTGTATTCCCATCCAATTTGGCAGGTTGGTTAATATTGCAATAATACTGCCGGATCTTGCCACCGACGATGTCAGCACTTACCGTAAACCACGAATCAAATGAAAAAAATTCAATCGTCCACGTCTCCATCGTAAACACTTTTTGCTTCGTATAATGTTGCAACTGTCTTCCCTTTTGGCCCAAAACAAAAATGTAAGAATCCGTCTTTTCCAAAAGCGTTGTGTTCCATTCGTAATGAGGAACATTTCCGTATTTCAGCGCTTGAATCGTTATCTGCTTATCCATGGTGGTATCCTCATCGTTCTCCGTCGTTGTACGATTCATTCTTAGGTTCCGCAATAGGTCCGGTAAGGACGAGCAGTTTGTGCTGGCAGTACGGAATATTCCGATTGTTCGGCTGTATGCGCGAAAGGGTTTGAAAGAACTTGAAGAAGCCGCTCCATCACACGATAGTCTCCATGTTTTACTGCTGCTTCTAATGCTTCTTCTACCCGATGATTACGTGGAATAATGGCCGGATTGCTGGTGCGCATTAATTGCTGTGACAAGTCTTTCGTCTCCTGCTGTCTGCCTAATCTCGCCTGCCATTGCTCATACCACTGAGCGAATTCCGCGGTCCCGAAAAGGAACGTCTCCTCGGGTTTATCCAAGGTTAACGCACGGAACGTATTCGTGAAATCTTCCCCGTATTTATGCATCATACTGAGCAGCTCTTCGATTAACGTGACGTCTTGAACCTCTTCGTTAAAAATCCCCAATTTCGCTCTCATTCCTGACAGCCAATTCCGATGATACCGTTCCGAAAAATTAGCAAGCGCACTTTCAGCTATTTGTATCGCTTCTTCTTCATTCTCACTCAATAAAGGCAATAAGGTTTCAGCAAATCTTGCAAGGTTCCAAGCCGCAATGCGAGGCTGATTGCCATAGGCATAGCGCCCCTGCGAATCAATGGAACTGAACACGGTAGCCGGGTCATACACATCCATGAAAGCGCAAGGACCATAATCGATCGTTTCACCGCTAAGCGCCATGTTGTCTGTGTTCATCACGCCATGAATAAACCCAACAAGCTGCCATTTGGCGATAAGATTAGCCTGACGTTTAATCACTTCATTTAAAAGGGACAGGTACCGGTTCTCATCCGCCTCAACTTCTGGAAAATGCCTCTGCAACGTGTAATCAGCCATGGCTTGAAGATCCTGAGGAGTGCCAAATTTTGCCGCAAATTGAAAAGTACCAACACGTATATGACTAGCAGCTATACGGGTAACAATTGCTCCTTGTTGCTCGGTTTCACGATACACGGTTTCACCTGTCGCAACCACCGCTAAACTGCGGGTTGTTGGGATACCTAATGCGCTCATCGCTTCACTTATAATATATTCACGCAGCATCGGACCAAGCGCCGCTCTACCATCCCCACCGCGGGAGTAAATGGTAGGTCCTGCCCCTTTTAGCTGAATATCAACTCGGTCGCCTTGAGGAGTAATATGTTCGCCGAGCAAATTAGTCCGGCCGTCCCCTAACATATTAAAATATCCAAATTGATGCCCTGCATAAGCTTGAGCAAGTGGCGAAGCACCTTCAGGGATTTGGTTGCCTCCGAAAATCTCCGCGCCATCAGCTCCTTGAAGCTCCTGGATATCTAAACCTAGTGATACAGCCAACCTATCGTTGAAAATCACGATTTCTGGTGAAGGAACAGGAGTCGGATTGATCCGGCTATAAAATAGTTTAGGCAGACGAGCATAACTGTTGTCAAAATTCCAGCCGCGCTCTTTTTCGTCCTCCTGTTTTGACAATTCGGCCTGCCAAGCACGCATTCCGCCATCGACGGTGATCGCGTCAAACCCCTTCTCACGCAGTATAATGGCACAATTCGTCCCAGAGTTACCACCTGAACAAGTGACGTACACCGTTTTGCCTCCTGCGATTTTTTGAAGTTCGGCTGCGGTACTTTCTGACCAGTTGTTAATTTTACCTTTTTCAATGTGTACGCGATGAAGATTATTATGCTCTGGTGTATATTCAGAAGCGGTTTCATTGCTACGGACATCGAGCAACAGGACTTCTTCTGTTTCTAGTTTTTTAAACAATTCAGGGATTGATATTTTGTCCACGGTAGCCTCCTATAACAAATAAACGAGATTGAATTCATTCATTAATCATATCACCCGCTTACTTCTCCAGCAAATCAGCGCTTAGTAAACAAAAAAAGTGCCAAACAACCTCACAAAATCGAGGTTCTTGGCACTAAGATATGTAATACGCGATTATGCGGATTTTTTCTTGTTTTTCACATTTTTATTTAAGAAATGAATAAGTGCTTCATAAAAGTCGCGTACGTTTTCCTGTTTTTGATACCCATGACCCTCATTCTTCTTCAGCATGTAAGGGACATCTACATCCAATTTGCGCAGCGCGGCCACCATTTGATCCGATTCTGCTCTATTCACTCTAGGATCATTTACACCTTGTGCGATCATTAGCGGCGCTTTTATTTGGTCGACATGCAGGACCGGCGATGCCGCTTCAAGCAGTTTCTTATCTTTGACAGGGTCACCGACCTGCTGATACATCATCGAACGGTCCATGGACCAGTATGGCGGAATCGTGTTCAAGAAGGTAATCAGATTGGAAGGTCCTACGAAATCCACACCCGCAGCATACAAATCAGGCGTAAACGTCATCCCTGCCAATGTCGCATATCCACCATAGGATGCTCCATAGATGGCAATGCGCTCAGGATCAGCAGTTCCCCTTTTAATCAACCAATTCACACCGTCCGTGATATCGTTTTGCATGGTTTTCCCCCACTGCTTATCTCCCGCGTTCATGAAGGCTTTCCCGTAACCTGATGACCCACGGAAATTCATCTGCAACACCGCATACCCTTGACTCGCCAGTAGTTGAGCTTCCATATTGAAATCCCAGGAATCGCGAGCCCACGGTCCACCATGCGGGTTGATAACAACGGGCAATTTGTTAGGAGCTGCGCCTTGGGGGAGCGTTAAGTACCCGTGAATCGTTAGTCCATCTCTACTTTTAAAAGATATCGGCTGCATTTTCGCCATCTTCTTTTCATCTAACTTTGGTTGTACGTCTGCAACTTTGTCAATCTTATCCGTTTTACGGTCGTAGAGATAATAGCTGCCATAAGATGTATCGCTATATGTGTATAGCAGCAAGACATCCCTGTCCGGCGATCCGATCAAATTCCAATGAGCAGTTTGAAGTTTGTCCTCGATTTTGTGGAACAACGTTTCAAATTCATGATCCAAGGCCTGTAACTTCATCTCTTCCGTCTCATAGGTGACGGCCGCAATGGATTTGTTCTTATAGGACACGATAAAATTAGTGAGATCCACCTCATCATTGACATAAATGACTTCCGTCTCTTTCTTGGTAAGCGGGTCATATTTCACGAGAGCCTGCTTATCGCGCCCTACATTGGAAACAGCGTAGATTTGCTCGTCATTGAACGTAAACATAGCCGGAATAAAGGTATCTTTGCGATCAAACGTATCAATTTTATCAAAATCTTTGCTTTCATTTTCACGATATAGAAGGTTAGTGGCTTCACCGTCTACAGCTATTGCGGCACGAACCTCTCCCCAGTTATCCGTTACCCAAAATTTGACGTTTCCAGGATTCTGCACCTGCAAATTTGTATCACCTGTACTGAGCTTAACCCTATAAACGTCCATCACTTTGGGATCACGCTTATTCATAGTTAGCAATAACTCAATATCGCTTTCAGTCTTGGAAGGCAACACATCCAGAAGATCAGCTTTTACATTCGTATATGGCGTTAAGTCTTTTTCACCTGACCCGTCAACGTTCACTACATAAATATGTGTGTTTTCCGTACCGCCTTTATCCATCTTGTAAATCAACACTTTATCGGTAATCCAATATATGCTATCAATATTCTCGTCTTTGGAGCTCGTGATTCTCGTACTTTCCGACTCTCCAACCTTTTGGATATATAGGTTCATGCGGTTTTCCCATGGTTGTAAATAAGCTAACGACTTACTATCAGGGGATAGCCGCATTTGGGCTTTATTCGGTAGTTGCAAAAAGTCATCCAGTGAACCAGGACCCTGCCCTATTTCTTCTTTTTGAGAAATCGTTCGGAATAAAAATAAGACTAACTGAGCGCGAGTTACCTGATCCTGCGGCATAAACATTAATTGCTCAGTAATAAAATTTTGCTTTAACTTCAAGACATCGTCATGATGCGCTTTGCCGATCGTTGCTTCATCCTTAAGCCATGTTTGGATGCCGTTATCCTTCAGTTGGAAAGCACGCACCAGCAAGCTTGACATCTGTTCGCGTGTCAAGAGCGCATCGGGTTGGTACATGCCATCGCTGCCTTGCACAATGTTTTGTTCTTTCAATGCATTGACTGCTTCTGCATAAGGGCTATTTGCTGAAACGTCCGTAAAACCATTCAACGTTGTCGGCTTTTTGAGCTTGAGCGCTTTGCTCAGCCATTTAGCGGCATCTCCGCGAGTAACGGCATCGTCCGGATGAAAGCCTCCGTCATCTTCGGCATCCACGATACCTTTCTCTTTGAGATGAGTTATCTCTTGACTTGCATAATAATCTGCCGGCACATCCGGATATGCCACTGCATCGCTGTTTGCCTGTGCCCCGATTGGTAGCGAAATGGCCGCTATCCATACTGCCGCCAACAAGGAAGCTACCCCTTTTCGAAATGAAACCATCCTGACCCATCATCCTCCTGTAAAATACATGCGACAACAAAAATACGGAACGAGTCCCATTATATCCCAAAAATTGAGAAATTGATAGACTTGTAGAGTAGAAAAGTAATAGGTAAAATTACCCATAACAATTGCATGATATTCCTTTAGGCTTTCACATGTATGAAATCGGAATATAGGTGGAAGATAGAGGTAACAGTCTGAGGATGGGAGCCGTATACGAACATGAGTAAATCAACATTGCTGCAGGAATCAGCAAAACGCAAATTACTTTTCAGCGCGGGGATAAGCTGGTTATTTGATGCCATGGATGTAGGGATTATTTCCTTTATCGTCGCCGCTTTGGCTGTTGATTGGAAATTGGGAGCACAGCAAATTGGCCTATTGGCAGCCATCAATTCAATAGGAATGGCTGTTGGTGCAGCCGTTGCCGGAGCAAGTGCAGATCGCTATGGCCGTAGATCCGTGCTTTTGGTAACCCTGCTGATTTTTTCTGTCGCAAGCGGACTTTCTGCAATAGCAACCGGTTTCATCATGTTATGTATCCTGCGTTTCATCACTGGATTCGGTCTTGGCGGGGAGCTGCCCGTAGCTTCTACACTTGTTTCTGAGTCATTTTCCGCTACAGAAAGAGGACGGGCTGTGGTGCTGCTCGAAAGCTTTTGGGCATGCGGATGGATTATCGCGGCTTTAATTTCCTATTTTGTTATTCCTGCATATGGCTGGAGAGCGGCATTTCTCATAGGTGCGCTGCCGGCCTTATATGCCTTATACCTAAGAAGAGCGATTCAAGATTCGCCGCGCTTTAATGAGCAACGAAGTCGCCGTTTAACGCTCAAAGAACGTGCCTCCTCCGTCTGGTCGGCAAATTTCCGGAAATCAACGATTACGCTCTGGATTCTCTGGTTTGTCGTTGTTTTCTCCTATTACGGCATATTTCTGTGGCTTCCATCTGTCATGGTGTTGAAGGGCTTTAGTCTTGTAAAAAGTTTTCAATATGTGCTGATCATGACGCTAGCACAGCTTCCGGGCTATTTCACTGCGGCTTATTTTATCGAGAAATTCGGTCGTAAGTTCGTTCTCGTCACTTACTTGCTGTTAACAGCTTTTTGCGCGATTTGGTTCAGTACGGCCGCTACAGAAGCCATGCTGATTGCCGCAGGGATTAGCCTATCCTTTTTCAATCTTGGCGCTTGGGGAGCCATGTATGCGTATACCCCCGAGCTATACCCTACTCGTGTCCGCTCGACAGGCGTTGGTTTTGCAGCATCCTTTGGACGTGTCGGAGGCATCATAGGTCCTTATCTTGTAGGATTATTGGTGTCTCGACATCACAGCATTACCTCGGTATTTACTATTTTCTTCATTGCCATCGTATTCGGAGCGCTGGTTCTTCTGTTCTTCGGCAAAGAAACGAAAGGAACCGATCCGGATCAAGCCGCTAGCAGCTGACATGAATTTGAATACGCAAAAGCCCAACAACCCACCGGACGTATTTAAAATAAGATCATCCACATCAAAGCTGCCGATAGAAAATAGAACTTGTGAGCATTCCAAGCTCAAACTTAAAGCAAAGGATCGAAACCCTACACCTATCATTGACATCTTTGATTTTTTGGACAAAATCATCAAGAAAACGCCATAAGGAATGAATATCAAGATATTTCCGTACAAATTGATAATGTCATGGCTGGATAAACTTTGAATGTTGTGCGAGATGGACTCGAATGGACGGAAGTTAGCCATTTGCAGGCGATGCCGGATATAGATCGGATTCCCTAGATATCTCTGAAGTTGATGCCAGAGGAAAGGGATGTCAACCGAAGCGAATTTAAATAAGATAACTTTAACCACCACGTAGATATAAAGGGCAAATAGCCCGGACATCACAGTGTCATACATGAATTTCAACTGTTTCAACCTGTATCCTCACCTTTCCTAAGTTTTTGATGCCATTTATAAAAATACAGTGACAATAACGCCATCCATGTTGTTGCCGGACAGCTCGTATTTAAGCTTGCTTGGCACTTGGATGGTTGTATTTTTTGTAATCGGATGATAAGAAATTTCATATTTGACACCGAGAACAGTTGTTGTTAATGTCTGTTGTTGTTTCAGGAAATCCAAATACTGTTCCAGCGTTAAATTTTTTTGCTGCATAATCAAGCTATGAGGCACTCCAACATATCGGAAATGCCAAGGTTCATACTGGATGCCGGTAATCGCGGTTTTATCCTTGGGATAACGCAAAATAAACCCGTAGGTCGCAGCATTCTTCTTCAGCCAATTCCCTTCAGGAGCTTGACTCATTTCCGATTGCGTCGAACCAATATCAAGAGCGATACCTAAATTGTGCTCGCTATTCCCTGCCGGCAAAGCATAATCCGGGCCCATATCTTTATACAACTTACTTTGTTCTTTGTTATCCCGGTAGCCGCTGTTAATGATAAAATGATGAATTCCCTCTTTATCAGCCGCTTGGATCATGGTGGTAAAATTTTTCACGATGCTTTGTGATAAGCGAATCGTGTTATCCAATAAACCATAGCCATCGACCAATTCTTTATGCTGAAAAAGATTAACCACATCCGTGAGAATCCCTACCTGGTGGATCGGGTAATCCTTATTAATTAAGACTAAATTCCCTCGGTATATTTGATCTTTCATAATCTTAATCGTTTGTTCGCTTTTTTGGGGAATCGACTCTTGAATGTCAACTTTTTCTCCCCCTTGTTCTTCATTTACACGCTCCGTTTTCTGGTGAATGGCTTCATAACCAAGCAGTGCAAGTATGACAAGACAAAAAACCCACTTCTTCATTCTTCGTTTCCTCCTTCTTCTTACTAGACATAAGAATAGGGCAAACTTTTTAAGAAAGAAGTGGGTTAAAATTAAAGTTTTTCTTAAATTTCTCTCATTAAAGCGGTAAACGCACCTCAAAGAGCGTGCGAACCAAGCTGCTCTGGGCAGTTATCGTTCCTTGATGCTGTTCCACGATATTTTTGGCTATGAAGAGACCGAGTCCCGTACTTCCCCCTTGATGCGTGCGGGCCCGGTCACCGGTGTAGAACATATCAAAAATATGCGGCAGCTCTTCCGAAGGAATACTATCGCCATAATTAACAACTTGGACGACAGCTTCCCCTGCATCAAGATAACAGTTGAAATCCACGAATTGGCCGTCTTTTCCGTACCGATTCGCATTCGTTAATAAATTTTCAAAAACACGTGCGAGCAGCTCGCCATCACCCCGAATTTGCAAATGCGGTTCAATATTTAGTCTAACCAAGAGGTGACTTTTCTCGAAAACAGGATACAATTCCTCATTAAGCTGAATGAGAAGATCACTCAGATCGATTTGCTTTTTCTCAATGGAAAGCATGCCGTAATTCATCCTTGTGAGTTCAAACAGTTCGTCGATAAGCTTCTCCAGCCGTTTGGACTTCGTAAAAGCAATCGTTGTATAATGCCTGATTTGTTCCGCCGTCAATTGATTGTCCTGAAGCAGAAAATCTAAATAACCTAAGACCGAGGTTAGTGGTGTCCGCAAATCATGAGCTAGATTTAAGACCAGCTGATCTTTGCTGCTTTCCGCGAAATCGCCCCGCTCCACCGCTTTTTGCAGCTTCTCACTTGCCATATTGATATCTTCCGCAATTTCTCTGAACTCATCATTCGATGAAATGTGAACTCGGCTTTGAAAATCCCCGTTAGCGAGACGATGAATCCCTGTGGAAATCTCATGAAAATAGGTAGCATAAGGTTTGGTAAGGAAAAAGAAACAAACAATCGCTAGAGGGATAAAAAAGATGAGAAAGAAATTAAAATCCCCAATATTCGAGATAAAATGGCGTAATTTCGCCAAAGGATCTTCGGCCCGAACACCGCTGTAGTAAAGCTGAAGGACTTTATAAAGGATGAAGGTGAAAGCGCCGGACAAAAGCATGCTCATTCCTAATAGAACGATCATTTGGAAGCGGAAACTTCGTATCATTTTAGCCATTGAATGTATATCCCACACCCCAAACGGTTTTGATCCATTTGTTTTTATTGTTCTCATCTTCACCTAGTTTTTTGCGTAGGGTACGGATGTGCACCATGACGGTGTTGCCACTTTCATAAAAGGCTTCGCCCCATACGTGTTGGAAAATATTTTCCACACTGAAAACTTTTTTGGAATGAGCCGCCAAAAGGTAGAGGATATCAAATTCTTTCGGTGTTAACTCAATGTTTTCACCATATAGAATTACTGTCCGCTTGTCAGGGTCAATCGTCAGTCCTCCTGCTTCCAGCAGGTTATGGTCGACTTTGGGTTGACTTAACTGCATGGACCGTCGCAAATGAGCGTTCACTCGAGCGACCAGTTCCATCGGATTGAACGGCTTGGTCATGTAATCGTCGGCTCCAATCACCAATCCCGTTATCTTATCCAAGTCCGATGATTTGGCGCTAAGAAAAATGATCGGCATTTGATGCTTTTCACGTATTTGCCGAGTCACTTCATGTCCGTCCAACTTCGGCATCATGATATCTAGGATAGCCAAATCTATCGAATGAGATTGAATCGCATGAATAGCTTCTTTGCCATCCGCCGCTTTGATAATTTGGTACCCTTCTCTTTCTAAATGCAGCGCAATCAGGTCGGCAATCTCAGCCTCATCATCTGCGACTAATATTGTAATTCGTTTCATCGATATCCCTCTTCTATTTAAAATGCTTCATTCCTATTCTATCCGAATTCAGCGCATTTGCCCATTCTCCCTCTCATGGTATTGATTCATCAGATCCGCCAACTTGCGCGCAGCATCGTCCGAAAAGCAAAGCTTCAGATTCGCATCGGATACCTCTGCTGAAATGGACGAGTAGGCATACATCTTCTCCTCGTAGGCTTGAACAGCCGTGTTCAAGTCATCGTGCTGAACGATGGACAACGCCAGCTCAGCGGCATCTAACATCGCTAAATTTACGCCTTCGCCAGCAAAAGGGGACATCAGATGCGCGGCATCTCCAATCAGGGTGACACCAGGTTTATGCGTCCATTGGAGTCCAACCGGCAGACTATAGATACGTCTAGGCACTATTGGCCCATCTGCGGAACGGATATAATCGGTCAGTGAAGCATCCCAATCGCTAAAATACTCCAGCAGCTTTTTTTTCGCTTCTTCAGGCTGATCAAACGGGATACCGCAAGTATCCAGCCATTCGCGTTCAGCTTCAAATGCCGCATATACACAAATTCGGCCATCTCCATTCAACTGACTCAATATGCCTTTATGATCCGCAAGGGCGAACATTTTGCCGCGTCGATTAAAAGCAGCCAGTTTCGGATGTGCGACAGCGGCATTTTCAACATATAGTTCAACCATGCTTAGTCCGCTGTAGGCAGGAACTGATTCTGTAAGCAGCGGACGAATACGGGAAAATGCCCCGTCTGCGGCTACAACAAGGTGAACAGTGTCCACATGCCCATTTTGAAAATGCAGTTCGTGCATCCCATCATCCGTAGGAATAGCCTGAACTAAATCGTGACCCCACTGAATGGTGCCAGGGTCGATAGCGTTTAACAACAGATCCCGCAGCGTCCCGCGATCGATTTCGGGTCTATCCCCCTCATGGGACTCCGCCACTTCATCCATATACAGATTGCCGAATTTATCGAGAAGTTTGAAATCTTCTCCTTCATATCGGGCGAGCGTCTCAAATTGTTCGATTAAGCCAGCTTCTCTGAGTGCTTTCTGTCCAGAATCGGAATGGATATCTAAAGAACCGCCTTGTTTGCGGCTTGAAGGTGATGTTTCACGTTCATAAACGGTAGTTTTGATACCATGCTGCTGTAAAATCCGGGACAACGTCAGTCCTCCAGGACCTGCTCCTACGATAGCAATGCGTTGCTGGTCTTTTGTTGTGTTCATACGAATCGACCCCTCGTCGTTAGATTTTAATTATCAACTGACCCGAGTATACGACTGCTTTTTAAACTGAAAATAAACGAGGAAGTTTCAATGGGTGTCACGTTTCTACAACTTTCACATACATCATAGTTTACAATAAAATAACCACCATCAAGCAAATCCTGCAGCCGATGTAGAATGTACCAGGGAGAGCTCTCATGAAAAAGAATCATATTGTCATCGCAATTACATGTCTTTTCTTTGCAGGAGCTATTGTTGGATTGGGTTTAATGGAAGATAATAACGAAACAGAACCGATCGTCAAGACGCAAACCAATGATTTGCCGAACAAAAAACTTTATGGATTTATATTTTATGAGGAACCTGCCTCTTACATTTCATATCAAAAGTAGGGAACATTAACTTTGACCTCCCTACTGCATTCTGTGTTCAAAGACTTTCAAATTGGGTATCCGTCAGCTTCTCGCTGAGCTTCCAAAGTTTAGTTGCATATTCAGGGTCATTGGCCCATGGACGTACTCCATAACCTTTGGCGTAGTGTTGTATTGGGAGAATCAAAACGGTTTTCCCTAATCAACATAACCGAACAAAGTCCCAAATATTATTTCAACTGTACTTGGTGTTGTAAATGATCAAACTCAAAAATCATTTAAGGCTCAGAAAGTTATAATTAGTACAGAAGACAATAAGACTCTTTCTACAAAGACTAACCCAATCAAGTAATTCATGCCTCCAATTTGGGGGCTTTTTTATATATCCGTTTTATTGGGAGTCCTCAGTTCCGAAGTTTCATGAGAATGAAAACCTTCGATGAATTCTAAGCACTTCCCACGCATTGTGGGCATTACAATATGATGTTAAATAGAATTGCGAAACCATAAATAAGAGCTATAAATAGAAAGACAAAAAAAAGAACGAGAGCTATTGCATATAGTAACCTTTGCACTGTCTTGACACGCTCCCATGATTCCTCAATTTTATTAATTCAAGTTGCCACAAAAAACTCATTTACTTGCTTTGTGCCACCACCAAATTGCCAACCTTTTGACTCAATAAACTCAATAAATGCATCTAAGAATTCATTGTGTCCTAAATCACCTTCATCTGCAAAAATCGAACCATTAATTTCAACACCTTTTTGCATTTTTAATAGTCACCTTCCTATTTCGATTAGAATTACTTCACAACAATCTTAACCTTTGTTCCATCTGAATATTTTTCTAGTTGATTTGAAATCCAAGATCCAGCACCCCTATTATCTTCAGGAGTGACATACATGATATCTGCCCCTTTTCCACCTTCCGCACACTTAGCCATTGGAAATTCGTCGCGGTCAAATCCCTTCTTTATAGGTACACCTTTCAAAGACTCCTTACGATTCTCCTCTGCACTTTTTCGATCAATGGTACAAATATTACTCTTACCATGCTCTTCTGCTGATTTGATGTGTGCTGCTGTTTCAGGGTAGCGTTCATTGGGAACAACAATTGTTAATGCAACACTGTCGGTTTGCATTACGTTACTATTAGATGTTTGTAAGCTATAGTATGAAATTCCAATTACAATAATCAATCCTAAAAAAGTGAGATAATTCTTCTTAATGCTGGATCCACCCTTCCAATTAAAGATTCATTTCATTCGCTTCCAGAGTATTTATTAACTGTAATAGGATAGTGATAAATTTCTATATCTGGATCAATGAAGCCTCGACGTTGAGCAGCTAGAAGTGTTCAATACATGTTTTTACGTCCAACAGGATTATCGGTATGAAGATATATCTTATTAGCTCGTAGCCCTTGTTCGCAAATGTATTTAACAAAATCATAACCATTGCGCATTTCTTTACCTTCTGTATCTTCTCCAAGGTCGTGATCTAATGTTAGAATATTAATCTCGTTATTTTCAATAAGCTCTACAGCTTCAACATATGTTCTTGCAACTGTAAAACCGTCTGGACAATCTCGAAGGTCATCTACGTATAAATTAATCATGTTTTCACCTCACCCATGAAAGGCACGTTTTAATCATTTCTTTAAACTATTGTTGTTTGGCATAAAAAGCTTTCGACTAAAGTAAGCAAAAGATCTGTAACTAATTTCTCTAGCTCAAACACTAGTCCCTCTTTCTCGTCATCTCATGCTCCGCTTTTAGTTAAAATATCTATTTTATAACTGTTCTATTTCTTTTTCTCTTCCTCTTTTTCATCATCCACTTTTCGCTTTTTAGTATTTTCTTCGTCATCTTTATTGTCATTTTCACTTTCGTTAACAGGAGCTTCTCTTTTTGACTTTAATCCTTTTAGTTTTTCTTGGAATCGTGCATATCTATTAGCAAACATATCTTGATCAACATCTAAACGCCCATCCTTTGCTTTATTTGCCCTAAAGAATGGAAACCACTTAGCAGCAATTTCTTCCGCTGATAAATCATATCTTCCTGAATCTTTGACTAGGTCAATAATTATGTTATTGGTGGTAGCATTTCGTCTCTTCTTTCTCACTTCCTCCTCAGCCGCCGCTGCGATTCTAGCGGCATTCTCTTGGTTTTGCAAAACAACATCTTCATTCGCAGCTTTTATTTCAGAATAGTGTTCAATACCATCTAACATATCTTGGTATTGATCAGCATATCCGCTAAGTCTTCTTTCATCACCCCTATTTAAAGGGGTATCAATTAGAACACCTTCATCAGTATAATATGCACGATTTCGGCCTTCATCTTCTGTAATGTGAAAGGAAGAAACCCATCTAGGACTAATGTAGTTGTACTTCAATGGACCAGCAAAATCTGGTGAATCAGGGAATACTGTTGCATGAACTCTTGGAGTAAGTTCTTGCACTCTGCTATCTGTACCTTGTTTGTTATGTGGAACCTCACTGTATAATCTTTTAGCTTGAATAACATTGTTATTTCCAAGTAATTGTCCCACCATTTTATTTCCAATAGTCCGTTGAAGCTGTGTAATTATATTGCCTGAGAGATTCCCAAGAGGCGCATTGTTACTCTTTGTTTCTTTCTTGATGTCGTTGTTATTGTTGTTAGATCGGTGAGCGTTTGCTTCTTGATTAGGTTTATGATTATTACCATCTCGTATCATGCCAACTCTCCATTCAAAGTACAATTATAAAATAACTGTTTAATCGTAAAACCGCCAAGCACCGCTATCCATTTGAAAAACCTCAACCAACTTAAATCATCTGGAATAGATTCAGGTGCGTATTTTATCAAATGATTATTTAAAGAATCCACTAGTATTGAAGCATCTAGTTTTATAACAGTCTATATAATTTAACTTCGTAATCTTCAAACGTTGACTCTATGATCTTCTCTACTACAGACCACTCACCATAAGCAAGGCCCAGCCAATATTATGAGGAAGAGCAACAGGTAAACGATTTGTCATTGCAATATGCATTAATTCAACTATGGCCTTCTGAAATGCTTCATAATCAGTATATCTCACATTTGATCTTCCATAATTCAATTGTGAGTATATATCAGCTATCTGTTTGCTATTTGATTGCCACACCATCTGACATTCACCTAGTAACCTTTCTGGATTCATTGCGTCACATTGCTCCCATAACGCCTCTACAATTAACCTGATGCGTCTTCAGAGCAACTCATTATATCTCCATCAATCACCCGAATACTCACGTTTTCACACCTCATTTTCCATAGAAAGAATGCTTTTATCCCCAATTTTATCAACTCTATTATACTATTCCCTTTATTTTCCTTACCTCAAATATAACACAACCAATTACCGATCGTAAAAAGCCCAAGATGAACGTCCATCTTGGGCTCTTTTCATTATGTGCGTTACAGACATCATTCATTCTCAAATTGCACAGGATAGTTGGCTCCAAAAGGCGCGTCCGGTCTTTCGAATTCTCCCATGAGATAACGCCGCGTCGGTGTTGTGCGCGCTAGAAACTCCTGATTGTTCCCAAATCGATCGGAGCACCGTACCCACGGCGGGCTATAAATATAGTGCATCGTGTAACGGTCATAATCACCGTCGTGCGCATATGTGCGATGCCAAACTGCATTGTGAAAAAATAAGACTGACCCTGCTGGCGCACAGATAACATGGCCGATTGGCACGTCTTCCCTGTTCGATCGAATCGAGTCCGGCAGCTGAACCTGGCTTCGATGGCTTCCCGGGATAAGCTCCATATTTCCGGTTCGCGGTACCATCTGATCCGTCAGTAAAAAGGAAGCGCGCAGCTGAAGCAGGGGAATCGGATAGCCAAGCTTACGAAAGTCGTAAGCGCCCGATCCGTCTTGATGCCATCCGCCTACGCCACCGAAAGCTGGCTGTTTCGTACACCAGCCGGACTGCATAATAAACCGATCACCATAAAGCGCTCTGACTTTGGGCAGTATAGCCGGATGATCGATCAGTCGCTCTAAGGATATTTCAGTTTCATATCCTCTTCCCACCTGTGCCCAGCCGGTCGTGCCGGTTGATTGATGTAAACGAATGGAAGCTTCCAGACATTCATTGACTTCCTCTTGCGAGAGAACATTTGGAATCAAGAGATAGCCCCAAGATTCAAATGTGAACCGATCTAATTCCGTAAACTCTCCTGGACTCGAAATGGGATTCATACGATAACTCCTCCTTATCCTTTTCCACACTTAGACTTTCGCTGTTAACCGGCCTGTGGATTCCCCTTCTACTAAAGCTGATTTTACGATCCATTTGATGGGCTCATTCATCTTTTCTTTGTTATCTAGCTGTTGAAGCAGCAATTCAACCGATTTCGAACCTATTTCCTGCTCATGCTGGTCAATATGAGTGAACGTACGGTCATCCGTTAGCTCAGAATATGGATTGTCATAGGTAATAAGAGATAAATCATTCGGGACTTTCATCCCGAGATGTTTAACAAGTCCAGCCATAAATAAGCCCAACTTCATGTTCAATGTAATGTATGCGGTTGCCGTGCGATTTTTCATGAACAGATATAGCGGATGCTTTTCAATCAAATTAGTATCGTTTACCTGAAAATCAGTAACAATCAGCGCCGGATTAATCATCGAGCCTTTTTGTTTCAACGCTTCCATATACCCCCGAATCCGTTCGTCAACGGTCATAGTGCCAAGCGAAATATCAGAGCATATGGCAATATCTCGATGCCCCAGCTCCCATAGATGATTGACGGCCAACTGCGCGCTCACCATATTATCCGAGCAGACACAATGCGTTTCAAACCCTGGCAGGAAACGGTCCACCAGCACGAACGGGAATTTGTTCATTTTCAAAATCAAAATTTCTTCATTGTACGTTTCTGCATCAATCGGAAAAATGATAAGCCCTGCCGCCCCGTTATGAATCAATTCCTGAATGGCTTCCTTCTCCCGCTCCTGATTATTGTGCGAAAGGATAATGGATAAGTAGTAACCGGTGTCTTCCAGAGCGGTCTGAATTCCCCTGATTAGTCGGATGGCAAAAAAATCTTCCAAAAAAGGAAGAACTAATCCGATCATTTTGCGCGTAGATGAAGGTCGGCCTGATTCCGTTGTTTGCTTGCCAGAAGCTGATGGATGGTTCTTGGAATCGTTGTCCAAATTCTTATCCGAATTCCCTCCATACTCCGAGCTGACAAAGCTGCCTCTCCCTGGTATGCGGTAGATCCATCCATCTTTCGCGAGCTGCGTTAGCGCATTAGACACCGTCATTCGGCTAACCTTGAATTGCTCCATCAACTGCTTTTCCGTCGGGAATTTGCTATTTACTTCCAGCTCTCCGGAGAGGATCATTTGTTTAAAATGCTCTTGAATTTGCAAATAAAGCGGCTGTCGCTCATCCCTTTTGATTGATTCCCGGATTCTGCTCATATAGCTCCTCCTCAGAAGGGCTCTGTTCGACACATCGCCAGGCTTGATCCAAATCTTGAATTAAATCTTCAGGGTCTTCTGCACCGATGTACAGTCGAACAAGCGTACCTATTTGCGGATCCTTAGCATTCAATGCATGAAAGGCGTTCACATTGATCAAACTTTCGAATCCACCCCAGCTGGCTCCAATCCTGAAAAAGTGCATGTGATCCGCCCAGGCTCTGAGCTTGTCGACGGATTCCCGAGATTCGAAGGAAAATAAGCTGCCGGTGCCCGACATCTGCGTTTTTGCCAGTTCATACTGAGGATGATTCGGCAATCCGGGATGATTTATTTTCGCGACATAACGCTGTCTGCTCACGTATTCCGCAACTTTAAGCCCACTTGATTCATGACGCTGCATCCGTAATGGCAGTGTTCGGAGCCCACGTGTTACCAACCCCGCTGTTTGTGGGGTCATGACGCCGCCGAATAACATGTATTCGTTAGACATTAGCGGGTCCATCAACCGCTTGGAACCAACGACGACACCTCCTAAGCAATCACTATGACCGGAAATATACTTCGTTATGGAATGAACGACGAGACCGACCCCCAGTGTGAGCGGATTTTGGAAACAAGGCGTCGCCCAAGAATTGTCGAGAATCGTTTCCGCTCCAATAGAGGCCGCCAAATCCGTACAACCGCGGATGTCCTGCAGCTGAAAAAACATACTCGTCGGACTCTCCAAATACAGCAACCTTGTATTTGACCTTACGGCGTTTTTCCAATGATCTAGGTTGCTGCCATCGACAAAAGTGGTTTCAACACCGAATTTTTGCAGATAATTGCCTAGAAATTCTCTTGTCGGGCCATATGCTTGATGAGAACAAATCACATGATCGCCCGACCCTACGATCGACATAATCGCTGCCGAAATGGCCGCCATTCCGGATGCAAAGCATTTTGCCCTTTCTCCCTGCTCTAACTGGGCAAGCTTGTCTTCCAGGAATCGCACAGTTGGATTATTGCCTCTTGAATACACGAAATTTTCTTGTTCATTCACTCTTGCCATATTAAATTGTTCATACGTATCGAACGAAAATAAACTTGTCTGGTAAATCGGAACATTGATGGAGCCGTGATGGTGGTCATCATGTTCATCATGCGCCACGATCGAGAATTTTTTTTCATTAATCGTCATCAGCCTTTCACCGCCCCTTGGGTTAGTCCCTCCACGATAAATCGCTGTGCGAGAGCGAACAACAAAATAGTCGGAAGTACAGATAACACGGTTCCAGCGGACATGGAACCCCAATCGACATTAAATTTGAGAATAAACGAATTCATCGCTACCGGCAGTGTTTTCAGCGATTCATTATCAATGAACATAACGGCCAAGAAAAGCTCATTCCAGTTCTGCACGAAAGCGAAGATGAACATGGAGGAGATTCCCGGCATCATAATCGGAATGATGACTCGCATTAACGCAGACAACTGGGAACAACCGTCAATCATCGCCGCTTCCTCCAAATTGGACGGAATGCGTTGGAAGAAGCCCCGCAGCATAATCGTGGAAAAAGGAATCAGAATGACCGTGTACATTAAAACTAATGAGATGCGTTGATTCAGCAAATGCATATTTGACATCATCATATAAAGTGGAGCCAATGAAATAAAACCTGGCAGCATTTGCGTAATGAAGAAACCGAGCATAATTTGCCTATGCCCCCGAAACCGGAATCGCGCCAGCACATAAGCACTGCATATCGCAATCACGATAACAATCAGCGCAGAAGTAATGGAGACAAGCAGGCTATTGGCGATATACACGTTGAATTTGGACACTTTGAAAATGTTAATGTAATTTTGGAAGGTGAATTGCTCAGGCCAATAATGAATCGGATAACTGAAAATTTCCTTCTGTGGTTTCAATGAGGTAATGACGATCCAGTATAAGGGAAAAACCATCAGGACGAAGTAAAAAGAGAGAAAGACAACCTTCGTGAGCCGATACCAGAATTTCCGTTTCATCAAAAGTCACCTACCTTCTCAGACTTCGTTACCATCAAGTAAAATACGGTGTACAAGAACAGCATCACAATCATGATGACGCCAACAGCCGAAGCTGCGCCATAATCCCCGTCATAGATGATTTTGTTAAGCATTAAGGAAGACAGAATGTGTGTGGCGCCTCCCGGCCCTCCATTCGTCATGCCATAAATGAGCGTTGGATCGTTGAATATCCAGATAACCCGCAGCAACGTCGTAGCAATAATGGTTGGCATAATATACGGAATTGTTACATCTAGGAGCTTGCGATAGCTGTTAGCACCATCAATGCTCGCCGCCTCATAGAGCTCAGAAGGGATAGATTGTAGCGCAGCTAGCAGCATGATCGTGAAGAAAGCGATGCCGTACCATACATTTGCGATAATCACAGAGGACATCGCCCACTTAGGATCCGACAAGAAACCAATTCGGTCTTCAATAAGGCCTAGCCGCAGCAAGAGGTCATTAGCGACACCGATTTGTGAGTTAAATAGCCATTTCCAAATAAGACCAATGAGAAAACCGGATAATGCCCATGGATAAAAAATAAACCCCTGATATACCCCTCGTCCCCAAAATTTCTTATTTAAAAACAGCGCCAGGATGAACCCCAGAAGAAATTGTAAAATTAACGAAAAGAACACCCAGTACAAGCTGTTTTTCAACGCTGCAAGAAATTGATGATCGCGGAACGCATCCACAAAGTTTTGTATACCGACAAAATGCACCTGCTTCAGATTGAATAGCTTGTAATCTTGAAAAGCCATTACAACCCCCTTCAGAAAGGGGTAATAAGTAAAAATAGCGACTAGCAGCAGTGCGGGCAGCAAGCTGGAGAGTATGAATTTTTGCCGAGCACTCACGTCGAACACCTCCCCGGTAAGACAGCAGCGGCAGGCGATGAGCGCCCGCCGCTTGCTGCTTCATTCCTTATTTTTTCATACCTGCCTGCTGCTCCAGCCAAAATTTATCCCATTCCTTCAGAAGGTCGTCAGCGGATTTTTTATCCAGCAAATAGGATTGCTGCCCTTTCATGCTCAGCTCTCCCCAGCTTCCATTACCTGGATATTTAAATGGCGGCGTATAGCTAATAAAAGTATCCGCTTTTGCGGTCATATCCAGGAGCGTTTTATACGGCCCTGTTTGAAAGAACGTATCCGCCGTCGCCGACGTATGGATCGGAATCGTGCCGATTTGTTTAGAGAATTCCGTATTTTCTTTCGGACTTGAGAGGTAGGAGATCAGTTTCCATGCTTCATTCTTATTTTTGGAATTTGCGGTGATCCCCCAACCTGCAGCTCCAGTACTAACTAATGATTTGCCATTAGGTCCTAGAGGCATGGCTGCCGTCTCTAACGTTTTGGGATCCATTTTGTCCTGAAGAACTTTAATAACGTCAGGATCCTGCAGCAAAATCCCGGTTACGCCTGACGTAAAGGCTTGAACCTGGTCTTGGAAACCCCAGTTGATGGAGTCCGGCGGCGAGGCTTCTTTATAAAGCCTTTTATACAATTCTAGCGCTTGTTTGGCTTCGGGAGTCCCATAGATCGTCTTGCCATCCTTCGTAAATGGCGCATTGTCAAGATTCATGACTTTATCATTGTAATCATAGATCATATGATCAAAATTGCCATTCGCTCCCGGGCCACCCCGGAAGGAGAAGCCGTACCGATTTTGCTTCGGATCGGTCAATTTTTTAGCTGCATCCACCAGCTCATCCCACGTTTTCGGCACGGTTAATCCCTTGGCTTCAAACCAGTCTTTCCGATAAAACATTTGTCTTTGATACAGCGCATTAGCTACAAAGTAAAGTTTGCCACCCGTAGATCCTACAACTTTGGATGTACCGGAAAGTGTTTTACTATCCGCCCAGCTTGATGCATAGGAATCCAACGGCTCAAGATAGCCATTATTGACATATTCGGCTATGTTCAAATCCCTAACCTCTAGAATATCAAGGTCTTGCTTAGCGGCCAGCATCGTCCTGATCTTATTATCTGCTTGGTCGAAAGGCGGCGAAATAAGCTCAACCTTGATGTTCGGATTGTCCTTCTGAAACCGTCCAATCGCATCTTGAAGCAGCTTCGTGCGCTCCGGGCTTGTTAGACTTTCGATCATCTGAAGCGTCACTTGTTTAGCAGCGGGCTCCGTACTTTTCGGAGCGTCAGAAGAAGCTGGCGTACTTCCGCCAGGCGCGGGCGTAGTACTCGTACTTCCGCTTCCGCTGCACCCTGCCAAGCTCCCCAATAACATGACTCCGGCTAGCATAGTTGTCCATCCTTTTATTGCAGCTGCCCCCATATCTCACGGCCTCCCCAAATTTGTTATATTCAACTATATTGTCTTAATTCAATAGATATGTCTTACCTCTTCATGAAAATAAAGAAGCCAGCCTCTGATCATCAGAGACCGGCTAGTTCATTCACAATAGCTTGATCGTTATTCCGAGGCAATCGGCACCACCATGTTCCATGTATGAGATGCTTTGCTGAATCCTCCTGCTCCATCGGCTGTTGCTGCAAACAAATGCGTTGGTTTTCCATCTTGGAAAAGAATGAAAGGTCGCTCGAAACTGCCCATTACCGTCTCCGTACCGTCATCCCAACGAACTTTCCTGGAGTAAGCTTTAGGATTGTCAGATAAATTCCAGGTTAATCCATCTATGGAGTGAGCCTGAATACCTGCATGCAGCTCTCCGCATATGCGACCGTCCATATCTTTGGCGATAAGCTCATATCGCTCACCCGTATGCCAAATAAATGGATCTTCCAGATGAAATTTAGCAGGTGGAAATACAGGATCTTCACTGACTACGCGATAGGGACCTTCGAAATGGTCGGCGCGCGCTGCACCGATCATCATGTTCCCGTGTACATTTCCTTCGTATTGACGTGCTTTATAGATGAGCATGACGGAACCGTCCTCGTGAATACAAGGCGCAGGATTGGAAGTCAGGAAGCTGTCAAAATGCCCTGGTCTTGTCGGTAAAATCGGAGCATCCCTCCGCTCCCAAGGACCGAACACACTCGTAGAAGTAGCGATGCCTATACGCTTATTTGCGCGAGCAACAATACATCGCGGATCTGTAAGTCCGAATTCTTCTCCCGGCTGTACATCAGCCAGAGGATTCGTTGATCCCATATAATAAAGCACATAAGTATCCCCGTGTTTCGTTATATGTGGATTATGCGTGCTGCGGCCGTCCCAATATTCAGCACCGCGTGCAGGAAGCACAATCTCCTCGAACGCATAGGGCCCTTCCGGTGTATCGGAGACCGCTCGAACAACCTCTGAGTGAACAAGCCAGCCTGGATGCATCGGCAGATGTTTGGGCCACCGGGATGCAAACATGTGAAAGCGTCCATCCTCACCTTTTATCACAGAGCCGCACCACACCCAGTATCCTTCCATCCGAAATCCCCCGTTCTTTGGTGCAGGTTGCAATCTGTCGTACAAGTTTTTAGTTTGAATAGACATATAAATCCTCCTTTATTTTTTAAAGTGATCGTCTCAATTGACAGCCGTTAGCAAGCGGTTTATCCTAAGAAAAATGCGTAAAATGGCAGCGTTCTTGCGTTTTTCGCAGACTGAGGTGTGAACCAATGACGGAAATAACTTCTATCGTCTCGATCGAGCCATCCATTCGGGCAGCTCATTATCATGCCTATTCCGGCAGAGTAAAAGAGAAAAACCGATTTGGCTACAGCTTTGCTTTTCATTTGATTTATAAAGGATCTGGCTCTGTGCAGATGAACGGCAGAAGTTATCCTTTAAAGAAGGGCACGCTCGTTTTCATTCCTCCCGGCCTTAAACATACTTTTCACATGAATGAGTCGCAGCCGATTTCTTCCTATGATATGTATTGCGATTTTTTCACGAAAAAGAAGACGATTCAGCATCTGTATTTCGATCCTCAGCTTGATTTCGAACCCGGTCTTCTGACAGAAAGCAGACCATGCAAAGAGTTGGAGCAATTAACTGGGATCACGCAGCTAACCCGGTATCCAGAACTTATTCAAACCTTTATTCAGATCGTTCGCATGAATCGATTGGACATTCAATATAAAGCGGAGATCGTAAACAGCCTGCTTTACAGTTGGATTTTACAGTTAATCAATTTAAATTTGTCGGACAACATCCCTGATTACCGCATTCAAAAGATAATCGATCTCATGGAACAGTATCCCGGGATGAACCCGCCCTATGAGCAGTGGCTTGAAATGTGCCAATTAAAGAAATCCCAGTTCTATAGCATGTTCAAGAAAATGACCGGATTGACGCCAAAAGAGTGCTTCTTTCGAATTAAAATGCAGCGAGCCTATGCGACTATCCATGAAAGTAAACGCTCGATCACATCGATTGCGGAAGATCTGGGATTCTCCTCGGTTCATTATTTTTCACTGCAATTTTCCAAATACTTCGGCCTTCCTCCCTCTGAGCTTAGGAAGCAGACGAAGGTTGCAACGGTGTCCTATTCCAAGAAAGAATCCTGACATAAGGCGATGCAGCGTTAATTCCCAACATCCGTTGTATCAACTTCAACATAGGATTCTTTCTGTTCTTGACTTGTCGACAACGGAATGAACGTAATGGCATGAAGCCTCATGAGCTCGCTCCCTTCGATGGAGACAGGCATCATCAGGAGGTCATGCTCTCCTGCGGCAAGCGTCACTTCGTGCTCAATCTGCATGGGAGCAGCTGTCTCCAACGGTGCAATCTGACCCGGAATCCGCTGCTCACCCAGGCATATCGCATAGCTCCCTCCGTACGCAGGTCCAGGTGCGCTCATGCGGATCAGCAATTTATAGACACCCTGATGATTTAATCTCACACGCCACTTGACGAATTGGTGGATACTTGTCCATTTCCATACATAATCGTTGCCCTTCTTGCCGTCCCCGTAACCAATGCCTTTGCTCACTTCTGCATCAAAAGCTCTTAACGTAGTCGTCTGACTGCCGCTGATTAACCGTCCGGGGTGTACGGCAGGCTCCCCATCTACTTCAATGACCATAACTCGATGATACTTGTTACTTGCCTGCTCAGGCACAAGGATCTCCCAATCGTAGTAATTCAGTCTGCTGACAGCCAGATGTTCAGCCGATTCATCACAAGCTTTCTTGATATGGCTTTTCAAGCCGCCTAGCACCAATTTCCCTTCTTGTGGCCAATCAAAGACG
This sequence comes from Paenibacillus sp. WC2504, assembly GCF_052682475.1. Classification (NCBI taxonomy): domain Bacteria; kingdom Bacillati; phylum Bacillota; class Bacilli; order Caryophanales; family Paenibacillaceae; genus Paenibacillus; species Paenibacillus sp. WC2504. Next base: position 4,483,234 of record NZ_JBQZFH010000001.1, read on the forward strand.
TGAAGATACAGCAGATTGCCTCGCCTCGTAGACTCTCCCCAACTCTGGACGGCAAGCGGCGTTTTCTGGGAACCGTAGATGCTCGCCCCGTTCACAGCTAACCAAGAACCGATTCCTTGCAGGATCGTACGATCCTTCTCATCGATGAGTCCGTCGCCCTTTGGCCCCAGATTCATGAGAACATTACCTCCTCGCGCTGCTGACTTCGCCAACAATTGAACGAAGACCTCTGCCGGCTTGTGCGTATGATCATCAGCGGAATAGCCATACGATTCATTGGTCGTTGGAATTGTTTCCCAGTCACCTTCGCACGGAAAAATCTCTAACGCACGATCTGCCGTATTCACATAATCGGAGAAAGTGTCAAAACCGTATCCATGAGCAAGACGCCCATTGACAACAATGCGATCATCAGCCTCACGAATCGCCTTCAGAATTCTTAAATTTTCTGAAAGCGGCAATTTATGAGGTGTATCAAACCACAAAAGATCCGGCTCATATTTGTTAATTAACTCGACAATTTGCGGGATTGATTTCTGATCCACGTAATAGTCCGCGACCCTGGGTACTAGCTCCGGATGTTCGTTGAACCACAGCTTGCCCTTACCTTCGTATAAGCGGAGGTCGCCTCCCGGATTCGCATATTCCCAATCGTTGCCCGGAGCGTCCGGGTGCTCCCAGTCGAAGGCGTGTGAATAATAAAAACCAAACCGCAGGCCATGCCGTTTGCAGGCATCTTTCAGCTCTTGCAGCGGGTCCCGCTGGAATGGGGTCATCCGTATATCGAACGGATAGGCATCCGACGGATAGATCGCAAAGCCGTCATGATGCTTGGCCGTTATGACGACATACCGCATGCCTGCCGCTTTAAATAGCTGTACCCAAGCATCCGCATCAAATTGTTGCGGATTAAACTTCTCGATGCATTCCCTTTTGTATTCATCAAGACTGATTTTGTGAGCTCTCATTACGTGTTCGGCATAACCTCGCGACGGCTGGCCTTTCCATCTCCCCCCGGTTACCGAATATGCCCCCCAATGAATGAAACAACCGTAGCGTGCTTCGCGCCACCAAGAAATCCGCTCTTCTTTGTTCACTAACGAAGCAGGCCACCAACTTACAACTGCCTGTTCAACTGCCAATCGATCTCGCTCTTCTGGATCAAGGATCGTTTTACTAGATTTCGTCATCTTGATGTAGGTCCTCCAAGTAGTTTTCCTACATTATGCCGTCCGATAGCAGATTTGTATTTAGATGAATTTCCGTTTATTTAGATAAATTTCCAGTGTTTTAGGCTCATACTTTCGGGGAACATTGTTCATCATTAATGCCTACAATCCGACAACGCGTTTCGAGCGACATTTTATATACAATCTATTAATCTATTATTAATACTATGATTAAAAAGGAGGACCTGTCGTGGCACATAAAGTGATCAGTGATGAAGAACTATTGTTGCTGCTGTCTCCTATTTGCGATAATCAAGAAACGAACGTGTCTGAGAAGCCGAAACTATCTATGAAACTACTGTATGAACTTATTAAAAAGCTAAAACAAGAAAATGTGATCCTCTCAAATCGGATTGCTGAATATGAGCGCAGATTGGATATCCTGATGGAAAGCAAAGCCCAAGTCGCAAGCAGCGCGGAGATGACCGTCCTAATCGAACCGGCACGATCAACAGAAGTAAAGCATGAGCTTAGCTTATTGCTCTCCTCTAATGATTTAACACCGCGTTCTATGCGGCATCCCTCTCCAAAGAAAAAGTCGATATCGCTTTTATTCTTAAAAGCTTTAACCAAATTGTTCATTCGACGCCGCAGATTCCATCCTTTAAGACACTAAAAAGCCGTCTCCAAAGTAGCCTGTACGACTTTGGAGACGGCTTTTTAAGCCTTGATCTCAAGGAGCGGAACTGTGATCCTCTTTTTCTAAAGAATAAACTGATTTTACAAGTGAAAGGGAACTACGAGCCACTATTTCATCAATTTTACCCTCAAAGCAGGATAATGGCACAAATAGAGCCCTGTAGTTCCGCATCGACCTCAAATCTGCTTATTTTGTAGAAATAGCGGCCCATCGTTCCTCTATCATGCATGCACATCGAGCACATACATCCTATTTCTTAATTTCAAACACTGTCCCTACCGCCCCTTCAAATTTAACGAAGCCATCCTTATCCGAAACAATCAGCTCTAATCTTCCACCCTGTCGAGTTACAATCAAATCCAGCTCTCGCCCACATAGATGAACAGATCGAAGCGCCATATGATCCCAAGCATCCGGCAATCTGGGCTTACAGATAAAGCTGCTTAGCCCTGTAGGCTGAAGCCCGAAAATGCCCTCGGTCATAATGCGGCCATATAACGCGCTTTCCGCGGATAGATGCCTCTGATTGCCTTCCGGATACGCCTCAACAGCATATGGAACGTGATTTCCTAAGAGTCTCCGCCGCGAATACGAAAGCAAATAGGAGATCGCCTCCTCCGTTGCCCCTACGACAAATAACCCCCGTAAGGCATAAAGCGTAGAACGGTCCCAAAAAGTAGTGTCTCCAGCTTGTGTAACTAAACCGTCTTCTGACCATAGCCGTGGAGATAGCAAAGCTTGTATCGTTCCGGATTTGCGCTCCTCGATGCCCATAACTAACGGCGAACAAATCCATGATCGCAAGAGATCATTCCCGTCGTAATATCGATACGTGTCATAGCCTTCCACTACGGCACCGAAATATTGTTCAATAGCCTCATACAGTTCCTGAGCGGAGGAAACATATTGTTTGGCAATTGCCTCATCGCCAAGTTCTCGTGCTAAACGCGAACCATAAACATACGCGGCATAAGCCAAACAAGAGGTGGATAGATTCGCAGAACCGCTTGGAAAGCGCCCCTCCAACTCGTCGGAATCCGATGCGATTACGCCGTCCTTATTCTTTTGCTTTTCACAGAAGGTTAAACACCACATTATAGCTGGCCATAGTTCAGACGCAACAGCCCGATCACCTGAGCTAAGCGCAAAAAGCGCCGCTCCGTAAGCATACATCGCCGCATCGCCCCGGTCTCCCGCTCCTTCCCAGATATCACTGCCTTCTGCAATGATAGAGCTTGGAATCGGTTGATAGTCCGGTCCCATGAAAGCCGTATATAACCGCAGCGCATTACGTGTTGCTTCATTTCCAAGCGCATATCCCAGATAAGGGAAAAAGGGGCCGGCGTATTCCACTTGGTCATTGGTCCAGATAGCCGCATAATAACGTCCACCCCCAGGTCCATGCGTGGGTCCATTTTTCGTCTCAAAAATACTTTCCGCGGCTCTTACTTTCGCAAATGCAAACATTTGATTGAGAACCGGATCCGGCGTTTCTAAGCGTAAATTTTGATTCAATTGCTTAATCAAATTAGACCTCTGTTCCTTTTCCTGACGAACATCCGTCCTTACATCTTTTTCTTGCATATGCCTTGCACTAATGCGAAGACTGAAATGGCATGCCTCCTGTGGGCCGAGCCTATACTCGCTGGCAGCATCATGCGAAACTTCAATGAAATAAATGCCGGATACTCCTTTTACGGTTTTTCGCGACAAGGAAGAATTGATTTTAATAGAAACAGCTTGATCTGATGTATTCGTCACCACGAATTTCTCATAAACACTTTTCGAACTCGTTGAAGGAAAAAGGGTTCTCTCTATCCTTATCCCTTCATCCGCTTTACTTCGGATATACAGCAAACCATTGAATTGAAAGCATATCGGCTTTTCATTCACATTCGGATTTCCATTTATCCATAGAGTCGGCATCGAGGCCAGCTCAAAATCATGGATCAAGCTGCCGTGCGTATCATTTGGAATCGTCCTAAGGGTAGGCCAGACGACTTTGCGGGACAGAATCAGCTTTCCTTCTTGGTTGACACCGTAGCTGACAATAACGGACACTTTCTTGCCGCTCATTTCAAGATGATCTTCGTGAGCGTCTACGTGGTCTTGAGGTATGTTCCATTGGATACCATGATCTAGCAAACTCCATCTTTCCGGATGTTTAGACACTTTTTCCCCTCCTGGTAGAACCGTTGATATGGATGTCCATATTCTATGCGTATTCTTTCGGGTTAAGCATATGTCTAGTTTGCGAGTCATGTATACGTCATCCATGTTTGCACCATGCACCCATATTGGGAGAACATCGCAATATTATGAAATTGGGGTGCAAAAAAAGACCCGCGCGCGTCGCGCGGGTCTTTTAAACTAATCCTATATGAATTATTCCACGTTATGATAAACCTGCTGTACATCTTCCAAATCTTCTAAAGCTTCGATCAATTTATCGAATTGGACTTGTCCTTCATCCGACAAAGTGACGTTATTTTGAGCCAGCATCGTCAACTCAGCAATCGCGAACTCGCTAATGCCAGCTTGTTTGAAAGCTTCTTGAACAGCGTGGAACTGCTCTGGGTCTGCATAGACCATAACCATTTCATCTTCTTCCACGATGTCGCGAACGTCAACATCCGCCTCAAGCAAAACTTCCATGACTTCATCCATGCTTTTGCCTTCTAAGCCGATAACCGCTGTCGCATCAAACATATAGGCGACAGAGCCGCTTACACCCATATTCCCGCCATTTTTATTAAAAGCCGAACGAACCGCTGGCGCCGTGCGGTTCACGTTATTTGTGAGTGCGTCGACAATGATCATCGACCCATTTGGCCCAAAGCCTTCATAACGAAGCTCTTCATAAATTTCATCTGAGCTGCCTTTTGCTTTATCAATAGCGCGATCGATAATCGCTTTCGGTACATTGTACGTTTTGGCCCGTTCTAGAACAACTTTCAATGCACGATTCGCTTCAGGATCCGGTTCGCCCTTGCGTGCAGCTACATAAATTTCAAGTCCGAATTTCGCATAAATTCTACTTGTGTTAGCGTCTTTTGAGGCTTTCTTTTCTTTAATGTTATTCCACTTACGGCCCACGTTTGTTCCCACTTTCTGTTTTTATCTCATTTAACATAATAACCTATTTTCATTCAAAAAGTAAAAATAAAATCACTGAAATTAGCCAATTCCTTCAAGCTCATAGAGCGATGCTTCTCTGTTCCGAATGATTCGTCGAAGCAAGGAGGCCATATCGCGTGTGATGTCGCCCCGCTCATAGAACCATTGCACGGCATCGCGCTCCGCCTGTATAGCGATCCAATGCAGCTCACGCCGGCTGTCGATGAAGGAAGAATCTTTGCGCCTTGAGCCGAACGCGAACCTGCGCAGTCTGTCCACCATTTGCTGGTAGTAGTCCAGCACGCCCTCTGTTGCATCATCGCTTTGGTAGGCGCAGCGTTTGGAGAATTCTTCAACGACAGCTTGGCTGCATTGCATTTTCAATGTCCGAATCTCTGCCAAATCAGGCTCTACAATATTAGAAGCAAGGCGCGGCCGCGTCAAGAACGTAAATAGAAGTTTCAAGCGGCGCCAGATGTTCTTGACTAGCACTTTACCTAAGTCGAGTTTATTGGCCAAAATTATTTCTACTTGTTCCAGCATGTTTAAATAATAATTAGCCTGCTCACGGCTCACTTGTCCGTTTTCCAGACGCTCATGCACAACCTTGCGTTCAATATCCAGAGCCAGCAGCCGCATCTCGGCTTCTTCTTGTTGGAATCGCGGCAGACGTTTCAAGTTACCGTCCTTTTGACCAAGCTGCTGCATCATTAATTTGTAATCGCCAATTACCGTACCTACAACAACCTCATTCTTCTCGTTGCTAGTGTTCTGAAGAGCTCGAACGGCTGCAGCCATAACCTCCAGCTGCCACTCACGCTCCATTCTTTCCTGTTCCGCATCGCCGTCCGTATTTTTCTTCTTAGCGATCAGCGGGAGCACAATGCTTGCGGTCAGAAGAGAGAACAAAATAATGGAAGAGGCAAGAAAGATGATAAGGTCCCTTTGCGGAAACGGAGCGCCATTTTGCAAAATAAGCGGTATGGAGAAAGCACCTGCCAGTGTGATCGCTCCACGTACTCCCGAAATCGCCGTTAACGATAACATACGCAAGCTAGGTACCTCTTGATTCGTATTTCCGAACCAGCGCCCCCCTCTTGCAAAAATAAACGTCCAAACAAAACGCAGGACCAAGAGTAAAACAAAGATGAGAAGGGCATAACCGATCACTTTGAAATTATCGAAATGAGGATCTTTGAGAATCGTCCTGGATACACCCGGGATTTGCAAGCCCAGAAGAACAAAAACCAATCCATTCAGAACAAACAAAATGACTGACCATGTTGAATTAGAAACATTTCGAAGATTCGGCATCGTAAAGGCCAATCGCTCATTCTCGATCGCATGTACCAGTCCACCTGCTACCGCCGCCAAAATACCCGATACGCCTAACTCCTCGGCGATTAAATAGAGCATAAAAGGCGTCAATATTTGCAGCAGCATATGCATCGTCTCATCCTCAAGTCCTGCACGGCGCAGCAGCTGGCGAATGCCAATAATTAAAAAGGCGACTAGCGCTCCAATCACCAGGCCTCCAATGGAGATGACGATAAAGCTTAGACTTGCTTTGGGGAACGAAAACACACCGGTGACCGCCGCGGCAATAGCGAACTTGAAGGCGACGAGGCCGGACGCATCGTTCATTAAGGCTTCTCCTTCAAGGAGCCGCATCAAGCTTTTAGGCAAATGAATACGACCGGCTAAGGCACTGACGGCTACGGCATCCGTAGGCGAGAGAATCGCGGCTAATCCGAATGCCGCGGCCAAAGGGATGGAAGGAATCAACCAGTGGACAACATAGCCCACAACACATACCGTTATGAAAACGAGACCCACGGCGAGAAGCAGGATCGGCGCGCGCAATTTCCACAGCTCGTCTCTCGGTGTATGCTTGCCATCGTGATATAACAACGGAGCAATGAACAGCAGAAAGAACAATTCCGGTTCCAGTTCCAGGTGAATACCTAACGGTACAATCACCAGAACGGCCCCCAAGGCAATTTGAATCAATGGTATGGGGATAAACGGTACAAAGCGGTTCACGACATTGGATACTCCAATTAGAACCAATAAGATCAGAATAATAATAAACACATTCAAGTTTTATGTCTCCTTCCCCGATAAGTGCTATGTACAAACGATTACCACTGCTGCTTTTGTGGCGTTCTTGTGTAGTATTTCAATATTTTTCTTAAAGAATCCTTCCGAGATCAGCAAAAAACGACATCCGATCCATAGGACCAAAGCCTAGGAACCATAAGTCGTATTCGACGGGATGCACCTGGTTTTCCTGTACGGCTTTTAACAGGTTTTGTACCCCATTTTCAGCTAATGTTCACAAATTTGAAATATTTTCAATTATAATTTTGTGTCCATTAGGTGTACAATACCTAAATACGGTTTATATCCAATTGTGCGATGTTGCTTGACATTTTCTTATGTGAAAAATGTTACAACCATGTGGGAAACGATTGTTTCACCCGTACACATTGCGACAGTACCCGATTTTTTTCATCGCAAAGGAGGATTTTCATATGTCACAGACATCTGCTGTTCAAGAAGTGGCAGCAACGGCTGCTGCGGAACCAAAATCGTTAGACGTACTCGACCAATTGCTTAAGCCTGAGGTGCAACAATCTCTGACTGTTCTGGTCGATAATCTGCCTAAACTGGCAGAAATGGTGACTGTGTTAACCAAAGCTTATGATTTTGCGCAAAGTGTAGCTACAGACAAAGTATTGATCAACGATTTTGCCCATGGTATTGGCGAGTTTGTTAAACCGGTACAAGAAAAGGCAAAAGACATTGCATCCGCGGCTATTGAAGCTGGCGAACGCTCGCAGGCTGATGCAGGAGCAACAATCGGTCTATTCGGAATACTAAAAATGCTGAAAGACCCAGAAGTGCAGAAAACACTTCGTTTTGCACAAGCATTCTTGAACGTACTTGCTGAACGTAAAAACTAATACGGACTAGGGATGATAACGATGGCTAAACAAATACTTATTCTTGGCGGCGGTTATGGCGGCCTTTTGACCGCACTAACAGCGCGCAAACATCTGACAGCTTCAGAAGCAAACATAACAATCATCAACCGTTTTCCTACGCATCAAATTATTACGGAATTACACCGTCTTGCTGGCGGAACGATTAAAGAGCAAGCCGTTGCTCTTCCTTTGCAAAGATTACTTGGCAACAAACAAGTAAATATCGTGGTTGATACGATCAAAGAAATTAAACCGGATGATAAAAAAGTCATTACTACTAGTGGCGCAGTACATACTTACGATGCGCTGGTCGTTGCTCTTGGCAGCGAAACGAACTACTTCGGCATTCCCGGACTGGAAGAGAACAGCATGGTTCTCAAATCAGCTTCCGATGCGAACCGTATTCGCGAGCACGTTGAAGCGCGTCTGGATGCTTACAAAGCATCCGGCAACAAAGCTGACGCAACAATCGTTGTTGGTGGCGGCGGTCTAACAGGCGTTGAGCTTGTTGGCGAATTCGCGGATAAACTGCCTGAAGTTTGCCGCAGCAAAGGCATCGATTTCAGCGATGTCTCCATCTATTGCGTAGAAGCAGGTCCTGCTATTCTGCCAGTATTCCCTAAAGTGCTGATCGAGCGAGCGGTGGAAAGCCTTGAGAAACGTGGCGTCACTTTCTTGACTGGCGTTGCCATTACCGAAGCTACTAAAAACACGGTATCACTGAAAAGTGGACAAACCATCGAATCTAATACGATTATTTGGACTGGTGGTGTGAAAGGTAACCCGGTTGTCGGCAGCTGCGGAATCGCAGAAGATCGCGGTCGTGCGACTGTCACTTCAACGCTTCAATCCACTTCCCACTCGGATATCTTCCTTGCAGGTGACTGCGCGGTTGTATTCCCTGAAGGTGGCGAAAGACCATACCCTCCTACTGCACAGCTTGCATGGCAAATGGGTGAAACCGTTGGATACAACCTATCCGTTCAAGTCAAAGGTGGAGCAATGGACAAATTCGTTCCTGTATTCTCCGGAACACTTGGCAGCTTAGGCCGCAAAGACGGTATCGGAACAATTGGCGGTAACAACACACAGCTGAAAGGCTTACCGGCTTCCTTGATGAAAGAAGCAAGTAATATTCGTTACTTGTCGCATATCAACGGTCTGTCCGCTTTAGCTTATTAATGTCGCAAAAAAAGGATGCCCCCAACCTCTCGAGGCTGCCCGGACATCCTTTTTTTCCTTTTTCTAACTTTCGTATCCGCTTACAATAAAGTTTGAAATGAATGCCGGATGACGTCTCCCCTGCTAATGATGCCAACTAATACGCCGCGATGGACCACCGGCAGTTTTTTTATTCGTTTTTTACCCAAAATGGCCGCGATTTGCTCGATATCTTCTTCCGCATCTACCGCAATCACTTTCTTTTGAGCGATTCTCATGACACACATGGGAAGCAGACTGCGAACTCTCTCATCAAACTCTTCGTCGTCCCCTTTGATCACAGCCGTGTACATATAAGATCCGAATACATGATCATCATGCTTGCCGATGTAGCGCATAATATCTCCGTCACTAATATACGCAACCACTTCATTCCGCTCATTGACAACTGGAAGCCCGCTGATTCTGTATTTAATAAATTTCTCAATCACATCGCGAACAGGGTCGTTTTCTTTTACTTTGTAAACTTGGCGAACCATGATCTCTTTTGCTTTCATTGACGATCCCCCCCATATCATTTGCCTTCTGATGTATCTAGATGTATAATGCAACTATATATTTGTATTATACAACTATATACAGGGAACTTCAATTGTAATTCGTACCCTATTCTGAAACATATTCAAAATGAACCTAGTATGTTACGATAAATTCATAGTCATTTCTACTAAATTATAAACGAGGTACTCCATGTCCGAAAAGATCGATCATCCCGCTGAAACGATTGAGCTCGAACTCGCCATCCTCATGCGCCGGTTTCTAGCAGCAACGACCAATAGAAAAATCGGCACGTTGGACCGTTCCGCCTATCTATTACTCCATCAGATTTCTTCGAACGGCTCGTCTGGTGTGAAAGCTTTGGCGGAGGAGTTCCAGTTGGATATCTCGACAATCAGCCGACAGACCGCTTCACTGGAGCAAAAAGGTTACGTCTATCGGATTCCTGATCCTCAAGATGGACGTGCCTACTCGCTGCAGATCACGGAAAGCGGCGCCGCGGAGCTGGCCTCCAACAAGCAGGCTCGCTATGAACGTGTTGCGGAGCTACTGCGAGATTGGCCCGCAGAAGATCAGCAAAAATTCGGTGAGCTCCTAAGTAAATTTAACAGGATCTTTGCTTAACACAAAAAAGGCTTGCCCTACTGGGCAGCCTTTTTTGTGTTATCCTTATCTACCACTATGTGTCAATAGACAGGAGCATGTTTTCATAGTAACATACTAAATGTTAGTGATTGAGGATTAGTTACTCCTGACTCATTGTCGGGTGATCATAAACCGGAATCTCATTCCGATATTCGTAGAAAGAAGGAATTTACAATGTCAACTGTTCTTTATATCTCTGCTCACCCTATGCAAGGTGAAGCATCTTATAGTACTAGCGTTGGGAACCAATTTATTCAATCTTACCGCGAAGCTAACCCGAATGATGAAGTGATTTACCTTGATCTCTTTCAAATGGACATTCCGCGCATTGACGCCGATGTACTCACCGCTTGGGGGAAACTAGGTTCTGGCACAGCATTTGATCAATTAACTGCCACTGAGCAAAAGAAAGTTAGCCGTCTATCCGAGCTTGTTGATCAATTCGTTGCTGCAGACAAGTATGTATTCGTCAATCCGGTGTGGAACTTCTCCTATCCGCCTGTACTCAAAGATTATATCGACGCGATCTGTGTCGCAGGCAAAACCTTCAAATACGTAGCTGGTGTGGGTCCTGTTGGACAGTTGACTGATAAAAAAGCCCTTCACATTCAAGCTAGCGGCAGCGTCTTGTCTCCTGGATCGGCTTACGCTGATTTCGAAATGAGCCATCGCCATTTGGATACGATCATGAAATTCTTAGGTGTGCCAAGCTTTGATGCTATTTTTGTAGAAGGCATGGCTGCTGCTTCCGATCAAGCTCAAGCAATTAAAGATAAAGCCGTTCAAGAAGCTCGTACCCTAGCATTAACTTTCTGATTTCTATCTTACAAACATCAAAACCAGCCCTCGTGAATTTGACGAGAAGCTGGTTTTTTTACATCCGAATACTGGATTATTAATTAGCTCATGATAATAAGAAAACGAAATTGCTGATGCGGCGTCCAGCATTTATCTAACCCTGGCGATCCCATGCCTCTATAAGCAGCTCATTATTAATCCCGGCACCAGCTAAAGCACCTAATGAGGCGGCTGCAATCGCTTGATACATTTCTGAAGAGGCGTCACCTGCACCATAAATACCCGGAACATTCGTTTTCCCAAAAGCATCAACGACAATGGCCCCGGCTTCCGTCATCTGGCAACCAAGCGTTGGCGGGATATCAGATCCGGCAGCCAGCTTTGGTGCAAAGAATATACCCGTGCAAGGAACAATGTTGCCATCTTTCAAGATCACCTGCTGCACCATACCCTTGTCTGACTCAATGCGTAAGATCGGTGAATCAAACACGGATACATGATGCTGCTTGAGTTCTGCGCGTTGTTCATCGGTTAATTCATCGGGTCCATTCGTGCAAATGACATAGTCCGAGGTCCACCCTGCCAACAATTTGGCCATATGCATCGCCTTCGCGCCTTTTGTAATAACGACAAGCGATTGGTCTCGCAGCTCCCATCCGTCGCAATATGGACAAACGAACGCGCTTGTGCCATACACTTCAGTTAAGCCCTCAATATCGACTGGAAGGTCTTTCATGCCTACGGCGAACAGCAGTTTTTTCGCTCGATACGTACTGCCTTGTGCGGTCGTTATTTGGAAGTCACCATCCGCACCTGTTATCGTTACCGCAGTCTCATCAGCAAACTGAACGGATGGATACGCTTGAATCTGTTCTCTCGCAATCCGCCGAAATTCCCCCGGAGTTATGCCGTCCCGTGTGAGAAAACCATGCGTGTGCCGTGTTACTCGATTACGAGGCCTTCCTTCGTCGATGACCAGGACGTTTTTTCTGGCCCTCCCTAACACAAGCGCTGCATTCAATCCTGCCGGCCCACCGCCAATAATCCCTACATCTATAAGTTGTTTCATCTAATCACCCTCCTGGATCTCTAATATCCATAATATAGCTAGAAGAAGCTAATAGCTCCTTGTTACTACTTATTTATTACTTTTTGATGCTGCTGAATCAAGTGCCCCTTGAATCGTGTGCCGCTGTAAATAATGAACCATCTGCTGTTCAGCACCATCCATCACTTTTTTAACCAAACACTCACACCCATTGCCTGCATGATGGTCGGAATGATGCGAATCCTGAACGTTTGATTCAAAAAATAACTGATGCTGCTGTGAATCCAGATTGAAACATTCATACATCTTCTGACGGCCTTCCACAACCTGAATGACATCAAGAAACGTAATCAGATTTGCTGATTTAGCCAACTCGTAGCCCCCACTTGCACCTGTCATTGCACGCACGATGCCATCCTGCCGCAGCTTCGACATGATTTTGGACAGATAGCTCTCGGAGACTCCTAGGAGCGCAGCCAATTCCTTAATGCCTACATGTTGACCTCTTTCAGCGCGAGCTAAATGAATGATGGCATGCAGAGCATGGCCTGTGCTTTTGGAGAATTGCATGAATAACACCTTCCAGCGATTAAAATATACTCTTTACCCTTATGGACCTGCAATATCCATAATAGCTGACCTTCACTCATTTTACAAGTCATTGATTTCTTTTTGCGAACATCAATTTCCAGCCTGTTGCACTTTTTTACCCGAAGACTTGTACCACAATAACATCCCGATTGAAACCAAACCAATTAGCAGCAATAAGCCATACACATGCTGATAGGACAAAGCAAGGCTCGTATGCGTTTGAACCTCGAGCAAAATGCCGCACACAGCGACGGAGATCGATCCGCCACAAAACTGGATCAACTGCATCAGTCCCATGCCTGAACCGATGAGCGTTTTCGGAAGAATACGCGAAGTCTCGTTGTTTAAAGAGGACAGCGTTGCTGAAAATGCTGGCGAAAAGCAAATATACCCGACAAGCACAACGATGGAAGAAGTACCTACGACCGCGTAAAAAAGCAGCATAACTATAGAAAGCACGATGTGTCCAATCAGCAGAAACCGCAGATTCCCATAGGTGTCAATCCAGCGACCGACGAAGCGAGTCAAAAATGCCGATAATATGGCACCTGGAGCAATCGTCAATCCGATTTCCATCGCTGTGCGATGAAACAAGTTTGCCAGTACTAGCGGCATCAGAAATAGATTTCCAAGATTTAAAACCAACACACAAAACCCAATGACGACCAATTTACGAAAATCATGATTCCTCAATAATTCCGGGTTGATGAACGTTTCTTTCCCCCGCCTCAAATGCCAAGCATGCAGCAAGAAGGATACAACGCTGACTACGATCCAAATCATAGATAATTGCGTCACCGCTAATAGTACGGTAGCAGCATTGACAACGGTTAAGATCGCCCCGACGAGATCGAAACGGAAAGGCTGAGAGTCCTCCTTCGGAAGCAAGCGGAGCAGCACTGGCAGGATGACTAAGACGAGGCAAGTGATCGCAAACAGTCCGTTCCAGCCAAAATATTCACTGATAAGCCCTCCTACAATCGGGCCTAATCCAAATGCCATGGCACTTCCAGCTGAGATCATGGCGATGGCAGAGCCGCGTCTCTCTAAGGGCACGTATCGGCTCGCCAGCACCAAACCTAGCCCGGCCATGACACCGGCACCCGCGGATTGCAGGATACGAGCGGCAAGCAAAGCGCCGAAACTGTGCGCAAAAATCCCGTATACGGAAGAGAGGCCAAGCACAAGCAGCCCTACTGTCAGCAGCTTTCTTAACGGCACAATGTCCGTTAACCTGCTGTAAATAACCGTAGATAACGCATATCCAATGGAATAGCTAGAGATGACCCACGCCCCGAGATCCGCAGATATTTGGAGATCACCAATAATACTAGGGATAGAAACATTAAACATCGTCGTATTCATGATAACGATAAATAAGCCGACCGTCCAAACCGGCAGCACAACTTTGTCATTCAAATCCTTTCACCTCAACACATGTTTGTTGTATGTAGCATGCCATCTTCTGTCAATTTCTAAACTCATTGTATCATACAAGTAGTAGTGAAGTAACCATTTATCGAAAAAACCGCGCTAAGCGCGGTTCGAGAATGTTTATTTTCAACACAAGCTTATTTCTCCGTTCCCTGTAAACCCACGTGCATAACCGTACGACTTCCACCCCACGTTGAGATGAAATCCACTTGACTGGAGCAGGAGCGGCTCTCGTAATTGGCATGGCCTGTTTTATCCTGTGCCTTCCCAGTCCCTGGACTATGGATATTATCCAGAAAATCGACTTTACCTTCCGAACTGTCATATGCGATGCCAAAAGATCGCCATTCATCATGAGCGGTCTGCAATTCCTGAGCCGAGTACGATCCGCCGATCTCCAAATAACCCGTTGCCCCGGCATTTGCTTTCGTGCTGTTCCATATCGCTTGTGTCAATGGGCTGCAGCCGGTAATCGCATAAGACTGCTCAGCGGCTAGAATCGCATCGTCGATCTTGGCTTTCTTTTTGGCCGCTTCTTTCTCCTCAGCGATTCTGGTCTCATGGGCATGTACCAAAGATGTCAGGGCAATCTGTATTTTTTCTTTTGCCGCTTTGATTCTTTGATTAAGTGACAATATCTTTTCTCTTTCGAGGTCGGTATTGTTATCTTTCTCCCATAAAGCAGCATGCCGTTCCTTATCCGCCTCAACGAGATCAAACGCGAATGATTTATCCAGCTCAATAATTCGGTCGAGGTTGAAGACTCCCTGGGTTTGCTTACTTGCGATATCAGCAGCTAACAGTTCATTTGATTCTACATAAGTTCCCATATCGAAACTTTTGAAGGGAATCACTTTCTTCGCTGTAAGGAAGGTAAAAATATCCCGTACATTCTTCTCACTCGGATCACCAGAGAAACCTTGATCATCCATCTGTGCTCCCGTGCATTTATCCCTAAGCGTTTTCCATTCCGAGTGACTAAGTTCTTTGGGAATAATCTCAAATTGTTTATCCGAAGTACACCACTCATAGAATACCTTAACATCCTCTTTGTCCAAGTCGCTCCAATGTTCATCGATTTGGGCCATTAATTTTGTTTGCTGCTTAGGGGCAGGCCATCTCATAGCTTGAATCATTGGCGTCCCGACTATCATCTGCTGGACAGCTTTATTTCCGATTGTTCGTTGTAATTGTAAGAGGGATGAATAGGGATGATTCGACACATTCTGCTGGGTACTTGGCCTTCTTAAATTCCCTCCTTGTGACGGCTGTTTAGCTGCTTGACTCGAAATACGTGCGTGCATTGGGCTCCCCCTTGCAAGTCTACATCAGGATACGAATTCGACATTATCTTATCATATTCGCCACACCTTGGATATATTTTCCTTACTCAAAAAAACCTTATCTAAACAGCAGCATGCTGAATAGATAAGGTTTTTGAAGCCTACATTAAAAATAATTTCTTAAATGCGCCGCCGCTTTCACGATACCTTCCCGTTCCTTCTCCAATGTGCCCCAGAAACGGTGATCTTCCAGTTCAATGGAAATCGCACCTTTGTAACCCAGACGATCTAAACGTACAGCGACCTTACTCCACTCAACATCCCCTTGACCTGGTATTGTATACCGCCAAGAGCCTTCCGAGAAGCCATATTTTGCACCAAAAGTTGCCGGTAAGATGCCGCATTCATACAACTCATCATGCAGAATCTCGGTATCTTTGCCATGGCAATGATTGATTCTTTCACCGAACTCTGTCAATGCGCGTAAATAATCGATACCTAGCCGCACCATATGAGACGGATCATAATTTAAGCCAAAATGGTTGGAAGGCAGTGCATCAAACATGGCACGCCACATTTCCGGCGTACAACCGATCGTCGGGTAATGAGGGGCTGGCCCAGGCCAACCCTCTATGGCTATGTAGACGCCTTCGCGTTCCGCATGGCCCACAATCTCCGGAAATGTATCCTTCCATATGGCAAAGCTCTCCTGCCGTGATTGCGTATGATCTTCCGGCACGAGACACATGAACATGACCTTCGCTCCTAGAGCAGCCACTTCCGTAATCTGCTTCTTGACGGCTTCGGCCGCATTCTCTCTACGAGCATCCTCTTTGCTTAGAAGTGTTCCACCCATTTGCAAGGCATCCACGGAACCAATGCCGATCCCCGCTGCCTCACATATTTGTTTGACTTCAGGATTCAAATGCGGAACATCAAGGACATCCAAACCTGCTTGGACAGCCCATGCAGCGGTTAATTCAAGTCCTTCAGCGCCGATTCTAGGCGGTATGCGCATTCCTATTTGTAATTTCATCGTATTTCTCTCCTCATGGCAACTTAGCCTTAATAAGGTTTATACCCAGCAGCTTGATATATCATTTCCGTGAACTTAACAACTTTCAGCGCAAATGTACCTGGCACCTTGACCTCATGGCGTCCTAGAATGGCGTCGATAAAGCTTTTATCTTGATTCGTCGTTTGTTTAGGCAGTTCAGGAACAACCGGCTTTTCTCCAATGCGCCGGATCGTAATTTTACCATTATCGTAAAAAATACCTCCGTCTTCGCCGCAAAACACATAGGTTTCATGCCAGCATGGCGCAAAACCGATAATGTTTAGCCCAGCCACAGCGCCTTCCTCGAAACGGATGGAGGTAAATGAATCGATCTCCACAGGTGCTCCTTGGGTATGCAGGTTCGTCTTCACTTCAGCCGGTGTAAGCCCCGTCGTCCATAGGAGCACATCGACGATGTGACTTCCGGAATCCATAAGCATACCGCCTCCAGACAGCTCCGGCACTTGTCTCCACAAGCCGGTAGTGAACTGTTTCCATTCCTGATACAACGATGCCGTAATCGACGTCAGCTTCCCGATCTCACCACGTGCAATCGCATCGCGAATGAAAAGGAATTCCGGCTGGAAATGGCGCTGGTAGGAGACCTGCATGACTTTCCCAGCCTTCTCTGCTGTTGCAATCAAGAGCGCCGCTTCTTCTGATGAACAAGTCATGGGCTTCTCAATGAGAACATGCAGCCCTCTGCTCAGCGCATCGGTCGCTTGCTGGAAGTGCAGCGTATGCGGAGAGCAGATCACTACAGCATCTAACTCAATTTCATCCAGCATAACTTTATAGTCTGTAAAATGCTTTACACCTTCAAGCTCAAACTTGGTTGCAAACTTTTCTCTGTTCTCTGTGCTTGTATCACACAACGCTACAATGTCCGCTTCCTCTAATTCCAGCAGTTGACGGCCATGTACTTGGGAGATTCCTCCCGTTCCAATCATACCAATACGAATTTTGCTCATTGAACTGCAGCCTCCTATTTAATACCTGAGAAAGTAATTCCTCGAATAAAAGCCCTTTGTACAAAAAAGTAGAGCAAAATAATAGGCAATGTGATCATAACCAGCGTAGCCATCATCATCTGCCACTCGGCGCCGTGCTGCGATTTGAACGACTGCATGCCAAGCATCAACGTGTACTGGTTATCGTCTGACAAATAAATGAGCGGCCCCTGATAATCCGTCCAGCTGTTCATGAACTGAAACAACGCGATCGTCAGCAAAGCAGGTCGGCACAGAGGAAGAATAATTTGCCAATAAATGCGGAGTTCTGAGGCGCCGTCAATGCGTGCTGCATCTTCCAGTTCTTTGGGCAAGCCCATAAAGAATTGGCGTAGCAAGAAAATGAAGAACGGTGCGCCGAAAAAAGCGGGAAGCCAAAGCGGGATGCTGGTCCCGACCCAGCCGAAATTTTTGAAGGCGATAAAAATGGGAATCATCGTGACCTGATAAGGCAGCATCATGACGATGAGTGTCACTGCAAAAAGCGGCTTCGCCCCCCTCCAAGGAATTCTAGCCAAGCTATAAGCAACAAGCGGGCAGGATAACAGCACCGCGAATGTTGCCAGGCCTGCAATTGTAAGCGTATTCTTCAAGTATTTGAAAAAAGGAATGTAATCTAACGCTGCAGGATAGTTGCTCCACTCCATAACATGAGGGATCCAGACTGGAGGCCATGTGAACAATTCGTCGTTTGCTTTGAGTGAAGTAGATACCATCCATAGAAATGGTGAAAGGAAAAAGGCGCCAACTAGAATTAACAAGAGGTGTGAAAATATTTTTCGAGTAGTTCCAAGTTCTGTGCTTCCCATAATGATCTCTCCTCCCTATTCTTTTCCTTGATAATGGACCCAGCGCTTCTGCGACACGAAGATCAACGCCGTTAAACCGACCACAATCAAGAACAGAATCCAGGCCATTGCGGAAGCATACCCCATTTTCAAGTAACCGAATCCGTTCGTATACAGATACATGACATAGAACATCATGGAATTAGCCGGTGTTCCCTGACCATTCGTGAGGGTATAAGGCAGAACGAAATTTTGTAAAGCGCCGATGGTGCCCATAATTAAATTGAAAAAGATAA
Organism: Paenibacillus sp. WC2504; assembly: GCF_052682475.1. Classification (NCBI taxonomy): domain Bacteria; kingdom Bacillati; phylum Bacillota; class Bacilli; order Caryophanales; family Paenibacillaceae; genus Paenibacillus; species Paenibacillus sp. WC2504. Next base: position 4,501,876 of record NZ_JBQZFH010000001.1, read on the forward strand.
CAGGTGTCAAAAGCGGTAATGTAATTGTTTTCGTTCGCTGCCAAGCACTGGCTCCATCCACGCTGGCGGCATCGTAGTAATCTTGGGGAATATCCTGCAAGCCTGCCAAATAAATAACAACGGCTTGCCCTGTGCCCCACAAGCTCATTAGAATTAGGGACGGCTTAGACCATGCCTCACTTCCAATCCAGGGCGGGCCGGATATCCCGATCTTTTCCAACCAAAAATTCACAAGACCGAATTGCGGGTTGAGCAGCCACAACCAGATGATTGTAGTCGCGACTGGAGGCACTAAGCTAGGAATAAAAAACAGGGTACGGTAAAAGCCTTGCCCACGTATTTTTAAATTTAGCAGCAGTGCCAGACACACGCCAAACGCAATACTGAGCGGAACGAAAATCACCGTATAGTACAAGGTATTATAAATACTAATCCAGAATACCTGGTCTTTAAAAAGATTTGCATAATTATCGAAACCTACGAATTCTCCGGGTTCAAGAATGCTGTAGGTGGTTAGGCTGTAGTAAGCTGACATAATAAGCGGATAGGCGTGAAAGAGAAGCAAACCGATAATCCAAGGCATGGCGAAGATCAATCCGAATAAGGAAATCTTTCTTTCGAAGCGCGTTTTCTTCGTCTTAACAACACTAGCGGAAGCTGATAATTTATTGATGGAAGTTTCAGTCTCAGCCAATTTCAATCCGTTCCCCTCCTTTTCAAGTATAAGAGGCAGGGCCATGCAGAATGCCCTGCCTTCTATTTTCTAGAAACTAATTACCTACTTTAGCTAATTCGGTGTCCACATTCTTCTTCACTTCATCGAGCAGCGTTTTGGCATCACCTTTGCCATGAATCGCCAAGTCTTGCACCCTGATGGATTCATTCCACAAGAAGGCCCCTACAGGGGATACCGGTCTTGTGTATGCCCCTGGCATTAAGTCCAAAAATACCTTTAAGTTCGGATTTTCGGACAATTTCAACTCTTCATTAACTTGCGGCATTGCCGTAATATCATTTCCGGCTTTCGGACGTTTGGCGTAGAGCAGCGTACCTTCCTTATGCGCGACGAACTTGACGAATTCCCATGCTTCCTTCTCATGCTTAGAGCCCTTCGGAATAACGTAGGACCAACCGCCTGCCCAAGTCGTCGGTTTAGCGCCATCTGCTACAGGCATTGGGGCAACGCCCCAATCGAAGTTCAGTTTGTATTTCGCCAAGTCATTCAAAATCCAGTTGCCATCAAATTCGAAACCAACCTTACCCGTCCAAAATGGATTCATACCGGTTTGCCCCATGGCATCGGAAAAACTGGTCAAGTTTCCGATGTCATACTTTTTCGCATAGTCAGCCATCCATGCAAGCGCTTTAACGTTCTGCGGATCGTTCGGCGTCAAGTTATGGCTGCTATCCTCCCACTTCCCGCCAAAGTTCCAAGCATGCGTGAATAAGTATCCTTGATTCATCCATGGGATAAAACCAATTTGCGAATATTTGCCGTTGCTGCCCTTTTTGAAAATCTTCTCCGCCATTTGATCTAACTCTGCGATCGTTGTAGGCGGCTTATTCGGATCAAGTCCCGCTTCTTTCATCAGCGTTTTGTTGTAGAACATCCCGCGATTATCAGTACCCCATGGTAACGCGTATACTTTGTCTTTATAAACCGTTTCGGCCCAAAGCCCTTTATAATAGTCATCTGGAGATATTCCGCTGCTCTTCACATAGCCCGATAAGTCTGTCAGTGAGCCTTTGGCCGCCCAAGAACCGATCAAGAATCGGTCGAACAAAGCGACGTCTGGCGGATTTCCGCCGGCAATAGCCGTCAGCAATTTATCGGAGGCTTGTGTTTGGCCTGTTGTCTCCACGAAGGTCATTTTCACTTTTATGTTAGGATGCTGCTTCTCAAAAACGTCTACTACAGTAGCTTTAAAATCCTTCTGATAGTCTCCGCCCCACGGAAACCAAAAATCAATCGTAACCGGTCCGCCTGAACTTGTAGCCGCTTTAGGCGTGCTAGCGTCTGTGCTCTTTGTTTCTGTTCCTTTGGTACTTGGACTGCTCGATGCGGTGTTCGTGGAACTGCAGCCGGCCGCTGTCAGAGTAATTGCCAGTGCTGCTGAGAGTGGGAGTGCAATCAACTTTTTGCTTTGCCAATCGATACGTTTTTTTCTATTGTTCATATTGATCCTCCTTTAAGTTTCTCAATCGCTTATGAGCTTACCTTTATTGTAGGCGCTTTCAATGCCTCCTTTAAACGTGGGGATTTTTGTTTTTAGTGTATTATTTTTGTTCGTTCACGGATTTCGTCATACTCGAAGTGGCAGCACTAGCTTCACTGTTGTTCCTGACCCCGGCGTACTCGCAATCGAAAGGCCATATTCTTTGCCATAAGTTAGCTGAATTTGTGAATGAATGTTTCTTAGAGCAAAATTATGCTCCCCCTCCCACTCATCACTTGCCATCATAGCGGTTAGCTCCGCCATTTTATCCGGTTGAATCCCGATTCCGTCGTCCTCGACCTCGAAGTGTAGAATCTGACCGTCCAGTTTCCAACGGATATCCAACCGGCCTTTGCCTCGCTTATTCTCAAGCCCATGATAAATCGCATTCTCAACAAGTGGCTGAAAAACGAATTTCAGAACTTTATGGTTCAGCATGGCGGAATCTATGTACATATTTACGGTAAATTTGTCTTGATACCTTACTTTTTGAATCGATAAATAACTCTCGAGCAGCTCAACGCTTTCTTTGACCGTTACAAAATCATTTCCTTCACTTAAGCTGATCCGGAGATATTTCGATAAACCGAAAATCATCGTACTGATCTCATCGACCTTATAAATGCGGGAGATCCAATGAATGGAATCCAATGTGTTATACAAAAAGTGAGCATTTATTTGAGAAGCCATCATTTTCAATTGCGTTTCTTTTTTAAGCAGTTTTTGAATGTACACTTCATCAATTAAATCCTTAATGCGCGTCACCATCGTGTTAAAACCGTGATACAGCATGCCGAATTCATCCTTGCGTTCATCCGTAATTTGCACATCGAAATCACCTTCTCTTGCCCTGCGCATAGACCAGAGAAGCATCCTGACGGGCTTATGCATTTGCTTAGCAAATAAAAACGCTAAGGCAATTGCCACAACGCTAAAACCAATGACGAGATAGACTGTGTAATAGGCAATTTTTCTTGAATCACTGACCAAGTTTTGAATCGGGGCCATACCGACAAGCTTCCAATCATTAATTTTCAATTGATCATAAACGACCATGAGATCTTTGCCATCGACCCTGTCTGTTAAATACCCGCTGGGATTCGGCGGAAGATTCAAGCCGGCTGGTCGCATGCTCAGTGAACCGTCCGAATCGGCAACAACCGTATCATTCTGATTTACAATATACGTCGTACCATGAGCTTGGAAATCAACCTCGGACAAAAATTGCTGGATCAACTCCGGATTAAACTCCATGATGAGCACCCCGAGCGTTTGATTCAGATTGTCGAAGTTTTTGAGCGAACGGCCCATCACAAAAACAGGTTTATTGTCTTGATCCAGTGTTGTTTGCACAAGTGGGGATCGGATGCCATACCATACCACCTGACCGTTAGCAGCTTTAATCTGCTTGTACCAATCCTGCTCTTCTTCCACTTTGCTCACCATCGGCAGTTCCGTAAAACCCGTGTTTGTGAACCGATAGGAAGCACTACGCTCTCCCAAAATATAAATGTTCAACGTATCATTTTTGACATTCACCAAGTTGGATAAAAACTTGCCGATCTGTTGGTTGTTATAGCTTTGATCGTAGCTATCTCGGTATTCCCCGAGAATACCCTTCTGAATTTCCTTATTGCCAAAAATTAATAAAGACCTGTTATCATATTCGTTCATAATAAGCTCAAGCCGCCTGTTCGCTTGCTGAATCGTTTGCCAAGCTACTTGCGAGACTTTGGAGCTGATAATTTCATTTGCTTTATGATAGGATAAATACCCCATGAGCATGATGGAGATCGTTATGCTTGCAAAAAATAAGATGAATAATTTATAGCCTACGGAACGCCATTTAAGATGCGCAAGAAGCTTCAAGCGATTGTCCCCTCCATATTAGGCATTAGACGCCAATATCGCGATACTGAGCTGGCGTCATTCCCTCCTGCTCTTTAAACAGTTTTGCAAAATGCCTGAAGTCCTGGTAACCCACCTGCTCCGCCACCTCATAAATTTTAAGCGTGGAAACCTTGAGCAGCTCCTTAGCCCTGTTGACCCGAAGACGAATTAAGTATTTACTGAACGTCTCCCCCGTTTTTTCATGAAATATTTTGCTAAAATAAGAGGGGTTCAAAAACAAATGCTCGGCAACCCGGTTCATCGTTAGCGGTTCTGTATAATGTTTTTCCATATAGTCGACAGCGAGCTCAATAAATCTTTTTCGATTTCCCGAGGCGTTATCACCAGGCTGGAATTGGAGCAGGATCGTGAGGAGCACATCCTTTAAATCCGATAAAGCAAAGTAGGGAAGGACAAAGCTCTTATTTCCCTCTTTCAAATCCGAAGCATAATTGATTTCTAATTTCATCTCCACTTCTGTGAAGAGTGCGGTTAAGCCCTTTCTCAGCACATGCGGCGAACATTTCTGTTTATGTATTTGCAAATGTCCGAACAATTCATCAATCAATACACGAAGGGCAGCATCATCGCTAAGCTTCACAGCATGTACAAATCGGGTTAACCAACCATTAGGCGGCGTATATTTAGGAAGTGAATGAGATGGAGACACGTCCATCCGATCCGCATCATAAACCTTACCGTATCCTTCGTAGAACGCATAAGCGGAAATCTGCACGGCTTCTTGGAACGAGGCATGGATGTCTGTGATATGACTATTTTTACTTATTCCAATGTTAATGCCGATTCCCAAGTACCGCCAGCAAGCGGAGATGAGTGTCTCCCAAATCCCCTGCTCATGGGCAAGATCAGCTTCCTTGTTGGGGGAAACTAGAATGGCTAAATCTGTATCGGGGTCGTCATGCAATGGACAAGCGATCATCTTCATTGCATTTTTCCCGGTTTCTTTGGCTAGATTGCCAATGGCATGGCGCAGCAAGTGATGCTCCTTCGGGTTGTGCTCATGCACGCCCCAGTCATAAATCTTGATCATGATGACTTTGATCTGATCGGGGTTTAGTGGAATATTGAGACGATCCCACACAGTGCGCGAGAATTGTTGTGAAGCGCTTCCATTTGTGAGAAGCGTTTCAACATACCGCTGCCGCGCCAGCGGTAAACTTTCTCGAACGCGTTCTGACATCTGCACGAATTCGTTATGATCTTCTCTTTCACGTTTTATTTGTTCAATGCACTTCCGCACAACCTCCAGCATGAGTGTTTCCTCAATTGGCTTCAGCACATAATCAACGGCTCCGAGACGCATCGCTTTTTGCGCATAGCTAAACTCGCTGTACCCGCTAATAATAATGATTTTTGAGGGCATATTGGCGTTTTTGACGGCTTCAATGAAAGCAAGGCCATCCATACGCGGCATTTTGATATCTGTGATGATGATATCCGGCATCTGGTTTTGAATAAAGGTTAAAGCCTCTTCTCCATCCTCTACATCTCCTATGACTTCTATGCCTTCTGCTTCCCAATCAATCGTTGTAACTAATCCTTGACGAACCCACCTTTCATCATCCACGATTAATAAAGAGTACATTATTCATTCTCCTCTCGTATAAAAGGTCAGCTACCCTTCAAAAACGCTTATTTCTTAGATGTCTTTTCCATACTTTACATGAATTTGATAGATCTGAAAAGTGGGTACTAAAAAGATGTCCAGGTCCAGAGAAAGGAAATAACTGGAGAAACTCCAGCTATTTCTTCGTTAGTACTTTAAACCTCATTTTTATTCCCGGATTTCCGCCGCTTCATGACGTTGTTCACTAAGTTTTGGGTTGCGTCTTGTGTGGAATCAAACACATTCTCAATGGCGTTTTGGACATAATTTGTCGCTGATTGGCCCATGTTATTAAACATACTCGTTTTGTTTTCAACGATATTCTTCTGGCCTTTCGTCGAATCAGGCATAATACTTACCTCCCCTTTCAATTGGTTTGACATTCGGTCTAATTTCCCAATTATGGACAAATCTTATTCATAAAAAAAGCAAGGCTGCCCAGTACGTAGGGCAGCCTCGCTTTATTTTATTCTAAAAGTCCGCTAAGCTCAGCGTCTTTCTCTGCATTTGTTTTATTGCCAGGCATTAAGCCAAGTCTCTGGGTCATCTGCTGGCTAATGTTCCCGAGCCGTTTCGTGTGCTCCGTAGCCGATTGAATGATTGTCCGATTAGACTGTTCGAACAGATCCAGCGCACTAAAGAGATCATTCATTCCGCGCTCAATGGAATCCATCTGTAATCCTGAATTCCCAAGCAGCTCGTTCGTTTTCTGCGTCGTTTCCTTCAACAACCGTGAGTTGTCCTCAAACATTTTATTTAGCGTCGCGTTCGCCGAATTGACAGCATCAATGGTTTGTACTTGATCCTCAATAGCCATTGAAATCATCGCTGATACCGTAAGTAGATTCTGCGTTTTGTCGATTGTCGCATCGACCGCATCGATGAGTTTATCATTATTGTCATTGATGATATCGGTACCCGCAATCGCTTGCTGATAGAGGATGACCATTTCCTGAAATGACTGTATACGCGTCACTACTTTACGAAGGCCTCTTTCGAGATGAACCTTACGGCCTTCATTTTCCGGCTTGCTAATCTCCGTTTCAAACAACTGCTTTAAGTTTTCGCCCATGGCAATCCGCATTTGAAGATTGTAGACCGATTCTAAAGAGTTTTTCTTCAATGTTTTCATGTAAGCCATATTTTCTTCCAGTGTTTCCTTACCATTGCGAAGCGATTGGACGATCGCATTCACGTTCGTTTTTACAGACTGATATTTGTAAATATAATTTTTCAGCGGCGTCTTTTTCATGATTTTCTCGAAAAATCCCAACTGCTTACTTTTGCTCAAAGAATCGATTTCATGACGAAGTTTCAAAATGTTGTTTTGTACTTCCGATCGTTTGCCAGACATCAATTCATTCACGGGGCGCTCTAACATGGCTAAGGATTGACCGGCTTGCTCCATGGTTTTGGCACCCATACGACCAATGGAGTCCATCAAGACTTCTAATTCCATATCATCTGTAGTAGATACTTTCTGGAGCATTTGTTTCGCTTCCTGCTCCACTCTCTGCAAATCTGCAGATTTTAATTGCACTAATTGGGTTGTCATCGTTAGTTCCTCCTTTAGTCATCAGAACGATAGCGTTGTTGGATGAGTTCCATTCGCGTTTGCAGTTCAATCAGATCTTTTTGTTCAATTGTCTCAACATACGTAGAGAGTTTGGAGTTAATATCCTTGATCCCCGTAAGCAGGAGTCGACGATTTAGCCGTTTCGCTTCTCCACCCAGCTTCAGAAAGGGGTTAATCGCGCCATTCAGGTCCTTGAAGATCAAACGTTGTATGTTATGATTCATGTTTGCATCATTTAGTTCTTTCAACTGTGGAATTAACCGGCCAACTCGTGAAAGTAAACTAAGCGTCTTCTCTACGATTTCATTATCCAGTGTGTTCTTCTGGCCTTCGGATATCATCGTCTCTTCGATGACATGAATGTACTCGGCAATCGGACCCCAAAATGGATCGGTTTCATTCTCACTTTTGCCCTGCGGCTCCACTTCACTGCCCAGATTCGTGCTGCTTGTACTCCTCGCATTTGGCAAAGCATCACTGGCAGCATTGGGAGCTTGCAACTTTTTCACTTCCATTGAATGATTGCGACTAAGCAGGATAAGACTGCCTAATGAAAAAGTAGTTGGCACTAATAAGTTAATTGCCCCAGGCAGAAAGCGGGCAGTTATGAGACTTACAACATACCCCAAAACGGATATGCCTATAGCAACTTTAAACTTCGATTGCACCGTACATCCCCCTTTTTTCACCTAGTTGTTAATTCATCTATAGAACTATTATACATTCAAACACTAAATTCACACAAAGATTGCTGACATATCTTGTCGCCTTCTCTCCTTTTTCGATATGAAGCGTTCATTTAGCAGAAAAAAATAGTTGAGCAGGAAGCTAATCCCGCCCAACTATTCACTTTTAATTCCCTTATTTAAGCTTTAACAAATATCGTTTTAATATCCGTATAAAATTCAATCGCCGCTTGCCCCTGCTCCCGAGATCCCGAACTGGACTGCTTCACTCCGCCGAAAGGTGCTTGTAATTCTACACCTGCACTCTCCGCATTAATCCGGACCATACCGGCATCGATATCCTGCATGAACGTCAACATAGTCGAAATATCCCGTGTAAAAATCGAAGCGCTCAGTCCAAACTTCACGTCATTCGCGATTTGGATCGCCTCTTCCAGCGAATCCACCTTAATAAGAGCAAGCACAGGGCCGAAAATCTCTTCCTGCGCGATGGTCATCGAGCTGGATATGTTTTCAAAAATGGTTGGTTCAACAAAGTAACCGGCTTCCAAATCCCGCCCCAGGCCTTTTCCGCCTCCGCATAGTAATGTGCCTCCTTCTTCTACACCTTTTGTGATATAGGAAAGGACCGTGCGGAACTGGTTTTCACTCGCAAGAGGACCCATCCACGTTGCAGCTTCAAAGCCGGAGCCTAGACGGATATTCTGAACTTTCTCCAGCAGCTTCATCTTAAAAGCTTCGTAAATCTCGCTATGCACGATTACTCGGCTCGTCGCTGTGCATTTCTGCCCCGTTGATTTTAAGCCTCCGCTTATAGTGGCATCAACGGCTAGGTCTAGATCCGCATCCCGTGCTACGATGACGGGGTTTTTTCCGCCCATTTCGAGCTGGTACTTGGCACCTCTTGCCAGAGCGCTTTGCCCGACTCTTTTCCCCACAACGTTCGAGCCAGTAAATGTGATGCCTTGAATGTCCGGATGGTCAGCCATTGCTTGTCCGATGAGGCCACCATCGCCCGTCACCATATTAATGACACCGGCAGGAAGCCCTGCTGCATGGAAACATTCCATGATCAAAGCAGCGGTTACCGCTGTCTCTTGCGCAGGCTTGAACACAACGGTGTTACCGTAGATCAAAGCAGGGGCCATTTTCCAGATAGGAATTGCAACCGGAAAATTCCAAGGCGTAATCACGCCAACGACGCCAAGCGGCGCACGGGACGTGAACATTAACGCGGCGCTATCCGTAGAAGAGATCACGTTACCGATACTTCGCATGCCTTCACCGGCGTAATATCGCAAAATCGCAACACCGCGCGCGGTTTCCCCTTTCGCCTCCGGGAGCGTTTTTCCCATTTCGCGGGTCATCATTTCCGCAATTTCATCCAGGCGCTGCTCCACTAGATTAGCTGCCTTGAACAAGAACTCACCGCGTGCCGGGCCCGATAATTTGCGCCATCCCATCTTGGCCTCTTTGGCCGCGCCAACAGCTTCCTCCAGATCATCCAACGTTGATTTCTGGATGTAGCCCACTGTTTCATGGCGGTTAGCCGGGTTCATGCTGGCTTCAACCAGGTTGCTGGAAGCGGATTTCCACTCTCCGCCTATATAATTGAGAAACGTTTGAGGTTCAAACATGGTTTAATCCCTCCCGCCTCTAAATTCGGTTAATGCCGCGAGCAGCGCTTTCACATAGCCGATGGAATACGCCCAACCGACCCAGCCCATGCCGGATTTCGAAGGATTATGAGGAGCACGGTCCATTTCAAGTGAAGTAATGTGATCCGGGTTAATACAGCCGTTATAGCCAACCTGATGCAAGGCTAATAAAATTTTCGCCATATTCATGTGCCCATCGTCTAAAAGCGCCTCTTCAAATGCCCCTGCCGTTGCCAGGCTCCCCCGAATATTACGGAAGTGAACCAGAAAAATTCGATCTTTACGCCCGTATTGATAAATTTCATCAAGAACTAGCGGTGTGCCGCCTGCTTCTCCGCGAGTACCGACGCAGTACACCAAGCCAACATTTCTGCTGGGATACGCATCAATAACGCGATGAAAACCAAGCCCGCCGAATGGCGTATTATGATGCGGTGTATCTGAGGGATGAACAGCCAGATTGACATTGTACTCTTCTGCCAACGGAACCAGCTTGCCAAAGACGAGATCGAAGCGCTTCCACCAAGCGTTCAATTGTTCCACGGTAGGCGGCTGCTTGTCTGGATTCCGATGAATAGATTCCCCGCGTACCAACGCCCCTCCTCGGTGCACAGCCGTGTATTCCTCTGACAGATAAGGAAAGACATCGCCCGCAAACCGCTGACGAACGAGCGTGATCCCCGCTTCGCCAAAAGCTTTGATGGCATTGCTGCCATGATCCAACTGGATCTCAGATCCAGGTTCCTCCAACATAAAACTGTTTGATATATCTGGAAGCGTCACACGGTTAATGTCCATCCCATGTGATCGGATTCTTCGTCTTAACTTAATCAGTTGGTCGAGATCCGGATAACCAAGCTCCTTCACGCCGGGAAAGGAAGATCCTCGCGTAAAATCAATACAATCGACGCCAAGCTGGCACATTTGTCTTAAATCGCTATCGGAGAGATCACAAGTTGGAACTTGAATCGATACCTTCATCATTGTTCATTACCTCCTATAAGTTATTGGCAGCATCGATCAAGTCCACGCTCTTTTTGATAATCGATTCCAACTGCGCATAATGCTCTCGTTCAACTTGCACTAGTGGTGACCGAACTTGCAAACCAACGGGCAGACCGACGATATCCATCCCCGCTTTGATCAAGGAAACTGCATAACCTTTGCGAAGCTGCCGGATCCGGTGAATCGGCAAAATCACTTCGCGATAGATCGCTTGCAGCAATTCCTGATTGCCTCCGATTAGGCTCTCATGAAATTTCCTTGATACTTGAGGGATATAATTGGATATGGCCGATGAATAGGAATGGAAGCCAAGTGCATGATAGGCAGGCATCGTTAGTTCCGCCAGCGGCATCCCGTTCATCCATTGCAACTTATTTCCAAGAGATTGCACAAATTCGATATTAAGCTCGAAGTTGCCTAACCCGTCCTTGAATCCAATGACATTTGGCAGATCTGCCAATCTTTCTAGCGTATTTAATGTAAACACCGCATTATCACGCTGATAAATAATGACTGGCAATACCGTGCTCTGAGCGATTGTCCGGTAATAATTGTACAACCCTTCCTGCTCAGGGATGATCAAGTAAGGCGGCAGCAGCAATAAACCATTTGCTCCAATTTTTTCCGCCAGTTGGACGCGTTGGACCGCTTCCTTCAGGTTGCCCCCTGCGCCTGCAAAGACAGGCACTTTTCTAGCCGAAACCGAGACTCCAATCGTAACTAGCTGCTCATATTCTTTGATATCCAAAGATTGAAACTCTCCAGAACCGGCACAAACAAATACCGAATCCAAGCCACCCGCCAATAAAAATTGCACATTCGCCTCAAACGCTTTTTCATTCACATTCTCGTTATGATCAAACGGTGTTACCGGAAAACCCATGATCCCTGCCAACGATACATGCTTGTCGCTTCCCATATCGAACAACCCCTTTTCGTAATCTTCCACCTCATTATAGAAAACGAACACGAAGTCAGTCTTTGTAAAAACACGCCGCTTTTTTAAAAAAATCCGTGATATAATAGATGTCAGCTTACTAGAGGGGAGAAGCGCTTTCATGCTGAACCATACTGTTTATTCTCGAAGTAACCTATACCTCAACCAACATGTGGATCAGCTGCATGGTGCCTCCGCATCCATCTTTGTTCACTACTGGGGGGCAAAGCCGCAGCACAAGGGAAATAGCCCTCATGCGCATTCCTTTTTTGAAATTTGTTATGTCGTCCAAGGTGAAGGCGTTTACTTTTCAGATGGTGTAACCTATCCGCTGCGTGCTGGAACGCTTTACTGTTCCAAGCCTGAGAGCAGACACTATATACAAAGTGATGAGGGCATGCTGCTGTTGTTTTTTGCAATTGAGCCCATAGCGTCCGAATCGAGCGAAGCTTTTATTCACGATTTTCACCAATTAAGTGCTTATCCGCATTTATTCATCCCGAATGCCGAGCAAACCTCGCCAGCACTCATCTGGCAAGCGCTGCTCCTGCATGCAGCTGAGTCCGAAATTCGTTATAAAGAATCAATTGAACATCTAGCCTATACACTGGTCATGAGTTGTATCAGCTTATTTCTGCAGCACTGCCTTTCTGGTGATACGGCTTCATCCACAACACGAACAGAGCTTCAAGGCACTCTCAAACGTGCAAAAGAATATATCCAAACTCACCTTACGAAAAAAATAGCACTTTCAGATGTTGCCCAATGCCTGCATGTGTCCGAGCGGCAGCTCTCTCGCCTCATGGCGGAAGAATTAGGGCAATCCTTCCCTTCCGTCGTCAAAACCGAAAGGGTCAAAAGGGCCGCCTATCTGCTAGGTTACACAGACATTCCGCTTAAACAAATTGCCGAAGATACCGGCTTTGAAAGCATCCACTATTTCACGCAAGTGTTCACCAAGGAAATGGGCACTCCGCCAAGCTCCTTCCGCAAAAATAGTCTTAACGCCGAAACTGTCGACGCCTGGATTCACAAATATTTAGAACAAGTAGCAACCCGATATCAAAAAATCCTGCCTTTGCATCCAAATACAGCTCTCAAACGTATACAAGATGCAAAGGAGTTGTAAATCATGATGGAATCAAGGGAACAATTGCTGCAAGAGCTGAACATTGTTAAAACGTGGGAGTCTGAGCAGAAAGATTTGTGGTTTTGGGAGAAAATCGGGCGTCTGCCATTTCAAATATTGGATCGGCTTACACCTAAAGTATTGAATAAGAAGATTAGCGATGCTTTGAATGAACTAGGGAATTATTTGCAAGCGGGTGGCCGGTATCTCATCTCTGAAACCGGGACATTGCGCCATATTGAAGAAGTGCGTCACCGAAGCGAAGGTAATCATCAGGCCCATACACAGATTGCTGATATTCAAGACGTGGAGACACTTCCACTACGGATCCTGGATCAAGCAGCAGATGAGATTATTCACAATCGGACGAAGTTAGCCACGCTCCAAGGAGCAACGACAGGAATTGGCGGCATTCTGACTCTGGCCATCGATGTTCCAGCCATTCTCGGCCTGTCTTTGAAAACCATTCAAGAACTGGCTATCTGTTATGGCTATGATCCCAAAATCAAGCAGGAACGCATCTTCACGATCAAATGCATGCAATTCTCTTCAGCGGATATCGTCGGCAAGAAAGCAATTCTTGATGAGCTCAGCGACTATGCGGCAAATGATCAAGCAGATGTGCAGATGATTTCACAGCTGCAAGGTTGGCGGGAAGTTTTTGCTACTTATCGCGACAATTGGGGTTGGAAGAAACTGTTCCAGTTGATTCCTATTGCCGGTATCCTCTTCGGCGCTTGGATTAACCGTGGCACGCTTAAAAACGTAGGCGAATCTACAAAAATGCTGTACCGGAAGCGTAGAATTCTTGAACGCTTACGCGATTTAGAAAATCAAAACATTGAGTAGCACCCAACCCTATTGAAACTAATGGAGTCTCCCTTCGTATTAAAAATTAAAACGATTGGAGGCTTCCTGACAAATGATAAAATATTTGCTAAAAAAGCTATTAGGCTCCATTTTCCACTCCAAACACCGAGGTTATCGTCACAATAGCAGTCATCGAGTCCATTACGGTCGTCGTCATTCTTCATCCGATCGGTACTACGGTAACGGACACAGCCAGCAAGGTCATGGTTATTACCGAAACAGACAACATAGTTCAAGTTAACACTAAGCCGCGAAAGTGGCTTTTTTGTTTGCTTTCATGAAGAACGATTTATAGCTGCTCCAGGATTGTATTCACCTCATCGATGAATGCTTGCGTACTCGTATAAGCAGGATCTATCTGAAGCAGCTTGCGAATCATTCGTTTCGTCGCCGGTGAGAGATCAAGCTCCTCCTCCCAGCCTTTGGCGCTTTCCTCAAGTACACCTGTCGTCTCAAAGGTTGAATACAGCATGAAGAGCAAAAAGTGACCGATTGCATACTGATCGGACGTCACCTCAGTAGCCCGCCTCCGCTGCAGCGCTTCCCCTTCTACATACTCAATTGGTTCCCCAATTCGTGAAGCTAAGCCAAAATCAATTAAATAGATGCGATCCCCCTGCAAAATGACATTAGGAATCCGGATATCACGATGGACAAAACCTTGTGTGTGCAGGTAGGACACCACTGGCATTAACTTGCGAATCAGGCTTAAGGCTTCTTTTTCTGAAAACTTCGCGCCTCTTTCAAAAATCAAATCTTCAACGGTTTGCCCTTTCATATAATCCATGAGCATGAACTTCTGTTTATTTTCCTTAAAAAATGCTAGACATCTTGGTATGGATGGATGTTGCAGCTGCTGCATGATTTCAATCTCCTTTTGCAGCAAGTCGCGTCCCAACTTCCCTTTGCTCGGCTTCGCTTGCTTAATTACGAGTTCTGCACCAGTCCTGATGTCCTGGCACAAGTAGGTTAACCCGTAACTTCCCATACCAAGAAATCGCAGGATACGATACTGAGCTTGAAGCAATGTCCCTTCTTGCAACGGATAATCGATCCAAGCGGCATACACTTTTTTCACATAGGCAAGCAATGCCATAATCGCTCCTTATTATCCATTAGTTTTCATCAAGTTTCTTGATTTTTTGTTGAAATCGCAAACAGCCGTAGACTAGCAATAAAACACATATGAATTCAAGGGGAACCAAGAAAGTAAATGTGTTTCCGATGAGTTGTGAGTGTGGTTCGGAGAACAGTTTAGGTGCATTTATGAGTAACAGCGCCAAGTTGGCTAGTGCTACAACGCTTAAAGTGAGTTGTACTCTTTTGAATAACAGCTTTAACGATAAGCGGTCCGTATAAATATCATACGATTCGCCTTCACGAAACGGCTTTCTGAAATAATGCCAGCCAAACAGAGAATCTACGTGCTCCCAACCTGAATCCTCAAAAAGAGCCTTATATTCATCAAGGTTATTTTTGCCGCTGATTTTTTGGTAATCCATTCGGTAAACATAGCGAACCGCGCTATTTTTCTCAAAACGATTGCGGAATACCCCCGGTTTGACTAGGTGTAGGCCTTGTGCAGACAAAGAAGTGAACCACGACTCATCCTTCTCATAATTCCATACAAATGAAAATCTAGTCCGATATTCGAATTGGTTACTTAGCGTATTGGTCATCATTAGCACGCCCTCTCTCCTACTCTACATTTGCGATGGCTGATCTTGCATTCGACAGCAGTTCTTCCATTCGATCCATCTCAGCTTTTAATACATGCCTGCCCAGCTCCGTTATCGCGTACAGCTTGCGACGCGAATCAACACTCGCTTCCGTCTCTAACGCGTGCTCGATTAACCCTTTTTTCTGCAGTGTGTTTAATGCTGTGTACAAAGTGCCTGCACCTATGCGTACCCTGCCGGCGCTCATCTTTTCTACATCCTGCATCATCGCGTAACCATGTGCCGCACGGGGATATAAAGTCACTAAAATATAGTAAAATGCTTCCGTCAATGGCAGCAGATCTTTGGAAACCTCCATATGGCTCTCACCTCCATCCAATCCATATTTATATCGCCTTCAGTTATATCGAATTTCAATGTATCGTATATCGATATAATAAATCATGATATATCGCATGTCAATATAGTTAGCGATAAAAAACCGTCAGAGAGGCACGATCCTTCTGACGGTCCTTTGATGTTCAGTTAAGAGTTCGGCTGCATGCGGAGCTTTTTCCGTTTCATAAGTGCCAGTAAAAACAGGATAAGCGGACCTGCTACCATGAAAATCGGGAAAATGTAAGGAGCAGCTACTTTTACAGGAAAAATGACGGAAATCTCCTCATAGTTAAAGGGTATTAATGTGGCTAACAAGACGATCGCCGATATCACCCATGTCATTTTTCTCCAGTCTTTCAAACCCAAAAGCTGTGATGTGCCGTAGCTTGAAACAAATAGATATAGCGATAATTTAGTAAAAACACTCATAATCCAAATCGTTACAACGATCGCATCCAGGTTTTCAATGATACCGCCGATGGAAATCGATCGAACGATCATGAGCATTGGATACGTGTAATTCGCGGCCACGTTGTGTCCAAACATTAAGATGCTGAAGATAACGGATATCAATGTTACGATACCGGAAAGCATTACGCCTCCTACCGCATGGCGGACAATCTGCTTCTTCTGCACAACAAAGGCAATCAGCATAAGCAGCATGATGCAATCGCCTAAGAAGGCGGCCGCTGGCAGCGAACCTTTCATCAATGCCAGCAAACCATTATCGATATAAATCGGCAGTAGCCGATCCCTGTCCAGTTGATTAATGGCCAAAAACATAGGCCCTATAACGCCAATTAATATGATCGGGCCCGTTAGTTCACAAATTCGTGCAATCACACCAACACCATGCACAGTCGGATAGATCACAACAAGAAACATGGGGATTTGAATTAAAAAAACCGGTGTTCTGGGCATGATTGTCCCTGTAATAAACAAACTAAATTGTTTTAATATGACGGTAAGAATGACGATCCAAACCAGCAAATACATCACCGAAATCACACCGCCAAACCATTTTCCAAGCAAAATCCGGTTAAATTCAATGAGTGTTTTATCCGGAAAAATGGAAGCCAGCTTCCCGCAAATATAGGCGATTCCTATCGCCACCGCGGTAGAAACAATCAAGGATATCCAGGCATCCTGATTGGCCAATTGAATAGCTGGCGCCGTTGTCAATAAAATGGTCATAATAACTTGCGTGCTTACCATCATCCAGAATATTTGGCGAGTCGTTAAAACCATGTCACTCATCGCTAACCTCACCTCTTCTCTGATATACAGGAATATTGGCAACTCCTGGCCCCTGTATAGTGCTATCAACTTCCACTTGCATCTCCATACTTTGGAATATGGAAGTCCACTCGCCCTTCTTGTCTCTCCATATTAGTGGATATTTTTTGTGAAATGCCCTTGCAAATCCTACAACATCAGCTTTTTGCTCCGTTTGCAAACGATGCAGGGTATGTAACATAATTTCCTTCATTGCTTGATTAAAAGGTTCCTCAATGCGTCTCATGGCATCGTTGCCTTTTGCTATATTAATTGTGCTTGAGTTCTGAATGACATTTCCATCCAACGTTAATTTCACTCTCATTTTCCAAACGCCGTTTTCAATCGAAGGGTACAGTCGAATTTTGGTATGCATGATCTTGATGACAATGTTACCGCCGTCTAATTTTTGAGTCATGGTTATATTGCGTCCAAGATCTTTTGGTCTTAGTAAGCGAACTCCCATGATGTCTTCAGGACTTAGAAAGCCTTTCAGTTTCTGCTTTTGGATGACGGACATTCCTTCGACAGTTAGAATCTGCTTTTTAGCCTTATTTGTAATTAGGGTGGCAGGTGCGACCACCGGTAAAAGAAAAGATTGCGATTCAGCGCTTAACAGTTCCTCCACTTCGTGCATGGTTGAAGAATGGTTTACTGGCTTCTGAGAAAGTTTAATTAAGGTTTCATAGGTATTAGGATCCACTTGCGACTCCAACAGCTGCCTGGCGGTCCCTTTGCAGATAAAGAAGTTGGACTGCTCCCGCGTCTGGATATCTCTGAATAAGAAATCAAACTCATCACTCAAGCCTTCTCTTGCCAATTCTTCCCCAAAAAAGAAGGCTTTCGCATGCCCCCAAGAAAAAAAACGAGGCAATTTTTTTTGCAATTCACTTAAAGCATCTGCCATGGATTTGCCCACCGATGACATGGTGTATACATTACCTTGCCCCCCGCCATTGCCCTCATTACTTGCCGAGGCTGGATTCGGAATAAAGACTTGAACGGTCATTTCGATTTCATCTTCATCTTTCATGTCTACTCCTGCGGAGATAATCAAGGCCATGTCATTGACCTCCACACGATCCCAGCAGCCTGTAGTCATAAGCAGTACTAATACAAGTACTGGGAAGCCAATCCGATGCCTCAATTCTTTTCCCCTCCATCCTGCATCATTACTTTGTATCCGGTTTATCGCCCTGTCTTTTGATATTGCCCTCACTATAAAACAACGGTCGCGTTTTCAGTTTATTGATAGGAGCCCTGAAAAGCACATCCTTAATACCGCTTAGGGAAATTGGAGCTAAAGGAGCCATGTAGGGAACTCCAAATGAACGAAGTATACAAAGATGGCTTATGACTAACAACAGCCCCAGAATTAGACCAAATAACCCCATAATTCCTGACAAAATCATAATGGGAAATCGCAGGATTCGGAGCGCAATGCTTGCTGAGTACTGAGGCATCATAAAGGATGATATCCCGGTAATGGCAACAACCATGACCATTGGCGCCGAGACAAGGCCGGCTTGTATAGCCGCCTGGCCAATGACAAGCGCGCCAACGATACTGACTGCAGAGCCGACTTGCCTTGGAAGTCGAATACCTGCTTCACGCAGCGCTTCAAACGTAATTTCCATAATGAGTGCTTCCACCAAGGCCGGGAACGGAATTTCTTCCCTCGATTTGGCCACGCGCAGGAGCAAAGTTGTCGGCACCATCTCCTGATGGAAGGTTAGAACCGCTACATATACAGCAGGTGCGAGCATCGCAATGAGGAAAAACGTGTAACGGAGCCAACGAATCAACGTTCCGATTAAATATCGCTGATAATAATCCTCAGGTGATTGCATCATGGACCAGAACGTAGCCGGGACGATCAGCACGATAGGCGTATTTTCGGTCAGAATAAGAATACGTCCCTCCAGTAAGCTTGCTGCAGCCACATCGGGGCGTTCTGTTGCTTGTATTTGTGGAAAAGGCGAATACGTATTGCCCTCGATCAGTTCCTCGATGTATCCGCTCTCAAGCACACCGTCAATGTCGATCTGCTCTATTCGCTCTGAAACCTTGCTGATAATATCAGGCTTCGCGATACCATGAATATAAGCTATTGTGACTTCCGTTTTAGAATAAGTCCCCACCGTGAAGGTGATGAACTTTAACGCCGGCGTCTTTAATCTTTTTCGAATTAATGAGGTATTGACCGTTGTCGATTCGATAAAACCTTCTCTTGAACCACGGACAACAGATTCGGCTAGCGGCTCTTCAACAGCACGTGTATCGTACTTCATAAGTCCAATCGTTAGAGCGCCTGGTACGGTATCAATGAAGACAACGGATCTGCCTCCCAGGACGTCGTGGAGGACTTCACCAATGGTTTGGAGCCCATAGACATCAGACACATTGACATAATCTTTATAAGTTTCGATCGAACTTGCTGAGTCTGCTTTCGAGTTCTTTAGCGGGGTAAGCACATTTCCATCAAGAAGTTCCACATCCACAGCGCCGCGGAGATACAGCATACAGGCGTTCAACCCGTTGTGAGTGTGAAACTGAGTGAATAATACATCTGCACAATCTGTAAAGTAGGTTCGCAATATTTGCAAGTTACCGGAAAGTTCGGCCGAGACAGCGGTCTGATAGGCTTCTTTCTCGACACTTAGCTCCCTCGGAATCTCCATCTTCATGCCAAACTCTCCTTAATCACGCACTTTTTACATATTGTTATGCGCTTAAAGTTATTGGAATATTCAGGTTGATGTGGAAGGAACATCGAGTTCTCAAATGGCAATATAAAAAACCTCCCTAATTGATTAGGAAGGTTCCGCTCTCAAACTTCTTTCATTTGCATCGCTTTCTCCAAAATGACCGTGTCATACAGCTGTGATACCGTACTTGCACGACTTTGTGTCCACCCGGGCAAGTGATTCCCCTCCGGCCACGTATAATTAAACAGCGATTTTAGCCCATTGCCGTATCGGATCAAAATTTTCACACGACTGCTTGCTAATTGTCTCAAATCCTCAAGAACCTCCTGCTTATTGGCTACATGTGAAGCCACAATAATATGCGTTGCCTCTTGGACAAAGGCCAACTCTTTCAATGGTTGGTGGGTGAAACTCACACGATTTACCCTGTCGCTCATTGCCGCTGCTTGCTCAGCGAGTTCTACCGCTTCCTGGTCTAAATCTTGTCCTACCACTTCCGCACCGGTCACTTGGGCAATGATTAGCGCAGAGACAGGGAACGCTCCTGAGCCAATAAACAACACTTTGCTTTGTTGAACAATCTGTAAACATGCTACTTCGGAACGAACGGAATCTGATAATAAATCCATATACTTGCTTTGCTGAATTTCATCCTTTTCCCCATGTCCTGCTTGATATTTCTCCAATACACGCAAAGCACGAATGGACGCTTCCCTCACATTTCGCGAAAGTTCCTGCACTTCAATATTCGACTGCCATAAAGGCCAGTTTTGAATATTCTCCTCTTTATATATAAAATCACTTAGGTCATCTAATTTATTTTTCAACATCGTGTAACACTTCGGAAAGGCGCTGGTATAAGATGTTATTTGCCTAATTTCAAACTCCAGCAATTTCAAACTTAAAATAAACTCGTATTCCTCTAGCATGGATCCCCCTCCTTTTTACCTACTGATAATACATATCTGACTATTCTAGTGAAAAGTACAGAAACCAGGGGAGGGCGTGAATTTATTTTTTGGATGAAAAAGGGGACTTTGTCCGGCTACATTTTTCGCTTTTTCCATGGGTAATATCTAGTATAATAGTGGTTAAACGTGTAGATTTCCGTATCTTATTGGGGGGCAAGATGAGTAGACATATGCATACAAGCCAACATACTGAAATTATTTTTTATAAACCTGAACATAAAGCCGCTTTGGAATCGTTCTACTTGCCAGAAGACCAAAAACAGTTCACTGGCATGCCTAAAGAGATGCTTCATATCGCCTTGGAGGATAAACACCGTTTTCCTGTTGTTATTGTTTCGAATGATAAGCCCGTTGGATTTTTTATTCTATATGACGGAGAAGAACGATTTGACTATTCGGATCATTCGAATTCCCTTGTGTTTCGCGCTTTTTCAATTAATCATGCAGATCAGGGGAATGGTCATGCCAAAGCAGCGCTCCTGCAGCTGAAAGAATTTACCCAGCAGCATTTCCCGGAAGCAGAAGAAATTGTACTAGCTGTAAATTTGAACAATCTTCCCGCACGACAAGCTTATTTAAAAGCAGGTTTTAGAGATGATGGCCGCACAAAAATGGGCCGAAACGGTCTTCAGCATATCCTGGTTCTGCCGATCGAAAAAAAGAGGAGCTGCCTTTAAGCAGTCTCCTCTTTCTATGTTGTCTTCTTCTACTTCTCGTAATGGAGTAAAACGTTTCCTGAGCGAAAGCTCCTCGTTTCCTTCAATTTCAGGTTTTGTCTTCCACTCGCATCATGAAATAAAGGTTTTCCCGAACCCAGAACGACCGGAGTGACCACAAATAAATATTCATCGATGAGTTCCGCATTAAATAACTGCTGCACAATCGATCCGCTGCCAAAAATGACAATGTCCGCTCCATCTTCTTGCCTGATCTCTTGAACGAATTTGGCGATATCCCCATTCACTAACCTGGAGTTCTCCCAGCTAGCACGTTCCATCGTCGAAGAAAAGACGATTTTGGTCATCTCGTTTAATTCATTCGCCATCGCCCGAGCCCCTGCTGGTGCATTCGGATTATTGGCCACTTGGGGCCAATAACCTTCAAACATCCGGTAGGTCGCTCTTCCGAAAAAAATCGTATCCGGATTCATCATCTCATGCGCGGCTTTGTCGACTTCAGGATCATGGATAAACCAATCGATTTCCCCATTTAGCCCCTTATAAAAGCCGTCTATAGATACTCTGTTAAACATAATTACTTTTCTCATGCGTGCCTCCCTATTCCTGACCTGTCACCTTTATCGTTGTATAGTAACTTCGTCAATTAAGGGCATTTTCCTCCGTTTTGCCTGAATGACTAAATAAAGGCTGGTCAGCACCGCGCCTATCGTTCCACAAATAATATCTGTCATCGTATCCACCAAGCTGCCGTTTTGCGAATTCAATCCGAACCAATGATCCGTCGTGAACTCATATATTTCCCAAACTCCTGCCATCGCTACAGAAAAAAAGAGGCTTAGCCATATCGCGACCTTTGCGCTTGGCGTGACGGATTTGTTCTCTAGATCGCTTGCTTTCCCATAAATAAGTAAGCCCACAAAACAAAGGATGACACCTGAAAAGAGATGCTCAACTTTATCCAAATAGGGTACGACACTATAAAATCCGAATTCATTTGCCAAAAACATCGTTATGAAAATGAACAGCAGCACACAGAACCTAAGCGCCGGAAACATCGTGCTCTTGGTCAGCTTGACAACCCCTCTGATCAACAGCAGTACCACTGCAATCAAGACGGCCTGCCACATTTTCGGCGATATCCCTTTAATCAGAAAATATACAAAACATACGGCCGCAAGCACATACAACGCCAGTTCAAAAAGATCGTTTCCTCTGTCTTTTCGCATAAGCTTATGCATCGCCATCTCCCATTTCATATGGAAATAATTACTATCTACTCTGTAAAAAGTATATTATTCCCAGATTGGAGGTAGTCATACGAGTAGTAGCAAGTTTAGTTATAACCAACTTATACCGTTGACGAACTAAATCCTGAAATTTATATTGGAAATATCTGAATGACATAGAAAACTAGCAAAAGGAGGACAACCTTTGCCGGAACCTCATGAATCTACAGCTGTTTCCAACGATGATTATCGCCAACTTAGGGCGGATTGCGAAAACTGCTTTGGTCTATGCTGTGTAGCGCTGCCCTTCTCCGCCTCTGTCGACTTCGCGGTTGACAAACATGCCGGCCAGCGCTGCCATAATCTAGGTGATAACTTTCGCTGTGGTGTACACCAGGATCTAAGAGAAATCGGTTATCGCGGATGCACCGTATATGATTGTTTTGGCGCTGGTCAACAAGTCGCTCAAGTGACTTACAGCGGTAAAGACTGGGTGAAAGCCCCCGAAACGGCGAAACAAATGTTTGAGGTGTTCCCTATCATGAGGCAGCTGCATGAGCTGCTCTGGTATTTAACCGAAGCGCTCGCGCTTGAGCAGACGCAGTCTATACATGAAGCGCTTCGTTCAGCACGGGATGAGACGGAACGACTCACAGCCCTAAGTGCTGAAGCGCTCTTGAAACTGGACTTTGGGGCACATCGTGCGAATGTGAATGTCTTGCTCCTGCAGACGAGCGAGCTCGTAAGAGCAAGTGTGCAGCGTCAGCTGAAAACTTCCCGTGGGCGTCAAAAGAGCTACGGACGTGGTGCGGATCTCATTGGCGCCAACCTCCGAGGCGCTGATCTAAGAGGCGCGCATTTGCGGGGCGCCTATCTGATCGCTGCGGACCTGAGAGAGGCAGATTTGCGATCAGCGGATCTCATTGGGGCTGATTTCCGGGACGCCAACTTGAGTGGCGCTGACTTTACAGGAAGCCTCTTCCTCACGCAGTTCCAAATCAATGCCGCAAAGGGTGATTCGCAGACCAAGCTGCCGAAATCGCTCAGCCGGCCGCCTCACTGGAGCGCCTAGACACAACGAAAGGCTGGGATAGAATGTCTTTTCAGACTCTAGCCCAGCCTTTATTCGGTCAACTTACTTCCATTTCTGAGCTTCTGGACCTCTGAGTTTGATGCCGCTTCTCTTCTGGTAGAGCTCATTCGCAGCCTTCAGCGCATCGTTCCCGCCTTTGGACTTCCACTCTTCGATAACCTTCGGCCAATCGCTGATCGGCTCTTTGCCATACACCATTTTAACCATATGTGTGAGCAGTACGGCAGGCGCTGTATCGGATAAAGGTGCTATGTCCGGATTTTTCTGCATAGCTTCCAAAATCGGATCAAACTCCAAGCCGCCACGTCCTTCATTCGGTAAAACGGTCTCAAACGTTTTGAGTAGATCCTTCCCATCCTGCGTTGTGTTCAAAATTTGCTTGCGGAACGCATCGTCCTTGACCATATGAAGGAAACCGCTCAGATAACGCTGTTCGGATACCTCCGCATCCGTTTTCGGCTCTGTCGGCAGCGTCAGGTCGAACCACTTGTCAGCCTCTTCCGATGTTTGCCATTCGAAGAACTTAAGAATGCCTGGAATTTTATCCTTCGCTGTTTTCGCATTGATTAAATAGGAACGTGCACCGGATGAATATAAATATCCACCGCCCTTGCCGTCTGGACCAATCGGAGAAGGAATAATTTTGATTTTCGCATCAGGCACGGCTTGCTTTAATTGCGTTTGCCACTGCAGCAGCTCCTGCGCGTTCATTTCCCACATGCCGGCTTTCCCTGATAAAATAATGTTTTTGAAATTGGTTGGATTAATCGTTGCAAATTCTTTATGAATTAACCCTTCGTCAAACATCGTTTTGTACGTTTGCAATGCCTTCTGCATGTTTTCTGAATCAAAAAATTTCGGCTGTACTTTCCCGTCAACGACCTCAAATTGGCTGAGGTACGGGTAAACATCGTAAGCGCCAAAGAATATATCCGCATATTTAAAATCTTGACGTCCCATGAACGGATGCTCTACACCTATTTTCTTAAAAGCGCGCAGCATGTCCAGGTACTCATCAACCGTTTTCGGATCCTTCGTGATCCCGGCTTTCTGCATCAAATCTTCGCGCACCCAAGTCGCTCTTCGGGAAGGCTGGGAAATATATTCCGGAATCGCATATATTTTACCGTTCAGCGTAACTTCGTCCCATGCCGCTTGCGGAATTGTCTTCAACAAATTTGGCGCGTACTGTTTAATAAGGTCATTCAATTCAAGAAAAACGCCTGCTTGAACGGAACCTGCAAGCTCTTTACCACTCGTACTGGCTCCCGCCTGCACGACGTCTGGAATGTCGCCTGTTGCAAACATTTGAACCATCTTCTTCTCAAAATCGGCATGCGGCACTAAACGAATATCCAGGTCTGTATTCGTTTTCTTCTCCAGCTCTTTCACCCATTTGTCCTCGTTCAAATTCGCTGCTTTTTCTACATAATCAAAATTCAAAGTTCGCAAGGAAATGCTGAATTTCGTTGGTCCTTGCGGCACAACAGGTGCTGCGCTCGCCGTTGCAGGTGAAATCGCAGATGCCGCAGGCGCCGGCTTATCTGTATTGGAGCTGCAGCCAACCAATCCGGTTGTTAGTGCAAAAGCCATCGTACATGCCATCCATTTTGACCTTCTCATCGTACCCCTCATTCCTTTACATGTTATGATAAAACGAAAGCGCCAAGCGCTTTCAGTTCAATCCAGAATCGTAGATCATCCGGCTCATAAATGTTGGCATGCACCCTGTTGTAACCGCTTCCAGCGGTTTCTATTTTCATCGTATACGAATCCGCGCGAACCTCATATAGGGTTCCTTTAGGGGAAGTCGGTTTTTTTTTAGGTTTTACTTGTCTCCCACACGAAAATGAAAAGGGCTGTCTGAGAAGATCATTTCTGACCTTTCCAGACAGCCCTTATGCTTATTTTGGATTAAATAATGCCCAATCCGACTCGGTATAATTGCCCATGTACCATAAAGAAATACCTTTTAACCCATAATACTTCGCAAGCCATACCTTTTTATCCACACTGGCCGTATCTTCATAATAAATATCGTGGCTGCCACGATCATCTTGGAAAGAGATCTCCCTCAGAAAATAAGGTAGGCTCATCGATTGATTAACTCCTGGTGATGCAAGTCTTTTTTCAACAGCTTCTATCTCCGGATTGTACAGTTCAGCAACTCCGTTTGCTGTGATCCATTGATTAGCCTGCTTAGATATCCCTAGCACCAGTTTTTCTTTGGGAACAATCGCTAATGTGCGTTTCACCGCATCGTTCACCAACGGCAATGGAGCAGAAGGAAGTTTACTGTCATTATGCGTAAAATCATAAGCCATTAGAACGACAGTATCCGCTAAAGCGCTAATTTCTTTTAGATCATAACCTTTATAGTAATAATCAGGTTGAACCGTCACCGTTAGTGGGTAGGTTGGAATTGCCGCCTTCAATGCTTTCAGAAATTGACTATAGTCAGGTGCACTAGTTGCGTCCATTAGCCCTTCAAAGTCGATGGTTACTCCAGTAAATCCATATCTGGCATCAGTAAGAACCCCTTTTAAAGATTGGATAAACGCTTTTTGCGCGGGCTCGTCCTTCAAGAAATTCTTCAGATTTTTCTCACCGTAATAAACCATTAAATTTTTCTGAATGTTGGCTGCATTCGCTGTCTGAACAACCTCCTCCCAGCCGGTAGGAATACGGTATTCGGTCGTTGCTGTCTCCAATTGGGCATTGCCAGGCGCTTCGTATTTCAAATGCGACCATCCGAACGTAACTTGATCGAGCAGCGGCATGTGGTTGATGGCAGGATAAGAATTAATCGCATAAAAACCTACCGTATCTAATTCACGAGTGTCTACTTCTGTCTGAATCACACGATAAATGATGGCAGCCGCTTCTTTGCGTGTCAGGGATTGCTTCGGGTGAAAACCCGTCTGATCGCCTTCCATGATCCCTTGATTGACCGCAAAGTAGGCAAATGAAAGCAGATTCTGATTCAAGGCGTCGCTATCGGCAAAATTTCTCTTCTCCTTCTCGTCGTGCCAGCCTTGAAGCGTCCAATGGTTACGAGACTCGGCAGTCTGAGCATCGAGCAGCGCTTTACCGACAATGCTGGCCACCTCTTCTCGGGTTATCGCATGTTCCGGGTGAAACTTGCCCTGCGAATCCAGCATAAAATCAAGCCATTTCCGCTCATATGCCGCGGATACGTATGGGTATGACCATCGCCCCTGTTCAACATCGACAGGAGCTCCCGCCACTCCTGAGACAGAAGCGGAAGCAACTTCCACCTGGTTAGCATTCATCAGCAATTTAATGAACGCCTCCCGCGTTAGAGTTGCTTCCGGTTTGTACGTCAAATCCGAATAGCCGTCAATAATACCGAGCGCCGATAACGAATAGACTTCATTTTGAAACCAATCCTCATTGGTAACATCCGTGAACGGTTTTAAGGAAACGTCATACGCATAGGCGGTCCCTGCCGAGGCCAGTACGAACAGCGCAGCAGTTTGAACAACCGCTTTTTTTAACATAGACAATAGCATTCTCTCCCCTCTGTCCTAATTTGACGTTAAGAGAGAGAATTAGTTGCACAAAATGTCTAAAACCTTACGGCAGCAGATTCTTTTCGTGTAAATGATCAAAAATAATTTGAACCACGCGTGAGACTCGATCCCTGTCTTTATAAGACAGCCATTCCAATTCATCAATTTCGGAAGCAGGACGGAGTTCGCCGTCATAATCTGCCGTATAACAAGCCATTTTCACGACAATACCCTCTGCCTTACCGTCTGCTTGCGCTTCGAAATTCCCGAAATGCGCCACTGTCTCCGGCTTAATATGTACCGAAAGCTCCTCCTCAATTTCCCGGATCAACGTCTCGGTATCCGTCTCCCCAGGGTCTCTTTTGCCTCCAGGCAAATAATAGAGTTCTTTCCCCTTCGAACGTGTCCCCAATATTTGTCCATCCACGATACGGATCAGCGCAATCTTATCAATAAATGTCGTCATCTCATTTTCTCCTTATCTTGAAACTCTATTTTCTATTGATGCGTATTAAAACAATACCAAACCAAAACAGATTTCTCAAATTACACGGAAAAGGAAGTGATGATTAATGAGAAAATCCATGCTGCTTTTCGTAGTACTTTCATCCATGATGATAGGAGCGTGTTCGTTCCTGGACGGGGCGAATCAATCAGTGGATTATGTGAAGCAAGCCACGGCGCATATTAACAAACTAAGTACATTCGCTGAAGAAGCACCACAACTAATCAAAGACGCTGCTACGAATCCTGAAACTAAGCAAAAACTTGAAGATCAACTACTCGCGTTAAAAACGGAAATCGAACAATTTAATTTGAAAAGTGTTCCTGCTTTCGCTAAAGATATTCACCAGCAACTAGTTGAGAAAAATAAAGTTTTGTTAGATGAAATTAATCAAGTGGTAGTAAATGGACACTTGGCGCTCGACAAACTGCAAAACTCTCAAATCCTTGCTACAATTACGGACATCACGGGGTTAATCAATCGTATTTCCAATTTAGGCAGTTAACAAAAAAAGAGTTAAGCGATTTATTTTCGCTTAACTCTTTTTAACTTTTTATTATCGAACGTATTACTCCTTTTTAGCTTCGTAATGAAGTACCAGCACGCCCGAAGGAAGTATCTTGGAAGATAGGAGATTCAACCGTTTGGTCGCCTTATCTTCTTGAAATAATCGCGTACCGCTCCCTAGCACAATGGGACTAACGGTTAATCGGTACTCATCGATTAAATCCAAATCCATAAACGTGTGTGCGATGCTTGGGCTGCCGAAGATGACAAGGTCTTTTCCCGGTTGCTGCTTGAGCTTTCCGATTTCCTCTGCAATATTCTCGTTAATGAGCGTTGTGCGGTTCCATTGAACTTCCCTTAGGCTTTTAGAAATCACAATTTTCTCAACGTCCTCAATCCAATTCGCATGATCGATATCATGCTGCGTGCTTTCAGGATCGTTCAGTACAGTAGGCCAATAGCTCTCCATCATCTGATACGTTACGCGTCCATAGATGGGAGACCCCACAGTCTTAACGATCTCATCCGCAGCGTCCATCAAATCTTGGTCATAAGAGATCCAATTCAATTCCCCATTCGGTCCAGCTACAAAACCATCTAGCGATACGTGCACGAATAAAACCACTTTTCTCATTGTCATTCTCCTTTAGTTTGATAGTCTCACTTCATTTTAGTGGATTCAAACTAAAAGACACAACATCTCATGAATTTCTATCACATTTTCAAAAAAAATTTTTTATCGCGGATAGTTAGAAGATCCCGGATATTTGACGACCCGCCATTTATCTTTGCGCAGCATATGGATAAGCTCAGGTCCAACATGCAAATTGCCTTTCACAAGCTCCTGCGGCGTGAGTGCCATCAACTGGTTTAGTGAAACATCTTCAAACAGGTTGCTTTTAAATATTTCAAGAAACCATAGGGATTCTGTTCCTGTATTTTGAATATAATGCCCCGAAGCAAATGGCACATAACCGACGTCACCTGCCCGGTAGTCAAACGTCCTGGCGTTGCCACTGCCGAGAACCACCGTCATGCGTCCCTGACCTGCGAGGTAGTACTGCCACTCATCGTTATTAGGATGCCAATGCAGTTCACGCATAGCACCTGGTTCTACTTCGACGAGGGCTGCCGCAATTTTTTGTGAGATGGGAAAATTTCTTGAGTCTACGATTCGTACGCTTCCGCCGGGTGTTTTGATCGGTGTTTGAGCTAACAGTTGGTGTTTGAAACTTAAGGGAATTGTACCGTAAGGGGATTGCACTTTCTCACTTTCGAGCGAGCCGGGAACTTTGTCTTGATAAATATAGACCTGATGATTTGGAATATGGTCAAATGCACTTATGGGAACACCGAAATTTGCAGACAATACATCTTTGGGCGTATGAGCAAACCAATCGGAAATCGATAACGTATGAAGGTCAGAGAAGTTGCCGTCATCGAAAACAAGCAGGAATTCGCAATGCTCCAACCCTTGAATCGAATGTGGAAGCCCTGGTGGGAAATACCAAAGATCACCTGGACCGACATCGGCAATAAAATTCCGCCCTTCTTGATCTATTGCCGTAATACGCGCACGTCCGAGCAGCATGTAGGACCACTCCGCTTGTTGGTGCCAATGCAGCTCCCGGACACCGCCAGGTGTTAGACTCATATTAACACCGGCCAACGTCGTCGCGATCGGTAATTCTCTCGCTGTAATTTTCCGCGACCACCCACCGTGGTTTAACGTCATGGGAGTGTCAGAGAATGAAAACTTCAAGTTAGGCACTAATCCGGCATCGGTTATAGGTGGAACCAGCATATTGGGGTTTTCCTTATCCCGCATGATATCCCTTGGACCTGTGTCGATTCCACCGGCGCCGTCATAACGGATGGGCTGTGGTACTATGCCGTTCATGCCTTGATTCCGTTTGGGAGAATCCATGGTACACTCCTTTCTTCAGTGGCGATTATGATATCTCATTCTAAAAAATATATGTATCGTGCTGGCTGTACATGCTTGCACCTCAATCAATAAAAGTCCTACTAAGTTGCAATTTTCTAGCAACAACTCGAAGAAATACAAAAAGGCTATGATGAACTTCTTCATCATAGCCAACCTTTTGAAACCTAAACCACACCCATACGAAACCGGTAACCGAACAAAATTTCCCGTTCCACGCCACCAAAAACCTCAGCTACCAGCTCGCGGAAAGCTGAGAACTCCTCGCGCAATTCCTCTGCACCTAGCTTCAGCGCGGTTTGCAAACCTCCCTGGCTGAAAGCCAGATTCGCATAACGCTCGGCATCGCACGTTTCCCAGTTATGAAAGACGATCTCCCTCGCATATCGAAATAAGCCGGAGTCGCGAATTTGCTGCAAATGCCCCTCTTTGTCCCATTTGTGGGCTTGTTGCTCACTCGGAGCCAGTTCTAACGCTCTAGCATCGCCTAAAGCGAGGAGCCGCTTGTACTCATCTTCAATCCTCCAGTCAAGCGCCGGCGGCCAATCACAGTCGTAAGCAGCGAAAATCCCTCCGGGACAGAGTACGCGAGCGAACTCACGCAGTGTGCTTTGCGGCTCCATCCAATGGAAAGATTGCGAGCAAGTAATAACGTCAGCGGACGCAGAAGGCAGTTCCAGTTCATGCGAAAGCCTTTTGACAAACTGCATATTCTCAGGTTTATGTATCGCTTCCCACTTGCTAACGGCAACAGCGCGCATATCGTCATTGGGCTCAACGCCAATGATTTGATCGGCTTCATCAAGCCATATAAACGTTGAAAGACCTGTGCCGCAGCCTACGTCAACAACGGTTTGCGGTTTATGCTGCAAGTACGTTGTTATCAGCTTAACGACCTCCTGCGGAGCCGTGGGACGATTCTGATCGTACAACGCGCCGAATCCGGCAAAACGCTGTACATTACTCGTGCGTACGTTCTCTATCATGGGCACAATCACTCCTTCATTCATCTACATCCCTAATTATACCTCATCCCACATTTACAAAAGATGAAATTGTTTTATAGAAAAACGATAGAGCTGCCGCAGCAGCCCCTGAATAACCATGGTATGTTAATACGTGACTATTTTTTTAAACAATTCATCGACCTTATCCTGCATACTGCGAACCGTTGTTTTCTTATATTGCATTCCTAGCCGAAGCACCTTCAACTGCTGCCTGCGCGAAAGTTTACGAAACCGCGGTTCACGTTTCAGAAATGTACGGATGATCGACCAACTGCTGACTGTTACCCGATCCGATTTGATGGCTGGAAGATCGTAAGGCAGCGGCCGCTTGCGAAAACGATCAACAAATTTCCCAACACTCGCAGATAGTTTGCTTTCATCGACAAGGCACACCGCTGATTGTTTATGCGTATGTTTTTTGAGGAAATTCAAATGCTGATGTCCGTCTACAACGACGTATCCTTTGTCTTTCTTGCTTTTTTGCACAACCAATAAATGCATTAGATCTTGCGCTACTTTTTTTAATTCTTTTTTCCGCTGTGAGGTTTTGGTTGTGGTACTTTCCGGCTTAATTTTACTCAGCGATATATATTGCACGGTATATCTCACCTGTACCCCTCCTCGTCAGACCGCTGTTCATAACATGATTTCCTTGATGTAACAGTGTATGTGGGATAGTGTCAAGTAGATGCTTGTTTGCTCGAAATTAGTCGGTTAACAACGTCCAGGGACGCGCCAAATCCCTCCAACTAACAGGAATTTCTCCCCCATTGCTGACATAAACCGCTGTCAGAAGCTCAGTCACACCATTCATCTGACCATCGATTAATATCTCTTTGATCTGCGAAGGGGTACTTGGCACTAAGTCATTTTTGACAAGGCCAAACTGTTCCAATGGCAGAAACATAGCCAAGCTTTTCTTATAAGAACAATGATTGGGGAACCGCGGCGAACTGCCCGAGTCATATTTGGATAGTGTAATTTCAGTTCCATGTTTCATTAACAAAGCAGAAGCATCAAATTCGAGAACGGCAAAAGCTTCCTCCGGCTCTCTTCTAGCATACGTTGCCATCATTTTTTGACAATCTTTCAGCGTTGGCCATAAAAAAACATGCCGGTCCAAAAACGCCCGAAACTTCTCTTGTGTCGTAGAGGCGTCGATCATGCTATCTGCGATTCTCAAATGAGAATTGATCGTAACCTGTTGATCTTGATAGTTCAAATGCCTTGGCGCTAACCGACGTGGGCCATCCTGTGAAGGATCGATTTGATAACTTGAAAACAGGGTGTCAAAATGCGCAATTGCCGGTAAATTTTTAGCGCGTGTAAAATGGTATAGCCTTTTTCTATTTGGTGTTTTAGTGATCGCTGAGATGTTCGTGTCATTCATCATTTTGCTCCTTATAAGTCAAACCTCGCCATATTTTACCACAAGATCCGCATGAACATTCAAAAAGGGACCATCCTGGCAGATCTATGACAGATCTTCAGGACAGCCCCACAAAATTAAATGTTATGCGTGAAAATCTTGGCCGGAACGAACTTCTTTGACATAACCCGCACGAATAACGAAGTCACCGAAGTGCTCGCCATCCCAACGCTCTTTGGCATATTGATTAAAAATCGGACCAAGCGATTGTAAAATCTCAGCTTCGCCAATATTTTCTTTGTAAAGCTTATTCAGTCGGTTACCCGCGTGGCCTCCTCCCAAATACATGTTGTATTTTCCAGGAGCTTTACCGATAAACGCAAGTTCAGCCAACATCGGACGTGCACAGCCGTTCGGGCAGCCTGTCATACGAATCGTAATTTCTTTCTCGCTAAGGCCTGCTTCTTCCAGCATCGGCTCGATTTTATCCATCAGCTCTGGCAAGTAACGCTCGGCTTCCGCCATCGCCATGCCGCAGGTCGGAAGTGCCACACAAGCCATGGAGCTTCTGCGCAGTGCGGAGTAATGAAGACCATCTGTCAAGCCGTATTCCTTGATTAATTCCTCGATTTTTTTCTTCTTCTGAGCGCTAACATTCCCGATAATCAGGTTCTGGTTCGCAGTAAGTCGGAAATCGCCGGAATGTACTTTGGCAATTTCACGAAGCCCAGTCAACAGCTGATAGCTACCTTCATCTTTGACGCGTCCATTTTGGATAAATAAGGTGAAATGCCATTTGCCATTGCTTCCTTTTACCCAGCCATAACGATCTCCGTTATCGTCAAACTGATATGGACGAGGAGCTTCAAGTTTCCAGCCCAGACGAGCAGTCAGTTCTTCAACGAACCATTCGATGCCGCGGTCATCAATTGTATATTTAAAACGTGCATGTTTACGCACGGAACGATCACCATAATCACGTTGAATCGTGACGGTTTTTTCTGCCAAATCCACAACTTGATCCGGTGTAACGAATCCAATCACTTGAGCAACCTGCGGGTACGTCAGCGTATCGCCATGCGTCATCCCCATGCCGCCGCCAACGGATACGTTAAAGCCTTTCAGCTTCCCGTCTTCCACAATGGCAATGAAACCAAGATCTTGTGAGAATACGTCTACATCGTTAGATGGTGGAACGGCAATACCGATTTTGAACTTACGCGGCAAGTACACTTTTCCGTAAATCGGTTCTTGCTCAACGTCTTGGCTGTCGATGACTTTCTCTCCGTCCAACCAAATTTCGTGGTAGGCGCGAGTTTGTGGATCCAGGTGGTTACTAATGCGGCAAGCCCATTCGTAAACTTCACCATGCACATCCGAAAGGTAAGGATTAGGATTGCACATTACGTTACGGTTAACGTCACCGCAAGCTGCGAGCGTGCTGAGCAGCGAGGCATTGACTTCTTGAATCGTTTTCTTCATGTTCCATTTCAGAACACCATGAAGCTGGAAAGATTGTCGTGTCGTTAAGCGAATGGTTCCATTCGCGTATTTCTGTGCTACACGGTCCATCATAAGCCATTGGTCCGCCGTCACGACACCGCCGGCTGCACGTACGCGCAGCATGAATTGATAGGCCGGCTCCAGTTTTTGCTTTTGGCGCTCATTACGCAGATCTCTGTCATCCTGCATATAGCTGCCGTGAAACTTCATCAGGCGGTTATCATCTTCAGGAATCGATCCTGTTATCGTATCTAGAAGCGTATCAGCGAGACTCCCCCGCAAATAATTCGTTCTAAGTTTAATGTGTTCAACGTCGCTATGCGGTGCGCTGTTCTTCGACAATAAATTGTTTTCTGACATATCGGCTCTCTCCTCTAGCAATCAACGGCTTCGTCTTAGTAGACGTCCCGCTGATAGCGTTTCTGCTGTTGCATCCGGGACAAGTATTCAGCCGCTTCTTCCGAGCTGAAACCGCCCTCTTGTTCAATAATTTTTGCCAATGTTTCATGAACATCATGAGCCATGCGTTTTTCGTCCCCGCAGACATACACGCTAGCCCCTTCTTGCAGCCATTGATACAATTCTTTGCTTTTCTCAAGCATGCGATGCTGAACATACACTTTTTGATCCGTATCACGGGAGAAGGCGACATCCATGCGCGTTAGAACGCCATCTTTCAACCAACGCTGCCATTCGATTTGATACAAGAAGTCTGTTGAGAAGTGCTGATCGCCGTAGAACAACCATGATTTGCCTTCCGCACCTGTTTCTTCGCGTTCGCCAAGGAATGCACGGAAAGGAGCAACCCCAGTTCCAGGTCCGATCATAATGATTGGTGTATCTGAACTTTCCGGCAATTTGAAATTCGGATTGTTCTGAATGTACACCGGCAGCGAATCGCCTGCCTTCACTCTTTCCGCCAATTGCACAGAGCACACGCCGTAACGTTCACGACCACGCGCTTCATAGCGTACCGTACGAACCGTTACATGCACTTCGTCCGGATATGCTTTTGAGCTGCTGGCAATAGAGTATAAGCGAGCAGGCATTTTGCGAAGAACCGAGATGAATTCAGCTGCTGCAATACCTTTTAGCGAATAATCCTGAACCAGATCAAGCAGATCTTTGCCGTTGATGTAGGCTTTAAGCTCTTGTTCATTGCCTGCAGCTACAAGCCCGTTCAGGTCTGTATTTACAGTCAATTTTGCAACTTGTTCTACTAGTGGTTTTGTCAGAACTGTAATTTCAAAATTATGTGTTAATGCTTCACGCACAGAGCGTTTGTCACCGTTTTTATTAATCGTAACGAGCTCTTCCGCATTCCAGCCCATGGCTTGAATTAATTCCTCGACAAGTTGAGGATGATTTTCCGGATAAATGCCTAAGCAGTCGCCTGGCTCATACTGAAGGTTCGATCCTTCCAAGGAAATCTCCACATGCCGCGTTTCGCGGTCCGATCCGCGTCCATTCAGATTCAAGTTCTCAAGAACTTCAGCCTGGAATGGATTCGTTCTGGAAAACTCGGATTCAGGTGCGCTTGCAGTGCTTACAGCGGCGCCTGCTGCTGCCGCGGATGATGAGCCTGAAGATGCGCTCAGCGAGCTTAATACGCTGCTCATCCATTCTGCTGCAGGTTCGTCGAAATCAACATCGCAATCTACACGCGGAGCAAGCTGCTTGCCGCCAAGTTCACCCAAACGCTTGTCGAAATCTTTCCCCGTCTGACAGAAGAACTCATAGGACGTATCGCCGAGCGAAAGCACGGAATACTGAAGTCCGTCTAATTGAGGAGCTCTTTTACTATGAAGGAAATCGTGGAAGGAAATCGCATTATCCGGTGGAACCCCTTCGCCATGCGTGCTGACAAGAACCAACAAAGTTTGCACCTTTTTCAAAGCATTCGGCTTGAAATCGGACATCGAAGAAAGCGTTACCTGAAATCCTTGTTCTTCAAGCTTTTTGGAAAACTTTTTGGCCAAACCTTGCGCTTTCCCGGACTGTGATCCGAAGAGAACTGTTACTTCTTTGGAAATAGCCGCTACGCTTGGTACTGCATTAGCTGCTGGTACTGCAGGAACTGCGCCAGTGCTAACTGATCCCGCCACACCATTCATTGCTGCGAAATAACCGCTTAACCAGACTCTTTGTGAATCTGTTAAAGTAGGCAGTAGACGATTAAGCAGTTCTACTTGTTCCTGATTAAAAGGACTGTTTGTTACTTGAAGTTCCAACAAAATCCACCTCTCATATGCTGCAGTAATAAGAAATTCCCCAATTAATTTGTCACATAAAATTTCACTCTCTTGAACCTATCATAGGTTTAGTTGCAGGTCAATTATAATGAATTTATAAGTTCTATCAGATTATCTGATATGGCGCATAAAAAACCTTAGCGGCATTCCCGCTAAGGCTCTATGTAACTCCCCAATCACAGCCGCATCAACGCCCGACGTTCCGCCTGCGGCCTGCAATCGGAGCAAACCCCAACGACCCGCCCCTCTTCATCCGAGTAGAACGCCAGCTTTTTTTGCTTCTTCCGGCAGAAGGAACATGCCTGCGTATTCGTATTCGTAGGAGTTTTCTTTTTGGATTGATACGAGGACATTTGAATGACTTTCGAAGTCTCGACCTTAACCCTGGCTTTTCGAGTCATTTTAACCACGCCATAAATCATCAGTGCGAGTACGGGAATTAGAACAATTACATAGAGCATAGCTCACCCTCCCTATTTCATATAAAAACCTTTTCAGCCCACTTGATCCTCCAAAGTTGTTACACACTTATCAAGCGGAAGGAACAACGTCATTCGGGTGCCACGACCGACGCTGCTCTCGAAGCGAAAATGAGCATCATCGCCATAGTACATTTTCATACGGGCGACTACATTGCGCAGGCCAAACAGATCTTTCTCTTTTTTTCGATCCGTAGCATTGCCTTCAACTGCTTGTTTGGATGCTTCCTCCAGTTTACCACAGATGTAAGCAAGTCTTTCCCGATTTACGCCTACCCCATTATCACTAACCTCCAACACGAGATTAGGTTCCTGTAAATAGGAGGAAATGACGAGTTCTCCGCCTTCACTTTGTTTCTCCAATCCGTGAATAACGGCGTTTTCCACTAACGGCTGCAAAAGGAGCTTCAGCACAGGATAAGGTTTGCTTTCCTCCGCAATTTCGTACCTGACGGTAAAATGGTCCAAAAACCGCAACTGCTGGACTTTAATATAATATGTCAAATGAATGATTGTCTCTGCAACTGAAAAAGTCTCGTTTCCTTTATTCAAGCTTAACCGGAAAAACTTCGACAGATTCAAGACCATCTCGCTGATTTCATCTGCCTCATAATTTTTGGCCGTCCAATAGATCGAGTCCAGCGTATTATATAGGAAATGCGGATTAATCTGTGACTGCAAAAATTTCAGTTCCATTTTGGACAATAATAATTGCTTTTCATAATGGTCGCGGATCAACGTCTTCTGATTTTCCGCCATTCGGTTAAAGGACTCAATCACATATCCCAACTCGTCAACGCGTTTATCTTCTAATTGAATGGTAAAATTGCCGGTACGCAGCTGCTTCATCCCATAGGCCAGTTTCCGCAGAGGAGCTGAAATGCCGCGATAAACGATCCAGGAAATAATAATCGCAAGAACCAAACTGACGACTACAATGCCATAAGTAAACACTTTTAAGGAATCGGTATGACTTCGAATTTCCCACAGCGGCTGTTCCATTCTAAGCGACCAACCGGACAACTTCGACTTGACGCTAATGGTGACCATTTCTTGCCCGGTCTGAGGAGATTTGCGAATCGATCTCACTTCTTCTTTTTTTTCCCAAAC
This sequence comes from Paenibacillus sp. WC2504, assembly GCF_052682475.1. Classification (NCBI taxonomy): domain Bacteria; kingdom Bacillati; phylum Bacillota; class Bacilli; order Caryophanales; family Paenibacillaceae; genus Paenibacillus; species Paenibacillus sp. WC2504. The sequence goes on from NZ_JBQZFH010000001.1 coordinate 4,539,690, forward strand.
TTGCGCATTGACGCCTGCACCCGTTCCGGTAATCAGCTTGCCGTTGCTGCCAAATAAGGAAATATTCGCATTCTTGGATGGCAGGAGCGGTTTGGCCTGCTCAATCAAAGCGCTCTTTTTAATCGATATGATTAGTAAATTGGGATTAATCAACGTTCGATTATAAGGATCCATAGTCCGGATCAAATGAACGCTGTCCGCATCGAAATACGACTCCCCATCTTGGGGAGTATAAAAATACGTCCCGCCTCCCGCTTCCATTAGCCGCTCATACCACTCCTGCTTCTCAGCGCCCTCAGGCAGCTTGCTGCCCCCCAGTTTCGTAGAAATCACGGTACGCGACGGCATATGGATAATCGTAATTTGATCAACCATGAGATTCACATTCGTCATACTTGTGATTTGGTCCATCACCTGAGCGAATTGAACGAACGATTGCTTCTTCGGCTCTTGACCAACAGACTGCAGGGTCGAATTGATATTCATATCAAAAGCAATTAAAGAAGAAAGCTGCTCAATGTTTTGAAGCGAGAGGTCAATGTAATCCGCCATCGTGTGCAAGGCCCCTTGGGTTCTCTCACCCGTCTGCACTTCCACGATCATCTGTGATTTGGCAATAGCAAAAAGACTGAATCCGGAAAGCGGGAGTAGAATCAGTAAAAAATACCATGTTAATCTAACCTGAATGAACCCGGTTAGCACTTTTTGCAATTTAGCCGCGATGTCTATGGCCATGCTGGTGATCCCTCCATTGGTACCAGGTCATTTTCCCGGCTGCTTCCCGGTATCCCGCCACCATTCGTTCACTTCCCCGGTAATCTCATCACCGCCTGCCTCCTTCCATTTTTTCGCAAAATTATCGAATTCCTCTATGGGACTCATGCCCGCTATCATGCGCGTGAATGTTTCTTCCTGCAGCTTGGAAAGCTTCACTTGATGCTTGCCCATTGCGGGGGTAGGCGGCCCATTAAAGCGATTTTCCATGAGATTGCCTTCAATCTGCTGCAAATTTTCATACAGCTTGAACGGTTCGCCCAGCGCTTTCAACCGATCCCGGGTCATCTCCGGGTCAACCGTATCCGCCAGAGCTCCATAAATCCCCCTATAACCTTGCTTGATATGCTCATCAAATCGAATGGACAGCTTGCCGCCTGCTTTTGTCCAAACCTCATTTTCAAACCCAAGCTTCAAATTTTGCTGACCTGGACCTGCAATGAAATCAAGAAATTTGACCACGGATTCTGCCTGTTCGCTCTTAAGAGGCACAACATTGTAGGATCGGACGTTGGACGTGCTGTATACCCCGTGTTTACCGCTGCGTCCAATTGGAAAATCAAGTGGAATCCATTCCGCTTTCGGATCAATCTTACGGTTTGCCGCAATAAGCGAACGGGTATCTGACCATGCCGCTGAGTAGAGGCCAACCTTTCCGGAAGCGATCTTTTCGCCAAGGACATCGATTTTGTTCAAAGGAAATTCCGGGTCTAGAATGTCCTGTTCATACAAGCTGTGCAGGTAGGTGAGCGCTTCTTTCATTTCGGGCATAATGCCGGAGTAGACCAGTTTGCCGTCTCTTTCGTACCAAGCGTTCATCTGAACCCCGAAGGCCCCCAGAAAGGGTGAGGTTCTCCCTAATCGCTCCAAGATGGAAAGTCCGTACGTGTCCTTCTGACCGTTGCCGTCCGGATCCCTTTCTGCAAAAGCTTTCATCACAGTGGTGTACTCCTGCAGGGTGCGCGGGGGACGAAGACCAAGCTTGTCCAGCCAATCCTTCCTGGCGTAAATAAGCTCCGTCCCTTTTACCTCATTCAGGCTCGGAATTGCATAAATTTTGCCGTCCACGGTTACGTTATCCCAGGCTTCTTTGGGAATTCTCGCTTTCAGGTTCGCGCCGTACTTATCGATGTAGTCGTTCAGAGGTGTCAGCGCTTTTTGATTGACAAAATTAATAAACCAAGAGGGACTGCTTGTATTAAGCAAATCCGGCGGCTCCCCGGACGTCATCATGACGTTCAACTTCTCATCATACCCATTCAACGGGGGCAATGTGACACCCACTTGAACTCCCGTATTTTTCTCGATGTAGGATAGGTACGGATTGTTGTTTTCATCCATGCCTTCCGGGAAAATCACACCCAGACTGTTTACCACAATTCGGATGGCGGAAGTTGTATCCTTTTGACCAGCTTCCGTACCTTCCTTATTATCTGCTTGAACGCTGCAGCCAGAGGCGGTGAAACAAGTGACTATCGCGAGAGCAACGAGACCGGACGATTTCGATCTTAGTTTCATTCAACCACCCCTTCAAGCAAACGTTATCCTAGAATCTCCCTTAGAATCGTCGTCAATCCGTCGGCCATCCGAAGAAAGCCAAGATCAGTCGGATGAGAACCATCTACTGTACATTCTTGCGCGTGTTCCCCTAAAAGCAGAGAACCGTCGCAGAAATAAATGTTGGCGTCATTTCTCTCACGCCGCTCTTCCACGGCCTGTCTGGCAATCTGTTTGCGGTCCGCCCGATCCTTCGCCATCTGAACATCAAAATACTCTTTCGCATGCGTAATCCGGGATATCACCAAGATGGGTGTTAAAGGGTGCTTCTCACGATAAATGGATATAAAATTCGGCAGCGTTTGCTGCAGCAGCTCCGTGGTTACACAGTTAGCCTCGTAGTCCAAGATCAGACAAGCCGGATCTTGGATTTCCGCCAATAGATGGGCTAACTCGGGCTCGCCTTTCCCGTTTCCAGAAAACCCTAGATTGAGGAATTCCACATTGAAACGGCGCGATAAAATGTTCGTGTAGGACATCCCCGGGCGCGAGGCGCAGGCTCCTTGGGTGATGGAGGTTCCGTACACGATGATTTTTTGATTATTCTCATACGCAGGAGGCTGTGTAATACGTGCTTCCGGATTCAAACCGATCCAGACCTCATCTACTCCTTGGTACAATGGAAAATTCAGTGTAATAACCCTTTGTTCACGGCTCATATCAGTAAATAATACGCTTTCATATTCCGTCAGCTGATGATTGTATTTTGTCGTATCGAAATAAATTTGCTCGCCAGGACCGCCTATATAGCAATCAAATCCGCATTGTCCAGTAGCCGGCATATGATACATATCCGCAGCCCCGGTCAGCTTTACCTTGACGGAAAGTGAGACCGCGTCTGTTGTAAAGCGAATTTGGCCGCCGGTCGTGCAGTTGGCCAGCAAATCAACCGCTAGCGGCAGCTTCCACGCTGGTGCTGATGGAAGTCGGCGATACCGCCGCTCTTCTTCCAACCAGCCGAAGCCAGCTACTTGAAAAGGTTTCTCCATCGGAGAGTGCCATTGAAGTCTATTGTCACTAGTCTCAATCTGCATATTCGTATCAAGTTGTACAGCGTTAACGGTTTTTTTATCGCTCATCCGGATAACGACCCCTTTTCGTCCACTGATAAATGCTTCTGTAAAAATTTTCGTCATCTAGACGTTGAATCCTTTTTTTCAATACATCAAAGGTTATTAAAGTACCAAAAGAAGTCATGGTCCTCTGCTGTGGCTATTTTCCCGCTGTAATACAATGAGAATAGCCTGTGCAGCCGCTGCGCAAACAGGAGAAAAGGAGGGATCTTTGTTGACTAACAAGATCAATACATCATACACCGCCGATATTGTCATAATCGGTGGCGGTACCGGCGGATGTGCCGCTGCGCTTGCTGCTGCCAAATCCGGGAAATCGGTGATTTTAACCGAAGAGACCGATTGGATCGGGGGGCAATTGACAAGCCAAGCCGTCCCCCCCGATGAACATCGATGGATTGAGCAATTTGGCTGTACGCGTACATACCGCGAGTTTCGCAATGAAGTTCGCGACTATTATCGACGCCATTTCCCGCTTACCGAAGAGGCACGATCCCGCATTCATTTGAACCCGGGTAACGGCGGCGTTTCCCGGCTGTGCCACGAGCCGCGAACCGCATTAGCCGTCCTGCAAGCGATGTTAGCTCCTTATGTTCACAGCGGCAGGTTGCAGATCCTATACCGATATCAAGTACAGGCTGTTTCCGTTGACGGAGATGACATTCAATTCGTTAGGATGAAGAATTTGCAGACAGATGAAGTTATTGAACTAACTGCCGCTTACTATCTGGATGCGACAGAATGTGGAGATGTTCTGCCGCTTGCCGGAGCGGAGTATGTGACAGGAGCGGAATCATTCAACCAAACGGGCGAGCCCCATGCCGTTAAGGGCGATGCGCTCCCTCAGGATATGCAGGGCTTCACCTACTGTTTTGCCATGGACTATATCGAAGGTGAAGATCATACGATTGAGCGACCTGAACGCTACGATTTTTGGCGTACGTACAAAGCCGACTTCTGGCCAGATCGCTTGCTCAGTTGGACGGGCGTCCGGCCACATACGCTTGAAGCTGTCGACTACGAACTATTCGAGGGTACGGAGCGTTACTCCCTCTTCTACTATCGTCGAATCATCGACGCTGCTCAGTTTGAGGAAGGGACTTATCCCGGGAGCATCACGCTGGTAAACTGGCCACAAAACGATTACTGGCTGGGCTCCGTCATTGATGTGAGCGAAAGTGAACGGCAGCGCCACCTGTGGGATGCCAAGCAGCTCAGCCTCTCCCTTCTCTATTGGCTGCAGACGGAAGCTCCCCGCCCTGACGGCGGCACAGGTTATCCGGGGCTGCGGCTGCGTAAAGACGTCGTCGGTACGGATGACGGGCTAGCGATGTATCCCTATATGCGGGAATCCCGCCGGATTAAAGCCGAATTTACCGTGCTGGAGCAGCATGTAAGTACGGATTGCCGCGCAGATGGCCAAGCAGAGCAGTTCCACGACTCCGTCGGAATTGGCTGTTATCGCATCGACTTGCATCCAAGCACAGGCAATCGGCATTATATCGATATTTCCTCCCTTCCGTTCCAGATTCCACTGGGCAGTCTGATCCCTATTCGGATGAATAATCTGCTGCCCGCCTGCAAAAATCTTGGCGTTACCCATATCACCAACGGCTGCTATCGTCTCCATCCCGTCGAATGGAATATTGGGGAAGCCGCGGGTTTTTTAGCTAGTCGTTGTATCGATCGCAAGCTGAAGCCACGGGACATTCGGAACCAAGAGTCCGAGCTTCGGGAATTTCAACGCATGTTGGTAAGCTTCGGAATTGAGCTGGAGTGGCCGACTATGCATGCTGTATAGACTTACCAAATATATCCAAAGATGAGGTGCTTTTTACGATGAGCAAATTACAAGTCGCTGTAATCGGAGCTGGCTCCATTTCTGAAATGCATTTAAGATCTTATCAGGGCAATCCGGATGTTGAGCTATACGCCATCTGCGATTTGAATGAAGAGCGCGCAAAAGCGAAAGCCGAGAAATATGGCATTAACCGTGTGTTCACGGATTATAAAGAGCTACTTGCTGACTCGGCTATAGATGCGGTAAGCATTTGCACGTGGAACAACAGCCATGCCCCTATTTCCATCGCTGCGCTTGAGGCAGGCAAACATGTGCTCACGGAGAAACCGCTCTGCAAAACTGTGGAAGAAGCGTTAGCTGTTGAAAAAGCGGTTCATCGTTCCGGAAAAACGCTGCAGGTTGGTTTTGTCCGCAGATATGCTTCGAATACCGGTATCGTCAAATCTTTTCTGGATCATGGAGAATTAGGTGAGATTTATTATGCCAAAGCTTCCTGTATCCGCCGTCTGGGCAACCCGGGCGGTTGGTTCTCCGACGTGGAACGTTCAGGCGGCGGGCCGCTTATTGATGTCGGCGTTCATGTGATTGATCTTTGTTGGTATCTTATGGGACGGCCGAAGGTCAAATCCGTTTCCGGCAACACGTATAACAAGCTTGGCAATCGTGCCAACGTGAAAAACCTCGCTTTCTATAAAGCGGCCGATTATGACTCCACCCACAATACCGTTGAGGATATGGCAAATGCGTTAATTCGTTTCGAAAATGGAGCTTCCATTCTAGTTGATGTCAGCTTCACGCTTCACGCCAAGGAAGATGAGCTTACGGTCAAGCTTTACGGCGATAAAGGCGGCGCAGAATTAGAGCCTGAGCTGGCCATCGTGACTGAGAAATACGATACGATTTTAAACCTGACACCGCAGATCAATAATCTCTCCTTCGATTTTGTGGCCGGTTTCCAGCAAGAAATTAATTACTTCGTTGAAGTGTGCCAAGGTAAAAAGGAAACTCTTTCGCCTGTGCAGGACGGCGTTGAGATGATGAAAATTCTTTGCGGCATCTATGAATCCAGCAGATTGGGAAAAGAAATAAGCTTCTAGGCTAAGGAAAGAAGTGATGAGAAGGTCAACCTGGAATTAGAGAGAGAATTGGATGAAATTCCATCCGGAGAGCTTGAATGAAGGTAGAATAGACGTGAAAAAGCATCCGTCTCCTCCTTACCGTGAGGGAGATGGATGCTTTTTTTGACGTGACAACCCCGCTAGGCTTTAATAAGGGAACTGGAGGCCTCTATTTCGAGGAAAACGAGCTTTTCCCTCTCGAAGCGGAACTACAGGGTCTTATCCGACCCCCGTGACACGTTTTTCCAGTGAAACCGCGGAAATAGCGGAACGTAGTTCCTTCCACTCGTGGAAAATGTTCGTTTTCACCGAAATGGTGCCCTGTAGTTCCCACTGGACGAGTATTTCCGCTCACTACGGCAAATCCACCCACTGAAACGGTAATGCCGCAGCCTTTTTGCCATATTCCAAAATAGCAGCGATGGCAATCGTTTCCTCACGTGGAACGGCAGGAACTCCCGTTTCAAAAAAACGGACAAGATTCGCAATAAATGCTCCGAAAAAATTGGAATCAATTTTCAGAAATTGCGACTCCCCCTGCTCGGATCGCAAGGCCATGCTGAACGGACAGTTAGGCCCATAATGGTTGATAGTAGCCTGGCGTCCATCTGTGAACCCAATGACTAGTGACGGCGCGTTCGGCGTGCCCGTCCACATCACACGTTGCACATCCGTTCCCATGAGCGCAACGATTGGCTCAACCTGGTGAATCGCATAGGTTTCAAAGCTCCCAGGACCCAAAGCGCAAATGGACTCAATTCCCTCCATGTTAAGCTCCGTATACTCCGCAGCAAACCGCAACGCCGAAGTCGAATACATTGGCGTCCCATGCTGCTCTGCGAGCTCAAACATCCGGATGGCGGCAGCCCTGTCCGGGGCAAAGGTTTTGTCGACGTAGGTCGGCTTGCCTGATTGAAGAGGAAGCTGCGAAAGCTCCTCATGGAACTCGGAATGATCCGGTGACAGCACGATCAAATAATCACTTTGCTCGACGACGGCTTCAATGGAATCGAGCAGCTGAATGCCTTTTTTCTCGCACCAAGCCGCATTGCTCAGTTTGCCTTCGAGATTTGTCATACCGTAGGCATAGGTGACTTTCATTCTGCCTTCGGATGCGGTTTCTATCCACTCCGGATATTTCTCCGCATGCCATTCATCCAAATAATAATCAATAAATCCGATTTTTTTCATCTCTTGTCACTCCTTCCAGAAATAAACCCCCGTGGAAGAACCACAGGGGATGCCTCTTCTTACTTCTTGTTCGCTGCGTACCATTCATTGGCCGCTTTCGTCATATCGTCGCCGCCGTCGGCTTTCCACTGAGCCAAGAATTTATCATAGTTTTCAAGCGGTTCAGCACCCGTGATGTACTTCAGGAAGGTGTCTTCCATCAGCTTTTGCAGCTTCTGGCTATTTTTGCCGATAGCCTCAAGCGGTGGTGCAAAGGCAAGGGGATCAACGACCATATTCCCTTTTGCAGCTTCTTGATTTTTATTAAACGCATCCGTCAAAATGGGATCTTTGCGCACGCGTGCTTGCCAGTAGATCGGATAGTTTTTCTCATCTACACCAGTCAGGAACGAAGAAGCGTTGTTGTATTGATCATTAAAAATCGGAAGAATCGGGTAATAGTTTCCATTTTCTACTTTATAATGAACGCCTTCTTTGCCAATACTCGCTTCTTTATGAATATCTTTGTCCAACTTCAAATCCAAATATTTGATGATCTCATCTTTCTTCTCCGCCCACTTCGGAATTCCTACGTAAAAGCTGATTCCTGCACTAGCCATGACTTGAACTTTGCCGTCGTCCCCCTTGAGGTAAGGCAGACTGGCAATTTTGGCGTTCGGCGAATTTTTAAGCAAAGCGTTTTGAACCGTTGGCGCATTAAAATAACCATTTGAAATGATCGCTGTCTTACCGCTTGTAAAATTTTCGATGACTTTATTCGCTTGGTTAAGCGACCATTCTTGGTCGATCAATTTCTCGGAGTAAAGTTTTTTCATGAACTCCAAATATTTTTTCATATTCGGATTTTCAACGGTATTCACGAGCTTTCCATTTATATCCTGCCAACCCGTTGTTAACGTTGATTGTATCATGGTTAGACCGAAGGTCGGTAGTACTTCAGGAAGCAGCGGGCTTTTACCACCTGACATGGCCATGACATTTTTCTTTTCTTTAATCGTTTTCATCACATTGTACAGTTCATCGCGCGTCGTTGGCGGCTTAAGTCCCAGCTCATCCATCCAATCTTGTCGTATGATTAGCGCCGAATTAACGACCGTTCCTGATCCCGTTTGCGGGATACCGTAAATTTTGCCGTTTAGCTTAGCCCCGTTCCACGAATTTTGGGAAATCACATTTTTCATATTGGTCCCGTATTTGTTGACCAGCTCATCAATTGGTTCCAAGGCGCCTGAGGAAGCCAGTTTTGAATACTGTGGACCCGTGAGCAGCATGAACGCATATTGCTCTTTATTCGCCATAAGCAAATTCAGTTTGTCGTCTGGATTTTCAACCGGCAGCATGTCATACGTGACTTTGTAGCCTGTTTTCTCATTCAGGAACTTCGCCACAACTTCCGCGTTTGGATCAAATCGCGCGTATTGCAGAAGCGCCTTGAATTCTGGCTTGGCTGCATTGGCACTTGCGGTTGTGGCAGGAGCCCCAGAAGTAGATGGTGTCGCCGTACCGGACGAAGCCCCTCCTCCACATGCGGCCAAAGACGCCGCCAAAGTTGTGATCGACAGTACAGTTAAACATTTTTTTAACATGCATGTGCCTCCCTTTTATTCATATCTCAAACAATGCCTTCTCCCCTGCAAAATGAAAGGTCCCCTCGACTTGCCCACCACCACCCTTCGAGTAGTTCCAGCTAGCCTTGCGGCATTTAACCTTTAACTGAACCAACCAGAACGCCTTTAACAAAATATTTCTGTAAAAAAGGATAAACGATCACGATGGGAAGCGTAGCCAGAATAATCGATGCGGCTTGAATCGATTGCGGTGATACATTCAGCGAGGCATCCACATTGGTACGCAGAAATGCATCCGTGGAAGAGACGAAAAGTTCTTTTAAATACAGCTGGAGTGGTTTCATATCGGCTGAATTGATATAAATCAAGGAAGTAAAATAATCGTTCCAGTAAGTAACCGCATAGAACAAACCGATCGTCGCAAGCACGGGCAGCGATAACGGCAAAATAATGCGCCAAAGAATCGTCATATTGCTGGCACCGTCAATTTTCGCGGATTCCTCCAGGCTGTCGGGCAAGCCCTCGAAATAATTTTTGATAATCAGCATGTTATACACGTTAATCATATATGGCAGAAAGAGCACTGGTAGTTTATCGATTAAATGTAGGGTGTGCATGAGCAAATAGGTTGGGATCAAACCGCCACTGAACAGCATCGTGAATAAATAGAGGAGGATAAAAAACTTACGGCCCCTCAGCCTTGGCTTCGAGAGCGGATATGCGGCCAGCGTTGTCATGAATAAGGAAAGCAGAGATCCTATCAACGTCACCGTGATTGAAATCGTGAATGCGTTAAGAAACATCGCGTTGCTGGCAACATACCGGTAAGTCCCTATTTGAAAATCGATGGGATATAGAGATACCATGCCCGAAACAACGGCTGCCTCACTGCTGAGCGATTTCGCGATCAGATTAACAAATGGAAATATCGTCGAAAGTCCTAATAAGATAAAGAACACATAGTTGAGTACGGTAAACACTTTTTCGCTTAGAGAAGTGCGGATTGCGCTTGTAGCTTTGGTGACCGGTGATTTCAAAGAATGATTCATTTGCATGACTTGCCTCCTTTCTTCCGTTTACCAAATCCCACGTCCAAAAAACTTTCGAGCCAAATGATTTCCGGTAAGTATTAAAATAAAGGCAACCACTGATTCAAACACGCCGACAGCAGTTGAAAAACTGTAATCCTGCTCACCCAAACCGACCCGGTATACATAGGTGCCTATCACATCAGCTACGTTGTATACGCTCGGGTTGTACATAACGAGAACTTGTTCCGTCCCTGCTTCCAAAACATAACCAAGGCGGAGGATAAACATCAGCAAGATGATAGGCAGCAAACCGGGAAGTGTAATATGGAGGATTTGCTTCCACCTGTTGGCGCCATCGATTTTCGCTGATTCATAGAGTCCCGGGTCGATGCTGGCAAGAGCAGCCAAGTAGATAATCGTATTCCAGCCCGTCTCCTTCCAACCTGCGGAGGACACCAGAACAGAACGGAAGATATGGCTGTCCAGAAAAAAACGAACGGGTTCGCCGCCCATAGCGACGATCATTTTATTGACGATTCCGCCATTGGTGGAAAGTAAATCGATGAACAAGCCGCTAACAATAACCCATGAGAGGAAATGCGGCAAATAAATAACCGTTTGGACACTTCGCTTGAACGCCATATTCTTTAATTCATTGAGAAGGATGGCGATAACGATCGGAAGCGGAAAAAGAAAGACGATTTTATAAATCGAGATGGCTAACGTATTCTGAAATACCTGCAAGAAGCTATCGGAGGACAACAATTTCTCGAAATGCTTCCATCCCACCCAAGGACTTGCGGCCATGCCTTCAAAAATATTGAAATCCTTGAAAGCAATGATAATCCCGTACATCGGCGTGTATTTAAAAATCAGCAGAAATGCGATACCTGGAATTAGAGCCAGATATAGATCCCAATCCTTTCGGATATCGATCCACAATTGCCGTGCATAGCTCTTTTTTGCGTTATTTGATGTAAGCATGACGGTTTCCTCCGTTGCGGTAGTTTCTCTCAAGCTGCCCGCTCCTTCTTGTCTGTCAGTTATAGATTTAGTGTATCATCCGCCGATTTATTGCGAATTAGAGTAATATTACTTGTTTTGGTACTTTCAGTACTTCTCGATCGAGTCACGGCTTCACAAGTGGAACAAAAAAACCTCCTCCGATAAAGGAGAAGGTTCTATTCAGAAATGAAGAGGAATCATGAACGAATTTCCCCAGGGGTTACCCCCCAATATTTACGGAATACTCTTGTAAAATAACTCACATCCCGGTACCCTACGGCCGCAGCTGCATCATAAACGCGAACGCCTTCTTGCAGCGTAGCCTTTGCCCGTTCCATTTTTCTTTCCATCACATAGGTCGAAAAGGCCTTCCCGGTTTCCTGCTTGAACAAACGGCTTAAATAAGAGGAATTGACATACAGCCGATCAGCTACGGCATGCAGCGTCATCTCCTGGTCGATTTCATTTTCCACGAGGCTTAAAATCGTTTTGATCATATCATGGCTTGTTGATTTTCGACGTTCTCTGGCATAGGTTAAATAAGCTTTGATCATTCTTTGCAGCCAAATTAAAATTTGCTCTTTGACCATCAGCTCCCGGTGATTGTGGAAATAAACATAATCTTCTCCTGCGACCTCCCGTACGGACCATCCCTGCTTTTGAATCATACGTACAAAAAGGCTTTCGAAATATAAAATATGCTCATGAATTTCCTCGATGGTTTCCGCTTTGGCCATGCCTCCCTCCCATAGTGCAGAGAGCATATCAGCCGCCTTATTCTCCTCTCCCGTTTCAAGAGCGATCTCCAGCGCTTTCTCCAAATTCGGCTGCAGCACGAACTCCGGCTCTCTTCCTTGTACTTCCTGATAGGGGATAGCGAGATCGTGACCCAGCATAATCCGATTCTGCAGCGCCCGTACAGCTTGTACGTACAGCTTATTCAGATCCTCGCAACCGCCTATCGTCCCGCTAATTCCCGCGCTCGCCGTAAGTCTGAGGCAGCTTAGGACGGTAAAAAGCAGCTTCTCCGTCAACACATTTATCCTTTGCAGGGCTTCCTTCGGGGCTTCATCCCCTGATAGCTTATACACGACAACCGTATAACCCGCATAATCCGACACAACCCAGCAAGGAGTAGACTGCAAATATTCCTGCACAATGCTTCCCAGTGAAAATTGGAGCAAGGACATATCTTTTCTGCTGAATCGGGTTTCCGTGTCCGGCAGCGGGTCCATATCGACAACAGCCACTGCAAATTGCGCGCCCTTCAGCATATTCATTTGAAGATACTTGCTTCGCTGTTCAATCTCCCACAACTCGAATTTACCTTTCAGCCATCCTTGCAAAAAGTCGTTCACCAAATAAGGAAGATGCTGCTCCCATCTCTGTTTCAGCTCATCCTCGTTATGGCGCTGTTCCAGTTCTGATCTCAGCTTCTCGGCCGCTTCGAGTACCGTCTCCAAAATTTCTTCGTCGCCAGCCGGTTTCAGCAAGTATTTCATGACTCCTATGGAAAGCGCCTCCTGCGCATAAGCGAAATCATCATGCCCGCTTAGCACGATGATCTTCAACAAAGGATCGCTCTGACGAAGCTGTTTCGCCAAAGTTAACCCATCCATCTCCGGCATCTGCAGATCGAGCAGAATGATTTCCGGCTTTTTACGGTCGATGAACCGCAGCGCTTCCACTCCGTTCCCTGCTTGCCCAACGACTTCAATCCCATGTTTGTCCCATGGAATGTTATTGGCCAGCGCATTTCTGAGGCGAACTTCGTCTTCCACAATTAATAAATTCATGAGATGGACTCCTTTATGGATACGATTTGTATGGAACTTCATTCGCTTCATGTGCTTGCTTTTCCTGCGAAAATCTTTGGATAAAAAAAAGGACCGAAAAGGCTGCTTCAGCCCTCTCCGATCCCTTATCTTCACGATTATTACGTTCTTTGCAATTGAACGCCGATTCTGCCGTCAAGTACGCTGACTTCGAACGTCTTCAACCAAATCTTCTCGCTGAACAGCGACTTGCCGGTTCGGATATCGAATTCCCAGCCATGCCAAGGGCAGCGCAAGATCTCCCCTTTTTTACCATACTCATATTCGTAGACGTCTGAAGGGAGCGTCGTTCCAGAGACGAGTCCGGCACACATGGGCGCACCTTGGTGCGGACAATAATTATTGATCGCGTAAAAGGCACCTTTAATCCGGTAAACACCGATACTTTTTCCCTCGATGGTGACGACGGCGTGCCCGCCTTCGGGAACTTCGTCTACATCAAGCACATAATGTACCGTCATAAGCTCCTCCATCCATTACAGGTTATATAAGCTTTTGGCGTTTTCATAAAAAATTTTCCTCTTGGCTTCGGGCTTTAATCTTCGCAGTATCATATCGGGTGAATCGAAATCCCAATGCGGATAATCGCTTGAATAGAGGATCATATTCTCTGCATCGATCATATTGAATAAATCAATCAAGTGCTGCGGATTGTCCGGCTCCTCGATGGGCTGCGTCGTCAAATAGCAATGCTCACGGATGTATTGACTCGGCATCTTCTTAAGCCATGGGACTGTGGAGCGCAGCGCTTTATAGTTCTTATCCAGCCTCCACATCAGATGCGGCAGCCAGGCAATGCCACCCTCGGTCAACACGACTTTCAGTCGAGGGAATTTCTCGAATACCCCTTCGCAGACCATCGACACGAGATGAGCCATGAACATTTGAGATAGACACGTATGCCACTCAATGTAACGGGAAGGATATCCAGCCGCCGTAGGCGCTGTTGAACCACCACCGCCCTCCGCTCCGGGATGCAGCGCGATAGGTAGACCATTGCGTTCAGCCGCCTCATAAATCGGATGAAACTGCCGTTGGCCGAGTGGCGCGCGCGCCGCACTGGAAATCATCACTTCGACGAAGTCGGGATGTCCTCCCATACGGTCTATCTCTCTTGCAGCGAGATATGGATCCTGCGTAGCGACAGCCAAAGCGCCCTTAAACGCCTTATGCTTGCCAAGCCACTCAGCGGCCAAATAATCATTATAGGCTGAGCAGATTACCGCTGCATAATCCGCATCATGCGTCGTTGAAATGTTATACACAACGCCTGTTAATATGCAGTATTCGACGTTATAGCCTTCCAGCAATTGTTTGATCATCAAATCCGGGTCTGAACCCGCTTTGCCCCCGCCCGGCGGAATGGCGTCTTTCTTCATGACGCCAACCGGTGAGTAATAGCCGGAACCGGAATATCCGATGCCGGTAGCCGCAACGCGTGAACGCCAAGGCTCAGCCAAGTACGGCAGCAAATCGGAATCGTTCTGCTCGTTGTGGACATCCACATCAATGACCTTCATCTTTTCGGCCATCCATCATCCCTCCATTTCGGAGGCCCGTTCTGGGTGAATGAGCCTCCTTGCAGTAACAGTGCTATTATTTTTTGCCGTATGTGCGCGTGTAAGAAGCATTGTACATATTCAGCAGTTCGTCGGCGCCCAGCTTTTTCGTTTGATCAATAAATTCTTGCCACGTTTTATCGTTGATCGGTGTTTTACCGGACACGAATTCAGTCAGCTTTTGTTCCAAATACTTGTTCAAATTGTTCAGCTTCGATTTTTCCAGCTCCAACTCTTCACTGGTTTTAACAATCTGTTTCGGTGCTGGGATAATAACCGGTTCATATAGTTTGTTAATCGCTTTGCTCTTATCGCTTAAACCGCTTTCCCATACCGCGCGGGATTTGGCATTGTCCAGCGTAATCATGTCATACCAGACGCCCCAATCTTTCCGCAGTGTTGTAAATGGCGACGCACCGAAATCCTTGTTATACACAGGCACGCCGTTTGACTTCGTATAGGTTTTGCCCTCGATTCCCAGGGATAGATAATTCGAACCTTCTTCACTGAGCAGGTAATCAAGGAATTGAACGGCTCTGTCTTTATCTTTGACCTTGGCGGAAATCGCGCGACCCGTGGCACCTACAACAGAACGCGAGAACTGATAGTTCTTAATGCCGTCGGCAGCGAACTGCGGAATCGCATCCAGCGTGTAATCGGCAATTCCTGCTTTACGTCCTTTATCCATAAGCGTCTCTAGATCGGCCTTCCAGAAGAAGGTAACCAACGATTTGCCCTTAAGAATCCGTTCCTCCCACTGCGCTTGCGTGATCATCGAGAATTCAGGATCCAGCAATTTTTCGTTATACAGTTTGTTGAGGAAAATCAGAGAGTCCTTATACCCTTTATGGTAAGGTGCAAAAGCATATTTATCCGTAGCTGGATCAACGTTATAGAAGCCGTGAATGCCTGTGAAGGCTCTGCCGAAGGTCGTGAATAACCCTGTATCGCCTGTAATTGCGTTATTGATCAATGGGTATGTATCCGGCTGTTTTTCTTTCAAAGTTTTCAGGAACTGGTAAAATTCTTCCACCGAGGTCGGCGCTTTCAAACCGTATTTATCCATAATGTCCTTACGCGTATACCAAATAAAGTTGAACCCTTTGCCTTCGGCATCGCCCTCGATAACCGGCACGGTGTAAATTCCTCCGTCGGCTCCCGTTGCAACAGCCTTAGCTTCCGGATATTTATCGAAAAACGCCTTCATATTCGGGGCTTTATCCATGTAATCCTTCAGATTCAGAAACACTTTATCCGGCCCATGCTGTCTGCCTTCCAATGTATCTACCTGAATGAAGTCAGTAACCGCATTGGTCGCGATCATAATCTGTTTCTTCTCTTTCAGACCTTCCTGACTGACCACTTGAAACTCCACTTTCACGCCGGTTTTTGCTTCGATTTCCTTGAATATTTCCCAATCTTGACGTACTTTCCCTTCGGGACGGTCATAAGCCAGCCAGGAAAAGGTGATCGGCTTCTTGGACTCTTCTGCTTTTTTGCCATCCCCGGATACGGGCATATCTTTTGACCCACTCGTACAACCTGCGACCAAGCTGGAAAGCATAACGGCTGATATTGCTGCTGCAACTGTTCTTTTTTTCATGAAAAAACCTCCCCAATGTGTTTAAAAGGCTGTTTTAAAAACGTCATTACTAGCTATAGTCGCAGTCGCATTCCGATCTTACCCTTTAATACCGCCGATCATCGTACCCTGAACGAAATATTTCTGGATGAACGGATACACACACAGGATCGGGAGCGTAGCCATCATAATGATGGCGTACTTCATAGTTTGCAGCAGACTCATATCGCCTTCTCCCTGAATCGTCGTTCCTGCTACTAGGATGTTGCGCAGCATAATTTGCAGTGGATACATAGAGCGGTCGTTCAAGTAAATGAGGGCATCGAAGAAAGCGTTCCACTGGTTTACAGCTGTGAATAGTCCGATTGTTGCCATCACTGGCATCGATAGCGGCATAACAACTCGCAAAAGCACCTGCAGAGAGGAACAGCCGTCAATCGTTGCGGCATCTTCCAACTCTTCCGGCAAAGCTTCAAAAAACGTCCGCATGATGAATAAATACCATGTGCTGATCATCGAAGGCAGAACGATGGCCCAGATGGAATTCAACATGCCCAGCTTTTGCACAACGAGAAACGTGGGGATCATGCCTCCGCTGAACAGCAGCGTGAATGCCGCCAACATCAAGATCAATTTGCGTCCGGGCAGCCATTTCTTCGCTAACGGGTAAGCCATAGCTGCCGTTGTAATCAACGTCAGAATGACATGAACGACTGTGTAACGGATCGTATTCCAGTAGCTGATCCATAGATCTGAATTTGCTGCCAACTGTTTGTAGGCGACCAGCGTTACTTTTTTGGGTAAAAGCAGGACATCACCGCTTGAAACCAGCGCATTGTCGCTTATCGAAGCACTAAACACATAGACAAGCGGATAAATCATTACAATCATAAGAAGGATCATAACGGCGTAATTCAATGTGTCAAAAATGACGGAGGCTGTTGACTGTTTAATTTTCAATAGCGTTCCTCCTTTACCACAAGCTTGTCTCTGAGTGTTTTCTAGCGATGCGGTTTGCGCCGATAACTAGGATGAGACCGATGACAGACTGGAATAACCCTACTGCTGTTGCGAAGCTGAAGTCCGCATCCAGTATCCCGCGCCGATAGACGAAAGTGTTAATCACATCGGAGGTTTCGTAGTTCATGGAGTTGTATAACAGCAAGATTTTCTGAAACCCCGTTTCCATAAAATGACCTAATGTCAGAACGAACAAAATAATCATCACGGGAACCATACCGATGAAGGTGATATGGCGCATCTGGTGATAACGGTTCGCTCCATCCATTTTCGCCGCCTCATACAATGTCGGATCGATCCCGGCGATCGCCGCCAAATAAAGAATCGTTCCCCACCCGATTTTTTGCCAGATTTCCGAGGAGACATAGATCGCTCTGAACCATTCAGGCAGCCCGAGGAATAGAATCGGCTCCATGCCAAATACCTTCACCAGCAAGAAATTAACGATGCCGGTTTGCGGCGACAGAAACGTGACAAGAATTCCCGCTATAACGACCGTTGATAAAAAGTGCGGCATATAGCTGATGCTTTGTGCGATGCGTTTAAACATTTTATTCTTTAATTCGTGAAACAAGATGGCCAGAATGATCGGCGCCGGGAAATGAAACAGCAAGTCATACACATTTAACATAATGGTGTTGCGAATCAGTTTCCATGAATCCGGATTGACATAAAAAAATTCAATAAAGTGTTTAAACCCTACAAATTTACTGCCCAAAATTCCTCTGCCGATCGAATAATCCTGAAAGGCAATGACGACCCCGTACATAGGCACATATTTGAAAATGATGTAGTATAAAATCCCCGGCAGCATTAACAAATATAGCGCTTTATGTTTCTTCAAAACGTACCACATTCCATTACGCTGCTGCATACTGCCTCCCTCCTCCTCCTTTCGGAAGTTGATAGCCTTACTATACAGAGAGCGGGGCATTCGCGTAAAGATCGCATAATTACCTTGTGTCTCTTTTTTTACAAGCCCGATTTTATGCGGTTTCTCGGTGGTTTCTCGGTGCTGGAAGAAAAAATAGAGACTTCGGAAAAAATGAAGTCTCCATCCTTAATGATGCATCGTGCGATATTTCGCCGGTGTGATGCCTTCGTATTTGCGAAAAGTTCGAATAAACGAATTACGGCCCCAGTAACCCACTTTCTCCGCGATGTCATCGATTTTCATATCAGTCTCCAGCAAAAATTGCTTCGCTTTCATAAGCCTGTATTTGGCAATGTACTCCACATACTTCTCGCCCACCGCCTCTTTAAACGTTCGGCTGAAATGCCCGTTCGACATGTTGAGCAGCCCTGCAAAATATTCAATCGAAAGCTCCTCGTTATAATGCTCATGAATATAATCCAGAATCTCCGAAAACTGCTGTGTGCGCTGATCGGGTTCTTCCGTTCGGAATAAAACGCCATGAATGTCAGAGAAACATTGATCCAATTCATCCCACGTCATACAACTATGCAGCCGATCGTACAAGCCGGAAAAAAATGGCACATTAAAATCGTTGTGCTCGGTTTCTACCGCACGAATCCATGTATTCAGCACGTCCGTACTTAAATATTTGACCTGCATAGCGGTTGCTTGTTTAAGTTTCCCCTCCTCTAGCTTCTCACGCACTGACTCCAACAATCGCTCATATTCCTTGGTTTTGTGCTGATTGAAAATTCGGTTCACTTCCTGGACGGATAAAAAGCTTTCCCACTGCGTACGTTCCCCTACAAGCGGTCCGCGGCATATTTCCACATCGGCATCCAATCCACGATTCTGCAGGACAGCTAACGCTTGCTCATACGATTCATGCAGCTCTTCTGCGGCGTTCACGGTTTTCCCGATGCCGATCGTTGCTTTGAAATATTGGCTGTATGACTCCAGCACCAATTTCGTAATGTCCGCAGCCTCTTCCGCACCTAAATGCAGGAACGAATCATGGGTAACCACGCAGGCTAACACATCCGGTTTCGTTTGACATAGCCAGACCATGGATGGGGTGGATTTGCGAATCAATTCTTTGATCTCCACGAACATGAAAGACTTGGTCGTCTCCGACAGCCGGTCATACACCTCCGAGTTGTAGTGAAAAGCAATGCACAGCACCGTGCGCATAGCCTGCTTGTCATAGGTAAAATCAATTTCCTTCGCATAATAAGCGATGGACAGCTCGTCTTGATATTCCCCTTGCAAAATTTTGGTGATAAAAAGCTCCTGCATCAAGGGGAACATGCCGTTCATTCGCTGTGACAGCTCTTTATTTTCATTGGATATTTCTTGAATCGGCCGATACAACCGACGGCTTAAATAATACGACACAACGCTGCCCACAACGAGAAAAAAGACTAGAAATCCCCAGCTAATCAACCTTGTCATATAAGCGGGTTTCATCAAGGTACGAAGATCGGCGATGGTCACGTAATACCAAGCATCGTTGAACCGGGATTTCACAAGTGACATGGCGATTTCATCTGTGACAAGGAATTGAGATTCAATAACCTTCGAGCGCGTATGCTCCAGCACCGCTTTAACCTCTTTATCCGTCAGGCTGGTCTGATTCAAAATTTCGCCCTGGCTAGTAGCAATCGCCGTACCTGTGACCCACTTCTCAGGGATTGAAATTTGTTCTTTCAATTTGTCCTGATCAAAATGCACGACCAAATAAACTTCCGGAGTTTCCGTATTAAACGGATAACTCATAACGGCTGACATGCCGAGCGTACTCGAGTCTATGATATCCATCATTTTTTTACCTGTAAAATGGGCGAGATATTCAGCCTTCTGCTGCTCATCAAGCGGATAAGTCATCGTAAAGTAGTACGATTTGTCCGTATAAATGTCGACATCCGCTACCAGGTCATGATTGGCAAAATATAAAAAAACCTTAGACACCAATTTATCCGACTGAAGCTTCATTAACTGCTCTCTGAGGGCATGAAACTGATCCGAGCGCTGCTGATTTTCCCTTGAATCGTCAACAACCCTTAGCAGACCTGTTACATTAGATGAACTGAGCATGTTGATCATATTGGTTTTGAGTGAATCTAAGGCTGTATCGGTTTGCTTGGAAAAATGGCTGATCACGACATCATTGAGCTTTTCGGCATCTTTCTCAATCGTGCGGACGGCAAGCACATGAGCAAGGATACTGGCGACAATAACAGGAATCAAAATCACAATGAAATAGTTGGTGAAAAGCCGCCAAAAAAGGGCTAATCGGAACTTATGCACCTTAGAAATGGCCATCTCGATCGCCCCTCCCCTGTTAAGTTGTCATCCTTCTTTCCAATCATTAGAATGACTATTTGTTTTTATACTATTGAAAAAGAATTGGAGGGTCAATAGATTTTGAAACTTTATTTTATTGCACAAATAACATAGTGAATTTTTATTTCTTTTTACGACAAAAAAAGACAAAAAAAAAACACTCGCATTCCCAATGGAATGGAGTGCTCTGCGCATCTAAAACTTGAGCTCAGCTATCGCTTTTTTGTACCTATCAATTCTTGCATAATCAGCTTCTGAGGGCTGCGGAATTCGGCTCATATCGCAGTTATCTTCCAGATCCAGAAGCTTCACCTTCGAGGCAAGCGGGTTTAGTTTAATTCGTTTAATAAATCCTTCATAGCTTTCATCCGCTCTCCTAGTCAGGCAATCCAGAGCTGCAATGACGTTTGAACTAAATCCTTCGTTTTTCAGATCAAATAAGGTCATATTTGAATCCTCAACGACATCGTGTAAGACAGCTACAATGGATTCTTCCGTCGTTTTGGCTTTACTTGCTAATCGAATGGGATGCAAAATGTAAGGATTTCCGCCCTTATCAGTTTGACCGTCGTGCGCTTTGGCTGCTAGTAGAATTGCTTTTGTTAATGTACTCATTTCTACACCTTCATTCCGTAATAGGTAACTTTCCCATCATAGCATTATTGCTAAATTACGGCTACAAATAAGCGCTTACCTTTAAGTGAGTAGGTATCACAATGTCTACTAAATAAAAGAAAAGTGCGTACTTCTGCCCCCTCTGAGAATCTAGTATGATGGGAGTGGTGGATAAGAACAAACTTTGCCCAACCTTAACTTTTGTGGAGGAGATTACGATGAAATATAGTTATTTGGGACGTTCAGGCTTAAAAGTAAGCCAATTGTGCTTGGGAACGATGAACTTCGGTGTAGATACCGATGAACAAGAAGCTTTTCGCATCATGGATGCTGCTCTAGATGCCGGAATCAACTTTTTTGATACAGCCAACATTTATGGATGGGGCGAAAATTCAGGCCGCACCGAGGAGATTATTGGCCGATGGTTCGCTCAAGGCGGCAATCGCCGTGAGAAGACCGTTATCGCCACCAAATTCTACGGTGATATGCATGACGCTAACGATGGACCGAACCGTGAAGGCGGGTTATCCGCTTATAAGCTACGTCGTCACCTGGACGCTTCCTTACGCCGTCTTCAAACCGATCATATCGAGTTGTACCAGATGCATCACGTAGATCGTAATGTATCTTGGGATGAGCTCTGGGAAGCTTTTCAAGTTCCTGTGTACCAAGGCAAAATCGGCTACGTGGGCTCCAGCAACTTCGCCGGGCGCGATCTGGTGAAAGCGCAATATGAAGCCAAATCCCGTCATCTCCTTGGCCTTGTGTCGGAGCAGCATAAATACAGCTTACTTTGCAGATTGCCTGAGCTGGAAGTCCTTCCAGCCGCTGAAGAGCTGGGTATTGGCGTTATCGCTTGGAGTCCGCTCGATGGCGGTCTGCTCGGTGGTAACGCATTAAATCCAGTCACGGGCTCGAAGCGCGCGAGCAACCCTGAGCGTGTTGAAAAACATCGCGCCAAACTGGAAGCCTTTTCCGCATTATGCAAGGAACTCGGCGAGAGCGAAGCGAATGTAGCCTTGGCTTGGACCCTCGTTCATCCGGCCATGACGGCACCGATTATCGGACCTCGTACGTTGGAACAATTCGAAAATACGTTACGTGTGGTTGACATCCAACTCGATGAATCCACATTAAGCAAGTTGGATGAAATCTTCCCGGGACCCGGCGGAGATGCTCCACGGGCTTACGCCTGGTAATAAAATAAGGGCTGTCCCAAAGTCACCACTGACTGAGGGATAGCCTTTTTTTTTGAAACTATGCGACTGAATCTTTAAGTTAACGGTACATATTACCGCTAATTTGTGGAATTCCTCAGATAAATCCGGAATAGATAGCAATTTCCAGTTAACCCTCGCTTTTATGACCTTCACCCAACAATATAAGCTATCAGCATCCGCTCAATAGTTTTGCCATGCTCCATTAACCACGTATCTCTATGTATGAATTGATTCAAAATGTAGGTGAAGTTATGTTGGATGTCGATGCCCGCATAATGCTGGCCGATATAGATGTGCAGCACAGCGACATGATAGAGCTGAGTTAAATTCCGCAGTTGTTCAATCTCTTGCACGCTGTGCGCTTTATAAGCTGAATAACTTTTTACAAAAGCCTCCGCCATCTCAATTGAACCATTCGACATCTGTAAAAGATGATTCAAGCAAATCGCAAACTCCAGAAAGCTCGTATCCACCGATATAAAATCAAAATCCAATACGCTGCAAATGCGGTTGTTTTGAGCTAACAAATTAAATATTAACAAATCATGGTGAACAAGCTGAATAGGAAGTTTTTTTATCTCCCTGACACTGTTTTCCACGGATTCGACCTTGGCTCTATAAAAATTCAAGGAAGCTTCTGGAATATGAAACGATGGATTTTCGATAAAAGCGTCAACAGCGCTTTGATCCGCAAGCGGATGAAGATTGTAAAAATCCAAAAATGATATGCCTTGATAATCGAGCCCACTTCTATCGAATTGTTGGAGTCCCTGGCTCATTTCACCAACAACACGTCCGAATTCAGCAGCATCATGGACATTTGCAAGCACGTGATTCGTGCCTTCAAGAAAGACGACAACAGCGCCTAAGCTTCCGTCAGACAATCGAACATAATCGTCCCCACTTAAAGTTGGAAGAAATTCTGGCACTTGAAAAGTCAGCTCTCTGTTCGCCAAAAATGATGTCGTCCTTGATTCCAACTCGATGCCCTCTACATGTTTCGTATGTCGATTATAGATACGGAGGACATATCTTCGGTCGTTTAACTTCACTATTTTTGTTAAATTGGTAAGTCCAAACGGAACGGCTTCCATCTCATAATCAGCTTCCTCAAAATAATAACGAACCAGCTCATCTAGTTGTTCCTGCATGAATTCACCTTAACCATACACATTTTCGAATTGTTTGTATCGGACAGACTCGCGATATTCCCCAGGAAGAACACCGTACTCTTTCTTAAATTGTTTGCATAAATAGGACGCATCCGTGAATCCACATTGCGCAGCAATAGATTCCAGCGTCTCTTCGCTCATTTCGAGCAGCTGCTTGGAACGCTTAAGACGCATATCTCGAAGCATTTGCATGGGGGTTAGTCCAAACTGCTGCTGAAACGCTCTGTCCATATAGTTCGCACTCAGACAAACTAGCGAAGCAAGTTCCTCTCTGGTCAGCTTCTCTTCCAGCCGCATGGACATTTGTCCAATTAACCGGGCGAAGCGATCGCCAGGTGAGCTGTATGCGCTTGAACGCTCCGGATTTCCTGCTTTTTCCCAACCGGTTAGAATCATTTCCGTTAGCTGCAGCATCGCAGTTGTGAGTTTCAAATCACGAAAAGACAGCTCCCGATTTCCCCAATCGGCAAGCAATTTGGTGAATACAGCCTCATAACGGCCAGGCTCAGGCAGGGTAATAACCGGTGAAACGCGATAGAGCATCAGGAGGTCGAATTGATGGGAACACAGAATGCTAACCTGCATCCATAAGTGAACACCGCCAACATTCGCATGCTCCGAAAAAGGCAGCCCAGGCGGATGAAGCATCACATCACCCGCTTTCGCCGTATGGGTTTCGCCTCCTGTGCCTGTCGTGACATGGCCGGTTTTCACATAACTAATGATCCAATTCGGAAAACTACGATTTTCCATGTGAAGCTTGACATACGGCGACCGATTCACGCTATGCAGCTGAACGGACCACGGTCCTTCTACCCATTCGGGCGGTTTCGTCGACATTGACAATCACCTCATATGTTCAACTTAACCGATTTCCCGTGTATTGCCTAGAATCACTAAGAACAATTCTCTCTAGTTACAAAACCTTCATACGCAGACTTCCCGTCTTTTGCAATCAGCGGTCCGTTCTTGAATAATTGACCAGTATTCGGGTTAAAAGATCCGTCCACCGAGTACTGCACCACATAACCTTTGCGTGTCTGCGTTTTGCTCAAGTTTGGCGTACTGCGATGGAAGAGCAAGGAATGGAAGACAACCATGCTGCCTTTTTTTAATTCAACCGGTATGCCTTTTTCTTCTCCAAAATAACAAACCCAGCCGAGATCTGTTTTCACATGCTCCACAAAACCATCCAAGTGCGTACGTGGCTGAACCCAGATACAGCCGTTATCCACCGTAGCGTCTTCAAGCGCTAGCCAACATGTGACATAGTGGATCGGCTCCGTCGGTACATATCCGTTATCTTGATGCCATGGAAAGTCTTTGTCTGCTTCCGGACGTTTGTACACGGACTGATCCCAGTACAGCTTGATGTCCGGTCCCAGTATTGTAGTCGTAATATCAACAAAACGCTGATCTGCAATAAATTGCTGCAGCTCTGCGCTTAGGAAATTCAAATTTGCAGTAAAATTAATTTGACCTGATCTGCTGATGAATTCCTTGCCTTTCGCGCGCAAGGCTTTCTCTGAGGCTTCGTCGAAGCCGTCAATGATACCGCAAATACGATCCATCTCTTCTTCTGAAAAGAGACTTTCAAAAATGATATAGCCTTGTTCCTGATAATGCTTCATCTGCTCAGATGTGATGTGGACCTGGTGACCTGTGTGGACGTTACGCATGGCGATTCGCTCCCCCAACAATGAGATTTACTTCCTATCCTCATTATCAAGCAGCGCTAAACCCTTAGCAATGAAGCGATTCCACCTCATCTGGTACTTTTTCCACCTTTAGGGTTCAAACGATGAGGCAATGGCATTATGAAAGCAATCCCTCAGCCGTACGACAGATTTCTCGCGTCCAAAGTGCACACGGTTGGTCAATAATACGGCGAAAACGCTGCTTTGGGGATCCATCCATACGCTGGTCCCTGTGAACCCCGTGTGCCCGTAGCTTTGCGAGGAAAACAAATCCCCCGAAGCGTCCCAGACATCCCCCTTCAGCACCCAACCAAGGCCACGGTTAGCATTTACCTTGTCTTCCGTGTAGCTACGAGTGGCTGCTGCTACGGATGCACTTGACAGAACATGGCCAAGGCCGTCTGCTGCAGGCTTCCCATGGTTCAGCCACATGGCCGCATATTTCGCAACATCCCTCGCCGTCGAGAAAACACCGGCATGCCCGCTGACGCCCCCCATTGCCCAAGCGTTCTCGTCATGCACCTCGCCCCATCGATAAGCGCCGTCCATGAACTCCGTTGCCGCTATTCGCGACTGCAATTCTTTCGCCGGACAATAACCCGTATCGTGCATCCCCAGCGGTTCAAACACATATCGGTTAGCGGCCTCATCTAGCGGCATGCTAAACAGCTTCGCAGCCAATTCACCAAGAATGATATAGTTAAAATCACTGTACGCATAACTGCTGCCGCAAGAATGGCTCAAACCCTCTCCGAGAACGGCAGCCTTAATCTGCTCAGGCGTCCAACCATGAGAATGCAAATCCTTGAAAGCCTGCAGCCCGGACGTGTGAGACAATAGATGTTTCACCGTCACCTCTTCCTTCCCATTCCCTGAGAATTCAGGGAAGAACCGGGTGATCGGGTCTCTGAGGCGCAACTCGCCACGATCGATCAGCTGCATAATCAAGGGAAGTGTCGCCATTACTTTGGTCAAAGAAGCACAGTCATAAATCGTATCTTCCGTTACCTTTAGCTTCGTATCGTCCGAAATAATCGAGTGACCAACGGCATACGTTCCTATGATGGTCCCTTTTCGACCCACGATGGCCACGCCACCTGGTATTTCACCGGCTTCCTCTTCACGATCTAACAATTGGAAAGCAAGTTGTAATTTATCACCATTTATCCCTAGTTGTTCTGGAGCCGCTTGCGGCAATGCCATATCCATGTTCATGTCTCGATGAGACCTCCTTACAATCAGTTATTTTCTTTATTCGAAATAAAACGGCAAATCCCTCCATAAACAGCGAAAAAGCTTGACCAGTCAAACTCCGTCAAGCCTCGCACCTCTCATTTTTTATTCAAAAGAACGACGGGATGGCCAAGATCCCTGCAGCTTCCGGATAAACATGATCTGTCCTGTGTGATAGGCATCATGCATAATCAGACTGTTCACCCAACGCCCAACGGATTGCGAACGATTCGGATACACATATTCAAAATCATGCTCCTCCCACTGCGCGATCCGATCCCGAATACCTTGGTGAACAGCTTGCAAACGAGCCAAAGTTGCCTCCCATGTCTCATCTGAAGTAGATGCCACAACAAACGTATCATCATTCGTCATATCCGGATATTCGGACTCTGCTCCAGTCATTCGATACAACAATCGTTCTTTATAAAAAATTAAATGATTCAAATTCTCGGCAATCGTATTCACATACTCGCCTTCCGGCCGCCAGTTGGCCTGCTCGGCAGTCAAACCTTTGAGGGCATCCGTAAGCGGCGGATACCAATCCTCATTCTCATAGCAGCTATCCCATCCATGAAGCAAAAGCTCGATTTTATTCATTCCATTGCCTCCTAAATTGATTATATCTACATGTATATAGTAGCTCATTCAAAGAGACTTGAAAACCTGATCCATTAGAGAATCGATCGGCTGAACCGTGTCCAAAACAAGTTCACCATCCAAAAATTCCAATCTAACATGCTTATAATGTTCCTTTAACTCATCTAAATCGGTTATTAATTGATTAGCCTTTGGCTCATTGCTTCTCTCAGCAAGTCGCTGCGCCCAAATAGACTCATCGCTGCATATGCAGATCAGCGTCTTCAACTTCCCACCTTTTTCTTCGATCCAATGCTTAAACTTCAACACATCATCCGAGTGATTAAAACCATAATCAAGAATTACATCTGCTTCCGTCGCAATAACCGTTTCAAGAAACCGGTACAGAAAATCAAAACAGATCTGATTTCTCGCCTCATGTGCGGAGACATGCTTGGCGACCGAATCATAAATATCATCTTTATGAAGCACAGCTGTCTTGAGCCTTTTACCAAGTTCATTGGATAAGGTAGTTTTGCCTGTCCCAGCTTTCCCGCGAAATAAAATAATAGTTGACATGTTTGTTCTTAACCTGATCCGTCTATCCCCAGGACTCCTTTTTATTTGGCATACTAAATAATTCTAACTATGACCTTTCATTTCCTTTCATAAAAAATGAGCAGGGCTCCCGCATCCGAATATTTAAGGGAACTGTGGTCCTCTATCTGGAGAAAAACGAGCTATTTTGAACTTTGAGTGGAACTACAGGCACTTATTTGTCCTCAACAACGCGATTCTCAGTAGAAATGACAAAATAGCGAACTGTAGTTCCCCATCCGAGTGGATGATGTGAGTTTTCACGGAAATAGAGGACCGTAGTTCCATCCACCTATTTCTGCGAGTTCGAAATCACAGACCTGACAGCCTTCCCAATCTCCTCATAACTTGTACAGCGGCAAATATTGGATTGAAGCCATCTACGCATCATGTCTTCACTCGCATTCGGGCATTGCTGGCTCAAAGCATGTGCCACCATAATGTAACCTGGTGTGCAGAATCCGCACTGAAAAGCAAAATGCTCGACGAAAGCCTTTTGCATGGGAGCATCTCCGCCTAACCCTTCAATGGTCGTGATGCTGCATCCCGGAGCTTCAATAGCCAACATCAGGCACGATTTGATAGGAACTCCATCCACATTCACCGTACATGCCCCGCAATCGCCATTTTCGCACCCCTCTTTTGCTCCAGTTAACCCCAATTGCTCCCGCAGCACTCGCAATAGCGTATCCGCGGATCGAATGACAGCATGATGCCGCTTATCGTTGACAACGAATTCAACTTCACTTTTGATCGTCCCGCTCATCCTCAACGCCTCCCCTGTTCCAGAGCTGCCATAGCATCCAATAGTGTGTTGCGAAGCACAAATGTCCGATAAGCAGATGAGCTAAGAATGTCATTCAAAATCGGCACAGGCCACCATTGAATGGCGATATCAACACGAGCTTCCAAGGAGAGTGAGGTATCGTTTAAAATTTCTTCGATTTTCTTTGATCGAAACGGTATCGCACTGACTCCACTGAAAGCCATGCGAATCTCTTCTCCTGTATGAAGCCCAGCTATGCGGACGATTGGATAATCAATTCGTTCCAATTTGGTCTTCTTTATCGTCACATACGGCATTTCCAAATAGTTGGCATTGGTTATGATTTGCACGAGAAGTTCACCCTTCTCCAAGCGCGGCTCTCCATTCAAAATCTGGCGAATGGGAATTTGACGCACTCCGCTAGGGCCGGCCAGAATAACCTCGCTGTCCGCTAGGAGAAAGGGCAGCAGCCCCTCCCGATAGATGAACTTTCCACATAGGAGGCCGCCAATTGTAATTTTATTGCGAATCGTATGATCAGCGATGTCTCGAACAGTGTCCGCAAGTAATGGAAACAAAGGCGACTCCGCAAGCTCATTGAGTGTAAGTGCTGCGCCAATGACAAGCTGGTTATGATGAAATTGAAATACGCGGCATTCGGGAATCCCTTTCATGTCAATTACCGCACCAGTGCGAAGCTGATCCATGCGCGCCATGGAGATGATTTCAGTACCACCGGCATAATACAAGGGTGATTTACCGCTTGCATTCATGTTCTGATAGATTGATACCGCTTCATCATAGGTAGTCGGCTTATAATATTCAAAGTCAAATGAAATCATTGGCTCCTCCCCATCGATTGCCAGATCACCTCTGGTGTCAAAGGCAGTACGTTCAATTCAATGCCGGCTGCAAGCGATAAGGCGTTCGCCAGAGCAGGAGCCATCCCTATGGTTCCATGCTCCCCAACACCGCGGGCACCAAAAGGACCTTCTGTGAAAGGCGTCTCCACAAATTCGACCAAATATTCCGGATGATCGCCGAACCGGGTTAATTTGTAGGACCGCAGCTGCGGATTAAGCACTTGCCCCGCCTGATTAAACAGAAACCCCTCCCGCGTGGCAAAGCTCAGCCCCATGTTCATTCCGCCTACCACCTGCCCGCGTGCTGTGGCTTCATTAATGACTTTTCCCGCATCAAAAACAGAAGCTGCCCGAAGAACACGATACGTACACTCGCGAGTATCAAATTCAACTTCAACGGCTTGTGCACCAACGGTCCATTGCTGGCTTGGGATTCCTTTCCCCGTTTCGGGATCAAGCCTCGTAATATCATGGACACGGTATCTGCCGCGGCCGATAACCGGTTTGCCCGAAGCACTGCCATTCGGATATTGGTAACCGCTGACCACTTCACTGACTTTTAGACTGATGATCGGATCGTCTTTGACATAAATCATGCCACGGCCGACTGCGAGATCTTGCGGCAGCACTTGCAGGACGATCGAGGCATTAGCTTTCAGTTGGGCGATCACATCTTCAGCTGCGTCCTGAACAGCACGACCGACCATCATCGTACTGCTGCTTGACACTGTTTTCCAATGTTCCGGTGTGATTTGGGTATCCACGTCCATTTTGACATGGACATCCTTCACATCCATATCCAGCTGCTCGGCAAGGATCTGCGCCATGACGGTGCGGTTTCCTTGGCCTATCTCGATCGAACCTACGCTGAGATTCGCGCTGCCGTCGTGATTGAATGTGATCGTAGCCCCGCTTCCGGTATCGATGCCGGAGCCCGAGGCTTTCCACACACAGGCCATACCTTTCACCCTGACTTTATCACGGTCAACCTTCGTCCATTGACCCTGATCCCACTCGATCAGCGTCTTCAACTTACGAATGCATAGAGGTAGATCCCCTACCGAGCTTCGTGTAAGCGGTGCTTGCGTTGGTGTCGTATCCCCCGGCTCAATCGCATTGCGAAACCGCAAATCCAAAGGATTCATCCCGAGTTTCTTCGCAAGCATATCCATCGTACGCTCCAGACAATAAAGGGCTTCCGTATGCCCAAATCCCCGAAATGCCGTAGCATAAGGATGATTCGTGTAGACACAGAGAGAGTCGCACCACACGTTATCCAAGCGATAAGGCCCTGTGCAGTCGATTGCTCCCGCTACGGTCACCGTAGCTCCCTCGTCTGTATAGCCCCCTGTATCAAATAAAAACGTGATTTCAGCTGCTGTTAGTCTGCCTTCTCGGGTAGCGCCGAGCTTCACTTTTGCTTCCAGCCCAATGTGACAAGGGGAACTGACCATATCCGTTTCACGGGAATTATTGATTTTGACAGGACGGCCGCCGCAAGCTTTGGACGCTAGATAAGCCATGTATTCCAATTGAATGGAGCCCTTGCCGCCAAATCCCCCGCCTACTAAAGGCACATGCACGATCACCTTGGACTGCTCAACTTGAAAAAAGCGCTCGAAAGCACGTTTAATCATAAAAGGATCCTGCGTCGACGTTTGGATGTTGATTATACCGCTCGGTTTTGCTTCAACGATGGCACAACGCGGTTCCATCGCGCAATGATCGGACGAGTTGAACGCATATGTTCCTTCCACCGTCACTTCACTAGCTGCCCAACCTGAGGCCATGTCACCTTTTCTGATTTTGACTAAATTGCCGATATTTGTTCCTGGAACGGGATACACATCCCCGAACTTTTGACAGCTGCCCAAATCTTCATGAATTAATGGGGCGTTCCGTTGTAAGGCGCCGCTGGGTGAATGAACAACAGGAAGCTGCTCGTATTCCACTCGTATACAGGCTGCTGCGCGTTTAGCCATCTGCTCCGTTTCCGCCACAACGACGGCAATCGGCTCGCCGTAATACCTCACTTTTTTCCAGGCAAGCGGCGGGCGGTCTGCTAGAAGAGTACCTGTTAGGATGGGGGAATCCTCTCCCCGAACTATGGCGTGAACACCGCTCACTGCCAGCGCATCCGTAATATCAATCGATAAAATTAACGCATGCGAATAGGGGCTGGTCACGAGCCAACCATGCAGCATGCCTGGAGATTGTGTATCGTTCGTATATGTAGCGAAACCGGTTACCTTATCTCGGGATTCAAGTCTTGGGATGCCCTTTCCTATTACGCTCAACTTCAACCACTCCTACTCTATTACGGCATACATGATGTATGAGAAATCTGGTGTTTTCTATCATCTTATCAAGATTAAACTCGTCCTATTCCGCTCCCATAAATAGGTCCTTTTTTGGTCGTCTGTCCAAACCAAGTTTGAAAGCGGTACATACTTTAATAGCATCTTGTTTCGAAAGGATGATGGGATCATGGCAAAAGTCAAGCAAGGAGATGAAGGACCTGTTCAGTTCAAACATCGAATGGAGGGTTTGACGACTCGCGTGCAAGGGCATCAACATGCTTTTGGGAATTTGACTGATTTGTTCATTCCTGATAATGGCAGACACCGTCACAATTTCCGCGGCACTACAACAACAGCGGACGGACACAGACATTCCTACTCCGGTCAAACAGGTCTCAACATTGGCAATGGTCCCAACCATTTTCACCGGTTTTCGATCCAAACGAACGTTGCTGACGGCCATCGTCATATCATTTCCGGAAGAACAACCGGACTGATTCGTCTCATGGGCATGCTCG
This sequence comes from Paenibacillus sp. WC2504, assembly GCF_052682475.1. Lineage (NCBI taxonomy): Bacteria > Bacillati > Bacillota > Bacilli > Caryophanales > Paenibacillaceae > Paenibacillus > Paenibacillus sp. WC2504. The sequence continues at coordinate 4,571,623 of NZ_JBQZFH010000001.1, forward strand.
GACATAAATTAATTATTGAAAAAGTCGTACGGGAACGCGTGAAAAAATAACCGTTCATCCATTATAAAAAGGACTGCTCCTAGTAGATAATCTACTTATGGAGCAGTCCTTTTTTTTGTTTTTAAGCTCATCTAACCGTACTTTCTTCATCAATCGGAAGAAATACTTGTACGGTCGTTCCCTGCTCAATTTCACTTTCAATTTTGAGGCATCCACGGTGAGCTTCGATGATTTTATGACAAACCATTAAACCTAAGCCCGTCCCTTTTTCCTTGGTTGTGTAGAAAGGTTCGCCTAGTAGCGCCAATCTCTCCGCCGAGATGCCGCAGCCATCGTCAATGAAACGAATCTGAACCTTGCCGTCATCCTGCTTCAACTCGATGGTGACATTTCCTCCATCCGGCATGGCCTCAATCGCATTTTTAAGAATATTAATGAAGACCTGTTTCAGTTGATTTTCCTCGCACTTGATGAAAGGAATTTCAGTCATGACCTCTGTATGAATTTGCACATTATTAAGAATAGCTTGGGTTTGTAGCAAGGAGATGACATCTTGAAGGATCTTCCGGATATCTCTCATTTCAAAATTGATCACCTGCGGTTTCGCAATGACCATAAACTCGCTCACGATATCGTTAATTCGGTCCAGTTCCGATAACATGATTTGAAAATAATACTGATAATTTTCTACTTTTGACTGTAGAAGCTGCACAAAACCTCTCAGCGAAGTCAATGGATTTCGAATCTCATGGGCAACCCCTGCCGCAAGCTGTCCAACGATAGACAGCTTTTCTGATTTGAGCAGCAGCTCTTCCGTCCGTTTACGTTCTGTAATATCTTTGGCTATGCCATATACGCCGTCAACTTTATCATTAATATAGATGGGAACCATTTTCAAATTTAATTCGATTTGATTTCCTTCTTTATGCATTAGCGTTATTTCCGTATTATTGGATTCGCCCTGCATCGCTTTTACAAATAGCTCGCATGCCTTCTCTTGGTCACTGGACACATGAAAGGGCTGAAATATTTGCTGCGTGCATTCTTCTTCCGTATAGCCAGTAATTTTCTCAGTAGCCGCATTAACTGACAGCACATTCCCCTTTAAATCCATCGTGAAAATCGCATCGGGATTGTGCTCCACAAGCGATTTATAGCTCTGTTCCCGCATTTCCAGCATGCATTGCGCCCGTTTATGCTCCGTAATATCTCGGCATAATAACTGCACCGCAGGTTTACCAAGAAAGACGATTGGCACCTCTCTTACATCTACATCGATAACTTGCTGATCGAGCCGTAAAAACTTTTGATCCATCGGTTCTGTTGGCTGCTTTTCTTCGATGATTTGACGGATACGTTTCATCGTTATATCTGCAAAATCGGGGTGCACAAATGTCATCACGGATTGCCCGATGAGTTCCTCAGGCGAGTTCGCACCTAAAACTCTGGCACCGGCAGGGTTAATGAAGATGATAATCCCTTCGCTATGAACCACGATTGGCTCCGGTGAATGTTCCACCAGGATTCGATACCGCTCCTCGCTTTCCAACAACGCCTTTTTCAACCGCTTTAAACAAAAATACAAAATAAATGCGGTAATAACGACATAAAAAAGTCCTTTTGATGAATTTACGGAAATGGCATCGGTCAACTTCACGCTATCGATGAATCGATCTGATAGAATGACCCATAAACTTCCAAACAAGACATAGAGGAAGGTCACTTTCAAAGAGCTTTTTACCCTTACTGCTGACTTCTTGTACATATCGATCTACTCTTCCTTAACCCTGCAATTTTATGGGACAGCGGTGTAATTTGCTTATTGATTATATCATTTATTCGGCAAAATACTTATTGGATCTTTCTCCCATTCCTGTCTATTCCCACGCACTAGTTCTATTGGACGAACATATACTAGAATAAGACAGCTAGAGAGGAGGTATCACGATGAAAAAAGCGGATTCCTATCGAATTTGTAAGAAGTACCTCAATCGAGAAGTAATGATCAAAACAACACACGGCACTTACAAAGGTACCATTGTCAAAGTGGACAATAATAAAGTCTATCTGAAGCCGTCCCGGAATGGGAACAAGGCGCAAATCTCATTTTTGCCGTTTATTTTACCGCTCGTCCTGTTTGATCTTTTGGCTATTGCCTTACTGGATACTAGACCATTTTTCCCTTTCCGTCCTTGCTAATGATCAATCGAAAACCCTCATCTACTTAGATGAGGGTTTTTTGCATGAAATTTCATCCATCTTAATAGTTTGAATCAGAAGGAGGTGTGTTTGAACATGGAGCCAACACGATCTTGTCGACTCATTCGTTCATCTCGCACATACCATGGCAAACAAGGCTTCGACTATGCGGAGGCCATATCCAAGGAAAGCGTTGACTCGCAAGGTATATGCATGCATCTGCTAACGATTCCCCCTGGCAAGAGAGCAAAGGCCCACCTGCATGAACAACATGAAACAGCCATCTACATGCTGCAAGGGAAATCGGCCATGTGGTACGGCGAGAAACTCGACCAGCATATGGAGGTGGAGGAAGGCGATTTTCTGTACATCCCTGCCGGGATGCCTCATATGCCCTATAACCCTAGCGAAAGCGAGTCCTGCACCGCCCTGCTGGCAAGAACGGATCCAAATGAACAGGAAAGCGTTCGTTTGCTCCCCGAGCTTGAAACGCTATGGCAGAAGCAGCGCTCATCCGCCGATTAACCGTAGAACAGGCAGCTGACCCTAAAGAAGATGGGCTGCCTGTTTTTTAGCGTGCTCCAAGAAAGCTGCGGCGTCATCCCATGACGGAAATCCCGCTTGGGCGATTTTGTCGCTCCCGCCGCCTTTCCCTTGGTAGGCAGCCAAATTCGCTTTGAAGAAAACGCCGCAGGATAACGATGCGCTATTATTCGCTAGTACAACTTTGTTCTCCGCAAGGGTGGCAAGAAGGACTGGGCAATCGCTCTGAACCGCCAGCTTGCCAGCGAGGTTTTGCAAATCTTTCAGGGACTTATTTTCGAACACGCGGACAATCAAGTTCCCTTCTCGTTGGGAGAGGAGCTCACCTGCTACATAAGTGTCGTTTTCCTCTTTTAACTGGGCTAATTCCGCTTGCAATTGTTTCGTCTCGAATTCCCATTTCTCCAAGCGATCGATAATTTCGTCTTTCCCCGTGTTGAATTTGATGGATAGTGCGCCCAAAATCTTCAGACTATCATTAAACTCCTGGAGTGCACGATATCCGCATTTAAAATAAATCCGCGTATTCCCCTTCTGCTTCTCCGCTTTCAGCAGCTTGATCATCCCGATTTCACCAGTTGACGAAACATGCGTGCCTCCGCACGCGTTATATTCCACACCTTGAATTTCGACAATGCGGATATTCTCCGTCACCTTGGGTTGTTTCACCAGCGGCAGTTTGGCCAATTCCTCTTCCGTAACGAAATAACTGGTGACTGTTCGGTTCTTATAGATCTGCTCATTAACTTCTCTCTCTATAGCTGCCAACTGGTCAGGTGAGAGTTCCGGCTGTTCCACATCAATGGTGGCATAATCCGTTCCCAAGTGGAAAGAGACGGTCATTGCCTGGTAGAGATCGCGGCATACCGCGGATAACAGATGTTGACCGCTATGCTGCTGCATATGATCGAACCTTCGCTGCCAATTCACCTCGCAGGACACAATGCCCTCTCCAGGTAGACTCGCCACTTTATGCAGCACATTCTCCTCTTCACTGATGACATCCAAGACAGGAACGCCGTTGATATGCCCTTCATCGCAAGGCTGTCCGCCCCCATGTGGATAAAAGGCTGTCTCATCCAAGAGGACATAATACCCGTCTTCTCTCTCCATAACGCGGCTGATCGTTGTTTGCCATTCTCGGATATAGGCAGAATCGTAGTACAGCTTTTTAGACATGTGAATCTTCCTTTCTTATTTGGGCTAGATCAGCTTCCGGAAAGACATGGTGTTCCATGACAACGTAATCTTTTCCGCCTTTAGTAAATTGTTTATCTGTTACGGTCAACCCGAATTTTTCATAAAAAGAAACCTTGTTGCTCCTCGCATTGCAAAAAATGCGCTTCACACCTGCTTGTTTAGCTTCCGTAAACATGTGGCGAAGCAGATGGCTGCCGTAGCCTTTGCCTTGATCGGATACTTTGGTGGCAAATTTTCGAAACTGAGCTTCTTCACCCTGGATAAATAGCGATACGACAGAAAGAAGTGCATCCCCTTCAAAAAGTCCATAGTGCACGCCTTCATCGTCATCCGAAAGTTGAACATAAGCCAGTTCCCGCTCCGGCCACATCACTTCATGCCGCAGCTGCCAGACCTGCTCTTTTTGAATGATTCTAATTTCCATTACATCATCTCCAAAGCTGACTGAATTAACGATTGCTGCGCTGGAAGACATACTTGTCAAAGAGCCATGCAGCAGCAATTCCTATCACATATCGAGCTAAATCAATGGTCAAAAAACCTCTTCCAAGGATCAGCGAGCCAACGACTGTCCTTCTAACCGCTACAATCCATTCCGCTTGGTATAATTGACTGAATTCAATGCCAAAGCAGAAGATTACGCTCCATCCTACTGCCCAAGCTAACGATCTTTTAGTACAAATAAACCGAAACCCAAAGTAAATCATGCTTGCCCAAAGGATGTCTCCGGCATTGACAGCGATGATATCAGGAAATACATTCGGGAACCTTCTTGAGCTTAGCCCCAAGACGATCGTTACCACGATGGCTGCAGCATATTTTAGCATGAATTCCCCTTTCCTTCGAATAAGAACTTAATTAAAGTGTAGAACTTTATCTACCTGGGAAATCTACCTTGTAGGGATACAGCAGGAGACTCACAACTAGCTTAAATAAAGGAGATTGCTTCATGTCCGATATCCATAAAAAACAGGAGATTGTCTCAAGTGTTCCACAACACGGCTTCCTCGGTCACCCGAAAGGGTTATTCACACTCTTTTTCACGGAATTTTGGGAGCGTTTTTCCTATTACGGCATGCGCGCAATTCTTGTTTACTATATGTATTATGAAGTGTCCAAAGGCGGATTGGGAATTGCCGAAAATACCGCTCTTGCCATTATGTCGATTTACGGCTCGCTTGTCTATATGTCCGGCATTATTGGCGGGTGGCTGTCTGATCGGATTTTTGGAAATTCAAAGGCTGTTCTATATGGCGGCATTTTCATTATGCTCGGCCATATTGTATTAGCCATACCAGGAAGCGTCGCGTTATTTTTTGTTTCTATGGTACTGATTGTGTTAGGGACAGGCATGCTAAAACCAAACGTATCCAGCATTGTCGGTGAAATATATAGTGAAGAGGACGCCCGCCGAGATGCAGGATTCAGCATTTTCTACATGGGTATCAATCTTGGAGGCTTCCTTGCCCCATTGCTCGTTGGCACTGTAGGGATGAATGTGAATTTCCATTTGGGCTTTGGATTAGCGGCAATCGGCATGTTTCTTGGGTTAGCTGTGTTTCTGTTTACGAAGAAAAAAAACTTGGGACTCGCTGGCACATTTGTCGTAAACCCGCTCTCTCCGTCGGAAAAAACGAAGGTCCTGACATGGATTGGGCTAGGCGCCGTAATCATCATCCTATTACTTGTCATAACGATCCCTGCCGGTTACCTCACTTTCCAGACGTTTAGCGCCATCGTTGGCCTGCTGGGTATCCTGATTCCAACCATTTATTTCATTGTCATGTACAGAAGCCCTAAGACCACAAGTATCGAGCGCTCCAGAGTTCTCGCCTATATCCCGCTGTTTATTGCGTCTGTCATGTTCTGGGCTATTGAGGAGCAGGGATCAACGATTCTCGCCAATTACGCGGACCGGCGGACACAACTTGATTTTGCAGGCATACATATCTCTCCAGCTTGGTTCCAATCCTTGAATCCGTTATTTATTATCGTATTTGCGCCGATTTTTGCGTGGATTTGGGTCAAGCTCGGTGACCGGCAGCCATCCATTCCCACCAAGTTTTCATTAGGTTTGCTGCTGGCCGGCGTATCCTTTCTCGTCATTCTGCTGCCCGCTTATTTCGGTGGCAAGGAGTCGCTCGTTAATCCATTATGGCTAGTGCTCAGCTATTTCATTGTCGTGATCGGAGAATTATGTTTATCTCCTGTAGGTCTCTCGGCAACGACCAAGTTAGCACCTGCGGCCTTTTTAGCCCAGACCATGAGTTTGTGGTTCTTGTCAAATGCCGCGGCCCAGGCCATCAATGCGCAGATTGTGAAATTTTACTCGCCCGACTCGGAAATGCTGTATTTCGGTGTTATCGGCGTGATTGCATTGGTCCTAAGCGTCATACTCTTTCTGATGACTCCAAAAATTCAAGGCTTTATGAAAGGTGTCCGCTGAAAACAAAAGAGCCTCCTCTCCCACCTATTTAGTGGAATGTGGAGGCTTCTTTGCATAAACTAATTTATGGTTTCTAACCATGACCATTAACGCGCTTTTCTTTTTCTGCGATGAAAAACAAACCAAGCGATTCCAATGATGCCAGCAAGCAGCACCGCACTGAAAAAAAGAATGTAACTCAAATGAAATAAACGAATGGGAATCCCTCCTGTTTAAATGATGGCCTGTTCAGGAAAGCCGTGCGACGCGATGGAAATGATGCGCCACGAGTCCTCCCCGCTCACGAAATCGAATTCGTTATACGCAGAATCTTCGTGACGATCACAAGCATGCAGCGCGTACTCGTCGTTACCGATCCGAAATGTTGCTGATTCCTCACAATACGAACATATTGCAGATTGACTCTTTTCTACTTTCAATCTTTTCACCCACCGTACAATCATGTCATTACTAACCAGAATGCCACTTTTTTAGCATTTCCATACCTTAGGCATGAAACTTGTCCCATGCACATAAGATGAATTAAAGAATAAAGCGTTTTCAAAAGGAGTTGATGTTCATGTTCGATCCGCGAGAATGGACTAAACAACTGAAATCGATCCATGGCATTGTTAGAATCATCTACGTCAACGAACATACCGGATTAGCCAAACTTCGTTGTACCTTCACCAAGGAGCAGCAGAAAGCACTGGAACGTGAGGACAAAAAACTATCTCATACGTAAATAGAGCTGCTTAAAAGGAACGCTGGATAGCGTTCCTTTTTTTGTGTGCTATAAACGAACAGGCCTAACTAGGCGAGGCGAGCACCTTGATGTTTTATGAATAACGCCGATTACTCCTGCTAATTCCCTCCTCTTAGCCACGTTTGGGCTATTTACATGGATTAACTCCATTTAACCAGAAGAGATTTAGGCTAATTCGGGAAGTGTGTGACGATTTAGCAGGAGCTTCTCCAGTTATTGCGCTGCCCGGACCGGCATTGAGCAGATTAACGGTAGTTTTTCCTGCCGCTGCGGCTCCAGTAATACTCACCCTAAAGCCATCCGCGACACTTGCTTCACCAAAAATTCAGACTAACTTAACTTCATTGTCCAAGAGGTCCCCACGACGCCGCAAAACACAAACCCGAGCTTCTCATACAAACGCACAGCGGCTTGATTACTCGGATCAACACTTAAAGATAAAGATGGGAAACCATCTTTCTGTGCTTGTTCGATTAACTCCTGCATCAGCTTAACGCCCACTCCTTGACCTCGATACGCAGGTAAAACAGCAATCCCTAGCTCCGGAGTCTCGCGATCAACAAATCCATACCCTCGATTGGAGTCATCAAATAACCTGTACCAACCTGCGCCTACCGGCACATTGTCCATTAAAGCTAGTAAAGCCATATCCCCTTGTCTTCCCCAGCCCTCGTGATATTTTTTAAGATGAGGAGCATTCAACAATTCCAGTTTAGGCGGTTTGTTCTCCAAAATGTGAATCGATTCATACTGCATATCCATCAAAAAGTCGTAGTCGTTCTCGTTCATTTTTCTAAAAGACAGCATCATATCCCCACCATCCTCATACCCTAAATTTTACTCATCAACTGCTTTACTTTAGAATCCGAATCCGAACCAGGTGACGCTGTATACACACTGCATCTTAAATCAGCTCGACCCTGCACCTGCAATGTCGTCAAATCAAATAAAAGCTTCCCTACCTTCGCATGACGAAACTCGATGAACACTTCCGGAGCACTGCTCACATCACTCTGATTCCAAAATGTCCGAAAATCCTGATTTTCTCCGCTAATGCGCTCAATAAACTCGCTATACCAATTATCTCCCAGATATTGCCCATAATAGGAACGAAACATCGCCAAAAAGCCCATCGCAAAATCACGCCAGTTCACAGCCAAAGCTTTTAATTCTTTCCTCGTAAAAAGCAGCCAAATCAGATTGCGTTCTTCCAGCGGAACCCGCGCAAAATCCAGAAAAACTGCCGCCGCCGCTTGATTCCAACCGACGATATTACATCTGCGATCCGAAATAATAGTGGGGCAATCGTGAAGCTCCTCCAAAATTCGATTCAAAGCAGGCGAAACTGTCGGTGCCTGATCAACAATCGTCGTGGGCGCGGGCTGCTCAAGAGCCAGCATGAACAAATATTGCCGCTCATCCTCGTTGAGCTGTAAAGCAATCGCGATTCGGTCCAATACCTGCACCGACATTTTGATTTCTCTACCCTGCTCTAACCACGTATACCAGGTTGTGCTCACACCAGCAATCGCCGCCACTTCTTCCCTGCGGAGGCCGGGTGTGCGTCTTCGGCTGCCGCCAAGAAGCCCGGCATCGCTAGGCTTAAGCCTTGCCCGGTGAGTAGTCAAGAACGCGGAAAGGGCTTGCAGCCGTTCCTTCGTATTCACTTCATTTTCCTCCTTCACATCTCATCATAGAAGTCATTATACCAGTATAAACGATAACTTGTAATAGGATAACAAGTGTGACATGCTATTGATATCAGGTACTAAGAGTAAGTTATGAAAGCTATCCAAGGAGGCGTTAGATATGAAGCGTGTAGTTGTGACAGGAATGGGCGTAATTACGCCCATTGGCAATCAAGTCGATCGTTTTTGGCAAAATCTCATAAATGGAACATCTGGCATTTCCACAATCGATCATATGGATGTATCCGAGTATAAAACCAGTATCGCAGGGGTTGTGCGAGATTTTGATGCGGAAGCAGCCGTCGGTCGACGAGAAGTCCGCCGTATGGACCGATATACACAATTTGCTATTGCAGCAACCAAGCAAGCCATGGAGGATGCTAACCTTACCATTGATGCAACGAATGAGGAACGCGTCGGCGTCTATATTGGTTCTGGTATTGGAGGGATTCATACCATTCTGGACAATTACCGGACTCTGCTGTCCCGCGGACCAAGCCGTGTCAGTCCGACCGTCGTGCCCATGATGATCGCCAACATGGCAGCGGCGCAAGTCAGCATTTTGTTCGGTGCCAAAGGCCCTACTCTGGCGCCGGTAACGGCCTGCGCCACAGGCAACAATGCTATTGGCGAAGCCTTTAAGCTGATCCAGCGCGGAGGCGCAGACGCCGTCATTGCCGGAGGCGCCGAAGCGACGATCACCGATCTCGCGCTGGCGGGATTCGGCAACGCGACCGCCTTGTCGACGCGGAATGATGCGCCGACGCAGGCGAGCCGCCCGTTCGATGCGCAGCGCGACGGCTTTGTCGCCGCCGAAGGCGCCGGCGTGCTCGTGCTGGAGTCGCTCGAGCATGCCGAGCGCCGCGGTGCCCGTATCCATGCCGAGATCATCGGCTATGCCTCAACCTCGGACGCCTACCACATCGTGGCGACCGATCCTGAAGGCGCGGGTGCCTACCGAGCCATGCGCGATGCGCTGGCTGATGCCGGCCTGGCGCCAGAGGAGCTCGACACCATCAACGCGCACGCAACAAGCACGCCTGCCGGTGATTTGTCGGAGACGCGCGCCATCAAGCGGCTTCTTGGCAGCCGCGCGTACGACGTTCCCATCAGCGCAAACAAATCCATGATTGGGCACATGCTCGGCGCAGCAGGCGGTGTAGAAGCAGTCGCGCTGATCAAAACCTTGCAAGACGGCGTAATCCCTCCTACCATTAACTTGGAGAATCCAGATCCAGAGTGCGATCTCGATTACGTACCGCTCGTAGCCAGAAAGGCGGAGCTCAATTACGGGTTATCCAGCTCCTTTGGGTTCGGTGGCCATAATGCCGTACTCGTTTTCAAAAAAACCACTACTTAACTGATGTCATAAAAAAACCTAATCCGTTCAGCGACTGCTGCATGGATTAGGTTTTTTGCTTTTACTTCTTAAGCATCAGAAGACGGTCATCGGTCGCTGAAGGACTTCCTCTACCGTCCGTGTTGTTAGTCAGCACATAAATATCACCATTATGGAGCTTGACATCGCGCAGTCTCCCTTCACTTTCCAATACGGCAGCCATTTGCTTGGTGTCGGGATTGAACCCGTATAGCTTCTTCCCGATCAAGGTTGCGATCAATATTTGCCCCTCCGAATCTATGGCAATCCCCGATGGTGCAATAGCGTTATCTCCCGTTTGATAAAGTGGCGTTACCATCCCTTCCTTTTTCTCGTTTCCGATCACGACTGGCCATCCGTAATTGTTGCCTTTCTCAATGAGATTAATCTCATCATGCCCGCCAGGATCTCCTGAAGGACCATGTTCAGAGCTAAACATTCGCCCCTGCTTGTCCCACGCAATACCTTGTGAGTTTCGGTGCCCATATGAATAAACATAAGACTTTGCGAACGGATTATCAGATGGAACCTTGCCATCCAGTGTCATGCGCAATATTTTGCCCGCTGTACTTTTCACGTCTTGTGCAAGCTTGTCTACTCCCGAGTCACCGGTTGTAATATACAACATATGATCAGGACCAATTGCAAGCCTGCCCCCATTATGGATATGACCGCCAGGAATGCCTTCGAGGAGTGATTTAACTTCCGCCCAATCGCCATTTTTCTCCTGCAGAACAATGACGCGATTAAGAATCTTGCCGCCTTCCTCATAGGTATGATAAGCATAGGCTTGGCGCGAATTATGAAAATCAGGAGTTAGTTGAATCCCAAGAAATCCTCCTTCTCCTTGTACCTTCAATGGTTTGCTGAGCTTCACCTTTTGACGTGTCACAGAGCCATTACTTATTTTGACAATACTTCCTTCACGCTCGCTTACGTAGACCGTTTCCTCATCGAACTGAATCGACCATGGTGTTCGTAGCTTTTCCGCGAGTATCGTGTAGGCGTTGCCTGCTTTTGTCTGACTATCTACCATCTTCGACTTTGTCGTTGAACTGAGTTTATCCGAGCAAGCTGAGCTTAGCAACACTACCGCCATCGTGATAATCCCTATTCCCACCGATCTAATCACACGCGCGCCCCCTTATTACGTAGTGAAAATAAACCTTTGACAAAAAAGATCATACTTATCAGCCAGAGAATACCAATCATCGCGATCATGAGGGAATTATAAATAGAACTGGTAAAAGCTCTAGTTTCAAGCAACCGTATCCACCAAAGAGCTCCAATCGAGAACAGCACCAGATGGATCAAAAACCATCCGTATCCCATCCTCTTGAATTTTAGCATTAAGAAAAGGACGACCGCCATCACTGGCAGCATTACGATCAGGAAACCCGCTCTCAAGTATACGATGACCTCCTCTTCCATAAACATAAACGCTCTTCCCTCCTCAATATCTGAGAAATAATTCCAATTATATCGACATCGAGAAGAGAAGTACAGTTTACATAATCCCCCTGCTTGTATGAAAATAGGGCTACCCAAAAGGCCTTTTCAGTCCTCTCGAGTAAGCCCTATCGCTAGCCCTAAATCCTTATTCATCTATCTTACTTTTTCTGATTTTTTGTAAAATCCCAACCACCCGTCACCGTACTTGTCGTCTTTCCATCAGGACCAACGACATTGTATTTAAACGTAATGGCTCCATACGTGAGTTCAATGCTCTCATGCGTATCGTATAAGCTAAAATTGCTGACGAGGACTTTTTCCAAATCAATGACAAGACTAACCTGCTTTTCATTTCCGGTATTTTTGACGAAAACAATTTGGCCTTTCTCAATTGCTTTTCCCGTCGTTGTATTTAAGAATAATGGAATCGAAGCTGAATCAAAATTTTTGTTGATCGATATCGGTTGGGCGGTAGCTTTGCCTGAGCCAGATCCACTTCCGGCAGCCACCGTCGCCTTATTTGCCACTTCGAACGAAAAATCATTCAGCTGGATCCACTTCTCATACCCTTTTGTTATCGAATCCCCGTTAATCCCATCCAGTTTCAAAAAAATGTCATAGTCATCACTTGCAGCTGCTGCCGGAACTACACTGAACGCGAGCACCAACACGCTAAGAATAAAGAAGATGAAAGCCTGCTTACGGAACTTGCTCAATCCCATCACTCCTCATCGGTTATGTTACAAAATGTAACTATCGACCTAATTATATAGGAGCAACTGACTTTCTATTCCGCAAATCTTTGTCCACATCCGAAAATACCGCGGTGTCGCCTACGGTGCTTTACACCAATCCAAATTCCCTGCCGACCTTTTGCAAGCTGTTCAAAGCAAACGCTAAATCTTCTTTCGTATGCTGTGCCGTTACGATCAAGCGGACACGCCCTTTGTCCATGGCAACGGTCGGGTAAACAATCCCTTGCGCGAATACGCCTTCTTCAAGCAGGCGGTCCGAGAAACGCATCGTTTGCGCAGGATCGCCGATAATGATTGGAATGATTGGCGTTTCACTTGCTCCGGTGTCGAAGCCCAAACGCTGCAATTCACTGCGGAAACCATTGGCATTCTCCCATAGTTTGGTTACCAAATCTTCACTATCGCGCAGCACCTGAATCGCCGCCAAACAAGTAGCTGCTACCGCTGGCGTCTGCGAGGTGCTGAACAGAAACGGTCTTGCCGTATGAATCAAATGTTCCTTTAACAATTGCGCACCGGCAACATAACCGCCAACAGCTCCAATCGCTTTGGACAGTGTCCCGATCTGAATGTGAACACGGCCATGAAGTCCGAAATGATCGGTTGAGCCTTTGCCGTTCTTCCCTAATACGCCGCTCGCATGGGCATCATCGACATACACAATGGCATCATAGGCTTCGGCCAATTGAACAATTTCAGGCAGCGGCGCGATATCGCCGTCCATACTAAATACGCCATCCGTTACCACAACACGCTTACGATGTTTTTGCGTTTCTTTCAGCACGGCTTCAAGCTGATTCATATCTTTATGGGCGAAAATTTTACGGCTCGCCTTCGTCAAACGAATGCCATCAATGATACTCGCATGGTTCAACTCATCGCTGATGACAACGTCGTCTGCGCCTAGAATCGAAGACAGTGCGCCTTGATTCGTTGTAAAACCCGATTGAAACACGAGCGCCGCTTCCGTGCCTTTAAATGCAGCCAGCTCAAGCTCAAGCTGTTCGTGAATATCCAGCGTCCCTGTAATGGTACGCACCGACCCGCTGCCAACGCCGTATTTCTCAATGGCTTCAATTGCAGCTTGCTTCAGTTTGGGATGATGGGTCAATCCCAAATAATTATTGGAGGACATTTGGAGAATTTTGCGTCCGTTCAAATTCATCCATGTATCCGAACCGCTTTCCCATACTTTTATCGTGCGGTAACGTCCATCGCGCTTCCAGCCTTCAATATCTGCCGCCAAATCATTTAAGTAATTCATCTTTGCCCTCCCAAGCTTGTGTTTTAATGAGTAAACACGATTTTTCCGCATTGCCCTTCATGCATCAAACGGAATGCTTCCTCGTACTGATCCAGCGTGAATCTGTGTGTGATGACGGATGCGAGATCAACCCGATGTTGGTTCAATAAACCTTTCATCTGATACCAGGTTTGGTACATTTTACGACCCGTGATGCCTTCTACCTTGAGGCCTTTGAAAATAATTTGATTCGTTACGTCCAAGCTTACTTCTTTCGTGGGAATTCCGAGCAAGGACACCCTGCCTGCATTGGCCGCAGCTTCAAAAGCATCTGCAATCGCCACTGGGTTCCCGGACATTTCAAGCACAACCTCAACGCCTTCGCCGTCCGTCAATCTGCGCAGTTCTTCAGATGTACGCGCTTCCATAGCGTTTATAGTTACATCAGCCCCCATTTGCAAAGCCATCTTTAACCGGTTTGGATTAATATCTACCGCATAAATGGCTCCAGCTCCGCAAGCTTTGGCTACTTTAATGGCAAGCAAGCCAATTGGTCCTACGCCGATAATCGCCACTGTTTTACCCACGATGTCTCCGGACAAAACGGTTTGCACCGCATTCCCTAGCGGATCTTGCAAACAAGCGATTTCAAAAGGCAGCTCAGGCGCATTATGAATAATATTACTTGCTTTCACAACCGCATATTCGGCAAAACATCCCGGTGCGGTAATCCCAAAGCTTTTCGTATTCGGGCAAACATGCCCATTTCCGGTTCGGCAAGCCTTGCAGGTGCCGCAAATCATATGTCCCTCTGCTGAAACATGATCTCCGATCTTAACGCCTCGTACACGGTCCCCGATGTCAACAACGATACCCGCAAACTCGTGCCCGAACACATTCGGAGTCAGCACCGTTTTATCAGCCCAAGCATCCCAATTGTAAATGTGCAAATCCGTTCCGCAAATGGAAGTTGCCTTAATGTGAACGAGCACTTCATCGTCGCCAATCGTGGGAACGGGAACTTCCTTCAGTGTAGCACCGGGTCCTCGGTGTTCTTTAACCAACCCTATCATTGTTGCGCCCATCATTTTTCCTCCTAGGACAAATATGCAATATAATACACATACGTGCGTTTTACTGTCTATATATACCATAGTACACGAATGTATGTTATATTGTAAATAGGCGATTTTTACGGACACAAATTAAATAAAAGGAGTCACGTTGATGCAGGAACCGATACACAAAATGGTAGGCAGAAAGCTGCTGAACATAAGGAAAACAAGAGGTTTAAGCTTAGATCAGGTTGCAGAATTGACGGGTGTCAGCAAAGCTATGCTCGGACAGATTGAGCGGGGAGATTCTAACCCAACGATCTCTGTTTTATGGAAAATTGTGAGCGGACTACAAATCTCCTTCACGAGCTTAATTGAGGATGACGAACCCAAGATTACGGTTGTTCGCTCCGAAGATCTTTCTTCCTTTGATGAGGAGGACGGCCAATATCGCGCCTATCCCCTTTTCCCTTTTCACCCGCAAAAAAGTTTCGAAATCTACACCGTCGAAATGGAGCAAGGCTGTACCCATGCTTCTGAGCCGCATAATGAGGGTGTCGAAGAGTACATTCTAATGGTCGAAGGAAAGCTGCAAATTTCTATTGCTCAAGAAAGCTACATTCTTCAACCTGGCGATGCGATCCATTTCACAGCAGATCGTCCGCACACGTATACGAATTTGTCTGATCGCAAAGCTGTATATAAGACGCTTATTTACTACCCGTCTTCCTAAAAAAACGCAAGCAGCCAGTCTCTCTGGTCGCTTGCGTTTTGTTTATATCGTAACGAGTTGTTTATAAAACTCTTCAATCGCAATGGGCTTGCCGCCGTTCAAGCGGGATTCCTCCGCTGCGAACGAAATCAGATGGCTGCGCACGGAAACGGAAGCGGAAGAGCTGCTTTCTCCGCCGTTATACGTTCTGACTTCGCTCAAGAAGCTGCGCACAATGCCCGCGTCTCCTCCGTTGTGCCCCTCTTCCGAGGCGTGCACACGCACGGTCGTTTTCTCATTCGTCACAAAATCATGGATGGTGAATTCGTTCTCTTCCATATTGCCGCGAAGATCGCCTTTCGTGCCCATGATTTGCAGAATGCGCGTGTTATCACGGGTAAATCCGCACATGCTGAACATCGCAGTCGCACCGCTCGCGAACTCCATATTGACAACTTGATGATCAACGACGTTATTATCGCTGTGATACACACACTTCCCGTAAGGCGTCGTACTCAGCGCTTCAATGATGCCTTCATTGCTGGTATCTGTTGTGAATTTACGCGCCCAACGGCGTCCTGCGCCCAAATAATATTTAGGTGCGTAGTACTGACAGCTCATTTCAGCCGGGCAACCGTCCAAGCATCGCGCAGGCGCACCTGCAGGCGCATTCTCTTCATTAAAGTGCATCAACGAACCGAAAGAGCTGACACGCTCGCATGGCTCGCCCATGATATAAGAGAGAATATCCATGTCATGGCATGATTTGGCTAAAATCATAGGGGAAGACTTATCGGAATTATTCCAATTCCCGCGTACAAAACTGTGTGCCATATGCATGTTACCGACATTTTCATTCAACTGAATATTGACGATTTGTCCGATTTTACCTTCTGTAATCACTCGTTTCATTGCCGTCCAGAAAGCTGTATACCGCAAAACATGGCAAATGGTTAGCAGCCTGTTGTGCTTCTTCGCCATGAGTTCCATCTCCACACACTCTTCCGGACTAGGAGACATCGGTTTCTCCAACAAAACATGGTAACCAAGCTCCAACGCCTTCAATGTAGGGTGATAGTGCATTTGATCCTGCGTACAAATGATCGCGATATCCGCCAGCTTGGGCTGTGCAAGCAGTTGTTCCCAATTCTCAACAGCGTGTTCCGGCGCAATCCCATGTGCGGAAGCAAAGGCAGCACGACGCTCCTCATTCGGTTCAGCGACTGCTACAATTTGTAATTCATGCGGGTAATTCAGTGCGTATGGCGCGTAAGCTTGTGCCCCTCGATCACCTGCGCCGAGCAGGATTGCCGTTACTTTTTGCATCAAATACTCATCTCCTGTGACTTCGTCTATAACGATATTGATACCGATAGGCTAATATATGCCATTGATTAAGACTTGCTTCCTGTGAATACAATCCCTTGAATAAAAGAACGTTGGAAAACAAAGAAAATAATGATCATTGGCAAAATTGCCATCATGGAGCCTGCCATAATGATCGTGTAATTCGTTTTGTGCTCCCCTTCCAGGAATGCGATTCCTGCGGACAGTACCATTTTATCCGGTGAGGAGTTGACGATGAGCGGCCACATCAGATCGTTCCATGACCACAACATGGTGAAAATAGCCAACGCAATCATCCCGGATTTTGCAAGCGGCATCATGATTTGCCAATAAATGCGGAACTGATTGCAACCATCTAACTTCGCGGCTTCTTCCAATTCATTAGGCAGCGTCATAAAAAATTGGCGCAGCAAAAACGTCCCGAAAGCACTGAATAAACCAGGTACAATAAGTGCTGTCAAAGAGTTCAACCAGCCGAGATCCTTCATAATCATATACTGCGGAATAAGAAACACTTGCCCAGGAACCATCAGCACCGACAACATCAGGATGAAAAAGAAGTGACGTCCTGGAAAAGCTATCCTTGCAAAAGCATATGCCGCCAACGAGCAAATAATCAGTTGACCAATCACTTTAACCAAAGTTGTTATGAATGTATTCCAATAAAAAGTAAAGAACGGCAAGTTTACAAAAACCTTCGCATAATTGCTCCATTGAAAAGCTTTTGGCAGCAAAACGGGAGGAATGGCCGTTGACTCTCCTAATGTTTTTACCGATGTAAGAAACATCCAGATAAATGGCGTAACCATGATAATTGCACCCAATATGAGGATAAGATGGATTCCGCCGATTCGAAGCGATTTCTGATTGACTGGTTTCGTATTCATACACTCGCCCCTCTCATTCGTAGTGAACCCATTTCTTCTGAATTTTCATTTGAATGTAAGTAATTAACATGATAATGACAAAAAGCATGACGGCAATGGAAGAGGCGTACCCCTTGGCATTTTTGAGAAACCCGTATTTGTAGTATAAAAATACAATCGACTGCGTAGATTCCATAACAATTTCGCCAACCATCATATAGATGTAATCAAATACCTGGAACGCACCAATGAGGGAGGTTACCATGACGAAAAAAATCGTCGGTGTTAACAGAGGCATCGTAATTCGAGTGAATTTGGTAAAAGAACCTGCCCCATCGATCGATGCGGCTTCATAATAAGACTCCGAGATGCCTTGAAGGCCTGACAAAAAGATAATCATGTGAGAGCCAATTGAACTCCAGATGGCAACGATGATAATAGATAATAATGCCGTACGATTGTCCGTCAGCCAGTGCGGCCCTGTAATGGACAATTTGCTGAGCACATAGTTAATCAGTCCAAAGTCGGAATTATACAACCACTTCCACACCATGGCAACCGCTGCAGGCATTGTGACGACAGGGAGAAAATACAGGGTTCTATATACCGATAACCCCTTTACCTTTTGATTCAGCAGAACAGCTAAGATAATGGATAAAACAATGCCGACCGGGACAGCCGTAATAATGTAGATGCCCGTATTCCGAAAGGCATACAGCAAATCTTTATCTGTAAAAAGCTGCTTATAATTCGCCAAACCTGACCATGTATACTTGCCGAATGAACCCCAATCCGTGAATGAAAAATAAAACGTTTGAAACACGGGCCAAATGTAGAAAACGAGCAAACCGAGCATTAAAGGTGTGATCATGATGTACGCCCACATCCAATCGGACCGGCGTTTCGAGCTGATTCGCATGAGTACTCACGCTCCCATGAGTGTAGTTAGGAGGGAGATTCGCTCCACTTGCAAACGAACCTCCGCACCGAAAGCTTATTTTTCTGCAGCTAGCGCTTGATTCATTTTGGCGCCGAGCTCTTTGGCTGCGTCAGCTACCGGTTTATCTCCTGTCCATGCATTTTTCAAAATCTCAGTTTCATAAGTTGTCCATACGGATGTATTCTTGGAAACCGGATAAGGAGAAGCATATTCCGTCATATCGATGAACGCTTTGGCGTGGTATTGCGGGAATGCCGCTAACCAAGCTGTTTCAGAACCTTTGAAAGCCGGAATCGCTCCTCCTTGTTTAGCGGCTACTTCTGCCGCCTCTTTCGAGCCAAGGAATTTCACAAATTCCCAGGCTTCTTTCGGATGCTTGGAATTCGCGGAGATGACGTGGCCTAATCCGTGAATGACAACGCCTTGTTTTTTCCCTTTTGGAAGCGGCGCCACATCGGCATTGTTTTTCATATCGGCATTTTGATTAATTGTGAAAGCTGCCCATGAACCGTCAAAATACATCGCCAGCTTGCCGGAAGTAAACAAATCCGAAGGCGCCGTTTCTGTCATTTGCGCCAGTGTAGGCGATACTTTATGAACTTGAATGAGATCCGTTAAAAATTTCAAACCTTCAATCGCTTCCGGCTGATCATAACCCGATTTCTTGTGATCATCGGAAATAATGTTGCCTCCGGCTTGAAGAATCGTGTTGTAATAATCCTCTTGATTCATCATTGGTGCTGCGAAGCCGTAGATGCCTTTGCCAGGATCGGTAAGCTTTTTCGCAGCTTCTGTTAGCTTATTCCAATCCCAAGTTGCGTCTGGATAGGCAACGCCTTTTTCATCGAACAGCTTCTTGTTGTACCATAATCCAATCGTGTCATAATCCTTGGGAATCCCGTAGTTCTTACCGCCAAGGCTGTATAGGGAAACGAGAGATGTCGGATAATTTTTAAGATCCAATTGATCCTTTTTGATGTTTTCGGACAAGTCCAACAACATTTTATTTTCCGCGTACTTAATGAAATTCGGTCCGTTCATCCATAACACGTCAGGCATCGTTCCGCCTTGTGCCGCTGTTTCCAATTTGGTGAAATATTGCTTATACGGTGTATTCTCTGCTTTAACTTCAATGTTCGGATGACTGGCTTGGAAGGCTTTGATAACCTCCGTCATCGTATCCAGGCCCCAACCGCCATAGGTAATGGTTACTTTCTCACCGCTGGCGGCTGCTGTTGCTTTTGCATCATTTGCAGGCGCACCGGATGAGACGGGATTAGAGGAAGAGGAATTACCGCAAGCACTTGCAACAACCATTGTAGACATCAACATAGTTAAGCAGACGATTTTTTTTGTATTCTTTACCATTTCGCAATCACCCTTTTTTAATTTTTGTGAAAGAAACATGACCTTGCTAAAAATGGAACCCGTAAAAGCTGATTTCACCTCCTTGACGTAGTAAAATAATTTGGCGCCAAATTCAGGATAACGTTATCCTGAGTAATAAAAAAAATTAGCTTCTAGCAAATGTGGACGATTCTCTCACAATAATTTTATGTGGTAGCAGTACTTTGGATAGCGCCAGCTGCTCTCCTTTTAACATATCCAACAAGGTTGCAGCCGCTGTCAAACCGATCTCGACTTTCGGCACATGCACCGAAGATAGCGGTGGCGTCGTGTATTGCGCGAAATCAATATTATCCATCGAGATGAAGGCGATATCCTCCGGAATTCGTAGCTGACTTTCGATCACAGCACGCATAGCCGGAATCGCCAACTGATCGCTTGCTGAGAAGATTGCCGTAGGGCGCTCTATATCGGATCGTTTTAACTGTTCTTTCACGTATTCGTAACTGCGGTCAATTTCCCAACGGGTGTCTATCACCCAGTCTTTATGTAAGGGAATACCGGCGTCATACATCGCGAATTTGTAGCCTTGGAACCTCTCTTCACTGTTTAGCTCTCCCGTATGACCTGGCCCGCCGATAAATCCGATAGAACGGTGGCCCTGCGCAATGAGGTGATCGACAGCGGATTTGGCAGCGTGGATACGATCATAGTCCACCATCGTAATCTCAGTCCCAATCGTACAAATGCCAATCAAAGCGAGATCCTCTACCTTTTGCAAATAATCCAGAATGGCCGGCCCGACTTCGCCAACGATGATGATGCCGTCCACTTGAATATCATGGATGCAGCGGTGAAGCAAAGCATCATCCGCGAGCTCGTCCGAAGTATGAATGAAGGCTAATGAATAGCCTGACTCCAAAATCTTTTTCGTAAAAGCCGTAATAATCGGCGAATAGTAAGGATGATCATCATTGAGTCGTGCCGCTTGAATAATGCAGCCGATTTGTTTGGTCTGTCTCTTCTCGGTCTTCTGTTTATTCACGAGATGGCGTGCTGACTCATTCGGCTTGTAATCGAGCTGGCGAACGGCCTCCCATACTTTGGCCCTCGTCTCCGGATTAATATGCCGGCTTGTATCATTTCGAACCACTCTCGAGGCTGTTGAAATGGAGACGCCCACTAAATCAGCGATATCCTTAAGTGTAGGCATAGTGACAGCTCCTTTTTATCCAAAACGATGATCCAAATTCTTGCCCAAACGTTTTCCTGAGCATGTTTACATATTAATGTATCCCCTTACATTGTGTCAATATAGTTACGATTAGAATTCTTATTTTTGTTTTTCGGCACAATTCTGACATGCTTGTTTGGAATTATCCGAGTTTGTTTTACGGAAATATCTTTTGCCATAGATTATATAGACAAAATATCAACGTGCTATTGCATAGAATTAATAATAAATTTGTAAGCAGCCCCAACACAAACAGTGCTTTCCGCTTCTTAATCTCAGCTAAATGGAGATAAGCTTTCATAAAATTTAATTCTTTGTAATCCAATAAACTCTGTAATACGCCAAAAGTAGATATTACCGTCCAAACCACTAGGAATATTGCAAATAAAAATGTGCAGTAGTAGAGGATCGCATATTGGCTAGAAAATAACCAAATAAGATAGCAAGTAGAAATTGACAAAAGTAAGACAGCCCAACCTATTGCCCCAACGATCACAGGTTTTTTAAAAAGCATTTTGCTTTCTGTGCTCATCGGTTCACCGTACCAAATGAAATCTTCAAGTTAGGAGCGTAGGTTAATACGGAGTCCTCGTTGAATATTTTTGAAAATAATAACTCCGCCTCGTATTGACTCTTTGCTTCACTTTCTGTTAGCCCCCGATTCATCAAGTTATGAATAAACTTGCAT
The DNA here is from genome assembly GCF_052682475.1 of Paenibacillus sp. WC2504. Lineage (NCBI taxonomy): Bacteria > Bacillati > Bacillota > Bacilli > Caryophanales > Paenibacillaceae > Paenibacillus > Paenibacillus sp. WC2504. Next base: position 4,593,461 of record NZ_JBQZFH010000001.1, read on the forward strand.
TCATCGCCTGGGAAACTGCCAATCCCTTCCTCTCTCAAGGAATTGTACAGCCGTTGATTCTTTTGTCGATCCGCATTCGGATCTAGAAAATTAACTTTATCGCTTACTCTGCATTGAACATTTGTTAAGCCTATTTCACTGAGATATTCGGGTATTTTTATCCCGATATTTCCGTCTTTTCCGTTACTTTTAGTATCCTGCTCAAATAGTTTTTGTAAAATTCCCAAGCGAATCACTTGGCTTTGATCAACACCATGCAAACTATAGTTAGACATGTTAGCAATCCAATGTGGCTCGAAGCAGATGACCCTCCCCTCATCCATCACGCAATCGATCATCTTGTAGAGTAATTTTTTCGCATCGGACAGATGCAATAATAACGCATGGCAAACGGCCAGATCATATTGCCTTTCGATCGCTAACGTTTCTACATCGGCCACGATAAAATTTGTTGTAAAAGGCAGCATAGCGAAAATTTCCCTTGCTGTGTTGACTAGCTCTATTCCTTTGTCAAGTCCCGTATACGTGGATCCTTCGGGTAAAAGCGGTAACAGCTTCAGCCCCAAATATCCGTACCCGCAACCATAGTCAACGACATTCACTGGCTGAGTGATTTTCCAAACTGACTTCACTAGAAACTCCAAGTAGTCATCGTTGTAATATAGATCTCTTGTGTTTCTTAAATATTCAATTTTGTTATCCCAATCATAATCGGACATTGAGGGCTCCTTTGCTTTTATTTGTCGCTTGGTTGGCATTCCATTTACATTAATTCCCTATGTCCTAGAATATCCCTGCACGTAGAGGGAACTATGGTCCGCTAATCTCAGAAAAGTAGCCTCTCCCATCAGCCCATGGGAACTACGTTCCCCTATTTCGCCGATTTCACCCGAAAATCGTATCGTGGAGGCTAAATAAGAGCCTCTAATTCCCACTCACCAAGGAATAAGCTGATTTACCTTCAAATAGTGGACCATAGATCCCTCTAGAAAATCTTTAGCGGAATTCTCGCTAGATCTCATGAAATTTGTTGTATGCTACTGAGGTGGAAGTTGGTTGTATTGTGCATTAGTGTGACTGGAAAGTGGAAGGTAGAAGTTTGCTGTAATATGCAAGTGTGACTGGAAAGTGGAAGGCCGGTGAAGTAGCTAGCTTAAAACCATGAAGGGGCTGTTCCGTCAAGTTTGATGTTGCACCCCGGCGTTGATCGTCGCTGCACGCGCTTCACACATGCAACAAAAAAGACAGTCTCTACAGACTGTCTCATCTTTCCTCAAAACTGATGGCCGCAAGATGAACAAAACTTCGTGTCGGCCACAACGACTTTACCACAAACGCATTCTTTCTCATTTCGCAGTTCAATGATTTTTTGATCCAATACGGCAATTTCTTGCTTAACCGCGTCGATGCCAAGACTGAATCTCTCGACAATCTCACCGGCACGGGCTATATCTCCCGACATATAAGCGGCATACACGGACTCTCCAATGAGATTATAAAATTTCTCTATCTCCTTCTCCTTGGAAGAAACTTGCGCTTTGAGCTTCGTCAGCTCAACGGTTTGCTGAGCTTTCTTCGCGGCATCCGTTGCACCTTGTTTGACTTTGTCAAAAAAAGACATGGGGTACCCCCTCCATTCATCGTTTTTTGCTCATAACGATTCATATGCGCCCCATGCCCAACTCATACGTCAGGTTCTCATGTTCCAAGCCAACAGATTTTAAATATGCCGCAGCATATGTACCTGCTCAACAAATGAGGTAAAGCCTAATCCGGCTAACAGCTCATTTAACCCCTCATTGGAATGTCTGATATTCATCGTTAATCGCGTACATGAAGAGGTCAGTGGTGCGAATACTTCCCTTAAAGCCGTTTTCAGAATTTCCGTTTCATCCTCGCGTCCTGGACATGCTTCACATTGATAAAGCATGAATGAGGTCAAGCTGCCATTCTCCGCATAAACTCGCTTGAATAGGGCATAGCCCACCACTTCCTCAGCAACGGTTACAAGTATGCTTTCGCCGCCTTTCATACTAGGCCATTGTGTCTGCCAGGCAGACATCGGCTTATTGAATGGCACAGCGTTAACTTCAACGGGATGTCCCTGACGTAAGCTATATTTTTCAGGGAATTTTGATTCCAGCAGGTTAACATGAAGTTCTCCCGTATGCTGCAAACAGACAAGCTGTTCGGTAATCTCATAACCGACTTTCTGGTAAAGATTAATCGCGGCTTCATTTTGGACAAGCGCTTCAAGCAAGGCAATGTCCACATCCTGCTCTTGATATAATTGCAAATTTCTAAGCATTAAGTGTTTTCCGAATCCCTTACCCCTGTAGTCAGGGATAATTCCGGTCCCGCCGTTCCACGCCACCTTTTTCCCTTCGATGGTGCGAAATCCGTTCATGACGAAACCGATCGCTTCCTCATTTTCATACAACACCAAAGAATGCTCCAAGGAGAGACCTTCATGAACGGTTCTAGCCATGAATTTGCTCATGTCCAGTGAACTGTTGAGATAGTACCCTTCGAAGCCCTTATTCCAAAGCGCAACCAGATCTTCGACTGACATTTCGCTCATTTTTTTGAAAACCATAACCTTCTCCTCCGGTTCAAAAGGATTACCCCATGATATAGCGGAACACCATACTTTCCATATCATCAATTGTGCGCTTATAGTCGGCTTCCTCGCCACTTAACATGTACTGCAGCGCAAGGCCATCCCGAATGGACCAGAATAACCGAGAAGCTGCCGCGCTATCCAAATCCGAGCGAAATTCGCCTGTTAGCTTGCCGCCATCCATGATGTCCTTAATGAACACTAAGGCTTTGTCCGCGTACTCATTCCATCGCTGCGTTAACTGGGGTTGGCGTGCCGCATACAGCATAAACTCCAAATGAAAGGCCATCCATTTGCGAAGTTCTGTCAATGATTGGCTGCGAAACCGGTTATACATGTAACGGATTTGATCCGCTGCGCTAGGCATGCTCTTGAAGGTCTCTGTAGAATTCTCCAGCATGGCATTCATTTTATCATCGGCCATCTGAATATACATTTCTTCTTTACTGGCAAAATAGCTGTAAATAGCGCCTTTGCTAATTCCCAAATGCCGCACGATATCATCCATTGTCGTAGCCTGGAAGCCTTTTTCCGTAAAGCAGTGGAGCGCTCCCTCAAGAATAACCGCCTTCTTCTCTTCCTTGTAGGCTTGCGTAACTTTCGGTGACATGCTGCTCCTCCGTTTCTACGAAATTACCCAGTCTCCATTGCGGAATACGGGCTCAACTTCGCCATTCATCTTAATCCCGTCGATGTCCATATCCGCTGAACCCATCATAAAATCTACATGCGTCAAGCTTTCGTTCAAGCCGCGTTTCAGCAGTTCTTCTCCGCTCATCGTCACGCCGTCTTTCAAGCAAAACGGGAATGCCCGACCGATGGCAAAATGGCAGGAGGCGTTCTCATCATACAAGGTATTATAGAAAATTAGATTCATATCCGAGATCGGCGAACGATGCGGAACTAGCGCAATTTCCCCCAGATAATGAGATCCTTCATCCATCTCAACGAGAGTTCGCAGCATCTCTTCGCCTTTTTCCGCTTCAAAATCAATGATTCTTCCCTCTTCAAAAGTCAGAGAGAAATTTTCGATAAGAACACCATTGTAGCTTAGCGGTTTCGTGCTTCTTACGGTACCATTTACACCGGTTCGCAAGGGAGATGTAAACACTTCTTCTGTCGGCATATTTGCAATAAAGGTATCACCTTGCTGATTATTGCTGCCGGCCGATACCCATAAGTGGTCCTGAGGCAATTCAACCGTAATGTCCGTACCTTCCGCGCAGTAATGCAGTGCCTTATATTGCTTCTGATTCAGCAAATCGGATTTGGTTAGTAATGTGCGCGCATGATTCCTCCATTCCTCGATCGGATCATCTTTCTCAACTCGCGTTGCTTGGAAGATGGCGCTCCATAGCGCATCTACCCGTTCCTCTGCCGGAAGTAGTGGGAAAACTTTATCCGCCCAAGCTGGTGTTGGCACAGCGACGATCGTCCAGCTGACTTTGTTCGTTAATCTTGCCATCGTTAATTCCTTGATTGCCGTGCTTGATGTTTTGCTGGCGGTTTGCAGTCGTTTGGGATCAATGCCATTCATCAGATCCGGGTTATTGGCAGAAACATAGAGGAAAGCGGCATTTTGACTTGCTAATTCTTCATAACCTTTTGCTTGCCACATCGGGTATTCAAGCAGTGCTTCAAATGGCGCCAATTCATATTTCAAACGTGTAATTTCACTGTCAACCCACTCCACGTAGACAAGCTTTGCCCCTATTTCATAGGCGTGTTTGACTAATAAGCGTACAAAATCCACCGATACTAGAGGTGCGAAAATGACTAGTGTTTGTCCCGGCTGCACATTTACTCCCAGTTGTATAGCCAAAGACGCATATTTAACTAATTGATCATGGTGTTTAGTCATTGAAATCCTCCTCATCTATTCTCTCTTAAAATGACTACTCAGTCGTTTTTATTATCATTCCAAATCGTTTCAACTGTCAAGAACATTTATTAAAAAAATGTTAAGTCGACCGGATCGTATGAATCATCTGCTCTCGTGCTTGCCAGGCTTCCGGACAGGGAAATAACGGCCAGACGTGAAGCATAGACGGGTATTCATAATAATTGATGGGAATACCTTGCATGCCAGCGAGTTTACTGAATTTATTCGCGTCAGGATATAAGATATCATGTGTTCCGATATACACGCTGATCCTTCCCAAGTCGTGGAAGTTCCCGTAAATTGGGCTGACCAAATAGTGCTTCACACTTTCTTCGCCCGCATACCACTTGGCAATCTCGTGCAGCGCCGGAGTAGCCGAGATCGGATCTTGTTTCTCGATCATTTTTATCATGGGATGGCTGAAGGTCATATCCAACAACGGGGAGATCAAAATGATATTCCCTGGCTGTTTAAGTCCCTTCTCCCGCAGGAATTGTGCCAATGCCAAGCTCATCCCGCCACCGGCAGAATCTCCCATCACCACGAGATCTCGTTCCTCCACATCCGCGTACACTTGGCGATACAGAGGGACGAGCATCTCAAAAACATCCTTGTGGCTATGCGCTGGCGCAAGTGGATACATCGGAACCGTGACCGTACAATGTAACGAATCAATTAAATACGCAATAAATTCCCAATGCAGCGAGGTGATTTTGAGCACATGGCCACCGCCGTGCAGATAGAAGATATGCTTGTTCCCAGCAGCTTGTTCCAGAGGTTTCACGACATAATAAGCATGACCATTTGCCTCATATTTGCGGCAATCATACTTTCTAAACATATTCTTAGGAGGTTCATAACTTTCTTTATGCTGCCTATTTTCTATTTCTCTTTGAAGGGCTTCGCCTGTCTTTTTCCAAATAGCATTAACTTGTATGAATCGTAATCCAGCTTTGATGAACCGACTTTTTATGCTTTCTTTTCCCATCCTGTCTGCCTCCTATGTCGTCTTGCGATCAACTATAACGGACAATGTTTAAGTGAATATAAACAAAAAAAGAGCTGCCAATGGCAAGCCCCTTAAGTAAGCTGTTATTCAACTTTTGTCAATATCCATGCGGAGCCGCTGGAAATGATATTTCAAATTCCGTCCCCTTGCCTACTTCGCTGGTAATATTTATTTTCCCCTTCATCGCTCGAATAAGACTGAATGAGACCATTGTACCCAGGCCCGTGCCTTTCTCTTTGGTGGAAAAATATGGCGTACCCAATCGGCTAATTTGTTCCTTTGTCATGCCAATCCCGTTATCACGTATCGTGATGATAATTTTATTGGTCTGCTCTTTTAGCCCTATTTCCAGAACACCACCGCTTTTGGACATCGCCTCAATGGCATTTTTCCCGATATTGATCAGCGATTGCCTCAGCTTATTCCGGTCCCCCTGGATAAACATTTGTCCATCCTGCAAGGTCACATCAATTTTGACATCGTTATAATTGGCAATCGTTAATAACACCTGAGAAATATATTGCACTTCATCCTTCATCAGGATTAATTCATCTTTCTCAGGTTCAGGCTTTGCGATGGCCAAGTAGTCGCTAATGATGACTTGTGCCCGCTCCAATTCTTCCAGTGAGATTTGCTGATAAAATTGGAGTTTCGATGGGGCCAAATGAGGTACCCCCATGAGTTGAATAAACCCTCTTACTGCCGTGAGTGGATTTCTGATTTCATGGGCGACTGAAGCCGCCATCTCGCTGACAATTCTCATTTTCTCGCCATGGATTGCGTCTTCCTGCATATGAATGTACTTCTGTTGAAACTCGATCAGATAAATATAGACGGCGATTACCACACTCTGCAGAATGTAGGTTTGAGAGGAGGAGATTAGGTTGGCAGTAAAAAGGTCCAGCTTACCGATGCTCGTCAAATAAATGAGAAAACTTACAATTTTAACAGCAACGCAAACGATAATGGCGGAAATTATTTTATGGGTTAAACGCATTTGTTGATATCTTTTTAGAAGCAAGACGATAAAAATAATTGTTGGAATAAAGGAAACGCAATAAATTAAATTATTTGGATTTCCGAGAACATATCGGACTACGATAATTGCCGCATACAGAAACATCGAAACATAAATCCCGCCGTACAGAGAGCCGACAATCAGCGGAATGGACCTAAAATCATAAACCAAACCATTTAAATTAACAGGTATGGACATCGCGAACCCAATAGCTACTGTGAAAAAAAAGCAAAGCCACAGCCGGTACTTCATGCTATGACTTTGTGATTTGTACAAATAGGGATAAACAACAAGCGGAGAGAAAATCAAGAAGATATTTAAGATAAAGTCTTTAAAAAAATCAATCATAGAAACATCATCTTCTAATAAGGCCCCCGAATGTAGTCTTTCACCCTGTCCTCATAAAAAGTTTGAAGTCGAGCCCATTCTTCTTCGGAAAAAGATGACGTCTGCGCCGTACCGAGGTTATCTGCGACTTGACGTTCGTTTTTGAATCCTGGAATCACACAGGTAATATTCGGATTGTCCAAAATCCAGCGCATAGAAGCTTGCGCCATGTTGCCGCGGCCTTCTGCGATCCATGCCAGTTCCCTTGCCAGCTCCACTCCCTTGGTAAATGGAAGCCCGGCAAACGTCTCACCAACGTTGAACTGCGCGCCATCCGCATTGAAATTCCGGTGATCATCCGCAGCAAATGTGCTCGTTTCAGTGAATTTCCCGGTCAGCAGACCACTGGCTAACGGAAGTCTGACAAGAATCCCTACCCCCGCGGCTTTCGCTTGCGGAAATAAAGTTTCGGCCGGTTTTTGCCGGAACAGATTATAAATCACTTGCAGCACCTTGACACCAGGCTTACTCAGTGCGAACAAACCTTCTTCCACCGTCTCGACGCTAACGCCGTAATGACGAATTTTACCTTCTGCTTTGAGCTTGTCCAGCACTTCGAATACGTGACCATCCTTCAAAATGGCTAAAGGCGGACAGTGGATCTGATAGAGATCAATTCGTTCGCGATTCAATCTTTTCAAGCTATCTTCACAATATTGGCGAACCGTTTCCTCTGAATACGTTTTTGAATCATAAATATCTCCTGCACGGCAAAACTTTGTTGCTATGTAAATGTCATCTTCTTTTCCTCTAGTTGCTTTGGCCAGCAGTTCTTCCGCATGCCCCGATCCATAAACATCCGCTGTATCAAAAAAGTTAACCCCTGCTTCCATAGCCAAGTGCAAGCCCTTAATGGCTTCATCATCGTTAGATAGTCCCCAGCTCCCACCGATGGCCCATGTACCGAAGCTAACCTCACTAATGCTAAGTTCCGTATCACCTAGTTGACGGTATTTCATTCCTATTTCCCCCTCCTCGTAATTGCGGCTTTTGTACAAAGTTCAGCATGTCTATATTCTCCATATATCTCTTGTTTCCCTCTTTTGAAGAATAACACCAAGACGGCTATGCACGCTTATTTCCAGAACCATTTTTCATAAACTAGGTAGCCTACGTAGGAAAGAATCCCTAGGGATATATTGAACCATCCGGTAAAAAGAGCCCCTTTTTTCTCCCTCTGCAAGTTTGCTTTGGTATAAATTTTCACATCAAAAACTAAGACGAGCAGTCCGGAGATCAGCAGCAGCAAAACCGTGTAATTATTAAAGGTGATCATGGGCCGAATCCTTCCTTACTTCGTTTTCGTTCCAATTCGTCTAATCTTAACGTGCATCGAGACATCTACGGCCATCTCTTTATATTTGCTCTCCCATTTTTCCTTGGTTTTAATTTCCTTGTTCCAATATGCCGGCTGCGTTGCACGTACATATTCCCCAAAGCCGAAAATGTCACTGCCATCTTCCTGTGTCTGCTGGATGAAATCTTTGAATCCCTCCGCGGCGTCTTTTTGAATTTTCTCTTCCAGCTTGATCAAATTATTTCTCGTCACGAGTACCTTCTCATCCGATTTTTCCGTTAAATCCCCTTCGACTTGGCATCTAATGGTCGCAAACACTTTCCCATTTTTGATTGTTGTTGTTATTTTTGATTTCCGATGTGTAGTTTTGAAAATAACGTTTGTATGAGAGCCCGGCATTTCCTGAAGGATACTGTAACCGCCGGGGTTTAATTGCTTTATGGCCATATAGTGGCCAATTTGCAAAGCTGTTGAGGTGCCCACCATTTTGTCATTTTTAAAATAAGCCATTCCGGCAAGTTCGATATTCGATTCCTTCTTTAACTCCAAGTAAGGAACCGTCCCTTCTTGACCTTTCGCCGAACTGGCACTGAAAAAAACACCTAAGAAAATGTTGGGCAGCTTGCCCATTTCTCTAGCATGCTCCAAAGTGGCAAGCAAATATAAAGACGGTACGCGCTCCAATTGCGGAGTAGCATTCATAATGTCTGCTGCGGCTCCTTTGGAAACAACCATCCAGACTGTTCTTCGAACTTGAGGCTGACGGCGAAAGAAATCATTCACGTTCTCAATCCCTCTTTTGGCAACCGCTTCCGACAGCACAATGACTCTTAAATGGCCATAGAACAACCGATCCGCGAGCTGCTGCTGTAAGTTCATTAACCCATCTTCAATGGTGTATCCTACGCTGGTCAAGACCCAAACTGGTTTTTGAGAAGCTGGCCCCCCTGTGTCGCCTCCTGTCCCTAGTGGAATGCGACCTGGAACGGCAATTTGAACGGTGATACGAATGAGTCCCTTTTTTGAGGATTCCTGATTAAGAATATGTGTTGCATTGCTAGTTTCTTTCTCATCTCCCGGCTTTGCTTCATCGATGCCAATGGCTAAGACAACCGCACGATCTTCGATTTCAAGGCGATCCCAGCAGCCTGTAAGCAAAGGGGTCATCAACACGAAAACAAGAATCTGTTTAATCAGATTTTGCCACAAGTTGATCACCCCGACTTTTTTTCTTACGAATCAACGCCACTATAAATAAGACAAGTGGATACACCACCGTGATGATTAATCCCCAGCGGCCGACAACTTGAATGATTTCATACATCTGCAGCAAATTTTGAGGAAACATAGCCATCACATAAATAAAAGGAACTAGAAAGAAGGTGAACATCTTGTGATCCTTGAGTCGCAAGAGCTGAGTGATAAAAAAAATGGCTAAGTAATATGTAGACAGTAATGTCGTAAATACCGCCGTCACCCATACAGCAAGAAAAGCCCCATCTAAACGCTCCAGAATGTTCGCAGGCAGTGAAGTTGTTTTGGCTAATTCCAAGGTTGGCCACACTAACTTTTTAATTTCCTCCGATCCAAAGACGCCAACCGTTGCAATGACAATAAGTACATATAAAGCCCCTGAAATGGCCATCCCGACATAGCCGGCAATCATGGCCTTCTCCGGTCTACGCATCGCAGGTATGACAATGGTCATGACGAAAGAGCCTTGAAATAGGGCTGCCATCGTGAGAATGCCACCAGACATGCCGCTTGGTTGATTCCCCCATAAAGGAAGCAAATTGACTAAATGCGCGTTCTTAAGCGATAGCACAACAATTAATAATCCAGGAAATACAATGACCGGAAAATAAAAATGATGGAAATAAGTAAACGTGGTAATATCTGCGCGTGAGGAAACAGCGGCTAGCAGCAGCATGACGATCACCGTCACTTCAAGCGGAGTTTTCATCAAAACGGACGTTACGACGACTTCACCAAATTCCCGAGCTGCCAGTGCTGTAATTAGAGCAAAGAAAGCAATGATTAATACACTGAATACGCCTGCCATCCATTTGCCGATTAAATCCTTACTGTATTCAATAATCGATTGATCAGGAAATCGCATTCCGAGCTTTGTTAGAAGCCAAAGACCTACTAATCCAAGCATTAAGCCTAGAAAAGTAACTAGCGGTGCCCCGGAATCAGCTGCGCGAACAGCAAAGAGTGAGAGAGCAAGCACCCCCACTCCAATAATCGTGCTAATCAGTATGATCGCGGCTTGAATCACTGTTATCTGGCGAGGATGCTCCATAGGTTACGTTCCTCCTATCTCCAACCTTCAATGGATCTAACGTATTATTTGGTGCTTTGCCACTCATGTCTTTCGTTAATTTACTTAGACGAGTGTCATTAGGGGTATGTAAAAGCCCAGGTCTTTTGGGCATCGACCATAGGGGCAATCGTGCCAGTGTATCTTTCATCCCCTGGAAATTTCCAGGCACAATCGGGCTCAGGTACGGAACGCCGAATGAACGTAAGGAGAGCATATGGTTCGCGATCAAAATTAATCCGATCATCACGCCATACAGACCGAAAATTCCTGACAAAATAACAAGCGGGAATCGCAACAATCTAAGAGCTAGCGCTGCATTATAAGCCGGTGTTGCAAAAGAACCGATCGTCGTTAATGCAATGATAACAACCGTAATCGGTGAAATAAATCCTGCCGCAACTGCCGCTTGTCCAACGACAAGCACGCCAACGATCGAAAGGGCTCCGCCAACTTGTTGCGGTAGCCGCAGCGTCGCTTCCCTCAGAACTTCCATGGAGATTTCCATGATTAACACTTCAATGACCGACGGGAATGGCACCCCTGCTCTTCCCCCTGTCACCGCGACGGCGAACTCCGTTGGAATAAGCTCCGGATTAAACGAGATCAGAGCTACATACAACGATGGAAAAATCAGCGAGAATACAAGCGCAACGAGGCGAGATAGACGTATGAAACTGACCAAGAGATACCGTTCCGAGTAATCCTCCACCGTTTGGTAAAATTGGCTGAAAACCGTTGGTAAGATAAGAGCAAACGGTGATCCGTCTACCAGGAGAATCACTCTGCCTTCCAGCAGATTGGCGACAGCCTTATCTGGCCGTTCTGTGTTTTGAATCTGCGGAAATGGCGAGACGTGATTATCCTCGATAAATTGCTCCAAATAACCTGCATCAAGAACGCCATCAATATCAATCAACGATAGACGCCTGAATACCTCTTTCACGAGTTCAGGGTTCACAATGCCATTAATATAACAAAGAGCTACCTTGGATTTCGTAACCCGCCCAATCCGTATGGTTTTTATCCGGAAATCCGGTGTCGGGAGCCGATAGCGGAGAAGCGCCAAGTTGGTGCCCATTATTTCGATAAAACCTTCCCGGGCTCCCCTGATCACCTGCTCGGTTTCCGGCTGCGAGATCGAACGCTTGTCAACTTGGCGGGTGCTGAAAACAAAAGCATCCACCAGACCGTCAACCAGAATGACGGTTTTCCCTTCGACGATGGCTTGGATGATCTCATCCAGCTCGGTTTCCGTTCTGCCTTCACAGGAATACAACGTATCGTTCAACAGATAATCTCTCATTGAACGGTTATCATCCTTTGGATATTCCTTCGAGGTCGTACGCATTAAAGGTTTTAATATATGATCGTTCAAATGTTGTTTATCAATTAAATCAGCGAAATATAAAGCTGCTGCCGCATGCTCGTCACATATACAAAAACGGCGCATAATAAAATCGTCATTGTCGCCAAGTATACCCTGAACGAAATCCAAGGAATCATCGAGTTTTTGGCTAACGGTAGCTTCTGCATATTTCTCCAAAATTTGATGCGCTGGCGTTTCGATCCGTGGAATCTTTGAAGGCTGTTGACTTTGGGATCCTGGTCTTGTCCGACGTCTATACCACTGCCAAATCGTCATCCGAATACGCCCCCTGTACATCTCATTAGATGATTGCAGCTTTCTCTCTCCATTGATTTCCTTCCATGTATTTTTATCCAAAATCGGGATTCTATGCATGAAAAAACTGCCCCCTCAAGTCTTACAAGACCGTAGGAAGCAGTTCTATAGGAATAATTGTTTATTTATATGGGTCTATCGTTTGAATTGTACCATCCGCGTTATACGTTAATTCCGTATATTTGACGCAGCGTTTATGGTTAACTCCGTCTGATAGGGAGCAATCATGATAAAATAAGTACCATTTATCCTCGAATTGAACAATGGAATGATGCGTTGTCCATCCGATTACCGGCGTCAGGATCGTGCCTTTGAACACATACGGCCCTTGAGGATGTTCGCTCATTGCATAAACAAGACAATGTGTAGTCCCCGTTGAATAGGACAGATAGTAATATCCATTGTATTTATGAACCCATGGACCCTCGAAATATCGTCTGTCCTCGTCGCCTGCTAGAATGGGATTGCCTTCTTCATCCACAATCTTGATTTCTTGCGGCTCGTCCGTGAAAGTGAGCATATCATCACTTAGAACAGCCACTCTTGGCCCCAGGGCTGGTTCATGCTCTGCCGGCCCCTTTGCATCAGGAAGGAATGTTCCTGTCTGCCATTTCTCCAGCTGGCCGCCCCATAATCCGCCAAAATAAATATAAGCTTTGTTGTCTTCGTCGATGAACACGGCAGGATCAATACTGTAGCTGCCCGGGATATAATTTTCCTGAGCCGTAAAAGGACCTGCAGGCGTTGAGCTTGTAGCGACACCAAGTCTGAAAATGTTCTCTTTGTCCCGAGCCGGGAAAAAGAGATAGTACGTATTGTTCTTGTATGCTGCGTCTGGCGCCCATAATTGCTGCTTCGCCCAAGGAATATCTCTCAGGTGCAAAGCTTCGCCATGGTCGACACAAGGTGAATTAAAATCGTCCATGGAGAGAATATGATAATCTTCCATCGCATATTGGTCGCCATTGTCATTAGACGGTCCATCGTGATCTAGGTCATGGGAAGGATAAATATAAATTTTACCTTCGAATACGTGGGCAGATGGATCAGCCGTGTAAATATGCGTAACTAAAGGTTCCTTAGGTTGTGCAGGCTTGTTCATGTCCATTTTCTCCTCGTTAAACTTAGTTTGTTTAATGTATAAACTTACATCTTTCATTATAACCAAGTTAGCCTAACAATCAAGAAAATTATATGGCTGGGCATGAAAAGACTCGAAATTGGCTTATTGGGTGCGTTTTGCTGCTGCAATCAAAAGAAAAATTGGACGCCGGGTTTCATCTTTCATCTCCGGATACTTGTCCAATGCTTCTTGCGTTGGTTGAGGCTCGGACAGCTTCATGATGTTGAATCCAGCCTCGACCAACGCATTCATATAGGTGGCAACCGTTCGATGATACTTCACGACGTCTGTTTCCAGAAATCTTGCCTGTCTTAGTCCCTCGTCCTGATAGTTATCAACTGGCCAATGCAGGCGTTCTCCTTGAGGACCATAATACCAATCTTGTTCAGCACGCGATGTGAAAATCGGATGCTCGACGGAGAGGATGAAGCTTCCCCCTTCTGCGAGGCAATGATGAACCTTTTGACAAAGAGCGTCGAAATGTTCCACATAATGAATGGCAAGTGACGAAATCACCACATCAAATTGGCCTGCCGGAAAATCGATGTCTTCAATCGCGAGACGGCGATAGGTGATGGCTTCATCCTCCGTTAGTTCTTGAGCGCGCTCCAGCATTTTCTCGGAAAGATCCACGCCTACAACGTAGCGAGCTCCATTCTTGCGTGCATATCGGCAATGCCAGCCATATCCGCAGCCAAGATCAAGCACGGACTTGCCTGAAAGATCGGGCAGCAGCGCGCGAAGTGCAGGCCACTCCCCTGCCGCATCCAGCCCGCCTGTCGAGCGTGCCATTTGGCTGTATTTTTCAAAAAAACTGTGATCATCATATTTGTTTTGTTTCATAACTATTTGATGGCTCCTGTCGTCTTCATATTTTTTCACACTATTAGCCTAATATATAAAAACCAATCATTTCAAGTATGATTGGTTTTCGTTCTTCTCTTTGAACTGCCCCATAGCAAGAGGCCCGAGAATCTCCGTGTCTACGACGAACATCTTCTTGTTTTTAACAGCAGAAAGGGAGTTCCAAACCAGCTATTTTAGGATCGGCGAAATTCCTGTTATTGCCGCTGTGAGGCACCGTAACAGATCGCAAAACAGCAAGTAGGCTGCAAGTGGCTCAATCATAAGTAAAAAGCCTGACAGGTCTAGACCCATCAGGCTACGTACTGCAACTTTTAGTGGAATTGCTTAATCAGACGTTTAGCTGTCCCGTTAGGGGTATTAATAACTTCGTACATATTGACGACGACACCTGAGTCTACTTGCTCATTTTTAAGTCCAGTGACAACAATTTTTTGCTTACCGCTCGTCAGTTTGCCAGTTCCCACTAGTGAGGACGTTTGAGTTCCTACGATTCGGCCAAGCGAATCCACCATGTCGAATTCAATGGTCGAGAAGTTCGAGTCAATGATGACTTGATCCTCATGCGTGATATCAAGATCAAGGTTTAGTTGATAAGAATAAGAACCGCCGCTGTACAGCCAACTGATTGACTCATCATTCACCTTCAATGAGAACGGATAAAGATCAATTGTGTCGCCTTCGTCCTCTTTCTGTAGAGCAACTTGATATGTTCCGAGTGATACTTTGCCTTCGGACACTGACTTATCATCATAAATATTCAGCGCAAAGGCTTCATCGTCCGCTGTTTTGCGATTCGGAAGCAGATAGGAATAGCTGACCACATAAGAGCTGCCCGGCGTAAGCTGCGTGGTGACAGAGCTTTGGCGTGTGCCCGTGTACGAATTGCCGCTGCTATCCAACAGCTCATTTTGAAGCTCAGGCAAGGCAATCGTGTTCGAGCTGTTATTTGTAATTTTGTATTTAGCGATTGCAGTTTTGTAGCCAAGGTCATCGTTTTCGTGAGCATGCAGCTCGACAAGCGAAACATCCACATTTTTGTTCACAATGGCATTATCCGTTAAAGTCAGCTTATTGCCAATCGAGTAGCTTACAGCTGTCGTAAAGCCGTTTTTGGCCTCGCTCGCACCTTTCAGCAGGAACACCGCTACAGGCATCTGCCCTGTAGTTCCGCTACCCGCTGATGCTGTTGCCGAATTGGACGTCTCGTTCGTTCCAGCCGTAGTTGACGTTGTGTCTCCGTTTGCACTATTAGTGCTATTAGTGCTGTTAGAGCTACTAGTGCTGTTAGCACTGCCCGTACTGCTACCATTGCCTCCGCTCGTCGTGCCCGATGTCTTCTCCCAGAGGACAAGCTGAGCCGCATTCGGATCAGTGCCGGACGGCAAAATCGCATTAAAGTAAAAGGTTGTTGTTTCTTTCGGAGCTAAAAATGCTGAGCGAGCCGTATTATCCGCTGCCGACAAAGCCGTGCCGGAATCTCCAACTTGGTAAGTCGCAATGAAGGATGGAATGGCCGCTGACGCTTCACCGTCATTACTTAACGTAACAACCGTTTGCACATGGACGCCGTCAGCTTGCGTCGAGTACTGGGATGTACTCGCTTGGACTGTCATCTGTTCTCCGTCTTGTTGTCCACTATACACCTGTTTCGTATTTAGCGCTGTTGTTTGGAGGGAGGCATTCAGGCTCATGTTCCCCAGCGTCACATCTTCGCTTTGATTCAAGTAATAAAATTCCAAAGATGCACCAGACATTGCCATTTGTTTAGAGATAGGCGTTTTTAACGTTAAGGTATCGGATTCACTTGGAAGGAACGTTGTACTAGATCCATTTGCATAGGTAGAAGCGTATTTCAATCCATTGGCATCTACTAACCTGAATTGAAGAGCCGCAGGCAGTTTAACGCTGCTGGAACCGAGATTTTTTGCAGAAACTTGTGTATACAGATACCATTTCCCATTCTCGGAAACCCGAACGCTCTGCCCTAATTGGAAAGCTAGTGAAGCATCATTGGCTAATGTACTGTCCAGTGTACGAAGATTAATAATCTCTTCCGGCACGGTCACTTGACCCTCTCCAAGCGCAGAACTTACAGGCAGTTGACCCAGAAGTTTCATGAAATTTGCCTGCCCTGCATCCCAACGGAAGACATCGATCTTAAGCTGATCAGCAGTTTCACCTTCCGCCAAATTAGCGTAGAAACGGAAGCTCGTATCCTGTCCGGGAAGAACGCTGGCGCTCTTCTTTTCACTCAATTTAGCTGTAAAACTATGCCCAGACGTATCGGTGACGCGCACGCCATATTGATTGAAGTCGATTGCATTTTGGTCCCCATTATGTAAGGAAACCGCGAACTGTAGCGATGAGGACGAGAGCGCAGCTTGGCTGATCGTAAAATAAGAGGCAGAAGTAATATAAACGGCTTCCCCTGCTGCTTGAGCCATCCCTGTGGGTAAGGAGGCAGCGGCTAGGCTGCCAGTCAATAACAAGGCTAAGGTCGTATGTTTCAAAGAAAGAGTTGTTAATTTGCGAATCATGATGTTTACCTCCCGTAGCTTATAATAGTCAAGAAATCATTCAGCATTATGAATTAATCGTAACGAAGAGCATCGATTGGCTTTAATTTGGACGCTTTATTGGCCGGGTACAATCCGAAAATAACACCGACTAATGCTGAGAATAAGAATGCGTAAAGGCCTACGTTAATGGAAAGACTTGTCGCCTGACTCGGATTGATATAGGGCCAAGCGAGCGACAACGCTACCCCTACAACAAGGCCGATAAAGCCGCCCATTCCGCTGATTAACGTAGCTTCCACCAGGAACTGCAAGAGAATATTCCGGCGTTTGGCCCCGATGGATTTACGAATCCCAATCTCTCGCGTTCGTTCACTAACGGTTACAAGCATGATATTCATAATTCCGATACCGCCAACCAGCAAGGATATCGCAGCTACAGCAACTAATTGATTCGTTAGCGTGCTTGACGCCGTTTGTTTGGCGCTGATCAATTCGGATGAGTTAAAAATGTTATAACCCGACGTACTCTTGAATTTGCTCGATAAATATCTCTCAAGAACAGCCTGCACCCTGCTAACGTCGTCCCCACTTGCTGCTTCTACATACGTAGAGCGAATAGAGCCTAGTTTAAAATCTCTGCTCATTGTAGGCAACGGCACAATAACAGCACTGTCTAGCGACGTTCCACTCGTGTTGGAACCTTTGCTTTTCAAAACACCGATAATTGTGTACATATAGCCGTTGACATTGATCTCCTCATTCAAAGGATCATCCTTGCCAAAAAATTTCGTCGCCACTTCACTTCCTATGACTGCCACATGATTGCGATAGTCCAAATCCGCTTCGGCTAAGAAACGCCCGCTGCCCATTTCTCCTTTTTGCATACTCAGATAACGGTCGTTCGTACCAATCACGTTGTACGTTTCTGTCGTGCGGTCATACTTGATGCTCGTGCTGTTTCTAGTCATCGTCGGGGCAATCCCGCTAATTCCCGCAGTGCCTTCGAGCTCCATGATCTCCTCATACTTCAGTTGCGTAGCGCGGCCATTGCCAAGCAGATTCACCGTAAGCAGGTTCGTTCCTAGTCCTTCATATTGCTTCTCAATCGATTTGGAGGTTCCCTGTCCGATTGATACCAGCGTAATAACGGAGCTAACCCCAATAATAACGCCAAGCATAGTCAGAACCGTTCTGAGCGGGTTGGAACGAACCGTGGCCATCGCCATTTGAAAAAGCTCCCAAGGTCTCATCTCGTCACCGCCTCCTCCACCTTCGGAATCGGCAACGGCTGATTGCGAACATCCTTGATGATTTCGCCGTCTCGAAGCGTCACAACTCGTTTGGCATGATCGGCAATATGATTGTCATGCGTAATCAGTACGATCGTGTTGCCCTGCTGATTGAGCTCCTGAATTAACTCCAGTACTTCAATCCCTGTTTTGGAGTCCAATGCTCCGGTCGGTTCATCAGCCAATATTAACGATGGTGAAATGGCCAGCGCTCTGGCAATCGCCACCCTTTGCTGCTGTCCGCCGGAAAGCTCACTTGGCTTGTGATGTCCACGTTGACCCATCCCTAACTTTTCTAGCATACGCTGGGCTTGGTCTCGGCGTTGTTTCGCAGGAATACCGGCATAAATCATCGGCAATTCCACATTTTCGATAGCGGATAGCCGGGGCAGCAGATTGAATTGTTGAAAAATAAAACCGATTTTCCGATTTCTGAGCTCGGCTAAGCCATTGTCGGACATTTTTACCGTAGAAACGCCATCGAGCGAGTATGTCCCTGAAGTTGGTATATCCAGCAATCCGATCGTATTCATTAGCGTGGATTTCCCTGATCCGCTGGGACCGATAATAGCAACGAAATCACTTTTGGCAATGTGCAGGGTAATTCCCTTTAGAATTTGTAATTCTTCTTCTCCACGTGCATAGCTTTTGGTGACTCCCGTTAATTCAATGATATTCATACGACTGGCTCCTTTCCTCGAAGCTGCCCATTACTGGCGCGCTCCTCCTCCGCCTTGACCTTGGAAGCCACCGCCTCCACCTTCGCCTCTTTGGAAACCAGCGGGAATACCGCCTTCGCCGCCAGGGAAACCGCCTTGCTGGTTAGTTGTCGTCGTAGCTCGGCGTGTCGGCATCACAACTTCATCGCCCTCTGCCAAACCGCTCAAGACTTCAACTTGTGTTTTACTGCGTATACCCGTTTTAATTTCATGCTGTTCTTCGACAGTTCCATCTGCTTTCTTCAAAGAAACGGTGGATTTGCCCTTCGTCGTCGTAATTGCTTGAATAGGGACTACGAGAATGTCCTTTTTATCTTGAATGTAAATTTCAGCCGTTGCCGTCATCGCGTATTTGAGTACGCTATCTGGATTCGGGATAGAGACAACGGCATCGTAGGTGGTTACTCCGTTGGTTGTCGTACCGACATTGGACACGGATGTCACTTCACCTTCAAAAGATTTACCCGAAATCGCGTCCACTTTCACGACAGCTTTCTGACCGACCTTCACACTCGTTAAATCCAGCTCATCCACAGCAATGGGCAGCTGCATCGTACTTAAACTCGCTACCGCACCAAGCGTGGTATTGGCTGTGATTTGTGCGCCCACCGGATAGTTGCGAAGCACATTGCTTTTGCTATTCGCAAAGTCTGCCGAGAACACACCGTCGAATGGCGCTGTGATTGTCAATTGATTCACCTTTTGCTGTGCATCGTCCACTTTAATTTTCTGGCTGTCGATGGCCGCTTGCTTACTGATGATGTTTTGTTGAAGATCATCGTTAAATAACGTTGCGATGAGATCACCTTGTTTCACAGTGTCTCCGTCTTTGAATTTCAAGCTTTTAACAGTGCCGCTAGCTTCCGAAAAAATAGGCGTTGTGCGCACATAATCTAAGGCGACAAGTTCCGTTGATTCAATTTTGCTATCGCCGCTTCCAATACTGCCTTTCACTTTCATGCCCGCGGAAAGTGTCCCGTCATTCGTAACCAATACCTCTACGTCAACAATCTTATTGCCGTTCGTATCAGCTTTCATTTCATGAGATACGGTTGATACCGTCCCAATTTTTGACAATAAATATCCATCTACCGTCAACTCGACGTTTTCCCCTTGCTGCAGTTGAACAGCTTCCTGCAGAGGGAATGCAAGTTTGACCTTAAACTGTGAAGTATCCGAAATCGTACCGATCTTCGTCGTTTTACTCACTTGACTACCCACATCCAAATTGGAAGCCAATGTAAGCTTTCCGCTCATGGAGGCGGAGATACTCATATGGTTTTGCTCACCTTGCAGCTCAGAGAGTTCCTTTTCCAGCTGCTGCTGAGTGACCTGCGCTTCTTTCAGATTTGTTTCTGTGGAAGGGACAGACAACTCTAGAAGTACGTCGCCTTTCTTTACCGCCTGATTCTGGGTCAAATTCATTGTTTTAATAATTGCGTCTACGGGAATTACGATATTTTGCTTATCTTTAGCATCCAGCTGAGAGGTTCCCGATATAGATGAAGATATGGCTCCTTTGGTTACCTTCATTGCCGATTGCTGCCCCGTAGCGGCTGCTACAGGCTTCGATTTGTTGTGTATGTAGTAATAAGTCCCAGCACCACATAACAACGCAGCCACAACGACAATGATCCATTTTTTCTTCCGATTCAAGTTCATTGTTGATTTCCCCTCTCCCATGTACCAAGACCACGATTGTCTTCGTCATATACATCTCACATTTAGGAGTCTAAGGGGTAAGGCTGAAACCATACTGAGCACGGGCTGAAAGAAAGTTGAAAGCCAACTTAACGTTTGCTGAAAATGGAAAATAATGCTTTGAACAATGCGTTAGAAAATCAAGTCCATTTGTTAGAATAGTGACGGTATTAGAATGATGAACCGTACTCGAAAGGAAGGCATGGCGTGAGACTGTTTATTAAGCTGTTAAGCCTCTTTATTTACCATGAAGCGATGGCGTGTTTATTCCCAGTGGGCATTTTCATAACACTTGCTTTAAGCAAATTCATCTCGATACCTGGGGTACCACGGTATGATTTTATTTTGGCAGGTTGTCTCCTCTTGCAAGTATTTATGTATCTTAGCAAGCTGGAAACAAAGGATGAATTAAAAGTTATTTGTGTCTTTCATGTCATTGGTATCGCTCTAGAATTGTTTAAAGTACATATGGGATCGTGGAGCTATCCAGAGCATGGGTTTAGCAAATTTTGGGGCGTTCCCCTTTACAGCGGCTTTATGTATGCAAGTGTAGCAAGCTTCATCTGTCAATCTTGGCGTCGATTATCGCTTTCCTTGAACGCTTACCCGCCAACATGGATCTCGATTCCTTTCGGTGCTTGCATTTATCTCAATTTCTTTACGCATCATTTCATTTGCGATGTGAGATACCCGCTCATTATATTGCTTTGCATACTCTTCTATCGTACAAAAATCACATTTAAGCTATCCCGATTTGAATTAGCAATGCCACTGCCATTATCCTTTTTGTGCATCGGCTTTTTCATTTGGATCGCTGAAAATATTGCTACTTATTTCGGTGCATGGCGGTATCCCAATCAAGATCACTTGTGGCATATCGTGCATCCGTCCAAAATTGTTGCTTGGTTTTTACTTGTGATTGTATCCTTCGTTATCGTCGCTGAACTAAAAAGACTGAAAACAAAAAAACGGTCAATTAGGTAGCTTCTACCTTCTTGACCGTTTTTTCGCGAACTATATTTAAAGCTACCCGTATAAATAGGATTTCACATCTTTTCCAACGTAAGCTTTCCAGATAATCAAATTGTACGGATTGTTCCAATCAATTTCATGATCCTCAAACATTTCATGAAGCCGGTTGTTGTTAAAAATGATGGAGCCCTTCTGATCAAAAGCAACCCCATCTACCCACAGCATCCGGTCGTCGGAAACGAATTTATGGAAACTGCGATCCCTTGCGTCGAAAAAACCGATCCCTTTTCCCTCCAACATCGTATAAAACAAATTGCCCCGATTATCTGCATGCATCCCGTCTGTCGTTGTCCCTTTGCTTCCGAGGACCTGCACGGAGCCATTTATTTGTTCGAGCGGAATTTGCTCGTTGCGTAATAGTTTCGTATGAACCGCGTACAAATTGCGGCCAGTTAATTGACAATAGTAGAGTGTAGAACGATCCCCTGACAAAGCAATGCCGCCGACTCCGATCCGTAGCGGTTTATTCTTAAACACGGGCTTATAGTCAATTTGAAAATGAAAGTCCGGGAAATCCTGCGTACTGAACTGCCGATCGAGCACACGCCGGAACAATTTGGTTTTCATGTTATATACAATAATGCCGCCGCGTAGGGGATGGTCCGGGTGCCCGCATCCAGAATCCGTGATATAAACAAAACCATTTTTGTTATCTACCACGAGGTCATTGAGGAAGGAAGTCCGATACGGTGCGATCTCATCCGGTATTACGATCGTATCAATCAGCGAATTGCTGCTTATATCCCAAATCACAAGCTTCTGAGATCCCTCCTGCGAAGGCTCGAAGGCAATTTTGCCTTGATCCAGCAGCCACATGCGATTATATTCATCAATTTCAAAGCCGAGGACAGATTGCAGGGAGGGACTATCGCCGACCTCATTCCATTCCCAACTTGGAAAAGCTTCAAGCAGAGGCTTATCTTCCTTGACCACAATGCGATTCATCGTTGCAGGAATATCGGGAGACCAACGCGGAACCGAAACATAATATTGTCCTTGATGATCGACTTTCACACTGGCGGGAATCGCCTTTTTCCAAATTTGCTTCGTTTCAAATTCTTCCTTCATCACAGTCTGAGGAAAATGCCAATCCAAACGGCTCCAATGACATATTATTTTATACATGGCTATGAGCCTCCTGTGACTTGTAAGTAGTCATGCACCTACCATATTGGTATGCGCTCAGGAATAAGGCGTGTGGGCTGGAGCATGAGGCCAATATTAGTGAGGTCTTGTGTTCACTTCAAAAATCCAGACAGTTCCCCTATTATCGATACCAAAATCATACCCTAGCATCCCAATTCCGGGATATTTGGCCTCTAATAACATGGTGCATGTCCGGGAAACACCAACCATGGTGTCGATTTTGGATTTGACAAGCGCAGCAGGGAACGTTCGACGTACGGCATGCCTGCCTTTCAGCTGCGTACCGCCTTGACACAGGTTCGTGACGAACAGTCCTGGACGCGCTAACCGGCCCACAACCGCACGAATCTCCCAAGTACGTCCCACTTTGGCCAGCTTGACCCGGTAATCCACGGGCCTACCATCGATGGTAGTCAAATGTATGCCCTGTTGGAGCATCAACGGGCGGTTCTGGCGTATGCGATGAATGGCTTGCAGCAGCTCATTCCAGTTATACACTCTTTTCGTACCCGCGTTGTGAAGCATGAATCCGCTGCCTGCCCGTTGAATTTTCATCACACGGCTCCCGCCGGTTCCAACGATTGGTTTGGCTACGACAAATTGAAATTGACGAAGCATTGCGGCAAGGTTCTCTGCGCTATACCGACGCATAGCTGGAATATGCTTGGCGACACCGGAATGCTGCAGCAGAACAGCGAACTTCGACCACTTACTAGCAACTCGACGCATGAAAGACTCCTCCTCTGTACATGCCTGCCTTTATGCTAAAGTATGCGTGGTTCGTCCGAAGCGCAAGGGACAATCTGGAACTAATTTCTGTACCTTTTGCGGTGCATGTAGAGGGGTGGCTGATACTCCGCCAGAAATACTTGGAAATAAGTCACTTGAAGATCCCGGAAAGATCTGGAACAGCCCTGAGCCGCACAAATAACGCACTCAGGTTCCTCTATGTACCGCCGCATACTCGCGGCAAAGCCGAGCCGAGGCTGTGACTCGGCTGAGGGGAACTACAGGGCCCTATTTCTGTGAAATAGGCCCATTTTGCGCTGAAGGGGAACTGGGGGCCCTTATTTCTAAGTATTTGGCTGATACTCGGGCAAATACTTAGAAATAAGGCCCTGTAGTTCCCCGGAAAGCTCTAGAACAGCCCTGAGGGCACAAATAGTGCCCTCAGGTTCATCTATGTGCCGCCGCATGCTCGCGGCAAAGCCGGGCCGAGGCTGTGAGTCGGCTGAGGGGAACTACAGGGCCCTATTTCTGTGAAATAGGCCAATTTTGCGCGGAAGGGGAACTGGGGGCGAAATATCGAAACGTACTCCCACTAACTGCTTAAATATGCTTTTGCGGTGAAATTAGTGGATTGTAGTTCTAAATAAAAAAGAAGCAGGCAGGGTTCCCCCGGCATCTGCTTCTCTTGGCTCTATTGTTCGTATCCCAATCTCAGTGGAATGCCGGACGGATCTTTTACCATTAAGATATTATCGATCTCACTCACTTGCACATTCGCCAGCTTCAAGCGCTCGACGGCCTCATTACGGGTCTGCTCGTCAGGAAACACTAAGGTGTAATAATCCAGCCCTGTGCCATTTGCAGGCCGTAATGGCGCCTCCTCACCTGCCCAAACATTTAACCCGATGTGATGATGATAGCCACCAGCGGAGATGAACAAGGCTTTCATTGCCATGCGAGCATCAGCCGCCACATCAAAACCTAGGATATCGCAGTAGAATTCCTTAGACTTCTGCAAATTTTTAACATGGAAATGAATATGCCCCATCACCGTACCAACAGGTAAACCGCTCCATACCGCACCTTCTGCTTCGTGCAGCAAGCCTTCCCAATCTATCGGATCTGCTGCCATGATGTAGTTTCCTTCGGCGTCGCGGCGCCATGTGCTTCTTGGCCGATCACAATAAATCTCAATTCCGTTATGATCCGGATCGGTGATATACAAAGCTTCGCTTACCAAATGATCCGCTTGACCAATATGGATGCCGGATTGAATCAAATTTTTTAAACTCAAACCAAGATCTTTACGAGTCGGCAGCAAAATTGCAAAATGATAAAGCCCGGCAGCCGACCTGCGCGGTGTAATCTGTGCATCAGGCATTTCTTCCAGTATTACAAAGGGTTTAATGCCGTCAATCGTCAATTCAGCGGATGTGGATGTTGTCTTGCCTAGGCGCAAACCGACCGTTTCTTGATAAAAGCGTATGGAACGTTCTAAATCGGAGACAAACAATTTGATGATGCCAATCTTCATATCCTTAGGCAGATTCGCAGACATGGAAAGCCCCCTTTAAATACTTACTATTTGTAATCAAGTTTAGTAAAGTTATTTAATTACGTCAAGGTGATGATTGCGTACCCAAACACGAGCCAGCCTTTTTTACTTATGTACGGTCCTCTCTCTCCGATGAGATTCCCTTATTCATAAATTTAAATTTTTTACAAAAATTATTTATCAAATTACATTTTTAATAAAAATCCATGAGCGTATAATTTTTCACATGAGATCTCTGCATAAAATTTCCAACAGAGTTTTCTCCCGTATCACATTTAGGAGGTGGCCAATTTGTAGCGATCAATCTGAAAGCGCTTCCCTACAAGTTCGAAGTAAAAGAATTCAACTAAGATATGAAATTGTCAATTAAAAAGGAGGTTATTTCATGGGAAAATTAAAAAAATCTAATTGGGTATTGTTCTGCGTTTCGATTGTATTTTGCTTGATAGTATCGTTACCGGGACTAGCTAATGCTGCTCCGATTCACGCTGGACCACAATTTGTGGATGGCTATTATGCAGATCCTGATGTACAGATCTATAATGGCACATATTGGGTGTATCCGACTCGTTCGACTCAAGTTGGTGAATCCGGCACTGGCGCAAAATCGGTGGACATCTTCTCTTCAACTGACATGGTCAATTGGACCAAATACTCAAATGTCATAAGTTCGGCCAATATCTCATGGTTGCAACATTCATTGTGGGCACCGAGCGGGGCTTATCGTGATGGGAAATATTACATCTATTTTGCTGCTAACGCTATCAATGGCGATGGACAATTAGGCGGTATAGGCGTTGCAGTCGCTGATAATCCACAAGGTCCTTATACCGACGCGATTGGCGCCCCCCTTATTAATGTTGTAAGAAATGGTGCAGGTCCAATGGATCAAGATGTATTTATAGATGATGATGGTCAGGCATACATGTATTATGGCAGCTGGGGTGAGTGTAATGTTGTAAAACTGAACGCTGACATGAAGTCTCTGGGAACATGGCCCGACGGAACCGTCTATAAGAAAGTTACGCCCGCTAAAACGGGAGATAATGATTATTTTGAGGCGCCAAAAGTGTTCAAGAGAAACGGGATCTACTATTTGACTTATGCTGCCGGTGTATGGGCAGATTCCTCTTATAAAGTCATGTATGCAACGTCGAGCTCTGTATCAGGACCATTTGTACCGCAAGGTATTATGCTGCATACAGATACGACAACAGCAGATGGCCCCGGTCATAATGGTATTGTTCAATCACCTACAACAAATGATTGGTATATTTTTTACCATAAACGTTATTTGAGTAGTTCGCAACGCGTACTTGCGTTAGATAAATTTGAGTTCAATGCTGATAATACGATTAAGCCAGTCGAAATGGCCGTAGAAGATAACTTTGATGACGGTAATGATACAGGTTGGACAAGATATGGCGGTGCATGGACCGTAGCTGGCGGTCAGTATAGTGTAACATCAGATCCGGGGGCCAAGGCTCTTTTGGATACCAGCTTCTCAGATGTGATTTATGAAGCTGATGTGACACCGGGGTCAACCGGCAATGCGGGTCTGGTATTCAGGGTATCCAATCCTGGAACTGGTGCGGATGCTTACCAAGGTTATTATGCTGGACTCGATGTTCCAAATCAGCAGGTTCTTATCGGAAAAGCAAACAACAACTGGACATCGCTTTCCACTGCTTCTATGAGCTTAACGGCTAATTCAAAGTATCATGTTAAAATTGTTGCACAAGATGATTCCATTAAAGTTTATGTTGGGGATATGACGACACCTAAGATTAGTGTGACGGACTCCACCTATAAGGGGGGGAGCGTAGGGGTTCGAACTTATGATTCAGCGGCCAAATTTGATAATATTTCCGTTCAAAGCAGCCGATACGAAACAGAAAATTTAGTTGTAAGCGCTACCCCAGGCGACAAGCACACGATGTTTGGAAATGGATCCGGTCGAGACCTCAGTTTGAGCGGTGGATTTGGAACCGCGCTGGGAGCCAATGCCGTCAATGACTACGTGACATACACGGTGAATGTGCCCGAGGCACGCAGCTATAGTGTAAGGGTCGGCGTCAAAAAGGGATCCAACAGGGGGCAGTTCCAATTGTCGGTAAACGGTGTAAATCATGGTTTGGTTCAGGATTTATACTCAACAGGATTTAACTATGTGGAACTGAATGTCGCCAATATCACTTTCAGCTCGGCAGGCGATAAATCTTTCAAATTTAACGTTGCAGGTAAAAATGGCGCAAGTTCAGCCTACCATCTGTCACTTGATTACATTAAACTAGTACCAAATTGATGAAAATAGATAACACCTAGGCCCCTAGTCTAGGTGTTATTTTCTATTTCGCGTCGTGAAAAATAATACCCAAACTGTGCCTTGTACCTGTAGTTACCGTACTTACACCGTGTCTGAGTGTTGTTCTATAATAACCACGCGTTCCTAATACGGGACGATGGTTGGTTGGAAAAATAAAACCTTCCCCTTGATTCAAGGTTATGACATGCCCACGGCTTTGCGCCCGCGGTCGCTGTTCCACCAATAAGAATTCACCGCCTGTGTAATCCTCTTCTTTTTGATTAAGAGCGAACACGACCTGAAATGGGAAGAATACTTTCCCATACAAATCCTGATGCAAGCAATTATACCCCCCTGCTTCATATTTCAGGATCAGTGGGGTTGGACGGTTCTGTCCCTCTTGATGACATTGTTCAAGGAATTCTTCCAGTGTTGCCGGATATGAAGCATCGTGTCCTAATTGTTTCAGCCAGCGATTCGCAGTTATAGCAAGCTCCGGATACAATCCTTCACGCAGCTTCTTTAACGAAGATGGGAGTGGAGCATTGTAATATTTGTACTCTCCAATCCCAAAGCGATACCGAGACATGTCGATCGTCGTTCGAAAGAGACTTTCTTCTTCATAAGTGTCGATAAGCTCTCGACATTCACTTTCTTGTAACAAACTGGGCAGTTTCGCATAACCGTTTTCGTCCAGCATTTGCTGAATGAAATTCCAATCCAAATTTTCTACGCTTAACAAGAGGTTTTCAGGCATATTGTAAGTCTCCCCATTATGAGAATTGTGTCAACAAACAGTATAACTCCAAAATAAGCTCTTGTACGTATTCTCGAATGTGACAGCAAGATAACGAAAATATACATGGTTACTCCGACGGCTCCCGCGGCTTCGAAAGTTCCAAACATTCAAAACAAACGAGACTTTTGTCCTCCAAAATAACTCCGTCCAAAAACCCTTCTCGGCAATAAATCGGTTTACCGCATAGGTTACACGTACCAACAAGTTCATGCATACTGCGCCCTCCCCCGATATGACTATCCACACACCACCGAGAAATAATGTTCAAAAAATCGCGTGCGGTCAACGGCTGAAGCTATTACATGTCTACCATCTGCCCTTTCACAAAAACTCATCATCCCAAGCTTCTGCTCATGCTTAAAATCAACCTCGATATGCCCTCTTTGATAGTCACAAAGATCTGGCTCGAATAAGCAGGCGGCCACCAATGGATCATGGAACGTCATCGGGTGATCCGCCAACCAGGGAGATCCGAAACTTTCCACCGCTCTCATCACATCCGTGTGAAAAAGATCCTCTTTTTCCTGCTTTTCTAAGACAAGCTTGGTCGTCACGTTAAGCCCGAATGTCTTCATATGCTGAACGTTTGCGTGGTAAACAATAGCCGCAGCGTGGGGATCAACCCATGCGTTCCAGTTATCTTGAGGCATATTCAAACTTTGTTCCAACGGCTCCGAAAATACGCCGCTCATGATAAACAATTCTTTGAGCAACGTGGGGATTTCCGGATCTAGGGAGAAAAGCAGTGCGATATTCGTTAAATGTCCGATGGCAACGAGAGAAATTTCATGCGGATGTGCTCTTATCGCCATGCGCATGCGATCCACGGCTTCATATTTACGAAAGTGTGTGTCATGCGGAAAAAGAGACAAATTGACAGCCCCGCCAGGAGTGGGATACAGATCGCTAGGTAAGAGCTGCTTGTCCGCACCAGCGAAGATGGGAATATGACGGCCAGCGACTTTGCAGATGCTATCGGCAATCATGGCTCTTTGCTCAACTTCACCTCCAACGGTCGATAGCCCGACCAATTCACATGCCGGTTGTCCGAGCAAGTACGCCAAACATAAAGCATCATCAATATCTCCGCCGATATCGGTGTCTAACCACACTTTTTTCATAGACGCCCTCCGCTCTATCCGACTTTAATCCTAGTATATCCCTTCCGCGTTCGCAGGAAGTTCTCTTACATGTGCCAAATGGGCTGTAACCTTCTCATCTTCCTCCAGGTTATAGGCATAACCACAATAGCGAGCTACTTCCTTGGCTGTTTCCCTGAAAAGCTCACACATGATAAACAGTCCTTGCCACATATGATCGTAATCCCCATCTGGATAGGTTTGAACAAATGCCGACCACTGAGCGGGTGCAAGATATTTCTCAAAATATTTGCCGCATTTTCCGGAGTCAACAGCAAAATCCGTTTGGATTCCGATCTGCCATTGAAGCATCCTGATTAACATATCCCGCACGGGGTGCTCATACATGAATTTCGCATAGGCAAGCTCTCTGCGCCATAATCCTTTCGCTATATAGGTGCTAACCCACCAGAACTCATTGCAGCAGCCCGCAAATTGAGCAGAAGTAGGAGGCTGCGTCACATAGTCGCGGTTGCTTGGTTCATCAAATGGCGCGATAATTCCATCCTTATCCAGCAGCAGTACGCTCAAACTGTCTCTATGCCAAGTTGAGATATGGTCTGCCTCGTAGAAGGATAAATCAATTCGGTTACCGTCCGTAAATTGCATAAGGAATGTAAATTTATGTATGGGTTCTGAAACTTCCTCCCCCATCTCATCCGGTGTTTGCATGATAATAAGATTCCCGAAGCGGTCAATCCAGCTGCGATCTTGAATAAATGATTGCAAAGAGGTCACCACGTACACAATGTCATAATCCTGAAAAATATCCCTCGGAACGTTCGGATTGACGCGTGAACCGTTCATGATGACCGCTCGTATGTATTCGCTCTCTTGTGCAAACCCTAGAAGGAGTGCAAGCATCTCTTTTTCAGTCCTCATTTCAATTCCTCCACAAACAGAATGTGAACCTCCATAAGATTGGACTACAAATATTCACGTTTCATAATCCTCACGTTTTCTTTATGGCACTCTTCCGTGAAGGAAGATGGAAAAGCATGCTCTTGATTAAGCGCCTCTAGTGCCGATTCATCGTTCGCGATAACAGACTGACGGAGCCTTTCCAGGTAATCGGCTGCCAGTTCTACGCGTCTCTTCATTTCGCCTTGATCGGATGTGGCTAAGCCATGACCAGGGACCAATAGCTGAACATGATGCTGCTCGAGGATTCTGTTACTTTTATCAAGTGTCTGACTGTACGCCTTCGCGCTATCGTAAATGAAAGGCAATTCAAAATCCGATAAATAGTCCCCTGCAATCAGAATGCCCAAGGGTTCAACTACCGTCATTAATCCATCTGCCGTGTGTCCTGGCGCCAAGTAGAAAGTCAATGTCGTTTCTCTCAGCTGCAACTGCTGACCGTCCTCCTGGATCACGATATCCAGCTCGGGAAATAGAATCGGATAGTTCCTGATCACATAATTCTCGTTGTCAAAGTTCCTGATAAGCTTCAGCTTATGGTCTTTCTTGGGGTGATTCTGGAGGGCCAAACTTCCGATTGTTTTCGCGCCCGGGAACGCCTGATAGCCAATGATATGATCGAAATCTCCATGTGTAAAAAGCAGATAAATCTCCCGCTCCCCCTGGATGGATTGGACATAATGTTGGATGGTTTCAATTTCATTCGGCAGCCAATTGGGATCCACGACGATGATCATTTCATTCGTTTGTATGACGGTCGAAGTGGTTTGAAACAGTGCGCTTTGGAAAACTGTCACGGCTTTATTTTGCAATTGAATCATAGGGTATCTCATCCTTCTTTCTTAGCGAAACGTATTCATTATCTTATCTTACGTTTAAATTTAATCACAACAATTACCATGGTTAATAAACCCTTCGTACCCATTAATCCACTAAAGCCCACCATGATTTTCTATGGTACAGTTATCCCATAAAGGCTTTTTACTACCAAATTTGGAATAAGGATGTGTCATCACATATGAAAAAACTAGTTATATCTACCACGGTAGCGCTTTCTGTACTATTTTCGACGGTTGGGGTGTCAATGCCTGCTTCTGCATCGGCACAAGAGATTTATGCCACGAACGGTCATAAATTTGTAAATACAGCAAAATCTTATATCGGTAAAGTAACTTACCGTTTCGGTACAAAAGATCCGGCGCATCTCGTCTTTGATTGCTCCGCATTTACACAATTTGTATTTAAGAAAAATGGCGTTAATATTCCATGGGGCTCCAAAGCTCAAACGAGTTTCGGTTCCCGCGTTCCAAGCAAGAGCCAATTAGCCATCGGTGACCTCGTCATGTTCAGCGTGAGCAAGCCTGGCCAAATCGATCATGTAGGCATTTATGTTGGAAATGGTAATTTCATAAGTAACACGAAGAGCTCCGGCGTTGTCATTTCGTCTTTAAACACTGGTTACTGGAGTACTCGCTACATAACAGCTAGACATTATTAATCCCTTATATATCAGGTTTACTTACTAAAAAAAGAGAGTTCAAGGAATATCCATTCCTTTGAACTCTCTCCTTTTTCAATTATGATTTCACCGATTGCTCCAAAATACGCTGCTTGATTTCCTCCGGATGATCGATCTGAAACACAACTTTGCCAAATTCATGATCCTCCAGTTCAAGGACGACGACATCCTTGTGATTTTCGTAAGAAATGAAGCACCATCTATTCCCAATCAAAAAACGTCCTTCTCGAATGTCGGCTACCGAAGTACCCACCCGGAATTGAAACATGGATAGTTGGAAATCTTCAATCGACACTTTCTTAATGTTTTTGAAAGGGATATCGACTTGACGTTTTAACGCGGCAGCGCTTGTTAATCCTGATAGATGCAGAATGAGGCTGTCACTCGTATATTCAACGGTTCTTGGCATAGGATTACCTCCGAGCTTCATTTTTTTTCATTCAGCCAATTACTTTCCTAAACTTATCTGAACATCTATAATACGATTAAGTGTACAAGATCGTTCACACGACCTATCGAGATCTGAGAATGATTTCATCTAAAATAGGTTTTGTTTTTATGTTTAGTTTTCAATAGAATGATTAAATTCGCTAACAACTATGCAAAGAAGGAATCAGCATGCCGTTTCTCCGTTTCAAAGGATTTCAGAAGGACTTTGTTTCTTCGATCTCAACTAGCGTGGTGCAGGAGTTTTCAAAGATAACCGGCGTCTTGCCGCAAAAGGTGAAAATCGAGCTTCTACTCGTAGAACAGCTTAGCAATTCACCGCAATCGCTCGAAATTCTCATGTTTCCAAGAGATCAGGAAATGCATGACCGCATTGCGCAAGAGATGAATAACCTGCTAGCCGCGCATGGCTATGGCGATGTTCATATCTTTTTTATTCTTTTGTCCCCTCATTTGTATTACAAAGAAGGACAACCCTTAAAGTCCATTCTGGAAGAACCCATCTCCTTAACATGATTCAGGTCATGAAGAACAAGTAAAAAACCTCCTTTACCACGACTGTGGTTTGGGAGGTTTTCTTTTTCTATATCTGCTGATCCGTTTTTATTTGGACGAGGGTAGCAATGTTGCGTGTGGTAATCGAGTGAACCCCCATTTGAATAAAATGCTTTATCTCTTCTACCTCATTGACCGTCCAAATGCAGACATCCAGCCCATACTCCGCTGTGATTGGCAGCAGTTCAGGTGCAACCACGCGATAGTTCAAATTAAGCCCGAAACAGGCCGAGGCTGAGGCATCTTTACAAATTTGATGAGCAACCTCCATATAAGGAGCATCTGTCATAAATACAGCAGGATCGACGTTTAACAGCTTGCGTAGACGCGGATTTACACGCTGAACAAGCTGGGCACGGTCTTTCTCGCAGCCGGACAAGAAAGCCTGTTCTAGAAGTTGATTCTGTTCAATCCATGCCGATATGGGCTCTACACAAGCATCTGATTTAAGGTCCAAATTCATCCGCACACCAGACTTCTGCAGGTAAGGAAGCAAAGCGTCCAAAGGAAGGATGCGCATGGTTTCGCCAGGAGCCCCGTTATGGGCTTTAACCTCTAATTTATGCAGTTGTTCATAACTCATTTGAGAGATCCAGCATTCCGTACCGTCTGCCAAATGAACGTTATCATCGTGGGAAAGAACAAGAATCCCGTCAGCGGTAACGAGAACATCTTCTTCCAGGATATCGGCTCCGCAACTTAATCCGGCTTCGATGGATTTGAGTGTATTATCCGGTGTGCCCATACAGCCGGTGTGGGCTGTCATTCGTGGAAATGAATTCATCTATTTTATCCTCCTCTTTAATGTACTTGTCTGACTCCTTGATACGTGATATCCAATGATTTTCCTCCGGACTCAGTCCAAATAACAAAATCCAAGGTATGTACTTTTTCCATGGCTTCCATAAGTTTGACTGGATTCTGCACGTTCAAGACAAATTGCAGCTGGAGGGTTGAGGCGTCTCCAGTATTTGCAGCAGCGTCTTTTCGCATCATTTTAACATTTACAATTTGGATGCCCTCGTTACTGAGCGCCGTAGCAATTTGACCAAGCGCGGTAGGATTATCAAGGGTTTTAATGGTCATCTCATGATTTCTTCGGTTACGCATGACGTACTTTTCCCACTTATTAAGGGCAAAAAGAGAGATCAGCAGGAGCATGGTGGAGAAAACAGCTGCGTAGAGAAAACCGGCACCTACGCATAAACCTATGCCAGCGACGACCCAAATGGATGCCGCAGTCGTCAAACCGCTGATGGTCGAACCATTGCGCAGAATTGCGCCGGCACCTATAAAGCCAATTCCACTGATGACCTGGGCTGCAAGGCGTGCGGGATCCAACCGCACATTCGGTTCATTGGCAAATTGAGAGAACCCATAGATCGAAAGCAGCATGATTGTCGTTGAGCCCAAGCAGACGAGGATATGCGTTCGGAATCCTGCGGCGTGATTATGCCATTCTCTTTCAATGCCAACTGCGCCTCCCATAATAACGGCCAAAACCATGCGCAATAGCAGCTCACTATGACTGATTGTCCAGATACCCATAGTTCCCGTCATTAGGACTCACTTCCCTTCTGTGAGATAAATCGCATTCGTAAATCCGATTAACGTATTAACGCTGCAAAAAACACCTGACATCTCCGCTCGCATCCACGTTACGCCCGTTAAATCAAGCTCTGTTGTCAGTTGGGATTGGTCTCGCGTCAGTTTTAATACGGCAAGTTCCCCCTTGTTGCTAACCAGTTTCATCTCTAATGGATGATCCGGAAGCTCCCAGTGGCCCTCTCTTGCTGTAAAATCGACGCCAATCGTGACTTCCGTCAGATCACCCGGCTTGACTGGAAACCTATCGCCGATATCCGCACCTTCACTGCCGGCTTGACCTACGCGGAGCTGCGGCATCGGCCCCATGGAAACCGCGACCGCTCCGCGCTTCAACGCATCAAGCGCTGCTGCGACAATACCTGAGCTTGCCACAAGCGAATCGTTAAGACCTAAATAAGTCGCCGAAATCGGCTCTGAAACCGGATCGGATACATGCCAATCTCTGCCGCTGGTCGCGGCAATCTGATAGCCCTGATTGAGCAGATCCGTCCACATACCGAATGCGCGTGCATTATTTCTCCGAATCGAAGGAAATAATCCCGACCATACCTCAATATAGTCGATCTCGTTCCAGTCCGAAACCTCGAATTCCCAGTAGCATCCTGTGCACATTGGACTGCCGACACGGAAAGGATGCGCTAGCCCGACAAGCCCGCCTTGGCGATGAACACCATCTATGCCTCTATGGATGTGAAACGGGCTTAAATTTCGCCAGTCAACATACTCGGACAATCCGAGTGTCAGCATGTGACCGAAGAAAGTGGTCCATTCCAATCCCGGGATTACCTCGACCCCTGTTGCGGCCACGACCTCATCACGATTCGAGAGACCTGTCATCGTGTTATGATCTGTTAGCGCGACTCCCCGCAGCCCTAATTCTCTGGCTGCTTCAGCTAGCTCTAGCAGGGATTGCTTGCCGTCACTGTGAAAGGTATGACAGTGCAGCTCAAATGGCAGCCATTGCTTCATGCGTCTTCACCTCCATCCCATACCTGCAAGCGATAGCGGCATTCCTCAGTTACAACACAATGAACATTAATCATGATCTTCAATTGCCCCCTCGGGAAAACACCCGGCGTAAATCCGGGAGATGCCTCCGTAGTAGTAACCGTAAGGTGCTGGACAGGATCATGGCGATGACCCGCGCCTCGAAAACCATGCTCATCATCGAAGGATAATGTCAATAAATTCTGCAAAGGTAGAAACTCCCGCCAGTTGTAGGAAGCCCTATGTTCTTCCAAGATGTATTGGTTAAGCCCTTCGCGAATCAACGCTTCCGCTTGAGCCTCATCCTCCAGCTTTTTCGGATCATAAGCGAACTTTACATGAAGTTCATGGCAATCTCTTGGCAGATGAAGCGTATAAGTAATATGGCTTTTCGAACAGCTCGGTGTTACGGTTCCTTCTGCAATCAACAAAGTTTTCATCCTATAACCTCCTTCTAGATAATAGCACCTTGCCCAAATGGGCAATATTAGGGTAAGCGCTTAACCCAATGTCAAAAATGCAGACCATCCTACCTTTTTAAACCTTTCACATAAAAAGGTAGAACGGCCTGATTTATTGCTCATTGTAAGACGTAGATGAGTTCCGTAAAACAAGCTCCGGCAGCAAAACAACCCGCTGTTTAAGCACTTTCTCTCCTTTAATCTCCTCTACTAACAGATCAACCGCCCTGCGTCCAATTTCTTGAATCGGTTGAGCGATAGTGGTAAGGGGAGGATCGATCAAAGTTGCTAGAATCGTATTATCGAAACCGACGACCGATAGCTCGTTTGGCAGCTGCATGCCCGCCACTCTCGCCGCGCGAATGGCGCCGATGGCTAACAGATCGTTGCAAGCGAACACGGCCGAAGGCTTGTCTTCCAGCTGTAGCAGTTGGGCCATCGCCTGCTGGCCGGTCTCTACAGAAAAGCCGCCTGTAGCGATCAACCGTTCCTCGACATGCAAACCGGCGATGCTCAATGCTTGCTTACAGCCTCTGATTCGCTCCCGGTTACTCATATTATCCATATCCTCTACGAGGATGGCAATTCGCTTATGACCTAATTCTAATAGATGGTTGCCCGCCTGGAAACCTCCAAGATAGTCGTCGACCATGACCGTATCCACGGCAAGCGTTGGCATTTCGCCCGTAATTAGAGCAATCGGAATGTTTTGCTGGATCAGCTTTTTCAGAAACTGATCATTCTGAATTCGAGTCGCGGAGATGATTCCGTCCACTCGCTTCTGTGAGAGCAGCGATAAATATTTCACTTCTTTGTCCGGATCGTTATCGGTGTTACAGATAAACACGTTAAAACCATGCTCATGCCCCCGATCTTCGACAGACCGGGCTATCTCGGCGAAGAAAGGATTCGCCAAGTCGGGGAGCGTAAGTCCGATTGTGTAAGTGCTTTTCCCCGTTAACGCTGCCGCTACCATACTTGGCTGGTATTTCAGCTGCTCCATTACGCTATGTACGTGCTTCCGCGTCTTATCGCTAATTCGGCCCGTGGCGTTAATAACTTTGGAGACGGTAGCGATGGACACCCCGGCGGCTTGGGCAACATCGTAGATGGTCGGTTTCATTCCTTGCCCCTCTCAATAAACGTTCCTATCACTGACAATCCATATTGGCTTTATCATACGATAAGAACCGCCGAGCTGTAAATGTGAGAATAGCAATTAATTGATAATTCTAAATGTATGAACTTCGAAAGGTTTTGTTATCAATCGAAGACGATGATTGTTTAATGGTACGTTTCCTTGATCGCGTTCCAGGAGATTCGTAACGCGGACTTCTTTGACCTGCTCCGGGAGAACAATCTCAACTTCTCTTCGAACGCCTGTGCATTCACGAATACGCAGGATGCAGCCTTCCCCATTTTCTGCAACTTTCCAGCAGCTAACGGCCATCCCGTCCAGCCCCGCTGGAAGGATATCTTGCATGGGTTGGAGCTCATCTGCAGGCGCTGCAATCGTAACCGTCTGCGACATCGTCTCCTGTGCGACTTTCCAAACTTCTCCTTCTCGCCAATCACCGGCATGAGGGACCAAACGAAAACGATAATGCAAGTCGCCGCCGCTCCATTGCGGGAAATTCGTCCCCCACCAATTGTTGAATACATTGAAATGCAGCTCTGGCTTCTCCGGTTTATACGCATGCTCGAAGTCCCACATGCCATTTTTCCCGATAAAAAAGAGCGGCGAATCGAGCGGAATGATCGCCATTCCCGCGAATCCATTGGAAATATCGACAAAATGCTCACAACAATGAAGCAGTGTGCTCGATGAGCGAATCGTATCCGTGAGCGGATTCACGACTGAGCCCAGCTTATTGATGCTGTATTGCGGGCGTTCCAGCTTCAGAGGGAACACGATATGCCCCGATTCTGCCAGCGGGGTTTCCTGTTTGGCATGCAGCTTGTAGGCAACATCCAGATACGGAGAATCTTCGGTCAACGAGAATGTCCACTCGATAGAATTCGCGTTGCCATACTCCGTCGAAGTTTCAATGTCTGTAGCTGCTTTGCAAGTAAGGCCAACGGAACCGCCATTTTCCCAGATTTGAATATCCGCAGCTTGCGTAGTAAACGTGAGCCTTTTCTGCTGTTCCGGATAATCGGTTTTACCAAAGTCATGTACACCCCAATCGTAAAAGCGATAGGCGTACTTCTTCAAATAGCGCGTGATCTCTTTATTGGAATAAATATCGTACTTATATTGACCAAAACCGGCTTCCGCGCGATCGTCAATCCATTCCTTCCGGAGCTTTTTATCCCAGAGGCTTTGAATCCAGCCCGTGTTTCGATCTACTTTTACGATGATAAAAGGATTCTCAATAACAGCCTGCGTCTCCGTTAAATAAACTTGCGCTTTTCCTTTATTTTCGACGAGAAGAGTCTGATCGTCTTTCTTCGCATACTTCAGCGTCTTATAACCAAGCGCAGGCAAGCCGGATATATAAGCTTC
The DNA here is from genome assembly GCF_052682475.1 of Paenibacillus sp. WC2504. NCBI lineage: Bacteria > Bacillati > Bacillota > Bacilli > Caryophanales > Paenibacillaceae > Paenibacillus > Paenibacillus sp. WC2504. Next base: position 4,631,608 of record NZ_JBQZFH010000001.1, read on the forward strand.
TGCGCCACCCTCGGAGCGCTCTAAGGCAATTGCTTCACCCGTTTCCGCATCGACTAGTACTTCATCAGCAGCAGGAAGATCGCTTTCTTGAATCCAGGTTTTGGCTGTACGGCTCCAACCCAAATTAGAATGGACTCGCAGCACCTTAGTCGCCTGATTATCTGTCCATTGCCCACTAGTCAATTCCGCTTTTGCTTCTTGCAAAGAGCTCTCTGCTTTGTTCAAATAATCAACCTGTTCAGCCCAGGACTGTTCCATACGTTGATAGCGTTCGCTCTGCTTTAACTGCAGGAATGACTTCTTATCGTAAGCAACTCTCGGAAAAAGGAACGTCTTGCAATCCATCCCCCACGTATGCTCACCAAACAGCAGCGTGTGCTCATAGCTTTCATCGATGGAGGCTTTTACTCTCTTCTCAGACGCTTGATTTGCACCCTCAAAATGATTCACAGCCACCGCGCTTTCCACTGCTGTAACTTGGCTTCTAAGCGCTCTTACCCTTGCCACCTCGCGCGGCGCAGTCCCAACCCCATGGATCCAGGAATCGGCCATATCGCCGCGAATAACCGGTATTTCCGGATTCCGCGCTAGGAAATCCGCTGCAAAGTCGCCCAAGCTGCCGATATGCAGCTCTGCGGTTGAACCGCTTTCACGAATGGAGGCTTTCATTTCTTCAATAATGCTCGCGTCATGCGGCCCGTGATTATCGCTGGTCTGAATCATCGCAAGCCACACGGGATGCGTCCACTCTTCCGGCGGCAAAATGCCCGTCCCATAGGACCCTTTGGAATAAAACGTCAACAAACGCTCGCCATCGGGGCCCTCCCAGTAAAACACCGGAGGAACGTCGGGCGGTGTAGTAGCCGGATTACAGCCGAGATGCAGAAACTCCACGCCTGCTTTTTTAAGGAGCGACGGCACGACCCAGGTATGCCCGGGTACATCCGTCATTTTGGCATCCTTCGGATCGTATCCATAGAGGTTAGTAAGTCCTTCAGATACATACATCCCTCGAATCCATTCCTCTAAGCCGCAAAATTCCGTATGTGTCGTATAAGGAAGCTTATGCCAAATCAGCTGTCGATTCTCCAGATAGGCAAGCGCCTTCTGCTTCTCTTCCTCTTGACTGCCTTTCAAGGATTGAAGCAGCGGCCAAGCAGACATGGTCCAAACGTATTTTTCATTCTCATCATTCGTATGGGTTTGATCACAAATCTCGATAACATCCTTCAGCATTTCGGTGCGATAACGCCCCACAACGTCTGACACTAGTCCTGTGAAACCAATGTCAAAATGCGTTTTAAAAACGACATAAATCTTCTCAAGTGTCATTCCTCTATCTCCTTCTGACTGTCATCTAGTTGTTCTTTTTAGAGGTTAATCTGAGCAATGACCGGGTAATGATCGGATGGATAACCCCCGCCAATTTCTCTTCGATCTACAAGCGCTCGAATCACGGCTACATCCGGCGATACAAAAATATAATCGATAGGCTCCCCTGCTTCGCCGCCTTGAAAATCATGTGCTGTCCATCCAATCGGACCAGGCAGCTGGGTATAGGCATCTTTTAGCCAGGATTGCTCGCCATCTAGATCGGTTTCTCCGCGCAGGAAACGAATCGGTAAATCCGCAGGGCGGCTATTGAAATCTCCCATCAGAATCACGGGAAGTGCATGTTCCTTATGATGAGCGTCGATGTATTCCCAGATTACTTTCGTGCCAAGATCTCGGGCTTGCTGGCTTTGATGATCAAGATGCGTGTTGTATACAATAAAACGCTCTCCCGTTTTCTTATGTTCGAAAATAGCCCACGTACAGACGCGAGGGAAACCGCTGTTCCACGAAATGGAAGCGGTCACTTCCGGCGTTTCTGACAACCAAAACTGTCCATGCTGCTGAAGAGCCAGCTCCTCTTGCTTGTAGAAAATAGCGCAATGTTCATTCTCGCGAGCGCCAAAACGGCCTTCGCCAATCCACGCATACTCGGCTAATTTTGGTTGCAGGTCATTCAACATCTCGTAATAGCCTTCCTGTGTTCCGACAATAAGTGGTGCATGCGTATGAATCATTTCCGCAACCCGGTCTATCCGGTTCGGCCAAGCGTTCTGTCCATCCCCTGGATTGTTGTATCTTAAATTAAATGTCATTACGGTATAGGTCATCTACACTCACCTCTGAAAATAGATTGGATTCGTCAACATCGCCATTAAGGTAAGATCGACTTCCTCAAAATGACGCCATACTTCAACGCGGTAAAAAGCTCTGCCCTTTTGCTCAACCGCAAGTTCCCATGATCCTGTTGAAGAGCAAACTTCTGTTAACTCTACGCCATGTTCACTAATGAGTTTGATTTGGTCACCTTCACGAATGTGTTCAACCATGATTAGTACGTTGTCAGACACGTCATTTGATACGGTATCGCCTGTCATATAGTCACCACAAGTTAGCTGCCCGAAAGGGCCTTCCGGTGAATAACTAATCACCACATGCCCTTTATCGATCCCTTGAAGAATGCCATTCACTGTTTTCGTTTCGGCATAAACCCATGTACACGGCATGGCATGTTTGACATAACGTTCAGGTCGGTGTACATCACTGCCGCCAGTTGCAACAAGCTTCCTGCCTGATGCGAGCTGCTCCTGCCACCAAGCCAGCGCTCGCTCATTGCGAGCTGTCCATGGGCCATTCCAGACTTCCCACCAGTCGTGATCCGTATTCAAATCCCACTCCCACGGGCAATAATCGCAATGGGGGTGGTTAAGGACAATTTTCGCCCCACGCTCACGTGCCGTTGCCAGTCGAAGATTAACATCCTCTTGATTCTTGACCCGAAAATCATCAATAGGCTCTAAAACGCCAAGAAAATTGCTATGCCCAAAATTGGTCGTAAACTCCATGCCCGGAATCATGACGACAGGCGTATTACGAGGATACGAATAATTTTGGCTAACCGCATTATGATCCGTCATCGCAATGAAATCGCAGCCTAGCTGCTCCATGATCGCCGCATTTTCCTCCAGCGTATAAGAGCCGTCGCTGTTTACACTGTGCGTGTGCAAATCCCCTTTAAGCCAGCGTGCTGTATGAAAAAAGAACGTGATGGTGATCGTAACTTCACAACCTTCTTCAGGAACCTTATAGGCGTTATGAAGAACGGCCCAGTCCCCGGCTTGCAGTTCGCCAGGCAAATAACCGGGAGTCGCCTTCTCTAGTCCGATCATAAACTCGGAGCGAGCCCCTCCGCTCCAGCCTCGCACTTTATGGCTGTCTCTGACGCCAAGATCAATGACAGGCTTTGCATCACCGTGAGATTGAACGACAAATTGCACATGAATCTCTTCCACCTTTTCAGGCATTTCGAAAGGAACTTCTACATATGTACTTTCCTCACTGTGATGAATCTCTCTGCGGTAAGTCGTGACTTGTTTTCTTCGGCTTGTCTGCGACATGACGAACTCCACGCTCCTTTTTCATATATGTTACTCTTTGTTAGCACCAACCAAAATGCCTTTGACGAAATATTTCTGCACATAGGGATAAATAATAACGAGAGGGAGAAGTGCAATCACAATCCCTGCCATCCTTACATTCGTCGTGACAATAAAGTTGCTGGATGTAGAATCAGTATCTACAATTAAGGATTTCAAGGCGATTTGCAACGTATATTTCGCGTGATCGCTAATAAATAAAAGCGCTGGCGTGAATTGGTTCCAACGGCTAACGAACTCGAAAAGCGTCACCGTCGCAAGTCCAGCAGCAGCTAATGGGATGTACATGGTAATAAAAATACGAAATGCTCCTGCCCCGTCCATCGTCGCAGACTCCGACATTTCCACAGGTACGGACAGGAAGAAATTACGCATAAGTAAAATACTGAAGCCGGAAACTAAGCCCGACATAATTAATGCCGTTAAAGAATTTAACAAGCCAAGCTCTTTGTTCACCACATAAACGGGGATCATGATCGCCTCGCCTGGAATCGTCATTGTAAGGAGAATAGCGGAAACCATAAACTTTTTCCCGGGCAACCCTCTTTGGATCAATACATAGCCAGCCATCGAGCACAGCAGCACATGACATACTGTCCCTACAAGCGTGACAATCACATTATTCAGGAACGGCGTATACAATTGCATGCGATTCCAAACCGTCGTGAAGCCCTCAACACTGAATTGTTTTGGAAATAAAATGATGCCTGGCTGCATGGAAGCAAAATTGGATGAGAAAGCCAGTGCGAACGTATTCAATAACGGAATAAGCATGGTAGCCAGAAGAATGAATAAAAATAATAAATTAACCCCATCGAATAACCGGCTTCCCCAGCTTGTAGGCAGATTGTTTGTTTTCATGGAGATCCCTTCACCCCTCGTCATAGCGAATGATCGCTCTGGTCACAAACGTAATGAGCAATGTCGCGAAAATCACTAAAAATCCTGCTGATGTTGCTAAACCGACTTTAAATTCCAGAATCCCTTTTTGGTACGTGTACATCATGATGACGTCCACTTTCTTGGCAATGGCCCCGTTGCGCATCACGATGATTTGATCAAAAATACGCAAAATGCTAAGCACATTCAGCATAATAACAACTTTCATCGTTGACACCAGCGATGGCAGTGTTACATAACGAACAAGCTGCCAGCGGTTCGCTCCATCCATTCTTGCTGCTTCATATAATGCTGGATTAATGGCTACAATCGTCGCTAGATAGAGGATGCAGATAAAGCCCATCTCTTTCCACACCGAAGTAAGCACCATGACCCAACGGGCAGAATCCGCACTGGCCATAAAAGTAATCGGTTTTTCTGCTCCAACCAGCTTGAGAATCGCATTCACAATACCGGTGTCCGGAGAAAGCATAAGAATCCACATCCCGCCTACGACAACCCAAGAGAACAAATGGGGGATGTAAACAATCATCTGAACCACTTTTTTAAACCATGCCTGTAGAATCTCATTAAGCGACAACGCAAGCAGAATTGGCATGATAAAACCGATCACCAGCATGCCTCCGCCTAGCAGCAGAGTGTTTTGCAGCATTTCCCAGAAAGCATGATCCTTAAGCACGGTAATATAATTATCAAATCCGATAAAAGGCCGGTTTCCAATCAATCGGAACTCTTGGAAGGAAATGATAAAGCCGCGAACGAGCGGATAATAAGAGAACACAAGAAAATAAGCCATGATTGGAAGCATCATTAAGTACAGGGCTTTGAATTTCCATACAACTTTCAAACGAAGTCACCACCTTGCCTTTAATTGTAAGGGGAGTATGTCGCGCATACTCCCCTGCCCATATGAACTAGTCGATCAATTTCGCTGATTTTAATTGTTCACGCATTTTCTTCACGGCATCCGCAGCCGGCATTTCGCCAAGAATTGCTTTGAAGGAATATTCATTAATAATTTTCTCAGCATCGGCCCATTTCGGTGGCGTCAGCTCCAACGTTGCATTTTTCAAAACAAGATCCTGCGCTTCTTTCACGCCTGGAAGTAAACCGAATGGATTCGGGAATTTTTTGTTATACCAGAAAGGTACGCCGTGATCCATAGCATGATCTTTCCCTGTTTGTGTAAGCTCGTATTTCCCGCCATTTTCCGTGTAGTCCGTATCTTTGATACCCATGCTGCCCAAAACAATGCCATCTTTGGAGTGCCACCACTCTATGAATTCAAAAGCTGTTTTTGGATGTTGCGCATTCACTGGAATAACCCAAACGTCCGGATCTCCACGGCGCAGCATATATTTCCCGTCAGCTCCGGCGATTCCTGGAAGGCCCTTCGCTTCAAATACGGTATTCGCATCGGCAATTTTTCTTGTATTGTTCAGCATGCCAACCCAAGCATCCCAGTAAGTAATCATCCCGACACGGTCCGCAAGGAATAGATTCCGCATTTTACCTGTATCGTTCGTAGCAAAGTTAGGGTCCAAAATACCTTCTTTGTACAATTTGTTCAACCATTCATAGACCGGAATGGCTGCGTCTGTTGAATAAGGAACGTCCAGCTTGCCGTCCTTCTCCACGTAACGTTGTTTCAAGCCGGCTCCGCTGAAGAAACCTTGCAGTTCATACATACCAGCAGTGCTTAATCCATATGTATCCTTTTTCCCGTTGCCATCGGGATCTTGCTCCGTGAATGCTTTCAGAACCTTGTAGTAGTCATCAAACGTTTTCGGTTCAGGCAGATTGAGCTTTTTGAGCCAGTCCGCACGAACGATCGGCATCGTTCCACCTTGGAATTTACTGAAGACGCCGTAGATCTTGCCGTCCTTGGTTTTCACTTGATCCCACTCCGACGTTGGCAAAACTTCAGGATCTTGAAGTGTTTTTGACCCTTTCACTTGATCTGTTAAAGGCATGAGAATACCTTGCTCAGTCAGCGTGTTCATCAACTCTTTGCTTACTTGCAGGAGGTCGTATTTCTCGCCGGAGGAAACAGCCGCCATCAGCTTCTGATTATAATCGGAAGCCGGCTTTTCCATCTTAACTTTGATGCCTGTCAAGCGTTCGATTTCTTTCTCAAACAGGACATTCTCTTCTGGTGTTTTACCGCCAACAACACCGGACATCATTCGCAAAGAACGCTCTTCCTTATTCCCTTCCGTCTTCGACTGATCGGATGCTTTCGGAGCTTCAGTTCCTGTGCTGCTGTTAGATGTACAACCCGCTGCTAAACTTCCGACAAGCAGAGCCGCCATCATCGACGTAACGACTTTCGCTTTTTTGGCCTTCATAGTACCCCTCCGTTATATGCGTTGTTATAGGATTAACCTTTACGAAACGTTAATAAAGCGCTTTCACGATAGACAATGATCCATTCTTCATGGCGTCTAATCCTTATAAACTTCGGGTAGACTCGCGTACAATGAGCTGTGCGTCCACGATAAGTTGTTCCACCGTTGACGGATCTTTCATTTTTTGAATCAAAATACGTCCTGCTTCTGCTCCCAGCGTTTCCGCAGAAAGCTCAACGGAAGTCAATTTCGGCGACATCTCTTCGGCTAGTCTCACATCGTTGCTTAATGCCACAATCGAAAGATCTCTTGGAACATGGATACCGAGTTCACGGGTGGCCCGCAGAATCCCTAATGCAACTCTGTCTGTATCCGACACAACCGCTGTGAAAGGAATCTGTTCATGCATTTCCAAGATAGACATGTAACCGTAATCCATCGGTGTCGCATGCTGCTGACGGACAAAGTTCATAACATGGACGTTATCATAAGAAACTCCACGCTCTTCATATGCCTTCCGAAGACCATTTACACGATCGGCTGAAACCGTCATGTTCGCTGATGCATTTAAAAATAAAATAGAACGGTGGCCTTGCGTCAATAAGTAGCTGCCAACCTCGTAGGCAAGCTGCTCATTGTCATTATCTACATAGCTGATTGAACTCTCCAAGGGGTCAGGTCTGCCTACGAGCACTAACGGAATTCTCATCTGCTCGAATCGCTCAATGCGTTGATCGTGCTTACGTGGATTCAACATAATAACACCATCGACAGGATCGCTTGAAAATTGTGTAAGATCTTCATGCTCTGGAAGCGTGTCTAGCAGAATACGATACCCATGCTTCGTACATTCCTTGATGACCCCATTCAGCATTTGAATTTCAAATTGCGTCGTCGAGCCCTCTTTAGAAATCGGCATCTTGAGTCCAACAATCATCGTCTTCTTAATTGCCAAACTTCTGGCAATATGATTCGGGAAATATCCCAGTTCTTTGGCTACCGAAAGTACTCGATCCGTTACCGGTTGAGAAATCGGTCTCTTTTTGCTGAAAACGCTCGAAACTGTTCCTTTGGAAACACCCGCAAGCTTGGCAACATCATCAATGGTAGCCATCCTTCCACCTCCTTTATGCAATTAAAATTAGCATTCACTTTCTAATCATTAAAGCGGTTTAATTAAACCGGTTTAACGCTCTTCATATTTCCTATTATAGTTAAAAACAAACAAATTACAACACGTTTTTTATTAATAATTCGTAAAATAAGGGAAAGCGGTTAACCTTATGATATAAAAGGAGTTTACACTATTTTAATAAAAATTGAAACCGCTTACCTTAACCATCTTTCCTCTTTGCTAGGATTCTTCTTTTTCGGACAAATTTCGACATTTTCCCCCGTCGATTCCATCCCATATATTCATCGAAATGAAACAGAAGACTTACACATACAATGGTATTGGAAGTATCCAACTTACTCGTTGCGGAGGGATTTCACCGTGAAAGCATTACTGCGGCTTGAAGATGTCGGACCAGGCGGTTATTACGAAAAAACAGAAAACCAAATGAAGTTACGTGCCGTTGCGGATTATTTATATATGCAAAAGATCCCTTTTCATGTGGCCGTCATTCCCCGATACATCAATCCGAATCTGCAATATGACTGCACCATCAGCAATCCGTTTGATGCCACTTCCGTGAGATTTGTTGAAACGTTACAAGCATTGCGAACTCGCGGGGCTTCACTAGGTATTCACGGGTACACCCATCAATATGGGCAATCCATCAGCGGCGAGGGCTATGAATTCGCATATCCGGACTGCCTCAAGGATTGCCCGCCGGATGACCCGAGGTCTTCCCTTTCTGACAGTCTGCATATTCAGAGGTCCTATGCGTATGGCAGATTTCATATGGCCTTATCCGCCTTTCAAGCCGCTGGCCTTCGTCCCGATTGGTTTGAAACTCCACACTATGCAGCTTCGGAGGTGCAGCGTACGATTATAGAATCATGCTCATGGTTAATGTACGAAGACAATCCCCATGACCCTACCAATCGCCAAGTGACCTATCAAATAGCCGCTTCGATCGTTGGAAGAACCTATTACGTCCCAACGCCACTGGGGTTTGTCAGAGGTGATGCCGTAGAGCAGGACGTCACAAGGATTATGGATCAAGTGAATCAATACGGTGAGGATGATTTGGCCTCATTTTATTACCACCCTTTTCTCGAATTTCCGTATATTCACATTCGAAAATATGCCCCACCTTATTACGAGGAACGAACCCCATTGAAACGGCTAGTGCACCACATGCTCTCGAAAGAGCGTCGGTTCGTTAACATTCAAGATTTGATTTATTCTTTTATGTCCACACAATCCGTATAGAAAGTTCCAAACTTTGACATACTACTCTTTGTTGTTTATTGAGCAAAGGAGGTGTCACTATGCCAAATCAAAATCAATCCAATCAAGCATCCAAAGCGCAAGTACAGACTACCGAACTAAATAAATTACCGGTTCCTGGTCAAGAGGATACAGAATTCTCCGCAGAGGAAGCGGCAGAAGTATTCCAATCCAATTCATCCTCTTCTTCTAATAGCGATTCGCAGGATTAAGAATTAGACAGCAAAGAGGCTGCCCGATGGCAGCCTCTTTTTATGTTTATGCACCAGATTGTTCCCGAAATAGATGGAAAAACTCACGTTAATCTGTGCTTCTTAGCGGCATGGAACGGATTAACAGGACAAGCTCCACCTAATTTCGCTGCCGTAACCCGATAAAGCCACATTTGGCGATAATAGCGGTAGATAATCCATTTAGATGGATAAAAATGGATTATCCGCTGGAAATAGAGGGAGTAATCGGCGTTAACCCCATTAAAGCTTAGCAAGATCAGTCCGTATTATTTGGCATCATCATCATCCTCATAAAATTCCATATGCGGCTTCTCTTTCCTATAGTAGGCTAACCGGTCTTCCAGGCTGCCGGTATGGAATTCGAATTTATGCCCGTCCGGATCGGTGAAGTAGACAGAACGCTTATCCTGTTCATCTCTCTCGCGCCCAGGAAGTATATTAACTCCTAGATGCTTCAGCTTTTCCACCACAGCATCGAAATCCGCCTCATCTACTGTAAAAGCCATATGGGTATAAGAATATCGAATCTCATTCCGAGGGATTTCTTTCTCTACATTCAACGCTAACCATATGCCACTTAAGTCAAAGTAAGCCAAGTTTCTCCCCTTGACCAACAGCTTGGCACCAAACACTTCTTGATAAAATGAAATTGACTTATCCAAATCCGTAACCGAAAAAAGAAAATGGTTCACACTTTTGATATTCAACTCTTCCGCCTCCTTCCACACGACATTTTCTATCGCTGCGTGAATGATTCCTGCGTTCTTGGGCATATTAACGAAGAAAAATTCCAACAATTAGGAGGTTCCTCCATGTCAGATCAACAATCCGATCAACAACAAAATGCAGAAATCCAAGCTCACAATGCCGTGGCGGATGCCCTGCACAATCTGAACGTAGCCCAGACTGCCAACAATAACCGCCGTCAGGTGATTCAAGGTGCGCAGGAGCAGCTGGACGCGGCGCATGCACAATTAGCCGAAGCACGTACGGCGCAATCATCTGCAAGCAGCGAGGATGACGAAAGTCTCTCGTAATGCCGAGCAACTAACACAGCAGCAAATACCCCTCGGCACCTGTTCGAGGGGTATTTTATTCCGTGCCGATAAAGTGAAGCTCCTGCATGTATGTTCTCATATGTTGCTTAATAGGATCAAACTGAATCGTACCGTTCCTAATTTGCACAGGAACAGCTTGATTCACCGGGAGCACCTTGAACTGCGTCATATTTTGGTAAGAGGTAAATGTCGGAAGAAAGGACGGATGTTTCAGCGTAACGGTCTTCTCTTTCCCTGTCGTCTTGACGACGTCAATCGTCGCCATTCCGCCTACTCGCTTGGCAACTCCGCCTTGGGCGGATATGAAATTGCCTAACGAGTATAAAACCAGCGTTTTGTGCCCATTAATGCCTGATACCCAAGCAGGAGGCTGCAAAACATGCGGATGATTCCCAATGACGATATGAACACCGTAGTCCGCCAACTTTTGAGCCAGCGCCATTTGACTCTCATTCGGTAAAGTTTCGTACTCTGTTCCCCAATGCATAGCCACCACAACAACGTCAGATATACGTTTGGCTTGTTCGACCTCTTGCGCAATCTGAGCGGTATCGATTCGATTAACCAAATACGCTTTCCCTTTCGGATGGGGGATGCCATTCGTGCCATAGGCGTAGCTCAGAAACGAAAACGTGATGTTATTTTTGACCATCGTACGCATATGCTTCTGATCTTCCTTTGATTTGAATGCTCCGGTATATGGAATGCCAAGACGATCCCAGTACGACAGAGCGCTTTGAATCACTTTTTCCCCACGATCCAGCGTATGATTATTAGCCACTGTAACAAGATCCACCCCAGCCGCCTTGAGGGCATCCCCAACTTCCTGCGGACTATTGAATGACGGATAACCGGAAAGTCGCAGCTCCTTCCCCCCAATCATCGTCTCCTGATTTGCTACCAAAATATCAGGCATACGCAGATAACTCTGCACATCTTCAAACATTTTGAAAAAGTTGTACGTGCCGTCCTTTTGCTTCGCATCTTGGTATATTTCGCTGTGGATGAGAACGTCCCCGATAGCTCCCAATGTGACTTTACTTACCCTAGGCTCCGAAACAACCGGTGGAATCGTCGGTACAGTTACAGTCGGTGGCTGATCTCGCTTAGCTTCGGGTTTAGCTTCGGGTTTAGCATACTGTTTAACATCTATCAGTTCTTGTTTAACTTCTGGCTGCGCTTCCTTGGGAGCAGAAGGGTTTGCGCGATAGAAGCAACCGGTGATCAGAGTCAACAAGAAAGCTATCACTACAACGCGTTTCCTTTGCAAGCGGAATCCCTCCTGCCGGACATTTTCCATTAGTATGCCCCAGCAAAATAATTCCCTCGCACTTTGATTAGCCGTTTGTCAGCTCGTTTGTCTACCCTCCCGGTACTCCGTCGGCGTTCGATTCGTAAGCGTTTTGAATACGCGGTTGAAATGGCGAATGTTCGTAAAACCTGTAGAATCCGAGATAACCTGAATTTTCTCATCGGAGTGAAGCAGCATAGCTTTCGCTTTCTCGATCCGTTTTTCCGTTAAGAAATCGATAAAGGACTGGCCTTGCTTGCTTTTAAACAAAGAACTCAAATAAGAAGGGTTGAGATAGACGAGCTCCGCCATCATATTCAGGGTAATGGATTCCGCATAATGCTCTTCCACATACCGGACCACCAATTCAACAGGGCTAGTCACGAATTTCTTTTTACGGTTCACCATGCACACACTCAAATCCCCCAGCAGCTTCTGGCAGCGCTCACTTAACTCTTTGCTGGACGAAATCGAATAAATCTCCATTAATACCTGCTTCATATCCGTACCTTGCAGCCACATCTTCACCACGGTTAAATTCACTGCCAGCTCGTAAAAATGCAGCAGCATTTTGCAAATTTGCTCATGAATCAGCTCGGGATCTCTCCATTGCTGACATAGCTTGGTAACGAATTGATCGGCTTGAAGATGCACATTCGCCAAATCGCCCTCTTGGACATACTGATTGAGTAAATTCCAATCGGCAGTGTGCCATTCAAGCTTTTCCATTGTCATTTCTGCAATTGTGTCACTGGAAAGAAGGCGATCCCCGCCAATAACTAAACGATAGAGCAGAGCCAAACCCGCTTCCTTGTAGGACTTGGAGATTGACTCCAAATCTTTCACAGGACTTCCGAGCCCGAATGAGATCGTAAAATTGGACTGTCCCCGAATCCCCTTACGGATTTGATTCGTTAATTTCTCGATGTCAGCAAAGGAAGCCGATGTATCATCGTGATTAATAAGCGCGACTACTTCATTCTCATTTAAAATAAACACATAACCAAGCAGCGGTTTTTCGATGCTCTCCTGGATAAACTGCTGAATATACACAGAAAATAATGATGGATTTAACTGGTAATACCTTTCATCCGTGACGGAATCACGGTCCAGCTTGGCTACCAAGCAGCTAATGCAGGGAAGCAGAAACTGTACGCCGACATTATCGAGCAACTCTGTTTCTCCATGAGGAATGCTTCCTGTCAACAGTCCGGCCAGCACATGCTGGCGCATTTGATTCTGAACTTGCTTGTCTTTCTTGTTCGTAGTCAATTGTTCCTTCTCAAGCGCGATTTCAACCTGAAGCTTTTCCAATAAAGTATAAAGCTCCGCACGTTCGAAAGGCTTCATCAAGTAGTCCTTCGCCCCTAATTTAAGCGATTCGCGTGCGTACTGAAAATCGTCATAGCCACTCATCACCACACAGGAAATATGCGGATATCTCTCTTTCACAATGTACTGCAGCTGAATGCCGTCCATGCGAGGCATTTTAATATCCGTAATAATCAGATCCGGCTGCAAGGCTTCAATTTTCTCTAAAGCTTCCACGCCATCTTTGGCTTCGTCAATAACCGACCATTCCGACTGCATATCAGCAATCATTAAACCAATGCCTTTGCGGAAAATAGTTTCATCATCCACGATAAGGAGCTTAGGCATCCAGTTTGCCCCCTTCAAGTTCATCTACGATGAGTGGTAATGTGAGAATAATCGTCGTTCCTCGGTGTAATAGGCTTTCAATCTTCATGCCGTATGGATGGCCATAACGAAGCACAATCCTCCGATGCACGTTCATTAATCCGTGCCCGCCTGTTCCCTCTTCGTTTGGGGTAAAATCAAATTGTTTCTGAAGCACTTGCTGCAGCCGGCTTTCACTCATCCCCGCACCATCATCCTGAATGATAATGACCATCGTGTCATCTTGCTTCTTCCCGGTGAGCGTGATTGTTCCGTACCCGCTTCCTTTTTCAAAACCGTGCACAATACTGTTCTCGACGATCGGCTGTAAGATGAAACGAATCACCGAATAGACAAGCAATTCAGGCTCGATATCGACACGAAATTGTATTTTATCCTCGAAGCGGATCTGCTGGATAGCCATGTAACCCTTCACGTGCTCCAATTCCATGTTCAGCGGTACTTGGCTTTTGTGGCTATTGATGCTGTAACGGAGCAGCTTGCTTAAATTATTTGTCATTTTGACAACTTCGCGATTGCCTTGAATTTCAGCATACATGCTAATGGAGCCCAGCGTATTGTACAAAAAATGGGGATTGATCTGGCTTTGCAGCGCAGATATTTGCGCATTCTTCTCTCTGATTTCCGATTCGTAAAGCCGGTAGCCTAGATCACTGAGCTTCGAAACCATGAGGTTAAAAGATTGGCTTAATTGACCGATTTCATCCCGGCTTCGAATGGGAATCGAAACGTCCAAATCGCCAAGAACCACTTTTTTCATGAGATTTCGCAGTTCGCCAATCGGATTTGTGATACGAAAAGCTAAGGCTGTAAACAAAATGACAGCCAGCAGCAAGCAAACGACGCCAATCAGAATGATGTAATTCCTCACATTCACTGTGTCCTGGAGCAAAGACGCGAGCGGCACCATCTCGATCATCGTCCATCCGGTATTCGGCGAAGTATAGTAGGATAACAGCTCTGTATCTTGACCTTGCTTATAAATAACTGTGCCTGTCCCCTGATATTGCTGCACTTTGTCCAAATCTACCCAAGAGTCAGCGCTTTTATATATGAGCGCCCCTTCGCTGTCGACAATCATAATGTTTTTCTTGTCATTGGAAATCGTTTCGATTTTGTTGCGAATGATATTTTTATCCACATCCAAAACGAGATAGCCCAGCACTCTTCCGGTATCTACACTGCGTATTTTCCTCGCAAAAGAGTATACCTGATTCGTCGTATCATACGCATTCTTGTTGTACGTGCCGATATAGACAACCTTCCCTGTCGTGGAAACCTTGGGGTACCAAGGTTCATTTTCAACCTTTTTCAGAGAATAATTCGCTTGCTCCTCTAACATCGCCGTATAAGTGCCGCCCGATAAGCGATACAGGGTTAATCCCGAAATATCTACACGTCCATTGGCATACACACGCTTGGCGAAATCTTCAACGGTTACGCGATCATCAAACGAGATTGTCGTTTCCGTCCCCTTATTCGACTCCAAATATCTCACAATATCCTGGGATTGATATGGCATTAAGGATAAAAGATTAAGCTCATTCATGTACGTATCAATGTTAGCCATAAGCTCTTTCACAACGTCCATTTGATATTTGCCTGTGTTTTTCTGAATCGAAGCCGAATAACTCGTAAACGTCAAATAACTGGCTATCCCCAGCGGAACGGCTATGAGGATAAAGCTGATAACGATTAATTTGGTGACGATCGGAAGATTCTGGATCCACTGCTTTTTAGTCTGGAGCTGTATTCTGCTGTATTTGAATATTCGTGTTAATAATCCTTTGCGCATTACGCAGCACCTCTTGCGGGGTGGATTGCCCCACCATCATCTTTTCAAATTCGCGAACAATCTCTTCATTCATTTTCCCCTGTCTTGGGTGATTCGGAAAATATTTCACATCGTCAGCGGAGCTTGCATAGTCCGGACGGTATTTCAAACTCTGAAACTCCGGGGATTGAACCGCTTGTTTCACCGCTGGAATATGCCCGGCTTTCGCCCAGCTAGCGCCGTGCGCCGCAACCCAATTCGCAAATTTGAGCGCTGCGATTTGCTTCTTCTTATCCGGTTTTTCGTGATAAGGCAAGGAAAAGGTATGGGAATCCCCCCAAGCAGCGGGATGATCGTATATTTGCGGTATTTTCGTAACACCGAAGTTAAGGTCCGGAATTTTCTCAAACGTGCCCGTAGCCCAAACACCCGTAATTAACAAAGCGGCATTACCCTTCGAAAAGGTTTGTACAGAATCATTAATATTTGGAATAATGAACCCCTGCGAATATAGGGTATTAACAAAATTCAGAGATTTAAGCGCAGAAGCATTATCAATGGCCGCTTCCTTCTCGTCGTCTGTATAAAATCGCCCACCATCTACATTCATCTGACTATAAAAGGAGTACCATAGCCAAAATGAGTCGATACGTACATTAGGTTCAGCCAATGGCGTAACAGTTGCGGGTACATGTTGTTTTATTTTTTGTAAAAATTGCAGGAACCCATCCTCGCCATTCATCAGTACTGGCTTCTCTTTCTCATCTAGAAGGCCTGCTTGTTTAAGCCAAGCCTTGTTATAGTACATCACTTCCAGATGGGTATCGAGCGGAATTCCGTAATGTTTCTCGTCGGCAACCGTACTTTTCAATATCGTCTGGTTAAAATCTTGCCAGTTCACGCCCGCTTCTGAAGCAAGCGTATTCAAGTCCGTTAAAAATCCAGCCGGAGCATACTGCGAATATTTGGCCGAATGGACAATTGCGATATCAGGCGCTTCTTCTGTCACAATCGCTGTTGACAGCTTGGTATAATAATCACCTGAATTATTATTAATTTGATCAATTTTGACATGATCTTTGTTCTCATTGTTATACTGCTGAATTAATTCAGCCATAAATTGGCCGTCTCCACCGCTAAATGGTGACCAGAACGTAATTCTGAGCTTATTTGATGCCGCATCATCACCTTGTGTATCCGGCTGAGAGCTGCAGCTTATAGTTAGTAAACTGAGTGGAATCAGAAGGATCATGGTGCTAATTCTAGCTCGCAGCTTGCCTCTCACAGTAATCCCTCGCTCCATACATAGTGTGTCTTCATTATACAAATTGCCCCTGCTGAATCCAATGACCTATTTCCACCAGACATGGACATATTTTTGGGTCCCTCAACAAATCGCGAAAAAAACATCCCCAATCATGGAGATGTTTCGAATGTTATTCACCGCTCGGTACAGGAATAGGGACACCCTCTGCAATCGGTACTCCGAAATCAGGAGAGCCGTCCGGATGCCACTTGAATGGCTGCATACGCACATTGCGATTCCAGCCAGAGCCTTGCGTCTTCGCACCGTGATACAGAATCCAATCCTCTTTGCCATCCGGCGATTTCGTAAAGGAGCTGTGGCCTGGTCCGAATACCTGATCCGTTTTGGAAAAAACAGCCTGTTCGTGCTTTTTCCATGACGCCGGGTTCAATAAATCACTACTCATCGTCGCACTCAGCATCCCTAAACAATAATCATCCGTCCAGCTGCCGCTCGCTGAGTAAATGACATAAATTTGATTCTTATGCAGCAAAACCTGCGGGCCTTCATTAATGGTTGGTGTACCATTCAATTCCCAATCATAGGTAGGTCTCGAAATTTCAACCGGCTTGCCGCTAATCGTGTAAGGATTACTCATTGGAGCAATGTACAAGTGCTGACTGACATTGACCGTTCCTTCCCAACCGGACCATATGAAGTATAAGGAACCGTCCTCTTTTTGCAGCGTCGTCCCGTCAATCGCCCACCTGCCAGCTGTATCCATCATTCCTTTATCGATATATCGGCCTTGCGGATCATCTGTTTCTGATTCCAGCACGAACATGCGATGGTTCTCATTCTGACCATCATCTGCCGCATAATAGATGTACCATTTTCCCTCCAAATAATGCAGCTCAGGCGCCCAGATGTTCGAAGTATTAGGGCCTGCTACAGGCGGGAACCACACATCCTTATATTCGGCGTCAGCAAGCCCCGTCAGCTTTTGCGATTTCCACACTCGAATGGAGTTACCTGTCGTATGCGTATAATAATAAGTGCCGTCTTTGGAAGTCACCCATGGGTCGGCTCCATTATCGAGAATTGGATTTGTAAAGGTCTTCGTCATTCCTTCTTTCCCAGCTCCTTTCGTGCAACCCGCTGCAAGCAGGAAGCAGATGAACACCACAAAAAACATGCGCATTATTGACCACACCGCCCTCGAGAAACAGCCTGTTTACTGCTTAACTCCCGTGGCTGTAATAGATTGAATAAATTGTCTCTGCCCGATTAGAAAAATTAGAAGGGTTGGAAGTGTGGACAGCGTGGCAAGTGCCATTAATTTACCATACGATTGCACAAAACTTCCAGTAGCCATAACGGCAATTCCCGCAGTGAGCGTGCGCATTTCCAAATCGGTCACCGTAAAAAACGGCCACACATAATCGTTGAAAACCCCCATGAACGTGAAAATGGCCAAGGTTGTCACAATCGAAACAGAAGACGGCAGCAGAACAGACGTGAACACATGCCATTTGTTTGCCCCATCCATTTTGGCTGCTTCAATAATCTCAATCGGGAACGATTGGAAAAATTGAATTAACAGAAATACGCCAAGCGCGCCGCCGGAATAAGGCAAAATAAGCACATAATACGTATTGATCAAATTTAAGTTGCTGAAATTCAAGTATTGCGGAAGAAAAGAAATAATGCCTGGCACCATCAAAGAGCCGACAAACAAGGCGATTAACGTCTTTTTAAAAGGCAAATCAAGCTTCGTTAACGCGTACGCCGCCATCGTGTCCAGCAAAATAACCAAGAAAGTCGCAGCAAAACCTACAAAAAACGAATTGAAAATCCAACGAAAAATCGGAACCTCGACGTCACCTCCGACAAAAATCGTATGGAAATTATCCCAAGTGAATTCCTGCGGCAATAAATGAAACACAGGAGACATTACTTCTACGTCGGTCTTGAACGAATTGGAAAACATCCACAGAATCGGCAAAATAAATATGATGCCTAACACACTGGCCAACACCACATAAAATAGCTTTAAAGGTTTCAACGTCCTCTACTCCTTTCTGCTCGTGACTTTAAATTGAATGACCGATACGATCATGATCGTTAATCCCATCAGAATGGCCATCGCCGATGCCGAGCCAATTTCCCGAGCTGTGTAAGCCGTTTGCAGAATGCCCATAAGCAGAACCTTGGTCTCGTCCCCGGCGTTACTCATGAGATTCGGCTGAGCGAATACATTATAAGAAGCAATCGTGGACGTAATCAGCACAAAGATGACCACAGGCCGGATCGATGGCAGCGTAATACTTCTCAGCCTATCCCAACCATTTGCCCCATCTATTCTGGCAGCTTCATACAGGTCTTCTGGAACACCGTTAAGCGCATTGACAAAGATAATCATATTAAAACCAATCGTCCACCAGAGTGTCGCCACGACCAACGCAATCCACACAAACGGTTTATCCAGCAGCCATGGGATCGGGTCAAATTCATGAATCCCCATCTTGGCCAAGAGCAAATTGATGAATCCCCCCGTAACATCGAACATCCTTTTCCAAATGACCGCCATCACAGTAGCCGAAACCGCATACGGAATGAAGTAGATCGAGCGGAAGAAGGAGCGCAGTTTGTCGGGAAGTGCATTTAACAATAAGGCAAAACCTAAGCCCACAAGGACTAAGAACGGAACGGAAAAGATGACAAATTTCAAAGTCGCTTTCATGCCGATAAAAAAGAGATCATTTTCTTGTGTACCCTCTGTGAAAATGCTCTTGTAGTTGTCCAGTCCAACAAACGGATGTACGGGATCAAGCAGGTTATATTGTTTTAGACTAATCACAAAACCATAAATAATCGGAATTAGCGTAAACGCCATAAAGGCCGCAAAATACGGAAGTATGAATAAGCTGGAAGTCAGCTTTGATTTCCAAGAGGATGTTGTAGGCAAGGGTTTCCCCTCCTTTTTTTAAAATGGCAGACGGGTAACTTGTACCCGCCTGCCTTCGTTCATCATTATTTTTTGTTCATCGCAATCGTGGATTTCGCAGCTGCATCGTCAAGTGCCGCTTTCGGATCCTTTTTCCCTTGCAGCGCATTCGCCAGTTCACTCCAAATACTGTCGGAGATTGGACCCCAGTTCAAAACTTTAGGTGCAAATTGCACATAATCAAATTCTTTGGCAACTTCCGTTTGTTGTTGTGTCATCGCTTTAAACGCTGCGCTGTCACGAACGACTTTGGATGCAACTGCCTGGCCGGACTCGGCCCAATCGATGGAATTATTCGATACATATTTCAAGAAATCGCCGACACCAGCCAGCACCGCTGCATCCGTCGTTGATTTAGGAATGACAAAGTTGTGCGATCCGGCGAAAACAGCTTGCTTCACTGTACCTAATTGCGGCACCTGCGCAACGCCATAGTTCACTTTCGCTTTATCGAAAGCGTCTTTCGCCCATGGGCCGTTGAAATGCATGGCGCTTTTACCTTGCTGGAACAAGTTGAAATCGCCGTCCGCCGCCACCGTAGGCGGGGAAACTTTCATCGTGGTTAAGCTTCTCATGAAGGTAACAGCTTCAACACCTGCCGGTGAATTGTAAGCAATGTTTCCTTTCTCATCAAGGAAGCTGCCGCCATTTTGGAATAATACCGTCGGGAATAAGAAGTTCTGAATCCAGAACGTTGGCATCGCCGCTCCCCATATCCCTTTGGACGGATCTGTAAGCTTTTTCGCTGCATCAACAAATTCTTGACGATTCGTTGGAGGAGCCGTGATGCCTGCCGCTGCGAACAAATCTTTATTGTAGTACATCACCAATGGGTGAATATCGAGCGGAATGCTGTACCATTTGCCGTCTTTGGTCGCATAGTCCACTGTTGCTGCCGGGAAGTTGCTCTTATCTACACCAGCGGATTTAGCCACTTCATCTAACGGCTGCAGCAAATCTTTGGCAATATACGTAGGCGTTTGATCAAGATGCATAATGGCCACATCAGGAACCCCTTTTTTCGTCGCAATCGCCGTATCTAGCAGCTTGTAGTAGTCGCCGTTAGGTTGAATCGTCATTTTCACGTTGTATTTGTCTTGTGATTTATTATAATTATCCACAATTTTCTTCATAAATGGACCGTCATTACCAGAGAAAGGATTCCAGAAGTTTATCGTTATTTTCTCACCGCTTTTTGCCGGTTCTGGCGCTTTAGTCGCTGCTGCTGTTGAAGCCGCCGGTGCCGTTGTCGCCGCAGCTGGTTCAGCTGTTTTCGTGGTCGAGCATCCCGACAAAACCATGGCAAAAGATATACAAGTTAAACCGATTACTTTCAAGTTGTTCATTTTCATCCTGTTTTAAGCTCCCTTCAATTTAAACACAGATTATAGTAGTTGCATCTCAGGACCCTCTTGTGTCAAAATTATAGTGATGATTGAATTTCGCCAAAAATTCAGTCTCACTACCGACGTGCGATAATAAGGCGTGCCCACACCAATGGACCCTTTTATCGCTTTTTCTTTGTCGATCCCCCTTCTTCCATTTCGTACCCGCAACTTAACTATAATCATTTCAAGAAAACGTTACCATGACGATATTCAAGAACCTTTGGACATATTTTCAGATAAAAAAAGCCCCGAGCTATCGCTCGAAGCTTTCTTGCCCACATCCATCCCTACTAGAAATGAATTAGGATTTCTGATGGTTTGTATAAATACCAACGACAGATAGCAACGCAGCAACACCATTGGCAATCGCGTTCATATCCGCATCTTTAATAAGGTCCATACCGTACGCGTCCAAAATCAATTTGGCTGCACCGATCAAGCCCAAAGTTAACGTATAGTAGTTTACTTTCATCTCTCTCACCTCCTATGAAAATAGGATGCTATATTCTATGAGAGAGAATTGGCATCGGACATGTCCAAATGACAGTGATACAGACGCACAAAAAATGCCGCCACCTCAATCAAGGCGGCAGCATGACACTACTCATGGCGAGACGGCTGGTTTAGCGATCGCCTTATATTTGAAAGATACAAACGTTTCCGCCTTCGCTTCGGTAATCACTTGCGGATACATCATACCCGGCTTTGGCTGCTGAATCGTATAGCGAATGACAGCCTGCCCATCTGCTTGGAACTCAATTGCCTGTATAGCAATGCCATATCCGGGACTCGGCATTTCTTTGGACAATATCACTTTGTTGACTTCGTCATTCACTTTCTCAACCTTTACCGAGACCTCTTCAACCGGAGCCTGGTTCTGCGCATGAGATTCTACAAATTGAATCGCCTGATAAACCCAGCTGGCTGCTTCGCCACGGGTAAGTTCCGCTTTCGGGTTGAACTTGCCGTCGCTATCCAACTGTGTGATTTTGTACAACAGCAATCTTTGCAGAGTGCCTTGATAATTGATGTTAATTTGATCCTCATCCTTGATCACAATAAACATTTTAACAAGCGGGAAATTGCCTTTCGTTTCAAGAGCGCGGACTAATAAATCCCCGAATTGCTCACGTGAAATGGTTGCGTTCGGATTAACATCCTTAGGAATGTCCAGTCCGTTATAATGAGCAATGATGAAGGCGTCTGCATACCAAGCATCATTTGGAACATTCGTGTACGTGTCCGACGCCAATGGCTGCTTGATGAAACGTATCGTATCCATGTTCAAATTCAAGCCTTTTACAATCATTTGCACGCTTTGCGCATAGCTGATTTTGCCTTTTGGCACATAGTGCTCGCTGTCAATTCCGCTTACAATCCCACGGTCTTTTAGCGCCATAATAGCATCGGATTGACCCTCTTCCAGATCAGAAAAGGCAAATGCCGAACTAAAAGCCAATGAGCTGATTAACAAGGACGTTAATGTTATAGCGGCTAATTTTTTCATCCTCATTCTCTCCTTTACCCTTTTTGAGATGACTCGATGTGTCGTTACCCTCTTAACGTTATCCCTTCGAAAAATGTTGCAAAATTTCCCATGGAAACTCTTATTTCATCTTTCAGCCAAGCAGCTGATGCAAGTCCGCTTGGATCGACTCATCCATCATCTCGTTTCTTGCAAGCTCTAAGATGATTTCTTCGTTCCTATCAATATTTTTCAAATAATTGTACAGTAGCTCTGCCTTGGGCTCCCGCCCCATCATTTTATAAGCCACATACCAAGTTTCGGGCGCGCTCAATGGGATACCCTGCCAAGTACTCCCTTCCCTTTTCCCAAGAGGGAGTTTCACGATTCCTTTTGTGCTCCGCAGTGCGAAATAACCAATAAAATCAATGGATAATGTTGCAACTTGGATCCGATATTCGCTCGCAAAAAGACCCTCTCCACTTGTCTGTTCCTGCCAGGAATACCCGTGAATGGCCTCAGTAAGCTTTTCTTTCGGACACTCCACAAGAAGATCCCAATCATTCATCTGCTCCACAAGTTCCAAAGCGTGCAATAAACCGCTTCCACCTAGCGCATATGGAATGCTAAACTCAGTAAGTTTATCAGTTATCCGTACAAGATCTTTTATTTCCATTCATATTCTCTTTTCTATCTGTAGTATTTTGGTTTATTTTGGAATTCCAATCATATAATGATCTTAGTTTCTGAGGACAGGCCGATGTCCTGGAAAGGAAGTCCAAGATGCAAAATTGGTTTATTATTTTCATATACAATTTATTTACCAATGTCGATAACGCCATTATGATTCAAAATTCCCTTAACCGATATAGCCTGAGAAGTAAATTCAAATTGTACCTTCTTGGTCTCTTATGCTTGCTGCGCATCATCTACATCGCTTGTGTCCAGTCCTCGTATCGAATTCCTTATATCAACTTGTTTACAGCCGCTATCATGTTATTTTTTGCGATTCGAATGGTACTGCCCAAGAATCAAATGAGAAAACATTTCTCATTATTATGGATTTTCAGCAGCATAGCTTCTTTGGATCTAGTCATGAGCATCGACAGTATTCTACTATCGGCCAGACTTTCGGATAATGTCGTTTTTATCGCAACAGGCGTGCTCCCGGCTTTATTTCTTCTTTTCTTTTTCTCCTCCAAAATGGAAATGTTTTTTTTCAAGATGCCTTGGCTCGAAATCGTCATAGCCGGCTTACTAGCGCAACTTGCTGTTCTGCAAATAAAAAAAGAACCAGGTATCCTGCTGTTACTTCAAGAGGAATGGTTCGATTTGATGGGCATCATCACGATGTGCGTGGTTTGCGCGGTGGGTTGGTTTAATTACTTGAGAAACCGATCCTACCCGATGTGATCGCCATCTCTGTACTTGCACGACTGATTTACAGCTAGTTAATCTATAAGCACCAATAGTGCTAAAGCACCTTCATGCTCCGGGGCAAAATTCCGTGTAAGCTCTGCGTAACGCCTAGCTGCATCGACATCCCCGACCTCATAATAGCAGATCGCCCTATCATAGAGTACATCCGGATTCTGATGGTAAGCTTCTTCCGTTTTCTCGAAAAAGACACTGGCATCCTGATACATCTCCATCTGATACAAAAGCGCTGCGCACTCCAAAGCCATTTCATGCTGCTCCTTCATCGGGTAGTACCCTTCCCACATCTGGTAAATGCCTAGACGTAAATCGGAGTAAACGCCCTCCTCACACATCGGCAGCAGCTCCGTTAGCTGACTTGCAAATTGCAGGAAAAACTGTGCATCATACCCGCACAATCGCCAAAAGGCAAGAAATTGAGGCACTTCCAGCTGCTCCAAATAACCATCGAGCCATTCTTTCATCGTGATAAAATCATCCGGGCCATAACGCTCGATAAATCGCCGATAGGCTAAACGAGTGTTTCCGTACCCGGCTGGATGGGTGAGCATCAACATACAGCCAATGTTCAGGTGATGATAAGGATGCTGTGTAAACAGACACAGAGCTCCTTTTTGCTCCCAAACTTCGCTCAGGGCATGATAGTTCGCCGTTAACGAAAAACTGCCGTGATGGATCAGTTGCGGCGGCTCACAGTACTCCCAGCTTTCCAGTCGGTGGTCTCCTTTGTCAGCAGTCAGCAGAACGAATCCTTCCCTCGAAAGGTGATTCAACCGTTCAAGACACTGCAAACCAATCACCGGAAATAGGATATGTGAATCTTCTAATTTCTGGGTGTATTGCGCAATAACGTTGCTGTACGCGTATGATTTTTGCTCGTATTCCTCAGAAAGCCGATATTCATACTCAACTGTTGCACTTTCCAGCATTTCAGCGGCGCTGCCATTAGCGACCTCATCGGTGAAACGCAGCGATACCATGCAATCATAAACTCGCTTATTATCCACATAGAGCAGCTCTTGCGGGATGCTATCGAAAAAATAATTCGCAATCACCAGCAGCGGTTGCTGCAAGTCTCCGTTTCGGACACTGATGCCGCTTTCCGTCAAGTTCAGCTCCGTATCTTGCACGGCATCGAACGGAGCGAAATCCAGGATCCCCTGCTCCACAAATGGCCGCAAGCTAGGGTGTTGCTGCCAGTACGCCAAATTTTTGAGCGCCAAATCCGTCATGACATAACGAAAAGCGGGTAGAGTCATTCCTGCATAATCTCTCATGGTGCACAATTCCTTCAGTACATGAAAGGCGAGCCGACCGGAGCCCGCACCAAGCTCAACGATCGTAACAGGCTCAGACAGAGACCCTAACTGTGCCCGATCTTGAAGAAAACCAAATATAATCTCCGCATAGGAGGTGGCAATCACCGGATTACTTGTGATGTACTCAGGGACTTCGTTATTTTGCCATGCGCTTATGCCCTGCTCTTCATAATAGGCTCGCTGCAGCTCCCAGATGGGAGATTCACTGAACCGATACATGTTTTGATCGTTCATTGCCATATAAGTGAACCTACTTTTCATAAATGTTGGTAAAAAATTAAGGACAAGAAAGCTGGCCCGCCGTTTGTTTCGGGTGATCTTTTAACCACTTCAGAATATCATCTAACGTGCGTACGGGTACGATCTGCAGGCTCGGCGCCCCTTTCTTCGCTTCCGACTCATTCGCGGCCGGGACAAAGAAAACATCGGCATTCGTTCTGCTAATGGTGTATGCCTTCTGTTCCAATCCCCCTACAGGGCCGATGGAACCGTCCGGTTCCATGGTTCCGGTACCCGCGACATGATTGCCATAGGTTACACCGCAAGGAGTGAGTTGATCAATCAAGGTTAGCGCCAGCATCGCTCCATGGGAAGGACCGCCCTCATGCAATAAATAATCATGATAACTCACAAGGATTGGAAGATCATATTGCACTTCGTTCTCGACTTGGATGCCGAAGGCAGCACGACTCGGATCATCCGGATTCGTGCGTGTCTTGGCCTGCACGCTGACTTGTTTGCCGCCGCGCATTACCATGAGGGCCACTTGATCATTGGGCTTGACCGATTTCATACGCTCAGTGAGTTCTTGGACTGTGGTAACAGCCTGCCCATTCACTTGTTGGATCACATCCCCTAATTGAATCTGACCGCTCGCTGGACTGTCCTTGAGAATGGCTGTGATGCGAACACCGTCGGACGAGATTCCCTTCCCTTTTCCGACCTTCTGAAAAGCAACGGCACTTCCCGCGGCATTCGCATCGGCCTTCATGAGCCTTACTTCCTGATTGTATTCACCTAACGTCATCCCTAAATTTTCGACTTCAAATGAATACTTCGCGAAGAGCTTCGCATATACCCAATCAATCGGAAATGCGGGACGTTCAAACACCAGTACCCCTGAGATGTCTCCATGAACATTACTTTCACTGGTATGTGCATAGCGGTTCATATTTAGCGTCAAGCCAGGATACGTCACTAAGTACTTAGTCGGCCAGAACATCACCAACATCAAACCTATCGTTGCAGCAAAAAGACTTATACTTTTTATAGGCAGCTTGCGCCCTTGCAGCTCATTGACGAATAAATCCACCAAAACCAACAGCCAGGTCAAAATAAATGCTCCTGCCGAATACTCTAACTTCTTCGGTACCGTCAATAAGATGATGACACAGGCCAGTCCTGCCACGATGATGGATGCAGCTCTCACCCACATCCCTAGCTGCTGTCTGTGCGACCTTAGGTGGATCAGTGAACCAGCCATCCAAAGTAAGGGAATGAGGATGAGGACATAGATAAGTTCGTCGATCATATCAATCCAGTAGATTGTAGCGCTGAGCCGCAGCGGGTCCGGGAGCCAAATCAACTCCCCCAAAACAACTAAGACCAGCGTCAGAACCATAGCCGAATAGTACAACTTTTTCCAAAGAGCCATCCTATGCATCCTTTCCTATGTAAAAAAGTAGCTGACGCTCTCGTATGGAGAGTTCGCTACTTTTTTCAACTCAACTTCACTGCTCTTTCATGTAGGCGACAACTTGATCATACGGAAGATTTCCACCGAAAATATCCAATGCACTGCCAATCGTAATATCCAGCTTTCCGGCCGATAATTGTTTAAACAGCTCGATGTCCTCGAAGGATCTCGCTCCGCCGGCATACGTTGTAGGAATCGTAACCCATTCTGCGAGTGTGCGGACCAGACTTTGTTGAATACCGCTTTGCTTGCCTTCTACATCGACGGCATGGATAAGAAACTCATCGCAGTATTGCTCCAGAAACCGAATATTCTCTTCATTCAGCTCAAAATCGCTTAATTGTTTCCATTGGTTGGTCGCAACGAACCACTTGCCGTCCTTCTCTTTGCAGCTTAAATCAATGACTAAGCGTTTCTTTCCAACTTTATCTACTATTCTATCCAGATTTTCCTGATTAAGCTGTCCGTCCCGGAAAATGTAGGACGTCACAATGACGTGGGATGCACCGCGATCCAAATAATACATGGCATTCTCAGCGTGAATGCCGCCACCGATTTGTAAACCACCTGGATATTCCTGAAGCGCACTTACGGCTTCATCTTGATTCCCATCTCCGAGCATAATGACGTGCCCGCCAACTAATTGATCCTTTTTGAACATTGCCGCATAATACTTGGAGTCATATGAAGATACAAAGTTTTCAATGATGGCTTTTCCTTCTGTGCCTAACGTTTCACCAACAATTTGTTTCACTTTCCCGCTATGTAGATCGATGCATGGCCGAAATTCCAATGACTTTACCCCCACTATCCGCAATTGTTGTTAGCTCGATTTTCCAATTATTATAGCACATTCTATCAACGAAGACCCTAGATCACATCTCAAAAAGAAAAGACCTTCCCTTAACGTTCGGGACGGCCTGGTCGAATATGTCATTCTCTTATTGCTTGATGAATCCTTCTTCCGCCATGTATTCCTCAACTTCTTCGTAGGTTTCAAAAGCGCAGTCCAGATTGCTGCCGGCATAGACATACCACAGATCTTCTTCAAAAGTAACAGTCAAAGCATGGCCTTCTTCATCCGTCCACAGCTCTTCCTGCGATGAGTCCGACACCGGTTGTGTTTGAACCGCGGTGCTCGTTAAAGACTGTATGGACTTCCGAATAATATCCCGAAGCTCTTCCGCGCTAAAATCACGAATATTGATTAACCCTTTGCTATCGGTTGCATACCCCTTCACATATTCCGCATAAACAAATCCGTTGCCGTTCGGGTGCAAGTGGTAGACAACAATTTTCTTATCATAACTGCTTTCTTCATAATGAAAATTAATGCGTCCCAGAGAAACATCCTTACGATGTAACTCGGGAAATGATTCCACAATCGCTAACTTTTCTTCTAAACTGAGCATGCGTCAATTACTCCATCACTTGAATTTTAAATACATTCTCCAATTTGCCTTCGGATCTTTTTTTCAGAGGAATTTTGATATCACGACCAAGCTCTTTGAAAAAAGTGTCAACATCGCATTGTACATTGCTAAGAATAACCTTAAATGAACCATCTTGGACAATGTTTTGATTGGCCTCTTCCGGAACGTTAACATCTACGGCATATTTCTTCGTCAATGTATTCATATATCGACTAAAAATTTCGATTAATTCCTCGTTGTTAAAATTCTCGATGACCAGCTTACCTTTGTTCGTAAAATTCAAATGAACATTCAATTTTTGTGCCCCTTTTCCATGAACCATTGATGTATTGTATAATTATAACACACTTTTATATATTCTAAGCCTTAACATTGAAAATTAACAGTAGGATGGAGTTCAACATGGCATTTGGCATAAAAAGAGATGAGCTTTATCGATGGAAAGACGCCGTCAGCCGCGGTGAAATCGCCTTTTTAACCCACTATTGGCTGGATGATCGTTTTGCCGGCGTAACTACCGTAACCAAGGTCGGCTGCTCGGATTTGGAACGATTAACCAACTGGTGTTTGTCCCACGGTCTCGATCCGCAATATATCCACCACAGTCCCTCTTACCCGCATTACGACCTCTTTGGGCCTATTCAAAAGAAAATTTTAGAGCTTGAACAGCAATGGGAACAAATTGAAAGATTTCACTTATAAAAAGAAAACCTCCAATACCCACTTCACGGTTTGGAGGTTTTTTCATCTGATTGTTGGCGTACCTGTCGTAATCTTGTTTCTACTCGATTAATAGCTACAATGGAATACTCACCGAACATTAAAATTTTCGTTTTCACCGGTACAGGAAATGCCGGATGGTTAATTTCCAATTCATCATTGAGCTCATTGTACCAGGGTAATAAATTCATTTTAATGACTAACACCCTATTTTTCACTATCAAACTCCACCTTTACAGCGCTATAATAGCAGTTTATTCGCTTCTCACTGCTAGTGTACTAGATGAATTCTTCATTTCTAGATGGGTGATTACCCCCGTTTATTTAGTAGGTACTTGGCATACACAAGTGGGGTTTCATAAGTCTGATAGAACGAATCCTCCATTTTTAACTGCTTGAATTCGTACCTTTGGTCCCTTCCATTTGCCTCGATAAACCAGATGTGCCCTGTCTTGTCGACACCCATATCCAATCCTATATCCGCCATATTCGGTAATCGTTTGCCCAATACTTCAGCTAATCTTAGGGACACCTGCTCAACAGTATCTTTCATACGTTCAGGCTGAAACCCGCTCCGATGAAATAGGAGTTCGCATCGCCAAGCTTCTCCGCCTTTGCCCAAATTGGTAACCTGTCTGCCATGGGCGGCAACTTTTCCTGCAATCCCGTTTACCTGCCACTTGCCCTTTGCTCCGCGCTGAACAGAAACTCGTAAATCGTAGGGTCTGCCTTGATGCGTCGCTAAAGAAATAGCTTGTTGAATGAGATAGGATTGCTTTCCAACCTTGGTTTTGATAAAAGCCAGCGCTTGGTCACGGGTCAACTTCTTGGGCTGGTTATTGCTCCAAAACAAGTCCCATGCCCCATTCTCCTGCTTCGAAAGCTTAATAATCCCTTTGCCTAAGGAGCTGTTTGTCGGTTTGACGAAAAAATCGGAAAATTGCTCCATTGCCTCCAGTAGATGCTTGCGAGAATACGACAAAGTCGCCGGGAGGTGCGCCCGCAGCGACTCCTTCGTATGTAACAACTTGTGAATACGCAGCTTATCATACCGATTTTGACGATTGAAGACATGGCTTGATGCAGCAAGATGGTGCAATTTATTAAGCATATATGGGGAAAGTGAAATAGCTCGATTGTGAATGACTTTGGGGATTGGAAGACGAAGTAGGCGGTAACTTTTGTTCTCAAAACATAAACCAAGGGCTGTCTTCCCGCTCGTTTCCTGCAAGCAAATATAAAAAAGCGTTATACCAAGTTTTTCAGCCGCTTGATTATACAATTCAATTTGTTCATATCCGGTCTGTTTACTCTGTATACCTAAGTACGTTTTTCGATCCAAAAGAATGCCCACTACATTGCGCATATGAACACCTCCACCAAAAAAAGCCATCCATAACACTGTATGCAATTGCTTCCCTTCTGGTCCAAAAGAACGTCATTCATGAGCTTTTTTTCACATGCCAAGCCGGATGTCCGCTTCTGCCAGTCCTTGGCTTCGGGGGCCGAGAGGGCGAGGAATGTGCTGCAACAGTGTTCTAAGTTGTATTTTATGCAATGATATAGCTGTGATTGTGCCTCAGATCACCTCTATATTGTATTTTATACAATCATTAAACCATTAAATGCTCGGATCTCACCTTTTCAAGAGAAATGGTTGTATTTTGTGCAACGAAACACCGTATTCACAGTCAATTCATGCTACTATGCTGTATAAAATGCAACGTAGGCATTCAACATCACCGTTCGCAAATCACCAATCACTCAACTTATAACTGAAAATAATGCCGTTAATTTGTTCATTTTCTACGGCTTCCAGGCCTTTAAATGGAAATTATCCTAATAAAACAAACAAAAAAAGCTGGCAGCCGCCAGCTCCTTTTATTTCCAACCAATGCTTTCAAACCAAAGTCCTTCTTGTTTATGCTCGATTGCAACCCGAATATAGCTGACCATTTGGCTCGGAAGCTCGCTCAAGGGAAACCATGTCAATTGCTCGCATTTTTCCGGCTCCATATTCGTGATCTCGCCTTTCCAGTCGTGCGCTTTCAAGAAGAAATCAACCCATTCGGAAGTCGTGTTTTTGCGATGCATCATTCCGATAATTTCAAGCTGATCAGGCTCGATATCGACGCCTGCTTCTTCCTTTGCTTCCCGGATCGCCGCAGCGACGACCTCCTCGTTGCCATCCATTCTGCCGGCCACTACGCTCCAATTGCCGTCTTGAAACCCGGTGTTTTGCCGTTTTAATAATAAGACCTCGTCATTTCGATAAAATAAAATGTGTACCGATCCGTATAAAATAGGTGTTCGCATGGTGATCCTCCAAGTTTTTCTTTCCGAATGAACCTATTTTATTTTACATGATCGGTCTGAAACGATAAAGCTACATCCAAGAACCCGTCTTCATTTCCATACATCGCAATATCATCTTTCCCGTTTCCATCGAAATCAGCGACAGACAGACGTCCGTTTGTTTTGCCCCAGGGTCCAAAAATGGAAAGCAGCTTATAGGTATGATCCTCCGTTTGCTGATACACACGATTGGTTAAATTTCTGGGATCCCAGCGAAGAATATCTTCTTTCCCATCCCCATTGAAATCACCGAAACGAATGCTGCCGAGTTCATCCGGAATGTCGAGCTCAACTTTGTCCAGTTTCCACTGCATACTAGACTGATCCAGCTCAAATTCCACACCTTGTGATGTATTTTCTTTAAATAACATCAGTTTTTGTTGATCCTGGCCAGCTAAATTCCGCACGATTAAATCTCGAGCCGCGCTCGATCTGAACGTATACGGTTTAATGCTTTTAATTTCGTTACCGTGTAAATATAAGCCGAGAAGTTTGCTTCGATCCTGCGATTGCCCAGCAAGGATACAATCTCCATTCGGTTGTTTCAGTTCAAATAAATCGTACCAGCGATTTGCGGGAATGGACCACGTTTGGCTTCGTTTAAATGAATCTCCCGTTGATGCGTAGGCTTCAAGTTTACCGTTCGGACGCACGATCCAAAGTCCTTGCTTCTTACTATCGATCCTGCTGTTCAAGGTAAATGCCGCGCCATCCGCATACGGTATCGACGCCCATGTGTGAGGTGCCGGCTGACGATCATTGCGCAGCTCCTTGTATTGCCCTTGGATAACGGACATGGCTGCCGATTTCTTATCCCACGTCACGATGTCCATCTGACCGCTGCCGCTGACATTCCCAATCTCAGTCAAAGCTGTTTTCGCATTGCCAACCTTCAGACGCTCTCCCGGTGTAAAAGGAACATAATCATGTATCGAATAGAATGGATATCCCTTTTGCTGAATTTGTGCGATCAACTTTTGAAGTACGCTTTTATTTTCACCGGTATATTGATAAGCTGGAATGCCATCGCGGACAACAGGCAAGCCTAACTCATCCAGCTCAGGTTCCAAATAATTGAATTCCAAAAAGGGATGATAAAAGAAAGAATAAATGCGTTCTGCTACCCCTAATTGGTTCAGTATAAACTTCTCGTCTTTACCGATTGGAATATAGGAAAGCGTCGTCGGTACATATACACTGCCAAGCGATGCATTTCCAAATCCTTTATTAACCATATTTTCATATCTCGCGACTGGCGGATTAGGATCAATATTAACATCCGGTTGATACAGGAGTCCAAAATAAGAACGGAACACCTTATCCTGCTCGGGAGCTGTATGATAATGCGGCGCTTCCCAGAAATGAGGCGTCATACCGGCTTTGCGGAAGCGCCCCCACCCTTCTTTAACCCGACTCTCCGCAAACGCCGTTGTCGTCGTCTCCGGCAAATCGCTGACATTAAACTCGTTGCCAACGCCGGAAGCGTGCTGGCCATCGCCGCGTCGCACTTCCCCTGCCTGATGCGTATAACCGTGCATGCCGAGGGTACCTCGATGCTCTGAAGCCTCTTTGATAACCTTATTAAAGGCTTGGATATACGTATCGTCCAGCTGATCGATCGATTTATCGTAGCGTGTTCCTTCATCTGTTATATTTATCCAACGCGGAACGACGGCCATGCCGAACTGCACGTGTTTCTCGTCCAAATAGTGAAGGACCGCCCTTAACTTGCCGAGTCCCTCAAGAGAGCTATAGTAACCGCCGGGTCCAATGTCTTCCAATCGGAGCATCATGAATCGCGGATTGTTATCGGCCCCTTCGACAGTCATCATGTGATATAAGCCGAGAAATAAGCCGCAGGACACTAAGCCGGCAATCCCATACCGCAACCAAGTATTCTTATGTAGTAACCTTTTTATCAAACAAATTCCCCCCATGGAAGCTGAAACTCTGATGCAAATTGGCTGCGGATATGATCTTCTTTGGATATGAATTGGTTATGCTCATCTTTAATTCCTCCAAAAAAAATGATGAATGAAGGCGATTCATACGCTAATTCATAATAAAATTTCTACCCCAATAATATGTA
The DNA here is from genome assembly GCF_052682475.1 of Paenibacillus sp. WC2504. NCBI lineage: Bacteria > Bacillati > Bacillota > Bacilli > Caryophanales > Paenibacillaceae > Paenibacillus > Paenibacillus sp. WC2504. The sequence continues at coordinate 4,664,951 of NZ_JBQZFH010000001.1, forward strand.
TGCGCTTACAAATTATGTAAATCAAACTTCTAGCTGCATAACGTTGTCGCTTTTTGTCCTCACCCTATTTTATCACTCCCTCTATGAATTGAAAATCATAAATCAACACTCTGGCGGTTTGACTCAGATAAAATGAAATGCTACAATTCAAACAAATTTAGTTGTATATTGCACAAGGAGGGGATGACTCTTGCATCGATTTACACGACAACATCAGTGGAAAATATTGGTCTGGATCATTCTCGGTTTATTTATTTTCCCTTTAACTCCACCGATTTCTCATCATTTTTCGTCAGATACAGAAATACTTGTTCTCGCCAATACCTCACAAGTTCTTTCGATTCAGGATCATACTCCTGCCAAAAAAACAATTTATACGCGCTTTGATAAACTCCAATGGCCGTATGATGTTTATACACAATATGAAATTACCGTATTTGTTATTTTCATTATTTATCTTGTCAAGAAAATTTGGCTTAGATTAAAAACAATTCTTCTGTCATTCCTTAAATTCACCTCGGGTTACACGGGCCTCATACTTCCTATTTCATACAGAGCGCTATTTTGGAAATGAATGAGGAAAAGAGGAACCTATTATGTCTAACCTGCCAAATGGAGCCGTACAATTAAGCTCCCAACATCAAAAGTTAACCCGCCTCAAATTTTTACGCAGAGTCATGTTTATGATCATCGGATCCGCCTTAGTATCTGTCGCATTAGAAGTCTTTCTAGTGCCGAATAATATTATCGACGGCGGAATTGTGGGTATTTCTATCATTTTGTCGCATTTATCCCACTTCCCGTTAGGAATTTTTCTGGTGTTGTTAAATCTGCCATTTTTATTAATCGGATATAAGCAGATTGGTAAAACCTTTGCCTTATCTACGCTATTTTCCGTTATCTTAATGTCCATCGGAACGACCTTGCTTCATCCGGTTCAAGCGTTCACGATTGATCCTCTGTTAGCCGCAGTTTTCGGCGGCATCATACTGGGAATCGGTGTCGGACTCGTTATCCGCTCCGGCGGTTCTCTAGATGGGACTGAAATCGTCGCGATCTTATTTAGCAAAAAATCGCCGTTTTCCGTCGGCGAAATCGTGATGTTTTTCAACTTCTTCATTCTCGGCAGCGCAGGTTTTGTCTTCGGATGGGATCATGCCATGTACTCGCTGATTGCGTATTACATTGCCTTCAAAATGATTGACATCACCATTGAAGGGTTGGATCAATCAAAATCGGTTTGGATTATCAGCGATGAGTTCAGTAAAATCGGGGATTCCATCACCTCCCGTTTAGGTCGCGGCGTTACCTATCTCAAGGGCGAAGGCGCGTTCACGGGAGATGACAAGAAAGTCATCTTCAGTGTCATCACCAGGCTGGAAGAGGCCAAATTAAAATCCATCGTCGATGAGCTGGATCCCAAGGCTTTTCTCGCCATTGGTAACATTCACGATGTCAAAGGCGGCCGCTTCAAAAAGAAAGACATTCACTAAACACAAGAAAAGGGTTGAACAGAAGCTCATCTGTTCAACCCTTTTTGTCATCTCCAGTAGCTGCTCAGATCGACCTTACGGCCGCTCTTCGCGCTGTCGATGGCGCCAAGCACCATGGCCATGCTCTTGATGTTGTCGCGGCAGTCCGTCTCCGCACGGCGTCCCTGCTCCAGCGCTGCAAACATCTCATCCAGGCAGCCAGCGTGCCCGCTGCGGCCCTGCCAGCTCACTTCCGCGTCAATACGCGTATGCTCGCGGAGGAACTTGCCGGCTTGCTCGCCGCCGGCGACAACTTCGGCGTACGGTGCGCCAGCCCCGTCCCAGATGGCACTGCCGGTCTCGCCCGTCACGCGCCATGACGCCTCCCATGAGGTCGGCGCTCCTTCCGCGCACCACGAGCCGCGGTAACAAAACACCGTGCCATCTGACATCTCGTAGATGCAGATGGCCGAAGCATTCCCGGCGTACCAGGAGCCGGGAGGGTTAAACTCCTGGCAGTACACCGACACCGGGTCTGCCCCTGTAATAAAGCGAGCCTGATCGAATGTATGGATCGCCATGTCCAGGATCAGCGGGCTTTCCATCGCATCGCGAAAGCCCCCGAAATGCGGGCCGAGGAAGAAATCGGCCCCCACATAACCCACGCGGCCTATCGTGCCCGCGTGTATAAGCTCGCGCAGGGCGCGGATGTTCGCGTCATAGCGCCGGTTTTGCATGACGGAGAGCGATGCTCCCGACTGTTCCACCCGCTGCACGAGCTCGCGTGCTTCCGCCATGGTGGCGGCCATCGGCTTCTCGCCGAAGACATTGCAGCCATGGCGAAGCGCCGTCGTCGCAACCTGGAAATGGCTGGCCGGGATGGTGATGTCCAGCACCAGATTGGCGCCGGACTCCTCAATCGCTTGCTCCAGATCCGTATAAATCCCGCAGGTCAGATGATGACGATCCGCCATGGCCTGAGCGAATTCCTTTTTGATATCTACAAGCGCTACAATCGAGCAATCTTCTCGTTTTAACACATAGTCAACCCAGACATTTGCCATGCCTCCGCAACCAACGATGACAATTTGATGCTTACTCATTTAAGCAGTCACACTCCTTTATTCCGTCCATATAGTCCTATTTTATCCCTTTTGTAAGGTACATGCCCTATCCAATCTTGACGGAATATCGCCTCATCTTGTCCTAATTAACCGCTTACATCCATCTCTGAAAAAAGACGCCACTTCTACACCATCGAATACGGAAGCATTCGAGAGCGTCAAAATGGACGTCTTTATCAGGATCTATGCTTATTTTACCGAAAGGATTCAAACAGATCGAACATGTAGTGCATCGCTTCTTCCTCGTCTTTGCCCTTGGTCAGCAAGCGCAGCGTAGTCCCCGCTCTGATCGGTATCAACAGCATACCCAGTAAACTTTTCACATCGACACAATGCATGGAATGATCATACTCAAAATCAATCGTAATGTCCGACATAAAATGTGAAGATTTGGCCGAAATCGCCGTTAGATCACTTCGCTGCAAGTCAGCGCCAAGCTCGAATTCATGTACTCTCATAGACGCGCCTTCCTTATGTTTAAAATTTAGGAAATCTCATCTTTTCTACTTAGATTGTACCACGAGTCCGGCGAAATTTCTTCCATTTCCTATAGCTTCTCCGCACAACATTTAAAGCAAAATTAGGGATAGGCATTTTGCGAACCCACGGATAATAAAATCGGTCGTAAGCGTTTTTCAAATCGTCCCACATCGGACAATATTCCTGTTTCATGAAATCCGATACGTCCACGACTAATCCTCGGCCATCTTTCATCATCACATTTTTCCCATGAACATCATGTGGATTCAAGCCTCTATTAACCGCATAAGATAGTGCTTCATCTATATCCTCAATGACCTGTCTTGGAATCGGAAGTCCACGCTGCAAACATTTATAAAGCGTAACGCCAGTTAACCGGCGCAGTACTAAGTAATTGTCTCCTGCATGCAAACATTCGGAATAAGCGGGATGCTTGCCTAGTCGTCGATAGACTTCGGTTTCTTCTTCGATTCCCGGCCTGCCTGGCGCGTATACCTTTACAACAAGATCAGAATAATTGGGATGCATAAGAACCGCCGCATAGTTACCTGAACCAAGCAATTTCCACGGCTTCGGAATATAATGGACTACAATCGGATCGTAGGGTTGTTTGCTGTATATCTCTAACTGTGGCAGTAATTGATGTTCGATCTCAAGCAACCAAGGCTTTAACATTGTTTCTTTAGACTTCCTTCCCCCACAAATAAGTGTCTCTCCAAGAACCTCTGATTCGTGGTTTGTTAATTCCTGCTATGTGTGGTATTATACAAAGATATTTGTGTAAAGTGAAGTGTTGATTATGCGCCTATTGATATTTACTAGATTACTATATAAATCAAAAAATCCCTTGACCTGAGCAGTACCTAGGTCAAGGGATTTTTTTTCCTTCGGGAAACACTTCTGTAGGAGGTCATCATTAATGACTGTAGACAACAATTCATCCGTACTGGCGATATGGCTTTCGCTGATCAGTAACATTTTTCTTACGCTCATGAAAATTATTATCGGGTTATGGTTCCAAAGTGAAGTTTTGCTTGCCGATGGACTCCATAATGCCGGCGATATTATCGCGACAATCGCGGCCCTTAGCGCGATGCGCATATCCAAACTTCCAGCCGATGAGGACCACCCTTACGGGCATGGCAAAGCTGAGGTGCTCGGCTCTGGATTTGTCGCTTTTATCCTGCTGATCGCAGCACTTTATATTGGCTATCATTCTACTATTGCTTTATTTCATGAACCTCAATCCCCAAGTTGGGTCGCATTTACGGCTGCTGTTATTTCAACCGTTTGGAAGTATGTCCTCTATAAATACACCATGCGAATTGGCGTTAACACGAGCAGCAAGGGACTGATAGCGACTGCGAAGGATCACTTAGCCGATGTCTACGCGTCGCTTGCCGCAGTAGTTGGGATTGGTTTGGCTTTTGTCGGAGGAGCCTATCACATTGGGTGGTTATCCTTTGGCGATGCCGCAGCGGGAATTATCGTATCCCTGCTCGTTCTAAGACTAGCCGTGGAAATGGGCAAAGAATCCTTTGATATTTTGATGGAAAAAACGGTTGATCAAGAGAAACTTCACCAATACATCTTACTTATTGAGGCTGTGCCTGAAGTGAAACGAATAGACCGTATTCGTGCTCGCGAACATGGCCACTATATTCTGGTAGATGCTAGAGTTTCCATCCCTGGCGAACTAACCGTTCAGGAAGGGCATGATATTACCCGTGTGATCAAAAAATCGATCATGGACCAGCATGCTGATGTTGATGAAGTTCTGATCCATTTAAATCCCTGGTATGAAGATTAAAGATCAGAGCATATAAACGGAAAAACGCTAATCAGGCATGAACCTGACTAGCGTCTTTTTGCTTAATAAGGAATTAAACTTCAAAGAAACGAAGGTAAGCCCCGTATCCTTCTTTCTCCATATCAGCAAGCGGAACGAACCGAAGCGCGGCCGAATTGATACAATATCTGAGTCTAGTTGGTCCAGGACCATCATTAAATACGTGGCCCAAATGCGAATCCGCTTCCTGGCTGCGTACTTCCGTCCTGACCATGAAATGACTGGTGTCGGTTTTCTCTTTCACGTTGCCTTCGAATACCGGTTTCGTGAAGCTGGGCCAACCACAGCCTGAATCGAATTTATCGATGGATGTGAACAGCGGTTCGCCTGAAACGATGTCTACATACAATCCTTTTTCATTGGAATCCCAGAATTCATTGTCAAAAGGACGTTCTGTCGCGCTGTTTTGCGTCACTTCATATTGCAGCGGAGTAAGCTTTTTCTTGCGCTCTTCTTTATCTTTCGCCGTGTTCCAATGCTTGGAAATAAACGCGTCGCGTCCGGAGCCTTTGCGATATGCTTTGTAGCGCAGCGGATTTTTATGATGATAATCCTGGTGGTACTCTTCTCCCGGGTAGAACGCATCCGCATCGATACGCACGATTTCCGTTACGATCGGTGCGTTGAAACGCCCGCTATCCTGCAAAGCTTGCTTGGAGGCTTCCGCTTCCAATTTCTGCTGATCCGTATGTGCGAAAATCGCTGTACGATAGGAGGAGCCGCGGTCATGGAACTGTCCTCCGGCATCTGTAGGGTCGATTTGGCGCCAATAGGTTTCCAATAATTTATGGTACGAAAAAAGTTCGGGATCAAATGTAATTTGGACGGCTTCGGCGTGACCTGTTGTTTCCGAGCATACCTCTTCATATGTCGGATTACTTGTATGACCACCTATATAACCAGATACGACGGACACAATCCCCGGCAGCTGATCAAACGGTGTAACCATACACCAGAAGCAACCCCCGGCAAATGTAGCCTTGTCATATTTACTTTGTTGAACATTAGTTTCCATCTCTTCTCCACCTCTTTCATTAAAATCACTTCTATCATACCAAAAGTTTGCTCGATAACCAAAAAGACACCGTCCACTTGCGCGAACGATGCCTGCGGTATGCCGTTTCAGGCTTACAAGTTGTTGAAAATATCCGTAAGGACAGGAACGATTTGAGATTTACGGGAAACTACGCCTTTTAGAAGCGCTTTGTTGTCGGTAAGCGTTACACTGTATGCTTTTTCAACAGCTTCAGCTTTGCGGCCAAGGGCAAGACCCACGGAATCGTTGTTAAGAATATCTGTCACGACGAACAGGAACAGATCCAGGTTTTTATCAGCAATAATTGTGTTCAGTGCAGCTTCGATCTCGGCTTGCTTCGCCAGCACATCATTCACATCCACCGCGTTAACTTGCGCGATTTCCACTTTGTAGCTGCCCATTTGGAACTCTTTTGCATCCAAGGAAATCAATTGAGCAACGGTTTTGTCGGACAGATCAGCGCCGGCTTTCAGCATTTGCAGACCATATTCTTCAGCGTCTACGCCAGCAATAGCTGCAAGCTCACGAGCTGCAGCAACGTCTTGTTCTGTGCAAGTCGGGGATTTAAACAACAAGGAATCTGAAATGATAGCAGAAAGCATCAGACCTGCGATGTCCTTATCGATGGCAACGCCGTTTTCTTTGTACAATTTATTCAAAATCGTTGCTGTGCAACCAACTGGCTCTGCACGGTAGTACAGCGGGTGGCTCGTTTCGAAATTTGCAATTCGATGATGGTCGATAACTTCCACTACACGCACTTGATCAATGTCCGAAGCGCTTTGCTGACGTTCAACGTGGTCAACCAAAATCACATTCGCCGCTTCATTCGCAACCGTATCAACTTGACGAGGCGCCGCAACTTTAAACGTATCGAGTGCAAATTGTGTTTCGCCATTCACGCTGCCTAGACGAACAGCTTCAACCTCTTGGCCAAGCTTCGTTTTCAGTGCTGCATAAGCAATTGCTGATGTGATTGAATCAGTGTCCGGATTTTTATGTCCGAAAATAAGTGTTTTTGACATGATAATACTCCTTATTAGTAAAAGTGTAGTAAGAGTTTTCAATCTCTACCTACGATTATACTAAAAAATCTCAGTAAATCCATTACTAAACCAAAACCTTATACTGCGTGCAGAAATGATCCGAGTTATTCAGGCTTCCGCTTGTGATAACCGCGATCATCATAAGGCTGCAGTTGTTCCAGCCATTTGTCCTCCAGTTTCCTCAAGGCGTCATCCTCATCGAAGTACCCTGTTTCCTTTACCTTAAGCACTTCCAGTACCTCAATTTCAAAAGCGCTGCTTCCAAATTCGTTCAATTCGAGTTGCAGGGCATGATTCATGTGTTTACCCATATCAAGTTCCATTCGTTTGCCGTTTAAGGAGCGCAAATTTTTCGTACTCGAGATCCATCGCTTATCATTCACGGTATTGCGGATTTGAAATACTCCGGATTCTTTTTTCGTTTCTTTATAGATTTGCTGCAGTTCTTGTCTCCGTTGATTTGATTCCTTTTTAGTCATGTCTCATTTCATCCTTTCAACCAATATTGGCTACCATCAGGCTCGCGATCCAGGAAGCCATATTCAATTAAATACCTGCGGATTTTCACATAGTCGTGAAACACCGGTTTTAGCAACGCATTGACTTCCTTTTCTCCATACAAGCGATCCTGTTCGAATCGTTTGGCAATCTCGCGAAGGACAACAAACTTGTGTTTTTCTTGCTGCGAGAAGGAGATAAGCTTTCCAGACGTGCCTTCCGGGAAATATTTTTTAACAATCTGCTCATACTCATCTTGTGTCACATTGTATCGTTCATCCACCATCGTAGCCGTTTTATGAATATCTACAAAAGTTGGCGCATGCTGATCTTTCTCTTTCAATAGCTCCATCATCGTTAGAAAAACTTTGGCCTGCCGCTCTTTCTCTTTAAGCCCAAAGCGATGATTGCGAATGGTCGAGGCGCTGCCAATCCCCATTGCCTGCTGAACTTCACTATCGTTCTTGCCTTCGTAGAACAGCTTCAACAAACTATTCTGATGATCAGTCAGCCCTGTAAGCTTCTTGTCCAGACCGATTAAATAGTGAAAAACTGAAACATGCGCGTGTTGGATATGCCATTTCATATATCGTTCTGCTTCATATAAAACTCCGCTTTCCGGATAAATAATACCCACTTCCGTCCGCTTGCCGCATAGCAGACAGCAATAGTATTCATTGTCCTTCACGTAGCCGCGCTTCCAGTCGTCGATTGAAGCCTGCCAAAACTGATCAGACACTTCCACAACAAACACTTCCTCAAATTGTTTAGTAATTCATAGACATTATATTATTTTGTTTATGAATATGTCAATAATACTCAAGGTGATACACATTCAGCACTTTGCGCATAGTTCCATCTATTTCCGTTAAACCTAAAATAAAAAGGAGTAACCCTCAAGGCGGTTACCCCCAATAATTCTTCCACTCATCCGCGGGAACTGCGCATTGCAAATAAAAGCTTAGGCCCGTCCGGCTGGTGCGTCCCCGCTTCAACAAATTGCCGGTACGCTTCCGATTCCATCGGGTAGATCGCTATTTTGCCTTCTTCATTGTAGTGAACGCCCCAGCCATGTTTCTTCGGGAGCATGGACGCTCGAAGACAGGGGTGATTTTTGGCAAACAACACCTCACGAATTTCAGCGCCGCGCTGCTCACTTTCCTCATCTGTAATCTGTTTATGCTGCAAATGCACTTCATAAATGAGTTCACCTTGCGTGAATTTGTAAGGATTCTGCGACAACAGCTCATATTGAATTCGGTGAGCCGTTTTGCCCTCCTTTTTCAACGGCGGCTCGACTGCCATCTCAACGGGACAGTCCGTCGCGACTTGAATGAACGTATTCGAATAACTCATGTGTTCATCGTTATAAGGCATTGGTTAATTCACTCCTTTCCCCTATTTTTTCCATTATACACCCATTTTCAAACGAGCTTCCACATAAGCAGCAACGCCATCCTGATCATTGCTTGACACGACTTCATCCGCCATATGCAGAATCTCAGCATGCGCATTCTCCACAGCAATTTTGCGGCCAGCAGCGCGAAACATCCCGACATCATTGAGATTATCGCCAAAAACAGTGATTTTATCTGCCGCACAGCCAACATGTTTTGCCCATAAAAGGAGTCCTTCCTGCTTGTTCGCTTGGGGATGGCTGAACTCCAGAAAATAATGATTTTCAATATAGTTGTCTTTCATCATATGAATATGAATTTCAGCGCCAAACGCTGAAGTAACTGCCACTTTGAGGGGCTCCAACTCCTCTAGCAAACCAATATACGTGATAAGCAGCGTACGTAAATGTGGCGGACAGCTTAGCTCCTTCACTTCGTTGAATCGAGGATCATTCGGTCGACTAGCAGCAAACTGCAGATCCCCCGTTCTAACAAGCTTTTCATGCAGGACCTTTTCCTGATCTTCATGGTCTAGAGCGAATAAGAGTGGAACAAAACCTCTTGATTTGCCGATGGCTAAAATTGCTTCCGTACGCTCCCGGTCAAGAAAGTAACCGTCTAACACACGTTTATGCACGGGGTCAAACAGCAAGGCTCCATTGTAGAGGACAAGCGGGTAACGCCAAGGAATTTGGGAAACAACAGCGGTTGAGCTTTGATAACTCCTTACTGTTGCGTAGCTGATCACCGTTCCTGCTTCCAGTGCTTCTGTGATTACACGGACCGTATAATCGGATAAAGAGGCATTTGAGCGAAGTAAAGTACCGTCTAAATCAGTCAAATAATAACCTTTGATCATTAAAAAACCTCCTCATATGGATTCACTGGATTCACTTGACACTCCCCCCTATGAATTGATAACCTACTCGGCGAGAGGTGATGAATCGTGAAAGCTTTCAAACGCCACTGGTGGAAAGTGGGGTTAGCCTTTATTATCCTTTTGATGGGATTAATCTACTTGTATTTGAGACCCTACCAGCCAAGTCTAGATGCGCTGTCAGCCATGCAGTCTACTGATGAGATTACGGTCAGTGATGAGGAACAGGTCATCCGTTTTGAACCCAAAACACCAGTACAACCCAGCATCATTTATTATCCTGGTGGTCTCGTGAAGCCGGAGAGCTATGCAACTTATGCTAAAGCGTTTGCGCAAGCAGGTCACCGCGTTTATATTGTGAAAATGCCTCTGAATCTGGCCATATTCGGCGGAGACCGTGCTCAGCCGATCATTGCGGCGAAAGCGGCGGATGAAACCTTTCTGCTTGGCGGCCATTCGCTTGGCGGCGTGATGGCAGCTCGTTATGCTGCAGCACATGCCAGCGAATTGGAAGGCGTGTTTTTCTTTGCTTCTTATCCTGATCCTAAAGGAAGCTTAGTTTCGTCTAACTTGCCCGTGTTTTCCATCGTTGGTTCCAACGATGGAGCCATCAATATGGCGGCGCTGACAAAAGCAAAAAGTGATTTACCGAATACGGCTGAATATCATACGATCCGCGGCGGAAATCATTCGCAATTTGGCAGCTACGGCTTTCAGAAAGGGGATCATCCTGCAGAAATTTCGGCGGAGCAACAATTGGATGAAACCGTCAAGCTGCTGCTGGATTGGGAAAGATCCGTTGTGCATCCTACCAAGCGATCACAATAATAAGTTGAATTTACCGTATAAAAAAGGGGTTGTCCATCAAGTTTTCATAACCTGATGTGACACCCCCTTTTTTTATCTGCTTTTTACGAGAAGCTCCACAGCTTCTTGAATCACTTTGTCCGGCGAATTTCCTTTGGCAAGTTCCTCTTCGATGTAATGCTGAAGATTGGACCCGATCACGACACCGATTGTCCGGTCTACCGCAGTTCGAACCGCTGATAGCTGAGTCACAACCTCCCGGCAATCTTCTCACGCTTCCATCCCCTGCTTCAGAATACGAGCTGCCAAATATCCACGTAAACCGACCTGACAGGAAACAGCGACTTCTGAGCCAACCGGAATATCGTGCAAATGTTCACGAATATCATTCAGAGGTATACAAACGGAACCAGGAATATAACCGAGCTCCCGTTCAATCTCATCTCGCACATCGATGAGGAGTCCACCTTGCTCCACGAAACGATCCACATCGTGCCATTGCATCGTTTCAACCAAACCATCCAGCATGTTCGCTGCTACATATCCAGCCATGTTGACGGGATCTTTGGCAGATGAGTAAGGGGGTGCGTACGACAGTTCAATATCAGCCAGTTCATCCGCTCTCAAACCACCTCTCATAGCTGTTGCAATCACATCGATACGTTTATCCACGCCGCTCGCTCCAACGGCTTGAGCGCCAAGTATGCGCCCGCTATCTTTGTCAAACAGAAGCTTCATTGACATCGAAGCCGCGCCTGGATAATAACCGGCGTGCGAATTCGGATGAATATGAATGACTTCGTAAGGTACACCTAAGCGGCGAAGCGTCTTCTCCCCGGTTACGGCGGCCGTCAGATCAAACACCTTTACGATTGCAGTACCGAAGGCACCTTGATAAGAAGCTTGAAGGCCGTTAATGTGATCCGCAACGAGACGGCCTTGTCGGTTAGCACCCCAAGCCAGTGGAACGACCGTCTCAAAGCCTTGAACTCTGTCTTACATCTCTGCCGCATCCCCATCGCATAAATAGACGGATCATTCGTCTGCATATGTGCGTTGACTTGAATTGAGCCTTTGACACCTAACGTGAGACCTGCCTCCGCAGCCAACAAATGACTTTCGGGTCTCACCCCGACAGATAGATAATCATATCCGTGGTTAAAACTTTACCTGACTGAAGTTTCAACGTTCTTCCGTTATCCATCAATTCCTGTACATTATCATTGAAAATCAGCGTAACTCCTTTTAATAATACCCCATTGGGGTATATAAATAATCGGATCTATTTACTGCCTGCTCGCCATGCGTTAGGCTTGTCTTAGGAATTACTGCCAAAATGTATTATACTTTGGTCAAATATGAAAACAGGAGACAAGTAATGAAGGAACCTCTCCCACCAACCAATTATGAAATTGCTCAAGTTTGTTTATTAGCCGGTAAAATTATGCTCGAAAACGGCGGCGAAACCTACCGCGTCGAAGATACGATGACTCACGTTGCAGAAGGTTTCGGTGTCCCTAATTCGCATAGCTTCGTCACCCCCACCGGCATTATTTTCTCTATCGATGGGCCTGAGCAGACGACAAGACTGATTCGGATTTCGGCCCGATCTACCGACCTGCATAAAGTGACCGTCGTGAACGCTATCTCCAGACGCATCAGCAAAGGAGATTTATCGCCTCAGGAAGCCTACCGCCTGCTTTCAGAGATCGATGCGGCCAATACCAGCTTCCCCACATGGGTTAAAATACTAGCAGCCGCGGTTGCGAGCGGTTGTTTCTTAATCATGTTCAAAGGGATGTGGCATGATTTCCTACCGGCATTTCTTACAGGAGGAGCAGGTTTAACCTTCCTCGGTTATTTTAATCGCTTGGTCCGGATTAAATTTTTTGCTGAATTTCTGGCCTCATTATTCATAGGAGCGTTAGCATTTTTATTCGTGCACATTGGTTTTGGCCATGATTTGGATACGATCATTATCGGATCTGTCATGCCGCTAGTTCCAGGGCTTCTCATTACGAACGCGGTGCGGGATTTAATGGCCGGACATTTTGTGTCAGGTGTTTCCAAAGGGGCTGAAGCTTTTCTTACGGCTTTTGCCATCGGGGCAGGCATCGCCTTTGTATTATCCTTTTACAATGGGGAGGGAATGGTGTGAATATGCTTGGACAGCTCGTCACCAGCTTCGTCTCCACAGCAGCGTTTGCCATCTTATTCAATGTGCCGCGGAGCACGATCATACAATGTGGATTCATTGGAATGGTTGGTTGGATGATGTACGTTTCGACACAATTGATTCCATTAGATCCAATTCTGTCAACGCTGATGGCCTCTTTTCTCGTGACCGTCATCAGCCAATTTTTCGCAAGAATTTACAAAACCCCGGTTATTGTCTTCAGTGTTGCAGGAATTATCCCCTTAGTGCCAGGGGGGTTAGCCTATGACGCGATGAAAAATGCCGTGCTCAATCATTACGATCTTGCTGTGCAGCTGGCTGCCAAAGCCTTCATGCTTTCTGGCGCAATCGCAATCGGACTTGTCTTCTCCGAAGTGTTGAATCAGCTTTTTCGCCGCCGGGCAAAATAGCCCTTTTCTGACCTATCCTAATAGGTCGCGGAATTTTCATAGGATTTACCTATAAACATAATCGGTTTTATATCTTAGATTTTTCCTTCTTCTCCCTATAAAATAGTCCCAAGAAGCAAGTCTCGCCAAACAACGATATGGAGATGATTTCCTATGATGAACAGAAACAATGACCAGCTGATAACGAAATTCGATGAAATCGCCGAGAAGTACGACGGTCAACGCAGGAAGCTCATTCCCTGTTTTGATGACTTTTACAGGACAGCCACTTCGCTGGTTCAGCCGCGTGCAAGTGCGCCTCGCATTCTTGATCTTGGTGCTGGAACGGGACTTCTCTCCTCTTATATCCTGGCCCAGTATCCGGCTGCGAAGCTGACGTTAATTGATCTTTCCCAAGGGATGCTTGACATCGCGAAGCTGCGATTTGGTGAAATGAACGAAAATTTGACGATTCAGGCGGGAGATTATACGACTTTCGAGTCGGATGAACCGTTTGATTGTGTGGTATCGGCTTTGTCCATTCATCATCTGGAGGATCAAGCCAAACAGAACTTATATGCGCGGATTTTTAAGCTGTTAAAACCAGGGGGCATTTTCGTAAATGCAGATCAAATTCTAGGAAGCACGCCTTTTCTTGATCACTTGTACCGCGCGGATTGGGAGGCGAAAATAGAAGCCACTGACTTAACCCGAGAAGCGCTTCAAGCTGCCTATGAAAGAACCAAACTGGATAAAATGGCGCCTCTCGACCAGCAGCTTGCATGGCTGAAAGCCATCGGTTTCGCCGATGTTGATTGTGTCTACAAATATTATAATTTTGTCGTCATGTTTGCTCAGAAACCGGAAGCTTAAGGTTACCAAAACGAAGGTTTCGCCACCATAAACCACATCATCGACAACGTAATGATCACATACCAGATTAACGCGCTGCGCAGTTGGTTCACCAATACGTTCCGGTCATCGTGCGGCGCACGGAGCTTTCTTAGCAACGGTGAAAATGCACGCGCAATAAAATATAAGGATGCTACCATAATAAGCACCGTGAAAACGATCCAAGATGTTTTCCACGTCCATTCAGTCAGCCAAGTAAGCAAAATTCCGGTCGCTACCAACACATGTCCAGCATGTTTCGTCAGTCGTACCGTAATCCGGAAAGGCTCCAAATATTCAGGCAAAAGCTCAAACGGCGCGGTTCTTATTTTAGCCAATAACGGGAATAACACAAAATAAGGGCCAATGCTGAGTACAACACTGAAAATATGAATATATAAAAGCAAGATGTACCAGGACAACTTCATCATCCATTCTGTAGAAAAATTCAATAAAACAGTGTAGATCCTACGATCCACACTGTTTTTTTCATCACTTATTCGGCTTTTTGAAATTCGTGTACCCATACTTTCATTTGCGGCAGCCAAGGCATGCCGGGATGTATGGATAAGATACTGTCGCGGTATTCGTCAATCGTTGCGTGTCCTTCAGCAATAGCATCTTCTACTGTCAGATCTCCAAGCGCTTGCTGGTAGACTTTGGTTACAGTAAAAGAGTTGCCCTGCAGCTCCATCGTTTCACCGATGTCTGCATAACGCCCATTGCGTCTGCAAGCTGTCTTTTGACCGGCTAATACTTTGCCAACTTCAGCTTCTTTGGTCACAAGGCGGTCGATGGTGCAAGTTTTTGGCGGTAATGTTTCGTTCATTGATGTTTCCCTCCTTTTTCCAGTACTCATTATAACGAATGAGATCCGATTTGTCGAACGACCCGGATTCCCTACTCTCTAAGCGCTTCCTTCAGTTTCGTAGACATGCTGTCCATCGAACCTGCTGTGGGCCGCTTAACGCCGCGAAGCTTGGCGATTTCCTGCTTCAGCTTCTCATTCTCCAGCTTCAAACGTTCATTTTCTGCGAGTAATTGTTCTTTGTCCATGCGGTTCACCTGAGCTTTCGATAAAAATGCCCCCTCCCCGCCTGCAGAGCATCACGGTGGATTCTCTCCATGCGTCAAAAGGGGGCTGACTTATTGCCTTATTTCTTGATTGCAATCGTATAAAGACGAGCAGACTCGCTCCACACTTCACCTGGCTCCAAACTCACCAGACCGATTTGATCAGCCGGCATATCAACATTAGGAGCGTTAACCAAATTCATTTGCGGCTCTGGACAGAAAAAGCCTTCCGTAGCGCCATTGTTCCAGATCATCCACTGTTTATAGGATGTGCCCACATCATACACCAGTTTGACGCCTTCACGGGAGTCTGTCAATTCCATGTAATTTCGTCCATTTTGCGGAGCCGTCGTGTAATGATTATCCATCGACTCGAAGAAAGGGGACAAGCCTCCGACTTTCATCTTCGCTTCCTCACTTGAAAGCGGTTGATACTCGCCAGTCGGCAGCATTCTTTCGCTCATTTCCCAACGATTGCCGATGGTCATTTTGAAGGTGTAATCCGCTGCTTGCGAATTCGGCGCAAAAGGCGCATTGATCGTTGTATGGTAGGCAATTAGGCAAGGCATCTCTTCTTGACCTTCATTATGGACCGAAATATGCTGCTGCAAACCGAATTGATTCAGCACATATGTCAGGCGGATCGTGAACTCAAACGGTAAATAGGTATATACGGAATGCCCTTCTCTTACTTTAAGCGCCAAAGTAACGCTGCTTTCGCTTTCATTTGTGCCAAATCTTTCTACTTCCCAAGGGATGTCATGGACAAAACCGTGCAGATGATTGCCTGTTTTCGGCTCATTGACCGGAAATTGAAAAACTTTGCCTTTCCACGGGAACTTCCCGTCTTCGTAACGGTTTGGCGGAAATAAAACAGGAATACCGTGAATAATCGGACGTGCTTTAAACGCTTCCATTTCATCCAGGGATGGCTCACGCAGAAAGCGGTATTCCTTTTCATTGTCTCTAAAAGCAATCAGGTTCGCGCCGATTTCCGGCAATACCGCTGCTTCATAACGGCCTGCTTGCAACCAAACCGCTTTCTCTCCATGGAATGTACCTTCGTAGGCTTTCGTTGTCATCTGTGTTATCCTCCTAATGCGATGCCCATAATTTGGACAGGCTCATATGAATTTACTTTAAAGCATGAGAAACAAGGAAGTCAATGGATGAAAATTGCGCCAATATCGACAAAAGTGACTTCTTTACTCGGGTGGAAAAAGAAAACCGTCTTCCCACAAGGGAAGAACGGTCCTCGGTTGTACGTACAGTTGACGGCTTGCGATCCTAGCGCTTCCAAGCCGCCTCGCCCCAACGTAGTTCGTTACGGAACTGCAGCGTAGATGTATTTTTATTAATAATCACGACTTCAATGCCAGCCAATTCCGCCCAATCTACCAATTGCTCCGTACTTACTTCGTAGGAGAAAACCGTGTGATGAGCTCCGCCTGCATAGATCCATGCTTCTGCTGAGTCACGCAGGGACGGCTGCGGTTTCCAAAGTACGCGCGCTACCGGCAGCTTAGGCATCGCTTTCACCGGTTGCACGGCATCCACTTCGTTAATTAACAACCGGAAACGGTTGCCCATATCGATGAGTGAGGCATTCAGCGCCGGACCGGAGGCTCCGTCGAAAACAAGGCGCGCCGGATCGGCTTTCCCGCCAATACCAAGCGGATGAACTTCGATGGTTGGACGTGTCGCTGCGATCGTCGGACAAATCTCCAACATATGTGCGCCAAGTACAAGCTCCGCTCCTGGCTCCATATGATACGTGTAATCCTCCATGAAGGAAGTCCCTTTATTACCTGCGATAATCTTCATGACACGCGTGAGCGCTGCCGTCTTCCAGTCGCCTTCGCCGCCGAAGCCGTAACCTTGCCCCATCAACCGCTGAACAGCGAGGCCAGGCAGCTGCTTCAGACCATGAAGATCCTCAAACGACGTCGTAAACGCCCCGAAACCGCCTTCTTGCAAAAAGCTTTTCATCCCAAGTTCAATACGCGCTTGCTCACGAATCGCCTCACGCACCGGTCCTGCTGAGCGCCCCTCAGGCGTTATATCATAAACTTCATTGTATTCATCCATTAATTGATCCACTTCCGACTCGGAAATGTCTCTTACGCGCTGAACAAGGTCGCCTACGCCATAACCATTAATCGACCAGCCGAATTTAATCTGCGCTTCAACTTTATCCCCTTCAGTTACAGCCACTTCGCGCATGTTATCGCCAAAACGAGCCACTTTCAAGCTGCGTCCTTCAACAAAGGCTGTCGCCGTGCGCATCCATCCCGCAATACGGGAGAGGACGGCAGGATCTTCCCAGTAACCAACAACCACTTTACGGGAAATGCCCATGCGTGCTCCAATAAAACCATACTCGCGATCTCCATGCGCAGCTTGATTGAGGTTCATGAAATCCATATCAATCGTTTCCCACGGGATATCACGATTAAATTGGGTATGTAAGTGAAGCAATGGCTTCCGGTATTCAGCAAGGCCAGCAATCCACATTTTCGCCGGTGAAAAGGTATGCATCCAAGTAATGATACCTGCACAATTGTCATCCGCATTGGCATCCAAACATAATCTGCGAATCGCATCCGGCGTCGTCAAAACTTGCTTAAACACAAGTTTACTCGGAATCGAAGGATCACGGTCAATTCCTTCAGTAATCTGTTTCGAATGATCTTCTACTTGTAGCAATGTCTCAGGTCCGTATAGGTGTTGACTTCCGGTTACAAACCAAAATACTTTCTCTGCTGAAGCTTTCATGGCAATTTGCCTCCTTGGATAATGGGAATGGATGGATGTGAATTAGTGCCGCGCTTCCTCACGGATTGCACGAAGACGTTTCATGACATCGTTCTCTCCGCGGCCGAAATAATCGTGCAGCTTGCTGTACTCTTGGTAAAGCTTCTCGTAAACGACGACATTTTCCGGAATTGGTTTAAACGTATCTTTACGTACGCGCGCCATTTTTTGAGCGGCATCTACGATACTATCGTAACCGCCGTTAGCTGCGCCTGCGGCTACGGCCCCGAACATGGCGGCTCCTAGCGCCGGCGTTTGTTTGGAATCCGCGACTTTAATCTCACGATTCGTTACATCCGCATAAATCTGCATCAACAAGCGATTTTTTTGCGGAAGTCCGCCGCATGCGTACAATTCCTGTACCTCAACGCCATTATTGTGAAAAGCATCGACGATTTTACGAGTTCCAAAAGCGGTTGCTTCCAGCAGCGATCGATAAACCTCTTCCGGCTTCGTCAAAAGCGAGTAGCCCAGAATAAGGCCATTAAGCTCCGTATCTACCAGCACAGATCGATTTCCATTCCACCAATCCAACGCAAGCAAACCTGTTTCACCTGGTTTGTAAGCGGATGCATGACGCTCCAGCCATTCGTGCACATTCGTTCCTTCTTGCTCTGCCGCAGCTTGCACATAAGCAGGTACTCCCTGTTCCACGTACCAAGCAAAAATATCCCCTACAGCGGATTGCCCAGCTTCGTATCCCAAATATCCTGGAATGATGCCGTCTTCAACAACACCGCACATACCCTCAACTTCCCGCTCCTCGGTCCCAAGAAGCATATGGCAAATCGAAGTTCCCATCGCCATCACCAATTTGCCCGGTGTTACAACACCGACACCCGGTACAGCCGCGTGGGCATCGACATTCCCTACAGCAATGGCGATACCTGGCTGTAAGCCCATCAATTTAGCCATTGATTCCGTTAATTCGCCGGCTTTGGTGCCAAGCGCCACAACCTCGCCACGAAGCTTCGTTTGAGTGACATTCTCCAGCCGCGGGTCCAACGCTTTGAAGAATTCATTGCTCGGAAAACCCTTCTTCTTATGCCAGATTGCTTTATAACCGGCCGTACAGCTGTTACGCACAATATCAGAAGCGCCTGTCATTTGTGAGACAACCCAATCCGTCGCCTCCAGGAAGCGATCCGTTTGCTCATAAATGTCAGGAGCTTCATTCAATATTTGCCATACCTTCGCGATCATCCATTCCGATGAAATTTTACCGCCGTACCGAGGCAGGAAATCTTCGCCCCTACGTTCAGCAATTTCATTAATCAGGTTCGCTTCGTCTTGAGCGGCATGATGTTTCCACAGTTTCACCCAGCTGTGCGGCTGATTCGCCAGCTCCGGATTAAAGCAAAGCGGTTGACCTTGCGCATCCACCGGAAGCATCGTGCAAGCTGTAAAATCGATACCAAGACCGATGATGTCCGCTGGGTCAACGCCGGAAGCTTGCACAACAGCGGGTACTGAACGCGTAAGTACATCCAGATAATCTTGCGGATGCTGAAGCGCCCAGTCATATTCAAGTTTAACGCCGGAATTCGGCAGTTTCTCGTCAATCACATTGTGCGGATAAGGGGTTACATGATCTGCAACCTCTGTGCCGTCACTCAAATCAACCAGAACGGCGCGTCCGGATTCCGTTCCATAGTCGACGCCAATTGCATACTTCTTAGACATAGAGAACCTCCTTCGATTTTCCAATCCCTATGTCCAGTATAGCACTTGTACGTACAAGTTGGCTAGATGAAATTTTTCCTCAGTAAAGACGGATCGTAGACTCCCTAACCAGGAGTTCAGGCTTATAGATTTTGCCTGTCTCTCTTCCCGTTACTCGCTTATTCTCAATCATATCAATTAAAAGCTCAGCAGCATCTGTGCCTAGCTCGGTTTTGGGATGCGAAAGTGTCGTTAATTTCACTTCCGTCGCCATCGCCAAAGAAGAGTCGTCAAAACCGACTAACGAGACATCTTGAGGCACCTGAAGCCCTAAGGTACGTACAGCTTCAAGCAAGTGGACAGCGAGCTCATCGTTATAGCAGACGAAAGCCGTTGGACGCTCGTCCTCATGGCCTAGCAGCGAGAGTGCATGCTCATAAGGCTTCTGCCTTTTTTCCTCCGTTGTGTAGTGGATGACAAGCTCCGGTACTAAGGGAACCTGGTAATGGTGATGAGCGCGAATAAATCCTTTCAGGCGATTGACCCCTTGCAAATCATCCGTCTTAAAAAATCCGGCAATCTTGCGGTGCCCCAGCTCAATCAGATGCTGCGCCGCCTTAAAACCGCCCTCTTCATCGTCGACAACTAGAGACGGGCAGTTCATCTCCGGATAACGTTCATTGATCATCAAATAAGGGATATGCTGATAGTCGAGCGAAAGATAATAGTTAAGATTCGGGTTGCCTTCCGCACTTTTCGTAGGTTCTATAATCAGCCCGCTTAGGGGCTGACTTAACATCATCGTCAAACTTTCCTTTTCCTTGTCCTTATCGTTGTCTGTCGACGACAAGACAAGTCTGTAGCCTCTTGCACGTAAAGCTGATTCCGCTCCTCTCACAATGTGAGGAAAAATATAATCGGATATATACGTAGTCAAGATGCCGATCGTCTGTACATCACGGCTTTTTTGCGTTTGGGGCGTAGAGACGAAAGTACCTTTTCCCTGCATCCGGTACAGCCAGCCCTCTTGCTCCAGTTCGCCAAATGTCTGGCGCACCGTTTGACGACTCATTTGAAACTGTTCGGCAATTTCGTTCTCCGACGGCATCTGATCGTTCGGTTTCAATCTCCCCGTATGAAGCCAAGTTAATATTTCCTGTTTCAACTGCAAGTATTTCGGCATTTGCTTTTCTTTCATGTTTCACTTTCACCTCAGGCGTTTGATTCTGAACGTATTATAACACTCGCTTAACTTGTATGTACATATTGTGGAGTTCACCGTAAACCTGCAAAGCTATGTCATATCCCGAATAGTACTTCGACTTGATTAGAAGGAAAATCTACAGCTATTCTGAGCTGTTTCGGCTGTAAACTAGGAATTAACTGGATAAACTCCATCAAAATCTTTGATAGCAGGCTGAAAACTACATTCTTTGTTGAACTTAACAAGAGAAAATCAGGTTACTTGCGATAAAGTGGAAAAAACTGTACAAATTGCAGGAGTAATCGGCGTTAATCGCGACTGCACTGTTGTCTCTCATCCAACCAGTCTCACACCACTAAGCTTCCGAAAAATCAACACAAAAACCCGTGAGGTCACGGGTTTAATTGTCTGCGCTTCGCGATGATCGACTGGTAATTGGGCTGCATTTCCGGCATCTGCAGCACATGAAAACGCTCAAGAGCGAACACCTCGCGCACCTTCTTCTGAATGTGCTCATCCTCATAAAAAGCAAAAAATCTTTGCGGTCTGTACGAATCGTTCTCCCAAATCCCTTCGCTTTCGTACCCGCCATAGAGGCCTAAGTAGAAGAAACCATCAGGCTTCAGCACGCGCTCAACGTTCCTGAGCACTTGCAGTAGGTTATCTTTCGGTACATGCAGCAGCGTGTTCATTGACCAAACGGCATCAAACGAAGCTGGCTGCAAGTCCAAGGCAAAGAAATCCATGACATAAGCTTCGAGTCCTTTTTCACGGCAAATGGCGACCATCTCTTCAGACAAATCGATGCACACCACCTCGCAGCCGTGTTCCCGCAAATAGTCAGCTTGATGACCCGGCCCGCTCCCTAGATCCAGCACACGCTTGCTGCTGCCGCCAGCCTTATCCAATCTGGCTAGAAAATCATTCAGCTCATCTATCTTCCACTGCTGCATCGTCTCGCCGTCGCGCTGTCTAGCTTGTTGGTCATAACTCGCCTTAAGCACCTGTTTGACCCCAGAATCATTCGACGAATCCAAGTTTCATCATCCCCCTTTATGTCTGAGCATGATCTAACTATTTTTCTAAAACCTGAAGTCCCGCATTCACAAGCAGATCGAACCACTCGTCTTCTTCCAGAAGCTCTTCAACCGCTTCAATATCCTCTTCTTTACCGGATTCACTCAAAAAGTTCAGCGCATAACTCCAATCATCTTTGCCACGCAAGCTTTGCAGCGTAATTTCATAGGGATGCTCGTGACCTTCTACGCTAAACTGTACGTGACCAAGGTAACCCTCCGCTTTGCTGTAATCCATATTTGCTTTTAAAATGTTAAACATCTTCATCTTCCTTTTCTTTAAAATGTTCCTGCTGTTGTTGGGACAACCACGACCAGATGGACGCAATCGTCGTTTGCAGATTCGTTGCATCCTGCCATATGTAGGGATTGTGATCTCTAAAATAATCCGCATGCCCGCCAATCATTGGCAAAGTTTCCCTGTGAATGGGCGCATGCTTCAATCGATGCCAGCGAAATACGCCAAAACGAGACTTGATCCAGCCTCCCCAAGTGCCCAGCCGCGGAATCGGATCTACTTTTTGATCCATAGGATTGACCCCATGGATACATAGTACTCGATCCTTCAATTCAGGAGAAATTGCACATTTCGGCGATCCGATTTGGATCACCCCAAGAACGGGAAAACCGGCTTTTATTAAAGCCTCTGCCGCTTGAACAGAAGCAACAGCACCCGCACTGTGCCCGATAAAAAGCAACGATTGACGAGGGTTCCACTGGTCTGTGACTAACTTAGCTAGGCTTTTGCCACCATATCGCGAAGGCTTCCGGTGGGCATTATTCCACATATCGCTTGTTATTTCGCGAAGCTGCTTTTGCCGCTGCCGACTCCAATCTCCATACGGAAAATGTATCACAACGCGGGCACGTTTACCCGCCTCTTCAAAGCGAGTGGCCAGCGCTGCGCCAAAGCGGTCCAAAAAATCTGGCGCCGTAGCAAAGCCGGCCGTTATATAGATGACGATTTCCTCCGATTCGGAGTGAATGGTCATGGATCACTCAGTTCCCTTCACGGCACCCTAAGTGCCAAATAAGTCAAACACGCGGTTTCGCTCGATTCGTCGGCATTGCGGCCATCGGATCGTCCGGCCAATAATGCTTGGGATAACGGCCTTTGAGATCTTTTTTGACCTCGAAATAAGCCTCGCGCCAAAAGCTCGCCAAATCCTTCGTCACCTGAACGGGACGCTGTGCCGGCGATAATAAATGCAGGGTCAGCGGCACCCGGCCTTTGGCAATTCGCGGAGTGTCCGACAACCCGAACATTTCTTGCAGACGCACAGATAAAGTCGGCGATTCTGTCACGCTATAATCTACGGGAATACGCGAACCGCTTGGTACTTGAATGTGTGTTGGCGCCCACTCATCCAACCATCGCCGCTGCTCCCATGTTAGCATTTCCTCTAATATATTTGTCAAGTTAAGCCGCCCAAGGGCACCTTTACTTGTCATCCCGAAGAGATGCGGCGCTAACCAATCTTCCAGTGCTTCGAGCAGCGCGCCTTCGCGCATATCGGGCCATTCGCCTGCATGATGATGATGCAGAAAAACAACTCGCTCCTGCAGCTGGCGCGCACTGCGGCTCCAAGGCAGCAGCTCCAGCGACTCAGCCCGAATGCCGGCAATCAAGGCTTGCACGAGCAGCTCTGGATCAGGCTCCTGCAAGGGCTTCTCTTTCAGTATAATCGCGCCTAATCTTAGGCGCTGTCGGGCTCTGACTGCGCCGGCCGCTGCATCCCAAAGCACTTCCTGTTCCTGCAGGAGTTGATCTCCGAAAGCTTGTAGCAGATCTTCCTCCTGTACAGGGGCAGCAAGAAAAATTCGGCTTTCCGCACCGTTGTCATCCAACTCGGCCGCCACGAGATAACGTGCGTTCGAGAGTTCCTGCAGCTCAGGCAGCACGGCTCCACGCCCGCTGCTGAGCAAGAACCGCCCTGCCGATCGCCGCTGCGCGACGCGATCGGGGTAGGCGAAGGCGAGCAGCAAGCCGCTCGCCGATGCCCGCTGCTCGCTCGGCCGCAAGCCGAGCGACTGCATCAACCCTTTGGCCTCCGCCGTAATCCGGCGGCATAGGCCAAAGTCAACGTCCGCGCGCTGCTCACCCTGTGCAGCGCGCCAAAGCACTTCGATGCGGGTGCACACATCCGCATCACGGCCTCGAGCGCCCGCCAGGATGTCGCGCTCGCTCAGCATAACGGCGAGCTCGCACGCCAGCGCACCAAGCTTAAGCGGTATGGCTTGCAGCACCATGTGCGCAAGCCGTGGATGCAAGCCTAACGCCGCCACACGCTTCCCGTGCGGTGTTAGTCCGCCGTCCTCGTGCAGCGCGCCGAGCTGCACGAGCAGTTCCCGCGCCTGCTGATAAGCAGCAGCAGGCGGCATGTCCAGCCAGACCAGCTCCGCTGGGTCTGTCACGCCCCAGGCGGCCAGCTCGAGCGCAAGCGGCGCCAGATCCGCTTCGCGGATCTCTGGCGTGGAGCTTGGCGCTAGCTGCCGCTGCTCGGTCTCGGTCCACAGGCGGTAACACACGCCTGGACCGAGACGGCCGGCCCGGCCTCTGCGCTGATCGGCAGAGGCGGCGGACACGGGCACCGTCGTGAGGCGAGTCATGCCGGTGCGCGGTGAAAAGCGCGGCACCCGCATGAGGCCGCTGTCGATCACAACCGTGACGCCTTCGACGGTTAAAGAGGTCTCGGCGATCGAAGTCGCGAGCACGACCTTGCGGTGCCCTGGCAGCAAGCAGGGCGCCAAGGCGCGATCCTGCGCTTCCTGTGCCATATTCCCATAGAGAGGTGCGATTTCCACCTCTTTTCCCAACTGCAGCGCCGCTAGGCTGCCCGCCACGCGATGGATTTCCGCTGCGCCCGGAAGAAAAACGAGCAAGCTGCCTTCATTTGTTTGTAAGGCTTGGTGAATGCTTTTGACTACTGTAGTTTCTAGTTTTTCCTCTTGTTTCGCATTCAAATAATGCGTGGCCACGGGATAAGCTCGCCCTTCACTTTGAATAATCGGAGCTTGATCCAGCATGTCAGCTACAGGCTCAGCTTCAATTGTCGCAGACATGATGAGAATTCGCAGGTCTTCCCTTAGAAGGGTTTGCGATTGACGGCTCAGCGCCAAGCCCAAATCTGCATGAAGACTTCGCTCATGGAACTCATCAAAAATAACAATCCCCACCCCCTCCAGGGCAGGGTCCGTTTGAAGCATACGGGTAAGGACTCCCTCCGTGATCACTTCAATCCGTGTTTTCGGTCCGACACAGGTATCATTTTTAACGCGGTATCCAACGGTCTGTCCAACAACTTCACCCAGAAGTCGCGACATATAACGGGCCGCAGCGCGCGCTGCCAATCTCCTAGGTTCCAGCATTAAGATCTTCTGGTTATGCAGCCATGTTTCTTGCAGAAGAGCAAGCGGTACTTGCGTTGTTTTCCCCGCACCCGGCTGAGCGACCAGCACTGCGCACGCCTGGGTTCGCAGTGCCTCCTTCAATTGCGGGAGAACCGACTCAATCGGTAATGTGTTCATTTCTTTCACTCCGAGCTGTCAATAAGTCTTATAATCGATTGATTCGTACGCATTGATCTGTTTTTAGGTCTTCACTCTGAAATGTCTGGATATTTGTCGATTATTATTCGGAATTCGGCTTGTAAAAACTGTTCCTGACCCACTCAATCGTGTATACTGAAGGAATATCTGGTCACGAAAAGGAGAACTTGAAGATGAATGTACACGAAGCGATAACCAAACATTCGAATGCTCAGCATCTGCACCTCGTGCGTTTTGCAGAACTGGACGCGCAGCGCGAGAGTGCGATTGATGCAGCAGTAGCACTGTGCAAAAGCGGACAGCCATTTACCGTTGATGCAATCAATGCGGTTACGGCTCAGATCATCGCCCACGCCAAAGAAGGTATTTCTCCTCTACGTTCTTATGTAACCGAGGACATGGTACGTGATTACGTAAACAAAGGGTAGGGAGATAAAGATCGATGGGAATACTCACATTTGTAGCAATGCTAATTATAGGATCGGCTTTTAGCGCCGGATTCTTGCTTTTGTTTAAACGTAAAATCGCGCTTGGAATCGTTTGTTTCGGACTCTCCATCGCAGGTTATATCGTTTACTCCTACATAGCGAATAAATACTTCGTTTAAATTGTTTTGGAGAACCGGTCGGCTTAACCGACCGGTTCTTTTATCTATTTGGGGTTCAGGCGTAAGCGAAGCTTAGCACTCCACCCCATGAATTTGCTGCTATTGCTTGAGCGGTTCCTCCCTGGCAGAACAAGGGGAACTACAGGGCGCTATTTCATTGAAACAGGCTCTTTTTTGCGCTTAGGGGAACTGTGGTCCTCTATTTATCCGTTTACATAAACAAAACAGGATTTGGCGGTTAAATAACGCCCTGTAGTTCCACTTAAACGCGGAAACGGGCTGAACTCGCCAGAATAGCAGACTGTAGTTCCTCAAGGATGTATCGCTCGCTAGTATGAGGTTACCCCCTCCGCCAAGCGTCGCAGTAACGCTGAGTTTTTAGCGGCAAGGGGAGTTCTCCACCGGCGCTATTTCATCGAAATAAGTTCTTTTTCATGCAAACAAGTCATGTTTCCTTAACGTTTGAAAAACAAGATCATAATAAGCCGCTGGATGTGGGACCAAATCATTCACAGACACAAGCAAACTCGTTTCCTCCAGTTGTCCGTTTCGTCCTGTTCGATAGCCCGCTGCTTCTAATTGTCCGATTTCTCCATGCACCAAACGCTCTAACTCCGCTGCACTCACTTTAAATAAACCGGTTACCTCATCTGCCTGTAAAACATATTTGTCCAGAGATTGATCGCAGCGGTAAATAAAAACATGGCAAAACTCACGATCGATAAGATGTTCGGACATCAGATCCTCTTCAGCAAAAAGTCCGCACGGTATCAGTGCATTGAAGTCCACGGTCAACCCCAGCTCTTCCTTCATCTCGCGAGCGCCATCTTGAACGGTTTCCCCCGCTGCTAGATGTCCTGCACAGGAGATGTCGAGCAGATTCGGAAATAAATCCTTATCTGGATGTCTTAACTGAAGCAACAGCGCAGGCTCTTCACTTTCCAGACTTACAATCCAACATTGAAAAGTAGCATGCCATAAACCTTTTGCATGAACCTCGGAGCGTGGCGCTTGTCCAAGCCAATTCATTTTCTCATCATAGATATCAAACATTTCTTCGGACTTATTCAACGTGCTCTATTCCTCCTCAGACCAACCTGACACAAGCTATCTGCGCGTTTTTTTGGAGATTTTCATCGCGTACAGATCGTCTTCCAAGACACTCATTCTATCCATTAACGTCTTGCTGGCATCTTCAATCGCCTGATTATAAATAGGTGCCGCCACTTGTTGGATCATATAGTCTAACAGTTGCTCCGCCGCTAAATTGCCCATCGTAACACCATGATCATTTTCCATATGTTCCTGCAAGTCGCTGATCAGTATATCTTTCTCTTCCTTGGGTAATTTGAATGGTTTCATCTTGAAGCTCCTTATTCGTATACAGTTAAATCAATTTCTTGAAAACGGCTGACTTCATTTACCCAACGCTCTGCAACATATTTCGTATGTACGGGATGAACATTATACGCGTCATAGGCCGCTTGATCCGCAAAAACCATTGAAAATCCGAAATCATAATCCGTCTTGGCACTCACTTGACGAAATACTTCAAATTGCTCGACCCCAGGTATGGCCGCAAGTTCTTGTGCGCTTTCTTTGAGAAACTGCTCCGCTTCGGGAGTGTCCTTGCCAACTTGCAAATTAAAAACAACCATATGTTTAATACGCTTTGAATTCATCGTCTCATGTCTCCTTTTTTATCCAACTTCACTTATTATAGCGGATTTTGTTGGTGTGAACTACACAACCTCAAGATCAGCTTTCATGCATGTCTCTAAAGAGATTTTTCGCGCTCCTTCCTTATTATGGAGAATAAAATTGTCCCCAAGTGTACACGTTAAGGCTGAACGTTAATCTGACGCAGAAAGGATGGCAAACGATGGAAAACAAAAAACATACCGGCAACTACAAAGGAACAACGAATATGAATGCAAAAAATCAGGACATGGAGTTCGTGAATGACACGTTAGAGAATGCACCTAGTATCACCCCCGTCAATTTAGCTAAAGACGATATTAGCGAAAGTGATGAGGGCCATCAATTGAATCAGAAGTAATTCAGGCAGCGTAAATGAAGGGCAGATTGCTTTCCGAAATTTATCGGTCGGCTCTCTGCTCTATTTTTGCTTGCCCGAACTTGGCATCCCCTTCAGCTTGCGCTACTATAGGATGAGGGAAATGCTAAGAGGAGGTTGTCATACTTTGGAACAAGTTATCGTCGTAGGGGCAGGGCCTTGCGGATTGTCCGCCGCCGTAGCTTTGCAGCGTGAAGGGCTTTCCCCCTTAGTGATAGAAAAAAGCTGCATCGTGAACGCAATCTATTTGTATCCTACGTATTTACAGTTTTTCAGCACACCGGAGCTGCTCGAAATTGGCGGCTACCCTTTCTCCACCCCTCATGAAAAGCCATATCGCCAAGAAGCACTGGTTTACTATAGAGAGGTCGCCAGAAGAGAGCAGCTTCGTATTAATTCCTATGAGGAAGTTGTTTCTATTGAACCAATAGAGACAGGATTTAGCGTCCATACCGCTGATCAATTTGGCAAAAAGAAAGTCTATACAGCTAAGAAAGTTATTGTAGCTACCGGTTACTTTGATCATCCTAATATGCTTGGAATCCCTGGAGAGGATCTGCCGAAAACGACGCACTATTACAAAGAAGCGCATCCTTATTCGGGTACTAAGGTGGCCATAATCGGCGGAAACAACTCCGCTGTAGATGCCGCCATGGATTTACTTCGAGTAGGCGCTGAAGTCACGGTTATTTATCGGGGAAAAGATTTCTCGGCTAACATTAAACCATGGGTCCGCCCTATTTTTGAAAGCATGGTGAACAAAGGAAGAATCCAGATGTGGTTTGATTCCCAGGTTGAACACATTGATGAACACTCCATCCTGGTGCGAAAAGAAAGCGAGCGAGTCACCTTGGATAATGACTTCGTGTTGGCCCTAACCGGCTTTCGACCTGATCGCGAGCTGCTGACTTCGCTCGGCGTCGGTTTTCACGAAGAAACGAATGCTCCGATTGTTAATCCCGAAACGATGGAATCGAGTATCCCGGGGTTGTATGTCGCGGGTGTCGTGGCTTCCTCCAAATATGATGCGAACGAAATTTTCATTGAATCAGGCCGAATGCATGGTTTAGCGATTACCAAACATATCATGTCCACAATTACCCTTCAATCTAGCTGATTGAAGGGTTTTTTCTATGAAAATATTTCCTGTTTTTCATAGACCCCTCTTCCAATGCGAACATTTGTTTGATATAATAAAAACAAGAACAAATGTTCCATTTAGATGAGGAGGTAGTTACATGATGAACGCCAGTCACAATTTCCGGTTTATTGAGAGAGATTATTGGTACCACAAGGCATTGTGTGACACTGACCATCTGCTCCCTGGACAGATTGACGCCATGCTGGATGAAGCACATACTCACTATGCCGATTATACGTTCAAGTTCTATGACGACGGCTCCGTGATTATCATAGACAACGACACGAATAACCGAATTAAGCCAAGAGAATTAACTGGCGCCGTTTATGATTTTTACGTGCGCAAGCGGATCTATTTAATTAAATATAATTTGATGGAGAAACAACTCCAATATGCCTGAGTGAATGCACACAAAAGGCCATCTGCTAGGGACTTTCATCCTTAACCGATGGCCTTCTCCTTTTTAATTCACACCGTGATAACGAAAGCACTTTTGATTATGATCGTTCACCATGCCAACGGCTTGCATATACGCGTAGCAAATCGTTGAACCTACGAACTTGAAACCACGTTTTTTCAAATCCTTGCTCATGGCATCTGAAATCTCCGATGTCGCCGGCACATGACTCATGTCCGTCCAGTGATTCATGATCGGTTGACCGCCTACAAATCCCCATATATATTGGTCGAAAGACCCGAATTCTTGCTGCACTTTCAGATAAGCTTTCGCATTCTGGACTACGGCTGCGATTTTCAATCGATTGCGCACGATCCCGGGATGCAGCAGCAGCTCTGCCAGTTTCTTGTCATCATACTGTGTGATGATTTCCGGATCAAATCCATCAAATGCTTCGCGATAACCTTCCCGTTTTTTCAATATGGTATACCAGCTTAATCCAGCTTGTGCCCCTTCCAGATTCAGCATCTCAAACAATTTGCGATCATCATGGACCGGAACTCCCCATTCATGATCATGGTAATTGACATATAACGGATCCTCATTGACCCAAGAGCATCTGACCGTCATTTTATACACTCACCTCATCTAGATATCGAACACTTGTTCTCTTTCATTATAGAACCAATGCGAACAGATGTCCAGTTTCAATTAACCAAGGGTAAGCAGGTTGTAAAATTGTTTCGTATTTTGCAGGACCGTTTCCGCCACGATGTCTGACTCCACGGCATGCAGAAGCGAAATCTGCTCAATGACTTTGTGAATCATTTGCGGATGTGTCATCTGACCTGCGAAGATTCCTTCGAACGGCCACGGTCCGTCTGTTTCGACCATAAGTAGCTCAAGCGGATAATTTCGAACGAGCTCACGAATTTCTTCTTCATAGAGTACATCCGGCGTGATGGAAATGTAATATCCAGCTTGAATCATACGTTGAACGGTTTGGGGGGAGCCTTTAAACCAATGAAAATGCGCCTTTGAAACACCATGCTTCTCAAGAAGATCGCACACAACATCGGCATCTTCATACACCGCATGCAGGACAACAGGCTTATCTAACTTTGCTGCCAGCTCCAAGAATCGTTCCAGCAATTGAACATAAGGGGTGTAATCAAGTTGTTCCCCCCTATCTTCAGCTTCGAGCCTCCTATAATACGGCAAGCCAATCTCACCCACTGCGACCATTGTATTCGCGCGCTCGCTTATCCATTTTAACAGCTCCTGGAGGTCGGCCTCATGTGGGATCTCTTGCTCAGGATGAAAGCCATACGCCGGGTAAACCTGATTTGGCGCTTGTAGGCTCAGCCTTTCCGTTGCCAAACAGGATGTCAAGTGTCTGGATACCGCAATCAGCGCCTCGACTCGCGATTGATCCAGCTCCGACACGATCTTCTGAGCTTCTGTTTCTGAATACATATCAAGATGTATATGTGCATCAATGGCATTGTTATTATTCATGTTAGGATCTCCTGACGCAATAGGCTCTGAATATGTTGGCGGAGCTCGTGAAATTTCGGGTCCATCATCACTTTTTCATGTCGTGGCCGTTCAAATGGCACAACAAATTGTTCGAGTACTTGTGCAGGCTTGCTCGAGAGAACATAAATGCGATCCGAGAGGAATATCGCCTCTTCAATGCTGTGTGTTACAAACAGAATGGACCGTTTGTTTTGTTCCCATATATTTAGCAGCCAAGACTGCATTGCTTGCCGTGTTAGTGCATCCAAGGAGCCGAACGGCTCATCGAGGCACATGACCTCTTGGGGGCTCAAAAGTGCCCGCAGGAATGAAACCCGCTGCTGCATACCACCTGACAACACATGCGGCAGCTCGTGCTCATAGCCACCTAATCCAACCTTAGGCAGCCATTCTCTTGCTTTGTCCAAGGCATTAGCACGCGATACCCCTGCTACCTCCTGCGCGAGCGCTACATTCGCTTCAATAGAGCGCCAAGGGAATAACGCCGACTGCTGCGGCATATAGCTGATAAGCCCTTTGGCTCCAGTCACGTTGGAGCCATCCAGCCAAACCTCGCCTTCGGAAGGAGCGATGAGACCTCCGATGATGTGAAACAGCGTGCTTTTCCCGCTTCCGGATGGCCCGATGATGGAAACGAATTCACCCTCTTTGACATGCAGCGAGATATCAGAAAGCACGGGGACCCGCTGTTTTTTGCCAGTGAACGTGTGATGGATCCCTTTCAGTTCTAATTTGCTCAAGTTCCATTCTCCCCTTCCTTAAGACGACCGTTTCGCGTTCCACCGAACAACGAGCTTTTCAAGTCCGGCAATCAGCCAGAAGAACAACAAACTAAGCACAACAATGATTAATATGGCGACAAATTCGCGATCTGCACGAAAACCTGATTTCTGCAAAATCATATAATATCCCAGGCCGACACCGCCGCCCAGCCACTCTGCAATAACAGCTCCCATGACGCTGTATGTAGCGGAAATTTTGAGCCCGGTAAACAGAAACGGAAGGGCATGCGGCAGCTCTAATTTATAAAAAATCTGCCGCCTGCTGGCGCCAATCATTTGCATATAGTTGTACATGTTTCGGTCCGTCTGCATAAATCCGTCAAGCGTTGACATGGTGACAGGAAAGAAACAAACTAATGCGATCAAAATAATTTTAGGTAAAATGCCGAAACCAAATAAAATAATTAGCAGCGGTCCCAGCGCGATAACCGGGACGTTTTGCGAAAGAATGAGGAGCGGATAAAATCCCGCTTTCAGAAAAGGCACTCGATGCAAGCAGCTTGCTACGATGACACCTCCTGTTACACCAACAATAAACCCTATTAACATTAAACGAACTGTAGCAAATGTGTGCATCCATACCCGAGGCATGTCCGTTGTACCGTCCTGCCAGATCTTGAGCGGACTTGGAAGCAGCCAGCTAGCCGTTCCTCCCCAAGTCACCGCAAGCTGCCAAATAAGCAAGAGAAGGATGACCACAACAATCGGTGGCCACCCTGCTTTCAATCCGTTCTTCATTTTCATTATCTGTATTTCTCCGTCAGTTTGTCCATCGATGCGCCGGACGGGTTAAAATAGATTTTCACTTGCGAGATAACGTTGGGGCTGCCCATCTCAATCATCGCTGCGTTCATATCTTGGATGATCAGCATAAGCTGATCCAGTTCCCCTTCCATCGTCGTCTCAAGTGGAGAAACGAAATATTTCACACCTGACTTGGCGATGACTTCAATCGCCCGATCCACATACGGGATCACATCTTCATTGTTTTTGGTTTTGGGAATAATTTGAATACTTACAAGTGCGTTAGCCATCGTAAATGCCCCTTCCGAGTCATAAAATTATTTCGTGACAGCAGGTAAGAAATTGTTCGTAAACGCTGCATCAACATCGAGATTTTTCTCCAAAAGCTTATGCTCCAACATCCAGTTCGCATAATTTTCCCATACTTGACGCTTTTGTTCGCCCCAACGCGGCGCATCATCCTGATAGCGAGGGCTAAGCCATTTTTGACTGGCCATCACGAGTTTGGCATCCAAATCAGGTACGGCTTTGATCAAGATATTAGCGGCATCCTCAGGCTTGCTGATCGCGAATTGATAACCCTTGGCTGCTGCGGCAGTGAACGCTTTAACAAGCTCAGGCTTTTCTTTAATCATTTTTTCATTTGTAGCTAATACAGGAGTATAGTAGTCCAGTTTATCCGAATATTTGTTCAAATAAATCATATTCATCGGCTCTCCGCGAAGCTCTGCATCCACACCTGTCCAAGCATAATAAATCCATGCGAAGTCGATATCTCTTTTGACCGCTGTGAAATAATCGGCATCACCGATATTCACGATTTTCACTTTGCTTGGATCGGCTTTCTCGGATTGCATCAGCGAGTCGATCATTGCGCTTTCAGACGGAGCTCCCCAACCACCGTATGTTTTTCCTTCGAAATCCTTAGGCGTTTTAATGTTTTTCGCTACAGGTGAAGCAAATCCTGATGTATTATGCTGAATAACAGCTGCAATGGAAACGAGGGGTACACCTTGGATGCGACCTTGCGTGATGCTTTCTTGATAGGAGACCCCGAATTCAGCCGCTCCCGAAGCAATCATCGCATCCGCTCCGGCGTCGCCAGGCGCAATGATTTGAACATTCAGTCCTTCTTGTTCAAAAAATCCTTGGTCTTTCGCCACATACAGACCCGTATGATTGGTGTTCGGCGTCCAATCCAGAACAACCTTTACATACGTAAGCGGTTTTGCCGAAGCGGCTGGGCTGGTTGAATTAGCCGGGCTAGCCGGATTAGCTGGTTTAGCCTCTTGATTCCCGCAACCTGCTGCAAGGACAGTCAAGCTAACGAGCATGAGTGGTGCAATTTTTTTCCAGTTCATTTCTTGTTTCCCTCTCCCTTATATCTATATAACCACAAGAAAAAGCTCCCGTTATCCGGGAGCGCCATTGGTAGAAAAATGATAAACCCATACAAAATTAATAAATAGACAAACATTTTGTGTGAATTCTCTACGCTGGCATTACCCAGATCAGATTAACGGTTAGTGACATTTCGGTCACAATCTCAGCCTGACGACTCAAGCTCCCGTGGGTTCTTATTGGTTTGATATTACCATACCGCATGTTCGCTATGAATGCAAACAAAAACCACCATTCCTTTTCATAGTAATCGCAGTTCATATGAACATTCGGTTACTTTTTCTTCTTATCCATCGATTAATTAACAAGCCAGTCTTTCAATTGAGAGCCTAGCCGCTTCGCATCCTGATAACCCAACTCATGTAAAACTTCGAGTTTCTTAGGATTTTTCTCCATTCGACCTACCAGCACTTTGGACGATGGGCGAATGACGATCGCGCTGCCATCCGCTTCCATTTGCCTAACGAGCTCTAGCGTGCCGTTATAAATTTCACTGCGATTAACTAACACATCTACCAAGCCATCATATTTCGGGTAGAAGCTTTTAGCTAACCAGCGCTGTTTAAAAGGGGTCTTGCGGTAACCCATCTCTTTGGTTAATACGATGATATGTTTTTTGTTCCCGTCTGCGACCGACTTCCTCACAGGGATAGGGTCTACCAAGCCCCCATCAAATAAGGTGCGTCCCTCATAATGGATGGGCTGCGCAACAAACGGCAGCGAACTTGATGCTTGAACGATCGGCATCGTTTGTTGGTCGAGCTGATGCTTCGTATAATAGACCGGTTCTCCTGTGTGCGCATCGGTAGTTCCAATAGCGAATTGCTGGGGGGAACGATAGAATGCATCGTAATCAAACGGCACTAAATGATTAGGCAGTTCATTAAAGATGAAATCCATTCCAAAGATGCTTTTATGACGCAATAAATTGCGATAACTTAAATAGCGATGATCTCCAATATAGTCAATGGTCACTTTCTTATTGCGACCAGGTTGTTTCGAAATATAGGATACCGCGTTGCAGGCCCCCGCTGATACACCAACCACATACGGAAAATACCAATCTTGCTCCATAAAGTATTCCAAGACTCCCGCGGTATATACGCCTCTCATACCTCCGCCTTCCAGTACGAGTCCAATTCCTTCCATGGTGACACCTTCTTTCTCTCTGTCTCTAGCCCTTTATTAGCATACAGGAAATGTCAATTAAAATAAATGCTCCTCCGTCTCCGTAAGAGTGACAAAGAAGCAGGTTCAAGCCCTTTTTTTATATGGATTCGGGAATCACACCACATAATCCGCGTTTTTGACCAAATTTTCATATGCCTATAAGAAAAGGCTGCTCGCAGGTCTTTCGTGACCTTTTGAACAGCCTTACCGCTTTAACTATGAATTCGTTTTGTTAATGTTGTTTAAGCTAGGTGGAAATTCAGCAGCATTCTGCTTCTTTAACGTCTGAGCTTCTTCCATCAAAGAAGCATCATTCTGTTGATTATTTTTCTTATCAGGACGATTCACTTTGGTCATTGCCTTCACCTCCATCATCTCCCACCTAGTATGAGAAGGCTGACGGCTTATTATGCTTTTTCGATCCTTAATGCCGTTAACGTTGTTCTCTGTAGAGCTCCTTGATCACCAGAAATTCATCCAAGTGCTCCAGAAAAAGATCCACAACCACGGGATCAAAATGACGGCCGCGTTCGGATTTCAATAAATCCAGCACCTTCTCCAGCTCCCATGCTTTCTTATAAACACGATCACTGCATAGTGCGTCAAACACATCGGCTAACGCCGTAATACGCCCATAGACGTGAATATCCTCGCCGCGAAGTCCATGCGGATACCCTGAACCATCGAATCGCTCATGATGCTGCTGCGCAATGATAGCCGCTGCGTTCAACACTTGCTTGTTCGAATGCTTCAGCATTTCATAACCCAAGTTCGAGTGGGTTTTCATAATTTCGAATTCTTCCTGTGTCAATGGGCCTGGCTTATTCAGTATCGCATCCGGAATCCCGACTTTCCCCACATCATGCATCGGTGAGGCTAGACGAATAACCTCTGCTTCCTGTTCTGACAATCCGTATTTTATCGCCAGCAAACGCGAATATTCCGCTACTCGCTTCACATGATGTCCTGTTTCCCGGGATCTTGTTTCCGTGATTTCACCCATCGTATAGATGATTTCTTGCTGTGTACTTTCCAATTCTTCATTCAAATAGATATTCTCGAAAGCAACGGAAACGTTCGTGCAGTAGATATCGATCAAATACCGCTCCCACTCGCTCAGCTCTTTGAAGCCATTCATATAAATGACATTCTCCATACCCATCTTGCTTTGAAAATAAATCACAAAACGGTCGGAAGCGAATGAGCTTTTTTTCGTTAGAAAAGCGAGCTCAATCTCACCAAGAACGTGCTCGGGAACGACATCACGCGCTCTTTCATCCTGATTGGACGCATAGTCGCCGCTCGCAGCCAAGATATAAATATCCTCGACGCCTTTTGTTACGGCAAAGCTGCAATGTATAGCATTTTTATGCAAGTTAACGATTGAGGTCATTTGCATCAATACGCCCGAGGCAAACTTCTTCATAGATTGCAGCTCAAATAGCGTTGCCGAAGATTTAATGATTTCCTCCAGGCCTGATCTGCTTTTCTCAATTGTCTTCAAATCCCGATATGAGCGCAGCGCGGTAACGACGGTCGTGAACAGCTTTTGGGTCGTTAGCTCGGTTTTCTCTTTGTAATCATTAATGTCATAATCCATAATGACGGTACGCTCAGGAGCTTGACCGGGTTGGCCTGTACGCAAAATAATTCGTATCGCTGTATTTTTTAATTCCTCGCGTATATATCTTACAGTTCGAAGCCCTGCATCTTCCTGTTCCATAACTACATCGAGCAAAACCAATGCTGCATTAGGCTGCTGCTCTAGGACTTGTTTGGCTTCTGCTGCGGAAAAAGCGCTATGAAACTCCAACTTCCTGCCATCAAACTCAAAATCCTGCAAAACCATCTTCGTCACTTGATGAATCTGTTTTTCATCATCGACAATTAAGACAATCCATGGTTCCTGTTCCATCACCAAATCATTAGTGGGAACGTTCTCTTCCTCATCAGCAAAAAGAAGTTCATCCAGGTCCATTAACCCATCCTGTCTCGTCATAGCTCTGACTCCTCCTCTAACGGAATCGTGATCATAAACAAACTGCCTTGTCCCAGCGTACTCAAGCACTGGATGTTGCCATTCAGCGATTGCGTGACAAGGTTATAAACGATATTCATGCCTAAGCCGGTACCTCCTTTCCCGCGGCTGGTCGTAAAGAAGGGGTCAAAAATATGATCCAGTACCTCCTGCGTCATTCCCTTCCCGTCATCGGAATAAGCGATCCGAATATGATCTTGGTGTTCAGTAACACGAATGCTCAGGCTGCCTTCATCCTCTGGCCCATAGGCATGATTCAATGAATTCATAACTAAATTCGTAACAATTTGCGATAAAGCTCCGGGATAAGTATAAAGATTAAGGCGGTCATCACAATAGATGTCTACACGAAGTCTCGTTTTCTTCAGTGATGGCTTTAAGCTGGCAACGATTCCTTCTAGATACTCCCTCAAAAGAAATGTACGCTTCACTTCCACGCTCTGATCAACGGAAATTTGTTTAAAGCTGCGAACCAACGAAGAGGCACGTTCCAAATTCGTCTGGACCATGGCGTTCGTTTCACCAATTATGGAAAGAAACTGCTCCAAATCAGACTTTTTCATTTTACCTGTTTCGTACAAGCTCCGGAAATCCTTCGTCTTCTGATCCAAATAGGTAATCGCGGTAACTCCGATGCCAATGGGTGTATTAATCTCATGAGAGACACCCGCAACAAGGTTGCCTAAGGCTCCCATTTTCTCGGATTGAACCAACTGATCCTGCGTAATTTGCAGCGTGTTCAGCGCCTGTTGGAGCTCCTTATAGCGTTCATCCAGATTTTTCACCATATCATTAAAAGCCTCGGATACTTCCGTAATTTCGGGAGAAGTCTGAAATTGCAGCAATGGAAGCTCCCCTCCCTGCTTGACAATTACAGCGGCTTCGCGAAGCTTGCTTAAAGGTCGAATAACAATTGTGCGTAAAATGAGCCAGAGCAAAACGGATAAGATAATAGCAATGCTAATTCCTACAGCTAAAATGAGTTTCGTGCGCTTCTTAAGCAGCACAGACTCCTCGGAAGAGTCGAAAATAACTTCCACCGCTCCAACAACCATGCCATCTTCCTGCAGCGGCGCAATGAGCCGAACAACCGGCTTCTCGTTTTTCGCCATCGGCAGCCGGTCTACGATCGTTTTGTCCTGCTTTGGGATAATAATGCTGGACGAATCCATACGCTTGCCGACCTGTTCGCGATCAGAAGCAGCCAATATAGCTCCGTCTTTGCTGTACAGCTTCATTTCGAGAACCCGCGTGTTTTTATATTGAATATAGTCAAAAATTTGCTGCACATCCGAAATCGAGCGGGATTCCTCGTAACGCCCGTTGATGGCGATGGTCATGCCGCTAATTTGGCTCACATAAGCTTCTTTGATGGATTGATTTAAACTCTTCGTATCGAACACCATCATCGTCGAAATCATAATGACCGTCACCGATGTAATTAGAAATACGATTCGTTTCTGTAAACTGAGCTTCTTTCGCAGTATGGGCATATGCAAGAGGCTCCTATTTCACGTCGAACGTTATCGTTTTGCTAACGTCATAAGGCGTATGATCGTTGTTATGTAAGGATACTTTGACCTCATGCGGCCCCTTGCTCAAATGATCCAGCACTTTCTGCTTGTCCGTCACGACAATTTTCTCGCCTTTATCCAGGGAAATATGGATATGACCTTCCCCTTCAACCCGTTGATGATCATAATGCTCCTTGGAAATCTTCAGGTCCGTCGTCATCTGCAGCGTTACGGCATCGCCATTGACAGCCGCGCTGACTTCTAACGTTGGCGTATACGCATTTGTCGGCGCTGTACTCGTTTTGGCTGACCCGCATCCGGAAATCAAGATGGCCATTGCAGCTGCCAAGCAAATACTTTTACAAAATCTCATCTTTTCATCCCCTATTTAATCGTTAATTGTCTATTCATGTCAAAAAAAGCTATCCTCTTTAGCTTATGAATATTCATATGGTTTGTCCACTTATATTTTGGAAACAAAACCCTTTATTTGAACGCTATTCAATGTATTCTTAATTTTCAGACTTTTCTTGTCGAATCATCATGAGAACGCTCACATTTTGCGCTTACCCAGGAAATAATTTCATTTCCCGAATTAAGAATGATTTCCCCAGCTTTGGAGCAATGTAGTAAAGTCACTGTTCATTTTAAAATAACACGATTCTTAGGAGGCTCTCCCCTATGTCCGACACCCGTGAGTTTTCGATGCAGGTCCAACACGCCATTGACGCAGCAGATCAAGCCATACGACTGGCTCAAGATGCTGAGTATAAACTGCAAAGAGCCATCATGCAGGCTCACCCTCAAGATATCCAATCCGCACAAGCTGCTCTAACGCAAGCCAAGCACAAGGTCAGAGATGCTCAGGCTCAGCTTCAAACCTACAATAATGAGCAGTACGGGCAGCAAATCCAGCAAACGCTGGAACAATTGAACCAAGCTTCTCAGGACGTCGATGCCAATCAAGTGAAATTTCACACCCCTAAGCAAATTAGGTAAACATCGGTTCTATGTAAAAGGTGATCGAAATTCGATCACTTTTTCTTTTTATATGAACAATATGTTAAACTACTGGGGAAGGTTTTCAAGTTATTTGGGGAGGCACTACATTTCATGCTCGTTATCGGAATTGCCGGAGGTACCGGTTCAGGAAAAACTACAGTAGCCAGATCGATCATTAATAAGCTGGGATCCACGAACGTGACATTAATTTCACAAGATAATTACTATCTTCATCATAGTGGTCTTACTTTTGAAGAACGGGAGCGCATTAACTACGATCACCCGCGCGCGTTTGAGAACGAGCTGCTGCTTAAGCATCTGAATGAATTGAAGAACGGAAACGCAGTCAATATCCCCGTTTATGATTTCTCGAAGCATGCGCGCTCGCAAGAAACGATCCGCGTTGAAGTTAAGCCTATTGTGTTGCTAGAAGGCATTCATGTATTAACCGATGAAGATCTTCGCAGCGCATTGAATATCAAGGTGTTTGTTGATACAGACCCGGATGTGCGTATCCTTCGCCGACTTTCTCGGGACATTAATGAACGGGGGCGCACGCTGCAATCGGTCTTCGATCAGTATTTGACGACAGTGAAGCCGATGCATGATGCTTTCATCGAGCCTTCCAAGAAATATGCGGACATTATTATTCCTGAAGGCGGAGAAAACCAAATCGGCATCTCCATGCTGACGATTCTGACGGAACGCTATATGACGGATCAGGCAGCTGATTATGAAATAGGTTAAAACATGCAAAAGACACTCTCGCCATTCTCGGGTAAGAGTGTCTTTCTTTATGCCGCAGTTTCACGGCGAAACCTAAGCCCAGAAAGTGCGAATAGGACGTAAATGAGGCTGAGCATATAAAAAATACTGGCCACATTCGAGTAACGAATAGCTATTCCTCCGATTAAAGGGCCCGCAATGCTCCCTACACTGTATTGAATAGACGCCAATACGTTGGCCGTGGGAAGCAGATGTCTGGGTAAAATGTCTGCCGCATAGGCTAGTCCAAGCGAAAAAAACGAGCCTACCATGCCTCCGGCAATGGCAAATAACAAGCCAATCAGCCACAGTTTCGTGCCTGCAAATGGGATACAAAGAAAGGCTAATGCGCCAATAAGTCCAGATGAAATGAGGATTTTCTTCCGCCCGATGCGGTCACTCCATATGCCCAGCGGCAGCTGCATGATAAGGCCCCCTACCCCCATGACAGGCAGTAAAATGCCGATGTTAGCCTCTGACAGACCTATGCGTAAACCATACAACGGAAAGTTGCTATTCATAGAAGCTTCCATATACCCATATAGAAGCGAAGTAATTAGCGGAAACCAAGCAATGGCAGCCACTTTAGAAGCACGTTTATGTACAGCTTCCACGCGCTCGCCTCTTTCAGGACGCTCATTTTTCAGCCTTGTCATGAGCAGCAGAATAATAAGAAAAAAGCTGCTCGTGGTCAGAAACGGCCCCCAAATCCCCACTTTTAAAAGTGTAATCCCAACAGGCCCTAAACTGAATCCGATGCCATATGCCATTCCATACAGCGTGATATTGCGTCCTCTATGCTCTTTGGGGCTGGACGTTACAATCCATAGCTGTGTGGCATAATGAAGAGCGCTATCCCCTATTCCAACCATTAAGCGAAGCACAAACCAGAATCCAATATGCTGCCAGGCAGGAAATAAGCAGTTCGCCGTGATGACCAGTCCCATCCCAACCATAATGACCGGCTTATAGCCAAACCGCCTGACCGGCTTTTCGATGAAGAACATCGTCGAGAAGATGCCGATATACAGGGCAGCGGCATTCAGGCCATTGGCATCGGTAGATACCCCCGATCGATCCAGCAAAATCGTTAGCAGCGGCAGAAGCATGCCTTGACTCATACCTGCTACAATTATCACCATAATTAATATGGTTAATTTTTTGGGGGCCAGCCCCTCTTTAAGAGCCATTTCCAAAACGAACGGTTTCCCATCTTTGAGCGTAATCGTGCAGCTTGCCATGGAGCGGGACATGGAATTGCTCATGAATGTATAGTCTTAGGTTCTTAATCCATTCCTTAAAGGACGGATACGTAACGAACAAATTGGCATAGCGATCACTTAGGCATAAAAAATAAGGACCTGATGATTTCTCCGTTAAAAAATGCAAGGAAGTGTCCATAGGGGTATATTTCTTACGTTTTCCCTCCCATGTGTCCACATCTACTTGAACCGTGGTGCTCACTTGTTTCACAAGGCTTTCCAAATGCTTCACTCGGGCATAATAGGGCATACTGCTCGTAATATCCATTCTACGAAGCGTTTCTTCATGCTGTGGGTAAAAGATGGCTCTGACGAATTTCTTCTCTTCCGCCCATGCCGTAAAAGCCTGCATGTCGGACTCCGTCCAATCTTCGAATGTTTCGAATACAAACACTGTCCCTTTGTGCGTCTGGGCAGGGGGTTCATACCCGAAAGGCACTTTAATCTGCTCTCTTGCCATGCATGTCCTCCTCTTGATGTTTGATTTCCTCAAGCAAGTCTTGTACTTCACAATTCTCTATTGTAGCATACCCTTTAAAGTTCTATGAAATGAGGGCTCAATTGGCTTTAAGGCTCCCATTGCGATATACTTTCTAAGTACTAATTTTCAATTAAAGGGAGACCTATAGCATGAGAGATCCGCGACTTCAAACATTTGCCCGCAACATTATCCGCTATTCCGTTAGTCTTCAACCTGGAGAGAGCATTCTGATTGAGATGATTGGCGTCAAAGATCCCGAACTCGCCAAATGCTTCATCGAAGAAGTATATGCCGTAGGCGGCAAGCCATTCATTGAACTGCGTGATCCTATGGTCATGAGAAGCTTGCAAATGAAAGGCACTCAAGAACAATTTAGTGAATGGGCTGATTTCGAGCTTGCCCGCATGAAAAAGATGGATGCTTATGTAGCCGTTCGCAGCGGAGACAACATTACAGAATCGTCAGACGTGCCTGATGAGCAAATGCGCCTGTACTTGAAATATTTCCAACGTCCTCTCTTTGACGAGCGCATTAACAATACCAAATGGTGCGTCATGCGCTACCCGAATCCTTCAATGGCCCAGCTAGCCGGCAAAAGCACCGAGGAATTCGAAAATTTCTACTTTGATGTTTGCAACCTCGATTACAGCAAAATGGCGACAGCTATGGAATCGCTGGTAGAATTGATGAAGCGGACAGATAAAGTCCGTCTTGTTGCCAAAGGCACGGACATCTCCTTCTCC
Source organism: Paenibacillus sp. WC2504 (assembly GCF_052682475.1). NCBI lineage: Bacteria > Bacillati > Bacillota > Bacilli > Caryophanales > Paenibacillaceae > Paenibacillus > Paenibacillus sp. WC2504. The sequence goes on from NZ_JBQZFH010000001.1 coordinate 4,708,035, forward strand.
ATCAAAAATATTGGCGCAGTCCCTTGCTCCGGGCTGAGAAATATTCCGGATGGCGAAGTGTACACAGCCCCAGTGAAAGACTCTGTGAACGGTGTAATCAGCTACAATACACCAACGATCTACTCCGGCACTTCCTTCGAGAACATCGTGCTTCGTTTCGAAAACGGGCGTATTGTGGAAGCGACCAGCAATGACACCAAGAAATTAAACGATATTCTGGATACGGATGACGGAGCTCGTTATATCGGTGAATTCGCTATCGGAGTGAATCCTTATATTCAGCATCCGATGAAAGACATTCTATTCGATGAGAAGATTGACGGCAGCATCCATTTCACACCTGGCCAAGCCTATGAAACTGCGGATAATACGAACCGCTCTTCCGTTCACTGGGATATGGTTCTGATCCAGCGTCCGGAGTACGGCGGCGGAGAAATTTACTTTGACGATGTACTGATTCGCAAAGACGGACGTTTCGTCCTACCGGAGCTTGAGAAGCTGAATCCGGAAAACTTAATGTAATCAAATAAGCAGTTGAGGCATCCGGAACGATCGGATAGCTTCAGCTGCTTTTTTATGTAATGGCACTAAATTTGGCATAAATACTTACCCAAGCCAATGGAATATGACGTCTTCCGGCGATTCATCCAAGGTCGGCCGCGAAGCAGGAATAAGCAGATTGATGTTCTTCAGCTGTTCATGGCTTGGCGCAGCCCATGTTGATGCCTGGATCTGAACTTCTGCGCCCTTAGGCACAAATGGAAAGAGCTGCTGCACGTCCCCATTCGTTAATCTCACACATCCCAGCGATTTGTCCGAACCGATGGAACTTTCATCGTAAGTGCCGTGAAGCGCAATTGCGCCCAACCCCAAACCGGCTTCCCCGTAGCTTTGCGTGCGGCTTCCCTGAGGATTTTGCACGCGGTCCTTCACTAGGAATTGACCTAGCGGAGTGCGATCATTCGCGCCAAGACCGATTTCTTTATCCCATAAAATATAATCTCCACTAACAAGTTTAAGTTGATGTTCCTTTTTATTAATTTCAATATGAACGGGTTCGTAAGGAATGTCCTGTACACTAGCAGAATTCGGATAGAACATCTGCGACGGGTTTGCCGCATCCGGTGTATAAACCCATCCCCCATCCCCCGTGAAAGCCTCGGAAATGCCATTAGAGCCCGTTGTCGCTTCCAAAGGGATAAAGCTAAGATAGTTGTTCGGAAAATCCTGCAGCAGTGCATCCAGACGGGCTGGCGGGCCGCCATGATCTTTGGTGTATGCCGTCAACGCCGTGCGAACTAAATTAGCACCAATCGCACTAAGCGGTTGGTGCTTTCCAAATTCGGTATTCAAGAAACGAATTTTTACGGCTTCATCTGTTGCAGGATGGTACTCAGCAACGACCACAGCACTCTTCGTCAGCTCCTCATCCCTGAGAAGCATGGTTTTCCCCTGAGACGTGTTATCCTGGGAAATAACGCCGTAAATCAGGATATTCGTTTGCGGCATTTCCTTAGCCAGCTCCAGCGCTTGTTTGTGCAAGGCGGTTTCAATCGCTTTGTTCTCGGTCTCAGGCGCGATATACATCACGAAAGGCGCGTCAACCGTTTCGTAAGTGATGTCGCTGCCAGCGCCCCAGACCTTCATCGTAGAAATGGTTTTGTAAAGCGGATTGCTCCCTGCAAACAAAACAATTAACAAGAGATTAAGGACGAGTAGAACGATGAGCAGCGTTTTCATAAAAGGCGGCAAAATCCCCTTCGCTTCCTCCGGAAACGCATGCTGCATGTTCATCGCATGTGCAGCCTTCTCCTCTTCGATGTCGCGAATCGCTCGATTCGCGGCGGAATAGAACGGCGATGGGTAGGTGCGAAGAACTTCTTTGTAATGAAAAATTGCTCGCTTAAAATTTCCTCTTCTTTGAAACTTTTGTCCGATCTTATAATGAGCTTCCGGTGAAGTAGCATCCAGATACCGGATCACCTTCTCATAGTACATAGGATCGGATGGTGAAATGAACAAGTTCTTGCGCAAATGAATGAGATTGTCATCGAGATGGTTACGAAATCGCTGGTTACGGCGTATCATTCGGCTCCTCTCCGTTCAATAAATTAGCTTGTCCATAATAGATGACTGATACGTTTAGTATCTCTGATACATAATGTATCATGTTACCTGCATGAAAACAACCCTTTTCTTGCTTCCTGAATGCACCAGCATGAACCTTTCCGATTTAGCAAAAGCTGAATTTCGGAGGTGATAAAGATGAGTGGGAGAAACAGCAAACCGAAAAACAACGGACCATCCGGCAGCCCTTCTCGCCTGGATCAATTTGGAGACAAGGCCGCCCAACAAGATAAACGTGAAATGAAAGAGCGCAATAACAAGTCATCATGCTAGTCTCCTAATAGGAAAAAGACGCCCCTTCCCGCGCGATTGCGGTTTAGAGCGTCTTTTCCTTTTAACCTTTGTATTAATGCGCCACTTGGTTGTAGGTCATGATCCAAATGGAACCGCCAACGATGGTCACGAGAATAATGAGACCAAAAATCAGCGTCATAATATTCCAACGCGCATTCTCGCCTTCCTTCACATGCATGAAGAAGAACAATTGTACGGCAAATTGCAGAATAGCCATGATGAGAATCAAAACCAGTGCTCCAGTCTTACTCATCATGTGGTTCATAACAACAGCCAGCGGAATGATGGTTAAGATGATGGAGAGCGCGAAGCCGATGATATAAGATTTTAACGACCCGTGTGCATGGTTATCGTGAGTTCCTGTATGGTGTTGGTGCCCGCTCATCTTACATCACCCCCATCAAATAAACGATTGTGAAGACAAAGATCCAAACGACATCAAGGAAATGCCAGTACAGAGAAATAATTTCCACTTTGCGCTTGGTCACAGCTGTAATGCCTCTGCGTCTAAGCTGCAGGATTAACCCGATCATCCAGATCAATCCCACTGAAACGTGAAGCCCGTGCGTCCCTACGAGTGCAAAGAAACCGGACAAGAAAGCACTTGTACTAATGGATGCTCCCTCGTGATTCACCATGGTAACGAATTCCGATACCTCAAGCCCGACGAAGGAAGCCCCTAGAATCACGGTAACAATTAGCCAGCCGATCAACTGCTTCATGTTGCCCTTGTTCATACCTAACACCGCTAAACCGCTAGTGAAGGAGCTCGTAAGCAAAATGAATGTCTCAGCTATGATACCCGGCATTTTGAAAAGCTCTTCCGGTGTAGGTCCCCCATTTGTATTCTGATGAAGAACCATATATGTGGCGAATAAAGATCCGAATAAAATGACATCCGTGATTAGAAAAATCCAGAATCCGAAGGTCTTGAGCGATTCGTGATCATGTTCATGGTCGTGTGCATGAGCGTGTTGCCCACCGTTCGCGGCTGCATGTGCCATTAGACTTTCGCTCCTTTCAATGCGGCTTCTGTACGTTTAATTTCGTCTACCGGAATGTAGTAGTCCGTGTCATAAGTAAATGAACGAGCTATCATACAAATTCCGACACCGATCAGCGCTGGAATCGTGAGCCACATCCAATCCCATACGAAACCAAATCCTGCTAAGAACCAAAATGCAGACTTCAAGAATGGAATAGCTGAATTTTTTGGCATATGAATCGGTTCATAAACGACTGGTGCCGCTGCTGCTGCTTTAGCTTGGGTACCTTGCTTCTGCTTTGTCTCCCACCATGCATCGATCGTAGACACTTGTGGAAGCACAGCAAAGTTGTAAATTGGCGCCGGTGAAGGAATCGACCACTCAAGCGTACGTCCATCCCACGGATCTCCAGTTACATCCGGCTCTCTGAACTTAATGGAGTGCGCAATCTGCCATACTTGGAAAAGGAACCCGATCCCCATCAAGAAACCGCCGATGGTGGATACCAAGTTGAGCGGTCCCCAGCCCATATCGAAGTCGTACGTATACGTACGGCGAGTCATACCATCTAAGCCTAAGAAATATTGCGGCATGAAACAAACATAGAAGCCAATGTTCCACAGCCAGAAAGCCCATTTGCCTAAGTGCTCGTTGAGTTTGAAGCCGAACATTTTCGGCCACCAGTAGTACAAGCCTGCGAAGTATCCGAAAGCTACACCGCCAATTAAAACTTGATGGAAATGCGCGATCAGGAAGTAACTGTTATGGAATTGGAAGTCAGCAGGTGCCACAGAAAGCAGGACCCCTGTCATACCCCCTACGACGAAACACGGTATGAACGCAATCGTCCACATCATCGGCGTCGAGAAACGAATTTTCCCTCTGAACATGGTGAATAACCAGTTAAACACTTTGACCCCGGTAGGAATCGCAATCAGCATCGTCGTAAGTGCGAAGAACGCATTTACATCCGCGCCTGAGCCCATCGTAAAGAAGTGATGCGCCCATGTGAAGAAGGACAATAAGCTAATGATGAACATAGCGAAAACCATGGATTTGTAACCAAACAATTTCTTCTTGGAGAACGTTGCAACAATTTCCGAGAAAATCCCGAAAGCTGGAAGGACAACAATGTAAACCTCAGGATGTCCCCACATCCAAATCAAGTTGATGTACATCATCGGATTTCCGCCGCCATCCAAGGTGAAGAAATGTGCGCCGAAGAAACGATCCAGGAACAACAACGCTAGAGTTACCGTTAGAATTGGGAAAGCAAAGATAATGGTGACGCAGCTGGAAAATACGGACCAAGTAAACATCGGCATTTTCATCAGAGTCATGCCTGGCGCACGCATTTTGATAATCGTTACGATAAAGTTAATCCCTGTAGCCAAACTACCGATACCTGAGATTTGAATCCCCCAAATATAGAAGTTCTGTCCGACGCCCGGGCTGTGGGAAAGCTCGGAAAGCGGCGGATAGCTAAGCCATCCTGCATCCGGTGATCCACCGATGACGAACGATACGTTGAACAACATCGCTCCCCAGAAGAACAACCAGAAACTGAGTGAGTTCAAGAAAGGATAAGCAACGTCCCTCGCTCCAATTTGTAGAGGAACAACGATATTAAATAAACCGAACATGAGCGGCATCGCCATGAACAAAATCATAATAACACCATGCGTTGTGAAAATTGCGTTATAGTGATCGGCTTGTAGAAACTGCATATTTGGCACTGCGAGCTGTACACGCATCAAAAGCGCGTCAACGCCGCCGCGGAAAAGCATAAGGATGGAACAAATGATGTACATGATTCCGATCCGTTTATGGTCAACGCTTGTTAACCACTCCCGCCAGAGCCAGCCCCATTTCCTGAAATAAGTCAGTACGAAAACCATAGCAATCATCGAGAGCCCGATACTTACCTGAGCGCCCAGAATAAGCGGGTCGCCCGTTACGAAAAACTCTGATGCGAACTCTTTAATACGATCCAACATGAGCATGACTTCCTTTCGTAAAAACTTCGTTCTATCATTTTGAACTATTCATTTGGCTATGATCCATTTGCTTATGGTCTTTCGCTTCACTTTTCTCTGACGTCGATGAAGTTTTCATCGCATCGTGATTGGTTTCAGAAGCGCCATGACCACTGTGAACGGATTGACCATTCGTATATTTCGTTACTACCTTCTGGAATAGTCCATCTGGAATAGCGGAGAAATACTGAACTTCTTTTAATTGACCAGGCTTCGCCAGTTCTTCATATCTTTCCATCGTAAGTTTGGTTGGCGATTGTTTGGTTTTTGCAACAAAGGCATCGAAATCCGCTTGGGACGTCGCATTCACGTCGAATGTCATATCGGCGAAATGGGATCCGCTGAAATTAGCTCCCGTTCCGAAATAATGACCAATCTCATCCGCCTGCAAGTACAAGGTCATTGCCATTCCTGACATCGTATAAATCTGACCGCCTAATTGCGGAACCCAGAATGAGTTCATCGGAGCATCGGAGGTCAGTTCAAACTTAATCGGTGTATCCTCAGGAATTTGCACATAGTTTAGTGTGCCAATCCCTAACTCCGGATAAGTGAACAGCCATTTCCAATCCAGCGATGTCACTTGGATCGTAATCGGAGCTTTCTCCGACTTAATCGGTTTGGATGGCTCCAAAGCGTACGTATATTTAACGGTGATTACAGCGAGTGCCGCAATCATGATAATCGGTATTGACCACCATACAGCTTCTAGCGTTGTATTGTGTGCCCAGTTCGGTTTATAAGAAGCTTTACTTCCTTCTCGATCCCGATACCGCCATACAATCCATGCCGTTAGTGCCAAAACCGGAACAAGAATGACCAAACACATAACCGTGGAGATGTACATCAAATCTTTTTGCGTCTCAGCAATCGGCCCTTTCGGATCCAATACCATTGCTTGATTGCTGCAGCCTGCCAATAACACGACGATGGCAATCATCATCAAAGGCAGCAGTGCTTGTACGAGTTTTCTCTTCTTCATCCAACTAACCTCCTAATCCACAATCTACAAAGTGCTGTTTCTCAGTATTTATTAACATGCGCTTTTTTATCTAATACTAAGATAACAAATTGCATTTAAAAGTACACAGGCGCTAGCAGGACTTAACAAATACGTCAAAGGATCGACGTTTTACTGTAAAACAAATGTCACACAACGTTTGTTGACTATTATGTAAAAGTATGAAAATCCATGAAAATCAAAAAAGCCCTTCAAGTTATTCACCTGAAAGGCTAAACTTATTCATGATTTTTGTCTCATTCGTCCTTCGACACGGCACGTGAATGAACCAGATGAATCGCTGTGCGAATCACATAAACGAACACACTACCTACCATGAATCCGATTCCAATCATTAACGTAGCATTGCGATCACTGAAATGATCCAAACTCAATAAGCTTAATACTAACCCTATGCCAAGCAAAGCCCATGCCGCGATTGTCATTAACTTCACTAATGGCACCACATCACGTTCACTGCGTTCATTACTTACGGTTACTGTTTTAACAGCCATCATCATCACTCCAAACTCAGAAGTAAAAATCTAATATAGTTATTATAACACAAAAAATAAAAAAATGTTCATATTTTATTCACACGTTGATCAAATTTTGGACAAAAATAAAAATTAGAACTTCACAGAATTAACTATTTACATTTAGTTTAATATGTGTTATAATTAAATATTTTATTGACTTTTACGAACCTCTGTAGGTATGATAGTTTCATTCTTTACTATCACTTTGGAGGGATTAAGATGCAAATCGCAAACGGAATTCATATGTTGGAGCTGGAAGTTCTCATCATGGGACATACAAACGTTATTTATCCTATCCTATTGAGCGATAACGACGGTGCGGTACTCATCGATACCGGTTACCCTGGGAACTACCCTCTTATTTGTAAAGCATTCGAACACGCCTCTGTCCCACTTGAACATTTAAAAACGATTGTGATCTCTCATCAGGACATTGACCATATCGGGAGCTTGCCTACATTTTTATCTGAAATGCCAGGCAAACTAACTGTACTTGCCAGCCAACTTGAAAAACCTTATATCGAAGGCGAGAAAATGTTGATTAAAATCACGCCGGAAGCCATTGAGCGCGCTGTCGCGAGTTTGCCTGCGGATGTTTCACCCGAGTGGCGGAAAGCTTTTCGAACGAATTTAGAAAATCCCCCTAAAGGCCAAGTCCATGGCATCTTGGAAGATGACCAGGTGCTTACGATCGCCGGTGGGCTTCAAGTCATTTTGACTCCGGGCCATACGCCAGGGCATTTAAGCTTTTATCACATACCAAGTAAAACATTGATTGCTGCGGATGCGTTGGTTGTTGCGGACGGACAGTTGATGGGTCCAATTCCTGCTTATTGCTATGACTATGAGTTGGCGAAGCAATCGGTTAAGAGATTTGCTAACTATGACATTGAAACCGTCATTTGTTATCACGGTGGGCTGTTTCATGATAATCCCAATGCGCGGATTGCTGAACTAATAACAGAGCTTTGAATGGCGATTAACTAGCTATTTCCCTTCTGAACGTTCTAAAATTAAAAAGCAGGCTGCCCCCAAAAGGCAACCTGCTTTCCATTATGTACGTCAAACTACTTTAATAGCGTGTATGCGCCGATTACCGGCAGCGGTTTGACTTGACCTTGAGCGGCTGCAACTATGCCTAGGATGGCGAAGATGAAAAGTGCCAGGTTGGCTAGCGGCAGCAGAATCCAACCGATTAACGGAATGATTCCCAAAACCACGTTCACGATGACGCAGCAGAGGAATAACGTTAGTCCTTGATTCGCGTGATACATAGCGAACTTCGAATCTTTAGCAGCAATCAGTGGAACGAAAAACAAGATATAAGCAATAATAGCCATTCCTTTATTACTTTGAATATCCGTGGAATCGTACATGGACAGCACCTCTTTTCTCAAAGTATACTATTCCATTATATTCGGACTTTTCCATCTATTCTATTGATTTTCACACAATTCAAAAAATATTTTCCGACCATATCCGCAAGAGTTCCACCTCACGGGCAGGGTCCATTCCGGCTGCACGGGTCACAGTCATAGAACGATTTTGATCCCATGCCAACGTATTTCGAACAATTTCAATCAATGGTCGTGTTGTCAAACCGTTTGCAAAAGCCTTCGTATTATCCAAGGAGAACATCCCGACCAGACTATCGCTTTGAATCCAAAGCGGCAGTTCCATCCATTCACCGACCCCATGTGCTACTAGGAACTCTTCCGGCACCCACGTACAGATAACTTCACGCTCAGCAGTTTGCGTACAAGCTTGAACAACCTCCTCCATTGTATAATCACTTCCGCTCGCATGCAGCGTGCCTACATTCTCTTGCTCCACTAGACGAATAATCCAAGCTGACAAGTCACGCACATCAATAAATTGCAGTTTCCGTTCTTTCGGCAAAGGCACTAGCACCTCACCCCCACGGTGAAAACGAGCTGGCCAATACGTAAAACGATCGGACACATCGTGGGGTCCGACAATGAGACCAGGACGAATAACAAGCGTATGGTTGGGGAATTCTTGCTGCACGGCTAGTTCGCAAAGGGCTTTCTTTGCACCGTATTTCTGACCAGGATCCATCTGATCCGTCAGTTTTGCAACAGGTGCTGATTCATTAACATTCAGTTTTTTCAGATCATCGTAAACGGAAATCGTAGAGATGAACGTGTAGTGTTTCACTTGATTCTTTAGCTGCTTAGCCGCTGCTAAGACAGACTCAGGTTCATACCCGCTGGTATCAATCACCGCGTCCCAATCACGATCTTGCAGGAGATCTAAATCGATATTCCGATCGCCAATAATATGCTGAACGTTTGGAAAGGCATTGGCATCATGCAAGCCGCGATGAAACAAGGTAACTTCATGCCCATGCGCTATTGCCGCTTCCGTCAGGGCTCGTCCAAGAAACTTAGTACCGCCAAGAATCAGTATTTTCATCAGTGTCCTCCCATTGTTATATTTTCTAATCGTAGCATTTCAGCCATTCCTTACGATCCCAATCGGACATGCGATAGCCAAGCAACCAATGCAGCTGCTTTATTTTGAATGAATCTGGAAATAAACTCAGCAATAAATTACGCAATTTTATCGTCATCGGGTTCTTCATTTGTACCATTCGGCCCATGCGTCTCGACTGCCGCACAACGCGATTAGCTCGCGGGATTCTAATCGCTTCATAGGACACGTAAGCACTTCTGATACTGGCAAACGATACATCTGCGGCTTCTTTCAGACACTTTGCAAGGACATAAGCATCCTCCATCGCCTGTGCTCCGCCCTGCCCCAAATTCGGCAGCATCGGGTGCGCCGCATCCCCAAGCAGGACCACTCTGCCCTTGCTCCAGGAAGAAAGCGGCTCTCGATCATAAATATCATGTTTAAGAATCGCTTGTTCGTCTGTCGACATTACCACCTCTTCAATTGGAGGATGCCAGCCACTTAATTGCTGAAGGACGTGTTCTTTTTTTATCCGCACTTCTTGACCTTCAGGGGCATTAATCGCAACAAACCAATAGATTTGACCTTCACCCAACTGTGAAAATCCAAATCGCCGGCCGCTGCCCCAAGCTTCAAAACCTCCGCCAACCTCTAATGTGTATGCAGGGTCTACATAAGCAGCTACACCACGAAAAGCCGTAAATCCCGAATACGTCAGCGTACCTGCCCCAAACAAGAGCCTCACAACATCAGAATGCAGCCCGTCTGCACCGATCAAAATATCTGCGTGGTCTTCCGTTCCATCCTCAAACCGAACGCTGACACCCTGCTCATTTTGTTCAAATGAGATCATCTTTTTCCGATCATGCAGCATGGTTTCATCCCTCAGAGACTCTGCCAAAATAGCCTGCAGTCTCGCACGATGAATAAGATAGCTATACGTTCCATAACGGGCTGCTTGTTTGGCTACCGGAACGGATGTGATGGCTTTGCCATCCCAAGTGCGAATATCTGCCTGGCCAACTTTGGCACCTGCCTGCTTCACCTTATCGGCGACTCCAAGATCAGTCAAGACTTCCAATGCATTCGCGGCGATGACGATCCCTGCTCCGAATTCAGTTCGTGTTTCCTTTTTCTCATAAATAACTGCTTCCCATCCGATTTCTTGTAGAAATAAGGCTGTAGTGAGGCCGCCAATGCCTGCCCCAATAATAATCGCTTTCTTGCCAGGTGCAACAGACTCCATGCCACCCTCCCAAATCCAGTCATTTCCATCTACTTTATCATATTCCAAGAAAGAGAAATACTCCTTAATCCAAAGAGTAAGGAGTATTACGATCATGCATATGAATTGTCATTTAGTAATCAATTGGCAACTTTTTCTTGCTTCACTTCAATCAGTTCTAAGTTGGAGAAAAAAAGGCTTAGTTTTTGCATTTTTTCAGAGGCAGCCAATTTCGGCAGTGGAGGGCACATAGGTTTCCCGTTATAACATACGATAAATAACAAATTCATCACCATTCCTTTATGAATTTTTTGCGCAGCCTTCTTGTATTTTCCGACAAATAAAGCGAGACACCGTCAATATTCGATATGTATATGCAACTGCACGGGGCAATATGCTATCTTTTTCAAACCGTTCAACCTTGTATATAATTCGAAAGACCCCCTCTGGTTAGAGGGGGTCTTCATTATTAAACAATCGCTAATTCGGAAAGTTTAGCTCGTACGCGATTCACCAATTCTTGCGCATCCCCTGGACGGTTCACAACATCGACTTGGTCCATATCTACGATTAACACTTCAGAAGCGTGATAATGATTCATCACCCAGTCATCATACCCCGACCAAAGCTGTCGATAGTAGTCAACCAAGGATTGATCTTGCTCGAAGCTGCGTCCTCTTAATCCGATACGGTGCATCACGGTATCAAAGGATGCTTTGAGATAGACCATCAGATCAGGTGCCTTCTTGGGCAGCTCTGCAAGTTCAGACATCATATTGTCAGCAAGCCCTTCGTAGACATCGAATTCCAGTTGAGAGATTCGTCCAAGCTCCCTATTCACTTTTGCAAAGTACCAATCTTCGTAGATGCTTCTATCAAGTACATTTCGATTATGTACCAATGCTTGTTTAATCGCCTTAAATCTTGTATTCAGGAAGTGCAGTTGAAGCAGAAACGGATAACGCTTCTTCTCAATCTCTTCCGGAGATGACGTGTAAAACAGCGGCAGAATCGGATTATCATCTACACTTTCATAGAAAACACTTGAATTCAGCTCTTTTCCAAGCAAAGTGGATACTGATGTTTTACCGAGACCGATCATTCCCCCAACCACAATCACAGCCATTGACCCCTTTCTCCTTCTACCCAATCATAATTTACCTATTGTCAATTTTCGCAAAGCTTTCCTATTATACAAGGAATTCAAAGTCCTGCAAACATTATTTTTACCTTCATCTCTCGATATCGTCCATTTGTGGACCACCACAAAAAATGTTCTTATGTTTTCGTGATTGTTTAATTGTTCATACTGTCACTAATAATAAGTGCAAGTTCATAAAAAAATAAGACAGAGGTGTGTCGATGATTTACGGAACCAAACTACTGGATACAGATATAGAGCTTTTTATTGCAGCCTTGACCAAAACACCTGTCTACGTTTGGTCGTTAGATCCTTTAGGCGTTTATTATCAAGTCAGCTCAGGGATTATTGTCAAATATACGCCTGATGAAGTGAGAATCCACAATGAGCAAGACGCATCGATTTCAAAATGGTATTCCCGTGAATCCAATGAATTCAGCATCAGTTTCTAACTTACGAAAAAAACCGCCCTTCTCCATAAGTGGAAAGACGGTTTTTTCACGCGAATTCAGTTCCATTCCATGATGTTTTGTCCACTTGTCAACGTAGGTAAACACACATCAATGACCGTTCCTTCTCCTAAATGGCTCTGGATGGTCATTGTCCCTTTATGAGCCTCGACAATTTTAAAACACATCATCAACCCGAGACCTGTCCCCTTTTCCTTCGTCGTGTAAAATGGTTCCCCTAATTGCTTTAATCGATCATCCGGAATGCCACAGCCGTTGTCTTCTGTCCGAACCCTGATCCATTCATCACCTTGCAGGGACACCGTCAGTTTGATTTGCCCATCCTTCGCAATGGCTTCCATCGCATTTTTAACCAAATTAATGAACAATTGCTTCAAATGCATTTCTGAACAAACAAGCTGTGTGCTCTCCGTTTCAAACTCCAAGACAAGCTCTACATCGCATAACACAGCCTGCGTCTCGAGTAGTGCAGTAACCGATTGAAGAATATCCTTCAGATCGCTTTTTTTGTAATGAATCGCCTCCGGCTTAGCAATCACAAGAAATTCACTGACAATAAAATTGATTCGATCTAATTCGGAGAGCATGATGTCAAAATAGTGCTGCTTCCCCTTTACATCATTCTGCAGCAGCTGCAAGAAGCCGCGAAGTGAAGTAAGGGGGTTTCTAATTTCGTGTGCTAACCCTGCGGCTAATTGTCCTGCGACAGATAGCTTATCCGATTTACGTAACAATTCCTCCGTTCGATTGCGTTCTGTTATGTCCCTTGAGATGCCGGCAAAGCCTATAATCTCGCCTTTTTCATTTTTGATCGGCGTTTTCGTCACGCTCACATGTACAAGCTGTCCATCCTTCCGCAGTCTGACGGTCTCAAGCCCTGAAATCTGCTTGCCAGCCTTCAGCATGTCATAGATTTCTTTGCGCTGTTCCTCCAAGAAATCAGGGTAAATCGGCAGCGGCTTATTCAACAATTCATCTTGGTGCCAACCAAATATTTGCTCGTAAGCCCCATTGACAGAAATAACTCTAGCACGTAAGTCAAGCACACAAATGGCATCTGTCGTATTGTTGATGAACGATTCAAGAAGATCCTTGGTCTCTCTAAGCTCAGTTTCCATGCGTTTTCGTTCCGTAATATCCACACAGGATCCGATAACTTCGACGACGCGGCCATTTTCAAAAATCGGTCGCAAGGAAGTTAAGTAAGTAATGCCACGAAAAGTCGCTTCATACATGACATTTTCCTCACCGTTCCACGCCCTGCGATAAAACGAATCCATATTAACAGCCATAGAATAAGGCCAAATCTCATAGAGATGATTGCCTAGAATATTAGAAGGTTGGAATCCCAATCGATAGAGAAGTTCGCCGTCGCAAAGCGTATGAATGAACTTCCCTTGCATTTGCCTGAACTTCATCGTCATGCCTTGCTGTCTGCGCACAGTATCGTGTAGATCTTGTTGAGCAACTCGCAAGGATTCGCGATCTTTGTTATGCTGGGTAATGTCTCTGGCAATCACATAAATCCCTTCATTCATGCCATCAACGATGATGGGCACGTTTTTCAAGCCTAACTCAATCTGCTCACCGTTTTTATGTTTAACTCGAAGCATGTAATTATCGGACTTAGAAACGATGCTATCGATCCAATTATTGGCTTGATGTTCCTGCTTCCATAGGTGGTTAATGGATTGACCTACCATTTCTCGCTCCGTGTACCCCAAAATCCTTTCCATGGCGGGATTAAGACTTCTAATCGTCCCTTTGAGATCACAAGTGAGAATTCCGGCAGGATTATGCTCGATTAATGATTTGTACCTCTGCTCACTCTCTGCAAGCTTTCGTTCCATTTCCGTTTTCTGTGAAAGATAATTGATTTGGGACATATAATAAAACGGCTCATTCTGTGAATCCCTCATTAAAGAGATCCTGAATTCCACCCAAGCGATGCTCCCATCTTTGCGAATCAATTTTTTCTCAAGTTGATAGAAGCTTGTATCTCCAGAGAGCATTTGCTCGAAATAAGCTTCTAATTCCTCGGCTTCATCCTGTGAAAATATCGCATGTAGTTCCCTATTTATTAACTCTTCCTCCGCATATCCGGTTAAGGTACATAAACTAGTATTTACTCTTATCCATAACCCGTTCAGCGAAATAATGGCGATACCCATCGTGGTGAATTCGAAAACTGCGGCAAAAGACGGCTCTGTGCTCGAAAGCAAACCCTGAATATTGTCAGGATCTGCACGGTTTGAACGATCCTGCGGATTATTGACCCTATTCATACGTTATCTCCTATCATAGATATGCATTGGATGACTTTCAGTACCGATCGTTTTTTGAATTCGACAACTTGCATATTATTCCTTCTTTAGAAGTCGTTGGAACATAAATAGTTCGCAATATGTGACCTTGAGCGTAATTGTTATGCTAGAATGTAAAAGGGTCTCACTATATTTTAACGAGTAGCACGAAGGAGGAATCACAACTTGCCAAACATCTGGACTCATCTCATATTCGGCCAAGAATTGATGGAGCAACTGGGTCATGATCAAATGCTGAATGACAGACAAATGAGACAAGTTTTCTCCCTTGGCTGTCAAGGGCCGGATTTCTTGTTCTATCATCATTTCTTGCCTTGGAAAAAGGATAAAACACTAAATCAATTAGGAAGTCTAATGCATACGAAAAATTGCGGTCCCTTCCTGGTGAATTTACTACGTCAGGTGCAAGGCCGCGGTCTGTATAATCCGGCTGTTGTTTATGTGCTTGGATTCATCACGCATCATATTTTAGACCGTAACATGCATCCATATGTTTTCTATAAATCAGGTTTCAAAAAATGGGATCACCAACGATTTGAAATCATTATGGATACACTTATCGTCAAACACAAACGTGGAATTCAGACATGGAAAACACCGGTTTGGAAAGAAATTTATGTGGGTGAAAAGCTGCCGCTTGGCGTTGTACCTGCTCTAATCCAAGCAACGGCTAACAACTACCCGGACATGACTACGAACATAACGGAGAAAGATTGGAACGATGCATACTTCGATATGATAAAAGCGCAGCGTCTTTTTCACGATCCTAAAGGAATCAAGAGGTTATTAACCCTCGGTAAAATTTCGCCGCTGGTTTATAAAAAACGTGTGGCTCCGCTTGACTATTTAAACGAAGCCCACACCGTTTGGAACTGTCCGACATCGCTTGAAGAGACCTATACGCATAGCATCTGGGACTTATGGAATATAGCTATGGCAGATGGCGAAATCGTCCTCCAAGCGGCAATTCAAGTTTTACTTAGAGGTTCGTCTGACGACCTGCAAGCCTTTACTGCCGTTCTAGGCAACCGCTCTTACGAAACCGGGAAAGATTGTGACAGCGGTCTGGAAATAACGTATGTGAAGCCAATGCTTTAAAGGTTCAAATCGTCGACTTGGTCCAACCAATTCTCAATTTGGCCGATTACAGAAGCTACGCAGCCATCATGGAAAGGCGAGATCAAGTTCGCAACTTGAACAAGTTCCGTGAAGCTTTGGCTTCCTCCTTGCTGACATAATCTTAAATAATCTTCCCAGGCTTGCTCCGGATTTTCATTAGCCCGTTTCCAGAACTGAAATGCACATACCTGCGCGAGCGTGTAGTCGATGTAGTAGAACGGGCTTTTGTAAATGTGCGGCTGCTGCTGCCAGAAGCCTCCTCTTTCCAAAAAGTCGTTATCCTCGTAAACACGATGTGGTAAATATTTCCGTTCAATCTCGCGCCAAACGAGTTTGCGTTCCGCTGGCGTCAGCTCCGGCTGCTCATAAATGCGGTGTTGGAATTCATCAACCGCTACGCCATAAGGAATAAACAACAACGATTCGCTCAAATGTTTAAATTTATATTTATCCGTTTCTTCTTCGAAAAATAGCGACATCCAAGGCCAAGCGAGAAACTCCATGCTCATAGAATGGATTTCACAAGCCTCCAAAGTTGGAAAAACATATTCAGGCACTTGGAACTCTCTGGAGCTATAACCTTGGAAGGCATGGCCAACTTCATGTGTTAAGACATCGATATCTCCTGATGTACCGTTAAAATTAGAGAAAATAAATGGTGCTTGGTATGTACTAATATAAGAGCAATAGCCCCCAACTCGTTTCCCCTTCTTAGCCACCAGATCCATCAAACCATTTTCGATCATAAACGTGAAAAATTCATTCGTTTCCGGCGACAACTCCGCATACATCTTCTGTGCTTGCTCGACAATCCAATCGGCATTCCCTTTGGGTGTCGCATTTCCTGACGGGAAGCCGAACTTATCATCGTAGTAATGAAGGGCATCTACGCCGATTCTAGCTTTCTGCCGTTCCTTCAATTTCGTAGCAGCAGGTACAATATGCTCCAATACTTGATTGCGGAATGCTTCCACATCCTTGGCATTATAATCGGAGCGGTTCATGCGCGCATAAGCCAATTCTACAAAATTGCTGTAACCAAGCTTCTTAGCAATTGTCGTACGAACCTTTACCAGCTGATCATAGAGGTCATCCAACTTCTCTTCATTTTCGATAAAAAAGTTATATTTTACATCATTCGATTCTTTGCGAACATTTCGGTCTGTTGATAATTGAAAAGGGATCAGCTGTGATAAATTTCGTTCTTCTCCTGCATAAACCAACTTCGCCGAAGCAAGCAGCTTGGAATATTCGCTGGCCAGTTTATTTTCTTGGACGAGGTCTTCAACGATTTCCGGCGAGAAGGTTTTGAGCGATAAGGATGCAATTCTGAATAATTGTTTACCCCATTTGGCTTCCAGTTCAGCACGATAGGACGAACCGATCAACGCTTTGTAGAATTCTGTGATTGAGCCTTGATATAAAGGTTCAATTTCATCTAAATATTCTTGTTCCGCTTTATAAAATTCATCCGTCGTATCCACGGTGTGCCGAATTCGTGCAATAGATTCCATAGACTCTTGCTCACTCCGAAGCTTTACGATAGCTTCCATCGCTTGGTCCTGCTCCTCAAAAGAAGCTGCTTGCTTAAACTGTTCTAAAAGCTCTTTAAACGCCGCTTCAAATGTACTAAATTCGGGTCTTACATAAGTAAAGTCTTGAAATTTCATTGACTTCTCTCCCTCGCATTTTTTTCAATGTAACGGCTACGTCTTCATTATCCCTCATAAATTGGGGATTTGCCAATTAATTTCCTGACTCCGTAGCTCCTTAAGAAGCTTATTAACCTGCGAAAATGGCTTGCTGCCAAAAAATCCGCGATAAGAAGAAAGCGGACTCGGATGAACAGATTTTAGAATAAAGTGCCGATTTGTATGAATGAGCCGCTCCTTGGCTTGGGCATGACTTCCCCATAGGACAAAAATAACTGGCTGCTCCCGTGTATTCAGTGCCTCAATCACTTTGTCTGTAAAACGCTCCCATCCCTTCCCTTTATGGGAATTAGGTGTGTCTTCGCGAACGGTTAACACCGTATTTAGGAGAAGTACGCCTTGCTCGGCCCATTTCACTAAATAACCGTTATTGGGAATAAAGCAGCCCAGATCGGACTGCAATTCTTTGTACATATTTTGTAAGGACGGCGGTGGTGTGATGCCCGGTTTAACGGAAAAACTGAGGCCATGCGCTTGGCCTCTTCCGTGATAAGGATCTTGTCCCAATATGACAACTTTCGTAGCTTCGTAGGAGGTTAAATGCAAAGCATTCAAAACTTCATCTTGTTCGGGATAGATGGTATTGTCTCGGAATTCATCATTCAGAAACTCACATAATGCTTGGAAATAAGGCTCTTCAAATTCAGAGCCTACTACCTTAGCCCAATCGTTCGTTAAATCAAACACTTTTTTGATCCCCCATTACTCTGTTTCCGTTCCGAGCTCTCCCGTATCGATATTTTTCAGTACAATACGTCCGTCTGTGGCTGTTCCATCTGGAAGCACAAGCTTTAGTTTCGTCGTTTTCCCTTTTTGAACAAGTGCTTGCACCTGTGTATCGGTCAAATTCCGGCCAAAACTTTCCTTCCAAATGACAAACTTGCAGCCTTCCTTATAATGAGAGCACCCATACCCTTTGCGGCCCATAAAAAGAGAGCCTCCGCAACCTGGTCGTGGACAAGCGGCCAAGAATGAGTTGGCACCATCTGAAGGGCTGCTGCTGGTATCCGCCGATTTCTTGGATGCTGTTTTCGCCTTGGCGCTGCCTGAAGGGGCAGATGACTTCGCACGTGTCGCAGATCCTCTCTTATTCCCCGCTGGAGCAGGCGTTTCACCTTCGAAGGCTGTTTTGGAAGCTCTAGGCTGTACGCGTACTTTGTCGACGATTAAGGTCGCAAACCTTTTGACATTGTGCATAAACTGCTCGTCCGACGCTGTGCCGCGGGAGATCTCATTCAGCCTGCGCTCCCATTGGCCCGTCATTTCGGGAGATGTAAGCAGCTCGATGCCGGCACCGCGAATTAATTCGACGGCCATTCTGCCCTTCTGGGTAAGGACAATCTTTTTGCCCTGCATGTCGATATAGCCTACCTTCTTCAACCGTTCAATCGTTGCTGCGCGTGTTGCCGGCGTCCCGAGCCCGGAATCTTTCATCGCATCGCGAAGCTCTTCGTCCTCAATTTGCTTGCCTGCGCTTTCCATCGCTTTAAGCAGTGTACCTTCGTTGAAATGCTTTGGCGGCTGAGTATCTTTCTCTTTGACGACGGCATCGCTGCAAACAACTTGACCTTGCGCATCGATGGAGAAAGGTTCGCTGACTTCAACCTCTTCGTCCTCTTCCTCTTCCTTCTCTTTGCCTTTGGAGCTTTTGGGCTTTTCTTTTTTCTGATCGGCATAAATGACCTTCCAGCCCAAATGGAGAAGTTCTTTCACCGTCGTCTTGAACATCTCTTGTTCGACCTCGGTCATCACCGTGTGAACCTTATATTCGGCAGGCGGATAAAATTGCGATAGGAAACGTCTCACGATCAAATCGTACAATTTCTGCTCATCCGGCGTGAGTCCAGATGCCTTACGATTCGTCGGCAGAATCGCGTGATGATCTTCCACCTTGGACGGGTTGCAAATATTTTTATTGTTTTTGTGCACCAGATTGCGGTTAGCTCCCTGCACAAGGTCATGATACGCGGTACCCTGCAAAGCCGATAAGGACTTATGCATTTCCGGAATATTTTGCTCCGTGACATAGTTGGAATTCGTTCTGGGATACGAAATGACCTTATGTTTCTCATAAAGAGACTGCGCGGTATCGAGCGTTTTCTTGGCCGAAAAAGCGTATTTCCCATTCGCCTCGCGCTGCAGCAGCGTTAAATCATACAATTTAAAGGGGTATTCCTTCGTTTCCTTTAATTCATAGGAAATAATGCGTGCCGGTTTCCCCTTCACCTTGGCCGCTAATGCCTCCACTTTCGGTTGGTCTGTTAAGCGTTCGCCCTGCCACATGCCTCTGTATGTGGTATCGCCTTGTGTGAAATAGCCCTCCAGCTCATAAAACTTGAGTGAGGAAAAGGCTTCAATTTGTTTCTGACGATCATAAATGAGCGCAAGGACCGGCGTTTGAACGCGACCTACGGAAAGCAGGACATTATGCTTTGTTGTAAAAGCACGCGAGCCATTCATGCCGATTAACCAATCGGCTTCACTTCGGGAACGTGCGGCTCGGGTCAGATTCTCATATTCGGATCCGTCTTTCAACGTTGCAAAACCATTGCGAATCGTTTCCGACGTTAAGTCCGAAATCCAGAGACGCTTCACCGGCTGCTTCAGCCCTAAGTGCCGCTGAATCAAAGAGAAAATATGCTGCCCCTCTCGCCCGGCATCGCAGGCATTGACGAGTTGATCACACTTTTTCGCAAGTTCAGCAATAACCTTCAGTTGATCATATGTCCGCGGATTAGGAATCAGCTTAAACTCATCAGGAATGATCGGCAGATGGCTTATGTTCCATTTTTTATATTTCTCATCATATTGATCGGGTTCAGCCAACTCGATTAAGTGTCCGATCGCCCAGGTGATAATGTACTGCTCACCCTCCAGGTAGGACCTAAGATTTTTGGCTTTAGGTTCTATTGCGGCGGCTATATTTCGCCCCATGTCCGGTTTTTCCGCAATAATAAGTGTCTTCAAAAGAGTATCGCTCCTTACTCATTCTTTCTAAATGGATCTCATCTATCGACTCAGTGTATCCCACTTTATAAGTGTCTGCAATATGGCAAAGGTTCAATTTATGATTTTTACAGTACAGTAAGATGTCCTTTTATCTCATGATCAGCTTAGACGAATGATATTAATGGTCGCTCCCGGAGGCGATAAGACAACCGTCGCAACCAATCCGAACATTTGGAGAATAATGGTTGATCCAGCAGTAACTGTAGTAATAAAATCTGCTAAATAAGCTGTCGTTGCAACCGCAGGTGATGTCACAGACGCTGGAATAGCTACGCCCTTGAGAAGCCTAAAGTTGCTAATGTATATACCAGAAAACTTCTTTTATCGAACATTTATTTTAGTACTAGTTAATTCCAATTTGTTCAAAATATTTTTGGTTATGGATAACGGAAGGGTGAGTAGGATTGTAGGAGTAGGAGATATCATGATGAAATTTCGCCTTATCCACCTTGCCGATCCGGTCGTAACATAAACAAAGCTGAACATGCGGCAGCCACGTCCAGGACGAGTGATCCATAAAGCCCATCGATTCCTTTGGCTTGGTAAACTGTGTTGCGATCTCATACCAATAGATCGCTTGCAAATAATCTTGCTCCCCCAGAAAAATAGACCCGATTCGGCAGCAGCAATCTGCGCGAGGCGTATCAAATTCAAAGGCCCTGAACAAAGCCATAAGCTGTTCATCTCTCTTACCTAAATGGCTGTAGCAGGTTGCCAAATGAAGGGAAGCAGCAATTTTATCTTCCAACCAACCGTCTGGCGATTGAAGAAAATCTTCATAATAGTTCACAGCTTCCTCATAATAGCCATGTTCTCTGCATTCATTCGCATAATAAAATTGATCTCGTAAACTTAACGTCTCTCCTCCGGCAAGTTTCTTTCGATATATTTGTAAATTGCGATCCGTATGCAGCTTATCTTTCCGGTGTGTGACTGCAATTTCACTGTGAATCACAGATCCACTTGCTGCTAAATATTCATGCACAGCGCCAATCCATTGAAACTGGCAATCTCGGCGAACTAGCCGGTTTCTGCGCAGACTGTACGTCACATTCTGATTCTCATCAAAGCTAAGATTATAATTCATCGTCACGCGATCCACAACCGGCTCCAGCGTCCGAATCAACTCGAGAAATAGCAACCGGTCTTTCTCTGTCAACGTATCATCAGCGTCCAACCATAGAATGTACTGCTGCGTCGCTTGGGAAAAAGCAAAGTTCCTGGCTGCGGCGAAGTCATCCACCCATTCAAAATCATAAATTCGATCAGTATACCTTGCAGCAACTTCCTTTGTTCTGTCCGTTGAGCCCGTATCAACAATAATGATTTCATTCGCAATCCCTCGAACGGAATGGAGACATATCGGAAGCGCGTTTTCTTCATTTTTAACAATGAGACATAAACTGATTGTGATCTTGCGCTCATCGGCGTTTACCCCATTGCTGCCTTGTTTATAGGCATCAACACCGGCCAATTCTGACTTGCGATAAATATGATAGGCTGGGTAATGGGTGTCCACGTAGAGTGAGAAGCCCATAGCGCGTGCGCGAATGCAAAAGTGCCGGTCTTCTCCCCAGAATGATAGATTGGGAATTTCGGCAAACCGTACACCGGCTTGAATGGCTTTGCGGCTGATCAAGGTGCACGCCCCAAGCCCGCCAACCTCATAAATACCCGGTATTCTCAGTTGAGCGAAGAACTGCCAAGTCCGCCTCGCCGACTCCTCGTCGGATAAAGATTCCTGTCTGCTTTTGTGGTACAGGGTATACTGGTCGCTCAGCCAAACTTGGGGCATTTCCATCGTATCCGGCTGCCATTTCGTCCAAAAAATGTTGGCAACAATCGCTTTGTTCGCCGACACAAGCTGCTCAAGCGTGTGCGGGTGTAAAATGAGATCGGAGTCAATCAGAAATACATAATCGAATTTCTTTTCCAAAGCATAAGAAAGGATAGCATCCTTCATTTTGGCTACTTTCCAAATCGTATCCTCCGGCCAATAATGAGTGAATTCATCCTTCTCATAGGTTGCGGCATGTTTCTCTTCATTATGAATGACAGTCCGACCATAGTTCGCTTGAAAATCAAGCAGTAATTGCTGTGAAGCTTTTGCCTCGTTATCGTCCACGAATAAATAGTTCAAGATTAAGTTATTGCGCTCAAGTTCGGCGAGTGAAGTGAGAAAAGGAGTAAGAATTTCAGGTATTTGGCGAATGGGGCTTCCAATCAGCACACGTTTTTTAGGACTCAAAGTGCCTTCTCCTCTCGGCGGAGATTAGCAAAATAAATTTTATTATGCAAAATGCTCGGATGAGTCGGATTGTAGACGTAGGCGATCTCATTATGCAGCTCCGCTTTCTGCTTCTGTCCCATTCGGTCATAGCACAAGCAGAGGTGAAGGTGCGGCATCCACGTCCAAGCCGCATGATCAACCATACCTGCATAGTCGGTTGGCTCTCCTAACGATGTTGCTTTCTGAAACCAATAGATGGCAAGTTCCAGCCGATTGTCGTCGTAGAAAAAGTTCCCCACCCGACAACACATCTCCGCTCTTGGCTTCCCGTAAAGCAAGGTTCTAAACCAAGTTCTCAGCTGCATCTGCCTATTCGTCAGATTGCCGTAACAATCTCCCATCTTCAGGCAAGCGGCAAAACAATCCTCACGCCATCCCTGTTTGGTAGCAAGAAAGCGTTCGTAATACGTAACAGCTTTGTCATTAAGACCATGATCTTTGAGCTCATTAGCATAGTAGTACAGATCTCGTGGGGAAAAGGATTCATTCGCAGACTCGCGTTTTTGATATATCCGCAAATTCCGGTCGGTATACGCCTTATCCTTCTTATGGGTAACGGCAATATCCGACTGAATTACGTTACCGCTGACAATCAGCACTTCATGAACGGGACCTTCCCAACGAAACCCGGCTGCCCGCCTGACTAAACGGTTGCGTTTAAGGCTCGTTGTTACGTTATGATCGGCATCAAATGCTAAGTGATACGGCATCATCACACTGTCAACGGAAGGATCCAAGTCCTCTTTAAGCGCTATGAATTTCAGCCGGTCTGCTTCTTCAAACTCGTCATCCGCATCCAACCATAAGAGATAGTCCTTAGTCGCTTTAGAAAAAGCAAAGTTCCTGGCCTCAGCGAAATGATCATTCCATGTCAAATCATAGATAAGTTCCGTAAAAGAGGAAGCTATCTCCTTGGTCCTATCCGTAGAACCGGTGTCTATGATAATGATTTCATCCGCTACTTCTCTTACAGAGTGAAGACAGCGGTGAAGGGACTGCTCCTCATTTTTGACAATCATGCATAAACTAATCGTTATCAATTGGCTATTCCTCCCAAGTCACAAGGTTGGGATGTTCATCTAGAATGGAATCATACTGCTCTTTCCAGCCGTACTGGGCGTTCGGATCAAGTCGCATATACCGCTCATATTTCTCGATCCTATCTTCCGGTTTCGCCCATCCGAAGTGCTTGATTCTGGCAGTGTGGCATAAATAGGAAAAATGGTTGATCGTGGCTGGGAAGCGGCCGCAGTGCTGAGGCGTCTCTTTCCAGAGATATGGAAAATCCGGTTTATACCGGATGAGGAAAGGACGGTAGTAGTGATGGGCACTCCAATAAGCATCATCCCGATAACTGGTTTCGCTCCACATATCATACAGCCGAAAATAGATGGCATCCTGTTCACAGTGACTCAGCAAGTCACGCACTTGATTGGCAAATTGATCCTCCAGGAGCTCATCTCCATCCAGATTCAGGATCCATTCCGGATTGGTTTGCACTGTCGCTTCCCATTGCTGCTTTCTTAGCTGCACCTCATTGGCAAAACGCGATTCAGGATTGCGAATCAACTGCAGAGGAATGCCGGACAGAAGCTCTTCACAAATCTCTGAAGTATCGTCGGTACTTCCGTCATCAATGATGACTGCTTCATCAATCCAGTCGCGATGCTGGAGTAATGCCTTGCGCAAATAGCGGTGGCTTTCGTTTTTTACAACCATGGAAAGTGTTAATTTACTCATGGTGCACCCCCGCAACGCAAAAGATTTCATGCCCGTGCCAGTTGGACTGAAGTCCAACCATCATCCTCGTCTTATCCTTCTCGGACATACCGGGAATCGCCATCGGATGGATGCGCAAATCATACTCAAGCCTCGTTGGCTCCTCTCTGGAAAATAAGGAGATGATCTCAAATCCACCTAAGGCCGTTAGCTGCTCTATATGTTTTTTTGCATAATGAATCAGATGGTCTTCTTCTATAAATAGCGGTGAAGAAGCTCCTTGCAGCACATTGGTCAGCGAGTGTTGATTAGGCACACTGAACAGCACTCTCCCTCCCGGTGCTAATAAAGAATGTACTTGCTTCATAAATGAAATTGGAGACGGAATGTGCTCTAGGACATGCCAGAAAACAATCGCATCAAACTTTTCTTCCTTTTCAAAAAGACTCGAATCCCATATCTCATTCCGGAGTTCCAGCCCATAACGCTCTTTCGCGTATTCGCACGCATCGGCTGACGGCTCAAGTCCTTGCACTTGCCATCCTGTTTCCCTGGCTAACCATAGAAATTCTCCGGTTCCAGAGCCAACTTCAAGCAATTTCCCTTTTTTGTTAAAAAACATATCAAGCAGCAATACGCTGAAAGAAGCATGCTCTTTAAATGTATTCGTGGCATAAATATCTCTCATCGCCACCCATGTCCGATCATATATATCCTTAATTAGTTGCTCCGGCACAACTTTATCGACTTGCAGCTGATAAATGAGCTGACAGGACTCGCACATTACTAAAGTAAATTTTTCATAAGTATGGAAAATAATGCTTTCATTTGCTTGGCAAAGCGGACATGGCTGCATGTGATCATCCCTTCTTTCATGTAATTGAAGGTGTGCGCATATCAATGGCCATAAGTGAATAAACCGGAGGTGCCTTTGGATGAGCCGCCCAACAGTTTCGCTGTGCATGATTGTGAGAGACGAAGAACGCCTAATTGAAGCCTGTTTACGAAGTGTCCAAGATTGGGTGGATGAAATGATCGTCGTGGACACGGGTTCATTGGACAACACCGCGCAGATTGCCCGTTCCATGGGGGCTTCTGTCCTTGCCTACGAATGGAATAACCATTTTACAGATGCCAGGAATTATGGGCTGCAGCATGCAAAGTCAGATTGGATCCTTTATTTGGATGCCGATGAGGAGCTATCGCCTCTAGGTGATTTCGATTTGCATAAGGTGCTACAAGAGACACAAGCCTCTGTCTTATCCCTCCATTTAGTCAATTATATTGGCGAAACGCCAAATGAAGACGAAGCATTTCATATTGCTCATCCACGTTTTTTTCGCAATCACATCGGGCTGAAGTTTAAATATGCCATCCATGAAACACTGAATATCGACGATATTTTCCTTGATCGCGACACGACGGACATCTTGGGAACGATACCTCTCAAATTATTTCACCGCGGATATATGGAGCCAATTACGATTCAGAAAAACAAGTTTGCCCGCAATATGACCCTGCTGCAGCAGGAAGCAAGCACTCCAGCGGCAACTTCTAATCCATGGATTGAATACCACATAGCCAGCGAGTACTATCGCGTGCATCAATATGACAAAGCATTTGAGTATGTGAATCTATCCATCGTCCGCTTCATTCAATCAGGTAAAATGCCCCCTTCTATGCTGTATAAACTGAAATATGCCATCCTCTTTAACACAGGGAGCATCGATGGCGCCTGGCCCGGTATTGAGAAAGCCATTGCCTTGTATCCCGATTATGTCGATCTTCATTTCTATAAAGGTGTCATTTGCTATTTGAAGGGGTGGTACGCTGCGGCAATTGACGTTTTTCGGCATTGCATTGAGTCGGGGGACATGACAGGGCAACATCTGATATTGCGAGGTACAGGCAGCTTTCATGCCTATTATTATTTAGGTTTATGCTGGGAAAAATTAGGAAATAACCTAGAGGCAATAAACGCCTATGAAAAGGCCTACGAGCTGTCCCCGACCTATACCATTGCCGGCGATGCGCTTAACAGGCTGAAGGAAATCGAAACCTAGTATCTTCAGAAAACGGATGCAGCCAGCTCGAAAAACACTCTCGGCCTCCCGGGAATGTCATTTCGTGCTGTCATTTTTTCAACAAAAATTTCGCGTACTTTATCGGAGTTTCATAGGTTTTATAAAAAGTTGCCGTCATTTTCGCTTTTCTGAAGGAATAACGCTGATCTCTTCCGTTCACTTCAATTAACTTGATGACTCCGCTTTGATCCACACCGACATCAAGCCCAAGATCAGCCATGTGAGGCAGGCTACTGCCTAGATGCCTCGCTATCGCTAACGATGCTTGATGTATTTCCTCCGTCATGTATGCGGCATTAAACCCGCTCAACTTAAAAAGCTCCTCGCAGCGCTTCACTTGGCCCCCTTTCGCTACATTGGTCACATGACGGCCTCTAGCCGCGACTTTGCCCACGATGCCTGTGATCTGCCATTGTCCGCTCTCACTTCGCTGCACAGACACCCTGATGTCATATGGCCTGCCTTTGTAAGTCGCTAAGGGTATGGTTTCTTGAATCATATACGATTGATTGCGAACTTTTTTATTTATTAAAAGTATGGCCCGCTTCCGGGATACAAGCTTAGGTTTGCTGAAAACACCATGTAGTTTCCAAGCTCCGCCCGCTTGCTTGGATGCTTTCATGATGCCATTCCCTACACTGCTGTTCGTTGGTTTAATAAAGAGTGAAGTATACTTGGACATAGCCGACTCCAACTGTTTGCGTGTGTATTTCGTAGACTCCGGCAAATACTTGCGGAGATGTGCATTCTTATGAATAAGATGATGAATGAGATGTTTGTCATAGCGATTCTGCCTATTAAATACGTAGCTATAGCGTGATAGCTCGTTTAATTTTTTTTTCAAATATGGCGTTAAGGTTATCGCACGGTTATGTGTAACACGAGGAATATTCTTCCGGACAAGCTTGTATTTATGATTGGAGTAAAAATAACCCAGTGCTGATTTCCTGTTCACATACCTCAAACACATATAGAAAGGCTTGATTCCGCACTTGTTGCCTGCTCGATCATACAACGCTATACGTTCGTTCCCGGTTCTTCCCTTTGCAATCCCCATATACGTTTTTAAATCAAGTAAGACACCTACTGTCGTTCGCACCTAAACACCACCACCATTCGCAAATAAGAACATTGTCAGTGTATGTCTCTCTGTTAGCGAGTAACACGGTAAATACCTAAGTGCGAACGAAAAGCATGAAGGAATTATTTAACATTCGTCGAATGTAGACGAAGTGGAGCAAGACGTGCACACGCTAGTCCGGGATTAAGCTTTGCTCTCATAGAAATAATGCTGCGCCAGAATACGATCGCTCAATTCGATAATGCCATAGGAATATTGAGGTTGCCTTCTCTTATCCGTTGGTGAACCCGGGTTGAACATCACGATCCCGTCGACGGTTTGATGATAAGGAATATGCGAATGCCCGAAAATGACGATGTCCGGCTGCTCTTCCCGGAATGCTTCCCGGGCTCTTTCCTCTGTTGTCTTACGGAAGCCGTCACCGTGAATAAGGCCGATTCGATACTTCCCGGCGGTAACGATTTTTTTCAAACCAAACCGCTCTATAATGTCATGACCGTCGTTATTCCCGGCCACGGCTTCGCATGGAGCAATTTGCTCGACGAGATCGACGACATGCTCACTCACCCAATCTCCTGCGTGCAGAATTAGATCAACACCCTTTAATCCCGCTATCAGCGCATCCGGAAGCTTAAGTACCCTCGCAGATAGATGCGTATCGGAAATGACACCAATTCGCATAAAATCACTCCTTTTTTCACATATGCTCCTATTTTCTCATTCGCCAGAAGGAACTGCAAATACAAGGCAGAATTAGGAGCAGACTAAGGTAAGTGACTCATGAAGAGACAGATCTCCTGAAAATTCGATGTTTACAGATCAGTTTGATACAATATTGCTGAAGTCTACGCCAAGGGGGACACCGATGATGAAAGATCCCATCGTCATACAGAACAAATTAAGAGAAGCTATGGGGCATCTCGAGAAAAGGTTCATGGAGCGTGAAGAACTCATCCGAGTCTTGCTCCTTGCTATCATGAGCGGTGAACATGTCCTATTGGTCGGACCTCCCGGTTCGGCGAAATCGCAGCTGGCCCGAGCTGCAGCAGAATTATTCGGCAATGAGCCCTATTACGACTATTTATTGACTCGCTTCACGACGCCGGACGAGCTATTCGGCCCAGTTTCTTTGCAAAAATTAAAACAAGATGAGTACAGTCGCCTCACGGAAGGATATCTGCCTAGCGCGCGTTTTGCCTTCCTGGATGAAATATTCAAAGCAAACAGTGCGATTCTTAACTCCCTTTTATCGATATTAAATGAGCGCGTTTTCTTCAACGGACGTCTGAAGCAGCCGTCGCCTCTGTTATTTTTAATGGCGGCCTCCAACGAATTGCCAGAAGATAACGAGCAGCTGGCTGCACTTTACGATCGCTTTTTATTCCGATTTGAAGTGGAGTATGTCAAGCAAATTTCCAGCTTCGAACTGATGTTTCAAGCGCCGAAATCACCTCTTCCCACGCTGCTTTCAACAGAGCTGATTAACCAATTGAGATCACAAGCAATGGATGTGCAATTGCCGGATGCTTTGATTTACATGCTCTTCCAGTTGAAAACAGCTCTTCAAGAGAAAGAATATGTACTCTCCGATCGGCGTTGGAATAAAATAGGACACACTTGGAAAATTTCAGCCGCTATTCACGGACGAAGTACCGTTGGCGTTTGGGACACCGTCCTCACTCCGCACATGCTTTGGGATTTTCCAGAGGATTTGCCTGAAGTTAAAGCGGTTTTTGATACGTTATTTCAGGATATGCTCAAACGCGAGATGGAACAGGAGCTTCCCCTGCAGCAGTACAATATGACGGTTAAAAAATGGCTGGACAAGGAAGATGAGCTCCATGCCTTCCAATTTAAAAAAGAAATCGGCGGTTCCTTATCAAAAGACGCCGCTGAACGCCTGAAGGGCAGCTTGGAAGAATGCCGCACTGAGCTTGAGGATACGGCACGCAGTTTGCGCGGCAGGCTTGTCACTTGGCAGGAAAAAGAAAAAAAATTGCCCGAATGGATTGCTTCACAATCCATTTTCCTGCAGCATCCCGAGCAGTATGCCGTTAAATTTACGCACCTTCGTATCCAGGGTGAACGCATTCTACAATCCATTCAAGGCTTATATCGCACATTGTTTGACCGTGAAATTCCGGGAATCTTGTACGACTATACCCTATAAGAGGTTACGCTATGATCATTCGCTGCACACGGGTCGATCGGTATGTGTTTGAGGGTTATGTTCATTCTTCCCGCGTCGCACAGGAGTGGATGCGAGAAGCGGTGCGGCAAGCTCCTTGGTTTTCGCTTGAACTGTTTGCCGATTTCTTCATGTGCTTTTACTTAACGAAACCTGAGATCGATGCAGCTTCCGAGGAAACACCTTTCCATCGTTGGATGGTGTTGACCTTGACCAAACAATACTTCTATGTCTCCATTCATCCGCGCACAATCGGACAAGTGAACGCTTCCTTCAAA
Source organism: Paenibacillus sp. WC2504 (assembly GCF_052682475.1). Classification (NCBI taxonomy): domain Bacteria; kingdom Bacillati; phylum Bacillota; class Bacilli; order Caryophanales; family Paenibacillaceae; genus Paenibacillus; species Paenibacillus sp. WC2504. The sequence goes on from NZ_JBQZFH010000001.1 coordinate 4,738,093, forward strand.
ACAGCGCTCAAAGCGCTAATGTGGCTGACGGAGTCGTACGAGAAAGAAGTAAAAAAACGGCAAAAGGAACAGCAGCAAATAGGTATCGGTTTGGAGAAAAAACAGCAAATGAGCGGTCAAGAGGACAAAAGCGTCAGCGAGCGGCTCACCGATAAGCAGATTGAGAAGCTGAGGCTTGTTGGATATACGTTGCAGCAAGGGAAACGAGCTGTTGAGGACAAGCAAGAGGCTTCCGACTCGCGGCCACTAGTCGTAGACGAGATCCGCGCGTTGAAACAGCGCATCTTGGAATTACAAAGCGAGCTGCGGACGGAGTTCATGAAACGCGACAAGTTGAAAGCCAAGCTGCGCAAGGCGGAAGAGGAACTCGAGCGCCGGAAGCGGCAGCTGGACCGCATGAGCGCCCGCGATCTCGCCGCGATGCAGGAGCTTGAGTCCGAGCTGGGTGACTGGCTCGGGCGATCTTTGAAGGAGACGCTGTCCCTCGAAGAGATGGACAGCTTTAATGTGCACGAGCTCGTGCAGGCGAGTCAGCGGCTCGCGAACCGGCGCTGGGGCAGCGAGCTGGGTAAGCTGCGGAGGCAGACGTTCGAGCACTACGTGCAGTGGATTGAAAAGCTGAAGCGCAGCAAGGATTTGGTGGCTTTCTTGCAAGAGGTGGGCCGCAACATCCATCATCTGCGGGTTCAGCGGAAGAAGCAGCGCTCCCTGTATGTCCCTGAATCCTACGATGACTTGCGGCACTCCGGAGACATTGCGCATTTGCTGCCCAGCGAAGCCAGTCTGCTCGCTGATGAAGATTTTGAGCCTTATTTTCTCGTCAAATGGATGGAAAACAAGCTCATGACTTATAACTACAGCGGTTCCTCTCCAGAACCGCAAAAAGGGCCCGTGATCTGTATGCTCGACACGTCGCATTCAATGCGCGGCAACAAGCTCCGGCTTGCCCAGTTGTTCACCGCGACCTTCGCCTCCTTTGCGCTTCTCGAGCGGCGGGACTTCGTCCTACTGCTGTTTGGCGCCAAAGGCGAGCTTGTCGAGCACATCTTGTCTTACAAGCGTCCCGACTGGGACCGCTTTTATGGTCTTGCGCAGCTTGCCTTCGGCGGCGGCACCAACTTCGATGCCCCGCTCAGCAGAGGCATGGACATCGTTCAGCATCAGCCGCAGTTTCGCGATGCCGATTTCGTGATGGTCACCGATGGCGTTGGCCAGATCTCCAAAGTAACACAGCAGCAGCTTGCCCTGCTGGGCCAAAAAAAGCAGCTGCGGCTGCATTCCCTGATCATCGGCTCCGCCCGCCAGCATCTCGTGCAGAAATACGAGATTATCGGCGTTTCGCATCAGGTCCGATTTGCAACAGCTTGGGATATGCAGGATCCCGTAAAGGATGAGCTGCTGCTAGATGTGTTTGCAAAGCGATGACCAAATCGAAAAATCCCCTGATTGCCTCGAGTTGATGGCACCGGGGGATTTTTTCATGCAACCACATTTGCGGTCAGACAACACCATTACGTTCTATGTAAAAATGCAACTTAAGCTTTCGACTTGCTGCTAAGCCGTCCCTTCGTCACCTCACTCCGTCACACCGTTTATCACTCATAATCAGGTTGCGACTGGAGCAGCATTCTATGTTGTACATTGTGCAACCATTTGGCTGTAATTGGGCCTCAACACGCCTCTAACGGAAAAATGTACTGCTAATTAAATAAGGACCCCTTTCGGAGTCCTCATTGACGGTGAATAGATTTATGGTACTTATGCTATGAACCTTTACTGAGCTCGGTCTCTACCTCATCACACTATTGTAGTACCTGACCACATTAATGATTTCTGCGGCACATCTCCTCGCTTCTATACGGATTCAACAACAACTTCCCTTGGTGTAAATTGTCTTTGACACGACACCTCTCTGCTTTCACCGTCAAAGATAGTATGTCCGCTTATTTTTGTTTTATGTATGTAGAAAATAAATCACGATTTCGTTTTCACTCATTAGCCTGAATCAACTCTTTGATCGTCTTGAGCGATACGCCCGTCTCATGATACACATCAATCAATGTGGCACCCGGATGACTGCGAACAAAATCTTTGACCTTATGCGACTCGATCAGAAGCAGCTGGGCACAGGGTTTACAACATTTTTCATATTGCGTTATGAAAACTTTTCCGCACGCTTCACAGTTGCTTAATGTCATTTCTCTACACCTTCCAGAGCCATCTTTTACCAGACTATTTCCAATCAAAAATAGCTTTCGCAACGGCGATCTGTTTTTAGGGGGTAGGTCGTCATCAAAATAAAAAATAATTAAATATGAATCTCGATATGATCCCCTGGCTTTATTTCGCCTGGGCGTTCCACATAAGCGACGATCCCCCTACTTTTCTGCGCTTGGATGATAAAATGTTTCGTTAAACTTTTGTCGTCATACTGCTCCGCGATCACTCTGCCCGGTCCCGCACAGGGCTCATTTTCTCCCTCGCATACTAACCCGCCACCACTTGAAAGCATCATGCGAATGCCCATGGGAAGCTTGGTTAACTCAGGTGCGCCGCTCACCAGAATGTTCGCTCCCAACCACTCGGGCCGAATCGTATCAACACTTAGCCGGTCTGCGATTCCTTGAAGCTCCTCGATAGATACGAGGCTAAGTTGACGACGATTAAAGATCTCCGTGCCTCTCTTATACATGGGCTGTCTCGAATCAGCTTTGGCAAATATGCCAAAATGCCTATCGCCTTCAATTCCGCCAAATTTCAACTCGGCTCCGTCAATTTCTCTTGTCACAAATGTAGCTGGATTATCTGCAATAAGCACAGCTTCAACTTTTATGATCATGGTCATCTATAGCCTACCCGCCTTGTCCAAAATTTCGCAACCTACTTATCCATATGCACGAATGGCATTTGTTGTTAATGATGTTTTGACTTTTATCAGCCTACTGTCTTCCCGCCATCTCCGGCCACATCACACCGTCTTCCCATCCCAGTACAAAAGCTTCCCATCTGCGCACCTCTGGAAAAACCTCCAAATCGCCAAAATATTTAGCAATGGCCACATGCTGAGTCGCATGAGCTTTCAGGGCAGCTGCTTTGACTGACCATCCCTGCTCCGTATCGACGACAATCGAAGGCTGAAGCCCTCGCTCCCGCAAAATGCCAGAAGCCGCATAGTAAAGCTTGCGAACACTTGGGCATTTCCCACTTAAAACAGCTGCTGTCGTTGCTTTGGATATAGTGACATGATCCGGGTGCCCATTCCCACCATCTTCTGCAAAGCTGAATACATTCTCCACCTCATAACGCTGTAGAAATGAAATAACGCCTGCGACCAGATCGTCGAAATCAATATTCGCCAACTGACCGTCCGGGAAGCCCAAATGTTCCACAACTGAAATTCCTAACACTTCAGCGGCAACTGCCATTTCTTCTTCCCTCAGCCTGGCAAGCTCCGACTTATCGGTCGCTCTCTCCAGCCCCTGCCGGCCTGCGTCTCCCCGCGTTGCTAGCAGCAGCGCAGGAGCGTTGCCTTCATCCGCATACTTGCGAATTAAGCATCCACTGAGAAAAGTCTCATCATCCGGATGCGCATAAACAAATCCATATTGAATTCCCATCTTCCTCTTCACTCCGTTTTCCTTTTATGTAAAATTGGGCGGCGGATACACGTTCTCAATCACATAAATCGCTTGATCCCAAGGCATCGTCACCTCTGTGTGTTCTTGCAAATCCATTAAGCTGACTTCGCTCTCCGCACTTATTGAGATGACAAAGCGCATGCCAAGCCCTTCCGCTATATGCTTCCCAAAATCTGAAGTCAGACATTCCATCCTTACCCCAATGCCAACTAGCTGCAATTCGTTCTTTAGTTCACGTATACATTCATTCACTTTCGATGAAGCTTTAGGTGCCAACAGGATTACTTCGGCTTGTTCGAGGTGATTCATGAACCGACTTTCATCTTCCGGACTCTCATACCTTTGATTGCTGTTTCCCATACCTTCACCTAGTCCCTTCTCCCGAGATAAAAAAACGCGCCGGACCTATGGTCCTGCGCGAATTGCTATCTCGCAGGGAGGCCAACGCGAAATGCGTTAGCCCACCCTGATAAGTTCAGGTATGTGCTAACGCCTATAAAAATAATGAAATTGTACGAACCAAGTTGTGTTCTTCATATTGATTCGACTCCTTCACTGTCATGATTATTACTGATTATAGCGGGGGGTTGTCAGCAATGCAACAACTTTTTTCGGAATGCCTTTAAGCTAAAACGCCTTCAATATCAGCTGCAATATCGGAAGGTTCCGTTCTCGCGCTGTACTGTTTGACTACGCTGCCGTTTGCATCTACAAGGAATTTCACGAAATTCCATTCAATATCGCCAGTGCGGTAAGGTTCTGGTGTGTGGCTTAGCAAATAAGTGTATAAAGGGTGAGCGTGTTCACCTTTCACATCGATTTTTGCAAACATCGGGAAAGTGACATTGTAATTAAGCTCGCAAAAGCTTTGAATTTCTTCATTGGTCCCTGGCTCTTGACCGGCAAATTGATTACAAGGGAATCCTAGAACAACGAGGCCCTTTTCTTGATATTGCTCGTATAAACTCTGCAAGCCTTTGTAATGAGGCGTAAGTCCACAAGCGCTTGCTGTATTGACAATAAGTAATGCTTTGCCTTTGTAATCGGAGAGTGATTTCGTTTCTCCCGTAATGGTCTGAACTTCAATATCATAAATGGACACAGTAATCTACTCCTTCAATGATAAAATAACTACTTGTCCATTATAGCATTGTTTCCCAACACCCCCAAATATCTTCCTGTTAAACGGTTTAGCTTCCCATATCCTGACAGGTGTGTTATATTGTTTACCTGTTTATTCGCAAAATAGACACACCATCTGATCTTAGGAGGTAACTGATCTTGGACACAAAGACTCAAAGTGCCTATCAAGAAGAACTGCAGCGACTCGAAGAAACGAATATCGAAATTGACAAACAACTGGCTAGGCTTAGAGCCACGCCTGTCTATTACGGTCCCGATTTAACGGAACAAGCGTTAGAAGTCGCACGAGAAAATGGGCGAAACAACTTAGCCAAAGCGGTTGATGAACCCTATTTTGGCCGTTTGGATTTTCAAGAGTCAGGCACCGCTTCATCCCAGCCGCTATATATCGGCAAATCAGGCGTAGAAGACGAACGTACCGGTCAACTGCTCGTTATTGACTGGCGCGCACCGGTGGCCAGCTTGTTCTACTCGTTCACAGGCGGACTTGATGCTGCTTCCTACGATTCACCGGACGGTCTCATCGAGGGGCTTGTCTATTTGAAGCGAAATCTCGTGGTGCGCAAGCAAATTCTTCAGCGCGTCGTGGACACTTATGATCGCACCGAAGACTCTTTAGCCGTTGGCGACGAATTTTTGCTCTATCGATTAGGGGAAAATAAAGATAACAAGCTTCGCGATATCGTCTCCACCATTCAAGCGGAGCAAGACCGTATCATCCGTGCTGCCAAAAATACCGCGCTCATTATCCAAGGGGTCGCAGGAAGCGGTAAAACGACGGTTGCCCTGCATCGTCTCGCCTTTTTACTTTATCAATACCGTGAACAGGTTCGTGCTGAGCGAATGATTATTTTTGCACCGAACTCGATGTTCCTCGACTACATATCAGGCGTTTTGCCTGAACTGGGTGTCGGCAATATTCAGCAGAGTACTTTTACCGATTGGGCGCTCGATGTGCTCGATCAAGAAGTCAAGTTAGCGGATCAAGCGCTCACCCTGCAAACCTGGTTCTCACTTGGCAGCAAAAGACCTCCGGTCGATGATAACGCCCCAGGCAGATTTAAAGGTTCAATTGACTTTAAACAATATTTGGATGACTGCTTGACGAAATTCGAATCCTCCTACGTCCCAACGGCGGATTTCATTCCTTGGGAGGGCGTTAAGCTGCCGCTTGCGAACATCCGCGAATGGTTTTTCGTCGAGAATAAGCATTATCCGCTCGTCAAACGTCGCGAACGCGTCGTAGCTCGTATCAAGCGTTGGATGGAAATGCAGCTCGACAAAATCTGGGAGCAAACCCGGAAAAAAGAGCTGAAAAAGAAATCGTCGCAGCGTTTGCGGACTTATTTAACCAGTTGGCCGGAGCATTCGGCATTCAGCTTCTACAAAATGCTGTTCGCTGAAACAAACCGTCCGGACAGCTTACCTGCAGAGCTTCTGCATAAGCTTCCTGAGCCCATTGTCAGCGCATCACTGAAGCTTTTCAAGAAAAAAGAAGTGCAGCTTGAAGATCTCGCTCCACTCCTTTATATTCATACACGTCTCTATGGCATTCCATCGGACCAATTGTTCGACCATGTCGTTATTGACGAAGCCCAAGACTTTTCACCTTTCCAGGTGGCTGTTCTTGATAGCTATACGCGCAACAGTTCCTTTACGATTCTGGGTGATCTGTCGCAAGGAATCCATGCTTATCAAGGCATCAAAGACTGGAAGGAATTTTCCAGTTTATTTCAGGAAGAGCAAGGCGGCTACTTCGAACTCGAGCGCAGCTATCGATCAACGATGGAAATCATCCAGTTCGCCAATCTGGTGCTGCAACGAGGTGTCGAGAACCCGCTCCTTGCCGTCCCCGTGTTCCGCAGCGGGAACAAAGTCCGCGTCTTGCAGTCAGACCTCAAAGAAAGAATTCCCCTGCTGCTGCAGGCTATCATGACGTTACAACAAGGAACGTCCAGCACGATTGCCGTTGTTGCTCGTACGGAGAAGCAGGCTGAGGACCTGCATGACGTCCTGACCAAAGCCGGCATAGAAACAAATCTCATCACATCCAAACAGCGTGTGTATCGCGGAGGAATTTCCGTTGTACCGGTTTATTTAACCAAAGGACTGGAGTTTGACGCCGTTCTGCTGATGGATGTAACGGCCGGACATTACGAAGCAACGCTTATGGATGCCAAATTGATTTATGTAGGCTGCACGCGCGCGCTTCATGAGTTGTGGTTGATGGCTCCTGGCGAATTATCACCTCTTGTCTCGACTGATGATGCTGACATTGTCACAACAGATTTACCTTAAAAAAAGACACCTGATTCTTCTTAGGCAAGTGCCCAAGAAATCAATCAGGTGTCTTATTTAATAAGCGATCAGCACGCCGCCTTCTCCAGCATACGTACCTATGACGGTACCCATGTTCGCGAATAGCACATTACGAAACGGATGTTTTTGGAGGAGTTGGTTCAGAACCTCGCGCGCTCTTTCCTCACAGTTGCTGTGTGCGACGGCAATCACATCTTTATCGTAGTCGTGAACAGCTTCCCCCACTTTGGCGATCATTCGTTTCAACGCTTGCTGAGTGCCGCGGATTTTATCCATGACTTCAATCGAGCCTTCTTCACTGGCTTTCATGACGAGTTTAATATTCAAAACTGAAGCGACAGCCCCTCGGACCCGATCAAGCCGACCACCTTTAATTACATTTTCTAATGTATCTAAGAAAAACAGCGTCCCCGAGGAAGCAACCGAACATCGTATCGCCTCTACAATTTGCTCAAAAGGAACATCATTCTCGGCCATTTTGGCTGCTTTAAAGGCTAGTACACCAAGCCCTAGTGAAGCCGTTTTCGAATCAATAACTTCAATACGTCCTTGATAACCTTCCTCTATGAGCATCTCTTTGGCCATAAGGGCATGATTGTACGTACTGCTTAGCGCAGAAGAAAGACAAATCACAAGAATATCCTGATTGACCTCAGCTTTTTTTTGATAATCCGTGAGAAAATGCAGCGGCGAGGGACTAGACGTTTTAGGCAGTACACTCTCCGTTTTCATTCTCGCGTAGAAATCACAAAGCTCCATGTGAGGGGGCATGCACTCCTCTCCAAAATGTACGGACAAAGGTACTATAGTGATCCCTAGCTCGTCCACAATCAATTTGGGGAGGTCGCAGCTGCTGTCAGTGATAATCTTGATTGTCGTCATGTTGTGTACACTCATTTCTTATTTTTTGGCGAAAAAGATGCCAAGCGTGCGAGGTCCGCAGTGACTGGATACCACACACCCGGTTTCGGTTATGTAGACTTGCTTTATATTGGTTTGTTGTTCAATCTGCTCTTTGACATACGCAGCTTCATCGGCCGCCATAGCATGAGTGACGAACAGGAGCTCCGTATCCATTTCATCTTTTAAAGCAAGTGCATTATCCAGTAATTGTTGAAGCGCTTTCTCCCTTTTCCCTCTTACTTTGTCCGTCAATGTCATAGCCCCGTCAATCACTTTCACAACAGGTCTAATCTTCAATAAACTTCCGAGGAAATGCTGGACACTCGAACATCTTCCGCCTTTATGCAAGTACTCCAAAGTATCAATGATAAACTCAACTTCAATATGGGATCGAAATGACTCAATCATGGATTTGATTTCCGAACTGCTCTTGCCCTCCTGAGCCGAATGAGCAGCCTTCAACACTAGCAAGCCAATCCCCGTTGATAGAGTTCTAGAATCGATTACGGTAACCTTATCATCAGGAAAATTTGCAGCCGCTATGGATGCATTTTGAATTGTTGAAGAGAGTTCCGACGAAAGTCCGATATAGACGACATCATCCCCAGCCTGCACAGCCCCTTCAAACGCCCTCTCAAAATCGATTGGAGAAGGCGCTGCTGTTTTGGGCAGTTTGCCGTTTTCATCTACGAGTTCAAAGAGCCGGTCAGGTCTGATGGTAACGCCATCTTTTAGCGATACATCGTCAAAAACAACATAAAGAGGGACAACTTCAATCTGGTAACGATGAATGAGCTCCTCACTTAAATCACACGTGCTGTCAGTAAAAATACGCACCCGGGACATTACGGTCAACCACCTTATCCTTCTATCTATCCGTCTATAAACTGAAAACCACATGAATTCTATGGATTGTTGTGTGTTCAGTATATCGGATATGAGATGAAAGCTCAATCATACAAAATAAAGTAACTATAAATTAGAAACCATAGATCGTCATACCACCGTCAACGAACAACGTCTGACCCGTCACATAGTTCGCAGCATCCGAAGCAAAGAAAACAGCAGGTCCTACCAGCTCTTCGAGTTCCCCAACACGCTGCAGGGGTGTACGCGCAATAACATCAGCCAGAAATTCAGGATTAGCCAATATTTTCTCCGTAAGCGATGTTTTAAAGTACCAAGGCCCAATGCTGTTCACGTTAATTCCGAATTTTCCCCACTCCAACGCTAGCACCTTTGTCATTTGAATCATGGCTGCTTTTGTAGCCGCGTATACAACTCCGGTCCGTAGGGCAATATGTCCGGCAACAGAGGCGATATTGATGATCCGACCATACTTTTGCTCTTTCATATGATGGCCAACAATTTGGGCGCACAGAAAGGCGGATTTGAGATTCGTCTGCATGATGGTATCCCACTCTTCATCGGTTACAGCCAGTGCTTGACTGCGTATGTTCATCCCGGCATTGTTGATCAGAATATCTAATTTACCTGCCTTCTCGATAATTTGTTCGACAGCCGCTTCAATTTGTTCTCGATTCGTGACATCCACTTGGAACGGATAAGCTTGTCTACCTAAAGCACGAATTTCGGCAGCTACTTCTTCAATATCACTTGACGTACGTGCAAAAAGAGCGACATCAGCGCCAGCCTCCGCAAGTCCGATCGCCAGTGCTCTACCGATCCCTCTTCCCGCGCCTGTAACCAAGGCAATTTTATTTTCTAATCGAAATGAAGGTAATAACATATTCTCATCGTCCAATCTATTAGGTAGTTTTTTTGTAGCTAAAAAAAGAAAGTAGGTTGCTCACATGGAATATTCCGTTCAAGAAGAGAAAGCAAATGCCATCAGCCATGGGATTGGGATCCTATTAAGCTGCGCAGCACTTATCCTGCTCGTAGTTCAGGCTTGTCTGCATGGCGATGCGTGGCATATTGTGAGTTTTAGCGTGTTCGGTGTGGCGCTCATTACGTTGTACACCTGCTCCACCCTGCTGCATAGCGTCAAACATCCCCGGCTGAAAGACATTTTTGAGGTGCTCGATCATTCCGCTATTTACGTTTTAATTGCAGGCACCTATACCCCCTATCTGCTTGTGACCCTGCGCGGGCCTTTGGGGTGGACTTTCTTTGGCGTGATATGGGGGCTTGCCTTAGCAGGTATCGTGCTCAAAATATTTTATGTGAAGCGATTTATCCTTATCTCCACGCTCTGTTACATCCTCATGGGCTGGCTTATCGTTATTGCTTTTAAGCCGCTTTACATGAACCTTCCCTTTGGAGGCATCGTGTGGCTTGTCGTTGGAGGACTGCTGTACACATTCGGTTCCATCTTTTATGTATGGAGGCGCATCCCTTATCACCATGCCATTTGGCATATTTTCGTGCTCGCCGGTAGCGCCTGTCATTTCGTTTCCATTTTCGGATATGTCATCATGTCCTAGTTAAGGAATCAGCCGCTGCAGCTGCTGAAGGGAGACGACGCTCTCAACTTGGCGCGCCAGTTCATCATAACCTTCCTCATTGGGATGAATGGCATCCTCAGAAAGGTAGTGAGTGTCCTGCCCCACAAAAGCATCATACACCTGAACGATGTGAATATGCGGCTGCTCTAATTTACGCAAAAATATGTTAAAACGCTGCACCCAATATGCTGATTCAGGCACCTGCGGTAAAGGATTATACAATCCAATCAAGGCAATTAAATATGGGGTGTCGATACCTTGCCGCAGCGTCTCTATTTGCACCATGATTTCTTTGTAATTCGATTCGTAGGTTTGAAGAGCTGTCTTTAAAAAAGCGGGGTCATTTTGATAAAAGAAAGGAATTGCACCTTGGATTAAATCATTGCCGCCAGCTGTAATCGTGATGATATCCGCCGTTTGGATATCCTTCTGAATTTGTGGATCGGACTGCAGCGTTTGGAGCAATTCGCTAGTCGTAGCACCGTTCGTGCCCGCTTGGATCAATTGAACCGGAACGTTAAGCCACTGCTCTACTTTCTGCTTAAAGCTGTACACGAATCCACGACCATCCGGTGCACCAAAACCAACGGTTAGTGAATCACCAAATGCCAAATAGTTAATCGTCTTATCCATGCTATCCTCTCCCTAAAGCCTGACGTAGGATAGTATATGCGTCAGCGCCCAGTTTGGGAAGGGACACTCTCACCAGTTGTGCGGCAAGATTTTTTATACGTTTACATGCTCCTGAACAAAATTTTCGATTTGCGCTTTTTCCGCGTAGGTAAATTGAAACTCGCAGTCGCAACCCTCGTCATGAAGCACAATTTGCACAATATCCCCATCCAAATTGCAAATCACAAGAATCGATGGATCGATGAGATCTTCCGGAAATGTCTCGCCAGCTTCTAGACGCATGCTTAAATAAATATCGTGCCATTGTCCGCGCACCTCAGATTCAACAAAAGATAATGTAAATTTGTGTTCAACGTGCTCTGCGCCATATTTCATCATCTGACAGTTCCCCCGCAACATTATTTTCTCAAAAGCTGATATTTTTCTATTTGAACCTCGTTCATTTATTGTAACTCAGAGCTCCTGAAAGTGGTAGTTTGCGCTCCTTTATACTACAATAAAAGCAAGTAATTAGATAAAGGAGCCTTCTCACATATGAAATCGAAATCCACCATTACGCAAACCATTGACAACAACGCAAATAGATTCAAAGCGATTTCCAGCTTTATCGGTGCGAATCCGGAGCTCGGACATGAAGAGTTTCAGGCTGCCGCTCGCCTGACGGAAGAGCTGGAATATCATGGTTTCCAAGTTGAACGCGGTATACTGGATATTCCAACTGCTTTTATAGCCACCTATGACTCCGGGAAAGCAGGACCTGTCGTCGGCTTCTTAGCGGAGTATGATGCCTTGCCTGATCTGGGTCATGCCTGCGGCCATCACTTGATCTGTATGATGAGCTTAGGCGCAGCAATCGGCCTTAAGTCTGTACTTGCCGAAACTGGCGGCAGTATTCGTGTGTACGGGACTCCCGCGGAAGAAACCAAAGGAGCCAAAGTGCCTATGGCCGAAGCAGGACTTTTCCGGGACGTGGATATCGCCTTGATGGCGCATCCTTATTACACCTATGAGAAATCGGGTGAATCCCTGGCCATGGATGCGATTCAGTATGAATTTTTCGGCCGTCCCGCGCATGCCGCTGCGCAGCCTTATGAAGGTGTTAACGCGCTGGACGCCGTACTCCAGCTTTTCAATTCCATCAACGCGCTGCGCCAACAGATGAAATCCGACGCGCGGATTCACGGCATTATTAGTGAAGGCGGTAAAGCCCCTAACATTATCCCGGACTATGCCGTCGCTCAGTTCTATGTTCGATCAGCGACTCGCACCTATACCGATGAACTCGTACAGAAAGTGCTCCGCTGCGCAGAGGGTGCTGCATTGCAAACCGGATGTACACTCAAAACGTCCTTCTACGAATATTCGTATGACGAGCTGCGTACAAACGAAACGTTGTCCCAAGTTTTCTCAGATCAACTAAGTGAGATGGGAATCGATCCGAAGGACGTTGAAATCGGCAAAGACCACGGCTCGCTTGATCTGGGCAATGTATCGATCCAATGTCCAACGATTCATCCTTTCGTCAAGGTCGTTGGCGAGAAGCACATGCTGCATACCAAGGAGTTCCGCGATCTTGCGCTGCAAGAGCCTGCCCTTGACGCTATGATTTTCACAGCCAAAGCGCTTGCTAACACCGCTTACGAAGTTCTCAGCAGCCCGAACCTGCTGCAAAGAATCAAAGATGAGTTTGTGGCAGCAACGAAATAAGATAAAAATGGGGTTGTCACTACAGGACATGAAAGTCCTGAGGGACAGCCCCTTTTTTCTGAGCGATCAGCTTAGCCCGACTCAACTGAAAAAGATGGCTCAAGCCGTGACGCCAGAAGCCGAAGCTGCAGCAGTTGCCATGGCCTCCCTGTGACCTTTTTCCGCCTTATCTCTTCGCTCTTCAAGCTGAGCCAAGATCGCGTAAAACATTCCCATGCCAATGACTCCGCTAATCCCAATGAGCGTTGCCAACATCCAAGACGGCATCCAGCCTCCAAGGATCACGCCAAAGCCGCCAAGCAGGGTTGCTCCTTTGTATACCATCCCATAAAGAGCCATATACGAGCTTCTTGCATCGTCAGGCGCAATATTACCCAAATACGCTTGCTTAATCGGCACATACATCAATTCGCCAAGCGTTGCAATGAACATTGAGAGCAGCAGCAGCCAAGGCTGATTGCTATAAGCTAAATAACTATAGCCCAAAATATAGCAGGCGTAGCCGACAAACAACACTTTGCTATCTGAGAACCGCCGCATCAAAACTCCCATAAGAACGGAAAGCACAACGACAAGCACGGTATTTTCTGTCCGGATAAATCCTAACATTTTGAGACCGTCAACGGTCCAGGATGACCCCATCCAAGGGATAAACGGAGCGGATACCATCTCTTTTTCCAATCGCACACCGACATAATTTCCTAGATGAAACTCAACAGATACCAATAATAAAGAAGCCACTGTGAAGATCATGAATGTTTTATCGTACAGCACCAGCTTGTAATTGGACCACATGGACGTCTTCCCTTGAAAGCTGCTCCCCACTCCTCCACGATCGGATAAGGGCTTCGGCTGGTAGGCATCATGAATAAAGAAATAAGTGATAATTAACGATATCAAACCGATAACCGATAAGCCAATGAACAACTCAAACAGGTAGGATTTGAATAAAAACGCGCCTGCGATACCAGCAATTGCAAAAGATAAATTGTTCATCCAGTACATGATGGCATACATATATTTCCGAATATCAGGAGCTGTAACATCGAGCAGCATCGCATCGTTGGCGGGTCCATGAACCCCCCAGAACATGCTCACGAAAATCATCAGTACAAACGTCATCCACGGAGACGACAACCACGGCGAATTAGACAAAGCCATCCCCATAAAGCAGATCATCCAACCGATTTCTGCGGTAAGCATCAGCTTTTTGCGACCTATGCGATCTGCGTAATAGCCGCCTACAATTCCTGCAATGACACCCGCCAGAATACCGAGGATGACAACAAGTCCAGCGCTCGTATCACCTAATTTTCCAGAAAAATAAATGGACATGAAGGGAAGCACCATATTGTTCGCGGTACCGGAAATGAAAGAAAGGCCGATTCTTAATTTAACATTACGATGAAAATCGCGAAATCTCACGGTATCCCTCCAAGTAGAAAAACAAATCTGCCAAGCCTCGTATTTCACCTTCGTTCAATTAATACGTTGAAAAACTACTTTTTCTCGTTACTGCGCAAAAACAAGCCTACGCCAACTAACAATAGGCAACCCGCCAAAAGCTGGATGGCAGTGATCTTTTCCCCGAGCAAAAAATAAGCCAATATCGTCGCGCCAAGCGGTTCGCCCAGAACGGTCATCGATACGGATGATGCCTTCATATACTTGAGCAGCCAGTTGAATACATAGTGACCGAAGACCGTTGGAATGATGGCAAGCAGCAAGAAAACGCCCCACTCTTTCGCTGGATAAGCTGTGAAAGAAGTTCCTGTCATCACATTCGTAACGGCAAGAACGAGTCCTGCGAACAGGAAAACAAAGAAACTATATACGAAAGCGGAAATCCGCTCCCTCAAGCCTTTGCCCCAAAGCATGTGCAATGCAACCGCGACGGTGCCGATGAGGGATAAAAAATCGCCTTTCAATGCTGCACCTGAAAATTGGAAATCTCCCCAACCAATAAAAATGGCGCCTACGATCGCCACACACATCGCCAATACGGCTGCGCGATTGGTTCTTTGCCTATAAAGCAAAAACGCACCGACGAGAACAAAGATCGGCTCTAACGTGAGAATCGCTGTCGAGCTGGCAACCGTCGTAAATCGAAGGGAATCCATCCAAAACAGAAAGTGTAACCCAAGCGCGATACCGGAGGCTGCCGTTCGGAGCCAATCTCTCAAACGAATTCTAGTAATCTCTGACCGATAACTCCATAGAAAAGGCAGCATAAGTACATTCGTCATCAACAAACGATACATAGCCGTGACTGCGGCGGGTGCATCGGACCATCTAACAAAAATAGCCGAAAATGAGATTGCGATAATACCGATTAACAAAAAAACAGGAATTGGAACTTTCGTTTTATTCATTGCATTCATCTTGCAAAACTCCTTGCTGCGTAGTTACCCTGATGTAGCCAAATACCAAATCATTATATAGGAGGTTGCCTCTATTGCCAATCTTTTTTAGACATTGTTCAATTATTGTTCCATAAGAAAAAGCCCTGTGGCGATCCACCTAAATACGAATAGGCAGCCTCCACGGGCTTTGTAATTAAATCCTGCGCACGACTTAGTCTAAAACAGCCGTAATATGCTTGGTTGTAACAGACCAGTGCGATGTATTCCAGATGGATTCTTTATTTTTAAAATAAAGAATTTGCGGTGATGCATGTTTGATGCCTAGATCCTCCGCAATTTGGTTAGAAACCGGGCGAGATTCAATGACCTTAACCAAGTAATAATCTACACCTTCATTCGGCTTCCCTGACAAATATTGTTCGTATTCATCAAGCGCGCTTGCGCTTACCGGACAAGTTGTGCTGTGTTTCAGAACGACCGCCGGTTTATCGGAGGAACGGTCCCATACTTCCTGCCACTGATCAACCGTTGTGAGCTCTTTCCATGCTGACATTTCAATCTCTCCCTTCGTATTACATTGAAATTATTATAAATTAAGCAAGCTGCTTATGCAACTCGCCAGGCTCGCCAACCCCGCAAGATTCGCAAACACAGCACGCTTATTGCTATAATCAAGATATAAAATCAACTTTGGAACTAGGAGGAACACGATGGAACCTACACCCCCATTGACAAGACGAACATTTCTAAAAAAAGGCGTTCTGCTTGCAGGTTCTTTACTGGCTTCCGGAGGTCTTGTTGGCAGTTATTCCAGCTTTATCGAAACCAAATGGTACGATATTACGAGAATCACCTTATCATTGGAACGGCTCCCCAATGCCTTTCATGGGCTTAAGCTTTTACAGTTCAGCGATTTACATATAGGTCATCATTTTAATCTAATTGATTTAGAACGTGTCGTTACCGTTATTAATAAAGAAAAAGCAGATCTTCTAACTTTTACAGGTGATTTATTCGATGCCCGAATTACAGAAGACGAAACGTTAACGAGTAAACTGCTCGCCAGCCTAGAAGCACCATTGGGTAAATGGGCCGTACTAGGGAACCATGATAAATGGATCGATAAAAACTATACCCTGCCAATCCTCGAAAACGGCGGCTTTCAAACGCTACTCAATGCCTGTAAGAAGATTACCTACAAAGGACAATCCATTCAGATCGCAGGTGTTGAAGATCGACTTACCGGTTCTCCCGATATCGTCAAAACCCTCCAAGGCACCAATGCTCAAATGTTCACGCTCCTGCTCTCGCATTGTCCCGATTTCGCTAATCAAGTCATCGGACAACCCGTCGATTTGCAGCTATCCGGCCATTCTCATGGAGGACAAGTTCGTTTGCCTATCGTAGGTGCGCTCTTTACACCGCTTCAAGGTAAACAGTACGTAATGGGGCTTTACGAAATACCTGATTCCAAGCTGCTTGTCTATACGAATCGGGGGATCGGCACAACGTTTCTCCCCTTCCGTTTTCTTTGCAGACCTGAAATTACCGTGATCACGTTAGAAAAACGAAAACCCTGAGCGCGTACACAGCGTCTCAGGGTTCAGGATTTATTGTCTGACATGCAAAAATTGACGGAATAAGAAGACAGCTTTCAGCTTCAACAGATCATTAACTTTCTTGAAATCCACCTGCAAAAGATCACTGATCTTTTCTAAACGGTAGGTAACAGTATTTCTATGAATGAATAATTGCTTAGCCGCTTCGCTAACTTGACCGTCATTACGAATGAAAACCTCCAAAGTTCGGATCATTTCTTGCGAATATTCGGCATCCTTCTCCAAGAGCGGACGCAATACTTTGGCACAGTAGTCTTCCATCATATTGACCGATACATGTTGGAACAGATGAGCGAACTCTATCGTTTCGTAGTGAACCACGCGATCCGACAACTCGAGCTTATTGGCCATTCGTTGTGTCTCCATACATTCCATGTAAGCTTCTCTCAATGCAGTCGGCTTGCTTTTCATGGCACTTGTATAGAACACCATCTCGCCGGCTTCCTCTCGGCAGCCTGAATCGCCTGCATATTTGATCAGAAGTTGTGCCAACTCATCTTCAGGAAAGCCCTCCGCTTGAGTCGAGGAATAAATGGAAAACATGAGATCTTTGAGTATAAAATGATTTGCGCGCAAGAGATTCGATTTGGGATGCAGCTCCATGTACTCTTTCAGCCGCTTCATTCTCCCTTGACGTTGTTCGTCTACTTGCCCTTCCGGCTTGCTTTTGCTAATCACACATTGGTAAGCACCCGTGAAGAGTGTTAACCCTCGACCCTCTGCCTGCTCCAGGAACTCTTCAAGCGACGTCCCTTTCTCCAAATAGCGATACAGCGAGTTTTGCAAATCACGCTCTGCTGATGCCTCCACATGTGACCGAAACGTATAGTTCATATGAAAAGTTAATATGTCCGCCGCCTGCTGGAATAAACCTTCCTCGACGTTGGCAAGAAGCACGGCATCCGGCATGATCAGCAAATGTCCCAAGAGCTCATCATCCTGATGGTAGAGCCCTACCCGGTACGCGCGGTCTTTGTTCGAGTATACCCAACCGCACTTACGTTTAGGCCAGTTCTGAGCTAATTGATCTTGCTTCCACGCGCTAGTATTATATAAAATTTGCCCTCTGGCCCCAACGACAGCCATGGGGTATCCAAGAATATTACTGAGTAATTGGAACATTGACGCCATATTGTCCTGTTTCAAACCGAACTGCATCAACCTCGTCTGTTTCTCCAGCACGGATTGCAGCAGTTTCGTGTTGCGGCGGTATTCCGCATTGAACAATGCATTCATTTGATCTGAAAAAGTAAACTGAAAGGGCATCTCAATAATCGGAAAATGCAACCGGTCCGCTTCCTCGACAACAACCTGCGGCAGCTCCGTCCAAAAACGACCAAGCTTGATCCCTAGCCCGGCAGCGCCGCGATCATTTAATTTACGAAGTAGATTAACGGTCTCCTGCGGACTATCTTTCATGGCGAAAGCGGTGGTGAAGAGCATCTCGCCGGATTTCGTCCAATCCGCAATATCTGGCGCGTCCATAACATTGACAGATTTAACGATGCGGGATTCCCCTTGCTTGCCAGCTACAAGCTTCGCTTCCGTTAATGGATAAATGGATAATGCTTCACGAATGGTAAGATGCATCGTGCTTCCCCCCTTATGCCTTTTTACAGATTATAGGATGACATGACCAAACAGTCAATGGATTTGTGTTAGATTATATGACATTGGTTAAATTTTTTTGAACAATTTATGTCTATATCGCACAACGATGTTATTTAATGTAACATATACGCACAAAAAACGAGAGACATGCTTGCACATGCCCCTCGTTCCTAATACCTTTAACCACTAAATCACACGAAACGTCCCCGTGCCCATGGTCCCTAAATTTCCATCGCGATCCATCACTCGCCCTTGTGTTGTAATCATTTTGCGGGATTGATGAACAAGCTCAGCCGTTACAATCAACCGCCCCTCATACAGCGGAGCGACAAAATGAACGTTCAAATTTGTGGTAACAACCTTATCCTCCGGCCTTGCCGTCATAACGACAATCCCCATCGCATTATCCAGCAAAGAGGACAAAACACCGCCATGGATGATGCCAATTGGATTCAAATGATGAGGTTTTGCCTCCAAAGCAATCGTAATGATGCCATCTTTCAGATCAACAAATTCACAACCAAGAAACCCCCAAAACGTAGGTTCCGCCGCTGCGGCCAGCTGCTGCAGTCGTCTATTCACTCGCTCGTGAGTGTTATCCATAGGATTCCCCTCCACTTTCCTTGTAAAGGGCTACCCCTTTTTCTCTTCTTCTAGTAATTGCCTTCGCAATACTTTTCCAATCATCGTCTTTGGCAAAGAATCCCGGAATTCCACTTTCCGTGGAACTTTAAAAGCCGCTAAGCGCTCACGGCACCACAGTTCAAGCTCTTTCTCCGTCAACGTCATACCGGGTTTCAACACAACAAAAGCTTTCACCGTTTCCCCCCTGTATTCATCCGGCACTCCAACAATCGTCGCCTCCAAAATAGCCGGATGCTCAAAGAGCACTTCCTCAATTTCACGGGGATAAATATTGAAACCTCCGGCAATAATGAGATCCTTTTTACGGTCCACAATGGAGAAAAAGCCATCCTCATCCATGCGTCCCATATCTCCTGTGTAAAGCCATCCATCGCGAATAGTCATCGCTGTTTCAAGCTCTCGCTGCCAATAACCTTTCATCACCTGCGGGCCTTTGATCAGCAATTCACCGATTTCACCAATCGGCAATTCTTCACCGGTATTCACATCAACAACTTTCGCCGCCGTGTCGGGTAAAGGTACACCAATCGAACCGATTTTGCGATAACCCCAAATGGGATTGGCATGCGTAACCGGGGAGGTTTCCGTTAACCCATAACCTTCAATGAGCTTACCTCCAGTCAAAGCCTCAAAACGCTCCTGAACTTCTAAAGGAAGTGGAGCCGAACCGCTTACACATACATTAATGGACGAAATATCGACCTCTTTGACCCGTTTATGATTAATAATTGCAATGTACATAGTAGGCGCGCCAGGAAAAATCGTGGGTTTCATCTTATTGATCGTTTCTAAGATGAGGTCGATATCAAATTTGGGGATTAGAATCAGCATGCCTGCCTGCAGCATGGATTGATTCAGCAAAACCGTTAAACCAAACACATGGAAACAGGGAATCGCTCCCAGGAACCTCTCCCCGCCCACTTGAATTTTATAGCACCATTTTGTCGTCTGATACGTGTTGGCGATCAAATTCGTGTGAGTCAGCATGACACCCTTCGAAATCCCAGTGGTTCCTCCTGTGTATTGAAGCAAGGCAATATCCGTATCCGCATCCGCCTCCACGCAAATCGGTCGCGCTGAAGCGGCACGCAGCAATTTCTTGAAAGCGTAAACGCCTTCACCATAAGCAACATCCAGCTTTGCGCCTTCTTTTTTCATTTTAATCGGATATAAGACATTTTTCGGAAAAGGCAGGTAATCCTTTATCGATGTCACAATGACATGTCGAATCAACGTCTGCGCTTTGGCCTTCTGCACACGATGAAATAATAAATCCAGTGTAACAATGACCTCCGCCCCGGAATCGGAGAGCTGGTGAACCAGCTCTCTCTCCATGTACAGCGGATTCGTCATAACGACGATCCCGCCCATCATAAGTGTTCCGAAGTAGGCAATAATGGCGGACGGGCAATTGGGCAGCATGATCGATACACGATCTCCTTGGCACACGCCGAGTTCCTTTAGAACATTTGCAAAGCGATAAGACGCATCAAGCACCTCATGATAACGTATTGTTTTACCAAGAAAATGCAGGGCAGGTCGATCGGGATACTTATGTGCTGAATCTACCAACAAACGTGCAAGGTTATGCTTAGGGTACTCGTACGTCGGCGCCACTTCCTCTGGATAATGACGCAGCCAAGGCTTTGCCTCACTCATACAAACCATCCCCTTCAGGTTCTTCCCACGGATGACTAGACGATGAATTTCTCACCCTGAATAACACGTGCGGCGATGTCGCGCTTCAGCTGGGTCGTATTGACAGCACTGCGTCTTGACAGTTTTTTCAAAATCGATAATTGCGTCCGAAGAACATCTCCTTCTTCCATCGTACTGAGCGCTTCCTTCGCGTATGCCTCAATTTTGTCAAATGCTTCATGCACAAAAACAGTTGTCACTTGAATCGCATTTTTCGCTTTCTCTTCACCACTTTTGGCAATCAGCTTTTGCGTACGAAGAAGTCCGCTCTCTCCAGCAAAAATTTGAATCATGATATCAGCCAAGTTGCTTAAGACTTCCTGATTTTTCTCTAAGGCCATGCCATACTTCTGAACGGCAAGTCCGCCAACCATTAAGAAGATCTTCTTCGCCATTGAGATCAAATGCGCCTCTTCAGCCAGTGTGCCTTCGAACGTTTGGCCCGGGACGATCGACAGCAATTCTCCTTGCAGTGCTTGCGCTTTTTGCATCAAAGGCAGCTCGCCTTTCATCGCCTTCTTCACGAGTGTACCCGGTATGAGCAGACGGTTAATTTCATTCGTCCCCTCGAAAATGCGATTAATCCGTGAATCGCGATAAATACGCTCAACTTTATACTCCTGAATGTAGCCGTATCCGCCATGAATTTGCACGCCTTCATCGGCAACAAAGTCCAAGACTTCCGATGCAAACACCTTATTAATCGAGCACTCTAACGCGTATTCAGAGATACCTTTCGCCGAGTGTTTGCCGGCATCGAGACTTGTATGGTCAATGTCTTTCAGAATTTGATCCATTAGTCCTGTCGTTCTATAAACCATGCTCTCCAGCATATAGGTTTGAATATTCATTTCAGCCAGCTTCTTCCCGATCAACGGGAATTTGGCTATCGGCGTATTGAACTGCTGGCGGGTATTCGCATATTTGGCCGACAATTCGATCGTTTCCTTGGATGCGCCCAAACAGCCTGTAGCCAATTTGTAACGGCCGATGTTCAAAATGTTAAAAGCAATCAGATGTCCCTTCCCAATTTCGCCAAGCAAATTCTCTACCGGAACTTTGACATCTTCAAAAAAGAGTGGTCTGGTCGACGAGCCTTTGATCCCCATCTTTTTCTCTTCCGGTCCCATCGTAAAACCCGGGTCGCCCTTTTCCACAATAAACGCTGTGAAATCCGTTCCATTAATTTTGGCATACACGATGAAAATGTCGGCAAAACCCGCATTCGTAATATACAGTTTGGAGCCATTTAACAGGTAATGTTTTCCATCACTAGAAAGGCGTGCAGTCGTTCTTGCACCTAATGCATCGGAGCCGGACGTTGGCTCTGTTAAGCAGTAAGCTGCAATCTTGGCGCCTGTCGCGAGATCCGGCAAATATTTTTTCTTCTGCTCAGGAGTTCCGAAAAATACAATAGGAAGCGTTCCGATTCCAACATGCGCTCCAATCGATAAAGCAAAGGCAGACGCTTGTGCCAGATTTTCACTAATAATCGTGGAACTAACCTTATCCAGTCCAAGACCGCCATAAATCTCCGGCACGTCAGCCCCGAGTAAGCCAAGCTCACCTGCGCTTCTCATCAATTTAACCGTCAAATCGTAATTGAGTTTCTCGATATGCTCATCATTCGGCAGCACTTCGCCCTCTACAAAATCACGCGTCGTCTCCGCGATCATGCGATGCTCCTCTGTAAAATCCTCCGGCGTCACGATATTGTGGAAATCGAGATCTGAAATGACAAAACTGCCGCCTACAACTTTATCTGACATGGTTCATCTCTCCTCAGAATGAATTGGACAAGGGTTAATAAATAGAATCATTAACAGGAGCTTTTCCCGCTAATTACACGGGTTAAGCGTGAACCTGGAATACTCCAGCAGCTCCCATCCCACCGCCGATACACATCGAAACTACGCCATAACCGCCTCCACGCCGCTGCAGCTCATGAATCAATGAGGTCGTCAGCTTCGCGCCGGTACATCCAAGCGGATGCCCGAGGGCAATTGCGCCGCCGTTCACATTCACCAGCTCCTCGTTCAAGCCGAGCTCCCGAATAATATGCAAGCATTGCGAAGCGAATGCTTCGTTGATTTCAAACAGATTCACCTGATCTTGGGTGATCCCCGCCATCTGCAGCGCCTTCGGAATCGCCTTCACCGGGCCAACCCCCATGATTTCCGGCTCCACACCGGAAAGTGCAAAAGATTTGAACGTCGCCAGCGGCTTCAACCCGAGCGCCTCCGCGCGCTCGCGGCTCATCAGCACGGCCGCCGCTGCGCCGTCCGACGTCTGTGACGCGTTGCCCGCCGTCACCGTGCCGTTCAAGCTGAACGCAGGCTTCAGCTTGGCAAGCACTTCCACGGATGTATCGGGGCGAACGCCCTCATCCGCGGCAAAAACAAACGAACGCTCAAACGCTTTGCCGCTTTCGTCAAGGCCCTTCACGCTCGTAGCCACCGGCACGATCTCATCCACGAACTTGCCGGCTGCAATCGCCGCAGCCGCCAGACGGTGGCTCCGCGCCGCGAAGCCATCCTGCGCTTCGCGCGAGATGCCGAAGCGCTGCGCCACAGCTTCGGCCGTATGCCCCATGCCCATGAACACCTCAGGCATGGTCTCAACAAGATGCGGATGCGGCGAGAACTTGAAGCCCGTCATCGGGACGTGGCTCATGCTCTCTACGCCTCCGGCGATGATCACCTCCGCGTGGCCCAGCATGATGCGCTCCGCCGCATAAGCGATGGCCTGCAGCCCGGAGGAGCAGAAGCGATTGACCGTGATCGCCGGCACGGTCACCGGAAAGCCCGCATAAAGCGACATCGTGCGGGCGAAGTTAAGCCCTTGCTCGCCCTCCGGCATCGCACAACCGATGATGATATCGTCAACATCGCCTTTATCGAGGCCAGGAGCCCTCCGCACAACCTCTTCCAAGACGGCTTTGCCCAGATCCTCCGCTCGCGTTTGAGCGAAGCTGCCTTTCTTTGCGCGTCCGACGGCGGTGCGCGTAATCGATACAATGACTGCTTCCTTCATCGTTTCTCACCTCAATTAGAGTAGTAACGCATGCTCTTTATGAATTTCCGGTCGAATTTTTGTTCCTATTTACATTTCCATTCATATCTCCGTTCGCTTGCACCACTAATTACGCAGCGGTTTTCCCTTGGAAAGCATATATTGCATACGTTGTTGTGTTTTCAACTCCCCGCACAGACTGAGGAAAGCTTCTCTTTCCAGATCAAGCAAATATTGCTCGGTGACGAGCGTGCCAGCCGGTACATTTCCACCTGCAAGCACATGCGCTAACTTGTTCGCGATAAGTACATCATGGTCGCTGATATAGCCGCCTTGCTTCATGGAGTAAGCGCCAACTTGCATAACTGCTTTGCCATTTTCGCCGACAACGCGAATCTTCTCTCGCACGGGTGGGGTATAACCTGCCGCATCCATACGCAAAACGGCTTGTTTAGCCTCATAAATCCGATAATCCGGATTGATAACAACTGTATCTTGAGGCCGCATATACCCGAGCCGTTTCGTATCATGCCCACTCGTCGAAACCTTGGCCATCGCCACAGTCTCGAAGCTTGCATTGATCCATGGTTGTAAATCTACTTCAGGATCACGCACCAGCGAACTCGCCCTTAACGCCAGTTCTTTACAGCCGCCACCGGCAGGAATTAAACCCACGCCAACTTCAACAAGTCCATAATACGTCTCCGATGAGTAAATGATTTGATCGGCCGGCATACAAGCTTCAACACCGCCGCCGAGCGTCATTTTGTGAGGCGCTGCCACTACCGGTTTATCCAAACCTTTGAGCTTCATCATGGAGTTTTGAAATAAACGGATAATACCGTCCACTTCATCCCATTCGCCGTCTTGCGCCTCCATAAGCAGCAGCATTAAGTTGGCGCCGACACAGAAGTTTTTCCCCTCGTTTGCGACGACAAGCCCACGGTAATTACTGCGAACTTCGTCTACACTCTGTTGAATCATGGTGAGAATATCTCCGCCTATGGCATTGTTTGGAGATTGAAACTCCAGGCAGGCAACTTCGTCGCCAATATCAATCAAATTCGCGCCGCTATTCGAACGAATGACTTTCTTTTGCTGCTTTAAAGCTGCCAGAGAGATCAACTCAGGCTTTGACTCAACGCCTTGGTACTCATTTTTTAAATAGTAGAAGCTTTGCCCTTCTTTACTTGTGTAGAAGCTGTCGTTGCCCGCAGCAATCCACGCTTTTACCCAATCAGGCACCTCGCTGCCTTCCGCCTCCATACGCTCCACAGAACGCTTAAGTCCAATAGCATCCCATGTTTCGAAAGGCCCCAAATCCCAATTAAATCCCCATTTGAGCGCATTATCGATCTCGACGATAGAGTCTGCAATTTCATCCAATTTTGCTGCAGAATATAACAGCACAGGTTTCAAAATGTTCCACGCCAACTCGGAATATCGATCTTTGCCGCCTAGCAGCGCCTTAAGCTTTCCGCCTGCACCTTTGGCCTGCTTAGCAGCTTCAAGGGAGACTGAACTGATTTTCCGGCTTGCTGCATACGTCATACTGTTTAAATCTAATGATTGGATTTCTTTTCCAGCTTCACTTTTCACTTTTTTATAAAAGCCTTGACCTGTCTTTTCCCCGATCCAGCCCTTTTCCACCATGGTCTGTAAAATAGCCGGTGTATCGAAAACAGCCTTCTCACTTGGATCTTCTACAAGCCCGAACACGTTATTTGCGACATGTACAAAAGTATCCAGACCGACCAAGTCCAGTGTTCGGAATGTCGCGCTTTTCGGCCGCCCCATCGCAGGACCTGTCACGGCATCGACTTCTTCAACGGAATATCCGTTGGTGAGCATTTCGCGCAGGGTAACCAGAAGTCCGTAAGTGCCAATCCGATTCGCAATAAAATTCGGCGTATCCTTGGCTTGCACGACGCCCTTCCCTAATTTTTTCTCGCAAAACTCAGTCATGAAAGAAACAATCGCCGGATCTGTGTGTTGACTGGGAATGACTTCCAACAGCTTCATATAGCGAGGGGGATTAAAGAAATGAGTGCCTAAGAAATGTTTTTTGAATTCATCGCCTACGGTCTCTGTCATTGCATGAATAGAAATACCGGAGGTGTTAGACGAAACTATCGTCCCGGGCTTCCATACCTTTTCAATTCGGCTTAATAACTGCTGCTTCGCCGGTAAATTTTCTACGATGACTTCAATGATCCAATCTACCTGGCCGAGTTTTGCCAAATCGTCTTCCAGGTTGCCTGGTGTCAGTCGCTCGATGAAAGCCTCACTGTATAAGGGTGCCGGGTTCGTCTTTTTGAGCTTATCCAGCGCGTTAACCGCAAGACGGTTCCGTACTTTCGGATGTTCCAGCGTTAATCCTGCGGCTTCTTCTTGCGGCAGCAATTGGGCCGGAACCATATCAAGCAATAAGACGGGAATACCTGCATTTGCCAAATGGGCAGCTATGCCGGAGCCCATCACACCGGAGCCGATAACGGCAGCAGTACGAATCTTTGTCATATGGAAATTTCCTCCTACATGAAATTTTCAGACTGTCTTACGCAGTTCCAAATACAGACAAGGCTAGAATTTCAGCGATATCTCGCGCTTTAACCTGCTCCTCTACCTCCTTCAGCTTCGTGCCATCCTCGACCATTGTTAAACAATAGGGACAGGCTGAGGTGATCACCGTCGGCTTCACACTCAATAGTTGCTCCGTGCGCGCTACATTAACGCGTGTGCCGGCCGTTTCTTCCATCCACATCATGCCGCCTCCGGCACCGCAGCACATACTGTTTTCACGGGAACGCGGTTGCTCCACAAGTACGGCCCCTGGAATCGCACGCAAGATACTGCGTGGCTCCTCATACACCTCGTTGTAACGGCCCAAGTAACAAGAGTCGTGATACGTGATGCGTTCATGCACCTCGTATTGCGGCTTCAAACGACCTTCTTTCACCCATACATCGAGCAGTTCCGTGTGATGAAAAACGTCGGCCTCCAAGCCAAATTCGGGGTATTCATTTTTGAAAATATGATACGTGTGTGGACAGGTCGTTACGATTTTCTGAACTTTATACTTTTGAAAAGTCGCAATATTGTCAGCACACAACTGTTGAAAAAGAAATTCATTCCCCATACGACGGGGGGTATCCCCGGAATTTTTCTCCTCATTCCCCAATATCGCAAAGGAGATGCCGGCTTCGTTCATCAGCTTCACAAATGCATGCGTAATTTTACGGCTGCGGTTATCATACGATCCCATTGATCCCAGGAAAAAGAGATACTCAAAATCGCGATTCTCCTTCACCGTACGAACGTTCAGCTCATTATTCGGATCTACTTCCTTCACCCATTTCACGCGATCATTCCGGGAGATTCCCCATGGATTCCCTTGACGCTCAATGTTTTGCAGGGCACGCTGTCCGTCATGCGGCATACTGCCTTGCGTCAACACTAGGTGTCTGCGCAGATCAACAATTTTATCTACATGCTCATTGCCGACTGGACATTGATCTTCGCAGTTGCGGCAGGTTGTGCAAGCCCAAAGCTCCTCCTCGGTGATGACACCGCCGATCAATTCCACCTCTAGCGGGTTATGCCCGCTATGTGTAGCGAAAGCTGCCGCCGGAACCCACGGCGATTTCGACGTGATAGCAGCGCCCTTTTCCGTCAAATGATCACGAAGTTTCGTAATCAGATGCATGGGGGAAAGCAGCTTGCCGGTCGTATTGGCCGGGCAAACATTCGTGCAGCGACCGCACTCCACACAAGAGTAGAAATCAAGCATCTGTTTTTGCGTAAAATCCTCCACTTTGCCGACACCGAATGATTCCGCTTCTTCGTCTTCCAAATCAAGCGAAGCCAATTTGCCGGTAGGTTCTGTGCGCCGGAGCAATATGTTAAGAGGTGCCGTAATAATATGAAAATGTTTGGATTGCGGGACGTAGATCAGAAAAGACAGCAAAATCAGCAAATGCATCCACCAACTGATATAAAACCCTATGGTCGCCCCAGTGTGCGAGAGACCGCTAAATATCCCGGCAAAAACGGATGAAATGGGTGCATAACCGGAAGCTCCCAACCCCTCTCGCACCCGCTCAAAACCACCGCTGACCACAACGGACAGCATGAGGAAAAAGATGAAAAACACGACAATACTGGGCTTCCAGCCCCGTTTTAAGCGCTTAAGCTTTTCAATATAACGGCGATAAGTCGCATACCCCATAGCCAGCAGAATCAGCGCAACCGTCACTTCCTGGATGAAAGTAAAATAGTCGTAACCGGGCACTGGCAGCCCACGGCCGATTAATCCTTTTAGAATCAGATCAAGGGCTCCTAGCTGTAAAATAAGAAAACCATAAAAGATGACGATGTGCATGATGCCACTTTTCTTATCCTTCAGCAGTTTCGTCTGACCGAACACCTGAATGGCAAACTCCTTCAACCGAGCTTTTGCTTCTTTCTTCAAATTCACTGATTTACCTAACTGGATGTACAAATACCGGTGGTACACAATTCGGCCAAACAAGAACAACGCATAGCCTGTAACCGCTAGAAACAATACAAACTGAATGAGCGAACCAATCATAGAGGACCTCCTCATCTGAAAAGATAGCGCTTACATGGAAACATCGTAAAAAAGCAAGTTCCATATGCCCCTATTTCCAGAGTTGAAAAATGCTTGATCGTTAGTGTAAGCCGGCTAACTTTCTTACTTGCTTCTTAAGCTGAATAAGTCGTTGACAAGGCGTACTACGTATTTTATGATGAAATTATAAAAATGAATGAGTATTCATTCACTGATATCTGTATCTTAACACCGAGGTGATCTCCTTGACAAGTAGCAAAAAACCAGACAAGTATTACGCCATTCTCGAAGGCGCTCTGAAAGTATTTGCAGAGAACGGCTTTCACAAATCACAAGTTTCCCGAATTGCCAAGGAAGCCGGAGTGGCTGACGGAACCATCTACTTATATTTCAAAAAGAAGGAGGATATCTTGACAAGTCTGTTTCAAGAGAAATTAGGCGAGCTTGTGGAGAAGTTCAACACTGGCGTCAACGAACAGATGACAGCGAAGCAAGCCCTTTATAAAGTTTGTGAAATTCATTTCACCGAGCTTGAAGGGAATGTCAATCTGGCCTTTCTCACGCAAATCGAATTGAGACAAAGCGATTTGGAGCTTCGCAAAGAGATTGGCCTTGCACTCAAGAGATATATTATCCTCATTGAAAATATATTAGAAAGAGGCAAACAAGACGGGAGCTTCCGCGCCGATTTTGATGCGAAACTCGTAAGGCTTCTCATCTTTGGAGGCATGGATGAAGTTGTGACCTCCTGGCTCATCTCCGGGCAAAAGTATTCCTTAACCGCTCAAGTCGGCCCTACCGTTAACTTTTTCATGAAAGGCATCGAGGCTTAAGGGTCTGTATAACATGTATATTCAGGAAGGAGCTTGGCTATGGACATTTTTGTATTATTGAAGCAAACCTTTGATACAGAGGAGAAAATTGTTCTGCAAGCGGGGAGCGTTCAGGAAGATGGCGCCAAATTCGTCATTAATCCTTATGATGAATACGCTGTGGAGCAAGCCATTCAGCTGCGAGATGAATTCGGTGGCAAAGTCACCCTGCTCTCCGTAGGTCCCGACAGGACGGCTGAAGCCCTGCGTACCGCACTGGCTATGGGGGCAGACGAGGCTGTTCTTATCACCGATGAGCGCATTCAAGGCGATGAATATGAGGTTGCTGAAATTTTAGCACAATACCTGCGCAGTCAGTCTTTTGACCTCTTGCTAGGCGGTAACTTCTCTGTAGACAATGGAGCCGGTCAAGTCGCCATTCGCCTAGCGGCCCTTCTTGAAATCCCACATGCTGCATCCATTACTAAACTTGAAATCTCGGGTGCCGTGGCGGTTGCCCACCGAGATGCGGAAGGCGATATTGAAGTCATTGAGGTTCCGCTCCCTGCTCTCTTCACCGCACAGCAAGGTTTGAATGAACCTCGTTACCCTTCCCTGCCGGGCATCATGAAAGCGAAGAAAAAGCCTTTTCAACATTTAACCCTTGATGACATTGAAGGCGCTGATTCAGCTTCCGCCAAGACGACAAGACTTGAGTTAAAACTGCCTCCTGAACGCCAAGCTGGACGCATTCTCAAAGGCGAAATCGCGCAGCAGGTGACGGAGCTTGTCCAAGCGTTACGCAATGAATCCAAAGTGATTTAACGAAGGGGAGGCTACGATCATGGCTAAAACATTTCTTGTTGTCGCCGAAGCTCGCGGAGGCAAGCTGCGTCAGGTATCCTTTGAAGCCTTACGTGCTGCGCAGTTGTCTGCTGCGGAAGGCGATGCGATTCACGCTGCACTCATTGGCGGGAGCGGCACCAAAGCTCTAGCAAGCGAGCTCGCTGCATATGGCGCGGAATCCATCTATGTTGTTGAGGATGCTGCTCTTGATAACTACAACTCGGAAGCCTATTTGAGCGCATTACTAGCCGTAACTGGCGTTGTGAAGCCAAATGCCTTGTATTACGGCCATACGGCTGCCGGCCGAGATCTGGCACCGCTGGCCGCAGCGAAGCTAGGCGCCGGCCAGCTGTCGGACGTAACGGAGATCTCGCGCAGCGGCGATCGCGTTGAATTCACCCGGCCGCTTTACGCTGGCAAAGCCGTTGAGAAGAAAGCGTTTACCGACCCGAATGGCCCGTGGGTCGTCACGATCCGACCGAACAACATCGCGCCGCAAGCGCCAGACGCCACGCGTCAGGCTTCTGTCATCGATGTTGCCTACCCGTCCCCCTCCCTGCGCAGCATCATTCGGGAGGTGGTTAAAAAAACGTCCGGCGCCATCGACTTGGCAGAAGCCAAGATCGTTGTCTCCGGCGGACGGGGCGTGCGCAGCGCCGAAGGCTTCCAGCCGCTCGAAGAGCTGGCTGCCGTCTTGGGCGGCGCTGTCGGGGCATCCCGCGGAGCCTGCGACGCGGGCTACTGCGAATACGCGATGCAAATCGGCCAGACCGGCAAGGTGGTGACGCCGGAGATCTACATCGCGTGCGGCATTAGCGGCGCCATCCAGCACCTTGCGGGGATGAGCTCTTCGCGCGTCATCATCGCGATTAACAAGGATGCCGAGGCGCCGATCTTTAAAGTAGCCGACTATGGCATTGTCGGCGATCTGTTCGAGGTAGTGCCGCTGCTGACAGAGGAGTTCCGACAGCTGCTGAAGTAGCTGCTCCGCCCATTACGCATCACTTAAGTGGGAACTACTGTCCGCTACTAGCTGCTTAAACAGCCAAACAGGCGATCTTAGGAAACTGTAATCCGCTTATCCCCCGCTTCGGGGTGGATTAACGGATCTTCAGGGCAAATAGAGCCCTGCAGTTCCCCTAGATCTCTCATTTGGCTGTTTTTAGCCTGGATAGCGTTCTCTAGTTCCTTTTTGTAGTTCCCCGAACGAACTCTTCTCTTGAAATTTTGCTGTTATTCCAGTAAACTCATCGTACATTCCAGAAGTAAGGAGTCCTCATCATGTCTATGACCCCAACCGAAGTTGTTCAACATTTTTTTGCGAAAGCTCGCTCCGGTTTACAACCTGATGCCGCTCATGATTACATGGCGGAACACGTGCTGGCCCACCAAATGACGGGGGAAAACGAAACCACCGTTCACCGCACACCGGCCAATTATGCTGATCACGTCAAGGAGATGATTGCCGCTTACGGCGATTTTCAGCTCGAAATTCAAGAAATGATCGCTCAGAATGATCGTGTCTACGTGCGCTGGAAGCAAACCGGCACACATATCGGTGAGGTTGACGGATATGCGCCTACAGGCAAAACGATTATCGAAATCGCTAGCGCTGTTTATCGCATCGAAAACGAACGAATCGTGGAATACTGGATTCAAATCGACCGCGAAGGCATTCGTTTGCAGCTTCAGCGAAATGCTTAAAAACATACAGGAACAAGTCCCCCCAATTTGCGCAAAATACAGCCTTTGCGTAAATCCGCGGGGAATTTGGACCGCTGATCTCACTCTATACGCCCATGATCTTTACCAACCTGATCATCCAGCCATGCTGCCAAATCAGCCATCACTTCCTCACGGTTCGCTTCATTCAACATCTCATGCCGTCCGCCTGGATAAAGCTTGCTGCTCACGTTCTGGAGCCCGAGCTTCTCATACATCCGTATGAGCTTCCGCACTCCTTTCCCATGTCCACCAACAGGATCTTCTTCACCGGAAAAAATATAGATCGGTATCTCCTTGGGTATCCGCTGCACATGTGCCGGACGATGAATCTCCTTCAGCCCCCTGAAGAAATCTCTAAAAAATCCTGAAGTAAACACGACGCCACAGTAAGGATCAGCTACGTATTTATCCACTTCCTCCGGATCCGTGCTTAACCAGTCGAAAGACGTACGATTAGGTGTAAATTTTTTATTATAAGCATCAAAAGACAATCCCGTCAGCAGCGAACTCCGATGATGATCTCCCCGAATGGCTGCTTCGCAAGCTGCTAACGCGATTCCAACGTTAAGAGCAGCGCCCTCACTACCATTTGAACCTGATAATATGATCCCTTGTACTTGGTTGGGATGTTTCATGAGGTAAGTACCCATGTAATATTGTGTCAAAAATGAGCCCATGCTGTGTCCCAAGACGAATAAGGGGAGCCTTTCCTGATACCGTTTCCGAATTTGCCCTGTCAGTTGACCCATATTTTCCGCCATATGGCGAAAACAATCCTCCCCAAACTTGCCAACTGCATCCGGCGATCCTGCTGTTCGCCCATGTCCCAAATGATCGTTCGCATAAACGGCATACCCACTTTTTGTCAACCTCTCGGCCAGTCTCTCATATCGTTCAGCCGTTTCGGCCATTCCGTGTGCTATCTGCACAAGCCCTTTAATTGTAATCGCTTCCTCAGGGAGCCATTCGTAAACATAATGATTCACATCTTGATCATCCTGCCAAATAAAGTACTGTTTGAACATATCATCTGCGTCCCCCTTACTCCTGCAACTGCTTATTCTCTTCAGTATACTGCTCTTTCCACATGAAAACAGCCCCTTTCCGAAGAAAGCGGGCTGATCGGCATCATACGTATAATAGCTAAACTTTACTCGTTTGTTTGACTGATTTCACTGCTTGCAGCTGCGATTGTGATTGCGAAGGTGTGTCAAATCGTTTTCTCTCTGTTTTATCGATTTGCGCAATTTTACCGTCATGTACCACAATTTGTACCGATCCGTATTCTAACCCATTCAACATTTGCTTAATTCTGTCCACCCAAATGTCATCTAACTCTAGTGGCTTCGCCATCTCATTTTCCTCCGCTTCTTAATCAGATCGTCCAATCATTCCAATCGTTTTTCTGTTTCTGAATGAAGGATAGCCAATTGCTTGTTTTCTCTAATAGTTCCTTGGTCGCTCCGGAAGTCGAATACGTGTGATCGGCCTGATAGACCAGATCCAGATCGCACTGCCCTTCATTTCGCAGCCAGAACATCTTTTGATATAAAGGGGCATAATCAACTGGGATCACTTCGTCCGCTGTTCCGTGTACAACGAGTACATCGCCATTAAATTTGCGCAGTTGTTCAAACGGCTGGTGCTGCGCTAATGTATCAAAAAATCGGCTCGTTAGTGAATATCCATGATGATCGATGGCGCCACCTAGTGGTAATTTCTCATATTCATTTCTGCCAACAATGCGAACGATATCGTTATGCGGATGAGCTACTGCTGACCATAGTACGAGAGTTTTAACGCGGGAATCTTTCGCTGCTGTCAGAACCGCTGTAGCTCCGCCCAAGCTATGTCCAACCAATATCACGCGGCTCAAATCGACGCAATCAATTGTCAAGGCATAATCAATCACTCTGCGTGTTTGTTCAATGAGAATATCCAGACCGCCTGCACCATAATCCCCTGTGCTGTCGCCGCAGCCGCCGTAGTCAAACCGTAAGACTAAATAGCCTTTTGAGCTAAACTCACGTGCTGCCTTCACAAACAACCGATCTACCCCGATCCGGCTGCCGATGAACCCATGACAGATGATAATCAACGGCCAGCGCTGACAATCAACTTTTGCAGCTCCTGTTTGATTCGTTGGGTAATGCAGTGTAGCCGACAATTCAATGTCGTCGCTTTGTATAGTGATGGCATGCTCCATGATGTTTACACCCTTTCGTATAATTCCGATAAGATTAGTATGAATTAACTATATACCAATATTAGCATCCGAGTACGAGGGTGTCAATCCTGTTTTTAACAAATTTTCG
The DNA here is from genome assembly GCF_052682475.1 of Paenibacillus sp. WC2504. Classification (NCBI taxonomy): domain Bacteria; kingdom Bacillati; phylum Bacillota; class Bacilli; order Caryophanales; family Paenibacillaceae; genus Paenibacillus; species Paenibacillus sp. WC2504. Next base: position 4,772,141 of record NZ_JBQZFH010000001.1, read on the forward strand.
GTGAAAATTTGTTGATTTGAAAAGACCCTCACTTCAGATATCCCCAAGTGAGAGTCTTTCCATATTTGGCATTCATTAACCACGTTTGATTCGTTGTCTGCTTACAAATTGCTTGTATTGGAAGTATATCGTGCAGCCTACACAATAACCGAACAATGCTGCACCGGCTGCCAAAAGCAAACCTATCGCAAAGAGATAACCCGCCAAAGACCAGCCCACTGCAAAAGCTAAGGAGGATATTGAGAGAAATAGGACAGCCAAAGTATTGTTAAATTTGGTCAATTCAAGCGCTTGCGTTTCTGTTCGATTTTCCGAAAAAAACTTCTTTAAGACCATTATGAACAGGTTCCACTTCGCTCCTCCGGCTAATCCAAGTACCTGTATAACCCACAAAATAGCAACTAACCAAGGCCACTGAAACGCTATTGCCAGTAGAACAAAAACAACAATTCCTGTTTGATTCGCCTTCACAAGGGAAAGCGGAACTTCTCTCATTTGCGTCACTCCTAATTTGCCAACCAATCCTTAATCGCATAATCTTTCTTCGCTAAGCCTTGATCGACCAAAAATTTCTTCGTTTCTTCGATCAGTTTCAATCCGTCAGGTTGAGCAGCCTCGACCGGCCACTGCTCAATTTTGAAAGATGCTTTCACAACATCCAGCGGATAACCCGATGCTTCCGCATAAAATTTGAAATATTCTTCGTTGTTCTCACGAATTTCTTTGACCGCTCTGGTGCGCAGATCATTCCATAGCTTAGGGAATTCCGGGTTTTTGGCTAGATAATCCTCCGTTACTACGGTCAGGCTAGAGCCTTGCAGAAGCGGATGACTAGCAGCTTCGTCAATGGCCACATACCCTTTCTTCAGCAGCAAGGGTCCGAAACCCGTCGGGTATGCATAGGCGGCAATATCCCCGCGAGATAACGCGGCTTCTGCATCAGCAGGCAATAAATGCAGGATCTTCACATCTTTATCAAGCCCCTTCTCTTTCAACAGGCTGGTTAAATAACGGCTCATATAAGAACCTTGTGAAGTCGCGACTTTTTTACCTTTGAGATCATCCAACGATTTGGAACCATCCGCTTTCGCAACGAGCCAGGCATTCATATTCACTTGCGTGACGTTGATTAACCGCGTCTTCAAACCTGCCGCTTTCCCATTGATGGCTGGTGTATCACCATAAATACCAACGTCAAGCGTCCCTGCCGAGATCGCCTCGTTTAAGTTGGGCCCGTTAGGAAATGTGAAGTATTTGAACTCTTTAACTCCATATTTTTTTAGTTCACTTTCTAAGTATCCCTTGGATTGCGCCCAACCTTCAGGCCCGGTAATCGTCTTGTTATTGTTTGCTGAAATAAATCCGATTCGCAGTGTTTCAGGAAGCGAAATTTTTGCGTCTGATGCCGCATTTGAGGCTGCCGGAGCCGCGGTTTTCTCTGTTTTAGCCGCGCAAGCCGCTAATAAAAAGGTAAATAAAGATATGATAAGCGCAAGGTTGATTACCTTCACAGTGCTTTGTTTCATATGTCTTGACCCCCTGATTCGTAAATGAAATGAATGATAATACAATTAATGCGATGCATGCATACGTTGGAAAATAATATACGAACCATCGGAAGAGGCGGTAGAAACTCTGCCTTTGCCCCAACCCACGTTCTGTTTGTAGCTGCCCATTAAGCCATCTTGAACTAATTCACTCTCGTCGACCTTGGTCTTCTCTTCTGCCACCGGAGATACATACAAGGCGTCAGTCGGGCAATATAATTCGCACATAAAGCAGCTTTGGCAATCCGATTGTCTGGCAATGACAGGAATATCTCCCTTGACCGCCTCAAACACATTCGTTGGGCATACGGAAACGCACTGGTTGCAGCTTATGCAGCGATCTTTACTTAACAGTTCTATCATTAGACAACAGCCTCCTTAATCACCCTTGGCTGGACTCCGTCCACCAAAGGCTTCGCCCATGTTTTATCCAAACCACCGCTTTTAATACGGTATTTTTGATTTTCATCGATAAGCGGGAAATCTTCCCGGCGATGCATGCCTCGGGTTTCTTTGCGTTCCAATCCGCTGGTATACATCCATCTTGCCGTAGCCGTCATGGCTGCCGCTTCGCGTACCCGAACGATATTGCCATCACTTGCTTGAATCCCTTGTTTCAACTCATGCCATAGATGATCCAAACGCCCTAAAGAGCTCTGCAAACCTTCCCCTGTGCGGAACCAGTTGCGGTCATACGGGAAGACTTCATCTTGAACCGCTTTAATAATTTCTTGCGTGTCAATTGCACCCGCACTCGTCGCTGCTGCTTTCGGAACGCCGCTTGCTTCTGATAAACCTTTGGCCTTACGATCCGCAGCACCTACGCCTAATTTAAGCGCATATTTCGCTGCAGCTTCTCCCGAGAAATACCCCGATGACATCGCCCATGCCGCATTGTGACTGCCACCGCCTGTAAATCCGCCGCAAATCAACTCTCGTGTCGCGGCATCTCCCGCCGCATAAAGGCCCGGCACTTCCGTCGCGCAGGTTTCATCGATAATATGAATGCCGCCGGTTCCCCGCACAGTTCCTTCAAATCTCAGTGTCACAGGAAATTTCTGTGTAAACGGGTCGATGCCCAAGCGATCGAAGGACAAAAAGAAGTTGGGCTGAGCTTGCCGCATCGCCTTTTTGACAATTTCATCCGCTTTATCGATTCGGGCGAATACAGGTTGTGTCAGCAGCGTTTTGGCAATGACCGAACGCCCTCTCTGCGAACCAGCTCCTTCGATTACGGTGCCATCTTCATAGTAAAACGTTGCCCAAGTATAGAAGGCTGATTTGGTTACCGGAGAAAATGCCGGGGCTAACGAGTACGCTGTGGAGAACTCCATGCCGGAAAGACTTGCTCCAGCTTCTGCGGCAAGCAAGTACCCGTCACCGGTTAATACATTCGTGCCGAGCGCTTTACTCAGAAACGCGCAGCCTCCGGTTGCAATAACGACCGATGCAGCATCAACGCGCCATGTGTCTTTGGTTTGATTGTTTACTCCGGTCGCTCCTGCCACACCATGCTCATCTGCGAGCAGCTCCAGCGCGGGACTGTGGTCGAGAATGCGGACACCCGCTTTCTGCACCTGTCTGCGCATTAAACGCATATACTCTGGTCCTTGCAGGCTTTTGCGATGTGAAGTACCTGCTTCGTCCAACGGGAAGGGGTAACCCCAAGCTGCAATTTGATTCGTATTGCTATACGTTTGATCCAATACCCTCTTCATCCAACCGCGATCCGCAAGATATCCACCCAGCGCCTCTCTGCTCTTCATCGCAGCCTCACGTTCTTCGGCCGTTGGATTGACATACCACAACCCTGTTCCCGATGGCGCTGTTGCACCGCTCGTACCGCAATATCCTTTATCTACTAGTACGACCTTCGCTCCTTCTTTGGCAGCTGTAATTGCCGCCCATGCTCCGGAAGGCCCGCCACCGATAATGAGTACATCCGCCTGTAATTGCAAATCATATTGAGCCATCTGATAAGCCCTCCCTTAATTCCTCGTTCTCAATTTCCCTATATTGAAAAAGCTTCCGCAGCTGTTTTCGCTGTCTCATACGGTTGTTTCACAAGCAATCGATCCAAAATAACTTTCTCGAAATAGGCAAAACCGCTATCGTGCTCTCTAGGTCTGGCAAGCGATATTTTCAAATCCAGCCCAATCTTCCCGTCTTCAATCACAATGACTCTGTCCGCCAACGCTACGGCTTCACTTACATCATGTGTGACAAGCAAGACGGTGAATTGCTTCTCCAGCCATAGCTGCTCAATGAGCTGCTGCATCTCTATGCGGGTTAACGCATCCAATGCGCCTAGCGGCTCGTCAAGAAGCAGCAGCCTAGGATTACCGGCAAGCGCCCTCGCAAGCGCCACTCTCTGGCGTTGACCACCAGACAGCACCGCCGGCCAGTCATCCTTCTTATGTTCAAGACCAACTTGCTGCAGCGCTTTAAAAGCAATTTCCTTGTCACCGGATTTAATGCCAATCCGAACATTATCGATATTCTTTTTCCAAGGAAGAAGCCGATGTTCTTGAAAAAGTACACGCGTATCTTTATGCACGCCTTGAATGCCTTGAGCATCCAGCATAATGGCTCCGCTCGTCGCTTCATCCAAGCCTGCAATAAGGCGGAGCAGCGTGCTTTTTCCGCATCCACTGCGGCCCACAATCGCAACAAATTCTCCTTGTTTAATGTTTAAATCGATACCGGAGAGCACCCTTGTTGCGCCAAAAGATTTGTTCACGTTACGAATATGAAGCTGAGTACCGCCAACCTTACTCATAAGAATCCCCTCCTTCTAGGCTTTGTGTATATAATTGTGATGCCATTTCAACCAACGATTTTCGAAAAACTTAGCAATCAAATCCGAAAGTTTCCCTAATACGGCATATAAAATCACACATAACACGACGACATCCATCTGCATAAATTCTCTGGCGTGTGTCGCCATATAACCGATACCGGAGTCGGCCGCTATTGTTTCAGCTACGATCAGGCTCAACCACATGATTCCCAAGGAGAAGCGGATACCGAGGAGGATGTTCGCCAGCGCTCCGGGTAAAATGACCTTGGCAAATAGCGAGAACCCTCTGAGCCCGTATACTTTCCCCATTTCGATTAAACCCGGATCAACGGAACGGATGCCATGGAAGGTATTCAAGTAGATGGGAAAGGCAACACCGAGAGAAACCAGAAATAATTTGGAGGTCTCGCCAATGCCAAACCACATGATGACTAGTGGGATCATCGCAAGATGCGGGATGGTTCGAACCATTTGTACAGAAGAATCAATATATCTTTCCGCGATAGGAAATATCCCATTAAGCAATCCAATGACAAAAGCAATGCTGCCACCAATTAGAAAGCCTAGAAATGCCCGCTTCGTGCTAACCGCTACATATTCAAAAATGGTGCCGTCTTTAATTACACTGTATAAGGCTTTCACGACTTCCCAAGGTGTCGGCAGAATCCGTTCCGATAACCAACCCGTTAAGCCGAGCACCTGCCACAGCAGCAAAATGAGTATCGGTATGACCCAGGGCTGCCAAACCTTGGATTGGGCCAGTGGTGCTGTTCGATTCGCTAGCATGTGAATCCCTCTTTCTTTTCATAAAGTGAAAAGGCGTTTGAAAACAAAAAGACTCCCGGTTCCTGCTTGTAAACTACGAAGCAAGGACGGGAGTCTCCAGTCATCTGGTCGACTTTTTCCAATAACTAATAATTCATATTGTTTTACTCGGATATTGATTGATGCCTATGTTACCATCGCCCATTTGCTTCGTCAATGCTTTTTTCAGTGGCTAGTCCACCTGATGAACCCATTCCCTGTATCCTTTCATCTAATGTCAAACTTAAATCCTTGTACCTTTGAGTGAATTATAATTTTTTTTGAATAAATCCATAAATATCGGAAATAGGTATATTGACAAATTCGACCACGCGCTGTTATAGTCAATTTAAATATTCCGAGTAAAGCACTATGATTAATATCAATGGGTGGTGTAATGTGATTAACAAGGTGTTTAAAGCTACGGTTCGATCTGTGCTTATTGGCTATCTGATTGTGCTACTGCTCATCCCGATTGGCTCCATCTATTTCAAAGGTTTTTCCTTAGGTTGGGAGCCCTTTTGGCAAGAAGTAACAGGACCACTAGCCTGGAAGTCCATTTTACTAACAGTCAAACTCAGTATTGTATCAACGATTATTCAGGCAATAGTAGGCACCATCATTGCTTATGTTCTTGTAAGATATACATTCCGAGGCAAGAGCATTTTGAACAGTATGGTCGACCTTCCCTTCTCGTTGCCAACCTCCGTGGCTGGACTCATGTTTCTAACCTTGCTTGGACCCTCTAGTCCGCTGGGCGTCTGGCTCGATCACGCCGGCATTAAGCTGCTCTACAATCAGACAGCCATTGTGATCGGTTTGGTATTCGTCACATTCCCTTTCGTAATTCGAACCGTCCAGCCTTTGCTAGAGCAAATTGATCCCGCCGAAGAACAAGCCAGCTTCACACTCGGCGCCAGCAGGTTCTATACCTTCTGCCGAATTGTTTTTCCAGCTATTGTACCGGGTATTCTTGCCGGCAGCATGCTTGCCTTTTCTCGATCACTAGCCGAGTTTGGCGCCATTTCACTGATTTCCGGAAATTTACCGGGGAAAACGATGGTTGCTTCGGTCTATATATACGGTGAGACGCAGAACTATAATCCCGAAGGCGCAGCCGCTATTTCTCTTGTGCTCCTTACATTGTCACTCCTCATTCTATGGATCATCAATGTATTGACACGTGGAAAGGGGCGCCTGGCATGAGAAAAATTTTGATCAGCATTTCGTTTCTTGTCATTTTTCTATTAATTATGCTGCCGTTCCTGGGCATTACCTTTGGCGCTTTTGAAGAAGGTCCACAATCCTTTATTAATGCACTTGTAAGACCTGAAGCTCTGCACGCTTTGAAAATCTCTTTCATTATTGTCCTTATCGTTACTGTTCTAAATACAATTGTTGGTGTTTACGTTTCGCTAGAAATCGTTAGAGGTTCCTGGATCTCCCGCTGGCTGAAACCAGTCATCAATGCTCTGATTGATTTACCTTTTGCCGTATCACCGGTTATCGTCGGTTTAATGGTTATCTTGCTTTTCGGGCCAAACACGGCATTAGGCGCATTCTTGGAAGATCATAACATGAAAATTGTGTACGCTATTCCCGGTATGATTCTTGCTACGATGTTCATTACATTTCCTCTTATGGTTCGTGAAGTCGTTCCATTGCTTGAAGAAATCGGTACCCAATCCGAAGAAGCTTCAGCTACGCTTGGCGCTGGTCCATGGCGTACCTTCTTTCAAATCACATGGCCAGGTATTCGCTGGGGCGTCGTTTACGGTCTCATTTTAACCATTGCAAGATCGCTTGGAGAATTCGGCTCTATCTTAGTTGTCTCAGGCAATATCATCAACCAAACGCAGACAGCTACTACACTCGTGTATCAAGATGCCGAGCAGTTCCAGCTCGTTGCAGCGAACAGTGTCGCATTTGTGCTCGGACTCATCTCGATTACTATTTTGTTAACACTCGAGTGGTTGAAAAGAAGAAGCGAAAAAGTAAGCAGCCATTAAGGAGGAACCCTGTATGCATATCGAAGTTAAAAACTTAAATAAAAATTTCGGAGCCTTTCATGCCATTAAAGATGTTAATTTCAGCATAACGAAAGGGCATCTCGTTGGTTTAATCGGTCCCAGCGGCGGCGGTAAAACGTCCATTCTGCGCATGTTGTCAGGACTCGAGAGCCCGACGACAGGCGACATTTATTTCGACGGGAAGCTTGCTACACATCTCCCTGTTCAAGAAAGAGGAATTGGCTTCGTTTTTCAAAGCTATGCTCTCTTTAAACATATGACCGTTTTTGACAATGTCGCTTACGGCCTCAAGGTTCTCAAAAAGCCGAAGGAATTCATTCATGACCGAGTGACCTATCTGCTTAATTTAATGGGGCTTGCCGGAAATGAACGCAAATACCCGCACCAGCTTTCCGGTGGACAACGTCAACGGGTGGCTTTCGCTAGAGCATTGGCTCCGGAACCTCAATTGCTGCTGTTGGATGAACCTTTTGCCGCCATCGACGCCAAGATTCGTAAAGAACTGCGCATCTGGCTGCGTAACCTGATTGATGAATTTAAAGTCACGACCCTCTTCGTCACTCATGACCAAGATGAAGCCATTGAAGTTGCTGATGAAATTATTCTTGTTCAGGGAGGGAAAATCGAGCAGCAAGGCAGTCCTTGGGAAATTTATACGAAGCCGGCATCCTCATTTGTAGCTTCTTTTATCGGTGAATCTAATGTTATTTCACAATATACGCCTCTAGTCGGATTCCCTTATTTAGATGAGGTCCAACAAGACGGCAAATGGCTGCCGGATGTAAATGTGTTGATTCGACCGGAAGCTATTGAGGTTCGCCCCCATGACGTGAGTCATCTGGCAACAGCTGGAGAGAAAGGGAAAGTGACGCATGTCCACTTCCGCGGGGATTCCTGGTATCTAGAAATCGATACAGGCGCAATTAAGCTATTCGCTTATCAATCCGTAAAAGAAAAAATTTATCAACCAGACGATGAAGTGAATATTTTGATCCATCAAATATCCGTCTTCACCAAAACCGAAAATATCGTCATTGAAAATCAGGCTAAACAAGATCCGCTGCCTGTTTTTATATAAAATAAGCTTACACATGAAGGGGAGTTGTAAATCATGAAAAAATTCAAATCACTAGGTCTTATCACTGCTGCATTATTCACTGCAAGTATCGCACTTACGGCATGCGGTACAGGTACGAAATCGGCCAGCACACCCGCTCCATCGGCCGCGGCAACAGCTGCAGCTACAACAGCGGCAAGCTCGGCACCTAAAGCCGAAAAAGTAACGATCACGATTGGCGCTTATTCCATTCTTAAAGATTCTTTTGACGTCATTTTGCCGAAATTTAAAGAAGAGTGGAAAAAGAAAACCGGCCAAACCGTAGAATTCCAAGAATCCTATGTGGCATCCGGTTCGCAAGCTACCGCCATTATCCAAGGTTTTGAAGCGGATATCGCCCCTCTTTCCCTTGAAGGAGACATCCAAAAAATCGTAGAAAAAGGCTTGATCACGCATGACTGGAAAAACAACCCCTATAAAGGCAACATTACAGCTTCTATCGCGGCAATCGGAGTTCGTGAAGGCAATCCAAAAGGCATCAAAGACTGGACTGACTTAACGAAACCAGGCGTGGAAGTGTTGATCCCGAATCCAAGCACGTCCGGTGGAGCCAAATGGGACATTAACGCCATCTATGGGGCTGGATTGAAAACTTCTGAAGCGGCTGGCAAAAAAGATCCTGCGTTCGCTAAGGATTATTTGGCCAAAGTCTACAAAAACATCAAAGTGCTTGATAAAAGCGGCGCCGATTCCCTTGCGACTTTTGACAAAGGCGTAGGCGATGCCATCGTCACTTATGAAAATGAGCTCATTTCCCGCATTCAATCCGGTAAAAAATATGTGGAAGTTATCCCGCAATACACAACAACGATTGAAAACCCAGTTGCACTCATTGATAAAAACGTAGATAAACATGGAAACCGTGAAGCGGTTCAGGCATTCCTCGAATACCTATGGAGCCCAGATGCTCAAAAAGTATTTGCCGATAAAGGCTTCCGCTCCGTACTTCCGGAAGTTGCGAAGCAATACGAGAAAAACTATACAACACCTGCCGGCGTATTCAACATCGAATATCTTGGCGGTTGGGATAAAGTCAATAAAGAATTGTACGGTAAAGGCGCAATCTGGGAAACAATCCTCGCAGAAGGCGGAGCCAAGTAAGAAGGTCACAAAAAAGCCCGGAGCGAATGTTATATTCGCTGCCGGGCTTTCTTTGTGCGGACGAATGAAACTTATCTTCCGTCCCCATCCAATAAATTGCCTAAACCGCCTAAGATACTTCCCTCTTCTTTCCTCCCGCCTGCTCTTGATGCCGATGCCATACGATCTGCCAGCCTGCTGAATGGCAAGGATTGAATCCATACACGCCCAGGACCGCGAAGCGTTGCGAAGAATAAGCCTTCACCACCAAATAGCGCCGTTTTCACACCTTTCACCATCTCGATGTCATAATCCACATCCTGCGTCATGGCAACCAAGCACCCCGTATCTACGCGAATGACTTCACCAGGACGAAGTACGCGTTCGCAAATCGAACCGCCGGCATGAACAAAAGCCAAGCCATCGCCTTCAATTTTCTGCATAATAAAGCCTTCGCCTCCGAAGAAACCAGCTCCCAACTTACGCTGAAACGCAATGCCAACGGAAACGCCTTTCGCTGCGCAAAGGAAAGAATCTTTTTGACAAATGAGCCGTCCCCCCAGCATCGACAAGTCCATCGGGATAATTTTACCGGGATAAGGCGCTGCAAAACTAACTTGCTCTTTACCTCCACGGCTTTGGTTCGTGAACACAGTCATAAACAAGCTCTCGCCGGTCAATAAACGTTTGCCCGCTCCCAGAAGCTTGCCCATGAACCCTTTATTATCGCTGCTGCCATCCCCAAAGATCGTCTCCATCTGGATGTTCTGATCCATCATCATCATGCTGCCAGCTTCCGCTACGACGCTTTCACCTGGGTCCAGTTCAATTTCTACGTACTGCATTTCATTGCCTAAAATACGATAATCAATTTCATGTGCATTCATTATGAGATTACCTCCGAATAGATTAAGTTAAAAATAAAACCGATTTATTTCTAATACGCTATTGGGGATGGCTGGTTTCAAGGGTTTCTTATTTTCTTTGTTACATAGCTTCCGGAGAAGTAGGCAATAACACCAATAACCATGATAATGATAACTTCAAGCACCACTTCAAATGGTGCAGCTTTAACCCCAAAAGCAACTTGATGACTTCCGAAGGGATCAATAGCAGTATACGAATCAACAATGTCCGGCACGTATTTCCAAGTCAAATAGACGCCCCTCAACATTTGAAAGGCATAGTACACAATAACTAAAATAATGGCGAAGATCAAAGATCGAAATATCCTTATTTTCATTATGAGCTCCTTTGGCGTCTAGAAACACTTATATCTTCCATAATAATCCTTTTCGCACGAATTCTCCACTTTACTAGAAGAAGCTGGATACTGAAAGGAACTATGGTCCGTTATTTACTATAAAAAAAGCAGACCCCATAAGGGATCTGCTCGATGCCGATGTCGATGTCGACTACAGTTGTAAATTTCGCTCCTCTTTCCGAAGCTTGCGTGCGGCATATCGCATCTCAGCAGTCTCGAAAAGTCGTTTCTCCTCTTCCGTCTCAGGAATAATGCCCGGAACCGCAACAGGCTGGCCATACTCATCTAGGGCGACGAAAGTTAAATAGGAATTGGCTGTGCGCTTTTTTTCACCGGTCAACAGGTTTTCCGATTCAATTTTCACGAATACTTCCATGGAGCTTCGGTGCGTCCAGGTGACGAACGCCTCTAATTGAATAGCCTCACCAAGCTTAACAGGCGCATAAAAGTCCAAGCTATCGCTTGAAGCAGTGACAACTCCCCTGCGCGAATGACGCATAGAAGCGATTGTTGCAACTTTGTCGATGTACTGCATCACACGTCCGCCAAACACGGTATTATGATAATTGGTGTCAGCAGGCAAAATAATTTCGGTCAACACGGTTCGGGAGAGTCTTGCTGGTTTAGCTTCCATGTCGTTTCCTCCTGATGGCTGATCATGTATGATTTCTTATTCGTAGTTCAACTTAAGCTTGCCTGCGGCTTGTTTCGCCAAACTGCGCGCTTCCTCTACGGATTCCCCGCTGCTGAGCGCAACCGCCATGCGGCGGCCGACTTTCGTCTCCGGCTTGCCAAAGACGCGAACTTGCGTATTCGGAACGGACAACGCTTCTTCTAGCCCGCTGATTGTATATTCCACTTGCTCGCGATCTGCCTTGAGCGTGTAGCTTGCCCCTGGCGTTAATAAGCGAATGCCCGTAATCGGAAATCCTAGAATCGCTCTCGCGTGCAGAGCAAATTCACTCAAATCTTGTGTAGCCATGGTAACCATGCCCGTGTCATGCGGACGAGGCGATACCTCACTGAAGTACACGCCATCTTTGGTCAAAAATAGTTCAACGCCATAGAGGCCGTAGCCGCCAAGTGCGTCAGTAATCGTTTTGGCCATATGCTGAGCATCTAGAATTTGCTGCTCCGTCATGGCGTGCGGCTGCCAGGATTCGATGTAGTCCCCGTCTTTTTGGATGTGTCCGATTGGCTCACAATAGGTAGTTCCGGAAACAGAGCGAACAGTCAGCAGCGTGATTTCAGACTCAAAATGAATGAATTCTTCAACAATGACGCGAGCGTTCTTAGCACGTCCACCCTCCATGGCAATGTTCCACGATTGTTCCACATTTTCAGGCGTGCGGCACACACTTTGACCTTTACCCGAGGAGCTCATGATCGGCTTAATGACGCAAGGCGTACCGATTTCCGCCACTGCAGCATGCAGCTCTTCAAGGCTGTTGGCAAAAGCATACTTGGCAGTTCTCAGTTCTAACGTTTCGGAAGCAAGACGGCGAATGCCCTCCCGGTCCATCGTTAATCGAGAGGCTGTTGCTGTTGGGATTACTCGGTAACCTTCTTTCTCAAGTTCAACAAGAACAGGTGTGGCAATGGCTTCAATTTCAGGTACGATGAGATCCGGCCGCTCTTGCTCGATCAATGCTCTAAGCTGTTCCCCATCTAACATATTGATCACATGGCTGCGATGCGCGACTTGCATAGCTGGAGCATGCGCGTAACGATCCACGGCAATGGTCTCAATCCCTAGACGCTGTGCTTCGATGACAACTTCCTTCCCGAGCTCTCCTGATCCCAACAGCATGATTTTCTTTGCTTTGTTTGATAATGGTGCACCGTACATGAAATGATTTCCCCCTTAATGTTTTCCCAACGGAAGTAAACTTATAACAAATGGCTATGTATGTAAGTAAACATAACAAGAATGGCATAAACAGGGTATTTAACCAGTTATCCTGTGCAAATACCCTGATCTATTGTATAGGATTTCGACATTAAAAGATAGATTTCAGCAAAAGTTTGCGTAAAATCGGTACAAGCTGCTCAGTTAATTCCTCCACCCGAGGCACAACAATGCTGCTCCGCCCATACATGTTGCGCATGGCGGCACGTTCGGTTTCATGGACGGTTCCGCCGCTCGCTAGAAAGATGGAGATGACCTCAATCCCCAGCCTGCGTGCTCTCATTACAGCCTCGTAGGTATCCAGGATGCCTACGTCGTTATAATTCGCTGCAGACGGCTCTCCATCCGAGAAAACCAAGAGGATGCGCTGCCGCTCAGCACGCCGCAGCAAGCGCTCTGTCAAGCAGCGGATCGCGAAGCCGTCGCGATTGTCCTGCTGCGGCTCCAGCTGCATGAGAGCCGCACCGCTTCCCGGAGCCAGCGAAGAGCCGAAGTCCACGGCAACCTGGAACAGGTTGGGCGCTTCGTGCTCCGTCACGCGGTCCGCGTCCTCCCAGAATCCCACGATTTCGTGGGGAATTCGCAAGGACTGGAGGGTCTCGTGAAATAACACGAGTCCCAGTTTGGTTTCGTCCATTTTGTCATACATGGATGCAGAGCAGTCGACAAGCAGCGCGAATGCGGCGTCGAGCTGCGGGACCGGCGCGCGCTTCTTATAGAAGAGGCGCGGCATCTCTTGCGTGAAGGCTCGCGTCAGCCGCTTATCGAGCCGCCCGAACAGCCGATCGCCGCGCGGGGCGATCCGCTTCTGCTCCAGCGTGCGCCGAATCGCACGCTGCAAGGGCTTCGCGAGCGGCGCTGCGCGCTCGCTCAGGCGCCTGAAGGCGGCCTCCTGCGCAGCAGTTGGCCGCTCAGGCGCCAGCCAAGTCGCCGTCGCGAACGCGGCGACTTCGCCCTCTCCGTGCCCCGCGGCAGCGGGCACGGCAGCCTGCCCGCGCCGCTCGCCGGAGGCGGCGCCGGTGCGCTGGGCGCGCAGCGAGCGCCCCTGGGCGATGGCGAGCGCCTGATCGGCGGCGTCGCCCTCGCGGGGCGCAGAACCGAGCGCGGACGTGCGTGAGCCGCGCTCCAGCTCGAACCGCAGCAGCCCCGGGCTGCGGTCGCTGCTTTCACGGTGCCAGGTCGGCAAGCGCTCCTGGCCCGGTAATTGACTCTCCCCTTCCTGCTCGGGGAGCACATCATCGTTGGCGAGCCGCTTAGCGCGCTTCAGCTCGCCTTGATACCCTGCGGGCAGCGGCTCCGCCACGCCGCCCCCCGGCTGCATCCAGAAATAGCTGGAACTCGCATCTCTATCCAGCCAATAAGCTAACGCGTCCATCATGTCCTCACAGCCAGCAGCTACTTGCGCCGTATGTTCGGCTTCCTCGATGCCTTCTAGAATCGGATATAACGGTGTGAGCCGCGCCTTCAATCCCACGCTTTCCGCAGCGCTCCACTCCGCTCCGGTAAACCAACCGTAAATCAATAAAAGTACGGCATCGGCCAATTCACCTTTGCTCAAGTGCGCACGCAATTTATGGCCGAAATATGCTCCATAAATACGGTGCCGCACCGCGAATACACGTGTCGTCCCCGGTCTGCGCGCACGGCAAATACGTTCCAAGCGCATATCTTCGCATAATGCAAAAAGCGAGTTCGCCAGCTTGGGAAAGGGAGTTTGCTGACTACCCATGAGGTAGGACTTTACAGCCTCTGCGCTGGTAAACCACGCTGTACCTATGCCTCGGAGGTAGACGTCGCTTTTCATCCCCGCAGCTTTATCCAGTGGCGGATAATCCCACCAGAACTGGCTGACGGTCATACGGGCCGAACTTTCTTCATAATCAGCATGAAATGCGGCTTCCACCTCAAGCTCCTTGCGTTTTGTGAACATGCGGGCTAAATCCACCAACTGCATTTGCAGCATAGCGTCGATTTTATCCTCAAGCATACTTATTTTTCCTACAAACATAGCTTAAAATAACGTTTCAGCCGCATTGATCACGGCAGCACGTTCCCTTTCATCCTCCAATTTATCAGCAATCGCTCTCGCCACTGCTCGCATCGGCGGAATATAAGCCGTAAGATCACAAGCATCGAGCAATGCTCGGATCGACCCTGCTTCATCAGGCAGCTGCCCCATCTCGATTAAGGTTAATAAATCAGCCGACAGCTGCACATAAGTTCTCAATTGCTTGTCGTCACGCAAAACAGACTTGCTTTTCAAAAGCTTGTACAACGCTTCCCCTTGCAAATAGGGAATATCCACGGTCACAAACCTGTTTTTCAATGCTTCGTTCAATGGCACGGTTCCCATATAGCCTTCATTAATGGCAGCAACCACTCTGAAATCAGGGTGAGCGGTGATAACTTCGCCGGTGAATGGATTCGTAATCGATCTCCGATAATCCAGAACACCATTGATGAGTGACAAGGTCTCCGGTTTCGCCATATTAATTTCGTCTATGTATAGAAAATGTCCCTTCGTCATTGCTTTCATGATCGGTCCAGGGATAAAAACAATCTGTGAACGGCCCTGCTCGTCATGGGACAACGTTTTAAACCCCAGTAAAGCTTCGGCATCCAAATCCGTTGAACAATTCACGGCATGCATCGGTTGATTAAAAATCGCCGAAACATGTTCGGCAAGCTTCGTTTTTCCTGAACCTGTCGGGCCTTTGAGCAGTACATTTTTACCCAAAAAAAGCGCAATAACACTATCGATCAAAATGTCTTCCCGAGGCGCCTCAAAGGCAGCTGCCCCGATTAATTTCGCATCCTCTGCGGTCGCTTTCGTCTGTGCTCTCTTTTGTTCCAAGTGCTCACGGATTTCTTGAGGTATAGCTTCTGTTAACATATTCTCTAATGTTCCTCTCCTGATTCCTTTGTTCTCTTACTATTTATCAGGAAAGCTAACGTTGTCAAGCCTTTCAAGGCAGCCACGGTTGTTCGATAACCGAATATGAGTAGAATGCCATCGCTTCTCCACATTTGGGGCAGCCAGGCTTGGATGGCAACTCGTTATACATCTGTGCCAACGCATAAGAGGTTTCACCATTAATGGCTTGTACGACATCATCCGGATGTACGTAATCACATTGCCGTGAACTACAGTACGCTCGAACTTTAAATTTATTGCTCATTTTTGAATTTTGACGTGTCATGCTCATGCCGATCGATCACAGCCTTCAGCCCAATCATCGTCATACTCCTTTTTTTCTAATTGGATAATCCGGAAACTATGACAAAACCCTCAGCAGGAGGCTGAGGGAGATGTGTGAATCTTTTGCGCAAAGTTTTATTTTAAGGCAGCGTATTTCTTTGGCCGGTAGAATAGCTTGGGAAAGCATATTGGATCATGGTGTTAAATTCGTTGAGATACGTATCCATATGTTTGTTGTTTTGCTGCTGAGCATCATAATACATCATGCGGTTCACGAAATGCGGGTTCGTAGAAATGAAAATATTCGCTTCCGGATAAATCCGAGTCAGCAAACTCCTTATGGCTTTGGCGCTTTCTGCCGGCAAAGGCTTGGCCGAGAGCCAATCCATCTGAGCTCCGGCTCCCGAACCGAACAACCCAGCCCCGGTTTCCGGGTCGTTTGTTTTACTAAGCATTTTCATGCCGTCATTATCGGCACCCATGGCTTGCATCCCGCCCATATCTACCGCAATATAAATGTTGTTATCCGTAAATGCAACAGCTGTGTTTCCGAGGTGAGCCGCTTGAATAATACCATCTGCCAAATCACGGTTCATCGTCAAATGTGTATTCGTGTGCGCTTTAATGTTGTCAATCGTAGACGGTCGCATCGATGGCAGCGGGGATTGATTGACACTTTTAGCTCCTAGTGAAGAATTCTCATTGTTCCTGAGACTCGTATCCCATGAGCCAGCATTCGGATTTGAAGAACTTGCTCCTGCATGATTGTTCGGGCTTGCGGCGGTACAGCCAGCGGCTGTGCTTACTAACACGATCGAAAGTGTAAGTTGGATCAACGTTTTTTTCATATAAAAGCTCCCCCTTCTTTCTTTATTTCTTGCTGATGTCCTTCTTTTCCGGTGTGTAAGCAATTAAGGAGATTTCATATCCCAATTGTTCCCTCATCCGGGATTCAAGCCTGCGAAGATCTTCCAGCAGATCCTCATGCGCTCCCAAATTAGCGAACTGATAAGCCTCTATACTCATGATTTCATCCTCCTTCCTGAAAAATAACGATTAACTTTAATATGGTCATTTATCCCCATTTTTACTAAATAATAAATAAAGCCCGCCACCAATTGATTCATTGGCAAGCAGGCTTTACAACGTCCTAGTCTTCTTTTTTACGAGTTTCATCCAATTCTTCGAGCAATTTTCGAACCGCATCCGGATCGGCCGAACCATTTTCTTTAAAAGCTCTCAGCTTGTTTAGCAAATCCGCAGCGATAGCTTCATCCTCTGACTGTTCCTCTTCATGCGTGGGGTCGAACCAGATGTAGAAACCTTCCGGTCCGTTGCGCAAAAAAGCTTTACGCCAAAACTCCGGATACGCATAGCCCTGCTCCCCAAAAATCATTCCGAGCACATCGTCGCTGTCAATCGGCAGCAAATAATGAAACGACTCCGGCTCACCGGTATTCGTAAAATCACGGTGCATGTAAGCATAATGAAGGTAATGCTCACCTGTCTCTGCATCTTTGGATACTTCGTACAGATCCAATTCCGTTTGAAGCAATTCTTTAACAGGAACAATACGTGCGGCCATCGTTTCAGCAGAAATCTTTTGTTGGTTAAGGAATGATGCTTCCTGTTCCATTGTAACTCACCTCTTTCCTCATCTCGATTTTCAAAAATTCATCCAGGTCTTTAGCGGTAGGCTATGAGTCTGATCTACGCGTTGATCCCACGATCGCATTGCGCAAGGAACGTTTAGGCAGCTTCCATTTATAAAATACGGATAACATTCTCAAAATGACGATAAGTGCAAAAAGCACGGATATCTGCCAAGCTCCTTGCGACCAGCCCAAACCGACCAACGCACCGGCCAGCATGCCCCATACGGCATAGATTTCGTCCTTCAGTACAAGCGGCTTTCGGCCAGCCAGTACGTCTCGAACCATTCCGCCGCCAATCCCCGTTAACACTGCAGCCACAATGACAGCACTTAAAGGATGCCCCATATTCGTTGCATAGAACGCACCTTGTATAGAGAAGGCTGCCAATCCGATAGCATCAAAGAAAGCTTCCCACGTCTTCCATACCCGAATGTATTTGACAGGCATCAAGAAAACTAAAGTCATAGCAAATAAGGCGATTTGAAAATATAACCCTTGCTCCCACAGCAAAACGACGGGTTTGCCAATCAGCAAATTTCGAATGACACCACCGCCGAATGCCGTTACGAGCCCAAGAACATAGACCCCTAGAATATCATATTCCTCTTCCATCGCAACAATCGCTCCACTGACTGCGAAAGCGATTGTCCCGATGATGCTAAATAACTCCCAATTCACTTGCTGCAGCCCCTGTCTACTCGATGTCCCAATTCAATTTAACTTCATTGCCGGTTTGTGAGGATTGGTAAATCGCATCTAGAATTAAATTATTCGTATAACCTGTCATCACAGAGGTAATTGGTTGTTGACCGGTTTCGATACACGATAGGAAATGTCTCAGCATCCGCACACGAGGTCCTTCGTCCAGCTCAGGCACAGTCAGATCCACATCCGCTTCGCGATCAAACATTTCTGCTAGTAGCTTCCCTTTATTGCCGCGAATTGAAGCGCCTCCTTCGGAACCAAGCAGTTGCACGTAAGGCTGGCTATCCGTTTCGATGAGCGCGGCCCAGCTGACATCAAGCGATAGGGTTGCACCATTATCGAGTTTAATCAACGCTGTAGCCAAATCTTCTACATCATATTGCCCTTCCCAGTTCGGTGTCCCCCAAGAGCCAATCCCTTTTTTGCGTGGACCAAATTCCGCATAGGTTGCCCCATATACCGAAACCGGTTTCGGATTCCCCATCAAATAGAGGGATAGATCTAACATATGTACACCTAGATCAATTAACGGACCGCCGCCGGATTTACCCATCTGTGTAAACCAAGTTCCCCAGCCCGGAATCCCTTTACGTCTCATCCAGCCTGCTTTGGCATGATAAATATGGCCTAACGCGCCTTTATCAACCTGTTGTTTGACAGCCTGTGAAAGGACTTCCCAACGCAGCTGATGTGGAATCATCAGCACTTTGCCTGCCTTGCGCTCTGCTTCTACAATTTGTCTAGCCGATTCGAGATTAAGCGCCATAGGCTTCTCCAGCATGACATGTTTACCTGCCTCTAAAGCTTGAATGGCTAAAGGCGCATGCCACTCATTGGATACAGCAATAACTACTGCATCAATGCTTGGATCAGCGAGCAGCTTGTCCGAACTCTCATATACCCGCTCAATGTTATATTGCTTGGCTCTAGCCTCTGCGAGTGGTAAGTACACATCCGTTACCGCGGCAATTTCTGCCTCCGGCACTTTTTTCATCACTTCCATATGTACATTTCCGATGTTTCCGGAACCGATAATCCCGATTCTGATTGGTTTTCCTGCTGTCATCTAAATCCCCCCAAAACTTGTTTGATTACAATCTTTCTTATTATAATTGTGCTTATCTTTCCCCGCAACCGCCAATCTATCGCTCAAATGAGTCAAATGCAGACGGGTAACCCGATTAATTTCAAAAGATTCTTTGGGAACTAGCCCTCTCTCGCTATTCTTTACATATAATAAGATGCTAAAACTTTTTTAATAGTTTGTCTCAAACATACTTAACATTTGAAATGTATCCTAAATATGTAGACCAGCTGGTACTTTTTCCAGATGGAAGACGTGAAGGAGGGCTTGACATGCAAGCAGTTACCATTAAATTCAAAAACAAATCCATTCCCGTGCTTAATTTCACACATCGCAGTTCACATATGGAATTGTTGTCCAGTAAGCTTAAGGAGTTTGAACTTCATTTCGAATTTCGTCGCAAATTAAAAATGATCTCGCTGATCGAGATCATTGGTGATGTCGCTATTTTCAAGTATAACGACGGCACAAAATTGTATTTAGAAGTTTCTTAATTCGACTTTGGGAAATATTCTTTCTGCAGTTGACTAAGCTCCTGAAGAGAGCGCCTAGCCCATGCTTCCATTTCCGACAGCTTAGAGATTTGAGCCATTAGCGCTCTCTCCAGTGATACTTGATAATCGGGAATTGCACCCGCATATGAACGTATCGTTGAAATTGGCATTAAAGCAATCTCCTGATACGATAAAGCCCGTCTTTGATGAAAAAATGCGACGCTTGGGTCCATAGGATTATGCAAGTCCCCTTGTGTTGGATGTTCTTTTACAGCCAAGATGCGTACTGCCGCTTTCATCGTACTCGACATTTCCACTACTTCCCCATAATAAACCCCAGTCTTATACTCAGCAATGACGTGATCTCCTAATTGAAAGCTGCTCATTCTTATCATCTCCTATAGTTACTTGCTGCTCAATGGCAGCAGTTTGCGATATAGCTCATCCACTGACTGCATGCGGTAAATCAGTTGTTTGTCCTGTCCCTGTTCAAAAATAGCGATGCACGGCACGCTGGTCACTTGCCATTCACGGCTAATTTGCGGCAGAAAATTAATATTGCTCTTATAAAGCGGCAAAGAAGGCTGCATGGTCATAATGATCTCCAACATACGTTCAGTCACTTTACATGTTCCACAAAACGGCGTGTACAAAAATACAGCAAAGGACTCCTCCTGCCTGTTAACGATCTCTAACAATTCTTGTTGAGACAATTCCCTCATGCTAACCTCCTCGTTCATCTAACCAAGCCAAACTGTCAGCCGCATAACCGATAAGATGAGGGAAATCATCCAAATGGCTCTCATCGATTTTTCTGCCGAATGAAAGTGTAATTTGATTATGATAAACCACTGGAAAAATACCATATTTGTATGAAAGAAGTTGTGTGATTTGTGGACGATGCTCCCATATTAGGCCTAACTGTTCTTCAATATGCTTACATTCCAAATCCGGGTTCTTAACTTTCGTGAAAAGCTTAATCGTAAGCGTACATCCCGGTTTAGCTGTAGGGTTCTCTAAAATTTCAGCAGCCAAATCACTTAAATGAACATGCAAATTGATTTCCGCTTTGCTCGGCTTATCAATCTTTCTTGCAAACTCAATCGCATACGTTCGGGACATGGAAGAAAGATCCACAAGATCTTCCCGCCGTGTGATGATAATTTTGCCATCCAAATCCAAGTCGTAGACGGCTCCTTCCAGAACCACCTTAATGTTGTCATAGATCGTTGGGTCAAACATCGTTCACACCTTCTTTCATCTTTTGTTTGATTCGATTATACTATTAACATATCACGGTAAAGAAGGTGTTTCTATGTCAGACAAGCCACAAGATCAGCTGGACGAACAACAAGGTCCTAAGAAAGTAAGCCTAGCCGATGCAATCAAACAAAAGTTAGCTCAGAAGAAAGCGGATCAAGCCGCAGCACGTGCAAACCCTAAACAAGCGGGCAATACGAACCAAAGTGCCAAAAGTCAAATGACGAAAAAAGTAAATAATCAACGCCGTCGTACTGGCGGAAGCTAGAGCTATGTAGGTAAAAGCGCCCTGAGAGTCAAACATCAGGGCGCTTTTCATTTGGTCTTACGCGTATTGAGCTTCGCGTTGTTTTTTCACATCTTCACTATCCAGGTATTCATCATACGTAAGCATTTTGTCGATGAGACCTTTCGGTGTGATTTCCATTACACGATTAGCAATCGTTTGAATGAACTGATGGTCATGGGAAACGAACAACATCGTACCGTCGAAATCAACAAGTCCGTTATTGAGCGCTGTGATGGACTCCAAATCCAAGTGGTTCGTAGGCTCATCAAGAATGAGAACATTCGCACCGCTAAGCATCATTTTGGAGAACATGCAGCGTACTTTTTCGCCCCCGGATAGAACGTTAGCTTTCTTCAAAGCTTCCTCACCAGAGAACAACATACGTCCTAAGAATCCGCGAAGGAATGATTCATCCGGGTCTTTGGAGTATTGACGAAGCCAATCCACCAAGTTCAGTTCGGAGTTAAAGTAATCTTGGCTGTCTTTTGGGAAATAAGCTTGGGAAGTCGTTACCCCCCATGAGAATGTACCTTCATCTGCTTCCATTTCGCCCATCAGGATTTTGAAAAGCGTTGTTTTGGCAATACCGTCCGGACCGACAAAAGCCACTTTATCCCCTTTGTTCAGCGTAAACGTTACATTATTCAATACTTTTACGCCATCAATTGTTTTGGAGATGCTTTCAACAGCCAACAATTGTTTACCAGCTTCGCGCTCACCTTTGAAGTGAATGAACGGATATTTACGGCTGGAAGGACGAATATCTTCAAGTGTAAGCTTCTCAAGTTGCTTTTTACGGGAAGTCGCTTGCTTGGATTTGGATGCATTCGCGCTGAATCGAGCGATAAAGGCTTCCAACTCTTTACGTTTTTCTTCCGTTTTCTTATTCGCATCTCTAGCTAAGCGTAGAGCAAGTTGACTGGACTCGTACCAGAAATCATAGTTCCCGACATACATTTGAATTTTACCAAAATCAATATCCGCAATGTGTGTACATACTTGGTTCAGGAAGTGACGATCATGGGATACAACGATAACGGTGCCTTCAAAACGAGCAAGGAAGTTCTCCAGCCAACGAATCGACTCTAAGTTCAAATGGTTGGTAGGCTCATCGAGCAGCAAAATGTTCGGATTGCCGAACAGCGCTTGCGCCAAGAGAACACGAACCTTCTCATTGCCGTCGAGGTCTTTCATTTTTGTATCATGTAAGGAAGTTGGGATGCCTAGACCAATTAGTAGTTCTGCGGCATCGGATTCGGCCTGCCAACCGTCCAGATCCTGGAACTCGCCTTCCAACTCAGCAGCTCTCATACCATCTTCTTCAGAGAAATCCGCTTTCGCGTAGAGCGCATCCTTCTCTTCCATGATTTTGAACAAACGAGCATGCCCCATTACAACGGTTTTCAAAACTTCGATTTCGTCAAACTCGTAATGGTTTTGTTTCAGAACAGCCATTCTCTCTCCTGGCGTGATCGATACTTCGCCTGTGTTCGGCTCAATTTCACCGGAGAGAATTTTCAGAAATGTGGATTTACCTGCACCGTTCGCGCCGATTAGACCGTAACAGTTACCTGGAGTAAATTTAATATTCGCATCTTCGAAAAGCGCTCTTTTGCCGTAACGAAGTGTCACGTTATTAACATTAATCATGTGGAATACTTACCTGCCTTTATTATAGTTTCTTCTATCATAACTTATTTCGCTCTATTTCTTCTACCAACTCGGATAAATAAGTCCATCTTTCCATTGCTGCTTCCAAATCGGCCGTTGTTTGCTGCTCTTGCTCATACAAATCGCGAACACGGTCAAAGTCGCTGCCAGCCGCTTCAATTTGCTGTTTCAAGCTTGCCGCCTTATCTTCCAAAGCCGCAATCGTCCCCTCGATTTCATCCCATTCCTTCTGCTCTTTGAAAGTTAGTTTCTTAGGACGGTTTGTATTCGCTGAGCCGCTAGAAGCTGTTGAATGATTGGCCGCTGTTTTGCTGGAGCCCGTATTGCTACTTGCTTGACGCGCCAATTCTTTGCGTGCCTGCTCCGCCTCTTCTTGCTCTTGCTTCTCCTCCAAATAGTCGGAGTAGTTGCCAATATAAGGCTCAATGCCTCCCTGGCCATCAAAAGCAAACAGATGCGTAACCGTGCGATCCAAAAAGTACCGATCATGGGAGACCGTGATAACCGCTCCTGGGAAATTATCCAGATAATCTTCCAGTATGGTCAATGTTTGGATGTCCAAATCGTTCGTCGGCTCATCAAGGAGCAGAACATTCGGTTCTCCCATAAGAGTACGCAGCAAATATAATCTGCGGCGCTCACCGCCTGACAGCTTACCAATAGGAGACCACTGCAGTGTAGGGGAGAACAGGAAGCGCTCAAGCATTTGCGAAGCGGGTATTGTCTCGCCGTCAGACGTGCGAACCAATTCAGCCGCTTCCTTGATGTAGTCGATGACTCGCATCTTTTCATCCATCTCGACCGTTTCTTGCGTGTAATAGGCGAGTTTCACGGTTTGGCCGGTCTCGATCGTCCCGCTGTCGGGCTGAATACGCCCGGCGAGCATGTTCAGCAGCGTCGATTTGCCGCTGCCGTTAGGTCCAATGATGCCGAGGCGATCCTTCGGCATCACGATGTAGCTGAAGCCGCTCAGCAGCGTCTTCCCGCCTGGGAAAGCTTTGGTGACGGCTTCCAGCTCCATCACCTTCTTGCCAAGGCGGCTGCCAGCTAGCGCCATGTCCAGCTTGTCTGCGGGACCATCTACCTTGGTGTCCCGCAGCTCTTCGGCGCGCTGCACGCGCGCCTTCTGCTTCGTCGTGCGCGCTTTCGCGCCGCGACGGAGCCAAGCCAACTCGCGGCGCATGAGATTCTGCCGCTTATCTTCGCTGGCGGCTTCGGACTCCATCCGCTCCGCCTTTTTCTCGAGGAACGCCTCATAGTTGCCTTCGTAGCTGTAGATCTTGCCCCGGTCCAGTTCCAGGATGCGGTTCGTCACCCGCTCCAGGAAGTACCGGTCATGGGTAACGAGCAGCAGCGCGCCGCGCCACTTGCCGAGGAACTCCTCGAGCCAGATCGCGGTCTCGTTGTCGATATGGTTCGTCGGCTCATCCAGGATGAGCAGATCGGCGGATTGGATCAGAACGCGAGCCATAGCGACGCGTTTACGCTGCCCGCCGGACAGCAGGCCGACGGGCTTGTCGAACTCACTGATGCCTAGCTTCATCAGTACGGTTTTGGCCAAGGTGCTGGCTTCCCAGGCACCTTGTTCATCCATGCGCGTCTGGGCTGTGAACAGCCGCGTTTGCTTTTTCTCGCTGGAGGGATCAAGCTCCAGCTCAGCCAGGGCCAGCTCATAGTCGCGCAGCGTCTTCATGAGCGGCGTGTCGCCGTGGAATACTTGCTCAAGCACGGTGGAGTTCGGATCGAACTCCGGGTTCTGCGGCAAGTATTCCACTCGGAAATGGTTCGCGTGCACGAGTTTGCCGCGATCCGCTGTTTCCAATCCCGCCAGCAGTTTCAGCAGCGTGGACTTACCTGTGCCGTTCACGCCGATGAGACCGATGCGCTGCCTCTCGTTCACCGTGAACGTGATGTCATCGAACAAAACCTTGTCGCCATAGGTTTTGGTAATATTGACTGCACTCAAAATATTCATGCTTCCACTGGCTCCATGACATAGGCTGCAAGAAGCGCTGCTGTGTTAACTACAGCATCCATATGCGTCCGCTCCATGCTGTGTGACGCATGAACACCAGGACCTATCAGCGCGGCGCGAATATCGCGTCCGCCTCTGAGCGCGGCCGAAGCGTCTGAGCCATACCTTGGATAAATATCAACGGCGTAGCCTATTTCCAACTTCTCGGCAAGCTCAATCATTTTGGAAGTCATTTGATAGTCATAAGGACCTGACGAATCCTTCGCGCAAATGGAGACATCACGTTCGCTACCGCTCAAGTCATCGCCAAGCGCACCCATATCTACGGCAATCAAATCGGTAATATCATCTGGAATAAAAGATGACCCATGCCCAACCTCTTCATAATTGGAGAAAAACAATTTTATCGTGAAGAGCGGTTGTAGACCTTCTTCTTTGATAAGTCTTAGTAATCCGAATAACGAAGCCACACTCGCTTTATCATCCAAATGACGGGATTTCACGAGGCCATTTTCCTTCACTTGTACACGCGGATCGAACGAAATGTAATCCCCAACCCGGATACCAAGATCCTGAACTTCTTTTTTGGATTTAACAAGCTCATCGATACGCACTTCCATATTAGCTTCATCACGTTTGAACTCTCTGGCATCTTCATACACGTGTACAGACGGTCTTGAAGTGAGAATCGTCCCATCATAAACGCGTTCGTCGCGCGTATGAATTTGAACATATTCATTCTCAATAGCGCCCATCATGAATCCGCCCAAAGAAGTGATCTTAAGCGTGCCGTTCTCTTTAATAGAACGAACCATTGCACCTAGGGTATCCACATGCGCAGAAATACCAATAACCCGGTCATTACGGACACCAGGAACCGTCACAATGCCACAGCCCTTATTCGTATATGTAAGCTCATAACCAAGCTTATTCACTTCTTGTTCGACCTTTTTCATAATGTGGTGCGTATAACCCGTCGGGCTTGGCGTACGCAGCAGCATCTCGAGTACTTCCGTCATATAAGCTTTATTTAATTTGGATTTCACTCGGGATTCCTCCCTTTTCTATAAATTATTAAGATTCCTGTAAACACACAAAAAACAGTGCAGCCTAGGAATTTTAGCTGCGCTAGCGGCATAAGCCGCAATGCTAGCCCCTTCTAAGGATACTACACTGTTCCCTTATGTTTTTCAAACCCAATTAGCTTACAAAATCAACGCAAATGGAAGTCCCATCAAGTACTGTCTTCATATGAGCCTTCACACCTTCATGAATAGGGTGCGTGTCATATGTTTTTAAATCTTCTACGGAATCGAATTTTGTAATCAGTGCAATATCATACGAACGCTCCAAATGAAGAATATCCGTCCCTACTTCAATATGGCGCAACACTGGAATTTTCCCTTCCATGTTCGTAAGAACCGCTTTCGTTACTTCCACCGCTTCAGGGCTACGATCTTTGAGCTTAAAAAACACAACATGAGTTAACATTGGACATTTCCTCCTAATTGGTTACTTTTGCTTTGGCAGACCATTCTTCCACATTCCAAACTCTGGTTACCCAACCTTCATAAAATTCCGGTTCGTGGCAAACAAGCAAAACTGTGCCTTTATAAGCGATCAAAGCTCTTTGAAGTTCTTCTTTGGCCACAACGTCCAAATGGTTGGTAGGCTCATCGAACAACAGCCAGTTGCTTTCTCTCATCAGCAGTTTGCAAAGCCTTACTTTGGCTTGTTCTCCCCCGCTGAGCATGCTCATGGCACGTGTGATGTGCTCATTTTTTAAACCGCACCTTGCAAGAGCGCCCCTGACTTCATTCTGATTCATGGAAGAAAACTCATTCCAAACGTCGTCAATCGGAGTCATATTGGGCGCTTTAACCTCTTGCTCAAAATAAGCCGGACTTAAGTAATCGCCTTGATACGTTTTACCGCTGAAAGGTTCAATTTTGCCTAAAATCGTTTTGAGCAGTGTAGATTTCCCCACACCGTTACAGCCAACGATCGCAATTTTCTCGCCGCGTTCAATCGTCACATTCATTTTCGGTAAAAGCGGTCGGTCGTAGCCAATTTCCAAATTTTCGGCCTCAAATACAATTCTACCACTTGTACGAGATTCCTTAAATATAAACGTAGGTTTCATCGCAGTTTCCGGCTTTTCGATTCGATCCACTTTCTCTAGCTGCTTCTGACGGCTTTTGGCACGTGTAGAGGTGGAGGCCCTGGCTTTATTGCGGGCAATAAAGTCTTCCTGCTTTTTAATGTACTCCTGCTGCTTCTCATAGGCATCAATATGTTGCGATTTGTTCATTTCCGCCATGTCCAGGAATTTCTCATAGTTCGCTGTATAACGAGTCAGCTTCGTAAATTCCAAATGATAAATCACGTTAACGACTTCATTCATGAATTCCGTATCATGTGAAATCAACATAAACGCAAACGGATAATCTTTGAGATAGTTTTTCAACCACTCAATGTGTTCGACGTCCAAATAGTTCGTAGGCTCGTCTAACAGCAGCACAGTTGGTTTCTCCAAGAGGAGTTTGGCCAAAAGAACTTTGGTCCGCTGCCCACCGCTTAACGATGTCACATCACGGTCTAAGCCAATGACATTAAGGCCAAGTCCGTTCGCCATCTCTTCGATTTTGACATCCAGCAAGTAGAAACCGCCGATTTCCAAACGCTCCTGAATCTCGCCCATCTGCTCAAGAAGAACTTCCAGTTCTTCTGGCGAAGCATCCGCCATCTTTTCCGTAATAGCCATCATAGCTCTCTCTTCTTCAAAAAGAGGTAAGAAGGCATCGCGTAAAATGTCGCGAATCGTCCTGCCAGCCGCTAATACCGAATGCTGATCCAAATACCCATACTTAATTCGAGGCGTCCATTCTACTTTCCCTGTATCTTTCAATAATTTTCCGGTCAATATATTCATTAATGTGGATTTCCCCACACCATTTGCTCCAACTATGCCAACGCGCTCGCCTGCCAGTAGACGGAAGGAAACATTTTTAAACAACGTTCGATCCCCAAAACTGTGGCTCAAATCTTCTATCGTCAAAAGACTCATTTTAAAAATCTAAACTCCTGTCTGTTAAAAAATCGCACATACTCGTGACTTCTTATTATACCACTGCTAGAGGTAGACAGGAAATAGTTAAATTTTCAATATCGAAATATCAAGGTTTGGCACACAATCTGAATCTCGTCGCCATCTTTTAGCAAGTAAGATTGATAGGTCACAATCGGTTCTCCATTGAGAGAAGTTCCATTCGTTGAACCTGTATCCTTCAGTGCATAACCCTTATCGCATTTTGTTATTTCAGCATGGATTCGGGAAACACCTGCTTCTTCCAAGACATAATCCGCTTTTAAATTCGCATCTCCCCGGCCAATCGTGAAGTGATCGCTGAGGATTGGCACTGATTTCGGCATTCCTTGCATCTGAACTTCGAGCCTTGGCCCTTCCGGCTTAAGGTTTCCTAGAAAAACGGTTGCATTCCTAGCGTTGTTTTGAATTAATGTCGTATGCATATGTAAGTTCTGATAATGACTTTGAATATCTTGAGGTTCAACATTAGATACCGTAATTGCCTCTTTATTACTTTCAAAATACTTCTCCGGTTTATCGGAAAAGAACGGCACCTGCTTTTCACCGTCACTTCTGTACCGCGGCAGCCCAAGAAATTTTAATACAAACCATACATCTGCTAATAAAATTGTTATTCCTGCTGACAGGTGCAGCGAACTAGTTGTAGGAGAAGAAACATGATGCTGCCAGAGAAACGCCATTACGATTATGATACCAATTAGGACAATGAATTGCGCTCTCTGTGTGATTGGATAAAAAGAGGCCGTTTGACTATTGTTTATATCCTGTTTCACATCCAATATTGGCGTATTTATCGGTGACTCTTTCAACGGATTGCTTGTGGTTGTGTTGATCTGGTTAATGATCCTATTTTGTTTCCTAACCGGCTTTGGCAGTCCATCGTGAACCAGAGTTTGCAGGTCCATTAGTTTTAACAGGTTCGTTTTGAAATTTTGAAGAGTTTGCGGCGTACATGGCAAGGCATCGGTGTCTAGCCAAGCGTCTATATCTTGCTTTACTTTGTCGTTCAACTTTGAAGCAATCTGCCTCATTAAATCCTTTATTGCATTGCATACACTCCATTCCTTCGTGCTTTGTTCCATAGGCACATACGTCAAAAATACATCGGACCAGTCACTGCCTATAAAGATGAAATTATCTTTCAGGACAAATCCCGTCTCATGCAGCATGTAATTTTTACTATCATCTATCACACAAACAATTGCGTACATGAGCTTGGCGAATTGAGACTTGGAAAGCTCCTCAACCTTAAGAACCTGAGCAAGCATTCTCTTAGCTGTTAAGCTATAAAGCAGGCTTATTCGATGATCTATCTCCTGGATTTCAAGCGGAAGCATGTTTGGTATCGTGTTCGCCTCAAGCATCTTGATTTGCAAAGTTGAAAGAGCATCAACGGTCAAACCCTCCCCATCGTCTTTAAAAAGACGCATACAATGGCCATGTTGATATACAAATTCATATCGCAGTCCGAATAATTCCTCTGTCACAGGCCCACCTCATCTTAAATAGAGTAATACCAGGTCATTGCGACAGCTGGCATAACTGCATACATAAAAGGAAACTTGATATTAGCATCACGTTTCATTCCCTTTACGATGTTCAGATCATGTAACACGATAATTGAAAAAAGCCACTTCATCAGCTTCAGCCCCGTTTCCGCCATTTGTTTGTGCATCAGTAATAAAACAAGCCCTATCAATGCGGCGCAGAGTATGGAATATAGCATCAATTGGAAAACAAAACTGAAACCCATCATAGCTCCTATAGCGGTAAAGAGCTTCACATCCCCAGCCCCAAGCGCACCTATTAAATAGAGCAGGAACATTGCCATAAGTGCACTTCCTGCCCCTATTAGCGAGAAAGTTAATCCGTTCATTCCGCTTATCGACACGTTCAACATGATTCCCACCACCGCTCCGCTAATGGTTAATATGTTGGGGATCACCGCTTTTCGTACATCAGTAACAAAAGCAATCGTAACAAAAATCAATAGTAAATATTGAATTCAAAGCCCTCCTCTATTAGAGATGGCAATTAGGCACCTACCCACGCTCGTTCAAATGCCCTCTTTTTCAAAATAATCGATTGGCTTAAAAACGGGATCGGTAATCGATACGAAATCTCCGCCTCAATTCCAAAATAAGCTTCACCATCGTTATACAAACTTGGAAGAGTCACAGAAACAACTTTAAAGTTATTTCTCTGTACGGTTGAATCATCGCAAAAAGCGTAAATAATCGGAGTAAACGCGGCATGTAAGCGGGGGTTAACTTGCTGCTCGAGCAGTTCATCTTTCCCTTCTGTCACTAACTCCTCGCCTTGCAGCCGCTTCTCTTTCTCCCATTTAACTAATTCGAGCAGCGGTTCTGGGATATATGCGGCATACTCATCTGCTAAACTTTCCGTGTTTGACACTTGTTCTCGTGCAGATTGAACATGGCCGATGGCTGAATTTATGATTTCAGCTGGTCCACTCTGCTCAAATTTCACTTTAGCTTCTTGCACGAGAAGTCTTACTGGGTATAACTGACCAGCTATAGTTTTCGTAGCTTCAGACACACCGGCTTGCAGCGCCATCTCCAGGCATGCAATTTGAATACAAATGACAAGGCCAACAACAAAGGCAAGGAAAAAAGGTAGTATTAAAGCAGCTTCCAATACGATGCCTCCCTTTTGTTCACTGTAAAACTTATGCAGCATAATGCCCCTCCCAACATTCAATACGCTACTGCAGCTGAGCTAGAAAATTGGCATCGATTCCCTGTTACTTTGCAGCCTAATAACCCGCTCCCATCCAGGAGTTTCATGATCTGAGGAATAAACCACAGCTTAATATCACTTGAGGCGTTACCTTGTAAATATGTCGTAGCTTGCATTAAATCCCTTCCGGTTTCAAGCTCTATAAGCGCCTGCATTCTAGCCATTTGCTTCGTGTTATTGCTATGTATGAGCATAAAGACCCGTAAATAATCCTTATAAGTCAAGCTTAAGGCTGGGGCTGCTATTTTTGCGGATAACTCTACGGCTTCTCCATTCACCAGCTTTGTCATGTCTTGGAAAGCCAAAACAGCCCCTTCTGCTGCTGCAGCCAGAAGTACCAGCAGCGGTGAGCCAAGATTAAGCAGTTCCTTTTTAGGATCAAGCAGAGCCTCAACGGTTCGAATTGCCAGACGGAAAGAGAACATTTCCGCATAAGCCGATGAAATATTCGCTGAACAGGAGGAGAATCCATATAGTACATATTCTACCTCTTGGTTTGCTAACGCGTGTGTTCTCGGATCTGCTCGCTCACTTGAGGTTTTGGGATTGCCTGTTTGATCTTTTTCCAAAGCAATCGTCCGGTAGTTGAATTTAGTAAGCGCATATTCATTCACATATAGCTCGTTACGCATAACCTCCGCCGCATTGTTGAAGGCTGCAAGCATATCCATTGCTTTGAGGCTAACCGGCTCAGATTTCTCTAAATCGTAAGCAATTTCGCTGCCGATAGCGGCTTCCTGTGCATTAGCTTCCCGATATTTCTGGTAGAAACCTTTGGTGGATGAAGAAGATTGTGAACCAGTACCTTGAAGACGATCATAACGTTCATCATCACTACTCTGAGCATTCACTAAGCTGCATCCACCGATCGATTGCTTCGCTTGATCCAATATCATTTGAATCTTACTTTTTTGCTGCTGTTTATTAGCTGAGATAGCACTGTTTTGTTCCATTCTCGTTCTCTCTAATACGCTTTGCTTGTTATAAAATTCCTGCGATTCCTTCCAGTAAGCATCATTGGCTTGATTTGCTTTGTTTGTATTTTCAGCAGTATAAAGTTGTACAGAGTCAACTACCTCATGAAAAGCTGTAAATAATGCTGTAATGCTTGCAATAGCTGTCTGGTACTTATAGAAGTATTCATTTCCCATCACAGGAACACTTTGAAAAACCTCGTTCGCACTAGTCCCCGCATTCCCTGTATTTGGTCTTGAAGTAATCCCATTAAGCTTCGTGCGAATATCATCATTTTGTTGTTTGGCCGTTCGCAGGGCCGGCTCGATCTCCTGCTGCAGTAACCCAATTTCTTTGGCATTTGCCTGAACTTCGAGCTTAGTAGCAGCAAGGAGGGCCACATATTTAATAATTAATTGAAGCAAATTTTGAAGATCATTTAGTTTTTGAGATAGTAGCTGAGCTTGAGTCCCCAATGCCTGACGGGATTCCAATATTGCCCGAATGCCTGCCACACCGCCCGAACCTGCGCGACTGATCGCGGCAATGGACATATCCAAGTCTCTAATCGATGCCTGAACAGATTGCAGCTGATTTTCTACCTGAACGATTTCATTTCGCACTTCATCTGCGGTATGTATGCCAATTTGGGATGCTAAACCGTCCAATTCTGTGATACGTGATTGGTATTTGCTATGGTATAAGCTCGTTTTGTGATAAAGCTCTTCACTACTCTGCCAAGCTTCATCCAGCTGTTTTTCTCTTTGATCTATAAGCTTTTCTAGCTCCGCGGCCTCCTTAGAGAATTGGCTTCCAAACTGAAAGGGAGCTTTCGTTCCTGTTTTGCGAAATTTATCCGTTATCTCCAGTGTGAATTCGATTGGTGCCTTGATTTTCATATCCTCCAACAATTGACGCTCAAAAATTTCATGGCTGGCTAACGCATAAACAGGTGTAACACGTTCTCCATGATCAATCGCTTTAGTGCCCACATAATGAAAAGCACCTGACGATACTTGACTTGACAAGTTATTAGCAAAAACCGTTCGAAAAACTTCCTCCGCCTTCTCTTGTGAGATGCCCAGCCCATATAAGCCCATTGCTTGAAGCTCTGTATCAAAAGATGACATCACTGAGCGCGCAGCAGCCTTGACCGCTGATTCGGTCTCTTTTTCCGCCAATTTAATTCTGGCAAAATCAATGAGTACCGCTTGAAATAAAAAGACCGGCACAATGATTAGAATCAGATAGACGGAAACGGCCCCTCTTTCTGATCGAACGAATCTCTTCAAAAACTTCCCCCATTCTAATTATGAATAACAACGACGATCCCTTTCCGCTCAAGCTCTTTTCGAAGAGCATTGGAGGGCATACCTTTGCCTCCTGCATCTTTTTTGAAGAAATGCCACACGACACCTTTCACTTGAGCGCCTTGATGGATAAGTTCGAGATCCTTAGGAAGCTGCTCCATTCGAAGCTGAGCCTCTGTCAAACTATAAAAGGCTTGATGACCAATCCCGCGAGCATCCAATGCGTCGACTGTTCTGCTTTTACCAGACTCTGTCGTCAAAACCACCTCAGTGCCGCTAACCAAAGATCGCAAATACGCCGCGGCCTGCCGTTCCGATTTAATCGTGATACTCGGACCTGACAGGTCACTTTGTGTAGGTTCTGCAAGTGCTTCTCTTGCTTTTTGTGGAGAAATCCGGTCCTTGATCGTTTTAAAATATGTCCGTGTAATATCCGTTAATCGAATAAGCTCAACTGGCTCAACAACGTGCGAGACAGCAGTGCCGCCTGTTTGATTAGCCCTAAACCATTTGCTCATAACTGGTGATATATGAAAAGCTTTTTGAAGTTTCACCTCGACTTGTTGGTCTAGAATAAAATTAGAAAACTTGGCTGATCCCGTAACACCTTGAGGCAGCAATTCAGACGATTTAGCCAGCTTTCTCTCGACGAGATTGCCAGCAGCTCCCGATGGAAGTGCAATCTCGGATGAATCGTACGACACCAGTCTTCCAAATAAATCGGATACGTGGTTTTGTGTAAGTCGAAAGTAGAGCCCATCCGTCTCCGAGGGGTTAAAGTTGCCTGTCACCAAATCTTTGTGACTGTTGTCCCAAGTAAAAGCTAACCGTTCAGCTGCTGTTCTAGCGATTTGCTGAAGAGACACTTTTTGATAGGCGTATAGACTAACGAAAAGGACAGTAATTGTGCAAAAAAAGATGAGTGGTAACACTAGGGACGCTTCTAATGTAAAGCTTCCCTGCTCACCATCTCTAAAGCGTTGTCCACGGCTATGACGGCTATGGCGCACAGCTAGTAGTTGGACTTGGCGCACAGGGAGCCACCTTACTATTGTCTTTGAGGTCAGAATTGGCATCCCCAATCAGCTTTTGAAACCAAGAGACTATCCACTTTCTGAAGATAATTGCTATAGCAACAAGCACAGCTACAATCAATAAAATCTCTAAAGTACCGAGTCCATCCTCCTCTTTCCAAAATGATTTCAACCCTTCCCTCATGTTTCTCATCATTTCTTACCTCCATTATTTCATCATTAGTAATGCCGGCATGGCCACAATCACCATCACCACAACAAAAATAAGTACCATGGGAAAAACAAGCTTAGAGGAGGCTTCCTCTCCTAGCGTTCGGGCAACTGATTTTCTGCGCTGCCAAAGTTCTAGGGATAGCGAATGAAGTGCCGCAACGAAGTCACTTCCTCCTCGTTTATAGTTGAGCAGGATGGCTGAAGTAAACAAAGATACCTCATGCAGCGCACAGCGTTTGCTAAAGTCTTCCATCACTTTTGAAAATGAGACGTTCATCTCCAGTTCATGAACAGCTTGCGAAAGTTCAATGTAAAGCGGCGATTGCGCTTTATGAGGCCTAACCTCGACACAGCGAATCCATGCGCGATTGACGGTTTCTCCAGCATTAACTAACAGCACAATAGTGCTTAATACTTCAGGCAATTCCATGATCATTAAAAGCTGTTTCTTCCTGATTTTCACTTCCAAATCGCGTACCATGAGTATTGGAATGACAATCGCTACAATGAAACCAAAGACCAAGAGTGATGCATCTCCCCCTGCGAGCGCCGAGAAAAGAGTGACAATCACTACAGATAGCAAACTCATCGAGATTATCTCTGCAAAAAACCACTTACTCCCATAGGCAGATAAACTTCTGCCATATAATTTAATTAAATGATGGTGGATTTTGGAGGTGAAATCCGGCAATTTTTCCATCAAACGCAGCTGATCAACGATTAAATAACTACAAGGAAATAGTAATTTGATCCGAAAGGGATAGGGGTAAGCGGTAATGATATCTACATATCTTTTGCGCCCACACAACAGCAAGATGAGAATTGCCAACATTTCGAATATGAGCAAATAATTGATCCACATGCTACACCTTAATATTCATAATTTTTTGAGTGAGCACATAACATCCGCCTAGCAAGAGCAGGCTCGCACTCATGATGAGGGTCCCGCTCCCTGAATAAAGAGGCTGCATATACTCCGGTGATGAAAAGGAAAGCACGGCAACAATGACAATCGGAGCAAACAATAGCACTCTAGACTCAAATCGCTTCTGTGCAATCATGACGTTGATATCCTGAGTAATTTCAAGTTTTTCACCAATGACTGTTGCTGTACGCTTCATCACCTCCACCAAATTTCCGCCTGTACGCTTACAGGTAAGGAAGACGTCCGTGAAACTGTTGACATCTTCTAAATGACTGCGATCTGCTAAATGCTTCAGTGCTGCCTCAATGGGCTCGCCGTTCTCAACCTTTCGGCAAATGACGCTGAATTCAACAACAATTAAACAATCAGGGTCAGGATAAAGCAGCCTTAAGTCCTCTAATGCCTCTTGAAAAGCACTTTCAATGGACTTCCCAACCGCCATGGAAGAGGATAAACAGCTTAGCGCTTGTTTGAATTGAACAAAAAGTTTATTTTTGCGTAACTGGATTAATTGCTGTTTGCGAATGCGGGGAAACATCAGTCCGACTGCTGAAAAAGCGGCAGCAAGAACGAAGCTTTTATAGAAAATATAACCAACAACAAAAGCAGGCAAAGCGAGCATTAGGATGGCGCTCAATTTTTCACGAGGAGTCAATTGATAGCAATTGTAATCTACTAATGTGAGGACGGAATGGCGTTGGGGATGGTGGACATCTCGAGTATTAGCCTTCTTCTCAGCAGGACCGCTGCTTTGCCGGCGTCTCTCTAAGAATAACAGGAGCATCCAACTGATTGTTCCCGACAGGACAATAAGTAATATAATTTTCATTCAGTTCCACACTCTTCCTTTCTGTGTGAAAACCAAGTTGGCAGCCTTTTGCCAGCCATACGTATTTTGTGCATGCTTCGTAGTGGGTTGCCTGTATACACAAGCTCTCCGGTTACCTTAGCGTCTGTCACTTCCCCTCTTTCCTCGAATAAAAACAACGGGTGGAGCTGAACTTCACCATCCTTCAATCCAATAACTTCATGAATTTCAGTCACCTTCCGCGTTCGATCACGAATTCGGCTGATATGAATCATCACATCGAGTGCCGAAGCAATCTGCTTACGGATAACCTCAATCGGCAGGGAAGCACCACTTAGCACCATGGTTTCAAGTCTGCTCAACATATCCACTGAGGTGTTACCATGGCCAGTACTTAAGCTACCGTCATGACCAGTGTTCATTGCCGATAACATATCTAGTGCTTCAGCACCACGAACCTCCCCAACAATAATGCGATTCGGCCTCATCCGAAGCGAAGCGCGAATTAGATCCCGTATGGTAATTTCACCTCTTCCCTCCGTATTGGCGTTTCTGGTTTCCATTCTTACCAAGTTGGGTACGGTCTGTATTTGAAGCTCGGCCGAATCTTCAATCGTAATAATACGTTCATGAGCGGGTATCCAGCTGCTTAATGCATTAAGAAAAGTTGTTTTCCCAGAACCTGTACCACCTCCGATAAAAATGTTATATCCAGACTCAACCAGCACCTGAAGAACTTCCGCTGCCTCCGCAGATATACTCCCCATCTGGATCAGATCCTCCATAAGCAGCGGCTTTTCAGGGAATTTTCGAATTGTCAACGTTGGCCCACTCAATGAGGCTGGCGGAAGCACAATATTAACCCTTGAACCATCTTGCAGCCGGGCATCGACAATCGGTGTTGATTGATTAACGATCCTATTCACTTTTGACACAATCATCTGGATAAGATCCTCAAGCTTCTCTGCACTTTCTAAAGAGTATGCGTATCGCTCAACTGCTCCTCTCCGCTCAAAAAATATATGCTCATGCCCATTAACCATAATTTCAGTAACAGAGGGGTCATCGATAAGCGGTTGTAAGATGTCCAATCCGCGAAATGAATCAAACATACGTTTAACGGAAGCGTGTATTTCGTTCGACGTCCATTTTTCCTCCGATGATGTTAGGAAAATTGCTTCTTCAATAAGCTCCCTCAACTTGGCATCACTGATCGTGCTTGAAAGATCAAGCTTTTCCTTGATCTGCTGCTTCAACATCACAAATTGACTTTGTTTCAAGAAGCTACAGCCCCTTCAGCTCTTGATACAGAAGTTTTATAGCTGATACAAAGAGCTGCAGCCATCTCATAGGCCTGTTCCGAGAATAAACTGGATGCCCACATCTGCTCTGGAGATCTTATACTTTTCCACTCCGGAATATAAGGAAGGTTAAAAGCAATCTCACGGCCAAGCTCAGAAAAATCATTCGTCTGCATGCCAATATACTTATTCATTACAAAATGAACATTGTGCATCGCACCCAGTTGCTTATATAGCACCTTCGTTTTATAAACATCATTCAAATCATCCCGAACCAACCAAATGATATGATCACTGACCTCTAATCCTTTTACAATTCGTGGATGAACGGAAGCTTCCAGATCTATGATGATATACTCATATTCATTCAAAGATATAAGTGCGTCGATGAGAACTCGAATCTGTTCTCCGCTTATTTCTTGCATTTCCCTAATCTGATCATTAGGCGACAAATAATCAAACCGCAGCTGCGGGTCAACTGATTTCAGTAATTGCAGCTTAGGCCCGAGTAATTCAGGCGAACTTTTCAAGTAGTATATTAATTGAGAAAATCGCCCTGTTTCACCCATCAGCCAAAGTGAAGCTGAACTGACAGATTCCAGGCTTAGATAAAAGACTCGCTCGCCACGAAAGGAAAGCTGTTTGGCTAGATGAATAGCCGTCATGGTCTTACCATTATTTCCACTTGAGCTATAAACAGAGATGACGGTGGTTTTATTAGTCCCGTGACTGCTTCTCTCCTCGTTCAGCTTTTCGGCATAGAAAGCCTGAAGTCGTGTAAGCAAATGGTGCAAAGATTGAAACCGGTACAAAAATGGAACCTTCGTCTCTGCATCTAGTGAGTTCGTTATCGTTTCGCTTAAAATCATCTTGTGAAGGTTAGTTCTCCGATCCAATAGAAGACGATAATAGGTCTCCGACAGCAACAACACGCCTACAGCCTGCTTGGCCTCAAGAACCTCTAAGATCAATTCTGCTTTCGAAAAAAGCTTCACCTGCATGCGTTCCCCGAACTCGGAGGCACGTATATAGGAGGCCAGTCGCTGCGCATATTCCTCGTCATCATCCAATACATAGAGTTGAAACCTTTTCATCCAAACCCCCTCCTATCGCTTTAAAATCAAGAGAATTGGCTGTATACGCCACTCCCTATTAATACAAGACCAATCACCCCAAGTACGATCGCCAGGCGAATCGCAGTAGCAGCTTTCAAAGCAACATCCTCCTTATCATTGAAGGAAAAACAAAAAAAGCACGCGCCGATTTCAGAGATGATCTCCAAAACCAGCGGTGCTTCCGCTCGTCCAACAATTTATCCAAATTGTACCACATTTTACCGAAAAATCAATCCCTTTATTCCCAAGGATATTTCATCGTGAAAAATCCAGCAAGCCTTTTACTTTCACCTCTGCGGATACGTCTCATCTCTGCCCGCTGCGGTGCCGATTCATGCAGTTTCGTCTCTTCCTCCGTTTCCGGAATCACATGAGGTACCTCAACCGGCACCTTATTGTCATCTAAGGCAACAAAAGTCAGGAAGGAAGTCGCAGCAATTTTTCTTTCTCCGGTTTTCAAATCCTCCGTAACGACTTTCACAAAAACCTCCATTGAGCTTTTCCCTGTCCAAGTCACAAATGATTCCAAGCAGACAGAATCCGAAGTGTGGATCGGATACAAAAAGTCAACTGAATCGGTTGATGCAGTGACAACGGATCTCCGACAATGTTTATGTGCAGCAATCGAAGCAATATCATCAATGTAGGACATCAGCTTTCCGCCAAACAGCGTGTTGTGATTATTCACATCTGTGGGAAAAATGCGTGATGTTTTGAAGCATCTGGATTCTCTAGCAAATCGTTTTTCCATAACTAACTGCCCCTTTGCATTCAAGCTTGTTTAATCATGCAATATCATAGCATATTTCTCATCCGTTTGGTCAAAATTGGCTATAACTTAACGATTGCTGATCTTTTTTAATTTTGAAAATAAGGAATTTTCCGTTTTCTTGCCTGCGTTAACATCTAAACGACTCTCTGGTAGGATCTCCTTCAGAAGTGGTGACAATGACGTCATTAATTGTTCTAACACTTCGGGCCGATCCTGGAGGTACTCTCCTTTCCAAACTGCGCGCATGACTTCCCCTCTAGGGAGCTCAGGCAATGTGCACAACGGAGAGGCTGGAAGCGATGTCACCCATTCATTACGAAAGTGATTTTGCATATTTCCATTAGCAACATAGTGCACTTTTTTCCCACGCTGCTGATAGGAATGAAACCGCTCGAAATTAGCACGCGAGCTAGGCCGATTGCATTTGCCCGGGGAAGGATCAAGAACTACGATAATCTCATCTGCACTATGGCAGAGTTCCTGAACGGAAGGATGCTCCCATTGAGTCGATATGTCCCATAGAACAATTGGCTTTTTGATTGTATGTAGAAGCTTAAATGAATCTGCAGGCTGCCACTCTTCATGAAATCCGTCAGGATGAATGGGGAACCATGTTGAGTATCCTTTATCCCAAGGAGTAGAAGAAATTAAACTTTGATCTTGCTCTCTCATTGAATGAGCTGCAAATTTGTAATTCTTAGGGGCTCTCAAATCACCATATAAAAGCATGTACAAGTCAGGTTCGATGGTCGGTTGTTCAACAAGCGCGTTCGGGAACTGGAGGGCGTTAAAGATTCTAGCTAGTGTAACTGCCAGAAATGTCGATCCTACGCCGGCAAAAAGACCTCCGACTATAATTAATTTATCCTGTGGCAGCAATGGATTGGAATGTTTTTGATAATTCGTCGTGTGCGCGGGATCGGGGTAAATGGAACGAAGTCTCATCTTCACTTCCATGGCGGATTGGCAGCGGTGCTGAGGATGCTCTTGCAGAAGTAAACGTATGGTTGAAGTAAGTGTTTCCGGGAGTTCAGGATGTAATTGATCCAAAGACTTATGAGTGAGATAGGCATACTGACCACCCGTAAATAAGTAGTAAAGCATGGCACCAAGTGAATATAAATCAGAACGCGCATCGGTTTGTAAGCCCATAAATTGCTCAGGAGCAGCAAAACCGATCGTCCCCATTTGCATCGTATCCGTCTGTTTGCCTTGTGTGAAATGTCTCGCAACGCCAAAATCAATTAGCCTAACTTGCGATTGCTCATTCAACATAATATTGGAGGGCTTGAGATCCCGGTATATAATCGGGCGAGGCTGGAATGTATGCAAATAATGCAGAATTTCACATAACTGAAACGCGATATGAACGACTTTGGTCGTATGCAGTTCTCGCCCTTTTTCTTCAAATAAATCTTGAAGCGTTGGTCCTTGAATATAATCCATAACCAAAAAGCCTGTCCCATCTTCGTTTGTAAAATAATCAACCAACTGCGGCAGTTGGGGATGATGAAGTCTTGCGAGCATTTCCGCTTCTTCCAGAAAGGATGCCCCGTCTTGTTCAGATGGAAGGACTTCCTTAACAGCCCACAACTTTCCTTTTAGCTTTTGATCTTCTACTAAGTAAACTTGACTCATCCCTCCTTGCCCTAACAAAGATACCATATGGTATCTTCCACCGATACAAGTTCCAATCCAATTCTTCTTCTGGCTTACGATAAAAAAGCCCCCTTCATCAAGTAATAATTACATTGATTATAAAAGGGCCCAAGATAAAAATCTACATTATTTTCCAAAAATACTACATCTTTTGCAAATAAAGCGTCAATTCCTCCCGATTGTGAAACAGCTGTTTCGCTTTAAGCAGGAAAAGAGAAGGCTCTAGAATTCGTAAAATATCGCGAACCGTTTGGAACGGTTTCTTATGCATCAGCTTGACTGTAATAATCGCTGTGCCGCCACTTTGCAGGGAATACAGCAAATCTGCGACCAAACGTCCCATTTGGCGGGGATCCCAACTCATGTCACAAACAAGCAAGTCAAACTCTTGATCCCGAAGCTTCACATCGCTTGCATTTTTCTTGTAAATCTTGAGATTAGGGTTGCCAAGCAGCCTTGGACTCATTGCTGCAGGGTCTATGGCCGTAACCTTCAAGCCGCGCTCTAATAACAACGAAGTCCAACCACCTGGAGCGGCTCCGATATCAAGTGCCGTTCTAGCGATGCTAAAATCAATTCCAAATCGCTGCTCCGCTTCCAAAAGCTTGAACTTGGCGCGTGATATTTGGTCCTCTTCCTTCATAAACCGAATGGCACCGCCTGACCAATCAGACAAATTATCGGCTGGCTTAGATATTCCCACAAACAGTTTTTTCGCATTGATGTAGATAGATATAATTTGGTCAGCATAGCGAACTACCGGTTCAGCATGAACTTCCGAAACAAGTATTTCATCTAATGCAGCCTTGATTGTAAATGGGGCATAGGGAACATCAGCGCGGTCTTCTTTACGCACTTGGATGGCTATTTTTTCACCGGAGTGAACAAGCCCTTCTGCATGTGCATTTTTTAACCATCCTTTGAGATGTTCAAGATCCGCTTCAGTTCTTGTAATCTCCCATTGCTGAAAAACAGGCTGAATATGTCTAAGAAAAATCGGTTCTTGCTCTTTCATTTGTGTTACTGCATCTTCCGTACCTGACGGCACTTCGAATAAAAAAACTTCAGTTGGCACAAGTAAAGTGAACTTGGTGAGCGGAAATAATTTACGGATTTCATCCTGCGCGTACTGTGCAAACCCGTGATTCGAAGAACCAATGTATGTCGTAATTTGTGTCATAGCCGCATCCTTTATCTTCTTTAACTTCTTTAATCCAAAACCTTAATCCACGGTCGATCCTGAAACCATTCCAATTCAATATCCACGTCAAAAGCTTTGCGGATATTTTCAGGCGTCAGCACCTCTTTCTTAGGTCCAGCAGCAATTAATTCCCCTTGTTCGATGATGGCAACATGCGTAATTAACGGAATAATTTCTTCAATATGATGCGTCACATAGACGACAGTAATGTCCTGCTTGCTAAGTTCATTGACATCTCTTAAAAAGCGTTCTCTCTCGTATAAATCCAGGCCAGCAGCAGGTTCATCCAAAACCAGAAGAGAAGGTTTCATCATCAAGGACCTGGCAAGCATCACTTTCTTCCGTTCACCCTGCGACAAACTGCCTAATGTTTGATGAGCCAAATGAGGAATTCGTACCCGCTCCAGCATAACCATTGCACGATCCAAAACTTCCTGCGGGATCTCTTGATAAAATCTGAGATAGGCATACTCGCCGGTAGCGACAACCTCAATAACAGGATCGCTTAGATTTAGTTTTTCCATTAGCGACTGTGAAATATAACCAATTCTCTTACGAACTTCTCTCACATCACATTGGCCATAACGGTTTCCCAACACGTCTACGGTTCCCCGACTTGGGAATTCGTAACCGTTCATCATCTCGAGCAACGTTGTTTTGCCCGATCCGTTACGACCTAACAATACCCAGTGTTCACCTGGTTGAATATGTACATTCACATCATTTAAAATATGTCGTTCGCCTCGAATAAAATGAATATGCGATAAATGAACCATATCAGGCTACATCCCTTTCTTATTACACTTCATACTTGTATTTTCCCTGTGCAATTTGCAACAGCAAATCGTCCGGAACACGATGAGGATAGATGTTCGTTCCATCAGGTTTGGCCGTATACAGCTTCTGATACATGGCCG
Source organism: Paenibacillus sp. WC2504 (assembly GCF_052682475.1). Classification (NCBI taxonomy): domain Bacteria; kingdom Bacillati; phylum Bacillota; class Bacilli; order Caryophanales; family Paenibacillaceae; genus Paenibacillus; species Paenibacillus sp. WC2504. Next base: position 4,815,102 of record NZ_JBQZFH010000001.1, read on the forward strand.
TACAGGCTGCCTGGCTGGAGGTATGAATATAAATTTGTCGCGGGAATTTCCGCTTCTGGACGAGCCAAATCACAACATCCATGCCTGTCTGCTCGGTAGACCAGCCCATATCATGATCCAGCGATAAAATATCGATGTCACATTCTTCGAGTAGCAGCAAACACTCCTGTATATTTCTAGCTAGCGTAAATCCTTGGGGACAAGGACGCAGATCATCTAAGTATACATGAATCATGGCTGGATTTCCTTCCCTTCCTGTTCCTGCGGATCGTCAGTCAGCGTTACTGAATAAAGTTTTGACGAGAGCAATTTCCTCGGAATGAGTACCATTGCTCCCTTTTCCCGTTTCGAGAACAACCGGAATATGTCTTAAAAAGGCTGAAGACAGCATCTGTCCAAAATTATCAAGACCGATATATCCCGTTCCAATATTCGCGTGACGATCTCTGCGCGAGCCATAAGGATGAAGGGAATCATTCAGATGAACAGCTTTCAAATGGGGGAAATAATCAAGCATTTCTCCTCTAGCCTCCAGCTCACCCCATCCATGGCTCGTCCATAAACCGCTGGCAAAAGCATGGCACGTATCCAAACAAAAGCCAATTTTCTCCGGGCGCTGGCACAGTTTCCGCACCTGAGCCATCTCTTCCAATGTAAGACCAAGCTGTGAGCCTTCACCAGCTTGATTCTCAAGCAAAATGAAAGACGCCCCCTCATAGCCTTGAGTGGCGCTATTCAAACATTGTATTATATTTTTATAACCTTGTAACGGGTCTTTTCCAACATATTTGCCAAAATGCACCACGAGACCGACAGATCCGCATGCTTCCGTAATCTCGAGCCCATTCTTTATCAAGCTCACCATTAAATCTCGCTCTGCAGCATTTGCCGCTGGATTCAACGGGTAAGGCGCATGCCCAATAGACAGCATATCATGCTCTCGGCAAAATTCCGCACACAACGCAGCTTCCCGCACATTTACTATTTTCGTTGATAGACTCCTCGGATTCATCGGGAAATATTGAAAAGCTTTGGCTCCCATCGCTAGCGCCGTTTTGGCTGCTCCGCTATATCCACCCCTTGTACTCACATGAGCACCCACATACATGACCCCTCAGCCCCTTCACGATTGACAGTTCGCACAATAAAAGCATTTGCGACTAGAAATTTCTGTCTTCAACAGTGGATGACCACAACGTAAGCAGGGCTCGCCTTCACGGTCATATACACGGCATTTCGCATCAAATTTGCCTGTCAGTCGATCCCCAACAAATAAAGGTTCATCGATATAGCCGCCGTATTGAATGGCTTCAAGAAGAACTGTACGAATCGCTTGAAATAAACGATTTTGCTCCTCGGTTGTTAGGGATGACAGCTTACGCAGCGGCAAAATACCTGCAATAAAGCAGATCTCATCCGAGTAGCAGTTCCCGATTCCTGATAAAAATGATTGATCAACTAGCGTCACTTTCAGATTGCCATTTTTCCCTTTGAGCAGACTTTGAAATCGGGTAAAGGTAAAACTAGGCTCCAAAGGTTCGGGTCCTAATTTACTTAATACCTTCTCAACCTCAGGTATCGTATGCATGTGTAGATAGCCTAATCGCAATCCAATGAAGTATAAGTGCTGCGCGCCAAAATGGATCACTACCTGCGAAGTTCGATCCGGTTTCGCCTCTTCCGCCCCATAGAACATCCAGCCCCCGAGCATTAAATGCAGCAATAATACTTCACCGGAGCCTAAAAGAAATAGCAAATGCTTTGCTCTGCGCTCAATTCGTACAATTCGATTGCCGGTTAGCTTCTGGATAAAGCGATCCGGATCCACATTTAAAGATTTGGGACGCGTGACTTCAGCCCCTGTAATTGGCGAGTTCTGGATAAGTCTCGTCAACTGCTGACGATATGTCTCCATCTCCGGTAGCTCGGGCATGACAAATTCTCCTTGCCTTTTTCTACCTTGTATATCCATTTGATAGGGAAAGTAAACGGCTGCAGGCAAGACTTAGATTAATCCCTCGCTCGCGTAGATCGGCTTCACCTTACGCGTTTTGGTTTTTGAGTGAGAACCTTCGCGAGGCACCATGTTCTCGGTTTTTCTCACTTTATTTTTCAAACGGTTGATTCGCTTCTCTAAAGCTTCCTCTACCTCATGCTGCTTCCGATCGCCACGGTGCAGGGAGCGCCTGCGCCATAGTTTGGCCCATGCCTCTTCTGCATAAAAAATGGCCTGCGCCAAATTTCGCTCCCGATGCTCATAATACATGGCTAGTTCCAAATAAGGCTCAAGTTGCATCGCTAGGCTTGCATTCTTGATTTGAATCCAGCGTTTCCAGAGATCAACGGCACGGGAATACTGACCTTTCTTCTTATAAAAAGCTGCTAGCTGGAGAATCGCCGATTCATGTTCTGTTGAATTTGCAGGTTTCGGGTCATTCATTAGCCTCGAAAATAAATCTTGAAAAAACGTCTCTGCACGTTCCGAATGATTCATCTTATCCAGCCAAAGACCCGTACGAAACAGCTCTTCTAATTCGATATCAGCGTAGTGTGCATTATTCTCCACCACCCCGGCCTCAGGCTCAGCGTTCGTAGAAGATACTGCCGGTTCTATTTCTCCGCTTAGCAGCTTGGAAAAATGAATGGCCAATGCTGCCAATGTAACAATATCATGCTCATTATGAACGAACACACCTTGCAGGACAGATGGATTCTTTTCTGCCAAGTACTGAAAATAAAGGGTAGGCGCCATAGAACCGGGCACATCGTCCACACGTTCAAAACCAAGTCGGCTCTCTTCAACTTTGCTCAGACGGCACGAGGGTAGCGTATTCCGCCATAAGCTCCTGGAAGGATATAGCAAATCTAACTGCATAAGATTCGAATCATCGAGCGTAAGCCGATTGAGCACATAGCGATTCTTCAAGATCGGCCAATCGAAGGTACGACCGTTGTAGGAAACAATATGGGTAAAGCGGTCGAGCAGCTCTTGCAAATATACAAGCATGGCTTGCTCTTCCGCTGGATTGCGTATCAAAAGCTGTTCCACCGTGAACAGCTCTCCGGTGTAATAGCCGATGCCGACCATGAACGGCACGTTCCCCGCCCCTACACCGAGCCCTGTCGTCTCGGTGTCAAAGAAAAGCAGCGCGTCATGCCGGACGGCAGCGCCTTGGTCGTGAAAGCAGACAAGCTGCTGCGCGTAATCGGCCAGCTCCCGCAGCCGATACTTGCCGTGCACGCTGTCTGTGCCGTACAACCGGCGCCGCATGACGAACGAGCCAGCCGGGCTCGTCTCGATATGGGCGCCGAGCTGCACCCATTCGTCGTCAGCCGCAGGCACGGACGGCAGAGCGGCCTGCGCCGCCCCGGATCCCCGCAAACGGCCGAGCCTTTCGCGGAGCCCGCTCATCGGGCACCGCCATCCAGCTGCGCCAGCAGCTCCAGTGCGAGCTTCTTCCCAAGCAAGCCCACTTCTTCGATCGGCCCGACGCAGGCCGGACAGCCACTAATACAGCCGCAGTTTTGGATAAGGCTGCGCGCTTGATCCATAAGCTGACCGTGCACCTCGTAAAGTCGGTCGCTCAAGCCAACACCTCCAGGGTAACGGTCATAGAAAAACACTGTTGGAAGTTTGTTGTGCACTGCTTTAACCTGAGGGACGACTCGAATATCCAACGGATCGCACATTAAATAGAGCGGTGCAAGATGAGACAGCACATTCGCAATACCGAGCAGCGCATACTGCATATCGTTGACCGAACGGCCTGCTGCCATTTCCTCGTCAAAAGTGAACCAGTACGAACTGGTATGCAGCTCTTCCTCCGGTAAACGGATAGGACCGGAACCTATGTTCTCGTGTGTCCTCAGACGGATTTTCTTAAAAATCGTTGGCTGTGCGTTCACAGTAACCTCTCCCAGCTGACGCAGCAATCCGCCGCTTCGCCCTTCACGGTTCACATGCAGGACCTTCAGCTGAACCGCCAAGCTGGCATCCGTGAAATAGTCCACATCCACTTGACGGACGAACGCTTTCTTCTCTTCATAATCCAGTTTCTCCACTTGAAATTGGACGCCTTCATGTATATAAATCGCCTCTTCATGAATAAGGGTAGGCGCGCTGAAACGATCACATTCCCCAATCACTCGATTCGCGTTCGTCATATCGATAATAATGAAATTTTCTTGCGCGGCAGACCGCAAGGAAATGTTGTGTGCCGGAAAAGATTGCTCCATCCAATACCATCGGTCATTCACCTGATGAAGCACCTGCTCCTCGGTTAAATACTCTAGTACGTCAGTCAGCGACTCGTCGCCAAACTTTTCATTCGCTTCAAAAGGAAGCTCATAAGCAGCGCATTTCACATGATCCACGAGGATGATCAAATTATCAGGATGAATGCGCGCCTGCTCTGGCGGACGCTCGAAGAAATACCGCGGATTCTGGATCAAATATTGATCCAACGGATTGCTGCTCGCGACGAGTACCGTCAGCGAGGTCTCCTGCCGCCGTCCGGCACGCCCGGACTGCTGCCAAGTGCTGGCTATCGTGCCTGGATAGCCATTAAGCACGCACGCTTGCAGCTGGCCGATATCAATGCCCAGCTCCAGCGCGTTCGTGCTCACGACGCCGCGGATTTCACCGCTGCGTAAGCCTTTCTCGATCTCCCTGCGAAGCTTCGGGAGATACCCGCCGCGGTAACCGCGGATCGATTTGCTGCCCAGCTCGTGGGTCACGAGCTCCTGCAGATAGGTCAGCAAAATCTCAACGCGCACGCGGCTTCTTGCAAAAACAATCGTCTGAATGCCGCTTCGCAGCAGCGTACCTGCCAGCTTGCGCGTCTCCAAGACGGAGCTTCTACGAATCCCCAGCTGCTGGTTCACCACTGGCGGATTGTAAAAAACAAAGTGCTTCTCGCCTGCCGGCGCTCCGTTATTGTCGATCAGCGCTACGCTTTCTCCAATAAGTCGCTCCGCATGCTCCTTCGGGTTATCAATCGTCGCTGACGCACAAATAAATTGCGGCTTTGATCCATAGAATCGGCAAATACGCTTCAACCTGCGAATCACATTAGCTACATGACTGCCAAAAACACCGCGATAGGAATGCACCTCATCTATCACAATATAGTTCAAATTCTCAAATAGCTTCACCCACTTGGTATGGTGAGGAAGTATCGCCGAATGCAGCATGTCCGGATTCGTCACGACAATATGTCCCGCATTCCGAATCGCTTGTCTAACCGTCGGCGGCGTATCGCCGTCATAGGTATGCGTTTTGATGTCTACTTCCATGAAATCTACCATTTCTTGAAGTTCGGCAACCTGATCTTGTGCCAAAGCCTTCGTAGGGAATAGATAGAGCGCACGAGAGGCATCGTTCTCCAAAATTTTCTGCAAAACCGGAAGATTGTAACAGAGCGTTTTACCCGAAGCTGTCGGCGTCACGGTGACCACATGATGACCAGCCGTCACCTGACGGAAAGACTCCGCTTGATGCGTGTATAACTGCTTAATATGTTTATGTTGAAGCGCAGCCCGAATACCCTCGTGCAATCCCACTGGAAAATCAGCCAGCTTCGGATCACGCGGGGGTATGGTGTGCCAGTATGTAACTTGCGACATGATGTCTTGTTGCTTACGCAGCCAATCGATCATTTCGTTCATAGAAGAAACCTTGCCTGTTAAAGGATTCATACGTCGAATCTCCTTACCAATATCGTTTCTTCCATTTTACAGAATATACGTTCGTATGTCTACATGAGATCGGATGAATCATCGTAATCATACCGAATCCCTTCGTGATCAGCTCTCGCAACGGGGGCGTTAACTTGAAAAGCTTGGATTGCACTTTCTTGCATTTTTAACAAAACTTCCCGATAATCTCTAGAACGGTGCTCTTCCAAATCATGTTTCATCGCAGTTCTCAAAGCTCTTTCAATGATCACAACATCATGACTAGTAAAATTCACGGTTCCTCGCACCTCTCTCGGTACTTTATTTCACAACCTCTAGCATTGCCATAATAGGGTAAACACATACTGAGCACGGTTATTTTCAAAAACTCGTATTGTACGAAGAAATCAGGTAAAATTAGGAAGAGTATATAAATAAGGAGGAATTCATCATGACAACATCTTTACCCGTCGAAGTCGAATCCAATCGCCAACCGGATCACGAGATCAATCCGCAATTCCTGACCCGTTGGTCACCTCGCTCATTCACAAAGCAAGAGGTTACTGAAGATGTACTCCTTAGCTTGTTTGAAGCGGCACGCTGGGCACCGTCCGGCAGTAATATACAACCTTGGCGGTTCATCGTTGCCCGTACGGAAGAGCAGTTAGCCAAGTTTCACAGCTTTATTGCCCCAGCCAACCGGGAATGGTGTGAAAAAGCACCTGTTCTTGCTCTAGTCATTTCCTATACTAAATCCTCTAACGGGAATACTTCCCCGAGTCACGCTTTCGATGCAGGCGCAGCATGGGGATACCTTGCGCTAGAAGCTAACAATCAAGGATTAATAACACATGCAATGGGTGGCTTTGATCATAATCAAGCACGTGAAACGCTTCAAATTCCTGAGGATTATCAAACGCATGCCGTTATTGCGATTGGCTATCGCGGTCCTGTTGAAGCTTTGCCTGAACGCTTTCAAGAGCGTGAAGCTCCTTCTACTCGTCGTCCCGTAAGCGAATTGCTATTTGAAGGGACCTTTGGCCAAACACGATAAGCCAGAAAAAATAACCGCCAGGGAAGTGCCCCTGGCGGTCCCCTTAAGAGAACTAGAGTCCGTTTAACTTGGAAATATGGAGTAAACTAATAAGGAAGTTCGACTTTATCGACTCTAGATTTGTAGGATGGGTCAAAATAAGCCGTGAACGTAAGATTTACAGTCAATTTTCGCGATAGATCCTTAGGCAAATTTCCGAAGTTTACCGTGTCCACACGAATTAATCGCGGTAAAGCTTGCAGCTGTGTAATGGCAGCCGTAATTTCATTAAATGTCCCGCCAACAGAAGTTGTCACTCTGACTTCCCTGACATTCGGATACGGGTTTTTACTGTTCGCATCCGTCTGCTGCGTTTGCGTGCTTTTGTCACTCACCGCATAGGAAATAGAGTTGAAATTAACTTTTGAACTCGTTTTAATCTGATTTAAATCAAGTGTCAACTGCTCCGTATTGTCCCACAAAGGAAGAGCGGCTTGAATGTCTTTTAGAGACGGACCGACATCTTCTTTCTTCTCACTTAACTTCTTCGTTAGAATCTGTATTTGTTTTTCTACGAGCACAATTTCGTCTTCTTGCGCTTTGATTTTATTGGTAGAAGGCAGTTGTATGAAATAATAGAAAGCAAAAAGACCTAAAAACAACAGAACCGCGAGGAATAGAAAAAGAGACTTCGCATTATTTTTGTTGGACATTCGTAGCCTCCTCTCCTTTCGCTTCCCCAGCTCCCTTAGTACCCGCCTCTTTTGCAGCTGTGGCTTTTTTGAACGCTATTGAGTAATTAACTGTATATTGCTTAGCCGTATTGATAACCGGGTTATTCGCAACAGGGTTCGTTGGATCAGTTGGTGTCTCAGCACTCACCGCTGCATTCGTAGTACCAATTGTCGTCTCGGTAATTGATTGAAGTATGGCATTTTCCCCAAAAGACAGCTTGCGCAGATCAAATAAATAGCGGGCCGAATCCTCCATCTTCACGAAAACGACAGTTAAAGACATTTGCGATTCCGAAGAATAGGAAATGGTGCTGATCTGAGCATCTACCGGCAACGGTTTCTTGATATCCCCGATCATTGCGACAACGTCTTTGCGGTTCGCCCTCGTCATTGTAATAAACGCCGCTGGGTCCCCCTGAGTTGCAGGTTTTGATGTTAATTTTGCCTCTGCAGCTGATTTTTGAGAATTGAGAGCAGTTAGTCTTGACGCGTTTTGAGCCGATGTTTTCTGATTATCCAAATAATTTGTACCTATCAATGCCGCACAAGCAACCCACACCAACATACCCAAAACGGCTAATAGAAACTTGATTTTTGTCTCTGTTTTCCGATGCGGAAGCAAGTTAATTTGCGTTTTTTGCTTGGAAAATAAGGCGACCCCAATGGCAACACGATACGCATTAGCGCTAAAATCTATTGACCGTTCATTCGCATATAAATCGAAATCAACCTTCTCCACCTTCAGCTCGGAAAGAGCCTGCTCAAGCTCCAAATGCAGCTGAACTCTGCCTTCATTCGCACCCGTTACGATAATATGAGAAATTCGGCTTTTCCCCTCTTGAATACTGTATTGATAAAAGCTCAGCATCCTGGATATTTCAGCAATAATTTCTCCGATCTGATCGGGGGTTAGTTCATCATCAACTGCTATATCGTGTTCAACAAGACTAATCGTTCTCATAAAAATCGGATTGCCATTTTGCAGCATGTACACTTCCAGCGTGCCACGATCTAAGGAAACCAACATACATTCCTCAAAAAACTCCTCCTGCTGCGACGATATCGCCCTGACTAAGGCAGTAGCAGAAATCTCCGCCGCTTTCACGTGTACTCCGGCATCCTCAAACACTTTTACATAGCTCATAATCAGCTTTTTTGGTGCTGCAAACACTAGAACCAGCGTGCTCTCATCATCTTGGCTTACCTTAATGTAATCGTAGACAGGGTCCTCAAAAGGCAGACGTAACGCAGTTTCCACTTCAAGCTCTACAAGCTGACGCAGTTCTTGCGGCTTAATACTTGGAATTCGCATTTTACGAATGATAATTTGCGATGTCGGAATGGCAATGGTCGCAGAAGCCCCCCTCAGCTTTTCCGCTTTTACCCATTGTTTAACCTGAAGGCTCAGGGATTCCGAATTGACAATTTGATCTTCGACAATAATCCCTGGAGGGATGGGAAGAAAGCCGCTAGTTCCAACTTCCCACGACTTTTTCTTTTTAACAGTGACATACCGGACTCCCGTTTGATCCACCGTAATCCCGATTCGCTTAGTACCTAAGCCGTACATATTAATCACACCCTGCTATCCGAGTAATTTTAGGTAAGCTTTTATCATATCCGATCCATAACCGTATGAAATCAAAATGCCCAACGCCAATGACGGGCCAAATGGTATCGGTTGTTTTCTCTTGGTGATTTTTAGCAGAAGCAGCAACCCACCTATCAGACTGCCAATCATACATGCCAAAACAAATGCGACCATAATATGAGATAAGCCTAGGACTGCACCACAGACTATAAGGAGTTTGGCATCCCCCATGCCCATACCGCCGCGCGAAAGAACTGCGATTAACACAATAATACCGCCCCCGATCACAGCGCCTAGTACATAACTCCACCAAGCCTGATCTCCAGGAAAAATGAATCTTAAAACTATGAAAATCGGGAAAAATACTATCAATATTTTATTAGGAATAAGCATATAAGATAGATCGGAAACCGTGATAATTACTAAAAGACTAACAAGTGTTAAGGCGATTAAAGACTCTACCGTGATTCCAAAATGTATATATACCCATAAAAATAGCAATCCTGTTGCGAGTTCCCCTAAGGGATATAGAATGGAAACCTTAGTTCCACAATATCTGCACTGTCCTCTGGTAAAAATGTAGCTGATTACAGGGATTAGATCTTTTGCTTTCAGCTTTGTCCCGCATTTCGGACAGGCCGATGGCGGGTTGATGACCGACTGTTTGGCCGGCACTCGCAGCGCAACTACGTTGAAGAAAGATCCGAGTACAAGACCGAGTATGAAAATATAGATTGCGATGAGGAGTGTCATTTGATTGGGTCACTTTCTTTGATTTTAAAAAAGGAATCGGAATGGACCGATTCCTTTTAGAAGTAATATTTAAGGAGTTGTTGGAGCTGTTGTAACAAATGCTCCCTTACTTGCAATAACATCAGAGCCCTTTAAGTATTTAGTGCCTGCCGTTGTAGTTAATGAAACATACAACAATTCTCCAGTAGATGTAAATTTAACTTCCCCACCTGTAATTCCATCCTTTGTACTTGGTAGTACTAATCCATTATCTAGGTAACCTTGTTTGATTAAACCTTTTGCATTTGTATCTTCATTCACAGCAATAGTTTGATTTTTTGGATCCCCAGATAATTCGGATGTAACATACAATCTTGCAGCATCATAAACTTGGCGGGCAGTAGCAATATCTGAATCAGCTTTTGACTTATTAATCACACCCAAAATATAAGGAACAGCAATAGCCGCAATAACTGCCAAGATAACAATTACAGCCAGCAACTCAATCAACGTAAATCCTTTTTCTTCTTTTTTAAGACGCTTCATCATTTTGAATAACATAATGTCTACCTCCAATATTTTTTTAACTTAAATTAGAATACATACTAAACATCGGCAGCATAATTGCTGCAACAATTGATCCTACTAATCCCGATAATAAAACTAGCAATAGCGGCTCTAACAGCGACTTCAATCGATCAACAGTGTTTTCTACGTCCATCTCATAAAAATCCGCCACTTTTTCAAGCATCTGATCAAGAGCACCCGTTTCTTCTCCAATAGAAATCATCTGTGTGACAAGAGGAGGAAATACCCAGGACTGCTTAAGCGGTTCAGACAACGGGTTCCCCTGCCGTAAGGAGTCCGCCGATTTTTTAATAAAACTACCAATTACCTTGTTACCAACTACTTCTTCTACGATTGCAAGCGACTGAAGAACTGGAACCGCACTTGAATACAATGAGGATAACGTCCGAGTCATTAACGCAATTGAGCCTTTTTGCCTCAACTTACCAAAAATAGGTATTCTGAGCTTTACATAATCAATCCCATATGCACCTGCTTCAAACCTCTTTGCCACTTGGTAAGCAGTAATTACTGCAAGCACCCCAACTAACCAAAACAACCACTGATGTTGAATACTGTTACTTAATTTCAATACAACTCTAGTAATCAAAGGAAGTTCAGCATGCAGTGACTCGAATGTGGTTACAAACTGAGGAACAACAGATTTTAAAAGATAAATTACTGCAACAATAGAAAGTCCACCGACCGTTGCCGGATAAGTCATCGCCGACTTAATCTTCTCCCGAGTCACATGCTCCTTCTCAAAAAACTTGGCAAGTCGCTCCAACGTTCCTTCCAAGTCACCCGTCTCTTCACCAGCGCGAACCATGTTGACAAACATTGGTGGGAAAATCTTTTTATGCTCCGAGATCGAGCTGGAGAAAGAAACACCCTTCGAAATATTTGAAGCAACTTGCAAGAGTGCTTTGCGAAGCGGCTTACTCTCGGTTTGTGAAGCCAAAATCGACGTTGCTTCCACGATATTGACCCCGGCCCTAATCAACGTCGCAAACTGCCGGCAATACACGATAAAGTGAATCGTTTTTACCGGATTACCGATGTAGATTTCCGTTTTGAGTGCTTTGAACTGTTCTTCTTTTACGGAGAGAACGATATAGCCCTTTTTGCGGAGCTCCTCAACCGCAGTTGATTTATCAGTGGCGGAAATTTTGCCTTTTACCTGTTTACCGCTGCTGCCTCTTACTTCATACAGGAACTCTGACATTACATCACACCACCCTCAGCAAGATAAGCTCTCGCTGCGATGGGATCAATAAGTCCTTGCTGCATTTGTTCCTTAATTGACATGTCCAGCGTATGCATGCCTAAGCTGCGTCCGGTTTGCATGACACTCTTGATCTGATGAATTTTCTCCGAACGAATAAGATTCCCTACAGCCGGTGTATTGATCATGATTTCCGTAGCGCAAGTTCGTCCTAGGCCACTAGGCTTGGGAAACAATCGCTGTGAGATCACTCCGACCAAAACTGCTGCCAGCTGCACACGGATTTGCCCTTGCTGATGCGCTGGGAAAGCATCGATAATGCGATCAATTGTTTGTGGTGCGTCTGTTGTATGCAAGGTTGCAAAGACCAAATGTCCCGTTTCAGCTGCCGTAACGGCTGCAGAGATCGTTTCAAGATCACGCATCTCGCCAACAAGAATAACATCGGGGTCTTGACGCAAAGCCGCTCTTAAACCATTTGAGAATGACTTCGTATCACTGCCTACTTCCCTTTGGTCAATAATCGATGAAGAATGCGTATGAAGAAACTCGATCGGGTCTTCCAACGTTACAATATGCTTCTTCTCTGTTCGATTAATGTAATCTATCATAGCTGCCAATGTTGAAGATTTACCACTTCCCGTTGGCCCCGTCACTAAGACAAGTCCTTGTGGTTTCAACGCTAATGAACTAATCACACTAGGCAGCTGTAGCTGTTCAAGAGACGGAATCTTTGTTGGAATCGTTCGAATAGCGACGCTGACGCGTCCTCTTTGACGATAAGCATTAATCCTGTACCGTGAACATCCTTCAAGCTCATATGAAAAATCCAGTTCTCCAGCTTGATTGAATCGATCATTTTGATCAGTATTCAAAAGAGCCTCTGCCATGGAACGAGTATCATCAACTTGCAGCTTTTCATTCCCAACTTGCTGTAATGTGCCGTGAACGCGAATGATTGGCGGCGATCCTACAGAGAGATGTAAATCAGATGCTTTAGACTCATGGGCAGTCCTCAATAAACTTACGATCCGCTCTAACGAATTTGACATTTCCCACACCTCCTTTCTCGTTAATAAGCAACTGTCTCTCTGATAACTTCTTGTAATGTCGTAATTCCTTGCCGTACTTTCTGAATCCCGTCATCCATCAGTTGAATCAGACCATGCTTTAGTGCAGCATCCCGCATTTCCTGCACAGAAGCTTTGTTGCTAATTAACTGGCGCATTGTATCGTTCACGACGAGAATCTCGTGGATGGCTAACCTCCCGCGATATCCGGTGCGATTACAGTTGCCGCAGCCATTGCCTTTGTGAAGCTTTTCGGCATGTATTCCTTTGTTGTTCATGAAGATCCGTTCTTGCTCCGTAGGTGTATAAACCACTTTGCATTCGTAACATATTCTACGAACAAGCCTTTGTGCAACAACACCGATTAGGGACGAAGCAATCAAATACGGTTCAATACCCATATCCCGAAACCGAGTAATCGTACTCACGGAATCATTGGTATGTAGAGTTGACAGTACAAGGTGCCCCGTTAATGATGCACGGATTGCAATTTCTGCTGTCTCAGAGTCCCTTATCTCACCAACCATGACGATATTCGGATCCTGCCGTAAAATGGAGCGAAGTCCGGCGGCGAAGTTGAGGCCAATCGTCGGATTCACATGCACTTGATTAATACCTTCCAATTGGTACTCTACGGGATCTTCAATCGTAATAATGTTGGCATTCTCTTGATTTAAATGGCTTAGTGCAGAGTATAGCGTCGTTGTTTTCCCGCTTCCAGTAGGACCTGTGATAAGCAAAATCCCATAAGGCTGCTCAATCATTTCACGAAAAACACCCATGTTACGCTCCCCGAATCCTAACTGCTCAATAGGCTTAACGCCGGTTGATAAGTCTAGAATCCGTAAAACTATTTTCTCACCATGAATGGTAGGAAGAGAGGAAACACGAATATCTACATGCTTATAATCTACTTGCATTTTGATTCTACCGTCTTTAGGCAATCTTCGTTCGGCGATGTTCAATTTAGCCATAATTTTCAGACGCGCAGTAATAAAACCTTGCATTTGCTTTGGAATCACACGTTCAGTTCTTAAATGACCGTCAACCCGGTAGCGAATAACCAGATTCGTCTCACCTGGATCAACGTGAATATCCGACACTTTTAACTGAACCGCTTGCTGTATCATTTGATTGACCAACCTTACGATTGGAGAATCCTCATCCGTAATTTCAGTTTCCTTGATATCTTCGGTCGTCGGCATATCTGTCATCATTTGACTCATTGAATCCTGAAGTCCATAATGACGGGCAATGGCACGCTGCAATTCATCTCTGCTCGTAATTGCCGGTTCTATGCGATACCCTGTGCTCATTCTCATCTCTTCAATAGCAAAGTAGTCCAGCGGATCCGCCATAGCCACCATGAGCTTCCCGCCCTCTTTATGAAGAGGAATGGCCTGGTAGCGTCTCGCCATGCTTTCAGGGATGATTTTCGTTATTTCAGGATCAATCTGATATTTAAATAAGCTAACATGGGGGATGCCGAGTTGAAACTCCAGAACCTCAATTAATTGCTGCTCTGTGATATATCCTTGCGTAATCAGCAGGTCCCCAAGCTTCTGTTTTGTTTTACTTTGTTCTTTAAGTGCCTCTTGGAGCTGAGTTTCTGAAATAATCCCGCTCTCTACTAGCAAATCACCCAATCTTTTCCTAACAAGAGCCATTTCCTTATCAACTCCATTACTAATTTCGCCCAAGAAAATTATAGGACTAAATACCTAATTTAAGCAAGATAAAAATCATTATACAACATTATGGTTCATTTTAGTATTATTTTCTTATTTCTTCATGTCGAATTTCCACTTAATCTAGTTCTAAACTACCACAAACATTACAATTCGTCCCCTGTATCACATAATCCTCTTAAAAAAAATCATTAAAATTATGTTATTTTCGTCAACTTCCTTATAATCCCCTAAAATATTTTCGATATCATATACACAAACTGTATATTTTTAGGACCAAAAAGTAGTAAAATAGTCTCATATCATAAAAACAATATGAAAGTCTACGGGAGGAGATAAATGTATGTTTTCAGCCATACAAAAAAAGATCAGTCTTTTACTGATCACATCCATGGCCATATCTTGGTTCGGGTTCACAGGTCTTCCGAGCCAAACAGTTCTAGCAGATGCCGGAGACACGGTAACCGTAGCACTGAAATCTGTCAATAACAGTAAGTATATAACGACAGATACGAGTAACAGTTCTTCACTTTATGCTAATAAGACGAATCCATGGGTATCCGATTTGTTTGATTTAGTTGATCAAGGGGAAGGCATCTATGCTTTGAGATCAAGAGCAAATTCCAAATATGTGATGATTGGGTCTAATAGTGTGGATACTTTAAAAGCCTCTTCCCAAACGATTGGTACCAATCAGAAGTTTAAAATGATTACAAACTCAGACTCTTCGGTCTCCTTCCAGCCAACGGGAAATCTCAAAACTTACTACCTCAGTTTAGAGAACGATAGTAGCGGTGAGATCAATGTGGAGCAAAGCAACTCCACGTCTACGCTTACAAAATTTCAATTTTCCTATTTCGATCTCACCAAACCATTGAAAATACTTGAGATTAAAGATTTGGAAAAGTCTTCTAACGAGAAAACACTCACTTCAGATTTAAAAGATAAACTAGGTACAAATACTGATTTTCAGCTAGAAACAATGAGCATGAAAAAATTCGTTGCGCTCCGCGATGAATTAGATGGTAAATACGATGCCATTTACTTCGGAAAAAGCTTATTTAATCCTACATCAGAGACTGGAAGCAACCACGATACTCGTTTCCTTGAAAATGACATTACATCTCTCAAAGCAACAGAAATTACAGACAAATACATAAATAAAGGACTACCCGTTATTGTATATAGCGACTCGTCCAAGAAACGCGGTGCTTTGTATCAAGGATACTTAAACAGCAATGGTAACTATTCTAAGTCTAGTGGAAATTTATACAATTTATTTAATCCCTACAATACGACAACATCTAAAAGCAACGTTATTTTTGTAAATGACACGGATATTGGAAGTTCATCTGCCTTTATATCTAAGACAAACTTGCTTGTAAATGCCAATGTTCGCCCTCAACTTAATCTGACAAGCAAACCGACTGACTACACAATCAGCTCAAATCGTGACATTAAGTATAAAGCAGGCGACACTTTAACCTATACATTTAATGTATCTAATGTTAGAAACATCGGTCAGCGCAATTTGGTAGCTAATTTATATTTAGGTGTCGATAGTGTCTTAAAATTCAATGCTTCCAACTTAGTACAAACGGTCCCAGTAACTTCACTCACCAATAATACTATAAGCTTCACACTTCCAAGAGGTTACTCAGGGCTCTATTACTGGCGTCTAGATCTCGTTGATCAAACTAGTACTGGCAAGCTGAAGGATTCGGCTGCAGGCGTTTTCCGTTATAAAGACCAATCACCAACCATCAAGGTACTTCAAGTTATTCCTAACTCGCAATCGACTAGTAAGACCAGCAGCCTACTTTTAGAGTCAAACTTAAAACAAAATTATTTGCATTCAGACGATTATGATATCAACATTTCAGTCATTGACTTCAATACTTTTAACTCTACAGAATACAAAACATTAAATAGCAAATACGATATGTTGATTTTCGGTTTTAACGATTCTTATAACGGAACTGCAGACATTTCTTCAACAGCTGCTGCAGCTGTTAAATCATTTATCGCTACAGGTCAAGGCGTTATGTTCACCCATGATACCGTTTATCAAGGAAATCAAACATGGATCACTAATTTCCAAGCTGATACTGGCCAAATCGGTCCAATGACGAATATGGGACTCAATGCCCCTAACACATCAACGTCAACTGTAAAAATAAATGAAGGTTTGCTAACCGAATTTCCTTTCTTTATAAGTGAAATGACACCATCCGTGGCAACAACACATGATCAGTATTTTAGGCTGGATCTTAACGATCCCAAGGTTATTCCCTGGTACAACATCAATGGCAGCCCTCGTGACGTGGAAGATAGCTGGAATCATTATTACACCTACTCCAAAGGGAACGTCACCTATTCTGGTACGGGGCATAATTTTGTAAACACAACCAAAAACAGCTCTTTTCCAGATTGGGAACAAAAGCTGTTCGTAAACACGATGTACAGGGCTTTCATAGGTTCAAATCATAAGCCTACATTGGATCTCATATCTCCAGCAGCTTTCGACGCATCTTTAAAGAATTACATCTCAGCAAATAGTTCAATTTCTGTCAGTTTCAAACCCGATGATTTGGATTTAAATGATAAAAAAGTGACCTCATCCATTACTTTTACTTACAAAGACAGTTCGGGTACTAATCAATCTGTCAAAGTTTTAGCGGATACGGAGACAAATAAAGGTGAGACAATCACCAAAACATTCCCTAATCCACTAGCTGCAAGCGGCGGAGATTTGACGATCTCAGTCTCAACCAAAGACGCCGCAGGCGCTCTTGAAACAAAGGAAGTTGCCGTCAAAGTCATTACTTCTACTGGTTTAACGCCAGATCGTACGGTATCTGCTGAAAAAATTGAAGTTAATAGTCCTGTGACTGTAAATTACATCATTAATCCAACAGCAAAACCTTACAGTGCGGCTACGAACCTTGAAGATTTAAAAATTACAGGCTTGCATTATAAAGAAACTTTCCCAGCCAACTTAGAAATTGTTACAATACCAACAGGTTTCACGAAAACAGGCTCATTAACAAGCGGCTTTACCCTTGAAGGTGATATCGGTGAAATTCCGTACCGCAGGGAAGGCAGTCAATTTGTAGCTAATAGCTCATTGTTCACCGTCGTTGTTAAACCAACGAAAGCGGGAGACTACTCATTATCTAATGCTAACCTGCAATACAAGGATTTTGCTTCAGCAAATCAAAATGTTCTCTTTTCGAATAAGGTCATAACCGCTTTTACGAAATTAACTTCCTTGACGTTGGATAACCTCACAATTGCAAAAGGTGATACTTCCAAACTTATTCCAAAGGTAATGCCTAGTGATGCTACCTACCAAAAGAACGAAGACTTCACTTGGACAACGGATGCGGCAACCATCGTTACGGTTAATGCAAGTGGTGAAATTCGAGGTGTCAGTGCTGGAACTGCAAAAATAACGGCTGTCGCGAAAGATGGAAGCGGACTTACCGCCACCTCCGTGGTTTCTGTCATCCAACCAGGCTTGAATATCACAGGTCCGACGGAAGTGGCCGTTGGTGCAGACATATCATTGCAAGCAGCACTGGTAACCGTGAATGAGAACGTAACTTCTGTCAGATGGAGTTCTTCAAATTCCAGCAAAGCGAACTTCACGGTAAGCGATAAATTTACTGGCATCTTACATGGTGTACAAAAAGGCACCGTGACTGTAACAGCTACCGTTGTAACAGATAAAGGAAATACTTATTCCAAAGATTACACAGTAAAAATATTCATACCTTTAACATCAATTAATGTAGGGAGCGCTAGTATTCGCGTTGGCGAAACCATCAAATTAAATTCAAACTATACACCGTCCGATGCTGATAATCTCAACTTGACCTGGAGCACAGACCGGTCCGATCTGGTTACCGTAGACAGTTCAGGGAACATTACAGGCGTAGCTGAAGGAACAGCGAAAGTTATCATTAATTCCACAGACGGATCCAATCTGACAGCCAATGCTACCGTTACTGTAGTTAAACCTTCACTGACAGTTAATGGGCCAACTTCGGTAAATATTGGAGAGAAGATTACATTAGAAGCTACTTTTTCAACAATTAATGAAACTGTAGCATCCGTTACTTGGAGTTCACCCGATCAGGATAAAGCGAGTTTTGTAACAGATGGTGATTACAAGCGTGTATTAACTGGTGTCAAAGCAGGAACGGTGAATGGCTCAGTTACAATTAGAACAAATATTGGAAGCACTTATTCCAAAAATTTCAGTGTTAACGTTACAGCAGTTCCTGTGGCTTCTGTAAGAATAGACAATGCTACGATTCGTGTTAATCAATCTTATGTTCTAACACCAAATTTCGAGCCTACAAATGCAAGTATTAAAGTGCTTACATGGGAATCAAACAATCCAAACGTGGTCACAGTCGACTCTAACGGAAATACTCGAGGGGTAGCTGTTGGTACAGCTACAATTAAAGCAACCACGACGGATGGCACGAATCTATCCGGCACAGCGACGATTACAGTCATACAGCCATCAATTTCTGTTAACGGGCCTGATAAACTCTTTATTGGTGGTCAACCCATTACGCTTCAAGTTCTTCTAAGTTCATTCAATGAAACACCTACTTATACGACGTGGAATGTTTCAGATGAGGATAAATTGAAAGCAGATTTCACCGGCGTAGATGGGAGTCCAACGAGAACTCTTACCGGAAAGCAACCTGGGATCATTAACGGAACCGTACATATGGTCACTGATCAAGGGAGTTCCTACGATGCCAGCTTTAAAGTAACCGTCATTTCACTGCAACTGAATGATCAAACCGTTGACGTCGGCCAAAGCGGTAGCCTATCACCATCCATTACACCTCCGTTAGAATTGAATTCGGATGTTATCTGGAAGTCAACGGATGTGAACGTGCTGACAGTAGATAACTCAGGCAATTATCAAGCAATATCGGAAGGTTCAACACAAGTAACGATTATTTCGAAAACTGATCAAAGTGTTATTGCTTCCGCTAAGATCACCGTTGCTCAACCTACTGTCGAATTTGATGGAGATAAAGTCGTAAATATCTCCGGAACAACAACGCTTCGGGCATGGTTGAGATCTTCACATCAGAAAGCTAAGACTTTCGCATGGGCTTTAGATAACCCTAATCAGTCTTTTGCAAATGTATCGAAGTCTGCAGAAGATTCCAGAGACTTTACAGGTAAAAATGTTGGCGTAGTAACAGGAACGGTCAGCATTGTTACGGATAAAGACATCACGTATAAGCAAAGCTTTAGCGTCTCCGTCGAATCCTTAGCCATTGTCAGGATGATCGACGGTGTTGAGAGCGGCATCTCTGTTATTACAATGGACAAAGGTGAGTCCATCGTGCTGAAGGCTGCTTTGAATCCTTCAACAGCATTAAACAATGAGTTTAAGTGGAGCTTAATCAGTGAACCTGAAGAAAATGGTGAGGCTGCCATTGTTGGCGATGACAACAAGCAAACTGTAACACTCATAGGGCTTAAGAAAGGCACTATCCAAATCAAAGTAGACGTGGCTGGAGGCCCTGGCTTCCCTTCCAAAACAGCAGCCAAAGTTGTTTACGTGAGGCAAGACCTGACGAAGTTGGAACTTCCTGATTCGACGATCACTTTATACGCAAAAGGTACAACTGCTCAAAGATCGTTTGACTTACTTAAATATCTAACCGTTACGCCAAACAAGTGGAAAAAAGAATGGATTAATGACCTAAATGGTCAATTACAATGGAAAAGTAGTAGTTCGACTATCGCTGATGTTGACTCCAATGGCCTGGTAACCAGCTTCAAGCAAGGGTCAACAACGATTACCGTCACGAATAAAGACGATGAAACGGTGAAAGACGAAATTACGGTGAACGTCATCGAGTTTGACGACAGATATTAAAACGCTAAGAGGCTGCCCCAATCACATTGGGACAGCCTCTTTTTTTACCAGTATCATTTAAACTCCGTTACTTGCTTTTTCTTCCCTACAGTCAAGC
The DNA here is from genome assembly GCF_052682475.1 of Paenibacillus sp. WC2504. Taxonomy (NCBI): domain Bacteria; kingdom Bacillati; phylum Bacillota; class Bacilli; order Caryophanales; family Paenibacillaceae; genus Paenibacillus; species Paenibacillus sp. WC2504. The sequence goes on from NZ_JBQZFH010000001.1 coordinate 4,835,435, forward strand.
CTACCTTAGAAACACGTGGCAAACCAACCTTCTGATTCTCAAAAATCTTACTGTTATAATCGATAATAAGACGCGACTGATTCTCCGAGGTGACTTGTGTTTGATCATCCATTTTAATACTTTCTACTCCGCCTGTAGCATTCCCACGAATGGCATTGACTGTCAAGTTACCTTTGGCAAAAAAGCCGCCATATACCCAAAATACGGAACCTACCCCATAAATCGTTGCATCACTATCCGTGTAGAAAAAAGCTTTTAAGATTGGAGGATTAGCACCATGCGTCTCCACCGGTTTGTTTCCAGGTGACTTCGAATCGTACTGAAAAGGTTCTTTAATATCAAGAAACGAATTGACGCGATAAATATCAATAGCACCTTTAGAAATAAGAACTAACTCTTTCTCCTCACCATCTAGCCCCTTCAAACCTAAAATAGAAGCATCCACAATCTCCGTTTTACCTAACGTGTAGATGGTGGAATCCATATTAACGGTGTTATGTATAGATAGATTACCTGTAACCAGTATATTAGCTTTAATGTCAAGGGTGCCTTTATCTATATTCGTATTTTTAATCGTTAAATCACCATTTACAATGAACCAGCTGCTTTTATTTAAATTAACAGGAACGGGGTTTTTCACACTTTCTTTGTAAAGCAATTTACTGAATACCTCGCCGCCATCTATCGTTAAATTGCCATTATACATTATCGTATTCTCAAGCTCGGATGAAAACAAGCTAATAAGACTGCTCTTCTTCGCCTCATAGGCGGCATACTTAGGAGCATTAGCAGGATCAGGCGCTACTTCATCCAGCGGATCAATAATTTCCATCCATGGACTCAAGTCCGTAAGACTGTCTCTGGACGCCAACGCCGTCTTCACCTTCATTCTTTGTCCATCTGGATCTGCAATATCTTTCCCGATGGCCTGAACCATTTTATCCACGAAGGCTTCGTTGACTTCTATCCCTGCAAATTTGCTCTGATCTTTGACATGAATATTCGCAGGATCCGTGCTAGTCAGCACCTCTTTGATTGTTTTTACGCCCTCTCCCTCTTCTTCACTAATACTTTTATAACCACTATTGCTGTTGCCGACATTTTCAAGTGTGTCACATTGCGGACTGGTTTGAGAAACTGTTGCGCTTACCGTCTCACAATAATAAGCATTTAACCCGTCCCCGGATGCATTCTTTTGAACGTAGGCGCTTCCCTCCAACTTCGGGAATTTAGTCGACTGATATAACGGCGTACCAAGGTACAAATATTCAGCTTCATTTTTGACCTTTAATGCTTCTCCCGCATAAATATCCCCGATGATATAAGGCGATCCATTAATCAGCACAGTTCCTTCCGAACCCATCGCATATTTCAGTGAATCTGGAAACGTGTCCAAAATAATATCCTGGGTAAGTAGACGCGTGACATTATTCACAGTAGCTTCAGCATCAATCGTAATTTTATAATTCAGCGAGCTGTCCTCTTTTTTATTTTCTTTGAATTCGATACTATGTATTTTCCCTCTGGCTGCACCTACATCATGATCCAATAAAGTACTGGTCGCTCTCCCATTTAACTTCACTGTAATGTCATCCAACCTATTTTGAACTTCATCAATGTTAACGCCATCCTGACTTTCAAAATCGGACATGATATAAGCAGCAGCCTCATTCAACGCCTTCTCAGCCAAATGCAAACTTTGAACATCCTTTTGCTTCGTCTCCGTTCTTGTTGCACCGCCTATGCTTGCACTCAACACAGCCAAACCTAATATCGAAAAAATAAGAACCATAAATAAAACTAACAGCAATGCTGAACCGCGCTCCTCGCGAAACATGCTACTCCTCCTTAGAAACCGAACTGGCTTTGCAGCTTGAGCTTGTGATCTCTTCCTTTAGAAGTCTGACTTAATTCCAATGTGACATTAATAAGCCCGTTCGTACATCCATTTGTACAGCTGTTAATGTGAATCATAGAATCGCTCATAACTTGAGATTTTAATTCTATAGCACTGCTAGCCGTTTTCTGATCGTTATAGATGTAAACTTTATGGTCCGTGTTGTCAACAACCACATGGCGAACTGATACATGCTCACCTTTTACATCGTTTGTTTTTATATGCATCAAAATGCCATTTTCCGTTTCACTGTTCGTGCTGAAATTCTCAACGGTTTCGGGGCCTTGTGTATAAAACTCACTCATAATCGCCGACATAATGATATCGCCTTCATCCCGCAGAGAATTCTCGACATTCACTCGATCATAAGCTTTGAAACCAAAATTAATCACCCCATAAATGGATCCAGCTATCAAAGAGAAAATGCTTAAAGCAGCAATGAGCTCGACCAGCGAGTAACCCTTTTGCTCTTTGATGCTGTTAACGAATCGACTCATTTGCAATATAGCCCTCCACAATGACAGGTTTATTTCTTCCGTTATTCACGTTGTTATCTTTGACAGTCACTTCAACATGAATAGGCAGCAAATAATTCGCCATCCCTTTTTTTACAGGATCATCTTTCAACTCATTTGTAATATCTACCTGATAAGACACGGATATTTGATATTCAATATCATTTACCTTGGGGTTAAGCACATCCCAGAGGAGCTTCATATTCGGATTTAGAAATAAATTTTGTAAATCAGGTTTATCACAAATATTTCTAGTACTGCAGTTCTTGGGTGAAATATCTAGATTACCCTTTAGGTCACCCGTACTAGAATCAATAAAATAATTATGTATCGTAGCATAGTTCTGCTTCTCCATATAAAACAAAGCGTTCCTAGCCAAATTCACCATCACCGTTTTATTCTGATTCCCTTTGTTATACGACATCGCGTTAATGAAAAACGCCAGCATCGCCATGGAAGCCACAGACAATATGACCGTCGCAGCCAAAACCTCTATCAGCGTAAATCCCTCTTCACGGGGCTCTCTTCTATTCATCTCATATGCTCCTAAGATTATTAATTTCAATATGTCACGCATCTGCAAATATAGGACTTTTAATATAGGACTATTGTACCATATTTTCGACTCCAAACACTGATTTCCTGCATAAAAAATGACAAACAGACTCAATTTGTGTCCCTTTCCCGAAATGTAAAAAAAGCCTCACTCCCTTATAGGAGCAAAGCTTCTTAAGTTGTTCTCGTCCTCAGACATAAGGCGGGTCCCACGCTTTTTTATCCCATCCCAGCGTGTCGCTGACCACGTTCATGTCGCGATCCAGATGAACGTTGACCCCGAAAGGAAGCTTTCGTTGATGCCAAAAACGGACATCTCGCCACTGCACTTCATAGCCGTCCGTTTTCTCGGTCCAGCACACATGAATGCGCTGCGCGAAGTGCAGGAAGGCACGGACGCCATCTGTAGCCAAGGTAGCTTGCACGATCGGGTGTGACTGTTCCTGGCTATAGTCAATTTTGCTATATTCCACTTCAGTCACGACAGAACCATCCCGAATTTCGCCCAAGTAAAACCGCGTATCACTCTCGATAACGAATTGCCAACGGAACCAACTGAGACTGGGAATGAGATGGCATATTCCGTCTTCCAGATTCAGTTCCTTTTTCACCAATTTAACAAATCGTTTCCGCTGTTCGCTCCGAATGGCAATATAAAAGAAGGTCGCCACGTATATCAACGCGAACATCTCCCCGATATGAAGCCCCCCGCTGCCGTGCCAAACTAAAATCCAAATAAGAACGCCAAAGGTATGCAGGACGAACAGGAAAGGTTCGTAAAGACAGAGGGTATCGAGATGATGCCATTTGGAAGAGAACGGCCGGAGACACTGCACGCCATAGACGTTAAATAAGTCCAGAAACACATGAAAAACAACAGCCAACAAAGTCCACATATACAGGCTAAACAAATGATCCCATACCCCAAAGATAGCTGCAAGAGGCAAACTGAGCACAATCGGCCAAATAAAGAGTGCCGGCAAGGAATGGGTAATTCCTCGATGAACACGCAAATAGTTCGTATACCCTTTGATTCTTGCGATCGTATCAAAATCAGGGGCATGTGATCCAATGAGCGTTCCGGCCAGAATTGCATGGGTCAAATTCGGATCTTGCGATACGACAGGCTCCAAACAAGCGAGTCCTGCTAAGGTGACGCCGAACAATAAATGGCTTCCTGTGTCCATGTGTCAATCACCCATCCTTTGTCATTGAGTGCTATCCTACTTCAGATGATGTCGTTTGATCAGCATTTGTGACAGATGTTTCTTCCCAACGTTCGTGCACATTGAACCAATAAAACCAAGAACCCGGCTGCTCACGGATGGCTCGCTCCATGAAACCGTTCAGCAGCAGGTTCACTTCAGCACGTGCGATACGCCCGGATAACTCAGCTTGCAGTTCAAGAGGCGAACCAAAAATGAGCTTGTGGTTGAAACCGCGGGTGCGATACCCGTAAAAAGGTACAATAGGTATTCGCAAATCATGAGCAAGCATAGCCGCACCCTCAGGCGTGCGAGTCAACCTCCCGAAGAAACGGGATAACGGAAAGGAAGCGCGCCAGAAATCCCCGAGCAGAAAAACGACCCCACCGTTCTGCAAATGCTTCTTTAAGGTCCGATACAGCTCCAGAGGAGGGACACTGTCATAATCCAGTCCCTTGCAGCCCATGGCAGCAAATTTCAGATAAAGCGGTCTAAGCTCCTGACTGCCTGCTGAAGCGACGGTCAGACAATCATATTTCCGGGTCAAATACCAATAGTAATAAAAAAAGTTGCCTATATGCGGCGTATAGACGATAAAACCCTTTCCGTTCGATCGGCTTTGAGCTTCTCGGAGGTTCTCTTCGCCAAGCACATCGAAATGATGCGTTTGCAGTTTTAACAGTCGCTTAGATAAGAAAAGAATCTCAACAAGCGTAAACACAACATTTTCCATATAATTCTTGGAAATCGCACGAATGGCTCGTTTCGGCTTTTCATCAAGCAAATCGGCCATATTATGTTCCACTCGTCTAACTAAGCTACGCAAAGCAAAATGACCGACAAAAGAGATAAACGCACACACCGCATGCAAAACCCAAAGCGGAATGATTCGCAGCTTGTGTTCGATACGCGCCAGTTTTTGTTCGTCTGAAGTTAGTTTGGCGATCCAATCATACAAAGCAAATCCTCCTTGCCTACGTTGTTAGAAAATGACGTTTGTACCGTCTTGTAACCCGCTCTTTTTCCAAAATGATGAAAAAATCAACGCTCTCAAATAGCTCATCATAGGCCGGATCGCCGCCAATTTCAGCGCCGAGCCATTGATACCCCTTCATAAGTGGAGGCAGCTTACGAAACACATCTTTTTCATTACAATCAACTTCCAGTCGAGCAAGCCCGGATATCCGATGCGTGGCTAACGGTTCGATACCGTACCGGTTGGTAATGACTTGTTTTTGAAGCAGCATTGTATAAATTAGATTTAAATCTTCTAAATTGCTCATATGTACACTGGCACAGCCAATTAAATGCGTGTAATTTCGCTCCGTAATGTAACCGGCAATCCCTTCCCATAAAAGCTGAATCGTTTTCCCGCCGCGATACTCCGGTGCAATGCAGCTGCGCCCTAGCTCTAGCGTCTGTTCTTTATATGCGGCATAAGCCGCTAAATTAAATTCGGTCTCCGAATAAAAGCCTATACCTTGGAGGGCACGATCTCCTGGAAGCAGACGGTAAGTACCTACAACCTGATCTGTGTCCAAATCTTTCACAATGAGATGATCGCAGTACGCATCATAAGCGTCTTTTTCAAGACCTTCCTCATTGAGCATTCGCATGTTTTTCTCTTCTTCAACGAAAACCTGATACCTTAGTCTCATGGCCTGCTCAATTTCATCTGCGCTGCTTGCAAGCCTAACCGCTAGTTTGACCTGCTGATGCGCCGTATTCAGGAGGGGTCCACTCATCTTCTTCACGCCTTTCCACTGGATTCTCACTGTTCCATCGTAGCAAAGGTTTATTATGGTTTCATTTTCGTATTGTAAAAAAATTGTAATGTTTGGAAAATGAAAATAAACCGCATTCGTCGCTTTGACGAAATACGGTTTATCCTGTTCATTCACAAAGTCATTGAAGCCAGTAATAGATCGGTATGAATAAAATGGATGTCATGATGCCACAGATCGCCATGGACAGCCCGGCAAAACCACCCTGCTGCTCTGAATCTTTGACGACTTTCGCTGTCCCAATGCCATGCGCGGCCGTTCCCAAAGCAATCCCGATGGAGATGTCGTCTGTTATCTTCAACCAATTCAACAAACGTGTGCCAAACATGCTTCCAAACAGACCCGTCATTGTCGTCAGAACGGCTGTAAGCTCCGGGATCGCCCCTAACCGCGTAGCGATTTCAATCGAGATTGGCGAGCTAACTGACTTAGGCAGCATGCTAAGAATAATGGACTGGCTGCCGCCAAGAAGTCCAACAATAGCTGCGCTCGATGGTATACCAGTGATGGATCCTGCCAATACGCTAAGCATAACACGCTTTAAATTGGATCGGATTAAGGATCTGTATTTATACAACGGGACACCTAGAGCAACGGTTGCTGGTCCAAGAAGAAGAGTGAGAACATCCGCCCCTCGTTTAAAGTCTTCAAAAGGAATTCGAAATCCAACTAAAATAAGAATAATAAGTCCTGTACATACAAAAAGCGGATGCATAAACCGCCATCGCTGATACATCACATTAGCGAACGCATAAATCAGAACGCTTAAAGTTAAACCGAATAAGGGATGCTGAAGCATATTACCCGCCATATTTTTCCCCTTCCTTACCTAGCTTGGAAGATACCCAACCCGTAACGATAAGCACGACGGCCGTTGCACCAACGATGCCACCACATATCGCAACCAGATTGGCACCAATAATAGGTAGAAACAAGAGAATACCCACCGTATAGGGGATAAAAAAAAGCATCATATGCCTGGTCAGCAGCGACGCGGCTTCTTCCACCCATTCAAGTTTAACAAGCTTAGCGAATAAAGCCGCTGTAAATAGTATGAGCCCGATCACGTTGCCAGGTAGCGGCAGGTGCAGGCCCATTTGGATTACATACCCTATGAAATTAAAAGCTAATAAAATCGCAAAACCAAGCATGTTGTCTCCCTTTCCGCTCAAAAACCGGTTCATCCAGAATCTTTATAAGCATTTCGTATTTCCCTTAACATAACATAAAAAATCGAGGACATAAAGATAGAAAGCAGTATTTCTGCTGCTGGAATCCCCATTTCGTCACCTCAGTCTACACACCTTTTGGATAGTGTATGAGCAAAAATTACGAAAATGACTTTTTCCGACTATGGACAAGACCCACCGGGATAAAAAAAGAGACTATCCATTCGGTCAATTCTGACCTTCCGAAATAGTCCCATCTCGTGTTGCTTATCCTTTTCGAGGCACATCAAAGCTCCAAAAGTCTTTGGCAATATGACTGTTGCTGTGATGATGCTGTGCTTCTTGCAGCAGTTCCAGCACAGCGTCTCCTTGGTAGCGCGAACTAATGTGCGTCATGATCAAGGCATTCACTCCTGCTTCCTGTGCAATCCGCGCCGCATCCGTTGAGGTCGCATGATCGAAAGAATAAGCTAATTCCTGCTTATCCATAGCAAATGTCGCCTCATGTACAAGTACATCGGCGCCTCGAGCCAAAAGCTGAGCCCCGCTGCAGTAGCGCGTATCACCGAGTATGACGACGATGCGTCCGGGAATCGGCGCACCCAAGAAATCGGCGCCATGCAGCGTGCGTCCATCCTCAAGCTGAACCGTCTGCCCTTGCTTAAGCTTCCCGTAGATTGGCCCGGCGGGGATACCTAGCTCCGTCAACTTATCCAACATCAGCTTCCCGGGTTGATCCTTCTCGATGATCCGATATCCGAAACATTCGATGCGATGCTCCAAACGCGCAGTCTCAACCAAGAAGGTGTCATCTTCGAACAGGAGTCCCTCCTCCTCGATTTCCACAATCTTCAGTGCATAGGTCAGATGCGCGCCGCTAACTTCAAGAGCCGTGTCAACAAATCGTTTGAGCCCCGGAGGGCCAAACATCGTAAGCGGTGTATCGCCACCCAAATACGAGCGGCTGGTTAATAAGCCTGGCAGTCCGTATAAATGGTCTCCATGCAAATGTGTGATGAACAGCATCTCCGTACGCCCGAGCTTTACGGGAGAGTTCATAATTTGCTGTTGGGTGCCTTCACCACAGTCAAATAACCAATAGGTCCCCCGTTCATCCAGCAAGTTAAGAGCAATCGATGTAACATTACGCTGCTTGGAAGGCATGCCTGCCCCTGTTCCCAAAAAATAAAGTTCCACGTTCCAAAACCCCAATCTCTCTGAAAATCACAGTTGGTAACACGGAAAGCGAGGTCGCTGCCGAACATAGTGTTCGAGCAAGCTGCCTCGCTTTATGCCATAACTTTTCTTAGCCTACATTGAAATAACGCGCTTCTTTGTGGGCAAACACGATAGCCGATACCGACGCTTCCGGCTCCATCATGAAGGATTCTGTCAGCTCAACGCCAATATCTTCCGGTTTCAGAAGATTGAATAGCTTGGCTTGATCTTCGAGATTCGGACATGCCGGATAACCGAATGAGAATCGTTGGCCAATGTATTTGGCTCCAAATCTCTCCTGCATCGTCATATCGACGCGATCTGCGATCCCCCATACATCCCTCATAATATGGTGGATGCGCTCTGCAAAGCCTTCCGCTACTTCTAGTGCAGTCGCTTGCAGTGCATGGGATTTCAAGTAATCCCCTTTATCACGCCATTCCCTAGCCAGCTCATTAATATCATGCCCAGCTGTCACAAGCAAGAAGCCTACATAATCCATCTGACCGCTCTCTACGGACTTCAAATAGTCAGCTAAGCACAGATACGGTTCTTTGTCTTGACGCGGGAACGTGAAGGTCTCAAGAACTTTGCTGTGATCTTGCGGATCGTAGACAATCACATCGTTTCCGCTTGATTGCGCCGGGAAGAAACGGTACATACCATGCGCTTTAATGATCCCGTTATTTTGAGCAGCGTACAGAATTGAATCGACTGTATCTTTTAGCTGCATGGCCTTCGTATCCCTATCGCTAAGCAGGGCTTCAACCTTCCCTTTGAGACCGAGATGATGGCCGAGCAGCATTTGCATGTTCACATAAGGCATAAGATGGCTAATCGGGTAATCTCTCATGATATGGCGCTCTGTATCTTGCGGCACTTGTACAGGCAAATCCTTGGACACAGCAGATGAACTCACGCGCGTAAGCTGCGGCAGTTTCTCTTCCTTCTTGCCTGTATCCATAACATCGGATTCCAGATTTTCTCTTAGCTCCTGGATGAGACGTTTACGCTGCTCAGGATCGCTTAATCGATTGGCGATATCCAGACCGTCCATGGCATCCTTCGCATAGAGAACTACACCTTCGTACTCCGGTTGAATACGAGTTTTGGTGAATTTCCGTGTCAACGCGGCGCCACCAACCAGAATCGGCACATCTACACCTGCAGTACGCAAATCTTGTGCGGTAATAACCATCTGCTGAGCGGATTTTACCAATAGACCCGATAAACCGATAGCATCTGCGTTTTCTTTGCGCTGTGCTTCTATAATTTGCTCAGGCGGTACTTTGATCCCAAGGTTTACAATCTTGTAGCCATTGTTCGACAAAATAATTTCGACCAAATTTTTACCGATATCATGCACATCACCTTTAACGGTTGCCAAAATAATTTTACCTTTGACAGCTGTTTCGGATTTCTCCATAAAAGGTTCCAAATAACTAACGGATGCTTTCATGACCTCAGCACTTTGAAGAACTTCAGCAACAATCAATTCATTTCCATTGAAAAGGCGGCCTACTTCCTCCATCCCTCTCATAAGCGGTCCATTAATGACTTCAAGAGGTGAATAAGTTTGCAGCGCAATCTCCAGATCTGGAATTAACCCTTCCTTCGTGCCTTCTACCACATAAGAACCAAGGCGCTCTTCCAAGGTCAGATTGGAGATCTTCTCCTTCTTCTCGACCTTCTTCTCACGGAAATGTGCGACAAATTTCGCCAAAGTCTCATCATTCGTATTGTAAATCAGTTCCTCAGCCAGTTGACGTTCTTCCTCTGAAATAGAGGCATAACGCTCCAACTTCTCTGTGTTCACAATCGCATAATCAAGGCCGGCTTTTGTACAATGGTACAAATAAACCGAGTTCAACACTTCGCGTCCAGCATCCGGTAATCCGAATGAGATATTACTCAAACCAAGAATGGTTTTGGCTCTTGGATATTTCTCTTTAATCAGCTTGATTCCTTCGATTGTTTCCACTGCAGAACCGATATACTGCGGATCTCCCGAACCGACAGGGAACATATTTGGATCAAAAATGATATCCTCCGGATTCATCCCGTATTTCTCAGTTAGCAATTCATAAGCACGCGTTGCTACTTCAATCTTCGCTTCGCGCGATACAGCCTGGCCCCGTTCATCAATGAGAATACAAACAACCGCCGCGCCATATCGATGAATAAGAGGTAAAATCCCGGCAAATTTCGATTCGCCATCTTCGAGGTTAATGGAGTTAATAATCGCTTTACCTTGCGAATATTTAAGCCCTAGCTCGATAATGTGATCATACGTGGAGTCAATCATTAAAGGCACCTTCACCTTTTTGACCACCTGCTGCATGAACTCTTCTACCGCGTAAGCCTCATCAATATCCGTGTCCTGCAAGTTGATATCGATGATGTGTGCTCCGTTTTTCACTTGATTACGCGCAATTTCCGAACCTTCTTCAAATTTGCCTTCTTTAATCAAGCGCTTGAATTTACGCGAGCCCGAAATATTCGTTCGTTCACCAACCATGATGGGACGGTTCTCAGGTTCGATAAATAAGGTTTCAATCCCCGAAACAGCGGGTAAATGTGTCCCATATTCCATTCTAGGTTTGTAAACGCTAAGTGTTTCAGCCATAGCACGAATGTGCTCAGGTGTTGTTCCACAGCATCCGCCGGCAATATTAAGCCAGCCCTGCTCGGCGAAACCGGCCATTTTCTTGGCCAAGGATTCCGGCGATTCATGATAATGACCATTCTCATCCGGCAATCCGGCGTTGGGATAACAGCTGATTGCGGTCTCCGCAATACCCGCCAGCGTTCGAATGTGATCCCGCATGAACTCAGGGCCTGTAGCACAGTTCAATCCCATAGAAATAGGTTTCAAATGCTCAAGTGAAATATAGAACGACTCGATATTTTGCCCAGCAAGTGTTGTTCCCATTGGTTCAATCGTTCCCGAGATCATAATCGGAAGCTCGAAGCCCAACTTCTCGAAAGCTCTACGAATACCAATGCTTCCCGCTTTCACATTCAGTGTATCTTGCGATGTTTCCAGAAGAATCGCATCGACCCCAGCTTCACATAACGCTAAAGCTTGTTCGTAATAGCTTTCCTCCAGCTGGTCGAACGTGACGCCTCCGGTCACTGATAACGTTTTGGTCGTTGGCCCCATAGCGCCTACGACATATCGCGGCCATTCCGGCGTTGAATATTTGTTTGCTGCCTCGATCGCCAACTTGGCTGCAGCGAGATTCAACTCGCGGTGACGGTCTTGCAAATCATACTCGGCAAGTACTACACTTGTCGTTCCAAATGTGTTCGTTTCGATCATATCCGCGCCTGCGGCGAAATAAGCTTCATGAATCTTACGAATCACATCCGGGCGAGTTACGCATAGAATTTCATTACAGCCGTCTAAATCATCGCCTCCGAAATCTTCAGCTGTTAAATTCTCTTGCTGAATCATGGTACCCATGGCGCCATCGAGGATCATGATCTTTTTCTTTAGCTGCTCTTGAATCGGTGGTTTAGACATGAAATGACTCCCTTTCAACTTATCCTGAAGCGATAGATAATAAATAATCGACAAATTATGTTAAGATTTAGTGTAACAGAATACGGCTTCTATGAAAAGATTTTGAATTATCATAAAAACCTATAGGTTTTATCGGGTAAACTTATGATCTTGCATCGACAGCGCACACCATTTCCACTATAATACAAGTATATTTACTAAGAAAGAGGGATGCTGCATGGCACAAATTAGAATTCGCAATACGAATGAACGAATCGAAGGCGAAGAGCAAGTCAAAGCCTTCTTGGATAGCCAAGAAGTTGTATATGAACATTGGGATGCGAACAAGCTTCCTGAAGAACTGCGCGAGAAATTCGTACTAAATGATGAAGAGAAAGCTCAAATCATCAGCACTTATGAGCCGGAAATCCGTGATTTGGCGGCTAGACGCGGTTACGAAATCTGGGATGTTATCTCCCTTTCCGATGCTACACCGAATATCGAAGAACTGCTTACGAAGTTTGAGCAAGTTCATACACACACAGAAGATGAGATTCGCGCTATCGTTTCTGGTAAAGGGATCTTCATCATTAAATCCGAGGAACTCGGTTATTTCGATGTTGAACTTGAGCCAGGAGATGTCATCTCGGTTCCTGAGAACACGAACCACTTCTTTACATTGATGGATAATCGTCAAATCGTTGCCGTACGTCTTTTCATTGAAAAAGATGGATGGGTCGCTTATAACGTGGAAGATCCTACTTTCATCAAAGCCTAATACTTTATCTTAGAAGAAAGCCCAACAGCGCAGGACTCCTTGTCCAAACCGCCGTTGGGCTTTTCGTTATGCTCTATTCAGCATTAGCGATAATCTGTAAAACTTCCTCTAAGCGCGATACCTCATTAGCAGGAACAATCTCGTCTCCACTTTGTAGCCCATGATGATTGATCCAAATATTGCGCATGCCTACACGTCCGGAACCAAGGATATCTGTCGTCAATTTATCACCGATCATGATCCCTTCTTCCGGTTTGATCCCCAGAAGTTCCAGCGCATGGTGGAAAATAGAAACGTCCGGTTTACCCACACCAAATTCCCCGGAAATGACAATATGATCGAAATAGGACGTAATAGCTGGTACGCCAGCTAATTTTTCTTTTTGAAGATCAGGCGATCCGTTTGTTAGGAGAAGCAGCTTGTAGTTACCCTTCAATGCATCCAACACACGGAACGTTTCTTCATAAACGTATGGTCGCTTGCGGCGTTCAGCAGGAAAAAGCTCGCCGAGCTTGTAGCCTAGCTCTGAATCTTCTACGCCTAACGCGCGAAGTCCACGGGTCCACGCTTCCGTGCGATAGCCTGGCGCTAATGCTTCCAACTTGCGAAAATTCTCATTTTCACCTTGCGTGAAATTAGCCCAAAGTCCTTCAAACGGATTAATACCAATCATCTTGGTGAACGGAAAAGGTTCATAGGATTCGTATAAAGCACGGGCTTCTTTACGAACAGCGGCTTCCAATTCTACTGGATTCACCGCCGCGTGTTTGGCTGCTTCCGCGCAAGTAGCTTCAAAAGCTTCTTGTACACTGCGGTCATCCCACAAGAGCGTATCGTCTAAATCAAAAAGTACAGCCTTCAACGTCATCATTCATTTCCCCTTTGAATGTTGTTTCTATGTGAAAAAGCAACTACTCTTCGTCCGTGAACTTGATGGAATCAAGTTGAACTTTAAGATTGCCTCGGAAAGCCTCAATATATTTTTTTCTCAGTTCATTTCGTTCATCGATTTCCGCATCCGTTAAGCCAACGGTTTTCGCTTTACGAGCAAGCTCATTAATGCGTTCGATGTTTTTTTCCATACTGTCACTCATAGTGATCCTCCAGTTCAAAAATTCAATATGACTATTACTTTGCCATCCCTCTAGTGGAATGTCAAGAAAACAACAAAAAGAGGCATAGGAATAATTCCTAGCCTCTATTAGTCTATTTCCATTCCATAGGAAAGCAATGATTAAGGGAGCAATAAAACCTGTCCTTCTTTCAAGGAGCTCGTAGTTAAATGATTTTTCGTCTTAATCTCATCTATATAAGAACGAATGTTCTCTCCATTTTTCTTATGAGCTGTCGCAATGCCCCAGAGCGTATCCCCCTCTTGAATGACAACTTGCTCCTGAATAACTTTCTTGGTCTCAGCGTGATTTGATAAGCTGCTCGTCGGCGAAGACGCCGCTGCATAAGCTTGTACCATGGCACCGAATGAGAACACAGTCCCCAGAATTAATGCAATGAAAAGAAACCGAATGATTGTTTTCGTATTGCGTAATTTGCTTGCAATCCCTTTGGACGCGGTAGTTAATCTATGAGGTGTGCGTGAATTTGTAGTGTGTGAGTAGGCCATATACATGAGTAATCATCCCCCAAACATTTGTTCTGTTTTTAGAATAACACGAACATACGTTTGAGTCAACGATTTATTCGAACTTATGTTTGTACGAACTCGGGTTCTATGTTATACTTTGGGTAATGATTCCCAGTATTGGAGTGATAACTATTGAGTAAGATTTCACAGCGTCAACAAGCTATTTTAGAATACATTAAGAACGAAGTGAAAGATAAGGGTTACCCGCCTTCCGTACGTGAGATCGGCGAGGCTGTCGGACTAGCCTCCAGTTCAACCGTTCACGGGCATTTGGAGCGTCTTGAGAAGAAAGGTTTGATTCGTCGAGATCCAACAAAACCTCGGGCTATCGAGATTCTTGGCTTAGACGGTGCCGAGACTCATTTCGCTGTTTCCGTTGCACGTGTTCCGCTCGTAGGTAAAGTAACCGCTGGGGTGCCGATTACGGCGACAGAGAACATCGAAGACTACTTCCCTCTTCCAGTCAGCATGGTCGGAGATAACAATGTGTTTATGCTTAGCGTCATGGGAGACAGTATGATCGAAGCCGGCATACATAACGGCGATTATGTCATCGTCAAGCAGCAACAGACAGCGAACAACGGTGACATCGTTGTCGCGATGACGGAAGACGACGAAGCTACGGTCAAACGTTTTTACAAAGAGAAGGATCATATCCGTCTTCAACCGGAAAACTCTGCTTTGAAGCCAATTCTCTTGAAAAATGTTACGATTCTAGGGCGTGTCATTGGATTATTCCGCGATATGTAAGACTAAGAAGGACCGTCAGGTGAACTATCCTGACGGTCCTTTTTGTGTAGCATTTGTACACACCAATCCCAAATCCAGCTAAGGCGTCTCCAAAAGGTGCTTTTTCTTACAAATAAGGGAGTTTAGTTCCCCCTATAGAACAAAAAAACCGAAGGACATTTTGTCCCTCGTTTTTTTTACTGGTCAAAGGTTCGTGTTTACTCACGCTTTTTCTAAAACGCAAGCGCCCAATTCCCCTGACGGAAAATAGGCTCCAAACTGCCATCCTGAAGCACACCGTCAATCTCAAGATCAGCCGTCCCAATCATGAAATCCACGTGGATAAGACTTGTGTTCCCGCCTCTTACTTTCAGCTCCTCGTTGGATAAAGAAGCCCCATCCTTCATATTGATCGGATAACAGCTGCCCAAAGCAAGGTGACAAGAGGCATTTTCATCAATGCCTGTATTGTAAAAAATCCGTTTTAGATTGGATATCGGCGAATCATAGGGAACAAGTGCGACTTCGCCTAAATAGCGAGCCCCTTCGTCCATTTCCAATAACCTGGTCAAATGCTCATGGCCGACCTCTGCTTTATAATCTACGACCTTACCATCTTCAAACTTGAACGAAAACTTATCAACCAATGCGCCATTCACATTCAGCGGCATGGTACTTGTAACCGTCCCGTTAACACCTGTCCGTTTGGGCATCGTAAATACTTCTTCCGTCGGCATATTCGCAACAAAGCGAATCCCTCTTGCGTTCGCCTTATCCCCTCCAAGCCAAATATGGCCATCTGGCAGCTCTACGCGCAAATCTGTCCCAGCGGCCCGATATTGCAACGCTGCATATTGCTTATCGTTCAGCACCTTGCGAACGCGCTTCAACTGCTCAATATGTGCACGCCATGCGCTAACCGGATCGTTTTCATACACACGATTGAACCGGAAAATAGCGTCCCACATCGCATCCATCCGCTCTTCTTCAGGAAGATCCGCGTACACTTTGGAAGCCCAAGCAGCAGTCGGAGCTTTAATTAAGCACCAGCTGAACGTGCTCGTTCTTACATATTTTTGATATTTTGACCGTGCTGTTGCCATAGCTTTGGAAGCTCTGGAAATCACACCAGGTTCAATGCCGGCGTACAAATCTGGATCCGGCACCTTAATATTCAGAAGTGCGCCGCCATTCTCAACAAAACGCTCCAACATATCCGTGTACCACACTGGGTAGTAGTCGAGTGCATCATCATGAGCCGTCTCTAAGCGCGCACGCGTCAGGAAATCATCTTGCCAATTCACCTGCACATAGTTCGCTCCAGCCTCATAAGCCTTCTTAACAATGAGGCGCGTCAAGTCCAAGCATTCGATCGGCGACTCAATCATTAGGTCTTGACCTTTGGTCAAATTAACGCCAATTTTTACCACTAATTCCGCATATTTCTCTAAGTTGACTAAAAAGTTATCCATATGAGTTCCTGCTCCTTCGCATGAAAAAGCCCATCAGTTCAGGACGCGCCTGAATCATGACGGGCTATCTTATCTAGTTTTCAAACGTTGCTAATGATCTTAATACAAGGACAGATATTGATCTCTTTCCCATTGGTGTACTTGGGTGCGGTACATATCCCACTCGATTTCTTTGAGCTCATAGAAATGTGCTAAAGCATGTTCGCCTAATGTGTCGCAGATAACATCATCGCGCAGCAGCTCGTCCAAAGCTTGTTTCAAGTTGAGTGGCAAGCTTGGAATGCCTTGGCTTTCTCTCTCTTCTTCCGTCATCACATAAATGTTACGATCCGTTGGAGGAGGCAGCTGCATTTTGTTTTTGATGCCGTCCAGGCCAGCCGCAAGCATAACAGCAAGCGCCAAGTATGGGTTCGCAGCCGGATCCGGATTACGAACTTCAACGCGCGTGCTTAAGCCGCGGGAAGCCGGGATACGAATCATCGGACTACGGTTGCTCGCAGACCATGCGACGTAACAAGGTGCTTCGTAGCCAGGTACGAGACGTTTATAGGAGTTAACCGTAGGGTTCGTAATCGCTGCAAAGGAACGGGCATGGCGAAGTACACCTGCCATATAATGTCTTGCAACATTACTTAAACCTAACTTGTCGGACTCATCGTAAAACGCATTGGTTTCACCTTTGAATAAGGATTGGTGACAGTGCATGCCAGAACCGTTCATGCCGAACAATGGCTTAGGCATAAAGGAAGCATGTAGACCATGCTGTCTAGCAACGGTTTTGACAACGAGTTTAAACGTTTGAATTTGATCGGCCGCTTTAATCGCATCCGCATATTTGAAGTCGATTTCGTGCTGACCAGGAGCTACTTCATGGTGAGATGCTTCAATCTCAAAGCCCATTTCTTCCAGCGTTAGCACGATATCGCGACGGCAGTTTTCACCGAGATCCATCGGAGCCAAATCAAAGTATCCGCCTTGATCGTTCAGTTCAGTCGTCGGATTACCTTTTTCATCGGTTTTGAACAAGAAAAACTCCGGTTCAGGACCAACATTCATCGCTGTGTAGCCGAGTTCTTCCGCTTGCTTCAGCGCTGTTTTCAAGATAGCGCGAGGATCGCCAGGGAATGGACGCCCATCCGGCAAATAGATATCGCAGATCAAGCGAGCCACTTTGCTTTCCGTTACCCAAGGGAAGATCACCCATGTATCCAAATCCGGGTACAGGTACATATCAGACTCTTCAATACGCACATAACCTTCGATGGAAGAACCGTCAAACATCATTTTGTTGTCTAACGCTTTTTCAAGCTGGCTGAAAGGAATCTCAACGTTCTTGATACTTCCCATCAAGTCCGTAAACTGCAAGCGAATGAAGCGAACATTTTGTTCTCTAGCAATGCGCAAAATATCTTCTTTGGTATAGTTGTTGTTGTAAGTCACGTTCATTCTCCTCTCATTTTACAAGCGCTTACGGAGTGTTATTTATAAAAACGGGAAAGCTGTCCTTGGATGAGGGAAACCTGATCCGGACGCTTGCCCCCGCCTATCAACTGCTGTTTAAGCATTTTGTGCAGTTGGGAGTCGGTTAGTTCCTTACGTTTAACTTCCGTATGCTCGTTCAAAATCGTAGCATCTTCCGAATCTTTATCGACGGGGATGAGCACCTGCTTGATCCCTGCGATGTTCACGCCTTTTTCAATCAAATCTTTAATTTCAAGTAGTCGTTCAACATCATTAAAGGAGTAAAGTCGTTGATTGCCGCCTGTTCTGGCTGGAATAATAAGCTCATGCTGCTCGTAATATCGAATTTGTCTTGCGGTTAGATCCGTCAGCTTCATGACGATCCCGATAGGGAATAACGCCATATTTCTACGTATTTCATCACTCATGCTAATCACTCCTGCAAAGTTAAGTACCTCTCCTATATTGTACCTAAGTAACAAAAACGTGTCAAGGAGTGTAAGGTTTGTTCACAGACTTATTTTTCAAAGCAATCCCTTGTCTACCATATGTTGGATTGCCGTAAGCACCCCTAACTTACAATGTGAATAGGTAAGTCCTCCCTGCATATACGCGATGAACGGCTCGCGGATCGGAGCATCGGCGGACAGCTCCAGGCTGCCGCCCTGGATGAAAGTCCCAGCCGCCATAATGACGGGATGCTCATAGCCGGGCATATCCCACGGCTCAGGCACCACGTGCGAATCCACGGCAGCCGCTTTCTGGATGCCCTGCACGAACGTGATCAGGTGATCCGCCGACGTGAAACGGATCGCTTGGATTAAATCCGTCCGCTGAGCGTCCCAACGCGGATGGCTCTCGAAGCCCAGCTGTTCGAATACGGCGCTTGCGAACACCGAGCCCTTAACCGCTTGCCCAACCAGATGCGGGGCAAGGAATAGCCCTTGAAACATGGCTCGCGTAGCACCGAGCATGGCCCCAACCTCGCCCCCAATGCCAGGGGCGGTCAATCGATAGGCGGCAAGGTCCACGAGATCCTGCCGCCCGGCAATATAGCCGCCGGATGGCGCTATGCCGCCTCCGGGGTTTTTGATCAGTGAACCGGCCATCAGATCGACACCAACCTGTGTCGGCTCCTGCAGCTCGGTGAACTCCCCATAGCAATTATCGACGAAAACGATAAGATTGGGGTTTACTTCTTTGACGAATCGGACCATCTCTCCGATTTGTTCGATTGTGAACGACTGCCGCCAGGAGTAGCCGCGTGAGCGTTGAATGCCGATCACCTTCGTGTTCGGCTGAATAGCAGCTGCGATAGCCGCCCAGTCGGGCGATCCATCCTCCAGCAAGGCTACCTCGTCGTAGCCTATACCGAAGTCCTGCAGCGAGCCTGTGCCGTCGCCAGGTTTGCCAATCACCTTATGCAAGGTGTCATAGGGCTTCCCTGTGATGTAAAGTAGATGTTCGCCTGGTCGAAGCACACCGAACAATGCCGTCCCAATCGTGTGTGTTCCTGACACAAAATGCGGTCGAACAAGCGCTGCCTCTGCTCCAAAGCTATCCGCATACACAAGATCGAGCACCTCTCTGCCACGATCATTGTACCCATAACCTGTGGAGGAGGCAAAATGGTAATCACTTACTTTATGTTTCTGAAAAGCGTTGATCACTTTCCATTGATTCAGATCGATTGTTTTTTCAATGTGACGAAAAGCGCTTTCGGCTTGGCGTTCAGCACTTTCCATCAACGACATGACTTTATCCCCAAATTGCATGATTAATAAATCTCTCCCTCGCTGTCCTCTTGCTGCCCTTGCTTCGCCTGTTGGTCATAAGCAACCAACTGATAAGCTACTTTTACATAATCATCTTTGTTCACACGGACTTTGAACACCATATCCTCGCCGTCCACATCCGTCTCAAGCACTTCTCCGATTCGGTACATCAAAGAGATGACGTCTCCTTTATCAGCAGGAATACGAAACTCTTTGCTCTCCCCCATCAACTTCTCTTGAATAGCGATCCGCAAACGTTCCAAATCCTCTTGATCGAAAGCGCTGATCTTCAGAAATTCTCCTTCGGCCGTCAGCATTTCTCGCTCTTCCTGAGAACAAGCATCGATTTTGTTGAAAATCGTAAGTTGTTCCTTCTGATGCGCGCCTAGCTCCTGAAGTACTTCACCTACGACACGCATCTGCTCATTGCGCATATCTGTGGAGCTGTCAACGACATGAAGAATGAGATCGGCTTCATTGGCCTCCTCCAAGGTAGCACGGAATGAAGCTACAAGATCATGCGGCAGATTTTGAATAAATCCTACGGTATCTGTAAGAACGATCTCTTTGCCGCTTGGCAGTTCCATCGTTCGTGATGTCGGGTCTAAAGTTGCAAAAAGCTGATTCTCAATATAGACGTCTGCTTGCGTCAATTGTTTCAATAATGTTGATTTGCCGGCATTCGTATAGCCAACCAGGGCAACCTGGAACACTCCGGTCTTCTTCCTTCGCTCCCGGTGCAGGGTACGATGTCGAACGACTTCTTCAAGCTGTGCCTTCAACTCGTCTATACGACCCCGGATATGCCTGCGATCTGTCTCCAGCTTGGACTCCCCGGGTCCTCTCGTACCGATACCGCCGCCTAGCCTGGAAAGGTTCTTCCCTTGGCCGGAAAGCCTTGGAAGCAAATAGCTGAGCTGTGCCAGTTCAACCTGGATAATGCCTTCTCGCGTCTTGGCGCGCTGCGCGAATATATCTAGAATAAGCTGTGTGCGATCAATGATTTTGACGTCGAGAGCCGCTTCCAGATTACGGACTTGAGCCCCCGATAACTCTTGATCAAATATCGCCGTGTTGCCTCCCAACTCTTCCAACATTGCCTTAAGTTCATCGACTTTCCCTTTTCCGATGAACCATTTGCTATCCTTCGTCTCTTTGTTCTGCGTCATGGTTTCCAAAACCTGAACACCAGCGGTTTCAGCCAGTTTCACGAGCTCTTGGAGCGAATATTCGGCAATAGCTTCATTGCGCTTCTGTTTCTGTGTAACCAGACTTACGAGCACAGCACGATCATCGATTTCTTTTTCAACCATATGTGAAGTTGTTTTCATAAGTGATTGTTCTCCTTTACCTTGCACTTTCACGATTGAAATCCACTTAAATCGGCAGATTCCTTCATCATTGTGTAGGAAATGCTTGGGAAAGTCAATTTGCTGCGAAGGAAAATTCAATTATAGCAATATCAACAAGAAAAAAAGCCATTTAACTTAAAAAAGTTAAACAGCTTTCTTAATGTTCATTTAAACTTCATATCTTCGGGCCGTATCGACATTAATTCCGATTTGGAAGGGGCATTCACATATTGACTGAGCAGCCTCACCGCTTGATGCCTCATCGCTTTCTCCAGAATATTACGAACGTATCTTGCATTGCTAAAAGCCCGCCAAGTTGCTGCCTTCTCCTCCATCAAATGCTGTTTAAGCTTCATTACCGTTTGCGGCATAAGCACATATTCACGGTCTTTGGCCATAAGTTCCGTAATCTGAATTAATTGTTCAATTGGATAATCCTCAAAATCAATTTGAATCGGGAACCTGGAAGGCAACCCGGGATTCGTAGCAAGGAATTGCTCCATCTCGTCGCTATAGCCGGCAAGAATCAGAATAAAGTCATTCTTTTTATCCTCCATGCCTTTGACCAGCGCATCGATCGATTCCTTCCCGAAGTCTTTATCCCCACCACGCGCCAAGCTGTAGGCTTCATCGATGAACAGGATACCGCCCATCGCCTTTTTCATCAATTCCCTCGTCTTCAGAGCTGTATGTCCAATGTATTCGCCTACGAGATCTGCCCGTTCCACTTCAATAAAGTGCCCCTTGCTTAGCACACCCATTGCGTGAAACATGCGTCCCATCAGTCGGGCCACCGTCGTTTTCCCCGTTCCGGGACTCCCTTTGAAAATCATATGGTACACATGCGCATTGCTGATTAATCCGGCCTCTGCGCGGAATTGTGAAATTTGGAGCAGCGCATAGATTTCATGCACCAATTCTTTGACATTATCAAGCCCTATCAATTGATTCAGCTCTTTAAAAATATCCGATAACGGACCCTCAAGCGGTGTCCTTTTTCCGGTTTGCTGCGGTTCTGTTTCGGCCTGCGGCGAAGCATGAAGCTGGTCGCCGGCGCTATCAACCGCTCGCCGCTGCTCTGGCTGCCGCAAGACGATGTTGATCTGTCTGGATGGCAAGCTCCGACCACTCATGAGGATCACCTCGTTTACAAGTTGGTTTCGATGGATGGTATCTATCCATCCTACGCTCATTCCTTGTTTTTTAGACCGATCATTAGCGCTTATACCCACAGAAAAAGCCCCCGAGCCAAGTCGGAAGCTTTCAGCTTTATTTGCCATAAGTTTGCGTTAGCGTGTAATGCTCTACAACCGGGAAAGGATCATAGAAATGATGCAGCAGTTTGCGCCATTCCTGGTACTCAGCTGAGCCTCGGAACCCTACGGTATGGTCCTCAAGCGTCTCCCATTGCACAAGGAGCAGATATTTGTTCCCATCTTCGATACAGGACTGCAGTTCATGCGATACATACCCTTTCATTGATGAAATAAGGGATGATGCTTCGCGAAATGCCGCTTCGAATTCTGTATTTTTACCGGCAATCACAGGTAAAATGGCTACTTCCAGAATCATTGCAATTCCTCCTAAAGTTTGAATGTTAGTACCCGAAGGCTTCGTCTTGGAAATGCGAAGTGTCACCGTGAAGACGGATATGCGGCTCGTTATTCACGATTTCAACTAGACTTAAACACGTTGGATGAAAATATGGCGGATTCCAGAGCTCAGCAAGCCCTCTCCGCTCAAAATAAGCCATAATGACTTTCAGCGTTACGGTGTGTGATACCAGTGCAATCGTCTGTCCCTCGTGTGCTGCAAGCAATTGTTCAAGTGCTGGAGTAACCCTCTTCTGCAGATCCGAGTACGTTTCACCTCGCGTTGGACGATACGCTTCAGGATTACGCCAAAAAGCATGGAAATTATCGGGGTCTAATCGCTCAATTTCATCCGAGATGCGCCCCTCCCAGTCGCCTAAATTCATTTCCCGCCACTCATCGGAAGGTTGAATCGCCAGATCACGATTTCCCTTGATAATTCGCGCGGTTTGCAGCGTTCGACCGCTGGTGCTTGCGTACATGGCTTCAAAGGGAACATCTTTCAAAGCGTAGGACAACCATAAAGCTTGCTGCTCGCCTAAGGCCGACAGCGGTGAATCCATATGACCTTGCATGCGCCGCTCCTCGTTCCAAAGCGTCTCCCCGTGCCGGATTAAATATAGTTTCGTCATTACCGGATTTCCCTCCCCCAGGTTGAACCAAATTTAATTAAGTTAACATGAGCAGAGCAACGAAAGAGTCAAGCTCCAAAGCGCCAAAGTACCGCCACATTTCAACGCCATCCAGTCGCTCTCTTACAGCTTTTTCTTCATAACGAGAGCCGCGCAGCACCTCTTCCAGCTCAGCTACATCGCTAGCACCGAAGAAATCGCCATAAATTTTAATATCTTGAATTAGGCCTTCTTCTATTGCTAACCGAGCGTCTAATTTCCCAACACCTTCGAAGCGCTTGGAGTTTTGGACCGTACACTTCGGCGATTTGCCATAGTTCCAGTCCCAGTTCCCGTAACGTTCTTCGGATATGCTGCGAATTTGGCGCCAATCTTCATCTGAAAGCTTGTACGTCGGCACTTGCGACGCCTCCATCCCGAATATGGAGGCCAATAGTTTCAATCGGAATTCTTCAATCGTTAAAGGAGCATCCAGAAACTCAACGATGTTGGCGACTCTGCTGCGAATCGATTTAATTCCCTTGGATTGAATTTTATCAGGGCTAACCTTGAGCGCAGACACGACATTTTCGATCTCAGAGTTGAATAAAAGCGTGCCATGGCTGAACATCCGGCCTTTGGTTGCAAATTGCGCATTGCCTGAAATTTTACGTTCGCCGACCTGGATATCATTTCGTCCTGTTAATGCCGCTTCTACCCCAAGTTTGCGAAGGGCTTCTACGACAGGCTCCGTAAACTTTTGAAAATTGTGAAAAGAATTCCCGTCATCTTTGGTAATGAAACTAAAATTCAAATTGCCTAAGTCATGGTAAACAGCTCCGCCGCCGGATAGTCTGCGAACAACGTGCAAGTTGTGATCTTTCACATATTCCGGATTGATTTCTTCCAGGGTGTTTTGATTTTTGCCAATAATAATAGATGGTTCGTTCATATAAAAAAGCAGGTAACTGTCCTGATCAGGTAGATGCCTTAACGCGTATTCCTCGATCGCCAAGTTGATCCGTGGATCTGTTATTCCTTCGTTATCTATAAATTGCATGCGTATGCTCCTTTTACTAGTTTGATAAATCGGACGTCATCGTTCGATTGAGTGTGGACATGCCCAAAGATCGGTAGAACGCGATGGCACTCTCATTAAATTCCCATACATTAAGCTCAAGGAAGGAAGCCCCCTGATCCCGCGCCCACGCTGCAGATGCTTGATAAAGCAACGTTCCAATGCCTTGCCGCTGGAAGTCAGGAGACACCGCGAGTTCGTTTAAATAAGCGTAAGAGCGTGGCACCAGCGCCTCATAGGAAGGGCTTTTTTTCATCTCCAGCATCGCCACACCCACCACTTGCCCGCTTTTCTCAGCGACCCAAATAACCTTGTTCACCTGATCGGAAAAGCTTCGGTACCACCCCATGGCAACGACACGATCCAATCTTGCAAAATACTTAGGCAAAGCAGCCGCATGCTCCTCTTGACCGAAACGGATGATGGCATTAACTGCCTCATAGTCTTCGGAACGCGCTCGTCGTATGATAAATTCCAAATCATCCACTCCTGTCGCCAGTTTGCCATAAACTTTCCGTTGTTTCATAGCTTACATCAATGGACCGTATTTTTCCACTTTTGATATTGTATTTTTATACATTAATATGTATATTTATTTAAAGCACCTTGAAAAAATCGAAAGGAGTTTACTTTTGATGAACGATTCAATCACTTTTTTCAATGAAATCGATACGATTGCATCCAACACTTGGCCTGCCGAGATTACCACCTATATCGATCACTGGCAGTTGCGAGCCACACAAGGTGTCACGAAGCGCGCCAATAGTGTGCTTGCCATCGGTGATTACCCGAAAACCGCCGACTGGCTGCCGCTTGTCGAACAATTTTATGCAGACAAAGGCCTTCCTGCCACTTTTCATATTAGCGATGCATCCCCTCCTGGGTTGGACGAGATGTTGGATTCACAGGGGTATGTCCATGAGCTTCCATGTCTCATGATGTTTGCTGACGCTCAAGAAGCAACTGCATTAGCACAGGAGAAACTTTTGCTGAAACCCCCTTTGTCGATTACGACCGAATGGATAGGCGAAGTGGACGAGGAATGGTTGGATGCTTTTCTTGAGCTTGAACGTTACGACAAGACGCTCAAAGACTGCTACAAAGGAATATGTGACCGAATCTCGAAGACTAAAGGTTTTGTAAAACTAAAAAAAGATAATCAAATTATCGCCGTCGCTACGGCTATCGTCGAAGGCGAATATGCCGGCTTTCTGAATGTGGTTGTAAGCGAGAAAGAGCGAGGCCAAGGTCTGAGTTACTATCTTCTGCATGCCCTCTCGTCTTGGAGTCTGGAGCATGGCGCAACTCAGCAATATTTGCAAGTTGTCGCTTCCAATACGACCGCTGTTTTGTTATATGAAAAGCTTGGCTACCAAACCAAGTATCGCTATCATTACCGAATTAAGTATGATTTGCGCCCCTTTGCAACATCCTAACAAAGAATTTGTTAAGGATAGGAAAGGAGTCTAAGTGCATGGCAACAGCTACTACGCCAAAACCTGTTTTTCCACCACAGCATCAAAATACACAGCCTGGCATTGAGTCACAGATGAACCCGCGTCCCGAGTTTGACAACGCTGCTTACAAAGCAGCCGGCAAGCTGAAAGATAAGGTCGCGCTAATTACCGGAGGCGACAGCGGCATAGGCCGGGCGGTTGCGTTAGCCTTTGCCAAAGAAGGCGCCGACGTCGTGCTCGTCTACCTTAATGAACACGGAGATGCGGAAGAAACGCAGCGGCATGTGGAGAAGGCAGGCCGTAAATGTCTCCATGTCGCAGGTGACGTTGGCGATGAGAACTTTTGCAAGAAGATTATCGAGCAAGCCGTTCAACAATTCGGGAAACTCGATATTCTCGTGAACAATGCCGCCGAGCAGCATCCGCAGCCAAGCATCGAGAATGTGACGTCCGAACAGCTCGAACGAACCTTTAGAACGAATATCTTCTCATTGTTTCATTTAACTAAAGCTGCTCTCCCCCATCTCAAATCGGGAAGCGCCATTATCAATACAGCTTCCATCACAGCTTACCACGGACATGAGCAGCTGATCGACTATTCCGCCACGAAAGGCGCGATTGTTACTTTCACACGCTCCCTTTCCCTGCAGCTGAACGCCAAGGGCATTCGCGTGAATGCCGTCGCGCCAGGTCCAATCTGGACACCGCTGATTCCGTCTACTTTCACCGAGCAGGAAGTCGCGACCTTCGGCTCAACGACGCCGATGAAGCGCGCAGGGCAGCCAAGTGAGCTTGCAGCAAGCTATGTCTTCCTGGCTTGCGAGGATTCCTCCTATATGGCGGGTCAGGTGCTTCACGTGAATGGCGGAACGATTGTTAATGGATAAAGAATAAGAAGAAGAACCGTCAGGGAAATCCTGACGGTTCTTTTCGGCTTGACGAACATCTCATCGGAACTGGAGTCCGCTACGCTTAGACGCCTACCTTGAGCATCAGCTTGTCCCATATCCATTTCGTATAAGCAAGCGTTTCTCTAGCTTCATGATACGGCATGAACAGGACTTTGGAATCGATGGATGAAACGAGCGGCTCTTTCAATCCTACCGTTTCCGCAATATCAAGCGATCGTGAGCCATGATAAGAGTGCGTCACAATGATGGAGCTCACTAGGCCCTGCTCGTCCATAATTTGCTTGGAAAACAACAAATTCTCGTACGTACTTGTCGCCCTTGGTTCGATCAGAATGCTTTTGGCGGGCAGCCCCTTTTGGACTAAATAATTGCGCATGCCCTCTGCTTCAGTCAGTTTAGAGCCATTATGATCCAAACCGCCGCTTACGATCAATTGCTTGAACTTTCCTTGTTTATATAAGTTAACAGCTAAATCCAAGCGTTCCTGAAGCCCTGGGCTTGGAATATCTTGACGCAGCGATGCTCCTAATACAATGCCGACGTCAACCTGCTTAGGCAAAACTTGGTCTGGAGCGACTTGCACCTTCCACTGAACGTAAATAATCCAAGCAACGCAGAGAAGGAACAAAACGATAACAGTTCGGAATAAAAAAGCTAGCCTACGGCGAAATTTCGACTTTGAACCAGTTTTTGAAGATGGTTTTGCAGCTTTGCGCGGTTTTGGGGAAACCGTTCGTTGCTTATGGTTCATGTTTGTTTTGGCTGTCATCCAGGTGCTCCTTATCCAAAAATGCGCTTACTTGTCGGAACAATGTAGCCGCATCATCGCTATGGCAAATAAGGTGGTTGGATCTCGGATGCCAGTGGAGCTCACGTTGACCCTTCACTTTGCTATAAATGTAACGCGCACTTTGTGGATGAATCACTTGATCCTTCTCTGATTGTGCAATTAGCGTAGGAATACTCACTTGACTAAGTTCGGGCTTTAGTTTGTTAACTAACCGCGCAAACTGCCAAGTGGCTCTCAATGGTGTTGATTTGGCCTTGTCGAGCGAAATTTTCCTCTCATATTTCCACTCATCACGAATCACTTCAAGCATCCGGCCTGGACTTACATAAATTACTGCCGTATTTAATAAAATGAGTTTGCGAATCGGGTATCTCACGGATAAATACGCGGCCAGCAAACCACCCATCGAGAAGCCCACCATGTCAAACTCGCCGTATTCTTGCGTCATTTTCTCCGCTTGCTCTTCGGCTGCCCTCACCCAATCTTCCCAGCGGGAAGTTTTCAGTTGGTTTTTGGAATCCCCATTCCATGGGAGTTCCGGCACCTTACAAAGTTGACCGCGTTCACGCAAATGCCGAGCTAACGGCTCAACTTCATAAGGCCCACCTGTAAATCCGTGGAACAATAAACAGGGTTGTTTCACCCGGCATCCCTCCCGTCAATCTTTCCATTGTAACGTCGATACATTTTAATTTATTCTATTTTTCCTTAATCGTGATGGTATTAATCGTTACCTTTTCTTTCGGTTTGCTCGGCGTAGCTTCTCCGCCCTTCTCTACAGGGGTATCGGCAATTTTCGCAATTGTTGCCATGCCCTCCTGCGTCACTTTCCCGAAAATGGTATAATTCGGCATTTGGTTCAAGTTCGCGCAATCATCACCTGAGCAGATGAAAAACTGGCTGCCATTCGTATTCGGGCCGGAATTCGCCATTGCGACTGTACCAGGCTCGTATTTGTGCGTGGTTTTGAGTTCATCAGCAAACTTGTATCCAGGACCGCCCATGCCCGTTCCTTGCGGATCCCCTGTTTGAATCATGAATGATTTGATAATACGGTGAAACGTCACGTTATTGTAGAAGCCTTCTTTGGATAAAAACACGAAGTTGTTAACCGTTTTGGGAGCTTCCTTCGCATAAAGATCAATCGTAAACGAGCCTTTCGACGTCGTCACTTCCGCTTGATAGTTTTTATTTGTATCAATCGTCATATCCGGAGCCTTGCTCCATTGCTTTGCCGCTGCAGTAGCCGCTGGTGAGGCGACAGCAGAAGCAGCCGGCGCTGTCGCGCCGCTTTTTGGCGTAGCCGTACCGCCAGCAGTTTCCGCTGGTTTGTTGCCGCAGGCCGAAGCAAGCATCGTAAGTGCGATCAATGTGAGTGGTAATAGTTTCGCTGGTTTAAGCAAATTCATTGTAAATTCCTCCGTCTAGTGGTGGGTTTCAAATAACTGCATTACGGCGTTTTGGGAACAATGACTTGTTCCCCATCCGGCTTGCCATCCTTCGGTTTATCCGGAGTTCCATTACCCGGTTTGTTCGATGGCGTAGGTGTCGGACTTGGTCCATTGCTTGAGTTCGGACTTGAACTCGGAGTTGGACTTGGATTCGTGCTTCCACCTGGCTTGACCGTGTTACCCGGCGTTGGCGTAGGTGTAGGCTTCGTTCCCGGTGATTGCGTCGGATTAGTCGGGTCCATCCCATTGCCTGGTGAAGGTGTAGGCGACACTCCCGGTGATGTAGACGGCTTCGTTCCGTCCGGAAGCGTGTCATCCTTAGGAACTTCCACAGAAGCCACGTTCGATCTGGCGCCTTCGACATTCGTATCTGCACTGAACGGAACAACATAATACTGATACGTTTCCCCGCTGAATACCGACGAATCATTCACGATTGGTGTAGGCGATTGGATCAGAAGTTTAGCATCCGTCTCCTTGGAACCCTTACGGTACACATTATAACTCGTCTTCTCGCCAACCGGTGTCCATGTTAGTTTAACAGATTTCTTATCAATCTCATAAACAGCCGCTAGATCGGTAACTCCAGTAGGCGTCTCCGTTGGTGTCGGCACATTCGCAGGCTTCACGAAATTGGTGATAGGAACGCCATCCAGTGACTTGGACATGATTTCTTTGAAAAGTGCGGCTGTGCCTCCGCTGCCGACAGTTACATAGTGCTTCGAATCCACCTTATCGAAGCCTTCCCACACGGCCGCTGTCCACTCCGGCGTATAGCCAACGAACCAGACATCACGGTCATACTGCTCGATACCTTTAATATCCAAACCGGTTGACCCTGTTTTACCTGCGACAGGACGATTGAATTTCGCCTTCGTACCCGTGCCGCCTGTTTCGACAACTCCTTGAAGAAGAAGGGTCATATAATAAGCGGTTTTCGGCTGAATCACTTGTTTCTTTTCTGCTTTATAAGCAGCGATTTCTTTCCCTTGAGCATCCGTTATGCGAAGAATCGCATGGGTTTTGTTGAGTGATCCTTGGTTCGCGAACGCTGAATAGGCAGTTGCCATTTGCAGCGGTGAAACCCCATCCGTAAGACCTCCAAGGGCGATAGCCAAGTTTCTGTCTTTCGTCGGATTTAACTGGATGCCCAGGTTTTTAGCAAAATTGATACCTGCATTTACGCCCATTTTATCTAGCAGCCAGACTGGAGCTAAGTTATACGACTTTTTCACAGCTTCCAACATCGTGACTTGACCATGCGTTACACGGTCATAGTTGCGTGGCGAATAAGTCCCATTCCCAAATGAAGTTTGAGAATCATCCAATATGGAATATGGCGTATAATCCCCGCTCTCTAGCGCAGGTCCGTATGCTGCGATTGGTTTAAAAGAAGAACCCGGCTGCCTTTTGGAATAAATACGGCTAAACCCACGCGATTTGTAATCTCGACCGCCGATCATCGCCATCAAACCGCCTGTTTTGTTATCTACAATAACCATTGCGCTCTGAATTTTCTGCCCGTCCGTTGCATCCTTCTGGAAAAAGCTCGGATTCGCGTAGGTTGTCTCCATGATTTGTTGCGCCTTCGTATTCATCGTTGTGTAGATGCGGTAACCTTTTGTCAACAACTCATCTTCATCTATATCGTACATATCTTCCGCTTCATTCATCACATAATCCACGTAGCTGGCGTAATCCTTTGTGCTCGTAGCGGCCACCGCAGGAGGTGTATAATCCACAGCAGCAGCTTTCGCACGTTCAGCTTCCGTTATATAACCTTGATCTGCCATCAATTTAAGCACGACACCCCTTCGCTCTTTGGACAGATCCGGATTCGCTAACGGCGAGTATTTCGAAGGTGCCTTCGGCAAAGCGGCTAAGGTAGCCATCTCCCATATCTCTAAGTCATTCAAGTTGGATTTGCCAAAATAAACCTTGGCTGCCGCTTTAATGCCATAAGCATTGCTGCCAAAGAAAATGCGATTTAAATACCGCTCAAGAATTTCATCCTTGGTATACTTCTCATCCAAAGCAAACGCAATGGACATCTCCGTTCCTTTACGGAACGCTGTCTTCTCTGAGCTGAGGAATACGTTTTTGGCTAACTGCTGGGTAATGGTACTTCCGCCTTCAACGGCGCTCATATGAATAACGTCCTTGACAAGCGCTCGGCCAATCGCCCAGAAGTCTACACCGGAGTGCTGCTCAAACCGGCGATCTTCCGTCGCAATAAACGCCTGCTTTAATCGTTCCGGAACGTCTTTGATGTTCACGCTCTCCCGGTTCTCGCCTTTATAAATCTTAGCGATTTCCTTAGGCTGTGCATCCTTGCCTTCTTCCTGCGCATAAATAAGGGTTGATTCCGTCGTCGTCTCGATTTTATCGATATTCATTTCCAGAATCTTAAAGCCGTTCATAATAACGACAATATAAATAGCCATTGCACAAATGATTGCCAATATCGTTGCTATAATGGAACCTAAGATTAATTTGCGAAAATTAAACTTTTTCTTTTTAGGACCTTTCTTCTTGCCTTGTGGTTTCGTTTTGGCATTCGTTGTTGACTGTTTATTCGTAGGTCTCTCCAAATCCACCGACTCCCTCGTTGTACAATTCTTTATCTATTAACCAACAAAAGAACAACCTTAAACAAGGTTGCTCCCACAAGTTTCTATTCGGTTAGACGGTTCAGTCCATTAAAAAGTTGCAAAACCAAACGAGTAAAGGAATATTATTCCGTTGTTTCCGTTGCAGCCATTAAAGAAACAGCGCGTTGCGGCGTGAACGTAGAAATGGCATGCTTGTACACCATTTGCTGACGGCCTTCGCTGTCAATGATAATCGTGAAATTGTCAAAAGCGCGGATAAGCCCTCTGATTTGGAACCCATTCGTAAGATAGACGGTTACGGGAATGCTTTCTTTGCGAAGTTGATTTAAAAAGTTGTCCTGAATGTTAATGGATCGGTTCATCAGTAGGTCCCCCTTAATGGAATGAAACTATCGCCTGACGGCGCTATTTTCTAGTGGTCATATTTGTTAATTATATTCAATTTTATGTACAAACTTTCCTGCTAGTATATCACTAATCTTTTCGAAATGGGCAGAAAAATTTGCCGGCTCCGTTACATCCACCCAGTTAATATCTTTCATATGCCGGAACCAGGACAGCTGCCTCTTGGCAAAACGGCGCGTATCTCGCTTCAGCAGCGTCACAGCCGCATCAAGAGTAAGCTCGCCCTCCAAATAGCTAACGATTTCTTTGTAGCCAAGTGCTTGCATAGAAATGGCCTGCTTCGGACAACCTGCGGACAAAATCGACTGAACCTCGTCCACGAGTCCCTCTTGCATCATCTCGTCGATGCGCTCTTCAATGCGCTTATAGAGAAGCGCACGATCCATCGTCAGTCCAATGATACATAGTTCGTACGGGGACTCTTTTTTCTGGGCGGCCAAATGGGAAGTCATCGTCTCACCGGAGACATGATAGATTTCCATAGCCCGAATCACCCGTCTACGGTCATTGGCGTGCAGGCGGTCTGCGCTATCCGGATCAATTTCACGCAGCTTTAAGTGCAGGGCTTCGTCGCCATGCTGAATCGCGTAAGCCTCCTGCTCGAGACGGAACGCTTCATCCATACTGACATCTGTAAATTGATAGTTATAACAGACAGATTCAATATATAGGCCTGTACCGCCAACGATAAAAGGAAGTTTTCCACGCGAGTGGATATCAAGGATTAATGCTTTCACACGTTCTTGAAATTCCGCTGCCGAAAAAGGGTAGGATGGATCATGAATATCAATTAAATGATGTGGAACAAGCAGCTGTTCAGCTTCGGTCGCTTTGGCTGTTCCAATATCCATCCCCCGGTAGACCTGCATGGAATCTCCGGAAATAATTTCGCACCCGAACTTCTGGGCAATTTCTAAACTAAGCTTGGTCTTGCCAACTGCCGTGGGACCAAGAAGCACGAGTAATTTCGGCTTGGCTGATGGGGCTAACACAGTCGAATCACTCCATACGTTGTTTTGGTCGTCGATCGTAATACATGCTCAAAGCCAAGACGCGCAAATTCCTTGCTGTCTCTGTTTTCTTTGAGCACAATGCTTTTGCGTGCAACACGCCTGGCCTCTTCGATTGAATCCAGCGTGATGGCCTCATCGTTCGCATTCCTTCTAAGATGAGATATCGCTTGAGATTCTTCGATGGGATTGCGAAACATCGGATCAAAGTATACAACATCCACGCTTTTTGAACCTAATTGTTGCAAATAGGCAAGATGATGCAGCTTGATAACCGATATACGCCTCATGGCCTCGTTAAGCTCCGCCACCTCTGATTCGTAGAGCGCTAAGCCCTCTTGAATCAACATGGCCGGAATGGCTTCGCTTTCTACTGCAGTAACGCTTCCTTGCGCGCCGACGGCGAAGGAGAACACGATCGAATCTGACGCTAAACCTGCTGTACAATCCACAATGACATCGCCACCTACCGCACCGGAGGCTTCAATCAATAGGTCTGTTTCACCTCTCAACATACGCTTCACGCGAACGAGTGCCATACTGGGATGGAAAAAAGCTGCAGGATGGTCATCTTCATAGTACCTGATCTCTTCCCTGGTCACAAGCAGAAGGGCAGAATCATTATTATTTTTCCTAAGATGTTCCAAAGAATACTTCCTTCGGGGGACGAATCGGCCGCCATACGCTTCAGCCAATCGCCCTGCTTTGCTTACCGTCTCAACCGAAGGATCAAAAGATGTCGTTACAATCACGGGGTTACATCACTCGCTTAAACATTTTTTCCAGTTCATAGGTCGTAAAACTAACAACAATAGGTCGTCCATGCGGACATGTATACGGATTTCGGCAGCCGGCAAGTCGGTCAATAAGCGTCTCCATCTCCAAGACACTAAGTCCTTGATTCGCCTTAATTGAGGCTTTGCAGGAACACATAATCGCTGCTTTCTCCCTCAATTTGGCGATATCAACCGCCTTCTTCTCGCTAAGCACCCATTCGCACATTTCTTCAACGATTCCTTTTTCTTCCCCTGACGGGAACCAATGAGGATGAGCGCGAACAAGGAACGTATTCCCGCCAAATGCTTCCATAAACACGCCGGCTTGTTCAAAAAGAGACAATCGATCCGCGAGGATCCCAGCCTCTGAAGGTGTAAACTCCAGTGTTATCGGAACAAGCAGTTCTTGGCTTGCCTCAGCAGGATTGCCAAAACGCTCATAATAATATTCATAATTAATCCGCTCATGTGCAGCATGTTGATCAATTAAGTATAGGCCATCGCCATTTTGTGCAATCAAATAGGTGCCATGCATTTGACCGATAGGCTCTAAGCTTGGAAAAGCAGGCAGCTTCGGCTGATCGTTCTCTTCATTCGAAGGCAGCAAATCCATGAAGGCTTCATTCGTGCGGCGCTGCTGCTGAATCGAAACTTGTCTTGGGTTTGCGGATGCCGGCGAATATGAGCTGGCAGCCTGCGTTGATGAGGCCCTGCTAGAATACGACGGGCTCGCGCTGGTTGTATGTCTTTGAACCTCTGCAGGAGG
This sequence comes from Paenibacillus sp. WC2504, assembly GCF_052682475.1. Taxonomy (NCBI): domain Bacteria; kingdom Bacillati; phylum Bacillota; class Bacilli; order Caryophanales; family Paenibacillaceae; genus Paenibacillus; species Paenibacillus sp. WC2504. The sequence continues at coordinate 4,869,951 of NZ_JBQZFH010000001.1, forward strand.
AGACCATGATTTAGGCTCTGCCGCTCTTGCCGACGGTTCATATACCGGTTTCGGCTGCTCAGGTTTGTAAGCTGTCACGCTTTCTTTGATTTGAACCCGCGGAGCATCCGTTTCCACCGGAATTTCCATTGCTTTTGGAACACCAGGATTCGGTGCTGTTAACGGTTCAATCGTTCGCGTGAGATCCAGCTGCTCCTGAATATAGGCACCCTTCGGGGCTGACGGCTTGCTTCCCGTAGGAATCAGCACTTGTCGGCCGAATAATCGTTTGACCTCCGCCTCGATTAACGCCGTCAACTCCGCTTCTTTGCTGAAGCGGACCTCAAGCTTGGATGGATGCACATTCACATCCACCAGGGCAGGGTCCATCCCGATTTGCAGCACTGCAACCGGGAAGCGGTTGATCGGCAGCAGGGTATGATACCCCTGCAGCAGCGCTTGATTCAGCGCGAAATTGCGGACATATCGGCCATTCACAATGGTCGATATGCCGCCGCGATTCGCGCGCGTCATTTCGGGCTTCGCAACGAAGCCCGTGATGGTGTAATCCAAGCTATCCACTTGGATTGGAAGCATTTGCTTGCCGATAGCTGTGCCGTATATGCCGGCGATGACTTGAAGCAAATCGCCGTTGCCCAGCGTTTGCAGCAGCATATTGCCGTTGTGCTTAAGCGAGAAGGCAATGCCGGGGTGAGCTAGCGCTAACCGGTACATATAGTCCGAAATATGGCCTAGCTCGGTTTGGATCGTTTTCATATATTTGAGGCGTGCAGGCGTGTTATAAAATAAATCTCTTACCGTCACTTCTGTCCCGCGCGAAGCGGCTGTTTCTTCAACCGTCCGAATGGTTCCGCCTTCGATGGAGATTTTCCGCCCCAAACCATCATTGGTAGAGCTTGTCACACACTCCAGTCGGGAGACCGACGCTATACTTGGCAATGCCTCGCCGCGGAAACCCAATGTGCGAATCGAAAACAAATCTTTACTTGTCGCAATTTTACTCGTCGCGTGCCGCTGAAAGGCTAATTCACAGTCTTCGAGCGCCATACCGGTCCCGTTATCGGACACGCGAATCAACTGCAGTCCACCTTCTTCGATGGTTACATCAATCCGTGTGCTTTCTGCATCGACCGAGTTCTCAACAAGCTCTTTGACGACGGAGGAAGGGCGTTCCACCACTTCCCCTGCCGCAATCTGGTTCGCGATATGTTCGCTTAAAAGCTGGATTTTACCCATAATACCTTAGTTCCCCTTTACAGCTCGGATGGAAACATGATCTCCTTGCTCTTTCACTTGCAGCTGTGGAAAATATTGCTTGAACAGGTCAACATTCACATAGCTTGCGCCATTTTCGATGATTAGCTTGTCATCCTCAACCGGTATGGCGTGAGTCCCTTTGTTGTCGGAAATATCGACGGTATGGTTCGCTTCATTCCATGTAATGTTCGCCCCAACTAAGGCAGCCAATCCGCGAGAAGTTGCAAACAATTTGCCGTTTTCATGGAAGTTCCCGAAACCGCTGCTAACTTCAACCCCATTATACGTCACCAAATGATTGGAAATGTCAACTTGAATATCAGGGATGCCTGCCGTGTGCAAAGCTGTAATGAATTGCGCAGCTGGCCCATCTACCTTCACATCTGGCGTAATGCCGACTTTGTTCACCTTCCGTTTGTTTGGTGTCAGATACTCTTCAATCGTCACTTTCAGTGCGCTGTTGTTATCTAGCTGATACAGCTGCTGTACGCTTCCTTTGCCATAAGTTTGCATGCCGATTACTTTCGCAACGTTATAATCCTGTAAAGCGCCTGAAAGCACTTCCGATGCACTGGCACTGTTCTCATTAGCTAAAATATAAACAGGAATCGATAGTTCGCTCCCGCCTTGAATCAATACAGGATCATCCACGCCATTACGGTCTCTCGTATGAATGAGCACGCCGTCTTTCACGAAATGCTTGGCAATGTTCTGCGCCGTGTCCACTAGGCCTCCGGGGTTATTGCGCACATCTAGAATCAACGATTTCAAACCTTTCGCTTGAAGCGCAGCAAGCTGTTTATCAAAATCCTCATCCGCATCGCTGGAGAAATCTGTAATTTGGATATACCCTACCCCGTTCGTAAAGCTTTGGCTGTACACTTCAGGGACGTTAACCCCTTTGCGCGTAAGCTCAACGGTCAATTCCTTCTCTCCGCGAGCAACCGTTATCTTTACTTTCGAGCCTTCCACACCGATGATTTTGTTGCGAACTTCATCGATCGACGTTGTCGAGGCAGGCACACCATCTACCGCACGGATGTAGTCATCCCGCTGCAAACCGGCGATTTCCGCAGCTGAACCTGCAAAAATTTCCGTTAAATATACGCCTTTTTCGTCAATTCCGATGCGTGCACCCATACCAACATAATTATTTTCCAAAGAACTGGAGAACTTACCAAACTCTTCTTGGCTAAAGAAAACCGTATAAGGATCCTTCAATCCATCGATCATTTGTTTAATACTTTGACCGGCTAATGCTTCCTCCGTTACACCGCTCACATGCATTTTCCCGATAATTTCCCTGACCTGCATGGTTTGCAAATCTTCTTGGGCTAACGCGGCACTAGCAGGCAATACGGCCATTAAAGCAGAGACGAGGGCTAAGGTTACCTTCATTTTTTTCAATCTAGGTTGATTTTTCATGTGCGTCTCTCCTTGGGTTTATAAAATAAATAGATGAATGCCATCCGTTTTATTGCAGCTTTTGTTTCCATTCGTAAACCAAATTCAGCGCCTGCAGAGGCGTCATATTGATTAAATCAATCCCCTTCAGCTGGTCAATCACCAGCTGAGACTTCGTGTCCGGCTTCTTCTTGCCGGACACAGCCGCCGCGCTGTCCTCCTCGAAGAGGGACAGTTGCTGAATCGGGGCGGACGCAGGAACAGCGTCCGCCACAGCTGTTGCGGCGGCGACTTGGGCAGTACCCGCCGCCCGCTCTTCAAAGCCATTCAGCAGCTCGTAAGAGCGCTGAATGATTGCATCCGGCAGCCCGGCGATTTCGGCACAATAGATGCCGTAACTCGTACTTGCTGCCCCAGGAATAAGCTTGCGCAGGAAGGTTACCTGCCTGCCGCTTTCCTTGACCGCCATGCAATGATTCCGCAGATGGCGGAGGCTGTCTTCCAGATGCGCAAGCTCATGGAAGTGAGTCGATACAAGCGTCTTGCAGCCGATACGATCATGCAAGAACTCGATAACGGCCTGCGCAATCGCCATGCCTTCTCCCGTTGAAGTGCCGCGTCCGAGTTCATCAATGATGACAAGGCTCTTGCTTGTCGCTTTCTCCGTCATCACTTGGATGTCCATCATCTCGACCATGAACGTGCTCTGCCCGCCGATCAAGTCATCGGCCGCTCCAATTCTCGTGAAGATCCGGTCTGTGACAGGAATACGCGCGGACCTTGCAGGAACGAAACAGCCGATCTGCGCCATCAGGCAGATGACGGCAACTTGCCGCATGTATGTACTCTTACCGGCCATGTTCGGGCCGGTAATAAGCAGGATGCGGCCTTGCTCATCTTCAAGGCGCGTATCGTTCGCAATGAACGAGCCGTCTTGGATGACCGCCTCTACCACAGGGTGGCGGCCTTCTTCTATATGGAGATCGAAGCCTTCGCCGATCTCCGGCTTGCGGAAATGCTGCGCCGCGCTGACAGCAGCCAGAGATTGATAGACATCGGCGGTCGCAATCACCTCCGCCAGCTTCTGCAATCTGGAGATATGCTGGGAAATCCGGTCGCGAAGCTCCGTGAACAGCTCATACTCCAGATCAATCATTTTATCCTGCGCTTCCAGAATGAGCGCTTCTTTCTCTTTCAACTCCGGCGTGACGTAACGTTCCGCATTCGCCAGTGTTTGTTTGCGTTCATAACGGCCTTCTTGTAGCGCCGACATGTTCGCTTTGGTCACCTCGATAAAGTAACCGAATACTTTGTTGTAGCCGATCTTGAGCGATTTAATGCCCGTCGCTTCGCGCTCCTGGCGCTCCAGCTCCGCAATCCACTGCTTCCCGTTGGTACTCGCCTCACGCAGTTGATCCAGGTAAGGCTGATAGCCTTCACGGATCATTCCTCCATCCCGAATGGATACCGGAGGCTCATCAACAATCGCGTTAGAAATCCACGCCATCACGTCGTCGCAGACATCCATGTTCTCAACAAGCTTACGCAGGGTCGCAGAACCGGATTGTGCACAAACTTCCTGCAGTAAGGGCACCTGCTGCAAGGAATGCTTCAAAGCGACCATGTCGCGGGCATTCGCATTTCCATAGGAAATACGCGCTACGAGACGTTCCAAATCGTAAACTTCCTTCAATGCTTGCTTCACGTCATCACGTACGATGAGCTGATTGTAAAGCAAGTCAACAGCTTCCAGACGCTCTTCAATGCGTGAAACGCTCATTAACGGCTTCTCGATCCAGCGGCGCAGCATCCGTGCGCCCATTGCCGTTACGGTCTTATCGAGCAGCCAAAGCAAGGAGCCCTTTTTCGCTCGTTCGCGGACTGTCTCTACGAGTTCAAGATTTCTTCGTGTGAAAGGATCCATCGTCATGAATTGATCAGGTTCATAGACCCTGATATGTTTCACGTGAGTAAGTGCGCGTTTCTGCGTTTCTTTCAAATAAGCGAGCAGTAAAGCCACGCCGTTACGATTAAGTGACGATAAACCGGAAAGCGCGGAATCTTCAGCAAAATGCTCGTCCAACAGCTTCTCGTCCGACTGCGTCCACTCGGTTAATACCGTGCTCCGTCCCCACGTGACACCGGACTCGCGAATTGTCGCTAATAAGGCTGCATCTGTGATAATCTCGGAAGGGTTGTACACATTAAGCTCATCTACAACGAGCTCCCAGGAAGGAGCCAATTTCGTCGTATACAACTCTCCTGTTGAAATATCGCATGCCGTAAAGGCATATCCTGCTTCGCTGCTTACCAGAGAAACAATGTAATTGTTGCTGGATTCACCTAACAACTTGCTGTCCATGACCGTACCCGGTGTCACAATCCTCACAATTTCGCGACGGACAACGCCTTTGGCTTCAGCAGGATCTTCGACTTGTTCGCAGATCGCAACTTTATAGCCTTTCTCGATCAAACGAGACATATAATTCTCAGCCGAGTGATGAGGCACGCCGCACATCGGAATTTTCTCGTCTGCGCCGCCTTCTCTTCCGGTTAAGGTGATTTCCAACTCACGGGAAGCGTTGATGGCATCTTCAAAAAACATTTCATAAAAATCCCCCAGACGAAAAAACAAAAATGCATCCGGGACCTGCGCCTTCACGGCCAAGTATTGCTGAATCATCGGCGTATATTGGGCCACCTTGCGTTCCTCCAACCAATCACTTTATTCACTAACAACCACTATGAAACTACTATTTTTTCTTTTCATAGACAGGCAAAATATTAAAAAGCAGTAACCGCTAAAGGCCCCAATCGCCCGAATACAGCCTGCCGGTTGGACAGGCACATCCGGATCTACGAGCCTCTAGCGTTAGCCAATCTTCCATCTTTGTATAGATAATCTATTATAACATGATTCCTTCTTCAATTGCTTCTTTACGGTTGTACGGAGCAATTTTCCAAGCTTTGCGAATGTCTTCTCTCTCATCCCAAGGTTTCATGGATAAAATCCGCTTGCGAAAGCGGTCGAGAACAGCAGCATGCACCTCATAGCCCTTCAAAAGTTCAAGATCCTGCCAAAGCCTGGCAACCACACTGTTAAGCCGCTGCTTATCACCGCTATAATAGGCTGCTTGGATGTCCAGATCCTGCAGCGGCTGCCTTGCAAGCAGCAAGTAATTATCCGCTATAAGCGCAGCAAGCGCGAAAACCCCGCGCGTAATCAAGGGCGACTGCATCCAGCTCGGCAGCGTGCGGTACTCGAAGCCCCCGTGCGACTTTTTGCGGAAGTCGCCGAGAAAGCCGTATCTGGGGCGACGCTGGCCCGTTGTGTCGCCTTCGATCAAAATCAAAGGCAGCGCGAGGTAGTTATCGAGCGCGCGCAGAAGATGGGCATTCAGCCAGCAGCGGCTGAAGTGGATATGCCCGCCGAGGGGGTAGCCCCCCACCGGCATGCCGCCCGAGAGCCACGCCAGGCTCTCATCAGGGATGGACCGCGCGGCGAGCTGCATCGTAGACAGCAGGTTCCTCGCCAGCTCGCGCGGGTCTGCGCTGGGCTGCGGTCGCAGCTCCGCCAGCGGCAGGATCAGGCGCTGCCCGCTGAGCACGATGGCATCGCAGCCGACATCGCCTTTGCGCGTCAGGAAGCGGTCGGCGAAGACGACTTGGCCTTGCGGGCTCAGCAGCAGGAACTCGGGATCGGTTCCGAGCATGACCCGCTCCTTGCGCAGCATCTCCTTCGAAAGTGATAGTTCGTACCGGTCAATGGCCTGTGCGAACAGCTGCGCCAGCTTGCCATTGAGCTTAGGTACCGGATCTACATCCAAAACAACGGTATGCCCAGAGGCCAGAACCCCGATTGTAGCCAATCCATAATCCAGACCTAGCGCATAAATGGCTTTAACCGCCTCACGGCTTGCTCGGCGCACATGAAAGCTAGCTCGGTCCGGCAGGACTTCTATGTAGGCGGAGCTTGCATTTGCTTGCCGCTGATTAAACAGCGTTTTCTCAGACAACAGCAGCGTTTCTTTTTTCTCATAAACAATAAGCGTTTGTAGATGAAAGACAGCCACTTTATATTTGTGAGTAAACGTTGGCGGGGCATCCTTCATCAAACCGCGCTTCTTCAGAGACGCTAAGGTCTTCAACCCATGCATAGCCAACTGCTCATCGCGCTTAGCGCTTGCCTTTGCCCTCAGAATCGCTCGAATTGGCTGCAGCGCCTGTTTCTGTGGCCACTCATCATGGGCGGCTCCCCAGTGTATGATGATCCGTCCCTGCCAGTCATCCGGAAGTTTCGTACCACTCGGAATTTGAATAAGATCAGCCAGCTCCAGCGCTTCTTTCTCCTGTGCGTGCAGTAAAAAGGATTCCATCGAGATTGCCCCTTCTCGTTAAGCCCAAATATGTCTATAAAACAAAAAAGAGGGCAAATGCCCTCTGCCGAACCTGCAACGCCAGCATACACTGGCGTATAGGGTTCATTAATCCAGATCATCCTCAAGAAGTTCGGCATCGAGATCCTCGAAATCTCCATCGCCGCTATCATCGAAGTCCACATGTTTGTCGTCGAAATCTCCCGGACCATACGGGCTCACAATGACAAACACTTTCGTTTCGGCGATGAGCTCGACTTGGAACTCGCGCTCAACCCGAATCACTACGCTGTCGCCGCTTGTAGCGATACTGGCTTCCACACAGTTTGGCTCTTGCGTTGCGACAGCAGATACTTCAGCTGTCGTTGGCTTATGTTTTTTGTCCAGATAGCTTAGTCCGACGACTTCTACATAAGAAACGGTTTCTTTTGCTACGTCTGTTTTCGTGTTGCGATCGTAAGAATACCAGATGTTGATATCATAAGTACCAACTACCTCTACGCCCTCTCCAGATTGGATCGCCTCGAATTGGTTATTAATAATCCAAGCGCCCAATATACTGGTCGGAGAAAAGGGCGGAGTCACGGTATGACTTACATGTGAAAATTTGCGACCTTTACCGCAGACAGCTTTAGTAATGATCTCTCTGCTTTGCAAATCTTTATCTAATGACATCCTTTCAACCTCCTCCATACAATCATTCATTACAAGTGTATGCAGGACAGTAGTCTAGAGTGACAATTATTTTATATTATTTTTGCTGTTTAAAAATAGGAATATCTGTTAGAGTCAACCCGCCCCCGCGCGGTTTTTTTTTTGCTTTTTGGCAATCGATAAATAGATCTTCAGCTCTCTGTTTAGCAGTAAAATCGCGGATCGGACCTCGAATTCCTCACGGCTTTCCGGCAGACTCATCTGTTTATAACGGGCATCCAGCTCTTGCAATTCTTTCTCCGCTTCGCCTGTATAATAGTCTTCCTTCACAGATTGGCTAATATCTTCAAGAATCTTTGCAAGTAGTTCTCCTTGCGGTAAAGCCTGATACACCTGCGCGACCAGAACGAGCATCCGATTCACCGACTCCAGCTGCTCACCCCTCATATAGAAATAAACCCGCCAGTAGGGTTCTCCCCCGAAAATAAGCGTATTATCTAACGAGCGCTTGGCTAGCGCGGCACCTAGATCAATTTGTTCACTGACCTCCAAAAGCTCCTTCCCATCCCAAACGATGGAATTATCCCGCAAATGCTTGGCCATATTCATAAAAATAATCGAAAATAAGTCCTCTACTCTTCTTTTCTGCGCCGCCATCGCTTTATCCGCCTTCGGCATATAAGCAATATTGATGAGTGTAGCAACGCCTAATCCGATAAGCAGTAAAATCATTTCGTTCCATACGGCTGCCCAGCCATCATCCTCGTACGCATAAAGATGAAGCAAAACAACGGCTCCGGTCACGGCTCCCTCTGAAATCCTCATGCGATGCAAGACCGGGAATACCAACAGAATGAATAAAACGACGACCCAAATATGAAAACCCAAGAACCTGAATAACAAGCTGCCCATCAATAGTGCGAGCATAGAGGAAGCTATGCGATGCAATGAGCTTTCTATTCCTTTTTTCTTCGTTACTTCTATTCCGAGAATAGCTAGCAGCCCTGCGGCAGCCGGCGTTTTGATCCCGAATAGATGAGCAAGATACATCGCTATACCCACCGCAATGGCCGTTTTGAGCACGCGAAAGCCCATAGCGTTTCACCTCTTTACTGGTTGTACTATGGGCTCCATTATTTCATTTTGATTACAAAGTGGCAAGTATTACCGATGTTTTGTCAATCTTTTTTCTAAATTGGATACGATCTGATACATGAAAGTCGCTACAATCGCAATAACGAACAACGTCGAGATCACCAATGTAAAATTAAACACCTGAAAGCCGTATATGATTAAATACCCGAGACCCATTTGGGAGACTAGAAACTCCCCTACAATGACACCGATCCACGCTAAGCCTACATTTACTTTCAAAGTCGAGACAATCGCAGGAAACGATGCGGGTAAAATAACTTTTTGGAATACTTTTCTCTTCGTACCCCCGAATAAGGACACTACTTTCACGTAATTCTGATCAACCTCTTTAAAGCTGCCATAAACCACAAGTGTAGTGATAATGACAGTAATCGAAAGAGTAGTGGCTATGATCGAAAGCAATCCTGGACCCAATCCAACGATAAAAAGAGGCCCTAATGCAACCTTCGGCATACTGTTTAAAACGACGATATAGGGGTCAAGCACCCTGGAAAGAAACGGAGACCACCAAATGATGACAGCCAATGCGGTGCCGAATAATGTGCCCAGCACAAAACCTATGATTGTCTCCACAACCGTGACACCCACATGAGGAAGCAGGCTCCCGTCCAACAGTTTATCCCAGAGCAGTTTAAATACTTTCGTTGGGTAGCTGAACAGGAGCACATCAATCCATTTTAACCGGGCCGCTACTTCCCACAGAGCAAAAAACACAAGTAAAATGATCAGTTGAACAAGTCTTACCTGCTTTGTTTCCCTCTTTTTTGCTTGAGCAAACCGCTCGTGAACCTGTTTGGTAAGTGAATCTTCTCTTGCTATATGTTTAGCCGAGTGGCGTTGATTCTCTATCATGCGTCATGCCCTCCAAACTCCTGCCAAATCAATCGAAAGAGTGCATGGAACCCTGGCAATTCTCTTGCTTCAAAAGGCACTGATGTGCGAATATCGTCTGGAATATGAAATTCTTGCCGTATCCGCCCAGGGTTAGGATCCAGGACAATAATACGGTCGCTCATCGCAATGGCCTCAGAAATGTCATGTGTTACAAGGAGAGCAGTTTTCTTCTTGGCTTGCAGCGTTTCCACCACCAAATCTTCCAGCTGAAGCTTCGTCTGGTAGTCGAGTGCAGAAAACGGTTCATCCAGCAGCAGCAGCTCGGGCTCGGTAGCGAGTGTGCGGACCAATGCGACACGCTGGCGCATTCCCCCGGAAAGCTGCGAAGGATAATAATCCTTGAAGCTGTACAGCCCCATTTCTTCCAGCAAGTGAAGCACGCTTTGCTTCTTCTCTTTTGTCAACATACCTGCAATCTCTAAGCCCATGCAGGCATTATCTTCAATCGTCCGCCAAGGGAACAGATAGTCCTGCTGCAGCATGTAACCAACCCTTGTCGATGGACCGTTCACCGCGTTCCCAGCCACCGTCACGGCGCCTACAGTTGGCCGAATAAGGCCGGCAATGATCGACAAGAGAGTCGTCTTCCCGCAGCCGCTTGGTCCGATGAGACTCACAAATTCGCCGCGCGCTATCGCAAAATCGATCCCCTGCACAGCAAGTGTCGCCCTCTCTTCGGTCACATAAACTTGAGTTACATTTTGAACCGTCACAGCTGAATCCATGTTCGTACTCCCCTCTCGCCCTTCATTGCCTTCCCACTTGCTTCTTAAGGTTTTACGGTCGATTTGGCTTTCTCTGCGAATGTGTTGTTCACTAGCGTTTTCCAAGCCACTTTTTCTTTCAGTTCTCCTGCTGAAGTCATGACATCGAGCAAATTGTTCCATTCCTGCTCATCGACGAGGCCGTCCGTAGCAAATGAACCTTGATCTTTGTAACGTTTAACGACACTTTTTACAATTTCAACATCGATGTCTTTAAAATAAGGCAAAACGGCATTCGTGATTTCATCTACACTTTTCGCCGCAACCCATAGCTGTGCGCGTTGGATTGCATTGGTGAACTTTTGAACCGTGCCCGGATTTTGCTTGATGAAACTTTGTTTGGTCATGAATACCGTGTAGGGCAGGTGACCGCTCTCGACGCCAAAGGAAGCCAGCACGAATCCTTTTCCTTCTTTCTCCACAATCGATGCCTGCGGTTCAAATAACTGCACATATTCCCCGGTTCCCGATGAATAAGCTGAAGCGATGTTCGCAAAATCGATGTTTTGAATCAGCTGAAGATCTTTCTGAGGATCGATGTTGTGTTTCTTGAGCGTGAACTCCCCTGCCATCTGTGGCATTCCGCCTTTTCTTTGCCCGAGGAATACAGAACCTTTGAGTGAATTCCAATCAAACTGATCTACTTTCTTGCGAGCCACGAGGAAAGTCCCGTCCGTTTGCGTTAATTGAGCAAAATTAATAACGGGATCATCTGAACCTTGCTGTGACACATAAATGGACGTTTCCGAGCCAACCAGCGCCACATCGATGGCATTAGAGAGCAAGGCCGTCATGGTTTTGTCACCGCCAGGTGTTGTTGTAAGCTCTACATCAAGGCCCTCATCCTTGAAAAAGCCCTGTGACAGCGCCACATACTGTGGTGCATAAAATAAAGATCGCGTTACCTCACCAATGCGAACCTTGGTTGTTTCCGTGCTTTTCGTTCCGCAGGCCGAAACGATGCTGCTGAGCAGCAAGACCACGGTTAAAGCAGCTCCCCATTTTTTCCGAATCTTCATACGACGTCCCTCCGATAAAAGTAGTAATCTATCCTATGCAGGAGCCCAGAAGACGGTTAATGGCAACTTTTGGCTAAATTGTTTGTTGCAGCACAAAAAAACAGCACCCCAAGACAGTGGTCACTGCCGAAGGATGCTGCTCTTATGGTTTTAAATGCCGTATACCGACTTATACTTTTCCTCCAAATACTGAACCAAGTACTCTGGATTCAACTCTTCGCCCGTTACTTGGCGAATAATTTCGTTTGGCGTCAGCAGTTTTCCGTGCTTATATACTTTTTCTGTGAGCCATTCCTTAATCGGCGCCAGATTGCCTTCGGCGATCAGGCTTTCGAATGCCGGCAGCTCTTTACGCAAGGTTTGCGTAAATTGTGCAGCATACATGTTGCCGAGCGCGTAAGATGGGAAGTACCCGAACGCTCCGCCTGACCAATGCACGTCTTGCAGCACGCCTTCGCCATCATTTGCCGGGGTTACGCCCAAATACTCTTCATATTTGGCATTCCATGCCGCAGGCAGATCCGCTACCGAGATGGTTCCGTTAAACAGCCCTTTTTCCAGCTCATAACGAATCATAATATGTAAGTTGTACGTCAGTTCATCCGCTTCAATACGGATCAGCGATGGTTCAATGTGGTTAATCGCCTTATAAAAAGTATCGACATCCACTTGATCGATCTGCGGAGAGAACGTCGTTTGCAGTTCACCATAGTATCTGTCCCAGAACGCTTTGCTGCGGCCAATCACATTTTCCCAGAAACGGGACTGTGACTCGTGAATGCCCATGGATGTTCCGGTGCACAAGTTAGTGCCTACCAAATCGTCGGAAATGTTCTGCTCATACAGCGCATGTCCGCCTTCATGAATCGTTCCGAATAATGCGGAGGTAATATCATTAGGCAAATAGCGCGTTGTAATCCGCACATCTCCTGGATTCAGCGCCGTCGCGAACGGATGCACGGTCTCGTCCAACCGGCCAGCTTCGAAATCGTACTGCATTTGCTTCAAAATCGATAGCGAAAATTGTTTCTGTTTGCTGATCTCAAATTGTTGATCCAGGAAAGAACGATCCGGCTGATTCGGCGACGCCTGGATACGCTGCAGCAAGGGAACCGCTTTTTCGCGTAGAGCTCCGAAGACTTCATCCAGCTTCTCAACCGTCATGCCAGGTTCGTACATATCGAGGAGCGTGTTATATTTATGACCTTCATATCCCCATAGTTCAATAAACTCTTGGGTTGTTGCCACAATTTTCTCCAAATACGGCTGGAAGGAATCCCAATCCGAATTGTGTTTGGCATCTTCCCAAGCAGATTCGGCTTGAGACGTCAGCACGACATAGGCTTGATACTTCTCAGCAGGTATCTTTTTGGAGCGATCATATTCTTTTTTGCACTCTTCAACCATTTTTCTCGAAATGGCATCAAGCTGTTCAAGTTCAGCAGGCTGCGTGAAAAAAGCAACGTATTCGCCCATTTCATCGGACGTGGACATGCGGAATACTTCGGTGGAGAGCTCTCCGACTACTTCAGAGCGTGTTCCAATCCCTTTTTTCGGGGCGCCAGTCCGCATATCCCAATAAATTAGGGCGATGGCCTCCTCGTATTGCTTCATTTTACGAACATAGGCTTTGAACGATTCTAGCTTGGCTGTGGCAGTTTGCACACTCATGCTTCAAATCTCCTCCCATCAATTTCTATTTTCATCATACTTCGTCCTTTCCACAGAATCAAATTTATTGATCTTGTGGTAAAATGATGACTAGCCATTATTTTTAATGCTAGTTAGAGTCATTGTCAAACAACATAGTGAGGAGATAACATCCATGAAAATTACATTTACCGATTCAGCAATTGAGCGATTAACCCCATATATGGGCCAAGGTGACGCCCTGTTGAAGCTTGTTTTTGATACAGAAGGATGCGGTTGTTCCGTTAACGGCGTGCCGACGCTCTGGTTGGTTTCCGAAGAAACTCAACAGGATTTAACTGCCGAAACCAATGCTCTTAAGCTGATTTATAACAGCAAGGATGAAATTTTTTATGAATCGAATATGAAAATTGACTTTTCTGAAGGAAATAAATCCTATATACTGAAGAGTAATAATCAGATTTACAATGCGAGTATGAGCTTGGTCGACAAAAGATAAAGCTGCATGGGACGTATAAGCAGCACAATTACTTACCTGGAGGAGAAACCATGTCTTTGATTAGCGAAATTTTGAATTACAATGAACAATTTGTTGCAAAAGAGGAGTACAAAGAATTTCTGACTACGAAGTTTCCAGACAAAAAAATGGTTGTTCTAACATGTATGGATACGCGTTTAGTCGAATTATTGCCTAAGGCGATGAATTTGCACAACGGTGATGCCAAAATTATCAAAAATGCCGGAGCCATTGTCTCCCACCCATTTGGCAGTATTATGCGCAGTATCATTGTAGCTGTTTATGAGCTCGATGCAGATGAAGTATTCGTGATTGGCCATTACGACTGCGGGATGACGGGTCTGAACTCGGACAAGGTGATCGCAAGCGCCAAAAAACGCGGTATTTCCGATGATGTCATCTCAACACTCGGCCATTCCGGTATCGATTTGTCAGGCTGGTTGACAGGTTTTGACCATGCCCGAGAAGGGATCGAGAAAAGCGTAAATATTATTCGCAATCATCCGCTGCTTCCCAAAAACTTACCGGTTCACGGGCTAATTATTGACCCGCAAACGGGAAGACTGGATTTAATCAAAGATGGCTATCAGGATGTTGAATAAGCACAATAACAAAACCTCACGGAAAACCGTGAGGTTTTTGTTTTCTATACCGACTCTTTAATAATCAGTTTCTCTCTAGCATCGGTCCGCGGTCTCACGGCCGGTACTTGCTCCGGGTAACCGATATGCAGCAAGCCTACTATTTTCTCTCCTGGCTTAACGCCTACCGCCTCGCGGAAGTTAGGACTGTGAATAAATGGATTCGTTTTCCATACAACGCCAACCCCCACTTCCCAGGCAGCCAGTTGAAAGTTCTGAATCAGGCAGCAAACGCATGCGAAATCTTCTTCCCACTGTTTCTGCCTCGGATCTTCGTTCATGACGACAACGAGATGAGCCGGGATCTGCATGAAGTAGTCCAATTTCTGTGCTGCTAGCCTTTCTTTCTCCTCCGCCGTGTAGGTGCGGATCATGGCTTCAGCAAGCGGCTTACGCGCCTCGCCTTTGTATAAAATGAACCTCCAAGGCTCCCTTAGACCATGTGTTGGTGCCCATACCGCTACGTTCAGCAGCTCAGTTATGAGGTCCGTGTCGATGGGATCGCTTTTAAATGCGCGGACAGAACGTCTGTCTTTAATCAGTTCGCTGATTGCGCCTAATTTCTCATTTTGCATAATATTCATCGTGCGTGTGCCTCCAGTTTGGTTAGACTATTACTTCAGCATACAAATTACATCAACATACAAATATAAGTTCTATTCGACTACGCATTTCACGTAAACGATCATGATAATCATTCTCATTTTCGCAAATGGATATGTACCTGTCAATCTTTTCATGCCATTCTCTTCCATTTGATTGCAATTAAACTAACGTTTCTTCGAAGGGACATCCGGGTTTGGAAGCTGTTATTGGATCATGTTGGATAAAATCCAATGAGATGACTCTTCTGTTAACCAAACTTCGCTTTATATTGGACGAAATCCAATGAGCTCTATTAAAAGCTCTCAAAATACTACTACATTTACAGCTCCCCATGGATTTTGTCCAATGAGATGAGCTAAACGGTCGCCAAATTCATCCTTTTATTGGATTTCATCCAATGATAAGTAGTGCCCGGACTCCTAGCTCCCTTGCTGGTGCTGGGGGAAAGGAAGCATTGGAGAAGCTAACTTCTCCTCCGTCGTTTAGCTTGTTAAGAGCACGGTTGGAGCGAATTTTTGAGGTGGTGAACCCCCAACACCGCTTACAACTTAGCGTTACTGAGACATTTGGCGGAGGGAGTACCTCATAGCTAGCGGTAAGTTGGTCTACGATACACCCTTGAGGAACTGCAGGCTGCTATTCTAACAAATTCAGCCTCGTTTCAATGTTCAAGCGGAACTACAGGGCCTTATTTGACCGCCTAATCCCGTTTTCTTTATGAAAACGGACAATTAGCGGCCCTGAGTTCCCCTCCACACGAAAAAGAGCCTATTTCGCAGAAATAGCGCCCTCTAGTTCCGCTTGCCGGGGAGACCGCTCAAGCAATAGCAGCAAATTTCGTGGAGTGCTCAACACAAATAAATAAGGGTAAGCCTAAGCTTACTCCTCAAGGATAAACGGTTTCGTCGTCCTTTTAGGACGGACGCGTTTGTCAAGGCAGATACGAAGCAAAAGTATAAAACTTATACTTTCTTATCTACCAAAAAAAGTGCCCATCCCCAAGGGATGAGCACCTGCATGAACCTTACATAATCAACGTCTTCACCAAACGTTTTGCATCACCGTTCGGTGTAGTAACCACCTCGTAAAGGTTAATTTTAACATTCGTGTTTAGTTGTTCGGATTTAATTGAACCGAAATCGATAAACTGAATGCCGGACATAATTTTGTCCTGGCCTACGAAGCTCATGGTCTTGGTGCTTAACAGGCGGTCTTCGGAATCGACAACCTCGAAGACGAGGGATGAGAAGTTAGCGTCCGTGATGACCTGCTCTTGACGTTTCACATCCAAATCCAAGCGCAGACGGTATGCGTAAGATTGATCTTTACTATACGTTGCGCTGACCCTGTAATCGTTAATTGCAATACTAAACGGATACAAGGATACGGCACCGGTTGTTGGTACTGGTTGAACAGCTGTTTTGTAGGAGCCAATCGCTAAACGATTGGCATCATATAAGTTAAGCGCCAACTTATCTGCCGTTTCTGTACCAGGCACCATATAGGAGTAGTTCAACACATAACTGGTGTTCGGAGCGATCGTCTTCGCAACCGTAGATTGTCGAGCCCCCGAGTAAGTATAGCCTTCAACGTTAGTCAGATCGGTTTGGAAATCCGGTAGATTTAATGATGTCGTACCTTTATTCGTCAGTTTATATTTGGCAACGATGGTTTTGAAGCCGAAGTCCGTATTCTCGCTCATTCCAAGCTCTACAAGCGATACATCAATATTCGAGTCAATGAGCGTATTCGACGTCAGCTTGAATGGTGTACCGAGTGTGTAATCTTCCGCAGCGGTATAAGAGGAGTCCTCTCCGCCTTGTCCAGCTCCCGCCAGTGTCGTGATTGAAACCGGCAGCGACGCTGTTTTGCTATTACCGGAATTACCGGTATTCGTTGTATTTCCTGTATCGGAAGAACCTGTACCAGTACCCGTATCTGTACTCGTTCCCGTGTTCGTTTGCGTGTTGTTATTCGACGTACCTTGTTTCTCTGAAACGACCAGCTGCAAAGCGTCTGTGCTCAGGCCTGCAGGCAAAATACCGGAGAAGCGGAAGGTCGTCGATTCATTTGGCGATAAGTAGGACGTCCGAACAGCATTATCTGAAGACGTAACCGCTACACTGCCGCGAAGTGCTTGAAAAGAAGCAGACAAGTTAGGAATCGTTACGATGCCATCACTTTTGTTCGTTAGGGTAACATTCGCTTGGAGATGCAGCCCATCTGATTGTCTGCTAGCCGCTGCCCACGTTGTATTGATATGAAGCCCCTCTAAATCTGCGTCCGGGTATTGGGAGGAGTCGCCGATCTTACCAACCACGAATGATTTCGCTACATTTAGTGACCCGAGCACCGTTGTTTTCACTTTGCCTTTTGGCGAGAAAAGCAGGGATAGCCCGTTCGCATCCAGGGATGCCGGAACTGCTGTTTGAATGGTTGTTTTAACAGGCTGCTGCGGCAGCAAGGTTTGACCTGATCCCGAGATAAACTGAGCAACGTAAGTCAATCCCTTGGCATCTTGCAAATTAAGTTCAAGCGCATCCGGCAGCTTAAGGGTCGTGTTGCTTAAATTTTCCAACGTCAAATCTGTATAAACCAACCAGGCACCGTCTTTGTAAACTCTGTAGCTATTGCCAAGCTGAGCGGTCACTAGCGCATCATCCGCGAAGGTAGTATCTACCTCCTGAAGGTTGATGACGGTTTGCTGCACCACGGTTTGCCCTGCTTCATCCATGGCAGCTTCTACGGATAAAGCCCCGATATCGTGCATCGTATTGTAGTTCCACTCGAAGATATCAACTTTCAGTTGACCAGGTGTCAAATTCGCTGGTATCTCGGAACTGAATTTGAAAGTCCCCGTCTCCCCCGCTTGCACACGGCCGTTTACTTTCTCACTCAGTTTAGCGGTATAAGATACTCCATTCGTATCCATCACTTTAACACCATAGTTGTTAAAATCCACGGGCGAAGCGCTGTTATTGTTCAGCCCCAGAGAGAAACGAAGGGAACCGTCGTCCGCTCCTGAGGACAAGGAAACCTTGTCTAATGTAAAGTAGACGGAGTCGCTCAGGAAGACGCCTTCCTTGCCAGCGAAAGCCGATGTGGCCAGAGGTAGTGTCAGGAAGCTTGCAGCCGTTAGCATAAGTGCTGAGCGGCTAAGCAAGCGTTTCATTTTAAGATGTTGCTTCACAGGTAGTCCTCCTCTTTCGTTCATCAATCAGATCGTAAGGCGTCAATCGGACGCAGTTTGGATGCTTTGTTAGCCGGATATAAACCGAAGATAACACCGACCAATACGGAAAATAAAAAGGCGTATAAACTAATATCAAAGGAAAGGCTAGTCGTTTGTTTCGGGCTGAAATAGGGCAGTGCGTAGGATAAACCGACCCCTAAACCAAGCCCGATAAGTCCGCCAAGTCCGCTGATGACGACGGCTTCGACAAGAAATTGGAGCAAAATATTGCGCCTTTTAGCACCAATGGATTTACGAATCCCGATTTCTCGCGTCCGTTCACTGACCGTCACCAACATAATGTTCATAATTCCGATACCGCCGACGAGCAAGGAAATAAGAGCAACAGCTACTAATTGATTCGTAAGTGTGTTCGTTGCTTCAGTCCGTGCCTTGAGCAGCTCATCCTGATTCGTTAGCACGAAGCCCGTATCGCTTTTGAATTTATAAGTTAAATATTGCTTCATCGTTTCTTGAGCTTTGTAAATATCTTCTTTGGTTGGTGCTTCGACGTAAGTCGTACGAATTTGCCCCAGCTTGAATACACGTCTTGCCGATTCCAGTGGCACAATGATAGAGCTGTCTACCGAGGCTCCTCCAATATTAGAGCCTTTGGCTTCGAGGGTTCCGATAACACTGAATACAGCGCCATCGATATTGATCTCCTCTCCAACCGGATCCAAAGTGCCAAAAAATGTCTTTGCCACTTCGCTCCCCAAAATCGCTACATTGGAGCGAAACTCGAGATCCGTCGGCGATAAGTTACGACCCTTATCGACTTTCGCTTTAATAATGTCCAAGTATCGATCATTGGTTCCAAGTACGTTGTACTTTTCTTGCGTTCGGTCATATTTAATGTTGGAGCCATTTTTCGTCATTGTAGGCGCAATGGATTTGAACTCTTCAAAATTCTCGAAATTCATCAGTTCATTGTAATCCAATTGCGTCGCACGACCGTTTCCTGTCGCTGTAACAACGAGAAGGTTCGTCCCCATATTTTCATACTGCTTGGCGATTTGTTCCGAAGTTCCTTGCCCGATGGACACTAGCGTCACGACAGAGCTAACTCCGATAATAACCCCCAGCATCGTCAGAAAGGTACGCAGCGGACTTGAGACAATCGTCTGCAGCGACATCCTGAGCAGTTCATTTACCTTCATACGCTCACCTCTTGCTTTACATCGCTTTTGTTAGCGTTATTCCGGTAGTCATCAATGATGACGCCGTCACGAAGAGCAACGACGCGCTTGGCATTATCGGCAATATGATGATCATGAGTAATCAGAACAATGGTATTTCCCTGCGCATTCAGCTGCAAAATTAACTCCAGAACTTCTTCCCCCGTTCGGGAATCCAATGCTCCTGTCGGTTCATCCGCCAAGATCAGAGATGGCGAAATCGCAAGAGCTCGGGCGATCGCCACACGTTGTTGTTGACCACCGGATAACTCGCTGGGCTTATGATGGCCCCGCTCGCCCATGCCGAGCATTTTGAGCATTTCATGCGCCCGCTCCCGCCGTTCTTTTCTTGGAATTCCAGCATAAATCATCGGAAGCTCCACATTTTCCATTGCGGATAAACGGGGCAATAGGTTAAATTGTTGAAAAATAAAGCCGATCTTTTGATTACGAAGCGCTGCGAGCTCATTATCACTCATCCGTTCGGTTACGACACCGTCCAGGATATAGCTCCCCGACGTCGGAACGTCCAGGAGCCCAATGGTATTCATAAGCGTTGATTTACCGGATCCGCTGGGCCCGATGATGGCTACGAAGTCGCCTTCTTCAACAGTAAGCGAAATGCTGCGCAGGATAGGTAGATCTTCTGAACCGCGTTTATAGGTTTTGACAATATCTTTTAGTTCAATGATATTCATACCGCACTAACTCCTTTCCAGCAGTGTTATCTGTTACCGCCACCGCCGCCTCCACCACCGCCATTAGTCCGGGTAGCTCCGCCTGCACCGCCACCACCGCCGCCGCCTTGGAATCCACCACCAGCACCGCCGCCAAATCCGCCAGCTCCACCTGCTCCGCCGTTTTGTTGGAACTGCTGTCTTAAGCGATTAATTTCGTCCTGGCTAAGGTTTTGTTGTCTTTTTACTGAAGTAGGAAGAACTACTTTATCCCCTTCACTCAGACCTTCCGTGATTTCAATTTGCGTTTTCGAACGAATACCGATTTTCACCTCATGATCAGGCTCTACGGTTCCATCCGCTTTTTTCAATGTGACAATGCGCTTGCCTTTTTGTAATTGCAATGCTTCAGGAGGTATGTAAATCGCATCTTTCTTGTCTTGAATCAAAATCTCACCTGTAGCCGTCATGCCGTATTTCAATACATTATCTTTGTTATCAGCAGCGAGTACGACATCATAAGCCGTTACACCGTTCGTTGTTGTACCAACAGAAGAAATTTGCGTTACTTCCGCCGGGAAAATGCGGCCAGGGTAAGCGTCAACCTTGATTTCAGCTTTCATCCCAAGCTTAACATTAGGCAAGTCTAATTCATCCACCTGTACCGGAAGCTGCATTTTGGCAATGCTCGCAACAGCTCCTAACTGCATACCGCTGGTTACCTTGGTTCCAACTTGTAGAAGACTAAGAATATCATTGCGTTTGTTAACAAAGTCCGTTGAGAATACACCATCAAATGGCGCTAAGATTTTAAGTCCATCCACCTTGTCTTGCGCTGAGTCCACTTTCAACTTCGCACGCTCTAGAGCAGACTGTTTCGTAAGAATATCATCGCCGATCGTATCATTTGAGAACGTTGCAAGTAAGTCACCTTGACGAACCATATTGCCTGTTTTTAAAGGCATCGTGGCCACATTGCCGGTTGTGCCTGCCAAGACAGTTGTGACTTTCACATATTGAAGCGCAGCTTTCGCTTGCGAATCAACCGAACGCCCGCCGATCGTCACACTGCCCAGTACGCTCGTACCTGCATCCATCGAGTTGTCATTGGGAACGGCAACATCAATATCGACTACTTTACCGCCTTTTCCATCCGATTTCGGGTCTTTAGAAATGCTTTGAATCTTACCTGTTTTCGTGATCATATAGCCATCTATCGTAATATCAACAGGATCGCCATTATGCAGCTGTGCAGCATCTTCTACAAAAAATGGCAGCGTCACTGTCAAGTTGTTTACATCGGAAATGGTTGCAATTTTAGTCGACTTGTTAATCGTAGCTCCTTCCTCCAGGTTCGTGGCATACGTAAGTTTCCCGCTAACAGGAGCCTTAACAGCCATTAAACCTTGTTGAGCTATCAAAGAATCCAAGTCCTTTTGCGTTTGCTCGTAAGTCAACTGTGCATCCTGCAAATCACTTTCCAAGCTTGTACTCGTCAATTCTAAAAGAACATCCCCGGCCTTCACCGCCAGGTTCCGTTTTAGATTAATGGATTTAATGTCCGAATCAACCGGGACAGAGATCGTTTGTGTATCTTTGGGCTCGAACTGGGCTGTACCCGAAACGGAAGAACGGATATTGCCTTTTTTAACCTCGTAAATAGCCTCCTTCACGTCCGCTGCTTTGCTTTTCTTACCTTTCGTCAAATAAACATAAGTGCCGCTTCCGCAGACAATTACCGCGATCAAAATTATAAACCACTTACTGCGATACCATTTCATGAAGTAACTTCCTCCTTAGAGTTTGGACATGAGTAATTCCATTAACTGCTGCTCTACGCTGATCCCCATGCTTCGAGGATCGAACTGGTTTTCTCCATGCTCACGGTCAATGAAGTCTGACTCTGCCTGTCGATCGGTCTTTCTTTTTTGCATAAAAGCTTTCACCCGCTTCTCTCGTTCCTCGGAAGAGAGCTCATCCCCCTGGTTGCCCGCAGCACGCTCAGCAAATCGCGCCTTTTCTTGCTTGGATTGTTCCTCTAGAAAAGCAATTTGATCTGCCGTCAAGCCGCCAAGAACAAGCTTGCGTTCGGATTCGTTCATGCTTCCTTCATCTATGCTTTTACGGACTAATGGAAGTATCGTCTCTGCTTGCTTAGCAGTAATGGACAAATTGGCATGCCGGTCCATAAGAAGCAGTTCTTGAGAGAACATGACCAGCTGCATCTCCTTCACATTCTGAACGTCTTCTGTGAGGTTTTCTTCGGGGAGAGCTTGCTCGGTTATTGGGGGCGATGCGATCACAGCCTGCGTTGAGGAAAGATCCGGCAAATGAGTCTGACAACCACCCAATAGGAAGGAAAAAAGCGTCAAACCCATAGCTGCTTTCCAAGTGTACTTCATCAAACATACACCTCCAAGACAAAAAAATCCTGTCCAATAGGATCAGGATACATTTCAAACATGAAATAAGTTTGTTTAAGTTGTAAAAAAATTGTGAAACTCTACGAAATTCGCGGAAATGTTACACGAAATTCGGTTCCTTCCCCTACTCGGCTGCGTACTTGGATCGTGCCATGCATCCCTGTGACTAAATGCTTCACAATCGTAAGTCCAAGCCCCGTGCCCGTTGGTACGTCTGATCTTGATGTTCTTGCTTCATCCGCTTTATAGAAACGATCCCAAATGCGTGCTAACTCGGCATCCGTCATCCCGGTTCCCGTATCACGAATGAACAGATGGACTTCATGCTCCGCCTCTTCCAAGGCAACGGTTAACGTCCCGCCTTTTGGCGTGAATTTTAAAGAATTATAAATTAAATTATGGACGATCTGAGCAAATCGGTCAGGGTCTAGCGGAACTTGCGCAGGCTCCTTATCCGGGTTAGGCAAAATAAGATGCAATGATATTTCATTGACAGCAATCGGCGCTTTCAATAATTCCAATGATTCTTCAAGTGCTTCTGTCATGACAACCGGTCTAAGTCGAAACACATCGACACCATTTTGAATCTGAGCAAGGTCTAATAAGTCCGTCACGAGACGCTGCAGCCGTTGAACCTCTTGATCACAGATGCGCAGGTAATGCGAGTATTTCTCTTCAGGGATGATCTTATCGTTCATCGCCACGATGAAACCACGCAGTGTCGTAAGCGGTGAACGCAGCTCATGGGATACATTCGTCAGAAACTCCTGCCGAGTACCTTCCCATTCTTCCAATTGCTCCACCATGAAGTTGAAGCTTGCAGCAAGCTGCCCGACCTCATCGTGTGAAGTAACTGGAACACGTGTTGTAAAATCGCCATGTGCCAATTCGAGTGCCGCACGGTTCATCTGCTGAAGTGGGCCGGCAAGTTTTCGTGAAATAATGTAGAGAATGAACCCTACAGCCAGCAGAGAAAACAAAAGCGGAACCAAAATATTAACCCTTACAGCGGAAATAGCTTCACTAATGTCCTCAGCCGGAAAATGCAAAATGAAGACCATGGGCTGCTCATTTAATTGATAGGGGGCGTGATACGTAAAGACATTAATCGTTCTTCCCTGCGGCGTCGTTACAGTGACCATCCCGTAACCGCTGTGGCCATGCAATCCGTCGATAAACTGAGCATCCATCTGCTTAGGGATCGTTCGACCTTCACTGTCGGAGGAGCCGTTCAGAATATTCCCTTTATCGTCAACGAGCCATACCTGCCCATTAATGCTTCTCGCTAGAATGCGTACGGTGTACTTCAGTTCCCTTGTGGAAATCGTGCCGTCTTGAACAGAGTTCATAAGACGGGTTACCTCGACAACCCGTTTCTCCAGCAGTTCAACTTTGTCCTTATAAAACAAATCCGTAAAATAATAGTTCCAGAACAAAAACAATCCCGCAAAGAAAAGCACACATGTCGCCAGGAACGACAAGAAGATTTTCAGATAAAGGCTGTTATATTTGCCCTTTAGCCAAAGCTTAAACATGCTGGACCACCTCAAACGAATACCCAATCCCCCAGAGCGTTTGAATGTTCCACGTATCGTGCTGTCCCAGCTTTTTACGCAAATTCTTTACATGAGCGTCAACCGTACGCGTGCCACCGGTAAAATCAAAATTCCACACATAGCCGAGCAGATCCTCGCGTGTGAAAACGCGGCTTGGATGGCTGGTCAGGAAATGCAGAAGTTCAATTTCCTTCGGCGTGAGATCAATTCGTTTCCCTCCTACGGTTACGCGATACTGATCCAAATCAATCACAATATTTCCGATTTCCAATAATTTACGTGACGAATTTTGCGTGGCTGACACTTCTGTCGGCACTTGAACCGTACGTCGCAGTACAGCCTTAATGCGGGCAATAAGCTCATTAGGATCAAATGGCTTGACTAAGTAATCGTCAACACCTAAGTTAAATCCTCGTAATTTATCAATGGATTCGCCTTTGGCTGTTAGAAAAATAATCGGCGTCTGATGAAACGGAGCATCCATTTTACGAATCATCTCGCATAGCTCATAACCAGAAATATCCGGGAGCATAATGTCGAGTAGAACTAAGCTCGGTCTCTCTTCTACAATTGTACGAAGAACCTCCTGTCCTCGCGGCAGCAGAATCGGTTCATAATTGGAATGCTCCAAATACAATCTGACCACTTCGGCAATATTCGGCTCATCATCTACGACAAGTACTTTACCTTCCGAGTTCACTTGGCGCCACCCTTTTCCTTACGAATTTGCTGTTGTCTTGCTCTTTCTTCAATGACATCTGACCGGTCTCTTCGCGTATGTTTTTGAATGAGTTCGATATCGGCCATTCGGCTTGGTGCATGCCACATCAACCCTCTTCGCTCGCATTCAGCCTCGCATAACGCTACTAACTCCAAATCAGCGATCGGTAAATTAATATCTTGATACAAATAACCATCCCGCTCGATTTGAGCCCAAGTTTGTCCAATTAACTGGCCAAGCTTCACAGGATCAAGCCCCAAAGAAGCCGCATGCTCAGCCTGTGCATTACGCTCTGCGCTTTGCAGCATTTTTACGGCACCTGCACGATTCCCGCGCCTGATATGATACATACCAACCGCTATTTGTATCAACGCGACATACGTTCTGCTGCGTTCGTCCCCTGGATGCTCTTTCCAAAATTCTTCCATGACCTCATGACACTCAAAATAATCTCGCTCTGCATGAAAATGCAGTAAATATTCGATATAAGCTTCCGGATACTGCTTCATAAATCGTTCCTCCACCTTGTTCTGATCACGATAATGACTATGTATACCTCATGTTACTCGAAAGTTGTTCCATCGTCCAACATCACCTTTCGATTCATAAGTGTTTCTAGCTATTTCCAACGCAACCAATCTATCATTCGGTACGTCTTATTAAGTAGATTAAGAGAAAGAGGCGTGATCTATGAAAGTTGGAAAATGGCTGCTGACGAGTACCCTTTTGTTATCAATAACGATACCGCAGGCTGTACAAGCAGCAGGAGCAACAAGCGGAACTACCGATAAAACAACGAAATACCGCGTTTATCAGTATAATCAAGTGCTCATGGAATTTGCTACATATAAACAAGCGGAAACTATTGCCAAAGGTTTTTCCAATAGTTATGTGGAAGAGATTGGCACACGCAAGTGGTTGTGGAACAATTTTCCTCGCTATCAAGTTTATCAATTGGACGCTACACTCCCAGAATGGCAATTCCCTACACTAGATGCAGCTATTGCTGAAGCGAAAAAATGGTCCAATGCCAGTGTTCGTGATCTAACATCCACGGGCTGGGTGTGGGACAACTACCCTCATTATCAAGTATATCAAAATGAAGTTACCTTAGACGCTTGGAGATTTCAAACGCTGAATGATGCTATCGCCGAAGCAAAGAAATGGGGCAGTGCCCATATCATTGACTTAAACAGTCGGGCTTGGGTCTGGGACAACATTTCTAATGAGGATAAAACATCGCTGCGTGCCGGAGATCCTATATATAAGGTCTATCAAGGTACTTTTTCAGCCGATAACTGGGAATTTGCTTCCTTGGAGGATGCGATAAAAGAAGCATTGAACTGGGGCAACTCGACCGTCGTAAATAAAAACACGAAAAAAACCGTATACAGCAATCTTAAATCCTATAAAGTATACCAAAATGATACCTTTCTTCAGGACTTCACTTCATTAGATGCAGCCATTGACTATGCAAAATTATGGGGGCACGCCACCATATTCATGGATGGCCACAAAATTTGGAACAATTATGCCGCTTATCAAGTGTTCCAGAACGCCTCTCTGATCGGTGAATATACTAACCTTCCTGATGCGCTGAACTATAGCGTGCAGTACAACAACAGCTCCATTCAAACGCTTGAACATCGAATACTTTGGGATAATTTCAAGAAATTACAAGTGTGGGGATGGAACGGCCAATCCGGCGGCGATGCGATAAAAGCACAAATCTCGAACACGGTTGGACTGGATGTTGATTCACCAAGCTATTTCGAGCTACAGGACGCTGCTGGTAATCTCAAAGACAGCTCGAATCCCGATACTGTAAAATGGCTGCAAAGCAGCGGTTATACCGTATACCCTCTCGTCACCAATCAATTCAATGCCAGCTTAACGACGCAATTCCTTGCCGATAGTAAGGCCCAAGATAAGTTCATTATAGCTTTGGTTGATCGTTCCGTGCAGCTTGGTGTTCCTGGCATCAACGTCGACTTCGAAAGTCTTGCAGGCTCGGATCGCAATGCATTCACTGCTTTTATTACCAAATTAACAACTTACGCGCACTCAAACGGCTTGGCTATTTCCATCGATTTACCGCGCGGCAGTGTCAAATGGAATCATCTTTCCACTTTTGACCATGAGAAGCTCGGCGGCATTGTGGATTACGTCGTTATCATGGCCTATGACCAATTTTACAAGGGGAGTACCTCCGCCGGTTCCGTTGCCGGTCTTCCCTGGACAGACGGTGGGATTCAAGAATTCTTATCCTATGGCATCCCGCGGGACAAAATCATCCTAGGCATCCCTTACTATGTGCGGGAATGGAAATTGGACGCAGCCGGCGCCTTGCAAAGTAATCGGACTGTGCTTATGAAAGATATTCCAGCTTTGCTCGCTTCCAAAACGGTCAAACAAACGTGGGATGCGACATACGGACAGTATCGCGTGGAATACCAAGAAGACGGCTTTACTTATGTATTCTGGTTAGAAGATGCCGCAACCGTTAAGGCTCGTTTGGATGTGGCGAAAAAGTACGACATCGCCGGCGTCGCAGCTTGGCGGCTAGGTTATGATTCGTCGGACTTGTGGACGATGATTTTGCAGAACAAGTAATGCGTGTAAAGCAGAAAAGCACTGTCAGGATGTTCCTGACAGTGCTTTAACGTTTACTATTGTTCCACGGTGCATCTACGGTCAACACCATTTTTGGGTAAGACAGCAACTATTTTGCGAAAATACCGGCTAGACTCACTTTGAGGGAACTGGAGTCCGCTATTCGGAGGAAAATGCAGTTTTTCCCTAGTTTAGCGGAACTACAGGGCTTTATTTTGTCCTCCGCAGCACGTTTTCGGGTGAAATCGGCAAAATAGTGGAACATAGTTCCCCAACAAGTAGAAAATACGCCTTTTCAGGAAAATAGCTGACGTAGTTCCTTTGTGTATCGCTCTTTGCTCAGGTTCACAGTAGATTCCATTCGTTAAATATTGTTGCCGTTCCACAATCCGAGCAATACTTAGCGTCTGGCTTATTCACCTTCGAACATCCTTTGTGGAGCAACGTTTTTTCCCGTGTACAACGGTTTTTGAGTGGAGCTCCGCATTTGATACAATATCTTTCCTCTTTGTCCGCAACATACTTGCACCTGACACATTGCTGAAATTCCTTTTCAGCCATAACTTCACCTTCTTGAAGTAGGATCTCCACTTCAAGTATATGAGGTCATTCATATGAATGGTGAATGCGAACCTTTATACTTTTTTCCATTTTCGTGTCTGACCATGTATAAAAACGTGCCTTTTTACCCCACCCTATGAGGTAAAGGAGGTGAATAACCAATGGCAAAAGATGTGCTTTGCGAAGTTAATTCTTGCAAAAACTGGGCAAATGGCAATAAATGCAACGCGTCCTCAATTTATGTCGTGAGCCACCACGGCAGCAATCAGGCGCGCAATTCCGAAGAAACAGACTGCAAAACTTTTGAACCTAAAGTTTAGTTTTGGAACTACTCAACTTAGACATGAAGATTGTGGAGGCCCTTTCGGGCCTCTTTTTTCTTTCTATTGCTATTGTAACCAATAATGATAATTATTATCATCGAATAGTGAAAAGATTTTCGAGGTCTTCGAGATCCTGTGTCGGCGCTTGGCAGACAAAGTTGTGACATACGTAGGCTGTCGCGCGTCCTCCGAGGGGCAGCTTGTCCTGCACAAGCGGAATCAGCTTGCGCACTTCTTCTCCCGCTGCCCCTGGCGGGTGAAGAATCAGCAGCGCATTCGGCAGGAACTGCCGCTGTACAGCGCGCAGCATGTGCTGCGTCTCTGGCTTCGCCGGGTCGCCGGCGATGACAATTTCGCTGGCTTCGCTGTAAGCGAAATCGAGCGCGGCCAGCATGAGCGAATGGCCCGGCGGGTAAGACGCGACAGCTCCGGCAAAAGCCAGGAGCTGCTCATCCGCAGCCTGCGACAGCTTCGCGTCGTAGGTCAGCTTGGCCAGCCGCTGCATGTTCAGCGCGGCTGCGGCGTTACCCGACGGCATTGCGCCGTCGTAGATCTCTTTGGGGCGGGTGAGCAGTTGCTCGGCATCGCTGCCGTAGAAGAAGAGCCCGCCCTTCTCTTCGTCTCCGAAGAGACGAAGCATCTCTGCGTTCAGCTGGACCGCTTCACGGAGATAGCGCAGCTCGAACGTGGTCTCGTACAGCTCGATCAGTCCCCAAACGAGGAACGCGTAGTCGTCCACGTAGCCTGGAAAAGCGGCCTCGCCGTCGCGGTAGCGGGCGAGCAAGCGCCAATCTTCGCGGCGCAGCTCGCGAAGCAGGAAGTCCGCGGCTTTCGTAGCCGCCTCCGCGAAAGCCGGTTGGTCCAAGGCACGGGCCGCCTTGGACAGCGCAGCGATCATCAGACCGTTCCACGCGGTCAGAATCTTGTCGTCTTTGCCCGGATGTATGCGCTTCTCGCGGTGCTCGAACAGCTTGGCGCGGGCTTCCTCCATCCGCTGCTTCAGCTGATCCAGAGGGATCTGCTTCCGCTTGGCAAAAGAAGCTAGCGTCGTCTGAATCAGATTCGGGATGTTATGCCCATCGAAATTACCCGACTCCGTAATATCAAACAACTCAGAGAAGAGGTCTCCCTCCTCTATCCCTAGCACAAGTTCTACCTCGTCGGGTGTCCAAACGTAGAACTTGCCCTCTTCGCCTTCGGAATCTGCATCCTCCGCCGAATAGAAAGCGCCTCCAACGTCGGTCATGTCTCGTAGTACATAGGTAATGATCTGCTCCGCTACCTCAGCGTACTTGGCTTTGCCAGTAACTTGATAAGCTTCTACATAGGTCATAAGCAAAAGCGCATTATCATACAGCATCTTCTCAAAGTGCGGGACCAGCCATTGGGAATCAACCGAATACCTGGAAAAACCATATCCAATGTGATCGTACATACCACCGCGATGCATCGCATCTAGCGTCTTTTCCACCATTTCAAGGGCGCGTTCGTTCCCTGTTTTCTTATGATACCTGAGCAGAAAAGACAAATTGTGCGATGTTGGAAATTTTGGCGCACTTCCAAATCCCCCAAACTCAGGGTCGAACGAGCTCTCATATAAACGGAACGCTTCGTGAAGCGTCTCTTCCGTTAATTCACCGCCAGATTGATGTTCCAGCAACCGAGCTGTTGTCTCTTGAATGATCTGTTCCCCAACTTCGCGAACGCGCTCAGCGTCTTCCCGCCACTTCCCTGCAAGTTGAGCGAGCACTTCCACCATCCCGGCGCGATTGTATTTTCGGCTGCGTGGGAAATACGTTCCTGCGAAGAAAGGTTTCTTCTCCGGTGTCAGGAACACCGTGAGCGGCCACCCGCCTTGTCCCGTCATCGCTTGGCACACCGACATGTAAATGTGATCGATGTCTGGGCGTTCTTCACGGTCTACTTTAATTGAGATGAAATCTTTATTTAGCATGTCGGCAATGGTCTGGTCTTCGAAGGATTCGTGAGCCATGACGTGGCACCAGTGGCAAGTTGAATACCCAATAGATAGGAAAATTGGCTTATTCTCTTGCTTCGCTTTCTCAAACGCTTCTTCGGACCAAGGGAACCAGTCGACCGGGTTGTAGGCGTGCTGTAGCAAATAGGGGGATTTTTCGTTAATAAGAGCGTTTGATTTTCGTTCAGACATTATATACTCCCTTTCTATATTTAAAGAATACTTTTTTTTAAGTTACAAGCTCAACTATACAAGTTGTATTGTTCTTCTTAAACGTTTAACAAGCATGTCAATAAATAAACCTAGCAAAAACCAAGTAACAAAAAATATAAAATATGTTAAAAAAGTAACTTGTAACAGTATACTACTCGAAGCTCCCCATTTATTATTTTCAAAATCAAACATCCATTGTCTCATTGGTTCAACATCTGCAAGAATATTTATTGGTGGAATTAATCTAATAAAAATATTTGCTAAACCACTCCCCATATAATCACTTAAACAAATAATGATACTTACCGTAGAAATCCAAAAGGAAAATCTTCTTCTTAATAATGACAACTGCATCACCATCCGTTTTTATAATCAAACTGTTGAGTGTCAAATGAATTCCGTTAAACTTCATCCGAATTATAAAAATGTCCCCCACCACCCGTGTTCTCATCTATCAGCTATTTTTTCTAAATCCCAAAGTAACTTATCATTATTAAAGTCTGCTTTATCTATATTGAGTTCTTTTATCAATAAATTAATCCATTTGCCCAACCATCATCTTTTTCATTAATTGCTGAAATCGATGCATTTTTAATATGAGGAATTAGTATTTTTGTATCTATATCTTTTAGGGGCGTAATAATTGGTCTTACACCTGGCCACGTTATGTCTTGAAACCACTCCATTAAATAAGGCAACGCCACTGCATTTGCTGGATAACCAATATTTTTCAATACAATCGCGGCATTGTCCCAGCATGGTTTACTGCACAAATCATTTGATTGTTTAGCTAGAAGAATCACATCTTTACCTCTCAGGTTGGATAATTCTTTTATCGCATCACGTTGTATGTTTTCTGTGTTGTTCCAGCTCAAATTTTACAAAAAGCCAGCACATAACTGGCAAAAATTCATTCATTCTACACATATATCTATCGTTTTATTAAATCAAACAAATGTTGCTTTATTTTTATAACGTGACATCAGTATAAATAAAACTACGCTTTTATTGAATCTCGATATATCTTATAATCGTCCCTCAGCAAATTCCTCCAAGAGAGAGTCAATTGTCATTTTAATGGTCAAAATGTCCCTTATGGCCATCAGGATTAAATGATGGATACCATCCAACATCTAAAATTCTTTTTCGATATTGGTTTCACATTTGTAGAATATCTTCATCTAATTCCATTGCATATTTAAAAGTATCATCCACAAAATCATAAGGAGAAATCTCAAGGAAATTATTATATGCCACCATCCATCCTGACGGTATTCTCAAAGGAACTAATCCTAGTTTCAAAATTGACCTCCAAATAAAAACCAATGTTTTATCTAATAATACGCAACTACTTTGCTTATTTGACATCCCAATAAATGACCTAAACGTTCCATTTGTTCTACTGTTAATTCGTTCTTAGGGTTCATAATTTCAATTGAAAACCGTGAAAACCCCGCAATCCACGTATAGTTCAAATCATTTAATGATGAACTTAAGTCTTACCACACAATAGTCCTGTTTTTTCCATTTAAACAGGATAATTATACAACAAAAAATCCAGCTTTTGGCTGGATTTTTATTACCGGCAACCTATATAAAGAATCAATCAAACATAAGAATCAACTTTACGAACGATAGCTATCGCTCCGCGAACAATCAAAAAAGTTGCCATCAAAGTAATAAGGGATACAAAAGCGTTCCAGTGTTTGTACGTAATCAATTCCGTATTTTTTTCAGCCCAAAATTCTAGCAACGTCACCGGAATACTATATAAAAGTGCTTGTACAAAGATACTTTTTAATTTCGAGTGCTGTGTAGTTATATTATAAAAGACGCAGAGTGTAGGAAAAACGAGAAAATCAAAAACAATGTTTGTATCGAAAACTTTAGGAAAGAAGCGAATCGGATAATCTAATAAATCAGCTGCAATGATAAAACAATCGGTAATTGCTGTAACAACTGACTTCAATAAAAAAATAATAAGCCAGTCTTTTATAGGCTTTCTAAGCATCCAGATGAACATTGAACCAAAGCATAGGATTGTGGCAGCCCACAGTATCACATATTCCATTGCATCCTCCCCAAATAAAGGAAAATAATTTCACTAATGAGATAGGTTGTCCATAAAACAATGAATTATACTTTGGGGCTTTGGTAACCTACTTCATCCGATCAACCAAATCAATCGGCAAAATACCGTCAACCCTATTCCCACTCCGTCCCCGAATAATTTCTGTGTGGATACCGAAATACTTCTCCAGGTTGGACTCCGTTACGATTTGCTTCGTGGGACGGAGAATATGCTCGTCTGTCCCAATAATTAGCGTTTGTTCTGCAACTCTACCATTTGAGATGTGCCTGAATATTCATGTAAATCACCTCGCTCGTTCATTGATAATAATTCTCGTTATACTAGCTGAAGGTAAATAAAAATAAGCCAACTCAGGAAAAATAAGACATTGCATTAGCAACTTGGCATAGAAAAAAAGCATGCTCCACCCTATTTATATAGGAAGAGCATACTTTGGTTCCCGTTCACTCACGCATACTTAATCACATTCGCCACGATGATAAAAATGGCACCGATAATCAGCCACATACACATCAACGGCCAGAAAAATTTTACCCATTTCTGATAAGCAATCCCCGATACAGCCAGGCTGCCCATCAAAGCGGAAGAGGTAGGAAGAATCATGTTCGTGATGCCATCGCCCAGTTGGAAGGCCAATACGGATGTTTGTCTCGTAACGCCTAATAAATCGGACAAAGGTGTCATGATCGGCATCGTTGTAACCGCCATTCCTGTACCAGAGGTGATAAATACGTTCATAATATTTTGAAAAGCATACATGCCTAGCACTTGAATCGAACTTGGCAAGTCGCCTACAAGAATGGACAGGCCATTCACGATGCTGTCGATGACATTTCCTTGCTCAAGCACGACCATGATGCCTCTAGCAATACCAATGATGAACGCGCCATAAGTAATGCTGCTTGCACCTTTGACGAATTCGCTGGCGATACGACTTGGACCATAACCTGCGCTGAAGCCGGACACAATTCCCATGGTCAAGAATAACGCACCGAGTTCCTCCATCCACCAGCCTTTTTTCGAAACACCCCAAATGACGAGACCGAAACCAATGATCACCGCAGCAATTGTAAGGTAGTGCTTGAGTTGAATGGTCGGTAGCTTAGAGAAGTCGACTTTCTCGCTTGTAACAGATTGCTCCAAATCATAAACAAGCCCTTGTTTCGGATCTTTTCTTACTTTACCTGCATATCGAACCAA
Organism: Paenibacillus sp. WC2504; assembly: GCF_052682475.1. Classification (NCBI taxonomy): domain Bacteria; kingdom Bacillati; phylum Bacillota; class Bacilli; order Caryophanales; family Paenibacillaceae; genus Paenibacillus; species Paenibacillus sp. WC2504. The sequence goes on from NZ_JBQZFH010000001.1 coordinate 4,903,655, forward strand.
ATAAAGACTTGTCACGGTGATGAGGCAAATCAATAAAATAACGCGCAGCCAAGCACCTGAGAACATCGGCACTTGTGCAATAGCTTGAGCCAGACCGACATTGAACGGGTTCAATATCCCTGCCGTAAAGCCGCAGGATGCTCCCAAGGATATCATTGCCGTACCTGTCAAAGCATCAAAACCGAGCGCACGGGCAATCGCGATCCCGATGGGGACGAAGACCATGACTTCGGTGGACATGCCCATTGTAAAACCGCCGACCGAGAACAGGGTAATAAAGATGGGTATCACCCATCTGCCTTTATTGGCAAATGTTTTTGCCACCCTGGAGGTTACCGCCTCAATCGTACCCGTCGACGAAATAATTTGGAACGCCCCTCCAATAATGAAAATAAAGAAGACTACATCCGCAGAAGAAACTAAACCGTGGACGATCGCTTTCGGAATTTCAACGAGATTCACCGGACTCGCATCTACCTGATGATATGACCCTGTCACGAGTAAGGATTTTCCAGTCACTTTATCTTTGACACGCTCAAATTTTCCTGCAGGGATTGTATACGTTAATGCCGCTGCAACGAAAACAAGGATAAATAAGATAACAAAGGTATGAGGCATTTTAAACCATTTGCGAGGACTATCTTTTGCTATACTATTCAATGCCCGTTCCCCCCTCTCTATTCTGCTTCCACGCTGTAAACTCACTGCGAACGTTCTGCATCGCCGACTTGTCGGTACATAAATCATACGCGGTAAGGGCTAACGCTTTGGCCGCTCGATTCAATTCGATCATGCCCTCTTCCGAACCCGCCATCTGAGCAAATTCCGGCGTATGCGTCGTAGCATCTCCTAATCGGATGTATGGGTGGATCGTTGCCGTCATCTGGCTGACATTCCCAATGTCAGAGGAGCCGACGCCTCCCTTTTGCGGTGGTTCGGATACCTCGATGCCCATCTGTTCCAAATTAGTTTGAAACAATTGAGCCAAAGCCTTATTGTTGTTCCGCTCCGCATAAATTAACCCTTCCGTAATATCAACGGTAGCTCCAACACCTTCTGCCGAGCTGCGAACGGCCCGATATACTTTTTCTCTTACAATTTTCAGTTCTTCCACCGTCGACGCTCGCAAAATAAATACGGCTTCACACAACTCCGGTACGACATTCGGCGCATCCCCGCCCTTGGTGATAATACCGTGAATCCTCACATCCTCTTTCACAAACTGACGAATGGAGTTGATAGCTACAAAGGCATTAATTAAGGCATCCAGCGCAGAGATTCCTTTCTCTGGAGAGGAAGAAGCGTGTGCCTGCTTCCCATGAAAGGTGAACGTTGCGTCGACACAAGCAAGTGCTCCGCGCAGTACCATCGTTTTATTTTGCGGATGGCACATCATAACAGCGTCGATGTCATCGAAGATGCCTTCGTTGCACATGATGATTTTACCGCCGCCTTCTTCTTCGGCAGGTGTCCCCAAGACAACGATTTTACCCGGCAGATCGGGATGTGCTTCCTTCAATGCCAGCGCAGCACCTACGGATGCAGTCCCAATCAAGTTATGACCGCAAGCATGGCCAATCGCAGGTAGCGCATCGTACTCGGCCAGCAGCGCAATCGTTGGTCCTCCGGGTTGACCTTCCCAAGTAGCGCGAAACGAGGTCTCTAAACCCGCAATCCCTTGCTCCACTTCAAATCCCGCTTCAAGTAAGGGTTCAACCAACCACATCTTCGCTTGATGCTCATGAAAGCTGAGTTCCGGATTCGCATGAATTTGCATAGATATGCGCCTTAGTTGCTCGTCAAGCGAATCTACAGCTTGCTCAATCTGTTGTTTGCTTTTGATTACATCTAAATTCTCTTGCATCATTGTGTAAGCCCCCTGTCAAAACCTCATGATGATTTACTTATTTGCATGGATGAAACCAGTGATGAAATGAATAATTATGTAACATAATGAATATTATTTTATCGACTTCAAATCTATAAGTACAATCGATTGTTTTTTGGCCAACCCCTTAATTTTTTTTATAGCGGCGGTGGCAAGGGGAACTGTGGCAGCTCGATGACCTATTCGGACTTGTGATTCCCTTAGGGGAACCAGAGTTCACTATTTGGAGAAAAATCAGCATTCGGCAAAATAGAGGAACGTAGTTCCCCAAAGCCACGAAAAAAAAATACACTGCCGAATGGCACTGTACATTTTCTTAAACATATTGGGACTTCATAAATTGTACGAATCTATCCACAAACGCAAGCTCTAACGTTGATTCCCGATAAATCATCCATGTGTTTCGTTTTATGGGCTCTCCATTCTTTCGGAACAGCTCTGTGGTTTTCAGTCCATCTTGCGGCGTAACAAAAACCCCAGGAACAATCGAGTAGCCCAGCCCCTGCTTCACCATCTCTTTACAAGTTTCATAGGCGTCTACCCACATTGTAATCGTAGGCGGCGTGTTATACCGCTCATGCCACCAGGCTTGAATCGTTTCGCTGAAGGGAGACTGCATGGAGCTCATGGTTTTAATTCTTGGTTCTTTATAGTAGATATGAGGCAAGTCCGGGAGGGTATCTAAATCAATATCATCTTTGGAAATCAAATAAATATGCTCGTCGTGTAAAAGACATCGGGAATCAAACCACGGGTAGTCTCCTCTAATTATACCCACATGGATCTCTTCCTCTTGGAGCAATTCAAGAATCTCCGGGCTTAATGCGGAGGTAACATTGAACTGCACGTCTGGGCAAAACTCTTTAAACCTTTTGAGGATTGGTGGAAGTTTGTATAGACCATAGTAACTGGCAACGCCCAGTCTTAATGTCCCTTTGACCTCATTCCGCAAGCTCATAATGTGATCCTTCATTTTATTCAATTCGATAAGTGTTTTCTTCGCATAGGCAACCAGATACTTTCCTTCCGGGGTAAGTCTGGTCCCCTTAGAGGATTTCACGATGATAGGCACTCCGAAGTCTTTTTCTAACTGCTGAATCCTATAAGATAGCGCGGGCTGCGTAATGTATAGGCGTTCCGCTGCTTTTGTCAGACTCTGTTCCTCTGCAAGATACTGCAGCATGATGCAATCCTTCTCGTTCAAAGACCACCCTCCTCTGGGATTTTTATGTCTAGGATTTTGTGTCCAGGATTTCTTTGCCTATGACTAAAGCTTAGCATACACTATCACATAATCAAAAAAAAGCTGTCCCAAAAGTCATCCAATGACCCAGGGAGAGCCTTGACTTAGGGACAGCCTTTTTTTATTAACAGTCTTGAACTACGCTATTACTTGCCTAGAAAGTTCTTAATGAAAAAAGTAAGTTGATATTCCATGCTCAGAGGGTCATTAAAGTAGAACGCCTTCGCGTCTGCTTCGAATACATGTCCATTTTTAACTGCGGGAATATTCTTGTACGTTTCTGTGTTCTGGAATGAGTTATCTTCATCCGCATTTTTGCTAAAAATGACGTAGTCCCCCATGTAATCCTTCATAACTTCCGTGGATAAAGCAAAGAAACCTTCCTTCTGAGTCATTTCCTTGACTTTAGCTGGCATTGGAAGCCCGAACGCCTGATAGAGAATTTCCGTGCCACGGCCAAAGTTATCGCCATAGACATAGAGCTGCTTATTGAAAGTTTCGATGACCGAAATTGTCGCATTGGCACCGATCTTCGCTTTAATTTCTTCTCCCGCTTTCTTCGTTCGTGCTTTGAAATCGTCCACCCAAGCTTGTGCTTCCTTTTCTTTATTCAACAATTTGCCGATTTCCAGCTGCTGCGTTAAATAATCCACTTTCCCATACGTATAGGTAACCGTAGGCGCAATGCTTTTGAACTTATCAATATTTTTAATGTCCGACAGTCCGATGATGAGATCCGGATTAAGTTCAATAATTTTTTCGATGCTTTCGTCTGTAACCACTTCAACGTTCTTCAGTTTGTCTTGAAAATTCGGATTGGTTTTGGACATTTCGTCTACACTGACCAAAGGCACGCCGAGCAGCATAACATTACCTGTCAGAAACCGGGTTAACACCACGACTCGCTGCGGATTCGTAGGTACCTGAACAGGGCCATCCTCAGATTGGTAGGTAAATGTACCAGAACTTGAGACGGTTGACGTTGGCTTACTACCGCAAGCACTAAGTAAAAGAATTAAGATTACGACGGACAATGCGAAAAGCTTTTTCATTAGATGACTCTCTCCCTTTAGCTACTTATATAAAAAGTTTTGCTCATCTTTCACTGATCATGAAAATCATTCTCAGTTGCATTCCTAATTATAATGATCGATGGAGAGTCAAACCATGCCTTTTTGTTCGGAAATCGACTTGTACTATTGGTTGCCCGTAAATAAAGCGATTGCCCGCTGAAGCTGTAAACGGATAGAAACTGGATTGTATGGGATCCATTCATCTCGATCGAGATAATGGACATGATTCCGCTCTACGGCAGAAAGTTTGTTCCAGTACGAGGAATTGAAAACCATTTCCGAATGTGCGATGGAACCATTGTCATCTGGAAACACAATCACTACTAACCTGGACCCTGCATACTCATCCAACTCAGACAACTCTATGGGAATGGAGTGAAATTGATCCCCAAGTTTTCTCATCTCATCCTCAATCCTTGCCGGTGGCTGCAGCCCAAGTGATTGATACATGACATAGCCGACATTTCGCCCTCCATAAATGAGCAGTTTTCCTGGTTTAATCACGAGAATGGTTAGAATTTCTTTCGCGACTGCCGTTTGCTGGATAAGAGAACGTGCAGCCTGCTCTGCCTTTTCAAAGTCAGCTAACCACGTCTCTGCCCGGTCGCTCCTTTGAATGGATCGCGCGATGAGACGCAGATGTTCTTTCCATCCCATTTCCATCCACGAAATTTCTGCAATAGGGGCTACAACACGCAAATATTCCGGATTTAGTCCAAATTGATGCAAATGCTCTTTTGCAGCAATAATCAACTCGATATTGGCATTGAGCAAGTCAGTCTTCACCTGTTCCGATGTGCTGTTGGTATCGATAAACATCATCGTTTGCGGCTGGAGCTCTGTCGTATTCACAAATTCACTGCTATCCGAGATGGTGACGGCAGGCTCCAATTCAAGCAGCAACAGATGACTGGCATATGGGGTAAGCCATACAGCCACACGTTGGAAAGTTCCCTGAACGAATCCCGAAGGCGACGCCCCGGTCCGCTTCTTGAAACGGCGGCTGAGATAAAACTCATCCTTATACCCAACTTTGAGTGCAATTTCCCTAAGCGTGCTTGAGCCGTTCAGTAGCAGCTCTTTGGCCCGGTGAACGCGTAATCGCGATAAATATTCGTTCGGAGAAAAACCCGTATGCTGCTTAAACAAAGTCGAATAGTGGGACACGCTTACGCCTGCAATCGCCGCCAAATGCTCTCGCGTTATTTTTTCGCTATAATGGTTCTCCAAATAGGCAATGCTTCGTTCCATGGTTGGCTGTTCGCTCGCAGTAAGCTTGGCTGCCTGATGCTCCAATAACTGAAGAAGAATTTGGTGAAATTTAATTTGATTCTGCACATGACGGGTTTCACTGATGGGTAACCGGTGGATATACAGTTCCTCCATATTGGCAACGATCCCAGGTTCATAAGGGAAAAATTGCATATTCGCGCCTGAGGTAACTTCGCTTTTTCGCAACATGGCGCCTTCCTGTAAGAACCTCGCTTGATCTTGGGTATTGATCAAAAGCTTAAAAGCATGAAGCGGAAAAGAAGCGTTCGCAATCAATGCAGCCTCGCTAAACGCGGGTAAAAGGATGACGCTTCCTTCCATGAGTTCGTATGTTTGATCATCCTTTGCCCTTAACACACCTTTGCCGCCAGCAATCGCAATCAGTACAGTTAAATTCTCATTCAGCTTATACTGCGGTATGTTCGAAGTGCTGTACAGCGATTGAATGCTGTCAGCTGTATAGAAAGGAAAGTGAGACTCCGCCCACTCTGAGTTCACGTTATTCACCATTGAAGCCTCCATAACTTTGTTACAATGAGGGACGTTGTACTTCCTCAGCCGTGTATTAAGCTATATTATCTCGATAACGAGGCATAAAAACAATACCAACGGGAGCAAACATTAATTCCCTTAACACATATTGCACATTGCATAAATGCATAATAAGGAGACAGTCTTTGACGGTACCCTCGTATAATAGACTAAGCTGATAAATCTTGAATGAATCATGGAGATGACCGATCATGCGCTTTGCTTTTCTGATCACTGCCCTTTTTCTTGCTTCACTTAATTTACGTCCAGTCATAACGTCGGTCTCTCCTTTGCTCGGAACGATTCAGGAAGCGCTTGGCATGAGCGGTTCCAGCGCCAGTCTGTTAACCTCCCTGCCTGTACTATGCATGGGCTTTTTCGCTCCTGCTGCAGTGAAACTAGGCATTCGGTGGGGCATTGAAAGAGCGATTGCCTATTGTCTATTGCTCATCGGACTTGCTACTGCGGCGAGGTACTTTGTTACCTCTGAATGGTTGATGTTAGTTACAGCATTCCTCGCCGGAATCGGGATTGCCATCATTGGGCCTTTGTTGTCCGGATTTATCAAAGGAAATTTTGCTAACCCTTCGGCGATCGTCGGCGTCTATTCCATGGCGATGGTTCTTGGCGCCGCCCTTGGATCCGCTTTTTCCGTGCCTCTGCAAAATATCTTTAACCATTCCTGGCAAGCATCCGTCGCTTCTTGGTCCGTCCTGGCTTTCCTTGCGCTTTGCTTTTGGTGGAGACCGGTACGGAAAAGCCCGAAATCACCTGAATCCGCTGTGCCCGGCACCTTGCCCAAATCAAACAGCAACAGCTTAAAGCTTCCTTTATCTAATAAACGTTCTTGGTTGCTGACTTGCTTTTTCGGGTTGATGGCTTTCATCTTTTACTCACTTACCGCCTGGCTGGCCCCCATGGTGCAGGCAATGGGCTACGGGAAACAGACGGCAGGCATGATTTTAACCTTATTTACTGCCGTACAAATGCCTGTCAGCCTAGTCATTCCTATTCTCGTCAGCCGTTTTCAACGCAGAATGCTCTGGCTGATTGGCTGCTCAGCTATGGAGTTAATGGGACTCATTCTGCTCCAACTCCCCGTAACGCCTTGGCTCACCTGCATCTTCCTGGGAATCGGTGCAGGAGGACTGTTCCCCATGGCTTTAATGCTGCCTATCGATGAAACATCGAATACGGAGGAAGCCAGCGCGTTATCTGCAATGACACAATCCGGCGGCTACATTTTTGCTGCCTTGGGTCCTTTTTTTGTAGGTTTTATCCATGACTATGCAGGCAGCTTTCCTCCTGCCCTTATCGGCATGTCGATATTGGTAGCCATCATGATTCTAATCCAGTTTAAAATCGGCAATAAAAAATCGAAACTTGTTCAGTCGGAATAATGAAAAAAGAACCGCTCATATCGGGATCTTCTCCCTGTGAGCGGTTTTTCTTCTTCTATCAAGTAAAGACCATATTTTTCCCGTAAAAAATTTCGTCCATCTCCCATTTCACACTCTTCTCAATCTCCAGCTGCTCTTCCTTGCTCAGGGAATCCTTGGTATAACCGAACAAATAATTGTTCAAATCAAATTCTCGCAGTTTACATTTCGTATGGAATATATTTTCCTGATACACGTTCACATCGATCATTTGGTACATGTCTTTGATTTCACTTGGAATATAGTTCTGAATGGAGCTGATTTCATGATCAATGAACAACTTGTGCCCCGTGATATCGCGCGTGAAACCCCTAACCCGGTAATCCATAGTCATAATGTCCGTGTCGAAAGATCGAATCAGGTAGTTCAGCGCTTTCAGCGGCGATATTTCTCCGCAAGTGGATACGTCAATGTCAGCCCGGAATGTGCTGATCCCTTCGTCCGGGTGATACTCCGGATACGTATGTACGGTGATGTGACTGGTGTTCAAATGTGCCACCACAGCCTCCGGGAGCGGCCCCGGCGATTCTTCGAAGGATTCATTCGGTTCTTTCTCAATGGGACCCTCCGACACCAACATCGTGACGCTTGATCCCTGCGGATCATAATCCTGTTTGGAAATGTTCAGCACATGAGCGCCGATAATATCGGCAACGGACTTCAAGATCGCGGTCAATCGGTCTGCATTGTACTGCTGGTCTATATAAGCAATATAGGCTTCGCGCTCTTCCTTGGTTTTAGTAAAGCAAATATCATACATATTAAAACTTAGTGATTTAGTCAAATTATTAAAACCATGTAAGGTAATGCGCTGCTCGGACGTTAATTTCACCTAGGCTCCCCCTTTTCATGATAAAGCTAAGCTTAGGATGTGATCACCGGGCAGCTTCTATTCCATTTTTAGACATGCAAAAAAAGAGATGATGTCACAATGGACACCACCTCTAGCCTACCTTCTAGCCTAAAATCATTTTAGCTACAATCGCAATGTCACGAATATCAATTACTCCGTCATTGTTGAGATCCGCTTTCTTATACAATGACCAGTTTGGATCATCGGAATTTTTGCCATAGTAGGCTGCCATCATAGCCAAATCACCGATACTGAAGTGGTTATCTCCGTTCAAGTCACCTGGCGTTTGCGTGTTGATAGATGCCAGGAATGCTTGGAGCGCTGCATTCAACTCGGCAGATGCTTGATCCACTTGGCTTTGACTTGCTGCCGCGTTATCAGCTACAGCTTTGGCAAGAACGATTGCGGCTTGTAAAACAGCTTTCGAACCAACCGGATATTGTCCGACACTTGTGCCTTCTACCGCGGCGTCAAACGCTGCTTGAGCTTGCGCAATAAGTGTATGGAGACCGGCTTTATCTACGCTGTTGATAAGAATAGGATGTACAACGCCACCCACATTGGTCTCGACTCCATCTCCGTCTGAGATAATGATACTAGATAGTGAGATAGCTGTGGATACCGGTAACGCAGAAAGTCTAGCTTTCCATTGCAGGGTAATCAAACCGGTCGCCAGAGGATCTTTGTCCGCTCCTATTCTTGCAGCAAGGACACGGACTTGATCTGGTGTATCCTTCGTACTTACGAAGAAGACATCCTCTTGCCGCGATTTTGCAGAGATAAACTCCACAGCTGCAGCATCATACGTGAAGATCAAATCATGTGCATAGACGTTTTGACTCACGCTGTGCAAATCATAAGTAAGATCGAAAGTAGCACCGGAGCTTACTTGATCCGCACCGAATAAATAGGCGATGTTTCCGGCAGGACTTTCTTTTATTTTAAAATCAATCGTATACGTCTTCTGTGTGGAGCGGTCTTCTGCGGTAACTACAATTGTCGCTTGACCCGGCAGTTTGTCAGCCTGAGTGATGAGCAGCGTTGCATTCGAATCTGCCGTTGTTGCTGCAACTGTCGGTGCTTGGACTTCGCCTTCCGGCAGTTCCACGGTGTAGGCTACTTTGTCTTGATCAAAACCGGCCATCCGCTCCCCATTTAATGTGATGCTGTTTAGGGCTGCATCGTCATTTAATGGCACTTCGACCTCGCCAAGGGCAGTAACCGTGATGTTAAAGGTTTTCGTGATGCTTGAAGTACCTCTGCTAATCCTGGCGGTCAGCACAGCCGTTACATTCGGATCACCGTAGCAAGGCCGCACGATCTGGCCATGGAAATCGATCACTCCCGGATCTGAGCTAGACCACGTAATCACCACTTCTGGCGAACCGGTCACGCTAATCGGCAAGAGCAAATTGTTCACGACAGATCGCGTATTCCCCAAATCAAGCGCTGCTGCAGCTGATAGCACACTTTCCTCGTCAGCACTCATTGCCTTAACGGTTAAGGAGAATGCTTTCGTTTCGGCATCTGCCCCCTTGCTCAATGTAGCTGTCAGCATAACACTCGCATCCGGCTGCCCGACACCTGGACGATGAACTTGCCCTGTTGCACTAAGAGCATCTGGATTAGTGCTTGCCCAGTTAATCTTGGAACCAAATCGCCCAACACTTGGCAAATACACATTGCCTGTCACCGTATTGCTGCTGATAAGCTCAAGCTCGGCCTTGTCTGCGGCCAAATCTCCTTTATCTCCTCGGGCAACTACCGTTAAGATAAAAGATTTGTCTGCCGATACGCCTCCGCTCGTGATTGTAGCCGTTAAGGTCACCTCTGCGTTGGGTTGACCCGCGTCTGGTCGTGACACATGCCCGGCATCGTCAATCACAGCAGGATTCGATGAGTGCCACGCAATCGTCGATCGATATTTACCTTTTGTCACCAGCATCAAATGGTCAGCAACCGCGCTCGTATTTCCCAATTGCAATGCGGTTTTATCCAAATCAACCGCTTCAGCATCGTCCATGGGAAGCACTGTGATTTGAAAAGCCTTCGTCGCGATCGAATCACCCTTGATAATTGTAGCCGTCAGCTTCAACTCCGCGCTCGGCTCCCCTTGAATGGGTCTGGTCACAATATGCCCGGAATCGCTCATGACAAGCGGATTTGAGCTCTCCCAGGTGATTCTTGTTTGTTGTTCGCCTGCCACTGGCAAATTCAAATCATGGGATACGCCGGATGTATCGCCTAAGCTAAGTGCAGCTTTCGCGGCATTCACTGCGAGGGTATCCTTTTCGCCAACCGTCGAATTGTGATCAATGGTGATGTCATCGACTGAGCCGCGGAAAAAACCTGATACCGTCCCGCTGGAATCAAAAGCGAACAAAATTTTATCGATGACTTTCCCATTCGCCACTTCTCCAAGGTTCGCCGTGATCAAATTCCATTGATCTTCGAGAACAAAGCCACCTTTCCCTTGCGCATTCGGATGAAGGACGACACCATTCTGATCTTTGGCGCCCAAGTCATGCAGGTAAGTACCATCCGTAAACAAAATATCAAGTGCGACATACTTACTTGTTGTTCTTGTCAGTGTCGCCAGAACATCGGACTCCTTCTCAGGAAACAGCCAATAAGACAAGGTTGTCGAAGCCTTAACCGGAATCTCCGTATCAAAGATTTGGTTGTAAGCGTAGGATTGATTAGCATCTAGAGCGTTTCCGGAAAATTGGAGAGCAGCCGCGCCATTGTGCGCCCCAGTGCCTTTTTTAGACTCCATTCCGCCGATCCCGCAGCAAAATTCCCCTACATTTTTCGTCAACGACAAGATCCTGTACGTGTTAGCCGGACCCGTCGTATCCGTAGGAGCGAGATCCTCCGCTTCAAACCCTGAATCGAAATCAATTCCCGCTTCATATTGATAATCGGCCTCTCGCATCGCCAATACATTCACAGAAAACTGCTTGATTTGCGATGCAGAACCTTTCTTCACCGTTGCTGTCAAGGTGAGCTGTGCATTCGGCTGGCCGAGGTCCGGACGTTTCACGATTTTGCCCGTGTTGCTAAGTACGCCAGGATTCGAACTTTCCCACGTGATGGTTGTGCCTTTCCTGAACGTTGATGGAAGGATGACTCCTTTCGTTAAAGCCGTCGTATCTCCTAGATCAAGTGCTGCGACTGCTGACGCTACAGAAGTATTGTCATCAAGTTCCGTTGCATACAATTTCCAGTCCGCTAATTGCGTATTCGTCGACTCCCCGTTGTTATTCAAAATGAACAACCGGTAATAGCCGTACTCCTTCACTTTGTCGGCAGCAATCGTATATTCTTTCGTTTGAAAACGTGCACTGAAAGACTGATTGCTTTGCTCATCCAGCACGTTCCAATTCAACCCATCATTCGAACCCTCGATTCGCCAGTTTTTCGGGTCCCTTGTCGCTGCATCGTTGGCAGACACCATGGCATATTTTTTAACGGCTTGGGTATCCCCATAATTGAATTGGACTTGCACCCAAACATTCGTTGTTTGTGCCCCCAGCCACTTCGTGTTGGCATTATTATCGAACAATTTCACAGCGGTTTCATTAGGCTGGTTTTCTTTGCTGAACTTAACAGTCATATTGCCCGCGATAGCGACATTGATCAAATCCCCAGGAGCCGCTTGAACGGTTAGATTCGGAAGCAGGCAGAACATCAGCAGGCTGCAAATAAGAACATGCCAACGACCTAAGAGCTGTCTCATCATCTTCCATTAACCTCCTTGTACCTGGCGTTTGAGTTTGGCAATTGGACAAGCCTCCACGGCTTAGCCTCACTGCTGAATCCAGCCGGTGCTTCAGAAGCTGCCGCCTCTTTTGTATTCATCACGGCAACTAATGGCTGTGCACCATCCGAATTGTTCGCATCCGGCGCCTTTTGAGCGCTATCCTGCATTGGCGTGTAGTTGCTGCATGCAATTGCGACTTGAGAGGCGAATTCCCCTTTGGAAGGCGTTGCCAACGGATCCGGAGGAGTCGTTGCCCAGCTTGTATTAGGCGTTGTGCCCAGCGTAAAATCAAGAACCGCCCCATCCTTCAAGTACTCATATGGCAGCCAGGTACTGTCATAACTGTGGCCATTCAGCTTTAAGTCCTGAATATATTTCGCTTCTTCCGAAGCATGATTACCGATTAACCGGATTTGTTTGCAGTCGTTTAATTGAATAATCGTTTCCTCGAATAGTGGCGCGTGCATCGAGAAGCCACCGATACCCGGAATCGACGGGTACAGACCAAGTGCTGCCAGAACAAACCACGCAGAGCCCGCTCCCAAATCATTGTTGCCGATCAGACCAGCAGGTCCATCATGGAACAGCTCTAGCATGCCTTTGCGTACGATTTCCTGGGTTTTCCATGGCTGCCCGGCAAAGTTGTAGGCCCACGGAATGCCGTAACTCGGTTGATTACCCAAGAAGGAATACGGCTCCGTCGATCCTGCATTCAATTTTTGGAAGAAGAAATCAAGTCTTGCTCTTGCTGCTTCCAAACCACCCATCTTCTCGAATAATCCCTTGTAGTCAAAAGGAAGCACCCACGTATACTGAGCGGAGTTTGCCTCTTGGAAGCCATGCTCACTAGCCGGATCAAAGGTGCTCTCGAAATTTCCGTTTGCCAGGCGCGGTTGAATATAGCCATCTTTGAACGAAAGCCTCCAGCTCTGCGAGCGGGTCAAATACTTATTGTATTTCCCTTCATCCCCAAGCGCTTTGGCAAACTGAGCGATTGCAAAGTCCGCATTGTTATATTCCGGGATATAACCGGTTACCCAACCGCCTCTTTCGATCGGAATGTAGCCCAGCTGCAAATAGTCGGCCAAATTAAACCGTCCATTCAAACTGGATGGTGTCGATGCATGAAAGTTCATCACTTTCAAAGCTTCTTGTAAATCAAAGTTTCTGGCACCGAACGCATACATGTTGGAGATCGTAATCGAAGCGGGATCGCCATTCATCACATTCGTTTCGGAATTGGCAATACTCCATTTCGGTAAAAACCCGCTTCTGCTCTTGGCATCATCAACGAAGGATTGCGCGATATCTGAGCCTATATCCGGGAACAGAAGCCCTATGAGCTGCATCTGTGTGCGATATACGTCCCATCCGGAAAAAGTCGAATAATGGGTATATTTGCCCCCGGTATTATATATTTTTTGATCGAAACCTCTATAATCGCCGTTCACATCGCTGAACACATTCGGGTGGATCAAGGAATGATATAAGAAGGAGTATAGCATCCGCTTATGTTTCTCGGTCCCGCCAGTGACCTGAATTTTACTGAGCGCCGTTTTCCATTTGGCCTGCGCCGTTTGTTTGACGGATTCGAAGTTCCAGCCAGGGTTCTCCGTTTTTAAATTCAGTTTGGCATGCTCCATATCGGTATAGGAAATTGCAACCTTGACATAAACCTCTTTTTGGTTAGATGTATCAAACCTGACATAACCGCCAACCTTCCGATTGTTCGGAATTTCCGATTGTGCAGATTGGCTGTCTTTCGTAATTTGAGAGCCTTTATACGTGCCGACCTCTGTGAACGGCTGACTGAACTCTGCCGCAAAATAAACGGTGTAGTTGTTCGTATTTTCAGCTAATGTACCGCTTCCTTTGGTACCGCAGAATCCGCCGGCATTCACATACCCAGTCACCATGCTGCTATTCTTGTCAATTTGGATGTTGGCGTCCCTAACACCCGTGGCGTTAATGCCCGTATTAATCAGCATCATCGCCTGTGTAGAAGCAGGGTAAGTGAATTTGCCGATGCTCGTTCTCTCCGTTGCTGTAAATTCCGATTTAATGTTGTATTTATCCAACAAGACACTATAGTAGCCAGGGATCGCAATTTCATTTTCGCGTTGAAAAGGTGAAGCATAATCTTCGAAATGCGTTGCCGGGGATTTCCCCATTTTGCCTACGACTGGTAGAAAGGGGATGTTCTGCGCAATATCGCAGCCGGGTCCGTCAATATGCGTCAAACTGAACCCTGCAATGGATTTACGATCGTAATCATATCCCGAGCCCAAAGGTGATTTACCGGACCCAAGGTCGTTGTAACCGGTATCCGGACTCCATTGGATCATACCGAAAGGCACGACGGCACCCGGGAACGTATTTCCCCTATTGCCACCGAAACCGACAATATCAAGCTTATTGTTCTGTGAGCCTAATAACGGATTGGCGTAGGCCGACGGATCAAATTCAGAATTTCTAATTTGAATGTCATCGATAAATCCTCGGTATGTCCCTGCGTTTCCGCCGCTTTGTTCGTATGAAATGAGGATGCGCTTAATCGTTTTCCCCGCTGCAGCCGAACCCACATTTGAAGTAATAAAATTCCATGTGTCTACAGCCAATTGATTGCCTTTGCCTTGTTCTTCGGGACTCATGACAACCCCGTGCTGGTCAACAGCTTGGTAACTGTGCAGATAGGTTCCATCTTCAAAAGCAAGATCTACAGCGACATAGGTGCTGTTTTTACCATGATTCAAATCAGTCCCGCCTAGCGTAGTATGGCTTTGCGGATAAATCCAATAAGATAAAGTGGTATTGGATTTAACAGGAATGTTCACTTCGAACACTTTATTGTAAGCATAAGCTGCACTTGTATCGGAAGTTTTCCCCGCGTAAAGCAACGCTTTTTTACCGGATTGGCGCATTTCGCTGGAAATTTTGGATTCCGCTTGGCTCACATGATGGCTCGCTTCGGTTTCATCTTCCCAGTTTGGCTGAACAGCCTCAGTGCTTTCGAACCCTGCATGAAAGCTTGGTGCCGCAGCTTCTGCTGAATGTTCAAATGCCGGTGTGATGAACAACATACTCCACAACAACACAAAACTAAGTAAAAGACTGCACGATTTCCTGAAGGTCTTTCTATTCATCGCGTTCACCTCCACTTTTTTTCCATGAGAAAAATCGGGAGGAAGACGTTACCGCCTGCCATCCTCCCGATATCTTGTTATTGATTCAAAATTTTACTTGCAATGATCGCAAGGTCAGCGACATCAATTCTTTTATCGTTATTCAAATCTGCTTTTTTGTACAGGTTCCAATTAGCATCCTGATCAGTTTTACCATAATAAGCAGCCACAATAGCCAAGTCACCAATGGTAAACTTATCGTCACCATTCATATCCTCAGGTACGCGTGTATTCACCGATGCAAGGAAGCCTTGCAGAGCCGAGTTCAGTTCGGTCACAGCTTGATCTACTTGAGATTGCGTAGCCGCTGCGTCACTAGCGATCTGGCTGGCTGCGTTAATGGCCGCTTGCAGAAGTGCTTTAGCGCCTGCAGGATACTCGCCGGTTTTGGTGCCTTCTACGGCTGCATCATGCGTGGATTGTGCTTCTGCAATCAAGGCATTCAGTGCCGCTTTATCCACTGTGCTGTTGATTGCGTTTTTGAACGTTTGCAAAGCTGCATTCAGCTGAGTTCTTGCCAGGTCTACTTCATCCTGTGTAGCCTGCAGGTTCGCTGCTACTGCCTTAGCCGTATCGATAGCCGCTTGTAGAATTGCTTTGGAACCTACCGGGTATTGACCGTATTTGGTTCCTTCCACAGCTGCATCGTGTACCGCTTGCGCCTCTGTAATCAGGCTGTTCAGCGCTGTTTTATCCACCGCTTTAATGCTGATCAGTTTCGAAACGCCAGGCATTTCGGTCTCTTTCCCTTCTCCATCGGCAATCACAAGTTGGGAAACCGCGACGGTGCCGGCTGCGCCAATTTCCGATGTCTTCGCTTTGAATTTAAGCGACAGCAGGGCACCGTTTGGCTGGGAAGCACTTGGGCCAACATGAACGGCAAGGTATCGGCTTTGACCAGGAGCTTTTTTCTCGTCCACGATCACGAAATCTTTTTCCTTCGCCGATTTGGCGGAAAGCAATTCAAAAATATCCGAATTATACGTAATCGTAAAATCTTGGCCATACACGCTTTGTGTCACTCCGCCTAATCCATACGTCAAATTAAACGTTTGACCGGCTGAAACGACGGAGCTGCCGCTTAAGAACGCCGTTGCTTCGCTCTTGCCGTGTTCAATGGAAATATCATCGAAATACCCGCGTGAATATCCGGTTTTCCCTGTAGCATTAAAGGAAATGAGAATTTTATCTACCCTTTTCCCAGCAGCCACAGCTCCGATATTCGATGTCACAAAATTCCATTGATCGGAAACAAGTTTACCGCCATTTCCTTGTGCCAGCGGATTAAGACCGACACCGTTTTGATCGACGGCACTCAAATTGTGCAGATACGTTCCATCGGTGAACAGCAAGTCAACCGCGTAATTTTGGCTTGTTGTTCTCACATTACCAGGCAGTACGGTTCCTGCGCTGCCTTCCGGATTTATCCAGTAAGAAAGCACTGTAGAAGGTTTAATGTCAAAATCAGCGTCAAACATTTGATTATAAGCATAGTTCTCTACAGCATTGGTCGCATTACCGGAATACAAGATCGCACTTGTGCTGTTATTTCGTCCAGGTGTACCAACCTTCGTTTCAACACCGCCGATTCCACAGCAGAATTCGCCGATGTTCTTCGATTCGATCGTACGGTTTTCCCAAGTCGGCATGATATCTCCGGCCTCAAGCCCCGTTTTGAAATCAACGCCGGCTTCATAGCTTAGATCCGTTTCATTGAGAGCAAGCACCGTGATCGTAATGACCTTCGTAGCGCTCACGCTGCCTTTATTCACCGATGCGGTTAACGTTAAGCTCACATCCGGCTGCCCAAAGTCAGGACGTTTTATAATTTTACCTTCGTTAGAAACAACCGCTGGATTTGAGCTTACCCATGTAATCGTAGTGCCAAATTCAAAGTTGCCAGTAGGCAAGGTTAGCTTCTTTGTCACAGCACTGGTATTTCCTAAATCCAGGCCTTTAACGGTTTCCGCTACCGCTGTTTCATCGTTTACAGGAGGAGTCGGGTAGCCCAGGAGCTCAATTTCCGCAAATGAAGTGGTGGCGGTTCCCGAATTTTCTGTAACTTCTAATCGGTAGAATTCATATTTACCCGGAGTCTGAATGGTAAATGGTCGGGTATACGAACGCCATGCGAAAGTTTCATTCGTTCTTTGATCCAATATTGTCCAATTCTGACCATCATTGGAGCCCTTCAGCATCCAGCTTTTCGCATCGCCGTCTGTATTGCCCGAAGTCAATGTATACATAGCCGCCTGCTTTTTCGAGCCGAGGAATTGATATTGAATCCATGGCTTCGCGCTGTTTAACGTAACTCGGGTATTCGAACTGTTATCAAACAAGTTGCCGATTGTGGAGCTGTTCGTACTGTCGGTTACTTTAGCAAACCCTTGAGCAACCAATTTATCTGTCATGTCTTTTAATGGAGCAGGAACGGCAGACCCTTGAGTAATGGATGACGGAACGTCATTTTCGCCGCTTCCCCATGTAGAAGGCGTTGATCCCATGTCAAAGTCCAGCGTAGCTCCGGCTGCAAGTACCGCATGCGGCAGCGATGTTTGCGTATAGGCTTCGCCATTCACTTTCAAGCTTTGAACGTATTTATTTTCTTTGCTGTTATTCGGTGCATTAACAACGAGTTTTTTGCCATTATCAAGTTGGATCGTCGCTTTTTTGAACAATGGAGCGCCGACCGCATATTCCGGGCTGCCCATTTTGAGCGGATAGAAACCTAATGCTCCGAAAATATACCAAGCAGACATTTCACCATTATCCTCATCACCCGCATAACCTTGGCCAATTTGGCTTCCAAGATACAAACGGTCTAAAGCTTCACGAACTTTCTCCTGTGTCTTCCAAGGCTGCCCTGCATAATCATACATGTAGATAATATGGTGAGACGGCTGGTTGCTGTGTCCGTACTGCCCCATTCTTACGTCCCTAGCTTCCGTCATTTCATGGATGACACCACCGTATGAACCGGCATTGGAGCTGGAAGCAGGTTCCGGTATGCTGAAGAATTGATCAAGTTTTTCGGCCAACTTCGCTCTACCGCCGTACAAATTGGCCAATCCTTGGCCATCCTGCGGAGCATGGAATGCCATGTTCCACGCATTCGTTTCTGTGTAATCGCTGCCCCAATTTCTAGGATCGAAATTGGCTTGTGAAGATCTCCAGGCACCACTTGCCGTTCGGCCATTGAAGAATCCTAAATCAGGATTAAACATGTTAACATAATTTTGTGCCCGATTAATGTAATATTGTTGGTCATCTTTGTAATGAGCGTTATAAGCATCGCTGGTGTCATTTTTCTTTGCAAGTGCATCAGCCAGGTTGGCAATACCAAAATCATTGATATAGCCATCCACAGCCCATGCCAAACCTTCACCTGTATCCGTATTCGTATAGCCGTCGAAAACGGAGGTAGCCATCCCTTTTCTGCCTACATTGGCATTTGGCGGAGTGACGGCAGCATCTTTCAACGCAGACTGATAGAAGCTTTGAACGTCGAAGTTCGTAACACCTTTTAAATACGCATCCGCAAAAGCAACATTCGCGCTTGTTCCTACCATCAAGTTGGCATAACCAGGAGAGGACCATCTGGAAATCCAACCGCCATCCCGATAGTGCTGAACGAAGCCGTCAATAAATTCGCCAGCCTTAGATGGTGTTAGCAAAGAATAAGCCGGCCATGCCGTACGGTACG
Organism: Paenibacillus sp. WC2504; assembly: GCF_052682475.1. NCBI lineage: Bacteria > Bacillati > Bacillota > Bacilli > Caryophanales > Paenibacillaceae > Paenibacillus > Paenibacillus sp. WC2504. The sequence continues at coordinate 4,922,602 of NZ_JBQZFH010000001.1, forward strand.
TATCCCAGAAACCATTGTTAACATAAATTTTGCCATCGTTAATTTTGGCGCATGATGTGGTTGCCGTACTTGTCGAACATGATGTAATCGGCGTTTGATCCGCATGTTTGTAAACCGGCGCTTCATTCGTGCCCACATTCTCAAAAGCTGAGTTTGGATACAAGAATAAACGGTACATGTTGGAGTATAAAGTAATCAGTTGATCTTCTGAGGCACCTTCAACCTGAATGATGCCCATTTGTTGATCCCACTGTGTTTGAGCTTTTTCTTTAATCGTTTCAAAAGTATCCGTAGGACTGATTTCCAGCTCCAGGTTTTTCTTGGCTTGCTCTAAGCTGATTAAAGAAGTTGCGATCTTCATCGTAACCACTTTATTTATCGTGGTGTCGAATTTGTAATAGGCCTGCACATTGGTTCCACCACCGCCACTGCCCGTCAACTTGCCGCTTGCTGTAACCGGCTTATCGAAGGTCGCATAGATAAAGATGCGCGTTGCGCCTGTGGAAAGGCCGCTTTTTTGATCGGAGTAGCCAGAGATGGCATTGTTAGCCGCATCCAGCGTAATACCGCCACTATTGCTTTGGTTGTCAAAAAGCAGATTAGACGAATCCCCAGCAAATGTGAATCGGAACATCGCTGCATGATCGGTAGGCGTGAATTCCGTTTTGAGACCGTTCTCAAAAGTCACGCCATAATAGTACGGCTTCGCGATTTCGTTCTCGTGCTTGAAAGGTAGTGCCCTTGTCGTACGGCTAATATTGGGCGTTCCCACCGTGTCGGATGGCATCACATGGAAGGTTTGCCGATCCCCCATCCAAGGGCTTGGCTCATGGCTTAATGCGAACGCTTGAATCGTAGGTAAGTTGTTCGCGTTATTGCTTTGATTGTAATAATAAGCCCAGTCCGAGCTTGCGTTTGTTTTCGGTATCCAGAAATTAAATCCGTGCGGAACTGCAACGGCTGGAATATTATTTCCTCTGGAGAACGTTCCATTGGACTGTGTACCTCTAAGAATGTTGGCATAATCGGAGAGCCGGCTGTAATTTACAGGAGCGGGATTCCCTACAATTTTGATATCATCGATTGTGCCTTTAAATCCTGTACCGGTTTTCGCTGCTGGATTATCGTACGCAACCAGAATGCGTTTAATTGTTTTTCCGGCGGCTACGGACCCGATGTTGGATTTTTTGAAGTTCCATTGGTTGTTGTAGAGTGTCTTGGAGTTGCCTTGATCTTGAGGATTAAGTTTAACGCCGTGTTGATCGAGCGCACCGAGATTATGCAGATAAGTGCCATCTGAGAATGCGAGATCTACCGCTGCGTAAGTGCTGGAGTAATCCATCTGCGCTTTATCTGTGAACTCAGGAGCAATGTAATAGGAGAGTTCGGTACTTGGCGTCACGGCGATATCGGCATCATAAACTTTATTATAGGAATAAGCTCTGCCATTAACCAAGTGAGTTCCGGAGTAGGTAAAAGCTTTTGCCCCTGTCCATCCGACATTGGATTTGGCATTATAAAGTCCTGAAGGACCGTTCGAGACATATGATTTCATATCTGCCGGTGGTGGTGGTGGGAGAACAATGCCATTGGAGAGCTGGAACTCGGACAATTGAATGTAAGAATCGCCGCTGTTTGCTGTTATGTTTAACCGGTAATAGACATACGGTGTTTCATTCGCGAAGTCATATACTTTCGTCTGGAAGCGTTCGCTAAAGGTCTGGTTGGTTCTCGTATCAAGCGTCGTCCAGGTGCTGCCGTCATTGGAGCCTTCAAACTGCCAGTTTTTAGGGTCTCTTCCGGCTGAATCATTCGCAGAGGTCAAAGCATATCTCATGACTGCCGATGCTTCACTAAGCTTGAATCTGACCCAGCTCGTCGAGTTCGTATCCAGCCATTTCGAATTCGTGTTTGAATCGATCAAATTGACGGCGACTTCACCTGAAGATGTGTACTCTCCTCTTGCAGTTACTTCAACGACTTTATTCGTGATGCTGCCTGGAATGCCCGCAAACGGCGTATTGCCGTCGATCCCCGAAGTTAGAGGGTTCCCGTCGATATCTGACTCGACTTTATTTTCCCATGTCACAATGGGGTCACTTGCCTCGAATGACGAGTAGAAGTCAGCACCTTCTGCAGCAGCAGCGGATGCCCGCTGATTCGTAGGCAGATAGAATGATCCTGCCAGAAGTGTAAAGCTCGTTGCCATAGCCAGAAATTTCCTAGCTTTCCGGTTACCCATTCCAGAAAACCTCCCATTTTTGTTTTCAAAGCGATCCTAATCGATAAGAGTCAAGCAGCCTCCTTTCGAAGCACACCTGTAAGCGCTTCCCCATACATATCTTACTGAAAGAGCCTGGCTTTAACTATGCGGTAAATCTATCTTTTCTTCCGATAAAATAATCACATTTCCATTCCATCGGTATTTAGGAATACAAAAAGTGAGGTCGCTTACCGCCTATCCCCTCACTTTGTGCCTTTAACGAAAAATCCATTTGGCTACCATCGCCAGATCGTCGATATCCACCTTGCCGTTCTGATTGAGATCAGCTCGTTCATACTTTGCCCAATCCTGATCGTCTGACGAACGTCCGTAAGCCGCCGCAACCACAGCCAGATCTCCTACAGAAATTTTGTTATCACTATTTAAATCAACCAAAGTAATGCGAACGCTGTGAGATACACCGCTAATTGTTGTTTCTAAACCGTCTGTATTGGTCAGCACGATGTCTTGAATTGTCATTGTTGTTGTTACTGGCTGAGAAATGGATTTAGCCTTCCAGCGCAGCACTAATAAATCAGCTTCCTCTTTTATTGGATGTTCCCCTGCATGAAGCATGACATGAACTTGTCCGTTCATTTCGGAATCGATGACAGCGGACATGTCTTCACGGAGCGTTTCCACACCGAGGAATTCCAAGTGTTCTGCCTCATAAGTCAGTGTAAAATCCTGAGCATATATGCTCTCAGTTACACTTTTAAGTCCATAAGTTAGCGTAAATAGACCTTCGGAAACAACCGATCCCTGACCGTTTAATTGGGCTGATGGCGGCTGGTTTGCCTGTGTGGTGACAGTTACGCTGGGACCATTCGTGCTCCAAAGCCCTGAGGCGTTAACCGCTTCCACTTTAAAGGTGTACGCCGTATTCGAAATCAAAGACGTAATTGCGTATTGATAGACATTGCCCGTCACAGTGCCTAACGCCTGCCCATCCTGGTAAACCTTATAGTCGGTTATCCCGTCTGGATCGGTCGCTCCGAACCATGATAACGTCACGCCTGAACTTGACACTCCGGATACATCAAGCCGCTTTGCCGCCGTCCACTGGGGAGGCTTCGGTACATCCGGCGAACCACTCATGATAGCTTTCGCGATAATCGCCAAATCCGCAATGTCAATCCTGCCATCGGGATGGACATCCGCCTTCACATGCTTGGCCCAATCGGAGTCCGCCGATGTTTTACCATAGGAGGCTGCCGCAATCGCCAAATCTCCGATCGTATATTTGTTGTCTCCATTCAAATCCCCAGGCTGCGAGTTATCTACAGAAATTTGGATCTTATGTGTCGCTCCGCTTACATTGGTTTCCACGCCGTCACCGTTTGAAACTACTAAATTGCTAATAGATACATCAGATGAGGCAGAATGGTCAAGCTTTTTAGAGCTCCAATGAAGCGTTAACAATTCACTATCTTCGCGAATGGCATATTGCGCTCCATGACTTACCGCAATAATTCGGACGCGTCCGGGTGTGTCAGACAGTCCGACAATAGAGAACTGATCCTTTAATTCCTTTACTGTGTCCACACCGTTAAAACTTAACTGCTCAGCATCATAAGTAACTGTGAGATCCTGTGCATAGACCGCTTGCGTAACCCCCTTCAATCCATAGGTCAAATGAAATGCTTCACCAACCAGCACCTTGTCCTCTCCGGACAAGGTGGCATGGATGGCTTCTTCGGCTTTGGCAAGTGAGAGATCAGCAAACCAGTTCGCCGATAAAAGCATGAGAAGCGCATATACAAGGTACGTCCTATGCCTTTTTCTTTTTCTCATCGTCTAATATCCTCTCTGGCTTTATGTATGGACTAATGACGGGTTGTCATTTCTTATAATCAAGCAAAGATAAAAGGAGTGTGACCGCCTCTGCCCTGGTCGCATTGTCATTAGGCATGAACAGATGATCTCCCTTGCCTTGAACCAGTCCGGCTTCTGCGGCAGCTGCTACGAAAGCGAACGCCCAAGGAGGAATTTGGTCTTTATCGGCAAAAGTCGATATTGGCTGCTCAGCTGTCTGGATACCTGAAGCCCGCACAATCATCGTGGTGATTTCGGCACGGGATATCATTTTGTCTGAACGGAACGTGTTGTCTTCATACCCTGATACGATGCCGGCCTTTACGGCGGACGAGATGCTTGATTTAGCCCATTCCGGTATCATAGACTCGTCATCGAAAGCAAGCTGATCTTGGTCATTCAACGGCAATTGAATTGCCCGAGCCAGCATGGTCGCAAACTCTGCACGTGTGATAAGTCCCTGCGGCTTAAAAGTGCCATCCTCATAACCGTTGACAAAACCCAGTTTCGCCGCTCTTTCAATCGCCTCTTTCGCCCAGTGCCCTGCAATATCACGAAACATAGGAGTATTGTCGTTCCTGATATCCATAGCAATTTGTGTGCCCGCATTTTGTTTACTAGAAACCATTTTGCTGGTAACAAGCTTCACGTCCGTCAGTTCTACCGCTGCCTGACCTTTGCCAATCGGTTCAAAAGTAAGTGTGCATAAGGGAACCTTCCCGCTTTCCCCTGCTTTATTGCCAATTTTGGTACTCGCAAATTGAATCTGATTATCTTTCACGATAGCAGGAATGGAGAAGCCATCTAGCGCGCTTTTCGCCTCCTTAAATCGTAATTGGTTGGGGTCATAAACAAAGTTTACCTCATAAGCGTAAATATCCTGAAGGTTATCCCCTGTAACCGTCACCTTAATTTCCTTGTCTTTTCCTACTTCAGGTTTATCGTTACTGATTGTTAGCGTGTAAGTGAAGGAGTCTGCAGCCCAAGTGGAAATGGGAACCATTAACATACAGATCATGAGAGTGAGGTACATACCAAAAATTTTATGTTTCATGCAGATCGTTCCTTTCTGAGCGTCCTTTTATCCTTTAATCGAACCTGCCAGGAGACCCCGAATAAAATACTTGCTCAAGAAAATATAAACGAGCAGCGTAGGTAAAGCGGCCAAAATCGCTCCTGCCATCTGTACGTTCCACTGTACAATTTGACTGCCTGACAGGTTTTGCAGAGCCACCATAATCGGTTGCTGCTTCTGGGTGGTCAGGGTAACGGCAAACAGAAATTCGTTCCATACACTCGTGAATTGCCAAATGCCTACTACAACGAATCCCGTTAATGAGAGTGGAATCATGATATACCTATAAATGCCGAAAAATCCGGTTCCGTCAATTTTGGCCGACTCCAACACTTCCGTTGGGATTCCTACATAAAAGTTGCGAAACATCAGGGTGCAAATGGGCAGACCGTACACAACATGAACGAGAATCAATCCAGGAATTGAGTTATAAAGCTTAATGGATTGCAGAAACTGAATTAAGGGAATTAGAATACTTTGGTAGGGAATAAACATCCCGAATAACATCAGGGAGAACAAAAAGTTCGATCCTCTAAACTTCCATTTTGATAAAATATAGCCGTTTAAAGAGCCTAACAAGGAAGACAACAACGTAGCCGGAATAGCAAGCAAAAAGCTGTTCGTCAAATTGGGGACAAGCTTCTTAAACGCTTCTTGATAGCCTTTCAAGTTAAAATACTGAGGCAGCGCCCACATTTTATCGAGTGTGATTTCGTTCAGTCCCTTGACGCTCGTGATGAGCATGACATAAACCGGAACCAGATAAACAATCGCCAAAACGATCAGCGCCACATACAACAGCGTACGATTCACGCGCTCCAGCGACATATTATTCCTCTCCTTTGCGCAAGTTGGAAATTAAGTAAGGAATGATGAGCAAGGAAACCAGCAGCAGCATAATCATCGCGATTCCTGCTCCTTGGGCATAGTGATTTCCGCGAAATGTCGTTTCAAACATGTACACGCCCGGCACATCCGTGACAAACATCGCACCAGGTCCAGTCATGGCATAGACCAAGTCAAATATCTTAAGGGAGATATGTGCCAAAATAATGATCAAGCTCATCGTTATGGGTTTCAGCTGCGGCAAAATCACCTTCCGAAGCACCTGCCACTCCGTTGCGCCGTCCACGCGTGCAGCTTCCCGCAGTTCTTCGGATATGTTCCTTAATCCGGCCAAATACATCGCCATGGCGAATCCCGACATTTGCCAGATGGCCGCAATAGCAACCGCAATAATAGCGACTGGAAGGCCGACATCAATTTGGCCTACTGGAATTTTGGGTATAATTTGCGTGCTTACAAACCAGCTAGGCACATTCGTAACGCCAAGCGACTTCAGCAATAAGTTAACCCCAGTCGTTGGATTCAAGATCCATTGCCACACAACCCCGGTTACTACAAAAGAAAGCGCCATCGGAAATACGAATATATTTCGAAGAAAAGCTTCCCCCCGTATCTTCCGATCAATCATCACTGCCAAAAATAAGCCGACAATCATCCCGCCGGCGATGAATAAAGCCGTGAACATCACCGTATTTCTTAAATCCGCTTGAAACCGGAAATCATTAAATAGAAAAGCATAATTGCTGAATCCTGCGAATGTCAGGTTTTTAACGAGAGTATTCCACTCTGATAACGATACGTAGCCGGTCCAGGCTATAAAACCATACACGAATATGGCGATTGCGACTAAAGACGGCATCAGCATGGCGATAGGCACAAGCTTCTCCGACTTCCAACGAAAAGCGTTCATCGATTCACACTCCAGAAAAACAGGGCCAGATGCCTAATTCCAACATCTGGCCCTGACGATTTTTCAAACTTATTTCTTCATGCCATTGGCAGTTTGTGCTTGTTTAAGTGCTTTTGCTGCTTGCTCCACATCACCTTGCGTTACAAAGATATTAATCGCCTGGTTCGCTTGTGTCGTAAAGCCTTCAGGCGCTGCCGAGCCGTGAGCCATACTTGGCGTCAGCTTGCTCTTTTTAAAATCTTCGATCGTGGTTTTGCCATAAATGTCATATTTGGAAACGTCCGCATCCACCCTTGCCGGAATGGACCCCTTCAACGGGTTAAACACATCTTGACCTTCCACGGAACCAAGGACCTTCAAGAACTCTTTAGCTGTCGCTTGATCTTTGGAATCCTTCGGCAAAGCAAACGTATCCGTTACTACCATGAAACTGCCGTCCGTATTCGGGGAAGCTACCCATCCAAAATCCTCGTTTACTTTCAGTTTCAAATCCGTTGTGAAATATCCTTTTGCCCAATCTCCCATATTGTTCATTGCCGCTTCGCCATTGGCCACCAACTGGGCGGCATCCTGCCAGTTACGTGCAGCATGATCTTTATTTGTATAAGAAAGCATCTTTTTAAAAGTTTCGAGCGATTTTTTCACGCGTGCATCGTCGAACGGAATTTCGCCGGTCCACAATTTTTTGTAATCGTCAGCACCAAATTCGCCGAGCAAGACATTTTCGAACAACATGGTAGCTGTCCATGGTTCTTTATCACCGAGTGCCAGAGGCGTAATACCTTTCCCTTTCAATGCATCCGCTACCTTAACGAATTCATCAAATGTCGTAGGCGCTTTCAAACCATTCTGGTCAAAAATTTTCTTGTTATAGAAAATAACGTTCCCCCGGTGAATATTAACTGGTACCGAGTAGATATTGCCGTCCTTGCTAACCATCTCAATCAGGTCCTTCGGAAACTTATCCTTCCAACCTTCCTTGTCGTACAGGTCGTTCAATGGGCTGACTTTAGCAGCTGCCACCCAACCTGTATTCAGCTCTGCCCCCCCATGAACTTGGAAGGCTGAAGGCGGGTCTCCGCCTTGCATGCGGCTGGCGAGAACTGCTTTGGCATTGGTTCCGGCACCGCCGGCAACAGCCGCATTAATCACTTCAATGTCCGGATATTTATTTTTGAACAGTTTAATTAATCCTTGAAGACCCGCTTCTTCACCGGCACCCGTCCACCAGCTGAAGATTTCCACTTGTTTCTTGCCAGCAGCAGGAGCCGGAGTAGCTGGCGCAGCCGATGCGGCAGGCGTGTTTGCGGCTGCAGCCGGAGTTGGAGCCGAACTGTTCGTTGCCTCATTCGTTGTGGTGCCGCATGCCGTAAGAAGCGAACCCGTTAATGTTACAGTCGAAAGAATCAAAGATAATTTACGTTTCACAGTACTTCCCCTTTCAGATCGCTTTTGTATGAAACCGCTTTACAAAATTATCTTACTCAATTGGAGAATTACTTTTAATGAGGTAAATCTATCTTTTATTCCGTTATTTTGCACAAAACGCAATCCCTGTTAGTTAAGCATGTTTGGACCTATAATCCCCAGGCGACATCCCCTTTTGTTTTTGAAACCATTCGCTAAAATATCGGGGATTCGGGTAACCAACAGACTCTCCAATCTGATAAATCTTGAGGTTGCTGCTGCCAAGAAGCTCGCAGGCTTTCTCAATGCGCAGCTGCGATAAATAATCGCTGAACGATTTGCCCGTTTCTTGACGGAACAGCCTACTTAAATAGTTCGAGGTCACAAACAGCTCATCCGCAATCTGATTCAGATGCAGGTCTTCTGTGAACCTGGCGCTCATCATTTGAAGCGCTTTCTTAATCAAGTAGGAGCTGGGTTCCTCAGCGACCTTCTGCTCCTGTTTATCAGGCGCTGCTGCCTCGTTGGCGCACAGCGTCTTTGCTTTCTGCAAAGCCACCTCGATCTCTTCCACATCCGAAGGTTTAAGCAGATAATCTACAGCTCCTAAACGAAGCGCTTCTTGGGCGTATTTAAAATCACCATACCCGCTGAGGAAAATAACCTTGGTACTCGACAACACACGACTTTCTTTTTCCAATTCGCGCAATCTTGCAACTAATTCAAGCCCCGTCATATTGGGCATGCGAATATCCGACAACAGAATGTCGACGGGATGCTCCTCCATATAGTGGATAGCTTCAAGTCCGTCTTGAAAGACTTGAACCAGTTCGATTCCGAGCGCTTCCCAATTGATATGTTCGCTTAAGCCTTCCCGAATCCAGGTTTCGTCATCAATAATTACGGCACGGCAAACGGTCGTAGTCATCGAGTCATCCTCCGTCCTATTTCAAATTTCCGTTCATTTTCATAGAGAGCTGGCGTAATTCATTCGCTGCATCTTTAAAAGATATTTCCGGCTTGGCAAAAGATGTAATGATTTTGGCCAATGCCCTTTCTTCAATTTCTACCATCGCCGGGTAATAACTGATCGAAGGTTCAATTTTGGCCATATCCATGCTCTTCAAAATCAAGGCAAAATCCGGTCTCGTCTCTTCAAAGGACGGGTCAGCTAGAATGGAGCGCCTTGCCGGTATCCCCCCCTGCTGTGCATAAATCATCCCACCGCGTTTCCCGGTTGCATATTCGAGGAATTTCCAAGCGTCTACAGCGTTTCTGGAACTTGCATTAATAGCAAGCGTCCAACCATGCTGAAATGGGACACGCTTAATATGGCCAAACTGATCTTTGGTGCCTGGAATTAGCGCGATTTTGATAGCATCTTTATTGGGGTCGGTGTTTTGCTTGATCATTGGATACGCCGCATTCCAATAAGGTGCGGCCATGGCGATCTCGCCTGCGATTAAAGCATCGCGGGTTCTGGCGAAATCCCAGTTTAGCAAATCCTGCGGGACCACTTTCTCCTGAACCAGCTTCTCCATATATTTGCCGGCTTGAACCGATTCCTCGCGATCCAACAAGACATTTCCGTCTTCCTCATTCAGCACGTCGCCTCCAAACGACCATAACAGGGAGGCGAAGATCTTGGATCTTTCTTCCGGCACTACAGCAGGCATCGCAAGCCCCCATCTCGTGGGGGAAGTGGCGTTTTTACTTTTGGTATACGTTTTGGCTAGCTCGAATAATTCGTCCCAGGTTTCCGGTGGATGGGGAATTAAGTCGCTTCGATAATACAAGAAGTGTGTGCTAATATCTGTCGGCAGTGCGTATGTCGTATCTTGATATTGGTAAGTGGCCAAAAAATCGCTCACATCAAACGACTGGATATCCGTCAAATTTTTATCATTCATGAAGGAATCTAACGGAAGAATGGCATGAACAGCCGCAAATTGGGCAATGGATGTATTCGGAATCGAGACAATATCAAACGACTCTGTTCCAGCCAGCAGCTGCGTACCAACAGAAGTGAAATAGACATCTCTTCCCAATTCGATATACTCCACCTGAATGCCCGTATCCGCTTCAAACGTCTGGGAGATTTGACGCATCGCCGTAGATTCCGTACCGGTACGAATCAACACTTTTATCTTTTTGGGGCTCGCTAATGCTTTAGGAGAATCCACGGTCACCCGATCCAGTAACAGCAAACTGCTTAAAGCCCAGACGAGCAGCAAAACGAATGAAACCAACATTAATCGATTGAAATGCAGCATTTTCAAATGCTATGCCCCCTCTTGATCCTCTTGGAACGTAGCCAATCGATAAGGGATTGTAACCGTTACCAACGCGCCTTGATCCTCACCTGCCGCTACCTCAATGCCATACTCCGTCCCGAAGGCTGTCTGAATTCTTTGCTGTACATTTCGCAGTCCCACATGGTTGTTTGAAGCTGCATTCTGCAGCAAAAGCCGGACATGATCCAGATCGACCTGTCTACCCGTATTCGATATGACGATCAGAACATTATCTTCGCTTCGAAACGCTTTGATCATGACTTTTCCGCCATCCTGACTCTTGGATATCCCATGCTCTAAAGCGTTTTCAATTAACGGTTGCAGAATAAGCGGCATCACATTGACATAAGCAACTTCGGGTTCCAGCTCAATTTCATAGTACAGCTTGTCTCTGTATCGAAAGGATTGAATTTGTAAATAGTTCTCCACGTGCTCTAGCTCTTTCCCCAGTGTTGTCCATTCCTGGCCGGCATTAAGGGTGAACCGAAAGAACCTCCCTAAAGCCGTTACCAGCTTACTGATGGATTCCGCTTTATGTTTCTTGGCCATCCAATAAATCATATCCAGCGTGTTATATAAAAAATGAGGATGGATCTGCATTTGCAGCGCTTGAAGAAGAGCCTCGCGTTTTTCCTTCTGCTGCTTTTCATTCTCTTGGATTAGCCTTTGAATACGGTCCATCAATCGATTAAAGCTAAATTGCAAGATGCTGATCTCTTGAATGGGTCCTTGCGTATCCCGTACATGAAGATTGTCTTTCGCCGCAAATGCCATTAATCGGGCAAGATTAATAACCGGCTTCGAAATGGCGGTAGCCAACAGAAACGAGACGATTACCGCGACAAGCGCGCCAATGGCCGACATCATTAACAAATACCGCAATATTTTTTGATTGGGTCCGATTAATTCATTAATAGGGACGACCGCCGTCATCTTCCATCCGCTAATTTTGGAGGTATCGAAGGCGAGCAGCCATTTGCCATCGACAATCTGCAGCCCTTGACCTTGTGAGGGCAAGGCTTGTATGGCTTGGCTTATTTTATTATTTTGAGACAGCTGAGGGTCCTGCTGATAAATCACATCGCCGGAAGCATCCGTGACTAATAACGAGCCCGTTGAACCAATTTGAACATTTCGCAAATGCTCGCTTATAAAACGATCGTTAAATTGCACAAATAAATAACCTCGAAGCTTTGCCGTGTTACTGTCAATCAGACGCCGAGCAGCCGTAACGGACGCGCGAACCGGTGTTTCGAAACCGTCCTTTAGACGGTAAATCGATCTTTTATCGCTAAACCAGTTCATTTTCAAGGGTTGGCGCTCTATTTGATCCATAACAAATTGAATATTGACGCGATCAACTTGCTCATATGTGTAAAATAAATTTTCTGTCGAAAGCACTTCATGTCCAGCTGTTATAAAATAGATGGCTCGGATATGCTCCAGCCTGCCACGAAATAGATTGGAATAGACCATATTTTTAAACTTCTGATTGGCTTCGAACAGTGGATAAGAGGAGTCTAAGGGGCCGTTTAAAAAATCAAGCGACTGTTCATATAACAAAGTCCAAGTGAGTCGATCAATCTCTGAGAGATTGGCATCCAAAGCACGCTGAGTCTGCCCTACGGTCTGCAGAAGATACTGACTAACCTGCTTTTGAAACAATTCATTTTCCTTTTTGTAGGTAATATACGTGATAACGACTAGCGGAAGAATCATGAGCAGAAGAAAAACGGACAGCAAGATCGTGCGAATCGAGATTAGTTTGCTGACATTATTGAAAGCGCTCACCCTTTCCACCGATTAAATACACGAATAATCTAACATGTTCAATTTGAAATGTTTGTCGAAATAAGCGAAAGATCACATAAAATAATAATAAAATGTTGCAAAAAAAAGAGAGGATGCTCCGGAAGCACCATCTCTACTCGATTGTTCATGAAGTTTCACTTACTTTTTCGAAACAGGAATCCATATTTCACTTCTAAAGTTAGGGGATGTTACGTCTTTGCTTTCATTCCATAAGATCTCCGGACCATCCACTTGTTCATAGCTCGACGATGGAAACCACTCGGCATAGATGCGGCCCCATACCTGTTGCAGCGTTTCCGGAAAAGAACCCACAGCCTCAAATACGGCCCACGAGGAGGCAGGAACTTCCAGTGCAGCCAGATGATCCGGGCACTCTTTCGTGGTTGCCGCTCCGATATAATGATCGAGCTCCCCTTTCTCTTCCATCCTCCCCTCCGAAAAGTTGGCTGACCCGCTAATAAGCCCGCTTGGCGCCACATTGGAAAGCGATTTAAGCTGTAGAATGAGCTCCTCGTTTAAACTTCCCCACATGGCGGCGATTTCTGGATTCACTCCCTCAAAAATAATCGGCACCCTTTTCTTCAGTCCCACGATGCGAAATGCTTCTTTCTCTTCAATCCGGTAGTTCATGACATCTCCTCCTCTAATTGTGAGCTGGAAGGTCAGTCTTGGGTAAGCTTTTAACGTTTGCCCCGTCTCTCTTGCCTCTGTTGGCGTTATCCCATGCATGCTTTGAAAAGCTCTGGTAAAAGAATCAGGCGAATTATAGCCGTATTTGACTGCCAAATCAATAATCTTGATTGCGCTATGGTTCAGCTCAAATGCAGCAAGCGTCAGCCTTCTGCGGCGAATGTATTCCGACAGCGGGACACCAGCCAGGAACGAAAACATTCTTTTAAAATGAAACTCCGAACACATCGCTATTCTGGCTGCTTCTTTGAAATCAATCTCGTCTGTTAGATTTTCTTCGATATAAGATAGAGCCCCGTTCATGTTTTCAAGCATCTTCAAGCTCACCTCCCTCGCTTATTTATACAATAGCAATTGTACAAAGACAGTATCCGACTTTTCGTGCACAATCTCGCAGGGTTCTTGGTTAAAAAAGAAGAAGAAAAAGAAAAAGAAGAAGAAGAAAAGAGACTGTCTTGAGGTTTATTAACCTGTGGACAGCCTCTTGTTGTCATGAGAATCAAAAACTTTGCACCCGCGCTTGCTTTTCCTTCATGATCGGCATCAACAACCATGCTCCAACCAGGAGCAAACAGCCGCTGAGTACATAGACCGAAAGCAGTGAGGACATATCTTTTAAATATCCGGAAATCGACATGCCAACCACCATCATGCCCATAAAAATGGGAGTTATAGCGCCTCCGACCCTGCCCATATAAGCGGCTTCTGTATTTTTCATCAGCAGAGTTTGAATGCCGACTTGAATGCAAGGGTAAAATAACCCGCTGAGCGCTTGGAGCGCAAAGGACAGAAGCAATATCTTCGATGCTCCGACTGCAATGGTACATATGGCGCTGACCAACAAGCCTACCGCAAGCAAAACTTGCGGCTTCACTTTCTTGGCTACCGTCATGATGAAGGCTCCGCCAATCAGCATAGCCGCGCCGTTCGTCATTAGAAACCACTGCATAAATGATTTATCCTGTCCTAAATTTTCAATCGTGATAAAAATCATTAGGGGCTGAATCATCCCCGCGGCAAGCCCTGAAGCAGCAAAAGTTGCACCTAGGGTTCGTAATGAACGGTTAGACCATACATAACTGATTCCAGCTTTCATCTCTGTCATAAAGCTACCGGTATTTTGCGCGTTCGCTTCATCTGTGTCACGAGGTAAAAACGACAAGATGATGGCAGAGGTCAGGAAAAATAAAAACGTCAACAAAAGGGAAACCTGAATACCGAACTGCATGAAAATAAAGACACCAATGATCGGACCGATAATGGTAAAGATGCCGATTAAAGATTGCGATAAAGCCATGACACTTTGCAATTTGTCACTGGCAACGTGTTTCTTATAGAGCTTCATCGCAGAGGGTTGCGAAAATTGAGATAAACTCGCTGAGATCAGTGTTCCAATTAATAGCGCATACCATTCGCCCATCACAAGAGCGAGCAACACGACTAACACGGAAATAGCTGATAAAAAGTCGCTCCACACCATCGTGCGCTTTGGCTTCCAGCGGTCCGCGAACGTCCCTCCGATGATGGCGAATAAAAAAATTGGAGCAAACTCAACGACGGAAATAAGTGATACATACTTAGGATCATTATTTGTTATATCAGTCACATATAAAAGCACGGCAAAATTTCTTATCCATACACCTAACTGCAGAAACACCCGCGAAAGGATAATCGTTCGCACGTATCGATTCGTAAACACGTTAATACCCCATATCTTTTAAAATACTAGACAGCGTACGCAGACGTTCGCCGTTGAGCTCGTCATCTTCGCTAAGCGCTTGGCTGAATAGTTTGATGTCTTCGTTAATTCTATCGTTATCCGTACAGACGGCCACGGTCATGGCATCTCCTTGCAGACCTACACGATCAATTACTGGATTCTCAGGATCGTATAAGCTCTTATTTCGATACGCATCTTCGCGGAAATACAGCATGCTTCTTGTTATAAGAATGGCAAGATCGAGGACGCGGTGCAGCGGAAGCTCTTCCGATTGCCTCGACCACTTCTCCCCTGTGTATCTCCAGACCTTGGCCGAAATGTCGACCTTCCCTCTGTCATTCCATTGAGCCAGTCCTAAAGAGAGCCCTTTTGCATCGGATGTATCGGCGTATCTACCGTCCACTTGCTCATAATTTTCGGAAACAATGACGGGCTTATGTTTTAAAGAAGTAGGTATTTTCATTTGGTTATCTCCTTTGATTGAGTTTAGTAATTTAGTAATTTACTGAATTACTAATTTACAAACCCAATTCTATATCGATGTTCCGGATTAGTCAATGCAATCCGGCCTTAGTTGTCTTTCGCGTCGCACCATCTGACAGATGTGCCGCTGCATGCAGTCTGGCATGTCTGCGGCAAGGCCGGGGCCGAGGGCTGTGACTCGGCCGTGGGAACTACAGGGCGCTATTTCGGCGAAATAAGCCCTTTAGACGCCGAAAGGGAACTGAGAGACCTTATTTCTTGGGATTGGGCGGGTTTTCCGCCAAATCCTTAGAAATAAGGCCCTACAGTTCCCCGAAAAGCCTGAAACAACCCTGAGGGCACAAATAACTCCCTCATGGTCCACTATTTGCCGCCGCATACAGCCGCATCTGTAGCTCCCACCAGACTATCGTCATGTGGAGAGCCCGTGCTCAGCCATGCATCCTAGCAAACCAAAAAACCTGAGCTGCACACAGTCAGGTTAATCAGTTCCTATACTCTCACTCTTAAGCGTCCCCTAATCTCTTTTCGTTCAAATGATTGGCCAACTGACTCGTCCGCTGTTTATTCAGCGGGTACAAGCATACAATGATTAGAAAAATGACCAGATAGACGATGCCGGGGACTAAAGTGGCTAACGTGTATATGCCATCTAACGCTTCTTTGGTCTGAACAGACCGAGCTGCGTCATAGCCAACCGAACCGATAGCCACGCCGCCGATCCCGCCGGCAAGCGCTTGGCCTACCTTGCGGGCAAAGGAATACACGGAATACACCGTGCCATCCTCCCTCACACCAGTCACATACTCCTGGTAGTCAATCACATCAGTGACAAAAGCCCATACGACTAAGTTGAAAAAGGCAAAGCCAAACATGCCAACAGCGGAAATAAGGACAAATTGCCAAGCTGTCAAATGCGGCAGGAAGTAGAGGGTAAGGTAGACAACGGAGGAAAGCAGCATACCTGCTGCAGCTATTTCCTTTTTGCCATACTTGTGCACCAATGATTTCACAAAAGGAATTGCGATAAATACCGCAGCTGTCTGAATTAATCCAGCCATACTCAACATCGAAGCGCTTCCAAAATAATTTTTAAACAGATAAACATTCACTGCACCTACCAGCATAGAAAGCATCATAAACGTGAGCGATGCGATCAAAATAGAGATTAACGGCCTGTTTTTTAACATACCTTGTAAAGTTGTACCTAGATGGATCTTATTTTTTTGCTCTTCTGGTATTGTGATCCGTTCTGTTGATAGTTTGTAACAAGCCATGTAGCAGGCAATCGACAAAATGCCGAAAATAATAGCTGCCAGCATGAACCTGTTGGAATCTGCTTTATTGTTAACGAATAGGATTAAAGGCCCGATCACATTAATGATTAGACTCGCCAGCATAGCCCCCATCGTTCTGAATGTCGATAATGTCGTGCGCTCCACTGAATCGCTAGTAATTACAGACGCCATAGACCCGTATGGAATATTGACCGTGCTGTACAGTGTTCCCCAAATCAGATAAGTGACAAATGCATAGGCCATATAGAAACCATCGGACATCCCCGGGATTTTCACAAACATAAGAATACCGGACAAGACGAGCGGAAAAGACATTCGGAAGATCCAAGGCCGAAATTTGCCTTGAACCCCCGCTTTTCTTGTGTCGATGAAACGCCCCCACACCACATCTGCAACAGCGTCCCAGAGTCTTGCAATGACAAATACAAGGCCGATCGTTGCCGCATGAATTTTGAAAATATCCGTATAGTAGACCATCAGGAACGAGCTCACGAGGATAAAAAAGAAATCATTCCCGAAGTCGCCGAACAAATACCCCAGCTTATCTCGTATCCCAAAAGGACGGCTTGCCTTGACGTTACCCTTTGTTTCAGGCACATTGTGAATAGCCAAATTACTCATCGTATCCCCCCGCTACATGTGTAACTCAGAGTGCTCAGATCTTATTTCTTATACTCGAACTCTGGAATAGCCAGCCATCTTTTGCGCAGCTCATGTGCCGCATATTTCGGCTTTCGATCCCGAGTGAAGATGCCCTTTTTGTTCCCTTGAACCCGTATAACGCCTTGGGACGTGTTAAAATCAGCAAAATTCCAAACCTGTTCACCAACAAAGGTACTGAATTCATCAAACACTTCGTGATTTGCCCGCAGGTACTCGACCTGGAACTCTTCTGTAAACATCACAGGGTCTACATCATGCAAGCCGGCAATCGTGTCTGCCCCATACTCGGTCATTATGATTGGTTTGCCCGGGCAGCGTTTGCCCCAGCCATCCAGTTCCTCGCGCAGTTTGATTTTGGCTGCTTCCATATCTCCGCTTTGCACATACCAGCCGTAATATCTATTTAGTGCTAGCACATCAACAAGCTCCGCCACTTTGCACGTTTCAGGCGTTGACATCAGGTGTGTGACAATGGTCACAGGTCTTTTTTGCGGATCAAGTTCCTTGGCAAGCTCGACAAGCGGCTTGAAGTAAGCATCCGCTCCTTCTTCTTCTGAAGCCGGCTCGTTGGCAATAGACCACATGACGACACAAGGGTGATTTTTGTCACGCGCAATGAGTTCCCGAATGACATCCTGATGATGCTCTTTGGTGCGGAGTTCCTCCCAAGTTTTCCGCTTCGGACCGCCTCCGAACATCGCCATGAAATTCAAGTGCAGCCCGACGGCAGGCGTCTCGTCAATGACAACAAGACCTTCAAGATCAGCGAGCCTCATTAACTCCTCCGAATAAGGATAGTGCGCTGTACGGAACGAATTGGCACCGATCCATTTCATCAAACGGAAATCGAGAACATTCGCCGCTTCGTTAAATCCTCTTCCATGAATCGCCGAATCCTCATGTTTCCCAAACCCTTTGAAATAAAACGGTTTATCATTAATCAGGAATTTCCCGTCTTTGACTTCAACGGTGCGAACACCAAATGGCTGCTCGTAAACATCGATAAGCTGTCCATTATCACTAATCTCAACTTTAAGTGTATACAAATAAGCTTTCAAAGGCTCCCACAGCTTCACCTCTTCAATCTCGATCAACCCCTGAAGTCCGCTGCTTTCTCCCACGACAACGCCCGACTGATCAACAACAGACGCCTTCACTTGTCCTTTGCCCGTAATTTCTACCTCGTACTGAACAAGTCCGTTTTGTTGGTTCCAATTGGTTAGAATGGTCACATCTTTCACATACACATGTGGAGTCGTATAAATTTTCACCGGTCTATGGATGCCTGCATAATTGAAGAAGTCAAAATTCGGGCTATTTTTCGCAACAAGGCCACGACCTGGAACGTCCTGCTCACTGTAAATTCCTACCGGCAGCGTCGTCTCGTCCACAATATTGTTCACCGCAACCGTCAACCGATTATGACCAGTAGTTAAAAAGGAATTGATTTCCGCTTCGAACGGTGTAAACCCACCTTTATGTTCCATAACCGCTTCGCCATTCACATAAACGACTGCTCGATGAGTCGCCGAACCAAAACGCAAGACAATACGCTCGGACATTAGTAAATTTAATACCGTGAAATCTCGCTCGTACCAGACCCAGCCAACGTGATTCCGTATATCTGCCGTAACGCCTACATCGTTGAATGACGATGGCACTGACATCGGGATGGTCTCAGTAAGCGAAGAAGCGTACCATTTCTCTTGAAAGGCCTTTCCAAAATCCAATTTAAAATTCCAAATCCCGCTAAGATCTATGATTCCCCGTGACTCTGATACTATTGGATATAACATAACACCCGCTCCTTTTTATTCTCATTTGCAAACTCAACAATTAAGATTATACTAAGTTAACTAACTTCTAAGTAGGACGGAAACTGCATTTTAGGGATTATTTTAACATTCTAATCTGAAATAAGGAGATTTTTATGAGCGAACTTCAGTTTCATCTATCAGCAATTAGCACGACATTGTTTCACTTAACGGACATCAACACCGTCGTCTTGACCAGCAGCGGAACTGTCTTGTTAAATCATGAGCATGATATCATCCCTGAATTTCTAAGCAGCTGGCAGAAGGAAGATATCGCGTTCCTTGCAGCGGAATCTCTAATCTCTCCTGAACAATGCTGCAAATACACGAATATATGGGGGTTTACCTACTTAGCCAAAGCTTTTCGATTACAAGAGGAACGCACTAAAATCATAGTCTCAGGGCCATTCTTACTGCAGGTTCCGGACGTCAATAAACTATACTCGAAGTTCAAGTTGGATCAAGGAAAGCGAATCGAATTAGAAGGTTTTTATCGAGGAATGAAGTTAATTAGCGCCGCGAGGGTTCAAAGCATGGCCAATCTGTTCGAGCAAATCGAAGGCATTTCCCAAACGGATATCCGGGAATTAGAACTCCAACCACAGCCTGTCCGGTTCCCCCGTCAGAGAAAAAAAGAACTTATGCTGCAGCAGCCTGATGAGGTATTTATCGACCTGATTGAATTGCGTTATCAAATTGAACAGGAAATGATGCAAGCCGTCCAGCATGGCGATCATGAAACTTTGCAGAAAGTGCGCTCCAAAATGAAAAACTTGTACGACTTCTCCGAAAGATTCCCGAACCAACCGGTAAGAGCCTTAAGAAATGCGCTTATTATTTTAAATACCTTGCTGAGGGTAGCCGCCAAAAATGCGACTGTTCAGCCCTTTTTCTTACATCAAATCTCGGAGAAATTCGCAAAGCAAATAGAAAGAACTGAAACGATCGATTTTCTTAACAAATTAATGACGCTCATGTTCGACGAATATTGCCGTCTTGTGCGCCAGCATGCTGTAAAGGGCTATTCCCCGCTCGTTCAGAAGGTTATTCAATTTATTTCCTTGTATTATAATAAACCATTAAGTTTAGAGGAGCTTTCTCAGGAGTGCCACGCGCATCCAGCACATATTTCCAGGCAATTCAAAAAAGAGACGGGAATGACCGTGACCGACTTTCAGCAGAAACAGCGAATTGAAGAAGCAAAACCGTTACTGCGCAATGGCGATTTAGCCATCAAATGGATTGCCGAATCCATTGGTTTCGATGATGCCGGCTACTTCACACGCATTTTCAAGAAACTCGAAGGCATGACGCCAACGCAATTTCAAAGGAGCTAAATGAAGTGTCCTTCGTCTGCTTTATATTGGATTATGGACAAGTTAAATGATACAATATGGGAATAATATGAAAAAAAACAAATCTGAGGAGTGATACAAATGGCATTAGATTTTTACTTGAATTTTAATGGAAATTGTCGTGAAGCGGTGGAATATTATGCAGAAGTATTCGGGACTGAACAACCGAAAATCATGACCTTTGGCGATACGCCATCAGACACCGCCTACCCACTCCCAGAAGAAGCAAAATCCATGGTTATGCACGCTAGACTTACGATTAGCGGCAGTACCGTGATGTTCTCTGACGTCTTCCCAGGTATGCCTTTTGTAGCCGGAAATAATATTTCCTTATCCATGGTCAGCAAGGATATCGAAGAAATCAAATCCGCTTTCCATAAGCTGAAAGAAGGCGGCAAAGTAGGCATGGAACTCCAAGAAACTTTCTGGAGCAAGTGCTACGGCAGTTTGGAAGACAAGTTCGGCATCCAATGGCAATTTAACTACGATAACGGTGAGGTCGTCTATTAATTCCACGGGTGAAACAAAAACACGCCCTCTCTTTCCAGAGAGTTGACGTGTTTTTTGTTTACAAAATGGGAGAAATCAGCTTCGAGATGGACTCCAGGAATCGGATGCGAAGGGAGCGCTTCTCATATTCCTCCAGTGTTAGTTCCATACAACCTTCCATGTCCTTCCAAAATGTGGCTTCCAGCTTTTTCGCAGTTTCCTCGTGATACATCAGCGCATTCGTCTCAAAATTAAGCCGCAGACTTCGAATATCGAAGTTAGCCGTCCCAACCGATGCCACTTTCCCATCAACAACAATTGTCTTCGCGTGCAAAAAACCATAATCGTAGAGGTAACATTTCACACCGGCGCGAAGCAGTTCCCCCACATAATAAAGGGAAGCCCAATGGACAAACAAGTGATCCGCTTTCTCCGGAATCATGATACGAACATCTATGCCAGACAAGGCTGCAATGCGCAGTGCATTCAGCATGCTCTCTTCTGGAATAAAATACGGAGTCTGCAGCAGGATCCTTTTTTTAGCCATATGAATCATTTTGAGGAAGGTGTACACAAAATGCGGCCATTCTTCGTTAGGCCCACTCGCCACGATCTGCATCGGTACCTGCTGTGAAGTCCCTCCTTCTTCACGTTCTGGAAAATAACACTGATCCACTTCGACTGCTGTCGAAGAAGCTAAATTCCAGTCCAAGATGAAACGGGACTGAAGCGCACGAACCACACTTCCTGTTAAGCGAAGGTGGGTATCCCGCCAAAACCCGAAACGAGGATCCATGCCGAGATATTCATTCCCCACATTGAACCCGCCCATATAGCCGATTTTGCCATCAATAATGACTAACTTCCGGTGATTGCGATAGTTAACCCGATAGTTCAAATAAGGAATTCGCGAAGGGAAAAAGGCTGCTTTCTGCCCGCCTGCTTTCAGAAAATCACGGAAGAAAGAATCCTTTAACGAACGTGAACCAATATCATCATACAAAAATCGAACGATGACCCCTTGCTCCGCTTTTTTCGTTAAGGCCTGAAAAATCCGCTTCCCCAATGCATCATTCTTGACGATGTAATACTGCATATGAATATGCGTTTTCGCGGCTTCGATTTTCAACATCAAATCACTGAATTTGCTTATCCCATCCGTGAAAATATCGACGCTGTTATCCTGGGTCAGAAATGCGTCATTCGAGGCCACGTTCAAATAAATCAAATCACGGTAGTCGCTGACCATCGGATTCAGATATGTCATCGTCCCGTTCATCAGCTGCTCCCGCTGTTCAGAGATGACCGTCTGCATTCTTTCCTGCATGCGCTGATTCCATTTGTACAGCTTTCTGCGGCTTAAATTTTGCCCTAACATCACATAGAGCAGAAAACCGAGAATCGGAATAAATAGAAGCACCATCAACCAAGACCAGGTAGCCGCCACGTTCCGGCGTTCCAAGAATACAACCGTAAGAGCAAGTAAAATATTAACAATAAAAAGTACAGTAAGTGCGTGCGATATCCAATCCATGTTGCCACTCCTAACCGTTGTTGTCAGTGGATCAGGAATATTATACCTTATTTTCGGCAATTTCGAAAAAAACCTCGTATTCTGGCTTAAGAACACGAGGTTGATCTTGCATTAGGTTATTTTTTTAATTAGGCATAACTTCCGTAAATAGTAAACGCCGCCTACTTTAATGACATCATCCGAATACGCTTCTATGAGTGTTCCTGAGTCTTCTAATTCGCCATCAAACCACACCTCAACAGGTGTTTGAAATAGCATGCAAAGATACATATCCGCATCGGTTAAACAATCTGTCGTCCTGCTCATCTGAACAACTGCCTCCTCACCATTTTTCACGTGACAACATACATATCGTCATTTGTAAATGATAAATGAAGAGGAAGTAGGTAAAAAAGACTGGAAGCTATGAGCCTCCAGTCCTGATTTTTCCCTTTATTTGACCATTTCCTTATAAAGTCCGATATACTGCTGCGCGGACTTCTTCCAGCTAAAGTCGCCTTTTTTCATGTTCATCTGAATTTTCAACCAGGCGTCACGGTCATTTTTGTAGAAAAAGACCGCACGGCGGATCGTATGCAGCATATCATGCGCATTGTAATCTCTAAAGGAGAAGCCTGTCCCCTCGCCTGTAAACTCATTATATGGCAGAACCGTATCCTTAAGTCCACCGGTTTCTCGAACGATCGGCACAGAGCGATACCGAAGTGCGATCAACTGACCAATACCGCATGGCTCGAATTGAGATGGCATTAGGAACAAGTCCGAAGCCGCATAGATTTGATGGGCCAATGCCTCGTCAAAGCAGATCTGAGCGGATACTTTGTCGGGATGCTTCAATGCCGCTTGCTTGAACATCTCCTCATAAACGTATTCGCCTGTCCCTAGTACGACTAGTTGGATGTCTAGCGATAAGATTTCTGGAAGGACATGCTGGATGAGATCTAGCCCTTTTTGCTGCACCAAACGCGTTACAAGGGCAACCATCGGCACATCCTCTCTTACTTCCAAACTTAGGCGTTCCTGGAGTGCTGTCTTGTTCAATTGCTTTTTGGGCAGCGAATCTCGGTACGTAGACACCAGATGCGGATCATTCATCGGATCAAATACCTCATAATCAATCCCGTTCACGATCCCCGTCAGCTGGTCCCTTCGGTGACGCAGCAAGCTATCCAAATGTTCGCCAAAGTACGGAGTTTGAATCTCTTCCGCATAGGTCTGACTCACCGTTGTAATACGGTCCGCGTACAGAAGCCCTCCTTTTAGGAAGCTGGCACCTCCATGCAATTCAAGCGCTGTTCCGGTAAAATGATCGTCGGATAAGCCAAACAGCTCCTTAAACAACGATTGGCTAAACACACCTTGGTATTTCAAGTTATGAACGGTCGTTAACGTTTTAATCTCGCTATAGAATGGCAGATGTTGATAATGAGCCTTCAACAGCACGGGAATCATGCCGGCTTGCCAATCGTGACAGTGAATAACATCCGGCTGGAAGTCGAGCAGCGGCAGCGTTTCGATAACGCCTTTGCAGAAGAAAGCAAAACGTTCTGCCTCATCGCCGTACCCATACACGCCGGAACGATTGAAATAAAATTCATTGTCCACGAAATAAAAAGTGACCCCATCCTGCTGCAGAACTTGAATGCCAATATATTGCTTTCTCCAACCGACATAGATATCATGTGTCACAGCCGTAGTCATCGCGTCCCGGTACTTGGCAGGAATCCCGCCATATTTAGGCAGGATAACTCGTACATCCAGCCCTTGCTGGATGAGTTCCTTCGGCAGTGAACCGATCACATCGGCGAGACCTCCCGTTTTGATAAAAGGAACTGCCTCTGAAGCTGCAAAGAGTACTTTCATCTTTCCACTCCTCCTGATAGTCGAAAAGCCGCCTATGGGAAGGCAGGCTTTTCGAATGTTATCTAGTTATGCGCTCAAGAAAGATACCGATTAGATCACTTTCGTTTTTGCCGCGATGAACGGTGCTTTGTTGTCACCTGTCAGGACGCGACCGCGGGAGATAAAGACATCCTTATCGAGAATCGCATTCTCAATAATGACATTTTCCTCGATTTCGCAGTTTTGGAGGATAATACTGTTTTTCACGTAAGCCCCCTTGCGAATTTTCACTCCGCGGAACAAAATGCTGTTCTCTACCTTACCTTCAATCGTGCAGCCGTTTGCGATCAACGCGTTTTTGGCTGCGGCGGATTCCAAGTATTTCGCAGGCGGTTCATCCTTGACTTTTGTATAGATCAGGTTCTTCTGGAAGAACAATTCTCTCCAGATCACTGGATTTAACAGCTGCATGCTGTGCTTGTAGTAACCTTGAATTGAATTCACGATGCCTACATGCCCTTCAAATTTATAGCCATACACACTAAGTTTATCAATATTTTTCATGATACCGTCGCGAACCAGGTGATCATACCCTTGAGCCAGGCAGGATTCTACCATGTCCAGCAGCAGCGCTTTGCTCATAATATACATTTCCATGGAAATGTTATTCGTCCGCAGTCTACCCGTGTGATCCTCCATAAGCGTCACTTGTCCGTTATCTTTGACGGCCAAGCGGCGGAATTTCCCTTGAATATCCTCATCCGTTTGCTTATAGATAACGGTAATGTCCGCTTGCGTATCCTCGTGATGACGGATGACATCGCGCAAATCAAGATTGCACACCATGTGGCTGCGGGAGATAATAACCAGCTCTTCTTTACCACGATAGAAATAATCCCGATGGCTGTAAAATTGATATAGATCTCCACGTGAAATACCCGTCGGCTCATCCATGACGGATGGAAGGACGAACAATCCGCCGCGCTTTCTGTCCAAATCCCACTCTTTCCCGGACCCCAGGTGATCCATCAAGGAACGGTATTTGTGCTGCGTAAATACGGCCACATTATCAATGCCAGAATTCACCATATTCGACAATGTAAAATCAATTAACCGATAGCGTCCACCGAATGGTACCGATGCAGGGCAGCGGAAATAGGTCAGTTCTTCCAAATCGTCCGGTTCATTCACTAAATTAATGACACCCATTACATGTTTCATCTGAGATCATCCCTTCTGTTTGGCAGTCGCTATTACTCGTTCATTGCCGCCTATGAGTGTAATTTCACCGTGACCGTCTACTACAGCGCCATCTTCCACGATCGTGTTTTCACCAATAATCGCTTTGTTAATCGTTACATTATTACCTATTTTGGCATTCGGCATAATGACGGAGTCTCGAATTTGGCTGCCTTCCCCCACTTGTACACCAAAGAACAAGACTGAATGATCGACATCTCCGAAAATCGCACAACCCTCATTCACGAGTGAACGCTTAATGTTCGCAGTAGGCGCTACATATTGAGCTGGTTGGTATGGATTTTGGGAGTACACACGCCAATCTTTATCATTAAGATTCAACTCGTTATGATCATCGAGCAAATCCATATTTGCTTCCCATAAGCTATCAATGGTACCGACGTCTTTCCAATACCCCTCGAACGGATAAGCATACATTCTTGCTTCATTTCGGAGCATCATCGGGATAATATCTTTACCGAAATCCTTACTGGAATCCGGATTCTCCTCATCCGCAATCAAATACGATTTCAGAACGCTCCAGTTAAAAATATAAATACCCATGGAAGCCAAGTTGCTGTTCGCTTCTTTTGGTTTTTCGGCAAATTCAGTTATTTCCTGATTCTCATTCACGCTCATAATTCCGAAACGGCTCGTTTCTTCCCATTTCACTTCGATAACGGCGATACTTGCATCAGCTTTCTTCTCTTTGTGGTAGGAAAGCATCTTATCATAATCCATTTTGTAAATGTGATCACCCGAGATGATCAATACATACTCCGGATCATACTGCTCAATAAATCCAATGTTGCGGTAGATGGCATTGGCGGTACCTTTATACCAGTCTCCGCCTTTTTGTTCCATGAACGGAGGCAACACAGTGACACCACCATTTTTGCGGTCCAAATCCCACGAACTGCCGATTCCAATATACGTGTTGAGCACGAGAGGCTGATATTGCGTCAAGACACCAACCGTGTCGATGCCTGAATTCGTGCAATTGCTTAGGGTGAAATCAATGATACGGTACTTCCCGCCAAAATGAACGGCTGGTTTGGCCAAATTATTCGTTAGTACGCCTAGTCTTCGTCCTTCTCCACCAGCGAGGAGCATGGCAACACATTCTTTACTGCGCATCTCTGATTTCCCCCTTCAACTTCGTTTTCTCTAGTTGGAATTCTTTTACACATTTTATATAAACAGCCGCAAGCGGCGGAATACACAGAGACAAACTATAGGGCAGTTCGTGGTATTTTCTTTTTTCACTTGTGATCGGCAGCTTGTTTCCTTGGCCGGAACCGCCAAATTCTGGAGCATCACTGTTGAAAACAACCTCGTACATGCCATTGCGCGGAACGCCGATTCGATAATCGGGATGCACCACCGGGGTGAAATTACAGATGAGAATCAGATCATCCTCAGCCTTATTTCCTTTGCGCATAAAAGTGACGACACTTTGGCTTTCATCATGCGGATTAATCCATTTGAAACCGTCCGGACTATGATCCTTTTGCCATAAAGCCGGCTGATCCAAATAAAATTGATTGAGCGCCTTCACGTAAACGTGCATTTGCTCGTGCTTCTCATAACCGTCCAGCAGGAACCAATCCACTTCCTCCTGGTCTTTCCATTCGTCGAATTGACCGAATTCGCTGCCCATGAACAGCAGCTTTTTGCCAGGGTGACCTGACATATATCCGTATAAAACGCGCAGGTTGGCGAATTTCTGCCAATAATCGCCTGGCATTTTATGCAGGAGTGAACGTTTCCCATGGACAACCTCATCGTGAGAAAAAGGTAAGACATAATTTTCACTAAAGGCGTACATAAAGGAGAACGTGATCAATTTATGGTGATATTTGCGATGAACGGGATCCAGCTTCATATAACGCAGCATATCGTTCATCCAGCCCATGTTCCATTTATAGTTAAATCCAAGCCCGCCATCATGCACGGGTGCTGTCACCAGTGGCCAATCCGTGGAATCCTCTGCCATCATAAGCGCATCCGGATAATAAGAGAAAACAACCTGATTCAACTTTCGCAAGAAAGCGACAGCTTCGGGATTGTCATCCCCGCCCCATTGATTCTTAAGGGGCTTCTCATTCCATCTGCCGAAATTCAAGTGCAGCATAGAAGCTACAGCATCAACCCGGATACCATCGATATGGTACATATCCATCCAAAAAATCGCATTTGAAATGAGGAAGCTCTGCACTTCCGGCCTGCCAAAATCAAATGTAAGTGTCCCCCATTCCAATTTCTCGGCTTTGCGAGGGTCTTGATATTCATAAAGCGGTTTTCCGTCAAACTGCCTCAAGCCATGCGCATCCTTGCAGAAATGCCCAGGGACCCAGTCCATGATGACGCCAATCCCTTTTTGATGACAACGATCGACGAAATGCATGAACTCTTTTGGTGTGCCATGCCTGCTCGTCACAGAGAAATAACCTGTCGCCTGATAGCCCCATGAGCGGTCAAACGGATGCTCAGCAAGCGGCATAACTTCAATATGTGTATAACCCATCTCCACGGCATAATCGACTAACTCGTCCGCAAGCTGGTCATAGGTATATAATTCTTCGCTATGTCTGTCTTTTTTGCGCCATGTACCTAGGTGCACTTCATAAATCGACAAAGGCTTATTATAGGCGGGAGCCAATTTCTTCTGCTCTAACCAAGCCTCATCTTGCCATTCGTAGCCTTCCAAATCGACAACACGTGAGGCTGTACCTGGACGCACTT
Organism: Paenibacillus sp. WC2504; assembly: GCF_052682475.1. NCBI lineage: Bacteria > Bacillati > Bacillota > Bacilli > Caryophanales > Paenibacillaceae > Paenibacillus > Paenibacillus sp. WC2504. Next base: position 4,950,896 of record NZ_JBQZFH010000001.1, read on the forward strand.
CAGAATAAAAGGCGTAAGGGTCAGCTTTCAACAAAGTTTGACCTGTCTCGCTAAGGATTTCGTACTTGTAATGATCACCTTCACTAGCTTCAGGAACAAACAGCATCCAAACGCCGAGTGAACTGAACTTCTCCATACGGTGTTTACCGGATTGCCATTGGTTGAAATCGCCGAGCAAGTTTACTTGTTTGGCATTAGGCGCCCATACAGCGAAACGAACTCCTTCGTAACCTTTTCTTTTGCTAACATGCGCCCCTAGAATGCGATAGCTGTGATACAGGGATCCTTCATGAAGCAGAAACAAATCTTCTGAGCTGGGTATACCAACATTTGCCCCCATGTTATCCCTCCCATAATCGACCTTTTTATTCAAAATATGGATGTAACAATTAATCACATACAGTACAAATACAACAAGCAGGTGGAGAATTCCTTCAAACCCTCATATTAAAAAAAGGAAAATCCTTTATCCTAGGTGAATTACTAAAGTGACAGTCATTTGAAAGGTGGAAACCAGATTATGAAAGACAAGGTGAAAGGACTTATCGTAGGTTTAACGATCGGTTCGTTAATTAGCGGTACAGCTGCTTTTGCGGCTAGCAGTCAAATTGAAGTGGCCTTCCGCAGCATCAAATATATGTTTGATGGTGTCGAAAAAGTGCCTGCAGATGGAAAAGGTTTTGTTTATGAAGGTTCTACTTACGTTCCTCTTCGCTTCGTGAGTGAAGCACTGGGAAAAAAAGTCGAATGGGATGAAGCCAATGAAACCATTTGGATCGGAAGTAACCCGAATAAAGTTGTTGCTACCTATAAAGGCGGTACGGTAACAAAAGGCGAGTTCGATACTTTCTTTGCGATGCAAGGTATTTTAAATGCCAGTCATGCGGCTTCAAAGGATGACCCTGAGTATCAAAAAAGTGTATTAATGCAATTAATTCAAAATAGAATTCTTTATAGTAAATCTTCCGAAACTGACCAGAAATCTGCTAAAGAAAGTGCTCCTGATCAAATTTCTAAATGGAAAGCTAAATACGGTGAAGCTAATGTTCTAGATTCCTTGAAAAAAAACAAAGTGACTGAAACTGAACTTCAATATTTCTTGGTAGGCAGCTTAACAGCAGAAAACTATATCAAATCCAGTATTACCGATGAACAACTGAAAGCCAAATATGACGATAACCTCAAACAAGATAAAGATGCTTACACGATTGCTTCTGTCCGTCACATTTTGATTGGTTTAACAAACGAAGACGGAAGTGCAAAACGTACGAAAGAAGAAGCGCTTAAACTTGCTAAGGACATTCAACAAAAAATTAAGAACGGCGAAGACTTCGCGAAGCTGGCTAAAGAAGTAACAGACGATCCTGGCTCCAAAGAAACCGGCGGGCTTTATGAAGATGCAGGTGTTAGCGGTTGGGTGCCGGAATTCAAGAAAGCTGTGATTGAACAACCTGTTGGCGTTGTAGGTGACCCTATTGAAACACAATTTGGTTATCATGTGATCAAAGTGGAATCCAGATCCGTGAAATCTTTCGATTCCGTCAAGGATTCATTAAGAGGTTCACTGGAACAAGCGCAATACCAACAATTTGTAGAAAAAGAATTGCCCGGTTTGATTGAAAAGATCGATTTAAGTGAATAAATGGTGTACAATGAATGTTTGTTAAAGTATACAAGTTGAAGGATGGAATGCAACATGTTTTATGCAAAAGACTGGGTAGATTATGAACTTCTCGACACCGGCGGCGGCGAAAAGCTGGAACGCTGGGGTACGATCGTATTGAGAAGACCTGACCCGCAAATCATTTGGCCTTTGGAAAAAGAAACACCCGCATGGCGTCAAGCCGATGCTCATTATCACCGCAGCTCTAGCGGCGGCGGACAGTGGCAGCAGCATGCTGAACTGCCGGAACGCTGGACTATCACCTATGACCAGAAGCTGAGCTTTTATATTAAACCAACCAGCTTCAAGCACACGGGCCTCTTCCCTGAGCAAGCCGTCAACTGGAAATGGATGATTGATAAAATCCAAAACGCCGGAAGACCGATCAAGGTATTGAACCTATTCGCTTATACAGGCGGAGCTTCTCTGGCCTGTGCTTATGCAGGAGCAGAAGTTTGCCACGTTGATGCTTCCAAAGGTGTTGTACAATGGGCGAAGGAGAATCTGCATCTAAGCGGCATGGGCAGCCGTCCTGTACGTTTCATTACGGATGACGTATTCAAATTCGTGCAAAGAGAGCAGCGCCGCGGCAGCAAATATGATGCGATCATCATGGATCCTCCCTCTTACGGGCGCGGACCTAATGGCGAGACTTGGAAGCTGGAAGATGACCTCTTCCCTTTCATTCAAACCTGCCAGACGATCTTGACCGATAATCCCTTGTTCCTGTTAATTAACTCTTATACAACAGGTATTTCGGCTACGGTCCTGCAAAACATCTTAACGATGGCGATGAAAAGAAAACATGGCGGTACGATCTCAAGTGGAGAAATCGGCCTGCCGATCACTCACTCCGGCTTAATGCTCCCTTGCGGTATTCTGGGACGCTGGGAGTCCTAGCATGACTGGAGCTAAAGATGTTTCGGGAGCATCGCAAATTCCGATCCTTTTCGAAGACAACCACATTCTCGTGGTAGAGAAGCCCGTGAACATGCCAACACAAGAGGACGACTCGCGTGATCCTGATCTGCTGAACGTCCTGAAGGCGGATATCAAGCACCGGCACAACAAGCCTGGCAATGTATACCTCGGGCTTGTCCACCGGCTTGACAGGCCTGTAGGCGGCGTGATGGTCTTCGCCAAAACGTCAAAAGCCGCATCACGGCTGTCGGACGCTGTAAGAACTAGACATCTCGACAAAACGTATGTCGCTATTGTGCATGGCAAACCGCCACAGCCGACGGCAACGCTGCGTCACTGGCTCTGGAAGGACACGCGGACGAATACCGTCAGCGTTGTCAAACCAGGCCAGCACGAAGCCAAGGAGGCTGTGCTGGATTATAAGCTGCTCGGCAGCCAAGACGGTCTCAGCTTGATTCAGATCAAGCTGCATACCGGGCGGCCGCATCAAATCCGCGTGCAGATGGCCGCCATCGGCTGCACGTTGTACGGCGACCAGCGCTATGGCAGCGCGGTCAACAAGCCCGGCCAGCAGCTAGCGCTCTGGGCGACGGCTTTATCCTTTGAGCATCCAACACTCAAAGAAACGATGCGCTTCCGGTCGCTGCCGCCAGTGCAGCGGCCATGGAGTGAATTTGCAATCCCAGAATTGTAAATTCAACCCACACCGGAAAGTCGCTACTGCAATTAATTAGCAACTTTCCCCAACAAATAAATAAGCAGTTTCTGATTATGGGCGGAAACGCGGCTCAGGTAGGTGTCCAGCAGTTGTTCACGGACTAACGTACCTCGCTCGCATTCCGCTTTTCCTTTGTCTGTTACGTGTACCCATACGATTCGTCGGTCTTTCTCATCCCGCACCCGCACGATTAATTCACTTTTCTCCATACGATCTAATAGCGTTGTAACCGCTGCAGGTGTTGTAGATAAATATTCGATTAGATCTGAAGGCTTCATACGCTCGTTCGTCATAAGCAATTCTAATACGTTAAGTTGCCCTTCTGTAATCGTAGGTGCTAATCCTACTTCCATCTGGCTCTTCAATTCCTTAGACAATTTCAGCCACAGCTTTCCAAACTCATCGGAATACAACCTCACATCAACTCGCTTCCAACATCTACTATAACGCAAGTATAGCACGCATTTTCACTGGTTAAAAGGTTAATGCCGTTAATACTTTCCTACAAAAGCTGCACATTTCCGGGACATGCTGTGGCATGTTGTCGAGTCATCCACAACTTTGTCCGAACTTGAAGAATATCTCGACTTCTTTTTAACATTCCGCCCACTTCTAACATATACTGTGAAGCAGTTAGATTTGCAGATCACGCTAAGGAGTGGTTCAAAGTGGATGATTGGAAAATGGAGCTTGGCAAAAAGGCACTCGAGGCCGGCATGCTGAAAGACCCACAGTGGCTGGATCGATTAGACGAACCGATGCCCCTGTGGGTCTTATTAGAGTTAGCTTTTATGCTGATGGAGAAGCTGGATCCACCTACGGTCAGTTACGACTGAGGGAAACGCAGTACATCTATAATGGATTCTGTTTTGGTAACAGGTATAAGCTGTTTGCCTTGCGCTTTACGATCTTCCAGTGGCGCTGTCTCCGTTGAGAAGCGAAGCTTCTCTCCATTACTCATCACGGCTGTAATCTGATAATCCATTTTCACAATGAATGTTCGGATTAAACCTGTTCCATTCGGTCTCACTCGCTTACCTTCTTTAAACTCAAAGGTGAGAATACCTTTACCTCCACGCCCTTGAATTGGATAGTCTACGACAAGGGACCGCTTGGCATACCCGAGGTCCGAAATGACGAGCACTTCCCCCTCATCCCCATAAATCCACTCAGCCGAGACGACATCATCGTCTTCTTTGAGCTGGATGCCGCGCACACCCGCGGCTGCACGGCCCATCGGGTTTACTTCCTCCTCGCGGAAGCGGATGCTCATTCCCTGCTTCGTGACAAGCAGGATTTCCTTCGTGTTATCGCTGAGATGCACATGAAGGACTTCATCTTGCTCAGCAAGCTTACAAGCGACAAGCCCATTGGAGCGATTCGTCATGTACTCTTTGAGTTCCGTACGCTTCACTTGGCCTTTGCGGGTGACGAACACAAGTGATTTCGTTGGATCTTCAAAGCCTTTGACCGGAATCACACCCACGATACGGTCTTCTTTGGCGATTGGAATAACATTGACGATCGCGGTACCATTTTCTTTCCATTTGTACTCTGGCACCTGATGGACAGGCAGTAAGTAATACTGGCCTTTTTTCGTGAAGATCAACAAGCTCTCAATCGTATTCACGTCTAGCAAGAAGCGCAAGTAGTCGCCTTCCTTGAGACCTGTATTTTCCAGTTCTCCGCCGGATCGTGTAAACGAAAGCTTGCTAGTGCGTTTCAAGTAACCTTCGTTAGAAAGCGTGACGAACACGTCTTCCGGATTGACGAGCACTTCCAGATTAACTTTCAACTCCTCAACCTCGCCTTGAATCGCTGAACGGCGCTCAATGCCGTATTTCTTCCGGATTTCGCCCATTTCATCTTTAATTACACCTAAGAGCTTTTTCAAGCTGCCCAAAATGCCACGCAAATAAGCAATGGTTTTCTCAACATCTTTCAACTCTTTTTCAAGAGTTGTAATTTCTAAATTCGTTAACCGGTATAATTGCAAGACGAGAATGGCGTCCGCTTGACGCTCAGAAAAGCCAAATTTCTCCATCAGGTTATTTTGTGCATCCTGCCGATTTTTGGACGCTTTAATCGTTGCGATCACTTCATCCAAGATGTTAAGCGCTTTGACTAGCCCTTCCAGCACGTGAGCGCGGTCTTCCGCTTTCTCAAGCTCATATTGCGAACGGAACGTGACAACTTCCTTTTGATGCTCAATGTAAGCTTCCAGAATTTCGCGAATACCCAATTGGCGCGGCGCTTTATTAACAATCGCCACCATATTGAAATTGTACGTGACTTGCAAATCCGTCTTCTTCAACAAATAAGCCAAAATTCCTTGTGCATCCGCATCCTTTTTCAGTTCAATGACGATCCGTAATCCGTTACGTCCGCTTTCGTCCCGAACTTCCGCGATACCCTCGACTTTCTTCTCCAGACGGATGTTCTCCATAGCAGTTACAAGGCGTGCTTTCACGACCTGATACGGAATTTCCGTGATCACAATTTGTTGTCTTCCGCCGCGCATGTCTTCGATCGCTGTTTTGGACCTTATGTAGATACGGCCTTTGCCTGTGCGATAAGCTTCACGTATCCCCTCTTCACCCATAATAATCCCGGAGGTAGGGAAGTCAGGACCTTTAACAATGGTCATTAACTCGTCAACTGTCATCTCAGGCTTGTCGATCATTGCTGTACAAGCATCAATAATTTCACGCAAGTTATGCGGCGGAATTTCAGTCGCAAAACCTGCCGAAATGCCGCTTACGCCGTTCACAAGCAGATTAGGATAACGCGCCGGGAGCACAACTGGCTCCTTCGTGGAGTTATCAAAATTATCTTTGAACATGACGGTACGTTTCTCAATATCACGAAGCAGTTCCATCGCTATTTCTGAGAGCCTGGCTTCTGTATACCGCATCGCTGCCGGCGGATCATCATCCAGAGATCCCCAGTTTCCATGGCCATCCACAAGTGTATGACCCATCTTCCATGGCTGTGCCATACGAACCATGCCATCGTAAATAGAGGCATCTCCATGGGGATGATAGTTCCCCATCACATCGCCGACCGTTTTCGCGGACTTGCGGTATGGTTTATCAGGGGTATTCCCTGAGTCGTACATCGCATACAATACGCGTCGTTGTACTGGCTTTAAGCCGTCCCTGACATCCGGGATCGCGCGATCCTGGATAATGTATTTGGAATAACGCCCGAATCGATCGCCAACGATCTCTTCCAGATAGGCTGGTAAAAATTCTTCTAAAATACCCAACTTTCAGTCACCACTCTTTTTGGTCTACTCTACATATTCGGTAAAATCGACGTTCTCGATAATCCAACGTTTACGCGGATCAACTTTATCGCCCATTAAGGTTGTTACTCGGCGCTCCGCTTTCGCAGCGTCTTCAATTTGAACCTGCAGCAGTTGCCGGCTCTCCGGATTCATGGTTGTTTCCCATAACTGCTCCGGATTCATCTCGCCAAGTCCTTTGTACCGCTGTAACTCGGTATTCTTGCCAAGCTCTTTCACAACTTGCTGCAATTGGTCGTCGGTCCATGCATATTTATATCCGCCATTTTTGCCTTTTCTCGTCACTTTGTAAAGCGGCGGCTGCGCAATGTACACCTTGCCTGCATCAATCATAGGCTTCATGTAGCGGTAAAAGAACGTCAATAGCAGTACTTGAATGTGCGCACCGTCGGTATCCGCATCCGTCATAATAATAATTTTACCGTAGTTCATTTCTTCAACTTCAAACTCAGAGCCGACTCCTGCCCCGATCGCCGCAATAATCGCTTTATACTCGTCGTTTTTCATAATATCGAGCAGTTTTGCCTTCTCAGGGTTCATTGGCTTCCCTTTTAGCGGTAAAATCGCTTGATGTTTGGAGTCGCGCCCTTGCTTCGCGGAACCTCCTGCAGAATCTCCCTCAACGACGAACAATTCATTGCGCTGCAAATCTTTGGATTGCGCAGGGGTTAGCTTGCCGCCTAGATTGGAGCTTTCGCTCTTCCCTTTTTTCCCGCTGCGAATTTCTTCTCTTGCTTTACGTGCAGCTTCACGGGCTTTAGAAGCTTGAACAGCTTTCTTCAGCATCATCTGCGCGATTTGCGGATTTTCTTCCAGAAACACCGTCATCTTGTCCGAAACAACCGCATCCACCGCACTTCTTGCAATAGCGCTTCCAAGCTGATCCTTGGTTTGACCGACGAATTCGACATCGCCCATCTTAATATTGATTACGACCATCATACCTTCTCTTAGGTCGGTACCGTCAAGGTTTTTATCTTTCTCTTTGAGAATGCCCGCTTTACGTGCATATTCATTCATGACTCTTGTATAAGCCGTCTTAAAACCCGTTTCATGCGTACCGCCGCCGCGGGTAGGGATGGCATTTACGAATGAGGCGATCGTTTCTGTGTAGCCATCATTGTACTGAAGAGCCACTTCCACTTCAATTTCGTCCTTCTCAGAGGCAAAATGAATAACGGGATGAAGCACCGTCTTCTCTTCATTCAGGAATTCAACGAATTGGCTAGCGCCGCCTTCATACTGAAACGAATCCTGTTTATCCGTACGCTCATCTTTTAAATTAACTTGTAAACCCGAATTCAAGAAGGCAATCTCTTGCAAACGCTCGGATAAGGTGTCATACGAAATGGTGGTGCCACCTTGGAATACGCGTTTATCCGGCTTGAACGTAACTTTGGTTCCTGTCCGGTTCGTATTGCCTATGACTTCAAGTTTCGTAACCGGTTCACCTACATGCTCAATGCCTGCATCATCCACCCAGTATTCGAAACGCATTTTGTGCACTTTGCCGTCTCGGTAAATTTCAACTTCCAGCCACTCGGACAGGGCATTCGTAACCGAGGCTCCAACGCCGTGCAGTCCTCCGGATTTCTTGTACCCAGAACCTCCGAACTTACCTCCGGCATGAAGAATCGTATACACAACCTGCGGTGTAGGGACTCCTGTTTTATGCATACCTGTCGGAATCCCCCGACCGTTATCTTGCACCGTGATGGACTGATCTTTATGTATCGTCACACTGATTTTGGAACAGTATTTGGCAAGATGTTCATCTACCGAATTATCGACAATTTCCCAAATCAAATGGTGCAAACCGGAAGAACTCGTGCTGCCGATATACATCCCTGGTCGTTTACGAACAGCGACAAGCCCTTCCAGTACTTGAATATCATCGACATCGTAATCCGATGTTGGGGCTTTTCCATTTGCAAATTCTAGTTGCTCAGTCATTGAAGCCCTCCTTTTTCTAATATAGGGTTCTTTGATAGGAGTTCCGCGACTCCAAGTATCTTGTTAATTCAATATATCCTTGCGGGAGAAAACAGTAAAGGAAACAATCAGCGAAATCGCGGCCCAGACACTTAATACACTTAGCGAGAAGGCCAAATCCATACCTTTTATCGGCGGCAGACCTCCTGTAAGATACTTGGTTAAATCCAAGTTGACCATAAACAAATACTTCGCTGTTTCCCAAGATGACACCATGTTCGAAAGTATCGTCCCCGAAATTAAGACTGCGAGCATGACCCCCATACCGGCAGCTGTTGATCGAATGAGAACAGAGATCATTAACGACATCAATGCGACGACTAATGCCGAAAACCAAACTAATCCAAACTCCATCAAGAGGAAGAACCACTGATCAACCGCTCTTACCAGGCTGAAGTCCACATCCGTGCCATTGATCTGAATGCCAGTAAAAATGGGCATCGTCCATCCGTTATAGCCGAAAACAAGGCCGGAAATCAAGTAACACAGCACGCCGGTTGAAAGAACCGTAAGCGAAGTAAAGAAAATAACAGTTATTAATTTGCTCAATAGGATTTTCCATCGCCGGACCGGTCTTGTCAACAATAATTTAATAGTCCCCGTAGAATGCTCGGATGATACGATATCTGCGGAAATGACCATGATGATCAGCGGAATGAATAAAGAGACGGCATTTTTGACAAATTCACGGGTAAAAGTAACGGCATTAGGCGAGCTCGGATCGACATCTTGATCCAGATAATAATTAGCAATCTGTATCTGCACTTTAAGCTGCTGTTTCCATTCATCCGGCGTACGTGCAGAGCTCAAACGCTTCTCCCAATCAATAATTTTCTGACGCTGATCCGCCTTCCAGTCTGTCGTTCCAAATTGCTTTTGTGTATTTTGAGCCACTCGCATTTGTGCATAAGTAAACATAGGAATAAGGGCAAGCAGGATCAGGATGATCACATAAAATCGTTTCTTCTTGATCATTTTGATGCATTCATTTTTGACGAGTTCATACAGAATACGCATTTCTTTCACCGTCCCCTATTGTATGGTTTCACCCTCGGTTAGGCTCAAGAACAAATCTTCCAGCGTTGGGTTCTTGATTTCTACAGCGTAAAGGCTAATTCCTGCTTCCATCAATTGCCTACTTATTTGCGGGACATGCTCTTTATCCATCTGGGTAACAATATGTCTCACCGAATCATGTGTATGCATAGGATCTACTTGTCCAATTTCCTCAATCGCGTTCACAAGTGGAGACGCATCGAGAAGCCCCTCAGCCTTATCGGCCGGAGACACGGACCAAACCACTTTGCCGCCTTGCGCAATCAACTCATCTACCGCTCCTACCTGAATGACTTGGCCATGGCTAATAATCGCTACACGGTCACACATTTGCTGAATCTCGCTTAATAGATGACTGGAAACAAACAAGCTCAATCCATCAGCCGCCAAACGCTGAATAAATTCCCTCATTTCCTTGATTCCTTGCGGATCAAGTCCATTGGTAGGCTCGTCCAATATTAATAAACTCGGTCGCCCAAGAAGCGCTTGCGCGATACCAAGACGCTGCCTCATACCAAGGGAATAGGTACGAACTTTATCATGAATTCGCCCATCCATCGAAACAATTTCTACGACCTCATGAATTCTCTGCTCGTCAACATCCGGCAGCATTCTTGCAAAATGCTCGAGATTTTCCCATCCGGTCAAGTATGAATACAACTCCGGGTTCTCTACAATGCAGCCAACGTGACGCATGGCTTGATTGTGCTCCTTACGGACGTCAAATCCACAAATGTGAATCGTTCCTTCCGTTGGCCGAATTAAATCAACAAGCATTCGAATTGTTGTCGTTTTTCCGGAACCGTTAGGCCCTAAGAAACCGAAAATTTCTCCGGCGTAGACATCAAAAGAAATTCCCTTGATAATCTCTTTATTTTTAATTTGCTTTCTCAAATTTTTCACGGATAATACGGTATCAGGAACGATTACTGCTTCTGTCACTTTGCCTGCCCCCATTACTTCAGAATTTGTAAAATTCGATCTGCAATCCGCTCATAACCATCCCCATTAGGATGAAAATGATCAGCCGAAGACAAATATTTAATCAAATTTTGTTCAAACAAATCATAAGTCGGGACAATCACCATTTGTGGATAACGATTGATCATTTCGAAAACGCCATTATTCCAGCGCTGTACAACGAGCGATCCTTCCTGTTTCGGATCCAAATCTAGAAATGGATGATATAAGCCTACGTACATCACAGTTGCCTTAGGGTTAGCTTTATTAATTGCTTCGAAAATTTTCTGCACTTTTTCGAGCGCCGGAGCCACTCGACTTTCCGCTGCCTCAGGGTTAAACTCTGTCTGGTTTTCCCCCTGAAAAAGTCCGTCTCCACCAGCAAAAATATCATTTCCGCCGATAGTAAGCAATATAATATCTGCCTGCGCGAGCGCATCCTGTGTCTTTTTTAGCGCCAGATCAGCTAGAAGCTGGTCGCTCTTGTAGCCTGGAATGGCTAGATTATTAAGCACAAATACCGGTTTGCCCGTTTCCTTCTCCAGCTTTTCACGGACGCGGCCCACATAACCTTGGCCTGTATTGTCACCCGTTCCTGCCGTTAATGAATCGCCGAGCGCAACAATTTGCAGCTTTGCTTTGCTTTCAATCATCGATTCCTTCTTCGGAGCCTCCGTCGCCAATTGAAGCGACCCGGAAGCCTTCGGAAACCATATCTGATTCGCCGCGTAAGCAAATCCTACAGCGAAAACAATCGTGGTAATAGATGCGGTTAAGCCAATTGTTCCCCATATGAAGCGAGATGATCTCAAGAATGTCCCCTCCTGCGAATAAATGGCATAATTCATACTAAGAGTATAGCTTCTAGAATAAATTTGCAAACGCTGCACAAAGGCGGCTCTCAAAAAACGATCATATGTTCGTTTGGATAGTATATCATACTTGGTCATAATTCAAACAATCTCAATTATTTTTTGGTTTGTGTGGGGGCTGTTGATGGTAGGATTGGGGAGCTCTAACGGACTGAGATGCCGCTATTGGTTACTTTTTGAGCTAATTTGGAATTTAACGGACACAGGTGACCTTACTCGTCTTGAAACTAGCTGAAACCCCTGTAAATTCGTTAAATAACAGCTACTCGGTCCGTTAGATTCTCAAAATTGGCTAATTTGGCCGATAGCGGCATGTGGGTCCGTTAGCAGGAGATATAGCGTTCTGGAAGGTTTCAGTAGGAAAACTTGGTCATACTTCTCCCACACTCTTAACCAAATAAAATAAACCTAGCGGTATGAACTTCACCGCCAGGTTCTTTTTTTAAGAACATAAACTAAACAGCATCCTGCAAAAACTTATACTGCGCTTGAATCAAGCCGTAATAAATTTTCTGCTCCTTCATCAACTCATCATGATTGCCGATTTCCATCATGCGGCCATGATCCAGCACGACGATTTTGTCCGCGTTGCGAATCGTAGAAAGCCTGTGCGCCACGATGAAGGAAGTCCGCCCGGCAAGAAGCGTTTTGAGGGCTTCTTGAATTTTCAGCTCCGTATCCGTATCGATACTGGCCGTCGCTTCATCCAGAATGAGCACTCGTGGATTCGCAAGCAGTGCCCTCGCAAAGGAAATCAATTGGCGTTGCCCCATCGATAACACATTTCCGCGCTCCTGTACCTCCGTGTCATAGCCATTCGGCAAGCTGACGATAAAGTCATGCGCATGAACAGCTTTAGCAGCTAGTTCAACCTCTTCATTCGTTGCATCCAACCGACCAAAACGGATGTTATCTCGAATCGTTCCCGAGAAAATAAACGTATCCTGCAGAACGACGCCAATTTGAGAACGCAAGCTTTGAATCGTAACATCCCGAATGTCAGTGCCGTCAACCATAATACGTCCTTCTGTAGGATCATAGAATCGGCAAAGCAGATTCATAATCGTACTTTTACCTGATCCTGTGTGCCCAACTAACGCAATAGATTGCCCTGCTTGCACATCCAGATTGAAACCTTTTAATGCCGGACGACCAGCCTCGTACTCGAATACGAGATTTTCAAACTTCACATTCCCTTTGATGTTAGGCAGATCTTTCGCGTCTTCAAGCTCAGCGACAGAAGGCTTTTCGTCGATAAATTCGAAGATACGCTCAGCAGAAGCCATTGCAATTAGCAGTTGCGAATACATTTGACCTAGGCGCGTAATCGGCTCCCAGAAATAACCTATGTAAGTAGCGAAGGCAACCAATAAACCGACTGAAATTTCTTCCGTTTGGATCAAATAAGCACCCATCCAGAAAAGAATGCAGTATCCGATTGCTCCTGTAATCTCGATGAGAGGACCAAACGTCTGATTAAGCATTGAAGCGCGATTCCAGGACAAACGGTTAACCATATTCATTTTGGTGAAAAACTGAATATTTTCTTTTTCCTGCGAATAAGCTTGGGTGACCCGTATCCCTTGAATACACTCATTCAAATGGGCATTCAGCCGCGATTGTTTCATCGTTACATCTTGCCAAGCATGGCGAATTTTTTTGCGCAGCTTGGTAGAAATCATGAACATGATCGGAACCGTTACAATAATGGCAGCCCCTAATTTAAAATTAAAGGTCAACAAAATAATAATGATCCCAACTAGCTGCATGACGTCAATCAACAGGTTGACGACCCCGTTCGTAAACAAATCTTGCAGCGAGTTCACATAATTCGTTACACGAACGAGGACAGATCCTGCTGGACGTGTATCGAAGAATCGGAACGACAGCTTTTGAATGTGGCTGAATAAATCGTGCCGCAAATCGTAGATGACGCGTTGTCCTATCATATTCGTGTATTTAATACGGAATGTATTTGCGAGCCATTGGATGATATATACGCCAAGCATGACACCGACAATAATTAGCAGCAAGTTCGCATTTTTAGGTATAATAGCATTATCAATCGCTTCTCTGATCAGTAGGGGTACCGTCAGTTTGGTTATAGCTCCAACCAGCATCATAATAATGATAATCGGGAGCATTTGTTTCTTATAGGGCTTCATATAACTAAATAAACGTTTCAATTGACCCCAATCGAAGGGCTTATCAATCAACTCATCGTCCTGGTAGACGAATCGCTGCCCGACTTGAGAATCTTCATTCTTCGCAGCCGCCTCGGCTTGATTCGACTTCGTACTCAATGTGCTAACCTTCTTTCTTGCAAAGAGGAATGGTTTCGCGTTGTCGCATTTATTTCACTATCTTTGGCTGCAGCAACTTGATCATCTTCAGTCGCTTGCTTCGGTTGATCCGCGTATTGAATATCGTAAGTTTGACGATAAAGGCCTTCCTGCTGCAGAAGTTCGTGATGTTTGCCTCTTTGAACGATTCGTCCTTTATCCAAGACGATAATTTCATCAGCATGCTTCAAGGAAGAGATCCGATGGGCAATAATAAATGTCGTTCTTCCTTGCATAACTTCGCTAAAGCCTGCTTGAATCTCGTGTTCTGTTTCCATATCGACAGCGCTCGTTGCATCATCAAGCACCAGGATTTTGGGATCTTTGATCAGTGCTCGAGCGATGGCAATACGCTGCTTTTGACCGCCTGATAAGCCTAATCCGCGCTCACCGACAACGGTATCATAGCCTTCCGGCAGCTCAGAAATGAAATCATGCGCTTTAGCCAGTTTCGCTGCTCGAATAATTTCATCCATCGTAACATCTTTGCGTCCATAAGCGATATTGTTAAGAATAGTGGAAGAAAATAAGAACGTTTCTTGGAAAACGGTTGCAATCTGGCTGCGATAGCTTTCAATCTCGAGCGAACGTACATCTTTGCCATCGAGCATGACTCGGCCATCTTTCACATTGTACGCTCTCATCAGTAGTGAAATCACCGTCGTTTTACCAGAACCCGTGCTGCCTAGAAGCCCGATAACTGAGCCTGCCGGAGCATCCAAATTGAAGTCATATAAAGCTGGCTGCTTTTCGGGATAAGCAAATGTCACATTGTCGAAACGCACATGCCCTTTCACTTGGCTGCTTGTTACAACGGCTGCATCCGCTTGATCTTTCACATGTAAATATTGATGCAAAATATCGAGAATTTTCTCACCAGAAGCTTTCGTATTCGTAAAGTTGTTGATATGGAAACCAAGTCCCCACATCGGTCCGATGATGTACCAGATTAAGCTAAAGCAAGCAACCAGCTCACCTAGGGAAATCGTATCCTGGATGACCATGTAACCACCGACGCCAAGCAGGACTACAACGCTCAGATTCGCCAGAATTTCCATAATCGGAAAATACTTTGCCCAAATCCCGGAACTTTCAATATTCATCGCCTTATAGTCCTCATTGCGAGCCGAAAACTTATCTACCTCATGAGCTTCGCGCGCGAACGATTTGACGGTCCGAACTCCTGTGATGTTTTCCTGTACCGCGGTTGTCATCGAACTAAGCGATTGACGCACCATCCGGAATGCGGGATGAATTTTGCCTTCAAAACGAATGGCCGTAAACGCCAGAAATGGCATCGAAATCATGGTCAGTAAAGCTAACTTCCAATTGATGGAGAACATCATGCTCATGCCGAAAATCAGCATTAATAGAACGTTTAATAGTTGAGCGAAACCAAATCCGATAAATTGCCGGATGGCTTCCAAATCAGCCGTCAATCTGGACATCAAGTCCCCTGTTCTTGCTTGATCGTAGTACTGAAAGGATAAATACTGCAGTTTGTTATAGAGCGCATTCCGCAAATGATACGCCACCCGGTTGCCCAATCGGCCCCCGAACAAGCCATGCAGGAATTGAAACATCCCCTTCGTAGATACGACAATCACAACAATAATTGCTAATTTCGGAACCACTTCAAATTGCTTTTTTGCGATCACGTCATCGATGAGATACCGGAGTAAATTTGGATAAACGAGACCTAATGCAGTTGCTAGGGCTAAACATAAAATTGCTCCAAAAAACAGTTTTTTCTCTGGCCAAAAATAGGGCTTCAGTTGCCTGAATACATCCACTCTGATGACCCCTCCTCAAGAAGGTGAATTTGGAAAAGCTAGGTAAGCGTTTTAATACTTAATGAATCTTAACACCATCCCTATATGCGGGCAATCAGAAGAATGCGTGATATATTCGCTTAAAAGCCCGTAACTTCACAAAAACGTGCAGGAATCCCCCCTATTCTTTAAAATCATCCCAATAACCATCAATGTAAGCCTTTACATAGCGGTACGTGAAAAAGGGCTGATCACGTTCAATTGAACATGACCAACCCTATTGTTTAAATGTTAAACAAACGACTTTAATTGATGCTGTTTGGATATTAGTTCGTTCAAATCAATCTTCATTTCAAGGGCATCGCGCATCCCTTCGGCGTGCTCATTGAGCTGCCCAAGCAGCTGATTTTTCTGTTTCATCAACCAGTTTTCGAGCTGATTGGCATAAGCCTCTTCAAGCTCTGCAGTTTGAAGCTCAACAAATTGAGCGACCGGCGCCGTCATCCGGTTTTCCAAATCTGCTCTCAGCTTACTTTTGCCATCCCCTTCAAAAAATTGCTTCGGGTTCTTAAAATGACTTTGCAGCAATTTAAGTGAAATCTCAGGTGCTTCCATTTTGGAGCTGATTTCAGGCGTCACAAACGTGTTGGACTCGTATGAACCGCTCTCGAAGCCATCCATAACTTGGCGAAGCTGCTCTTCCCAACGTTTAACACGATTTCCGGATATCAGATTCATCCGATTCTCAACACGCAGCGTCGTTGCAAGCACTTCTTGCGAAAGATCATAACCGATCATGCGCAGCAGCTCACCCCAGGCCGATTGCAGCGCCTGCTTCGGATCTCTTGCTTCCTCACGGAACGTGGAGGGATTAAAGGCGTAATTGTACAATTCGCCAAACCGATACATCGTACGCTGCTTCACATAATACAGAAGCTCCTGAATCTCTTTCTTCAATTCTTTGAGTTCCGCTTCGAAAATCGTACGCTCAAGCAGTTCAGCACACTCCCGCTCAGACTGCTCCAGCTTCCTAAGCTGCTGCTTCCGCTGTTCTTCCCCTGTTTGCGCACTTTCCAGCCATTGCTGCATGGTGGCAATCGCGCGATGCAGCTCCAAATTCGCTGAGTGTATCGCAACATCGCTCAGTTCATTGAAAGTAAACTGCACAAACTCACCTTCGAACGGACGAATGCCCGACTGCGCCACAAGTGCTTCGTTGCCGGTAATTTTCCCTTCTGCCGCTAAGTAACTGGATATCGGGTAAATCCGCGGATTGCGGATACCGTGCTGCAAAAGATTTGTTTCCACATGGGTCATCACACCTTGCAATTCTTCCGGGCTTGCTGCAAGATCGGCGGCATTCACGATGAAGAACATTTTATCCATTTCAAAACTGTCTTTAACCCGACCAAGTTGTAACAGGAACTCACGGTCCGCCTGCGAAAACGCGTGATTATAATAAGTCACGAAAAGAATGGCATCGGCATTTTTAATATAATTAAAAGCAACGCCGGTATGGCGGGCATTAATGGAATCTGCACCAGGTGTATCAACGAAAATAATGCCTTGTTCCGTCAGGGGATTCGAATAATATAATTCTATAAATTCAACAAAACAAGACTTGGACTCATCCGCGACGTAGCTTGGAAACTCCTCTTTGGTAATTTTCAGCTCCGTGCCCAAATGATTCTGAGCCAGCTGCCAGCCCTTCTCGACGGCTTTGAGGAAAGAATAATGCGGTTTTCCTTTGGCTGTTACATCAGCAGGTGAAAGAGCGCCTATACGTTTCAATGAGGACGCCATATCGCTCGCTTGCACGCCTAAAATTTCTAGTGAATACAAAACGTCCTGCAGAATCGCGTCCGCTTTCTTCATCTTCACCTTGGCCGTGCCATGCGGCCAGCCTTCTTGCGGCGGCATGATTTTATTAATGGCCGCCGTCGTCGGGTTCGGCGAGACCGGCAGCACTCTTTCACCAATGAGAGCATTGGCGAAAGACGACTTGCCGGCGCTAAATGCGCCGAACAGCGCAATCGTGAACGTCCGCTGACGCAGACGTTCCGATTTCTCGCGCATGGCGCGAGCGATCGACCGCATCGACGGCAGTCCGTCGATGAGTTGGGAAGCCGCCAGCAAGTCGGCGGCTTTGCGCTCCATGCGCCTGCCGTGTTCACCTGAGGTGAACGCGGTCGGCGCGGAGACCGCTGCCTCCACAGGGGCAGCGGCTGAAGGCCCTGCGGCCGCCGATGCTGTCGCAGCGGCCTGCAAGATCTTATCCATGGAGGTGACATGCAGCCCCCTGCTCAGCGGGGCGGCTGCTTGCTCCTCCATGGGGGTGTACTGCTGCGCGTCCGGCAGTGCCGGCGCAGCTGGCCTTGCCCAGCTCGCCATGCGCAGCAGCTGGGCCGTTGCGGCCGCCTCGGCTTCCTCAAGGCGGCGCAGTTCGCGGGCAGCGCCGAGGCGGCTGCCCAGCGCTTCCAGCTCGGCCGCAAGCGCAGCGAGCGCCACAGCGCTGTGCTCGCGGACCGCAGCCGCGAGCAGGTCGATCAACGCAAACGCCTGTTTGCGGTATTGCTGTTTAATATCGGACGCAACTTGCTTCATGAAATTGAGTGTATACTCACCGCCGAATGTGGCGCCTGCGTTGACTTGTGCTGCAAGCCACTCCGCCGTAACCTCCACGCGCAAAGCTTCAATCTGACCCAAGAGACCCGCATCATGCTGCCCTTGGCTTTGCGCAGCTTTCTTCAAAGCATCCCGCAGATGCCAATCCAGCTGCGCTTCCACCTGCTCCGATAAATCCGCTTGAAACGCGGTGAGCCGTTTACCCGTTTCAAGAGCCGTCTGTGCCGCTCTGGAGAAGAAGCCTACCTTAAACCCAGGCTTGCGACTCTCTAAATACGCATGAGCCTGATCGCGGGTCAAGGCCGGTGTAATGTTGGCATTTTCAATGATCGTGCCAACTTCCTTACGCAGCTGTAAGGTCAATGCTTCCGGCAGTCCCTTCAAGGTCGTCAGCTCCTGCTGCTTGGCAGCTGCCTGCGCCTCGACCTCCTGCACATCGCCTTCCTGGCTGATTTGCTCCATCAGCTCAGCCTTCTGAGGCTCATGCTGCTCAGCCAGCCATTTGCCATGCTCGTCGGCAAGATAGCGTGCAGAGGCGTCAATACTGAAGCTGCGCAGCTCGTCGCCACGCTCAATCAAGCGGCTTAATAGCCATTGCAGCTTCCCATACTCATTATGAGGATGGTTCGGCTCTTTCATGGTAACAAAGAGTAGATCATCCGGCACGATTCCCCAGTTCAGAAAGGCTTGTTTCGTCCCCTCTTGATACTGTGAAAATGGCAGTTCCCATTCTTTGTGCTTATCAATCATATTTACAATGAGATAGAGCGGTTTGCCCCACTCCTTCATTTTCTTCGTAAACGCGAGATTCACTTCGGACTGTACATGATTGTAATCCATCACATAAAACACGACATCCGCCAAGTGCAGCGCAGACTCTGTTGATTTATGATGGGCATCGTCCGTAGAATCAATCCCTGGAGTGTCCAACAGCGCTGTATGTTCGCCCAGAAAAGCAATGGGATACGATATTTCCACCGTTTCAATATCTGTGCCGTTCACACAATATGCTTCAAGCTCATCAAGCGGGATCGTATTCGTCATCCCTTGAAGACTTGCATGTCGATGTGTAACATGAGCGCCAGGTGCCCCATTGCGGATACTCACGATATTAGCACTCGTTGGTATCGGTGAGGAAGGCAGCAGCGGATGCCCGCATAGCTGGTTAATTAAGGTTGATTTCCCCGCTGAAAAATGGCCGCAGAAAGCGATGTTCATTCTGCCCGAATCAATCTTCGCTAGCAGCTGCCCCAGCTTACTGGCATTATCCAGATCCCCTGTTGTTTGCAGATTTAACTGCATCTTCTTGATTGCATCCGGCATGACCGAGATGTTTGTAATGATTGCTTGCGTCATTCGTCCGTTCCGCTCCTTATTTACCGGTCTTCTATCCAATCCTATATCTATGATGATACAGAAAAAAATCTCCCAGAGGGAGATTTAATTTTTTAGGACATAACCACTTTTTCTTTTTCAGGCAAGAAAATTTCAAAAACATCGCGATGCTGCAAAATCGTAATATCCGATTCTTTGACTTTCATCACAACAACCTCAGTTTTTGTTTTCATCTTGTCTATGTAATTCTGAGGAACTTCACCTGATTCACTGACTGTAATTCCTTCAATGACTTTTTCCTCATTATCGGCTAATGGAGTATTAATCACTTGTTCGAAAATATCAGAGAATAACTCAAAACTATTGGTGTATACGGCGATGCATTTCATTTAAATCCCATCCTTTGTCTGCATATCATTTGTTTGTAATAGTTTTCCTAGTTGAGCTTGGTTTCATACGTTTCTTACCCTCGCGACAGTTATCCAAGAGTGGACATACCTCGCATTTCGGGTTTTGCGCTTTACAATGATAACGGCCAAAAAAGATCAGGCGATGATGGGTTTGCGTCCACTCTTCTCGTGGAACCTTTTTCATCAGCTTCTTTTCTACCTCAAGCACCGAATCATCGATGCCCGCCAAGCCTAGTCGCTTGGATACGCGCTCTACATGAGTGTCAACGGCAATGGCAGGTACTCCAAAAGCGTTGGAGACAACGACGTTTGCCGTCTTTCGGCCTACACCAGGCAGCTCGACCAAGTGTTCGTGCTTCTCTGGGATCTCACCATCAAACTTGTCCAGTAGTAACCGACACAGTTTTTGAATATTGCTCGCTTTATTTCGAAATAGTCCAATCCGTCTGATGTCTTGCTCCAGCTCCTCCAATGGAACGGCCAAGTAATCTTCGGGGCGCTTATATTTCTGAAATAAATCCAATGTCACCTTATTTACGGTTTCATCAGTGCATTGCGCGGATAGCAAAACAGCAATCGTTAATTCAAAAGGATTACTGTGACGCAGCTCGCAATGTGCATCCGGAAATAGTTCACCAATCGTATCCAAAATATGCCTTACTAACTTCTGCGTCATGTCTTTGCTTCCTTAGGGTCGTAATATTCTTCAGTTTAGCGAATTGTGACGTTAGAATCAATGCTTGTGAGCGTCAAAATGCGAACATTTTCTAAAAAATTGCCATATTTATTTTAAAAATAATAAAAAAACCGCCTGCAGCAGGAGACAAGCTCCTACGATACAGACGGATGTGACGATTATTTTGTTCAATTCTTACTTCTCAATCTCAACGATTTTATTATCCAGCACATAGATCGTGATTATATCGCCGGACACGAACGAGGATGGACCCACAATATCTGTTCCTTTATGGTAATAAGCTCTTGGATAAAGGCTATAGGAAGTCTTATCTCCAGCAGAAGTTGATTTCAAATACATTTGATTAACAACTGAGCTGTAGTTATCAACTTCTCGTTTTGCAGTAGCGGCCACTTGAATGATGAGCTTATCGCTTGCATCTTTCATGACTTGTACACGATCGCCCACTTTAATGGAGGCGAAATTATAATCCGATCCACCGTTCAGCTTCACGCCGAAATTGGTTCCTGCATTGATGACTTGGCTTTTCCCAGTAAAATCTTGAACCGTCAACGAGGAGCTTGCCGCATTCACAGCTGTTACTTTCCCGATTACAGGCGTTGCAATCTCAGCTCTGACAACTGTTGCACCATTGAATGAAAGTTTCACATAATCATCCACTACAAAATCATTGATCGAACCTGCGGTTTGATCCGGCTTCACAATCGGTACACCGTCAAGTGAGATGACATACTGCGAATTCGATTCATCCGTCACAGTAATTTGCTTGGAATTTACATTTGTAATAACCGTTTTGTACATAGCTGTTTTACTAGTTGTAATTTTAGTCACGATACTTTGGTCGAAGCTAATTTGAAGGGAGATCGTGTCTCCGACTTTTAGATCCGAAAGTGTACTATTTGGCTTATTCGCCAGTTCAACAACAGGTGCATACTGCAGCTTAAATGACAAGCTTTGACCGCTGTCTGTTTTTAGCGTAATATCGTTCGTTTGCAGGTTTAATTGCGTGATTTGCCCGTTTAGCTGCGTGGACATCTGAACTTGTGTAACCTTTTTCTGTGCAACCAGCAAATCTACATATTTTCCTACTGTAAATGTACCGCTAAAGTTAGATAAAGGAAGTTTCATACCTGCATATGAAATCGACACACTATCCGTCAAAATATACGCATGAGGCTCACCTTTGTTATCAATAACCGAAAGCAGCTTCAAATTTTGATCATAGCCAACTATTTTTGCAAAATATAAATTTTCAATAGAGCGATTTGCAACAGTAATCAACGTTACTTTATTATTGAGAACTTCCAGTTTCAATTGATCTCCAGCAGCAAGATCGTAGATACTTGCGTTCGTTAATCCATTGATAACGACTTTCACATTCTCAGACAATTCATACGCATCAACAGGTTTACCCGTTGTTTTATTAATCAATAAAGTAGATTTATCTTCAGAAAATTCTTTAAAAGTCCCCTCTATACTTACACCGACATCCGCTTGCTTTTTAACAGAAATCTTCACTACTTCGCTGTTCTTAATCGTATATTCGACGACATCGCCAATGTGCAGGGAATTCAGATCCGCCAAACTGTTATCCGTAGAAGTAATGATTAAAGCAGATGAGAAATTGTAAGATTCAGGTTGACCTGACTCCGTATCCAGCAATGTAATTTGTGCCGCGTCTTTATTCAAGTTTTGGATGGCTCCATTTGCCGTTTTGTTAACCGGCACTTGTTTGACGATGATAGACGTGTATTTGTCCGTGTTGACAATTTTGCTTTTACGCAATTGAATGGTACTGCCAGTTACAATGTCCCCAAGGCTGAGACCGCGACCTTCCGTATCCGTTACGGCCACATCTGAAGCCAAATCATAGCTTTCAAAATCATCCAGTGTAGCTTTCATCGTGCTCATGTTTAATTTGAGCAATTTGCCCTCTTTAATGTCCATCTGCAGTTCGTCTTTAATGATTTCAACATAGTAAGCAACACCATTTACTTCAACGATTGAAACTTCATATGTTTCTTGAAGTTCTTTTGGGTCAATTGCCGTATCATTTTTGTTTCCGTAGAAGACAGTATTTGGTGAGATCTTATATGTACTTGTATTGCCCTCTTTGTCCATTAGTCCAATGGTGCCGCTTGTGAGGGTGGTCAAGTATCCTTTTTTCGCATGCGCAGGCAAAGATGTTAACTCTTTCTGCGAGCGGCTAAGGAATGCAGCCATCTGAGCGCGGGTTACTGCGCCTTTCGGTTGGAACGTCCCGTCTTCAAAACCATCAACAACTTTCAATGCTACCGCAGCATTTACATATCCAAGTGATGTAGCGCTGATGGAGCTATTATCGTTAAATGTCGTTTGCGTCTGGGATAAGCTTTGGGCGAAAGCGCCTTTGCCAATCGCACGAATGACGATCTCTGCTACCCATTCCCTTGTTGCCTTACGTTGTCCCCAATTTTCTTTGGACTTATCGCCAGAGCTTCGCTCTTTCTCTTCTTCGTTCGTAATTAATCCTTTTTGAAGCGCAACAGCGACATAGTTCCTCGCATAACTATCAACAAGCATAAAATCAGGGAAAACAGTTGTTGATGTCATGTTATTGACTTCATCCTGCAACCCCATCATGCGGACTGCCATAATCAGGACATCTTGTTGGGAAACTGAGTTTTCAGCACGATAGGCACCATCTTCATAACCTTCAATGATTCCTTCGAGGGCCAATTTCGAAATATGGCGAATTCCCCAATAATCTGATTTTACATCCGGGAACGAAAGTTTTACGTTATTTTTTGACGTTCCACTCGTGGAATCAGTGGCTAGAACCGGTGTTCCAGCTAAACTTGTTACAATTAAAGAACTTAAGATTGCGCTTGCCAACTTCTTATTTCTCATCTCTAAATTAACTCCTCTGCTCTTCCATTTAATTAGGTCGTTTGATTGGGTAGGGAAGCTCCAGATGCCCCATTAAGCTGTCTACTTGTTTGCCATCCTTCAGGACGTATAAAGCTTTCACTTCCGGAAATTGAAAAACCGTTTTCTTCAGGGCTTGTAAAAACATTTCTTCCCCTGGGGCGCCCAATTGCGTTTTGGGACCAAACGTGAGATCCACTTTTAATTCCCCTTTGGTTTTATCAAAGGCTGAACTTGTAAACTTTAAGTCGTCAAATAAAGGAATGGCTTTAGGATCATCGCTCTTTTTAAGTGCGTTCAGGGCTGCACCATATACATCTGCATCCTTTTTGTAAGAGATCGTAACTTCTTTCTCTACAAGCTTCATTTCATCTTGATCGCTATAGTAAGCTTTGATCTTTTTGTGCAGCTCAGGTTCCGGTGTCGGAGTCGCCGCAACTGTTGGTGCAGGACTTTGAACCGTAGACGTTGAGATTGGGTTCGTTGATGTCTGCGGAGCACTACCGCTTACCAACTGGTTTTTTTGACCACAGGCAGTTATAGACAATGTAATGGCACTTACAAGAAGTGCCCCTTGAATAAAGCGTCTTGTTTGGGTCATTTCATACACTCCTTCGCGTTTTGCATAGCAAAACTAGCATCGTAGCCTAAAATTTAGAGTTCTTACCTCCTATTTGAGGTTCAAGTATTCTTTGATAGCAGCAACGAGAGCAGAGGCTAACTTGTCTTGGAACGCATCCTTGTACATCGCACTTTCATCGTTCTTATTAGACAAATACCCCACTTCCAGCAGAACAGCCGGCATGGTCGTTTTCGTGATGACTCTAAAATCAGCTTCGCGTACTTTGCGATCAGGAAACCCTATTGCCGGAATCGCATATTTGTGAATGACATTCGCAAAAGCTGCGCTTTCCGGTCTGTTGTAATACGTTTCTGTACCGGATACCGTAGCCTTGGCACTGTTACCGTGAATAGATAAGAAAAGGTCCGACTGAATGTTATTAGCAAATGATACCCGGTCATCCAGCGGTATGAACGTATCATCAGAACGAGTCATCAAAACATTAAGACGCTTGTCCTGAAGGAGAAGCTGCTCTACTTTCTTCGCCATAGACAGTGTAAAATCCTTCTCATGTCTGCCAGTTATGGATAATGCGCCAGGATCATTGTCACCGTGACCCGCATCAATCACGACAGTCAACTGATGTTCGGCGATCGTCGCTTTCCACTGATTAGGCAGCTTGGAAGGCTGAACCTTATAATCAGCAGTGCTTTTCAAATCCAGAATAATTCTTACGGTAGCCGGATTATCGTTAAAATTGGAAAAGCGAACTTTCTCGACCAGCGGATGCTTCGAACTCAGCTCTCCCGCATTTTTGACCAGCAGTTTCTTAAGAGGCTCATCTAACACTGTGTTAGGGAAATCCAATACAATCCGATTCGGATTGGCTAATTTCATTGATGTTGGTACAAGCGAACCGTCTTTGGCCGTTACTGTTAACTCCTTATCGGTCAACACGATAGATTGCACCAGATGAACATTCGGATCCGGTATGTTGGACCCTGTGCCAGTGCCTGTACCAGTTCCACTCCCAGTCTCTGTACCTTCTCCTGGTTTGACTGGATTTGTTGGATTGGTAGGTGTTGTTGGCGGCGTTGTAGGCGTGTTGCCATCTACGACATCAACCGGACCTGTTACCGGTTTGGAATCGCTATCGTCTTTTTTGAACATATGAACGGAAGAAGTGGATGCGTCCCATGTAAATTCAATACCCATTTGCTGTCCAATGAAACGGAGCGGCAGCATCGTATTGCCTTTATCAATGATCGGAGCAACCTCCATGACTTCCTTTTTGCCTTTAATCAGCGCTGTTTTGCTATTGATTGTCAATTGAATGTTCACATCGTCTTTGACGATAGTTACTTTGCTCGTGGCTTCATCCCAAGTTACCTTAGCGCCAATTTCTTCCACGATAATACGCACGGGCACAATTGTATTTCCACTAACAATACGAGGTTGAACTTCATTCGAAACCAATCTTTTCTCATTCATAAAAAGCTTAATCGCACTAGACGCTTCCGCCCCCAATGCCGTAGTAGGCAGCAGCATCACAGAAACCAGCAACATGAAACAAAATGCAGGAATTTTCATCATTCACCTCTATATATTGTCGGAATTATGGTCGTAATCACAAAAATGAGAACTCTGTCTCTCAAAACCTAGCAGCAATTGTCCTTTATCTCATATTAGTCACTTAGCCCGACAGCAAAACCCCCGTCCGTTCGACAATCTAGTAATCTATTAGACGTATCAAACTACCAAAAGTTGCATAAAAAATTAACAAAAAAAAGACACATCCCATGGGGTCCCCATAGAGATGCGTCTTCGACCCGAACTTATTTATAAGCCAAACGCTTTGCGTGAGCTTTCTCGTAAGCCGTAATTTTGTCTTCATGCTGGAGTGTTAAACCGATATCGTCCAAACCTTGCAGCAAAAACTGACGACGGTGCTCGTCGATGTTAAAGCTAATTTCCAATCCATAGTCGTCTGTAAGCTTGTTGTTCTCAAGATCAACATTTAGCTTGTAGCCTTCATGTTGCGCTGTGCGGTTAAATAAATCATCCACTTGTTCTTCCGAAAGCTTAATTGGCAAAATGCTGTTTTTGAAACAGTTGTTATAGAAAATATCCGCATAAGAAGGTGCGATGATGACTCGGAAGCCAAAATCTTGAATCGCCCATGGCGCGTGCTCACGGGAAGATCCGCAGCCGAAGTTCGCTCTGGAGAGCAAGACGGAAGCGCCTTGATAGCGATCCTGATTCAGAGGAAAGCTCTCGATCACGTTACCCGCTTCATCCCATCTCCATTCGAAGAACAGGAATTGACCGAAGCCGGAACGCTCAATTCTTTTAAGAAACTGCTTAGGAATAATTGCATCTGTATCTACATTGACACGATCCACAGGACCGACGAGGCCTGTATGTTGTTTGAAAGCTTCCATGTTTTCATTCTCCTTAATCAGCCAAAATTAAGCTTGTTGGTATTCTTTAATTTCCCAATCACGAACATCATAGAAATGACCTTTGATCGCTGCAGCAACAGCCATCGCTGGGGACACAAGATGCGTACGTCCACCGCGGCCTTGACGGCCTTCGAAGTTACGGTTGGAAGTCGATGCACAACGTTGACCTGGTTGCAGAACGTCCGGGTTCATCGCCAAACACATGCTGCAGCCAGCGTCGCGCCATTCAAAGCCCGCGTCTGTAAAGATTTTGTCCAAGCCTTCTTTTTCAGCTTGAATTTTGACGCGGCCGGATCCTGGTACCACGATAGCTGTAACGCTAGGATCAACGGAGTATCCTTGTGCGATTTTGGCAGCTGCGCGAAGATCTTCGATACGTCCGTTCGTACAGGAACCGATGAAAACATAGTCAACTTTCAGATCTGTCATTGGTGTACCTGGTGTTAAATCCATATATTCAAGCGCTTTTTCAGCTGCTTTACGTTCATTTTCGGTTTCGAAGCTTTGTGGATCCGGAACAAGTGCAGTTACGCTTGTACCCATGCCCGGGCTAGTTCCCCAAGTTACTTGCGGAATCAAGGAATCAGCGTCAAACTCAACGACCCAGTCATACGTCGCGCCTTCGTCCGTTACATACTTGGACCATTCCGCAACAGCTGCATCGAAATCAGCGCCTTGAGGCACGTACTCACGACCGCGCAGGTAGTTGAAAGTCGTTTCGTCCGGAGCAATCAATCCTGCTCTAGCTCCACCTTCGATAGACATGTTACATACCGTCATACGCTCTTCCATGGAAAGACCGCGAATGGCTTCGCCTGTATATTCGATAACGTAACCAGTAGCAAAATCCGTGCCATATTTCGCGATAACACCAAGGATCAAGTCCTTCGCTGTTACACCCGGTTTCAGGCTTCCCGTAATGCGAACTTCAAGCGTTTTGGCTTTGGATTGTTGCAGCGTTTGCGTTGCAAGAACGTGCTCAACTTCACTTGTACCAATACCGAATGCAAGCGCTCCGAAAGCACCGTGTGTCGATGTGTGGCTATCGCCGCAAACGATCGTTTTACCTGGGTGCGTTAGACCAAGTTCAGGTCCCATAACGTGCACGACACCTTGGTCGATACTGTCAAGATCGAATAATGTAACGCCGAAGTCATGGCAGTTTTGTGATAGTGTATCAATTTGTTGCTTGGAAATAGGATCTGTAATATTGAAACGATCCTTCGTTGGAACGTTATGATCCATCGTTGCGAAAGTCAAATCAGGTCTGCGAACTTTACGGCCTGACAAACGAAGCCCTTCGAATGCCTGCGGCGATGTTACTTCATGGACCAGCTGCAAGTCGATATAAATTACGCTAGGTTTGCCTTCTTCCTGGTTAATTACGTGATTATCCCAGATTTTTTCGAACATCGTCTTTTTACTCATATCCAGTCACCTCTTGTCATTATCCGCTCAATTTGTTAATGTCTTACCCTCATAATGTAGTTTAGCACGATTACCATCATTGCTCCAAGATATAATAACTATAAGCTTGATAGATTAATCCTATAATTTAATTAAACGTTGACATCATCAATGATAATGATTATCATTCTCTAAGTGGGATTGAAAAAGCCATCAATTCTATCCATTTATAGATACATATTTTAGGAGGGTTTATTTGTGCGTAAAATAGTAAAACCATTAACGGTTACAGCTTCACTCGTCATGCTTTTCCTTACTGCTGCTTGTGGTAATGCAGCTAGTACCTCCAGCTCAACAGCTTCTCCAGCTGCGACTGCTGCCGCTAAGGCTGCCGACACGGTCAAAACCATCACACACGACTTAGGGACCACAGAAATTAAAGGAACTCCTAAACGGATCGTCACTTTAGAGTGGACCTATGCGGAAGACCTGCTCGCCGTTGGTATTCAACCTGTAGGTTCTGCTGATAAAAAAGGTTATGCGAACTGGGTTAACGTAACGCCTGCTTTGGATGCTTCTGTCGTTGATGTAGGAACACGCCAAGAACCTAACCTGGAAACCATCACAGGTCTCAAGCCTGATCTCATTATTACCAGCACACTGCGTTCAAGCAAAAACTATGAGGCACTCAAGAAAATCGCTCCTACCATCGTATTTAACTCCTACCCTGCTGAAGGGAAAGGCGATCAATATGCGGAAATGGAAAATACCTTCAAAACGATTGCTGATGTTGTCGGTAAAAAAGCGGAAGGCGAGAAAGTGCTTGCCGACCTTCAAAAAGCATACACAGATACGAAAAATAAGCTTACCGCTGCTAAAAAAGATGGCGCTGAAGTCGCACTTACACAAGCTTTCAGCAATCAAAACAACGCAGATCTTCGCATGTTCTTAGACAACTCCATGGCTGTACAAATTCTTCAGCGCATCGGATTGAAGAATGTATATAAAGCTAATAAATTTGAAATGTACGGCTACTCGACAGCTTCCGTGGAAGCACTGCCTGCCGTGCAAAACGCCAACTTCATTTACATCGTGCAAGACAACGATAATGTGTTTGAGAAACAACTCAAAGATAATGCCGTTTGGAAAGGTCTTTCCTTTGTAAAAGAGAACAAAACCTACAAGCTGCCTGGCAACACTTGGCCGTTCGGCGGTCCATTGTCTGCAAAACTATTTGCCGAACTGACAGCTAACGCATTAACCAAATGAACCAAATCCAAATAAAATCAGACCCTTTCATACATCGGCAAACAACATGGAAAGCCTTTATCGTTTTTGGAGGAGGCCTTCTGGCTCTGCTTCTGGTTCTGTTCCTGAACATCACGCAGGGAGAAGCCCACTTAACCGTTCAAACTATCGTGAACGCATTGCTGCATCCACAGGATACCCCCGACCATCATATGGTTCGGGGGCTTCGCTTGCCGCGGGCGGTCATCGGCCTCCTAGCCGGAGCTTCGCTTGCGGTTGCAGGAGCGCTGCTCCAAACCGTTACCCGCAATCCGCTGGCATCCGCTTCAACACTGGGATTAAATGCAGGTGCTTATTTTATCATCGTGCTTGCAGCTGTTTACTTCCCCAGCTTAAAGTCGGATCATTCACTGCTGTTGGCACTCATTGGCGCATGCGGCGCGGCCGTCATGGCTTATTTCATGTCCGGAGGACGCAAAAGTACTCCGCTGCGCATGGCTTTGGCAGGCATGATCGTTTCACTCGTATTGTCTGCTTTTACAAGCGGTCTGCAAATTATGTATGAGAATGAGACCAACGGCCTGTTTATGTGGGGCTCAGGCGCATTAGGGCAAAATGATTGGCTTGGTGTACGCTACGCTTTTCCTTGGGTTTCGATTGGGCTGGTTGCTGCCCTTTTGTTCAGTCAGAAGTTGGATATGCTGGAGCTGAGTGAAGATACGGCTGTTTCTTTAGGGGAAAATGTGAATTTAATCCGTTTCATGGCGCTTGCTGTTGCTATTTTGCTGGCCGGCGTGACCGTTAGCGTCGTTGGTCCAATAGGCTTTGTCGGGCTCATTGCTCCTCATTTAATCCGATTGATCGGCCTCAGACGTCATAGGTTCCTGATTCCGGGCAGCGCAATATGGGGAGCGGTCGTGCTCATTTCGGCGGATACGATTGCGAAAATGTTTCGCAGCACGCTTGGCGAACTGCCTGCCGGCTCCGTCACCGCCGTTCTTGGAGCTCCTTGGCTCATTTGGCTTGATGTTCGAGGCTCCAAGATGCAAGCGTCGTCGGATAGCGGATCTTCGATGGGCGTCGGCTTCATAGGCAGCAAAATTCCGTATCCCTTGCTTATTCTGCTGTCATCCGTCTCTCTGCTTGCGCTTATTCTGACCGGATTATCCGCGGGTGCTTTAAAGATTCCGTTTGCAGATGTCCTTGCAGTTCTATCCGGCGGCGGACCCGAGATGTCGAGCAACGTCATCTTTAACTTACGCTTGCCTCGCGTGCTCGTAGCCGCACTTGCCGGAGCCTCGCTTGCCATTGCCGGCTCCATGATGCAAGGCGCCGTTCGCAATCCGCTCGCCGACCCTTCCGTTGTCGGTGTAACGACAGGTGCTGGTATGGGAGCACTTCTTGTCCTCACCATCTGGCCAACGTCTTCAGGCATGTGGGTACCGATCGGCGCGATGGCCGGCGCTCTCCTCTCGGCCGGCAGTGTGTATCTGCTGGCATGGAAAAAAGGGCTGAATCCAGTCGTATTAATTCTTGTCGGGATTGCGATATCTGCGCTCGGATCAGCTGTCATCCAATTCCTGATCATTAAATCCAAACTCGGTGCTGCTCCCGCACTAACTTGGTTGGCAGGGAGCACGTATGCCAGAGGTTGGCTGGAGTTTTCTCAATTAAGCGTGGCAATGGTTATCCTTTTGCCAATCGCTTGGCTGCTTGGCCGCCGTGTGGATTTGCTTGCTTTTGGAGATCTTGTCTCGCTCGGATTAGGCCTCAAGCTGCAGAAAACCCGCCTGATTGCCGCAAGCATTGGGGTTACGATAGCGGCGATCGCAGTAGCCTGTGTTGGCACCATATCTTTCATTGGGCTGCTCGCTCCGCATGCCGTTCGGATTTTCATGGGCCAACGTCACCAGAAATCGGTTGTCCTGTCCGCTTTGATCGGTGCAATTTTGCTAGTCATTGCGGATATTATCGGGAAAGTGATCGCCATTCCCAAAGAGATCCCTTCCGGCATCGTTGTTGCTGTCATTGGCGCTCCATACTTACTGTTCCTGATGTACCGGAGTACAGTGAAGAGATAACATTTGGAAGTATTAAGAGGCTGTCCGCAAGTAGATTTATTCTGCTTGTGTGACAGTCTCTTTTTATTTATGGATTATGCTAAAATACGATCATGAGCTATGATAAATAAACACGTTTACCCTCATCATTCACTATAGGAGTTGTAAAATCATTGGAATTACGCCAACTACAATATGCCATTCAGATTGCCATTGAACGAAACTTTTCGCGAGCCGCAGAAAAACTTCATATCGCCCAGCCCTCACTCAGTCAGCAGTTGTCCAAGCTAGAGAAAGAGATTGGCGTTCTCCTGTTCCAGCGCAGTACAAACTCCGTTGAACTTACGCATGCCGGCTCTTTATTCGTCGAGAAATCACAAAAAATTCTTGATATGGTGGAGCAGCTCAAAAAAGAAATGGAAGACATTTCACAGATGAAAAAAGGACGCCTCGTCGTCGGCAGTATGCCAATCACGGGTTCGACCATTCTTCCTTTTGTAGTCCCTGTTTTCCAAACCGCATATCCGGATATCGAAATTTCGCTAGTTGAAGAAACTTCATCCAACTTGGAGACATTGACCATGAACGGGCAGACCGATATTTCTCTCCTGTCCTTGCCGCTGAGGGAAGAATCGCTTATTTATGAAACACTTTTGGAAGAAGAAATTGTCCTTGCCGTACCCCCGCGTCATCCGTTAACTCAGGCCAAAGAACCGATCAGCATCTCGCAATTGGAGAAAGAAGCCTTCATCGCCTTAAAGAAGGGGCAAGGTTTTCGAAAGCTTACGCTTGATCTGTGCCAAAACGCCGGAATTGTCCCTAATATCGTTTTCGAATCCAGCAACATGGAAACCGTCCAATCTCTTGTTGCTGCTGGGATGGGCATCGCATTCGTGCCGTATTTGATCTCAAAACGCAGCTTCAGCGAACTGTCTCCCGTTCACCTTGCTTTGGAAGACAGACCGACCCGAACACTTGTCATCGCTTACCGCAAAGGCAGATACCTCTCCAAAGCAGCTGAAGCTTTCGTCACCACGATGAAAGAAGTTATGCGAACAATTGGATAGCTTTAAACGTACAGGAGGGAAACGAACTGCCATGAACAAAACATAGCGTTTGATCCAGCTTATGATGGCCGTTAATGAACGCATGGCTTTCACGACCAAAGAGCTCGCTCAAGAATTCGGCGTCTCGGAACGCACCATGCATCGCGATTTACAGGAGCTAAGCGAGCT
This sequence comes from Paenibacillus sp. WC2504, assembly GCF_052682475.1. Taxonomy (NCBI): domain Bacteria; kingdom Bacillati; phylum Bacillota; class Bacilli; order Caryophanales; family Paenibacillaceae; genus Paenibacillus; species Paenibacillus sp. WC2504. The sequence goes on from NZ_JBQZFH010000001.1 coordinate 4,983,447, forward strand.
TGGAATGCCACTGTATACGGAGTTCGGCCCGCATGGAGGCTATCGTTTGCTGAAGAAGCGGATGCTCCCTCCTATTCTGTTCACGGAACAAGAGGCCGTCGCGATGTTCTTTGCCTTTCAGTCGCTCCAGTTTTATGGAGCGCTGCCTTTTGCTTCAGAATCGACTTCAGCGTTAGGCAAGTTTTATCACTATCTTCCGACCGATACGAAGAAACGAATTGATGCCCTCAAGAGTCGTGTGTCATTTTGGACACCTACCCGCACACAAAGTTCTCCTTACTTGGAGCAACTATTGGAGGCTTCCATCGATGGTCTCCCCCTTCATATCACCTATGCTTCCAAAGATAGTGCTACGGAACGAACCATACAGCCCATCGGCATTTACGCATCGAATGGTTATTGGTATTTTCCATCCTATTGTTTTCAAAAGGATCGCATCCTGCTATTTCGCACAGATCGTTTGCTAAGCTTGACCTCTGCTGAGCCGGATCATCCTAGCAAAGATCTCATGAACTATACCATTCTGGATTGGCTGTCAGGTGGAGTAAGTCAAAAAACGGATTCTTCCGAAGAGATGAGACTTCGCGTCAAACTTACACCAGCCGGTGTCAGAGCTTACGAGCGAAGCAATGGCACGGATGCGGATGTCACGATTCATGCCGATGGGAGCGGAGAATTAATCAGTGAGATGCACCAGAGTAATCTGCTCTATTTCTCAAAATATTTCCTGAGCATGGGTGCAGATGCCATCGTTGAAGAACCACCTGAAATGGTGCAATGGATTCGCGAACAGCTTCGGAGTATGCTTCACGCATACAGCACCTTGGAAGAGCCACAAACATGAGCTTTTTTGCGCGTCTTCAATCCATGACAAGAATTGTCATAGTATAGAGTTAAACTATAAGTGCAAAGTAACTTGGTGAATGACAAATTGGAGGTATAAAAGGATGACAATAAGTAAACAGCTTCACGGTCAGGTAGCACTTGTGACTGGGTCTAGCCGAGGTGCCGGCCGAGGAATTGCCTTAGCGCTTGGAGAAGCAGGTGCCACTGTTTATGTGACTGGCCGCAGTACAAGAGTACAATCGACTCAGACAGATCTTCCTGGCACGATTGAAGATACTGCGGATGAAGTGACTGCACGCGGAGGCGTTGGGATTGCGGTTCGAAGCCGATGTTCAAAAACTGTATGAGCAAATTAAACAGGAACAAGGTGCCCTTCATCTTGTCGTCAACAACGCTTGGGGCGGTTATGAAGACATTGAAAAAGATGATTTTTTAGCGCCTTTCTGGAAGCAGCCTATGAAACGTTGGGACAACATGTTTGATGCCGGATTACGGGCTCAAATGGTGTCCAGCCGATATGCCATGTCCACCTTCTTCCTTGAGCAGCAGCGCGGCTTAATTATTAACACAGGGGTCTACTCCGACATTGGAGGAGATTACCCGGTAAATGTATTTTATGACACAGTGAAACGTGCAGTTGTAAATATGACCCGTGCTATGTCGCTCAATCTTAAAGCAAACCAGTTAGATGTAACCGCACTGGCATTAGCTCCCGGTTGGATGCGTACAGAAGCTGTGTATAAACATTATGGCCTCGAACCTGGCGATCCCGACTTCATGCGAATTGAAGAGTTACACGCTACGGAGTCCGTTGAATATATTGGGCGTGCCGTTGTTGCGCTGGCCTGTGATCCGCAGGTTCATCTTAAGGCAGGACAGCTTCACGAAGTTGGTTCCCTAGCTGCCGAATATGGTTTCACGGATATCGATGGTAGACGAATGCCGCCGTTTCGCGTCTAATTCTTTTGTTATTTCATGACCCATTTCTTATCAAAATTATGCCAATTCCCCTAACCCTTCCACCTCCTAAAGCATACTATATAATTAAATCTTATCGTTTCTCTAATTAATTTTGATAAAGAGATACCAAATGCCTAGGAGGCGGAAACCATGATGTTAATAGAAGCAATTGAGCAGTCATTCTGTAAATTGCAAGAACCCTCATTAGAACAATTAAAATCTGCACTTCAGTCCGTAAACAGCTTATTGCACGAGGTGCCTGATCATAAAACTGAACCCCTGAATCTTGCATATGGCCGCAATGTCATTTATAGCACGAAAGAGCTTGAAGTCATTATCATTCATATTCCCGCCTCAGCCGCAACAGCCATTCATAATCACGGAGCTTCGATAGGAGCTGCTTGCCTAGTTCAAGGCCATATCGTCAATTCTAAATTCCATCTGGACACGGAAGGTTACCCGGTTGTTCATAGCGATGATTTGATTCGAACAGGCGACTATTTTACGGCTCCGAAGGATCAAATCCATCAGCTTAGCAATCCTTTCCATGAGCCCGCCGTATCCATTCATGTCTATAGTCCACCGCTTACTGACGTTCATCGTTATCTGCCATACAGTGAAGTTCTCGATTACGTCATTTAAATAAAAGAGGCGTCCCAAAAGTCATTTGAATGACAAAGGGATAGCCTCTTTTGCCTGTTTTCCGCTGACACCCTCCAAAATAACGGAACTACAAGTCCTTATTCTGGTTAAAAACGATAATTCATAGCAGGAAGGGAACTACAGGGCCTTATTTCACCCCAATCACCTAAATCTCCACCATTGCCAGCGAAATAAGGGCCCATAGTTCCCCTTCCACTGCTCAACTGGCTGTTTTGACCAAAATAGCGCCCTGTAGTTCCACACATTCACTCGCTACAGCGAACTCACAGCAAAAAAGGCTGACCACAAGGTTTATCTACCTTAATGGCCAGCCTTTTTAAATTAAAACTGTAGTGAATTCTCGATGAATGCTTTTAATTCTGAAATTGGCATCCGTGTTTGTTCCATCGTGTCACGATCACGAACCGTTACTTGACCATCTGTCTCGGACTCGAAATCGTACGTGATACAGAATGGCGTACCGATTTCATCGTGACGACGATATCTTTTACCGATTGAACCTGTATCATCATAGTCAACCATGAAATGTTTCGCCAGATCAGCAAAAACGGCTTGCGCGCCATCATTCAACTTTTTGGAAAGTGGGAAAATAGCCGCCTTGATCGGAGCTAGCGCAGGGTGGAAATGAAGCACAGTACGGCTGTCATCGCCTTCCAGCTTTTGCTCTTCGAACGCGTCAATCAACAGCGCCAACGTTACACGGTCCGCACCAAGGGACGGCTCGATGCAATAAGGAACATAACGCTCATTCGTTTCTTGATCGATATAGTTGAAATCTTCACCGGAATGCTCCATGTGCTGTTTCAAATCGAAATCCGTACGATCCGCAATACCCCAAAGCTCGCCCCAGCCGAACGGGAATTTGTACTCAATATCTGTCGTAGCGTTGCTGTAATGTGACAACTCATCTTCATTGTGGTCACGCAGACGAAGGTTTTCACCTTTAGCGCCCAATGACAGCAGCCAGTTGTGGCAGAAGCTTCTCCAGTACTCGAACCATTTCATATCCTCGCCCGGTTTGCAGAAGAACTCAAGCTCCATTTGTTCAAATTCACGTGTACGGAACGTAAAGTTACCCGGCGTGATCTCATTGCGGAAGCTTTTACCGATTTGGCCGATACCGAATGGCAGCTTTTTGCGCATCGTGCGCTGTACATTTTTAAAGTTAACAAAAATACCTTGAGCTGTTTCAGGACGCAGGTAAACAACATTGGAACTTGCTTCTGTTACGCCTTGGAACGTTTTGAACATCAAGTTGAACTGACGAATATCCGTGAAATCTTTGCTGCCGCAATCCGGGCAAACAATGTTATGCTCGACAATCAGCTTCATCATATCATCGAACGTCATACCGTCTACGACGATTTCGATGTCTTTTTCAGCCAGTTTGTTCTCAATCAGCTTATCCGCACGGTGGCGTGCTTTACAGTTTTTGCAATCAATCATCGGATCGTTGAAGTTTCCAACGTGACCGGAAGCGACCCAAGCCTGTGGATTCATCAGAATGGCAGCGTCAAGACCTACGTTGTACGGGGATTCCTGAACGAATTTTTTCCACCAAGCGCGTTTGATATTATTTTTCAACTCAACACCTAACGGACCATAATCCCATGTGTTTGCCAAACCGCCATAAATTTCAGAACCCGGGAATACAAAACCTCTGTGCTTTGCTAATGCGACAACTTGATCCATAGTAACACTCATTGTTCATTCGCTCCTTCAGCTTATCATAATGGGACTAAGCCCTAAGACGTCCGTTTGGATATGAGCACGCAAAAAAAGCTCCACATCCAAAGGCATCAAATCATGCCTAGGGACGAGAGCCTTACGCACCCGCGGTTCCACCCTAGTTGATACATCTGTAAAAGCCCTGTATCCCCTTTATCGTATCGGCTCCGGATAGCCTTTTCCTTGAGCTCCTGTCTGGGCTCTCACCGTCCCCAGCTCGCTGAACAAGAAGTTGTTCAAGTACTATTCATCCTTCACTGCCGCAATTGATCATTCAATTGGCTTTAGTTTACAGAAAAACCGACAAAAAATCAAATGCTTACCGCCTAATTCAAAAAAATTAATATAAATGCGGACGGCGGTCCTCGAAGACCGGAATTTTAGCTCTTACACGCACTACTTCTTCCAGATCAATCGTTGCGTGCAAAATCGCTTCGCTCTCATCGCCTTCCACCAGCACTTCGCCCCAAGGGTCAATGACCATGGAATGTCCGAAGAAGCTCGTTGTCCCGCTCGTTCCGACACGATTGCAAGAAACGACGTACATTTGATTCTCAATCGCTCTAGCCATAAGCAGCGTGCGCCAGTGATGCAGTCGCGGATGAGGCCACTCGGCAGGAACGAATAAAATTCTAGCGCCATCAAGCGCTAATTTGCGTGCCAGCTCCGGGAAACGGATGTCGTAGCAAATCATTGCGCCAGCCGGTACGCCTTCGAGCTCAAACCGGCCAAGCTGGTCGCCGCTGTGCAGAAATTTCTCTTCGTCCATTAAGCGGAACAAATGAATTTTGGAATACTCCGCAATTTCCGCTCCTTCGCGATCAAACGCATAAATCGTGTTCAACACACGGTCTTCTTTTTTATCGGCAATTGAGCCGCCTATGATATTCACATGGTTCGCCTTGGCAAAACTGCTCAATAGCGATTTTGTCCGCTCCCCGTTCACATCTGCAAGTTGCTGAATTTCCGTCAAGGCATAGCCGGTGTTCCACATCTCAGGAAAAACAATGACATCCGGTTTCGGATCGTTTTGCACAGCCTCTTGGAGCAGCATCTCCAATCGTGCAAAGTTCCTATCTGGTTCACCGATCGTGATATCCATTTGAATAAGTGCCAAGTGAAGCTGCTTGGTTTCTGACATACTGTAAATACTCCTTCCAGTGGGCCTAAATAGCCATTACTGTTATCCATCATAATCGAAAATCGGTTTGAACCCAAGTGCTGGCTTAAGACGGCCTGAATGCTTTCGATTGACCTCTTGCTATGCTAAGCGTTTTCCAGCCTTGTTGGCTGGCCAAGTGTTTGCTCAAGAAAACTATTTGTCCTACATGGTAACCGTAATGAGAAACCTGGCGCTGAATGCCTTGGATGACTGTATGCTCTTGTCCGCGAATGCGAATGATACGCAGAACATCTTCTGGTGTTAGGGAATGTAGGGCATCAAACAGCACCTTCCACCCTTCCTCCCACAAAGAAATAAGCTCCTCCCGTGAGAAACGGCTGCTCTCGAATTCCTTGTCGCGCTCCCGCGTTTCCTTTTCCCCGTCCGATGTTAGAAAATCGACCCAACGGGATAACATATTCCCATGCATGTGTTTGATCAACACTTCCAAAGAGTTCGATTCTTCATCTATGGCTTGATAAAAATGTTCATCCGCTGCTTGCGCAAATGCTTGATCCGCCAGTTTTTTCATACTTTCAAATGCACGAATCGACTCCTGCAAAAAAACTTGAGCAACTTGTGATTGGTCCGACATAGCTCTCATCACCTTTCCACAGCTTTTGACCTAACTGTATGACAAGACTAGTCCGTTGTAAAATCGATTTTTTTCATCACTATGAAAAATAGACTAATCATGTTACATTTAGGTTATTAATTAAAATCCCGACCTCCGGAGTGTGAATTAAAGACGTGACTACGCTATCTACACAAACAAGTGCTTTCCCCATACAGCCTGCTGAACGTATGAAAGGTTTGCCTACCCAATTTTTCGCTACGCTCGTAGGCAAAGCGAACGAACAAATTGCCTTAGGACATGATGTCATCAATCTGGGACAAGGCAACCCGGATCGCCCCACGCCGCCTCATATTGTAGCTTCGATGCAGGAAGCAGCGGCTAATCCTTTGTATCATAAATACCCGCCTTTCAGTGGTTTTCCGTTTCTGAAACAAGCGATTGCACAGCGTTACAAGGAAGATCATCAAGTTGATCTGGATCCAGATACAGAAGTTGCTATTCTTTTCGGCGGCAAAACAGGACTCATCGAGATCGCTCAGTGCTTGCTGAACCCTGGCGATGTTTGCCTTGTACCTGACCCGGGTTATCCCGATTATTGGTCAGGTGTGGCATTAGCCGGAGCGGAGATGGCTTTCATGCCTTTGCGAGAAGAAAATAACTTTCTTCCGGACTACTCGGCATTGAAGCAAACCGATCTGGACCGTGCGAAGCTCATGTTCATCAACTATCCGAACAATCCGACTGGCGCTACGGCACCCGCTTCCTTCTATGAAGAAACGGTCCAATTCGCGCAGCGCAACGGCGTGGTCGTAGCCAGTGATTTTGCTTACGGTGCCATTGGGTTTGACGGCGAGAAACCGATCAGCTTCCTACAGACGCCTGGCGCCAAAGAAGTTGGCATCGAGTTCTATACACTCTCCAAAACGTATAACATGGCTGGTTGGCGCGTAGGTTTTGCGCTGGGTAACAAGGAAGTCATCCGCCTCATCAACTTAATGCAGGATCATTACTACTGCTCCTTGTTCGGCGGCATTCAAGCTGCTGCGGCAACGGCACTTACCGCTTCGCAAGATTGCGTCAGCGAGCTTCGAGATGTCTATGAAAGCCGTCGTAATGCTTTGTACACCGCTTTAGCTAACATTGGCTGGAATGCCCGTCCTTCCCAGGGCTCCTTCTTCTCTTGGCTGCCGGTTCCGAAGGGACACACGTCACAAAGCCTTGCCGATCTGCTTCTTCAGGAAGCAAAAGTTGTCGTCGCGCCAGGCATTGGCTTCGGTACACATGGCGAGGGTTATGTTCGTCTTGGCCTCTTATCTTCAGAAGAAAGATTAGCAGAAGCTGTACAGCGCATAGGAAAACTGAACCTATTCGGTTAGTAAAAATAGAGGCTTCTGCTTCTTTACAAACACTTGTACCCCGTGCTATTCTATATAGAACCAAAAAAGGAAGTCTTCCAAAACTTCTATATCGCAATGTTATGATGGGAATAGTAGGAACGATCAGCACGTAAACAGAGAGTAAGCTCCACCGACTGAGAGAGCTTGCCGTGAACCGATTCCGAACCCGCCCCTGAACCGTCAACGATGAGTTGAACAGTCCCTGCTGTTATCCAGGGAATCTAGAGTTGGGTGCAGCCTTTTTGGCGTGCGCCAATCTAAGGTGGTACCGCGGAAGCTACAGACTTTCGTCCTTATGTTATGAGGACGGGAGTCTTTTTTTATATCTACATATTGCTCAAACAAAGGATGGGATCGTAATGACACAGCGCATCGTCGTGAAAATCGGCAGTTCTTCTTTAACTTCAGATACGGGTGGTTTGAATCCCGATAAAATCCGCTTTTTCGCATCGGAACTGGCGCAATTGCAAAAGGACGGCAACCAAGTCCTGCTCGTGACATCCGGCGCAGTAGCCGCAGGCTTCACCTCCCTTGGGTACCGCACGCGGCCCAAAGTGCTGCACGAGAAGCAAGCCGCTGCCGCTGTAGGGCAGGCGCTGCTAATGCAGGCTTACCATGAAGCCTTTGCGTCCCACGGTATCAGCGTGGCGCAAATTTTGCTGACCCGGTACGACTTCTCCAACCGCAAGCGCGTCCAGAACGCGCTGATGACCATCGACGAGCTGCTGCATCGCGGCGTCGTTCCGATTATCAACGAGAATGACACCGTCTCGGTGGATGAGCTTAAATTCGGCGACAATGATACTTTGTCAGCCTTGGTTGGCAATTTGGTGAAGGCCAGCAAATTGATCATCATTACAGATATGGACGGCCTGTACACGGACGATCCACGCAAAAACGCGAACGCTCAGCGTATCGATCGCGTAGCCGCCATCAGCGATGAGCTGTTCAGCTTCGCTGGAGGATCAGGGAGCGCGGTCGGCACCGGCGGCATGCGCTCGAAGGTTGAAGCCGCCCGCATCGCGATGCGCGGGGGCGTACCGGTCTTTATCGGGCGCGTGCTGGAGCCCGGCGATCTGCCGATTGCCGTCGGCGGCAGCGGCAAGGGCACGTACTTTGACACGGCGCTGAATAATCTGCCGGTGAAGAAACAATGGGTCGGCTTCCACTCGCTGCCCCAAGGCCAAATCCTCGTCGATCCTGGCGCGAGATCGGCCCTGATGAGCGGCGGCAAGAGCCTGCTCCCCGCCGGCATTATTGGAGCTACCGGGGATTTCCACCCCGGAGACGTGGTCGAAGTGCTCAGCAACGAAGGCTCGCTGCTCGGACGCGGTGTAGTCAACTACGCTGCTTGGCAAATACAAGCAGCTGCAGGACTATCCACCGAGGAAGTGCAGAAGCGCGTCGAAGTGGCAAGAATTGAAGTCATTCACCGGGATGAATGGGTTCCGCTTGCTTAAATTGATTAAGGAAAGTGAGGCACACCAACTATGAGACAACAACGCATGCTGATCCCGACTCTACGAGATGTCCCGGGTGATGCTGAAGTCGCAAGCCACAAGCTGATGCTGCGTGCGGGACTGATCCGCCAGTTATCCAGCGGTATTTACTCTTATCTGCCATTGGGGCTTAAAGCCCTTCAACATATCCAAAGCATCGTTCGGGAAGAGATGGATGCTGCCGGGGCGCAAGAGATGCTCATGCCAGCGCTCCATCCCTCCGAATTATGGAAAGCTTCCGGACGTTGGGATGTATATGGGCCCGAATTAATGCGTCTCGAAGACCGGCATGGGCGTGAGTTTGCTCTAGGAGCGACTCATGAGGAAGTGATTACAACGATTGTGAACGACGAAATTCAATCCTACAAGAAGCTTCCTGTCACGCTTTATCAAATTCAAACAAAGTACCGGGATGAACGAAGACCTAGATTCGGTCTGCTGCGCGGACGTGAGTTCCTTATGAAGGACGCGTATTCCTTCGATCGTTCGCAGAGCGGTCTCGATGAAAGTTATGAAAGCATGTACAAGGCTTATCATCGCATTTTCACACGTTGCGGGTTAAATTTCCGGGCGGTTGAAGCGGATTCCGGAGCGATCGGCGGTACGGATACTCATGAGTTCATGGCGCTAGCGGACATTGGGGAAGATACCATCGTTCATTGCCCTTCCTGTCAGTATGCAGCCAATTTGGAGAAAGCGGTTGGCCAATTGCCGGCGACTGCTGCTTCAGCGAGCAAGCAATCAAGCTTGCCTAACGAACCTCAAAAAGTGCACACGCCACAGATAACCAGCATTAAACAGCTAAGCGAGTTCCTTCATATCTCGCCTAAGCAAATCATTAAATCCATCGCAATTGAAGCGAACGGCGAACCGGTGATTGTCCTTCTTCGCGGTGACTGTGAAGTCAATGAAATCAAATTGAAAAATGTTTTGGACGTTACAGAATTCACCATGTTACCCGAAGCCGCCATACAACAATTAGGTTCTATAGCCGGATTCATCGGACCTCTTGGACTTCAGAACGTTAAGATTATCGCAGACTCCTCTGTAATTGGCATGCAGGACGCTGTCATCGGTGCCAATGAAACCGATTATCACCTCACGAATGTCCAAGTTGAGCGGGATCTTGCCAGCTTGACATACTATGATTTGCGTAATGTTACCGAAGGAGAACGCTGCCTGTCTTGCGGACATGAACTCTCTTTTGCTAAAGGGATTGAGGTTGGTCATGTTTTCAAGCTAGGAACCAAATACAGCCGTTCGCTAGGCGCGTCGTTCAGCGACGAGAATGGTGCTTCCGAGCCCATCATTATGGGCTGTTATGGGATTGGCGTTTCCCGTGTGCTAGCCGCCATTATCGAACAAAACTATGATGAGCGCGGCATCGTTTGGCCGACATCTGTTGCTCCATTCGCTGTACATCTCCTCACAGTTCATGTACAGGATGAGATTCAAATGAAGTTATCCACAGAGATTTATAAATCATTGACCGCTGCCGGATATTCCGTCCTCTGGGATGATCGTGAAGAACGTCCTGGCGTTAAATTCAACGATGCCGACCTGCTTGGCTGTCCGCTTCGAATTACGGTAGGAAAGAAAGCTGCCGAACAGATCGTGGAATGTAAAGAACGCCGCAGCGGAGATCAATATGAACTTACGGCTGAACAAATCATTGCGCATTGCCAAACTTTTTTCCAAACAGGAGGTCGATCTTCCCATGAGTGAAGTCGTTCAAAAGTCCAAATTAGCAAAACAAGCTGCCCAAACCATGGGCAATCTCACAACGGAACAGAAAAACGCAGCGTTGCTGCTTATGGCAGATGCCCTTGTTACTGAACAACAAGCTATTATTGAAGCAAATGCCAAAGATTTGGAGCGTGGCAAGCAGCTGGGCACTAGCGCTTCCCTGCTAGACCGTCTTGCTCTTAACGAGACCCGAATTGCCGCTATCGCCGAAGGATTGCGTCAAATTGCTGAATTGCCCGATCCGATCGGGGATACGCTCGAAGATTTTGAACGTCCGAATGGTCTTCGCATTCGCAAAATTCGGGTTCCACTTGGCGTCATCGGCATCATCTATGAAGCTAGACCCAATGTTACCGTGGATGCCGCAGGATTGTGTCTGAAGACAGGCAACGCCGTTGTGCTGCGTGGCGGCTCTTCCGCACTATTTTCCAATGAGAAAATCGTCGAGGTTCTGCATGGTGCGCTAAACCGCTCCGCCATCCCGGCTGACGCCCTTCAATTGATCTTAAGTGCAGACCGCAGTTCTGTAGATGAAATGCTGAAACTGAACGGCCTCATTGACGTTCTCATCCCAAGAGGCGGACACTCACTTATTCAAAATGTTGTCAATAACGCCTCCGTCCCTGTCATTGAAACAGGAGCAGGTGTATGTCATACTTTTATAGACGAAAGCGCACAGCTTGAAATGGCAATCTCTATTGGGCTTAACGCCAAAGCTCAACGTCCTTCCGTTTGCAATTCGATGGAAACTCTGCTTGTACATGAAGCTGTGGCAGCCAAACATTTGTTTGCCATTGCGGAAGCTTTCACAAGCGCAAATGTCGAGCTTAGAGGAGACGATCGTGCCAGAGACCTGGTCTCTAGCATGCAGACTGCTGGGTCGGCAGATTGGGGAACGGAATACGGAGATTACATTCTTAATGTCAAAGTAGTCAAAGATCTGGATGAAGCGCTTGACCACATTCGCCAATTCGGCACGATGCATTCTGAGTGTATTGTGACGGAAGATGCCGCCAATGCGGAGAGATTCCTGCAGGAAGTCGATGCGGCAGCGGTTTACCACAATGCCTCGACGCGTTTCACAGATGGCTTTGAATTCGGATTCGGTGCGGAAATCGGCATTTCGACTCAAAAACTGCACGCCCGCGGACCGATGGGTCTGCCGGCCTTAACTTCAACCAAATACCGCATCTATGGAAGCGGTCAAATACGTCAATAGTTCTTACAATTTGAGGAGGAATGTACGATGTCCATAACTTTATCCCAAGCCAAAATTGCTTTTGTCGGTGCAGGCTCCATGTCGGAAGCTATCATCCGTGGTCTGATTCAAACCAAAGTAGCCGATCCGCAGCATATTTATGTGATGAACCGTTCTGATCAAGACCGATTAGCTTTTCTTCGTTCTGAGTATGGCCTGCAAGCCACTTCCGATCCTGCTACCAAAGAAGCATATTTGCGCCAAGCAGATGTCGTAGTGCTTTGTATGAAACCCAAAGATGTTGTGACCGCATTTGAGGATCTGAAGCCGCTTTTGAATGAAAATCAGCTGCTCGTTTCCGTCATTGCCGGCCTATCCATCGCCAAAATGGAAGTATTGCTGGATTCGAAGATGGCGATCACTCGCACAATGCCGAACACTTCCTCAACGATCGGATTGGGCGCTACAGGAATGAGCTTCTCCGCAAACGTGAATGATACATTCAAGCAGCTCGCAACCCAAATGTTCGAAGCAGTGGGCATTGTATCCATTGTTGAAGAAGAGAAGCTAGAAATTCTTACTGGCGTATCCGGCAGCGGCCCTGCCTATGTCTACTATTTCATGGAAGCCATGATCAAAGCAGGTATCGAAGGCGGTCTAACCGAAGAAGATTCCCGCCAGTTAACACTGCAAACTGTGCTCGGCGCCGCTCATATGGTTCAGCATACCCAAGAAGATCCAGCTGAGCTTCGTCGTAAGGTAACATCTCCGAACGGTGCCACACAGGCTTCAATTGAAGCATTGGATCATTACCAGTTTACGGAAGCTATTACAAAGGCCGTTTTCCGCTCGGCTGAACGGGCCAAAGAAATGGGCGAGCAAATCGCAGCCCCAAGCCCAGTGAGCAAAACGTCCTGAATGAACGAGGTTTTATTCTAGCAAAGCAGGTGAACATTTACGATGAGTGCATATTGTTTAGCCACATATCGGAGTTTCGATGAGAAAGCCGATTTTCATAAAAAAGCAACGGGCATCGCTGTCGGCCTGACAGTCGGCTCATGGACGGAACTGCCTGAGGCTCAGAAGGCGCAAATGGAAAAGCATTTGGGCAAAGTGATTGCCGTGGAGGTTCATGAGCCCGCTCCTGGAGAGCCGATCACTGCGCGTTATGCGGACATTACGATCGCTTATCCTGACGTCAATTTCAGCCGCGATATCCCTGCGTTGTTAGTCACCGTTTTCGGTAAACTATCCATGGACGGCAAAATTAAACTGATTGACTTGAAATTCTCTACCGACTTCCTTGCCGGCTTCGCTGGACCGAAGTTCGGGATGCAAGGCGTGCGCGACCTTCTCGGTGTGCATGACCGTCCGCTACTGATGAGCATCTTTAAATCCGTTGTCGGCTATGAGCTGCCGGCCCTGCGCGAACAATTTTATTTGCAAGCGGCAGGCGGCGTGGATTTAATCAAGGACGATGAGATTTTATTTGAAAATCCGTTAACTCCGCTGGAGAAGCGGATTGAAATTTGCATGGAAGCGGCAGCGCAAGCCTCCAAAGAAACCGGCCAGAAGCTGCTGTACGCCGTGAATTTGACCGGCCCTACTTCGAAGCTGGCCGCTCAAGCCAAAAAAGCGATCCGTGCTGGAGCTAACGCCCTTTTATTCAATGTATTGGCGTACGGCTTCGACGTCTTGCATGAGCTAAGCGCTGACCCGGAGATTACGATTCCGATTATGGCGCATCCGGCAATGGCCGGTGCAACGTACCCTTCACCACATTACGGAATCTCCCCTTCTGTGCTGCTGGGTAAATTGATGCGACTTGCTGGAGCAGATCTGGTGTTATTCCCTTCTCCTTATGGTTCTGTGGTTATGCCGAGAGAAGAAAACCTGGCCATTAAACAAGTCCTGTTAACAAATGATCTACATACCGATTACAGCTACAACGCTCCGGCAGATGCTCATTTGAAACTGGCTGCTTCCTTCCCTGTTCCGTCTGCGGGTATCCACCCTGGCTTGGTCCCTCTCATTCTGAGAGACTTTGGTCACGACGTGATTGTGAATGCAGGTGGAGGCATTCATGGCCATCCGCTTGGTACAATCGCCGGAGGGCGAGCATTCCGTCAAGCCATAGATGCAACACTGCAAGGGATACACCTTCGCGATTACGCCCACACACATCCAGAATTACAATCAGCTATTGACACTTGGGGGATTAGAGAATGAGTAAGGAACGCATTATATTTTGCGATTTTGACGGAACCATTACCGTAAATGATAACATTGTGGCGATCATGAAACATTTTAACCCGCCAGGCTGGGACGCGATTGTGGAACGCATTTTGAATAAAAGCATGTCTATCCGCCAAGGCGTCGGCGACATGTTCGCTCTGCTGCCCACTTCGCGTAAGGATGAAATTGTTCAGTATGCTATTGGAAATGCGGTCATAAGGGATGGTTTCAGGGAATTCGTAGACTATTGCAAAGAACAAAATATCAAGCTATTAATCACTAGCGGAGGCATCGATTTCTTTATTTACCCGCTGTTGAAGCCATTTCCCATTCCACATGAACATATTTACTGCAATGCCTCCTCATTCGAGGGCAGCGTCATTGAAATCTTGTGGCCTAATAAGTGTGATGAACATTGTCAAACGGACTGTGGGATGTGCAAAACAAGTATCATTCGTTCCTATGATGCCAATCGGTATGAGCGGATTATCATCGGAGATAGCGTTACGGATTTCGAAGGAGCAAAGCTGGTCGATACGATTTTTGCACGCTCCCATCTTGTCGAGATGTGTGAGAAGCTGGGATACGCGTATTACCCATTCGATAACTTCTTCGATATTATGAAGCAATTGGAGGCTGAACCTGTAGCATGAGTATTTTACTGGAAGAAAAACAACGCGCTTTCGCTGAACTGCGTGAGATTAAAGCCAATTTAGCTGCAAGAGGCTGGTTTCCGGCGACAAGCGGCAATTTATCCGTTCGTGTAGGCGACTTCGAGCCTGAACAATTCACTTTCGCCATCACATCAAGCGGCAGAGATAAATCCGTGCAGACCCCGGAAGATTTCCTACTTGTTAATGAAAAAGGTGTCGCTACGGAAGCTACAAACCTGAAGCCTTCGGCTGAAACGCTGATCCATAGCGAGATTTATCGCTTAACAGGCGCTGGCGCTATTTTTCATGTGCATACCATTTTCAACAACTTAGTTTCAGAACTTTATTGGGAGCGTAAAAGCATTCCTGTCGACGGCGTTGAGTTGATCAAAGCCTTCAATATCTGGGATGAAGAAGCTCAAATTGAGATTCCAATTTTACCGAACTATGCAGAGATTCCACGTATTGCTGCACTCGTTGAAGATGCCATTATCCCGCGGATTCCTGGGATCGTTCTACGCAAACATGGGATTTATGCATGGGGTGCGAATGCGTTCGAAGCCAAACGCCACTTGGAAGCTTTCGAATTCCTGTTTGAGTACGTATATCGCTCTCATTTGCTGAATAAATAATAAGCTTAATAAACTAAAGAGGCTGTCTCAAAGGTCCGAAATGACCAATGAGACAGCCTCTTCTTTTTATCTTGATTGTCTGAAGCGTTGCGAATATTCCTTCGCTTGATCCACTGTACCCACTCGATTGCGGCTCCATTCCAGCAGAATGCGGTCAATATATCGGAAATGTACCTTGCCGGCAAACACTGCTTCCTTCAATGCCGTCATAATCAGCTCTTCCTTGTATTGATCCTTGTCTAACCATCCGCTGATCGTTTCCAGTTCCATCGGTGTTAATGGACGCGCAAATTCTTTTTCAAACGTGGTAAAAATGTTCCTGGCTCCCTCATCGGTCGGCAACGGAGTGCGCACCGCCGATAGTTTAGCCAGTTCTTGCTCAGCTACCTGTTTGGCTAACTTCCGGTAAAGCGGAGTAAGATTGTATCTTTCACTCCGAATCCCTGTCATTGCTTCCATGTCTTCATCAATGGCAATGAATTGCTCGTGAATCAACTTCTGCAAGCTGGCAATGACCAGATCTGGTGAAGCCGACATCCGGGATTGAATCTCATCCGTGGTTGGAAATTCGTACTTTTCCTTATCCAAAAAGGAAATGAGATGGATTAGCGTCATGACCTCAATTTCGCTTAACTGGAGGGCACGATAGTTCTTCAGCAGAAGAAGCGGTACCGCGACGCTGCCCTCCTGGAAACTGGCCAATAGGACGGCCTCGATCTGCTGCTGTGTATGGAACGATTTACTCATCCGGTCTCCTTTCTACCTTTGGTTGATAACGGATTACGGATATAGACGGTATAGCAAACGTGGGAATGGAATCGTTTCGCGAACGTGATCCAGACCACAAATCCAAGCAACGGTACGTTCAAGCCCAAGGCCGAAACCGGAGTGTGGCACAGTTCCGTATTTCCGCAAGTCAAGATACCATTGGTAGGCTTCTTTGGGCAGATCATGCTCCTGGAAGCGTTGTTCCATTAATTCCGGATCATCAATCCGCTGACTGCCTCCGATAATTTCTCCATACCCTTCAGGAGCGATCATATCCGCACATAATACGACTTCCGGACGGCTAGGATCTGGTTTCATGTAAAAAGCCTTAATTTCCGTTGGCCAATGTGTAATGAACACGGGTGTTTCATACTCTGCTGCAATCGCCGTCTCATGCGGCGCTCCGAAATCTTCGCCCCACTCGAATTCATGGCCGTTCTTTTGCAGGAATTCAACGGCTTGATCGTACGTAATACGCGGGAAGGAGCCTTTGATTTTTTCCAATTTGGACGTGTCGCGCTCTAAGGTTTCCAGCTCTTGCGCACAATTTTTGAGCACCGTTTGTACGATGTGAGATACGAATTGTTCTTGGACTTCAAGGTTTTCGGCATGATCTACGAAGGCCATTTCCGGCTCGATCATCCAGAACTCAATCAGATGTCTTCTTGTTTTCGATTTTTCTGCCCGGAATGTTGGACCGAATGAATACACGCGACCAAGCGCCATCGCAGCCGCTTCCATATACAGCTGTCCGCTTTGCGTCAGGAAGGCATCTTCATCAAAATATTTGGTGTGGAACAAATTAGTCGTTCCTTCACAGGAGGAAGGCGTCAGAATCGGCGGATCTACCAGATGGAAGCCGCGATCATTGAAAAATTGCTGTACAGCTTGAATAATCTGAGCACGAATGACGAGAACCGCACGTTGACGCGGACTACGAATCCACAGATGACGATTGTCCATCAAGAAATCGACACCATGCTCCTTTGGCGTAATCGGATATTCTTCCGTTACCTGAATGATCTCTACGCCGGTAACATCAAGTTCAAAGCCGCCTTTGCTGCGCGTATCCTCTTTCACTTTGCCTGTTATGTACAGCGAGCTTTCTTGTGTCAGCTTGGACGCCGCTTCCCATACGTCTTCTCCGACTTCACTTTTCACTACAACACCTTGTATATATCCTGAACCGTCTCTAAGTTGTAAAAATTGAATTTTACCGCTAGACCGTTTCTTGTTTAGCCAACAGCCAATTGTAACTGACTCGCCGACATGATGTTTTACTTCACCTATCGTACATTTCATACTGATTTTGTACCTCCTTGAGTTTTCGTGCAAACCTACTTTTTGCCGGGTTGCCCCCATCGCTAATTTCGGCGCTTTTCTATTGTACACTATTTCAAGCAAAGATTCAGTGTGTGGTTGATTGAACTAACTGATAGGTGTCTCTGGCGATAACCCATTCTTCATTCGTTGGTATGACCAGCACTTGCACTTTGGCATTTACCGTAGAAATACGCCGTTCCAATCCTCTTCCTGTGCGGTTAGCGGCATCATCGAATTCCACGCCGAGATAGGTTAGATGCTCGCAAACTCGCTTGCGAAGCACTTCTGAATTTTCGCCGACACCTGCTGTAAATACAATGGCATCAACGCCATTCATGGCCGCGGCATAAGCCCCGATGTACTTGCGCAGGCGGTACTCATACATTTCAAAAGCCAGCTTGGCGTTTTTGTCTCCAGCCTCCATCGCTTCCGTGATCTCCCGCATATCGCTGGATAACCCTGAGATCGCCTGCAGTCCGCTGTGCTTGTTCAACATGGACGAGATCTCGCCCAGCGTCAGATCCTCCTTGCCCATCGCATAGGGCACGATCGCAGGATCCAGATCGCCGCTGCGCGTGCCCATCATCAATCCTTCGAGCGGGGTCATCCCCATGCTCGTGTCCACGGACCTGCCGCCCTCTATGGCGGCGCAGGAAGCTCCATTACCGATGTGACAGGTAATGAGCTTCAGCTGCTCCAGCGGGCGGCCAAGAAAGGCTGCGGCGCGTTCGCTGACATAGTTGTGCGAAGTGCCGTGAAACCCGTATCGGCGCACTTTGTGCTTCCGGTACAGCACCATCGGTACCGGGTACAGGTAGGCCTGCGCCGGCATGGTCTGATGGAAGGCCGTGTCGAACACCACGGCCTGAGGCACATCCGGCATGTTCGCCTCTACGGCGGATATGCCGAGCATATGCGCCGGATTGTGCAGCGGCGCCAAATCAAAGAGCCGCTTGATCTCCTGCTTCACCTCGTGGTCCACGAGGACGGAGCTCTTGAAGCTTTCACCGCCGTGAACGACGCGGTGGCCGACGGCGTGAACTTCTGCGGTTGACGCGACCACGCCGTGCTCAGGATGGACGAGCAGCGCCAGCACCTTGCGGATCGCAGTGGTATGCTCCAAAATTTCACTGACCTCGTGAACTTCCGGTTTATCCTTCGGTTCATGCAGCAGGATAGCAGTATCCATTCCAATCCGCTCCACACGGCCTTTGGCCAGAACCGTATCATCTTCCATATGAAACAGCTGGTATTTGAGCGAAGAGCTGCCTGCATTAATGACGAGAATATTCATAGTCTGTCACCATCCTTGTCATAAACGAAAAATCCCTCTCCCGTTTTGACGCCTAAATGGCCAGCACGAACCATTTTCTTCAATAAGAACGATGGCCGATATTTGATGTCCCCATAATCGCGGAACATCCCTTCAAGCGCATCATGCACGGCATCCAAGCCGAATCGATCGCACATTTCTAATGGGCCGTATTTGAAATCATATCCGATCCTCATCGCGGTATCGATATCTTCCGCCGTTGCTACACCTTCGGATAGTGTGTGCAGTGCCTCATTGATGAGCGTACAGATCAATCTCGACGTAATAAAGCCAGGTGATTCATTGACTTTAATACCTTTTTTATGAATGAACTCATCTACAAAACGTCTCGTTTGTTCAAAGGTTTCGTCGGACGTTTTCATCGCCCGGATGATCTCTACGAGATTGACTTTCGCCACCGGATGCAAGAAATGCAGGCCAATGACCCTCTGCGGATGGGTTGTGATTGCAGCAATTTCGGTTACACTAAGTGTGGATGTATTCGTTGCTAAAATAATAGAAGGATCGCAGATTTGATTCAATTGGAAGAAAACATGCTTCTTGGCATTCAAATCCTCCGTAATGGTTTCTATGACCATGTCACATGCCGCCATATCCTGCAGGGAATCCGCTTTCTTTATTTTAGTTAAAATGAGCTTCTTCTCCGCTTCCGTCAAAGCCCAGCGTTCAATTTGTTTATCTAAACTAACCTGGATTTGCTCGAGCGCGCGATCCAGCTTCTCTACTGTTTTCTCAACAAGCAATACTTCCAAGCCGCTGGCTGCAAGCATTTCAGAAATGCCTTGCCCCATTGTGCCACCGCCAACTACACCAATCGTTTTAAACACCATGCCATATTTCTCCTTCTTTAGGGCTCATACTTATCATTCACAACTGTAGGGCAATACAACCTAAGGAACCCACTCATATCATACAATTTTTGCTTCCAAATTTCATTACTCGTCACAAAACCTTGCGGAACCTTTACGAGCTTTGACACATTTACCCATAGAAAAAAGGCTGCCCCGCAAGCAGCTTATTTCTCGCTGCTTTTCGTGACAACCTCAATCCTTCTATGCACTTTGTATAACTGAAGCATCGAATAATTTACGGAACGTATCTCCTGAGATGACTTCTTCCCCCATTAAAATAGCGAAGGAATGATCAAATACATTTCTCTGCTGCTCCAGCAGCGACTTGGTACGGATCATTAACGCATCAAGAATGGCTGTGTTCTCTTTCATCAGTTGATCCTTGGTGACCATCTCACGGTCAATGATACCTAGTGACGTTAAGCCGGAGTCCATCATGTTGCGCACCATAGAAAGAGCTTGCTCAAAGTCATTCCGCGAGCCCGTGCTGCGACCGCCATAGAAGATTTCTTCCGCCGCGGCTCCGCCTAAAGCGATCATGATTTGCTGCTCGATATAATCCTTCGTGTATAAATAATGGTCCTTAGGTGGATTATGACGCACATAACCGAGCGCTTTCCCACGCGGGCTGACAGTTACTTGCGATACCGAGCCAGGACGAACGAGTTCAGCGATAATAGCGTGTCCTAGCTCATGGTAAGCAACACGTTCTTTCTCATCCTGCGCGGTTTCCTTATCGGTCCGCTCACCCATCATGACTTTATCAATCGCGGATGCCAAATGGTGCTGCTCAATTTCCTTCTTATCCTCACGCATGGCATAAATAGCCCCTTCGTTTAGAACGCCTTCTAGCTGAGCACCCGAGAATCCAAACGTTTGTTCGGCAATCGTATCTAATGAAACTCCAGCAGCCAACGGCTTATTTTTCACATGAATATTCAAAATAGAAAGACGGCCTTTTTTATCCGGTAAATCAACCTCAATATGACGGTCAAAACGCCCTGGACGAAGCAGCGCGCTGTCGAGCATTTCTTTCCGGTTCGTTGCCGCCATAATCAAAATACGCGGAGCGTCATTCGTATGAATACCGTCCATTTCGGTTAACAGTTGGTTCAGCGTTTGGTCATACTCCCGCTGTTGACCCCCGTCACGCTTACCGCCGATAACATCGATCTCATCGATAAAAATAATCGCGTTATCCTTGCCTTCCTTCACGGCGCGGCTTCTTGCTTCCTTAAAGAGATCACGCACACGGCTTGCACCTACACCGACGTACATCTCCACAAACTCACTGCCTGAAGCTGCTAAATAAACGGAATTCGTATAATGAGCTGCTGCTTTCGCCATCAGTGTTTTACCGGTCCCTGGAGGACCTGTCAACAGAATCCCTTTGAGAGGACGAATGCCCAACTTCTTAATTTCTTCGTGTTTAATCAAAAAATCAAGAGCTTCTGTTAATTCTTTCTTCGCCCGGTCTTGTCCGCCAATCTCGTCAAAGGTGAGAAACGCCGGAGTCCGAGTCTTGCTTTTACGATCGCCGCCACCGCCACCGGAAATACCAATGCCGCCGCGGCCTCTAATCATATAAAACAATGAAACGCCCAATACGCCGACAAATAAAATAGGGATAATGTTGACCCCTAAGAAAATTAAGAAAACTAGCAATACCGGAATAGCGCCAATCCCAATCTCTTTATAAATTTTACTCATTCGGCCACACTCCCATCTGCGTGGATCTAGGAAGCATTATGAATTTAGTGGCATCGCCATCTGTCAATCGAATATAAACATAAGTTTGGTCCATTTCACTTTCAACTTTCATACTAGGCATGTCAGACGCATACTTTTGTAAGGTCGTAGGGATGTCTGCATAATGTTTGGTTTCCATAGCTTGAGCGACTTCAAATAAAGCCTTGGACCACCATTGATCAAGCTTTTCGGACGGATTATCTTTAATTTGAATATTTACTGTACGTTTGCCAATAATCGATGCACCATCTTTGTTAATCCGCTCAACAACCGTTCTTAAATTAGCATCAGCTTGTAAACTAACTTCTATATCAACACGATCTTTGTCCAATTTCATCGTTGAACTTGTCACACCGGGAACTTTACTAATGATATCTGATAATGGGTTTTCCATTGCGAAACTTGTATACGCGAACCAGCCTCCGAATAATACGCCGGCAGAAATAATTACACTCAGTACAACAGGTAAGAGACGTAGCTTCATCAGTCAACGTCCCCCTTTCTCGATATATTATGTTGCGTCCGATTCCATACAAGTAGTATATCATGCGATATATACCGTGACCTTATGAAATGAGTGGAAACAAAAAAACTCAGCCTATTGCAGGCTGAGTCTGTACGTATCCAGATAGAGTCCATCTTTAAATTTATAATAATCATAAAAATATCTTGTACCACTATCGTCTGTCTTTTTATAAAAAACTTCCCATACGTACTCCTGGCCAAGCTTCCCCGGCATGACGCGATCAATCTCCACACCCGGATTTTTCTTCATAACGGTATCTCGAATTTGGGCTTCCGTGAAGCCTTCAGAAGCCATCTCCGTGTGAACACCCTTATCCGATACCCATACAATGACACCTTGGCCGAGCTTATCTTCTCCATAGACGATTCGAAAAGGTTCATCTCCATAAAAGAAATCTACTTTTGCCGCTTTCGTCATGATGCTTTTCTCATAAGCAGTTTCTACCGCCATGCGTTTGTTATCCCAATGATCCTTTTGCACATTTAAGTAGAAGCGGCTGAGCACGACGCCAAGCGTCAATATAATAAACACGCCAAAAGTAATAATTCTAGTTCGCTTTGCACCCATCAGCGCCGCTCACCTCCCCAACCAATTGCCGGCACCTTTTTAACCAATTAATCTGTCAAAACACAATTCAAATTCACGTTTGATTTCTTCTTCATCCATCGTTAAGCATTCCCCTTTGCGGACAAGCCAATTGCCGTCCACACAGACATCGACGACATCTTTGGCACAAGCGGAATAAACGACATGTGATACGAAATCTGTTTTTGGCAGGAAATGAGGCTGATCCAAATCCAGCGCGATAAAGTCCGCTTTCATACCCGGCTGCAGTAATCCCACGTTATCCAACCAAATGGATTCCGCTCCCATCTTCGTGCCTAGCAGCAGCGCTTCAGCAGCGGGTACAGCTAGCGGATCACCAGAAACGCCTTTGTGAATCAGCGCGGCAAGTCTCATTTCTTCAAACATATCCAAGTTGTTATTTGACGCTGCACCGTCCGTACCAAGTGAAACCTTCACTCCGGCGCGAAGCAATTCAGGCACACGCGCTACGCCGGAAGCAAGCTTCAGGTTGCTTCCCGGATTGTGAGAAACGCGAACATCATATTGTCTGAGAACATTTATTTCTTCATCCGTTAAATGGACTCCATGCGCTACAAGCGTTGGTCGGCTGAATACACCGATCTTCTCCAGATGTGCAACAGGACGCAGTCCGTATTGATCTACATTTCCTTGTACCTCACGGCTTGTTTCCGACATATGCGTATGGATCGGTAAATTCAAATCGTGGGCAACTTGAACAATTCTTTCAATATAATCCGGAGGACATGTGTAAGGCGCATGAGGAGACATCATTGTCGTGATACGTCCATTTGCAGCCCCATGCCATGTTTTTGCAAACTCAGTGGCTTCCTGCAGCTTAGCCGTCTGTACATCAACCGGGCACAGTCCAATCACACCGCGGGCAAGAACGCCGCGCATCCCTGAAGTCTCAACAGCCTTCGCCACTTCATTCATATGGTCGTACATATCTACAAAAGTCGTAGTCCCGCCCTTCATCATTTCCAAAATGGACAGACTAGTCCCCCATTTCACATCTTGAGCGGTAAATTTCGCTTCCATCGGCCACATTTTCTCTTCCAACCAGATTTGCAGGGCTAAATCGTCACCGTAACCTCTAAGCAGCGACATCGCGGCATGACCATGCGTATTGACTAAGCCTGGCATGTACAATTTATTCGTACCGTCGATGATTTCATCGTAGTTTTCCTTGGGTTCAGGAGTTTGTTCACCAATATATGTAATCAGATCGCCTTCTATAACCATGCAGCCTTTGATTGATGATTTTCCTTCAATAGTAGAAATAAAATGACCGTTCATAATTAATGTTTTTTTCATACTAAAAAACCCTCTCTATGCTCATTCTAAGTTAAACACCGCTTTATAAACTTTACATCTTAAGGCTTGTAAAATCAAGGAAGTGTACAATGTTAAGAAAATGTAAAATGTCACGGAATTTTCGTTGCTTTCGGTGCAATTATTATGATATTTTTAATTTTGTGAGTTTTTTCAACAAGTTGGTCTGTTTATCTTATAAATTCGATCAAAATCTTGTACATATAGTAAATACTAGGAGGCATTTATGACCACGTTATTCACAAAAAAGAACGAAGTCGATTTCTTGCAATTGCTCATCCGCGCTGCAGAAAACGCACTGCAAACTGCACAGCTGTTCCGCACAGCCATGATGGGTGACAAATCCCCTATAGACTACGTTCAGTCCATTCACGATCTAGAACATGCTGGAGACTCCATCACTCACGAAATTTTCAAAGGACTCAATAAAGTGTTCATTACACCGATCGATCGTGAGGACATCATGGTTCTTGCCTCCAAAGTGGATGATGTCACGGATGGTATTGAAGCTACAATCGCTCGTTTTGACTATTTGAACGTCTCGCATACGGATTCATATATGAAAGACTTCTCGGCTGTCATCGTGGATTCCTGCCAACACATGCTTGATGCATTCAAATTGCTTGCGAAGAAAAAATATATGCAGATCCCTGAACATACCGTTGCCATTAACTCCCTTGAGAATGACGGTGATCGCTTGATGCGTGAAGGGATTCGTCAAATTTTCATCACACGCAAAGATGTATACGAAGACTTTAAACTAAAAGAAATCTACGAGCGCTTGGAAGAAACAACGGACGCTTGTGAAGACGTAGCCAATATCCTAGATAGCGTAGTACTTCGTTATTCATAAACTTTAACCGGTCTATGTGTACGAAGATAGTTTTCCGAATGGAAAACTCTTAGGAGGAAATCATGTTAACTTATTTGATCGTAATTGTTGTACTAGCCTTGCTT
The DNA here is from genome assembly GCF_052682475.1 of Paenibacillus sp. WC2504. Classification (NCBI taxonomy): domain Bacteria; kingdom Bacillati; phylum Bacillota; class Bacilli; order Caryophanales; family Paenibacillaceae; genus Paenibacillus; species Paenibacillus sp. WC2504. The sequence continues at coordinate 5,008,170 of NZ_JBQZFH010000001.1, forward strand.
TTTGATTTCATCAATGGATTTCACGATACAGCCAATGCGATTGCCACATCTATTTCTACGCGCGCACTCAGTCCGCGGGTAGCTATTGCCATGGCAGCGACGCTTAACTTTGTTGGAGCAATGGTATCCTCCAAAGTGGCCAAAACGGTCGGAGGCAGTATAGCTAATCCTGCTCAAATTGCCAATGGCGTTGAAATCGTAATCGCAGCCCTGCTCGCGGCGATTATATGGAACCTTCTGACATGGTATCTTGCGATTCCATCCTCTTCTTCTCACACCCTGCTCGGAGCCCTTGCCGGTGCGGTTATCGCTGGAGCTGGCGTGCATTCTGTCAATTGGAGCGGTTTTACGCAGATCATTATCATTTTGATCCTTTCACCGATCATTGCCTTCGCCCTAGGTTACGTTATCATGCTTTTGATCAAGTACATCGTCATCTGGTCCGGAAATACGTCCAGATCCAAACTCAATCGTATCTTCAGGACATTGCAAATTATTTCTGCCGGGTTGCTCTCCTACTCACATGGCGGTAACGATGCACAAAAAGCGATGGGTATTATCGTATTTGGTCTAGTCGCAGCCGATGTTCAAACGACGCTGGACGTCCCGCTTTGGGTAAAAATCTCAGCAGCATTGGCCATGGGGTTAGGAACTTCGATCGGTGGATGGAAAATTATTAAAACCGTATCTGGGAAAATTGTAAAAATCGAACCGATTAACGGATTCGCATCCGATCTTACATCGTCACTCGTCATTCAATTCTCCACCCATATCGGAAAACCATTATCCACAACACATGTTATTTCCTCCGCTATTATTGGGACAGGCAGTGTCATGCGCTTCCATGAAGTTCAGTGGGGAACCGTCAGTCGCATGTTGATTACTTGGGTCATTACCATCCCGATCAGCATTGCACTCGCGTACTCCATTTACTTCCTTATCTTCAGACTGATCTTCTAAATAAAGAAAAACCGTCAGGGAATCCTGACGGTTTCTTTTTTTAATCTAAATAATACGCCAAGCTTTGCAGCTCCGTTGTGAAATCCGCATAATGCACGCGAACTTCCGGGGGAACCTTAATAATGACCGGTGCAAAATTCAGAATAGCTTCAATGCCGCAATCCACAAATTGATTGGCCACATTTTGAGCTTCACTCGCTGGCACAGTTATAATCCCGATTCGCACGCCTAGCTCCGATAGAACAGCCTTCATTTCCCCCATCGGTTGAACCGTCAAATTATTAATCGTCTCCCCGGTTTTAGAGGGCATCGCATCAAAAACTGCGACAATTTTCATATCATTCCGTAGATAAGTATTATAATTGCATAATGCGCGGCCCAGATTCCCCGCTCCAACAAGAGCTACCTGGATATGTCGGTCCAGCTTGAGTATTTGCCTAATTTTCTCGATCAAATAAGCAATATCATATCCGATGCCTTTTTTGCCAAACTCACCGAAATAGGCCAAATCTTTACGAATCTGGGCCGGATTCAGATCAAGTTTTTGACCCAAATCCTGCGAAGATACCGTTGCGACATTTTTCATAGCAAGCTCGTTCAGGAACCGTAGATAGATGGGCAGCCTGCGAACAACAGCTTCCGATATTTTTTGTGATTTCATTTCTACGCCTCCCCCATCCACTGCTCAATCCTTGGTAACATTTGTTCCGTTGTCATATGCTCAATTTTGGGTCCGGGCAGTGAGTAGAGGAAGTGCTTGCCATAAAAGGTTTCGATGACACGCGTATCGTAGATGATCACAATTCCTTTATCAGATGCGCGTCTAACTAACCGGCCGAAGCCTTGTTTAAATCGAATGACCGCCTGTGGCACAGAAAATTTCATAAACGGGTTCTCGTTCCGTTTCTTAATATTTTCGCATTTGGCCTCAACGAGCGGATGATTCGGAGGTTGGAACGGCAGCCGGATAATGGCCAAACAGCTTAGCGCATCCCCAGGAATATCTACTCCTTCCCAAAATGAACTGGTGCCAAGCAGCACACACATCTTGTTATCCTGGAACATACGGGTTAATTTACTACGATTGCCGCTGTCTACCCCTTGGCCAAGCACAGTAATGCCATATGCCTTCAAATAATCTTTCATCCCGGCATAAATCTGTTTGAGCATCCGATTGGATGTGAACAAGATCAGCATTCGACCTTTGGTCACGATAGCGACTTCACTTAGCGATTCAATGAGCGAAGCAATGAAAACGGGATCCCCAGCTCCCTTAATCGTAGGAAAATCTCTTGGAATAACAACCAAAGCTTGCTCACGATAGTTAAAAGGAGAAGGCAGTTGAACCGTTTTGAGCTTACCGCTCTCTTCATCCTGCGGAATCATCAGCCCCAATTGATCAGCGGAGTATTGAAAGGATTTATTCACGGACAAAGTTGCCGAGGTCATAATGATACTTTCTTTTGTCTCAAAGAAATGCTGCTGGAGCAAGCCGCTGACGTCCGTCGGCACAGAGATCAACTGAAGTGACTTCGCCCTGGCATACGTCCCTGCTTCCATCCAATATACATAACCATCATCCGCCATTTTCATAAAGAAATGGAGGGCATCACGATGCTCATAGAGCTCTTTCACGGTGCCGTTAAGATCTGTCACTAAACCTTGGACCCCGAAGACGTCCTGATGTTCCTTCACATCGCTTAACAATTTATCAAGCGTGCGAAGCAAATCATTCGCGTTCAGATAGATATTGTCCTCCATTGCCATCAGCTCGTGCCAATTAGCCGGCAAAGTCTCCGGCTTCATGCGCAGGACATACGTGGAATTCTCCGTTTGCGACGGATCGCTTTTGGACGACAGCAGCTCATACAGTGATTCGCTCAGCCGATCCCAATCCTCTTTGATTTGCACGATTTTTGGGAAAAGACCATCAATCGTATGACTCCATGCCGCTGCCCTTTCTTGCTGCTCATCCGATTTCTGCAGTCTAAACCGCAGCATCGGCAGGTGGCCGCTCCGATTATCTTTGTAAAGCCAGGTCAATGAATGATACATCGCTGAGGAATGCAGCTCGATACCGAGATGTTTACTCGCCACTTCTTCGAAATGATGCGCCTCATCAATTACAAGGTGCTTGTAAGCCGGTAGGAGGCGGTTCTCCGCCTTCATATCGGTAAACAGGAGGGAATGGTTCGTGATGATCACATCAGCCGTGTTGGCGTCATTCCGCGCGCGATGATAGAAGCATTTTTTGTACCAAGGGCACATCCGGTTCAAACACGAGTCTGTATCGCTGGCAACCGAATACCAGAATTGTGCGCCTTTATTCCCAAAGTGGATTTCCTCTTCATCCCCGTGTTCCGTTTCACTCAGCCAAACGACCATTTGTGCCGCTGTGACCGGATCTTCTTTGCCATTCTCGTAATCACGCGTTGTCAGTTTCGTTTCAAATTTGCGCAAGCACAAATAGTGACTTCTACCTTTGAGCACAGCCGCTTTAAAAGGAACCGGAAATATCTCTTTCAGCAGCGGAATATCCCGCTCTCTAAGCTGCTCTTGCAGGTTAATCGTGTGCGTGGAGACAACCACTTTCTTCTCATATTTGATGCCATAATAAAGGGCAGGTATCAAATAACCAAGCGATTTCCCTGTGCCTGTTCCGGCCTCAATCATCAAATGTTGATCGTTCTCCAGCGATTTCTCCACTTCGTAGATCATTTGCTCTTGCGATTCCCGCTCTTCGAAAATCTCAAACTTCTGCTGCAGCGCTAACTTCAAGCCTTGATGAAATTGTTGGAAAGAGGCGCCTAATCCATCTTCATCCGAAGCGCCGCGGATGTCATCTTCTTCGCCCCAATCGGTGACATTCAGTGTGAATTGGCGGAAATAACGATTCGTATCCGTGTCAATGCTCGTAATCGATTCTTTATATAAACATATTTCGTCTAAAAACCAACCCAAATCGCTGGAGCTATTTTCAAAAATATGCTGCAGCCGTTGAACCGTAAGGAGAGGCAGTCCAATCAGCCTTTCCAGACACCTGATCCAGATTTCAGCTGTGACCTCCGCGTCACTGTCAGCCTGATGAGGCCGTTCATGGTCAATGCCAAACAAACCGGCTACCATGCTCAACTGAAGACTGGAAATCGATGGGAATAATATGCGGAGCATATCCATCGTATCCAGTACTCGGCCTGAAAATGGCGGGTACCCGGTTTTGGTCAGTCCCCTTTGCAAAAAAGAAACGTCAAATGCTGCATGGTGCGCCACAAGCACGCAATCAAACAAAAGTGGGAACATATCCGACATCACTTGATCAAGCGTGGGAGCGTCAGCAACCATCTCATCCGTAATGCCAGTAAGTGTCGTAATGGAAGAAGGTATACCCATCCCTGGATGAACCAGAGAAGTATACCTGTCGATAATTTGAAATTGATCTATAATGACCAGTCCAACTTGGATGATCTCATCCGTAGGCTGACTTCCTGTCGTTTCAAAATCCAAAACTGCAAATTTCATGACGTGTATCTTCAATCCCTTCGTCCTGCACTTCTCCTAGCATACCAAATCTTATTAGGAAAAGGGAATACCTGATCGCCACTTTGGTTTCAGGACTCGTCCAGATTGATGAGAGGCTCCATACATGATGGGTCCGTATGGTACGCTTTTTGAAAATACTCGAAAGCTTTTTCTATATTCTGATTCTGCACCTGTATGACTCCCATGGCGTTATAGGAAATAGCTTTCATCTTGGAATTATCCGTTAGAGGCAGGAGGAATTTGAAGTGCCTGTACGCCTCTCCAAACTCCCCTTTACGCAGATGCCCCATCGCCAAATAGACTCTTGCCAACAAAAAATCAGGCTGCCTACGAATCAAGACCTCAAACTCTTTGATCGCTTGATCATACATATAAAGCTTGTAGTATCCTTGCCCCCGGACAAATTCATCCGTTTGTTTCCCGGACAGATCGAGATCCATCAGTTCTTTATGAAGGGTTTGGGTACTGATCGGCACGGCCCCATAAAACTTTCCCAGCTTCTCCTCAAAAAGCAGCCACGCCTCAATGAACTCATCACTCATTGTCTTCAACACTTGCAACTGTTCGTCAAGCTCCGCTCTCTTCTCCACATCACTATTCGGATATTCTTTTTGGATTTCTTCCAAAACCTCGTTCATTGTGGAAAATAAATGCTTAAACATTTGGCATCCCACCTTTGCTTCGAAAGCTTACCCTCATTCTTTGTAAACAGAGCCGATTTCATGCATGGACAGGACCATCTTAAAGGATGGTGGAATGCTCCTCTGCTTTTAACAATTGGGCTACTTTATTATTTGTTCCCATGATTGCAACCGTTGGTTGATGCTTCTTGGCTTCTTCATCAGTCATCATGGCGTAAGTCATAATAATGACCGTATCTCCTTCTTGCACTAAACGTGCCGCGGCACCGTTCAAACAGACGACTCCCGTCCCGCGTGGGCCTGCAATGATATACGTTTCAAGGCGTGCACCGTTATTGTTATTAACGATTTGCACTTTCTCATTGGGCAGCATGTCAACAAGATCAAGCAAATCCTCATCAATCGTGATGCTTCCAATGTAGTTCAAATTTGCTTCTGTTACGGTAGCGCGGTGGATCTTAGCTTTCATCATTGTGCGAAACATAAACTTCACTTCCTCAATTGTATAATGACATTATCGATTAGACGTGTTTTGCCGAATTTAACGGCAAGTGCAAGAATGATTGAATCGGTATGAGTGCTGTTCTCAAAAGGTTCCAACGTCGGAAATGCGAGTACTTCCGCATAATCAATAACAGCTAATGGCGCTGTTGCGATATGGCTCTTAACCAGGCTTTCAAGCTCGGCAGCATTGAAGTTAGTTCGAGATTGCACGAATTCCTTTGCTTTATCCAAAGCTTGGGACAAGACTAACGCTTGTTTCCGCTCTTCGTCCGATAGATACACATTGCGTGAACTCATAGCAAGGCCATCTTTTTCGCGCAGGGTTGGGCAAGGGACGATGTCGACCGGCAAATTCAGATCCTGCACCATCTGCTGAATGACGGCAACTTGCTGGGCATCCTTCAGTCCAAAAAATGCTTGATCCGGCTGTACGATATGAAACAGCTTGCTAACCACAGTCGCAACACCGTCGAAGTGTCCCGGCCTCGAAGCTCCGCAGAGCCTCGAGGTAAGCCCTGACACCGCAACCGTCGTACGTGTTGGAGTCGGGTACATTTCACTTACAGAGGGCATAAAAACAAGATCAGCGCCGGCTGCCTCAGCCACCTCAAGATCCCGCTCTGTATTGCGTGGATATCGCTCAAAATCCTCCCCAGGACCAAATTGCAGCGGATTGACGAAAATACTTAAAACCACAAGCCCGCTCTGTGACCGCGCTTGACGCAGCAAGCTGGCGTGTCCTTCGTGCAAATAACCCATTGTAGGCACAAAACCTACAGATCCATCATTCTTACGTCGGTATTCCCGAATCCGGGAACGCAAATCGGCAATCGAATGAATCACTTCCATCGTCTGGATCGCTTTCATGACCGCTCACTACTCCTTATCGCCGTACAAATATTGAACTACATCATTATCCATGTGGAACGTATTTTCCTGTGTAGGGAACGCCCGCTCTTTCACTTCTTTAACATATTCACGAATGCCCTCACGGATAGTTTCCCCGATATTCGCGTAAGCTTTTACAAACTTTCTGGGCGCACTGTCAGAACCATACTGTAAAAGATCATGGTAGACCAGAACTTGCCCGTCACAGTGAACCCCGGACCCAATGCCGATTGTCGGGATCGATAACTGCTTGGTGATCCATTCGGCCAGCTCATCGGTAACCAGCTCCAGCACAATTGCGAATGCTCCCGCTTCCTCAATGGCTTTCGCATCGCTAAGCAGCTTCTCTGCTTGCTCTGAGCTGCGGCCTTGTACGCGGAAACCGCCGAGTTGATGAACGGACTGCGGGGTTAAGCCAAGATGGCCGATAACAGGCACCCCGGCCTCTGTGATCGCTTTGACTGTTGCCGCGATCTCAGCTCCGCCTTCAAGCTTCACCGCTTTCGCGCCACCTTCTTGCATTAATCGAGCGACACCTTTGAGTGTGGTGTCCAAGCTTCCGTGATACGTAAAGAATGGCATATCCGCTACGATAAACGTGTTCGAAGCGCCGCGTACGGCAGCACGTGTATGATAGACCATGTCATCGAGCGTCACAGGCAGGGTCGAGTCATACCCCAATACAACATTTCCCAGTGAATCTCCAACGAGGATCACATCTACGCCGGCTTCTTCCGACAAGCGAGCTGACGGGTAATCGTAAGCCGTTACCATCGTAATCGGTACACCGTCTTGCTTCATTTTTCTCATTCTGGCTGTTGTTAGCGGCTTTCGTTTTTCCATTTGTATCCCAGCTTCCTCATATAAAATAAAAAAACCTTTTAGCTAAGAGCTAAAAGGATCGCATGCAGAAAGAATCCAATGATTCTTCTGTCTCGGTCCCGTAGGCTCAGAGCAGAATCCAACCTCTTGTTTACTCATTATTTGGCTGAGTTGAACATGTTACTACGCTTGTATAGCAGCAAGTGCAGTTCCTTTAAGGATACCGCCTCGTTATTCAATTATACCAAATATAGCTTCCAATTGATACCTCAACTTTTCTACCGCAGTTCAATATCGCCGGAATAAACTTTGATTTTCTCTCCGTCCCCTTTAATCACCGTTAACGCGCCTGAGTCATCCAAAGAGTCCGCAATACCTTCAATCACACCCATAGGTGTGTGTGTTCGGATAGGACGCTTGAGCGTGACACTCAAAGCTTCCCAAAGCAATCGTATTGGGGAGAAGCCTTCTTGCAAGTACAAAGCATACAGCTCTTCGAATTCTAAAAGAAAGGCTTGTACCAACGTTTCTCTTTTGATTTCCGTTCCTGATTCAATCGCCAAGGAAGTTGCAATGGAACGCAATTCCTCCGGATAGTCTTCGACTTTCAAATTCACGGAGATCCCAATTCCGGCAATGACATATTTCAGCCGCTCATCCTCGCCGCTGCTTTCCAGCAAAATACCGCTGACTTTCTTCCCTTTGATCAGCAAATCATTCGGCCATTTGATCCCAATGTCCACGCGGCATACTTTCTGAATCGACCGACAGAGAGCGACTGCGCTCAGCAAAGTTAGTTGAGGCATGAAGTAAACAGGCACCTTTGGCGTTAACACCAGACTCATCCAGATCCCTTTGCCTGCCGGAGAATGCCATGCGCGCCCCATTCGGCCACGCCCGGCTGTTTGTGCCTCGGCAAGCACTAGCGTGCCTTCAGAAGCCCCTGAAGCTACCAGCGCGTGTGCAATCGTCTGTGTGGAGTCAACTTCGCCATACACATGCACTTTTTGTCCGAGTACTTTGGTCTTCAATCCCTGCAGCAGTTCGGCCACCTGCCATTTATCCGGCTTGCTCACCAACCGGTATCCTTTGCGGGGAGCTGCCTCAAACTCATAACCAGCGGCCCGCAGTTCTTCGATATGCTTCCAAATCGCCGTACGGCTCACGTTTAATCTACGGCTAATCTCCTCACCAGACACATAAGCTTCCGGGGACTCTTGAAATAGTTCTAAAATCCGCTCATTCATCTTTTTCACTCCAATTAAAGACTAATTGAAAAAACAAAAGTAAAAAACCACGCGCACTGCTACTTCGCAGCACGCGCGGCTTGTAAAAGCAATTCCCGCTCGTTCGGCAATTCGCCGAGCGCGGTCCGTTCCAGCAGGTCCTGCAGCAGCTTGCCCATCCATGGGCCAGGCTGCATGCCCAGCTCTGACGCCAAATCCTTGCCGGATATGGCGAGTTCCTTCAGGCTGAAGCAAGGTACCTCGCTCAGCCAATCCTCCCCGCGGCGCACCAGCTCCGGCGCGGTGGTTTCCAGAAACAGCGCGAGCTCGCCGCGCTGATCGGCTATGGGCTGCAGCGCACGCAGCAGCCGCAGCAGCGCGCGGGCGGCGGCTATGCCGCTGCGCACCGCGCCAAGCTTCCAGACCCGCTCCAGCGGAGCAGGGTCTGCAGCTGAGGCGGCCACTGCTTCGCGCAGGGCCAGCACAGCCTCTACCGCGTCGCCGTCGGCGCGGGAGAAAGTCAGCTCCTGGAGCGCCGTGCGGACCACGTCCGCCGGCACCTCCAGGAGCATCAGCAGCATGGACCAGCGGTCATGCTGCTCTTCCAGCGCGCTGACTGCGTCCAGCGCGTCATCCCAGGCTAGCCACCGCTCAAAAGGCAGCGGAAGCTGCTTTTTGAGGTGCGCCGTCAGGCGGCTCGCCAGAAGCAGCCGGACAGCCCGCGCAGGGGCCGGGCCGTCAATCATACGCTGGAGCTCGCTACGCACGCGCTCCATGGCAATGTGGCGCAGCAGCGGAGCTTGCGCAAGCAGCGCCTGCCACGTGCTCTCCTCGACCTGCAGATCGTAGGTCGAGGCAAAACGAATGCAGCGAAGCATGCGCAGCGCATCTTCGCCGAAACGCTCCTCCGCTTTGCCTACGCAGCGGAGCACGCCTAAAGCGAGATCCTTTTGCCCTGCAAACGGATCGATCACTTCGCCTCCGCGGTCCATCGCCATCGCGTTCATGGTGAAATCGCGCCGCTTCAGATCCTCCGTCAAGTCGGAGATATATTCGACGGAAGTCGGGCGGCGAAAGCCCTCGTACTCCGCCTCTTGGCGGAACGTCGTCACTTCATACGTCCCCTGCTGCAGGATGACGGTGACCGTTCCGTGTTGAAGCCCCGTCGGCGCCGTCCGCGGGAAGCAGGCAATCACCTGCTCCGGCAAGGCCGACGTCGCGATATCGATATCTTTAATCGGCCGATCAAGCACGGCATCCCGTACACAGCCTCCTACGAGGTAGGCTTCATAACCTGCTTCTGTAAGCTTAGCCAGCACATAGGATGCTCCTCGATCTTCCTCCAAAATTTTCCCAGCATCCAACATGTTACTCCTATCCAGCGTACATCCTCTTATTGACAGGACGAGGCTGTAATCCGGTGAGATTCCGGAAGTTCTCTTCGCAATACGCGATAATAAATTTCTTCATACTGTTGTGTGGTGATATCATTGCAAAACGTGTATCTCGCACGGTCCAAACAATTTTGCACCACTTGCTCATACAGTACTTGGTTGCTGAGCAGGTTCACGACATGATCTGCCATCGCATCCGTATCGCCGACTTCGGCTAGATATCCGGTTTCCCCATGAGTAATCAACTCTGGAATTCCTCCTGCATTTGACCCGATGGTAGGCACACCGCAAGCCATAGCTTCCAGGGCAACCAATCCGAAGCTTTCTTTCTCCGATGGCAGAAGCATAACATCCGCCAGGGAAATTACCTGGGAGACGTCATCCTGCTTGCCGCAGAACGTGACTTTATCGGTAAGACCTAGCTCCTTCACCTTGGCAATCATTTTAGACAAATCAGGTCCTTCTCCCACAAACAGAAGCCTTGAAGGAATTCTCTTGCTTACATTCGCAAAGATATCCACGACATCCTGAACGCGCTTGACCGGTCTGAAATTGGAAATATGAATGAGGATCTTTTCTTCCGGTCTTGCAAACTCTCCACGAAGTTTCGTAACATCTCTCGGGTAATACACCCTTTTATCAACAAAGTTATAGGTTAAATCGATATCACGCTCAATATCCAGTAATTCCCTAGTTTCCTTAATTAAATCCTTCGATACTGCCGTAACCGCATCGCTCTCATTAATCGCATATTGAATCAAATCTGAAATGGATTGATCTTGACCCAGCACTGTAATATCCGTTCCGTGAAGCGTAGTGACGACCTTCAGCTTGCTGCCAACCATCTGTTTAGCAAGCAGTGCACACACGGCATGTGGAATGGCGTAGTGAACATGAAGCAGATCAAGCTCTTCCATCTTAGCCACTTGGGCAAGTTTGCTTGCAAGGGAAAGATCATAAGGAGGGTAACGGAATACATAGTACTGACTGACTTCCACTTCATGATAAAATATATTTTTATGGAATTTACCCAGGCGAAACGGCATGCTGTGCGTAATAAAATGAACCTCATGCCCTTTTTCGGCAAGCAGCTTGCCGAGTTCTGTTGCTACAACGCCTGAACCGCCTAACGTCGGATAACACGTAATTCCAATTTTAAGTTTATCGCTTTTAAGTTTATCGCTCATTTTGCACCTCTTTTCCAGATCAATCGAATCGATCTACCACCATAGGCAGTTTAGAAACAAAACCTTCTGCATACTGAAGCATCCGCTTTTGTCCCAATAAATGGTCACGGGCCACTACACGCTCTACATAGCCTTGATTCAGCGGTGTCGCTACGGTACCTTGCCCCGTTGTAAACTGCGAACGATAAGCGCTCAGCGCAGCCTTTTTGGTCTCATAATAATCTGTTACATTGACAATAAAGTCAGCTTCATACACATCATTTATAAAATAAAAATACATGTTCTCCACATGGACTGGATCAGACTCCGGCAAATATTTGCGCAGTTTGGCATTAAAGACAGCTTCTTGAACAAGCGCCGAGCAAGCAATATGATCGGGATGGCGATCCTGCCAATAAGGAGCGAAGACGATTCTAGGTTTGTATTTCCGAATTTCCGCCGTTATTCGTTCAATATGGTCGGGAGTCACGAACAAGCCACGATCCGGTAACCCGAGATTTGTTCGCACCGTCAATCCTAACTGTTGTGCCGCTTGCTCCGCTTCTTCTTTCCTTGTCTCGACCGTCCCATTTGAGGACATCTCTGCATAGGTCAAATCGCAAATGCCCACACGGTAACCCAATGCGGTATGCTTCGCAATCGTCCCGGCCATTCCAATCTCAGCATCATCTGCATGCGCGCCAAAAATAAGAATATCTAATTGTTCACTCATCTTATTCAAGACCCGGTTTATATTTATGTACGAGTTCTCTCCAAGCAAAATCCCCGCGATCGAGCGCTTTAACGAGAATTTCCGCCGTGGCGATATTGGTGGCGCAAGGGATTCCTTGAACATCGCATAGGCGCAATAAAGCAATGATATCCGGCTCATGCGGCTGCGCCATTAACGGATCACGCAAAAAGATGATCAAATCCATTTCATTTTGAGCAACCAAAGCACCGATTTGCTGGTCACCGCCAAGTGGCCCCGACATAAAGCGATGGACATCGAGTTTCGTATTATCCATGATTCTCTGTCCTGTCGTGCCTGTTCCATATAATTTATGACCTGCAAAGACATGTTCATACGCCGTAACGAAATTGACCATCTCATCTTTTTTACGGTCGTGAGCGATTAGCGCGATATTTAACATTCTGACTTCCACTCCCCTAGGACTTTCTTAATCTATAAAATGCTCGAATCCATAAATCATACCGCTATATGTCATTACTTTACGAACAGCAATCGCTACGCCCGGCATATAGGCAGCACGGTCATAAGAGTCATGTCTAATCTTAAGAGCCTGCCCTTGTTCAGCCATAATGACTTCCTGTTGAGCAAAAATACCCGGTAGACGTACGCTATGTATTCTAAACCCATTGTAATACCCGCCGCGGGAACCTTCAATCGTTTCTTCTTCTTTGGGATTACCCTGTCTGATCTCTTCTCTCACTTCTGAGATAAGTTCAGCGGTTTTCACTGAAGTTCCTGAAGGTGCATCTAACTTCTGGTCACCGTGATACTCGATAATTTCCAAATGAGGGAAATATTTGGAGGCTTGCGCAGCAAATTTCATCATCAGAATAGCTCCAATGGAAAAGTTAGGTGCTATAATTCCACCGATTTCTTTATCCTGACACTGCTTGTCCAACTCAGCAATATCCTGCGGTGTAAATCCCGTAGTCCCCATTACGGGACGAATGCCTAACCGAATCGCTAAACTTGTATGTGAAAACGCCGTTTGCGGACCCGTAAAATCTACTAATACATCCGGTTTGGATTCGGTTAGTGCAAGTTCCAAATCATTGCTCATTTTGACGCCGCATTCTTCAAACCCTACCATTCTTCCAAGATCAATTGGGCCTGAGGAGCGGTCTACCCCCGCCACTAATTCCATATCGGACTCCGTGAGCACGGTCTTAACGACCTCTCTCCCCATTCTTCCACTTGCCCCAATGACGGCTACTCGAATTTTACGATCCATGACGATGTTTCTCCTTTGTGTATGTTTCAGACTCTATTTTTCATCTTTTGCTGGTAGCGAGCAGCCTGCTGCTTAGCTAGTTCGTGATTCGGCTCCAATCGAATGGCTTCCATAACCGTTTGATAAGCTCTCCCGTAATCATTTCGGAAAGCGAAAGCTTCCCCAAGTATTAGATAAGCTTCAATCGTCAAAGGATCGAGCACAATCGCTTCCTTCAGCAAAAAAATCGCTCTTTCCGCATGTTCGGATTGCGTGCTTAACTGCCTGCGAGCTTTATCAACTAATTCTCTGGCATGCAGCACTTGCAAATGATAACGGTACACTTGATTGTCTTGTTCCAACTGAGTAGCTATTGACGCGTGTTCAATGGCATTGCTCAGCTTATTGTTTCTTCCATAAGTTATCGATAGTTTGTAGTGATAGGCAGCATTGTCGGGTTCTGCGATTATCGCTTTTTCAAACCATTCGATGGCTTTTTCGAAGTCTTGTGAAAGTATAGATTCGTACGCTTTCTGTATTTGATCTTCTCCATTCATCTGCCCATCCTCCTTATCGAAAGAGAGTCTCCCTTCAGAGGGGATGGTATAGTTTATGAAGCTTATGTAATTTCGGTGTTAATTTTAGTCCATCTACCCGCATCTCTCGTATTGAACTTATGCATGATTTTATCATGCGCTTCCGTCAAATCAATCCCGAGTGAGTTCGCGAAACAGATCGTTATAAACATAATATCGCCGAGTTCCAACTCAATCGAGTTGTCCGCTTCCGTGCTTTTCTTCGGTTTCTCACCGTAGGTATGGTTCACTTCACGGGCTAACTCCCCCACTTCTTCGGACATTCTTGCGAGCATAGCCAAAGGACTGAAATATCCTTCCTTGAACTGGGAAATATAAGTATCGACTTCTTTCTGTATATCTTTCAGCGTGCGTTCCGACATGTTCACCCTTCTTTCCTTCTTCTTCACCAAGATATCATTACTATGTTAAACTAAACAAGAAAAGTTGACAAATTTTTTTGACAGAAGCGAAGCATGAGGTTTGGAGGAAACGAAATGATTTTCAAGGAAAAATTATCTGATCAATTTACAAATGTACTTGCCATTACGATTGGCACCGCGATTTATGCATTTGGTTTACATTATTTTGTCATTTCAAATGAGCTCATGGAAGGCGGCGTTACGGGCGTAGCTCTGCTGCTGAAATATGTATTTAACGTTCCTCCATCAATCTCAACCTTGTTATGTAATATCCCCTTATTTTATCTCGGGTGGCGTGTTTTCGGAAAAGGCCCGATGCTGTACACGATTTATGGCGTAGTTTCCTTATCGTTTTTCCTCTGGGTGATGGAACAGCTCATACATAACAATTGGCTCATCCCATTTCATACCACCCAGGATTACTTTCTGGCTACATTATATGCCGGGCTTACGCTGGGCACCGGACTTGGCCTAGTCTTTCGATTCGGCGGCACGACAGGCGGTTCAGACATCCTGGCTCGTATCGGAAATAAGAAGAGGGGCTGGAGCGTTGGACAAGTCATCTTAATTATTGACGTTATCGTCATTGGTTCTTCCTTCCTCTATTTGCCGAAGGAAAAAGTCCTCTACTCACTTGTAGCCGTCTTTGTCACTTCGCGCCTCATTGATTACATCTCCGAAGGCGCTCATGCTGCTAAGGCTTTTACGATTATAAGCGATCAAGCCGTGCCTTTATCTGAAGCTATTACAAAGGTATTAGACAGAGGCGTGACGTTGTTCCCTGCCAGGGGCGCATATTCCGGTAACAATAAAGAAGTATTGTATTGCGTCGTGTATCGCCATGAAACTAGACGTCTTCGCGAGCTCATTCAATCCATCGATTCTCGCGCTTTTATCATCATTGGGGAAGTCCATGACGTCATAGGCGAGGGCTTTAAAGCGCAATAAAAAAGGTTGAGCAGATTTTACCATCTGCTCAACCTTTTTATTTTAATCGCCGAATTCCTGCTCCTGCGCTCGCGAATGCTTAATTGGAACGATGTGCCGACCGGATTGGTACATTCGCCAGCCCACGAAAGATAAAACGCTGACGATGATCAGTCCAATCCCAACAGACCAGATGATCGGATGCTTAGGGTCAGTTATAGGTACGAAAGCAATTGCATCTTTATTTTTCAAAAATAATTCGTCCAGCACTTGACCTAAATGCTCCAGCCCTGTTTCCACTTGACGGCCAATCATCGGTTGACTATTAATGTTTTTCCTTAAAAACACAACGACAGAGTCAAGCTTCTCGACAGAGGAAGCATCCCGGCTTATCAATAATGAAGGATGAATAATAGCAATATGCTGAGAAAGCTTCCCGAAGCCCGCAATGCTCTCTTGTTGTTTGCCAGCTTTGACAGCTTGTGTCAATGCAGCCGTGTCATTCTGCAGCACTTTATAATATTGCAGCCACATGGGCTGATTTTTATGGGTTAGGGCATCCGTTGCAAGTCGAATTTTGGCTACAGCCATTTGAGCTTCCTCCGGTGAGTAGCTCGCGGCGCTGTAAACTCTCTTGGCCTGCGTAATGGTTTCGGTAAGTGCATTTAGCCCCTCTACAGAGGTTATTCCTTCAAATTGTATCTTTGGAATTTGATCTGACATTTGCATCAGCTTATTCCGTGCCTCAAGCACTTGGCCGTCCATCGTTTGCTTGTACATCTCATCAGCAATTTGATTCAAGAACTCAACCCGCTTCAACTGTTCTGGATCTACGGGTTTAGCGGCTTGTCCAATCGTGCTGGTGCTGGCTGCGCATGCAGAACTTATACTTACGACTGCTGCCAGCAAAAGCGTGGCTGTCAGTCGTTTAATTCCCCCGGTAAACATAAACATGGGACATCCCCTCCTTCACCATCATCATATGGAGGTTCGTCCCAATTTAGACCATCGGTTATGTGATTATCGTTGTTTCTTCTGACGTAAACCCAAACAGATGAAAGCTATCAAAATACCTATAATGCTTAAGCTGATTGTAAAGCCTTCTATGGTTCTATAGTAGTTGTTTACAAGCACTTCAGGCAATCTAGGGAATACCCCTCTTTCGTAATCCATGAAGTCATTCCACAGTGTCCAGCAGGCAATAAGCAGGATAGCCGGGATCCGGTATGTATACCATCTAACAAATAATAGCACTTCCACTGCCATAGCCAAATGTGAGCACGTAAGCATCCAACCATCCCAGCCAACAGGAACACCTTGCCAAGCGCCTGCCCAAATCATGGTAACTGCCCATATGCCGTATTTAAATGAAGTGATAAGTGCGAAGGCTTCCACAAAGCCTCTAATGGCTTGATACACTTTCCCGGACCGGCTGCCTCTCGAACGATCTATGAGTAAGTAACCGACCGACAAGGTAAAAAATAAACTGGCTGTCGGGCTATCAGGTACAAAATAGACGTACCAAAGCGGCTTTTCGGCAATTGTGGCCACCATTTGAAGCCAATACCACTCATAACCATACACAGTGCCAAGCAGATTCATAATGAAAAACAGCCACAGCATCGTTTTGCTTAACAAAAAATCCTTACTCCAAAAATACGAAATGGATATGCCTTGATGCAAGCAAGCTCCTCCTCCGGTGATTTAAAAAAACCTGACCGCTTTCGCGATCAGGTTTCCCTATTTTATTGGGCTTTTTGTTTGGATAACCATTCAGTAAGCTTAGTGATATCGGCATCTGTTAAGCCTTTATCAATGTTGGCTTGATATTGTTTACCCATGTTACCCTTACCGTTCTTGACAATGTTCAAAATCTCATCTTGCGAATGTTTGTCACCTACGCCAAGCAGCGCCGGTACGCCTGAAGCCGGCATCCCTTTAAGTCCAGCACCATGACAGGACAAGCAAGTTGCTTTTTTGTAGATTTCTGCACCCGGATCATCTGCTGCTACAATAGCAGGAGCTTTCTTCGTATCCTTCGCCGCGCCGCCGCCAGCAGCTGCGCCTTTGTTAGCGTGCAATTCTTCCTCACGCTTGATGTGCTCAGGAATGATGTTTTTCTCTTTCAACTCAAATTGGTAGTGATCCCAAGATGTGTACGTCAAGTATGTACAAGCGATTAGAGATAAAATCATCAAGCTTGAAGCGATTGGTCTTCTGTAGAAGCGACGCTCTTTGCCTGTATCCAAGAAAGGAGCCAGCATCAAGCCACCGAACAGCAAACCAGGTACAACAACCGCTCCAAGTACTACATAATCACCGGATGTATACGGGTATTTCAACAATTGATACATGAACAAGAAGTACCAGTCAGGCATCGGAATAAACGCTGTATTCTTAGGATCCGCAGGATAACCTAGCGGAGCCGGATCGGACATGACTAACACTAACATACCGACTAGTACAACGACCCCTACCATCCACTCTTTTAACAAGAAGTTTGGAATAAAGGCTTCCGATTTTCCCGGATACGCAGAGTAATCGCGAGGGATTAATCTTTGTTCTTGTGTTTTCTTAATTACGCGGGAATCCCCTACGTAAACGATTTTCTCGTCTGACTTATGACCATGCGCCACGCTATTCGCCCCTCCCTAATTTATAGCGGTCCGGAAATACCTTGTTTGCGAATCATGAAGAAGTGTCCAGCAAGCAAAGCGAGCAGAACGCCAGGCAGGAAGAACACGTGAATGGCAAAGAAACGAGTTAGTGTTTGCGCACCAACGATGCTTCCGCCTTGCAGCAACGTTTCAATGTACGGACCCGCTAAAGGCACGGACGCTGCAATTTTCATACCTACTTGTGTAGCAAAGTATGCTTTGTTATCCCATGGAAGCAGGTATCCCGTAAAACCTAGACCTAACATAACGAAGAAAATGAGCATGCCTACTACCCAGTTCATTTCACGTGGTGCTTTGTAAGAACCTGTGAAGAACACGCGCAGGGTATGTAAGAACATCATTACGATAACTAAACTAGCTCCCCAGTGGTGCATACCTCTGACGATAACACCGAAAGCTACTTTATGTTGTAAGTAGTCAACGCTTGCATAAGCATTGATGATATCAGGTGTGTAATACATGGTTAAGAACATACCTGATAAGATTTGAATGACTGTAATGAAAAACGTCAATCCGCCGAAGCAATACACGAAAGCGGAAAAATGATGAGCAGGGTTTACGTGTTCTGGAACCTCATGATCTGCTACATCCCTCCACATAGGCGTAATATCAAGACGTTCGTCAATCCAGTTGTATACGTTTTTAAACATCTGACTGTGACGCCTCCTTATACTCTTGTGTTAGCATGCAGTTGTCCCACATAAACGAACCCATTCTCAACTTTGGTTGTGTATTCATCCAAAGGTTTTGGTGCGACGGCAAGGTTTTTACCATCTTGCGTATAGTGAGCACCATGACAAGGACAGAAATACTGATCTTTGTAAGCCGGGTTATCGTTCCAGTTGACCGTACATCCAAGGTGCTTACAAGTAGGATTCAATGCAAAGAGCTTGCCGCTGCTGTCTTTGGAAATCCACGCAACCAATTCAGCGTCACTTTCGTACCAACCATCCACTTGATGAACTTGGAACGTAAACGATTGTGGTACATTTGTAATTTTACTTTCTTCGACAACTTTAACCCAGTCTGATTCTGACTTCTTCTGAAGTACAGGATCTACCGCAAACCGAATCATCGGAATAATGATGCCGGCCCCCATGAATCCTCCAGCGCCACCTAGGGTGTAGGATAGAAATTGTCGACGAGACATTTCGCGTTTAGTCCCGGGTTTCTTCCCATGCTGTTCTTCATTGTGATTGTTATGATCACTCATTCTCAGGTCTACCCTCCTACATTGGCCGATGTCCAACCCTCTCGGACGTCAGTTACCTCTATCACGTGTCGTTCGACATTACACTACATAACTAGGACATTACTAATAATATCCTACGACTACTAGGTCGTCAAGAATCCAGAACTCCTTTTGAGCCATTGAAAACTTGGCGTTCGGACAAATTTTAACGAAATTGTCACAACTTTTTGGCAGCCAATGTACGCCATTACTTCCCTTATCCTGTGCAATTTTTTTTCCAATAATACGCTTACCAGCTAAAGTTAATCACTATGCTGCCATAAGTGCTGAACTTGCTTAGAAATACTTGATTTGATCTGTTCAGCTTTGCTCTCCCACTGCTCCATGTCGACAGCAATCAACAAATCGGTTTGATCTGCCTTCCAGCTTGCAGCTTCCGTATGTATGGTCAGTACGATGACATAGCGGAATCCCATCCTTTTTAAATGAATGGAAAGGGCTTCTAGCTGGTCCCTTATGCTCACCGCCGTCATATAATGAAGCGCCGGGTACGTTACTACCCTACCTTTGTATGGAATTTCGATGCTTTCCAGTGCATCTCGGAGCTGTTCCAACGCCAAAGTTACTTGCGCGGGGTCTTCGAATCCGGTCAACCCCGTTACTGGCAGCAAACATGTGTCCAAGTATGGTTTTAAATCGTACCATTCTTGCGCAGAAATCTCATTAAACTTCAACCGTGCTTCCCCCTCTATCTTTTACCAAAAATGCATTTGCTATGTAGCAATAGCCATCGCTTCTTGTACACTTTAATCTGTCTGCAAATAGCTGTCAATTGAACTGTCGATTGAACTGTCATTCAAACTGTCCGTTTGACCGCGCAGTGCTTCCAGCGCTTCCTCCAAATCCTGCTGTTTCACGACCACGTAGGGACTTTCCCATGTCCCATCCAGGTGAATGTACTGGACATTAGCTGGCTTATAGTCACGGTACGATTTGGTTAATGTGCGAAGTTCATCCGCCGGGATGTCTGTTTTAATGGAACTTCCCATAATATCGAGCACCTTCCCCCACGCGGTTACACCATTCACTGAAGTTAATTTATCAAGTAATTCATTAAGCACAAACTGCTCTCGCTGGTTCCTCTCCAAATCTGACGATTCTGCTGTACCCAAATTCGATTTGCGATAGCGAATAAAATCAAGCACTTGTTTGCCATTTAAGCGCTGCATGCCTTTTTTCAAATTGATATTTGTTCCATCACTCTCATCTTGGTATTTCATATCCATATCAACATCAACCATCATACCGCCTAACTGATCGATAAGCTTGCGGAACCCATCGAAATTAATAACAGCCATATGATCAATCGGAACTTGATAAATCCTGCTGAACAACTGCTTCGTTTCATCAAGAGCCGTTTCTTTGTTCTTATTATAGTTATACGCATAGAAATAATTAGCTTTATGGGAGGTTTCTAAACCGGACTTTTCTGCAGATACTTCAAGGTCTCTAGGAATCGATACTACTGTACCTTGATGAGTTACCGGATCTACACGAAAAAGCATCATAACATCCGTATTTAACGATCCTTCGCTGCCTGACCGCTCGTCAATTGCCGTTAATAGCAGGGTAAGCGGTTTCTCTTCCTTCTCAATCGTATCGGATGTTTGGGACGTCTGCGATACAGGGTAATCGCTTGTATGGATTTCATTTGCAGCAGGTACGATAGGAGCCGCTATTTGATCCAAGGCATGATTCCATTTATTCATCAGAAAAGCGGCATAGCCGGATGCTGCCCCGACAACGAGTAAAGTAAATAGAAGAAACGATGATAAAACTTTCCGTTTCCGCATGGTTTTCAAGAGCTTTCTCATTTGTATTCTCCTTTTGCGTCGCAATATAGTCTAAATAATCGACGTATGGAGTAACAAAATAGTTCTTTTTTGTCATCTTTCCAGCAAAAAAAGACATGTGAAATGGTTTCACATGTCTTTCGTCCCTATTGTGGCTGCCACCACGATCATTATCCTGAAGATTGCAGCATTTTAAGCTCAGATGTAAGAGCAAGGAATGTCGGTTGATCCCCTTTTGCTAATGCAAGATCAATCTCTTTGTAGAGATTCTGTTCTTTATATTTGCGAATGGCATCATCCCAAACCATTTCCGCGAAAAGTGCCAGCAGCGCGTTGTTAGATACATTCATTTTTCCCATGAGACCTACCTCCAAATGTGTACGCGGTTTGTCAGGAGCTTCTTTTTCGCAAAAACATGAAAGTCCGTTCCTAGGTGTCTGCCAACCCCTGTGTGCTCCTACTTTTATCATATTCACTCCGTACATTCGCGCTTCGTTCAAAAGCCCGCTTGATTAGGAATGTGTCTTTACCTACTACTTGCTATCCCCTTTGAACCTTGCGCTCTCTTGGTCCAGAAAAAGGACAACCTTGTCTTCTTCTGCAACAAAAGTACCTTGAATCACTTTAGAGCCCATCTTAGTCGCCTGCACGACCATGCCATTCTCATGATCTTCTCCTATACGTATAAGCCCAAGATGCATCATCATTTGTAAAATACGCTGTTCTACGATGGATTCCGAACTGTCATAATAAAATGGCTTGACCAATTTACATAACACTTCGCTTAAAGAGGCTAATGTGACCCACTGACCGCTTAGGCGGTCAACCCATCCCGCGAGACTTTGTACATTGGGAATAGGGTTCTTATAGAGCCTGAGCCAGAATTTATACACATCCGCCAGATTCTCTTTTTTCCCTTCCAGCAAACGTGCTTTCCCTTCCTCCGTCAAACTGAGCACTTGACCTTGCTCGCTGATTAACTGCCGATAATAGCAGTAATCATAGATGAATGAAAATCGGTTCGGATAGTCTTTAAACATACGGCCATATCCGAAGCGCCAAGATCCTTTGGACACCATTTCCTCCTGCACAGACAAGCGATCCAGTATTTGCTGAAGCTGCCTCTTGTACATGGATCCTTCAACTGTTAAAGGCAATTCCTGCACCTGAGAAAGGAACGTCAAAAAATGAAAGATATCCTCAATAATGAGTAATTGTTCATCCCGATAAACATTAGGCTCAGGAGTCAGTTTCAAACTCTGTTTGAACTGTCCCGTAAGCACATCGCTGAATTTCCGTTTCAAATCATTTGGCACATGAAACAAAAATTTGGTTTGTTGGGAATACCCATTAAACAACCAGCCGAGTTTCTTAAATTTAATGACCATGTCGCGGGGATTCCATTCAACTGATTCATCTTTCTGAAACCGTGACTGTTGAACTCTAGCGATCAGTTCTTCAATACTGAATGCGTTGCGAGGATCGAAGAGGAGAGAATTCAAAAATCGGATGTCCTCCAAGTTTAAGCTTTGAATATGCTTCTCGAAAATCTCTCTGCGCAGGGCTGTACTCAAAATCGACTGAATCAACTCGTTTTTTGAATGGCCATTGCACTCACACTCATATGTGTTAGCGATTCGGCCTAGCTCGTGGATATCGGCGTAGCTGAGCATGTCCGCTAGGTTCATTTCCATCTACATCCCCCATTTGGCGAAGCTTTCAGCTCCGTGGTTTCTAGTAACCATTATGGGAATTTTTCCCGAAAATATTCCAACCCACGCAAAAAAAGCATGACCCATTAACAGAGTCATGCTTCTTATTTCACAATTATTCGTGTACGATTTCCAAATGAGATAAACAATTGTACAGCTGCAGCTCCCACCCTTTTTCCTGGCGCAGCAGAATAGTTAGAGACGTATTTTGCAGGAATTGCTCGCTATCCATACGCAAAACTCTGAGCACCTGCACAATGAATCCGCCGTGTGAAACCAATAATATCTTCTGCTTCGGATAGGCCTCAAGCAGCTCACCTTCTAATTCGGACCATCGTTTCCATAGATCATCATCCGACTCCTGACCTAAATCCTGAAGCTTCCATTCTGGCCCCCAACGTTCTTCTCTTTCTGCTACAGTAGTTCCTTCAACCTGACCATATCTCCGCTCGCGAAGCCGGCTATCCGTCCCGATAATCGGGATTCCTGATAGCTGTGACACGATTTGAGCTGTTTCCTTCGCTCGTTTCAGATCACTGGAGATGATCCCGTCCCAGGATTCGCCGGCTAATCGGATTCCAAGCAACCTGGCTTGTTCTCTTCCTTCATCCGTCAAATCCGTGTCCAACTGCCCTTGCAGCTTCCCTAGGCGATTCCATTCCGTGCTTCCATGCCGGATAAATCCAATCGTTGTCATTACCAATTCCTCCATCAGTCAATAAAATGAAAAATGCCCCTTCCGGAGCACTAAGCTTTTGTTCGCGATAACCAGTTCATAATAATAATTGTTGCAATTAGACCCAAGATGGATACAACAAGCAAATAATGCGGATATGAATGAATCGGCCCTACATGGAATCGCAACGGTTCCATAAAGCTAGGGTTTAGGCTAGCTACGGCATCTACCATCTTATGGCCATTCATCGTTTCTGAGCCAGTCGACTTCATAGCTTGCGGCGCTTGCAAATCAAATAGCGTATTGTCGGCCGCAGCTATCGACGACTTGGGCGTACCGTCATAGACAACAGCGAATAAAAAGCTGAATACGAATAACGCTAAACAAAAAGCAATGACAGCCGTAAGGTTGCGGCGAAGCTTGTAAGAGATCGTATACATGCGCTCGGAAACCGGAATACGCCATGATTCATCCTCATAAATTCGACTCATGACCTTGCCTGAGACCATCGGTTCATAATCAGGAAGTTCGCTCTCGATTGCAGCAGTACGTATGAGGATCGTACTTTCTTCCCAAATCTGAAATTCTTCCGCACATTCGGCGCATGATGCAATATGCTCATCCACCGCGGTACGTCGCAGGTCATCATTCGGCAAGTCCCAATAAACCCCAAATAATTCCTGGATCTCACTACACTTCATCGCTGTTTCATCCCTTCGATTCTTCGAATATCGGTTCACTGAAGTAAGGGTCCAACTGTAGCTTGACTGATGCTCTAGCCCTAAATAAGAGAGACTTCACCGAGCTTACGGTTTGACCTAAAATGTTGGCGATTTCCTGATAATCCATCTGATCATACTCTCTTAATATCAAAGCAGATCGTTGTTTCTCCGGTAAACTGTTAATCGCATCTCGAACCATCGATACTTTCTCGTTACGCAGCATGGCTTGCTCCGGCATGGCATCAAACGAAGCATGGGGCGTCAACCCGCTTTGCTCTAACGAGACTTGCACACTTTTATTTTTGCGCAGCTCACTCAAAACTGTATTCCGGGCAATTGTATACAACCAGGTAGAAAAGGAGGCTTCAATTTCGCGAAAAGAGTGCAAACTGCGATACGCTTTATAAAACGTTTCGTTACACAAATCTTCAGCAATAGCTTCCATTTGTGTACTTTTGAGCATATGAAAGATGAATGCAAGGATTTTACGCTCGTAACGACGCATAAGCTCGTTATAAAGCTGAACATTTCCATCCTTGATTTCTCTGATCAACTGGGAATCGGTCATTACGTGGCGACCCTCCTAACGGTTCCCGGGTACCACTCCAACTGCTCATACATGTTGTACTGCAATTAGAGTGAAAAGTTGCGTTCATTTGTAAAATAAATGTGAAAGGATCAATATGTAAATTATGACCTATTAAATTCTTCTCGATGAATTGCGAAATTCCTGCTCCATTCGACAATTTGTTGAAAAAAATTCACATTCCATGCTTGTCTGTTGAAAGCAACAACCCACCCTATCCATTATATATGAATATCAGAAAAATATGGTATTTATGAGCAAAAAAAAAACCGCCAAATTGGCGGCTGCACTTATGGTGCGATTATCGGATAGGAGTGGAGAGAAACCATACTGTACTTTTATTATATGTATACGGTTTCATTCTGTCAACACTTTTTTGAAAACGTTTACCTTCTCTTTTTTAACATGAAGAAATGCTCTATTTCAGTTGATTCCTTATGGATTGATTAATTAAATTATTAATGGAATGAGGCCGAATATATGGGCTACCTGCATTAATACGCGGAATCTGCATCGGATCCGTTTGTTTGGAAGTTAATCCCGCTTTGGTCGTGAACGCATATTTAACTCCAACTTCATTCAGATAGGAAATGGTGAAATCATCATAGCTGCCAAACGGGTAAGCATAGGAATCGATAGATTTAGCGCCATCCAACTCTCTAAGTTTTGCCATACATGTCTTCGTATCCGCAATAACCCTTTGCTTAAGATCTTCCTGAGTCTCGGTTACGCCATTCGTTGTCATTCTGTTGTTCAACATCGGCTTGCCATCTTTCATTGCGTGCAATTGATCCGAATGAAGTTGAAAATCAATATTTGAGAATTCTTTTCTCATTTTTCTAATTTGATCCCTGGACAAGGATGGCAGCAACGTCGCTGTCGGGTTATCCAAATCTTTGGTAATCACAAAATTCACGGCTGGTATACGCATTTTTTTGAGAATAGGATATGCATTCGTATAAAAACTTTCATACCCGTCATCAAAGGTGATTAGTACAGCGTTATCCGGTATTTTCGCCCCATCTTTCATAAAACTCTTAAACTGATCCATCGTGATAAAATTGTAGCCTTGACGCTGTAGTGCACCTAGCTGCCGCTCAAATAATTTGGTTGAAATGGTCACAGAACCCTCAACCTGATCATCGATGTGATGATACACGAGAACAGCAACTTCCTTTGAGTAGATGACATTGTTCGCACTTACAAATGAGGGGAAAAAATTAACAAAAATAACAATAACAATCAACGTGCTTTTTAACATCATCCACAGCTTCATCTCGTTCGCCCCACACTTAGAAGTTTGTAATATTAATATGAACGATGTCATTATAGCACGAAGTTTTTTATTTGAGAATTGATTTCAACAGAATAAAAAATAAGCTGATTTCTTCTCTTTTGGGACGTTCTACAAGAGGAGAAATCAGCTTATTTGTGCGTACAATTTCAGCTATACATGAACCGCGTAAGGCCCGCTCAGCAGCTCTGAGGCGCGATCGGCATCTTCCTGATTACGGAAGGATAAACGCAAAATACCAGGCACATCTTCGCGGCTCTCAATAATTTGAATATTGCTCAAATTAATTCTAGCATTACCTAATAGTGTTGTAATTTGACCAATAATACCGGGATGATCCGGAATATCAACATAAATATCAAACAATGATGTGATCATGCCTTTTCTGCGCTCAGGCAGTTGGCTTCTGAATTCACCGGCAATCCGGAATTGTTCAACAATTCCCTCGCCATCACTATTCTCAATGAGTTCAATAAAACGAGAAATTTCGAGATTCCAATCCACAAGCAATTTGAGCAGCACCTGTCGATTATTCACTAAAATATCCCGCCAAATCATCGGCTCGCTTGAGGCAATGCGCGTGATGTCTCTGAAGCCCCCCGCAGCCAGATTCTGATACAACGGGTTGGTTTCGTTATATCCTCTGACTTGGTTAACCAGCGCAACCGCAATAATGTGCGGCAAGTGACTGATCGCACCAACAATATCATCATGCTCCCGTGCTCCGACCTGCACGATTTGTGCTTTCGTCGTCTTAAGCAGCTCGGTTAAGCGGTCAACCTCTGCCTGTGGTGTACCCTCTGCCGGGGTTAACACATAGAAGGCATTTTCAAAAAGATGCGAAGATGCTGCCTCAACGCCGTGACGTTCGGAGCCTGCCATTGGATGACCGCCAATAAAGAAAACACCATCTTTTACTATGGTTTCTGCGCTTTCCGTAATGGTTGCTTTCGTGCTCCCCACGTCCGTGATGATACAGCCTTTCTTGAGCGGAAGATTCATCAACTGCTGAACATATTCTTCTAACATCCCAACCGGCACGCAGAGAAAAATGTAGTCAGCCCCGTCTACCGCCTCAGCCATATTCGTTGTTGCAGCATCAACCACGTTTCGTTTGAGCAGTTTCTCAACCGATTTCGGATTCGGAGAATGGCCGACAACGGTAAAACCCGGTTTTCCTTTGTAACATAAGGCCAGTGAACCGCCGATAAGCCCTACACCAAATATCGCAATTTTCGTCATAAGAGATCAACCTTTAATTTGTATTAGGCTTGAACAGCAACCTCAGCAAGCACTTGCTGCAAAGCTGCAATGAATTTCTCATTTTGTTCACTTGAGCCGATGGTAACTCGGATGGACGTCGGGAAGCCAAGCATATGTCCGCCACGGACAATAATGCCTCTGCGCAGTAAACCATTAAATACTTCTGCCGCAGGGCGTCCGACATTCACCATAACGAAGTTACCGTGTGCAGGGAAAGCCTTTAACCCCATTTCGTTAAACTGCTCCGTTAAATAATTCAAACCTGCTGTATTCGCTTCGCGACAGCTTGCGATGAAGTCTTGGTCTTTAATCGCGGCTAAAGCAGCAGCTTGAGCAAATCTTGTCGTGTTGAAAGGCTCACGAACTTGATTAATGGATCGGATCACATCCGGGTGCCCAATGCCATAACCGATTCGTAAGGAAGCCAAACCGTATATTTTCGAAAAAGTACGCAGTGCGATGACATTGCGATACTGACCAATCAGCTCGATGCTATCCGGGAATTCTCCCGTCGTATTGTACTCGCAGTAAGCTTCATCCAGAACGACCAGTACATGCTCAGGAACTTTGGCTAAAAAGGCTTTGATTTCCGCATCCGTATTCATCGTGCCTGTTGGATTGTTCGGATTACAGATCCAGACGATCTTCGTGCGTTCAGTAATAGCAGCCAGCATGCCGTCCAGGTCGTGAGTGCCATCCTTCAATGAGATCTCGATGGATACAGCTCCCTCAATCTCACAATTGTGCTTATATTGCGGGAAGGTATGAGAAGCCATCACCGTTTCATCGCCTTGTACGAGGAAAGCGCGTGCCAGCATAAGAATAACCTCATCAGAACCTGCACCGAAAATGAGTTGATTCGTCGCGACGCCAAGATACTCAGCCACTGCTTCTGTCAGCTGAACAGCCCCGCCGTCAGGGTACAAGCTGATGTTAGCGATTTCCGCTTCAATCGCCGCTTTTGCTTTTGGCGACGAGCCAAATGGATTTTCGTTGGATGCGAGTTTAATCACTTCCGTTAATCCCAGCTCTCTTTTTACTTCTTCAATAGGTTTACCCGGTTGATAGACCGGCAAATGTACAATCGTTTGTTTCGGTTTCATTGGTAGCCACCTCATCAATTAGTTGTCCGAATTTTGTAATTGTCCCACAAAACTAGTACTGTTGTAAAATGTGGTTCCTTTTTATGTAGAAGGAATATTGCTTTAGCCACTCATTAGAGACAAATGTCTCAATGATCAACACATAATAGTGTACTGCTTTAACGCTTAACAGTAAATAGGTAATTTTTAAAAATCCCCCTAGACTAGTGTCTAGAGGGATTTCATTATCTGCCTTTTAGCTGGCCCACGAAGCCGCCAATTTGCTGTAATCCTTCTGGATGAGCAGCATCTTCTTGGAAATGGTGCAGCGCGCTTTCAATCGTGCGGACAATGGCACTCCCCACAACAACTCCGTCACAGAGCTTCTCGAACCGCTGAACCTGCTCCCGGTTGGAAATACCGAATCCGACAACGATCGGCACTTTCGCCGCTTCTCGCACCGTAGATAGAAAATCTTCAATCCCGCCGAAAAATTCAGCCCGTTCACCGGTTACACCAAGTGAGGAAACACAGTAAACGAATCCACGAGCTCCGGCTGCGATACGTTTCACACGTTCATTCGAAGTCGGCGCAACCAATGGAATCAAATGAACACCATACGTTTCTGCAATCGCTCTCGTCTCACTATCTTCTTCTAACGGTAGATCTGGAATAATAATTCCACTGATTTCATTTTCCTGCATCGTTTTGAAAATCCGTTCCAGTCCGATTTGCAGAACAGGGTTGTAGTAAGTGAATAGAATGAATGGCAGCTTGGATCCCCTGCTCCGCGCCTGGCGAGCAACATCTATCACATCAAATATCGTAATCTTACGAAGCAGCGCACGTTCAGAAGATCGTTGGATGACAGGACCATCTGCTAGAGGATCTGAATATGGAACACCCAGCTCGATTAAATCGGCACCTGCCCGCTCCATTTCAAGAATAAGCTCTAAGGAAGCTTCAATCGTTGGATCACCAATGGTCAGGAAAGGAATCATAGCTGTTTCCCCCCGCTCTTTAAGCTCAGCGAAACGCTTATCAATTAGGTTCATCGCCTATTCCTCCCCTGTGCCCAGATAGCTCATAATGGATTCCACATCTTTATCGCCACGGCCAGACAGGCTTACGACAATAATTTGATCCTTGGACATCGTTGGAGCTAGTTTTACTGTATGTGCAATCGCATGAGCGCTCTCTAAAGCTGGTATAATACCTTCCGTACGGCTTAGCAATTGAAGAGCGTCAAGCGCTTCCTGGTCAGTAATCGGATAATACGTAGCACGCTCAATATCTTTCAGGTAAGAATGCTCCGGTCCGATACCAGGGTAGTCCAACCCCGCCGAGATAGAGTGAGCCGGCAGTACTTGCCCGTATTCATCCTGCAACAGGTAGCTAAGCGAACCTTGAAATACGCCAGGTGAGCCTTTGGTCATCGTAGCGGCATGCTCTTCCGTATGGATACCGCGTCCAGCAGCTTCAACGCCGATGAGTTTAACCGTTTCATCCTGAACAAACGGATAAAAAATCCCCATGGCGTTACTGCCACCGCCTACGCAAGCAACAACGGCATCCGGCAACCTGCCTTCGGTTTCGAGAATTTGCTCACGCGATTCGTCACCGATAATGCGCTGAAAATCACGGACCATCATCGGGTAAGGATGAGGCCCTGTAACGGAACCCAGGATATAATATGTATCCTGTACATTACTGACCCAATAACGCAGTGTTTCGTTGCACGCATCTTTCAGAGTACGAGTTCCTGAAGTAACCGGAATGACTTCAGAACCGAGCAGTTTCATCCGAAAAACGTTCAATTGCTGTCTCTTCGTATCTTCTTCGCCCATGAATACTTTGCACTCAAAGCCCATCAATGCAGCGACCGTTGCCGATGCAACACCGTGCTGACCTGCTCCCGTCTCAGCGATGATTTTCTTTTTTCCCATCTTTTTCGCAAGTACGGCTTGTCCGATGGTGTTATTAATTTTATGAGCGCCTGTATGATTCAGGTCTTCTCGCTTTAAGTAAATTTTGGCTCCACCCAACTGCTCAGAGAGTCGCTCTGCGTAATATAGGGGAGTTGGTCTGCCGGAATATTGCTTTTGCAAATAACGAACTTCAGCAATAAATTCAGGGTCGTCTTTATATTTCTTATAAGCTTCTTCCAGCTCCGTCAAAGCATTCATCAATGTTTCTGGTACGTAACGGCCGCCGAATTTGCCGAATCTGCCGTGTTTATCAGGTACTTGCGTCACTTTCCGGTCACCCTTTCCACAAATGCGGTAATTTTCGCAATATCTTTCACACCATCTGTCTCTACACCGCTGGACACATCCACGCCGTCAGGACGATAGGCTTCCACTAGTTGATCCACATTGTCAGGCTGCAATCCACCTGCTACTAGCAATTTGACACCTGCTTTACGAGCCCACTCCTGATAAACAGGGATACAGTCCCAGGCAAAAGTTTTCCCGGATCCTCCCCCATATACAGGGTCAAAAGTATCAAGCAACACGGCATCAACCGATCCGATATACGGATCCAGCTGAGCAGCTACTTCTGAGCTAGACGGAATTTTATTCTCTGACTTGGAAATGGATACAGACTTGAACACTTGAACATCGAACTGTTCACGCACCCATTTACAGAACTCAGGAGTTTCCTGACTATGCAATTGAACGATATCAAGGGGAGCAGTCGCCATGATTTCCTTGAGCTGCTCTTGACTCGGATTCACGAACACGCCTACTGTTAGTGGCACGGAAACACCATGATCCGCTTCATGTCTCAAGTAGGAAATAAGCTCCGCAGCCTTGTCTGGCTTAACTTGACGCTTGCTTGGAGCAAAGACCAATCCAATATGATCAATTGGCAAATGTATGACTGATTTTAACACTTCAACGCTTTGAAGTCCACAGATTTTAACCGTTGGCATCGTGTCTGCTGGCATCCTATTCGCCTCTTTCTAAACCGTCTGATTCGTTGTATGCACAATTGGCCCCATCAGATCGTGAACCGCTTGCTCAACAACAGGCTGGCGCATGAAATGTTCACCGATCAACACGGCTTGCGAGCCGATCTGCTGCAGATAGGCCATGTCTTGGACGGATGAGATTCCACTCTCACTGACGATGGTTTTGCCTGCCGGAATGTATTGAATCAACTCTTCTGTTGTTTTCAAATCGGTAACGAACGTCTTCAAGTTCCGGTTATTGATCCCAATCATTTGGGTGTCCAGTTCGAGCGCACGCTCCAATTCTTCACGGTCATGCACTTCAACCAACGCATCCAAACCAAGATCACTTGCTAGCTTGAGATATTGCTTCATTTGGTCAGTCGTCAAAATGGCCGCGATCAGTAAGATCGCATCTGCCCCAATCAAGCGCGCTTCATAGATTTGTTTCGGATCGATCGTGAAATCTTTCCGCAGCAAAGGCACATTCACCGCTTGGCGTACAGCTTTCAAATACGCATTGCTTCCTTGGAAATAATCCACATCCGTAAGCACCGAAATGCAATCAGCGCCTGCCCGTTGATAGGAACTAGCCAACAATACCGGATCAAAATCCTCGCGGATCAAACCCTTGGACGGAGACGCCTTTTTGACTTCGGCAATCAATCCCATGGCGCGATTTTTACGTGTTGTCAAAGCTTTTTCGAAACCTAAGCAAGACGGCATCTCGGAAATGGTTTTCTCCGCTTGCGCAATGGAAAAGCTGCTCATTGCTTCAACTTCAGCTCGTTTGGTAGCAACAATTTTATCAAGAAACATGGCATAGTTCTCCTGTGAAATGAATTAAGTCGTTCAACTTTTGTTCCGCACGGCCCGAATCGATAACGTCAGCCGCAAATTTAACCCCTTGCTGAAGGCTTCCAACGTGACCTGTCACATAGAAGCATGCGGCTGCATTTGCAAGGACGATATCGCGATGAGGCCCTCGCTCGCCGGCAAAAATATGACGGATGATTTCTGCATTCAGTATCGCATCTCCACCGCCTACATCTTTAATACTGTGAGCCCGTAAGCCAAGATCATCAGGTGTAATGGAATACGTGCTAATCCGATCTGCTTTCAGCTCCGTCACTTTTGTCGGCGCCGAAATGCTGAATTCATCCAGTCCGTCTTCGCTCGCTACAACCAAAGCCCGCTTCAGCCCTAAAGCTTGCAGCGCTTGCGCGACTAATTCCGTCTTCGTGCGATCGAACACGCCCAGCACTTGACGATCCGCTCCCGCAGGATTCGTAAGCGGGCCGAGCAAGTTGAATACCGTACGGAAGCCCAACTCTCGGCGAGGTGCCGCGACATGCTTCATGGATTGATGATAGGCTTGCGCAAACATGAAACAAATGCCCGTTTTATCCAAGCATTTCGCAGCCTGCTCGCTGCTTAGCGTAATCTTCACGCCAAGAGCTTCCAGCACATCCGCGCTGCCGCTTTTGGACGACATCGCTCGATTGCCATGTTTGGCTACACGAATGCCCCCCGCTGCAGCAACAATCGCCGCTGTCGTCGAGATATTGAACGTCTCCGCTCCATCTCCGCCTGTGCCGCATGTGTCCAGCAGATCATGCTGCCGCACATTCACCTGGATCGCTTTGTTTCTCATAGTTTCAGCGAAACCTGTAATCTCTTCCAGCGTCTCCCCTTTGATGCGAAGAGCTGTCAGCAGACTGCCGATTTGAGCCGGTGACGCTGCGCCTTCCATAATTTCCGACATGACGCCGCGCGCTTCCTCCCTGGAAAGATGGCTGCCGCTAATTACTTTGCCAAGTGCTTGCTGTATCTGAAAAAGTTCACTCATGACGTTATTCCTCCTCTACTTCTTCCCTTAAGAGTTAACAAAGTAATCTTTGTTAATATCGCTTACAGGCCTAGGCTCTGGACTAAACATGGCTTCTGCCATTCGAATCGATTTGAGCAAAGCTGTCGCTTTATTCACAGTTTCCTGGTATTCGCTTTCCGGAACTGAATCCCACACAATTCCCGCGCCTGCTTGCACATAAGCTTTGCCGTGTTTGAAAACAATCGTCCGAATCGTAATGCATGTGTCCAAGTTCCCCGAGAATCCTAGATAGCCAATAGCCCCTGCATAAGTCCCGCGTGCTTCAGGCTCCAGCTCAGCAATAATCTCCATAGCTCGCAGTTTCGGCGCTCCAGACACCGTCCCCGCTGGCATACAGGATAGAAAAGCATCGAAGAAATCTTTATCTTTTGCAATTTTTCCAGATACGTTGGAAACGATATGCATGACGTGTGAGTAGCGCTCGATATCCATGAATGTATCGCACTTCACCGTGCCAAATTCCGATACGCGGCCAATGTCGTTACGGCCCAAGTCCACTAGCATCAAGTGTTCAGCACGTTCTTTCTCATCCGCTAACAGCTCTTTTTCCAAAGCTAAATCTTGTTCCGGTGTCTTACCACGCGGCCTGGTTCCGGCAATCGGGCGTGTTTCTACTTTTTCCTCTTCAACCCTTACAAGCAGCTCCGGTGATGTGCCAACGACGACTTCATCATCCATTTTGAGCACATACATGTAAGGGGATGGATTCATCGTACGTAGCACCCGATACACCTGCAGCGGTGAGACTGTAGTTTCCATCTCAAAACGCTGTGACAGCACAACCTGAAAAATATCACCGGCACGAATGTATTCCTTCGCTTTATTCACGTTGGCAATGTATTTTTCCTTCGTGATATTCGAACGAATGTCGCCAAGATCCGGCTCCAATACAATCGGATTGTGTGTCATCGTCTCCGTGCCGAGCGGCCTTTTAATCTTCTCGATCGTTGCATCGATTTTCTCACAAGTCGCGTGATAGGCTTGAGCGATTTCTGCATCCGTTGCAAAAGGCTTCACGTGTACGTTAGCAATCACTTTGATTTGCTGTTTGAAATGATCGAAAACGATAACTTGATCACAGAACATGAATTGAATGTCGTTCATTTGCAAATCATCAATTTGATGAGCCGGCAGCTTCTCATAGTATTGCAGAAGATCGTATCCAAAGAATCCGACAGCGCCACCCGTGAACCTCGGCAGGTCCGCAAGCTGAGGACTGGAGTAGGATCTTAGGTACGCCTTCAACACATCAATGGGTTTCTCATCCGTAACCTTGTTCTCGGTTTGTGTTTCAACGACCGTCTTCCCATGCTTCGCCTTAATCATCAGGAAAGGATCGCTTCCAATGAAGGAATATCGTGCCCATTTCACGCCGCCCTCTACGCTTTCTAACAGGAACGCACGCTTCTCTTGGTACAAATGTTGAAAAACACGAATCGGTGTTTCTGTATCGGCTAATAGATGACGCACCACAGGAATAAGGTTATAGTCTTTGGATAGTCGAATCACTTCTTGAATTTCAGGTGTATACATGGTTACATCCCCTCTCAGCTTGTGAGCCTTCCGTCGTCTTACGAGGTGCTCCAAACTCTAATTGAATAACAAAAAAGCCTCTACCGAAGTAGAGGCTGGCTTTTAGTTTCATGTAGAAGATTAAGAAGAATATGAAAAATAAACGTTGAATGTATGACGAAACAAACGTCTCCGAATGAGTCGTGTTCATCTGCATACAATTCCATGTTTTCATTCTCATCTCAACTGTGCTCTGCTCTACTCAACTAAACTCTGCTCTACTTACCTAATCTCATCTAACTCCACTATACTACCGTGCAGCTTCATTTGTCAATTTAACAATATCAGGACGAAGTGCTTTTGCTTCTTTTAAATAAATATGGTTGATTTCCGATTGGCTCTTCGTCGTGTTCACTTGAACCATGAGTCGGATACATTTAGGCAATGAATTTTCAACCGGAACTTCCAATGAACACATTAACGGCACCAGTTCCCACCCAACCATCGTACGAATGGCCCGCGCGGGGAATGTTGCTGTAATGTCTTCCGTCACTGTAATAAAAACCGAACAAATATCCTCTGGGCGAAAATCATTCGCCTCTACGATGGCACGAAGCAGTTCTCCGGTAGCGGTCAAAATTTCTTCCGCTTCATTGTGTTCAACTGTCGTTGCGCCACGAATTCCCCTACAAAACATCGGCTACACTCTCCCCTTTCAGAAGCTCGACAATTTGTCTGACTTGCTCTACGGTAACATCCTTACGAATTTCGACTTTACCGATTTCCATAGGAATAATGTAGACCATAGTGCCTTCTTTGAATTTCTTATCGTGCATCATCGCGCTCATAATGCTATCCGTGTCCAAATGAGGCGGAACGCTGACAGGCAGTCCGTATTTCAAGAACAGACCCTTGGTTACTTCAAGGATTTCCGCCGAATACCCAAATTCCTGGGCAAGCTTGGCAGCCCCGACCATACCAATTGAGATTGCTTCCCCATGAAGAAGCTCGCCATAACCAGCTACCGCTTCCAAGGCATGACCAATCGTATGTCCTAAATTTAAGATGGCGCGCAAATCGTTCTCCCGTTCATCTTGAGAAACGACAATCGCCTTTACTTTACAGCCTATATAAAGAGCATAACTGAGCGCTTCTGGATCAAGAGATAGTAACTTCTCCGCATTGTCGTCACACCACTGCGTGAAAGCCGCGTCCCAGATCAAGCCATGCTTGATCACTTCGGAGAGGCCCGCCTTCACTTGACGCGGCGGCAAAGTCAGAAGCAAGTCGATGTCGAACAGAACGAGCTCGGGTTGGTGGAACGCCCCGATGATGTTCTTCGCCATCGGGTGGTTTACGGCAACCTTGCCGCCGACAGAACTGTCGTGGGCAAGGATTGTCGTCGGGATCTGCACGAAGCGGATCCCGCGCATGAAGCTCGCCGCCGCGAAGCCGGCGAGATCGCCAACCACGCCTCCTCCAAGGGCGACGATCGCAGAACTGCGATCAAGGCCCGCCTGGAGGGCGGTGGTCACAATTCCCTCGAGCTGCGCGAGGGATTTGGAGGTTTCGCCTGCGGGAACGACGCAGGACGTTGCGGCGAAGCCGCCTTCGCGGAGCAGCGCCATGACGCGCTCCAGGTGCAGCGGAGCCACCTCGCTGTCGGTGACGACGAGCAGCGGTGACTTGCGGCTGAGCTTCGCGCGGTCGAACAAAGCCGTGATATCGTTCAGGACGCCTTGACCAATGTAGATCGGATAAGAACGTTCGCCAAGCTCTACCGTAAGCTCTCTCATATTAGTAGTTCTCCACTTGTTTCAAGAAGTTGTTGAGATTCGCACGAATTTCCTCAATGGAGTCCCCGCCGAACTTATCCAAGAAGGCATTTGCCACTTCCCAGGCAATGACATTCTCCATAATGACGCCCGCTGCCGGGACTGCGCAAGTATCGGAGCGCTCAACCTGCGCTGTAAATACTTCTTTCGTATCGATATCAACGCTTTGCAGCGGTTTGTAGAGTGTCGAGATCGGCTTCATGACACCGCGAACGATAATCTGCTCGCCAGTCGTCATCCCGCCTTCGAATCCGCCTGCACGATTCGTTCTGCGTCTAAAGCCGCCTTCCTCTGTATATAAAATTTCATCATGGACATTCGATCCTCTGCGCTCTGCAGCTTCAAACCCAATTCCAAATTCCACGCCTTTGAACGCTTGAATAGATAATACCGCTTGCGCAATTTTCCCATCCAATTTGCGATCCCATTGAACGTGGCTGCCCAATCCTACCGGTACGCCTTCAATAATGACTTCAACGATACCGCCGAGTGTGTCGCCATCCTCTTTGGCAGCGTCGATAGCTGCGATCATTTTGGCTTCCGCTTCTTTGTCAACAACACGTACCGGTGATTCCTCGGTAATGGCAATCAACTCGTCGATTGGAAGCTCTTGACGCTGTGCTTCCACATCCCCAATTCGGATGACTTGTCCAGCTACTTTGATTCCGAACTCTGCCAGCAATTGGCGTGCTACAGCCCCAGTCGCTACGCGCATGGTCGTTTCGCGGGCGCTTGAGCGCTCCAAAATGTTGCGCAGATCTTTTTGATTATATTTCAGACCGCCGTTTAAATCGGCATGGCCTGGACGAGGACGGTTCACGCGGCGCTTGCCTTCGTTATCCTCTTCGACCGGCTCAATGCCCATGACGGTTGTCCAGTGCTTCCAGTCATTGTTGACAACAACTAACGCTATCGGAGCTCCCGTTGTTTTGCCATGACGAACACCGCCGGCAATCGTAGCCGTATCTTTCTCGATTTGCATCCGACGACCACGGCCATACCCTTTCTGACGTCTATGTAATTGAAAATTCAAATCCTCAAAGTTAAGGGTTACATTACTCGGAAACCCTTCAATAATCGCAGTGAGCTGCGGTCCATGTGTTTCGCCAGCCGTTAAATATCTCACAATCCGTTACCCCCTATAATTTGGTGAAGCATTTGCGTATAAGTGCTGTCAAGGTGAAGTTATTACCCGTTCAACTTGAAATGGTTTCAAACGCTTTAGCGCTTTGACGCGCGATTATCTTTTAGTCATTATAGTATAGGTACTCTGGTTTGGCAACAGCACAAACGCAAAAACACGCTTTGCATATAAGGGCTATTCCCTTAGGCGCAAGCGTGTTAACATCTGCTCAGGAGCAATGGTTACCCGTGCATGGGCTGCTTTTGGACAACTCTTGGAAGTTCTGCCATTTGTGGGTCATTCATCAAACCCATGATTTGCGACGAATCTACTCCCAAAATTTGTGCACATTCCTGAATGGAGATCATTCCCCTGCGATAAGCCGTTATCACTTTGCGTTTGTCCATAAGAGCCCCCTAAGAGTTGCCTCATTTTTATGTATTGTACTCATTAACGTTCACTGAGTTTTGCTACATCTTAGTATTGGAAGATATGGAAGATCTTATACACCCTTTTTTCGATAAAAGAAAGTATCAGCCGGTTCTAAGTCATATTGCCCTGGTGAAAAGATTTGCTCAGTGGACCCAACGAATAGTAATCCTCCTGGCTTCAATGCTTTTGAAAATTTCTGATACAACACATGCTTCGCTTCTTCAGTGAAGTAAATAATCACATTTCGGCATACAATCAAATCGAACCCGGTATCAAACGTATCGACAAGCAGATTCTGCTTTTGAAATTTAATTGGCTTTTTCAGTTCATCTGAAACATGATACATGAGCTGATCTTGCCGAAAATATTTCTTCACATACTTCTCGGGTACATCTCGCAAGGAACGATCGAGATAGGCCGCTTTGCGCGCTTTATCCAGGGCACCCTCATCGATATCCGTCGCTAACAAATGGACATCGTTCAAGGCCCCTTGCTCCGCCAGAATCATGGCTAACGTATAAGGCTCCTCACCTGTTGAACAAGCAGCGCTCCAAACCTTCAGTCGTCGATTCTTTTTGAGCATTTCGGGGATGAATCTTGATTCCACCAGTTCCCAACGATTCGGGTTCCGCCAAAACTCGGAAACATTGATTGTCATCCGATCCAGAAATTCATAAAAGAGTTCTTTATTTTTCATCATGGCATCAAAAAAGGAGACAAACGTTTGATAACCACGTTTCATTCGAAGTGTTGTCAGACGTCTTTTCATTTGTGCCTCTTTATAAAGAGCAAGATCTATGGACGTATGTTCTTTTACTTTTTTTATAAATAATAAAAAATCCTGATCTTCTTCCATGCTGCCCACCCACCTTGGTCGTTGTCTAAATAACATACATTCTTTCATACGTTGCCAAATTCCTTCAAAGCACGACAAAAAAAGAACCTGCATCTGGAAAGATGTCAGGTTCTTCACGTTTCGAAATGCTAAATCCACTGCTGAATAATTTTGGTATAGTCAAGAATCTCGTCTGCTTTAAAGAAATTACCGATCTCGCGTTCAGCGCTTTCCGGTGAATCCGAGCCATGAATGAGATTGAAGTTCGTATGTACCGCATAATCGCCACGAATCGTACCAGGTGCTGCTTCCAACGAATTCGTTTTGCCGATTAATGTGCGGGATAAAGGAATAACTTGATCTCCCTGCCACACCATTGCGAAGACAGGTCCGGAGGTAATGAAATTAACGAGTCTTTCGTAGAAGTCTTTGCCTTCATGTTCAGCATAATGAAATGCGGCTTGTTCTCTCGTGACCATCGTCAATTTGCTGCCAATTAGTTGAAAGCCTTTCTGTTCAAAGCGCTTTACAATTTCTCCGATCAGGCCGCGCTGCACGCCATCCGGTTTCACCATCAAGAATGTTTTTTCCATATAACGATATCCTCCTTAGCGTTTTCTTTAGAAAACTTGCTTCATAAGCAACTACTGAGTTTTCGTTAGAAAACTGACTTCCATCGTAGGCCTGTACGCCCAAAAGGGTTAAATCTTATGTATTCCCTCTTAGTTTACACTTTCTGGCAGCTTTTCTCAAATCACAAAATCCTTTAGTACGAGCGATTGCCGATGAAATGTGCAACTTCGATTAAATCTCTTTTGGCTTGCCCGTTCGGCAGTTTATCCAAAGAAGCAATTGCCTTGTCAATGTATTTCTGTGACAGCGTATCTGCCATAGCAATACCTTCACTGTGACGGATGATATCCAAAAAAGTGCTAACATCTGTTTGTCCATCTAATTTATGTATACGGTCTAATTCAGCCAAAATAAGCGGTTTAAGGGCGGGGTCCTGCATAGCAAACAAGACAGGAATCGTAATATTGCCTTGCTTCACATCGGAACCTGGCGGCTTCCCGATCTGCTTCTCGGTCCCGATAAGATCCAGAATATCATCTCTGATTTGGAAAGCCATCCCCACGTTGTAGCCAAAACCATAAAGTTTATTGCTGATCCAATCCGGCGCATCTGCAGCCATAGCACCTAATTGACAGGAAATAGCGATAAGCAGCGCTGTTTTGCGCCTAATTCTCAATAAGTAATCGCGAATCGTTTGTTCGGAGTGAAAAAAGAAGCGAATTTGCTCCATCTCACCAATGGACATTTCTACAATCGCTTTAGACATGATCTGGTGTACCGCTGGCTTGTGAATTTGAGTGATGACGCCTAACGCCTTTGCGAATATGTAATCACCTGTATACATCGCAATCCGATTATCCCATTTGGATCGGACTGTTAATTGCCCGCGTCTTGTATTCGCATCATCAATAACATCATCGTGAACGAGCGATGCCATATGAATAAGCTCCAGCGGCACGGCCACGCGCTTCATCGTTTCCAACTGGTAGTTGCCGAACTCACCTGAAAGCAGTACAAAAACAGGACGAATTCGTTTGCCACCAGCTTTCAATAAATGATTTGACGTTTCTCTCAGCATGGCGTGATCGGAGTATACGCTTTCCTCGAGCGTTTTTTCAATAGCCGCTATATCTTTTTTCTTTCTTGAATAGATATCGATTAAATTTTTCATTCTGTCACCCGTGCCACTTTATTCTCTGACCATAAAGCGATGCTTACCGGCTTCGGCAGGAACCCAAGTTCATAACAATACTTGTAATAGGATGCAAGACCTTCCCATTGTTCCGGACCAAAATCATAACATAACGTATGAAAATAATGATGCCAATAGGAAGCCGTACCGCCAACGGAAGCTTGCGCCTCCTCGATCATTTCTTCCGGATTACTGTGTGCTTTCGCTTTACTTGCCATGAACGCATTAAACACATTGGCCACAAGCTCCGGAAACAGTTCTGCCGTCTCCCTGCGTATCGCCCATACGGCAAACGAAATCCATTGTCCTGTCCATTTCGCCCATTCTTGCCCAAGATCCGTAATCATATACGTTTTATTGCGCCAACTCTCTTTGATTGCATCATCTCCGATGAGCAGTGCTCCGTCCCCAAGCGCCATCATCTGCTCGACATCGGGAGTTGAATATTCATAAGTGGGCTTCCCTCCGTAAAATTTCTCAAGTATAATCTTGAGCAAATTTACCGATGTAGCTGAAGTTGTGGGCAGCAAAATATGCCCGTTCGCAATCTCGCGGAGCGGCTTCTCATGGAACAACAGGATGGAGTTGACTTCTCCATACGCACTTACGGAAAGGTCCGGATATAACAAATAATTCTCAAAGGACTCTCCATAAGCAAAAGAGGAGATTGGCCCCATATCAATGTCTCCGGCAGCCATCGCTTTATTCAGCGAAGTCGGAACCTGTTCAACAATATCTACCTCGGACGTGTTCATAAGTTCAGGAAAATAATAATAAATCGGCCAAACGTTGGTATAATTGATACGGCCAATACGAATTTTCGGGTCAGAGCTACTCATGGTTATCACCCCATCTTCGGTACAAGGAATGCTCAATTTCCATGCTGTCCAGCACCTTGCCTACCAGAAAATCGACCATCTCCTCTATGGAGCTCGGACGATGATAAAAGGCTGGCATAGCTGGAATCATACGTACACCCATTCTAGACAAGGTCAGCATATTTTCCAAATGTATGGCATGCAATGGCGTTTCCCTTGGGACCAGAATTAATTTTCTTCCTTCTTTCAGCATCACATCTGCTGTCCGTTCTAACAAATTATCGGATGAGCCATGCGCAATGCCGGATAACGTGCCCATCGAGCAAGGGATGACAACCATCCCCTTTGTCCGAAAGGATCCGCTGGCAACAGTTGCTCCAATATCTGCAATCGGATGGTGCTCGAATGAGCCTGCACGGCCGCCAAAATGCTCTTGCAGCATTTCTTTGCGTTTGCTTGCCTGCCAGCCCATCTCATCATGCAGCACTCGCCAGCCAGCCTCTGTGACAATCAAATGCACATCCAAGCCTTGATCCAGCATGACCTGACACAACCGAACGCCATAAACAGCTCCGCTTGCCCCAGTAATCCCTACCACCCAATTGCCGCCGCTCATAAGTACTCTCTCACAAGCACATCAAGCAGTGTAAATGCAAACATCACAAGGCTAAGCACACCGTTCATTGTAAAAAAGGCTGTATTAAGTTTAGATAAATCCTGTGGCGAAACAAGTCTGTGTTCTTTGTACAAAATAAAATAAGCAATTACGAGTCCTACTAGATAAAACCAGCTCAAATGTGTAATGAAGAATAAGGTAACAAGGCCAACCGCTGTCAGTACGTGCAAGATACGAGCTGTATTCAATGCTGCCTTGATGCCAAAGCGGCTAGGCAAGGAATGAAGTCCTTCGTTACGGTCAAATTCAGCATCCTGACAAGCATAGATGAGATCAAATCCAGCGCTCCAGCAAACGACCGTCAAATAAAATACAATGGACGCCCATGTGAATTGGCCCGTTACGGCAATCCAGCCGCCAAGTGGGGCCAAGCCTAAAGTCAAACCGAGCACAAAGTGGCAGGTCCAAGTAAATCTTTTGGTATAAGAGTAAAAGACAAGAAAAAACACTGCGATAGGCAGCAGTTTCATCGATAACGAACTTAGATTGGATGTTGCCCAGAAAAGCAAAGCAAATGAAATAATAATATAAATAATAACTTGCGGAATGGATATTAATCCTGCGGGTATTGCGCGATTCTCCGTGCGCGGATTTTTCTTATCAATCGCTTTATCAATCACACGATTTAAGGCCATGGCAGCGGTTCTAGCTCCCACCATCGCTAGTGTGATCCAGCCAATTTGAGCCCAACTCGGCAAATGTCCATTTAATACTACGGAACCCAGAATCGCTCCCATGAAAGCAAAAGGCAGTGCAAAGACACTGTGTTCGAATTTAATCATTTCCAGAAAGATTTTTAGTTTAGTAAACATATGCGCATTACTCTCCTGATTTCGTATTCCCCTTG
This sequence comes from Paenibacillus sp. WC2504, assembly GCF_052682475.1. Lineage (NCBI taxonomy): Bacteria > Bacillati > Bacillota > Bacilli > Caryophanales > Paenibacillaceae > Paenibacillus > Paenibacillus sp. WC2504. The sequence goes on from NZ_JBQZFH010000001.1 coordinate 5,050,944, forward strand.
GTGCCAATATGCAAGGCCGCAACCCCGCCTGTTAGCGGGTAAGCCTGTACACTCTTTAATCCTAGGTTTGTAAATATGGCTGCTAATTGTTTGTGGTCGGGAAAATGAATTAATGATTCCGGCAGCCATTTGTACTGCTCATATTTCTGAGCAATCATCTTACCTAAGAAAGGCAGGACGCGTTGGAAATAAAAATAATAGATGGACTTGAACGGCTGCCATGTCGGTTTGGACAATTCCAGAGACACAACTAGTCCTCCTGGCTTAACGACACGCTGCATTTCACGAATGACTTGCTCCAAATCAGGTACATTACGGAGGGCAAATCCGATCGTTGCATAATCAAACGTGTTATCGTCAAAGGGAAGACTCATCGCATTGCCTTGAATTAACTGGATCTGCTTGTCCAAGTGAAGCTGCTTAATTTTATCTGCACCATAATCCAGCATATTTTGGCTGAAATCAAGCCCCACCATTTTGCCGGTGCCGCTTGCTTTGGCTAGTGAGATGGTCCAATCACAAGTCCCGCAGCATAAATCAATGGCTGTTTCACCAGGCTGAACATTCATCTTCTTCATTGTAAATTTGCGCCATGCTTTGTGCCTGTTGAAGCTTAAAATATTGTTCATTAAATCATACTTTGGCGCAATGCTCTCGAAGACCGAGTGGACGAACTCTTCTTTGGTTTTCGAGTTTTTAACGGGTGTCTTTGATTTTGTCATATTCATCTGTCAGGTCACCTCAAATTTCTTCCAGTACTTTGGGCTGCTTGGCTAAAAAACGCAGGAACGGCTCGCCTATGTGAAACAGTTCACTTATTAGTTTGTCCGATTCAAGCTGCTTCACTTTAGCTTGTAGCAGCTTCGTCTGAGAATCCAGCATTTGATACAATTGCGAAGGGATATGATATTTGTGCATCAGGGTACGGACTTTGACTTGATCCGACTCCTCGGTTTGAAGCTGCTTCCGCTCATCCTTCGTACCATGCTGCAAAATGTGCCAGAATCCCCAGCTGTTCTTGAAATCTGCAGCAGACTCCAGTCGGAATATTTCTTCGAAGAGCACTTCACATTTCGTATAACTTCTCAAAATCTCCGGCCAAGCTTGGTCATACACCTCAGACATGAACTCCGAGAATGACAAAAAAAGCTGAGATTTAATCTCCACCGTTTGGTGAATGTAATCTTCTGCCGATAATTTCAGTTGCTTCATTTTCATGTACGTATTCATCTTTAACCTGTTGACATCACAAATGGCATTCGACAATTGCTTAATCATGTCAATTTGGCCGGCACCGGCAAGGAGATGATAGAAGCGAGAACTGAAATAATCTCCAGCAAGAACTTTAAGCTGTCTGGATCTTGCCGCTTTTTTCTCTTTAATGTCATTTGAAGCCGTAACCAATTCATGTGTGTCGAGCGCAAGCTGCACAAGCGATGTTGCTAACGTGTACAACTCACTGGAGGAGCTCAATTTACTATTTCCGTTCAAGAATGCAAACAACAGACGGGTGCGCAGCTCCGGGAAATCGGGCAAGTCTGTGTGAATTTGGATCATATCATACTCCGTGTACTGCTTAGCGATCTCTGGGATCCGATAAGAATTCATGCAAAAGCCTCCGTAACCGTGTGCCAAATCTCATTAAGGTTGGTCAAGTTTCAATTCAAATCATTATATCATAACACGTAAAGAGAAGCACAATTAATTATAAAGGATATCTTTGCTGCCATTTGGAGGTGTACGTAATCCGAAACCGATTCTGCAGCTCCTGTTCAAGTTGAATAAGGCTGAGCTCATTTGCGCCCTTCTCCATATCCTTCCCAGATTCACGCTCGGCAACCATGGCAAGTACAAGCTGCGTTGACGCGCTATCAGACGTGTTGGAGTAATCAATCACCCGAACCCAGACTTGGTTCACATTTTTGGTTTTCAACAGCATGGTCTGAGCGATCGTGTATAAATCTCGGTAAACGGCTGCCGAGTCCGCATTTTTAGGCAAACTCAAATCAAGCGACATGCGGGCGTTGGTCAACTCGACTTTGCGAATTCGCATTTGCAGAGGCACTTGAACGAGTAAATCCGGTAAATTATTGTCGGTCACTTGCCCGATTCGGTTGCTTGGCCAGCGGTAAGGTGAGCTTAATCCCATTGAGCTATCCATTTTGGGCAGTAAAGATAAACAAACGACTATGACAATAGATACCGCTAACGTCATCACGATGCGCATCGACCATCTCATATCATATTGCACCTCCTGGCTATTCAGCAAGAGCAAATCGGACTATAACGTTGCTTCTGTTACAAGCTCTATACACCATTGTACAAAGAAAAAAAGCAGGCTATGCCTGCTTTATCAATAATAAATTATTCTTCGGTATCTACAGTGCCGTATTTCGTAATGATAAGCGCTTTACCTCTGACTTTAACTGCGGAGGTGTGCTCTGTAAACTGGGCAATCATAACCTCGCCCTTGTCCAATTTCTCCGTATGATGAAAGCGTGTGTCCTGACCGCGTGTTAGTCCAATGACATGAACGCCATTATCTTTGGCTTTGATAACGAAATATTCATTGCCGTTCGTATTCGATGGGTTCATTTTGTTCGTATCGTCCATTCTCATCCTCCGTTCTTGCCTTCACTTCATATATCCTTACCTAATGATGCCAAAAAAAGCATCCCGAAGTCAACTAACCTAAATTGAAACTTCATTTGAACTCGTTTGTAGGCCATTGCCGTAATATTTTTTGAATCTGGCTGGCAGTACGCGAGTAGAGCCCAATCGAATAAGGAAATCCGATAGCTTGACCGTCCCATAAGCGAATAGCATGCCGGCAAATACATCAATTAACCAATGGATTTGCAGATACAGGGTTGAGAAGATGATCGCAGCGCAGTAAGTCACCATCATCGTTTTGAAAATACGATCTTTTTCTCGTAGGGCCAGAAGAAGCATAGCAAAGGAGATAGACGTGTGCATACTCGGAAAACAGTTCATCACGGCTACAAGCAATGAGTTCTGATCCGCAAATACACGATTTAATAAATCCGGCTGCTTGTTCACATACCACACTTCATGCAGCAAAATAAGGTTGTAGAATGGCAAAATGAGCGGAAACTGCAGCATGTGACCGGATAATGCGTACGATAACATTTTCTTGATACTGCGTGTCCAAAAGCTTCTCACAATGCAGATCCATAGGGATAAAACGAAGCCATAATTATAAATCCAAACCATGGCTTTATCCAGTGAAGGAGTGGCAATCCACCTCGCCCATCCACCCGTGTTCAGAGGAATCGCATTCATATATTCATCCCAGTGCCAGGGATGGCGGTTATTTTCAAACATCCAGTTGGCGATTTTCCACCAAAATCCGTTGCCGGACCCGTAGAAATAATAAAATATGCCAAGCAGCGGTATACCGAAAAGAAAAAACCGCTTCCAATCCACATCAATCTGATCTTTGCGAACACCTAGCAAGCAAACCAACAGCAAAATCCAACATTCTTTACTCCAGTTGCCAACCACGCCAATTCGCCAAACTAAGTAAATCGATGCAATAATACCGAACATTGTCCAATCTTGGGACTTTACTAACTCGTTCAGTTTCACCTTATTCAAGACTGTTCCCCCTAAATCATCTAAGAAGTGCTTATCAATCGGAACAAGCCTCTGCAAGAGAAAAAGACATCGGACTTTCGATGTCTTTTTCATAATCGGAGTAACACGATTCGAACGTGCGACCTCACCCACCCCAAGGGTGCGCGCTACCAGGCTGCGCCATACCCCGTCTGTATCCCCAAGCTACTTATTCACTTTGTAATTATAGTAGGAGATTTTCGAATTGTAAAGGCATTTTCTGCCTATAAATGAATAAAACCGTGACAGCAAAATGCGGCCACGGCTTTGTTGTTATATAACGTTCAATAGTATGTAAAACGCAATTATTGAATGCCATCTTTAAGTGCTTTACCAGGTTTGAAAGCTGGAATTTTGCTTGCTGGGATTTCGATTTCATCACCAGTCTGTGGATTACGTCCTTTACGAGCGGAACGTTCACGAACTTCAAAGTTACCAAACCCAACTAATTGTACTTTATCCCCGCCTTGCAGCGCTTCGGAAATTGCTTCAAAAACAGCATCAACTGCTTTCGTCGCATCTTTCTTGGAAAGCTCAGAGGTTTCAGCAACCTTGTTAATCAATTCAGATTTATTCATGCCATTCACCTCCCCCCAAGATTTCTTACTTCCGTTACTTCCTGTTTTCACCGTTTCGTCAGAAAATATACATGAATCCATGAAAAAACGTTGATTTTCTTAGTAAAAATGAACATCGAAAGCAGACGAATAAATTCATAGTAATATACTACGACATCAATTTCAAGTATCGTTTTCCATTTTATGTGGGTATTTTTGCTATAAAACGACAAAAAACACTCTCGCGAGTGTTTTTTTGTCTACTTTCTTACAAAATTATGGCAATTAAACCGCCAGATCCCTCGTTGATAATACGTCCAAGTGTTTCTTGCAACTTGTAGCGCGCATTATCCGGCATTTGAGCAAGTTTCCCTTGAATGCCTTCACGCACAATCGAATGCAAGGATCTTCCGAAAATATCGGATTCCCAAATTTTGAGCGGATTATCTTCAAAATCCTGCATCAAATAGCGGACAAGCTCTTCACTTTGCTTCTCGGTTCCAATAATCGGAGAGAATTCAGACTCGACATCCACCCGAATCATATGAATCGACGGAGCGGTTGCCCGTAAACGGACACCGAATCTAGAGCCTTGACGGATCAATTCCGGCTCATCCAGCGCCATTTCTGCGAGTGTTGGAGGTGCGATGCCGTAACCGGTTGTTTTGACCATTTCCAGCGCCTCTGCGAATTGATCATACTCTCGTTTGGCGTGTGTGAAGTCCTGCATCAATTGCAGAAGGTGATCTTTTCCGCGAATTTCAACGCCGACCACTTCCACCAAGATCCGATCATAGAGTTCATCTGGCGCAAAGAGATCAATCTCGGCCACGCCCTGACCCATATTGAGTCCGGCAAGTGCCGCTTTGTCAATAAACTCGTATTCAGCAAACTGGCTGACGACACGATCCACGTCGCGCAAGCGTCTAATATCTTGAACCGTATCACGTACGGAATTTTCGAATTGAGTACGCAGCCAATGATTCTCGTCTAGAACCATGACCCAGCTTGGCAAATTCACATTCACTTCATGAACAGGGAACTCGTAGAGCACTTCACGCAGGACAGAAACCATTTCCTCTTCGCCTGCACTAGCAACGCTCATTGTCACAACTGGCACATCATAGCGGCTTTGCAGCTCGCTGCGCAGCTCAAGCGCCGGTTCGCTGTTTGGCTTCTGAGAGTTGATAATGACGATGAAAGGTTTGCCCACTTCCTTCAGCTCATTAATCACTCTTTCTTCGGCCAGCACGTAGGATGACCGTGGGATATCCGAAATCGTGCCATCGGTTGTCACCACAACACCTAGTGTTGAATGCTCCTGAATTACTTTGCGAGTTCCGATTTCAGCCGCTTCCTGGAATGGAATTGGTTCATCGAACCATGGCGTATTAATCATGCGTGGACCGTTTTCGTCTTCATAGCCTTTGGCGCCATCAACCGCATAACCTACACAATCAACAAGGCGCACATTCACATTCAGCCCTTCGGCCACAGAAATTTGGACCGCCGTATTCGGCACGAACTTTGGCTCCGTTGTCATAATCGTGCGGCCAGCAGCGCTCTGCGGGAGTTCATCGGTAGCCCGGATCCTATCCGCTTCGCTTTGAATGTTCGGAAGCACTACAGATTCCACAAAACGCTTAATAAAGGTTGATTTGCCTGTACGGACTGCTCCAACAACCCCCAGGTAAATGTCCCCTCCCGTTCGTTCTGCAATGTCCTTAAAGATATCCACTTTCTCCAAGAGAATCCCTCCTACAGTTTGGTCGTCAACTGACTTTGAGACGTTAACAATTGACTACTCGTACATTCATTTGGACTAGTAAGAAATATATGTACTTTCGATAGAAATATGATAGATGTTACTTATCTTTTTTTACCGCTCATATTTTATGAAGCACATATAGGGCTTTCCTCACCACATTGAAAGAATATATGATTACATCGACGGCGATATTCTGAAAAATGAAAAAAACCTCTTACAGAATGCTGTAAGAGGAATCAATACTTATGGCGTCACTTGGGGAAATGGCTGATTATTCTGCCAATGATATGGAAAACTGCGAATCGGCACGAAGTAAGATTTGTTCACGAGAATCTCTCGTAAATCTTGATCCGGTTTCAGGGAACTGGCTAAACCCTGATCTTGAATGAACTTCATCATATCCATCGCATAATCGATAGCAACCTCGCCCGTTTGCTTATTCACCAAATAGGTTACGAGGTTCTGGCGGTTGTAAACCGACTTGATTTCAGGGGCTTTCATCCCCAAATTATTGAAATCCACATACTCGAACGCTTCATTGATAGCAATTCCAGCAGGCAATTTCCCATCATGACTTGCTTTATAATCATTTATTTTCTTCTGGACATCTTCCACGCTTTGATAAGCCGATAGATCCATCAACTTCACTGTCGGTTTCGTTTCCGCATCGACGAGCACGTAGATGAAAATACCACCGCTTTCAAAAGCGTTCGCCGGTACGGTGCTTAAATAGTTTGACTTTTTCAACTTTGCAAAATCAATGACATATTTCTCATAGAGCGGTGTAGTCATATCGCTATTTTTTATAGGCAGAACACCGGTTTTCTCATGGAAAAGATCAACGGCTTGCTGAACAACGGTAATAAACTCCGCAGGGTTAATTTGATTCTCCTTGCGCAGTTCTTTCGGATAAGCACAACCGCTTAACAGCAGAACCATACTAAGAATCATGCCTATCCATCTGCCATATCCAACACCTCGAGCTATTTTCACGCATCCATCATCCTATCTCTGTTCTCTAAAATAAATCATCATCTTCGGCTTGTCTGGCAAGCTGAGCACGAATTGCAGCCTTTAGAGGGTCCTCTGGGATCGTCACCTGCACAGGGCCAACCACACGAGCTTGGCAGGCTAGGCGGTAACCTTCCTCCGCTTGTGAGCCAAGTTTCAGCCGTTCATTCACATTCATCGGGGCAAGCCCCTTGCTGCTAGCGTCATTCACCTGCACTTTGCACATCAGACAAGCAGCTTTGCCTCCACAGCGTGTGCGTATATGAACCTTAGCCTTCCGTCCGGCATCCAGTAAAGTCGTGCCTGTCCGAACACTGATCTTCTTATCATCTGGCCAGAAATGCACTTCAAATCCACTCATCAGGTCCACCTACTTATCTGTCAACTTCCTAAATCTCAGCGCGAATCTATTAATTCCTCAAGCTTGTGTTCAAACGCTAGTCCCCAACTATTTCTTTGCAGTAACGCATTTAATGCCGGCATGTGCAGCTCTGGAGCAGCCATCATCGTTTTATAGATAGCTTCGTAACGATCAGGCCGATTTCGCAATAGATTAAAGAGAAGCTCATGAGCTAACGGCATTACCTTCACTTCTTGGCTGCCGATCACTGCTGTATGGCTATGGTCCTCCCATAGGAATGCAGCCTCCACTTGATAGGAGGAATCAAATGCTTGGACTTTGAAATCCCCTACCACTTCAACCGTATCTCCATGAATTTGATAATGGCTTAGGATCGAGGCATATATGTTTGTTTGACTATACACAGGTGTATCAACTGAATAATCTTGAAGAGAAGAATGAATGGCGGATACATCGTTCTTATCCACATAAATATCCAGATCTCTTGGACTTCTTCCAATATCTACGTTTTGCATAAGCAGTCCGCAGCTGCCACCGATGAGCCATCGTACGCTAGGGGCTTGCAATAATTGTGTATGGATGGTCGTAATCGTTGGTACTAACGGTTCCAGCAGGACCAAGATGCCCACACCTTTCAGGCAGATATTTTAAAAATATGGCTTATGTGTAACGGAAATGACGCCTGTTTGTTTAATCATGCATTGGCAGGCAAGTCGATAGCCCTGCTCGATTTCTTCCGGCTCCAGGCGATTCTCTTCCGCATCGGAAGGTTGTGAAAGCAGTTCACGTCCAGCAGCTACGTAACAGCGGCATCTGGCACATGTGCCTCGGGTACACGAGAACCCCCATTCCACGTCGTTTTTGAGCGCATGATCCAAGATACTTAACCCAATTTCCGGCTCCATCGTTTTTTGCGCTTTGCGCGTTTTTAATTCCAGCATGTATGTATCGCCTCCAAGTTAGAACAATGATAGCAGCATATAGAGTAAAATGGGAATGAATAAAATAAAGGCAACCGTCGATAGAACGACACGAACCCACCCTTGGGTACGCGTTCTTGCGTACGAAATCAGTAATGATGCGACAACCATGAGTCCAATGGCTACAAAAGACGCCCACATTTTGTCCAAACTTGACATATAATTTTACCCCTTATGTATAATCTTTAAAATTATCAACAGTAAGTATAGCATAGGATGAGAAAAAAAGCATAAAGGGCAGCAAGCTCCCCTTCATGCTTTTTATTTTTTGCCCATCATCATGTTCATAAGCTGCTGCATGTTGTTGCTATCGAGCTTAGAGCTTTTCACTGCCTGAATGATGTCATTGATCGTCTCTTCGGATACTTTCACATTAACAAGACCAGAGACTTGCTTGATCAACTGACGCAGTTGAGTCTCACTCTGAAGAGTTGAAGGTTTCACACCACTCGCAATTCTCTCGATATCTTTAGGTGAAACGGATTTCCCCGTTTTCTTCTTCACCACATTCAATACGTCTTTAGACATATCTTTGTTTGCCAAATGTGCCGCCTCCCTATACCTGATAAGAACTAAATACTTATACGGTATAGTATGAGTGCGGGAAGAATGTGGTGTAGGCTACTTCAATACATTTGTAATGGCATCCGTAGCCACTTCTTCGATCTCATGCGTTCTGACACGACCCATAAGATCCTGAGCGGCTAACTGCGGAGACTTCCCATCGAAAAGCACCTTGTACAACTCATCTGTAATAGGCATTGTCACATCATATCTGCGGGACAATTCATAAGCAGCTTTCGTTGTTTTCACGCCTTCCACGACCATTCCCATCTCTTGCAGGACTGCATCTAGAGGCATGCCTTTAGCTAATTTATTTCCAGCGCGCCAATTCCGGCTGTGTTGACTCGTACAAGTCACAATCAAATCACCGATTCCAGCTAATCCGGCAAAAGTCAGAGGGTTAGCGCCCATCGTTGTACCTAAGCGAGCGATTTCGGCCAATCCTCTGGTCATCAGCGCAGCTTTGGCATTATCACCAAAGCCCAAGCCATCTGTCAGCCCTGCACCCAGGGCGATGATGTTTTTGAGCGCTCCGCCGACTTCAACGCCTGCAACATCGGGATTCGTATAGACACGGAAATACGAGTTAATCAATAAATCCTGCGCGGCTTCAGCCGCTTCCAGATCTTGTGCCGCGACAACCACGGTGGTCGGGCACTTCCGTATGACTTCTTCTGCGTGACTAGGGCCGGAAAGCACCACAAGCCGATTCGGATTGATTTCAGGCAGTTCATCTGCCAATACCTCGGTCATCCGCTTGAGGGATCCCGTTTCAAATCCTTTGGTTGCATGAATCAGCAAAGCATCCTTTTTCAAAAAGGGACGCACGTTAGATGCAACTTCACGCATGCCGGACGAAGGAACGACCATAATAATCGCATCTGCTCCTTCTACCGCCTCCTGCAGCGAATTCGTCGCTACGATTAGCGGTGATAACTCCACATCTTGGAGAAAACGGCTATTCCGGTGTTGTTCGTTGATCTCATGCACTTGCTCCTCATTACGAGACCATAACAGCACTTGATGCCCATTATCCGCCAGTACCGTGGCAAGAGCCGTTCCCCAGCTGCCTGCTACAAGAACCGATACTTTGTTTGACATGGTTACCCCTCCTAAACGTTATGCATTGGAATAATTGGGTGATGTATGCAAAGACTATGCTCTTTTCTGGCCCAGTTTATTCTCTTTGCCCTGAACGAGCTTCACAATATTGGTACGATGGCGCATAAAGGCAAACGCGCACAGCAGAATACTAATCCACAGAACCGGTAGTGGTCGATCCATTCCCCAAATAAGAAAAGGTAAGAGTGCAGTTAGAATCAGGGAACCTAACGAGACGAAACGGGTTATAGCAATAATGACGATAGCCGTTAAACCTGCAATTAACGTAGGAATGAAGCAAAGCGTGGCCATTACGCCGATTGTCGTGGCAATCCCTTTGCCGCCGCGGAACCCGTAATACACCGGCCAGTTATGCCCAATGATGGCAGCAAGTCCGCACAATACGCGAACCCACATATCGTCCGGTCCGGGGGCTGCCCAGATGCCAAGGCAAACGGCAGCAACCCCCTTCAAACCGTCCAAGATCAATACCATGATTGCCGGACCCTTGCCCAATACGCGAAGTGTGTTGGTTGCGCCAGCATTACCGCTTCCATGCTTGCGGATATCGATGCCTTTAAACCATTTTCCAAATAAATAACTAAAGCTGATAGCCCCTAATAAATAACCTGCTACGATTGTTATTATGGAAATTAAAAGCAAGCTGCAACATCTCCTTATTCTTTGTCCGAAGTCTTTCTACGGCTTAAGATACGTATCGGCGTCCCTTCGAAACCAAAGGCTGCACGAATTTTGTTATCCAAATACCGTTCATATGAAAAGTGCATGAGCTCAGGCTCATTCACGAAGAGCACAAAGACAGGAGGCTTAACGGCAACTTGAGTAACATAGTTAATCCGCAGGCGCTTGCCTTTATCCGTTGGAGGCGGATTATAGGCAACGGCATCGGAAACGACATCATTCAACAAATGCGTTTGAACACGCAGAGCATGATTTTCCGCCACTTGAACAACAACCGGCAACAGCTTGTGTAAGCGTTGTGTTGTTTTTGCCGATACAAAGACAATCGGAGCATAACTCAAGAACAAGAAATGATCGCGAATAGTTTGTGTAAAATGCTGCATGGTTTTATCGTCTTTTTCAACGATATCCCATTTATTTACGACAATGATAATCGCTTTTCCTGCTTCATGCGCATATCCAGCGATGTGCTTGTCCTGATCAATGATGCCTTCTTGGCCATCAATAACAACGAGCACAACATCTGCGCGTTCGATCGCTTTCATTGCGCGCATGACGCTATATTTCTCCGTGTTCTCGTAAACCTTGCCTCTTTTGCGCATACCAGCGGTATCAATAATAACAAACTTCTGGTTATCCCGTTCAAATGGCGTATCGATGGCATCGCGTGTCGTGCCGGCAACATCACTGACAATAACGCGTTCTTCACCGAGAATGGCATTCGTCATGGACGACTTACCAACGTTCGGACGACCAATCAGTGCAAATTTAATAACTTCGTCCCCATACTCGTCATCCTTTTTATCAGGGAAAAGACCGCAGACAACTTCGAGCAGGTCACCGATTCCGATCCCGTGAGAACCTGAGATCCCTATCGGATCGCCAAATCCCAAAGCATAGAATTCGTAGATATCATCTTGGCGCGCGAGGTTATCCACTTTGTTCACGGCAAGGACAACCGGTTTCTTGGAACGGAACAGCAGTTGAGCTACTTCTTCATCCGATGGGGTTACCCCCGCTTTCGCATCTACCATGAACACAATAACATCCGCTTCTTCAATCGCAAGCTCAGCCTGCACACGAACAGATTTGAGGATCGCATCCTCGCCATCAATTTCAATACCGCCTGTATCAATCACGCTGAATGACGTATTCAGCCATTCACCCACACCATAGAGTCGATCACGTGTTACACCCGGTTTATCTTCCACAATCGCAAGACGATCGCCTACGATCCGATTGAAAATGGTGGATTTTCCGACATTCGGTCGGCCGACAATTGCAAGTACTGGTCTAGCCAATTCTCATTCACTCCTCCTGATTCCATGATCAGCCATGGAAAAATACGCAACTTACATCATAACAAAAAAGACACGGATTGGCTAATCTCTTTTGAGACTTGTCGCCAAATTGATCCTAACAAACCAACCTTTCAGGTATGTTTGACCAAAATCATCGTGCCATTTTTCAAATCATGCGCGTTCGCATCCAATATTTTTTCCAGCGAGAAAGAAACTTTCTGCAGGTCATCCTCCTGCTCTACCACAAAGATTGGCGCACCTCCGCCAACCCGATCCTTCGTTAATGTCACAACAGCAAGAATTTGCGACATGGCGAATCACGCCCCCTTATTTTTGTTTACGCCGGCCTCAGACGGCATACGTACGGCGCTCTCCAGCACGGGAACCCGATGCAAAGCAACAAATGTTTTGTCAACATCCTGCTCTTGCGGCAGCAGCAGCACTCCGAGAATGCCCGTATTCATATCCAGCTTGGCCATAGGCCGCAAAGAGGGCTCCCCCTCATCTCGATAAACGCCAAATAGCGTAGAAATATCGTGCAATATCGCCTGTCTTTGACCCAGATTCGCCAGGGTTACGCGAGAATTACGATTTTTAGGTTTGATCAGAAAACCTACCCCATGCTCTTGAATCTTACTTCGGCTATCCTGCAGCCCCACATTCATGATATAAACGGATCCGACAAACAAATCAGGTCCATCCATCCGAATCGGAACGGCTTCAATATCCGCAATATCCCCAAGCTTTTTACCCGATTTAAAAAAGTGCGCAATCCAGATCGACAAAATACCGGCAAGAACTCCCCAGTACCAGGCAAACAAAATGCTGAAGAGAGACGCCAGAAACGCTGAGAAAATGACCAGATAATTTCTTCCCTCGAAAACCATGGCAATACCTTCAATGTAGGCAGCCCCTCTGGGAACTAGCTCCAGTTCATCCACTTTCGTTAAGCTTTGTCTCTCCATATTACGAACATCACGGAACTGCTGAGCAGCTAAGGAAAGAAACGTAACCGCTGTGTAGTTTTTGTCTAACAAAGCAGGCACTGCGACAGCTCCTAAACCTGCCGCAATGACACCGAGGGAGATATGTATGATTTTACCATGCGGATATGTCGGGTATTGTCTGTAATCTGTTCTAAGCATATTGAGCCTGGCTAATATTCCAAAAATAACACCTACCACAATGCCTATCGTATACCGGTGTGAATAAAACCAGTCCATTACTTTCTCCAGCCTCCTCTTCGCTCTATCCAGCTTCTTACCATACTTCGACAGCCCGTGTAGACCGCTTGCAGAATAATCGTCATTGTTCGCGCAGCAAAGACAGATAGCCACCATTGATCTTGAAATGTCGAATGGCCGACATGATGGTAGCCCTCTACGGGATGAATACTCGCCTGATACATATCACCAAGTAAATAGCCCATCGAGAGAGCGGCAATTTGCTCCAGAGGATTGCGTTGTAAAACAACCGCTATCAAAGCGAGCAATAAAGCAATATCCCAGTCTGAATTTCGCACAATGAGGATTGGATCCATCTCCAGCAGCTGCTGCAGCAAGAAATGAAGCGAACCCAGCAGAAGCCCGATAGAAAGCAAATGAAGCTTATGTATGAAGCCTTGAATCACGAAAAGAATAGCTATGCTAATGGCAAAAACCAAGATATAGACGAGTTGGATATGCACCTGCTTAATCGTCACGGATAGGCACGAACTTGCAATCCACAGGGCAAAAAAAAGAAGCATGCCCTTATGCGATATACTTCTGACGTACAGCTCCTTCCATCCGCTGGCAAACAAAATCAACGTGATGCAAAGGAGAATGAGAGACAAATAACCGGAGTTCATAATCTGACCACCCTACAAGGCATAGGCGAACCGATGATAGCTATCACCGCTTGCCCGCGGATCTACGGCTTCCACTCTTCTTGTGTAGAGGGAAGCACATCTTGATCCTTAGTATGGCAATCTTTCGATTATTTACTCCGATTGGTTTTATCTGCGTATGAAGTTAAATCAATCCCACGGGTGCGGCACCATTCCGCCGTTTCTCCCATAATGACGACAGGGCAATGCCCCAAATCCTTAATTGTAGGGGCGCCTAGCGCCGTCATAATTAAGATAAGTCCCTGATGAAGCTCGTCTGCAAAGCGATGCAGACTTTGGGTGCCTTGCTCGCGCAACACCTTCAGAAATACGCCCGCCATGCCGACGGCTGAGGCGCCAAGAGCTAGCGCTTTGGCCGCTTCCAAAGCGTTGGTAATGCCCCCAGAGGCAATGACTGCGCCTCTTGGATAAACAGACAGCGCCTCCAATAGCGAGATGCTTGTCGGGGTACCCCAATCGTTCAGCCACTCTATCGCTGCTGGACGTCTGGCATTCTCGATGGCGGCGAAATTCGTGCCGCCTGAACCGCCAACATCCAAGACGCGGACACCAATGTCTTGTAATTGCTTGGCGTTATCCTTCAAGATGCCGAAGCCGACTTCCTTGACAATGACCGGCACCTGAACGTGCCGAACAATGGCCTCAATTCGCTTCAGCATGCCTACAAAGCTGCGATCTCCTTCGGGCATGATGAGTTCTTGCATGACGTTCAAATGAATTTGCAGCGCATTGGCTTCAATCATGTCAATGGCTCTGACTGCTTGGTCAACGGTGGCCTCGCTGCCCAAATTCGCAAACACGATACCCTTCGGGTTTTCGCGCCGCACGACTTGGTAGCTGGACGCTACTTCGCTGTTTTTTAGCGCTGACATCTGGGAGCCGACGGCCATCGCCATGCCTTTTTCCCTCGCCATAATCGCTAGCTCGCGGTTGATGCTCTCTGTCTCCTGAGCTCCTCCGGTCATCGCATTAATTAAAATCGGCGAACTCATAATGAGATCGCCGATTTCAGTCGTTAGTGCAATGTGATCCGTTGAAGTCTCAGGTAAACAGTTATGCACAAGCTTGATATCCGACAGCCCTTGCTGTCTGGATTGACCAAGCTCCAGCGCGTAATGGACATGCTCCATTTTGCGTGAGATGCGCATTCCTTTGGTCCCCCTAAAATCCAAGTATCACTTATTTTTTAAATTTAGCCAGTTTGTCGCCGAAACGCTCGCCAAGTGTCATGGATAAACCTTGGTTGCTTAGAGACACGTTCTCGTTACCAGCGATTTCTTTTTGGTGGCTAGCGCTGTTACCGCGGTCACGGTCGCCTCTTGGTTGTCTTTCTCTTTCCGGTTTCGCAGCGGACGGAGCAGCTGCGCCAGCAGGAGCTTCAGGAGCTTCTTCTGTTTCTTTGATGCTTAGGCTAACGCGTTTCTCGGAAGCATTGATTTCCAAGATTTTCACTTGAACTTCTTGGCCTTCTTTCAATACTTCATGAGGTGTTCCGATGTGACGGTGTGCGATTTGCGAAATATGCACAAGACCTTCAACACCAGGAGCTACTTCAACGAATGCGCCAAACGCAGCAAGACGTTTCACTGTACCTGTTACGATATCGCCAGCTTTGAAATCATTCTCCACATTGGACCAAGGGCCTGCTTGTGTAGCTTTGATGCTAAGGCTGATTTTGTCGTTGGACGGGTCAAGTTTAAGGATTTGCACTTTCACTTTGTCGCCTTCTTTGACAACGTCAGAAGCTTGATCTACATGGTGCCAAGCAAGCTCGGAAATGTGTACCAAACCGTCGATGCCACCGATATCGATAAATGCACCGAATTGCGTCAAGCGTTGAACAGTTCCATCTAGAACTTGTCCTACTTGCAATCCTTCGATGATTTTCTTTTTGTTTGCTTCGAATTCTTCATCCAATACATCTTTTTGGGAAAGGATGACTTTGTTTTTCTCGCGATCGATTTCTTTCACACGAAGACGCAATGTGCGGCCTTTGTAGGAGGAGAAATCTTCAACGAATTGACGCTCAACCATGGAAGCAGGTACGAAACCGCGTACGCCGATATCCACAACCAAACCGCCTTTTACCACTTCAGCAACGGAAGCTTCGATAATTTCTTTGCTTTCCAGTTGGCCTTGCAGTGTTTCCCAAGCTTTTTCGCTGTCTACAACACGTTTGGAAAGAACCAATGTTTCTTTCGCATCGTTGATGGAAACAACTTTCAACTCAACTTCTTGTCCAAGTTGTACCGCTTGACCAGCATCTTCCAAGCTTACGGAAGATAGTTCGCGAACCGGAATAACACCATCGTATTTGTAACCGATATCCACGAAGGCTTGATCTGCGTCTACCTTAACGATTTTGCCTTTCACGGTAGCGCCTTTCTTCAGCACAGCAACATTATTCATGGCATGCTCCGCTTCTGCTTGCGATACGGCTGTTTCTTGAGCTTCTTGCGTTTGATCTTGAACTTTTACTTCATCTGACATGAGATTAGCCTCCTCTAATTACAACCAACAAAAAATAATTTATAAGTCACAAAGCAGTATGTAAGCTTCTACTCTGTTTCAAACAAAACAATCATCATTCGCTTTTGAAGATAGTATAATTCCAAGCTTTCATTTCCATACATGGGGCCTATGCCTTGCTATATGTACTGTGTAAGCGGCGAATTTCTTTCATAATGGCTTCCGTCGCGAGCTCCAAATCTTCTGAGCTAGCTCCTGCGTAAGCAGTTAAATCAAGCGGTTTGCCATACACAATGGTCATGCGGCGGAATAAAGAATAAGTACCGACAATGGCCACAGGAACGACAGCAGCACCGGATTTCAATGCCAGAGAAGCAGCGCCCTTCTTGCCCATTCCCCCAGCGTTATTACGCGAGCCTTCTGGGAAAACGCCTAACATATTGCCGTCACGGAGCAATTGCACCGCGAGACGGATCGAATCTCTGCTTACACCACCGCGTTTAACTGGAAATGCGCCAACTTTTGAGATGACCGCGCCCAGAACAGGAATGTCGAAGAGTTCGGCTTTCGCCATAAAATGTACCATACGTTTGAGCGGTGTTCCTAATAATGGAGGATCCAATAAACTTGTATGATTGCCGCAAAGCACTACTGCACCATGTTTAGGGACATTTTCCATACCGATGGCACGTAACCGAAAAAACAAGGTAAAAAAGCAGCGAAACAAGGCCCTTCCGATGCGATATAGCATCTTATTTGCCACCTCCGACTTTGTCTTTACAAAGCCCAAGTATCTCGTCCACAACTTCTTCAATTGTCATTGAGGTGCTATCCATCAACACAGCGTCATGAGCACGTCTGAGCGGAGAAATCTCTCGATCTTGGTCCAATTGGTCCCTACGAGCGATGTCCTGTTCAAGTTCGGAGAGCGTCAGTGTACAAGTACCGCTGCTCTGCATTTCTTTGAAGCGTCGCTCTGCGCGTTCCTGCACGCTGGCTGTCAGAAACACCTTGATTTCTGCATCCGGCATGACATGAGTGCCGATATCCCGGCCATCCATAACAACACCTTTAGAAATCGCCATTTGTTTCTGCAGGTTGACCAGCAGCTCGCGTATCGCGCCATAACTGGCAATTTGGGAAACATGATCTGTAATGGCAGTCGTACGGATTGCTTTCGTCACATCGACGCCATCGACAAAAACTTGTTGACCCTCTTCTCCAGGAATGAGCTCAATCTTCATACGATTGGCCAAAGCAGCCACTTCTGTCTCTTGATCAGGTAGCAGCCCTTCTTGCTGTACTTTCCATGTTACTGCCCGATACATGGCCCCTGTATCCACGTAAACGAATCCAAGTGCTCCGGCAACAAGCCGAGCAATGGTACTTTTACCGGCACCAGCAGGTCCATCAATGGCAATATTGAACTTATCCAAGCTGCTGTTCCTCCCAACGATACTCCACAATACCTTACGAACAAAAAAGCAGGCACTGCCTGCTAATTGATTCAAATTATATCACACTACCTAGGTATATGCAAAACTTGGACGCATAATAGATTGCAACCTAGCCTGCTTAAGAGCGCTCTCCCTTAGCATTTTGAGGCAGCATATAAGGCTTGCCTTCCAGGGGTTCAACCCTTGTAAAATGCTTGCGTATATAAGGGATTTGGAGCAATAACTGCACGCAAATAAGCACGATAAAACATACGAGAGTTGTTCGAATAATCACCTTTTCTACTTTCGCAGAGAAGAGGATAAACAACTGCTCATAGGACTTCGTTTCCCGATCGTTGGACAAGAGCTTCTCACCTGCTCGAATAGGCATATTGTCTGGTAGTATACCCATACGAGCTAACTCTCATGCTTACAAGCAGGAGACTTTTGACTTTCATACAAGCAGAGAGACTTTTGACTTCGTCAAAAGATCCCTATATTATCTTTTGCGGAAATCCATCTGGCGCTCAAAACAAAAACGAATCAACTTCTGGCGCTCCCTGTCCAAAATCTCAACAAACCGCACCATGGCAAGCTGCTTGCCGGTTTCCAATAGCTTGACGCGCACAACTTCACCGTTAAATGGAATATGCTCAATGTTGCCGTTCTTGTAAGGAACAAGCAGCCAGCAAGAAATAATCGTGTTGATGCCAAGCGGGATTTGGCCGTCATATTCCATCGAGATGCCGCCACCGCCAACATCGTCCGTCACACCGATAAATTGAACCTGGTCAGACACTTTGACTGCAATTTCCAGTTCAGCCGGCACCCTCAGAAAACTTCGGCGTTGGACTTGCGTGATAGCTTCCGGTTCGGGCTTATGAAGTTCGACTAACCGTAACACGTCTTCCCGAAACCCGATAACCGACGTTGTGAAGTAGTGTTTCACGCCCCCTTGTGCAATATAGAAGGTGTTTAACTCATCGCCATAATACAGCTTCTTGAGTCGGCCCGTCTGCTCATTCATAGGAATTTCTATCAAGATTGAGCTATCTGTTACATCGGCAATTCTGGATTTGTATTCAATCCTGGATTCTTCATCATCAATACTGTTCACTTGTATATGTAAAATTTGGTTAACCTTGGGCAGCAATCCCTGCACCTCCGAAACATATGATGACACAATTATAACCACGCCGCTCTTATTTGAATAGCAAAAAAAAGAAGCAAGGCTCGAATCTGCTCGAACCCGCTTCTCTCTTTTTCGACTTTATGTTGTTTTATTTGCCGCGGCTTGAGCCTGATCGGGGCGAATCGTCTCGATTTTTTCTTCCATTCCCAAATCAGCATTGATATAAACACGATATAGATTATTGTTCATTTTCCCGATAAATTCATGGCAGAGAACCTCTTCATCCAGATCATTTTTGATGATAGCGAGAGACTCACCCGTCACTTTCATATTCGGACTAAGTTGTTTCCGTGCTTCGGCCGCTGTAATTTTAGGTTGCCCAATATTCCGCTGGACTTGGCCATAAATATAATCCGTCGCTTGAAGTCCGATGACTTCGAGCGTGTCCAGCGCAACCTTCACACTGATTTGCTGGGGATAAATGGTAACATCCTTCTCACGTTTAGCGAAAATAATATTCGCAATGTTTTGATATTGATCATAGCTAACTGCACTCATATCTTTATATTCATGTTGGTCCAAGAACTCATTCGCGATATCGCGGGCTTGTCTAAGATCGAACTTCGACTCTTTGACATCACGCGGCTTCATAAAATAAATCAAATGACCGCCTTTTTTCGTATAATCCATCTGCGCACTATCGGCACCGCCAGTCCCGCTCGGAACCACAACGCTAAAGCTCTGATTTTCAGGCGAATTCCCGCCGTTTTCTACGACTTGCATATTGGCCGTGTCGGCTTGCCCCAGGAATTGAGCCGCCTTTTGCTTAATTTGATCTGCCGTCATCTCATTGCCGGACAGCATGCTTATTTTTTTCTGGGAAAGCATGCCCATACTGCCAGGGCCCCAATTCAGCTCCTCGTAGGCGCCTACTTTTTTATCAACGATGGAAAAGCCATCAATGATCGCATTATCATGCACTTCATTTTCGGAAGCTAAAGCCATTTCCACGTCCATCCAACGCAAATTGTTCGTCATTACTTTATCCTGAACTCCGCGTATTTCCTTCGTAATCTCAGCGGAATGATCGTAAAGCGAACTTAACGTTTTTATTTCTGTTTCCGTTAACGGCTGCTTGGTCATGTCACGAACGGACATTCGGTATGAATAATTCGCCATATTCGCTAAGAAGTCCTCTGTCTTGTTAAATGGCAGCAGGGTTAACGGAAGCTGTGTGATGTCACTTTGAGCCTGGCTGGTCAACCGCCATACATTCACAAGCCCTTTGCGGTAAGAAGGCTCAGCCGTCGAGTTAACAGCAAGTGTGTTCCCCAACTCCGTATGCAGCTTATCCATATGGAAGGAGAGATCATGGAACGCACGCTGATATTGGTTCTCAGCTTTAATCAAAATCGTATTTTTCTCCTGATGCTCCAAGTACCCCCAAACCGATGCACCGATTAAGGCAACTAATAGAAATGGAAACATGACAATGCTCAATCTTTTATACACGTGAATACCCCTTTCATCCCCTAAACTTGCGCTTAGTTTTTGCGTGGATAGACAGGTTTATACAAGATTGACAACAAAAAGAGGCCTATTCGTAAAGAATGGCCTCTCGTTATTCATCCGTCTCTATTTCAAAGTCATGCTCATTGCTGCAAATACATTGCCTAAATCCTGTTTCGATTTTACCTTTTTCTCTTTTTCCTTTCAGCACGAACTTTTCCCCGCACTGTCTACAGCGGATCTTTACTTTCACTCGTGTTATGGACATGTACACCCTCCCGGTGCTTCCGAGCTCTATGAGCCAGGAATCGCGTTCTATACAGTCCAGTATTGCCCAAATTAACTCATTTTAATCTTCTCATCTGCTGATGCGACGCGCAATGGCGAATGAGCATTCGCCCGGTCCACCCGCCAAATCGTCCGAATCCACAGAAATGTCATAACCGGAATCATGACCCAGATCCAGTTGGATTTGAAGAAGAGCAAAATGTAATCAAACAATCCATGCCAAAAGATAGGCAACAGAAGCGAGAACCACAGATACTTTTGGGTTTTGTGAGGAACGAACTTGGCTTTGCCCAAGTAATAACCCATCATGACACCGAAGAGAGCATGCGCCGAAACCGGCAGCAAAGCGCGGATCATAAGCGCAGAGAAAGATGCTGCATTCAAAAATGCGTAG
Source organism: Paenibacillus sp. WC2504 (assembly GCF_052682475.1). Classification (NCBI taxonomy): domain Bacteria; kingdom Bacillati; phylum Bacillota; class Bacilli; order Caryophanales; family Paenibacillaceae; genus Paenibacillus; species Paenibacillus sp. WC2504. The sequence continues at coordinate 5,072,041 of NZ_JBQZFH010000001.1, forward strand.
ATGATATTTTCTAATGTCGCATAACCCAAGCTTACCGCAACCGCGTATACGATACCGTCATAGGGTTCATCAAATGCTTCATGTCTGAATATCAGATGATACAGAACGAACCATTTCATGAACTCTTCAATGCCCCCGGAAAGGAGAAACGATGAAATAAAAGTTCCCTCGCCAAATTCTTGAACCAAAGCATTCTGAAGCACCATCGTCGGATATACAAGCAGCACACCAAATAAGAACATGCGGATAACCAAATGGATGGGTTCAGTTTCGTATTTATCTTTTAGATAAAAATAGGCAAGCAGTGAGAGGCCTGGGGCTACGGCTGCAAGAACAATCGGTAGTATTTGCAAATGCGGCTTCCCCCTTATGCTAGAAGTTATGAAGTACCCTCAGTACAGTCATGTCAAATTCCATTATAGTCATTTTGAAATGACTTTTCTATGATTTATTCCGTAAAGAGTGCACAATCATTATGGAAAACAAGAGGGATATTCCCTATTGTGCCATTTCGGTTTTTCGTTAATGCAAGCGAGATCGCTTGTTGACGATCCACATCCGATGCAACAGGCTGCATGATCATCACGACATCGGCAGATGCCTGCACGCGGTCTGGAACGTTATCTTGACCTAACTCCAGTGCGGTAGCTGCGATAATCGGGCAATCCCATTCCCGTGACCATTGCTTAAGCGTAAATGCGATGGCTGCTTGCTGCTGCTGCCAAGTTAATGCCGCCGCGGCTTCACCCATCGGAATTCGCTGCAAATGATCAATGAAAATGACGGGTTCTTTGCCCACGATGACGGCGATTCGCTCAATATTGGCGGCTACTTGTTCCAGCGTTGTACTTATCGTACACTCAAGCATCCAAAGCATTTTACTGATCTTGCCGTACTGTTTATTCGCCTCAGCCACTTGTTCAGGATCTATTTTTCCTCCTAGCACTTTCTGCGGCGCTACGCCGATAATCCGCGCAATGCTGCGAGACCACAATTCGAAATTCGTCATGTCCCAGGAAACAAATATAACCGGTGTTTCTTCAAGTGCGATATGATCAGCCATTTGTTTCAGCAACATGCTTTTACCAATGGATCCTGACCCTGCAAGAAGGTACAAACCGTTGCCAAAGCCACCGAATAGGAGCGTGTCCAGCTTATCAAAGCCCGTTCGAATAGAGGCTACTTGCCCGCGGAATCTTTTCATATATTCTTCCAAATAAACCGTGCTATTCTTGATATCCGGCGCTACGGGAGCTAACATAGCCTCTTCAACAGACTGATTCACCAACTCAAGGAGTGCCTCGACCGGGTTTTTAGCTCTTACGAATAGATCGTTGATGTCACGAATGGTCTCAGGCAAGGAGATAATATAGGTTTCGTTCCCCTGCTCTCTCAGAACAGATTCAATCCGTGTAGACTCTCTCCGCCCGTACTCATCGTTCCCCATACATATATAGACGCGTTTTCCCGTAAAAAGGGAGAGATGGTGCTCTTTGAATATCCCGTAATCCGGCACACAAACAGCCGGGACTTTGGCCTGCGTAAGAGAAAGCACATCGAAAATGCCGCTGCACAAAATGACTTCATCGGAATCTTCCAAGGCGGCGTAATTAAAAAGGTATTGATCAACCCCGTACAAAGCCTTGTATTTCGGTTCCTTATTGTCAATCGAGCGTCCGATTAAGTCGACAATCTCACCCTCGTAATTACGGATTGGCAAGATCACTCTGTGCTCAAAATAATCGCCTAACTGATTCTGATCGACGTAGAACCCAATTTTTCCGATTTCAAAACCGACCCGGAATAATTGAGCGGTCTCCTCGGTGATTCCCCTTTTTTGCAAGTACAAATATGCTTCTTCTCTCATCTGTTTCTGGTAATAGCTAAGCAAACTGTCCAAATCAACCGCTGCCAATGTCGGCGCCAGGCGTTTATGCTCTAAATTCGTCATGATTTACTCCCCCATCATCTCTTCGCAAGGATGCAAAACCACTTTCTATCCAATTAAAAAAAGCATCAACAAAAACGGTTGTTTTTGAAGATGCTTGTTTCATTCAACAACAAAAGAAAAAGAGGGAAGGCCTTTATTTAAAGTGCTGACAGAGCACCTTCACGGCGTCATCGGCAATAATCGTCTTCCCATACTCTTCAAGCACCGCTTGTGTTACGGAAGCAGCTTCCCCGAATTCGGACAGGACCGCGATTAACGCTTGGTACTTCGTATCTTCAAGGTCAACAGGTTCTAGTTGTAAAATATATTTCCCTTTGTAGGAATAAAGGGTACCGCCCTCAATAAGAAGCGGATTGATTACTTTGGAGACACGCAGCAGATCTTCAAAATCACGGAACGCATAGGAGACCAAATCGCTCTGTTCAAGCGTTACTTCCATCTCATACACTTCTTCAGCTTCATGATCGTCATACGAATCTGAATTCGCATACAAATCAAGCTTGCCTCTTGTTACAATGACAACCATTCCCTGGGCTGGCAATGCAAACACCTCAACAGCTAGAGGTCCGGACGGGTCAAATCCGAGCTCTGAATAAGCCTGATCCATCATTTCACTGAATAGTTCGTGTACTTTGGGGATTTCTCTCCACATGTCGTCCTTTTGAATTCCGCGTTCAGTTAAGTCATCGAATGTTAGGAAAATCCGTATCTTATCCTGACTTAAGCGTTCTATTTTCATGATAGGATCCTCCTTTGAGCCTTCCGATTGGAAAGCTTGCATCGAAAGCATGGTCATCTTATTAAAACAGAATATGATAAAAAAATAAAAATGTGAACCTTGAAGTAAGATTTGGACAAGTATTCTTTTATCGTTTTCACCTACCATGTTAACACTATTTGATTCCAATTGCACGCGCAAGTTATGTATAAAAGAAAAAGCACAGCCGGCCCCGTGGGTTTGCCTGACTGTGCCTGTTGCGAGTTTTTATTGAATTGACGACGTATTTTCTTTGTTGGCTTGCAAAATTTCGTTGACCGTCACACTCAAATGCGGATCTTCCTTCACGATTTTTTCAACCTGGCTGAGCCCTCCGCTTGTGCTTGCGCTTGAGTTAGCACTCGAATTGGTGCTTGCACTTGAGAAATTCCGGACCGGTGAATCGCCAAAGGATTTGCTCGCAAAGGTATCTTTCGCTTTATCCACTACTTTCCCCATCGATTCACTGGATGAGCTGAACGCGGAGAACAACATCGATTTACTTTTGCGATTCAGATATACGACCGCTGCCGCTCCGGCAATGCCACCTAACAAGAAAGTACCTATCTTCATTGGGTCTCCCTCCATGTTAATTTAGTATGAATCCTTCATAGGTTGCGCGAGTTGAAGAGAGGGCATACGTCCCAACAAGAGGAAAACAAAGGAGATATGTTCTGGAAGAAATGTGGTACTATAAGGAGAGACGTAAGAAGTTAATTTGCCTGAGGAGAACGAGAAATGACTAACAAAGCCAGTGTCCTGTTGATCAGCATGATGATATTCCTAACTGCCTGCAGTGAAAGCCAACCGGCCAAAAGCCCAGTTTCCACAACCAGTGCGACACCAACAATGGCAGCTACGACAGCTGCTAGCCCTACTCCTACGGCGGCACCTACCCAAACACCAGCTCCCACACCTACGCCGGAGCCAACGAAAGCAGTCCCGCTAGAAGTTAAGAAGGACTATCATATGAACAAAAATTATGATATCGTCCCCAATGACCCTAACGGAAACAAGAAAATTATCCTCCTGACTTTTGATGATGGACCCAAAGAGCAAGAGATGAATCAATCGTTAATCGACATCCTCAAAAAACATAACGCGAAGGCGATTTTCTTTTTCAACGGCTACCGGATTAAGCAAAAGCCCGAGCTTGTCAAGCTCGTCCATGAAAGCGGCAATATCATCGGCAACCATGCCTGGGATCATGACAATATGAAAGACATGCCGAATGCCAAAATTGATCAGCAAGTGGACGATGTTCAAAAAGCGATTAAAGACTTGACGGGGCAAGCTCCGCAATTTTTCCGTCCGCCATTCGGTTCGGGCAATGACTATTTGAAAGCTAAAATCAAAGCAAATCATATGCTCTATATGACTTGGTCTAACGGTTCATTGGATTGGGAAATGACCAATAATAAAAATGATCCGAACAAAGTCATCGAGAATGTCATGAAGCAGCTGCACGGCGGCAGCAATATTCTTATGCATGAATTGCCTTGGACGGTCAAAGCTCTGGACACCCTTCTTACGCAGTTAGAGGAGAAAGGGTATTCGTTCGTGGATCCCAATGCTATTGAGCTCGAAATGAGATAAGACAAAAGAAGCTTTGCAGCTCCCTATCGAAACACACAGGGGCTTGCAAAGCTTTTTTAATTAATAGCTGATATTGACCGTTTTCGAGCTCTCGACATAGGTGACTTTCGCTCCAAGCGCTTCCGACAACAACCGAACAGGGATCATCGTTGTTTCATTAACCAACTTGGCCGCGTCCCCTGTTTGATGCTCCACCCCATTCAAGCTATACGCATCACGGTTTGTATAGAACATGATCGTTTTGTCTTTTTTCTTATATACCGCAGCCTTTAACTTATCATCCCACTCCACCGTTGCACCAAGAGCCGCGGCAAGATCTCGAATATATAGAAACGAGGTACCTTCTTGAATATATGGCTTCTGTTTCATCGTATACGGGATGAGGTCAAGAACATATTTATCACCGGACAAGGCAAAGGAAACGGTATGATTTCGATTTAGTCCGAAATTGCCCATTTGCAGGATATATGAAGCTGAATCACTATGCAGCTTAAGTACCCCTAATCCCTCGCGCGGCTCTGTGCGGAATGTCCATTCCTTGGCATAAGACTTGGTGCTGCCATCCTTCATAGTTGCTGTTAGTTTAACTTTCGCTTCATAGGTCGTATCCAACGCCAGCGGTTTAGTAGGCATCAGGATAACCTCTGTATCCAGATGATCGTCTGTACCAGGTACGTTCTTCATCAGGCTTACAGCTTTGCCGTTTTCATCCTTTAATTCTGCCTCATCCAAACTCACTTTCTTCACGTCCGGCCCATTGATTGAAGCCATAATTGGATAGCCGACCGGATAGGCCGCTTCGGTATGATTACGAAGCGGATCAGGCGTTTCGTGTCCATCGAAGATGGTTGGCACATAAACGTCGTTGCTTCCTGGCGAAACAACAAGATCAGGCGCTACTCCATCTGAAAATCCAAATTCAATCACATGATAGGCTCCTACTCGATAAACACCTACTTCGACGAGACCAGGGACCATAAATGGCGTTCGATGATAAGGCGCATCAAATAAACTATCAATGGCTTCAACGAGCGAAACCTGATTGTAAGCAACATCCTCACTGCTCGCACGAGCGTATCCGATAAATTGCGAGCGCTCTTTTAAAGACTTTCCGATATAGCCTGGCAGCGCCGGATCCTCATCATGCAGGGATACTGCTGTTTTTATCGGATCAATTTTGTTTTGCGATAAGTATTGTGCATGCTTTTGAGCCGCTAGATTCAGGGCATCACTGAACTTCACTTGGGGTAAGCCCATTTTAAGCCGATAGTCATTAATCGCTTGCAAGCCTGCTTGCTGCTCCTGGCTTGTCTCCGAAGATGGTGTAGCAGCTCCTTTTACCACCGTAAAACTCCAATTCATTTGAACAGGTTCATAACCGTCAAATTTAAAAGACAAACGAGCAGAATACGTGCCTGGTGCCAAATCTTCCTTGGGTTGGTACACATATTTAACAGAAACAGGATCGTAAGTGGCTTTCACTTCCTGATCATTGAGATAAAAATGATAGCTGTCTGGCGTTTTCCCTTCACTTAACTCTAAATCCACCCCGATATCCGGTCTCAATAAGCCTACATTTCCCTGCGGATAAGCCAAATACCCATAGGAAAACGCGTAAGACGGCTTTGACGGCCAAATGAAACTGGATAATAAAACAAAAAGCGCAGCTATTATTTTTACCGAAGTAGTCCATTTTCTTCTCGCTTGAATCGCATTCATTGCAGCTAAATCCTCCCATGACAAAATGAGCCCATAAAAAAAGAAGCTATGAATCTATCATAGCTTCTCTATTTGTTTAGTACAAACTTAGCTCAACTGGCAAATGTTATGAATAGTACCTGATGCCCCATATCGTTAAACTAATGACAAGAATTACAAATAACCACAGCAGTGTAACGTAAAAGATTTGGGTCCATTTTCCCCGTTCAGAGGGATGCACCGCTTTCCGCGGCGGTAAATAGGTGTCATCTTCCTCCATTTCAATCGTCCTTCGTTGAGAACGAGAAGGCATTTTTCCCTCTGCATTCATGTGCTCTGTTCTTCCTCCTCCTTACCATAACGAAGTATGCATCCCATGACAAAGTCAATAATGAAGTGGGCAATAATCGGTGTCCAGAGGCTCCCCGTTTGTAAATAAATCCAGCCGAGGCCGTAGCTTATGCTAAACACCATCCCTGTCATGAGCCAATGCTGCAAATAACGGATATGGATCGCCGCGAACAATATACTGGTCCAATAAGGTCCCCAGGCATGCTGAATGGCTCCGCGAAATAGTACTTCCTCGCATATGGCAACAATAAATGAAATGAGCGCGATATGCCAGATCGGACGTCTTCCGAAAATCATCTCATTGATTCCGCCGTCATCAGACACTTCTTTGGGCACCCACCTTGAGATTAACATATCAATCCCAAGAACGGCTATTGCAAATAAAGTCCCCCAAATCGGGATTTTCCAACCGCCCTGAATCGTGAACATGGAAATAAAGTTATGATTGCTCTGAAAAAAAATGATGCTTATTCCGATAATAAGCGTAAGTAGTTGGGTTATGTACAGATTGAGCAGTAAAGTTCGGTCATTGAGATCATTCACATCGACTTTTCCGAAGCGGATATTCTTAAAATCGAATTTTTTCATAGGATGCAGCCTCTTTCCTCACATATTCCCTTTTATACCTATTTCACCTATACTAAGTTAAAAGAAAAAGAGAGAATAAGGAGCTTGATTATGGATAAGCGTCTTACCCGCACTGATTATTTATTTGCCCTCATGTTTATCTTTATGCTTGTTTGTATCCTTGGCGCCTTCTTCTACGGTTTGAAAATCGGGCAGGAAAAATCGGATCAGAAATACGAGAAAATATTGCACGCTGATAAAGCGGTTGCTCAAGAATATGGGGCCTACGACCAGCAAGTTCTCGTTTCTTATTACCATACCATCTTTTTGCCCTTTAGGGAATTTCAGAATAAATGGTTTGAATTGATGAGTCAAATCGAAGCCGGCAATTCAACTGTCGATGCCTCGGCCGTTCTCAAAGAATTGAGCAAGCTGGCTGACGAGAAATATGCCGCCCTCCAAAGCAAAAATATGCCGGCAACCTCGCCGCTTCTCGTCCAATCGCATCAAGGATATCTCAAAAGCTTGAAGCTTTTTGCGGATACGTTGAAAGGTTATCAAAGCAAAGCCAATGGGCTAAGCGGACCACAGCTGCTTGATGCTATACAAAAAGATGCATATTTCGTAGAAGCCAAAACACAAGCGCTAACAGCACAGAAAAATTACTTTGATTCTATTGTTGCTTGGAATGGCACAATCGATCCTGATATTGAAAACTTCGATCCTAATAATAATGCGAACTTAGATCAATGGCGTGCAATGAACTTAAATGTCAAAAATCTGTATATCACAACAAAGTTGTTGAAAAACAAATCGTTTGCTCCTTTTTACCCGCAGGATTTGACGATTCGTATAGATGAATTTATCGCCTCGGGAGAAGCCAAGAAACTGAACGTCAATGACGTCAATCAAACGATGGACCTACTGCTTAGTACGAATGCCGTTCGATCCGGCGATTTTGTGAAAGGCAAAGCCAAATGGTATGCGAACGAACCGCTGCCACAGCTTCCTTTCTTCTCGGATGTCACTTAAGCGAATACATAACATGAGCAAAAAGGAGTTAAGCGGCCTCAAGGTGCTTAACTCCTTTTTGGTGCCAAAAATGATACTCAGTCGTATTGAAATCCTCGCAGCATCCCTACTGCAGCCATTCCACCGTCAACATTAATAACGCGGTCTATGCCGTTCTCTTGCAAATACTCGGCAACCCGATAGCTTCGCACACCATGTGCACATACGAGATAAATGTCCTGATCTTCCGGCAGTTCTCCTAAACGATGCGGGATTTGTCCCATTGGAATCAACTTCGCTTCATCCAGGTGATAATAATCCCATTCATGGGGTTCCCTCACGTCGATAATGACGCTATCCTTCAATGTCTTTTGATCCAGCGCTTCAACAAACTTCTGCGGGTGAATACTCGCAATCTCCACTATGGCACTTCCTTTCTAAGCTGCAGCAATGCAATAACTATTTATCCAGTACATTAGCGAAAATCGTAGTAAAATTCAAGCAAAAATACCATTGCTTTCTGAGGAACCTTGCTTTAAAATAAACAAAAATGCTTTCGCATCGATTGTCAAATATGGCTTTCATGTGAATTTGATGAAAATGATTCGACATGTATTGACACGATTTCAACAGCATGGTAATCTAATGAAAATTCTATCACAGTAAAGCGTTGACGGAGCCAAGCAAGTAAAGTAGTTTTCAGAGAGCCGATGGTTGGTGCGAATCGGTAGCGAACATTTTGCGGAGCACTCCAGAGTTATTGCATTGAACGAAAGTAGATGCAATCGGAACAGGAACACGTTACAGTTCCAGGTCGCAAGACCGATTGAGGCTTCTCATGCGAATGGGCAGCGAACTAGGGTGGTACCACGAAAGCAATCTCTCGTCCCTTTGGATATAGACATCCGTGTCTGTTCCGGAGGGTTGGGAGTTTTTTTTATGTTCATATTCTAAGGAGGTTCGAATGATGTATAAAGTTCTAGTATCCGATCCAATTAGTGACATGGGAATTCAAATGCTTTATGATGCAGCTGATGTTGAAGTGGTAAAACAAACGGGACTATCCGAAGATGAGCTAGTTGCCATCATTGGCGAATATGATGCTCTCCTGGTTCGCAGCCAAACGAAAGTAACAGAGAAAATTATGACGGCAGCGTCTAAATTGAAAGTAATCGGCCGCGCTGGTGTAGGCGTCGACAACATTGATCTGGAAGCTGCAACAAAACGCGGTATTATTGTGATCAATGCGCCAGACGGCAATACCATTGCAACTTGTGAGCTTACTTTTGCCATGATGATGTCTGCAGCTCGTATGATTCCACAAGCGTATAAGAAAACAGTCGGCGGCGAATGGGACCGTAAATTTATCGGTGTTGAGCTTCGCAACAAAACACTGGGTATCCTCGGAATGGGACGTATCGGTAGCGAAGTGGCAAAACGCGCGAAAGTATTCGGCATGGAAGTTATCGGGTATGACCCATTCTTGACGGAAGAGCGCGCTGAGAAACTGGGAGTTAAGCTCGGGACTGTTAATGAAATCGTTGCGAAAGCCGACTTCATCACGGTTCATACACCACTTACACCAGAAACACGTCACTTGATATCCAAGCCTCAATTCGAGATCATGAAACCAGGTATGCGCCTGATCAACTGTGCTCGCGGCGGAATTATTGACGAAATGGCGATGATTGAAGCTATTGATCAAGGCATCGTAGCTGGAGCTGCTTTTGACGTATTCGAGGTAGAGCCTCCGCAAAAGGATCACCCGTTCTTGAACAATCCAAAAGTAATCGTCACTCCTCACCTTGGTGCTTCTACGATTGAAGCGCAAGAAAACGTTGCAATCGACGTTTCTGAAGAAGTTCTTCATATCCTGCGCAATGAACCATTCAAAAATGCGGTTAACTTGCCGCCTGTACCGGCGAACGTTTTGAACAAACTTCAACCATACTTCGGGCTTGGCGAAAAGATCGGTTCAATCCTGGGTCAAATCGCACAAGGCGCTGTATCTGAAATTGTCGTCAATTATGCAGGCGATCTCGTTGATGTAGATACAAGCCAATTAACTCGTTACATTGTTAAAGGTGTATTCGAGAACCAATTGGAAGGCATCAACATCGTAAACGCGATGCACTTGGCTAAATCACGCGATGTGAACATCGTCGTTCAAACATCTAATACATCCAGCTCTTTTACAAACCTTGTCACAGTTACCGTAAAAACTAAACAAGAAGAAAAAACGCTTGCTGGAACTTTGCTTTCCGGTTATGGCGAACGTATCGTACGTATCGATCAATATCCGGTTGATTTCGCAGCTGAAGGAAACCTCCTGCTTATCTCTCACAATGATAAACCAGGGATCATCGGTCGCGTAGGTACACTCCTTGGAAGCAATAACGTGAACATTGCAACGATGCAAGTAGGTCGTAAAGTGATCGGCGGTTCCGCTATCATGGTTCTGACAATCGACAAATCCGCTCCTGCTGAAGTGTTGGCAGAGCTGTCGACCCAAGCCGAAATCGTGAATGTTCGTGCGCTTAAAGTATAAACCACTCGCTTCAAGGTACAAAGTGTTTCACGAACAACAAGATTTTGTCTGAATATTCTACAAAATGAAAGGCGTTTGCTGTGAGTTTTCACAGCAAACGCCTCTTTTGTGTCGAATTTGTGACATTAAATGGGTTCGCAAGGAAGTAAAATCGTAAACGTTGTTCCTTGCCCCAGCACACTTTGGGCTGTAACGATCCCGAAATGCGATTCTATTATATTTCTCACGATGGCAAGGCCCAAACCTGTACCTCCCGATGAGCCGCGTGTACGGGCTTTATCGGCTTTGTAGAACCGTTCGAAGATGAACGGCAGGTCATTGGCAGGTATCCCCTGCCCCTCGTCGGAGACCTCAATGCGAATTGCGGGCTTATTCTTATACTTAGCCCGCTCTGCTTTCACGGCAATACCGGCCCCTGCAGCCGTATGCCGGAAAGCATTATCGAGCAGGTTCGTCAGCACCTGCTCGAGCCTGTCCTCATCCCCTCGTTCGAGGATGAGGGGGTCTTCCGGCAGTGCCACGCTTAGCGCGATGCCGCGCTCTTTGGCCAGCACCGAAAATTTGCGGTGCATGCGCCGGATCAGGGAGTCGACTTCGACCTCCCTGAACACAAGCTCGAGATGGCCTGCCTCCATCCGCGCCAGATCGAGCAGGTCACGGACGAGGCGCCCCATACGGAGCGACTCGTCGTGGATGACCTGCACAAGCTCCACGCGCTCTTCCGGCGTGGAGGGGATATCATCCAGCAGGGCTTCACTATAGCCCTGCAGCATCGAGATCGGCGTACGCAGCTCATGCGATACGTTCGCCACAAAATCTTTGCGCAGTTTGTCGAGGAGCTCTTCCTCCGTCACATTACGGAGAACCGCTACCGCGCCGCGCACCTCTTCGCTTTGCTCGCTCATGTATAAGGGCGTCATGGCAACAGACCATACACCGTTCTGCACGTGCAGCTTTGTGGCGGCTTCCGATGATTCGTCCACAACCGCTTCAAACAGCGGGATGAGCGGGACGGGAATCGGAACCAGGAAGGGATTGCTGTAGCTTGTTAATCCCCAATCACCAAGAGCCGTATCCGGCTTACGGTAGCGTTTGGTTTCCTCATCATCCTCCGACCACTCGATGGTGCTCCACTCCTGTACGATTTTCTCCCCTTGCGGGTTCGTCAGCATAACAGACCCATTCGCATCCAAGGTGATTACCGCATCGGTCATACTGTGCAAGATGCTGGATAAGTGCTCTTTCTCTTGGGAAAGTTCACGGATACTCTCCTGCATTTTCTCTCCCATATGGTTAAAGGTTTTTGCCAATTCACCAATTTCATCCTTGGAGATAATAGGTACTCTAGTCCCGTATTCTCCCTTGGTTATGAAATCCGCCGCTTTTTTCAACTGCTGAAGCGGTCTTGTGATTTTGGCGAACAGGAAGAAAGCAAAAAAGGTTGTCATCAGAAAACCAACAATGGACACATAAATAAACAATCTGAGCATGTAGGACTGTGTCGCTTCGAGAGATTGCAAGGATTGATAAATAATCGTCGCTCCGGCAATGCTGCCCTGCAAATTTTTCAGCGGAACAGCCACAACCAGATACTCCTCACCAGCTTTTAAACGACCAATTTTGGACTTGTTAATTGATTTATCGATGGTTTCACCAGCAAATACACGCTGCAGTTCAACATCCGTGTACAGATCCCTGGCGTGGAAACCGCCTAACGTATTTCCTAGGGTGGATGGCAACGCCATTTCCTTCATATCCTTGGAAATCACCAGCATTTTCGCATCTTGGAAACCCAAAAGTTCATTGCTCAATTGATAAAACTGTTCATTATACATATGATGAGAGGCTTCTTCTGAAAAATTCCGAGCCAGCTTCTCAATGTTGGCGGTTTGATCCTTGGCTTGGGAAAAATAATTTTCCATATAATTCACAAGAAAAAGACCTAGTATGAGCAGTACTACCCCAACTAGGCCAATGATGGTCAACCAAAGCTTACCTACGACGCTTCTGAATATAAACACGTTATTTAGGCACCTCTAGCTTATAGCCTACTCCCCACACGGTCGTAATCATCGCAGCAGCATCCGGGGAAACTTTGTTTAATTTTTCGCGGAGTCTTTTGACATGGGTATCGACCGTCCGCAAATCTCCAAAAAATTCATAGTTCCAAACATCCTTCAAGAGCTCCTCGCGCGAGAAAACCTTATCCGGTGACACAGCCAAGTAATGCAGCAGTTCGTATTCTTTTGGCGTCAACGCTACTTCCTGGCCACCTGCCGTTACACGATGGGCATCATGTTCAATAATCAGGTTAGGAAACACAATATTGTTGCTTGAGCTTGCATCCTTTGACAAATAGGCTGTAGCTGAGGAACGGCGCAGAATCGCTTTAACCCGGTAAATCACTTCGCGTGGAGAGAATGGCTTCACGACATAGTCGTCCGCCCCCACTTCAAATCCGCTGACACGGTTCGTTTCCTCCCCTTTGGCGGTCAGCATGATGACTGGCGTAGATTTCACCTGGCGAAGGCGCGCACACACTTCAATCCCATCGATTCCAGGGAGCATGACATCGAGAAGCACCAGGTCATAGTCCGTTTCTGTCGCCATGCGCAGGGCATTCTCTCCGTCCTCTGCTTCTTCAATGATATAACCTTCTTTTTCTAAATACATGCGGAGCAGTCTCCGAATTCGTTCTTCATCATCAACAACGAGTATGCTAGCTTTCATTTCCATGGAGCTTCACATCCTTATCTAAATTAAGTTCGATTTGTTTTATACACCTGCATAGGAGTGCAGCCCAGCGATAACAAGGTTTACCCCAACTAACGTAAACATAACCACGATAAAGCCGATAACGGTTAACCAAGCTGATTTCTTGCCTTGCCAGCCTTTGGATAAACGAAGATGTAAAAATACGGCGTAAAATAACCAGGTAATCAATGCCCATACTTCTTTGGGATCCCAGCCCCAGAATCGTCCCCACGCTTCCTGAGCCCAAATCATCGCAAAAATCAATGCGCCCAATGTGAAAATCGGGTAGCCGATGGCAATAGCGCGATAGCTGATTTCATCGAGATCTTCTGGATCCATCCCTTTCACGATCGGGCCAATAGCGGCCCCTAACGGTTTGCGTGCAATCAGTCGGGCAAGCCAGTAAAGCACAAGACCTCCGAGCACAGACCAAATCACAGTATTAAATTTACGCCCTGCGCTTGCGCCTTCCATCCAGGAAGGTGCTGTAAACAACGGTTCTGTCATGCCGAGGAACGGCTTCATTTCAACAACCTTCGTATCGTAAGGCTTCACAATTGGAGGCAATACGAAAGTCTCGTTTTGAATGCTTGTTTGCTGTTGTCCTTGCGCATCCATAACCGTCACTTCTTTGGAGAATACAGCTTTATATCCCGAACCGTTAAATGTAAAAATAGAAGCAATAAAAGCGATTAGCATCAAGATAAAAAAGAGTGTTAGCTCTACGCCTCTTTGTTCACGCTTATCTGTTTGGGTGGTACCTTTAAAGTCCACTGCACGCAGGAGATACATAAGCCCGCCAGCAAAACCGACGCCGAAGAAGGCTTCACCGGTTGCCGCTGTCGTTACATGGATCTTCAGCCAGTAACTTTGCAGTGCAGGAATCAGTGGCTGAACCTCGCTCGGGAAGACAGAGGCATACGCTATGATAATAAAGCCGATCGGCAATGCGAAAACACCAAGTACAGGCGTTCGATAAATGAGATACACGATCAAGAAAGCGAACATGATCATCATTCCCAGGAAGGTCATGAATTCGTACATATTCGAAGTCGGAATGTGATTTCCTTCCGCCCATCTTGTAAAGAAGAACGTCACTTGGCAAGCAAATCCGACAACAGATGTCAGGAAGGCTGCGAAACCCCACTGTTTCTGATGCTGCTCCGGATCACGATTACTCCACTTTTTCCCGGTAATCGAGAGGACGAAAAGCAAAAATGCTGCCAGGTAAACGAAAAATGCGATAAGTAAAAAGGTGCTGCTGACTGAATTGACATTCACCCCTGGTTCCCTCCATTGTCTAATGATTTCGGCAGTATGTCCAAATTATTTTTCTTCAAGGCTGCTGCAACCTCATTGCGTAAGCCGAACCAGTTTTTGTTCGTATGTCCGCCGAGCGTAAGTTTACCTTCGTCGATGCGGATCCAGATACGGCGATGCTGCCAGTAGAAGCCCATAATGACCCCAATCATGAAAATCGCAGATCCTACCCAGATATAAGGCATAGCTTTGTCAACACGAATGTTAAGGTAAGTCGTATAGTTGGCAAACTGTACGCCTTCCATCGTTCCAACGGCAATCTTTAGCTTCTGGCTGATCGCACCGTTAATCGTATCTTGGGAGAACGCTTCTTTATCAATTTGTCTTGGGAAATACAAATACGGTTCACCATTTGCCGCCAATCCCGGGCCTGTGATGCTAAAAATAAATGCCGGGGCTTTCGGCTCATTCGACTTGGAGATAGGTTGTCCTTTCTCTAAGCCAAACTCAGGGAAGAACCCTTTTAAAGTCAGCTTATAAGGACCAACTTGATAAACATCCTTCGGATTATTCATCGGCAAATCGAAACTTCCATACGTTTCACCTGTTGTTGGATTGCTCAAAGTCGGTTTGACCGAAATCAGAAGCGGCGTCGCTTTGTAGTCAAATTGATACGCTTGCAAGCCTTTATAATCCAGAGGATGATTCACCAGAATATTCGCTTTATGTACTTCTTCTAAGACCGGCTCTTTCGTTGAATCATCACAATTCGCTGAGCAATGATACAAGACAGCTTGAGTTTCATACGTTTTGGGCACGATTTGACCCTTGGACTTTATGCTTTCAGGCAAATCTTTTTCGTCATAAAGCTCTAAAGTAAATTTTTCATTTTTTATAAAATAAGAAGTATGGGGGATGGCTTTGGTTTCACCTTCCAAAATACCCATATACTCATCCATATGCCAACCTGGGATGCTTCTCATCAAGACACCGATCAGAAAAATAATAAGACCAATGTGGTTAATATAAGGACCCCAACGGCTGAAACGGTATTTCTCGGCAAGCAGTGCCGTCCCGTCCCTATGTATGCGGTAATTTTTCTTGCGTAAAAGCACGCCTAACTTATCGGTCCACGCTTCTTCATCCGTTCCTGGCGGCAAATCGGTCACAAGCGTCACCTTTTGCCGTGTCAAGAAATTAAGATGCTTACGGATTTGCTGCTTGGATAATGCTCGGTAGAGCGGTAAAACGCGATCCAAACTGCAGATGACAAGTGACGTCCCAATCATAAATAGCAACGTGATGAACCACCATGAGCTGAAGGTGTGCGAGAGTCCGAGAAAATGATAAATCGTTCCCAATTTCCCGTACGTTTCCGAATAATATTGCGCAGGATCCATATCCAAAAACGTGTTTTCCTGCGGATATATCGTCCCAACGGCAGAAGCCAGCAAAGTGATGAAAATAATCCATACCGCTATTTTAACCGAGGAGAAGAAATTCCAGACTTTATCTAGAATTGAGGGGTTTGATTTCTGCGATCGGCGGGCCATACCGTCATAGCGCATTTCGAGTATATCTCTGCCATCCGTATCGATCAACGGATTCCCGCAGGATTCACAGAGCGTAGTTCCTGTGGGGTTCTGATGCCCACAATCGCATTTGGTGTTGTAGAACATGATGACCTCCTGAAAACTCTAAGCATTCACTTCTATTAAGACTTAACGGCAAGCTTCGAAAGCGTTTCATCGACAAAAGCTTCGGTCATTTGCCCAATTTTTTTGACGGCTACTTTGCCGTCTGCGCCGATAAAGAAGGTCGTCGGATAGTCCATTACGCCATACTGCTTGCGTACAACTTCCTTCGCATCCAGCAGCACAGGCATATTCAAGTTATACTGATCCATGAAACCTTGAACGGTCACTTTGTTTTTGTCGACATTGACTTCCAAGAAAATAACGCCTTCTTTGTTCCATTTGTCATACTGCTTTTGCAGAGCAGGCATTTCTTCTTTACATGGCGGACAAAAAGTACCCCAGAAATTAATTAAAACCGGCTTTCCCTTGTATTCCGATAGCTCATGCGTCTTGCCATCTAAGCCGACTAATGAGAAGTTCGTCGCTTTGTCGCCAACTTGGGGATATTTTTTACTATCAGAAGCCGACAAATTCGTAATAATGGTAAACACGCCAATAATAAGCACGATCGCAAAGATCCCGATCTGTACCCATTTCTTTCTTGCACCCACGATTAATCACCTTCACTTTTTCTTTAGCTATGTTAGATTTTTCACATAGGGTAATACCTTTATTATAACGAAAAGAAGGCCAATTCTTATTGGCCTTTTTGAACGTTATGTGTCTTGAGAGCCTCGTTCCTAAGCTCTTCAACCTCTTTGGGCGTCAAGTGGCGAAACTTCGCTCTTGGCAGCCCTGTAAGAAAGATTGGACCGAATTTAATCCGTTTCAATCGAATCACCGGGAAGGAAATCGCTTCGAACATCCGTCTCACTTGCCGATTCCTGCCTTCGTAGATCGTTATCTGAATGACGGACTCATTCTTCTCTAAATTCACATCCGCATACTCAACCTCAGCCGGCGCTGTCATCCCGTCTTCTAACTGTATGCCCGTTTTTAGCTTGTCTAATAACGTCCCGTGCGGCACTCCTTTGACAGTTGCTTGATACGTCTTCGGCACATGATGTTTAGGATGCGTGAGCAGATGAGCAAATTCCCCGTCATTGGTTAAAATGAGCAAGCCTTCCGTATCATAATCCAATCGTCCGACTGGATACACGCGTTCTTTTATGCCTGGCAAGAAGTCTGTAACCACTTTACGTCCCTCAGGGTCCGTCGCGCTTGTAATGACACCCTTCGGTTTATGTAATATCACATAAATCTTCTTTTGTTGGCCGATAGCTCTTCCATCGACTCTAATTTCATCCTCAGCCGGGTTCACCTTAACGCCAAGCGTCGTGACAACTTCACCGTTCACTTGTACACGCCCCGCAGTGATGATTTCTTCACATTTCCGGCGGGATGCGACCCCCGCTTCGGCTAATACCTTTTGCAGTCTTTCCATTATCCGCTTTCACCTCAAGCTAATGATAACGGAGTTGACTGCAAATCACAAGAGCGCCGGTTCAGCTAAACACTAAATAACAGATGACAATCGATGCAACAAAGCCGACAATGTCTGAAATAAGCCCGACCTTCAAGGCATATCCTGCCTTACGAATGCCAATCGCTCCAAAATACACGGTAATTACATACAGGGTTGTATCCGTGCTGCCTTGAACGGTAGAAGCAATTCGGCCAATCATCGAATCCGGACCAAATTGCTCGATCAAATCGGTCGTAAAAGCGAGCGAACCAGCTCCTGTGATCGGTCGTAGAATCGCCAGCGGCAGCACTTCGGTAGGAACTCCGATGCTTTCAAAGAATGGCCGCATCCAGCCGATTAACAAATCCATCGCCCCCGAAGCACGGAAGACGGAAATGGCGACCATCATACCGACTAGATGCGGAATGATTTTAATCGCCGTATCAAAGCCCTCTTTGGCGCCATCAACGAACGATTCATAGACAGGCACCTTACGATAGGCCGCATATAAAGGGATGAACACGATCATGATGGGAATAGCCCATGCCGAGATGAGCGAAACGAAGGCATACATGCGGAATCATCCTTTCAGCGGAGGGATGGGTGAGCGAGACCTTCGGTACCATCGGTCCACAAAAATAGCAACAGCCGTCGAGATTATCGTAGCAATCAGCGTCGTACCCACGATCTCTGCAGGATTGACGGAATTGTAATTCATACGTATGGCAATTAACGTTGTAGGAATTAACGTGATGCTTGACGTATTCAGCGCAAGCAGCGTACACATGGCTGTACTTGCCGTATCTTTATCAGCATTCAACTTTTGCAGCTCTTGCATGGCTTTAATCCCCATTGGCGTTGCCGCATTGCCCAGACCTAAAATGTTAGCGCTCATATTCGACATGATATAACCGATAGCCGGATGGTTTTTGGGGACGCTTGGAAACAAAAATCGCACCGCAGGCTGCAATAATCTGGCAAGCTTGCTCAGAAGACCGGCATCCTCGGCAATTCGCATCATCCCCATCCAAAAAACAAGCACACTAATGAGTCCGAAGCAGACCGTCACACCACTCTTCGCGCCGTCGAAAGCAGCTTGCGTAACGGCTTCAACATTTCCATTCAAAGCAGCAACAACGAAGCCGATGACGATAAAAAACAACCAAATCCAATTCACCATATCGATGGCCTCCTTGTGAGCCCTCTAGTCCGCCCACTCTGATCTAGAGATTGAAAACAACTCCTGAATTAACATCCGGCAAATTAAGCTATAATGGGTGAGCAGCGTTTCTTGATATGGCTTACTCTCTTGAAAAGAGAACGTGGACTGGCTCTGCGCTTGTAATAATGGACTCGCTTTATCGTATAGCGGCACTGATTGAATCAGTTGCTGCTGCAATGAAAACTGTATGCTCCCCCGCTCAGCCAACCGGTATGCCGTGGAAGAAGGGTCGACCAGTTTCACTTGATGCGTCAACTGAGCCGCTTCGCCTTCCGCTAGCGGGTAAGAGAACGTTCTACCTGCTACCCATGGCGTTCCTTCAACGGCATCGCCTTTGTTGACGATCGTCTGCAGCGGATAATATGTAAAACCGTATTGCAGCAGCCTTGCATGATCGGCCCAATCATCGCCATCATTAAGCGTGACGACGGCGAGTTGTTGGCCGTTCCTGGTCGCTGAAGAAACAAGGCAGCGTTTAGCAAGCTTCGTATACCCTGTTTTCACACCGTCAGCTCCTTCAAAAAGAGAGAGCATCTTGTTTTTGTTCAACCACGAATAATCCCAAGCTTCGTTCGGGTTTGGTACCTTTTTCAGCTTAGTCGAAACAATTTCCTTGAACACCGGATTCTTGAGCGCATAAGCCGTAAGCTTGGCCATATCGTTAGGACTGGAACGGTGCCCTTCGCCTTCATCAAGTCCGGATGGATTCGTAAAATGCGAATGATCCATGCCAAGAGAACGCGCTTTCTCGTTCATCAGATAGACGAAGCCTTCCACGCTTCCGCCTACATATTCGGCAATGGCCGTAGCTGCGTCATTCCCCGAGCGCAGCATCAAGCCATACAGCATATCATGTAGTCTCATCTCTTCGCCCAGCTTCAGGTAAATGGATGAGCCCTCTTTGCCGAAAGCTGTTTTGCTAACCTTTACTTTATCATTCAACTTCCCTTGTTCAATCGCGATAATGGCTGTCATAATTTTGGTCAAGGAGGCAATCCGCATAGGCGTGTCCCCTTTTTCACTATAAAGGATGCGTCCAGACTCCACGTCAATGAGCGAGGCACCAACCGCATTGGTACGAATGCCTGGCGGCGCTGCTTCCACTTGCGCCCAAGGTGCGAGCAATAGACTGATCAATGCGCTGCATAAGATGATGAACCCGACTCTTTTCTTCATCGTTATCCCCCTACTTACCAAATAGACAAGACAAAAACTTTGTACAAGTATATGCTTATGAAATGGGGATATGTCCAAGTCCTGTTAATTACAAAAGGCGGCGTTTGTGACAAAAAAAAAAGCTGTCACAGAGGACAGCCCAGACGAACCGATTCTTATACGATGAAATTTTGATTCTCGATATTCGTTACGTTGTTGGCGCCGTTGGTTCCGACTGTGCCCGCTTTCGTGTTAAAGCCCTTGACCATGCTTTGAATACGATCTACAACCTGCGGCGCAGAATCTATGAGGCGTTCCAGAATATGCGTTTGGTTGTCGAGAGGAACAACTTTAACGCCATTTTTGCCAACAACGAGGAAGGCAATTGGTGTAATCGAGACCCCACCGCCGCTGCCTCCTCCGAATGGAAGGGCAACCTTCGCGTTCAGCGCATCGCTTTTGCCCATCGATCCGCCTTCAATCTCAATTTCGGAATCGGTCACGAACTCGCTGCCGCCTGCTGCAAATCCGAAACCGACTTTGGATATCGGCATAATGACACTGCCATCCGGGGTTTCAACAGGGTCTCCGACAATCGTGTTAACGTCGACCATTTCCTTGATATTTTCCATGGCGACTTTCATGAGTCCTTGAATCGGGTGTTCTGACATGATAATATTCCTCCTTAGCGTTTTTCGCCATTAAAAACTGGCATCGGAAGCTTAAGTGTCTAAGACCAATATTGGTTCTTTTTTAGAGTACCCTTAGAGGAATATCGTTATGTACATCACGAAGCTGTTTTAAATCTTGACCTTGCTTTCAGAGCCAACTGAATCCAGGTGCGTAGGCCGCCTTTTACTTTAGCAGCCCTGACCATCAGCCTGACGCCTGCAAAAACCATATGCCAGACGCGGATTCGGGCGGCGACCCGTACTTCCGTTGAGAAGTGTTTCTCATTAAATTGCGGAATCACGTCTACCCGCGGCGTTGCCCTCACCTGAACATAGCGCATTATAAAGCCTAAGAGCGACGATTTAATCCCCCAGATGGCTCCCGTCGTAATAGCGGTTTCCGGAGCATCTCCCACACCGACGCGCGTTACCCATTTTAACTCCGTACACTCAACTCTTGCTAAAGTCTGCTTCGTCCAATCATACAAATTAAGCGTATGAACAAGCAAATCTTTGGTTTCTTTATAAAATTGAATTACTTTGTCCTTCGTAATGTGATCCTTGCTCTCATCTTTCAGCTTTGCATATGTTTTATTCACAATTTCCGATTTAACCAGGATCCCTTTCGTGAATCCCTTGAACTGGATGATGGGGATGACATAGCGATAACGGATTAATCCAAATAAAGCACGCATCTCCACAGTAAGTGTGTCATTATCTTTCACTCTGGAGAAATAGAACTCTCCCCGAATGAAACTGAGCAGCACAATGATAATGGCAAGGATGACGATTAGAAGCACGAATCCTACCCACAACAACCCCATTCTCCCCCTTAACAAAAAAACTCCACAGCCGGAAGATATCTTCTGGCAAGTAGAGTTAGTATGAGCTAATTTAGGAAATGAAATGCATTTACCGTTACTCGGTTTCCTCCGAAACATCCTCGAGTGTAATCTGCTTCTGATCCCCGCCCATCCGATCAAACAACATGCGAGTTTCTTCTTCCAGATCAAATTCCCCTTGGAAGCTGCCTGAATCCGGTAGTTCCTGGATGGAGCTGAGCCCGAAATATTCAAGAAATTGTTTGGATGTGCCATACAAGATCGGTTTCCCTACCGCATCAGCGCGTCCGACTTCCAATATGAGATCTTTACCTACAAGTGTAGCCAAAGCGCGATCACATTTCACGCCGCGTATCTCTTCGATTTCTACTCTGGTAATGGGTTGTTTATAAGCAACAATGGATAAGGTCTCAAGTGCAGCTTGCGATAAGGATGAACGTGATGGTGTATAAGCCAGTCGCTCAAAATATGGCGCATGCTCAGCCAAAGTCGTTAACTGGTAAGCACCGGCTACCTCAACGATCTGGACTCCCCTTCCCTTGCGTTTAAATTCCGTGCGCATATCCTTAAGCAAGTCGCGAACAATGTACAAATCAAGCTCCATGACCTCAGCTATTTGTTTGGCATCCAATCCCTCGTCACCAGAGGCAAAGAGGAGTCCCTCAATAATCGATTTCATCTGTGGAAAACTGAGTGTCAATGTCTGAAACCTCCTCTTTGGCTTGAATCACGATATCTTCAAATAATTGATATTGATAACATACGACTTTTTTCATTTTCATCAATTCAAGAATGGCCAAAAACGTGACGACGATCTCTTCTCGAGTCATTTCATAATCGAATAATTTCGAGAAAAGCAGTTTGCCGCCTTTCACTTTTAGCAAATCTATAACCTCTCTAATCCGTTCTTTGACGGAAATTTCGTCTCTTCGAATTCTAGTAACAATATTACGGTTCACAAGCTTGCGAAGCGTACGCTGAAAAGCGAATAGCAAATCAGCAACGTCCAACCCTTCAACAGGGTTCTCCTGCACATGCGGCAGGAATGGCGTCAAGTCCTCAGGCTCACGGGTATACACCAGGCTCCGCTCTACTTCTTTATCTCTAAGCATATCTGCGATAGACTTGTACTTTCTGTACTCAATAAGTTTAGCGACCAACTCTGCACGAGGATCAAGCTCGTCTTCCATATCATCAAAATATTCGTCAAATTCAATAACAGGCGGCTTAGGCAGCAGCATTTTGCTTTTGATTGAGAGAAGTGTAGCGGCCATCACTAGAAACTCACTTGTAATCTCCAACTCCAGCTCTTGCATGGCTTGTACATAAGCTAAATACTGATCTGTAATTTCTTTGACAGGAATATTATAAATGTCGAGTTCATTTTTATCGATAAGATGAAGCAAAAGATCAAGGGGGCCTTCAAAAGCTTCTAACTTATAGGTAACTTTCATGTCATCTCCCCCTTGTCATAGTGAAAATATATTCATAACAAACTGTGCGGCAAACGGATAAATACGTTCCAGCGCCCATTGGCCGATAGGTGTAATCATCAAAACAATGACAAGAAAAAGTGCATAAAGCTGATTGCGGTCCATCCATCTTTGATTTTTCGAAGGAATAAGGCCTTTAAGGATATACCAACCATCTAGCGGATAAAGCGGTAATATATGTATAAGACAAATCATGAGATTGACAATGACGCCGTACTGCAAATAGACTCGCCATTGTTCCACGGTGATCGACTCGGATGCTCCTCCGAAAAAGGCAGGAAGAAAGAAGTAGAGCCACCAGAAAAACAAAGCGAGCAGCAAATTGGTAAAAGGACCTGCTGCATACACAATTGTAAGATAAAGTTTTGGCTTTTTAAACTGCATAGCCTCTACCGGCATTTTCTTCGACCAGCCGTATGGACCAAAAACAATCATCGCCAACCCCAAGGCATCTAAGTGTACCAAGGGGTTAAGCGATAAGCGTTTGCTGTCCCGGGCTGTCCGGTCACCGAGCAGCCAAGCAACTCCTGCATGTGCAGCATCATGGAGCGTCATAGCAATCAGGAAAGCGAGCAGCCTGGGAAGCAGTGATTCCAGATGATAATAAGAAAGCATTAGGAAGTGAATTGTTTCGTCAAGTTGGCCATCTCAATTGCCGTTACTGCCGCTTCCCAACCTTTGTTGCCTGCTTTCGTTCCCGCGCGTTCAACAGCTTGCTCGATGGAATCTGTCGTTAAAACACCAAAGATTGTTGGAATGCCTGTTTTCAAGTTAATGGCAGATACACCTTTTGCAACTTCACTGCACACATAATCAAAGTGAGGCGTTGAACCACGAATGACAGCGCCGAGGGTAATAACAGCATCATATTTCCCGCTCTCCGCCATTTTTTGAGCAATAAGCGGAAGTTCGAACGCGCCCGGTACCCAAGCAATATCCACTTCACTATCTTGCACGCCATGGCGTTTCAAAGCATCCTGCGCGCCGCCAAGCAATTTGGAAGTAATAAATTCATTGAAACGACCTACGACAATACCATATTTCAAATTCTGCGATACTAAATGTCCTTCATAAATTGTAGCCATGATTAAATTCTCCTTTTCTATATAAAAACCGTTATTTGAAGTGGAAAGATCAGATCCCGCTGCCGGAATCATGGAAGCTCAGCATGTGGCCTAGCTTTTGTTTTTTGGTCCGCAAATAATTTACGTTATCCTCTTTGCTTGCCATTTGAATCGGAACGCGTTCAACGACCTCGAGGCCGTAGCCTTCCAAACCCTTAATTTTGCGAGGGTTGTTCGTTAACAAGCGAAGCTGCGTAATGCCAAGATCTTTCAAGATTTGCGCGCCAATGCCATAATCACGAAGATCTGGAGCGAATCCAAGCTTAATATTCGCTTCTACAGTGTCTAATCCCTGCTCTTGCAAAGCATAAGCTTTTAATTTGTTGATCAGACCGATGCCGCGACCTTCCTGTCGCATATATAATAATACACCATTGCCCTCTTCATCAATCTGTTTTAATGCAGCATCGAGTTGAGGACCGCAATCGCAGCGATGTGAATGGAAAACATCGCCAGTTAAACACTCGGAATGCACACGAACCAGCGTTGGTTTGGAAGGATCAATTGTTCCTTTGACAAGGGCAACATGCTCTTTGTTATCCAGTTGATTCGTATAGGCGATTGCTTTAAAAGTGCCGAAATGCGTAGGCAGCTTAATTTCAACTTCACGCTCAACCAATTTCTCCTGTTGATTGCGATAGTGAATCAAATCTTGAATCGTAATGATGCACAACTCATGTTTCTTAGCGATTTCCATCAGGTCTGGAACCCGAGCCATCGTTCCGTCTTCCTTGATGACTTCACAAATGACTGCGGCAGGATAGGAGCCGCATAAAACAGCCAAATCAACCGCTGCTTCTGTATGTCCGGCTCTGCGAAGTACGCCGCCTTTTTTGGCGATTAACGGGAAAATATGACCTGGTCTCCGGAAATCCTGCGGTTTCGTATCCGGATCGATCAAGCCCATAACCGTTCTTGAACGCTCATGTGCGGAAATCCCCGTACTCGTCTCAACATGGTCTACAGAAACGGTAAAGGCAGTGCCATGATAATCGGTATTTCTAGCGACCATCGGCGGCAAGTCAAGCTCTTTCGCCCGTTCTTCCGTAATCGGCGTGCAAACTAGCCCGCGGCCTTCTTTGATCATGAAATTAATCACTTCCGGGGTCGTTTTATCCGCCAGTGCAATAAAATCCCCTTCGTTCTCGCGATCTTCGTCATCCACAGCGATAATTACTTTCCCTAAACTGAGATCTTTCAGTGCCTCTTCGATCGTGCTGAATTTTATTTCTGTCATATTCACCTCTCCTAACCGAACTATCTTTGTAAGCTAATTACCCTTACATAAAGCCATGATCCGCCAGAAAGCTTGCTGATAGCGTACTTTGCTTTTTACCGTTACCCGCTGAGGCATCAGCAGGACCGAACTTTAGCAGTCGTTCCATATATTTGCCCAGAACATCGCATTCCATGTTAATAGTATCTCCTGCTTTTTTATCATGCAGAACGGTTTGAGCCAGTGTATGCGGAATAATGGAAACCGCCAGATCGCGTTCTGTGACATCGACAACCGTAAGGGAGATCCCGTCAATGGTGATCGAGCCGCCAGCTATAATATATCGGAAAATGTGTTTATCCTCCGGTTCGAACCGATAAACAACCGCATTTTCTTCTGGAATCCGCGAAATAATCGTTGCTGTTGAATCTACATGTCCTTGCACAATGTGACCGCCGAAACGGCCGTTCGCCGCCATCGCTCGCTCCAAATTCACGCGCGTTCCGGCTTGCAGCTTGCGCAAATTCGTCTTGCGGTAAGTTTCCGGCATCACGTCTACGGAGAAAGATTCGTTGTCAAACGAAATGACCGTCAGACAAACGCCATTCACCGAAATGCTGTCTCCTAGATGAACATCCTCAAGGATCTTTCTTGCGCCAATCGTTAATACCATAGCTTGACCTACGCTATGAATGCGGCGCATGTGGCCGATTTCTTCAATAATGCCGGTAAACATGACAGCCCTCCATTCGTTAGCTCTTAAAAACCGGATACCCGGTTAGGCATACATCCGGTCCGAACTGCTCGACCTTTAACCGGTCGAGCGTAATTGCGTCATCCATCTTCGCGAAGCCTTCGAAGCTGATGTTCATAGGTGCTGCTTGCCCGCCGCCGATAATTTTCGGCGCAAACATCAGCACCAGCTTATCCAGCAGGCGCCGCTCCAGCATGGCGCCACTAAGCTTACCTCCACCCTCGAGGAGGATGGAGCCGATCTCTCGCTCGCCGAGCTGCTTCATGGCGAGCGTCAGATCCACCTGCGGGCCGTCTCCGCAGGTGAGGACCGTGATGCCGCGCGCTTCCAGCGCGGCACGCCGCTCTGCGGGCGCCTGTGCGGTGGCGAGCAGGATCGTCGGCTGACGATCCTGCTCGGTGAGCACCTGGGCGCCCAGCGGGACTCGCAAGCGCGAGTCCGCGACAATCCGTACCGGCTGTACAGCCGGTACGTCGCCGCGCGCGCTTAAGCGCGGGTCGTCGGCGATGACGGTGTCGACGCCGACCATGATCCCCTGATGCCGATGGCGCAGGGTATGCACGAATGCGCGCGATGCAGGCGACGTAATCCATTTGCTGTCGCCTGTTTTCGAGGCAATGCGGCCGTCGAGCGTGCTCGCTGTTTTCATCGTCACGAAAGGCATACGCGTGACGATGTATTTATTGAAAGCCTCGTTCATGGCCGAGGCTTCCTCTCCCAGCAGCCCGACGGACACGTCTATGCCATGGGCACGCAGTTTGGCGATTCCCGTGCCCGCAACCTGCGGGTTCGGGTCGGTACCCGCAACGACAACGCGCGCAACACCGGCCTCAATGAGACGGTCGCTGCAAGGCGGCGTTTTGCCGAAGTGGCTGCACGGTTCAAGTGTGACATACGCCGTGCTGCCCTTGGCTTCCTCGCCAGCCATCTGCAAAGCAAGAACCTCAGCATGGCCATGTCCGCGCTTCAGATGCGCTCCCATCCCCACGATACGCCCGTCTTTTACCAGAACGCATCCAACAACCGGATTAATCCCTGTTTGGCCAAGAGCACTCTCAGCCATTTGCAGAGCGAGCCTCATATAAGCTTCATCATTCAAGACATGCATGTGTGTTCACTGCCTTTCCAAGCTATTTTGAAATAGAATGCAAAAAGACCCCTCCGCATATCGGATAGGGGCCAGAGATTGTTTAGGTAACACGAAGAAGCTTCATCCATCCACACTTGCTGCATTTTTGATCAAATCAAACAAGCACGACGTATCCATGCCAAAGCATAGACCTGCCGAATTTTTGTTCTCGTGAAAAAATGTACAAGTATGCATAGCGAATCTAATGTTCGCGTATTCCTTCTCCCATCCAGACTATACTGTCGGTCCCGGATTCTCACCGGGTCAGCCGTAGCGAAGCTGTATGTCAGGTACCGCTAGCTTCAAAACGGGTCACGGACTAATCGAAAGCAGCCAAACCAGCCTGCTATCAAATCACCGCCGGTGTGGAATTTCACCACGCCCCGAAGGTTTGCACACATATGAAAAGTAACTTATGAAAAATTTATCACTCACTCATCGAAAAAGCAAGGTCTATTTTACCTCGCCCTACAAAAACCGACTCTTTTTGCGCCGCCTCAACCCGATTCCGCCTATGTTAACCTAATGTTCCCTCCCTTCTGAATGGAAAATACTGGCATCGCGTGCGCAAGTTCTGCCTTCATTTAACGGACCTCACAGCCGCTATTCCCGTTAAATCAGCATTTCTCAGCTCTAACGGACTCCAGAGTCGTTATCGGGTCAATTCACGGCCATTTTTATCGCAATGATCGTAAATAGCGGCTCTCGTGTCCGTTAAATTTTCATAGAGCCTTATTTCTGTGAAATATGGTCATCTCTGTCCGTTAGCTTACGTCCCGCAGCTCCCGTTGAAGCACCATACTGCAGCTCCCTCTAATAAAAAAACCTGCTGACGATTGTCAGCAGGCTCTTCGATGTTTTCGTATTAAACTTCTACAACTTCTACTTTTTCCATCAAGTCTCTGCCTTTGAAAGCATCAACTAGTTCCATACCTTTGGACACTTTACCGAATACAGTATGTTGTCCATCAAGGTGAGGCTGTGGTTGGTAAGCGATGTAGAATTGGCTTCCACCTGTGTTTCTGCCTGCATGAGCCATAGCCAAGGAGCCGCGCTCATGTTTGTTCGGGTTGATTTCACAGTTGATTTGGTAGCCTGGGCCACCAGTTCCTGTGCCGGATGGACAACCGCCTTGTGCCACGAATCCTGGGATTACGCGATGAAAAACAAGTCCGTTGTAGAAACCGGAGTTTGCTAATTTTTCAAAATTGGCAACGGTATTAGGCGCGTCTTTTTCGAAAAGATCGATTAGAACTTCGCCACCGCCTGCTAGTTTAATTTTTGCTTGTTTGGCCATTGTGGTCCACTCCTTTAGACAATAATATCTTATTCTACTATGAAAAGATGCATTTCACAAATTTGCCTTTTCAGTTGAGTATAGAAAGCTAGTTCCCGCAAGCCAAAAAAACTATCCCTCAAGTCCTGAAGAACTGAGGGATAGCCCTTACTCAGCCTGGAAATCCAGCTGTATGCTATGTTAAACCGTTTTGCTCACTTGTTTCATTCTTGCTGGAATTAGATCGTTCCCGACAATATTGTCGAACGTCTCGCGCTTCACGACGAGATCGCTTTGCCCCTCGCTCACAAAAACTACGCCTGGACGGCGAATCCGATTGTAATTACTTGCCATCGCATAGTTATATGCGCCTGTGCAAGAGACGGCAAGCACATCGCCCGAGTTCACTTTCGGGAGGTTCACGTCCCAGATCAGCATATCTCCGCTCTCACAGCATTTGCCTGCAATCGATACGAGCTCGGTTGGCTCTTCGGTTGCGCGGTTCGCCAGCATAGCTTCATACACGGCCTCATACAAGGCTGGGCGCGGGTTATCCGTCATTCCGCCATCGACAGATACATATTTACGAACGCCAGGAATATCTTTCGCCGTTCCAACGGTGTACAAAGTTGTTCCTGCATCTCCAACGATGCTGCGGCCCGGCTCCACCCAGATTTCGGGAAGCGGATATTCGTTGCGTCCGAAATTGTCTTTAATCGCATCCGTAATAGCTTTCACATAGACGGACACAGGAAGCGGAGTATCTTCGTTCACATAACGGATACCGAAGCCTCCGCCAAGGTTAATGACTTTGAACGTTACGTCAATTTCTTGACGAACTTGAACGGCAAAGCTGGCCATTTTCTCGGCAGCCATGCGGAAGCCTTCCACTTCAAAAATTTGCGAACCGATATGAGAATGAATACCGAGCAGTTCCAAATGGCTCAGCTTGGAAGCCTCTTCCACCGCGCGGAATGCGGAACCGTTGCCTAGATCGAAACCGAACTTGGAATCCGTTTGGCCTGTGGAAATATATTCATGTGTATGTGCCTCAACACCAGGTGTGATGCGCAGTAAAATCTTCACTTTTTGACGTTTCTCACCGGCAATGGCGTTCAGCATTTGAAGCTCGATAAAATTATCTACAACGAAACAGCCGATTTTCGCATCAATCGCCATCTCGATCTCGTCAATTGTTTTGTTGTTGCCGTGGAAATGAATCCGCTCTGCCGGGAACCCGGCTTGAAGAGCCGTATACAGCTCGCCGTCCGATACAACATCGAGGGACATGCCTTCTTCTTCAACAATGCGGCACATCGCCATCACACAGAAAGCTTTGCTCGCATAAGCCACTTGGAATTTGAGACCGGACGCTTTGAAAGCATCTACAAACTCGCGGCAACGTTCACGCACAAGAGCTTCATCAAACACATATAAAGGTGTCCCATATTCAGCAACCAGCTTCGTTGCGTCGACACCACCGATTTCAAGGTGACCTTGACCGTTAATTTTACTTGTACCATGCAAATACATAGCTTCATTTCCCCCTCACCCTGAACCTGCTGCTGCTCATATTTCGCTCAAACGGCCGAATGCGCATTACTATTTAAATTAACATAGGAAAAGCGCATTTGACAATATCCTTGCTACCCTAAATCGTAAAAAGGACAAGATGAATGCTCTTGTCCTTTTAGTTTATTACGATTTGGGTTGACGTGTGCCGTCAATCGGTTTTGTAAGGCTTAGCCGCGTTTTGGCTGCCAGTACAGGACGGCGAAGAAGAATCGCAAAGAAGCTTTTCGCATTGAAAGGAATGAGCGGCCACATGTAAGGGGCATTGAAGGACTTTCTTGTAGCCAGCCAGAGCAGCCACAACGTCGATCCAACAACAAAACCCGGGACATGGAAGATAGCCACGGCAATGAGCAGTCCTAGCCGTATGATCCGGTTAGCAAGCCCTAGTTCATAGCTTGGTGTAGCAAACATCCCAATGGAGGCAAGAGCCAGATACAGGATCACTTCATTAATGAATAAACCTGTCTTAACGGCTATATCCCCCACCAGAATGGCTGCTACCAAGCCCATGGCGGTGGCGAGCGGAGACGGGGTATGCACCGCGGCCATCCGCATCAGATCGATCCCAATATCGGCGATTAGGAATTGAACTAGCAGCGGCAGTGTCCCCTCTTTCTGCGGCCCAAGAAACTCAAGTCCGGCAGGTTTTAAAGAAGGATCCATCACCATCATAAACCAAAGCGGAAGCAGGAAAATGGAAGACATAATACCGGCGAACCGCACCCACCTTAAATAAGTGCCGATAAATGGCGTTTGTCTATATTCTTCTGCATGCTGCACATGATGAAAGAAGGTCGTTGGCAATATCATAACGCTTGGGGACGTATCTACAAACAAACACACATGTCCTTCCATCAAATGCGCGGACACAACATCGGGGCGCTCTGAGTAACGCACCATCGGATACGGGTTCCAGCCTTTATTAACGATAGCTTCCTCCAGCTGCTTTTCGCCAAGGGGGAGACCATCCAACTTCACTTCGCTAATTTTCTCTTTAATCGCATCGACCAAATCCGCATTCGCAATATCGTTGATATAACCGATGCAGACATCCGTTTTCGTTCGTTTGCCAATTTGCATAATCTCCAGTTTCAACCGCTCATCGCGCACTCTTCGTCTAACGAGTGTTACGTTCAATAATAAGGTTTCGACAAAACCATCCCTTGAGCCTCTGACAACCCGCTCCAAATCCGGCTCGCCGATGGATCGAACGGGATAGCTCTTAACGTCGATGGCGATGGCTGCCGTTTCTCCTTCAATGAAGAGTGCGGTTCCACCCATGAGCACCTGCCCTACGATTTCGGACATTTTTTTGTAGGACTTGACTTGATTATGAGGGATTAGATAATCCATGAAAGATTCGACCGTGTGGTGGTTAACACTTTTTTCACCGGCATAGGAAAGGCGTGTCAGAATATCGGATAAAACTGTATCCTTGACGAACCCGTTACAGTAGAAGATCCCTACTCTTTTGGACCCGAAAACCATTTCCCTAAGCACAAGATCAAAGCTGCGATTGAGGCCAACGCGCTCCTCCAGAACTCGTTTTACATCCTCTAAGTTATCCGGAATGTCCTCCTGAATTTTCAACTCTTTTTCTTCAGGCGTCATATTCGTGATTGGATTATACTCGGATAAATTCCCTTCCTCATCAATCGCCAGTTTATCTAAATTTTCTTTTGATTCGTTCACATTATCGTGTTCATGTTCATGGTCATTCCCTGTTTTGACGATCACTTTCATGTCCGTGCGCCTCCTTCATTCCTTAATAAAACAACCACTCAAACAAGGATCCAAACACTTTGCCGAATATCATCGCCATCAGCAGCAAAATCATATAGGAACCCATACCCACTCTCTTGGCAAGAATCGGCAGCACATTAATAATTTCAGTAAGCGCAGCTGCTAACATCCCTACAAAACAGCCGGCAAATAGTCCCACGAGCGAAGCGCTTATTGGAAATAGCTGCACCTTCATATCGCTAAAATCCACCCAAGTAAACAAAAGGGAACCTAACACAACCGCAGCTTCATAGGCACGTATTTTTGAGAATGTTCGTGTGATCTGCGCCAACCTCGGAATAATGTCCAGAACGACAAGGAAGGCCACCATGCCGCTGCCCACGGCAATTCCTCCCGCTAAACCGATAAAAGCAATCAGAAGGACTTCTCCAAGGAGAGTCATCCCTTCGACTCCCCTTCCTCATGAATTTTCATATACTCTTCGGTGATCACATAATGGTTTATATTCTCCTGATACATGAACATTTCGACTTCTAGCGGACTTGGTTCCTCATTAAATTTCTTTTTAAACAAATGGTTGAAGAAGATCACCATCCCGACACCTATGCCGAGGGAATACGGAATTTGCAGAATGAGCGGATGCTCTACCTTTTTACCCGTCATCAGCTCGTAGATCCTCTGGTGAACCTCCAGCATGGAGACATCGGCATGGAAATTCATGATGGCTAGCCCTGAACCGATGAACAGCAGCAGCCATACCAATCCGATGAGTACTGGGCTTGCTTTTTTATTATCAGAAAAAATCTCAAGGAGCACATGAGGTTCCCCAAAATGCTCAATTTGCAGCTCCGGGTGCCGCTCTTTCACTTTTCGCACAATCAGCATCATATCAATCAGGACGCGGTTGCCATCCTCCTGCTGCGGCTTATGAATAATCAGCTCGTTCAAGGCTGTTTCATAGTCAGGTTCCACAATAATTTGCGCGATATGCCGCAACTTTACGACACTTCCTTTGCGAACACTCGCTTTACGCCTGAGCCGGATATACAGGTATGGAGCTCCAGTCTTAGCCATGGTCTCACTCCCTTCAATACTTACGGGTATCATCCATGTATAGGAGTAGTATGCAAAATGTTTCCTACCCATAATCACCCGCTTCAATGGTAAATTCTCCAGGAATAAAGCCCTCCCCGTATTGGCATAGTAAGAAATGAATAACGATAACTTATTCCATACAAAGAAGGTGATAACATGGCAAAAGTAGCGTTAACACTAGTGATTATTGGTGCGCTGAATTGGCTTTTAGTTGGGCTCTTCGAATGGGATTTAGTTTCAGCTATATTTGGTGGGGATTCACATCGGGAATCTTCGGTTTTAAGTCGCATCATCTATACCATCGTCGGCTTATGCGGAATTTACTGCGTAAGATTCTATTCCGACAACAGACATTCTGCACGATAGGCGTATAAGTGAACAAAAGAAAGCCGCCATACCCAGTGGATCAACGGGTAAAAAGCGGCTCTTTTTCATTTCTATAAAAGTAGCGATTACAACATATTTAGCTTGCTTGTTTCACCAAAAGCTTACTTTCCTCATTCAATCCAATGCAAATCACCGTTTTGCCCAGCTGCTCATACTTTGCAATGGTTTTAGCGATAGCCGTAACAGCGGAGTGATCCCAGACGTGAGAGCTGCTAAAATCAATCGTAATTGTCTCAGGGTCGTTTCGATAATCGAATAAATCAATAAAGTAAGTCATTGTGCCAAAAAATAACTGGCCGGAAACACGATATATTTTGGCTCCATTAGCGTCTATTGAGGTAAAGGCTTTAATCTTTGCCGATCTCCAACCAAAAATGAGAGCACTTAACGTAACCCCGGACAAGACCCCAATGGCTAAGTTGGACGTTGCAACAACGATGGCGACAGTGATCACCATGACTAACGCGTCGCTTCTTGGAATTTTGGCTATGGTTCTCAGGGATTTCCAATCGAAAGTGCCTATGGAGACCATGAACATGACCCCGACCAATGCCCCCATCGGAATTTGTTTCACGACATTACCAATCACCATGATCAAAAATAGCAAAAACACGCCGGATACAAAGGTGGATAGACGGGACCTTCCTCCTGATTTCACATTAATCACCGTTTGACCGATCATCGCACAACCTGCCATTCCGCCAAAAAAACCGGAAAACACATTGGCGATCCCTTGCCCACGAACTTCTTTGTTTTTATCGCTTTTTGTCTCCGTCATTTCGTCCACGATCGTAGCCGTCATCAAGGATTCTGTAATACCAACCACCGCCAAAGCCAAGGAAATCGGTAGAATCACCCCGATCGCTTGCAGTGACAGATGGAAATCAGGTATATGGAAAAACGGCAGTGTCTGCGTGATTTCCCCCATATCTCCTACTGTGCGCACATCCAGATGCAAATTGATCGAAATGATGGTCATCACAATAATCGCGACTAACGCAGAAGGGACGGCTTTGGTAATCCGCGGCAGTCCGTACACGATGACCAAGGTACCTGCGACCATAGCGTACATCTGCCAATTGGCACCTGCAAAACTAGGGAGCTGAGCCATGAAAATAATAATGGCAAGGGCATTTACAAACCCGATAACAACAGAATGCGGAATGAAGGTGATAAATTTACCGAACTTAAACACACCCATGAGGTATTGAATGATCCCCGTTAAAATGCTGGCGGCGAATAGATATTCAATGCCATACTTCGCTACCAAAGGCCCCATTAGAGAGGCCATCGCGCCTGTTGCTGCGGAAATCATCCCCATCCGGCCACCGGTGAATGAGATCACTATCGCAATGATAAATGAAGCGTACAAGCCAACCATCGGGTCTACCCCAGCTAAAATGGAAAAAGCAATCGCTTCGGGGATTAATGCCAAAGCCACTGTTATCCCTGATAAAACATCCTTTCGTACATTAAATAACCACGAATCCTTCCATTTCCCGTACAACTAGATTCACTCCTCGACTGATACAAGCATTGATGATAATTTCTCGCTTTCAGAAAAATCCGTACCGATATTGGCAGTACTTATTATACATAAATCTTGCAAATGTCTCTACGCACAAAAAATAACCGTCCTCCTGATGGAGAACGGTTATTTCATGGTTAACACCGTTATTGCGCAATCTGATCTTTGATTGATTGCAAAATCTTCTTTTCCAATCGCGATACTTGCACTTGGGATATACCCAGTCTGCTAGCGACCTCCGACTGTGTTTGATCCCTGAAATAGCGGAGGTAGACAATGAGCCGCTCCCGCTCGGAGAGCGTCCCTATAGCTTCGTTAAGCGCAAGCTTCTCGAACCACTTCTCTCCGCTTTCGTCGGAGATTTGATCCATTAACGTAATGGGATCACCGTCGTTTTCAAAAACGGTCTCATGAATCGATGAAAGCGGCTTATTCGCTTCTTGCGCGAAAACAACTTCCTCCGCCGTGATCATAAGCTCTTCTGCCACCTCTTTAATCGTAGGAAGCCTGCCAAGCCTTTTCGATAACTCGTCCTTCGTCTTGCGAATCTTATTAGCCAGTTCTTTGAGCGAACGGCTAACCTTGAGTGTTCCGTCATCCCGAAGGAAGCGCTGAATTTCGCCGATAATCATCGGCACCGCATAGGTTGAAAACTTCACATCATAGGACAGATCGAATTTATCAACGGACTTGAGCAGTCCGATGCAACCGATCTGGAACAAATCTTCGGCTTCGTATCCCCGGTTCAAAAAGCGTTGAACCACAGACCAGACCAAGCGGATATTGCAGCTGACGAGTGTTTCTCTGGCGAGTCCATCTCCGGATTGGCTGAGGGCGATTAACCGTTTGACTTCCGAATCGTCTAAATAACTGTGAGAAGCATGCTTCAGATCGACATCCATAGATCAAACCCCTAATTGTATAAAGCTTTTTTAGATTCAATTCGCTTCAACATGTTTATTTTGGTTCCGATTCCGACGGCCGTCACAACTTCCACTTCGTCCATGAAATTTTCCATAATCGTGAATCCCATACCGGAACGTTCGAGTTCTGGCTTGGATGTGTAGAGTGGCTGTTTCGCTTGTTCCAAATCATCTATGCCTGAGCCCTGATCCTCAATCGTAATTCGAACTACGTCATCCTCAATTTTCGTTGTAATGGTAATGACACCATCCGGTTTATTGTTATACCCATGAATAATCGAATTCGTCACAGCTTCTGAAACCACCGTTTTGATGTCGGTTAGTTCATTCAAGGTTGGATCCAATTGTGAAACGAAAGCAGCAACAGCGACACGTGCAAAGGCCTCATTCTCTGAACGGCTGGCAAACTGCAGCGTCATAAAATTGTGCTCACTCATAGTGCAACCTCCAAACTGGACATTGCATTACGTTCGTTATCCTGAATTGATACGATCTTGAACATTCCGGAGAGCTCGAACAAGCGATAGACAGCAGGCGAAACATCACATACGACCATCTTGCCGCCTTTACTCGTGATTTGCTTATAGCGACCGAGAATGACGCCTAGACCTGAACTGTCCATGAACGTAAGATCTTTCAAACTCAGGATCAAGTGATGCGTATGCTCTTTGGCAATCGCTTCCTCCATCCTGGCTTTGACGACATCGGCAGTATGGTGGTCCAGCTCGCCTTTCAATCTAACAATCAGCGCTCTTCGGCCTTGCTCGAATTCAATTTGCAGGCTCAACCTGTTCACTCCCCTCAGCTGAGAGACTTTGAGCTACACTCAAAGATCTCTATATAAGTCTTGAAACTTAAGTTTCTACAACTGAGTTGGGAACTCCTGCCACCCCGACAAAACTAGAAGAAAAGCGCTAAAACTAGAAGAAAAGCCTGATTATTCGCGAAATCTCATCAATTATCTGTATGGAACATGTGCGAGGTCGTCCGCTTGAACAGCTTCCACCAAGATGCTTTATCCACGGCTACAGGTGACTCAAGAGGGTATTCGGTCAGCACATTATCCCCGCTGTATACGACAATTTTACCAATCGGTTGCCCCATCGCAATTGGCGCTCGCAAGTTTGGCTCCAACTGCAGCTCATGTCGAATGTTATCTGTTGCCGTGCCCTTTTTCATTAAAATACTGTAATTTTGCTTCGCAACTAACGGCACTGTCGAAACCTGCCCTTTGTTTACAGTAAAATTCCCCAGGCTATCGCCTGATTTGAATAAAGGATAGTTGGTATATTGGGCAAAAGCGTAATCAAACAGCTTCGTGACCTCCGCATTTCGCGTTTTGGTGTTCGGTTCTCCGAGCACGACAGCCACGACACGCAAATTATCCCGTTTGGCCGTTGCAGATAAACAAAATTTCGCTTCGCTGGTGTAGCCGGTTTTGAGGCCGTCTGCGCCGCTATAGAAACGTACAAGCTTGTTCGTATTTACCAACCAGAACGGGTTTGGTGATTCTTTCCGCAGATAATCCTGGTAAGCTCCGGTAAATTTCGTTATCCCTTCATGCTTAAGCAGTTCTCTGGACATGACAGCAATATCATTGGCTGTTGTATAGTGATTGGCGACTGGCAGCCCGTTGCAGTTTGAAAAATGGGTATTTTTCATGCCAAGCTGCTGCGCGCGTTCGTTCATCATTTGCACAAAATTTTCTTCGGATCCTGCGATTTTCTCGGCCATCGCCACCGAGGCATCGTTGCCGGAAGCCATCGCAATGCCCTTCAACATTTCTTGAACCGTCATTTCTTCGCCTGGCTCCAAGAAGATTTGTGAACCTCCCATAGAAGCTGCGTATTCACTGACCCGGACTTTCTCATCCATTTTAATATTGCCTTTGTCAATAGCTTCCATGATGAGAAGCATCGTCATGATTTTCGTAATACTAGCTGGCGGAAGTTTGGTGTCTTTGTTTTTCTCCGCAATGACTGTGCCCGTGTCTGCATCCATCAATACCGCGGATTGCGCGTTCGGCGTTAAATCGACCGTAGGCGCTTTTTTCTCTTCCGCAAAAGCAACCGGTAAGATCAGCATCACACATAACTGTAAACAGATTAAACTTATTAGCCCTTTTTTTCGCATAGCCTTTGTACCCCTCCTGTGAGATTATGAAGTGAAAACCAGACGCTTGCAGCTTGAATGACTGCTAATCAGTCTTGACGATTTTCCCTCAAAATATTCCAAAGGAAGGAAAATAAAAAAGCTATCTCAAAGGTCTAAAAACCTGAGAGATAGCCTTTTGCATAAGCGTGAGCCTGTGCCTGTTCTAAACAATCACATCATAAATCAATTGAACAGGAGCCGGTTGACTAGGTGCAATACGATAAGCCCCTTGAATCATCGCCGTGACTTCCTGTACATCTTCTCGATTGGCATGAATGGTGCAGATCGATTCCCCGGCCTGGACAACGTCACCAATCTTCTTATTCAAAGTCAGACCTACAGCGTAGTCGATCTGATCCTCTTTCTTGGCGCGTCCTGCGCCAAGCAGCATGGCCGCGATTCCGATATGCTCGGCATCGATTTGATTCACATAGCCATCTTGCTCGGCTGGCACTTCAAAACGATAGCTCGCTGTCGGCAGCAGCTCCGGTTGATCCACCACCCTCGGATCGCCTCCTTGGCTCGCTACAAACCGCTTGAACGTCTCGAGCGCCTTCCCGTTCATGACAATGTCGCGAACAGCCTCCTGCGCCTCTTCAAAGCTCTCAA
Organism: Paenibacillus sp. WC2504; assembly: GCF_052682475.1. Classification (NCBI taxonomy): domain Bacteria; kingdom Bacillati; phylum Bacillota; class Bacilli; order Caryophanales; family Paenibacillaceae; genus Paenibacillus; species Paenibacillus sp. WC2504. The sequence continues at coordinate 5,110,532 of NZ_JBQZFH010000001.1, forward strand.
ACACTTTGCCTAGCAGCGACATATATGCCGCTACGGAAATCGCGACTTCGGTTAGCTCCTTGTCGCCTGTGCCGCGAAGCACTTCGATGGATTCGCGAATTTCGTTCGCATTGCCGATTTCGCGGCCAAGCGGCTGCTCCATATCGGTGATCATCGCAATCGTATTGCGATTCAATTTCACGCCGATATCGACCATTGTGCGGGCAAGCACTCTTGCATCATCGACGGTTTTCATGAAAGCCCCCGAACCGATTTTCACATCAAGGACAATCGCGTCAGCGCCTGAGGCAATTTTCTTGCTCATGATGGAACTGGCAATCAACGGAATAGAGTCTACTGTCGCGGTTACATCTCTCAGTGCGTACATCTTTTTATCAGCAGGAGCCAAGTTGCCGCTCTGGCCAACAATCGCAATTTTATTGGTATTAACTGCTGTAATAAAATCCTCTTTCGATAATTCAATCTGGAAGCCCGGAATTGATTCCAGCTTATCCACGGTTCCGCCGGTATGACCAAGACCCCTGCCTGACATTTTGGCGACCGGTACGCCGAGAGAAGCAACGATCGGGCCGACAATCAGACTGATTTTGTCCCCTACTCCGCCCGTCGAGTGCTTATCCACTTTAATCCCGGCAATCTCCGACAGATCAATCATTTCCCCCGATCCAGCCATGGCCATCGTTAGTGCGGATATTTCCTCACTGATCATGCCATTAAAGAAAATCGCCATCAACAACGCTGACATTTGATAGTCCGGGATATCACCTTTTGTGTAACCCTGTACGATAAACGTGATTTCTTGTTCGGTTAAAACCTCACCGGACCTTTTCTTATGTATTAAATCAACCATTCTCATGCGAGTTCCTCCTTCAATAATAAATCGAAAAAAGGGAGCTGCTTGAGCCCCCCTTTGTACTATTATTCTCTTTATTGTACAACTAATTTAGCTTTCATTTTAGCGTGACCTTCGCCACATGGCAGTACGCAATCAATTTCATAAGTTCCCGGCTTGTCAAACGTAATTTCTTTTGAAGGGTTTTCTTTATCCAGCTTGACATCCAACCCTTTAATTTCGATTGCATGTACGCCTTCTTTCAAAGACAAGGAAACTTTCGTAGGCTCGCCACTTTTGATCGTGTAGTCGGTCGAGTCAAATTGCCAGTTCGATGCTGCAATTTTAAGCTGTTGAATTTTGCTGCCGGCTTCCTCTGCTGCTTTCGCCTCTTGGCGTTCAGAGATATCTTGAAAAAGGACTCCCAGCCCCAGTGCGCCCGCAAGTATAAATAACACAAAGAAAATCCACTTTTGCATGCATATCCCCCTCATAATGTGTTCACTTCATCTATTCTACCTAACATCGCGAGACAATCCCATACAGGTTTAGTGGCAAATCTTTGAATATTTTGTGACGGAATTGTGAATGAATCCTCGTAAAAACATCCCCCTTATCGGGGGATATTAACTTTACTATTTCCCACACGAATGCAAATTACACACCGTGCAGTCTCTCCCGAATTTGGAAGCTGCCGGACCATGTTGTTTGCTTCTTTATCGCTACAACCTGTAGGGTTTGTTACTTTTCAACTCTTTTATCCCAATTGCACGTCACGCACAAAAGCTTTGACCAAAGCGATGAACTTCGGTTTCGTCCGATTGGCTACCGCGACAACCTGTTCATGCGTTAGAGGTTCAAGCTCCTCGCCCACCGCCATATCTGTAATACACGAGATGCCAAGCACCTTAAGTCCCGCATGACGAGCCGCGATGACTTCACCTACGGTGGACATGCCGATCGCATCGCCGCCGATGCGAGCCAGCATCGTCAGTTCAGCCGGTGTGCAGTAAGTAGGTCCTGTTATCCCTGCATACACGCCTTCCTGAAGCTTCAGAGGCACGCCATCCTCTCCCACAACTGTTTGGGCCAGCTTATGCGCAAGCTCGCGATACTCGCGGCTGTACGCTTCGGACATATCCGGGAAGCGAACACCCAGCTCGCTGTGGTTAGGTCCGATTAACGGATTGTCACCCGTCATGTTGAGATGATCGCTAATCACCATGAGGTCACCGGCTTTGAAACCGCGATTCATACCGCCCGCCGCATTCGTCATGACAACGGAATGAACGCCGATTGCTTTCATGACATACACAGGGAAAACAACCTTTTTCATATCATAACCTTCGTAATAATGAAAACGCCCCTGCATCACGATGACTTGCTTGCCTTCAAGCGTTCCTGCGACAAAACGGCCTTCATGCCCTTCAACCGTTGAAACCGGAAAATGCGGCACTTCGCTGTAATCAATCGCAATCGGATTTTCTACCTGATTCGCCATATCGCCAAGCCCTGAGCCTAAAACTAGCCCGATAACAGGTGCGACATCCCCTAATTTTCCCTTAATAAACACTGCTGCTTCATTAATTTTCTCTATGTACGTCAATGCCATTTTGATCTCCTTATCTGATAAATAACCTCAATTTGTAATTAAATAGCCTCAATAATGCCCAGTACTAATTTCAAAAACTTAGGTTTGACTTTCTCCGTCGTTTCCATCACTTCTGCGTGGGAAAGCGGTTGGTCCAAAATGCCGGAAGCCATATTGGAAATGCAGGAGAAACCAAGCACCTCAATGCCTGCATGACGGGCTACGATCACTTCAGGTACTGTAGACATACCCACGGAGTCACCGCCCAGTGTACGGAACATACGGATCTCTGCCGGAGTTTCATAGTTAGGTCCGAGAAGTCCAACATAAACACCTTCCTGCAGTTTAAAATCTTGCGATGCCGCCACGTCATGCGCCAATTTACGCAGACGTTTGCTGTACGCTTCCGACATATCCGGAAAACGAACGCCTAGCGCAGAATCATTTGGTCCGATCAAAGGATTGCGGTACGTCAAATTCAAGTGATCGCTGATAACCATCAAATCGCCGACTTGGTAAGACTCGTTAATGCCACCAGCTGCATTCGTGACGATCAACGTTTCCACACCCAGCTCTTTCATAACACGAACAGGGAAAGAAACGGTTTCTGCGCCATAACCTTCGTAAGCATGGAAACGGCCCTTCATGACCAGCACTTGCTTACCTTTAATCGTACCAACGACCAGCTCCCCCGCATGACCTTCGACGGTGGATACCGGAAAGTGCGGGATTCGCGAGTAGTCAACGACGATCGGCTGCTCGATTAAGTCAGCAAGCACGCCGAGTCCTGAACCTAATATAAGTCCGATTTGCGGTTTAATCTTTGTTTCCTTCGAAATAAAGGCGGCTGCCTCTTGAATCTTTTGAATCATGGATGTTTCTGACATGTTATATTCCTCCTTGGCTTTTTCAGTTCGGCAGTCGCTTTATTTGAGAAGATGCAGGAAACTCTCGCCTTGATCTGTAGGCTTAACACCGAAATTGTCGGCAATGGTAGCCCCAAGATCAGCAAATGTTCCACGGATTCCCAGAGAAACAGGGGCCTCAAAGCTCGGGCTATATAGTAAGATAGGCACATACTCGCGTGTATGATCTGTTCCCGCATGCACGGGATCATTGCCGTGGTCCGCTGTAAGGATCAGCAGATCTTTCGGACCTAGCTGCGCTTTGAGCTGCGGTACGAAGCTGTCGAATTCCTCCAGTGCTCGGCCATAACCTTCAGGGTCGCGACGATGACCGTATAACGAGTCAAAATCAACGAGGTTTGTAAAAGCCAACCCTTTGAACGGCTCGCCAAGTACTTCGATCGTCTTCTGTATGCCGTCTAAATTGCTTTTTGTGGACGTTGCTTTCGTGACGCCCTCGCCGTCAAAAATATCATTGATTTTTCCAATGGCAATGACATCATATCCCGCGTCCTTCAAGTGATTCATCACGGTCGGCTCCGGCGGCTTGACCGCGTAATCATGCCGATTCGGCGTACGCTTGAAAGCTCCAGGCTCGCCAACATAAGGTCTCGCAATGACGCGGCCTACTGCAAATTCGCCTTGCGTTAGACGTCTGGCAATTTCACATGCACGGTACAGCTCTTCAAGTGGAATCACATCTTCGTGAGCAGCCAATTGAAATACACTATCTGCCGACGTGTAGACGATCCAAGCTCCTGTTTTCATCTGTTCTTCGCCAAGCTCATCTAAAATTTCTGTCCCTGAAGCCGGTTTATTACCGATGACCTTGCGCCCTGTCTCCTGCTCAAACTGGGAAATCAATGCTTCCGGGAATCCATCCGGATATACGTTAAACGGTGTAGAAATACGAAGCCCCATCAATTCCCAGTGCCCCGTCATCGTGTCTTTTCCAACCGATACCTCGGCCATTTTGCCATAATAAGCTTCTGGCGCGTCAGCTGCCGGGATGCCTTTTATCTCAGCGATACTGCCTAGACCCATACGCTGCAAATTAGGAAGCGAGAATCCACTCACTCTCTCCGCGATATGTCCAAGCGTGTGGCTGCCTGTGTCGCCAAACTCTTTGGCATCCGGTAATTCGCCGATGCCTACGCTATCCAATACGATTAAACCTATTCGTTCAAAGCGCACACTTGTCCCTCCAAATTGTTCACAATGTTATCCACCCTTGATTATCGCATTTCCTTTCTATGAATGCAAAACAGCAGCTTTTCCTGAAGGAAATCGCCGCTGTCATCTTTTACATATTCGCTCTCGGATGAGCGCGGTTATAAACATCTTTCATTTTGAGCTTTGTGACTTGCACATAGAGCTGTGTGGACGAAATATCGGAATGTCCGAGCATTTCTTGGACGGATCTTAAATCTGCACCATTTTCGATCAAGTGGGCAGCGAAAGAATGCCGCAAAGCATGAGGTGTGATTTCACTCTCAATCTTCATCTCATTTGCGTATCTTTTCAAAATTTTCCAAAAGCCCTGTCTCGTCATCCGGGTCCCTAAGTGTCCAATAAATAAAGCCTCTTCGTCCGCCGACTTCTTCAACAATTTCTTGCGATCTTTATGTATATAGGCGGTCAAGCAGCGAATAGCAATTGAACTAAGCGGGATATTACGCTCTTTGTTCCCTTTTCCCATACAGCGAATGAAGCCAAGTTGCAGATGAACGTCATCAACGTTCATCGAGATAAGTTCAGAGACGCGAATTCCCGTTGCATACAGCAGTTCAAGCATCGCTTTATCGCGCACGCCGCTCACAAGCTCAAGATGAGGCGCATCCAGCAATTTGCCAACCTCTTCAACAGAAAGTACCTTGGGCAGCTTCTTTTCCAGCTTAGGCGCTTCAATGAAAAGGGATGGATCTGCGTCCACCAAACGCTCTCTCAGCAAATACTGATAGAAAGCACGGATCGAAACAAGATTCCGAGACAAGGTGGCTGTAGCTCTGCCTAGCAATTTCAATTGGGATAAGAAACCCGCAATGTTGGTTTTGCTTGTTTCTTTCCAAGCTGTAATCCCCTGCCGTTGCAAATAGTCAACAAACTGCTGCAAGTCTCTTTCGTAAGATTCCAGTGTATTCTTGGATAGTCCGCGTTCTACAGACAAAAATCGGATGAAGGATTGCAAATCAACCATCATCATGTTATGTAGCTCCTTCGTTACCTGCCATATTTCTAACAGTTAGCATTCAACGATGGACCTGCGAACTCCTCTTTTATTCACCATACCAATAAAATAAACGCAGCCTGTCACTCATTTTGTCTGACTCTGGAAACGATGCATGCTCATGCTGTCCAAACACCTTGACGGAATTGCCCGCTGGCGCGCGGTAGCGGTTCACAGGCTCTATCCAGCTGGAGAGTACTAACATCACTTGATACAGAACAACCGTTAATGTCATGAAAAGCAGCATAAAGCGCAAGCGAACAAGTAATTTTCGATAGGAAAAAATCATAGGCCAGGTCCCCATTTCTGTCCCTTTCTTTAGGACAGGATATGAGGCTCAGGCCCTGTTTATGACAGATCGGACAACTTCACATAAGGCATCCCCAGCGCTTCTGCAACGGCTGGATGGGTAATGCTGCCTTTATACGTGTTAACCCCCAATTGCAGGGCGTAATTAGCTGTGATCGCCTCTGTTAATCCTTTATTGGCAAGCTCCAAAGCGTACGGCAATGTTACGTTCGTCAAAGCAAGCGTCGAAGTCCGAGGGACTGCGCCGGGCATATTCGCTACCGCATAATGCACGACACCGTGTGTCTCATAGGTAGGGCTGCTGTGCGTGGTCACCCGGTCGATCGTTTCGATCGAACCGCCTTGATCCACGGCGACATCCACAATGACAGCGCCAGGCTTCATCGTTTTGACCATCGCTTCCGTCACTAGCCTTGGCGCTCTCGCTCCTGGAATAAGAACCGCCCCGATCAAAAGATCTGCTTTGGCAACGGCACTTGCTATATTAAACGGATTCGACATCAAGGTATTCAGCCTGCCACCGAAAATATCGTCCAAGGCACGCATCCGATCCGCGCTCCGTTCGATAATGGCAACATTAGCTCCTAAACCAAGCGCCATCTTGGCTGCATTGGTTCCAACAATTCCTCCGCCTAGGATCACTACATTCGCAGGTGGTACGCCTGGTACACCGCCCAATAGAATGCCGCGCCCGCCATAAAACTTCTCCAGAAAATGAGCGCCGATTTGGACGGACATACGACCGGCAACTTCGCTCATCGGCGTTAACAGAGGAAGCGATCCATTGGGGAGCTGAATGGTTTCATAAGCAACACCTGTCACCTTCTTGTTCAGCAGGTGGTCTGCCAAATCCCCCGCAGCAGCCAAATGCAAATAAGTGAAAAGCAGCTGCCCCTCCCGAAAATAGCCATATTCCGCAGGGAGCGGTTCTTTCACTTTCATAATCATATCGCTGCGCGCCCATACCTCAGCGGCCTCCGCAACAAGAACGGCGCCTTCCTTGGCATAATCCTCGTCGCTAAACCCGCTGCCCGCTCCGGCACCGGCTTCAACGAGCACTTTATGTCCAGCCATAATAAGCGTCGTTGCTCCGCCTGGAGTCAATGCGACGCGATTTTCATTATTTTTTATTTCCTTTGGGACGCCGATTACAAATGATTGCTCCGTCATTCGCGTCTACCTTCTTTCTCATGAACGTTAGTCATAATGTACCCATGCTTCCAGTCCAATTATGTGGAAGGAGATTCTATTTTCTAATATCCAGTATATGAGAAATAAGCAAAAATGCCTGTACGCACTCCATGTGCTTACAGGCATTTTCTTTGTATGAACAGCTCTATTCCGTGCTGTTATTTTTGGATTTGTCCAATGAGTCCGGTTTCCCTCGTTCGTTACAGCGATAGCATATACCTTGAAAATCTAGTCGATGATCCAATACTTGAAAATGAAAATCCTTATCCAGCCTTTCTTCTAAAGGCCCGAGCCAGTCTTCCATAATTTCATCCACGGTCCCGCATTGAACGCAGATTAAGTGATGGTGATGGTGACGTGTGCTGTCATCGCGCAAATCATAACGAGCTACGCCATCGCCAAAATTCATTTTCTCCAAGACATGCAGCTCACTCAGAAGCTCTAATGTTCGGTACACGGTTGCCAGACCGATTTCCGGAGCTTTATCCTTCACAAGCATAAACACGTCTTCGGCACTTAGATGATCTTGTTCATTTTCTAATAGTACACGCACAGTCGCTTCCCGTTGAGGGGTAAGCTTGTACCCTTGGGATTGCAACTGCTGCTTAATTTTCTCAATCCTTGCTTCCATATGCCTCCCCCTCAGAAAGGTGGGCATCCAAGCCCAATTTTAGCCACTCTTTTCATTATAGGGGGAGCTTACTGACAAAGTCAAACAGAAACATGTTGTTTTCTGTCATCCATAGAGCGGAACCAGCATCGGCGTGACCCATTTCATCATCAATTGCGAAACATAGCCCTCCCAAAGTGCTGCCCCAAGAAGGAAAACACCCATTAGCAACGTCAAAGTTGTGAATCGCATGAAGGGTTGGTACATGTTGCCATTGCGGCTCATAAACCTATTTTTAATCATATAAATGGAAAAAGACATCGCTGCAACACTACAGAAGAGAATCGCCGGAATGACGATCAAATTTTGCGGAGCTACAGAAACCAGCGCGAACAACATGCCTTTCCAAGACATTTGACCGACCAGATAGCCAACCGTAAAGCCAATCAACACACCCTTTAGGAAATCCAGCACAAGGATAAGCGGAAGGCCAATCACGGACAGCCCAAACAACCAGATCAGTAAAATCCACTTCATGTGCATGCCAAAAGATTGAACGAACGACTGCCTGCTGTCAAATTCGCCGCCATCATTAATTTCATGGAAAAAACTTCCCAAATGACGCGTCATCTCCTGCTTTTGTTCCAAGGAAAGCGCATTAACCATCACGGCACCGAACACAACACCAATGAGAAAGAGTACGGAGACGAATATAAATAGCGGCAGATTGTCCTTCATATATTGTTTCATCGTTAGGTTCCTATTCACTCTCGCAGCTCCTCCCGTGTGTACAACCTCTACAAAGACAAGCTTATGAGCGAGACCTGGAAACTATGAACGATTTTTCACTTTGCCATATCTTCCGCCTCCGCCAACCTCCAACGAAAGCGTACCTTCACGCGCACCGACAAGGTAAGCGGCTATTTCTTCACCAACTTCACTAACCAGCTCTTCGTGCGTCGTGCGATGCAGCACATTCATCTCCGTTCCGAAACGGTGAAGCAATTGATTCAATTTCTTAGGACCAAGCCCAGGGATAAACTCCAGTGGGACTTGAAAATGATACGCCGGCCTGTAAGGTGGCAGATACGGCTCTTCGCGATCCGCCAAATCCAGTATGCGATCCATAACGCCTCGGACGATCTTATTGCTGCCACAATCTGCGCAGCGCTCTACGGTGCCCTCTTGCTCATCCAACACGGCTTCACATAAGGAGCAATAGGTGCGGTGATATTTTCCCAACCGGGGATTCAGTCCGTAATTTGCGACCACGCTACGCCCTTCCAGGCGATGAAGCGCCTTAACGAGCTCATCATAGGTAGGCGCAGCTAGCTGTATCTCGTTATATTCACGCCCGATTTTACCCAGCGAATGCGCATCTGAATTGGTTATAAATGTAAAAGGATCGAGCTCAGAAATCAGTCCAGCCATCTCCGAATCGGCGCTTAGTCCAAGCTCCACAGCGGAGATACCTTGCAGATCAAGCAGATTTTCCATCCTGCTCGTTGCGCTGCCGTATACGCTTTTGTGAGGTGTGAAAATATGAGCGGGAATCAGGATTCCCCCTCTGCCAAGCACCTCCTCCTGCAATACTCGCGCAGGCACATATATTCGCTGTGAGCTGAGCTCTACATTTTTCATATGCCCCTTCATCCAGTTTGTAAATCCCTGCATGACCTCAAGATTGGGCATATACGCTAACAAATGTGCTGGCCCCATGCCTGGTTCCCTTACTTCAATCTCACTTCCCAGCATGACGGTTGTATCCCGGTACCTGATACCTCCACCTTCCAGTTCTGCCATCTCACCACGATCCAAATAGGTCAGGATGTCGTTTTGCACGGATGGCGAATGGCAGTCGATGATGCCAATGATCTCCATCCCTTTGCGGACGGCCGCTTCATGGGCAATATTGAAAAAGGTCAGGTTATTCGCGGCGCTTATCTTCACAGCTTGGCCGCTCTCGGTTCGTCCAATATGAATATGAAGGTCTGCGTAATAAGATTTCATCCTAGATCTGGCCCGTTAACTTGTATAGCTGCCAAGCATAGACAGCCATAATGGTTTTGGCATCGCTGATACGCCCTTCCCGCATATACGCTTGAGCTTGCTCCAGCGTAATGGCTTCACACTCCAGAAATTCATCCTCATCCGGATTGGCGTCTCCTTTGACCAAATCTTCCGCGATATAGAGATGGATAATTTCATCAGCAAATCCCGGGGATGTATAAAAGGAGCTCACCAACCTTACGTTGTCAGACCGATATCCCGTTTCTTCTTCCAACTCGCGTATAGCCGCCTTCAACGGTTCTTCCCCTGCATCCAGCTTGCCCGCCGGGATTTCAACCTGGCTTTTCTCCAATGGTTTTCGATACTGCTCCACGACGATCATTTTATCCCCAATTAATGGAATGACCGCTACGGCACCTGGGTGCTTCACGATTTCTCTCGTTGCCGTTTCCCCATTTGGCAGTGTAACGGTGTCTAGCTGAAGTGATATGATTCTGCCTTTATAAATGGACTCCGTTTGTACAGTAACTTCTTCGAATTTCTTATGTACGGTCATTTGGACACCTCGTCAATTTCTAAAATGGTATAACTTGTCCTACTTTTGCATATCGATCATTATATCAAATTTCAACCGGAAAAGAGGAAGATCGATATGAAGAGCTATATCGCGGAAAAACAAATTCGTTTGGTGGGAAAAGCCTGGGAAGTCAAACATCAGCTTGAACTCATGGTGCAGCAAGGCGGGCCGAACGTCACGTTGATTGATTATGCAGCTGGATTGCACAATCAACCGCAGCGCAAACACCTTGGAAATAAACAGGATCCTGCCGTAATCCCCTTCCCATCGAGGTAATCGGCAGCGGATATGGGCGTAAGGACTCCGCGATTTGCTCCGCCGATACAGATGGCATCATCCTTATTCGATGCATCTCCAAACGGTTCAGCTGCTCTTGAATTATCGCATATTCCTCTGCAATACATTGCGGGAAAGGCACGATAGCCGGACATCTCGCAGCAAGCTCCAAAGCCGTTAGCGTATGGTGGCTAATCCCTCGATGCCGTGGCCGCTCATCGGCAAAGGAAAGGCGCGGTATCACAATTGGAGTCCCGCCTAAGGCGTATACGGCATTAACGAGCTCACCGACTTCGATACCGGAATAGCCGTACCGTGTACCTGTACCGACAATTCCAGGTCCCATCGTTACGAGACATATGTCCGCTTTGGCAGCATGTTTAGCCGCAATCAACGCGCTAAATTTGTTTACTGCCTCCAGCTTTCCACCGTAAGCCTGACCATACGTAATTGTATTTTGAAGCCATCCCAAAGCTTCCAGTTGTGCGATATGCTGACTCCAGGCAAGTGGGAGTGCGCCGCCATCCGTCATGATGTAGGCTGCGTTCCTCGTCATTTTAACCGGTTGATCCGGTTGCTGTTCACGGTATCGAAGCCAACAGAGCACCACAGGAAGCATACTATGTAATTCCCCAAGCAAGACAGGCATCCCCTCCAGGGTTTGCTCTTTTTGAAAAAGAGGATGAAACCTGCTGATCTCTTCCTCCACAGCAAGCACACTCCGCTGTAACGGGGTGTATTTGAGTTTCATAATATGTCCGTCGGATAGATGTTCAGCAGCAGAGAGATCACTGCTTATTGCGTCAGCAGGCAGGACGATGTGATAACCTCCTGAGCCTAGTCCAAGCTCCTCAGCCGTTACATTCAGAACAACCACATCACCGGGACGAAGCGGCGGTGAACTATCGGTATAATGGACAGCGCGCTCCTCCTTGCCGCTATGCCGCATGATAACACGGACGACCTGCAGCCCTTCCCTAACGGAAATAACCGCGCTTACCTTGCCTTCTGCCCGCCTCAGCATCCAAATATCCCCCTTTCGGCTCGTTCCTCTTTGCAGCATATGTGGCTTAACGCAGAGTTAAGCTTATTATCAAAAAAACCGACTAGAGAGCCAACATTTGGCATCAACTAATCGGTTAGACAAACAATTAAACTTTTGCAGCTTCTTTCACAAGAGCAACGACCAATTCAGCCGTTTTGACCAGATCGCTAATAGCGATATGCTCTTTGGTCGTATGAATTTCGTGGTAACCGACGGCAAGATTCACCGTTGGAATCCCCATGCCGTTAAAGATGTTCGCATCGCTGCCGCCGCCGGAGTGGAACGTGCGAGCCGTTAATCCAAGCGTTGACAACGCTCTGGACGTAAGCTGAACGATAGGGGCAGAGTCATCATGCATGTAAGAAGCATAAACGATGTCTGCGTTAAACTCGCAAGTCGTTCCTGCATCTGCCGCTGCGGATTCACAAGCTTCTTTCATCGCAGCGATTTGCGCTTCCAGCTTATGCTGCACGATGCTGCGAGCTTCCGCTTCCATCTTCACTTTATCGCATACCACGTTAAGTGGACCTACACCGGAGAAACTGCCGATATTCGCCGTTGTTTCACTGTCAATGCGACCAAGCGACATACGCGAAACAGCCTTGGAGGCAACTTGGATGGCACTGATGCCATCTTCCGGATTAACGCCTGCGTGCGCTGATTTGCCATGGAAAATGATCTCGATTTCCGCACGGCCCGGAGCTGCAGTAGCAATATCACCGATGCTGCCATTGGAATCCAGCGCGAAGCCGAACTCTGCTTCCATCATGCTGCGATCCATGGCACGAGCGCCTTTCAGACCGCTTTCTTCCCCTGCTGTAATAACGAATTGAATACGGCCATGAGGAATGTTTTGCTCTTTAAGCACTTGAATACCTTCAAGCATTGCTGCTATGCCCGCTTTGTCGTCACTGCCCAAGATCGTAGTCCCATCGCTGCGGATGTAACCATCATCGCCAATTTGCGGCTTGATGCCTTTACCAGGAGCAACGGTATCCATGTGCGATGTAAAGAAAATCGTCGGGATTGCGGCATTGCTGTCCGTCGCTTCCAATGTACAGATCAAATTGCCCGATCCGTGACCGCTTTTTGCCATCGAATCATCTTCAACGACTTTTAATCCTAAATTACTGAACTTCTCTTTCAGAACCACACAAATTTCTTGCTCGAAGCGTGTTTCACTGTCTACTTGTACGAGCGATATGAATTCTTCCACTAAACGGTTTTGCTGAATCATGTACTTTCCTCCGATACTCACTATGGGTTACAATAATACGGTACAAGCTTTTACGATAAAGGAGTGACTCTTCATGTTGCAGAATAGACGTTGGTTTAAAGTCGTGATTTACGTAATGCTCATCACCATGCTGCTATCCAGCATATTGTTTACTGCCGGATTATTTTTTGATTCCTAGTTTAATAAATTTTTGTATCGGCATTGTAACTTTCCAAATTTTCTTTGACTCTCTGCAGGAACCTACCGCAGATAACACCATCCAGAATGCGGTGATCAAGCGACAGACACAGGTTAACCATAGAGCGGACTGCGATCATATCTTGAATAACGACAGGCTTCTTCACAATCGATTCGAAGGTCACAATGGCTGCTTGCGGGTAGTTAATGATCGGATAAGACAGAATCGAACCGAAGGAGCCTGTGTTGTTTACAGTGAACGTCCCGCCAACCATATCATTCAGGGACAACTTGCCGGCACGCGTCTTCTTCGTCAATTCGTCGATTTCTCTAGCCAGTCCGGCGATATTCTTTTGATCCGCTTTCTTGATTACTGGCGTCATAACCGAATCTTCCGTCCCTACGGACAGAGAGATATTAATATCGCGTTTCACGATAATTTTATCTACAGCCCATACCGAGTTGATAATCGGGTAATCTTTAATCGCATTAACGACCGCCTTCATCATGAAAGCCAAATAGGTTAAGTTAATGCCCTCGCGGCGCATAAAGTCGTCCTTCACTTTATTCCGCAGAACGACGAGATTCGTCACATCCACTTCGATCATCGTCCATGCATGCGGAATTTCCGTCACACTTTGGCGCATGCGAGTAGCAATGGCATTACGAATTGGCGTTACATCGATGAAGTGCTCATTGCGCGAGTCGAGCGAATGTCCTTCCGCTTCAATTAGCGGCGTTTGCGGGTTCGCAGACAGATGGATGCCGGAGCTGCGCACCGGCAGATTGGCAGGCTGCGTCTCAACTTGCGGAGCCGGCGCACTGCTTGCTACAGGCGCTGCTTGCTGATTCGTCTGAACAGCCGCAGCTGCAGGAGCTGATTTGGAGCCGCCGCCCGCGACGAACTGCTCGATATCCTTGCGCGTGATTCTTCCCCCAAGCCCCGTCCCAGGAACGCGTGATAAATCAACGTTGTTCTCTTGGGCTAGACGCTGAACAGCCGGCGAGTAACGGCCGCGCATGCTTTGGTCGCTGCCTTCTTCCGGCACGAATACACTCGTGCTGCCAGCCAGTTCCGCAGCAGCAGCTGGGGAACCAGCCGCTGCTCCTGCCGACTCCTCGATCAAACAAATCGCCTCGCCGACAGCCGCAGTTTCACCGTCGCCGACAATAATTTTCACTAAGGTGCCTTCAATCGGTGAAGGCATTTCTGTATTTACTTTCTCTGTGAAAAGCTCACAGAGTACGTCATATTGCTCGATATAATCGCCTGGCTTTTTCAGCCATTTGCCGATTGTAGCCGAAACGAGGCTTTCCGCCAAATGCGGAACCGTTACCTCTGTGAGTCGACCGTTCGTTTGATTCATGGGTGTACCTCCTAAGTTCAGGAAATGATCAATGGCATAAAATCAGACCAAAGGAATTGTAAAGCGATTAAAACATGGCAAGCTGGCGCATAGCTTCCTTCAGCTTATCGCTATTGAGCAAGAAGAACTTCTCCATGGGAGGGTTGCTGCCCACAGCCGGTGCGTCCGGCCCGCAAAGTCGAGCGATCGGTGCATCAAGTTCAAACAACAGTTCTTCGGCGATGATGGCGGACACTTCGGCGCCAACGCCGCCTGTTTTGTTATCTTCATGCGTGATGAGCACCTTGCCTGTCTTTCTCACGGCTTCTAAGATCGCCTCTTTGTCCAAAGGCTGCAGCGTTCGCAAGTCCAGCACGTGGCAAGAAATACCTTCCTTCGCAAGCTCCTCAGCGGCTTGCAGCGCAAAATTCACGACCATCCCATAGGCGATGACCGTAATGTCCGTGCCTTGACGCTTCACGTCAGCTCTGCCGATCGGCACGATGTAGTCCTCTTCCGGCACATCAGCGGACAGCGCAAGATACGCCTTCTTGTGCTCGAAGAACAGCACGGGATCCGCATCACGGATCGCTGCCTTGAGCAATCCCTTCGCATCATACGGATTGGAAGGCGCAACGATTTTCAAACCGGGCGTGCCGAAGAAAACCGATTCCGGACATTGGGAATGGTACAAGGCGCCTGCGCCGGTCGCCCCGTAAGGCGCACGAATCACAATCGGGCAAGACCAGTCGTTATTGGAGCGATAGCGAATTTTCGCCGCTTCGCTTAGAATTTGATTTGTCGCAGGGAAGATGAAATCGGCGAATTGAATTTCGGCAATCGGCTTCATGCCGTACATAGCCGCACCGATCGCTACACCGACGATAGCGGATTCCGCCAGCGGTGTATCCAACACGCGATCTTCTCCAAACAGATCGCGAAGCCCTTTGGTGGTGTTCAAGACACCACCTTTGCCAACGTCTTCACCGAGGACGAAAACATTGTCGTCCCCTTGCATTTCCTCCTGCATCGCAGATCGGATAGCTTCCAAATAAGTAATGACTGCCATAAATTAGTGGTCATCTCCTTCTGCGTAAACGTGGCGAAGCGTATCTTCCGGCTTCGGATATGGAGCTTGATCCGCGTACTTCGTAGCTTCGTTAATCTCTTGCTTGAGTTCTTCCTGAAGCTCACGATCCTGCTCATCGCTCCATAGACCGCACTCCATTAAATATTCTTTGAACTTGACAATCCCGTCTTTTTGACGATTTTCCTCAACTTCCTCTTTCGTGCGATACAGCATATCATCATCGGAAGTGGAGTGCGGCATCAGACGATAGGACATCATTTCGATCAAGGTAGGACCTTCTCCGCGAGCTGCGCGATCTCTGGCTTCCTTGGTAACACGATACATTTCCAAAACATCGCTGCCGTCAACTTGAACGCCCGGGAAACCATACCCCAGTGCGCGATCTGAAATTTTCCCGGCTACTTGTTTATGTAGGGGGACCGAAATGGCGTATTGATTATTTTCACAAACAAAAATGACAGGCAGTTTATGTACCCCAGCAAAGTTACACCCTTCGTGGAAATCCCCCTGATTGCTGGAGCCTTCTCCGAAAGAGACGTAAGTAACCAAATCTTGCTTTTTCATTTTGGCGGCAAGCGCGATACCTGCAGCATGCGGGACTTGTGTCGTTACAGGAGAAGATGCTGTTACGATATGATTTTTCCGGTCACCAAAATGACCCGCCATCTGTCTGCCGCCGCTATTAACATCCTCTGCTTTACAGAATACAGCAAGCATAAGATCCTTCACGGTCATACCAACCGCAAGAACAAACGCATAATCACGATAATAAGGCAGGAAATAATCTTTCTTGGCTTCCATGGCGAAAGCCATCCCTACTTGACCTGCATATTGCCCCATTCCGGAAACATGGAAAGGAATTTTGCCCGCACGTTGAAGCATAAAAGCACGTTCATCATATTTAGCCGCAAGAGACATGACTCTATACATACGAATAACGACTTCGTCAGATAACCCTAATGTTCTATGCTTATAAAGCTGACCAATGGACATGGAGGTTGCCTCCTTAAAATAATTTAGATGCTATTCTTATTACCTGGTCCTAAGACTTGACTCTATAAGCTTATTATAAACGCAAATGCGTATGATTACAATTTTTTATCCGCTAATGGCAATTCCATCCACAGCAAGCATAGCCTCGCCTAAAGCTTCGGACAAAGTAGGATGCGGATGAATCGTTTGTCCGACTTCCCAAGGCGTCGCGTTCAGCACTTGAGCCAGAGCCGCTTCGGTAATGGAATTTGTAACCTGCGGTCCGATCATATGCACACCGAGAATGTCATTGGTCACACTGTCGGCAATCACTTTCACGAAGCCGTCGCTATCGCCGTAAACGAGCGCTTTCCCGATCCCTTTAAAGCTGAATTTGCCCACTTTTATTTGATGGCCAAGATCGATTGCTTGCTGCTCCGTATACCCTACACTGGCAATTTCAGGTCTCGTGTACGTACATTTTGGGACCAGATGCGCCTGAAGCTCGTGAGGTGTTTGTCCTGCAATATGTTCTGAAGCAAGAATCCCTTCATGTCCTGCCATATGCGCCAGCATTAACCCGCCAATCACATCGCCGACCGCATAAATGTGAGATTCCGTTGTTTGCATAAAATGATTTACACGAATGACGCCTTTGTCTACTTTAATATCCGTATTTTCAAGTCCGATGCCCTCAATATTGGCAGCTCGGCCAACAGAAACAAGCACTTTTTCGGCTTGCAGCTCGATCAACTCGCCTTGCTTGTCCGCTTGCAAAGTGACCGAACCTTCCGCAATCTTCACAGAGTCAGGCAGCACTTTTGCACCAGTCACCAAGTTAATGCCGCGCTTTTTGAACAAGCGCTCAAGCTCCTTGGAGATATCGCCGTCCTCCAGACTTACCAACCGTTTCTCATACTCGACGATTGTTACCTCAACACCGAAATCACGCAGCATGGAAGCCCACTCGACACCAATCACGCCGCCTCCAATGATGATGATCGACTTCGGAAGCTCATCCATCTTAAGCGCATCTTCACTTGTCATAATATGTGTGCCGTCAATCTCAAGTCCTGGCAAGCTGCGAGGTTTGGAGCCGGTCGCGATCACCAAATTGCTCGAAAGCAGTGTTTCGATATCGCCGTCTTCCTTCTCAACCGATACAGCTCCACTGCGTGGCGAGAAAATGGAAGGACCGATGATGCGTCCATTTCCGTAATGAACGGTAATTTTATTTTTCTTCATCAGGAATTGCAGCCCTTGGTGCAGTTGATCAACGATACGCTGCTTGCGCGCAAGCACATTCCCGAACTTGAGTTCAAGGGAACCTGCGGTGATCCCGTATTCCTCACTCTTTTTCATTGTTGCATACACTTCGGCACTGCGAAGCAGAGCTTTGCTTGGAATACAGCCTTGGTGCAAACAAGTGCCCCCTAGCTTCTCTCTTTCAACAACGGCCACGGTTTTCCCCAGCTGAGCAGCCCGGATAGCAGCCGTGTAACCGCCGATCCCGCCGCCTAGAACGACAACATCATATCTATGTTCACTCATTATATAATTCCTCCTATTGCACTCTGTACCATCATATGTATACGCTAGTCTCTACTATATTACCCTTTTTTGGATCGGAAATCATAGTCTTATTTGTGAATTAGACAGGCAAACCGTTTCAGAGTATGATGATAGAAATACCATGATACCTAGATGTAAGGAGCAGCTATGAAAGCACCATTTTACCGATTTATCGCCATTCTTCTACTCGTTATTCCCGGTTTGACAGCAACTTATGGATTTCTCTCCATGAAAGACGCTTTTTTCGCACAGTTCGACACGGACAGCCACATGCTGTGGGGGAAATTTATTCTAGGCCTTATTCTTTTTCTATTGGGTGTCGCTTTTATTGGCGGATGGACGTTCTTCCGCGACCGCAAACGCAATTATCTGGCTCCTAGGTTTAAAGCCAAACGACGCAAATAGACCGGACCCTCAATTTCTCAAGTCCGGCCTAGACGGTCTAGCCAATTTAAGAATCGGTTCCGCTCGATCAAAGCGGTAATGGAGCTCACTTCGGCCTGTTTATGCAGCAAGATGAGCACGATAACAATCAGACCTTGCATCTCCCAAGGAAGGGTCATGATGACGGTATATCCAAGCGTAAACCCAAGCAGGTTCGCTCCGGCGTCCCCCAGCATTCCCCTGCCCCGAACATCCATGCCATAGACCAAATAACCGCCTAGGCATACTGGCCATATAGGAAATATTAGACGGATGCTAGCGCCAGCCATCAATAAGGACACAATCACTACAGCCACTACACCTGTGAAAAAAAACTTCAGCGAACGCCCTGGACGTACATCAAGCAAGTTCAAAGCATTCGTCATCATCATAAGCAAAAGTATCTGTCCCCCTATCCACCAGATAGGGGTTTGCTCGTTTTCGGCCGACAATGCCAACCATCCCGCAGCCGTGGCGATACCTAGCGCCTTGACGGCTCCCATGGAGAATGTTTTCGTATCTTTCCAATATCGATAATGACCTTTTAAACCTTTCACGGCTTTGCTGCCGATTAAATCATCCGTCCAACCCAGCAGGAAAATGAGGCTAGCTGCAAAAACAAACACCTGATGGTTCGTTTCAACCGATTCCAACCTCGTCAATGGGTCTATCTGCCAATAGGCAATTACGCGATTGGTTAATTGTAGAATAAGCTCCTGCAGCCATAGAAGCAGCCACAGCAGCGCTCCCAACCCGCGCGGGACCACCTGGCCGACATAGTTAGTTTCAACTTGACTATGGCCCTCCAGGAACCTCAGAACATGCGGCAGCAGCCATCGCCCGGCCGCCGCAATCACAATCAGATCGAGGATCGATCCGATGAGTACCATAGCTGCTTTCTCTCCTTCCAGCGAGACAGCAGCGCCAGGCTGACCGCGGCAAATTGCTTGCCGCGATGCATGAACCCGTGCCAATCCCGCCCCGT
This sequence comes from Paenibacillus sp. WC2504, assembly GCF_052682475.1. Lineage (NCBI taxonomy): Bacteria > Bacillati > Bacillota > Bacilli > Caryophanales > Paenibacillaceae > Paenibacillus > Paenibacillus sp. WC2504. Next base: position 5,129,907 of record NZ_JBQZFH010000001.1, read on the forward strand.
TTCCCGATGCGTGATTGGCACGTCCAGCTCGACGATGCGCAGGCCGCGCCGCGCCGCATCGATGGTTAGCGCGACTTCCACGCCGAAGCCGCGCCGAAGTTCCCCAAGCTCCCGCAGCCGATCCGCGCGCACAGCGCGCTGTCCGGACAGGGGAGCTTCGGTCTCATAGCCGCTGAGTCGGCGGATGCCGCGGCGGGCCAAGCCCTTCACCAAGCCGAAGCCGGCTTTAGTGTGTGGCGGCGGCAGCTTCGCGATCGCCATGTCCGCTTCGTGCCGAAGCAGCGGCTCGATGAGAACGAGCGCCCGCCCGGCCGTAGCCCGCAGGTCGGCGTCCAGAAAGAGCAGCAGATCGCCTCTGGCTTGGGCGACGCCTGACTGCATGGCTGCCCCTTTCCCGCAGCGGCGTTTATGCTTAATCAGCTTGTCCGCCCACGGCCAAGCGGCTTCATACGTTTTATCGCAGCTGCCATCATCCACCACGATAATTTCAATTCTCATTCCCGGATTGTACATCAGATCCGCTTGATCCTGCAGATGCATAAGCGTATGTTCAATGCTTCCTTCCTCATTCCAAGCAGGAATGATAATGGATAAGTAAGGTTTCATCCTTCACCTCCGAGTTTCCATACGACATGGGCTACCCGCTTCACGATCCAATGCAATTGGAATAAACTCAATGCGATAAAAAATAGGGAAAGAAACAAAGTAGAACTAATCTCTTTCGTCCAACCACGAGACTTATATAAAATGCCTATGCTCTTGATGTCGACCAATCGCGCCCCGACTTTCATTCTGACCAGGAGCGTGCTCCCCATGCCCGCTCTCCCTTTTTCCAGAAAATCAATCATATGCGTGCGCGCGCCTATTGTGACTAACACTTCACACCTTTTCTCATAAGCAAACAACAGCGCCATATCCTCGCTTGTTCCAAAACATGGAAGCACATGGGCAGACAGCCCCAATGCTTCGATCCGCGAAAGCCCCGGAGCAGATCCATCTGCATAAGCATGAACAATGATTTCAGCGCCGCAGGATAGCGCCTTATCTGTCACGCTGTCCATATCGCCAACGATTAAATGAGGCAAGTAACCACACTCCAGAAGTGCATCCGCCCCGCCATCCACCCCGATTAGCACCGGTTTTACTTCAGCAATATAACCTTTTGCAGCAAGTAGATCCTTCTTGTATCCCTTTCCTCTAGAAACGATCAACACATGTTTATCTTCCAAGTCCGTTTGGATAGCAATCTGCGGCAGCGGCTCCATCACCGCATGCATTTCACGTTTGGCGTAGGTTAGCGTATTATCAATGAAATGCTCCATCAACTGGGTCGTCCGTTCATTCGCTTGCTGCTGCATACTAAGCCATTTTTCACGTGTAAAAGCGCTGCAAGGAATCACTTGATCCTCTAAAAGTATCCGATCCTCATAAATTGTAATTTCCGAATTTGTCTTGAAGGCTTGGAATTGAGCGGCATCTGCTTCCCAAATCGGGATTTGTTCTTGAAGCAGCATAAGAGGACCATGAGTCGGGTACCTGCCGCTCATCGTCAGCTCGCAATTAATGACAGCCTTGACTTTCTGATCGATAAGCTCTTGCGCGGCTACTTCATCGAGGTCACGATGCTGGAGCACGACGATGCGTCCAGGGGGTAAATCACGAAGCAATACTTTCGTGATCGCGCCTGCGCTAATTCTCCCCCTGCACTGCGGCAGCGGCTTAGAAGAAAACAATGACAGCGAGGACCAATTCAAAATAGACACCGACTTTCCTTTCGTCTATAGATACGTCTATTTTGCCCTCTGCCATGAAGTTCTATGTATAATATGCGCAGTTAATGGCAAGCATTGAGGTTATATTCTTGAGGAAAGGAGATGAACATCCATGGAGCTAAACATGAGTGCAGAGGAAGTGCTAGGCCATATTGTACAGCTTCACAGCACAGGAGAATCACTATCCAAGAAAAATGTGAAAAAGCTGCATCCTGATCTTATGAAAAACGCCCTGTATTACTACCCAAGCTGGGAACACGCCTTGCAAAAGACAGGAGTTGGCAATATCGTTCACTAAACATACATAGACGCACATAGTAAAGCTCCGAGAGGCGGATCGCATGCCAAACTCGGAGCTATTTTTTCATCGTTATTCCTCGATAACTTCCCATTCCACTTGAATCATGCGGTCAACCCAAGTCCGTATTTTGATTTCTATCGCGCTCTCTATTTCTTCCTCTGTCATTTCCCCTAGCTTATGTTCAGCGATTTCCAACACATCTTGCTTCACCATGTCGCCGGCCACAGCCAATTGAATACTGATACGCAATTCACTCACCCTCTTCGACTCACATCTATTTTCATTTTAAAAAAACTTTCCATTGCGACTGCTCCCATGAATATTTAGAATGAAGAAGTACTACAAATATTCCACAACGAAAAGAGGAAGATCTCATGTCCAAATCGCAAGCGCAAAAGCTGCGGCAGCGCCATTTACGAGAAGGTAAACTTGATCCAGCCATTCATCGTCTAAACTGGAACGGCGTGAATCCCGTTTCCAAAAAGACCCCAAGCCTGAAAGAATTGCAAGCCAAACAACTGCATAAACACAAATCAAGGAATTTGAACCATCATCATGGGGACGATTCCTTTTTTCATGTAATCGTAATGCCCTGTTCAGCTGCATAATGGATACATGCTTCTTTTTCATCAGGACGAAACGTATACTTGCAATCAAATCCATTAAAGAACAGCTTCCACTCCGTGACGACTCCCTCATCATCCACCGCCAATTCGGCTACATATAAAGAATCAGGCTCATCTTCGAACTGCAGTCCGATATGGAGCTGCATCTTGCCCTCCACGACTTCCTGCTCACAATAATCGATTATCACCAGCGTAAGGCCTCCTATTGAATAAAATCTTTTTTATTTATATAATATACTAACGCGCCCAAGCTAATAAAGATAAGGGCATGCTAGTAGGAGGAATTACTTATGGCTTATGATCCGCAAGTAGTAGACGCAACAATCGTTAGTGATAATAAAAAAAATGGTCTTTTCGAAGTGGTCGTTTCATTGAAAGACCGGAACAAATGCCGTTTATTCTTTGAAAGAGATTCCGAAACCGGAGTTGGCAGAGTGACCGATCTGAATAGATTGATGAAAGAACCTTGCCCGATCTGTCGCAAAGATTACCTTTGCAACTGCCTAGACCGTTACAAAGAATCCATTGCAGATCAAGCTTTAACTCTCATAAAATAATACCAGAAGCTAAAAATGGTTGGTCAGGTGGAAATCCTGATCAACCGTTTTGCTTTTTCTCACCTTGATATTGCTCGCAGGCACGGATCCATTTTTCAACAATTCCCGGATTCGAAGCGAAATGCAAATGTGTATAGCCGGCCACAAGGCTGTCTCTGGCATACCCATCTGTTCGAATTCCCATGCGCCCACTCGATTGAAAAGCACTCGGTATAACTGTTCCCTCCGCCGCTTCAAAGGTGGAATAGTGAAACTCATGTCCTCGTGCTTTTGCCCCGGATGAGAGTAAGAAGTTGGCTTCATTCGTACCTGTAATTTCACGGTAGCCTAATGCCGCTAACTTCTTTTGCATGGTTACCTTTCCAGGAACAATCCCTACCATGTTATAAGCATTTCCTGTCGTATCTACAATTTGCTCCGTTAAATACATGAAGCCACCGCATTCCGCCAAGGTTGGAAGCCCCTCCATAATGCGATTGCGAAAAGAGGTTTTTACTCGCTCGTCAGCTCCCAGACGCTCAGCAAATTCTTCTGGAAACCCGCCTCCGAGATATAAGCCATCCGCATCCAAGGGAACCTCCTCGCCTGCAAGAGGCGAGAAGAACACGCATTGAGCGCCTCCCTCCTCCAGCAGTTCGAGGTTCTCCGGGTAATAAAAATGAAATGCGGCATCCTTGGCTACCGCAATTTTTACACGCTTCCGCGAACCAGATTCTGCGCCGGGAAACAGCCGCGTTAGACTTTCAACCGGTTTTGCAGCTGCCACTCCAAGCAGTTGGTCCAAATTTACATAAGAGGCTACCTGATCAGCCAATTTGTCAAAAAAGGGTTGCAGCTCGCCTCTCTCGATCGAGGGGACAAGCCCTAGATGCCTTTCCGGGAGCTCAATGCTCGCATCACGCGGCATCCACCCAATAACAGGAATGCCGCATTCCTGCTCGATTGCTTGCTTCACCATCTTATAATGCGATTCACTTCCCGCACGATTGACAATGACTCCAACGATGTTGTCGCCTTGTCCAAACTGCTGAAAGCCTTTGACAATAGCCGCTGCACTTCTGGCCATGCTAGCAATATTCACAATGAGAACAACAGGAGCATCGAGGATTCGGCCAATATCAGCCGTACTTCCCTCGTCGGATGATGCATCTTTTCCATCAAACATCCCCATGACTCCTTCGATAACCGCAATATCGGAACCGTTGCTGCCGCGAACAAACAGTTCCTTAACCCCTTCGCTTCCTACCATCCATGAGTCCAAATTGCGGGAAGGTCTGCCTGTCACGGCTGTGTGATAGGTCGGATCAATATAGTCAGGACCGCATTTAAAACCTTGAACCGCTAGCCCGCGTTTTTGTAAAGCGGCCATGATGCCAATTGCTAGCGTGGTTTTGCCTACACCGCTACCCGTTCCTGCAATTACCATTCTAGGAGTCACGCCGTTATTCATAGATAGCCCGATAAAGCCCTTCTAGCAAACTTTGATAGCTGCTCGCTTCGTACGTTATTTCCGAGAACGACACATGAATGACTTTGTTGCTCGTTTTAACGATAAAAAAACTGTCTTCCGCCCGATCCGGGTCAATATAAGTAAAACATTCGAGCTGGCTGCTGCCTGTTTTTTGACGTAAAAATTCAGTCGCTTCCGCACTTGCATTCGCATATTTAGGCATGGTTGGGTTCCTCTCAAACTAATAAAGTAATGCTTCCTAGTATAACTTATTTGCTGAGGTAAAATCCAAAAAGAAAAGACCCGGTGAACCTACCCAAGTCTCTTTGAACATCATATTCATTTCAATGGCGCCTTTTTCCTCTTCAAAGCCAGATAGCCGCCTAACAGCGAGACCGGCACGATAGCGAAGAAGCCAATTAGCTCATACCATAATGGGATACCGTTATTGCTCAGCATCGAATCGAACCCGATAGCAGCCCCAATGACACCAATACATGCCGCATTAAAATATTCCGCACGTTTCGCCACCCTGGCAGCGACATACCCGCCAAGAAACGACCAGAAAAGGCCAATGACTAAAAACAACAGTAAAAGCATGACATTTGAATAAAATGTGCTGATATCCTGCTCGTTCACCGGGTTACTTCCAAAGTATAGGCTGCCAAATAACACAGTTGATACCAAAGTCCCCAAATTATCAACCGCAACGCCTAACAGCACGCCCAGGAAATGAAATTTTCTTTCACTTTTTTGCTCAACCATAAATTATTCTTCTCTCCTGATTACTTGTCTAGATCCTACCCATCATACCATGTGGAAGACCCGGTATCCAGTTTCTTACCAACTTGGCGACTAGCCCCGCATCTTCCACCAAGCAGTGATCGGTACTTCATCTGCATGAATACGAACCGTTTGGCCGATTTTCGGCGTCGCGATGCGGACGTGATTTTGATGTGCCGCCTTCACTGCCCGCTCCACCGGATCGAACCAATCATGCAGCGCTAGGGTGAAAGCCCCCCAGTGAATGGGAATGAGCAGCTTTCCTTTCACATCCATATGGGCTTGTACAGTTTCTTCAGGCAGCATATGAATATCAGCCCAGCGTTTATCGTATTGGCCACATTCCATCAGCGTAACATCGAAAGGGCCATACTTCCGGCCAATCGCTTCGAAATGAGGGGAATACCCGCTATCCCCGCTGAAAAATACGTTAGATTGCTCGCCTTTGATCACCCAGGAACACCAGAGTGTAGCCCCGCGGTCGGTCATGCTTCTTCCAGAAAAATGCGTCGCTGGCGTACATGCAAATGTCAGCCCATCGTAGGTGAATTCATCCCACCAGTCGTATTCCGCGATTTTTTCAGATGGCACACCCCACCGTTCCAAATGGCCTCCGACCCCGAGCGGAACCAGAAACTTATTTACTTTGTGTTTAATTTTCAGAATTGAACCGTAATCCAGGTGATCATAGTGATCATGTGATAACACGACAGCGTCAATGACGGGCAGTTCCGCAACTTCAAAAGGCAATCCGCCGCTGTATCTTCCTTTCCCAAACCAAGGAAACGGCGAAGGTGCCCGTCCAAACATAGGGTCAAGCAATAGAGCCTTGCCATCGATTGTGAGCAATGACGCCGAATGGCCGAACCAAGTAACTTTCGTTTCGGTATCCTTTTGGAGAAGTGGAGCATCCATAACCAAGGGTGTTGACGGTCGGCGATTAGGGGCGCTTTTGGTAAAGTCGCGCAAAATGCCCATGGTCGTCTTTAGGTTCATCTCCATCATCGTCGGAACAGGATTTTGAAATTTCCCTTGAACGAATTGGGGAGAGCGCGATAATTTCAGCGCTTTATCTTTGGAAGGCCGCCGTCCAAAAACCGGGTATCCATACATAAATAAGACAATGACAACAATAAGCACTACAACAATCGCTAATGTTAATAACAACTTCTTCGCAGCCTCCAAGCTTTACCTTACGGTGGTTAGTATGTTTTGACTTAGATGTATAACGTAAATTTGCAAAGTTTGGTTCCAAATTTTTTGCAATTCGGGACAAAAGCACAATCAGTCCTTTCGCCCAAACATTATTTGAAAATAGTCATAAGCTATCTCGAAACACAAACCAAATCTCAGTTGGAGGTTGATTCGGATGAGTTGTGGAACTGGTGGGTATAATTCTTCAGCAGCAATCTTGGTACTTTTCATTTTGCTGGTAATCATCACTAGCGCATTCGTTTGGTAATTAAACTTACAGAAGGCTGCCTACTTAGTAGGTAGTCTTTCTGACATTCCACCTGCAACTGCCCTTATAATTTAATTCACGGCGGGCTCGCTTGTGATTAATTCATATAGATCATTTACTTCGCACCCCAGAGTAACAGCAATCGAAATTGCCGACTTGAGCGGCATAATTCGTTTATTTTCCACGAAATCAGAGAGCTTCTCCGGCTTAAAATGCAAGGCTTGTGCTAATTCCTCCATCGACATCCCCTTTTCTTGCAAACGCTCACTTAGCAGGCACCTGCCGAGTTCATATTTCATTGATACAATCCCCCGCTTCATCTCGTTGTAATAAACAATAAAACCCAATAAACCAAATTGGTTCATTGGGTCCATATACGGTTATAAAGATTCTAACTGTCTCAAGAAACCTTATGCTCAATTCTGAGCTTATCCGCCACCATCGCGATAAACTCGCTATTCGTCGGTTTCGATTTCGAGATATTAATGGTGTAGCCAAAAATAAAGGAAATGCTGTCGATGTTGCCGCGGGTCCAAGCGACTTCAATCGCGTGGCGTATCGCGCGCTCAACGCGGCTAGGCGTCGTTTTGTACTTTTCAGCGATTGCCGGGTAAAGCGTTTTGGTGATCGCGCCTAAAATTTCGATGTTATTATACACCATCGTAATCGCTTCGCGAAGATATTGATATCCTTTAATATGTGCAGGAACGCCGATTTCATGTATGATGCTTGTGATATTTGCGTCCAAATTTTTTCCTTTAGGCATATGTACGACATTCGCGCGAGGTGATGAAGCCGAAGAGGTTGTCGCATTGGTTTGCGTATTACCGACCAGCTGGCGGATTCGATTCGTTAACGTTTCCATGTCAAAAGGCTTAAGTATGTAATAAGAGGCTCCAAGCTGTACAGCCTTTTGCGTAATATTTTCCTGACCGAATGCTGTCAACATGATGATCTTGGGCTGCGTAGGCAGGTTCATTTCCCTCATTTTTTCGAGTACGCCCAAACCGTCCAGATGAGGCATAATAATATCTAAAATGAGTACGTCTGGTAATTCGCGTTGTTGTTCGAGAAATCGAAGAACTTCATTACCGTTATACGCAACCCCTACAATTTCCATATCCTCTTGCTCACCAATGAACTCGGATAATAAATGGGTAAACTCACGGTTATCGTCGGCTAGTAATACTTGAATTTTTTGCAACGTAAAATCCTCCTTTAGCTACTGGGCAGGTTTGGTTATTTCTCTCTTAAGAAAGGTATTCGACACCCCAACTTAAATTCCTTCTGTCGAATATTATTTTTCTTTTCTTTTATTTCACTTTCTTATATAATAATATATTTATCTTCTGCATACTACATTTTTCGACAAATTCAAAGTAAAACGGATATTCCTTTGTAGAATCCGGTTAAAATAAAACAAAGAACCAAAGGCTTTAGCTCGCCTTTGCTTCTTTGAAAGTCGCTCCATTTGAAGGTCTAAGAATAATCCCTGAGTCTTGAAGCATCCACTCGATAAAGCAGCCATAACCGCTTGTAGGATCATTAACAAACACATGCGTCACGGCACCGATGAGTTTCCCATTTTGAATGATGGGGCTGCCGCTCATCCCTTGCACAATACCGCCCGTTTTATCTAACAAACGAGGATCCGTGATTTTGATGACCATGCCTTTTGTTCCTGGCATATCCTGTTTAGAGACGTGAACGACTTGGATATCGAATTTCTCGACCTTTTGGCCTTCGACTACGGTATAAATCTGTGCCGGACCTTCCTTTACTTCCTCAGCGAAAGCAACAGGAATAGCTTCTTTATCCAAGCTATGATCAGGCGCAGCATACATTTTGCCAAAGATACCGAAAGCTGTGTTACGTTCGATATTGCCAATCACTTTACTATCTTTGTAAAGCGTAGCATGCTTTTCGCCGGGATCGCCGTTGTGGCTTTTGGAAATTGAGGTCACATTGGAGTACACGATATCCCCGTCACCTACAATAATTGGCGTCTGGGTATCCATATCCGTGATAACATGTCCCAGAGCTCCATATACACCCTGATCAGGTGCATAAAAGGTCAAAGTGCCAACACCTGCTGCCGAGTCGCGGATATATAACCCCAAACGATAAGACTTGTCTACAACATCATAAACGGGTTGAAGTTTAACCGAGATCTCTTCATTGTTGCGCAAGATTTTGAGATCCAGAGGCGTTTTGCTCTCTCCGGATTTGGCAACCAGGTCCGCAACCTTACTGACATCCTTCGAATCCTTGCCATTGATTTTGGTAATCAAATCTCCGACTTGAATTTTCGCTTCTTCACCAGGTGAAACTTTTTGGTCTGGGGCAACAGTTACCAAGTGATGGCCTACCACCAGAATACCGGCAGATTTAATCTTCACTCCGATGGTTTGTCCACCTGGAATGACTCTTAAATCAGGTACAACATTCACTTTCACTGTTTTAATCGGAATTGCGCCGAACAGCTTGAGCTTCATTTCGGTTTGCCCAGAGCGATCGGACTGTAAGGAAATGGGTTCGTTCAGATTAACTTGAAATGAGTGCTCAGCGTTGCCATTAACTTTCACAATGTCCGTGTCTTTGACAGTCACTTGCGCGCTAACGGGCATCGTTAATTGTAGCTGCTTCCCTTGACCGCTAAACAAGCGGAGTTCTTGGGGGAAGGAGGCAAAACTTTGAAAAGGCGGAGACAAACTTACCATACAAACGAAGAAGACGAGCAGGAGTCCGAACAATCTTTTCCTTTTGCTGGATTGCAATATCTTCACGCTCCCTCACACATCCTTAGGCCCTGACGAACTTCGTCGTCAAATGCGTACCTATAAGTTAACCCCACTCCCCCTGTTTTATAACTGAAAATGATGACTATCTATACTTTCATGCCCTTGCTTTCTTATTTCTTGCCATGGCAAGCATTTCCCCCGCATGATGCAGCGTCGTTTCCGTTACTTCGACCCCGCCGAGCATCCGCGCCAATTCTTCAATTCGCCCGGAGTCCGGCATATCTTGCACCCGTGTGAACGTTCTGTCCTGATCTACTTCTTTGCGAATATAGAAATGGACATCAGCGAAGCTGGCCACTTGCGGTAAATGTGTAATCGAAAAGACTTGACAGTTATCTGACAAATTAGACATTTTCTCAGCAATCGCTTGCGCCGCGCGTCCACTTACCCCTGTGTCAACTTCGTCGAAAACGAGTACGGGAATCTGATCGATTCGGGCAAAAATAGTTTTCATAGCCAGCATGATTCGCGATAATTCCCCGCCTGAAGCGATTTTGCTGAGCCCGCGAAGCGGTTCCCCCGGATTAGGAGCCATCATAAATTCGATCTGATCGATCCCTTGGCGCGAAAATTTCACTTTCTTCCCTTCGACTTCGATCCCGTTTCGCTCATCAAGCACTTGCTCGACTTGGACGCGGAACTGAGTCCGTTCCATCTGCAGATCGCGAAGCTCATGCTCAATCTGAACGGCGAGCTGCTGAGCAATCCCGCGGCGCATATTAGATAGATCAAGCGCAGTGACGCCTAATTGTTTTTCGAGCGCAGCAAGCTTGGCCTCAATTTTCTGAATGTGCTCGTCCTTATTCTCAATTGTATCGACTTCCGTTTTAATTTTCTCCAAGTAAGTTAGGATCTCTTTAATATTCTCTCCATATTTTCGGCGAAGAGACGTGATTGTATCCAATCTTTGTTCAATAAAATCCAAGCGAGACGGATTAAACTCAATGCCTTCTCGATAATCGCGTAATTGGTAAGCTGCATCCTCCAGCTGATAGTAGGCGGATTGCGCTTGTTCAAGCAGTGGCGTAAGATTGGCCGGATCCAATTGAACGATATCTTGAATGCGAGAAACCGCTTTGCCTGCGGCATCCAACCCACGATTCGTCGCATAAAGGAAATCATAAGCTTCCGAAGTGCTTTGATACAGCCTTTCTGCGTTCGCCAGTTTGCGCTTCTCTTCCGCCAAAGTTTCATCTTCGCCAACCTTCAGCTTCGCAGCCGATATCTCATCGATTTGGAAACGATATAAATCAAGCATCTGAAGCGCTTGTTTACTCGTTTCCTGAAGCTCGCGCAAATCCTTATGCAATTTCATATATTCATCATAAGTAGATTGATAGATTTTTTTAGCCGCAGCTATTTCCGCATCCCCGAACAAATCAAGAGAATGGATGTGCTCTTCATCGTTGAGCAGCGATTGATGCTCATGCTGTCCATGGATGTTAACGAGCCATTCCCCTGTTTGACGCAGCATCGTAAGATTCACAAGCTGCCCGTTAATTCGGCTGGAGCTCTTCCCAGTAGCCGTAATTTCCCGACGGATAAGCAAATGCTCTCCGGGATCCGCTTGAATGCCGAGCTCTGTCAGCGTGTGCCATACCGGATGTGTTTGCGGAAGCTCGAACATGGCTTCAATCTCTGCTTTGTCTGCACCATAACGGACCAAATCGGAAGAACCCCTGCCGCCAACTATGAGTGTCAATGCATCAATGATGATGGATTTCCCTGCGCCTGTTTCCCCTGTTAGAACATGAAACCCCATTTTAAAACGGATGTGCACATGTTCAATAACCGCCAAATTACGAATCGATAATTCTGTAAGCATGTATTCCTCCTGGCTTTAAGATAATAAGGACATAACTTCGTTTACAAAAGAAACGCTTTTCTCTTTGCCGCGGCAAATCACAAGAATCGTATCATCACCGCAAATGGTTCCCATGACACCTTCCCACTCCAAATTATCGATTAGTGCACAAATGGTGTTTGCAGTACCCGGCAGACATTTCATCACAACCAGATTGTCGGTACTATCAATGCTCACAAAATGATCACTGAGCGCTCTACGCAGCCTCTGCATAGGATTGAACCGTTGATCGGCTGGCATCGAATATTTGTATCTCCCATCATCCAGCGGGATTTTAATGAGATGGAGCTCTTTGATATCTCGGGAAACCGTCGCTTGGGTAACATGGAAACCAGCCGCTCGCAGGGACTCCACCAATTCATCTTGCGTTTCAATTTCGTGATTCGTAATGATTTCCCTGATTTTTACATGCCTTTGACCTTTCATGCCTACACCTCTATATGGAATGTGATTTTTTTGATTTTATTCATGGCCATATCGACATAAAGCACCCCTTCAGCCTCCGGATAAATAAGGCTGTAAACCAGCAGCATATCGCGAATGGAGCTGCCTGTCATTTCAAGCGGCTTACGTTCCTTGGCTACTTTAACCAGGTAAATGCGATCATCCTTCTGGACAAAATAGTCAATAAACAGCCTGCTTTCCAGCTGCTCTTTATCGTTCAAGGTCATGGAGATTGGAATTTTGGTTTTACCGGCCAACACGTCAAAGCCAGCGCCTTCCAGCAGCTCAACAACTTCATCCTGAGGAATTTCTGAATGTTTTGGAATTCGGATTCGCTTTTTCGTTGGCCCATCCAGCCATCTTTGAAATCGAAAAAATAGAAAACCTATACCTACAATCAGGATCAGCAAAATGACTGTGACATCGCCTTTCTCCATGTCCCTCACCTCGCCATAGTATTCGCGGATGTTGTCCGTAAATCCTTTTTATAAAGCAAGGAAAAACGACTTCGTTGTCTTTCTTGGACGAGCGCGTTTGTCAACCAAAGATAACGACTTCGTCGTCCCTTAGGACGAGCGCGTTTGTCAAGGTAGAGCGAAGCAAATGTAAAAAACTTATGTTTTCTAATCTACTGAAAAAACCCATCTCTGGGCCGCAAAAAGGGTGCTCAAAGATGAGTTTATTTGCCATGCAATTTTTGTGCTTCTTTTACGGTAAGGGCAATGAGGTCTTTCAGCGAAGCAGCGTCAGCAAGCGTGGCATCATCATTCGAATCGCTTGACCAGTAAGCTAAAAATTCAATATTTCCTTCCCCACCCGTAATCGGTGAGTACGTTAATCCTTTCAATCGAAAACCAAGCTCTTCCGCAAAAGTGAGCACCGTGGTCAAAACTTCCGCATGCACGTCTGGATCCCGCACAACACCTGATTTTCCCACTTTCTCTCGTCCTGCTTCAAATTGCGGTTTAATGAGCGCTACAACGGCACCCTCGTTCAATAAGATTTCTTTAAGTGGCGGTAAAATAATGCGCAAGGAAATAAATGAGACATCAATGCTGGCAAAAGTTGGCCGCGGGCCGTTCAAATCTTCCATGGTGGTGTAACGGAAATTCGTTCTCTCCATCACTTGAACACGCTCGTCATTGCGAAGCGACCAATCCAATTGATTGTAGCCTACATCAACCGCGTAAACCTTGGAAGCGCCGTTCTGCAGCGCACAATCTGTAAAACCGCCTGTGGATGCGCCGATATCAATCATGACAGCGCCCGCTAGATTGATCTCAAACTGTTTTAACGCCTTTTCCAGCTTCAAGCCACCTCTGCTTACATAAGGATGAAGCGCCCCTTTCACTTTCAGCACGGCTTTTCGGCTGATCTTCATCCCTGCTTTATCTGCGGGTTCTTCGTCAGCAAAAACAAGGCCTGCCATAATGGCGGCCTTTGCTTTTTCCCTGCTTTCAAAATAGCCTTGCTCCAAGAGCAATAAATCCAATCGTTCTTTATCCGATGACATTGTGTTTGTCTTTACTCCTATTCGTAGCGTTGCAGCGTTTAGGCCCGTTGTCTTTTGCGAGGCACGAGCTTCTTCACTTCAGCAATTAAATTGTGTGCAGTAAGTCCGACCTCTTCACGTTGTTCCTTCACCGATCCATGCTCAACGAAATAATCAGGAATCCCCATCACGTTAACATGTAATCCTGTGAAATGATTAGCTGCAAAAAACTCCATGACAGCACTGCCAAACCCGCCTTGAATGGCGCCTTCTTCCATCGTGATAATCGGTATCGATTCATTCGCCAACTGGCGTAAGTAGACTTCATCCAGCGGTTTAATGAAGCGAGCGTTCACAACGCGAAGTTTGATTCCTTCTTTGGCTAATTGCTCAGAAGCCTCTAAGGCAACTTGAACCATCGGACCTACCGCCAAAACTGCGGCATAGTCGCCATCACGCAGCGTCTCCCAAGTTCCGATCGGGATGGCTTTCGGAGCTTCATCGAGGTTCGCCCCGACTCCGCTATTCCGAGGATAACGATAAGCAATTGGCCCTTCGTCATATTCAAGAGCTGTCTGCATCATATCCTGTAATTCTTTCTCATCCTTCGGCATCATCAACACCATATTAGGCAACGAGCGCAAGAAAGCAATATCGTATACGCCTTGGTGCGTTTCGCCATCAGGTCCTACAAACCCGGCGCGGTCAATGGCAAAGGCCACATTCAACTTCGGACGGCAAATATCATGGACCACTTGGTCGTAAGCTCTTTGCAGGAAAGTGGAATAAACGGCAAACACCGGCTTTAATCCTTCACTGGCTAACCCTGCGCATAACGTAGCCGCATGCTGTTCAGCAATCCCAACGTCGATCATGCGGCTTGGGAATTGCTTGGCAAACTTAAGTAAGCCTGATCCCCCCGGCATAGCAGGTGTAACCGCCACGATGCGGGAATCCTGTTCAGCCATCTGAATGAGTGTATTACCAAACACCTCTGTATACATGGGAGGTCCAACCGATTTCAACACTTGGCCTGACTCAATTTTGTAAGGTCCTGGTCCATGCCAGCTATGAGAGTCTTGCTCAGCAGGCGTGTAACCCTTCCCTTTTGTAGTGACGACATGCACAAGCACAGGCCCGACAACTTTCTCTGCTTGCTTCAAAGTATCCAGTAAAACAGGCAAATTGTGTCCGTCTACGGGACCGATGTAAGTAAAGCCTAACTCTTCAAACCAAACTCCGTTCAACACAAAATATTTGAGACTGTCCTTCAGCTTCTCCGCTGTTTTTGCCAACGTGCCGCCAATGGCAGGTATTTTCTTAAGTAAATGTTCAACTTCTTCTTTCGCCTTCAAATAATGGCGATCCGAACGAATCTTGCTTAAATAGTTATGAATCGCCCCGACGTTGGGCGCAATGGACATTTCATTGTCATTCAGAATGACCAGTATATTTTTCTTCTCATGACCAATATGATTCATGGCTTCCAGCGCCATGCCGCCAGTAATAGCACCGTCACCGATGATGGCAACGACTTTGTTGTGTTCGCCTTTGAGATCACGCGCCATGGCCATGCCCATCGCTGCGGATAAAGAGGTACTGCTGTGTCCGGCTTCCCAGACGTCATGTTCACTTTCAGATCGCTTGATAAACCCACACAAGCCTTTGTACTTACGCAATGTATCAAACTTATCCTTGCGGCCTGTCAAAATTTTGTGTACATACGCCTGATGACCCACATCAAAAAGCAATTTATCATAGGGGCTGTGGAACAAGGTATGTAAAGCGATGGTGAGCTCAACCACACCTAAGTTCGAGGACAGATGTCCACCTGTAACGGATAACTTTTCGATCAGAAATTGACGGATTTCACCAGCCAATACCTCAAGCTCCGCCATGGATAACCGTTTCAAATCCTCAGGTCGATTGATTTGTTCGAGCAGCACGCTTGTTTCCTCACTTTCAATGTGAAAATACTGAGATTCATTTCACCATTATATCATAGTTTTGGGCAAATCGTGAAAATCCACCCTAAGTAACAACAAAATATGTAAAATAAACCTTTAATGATCTCTTTCCATTAGATAATCAGCAAGCTGAAACAGCCGCTCCGGATTGGTAAACCCGCCTTGCAGAAGTGCTTTCTTAGCCTGTTCGGTCAATTCTTTGACCTTCATCTCGGAAGCTTCGAGCCCTATAAAATACGGGTAGGTCACCTTTTGCTGCTTCTCATCACTCTTCACCGGCTTGCCGAGCTTCTGCTCATCCCCGATAATATCCAAAATATCATCTTGAATTTGAAAAGCAAGTCCTATCGCATTCCCGAATTCGCTTAGCGCAGCTAGCTGCCCTGGTGTGGCTCCGGCAATATGTGCGCCCGCCCGCAGTGAAAATACGATGAGATCACTTGTTTTATGCAGATGGATGAATTCCAATTCTTCAAGCTTCGTTAAGCCCTGTTCTCCAAGCATATCAGCGGCTTGTCCACCAACCATACCTCTTGCACCCGCGTATGCAGCAAGTTCTTCCGTGATGGATAGCACGCGTTCCGCTGGGATGCCATGTACTTTGTGAGCTTGCGTGATGCTGTAGAAGGCGTGTGTCAGTAGAGCGTCTCCGGCCAGGATAGCCATAGCTTCCCCGTATACTTTATGATTCGTCAGTTTACCTCTGCGGTAATCATCATTATCCATCGCAGGGAGATCATCATGAATCAAGGAGTACGTATGCACCATTTCAATCGCAAGTGCTGCAGGTAATGCTGCTGCTTGGGATCCTCCAAGCGCCTCAGCTGCCGCCAGAACAAGAATAGGGCGAAGCCGTTTCCCGCCAGCCATCAGCGAATAGTTCATTGACTCACGCAGAGAGGCAGGTACATTCCACTGCGCAGGGAGTGCTTGTATTAATGCTGCTTCGACCATTTCAGCATTCGAAGCAATATATTCACGAATAGTGGACATTGTCTTCAACCTAATTCCCCTTATCTTCCAAGGCAGGTTGGAAAGGCTTCCTGTTTATAGTGCCTGTTTCCCCTTCAACCAGCATCTCAATTTTCTTCTCGACTTGCTCAAGCTTCACACCGCACAAGTGAGAGAGCCGCACACCTTCTTGATAAAGCTCAATCGCTTTCTCCAGAGGTACGTCGCCGCTTTCCAATTGCGCCACAATGCGCTCCAATTGCTCAATCGCGACTTCAAAACTTACTTCCGTTTCATTCGTTGACATTTTGGTTCTCCTCCATCCCCGATACTTGGCAGTCCAATCTGCCGTCCTTGAGGCGAATCTTCACATGGTCCCCAACCTTCACCTGGGTAACGGAGCGAATGAGGACCTGGTCCTCTTCGTCATACGCCAAGCTGTAGCCGCGCTGCATGACCTTCAGCGGGCTGAGGGCGTCCAGATGACGGACGCTGGCTTGCCACTCCTGCTTCTTCGCACGCAGGAGGGTCTGCATGGCCGTGAGCATCTGCCGCCCCGAAGTATCGAGGCGCCGCCTTGCGAACACGGCCTGCTCTTTGGGATTGAAGCTGCTGAGCGTACGCTCCAGCTTCATATGCCGCTCCCCCAGCCGCTGAACGCGCTGGCGCATCCGGTAACCGAGCTGCTCCGCCAGCCGGTCGAGTCTTTCCGCAGGCTGCATCAGCAGCTGCCTGCGGGGGTTCGTCAAGAACGGCGAGCGCTTCGCGCGCTCCAGCCGTTCCTGCTTGCGGCGCAGCTGCTGGAGCAGCCCGTAGTGCAGGCGCTGCGCCTGCTGCGATAGCTGCTGCTTCAGCTCCAGCGTGCTGGGCACGGCGAGCTCCGCCGCCGCCGTAGGCGTAGGAGCTCTCAGATCGGCGACGAAGTCCGCGATCGTGAAGTCCGTCTCGTGGCCGACGGCCGAGATGACAGGAATCGCGGAGGCTGCAATCGCCCGCGCCACAGCTTCCTCGTTGAACGCCCACAGCTCCTCCAGTGAGCCGCCTCCGCGGCCCACGATGAGCACGTCGGCTTCACCGAGGCGGTTCATCGCTTCGATCGCCTTAACGATCGAAGGAGCTGCTCCTGTCCCCTGTACAAGTACGGGGTACAGGAGGATTTGCACCGACGGATAGCGCCGCTGAAGCGTGATGATGACATCACGGATCGCGGCCCCCGTCGGGGAGGTGATCACGCCGATCGCACGTGGAAACCGAGGAATCGGTTTTTTGCGCTCCGCCGCGAACAGCCCTTCCGTTTCGAGCTTCTTTTTCAGCTGCTCGAAAGCTAAATACAAGCTGCCGATGCCATCCGGCTGCATCGCTGTCACATAGAACTGGTAGGCGCCGTCCCGTTCATACACGGAAATATTACCTCGGGCAATTACCTTGGTACCTTCTTTGGGAATGAAGCCTAGCCTCTGGTTATGGGAGGCGAACATGATACTCTTCAGTCTGCCATCGGCATCCTTCAACGTAAAATACATATGGCCGCTGGAATGATGCGTGAAGTTGGAAATCTCTCCTCGCACCCATACATCCTGAAGGCGATTATCGCCTTCAAGCAGCAATTTAATATAGCGATTTAAATCCTTGACAGAAAAAATCTTCGTCTCGTTTCTACCCATAAGCTCGGTTAAACACTCACATTCACTTTAGCGGCGCGGCTTGCAGCATCCACCGTATTGCGAAGCAGCATTGTAATCGTCATCGGTCCCACACAGCCCGGCACCGGTGTAATTGCGCTTGCTATTTCTTTTACCGCTTCGAAATCAACGTCACCAGTCAACTTGCCGTCAGCAGGACGATTCATCCCCACATCGATGACAACTGCGCCTGGTTTTACGTGATGAGCTTTAATCAAATGCACTTTACCTACGGCAACAACAAGAATATCCGCTTGCTTCGTAATTTCCTCCATATTCGGAGTACGTGAATGAACAATAGAAACAGTTGCATGTTCGCGCAGCAATAACATAGCCATTGGTTTCCCAACAATATTGCTTCTTCCAACGACGACAGCGTGTTTACCTGCGATTTCTACGCCTGTGCGTTTCAAAATTTCGATAACCCCATGAGGCGTACAAGGTTTCATACCATCTTTACCGATCATTAAATTCCCAACATTCACGGGGTGAAAGCAATCCACATCTTTCAATGGGTCGATTTCATCCACAACAGCTTCTTCATCAATATGTTTAGGCAGGGGTGATTGCACAAGAATGCCGTTAATTCTGTTGTCGCTATTAAATTTGTGAATGAGTGCGATTAATTCTTGCTGAGTCGTAGCTTCAGGCAAACGGTGTACTTCCGAATAAATGCCTACGTCGTCGCATGCTTTTGCTTTATTTCGAACATAAACTTGCGAAGCCGGGTCTTCCCCTACAATGACAACCACAAGACCTGGTTGATGGCCACTCGCTGTAAGCGCTGCAGCATCCGCGCGAATTTCCTCACGAATAGAACTTACCAATTCTTTTCCATTAATAACTTGACCAGACATGTTTTTTCCCCCTAAAAATGTTGTGAACATCATCTTCGTAAGCTGTTAAGTTAAGTTGGTGTGACCTTACTTTTCAAATCTTCGACTTCCTTGATCATTTTACCAAGAACACCGTTGACGAATTTTCCGGACTCGTCTGTGCCGTAATGCTTAGCCAAATCAATGGCTTCATTCACGACAACTTTCGGCGGAACGTCGTCTCGGTAGAGCATTTCGTAGACAGCCAGACGCAGCACTTCACGATCAATGCGTGACAGCCTGTCCATTGCCCAGCCTTTCAAATACTCTTCCAGCAGCTCATCAATTCTAACTTTATTGCTATATGTCCCCTCGACCAGCTCCACAATGTAAGCTGAATTAATTTTGTCCCCTTTGAAATCCAATTGCGTTTCATTGTCATTTTCCGCTTCATGAACAGCGATTTGGACAGCTTCCTGAGGGGTAGCCTCATTCATCTGGATTTGGTATAAGCTTTGTACAGCAAGTTCTCGTGCAACTCTGCGTTTCATTTTGTTCCTCCTAAGAGTTTTGCTTTAGCAAAACTGTCTTCGCAAGCGTAAACTTTGAGTTTTGCTTTAGCAAAACTGACTTCGTCCTTTAAAGCTCTTTTTGTTAGTATACGTCATAATGGAGCCAATCCAAACAAAAAAATCCATGGATGTACCAGGGATTTTAGCGAAACATTCTCCATTTTTGCGTGAGATAGCGCCAAATGTCTTCAAGCATGACGAAACTTTCCTTGCGATCCAGTTTGTTCCCAATATAAAATCCGACCAGAACAATGAATCCAAAGATCAGCATATCCCAGAATCCAAAAAATAAATAAATGAAGCCGAAGAAAATGCCTGCTGCCACTCCGATCACTTTGCCCCTATGGGACTCCCACAATTCGTTCCACATGAGTGGGTTCACCTCTATTCGACTCGGCTTTTAAACGTTGGGGCTGATTGCACGATATTTGCTACGAATACGGTTACGGAAGCTACGGGAATGCCGGTAATGTCCTCTATGTAACTTTTCACAGTACTTTGCATCTCTTCCGTGAGTTCAGGAATCGAACTTTCGCCATCCACCACGGTTCTGAGCGTAATTTCAAGTCCTGATTGATTCACTCTTACACGCGCGCGCAGGTCTTTGGCACCTTTCGAACGACCAGCAGCTTTCAAAGATAAATTCTCGACGGTTTCCATAGAAATGCGAATATCGCCAAAATCCGTGCGTTGATCAATCGATGGCGCTTGAGCGCGGCCGCGGCGAAGCGTTAGAATGAGAAACCGAACAGAAATTAGCAGCATAACCAAGCTAATAACGATGGCCGGATATGCATAGTTCTTCTCGTAATAGAAATTACGTAACAGTTGACCTACTTGTTCTAATGGGATCCAGCTCGATGCTGTGAACAATACAAGGATAGATGCAACGAAAATAATTAGGCTATAGAGAAGCAGCAAGAGCCTGTCCACAATTTTACCCACGTAAGCTTGTCCCCTTCCTATAGTTAGAGGAAACCCCCTGCATGCTGTAGGGGGTTTCAATGATCCATATGGATGCAGCAATTCCGCCTTATTTCACTCGACCAGCAGCTGCTGTTTCTTCTTCAACCGGTTTATCTGCCTGTTTAAAATGAACATCATGAATATGAACATTAACCTCAACGACGCTAAGTCCAGTCATTGATTCGATTGCGTGCTTCACATTCTGTTGAATGGCGCTAGCAACCTCAGGAATGCGATTCCCATATTCGATAATGATGGAGACGTCAATGGCAGCTTCACGTTGTCCGACTTCTACCTTTACGCCTTTGGACAAGTTCTTGCGTCCAAGCAATTCAGCAATGCCGCCAGCAAGTCCACCGCTCATCCCCGCTACTCCTTGCACTTCCACCGTTGCCAAACCGGCAATGATTTCAATAACCTCGGGGGCAATTTGGATGCTGCCCATGTCTGTTTTGACGTAATCCGGAGCGATTGTGCTCATTGTGGCACCTCCTAAGAATTTTTGGATAAGCCATCCTTAATTTATAACTATACCATTTTGCCAAAAATATGACAAATGATTATCTATGAATCTGCATCGTTCACGTCGTGCTCTTCCAAGAATTTAATATCATGGTCGCCTTTGATGAACTTCTTGTGTTCAAGCAGTTTCAGATGAAACGGAATCGTTGTGTTAACACCGTCAACGGCAAACTCCGTGAGCGCTCTTTTCATGCGGGCAATCGCTTCATCGCGCGTACTTCCCCAGACGATTAGTTTGGCGATCATAGAATCATAGTGCGGAGGAATCGTATAGCCCGGATAAACGGCACTGTCTACGCGAACCCCGAATCCACCAGGAGGCAAGTAGAATTTTACTTGGCCTGCGGAAGGCATAAAATTCCGGTTCGGATCTTCCGCGTTCACACGGCATTCGATCGCCCATCCGTTGATACGAACATCATCTTGCGAGAAGGATAACGGATTGCCTTCGGCAACGCTGATCATCTCTTGGATAATGTCGATACCGGTAATCATTTCGGTTACGGGATGCTCGACTTGAATTCTCGTATTCATTTCCATGAAGTAGAAATTACCGTCAGGTCCAAGCAAGAATTCCAATGTTCCTGCACCCGAATAATTAACAGCCAAGGCTGCGCGAACGGCTGCTTGCCCCATTGCTGCACGCGTTTCAGGCGTCAGGATCGGACAAGGTGCTTCTTCTACGAGCTTCTGTCTGCGGCGCTGTACGGAACAATCGCGTTCACCCAAGTGAACGACGTTACCATGTTTGTCCGCTAAAATTTGAATCTCCACATGCTTCATGCCCGTTAAATATTTTTCCAAATATATACCGGCGTTGCCGAAAGCATTTTGCGCTTCTTGTTGCGCAGCCGTAATTTGGGAGACAAGCGTCTCTTCATTTTCGGCAATACGAATTCCTTTACCGCCGCCGCCGGCTGTCGCCTTAATGATAACCGGATACCCGATATCTCTTGCGATGACGATTGCGTCTTCCACGTTTTCAACCAACCCGTCGGACCCTGGAATGATTGGCACGCGTGCGTCTTTCATCGTTTGCTTGGCAACCGCCTTGTCGCCCATACGGCTAATGGCGTCAGGTGAAGGACCGATGAACGTAATGTTGCAGCTTTCGCAAATTTCTGCGAAGTCGGCGTTTTCCGCTAAAAATCCATAACCGGGATGAATGGCATCACATTCTGTTAGTGTAGCAACACTCATCAGGTTCGTGAAGTTCAAGTAGCTGTCCTTAGACGCAGTCGGACCAATACAATAGGCTTCGTCAGCAAGTCGCACATGCAGCGCTTCACGATCTGCTTCCGAATATACAGCCACCGTATAAATGCCCAATTCACGGCAAGCTCGGATAATACGAACAGCTATTTCTCCTCGGTTCGCTATTAGGATTTTATGAAATTTCATTAATTTTCCTCCTAAGAGTTTTCCGTTAGCAAAATACTAACTTACTCCGGTCTAACCAAAAATAAAGGTTGTCCGTACTCAACAAGTTGACCGTTCTCAACGAGTACTTCAACGATTTCACCTTTGATTTCGGCTTCAATCTCATTCATCAATTTCATAGCTTCAACGATACACACAACGGTTTTATCGCCTACTTTTTGACCAACACTTGCGAAAGGAGCAGCGCCAGGAGAAGCAGACTGATAGAAAGTTCCTACCATCGGTGAAACGATCTTATGTAAAGATGAGTCCTCTTGCTTAGCATGTCCAGTAGTCGCAGGTACAGAAGTTTCCAAAGCTGCAGCCGGTGCTGCGTGAGGAACACTTGCTTGACCAATCGGAGCATATGTGTGTTGAACTGGTGCTGTTACGTAAACAGGCTCTGATTTATTCGGCTTGCGAATCGACAGGCGAGCACCTTCATTTTCAATTTCAAGTTCTTGTAAAGAGGATTGATCGACGAGTTTGATTAACTCTTTGATTTCACTCAATTTGAACATTCATGTCACTCCTTCAAAGTTGGTGAACCAGTAAAAAATGCGGTTTCATAGCCGCAACGTATGTATTATACCCATAAACGCAAGAAATGGAAAGAGTCCAGTTTTACCTGGACCCTTTCCTGTACCCTCCCTTGCCGTGTTGACAGCTCTTTTAAACTATGGACGAACGTATTGAATTTTGATGTTTTCTGGAGCTGCACCAAGCTCTTTGACGACCATATCAACGATGGTAACCCCTTGACTTTTCTCCAGTTTATCGCTTTGAACGGTTACTTTCCATTTGTTGCCTTCTTGATTAACGATGGCTTGCGGGAAGTCTTTCATCAGCACTTCTTGCAGATTTTCAACTTTTTCTTGAACATCTGTCAATTTCGATAAATCATTCGTTGCTTTCGCTACTGCTTCAGGTGTTTTTTTCGTGTCAATGATGATTTCCATCAAATCGGAGGAAGCTTTGGCGAAATATTCACTTTGTTTCATTTGCTCATTCGTGAAGTAGTCGCTTGCCGACGTTGTTTTCGCTTGTTCTTCCATTTGTTTCAACACTTGATCGTCCGTTTTCACATTTGCTTTTGCATCTGTTTTCACGTCTGTTTTTACATCTGTTTTTGCATCCGTTTTTGCATCGTTTTTAACATCCGTTTTAGCGTCTGCCTTAACGTCTGTTTTTGTTGAATTTTGCGGCGTTGTTGCTTTCGTGTCGACTTTTGTATCTGTGCCTGTTGTTGCTTTTACGTCTGTTTTTGCTGCATTTGCCGTGTCAACCTGAGCCATATCAATCTTCACTTCTTGGCTCTGCTTCGTCGTATCCGTCGATGCCAAATCGAGTTTATTCACATCCTCGGTGAACAAATAGTAAGCGGAAAGCACCACCATCAAGCTAAGCATAGATACGAGCCAAATTGTTTGTCTTTTTGCGTTCATTGTATATTCCTCCTCAATTTTGATTGCCTATTGGATTTATTGATTTATTCACCGGTTTTCCGGGGTAAAATGGAGATACGATTCAATGGGACGTCCAGCCCGCGCTCGACGGCTTCCGAAATCATTTTCTTCACCGTCAGATTCTCAGCGCCCTTCGCGACAACGATGACCCCTCTGATCTTAGGTTTGATATATTTGAGCACAAGCGGCTTCTGGTCGCCTGACACTTGATAGATAACCACTTCCCCGCTTCGCGTGACCTGGGAAATATTTCGAGTCGCCCCGCCATTGTCGCGTTCTGTCGTCATTTGCTGGTTATCATTGTAATTTTTGTCGACGGTCAATTCCTCCGTCGACTCAATGGTGACCAGTACTTCAACATCGCCAACACCAACGATTTTCTGTAAAATATCTTTGAGCTGCGACTGATACGCCAGTTCATATTCGTGAAAGCTAGAGTTCTCCTTGGATGTATTATTGAGAAATGTTTCTTTACTGGGAGGCGGAGAGGCTCTGCCCGCAGTGATGGGATCAACCTCTTTTACAGTCATAAATGCATTCATAATCATCAGCGCCGCTCCCATAAGTCCGATCATGATGACCCATAGGAGTGTGTTCTTACGTTTCGGTCCTCCCGGACCTCCGCCGAATTTGTTCTCCATCCATTGCAGCAATGTTCCCATCGATTCACCTCGCAATCCTTCCATTCCTTTGTTCAACTTGGATATCAATGCGTTCAGGTTCAACCAGCCAATTGCGCGTAATGCCTTGTTTCAATCGTTCAACCTCTTGCTCATAAGGTGCTGCATCTTGGGCCGATGCCGTTGTTTCTTGTTCATTCGCTTTAATCCTTATCGGATCAATAGGCTTAACCGGTTCCATAGCAGCAATACTTTTGGACCCAGCAGCAGGACTTGACTTTCTTTTGACTTCTATATCATCAAGGGTGACCCTGACTTTCGTAATGGAGGGCTTCCCATTATTGTCTATTTGCGCGACGACCTGCACGTCATGAACGGTTAGGTCCGTCTGTTTCTGAATGTCTTCTTTCATCAGTCCGGCAAGCTGGGTCTGGATCATCTGCTGTGATTGCTCTTGGCCCGCAGCTTGAAGCTTTTGGGCATCTTTTGTAATCACATCAAGTGATTTCATCCAGGAGCTTCCTCCACTTCCGCTAGCTAGCATCGTCTTTTCGTTTTGCTGCTTCTCCGCTTGGCTAAGCAATTGATCCACATCCCAATCTTTCTGAAATAACTGCAAGACTGGCGTTAAAAGTGTTAGTAAAATGAATAAGCTCATGACTGTTTTTACATAGCGCTGCATGGTGTTGCTGGGGAGTAGAAGATCAACGAAGGTGGCCAGCATGATGACCATGATGACCGTTTTCAGCCATCCGCCTAACCAGTCCATAGCGAATCTCCTTTCACCGCATCATCACCGAGACGTTACTGATCGTAATCATGATCGTTAAAGCCAGAAAGAACATTAAACTCACAGCTGCCAGCGCAGCGAAAACGTAAATCAAGCTTTTGCCTATCGTCTGCAAGCAAGCAATGATCGGGCTGTCTCCCAAAGGCTGCATGACCGCTGCAGACAAGTTGTAGATGAAAGCCAAGGTCAGAATCTTGATCGCCGGGAACGCGCACAGCATGATCAGAATGACAACGCCGACAAGTCCGATCGCATTTTTCACGAGCAAGGATGCGCCTATAACCGTCTCCGTTGCATCGGAGAATAAACGGCCTACCACGGGAACAAAGTTGCCTGTGATGTATTTGGCTGTTCGGATGGCAACACCATCTCGCACCGCACCGGCAGTCCCTTGTATCGAAATCACGCCGAGGAAAACAGTGACGAAAACCCCGAGCATGCTAAGACTGATTGTGCGAAGCAGGTTTGCCAGCTGGGTGACTTTGTATTTCTCACTTAGCGAGCTCACGATGTGCAGAACGGCCGAGAAGAACAATAACGGAAAGACAAAGACATAAATCGCCGTGCCCACCGAGTGAATCATGAAAACGATGAGCGGATGCAAAATGGCTACTGAGGTTACATTTCCCATAGAAGCTAGCAATGTTAGCAGTAAAGGCATGATTGCGATCATGAATTCTATCATTGAAGTGATTGCGGTTTTGGCATATCCGATTGCTACGCTGAAGGAATTAATTGCGATAATAATCAAGACCATGTAGGTAATCGAGTAGCCGAGCTTACTTACCGTGTTTCTTTCGAATGAGCTCTGCAGCGTTTCGAGAATCATACTGAAAATCGTTAGAATCACGATGGAAGCGAGCAGTTTGCCGTTGATGATGATCTCATGAAAAACGTAACGTAAAAGTCCTTTGAATATGCTTTTCATACTGATGCCCTTCGTACCCAGGAGTAGTTCCATGAAGGTCGGCGTCTTGCTTTCGGGAAAGTAACCGCCGTAATCTTTCATGAGCTTATCCCAATATTGCTCGACAGGCTCCGTATTCAAATGTTCTGCTTGTTCCTTGATGATGGCGTCTGTCGGTGATTCTGCTGTCGTGAAGTTCGACATGCCAAGCCACAAGGCCATTGTCATGATGAACAAGATGATCCAGCGGTTGTTCAGCTTCTGGTGCGAATAAAGTAGGTTCATTTGAGTCACTCCTAAATGGATCATCTAAGCAGGGAGCAGCTTAACGACAGTCTCGATGATGACAGTAATGATCGGAATCGCCATCACCATAATGAGTACTTTCCCAGAGAGTTCGATCTTGGAGGCGACGGATTCTTGTCCGGCATCGCGCACAATTTGTGCGCCGAACTCAGCAATGTAGGCAACGCCGATGATTTTCAGGATCGTTTTAAGAAACACCATATTGATATTTGATTTTTGCGCTAAATCTTCAAGCACCTGGATGACACTGGAGATTTTGCCGATCAGAAACAAGAAAATCATGATGCCTGTAAAGGCGGCCAGCAAGAACGCAAACATGGGTTTCTGCTCCTTGATGATGAGCGTTAAGATTGTAACGATGAGCCCCAGGCCTACAATCTGGATGATTTCCATACGGCACACCTCATTGGAATAAGAAGATCGTTTTGATTTCTTTAAACAAATGATCGAGCATGCTGACAACCATGAAGAGCACGACCACGAAGCCAATGACCGTGACCCAGTGTGCCATATCCTCTTTCCCCATCTGCTTGAGCACCGAATGGATCATCGCAATGATGATGCCGATGCCGGCAATCTGGAAAATGGCATTCACATCTACGTTCATTCCAGGCACCTCACTCTGTTGACAAGGAACTTCTGCCATAAGGCAAGTCCCTTGCTTCCCTTAATACATCAAAATTACGATTAGTGCTCCGATAAGGACACCCAGGCTTTTCCACATTTTCTCGTAACGGCGTTGATCTTCCCTAGACTCCGTTTCTTCTGCCTGAAGCTGTGAAATAGCTAGCCGCAAATGTTTGATTTGATCACTGCGATCCGTCACGCCTAGTACAGACCCGAGCTGCAGCACAACCTCTTGCTCGGCATGCTTCATCGATGTTCTTCCCCATACATCCTTAACGCTTCTATGCCAAATGTCACGAGTCGATGTCCCGTCACTCGCCAGCAACCGCTCCGATGTTAATCGAAACAAGGAGGAGAGAGGTTCAGCCACTTGCTTGCCAAGTGAGGAGAATGCTTCAGGCAGTGGTGTAACTGCGTATGTGATTTCTGTCTCCATGCGTCCTAGCGCTGAGATCAGCATCCGGATTTGTTTAGGTCGCCTGACGTAATGAGCGGCTTGCAGAAAACCATACAAGGTGGCGGCACTGATAATGAGTATCCCGCCAACGAATTTCAGCATCTTTCATCATCCTTTACGTGCAGGATAGAGTTCCAATGGCTTACCCGTCCGATCCAGTATGCGATAGGCAGCAGGCTCGCCTTTTCTTCGATGCAGGATGACATATCTCGTAAATACACCCTCTTCCAAAAGCTGCTTCAGAACAGGCCTCATTCGCACATCCTCATAATCGGCACCATGCGCGGTTGCAACAACGCGAATCCCCGTATGGACAGCCTCGTGGATCGCTCCTGCATCTTCTGGCCGGCCGATTTCATCGACGACCAGCACATCTGGCGATAAGGATCGAATCATCATCATCATGCCTTCCGCTTTTGGGCAACCGTCCATGACGTCTGTTCTCGGTCCCAGATCGAATCTGGGCACTCCTTTGACACAAGCCGCCAATTCTGAGCGTTCATCGACTACGCCTACCTTCTTGCCTGTCGTGCCCAGGCTGTTCACGCCCCACTCTCCGCGGCTAATGAGCCTGGCCATGTCACGAATCAGGGTTGTCTTCCCTTGCTGCGGCGGCGAGATCACGAGCGTGTGATGGACACTTCTCCGAATAGGGTCGAAGAGATGCGGTAGTACCTGCTTGCCTACCCCTTGAATCTCACGGGCAATCCGAATATTAAACGAGCTAACATCGCGAATCTGCTTGACATCTCCTTGATCTAACACCGTACGCCCGGCTAGTCCGACTCGATGGCCGCCGGCAATGGTGATATAACCTCTCCGCAGTTCTTCTTCATGGGTGTACATGGAATGGTTCGTTAGCATCTCCAGCAAGGTCAAACAATCTTGTCGGGTTGGTTTGTACGCCTGATCTTCCCCAGTCACTAATTGGCCTCTCTCATCAACGAAAGCGTACCCGTCCCCCCAGATTAGCTCGAAGGGGCGCGATTCTCTCACCCTGATTTCCTCAACGCTAGCTTGTACGTCCGGAGGCAAAGCTGAGAGTAGAATCCGAAGCGTCTGAGGAAGAATGTGCATAATCGTGTCGTGCATAGCGAAACATCCCTCCAAGTTGTCCAGTCTTCTATATTCATTTCTATGCTTAATAGAAAGAAATATGACCGTTTACTTTTTTAAAATACCAATGAATAGACAGCTTACTCCCGCAATCACCCAGAGCATCTTCCCATAGGAAAGTTTCTCTGCTATCCCTACCAAACCTATCGTCGTAGTAGCTAGTAGTACTAGAGGACCTACTAGAGCAAGCGTAGAGTTCACTAGCAGCGCCTTCTCCACTGTCGCCAGTCTCAACATGACGATCGCTGCTATGATCTCTATACTCCCTGACATCAGTCTCAGCGACGCCATCGTCAGAACAATTTTGTTCATGTTTTCTACTCCTTTCGTAAAAAGAAACAGCTCTTTTGAACCGGCTGCAGCATTAAAGTAACTCGCGTAGAATTGATATAAAAGGCCGGAAGCGACTTTTGTAAAACTGTTCCAACCACATAAGATCTCATTCAATAAAAGGAACAGTTTTACAATGGACTCTGAAGGTTTTTATATCAATGCGGAGCTCACAAACATAACTTCAATGCTGCAGCAAGGTTCAACGGCAGCACACTCTTTTTACCCTACCTTATGCGGGCTCGTCTGATTTTAGGCATAGTGGGCACCACCATTTGCCCAGATGCATATGCTGTACACATAATTGAACCTTCGAAGGACAGTGAGGAGAAATACCGATGGAAGTTACCTCTTATTTGAACTGGAATCCCGTTCTGGCCGACCCCACAGGACAAAGGCAGGCCAAACCCAGAACGTTGGGGAAAACAATGGTAATGGATAAAGGCTTAGGGCCAAATGCATTTGAAGATTTGCTTACCGCGGGCAGCAATCATGTGGATTTGATCAAACTCGGCTTCGGCACATCTCCTCTGTATCCGCAACATGTGCTGAAAAGCAAAATTAACGCCGCCAAAGAAAATGGCATTTGCATCTATCCGGGAGGCACCTTTCTCGAAGTTGCAATTACACAGCACGCAGTGGCTTCCTATTTCGATATGATTGTCGCACTCGGGTTTAACGGTGTTGAAATATCCAATGGAACCATTGATTTCGACCGTAAGCTTAGAAATGAGTTGATAGCGCGCGGGCTAGACGAAGGACTAGAGGTTATTACGGAATATGGTAAAAAGGGCTGGGGTTCTGCCATCGAATTAGAGGAATTAATCGAGACCGTTATGTTAGACACCGAATTCGGAGCTTCCCTAGTAACGATTGAAGCTCGTGAATCCGGGATGGGTGTTGGGATTTTTGATTCACAGGGAAAATGTAAGGATGAGGAAGTCGGGCAAGTGCTCTCCGCCGTTCCCGGGCAGCGGCTTCTGTGGGAGGCTCCGCTCAAAAGTCAACAGGTGCATTTGATTAGCATGCTTGGAGCAGATATCCACTTGGGCAACATCTCACCGGATGAGCTTATTGCTTTGGAAGCATTGCGCAGAGGACTGCGTTCCGATACGTTGTCCTTAGGTACCAGAAAGGAATAAAAGATGCATATCGAGGTTGTCGCCAACATCGGCGAAGCAAGAAGTGACGATTTTCTTCATAAAACCGTCATCGTCGTTGATGTTATCCGTGCAACTAGCACGATCATCACCGCATTGATTAACGGATGCAAAGCCATCGTTCCAGTGGATACCGTTCTGAGGGCCAAAGAATTGCAACAAGAGGGTGATCTGCTTGGAGGGGAACGATTTTGCAAGAAAATTCCCGGTTTCGATTTCGGTAATTCACCATTGGAATATACCAAGGAAGCTGTACAGGGCAAACGTGTGATCCTGACTACAACGAACGGCACTAGAGGCATTCAAAAGGCGATAAAAGCCGATCAAGTGCTGGCAGGTTCTTTTTTAAATAGTAAAGCTTGCGCAGCGGCTGCGATTGCCTTCAAGAGAGACACTGTGATTCTATGCGCAGGGACACAAGACGTCTTCTCCTTAGAGGATGGACTTTGCGCTGGGCACATTCTTGAGGAGCTAATCCGGGCTCTAGGCGAGAAACAGATAGCAACCAATGATTTCGGTTTAGCTATGCGAGGATGTTTTTTGCAAGCTCAAAAAACGTTATACGATACACTGCTGTCCTCCACGAATGGAAAGAAAATGTGCAAGTCCGGTTTTCAGGCGGATATTGAAGCCTGTGCCAAAACAAATATCACAGATCAAGTGCCGGTCCTTGAAAGTGATCAAATGGTGCTGCTAGGGACTTCAGGGCGTCCTGCGTTCTAAATACAAGCCCCTCTCATAAACTAAGATGGAAAGTTATGAGGGTGAGGGGTTTTGATGATGAATGGCAATATAATCTTAGTTACACTCATTGTTATTGGACTCATAGGCCGTTCTCCAATTATTACAACTGCTTCTTGCATGCTGCTTGCCTTGAAACTTGTCGGATTAATGCGATTTTTCCCCGCTATGGAGCGCAGAGGCTTGGAGCTGGGATTGCTTTTTCTGACGATTGGCGTCCTTGTACCGTTTGCAAGTGAACGAATCTCTATGAAGGACATCATGTCGGTATTTACCTCTTGGCCGGGAATTATTGCTCTTCTTGGAGGAGCGATTGCAACGTATATGAACGGAAAAGGGTTGGAGCTATTAAAAATAGACCCACAATTAATTGTGGGTCTTGTCATTGGTTCCATTTTTGGCATTATCTTTTTGCGGGGGATTCCGGTCGGCCCTTTGATGGCAGCCGGGATCACAGCTTTTTTATTAAAAGTTGCTTATTTTATATCCGATAAATTTAGTTGAGAACTGAGATTATCTGCGATCTTGCGGTCCGCCAACGAAAGCTTGCTCTGTAGTGTCCAAGCCGTAAGCTGTGTGCAGAGATTGAATCACTTCAGTCAAGTTCGAGTTCTCGATGACGCAAGATACTTTAATCTCGGACGTGCTGACCAGCGAGATGGAGATGCCAAGGTCAGAAATCACTTTAAACATCGTAGCCGCAACCCCAGGCGTACTAACCATGCCGGCGCCAACGATGGACACTTTCACCATATTCACTTCGGAAGTTACTTCACGGAAGCCGATTTCACCGCGGATGGATTCAATTGCATCCAAAGCTTTTTCACGGTCAGCAAGCGTCGTTGTGAATGAGAAATCCGCTGATCCATTGAGTACACCGCTTTGTACAATGATATCTACATCGACTTGAACCTCGGCAAGCGCCATGAATACTTTCGCCAGTTGACCCGGTTTCTCGGGTACACCTAGAATACTAACTCTTGCCACATTCTTGTCATAGGCGATGCCACGGACAACGATTCCTTGCTCCATCACTGCTTCCTCCTTCACGTTGGTACCTTCATTGTTGGTAAAACTGGAACGTACCACCAAGGTAACGTTATAGTTTTTGGCATATTCCACTGCTCTTGGATGAAGTACAGCAGCTCCCAAGTTCGCAAGCTCCAGCATCTCATCGTAAGAAATTTCATTTAGCTTTCTCGCTACTTTCACAATGCGCGGATCCGTTGAGTAAATACCATCTACGTCGGTATAAATCTCACAAAGATCTGCTTTGATTGCAGCAGCAAGAGCAACGGCCGTTGTATCGGAACCGCCGCGGCCAAGCGTCGTAATCTCTCCAGCTTCCGTCATGCCTTGGAAACCGGCTACAATCACCACATTGCCTTGTTCAAGCGCATTCAGAACGCGCCCTGGCTGAATATCCGTGATTCTCGCTTTTCCGTGCACATCTTCCGTGAAAATCCCGCTCTGCCAACCGGTGTAAGATACCGCTTGTTCCCCTAAACTATGTATCGCCATCGATAAGAGGGCTACAGAAACCTGCTCTCCTGTCGTTAAGAGCATATCCATTTCACGAGCCGGTGGGGCTCCATCGTAAATTTGCTTAGACAGGTCGATAAGATCGTCCGTTGTATCTCCCATCGCAGATACGACAACAACGCAGCTGTGACCTGCTTGTTTTCGCTCAACGATTCTTTTTGCAACACGTTTCATTCGCTCCGCATCACCGACAGAGCTTCCGCCAAATTTCATCACTATTAGAGACAAAGCTGACCCACTCCTAACGCATACTAGTGCATAACAATTCAATATTATAGCATAAAATGTAGTTTTGTGTGAAAAATTGCACACACAAAATAAAAAAACTCCCTGACTTGTCAAAAGTCAGAGAGGCTTGTCTTACTTGAAACTAGGCACGGGAGATATAACGGCCATCTTCGGTATCAACCGTAAGCACGTCGCCTTCGTTGATGAACAATGGAACTTGGACAACAAGGCCAGTTTCCACTTTTGCACCTTTAAGCGCGCCTTGTGCTGTGTTGCCTTTAACGCCTGGTTCTGTTTCTACAACTTTTAAGTCAACACTTTTTGGCAGATTGATCCCAAGAATTTCACCTTGGTAGCTCAAAATTTTGATGTTCATGTTCTCAAGAAGGAAGTTCAATTCCCATTTCAGTTGCTCACGGGAAAGGCTGAATTGATCAAACGTTTCTGTATCCATGAACGTGAACTCGTCGCCGCTTGCATACAGGTACTGCATTTCACGGTTATCGATGTGTGCACGGCCCACGTTTTCGCCCGCACGGAAAGTACGCTCAACCGTGTTGCCGTTGCGCAGGTTTTTCAGCTTGGAGCGCACGAATGCAGCGCCTTTACCTGGTTTAACGTGTTGGAAATCTAGAACTGTAAAAATATCGTGCTCTACTTCAATGGTAAGTCCTGTCTTGAAATCATTTACTGATATCACTTGTGAATCCCTCCGCTAGTCAATAATAAGAAAATCTTTTGTAGAATTTGTAAGTATTTTAATGCCGGTGTCAGTAATTACTGCGTCATCCTCAATTCGAACTC
Source organism: Paenibacillus sp. WC2504 (assembly GCF_052682475.1). Classification (NCBI taxonomy): domain Bacteria; kingdom Bacillati; phylum Bacillota; class Bacilli; order Caryophanales; family Paenibacillaceae; genus Paenibacillus; species Paenibacillus sp. WC2504. Next base: position 5,163,447 of record NZ_JBQZFH010000001.1, read on the forward strand.
CCCCAAAACCAGGAAGATAAATGCCAGGTTCCACCGTAACCACCATACCAGGAGTTAAAATTGTATCCTCGGTTTTCGACAAGCGCGGAGATTCATGAACCTCCATGCCTAAACCATGTCCGGTACCGTGACCGAAGTATTCGCCATAGCCATGCTTCACAATGACATCGCGTGCATAAGCGTCGCCTTCTCTGCCCGCAATACCGGGTTTGAGATTGGCTAGACAATTGAGTTGAGCTTCCAGCACAATATCATAAATTTCTTTATGCTTGTCCGTCGGCTTTCCTAGCATAACTGTTCTTGTGATGTCAGAGCAATACCCTTTATAATACGCTCCAAAATCCAATTTGACAAATTCGTTTATTTGGAGCACGCGATCACTTGCTTTGCCGTGTGGCAGAGCGGAGCGTTCGCCGGAAGCAACAATTGTTTCGAACGAAGTCGATGTTCCGCCATTTTTGCGGATAAACATTTCAATCTCAAGCGCAATATCGAGTTCTTTCACACCTGGCTTGATATAGGACAAAATGTGCGAAAAGGTTTGGTCAGCCAAATCTGCCGCTTCCTGCATAACTTGCAATTCAACATCGTCTTTGACCATACGGATGCCCTCGACGAGTTTTGCCGTCGGCAAAAGCTCAATGCCCGGTAAAGCCGCTTGATAACTCAGGAAGTCACCGTAGGACACATCCCCTTGCTCGAAGCCGAGTTGTGTAATCCCTTGCTGATTCAAGAGTCCTTTAACAGTTTCCATCACTTTAGCCTGATGCTCAACCACTTCAAAAAGCTTCGCTTGTTGAGGGGCCTGCGTCATATAACGGAAATCTGTCAAAAGAATTGCTCGATCTAACGTTATAAGAACATAGCCGGAAGAACCGGTGAAGCCAGATACATATGTACGGTTATAGGCATTCGTGATGAGTACAGCCGGTAAATTTTGCTCTTGCATAACCTTGCGAAGACGTTCAATACGTTTCTCCTGCATCGAAATCACCATTCCTTCTTTTACTGCATATGGGATAGAAGTGCTCTCAAACCTAGCTCATAGCTCTGCACGCCGAATCCGCTGATCTGACCGATAACAACTGGCGCGGTGACGGAGTGATGACGAAACTCCTCGCGCTTATGAATATTCGATAGATGAACTTCTACGGTAGGCAATTGAACGGAAGATAACGCATCGCGAATGGCGTAGCTATAATGCGTAAATGCGCCAGGATTAATGAGAATGCCGTCTTTCGTACCAAAGGCTTCATGAATTTTATCAATAATATCGCCTTCATGATTCGATTGGAAGCTCTCAATCTCAACCGAAAGAACTTCGGCTAATTCAGTCAAGCCTTGAATAATGACGGATAGGGAAACCGTTCCGTACACACCAGGTTCACGTATGCCCAGCATATTCAGGTTGGGCCCGTTAATCACCAGAACCTTTTTCAACAGGAATCACTCCCCAGCATTTTTCAGTTGCACAGACTTTATCCGCCTATTTAACCTTTGATATTTTACCATAACTTTCATGTCTTGTGTATAGGTTGTCTTGTTCTTGTATCTGTGTACTCGATCGCGATGGAATATCCAATAAACATTCCCCAGACAAGGAATAAACATAGATCCGTCAGAATGCTATTGAGGTCCAAATCCGTAATCCAGTATGTCATCCCCGCCAAAGGACCGATCAGCAAATAAATTGCCGCCCACCAGAGTGCCCCATACCCAATCCCCCACCAGGCAGATTGCAGCTTCCACATTGTAACCATATAGATGAAGGCCGCGATAATGGAAAATACCGTAAAAAAGCCCCAGCCAACGAGCACGCCCTGCCAAGTCAACAGAAAATCATGTTTGAAAAAAGGCTCTACAAGAAACCCCACCACAATGTTGGTAAATTTAAAGTAGTGTTCAATTATTTTCATTGCTCCCCAAATGAAGCCAGCGAAAAAGCCAATGTATAAGACGAAAAGCCAACGATTTGTTTTCAATTCCCCCACATTTTTCTCATTCATCAGTCGTTCTCTTCCTTTCTCTACAAAGATTGCACGTCAATCACAGGTAAGAATAGTATGTTCTACCGTTATCGGTAGCATTCAAACCCTGAATCCGTTACAATAGGAAAGTACGAAAAACCGAATTCGAGAAGGATAAGAAGGTGGATCTCATGGCAGAACAAAACAGTATATACGGAGGACAAGCCGTCATTGAGGGCGTCATGTTCGCAGGAAAAAATGTGCATGTAACCGCCGTGCGCAAGAAAGATGGCTCACTTGATTTCTTGGAAGTCCCTAGGAAAGATATCCCCTGGGTACAATCGCTCAAGAAGATCCCGTTGGTCAGAGGGATTGTCGGCATTATAGAATCCAGCGCCAAAGGTGCTCAGCATCTTAATTTCTCAGCGGAATCCTTCGCTGAACAAGAAGGTGAGGACAAGTCCTCAACTAATAAAGATGAGAAACCTGGCTTTTTCTCAAATATTTCGATGATTCTTGGTGTAGCAGTTGTGGGTGTGATCTCGTTCCTTTTTGGGAAATTCGTGTTCACCCTGGTCCCGGCAATCATTGAACAGTTTTTGTTTGGGAATGTATTTAGCAATCAAATTCTTCATAATCTTATAGAAGGTGTTATCAAGATCATCTTGCTTGTCGGATATATTTACTTCATATCTTTAACACCTATGATTCGCAGACTTTTTCAGTATCATGGAGCTGAGCATAAAGTCATCAGCGCTTATGAAGCAGGCGTCGAGTTAACCGTCAGCAATGTACAGAAATTCAACACGCTGCATTATCGTTGCGGCAGCAGCTTCATTGTTTTTACCGTTTTGATCGGCGTCGTTATCTACTCATTCCTGCACTATGATGGATATGTAGAACGTATCTTGCAGCGTTTAGTGCTGCTACCTGTTGTAATTGGAGTTTCTTATGAAGTGCTAAGATTTACGAACTCCCTTCGTGAAGTGCCGGTTCTCCGCTACCTGGGGTATCCGGGACTATGGCTCCAACTGTTGACAACCAAAGAACCTGAAGACAGTCAGGTTGAGGTGTCTATCGCTTCTTTTAACCGGATGCGTGAAGCAGAAAAAAGAATAATGGAGGGACGGGTATGAGAAGAAAATTTTCGCCGGTCGAGATCGCTATCGGTGTTTTGATTGCGATTGGATTGTTGGTAAGTTTGCGAACTTTATTCATTCCGATTCTCGTATTAGGGCTTATATTTCTTCTATACAAATTCCCACCGTCTCGTTGGAAAAAACCTTCCTATGGCAGCCGCGGCTCGTCTAAGCCAAAAAGGAAAAACGCAAAGTTTCGCGTCATCAACGGAACGAAAGACTCGGACCCGGATGATTATCCGAAATATCATTAAGCCCTGACCGTCACTTGGAAGGAATGCGTAGTACGTATTTCTCATAATTCTCTTCGTAGGTTTTGGCGGACCATTTGGTAAAGTAGTCATTGGTCGATTGGTATCCGGAATCGTACAGTGACAAACTCAATTCTTTAGACAAATTGAATTGTGTATTCCCCACGCCGAGCGTTGGAATTTTGACCGTACGGAACCGGTTTTGCATCTCAATGTATCGCTCATCATGAGCGCTCAACATGGTTCCAAACAAAGCCTCAAGCATCGTAATCGGTCCTTTAATGGTGTGCGTAGGCGATTCGCTTTTCCCGACCAACTGGAACCCGATAACGGGAATGATTTCTTCACGATCTGTATCCCGGTCGAACACCCATAAGGGATAATTGCTCAACAATCCACCATCTACGATATAATAAAACTGCTCTGCGAATGGCGCTGCCTTCGGAGAGCTTTTTATTTGCCGGCGAATCATGACCGGATCAAAAAAATAGGGGATGCTCGTGCTCATCCGCACCGCTTTGGCGATTGAAAACTTCCGCGGATCAATCCCATACTGCGCAATATCCGCAGGCAAAATAAGCAGCTTGCCTTGCGTAATATCGGATGCGATAATTCGCAGCTGATTGTGCTTGAGATCTCCGAAATTGCGGATGCCCTTGGCAGCAAGCAGCCCCGACACCCACTGCTCCAGCGCTTCGCCGGAGTAGAGGCCTTTCTTGATCAACAGCCGCGCCGCTGGTCCGATGATTTTGGTATTGAAAATCGGTGATCGCTGCATAAATGATTTAAATGGAGTTCTGAGGATAATCTCTCTCATCTCTTCTCCGGTATAGCCGGCGGATAACAAAGCCGCTACAATCGATCCAGAGCTTGTACCTGCGACTTGATGGAACACATGCCCCTGCTCCATGGCTGCAGTGACGCCACCGGCAAGTGCTATCCCCTTAACGCCGCCACCTTCGAATACGCCATTGATTAACATTCGACACCCCTCCCCGAAATCAAACAAAAGGGCTTACTTTGTTATGTATGCGGGGGCAGTTTGTTTCTATGCACAATAAAAAGACAGAGCGCCGCGTGTTGCGGCCTCTGTCTAATTATCAACTTCTAATTCTTTACGAACATTCAAGAGTTCATCTGTCCGACCTGGATCTCTGCGGAAATATTCGACCAAAGTCTCGATACAAGTAATGGAATCCCAGCTTAGATGATGCTCGATTCCCTCAACATCCTTATATATATTGTCCTCTTGGACGCCAATGATTGTCAAGAAATTTTCGAGCAGTTGATGACGTTCAACAAGTCGTTTGCCCATTTTCTTACCTTTTGGAGTTAACATAAGTCCGCGGTACTTCTCATAGATTAAATAATTGTCTTTGTCCAGCTTTTGAATCATTTTCGTCACGGAGGAGGGATGCACTTCAAGCCCTTCAGCAATGTCGGAGACACGAGCGTAACCTTTCTCGTCTATGAGTTTATATATTCTCTCCAGATAGTCTTCCATGCTAGGCGTAGCCATTGCTTTATTTCCCCCTGCTTTCCTTTATTTCCTGCCACTTGCTTACCTATCATAATCCATCAACCTAGATGCGGTCAAATATCCCATGGTTCATCCACTCTGTGCATTGGCACACTAAATGTCAGGAACAAACATCATCCCGGCTTATTGAAAGGAGAATTGCATGTCAACAGAATTGCTCAGTAGACCAGTACCAAACACAGCTGTCTTCGTACCAGAGCTTGTTTATTTTGAACCTGATGCGATGAATTATACCAAAGGCAAGATGATCTATGAGTGGGCCAAGCAGCAAGGGTTAGAGATTCATATGACAACCTCGCATAATCAAATACGCGATCTTCCGGGTGAGACCGAACTAGAAAAATACCGTATAGCCAAACGAACTTTAGTCGTCGGCATACGCAAAACACTTAAATTCGACACTTCAAAACCATCCGCCGAATATGCGATTCCAATCGCTACTGGCTGTATGGGTCACTGCCATTACTGCTATCTCCAAACTACTTTAGGCGCTAAGCCTTACATTCGTATTTACGTCAATATCGACGATATTCTGGGAGCCGCTCAAAAATATATCGATGAACGAGTACCCGAAATCACCCGTTTTGAAGCTGCCTGTACCTCGGATCCCGTAGGTTTGGAGCATATTTCCGGCTCCTTAAAGCAGCTTATCGAATTCATGGGACAGCAGGAGCATGGTCGTTTACGGTTTGTTACGAAATACCATCATGTAGAACCGCTATTAGATGCCAAACATAATAAGCATACTCGCTTTCGCTTTAGTGTGAACGCTGATTATGTCATTAAAAACTTTGAACCGGGTACTTCCAAATTTCACGAAAGAATCGAAGCAGCCGGAAAAGTCGCTAAAGCCGGTTATCCGCTTGGTTTCATTATTGCCCCCATCATTTGGCACGAAGGTTGGGAAGAAGGTTATGCTACCCTATTGGAACGGCTTCACCAAGAACTTCCAACCGAAGCCACGATAGATTTAACCTTTGAAATGATTCAACATCGATTTACCAGAACGGCCAAAAACGTCATTGAAAAAAGATATCCCAAAACAAAGCTTGAGATGGACGAAGAAAAACGTAAATACAAATGGGGCCGTTGGGGACAGGGTAAATACGTATATCCAGATGAACAAGCAAACGCGCTAAGGGAATTTATCACAGAACAAATCTTTGATAAATTCCCTCAAGCCAAAATTGAGTATTTTACTTAATCATAAACACATCCATCATTAAAACTTCAACCAATCCGGGGTTATGGTGTTTAACCAAAGTGTGATCTGCGTCATTTTACCTGTATAAAGTAAAACCGCAATCACCACCATTAAACCCCCTCCAATTTTCATAATGAGATTGGAATAACGTAAAATCCATTTGGTTGAACCGATAAAAAAGGAGAGTACAAAAAACGGAATAGCAAATCCTAACGAGTAGGCGGTTGTTAACTGAAACCACGTTCCAGGCTCTGTAGTAGCCAAAGCGAGAATGGCCGATAAAATGGGTCCTACACAAGGAGACCATCCTGCAGCAAACCCCATCCCTACCAGCACCGAACCGAGATATCCCGCGGGACGGAACTTGATTTGCAGCTTGCGTTCTTTCATCAACCACTGCGGTTGGAAAACACCAAGCAAAAATAATCCCATAATAAAAATCAATAACGCTGCAATTTGCCGAAGCAAATCTCGATAATCAATAAAAAAATTACCTAAAAATCCTGCCGTTAAGCCCAACGCATAAAAAATGATGGAAAACCCAACGATAAAACTTAGCGTATGCAGCATTGTTTGCCTGCGCACCTGGGATGATGTCTCACCCGATTTCAATTCACTTACCGAGATTCCTGTTATGTAGGAAAGATAAGAAGGATATAATGGCAAACAGCATGGCGAAATGAAGGATGCGATCCCCGCCCATAAAGCAATCCATAAATTAACAGAGTCCATGTTAAATCCTCAATCCTCTTTTTAAAATGATCCCGATCAACATCGCAATGAGTGTAAGCACAACCGTTCCACCCGGAGCGAGATCCCAAACGCCAGCAACAACCAGCCCAATGACAACCGCAATTTCTGAAAAAATAACAGCCAAAATAACGGAGTGTTTAAAGCTTCTTGCGATTAGCAAGCTACATGCGACTGGAATCGTAAGCAAGGACGAAACAAGCAGTGCGCCTACAATCTTGATGGCAACCGAAATAACGAGTGCAGTAAGCATTGTAATCATCATATTATAATATTTAAGCGGAAGTCCACTTACACTAGCTGCATCCTCATCGAAAAACATGAGAAAGAACTCTTTAAAATGAACAGCAATGACCCCGACAACAAGCACAGATACACCGAGAACAACCCATAGATCTTGCCGATCCAGCGTATAGATACTTCCGAACAAATAGCTCATGACATTCATATTAAAGCCTTTGCCCAGTGTAAAAAGAATCGTAGCCAGCGCGACCCCGCCTGACATAATGATGGCGATGGAGAGCTCTGCATATGTTTTATAAGCTTTGCGCAGACGTTCAATAGCGAACGAAGCTAACAAAGCGAAAACAAGTCCTACGCCCAAAGGGTACACATTAATGAGAAACCCAAGAGCAACCCCCGCAATGGAAACGTGAGCAAGTGTATCTCCGATCATCGACAATCGCCGAAGGACAAGAAAAACGCCCATTAATGGCGCTGTCAGCCCGATCAATATTCCGCCAATTAAAGCGCGTTGAAAAAAATACTCCGTGAATATGTCCAAAATGCCCGCTCCTTACTGTACTCCGATCATCTCGCGAATCTGGCCGATCGAATGTGTCAAATTCGTTTCTCGGCAATCCTCGGGATCATGGGTATGCTTCACATGAAACTTGATACCGCCGCTAACTTGCTGCGGCTCCGAACCTAAATATGACTGCATCATGTCCATATCATGCGACACCATGATGAACGTCATGTGATGATGCTGATGCATGTGGCGGATCATCCGGAAAAATCCGAGCTGCGATTCCGCATCGATCCCCACGGTTGGCTCATCCAATATGAGCAGCTCCGGGTTGTTCACGATCGCGCGCGCGAGGAAAGCGCGTTGTTGTTGTCCACCCGACAGCTGGCCGATTTTGCGGTCAGCCAGGTCCTCGATGCGCATGGCGTGCATCGCGTCTTCCGCTTTTTGCAGGTCAGCTTTGGACAACCTGCGGTAGATCCGCTTCTTCGAATACATCCCAGATAAAACAATTTCCCGCACAGTTGCCGGGAATAAGGGATTGAAGGCATTTTTTTGCGGAACATAACCAATGCGTTCCCAATCCTTGAATTGGCTTAGCGGACTATCAAACAACCTGATCCCTCCACTCGTAGGCTTAAGAAGCCCTACGAGCATTTTGAGCAGCGTTGTTTTACCTGCGCCATTGGAGCCAATGACACCAACAAAATCTCGTTCAAGCACATTAAAACGAAGCTTATCAATGACCTTCTTATGTTCATATGAGAAGGAAACATCATCAATAGACACGATACTTTGGTGGCAGAAATCTTTATGGCTTATCTCCATTTTTATAACCCCTGACTCATAATGAACTACCCTTTTATTGTAAGGCAGTCACTAAATTTTTCAAATTTTTGTCCATGATCGAGATATAATCCTCACCAGCGTTAACTTGCGCTTCCGTTAATCCTTCAAGAGGATTCAACACCATCGTATCTACCTTGGCATCTTTGGCTAACGTCTTCGCCAACTTGTCGGATACAAGCTCTTCAAAGAATATATATTTCAAGTTGTGTGCTTTGATGTATTCATTCATATTTTTAAGATCCTGAGCGGTTGGCTCGGCATCAGGCGATAGACCCATAATGGATAATTGCGTTAAACCATAATCTCTGCACAAATAAGCAAACGCCTGATGAGAAACAGCAATTTCCTTTTTCGAAGTTTGCCCCAGCTCTTTTTTGTAACGAGCATCTAGATCTGTTAATTTGGCAGCATAGTTCGCATAATTTTGCTCGAAGGCAGCCTTATGAGCCGGATCTGCACTAATCAGTGCCGTTTTAATATTATTAGCCATTTTCACAGCATTTAACGGGCTAAGCCACGCATGTGGGTCAAATTCCTCTTTATTTTCAGAGGTTTTTATTAAATTTGCCCCATTACTTGCTTCTACTACTTTTAAAGTTGAATCCGGTGATAGACTTCCCAGAAAATCTTTCACCCAACCTTCAAACCCAGCACCTTGATATACGAAAACTTGTGCTTGCGTCATATTTTTGATATCCCTGCTCTTCGGAGACCAATCGTGGGGCTCGACTCCAGCCGGAACCAGGTTAATGGCATTCACATATTCTCCACCAATTGCCTTAGTAAACTCATATAAAGGATAAAAACTCGTTACTACATTAACCTTTCCTTCAACAAGCTTAGCTTTTGAACTTGCAGCAGTACCGCATCCAGCCAATATAACAGATAAAATAACCATGACGGTTATGAACATAATCCATTTCGAACGTATCATAATCCTCACTCCACTCGCGTTCTAAATCGTAATAATTTTTATTAACGAATTGATTATACGAGTCCCCCTACTTGAAGTCAATACATCTTGGAGGCAAAATAAAAAGCCCTGCTGTGAAATGTCACAGCATGGACTTAATTCAATTACTGCTTCCCTTGGTCGTCCTTCTGCTTTGAACTGTCAGAATCTTCTTTAGATGAGCTTTTATCTTCCTTATCGGCTCCGTCTTCAGATTTGGATTCCGTTTTTTTGTTGCTTTCCTCTTTCAATTTCTTATATCGCTCTTCCGACTGCTTAATTAGCTTATTCTCTTGCTTTACCTTATATTGAATAATCTCATTGTACATCTCATATTGTTTTTTTAACTCCTGATTAATTACACTATCATCCTCTTTTTTTGTGCTCGACGCCTTGGACTTAGATTCTTTTTTTGCTTTCTCTTCCTCTTTCTTTTTATCCGAACCTCCGCCAAAAATAGAACAAGACGTTAAAACAAGAACCATCACCGAAATACAGATCAACTTAAAGAAATTTCTCGCTCTCATCTATATCACTCCGTGGTTAGTTTCCCTTAGAGTACCCCACTTAGATGAACCCCCATACGATAAAAAACACCCTTGACCTATGAAAAAATAGGGAAAGGGTGGTTTCTTGATTATTTTACTATCGCGCCGTTAGGCATAGAATCCGGAACCGTGGCCAGCGTCAGCTGGTCCCCGTGTGAAGCCGCGAGAATCATTCCTTGCGACAGCTCGCCGCGCAGCTTGGCCGGTTTAAGATTGGTGACGCAAATAACTTTGCGTCCAGCAAGTTCCTCGGGCGTGTAAAACTTCGCAATGCCCGAAACAACCTGACGCTGCTCGTATCCAAGATCGAGCTGCAGTTTTAGAAGCTTATCGGCGCCTTTCACAGGCTCCGCCGATAATACTTGAGCTACGCGCAGCTCCACCTTGGCGAAATCGTCAATTCCGATTTCCTCCTTTGGTTCTGGCGCGGGCACAGTTGAAGCAACAGCCGCAGGTGCTGCTTCTTTCACTTCATCGGCGGCGTTTGCCGCTCCTCCGCCCATAGCTTCAACGATGTACGCGACCTCAGCCGGAGCGTCCAATCTCGGGAACATAGGCTCTCCCTTTTGAACGGTTGTACCCGCCGGGAGATGCCCGAATGATTGCACGCTTTCCCATGCGGTTAAGCGCGGCAGATCCTCGGCAGCTAAGCCAAGCTGCTGCCAAATCAGTTGCGGCGTCTTCGTCATGAACGGACGCAGCAGTACCGACGAAATGCGCTGAGATTCGGCCAGCACATACATGACGGAGCCAAGTGTTTCACGCTTGGCTTCATCCTTGACCATCGACCATGGCTGAGTCTCGTCGATGTATTTGTTCGTGCGGCTAATCAGCTGCCACACCGCGGAAAGCGCAATGGAAAACTCCATTTTTTCCATTGCTTCTTCATACTTCGCTACCGTCGTTTGAACAGTCTCCAAGAGACTGTCGTCGAATTCGGTAGCCCCTGGCACATACGCGGGAATCGTGCCTGCAAAATACTTATCGATCATGACGATCGTACGGTTAAGCAGATTCCCCAAATCATTGGCGAGGTCATGGTTGACCCGCTCTACAAAACTTTCCGGCGTGAACGTTCCGTCAGCCCCGAAAGGCACTTCGCGCATCAAGTAATAACGAAGCGCGTCCAACCCATAACGATCAATCAAAGTCACTGGATCAACAACATTCCCTTTGGACTTTGACATTTTGCCATCTTTCATTAACAGCCAGCCATGAGCGAAAACTTTCTTCGGCAGCGGCAGGTCAAGCGCCATCAACATAATCGGCCAATAGATAGTATGGAAACGAACAATCTCTTTACTCATTAAGTGAACATCGGCAGGCCAATACTTATCAAAATTACTCGTATCATCCGAACCGTATCCAAGTGCTGTAATATAGTTTGAAAGAGCATCAATCCACACGTAAATCACATGCTTAGGATCCCCAGGGACTTTGATCCCCCAATCAAACGTTGTACGAGAAACAGCTAAATCCTCCAGTCCTGGCTTAATGAAATTGTTAAGCATCTCATTTTTGCGGGACTCTGGCTGAATAAACTCCGGATTTTCTTCATAATACTGCACCAAACGGTCAGCATATTTGCTCATCCGGAAAAAATAGGTTTGCTCCTTCATTTTCTCAACAGGACGCCCACAATCAGGACATTTCCCATCCACGAGCTTGCTCTCTGGGAAAAATGACTCATCCGGAATACAATACCAACCTTCGTACTCCCCTAAGTAAATATCCCTTTGATCAAGCAATCTTTGAAAAATCTTGCCAACCGCATCCTTATGGCGAGTTTCTGTAGTACGGATGAAATCGTCATAAGAAATGTCGAGCTTGCTCCACAGGTCCTTAATTCCAGCAACAATACCATCTACAAACTCCTGTGGCGTTGTTCCTTTTTCTTGTGCTTTACGTTCAATTTTTTGTCCATGTTCGTCTGTCCCCGTCAAGTACCTTACATCAAAGCCGCGAAGTCTTTTGTAGCGTGCCATAGCGTCGCCCGCCACCGTTGAGTAGGCATGACCGATGTGCAGCTTATCACTTGGATAATAAATGGGCGTCGTGATGTAAAACGTTTTTGATTTCGTTGTCATCCAGAATTCCTCCTAGCAAAATGTAGAAAACACAAAAAACCCTCATCCATCTTGGGACGAGAGCTGAACTCACGCGGTACCACCCAGTTTCCCCCGCCTTTCACAAGCTCGGGGCTCAGTAAGTCTATAACGACTTGCCCATTAACGCTGGGACACGAAGCCAGCTTACTCCCAACCTTGCGCATTATTATTTCTAGTACGCAGTCTGAGCCGCTCGAAGGCTTATTCTCCAGGACCATCTTCCAAACTTACTCCTATGCCGGCTTTCACCTTTCCCGGCTCTCTGTTCATAGGCTTCCGTCTGTACTTATCCGTTCATCGAATCCATATATAACATCTTAAGGCAAATATATCGAAAAAAAGAGCCACCTGTCAAGCCGACTGATCGTTATGAATTAATTTTTCCGCCCGCGGAGGCACATGATCAATCCCTCCAGGATGAAATGGATGGCATTTACAAATCCGCTTCATAGACAGCCATGATCCTTTTAGAGGACCATGCACTTCAATTGCTTCCAATGCATACTGCGAACATGTGGGATAGAATCGACAGGTTGGCGGCTTTAACGGCGAAATGAACTTCCTATAGAAATGAATAGGAGCTTGCAGCGTCCTTTTCATATATTGTTTCTCTCCCTCACCCAAAGTTAATTGTACATGATACTCTACCATCATGCCTGAAAAACAGAATGGGGTCAAATCGTACATTATTCTTACTCAGGAATGTGAAAACACTTAAGAAACGTAGGATAAAAATAATTAGAAATTGCCATTTTGATCCACTTAATTAAAAGACTTTCACGATCATGCTTGCCATTAAATTGATCTTTGATATATCTACCTAGTTGCGAAGAGCTGTAATGATTATTATAAATCGTTAACTTCGTGTTTAGTCTGTTTAATTTGGATGCAAGATAAGCATGTAGATCTTGAGCTGAAGGATTTTTTTGAGTCAGTGGAGTCGGCGCACATGGGCGAGGATCATCGGTGGGTGAAAGATTAACAGATTTTTGTGATTCGTGGTTAGATACTTCAAGTTTATTAAGTAATTTAGTTCTATTCTGAGTATACTCGAATGCAAACTGAATTTTTTTTAACAATAATTGCGCGCTTCTATAATTAATCTCAAGAGCATGAGATAGTATGCTTGCGGTACATTCTACTCCCTCTTTAAATAAAAATTGAATGGCTTGGAACCATAGTAATAATGGAAGCTTCGATTTATGCATGAGTGTCCCCGCAGTTAAAGAAACCTGCATTCTACACTCTTTGCATTCTAGCAATTTACGTGTTCGAATCTTGAAAGCCTCGTTATGGTCGCAACGCGGACAGCAAAACCCATTTGCCCAACGCATTTTCAATAAAAACTCCTCACATTCTTCTTCCGAACGAAATGTGTATGAGCTCAGATCCATAAATTGCTGTTCCATCTTCTCACCTCGCAAAAAGAACATTTGTTCTTGTTTCCATTATATCAAACATATGTTCGAATTGGAAGTTTTTTATTTTGCCCCTCAGATTACAGGAGGATAAGTCGGCGAAATACAGATTCTGTGATATATGCAAAAGTAGTAAAAATACTGTATAGGTTGTGCTCATATCCATAACTAATAACAGGTTAAATCAAAAATGAAAATACCTTGTTGTAGATACCACAGATTTTGCTGTATCAAGTTATATGGAGTCGTCAATCAGAGCAGGCAAAGGTTGCAGACGTAGGTAAGGGTTCATTGCCGATGCGGATGTTAGACAGTAGTTTGGCGCAGTATTGTTGGGCTGGTCTAAATATGAAAGCGGGTTCAGTACAGATTGGGAGGTTTGTGCTGTATACACCTCAGTCGAGTGTTGATTAGTAGCTGGTAAAGTGCGAACTGGTACGTTGATGTGGTATGCGTTTAGAAGAGCGTTGGTTTGATGTCGGTGCTATCTGTTGGTCGGGTATGCTTGGGAGGGCTGGGGTTAGGTGCGAACTGGTATGTTGGTGCTATCTGTTGGTCGGGTATGCTTGGGAGGGCTGGGGTTAGGTGCGAACTGGTATGTTGGTGCTATCTGTTGGTCGGGTATGCTTGGAGGGCTGGGGTTAGGTGCGAACTGGTATGTTGGTGCCATCTGTTGGTCGGGTATGCTTGGCTAGCTGGGTAAGGTGCGAACTGGTACGTTGGTGTGGTATGCGTTTAGAAAGAGCGTTGTTGTTGTGTATCTATGTGCTAGCTGTTGGCTGGGTATGTTCTAGGACTAGGGTAAAGTGCAAACTGGTACGTTGGTGCGGTGTGCGCTTAGAAGCGTGTTGTTGTGGATATTGGAGCTATCTGTTGGTCGGGTATGCTTGGAGGGCTGAGGTAAGGTGCGAACTGGTACGTTGATGTGGTATGCGTTTAGAAGAGCTTTGTAGTGGATGTCGTTGCTTTCTGTTGTTCAGGTATGTTTGGAGGGCTGGGGTAATTGCAAACTGGTACGTTGGCGTGGTATGCACTTGAGGTGCGTGAGAGGAATTATGGGTGTGTGCGTGTATGTGGGGATATGGGTGTGGGTAGATTGAGGTGTTTGTGTTCTTGGTTTTTTTTGGTACGCTGCTTACGTTAGGCTGAATGTAAAAAAGATGCCTCTGAACGGTTAGGGTTCATTGGGCATCGTTTATGGAGAAGGATTTCATTTATCTGAATGAAACAAGATCTAGGATAATTCCTGCTGTTTCTTCGATTGCTTTGTTAGTGACGTTGATGACCGGGCAGCCAAGCTGCTTCATAATGGACTCGGCATAGTCGAGTTCTTCTTGGATGCGGCGGAAGGTGGCGTATTGGGAACCATCCGGGAGGCCGACGGCTTTGAGGCGTTCGAGACGAATTTGCAGGATTTGGTTGGCGTCCATGGTGAGGCCGATGATGCGTTTGCTTGGGATTTTGAAAAGTTCCGGTGGTAGCTTTATTTCTGGGATGATAGGAAGATTAGCAGATTTAATCCCTTTGTGCGCTAGGTAAATACTTAACGGTGTCTTGGATGTACGTGAAACTCCGATAAGGACAACTTCGGCTTGAAGCATGCCGCGGTTATCTTTGCCGTCGTCGTATTTGACAGCAAATTCGATCGCATCTACTCTGCGGAAGTAATCGGCGTCCATTTCGTGAAGTAAACCCGGTTTGCGCTTCGGTAGGTGTCCATACGTTTCTGAATATGCTTCCAACATCGGTCCCATTATATCAACGGTTCGCACACCGAGGCGTTGCGCTTCATTTTTCATGGTTTCGCGAAGCTCAGGCTGCACGAATGTATAGGCTACAAAGCCCCCGGCTGCAGCTGCTTCCTGCAGCATTTGAACGATTTCACTTTGTTGGCTGATATGACCGTAACGTTTAATTCTCATCTGTTCGGAATTGAATTGACGAACGGTAGCTCTGGCAACGGCATCGGCGGTTTCTCCAATTGAATCTGAGCAAATAAACAGCTGCTGTTGTTCGGTCACTCTGCACCTCCCCTTTGAACCTACTATACGTGAAATTATACCAAAAATGCAAAAAAACCTCTATCCTTTAAAGCGACAGAGGTTTTTCGCTAATGGCTATTGTTTTTTTAGAATGATAACTGCTTTTGCTGGGAGATCGATGGTGTTTTCTTCCTGGTGATTGGTTATCATATTTGTTGCTTTGAGATCTCCTAGATCCACTGTTTCCTCATGATCATTATGATTCAGAAGGAACATATAGGTGTCCGAATCTCGAGTTCTCATGGATATCTCCACACCTGCAACAGGAGCTACAGGCGGAATAATTCCTTTGTGCTGACACAGGTTGCGAATGAGCCCTTGTAAAAATGAAGGTTCTGGACTAGTAGCTACATACCAAGCTTGGCCAGAGCCGTATATGTTTACGGTCAGAGCAGGCATTCCTGAATAAAAGTCGCTGCCATAAACGGCTTTGATCTCCGCGCCTTCAGAATGGATTAGGTCACAAAGTATGCCGCATGGGTAGTCGCCCTTCAGTTCTCCCCACTGCTCACTCATGACGATTTGGTTGGACTGGCTTGGGAACAAAGCATCGATTTCTTCCGCCCAAATCCCAAGTACTTTGCGTAACTCACCAGGATAACCGCCTAAGGTGACGATATCATCCTCATTGACGATGCCGCTGAAGAATGTGGTGAGGAATGTCCCACCTGCGTGTACAAAGTCTTCGACTCGTTTTGCATAGCCCTTTTTTACCATGTAGAGAACTGGTGCAATGACGATGTCATAGCTAGATAGATCGGTTTCAACACCTATCATATCAACTTGGATGTTTTGCTGGAAAAGCGCGTCGTAGTACTTATGGACTTCATTCACATATTTCAGTGCAACGGTTGGCCCGCTGGAAAGTTCGACTGCCCAACGGTTTTCCCAATCAAATACGATAGCTACTTTAGCTTCGACTCTGGTATCCAGCAGCTTATCTGAAAGTATTTGCAGTTCAGCCCCTAGTTCCGCACATTCGCGGAATACCCGCGTATTCTCGTGACCGGCATGCTCGATGACGGCACCGTGGTATTTTTCACATGCTCCGACTGATCTTCGAAGTTGAAAGAACATGACGGTATCCGCACCGCGGGCCACTGCTTGATAGCTCCAAAGTTTCATTACGCCTGGACGTTTGAGCGAGTTGTAGGGCTGCCAATTTTGCTGGCTTGGCGTTTGTTCCATCAGCATGAAGGGTTGTCCTTGTTTTAAACCCCGCATAAGGTCATGTGTCATAGCCGTCAAGCTGATCGGTGTGTCCAAGGAAGGATAGTTATCCCAAGAAATCACATCCAAATGTTTGGCCCATTTAAAATAATCCAGTTCTTTGTATAATCCCATTAAATTTGTGGTGATTGGAAGATCAGGCGTATGTTTTTTGATAGCGTTGTATTCAAGCTTATAACACTCTAGCATGCTATCAGACATGTATCTCCGATAATCTAGCGAAATGCCTTGGAAATTGGTGTTGTCCACCCCCCATTCTTCTGACAAAGCATTTGGAGAAACGATTTCTTCCCACTCATAAAAGGTGTGACCCCAGAAGCTTGTATTCCAAACTTTATTTAATGTTTCAAGTGTCTTATAGCGTTCTTGAAGCCAACTGCGGAAACCGTCTGCGCATTGCTCACAGTAACAATACCCGCCATATTCATTTGAAATGTGCCAAATTAAGACCGCAGGGTGGTTTTTATAGCGTTCTGCCAGCTTCTCAGCGAGGAGCGTAGAGTACTTACGATATGTAGGGCTGTTTGGGCAAGAGTTGTGTCTCCCGCCAAATTTACGCTTCCTTCCTTCAAAATCAACACGGAGAACGTCCGGATAGTTACGCGCCATCCAAGCAGGATGTGCCCCCGTGCTTGTGGCTAAGCAAACATAAGTCCCGTTCTTATAAAGCTTGTCTATGATTTCATCTAACCATTCAAAGTCGTATGTATCCTCATTCTTTTGCAATCTCGCCCACGAAAAAACATTAACTGTCGCTACATCAATTCCCGCAAGCTTAAACATGCGTAGATCTTCATCCATGATTTCTTTATCCCATTGTTCGGGATTGTAGTCTCCGCCGTACCAAATCTTGGGGAGTTTCTCATTGATCATAACTGCCACCTCATCAAATTGGATAAATAAATATAAGAATAAGTCCATTGTATTGGATTATTTTTCATCTTAAAATATAATATTTTTACATACTCATATAATAAAATGGAACAGGTGAACTCAACTATGCACAAAAGATATGAATTAACGCCTTCAAATGCGCAACCGTTTCCAATCTTTATTGAGAGTATTGGACATCATGAGGATCAGGAAAAATTGGTTAGACCCGAGGGCTTCCCCAGTTATCATTGGCTTCAAACCTATGCTGGTGAAGGAGAGTTTGTCCTGGATGGCAAAAAATATTTACTTCCTGAGGGAACAGGTGTTTTTATGCTTCCGGGGGTTCCGCATTCTTATTATGCCGTTACGGAATTATGGTGCACGCAGTATGTCACCTTTGGCGGAGCTTGCATAGAAGCCATCCTAGGCACTTTAGATCTCTTGGAATCTGCTGTTTACAGATGGGATTTGAGTGGTCCGATGAATACGGTAATTGGTCAAATAATAACAAATATGGACGCAGGCTCCGAATACTCTGGGTATGACGCCTCAGCCGATTTATATCATTTTTTCATCCAACTTAAAAAACATGGTCAGGTCAATAACCGCACCTCAATTCGTAATCAAATTGCCCTTTTACAACCTTTGCTGATGTGGCTTGAAATTCATTATCATAACCCTGATACAAGTCTTGAAGAAATGGCTGAAATCTTAGCTATTACACCACGGCATATGAACACATTGTTTCAGCACGCTTTCGGGCTCTCGCCTTACTCCTATCTAATTCGAATGAGACTTCGTAAATCCAAAGAAATCCTCATTCACCAGCCTGCAAAAACAGTCAAGGATGTGGCTAAGTACGTTGGGTTCCGTGATACGAGTCACTTTGTAGCCAGCTTTCGCAAGCACGTCGGACTGACACCGGAAAAGTTCAGACAGATGAATTAACGAACCTAATCGTATATAATGAAAATATAGTAACTATTTTTTCATCGAAGGAGTATGAGTTTTTTATGATCATAGAAATTTTTGAAGACATTGTTTGTCCTTGGTGCCGTATCGGCAAAAAGAATTTGGAAGATGCCCTAGCTAATTTTACAGCGGAACCGGTTGAAGTTCACTATCGTGCCTTTCAACTAGATCCGTATACACCAACAGAAGGTTCTCCGTTCCGCGAGCTTATGCACCAAAAGATGCGCGCAGACGAAGATCGATTGAACGGTATGCTGCAGCAGGTCACTCAAGCAGGCAAAGCCTCCGGTTTGCATTTTGACTTCTCCAAAGTTGAGAAAATGCCGAATACGCTAAAAGCTCACCAACTGATTGCAATTTCACCAAAAGAGTTAAAAAAACCAGTCGTAGACGCATTATTTAAAGCTTATTTTGAAGATGGCAAAGACGTTGGCAACTTGGATGAACTTCTAACCGTAGCGGAACAGCTTGGTATGAACCGCGAGAAAACCAGATCGCTTTTGGACGCGAAAGAAGGTCTGGAACAGGTTGAAGATGATTTCGAGTTCGCTAGGCAAGCTGGTGTTACCGGCGTTCCATTTTTTGTAATTAACCGAAAATATGCGCTTACCGGCGCACAGCCATCCGCAACACTCCTTCAGGCCATAGAGCAGATTAGCGCCGAGCAACCTGACGAAAATGAAAATGAAACCGAATCATAAAACTGTGCAACAAAAAACCGACTCGCTTTTCTCCAGGAAAAGCGGTCGGTTTTTTTAATTGCGATTTTAAGCTGCTGCTTCTGACGTTTCTCCTGCTGCTTTTTTAGTGAATATTCGCAAGTAAAACAAACCACTAACGATGATCACTGCCGCAAAAATGATGAGAAGATTACTGTAAGGAATTGCTGCTACAGAATTCAGAACAGGATTCTTATAAAAGTCCATCATACCGCCATCCAACAATTTGGCGACAAGTGCCGTTCCTACAGCCCCTGAAATAAAACTAATTAGGTTGAAAAGTCCCATGCCCACTCCGGTTTCACTCACACTCAGCGTCAAGGATACACGGTTCGCCAGAGCCGTTTGCACGAAGGAGAAGCCGACATAAGTAGGAAGAAGCGCCGCAGAAATGAACCATGGGGAATGACCAACCAATAACGCAATTGCCACAAGGCTGATCACTAAAAGCCCAAGGCCAATAAACACGACAAAGTTATTGCCCTTTTTGTCCGCTAAATTCCCGCCAATTGTACCAAAAATAACGGCACACATGGCCCCTGGGAACAAAATTAGCCCAATTGTGCTCGTGCCTAGATCATTCACTTTGGCTAACATGAGCGGAATGACGAACATAATGCCCATGACAGTGCAAAATACGAGGAATCCAACGATTAAACCGCCACGCAGCAGTTTGTTTCGGAATAGAGACGGTTCAATAAAAGCATCTTTGGCTTTAAGAATATGAGAAATAAACCAAATGAATAGCGCTAAACTCGCGGCCAAATAGTACCAATGAGGGAAAGATAAGTAGACGATAATGCCAGCGACAGAAAATGCAACGAGCGCCGCTCCCAAGATGTCTACACTGCCTTCTTTCCGTTTTTCCTCAGGTAAAATCTGATTAAAAAACGGGATTGAAATCAGAGTAAACAAAGGAATGACGAACAAGTACGTCCAGTGGAGTGACGAGGAAACAAATCCACCCACTACAGGCCCTACGGCGATAGCAAAGGAAACAGTGGAAGTTAAAAGCCCGAAAACTTTTCCTCGATCCGTAGGTGAAAAGTAACGTGCAACAACGACCATAACGAGCGCTGGAATGGCTGAGGCTCCTGCACCTTGCACGGCGCGCGCAAAGATGACCGCGGGATACCAAGCCTGAAGCACAAAGCCAAGTGCAGATCCAATACTATAGATGAGGATTCCGGCAACAATCAGCTTTTTCAAAGAAAAAATATCGGATAACCGTCCATATATAACGGACCCAATCCCGAAAAAGATGATAAATGTCGTGAGCACCCAGCTAACCCCTGTTGGCGTAATGCCGTACTGCTTAGCGATTTCGGGGGTTGAAACGTTGAAAACCGTTTCGTTTAATACAGCAAAAAAGATCAGAAAAATAATCCATGGCACAGCCTTTTTGGCATCTATAACCTTCTCTTGTGCCACCTCAGTTGCAGAAGCAACGTGTTGCATGGTTTTCACCTCCACTTTTCTCCAGTTATCTGTAATTATCCAGATTACAATTAACTGTAATGATAATTGTTATAGTTTGATCTGTCAAGGGATATCTTCCCTCTTTGATCAAGATATAAGATAATGAACGAATGGACTTGCATTAATCGAACAGGAGTTACTTAAATGACGACTTTACTTCAATGGCTCAAGCAGCTGCCCTCACGTATGATGATTGTGATTTTGCCTTTTTTCCTTATGATTATGGTCGAATATTTAGATCGCGGCTCGTATGAAGAACTCCACAAATGGGTGACGAACCACCCTCTATCCATGGTTCTTGCCTACTTTGTAGTGGGAACTTTGTATCTCTTTCTTATTGCTATTACCGGCAAAAGCCGCTTATCCTTCTGGCTGCTTTGCGCTGCACTTTTACCGCTAGGTGCAATTAGCGGAAGTAAATTAAAGGCAATAGGAGCCCCTTATTACCCATGGGATCTTTATTTTAACAATCAAATTGTGGCGTACGTGCCCTTTTTGAAAGGGTATCTCAATCTTCGAATACTCGGAGTTGTCGCGCTCTTTCTCGTATTGCTCGCTTTGTTATTTCATTTGGCGCTGCGCCGCCAGCATATCCGATTTACATGGATAGAACGCAGTGTCTATGCTGTGGTTGCCATCGTAATGGCGACGAGCCTTTATATGGACAAGCCAATTCCATTCATGAATATTTACGGGATATACACGGTCCCTTGGGATCAAACAATCACCTATGATGAGAATGGATACCTCTATTCATCTGTGCAGATGTTAGGTTTTCTGAATGTAGCCAAACCGGATGGTTACAGCAAAAAAGCGATAGAAAGCATTTTAGCCAAAATTCCAGAGAAACCGGCTGCTGGTGATAAAAAACCAAATATCATCGTGATGCTTGGAGAATCATTCTGGGATCCAACACTTATGAAAAACGTAACGTTTAGCCGTGATCCAATCCCGAACCTGCATCAGCTTCAAAAAACGTACACAAGCGGCTGGATGATGTCTCCCCAATTCGGCGGTAGCACGGCAAACGTAGAGTTCGAAGTGCTATCCGGTAATTCGATGCGGTTTTTCGGCAAATCTCCTGATAAAATATTGCCTTATATCCAGTATATGAATCATGGCGTTGATTCATTGGCCAGTATCATGACTAGACAAGGGTATACTGCTACTTCTATCAACCCTTTCTTCAGCTATTTTTTTGACAGTCGTAAGGTGTATATGGATTTTGGATTTTCGCGGTTTATTTCCAGCGAGTATTTCCCAAATGATTTTGAAGGGCCGAACTATGCGGATCGGGCTGTCGTGAAGAAGATTATTGAGGAAACTGAAAAAAGCGCGGGACCTGATTTTATTTTTGCAAACACGATGGAAAATCATCATCCTTACAAGCCAGGGAAGTTCACCAAAAACACGATTGAAGTGACGGGAGATATTAGCTCGGAATCCAAAGGTATTTTGGAAACGTATGCTCAGGGTATTTCGGGAACTGACAAAGCGCTTCAGTCCTTGGTGGATTATTACTCCAAAAAATCTGAGCCTACCATTTTGCTATTTTTCGGCGACCACTTTCCTTTTTTTGAAGATGATTACAAAGTGTACCGCGATGCGAAGTATGTTCTTCCCAATGATCCTGATCTCTATACAAAAACTCACTATACGCCATTTTTGATATGGAACAATTTCCTTCCTGCGGACCAAGAACAGTTGAATCTCAAGATGAGTCCTTCGTTCCTTGGTCCCAAACTCCTTCACATGGCTGGTGTTAAAGGCAGTTACTACACTGATTATCTGTATAATTTATCGCAGAAGATTCCGGTCATACCGCCAAATGACATGTGGGAAAAATATAACATTAAAGCAAGCGACCTTAGTGACTATATGAAGCTTCAATATGACAATTTATTTGGCGGCCGTTACGGGTATGAAGCCAAAGGTTTCAAAGACACAATTGTTCAGCCAGGATATGTGTTAGGGTATGGAGATCCAGTTATTACTAAGTTAAATCGCAGCGGAAATAAACTTCAGGTTGTGGGCAAGCCATTTTATTCTTCCTGCAATGTGTATATCGATGATAAGTTGTTTAAATCTAACTTTGATGGTGAAGATAGCTTGTATGTTGATCTAACGGATAAAGAGAATCCGATCCTCGATAACGACAAGCCTCATCAGGTCGAAGTGCGGGTTTATGACGATAAGAAGATGAAAATTGGCCAATCACCTCTATACCCGCTACCGCAGTCATGACGATAGCCCTCTTGGAATAGGATGAACCATATCCTGCATCAAGGGGGTTTTGCGTTTGTCCAGTTATGTTCCGCCTGCTCACGTTCATTTTTTCAAGGCCATTTCATCCATGACTCTCGACCATAATCATTTATTACGCCTATATACCTTTAATGTGAATGGCACGGCTTATGATGGCCATGTTCACCAATACCAAGGGATTACCGGCATTCGATATGGGCATTACCATAATTATTTTGGTACGACAGGTCCTGCCATTCCGCTGCAAAACGGCACGCATATCCATTTTTTAGAGGGAGTCGTAGAACTTAATGCATATAACACATCTAGAGGGGGTGCACTTAAAATCTCCGCCCAAAAGACGGGACTGATTACTGAACTGCATCAGCATAGCTATTCCGGGTATTCTACCGCTGGTTTTGGCTATGAACCTTGGTGAAAAAAAGAGTCAAGTTCAGAAGCTGCAGGGCTTCCACTTGACTCTTTCTGTATTATTCTAATGTTTGGATCTGAATGGACCACTCGAAAGTGAATGTCTCTCCTGCCGCCAAGCCAAGTGCACCGGATATTTCGGGTGCAAAAGATTCGTTGAACACGTTCATGATGCTAGTGTATGGCTCCAGAGATACGGCACTCGTCCATGGCGCTGTGAACAGAACATGAATGGGAAACTTGTCGCCCATGTTGAACACAAGCTTGGTTCCGCGAGCTTCATACTGAATCTCGCAGGTCTGAGGGCCCGGCTCGATGCTGAGCATCTGCGAGCCGCCTGGATAACTCGGCAGCGCCGTAACGAGCTCGCCTTGCTGAAGCGCCGCGGTGAGCGGCGATGGTGCAGGCTCGCCTGCGGCGTAGCCATCTGCGCTTAGCGGCCACTCTGCCGCCGCAGGGATCAACACCTTCACGCGGCTCGCTTCGCCGTCCGCGTAAGCGAAGTACGGGTGAAAGCCAAGTGAGAGCGGCATCGTGCTGCCGCTCTCATTGGCGATTTCACCGCTGAGTGACAGCGTACCGTCCTTCAGCCGGTACGTGAAGCGAAAGCATGCGGCGTGTGGAAAATACGCCAGCACGTCCGGGTGCTCCGCGATATTGAACTCCGCGGAGACATAAGCCCCGCCAGCCGCATCCGCGCCGCTGGCAACGACCTTCCACGGCCGCTCGCGCAGCTCGCCGTGAGAGTGATCGGGCTCCCGGTTAGCGGGGAGCCGGTATTCGCGGCCTTCGAAGGTGAAGGCCGCTTGCTTGACGCGCCCCGGCGGGAACAGAATGGGCACGCCGTAGCGCGAAGACTTGACGCGAAGCTCAGCGACGCTGGCTGGCTTCGCGATGTAGGCATGGTTCCGCACATCGAAGCGGAACAGGTGCAGTCCAACGGCCGGAATGATTTCGGCCGTTGCCTGGGCTTCGTGGTCGACGAGGCGAAGCGTCGACTCCCCGTCCCATTCACTATGGATAAGTTCATAACGTGACATTATTAAATCCTCCTT
The DNA here is from genome assembly GCF_052682475.1 of Paenibacillus sp. WC2504. Lineage (NCBI taxonomy): Bacteria > Bacillati > Bacillota > Bacilli > Caryophanales > Paenibacillaceae > Paenibacillus > Paenibacillus sp. WC2504. Next base: position 5,187,967 of record NZ_JBQZFH010000001.1, read on the forward strand.
TGTTTATGCTTACGATAAGCTTTTCTTGTAGATCTGTCTTCTGTCTAGTTGTCCGTAATAGCTCAAGACTAACAGTATTCCCGCTACTAGAATGATCGTGGTGACCAAGCTGCCCTCCGCCCCAAAGCTGCCTCCAGAAAGAAGCACGTTACCTTGATTTTCGGCTTTGAAAATAGAAGGCATAGGGGTGCCAGAAACCTGAAATCCAAAAATGCAGCCTTGAATAAAGTTCCACGACAAGTGCATGCCGATCGGCATCCACAAACCTTTTGAAAGTTCGCGGGACAAACCGAATAACAATCCTGCCAAAATTAAGTTCAATAGCGGCATGGGCGTGCTCCACATCCCAGGATTGAACGAGTGCAGGAACGCGAACACAAGCGTCGAGATGGTTATGGCAACCGTCGTACCAAACCTTTCTTTCACTAGTCCCTGCAGATAACCGCGGGCAAATAATTCTTCATTGACAGCGACACCAATGAACAACAAGAACCCCCCTACTAATTCGGCAAACATCGATTCGGTCCATGAGTTGGACTGAACGTTAATGCCGCCGAGCAGCCAGATGCTTAAGAAGGAGACTGTGATAAGGAGCGCCCCCGCAACGGAGCCTTCACCCAATCGTCTTGCAAGATGGCGACTCTGTAAGCCCAGTGTCCATCCCTTGCGTCGTTCAAAGATCCCATACGAGAGAAACACGCCGCTTATGAAACCAATAATTTGCGCCCACAAAGCTGCCTTAATAAAAAAGGAATCGCCAGCTACAGCGGCCATGCTCCTCTCCAGCTCCGGCTGCTTCAAAATCGCAATAACCGCTGCCACAATCGATAATATGACCGTAATCACAACAATGAAAACAAGGGTCAAGAGTACTTTGCCCAAAATGGTCAGAATGGATAAGGACGTTCGCTTCTTTACATCGATGAGGCTTCACTCCTTTCTCCCACTTATTCGAGAAAAAGGCCCTAAATCCTGCCAGTTCCTCGGCAAAGGAACTCTTGTGCAATTGTTGGCTCCGTGCCACAATAGAGGAAATATTGGATTTGTCTACGGAGGACTCATGCTGTTCGTTCTATTTGCTTTATGGATTATCGCGCTTGGCCTTGTGATGATCGATCCCCGGTCAAGCACCATGCGCTGGATGAGCGCCATCGCTTTTACAGGTGGTTTCGGAGCCCTCGCAGCCGTTTTATCGGAAACCTTCATTCCCTACATTCAACAAGCCGTGCCTAATCCTTCGATTAGTGCCTTGCTTTATCGCTTCATGGGGATTTGTTCGCTAATTTCTTATTACGGCTTGCCCTATTCGTTCGCTATGCTCTCGCTAAGCTATAATACGACATGGCAGAAACCCGCTTTACGCACATGGCTGCCATTCGCATTACTTCTACCTGCTATTGCGTGCATTCTGTTCACACCAGGATACACAGAGGAAATGCCGATTACATTCCCCATCGTCGCGTTATGGGCCGTGCCTTATTTTTTCATTGGCTCCGTGCTAATTGTTATAAAAACAGAGCGGCTACCCGCTTTAAAGCGAACGCATTTGTTTACATGCCTTGCGCTCTTGCCGCCAATTCTCTGTGTTGGCGTACTGAACTATGTGATGCCAAGTTTCGGTTATTACCGGATGTGGGTGTACCACGTATGGATTCTTGCTTTTGTCGTACCTTTTTTCGTTTACACATTTTTCAAATACGGCTTCCTCGGGATGAGGCTTTTAATTGAACGCCGTAAGCTGGACTCGACGTTGCGTGCTATCACCTCAGGGACCGCTATATTAAATCATGCCATTAAAAATGATGTCGGGAAAATGCGATTGTTTCTGGAAAAAATGAAGCAGCACGCCGAAGAAACCCATCAAACGGAGCTCATCCGGGACATTGAGGTTGTCATGGGAGCTTCCGAGCATATCCGCGATATGATTTCCCGGGTCCACGAACAAACCCAGGAGCTCCCCCTGCGGGTCACTTCTGTTCGTATCGGTGAGCTGATCGATGAGGTGCTTCAACCTCTCCAGCCTTCTCTATCGAATATCGCCGTTCAGTTGAACATCGCGGAAAACTTAACGCTTCAAATTGACCGCATCCAAATGGCGGAAACTTTAACGAATGTGCTGATGAATGCCATTGAAGCCATGCCGCATAATGGCGAACTGATGATTCGCACTCTGCACGTGAAGAAAAATATTGTCTTGGAAATCAAAGATAACGGTATGGGGATGGACAAAGATGTTTTGAAACAAGTCCTGGAACCTTTTTATACGACGAAAAGCGGCAGCCGCAATAACTTCGGCCTTGGGCTCGCCTATTGCTATAGCGTCATGAAAAAACATGGAGGAACATTGGAGCTTAGCAGTTCACCGGGGAAAGGCACGAGTGTGTTTCTTACATTTCCAAGCAGCCGAATACAAACTTAAGGGGGTTCAAGATGGAACCAATTCGCATATTAATCGTTGAGGATGACCTGGATTGGCTGCGCGGCCTCAAAGCGTATCTAGACCGGCAACCTGATCTGCAAGTCATTCGCACCCTCTCTACCGCGGAAGAAGCGAGAGAGCTCTTTACGGCGTCTGAACCGGATGCTGACGTTGTACTTATGGACATTATGCTGCAGGATGAACCTGCAGGCATCGGGCTTGCCGAGCAGGCACTTTTGGCCTGGGGTGCCAAAGTCATCATGCTCACTTCCATGGAGGAAAAGGACTTCATTTTCCGGTCCTTCCAAGCCGGCGCCATCGATTATCAAATCAAATCCAGATTCGAGGAATTGCCGGCAATCATCCGCGGGGCACATGCTCGGAAAGCGTCCATTAACGCCGCTGTAGCCGAGCAAATGCGCGAAGAGTTTCGCAGGCTCAAGCGGCTTGAACATCAATTCAAGGTCAAGGAAGCCCGTGATCTGATTACACCGACAGAACTTCAAGTACTGGAAATGATTGATCAAGGCCATACGCAAACGGAAATTGCGAGCCGTTTTTTCATTTCGCTGCGGACAGTGAAAATTCATGTGGGCCATATTTTGAAAAAATTAGGAAGTCCAAGCAGCAAGGATGCCGCTCAGAAAATGAGAGAATTAGGACTGTTCGAGCGAGGGAACTCGACGCACACCAGTGATAGTGATAAAGATTAGTGGATATCTTTCTTTTTAAATCTTCCGCCTTTGACATCGTGGATATTGCCGACTGCGAGGAATGCCGATGGATCGAGTTCATCAACAATGGATTTCAGCTTCGCCTCCTCCAGTCGCGTGATGACACAGAATATAACCTTTTTATTGTCTCCGGAGAAACCGCCTTCCCCTTCCAAATAGGTAACACCGCGACCCAACCGGTCCAAAATGGCTTCTCCGATCTGTCTAAACCGATCACTGATGATCCAAACGGATTTGGACTCATCAAAACCCTCGATCGTCACATCAATCATTTTATAAGCGATAAAATAAGCAATTAATGAGTACATCGCACGATCCCAGCTATATACAAAACCTGCACTGCCTAGAATAAATACGTTGAAAAACATCACAACCTCGCCGACGGAAAAAGGAATCTTTTTAGAGATCAGAATCGCAATGATTTCTGTTCCATCAAGCGATCCCCCGAATCGGATAACCATCCCTACGCCAATTCCAAGGATAATCCCACCAAATACGGCAGCCAATAAAGGATCATTCGTCAGCTCATGAACCGGGTGAAGCAAGGCTGTGCCTGCCGACATCACCAAAATAGCGAATAATGTCGATAACGCAAATGTTTTACCAATCATTTTATAACCGATAAACAGAAATGGAAGATTCAATAAGGTAAGGAATATCCCTACTTGAATTTGGGTCAAATATGACAAAATAATTGAAATCCCGGTAATTCCACCATCAATAATTTTGTTAGGGACCAAAAATATTTCGAGTCCGACAGCCATTAAGGCTGCTCCGATAAATAGAAAGACACCGCGCCGCAATAAGCTGGTCTTGGTCATTCTGCGATGCTGCGCTCTAATCGTTGCCCGCTTCTGCAATTCGATCTGTTCTTTAGCCATCGTTCATCCCCTTTCGTCACTTACATTTTTCTACTTACTATCTTCTCGTCGGAACCATCATTTCCCTGCCTATAGCCGCCAAATTTTCACGTCAAAATGCCTTAAAATAATTAGATAAACTACCATCGAATATTGCCGATTCCCATGGTATAATGTCTGATGTCCTTTACAATTTATCTACAATCCATAGGAGAACATATGAAATTACATCTAGAACGTTTACTGCAGCTGTCGCGGCAGCGGCTGCCCTTTATTCTTATCGCTTTAATTCCTGTGGTCATCATGGAAATTTTAAGCCGCGGGCAATATATAGAGATGTTTACATGGAGCTATAAGCATATTATCGAGTTGCTTTATAATGAATGGATTGTATTTAGTCTGCTTTTGCTTTTTATCGCCATTATTGGCCGTACTAGAGTAGCCTATTGGATTCTTTCGGGAATACTGCTGGTGATGGGACTCATTAGTGGGATAAAACTCAAAATATTAGGCGTCCCTTTGACACCTTGGGATATTGTTTTAGCAGGCGAAGCATCCGATATGGTGCAATATATTAAAAATATATTCACCTTCAATGTGCTGTTTATGATCGTGTTGTTCCTTGCAGCCAGCTATTTCTTGTTATACCGCACACAGTTATTTATGAAAAAAGTGCATATAAAAGAACGGGGAATTGTCGCCGTTATTGCGCTTGGCATGTTGGCAGCGGTTTATACCGATTTACCGCTACCGGTTCAGAAATGGTGCGGCATTAAAGCTTCGGTATGGAATCAGGTTGAGAATACGCAAACAAACGGTTATGCGCTAGCCACCTTCCTGAATACGAAGTCGATGTTCAGCGAGAAACGAGAAGGCTATGATGATAAAGCGGTTGAAGCCATCGTCAGCAATTCACCTAAACCGCCGGTTAAAGCCGGCGATCCGAATGTAAAGCCGAATGTGATTGTCGTATTGAGTGAAGCTTTCTGGGATCCTACCGTGATCAAGGGTGTAACATTCAGCCGGGATCCAATCCCATTTTTTCATCAATTACAGCAGACAGGTACGAGCGGTACCATGCTTTCGCCGCAGTATGGCGGTGGAACTGCCAACGTGGAGTTTGAGGTATTAACGGGGAACTCCATGCGCTTCTTGCCGCAAGGATCGATTGCGTATAACCAATTTATTACGAATGAAGTAGATTCCCTAGCTAGTATTTATGCGAGACAAGGTTACACATCTACAGCGATTAGCCCTTTCTATAACTGGTATTTTAACAGTAATCGAGTCTATAAAGACTTTGGTTTCTCGAAGTATATTCCAATTGAATATTTTAAGCCTAACTATTCGGGCCCTTACATCGCGGATAGTGAAGTTGCGGCGAATATTATCCATGCGACGGATCTCAGCGAAGGTCCCGACTTTGTTTTCGCAAATACGATGGAAAATCATTTCCATTTCTTCCCGGGTAAATTCCCAAAAAATACGTTCGATGTCACAGGTGACATGTCCCCTTCCTCTCAAGGTATGCTCGAAACGCTTGCTCAAGGCATCAATGCCTCTGATAGAATGCTGAAAGAGCTTGTCGAGTATTATGAGAAAAAAGGCGAACCTACCATTATCGCATTCTGGGGCGACCACTTGCCGGCCTTAGGCGATGATTACGCCACTTATATTGACACCAAATATATTAGCGGTAAAGACGATCCGGATTTCTTGAAAAAAATGTACAGCGTTCCTCTTGTCGTCTGGAACAATTTCGACACGGAACGCAAGGATAAGCTCAATATCAGCCCATCATTTCTAGGTCCTTATCTCATAGAATTATCTAAACAGCAAGGCAGCTATTATACTAATTATTTAAGCCAGCTTTCGAAAAAGATCCCTATTATCCCGCCTAAAGATTATTTTGAGGCGATGCACATCAACGAACAAGATTTAAAAGACTATGAAACCTTGCAGTATGACATTATGTTCGGCGACCGACATGCCTACAAGGACTACAAGGTACCTATTATTAATTCGAAGTATATGCTCGGTTTTGGTCCCATACTCCTTGATAAAGTCGAGGCAGATACACAAGACCAAGATATCTCAGGGCGTTCCAGTGTTACACTTCTAATACGCGGCAGTAACTTGCCCCCTCTCAGCATTGTAACGCTGAACGGCAAAGCCATTCCGACGACATGGCAAGATGAGCATATGGTCACAGCCAGGGTGGAAGGCAATATGCTAAAAGCCGGCATTTGGGACATCCAAGTGCAAGTGAAAGACTCGAAGGAAACCGTTGTGGGCAAATCGAACACGCTCCCGATTGAGATGGGCGGAAGATAAACAAAAGAGTGTGTCCAACAGCCAACTTCATGGCTCGTGGGACACACTCTTTTTTTATATAAAATGCAATTAGAGCGTAATGATTTTACCTGTTGCTTCGGATTCGAATGCAGCCAGGATAACTTCCAAGGAACGTTTGCCTTCTTCGCCGGAAATACGCGGTTTTGTACCACTCACAATGCAGGATACGAACTCATCGATTACACCGCTTACCGTTTGTTTCTCATTTGTCGCTACTTGACCTACTTTGTAACGTTCAACCGTGCCGTTACGAAGTTCAACGATAACTTGATCGTTTGGATCTGTATCGATTTTGATAACGCCGTTCTCGCACCAGAGAACCGTGGAGTTGTCTTGGCCTTTGTAGTAAGTCCAGCTAGCAACTAGAGAGCCAGTAGCGCCGCTCTTCATGCGCAGCAAGCAAGTGGAGTTATCATCTACATCCGTTCCCTCTTTATGAATAGTGCCTACGAAAGCTGCCACTTGTGCAACTTCATCATTCAACAAATAACGGATCAAATCCGATTTATGCACGCCAAGGTCGCCCATTGCGCCCATGATCGCTTCTTCTTTGCGGAAGAACCAGCTCTCGCGGCCGTCAATGCTCCAGCCTTCCGGTCCTGGATGTCCGAAAGAGGTGCGGAATGTCAGCACTTTGCCCAGCTTGCCTGATTCCAAAATTTCTTTCGCTTTCACGTGCGGCGCCATTAGGCGTTGGTTGTGGCCAACCATCAAGAACACGCCGTTTTTCTTAGCAGCTTCAATCATAACCTCTGCTTCTTCAGCTGTAGCAGCCATTGGCTTCTCTACGAGTACATGAGCACCAGCATTTGCTGCGGCAATTGAAACTTCTGCGTGCAAGTAGTTAGGCGTACATACGCTAACTGCATCCACTTTTTCTTCTTTCAGCATTTCAGTATAACTGCTGTAAGCTTTTCCGCCATGAAGCTGAGCATAATGCTCAGCTCTTTCGATGATTGGATCAACAAAAGCAACAAGCTCCACATTTGGATTTATTGCGTATTCCGGGATATGTCTATGTTTGGAAATCGAGCCGCAACCAACGACGGCCACTTTAATTTTACTCATTATAATTGTACACTCCTCTGAATGATTAATTAGAAATTAGTTAGGAACGACGTTGATATAGTGCTCTTTAACCCAGTTCAAACTGTTTTCAATGCTCACAAGCGGTGGCTTCTGGCAGTGATCCTGCTCAACTACAAGCCACTCCACGCCTGCTTGCTCAGCAGCTTTAATCACTTGCTCCAGTGGAACTTCGCCTAATCCTAGCTCCAATGTAACCAGTTTGCCTTCAGCATCCTTGGAGAAATCTTTGAAATGAAGCAGCGGCAGACGTCCAGCATACTTGGCAATATAAGCTAATGGATCTTGTCCGGCATATTTAACCCAGCACACATCCATTTCCACTTGAATCGCATCTTTCCCCGCGTACATCGCATCAAAGACGAACTCGCCGTCTACCTTATGATGGAATTCGAAATCATGATTATGATATAAGAACTGCAAGCCTTGTTTGCCAACTTCAATCGCAATTTGCTCACATTCAGCAATTAACTTTCTCCATTGTTCAGCATTTTCACGTTCTTCAGCACCTACATAAGGGCAGATCGCATATTTCGCGCCAATCGTGTGCAGGTAGTCAATTTCACCTTGCAGATTATTGCGGAATCTCTCCAAACTTACATGGCTGCCAATTGCTTTCAGGCCAAGCTCATCCAGCAAATCTTTCATTTCAGCAGCAGGCTTGTCAAAATAACCGGCAAACTCTACGCCTTCATAACCTAACTTCGCAACATGACGAAGTGTGCCTTCCAAGTCTTTTGCCATATCATCACGAAGTGTATACAATTGAAGACCAATTCCTAAACGTCCCATTTGTTTCCCTCTTTTCTTAAATTCCAATTTATGCATTTCTTTAACCTTGTAGACAGTATAACGGAACATAGCTTATTATGACCATTCACGATATAATCAAAACATCTCTTATTTGGCTACGAAAGGTGATTACAATGGATACGGAGTTGTTGACCTGCGGCTATTCTTTTCATATGGAACCGTTTAATGTGAGTGCGAAATCCGGACTCAATACTTATCTTTTCCGTTTACAGACAGAGGGTACTTGTGAAATTCTCGTTGATGGGCAAATGATTCAAATCGAATCAGGCCATTTGCTTCTATATAAGCCGGGCGATCCATATGAGTTAAAGATCGAACCCGCGAAAGACAACCCCGGCGGCAAAATCGCCAGCGGAGATTATTATTTATTTTGCAAAGGGGCCTGGATCGACGCCTGGTGGAAACGCAGCCACAAACAAACCTGCACGCGCATTGATCTTGACGCGCGGCTCATTTCGCTTTGGCGCCAGCTTATTCTCGAGAAACGCAGAATGGAAGAGGAAAACCGGGAGCTTAGTGGGTATTTGCTGCAGGCGCTATGCCTGTATGTGGAACGTGCGGCAACGGAAACCGTCTCCTTGCAAGGACGGCCTTTTACAGGCACCCGGATGAAACGGTTTATTGAGGCACATGCAACAGCCACTTTCAAAGTGGACGATGTGGCTGACCATGTGGGACTCAGCGTATCCCGTGCTGTTCATTTGTTCAAGGAATGCTTCGGCAAAACCATGATTCAATACGCCTTGGAAGTCCGCTTATCCAGTGCTGTGGAACGCATGCACGATAGCTCCATGTCTTTGGAGCAAATCGCCTTGAGCTGCGGCTTCGGCAGCTATCCGTACTTTCATCGCGCTTTTAAACATCGATTCGGGATCTCTCCAAAGCTGTATCGGCAGAAGGATTCGCAAAATTAAAGAAAATTCACAAATTTTTCATGTAGTTTTTCTTAGAGTATGGAACTTTTTTGCCTTCTAAATCGTATATTCTTTGACAACTGAAAAAGCTAGTCGTTTACTAGATCCAAAATGAGGAATTATTTTGAATAGTTTTAACATATATACATGAAATGCAAGTTTGTTTCAAAATTGTAAAACTATTTTAAGGTTAAATTAATAATCCTCATATATGCTTGATGTATATCCAATTCCTAGGATGGTGAAAATCTATGAAAATGTTTATTACGATTCATAACAAACCCGTGCCTGTCTACTCCGATGAGAAAAATAAAAAGAAATTCAACCTATTGAAATCCGCTCTTGAAGCGAAAGTTACTAAAGGCAGAGCCACCATTAAGAAATGTTTGGAGTCGATCATCAGCATCGAAATCGTTGGCTGTGAAGCGATTCTCCATTCATTTAATGAACGCGATTCGTTGGCTTTATCCCTATATTAAAAAAAGAGTTTGTCGAGGGTGTTTCCCTGACAAACTCTTTTTTTCTATAAATATCGTTCTTTCACAATGGTTAGATGGTGTTCTGCATGACCGGCAATCACGTAGGCTAGACCTCGTGCAGTGATGTCAAACGTGCTGACGTTCGCCTGGCGCGACCAAGCGGAATCTGCAATCGTTCGGCGAAGTGTTAAGGTCGCCTGCCGAACCGCTTTGAAATCATTCAATAGATCCTCGATAGACAGTTCGTCGAACGAAGTATTCGCAACAAAGACGTCCTGATCAAACCCGGGTAGTAGCGTCGAATCTCCGCGAGAAATGCGCAGCATCCGGTAGCTCATCACCCGCTCAGTGTCCGTAATATGCCCTAATACTTCTTTCAAGCTCCATTTCCCCGGGGCATAGCGATATCGTGCCTTCTCCTCGTCAATATCCCCAAATAATGCAAGGATTTCATCGCGTTGACGGTCTAAGAACACCTCGTATTCCTCGTCAGTCACTTTGCTGATGTACTGTTCATAATATGGCGCGTATTCATCTTTCCCAGGCCGCTTCAACATATCGCAGTAATCTCCCTTCCATGATCAGTCTATTTATGTAATAGACTAATCATAGCGGAAAATAGGATCATTGAGAAGATGCCTGCAGTACCCATATTTTACTTTGGAAATCTCCGCGCAAATCGTTGACGGGAAGACCGGCGTAAAGCAAGTGATCGCCAGGATACTCCTCTTCCTTGCCAGCAATGCGGTAGTCGAAGTCAGGGTTAAGCCCTTTTAACCGCAGCGATTTGAGTGGTGCGTTTGGTTCTGCCAACACGCGGAAGTAGCCGACCAGCGCTTGTTTTTTATCTTCAGAGACGATCATCCAAGCCGTTTCGTTGCCCTCGAAGGGACTTAACAGACGATACAAGTCGCCGAATTGGACGAGCGGGCGAATTTCTTTGTAGTCCGCGATTTGCTGTTTGACAATCTCTTTCTCCTCATCCGTGAAACGGGTGAGATCCAACTCGTAACCGAAGTTGCCGGACATCGCCACATCACCGCGCATCTTCAGCGAGGTTTCGCGGTGCACCTGGTGATTCGGAACAGCGGATACGTGCGCACCCATCGAGCTAATCGGATAGACGATGCTCGTGCCGTATTGAATTTTCAAGCGGGAGACGGCATCGGTGTTATCGCTCGTCCACGTTTGCGGCATATAATAAAGCATGCCAGGGTCGAAGCGGCCTCCACCACCAGAACAGCTTTCAAACAAAATATGCGGAAATTCTTTCGTTAATGATTCTAGAACGCGATATAGCCCTAGGATATAACGATGAGCCGTTTCCCTTTGACGTTCAGGCGGCAGCGCAGCAGAGCCGATTTCCGTCATATTGCGGTTCATGTCCCATTTGACATAAGTAATGGGGCTGCTGCTCAGGATGTTGCGAAGCATCCCCAAGATGGCCTCACAAACATCCTTGCGCGAAAAGTCCAGAATCAATTGCTGCCGGCCCTCTGTACGGCGGCGGTTCGGCACGTGCAAGCACCAATCCGGATGTTTCCGGTACAGTTCGCTGTTCGGAGACACCATCTCCGGCTCAAACCAGAGTCCGAATTGAAGCCCCATGCCATTTACTCTGGCAACCAAATCTTCCAGCCCATTCGGCAGCTTCGCTTTATCGACGAACCAATCGCCTAGAGAGCTATTGTCGCTGTCTCTTTTGCCAAACCAGCCATCGTCAAGAACGAACAACTCGATCCCAAGATCCTTGCCCGCTTTGGCGATGCTTTCGATTTTATCCGCGTTAAATTGGAAGTACGTCGCTTCCCAGTTATTCACGAGCACTGGTCTAGTACGGTCACGGAACTCTCCACGACATAGGCGGGTACGGTACAGTTTGTGATAAGACCTGGACATTTCCCCTAAACCGGAGCTGGAGTAAACCATAACGGCTTCAGGCGTCTGAAAAGCTTGTCCAGGCTCAAGCAGCCAAGAGAAGTCAAACGGATTAATCCCCATGGAAATACGTGTATTCCCATACGGTTCTACTTCGGCATGAGCGGCAAAATTTCCGCTGTACACGAGGCTAAACCCGTATACATCCCCATGGTCTTCGCCAGCTTCTTTGGCGAGCAATGCAATGAATGGGTTATGCTGATGGCTGCTGGATCCGCGGCGGCTTTCTACGGTCAATTTGCCGGGAGCAAGCGCCCTGCGTTCTATATGCCGCTCTCTCACCCAACTACCTGAAAGCTGCAGCAGATCAAATTCGCTATGCGAATAATCAACGCTCATACTAAGTGCACGAAGCAGCTTCAAATCAGCAGTGCCTTCGTTCACGAAACGCACGGATCTGGTCAATGCCGCATGCTGGTCAAAGATGGTGTAAGAAAGAATGACGCGTAGACCAATCAACGCATCCACTAATTCCAACTCAAGCGTTTGTGCTTCGTCCTCATGCTCTGTATACGTAGCCGGCAAACCTTCTAAAGTAGGCTTGCCTGCGTAGATTCGATGTTTATCATAGATAAGTTCAGTAATCGTGGACCCGTTCGAAAGCGCAACTTGATAAGCAGGCTCCCGAAAGTCACTTGTTCCATAGGCCGGATATTCCTGCGGTAACGTATCGAAAGAGATGCTGCGATCTTCCGGAACCGGGTTCGGAGAGAACGAACATCTTTCATGAAATTGTAAAATGGTCGGCCAATTGCCCGGACCGGATGGGGCGACCCCAGTAGACATGTGCCGGGTAGGCATTCTGGACAAGCTGAATCACATAACTCATCTGGCTGTTTTTTAAATGGAAAATACCTTGTGTCTGTTCAAAAGTTATCTGCATAATATCCCTCCTGCTCCTTATTATCTTATTCTTTGCCAATCCGCACTATGGAGATTGTACACTTACATATGGAGAAATGTAGTTTTGCTATAGTATTCCCTAATCGCAGAAAAAAGGAGCAAGGGCTCAAAAGCCCTGCTCCCTTCCATAAATCCTTCCATTTAGCCGTATTTATACGTCATGCCGTACCCACCTTTGGGGTAAACCCAATCAATGTTGTGCGACGGACAGGCAATTCGGCAGGTTCCGCATTCAATGCAGTTCTCAAAGGCGACAGTCGTAATCTTGAGTTTCTTTTCCCATTCATACACATCAGACGGACAAAAGTAGTTGCAATCCTTGGTCACACAACTCAAGCAAGTTTGTTTGTCTTTAATGACGAGGTGTGACTTGTCGTCGCATTTATAACGGATCGTAAACAGCTTATCGGAAATGTCGCTTTGACTCATCCGTTCATCGCCCTCCATCCCTTGTAGCCCAGCTTCATCAAGTTCACAGTGCCGCCTGCCGCGTTTTTAATCAGCTTCATGGCCATTTTCTGCTTATCCGCTTTGGCAATGCCATCTACCAGGAACATGTTGTAAGCAGCTTCATTCAGTGCTCTTGGCAGCTTATCAAACAGAAGTTCAGGGTCCTGCTCCTTCAGGAACTGATGCATGCCCTTATACTTTTGCAAATCTTTGTGCACAAAGGATTCGCGTATTTTTTGATCGTAGGCCTGCAGCGAAGCGGCGGTGTAATCTCCGCGCCCTTTGGCCTCCACAATGGCCTCGCCTGCCAACCGGCCGGAAGTCATCGCCAAATTCGTACCTTCCCGATGGACGAAATTGATGAGCTGCGCAGCATCCCCGCAGACGCACCAGCCGTTGCCCGAGAGCGGAGGAATGGAGTGAAAGCCGCCTTCCGGAATCAAATGCCCGGAGTACTCTTTCGTTTCTCCCCCTTGTATCAGCTTGCGAATCATAGGATGCTGTTTAACCGCGTCTAGAACGGCATAGGGCTTCACTTTTTTATCGCGCAAATGGTTGACCATCACGCCCACACCTAAGGAAATCGTGTCTTTGTTCGTATAAAGGAAACCCATCCCCGCCATGCCAAGTGAAGTTTCGCCCATAAATTCAATCGTCACACCCTCGTCGCCTTCCAGCCCGAAGCGGTCCTCGATTTTCTCTTTGGGCAGCGCAATCACTTCTTTCACGGCAAGCGACACTTGGTCCGGCGTCCATTCCTTATGAATGCCCATAGCTTTTCCGAGCAAAGAATTGACGCCATCGGCAATCACGACAACGTCGGCATACAAATCGCCGTCATCCCGATCCGTTTTAACCCCAACAACCTTATCGCCTTCACGAATGACATCCAGCGCAACGGTTTCATACACAGGGATGGCTCCGGCGGCAACCGCTTTATCGGCAAACCATTGATCAAATTTGACTCGCAGACCGGTGAAACAGTTGTAAGGCTCTTTGTACGCCTCATTTCGGTGACCGAACGTGACCATCGATTCTTTGCCCATCATCCAAATGCGCTGCTCCACAATGTACCGTTCCATCGGAAAGTTCTTCTCTTTCCAAAACTCGGGAACGAGCTCCTCAATTTGCTTCCGGTAGAGGACGCCGCCGAAAATGTTTTTGGCACCGGGAAACTCCCCCCGTTCCAGAAGTACAACAGATAACCCGGCTCGCGCCATGGTTAGCGCTGCTGCAGCACCGGCTGGACCCCCGCCAACGACGATCGCATCAAACTTTTCATTCATTTGGCCTCACTCCTTTCCAGCGTTGGTACGGAAGCGGTTGTATCGGCAGCGGGTTTGCCAAACAGCGTACGGCGTTTTTTCACCTCTTGTGTTATCGCCGGAACCAGTTTAAACAGATCGCCTACCATCCCGTAGTGGGCAAATTGGAAAATAGGCGCCTTCTCGTCTTTGTTAATGGCGACGACAACGTCCGCGTTGCTCATGCCGACAGTATGCTGCACAGCGCCAGAGATGCCGATGGCGAAGTACAGCTTCGGCCGCACGGTCGCACCGGTCTGCCCAACCTGGTGCTCATGCCCGATCCAGCCCGCATCCACCGCCGCGCGGGATGCGCCAACGACACCGCCGAGCGCCTCCGCCAGCTCGGCGAGCAGCCCGAAGGGCTCAGGGCCGCCTAGTCCGCGGCCCCCGGCCACAATAATCTCGGCGTCCTCGAGATTCAGCTTGCCCGTTTCGTGCAGGAAGTCCAGCACCTGTGCGGCAATCTCTTCCTCCCGCATCGCCGCCTCGATGGCGATGATTTCGCCTTGGCGCGCCGTGTCCTTCGGCAGCGCCTGAAACACCCCGGCCCGCGCCGTCGCCATCTGCGGCCGGTACTGCTTACAGAGGATGGTGGCCATCATCTTCTCGGAAAAAGCCGGCCGGCTGGCCAGCAGCAGCCGCGACGGAGGCGGCTCCACGTCGAGCTGCGTCGTGTCGGCCGTCAGACCCGTCGGCAGGTGCGTCGCGATGGCGCCTGCCAGATCTCGGCCCGTTGCTGTCGCGCCGAACAGCACGATCTCGGGCTTCGCCTCCTCGATCAGCTTCAAACAGACCCGGCTGTAGGGCCGGGTTCGGTACGTGCGAAGCTCTGGCGCTTCGCAGAGGTACACCCGGTCCGCGCCGTAGTGCACGGCTTCATCGGCGAGGTGCGCTACATCTTCGCCGATGACGAGCGCCATGAGCGGCGCGTCCAGCTTCGCTGCCAGCTTCTTGCCTTCGCCCAGCAGCTGCCATGACACTTTTTTCGCTACTCCGTCCCGCTGCTCCACAACGATTAATACTCCCCGATAAGCGGACCAATCGGGCATTCCCGCTTCGGCCTGCTCCGTCGTTTGTTCATTGGCCATAGTGACTTCCTCCATTCGTTACATGTTCCTTACAGTTCACTTTGCTCTTGCATCTCTTCCGGTTTTCCCTAAGCCCATTCAAGCAGCGTCTGCATTTCCTTGCTCATCAGTTGATCAGCGAGCTGCGCAGCCGCCGCTTCCGGCGATTCATAGGCGATCATATTGGTTTTAACAGCCTTCACTTCAGGCACCCATGTCTTTGCAACGATTGTCGGGGAGCCTTTGAGACCGATTTTCGCCCGTTCCAAATCTGGAAAATCCGCAGTCGTCCACACAGTCGGCTTGTAACGCGCGGCTCGAATCATGCCTGGCAGCGATGCCCTTCGAACCTTGTTCAGCTCCTTCAGCGCTGTAATCAATACAGGCATGCTTGTCTCAACCACTTCAATACCGTCTTCCAAAAGTCGGTGCACGCGAACTTTGCGATTTTGTTCATCGACATCCACCACTTTGTTCACATACGTGAGCTGCTCCAAATCCAATCGGCAAGCGACCCCTGGCCCGACCTGACCCGTGTCGCCATCCAGTGTTTGTTTCCCGCAAAAAACAATATCCACCGGCCCCCACGTCTCGGCGATTTTACGAATCGTCCGTGCCACGACATAGGAAGTAGCCAGCGTGTCCGCTCCAGCAAAACCGCGGTCCGTTACGAGGACGGCATCATCGGCGCCAAGCGAAATGCACTCCTTCAGGCCTTTCTCAGCGGGAGGCGGTCCCATGGTCACAACGGTCACTCTTGCCCCGGTTTCATCTTTGATGCGAAGCGCCTCTTCCAGCCCATGCATATCGTAAAAATTCACAATGCTGGGAACGCCTTGACGAATTAACGTGTTATTTTTCGGGTCAATGCGAATTTCTCTAGAGTCAGGTACCTGCTTGATACACACTACGATATGCAGCATTTCTGCACCCTCCTGTTTCTTTCGGAATCTTGTATGACACTGTTTGACAAAACACCCGCAATGCTTGTCATCATTGTGAAAATCGTCACTTAAATGACATGTGGAAATCGCTTTCATCACTAGCCAAATAACACAACAGCCTACAACAATATATGCAAAATGCTATCTAACATGACATTTACTTTTGGCTTGGGCTCTTATCCCTGTGTTACTGAATCCCTGTGAGAACTTGGTGCCGCGAAGTGAGAGTATTTGTTCGGTGAATGGTTGATCCATGAGCTGCCTTAGGACTTAGCTTACATAAATGGAAAATCTACCGTTATTCACGGCATCATCGTCGCAGTGTAACGAAGTAGCTGCAGAAACTCCAGCTAAATCGCGATAAATACACGAAATCTGCCAGCTTTCTCGGAATTAAGACATAAATTCCAGCTAATTGGAAAACGGAGGATCAACTGTGGAGAATAGCAGGAGAAATCGGCGTTAAAATGAAGTTACCGCACAAAAAAAGGCCGGCCAGGATTCATCCTGACCAACCTTTTCAGCTATCGCTATTCATCTTCCGGTTCAATCTCATACGTGCATAAAAACCGCTCAACACCAGGGTATTTCTCGCCAAGACTGCGAATCACGAAGCCGATGCTCCGGTAAAATTGAACGGTTTCCTCATCCGTCTCCGCCACGATTCTAACAGGGTGCATCTCTTCAATGATTTCGAGAATGATGCCCCGCCCGAATCCGGCTCCTCTGCTATGAGGTTCAACCGCCAGATGTTGAATCGTCATTTCCTGCTCATCATTGATTCGAAACCCGATAATGCCGACAAGTATGCCTTCTGATTCATACCCGTAAAGCCACATATTCGAATCCGTTTCATATCTTTTAATCGTCTCCTCCAATACATCTGGATCAGGAAAGACGCTGTAGCTGAGCAGTTCCTGTATAAGATTCTCTTGAAGGCGGGACTTTACATCCATTAACACTTACGATCACTTCTTTCTCTTGTTCATCTGTAATCTATACATAATCTAACAGACTTAACAGCTTGTCAATCTGAGCTGCTGGTTTAACGCCTTTTTCCACTATCAACGGCACGCCACTGCCATAACTTATAAAAGGAATTCTTGCTTCCCTAGCGGCTTGGCCGTCAATCCAAGAATCACCGACAGAAATCCAATTATTCGCTGCAATTGCCGGAAAATGTCTCAACACAAACAAGTTTCCTGAGGGAGACGGTTTCATCGCATCCATCTGTTCCCTTCCGACAATCAAATCAAATCGCTCTTTGATTCCCGTGATTTCCAACGCTTTGATAGCGGCTGCGTAAGAGTTATTGGTCACAAGCGCAAGCGTATAAGTTCCCTGAAGCTTATCCAAAAGCTCCTGCGCATCCGGCTCAAGACCCGCCCCCTCCATGCCTTGAAGCTCAAATCCCTCAGCAATCTGCAAGGCGGCTGCCAATACTTCATCCGATGCACCCGCTTCTTTGACATGGGCAAGAATGGTTGAAGTAGTATGCGAGTCAATCGCAAACTCCCGCGATAATAGCCCCTCTTGAATTAAAAAACGGGCAACTGCCTGTTTCATCGCTGGAAAATCAATATGTGATTGAAGAAGGGTATTATCCATATCAAAAATAATGCCACGAATCGCGTTCTCTTTGTTCACCAGCGCTTCCTTCTCCCTATATCAAGATTTAGTGTATTTCGACACTATTCGATTTTAATTAACATTAACCGCTATATACACGTCACTGACTGACAACTATAATAAAACCACCACAGACTGGCACACCATCAATCTATGAGAGGAATCGGATATGCATCTTGCAGAAGCTCATCCCTATAGTTTGTACCTCATTTTTCTAGCATTCGTCGTTGTTCTGTTAGCTTCTTGTACTAGTCTGAAATTGACCCAAAGAATTGCCGACTCCAGTCCCTGGCAGCAAAAATTATGGATTCTAAGCAGTGCTTCAACCTTAGCGCTAGGCATCTGGTCCATGCATTTTATCGCGATATTGGCCTGTCCCTATCTGGCAGTTAAGAGTTTCGATATGTCAACCTTATTTACATCTCTGGCTATCGCTGTAATTGGCTCCATCACCGGCTTTACGGTTATGTACTTCGCCGCACTCGAATTTCCGAAATTTCTACTCGGCGGCACATTTATGGGATTGTCGATAGCCGGCATGCATTTCATGAATATGAGCGCCCTCAATCAAGTGGAAATTCGCTATGCGCCTCTTCCATTTATCCTTACTATACTAATAGCTATCATAGCATCCATATCAGCTTTATATCTATCCAACTACGCTAAGCAAAAAGCAATCGTCACCAGTGGATTTGTCCTCAGCTTAATCCTGACTGGTATGCATTACCTCGGGATGTCTGCGGCGAAAATAACATATTCAGATAGCAGCCTGCTTACTGAACATTATCGTACGAGCATGGACAGTTATGTTCTCGCCTTGTTAATTGCTTTTGGAACGATCATTTTTCTCTCCATCAACTTGTTTTATTCCATGAAAATCGATCAGAAGGTTGCCGAACAATTTGCTCTGAAAGCTTCTTTACTGGATATAAGCATCGACTGCATCATGGTGTTTAACAGCCGAGGGTGGATCATCGATTGTAATCCGGCAACATCCGCTGCATTCGGTTATACCCGCAAACAAGCTTTGACGTTAACCGTCTTTGATTTTCTATTTCCTTTTGATCGAAATGGCGAAGCCGCCGCTTCTTTGTTTCAGCAGTTATCACGGCAAGATGCCGCTTTGCTCGGCAAGCGAATGGAAATGGCGGCCTACCGTGCAGACCGTTCCGAATTTCCAGCTGAGATCACCATCACCGGCTTCCAATTCAAAGGCAAGATGATGTTTGCAGCAACAATTCGGGACATAACGAATCAGAAGCGTTCAGCTTCAGCTTCTGCTTCCTGACTCATCCTTACCAACACGAAGAACCTGAGGGACTACCTCAGGCTCTTCGGTCATTCTCGTTATTCCCGGCTTAAGCCGCCTGTTTGGACGTGGATTGAATCATAAATGGGATGAACATGGAGATTAAGCAGACAATGAAGCCAAAGACGAACATACCATGGAAGCCGATGTAAAAAGCAGTCGCTTTCGTCAATATCGCCCCCATGATGGTCACGCTCACTGCCGTGCCAATATTACGGGCGAACAGCTGCAGTGAAGTAGATATCCCTTTCTGGTGCGCCTCAACAAGCTGCTGCGAACCAATCGTTGAAACCGTAAAGATAAGCCCATAGGCAAGTCCGAGCATCGTCATCGTCGCAAATGAGTACCAATAAGCTGTTTTTTCCCCCATAAAATAAAGCATGATTGCCGTTACCAAGAGCAAACCGTTCCCAATGATCAGCAGCGGTTTGTAACCATATTTAAGCACCCATTTCCCGCTTGGAACAGCAACCACCATCCAACCAATGGACGTACCAAGCAGAGCAATCCCACTCACAAATAGCGAATAACCTTGATTTTGCAAATATAGCGGTATAAAACTTGAAGTCCCGAATAGCGCTGCGCAGGAGATGAACGAGACCGCAATCATAATGGCCACAGGCCGATTTCGAAGCAGGTTCAAAGGAACAATCGGCGCGCTATGCCTTTTCTCATAGAAGAAAAAGGCCACCATACATACTACGCCTAATACCCCGTAAATAGCTTTGTATTGCTCAACCGTTGTCGTGAGGAGCAGCAGCGAGATCCCCAAGGCGAACAGCACGGCCCCGCCGTAATCCACCACAGATTTCTTCGCTTGATAGACTTCTTTATACGGCTTCAAAGCTAGTAGCGAGACCAAACAAATCGGAATATTAACGAAGAATATCCATCGCCAGCTCAAATAAGTCACAAAAAATGTCCCTAATAACGGTGCTAATACAGCCGCCAGCCCCCACATCGCTGTGAAAAAGGCCTGCACTTTCCCACGCTGCTCCACGGGATATATATCTCCTGCAATGATCGCTGGAAACGGCATCATCACGCCTGCGCCAATCCCTTGGATGGCTCTAAACAGGATCAACTGGAGCATGCTCTGGGATAAACCGCAAAGAACAGACCCTCCAAGAAATAAAAGGATGCCTGCGGCATAGATCTTTTTCCGACCAAATAAATCGGATAACCGGCCTGCTAGCGGAGCAAGTACGGTAGAGAGTACCATATACGAGGTAAATGCCCAGGCGAACAGGTCACTACCGCCAATTTCCTTCACAATGATCGGCATCGTCGTATTGGCTATGGTCGCATCCATAGACGCCACTAGCATCGCAAGTACGATGCTGACCATAACCGTCGTTCGATTGCTTCGGTTACTACTCATCATTTTTCTTATGTACCTCCTTATGCTGTCTTCTTAGTCACATCCATATATTGTAACTGATTCGCTATCTAATGAATAGCGTGATTAGAGATTTGGTTGCTATGGCTCGAAACTACTGCCTGCAAAAAAATTCTTTACATATGGCTAATGCATATAATAAAATTAATCCAATTGAAATAGTGGGTAATTGAACAGGGGACATGACTACATGACTTTGAGTATTTTGTTTATGGGTGTAATTGTTGGTTTTTTGGTTGGATTAACCGGTGTTGGCGGAGCTTCGCTGCTCACCCCCATCTTGATCCTAATCGGTATTCATCCTTCTATTGCCGTCGGAACAGACCTGCTTTATAATTCCATCACGAAGCTTTTCGGCACCATTCAGCATTGGCGGCAGAAAACGATTGATTTTAAGCTCGTCAAAATGTTAGCTATGGGCAGCATTCCCGGCGTCATCGTCGCGGTAATCTTCCTGAAATTGTTCAACTCGTTTTATAATAATCAAGAAGTCATTATTAAACACGCGCTCGGCTACGTCTTGATTCTGGTTGCCTTTGCCACCTTGTTCAAAGTTTTCTTCGGCCATAAGATCAAAGAAAACCGTTGGCAGCTCAAAAGCTTGGAAGAGAAACGCGGTCTGACCATCACCATCGGCGCGGTTCTTGGATTCATCGTAGGCATAACCTCCATCGGTTCCGGCTCCTTATATGCCATTGCCATGCTTTACTTCTTCCGCATGGCTCCAGCACAACTTGTCGGAACAGATATCGCACATGCATTTTTTCTGGCAACGACAGCAGGTATTTTGCACGCCAGCATGGGGAATGTCAATTACACACTCGTTATCAACCTTCTACTTGGCTCAATTCCTGGCGTACTAATCGGCAGCATGCTAGCCACCAAGGCTCCGACCAACGTCCTGCGGACGATTATTGCCAGCCTGGTATTAATTAGTGGCCTTAAATTAATATGAGAATACAGGAAGCGCCCGAATGGATTCGGACGCTTTTTTCATTGGGATTCCCCGGGAAATAACCTTTCCTTACTTTAACGTCATCTCTTTGGTAAACCATAATTTGTAGCTCAAAATACTTAAAATAATTCCTGTCATTGCTGCCGAAGCCGTGAACGCAAACAAAATCAAAATTTGATACCTCACCGCTTCAATTGGACTCGAACCTGCAATAATCATGCCTGTCATCATTCCGGGTAACTGAACTAATCCAACCGTCTTCATCCCGTCAATCGTAGGAATCATACTAGCCTTAACAGAACGCTGAAGTGCTTGTTGGATGGCCTGTTTCGGTGTTGCTCCCAATGCAAGAAGGGCATCAATCATGTCGCGGGAGGACCCTACTTCACGATTCATCTGGTTCAAAAACAGACCGCAGACAATCATGGAACTTCCAATTGTCATCCCGCTTATAGGAATGATGAATTGCGTCGTTGGTTTGATAATTTGGAGGCCGAGCATCAATCCCATCGTTAGAATTTCCGTTATGGCAATTGCTGCTGCTATTCGCCAATGGATTCCTTTTAACCCTTTTGCTCGTTTCCCCGCATTTTGTGTAGCTATCATGATCATTACCGCAATAATTCCTATAATAAGTCCCAAATGTTCGGTTTGGAAAACAAAATGAAGCACGTAGCCTATGAATAGAAGCTGTAAAGCACCACGAATGGTTCCCCATGCAATGTCTTTTTCAAGCCCCAGTTTTTGCCATCTGGATAAAACCATCGTAATCATGATAAAAGTTAGCGTAAAGCCCAAAGCAACTGCTGACATAATTACTCCACTCCCCCTTGATCAAGGGAAAAAGAAGTTAACTCGTCCTTTTTCACTGTTTCTGATAAGTCCCCATTCTCCAAATACCAAAACCGATTGGCCACTCGCTCAGCCTGCTCCTGCTCATGGGTCACCCAAACAAGCGCCGTTCCCCTTTCTTCTTTCCATCTCATCAGCATCGACTCCACCGCTTGCTTGCTCTGGGCATCCAGCGCTGAGGTCGCTTCATCGAGTAAAAGAATATCCGATCCCAATAACAGGGAACGAACAAGCTGAACCCGTTGTTTTTGTCCGCCGGACAACTCCGCAGGATTCTGAGACCAGCTAAGGTCCCCCAGCCCAACCTCATCCATTAATCTCTTTGCCAGAGGCTGATCAAACTTGCGCTGATGGAGCTTGCTCACCAAAGCTAAATTGTCTTCCACGGTCTTCGGCAGCATGGCCGGTTGTTGAGGCACATAGCATACCCGTTTCCGCCATTCGCATGGTCCCCAGCTGTCAACAGGACGTCCAAGCAAGGATATACGACCACTCTGAATGGTGTCTAATGCGGCTAAAACCCGTAATAACGTACTCTTCCCTTGCCCGGATGGCCCCTGGATCGCTATAACATCTTTTGGCCTTACAACCACACTGATTTGTTTAAAAAGTGGAGTTCCCCCTCCGTTTGGATGGTTCTTATGTACATTTTCAATCACGAAAAAAGGCTGCAGAATGGCTCACTCCCTAGATGATTTAGCACTTAAGATAACTAAATTATATCACAGCTACCATTTCACGGTGGCATGAACCCATTTTTTTCACAAACAGGCGCTGGCCTACACAAGATGACTTGCCCTATTCATACGTTGTGATGAACACCCAATGTGATGATAAAGGAGCTACTGCATATGCAGCGACTAATGTGTAAAGGTAAAATCCACCGCGCTACGGTAACGGAAGCTGATCTGAATTACGTCGGAAGCATTACCATAGATGCTTTGTTAATGCGTAAAGCGAACATTTTACCCTATGAAATGGTTCAGGTTACCAGCCTACGCAACGCCACAAGATGGAAAACATACGCAATCCCTGCGACAGAAGGCTGCGGAAAAATCGGACTGAACGGTCCGCCCGCTCATCTTTTCCAACCCGGAGATCTTGTCATCATTTTGAGTATGGGTTTGATGAATGAAGCTGAAATTGCCTCCTTAAAGCCCCAGGTTGTATTTGTAGATGGAGAGAATCAGGTTATCAGGGTCGAGGAGCATGACGTCATCATCCAAGAGCAAGAAGTGAAGTCCTATGAGTAAACTCAGCACCAGTAAGTGGACGAAATACAAGCTGCTCCGCAAATCGGAGAAGCTCCGCGTGAACCTCCCTGAAACCGAATGGCTGAAAGAATCCAGCTTCTGGCGACTTCTGAACAAATACGAACAAGTTATTATTAAGCCTACAGGCAGCTATGGCGGACATGGCGTCATTCGAATAAAAAAATCGGGAAATTCCGAATACGAACTCCAAGACGGGGCGAAAAAGAAACGATTTACCAATCAAGATCAAGTAAACGCCTTTCTCAAAAAGAAAAACGGCAAAAATTTCATTGTCCAGCAGCGCATTTCACTTGCTACCGTTAACGGGCGGCCTTTTGATCTCCGTGTGATGGTGCAGCGACACCCCCATTCGAAGTGGCAAGTAACCGGTAAGCTGGCCAAAGTCGCCGGTGCCGGTTTTATCGTGACGAATATCCGTATGAGCAGCGGCAAAGTTGTATCTGTGGAACATGCTCTCAAACACTCTCAGCTAAAATCCATGCGATCCGCCGATCTGCTGGCACAGCTTGATAAAGTCGCACTTAAGAGCGCTGCCACACTTGGACCCTCCTACCGGTGGGTAAAAACGATGGGCATCGACATGGCTTTTGACAAAGCGGGGCATGTTTGGATCATTGAGGTCAACTATGCGCCGATGCTGGAACTGTTTTTGAAACTAAAAGATAAGTCGCTCTTCCGCAGAATCAAGTCATTTCACAAAAAATAAACACATGCAAGAGACACAAGCCGTCTCCATCTTCTCCCGGCTGTAATAATCTACATTAGAGTTTGCAGACGCGAATTCATGCTAACTAACCATTCGTTTTCCCGCTGAAAACGGCGAGGAGGCCCAGAGAATGAAACAATTGGGGCTTTATTGCTCACGATGTTCGGCAAAGCTCCCTTTCCGCTATCAAGACATGAAATGTACTTGCGGCGGCACGTTATTGGTCGATTACGACTTGGAGCACTTGAGCAAATCAATGAAGAAGGAAGCATTACAGACTCGCTACCCATCCATGTGGAGATACAACGAACTGCTTCCGGTGAGCAACCCGGATTGTATCATCACGTTAGGCGAAGGCTGGACCCCGCTAGTTCGCTTACAGAATTGGGAACAAAAGCTGCCCGTTAGGCAGCTATGGATTAAACGCGAAGAACAGAACCCGACGGGAAGCTTCAAATCACGAGGATTTTCCGTCGCCGTTTCACTCCTGAAAGAATCGGGAGCAACCCGTGCGGCGGTTCCTTCCAATGGCAATGCCGCTGGCGCACTCGCTGCCTATGCGAGCCATGCCGGGATTAAGACTTCGGTATTCATCCCTTTGGATTGCCCACCGCTCATTGTAGAGGAGTGTCCACTCTATGGGGCGGAAACCTTTCTTGTGGATGGCTTAATTCATGATGCCGCAGCGATTATTGAAACCGGCAAGCAGGAGCAAGGCTGGGTAAATGTCGGCACTTTGAAGGAACCTGGGCGCGTAGAGGGCAAAAAAACAATGGGACTTGAGCTCGCCGAGCAGCTCGGATGGACGTTTCCCGACGTTATTATCTATCCGACCGGCGGAGGCTCCGGAATTATTGGCATGTGGAAAGCCTATCATGAGCTCAAAGCACTTGGTTGGGTTGACGGACCCATGCCACGGTTCGTTTGCGTGCAGGAAGAAGGCTGCCAACCCATCGTCGACGGCCTGCTGCCGCAAGCTGCAAGAGGTCAAGCCGGAGCAGGCCAAAAGCCTAGTCCGACAGGTATGCGAGTGCCCCAGCCGCCTGATTTGCCTCTGATCTTAGCGATCGTTAAGGAAAGCGGCGGTACAGCGCTCGCCTTATCCAAGAGCCAGATCGCCGATGCCACACGTGCTTTAGGCGCTCAAGGCATTTCTTCATCGCCAGAAGGTTCTGCAACCTGGGCAGGCTTAATCGAGCTTTGTGACAGTGGCTGGCTGCGTCAAACAGACTCTGTCGTGCTGTTTAACACTTCGCATGCCATGAAATATACGCAATTGGAAACTATATCCTCCGTTCCAAGGATAAGGAGCTATGCGGATTATAAGTCGCTTGGGCGTTAAACAAGAAAAACCGTCAGGAAAGAATTGCTCCTGACGGTTCTTTTATGTTTAGCGAAACTAAGCTTGACCTAAATTATTTTCCTCATACAAACGGTACATCGCTTGAATCAGAGGCTCAGCCGGATCACGGTTCAATAAGAATAAAGTCATTAAATATTGCAACGGAAGGGCGCAAGTGTTGTTCCCGTCTTGCACTGCAACGAAGCCGGCTTCCAGAACCGGACCATGCTCTTCATGAAGCTCTAAATCAACATAAATCTTTTGATCAGGGAATTCTTCACGAACAGCTGATGCGCAGTAAGGAACAATATGTTTATCCAGAAGTTCTTTTGCTTGGTCTTCCGTTTGCGGCGGATTAGGCAGCGGATGATTCTCCGGGCTTCTCAGCAAGTCCACAAAGAAGGAAGAAAGCCAGAGTCCGGCGTTTGGATTGGTTTGGAAGTTTCTCATAATTTCATTGAGGAAAAATCCACATGATGTGAACTTCTCATCTTTTTTAAGTGTAAAAGCAAACATCGGGCCATACGTTGGGTTATTTCCGATTTGTCCCTCGACTTCATATTCGGGAAATTGCGCCTTCATAACTTCGTTTATGTGCTGAAACCAAGTCATAATGATCTGGGCCTGTTCTTGTTCCAAATCTTGTGCGTTATTTTCTTCGGTTTGTGTTTCGATCTCTTTTTCTGTCATTGTGGTAAAAGCCTCCTGAATCATTCATATTGGCACGAATATCCCTATTGTACCGCATTTAATCCAGATCAGAAAGCTATTGTTGCATTTTTAAGGACGAATGCGGACGACGCCAACCTCAGAAGCGTTTACCGAGATCGAGTTCCCGCCTTGACCAATGGTTGCGCTCGCAGATTGTCTGACTCTCACTTTTGTTTTTCCGCTGCTGTAGCTCGATTTTTTGTTTGTTTTACGCTGCATTCATCACCACCCCCTCTTTATAGTCGCTTAGGAGTCGGCATACCAAGCAATTCAAGCGCTTCATGAAGGGTAGCTTTCACCGTTTGTGTGATCCACAAGCGGTGGGAAATACTCGCTTCGCTCCCTTTTAAAACCGGACATGCGCTATAAAAATGATTGAACAGAGAGGCTAATTCAAACGCATAATGACAAATCAAACTAGGAGCCAACTGTGCAGTGGCATTCTCCAAAGTTTCCGGCCAGTAAGCGATATGCCTCAGCAGCTGGTACTCCTGATCTTCCAGAAGGGGTCCATGGAACGTGGCCGCTATAGCTTGCAGACGTTCGTCCGCCTTCGCTTTATCCAAAATACGGTTCGCTCTGGCGTAGGCATAAAGCAAATAAACGCCTGTATTCCCAGTCACCTCAGTCGCCTGCTCGAGATCAAAAATCACTTCGGTTTGCAGCTGATATTTCAGCAAATAGTAACGGATCGCAGCCGCGGCGATGGATCTGCTGGAGATTCCCGCTTTTCTTGATCGTTTGGCATCGATCACTTTCTCCATGCGATCAAGCAGGTCTGCGACTTTAATGCCAATGCCTTGACGACCTGACATCGCGTAGGAACTTTTGCCTTCGGAAGTATCCAGACCAAGCCCTGCCGCTGTATCGGGACTTAAAGAAACAACACCGTAGCTTACATGCTTGAGTTGACTGGCCTGCTGCTGATAACCAAGCACTTCAAGTGCCAACTTTACCATCTCTTGCGGATACTGCTGACGGTAGTCAATGACATTAATGACCATATCTGCGCGCCCGATCGTTTTCTTACTTCCTTGGGCAGCCGTTGACCATAAGCCATCCTCCCATTTTTTATACACAAAATCATTTTCCAGCAGTCCGAATTTCCACAGGTGATACGCGATATCCTTTGCAGTGTAGGTGAGAATGCCATTTGAACGAACAAGCACTTTATCCCCTTGAAAATCCTGGTTGTCCGCTGGGGTTTCTCCTCCTTCTTCTAGGTTCTTCAGTACCCAACAGCCTGCCAGTTTCCCCTCCGTCACCTTATGAAACATCTCCGTTTGGCTCAGCAGCTCAAAGGTGGTATCCCAAAAACCTGCACGAACAATGCTGCTTTCCCAAACCAGCACGTCATAGGAAATGCCGAATTGTTTCATTTCATCCAACTGCTCACGCACAATTCGCTCCGCAACCAAAGCACCCATCCACGCAAGATTCGATGTCCCGCTTTCAATGGCATGAAGAACCACAGAACGCTGCTCGGCTAACGCCGGCTGATCTTTATAGGCCTGATTCACCTTAGCATAGGTTTCCCAACAAAAATCTCCGAATCGCGGAAAACTCCCCTCGGTTTGCGTATGAAGAATGCCTACCACCGTATCGGCTAATTGATTCCCAAGGTCATCAATATAATTATGAACCTCCACTTCATACCCGGCATGCGAGAGCATACGCGACAAAGAGTCACCGATACAGGAATTTCTCAAGTGACCGACATGCGCGGCTTTATTAGGATTGATGGAGGTATGTTCCACCAACACCTTGCTTTGTTTGCTACGGCTGGTGCGCTTCGTTGGAGCTTGATATTCCCCACTAGCCCAAGCATCCCAGTTGATATAAAAATTCAGAAAGCCGGGTGCAACAGCAGCTACTTTACTAAACAAACCTTGAACAAGCCCGTTCTGTTCGATGCGGCTTTGAAGCTCCCCGGCGATCTGCAAGGGGGACTTTCGCAATATTTTAGCCAAAAGCATAGCAATGTTGGAGCTGTAATCTCCATGTTCCGGGTGCGCCGGATGCTCGGTGAAAATTTTTAAAGTAGCTGGACGCTGTGTACCGGATTCCTGAAACATGGCTTCGACGTGCTGCTCAATTTCAACGGTTAATAGCTGCTGAATCATCGTATTTTCCTCCCAAATGACCTCTTTTACATGCAAAAAAGCCCCCGTCTCTAAATAAGAGACGAGAGCTGTTCATTCCCGCGGTACCACTCTAAGTGTTAAATCTACAGATTTAACCCCTCCAACGATAACGGCTTATGCCGGATCTCCCTACTGCTCATTTCGGAAGACCATTTCCCAGGTCCGTTTCGTTCCTGACATTCGTACCGGTTCCCACCAATTCCGGCTCGCTGCGACTGTCCGACAAGAACTACTGTCCTGTTCATCAATGTTACATATCAAGTTATGAATTGACTGAATATTACTTTAATATGCTGAAGTTGTCAAGAGGCAACTAACTTCATCATTAAGATGCCAATAAACGCTAAGGCCAATCCAGACTGTTCCATCTTTGAAAATTTATCCTTCATGACAAAACGCGTGTACAAAAGAACGATCAGTACATTCAATGCAACAAC
Source organism: Paenibacillus sp. WC2504 (assembly GCF_052682475.1). Lineage (NCBI taxonomy): Bacteria > Bacillati > Bacillota > Bacilli > Caryophanales > Paenibacillaceae > Paenibacillus > Paenibacillus sp. WC2504. The sequence goes on from NZ_JBQZFH010000001.1 coordinate 5,216,994, forward strand.
AGCTGAAACTAGGCCTGCCTTGCCATGATCAAATCCATGAAGGATGAAAATCATGCCGACCACATTCGTAATGCCCACGATCATGCCAAATAGAAAAGTCCGTCGTTCCGTCCAGCCTGTGGTGGCTGCCACTTTAACCTGTGCATGATGATGATTACCTTGCTTCTGATCTCGCAACCACCACAAACCAAAGCAAACGGTTCCAGTAGCAAACATACAGAATAACGTTGGAAACAACGGGGCCGCTACCAAGGTCGTCCACTTGCTGGATAAGTCATTGGCGGCAAATAGAATCAATGCCAGTGCTCCCCAGCCGGCGCCTTGCAAATTTTTGAGCGTAATATCATTGGAGTAACGCACGACCAAAATCCCGATAACAATAATGACAAAGGCTAGAAACTGCATGATGTTAAGTCGTTCATCCCAAATCAGATATGCAACGAATACCACAACAACGGAAGGCAGACCGGTGAGAATCGCGACCAACGACGCTTTCCCTACGGCAAAACCTTTGAACATGCTGGCATTGGCCCCGAAGGAAAACAGTCCCATTTGAACGCCAATCAGCGCATGCACGGTCCAAGCTTGATGTAAAAGAAGGGCGCAGCTGCCGCTAATTAACGCCCCCATGAAAAATGTGCCGCATAGCAGCACATTCCGGTTTAATGATTGCTGGCTGGACCAGTGATACAGAATGCCTCGCAGCCCGAAACTGAAAGCCGCAAGTACGGAATACATGAGCCACATCCGAACAGCTACCCCTCTCTTTTGCTTGCAAAGATCGGGTAATTTTACCACATTAATCTTTATTGAACAACACTTTGTTGCAGCACAAGGCGCTCAAGAATGGCATCACCACTTGCAGATACTTTCACTTCCGCAAACTTGGCATTTTGTTCGTAGGTACGGCCCGTTCCTTCCGGAATGAAATAATTTTCAATGCCGTATTCAATCCGCTCGTACCCTTGCAGGGTACCGTTCATGCGGACCTCTCCCGGGGCGAGTTCTTCCCCTTTCGTATAGACACGTTTGAATTCGTATACGTCTGTAGCTGTGTTCGGAGCGAGTACGACAGATATTTTTTTCTTAGATCTCAAATCACCGTTCTTCATATCGGAAATAGGCGGCTCAGAAATCGTGTAGCGCAAACGTACGTAATCCCCTTGAATAAGCGAACGCGGGTCCAAAGGTTCAAGCTGGAGCTTGATGAGCTGTCCATGGGAGAGCAGCCACTCACTTTTGCCAATTTGTATCGACATAGCTGCGATCTGTAGCACCACCAGCACGGCAATAAGGAGCCTATTTGCCTTAACGTTTGCCCCAGCAGCCGTTTCGGGTTCAGCAGCTTCAAGGCGATGTCTTTTTTCATACCAAACGGTAAAGATCAGAATCAAGATCCCAATCATAGCGAACGTAATCGATTTGTGCAGCAGCTTCCAGGCTAAATCGTAATATTTGTACACGAGGAAAGCTGTCCAGAATCCCATCGACCAAGCGAATATCCAACGGCTATGCAGCTGCCTGCTAACGACTAAGGCAATCACAACTAGAACAAAGAACAGGGCGTTGGTGACATAATACCAAGCAGATTCGGTCATGAAAGTTAACACAAACAATGTGAAAAGAAATGATGGATAGCTGCTATAGAGCACCGGCTGCCTAACTGCAGCATTCGGGATGACCTGCCCGCCTGCAAACAGGACGAATAATAAACCAGATATCACTGACAAAATGACAATACTATTATCGAACCAATTGGTTAGTATCGCAGCTGTGATTAAAATTGCTGCAAGTAAGAAAAAAATCCGATGCACCATACCGGCAATGTAGATAAACGCGGCGATTGTAAGCGCTAAGAAAGCGAATAGAACTGGGACATTTTCTGCAAACACAGCCGCTCCCGCTCCAAGAAGCAGTCCGCTGATGAGTATGGTGTACCTCACTAGCGCATTTAACTTTTTCAAAAAGATCATGCATGTCACAACGACAAGTCCAAAACCCATTAACACATTCTCAGGGTTTTCAAATCCCAGCACCAACGTAACAATCCCGATTACCGTCAGGCTGCCTAGCAGCGATCCGATAATAACGACGGAAACCGTGAGAACACGCACAACCCATTTGGTAAAATCCCCTTCCGATTTGGCTCCCTCTCCTGCCTCACCTTCGAGTCCATCATTCATTGGCTTCTCGGCAGGCTGCCATGCCCGGATAAATGACATGAACTTCACATTTGCCCCGATGAATACAATGACAAACAGCAAACTTATGATGAAAAAAAGTTCATTATAATGGCGAACGATGAGTTCAATGTATTTAAACGTAATCGTGGCTGAAATCCATAAGCCTGAGAACAACAGATAGGCTTTGTTGCGCATTTTATGGGAATACCATACCGCTGCAGCAAGAACGGCAATCAGGGGCAGATTCATGAACACCCCATAATCTTCGAATGCGTATGAATTTGAAAGCATGAGCAGTATACCTATTGCCGCTTGAAATGAAATCCATTTCAAAAAGGACGAGTTTAACTTCCCACGCTCTGTTAGCAGATAGAGAATACCATTCACAATAGCTAATCCTACCCAGATTGCGATTTGGACGCCTTCCGAATCAGATCTTCCTTGCCCTTGCGGGAAAAAGTAAAAGCAATAAGCCAAATGTCCAAGAATATACGACAGGATGTAAAAGGGCTGCCACCTCGTCCATATGGCAAAAAGAAAGGCCGGAATAAACCAGATCGCAAACAACGTGTAGCTGTCAGCATGAGAGTTGTAGGTTTGACCAATGAGCCCTGCTCCTACACCAAAGGAAACGCAGCTTGCAAACAAGCTAAGCCTGCTTAGAAATTGCCGACCCGCTTGATGGGAAAGCCAAACCGATAATCCATAGAAGCCTAGAATAAGCAAAAAGGCGGGCGCAAACTTTTCCCAGCGGTTTAATTGCTCCCAGTTGGTTGCGAAGAAATATACAATGGCCGTTAGCAAGGAACTCGCTCCCAGTACATAGCCTAATTGAATCGTAATCCATTTCGAATTCATGATGCATAACCCCCTCTCGTCTTAATTCTCATTGTACTTGAGTTATACGTTTTGAGAAGTACTAACTATTCCTAGTACCCCATCATTAGCCTAGCTAATCATTCATTAGCTTATGTGCTTAAACACAAAAAAACTAGCCAGAAGCTGGCTAGTCAACTTTTAACCATGATTCACTGCTCAGATAGCTTGAAGCTTTTCACCGACTTTTGCAGCTCAACCGCCATCTCCGCTAATTGGCGAATCGCCGATGTAATCTCTTCGATCGAAGCGCTTTGCTCTTGCGCAGCGGCTGCAACTTCTTCATACCCGGCAGACTGATCTTCGGTAATGCCCGAAATTTTGTGCATCACTCGGGAGATGATCTCGAAAGATCGCACGGCTCTCTCCAGCGTATTCAACAAATGATCAGTCCGCTCGGAAAACACGGAAATACCATTGAAAATGACTTTGAAATTTTCATATGTATCATTAATCCAGGTCTGCCCTTGCTCAACAGCATGATTACCCTGGACGATGCTTTCCATGACCAGCCGGCTGTCTTTTTGAGTGCCGGACACAAGCTCCGTAATCGAGCTTGCAGCTTTCGATGACTGCTCCGCCAGCTTCTTCACCTCACCGGCAACAACGGCAAATCCTTTGCCTTGCTCGCCAACGCGAGCCGCTTCAATCGAAGCATTCAAAGCCAACAAATTCGTCTGCTGCGCAATCTCCGTAATAATGTTGATAATCGCTCCGATTTCCTTCGAACGATTTCCTAATTGAAGAGCGGCTTCATGCGACGACTTCATCTCTTGCTGAATCACATTCATCTGATGCAGCGTCTTCTCGACGAGCTGCTGACCGTCAACCGATTGCGCCCCAACTTTATGCGCCATCTCCTGCATCTCTTTGACTTCCGTCGTGACTTCCGTCAGTTCGGAGTTGATCTCAACGATGGATGACGTGCTCTCTGATATGGAACTTACAACTTCCGCTACACCGTCATACATACTGTTCATAGAAACTGCAACCAGTCCTGCACTGGAGCTTGACTCATCCGCGGATTGGTACAATTGCTCACTTGTATGAGTGATAATATGGGAGGAATCATACATCTGGCGAATAAGCGATTCCAAGTTCCTGCGCATCACATTAAATGAAGCAGCCAGTTTACCAATCTCATCGGTGCGCTCAATGGAGACTTGTTCGGTTAAGTAACCCGCAGCGACCTTCTCTGTGACATGCATGAGATGAACGACCGGTTTGGTTACGCTACGACTAATAAAGTAGGCGATCAAACTGCCAATGGCCAAAACAATAAGCGTTATGCTCAGCATCGTCCAGAACATTTCTTGATAGGTTTTGGATATAACGCTCGCATCCAAATCAATGCCAATGATGCCGACGTTTTCACCATTTTTGTTTCTGAGCGGTACAAATATCGATTTATGAATGCCATATTCATCTTTATAAATATTGCTGACCATGGGTTTATCTTGCGCTATTGCCGCATTCATTTCCGGTGTAAACGGGTATTCGGTTCCGTAATCATCGGCAACATCCGTTAAAATTACGATCTGTTCTTTCGTGGGAGTTTTGGTCAATACATACACGTTCTCCAACGTGTCATGCTTCTTGAACTCCTCGAATTGTTTTTTTATTCGCACGTAGCCTGGGTGTTTGGTGTCTGTTATATCTTCAGGTCGCTCAGGAATGACAGCTAAATAGTTGGATACGTTTTGAATATTTGACGTTAACCGCAGAACAAATTGATCCTCAAGCTTCGTCGCTAATCCTTTACTCACCCAGTATCCGGACAATGAGAATACCGAGCTGACAACTAACAACAGCACAACAATGCTGAGCGTCATTTTTACGGCAATATGTTCACGGATCCAGTTTACTGCATTCATATTGAAAAGTTTCCCTCTATCTGTCAGAGCTTGCTTTTGCGTAACCACTTCTGTTACCTCCCGTGTATCGTAGATGCTTCGGCATATTTCTCAAAAACTTGTGAGACAAATGTTTTCAAATACTGCACGATTTCCGCTACATGCTGAACCTCCGTATAGGGGGAAATCACGAAAATTTTGGTCGCATATAAAGCTGTAAAACTCCCCTCTTTCGTTGGCACCAGCAAATGCTTTTTGGTGTCGCCGAAAAATATGCGTTCCCGCTGCTTTCCAAGAATTTCAAACAGGATTTCATTAAACTTGTTGTTACGTTCAATCTCACTTAGCGAACAAGCGCCCGAAACCTCTTCCTGAAAACGGGAGCCTCCTTCTGGATAAAGCCGGAATAACGTGATAATACCGGGATTATCCGCATTAACAATAACGGCCTCCGGGATTTCCAAACGCAGCGCCTCACGGAAGGCAAGGTTAACCTCAACGAATTGCGCTAACAGCTGCTGATACCCTTGAATGCCAAATGCAAGAAGAGCGCTGTAGATGCTGATTGAGCTAGCCATGCGAGAGCATTCCAGTGTATATCCTGTATGATACTGGCCATAACCTCGATGTCCGACATATGGCGTTTCGTCCGGATGCAGGTCCATCAACGTTAGATCCGCAGCTTCTTTGACAAGAAAAAGACTTGTCAGATAAGGGGTTTGCCCCAGCTTTTGAAAATCAAAGCAAAGCGAATCCGCCAAATGCAGATGTTTCATCCGGCTATGTATAGCTTGTAAGGCTTGCAATACCTCAGCTTTAAACGCTAGGGGATTAGCTGTGAAATCATAATCTTGGAAGAAAGCAAAAAATCCGCCCAACGCCGAATCCGCATGGATATGTGGTTTTTGCAGCCCAAACTGTGCAGCAACCTTGCCGGCTGTTGCCTGGATCATCTCCAAATCGTCAATCCCCATGGCATCCGTCGTACCTGTTGTCGCAACAATGTAAATCGGGATTCCACCACGGGCGATGACCTCCTCCATCTTAAGCTTCAAGTCATTTACATCCATGGAGCTGTCAGCTTTCGTTCGAACCCGGATTAATTTATCGGTTCCGATTCCTGTCGCCTCGACAGATTTGAATAAGCTGTAATGGGCAGCATCGGAACAAAACGCGTACAAATTGTCTGGAACGCCTTTCTGCAAGGCTTCCGGAGCAAATTTGGCAATCGCTATACGCAGTCCTGAGAATACAGCTCCCTGACCACCCCAGGTTGTGTAGCCACCGCTTTTCATGGCATCATACCCGATTAATTTCGACATCATGGTGATAACTTTTACTTCCGCTTCGGCTCCTGCTGGACCGTACACATCCCATAGATTGTTGCCGTTGACCATGAACGCTGCAAGCATGCCAACAATTCCCGGTATACTAGCCATCGGCAGAATATTGGTTAGAAAATATTTGGTATGATAAGGATGGTTGTGCAGCAGGGCCAATAACTCCGAGTTGACTACCTCCATCGGCATGCTTTCAGAGGGGATCGCGCTATGTTGGATGAGGTTGTTATAAAAGCGGTCTGTGCGGTCTTTTTCGCCTCTGAGGTTGACGCCATCCGGATTTTTCAACACATCGACACCGGTCAAAATTTGTTCAACGAATCGCATAATCATCTGGCGTGATTGCTGGTTGCCATTCTCACTGGGAAACAATTTCTGTACGTTCGGCAATCTTCTCTCTCTCATAATTTCCTCTCCTATCGGATAGAATCGTTTATAGAAAACATACTGAATAACGTCTAGCTGCAGCAAACCTCCTTTCTTTCGACAATAGCCGACAAAATCCTTACATTTTTATACAATAGTATAGTACAGCAAATTGAATATAACAACACAATTTACCAAATATTATACTTATATAGTACTTTTGTTATATAGTTGAATCGTTACCATTTAATAACCATTGGTAGAATAATAGGGTAAAAAAAAGCTTTATCAGCATTCCCATAAGGAACGTGATAAAGCTTTTTATGGCTATCTCATTTTGTGGACTAAAGCTAAGAAATGGATTGCGCCGCGTCTATACTCCCGTGAGAGTGCAAATACAATTGCTCATAGTAACCATGCAGAGCAAGCAATTCAGTATGATTACCTTCTTCTACAATTTGACCTTGGCTCATAACCAGAATGCGATTCGCATGAATAATCGTCGAGATCCGATGGGCAATCACAAGTGTTGTCCTTCCTTCCGCAACAATCTGCAGAGCTGTCTGAATCAGTTGCTCCGTCTGAGAGTCCAAATTCGCCGTAGCTTCATCGAGAATCAATATTTTCGGTTGGAAAACAATGATCCGCGCGAAAGAAATCAGTTGTCTCTCACCCGCAGACAAGCCGCTTCCTCTTTCCGAGATCCGCGTCTCGTATCCATCCTTCAACCTCGTGATCAGACTGTCAGCACCCACCAATTGGCAGGCTTTGATGACATCCTCACGCGCAACGGATTCATCAAACATCCGCACATTATCGAGAATGCTTCCTGCATATAAATAGGGCTCCTGCTGGACCAACCCGACCATGCGATGCAAATTAGCCTGCGCAATATCCCGAATATCCGTGCCATCAATCCGGATGCTTCCTTCCTGCACATCGTAGAAGCGGCAGAGCAAGGAAATAAGCGAACTTTTACCCGCTCCCGTCGCGCCGACAATCCCGATCATTTCGCCAGGTTCTATTCGAAGCTCAAGATCTTCAAGAACGGAGATATCCTTTAAATAACCAAACTTCACATGGTTAAAATGAATCTCGCCCTTCACCTTGGTCAACGGAATCGTTTTCGCGTCCTGCTTGTCATTTACTTCCGGCTGGGTAGCAAAGATGTTCCAGATCCGGTTCATTGACACCGTTGTAGACTGAAGCGTATTCCACTGCTGCGTAATGTTATTAATCGGTTGAAAAAACTGCCGAATATACGTAATAAACGCATAAAGCACACCAAACTCAATCGTTTTATCAAATACAGCCATTCCACCGACCCATGTGATAAAAGCTACGGATAGATTCCCCAAAATATCAAAAGATCGGTTAAACAACACGTTCGTACGGATTTCCCGCAAGTTTGCCTGAAAGTAGCTTGAATTTCGATCTACAAAACGTTTCATTTGTTCATTCTCTTGGTGGAACGCTTGAATGAGATGCATGCCTGATAAATTTTCAGCCACATAGGCTACCATTTGAGACAATCGCGTCCTGGAAAGCTGATACGTTTTGCGCATATATCTGCGAAAGCTGATAGCAATAATCGCGATGATTGGAATGACAATCATACTGTATAACGTTAGCGTTGGATCCAGATGGTACATTAACACGATGATGAAAATCAAGGTCATGCCATCGCGCACCAGACTTAACAAAACTTGCGTGAAGAACTGGTTCAGTGTCTCTGTATCGCTGGATACATGGGTGATTAGACTGCCGCTAGGCGTCTTGTCATAATACGACATCGACTGCTTGAAAATGTGCTGAAACAAATCCTTGCGGATTTTGGCTACAATACTTTGGCCGGCGAATTGCAGCAAGTTGTTCTGCAAGTAACTGAAAAATAATGAGCTTACCGAAAGTCCTACATAGAACAGACAAATCATCAGCAGTCCATGATAATCATTTTTCCCGATCATCAAGTTATCATCGATCGCAATCTTCACGAGATAGGGTTGAAACAAATCGGCAGCGATGCCCATTAAGGCGCACACCAGAACGGCTGCAAATGTCAACCAATGCGGTTTGGCATAAACGGATAAAGCACGGAAGGACGTTTTCACGGCTTTCGGCTCATTGGTGCTGCTCTCTTTACTCCGCGACATCGTGGCTGCCCCCTTCCTGTATCGCATGAAGCTCGGCGTACAAGCCTTCCTGCGCAATAAGTTCTTGATGTGTGCCGCGCTGAACAATTCGACCTTCGTGAAGCACAATGATCTCATCCGTATGCTTTAATGCCGATATCCGGTGAGCAATCCAAATCGTCGTTTTGTTGGAACGTTCTTTACGGATCGTGTCGATGATATGCTTCTCTGTTACAGAATCCACTGCGCTAACGCTGTCATCCAGAATCATGAGCGGCGAGTCCTTGATGATGCCTCTGGCAAGGCTCGTTCGTTGGCGCTGGCCACCTGACAAAGTCACCCCGCGTTCCCCCAGCTTCGTCTCAAACTTCTCGGGAAAGGAGATAATGCTGTTCAGGATTTGCGCATTTTTGGCGGCGCGTTCTACGTGCTCAAGCGGTAATTCCCGTTTGTAAAAAGCGATGTTGTCCCGGATGGTTGTGCTAAACAGAAAGCCCTCTTGAGGCACATAAGCGATTTGATTGCGCAAGCTTTCCAAGGTTACATCCCGAATGTCGGTATCCCCGATCCAAACGGTCCCCTCAGGAGGATCATAAATCCGCAGCATCAGCTTCACCAGCGTGGATTTGCCGCTTCCTGTTTTACCGATAATGCCAATCGATTTACCCGGCTCAATAGTCAGGGAAATATCATGGAGCACTTCATCCTCATCATCGGGATAAGCGAAGGACAAATGCTCAATCCGAATCCCCTCTTGATCGAGGTGAGAGGGTTGTGCCAACTCTGACTCCACAACTTCCGATTTCAAATCAAGCAGCTCATTGATCCGCTCAAGCGATGCTTTGGACCGCTGCATGGCATTAATAACACGTCCGATCTGCTGAAGCGGGTTGACCATCATCCGTATGTATAGCGTTAGTTCAACGAAATTCCCAATCGTAATCCGACCATGAATCGTCAAATAGCCCCCAAATGCAATCGCGATAATAAGCGATATTGCGCCCAGAAACGGAATTAATGCTTCAAATAGGGAAGACAGACGAACCAGTCTCAGTTGGTTGTCGCGAATCCGGTCTACCGTTGCACTGAACCTGCCAATCATGATCGGTTCGACCGCGAACTTTTTCGTAACACGGATGCCGCCAAACTGCTCTTCGGCTGACTCGGTCATTTTGCCTAAAGCCTCTTGAACCTGTAAGGAACGATTTTTGATAATAGGTTGAAATTTCACACTTAGAATCGGGATAAGCAATAAAGGCAAAATACTTACAAGAATTAAATACAACGGAATTGAACTGAAGAGCATGGTTACTACAACAGCAATAATTAAAATCGCCGAGTTCACAATCTGGTTGATTCCCATGGAGATCGATTCCCGGATGACTGTCACATCGTTCATCACATAACTCAGCAGCTTGCCTACGCCATTTTTGGAGTAAAAAGTAGCCCCCAGCTGTGTAAAATGATCAAACAATCGGTTTCTGGCGACGAACTCGAATCGTCTTCCGTTTCGCATAATCAAATACTGTCCAATTGCTGTTAAAACACCGAATGTAATACCAATCATCAGGAGCTGCACGCTGTAGGTCACAATTAAATCTCTACTCAAGCCCCCAACCTTTAGCTGATCCGTAAATGCGCCTAGCTGCTTAGGGTAATACGAATATACAATGTTGCCTACGGAGATTGACAATGCAGCTACGATGTACAACGGCCATTTCAGTTTCAGGAAATCAAATAATAACCTAGTTGACTTCAAAACGACATCACTTCCTAATACTTGTTGTCTGGAATAATAAGTATTCCGAAGGAACATTTGTATCTTGCTAGGCGTCCCCCTACAGTATACGCCTATTCAAAGCCACTTCCTATATCAGATATTGACGTTATAATAGAGAAGTCATCTAATATTCACATATGTTGCCTAGGAGGATTACGGAGATGGATTTTATATTAGACCGAATTGACAATAAAATTGAGTTCTTTCAAGCCTATGACTTGCGAACGCTTGAGAAGCAAATCAACGAACAAGTAGATAATAACAAAGCGCTCTTACTGAGTGTCTATGCCGTTCAACACCACACCACATTCGACCCCAATGCAGGTAAAATGCTCTACAGTGCGGTTGTCCATTTCAAATCGTAATAGACATGAAAAAATGACTTCCCATCCGATCGATGAGAGAGTCATTTTTTGCATTATAAGCCCAGCATGAACTGGAGCGTCTTATCATTAAAGCCGGGAAGACCTTCATGTCCGAAATCCGGATACAGCTCGTAGCTTTTAGGCGATTTGATTTTGTTGTAAGCGGCAAATTGCGTTGAAGGCGGACATACTGTGTCGGCTAACCCAACAGCCATCATGACTTCTCCTTGAATTCGCCCGGCTAGATTTTGAATATCGATGTAGCCTAATTTGGTGAAAACTTCCTCTTCACGTTTATGCTGCGGGTCATGACGGCGGAAAAAGTCCTTCAGCTCCTGATAGGCATCCTTCGCCAAATCCATTTCCCATACGCGCTTATAGTCGCTAAGGAACGGGTAAACCGGCGCCAATCGCTTAATACGCGGCTCCAACGCGGCGCATGCAATCGTCAAAGCTCCGCCTTGGGAGCCTCCCATCGCTCCTACACGCTTTTCATCCACTTCCGGCATACTCATCGCAATACCAGCCAGCTGCGCTGTATCAAGGAAAATATCCCTGAATAATAATTGATCAGGATGATCGTCCAATCCGCGCACGATATGACCTCTGAGCGTAGTTCCTTTCATGCCTCCTGCATCTTCGGACAAGCCGCCTTGCCCACGGCAATCCATGGAGAAAAACGAGTACCCTAAAGCGGCATACTGAACTTTATCCGACCAATCGCCGGAATTACCCGAATAACCATGAAATTGTACGATAGCTGGATGAGGAGTGGATGAGTGCTTAGGGCGAATATATTTGGCATAGATACGTGCGCCCTTCACGCCTGTGAAATAAAGATCGAAGCATTCAGCGAAAGGAACTTGAAACTCGCTAGGACGCATCTCGATTTGTGGATCAACGGCTTTCATTTCGGCAATGGCCCGCTCCCAATAAGCATCGAAATCGGCAGGTCGGGGATTGCGTCCCTCATAAGCGAGCAACTTCTCTAACGGCATATCCACTAATGGCATGATAACTCCTCTTTTCTTTTATTTTAAAGGGGCCTTGTACGCAGCGAAATGAACAGCTTGACCATTAACCCATCTGCCCAGTTCGCGGTCAGGGCCGCTTTTGAAAACAAGTACCTCATCATTCAGCGTTGTGTAAGTCAATACGGCTCCGCCCTCATCGGACTGAGCGTGCTCCGGATGCCTATGTTTCATAGTGCTTGCGAATTGACGTACGCCCTCAATCCCCTTTTTCAGCGCGTCATGTTTGTCGATGCATTCAATCACAACGGCATTTTTGTGGCCGCTGCTCGTAATGATGGAACGGTCGGCAAGCACTTCTCTCTGATACGACTGCTGAATATAGACTGCCATATACGCTTGTCCACAAATGCCGAACAAAGCATGCTCATCTTCCACCCATTCTCCTGCCGGCAAACAGCCAATAATTTGATCTTGCTGGCTTTCGGGAATTTGATAATCAGCAATGACGGTATTCCGGTGAAAAAACACTTCTGAAAATTCGCTCTGATGCCGCAAATCTCCTTCTTTATTTCCAGGAGCTGAATGAAAAAAATAAGCATGATTGACGCCTGTCACAGCATCCAAGGGAAGCGAAACATCCCAGCGATGCTGCTCATTGTCAAACTCGAGCATGCGCTCGTAGATACCGCCTACCGCGAAACTTTCTGTGATATATACATAGCTATGAAGCACATCCTCATCATTAGCTGCTGTTCCCGCCTGCTTGGGAATTTGGAATTTCACTTCAACTGGAGCCTTGCGATGCAAGGCGAGTTCACGAGCATCCGCTGGAGCTTCATACGCAAGGAAACCTGCAAATTCGGTTCGAGGCATTTCCTCAGGGAGCGTAAAATCCCCATACTGCACATAATCATGCAGGACATTCGTATCCCTAGGCATATCATGCGGCCAAATTCTGGAATGAGGTCCTACCCATGCCCCTCTCAAATAATACGTCGAGCGGATACGCCACAAATAATCCAGCATTTGAGCGAGCTGCCCTTTCAGCGCTTGATCCTTCATTAGCTGCCATGCGCACGTAAATGCCTGCACCCAATGCCAGAACCACGGCAGCCCTCCGTACTCGGACATCCCGATTGAGGTAATTCGATCTAGTGTAAGGCGTAAGCTTGCAATACCATCCTCCAACAATTCTTTATCTTCAAAGTGCTGCCCAAAAATGAGTTTGGCAGCCGTGTATTTGGCTTCGTGATGGTTGTAATGCTCAACCTTTTTTCGGTAAAAATTGCTCTTATAAATATGTTGAAGCGTTTCCTCAAATGAGCTGCGTAAAGGCTCGCTAAGCACGGCTGAGTATCGATCATAAAAATAAACCATTAAACTTCCCATCAATTCCACGGGGAGTGTGTTTTTAGAAGCTTCCTGCGGCGTTGGTTTTAAATTTAACGGCCAATGTCCGTAAGTTGGGCTTTGCGCATCCTGATCCTGTAGTTCAAGTAAACGTTGGAGAATGGTTTCCGCTTTGCTTTTTGCCAATTGGCGGTCACCGGTAAATTCCATTTCTTGCTCTTGCGAAGCGGCAAATAAATAAGAAGCATAATAGAAATTATCTCGAACATCTTGAAGAAATAAGAAGCCGCTTTCTAGTATTGGCAGTTGATAGGCCGCTGCGGCTACCTTTGATTTGATTTCGTTTTGTCTTTGTTGCAAATTCGTCAAATTTGTCATCCCCTTGCGTCCTTCATCAAAGATAACGTTTTATTTGTATAATAAAGCGTTATCTTTTTTAGTTGAAACGTTTAACTTAAGTTTATATGCAAACATATGCATCGTCAATGCGTGTTGGAACATTCATTTTTCATATTTTGGCTGTTGCTTCCCTTTACAATTTCTTATAAAATGATCTACCGTTGGTCAAAATATATAGTCATCATTATTTGCTTGGGATAGGAGGTATTCATCCTGATTCATATCGAGAACTTACAAAAAGTGTACGAGGATATACCGGGACGTGTACCGGCCATCCAGCAGATCCATTTACATATCGATCGCGGAGAAATCTTCGGCATCATCGGACACTCCGGCGCCGGGAAAAGTACCTTGCTGCGATGCGTAAATTTACTTGAACGTCCATCTTCGGGCAGCATCACCATCGACGGCGAAGACATGACAAGTTTAAATGCCAAGCAGCTGCAAGTAAAGCGCCGCAAGATCGGCATGATCTTTCAGCATTTCAATCTGCTATCCTCCTCTACGGTTGCCGATAATATCGCTTTCCCGCTGAAACTGGCCGGTATGGGTCAAGCTGAAATAAAAGCACGGATTAAAGAGCTGCTTGAATTGGTGGGTCTGCAGGACCATGCCGGTAAATACCCTAACCAGCTTTCGGGTGGACAGAAACAGCGTGTCGGTATTGCCAGAGCGCTAGCTAACCATCCGGACATTCTGCTCTGCGACGAAGCCACTTCTGCCCTTGATCCGCAGACAACGAATGCCATTCTCGCTCTGCTGCTTGATATTAACCGGAAACTTGGCATTACGATCCTGTTGATTACGCATGAAATGCAGGTTATTCGCGCGATTTGTGACCGCGTTGCTGTCATGGAGAAAGGGTTGATCGTCGAAACCGGGAAAGTACTAGATGTGTTCCTTCAACCTCAGCATCCGGTAACGAAGGATTTTGTTGGACAGGTAGCTGATTTCGCAAGCAGCGTATCTGAAGACGGTATGAACCTGAACAGGGAAAATACGCAAGGAACCGTCATTCGAATTACGTATATCGGGGCTAAGACGTATGAACCGATTCTCTTCGAGACCGTCAAATCGACGAATGTCACCTTCGCTATTTTACAAGGCACCATTTCTTCCATGAAAGGAGTGCCGTACGGCCAACTGGTCGTGCAATTATCCGGTGCACATCAAGAGGAAATCGAGGCTGTTATTGCTAAATTGAAGCAAGAAGGAATGGATGTGGAGGTGATAGCCCCATGAATATGACCTGGGAGATTAACTGGGCTGAGATTGCCAAAGCAACCGGCGATACGCTTGTCATGCTGGGGTGGTCGCTCCTATTCACCATCATCATTGGTTTAGCCCTTGGCATTATTTTATTCCTTACTTCCAAAGGACAGTTGTTGCAAAATATGCCGCTTTATGTGGTGCTCTCCTTGATCGTGAACATCCTGCGCTCCGTGCCCTTCGTTATTCTCATGATCTCGGTGTTTCCGATCACGAAGGCGCTCGTGCACACCACGATCGGCGTTAAAGGCGCGATCCCGCCTCTCGTGATCGCCGCCGCGCCCTTCCTGGCGCGGCTGGTTGAATCCGCGCTGCGCGAGATCGAGAGCGGCGTCATTGAAGCCGCTCAGTCGATGGGCGCAACGCCATGGCAAATCGTCTGGCGCGTGCTGCTGCCGGAAGCGCGCTCGGGCTTGATCTCAGCCGTTACCGTAACGGCTGTTGCGCTGCTCTCCTACTCCGCCATGTCAGGCGTCGTAGGCGGAGGCGGGCTTGGCGATCTTGCGCTCCGTTACGGCTATATGCGGTTCCGTACGGATATTATGATTGTCACTGTCGTTATCCTTGTCGTTTTCGTTCAGCTTTTACAAATGCTTGGGGATCGCATGGTCGCCAAATACAACCGCAAATAAGACATCACGATTATTGGAGGTCATTTTATCATGAAAAAGCTTTCTGTTTCACTTGTTGCTCTATTCTTCATTCTGGCACTTGCCGCATGTGGGCAAAAACCGGCTGAGAACCAAGCTAGCACAGCGCCAGCTGCTTCTGGAGTACCAGCCGCTACGACGCCTGCCAAAGAAGTAACCTTAAAAGTCGGCGCGTCTTCCGTTCCTCACGCTGAAATTTTGAACGGTATCAAAGCAAAAATGAAAGCTCAAGGCGTTAACCTGGAAGTCATCGAATTCAACGATTATGTACAACCGAATGTGCAAGTGTTTGAAAAACAATTGGACGCAAACTTTTTCCAACACCAACCCTACCTTGATCAATACAATGCTGATAAAAAGCAAGATCTTGTAAAAGTCGTAGGCGTGCACATTGAGCCGTTCGGTGCTTACTCTCAAAAAGTGAAATCCGCTGCTGAGTTGAAAGATGGCGCGACTGTCGCTATTCCGAATGACCCGTCCAATGCGGGCCGTGCGCTAGCTTTGATGGAGAAAAACGGTTTGATCAAACTGAAAGATGGCGTTGGCATTAAAGGAACTGTGAAAGACATCGTCGAAAACAGCAAAAAACTTCAAATTAAAGAGCTTGACCCGGCTATGCTGCCGCGTACGATCGGTGAGTTCGATCTGGCTCTGATTAACACGAACTACGCGCTTCAAGCAAACTTGAATCCTACGAAAGATGCGCTGTTCATCGAGGACAAAAACTCCCCTTACGTGAACATTCTCGTTGCTCGTCCGGACAACAAAGATTCCGAAGCTATGCAAAAACTGGCTAAAGAATTGAACTCCGCTGACACGAAAAAGTTCATTGAAGACAAATACAAAGGCGCTATCGTTCCAGCGTTCTAATATAAAAAAACCGTCAGGAAGAACTTCCTGACGGTTTTTTTATACTTATTTTAAAAGAGAAAGAATGTCCGTATATGAGTAGCCATGCGCCTCAGCGACAGCCTTGTAAGTAACGTGCCCCGCTACAACATTAATCCCTTTGGCAATGGCTCTATTGTCCAGTGCAGCTTGCACATACCCTTTGCCGGCAATTTGCAAGCCGTAAGGCGTAGTCACATTCGTCAGCGCCAATGTCGACGTGCGAGCTACGGCACCAGGCATATTCGCCACCGCGTAGTGAATGACGCCATGCTTCTCGTAAGTCGGTTGGTCATGCGTTGTGATGCGATCTATCGTCTCAATGGAACCGCCTTGGTCGATCGCAACGTCCACAATCACGCTGCCGGGACTCATCGTTTTGACCATCTCTTCCGTCACGAGACGTGGTGCGCGAGCGCCAGGAATAAGTACAGCGCCGACGACCAAATCAGCTTGCCGCACGACTTCGGCGATATTATACGGACTAGACATGATCGTTTTCACACGTCCTTGGAAAAGATCATCCAATTGACGCAAACGATCCGGATTCAGATCCACGATCGTAACATCAGCGCCTAATCCAATCGCCATTTTCGCTGCGTTTGCTCCTACGATTCCACCGCCGATGACAGCTACTTTTCCAGGCTCAACACCAGGTACGCCGCCTAGCAGAATCCCTTTGCCGCCGTGCGCTTTCTCCAAGAAATGCGCGCCGATCTGGACGGACATGCGGCCTGCTACTTCGCTCATTGGCGTCAATAATGGTAGACTGCCATTGTCCAACTGAATGGTTTCGTACGCAATTGCGGTTACCTTGTTGCGAGCTAGTGCATGTGTCAATTCAGCCTCAGGTGCAAGGTGAAGATACGTGTATAAAATCAAACCTTCATAGAAGTAGCCATACTCCTCTGGAAGCGGTTCTTTTACTTTGACAACCATTTCAGCTGCCCAAACGTCCGATGCTGCCGCGACAATCGTCGCTCCTGCTTGTACGTAATCTTCATTCGTGAACCCGATACTGTGACCTGCCATGGTTTCTACCAACACTTCATGCCCTGCTTTTGTATAAGAAAGCACGGAGCTAGGCGTCATGCCTACACGAAACTCATTATTTTTTATTTCCTTAGGTACCCCAATAATCATTCTGCATCTACCTCTCCTAGGGACCCACGAAAAAGGATCCGTCTTCACTTGATAGTTCCAAGTATAAGAGGGATCCGTTCTTGTTCCATTAGACAAATTGTCAAAAATCTGTCCGGTTTTTTTTCACAATTTTATTTCAGGATAAAGCAGTTGATACGCCCGGATTCCGACCTGCAGCGCTAACCGTTTCTCAGGAAGCATGTAATCTGCGCCTAGCAGCTCCTCTATTTTCTCCAAACGGTAATAAAGGGATTGCCGAACGATAAAAAGCTGTTGGGCTGCAATTTGCTTAGACCCGTCACTGTCCAGATAAACCTTAAGTGTACGCAGCAGCTCGCTGCCTTTCATTTGATCATAATCGATAATCGGCCCTAAATACGTACGGACAAAGGACTGCAGAATATGCTTATCGGCAATATGAAAGAGCAGTTGAAATACGCCCAGCTCGTCAAAAAACTGCACTTTGCCCTGCAGCGTCGGAGCAAGTGAAATCGCTTGAAGCGCTTCTTGATAGCTTCGGTGGGCTTGCAAGAAGCCACGGTTGCTTTGACCGACTCCGATGGTCAGTTCCATCTCTTCCTCAGCTTTCAAGAACTGAAGCGATTGAAATACCTGCTGTAGCCTTTCTTTGGCCGGCCGTTTGGACGTTTTGTCAAAAGCTACGACGACAAGCCGGTTATTTTTCAAAGTTAATAAAGGATGGAACGTGTGCTGCTCAAATATGGAACGTGCGGCTAATGAAAGGTGAATACCGGCAGATTCTATGCCATCACCGTCATCAAGCATGGATTGATTTTCGATCTGTCTATGTTCAAATTCTATTAATATAACATGATAAGGCAGTTCATTCAGCTGTTTAAAACCTTGGCCAATCAAGACTTTGATCTGTTCCTCGTCACGAATGCGAAGATGGAGCAGATCGTCTACCCATAAGGTTTGCGAGTACAATTTGCGCTCTTCCATATATCGTTTGCGCAATAAATCCTGCGCGATCGACAAAGAGGCGGAGTCCAGAATTAAGTACTCATACTCCTGTGGTTTACGACCTAGAACGAGAATAATATGGGCCCAGGTTTTACCCATTGCGCCAACAGGCTGTACGATCACTGTCTGTCCGTCTAATTCAAAAACAACCGGAGAACCTGTATTACCGGCCGTTGATTCTCGTTCTAGTTGGCTATTCAGAATTTCCAACCATTGCGTTGTCTCACGTCTTCCCATCTGTGGAACAAATTTGGGTTGGCCATCTTGAGGCATATAGATAACTTGGGCTTTTGTACTGCTCTGGAGCAGCCCTAGCACATGGGAAACCCCTTGTGAGGATAATGTCATGCGATGGAACTCTCGTGAAATTTTCTCCAGATCTTGGAGTGCTTTATGATGTTGGTTGATGATGTGCGCATGAATATCTTGCGTAATGTCGATAAAGCGCACCGCTTGAGGGAAAATGATGAGAGGGAGCTGGCAGGTTTCCGCCGCGTCAATCCACGTCTGCGGGATGGCACTCAAATAATGTCCCATCTCTATGCACAGACAGGATACGTTATTATTAATTAGCTGCTCCAAATAGAGCATAAACAGCTTCGTATCGCTCTTGAAGGCGGCCCCCGTAGTCAGGATCATCTCCCCGCCCTGCAGCAGCTCTTCAAACTGAATCACTTCGATGATATGCACCCAGCGCACTAGTCGCTGTAACCCCTCTTGTCCTGCAGCGATATAGGCTTGCTGAAAGAAAGGTCTACCCAGCACTTCTTCTACCGTTAATTGATAATCTTGATTCAAGACTGTCACGCTACTTTCTTCTGGCTCACCAAAGTTATCCACAATTGACTATTAAGGCTATTTGGGGATAAAAGAATTCATGAAGTTTAGTATACATGAAAAAAGCGCCTGTTTCACTAGGAAACAAGGCGCTTTTGGGATATTCTAACTTAGATGGCTTTATCGATGGCAACCGTTTGCCCGGACCAAACCTTCTGCGAGGTCCAAGGCGCATCCGCATCGCTCCAGAACGCATCATTTGCCGGCAAACCAAGCGGCAGGAAGACAGCGGAGCACAGGTATAGGCTGCCTGTTGAGATGTAAGGCTCGCCAAGTTCAGGCTGGTGACCGCATAAACCGATCGTCAGCCAGCCCTCTTCGTCGAAGGTGCCCGGTGCTTCAATCAGACGCTTGATAATGGCGCTTAATGCGCATCTAACTTGCGAAGGAGAAACACCGGTCGGCAGTTCGCGGCGCAGTGCTGTTTGAGCTAGTGCCTGAAATGCGCCGAACCGGTAAGCAAGCGACCTGCCGATGACAGGGAACGTCCCCTCAGGGGAGATGGAACGCTCCTGAACAGCGGCATAACGCTGCGCACGCGCCAAAATATCCTTGCGCATAACAGCCCAATCTTCATAATGCGTATCCACATGCTCAATGATATCAACCAGCATGGGCTGGATCACGAAGCTGTTGTAGTAGTCCGCATGATAATGAGGGCCATCGCCGTACATGCCGTCTCCGAGGTACCACTGCTCATGCTGCTTGAGGGCAAAGTCCACACGCATCTGGTCCCAATCCTCGCCCATAAATCTTAGCGCGGTTTCCGTCATCGCAGCGAACAACAGCCAGTTGTTGAAACCCGGCTTGCGAGTTCTCGTCGCTTTCAAGGCTTGCACCAGATTGCTCTGAACACGTCTCTCCAGTCCATGCCAAAGTGTGTTAGGAGCTCGCAGAATCGCATGCGACAGAAAAGCAGTATCCACAATTGGCTGAAATCCATGGCTAAAGTTCATAAAATCTGGCGATTCAGGATCAGTCGCCGCATCCAGACCTGTACGCACAAGCTGGGCGTAATGTGTCCGAAGCTTCTCCTCCTCTGCATCCAGCGCAGGCGTTTCCAGCCAAGGAGCGATGCCAACGAGCGTACGGGCAAAAGCTTCCAGATGCGAGTACTGGCGCTGCTCTTCTTTTTTATTTTCAACAGGCATCGTTGCCCGCAGTTTTCTATCCGCCAATGCCGTAAGAACGGGATCAGCAATGCGAAGCATGGTTTGTACCCAAACAGAACGGGTACTGCTGGCTGCGGCTTGATTATTCATACCAGTAACCTTTAATTCCTTTCTCCATGCGCACAAGCGCTTCCAAGTAGTAGTAATCTCCCCAGATCATGAAGTCGTCAGGTGCATTTCCACCGCGAACACTGTAGGAGCCGCGCTCAATAAAACCTTGCGCATCAGGTTTGCCGATTGTTGCATACGATTTCACTAGGCCGGCCATGGAGCGTTGGATCGCATTTTCCAAATAAGCACGGTCCGCATCATCAGCAGCCAAATGTTCTAACAACTCAAGTGCTCCTGCTGAAGCAATTGCGGAAGCGGAGCTATCGCGTTTCGTTTCTGCATTCACAGGCGCATTGAAATCCCAGTACACAACGTCATCCTGCGGCAGGCGGTCAAAGAAGTAACGAGCCAGACGTTTCGCTGTTTCTAAGTAAAGTGGATTTTTCGTATAGTGGTAAGAAAGCGCAAACCCATAAATCCCCCATGCTTGGCCGCGAGTCCATGTTGAACCATCGCTATATCCTTGTGCAGTTCCACCATGCAGTGGCTCACCGTTTTCTTGATCAAAATAGAACGTGTGGAACGAGGAATCGTCGCCACGCACCAAATAACGGCGGCTTAAATCGGCATGAATGACAGCAACTTCTTTGTATTTGGCGTCGCCTGTTTGTTCGTAAGCCCAGTACAAAAGCGGCAAATTCATCATGCAGTCAATGATAATGCGGCCACCGTTATGCTCATCGCCTTCAGGACCCCAAGCTTGAATATACTGACCTTTTGGTCTCCAGCGCTTCATCAATACATCGGCAGCTTGAAGTGTAAGCTGTTTCGCATTCTCATCTTTTTCAATGATCCACTGCGCTTTGGAGGAAAGAGAATATAAAAAGCCGATATCATGGTGATCGAGAGCGACATTGTCTTCCAATCTTTTCTTAAAGCTTGCAACCGTTTTCTGTGCAGCCTCTTGAAAAGCTTTGTCGCCACTGTATTGGTAGCCCAGCCACAAAATACCGGACCAGAAGCCGTCCGTCCAATCCGTATTCGGATTCAAGTGATACACATCATTTTCGCTGACATGAGGAAATAAATCCCCAAAACGTTCAATGTTCACTTTCGTTTTCTGTAAAGCATCTTCAATGGCTTGTTTCCACATAAAATGATTCACTCCGTTTACTGTAGTTTGGTTGTTCCTCGTTCTATAAAAGTAAGCGGGACCTCGATTTCGCGGTCTTCGCCTGACTCCGCTTTGTTGCCAATCTTGTGCATCAGCTTGTTTATCGCCATTTGCGCTTGATCGTTATAAGGAATGTCCCAGCTTGAAATGCCAGGATAGCTTTCTTTCGCAATATAATCGTTATTAATGCCAATTAATTTAAGGCGGCCCGGAATATCAATGTTCAGCTTATTAGCCGCAGATAACACTCTTAATGCTACATGATCGTCAAAAGCCACAACTCCAACAGACTTCGCATGCCGCTGCATAAGATCACGCAGGTAGGCTTCGATATCCAATCCCATCGTATCCACAATTTCTTGGGACACTCCGCCACCAAATTGCGCCATCCCGGCATCAAACCCAATGAGACGCTGTTCATCGATGACTTTCGAGCGTTTGCTGCCTAAGTAACAGATCGTTTCGCAGCCATGATCGGCAAGCACCTTAACGGACTGCAAGCAAGCTCCTGCAAACCCAAGATTAACAGCTCCTGTCGCTATGTCTTCCGGCCAGCCCCACCCATTAATCAGAACTAATGGTGTTCCGCTGTTGACGATAGAGCGCGTCGTTTCAAAGCCCATAGCTAAACCATGGCAAATTAACCCGTCAACTCTCCGCTGCAGCAAAACTTCCAAGTGCCTGCGTTCAATATCCGGGTCAAAACCTCCAGAAGAGAAGACGGATAAGTGGTATCCCGCATGATGCGCTTCAATCTGTAAATGTTCGGCAAGCTGCCCATAGTAGCCGGCCATCGCTGGAATAATGAGACCGATTTCATAAGTTTTGTTACGGCTTAAACCTGCTGCCATCGTGTTGCGCCGATACCCCAGTTGTTCAGCAGCCAATTCGACTTTGCGAATTGTCTCTTTCGATGAGCGAATACCACCTCGATTCAACACATTGGAGACGGTGGCAATCGACACACCTGCTGCTTCGGCCACTTCTACAATGGTGACTTGTTTGGGCTTGGTCATCCCTGTTTCAACTCCGTTTTGTTAAACGTTTAACATACTCTATTAGCTTAATGTGAAACGTTTAACCTGTCAAGAGAAAAAAAGACCGGTTCCCTCACTTCAAGGGAAATCCGGTCACTTGTTTTTACGAAGCGTTACTTCGCTTTATTTTTTCCCAAAATCGCGTTAGCATCCTTGCGGAATTTCGCAGCAGCTTCTTCTACGCTCGTTTTCTTATACAAGATTTGCTCGCTTGTTGCTTTGAGCAATTTCTCGACTTCGATGGAACCAACCGGGTTCGGAGGATCCATTTGGGAGCTGTTTTGTTCAGCCCATGCCACATAATCAAAGATTTTCACTTCGTTCGGTGACAGCAGTGGTTTGAGCGCATCTTTCACTTTGGAGGATACAGGCACACCACGGTCGCCTTTAATCAATTTATTGGCTTCAATATCGTTCACGAAGAAGGAGATGAACTTCGCTGCTTCTTCTTTTTGCTTGGAACTGTTTGCAATGGAGAAATACATACTTGGTTTCAAGAACAAGCCTTTATTGCCGTTGCGTCCAGGAAGCGGGAACAATTCAAGCGGACGGTCTTTCACCAAGTTGGCAACAGCTAAGAATTGATTGGACCAACCATTGCCGGTTACGGCGTTGTTCAGCAAAATTTCGTCTTCCTCAGCTACACCTTTCTTCTGTGACTCTTTATCAAGTGAAAGGATATTGCCGGCTTCGTACCATTTTTGATAACGTTTGAAGTAGTCAATGAACGGTTTATCGTCGGTGTAACCAAGCGCTGTACCGTCTGCATTATACATTTTTTGATCGACAGTGCGCAGGTAGTACGGGAAGAAGACTTCATGGTGAAGAGCAAAACCGCCGATTTGCTTGCCGCCAGCTTTCGCTTTTGCCGCAACCGCATCATAATCCTCCCAAGTCCAATCTTTGGTTGGTGTCGGAATGCCTAAGCTTTTAAACGTATTCACATCTACTGTCGTCGCCAGTGCGTTCACGCCTAAGTTCATCGCGACTAACTTACCTCCTACTTCACCACCGGAAATATTATTCGGGGAGATGGAGGAAACGTCGATCAGCCCATTTTTCGTGTAAGGCGTCAAATCAGCCAGCTGATTTTTCCCGCCGTATTGTGTCAAGTAAGAGATATCCATCTGGATAACATCCGGAAGTTGATTGGCTGAGGCTTGCGGAGCAAGTTTTTTCCAGTAGTCGTCGAATGGCGCATATTCCGCTTCAATTTTGACGTTCGGGTTCTGTTTCTCATACATCTCGATGACTTTTAACGTGTAATCGTGACGCGCTTGCCCACCCCACCAAGCTACGCGAAGTTTAACTGGATCTTTGCTAGGTGCTGTAGTTGCCGCTGCTGCTTTGGATGGTTCCGCGCTGGCCGCAGGTGCTGCTGGCGTATTCGTGCCTGATGAACATGCTGCCGCAGTAAACATGATGGATAGCGACAATGCTAAAGTGAACACTTTTTTCATCTCTATTCCTCCCCTAAGTGAGCCGATCAAATTTGGATAACGCTTACATGTTTATTATCCATCTTTCCAGGGGAAAGTTTAATCCAGAAAGTAGAGGTATTTGTTTAAAAAACAGTGTTAAAAAAATATTAAAAAAAAATAAAACCAACCTGAACCTTTTTACGTAGTACTGTTCATGCATGACATTCTTTCAGGGTTAGGGAGGTTTCTTGCTTATGACATTGACACTCAGGTACTACCAAACCGCTTCAATCCGGGACGCCATTTCCATGTTAGTCTGGTATTTACGTAAAAAACGCCGCGCGTAACATGACTTATAGGGTTCGCAAAAATAGTAATAAAGGCTGCTCTCCTGTAGATGATCTACTAGAGATGCAGCCTTTTTGCTAGTATGGTGGGAAAAGCCATGCTTCTTAACGCCGATAATTCCTGCTATTTCCGTGGCTTCTCCATTTTTCATCTAATTAACTGGATTTTCCACCACTATTTGCTTGAATCCACCACATTTTCGGGTAGTATCCGGCCATTTAACTGGAGTTCCTACCTCTATTTCGATCTCAGCTGCTGTGAGGCACTGATTATCGTTAGTTTTTCCATCTATCTAAAACATTTCAAAAAAACCGACAATTTCCCACTACTGGGTACTGTTGCTCTGAAAGCTGTCAGCAAATGATTGAGCTCACTAACTCGTAAGACCTCAATCGCTGCTCATAATCTGCAACCGGCGTGACCAGAAGAAATTCATCGACCTCACAGTCGCTTGCGATTCGCTTCAATTGCTCATGCACGCTAGCTGCTGTGCCAATGAGCATCCTGCGCTGGGGCTGTGACTCTGCACCTTGCAGCCAAGGCATGCCTGCTGCGAGAACTCGCGCCTCCTCCTCCGAATCGGCGCAGACCACACCGACCGCGATGATGACGCGAGGGACTTGCCCTTGTGCGGATGGCACAAAATTCTCCCGGTAGCCTCGCACAACTTCACAAGCATCGCTGTCGCTCATAAATTGGCCGAATACGTAGCCAGTTCCATGCTCAGCTGCTAATGCCGCGCTTTTCGTGTTGGTGCCTAGCATCCACACTTCCGGCGCAACAGGAGGCATCGGCCTTGCCGTTACCGGTTGCCCCTCGCACTCAAACCGGTCTTCCAGCAAGGCCATTAACGACTTCAACGTTTCCGGCAGCTGCCGAACGTTTTCTAGGAAGTTGCCGCTTAGCGCGATGGCGGCATTGGCAGAACCGCCGGGCGCTCGCCCGATGCCAAGATCAATTCTGCCCGGGTATAGGGCAGCAAGCATATGAAAGCTTTCAGCCACCTTCATCGGCTTATAATGTGGCAGCAGCAGCGCGCCTGAACCGATGCGAATACGTTCCGTCCTCGCGCCGATATGCGCCAAGAGAACCTCCGGCGCCGTGCATGCCAATGCAGGCATGTCGTGGTGCTCAGCGACCCAGTAGCGCGAGTAGCCCCATTTTTCAGCTTGCTTGGCCAGCATGACAGCATGTTCGTAGGCTGCGCCCGCGTCTGCGGGGTCTATAACGGGAACAAGGTCTAACACACTAAGCTTCATTCCGATGTGTCCTCCATAACCAGAACCGACGCGAGCTTACAAAGCTTCGCCTTTACCGCCATCAATATTGACCGAAGTCCCCGTTACATAGGAAGCTGCTTGTGAGGACAGAAAGGCGATTACGTTCGCTGCTTCCTCTGCTTGTCCGATACGGCCTAGTGGGATGGCGTGTCTTGCATCACGTGCATACTCATCCCAAGTGAGCTCAGGCGCCTCCCGCTTCCAGGCTTTTTCCAGCTGATCACTGCGAATCTTCCCGATACAAACGGTGTTAACACGGATGCCGTCTCCGGCAAGATCCTTGCTCATTGCGTTAGTTAAAGCCAGTCCAGCTGCACGGCTGACACTTGTCGGCAGGGAGGAAGCCGGCGGAGTTTTGGCGGCAGACGTCGTCAGATTCACAATGGAGCCGCCTCCTGCTTGCTTCATATAAGGAATCGCGTAACGGGAGCAATGAATCGCTCCGAACAATTTCAGTTCCAGATCCTGACGCCAAACCTCCGTACCAACCTGTTCAAAAGGTTTCGCCGCAGAAGTCCCGGCATTATTAACCAGAATATCAATGCCGCCAAAAGCTTCAACCGTTAGCTCGACAGCGCGTTTGCAGTCTTCTTCTGACATAACATCCGCTTGAATCGTCAGTACACGGCCTTCCGTCAAGCCGGCAATATGTTTGGCAGCTTCCTGCAGCTGCTCCTCATTCCTCGCACAAATAGCAACCTTTGCCCCCTCACGGGACAATGTGATGGCAGTCGCCAAACCAATCCCTTTGCTCCCGCCTGTGATTAAGGCAACTTTCTCCTTCAACCCTAAATCCATCCCTACATCCATCCTTTCCTAGACACCAGAGTAGTTCTAGCATACTCTTTTTCGCAGCATTTTTTCAAATGTTGGCAAAAAAAAGAGAGGCATGCGCCTCCCCTTCTCTACTTTCTAGTTATTCAAGTAAACGGCTTTTCCAGTACGCGCCGATTCATAAATAGCTTCCAAAATTTGTGACACAACATATGCTTGCTCAGGAGTCACGACAGGTTCTGCATCCGTTTCAATCGCTTTGATCCAAGTGCGCATTTCCAGATCCGCATCGCTTTCTTTTGCCCCATCATAAAAAGCAACTCCGCCGGCTTTCAGGTCAACTTCCGTTGTATACAAACGGCTGTGTTTTTCGCCATTGATACGAAGTCCGCCTTTCATGTCTGCGCCGCCTTCTGTTCCGCTGAGCGAGCATTTCGCCTCGTCAACTTCCAGCGTGTTCAGAGCCCAGCTGGATTCCAGCATAATTGTCGCTCCGTTTTCCATCACGATCATCCCGAATGCGGAATCTTCCACTGTAAACTTGCTCGGATCCCACGGTCCCCAAGCGTTAGCGGCATTCTCTTTCTGAGACAATTCGTGGTAGGACGTTCCAAGCACAACTTTCGGTTTGTAGTTGTCCATCATCCAAAGCGTCAAGTCCAAAGCGTGTGTGCCGATATCGATCAACGGGCCTCCGCCTTGTTTTTCTTCATCGAGGAATACGCCCCATGTCGGAACTGCACGACGACGAATCGCATGCGCTTTAGCGAAGTAAATTTCCCCAAGCTCGCCTTGCTCACAAACGCGTTTCAAATGCTGGCTGTCCGGACGGAAACGGTTGTTGTAGCCAATTGTCAGCTTTTTGCCTGTACGTTTAGCTGTCTCAGCCATACGTTTTGCATCTGCTGCCGTTTTCGCCATCGGCTTTTCACACATGACATGCTTGCCAGCTTCCATTGCTGCAATAGCAATTTCCGCATGCGAGTCATTCGGAGTAAGAACATGCACGATATCAATCGTTGCATCAGCTAGTAATTCTTTGTAATCTTCATAAACGGTAGCGCCCTCTGCGCCGTATTTGTCAGCCGCCTTCTCTGCGCGCTCGCTCACGATATCACAGAATGCGACAATTTCAACATTTTTCAGCTTGCTCAAGCTCGGCAAATGTTTACCGTTTGCAATTCCACCGCAACCAATGATACCAATACGGAAAATACGTGACATAAGATTACCTCCAAAGTAGGTTGAATTTTATTGTGAATTAATTAGGAAGTTCAATGGTGACTTCACGTTTCTGAAGGGAGGAGCGAATAATACCGTCAATAATCGCTTGATTCCGGACGATTTGCTCACCTGGAATCGGTGCAGGCTTGCCGTCGCGAACCGCTTCTACAAAATCGCGAACTTTTTCATTAAACAAATTTTTATTATGATCGATGATCGGGATTTGACTTTCGGTATGGTGTCCAAGAACATCATGGAAGTATGTGATAGATCCAACAGATCCATCAAACACGCCGCTCCATGGCCCTTTTCCTGCAGGCGTCACTTTTAGTCCGCCATCGGTTCCAAGGAACAGAGTCGGTCCTAATGTATCCATGTGCATCGCCCATGAGATTTTGAAATTCAGCACAAGATCGCCTTCGAATCGGATCATCGCAACACCGAAATCTTCTACATCGAAGCGTGCTGCTTCTTTATGATACAAAGGGTTCGTACCAAAATAGTTAGAACTGTAAGCGGATACGGTAAGCGGTTTCGGATATCCCATCGCATTCAGCGCCATATCAAGCGAGTAGCAGCCAATATCGGCCATTGCACCGGCACCTGCGATTTCCTTGGAGATAAATGTACCGCCAGGCATCCCTCTACGGCGTCCGCCGCCAGTCTCCACGTAGTACACTTTGCCCAGTTGACCGGACTGAACCACATCTTGGATGGTTTTCATGTTCGGATCATACCTCGGCTGGAAGCCAACATTGAGCATGAAGCCTGTCTTTTTCGCCGTTTGCGCCATTTCTACCGCTTCATCCAACGTTACGGACATCGGCTTTTCCAACATGACGTGTTTGCCTGCCAACAAGGCATCAACCGTTGTGCGGTGATGAGCCACATTAGGCGTGCAAATGCTTACTCCATCAAGGTCTAACTCCAGCAGCTGCCGGTAATCGTCAAAGGCCTGCGCCGATGTGAGCTGCCAGAAATCAATAAATTGCGCCGCTTTGCCAGGTACAGCATCTGCAACCGCTACAATCTCTACATCAGCCAGCTCCCGGTAGGCTCTTACATGTGCGCCAGCAATACCGCCGCCGCCAATAATGCCGATTTTCAATGTTTTGCTCATCTCATTACCTCATCGCTACATGTAATATTAAGACATCCTACATAAATGTAGCATAGGAATAATAGGATTTTTAGTCTAACATTAGGACAAAAAAGATAAGAAATTGCGACATGGCATATTTGTGCGAAAAAACGGCTTGTCTTCTGCATGTCGTTGGATGGCCATTCACAAACTATATTGCCCCTTCAAAATCAGGATTGAAGCCGTCGTTCAGAGGGCGGATTACTTCCTGTTTACTCCCTCTTACCTCTTGCGAGCATAAGTTGTTTTCGGCTAACGGACTGAGATGACGCTATCTGCTACTTTTGAGAGGGAATGAGCAGCTAACGGACTCCAGAGTCGTTATTGGCCATGAACTTGCCTAAAACAACGACAAAATGCATAAATAACGGCGCCTCAGTCCATTAGCTCTCAAATTCAGCCGAATTTGGCGGAATAGCGGCTGCTGGGTCCGTTAGCTATTCCCGTTGCAAAACACAAAGAGAGCTGCCCCAGTAGACATCTCTACTTTTGAGGCAGCCCTGTCACAGAAGATGGCCTTCGCCATCTACTCCCCGACCCAGCTACTTCCACCATCCTGCCGCTTACGCGCTGCCTTCACCGCCCACCTTCTTCTTCGCATCCTCCAGAAGACTTCGGTAAGCCGGTTCATCCGGATGATCGCGCACTAAGTCCTCATAGTAGCGGCTGACTCGCTGGAAATAATAAGGATGAACGTCCTGCGTCGGAACAAGCCGGTACGGATCCCAGCGGTACGTCTGCACTTGGTACGCTTGATTCTGCTCTTTCACCCAAAGCGCGAGCTCGCATAAGCCGTCTTTCCCGTCTCTGGTCGGCATATCCTCAATCTCCAAATGATCGTACGTAGTCCCCGGCGGGATCATTCGCTGAAAGCCGCTTGACGTCCATTGGATGATGTCAAGCTCAGAACCTGAACCTGAGCTTGTGCCCTTTTGCTGCCAGCCGATAATGACATCCCAGCCTTGTCTGCGTGAAACGGGCGCTGCCGCAAAATCCGTCACTTCCCTGATTCCTCCTGTGGATGCTGATGCAATAGGAAACCAGTTACCGGAATAGTCCTTGAGCGAGAACAGGTACTGGTTATCTAAAAATCTATACATAGCCGTGATTTCGGGAAAGCCGTCACCGTCAACGTCCGCATACAAGATTGCCGCGGGATTCCCCTGCTGCTGCAGCTGCACGATCTCAGCTTCTTGAGGTATGCAGCTCCGGACGACGGCAAGGAAATCAATATTGTTCATGCTCATGGTTATCCCTCTTTTCGCATCATTCTCAGCTAAAGTATATGCGACTGTGGACTTGGCCCATGATTACTAATAACAAGAACAACAAAAGACCATGCACCTCAACCTAAGTTGACATACATGGTCTTCCTTACGCGTTAGGCGCTCCCAAGATACACCTGCGTCTGATGGACGCAATGAATGAAACGCACGGTTTGCGTTTCAGCTCTCATGACGACCGAGTGAGTCTCAGCGCGGCCACCGAATTGATACTTCACACCGCTCAAGAAATCCCCGGTGGTAACGCCTGTCGCGGCAAAGTAAATATCGGATTCTCCCACGAGATCACGCATGCTCAGCACTTTGGAGGGATCCGTGATCCCCATAGCCAGGCAGCGAGCGATCTCCGCATCATCCTCCGGAAGAAGCCGCCCCTGGAACTCGCCGCCCATACAGCGCAGCGCGGCCGCGGCGAGCACACCTTCCGGTGCGCCTCCCGAACCCACGTGCAGGTCGATGCCCGTTTCGGGAAATGCGGTCGCCATCGCTCCCGCCACATCGCCATCGCTAAGCAAATGAATTTTAACGCCTAGCGTGCGCAGAACTAAGATTTTGTCGGCATGCCGTTTGCGATCCAAAATCGAGACGGTTAGCTCCGTTACATCCTTTTGCAGCAGCTCCGCAGCTTTGCGTACGGTCACATCGAGCGGATCCTCTAACCGTAGATGACCAGCCAGTCGGGGACCGACGGCGAGCTTTTCCATATACATATCTGGAGCATGCAGCAGATTCCCTTTCTCGGCAATGGCTACAACGGAAAGCGCATTGTTTCTGCCGCTTGCAACAATATCCGTACCTTCCAGCGGATCTACAGCCACATCATATTCAGGACCAACACCGCTGCCCACTGGCTCGCCAATATAGAGCATGGGCGCTTCGTCCATCTCACCTTCACCGATGACAACAGTTCCCCGAAATGGAATGGAGCTAAAAATAGAACGCATGGCAGATGTTGCCGCTTCGTCAGCGCTATGTTTATTCCCTTTTCCTGTCCACCGAGCGGACGCCAAAGCAGCATATTCTGTAACTCGAACAATTTCCAGTGACAAATCTCTTTGCATACATCCATTCACCCTTTCTACTTTGGAATTGTTTTGTACGTTTACGTTCTGTCAGCTAAAATAAGTCCTGCTGTCTCTTCGATCGCTTTCTCACTAACATCGATGATTCGGCATCCAAGATCACGATACAATTTCATCGCAAAAGCCAGCTCTTCTTTGACCCGCTCCCCAGTCGCATATTTGGCGCCAAAGGGAAGCCCTACTGCTTTCAAGCGTTCTGTTCGAATGCGTACCAGTTGATCAGGATCCATCATTAAACCAATTAATTTCTTAGGATCTAATTCATATATAATGGCGGGCGGCTTTACCTCAGGAACAAGCGGGTAATTGGCCACCTTATTTCCTTTATGCGCCAAATAAATGCTCAACGGCGTTTTGGAGGTGCGGGAAGGCCCGAGCAAGACAATATGGGCATGTCTCATCGCGCTGGGATCTTTGCCATCGTCACTATTTACCGTGAACTCAACCGCTTCAACCCGCTGGTAATACTGCTCATCCATCTGGTAGAGCAGACCTACTTTGCGCTTCGGCGAATCCTTGAAGGTATCAATGAATGCCTGCATCATAGGTCCCATAATGTCAATCGCATTGACGCTAAGTCGAATGGCTTCCTGCCGCATCATCTCCCTAAGCTCGGGAAGAACTAGCGTATAGGCGATAAAACCGTTCACTTTCGATGCTTCTTCCACTAAGGAGCGCACTTCATCTTCGGTTCGGATGGATCCGAAGCGTTTGACCTGCACTTGGCTGGCATTAAATTGGCGGATTGTTGCTTGTACGACGGTATTCGCCGTTTCCCCTACAGAATCCGAACAAACGAAAATCGTATGCATCTTTTCTCCCACTTGCACTCCTCCTGATTAAATCCCCAGCGCTACTTCAAGCAGCAGTTTGGTCATCGTCGTTTTCGTAATTCGGCCTATTACTTCGTCGTATTCCTGTTCAGGCGTTGCCGGCTTAACGACAGGCAATCCGTCGACTTGATGATGAATCATTTTCCGAGCAGCTTCTAACACGCTGTCTTCCGGGTGCACCGTAACAATGTTCGGATGTCTGGTCATGACGAGTGATACAGGCATTGTGTTAGCGGCGGACTGGCCTAATGTCACCTTCAGCAGATCCTTTCGTGAAACGATACCTACTAAAGCCCCCTGTTGATTTACAATCATTAAACTTCCTACGTTTTCTAGAAAAAGTGTCACGACAGCATCGCTGACCGTAACCGTCTCCCTGAGCACAACGGGAATGCCCATGACTTCTTTGACCTTCATCGCCTCAATATGCTTAAATGGTGAATTCACTTCAAGCGCAGCTTTTCCAAGAAAATAGCCGACTTTCGGTTTGGCATCAATATGCCCAAGCATCACCAAAACAGCCAGATCCGAACGAATCGTCGGGCGGCTAATGCCTAAAAGCTCAGCGATGCGTTCACCCGTAATCGGGGCATGTTTGCCCACAAGATCAATAATTTCCAACTGGCGGGATGTCAGCTCGATGATGTTTCCCTCCTAAACAATTCAAAACCACCTATATAGTGTGTTCTATTTATTATATATTGTATATTATATAGCATAAAAAAGGAAAATAACATTGTTTTATAGCACATAAAATAATTTCTTATCATTTTTGGACACGTTCCGTTCACTTTTTTGGACGCAAAAAAGCCCCCTTTCTACTTCCTGAAGGAATGAAAGAGAGCTTTCTATACAGCTATTGGAAAAAGACGATACCCATAATACCCGCGCCTACAATGATAATAAATGGATGCAGTTTATATTTGATAATTCCCATGAAAGCACCGATTGAGATTAAAACCGTAGCAATCTGCTGCCAGGTGACCGGTAGTTTCGCTTCACCCCAGCCTGCCATGCCAAAGTGTATCGCCGCAAAAATAATTAAGCCGGTGACGACAGGCTTCAAGCCGTAAAAAGAAGATTTAAACCACTTATTATGATGCCATTTGTACAAAAATGCTGCTAATACAATGATCAATAAAAGAGATGGAAGCACCATGCCGAGCGTCGCCGCAATGGCGCCCATTACGCCAGCCGTCTGAAATCCAATTAGTGTGGCACAATTCGTCGCAATCGGTCCTGGGCCTGACCCCGCCAAAGACACAACTTGGTTGAAAGCTTCATCTGTAAGCCATTGGTTTTTGCTCACCTCGTGCTGGATGACTGGCATCATCGCGTATCCACCGCCGAAGGAGATAAACCCAATCTTAAAAAAAGTAAGAAATAAACTGAATAGCACGCTTTTTCACCTTCCCTCATATACCGTCAGCAATAAAATAATCTGCGGCCCGGTTGGTCATAGGCGCTTGCGACTTCGTTTCTCTGCTTGCGAATGGATCTTTCATTCCCCATTTTTGTTTCAAGAAAACGACAGCAATTCCAACCACAAAACCGGAGCCAATCACTAAGATCGGTGATATCGGGAGGAAAAGCAGGACGAGCACGGTCGCTACGGCTGCAAAAAGCGTCATTTTATCGATAATGGATGACTTCGCCATTTTGTAGGCAGCTGCTGCGATCAGTCCGACGATTGCAGCATGAATCCCCTCCATGATAGCCTGCATTTTCGGATAACTTTGGAGAATTGCGTAAACCATACTAAGGAGCATAACAATGATAAACGTAGGAAGCGTAATGCCGATGACGGCTGCTACGGCTCCTCGAACTCCTGCCAAATGATAGCCGACCAAGGCTGAAACATTCACGCCTACACCGCCCGGAGCTGCTCCGGATATGGCAAGAAGTTCTGTCATCTCATCATCTGACATCCACTTATTCGTCTCAACCACTTCTCTATGAATAGCAGGCAGCATAGCATAACCGCCACCAAAAGTAAGTGGGCTGATCCGCAGAAATGTCCAGAAGATGCTTATTAATTTACGAAAGTTGTTTGTTGGCATGTTGGTTGACCTCCCCTGCACTTAATTCTATTTTGAACTAAAGAGAGTAGAATGTCCAATCATTTTTACTAATCCGCTCTCTAAATCCCCCTTATAATGCAGGACGAACGTTTATTTCAATCCCGATCATCCCGATTAAAAATGTAAGTTTAATTTATTTTGGTATAAAGGTCAGCTTTCAAACAAATTGGGGTAAGCCTAACGTAAGAACACCTAACCTAATTGAAAGGAAGGATGAATCATGAGCCGAATCATTCAAGCGTATTTTCACACGGAAAATCAAGCGGAGGATGCAAAAGTATTGTTGATGAAATACAATCCGGAAATGCTCGAGGTTGGATCACTGGAGGGCGGATATAACGGCAGCGGACGGCTGCTGCTTCCCATCTTGGATGGCGGTGGTTTGGTAAACGAAGCAAACATGAACAACAGTTTTGCGATGACTGGTGCGCTGCCGACTGCGGCTCTCAGCTCTTCCGATTATGCGAGCGACCGAGACGCCACTGCACTTCATTATGTGCTCACAGCCAAAGTCAAATATGCAGATTATTCAGGGGCTGCTGAGATTATCCGCAGGAACCATGGGCATCTGGAGGAATTAGATGAGTAGGCAAAAGAGTTCCCTCAATCCAGAGAGCACTTGCCCCAATGAAAAAAAGAGCTTGCCGACATCGGCGAGCTCTTTTTTATGCAGCATTTGTCTGCCGCTTTTTCATGGCATAGTTCGTAATATAGACCCCAGCCACGATTAGTATCGCCCCCAAGAGATGATACACTCTTAGTGATTCGCCCGTAAAAGCTGTTGCAAATATCGCGCTGAACATCGGGATAAAGTTCAGAAAACCCGCACAGCGTTGGGGTCCCAGGATTTCGATGGCGCGGTTCCAGCTCAGGAACGCAATGATTGATGCGAATAATCCGATATAGATGAGTCCTGAGATAAGCGCTGAATTCCAAGCAATCTGCGGGGATTTCACCGCCACTTCGGTTAATGAAAGCGGAATTAGCAGGATCAAAGCGACGACAACCTGCGCCAGCAGCAAGGGGCTGGAGGGAAATCGCCCCGCTACCTTTTTCATGCCTACGGAATATAGGGCCCAACATAGAACTGCCGTTAGCATCAGCAAATCGCCCTTATTAAAAGACAGATGAAGCAGCGCTGACAAGCTCCCTCGACTAATGATCCAGCTCACGCCGGCCATTGAAATAAAAATGCCCGGCAATGCCGTCCAAGCTAATTTTTCTCGCATGACCAACCATGTCAGGATCACCACAAGTATCGGCGTCGCAGAGTTCATGAGTGAAGCGTTAATGGAACCTGTATATTGAACCGCGACATAAGTTAATGTGTTGAACCCGGCAACGCCGGTTGCAGACAAGAACACAAGCATTTTCCAATTCCGGAGAAATTCAGCCCTTAACCGCCAAGTTTGCTTGCCATAGAAAGGTAGAAGCAGCAGAAAAGCAATGCCCCAGCGCAAAGCGGCTAAGGTAATGGGCGGGATATGCTCAACGAGCGCTTTGCCGGCCACAAAATTACCTCCCCATATACAAGTGGCGAGCAATAAAAGTATGTAGGGGGATTGTCGTATCATGCGGATCAAACTCCTTTGTAAATCCTTCATCTGGTCATGCCCTTCTACATGATAACATATGACGAACTCCTAAAGACGATGTCCCATCTAATATCGAATAACAAAGTGGTTGAAGTTACATACTAACGTATGGAAATATTGTGAAATAACTTAAGGAGATCAATGCGGATGAGCAGTGAAGAGATAAGGGAAATCAGCCTGCTAGAGCAAACCCTGCAAATGCTTTGCGATTGTTCTGACTTGACGAATCACCATTTTCCTCTTCATCAGGTCGATTTGGTTTATTTCAGTTATCTTGTCAGTCCAGAAGCTCTAAGGAATGATGTCTTAAATCTGTTTAAT
The DNA here is from genome assembly GCF_052682475.1 of Paenibacillus sp. WC2504. Classification (NCBI taxonomy): domain Bacteria; kingdom Bacillati; phylum Bacillota; class Bacilli; order Caryophanales; family Paenibacillaceae; genus Paenibacillus; species Paenibacillus sp. WC2504. The sequence continues at coordinate 5,253,200 of NZ_JBQZFH010000001.1, forward strand.
GCAAAACACGACAATATGGTAGCGATGTTGAGCAAGTCTTCCTTCAAGCAGAAACTTCAAGTGAACGAAATCGTTCATGATATTCTGAACGGTTGTATCGCTATTTTTTATAATCATAGTGCTTATTTGTATGAAGCATACGCGCCTGAATCACGAACGATACAAAGCTCAGAGACGGAAAGTGTCATTAGTGGTCCAATGGACTCTTTCACCGAATCACTCAGCACAAATCTGTCTTTAATTCGCAGACGCATCAAGGATCCGTCACTCAAAGTGCTTGCCTTCACAATTGGCAGCAGAACAGGCACATCGTTAAATCTCCTTTATTTGGACGGTCTTGCAGATTCGTCTCACGTGCAGCAGTTAAGCGAGATGATAGAAAAGCTCGATATTCCGATCATCACTGAAACAAATATCCTTGTTCAATATTTAAGCCCTAACAAGTACTCCTTGGCACCGCAAATCTTTACAAGCGTGCGGCCTGATCTCATCGCGAATAAACTGATCAGCGGCAAAATTGTCGGGCTGCTTGAGGGGAGTCAAACTGCCTTCAGTACCCCAACTTCCTTTATTGAATTTTTCATGTCGCCTGACGATTATTATCAACCGTGGCCCGTCGCCTCTGCCGTTCGTATTTTACGACTTATTGCCTTATTCATTACACTCAGCTTCACAGCATCCTATGTCTCGCTAGTCACTTATCATTATGAGATGATTCCGCCATCGCTGTTGCTAAACTTAATGGAATCCCGTAATCGAGTGCCTTTTTCACCGCTGGTAGAAGCCATTTTTATGGAGATGACCATTGAGCTTCTTCGTGAAGCAGGGGCACGCTTACCCACCAAAATCGGATCTACGATTGGGACTGTCGGGGGAATCGTCATCGGCCAAGCGGCTGTTCAAGCTGGTGTAACAAGCAATATCCTCATTATCTCTGTTGCGATTTCGGCCATAGCCTCCTTCGCCATCCCTAGTTATATCATGAGCGCTTCCATTCGGATAATGCGATTTGGTATCATTCTGTTGGCTGGTATATTTGGAAATTTCGGTCTAGTTTTCGGCCTCGGATTCTTGATCGTTCAACTTTCCAGTTTACATATGTTTGATCTATCTTATTTATCACCTTTAGCACCATCGCAACCAAGTCGTTGGTTAGATCAGATTATTCGAGCGCCCGTGCAAATTTTGGCTAAATTGAAAAAATTCACCCCTAATAAATCAGGCAAATGAAGGAGTTACTCATGCGGGCAAAGCTCCCTTTTTTTCAGACCACCATTCTAGCCAATTTCATCCAGACCGGTGTCGTCGTATTCAGTCTCCCCCGTCTGTTAGCAGAAAATATCGGGACAAACGGGTGGGCAGCCCTGCTCATCTGTTCAGTCGTCGCTTCTTGCAATCTTTGCTTGATTTCATTGGTTTATCGGTTCGGACAAGGGAAATCCATCTTCGATATCACGAAGTCTGTATTACCTAACTTCATTATTATTCCATTTTTTTGTCTATTGGCTGCATTATGGGCTATTCTGGGCAGTCTGATTGCTAAAGAATTCATTCTCATAATTACTTCTTTATCCTTCCGTTCACTCCCCCCGATTTACTTATATCTGCTGCTTGAGCTGCTTGTATTTTTACTTTTATCCAAAGGAATTTTTTCTATCTCCAATTCATCTGTTATCGCTTATTTCTTGTTAACTTGCAATTTCCTACTTTTGTTTTATGCTCGCAAAGACTTTGATTTATCACGAATGACTCCTTTTTGGTTTAAGGAAGTTGATCATACTCTAAAAGGATGGTTCCAAATTTATTCAGCATTTCTAGGTTATGAACTTTGTCTCCTTCTATTTCCCTATGTAGATGAAAAATCACACTTAATGCGTAGCTTTCAAATCGCTAATCTCATTACAACCGCTAGCTATGTTTTAGTTAGCTTTATTTCCTTTGGCTTTTTCAGCTTGCATCAGCTTCAACATATGAAGTTTCCTATGTTGAATTTGCTATCCTACGTGGAGCTTCCCTTTGTGAAAAGAGTGGACGATCTCGTATTCAATCTCTCCCTGTTACGAGTAATTGTTTCGAATGCCATGTTCGCCTGGGCGTCCGCTGAAACACTCAGACGGCTCTTTCCAGCAGCGAAATTCCGTTCAATCCCCTATGTTGTCTTAGTTATTTTCGCAGCAGCTACCTTCTTTGCCATACCAACAACGCTCGAAGAAACAGAGCCGTGGATATTTAGATTTGGAGTTGCAGAAGCAGCGGTTGCTGTCATTCTTCCCATTGTATTACTTACTATCCTTCTTATTAACAAGCGAAGAGGACAAAATTATGCGTAGTTTGTTTATTCTAATCATGCTATTCAGTCTCACAGGTTGTGCCCAGCAGCAACGGATTGAGAAATTAGGCATGTCGGATACCGTAGCTTTAGATCCTGCGTATGATGAAAATGGAAAACCATCCAATACGCAATTATCCATTGCTATATCGGTCCCGAGAGCAGGAAAAACGAACTCCGCACAATTAGATATCTTGCAGACAAAAGCTTCTACACCCAAAGAAGGAAGGAGTAACTTCTCCCGCAAAATTGATAAAGTCATTGTTTCAGGTCAATTGAGAAGTATGCTTTTCGGGAAGGATCTAGCTAAGCAAGGCATATGGAAAGCTTTAGACTCCTACCGCCGTGATTATACAGTTGGGGAGCGGTTAAAAATCGTCGTTGTGAACGGTAGCGCTGTCGACATGTTAACCCATTCCTATGCTCAAATCAGTTCAGTCGGAAGTCACATTGAGCAGCTTCTAACCCAAGAGGCAAAAATTCATGATGTCCCTGAAGTTACACTCTACAGCTTCGCACGCGATTATTTTGACGATGGAATTGATCCCATTGCACCTCTGGTCATGATAAAAAATGATAATGTGGAAATAGATGGAGTCGCCTTGTTCAAAAAAGATCGTTACATTGGAAAGATCAGTCAAGACGACACGGTGATGTTCGCTATTCTGCATCAAAACCTTAATAATGCCGAATTCAATATCAGATTTATGGATCAATTGTCTGGTCAAAAAGAAGGAGCGATGATTAGCTCCATTGTTTCCAAACGAAAAGTGTCTATTATGAAACAAGCTGGAGGCGCTCCTCCAAAAATTGTTATGCAAATTCGATTAAGCGGTATTATTTTGGAGTATACAGGGGCTTCGACCTTTAAACATGCAGATGAGCAAAAAGCGCTAAATCAAGACTTGTCCAAAGCCATTCGTGAACAAATGCAAGCAATTCTTAACCAAGTACAACGCATAGGAGCTGACAACTTGGGAATCGGCACTTATGTCCGAAACAGTATGAATTACGACGAATGGAAGCAGCTGAATTGGGACACTCTCTACCCAAATGCGGAGATCCGCGTGGAAGTAGACACCAAGATTCGTGACTACGGGATGATACGGTAAACAACTTTTCATGTTACGTTGACACGTTGCTTTCATTTCTATTACGATGGCTAAGTAATTGTCCATAGGTTGGTTCAGACAACTGACAACTTCCACATTTGAACGTTTAGGAGACTTGAGCCATGAAGCATAGTTATGTATCTCATCTTTATTGCCCGAAATGTGACACGCGATATACAGCCGAGGACAAGCATCAGCTGTGCAGCTGCGGCTCACCGCTTTTAGTCGCATATGACATGGAAGGCATTGCCAAACACTTGACCCCTGCCATGCTTCGCGACCGCGAACCAAGCCTTTGGCGTTATCGCGAACTGCTGCCCGTCATTCAGCCGGAGCATGTCGTTACGCTTGGCGAAGGCTTTACCCCGCTGCTTCCGATGCGCAGCATCGGTGCAGATATGCAGATCCCCGGTCTGCTCATGAAAGACGAAGGCCTGCTGCCTACCGGCTCTTTCAAAGCCAGAGGCGCAGCTGTCGGCATTTCTAAAGCGAAGGAACTGGGCGTGAAGGAACTTGCCATGCCGACCAATGGCAATGCAGGTGCAGCGTGGGCTTTATATGCTGCAAGAGCGAAAATGAAATCAACGATCATCATGCCCGTCGATGCTCCGCTCATTACTCGTAATGAATGTGCGATTTCCGGGTCCAATCTGTATCTGGTCAACGGTCTCATTAGCGATGCCGGGCGGATAGTCGCCGATCTCGTCAAATCCTACAGCCTCTACGATGCTTCAACGCTCAAAGAACCGTACCGAATCGAAGGCAAGAAGACGATGGGACTTGAAATCGCCGAGCAGCTGGGCTGGAAGCTTCCTGATGTTATTTTGTACCCGACTGGCGGAGGCGTTGGATTGATCGGGATATATAAAGCGCTGCAGGAACTGCAAGCCTTGGGTTGGGTGCAAGGAAAATTGCCGCGGCTTGTCTCTGTGCAAGCAGAGGGCTGTGCGCCTATCGTCAAAGCTTGGGAAAATCAAGCGAAAGCTTCGGAATTTTGGCAGGAATCCAAGACGGTCGCCTTCGGCATCAACGTTCCGAAAGCGCTTGGCGATTTCTTAGTTTTGGAGGCCATCTATGCGACTGGCGGATGCGCGATTTCCATTCATGACGAAGAGCTGCTGCAAGAGCAACAGCGAATCGCAGAGCTTGAAGGAGCCTTCGTGTGCCCAGAGGGAGCCGCTACGTTCGCAGCCGCAAGAAAGCTGAAACAATCCGGCTGGATCGCCGAAGATGAGTGCGTTATTGCGCTTAACACGGGGGCTGGAATTAAATATCCGGATACCGTAAACGTCCAGGTTCCTGTCTTGCAGCCGGAGGAACGGATAACGAGATAAGGACGTGCCGGGGGTGAATAACGAATTGAACAAAACACTGATTACGGACATGCAATTATTTGCGGCGGCACTCTCACAAGCGAATGTCGCCGTCATTCAGTGCACGGCGGATGATATCCCAGTTTTTCTCGCGGTCGGTAAAATTAGAAAGTACACGCCATTCGAGGTACAGATCGGTGAAATCTCATATCTGCGGGAAGAAAGCGAGTTTCGCATTAAAGAAGATTGACGATGAAGCTTTTAATAGAAAGTCACTTCACAATAAGATCCCAAGGGAATTATCTCATTTAAATACTTGTACATAGCTTCCTTCTCGCGATTTTGAAGATTTCTAATCGCATGAAAATCAAAATAAATCAAACTCTCTGCGGCATCATAGTAGACAAACGATAAATGACCGCAGGGAAATAGCCGATTAATGGCTTCAATAATGCCATGTTGGTTCAAATTCCTGCGCTTCGCCGTTTGAACAACAGCTTCCGGAAAGTCCTGCGGCAGCGGGACTTTATCCGTTTGCACCAAGTTATAGGCTTTCACCTCATAGCTAACATAAGGATACAAGTAACCGCTTGCATAACGTTGCAGACTCTCAGCATCCTTTTCCGGCAAGTTCAAATCTTCGTTCCAGGCATAGATCGTCGCTTTATGTTTTTCCGGCGTATGAATCCGTACATATTTCAAATGCGGAAAACGCTTTTTCACCAACTGCTCCGATAATAAACGAGTTCCCACCTTAATCACCTCTTCGAATTATGTCTTATTATCTTATTCGGATACCTATCATCGTAGACCCTCCACTTCTTACTCGTCACCATTCTCTTAAATGGAAAAAGTACTGCTAATTTCTTCATTTCTGCAGCTCTTGAGTCAATAGATGGAATTTCTCCTGCTTATTCCTCAAGTTTCCTCAGAAATGAGGCGAATCGACTGAAATAGCTGCACAAGCTCCAGTTATTTTATCAAACTCCTACTCCACGCCATTTTTAACAGTAGAAATTCCAGTTACTCCGTGAGCGAACCCCAAAACATATAAACTCTATAACATGTTAAAAGAAAAGCCTGGCAGAAAGATCATAGATCCCCACCAGGCCCTTCTTATTACCTATTTTAAAATGTAACTGGCAACCTCACTTAAATCCAGAATATCGATGATACCGTCCACATGGACGTCCGCTTTGCTATTCCAGTTAGGATCGGTATTTCTTAATCCATAATGAGCGGCAATAAAGGCTAGGTCGCCGATGCTCACTTGACCGGAGTTATTCACATCGTATCCATGACTTGTGTGCACGGAAGCTTGGAACGCTGTCAGTGCGGCGTTCAGCTCTGCAACAGCTTGCGTAATTTCAGCCTGCGTGACATTCGGATTCGCTTGAACGGCTTTGGCCTTCGTAATGGCAGCTAGAAGATCAGCTTTCGAGCCAGCTGGATATTCCCCTTGACCAATTCCTTCTACCGCTTGTGCGTATGTCGTTTCAGCCGTGCTAATAAGCGCATTCAACGCAGACAAGTCGGCATAACGAATCGTAATCGGTTTCTCTACCCCTTGGAAAGTGGTTTCCACCCCTGCTGCATTAGCCACCTCTGCCGAACTGTAAACGTTGGTGACAACCGTACTGCCTACGGACTTGGCTCTGAGTTGAAGTGAGATCAGCTCGCTATTGCCCGTCACAGCGTAGTCAGTCCCTAAACTAACCAAGATGATTCGCACCTTGCCAGGTGTACTGTACACATTGCCTACAACACTCACTCCATCTTGCAATTCTTTGGTTGATACATATTCGAAGTAATCCGGATTATAGGTAAAGCTCACATTTTGGGCGATGATGGGCTCCGTAATACCACTCAGTCCGTATGTCAGCGTGAGCGTCTCCCCGGGTTTTAATGTGCTTCCCCCGCCTAAAATAATGCCAGGCTCTTGCGGCTCACCTGCCGGCACTGTAATGTTCGGCATTGGCGGCTGGGTCATCCCTCCACCGAGGTAATAACTCACATGAGGCGGCTGATTGTAGCCGGTATTTTCACGAGCTACACCTAATCGGTAGACAGGATCATGCATAAGCGTATAAAAGCGGTAATCTGTTACATCGGTAGTCATATAGATGCGCAGCGCGCTGCTGTCCTCAAGCCGCCACATGGCTTCTTCACGCCAGTCACCGAATAGATCGGCTTGCAGGCCGGGATTCCCTTTTGTTCCATTGTTGGAGAACGTCCCCTCTGCTGAAAGCAGCGTCTTCACTTGCGAATTCTCATAATCCCATTTCAAAATATTACCTACACCGGTCAACGTCGTATCGTTGTAGGTATGGTCGAGCAGTTCACGTTGGAGATCTCCATCCCACCAAATCACGAAGTTCGCAGGCGGAATATGTGTGGAAATCTCATTGCCCTTCACATCGTACATCCCCCCGGAGGTACTGTTCCAACCTCCCGCATCAATAGCCCAAGATTCAGCGCCTTTGTACCGAGGATCGATATCGGCGGATACACCACGGCCTACATCATAGGTTGTAGGTTTCCCCCAGATGAGCTCGCCTGTTTTCGCATCGCGGAATTCCAATCCTGCACGGCTCGGCTTTTCTTCATGCACCTGAAATACCTCATAGCCAGGACGATCCGGATCCAAGTCACTTAAATGCATGGCATCTCCATGCCCCAAGCCCGTTGTATAAAGTCCTGTACCATCATTGTCAACCGCCATTGCGCCATACACAATTTCATCTTTGCCGTCCCCGTCAACATCGGCAACGCTTAAATTGTGATTTCCTTGACCTGCGTAGCTGCCATTTCCAGGAGTGTTTGAATCAAACGTCCACACCTTCGTTAACTGTCCGTCTCTCCAGTTATACGCGACAAGAACTGTTCGTGTGTAGTAGCCACGTGCCATAATCAGACTTGGATGCTCGCCATCCAGATAAGCAATTGCTGCCAGAAAACGATCGACCCGGTTACCATACGTATCTCCCCAGTTCCCCACCGTTCCCCTTGGAGGTTCGTAAGAAGTCGTCGTAAGCGTTTTACCTGTGGTACCTTCAAAAATGCTCAAATACTCAGGACCGGACAAAATGTAGCCCGATGAATTGCGATAATCCGCTGCCCCATTACCGAGCACGGTTCCGGCTCCATCGATGGTTCCGTCCGCCGTTTTCATGGCGACTTCCGCCTTGCCGTCTCCGTCCAGATCATACACCATGAACTGTGTGTAATGGGCTCCAGCCCGGATATTTTTACCCAAATCAATACGCCATAATTGGGTGCCGTCAAGTTTATAGGCATCCACATAGACATTGCCTGTGTAACCGGACTGAGAGTTGTCCTTAGAATTGGACGGGTCCCATTTCACCACATATTCATATTGTCCATCGCCATCCAAATCCCCGACGCTGACATCATTCGCACTGTACGTGTAAATGACCCCATCCGGAGTGGTGCCCCCCGTTGGTTTATTTAGCGGAATATCCAAATGATTCGTTTCCATGACAGATGCGCTGTCTGAAGCCGTTTGCTCAATTCCGCTCACGATCGCTCGAACCGTATAAGTCGACTGCAGCGTGCCTTCCGTATCAAGGTAGTTCGTACTTGAGGTGATTGGGGAGCCGTTAATCTTCTGGCCGTCCCGATACAAATTGAATGAGATGCTGCCTGGCTCTGTGCCCAGCAATCTCCAACCGACATATACGCCATTGCTCACTTTAATTGCCGTGGTGCCTCGTTCCAGACGTTCCATTTGGCGTAGGAACACTTTTTTGATCGGCGATACGACAGAAGCTGTGAGATCAGATAGCCCCGCCGAATTTACGGCTGCAATTTTGTAATAATAAGGAACATTTGTTGTCACGGATTGATCAACATAGGATGAATCCGTCGATCCGGCAATTCTACTGTAAGCCCCTGCCTCGCTTGACGATCTGTAAACATAGTAGTAAACAGCTCCTGAGACGGTGTCCCAATCTAAACTAACGGAGCTTTCTGTGGCATTCGTGATTTGAAAATGGCCGGGAACCGTTGGCTTTTGGCCCGTTCCATCTGCAACGGTTACCGTCAGCGGGCCACTTTTCGGTGATTCATAACCACCAACTGTGTTTGTTACCGCATACGTGTAAGTTAAGCCAAGTTCAACTGAATTGTCTGCATACGCTGCTGCACTCGTTGTTCCAATTTTTGTATAATCGGCTTGTCCTTCACCTTTCCTGTAAATGCTGTATTCGCTCACGCCCTGTGCAGCATTCCAACTAAGCTGCACGCTTGGAGATGGAGATACGCTCACACTTTCAACTTTGACACCGCTCATGACCACAGCCGGCGTAATTTCGATGGCGTTGACACGGCCGTCATTGCCGCCAATGTCCACGTTCATCTGTCCGTCTGCAACCGTAACAACAGCCGTGACATCCTGAAAGCTGCCGCTGGCCGTATTCGTGGAACCACGATTGATCCCCTCAATCGTTACGGCCGTCTTATTGCTTGCCGTTCCATCACCTGCGGTAACTTTGACGAAATAATCTCCATTTTCCATATCCACTTTAAATGAGAAGCTTTTATCAATCACAAAATCTCTTAAAGTATCGCTAAAATTAGCTCCACGATCTCGGCTCGCTATGGTTTTGCTTAGGCCAAATCCGGTAGCACTGCTGTACAAGGTGGACTCCGAAACCCGTGTAAAACCGGGAGCCACAGGACTTGTCGCTGTTCCGAAATCAAAGAGGTAGGCTTGCTGAGCAGCAGAAACCGATTTAGGAAGTACTGCTGAGCCTGAAAATACGGCAAATGCCATCGTTGCGCTTAAAAAGAGCGGAAGTTTTCTTATTTTCATTTTCGCGTTCATCTACCTTTCATTTGCCGATTGGATGTAATCGTAAGCTGCGAGAATTAATACAGCGGCTTCAGCTCGTGTTGCCTGATCATCTGGAATAAAATAGTTATTGTCTCTGCCTTGAATTAACCCGGCTTTACGTGAAGCTTTGATTTCTTGCAGTGCCCAAGCCGGAATCTGATCCTCATCGGCAAAGGAAATCGCCTCATCGGAGCTTGTCTCCAGACCGATTGCCCGTGCGACCATAACCGCCATCTCCGCACGTGAAATGAGCCGGTCCGCACCAAAGGAGTGATCTTCGTAACCCGTTACCACGCCTGCGGATGCCGCTTCAAAAATATAAGCTTTGGCCCATTGCGGGATATTGTCGATATCGGAGAATTGCATATTTTGTGCATCCTTGCTAGTAAGCGAGATTGCACGTACTAGCATAGCTGTGAACTCCGCACGCGTTACTTTACCGTCCGGTTGGAATGTTCCATCATCGTAACCGTTTACAAAACCAAGCGATGCCGCTCTTTCGACGGCTTTTTGTGCCCAATGATTGGCCATATCACTAAAAGTAATAACATTTCCCAGCTTAGGCGTAATATCCATCGCGAGCTTGGAGTCCGAAGTTACCGTTGCTGATTGCATCGCGCTCGTCACTTCTTTAACCTGTACAAGCTTGATCTCCGCTGGTCCTTCTGACAAATTCTCAAACGTAAAGGAAGCAAGTTCCACATCCCCTGAATCCCCCGGTAATTTTCCAACTTTGGTATGGGCGAAGATAACTTGCCCTTCTTTCACGATTGCCGGAACGGAAAATCCGTTCATTGGGCTCGTTCCTTTTATAAAACGCAAATGCTTCGTATCATAGGACAATCGAATTTCGTAGCCAAAAAGGTCTGTCACATGGGTGCCTTTGACAACCACTCGCACCTGACTCCCGACTTGGGTTTGATTGCTGGTTAGGGATAAGGAGTAACTTGGCGACTCAGCCGCTATGGCTTGTACGGGATTAAATGAGATGCACAGCAATAAACATAATGCATAGATAAGACCTCTCTTTTTTAACATAGCCTCCGTCCTCTCCGTGATGTGAATAGGTGCGGAGAGGAAAGCAGCAGCATTCCCTGCCTTCCCGCCCGCTAATTGAAGAAATATCCAGCTTAAAAGTCTTCGTTAATGATTAATTGAGCAAGTGCTGAAAGATCTGCGATATCAATCATTTTATCGTTATTGAGGTCAAATTGTTTCCAATCATTCCAATCCGGACTTTGATTCGTTTTACCATACGCTTTAACCATAAGCGCCAAGTCGCCGATACTTGCTTTACCATCATTCGTAAAGTCACCAACAACCTTAGTAACCACGGATTGACGGAAAGTTTGAAGTTTGGCGGAAAGCTCAGCAATTGCTTGATTAATAAGCTCTTGACTGATCGTCGGATCATTCGCAGCCAGAATCGCTTTATCAATAGCTGCTTGCAGAATCGCTTTGGAGCCGGAAGGATACTCTCCAACATGGCCGCCTTCTACAGCGCTGTTAATTACACCTTGAGCTTCAGCAATTAAAGCATTCAACTGCGTTTTGTCTCCAGAGCCAATTTGCACGGCGTACGAACTGCCCTGCAGCTGCTGCTCGATGCCCGCACCGTTCGCAACAGTTAACGCTGAGACGGCTGCCGTTCCTACTCCGGATTGCACGGAAGATTTGGCCGTCAAACCGATAGTGAACAGCGGGCCGTTCGGACGCGCTTGTTTGTCGCCGAAGTGAACGCCGAGAATGCGAAGCTTGCCTGGTGTTTGTTTGTAATCAACAATTTTGAATGTGTTTTCGTCCAACGAAACAGGAGGCGTATTATTCAAATCCAACTTATTCGTATCCACATCAATGGTGATATCCTCAGCCACTACCTCCGAATTTACGTGCTCCAATCCGTAAGTAATATTGAAAGATTGCCCAGGGGCAACGCCGTCAGGACCGCTTATGGAAGCACCGGTTGCAAAAGGCTTCAAGTTTGGAATCGGCACCTTGGACCAATCCGTGTCAGAAGCAAAATAAAAGCTCGTATATGCCGGTTGATTGTACGCTGTGTTCTGTCTAGCGATCTCAGCTCGATATTGCGGATCGTGCATTAACGTGTAAATTTTGTGATTCGTTACATCCGTGCTCATATAAATCCGAATAGCGGAACTATCCGTCTTACGAACGAGCAATTCCTCTCTCCAGTCGCCAAAAATATCGGCAACAAGCGATGGATTCCCTTTCGTGGAGTTATTGGTCGTCGTGCCTGTAGCCGCCAGTGCTCTAGCCCCGCCCCAAACATCAATTGTCGGCGTTGAGCCTTCCGCACCATTCACGATTTGCGTCGTCATGTTGCCCGCCCATTTGATGCTCATGTTTGTGCCTGGCATGGAAGTTCCTAATGTTGTACCATCGGCCATTCGCAGGGCGGTAGCCCACGTTTCGATACCTCTTTTGCTTGCATCAACGTCACCGATCATGCCACGGCCTGTGTCTTTCCCCGTGTAGGCGCCATAGATCGTCTCACCTGTTTTCGCGTCACGGAAGGAGTAGCCGTAAGGTACGCTTGTCGCGCCTTCATGAACCATGAAGATCTCCAAACCAGGACGATCCGGGTTAATGTCTGTAACGTGCAGAGCATCTCCATGGCCTAGCAACGCATAGTTTCCAGCATTCGGGCCCGAAGCAATCGTATCGCCGGAGCTGTACAACAATTTGCCATCATGGTCAATCGTTGAGGAGCCGTATACAATTTCTTGCTTGCCGTCGCCGTCCACATCAGCGCTTGTCAAGGAGTGAGCTCCCTGCGTCGTCAGTTTCGCATAAGCAGGATTAGATCCCTCTCTGCCGTGAGGGGTGTCATTGAACGGATTCGTCATTTTTACCCATCCGCTGTCTACGAACCAATACTCCTCTAAATGTTTACCATTCCAGCGGTACGACACGATGGTACTTCTCGTATAGTACCCTCTCGCAATAATTGCATAAGGATTCTGGCCATCCAGATAGGATACTCCCGCCAAGAAACGGTCCACACGATTGGCCGGCTCAATTCTTGCAAGCGCGTAATCCCCCCACATGAGTCCGTCATCTTCACGACCCGGCTTGTAGTGGATGGTTTCCAGTTCTTTGCCTGTCGCGCCTTCAAACACCGATAAATACTCCGGTCCGTCTACAATAAATCCTTCAAATTCCCGCAATTTGTTATTTGTGCTTCGACTAGGGGCATATACGTCAATAAAATAATCCGCTAAAAGCTTGGCATCCCCTTCAGACAGCGGATAAGAATATTTCTTGGCGATGCCGAAGCATTCTTCCAACGTTTTTGGCCATGAACCGTTAAGCACTTCTGGATGCTTATCCCAATTCATGAACATGTTCACCACATGATCGTAGTAACCTTCGGCGCTCAATCGATAATCGTCCGTATTTGCGTATCCTTTGGCAAGATCTTCACCCGGCATCGTGATGTACTTCGTGGATGTTACATTACCTTGAGCATCGTACTTACTGACCTTTGTACCCGGCGCTGTTTTGAACATCATCTCTGATTTTCCGTCGCCATCGAAATCATAAACCATGAATTGCGTATAGTGTGCGCCCGCCCGAATATTGACCCCAAGATCAATTCGGTACAATAAAGTCCCGTCAAACTTATAGCAATCTACATACACATTGCCTGTATAACCTTTTTGAGAGACGTCTTTGGAGTTGGACGGATCCCATTTGACGAAGTATTCATATTGACCGTCCCCGTCAACATCGCCAACGCTCATGTCATTCGCTTTGTAGGTGTAAGCTTCACCTTTTGGTGTAACGCCGTCCGCCGGTTTTTTCAAAGGCAAATCATAGAAACCGCTGCCCCATGGCGTAACAGATGCGCTTTTATCCACTTCATTTCCATTAGCGACCGCAGCCACATAGTATTTCGATGAAACCGTTCCTGAGCTGTCAAAATAGTTCGTACTGTCGTCGATCGTAGCAATCTTCACGCCGTCTCTATACAAATTAAAGTTTGTCCCCGTTAATCCCGTGCTGGAGTAACCCGTTACCTCATTGCCAAGCAGCCTCCAACTGAGAAACACGCCATTGCCTTTGACAACCGCTGTCAAACCACGATCCAAATATTCCAGTTGAACGCCTGACGTCGTCCCCTGATTGCCTGATTGTTCATTGGCTGCTGCTGTTCCGACCATACTGCTAAACATCACCATGCAGCCCGCTGTTATAGTAAGCGCTTTCTTTGCTAAGCTGGATTTTCTGTTCGCCATGCTTTTTGTCACCTTCCTAATTGGAGATATGTCGCGTTATTTGTCAGAAAATGATATGTACGTGATACGAAATGTTTCTTTTTACCAACATTTGTCGAATGATAAAAGAGGGTTGGGACTTAAGAATTACTCCTGTGACTAGTTTACGAGGAAAAATCAATATATGCCATAATTTAAGATTATACTGACATAAACATTCGTCATTTTGAGCAATTGATCAAAATTTTCTTGAAAGCGTCTCCAACTTATCCCTTACAGTTACAACTCAGAATAGCTCCTATGATTATTCATAGCCTCCTTTCACCTTAGCTAAGTAACTTCATCTTGCTTCGTCCATGTTTCTCACTACCTCTCAAATGATACATTGTGTATTTTTTATTTACCAAATAAAAAACCGTTATTTTTGTTCAAGAAACAGTTATATTCCTGAATTGGAGGGGATGGGCCTTTGTTAGATGCTGGGGGCTCGAATGAGTGATAGTCGGCGAGTGATCGCGTACCCGAGAAGCGGGTGATTGTTCTCTAGCGTTACTTTAGCGGAACTACAGGGCGCTATTCCGCAGAGAAGAGGCATGTTCCACCTGTTATGGGAACTACAGGACGCTATTTGGCCTGCTTTTCCAGTGAAACATGCCATGTTGGCAAAATAAGACCCCACAGTTCCACTCAGCAAGAAAAAAGCTCGTTTTCCTCGGAATAGGGGACTCCAGTTCCCTCTAGTTTTGGGCGGTGGTGATGGGTCATCTAAACAGTATCACATTTTGATACATTTAATATTTAGTATAAACGTATCAAGTAAAAACAAGTTATTGAAAAAGCAAACGAAATCATAGGAGGAATGAAAATGAGTTCGATTACCGGTAATGAAAGAATCGCGAAAGTAGTAACCCGTCCTACTGGAAGGAACGTTGCTTATTGGAGTATTACAATAATACTCGCATTCTCAATTACATTAAGTGGGATCGGGCAACTGATGCGATATGGGGGAAATGTCGAGCTAGTGACCACTATTGGTTTCCCGCTATATATCACGAACATTCTCGGAGGATGGAAATTGCTTGGAGTCATCGCAATCGTAATTCCAGGTTTTCCTCGGCTTAAGGAGTGGGCGTATAGTGGTATCTTTTTTCTAATGACGGGGGCGGCCCTATCTCATGCTTTCGCTAACGATTACGGTGATTACGGTTTCCATATGATTCTTCCCCTTTTCTATGCCGCGCTTAGCATCGCCTCCTGGGCGCTTCGTCCAAAAAGCCGCAAGCTTTAATGGGATGTCCTTTATTTCAAATTATTTGATCTATTCATAAAAAGGAGTGTTGATAATGTCTTATATCGTTGATTTTAAAAATCTTTCTTTGGTTGGTTTAGAGTCTTCACCCGTAGCAGAAGCGCTCGCTGGTTTACGTGCTAATGAAGCCCGTTATTTTATGAACAAATACAAACATGAATTTACCGTCGTACCCGCCAGCGAAAGTCAGGAGAACATTGCTTATGTGAACCGTATTCTGAAAGAGCGCGATATTGCGTTTGCGGCCAAACCTTTGGAAACGTCGCGTTTTCAAGTAGAAAATATCCAATTTACCTACGTCTTTTATGAGGATGGTCTTGGGATCAATGTCATGTATACGGTGGATGACCCTAAGAAACGGGCGGTTGGTTTTAAGCTTTCTGAGGGTATGGAGGTGCCAAAAGAGCTGGAAGAGAAGAAGTTTAAATTTGCCAGACAGAAGTCTAAACTTGCTGGAACAATTCGGGGCTCGTTTTTTGTAATTAAAGGACAATATGAAGCTTAAAAAATGGAGGCTACCACTGTGAAAACGAGTGGTAGCCTCATTCATCTATCGGGAGAATAGTTGAAGATCAAACGCGATAGGTTGGTTGTACAAGTTACACCTTCGCAGCAAGATATGTCCGCATGACCTGCTCCGCTTTTTGCGACAGCAGCTCCTCGGTCCTCTCCATCGCTTCTTGCAGCGACATCGGTCCATTGACGATACTATGGATGCTCGTGATGCCATGGTCATAGAGAGCTTCCACCCCAGGACCGATGGAGCCGCTCAATACAAAAACAGGAACGCCAAGCTTCTGCGCTGCTTGAGCAATACCCATAGGCGCTTTGCCGGAGGCCGTCTGCGCGTCTGTTCGACCTTCTCCCGTAAACACGAGAGAAGCCTCCTGCAAGTGCCGGCTCAGGTTGCTTTTATCCATGACAATCTCAACGCCGCGTTGAACGGTTGACGGGAAAAAAGCCTGGAACGCGCCGCCAAGCCCCCCCGCTGCACCTGCGCTAGGCAAATCGTGCACGGCTATGCCTGTGTGCGCCTCAATGATATCCGCCCAGTGACGGAGCGCCTCATCGAGCTCTGGCAGCATCTCAGGAGTCGCTCCCTTCTGTGGGCCAAACACATAGGACGCTCCTTGCGGGCCGATGAACGGATTAACCACATCAGAGGCAATCGTAAAACTCGATTGCTCTATTCTTGCATCCCAATTCGCAGCATCAATACTGCGAATCTTAGAAAGACCTAGCGCACCATGCGGAACAGGTTGTCCTTCCGCATCCAGGAGCGCCAACCCAAGCGCTTGAAGCATGCCGCTCCCTCCGTCATTGGTTGCGCTGCCACCAAGCGCCAAAATAAACTTGCGATACCCATGATCTAAAGCATGTCGGATAAGCTGCCCTGTTCCGTAAGTCGTCGTCAGCCAAGGATTTCGCTGCTCCTCCGAGATCAAATAGAGCCCTGAAGCCGTTGCCATCTCAATGACACAGGTTTCATTGTCTCCAAGAACGCCGTATTCAGCTATCACATTGTCCAATAAAGGTCCGCTTACAGAAACGTTGATTTTGGTCCCCTGCGTCGAGCTAATGAGACTGTCTACGGTTCCCTCGCCGCCGTCAGCCATCGGAACAAGCACTGTATCCGATAACGGTGCAGCCTTTTGAATACCTTTCGCTATTGCAAGAGCAGCCTCTTTCGCGCTTAAACTGCCCTTAAAAGAATCAGGTGCAATGACAATTTTCACGGTCGTCCCTCTCCCCCGAGCTTTTTCGATCAAAGTTTGCTAATCAGTTTATACAGTGCATGCGTCCCGCTGTCTTCTTCACCACTGGCCGCCAGCTGCTCATACAACGATTTGGCCAGAGCAAGCCCTGGCAGCTTCGCATTCATTTCTTCAGCCGATTGAAGAGCAATTTTCATATCTTTAATAAAATGTTTGACATAAAAGCCAGGTGCGAAATTGCCGGCGATCATCCGCGGCGCCAAATTGCTTAATGACCAGCTGCCCGCTGCGCCGGATTCAATGCTTTTTAGCACCGTAGCAGGATCTAATCCTGATTTCTCTGCATAAACAAGCGCCTCGACCACGCCCATCATATTGCTGGCAATGGCGATTTGGTTGCACATTTTGGTATGCTGGCCCGCTCCCGCTTCCCCTTGATAGACGATATTGGTGCCAATCTTCTCAAATAACGGCAAAACCGCATCAAAGGCATCGCGCGAACCGCCCACCATAATCGACAATCTCGCTTCTCTTGCTCCAACATCTCCGCCTGAAACAGGCGCATCGAGTGAGAATAACCCGCGGGAACGCGCTTCATTCTCAATTTGTTTGGCAAGCTTGGGCGAGGACGTTGTCATATCGATGACATAACTTCCTGGCTTGGCGTTCTGCAAAATACCATTTTCCCCTAAATAAATTTCTTCCACATCACTAGGGAATCCTACCATCGTAATAATGACATCACACTGCTGAGCTAATTGTCCAGGGGATTCCTGCCAATGCGCACCCTGATCAAGGAGATCCTGTGCTTTGGATCTTGTCCGATTGTACAGATGAACTTGATACCCCGCCCGCATAAAATGACCTGCCATACTTTTTCCCATAACACCCGTACCTACAAGTCCTACTACGGTTTGCGCCGGATTCATTGCCACGATAAAAACCACCTTTCTAAATAAACACGCACTTCCAACCGGATGTTGCACAATTTTTCTTAAGTCCTACTTCTAAGTTATCATCCACGTTCTGCGCGGTCAATGAAAGATGTGTATCATTCACAGGACTACATTGACAGATATAGTACTCTTGAATATAATGTAAAACAGGAGGTGAGGGTCATCTTTGACTTGAAAATAACGTCTGAGCTTATTCGCGGGCATACCGATAGCATCATTCTTAAGCTTTTAATGTCAGGTGATAAGTATGGCTATGAAATTTCCAAGCTTGTGCAAGTAACCACAGGCGGAGAATACGAGCTCAAGGAAGCTACCATGTACGCCAGCCTCAAACGCCTGGAACAGGAAGAGAATATTACTTCATATTGGGGAGACGAAACGCAAGGCGGCAGAAGAAAGTATTACCGGATCACCGACAAAGGCAAGGAAACATTTGATACGAACAAACGGAATTGGGAACATGCCAAAAGCATTCTCGATTTATTCATATAAGAAAGGTGGAATCATCCATGAATACCAAGCTTTCTGCTTATTTGGACGAAGTTTTCTCCAATTACGAGGATTTAAAGCCAATTCGGGAGTTAAAAGAAGAGCTTTTTCATGACTTACAGGAAAGATTCAACGACTTGCAAAAGGATGGACTTGATGAAAAAGCTGCTTTTGAGCGGACAATTGCCTCTATCGGCGAAATTTCCGAACTCATCGGAAGCATCCATGCCAGTACAACGAAGCTGCAGCAAATCGTTGGCATTGATTTTTCTAAACAAAATTTGCAAAAGTCGGATTTGAGAGCTGTTCAGGTCCATGACGGGAAGTTTAATTACAGCAACCTGCAGGGCTCTGATTTTAGCCATTCGGATTTAACGAATGCTTCTTTTAAATGCAGCAACTTGGACAATTGCCATTTTGACGGCTCCAATTTGACCCATGCCAAGATTCAAAAGTCCAACCTCAAGGGAGCTACTTTCCGGAATTGCCAATTTAACCACACCGACTTCAGCTCTTCGGAGTTAATGGGTGTATGTTTGGATAACCTAACATTTACCGGGACTATTTTTCATTATACGGGGTTAAAAGAAACCTCTTTCCGCAACGCCGTTTTTCAAAACTGTTCGTTTAAAACCGAAGTCAAAAAAACAATTTTTGACGGGGCTAAGATGGATAAAGGCACCTATGCCGTTTTAAAAGGTTTAAAAGCAAATCTCACTCACGTTACCATCATTTAATTAGAAAGCGGGGAATATCACCTTCATGTCAACACAAACCAAAAATAAAGGAATAGGTATTGTGATCGCCGGGCTTCTGCTTGGCATTCTGATGGCGTCAATGGATAACACCATTGTAGCTACAGCTATGGGTACCATCGTAGGAGAATTAGGTGGGTTAGACAAATTCGTATGGGTCACTTCCGCCTATATGGTCGCCGAGATGGCCGGTATGCCGATTTTCGGGAAATTATCCGATATGTATGGACGGAAGAAGTTTTTCATCTTCGGGATTGTCGTATTTATGCTAGGTTCCATCTTATGCGGAACGGCTAATTCCATTATTGAACTCAGCATTTATCGTGCGATTCAAGGGATTGGCGGCGGTGCGTTGGTGCCGATTGCTTTTACCATCATGTTCGATGCCGTTCCGATTGAAAGCCGCGGCAAACTAGGCGGATTGTTCGGCGCCGTGTTTGGTATGTCCAGTATTTTCGGCCCCTTGCTAGGCGCCTATATTACGGATTACGTGAATTGGAAATGGGTTTTCTACATTAACCTGCCGCTCGGTCTGATCGCGTTTATTTTTATCGCTTTCTTTTACCGTGAATCCGTTGAGCATTCAAAGCAAAAGATCGATTGGTGGGGCGCATTGACGCTTGTCGGAGCCATCGTCTCCCTTATGTTCGCGCTTGAATTAGGCGGCAAAACATATGCTTGGAATTCATCGTTTATCCTCGGATTATTGGCACTGTTCGCCGTGTTAACGATCATCTTCATTTTCGTAGAACGCCGCGCTGCCGAGCCGATTATCTCCTTTGCCATGTTTAAGAGCAGGTTGTATGCTTCCAGCAATGCCGTAGCCATTTTTAGCGGCGCCGCTTTTATTACTGCTTCTGTTTATATCCCAATCTTCGTTCAAGGTGTGCTTGGCGGAACAGCGACGAACTCTGGCTTAGTTTTGCTGCCCATGATGTTAGGTTCTGTCGTCACTGCAACAGGCGGCGGTTTCTTAATGACTAAAGTGAGCTACCGCAGCATCATGATTCCTACTACTCTCATACTGGCAGTTGGAGTTGCTCTGCTGACCACGTTATCTCCAGAGTCGCCACGCTGGCTCGTAACGATCTATATGATTATCGTTGGTCTAGGTATCGGGGCTTCCTTCTCTGTCCTGAGTAATGCCGCGATTCATCTCTTTGATGCCAGGCAGCGCGGTTCGGCCTCTTCCACACTAAATTTCCTTCGTTCCCTAGGAATGACGCTGGGAATCACCGTTTTTGGAATTATCCAAAGCCACGCATTCACTAGAAAGCTGACGGAAGCCTTCGCCGGGCAAGGCGCAATGCCTGCAGGTATGGCAACCAGCGACCCACATACCTTGCTCGATCCGGCTAAACGTTTGGACATTCCAGGTCCCATTTTAGAAAAAATCTCAAGCGCTCTATCGTCTTCTATCGTTCTCACATTTGCGTGGACCATTGTTCCGGCAGTGATAGCCTTCTTTTGTGCGATTGCGATGAGCAAAGAGAAACTTGATCCGACTCAGGAACAAGGTGCAGTATCGCATTAGTCAGTTTGAAGAAAATATAAAAAGAGGGTGTCCCATTGCCATCGAGATGGCGAGGTGCACCCTCTTTTCAATTAACGTAAGTGATGTAAAACATCGTTACACAGCCTACGCAGCTCTCCTAAATTCCTTTAAAACTAAACGAGTAAGCATACGTGCGATTCGCAAACAAGGTAAACTCCGGATGCGTTCTTGCCCCCCAGCTATCATCTCCGCCAACGCCCATCTGCTTGTAATTCACGCGCAGCACTACCTTCTCGCTAACTGGCAGCTTATAAGGATGGTCATGAGCTTCCAATTCCGATGGCGAATACGGCAGAGCATTCAATTCCACGGTCGGCAGCCCCGTAATACGGAGTCCACAACCTGCGCTATCCGTTAATGTCGCCCAACGGACATCCGTTTTGTTTCCGCATTCTTGCGGACGTAAGTACGGAACGAATTGATCCTGAACGGTTCCGCTGTGCAGAGCCAGCTTCGCTCCTGTCGCGCGGTCCCAATGATTTTCGTGTGGCCCGCGGCCGTACCAGCTTAATTGCTGGAAGGCAGGGTCAAGCTCGAACATCATGCCGATTTCCGGAATCTCAGGCAAGTTAGCGCCAGGAACTAGCTCCATGCGCACCTCCACCTCCCCATCCGGCGATGCCGTGTACACCAATTTCACTGTTGAAGCTGGCGTTGTAGCAAGCTCATAACGAACATGAACTTCGGCGCGGCCATCTCTGGTCGATTTCGCTTGCAAGGATTGCAGCGTCCTTCCGCTGCCTGCTTCTTGCCATGGCGCACATCGAATATGATGTTTGTTGCCACGGTCATTATCCGTATAGGCGCGCCAGAAATTAGGCGCTGGGCCTGTCAGGAACAACTCAGTTCCTTCGTACTGATAGGAAGTGATATCACCGGTCGCAGCATGGAATTGAAGCGAAAAATTGCTTCCTTTCAGCGTAATCGAATCCTTCGTTGAGGCAATTTGCACAGCATTAAGCTCAGATACCGCTGCAGCAGATTCTGCTTGCGCAACGAAATCGACATGCGCCCACGCCTGACGGACAGGCAGCAGGAACTGCTCCCACGCGACCTCATGCCCTTTTGGCGCCCATAACGCATCAGCTTTCAATTGAAGGCTGATCGTAAGGACGTATTCGTCCGTCGGACTGGCTGCTTCATACGAATCCAATTCGAGTTCAATTGTCGCCGTTTCTCCAGGCACTACGGTAAATTGACCGCTCTTCGCTTCACCAACAGCAACGCCATTACGCTCGATCGTCCACGTCCAGTTGAACTCATTAAGATCCGTGAACAAGAACTGATTCGTCACGGCTACTTGGCCTTTTGCCAAATCAACCGGTGTAATCTTCACGTTTTGATAGCATTTCTTTACTTCATAGATTTTCGGCGAAGGTGTGCGATCAGCGAAAATTAAACCGTTACCGCAGAAATTGCCATCATTCGGCGTATCGCCGAAATCGCCGCCATAAGCTTGATAAGTCACACCATCAGGCGTTGTTGTACGGATGGATTGATCGATCCAATCCCATATAAAGCCGCCTTGAAGAACGGGATACTTATCAAACAGCTCCCAATATTTAAATAAATTGCCGCAGGAATTCCCCATCGCATGGCTGTATTCACATAAAATAAACGGCTTCTTCGGTTTGTTATTCGCGTACTCTTCAATTTTATCAATTTTGGAATACATTTGACTTTCGATATCAGAGGCCGCTTCAGAGACCCGGCAGTGGAATATCCCTTCGTAGTGAACGACCCTGGAAGGATCAGCCTCACGTAAGAAGTCATGCATTTTAATAAAATTATCCCCGCCCCATGACTCATTCCCGAGCGACCAAATCACAATCGAAGGATGATTTTTATCTCGCTGCATCATGGAATTCGCGCGATCCAGTACAGCCCCCGTCCATTCAGGTTTGCTGCCTGGAACCGTTTCTCCCTCTTCCTCTTGGGCATAACTCCACGATCCGTGCGTTTCAAGATTCGTTTCATCAATGACATATAAGCCATACTCATCACACAACTCATACCAACGGGCATTGTTCGGATAATGGGACGTGCGCACCGCGTTGATATTAAATCGTTTCATCAGCAAAATATCAGCGATCATGCTGTCGTTATCGACGCTGCGGCCGCGGTCTGTATCAAATTCATGGCGGTTGACGCCTTTGAATACGATGCGCTCACCATTGATTTTCATCAAGCCATCGTGAATTTCGAACTTACGGAAACCTACTTTGCAGCTCTCCGTCTCCAGCAGAGTCCCCTTCTCGTCCTTCAAGCTCAGAACCAGCGTATAAAGGGTAGGCTTTTCTGCGCTCCAAAGTGCCGGATTTTCCACTTTAACGGACAGCTCCACATCCTGTTTCAGGCTGCCGCTTAGTTCAACAACCACGGATAGAGGAGATGACCATAACGGCTTTTGTTCACTGTCATATAAAACAGCTTCTACGCGGTGCGCCCCGGTGCCAAGGCTATCATAGTTCGTAACTTTCGCCTGAATGCGCAGTTCGGCATTTTCAAATGCATCATCCAAGTCCGTCAGCACTTTGAAGTCCGCAATATGTGCCACAGGGGTGGCATACAAATAGACATCGCGGAATATTCCGCTCAACCGCCAGAAATCCTGATCTTCCAACCAGCTTGCATCGCTCCACCGATAGACTTCAACCGCGAGCTTGTTCTCACCTTCAACCAGGTATGGCGTAATATCAAATTCCGCGGGTGTGAATGAGTCTTGGCTAAAACCTACGAAATCCCCGTTTACCCATACATAAAAAGCGGATTCAACACCCTGAAAACTCAAGTACACAGGCCGCTCCGCCCAAGATGACGGAATCGTAAAGCTCCTAGTGTACGAGCCGACTGGATTATACTTCACAGGCGCATAAGGAGGCTTCACCTCTTCATGACCTACCCATGGATAAATGATATTCGTATATTGCGGAAAATCAAAACCTTGCAGCTGCCAATGAGATGGCACCGCAATGTCGGACCAGCCGCTGCAATCGTAGCCGTTCTTATAGAACTCCTGAGGCCGCCCCTCAGCATTCTCTGCAAAATGAAACTTCCACGTTCCATTCAAAGATTGATAGAACTCAGAGGCTTCCCGAACTCCTGCGAGCGCCTCGGCTTCCGACCGGTAAGGCATCAATGTTGCATGCGCTTCCAAACGGTTCAACTGAAAAATCTGCGGATTATTATTCCATTCCGGATAACCGTTCAAAGGCGCTGTGTAGACGTACTTATTAGCCATGGATTCGTACCTCACTTTATTGGTGTTGTATAATTTTCATCAACGATGTATTTATTGTAACTGACAATAATCTCTTTTAAAATATAAGATACTACGCATGACATATTAAAAAATGAAAGAGATGGCTATCTGATATGGCTATAGACTACAGGAAGTTTTTCGTCATCACCGAAACGGACCGCAAGCTGCCGCTGATCCTGGAAACGGTCGGCTATGAGAGTCAGCAGCTCTATTATAAGCGCGAGGACGGTTATCCCTGCTTTCATTGGCTGCAAACGATTGAAGGCTCCGGAGAAATCATTCTCGACAATCAGTCGATCAAACTTGGCGAGAATCAAGGCATGCTGCTTGCCGCGGGCATTCCGCATGAGTACAAAGTTCTCTCTTCCAAATGGTCGACTTGGTATATGACCTTTGACGGCGCACTCGCGGCCTCTATCGTTTATGCCCTGGAGTTCCCGTTATCCACCCAAATCAGTTGGGGGATAGATACTCCGCTCGCCAGCATACACGAATATTTTTACGAAAAATATCGTTATAGCTATGATTTCACGGGAATGAACGGCTCGCTGGAAGTTTATCAATTTCTCACGTTGCTCAAAAAACACGGAAACGTCAACAAAAGCGCCTCCATCTCCCAGAGCCATGAGCGCTTATTGCCGCTCCTTTTTCAATTGGAGCAAAACTTTGGTTCCGCCGATGTCGGCCTTGCCTGGATGTCTACTGAGCTAGGCGTCAGTCCGCAGCACGTCAATACGCTTTTTCGCAAAGCATTTGGCCTTTCCCCTTATCAATACCTGCTGCAGCTGCGGCTTCAGAAGTCCAAAGAACTGCTCATTACCGGGCATAACTTGACGATTAAGCAGATCGCGGAAACTATGGGATTTCTGGATGCTTCGCATTTTATCTCAACTTTTCGTAAGTCCGTTGGTTTAACTCCTGAGGTTTTTCGAAATCAATATCATAAAAATCAAATAGAAAAAGGATAGATCGAGTCACCTCGCCTATCCTGATAGTAGCCATCGCTTAGTATAGATTTAATGATTTGGGACAAACTCACTATGAATTTCAATCAATGTTTGGACGAAAGTTTCAAAATCATTTTTACTAGAAGAAAATTTGAAATCGGTTACACCAGTGTTGAAATCAATAACTGTGAGCGCCACGCGGTTCAGGGGGTATTCTGGGATCGGCTCAGAGGCAAGAGTAATATTTTTGAAAGGGTAAATAGACGTTTCAC
This sequence comes from Paenibacillus sp. WC2504, assembly GCF_052682475.1. NCBI lineage: Bacteria > Bacillati > Bacillota > Bacilli > Caryophanales > Paenibacillaceae > Paenibacillus > Paenibacillus sp. WC2504. Next base: position 5,278,307 of record NZ_JBQZFH010000001.1, read on the forward strand.
CGTGTAAACGCAGCACAGTCAGATGATCATCTCTTAACTCCAACGAAATATGTTGATCAGAATCAGTGAAACTTTTCAGTGTACTCATCCTTTATCAATCCTCCTCTTGTCCTCTATTTTACTCTCAAATGGAAAGATAAAGAAGCCCAAAATAAAAAAAATCTTCCTATTTATTTCCTGTTTCACTCCGCACGCTAGCGGGTACATGTATATAGGGCTGAACGCCGCTCTAACTACGCTACGGAGGTGCAGAACATGAGTACAACGATTTTACTATCTGAACGAACAGGTCCCGTGAAGAAACTGAGAGAACAAGGTCAAGTTCCCGCTGTAGTATACAGCTCTCGTATGGATTCCGAACATGTCACCGTCCCGGAAAAAGAAATCCGAGCATCGCTGAAACGCAATCCGCATGCCATTTTGAATGTTGCATTGCCCTCAAAATCAAAGGAATCCGTCATTATCCATCACGTCCAGAAGGATTCTCTGACAGGTCAATTGCTGCATGTAGACTTTTTGCAAATTGATATGAAAGAAAAACTAGATACCGCGATTGCCATCCAGTTTGTTGGAGAAGCCAAAGGTACGAAGGAAGGCGGCATTCTCCAAGTAGAGTCGCATGAAGTCATGATACGATGCATGCCTAACAAATTGCCGGAATCCCTGCAGCTTGATATCAGTAAACTAAGCATTGGTGAACATCTCACCGTAGCTGATCTTAAAGTACCCAAGAACGTTGAAATTCTCTCCGATCCTGAGACTGTTCTTGTCACCATACTTGGCACACAAAAATTGGGCACGACCTCTGAGGCCGATGTACAACCTGAAGCTGCCACTGAATAGAGGCGTCTATGAAAACAGACTCTGCGCATTTGATAGCGCTAGAGTCTGTTTTTCGTTTCAATAGAGTTACGCATTGCCATATGCATGCATTTGACTGCTCATCACTTTCGAAACGATGGATTTATGTTTTTCGGCCCTAGCTACAATCACTTGCAAACTATTGCGTATTTCTAAAGCTTCGTCTAAATATTCCTTATCACCAAAAATCTCATAGAGCCTAATATAATCATTATACTCATCTAACCATTGATCGAAGTAAGAAGATGTCATAATCTATCACTCCCTTAGATCCATGATAGAGTATAAACATTAATTTTTTATTATAAATATATTAATTTTCTTCTTTTTGTTGCAAACCTGTTCCGCAAATGATGAGGATAGCCACAAATAAAAGAACCCCGAACGCATCCCACCACATGCTTCCCGCAACGTCTGGAAGACTTCCAATAGCGATAATAAGTACAGGGCAGAACCACAGCATTTTTACTAATATACCACGAATTGCTTTTCGTCTTTGCAAGATGAATGACCCCTATATGCTGCAGTATGTTGTTTAGACCTGACATCGTATACTCTTCGAAGTTGATACCACCTTTCTGTCCGTGAGAGATGCTCAGAAATCAATCCAATTTGTGGAAGGTAAAGCCATTTACAAACCGATGGTCGGTATTTATAATGAAGTTATTACATCGATATGAAAAAAGGAGTGATTTTATTGAAACAAGAGGAGCGCAGACAGCAAACTACGGGAGTTCTGCTGACATCAACCAAAGAACTCATCCGGGAAAAAGGGTGCGAGGCGATCACCATGAAGGACATCATGGATCGCTCCGGATTGTCCAAAGGCGCTATTTTCCATTATGTGAAAAGTAAAGATGAAATCTTCGCCTGGGTGCTGCAGGAACGGCTCGATGCTACTAATGAGCGTTTTCATGATGTTGTAGAACAAGGTGGCGCTACATTCGAAGGACCTATGCAGAAAATCCTTGAAAATCTCCGAGCACTGGACGATGCACAGGAAGTGACCAACAAAGTTTTGATCTATTTGCTCGGTAAAGAAGATCAGCCGGCAGTTGCCGAAACGCTTAAGCTGTACTATGAACGCTCCGTGCAGGTCTCTAAGGCGTGGATCGTCACCGGCCAAACGCACGGTGTTATTCCGGAATCGGTGGATGCCGAAAAAACAGCCGATATGTTTGTTCTTCTTTCTCTCGGCTTACGCGTCCGTTCTACAATTCCGATGGTGACTGCGGGGTTTCAACTCGAGGATTTCGCCGGTATGATGACGCAAATACTGAAAAAATAGAAGGAGGACTTGCAATGATTCCTTTTTATGCTTTGATTGTCTCCTATCTGATATTCTGGGTACTCGGATTGCTTGGTGTATCCCATTTCGAAGGTTGGCATACGCCTATGCAGGGCGCTGTCGCCGTCATGCTGCTGCTAACGGCCTCCGCTCATTGGGGAAAAAGACGTCCTGACCTCATTCGCATGGTGCCCCCGGCTTTCCCAAGACCTGACTTGATCGTCACCATTACGGGGTGGCTGGAAATTGCCGCTGCGATCGGCATTTTATTTCCAGCCACATCCCGTGTCGCCTCCATCTGCCTGATAGTGCTGCTCATCGCCATGTTTCCCGCCAATGTACGGGCGGCCCGCCATAAATTAACGATTGGCGGTGAGCCCACGCCTTCGCTGCCGGTCCGCACTGTTTTGCAGCTTGTTTTTCTTGCTGCCATTTATTTGGCAGGTTGACGCCTAGCAGCCCCAGTTCCTCTGCTGCTCCCCACCTCTTGGTCGCCGCGTGCCCCAACGATGAGGCACGCAGCGGTGGACTGGGGGGTGCGTGGACTCCGCCCACTTTTAACGGACCTCACAGCCGTTATTCGCACTAAATCGGGCATTTCTCAGCTTTAACCGACCTCAGTGCCGTTATCGTGCCAATTCACAGCCAATTTTCGCGCTATTATCGTGAATAGCGGCTCTGGCGTCCGTTAGAATTCTGCGGAGCCATATTTCCTCGCAATAAAGGCCGCTCGGTCCGTTAGCTGAAATTCAGGAGCAACTAAAAAAAGCTTGTCTACTCACAAACCAATCTCGTATAGTAAGTGCAGTTAGTGAGAACAAGGAGGCGATATTCGTGAGCACAACGATTCCCGCAACAGTCCGTGATTACGCCATTGATGACTTTACGAATCATTTTCTGGCGAATTATCCTGTACATTGCGAGCTCCGCAAGTCGCCTCTTCATCAACAGTCACTGCATGCCCATAATGGTTACGAGTTTTATTTTGTACTCCAAGGGACAGGCTCTTACATTGCCGGCGATCAATTGTATCCCCTCCATGCCGGTACACTGACAGTCATTCAACCAGGTGTCATTCATCGTCCCTATCATATGCTAAATCAGGATTTCCACAGATACGTCCTTTCCATCGATGAATCTTACATGGAGGGCATTCACGCGATTTGCCGAAAGACAGACTTGTCGATCTCCGGATTTCTGCAAGCGATGCATCCTGAGTCAAGCCATCACTTCTTATCCGTTCAGCAGCTGGATCAGCTTCAAATGCTGCTCGCTGAGCTGGAACAAACACTTAAAGACAAGAAGCTGCACTTCGAATTAAATGTGCTAAAATGCTTAGCGGAATTTTTCCTCCTGCTGCTTGGTTTACATCATGGTGTTACAAGCCCCCATAGGTCGGAAGATGAGCAGCTGATCGGTAATGTGCTCTCCTACTTGATTGCCCATTATCAAGAGGATTTGCATGTCGACGACCTGCTTGAGCTTTTTCCCGTTTCGCGCTCCAGATTGTTTAATTTGTTCAAAGAAACCACAGGCAGCACGATGAAACAGTTCCTCTCCGACTATCGATTGAACAAGGCGAAGCGACTGCTGGCAGAAACGGATCTCCCCGTCACGGAGGTCGCAGCGGCTACGGGGTTTGGCGATATTTCGCATTTTTTTAGCGTGTTCAAAAAAAGCACCGCCCTTACTCCCAAACAGTATCGTAAGGAAACAGTAAACAGTGCTCGAAATTGAAACAAGCCAGAGAGTCTGGATAGACCTTCTGGCTTATTTATTCTATTGCAGTGTGCGAAGCAACAGTGAAGAAGCTGTGCAATCGCGCCCCGGATCAAATTGCTGCTTGCTCTACTCTCCTGAATCCCGGCAAGTATCTGCTAACAGCATGAGTGCAAGCCCTTGCCCGTACAAAGTTGGATACTGCGGAATCTCTTGGTACGCTGCGATGCTTTTCATGACGGGTGTACCTCCAGATACGCCAGACACGACGCCATCCTCTGAAATGGAGGAAAGTACGGCAGCCAGCGCCCGATCAGCAGCTGCCTGATGCCGGTCATTACGCTCGATGAGGCCGATCTCCATCGCTTTTCGAATGCCGTAACCGATTCCCGCACTACCGGAAACCTCCCGGTAAAAGTCAGGATGATCCATCACTGTGCTCCACAAACCGTCCTCTTGTTGATAAGAAATAAGACCGGAGATTAAGCGCTTATATCTCATTTTAAGTTCATCAGGAACAGGTATGAGCGATCCAATCTCCTTCACGATCAATGGAACACCTGCCGCAACCCACGCATTCGCCCGTGTCCACCGTGCAGCGGACATATGATCCGCGGAGTCGCAGTTCCATCCGTGAAACAATACACCGGTGCTCTCATCTTGCAGCACGTTGAGATGAATGAGTACCTGCTGCAGCGCCTCCTCGGCATATTTCGTGCTGCCAACCAGAGACGCGGTCCGAGCCAGGAACAATACGGCCATAAATAGGGTATCTGCCCACACCTGCTCGGAGAATACCGCATTTTCCGTTACCGTATGTTCAAAGGCCATCTCCCGCGTACGAGGTGCTTCCGCGATCATCCACTCAGCGATCCGAACGGCCTCATCCCGGAACCATACGTCATCTTCAAGCCGGTGCAGGGTTGGGAAAATGGCAAACGGGGCAATCGAATTAATCACCTTCGTTCCTTTCGCCTTCTCCTTATTCCGCTCGATCCATTTCTTCAGATAAGACAGAACTTCAGGCTTACCTGCAGCCTCATAATATTCAAGCATCGCGATCAAACCAACGCCCGGCACCCAATCCCAATGCTCAATGTCCATGCCCCAATTCCCGGTATGATCTTGGATCATTTCCTGCCAAACCTGTTGCGCAGTGTTGGATATTGTCAAGAAAATTCAGCTCCTTTTTATATACACAAGCCCATAAAAATAATTGTTTATAGCTCCACTTTACCATCTATAAACACGAAAACACTTGGGCTTCTGTCTTAAAAAAGTGGGGAAAAGTCCAGACCTGCACATAAAAAAAAGACCGAGGATAACATCATATCCTCAGTCTCACTTTTATGATTGGTATTTCCGGATAAATGCAATAGCGCTAGCAATATCCTTCTCCGGCTGCTCGCCAACTTCACGTTCAATCGTCAAGTAGCCTTTGTAGCCAATGTCACGCAGCGTTTGGAAGTAACGTGCAAAATCAACATGCCCTTCGCCCAGCGCAAGCTCGCGGTAATACGGCCCGGACGTTGCAGCCTCGGCGATTTGCTCATGGCTCATCGGCTTGTATCCGAGTGAACCGTACACTTCGCGCGGGTCAACCTGGCGCAAGCGAACGCCGTCTTTTACATGCGTATGGACAATATAATCTTTCAGCGTGATAATGCCTTGAACAGGATCATCACCTGTAACCATAACCATATTCGCAGGGTCGAAGTTTACCGAAACTCCGTTGGTAGACAGGGAATCCAGGAAGCTTTTCAGATGCGCCGCAGTCTCTGGACCGGTTTCGATAGCAAAGTAAGCGTCTAAGCTTTTGGCATATACCCCTAATTCCTCACATGCCCGGTGCATGGTTTCATAGATCGGATCGTTGGTTTGCTCAGGCACGACACCGATATGCGTTGTGACGACTTTGGTGCCAAGCTCAACGGCAAGATCCAGAATACGCTTCGATTTCTCGATTTTCTCTGCATTCGCAGAAGCATCCTGAAAACCGTGACCGCCCAAATCCCCGCACAGTGCTGAGATTTCAAGCCCCAGAGAGGCAATGTAGTCTTTCAGCTCCTTGCGTGCTCCGGATGATAAATTCGCCGGATCCATCTCGCCGGAAACCGCATAAATCTGTACCCCGTCAGCGCCAAGCTCTTTCGCTTTCTTCAAACCGTCCCGCACGCCAAGCCGGAGACTGTCCACCATGATACCAATTGGATTCATTCGAATTGTCAGCACCTTTCGCAAAGCTATGAATGACTGCCTATTCCATAGCTTCCCATAATCTTTTAATGTTTTGCAACCCTATCAACGTACCCGTTCTGCACTCTTCCATCCCTTCAAACTCCAAGGAAATGTATCCGTCGTAACCAGAGTCCTTGATAACGCGCAGCACTGCTCTCATATCAATATCTCCGTGTCCCACAATCGCGCCGCGCAAGTAGTTCCCCTGCAAGGTTTGGAACCAGCCTTGACCTGGATTTTGGTGAGACGGACGCAGATAAAAATCTTTGATATGGACCATTGATGCATAGGAAATGTTATTTTTCACAGCTGCCACGGAGTTCTCATCCGCACACATGAAATTGCCCACATCCAGTGTCGTCCGGAAATTCGGACGGTTCACCGCTTGAATTAACGCTTGAACACGGTCACTATGCTGCACAAAATAACCATGATTTTCAACACTTGTCGTAATACCATAAGTCAGGGCATAGTCAGCAATTTGACGACAAGCTTCCGCCATACGATCCAGTTGTTTATTGAAATTGGCAATCGAACGGTCCGCGCTTTGCGCGACATCGTGACGCATCTTTTTGACGCCGAGCCTCGCCGCGAGATCAACTTCACCTTTTACCCGCTCAATTTCCTGCTGATAAGCTTCTTCGGAATCCGTTAGAAAATTAGCGCCAATCGCGTAATTGGAAATTTCGATACCGCGTGATGCCGCCTTCTCGCGAATGCGATCCGCCAGCTCCAAGTTACCGGGCAAATCATAACCCAGAGGCACGATTTCAACGTGCTCTCCGCCTTGATCGGCAATCCAGTCGATGACCGCCATGATGTCCATTTCGCCGGACTTCAGCGCTTGAAATAAACTATACGTACTAACGCCCAATTTCATGTGAGTACCTCCATGCTAGTTTCTACCGGACTATAATTTGATTTCTTGGCCTTTCGCAGCCGATTCATAAATACCGCACAACATTTTCATCATGTTAACTCCGTCTTCGACAGGGCTTATCGGTGTGCTTCCCGTTTGACAGCTCTCGATGAAGTGATTAATTTCATTTTGAAAAGCTTGCGGCACATTGATCGATTTCGCATCCGTTTGCGGGGATACATTCAGGATCGTATCGTGCATTTCCGTGACAAAAACAAGCTCAGGCTCAATTTCCACGCCACCCTTGTCCCCATAAAGTTTAACGGCAATCTCGTCCTTTTTGGCATGCAGGGTAAAGCTGACATCGACCAGCAACGATGCTCCATTTTCAAAACGAATCAAGGCATTCGCCATATCTTCAACGGTATTGTGGGCTACATCATAATCAGCCGCTTTGTAAAAGGAAAGATTGCGAACATTTGCGCGGTTCCCAAGCTTATTATACGTATTCCCGCTGACGGAAATTGGCTTCGGTCTGCCCATCATATACCAGCATAAGTCAATGACGTGTACGCCGATATCGATCAAAGGCCCGCCGCCGGAACGTTCCGAATCCGCGAACCAGCCGCCAGGGTTACCTAAACGGCGAATACAAGACGCTTTCGCATAATAAATTTCACCCAAATTATCGTGATCAATGAACGATTTGACCAGTTGGGCATTGGCATCATACCGGCGGACAAAACCTACTTGCAGCGTTTTCCCCGTTTCACGGACAGCGTCTTGAATACGCTGCGCTTCCTCGACTGTTTTACAAAGCGGCTTTTCTACTAGAACGTGTTTGCCTGCGCGCAAAGCCGCAATACTGATCTCAGCATGCGTATTATTCCATGTACAAATACTAACGGCATCGATCTCTGGATTAGCTAGCAATTCATGATAGTCCGTGTAGATGTGCTCTATGTTATATTTGGCTGCTTTATCTTCAGCTCTTTGACGATTAAGATCACACACCGCGTATAAATTAGCGTTAGCCTGTTTCGCGTAGGACTCGAAATGCATTTCGGAAATCGAACCTGCTCCAATTACACCAATATTCAACTTGTTACTCATAGCAATTTCTTGCCTCCCTTGGTTGTCTTATAAACTCAGAATACCATGGTTTTCGCCTAGGTTGAATGTATAGGATGAGCAAGAGCATGGACTATTTGTTCAAAATTAATAAAAACCGGGCGTCGCAAGAAAGCTTCGCCAGGTCCATTTCTCGCCTCACGCCGACACCGTTTTCGAGTCTGTCCGGCGCCCTTGCTCTTTTAACATAAAGAAAATATTCATAAGGCCAAACAGCAGGAAACAAATCCAGGGAAGCGCACGCCAACCAAGCGTCGTCCCCAAATCGTACAAATAGCCGCCTCCTACATTACCGAGCATAGCGCCGATAGACAGCGCAAAACTATTGAAGCCGAAATAGCTGGCTATACTTCCGCTCCCTGCAAACTCGGACACCATCGTATTCATCATGGGCTGCAAAAAAACTTGGCCGATCATAAACGCGATTACACCGGCATACATCCCGATCATGGACCCCGTCATCCCGATGGTGAAGAGTCCGGCAGCAAGTAGCAGTGTTGCGAGTGACAGCACGCCGAAGGGCTGCATTTTCGATTGGCCCAGCTTGGCAAACGGAACCTGAAGCAGCACCATAACGACGGCTCCGCAAGAATAGATCAGGCCGATATTGGCTCCCGGCGTAATTTGATTCACGCGGAATGGAACGGCCATATAGAGCTGCGCGACAAGCGACCACGATATCATGGTGAACACCATAAAGCGGCGGAAAGCACGGTTTTGAAGCACCTTTTTCATCTGCGGGAGCATGCGAGCGTCCTGCGGTTTCTGTTCATTTTTAATGTGCGGCAATAAAAGGAGACTTAAGAAAAAGGAAAAGACAAAAATCAGCGTCGCCGTCAAACTCACATAATTAAAATGAAACCCCATTAAAAGCGCGCCCACAACGGGTCCCACGACAAAACCCAAATTGCTCAGCATTTCACGAATCGCATAGACGGTGATCCGATTTTGAGGTGTGGAAAGAGCTGCATAATACGCATAGCTCGCAGGTTGAAACAACGCCGCGCCCAAGCCGGAGAAAAAACAGGCAATAATCAAGCCTGGCACATGATCAACGAAGCCGAACATCCCGAAACCAAAGGTCCGAATAAACAATCCGATCAAAATCGTCCGCTTATAGCCAAGCCGATCAGCCAAGGTGCCGCAAAAGGCAGAAAGCCCTTGTTGGCTAAGACTGCGTATAGCCGAAATGACGCCCACGATCGTCACACTCAGCAACAAATCGTGCAGCAAGTAGGAAGCTAGCAGCGGAATCATCATATAAAAGCCAACCGCCATGCTGAATGTATTCATAAACATGACCCAAAAGGGCAGTTTAATGTCCGTAAGCTTTTTCCAAAGATGATTCATCATGAAGTACCTCGTTTTCGTCTGCGATGTGTCAATCTCAACAAGATACCTGATTCGATGAGGAATGCCTATGGGCTTTCTTTGTATGAGCTTGGGTATATTATTGCTGCCAATTTTGATATACTCAAATGACCAATCAAACAAACAAGAACAAACACAAATGCACGTTACAATTTTTCAGGGAAAACGATAGAAGGCGGGGGAACGATGTTATCCGAGGTTAGACATTCCAAAATCATCGAGTTGCTGAATCAGGCAGGTTCAATCAAGGTTTCTGAGCTGAGCAAAGCCTATCAGGTAACCGAGAAAACGATTCGCGAGGATTTAGAAAAATTAGAGGCTTCCGGTATTTTGAAAAGAGTACACGGAGGGGCCGTTCTCGTCGAAAGCTCGAATTCGATGCTGCCGATTCATAAACGAAGAGTCCGCCAGCAAGCGGAGAAAGAACAGATTGCCGCAGAAGCTTATCAATGGATAGAGGACGGCCAAATCATCCTGCTCGATGGAGGCTCTACGACGCTGGAGCTTGCGAAGCTCATCCAACACCGCGCGCTAACCGTGATTACGAACGATACGAAGATCGCCGCTGCTTTGGCGGAAAGCCCTCATATCGAGTTGTGCATGTTAGGCGGTTACCGGCGCAAAGGCACTTATACGATTATCGGGCCAAGCGCCATCCAAATGGTCGATGAGCTTAATGTGGATATTGCTTTTCTGGGATGCACGGGCATCGATTTGGAACGGGGCATCTCCGTGTTTCACCGGGATGAAGCGGAGTTGAAGAAGCGAATGATCAAAGCTTCGAAAAAGAAAATTCTGCTTACCGATCATACGAAATTTGATCAGACTGCGCTGATTTCATTTGCTTCTCTGAAGGAAATTGATTTATTGATCACAGATGCAGAGGCTGACGATGAGTTAATTGCGAGGTATTCCGAGCAAGGGTTAGAGGTTCGCAGAGGGTTATTTCAAGAATAGGCGGAACTGCAGTCCTCTATTACAATAAAGCCATTTCATCTCGAAGAAGAACATTCACTTCGTGATGAAATGGCCTTTTGTTTATGGGATGAGCAAAATTTTCCCGGTGCTCTGTCTGCTTTCAATTAATCGATGTGCTTCTGCACCATCCTTTAAATCAAAGCTCGTCAGGCCGCCCATCTGAATGATGCCTTCGCGAAGCGCTTGAAACAGCGCCTCTGCACGCTCGATTCGATTGGCCAGGGAGGTCACATGGTTCCACAAGTCGCCGCCGGTTAACGTCTTCGAAGAATCCATGAGCATTCTAGGATCTACATGCGGCGGGTCTCCTCCCGCCATGCCATAGAACACGACTGTCCCCTTCGTTCTGACAGCCGCAAAACTTTCCATTAACGTGGAGCCAACGGAATCATAAACAACGTTAGCGCCTTGTTTCTCCCCCGTAAAGCGGATCACTTCCTGCGCCCATTCCGTGTCGTAACCGAATACAATATCCGCACCAGCTTGCAGTGCGGCCGCCTGTTTGGCTTCCGACGAGGTCAAGCCGATGACCCTTGCCCCTTTACTCTTGGCGAGTTGAATCAATAACTGCCCCACGCCTCCTGCCGCGGCATGAACGACGACATCGTCGCCTGCCTGGACGGCATAGCTGTCATTGACTAAGTAATGCGCTGTCATGCCTTGAAGAAGGAGGCCAGCGGCTTGTTCGAACGTAGTATCGGATGGCACCGGTATTGCCCGGTCAACAGGCACAGCGACCAACTCGCTGTTCGCAAAAGGAACATCACAAAAGGCGATGCGGTCACCAACCTGAATATGCGCCACATCCGGTGAAACTTGTTCAACGACCCCTGCGCCCTCATAACCTAGTATAAAAGGTGGTTTTCCCGCCAAATGATAGTTTCCCCGTCTGCGATAAACATCAGCAAAATTGAGTCCAATTGCCTTAGTCCTAACTATGATATGCCCTAACGTCAGGCCAGGGTCAGGGATCTCTGCATACCGAAGCACTTCCGGTCCGCCAAATTGTTCAAATATCAATGCCTTCATCGTTTCCCTCCAAATGGCTCGTCTTTCGTCAAAATTGTATCATACCCCCTCTTTATTACAAAAAAAAGCTCTCCTATTCAGTTGATCTGAAGAGGAGAGCTCGCTATGTTACAACGGGTTTTCTCCCGTGCTTTGGAAAAACTCAAGGATTTCACCGTTCAAGCCTTTGACAAATGCGATTCTAACCGGTGTCGAAGGATTGCTGCCTAAGACAACATCTTTCGGTTCCACCGTCACAACCGCGCCAGCGGCAACCGCCGCTGCAACCGCTTTGTCTACGTCATTGCTGCGGAAAGCAACGTGGAAGTAGGAACCTTCCGGTTTCACTTCACCTGTTCCTCCAGCAAAAACCTCCATATAGTTGCCGTCCCCGGAGTCCAGCAAAGTGATTCTTTTATCCCCTTCGCCCCAACTTGTCTTTTCCGTAAAACCTAAGCCCTCGGTATAAAACTTCACCGTCGCTTCAAAATCATTCGCTCTTAACGCGAGGTGGTGAAAGCCACCGCCGCCTATTTTCTCATTCGTCCCCACTTGATAAGCCTCCTTTGTCATCAGTACGTGCCCTACCTTCACGAGTATAACTGATTGCCAGGTGTTAGAAAATGACTTACTTCGAGGTAACTAAGTTTACTGCACGTAATGGGACGAGCTATGGCGCAAGCGGTCCTACATTCGAAGTCGTAAGCGGAACATTCGTTATTGTACTTGTGGCATATTCATCTGCGCCGACATCATTCACACCTGTCCGGGACTGACCGTCCATATCGGTCGTTACGAATGTGTATGAGCCGGTTGACGCATTAATTGCAGGGCTGGACGTGCTTAGCTTTTGCAATCCCCCGGATGTGGTCAGCAGTGGATTCACATTGTTGATTTCTGCACTTGTTCTCGATTTATTGTTTAGTGTGGAGCCAAAGCCAATGTTGCCTGAGAATGTCGTATTGCTTGTTTTTACCTCATTATATAACGTCCCTGTTGCATTATTTACGATATTGTTGGCAATTGTGCTGTCTACCGGAGCTAGCGTGTAATTACCGCCAATTACGACCCCCGTGGTACTATTCACAATGGTGTTATTGACAATTTGCGCCCGATAAACCCTCCAGTGTTTACTGAGGTCCGAGCTGGTGAACGTATTCCCGTTCGTACCGCCGTCAAAATCTCCTCCGTCCACGTTAATCGCGTCCGCATAACCGCTGCCTGTCAGATTTTCAAAATAATTATTGAAAACCTTATGGTCGTTGGCATACAAGCGAATGCCCCCAATACCGGCTTTCACTCCGTCCCCGAGAAAGAAATTGCCATAGAAGCTTTGTGCGTGTCCATGGCGGGAAGACAATACCCCTTGGGAGTTGCGGAATGTATTATAACGAACTGTGTTATGACCGCTTTTGACCGAAATATACTCCGGGTCGCCATCGCAGTTTTCAAATAAATTGTACTGAATTGTAGCAAAAGCGTCCGACATCGAGAGCGTACTTACGCCAAGCCGGATTGCCTCCATTTCATTCGTTGCACGCGGGCCGATATCATGAAAGTAATTGTACTCAATCGTATCGTACTGCGATATTTGCGTTGATGAGCCGTCAACCGTGATGAAATTGCCCAAATCATGCTTTGGTCCAAACTCGTTGTGATCGATCCGGTTATGATGGCTGTTGGCGCCGCCGATGTACACCCATTTGAGCGAATTGCCGTTTTCGGTCAAGGCAAATGTATTTCGCGTTACGCGTACATTGTTGCTTTGATCCAATTTCACCGCGGTATTGCCGGTGTTCATAAATTTCAAGCCTTCAATCACGACGTAGGAAGAGTTCGACACGATGAAATAAGCGCCTCCGGAAATGATGGCTTGTCCCGTGTTTGCCGCTTTAATCGTAATCGGGTTAGCAGCGGTTCCATTTTTTCCGCTTACGCTGAAATTACCACCGTTCGTATAAGTGCCGTTTGCAAGCACAATGGTTGTTCCTGCTGTCGCACTGCTAATCGCCGAAGCCAGCTGAGCTGACGTGGATACGTTCACAACTGTGCCTCCTCCTCCGCTCGCCTGTGTTGTGGCTGAAACCGGGGAGCTTGCTTGCGATAAGTTGTTTGCGGCGTCTTTCGCTTTAATCGTATAGCTGTAAGTGGTTGAGGCACTTAAGCCGGAATCGCTGTAGGAAGTAGTTGCTGTAGAACCGATTAGCGATCCGTCGCGGAATACATCATAACCCGTCACGCCAACATTATCTGTTGAAGCCGTCCACGTGAGATTGATTTGGGCGCTCGAAACTGCCGATGCGGACAAACCTGTAGGCACTGTCGGTGCTTGCGTGTCGCTGACGGCACTGTCCGTTACGGAAACGTCATCAAACTCGGCAACCCCATTGGCATAAAAGCCAGGCACTCCGTTCGTCAAGCTCGTATCCGTGCCCTGAACCATCAAAGTGCCGTTCACGTAACCTTGCACGGATGTTCCATTCACCACAAGCTGCAAATTATAAAAAGTGGACGTATTCGCGGTAAAAGGCACCTGTTGGATCGTTGTCGTGGAACCGCTTACTTTTTTATTTAAAAGTAAATTGCCATTGTACAAGATTAAGAAATAGTAGTTATTACTGTTCGTATAACGCGCCACAATTCCGTTACGCACGCTAGTAGAGCCAACTTTTACTTTTGCAGAGTAAGTGTAGTTGCTCCATGAAGAGGTACCGTTTGTAACAATGTACGTGTTCGTTGTGGACGACGTTTGGACAGCTACTTTACTGCCGTCGGTTGCGATGCTCCATGAGCCGTTTCCTGAGGCGTTCGTCCAGGTTCCTGCAGGGAAGCTGCTGTAGGACTCAAAGTCATCCGTTAAGAGCGTTGCCGCGAATGCCGGTGTAGCCAGGGGGAGCAGAGAGAAAGATAACATACAGCTTAAGGCGTATGGGATGACTTTTTTAGATTTTAACATTTTCATCATCGAATGCTCCTAACGTATAAGTTATTGGTTAGATTACGATAACTAAACGAGCCTATACTTTATGTATGCGCTTTCTAGTTGTTGTTTGAAACTGCATCCTGCTTTACTTACGCCAAGCGGCGCACTCAACTCCTCCATCCTATCCGGACTAAAATAACACGCATTCAAACATTTCAAAACAAAAGCGAACAACTTTTATTATAACCAACCTCTTCCAGATGGACAGGGATATTTCTAGGTTCTGTTGTGTTTTATTTAGCTATCCGAGCAGGCACGCATGGGATACAAAAATGTCAAATCACCGTACAGCCAACCTCCACCACACCTAGCCATGACAAATTACTTTCAACCTTGGAAATTCCGCTAAGGATTCACTTAAGGGAACTTGAGTCCCCTATTTGCAAAAAAACGAGCCGTTTCCTCACGGAGGGGAACTACAGGGTCTTAATCGTTCTCCTTGGCAGGATTTTCGGGTGAACCGGCAAAATAAGGGACCACAGTTCCTTTTGCTCGCGGAAAATGTGCCTTTTGAGTGGAACAGCAGCCTGTAGTTCCCCTATAACCATGCGGGTGACTTGCCACCGGTCCACATCACCATCCTTTACCGCAACCCGCTTCCTCCTATCCATCGCCAAGCTCCACCCTCCTCCTCCTCCCCGCAATCTCCAAACACCAAAAAGCCCCTCCAAGGTCATACTTGACCATGGAGAGTCTCATTGAGCAGTACTATTCAGCCCCCAATTCCACTTGCTTCGGAAGCAAATGAAGATCTGTCGGCTTATTGATATAATAGCCTTGAATCCCCCAGCAAGCCATTTCCTTCAGCATCACGTACTGCTCATATGTTTCAATGCCTTCGGCGATAACTTGCAGTTTAAGCGCGTTCGCCATAGCCAGCATCGCAGCAATTAACGGCGCATTACCATCCGCAATAAAGGATCTGTCAATTTTTAATTTATCTATCGGCAGCAAGGTTAACATGCTCAGCGACGAATAACCGGTCCCAAAGTCGTCCAAAGCTATGGTAAAACCATACGCACGCAGCTGATGCAGTGTTTGCTGAACCTCCTGCATGGAATGTACTGTCGTACTTTCTGTGATTTCAAGCTCGATGGACTGAGGAGCTACTTCTTCTTCCTCCATGATGTTCAATAGCTGCACAACGAAATCTACTTCGTTCAACTGAACCCTGGATATGTTAACCGATAGTTTAAACTCAGCGCCATATACCTCTTTTAAAAGATGCCAGTCCTTGCAGGCCTGCCGAATAACCCAGTACCCGATGTCGACAATTAATCCTGTTTCCTCAGCTACCGGGATAAAGCTATTGGGCTGGACGATCCCCCTGCTGCCGCAATGCCAACGCAAAAGCGCTTCCGCTCCAATCACCGCTTGCTTCACCGGATGATAGATCAGCTGATATTGCACATACAGCTCTTCTTTTTCAATCGCCTGAGAGAGCGCAAGCTCATGAATAAAATTTTCAACATGATCGTATTTGTAAGCGGCTTCGTAAATATGAAACCTTTTTCTGCCAGCGCCTTTAGCCTTGTATAAAGCAATATCCGCTTGCTTAAGCAGGGTCTGAATGGTCTCTTCTTCGACTCTCAGCGATACGCCAATGCTTACGCTTAACTTCATTTGCCGATCGTTTACGTTAAACGGCTTCTGGAAGAGCTGAATGATGGTATCTGCCGTCTGCTCCGCTGGCTCTGATGCTTGATTGGCTACAACAATAAACTCATCTCCACCCAGTCGCACCAGCGTATAATTCGTGCCGAACTGTTGAATGAGACGATTCGCAACCTCAACGAGAACGGTATCCCCTACATCATGTCCGAACATATCATTGATATTTTTGAAGTCATCCAAGTCAAGTAAATACAAGGTAGCTGGATGGATCACATGTTCCAACAAATATCTCCGGTTGTACAGCCTGCTGAGTTCGTCATGATAAGCATAATCATAGAGCAAATTTTCATGGATTTTGCGTTCTGTAATGTCACGCGTTACGGTGAAGATATAGGTCAGATTATCGTTTTCATCAAAAATAGGAGTCAGTATGCTTTCCCCGCTTAACATGCCATTGGGCAGCACAAAACCATCTTCATATTTAACCGTACGCCGCTCTTTAACTACCCGCATATATTTCTTATGTAAATAGTTGGCCATGTGACTTGCATGCGTATCAAAAAATGTCAGCCCTACGTCTTCCAACGATCTCCCACTGAAGTGTGTCGCAGCTCGATTCACATAATAGTACTTCAAATTAGCGCCATCCACTTTCATAATGTAAATCGAATCTTCAATATCATCCAGCATGTGTAGGAGTAAGCTTGCATCTAGTAATTTATTCATTCGTTGACCCCTTTACCCATCACAACGTCCTCATCTAAAGCTTGAAATTGCAACTTATACGATTCGCCAAGCACAACCGTTTTTCCTCCAATTTTGGTGATTGGCGACATTCATCAGGATCATTACAAATAATCGTTTTGTGCTATTCATAATCGTTTTCATCACTTATGTTTCTTAAGGCGTCATCTTACAATTAGATTATAAGTAATTCCAAACTAATCTTATTGGAGGTTTTGCGAATGATTACCAAAGGAAATCCGTTTTCTATCGAGCAATTTCGCGAGGAAGGCTACAGTGGTCCTACGCAAGGATTATCGCTGCAAGAAGCCGATATGTACTATAATCGATTTTTTGATGTCATCAACCAGTCCAAGTACGAACCTGGTCCAACCAAAATGAACCTATCCGCCTGGCATCAAAACCATTATTGGGCTTATGAATTAGCCACCCATCCCAGCATTATTGCAGCAATGAAGCAAATCCTTGGTGAAGACCTCGTTCTGTGGGCGATGCATTTCTGGTATAAGGAACCAAATAACGATAAATTTATTCCCTGGCATCAGGATATCAATTATTGGCCAATGGAACCCGCGATTAATGCAACCGCATGGGTAAGCTTAGGCTGGTCCATCCGTGAGAACGGCTGTCTAAGGGTCATACCGGGAACTCACAAAGCGCATGTTGCACATGTCTCAACAGGCACCGATCAAAGCGCTTTTTCAGAAGGCTTGCCAGCGGAAGCCATCGATGAGTCGAAAGCGGTTGACCTCGAAATGTCCCCTGGTCAAATCGCTTTTTTTAATGAAGCAACGTTCCATGGTTCTGAAAAAAACAATTCCAACATCCCACGTGTAGCTTTTTCTGTGCGCTATACGACGCCTGAAGTGAAGTTCCTGATGGAGGAATGGGGCGGCGATACAACGCGTATCCGCACCTATCTGGTACACGGGGAAGACAAACCTAACCGGAATGAGGCCATTCGAGGCGAAGTACCGCAGAAATAAGCCGATAAGAAGTTCTTTTTTCATGCAGACCCTCATGCTACAATGGCTAAAAAGACAAACGGAACTCGAAGCGAGGTGGCTGGTACATTGAACTCCTATCAACTAATCATTGACTCTCTGGACATTCGTTTTTTGCATATTAAACAGTATGAGCTGGACTACAAATGGCAGGCCAGCCACCGAACGCTGCATCATTCCGTCCTATGGATTGTACAGCAAGGCAGTTTCCTGCTGGAAGTCGATCATATCCGGTACACCTGTAAGGAAGGTCAGATCTGCATCCTGCCCGCTCATACGGATATCAGTTACCATGCAATTACCGGCGAGCTTGCGCTAACGAGCATTAATTTTGACGCTGAAATCTCTCTCCTTAGCAATCGAAGCTGGGGGCACGTGCTCAATTTACCTGTCGTATTTGATCAGGCTCTGCACAATGTACAATCCCCGATTCGTGATATGCTGACCCATATTGGGGACAACTCTCCGGTGATTTCCCTGCTCATGCAGTCTTCTCTCCTGCGTATTCTCTATGAATTGATGAATCGCGAGATGCCGGATCAGCCGATTTCACCTTATACACACATGGATAACCGTATTCATACGATCATTCATTATCTGCTCTCTCATCCGAGCCGCATGCCTGAGATTAGGGAACTCGCCGAGTTGGTGCAGCTTAGCGATTCACACTTGCGCAAATTGTTTATTAAACAAACCGGCCAAGCCCCGCTCCATTTTGTACATAGTCTAAAAATAGAGCAAGCAAAAAGGCTCCTCGCTACAAGCGTGAAGCCGATCTCTCAAATCTCTTATGAACTTGGCGTGGAGAATGCCAACTATTTTACACGGATGTTCAAAGCCAAATCCGGTCTCACTCCGCTGCAATACCGCCAGCAGTACGGCTTATGGCTGAATGAATAAGCTTCTGATTACTCGATTGCTCCGACAGCCTGCAGCCAAGCTTTGGCAATCAAAGCATGTCCAGCCGGAGATGGGTGTACGCCGTCCGGCGCCCAGAATGCGCTTTCAGCTCTCGAAGACGCTTGAGCAAATAAGCCATCCAAGCACACTAGACGTGCATCGAACTCTCTGGCTAATTCACGGACGACCGTGATTTTGGGATCGAGGTCTTCTCTCCACTGTTTGCGATCTTCGGGTACGGGCAGCACGAAAGGTTCAATGAGCACAAGCTTTGCGCCTGTTTCGGCTGTTTGCGTCAACAGATCACGGTATCCCGCTTCAAAACTCTCCGTCGATGTCGGATCATTACGATCATAACGTCTCCACGTATCGTTAATCCCAATATAAATAGATACTAAATTAGGCTTTAAATTCAAGCAGTCTTGATCCCAACGCTTTTGCAAATCCACAACACGATTGCCTGATATTCCGCGATTAAGGAATTGCACCTGTTTTTCCGGGTATGTTGCCGAAAATTGAGCTGCTGCCATCAAAGCATAACCTCTACCCAAATCATTGCCGTTGTCGCGAACACGTCCTGCATCCGTAATACTGTCCCCTTGAAATAAAACGACATCCCCTTGACCAATCCATGCTGACATGTGAATGTTTCCTCCCCTTTATCCCTTGACCCTTTTGAAATTTCCCAAAAGTTGCCTAGAGTATAGCACAGGCTATAAGGGCTATCAATTGTAATATCTGACTAAATAATCTAGTTAAAATTCGGATGAGCGCAATTTCTGGACCATTCTCGGCGTTTGCCCAAAACGCTGCTTAAATACGCGTTCAAAATGCGTTAACGTTTGAAAACCCGAAGCATAACAGATTTCCGTAATCGGATAATCGGAGGAAATAATCAGTGACTTGGCAAATTTCAAGCGGAGATCCTGTAAATACGTTTGGAATGGAATACCTGTTGTTTTGCGGAAAACATGGGAGAAATAATTTGGCGCCAGACCGGCCTGCTTGGCTGCTTCCTCCAAAGATATGCCTTCCCGGAAATGATGATGGATATGAAGAAGCGCTCTTTGCACATCGGGATGCTTCTGGTGCGCAATCTTCTCCTCCTGCCGCTTGGCTGCGGAAGTTGCTCTGGCGACATAGAGCAGAATACGTTCCAGCGACCCTTTCACGATGTGCGTATGACCCATCCTTTGATGCTGGGACTCTTCCCAAATCAAGCGGAACTCATCTTCGATTTTTTCAAAACTCTCCCTCATGTCCGCATTCCGAAAGTCTCCCGCTTCTTGGAAAAATAACGTTTTCAGCTCCCCGCTAAATAAATCGTCGGAGAACACGAGGTTATACAAATGCAATGTTTCGCCCTCGAGAGGCCCGATCTCATGAAAATCAGCCGGGGTCAGCAGAAACAAGCTGCCGGGACGCAGGTCATAAGAAACACCGTTGACGACATTTCTTCCATGCCCCGCACATACAAAGCAAAGTTCGTAAAATTCATGCCAATGCAGCTCGCAGAGCCGATCCACATGCTGTGTGTAGATATGAAAGGACTTGGACGGATGAATAAACTTCTCGCTCGTTAATCGCTCTGGCTGATCTTTTCTACGCATCCGCTCCCGCTCCTCTCGTTTTAAGCACTATTACACATTGGCATATTGATTTCCTGCTAAATCTTTCCCTCTAGCCAACCACACCTTGAAATTTTTGTTTTTCTCTGGAAACACCTTCGTATCCGTTGCAAAATAGCGCATCGTATATCCACAGCGCCGGTCAACACTCCTATTCGGGTCAGCACCGTGTGCGATCCGCGCATCATGCAGCGAGCACTCTCCTCTGCCTAGTTCAAAGTGAACGGCTTTGGAGGTATCCAAATTTTTAATTTGCGTGCTGAATAGATTTTTGGCGCTATCAACCGACTCATACTCGGAGAATCCATTATGATGGGTGCCGGGAATCACCTGCATGCATCCGTTCTCTTTGCTGCTAGGATCAATGGCGAGCCAAATGGTTACTATTCTGTCCAGCCGGTCTACACGTCCACGCCAATAAGCGGAATCTTCATGCCAAGGCGTTGCTCGGCCGATCAATGGATCTTTACATATAAAATGACTGGACCATAATCCGATATTCGGCCCGAGCAGCGGTTCCACCAAATCGAGCGCTTCGTCCGAGAGCAGGAACTTGAGAAGTCTCTCTTCGCGAAAATGCGGCGTGTCTAATTCATCGGACAGCTTGCTGCCTTTCTGGGCTAATTGATCCTCAAAAATAGCCGTCAATTCAGCCAGCTTCTCCGCAGAAAACAGCTGCTTATGATGCAGCAGGTACCCATTTTTTTTATAAAAAGCGACTTCTTCCTTCGTTAATTGGCTCATCTCAATATGCCTCCCTAGCTTCGCATTGCTTACATGTTTACTATACTTCTGATGCAGGATGAGGACTCATCCTATCTTACTTAGAAGTTAGCGTATGTTAAGGTCAAAGCCTAAAGAAAGATGAAGGAAGATGCATAAAAATCAGCAAATAACAAAAAATACCAACAAAAAGGAAGAATGGATGGCGTGCGCGATGCTGAATACGAAGGCCGAAGACATAGAACAATTGCTCCACCTTGCGAAACGGTCCAGCGACTTTACCAGCAGCACGATCGCATTCACTGAGCCTCCCCTAACCATTCATTATTATAAGACTCTGATTGATGAACATCTTCTGCAAGAGCAGCTGCTTCGTGCAATCGAAAGTAACGCGGCTGGAACGGAAATTCAACATCTGAATGATTTAAAACAGCTAATAACCATTGAAGGCATTCAAATTACCGACCAAATCGCGGATATCCAAACAAAACTTTACCAGGGACATGCCATTATCCAAAAAAATGAGCATGATACTTTGTGCGCCTTAGTTCCATTAATCAGTAAAGCCGGGCTTCGCAAAAACAATGATACGGATAATGAATTCAGCGTAGTTGGACCTAAAGTTGGCTTTGTCGAAGACCTTGACATCAACCTGCATCTACTTCGCAGCCAGTTCACAGTTCCTAATCTGATCGTAAAAATATTGACGATTGGCAGCTTATCCAACTCCCGAGTCGCGATCGTTTATATCGATGGTATTACGAATATGGATAACGTATCCATCATTGAACAGCGAATCAGCAGCATCGATTTTGAAGTAGTCTTCGATACTGCACAGCTGGATCAGATTATTTCTGACAACTCGTTGTCCCCTTTCCCCTTATTTGTATCAACGGAGCGAAGGGATCGAGTCATCTACTCTTTAATTTCCGGCCAAGTTGCCGTGATTAGCGACGGGTCTCCCTATTTTATTACAGGACCTTCGACGCTGTATGATTTCTTCATTTCACCGGAAGATTATTACTTGCCATGGATATTGGGCTCGTTTTTTAGAATTATCCGTATATTTGGTGTTGTGTTCTCACTCTTTGCGTCCTCCTTGTATATCGCGATTACGACGTTTCATTACGAAGTCATTCCAAAGGATTTGCTGCAGCCGCTTATTTTCTCCAGGCAAAATGTGCCGTTTTCCCCGGTTCTAGAGGTACTTTTTCTGGAGATCACGATTGAATTTCTTCGCGAAGCCGGAGCCAGGCTGCCCACCAAGATCGGTCAAACGCTCGGTATCGTCGGCGGTATTATTGTCGGACAAGCGGCCGTTGAAGCCGCATTAACAAGTAACATTTTAATCATCACCGTGTCTTTATCCGCGCTAGCTTCATTTGCAACACCGATTTACAAAATGTCAAATACGATCCGCTTCCTTCGATTTCCCGTCATTATTATGGCCTCGTATTGGGGAGGGATCGGCATGATATTCGGGATCTGCTTTATCCTGATTCATATCACAAGACTGACATCGTTAGGAAGTCCTTACACCGTCCCCCTATATCCGCTGCGGCCTAAGGATCTAAGAGACAGCTTTATACGCTCGTCTTACCAATATACAAATAAAAGACAATCCTATCTGAAGCCGGAAACGATACTCCGATATATTCCTAAACCCAGGAAAAAGAAAACCGACTGGGAGCAGGAGTGAACGCCCTGGAAAGGAGTGTGTGCGTGAATGGTCTATAAAGCTGTTATGGCGCTGGTCTCCTGTGTATTTGCCGTTGGATGCAGCAGCAACCAGCAGATCATCAATAAAATACAGCTTGTACAAACAGCCGGTTACGATAAGGTGGGTGATCGCTCCCTTTGCTCGGTCATCACGACCAGCTATACGGAAAAAGGTAAAGCCAACTCTCAGCTGCTGCTGACCGAATCTGACTCCAGTTTTGATATGATCCCCCGGTTAAACACGAAAACTAGTAAAACCATTCAGTACGGACAGATGGGCATGGTACTTTTCTCAAAACCGTATGCGGAGATGGGAATCGGCCCTGTGATTAGCGGTTTCTGCCGAGATCCAAAGATTGCCAGCAGAATTCAGATGGGCGTAACGGATACAGAAGCTTCTAAAATGATGGAAGTCGCCAATAAAGCCCAGGAATCGCTTTATCTCATGCGGATGGTTGATCAGAATATTCAAAACGGCAACCTGCCCAAAATGAATTTTAAGCATATCTTATTTAATTATTATGGCGAGGGGCGCGATATTTTCCTGCCCTACTTCATCGTTGAAAGAGGCTCAGTGAAAATTGATGGTTTAGCGTTATTCAAACACGATAAATTCGTGACAAAGGTGAGCATTCGAGAAGCCTTCCTGCTGAAGTTATTGACGGATACTTCCCGGAATGGAAATTTACTTATGCCAATGAAAGCAGATAACGACAGTTCGACGATTCACGATTATGTGCTAATGAAAAGCATTGCTTCAAAGGTACATTATCATTACAATACATCGACCCCTGAACCAATCGTCGAGATCGGGGTTAGGGTCAGAGTGATGGTCAAAGACACCCCTTCCTGGTTGCACTTTAATACGAAGGAACAAATGGATGCATTCGAACGACAATTAGGCAACTATTTAGAAGAAGAAGCCCAGGACTTTATTGCGCTGTGCCAGTCCAAGAATGTTGATCCAATCGGGCTTGGCGATTTCGTCAGAAGCCGGACAAGGACCTGGAACGAAAAAGATTTCTATGCCACTTACCCGCAGCTGCGGACACAAGTAGCAGTTCATTTGTCTGTCGAGCAAAGCGGTGTTGGGGAATTATAAGCGAGGCCTTACGTTACAAGGGGGAAACGACAACTATGAATCATCAAGTCAATAAAAAATTCACTGTTTCTCCTTATCTGTTTTTTTTCATTATTTATTCCAGTGTGATAGATGCCGGAATGATGTATTTTCAGCGTGATCTGGTTCAAGATGCCGGGTATGACGCTTGGCTTTCTATTTTAATTGCGGCGGCTGCCGTTCATCTCATCATTTGGATGATATATAAGATTCTATCGAGCAGCAATCAGGCAGATGCAACGATTGTGTCCATTAACCGTCGTTATTTCGGTAAATTTATTGGGACTGCTTTTAACCTAGCCATTACGTTGTATTTCAGTTTTGGCGCTTTCTGTACATTTAGAACTTATATGGAAGTTGTGCAAGTTTGGATATTTCCTTACATGCAAATGATGCCGCTTACGCTCATTGCGCTTGTACTCATTTATTATACGGTGTCTGGTGGTTTTCGAACGGTAGCTGGCTTAAGCTTCTGGGGAACTTGCAGTATTTTTCTATTTATTGCACCGCTGACACTTATGGTTATTCCCTATTTGCATCCGCAAAACATGCTACCTGTCTTCAATCATTCGACGGCGCAAATCCTCAAATCTACCGAAACCATGTTTCCTCACTTTCTAGGATTTGAAGTGCTTTTGGTCATGTATCCATTCATCGAGCAGCAGGCAAAATCACAAAAATGGGCGCAGTTCTCCATTATTATCGCAATCGGCATGTACATGCTGGTCGCCCTCGTGGCTTTCATGTATTACAGCCAAGGCCAAATGATTCACATCATTTGGCCGACGCTGAATATGATTTCGATTGTTGAATTTCCTTTGATGCAGAGAGTGGAATATCTGATAATCTCCATTTGGTTTATTAAAATGCTGGCCAATATCTCGCTAGGTTTGTGGTCGGCTACTCACAGCTTGAAGCTTTCTATTCGTGCGAATCCTCGCATATCCTTGATCATCATCCTTGTGTTGTTCATCGCCGGGCAGCTCATTGTCAAGGATCATGACCGCTTGCAATTGACGAATTACCTCTATGGTTTGGCAGGCATCTACTTTACTGCCATTTTCATCCCCATAATGCTTATTGTGACGCGTTTTAAAAGAAAGGGGAGTCAGTAGCATGGCTCCCCCGACGCTGCACGCTTACTGGCAAGTTTAGCGATCATCCGAATCGCTTCTTTGCATCTTTTGAAGTGCTTCCGCATAGTTGCTATATAGGCCACTTCCAACTGCGGCATGAACAGAAGCACCAAATGCCGCCTCCTCTTTCACTCTTGGGAACATAAGCGGCAATCGCCATTTGATGCGGGCCATCTGCTGCATGGCCCTGTTCTTGCGTATCCCATTACCGGATACGGCCAATGTTGTTAACGGCTCAAGTAGCTCTGCCGGAAGGCACTTTGTAAATCCATCCAACTCATCCAAGATGCCATGAAGAAAGCCGACAATCAGCTGCTGAGGATTAAAATTATTCGGACTGATCCCCTCGATACTCCCCGTCCTATGCGGATGCTCTCTGGTTCCGTAAAACTGGGTCCCTACCTTGAGGGTAGACACTGACTCTATGAGCGATTCTTCTGCCAGTCGATTCATAGTTTCATAGAAGCTTCTATCATCCAGTAAACCGAATGTGCGGCAAACCTCACGAAAAAATTGCTCAAGCAGCTCATACGATTTCCCACCGCTGAGCGAAGCTCCCACAAGCAAATACCCGCCATCCATGAATGGACGTGTTTCCAGATGTGGACTCTCGATATATGCCGGCGAGTAGACGGATACTTGCGAGCCTGTCCCGATATTAACGAGCAAAGTGCCTTGAAAAGAAGGTACTGCTCCTAAGAAGCTGGCTTGGTTATCGCCGATTGCCCATAGCACCTTTTTCCCATCTGCCGTATCTCCCGCAACAGTGTTAGGGTCGACAAGTTCTGGCAGGAATTCAGCATCCATCCCGGCTGCGATTAGCTTATCTTTGTCAAATTGCCTGTTCGGTAGCGTGAATAGACCTATGCTTGCCGCATTGGAGCTGTCGATGCGAGGTGTCTTCTCATCACAAAGCTGCATGGCCACATAATCGCCTATCGTGCACAGCTTCACTGCACCGATCGGAAGATTTCCCTCTTTGGTCAGATAGAAATGGGTAACTAAGCCATATCCGGTATGCAAATCAAATCCGGTAAGTTCACTTAACGCAGTGGCATACGATCGGCCTGATTCCAAAAGCAGCTCGCCTCGGCCATCTTGCCAAGTCACGAGCGGGCTAACTGCCCTGCCTTCTTTGCTTACATACAGCACACCATGCATTTGACAGGAGATCCCGATAGCTCGCACTTCCTCCCAGTCATCCCGACATTCTTCTATTAATGATTGAACCAACTGGACAATTCTGTCCGCTTGTTGGGTACGTTCCCAAGATTGTTTCGAAGGCAGATCCGCATCATTTTTGGTGGACACCATGCGTACGACGCGACCATCCTCAGCGTTAGTCACGATGAGACATATGGATGTCGTGCCTATATCAATTCCGGCTAAGTACATAAGCTTGCTCCTCTCACATACAAATTTCCTCGGATGGCATAGATGGAAAAACCGGAACACCTGCACCACAAAAAATCCCCACATCCAAGGGATGGAGGGATTCCCGAAACGCTTACCTCTGTCAGCTTCCCAACTTACTAAAGAAATCCTTAAACACACGATCACGCCGAACAAAGTGAATGTAACGAATAAAATGCCGCGAAGCATCGAAGCTGTAGCGGAAATCTTCCGACAGAATCGGGCTGTGCACCAGCTCATTCGGCAGCCAGCTTTCATCGATCAGATAAGCGATCGTCGCAATATCCCAAATGACACGCGAATAGGCAAAATGGTCTTTTGCACAATTCTCATACGTTTCATAGAGATACTTGCCAATCTCTCCCTGGTCCTTCACGAACTCCCGTACTTCCGACAGCGTTGTAAGCAAGTGCGAAGTGACACCCATGCACGGAATTAGCACGAGCGGCACGCCGCAATTGAGCACAGTTCGTGAAGCGTGCAAATCCTGCGCAAGGTTGAATTCCTTTGTATCAGGCCAAGGTAAGGCATGTCCGCCGAGCCAGACGACGACGATTTTCTCGATGATGCGCGGCTCGATCAAGATCGCAGAAGCGATGTTCGTAATGGCGCCGATCGCCACGACATAGAGCGGATCATCCTCAGGAGAGGCCATCGCCCGCTCCACCAAATTTCTCGCCGCATCGCTTTCTTGCGGTGTCTCTGCTCCGGGCAAATATCCCGTCGATCCGCGGTAAATTGGAATACCGGACATTTCCGGCAGCAGCGCTGAAATTTTCTGCAATTCTCGGTAGCTTTTCTC
The DNA here is from genome assembly GCF_052682475.1 of Paenibacillus sp. WC2504. NCBI lineage: Bacteria > Bacillati > Bacillota > Bacilli > Caryophanales > Paenibacillaceae > Paenibacillus > Paenibacillus sp. WC2504. The sequence goes on from NZ_JBQZFH010000001.1 coordinate 5,305,546, forward strand.
CATGCCATCGGCTGGTCCGTCTGATAGTTCATTATGAAATGGCGCCGCATAAAAAGCTTCAATCTGCAGCTGCTCAGGGGATTTCAACGCATAAACGACAGCGAACTGATCGTCGATCTCATTATAGGTATCCGTATCAAGCACCATGCGGACTTTTTTGCCAGGATGTGATAGTCGCTGAAGCAGCTTTTCTTGCGTTATTTTCGGAAATGAAATCATTGAGCGGTGCCTCCCTTGAATTCTTGCATGCTTGGACAACTAACGGGTTGCTAATCTCGCATAAACCAGAAAAAACAGCGCCATTTCAGCCATAATCACATAGTTAGGTACAACGATAAACAAGTCGATAACAAAAAAAGCGCCCAGGATTCCTAAAAATAGTGCCAAATGAATCGGTCTCAGCTGCAGGTGCTTATGCCTGTACCGATGAAAAATGATCGTCGTCGAGACGAAGTACAACAAAACGGAGAGAAATACCATCACCAAAATAAAGTGGTAGTCCAATTGATCCAAAAATAACAGCTGAATCGATGCCGCGATTGTACTTAATGATACATAAACAAGCAAATGACCGTAAATAATCGTTTGTCCGGCCGTTTGCAGCGCCTTATCCACTTTTCGCTCGATATTCTCAAAATACTGCCACCAAATCCCAATGACTAGTATAAAGGCTAACGCTGCAAACAAAATCGAAGCCCATGTCCCATTGCTATTCTGTAAAACAGCCAACGTACTCACGACTGATTCCCCTAATAGAATGAGCGTAAATAAGGCAAACCGCTCCAATAAGTGATGCGTGTTAATTGGCGTATGTACCAAGAATCGTCTTCCAATGACCGGTAGAAGTACATCAATGGCAATTCCCGCGTAGAGAATCAGATACCTCACCCAGGAGTCGAAAAATAAGGATGCGCTCGAAATCACGATGCCGATCCAAAACCGCGTTCCCAGAAATCGCGCCGTCGCAGCACGGTGGGATTCTTCCCCTTTATGAATCGCTAAGTATTGAAGAGCTGTTAACACCCTTGAACCTATGTATCCGATAAAAAAAGGAACGTAATACCGATCAAAATCCGGAGATAAACTAAACGTCATGATGAGTACAAAAAACAGTTGCAGGATCATGTAGATGCGGTGAGCGAAGACGTCCTGCCCATATCGGTTGTTAAACAGCGTTTGCCCTACCCATGCCCACCAGATGGGAATAAAAATAAGCACAAATTTGATGATATACTCCAGTGAAATCGTCCCGTGGTCAGCATGCAGCAGCACATGTGTTGCCTTAGACACGGCTGCTACAAACAGCAAGTCATAAAAGAGTTCCAACCACGTTACTTTCTTCGCGATGTTCATATCAGTCCCCCATTTACAGAAATCATATAGCGTTGCCTATATTATACCGAACAAACGGGGAGAAATTGTTATTTTTTTTGATCGGGCACTTCCACCTGAGTTAGCGGTTGTTTGGCTGGGCCTTCGATTACTGTGCCCGTATAAGAAAATCGAGAGCCATGACACGGGCAATCCCAGGATCTTTCCGCCTCGTTCCACTCGACCTCACAGCCCATATGCGTACAAGTCGTGTTCACAACATGAAGCTCTCCGCTCGTATCCCGGTAGGCGCCTGCACGCTTCCCATTCACTCGAACTACTGCGCCTTCGTCATTTTGCAGCCCCTCTGCTTGCCGATGGACGATATCGAACTTCCCGGCTATCAGATGTTTGGCGATATTGGCATTTGACATGATAAAGGTTTTGATCATAGGGTCCGCATGAAACCTTGATGGCGCAAAGAGCTCTTCATAGGGACTTTTCTCACCTGCTATGAGGGCTGTATTGAGGATAGCCGCCGCGACACTGGTGGTCATTCCCCACTTTTTAAAGCCAGTTGCGATCAAAATGTTCGGCTCATCAGTGACCTCCCGCCCAATATAAGGCAGCTTGTCGAGGGTTAACAAATCTTGTGCCGACCAATGATACCTGACTTCCTGCAAGTTGAATTGTTCAACGCCAAACTGCCGCAGCGCCTCGTAATACTGGAACGTACAAACCCCTTGTCCCGTCTTGTGGCTCTCTCCGCCTATTAGCAGCAGTTCCTCCTCATCCACCATCACCGTGCGAAGCGAACGTGCAGGTGTATCCGCGTTGATATACATGCCGCCACCCAGACTTATTTCGGTTTTAGCCGCAAGAGCATATGATTTCTCGGCGTGCAGCCTTGCAAAATAAAAACCATTTCGATCATTAAACGGAAAATGGGAAGACGACACGACAAAGTTGCATTTAATATGAAAACCTTCGCTAGTCTTCAAGGTTGCCGGAGTTCCTTTGTCCACACCAACAACGGTCGTTTGTTCAAATATTTGTCCGCCAAGCTGAATGAACGTTTGCGCGATATGTTTCAAAAAGAGAATTGGATCGAACAGCGCCTGATTTTTCATCACAATCGCCGCCTGGGTCTGGAACGGCAGCCCTACTTGCGCCAAATAACCTCCAGGGATTCCAAGCTTCTCGTATGCTTTGCTTTCAGCCTCTATCTTCGCCACATTCGCTTCCTCAATGGTATAGATGTAAGCATCCTCTTCCTTGAACTGGCAAGGGATCGCATGGTCTTCGACCGTCTTCTTTATAAAATTCAAAGCGTCACGATTCGCTTCGTAATAAAGCCGCGACTTCTCTTCGCCAAAATGAGAAATAAATTCGTCATAAACCAAATCATGCTGCGCGGTGATTTTAGCTGTCGTGTGCCCTGTTGTGCCGTTTGCAATTTTGCCTGCATCAACAAGGACAACTTTAAACCCTTTGCTCGCAAGCAAATAAGCGGTTGTCACCCCCGTGATGCCTGCACCTACCACAGCCACGTCAGCTTCCATGTCGTTTGCTAGCTTTGGATAAGTTGGCATCTCTGTCTCGCTTAGCCAAACCGATTTGGGAAACTGCGGGAATGGGTCCTTACTTGGGTCGAACGACATAATAACAGCCTCCTGAAAAACCTTTTTTGGATAAATTAACCTCTTTTATCTTCTTTTATTCTACAAATTCCACTGTTCCGAAAAGGAGGAAAAGTCGAAAAAGGAAATAAGTGGTAGGTCGAATTGTGTAGGTCTAGCAGCACTTACTAGATTTGGGAATCTATTATTTAATTTAACTGTACAACGGTCAATTAATTTATCTACTAGGAGGTTTGATGATTGAATAAGACCATCATGAAAATGACGAACGTGTTTTTCGCAACAAGTTTAACGGTAGGACTTTTTGCAACCACGGCATCTGCGGCAGAAATCGACTACTCGGAAGCACTGGATGCACTGGATGCACCACCGATCGATGCGATGATCGTGAACGACGAACGTCTGGCCAAGGGGCTAATGGATCGTGGTCTTTTAAACAAAAACGCTACACCCGAACAAATATCCAAAGCAGTAAAAAGCTATTTATCTGTCAAAAATAAGAAACTGGTAAACGCCAAAACGGATCAGAAAAACAGTCTGCATGATGAAATGGACAAAAAGTCGAAAGATTTTGTCGCGAAGCAAAAAGTTAAGCTATTATCGCAAATGAACCATGGTATGGATAATCTCAAGATTGGAAACGGCAACGGCATCCCTATTCCATCCGCCAAGCAAGATCGCTATAGCGGCCCTGTTCGAGAGGACAAAGTCCTTGTGCTGTTGACCGAATTTGCAGACCTAAAACATAACAATGTGAAACAAGAACCAGGTTTCATGTACGCCAAAGACTTCAGTCCGGAGCATTATCGTAAACTTATGTTTGGCGATAAAGATTTTAAATTGTTCGATGGATCGAAAATTCAAACCTTTAAACAATACTACGAAGAGCAATCCGGCGGCAGCTATACGGTTGATGGCTACGTCTCCGACTGGTTAACGGTTCCCGGTACTGCCGCTCAGTACGGAGATGATAACCCCGCTGGCGGTCATGATAACCTGGCTCCGCTTGGTCCTCGCGACCTCGTCAAAGATGCGCTTAACGCCGCTGTTGCCAAAGGCATTAACTTGGCTGATTATGATAAATTCGATTTGTACGACCTGGATGGCGACGGTAATCAAAATGAACCCGACGGTTTGGTCGACCATCTCATGGTCATCCATGCGGGTACGGGGCAAGAAGCCGGAGGCGGCGCCTTAGGCGACAATGCCATTTGGTCCCATCGTTGGACCCTAGATGGCGTGTACCCGATTGCGGGAACCTCAACCCCCGTCAGTTATTGGGGCGGCAAAATGGCCGCTTACGATTATACGATACAGCCGGAGGACGGCGCTGTCGGCGTATTCGCTCATGAATTCGGGCATGATTTGGGATTGCCGGATGAGTACGACACCCAATATACCGGACAAGGCGAGCCGATTGCTTCTTGGTCCATTATGAGCGGCGGCAGCTGGAACGGAAATATTGCCGGTACGACTCCGACCTCTTTTTCACCGCAAAATAAGGATTTCTTCCAGAAAACGATGGGCGGCAACTGGGCCAATGTCACCGAGGTCAACGCTTCGGACATAAACCAAATAGGTAAGGCGGCCATCATTGATCAAAGCGTAACGAAGTCGAAAAATCCAGGAATCGTCAAAGTCAATTTGCCGGATAAAGCCGTCCAAGGCATTCAACCCGCTTTTGGCTCCCGCTACTATTACAGTACAAAAGGCGATAACCTGCATACGACTCTATCGACGCCGGAATTTGATTTAACCAATGCGCAAACTGCGACATTTGATTTCAAAACGTTGTATGAGGTTGAATTCGAATACGACTATCTGACGGTAACTGCGGCTACCTATGATGGACAAGAAGTAACGCTCGATGTCATTGGAGACAATGATACGAACGGCGACGCACGCGCAGAAACCTCGAATGGGGCATGGGTGGACAAGTCCTATAACTTAGCGCCATTCATTGGCAAAAAAGTGACGCTGAACTTTGACTACGTGACCGATGGCGGGCTGGCTCTGAACGGCTTTGCCATGGATAACGCCAAATTAACCGTTGATGGGAAAGTAGCGTTCTCCGATGACGCTGAGGGAGCTTCCGCTTTTAAACTGGACGGATTCGTTCAATCGAACGGGATGGAATTCAAGAAGCACTACTATTATCTGGAGTGGAGAAACTACGAAGGAGCTGACAAAGCGCTGGCGTTCAGCCGCGGTGTCAAGTACAATACAGGACTTGTCGTTTGGTATGCCGATGACAGTTACTTGGATAACTGGGTGGGTGTTCATCCCGGCCAAGGCTTCCTCGGCGTTGTAGACTCGCATGCTGCGGCACTGGTGTTCAAGAAAGACGGACAAGATTCCGTTTCGCAAACAACCCGTTATCAAGTTGCGGATGCCGCCTTTTCGCTGGATAAAACACCGGCATGGTACGTCAACAATGAGACGAGAGGCGAATATAATTACAAATCTTTGCCTGGTGTTGAGGAATTCTCCGATGCCAAATTGTACTCGAATGAGTTGATTCCAGATGCGGGCCGCTTGGTGCCGAAATTCGGATTGAAGTTCCGGGTCATCGGCGAAGCCAAAGATAATTCTGCCGGCTTGATTTGGATTCATAAGTAAAGCGATTAAACCTTATGAAAAAGGGACTGTCCATGATTATGGACAGTCCCCTTCTCATTTTAACCTCAAATCTGGCTACTTATAAAGGATATCGTCTTTGAGTGAAGCAACATGCGTAATTACTTGATCAATATCAGGTTTGGACACTTCAAAATGTGCAAGAGCTTCGGAGAGATGTTTGGCAACGGCATTAAAATGCACCGGCTGTAAATTCATTCCCTTATGGGCTCTAGCCATCGAGAAACCCGAATATTGATTCGGGCCACCTAAAGCAAAGGAGATAAATTTGGTTTGATGCTTGCGTTGTTTCTCCATGTCCGTGTTTTTAAAAAACTCATTCACCGTATCATCAGCTAAAATAAGTTCATAGAAATAATCCACTACTTTAGCAATCGCGGGCTCTCCGCCAATTTTTTCATATAAGGTCATTGTTTGATCCACAGATTTCATCCTTTGCAAGTGAGTTCTATGGATATTTTATCCTGAATTGTTAGATTTATGCCTGTATTTTTTTTCGCTCCAATTTGGCTGAAACGGCTGTGAGAATAACAGCTACCAAGACCATTAAACCGCCAATCCATGGTGTTTGCTGCAGTCCGATCGTGTCGACAACCACGCCACCAATCAAAGAGCCTATAGCAATCCCGACGTTGAAAGCCGCGATATTCAAAGCGGAAGCAACGTCAACAGCGGATGGTACATATTTTTCAGCAAGTTGAACGATATTTAACTGAAGACCTGGCACGTTCATGAACGCAAGCAGCCCCATCAAGAAGACACCAATCAAACCTGCCACTTTGAATGGCAGCAAGAACGTCAACACGATCAGAATTGCCGCGTGTACAATGAACATCCAGAACAAGGCACGAAGCGGATTGTGATTCGCCCATTTTCCACCGACCGAGTTACCGATCGCTACCGCAACCCCGTAGACAAGCAGCACGATAGAAACGACTCTCGCATTAAGTCCTGTTACATCTTGCAAAATTGGGGTTAAATATGTGAAGGCAACAAATGTTCCTCCATATCCAAGCGCTGTGATGGCATACCCCAGAATCAATCGGGAGTTCGTGACCAAACGGAGCATATCCGAAAACTTAGCAGGAGGCGATTGTTTTAAATTTTTGGGAATTAATGCTGCAATCGAAATGATAGCAATAACACCAAGCAATGCGACGCCCCAGAACGTCGCTCTCCAACCTAACGTTTGGCCGATAAACGTTCCCAGTGGTACCCCGGTAACCGTTGCGACTGTCAGTCCAGTGAACATTAAGGCAATGGCGCTGGCTTTTTTCTGCGGTGGAACTAGCTGGACAGCAATCGTCGCGCCGATCGAGAAAAAGACACCATGCGAAAAGGCAGTTATAAAGCGAGCAATGAGCAGAAGTGAAAATGATGTGGAAAGCGCGGCAGCGATATTTCCTACAATGAAAATGACCATGAGAAGCATGAGTAATGTCTTGCGGTTCATCCGGTTTGTGAGTGCAGTCAGGATTGGCGCGCCAATTGCAACCCCGATGGCGTAACCGGAGATCAGAAGTCCGGCAAGCGTAATCCCGATGTGCAAATCATCGGCGACCGATGCTAGAAGACCAACGGGAACGAATTCTGTCGTCCCAATCCCGAACGCGCTGATGGCCAGCGCAAGGAGCGCCCATTTCCCAGTAAGCAGCTTATCTTTCTGTATAGAAGCAGCTGGTGCGATAGTTTGACTCATAAATATCCTCCTATTTAAATGTATGTGACCTGCAGCAACACTTTACTTTTGTTGTCTGAGTGTTATTATAGGATCACAAGAACTATTTGATAAGTACGCACTTTGAAGTTCTATAGATACTCCAAAGTACTATAGGCACTTAAAAGTTCCTACCCTAAATACGGAGGTAAACTATGCCCTATAATGTTCCCGTTGAAGCTACGCTTGATGTAATCGGCGGCAAATGGAAGGTCGTCATTTTATGCCATTTGGATAAAGGCGACAAACGTACAAGCGAATTAAAAAGATTGATGCCTGATATCACGCAGAAAATGCTCACGCAGCAGCTGCGCGAGCTTGAGCAGGACGGAATGGTGAAAAGAACGAGCTATGAGCAAGTACCACCCAAGGTTGTCTATTCCTTAACACCGTATGGTTGGTCATTCAAGCCGATCCTCGATGCCATGTGCGCCTGGGGAGAGCAGCATATCCTGCAAAACGAGTTAGTAGAAGTATAGAAACAACATTTGGAGGCGATTGATGTGAAAATCATGATTTCAGCCGCGGAAGCCATTGAAAAAGGTGTGTGGAATGAGATTTTACGTCTCTTCGGTCGGGATAAAAATGAAGAGATTTGGCCCAAAGAGGAATTCATTTTGACCGAAGAGCAGGCCGTCCAATTGAAGTTGATTAAGAAATAAAAGAATAGGCCATCTGGGAAGTAGATATCCTACTACTTCCCAGATGGCCTATTTTAATTGAGAGTTTGTACGCGTACGCCACCTCTACGCCTCATATCGCTGCCATCCCGTCCCACCCGGATACGGGCAGCTCTTATCCCGCAGCTTGGCGGCAATTCGCACAATACATCCGCATAACGAGCACGTATGCCCCAGAGTGAGCTTAGGACACTTGCTGCACCGGTTTAACCGCTCACGGTACACCGAATCGGGGACGCAGGTTTCGTCAGACTGAAACATAGGGGCTTGCAGCATCTTGTCAATTTGCGCATCTGTAATCTTGAAATCCTCGCGGCATCCTTTGCACTGGCGATTCTCAAGCATCACCTCTTACTCCGCGGTCAATGCCAAAACAGTGACGGACATCGGAGGAAGCTCCGCATGGATCACCTGATCGATCAGGTTGAACGCAGTGAATTCCGTTGGCGATACTTGATCTGTCTCTTCGAAGGTGTTGTGGCCGTCGATTGTGTCTGAAGTTAATGTTGTACCTTTCACAGATACAAATTTGCCGACCAAGCCGCGCAGCTCGACCTCCACTTTTGCGCTAGTTTGATGATCCAGATTGCAAAGGCTGATGTGTACCCGGCCCTCTTCATCTTTGGAAGCCGAAACGGAGATTTGTGGAATGGCTTGTTTCCCCTCGCCAAGCTCTGTAATGGACTGATGAACATCCAACAGCTGCGCATCCTGGTGAACTTTATACATGTCGAATACATGATAAGTTGGCGTAAGCACCATTTTCTCACCTTCGGTAAGGATCACAGCTTGCAGCACATTCACCAGCTGAGCGATGTTTGCCATCTGTACGCGATCACAATGTTCATTAAAAATGTTCAGCGAAATCCCGGCGACTAGCGCATCACGAATCGTATTCTGCTGATACAGAAAACCTGGATTCGTTCCCGGCTCTACATCGTGCCATGTCCCCCACTCATCAACGAGCAGCCCGATTCGCTTGTCCGGATCATACTGATCCATAATGGCGGAATGCTTGCTAATCAGCTCTTCCATGAACAGGGCTTTCTTCAAAGTGACGCGCCACATCTCTTCAGGGAAGCCGGTTGCCGCCCCTTTCTCCTGCCAGGAATCACCGGGAACCGTGTAATAATGCAGCGTAATTGAATCCATAAAACGGTGAGCCTGCTTCATGAGCGTTTCCATCCAATGATAGTCGTCTGTGTTCGGCCCACAAGCAATTTTATGTATACGGTTGCTGCCATAATTACGGACATAGGTCTGAAATTGGCGGTACAGATCGGCGTAATATTCAGGCCGCATATTCCCTCCGCAGCCCCAATTCTCATTGCCCACGCCGAAATATTTCACTTTCCACGGTTCCGGTCTGCCGTTTGCCTCGCGCAATTCTGCCATAGGCGACACACCTTCGAAGGTCAAATATTCGACCCAATCAGCCATCTCTTGAACGGTTCCGCTTCCTACATTGCCGTTGATATACGGCTCGCATTCCAGCATCTCACAGAGCATCATAAATTCATGTGTCCCAAAATGATTATTTTCCACCACGCCGCCCCAGTGAGTATTAATCATTCGTTTCCGGTTTTCTTTCGGACCGATACCGTCCTTCCAGTGGTATTCGTCTGCGAAGCAGCCGCCTGGCCAGCGTAATACCGGGATTTTCATCTTTTTTAACGCAGCGGCGACATCATTCCGAATCCCTTTCGTGTTAGGAATTTCTGAATCTTCACCCACCCACAAACCTTCGTAAATGCATCGTCCCAAATGCTCGGAAAAATGTCCGTAAATATTGCGATTAATCGTGCCTTTCGCGCGATCGGCATTAACAGTTATCCGGTTGGTCAAAGAAATTCGCTCCTTAAATTAATAATTTTATTAATCAATAAGTAATTTCATGAATTCAATTATTATCATAAGTATATCTTCCTGCTTTTGCAACCGTTTTTTTGAATAGTTAGCTCCAAGGATCACCATCACTTCTAGACGGATAATTTCCTTTCTTTTGTTCTAAAATAAGCTTTGTCTTTCCAAATAAACTGGTGGGAGTGATACACATGCGTGAAGGTTTGATCCCTGCTGTTCTTGGAACTGTCGTAACGGCTTCTGCTGCTTCCTTACTAGGTAGCAAGTATAAGCTTGCAGCAACTGGTGTGCTCGGATTTGGCCTGGCTCATGTCGTTCTGGGGGCTATTGACCTTATCGAACATCGGTAGTGCTTGGGAAGGCTCGCAGATTGTGAAAAAGACCTAGCGGATTACGTTTCATCCGTCAGGTCTTTTTCTGTTGAAATGAATGTACTTATACATTCAATATATAACGCGCAGCAGGGCTTATTCGGTCATAAGTCCTCTTGCGAATATATGCAGCCTGGTCAAGCTGCTGTTTGTGTTCTCTAGCCGTGAAATACGCATGAAGAGCACGCCGCGTCTTGGCTGTTTGGTTCAGCGTGCCGCCATGCCAGAGGTGCGAATTGAAGACGCCGACGGACCCGGCAGGCGCGACAATCAACTCCTCTTGCGGGTGGGGCGCAAGGGAATCGACGCCGTACTCATACGGATAGCCAGGCAATTTATGCGTTCCAGGTACGACGCGGGTAGCTCCATTATCTGGCGTGAAGTCATCGATAAGCCAGATCGAATTGCACACGTGGAACGGCTCGTGCTCTTTGCGTGCGCCCCAATCGGCGTGCAGCGCCTGCAATCCTGCGCCAGGAATGGCATCACGCGCGTTCAGCGAGGAGAGCATGAATTCCCGCTGCAACACATGATAGATGGCAGCCAATAGCTTCGGATGCGTATAGACCCGGTCGAAGCATTCGCCTTTATTCACCAAGTCGGAGAGCCTACGTGTCCCTTCCTCCTGATGAACCTCTTTCCCCGCGTTCATCCCCTCTATGTCCATCAACTCTTCATACTTGGCCCGAAACGATTCAAGCTCCTCTGCGTTCAACATCCCGCTAAACAAGACAAATCCTTTCTCATCGAGACTCTTCTTCTCCTCAGCTGTTAATAGGTCGTCTGTAACACCCAAAGCCAACAAAGCCTCTTCAATCTTGTGAATAGTCGTATTTGAATTCATGCAAGCACCTCCTGAGTCATTGTTCCATTTGATACTTATATGCTAAGTTATTCATAAGGAATAATCGACTCTAAGAGCTGTGGTAAACCTATTCATTCTTGCAAAAAGAGGTGGAAAATGAGCCCTATTTTCTTTAAGCGGCCGGTCTTGGAAGGCGCGATCTCTTTTCATCGCAAAGCCGGAGAAAGCTGTTATTTTCCCCTGCACCGTCATGAAGCCATAATGGAGATACTCTTTATAGCTGAAGGAGCAGCAGACTATTGGATTGACGGGAAACATTATGAAGCACGGGCCGGAGATATGGTCATCTTTCATCCCCTGGTATGGCACGAAGAGCGGTCGCGAATCCAAGCCCCCTTTTCTTTTTATTATGCGGGAGTTCACTCTCTTCAGGTGGAAGGATTGCCGGCGAATTACCTCTTGGAGGAGGATGAACAACCGGTATTCTCTGTAAGCTCAAATGTTGAGCGGATCAAACATCTCTTTCAAGAGCTCTGTGATGAGGTGAACGAAGGCTGGTCGGAGGCGTTAACTTCCTGTGGCTTGCTGCTGGAGCTGCTTCTGTTGGAAGTTCACCGAACGAAACATTATGCTACTGGGAAAACAGCGCGCCTGTCCTCGCAAACCGCTATTACAAAAGCAAGACGATACATCGAAGAGCGGTACCATGAACCCCTCACAATCAAACAAATTGCTGACCACGTTTACCTGAGCCCCTCGCATCTAAGCCACTTGTTTCGAGATGCTTACGGGGAGAGCCCGATTCAATTTGCCATCCGCCAGCGCATCCATGCGGCTCGCCGTTATTTGATCACGACCGAGTTCTCTGTGGAACAAATCGCTCGATTGGTCGGGTATGAGAGCGTCACAGCCTTTCAAAATTTGTTTAAAAAAACGACCGGTCTCGCTCCTGCAACACTCCGGAAAAAATCGCTCCGACCTCTCCATTTACAATAAAAAAAGTGCTTCTCTCATCACCCATGACGAGGAAGCACTTTTTATTATTTTGTAGCTGGCTCAGCTACAGCTTTGTATTTGGAAGAGACATACGTGACCGCTTTCGGTTCCGTAATCATTTGAGCGTTCATGGAGTTCGGCTCTGGATCGACCAGTTTGTAAGAAATAACGGCATTGCCGTCTGCTCCAAATTGGATTCCGGTAATTTCAATCCCATATCCCCCGGTTGGTTTCGTTTCACGAGACAATGTCACCTTGTTAACCTCATCGGAAACTTTCTCAACATTAACGGCAACGGTTTCTGTTGGTGCTGGAACCTGAGTATGCGCGTCCAACACTTTGCTTGCGTTATATACCCATGTCGCTGCTTCGCCGCGTGTAATTTCCGCTTTCGGGCTTAGCTTGCCGTTGTTATCAAGCGCGGCAATTTTATAAGCGAGCATACGCTGCAGAGCACCTTGATACTCCGGTGTAATTTGATCTGCATCCTTAATGTCCGCCGGTTTGATGTTAATCAGCGGGAAATTGCCTTTTTTCTCAAGCGCAGTCATGAGCAGCGCCCCGAATTGCTCACGTGTAATACTTGCATTCGGATTCACATCTTTCGGAAGATCTACACCGTTGTAATGAGCGATGATGAACGCTTCGGCATACCAAGAATCATTCTGAACGTTTGTATAGAAATCAGAAGCAAGTGGCTGCTTGATGAAACGAAGCAAATCCAAGTTCAGATCCAAACCTTTGACAATGATTTGTACGGATTGCGCATAGCTGATTTTTCCTTTTGGAGCAAAATGTTCGTGATCAATACCACTTACAACACCACGATCACGTAGTGCATTAATCGCCTCGGCTTGTCCATTTTCAACATCCGAGAAGGCAAATGCAGTATTAAATGATAATGCTCCCAATATAACAGTCGATAGCGCAGCAGTAGCTAATTTTTTCACAGTAACTATTCTCCTTTTAACAAGTTATTTTTTATCACCCTTTCGAGTTACCTATTAAACGGAGCTGTTTCAAAAAAGGTTGCACGCGCTTAAATAATTTTTTCAAAGTGGGATAATTGCAACGATACGCCTTTGAGGAACTACAGGGCGCTATTCAAACGAAGGAAGCCCGTTTACGTGTTCAAGTGGGGCTACAGGGCATTATTTGACAACCTCATCCTGTTTTCTTTAAGAAAACGGATAAATAGCAGCCCACAGTTCCCGTCCACATGAAATAGGGCCTATTTCAATGAAATAGCGCCCTATAGTTCCCCTGCCAGGGAGCAACCGCCCATACGAGAGCAGCAAATTTCCTATACGCCCGAATACGCCATGAATCCGCCATCCACCGGAATGGTCGCGCCGGTTACGAAGCCGGACATGTTAGGGTCCGTCAACCAAAGCAGCGTGCCGAGCAGATCTTCGGGTTTCCCGAATCGGCGCATCGGCGTATGGGTAATGATTTTGTGCGAACGATCCGTGAGGGTGCCGTCTTCCTTCAACAGCAGTTTCTCGTTCTGCTTCGTCAAGAAAAAGCCCGGTGCAATCGCATTGACACGAATGCCGCTTTCCGCCAAATGCACGGCTAACCACTGTGTGAAGTTATCAATAGCGGCTTTAGCAGCGCTGTAAGCCGGAACTTTCGTCATCGGCGACGGAGCGCTCATGGACGAAATATTGATGACGGTGGCGTCTTGTCTGCCGATCATTTGTTTGGTAAAAATCTGTGTCGGAATCAACGTTCCGACAAAGTTCAAGTCAAGCACATTACGGAATCCTGTCACGCTTAGGTCATAGAAGGTCTGAATATCCGGATTCGCCAAGTCTTCCAGCTTGAACGTTTCGTTCGTCGTATTCGCACTGGCATGATTGCCTCCGGCGCCATTGATCAAGATATCGCACGGTCCGAGCTGCTCCAAAATCGCTTCAGCCGCCTGCGTTACGCTCTCTGCATCCGTTACGTCGCAAGACAAAGCAATCGCTTCACCGCCTGCTGCGGCAATCTCAGCCACGACCTCCTGCCCTTTTTCCACGGTCCGGTTCAGAATGGCGATTCGCCCGCCTTGACGCGCGAGTTCCAAAGCCATCACCCGGCACAGTACGCCGGCTCCACCTGTAATAACAACAACTTTACCTTGCAGTGCTGGAAAATTCGTAATCCCCTTCATGTCTAGTTCCCCATCCTTCCGGATTGTAATTTTCTGCGGTTTGCGTCCCATAATCCCCATAAATACATAATGCCAAGCGCACGATCATACAGGCCGTAACCGGGTCTGCATTGCTCGTCCCAAATATGTCGTCCATGATCCGGACGGCAAAATCCTTCATAGTCATTCTCATGCAGCGCATTCACAATGCCGGCGATATCTACGGTGCCGTCTGTTGTCCGATGTGAGGTTTCAATGAAATCACCATTGTCGTAGACGCGAACATTGCGAATATGCGCAAATGGAATACGATCAGCGAATTCATTCACAATCGCAACGATGTCATTCGCCGGATTCGCTCCAAGCGATCCGCTGCACATCGTCAGGCCATTATATGGACTATCTACTAGTCCCAGGAAGCGGCGAATATTAGCTTGACCCGTAATAATGCGCGGTAGTCCAAAAATAGGCCAAGGCGGGTCATCCGGATGGATCGCCATTCGGATATCATATTTCTCTGCAAAAGGAATGATGGCTTCAAGAAAATATTTGGCATTGTCAAAAAGCTGCTCTTCCGTCACATTGCGGTAGGCATCGAATAATTCAGTCAGACGTCCCAGACGTTCAGGCTCCCACCCCGGCATTGTGAAGTTCGGATTGGCATTTATTCGCTGCACCTGTTCCTCCAAATTCAGATGGGCAACTTTTTCTTTTTCATAAAAGAGTGCTGTGGATCCATCTTCCAATTCCTTATGCAGATCAGTCCTTACCCAGTCAAAAACGGGCATAAAGTTATAACAGATCACTTTGACGCCGACTTCGGCCAGCTTCACGATCGTTTTCTTATAATTGTCTATGTAGAGATCGCGGCTAGGCAGCCCGAGCTTGATATCCTCATGAATGTTAACGCTTTCGACGACCTTCATATGAAGACCGGCCTTATCAGCGGCTTTCTTCACCTGCAGGATTTTATCCATCGGCCACTCTTCACCAGCCGGAACATCGTGGAGCGCCCAAACAATGCCCTCTACACCAGGGATTTGCCTGATTTGCTCAAGTGTTACCGTATCATTGCCTTCTCCAAACCAGCGAAATACCATTTTCATTGCAGATAGCGCCTCCTGCTATTCCTTATTTGAAATACGTTGGGAATTTCTCCTTCAATACGGTTTGATCCGTAACCGTGAGATGAAGATGTGTGTTCATCACATGTTCAGCCTTTCCGGCTTCGTGATGTTCAATCGCATCCACCATCTGTTCGTGCTGTTCATACAGCTCGTCCCATCTGTGATCCGCGGCCAGTCTGAGCATGCGAGTCCGGTTCAGATGAACATTCACTTGCTGGATGATTGCCCAAGTATTCAGCTTTCTGCATCCCTCAAAGATCGTCCGATGGAAAGCTTCATCCAATTCAAACATCATCTTAAAATCCTTCTCGCTCATGGAAACTTGCTGATAAGCGAGATTGGAACGGAGCTGCTGCAAGGAATCAGCTGGAAAGCTTTCACACGCTAAGGAAATAACAGCCCGCTCAAGCTGCTCTCGAATAAAACGCGCTTCCTCTACGCGCTCCAGATCAATAAGGGAAACGACAGTACCGCGCTGTGGATAGATATCAAGCAGCCCTTCTTGCGATAACTGAACGAAGCTCTCACGCACCGGCGTTCGGCTCACACCAAACTGAACGGAGATCTCCTTCTCCGAAATACCTGTTCCCGGCAGCAAATCCAGCATAAGAATTTGCTCTTTCAGAGCATGATAAACGGCATCGCGCGTCGTGCTTATCATTGGTTTGATTTTCAAAGTTGTGATTCACCTCCCACATCCAATTGTTATTACCATACTACCATACAAGTATGGTAGTGGGAAGAGGATCCTTTATGTTCATCATTTTGGAACATACTATCGTCTACGACTTGCGTAGTTGCGTGAGGCGTTTCAGCCTCACGATTCGTCGAGCCAACAAAAAAAGACCGCATCTTTGCCAAAAAGCGCAAAGATACGGTCCATTTTATCGGATTAAATACACGATATAAGCCACCAACGCTAGTAAACCTGCTGCAATCGAAACGACATAGAAGGAAGTGAGACGTGCCCATTTGACCCCGGTTTTCTGAAAATACGTGGTGTCGCCTTCCCTGTTTTTACGTGAAAAACCGATCATAAAGGTTGTTACCAATCCAAATAACAAGATAAGCGAGAATATCGCATAGTAGATGTACATGTTCATTGTGATTACCCCATTTTATATTTATTAGAAGCCCTGATGTCCTCATTATAACGAAAAGTGGTCTGACTTTCATCCTCCACTTTGGCACTTTTTCAACCATCCAATTTGATCTTTCGTTAAATCTACACCCATTTCAATATATCTATTTATAGTTGTCTCTGTCATTTCAACGAGATTTACATATGATATAGCAAGCTAGTTTTTAGAAACATAGAAAGGAGGAATGAGGATGAAAGTCGTAATTCTAGCTGGCGGACTTGGCACCAGATTTCGTGAAGAAACCCATTCCAAACCTAAACCGATGATCCTCATCGGTGATAAGCCCATTCTGTGGCATATTATGAAGATCTACTCATTTTATGGATATAATGAGTTTATTATTTGCCTAGGTTATAAAGGGCATGTCATTAAAGACTTTTTTGTCAACTATCTCTTGCATGCATCTGATATAACGGTTGACCTGCAAAAGAATACCACTCAGTATCTTTCATCGCCAGTAGAACCATGGAAAATTACTCTCGTGCACACAGGCGATGAGACGATGACGGGCGGACGTATTAAGCGAATTCAGAAATATATTGGCGATGAGCCATTTCTCTTAACGTACGGAGATGGATTGACCAATGTGAACATTCCCGAAGTCGTGAAGTTTCATCAGAATCACGGTAAATTTGCCACACTGACAGCGGTTCAGCCTACGGCTAGGTTTGGTTCACTTATTTTTGGAAATGGCACGGAAATTACTAAATTTCAAGAGAAGCCGAAAGGTGAAGGCGGCTGGGTAAACGGCGGATTCTTCGTCTTACAGCCTCAGGTTTTCGATTATATTGATGGTGACCCCACCCATTTTGAGAAGAAACCCTTGGAGCAGTTAGCTGCATCAGGGCAATTGCATGCATATAAACATGCTGACTTCTGGTACGCCATGGACACGCTTCGCGATCAACAGCAATTGCAGAAACTCTGGGATTCAGGACAAGCTCCGTGGAAAATTTGGTAATTCACTGCTGCACCAGCCAAGACCGGTGAAAAAGGAGGAGTACGATGACACCACTTGTCAGTATTTTGTTGCCAACCTTTGATCGTCCACAGTATCTGGAGCAAGCGTTAGTCAGCGCACTAAACCAAACTTATCCCCATATTGAAATTATCATTTGCGATAATAGCCAAAATGATGCAACGGAGCAAGTGGTGAATTCGTACTTGACCTCACCGAACGGCAGCAAAATCAAGTACGTAAGAAACAAAGCAAACATCGGTCCTACAGCCAACCAGCAGAAGTGCTTCCGACTCGCAAAAGGCGAGTATATCAACTACTTAATGGATGACGACTTGCTCCATCCAAGAAAAATCGAGCGTATGCTTCCCTATCTGACTGGCAACCCTAAAATAGGACTCGTCACCTCGCTGAAGCAAATTATTGATCATTCCGGGGAACCGGTCCGAATATCCACAACTCCCCCTTTCAAGCTGTCAACCCTGAAAAAACCTGTCATCAACGGGCAAACCTTGATCCAACGGATGCTGACCGACTCCAAAAACTACATTGGCGAGCCGACAACGGTGCTTTTCAGAAAAGCGGATCTACTTGAGCCTTTTGGTACCTTTGGCGGTAAACAAGCGCATAACAACGTCGATGTTGCCTCCTGGATCGCTTTGCTTGTAAAGAAGGATGCCGTATTTCTTGAAGAACCCTTGAGCTCATTTCGCAAACATCCTACCCAATTAACCAACACACTATTGTCGAAAATGGGATGCCAGTGCGATTGGATCGACGTTACGCTATTGGCAAAAAAGCAGCGAATCTTTGACGACTCATCCACGTTAGTCAAAATCATTAACAGGTTGGGAAAAATAGTACTGAACAATTTTTCAAATTGGAATGAAGCCACACATGGTTTATATTTGGATGAATTATTGGATAGAGTGCATCAACTGGCGGTTGTCAGTGAGAAATCCAAAAAGCTTTTCTCGCTCGCCGAAGATCTGAAGAAACTCACACAACAACTCGAAGCTCAAAGGAAACCAGCTTAGTACCAATTGACGTTTGCGATATTGGGAGATTCGTCCTCCTCTGGAGGAACACGCATGAAGACCTGCTGTGATGCAGGTCTTTTTTGTATGCGCAGACGAATGCCGGCTAATACAAAAAAATAGACCGCTCCTGCACTAGTCTCAGGCATTCGGTCTATTTTCACGCTAATAGCTAGCTTTAGGGTTCACCCTACCACTGCCCCTTAAGGAGTATACGATGCCACGCTCTCAAGGACATACGCGACCTCTTCATCCGTCAAGTCAGGGAACAATGGGAGAGTAACGAGCTCGCGCCAAAGCGAATCCGCCATCGGTGTTTCCGCCTTATAAGGAACAAAAAGCGGATGCATAGTCAGCGGCATGTAATGCACACCGGTCGACACCCCTTTTTTCTTCATATGCAAAATAAATTGTTCTCTCTCCTTCACACGAACAACAAATGCCCAATACGAGGAGTCGTTCAAATTATAGGGGATTGCCGGCTGGACAAGGTTGCTGCCCGCAAGTCCGTCGACGTACTGACGAATGATCTCTTCTCTTCGGCGGTTCATCGTATCGAGCTTAGCCAATTGAACAAGGCCAATAGAGGCCATGAGATCGTTCATATTATATTTGTAGCCAATATCGGATATTTCATAATACCAGCTGTTGGCATCCGCATGATACGAGGCATTTTCCTCGTAACGTTCCCATGTATCTTTGTTGATTCCTACCCAACGTGAATGGCGCAAAGGCCGCAGCAGCTCTGGATCGTTCGACGAAATCATCCCGCCATCACCGGTTGTCATACACTTTTTCTCCTCAAAACTGAAGCATCCGATATCACCCCAAGTTCCCAGGGCTTTACCCAAATATTTCCCTCCGGCCGAGTGCGCCGTATCCTCAATAACCTTCAAGCCGCGCGCCCTAGCCCACGGCATCAACTGGTCCATGGGGACAGGATGACCCATAAAATGAACGGGAATGACCGCAACGCAATCCGAATCATATTTGCGCTCCAAATCTTCCATACTTATGCCAAAGGTCGTTTCATCCACATCCACAAACACCGGAACCAGCCCATTGTACAGGACGGCCATTGCCGTTGCCGCAAAAGTGACGACTGGAACCAGCACCTTTTTACCTTGGGGGAATTTGAAGGCAGATAGAGCGAGGTGCAGCGCCGCCGTGCAGGAATTGACGCCTACCGACTCCGCGCTGCCGATATAGTCGCTCCATTTTTTCTCAAACTCGCCTACCCGAGGACCAAGCCCAAGCCATGCTTTATTGAATACTTGCTGAATGCTTTCCAATTCGTCATTGCCAACAGATGGCTTGAACAGCCTTATATCCACGATTTTCCCTCCCCGCTTTCAAGCTCAATCATTTTACCGAATCTGCTCATAAAAGCTTCCCGGGTAACGACCATCGTGACCATTTCCCGTTCAGGCTCACCTGTGAGTTGACCTTCAGCAGGGACCCATCGGATTACATCACCCTCTACTTCTTTGCGCAGTGGTGTCCGCTTCACTTCTACAGCTCCTAAATTCTCATAAATATGAATCGCGCGGGCATTATCTGAAAGTACATTCAGATATCCTTTCTGCAAACCTAGTTCGCGCAAACTCCACGCACCTAAAGTAAGTAGCGCATGCATAACAATGTTGCCATAACGTCCTTTACGTCCTCTTAGCAAATTATCATACTCACAAGTATGGGCCACTTCATCATAATGCATTAACCCGATCTGGCCGATTGGCGTTTGCGCTTCATCCTCCAGAATAAATAAAATCCGGTCATCCACTTTCAGGATCTGATGTTGCGCCCATGCCCTTGTGCCTTCCTCATTCGCAGGGAATTGTGTGGCAAACCACTGGCCGGCGGCAACCCTCCATTCCATTAACGCTTTAATGACGTCTTCATTTTCAATGGATTCTATCGTTAGCGGCCTAAGCTGTCCAAGTACCTTGCCGTCGACAATGATGGGCAAACAATACGATGAAATTTGCTCGCTTCCCGCTTGTTTATACTCCCGTAGAATCGATTTCACCGATGAATCACCCTTTCTTTTTCACATTCGTTTGTTTGATCAATTTATTGATTGTTTTTTGAAAATCTTTAGAATTGAATGATTGAATCGACTTTTGGTTCGACTTTTGGTTCGTTTTCTTGTCCCCACCTTGAAGCAGTTTCTGATTGATTTGTTTAAGTGTCTGTTGGTTCGTATTCTGATTGTTAGACTGTTTCTTCTTCCCTTGCTGCTTCTCAAAATCTTTGATCTGTTGCGGTGTCGCATAACCTTGGTTGACGGCGAAATATTTAAAAGTCTCAATATCCATTTTGGCAACTTCTTTCGCCATCTCATGCTGCGACAACTGCTGCGAGTGATAACGCAAATAGCTAAGCGGCTGGACCATGTATACGCCTTTCCCTCTGGTTAACAGATTCAGCCAGCTCGCCAAATCCACGGCAAAATAGACCTGTTTCCCCATTAGCATACCAAAGGGCTCGAGCAGGTCTTTTCTTCGAAACAGAACCGTCGTTGGCTCGCCTAAATAGTTCGTTTTATCTTCGAGCAGCTTTTTGGTCAGTACACGCCCATCGACAATCGTGTCCCGGGGGTACAGCTGTTTGAATGTTCCAAAAGGCGGTACATACATTTGTTTCCCTGTCGACGTAATGACTCTTCGTTGGGAAGTGACCAAAGAGACATCTGGATATTGGATAAAATAAGCCATCATTTTTTCTATCTTTTGCAGGTGAAACAAGTCATCGTCCATGAGATAGTTAATAAACTCGCCAGTTGCCAAATTTAAACATTGCTGCTGATTCGCAATCGGACCCAAGTTTTGAGGGTTTTTAAAATATTTGATCTTAGCACCGCCAGGCATCGCTTGATATTTCTGGACGATCAGCTGTGTCTGATTGTTGTCGCTGTTATCGCTAACGATTATTTCAATATTGTCATACGTTTGGTTAAAAGCACTCTGCAGCGCTAATTCGAAATAATGAGGCCTGTTGTAGGTTGGAATTAGAATGCTAACAAGTGGATTCATCTCAATCTCTCCTTTTCAAAGTATCTAATGTTGGAAGCACCTGATCTTTCGCCGACATAATCGGCTGATCGACAGGCCAAGGAATTTGAAGCGAAGCATCTTTCCACAAAATCCCACCTTCATGCGCCGGTGAATAGACATTGTCTACCTTATAAACAACCTCGCAATTGTCCGATAAGGTACAAAAACCATGCGCAAAACCGGGAGAAATATAAACCATTGCAAAATTTTCCTCCGTTAATACTCTGCTTTCATAGCAGCCAAAGGTGGGGGAGTCTTGCCGTACATCAACAAACACATCCAGGATGGATCCTTTGCTAACCCATATAAGTTTCGTTTCTGCATGAGGCTCGTGTTGAAAATGCAGTCCCCGAATCGTGCCTTTTTGTTTGGAAAAAGAGCGGTTTTCTTGCACCCAATTGCGGTGAAGACCATGCGCCATCATGATATTTACATCATAGAGTCTGGTAAAATAACCCCGGTGATCCGTATTGGGAGCTAACGTAATGTCATAAATGCCCTGGAGATTGCCGGGTTTAATGATCATGCGATTCACTTCCCTCTACATATTCCTGTATTTGTTTGCGGCAAATCTCCCTGCAATCTCCCGACTGGTCATAGGCTTTGACCCATTCAATCGATTTAGTAATCGCCATATCGAGATTCCAACGAGGTGACCACCCTAGCAAATGGCGTGATTTCGTGCAATCTAATCGCAAAACAGGCGCTTCATGCGGATGCTCCGCCGAATCAATTAGATAGGCCGCTTGATTTCCCCATTTCTGGCATAAGCTGCTTACGACTTGCTCCACTGAGACTGTATCTTCCTCATTAGGACCAAAATTCCACGCCTCGGCATACTGCTTGTCATCATAGATGTGTTGGGCCAGAAGCAGGTAACCGTGAAGCGGCTCAAGGACATGCTGCCAAGGACGAACGGCTTGCGGATATCGAAGCTTAACCGGCTCATCTTGAAGAATAGCCCTGAAGCAATCGGGAATCAGCCGATCTTCGGCCCAATCTCCGCCGCCAATCACGTTGCCGGCTCTCACCGACGCAAGCGCAACCGGCATGCTCCATGCTC
Organism: Paenibacillus sp. WC2504; assembly: GCF_052682475.1. Lineage (NCBI taxonomy): Bacteria > Bacillati > Bacillota > Bacilli > Caryophanales > Paenibacillaceae > Paenibacillus > Paenibacillus sp. WC2504. The sequence continues at coordinate 5,328,086 of NZ_JBQZFH010000001.1, forward strand.
GTTCTTCCTTTTCATAAATTTGTCGATAGCTGGTTACGATCAATTCCGTTAAAGCTTTGCTGTTCGAATAAGGATCGCCGCCGCCTAAACGGTCTGTTTCACGGTATCCTCTCTCCTCATCCAATTGCGAATACACCTTATCCGTTGAAACATGGATGACCGCCTTGATTGGCACATTGTTTCTCTTAGCTTGACGCACAGCTTCTAGTAAATGAATGGTTCCCATCGTATTAATCTCATAGGTTTCTATGGGATTTAAATAGGAAGCTCGAACAAGCGGTTGAGCCGCCAAGTGAAAAACGATATCCGGAGCTGCTTCTACAATGGCTTCAGATAACGCCGTCATGTCTCGAATATCAGCGATGTAAGACGAGACCATGTCCTTCATTCGGCAAAGCTCAAACAAACTCGGCTCCGTCGGCGGCTGTAAGGAATATCCGCTCACGTTAGCTCCCATGCCTTGCAACCATAAGCTGAGCCAAGTTCCTTTGAACCCTGTATGACCTGTGACAAATACGTTCTTGCCCTTCCAGAAGTCGGCGTTAATCCGAATCCGGTGATCTGGCATGTTTGTCCCTCCTCCCATTCGATCATCTTGATAGAGAAACAGACTCTATCGAATGTTTTTCATATCAAAATATCGTATGATCGCTAGAGCAAACCCGAAAGCGGCAAAAATCTAATCTATGAAAATAAAAATATTAAGCTATCATCCAATCACATCTGCGAAAACTTACATAACATAGATACTAGAGAGGAGGGATAGCAAATGAGTCAACTTTTACAGAAAATTGAAGAAATGCTTAAACAACTTCCAGGTGGAGTGACAGAAGGTCCTGTTGGCGCCGTTTTACAAAAACTTGGTGAACTCCAAGCCGCTATGGACGCAAACATGGATAGCCCGACAAGCTCCCAATGGCTGAACCAGCTTCAAGCCGAAATTGGCAAATTGAACTTAGGTGAAAACACAATGACAGACATCCAAAACGTTCTTAATCAAATCACGAATCTTTCCGGTACAAACGTTCTTCCTGGAACAGTCATTCCTGCAGTTCTTGATGCCGTACGTCAATTCGTAGCACAACTTAATGTAACAAATCCGACTCCTGAAACGATCTCCGCATACTTGGCAGCACTTCGTGGACTTGTGTCTCAAATTGAAGGAATTTTAACTGGTCAAATGAGCGCATTGAACCTGAACCAAGACACAATCGCTAGCCTAATGAAACAATTTAAACTTACGAAGTAATTAAAAAGAGACCTTCCCAAGTAGATTTATCTACAAAGGAAGGTCCTTTTTTTGTTTCGTATATCAAATCGCCTGTGCGACATCACTTGCTCCGGGCTCTCCATATAGAAGAAACGCTTGAGCGGCGGCTATCCGAGCCAAAGGAATCCGGTAAGGCGAACAGCTTACATAATCCAATCCGATTCGGTGACAGAAAAGAATTGATTCCCTGTCTCCGCCATGCTCCCCGCAAATGCCTGTTTTTAATGACGGCTTCACTAATCGTCCTACATTTACCGCTAGTTCAATTAATTGACCAACGCCTTCGGTGTCTAGCACTTGAAATGGATTATGCGGCAGCAGCTTGTTATTGACATAGTGGGTCAGAAACTTCCCTTCCGCATCGTCACGGCTATAGCCAAACGTCATTTGCGTCAAATCATTCGTGCCGAATGAGAAGAAATCGGCATGTGCGGCAATCTGGCGTGCCGTTAATGCAGCCCGCGGTACCTCAATCATCGTTCCTACTTGGTAAGGACACTCGCGTAGTTTATCTTTCCCCAGTACTTGCTGCGCCACGAAGTCAACGAGTTCTCTTAAGATCTTTAATTCGTTGGCATGGCCGACGAGCGGGATCATGATTTCCGGATGCACCCGGACACCTGCGTCAATACATGTGGAGGCTGCGCGGAAAATGGCCTCAATCTGCATATCGTAGATTTCCGGATAGACAATACCTAACCGGCAGCCCCGCTGTCCCAGCATCGGGTTCGCTTCATGCAGCGCTTGCACTTTCCGGAGCAAGGATGCGACTTCCTCTCTTTCCTTGATGGATCCTTCGCCTTCGTATGTCAGTTGAGCATGCCTTTTTTGCAACTCATCGAGGTTAGGCAGAAACTCATGCAGCGGCGGGTCCAGCAGGCGAATCGTTACCGGCAGGCCATCCATCTGCTCGAAAATCCCCTCAAAATCCGACTGCTGCATCGGAAGCAGTTGGGCAAGCGCCTTCAAGCGCGCTTCCTTGTCTTCTGCAAGGATCATGCGCTGAACAACTGGCAGACGAGCCGGGGAGAAAAACATATGCTCCGTTCGGCATAAGCCAATTCCCTCTGCGCCAAGCTGTCTTGCGATACCAGCATCGTGCGGATTATCCGCATTCGCAAACACCTTCAGCGTACGAATCTCATCCGCCCATTTCAGCATAATGAGCAGCTCCTCCGTCATTCGAGCCTCGAGCAAAGGCATAGCCCCTGCAATAACACGACCGGTCGCACCGTCCAAAGTGACCCATTCCCCTTCTTCCAGGAGCCTGTTCCGCACAAACATGCGCTTCTCTTCCGGCACGATTCGCACCTCTTCACAGCCGCATACGCACGGCTTCCCCATCCCTCTGGCGACTACCGCCGCGTGGCTTGTCATTCCGCCTCGGCTTGTAAGCACACCCTCCGCAGCGATCACGCCATGAATATCCTCCGGCGTCGTTTCCGTTCTGGCCAGGATAACCGCCCTGCCGGCACGCACCCATTCTTCCGCCGTATCGGCCTCAAAAACGAGCTGACCAACCGCTGCACCAGGTGAAGCCGGAAGTCCCAGCGCCAATACATCGGTGGCCGCCGCTTCATCAATCCCTCTATGGAGCAGCTGATCCAGATGCAGCACTTCAATGCGGCTGACGGCATCCTGCTTGGTCAATACACCTTCACGGACCAAATCTACAGCGATTTTTAGAGCAGCCTGGGCGTTCCTTTTGCCGCTTCGCGTCTGAAGCAGGTACAACTTATTATTTTCCACCGTAAATTCGATATCCTGCATATCCTTGTAATGCTTCTCAAGCTGCTTGGAGGCGTCAAGAAGCTGCTCATAAATAGCAGGCATTTCCTCTTGAAGTGCGGAAATAACCAGCGGTGTGCGGATCCCGGCGACGACATCCTCCCCTTGCGCATTCATTAAATATTCACCAAAAAAAATATGTTCTCCCGTAGACGGATTTCTCGTAAAAACAACACCTGTGCCTGAGTTCTCCCCCATATTGCCAAAAACCATGCTCTGCACATTGACGGCCGTTCCCTGCTCATCCGGAATCCGATTCAGTTTCCGGTAAATTTGAGCCCTGGTATTGTTCCACGATTTGAAAACAGCTTCAATCGCCAGCTTCAACTGCTCATAAACATTTTGCGGGAAGGCTCGGCCCGTTTTACTCAAAATGCAAGCCTTATACGCCTCAATGAGCTCTTTCCACCCATTAGCTGTCACATCCTGATCCTGATGAACTCCCTCCTTTTCTTTCATGCGATGCAGCAAGCTTTCGAAATGGCCGGACTCTATGCCAAGCACAACGCTGCCAAACATTTGTAACAAGCGCCGGTAACAGTCGTAAGCAAATTTTTCGTTATTTGTAAGCGCAGCCAACCCTCGGACGGTTTTATCATTCAAGCCTAAATTCAGTATCGTATCCATCATACCCGGCATCGAGCTGACCGAACCGGAACGCACAGAAACAAGCAGCGGATTGTCTGCATCACCGAACGTTTGATTTTTCTGTTTCTCCAGCTGATTAAGCGAAGCTTCAACTTGTTCAAGCAGTGAGTCCGAAAGCCGATTTCCCTTTTCAAAAAAGGCCAAGCATGCTTCCGTCGTGATGGTGAAGCCAGGTGGAACGGGAAGGCCGGCGCGCGTCATTTCCGCTAGATTGGCCCCCTTTCCGCCAAGAAGAGCTATCATTGAGGCGTCTCCCTCCTGAAAGGGGACCACCTGTTTCTGCGTCGTCATTCGGATGCCTCCTTATTGTTTTCTTTACGTGCGCATGCTTGGCAAACCACATAAAACTTTTTGTAGCCATCCGTAGGCAGTGTTGCAAGTATTTCGTTACAGGATTTACAAATAATGAGGCCAAGTTCGTTTGGCTGGGCAGCTACTCCCGCTTCTATTGTTACACTGATTGTATGAGACATGACGTTCCCTCCTTTTCCAGCGTGCTTTCTGCACGAGAGATATAGGTTACTGCGTCTACGACTCGACTAGCATAGCCCCATTCATTGTCATACCAAGCTAAAAGCTTAATTTGATTATCTTTCGTCATAATAGTAAGACCATCTATAATAGCGGATTTTTCATTGCCGATGTAATCCGCGGATACAAGTGGCAGCTCATTGTAGTCTACAAAGTCTCGCATTGGGCCGGCAACTGCCTGTTTCATGGCTAATTTTACTTCCTCGATTTGCACGTTGCGCCCAACCGCCACTTGAAGATCCAGCAGCGAAACATCTTGTGTCGGCACACGAACCGAAACTCCTTGAATCTGTTCAGCAAGCTGCGGCAAAACATCAGCCAGCGCTTTCCCCACCCCGGTGGAAGTCGGGATAATGGCGTTCGTGCAAGATCGGGCACGGCGTAAATCTTTATGCGGATTGTCCAAATGGTTCTGATCATTCGTGAAGGCATGCACCGTTGTCATCCATCCCATTTTGACCTGAAATGCCTGATCTAAGATGTGCAAAATAGGCGCAATACAGTTCGTAGTACAAGAAGCCGCGGAAATCAAGTGATGCTGCAAAGGATCGTACATCCCTTCATTGACCCCCATGACCATCGTCAAATCCATATTTGTTCCGGGTGCCGTAATCAGAACTTTCTTGGCACCTGCGAATAAATGGCGTTCAGCTCCATGCCGATGGTTAAACTTCCCCGTGGCATCGACAACCATGTCAACGCCTATTTCTCTCCAAGGCAGCAGATCCGGCTCTCTTTCGCAAACAACGCGAATGGATTGTCCGTTAATGATCAACACATTATCCGGAGTAACCTCGATTCTGGCGTCCCAAGTGCCATGCACGGAATCGTACTTCAACAAATGGGCTAATACATGAATGGGACAAGTTGAGTTTACTACTGCTATTTGGAAATCCTGCTGCGAACCAGTCAACGCTTTTCTCAAGACGAGCCTTCCAATTCTTCCAGTACCGCTGAGTCCAACTCGCATCTCCATCCCCCTCATTTCAATTAGTACGTCATAAATGTAACACATGTATATATAATGCACAATATATATTTGTTTATTTGGATAAAAAGAGGCTAATGATGCGGCATTTGATGAAATCGAATTATATATGACGTATTATATAAGAAGGAGGTAGCTGATTGTTTTGACCGAGTGCTACCGAATATGGCTAAAAAGCTGGGACTAGCATCAGAGGGAACTATAGGTCGCTATTTAGCTATAAATCGGGGGTCCCTCAGCTGAATGGGAACTACAGGATCTTATTTCAGAGAAATGTGCCCATTCACTGCTCATAAAGCCAAAATAGGGTACCAGCGTTCCCTTTGATTTGCTCAAATGGCTATTTGCGCTAGTATAGTGCCCTGCAGTTCCTCTACAACTACGTCCGTGTCGTCTCATTCCGTAGCCCACTAAGAAAGGCTGCATTCGCGATCAGGTAATTCCGCATATCAATCATCACTATTGATTCATTACTAAGTTGCGACTGCAACAGCATTCTAGTTGTACTTTGTGCAATCATTTGGCTGTAATTGGGCTTCAGCGCGCCTCTATATTGCACTTTGTGCAACCATTTAAGCACTAAAACGCTTACATCTTACCTTTTCGCAACAAATGGTTGTATATTGTGCAACGAAAGAACGCATTCGCGGTCAGACCATGCCATTACGTTGTATAAAATGCAACGTAGGCCTTCGAATTTGAATTAGACTTCAACTTTGCTACTCAAACGCCCCTTCGTCACCTCATCCCTCATACATTTATCACTTATTACAATCACCCACTTCATCACACCATTTATCACTTATCACCATCTCATCCCGTCACACCATTTACCACTCATCTCCCTCCCCCATCCCGTCACACCATTTACCACTCATCACCATCTCTCATCCTGTCACACCATTTATCACTCATCACCCGCTCTCATCCCGTCACACCATTTACCACTCATCACCCTCTCATCCCGTCATCAACACCCATCACTTAACCCTTAAGGGAAAAAGTACATCTAATCTGTTCATTTCTGCCACGCTTCAGCCAATAAATGGAAATTATCTATCTAATTCCTCAAGTTTCGTTAGAAATGAAGCGAATCGACTGAAATAACTGCACATTTTCCAGGTATTTCTTCAAAGCCCTAATCCGCGCTATTTTTAATTGTAGGAATTCCAGTTGCTCGCCAGCGAACAGGTTGCGCAAACAAATACCGCCAGGATGAAGTTCCATCCTGACGGTATTTGATGTTAGCTATTGGATAATCTGACTAGCCACTTTCACAAGATCGTCTAGATCAATTTTGTTATCTCCAGTAACATCGGCTTTCTTCACAAGCAACCAATCCGGGCTATTCCAATCTTTTCCATAGTTGGCTGCGATCATGGCAAGGTCGCCAATCGACACTTTGTTGTCGCCATTGATATCGCCCGGCGTGCCTGGAGCAGGAATTGTTATGGAGACGTTCGCCGATCCAAGCGTTGCGCTCGTCTCGTGTCCCGTTGCATCCCCGAGCACCGCCGATTCAACGGCCAACCGAGCTGTTGCCGGCTGCGTGATGTCTTTCGCTTTAAAAGTCAGCTCCAGCACATCGCCGCTGCCGCTGATTGCATGACCCGCTCCTTCACTCGCAACGATGAAGCGAACTTTGCCTGGTGTTGTTTCTGATTTGGACACCAAGCTGATACCCAATTGAGCAGGCTTCGCTGAAACAAGTTCCATTAGCGAAGTATCGTAGCTTATCGTTAAATCCTGAGCGTAAACTGCTTCGGTAACATTGGATAAACTCAGACCTACCGTAAATGTTTGCCCCGTTTGAACAGAGCTAGGTGCGATCAACGTAGTTGCTGGTACACTCACTACTTTCGTGACGGTAACTTGTGCTGTCGCATGGAAATTGCCGTCAGCTGTTGTCGCTGTAATGCCTGCAGTACCTGTTTTTAGGCCAGTTACGATTGTTTTGCCACCGACAATTTCAACCTTCGCAATCGATTCATCGCTGCTGGACCAAGTCACATTCTTGTTCGTCGCATTCTCCGGCTGCACCATCGCCTTTAATTCTACGGTGCCGCCTTCAGCGATAAAAACATCCGTTTTGTCGAGCACTACGCCTGTCACTGCATGTACGGTCTCATCTGTCACTCGGATGTTATCTACAACAAGCTGGCCTCCGAGCTCGGCACTGCTGTTATCTGCTCCCTTCAGGATAGCGAGGTAAGCATTTTTGGCATTGTCTGTCGTGAACGTCAAGTCAACTGTACTTGCTCCCGCTGGCAACGTTTTGGTGGCCAGATCTCTCGCTGTGCCGTTATCATTCACACGAACGGCAACTGTGAACTGATTAGCCACATCCGCCTTGGCCTGCATCGTCAAATGGTACTTTTCATTCGTGTCGAGACGCAGGGTTTGCGGCAGTGTACGCAGCCATTCGCCTGCTCCACCTTCATTTGTTTTCAACGAGAAGCTGCCATCCAACACATAGGATTTCACTTGATTTTCGCCTTTTTCCACCATATGCATCTGCACATTGCCTGCCTTTCCATAAACAAAAGGCCCCCAAGCTTCATCGACATTCTCGAAATCTTCGTTCAGAACAGCGCCTGCTTGATCTGTTTTCCCCGGATTCTCCCAAATCCGTACATCGTCGAAAGATACCGTTCCAGCACCTGGCGCTACATTCAGTGCAAGTGTTGCTTTATCGCTTACTGCATCAAAGTTCACTTTTACACGTTGGAAATTCGTATTGTAATATTTGTGCTGTGGAGCGAAATATTTCAGTTTCGTATCTTCCAAGTAGTTGGAAACTTCATTGTCGCCTTGTTTCACACTAATCGACGACTTGCGATCCGCTCCGTATACGTTCACCCAGACGGATGCGCTGTAGGTTTTGCCTGGCTCAAGTCCTGTAATAACCTGCTCTACTTTCGCATCTTCAGGCCCTTTTACTTCCAAATAATCGTCAGCGTTGCTGTTTTTCTTGAAGCTGATATGATCCGTTGTTCCAGCGGAAGACGATTTACTCCAAGTTTCCCACTTATGACTGTCAAATCCCGGATCTTTGACCGGACTGCCATCGCCCCAGATCGTCTCCGCCTCTTGCGGCGCTGCTGTCTTGTACAGCACATAACCGACATTGGACTCGGCGCTCAGCGTCACTTGCCCGTTCGATACGTTCACGTCCCCGACAAATTGACGATCTGTATCCGTAAGCTTATACAGCTTCGCAGTCTGTACACCGCTCCATGATGCAGGAACCTTCCATGTTGTGCTGCCGCCAGCTGGATTCCAGTGGTAAATCTTATCTTCTTTCACCGGATCCCAAGGGATAAAGATCGTGCTGTTACTAATATCGGTGGAATCCGTCATAATCGCGATATCATTGCCGTCTTTCGTCAGATGAATTTTCCCGTCTCCAGCACGTGTTACCGATACGTTGCCTGCAAAATCGACGCGATCATTCGTCATTTTCATAATTGGGAAATGCTGCATGTACTTCGTCGGTAAGTTCTGGTTAAAGAACGTTTTCGTCACTTCTTGATAGCTGTAGAATTGGGAGTTAGGCTGCCAATAACCGATGCCGGACTGCTTGTTGCCTTTCAAAAGCGCATCGCTCATGAAGCCGTCCACATTCGTATTGCGAATGAACCTGACAATTTTACTGTCATCGCCTTGATTCGGATACCCTGGATCTGTTCCCCAGTGAACCCATGAGGCTTGTTCTTGCAATGGGCCTGCAAATTCCGTGCCGAGCATCCAGCCGTTGCCGTTAATATAATCGGCCAGCTTCTTCGCGTTCCAGCCTGCGCCTGTATAAACATCGACATACACGAAGTCCAAATTATCGCCTGTATCTGCTTTCAACATATCCAAGCGACGTTTCAATTCGCCGGACTCAATGTCTTTGCGTTGGTCAACATAATACGCTTGATCGAGCCAGCCCCAGCCTTTGCTCAGCGGTGCAATCATGTTCGCCATTTTCGTTTGGAATGCATCCAAATGGTACTCCGTGGCGTTAATGTGCACGCCGCCTTTGATGTTATACTTCTTGCCTTCCGTCAGGAAGTAGTTGAAATCATCCTTCCCGCCTTGGCGAATACCGATATGCCCGCCATAATCCGGGTGCGAATCGTCGTGTCCTTCCGCTTGATAACCTTTCTGCAGGACAATTTGGCCGAACTCGTCAGTCAGATGGGCAATTTTCTTGGCATGGTCCAGCGAACGCAGAAATGGCATACCTGTTGTTGCGATGTTCATGCTAATCCACGAGATATTATTTTTAATCATGTCGCTTCCGTAAGGCATATCGGAATGGCTGCGGTACACGATGGCGCCGTCTTGCCAATCAAGAACTCCGTCATTATTCGCATCCGGCGTAATAATGACTTTCGACCATGGCAGCTCTTCCGGTGCCGGTGCAACCATGCTTTCACGGTACGTCCAAGCGCCGTTAGCTAGTGCAGCAACTTTCTCGCCAGGTGCTCCATCCGATACACTAGAACGAACTTTATCGTTGCCATTAATGACATTATTGACAATCGTAGCCGCCAGTTTATCGGAATTGACGAAGCCAAAAGTACGGCCGCTTGGATTCAAGTTTTGCGCTCCGTTTTTCAGGTCGTTGTATTCTTCAAATACTTTATTCCACTCACCGGTGAACCATGCTGCCGTCTCCTGTGCTTTCGGCTGTGTCGAAGATACAGAGACTAAACTATGGTTCGGGAATTCAATGGTTTTCACTTTCGTCGAACCGGTTTCTTGAATGTCGGTGAACTTCATATCCAGTGTATTGTCCACCACTTCCATTTTCACTTTCATTTGGACAGCCAGCTCTTCCACATTCATCGTGTAGATCACGCTGTTGCCCACTTTTTCCGCCGTCGTCTTCGGCCAATACTCTTCTCCATTGATTTTCACAGCGTAAAGATAATTTTTCTGGCCGTTCATGACAGCGCCGGTTGCTTTCCATACATAGTTGTCTACACGCGGAAATGTACTATCCAACTCGGCTTTCAGCGTACCCGATTCTGATACAAAATTAACGGCATTCGGGTCCGGCTTAGGCGGTGTTGGCTTCGTATAAGGGGTTACCTTCGTATCATCAAGGTACATCGTTTTACTATCGAACCAAGTTCTCATGCCGATTTTACCTGGAGCAGAGGGCATATCTCCAACGGTTGCGGAGGCAATTTTTTCTCCATCGATCCATAAAATAATATCCGAGTCCACATATCTCAGTTTAATATCATAAGTTTGGTTGGTAGACATAGCTTTGGAAGCGATCGTGCCATAGTATTCCGTACCGTTTTTCAAGTAATAGTAGAGCCAACTCCCGTTATCAAAAACAACACCAGCAAAGTTATTCACATCAACATACCGGAACAAAAAGCCATAACGGCCTTGCCCGCTCTCGACCTTCAGCTTTGTTTCCAGCTCGGCGTTCTGATAGGAGGGCGAATTATCATCCACCATCAACGTTACCCCGGATGTAACAACTTTGAGCATATTGTTGACTACGCTAAAAGTCGCGTTGCCCGAGGCTTTCTTCCAACCGCCAACCTGTCCGTTATTGTAGTCCTGGAAATAAGCATCCCCATCGGCAGCTAATACTGTACCTCCCGGGACTACGGCATACATTTGCAAAGCTGTAAGTAAAGCTAAAGAAACTGTAACGCTTTTTTTCAACTTGCGACTACTGGACTTCATACAACCATTCACCCTCCCTGATTAGGTTCCCCTGTTTCCCAAACTTTCGCGTAATTCCGACATGATACGACATGTATCATTGAAGGCGCGATGTAACACCTTTGGCATGCCTTAATCATACTTTCTTTGCAAGCGCATACAAATGATCTTTTTTGCTTTAGTTTTGATGTTTTTTGAACCAGGCTACCCTCCCATGAGGAGAGGATAGCCTCGGTGATTATTTCAAAATTTTGGCAGCTACTGCCACAAGATCATCAATATCTACTTTTTTATCATGATTAATATCCGCTGATTTGTATAGATTCCAATCCGCATCTGCTTCGGTTTTTCCATAAGCTGCGGCTACCATAGCTAAGTCTCCGATCGAAACTTTGCTGTCTCCGTTCAAGTCGCCTACGATTGAATTAACGGTAATTTGAATATTTAGGGAGCTATCAGGCACGGAAGTTTCTACGCCTTCACCATTTGCAATTTTCAGGTTAGATAGCGTGAAATTTGCACTTTGCGCATGTAAAATCGCTTGGGCTTTCCAATGCAGCTGTAGCATATCACCATTCGCATTAGCCGAATTTGCACCTGTACTTGCTGTAATAAAGCGAATCTGGCCAGGCTTTTCTGCTTTTTTGACAATGACCAAACCATCTTTGATAGATTCTGCTGAAAGGAAAGTCACAAGCTCAGGATTATACGTAATCGTTACATCCTGCGCATACACCTCTCCTGCATGAGTCAGTCCATACGCTGCTGTAAATGAATCTCCTGCTGCAACTGAGCCCGGGCCTGTCAAAGAAGCTGCCAATTCGATTGGATTCGCTGTAAACGCAAGCGATATCGTCAAACCTGCTGCATTTGTTTCATTCGCTGCAACGCGAACCAATACGGTTTGATTTCCGCTAAATATCGGGATTCGATCAGCATGATACGAAGTGTAACTCAGCCCACCGTCTACCGAGTATTCCATGTTTTCATCTGCGCCAACAATGACATCGTTCGTGTCATCAGCTGTTACATTTGGCGCTGCTATGGCAGGCGTGTATTCAAAAGCATCGATGGCGCCAATTTTATCCACAGCTTGCGCGCTTTTTGTCCCTTTGACGACAACTTTAATCGTATGCTGCCCTGCCACAAGCCCTGTCTTGCTGTAGAGAACAACCTGTTTGATCGTACTAGGCGCGTAACAATCGATATCCGCTTGAACCAGCACGCCGTCCAAATACACATCGACATTTCCCATATTCCTCTGTTTCATGCTAATCAACTGAATGGAGGTGCCGGTAAACGTAAACTGCGCAGAGTCACCTGCTGTGTTGCTGTATTTCTCAGTACCACTGTAGTCCCCACCATCGCTGTAATTATTCCACGAACCCGTGTAGACAACAGCTGCATCGCGATCATCGACTTTTATCGATGGAACGACACCACTAGCCTTTGTAACAGTCACCTGAGCTGTCGCCCGGAAGCCTCCATCCGCAGATGTTGCCGTAATTTCGGCTGCGCCCTCTTTCAGTCCTGTAACAACTGCTTTGCCGCCGACAACCTCAACTTTGGCGACCAATGGATTGCTGCTTGCCCAGCTGATGTTTGGATTGGTCGCATTCGCAGGCTGAATCGTGGCGGTTAACTGCACCGTCTCATTCTCTCTAAGTACAACAGCCGATTTATCCAACGTAACGCCTGTTACTGAGATATCGGAGGTCGGCCTTGTGTTCGTATACGTGATGTCATCAATGAACAGCACTTTATTATCGAACCACGTTCTCAGACCTATTTTTCCGGGGACATTGAGAATATCTCCGACGGTCGCGGAACCGGCCAGTTGACCATCGATCCATAACTTCATATCCGAATCAACAAAGCTCACTTTGACGTCATAGGTTTGGCCATTCGTAATCGCGACTGAAGACAGATCACCATAATGCTCAGTACCGTCTTTCACGTAATACCACAGCCACTTGCCCAAGTCATAGATAACACCGGCGTAGTTGTTCACATCGTTGTATCGGAACAGTATCCCGACTCTGCCCGTTCCTGTCTGAACCTTCAACTTCATGGCCAAATCAGCATCTTTATACACAGGCGAGTTATCGTCCACCATAATAGCTACAGGGGCAGAGGCAACTTTCAAAGCATTATTCTCAACGCTGAACGTGGCGCTTCCCGTCGTTGACGTCTTCTTCCATCCTCCAACCTCTCCGCTATCAAAATTTTGCAAATAAACATCGCCTACAAAGGTATAGGCCGTCGTTTCCGCACTCGTGGCAGATAATGTCCCATTCGCATCTTTGGACCATACAACGAAACGGTATAACTGTTTCTCGCTAAGTCCAGTTACTTGAAGGCTCGTGCTAGCAGCCGCCACCTCGATGCTTTTCACTTTATTCGCACCTTGATAGACGTCAACAACATAGCCCGCAATGTTAGCACCGCTGCTCGGAGCCGTCCATTTCAGATCAACACTGGTCTCCGTATGCGCAGGGGATTCCACTTTCGACGGTGGCAGTGGCGGTGGTGTTACACTGGAAATAATGACGTACTTTTGCCCAACTTCGGTATTGAACGTAATCATATCACCGCTAACAGTGTAACTGACTGGTGTATTGTCCCCTTTTAAAACTTGATACTGCCCGGTATGCGTAAAAGTCTTACTCTTTAATTTAGCGACATTTCCTTGTAAAGAAGTAATCGAAGCGCTCTTCAAAATCGTACCGTCCCAGCTCATATCCACGTCAAAATTGCCCCTTGCCTTCAAGCCCTTCACATCCCCTTTGGACCAAGCCATGGGTAGAGCCGGCAGCAAATCGATACTTCCTGTATGACTCTGCAAAAGCATTTCCGCAATGCCTGACGTTGCCCCAAAATTACCATCTATTTGGAAGGGCGGGTGTGTATCGAACAAATTGGTATTCGTGTTCGCATCAAGCTGTCCTTGCAATATTTTCATAGCATGATTGCCATCCTGCATACGAGCCCACAAATTCAATTTGTTCGCCCGGCTCCAACCCGTTGCTTCATCTCCGCGCTGTATCAATGTTACTTTCGCTGCATTAAATAGATCAGGCGTTGTCACATTATTGATCAGATTGCCGGGATATAAGCCTACAAGATGAGAGATATGGCGGTGTTGATCGTTTGGATCATCGATATCTTCTTTCCACTCCTGCACTTGGCCGTATTTCCCGATTTTGGGCATCGAAAGTCTGCTCCGTTTATCCATGAGCTCATTTCGGAAATCCGCATCCATTCCAAGCACATTGCTCGCCTCGATGCAATTCGTAAATAATTGCCAAACGAGTTCTTGATCGTAGGAGTCCCCGATACTTAACGTCCCATGCTCAGGCGAAACCCCTGGCGTAGAGACCAATGTGCCATCTTTATCCGTAACAAGCGTTTTTGTCCAAAATTCGGCTGCTTCTTTCATAATGGGGTACAGCTTATTCTGCAAGTAGGTCTTATCGCCCGTAAACAAATATTTCTCCCACAGCTGTTGGGAAAGGAACGCCCCCGCCGCCGGCTGCCATCCCCAATTGCTGATATCCCAGCCTGGCGCTGTATAGCCGAAAACGCTTGTAAAAGTATGGATCGTCCATCCGGAACCGGTTACTCCGTGATGCTTCTGGGCTGTAACCCGGCCTGGCGCCCGCAAGGAATCAATAAATTCAACATAAGGGATAGCTGTCTCGCTTAAATTCGTTACTTCCGAAGGCCAATAGTTCATCTCAAGATTAATATTGGTGTGATAATCCGCTCCCCATGGCGGTGTGGTGGAATTGTTCCAGACACCTTGCAGATTGGCTGGAAGCGATCCCTCTCGAGACGAAGCGATTAGCAAATACCTGCCGTATTGGAAAAAGAGTGACTCTAGCGCACTGGTGCGAGTGCTTCTGTAACTGGCTAACAGTTGATCCGTCGGTATCGTTGCAATCTGATCATTCAGATTCAAGGATACCCGCTTAAAAAGCGACTGATAATCAGCCAAATGCCGCGTCCGCAGCGCTTCATACGTTTTGGCTGAAGCTGCTGCCAGCGTATTGTTTACGGTTAGGTGCGGATCCGTTCCCGCATAATCGGGATAATGGTTAGCATAATCCGTCGCTGCCGACATGAGAATGGTCACAGAACTTGCCCCTGCAACCGTCAATTTTCCGCTGCCAGCCGTAACGGTTCCGTCATCCGATTGAACACGGAACTGGGATTCGTACGCCATTCCATTTTCGGATAGCTTACCGCTAAGGGTCAGCGTGTTGCCTATTGCTGTAATAGAAGGTGACGTTTGTGGACTTGTAACCTTGACATCAAAGTTCAATTGATTCGGTTGACTGCTCGTAAGCCGCATCGCCATCACGTTATCCGGATAGCTCATAAAATACTCACGCGTATAGTCAATTCCGTTCTGCTTGTATGTCACACGTGCAATGCCATCTTCGAGATCGAGCTCTCGCCGATAGTCGGACACCGTTACAGAGGCTGGCAGCGCAAAGTCAAAATAAATATCGCCGAAATTTTGATAATTACCGAATTGCGGATAATCATTCAACGTGCCCGTCAAAAATTGTTCGGCAATGGACGAGGCTCCAGCTACATCCCCGCTCGCCAATTTCTGCCGGACGTCCTCTAAATGATCAGCAGCACCATCCCGGTTGCCGTCTCTTCCGCCCCCAGCTTTGGAACGCGGTCCACCGGTCCATAACGTCTTTTCGTTAAACTGAAGATGTTCCTGTTCCACACCGCCAAAAACCATCCCACCCATGTAACCGTTCCCAATTGGTAGCGCTTGTGTTTCCCAATCCGTTGCCGGCTGCCGGTACCATAAGGCCAGGTTATGAGCCGGGGCTGGGGCGGATCCCGTGTAAGTAATCGCTGCTGCCGCATGTGCCGTATTCAACGGGAAGAGGGTTGTCATGCCGGTAAAGCCGGAAGAAATACAAGCTGCCATCATGACACTTAATAAAGCTTTCTTCTTGAGGGGCGTCTTCAATAATCTACGCAAATCTATCACCCTTTCTGTTTTTGTGTTGCCTTGCCAGTGAACACTACAAATCGTAGCAGTAGTTTTTTCTTCTAACTATTAAAAATTTTACGCAAAACGTTGATTATTTTCCTATTATATTGTTCTACAGAATATGACAAAATAACACATGATACGACTTGTATCATAGGAGCATGCAAAAATAAACGTCTTCGTCTTAGGACGAACGTTTTTTTTGAGACCCTCCCCTGCTCTTTCTCCCCATGGGGAACTACAGGGCGCTATTTTGCCGAAAAGCGGAGGGTGGGACACTGGAGAGTAACTACAGGGTCTTATTTTTGCAAAATGGGACCCATTTTCAGCGAAAATGCCGAAATAGCGGCCCACAATTCCCCTTTCACCTGAAAAACCTGTGTTTCCGAGAAATAGCGCCCTGTAGTTCCCACTAACCTATGCAGAGGCTCTTGAACAATAAATAGCCTCTGAAAATCAAGCTACTTTACCCACCTTCCACGATCCAACCAACTGTACTCACCATTCTGCAACCTTCCACCTCACCAGACACATAAAGACTAGCGGAGAATTCCGCTACGGCAGATCATAAGAGAACTGGCATCCTCTATTTCGAAGATACCGTGCTTATTTCCGCGATGAGAGGAACTACAGGGTCTTACTTTCGGAAAATGAGACCCATTTTCAGCGAAAATGTCGAAATAGCGGCCCACAGTTCCCTCTAGCTCGCTCAAACGGCTAATCTCGCTGAAATAGCTCCCTAGCGTTCCCTTATTTGCACCTGCACTTGCACTTCGCACTTCGCACTCTGCACTCTGCACTCTGCGCCCCAACCTCAGCTCCCGCCCAGCCTCACTTCAGCAAACTTTCCCGATACAGCTTAGGGCTGTACCCCGTCGTTTTTTTGAACATGCGGCTGAAGTGCTCGACATTCAAATAACCGACGCTTTCCGCAATATCGGTAATTTTAAAGCCTTTCTTCTTCATCAATCGTTTGGACTCTTCGATACGCAAATTCGTTAAGTACTGAATGAAATTACTGCCGACTTCCTTCGTAAACTGCTTGCTCAAATAGCTCTCGCTAACGCCAACCATCTCGCTGATCAACGCCAGGTTGACGTCTTCCATGTAATGAAGATCAAGGAATTGCTTAGCCGTCGCCACCACGGTACTGTAGCTGCTATCCGCTTTTTCCTTCCCATGAAGCCAGCTGTACAAATTCGTGCAGATCCGATGCAGCCAGCTTTTCGTTTCTTCCAAAGTCTCCAAACTTCTCATATATTCAAAAGGATGCTGAAGCTCTTCCTCCAGCTCATCCCAACGTATCCCTTTGCGGTGCAATAAGCCGCCAAGCTCCCAGAGCAAATTCTCAAGCGCAGCCTGAACATCCTGAGGCCGCCAACCCCATGTTTGCCCGAGCAGCAGCTGCATTTGCTCAAACTCCTTGCCCCACAACTCCGAATTGTCCTGTTCCAGCAGTTGAGTGATGGCTGCCCCATTCGCTTTCAGCGTCAGCTGCAGCTTGCGAACATGGTCCTGACCGGCATTCCCACCAGCTCCGGCTCCAACTCCAGACCCAGATCTTCCCTGATCCATACAGCTTTCAGGATAAAACACTTTGTTCCATCCGGCAAAAAAGCTCATCGCCGCCAAATGCGCTGCCTGCTGGTGCAGACGGTACCAATGCTTCGTTCCGCTGGCCAGTTCACTCACACCGATAGAAATCGACACGTTCACATACTGAATCAGCCGGGTTTGCATCATGGTGAAGGCAGATTGCACCTTTTCGCGTATCACGCTTTCGCTTCGATATTGGACCAAGGTGCAGAAAAGCACGTATTCCGTTTGGCTTTTACGGTAAATGAAATGCCGGATCGACATAGCGTCCAATACGGTTTGCACCGACTGCGTAATAAAACGCTGCGTTTTCGCATCACTCAAGTTTCGTTCCTGCCTGCTGCCCCCCGAACCTTGTGAAACAGTCATAACGGCAACCAACTGATTCACTTCACCAAGCCATTCGTGAATACCTATTGTTGCTAAGGCAACCGCCTCTTCCTGCTGATTCGGATCAAACGTGATAAGCTGACGGAGGATCTCGCTTTTTGCGTCAATGTCGTCTTCAATCTCACTTGTCGGCAGCGAATTTAACGGAGGTTCCTCTTTACTCAGTTCGTTGACCGCCTTCAGAATGACAGGCACAAGATGCTCCTCATCCATGTCCGCCTTCACGATAAAATCTATAGCACCGAGTAAAAAAGCTTCCCGCACGTAGCTGTAGTCGCTATAGGCGCTTAACATGATCGTGACGGGTCTCCGCTTTTCCATAACGGGCGAGTAGGCCCGAAGCAGTTCAATTCCGCTAAGCCTCGGCATCTCGATATCAAGGAGCATGAGATCAATATCACCACGCTGCTTCAGAATCTCAAGCGCCTCCGCTCCGTCAGCGGCCTCGACTTCGACCACAATCCCCATACTTGGCCAATCGATCATATGTTGAAGCGCAAGGCGAACAAGCGGTTCATCGTCAACAATCATCATTTTAAGCAACCGATTCATCCTCCAATGGCCAAGTTGACTACTTCCACCTTATCCTTTAACAGCCCCATCCATGAGACCTTTGAAAATGTAACGCTGAAACACGATGTAGAAAATGGCGCTAGGCAGCAGCACGATAATAATTCCTGCGCAAAGCTGTGATAAATCGGAACTGCGTGTGCTGACAAAAGCAGTCAGTGAAGTCGCCAACGTCGCCAGCTTCGCGCTAGGCATGTATAGCTGCTGGACAAAGATATCGTTCATTATTGTAACACTTTTTAGTATAGCTAGTGTAGCTGTTGCTGGCAGCAGTAATGGGAAAATAATCGAGCGGAAAATTCGCACGTAAGATGCCCCGTCCAGCATGGCGCTCTCGTCGAGCTGTACCGAAATCTTTTCGAGAAACTGCATATAAATGTAGATCTGCATAATATCCGTTCCGATATAAATCAGCAGAGGCGCGCCTAGTGTATTATAGACACCAAGAGCATGGATGAGCTGAAACCTTGCAATCTCCGTCGTGTAGGCCGGAATGATCATCGCAGCCATAAACATCATGAGAATCACTTTTTTCATCCGGAACTGAAAGCGATTAAGCACATAAGCCGTCATCGTACCGAGCAGCATATTCCCGAGCATACTCAACACAACGAGCAGCACAGAATTTCCTAGACCGCGTATCATATTGCCCTCTTTCAAGGCGCTGACGTAATTATCGATATGCAGAAAGCTTCGGGGCAGCGAAAAAGGCGACGTTTCGGCCAGCTCCAAATTTGTTTTAAAAGAACCAAACACGACCAGCAAAATGGGTACGAAAACGATCGCAGCCATTAAAGTAAACAGGACATAATAAACGATATGACCAACAAATCGCTGTGTGCTCATCGAACGGGTCCTGCTTGGCACTTCTGGCTTGTAGGTTTGTTTCAATAGCTGTGTACGTTCCATGTCAAGCTTCACTCCTGTCTTTCACAATCCAAGCCTGCAGCGCTGAAAATATAATAATTAATAACAAAAGCATAACGGCCATAGAGGAGGCCAAACCATAATTGTTATACGTAAACGCAGTTTGAAGCGAATATAGACCAAATGTTGAGCTTGCGCTGCCTGGACCGCCATTGGTCATAACAAGCGGAATATCATACTGCAGCAGAGCTCCTGATACATTCATAAACAAGATGATTTCAACGACTCGCCGGATGCCTGGCAGTGTAACATAGCGCTGCTGCTGCCAAAAGTTCGCTCCATCAATTTCAGCCGCTTCATACAGATCCTTCGGAATTGATTGCAAACCGGCTAGAAACAAGACAACATGCACACCGCTGTAACGCCAAAGCGAGACAACCACTAAGGAATAATTAACGACGTTGGAGTCACTCAGCCAACTTTGAATCCATGACTCTAATCCGACTGCCTTTAACAACTCGTTCAGCGGACCATTAATCGGATTGTAAATGTAGCTAAACATATAAGCCACAGCAATTCCGTTAATTATATAAGGCATTAGCACGGAAAAACGAAAGAATGCACTCCCACGCAGCACTCTGTTCAGCAGCACGGCTGTCATCAATTCGAGTGGGATAGCGATGGTATGGAGCAAAAAATACACGCCGTTATTCCTAATCGCTTGCCACGCTTCAGGGAAATCAAACAGCATTCGGACATAATTCTCGAAGCCGATGTACTTGAAGCTTGGGCTGTAGCCATCCCAGCTTGTGAAACTGTAGCGAAATAGCTGCAGAGTCGGATAGATTAGAAATAACAGCAAGAGTGAAACCGGTACAAGTAGAAACGAGAAAATTA
Source organism: Paenibacillus sp. WC2504 (assembly GCF_052682475.1). Taxonomy (NCBI): domain Bacteria; kingdom Bacillati; phylum Bacillota; class Bacilli; order Caryophanales; family Paenibacillaceae; genus Paenibacillus; species Paenibacillus sp. WC2504. Next base: position 5,348,327 of record NZ_JBQZFH010000001.1, read on the forward strand.
CGACTTTTTGCTGCATGCGATAATTCATATGATCACTCCTGTATATAAGAGAAGACACTATGCCAGTCGCCTAGGTAGTGCCCTCTCTTCCAAACTTATTTGTTCGATTCAACCGCTTTTTTCCACTTGTTGTTTAAGTCTTTTTCTACGGTTTCGATTGGTTTGCCAGAGTAAATTTCCTGTGCCGCTTTTTTGAAATCAAATTGGGCAGCGCCGCTTACTTTCGCAAAAGCCTCATCCGTCGCGTTGTAAATGAACGGTTTAAACGGATATTTTTCCGTCCATTTATTGAAGAAAGGAATTTCCGAGTTCACGCCGTTAATCGTGGAGAACTGTTGAGCGTTATTGATATAACTTTGATACACGTCTTTGCTGAACATCCACTCGAAAAACGCTTTGGCTTCTGCTGCGTTTTTGCTGTTCTTGTTGATACCGATATTCATGTCGGACAACGTCATAGCCGTTAACGGCTCGCTCTCGGTGCTTCTGAAAGGAAGCGGGAATACGCCAACGTCATCGTCCGTTTTTACACGATTAACATAATCTCCGTAGTACCATTGCCCCGCAGCAATCATGGCCGCCTTCTTCGATTCGAACAATTGTGTGGATTGATCGAAGGAGATCGAAAGCGCATCCGGTCCTGCTAATTTTTTACTCGACATTTCTTTAATCACTTTTCCAACTTTATCAAATGTGCTGCCATCGCCAAACGGTTCAGGCGTTTTCGCCAAAGTAGCCAAGTAGTTCTCATCACCAGACAAAATATGCGGACCGAATTCCATGAACGGATAGAACGTCCAATCTTCTTTCCCTCCGATGGCGATCGGCGTGTATTTGCCGTTTGTTTTAATTTTCTCCATCGTTGACATCAGCTCAGGCAATGTTTTTGGCACTTCCAGGTTCAATTCCTTGAACACACTCGGATGGAAGTAAACGAATTCGGAGAAAGACACGAGTGGTGCTCCCAATATTTTACCATCGATTTTTGCCGGGAATTTATTATTTTTGGCCCCGTTCAGGTCATCGAGCGGAAGCAGCGACTGCTTATAAATTTGCATATGGGCCGGTTTTAGGTAGAACAGATCCGGTAAGTCATTGGCAGCTAAGCGTACCTTTAAATATTGGCCGCCGTTGTCCGGCACTTTTTCCACTTCAACCGTAACATTCGGCTTCAATTTGGTATAATCTTTCACTTTCTCCTGCCAAAACGTAATGTCTCCCTTGGCATCCCACATCGCCAGCTTCAACTTAACCGGATCAGCCGGTTTCGCAGTTGGCGCAGCAGCCGCTTGCGTTTCTGCCGGCTTGGTTGATGCTGCAGGCTGTGTAGCCGCATCTTTGCCGCAGCCTGTTAAAGCACTCAACATCACGATTCCACTAACTAATGCGGTGCCCATTAATCTTCTTTTTCCCATCTTCGTTACCCCTCCAATGATTGATTCTATAATCACTTGTTCTACTCTTATCATACTCGTGATGTAAACGCATCCAAATGATCTTTTCGGCTATAGAGTTGATCTTTTTTGAACTACAGCGGCTCCTCATCTTTATTTTTCAAAATAAGAGGAATTTTCATCGTGACCTTCGTTCCCTCCGGTTCATTCGCAGCCAGGGTTAAGCCGTAATCCTCTCCGTGATGCAGCTGAATGCGGTGGTGCACATTGGCAAACCCCATCCCAGAGAACGTATGAGGACTGCTTTTCGCACGGAATTGCGTTAACTGTTCCTCGGTCATTCCCTCACCGTTATCAGCAATGACGATATACAGGCTGCCTTCATGAACATTAGCGGCTATAACGATTTTACCTTGCGATTCTTTGCCGGCCATTCCGTGTACAATGCTGTTCTCCAGAACCGGTTGCAGCAGCAGCTTGAGCAAATACTTCGACTCCGCTTGCGGATCAATCTGCCATTCGACTTCGAATTTATGGCCATATCGGATTTCCATGATGTATAAATAATGCTTTAAATTTTCGATTTCATCGGAAAAGCGCGTAAGAATGCCTCCCCGGTTAAAAGAAGAAGAGACAAGCCGCATCAAGGCATTGGTCATGTTCCGAATATTATCCACCTTGCTGATAAGCGCCATCAATTTAATCGCATTCAGCGTATTAATCAGAAAATGCGGGTTGATTTGCGACTGCAGGGCGGCAAACTCAGCCTTCCTTTTCATCTGCTCCTCTTCCTCACGCTGGCGAATCAACAGCTTAATTTGGTCCAGCATATGATTGAATGTGCGCCCAAGCGTAGCCATTTCTGCGATGCCCGAAGTGCCGATTTTGGCATTCAGATCCCCCTCCATGACCAGGGACATCTTGCGTACCAGCACATGAATGGGTCTCGTAAGGCCTTTCACCAAGTAGAATGAAATGAGCAAAAATACGGCAATAACCGCAAATGTAGCAAGCAGCACGATCTTATATATCCGGTTATAATTGGCGGTCAACTCGCTATACGGAATTTCATGCACGACTTTCCACCCTGTTTGCCCAACTGCTGCATACGTGACAAGCATCTCCGTCTCACTGGCTTTATCGATAAAATGGCCTTCACTAGCTGACTTTATTTGCTCAAGCCGTTCAAGACTCACACTCGTTTCATCCCAGTTGCTGCTCGATGCAATCACTTGCCCTTCCCCGGTCACAATGACAAAAGCGGATTTATCATAGGGCTGCTGTAGAAAAATCTTATCGAACGCTTCTTCATTTAATGTAAAACAAACCATCTCAACGTCGCTCAACGTATGAAATGCACTCGGCGCAATGGCCGCCGATAACCCGAACGGTACCGTTTGGCCAAACAGCATCATTCGCTGCAGTCCCAGAAACTGGACGTTATCCGTTTGTTTCAATGTTCTCCGATACCACTCCATGGCGCGAACCTCCTGCTCATCCGTGGACAGATTTTGCTGGAACGAATACACGCCGCCGTCTTTGTAAAAAAAATGAATCGCCAGAAGCTGGCTTGACATCGAGTATGTATATCGGCTAAGCGCCAGCCCTAGCGCATTGATGTAAGCATACCGATTGCCTTCATCCGCTTGATGCAGCGCAGTCGCAATCGATAAAATATCCCGATCGACGCCGACTGCCGCCGTCACGTACTCGATTTTGCTGATCTCTTGCTGGGCGGAATAGGTGACCGCATGCAGCGTCTGCAGGGAACGTTCTGTCGTTTGCTGCAGAAGATCACGTTTATATACTTGCAGAATCATGGTCGAAATAATCACGATGGGGAACACCACCATCACAACTAACAAGACATGGAGCGTCGCCGAAAACGTCCACGGTCTAGCAAACAACTTCATCCTGGGCACCCCGTCATGTCAAAATAAATTAAATGACTTTCTCACCTTACATTCGGTCATTTTGAGGTAATGTCCTTTTTTCTCTTTTGAATTCGACAAAAATTCTTATATTTAGACATTATTGGGCCTGCGGTTCAATTCGGTTGCGCTTAATGGCCAACATCTTTTAAAAGCCTCTTTAATACGACTACGGCTTCGGCTCGGCTGGCATGCTCTTGTGGAGCGAATGCTTGATCCGATCTTCCATTCATTAAGCCCGCTTCCACTGCGAGCTGAACGAAAGGCTTTGCCCATTCGCTAACTTCAGCCTCATCTTGAAAAGGAATCTCTCCATTCGCAGGCATATCCTGCACCTTGGTCCCAGCAGCCTGCGCTTTTGCTCGGATGAGCATGGCGGTCATTTCCTCGCGGGTTATGTTCTTCTCCGGGGCGAATTCATGCTCGGATATGCCATCAATCAAACCTGCCGCATACGCCTTTTTTACAGTTGACTCATACCAAGAGCCTGAAGAGACATCGTCGAACGGCGTTTGGCCAGCGCTGTCCTTCAGATTCATTACCTTGGCAATTAGTGTCGCGAATTGCGCTCTTGTCACATTCGTGTCCGGTGCGAAATGATCGTCATCCATTCCCTCCACGATTTGTTTGCCGACCATCTCCATAATGTCGGGTTTCGCCCAGTGACCTGCCAGATCGCTGAAAATTTTAGTGAAATCTTGCGAGGCATTCATCGTAAAAATTTGATTTTTCAATGTGTGATCGACTGTTTTCAGGGACGTCCATTTCACATTCGTTGTCCCTACTTTTTTCGCTTTAAAAGTGATCGTGCCTAGAATGACATCTCCCTTTTCGCCATCGACCTTACCGATTTTCGTGTGTGCTATAGTCACTTCATTGTCTTTCACAATAGGCGAGATCGAGAATCCTTCGATTTTCGTTTCCGCCTTAACCACTTCCAGCTTGCTTGCGTCGATACTGAATTTGGCTTCATAGGCAAATAAATCGGCAAGCTGCTCCCCCTTCAAGGTGACGGTAAATTCCCCCGTTGATTCTGTATCGGACGTCGACATCGTAAATTGGGATGCGTCCTCTGCAAAGGCGGCAGTAGTGAAAGTTATCGCGCTGCATAATGTACAGACAGCAGCACTCCAAATGAGCTTATGTTTCATTTTGATTCATCCTCTCTAATCGTTCGGCAATATCAGAAGACGCTTACAAACAAAGATGAAAGAGAATGTTCTCAAATAAATTATAGCGATTCTTGAGAGGCTGGCTCATGATGTTTTTTGTTCTATTCATGATTATTTTTGAACTGGGACAAGGCAACCGCCCCCTCCTGAAAACTCCAGGACCTATAAATTAAAAAAGGCACCCAAAGGGCACCTTTAACCAAGTCAATTGAATTATTGAAGTTTGACCAGTCTCCATTTCTGACTTGCCGTACCGTTCGCCGTCTTAATAACCACGGAATATTCCGTTCCGTTTAGAAGTGTATCCAACGGTTTGTTGCTTTGGACACCAACAATGGTATAGGTACCATCCGCATTGGCTGTAAATTTCCACCTTTCGTTCGGTGAACCCGCATAAGGCCATATAATCGTCTTCGAGTTGTCCGTGGTTGTCGCTGCGTTAACATCCAGCGCTTTGCTGCTTGAGACGCCAAGGAGCCTGAACGTGCCGTCGCCATTATCGCTAATATTCCATTGCTCGCTTGCAGCACCGTTATCTGGTGACACAATAACGACCGTACCATTCGCCGTTGCATTTCCCTTCACGTCCATGGCAAGGTTGCCGCTCCCGACATTGATGAGTTTATACACGCCACCTACCATGGCAGACTGGCTAAATTGGAACCAGTTCAGATGGAAGAGAGGGCCGCCAGTTCCCTTGTAAACGAGATATAGATTCTGCACGCCCGTGGCACCCGTTACTCCGCAGCCTACCGTTTGCCAAATTTGTCCTCCTCCAGTAGACGGTACCGTACAAGTGCCTACCAGCGTACCCGCCACACTCCCTAAGCGGATCTCAACGGTCCCTCCGGGTCCATTGCTCGCAACTCTGGCGGAAAATGAAGCTGCGCCACTTCCAAAATCAACATTGTTGTAGACGGTATAATCGTTATTATCCATGGATGTGAGATCATAACCCGTACCTTTGTCAGAGGCGCTCTCAAGCTGGACGCCTGATTGGCTGTCGTAGTTCTCTGCTTCGATTTGGTTAAATGCAGATTGTGTATTTCCACGCACGAAGGTAATCCGCGAATCTGTAAACGGATTCAGAAGTTGATTGCCGTACCGGATCACAGGAACTGTACCGCTCGGGGAATCAATTTGAGCGGATACGAGCTGCCCGTTTGCCCATTTGATGCTGAGTTCATACCCGCCTCTCGCTTTCACGCCTGTAATTTCGCCACTCGTCCAGGCTGTAGGCAGCGAAGGGAGAAGTTCAATTTCCCCGGTGTGGCTTTGCACAAACAATTCTGGATAATACGCGCTCCTCGGCGGATATTCGTGCTTCGTTGCACCTGTTGGATAAACATCTGCAATCGTGACCGCTTTATTCCCATCGTTAAGGCGCGCCCACATGAAAGCAGGATCAGGAAGGTATCCGCCCGATCCACGCATGGTTAGCGCCACCTTAGCTGCTTGAAATAAATCAGGCGTGCCTCTCTTCGTGATTTGGTCCAGAAAACCGACGCCAATGAGATGAGAAGCATGACGATGACTTGGATCTACGTTCGGATAGTCATTATTCCATTCCTTCAATTGACCGCTATTTCCAATTTGATAAGGCAGCAACTTCGGTAACGCCATTCGAATGCGATTTAACAAATCAACATCCGCAGGAGAATCTGCTTCCAATATACCTCCCGCTTCCAGCACATTTTCAAACAACTCTCGAATTAACGTCATATCGATCGTCGAACCTTGGCTGACTGCAATGGCTTTTCCATCCGACAGTACATACTTCGTCTCGGGAGAAGTGGAAGGCGATGTCACGAGATAGCCGTCCTTATTGGTAACGAGATAATCCAATGCAAATTCTGCAGAACCCTTCATAAGAGGGAAAGCTTTATCCCGAAGAAAGGTCTTGTCTTGCGTGAACCGATAATGATCATACATATTATACAGGAGCCACATGCCACCAGTTGGCCAAATCGCCCATTCATTATCATTAGCACCAAGCGCAGTTTTTGCCCATACATCGGATGCGTGAGGTACCATCCACCCATCGAAGCCGAAATCGGATTGTGCGGTTTTTGCCCCGTTTACAGCTAGATTTTCGATATACTTCCAGAGAGGATCGCCATTTTCAGATAGATTCCCCGTCTGAATTAACTCATAGGCTCTTTCTAAACTCTCATTAAACCAATGCGCCCCGCTAAATTGAGGTTTCCAAGCGTAATGCCACATCCCATTCCCGTTTTGAGGACGGTCGTATGTGTTCGCCCTGGAAGCAGCAATTGAAACATAACGGGCGTACTGGTAGGAAAGCGTGTAAGGTCTCGAAGCGCCTGAATTGCCGTTAACTTCCGTCCATAACCTGCGAAACAAGCTCCGATAGTCATTCTGGTGGGTACTTAGGAGCTGGCTATAGGTTTTGGCAAACGCCGCGTTCATAATCCCCGTTACAATTGGAGTGGGATTAATGCCGCCTTGGCTTGGATTCGGATTGGTAAACGGATCCTTGTAACTTGTCACATCGGCATATAGAAGTTCGATGACCGAAGCCCCTGAAATGTTTAAATTCCCTTCGGTTGCTGTGATCGTTCCTCCTGTCGTTCTGGCGCGAAGGCGAGCATCGTACGTCATGCCTCTCCCATCCCCCCACTGACTTACATAGTCATCGTAAGGGGCTGTGCCTGTCATCTGGATCTCATTGCCCGAAGAAGATACCGTTCCGTGAGTATTCATTTCCGCCGGCAGCGTCATCTTGGCCGTCATACTCATCGGTTGGCCCCCGTCATTGGTCATTCGTATGACCATAATCCGATCCGGGTGACTTGCAAATACTTCACGCGTATACGTTATATTTCCCACTTTATACTTCGTTGTTACGATTGCCTTATCCAGATGAAGCTCTCGATTATAATCGGTATATCCTGCCGTGTTCGGGACATCCAGAACAATTTTTCCAATTGGCTGAAAATTAGCATAATAGGTGGGAATTGGTCCCCACATCCCCTTTGCTGCTGTCTCTGCTAACTTCAATTTTTCCTCGCGATACGTAACTGACGTTGCCGAATCCGCTTCTGCAAGTAGGCTTCTTGCATTATTCAGAGCTGTTTTGCGACTTGCATTATAATTATTGAAAGGTTCGCCGGAATGAAACGTTTTGTCGCTAAGTTGAAGAATTTCGGTAGCAACGCCTCCTGACACTTTCGCGCCGAAGTAACCATTCCCGACAGGTGTTCCAGTGAAATCTGTCCCGCTTGCCGGCGTTGTCCAATTGAATTTCAAATCATCCCAATTGCCTGTTTTAAGAGCAGGCAGTGCTGTACTCCCTACATTTGCATAAGCTTGATTCGATGCTCCAACTGATATCAAGCTTGTTACTAGAAGAGAACTAACCATCATGCTTATGAAACCTGCTTTTAGTTTCTTCATAATATCTCCTCCTTGATTTTGTTCGAAGTAACTTTATACCTTGCAAGGATTATTCCGAAAAATCTAGAGCTATCCATTTACTAGTAAAAACGTGCCCCAAGGACACCCTTTAACCAAATCTTCATCCTTATTGCAGTTTGACCAGTCTCCACTTCTGACTTGCCGTGCCGTTCGCCGTCTTAATAACCACTGAGTATTCGGTTCCGGTTAGAAGCGTATCCAACGGTTTGTTGCTTTGGACACCGATAATTGTATAGGTGCCATCCGTATTAGCGTTGAATTTCCATCTTTCGTTGGGTGAACCCCCATAGGGCCATATAATCGTCTTTGAGTTGTCCGCCGTTGTGGCTGCGTTAACATCCAACGCTTTGCCGCTTGGGACGCCAAGGAGCCTGAACGTTCCATCGCCGTTGTCGCTAATATTCCATTGCTCGCTTGCACTACCGTTATCTGGTGACACAATAACGGCCGTCCCATTCGCCGTTGCATTTCCCTTCACGTCCATGGCAAGGTTGCCGCTCCCGACATTGATAAGTTTATAGACGCCTCCTACCAAAGCAGACTGGCTAAATTGGAACCAGTTCAGATGGAAGAGAGAGCCACCAGTTCCCTTGTAAACGAGATATACGTTCTGCACGCCCGTGGCGCCCGTTACTCCGCAGCCTACGGTTTGCCAAATTTGCCCTCCTCCAGTAGATGGTACCGTACAAGTACCTACCAACGTACCCGCCACATTCCCTAAGCGGATCTCCATGGTCCCTCCGGATCCATTGCTCGCAACTCTAGCGGAGAATGAAGCTGCGCCACTTCCAAAATCAACATTGTTATAAACGGTATAGTCATTATTGTCAATCGATGTGAGATCATACCCCGTGCCTTTGTCTGAGGCGCTCTCAAGCTGGACGCCTGATTGGCTGTCGTAGTTCTCTGCTTCGATTTGGTTAAATGCAGATTGTGTATTTCCACGCACGAAGGTAATCCGCGAATCTGTAAACGGATTCAGAAGTTGATTGCCGTACCGGATCACAGGAACTGTACCGCTCGGGGAATCAATTTGAGCGGATACGAGCTGCCCGTTTGCCCATTTGATGCTGAGTTCATACCCGCCTCTCGCTTTCACGCCTGTAATTTCGCCACTCGTCCAGGCTGTAGGCAGCGAAGGGAGAAGTTCAATTTCCCCGGTATGACTTTGCACAAAGAGTTCTGGATAATACGCACTTTTTATTTGCCATTCATTTACCGAAGGATTGGTCGGATAAATGGTTGCAAGGGCGGCAGCTTTATTCCCATCATTTAGTCGTGCCCACATGTACCCGCTATCCGGGTGATATCCGCCTGAACCGCGCATGTTTAGCGATACTTTAGCTGCTTGAAATAAATCAGGCGTGCCTCTCTTCGTGATCTGATCCAGGAAACCGACACCGATGAGATGGGAAGCATGGCGATGACTTGGATCTACGTTCGCGTAATCATTATTCCACTCTTTAATTTGACCGCCAGTTCCAATTTGATAAGGAAGCAGCTTCGGCAAAGCCGTTCGAATACGATTCAACAAATCAACATCCGCAGGAGAATCTGTTTCCAGTATGCTCCCCGCTTCAAGGACATTTTCAAACAGTTCTCGTATGACTGTCATATCAATCGTCGAACCTTGGCTCACGGCAATTTTTGTGCCATCGGACAAGACATACTTCGTTTCTGGTGAAGTAGAAGGCGATGTCACGAGATAACCATCTTTATTAGCAACAAGTAAATCCAAAGCAAACTCCGCTGAACCTTTCATGAGAGGAAACGCCGTGTCTCGAAGAAATGTTTTGTCCTGTGTGAACCGATAATGATCGTATACATTAAACATGAGCCACATGCCACCCGTTGGGTAGATCGCCCACTCATTATCATTTGCGCCAAGCGCTGTTTTTGCCCACACATCGGATGCATGAGGCACCACCCACCCGTCAAAGCCGAAATCGGATTGTGCGGTTTTTGCTCCGTTGATAGCTAAATTTTTAATATACTTCCACAGCGGATCGCCGTTTTCAGCAAGATTCCCTGTCTCAATCAATGCATACATCTTCTCTACATTTTCATTAAAGTAATGCGCTCCATTCGAGCGAGGACTCCACATGTAATTCCACATTCCCTGTTGATTATGCGGTCGGTCAAATGTATTCGCTCTGGAAGTGCAAATGGAAACGTAACGCGCATATTGATAGGAGAGCACATTGGCTCTGGCATCGCCTATGTTTCCGTTCACTTCCGTCCATAACCTGCGGAACAAGCTCCGATAATCAGTCTGGTGGGCACTCAGGAGCTGGTCATAGGTTTTGGCAAACGCCGCGTTCATAATCCCCGTTACGATTGGCGTAGGATTGTTGCCGCCTTGGCTTGGATTCGGATTCGTAAACGGATCCTTGTAGCTTGTCGCATCGGCATACAGGAGTTCAATGACCGAAGCGCCTGAAATGTTCAAATTGCCTCCGGTTGCTGTTATGGTTCCTCCCGTCGTTCTGGCGCGAAGACGAGCATCGAACGTCATGCCTCTCCCGTCTGCCCACAGGGTAGTTGGGTACTGAGCGTAAGCGTAAGGAGCTGTTCCTGTCATTTGGATCTCGTTGCCCGATGAAGAGACGGTTCCATGTCCGCTCATCTCATTCGGCAATGTCATCTTGGCCGTCATACTCATCGGCAGTCCGCCGTCATTGGTCATACGGACAACCATCACGCGATCCGGATAACTCGCAAATACTTCACGCTTATAAGTCGTGCTTCCCACTTTATATGTGGTAGTCACAGCAGCTTTATCCAAATGAAGTTCTCGATTGTAGTTCGTATATCCCGTCGTATTGGGGACATCCAAGACAATATTGCCGATGGGCAGAAAGTTAGCCATATATGCATATCCCCACATCCCATTGGCAGCTGTTTCAGCTTGTTTTAATTTCTGCTCGCGATACGTTACTGTTGTTGCTGTATCCGCTTCTGCCAGCAGGCTTCTTGTACTATTTAGAGCTGTTTTGCGGCTTGGATTATAATTGTTGAAGGGTTCGCCAGAATGAAACGTTTTGTCATTAAGTTGAAGAATTTCAGTCGCAACACCTCCCGAAACTTTGGCGCCGAAGAAACCATTTCCGACAGGTGCTCCGGTAAAATCTGTCCCGCTAGCCGGCGTTGTCCAATTGATTTTCAAATCATCCCAATTGCCTGTTTTCTGGACAGGTAATGCCGTACTTCCTACATTAGCTTGAGCCTGATTCGATGCTCCGACTGAGATCAAGCTTGCTACAAGTAGAGTACTAACCATCATGCTTGAAACCTGTTTTTACTTTCTTCATAACATCTCCTCCTAGTTAGTTGACTTTCACAATCTTCCACTGCTGAAGTGTACTCCCATTCCAAGTTGAAAGCCTGTTTACATACACGGGTGGGATAAATTCGCCTTTGAAATTCCCACTGCTTGTTAGGACTAAACCATTAGCCCAATTCGCAATTTTATAAAACCCGTCTCCCAGATCCGCCAATTGCCACTGTTGATTCTCGCTGCCTGTCCATGTAGTTTCTTTCGTATTCGTGCCTGGTGCCGTCCCGCTTCCAGCACCGTCCAGTGCCAGACCATTTGTCCGGTTTAGAATCTGATAATATCCCGTACCGAGATTGACGAACCTCCATTGAGCATCATTACTGCTGTTCCACACACTTTCCTTCACATTCGAACCTGAAGCCACACTCCCTCCTCCATCGAGCACCAAATCTGTCGTGCGATTCGCAAGTTTGAAGTATGCATTTGAATCCAAGGATATCTTGAGCGAAGTAATCAAATCGTTATTGCCAGTGTCTTTGAGATTGTTATTGTTGCTTGCAAAAGTCCACGAAGTCCCGCTGTAATTATCTTCTGCGTAGGCTGTTACCTTGTAACCTGACGGCACTAGGATGGAGGAAATACTATTATCTGCAATTCCGGCTGCTTGCAAAGTGTAATTGCCCAAAGAGAGAGGAATTCGATTTCCTTCATATTGCACATGTTTGTAAAAAGTTGGACCCGACACCTGATGCAAATCGGGAATCTTCCCTGTGAATGTTAGTTTTACCACATAGGCGCTTGCCGTGAATGGTTTGCTAGCCGGCATCGTAATTTTCAAACCTTCCTGATTCTGGACTCTGTTCGGCAAATTAATATAGATACCGGCAGTCTCTCCTAGCAACTGCACATTTGAAAGCGTATTTAAATTAATTTGATTCGAATTAAGTGTACTTATGTTCAAATTGGCGCCATTCCCCGGCACTCCAGAACGATGGCATATAACGTGTTGTTGCTTTTGTTGCGAGTGAAACGAATGTCTGTTTCCGTACCAACAATAGGACTTGAATGAATCGCGCCGCCAAGCTGTGTTGGACCTTCGCCATATTTCGTCCAAGCACGCGTCGAGTAGATGCTTTCGCCATAGCGTTTTAACCAATCCCCCATCCCAAGCAAAATATTTTTTTGCTCCTGTGGAATGGTTCCGTCTGCCATGGGCGCAATATTAAGCAGCAAGTTGCCATTTTTGCTTACACGATCGATGAGGGAGTGAAGCAGAGCAGGAGCTGAATAGTAGCTCATGCCAGGCGTATAGCTCCAACTGCCGACGCTGTCGTCCGTTAACCAATAATTAGAGGTTAACTCTGCTGGCCCTCCTCTTTCATAGTCGACAACTTCACCATTCAAGTTGAATCCGCCGCTAGTTTTATAGGTTGCGACAACCTCTTTGCCCCAATCGATCGCTTTGTTATAGTAGTAAGATAAAAACTTGAGACGCTGCGCTTCATCAATCTTCGTCAAGGCAAAATCCTGCCAAAGAATATCAGGCTGATACGTATCGATAACTTCTTTCAGTTTATCGTACCACAGTTGATCCTCCTGCGTTTTCGGCAGTTGACCGTATAATTTCATCAAGCTGGGGTCGGATTGTGCGGGCGCGTATTGAAAGTATCCGTTACTGTTATAAGCATGATGCAGCGCTGTCAACAATTTCAAATTCTTGTTGCGGATTGCGGTTGCAAAGGTTCCAAGGAGATCCAAATGGGGTCCCTTGTCCACTGAATTCCATTCATTGACTGAACTATCCCACATCGAATAACCATCGTGATGTTCAGCAACAGGGCCGGCAAACTTTGCCCCCGCGTCCACGAACAATTGCGCCCATTCGTTAGGATCAAATTGACCTCCAGCTGATTTCATCTTGGGAGCAAACTCAACCCAATTCCCATTCTTATCCTGTGCGCCATTTATGAAATTGTGATACGGCCACGAAGTTGGGGATCCATACACACTAACATGGTGGTTGTATTCTTTACCATTTTGTACGTACATGTTACGAGGGTACCATTCATTTCCATAAGCGGGAACGCTGAACACGCCCCAATGATAGTAAATGCCAAACTTAGCATCTTGAAACCATTCCGGGGCGGCCTTATGCTGGTCCACAGATTCCCATGTAGACTGATAAGTGGTTGCTGCGTGAGCTCCGAATGGCGCGAGTAACTCGCAGGATAAAACAAGTGAGACTGATACTGCCAATACCTTCATAAATGGCTTCATCAACACATCTCCCTTTAATTAGAATTGCGTTTGCTGCGAATCTACACACTTTCAAAACTTATCTACTTCTCCTTTTCGATTTTGTACGAAGTAACCTGATGCATATGAAGGAACCACTTTTTTGTAAGCCCTTACATTCACCTCCCATGCCCAACATACTCCATCTGTTTTTTCAGGTAAACATCAAAAGCGAGACATTTCTATAAAACCATGAGCAAATTCTACTTACATAAGCATTTTTCGAAAGAATTTTCAGTTCCTACTAAAACACCTAACAGGAAAGGGCCGCCAATTCGCAATCGTCGGCAGCCTTTTACGTGTTTACTATGAAAAAAAATTGCAGCCTTGCCTGGCGTGGAGCCAAGTTGCTGCAACAGGGTTTTCAGGAAAAATGAAGGGGATCTAGATCGGGGAATGTAGCGATTAGGCTTGGAGAATCTATCTAAGTCAACAAGCAGACCGAACTGCTGATACCTGGCTTACTCATCTGCTCTGTCATGTGAACAAGCACGGATAACGTAATCACGTTTTTTCCTTTCAAGTCAACCTCTCGCAACGGAATTACCACTGAAGTCGGCTCAACGAGCGATGCCACCAATAACAATTCCGTATCCGCGTAGATTTCAACATCACCTTGGATTTCATTAAAACGAAGGCTGGCGCTGCTAGTCCTATCCTGATCCGACAAGAACAATTGACTCCGAAACACTACGTACCCTCTTATTCCTCTCAGCATCTTCAAGGTGCCATAACTGACGTCTACCTTTTCCCATGTATTCATATCTGTCGGATCCATAACCATGAGGGCATCAGGCCTTTCGCCATAAGGCTGCTGCGTTACATGCCAGTCATTCACATAAGTTTCCTTAACGGAAGGGATGTAAGGAGGCTCGGCCGTTTCCTTCACAGGGATAACCCATGTCATCGGTGCCAAGCCAGCAGCTTCCGCTACTAACACAATGGGGTCTGAGCCGGGGACGCTTTGCACAATCAGCTGGCAGCAGCCGGCAAATAAACTCCTTGCCTGGGCGGCGTCGGCCTCGTGACAATTGGGATCACCGTTGCCAACGCCCAATATTTTGCCTGAACCGCTAAGCGTGAACGTCACAAACCGGCTATCTGTCGGAACAAAACGCTGCTGCGCATCGATCGCGTACAAATTAACGGCAATGGCATCCTTCCCGTCACCATAGAGATAGGGTTTCTGCAATTCCTGTCGGAGCGAAGCGGTTTCGCCAGTTGTTGCAACTTCCGTCACCTTTACAAGTCTACCGTTGTTATAGCCTTCCATGCGAACGATGCCCGGCTCATAAGGAATTTCCCACTCCAACTGCTTATACACGTCAACATACTCTCTACTGATAAATTGGCCATTCACATATAAGCTCACTTCTTCGCAGTTGGTGTGCGTCATCACCTTTATCGGTTGCCCTTCACGTCCCTGCCAATTCCAATGTGGCAGCATGTGGAGAACCGGTTCGTCAAGCCAATAAGCTTGATACAAATAGTACGCGTCTTTGGGAAAGCCGCAGGTATCCATAATGCCGAAGTGCGTGTTGATACTGGGCCATTCATAAGGTGTCGGCTCCCCGCGATAATCAAAGCCTGTCCAAACGAAAGTCCCCATAACAAAATCACGAGTAGCTACCGCTTGCCAGGCCTCGCGCACTGTAGCGCCCCACGGGGCCTTCTCTTGATCGTAGCTGTCAAATACTTGCTTGATCGAATCATTTGTATAGTTGCCTCGCGTCGAAAATGCGCTTACGGTCTCGGAACCGATAATTGGCTGCGCCGGATGCTTCGCTTTAAATTTATCATAGCTCGTATGCATATAATTGAATCCTGTGATCTCCAGAATATCTGCTGTTCCTTCGTCCTCCATCACCCCACCGTTCAGAGCTCCAAGAACCGGACGAGTCGGATCCAAACGTTTGACCGTCCGCATCATTCGTTTAACTATACGACGGCCAATTGGTGTTCCTTGATGCGGTTCTTCATTGAACAGACTGTAGAACACCACACAAGGATGATTGCGGTCGCGGGTGACCATATTTTCAAGTTGGCGCAGACCTTCTCTGGAAGACTCAAAGTTGCGATTTTCATCCATCACTAGCATGCCCAACCGATCGCAAATGTCCAGCAGCTCGGGTGTCGGATTGTGATGCGCTGCACGGTAGGCGTTGCTGCCCATATCCTTGAGTCGCCGAATTCGGTATTCCTGCAGCCCATCAGGCAGCGCTACGCCAACACCGGCATGATCTTGATGATTGCATGTTCCCTTTAATTTCAAAGGTTGTTCATTCAGGAAAAAACCTTCATCCGGACAGATGCGAATCGTTCTGTAGCCGAAAGAAGTCATCTCAGTATCATAAAGCTGTCCAACCATCGTAAGAACGGAATGTACTTGATAAAGATGAGGCGCATTAATATCCCATAAAGCTGGATTGGTTACGTTTAACTTCTGAACGACCTTATTTTTGCTGCCAGCTGCACATTTACTCTCCGTCCTTGCTTTCTGAACTACTTCATTCTTGGCATTTTGAATATATGTTGTTAACGTGTAATGCACATCGTGCTCCAGTTCATTGCCAACGACAGTTTCAATATGCGTCTGCCAAAGTGTCTGATTAATTTTCTCGGGTCTGACCCAGACCCCGCGTTCTGCAATGTGAAGCGGCAATTTTGTTGTTAACCAGACATGACGATAAATACCCGCTCCCTCATACCACCATCCCTCGGCCTCTGTAGCATCAACGCGGATGGCGAGTACGTTGGGACGATCACCATAGTAGGCTCGATCCGAGATATCAACTGTAAAACTGGTATACGCGCTAAAGTTTCTTCCCAATAAACTTCCGTTTAAATAGATCGAAGCTTCGGTTGCGATGCCGTCGAACTCCAATATCAGTTGCTTTCCCTGTTCCTCAGCGGCCAATCTAAATTTCTTCCGGTACCAGCCCATGCCACGCGGCTTAAAGCCGAAATTCGGCACACCATTTTCCCGGTCGAATGGCTGTTGATACGACCAATCATGTGGAAGCTGCACAGTCTGCCAAGTCGAATCGTTCCACTCCATGCCAGCGGGACCAATAGCGCCCCCAGCTTTTGCTCTGCCGTAGATACTGTTATGCGATTTGTTGACGGGAACATCAACTTCACCAAGATGGAACAGCCAGTCCTTATCCATGCTAAATCGTTGTCGCACCTCATTCATTCCTTTCCTCTTGGGTGTAAGGGTAGTATTATTCGGTTTTCGCAAGATCGCGTTCACTTGGTAAGACATTCATTTTCGGTTTGACATTTGGCCTGTACCATAATGCGATCAGCAGGAAAATGAGCGCGCTGCCTAAATAAATGTACGTTATGCCATTAGGCAAACTGACTGCCAAGTATACCAGCATCGGGCCTAACGCAGAGCCCATATCCGTCGCAACCGAATAAGCAGTCATCACTGTAACGACGGATGAAAAGCGGGCGACGTCCGATGCCAAAGCGTCCATTAACGTCGAAACGGCTGTGCTTGCCGCCAAAATAAGTAAGATAATCGTACACCATAGATAGATCGGAAGCTGCCACGGTACGAGAGCATAGCCAACCGCAGAGCAGATTAGAGTGAAACCGAAAAGAGGCAGACGCCCTTTCGAACCGTCAGAGCGCAAGCCTATCCATGAGGCAAGAAACGGTTCCCACCCCCAGCGAGCTGACTGCAGCACCCCTGATAGCATCGTGCTTGTCACGGCAATGCCGATCAACGTCATCGGCTGCGGATAGTTGGTTTCGATCTGCAAGCTTAATGTGACGCTTAGAACAGTCTGGAGGAGATAAACGAAAAGTCCGGTTGCAACGATTTTTAGCACAGGCTTCTTCCAAATTACCGCCCGATTGTCGATACGCTCCTTCCGCAGAAGAGAAACGTCGGACTGGTTCGCTTTAGCACCGGAAATGTAGACGGCGACATAAGGAAGCCCTAACAGCATGAACACCCCGAAAGCAATGGAAACAATCGGCATCCCGACGAGTGGAACGAGGACACCGCCGATAAGCATGCCGACCAAGCTTCCTAGACGGAATATTCCGTTATATCGTCCCATCAGATGGCCGCGATTTGTATCATCTGAGTAGCGAATAACGGTTAAATAGCCGCCCATGCGCAGGAAGGACCAGGCGATCCCCCATAAGCTGCGAAGAACGAGCCAGATGATAAAACCTTTGAACAGGCTGTACCCGATAGTTGTCGCTACTGCCAGCAGTATGGCTAGGATAAGACCCGTGCGCAATGACATTCTTTTATAAAGTAAACCAATCAGCGGAGTCATTGGCAGTCTGATAAAGCGGTTGATGGAAAGGAGTACTCCGACCTCCCATAACGCATTGAGGCCAACTTCCTTCCAGTAAATAGGAAGTACGATATACAGCATGGAATCTCCGAGCAAACAGAGCGCGGTAACCACCGCAATAATTGTGACAGGACGCTGATTCTTCCTAAGTTGATCTTCGGATG
Source organism: Paenibacillus sp. WC2504 (assembly GCF_052682475.1). Lineage (NCBI taxonomy): Bacteria > Bacillati > Bacillota > Bacilli > Caryophanales > Paenibacillaceae > Paenibacillus > Paenibacillus sp. WC2504. The sequence goes on from NZ_JBQZFH010000001.1 coordinate 5,366,317, forward strand.
CAGTAAAATTCATGGATTCTCCTTAACCTAGCAATGAACAGTAAGCCCATCATATGCTACACATATCCCATAAGGTTCGAACATGCTCTCCCAATCTTCATGCATAAGAGTGGAATTATGGGTGAAGTGTGTAACATAGATTCGCCCAGCCTCACCTAGGATTTGCTCCTTAACGAATATATCGTGTACTTCCAGAATCGTATCTGCGTTCATATGGTAGTTCTTCTGTTTAATTCCTGTCTTTTCATGCGTGCAGTCAAGTATCGCCATATCGATCTTTTTGCCTTTGAGCCATGCCCAAGTATCCTCTGGAAACCATCCCGTATCATTCCCATAGAGTAGGGTTTTTCCGTCTTTCTCCACGAAGTATAGCAGGCACGTTTCCATTGGGTCGTGATCAGCATGAAGTGGCGTAACCCAAGCCGATCCCGCAGCTATCCTTTGAAAGGGTTTCATTCGATTAAATCGAACTCGGTCACCCTCGAATTTCCCGAGAGCCTGCCGAGCATGGTACATAACAAGATCGTTGCCATGGATCCATAGTGGATGTTCAATACCATGAGCAAAGCCTTCAATTCGGCTTGTCAAATCCCCTGGATAAAAATGATCGTAATGCGTATGGGTCACCAGCAAATGCTCTATACGCCCCAAGTCTATTCCATCACGAAGGGCTTGCATTTGTGAATCCGCCGAATAATCGAACTTCAACGTATCGTCAACGATAACGGAAGCTCTCGTACGAATGTTTTTTCCACCAAGCTTTCGAGCTGTGAGGCACGCTTCGCAACTGCAAAATACATTCGGAAAGCCTTCAGACGCAGCCGTCCCAAGAAAATGAATTTTCATTGTTTTCTTTCACCTCCTTGCCCCAACATAGGCCATCTGCTTATTCATGTAAACATCAAAAAAAAGTGATTTCTATAAAACAATCAACAAAATCTTTACAAATAAGCACTTTTCCTGAAAATTTGAATGAATGATTTTAAAACAAAGGGGTGCCCCGAGGACACCCTTTCACTCATGATCATTACTGCAATTTGACCAAACTCCACTTCTGACTTGCCGCACCGTTCGCCGTCTTAATAACCACCTTATATTCCATGCCGCTTAGAAGCGTATCTAACGGTTTGTTGCTTTGAACACCAACAATGGTGTAAGTGCCATCCGCATTGGCGTTAAATTTCCACTTTTTGTTTGGTGATCCGCTATAAGGCCATATAATCGTATAGGAATTATCAACCGTGTTGGCTCCGGTTACATCCAACGATTTGCCGCTTTGAATGCCAAGCAGCCTGAACGTGCCATCACCATTGTCGCTAATATTCCATTGCTCGCTTGCAGCACCGTCATAGGCTGACACGATGACTGGCGTCCCATCCGCCGTTGCATTTCCTTTCACTTCCATGGCAAGGTTGCCGCTACCCACATTAACGAGTTTATACACACCACCTACCATGGCAGACTGGCTAAATTGGAACCAGTTCAGATGAAAGAGAGGACTGCCGGTTCCTTTGTAAACGAGGTATACGTTCTTCACGCCCGTGGCACCCGTTATTCCGCAACTAACCGTTTGCCAAATTTGCCCTCCTCCAGTAGCCGGAACCGTACAAGTGCCTGCCAGCGCACCTGTCGGATTCCCTAAGCGAATCTCGATGGTCCCTCCAGGTCCATTGCTCGCAAACCTGGCGGAGAATGATGCTGCGCCACTTCCAAAATCAACATTGTTGTATACAGTGTAGTCGTTATTATCAATCGATGTGAGATCATAACCCGTACCTTTATCCGAGGCGCTCTCAAGCTGGACCCCTGATTGGCTGTCATAGTTCTCTGCTTCAATTTGATTGAATGCAGATTGTGTATTTCCACGCACGAATGTAATTCGCGAATCGGTAAACGGATTCAAAAGCTGATTGCCGTACCGGATTACAGGGACCGTACCCGTCGGAGAATCGATTTGAGCGGATACGAGCTGCCCGTTTGCCCATTTGATGCTGAGTTCATATCCGCCTCTCGCTTTCACACCCGTTATTTCGCCATTGGTCCAGGCTGTAGGCAGTGAAGGGAGAAGTTCAATTTCTCCGGTATGACTTTGCACAAAGAGTTCTGGATAATACGCATTTTTTAGTTGCCATTCATTCACCGAAGGATTTGCTGGATAAAGGGTTGCAAGGGAAGCTGCTTTATTCCCATCGTTAAGTCGTGCCCACATGTACGAATCATCCGGATGATATCCACCCGAACCGCGCATGGTTAGCGAAACTTTAGCTGCTTGAAATAAATCAGGAGTGACTCTCTTCGTGATCTGGTCAAGAAAACCAACGCCAATTAAATGGGAGGCATGACGGTGGTTGGATTGAGAATTAACATAATCATTATTCCATTCCTTGATTTCACCGTTGCTCCCAATTTGATAGGGAAGCAATTTGGGCAAGGCCATTCGAATACGATTCAGCAAATCAACATCTGCAGGAGAATCTGCCTCCAATATACTTCCTGCTTCCAGTACATTTTCAAACAATTCTCGAATGACCGTCATATCGATCGTCGAACCTTGACTGACAGCAATCTTGGTTCCATCCGACAATACATATTTTGCTTCGGGAGAAGTAGAAGGCGATGTAACGAGATAGCCATCCTTATTTGCAACAAGTAAATCCAGTGCAAATTCTGCAGAACCCTTCATTAGAGGGAACGCTGTGTCCTGAAGAAAGGACTTGTCTTGTGTGAACCGATAATGATCATACACATTAAACATGAGCCACATGCCGCCTGTAGGCCAAATCGCCCATTCATTGTCCCCAGCACTCAGCTCTGATTTTGCCCAAACATCGGATGAGTGGGGTACAAACCACCCGTCAAAGCCGAAATCAGCTTGTGCGTTTTTCGCCCCGTTTACAGCAAGGTTTTTAATATACTTCCAGAGTGGATCGCCATTTTCAGCAAGATTCCCTGTCTCTATCAATGCATACATCTTCTCTACATTTTCATTAAAAAAATGCGCTCCCCACGAGCTTGGCTTCCACATGTAATTCCACATTCCCTGCTGGTTGTGCGGACGGTCAAATGTATTTGCTCTGGAAGTGCAAATGGAAACGTAACGGGCATACTGATAGGTGAGGACATTAGCTCTGGCAACGCCTATGTTCCCATTAACTTCCGTCCATAACCTGCGAAACAAGCTCCGATAATCAGTCTGATGGGTACTTAGGAGCTGGCTATAGGTTTTGGCAAACGCCGCGTTCATAATCCCCGTTACGATTGGAGTGGGATTAATGCCGCCTTGGCTTGGATTCGGATTGGTAAACGGATCCTTGTAACTTGTCGCATCGGCATATAGAAGTTCGATGACCGAAGCCCCTGAAATGTTTAAATTCCCTCCGGTTGCTGTGATCGTTCCTCCCGTCGTTCTGGCACGAAGACGAGCATCGAACGTCATGCCTCTCCCGTTTGCCCACGTATTTGCGTCCTCGTTGTAAGGGGCTGTTCCTGTCATCTGGATTTCATTACCCGATGAAGTTACCGTTCCGTGCGTGTTCATTTCCGCCGGCAGTGTCATCTTGGCCGTCATACTCATGGGTTGGCCGCCGTCATTCGTCATTCGAACAACCATAACGCGATCCGGGTAGCTGGCAAATACCTCACGCGTATATGTCGTGCTTCCCATTTTATATGTGGTTGTCACAGTAGCTTTATCCAGATGAAGCTCCCGATTGTAATTCGTATATCCTGCTGTGTTCGGCACATCCAGCACAATTTTGCCAATTGGCAGGAAGTTGGACATTTGTACCGATCCCCACATCCCCTTGGCGGCCGTATCAGCTTGCTTTAATTTCTCTTCGCGATAGGTTACTGATGTGGCTGTATCCGCTTGAGCAAGCAAGCTTCTTGTAGCATCCAGCGCTGTTTTACGACTTGGATTTGTATGATTGAAAGGTTCGCCGGAATGAAACGTTTTATCATTAAGTTGCAGAATTTCAGTCGCAACACCGCCTGAAACTTTCGCTCCGAAGTAACCATTCCCGACCGGTGTTCCGGTAAAATCTGTCCCGCTGGCAGGCGTTGTCCAATTGATTTTCAGATCATCCCAATTACCTGTTTTCTGGACAGGCAGTGTTGTACTTCCCACATTTGCATAAGCTTGATTAGATGTCCCCACTGAAACTAAGCTTGTTATAAGAAGAGAACTGACTAACATGCTTATTAAACCTGTTTTTACTTTCTTCATATCATTTCCTCCTTGATTTTATGTTGGGTATCCCGCTGCATATCCAACTAGCTCCTTTATGTAAGCCCTTACATTCACCTCCCTGCCCCAACATATAGCATTTCATATTTCCATGTAAACATTAAAAACTAGTGATTTCTATAAAACGATCAGCAAATTCTCTTGATATAAGCGAAAAAACCGCCAATTTGTTATTATCGGCGGCTTACTCTTATTCATGATGGATATCCGTTATCATACACCTTGTTCTCACTAGTCGTATTCCGCAATTTGTATTCTGACGTCGTAACCCCATACTTCGTCTTAAACATTTTATAGAAATAATTTTGATTCTCCCAACCAATTAAATCCAAGATCTCAGCCACGTTGGTATTGGGTTTGGTAATAAGTTCTGCAGCAATACTTAATCGATAATCCATCAACCATTCAGCGATTGCTTTACCATGAACATTGCGAAATATTTTACCCAAGTGATACTTAGATAGATTCAATAGTAATGCAATACTATCCTGACATAACGATTTATCCATGTAGTTGGCCTCTATGATGCCAATGACTTTACTTACAATCTGCTGATTTCGGTTTACTTTGGAATCCACCATGCTTTCAGCAATTTGACGAATAAGCACATGGAACTCGGCGTTGATTTCTCCAATGGTTTCCATTTTACTAATCATACGAACAAATGTACTATATTGAATATTGAACGTAGTTGATCCATTCAATTCAATTTCTTTGATCCGCTTATAGATATTAAATGCTAAATAATATAGGTAACTAATGACAATATCGTAAGAATAATGATTCAAATAGGCGACGATCTGTTCATAAGCTTGAATGGCTTCCTCATATTTTCCATAAACAAGAAGCTCGTCAAATGTTTTTTCCAGTTGTAGCGGCGGTCGGAAGTCATCCGTTTTCATATGTTTCAACTCATCCGACGAGATGATCGATCCTTGTCCGAAAATGAACCTGTACTTGCTAAACTGAACGGCTTCCTGATACGAAATAGAGATATCCTGAAGTTGTTTGACCGAATACCCGATTACGCCTGTCATGGAAAGTTTCAGATTGCTTTGAATCCAGTTTTGCAGCTCCGCAATGATGAGACTAATATCGCGAAGCTGTTTCTCATAGGACTCGTCGGAGGCTTCTAGAATGAAGACAACTTCATCACCCAAATCAACCGCACAATTATTCGTGAAACGAGAGGCTATTTCTTCTGCTACATTTCCGATTGCATAACGAAATAGGTCTTGATCTGCCGCGCTGTAAGTTCTCATAAATTGCTCATAACGATCAATCATGAAGATAACGGCAAAATGGCGCTTATCGGCCAACAACCGTATTTGATACTGATCTAGACGTGATTGTAGATCTATAGGGTCATCATCAAACGATTGGCTGATCAGCCTTCGCAAGAACTCTAATCTCCGGGAGGAAAAAGCAGTCTTTTTATCGCCAATAGATACTTCATTCTGTTGAATGGCCATCGAAATGACATCACTTAAATAGCCAATATCATCCTTATTTTCGACTGACGAAGATGGTAAACGAGGCAACGCTGAAACTTTACCGACCAGACCGCGAATAGGCGAATACAACTTTTTGGATACATAGAATACGATAAATATGCCAGGAATCAATATCCCTAAACAAAAAGCAAGCGTAATCCAGCCAAGTCGCTCCATATCATGAAAAATAATCGAATAAGGGACGATATGAATAAATTTCCAATTCAAAGCCTCGGATGTTACATAGGTGATCAGATTCTTCTTTCCTTGAATCGTTGTTGTAAAATAGGCATTACTGCCTTTTTCTTGGATTGGTTTGAGAACAGCCGATTTCTCCTCCGCCGATAATTGATCCATGTTCCCAAGAATCGGTTGTCCCTTCTCATCTAGTATCCAAGTACTTCCTTGATTTTTTCCGCTAGTGGAGAGGGATTGAATTAATGCTTTCAAGTAATCCACTTTCACATTGACGATAATTGCGCCCTTTACGCGATCTGCTGCATCCTCATATTCATAGAAAATATAAGTCAAAACACTTATCTTCTGATTGCTGTCAATATCCTTCCCATCGGCCGAGATAAAGACAGGAATTTTCCTTAATATAGGGTAGAACTTTCCCCTTGCTACCTGTTTCTTCTCATCAATAATAGAAACTAAGCCTTGATCAAAAAAAGAATCCTTGGTATTGCTGGATTGAAGCCAAGTAGAATAAAATTGATTGCTCGTTCCATTAAAAACATAGACGGAATGTACGAATTGATTCGCGTCCTTCAATTTGGATACATCTACCAATGCCTCTTGGATATCTTTGTAATCATTATTCGCATTGTACATAACCGACTGTACCCGATAATTGGTCAATAAAGAGATCGAGAATGTTTTCGAAGCTTCGTTCAAATAAGTTGAACTATAGCTGATTTGTGATAGCGCATTCGCATTAGCACCAGAAACGAGGTTCACGCCAATTTTTTGAAAATTAACATATAAGATGTAGGAAAGCGCCAGTAAGATACAGATAAATACAAGCGTAAATGAAGTAAACATACGAATAAACATAGATCGAGGCAGTTTTATCTGGCTCACGAGCGCTAACCTCCTAATATATCACTTACACAACCATTATATAGCAAAGAATTTTAATAGAAAAGAAAAAACCACTTTATGGAAAAGCAACCACTCAATAGCTTGTATAAGCTATGAGCGGTCATTTGATTCTTACTTTTTATTTACCTTGCGCCATTCATCAAGCTGCTTTTGAGCTTCCGCAGTAACTTTATCCAATCCTGCTTTCTTAAGTTTATCGTTAATTTCAGCCATCACCTTCTCAGGATCAGCAGTTCCAAAATTCAGCAGCGAGTTTGTTACGCTGTTGTACTGTTTTATAATCGCATCGATCTGTGCCATCTCGGTTTTAATTGGATCACGGTTTAAAACAAAGCCAATTAATGGGGAAACAATCGCTTCTTTGTTTACTTTGTTTGTTTGCTCCCACACATCTTTAGGCTGCCCTGGACGAAGGAACATGTTAAATTGACTGCCGAGCTCCCAGTCCGTTCCCGGATTATATCCGCCATTTGGCAAAGCTTCAATGGTTCTGTCGTCCACTTTCTTGTAATGCTTGCCTTCCATGCCTACACATAATAACTGATATAATTCTTTGTCAGCGAACAAAAGATCCAGATACATCATCGCACGTTCAGAATTTTTGGAGTTTTGGTTAATTGCTGTCAGCGATGAAATTAAACTCGTGTTGGAAACGTAAGATGGACTAAACTGAACATCGGTTACATCGTATCCCGCCCATCCTTTTGTATCGCCTTCATTGCCAGGCTTCACCGCTCCCGCTGGGAACATTCCATACTTCCCGGTTTTTTGTTCCGCTTTATAATCTTTAATCGTAGCTGCGTCTTTGCGAATGTATCCTTTGTTATACCAATCGCGATTCATTTTGGCCAGTTCCATCGTTTCCGGAAGTTCATACAAGTTTTTAATTTTAAAATCATTATTTTTTACATTAATCACAAGAGGATTGGCTGTATCGCCCGTAACGGTGTCATACATAAGTCCGGTATCCATATTGGAAAGAAGTTCAGTAGAAACCGGTGCACCGCTCGTCGTAGGCACAATACCAGGTTCATTTTGCTTCACATTTTCCAGAAATGGTTCCAAATCACGCAATGATTTGATCTTTGTTTTATCCAGCTTGTACTTATCGGCTAGATCCTTTTTGATTGAGAACCCTTTCATCGTTGCCATAATCTGATAACTTGTTATCCCATATAGCTTGCCATTCACACGCGCCCCGTCAAAAAATTGGGCAGGAATTGTTTCCTTGATATGCGGACCATATTTATTCAGAAGATCGTCTAACGGCAGGAAAGCGCCCTTCGCAACATTGTTATAAAAATTATTCGTCCATGAAGCGGTGTACGTTAAATCCCAATCCTCACCTGCCGAAATAATCACTTTCATTTTGTCATCGAAGTTGCCCCAATCAATGGTGTTTAATGTGATGGTCGTATTGATTTTTTCTTTCGTAATCTTGTTCATGGCATCGACAACCGCTTTTTCATCTGGCTGCGGTGTTCCGACTCTATAAAGTGTCAGATTTACAGGATCAAGTTTAGCAGGACTAGTCGCCGCTCCCCCGCTTTTCGCACTCTCCGCTGGCGAAACTGTAGCGGTAGGCTCTCCCGTGTTTCCGCTGCTGCATCCGCTAATTAAGGATACTGCACAAACAATCGAGAATACGCTTCCAAACACTTTCTTCATGCTCTTTGCTTTCATGTGTTTTTCCTCCCCTGAATTATACAATTTGATATTATTTGAAACCTTACGGTATCAAACCAACGTTAAGCGTCTAGCCTTTAATGGAACCGACTGTAATTCCTTTGACAAAAAATCGTTGAAAGAAAGGAAAAATGAATAACATGGGACCTGCCGCAACGACTGCCAGCGCGAAACGAGCCGATTGGCTTGGCAACACGACAGAAGATGTATTCGCTACGGCCAGTGCACTATTTAAGAAATCAATGTTAGACATGATTCGGTAAAGCAGTAGTTGTAAACTGACATACTTGCCAGTGTCAATAAACAATAAGCTTAACCAATAATCATTCCAATAGATAAGCACTGAAAACAAGGCGATTGTTGCTAATCCGGATTTACTAACAGGAATAATAATGGAGAAAAATACACGATATTCGCTTGCGCCATCCATTTTCGCCGATTCAATTAATGCGAATGGGATTGTCGTCATAAATCCTTTCATCAACAAGACTAAGAAAGGGGTTACAACATACGGCAGGATAAGAGCTAACGGTGAATCCTTTAAATGTAAAATCCGCGAAACGAGAATGTACCAAGGCACCAAACCGCCGCTGAACAAGAGTGTAAAAAAGATGAAAAATGAAATTTTATTCGCTAAAAAGAAATCTTTTCTACATATCACATAAGCAACCATGGCTGTAATCATGATGCTCAGCAAAGTACCGGCTACTGTTACAAAGATCGTAACCACATACGAATTAATAATTTGTTTGGGATTTTTAAAAATAAATTGATACGCTTCTAAAGAGATTTCACTTGGAAATAAGGAGTACCCTTCTGTTAAGATCGTACTTTCTTTTGTGAATGACGCAGTGAGAACAAGCACAATTGGAATGATGCAGGCAATCGACGATAACAATAATGCCATGTGGATCATGAAGAGACTAATACGCGATTTGATTATCATTGAGAAGAACCTCCTTAGAACAGGGCGTTTTCTTTACTAACCCTTCGAATGACGAAATTTGTAAGTAAGATGATGACAAGACCAACAACAGATTGATAGAAACCGGCAGCCGATGCCATGCCAATATCTCCATTAACCCTTAGAGCTCTAAACACGAACGTATCAATGATATCTGTCGCTGGATAAAGGAGCGTAGAATTCATCGTAACGTTATAAAATAAGTCAAAATTCCCGAAGAAAATACGGCTTACTTGAAGCAGCACAAGCAGAATCATTAAAGGTTTCAGCAAAGGGAGGGTAATTGACCATATTTGCTGCCAGATGTTTGCGCCATCTATTTCTGCTGCTTCAAAATACTCTGAGTCAATGGAGATAATGGCTGTGTAATAGATAATGGCGTAATAACCCGCATTTTTCCATAAATTAACCAATATTAAAATATAAGGCCAATATTCAGGCTCGTTATACCAAAGAACAGGTTCCTTACCGAACCAGGATAATATCGTGTTTAGGAACCCGTGACTCATATCCAGAAAAGCAAGGCATACATAACTCACGATTACGAAGGAGATAAAATAAGGGAAAAATAGCGCCGTCTGATGGAATTTGACAAACTTTTTCGAAACTTGATTCAAAAGAAGTGCAAGAAGAACCGAAACGATTAAGGTAGAAAGAATAAAAGCTGTGTTGTAAAGGAGCGTATTTCGGGTAATGTCCCAAGCATTGCTGGAAGTAAATATGAATTTAAAATTTTCAAAACCACTCCATGGACTGTGGAGGATACCGTCCCTATAATTGTAATTTTTAAAAGCAACGATCAGTCCGTATAATGGAATGTAGTGGAAGACAAAAACAAAGATGCAAGCAGGTAAGGCTAAAACTAACAACTGATGAGACTGTCTAAGCTGCTTCCAAAAAGCAGGAAGTTTATGCGCCGTAGAACCTCCTCTGGCCTTTATAGTTACAGGTACTCTCTCCATGAAAAACACTCCTCGTTTCGTATTTACCTTCGCTGGCCTGTTGTTTGGCAGGTTGTCTTTGGTGTGACCTCATCATAGCCCGATACCTCTCTTTTCTAAACAACAAGTATCTGGTTTTTCTATAATTCGGTATGTAAAAACGAGTGATTTCTACAGAAACGACCCTGTAAGTATTTTTAAAGGCATTAATACAATACTAATTAAGGTAAACCATTTTTCAAATGATCATTTTTGGGGTTCCTAAAAAAGAATTGAGGCGTGTGCTCTAGTAAATGCTATACAAAAATACGGCGTTTCCCCCACATTACGAGAGTAAACGCCGTATTTTCCCTTGTCTCATTTAAAACTTCAATTGCCTGCTTGATATTTTTGCTGATACCACATGACCCGCATTGGCATTATTGTGCCCGATTTCAAGCGGATCAGGGCCGACATACGTTGTTTCTTTCCCCTTTATTGTCAAGAGCCCGGGCTCCAGTGTGATTATGGCATAAAGGGTTTCTTCGTAGGGAACAGATTGCCCCAGAATCCAGTGCTTTTCCGTAATTTCCTCGGAATACCGAACCGTATTGAACTGAGGGCCCAAATAATGATATGAGATACTGTTCATATGGAGGAAATAGATATCGTCGATCACTTTGGCGCCATCAAGATGGTTATGACCATTCATGCAAGCGATCACTTTACGAAAACCCGCTATTTGATTGGCTTCTCGCAAAATCTCACGAAGTTTGTCGCTGTTATAAATTCCGACATTAGATCCAACATATGTCTCTTCCAGGCTTTGGTGGCTGAACAAAATCGTAGGTTTGTCCGTTTGGGATAGATCCTTCCTCAACCACTCTAATTGCTCGTCCGTCACATGACAGACGGTATACCCCTCTTTAGAATAATTGCTAAACGCATAATCCACGTACTGACCGTCCACACGGAAATAATTGGCATCCAGAACAACGAAATGGTAGTCGCCGCAGTCGAATGAATAGTAATTGGACTTCATACCAAGAAAACTCATCATCATCTGTTTATCACATTTATCCATATCATGATTGCCAAGAACATGATAATTCGGCCCTTCAAATTGCTGCCATATATCAAGGAATGGTTTGTTTTCCGGAAGCGGAAAACAAAAATCGCCCAGTTGGATAATAAAATCCACGTTTTCTTTGATAGACTCGTCTATAAATGCTTGAAGCCGATCACTTGCTTTATACATCAAATCCTGATGAATATCTGTGATTAACCCAAATCGGATACGTTCATGTTCCATACCAATTCCCCCAATAAGATGATTTAAGTAGAATGATAAAAGTGTAGACTGCTCTTTTCTATCATAGCTCCAATATCCATCTCTTCTACACATCAAGTGTATTGGATTTCTATAATCAGGTGTGTAAAAACGAGCGATTTCTATAGAATTCACCTAAATCGGTCAACGATACACGAGCAATAACAGCAAAAAAAGCCCGTTTCATCTAGTCCAAGAAACTAGATGAAACGAACCCACATCCTACATTACCACAGGCTGACCAAGCTTAACAGATTCATAAGCGGCAAGCGCCACTTGCGCCGCTTTCAATCCGTCCTCACCCGTGACCGGTACCTGCTCGCCTTGGCGCAGCGCCTTGACGAAGTCACGGATCATAAACGCATCCATGTTGTCTCCCCAGAAGGTGTATTGCCCTTTACCCGCCGCATTGCTGAACAGGTCATTCTTCTGCGCAAAGCCGTCCACGGTAATGACTCCCTGTGTGCCGACGATCTCCATCGTCACATCTCCCCAAGTCGGGAACGATTTGGGACGCGACCAACTCGTATCCAGAACCGCGAATACGCCGTTCTCGAACTTGATGTGCAGCATGCCGGCATCTTCCACTTCAAGCTCTTCTCTGAAAAGCGTAGCCGCATAAGCGTACACTTCTTTCACTTCCGACTGTAAAAACCAGTTCATGAGGTCCATCACGTGCACCGTGTGGTCAAGAACGGCTCCGCCTCCCGACAAGCTTTTGTCGATGAACCATCCTCCAGGATTCCCTCCGTGATTTGTCCCTTTAATCGCAACGATGTCACCGATTTCACCGCGCTCAATGGCTTCTTTCGCCCGCACGACAGCCGCCAGGTAGCGGCAAGGGAATGCTGTCATCAGCTGCACGCCGTTATGCTTGCAGGCAGCAATCATTTGCTCCATCTCTTCCTTTGTCGTGCCGAGCGGCTTCTCACAGAGCACATGCTTCTTCGCATTCGCTGCATCGATCACAAGCTTGGCGTGGTGTACATTCTCCGAGCAAATGATCACGGCATCCACATCTTGTGCGAGCAGATCGCGGTAATCCGCATAATACGGCACTTCGTGGCGCTCGGCGATTCCTTCGACCCGGCTTTTTACTTCATCGGCAATCCCAACGATTTTCACCTCAGGCAGCTCTAGCAAACTATTAAAATAACTGAATGCATGACCGTGCGCGAAGCTAATCATGCCTATTTTCAACAAATCCATGATAGGTCCCTCCTTAAATGTTTGGCTCTTATTTACAGCAGCACGACTTTGCCCGTCTGAATCGAGTCAAGCGCGGCTTTGGCAATTCTTAGCGCTTCACATGCATCTTGAGCGGTTACAATCGGATCGCTGCCGTTTCGGATACAACTCAGAAAATGTTCAAGCTCGATGTAATATGGATCAAAGAAGTTCGGACTTTGCGGAATTTCAACCGCTTTACCCCCGCTCTCTGGAGGAGCTGCCTTGCGTATTTGCAAAGATTGCGCGCTCATGCTGTCCGTACGAACAAGTCCCTCGGAACCTGCAAACTCCGCCGCATAGCGGAAGGAGCCCGGATATCCCCAGAATGCCTCCAGATTAGCCACTGCACCGCTTTCAAAGACTAGCGTAACAAGCGCATAATCCATCGTTCCCTCACATTTGTTCATCCCGTAAACCGATTTGACCTCGCCGAGAGTCCATCGCATGAAATCGATGTCATGCACCATCAGATCGACGATTACGCCTCCGCTTTTGTCAGCATCCAGAAACCAAGGTCTGGCTTCTCCCGGATGACTGCCCACGCGCCGGGCATTTGCAACACCGACTCTTCCGATTTGACCGGCATCCATCTGCTGCTTCATCTGTGCATATTCAGGGAAAAACCGTACGACATGACCAATGAATAAGCGAACTCCATTTTCCTCGCAGCAAGCGATCATTTCTTTGGCATCTTCCAAATTTAGCGCCACCGGTTTCTCACAGATGACATGTTTGCCTGCTTTCGCCGCTTGAAAAACAACCTCTTTATGTACAAAAGTAGGAACTGCGATACTGACAACATCAAATTCGACCGTTGAAAGCATCTCCTCAAATGAACCGAATGCTGCCGTTCCCACTTTATTGGCCGCTTCTACCGCAGACTCCAAATGAACATCACATACACCTACCAACTCTACACCGGGCATCTTCGCATAACTCTTCGCATGCCACTGACCCATACCGCCACAGCCGACTACCGCCACTTTCATCTCTCACTCGCCCTTTCAATTGTTGTATACTAATTAAAGCAATCATACCGATTCGACAGCCTTTCAAAAATGACACGGTTTGTCTTATTTATATCCAAATTTGCAGTGATGATTAGGTGGTATTACTTATGGAAACGTTCAAAGAACCCATTTATTATCAGAATGAACACCTATGCATGAAGGTTTGGCAGTTCACCAACACAAATCCGAAGAGTCAACAGCTTGCGCAGCAATGGCATTATCATAAAGAGGTGGAACTGATTATCGTACAAGAGGGAAAGCTTGATATTCGTACTCCGGACAATCTTTATCACCTCTCACCGAGAGAAGTCGTCCTTATCGGTTCTAACCAGCTGCATCACAGTCATAAGCCGGAAGACGATCCTCTCGTCTATATCGTGCTCCACGTCGATCTTCAACCCTATTTTGATCCTGCGATGATGATGTATTATAGGCATTTTTCGGAAATGGTGCGGCCGCTCGAAGATTTGAACTATATGTTTCTCGAAAATGAGCGCGCCAAACAGGAAATCGGCCGCATTATCGTCGACATTCATGCCGAAATGATGGACAAAACCAAAGGCTATGAAATTGCTATGAGCATGCACATCAAGCATCTGCTGCTCACGCTGCTGCGCCATGACCGGCGTGAGCTGCTTCAGCCTTTCGGCTTTGTGGATGCAGCCGTTATGAGGCCCATTCTCGATTATGTGGAAGCCCATCTAGGGGAAAAAATCGAAATGGAAGAAGTTAGCCGGAGCGCTGGAATGAGCTATACGTACTTCTCTAAATTTTTCAAAAAATGCGTTGGCGTCTCCTTCACGGATTATGTGAACCGGCAGCGGATTCGAAAAGCCGAGCAGCTGCTCATTACCAAAACCGACATTGTCACCGATATTGCCGTCGCTGTAGGGATCGAGAATATGGCTCATTTTTATGAGCTGTTTAAACGCTATAATGGCTGCACGCCGAAGGAATATGTCAGAAAGCTGCTGCGAGTGGTACAATAGAAGCCGATAACGTTTCATCTCAAAATTTCAGGAGGATGGATAAGGATGAGAGATACCTTTTTATTCGGAGCATTGGACAGATACCGTAATCGATTACTGCAATTGGTAGAAGGATGTCCTGAGGACAAAAGAAATGTCGTGCCGGCAGGGTTTAACAACAGCATTCATTGGCAAATCGGTCACGTACTTGCCGTGACGGATCGCCTCATATTCACTCTTTCCGAACAACCTTCGTTCGTGTCAGCGAACTATATCTCCTTTTTTGGCAATGGAACAAAACCTGCGGATTGGCAAGAAGATCCGCCTGCGTGGGAGGATATCATCGCGCAGCTGAAGGAACAACCTGTCCAAATCCGTGAATCTTTGCATGAGAAACTGGACATGCCAGTTAAGGAGAATATGATGAAAGCTGCAACCATTGAACAACTTATCAACTTCAGTATCATGCATGAAGCCAATCATTTTGGCGTTATCTCCGCGATGATGAAAGTACTAAAATAATTGGGAACAAAAAAACAGCCGTTCAAAGGTAACTTTGGACAGCTGTTTTTTTATTGTTGGTCAAGCCAGACAATTATTTTTCAATCGGACCGGTGTCCACGACCTCAAAATCGCTGCCTTTCAACTTGCTCAGCTTGCTTAAATCATCGTCATCCCATTTCGGATCAGGCGCGCCGCTGACATAGAGATCGCTGCCGTTGTCCGCGACGATCATGCCATATTTCTTCATCGCACGTAGAATGGCTTGATTCGTTGGCGAGTAGCCGGAAATGTCAAAATCGTTCCGCAGGCGCAGTCTCAGTCCCATAGGCGGAAGATTAGGGTCCGTACTGCTCGAAGCATAGTGAGTGGCTGGGGCAATGAATCCCTTTTGAGTTTTGCGGACTGTGAACCGCAGGGCATGATTGATTTCACCGGTAGAGGCTTCCTCATATCGGACAAGACCTGGGAAAATCGGCAGTCCCGCCGCATCAGCGGAGGTCCAGTACTTTGTCCGCAAAACGTTGGATTTCAAATCCCACTTGGCGCCGTTCGAAGCTTGCCAACCGTCTGCGGTCGGGTGAGCATTGTACAATTCATACAGGTATTGATTGTCTTTATCAACTACGATAACATGACGGTCGCCGTCGCTGTTAAGCCCCCCCTCGATTGGCGCATTTAGCGGGATCGGATAGGGACCGGGATCGCTCTCATCGCCATAGTCGGTGAATGTCACATTGACTTTCGGCTGATCAGCGCCTACGATCGTGTAAGGAATGCCGATTGGCGCTCCTTCCCACATCGTCCCGAAATCCGCATGCAGACTCGTATTGAGGCCTATCGAAGAGATAAACTGCCCCGAATTCTTGTGGACAGGGTAGCTGGAAATATCGGTATTCCATGGGTTATCTTTTGGAAATACTTGCCACGCTGCCGATCCTGACGTTGGATTCTGAACCGGCTTGTCCCCAACATAGATAGAGCTTGTTGCATCATCCCAGCTTACCGGTTTCCCCAGCGATTCAGACAGAAATCTTAGCGGTACATACGTGGTATCTTTGTAAATAAATCCTTGTAGATCCTTTGGCGGCTGCTTGTTCTCACCATTGAAATAATACTGTAATTTCCGAAAATAAACGTCTATTCCGACCGAATCCGTCGCCGCGTAAGTAAGCCCTGAGAAAAATAAGGCGCCACAAACGAAGCCGACGGTTCCAGCTTTCCATTTACCCAATGTATGGTCACTCTCCCATTTCCCTATTGATATTGTGGATTCTTTCGCCTAACATTAAATTATTCGCAAGATCTCCACTCTTTTACGTCGTTTCCACCCGAAAAATGGTCCCATCGTCTCGGTAGTAATACGCAATTTCATCCATGATTGTGCTTAAGCGGACGGATTTATTCGTGAACTTTTCAATTATTCCGCGGTCTACTTCACAGTAAACTCCCTCAGCATCCGTCTGCAGCACGGAAACCGGTGTTTGCGATAAAGCTGCGATAAACAGATCTGCATCAGATTCCAACCTCTTATGCATGAAGACAGCCTCACCTTCGGATAGGTTAATAACAACCAGCTTTTTACAAAATGTTACTTGAGTATATGTGTGAACTTATGATGTATTAACCTTTTATTCGTAATCGCTGTTATTTCGAAGGGAGATGGTACCATTGATACGTTTTGCAAAGTATGAGAGTTTGACTGCATTTAAAAAAGAGGTGAGCTCTTTCTTGGAACAAGATGAAGCCGCCAACAATTTATTGCTAGGTGTTCTGCAATCTCTGAGCGAGCAAGATGCAACTCCCCTTTTGATGGCTGCTTTATGGAAAAATGATGACTTAGGATTGGTTTTATTCCAAACACATCCGAAACAAATTATTTTATCAAAACCCACGGCACTATCCTCCCAGGACATACATGAGCTTGGACAAAAGTTGGTGCAGACCGTTCAACCCATCCCGGGTTTTATTGGTGAAAAGAAAATAACCACGGAACTTGCCTTGTATGTCTCCCAAGCACTGGGGACTCATGCCAAGATTCATATGGAACAAACCATTTACAAGCTAGAAAAGGTTAAAAATACGCTGCAAACGAATGGAAAACTTCGGCGAGTGATAGCTAGCGACCATGCTGTTATAAAAGAGTGGATCTATCAATTCTGCCAGGAAACGAATCAACCTCTTAGTTTAGACGAAGCTTCTATCAAAGCCACCTTTCTCATTAATAAAGGAAATTTAGTGGCTTGGGAAGTGAATGAGGAGTTGGTTTCTATGGCTAGTGCCACTCGCCCTACGCAACACAATATTACCATTAGTTACGTATACACGCCCAGCAATCAAAGAAAAAAAGGTTATGCCTCCGATTGTGTGTCAGACTTTACGCAACGGCTGCTGGATCGCGGGTATCAAACAACAAGCTTATACGCAGATCAAAGCAATCCAACATCGAATTATGTCTATAGGCAAATTGGTTATGAACCGATCATGGACTCCATCGTCATCCAATTCCAATGACATCTGGTCACAACGGAAAAAGAAGAGGCTATCTCCTAAGTCATTTTCTGACTCTGAGACAGCCTCTTCTTTTATTTAAAATGGCCCTTCGGCTTTTTGCCGCTCCATCTCTCGTCAACCTGCTCATTCGCCGATTGATATCTAGCATCAACACTTATGCGATACTGGTTCGTCGTATTTTCAAGTGAACAGTGCATCAAAAACATACCAAATATCAGCACATCCCCGGCCTGAAACTCGGTGGTTGCCCATTTGCCGCCAAACTTCTCCGTAATAACTAGCGGATCATCGGTGTAGTGGCCGATGCCGTCGCGGTCTGAATCTTTGGATCCGTAAGATTGTTTCAATTTTTCGAAACGGTGGGAACCTAAGCAAATAGCCAATCCCCCCATTTCATACGAAACGTCTCCAAGTGGCGACCATACGGTGTAGACATTTTTTGTTCCTCTGCCCATATACACAATATCGTAGTGCGCTCCGGTGAAATCTCCTTTGCCTACGGCGCGGAGCCACTTGTAATGATAAGTAAGCGATTGTTCCCCAATGAATTCGTCGAAAAAGCGCATGATATGCTCGCCATTTAATACATTCAACAGGGCAGGCAAATCTTCATTCGTTCCTCCCATGAAAATGGTTTTGCTGCCGTCGGCCATGACGCCGTCTTCCAACTGCGTGTCGCGGTCCAGCTTGCCCATTTGATCCATTTTCTCCAAAATGCTCGTCCGGGCTGCCAACACCTTGTCTCTCTCATGAAATCCGCGGATCAATAAATAGCCGTCTTCTTCCATCCGCTCTCGCAGCGCCTGCTTATCATGCAAAATATCATTGGAGCTTCTAAGCTCCGTCAATTGTTCGCCATCCATCTCTAATTCGCGATTTCCTACTTTCACCATCATTGCACATACACTCCTCTACTTGTGACATCTGATTTAAGTGTAGAGGAATAATGCATTTCCATCCATGGATTGACGGTATAATTTCATGTATAATTGTACATATACATTCGTCTTTTTCACCATTACCACCCATTTTAAATGTACATTAGAACAATTCTTAAGGAGACGTCGTTTCATGTCCTTCATGAATATCCCATATGGATTAGGAAATACGCCTATCCCTCTTGCAGCCTTTATTTCAATCTGGAAAGTGCAAGCTAACGATTCCTACCATATAACGAAAGGAAAAGGATTCGAGGTTCCCGGCCTATTTATTACCTATGAAGGAAAAGGGCTTCTTACTCAAGGAGAGCAGCACTATGAATTGCACGCAGGCACTTATTTTTTCGCTCCAGATGGGATATCCACTGTGTACAGATGTCAGGACAATGACTGGAAATTTTATTTCCTTGATTTCAGCTCCATGGATGCCATGCATGCTCTGCAGCTTCCTGTAAACAAGGTGGTTTCAACAGGGAAAGCAGCAGATGCCATTCAACTCTGTGAAAGGATCATTGATCTGTTGATTGCTGAGCCATTCGGATACGCATATTCTACCAATATCATCCTGCAGGAAGTGATGCTGCTCTTCGCTCGGGAACATTCTGCTGCCCTTCCTACCCGACATATAGAGCTTAATAAAATTATGATCTACATTCACCGCAATTTGGATAAAGTCATCCGGGTTGATGAACTTATCGAACAAAGCGGCATGTCACGGACGACTTTTTTCTCTCGCTTCCGTTCAATAACAGGCCTATCCCCCACTGAATATATGTTGAATTTAAAACTCGAATCGGCCAAGGTATCGCTGGAGACAACAAGCTTATCCGTCAAAGAAATCGCTGCCCATTTGCAATTTTATGATGAATTTCACTTTTCCAAGCTGTTTAAAAGAAAGTTCGGTTTGTCGCCCAGCGCTTATCGCCGTCAGGCCTAACAAAGGCTGCCAACCGCTTATATCAGCGATGGCAGCCTTTATTTTGCCTATTTCAGCCCAGCTAACAATCTTTTCAATACAACCACGGCTTCTGCTCTCGTTGCCTGTCCTTGCGGAGCAAACCCCTCAGCCGTACGACCATTCATTAAGCCGGCATCCACAGCTAGCTGAACCACTTTTTTCGCCCAATCGCTGATGAGATCCTCGTCGTTAAATGGGAGAGATGAGCTGCTCGTCATATCTTCCACTCTCATCCCCGTCACATGCGACTTCGCTCTCATCAGCATCGCTGCCATTTCTTCACGTGAAATGTTTTTTTCAGGTGCAAATTCACGGTCGGAAATACCGTTAATAAGTCCTGCTGCATATCCTTTCTTCACCGTATCCTCGTACCATGAGCCCACAGCAACATCTGTGAAAGGTGGCTGAACAGAATTACTTTTCAAGTCTAATGCTCTGGCTATCAAGGTTGCAAATTGCGCCCTTGTTACCGTTGCGTCTGGAGCGAAATGATCGTCGTCCATCCCTTCCACAATATTTTTATCCACCATAGACATGACATCTGTTTTTGCCCAATGATCTACAAGATCACTGAAGATTTTGGTGAAATCAAAAGATTTATCAAGTGCAAGGGATTGATTCTGTAAATTGTGATCTACGATTTTCACTGACGTCCAAGTAAGTTGAGATGTCCCTGCTTTTTTAGCCTTAAAGGTTATCGTGCCCATGTCGAGGTTCCCCTTCTCACCACTTACGCTGCCGACTTTCGTGTGAGCAAAGGTCACTTCATTGTTCTTGACAATCGGAGAAATAGAGAAGCCTTCTATTTTTGTATTCGCATTGATAACCTCAAGCTTGCTCGCATCAAAGCTGATTTTGGCTTCGTAAGCGTACAAATCCTGAAGATTTGTACCTTGCAACGTAACGGTAAATTCACCTGTCGATTCGGCAGCTGAAGTCTTTAGACCAAATTGCGATGCATTTTCCGCATAAGCAGGGGATAATAAGGCTGCGAAGCAACTCAGATTGCAGACTAATGTACCAAGAATGATTTTATGCTTCATCCTCTCATGTCCAAAGGAGGGAGACCAGACAAATGGCAACAAATGCTAGATCCTGGAGGAAGAGACGTTGTTTTTCAGCGTTAAAGTGGGAAGTGTTAGCGGAGTTGGTGAGATTGGCGGGGGATGTCAGTACTAGCGTGTAAATGTGTTAACGTGACTAACACAACACTTTCCTTAAATAAGGCTGCCAAACCGCATGTATCAAGCGGAGGCAGCCTTTTGCTTCATCTATTTTTCATGCCATCGGGACATGTTCTCCAGCCTAAGCGGACAGCAACTAGCGTTCTGTCCTCACGCCACTCGCTGCGGCTTGACCGATCGCCGCATTAATGCGCTCCCGGCAAGTGAGCAGCCAAGCCTCGTCCTTTGGATAGGACGCAAACGTAATGGGCTCGGCGGCTCCTTCCTCCATCAACGCAATCGTCTGTTCCCGACCGATGAGAGAATCGAGCAGTTCCAAAGCCCGCAAGTCTTGCAGTGCTTCGCGGAATACTTCCAACCGCAAGGAGACGAGCGGTGTTCCCTCTTGACTCGGGTACACGACAAACGGGTCGCCGGCAGGGAACGCATAATGCGCATCCGTATTCCGATACGGATCGATCGGAAATTTGGCATATTGCGAGAACCAGAAGTTATAGCCCCAGTGCAAGAAGCCTGCGATGTTATATTTATAGAGTTGCAAGCCTAAGATGCGGTTGCGCGCAGATGGCATACAGAGAAAGCGGTTAGAGACAGCTTCATATTGGGAGCAGCAATAATAGGTCCACAAAGGATCAACTTCACGCTCCAGAAATGGTTCGATATGATTGCTCGCAACAACCGGCGTCTGAACAAGCCCCTGCTCATAGAACGATAGGTTGGTGAGTGCATCCAGGGACGGGATATCCCCCATAAATTGCCGCACCCAACGGCTGGCGCTGCTATAGGACGTCAAATGCTCGAACGTAGGCTCATCCGAAATATGATAATAGGTGCGGTTCAGCAAATCATTTTCCTTGAGGAAGCCGACCAGTTCCGGTAAAAATTGTGCCAGAAAGCCCAGATACGCCTCGCCTGCCGCATCCGTCTCCCAGCCGAAAATGCGCTGCGTCCTGCCATCAACGGAGCCCATAATTTTTGGAGCATGCTTCGCGCCCCATTGCGTGAACAGGTGCGAGAGCTCGAACACCTTCACGCCGTTGCGGTTCCCCATCTCGACCCAGCGTTTCAGCCGTTCGAAACCGAACGTGTAGGATTCGCCGTTCTTCCAGACATCCACCAATTGAACCGTTGGACGTTCCCCACCGACCTCCGTATCGAGCGGAGGTGTAAAAATCGGCGTCAGCAGCATATTGCAACCGTAGGTTGCTGCCGTCTGCACATACGATTCAACAATTTCCCAATATCGTTCGCTGAACACCTCTTCGCCGTAATAGACGGCCAAGCTGTCCGTGTGGAACCATTCCGTATGAAGCAGCTTTTGTTCCGGTAGTACGGCAGGGAGCACGGTGAGCGTAAACATTTCGCTGGCCAACGTTTCCCCTGCCTTGTCGACGAAGGCGATACTTACCGCGTGCGAACCTGGCTGTGCGTCACGGCCTACCTCCATCGTGACCCAAATTGAGCGCCACTGTTTGGGAATCGCCGTAAGCATCCCCGAATCCGGCACAGGCACTAGCAGATCCGGATATAACCCCGGTGTATCGCGCAGCACACCCTCGTCATGGTTAGGGTTGTTGGGAAATTCAGCGGGTACCAACTGCACACTGCGCAGACAGATGCCGTCACTCAAAGTTGACGTTACCGTCAGAGAGAAAGGCATCAGGGCTTGACTCCGATAGGCAACTTGAAAGGAGTAAATTTCGCCTTGCAAGGCAGAGGCGGCGTGGAACGCTGCGGTTTGAAGTTCTTCGTCTGCAAAAACTTTCACCAAAGAGGAAAGACAGCGAGTCTCGAATTGCGCTTGTAACGTTGGCATGACAGGTCTCCTTCACTTATACTATGAATAGCCTTCACATGACTCCTGTAACTTTTGACCAGTGGGCTGGCCGCTTTGAATTTTCGTCATGCAGCTTCAGTTTACTTCGCTATCCGACAGAAAGGAATGACATCTATGACACGCTTCTTGGACTATATGATCAGTCCGCAGCCGATCCGCATCGTAGATCTCAAAATCGATTCGTCGAAGCTCAGCATCCCCTCTCTCACGATAAAGGAAATGGGACACTTGCCGGGAAGAACGCTGCAGCGCAGCCAGTTTGTCTTCGACAGCTGGGCATTTCTGTATATCGCCGGCGGCAGCGGCTTTTACCGCGTGAATCAGGGGCCAATGCAACATGTCGAGAAAGGGTGCCTATTCTTCGTCTTTCCCGGAAGTGTAGTCGATTTCGGTCCGGAGGAGGATGGGCATTGGGACGAATATTATGTACGTTTTGAAGGTAGCCGCATTCAGGAATGGCTTGGAAGTTGGCTCGTGCAGACCGAAATTGTGAAGCGCGTTGGATTTGAAGAAGCATGGATCTCGCAGCTCGATGCCATGTTCCTGCTTCTTGAAAGCGGATCTCCTACGCTAATTGATCAAGCCGCCCTACAACTTGAGGCGCTGCTGTTCAATTGGATGGCCAAATCCAAACTCCCGCAGGGCCAAGCGGCCACTTCCAAGGCAGTGGATGTGCTCCAAGATATCGCGACGAGCTTGTATACACCGCTTAACGCAGAGCAGCTCGCCAATCGGCATCATATAGCCGTATCCACGCTGCGCCGATTGGTCAGCCAGCATACTGGCTACCCCTTGCACGATTACATTCACCGTTTGAAAATGGAGGAGACGAAACGGCTCCTGCTCAGCACCGATCTGCCAATTAAGGAAATCGCCGACGCCCTCGGCTACCCTGACGAAAGCTACTTCTCCCGTTTGTTTAAAAAATATGGTGGCATCGCGCCCAATCACTATCGCAAGCGGAGTTAACACGAACAGATCCCACCCGAAGGGGTTAGCGGAGACTGATACAGCGCTATAATGGGCAGTATTTGCGGAGTTGATTGGATGACGGTGCCGGTGATGTCATTTTTGATGTGTTAGCGTGCGTGTTGGAATGGTTGACTGGGCTGACTGGGTTGGTCTGGGGCGCATAACAAGCTTTCCGGGTGTGCGGGATCCTATTTAAGGGAACCACGAGACGCTATTTTGGCGAAAATAGGAGGTTCGCGAGTAGTAGGGGAACTACAGACTCTTATTTCAGCTATAAGAAAGCCGTTTTTCCTAAAAATGGCAAAATAGCGAACCACAGTTCCCTTCGCCGGCTCATACGCCGTTTTCCGGTGAAATAGCGCCCTGTAGTTCCCATATGAAGGGAGACGCTACAGCTAATTGCAGCTGATATGGTGGTTTTTAACGCTAAAGTTAGCGGAATGCGCTTTATGTAGAAGTTAGCGTAAATGAACTTGCTTAAGGGTTACGGGTTACGGGTTACGGGTTACGGGTTACGGGTTCGGGCTTCGGGGGCTTCGGGCTTCGGGCTTCGGGTTACGGGTTCTGGAGTTCGAGAGTTCGGGAGTAGGCGGTCGAAATTAAAAAAAGCTGCCTAACCGCGTGAATCAAACGGAGGCAGCCTTTCACTACATGCTAATTCTCATTCCACAGTCTTCGCAAGTTGTTCATGCCGAGACGTGACCCCAACTCGCAATCCTCCATGCCTTCGAATTCCACAGTTACATAGCCATCGTAGCCTGAGCTTTTGATCAGCTTGACGACCTCCCGGATCTCGATATCTCCTTGGCCAACGATCGCGCCTCTTAAATAATTCCCGTTCGACGTCCGGAACCAATTGCCTTCTCCCGGGTCCTGGAAGTAAGGTCTGAAGTAAAAATCCTTAAAGTGTATTAAGGACGCATAAGGCAAATTCTTGCGAACGCCGACCAACGGCGCTTCGTCAACACACATAAAATTGCCTACATCCAATGTTGTTTTGAAATTTGGGCGGTTGACTTCGAGCAGCACACGTTGTACGCGATCGCTTGCTTGCACGGAAAAGCCGTGATTTTCAATCGTAGTCGTAATGCCATATTCGGCCGCATAGTCAGCGATGATTTGGCTGCCGCGAACAATAAGCGGTAAGCTGTCTTCAAAGTATTTTATCGTCATTTTCTCAGGAGGCAAAGTGAAAGCGGTAACATCATGGCGCATATGCTGAATGCCCAAACGATGCACAAGATCAACATGCTGCTTGACGCGATCCATCTCCGCTTCGAATTCCGACTCCGATTCCTGTACGAAATTGGCGGGAATGGAATAGTTGGATAGGTCGATGCCAACCTCTTTCGCCTTATTTCTAAGCTGATCTGCAAGTTCCAGATTATCGACCAGCGTGTAGCCGTAAGGAACAAGTTCCAGATGTTCACCGCCATTGGCCTTCACCCAATCAACAGCATCCAAAATGGTCATTTTCTCTGATTTCAATGCTTGCAGCAAACTATACGAACTTAGCCCGATTTTCATCTACTTACCTCCCGTTTTCATTTCCATAACCAACATGATGAAAACTTAGTCCTAGAAGATTGGCTTCTTGATCACTCTCTGTGATCTCAATTATAATCCCACGGACTTTGATGGCGGGGACGCGAATGATAGCTTTGTGGCCGATATGTTGCCCCTCATAAATCGTTACAGGTCGTCTCGACTTTTGCGTGATGATACTAATTTTAAAGCTTCTTACATGTTCGCCTTCTGTCAGATCCTCTTCCAAGACAACAAGATCAAGCATTTGCGCTTGCTCCGTCTCGTAAACCCACGTACGGTCCTGTCTGTCGCATTGCGCCAGTGTTGCAAATGGGCTCCCCACATGTCTGCGAATTTCCGAACCGAAATCAAGCAGCCTTTCCACATCATTCTCTGGAAGCAAACCGTTTCGATCCGGCCCGATATTGAGAAGCAAGTTCGCGCCTCTGCCAACCGAATGCAAATAAATGCCCATGAGTTCTTCCACACTTTTCAGAGTATGTTCATCGCTGTCGCTATAAAACCAATTCCCCCGCATCTGGACATCGCATTCCGCAGGCAGCCACAAACGATCCCCTAACTGCTCCTTTTTCTCCGTCAAAATGGAAAACTCTGTAGCATCAACAACATTCCAACAGGGCACAGGGGCAATACCGTCCTCGTTGCCTACCCAGCGAAAATCGGGATCTCCCATATTAAAAATTAAAATCTGTGGCTGCAAACGCCGAATTTCACCAATGATGCGACTCCAATCATACGAATGCCCTTCTGATCCGCAACCGTCAAACCACAGGATGTCAATGTCACCATACCCGCTAAGCAATTCGGTGATTTGGTTGACGAAATAATCATCATAGGCTTTCGCATCCTGGGTGTAAAAATCGGCAGAACCATCATACGGCGAATAGTACAGCCCCGGTTTCACATCATATTTGCGGCATGCATCTACAAATTCGCGAATGACATCCCCTTTCCCTTCCTTCCAGGGAGAAGCGGCCACACTAAATTGGCTAAACCGGGAAGGCCAATTGGAAAATCCATCATGATGCTTCGCCGTTAGAACGGCATAATTCATTCCCGCCTCTTTGGCCGTTCGAATCCACTGCTCACAATCCAGTTGAGCGGGGTTGAAAGCAGCCGGATCCATCCGCCTTTCATCGAAATCAACGTAACCTTCATAAAACGTGCGCAAACCAAAATGAAGAAACAAACCAAATTCCCAGTTTTGATAAGCTAATTGTCTGGCTGTGGGGGTTAACTTCTGAACAAGATTCATCTCATCCGTCCTTTCTCATTTCCCTTTGTATAATCGCTCATAATCATCTACCTTAAAACTGTACAACTGCTCTGCTTTTTTTCCAGATGAGGGTGCAAGCTCTCTCGGATGCTCGAATCGAAATACGTGTTGAAGCATTTCTTCCACAAACGCTTCCTTTCCATTCCGTTTCAAAAGCTGCATATATTCATAATCACGAATGCCGCGCTGCAGCCATTTGTAGCGGAGAGAGAGCAGCGGTTTGCCGCTTTTTCCCGGATACACGAAATTCGTATCGCCTGCTTTCCAAATCAGAGGCCGATAGGAGAGATTCTCTAGCGGTTTGTCTGGCCATACGGTATAATTCCAGCGCAAAAAGCCGTCTAATTTCAGCTTTTCCACGAGCCAAGGAATAACCCGAGACTCAATCGAAGGCGAGCCAAGGAACGTGTTTGGTTTCTCAGGCGAGCAGCACACGTAATACGCAAATGTCCCCTTCGCGTCCTCTCTAAGCTGTGCAAGCTGTTCAAATTCTTCAGCCGCGCAGTCGAGAACAGGCACATAGTCCAGGATGCCTTCGATATTTTTACGAAGAAATTCCGTATGATTAATTGCCGCTTTATA
This sequence comes from Paenibacillus sp. WC2504, assembly GCF_052682475.1. Lineage (NCBI taxonomy): Bacteria > Bacillati > Bacillota > Bacilli > Caryophanales > Paenibacillaceae > Paenibacillus > Paenibacillus sp. WC2504. The sequence goes on from NZ_JBQZFH010000001.1 coordinate 5,393,578, forward strand.
CTTCAGCGATGGTGCCATGTCGCGCAAGCACGCTAAGCTTTCCTCGAATAGAGCGATATCCGCCGGTTCATCAGCAACGACACGAACACGATCGATCCACCCTTTTGCGATAAAATGCTGCTCTAAAGCCACGATGTAAGCTTGTAGATCGCCTATCTGCCGAATATATTGATAAGTACCCGCTGCTTCATCAAAATAGCGAACGCGGATGGCATCCGGGTAATCCTCCACAACCTTGCCATACCCCTCATCATCGTGCTGCCATATGTTGATTAAACCAAAAACTTCCAGTTCTCTGTCAATGCCATGCTTCTCCCCCAGCTCAACATAACGATCCAAGCGGGAAAAATCATAGTCAAAATGACCATCTTTCTTCCTGACAACCGGAATAATACTATATTCATTCAAGTCGGATGGTTCCGCATCGATAAAAGACCGTTGACCGCTCCACGGTTCCTCGGAAACAACGAGCGTCAACGCCTTTTGCCCGAGTTGAGCCAAGCTGTGCAGAAACGAATCCAGGATCATAAAGTGTTCATCGGACCAATATGAGACATCATATTTTCTTGCGATATTACAATTATGCTGCCATAAGTCCAAGTAAAAAGAATAATCCTGCGGCTTCGGCAGCGCTTGTTCGCGAATCGTCAAACAAAACGTCAATTCACTCGCCAACACCTCATCTTCGAACATCGTATGGGTGTAGAACTTTATCTTTCCTTCATATTGACCGGCAGCAGCCGATTCGTCAGCATGAAGTTCCACCCAGATAGGCTGAATCTGTCGCTTCCGTACATATTGGAAGGGCTCATCCAGCAGCACATCGGAGATCATGACGCGACTATCACCCTCAATCAATCCGATCAGCCGAATGTCAACTTGACAAGGAGCATCCGTCTCCACCTTGATGCGCACAATTTGAATCGGTCCACCCTTCCACAACAACGCATCCTCACTACGTGTAACGAGCAAATCTTCTTGATCCGAACTGACCAACGCCTGAAAAGCGGCGCTGTCATTGGTACAGCAGGCAAGCTCCAAGTGCTTAACCTGCGTATCTTCCCGCCCCTGATTCCACCAATTGGCTGACCATACATACTTGTAGAACATGTTTTGTAAACCGCAGTTCATTATTTCCGTCACCTCTTCGTGTTCCCAATTACTTTTTAGCAACAGCTTTCTGATAAATTTCAATATATTTACCAAGCTGCAGGCCGTCAAAGCCTTTTACATAACTGTCCCATTCCTTATCGATGTCTTTGCTGCCCGTAATAAACTGCGCCATGTTCGATTTGATGTAATCACGAATGGTTGTTTTCAACTGTGCCGCAACTTCCGCATCTTCCAATGCAATGAACACGCTGGGCGGATACATCACTTTCGATTGGAAAGGTTCATATTTCGCTGATTCACGTTTCAAACGCACTTCATACGCCCCTTCTGCAAGCGGATCTTGCAGCGCTGCCCATGAATCGCGATATTGGAACGTACGGAGCGACGGCCCAATCTGTTCCCACCCATCATTATGTGTAGGTTTGTTGTCTACCTTAGGAATCACCGCATATTTCGCCGGCTTGCCGTTCATATCCAGCTCGCCGTCCTTCGCTTTGCGCCATCCTACGTTTTCCGTGCCGCGCTCTTCCAGAACAATCGCTTCTTCCGTGTACAAATAGTCGGCCAAACGGATGGCAGCAATTTGCTGCTCTTTGGTCGCTTTATTGGTAATCGCCATTTGCGAACTACCAATTCCCGCAAAATAGCCGGCTTGCTGCACTCCGTTAGGTCCTTTGAGCGGAGGTACGGTAACATAATCTTTGTGACGCGGATGTTTCTCGTCCGGCGAGTGCGCGTAACTGATCAATGCGGTCGTTATACCGCCCATCACATTTGCGTCTTGGCGGTTACCCAACTGCTGAATCGCATCGGAATTTTGTGTAAAGGACGCTGGATCGATCAGTCCTTCCTTGTACAACTTGTTCAGGTACAACAAACCCTGCTTCCATTCCGGCTTATTGGCAGTCAAATCCACCTTGCCGTCCTTTAACTGCAGGAAAGTACCGCTGTCTTTATCGATCTGATCGTCAATAATAAAGGCGTTCATCAGGAAGGACGCGACGTTGCCTGCCCACATGTCATCCGAACCGGTCAGCGGAATTTCATCTTTTTTCCCATTGTCGTTCGGGTCTTTTTCCTTAAATGCCTTCAATACTTCATAAAATTCGTCTGTTGTCGTTGGCATTTTCAGTCCGAGCTTATCCAGCCAGGCCTGGTTAATCCACAGTTTTTGGGCATAATTACAGTGATAGCACTCGTTCACTTGCGGAAGGGCATAAATGTTGCCGTCCGGCGATGTGATGGAGCTTTTCAAGTAGGGCAGGTCAGCCATTGCTTTCTTGAAGTTAGGCGCGTAGGTATCAATCAGATCGTTTAGCGGAATAAATACGCCTTGTTTGCCGTACTTCATCTGCTCATCTTTCGTTAAAGCCCCTTGCAGAATCACTTCAGGGTAATCGCCGCTTGCGAGCATGAGCTGTTTGCGGTCATTCAACGCTTTGTCAGGCACGAGGTCCCATTTAATTTGAATGTTCGTCTTGTCCTGCAGATATTTGGTAAAAGAATTCGTCTCCATGTTTTCGATGCTGGCCAGCTGCGGCGCGAACATTTTAATCGTCATGGGCTTCTTCACAATTGGAAATTGCCCAACAGGGGTGAAATCTTCACTTGCAGCTGGGGCGCTGCCTGAAGAGGCGTCTCCAGCAGGTGTGCCGGACTCTGTGCTGCAAGCGCTCAAGACGAGGGAGAAACAAAGTGCAACTCCCACCAAACCTGCGTATGATTGATGCCATTTTTTCATCGTAACAACTCCTCCCAATTTAACAATCCTATTCCTTCAACCTTTTAATGAACCAATCATGACGCCTTTAACAAAATGCTTCTGCACAAACGGATAAATAATGAGAACCGGCGCGCTTGCCACAACGATAAGCGAGTACTTAAGCAGATCCTTCAGCCCTTGCTGGGCTAGCATCTGATCAACCTTGGACACCATAGTCGGATCTATCGTATTGAGAATAAGGATGTTGCGCAGAACGATCTGCAGCGGGAATAAATTCGGTGATTTCAGGAAAATCAAAGCATCGAAGTAGGCGTTCCAATGGCCAACCGCATACATCAATGTCAGCACAGCCAGAATCGGCTTGGAAAGCGGCAGTACGATACTCGTTATGAATCGGATATCGCTGCATCCGTCGAGTTCCGCAGCTTCTGCAATTTCATCTGGAATCGATGTTTGAAAAAAGGTGCGGGCGATAATGACTTGAAACACCACCATGGCGCCGGGCAAAATCATCGCCCACCGGGTATCCAGCAGATGCAGATTTTTGACTACGAGATAGAACGGGATTAGTCCTCCCTCGAACATCATCGTAATCACGAGAAGCACCATGATGACATTGCGGCCGTAGAACGTTTTTTTGGCAATGGGATAAGCCAGCATGACGGTTAATGCGACGTTGACGCTAGTACCAACCACGGCATAAAAAAACGAATTCATGTAACCGGTTACGATTTGCGGATTGCGGAACACCGCTTTATAGCCCTCCAGCGTAACATCCACAGGAAGCAGCCACACTTTGCCGGAGACAACGGCCTGCGGTGAGCTAAACGATGAACTGACGATAAAAATGAGCGGAAACAAGACGACAATTAACACCGCGATCAGAAAGATATAAATGCAGAGCAGAAACAATCGGTCGCCTTGCGATTCGCGAATGCTTGACGTTTTGATCATAGAAGATCCTCCTTACTACGGACTAAGGGGCCGGCGGTTACCACAAACTTGAACTGGACAACTTTTTGGCGATGTAATTGACCCCTACAAGAAGAATCAAATTGACAACTGAGTTGAAGAAACCAATGGCCGCCGAGAAGCTGAAGCTGGAACTGAGCAGCCCTACTTTGTACACATAGGTTGAAATGACTTCCGATGTGCTCACATTGAGCGGATTTTGCATCAAATATATTTTTTCGAAGCCAAGCTTCATGATGTTGCCTAAATTGAGTATAAGCAGGATGACGGAAACCGGAATCAAACTCGGAATATCGATATTTATGATTTTCTGTACCCGGGATGCGCCATCTACCTTGGCCGATTCATAAAGCTCAGGATTAACACCTGACAAAGCTGCAATGTAAATGATGGCGCCATAACCCGTATGCTGCCAAACATCCGACCAAACGTAGATCGATTTGAAAAAACTCGGAATTCCCATGAAATTCGTATTGTCCACACCGAGCGCATGCAGGAACTTGCTGATAATACCAACATTTGGCGACAAGGTGACAATGAGGATAGACACCATGATAACCGTCGAAATAAAGTAAGGCGCGTAGGTAATCATTTGCACGCTGCTTTTGAAGAAACCGTTACGAATCTCATTCAAAGCGAGCGCTAATAGGATCGGAGCTGGAAAGCCCACAAGCAAACCGTACATACTGATGCCCAGCGTGTTTTTCAAATATAGCCAGAAATTCGGTGATTCAAAAAACTGTTCGAAGTATTTCAGGCCCACCCACGGGCTGCCCCAAATACCTTTGATGACGTTGTAGTCTTTGAAAGCAATGACGACGCCAGCCATAGGAATGTACTTGAAAATGAGCAAATACAGCAGCGGTAAAGCTACAACCACATATAACTGCCAGTGACGCTTCATCTTTTTCATGGACATTCCTAATTCCTTCTGCATGCTTAACATAGGCTCCTTCTCCTTTCGTCTGGATGGAATGCGCTTTCACACCCTCATCGTAAAGGCGATTGCCGCCATCTGCAAGAAACAAGAATCGTGCCCTTAACCGTTTTCGCATCGCCTGAAAAAGCGCGCAGCCCCGGAGGTTCTCCGGAGCTGCTGCAGCTAGGCAAACTATTTTCTACGGTTTAACAAAATTCACCCAATCTGTTTGCGCACCGCATCCTCGCGGTATTCGCTAGGAGAGCAGCCCATCACTTTCTTAAACACACGGCTGAAAGAGATTGCACTTGTATAACCGATCTGCTCCGCCACCTCCTGCATCGGGGCTTGCGATTCCTTAAGCAGTCGCTGCGCTGCCTGGATACGGATATCGATCAGGAAGTCGACGAACTTCTGTCCCGTTTCTTCTTTAAACAACTTGCTCACATATTTGCTGTTAATGTTGAAGGTTGCACTGAGGTAATCCAGTGACATATTCGGATTGGCGTACTCTTCTTCGATGAACTTCCGCATGTCACGAATCGTAGCTGCATGCTGGCGCCTGTCCTGCGCTTCCAGCAGACCGGCATATAAGCTGTCCAATACGTTCAAGGATTCTTCCCGCATTTGTTCAAGGGAATGGCAGTCATCCATAACTTTACTAAGCTTCGGAAGACCTTCCCCCATCCACATATCTTGAGACTCCTTGGTCATCCCCGCCATTTCCCGGCCCAAATAATAAATTAAATAGTTCATCAGATTCGTAATTTCATCTTTGGTTAATAGCCCAAGCTTCATTTCGCCAAAAAGCTCGTCATATTTCGTCTTCCATTCATCTTCAAGGAGTCTGAACGACTGAATCATGGAGCGAATCGCATTTAGATGTGAAAATACTTCAGCCTGTCCGTGATTGGCAATGTGCTCGCTTGTGATCAGCCTGTTTTCGCCCAGCGCAATTTTATATTTAAGCGCCCTTAGCGCTTCTTTATACGAATTTGCAACACTCGCAAGCTGTACAACTTCCTCGCCAATACCAACGGTTACCGTAAACTTCAAGTTCTCCTGAGCCCACTCACGCACATGATCAAAAAGCTGAAGGATGGAGGAAACGCCGGCTTCCTCCTCGCTTCCCATGAACACCATAACACTGAGCTGAAAAGCGGACGTCCACTCGGCCCAAAGCACGAGCTCATATTTCGGAGCAAGCTCCTGAATGACGCTGCGCAGCGCAAATTTGAGAAGATTCTGATCTTTGCGTGAGTATTGATAGCAGAAATCACTGTACTTATCCATTTCAATTACCAACACCACTTGGCGATTGGAAACGTAGGGAAGCTGCAGGCTGCTTATTTCTTCCACCCATTCCTCATGCGTTAACCCCGTGTCGCCTTCAATGAGCTGATGGAACAAATATCTCGCACGGAGATGCCTGTCTTCTTCATGCTTTTGTTGATACTGATTGGACTGTTCAATGATATTGGACAAAGCGGATTCGATGAACGAGAATTCATCTCCCCCTTCTTTGAAGGATGGCAGACGGTAACCGCGAATACGCGCCACGATTTGCTCCAGCGGCCTCGAATTGCGCCTGGTCACATAAAGAAGCCATACAAATCCAACCACAATCATCGCAATTCCGATAATAAACCAAACGTTGTAGAGGGAGGAAATCACATGAAACACCTTGCCGTTCACAAGGCCGCTTTGATAGGACCATCCGGTATAACTGGAAACATAATTTGAGAAAATCCTTGTTTGTTCGTTTGAACGGAAATCTCGAAACAAATCGTTGCCAACGGCGTCGCGAAGGCCAATATAACTTGTTTTGGGATCATACAGGTCGGCGATGCTGGTCCGCAACGAATCCGTCGCCACGTTGACGACGATTATTCCTTTCTCGCCTGTGATGAATGGCGCTCCCCGCACCAAACTGACCACAGGCTTGCTGCCTTTTACAGAAAACTGCTCAAAGTCTCTTACGCCTGACCATTTTTTGCTTCCTAGAGGGTCCTTGGCTCTCTGAATAAACGGCTCATCCTTGTAATTGCTTAGCTGATCGCTTGTCGCATTACTGAGCACAAAATTGTCTTCAAAGCGCACCAAATAGATCGAATCAATCATGGGGTACGAGGCGATCATCTCTCGCATTTTTTTTACCGCGCTAATATTGGTGAAAACATTACTTTTGGACTCATTATTGAAAAAATCGCTCAATTCTTTATTATTAATTGTTTCCATCATCACCATGTTGTCAATTGCCTTGAGCGATGTATCGATCAAGCGCATCGCCTGCAAGGACAACATTTTGTTGGCATTCAGTGCCTCTTTGCGGCTTTGTTCACTCAGCACCTGAAAAAACACGAAAAACGTAAACGTGACCACGATAATAAAAATCGGCATATAGGATAACAGCAGCCGATTAAATAGCGTTTTCCTCATGTTCAGCCTCCATTGTTCAAACGGAATGTCGACGGTGAGCAAAGCGGAGTTCGTTTGGATGCCTCTGCCTTTTTTGCGTCTATCTACCAGTGTACACGCTTACATCTGGAATCGTCCACTGTGGTCAAACTATTTTCTACTTTAAGAGAACAAGAGGGCCCTACGCCCTAGAGTTCCCTTATCATTTCTTAAAATCTCACTAAGTGCCGAGTTACGCCTGTCAGCATTATTTATAATGCTTAGGGCTGACCCCTACATACTTTTTAAATATTCTTGAAAAATACGTCCGTTCCATATAACCTAACTTTAGCGCGATCATTTCAATATTGTATTGTTTTTCTTTTAACAAACCGCAAGCAATTTTCATTTTGAATTGATGGTAATAGTCAACGAAATTCACGCCGGTTTCCTGCTTGAAATACCGCGAAAAATAGCTTGGATTCAGAAACAAATAATCGGCGATATCCACCATCGAAATATTTTCAGCCAAATGATCCGTTATATACCGGTCGATTTGCTGAAGCTTCGGCTTTTTATCTATCGCCATATGCATCGAAGCCGCATGCAGCTCTTCCAATTTGCAGCTGATTAATTCAAGACTCTCTTTTAACCGCTTGCACCTCAATAAGCAGCTATGAAATGTTTCTTCGCTTTTATGCTTAGCTTCCAATTCAATCAGCCGAATTCGATGCGAGCACGCCGCAAGGAACATCCCCGACTCCATTCGCTCTTCACGAACGAAAGTTTCTAAATCGCACAGGGATTGGGTAATCCCATTCGTAGTGGCGTCTTTGACAGCCTCCGTAATCCGATCCCATTGTTCTTCCAGCGAATGATTGACATTCCACAAGGGGATTTCCAGCAACTTGATCGCTCCAAACGTATTATCCTCATAAAACGAGGACTTCTGCCACATTTTCATCGTCTTGTAATTCGCTCTAATCCCTTCTACGCCTTTAAAAGGAGTTCCGTAATGAAGGAACACATCCATCTTCAAATACTGTTTAATCAATTCACGTAAAGACAATAAATAATCCTTAAAAAGCGTTGTCGTATTCAAGCTCAAGTTCGGGTGATAATTATAAATGCAAATCAATTGACCGTCCGCATCGGAAAATAAAGTAACCTGCTGCTGCGATTGCAGCGACAATTCATTGGCTATGTTCCCGGCTGCATACAGCAGCAAATTCATGTCTTCAAATCTATACTGCTTATACACCGATGCTCTATGAAAGGAACCAATCGCCATAAGAAAGTGCGAATGCCCCCAGTTAATGCCTAACCGTTTCCCGTAGCTGAGCATCTCCGTGGCAGAGGACGTTGTAAGAAGCTGCTGAAAGTACGTCTGCTTGAGCAAATCTTTATTTTTGATCAAATCTTGCTTATATACGATGTCCTCTATTTGATTCTTGGCCTCCGTCAGCAGCTGAATCGCTTTGCGCAAGCTTTCATCGAGCTGCTCAGAGGTTAATTCATCTTTAATTAAATAATCGACAGCATCTAATTGTACCGCTTTTCTAGCATAATGAAATTCTTCATGACAGGTCAAAAACACCACCTGAAGCTCAGGCTTCAGCGCTTTCAGCTGAGCGACCAGCTCCAAGCCATCCATTTGCGGCATCCCAATATCCGTAATCACCAAATCGAGCTGCGTTTCATGGAAAATCTGCATGGCGCTTTCTCCCGAGTTTGCAGTCGCAGCAAGCCGCAACCCCAACGATTCCCAAGAAATCAGCTTCGTTAAATATTTGATCATCGGTACATCATCATCTACCAACATGACATTCAACATGCAGATCCCCCTGTAGGTAATTTCTCTTTAAATCCGAGTGTAACGGTCAAGCCGCCGAGTTCGCTCTGTGAGCATACCATGGATGAGCCGCTGCCAAAAGTCATCTTCAGCCGTTGAAAAACATTCCACAGCCCTACTCGCTTATCCGCTTGCCAGGCTTCTGTATCCTGCGAGCTTTGCAGCTCGGCGTTGAGCAGATCTATTTCCTCCGCACTCAGTCCTAATCCGTTGTCGGAGATAGAAATCTCCACGTTATGTCCGTTTTGCTTAGCATGTATGACGATTTGGGGTTGATCCACAGCTCTCTTAAAGCCATGTACAAAGGCATTTTCCACGATGGGTTGAAGCAGAAGCTTCGGGAATCCCAAATTTGCAAGCAGCGGAGGAAGCTCTATATCCAACTGAACCACCAGATCACTGCGCATTTGCATGATATCCACATAATGAAATAGCAACTTACATTCATTACCTAGACTAGAAGGTTCATTGAACTTCATATAAGCCCTTAATAAGCTCATCAATGAATTAATCTTTTGACTATGGACCATCTCGTTATCCAGAGCCAAATTGCACTTGATGGAATTGAGCGTATTCATCAGGAAATGAGGGCGGATCTGTGAATAAAGCGCTTGAAGCTCTAATTCACGTTTCTGCTCCTGCTCCTGTTCGTTTTCCACAATCAGCTGGTTGATTTGTTCCAGCATAATATTCAAGGTTCGGCCCAAGTCCGAAATTTCATCTTTGCCGTCTTCTTCAAATCGAATCCGGCGATTGCCATTGCCGAATTGCTTAACCCCCGCTTGAAGCTGCCGGATGGGCCGATGAAGCCGCTTCGCTACATACATCGAGACGACAAAGAAGATTAGAAAAAAAGGGATGATCAGCAGCAAAGTAATGAAAAATGTCTTCGTAATTTGACCGGTCACTTGTGCGTCCGGCGTCTCACTGATGAGCTTCCAGCCTGAGTATTGAATCAGACTTTCATTTCTAATGTTATTTTTCGCGGTAGCGTCCATGCCATAAGAGACAATCGGATCACCCGCAATCAATTTGCCTTCGGCATCAAACAAGGCCAGTTTCGAAGTGCTTAGTTGAGCGAACGCTTTCATAAAATAGCGCTCCGGTATGGAAATAAACAATGTACCTAACTGCTGCGTATCGCTTGGAGATTTGATGACCCTTGCAAGTAAATAAGCCTTGTTGGTTAATGCGTTTGCCCCCTGTGTTGGCACAGTTCCGAGCCATTGCAAAATATTCGGCTTTGACAGATCCACACGCGACTTGACGATTTCATACTGCTGCCTCGTCATTTCCGGGTCTGCTCCTTGGATCTCACTGGATTGGACGATAAATCCAGCTTGATTGGACACGTACATCAGAATATCCGGATTCATCGTTTTGACATCAACCAAGCTGAAAAAATCTTTGATTTGCAAATAAGTTTCAAAATCATGGAAACTCTCAATGCGCTTCATAGCCATGAAATTGCGCAGCTGGTTTTTTACATTTTCATCCTGAACAAAAAAGTTCGATGCATAGGTCATATCATCAATTGTTTTGGATATATCCTTGGCAATGACGGTAAGCACCGTTTGATTGCTGAGAAAGATTTTCTCCTTCACATTGTTATGCGTAATCGAATAATTGAGAAACGAGGCAACGACAGTCGGCAGCAAAATAAAACAGAGAAATGAGATTTGAATGCGTCGATAAAAGGAAAATCGAAATAGTGAGTTTATTCTCATAGGAACTCCTTCTGCCTTCTGGATGCTTAGCATTTAACTAACATTCAACTACACCTATCATAGCATAACGACTGTTACCCTATGAACGAGAACATAGAGGACGTTATTACGCCCTCTACCGATGTGTCCATGAGGACCCTGTTTCCTATTTCGTATTTTGTTTGGCGATTTTATCCGATTCGTCCATCATCCACTTCTGCGCTTCCTCGGCTGTCGTATTGTCCAGCATAAATTTGCTAAAGCCTTTTTCCAATACACCCTTCAATTGGTTGCCGTATGAAACGGAAATAGCAGGATCGAAATTCGTTTTTATGCGCTTATCAAAAATGGTTGTTTGCAGAGACGTTACGTCGATAATATCCGCCGCTTTGCCATACAGCCGGTCTACGATCGCTTTGGGATCAGCCTTTTTGTACCCGGATAATTCGAGTCTTGCCTCTTGCTCCGTCGTCATATAGCGAATGAAATCGTAAGCTTCTTGCTTGTGCTTAGAGTTGGAGGCAACCGAGACGTAAGATCCTCCGATGTTGGTAATGCCTTGTTCGCCGTTTTTGGATGCTCGAGGCAGCGGGGCAATGACCGATTTGAACGTGTGCGGATACTTCTCTTTGTTCATGACATTGTCTAGCATGAATGGCGCCGTTGCCAGCATAGCCGCCTTGCCGTTCAAATACTCCGTAATATAACTTAACTTTGCTCCAACAACATCAGCTAACGGTTTGACGGATTTATCATCTTTCTCCATGGCACGACGCAGATTGAAGAAATAAGCAAACGACGGGTCATTGAAACCAGGTTTAAGGTCGCTTGTCAGATAAGGGCTCTTGAGATCGGAATACGCAATTAGATTCGTATACTCACCCCACGTGTGGAAATAAGCGCCGTACCTTTTATCATTGCCTTCGCCTTTTGAAAGTTTTTTGGCATACTCCCGGAAGTCATCCCAGGTCCAATCGAAAGATGGCAGCGATAAATTGGCTTCCTTCAAGGCATCCTCATTCATCAGCACAAAATAAGGACTTGATGTCAGCATCGTTGCGTAATATTTCCCATTTACTTTCGGGTTAATGTAGTAGTCTTCTTCCGGTTTTACATTCCCTTTGGCATAAAATTCATCCAGGGGAGCAAGGACGCCCGCAGCGGCTCTTGCCAACGTTTCATCAATGTTCCCATACTCAAGAACGTCCACTTCTTCACCGGAAGACATCAATACATCCATTTTCTTCATACTTTCTACGGAATTCCCGGGAACTAAAGAAATATTCTGAACCTTAATGTTCGGATATTTGACTTGAAAAGCATCAATCATCTTTTGGCGTGCCACTTGATTCGTTTCATTGTCCCATGTGTAAAATTTAAGATTCACCGGCTTCGCATCCGCTTGTGTTGCAGCAGGTGCTGCGCTAGTTGTGACTGCTGTTGATCCTGCGTTTCCTTGATTTGAACCCGAGCTGCACGCACTCATAATTGACATCGTCAATAAGGCGCTGCTTAGCAATATGGCCTGCTTTTTTTTCATATAACGTCCCCCAATTGGTCGAAGTTTTTGTTGATATCCAGAATCTTACACGGATAATTCCCCTAAGACGGTATAATATTTTGCGCTCTTTGTGTCATATCTTTACTTTCCTATAAGGAACAATTAACCTTTTACACCACCAAGCGCGATGCCTTTAATCACTTGCTTTTGCAGGATGATAAAGATGATTAATAGAGGTAAAATAGCAGCGACAGAAGCCATCATCAGGACCGCGTAATTGTCGGCAAATTCATTTTTAAACAGCTGCAAACCAAGCGGAATCGGATACAATTGCTTCGAGATAAGGAAAATCAGCGGATTCTGATAATCGTTCCAAACCCAAATAAATTTAATGATGGCTACCGTTGCCAGAATCGGTTTCGACAACGGCAGGATGATTTGCACATACATTCTAACATATCCCGCTCCATCTATTTTCGCTGCTTCCAGATATTCACTATGGATGGAAACCATGAACTGCCGCAGCAGGAAGGTAAAATAGATCGTCGAGAACATCCCCATCAGCATTAATCCCGCATGCGTGTTGTACAAGTGTAGCCACTTGAGCAGCAGATAGCGAGGCACGAGCGTAGACTCGGAAGGGATGATCATCAAAGAGAGTAAAACCCCAAATGCCGTGTTACGTCCACGAAATTGCAGCTTGGTGAAAGCAAATGCTGCCATGGAAGAGAAAAGCAGCGTTGCAAAGGTGATCGTAAGCGCCAGCTTCAGTGAATTATAGTAAAACAATGTGAACGGGACGCTGCTTAGCCAAACTTCATGGAAGTTGCTGATAAAGTTCCATTGGGTTGGAATCCACTGAATGGGAAATACCATCACATCCTTCTCATACTTTGCAGCCGCCGAGAGCATCCAAAGCAAAGGCAGAAGGAACAGGAATGAAAATACTCCCATCAAGAGCGTAGTGATCCATTTGGGTATATCTATCTTTTTTAATAACAAGCTAGCTCTCTCCTTTCTGCTATTCGTAAGCGGATTGCTTCTGCAGTCGATAAGTAAGCAAAGTCACGAAGCCAATAATAAGGAATAACACCCATGAAATCGCTGAAGCGTACCCCATCCTGAAGTTCTGGAAGCCTTCCTCATAAATGCGATACACAAGCACGGTGGATGAATCGTTCGGACCCCCTCCCGTTAGAAAAGCAATTAAATCAAACACCTTAAAGGATGACATCAGCGTCGTTATCGTTAAGAACGAAGTTGTCGGAGCAAGCAAGGGAAGTGTAATCCGGAAAAATTGTTGGAAAGAGGAAGCGCCATCCATATTAGCTGCTTCATAAAGCTCATCCGGGATATTCGTCAAACCGGCTATAAAAATAATAATTTGATAGCCTAACGCTGCCCAAATTGCAATAATCATAATCGAAGTTAACGAGTAATGGGTATCCGCTAACCATTTCGGCGGGTTGCTGACCCCCAGGCGGAGCAAGAACTGATTGATCGGACCCAAGGAGGGATGATACAAAGCGCTCCATATCGCACCAAGAGCTGTTATCGATGAAATGTAGGGGATAAAAAAAGCAATTTTAAAGTAGCTTTGTCCAAACACTCTGGCATGTATAAGGACCGATAGAATTAATGCTAGAACAAGTCCGATAGGCACTGTAATTACCGTATACGTTAAATTGTTTTTTAAAGCCATATAGAACTTATCGTCCTCGAATAGCAGTTTAAAATTATCCAGTCCAATGACCTTAATACTTGAAAGTCCGCCAACCAAGTTCCACTGGCAAAAGCTTAAAAATAGGGAAAACAAGACCGGAAACACGCCAAGAATCAGTATGCATACATACACAGGCGAAAGAAATAACCATCCCGCAAGCGACTCTTTTCTTGGCTGGTTCCAGAAAGATCTTTTGGGCCTTGACGCAGACGAAGTTAAAGCAACCCTTTCTGAATGATTGATCAAAACACGGTTCACCTCTCTAAATAGGTATCATTGTATAGATCTACTATAAGGCCATTTCAATTTCACATATGAATCTGATATTTTACTGATTTGTGTATTATTTTTACTTTATGCTCCGAAAAATGAAAAAGATTGCCAACCACCTGACCTGAACGGTCGGGTAGATAGCAATCTCTTCGAAATAACAGACTATTTGGCGTTAATTCCAGCTAGCAGCCTTTTCAGCACAACCACGGATTCAGCCCTTGTGGCATGTTCCTGCGGGGCAAATTCTTGCTCGGTTCGGCCATTCATTAAGCCAGCGTCCACAGCAAGTTCGACAACGTGTTTGGCCCAATCACTGACTGAGCTTTCGTCCTGGAATTGGATCGACGTGCTTGCCGTCATATCTTCGACTTTCGTCCCCGTTACCTGAGCCTTGGCTCTCATGAGCATGGCTGTCATTTCTTCGCGCGTAATGTTTTTCTCCGGGGCAAATGTATCGTCAGCAACGCCGTTGATCAGTCCTGCTGCATAAGCTTTCTTGACGGTGTCCTCATACCAGGAGCCTGCAGCGACATCAGCAAAAGGATTGAGCCCAGCGCCTTCCTTCAGGTTCAATGCTTTGGCAAGCAGGGTTGCAAACTGTGCTCGTGTGACATTCGTATCCGGCGCGAAATGATCGTCATCCATGCCTTCCACAATCTGTTTATCAACCATCAACATAATATCAGACTTGGCCCAGTGACCGTTAAGATCGCTGAAGATTTTAGTAAAATCGGCGGATTTCGTAAGTGCAATTGATTGATTTTTCAAATTGTGATCCACAATTTTCATGGAGGTCCATGTCACTTGAGAGGTTCCTACCTTCTTGGCTTTGAAGGTGATGGTACCGATGTCTATATTCCCCTTCTCGCCATCCACTTTCCCCACTTTGGTGTGCGCAAATGTCACTTCGTTATTTTTCACAATGGGCGACACCGAGAACCCTTCTATCTTGGTGTCCGCTTTGACCACTTCGAGCTTATTGGCATCAAAGGAGAATTTGGCTTCATACGCATATAAATCCTGCAGATTTTCCCCCTGCAGCGTAACGGTGAATTCACCTGTAGATTCGGCATCCGAGGTCTTCATAACGAATTGGGAAGCGTCCTCCGCATAGGCCGGACCGAGTAGTGCCAAGGAACAACCAAGATTGCAGACTAATGTGGCAAGTACGATTTTACGTCTCATGATAAGTCATCCTCTTCTAGTTACTGGATTATTTTTGCAGCTACGAAGGCAAGGTCGTCAATATCGATACGACCATCGCCAATCACATCCGCTTTCTTAGCCTCTTCCCAATCCGGGCTGTTCGTATCTTTGCCGTAATGGGCCGCTACGATGGCCAAATCGCCGATCGTCACTTTCCTATCGTTCGTAAGATCACCAGGAATGCCAGGGATCGGAGCCTCTATCGCTACGCTATAGCTGGAAACCGCCGCTTCCGCTTCGCCCCCCGCTGCATCGCCTAAGACCGCCTTTGAAATGGTGACATTCCCCGTATTATTTTCCGTGACCGCTTTGGCTCTGAATGTCAATTCCACAACTTGCGCGTCATCGCTAATGGCATGATCTGCGCCTTTACTGACAATGAGGAGTCGCAGCTTACCCGCTGATTGCCTCATCGGCTCCAAGATGGAAACACCATCAATCACCGATTTTGCTGATACGAATTCCATCGTATTCGCATCGTAATTCAAGGTTACATCTTGCGCAAATGCCGGCTGTGCCAGGTTCTTTAGCCCAAATGTGACCTTAAATGTTTCCCCGCTCGCTACCTTGCTGCCGCCTGTAAGCTCAGTGGATAATGCTGCTGGAGGTGTACTTAACGTAACCTCAAGAACAGGCCGATAAGCGGCATTGGTATGCTCCCTGGAAGCGTAACTTACGTCCCCTTTCGCTCCCTGATTCGAGGTTGAGGCAATTAATAATGACATTTTCTTGTCCGCAGCAAGCGCACCATTCACTTGATCTGTTACATCAAATTGGGCCGGCGTATAGGACGATGTAAGTGTCCAAGTCGCAAATGCCGCTCCTGCAGCAGGCTTATTATTCCAGTTAACTGCCGTTTCCCCCCAGCTGTTATCCGCCACAAGCTGCGCCTGATTCGTTGTGCCGGACATACTCACACCAACTGGAATGAGCGTAACCTTAGCGCTTGCTATTGTGCCTGAGATGGAGGCAAGATCGAATCGCAAGTACGATTGCCGGGCGTATCCTGCAGCATCCTGCTTGGTGACCAGACTATCTGCCGTCCCATAGTTCGTACTTGCATAAGAACCGTCACGGACATACACATCGGCTTCAGGGAAAAGCGTAACGATCGGAACCGGTGTGGCGGATAGCTCATTGGAAAGTCCGCTTTCACCGGATGCCTGATAGGCCGCTACGGCAAAGTAATATGTTTTCCCCGTTTCCAAGCCAGTAACGGCAACTTGATTCGTGGTACTTACCGATGTGACATCGAGCGTTTTGGTGTATACACCTGGAGAAGTGCCATACTTCACTCGGTATCCGGCTGCTCCTTGCACTCCCGTCCAAGACAACATAACTTGCGAAGCGCCGCCTTCGGCACTGACCAAGACAGGCGTCTCGGTACTGGAAGGCGTCTTCAGACTGAGCTTGGCTGCGAGTGTCTTACCGAAAGCCCCGTTGGTACGAACGCTCATCTTGATCGTCGGACTGAGTTGGGTAACCGTAATCCCAGGATCAAGGGAAAGGACTCCCGTTGCGCTGCGGTTTAATTCCACTTGAATCTTGCCTGTGTTCGCTTTCGTCGGATCCGAAATCCCGATGTGAATTTCTCCATCCGTTTCCAGCATTGTAACTGATGCCTTCTTGTCGCTTGTGATCAGTGGTTCATTGTTCGCATATACGGTCTTCGTTACGTCATTCCAGAAATTAGCCCCAACCGCATGCAAAGTTGTATCCAACACTGCATGGGCGTCGGCTGAATTCTCCAGAATTTGAATATCCGGATTAGCCGCATAATTTGCCGTTGCTGCTGCATCCTTACCTGGCAGCACGACATACGCGTAAATCGCATTTGCAGGTGCTTTGCCATGATTAAATGCCAGGCTAAGATAAGAATTCGTCACTTGATCCGTGTTTCCTCCTGTATTAATCTGTTTCCATGTACCAGATCTAGATTCACGCAATCCAGTTATGGATGCTGTTCCTGGAAAATAATAACCGATATCGGAGCCCGGCACATTCCCAGCCAAATGCGCCCAATGCGCATTATTTATTGTTTCCGACCATCCAAGGCCACTTGCTTTGGTCACGCCGTCTACAAGTAGCGAATTATCGCCGCTTCCATTTAACTTACGGTTCTCAACAATCGTTTCAACCGTACGTGCCGTATCTGTACTTGCAATGCCGGAACCTACGGCGACGATTTGATCACCGAGCATGAACCATGATTTCTTTCCTTGCAAAGGGCTTCCCGTATTTTGAGTAAGCGAGAACTGCATTCCCGCAGAACCGTAAAGTTGGTCGACTGAAGATCCTCCCACCCATGTGTTCGGGTTCGCATAGTTTTTCCAGTCAACCGGTGTGCCGCTTCCAGAACCGTCTGTTGTCGTTCCAGGAAGACGATACATATTGACAGTAGCCCAGTAATTGTCACTGTACTGTTTCAAATCATTGTTGTATAAGGTCGTCATGCCGACACCCGTAAACCATCCCTTGATATTTTCACCGTTGCCATATTCAAAGGCCGAAATACGAGGGGAGAACATGCTGATGCCCAGTCCGAAATGTTCACGAAGCTGGGCGACACGATCCATCCCCGGAAATTGGAACTGGCCTACCAGCTTGCCTTGAGGAATAATCGCCCCATCACTCATCAGCTTTTTGCCCAGGATCATGTCAAACATACTCGCTCCCGTATAATAGTTCGCAAACGTTGTGTCCGTTGAAATCCATTCCTTGACCATTCGCTTGATTTTCAGCGCTTGTTCGGGTGGAGCTCCTTCTGCGAGACGAAGCATACTCAGGATAATGGAGCGGCCCGTTGTATGATCGTTACCGCTTTGCCGTGAGATTCCCCGTCCTTTCAGGTTATCCATGCTCGCTCCCATATAAATTAGCGGCTTGTAAGATTCTTCGACCCATCTGTACACATTAGCCACGTTGGGATCCGTAATCCTCCAAGAAGATCCGCTTAATAAGTACATGAGATCCGCCATTCTTCCGAGCAGTACATCCCCATATCCGCCTGTGTAGGCTACATACGTATGCTGAATAAACGATCCGTCATTATAAAAGCCGTCTCCGCTTTTCACATAAAGAAATGCGGGGCTCATTGAATCCCGGCCTTGGGTAATTTTTGCGCTCGATTTGCCGATAACGCCGCGAAGAGACACCACATAGGCTTTGTCCAGTAAGTTCGCGCCTGTTTCAACGACCGAACTGGCGGTTCGTTTGCTGGGATTAGGCACAAATCGGTCAATGGCCCGCATGTAATTATCAATTTGAGCCTGCGTCAAATCCTCATACATGAGCACAAGCGTGCTATTGACGAGCTGAGGCGTGCCGATTTCCCAATCCCACCAATTGTCATATTCGCTTTTGGATTCCTTATAGCGATTGGCATAAGCCCAGTCCAAACCGCTGACGATATCATTTTTAAGGTTTACATTGTGATATAGAGGTGAACCGATTGTTGAATAAGCAACGGCCATTTGATTCAAACGTGTATAGTGTGAGGAAACTTCACTTGATTTCGTCGTGCTTTGCAAATCAGCCCATAAGTAGCTTCTGTTCGCCGCTTTATTCATCGTGTCCCAGTAGCCGGTCAAATTTTCATTGCTTACGGCATCGCTCTTGAACTTGATGTTCACGGAAATATCCGGATCATTCGGATCATACCCGTTTCCTCCCGTGAAATAGGTCAACATTTTAACACGAAGCGCGTCGAATTCGTCAGTGGGATTGGATGCTGCTGCGGCATGTGGTGCAAATGGGATGACATAGATGAGAACGAGCAGCGTAAGAATGAGGTGAAATCGGATTCTTGGTTTCATTCGTACCTCCTTCAACGGATACCTTCCGTTAATTAAGCTGGACATCACTTTGGCGAAAAGCTAAAAAAGAGGGGAGTACTTGACTCCCCTTCTATTGATTACTCTATTTTGGATGCAACAAACGCGAGGTCGTCAATATCGATTTTACCGTTAACTACAACGTCTGCTTTTTTCGCTTGCTCCCAATCCGGGCTGTTCGTATCTTTGCCATAGTTAGCTGCCACAATAGCCAAATCGCCGATCGTCACTTTCATATCATTCGTAAGATCACCCGGCATGCCTGGAGTCGGTGCAATAATGGCTACGCTGTAGCTGGAAGCGGCCGCTTCCGCCTCTCCTCCTTGTGCATTCCCGAGAACAGCCTTAGATATCGAGACGATACCGGACGTATTTTGCGTGGCAGCTTTCGCTCGGAAAGTCAGCTCCGCCACTTGCGCGTTACCGCTAACCGCATGAGCTGTCCCTTGACTTACAATGATCATTCGCAGCTTGCCTGCTGATTGCGTGATCGGCTCGATAATGGTGACGCCCTCAATCACGGATTTTGCAGAAACAAACTCCATCACATTGGCATCATATTGAACGGTCACATCTTGGGCCAATGCCGCTGTTGCTATGCTTCTCAAACCGTATGTGACTATGAACGACTCGCCGGACTGAACGGTGCTTCCTCCCGTAAGCTCTGTCGAAAGTGTCATCGGTGATGCCGCAATGTTTACTGTTATAACAGCCTCTTCAGAATCAGTTATACCGTCATTTGCTTTGAACGTGAACGAATCTGTTCCTGTTGCGCCTGGATTCGGTGTATACGTGAACGCACCTGTTGCCGGATCCGTAATTACCGCTGTCCCTTTCGTGCCATTAACGGCAATCGCATATGTCAGGGCGTCCCCATCATAACGACTGACCGACAAGTTGCCGGTATAAACTGCGTCTTGCACGGTGTTCACAGCTGAGCTTATTGCTGTTGGACTCTCATATAACGCGAGGGAGAAATCGTCGATGTACGCTACTTTTCCATCATTGCTCGCATTCGTATTTTTCCAAGAATAAATGTTGGCCGATGTATTTGCAGCTCCTGTTTTGAAAATGATTTTACCTTCTGAATACTCCAGCGTGCCGATTGATTTTGAAATCTGGCTGCCGCCGTAATTTTTGACGCCGATGCTTTGCGTATTTCCGGCATCCATGACTTTAATCCAACCTCTGACTACATAGTTTGTATTCGGCGTCAAACCGCTTACCACTTGTTCAGCGCCAGAATTGTTACTCATGAATTTCACGGCATTGCTGCCAGAATGTACATGGGCAGGATCGCTAATGATGGCGGCTCCCGTACCATAGAACGATGTCCAGCCAGGAGGAGGTGCTGTTGTGCCGGCTTCGAAACCGCCGTTTTGGAGCAGGTTCGACTGCGCAATCGCTACCGTTACTGTTCCAATATTGGAATCAAGCAAGCCATCGGATGCTTTGAACGTGAAGCTATCGTTCCCTGTAGCGCCTGGATTAGGTGTGTATACGAAATCGCCTGTCGTACTATTCAACAGTTGAACCGTACCTAAAGCCCCATTGCTCACAATTGAAAATTGTAGTTGATCGCCATCAGGATCGCTTGCAGAAAGCTTACCTGTAACTGGTCGGTCTACTTTCACGCTGTATTTCGCATTCGAAATCAAAGGACGGTGATTCACTCCCGTTGTCTCTCCTTGGTATTCGAAAGCTCCAATATCCGCGAACCCTTTGTATAACGAATTGCCTTTATAATCTTTCCCGCCGTTATTCGCCATCGCTATCCCTGCATTAATCGCAGGCGAGTCCGGTTGCAGCTCGTAAGCATTGGCTGATGCCAACCCTGCTCCTGCACCGCCTGGATTCACAAACTTAGGTTCAGCCGTCACCTTGTTGGCATCGTTAGGCTCATTGGCAGGATGAACGCCACCTGCTTCATAGAACACATTGTTGCTGAATAAAGCATTGCTCCAGCTGTTGTTCAGCCAATTTGTAGGTGTCGTCGTGTTCGTGTTATAGAAAATATTGTTATAAAAGCTATATCCGCTTTTCACGGTGTTGCCTGAACCCATAATCTGGTTTTTACTGCCATCATAATAAAACACATTATTATAGATAGAGCCCGTTGTCTTCTCATCAAAAGCAAAGTGTCTGAAGATGATGCCATCGTTCTGACTGACGTTGTAGCGCAATACATCATTTTCATTGGTTCCCATCAGGAGCATAAAGCCCATCGGATTGTCATGGCTGTAATTGTATTGATAAACCGTATTAATCAGGAATTCGTCGAAATCAAAGGCGCATCCGTCCTGATTATTCGCAGGGCCTCCCGTAACCTCGTTGTACTGAATGAGCGTATTCTTGGCGACTGCCAGCCAAATTCCTGCAATGGCATTGCTGCTCGCAACCCGCGTACCGAATTTGTTTAAATAGTTATACTCCAGTACAGCCCCGTCCGTATCCCGTAAAATAATCCCGTCGCCGCCTACATCCTCCATCGTGTTGTGGGCAATGTAAAATCCCGTGTTCCAATTGCCATATTTAAATGTGGCTGTCGTTGAGAAGGAATCATCGCCTACATAGTTCGCATGAGCCGCTACACGAATGGCAACGCGATCGACTTTGCGAATTGTATTATTTTCAACCTTCACATCATTGAATCTAGCCTTAGTCACTTGGCTTGTTGGAGCCGTTCCTTTGACTACGCCGATAATGCCGCCATTTTCTTTAGGTCCAGCATTGTTGTTGCCGTCAATATCATGTACATAACAGTTGCGGATATAAATGTGGTTATACACCCGATCGCTTTCATTGGCATCGATGGTAAAGAAAATACCCGCTCTAAGCGCTGCAGAATCGTTATTTTCGACCGCAAAATTGTCATCATTCGTTACTTCTAAATTGTTAAGCTCCCAGTATTCCTGATTTTTCAGAAAAACAGCTCCTGAGTTGTAGGTCGTGGTTGAGTTGTAAATCGTTTGATCGAAATTATTTCCCTTCCCGTTAATAAGAGGCCTGTTACCTGTGCCATATTGATCGATAACAATCGGGTTGCCTTCTGCTCCTGATCCTTTCGGCCATAATTGACCGTCCCATGAATCGCCTGCTTTGAGCAGAATCTTGTCGCCGGGAATAAATGTCGTGCCGCTGACTTTATTCAAGGTTTTCCATGGTGCAGCTGCGCTTAATCCATCATTCGTGTCATCGCCTGTGGAGGAGCTGACATAGAAGGTATGGCTTCCTTGACCCGAAATTTGAATGTTCGTTTGCCCGACGACACCGCTGCCGTCTTGCGCCGTTGCTTTGACCGTCACGGAACCATTGTCTATGGCTTTCAATAAACCTGTGCTGCTAATCGAAGCACTTCCTGTTCCATTCTCTACCGTCCAAGCCACGTTGGTCGTTGGCGCTCCTCCAGGCTGAGCGGTCGCTCCCATTTGAAGCTGTCCAGATCTCGAAGTAATCTCTGTTGCCCCGCCTGCTCCTGTCACCGTCAGGGAGGTCATTTTGACATCGAATGTGAGCTGCAAAATATTGCTTTTTACACCACTAGGATCATTGGCTGTTGCTTGAATTTGCACGGTGCCGGCTTTGACTGGCGTTAGAACGCCCGCGCTCGAAATCGATGCGACATCCGCTCCTTGCAGGATAGCCCAAGATACCGTTGGATCCGCCGTACCAACCGGTATGACTTCAGCGCTAAGCGATACAGGATCAAGCGTTGTAAAGCTTGTTGCTCCTGCTGGCGCTTGAATCGTGATCGTTGCTGCTTTAATTGTCTGACCTGTAATTGTGATTAAAGCGCTATCAGATATTTCGGGCTTAACCGTGGAAGTCGCGGTTACCTTGACCGTCCCATTCCCCTTCGCAGTCAATAAACCCGTAGCCGAAATCTCGGCGTTGTTCGTTGGCGTACCGTCTGCATTTTCGACTTTCCATGTCACCATGGAAGGTGCGCCGGCAGGATTTGCAGACGCTGTCATTTGCAGTGTACCTGCATCTGTTGTAATAGCTGCCGCTCCACCTTGACCTGCTACAGACAATCCTTCCAAATCAGCGGTCGTAACCGGAATTGACAGGGTTGTCGAGAGACTGGTTCCAAGCTGTGTCGTTTTGATATCGT
Source organism: Paenibacillus sp. WC2504 (assembly GCF_052682475.1). Taxonomy (NCBI): domain Bacteria; kingdom Bacillati; phylum Bacillota; class Bacilli; order Caryophanales; family Paenibacillaceae; genus Paenibacillus; species Paenibacillus sp. WC2504. The sequence continues at coordinate 5,416,910 of NZ_JBQZFH010000001.1, forward strand.
CGTAGTATGTTACCGCATTATTTGGCAACCAATTGCCTAGCAGAGCGACGTATTGGTATTTCGTTTCCGCTGTCGTTGTGCCAACCAAAGTCCCGTCTATGTACATTTTGGCATCCGTGCCCGAAGTCAGATCCCATTTGAACTCATGCCAGGCTGGCGTTGTTCCACGATTTACAGTTGTAGGAGAAAAAGAGGAACTCATCAATCTCGTAATAAATTTAGTCCCCGAACCCGTGGCACCGTCCCAATGCTCTCCCATCAGCAGACCGGCTGATACATTCACGCCTCCAGATGTAGTTTTTGTCCCCACATAGATATTGTTTCTAGATTGGTCAGAAGGGGAAGCTGCCCCAGTGGATCCGTTATAAAACCATGCCGTAACTACCCCATTAAGAGCTGCGCCCATATCAACTCTTACGGTATTCGTTGTCGGTCCAGTACGATTGGCACTATACGTGCCGCTATGCACCGGAATTCCTGCCCCTGTTTTGGCTACTACCGCCGTAGATGTCGTTGTTGTGGCACTCGGGTCATAGGTAAAGCTGCCGATATTCCCGCCTTCAAAACCTTCAAAATATTTTACATCCAAATACTTGATGTCCGCTTTAACATCCACAGGCACATTGCCTGCAGAGCCATCGTACGTCAAAATGCCTGTTGCATCATCAATCGTTACACCTTGTACGGTTGACGTATAATGAACGCTGCTGAGCTCAGGGTCTGTCGAGTTGGAGGCGGTCGTCTTTTTCAGTTCTACTTCCGTACCATTGCTCATGCGTGCCATTACCTTTAACTGAACTTGCTCGCCAAGCGTCGCAATCTGTGCTTTGTCTGCAACCACATAGGTACTCACGACCGTGGGTATCGCTGATGGCGAAGGAATGACTGCCGCATAGGCTTTTTGGCTGCCGCTTGCGAAAGGGAAATTCACCACATTGGCGGCCAAAAGCGCAACAGCACCCAGAGAAACAGTGCGTTTAAACGTTTTAATAAAGTGCATGATTCACGGCTCCTTTGTATCGTATGAGAAGCGATTGTCTTCTCCTTATGATACAGTACGTATTGTCCAAATCGTGTGCATTATCTTTACTATTTCGTTTAATTTCTTTACTTGTTTGGCCTAAAGAATTCGACAAAATTTTCTGCATACATGAGCTTTTGTAGAACAATGACACATTATGTATCGGAAACCGCACACAGTCGCGCACATTTAAAAATGAGGGTAAAAGGAGATCAGAGAATAGCTTCTTAAAAGCTCTTCTCTGATCTCTGCCTGTTCAATTATTGGATGATTTTCGTTGCAATCGCTGCGAGGTCATCGATGTCAATGACGCCATTGCCACTCACATCGGCTGCCTTCACATCCTGCCAATCTGCGCTTGCTGTTGTTTTACCATAATTCGCAGCTGCAAAAGCAAGGTCACCAATACTTACTTTACCATCATGGTTAATATCACCTGGAGTGCCCACCGTTATATTCACTCCAACGGACGATACGGTTGCTGCTGTTTCCGTTCCTGTGCTGTCAGCGAGCATAGCGCTTGCTACTGTGATCGCAGCTGATGCCGACTGCGAGATCGACTTTGCTCGGAAAGTTACTTCGACCAGCGGTGTCTCCCCCGTAATCGCGTTCCCTGCCCCTTCGCTAGCTAAAATAAGACGTAACTTACCTGACGTGTTCTTCGTAACGACAAGGCTTACTTTATCTTTCACCGACTTCGCTGACACGAAATCCAACAAGCTATCCTCATAATTTATCACGAAATCTTCGGCATAAACTTGACTCGTCACATTGTTCAAGCCTAAACGAACAACGAATTCACTGCCTGGCGTGACAGAGGAAACACTGCTGAGCGTCGTTTCCGCACTGGAAGGTACGCCTGCTTCCACAGTCACTTGGCTTGTCGCCTGATAACCGCCGTCAACGCTCGTGGCTGTAATCGTCACCGTCCCTGGTTTTATTCCGGTTACAAATCCCTTACCCGCTTGATTCTCCACGCTCGCTATCGATGTATCGCTGCTGCTCCATGTGACGCTCTTATTGCTCGCATCTGCTGGCTTTATCGTAGCCGTCAACGCTGTCGTCTGCCCTTGTTTGACCGTTGCCACAGATTTATCAAGCTGCAATCCCGTGACAGGAATCTGCACCGTTGTATCCTCGCGCACAGCACTTTTCAAATTCGGGAGCGCTTCTTGACCCAGAGCGTTGGCAACAACGGCTGTTTCCAATGAAGCGGTGGCAGACTCATCTTGTGCTGTCGCTTGGATCTTCAACAAAGCTGCATCCGGTGTAATGCCGTTTTCTGCGCTGAGCACGACTTTTGTTCGTCCATTAGCGGAATCGCTACGAATCACCTTCACACCTTCTTGAACGGATTCTACCGCCGTTACGTTCAGTCCGTTCGTCGCAACGACAATGTCCATTGCCTTAGCAGGGGACGCCGTATTGCTGACAGCCAACTCATAATACTTAAGCTGCTGCGTTGTTGGAGCTACCACTTTCGTCAGCTGTAAATTAGGCGCATCCGCTTTGTTCTGATCTTTTTGTGCGACGAACATGCCGTTAATCCCTTGTGAATCACCAATGGTACTGTTAATGCCCAGCCCCTTCAATACCGTGGCAGCCAAATCTTTGGTCGTTCCACCTTGCAAAATTTTCTCCTTGCCCACATCGGTTGCCACCGTTCTTCCGTTTGCCGCAAAGAAAATCGTTGTCGCCAGCGGTGAATCCTGTCCGTGTGAAGTCGCGCTTCCCAGTGTCGTATTGGCGTTCTCTGTGCCCCCGCCGTGATCCGGCAGCATGACAATCAATGTGTCATCCAGCAAGTTTTTATCCCGCAGAGCGTTGACAACTGTGCCTACGTTCAGATCCGTCTTCGTCAGCTGCTCATAATATTGCTTCGTGTAGAAGCCAATACCGTGTCCCGCATGGTCCATATCGTCAAATTGGATGAACATAAGCGATGTATCGAGCGCTTTACCGCTTGCCACATACTGCGCGAAAGCAGCTGCGTCCGCTTCATCATTTCCTGTTCCAATTTCAACGCCCACAGACGGCTCAATATGTCCGTCCAAAATGTTTTTCCACTGCGCGAAAGCGACCATTTTCTTGTTCGGCAGTGCTTCTCGTACCTTTTTGAAAACGGATGGATAGGGAGAGGTTTCCGAATAATAATAGAGTCCACTTTCCGTGTTATTGATCTGATGTTTGCTAAAGTCAACGCCATTCAACATAGCGCCCCAGTTCGGGGATGAGCTTGATGGCAGTGTCGTTTTGGCTGTGTAGCTGACAGCCCCTTTCTCAATTAGACTACGCAGGTTTGGCGCGATCTGTCTATTGCCGACCTGCTCCTTCAGAGAACTTGGCGTCTCCCAATACGGCGCATTTGGCATCACGGACAAACCGCCGCCATCCATACCGATGACGACAACCCTTTTATACGGAACGTATTGCGCATTACTGGCAATGGAGTTCTGCAGATCGGCAGAATTACCTTGTGCAAGGGCAAGGTCGGCAACCGTGACAACGCCGTCCTTATTCAAGTCTTCTGTCGCTTTCGGATGAATTTGTACCGTCTCCGGCTGCGAATTAAACGTTTCATTCACCATTTTGGTCGACCCGGCATAAAACTCTGCTTTGCTTACCTGAATTTGCCCTTGTCCGGAAGCCGCTTTCGTTTTGAAAAACACTTCAGAAATTCTCGATTTGCTATATTCATGCGGGTTGGTTTGGCCGTATACGATGCCTCCCGGAATGGTCAATTTCACGATCCCAGGTGTGGATGTATCAGCTGATACCGCGTTCGTTGCGTTTACAAACTCGAATAAGTTGCTGTCATAAGCGAGTTCAATGACTGATTTATCCACCGCCGTGCTCATCGTTGGCGTACGCAGATCCAAATTGACCCGGAACGTCCCCCCCTGTACGGCATGTTCAGCGCCAATCAAGTTCAAAGAACCTTTAAAGTTCTCATTCACCTCTATCGGAGGCGCGCTATTAAACATATCCCCGACTTCCTGTGCAGTGACAGCTCGTTTAATGACTTGCATTTCATCCACTTGCATATCAAACGTGCTTACTTCGTAATTCCCTGTACCATCGTTGCCGATCATCGTGGACAATCCCGAATCAATCGTTCCTGTTCTGCCCGCAATATTCATACTACTCGCAATGCTTTGGTATAACGTGCCGGTTTTCACCGAAATGGCTACAGGTACTCCGTCTTTATAGAAATCCGCGCGCCCGGTCGTACGATCATGGGAGACGACGATATGATGCCATTTCCCGTCAGCTACATTCGGAATCTCAGCATCTGCGCGCGATCCGCCCTGTGTGTTATAGTTCCATTTCAGACTATTATTCGGCTGTAAAGATAAGGCATAACCTACATTGCTGCCGCTAGCCCAGTTTTTGTTGGCAATAACCGGTGGATCGCTCGCTACACCAGGTGATTTAACCCAGAACGCTAATGTAAAGTTTGTACTTGTGCCGAATTGCAGATTAGCCGGCTTGCCCAAATTCAGATATTGCCTGTTCGCACTTGTCGAGTTGAGATTGAGTGCTTTCCCTTCTCTTCCTGCCACATAAGTTGGATTCCCCGCTGCTGTGACATTGGTTGCGTTTGTGGAGCTGTCGACAACATTGTCCTCAAACTTCAGTTGAAGCGCAAAGTCCGAAGCAACGACTGCGGCATAGGCGGATTCCGCCATAAATGGCAGCGTAACCGTCAAACTGGAAGTTGCTAAGAGCGTGGCTGTTAACGTAGTCATGAACACTTGCTTAAACGTTACTTTCACTTGGACATCCTCCCGAAATAAAGTAATAGTTTTTGCTGCTTACCAACACATTTACAAAACTAAAACAATACAAAAGCACACAATAACAACTTGTTACTCTGTGATCTTATGCGAGAGAAAGGAAATTGACAAGCCCTTTAACACAAGTTTACAAAACAAAAACAATGTAAATGCACACAAAAACAACTGGTTAATCTGTTAGTTTATTCGAGAATTTTCGAGGTGACAAGACTTTCGACAAAAGTTCCCACCATTCGTATTTTTTCAACGTTTAATACTCGACTCCGTAAGTCTTTCGGACTCAGCCGCCATTATATGCACGAAAATAGTCCCCAAAGAGGAGACCCTCAATGAATCTAGCAAGGGTCTCCTTCCTCTGTCTATTCCACCATTTTCGAAGCAATGAAGGCCAAATCGGAAATCTCAATCTCTCCGTCATTATTGAAATCCAGATGTTTAATGCTCGCCCAATCCGGACTTGACGTGTTTTTACCGTAGTTAGCTGCCATCATGCCCAAATCGCCGATCGATATTTTTCCGTCGTTGTTCAAATCGCCAGGAGTGCCGACAGGAATCGGTGTTACATGGATGCTTAGGGAAGAATTTAACGCTTTGAACTCGTTACCCAGCTCATTCCCAAGCGTAGTGTCCGTCACTTCAATGAAAGTCGTAATAGCCGTAGAAGTCACTTTGGAGTTAAAAGTGAGCTTTAACAATTGCGCATTGCCTGTTATGGCGTGACCTGCGCCTTGGCTGGCGGTGATCAAACGAATTTTACCCGATCCAACATTCGTTTTTCGCACGATGCTAAGATTCGGATACACCGGCTCCACCGATACGAATTCCATGACATTCTGATCATAGGTTAATGTGATATCTTCCGCATAAGCTTGCTGCGCCACATTGTTTACGCCATAAGCGACATCGAGCGGCTGTCCGCCCTGAACGTTGGAGCTTCCCGTAAGCGTCGTGTATGGTGCTTGTGGCGTAACCGCAGTCACTTTGATGGATGCAGACGCTTGCTTCCCGCCATACGTTGCCGTAACGACCGTTTCCCCTTGGGAAACACCCGTGATCGTACCGTTTGTTAGCGTAGCCAGCAGCGTATTGCCAGTCTGCAACACGGATGCAGCTGTCACATCTTGATTGGATCCATCCGAATACTGCGCTTTTACCTTAACAGGTGTGGATTGTCCTTGCTGCACTTCATAACTTGCCTCATCAAAAGCAATGGTTTGCAAGGTAGGCGCTGCTTGATTTTTCCTGCTATCCAGCAGCGTTTTTGCCGCTTGAAGGAAAGCGATCGCATTTACAGCCTGCTCCTTTGTCGTCGACCATGACTGGAATGTCCCCGATGCCCGGACGATTTCAGATCGGTATTCCTCCATTGCTGCCTGCGGATACTGTCCCGGACTGCTGCCTGTAACATTCGGATTGCCAGCAAGTGCCTGCGCTTGATTTAAATCAGCATATAGCTGGTCAAATTCGGCGATGGCCATCCGGTTTGCCTGCTCCTGATACGACTTTTGAACTTCATCCGCAGTAAGAGCGGTGCTGAATAGTCTGGCCACACTGACATCGCCATTTAGCACGATACCGCCCTTATTACCGCTGGAAGGGTCGGCCCCTATGGCAAAATTCATATTCGGCTGCTTGAGTTGGCCGGTGGCATTTAAGGTCTTCACTTTTTGACCATTTAAGTAAAGCACGATTTGTGTACCGTCATAGGTAGCCGCCAGATGATAGGGTATTCCTGCCGACAGGGTGACCCCTATACGTTTATAGGCCCCGTCGATGTATGCCCACAACTCCACATTGCCACTGCTTGTCGATTCAAACGAGAGACCTCCGCTCTCCGTATTACCGAAAATCGCCTGATTGCGCACAGAGTTCAAAATGTAGTCTGCTTCCAGAGTAAATTCGCCGACGACCTGTTTAATGGAGTCGCTTGGCGCGATCCGGAAATATTGATCGTTGGTTCCGTTCATTCTGCCCACATATTTTTTGAACACGTTACTGTACACAACCGTCGCACCAATGCCATTCGCCACAGCATCATTGTGCGCTGTAGACCGATCCTTGCCTGTGCCGTCGGTAAAGTCGATGTCAATGACGGCCAATTCATCGATCGAAGCTGCCGGGGCCGTTCTAAACTCCGTCGTTAGCGCTGCGTCGCTACGGTTATTGAAGGAATCAAGCGCCCATATTTCAGCTCTGTAAGGCGTGTTTGGACGAAGGCCGGCAATATCCAGCGACAGCGAGCTCGGAACAGGGTCGTAGTACCATTCTGAAAATGCTTTCAGCGACATGGACTGTACATTCGTATCCGCTTTAATCATATTGATTTCATACGAGTGCACCATCAAATTATCCGTTGCTTGATCGAATCTCAATTTGACTTTCTGTGCTTGAATTGAAGACGGATCTACGCTGGCATGTGCGCTTACAGGGAAAGTCGGCTTCACCTGATCGCGCCTGTTTGTATAGGTGAATTTTGATTTGTCTGCTGGATAACGCACCACATAATCTTCACCAGTCCACTTATTAGCATGAAAATCTCTGCGCTTAATGACAACCTGGCCATCCTGTACCTCAACAATTAATCCCTGCATGATATGATCGTCTGGGAAATTCCCCTGTATTTTGCCTGGTTCAAGTTCTGGGTAGCTGATAGCTGACGTGCCTAGTGAGGTAAAATCCTGCTGGTGAATCGACCTGGGATCGTCAATTGGATAATGGGAATGTCCCGTAAACGTCACGACCTGCGGATATTTACTTAATGCGTTATATAACTTGGTATTGAAATAACCCCAAAGATCACTGCCGTAAACGGTGTCCTTGATGTGCTGGTGATGAAAGACGAAAATCGGCTTGTTCGGATCCGCATTTTCGGCCAGCTTTTGCTCCAGCCAGGCGATCTGGGCATCTGACATTTTGCCGTCTCTCGTAGAATCTTCCGTTCCTAACATAATAAAATGAAAACCGTTAATCCATTTATCGTAATAATAGTTTTCTGTGCCCGTCTTTTGTTCAAAGCGGTCTTGCGCAAGCTGAGGCGTCAGTCCATTGATGTACTCGTGATTGCCGATGACGAACAAATTGGCGGCTGACGGCACTTTTTTTCGATTGAAGATGTTCATGACCGAATCATATTCGGAAATGGCCCCGTGCTCCGTCAGGTCGCCTGCAATGGCGATGGCGTCATAGTCAGGCACCAACGTTCGAATCTGATCCATCGCTTGCTCGAGCTTGGGAGCGTCTGTCGCGCGGTTGCCCATCTGCAAATCGCTAATAACGGGAAAAACGAGATAGTTTCCGTCGGAACGCTTGCGTGGTGTATAGACATCATCGGTCACGGCGGCTGATAGAGTTGCACCATATACCGTTTGGCTGCCCCCTGGCAAATCGATGCTTTCAGCTCTTGCCACTCCGTTTGTTTTCCCCGGCAAACTGTTAAGTGTCAAAACGCCGATTACGAATAAACTTACGGCTGATTTCCGGATTTTTGCAAATGACTTGGCATGCATCTGGATTTTACTCCTTTTCATTGTCAGTTAAGTGGAAGAGGAGGAACCTCTCGAACCGACAGTTCAAGAGTCCCTCTTTTCAGCTTAGGTACTATTCCATAATTTTCGAAGCAATGAAGGCCAGATCTGAAATTTCAATCTCTCCGTCATTATTGAAATCCAAGTGCTTAATGCTCGCCCAATCTGGACTTGACGTATTCTTACCGTAGTTAGCTGCCACCATGCCCAAATCGCCGATCGATACTCTTCCGTCGTTGTTCAAATCGCCAGGAGTGCCGGCAGGAATTGGCGTTACTTGAACGCTTAGGGTGGAATTTAATGCTTTGAACTCGTTGCCCAGCTCATTCCCAAGCGTAGTGTCCGTCACTTCAATGAAGGTCGTAATAGCCGTAGATGTCACTTTTGAGTTAAATGTAAGCTTTAGCAATTGCGCATTGCCTGTCACTGCGTGGCCTGCGCCTTGGCTAGCGGCAATCAAGCGAATTTTACCCGATACATCCGTTACTTTTTTGACAATGGTCAAGTTTGGATACACCGGATCCACCGATACGAACTCCATGACATTCGGATCATAGGTTAATGTGATATCTTCCGCATAAACTTGCTGCGCCACATTGTTTACGCCATAAGTGACTTGGAGCGGCTGTCCGCCCTGAACGCTGGAGCTTCCCGTTAGTGTTGTATATGGAGCTTGTGGAGTAACCACTGTCACTTTGATAGATGCAGACGCTTGTTTCCCGCCATACGTTGCCGTAACGACCGTTTCCCCTTGGGAAACACCCGTGATCGTACCGTTTGTTAGCGTAGCAAGAAGCGGATTGCTAATCTCAAACAGTGATGCAGTAGTCACATCTTTATTAGTTCCGTCCGAGTACTGTGCAGTAACCTTAACAGGTGCGGACTTCCCTTGCTGCACTTCATAGCTTGCTGCATCAAAAGCAATGGTTTGCAAAGTAGGCACTGGTACTACATCCACCTTGAACACATTCAGCTCGGAAGCAGAAGCAAAGTTGCCTGCGCCAGCCGTTGCTTCAAGCTTGATGAATGCAGCATGAACAGGTGCAAAATTCACTTCTTTCAGGCTGTTATTTTGCAGCCATGCTCCACTCGCCACTTTCGTATACTGATTGCCGTCATCGCTGACATATACGTTGTAAGCGGTAATTGTACCATTAGCGGCATCCTGACGAGGCGTGTATTCCAATTTGCTGATTTTGTAAGTTCCGCCTAAATTCAAAACAATCGATTGTGGCAGCGGATCCACGTTAAACCATTTGATATGCCACCAAGTGCTTGGATCTCCGTCAATCGCCAAGCCCGGTTCGTTGCCGGCCTGGAAGCTTGCAGCCGTTGCCGTCATTTGCGTTTGCGGGATTTTCACCAAGCCGGCTTGCCCCGTTACTGTAACCTCTAATGTAGCTTTATAACCGCCTTCTGCCGTAGTTGCGGTGATCATAGCTGTTCCTGCGCCTTTCGCAGATACGACGCCGTTCTCATTTACCATGGCAATCGCAGGGTTGCTAGTGCTCCAATTCACGCCTGTGTTTGCTGCATTCAGAGGCATGACAGTCGCTTCCAAGGCAATCGGTGCATCAAGCACATTCATTGTTATCGCTGAACGATCTAGCGTTATGCCCGTCACTGGGGCCGTTCCGACAATCGGCAAGCCGATCAGCTTTACGTCCGCAATGCTAGCCTTTGTATTCGCATCAGGCAGTCCCGTAATCGTGATTCGCACATAACGCCCTTGGCTGCCAAATGTATCTTTGAGAACTGGCGCTGCTTCGGTATTGTTCATGCGGTTCAGAACCTGAATCCAATTGCTGCTGCCCGCTTCACGAACTTCAAGCTTGTATTTGTAGACTTTATCGCTATGTCCGAACGCGATCTCCAGCCCTTGGATGGCATGCATGCTGCCCAAATCGGCGGACCATACATGACCAGCGTTCGTATCACCCGCCACCCACATCGTATCCATTTGGCCGTCGTTGGCGTTACTTGCCGCGAAGGACGGATCCGAACTGTCTGCCGATGCCGGTTTACCTTTCAGAATGTCCCCAAAGGTTGGCGGTGCCTGAGGCGTTTCATACACATCAAGTTCAGATGCTGAGGCGAACCCGCCTACAGCGACTACAGCCTCTAACTTCACATAGTGGGCGTCAACCGCTTCAAATTGAACATATTTTTTGATATTATTTCGAGTCCAGGAACCTGAACTAATTTTTGTATAATTCGTGCCATCGGTACTGACATACAAATTATAGGTTTGAATCGTGCCATTTCCAGCATCGGTACGCGGTGCATAACGGAATTGGCTAATGTTGCGCACCTTGCCCAAATCAACGATAATCGATTGCGGCAATTTGTCAGAGCCATCCCATTTCGTGTGCCAGACGGAGTTGGCGTCGCCATCAATGGCTTTGGATGCTTCGCTGCCCGGCTGGAAGCTTAACGCTGAAGCCTTCAGCTGATTTTTCGGAATCGCCAGAGGAACAGGTACGGTCCCATCCCGGTACACGTTCAACTCAGCCGCTGCCGCAAAGCCATTAACCCCAGCTGTTGCTTCCAATCTGACATACTGCGCTTCGGCGGTAGGGAACGTGACGGTTTTTTCCTGCTTATCTGCCGCCCATGTGCCGCTGGTTACCTTCGTATAATTGGTTCCATCTGTGCTCACATAGATGTTATAAGCGGTAATAATGCCATCCGTGCCTAGATACTGTCTTGGCAGGTATTTTAGTTTATTCACAGAGAATTTCGTGCCTAAATTCAGCGTAATCGACTGTGGCAGTGGTGCGCTGCCATCCAGCTTCGTACTCCACACCGTTTCCGTGCTTCCGTCGAGCGCATTCGCTAAAGGAGAAGTAACATCTGTACTTGTCGCTGCTGCCACAATGTCTCCTTGTGGGATTTTCGTTGGGTCATTATCCGGTTCCGGCAGTGTAATGACCGCTGCATCGGTCAATGGTGTCGTATCCGCTTCAAAGCCGGCTACTTTCAATTCAAATCCTTGATTCGACGGCATATCCGGCGTTTTCACATAGAGAATGCCGCCTTTATCTGCCGCATCATAATACCAGCCGCTTGCTGATGCCGCCCACTCCGTTTTACTTGCACGCTCCGTATAAGCGGAACCGCCAACAGCCACACTAGCCGGTTTCACGTGCATGTGAATTTGGAATTGATTGGTGCGTGCTGCCAGCTTGCCGTTGTAATCGCCTACGCTTGCTCCTACTTGAACCTTCAAATCGCCGGTTCCGGCTTCCGGAGCAACGGAAGTAATCAACGTTTTCGCAAACTTGCCATTGCGGTGCTCTCTCGTTACCCCATCATCCTCGTACATCGTGAAAGATGAAGTTTTGTAAGGATAGATATCGTACGTAATCGGATTAGGCGGCACTTGGCCGTCATAAAGCGTTTCCGGGTACATCGGAATAATGGCGCCGGCTTTGACGAGCAGCGGCACACGGCTCAGCGGAGCGCTGTATTCGTCCAGCATTTTGGAACCGTAATGCTCCGCACCCGTCCAGTAGTCGATCCATTTGCCCTTCGGCAAGTAAATACCGTTTCTTACAGTCGTATCTTTGTAAACCGGTGCTACGAGCAGGGACTGCCCGGACATGAATTGATATTGTGTCAATGTATTTTTCGTATTTGGATCGTTCGGGAATTCATAGACCATCCCTCTGGTGAACGGCGCTCCCGATTCATAAGCTTCATTGAGATAGGTGTAGAAATAAGGCGTCAAGCGCTGTCTAAGTTTTAAAATATCACGGTTATAGCTTGTGTAAGGCTCTCCATAGCGCCACGGCTGTTTATCCATGGATGCCCAACCGGACATGCTCATCAGAATTGGTGTAAACGCTTTCCATTGCAAATCACGGACATAGGTTTGCGCGCTGCCGCCGAAGATCCCATCCACATCACCGGTAGCGTACGTCATGCCTGACAAACCGGCGCCGATCATCGAAGGAATGTGGAAGCGGATGTATTCCCAGTTCCCGGATTGATCTCCGGACCAAACCGTTGAATAGCGCTGTGTGCCTGCCCATCCGCCAACGGACCACACAAATCCGCGAGAGTCCGAGTTGCTCTCAACGCCTTGATGCGCCTGCTTCGTTGCATCCAGCGCAAAGTCGTATCCAGGCCCTACCCACGCTACGTCCAGCTTATTCAAACGCGTACCGGCCACGCCTACTTCAGTGGCGATATTCGCGAGGCCGTTCTGCGTCCACAAGCCGGTGTAAAAGCCCAAATCATGAAGCTGCGCTACAGTACTCGGCAGCTGCACATACCCGCATCCATAACCGTCGTTCGGCAGCAGCCAACCGCCCGGCATGTCATTGTCGCGGAAGCCTTGCGCCACCTTCAGAACATCCGGCGTCGTCAGCTTATTCGGCTTGTTAGCGCCGGTATTGCTTGTGTTGTAACAATCCGCGTCCCCCATGCTCATTCCCCATCTAGGAATCAGCGAAGGTTTGCCTGTCAAATCTGTATAGCCGTTTAAAATATCCTTCATTGTATCGCCGTAAAAATAGTACGCATCAAAGCGATTTTCATTGTGCGTCAATTGTGCGGGACTACCGAAATCGTAGGTACCGTCTTGGAACGTATTCCGCAGTACGCCATAACCAGCGGTGCTCAAGTAAAACGGAGATGGATTGGAGACCGTACCGCTGCCCCAATCGCCAAAGTTTTTGGCGATCTTAATCGTCTTGTCCCGGTGAGAGAAAAATCCGTTTTGCATGCCTCCACCGTAGTAATACTCATCCGCTCCTCTAACCAGCTTCTGCGTTGTAGAGGATGAGCTGTAGTTTAACGGAGACTCCTCTTGCCAAACTACGGTCGTGTTGTCGCTTTTGTACATCGCGAATTTCAGCGGGCTTTTGTAAGCACGTAAAACAAATTTGCCTGTCGTGATTTTGTAGTAGCTGCCCTCATCTGTCCAATCCACAGCGACCGGGCCGAAATCCTCCTTGACCACGATTGGCTCTTTCGGCGCAGACGAGCTTCTGCCCGCTAACGTTTGAAAATTCCCGCCTACGCCGAGCCAGATTCGAACCATGTCGTCGCGATTAAAAATGACTTTCACCTTATCGGAGCCCGATGTGATCGTGAACGTCTTCGCGTCCGACTTCTCGAAGTTCGTGATGTCGCCAACCGCTGCCGCATGTGTCGTGGTCCCGCCCAAGAAGATGATGGCCACGACGAACATCAGGCAAAAAACAAAACCAAATGCGTGTTTAAGCGTCTTCACTTCCTACACTCTCCTCTTCATTTTCAACCTCATATGGCAAAACGACCGAGGGATACGATGTTGCTGCTAACCTTTTAATGCCCCAGCCGTAATTCCTCCTGTAATCTGCTTTTGAAAAATGCTATAAAAAACAATGGTCGGCCCCATGGATATAATCAGGGCAGCAAAAAGGGGGCCCCACTCCGTTCTGTACTGCATTTCCCCCTGCATAACCGCAATGGCTACCGGGATCGTATATTTAGTTGGATCATTGATCAACACAAGCGCGAACACATATTCATTCCAAATATTCAGCACCGTAATAATCGCTACGGACATCAATCCCGGCTTGGCAAGCGGAAGCATGACCCGGAAGAAGATGCCATAATGAGAAGCACCGTCAATCGCAGCCGCTTCTTCAAGTTCACTTGGCAGCGATTTGAAAAAACTGACGAGAACAAAAACGGCGAACGGCACGGCTGTAACCATGTAGACTAATATGAGACCAAATAAATTGTTCGTTAGATGAAGATCATTCAGCAAAAAGAACAAGGGAATGATCCCCAGAAACGTTGGAATCATCATGTAGGAGAGGTACGAATAGTACAGTAAACCGTTTCCTCGAAAGGTAAATCGGGCAATGACATAAGCGGTCGTAGCCGACAAGAGAACACCCAGGACTGTGCTTACGACTGTCACGACAAGAGAGTTCATAAAATTTTGACCAAAATGATATTTTCCCCACACGAACGAAAAATTCGACCAAAGTAAAGGGAAATTCGGCAAGTCCCACGGTTTGCCAATAAAGAACTGCTGGTTATCTTTCAAGGAACTAAAAATTGTCCAGAGCAGCGGATATAAAATACAAATGGACCAAGCGATCAGACACACTTTGAAAAACACGCGAAATGCCGGATTCATCATACGTTGACTCATAACAATTACTCCTCTACGTTAATTCAATGGTTTCTCTCTTCATCAGCCTCTGAAGGGTTGCTGTCGTGATCAAAGAAAGAACCAGAATGAGAACGCCAATCGCAGACGCATAGCTGAATTTGCCGAACTTGAAGGCATTCAAATACAAATAGGAGCCCATAACCTGTGTGGCATTATCAACTCCGCCTTCAAAGGTCATGATCGTCACGATGACGAATGAGCCATTCAGTGTCGTCATCACAATCCAGACCACGGATGTCTTGATCTGCTCCCACGAAAGAGGAAGAGTAATGAGCCAAAATTGTTCCCACTGCGAGGCGCCGTCAATGTCAGCGGATTCAAATAAGGATGACGGAATGCTAAGAATGCCTGCGACGAGCAAAATGATGGTAAATCCGATCCCTGCCCAGATGGAAGGCGGCAGAAGCGCGAATATCGACCATTTATCGCCTAACCAAGCGAAATCGAACTTTTTATCCGTAAATAAAGAGATAAAGGAATTCAGAAATCCAAGGTTCGGATTATACACATACCGCCAGAGAACCCCTACAACAACTACGGAGAGCACATTGGGCAAAAAGAAAATGATTCGATAGAAGCCTGAACCTCTGATATTGAACCTAGTAAGCGCTACCGCGAAGAATAAAGACAAAACCATAAAGCCAATGACTTTGCCGATGACTAGAATGTAGTCGTTTCGGATGGTTTTCAAGATTACACTGTCATGCACCATATCTGTAAAATTGCCGAGACCAATAAAATTATAGGTTTCAGAACCACCCGACCAATCAAATAAACTTAGATAAATGCCTTTAAACATCGGGTAGACGGTGAATACGAGATAAAGAAGCAAAGTTGGAAGGATAAAGGAAAGAATGAACATATTCCGCTTCATCTTCGCAGTTCCGGTTCTACCACTCATTTTCCGATCCATAGGGCCAGCTGCCGCTGTCTTTCTCTCTTTCATACTTCCCTCCTATCTAAAATTCTGACTGATAAGTGGTAAGATGGCATGCTTCCCTGCTTATCAGCCAGATCTTTATGGTGACTTATTTCTTTTCTTTGGAGCGGATTTTGTCTGTTGCTTCTTCCATACGATCCGCCCACTGCTGAGGCGTAATTTCACCTTTGGTAAGCGCGATTGTCGCGTTGTTTCTTGCTGTTACCAGTTCTTCTGGAATGACGATTTCAGGCGCAACAACCGTATTCGGTGAGTTATAGAACTTGGCTGCTTCTTTGGTTAAAGCCGGTGCATTCGTACCTTCCAGATCTGCTTTAATGTTGGAAGGAGCTTTGGAAAGCTCTGCCCATGCTTTACTTTGCTTTTCAGTGAAAATAAATTGCATGAACGCTTTGGCTGCCTCAGGATTTTTCGCTTTTTTCGCGATAGCCACTGTGGAGGTGTAAGGGTTCGCTACGAACTTGCCGCCTTTGTCTTGACCGATGGATGGCAGGAATCCGAACTCGAATCCAGCTGGGATGTCCTTGGCCATCTCGCTTTCAACCCAGATGCCTGTCGGAATGAACGCCGCTTTATGCTGCAGCCATTGGGACTGCGAATCCGTATGGTTCAGCGCCGGAGACCCTTTGTCGATAAGCCCTTTGTCTCTCATTTCCACGATTTTGGCGAGTGACTTCATGACCGGCTCGCTCTTCCAAACACCTTTTTCAAGCCCATTAATTTTCTTAAAGATGGAGGTATCGTAGTTGTTCATAGCGATAATTGTCGGGTCCAATAAGCCCCCGTTGATGTAGTAAGGGTACACCCCTGTATGAATGTAATCGCTCATTTGACCATCTGCTTTAATTTTCTCTCCTAAAGCCATGAAGCTTTCGAAGTCAGCAGGCGCTTGCCAGCCTTTGCTTTTGAATAATGCTTTATCATAGAACGTGCCCCATGATCCAAAAACAAGCGGTACGGCGAAGGCTTTGCCTGGTTTATACTCTTCCGGCTGAGCGATCAATAGATCGAGAATCTTTTTACCATCTACGTTCTTGGCATCCTTGAGCCAGTCCGTAATATCCATAAGCTGATCATCCGTTACCATTTGTCTGGTGTTAGAGCCAGCTCCGTCGATGTAAACAAAATCGGG
Organism: Paenibacillus sp. WC2504; assembly: GCF_052682475.1. Taxonomy (NCBI): domain Bacteria; kingdom Bacillati; phylum Bacillota; class Bacilli; order Caryophanales; family Paenibacillaceae; genus Paenibacillus; species Paenibacillus sp. WC2504. Next base: position 5,433,499 of record NZ_JBQZFH010000001.1, read on the forward strand.
CGGGTTGCCTTGCAGCCAACGGGGTTTCATTTGATCGTTAATTTTCGCTCCGGCAGATTCTTTAATCTTCAAATTCGGATTTTGTTTTTGGAAATCGGCAATGGCTTGTTTCCACCAAGCGTCGCCATATCCGCCGACAAAATATTGAATTTCAAAGTCACCGGCAAGCTTCGTTCCCTCCGGTTTGGCGCTGTCAGCCGGTTTCGCGCTTTCCACAGGCTTAACGCTTTCAGCTGGCTTCACAGATGCCGTTGTCGTATTTGCGTTGTTGCTTCCACAGGCCGTTAACGTCAGCAGCACCGTCGATAATACCATACCCCATGTCATTGCTTTTTTTGGCTTCATCATCGTATAGACCTCCCAAGAGTTTTGCGGAGCAAACGTGTAAGAATACGTCCGCTTCTACGTTTCGCAATTCCTTTACACACTTTTATCATAGTAATTTTCTTCCTATACAACCATTGAATTTAGTACTGTAAATAGGTGAAAATGTACTGTCTTTCCTTTGTTTTTGGACAACGAAACAAAAGCCAGGAATGATTTCCTGACTTTTGCACAACATGTATAAATTAGCGGCTCTTCTCCAACGCGATATGCTGCAGCCTGTCAAGTGCCTGTTTCGGCGTCATTTGACCAAGCAGCACCGTCTGACCCATATTTCTAGTTGCATTAAGGACCGCAGACCATGCCGGATGATTAATCGGGTAGAACTTTGCATTTTTAATCGCATTTAAATTTTGTTTCATCAAGGTATCATCTGCCGCCATTTTATCCCCCACCGTTCGAATGGTAGGCAGAAATCCCTCCCTGAGAACAAACTCTTCATACCGGGCATCCTCATAAATAAAATCAAGAAATTTAGACAGCGCGTCCTTATTGGTATGATCGGTTTTGAACGACATCCACACATCCTGTACGCCAAGGACCATAGGCGTCTGGCCTTCTTTTACGGGGATCGGCCCTTTGGCCCATTTTAATCCCGGGAACTCCTGCGGTACGACTGCCTCGAAATAATTACCCGAGATCAGCATGCCGAGCTTGCCATTCCCTAGAATTCGCTGTTTTTCATCCCGCGTCGTAATCGCCGGCTCTGGATCCGTCAAGCCCTTGTCATACAAGCTCTTGAGGAAAGTCAACCCTTCCACATTTTCACGAGAATTGATCGTCCATTCGCCATCCTTCATCCAGCCCCCTCCGGCACCATAGAAGAAATAGGAGAGGTAAGCCCAGATTTCATTATCCGTCAGATCGACGCCAAAACCGTCCACTTGCTTCCTGTCTTTGATGATGCGTGCTCCTTCTTCCAGATCTGTCCACGTTGTTGGAGGTTCTGTCAGACCGACATCATTGAAAATATCTTTGTTATAATACAATTCCCGGAGTGTTGTTACATAAGGAATCGTATATTGCACGCCATTCATCTTACTGCTCTCCATCAGATAGGGGTAAATTTTATCTTTCAATCCCGGGGAGAAAAGTTCATCCATGTTGTTGAGAAGCCCATCTTTCGCGAAATGTGCGTAAATGTTCGTGAGCAGCAAATCCGGGGGTTGATTGCGGCTAATCATCGTATTGTAGGCACTGTCGAGAATGTCCCAATTGATGACCTGCAGCTCGACCTTGATATTGGGATACTTGACTTCGAATTCCTTCACGACATTTTCAAAATAAGGTTTGGTAGACGCGCTGTATTCAGGAGCCACAAACGAAATAGTCGCTTGAGCCTCGTGATCGGTGGAGACGGGTAGGCGTGCATCTCTCCACATACATCCGGTTAACAACGTGGTCATAATTTGAAGGATTACTAGCAAAGATACCTTTGTACGTCTATGTAAGTTTCTCACCGATTCGATTCACCCTTCCGTTCAACCCCTATTTTTCCACCAAAGGAAAGAGAAGCTCTTGATTTTCCTGGGTATACATGTTTTCTTTCGTTATGACAACAGCATCTATATTCACCTTAGGAGTCACTTTAATCCCGTTTAACGCTTGTACAGCCGTTTCCAGGGACAAATACCCCATAGTAAATGGCTTTTGAACGATCGTTGCCTGTAAACTGCCTTCTTCCAGAAGTTTGATCTGGTAAATGGAGCTGTCGAAACCAACGATGTTAATTTGATTTAATCTTTGCTTCTCCTTCACAGCCCTGGCTGCTCCCAGAGCGGCTGTTTCACTCAAGCCAGCAATCCCTCGGATGTCGGGAAACTGTGCAAGCAGATTTTTCACACTGTCATAGGCGCCATCTTCCGTCCCGTCAAACACATAATTTCCAGCATATTCAACTCCCGGAAAGTCAGCAATCGCGTCTTTAAAGCCGTCCTCACGATCCTTTTCGACGATGGAGCCTTTCTTGCTGCTGAGTGTCATAACACGGTATAAGCTTCCGTTCTGCCCACCCGCCAATATCTTTCCGGCCTTTCTACCCGCTTCGATATTGTCCGTAGCAATAAGACTTGCTTCTACGTGCGTTTGAATCGGGGAGTCAATCAGAATCACCTTGATGCCGGCCGCTCTTATTTTATCTACCGTTGGTGTAAGCCTTTCGTAATCGGTCGCTGCCAGGATTATCGCATCAGGTTTCTTCGCAAGAGCCTCGTTCAAATTGCGAATTTGGCCCGTTGTGTCCGTCTCAGATAGTGGCCCCGTAATATCAATATTGACAGCCAGCTCCTTGGCGGCCGCCTTTACCCCTGAACTCACCATCTGCCAGTAATCGGAACGAATATTGTTCGTTTTCAATACGACAGCGATCTCAAACTTTCTCTGATTCGTAATGCGCAGCATCTCCACGCTGTAGACCACTAAGAAGCCGAACACAATGACGAGCAGCACGGCCAAAAACACTGGCTTTTTAAGAACCATCTAGCGCTCCTTTCTGGACACATTTGGGAAGTACAATGGTAACCTCCGTCCCCTCCCACTTCTCACTTTGAAAGCTTAAACCGAACTCATGCCCAAAAAGTTTAATGCGTTCATGAACATTGCTGACCCCAATACCTCGGATGATGCCATCTTTCATTTTCAAAATTTGATCCAACTTCTCCGGCTCCATGCCGACCCCGTTATCCGCAACCACAAAAACAATCGTATCCCCGTCTTCTTTCCCCGTTATGTGGACCAATCCAGGCTCCAAGCTATTTTTGATGCCATGATAGATCGCATTCTCAACAATAGGCTGCAAAATAATTTTGGGGATATGAATATCAAGAATCCCGGGTTCTACGTCGATTTGAAAATCAAGCTTGTCTTTGTACCGTAACGTTTGAATCAACAAATAGTTGGTGATATGCTCAATTTCCACTCGAACGGGGACGGTTTCATTGTTTTTATTAATAATCGCGCGAAACAGCTTGGCTAACGATGAAGTCATCAGAACGACCTCCTCGTGTTTTTTTCGCTCCGCCATCCAGATAATCGAATCCAGTGTGTTGTATAAAAAATGAGGATTAATTTGCGCTTCCAGCAGCTTCATTTCGCTTTTGCGTTTGCTTTCTTCATTTTGAATAATTTGATTCATCAAATCTTTGATGCGGCCTACCATGATATTGAAAGTCTGACCCAATTGTCCGATTTCATTCCCGCTCCGAAATTCCGAACGGATGTTGAAATCTCCTTTTTCCACTTGTTTCATGCTGCTCTGTAGAAGTTTGATTGGTCTGGATAGATGGCGAGAGATGAAAAAGGAGAGGTATAACGCGATGACTAAGGCTAGAATCGTCCATAAAAAATAAGACAGATTAATTTGATTCTGGTTGGCAATCAGCTCGCTGGCATAGGCGACCCCAACGATTTTCCAGCCGAAATGTGTTTCTTGGATCGTATAGATCCGTTTCTTATTCCCTTCCCCGGTAACGAAGCTACCGCTGCCGGACTGCTTCACCTGATCGATCATCTCCGTCTTGAGATTGCTGTTAATCAGCTTCTGCTGGGGGTGGTACACGAGGCTTCCATCCTTGTCGATGATAAACACATAACCTCTTTTGCCCAAGTTAATATGGCTGCAAATTTCATTCAAGACACTCAAATTGAGATCAACTAAAAAAATACCTTCTCCCGTTATGCCGTCTGCACTCTTCAACTCCCGGCTGAGTGAAACCACCCAGCGATACTCGTTTTGAATAAGGTTCTGGACATGCGGTGCAGAAATGACGGATTTGCCGCCTTCCGCTTTCGCGTTTTTGTACCACGGCTGTTCCTCGAACCCGGAGTTCGTATTCAAACTTGTAATCCTGCGGTCAGAAACAAAACGGTTGTTATAGCCAAAAACCATGATTGAGGCAATATCTTTGCGTGTGATTAAAATCGATTGAAATAAATCCGAGATTCGTTTCTCATACGGTCTACGTTCCTCTTCGCTAATGAAGCTGTTTCCCGTAATATAATACTTCACATCTTTGTTCGTGGAGGCCAGCATAGAGATATCTTCCATGTTGGTTATATAGGATTGAATGTTGATATTAACCTGTTGAATAATTTCAGCTATGTAGTGCTTGGAATTCATTTCTACCGCGTCAGCCGAGAGTTGATAGGAAATATAACTTGTAATCGTTATCAAAAATAAAATCAAGCAAGAAAAGACGACAGAAATACTGGATTGGATGCTTCTAAATTTAAAAAGAAACATGCCGACATCCTTTTCTTTTCTCATTGGATTTTCTCCCTTAACAGCTTTTCTCGGTACTCCTTAGGGGATGTTCCCGTGTTTTTCTTGAACAACACACTAAAGTATTGCGGATCGGAATAGCCTACTTTCGCCCCGACTTCATAGGATTTCAGTGCCGTATGCTGCAGCAAATCCTTCGCTTTTTCAATGCGGACCCTTGTTACATATTCCATGATCGTCTGTTCTTTGTGCTGCTTGAAAACGGTGCTGAAATAACTTCTGCTCAAATGCACATGACGGCAGAGGTCATCGACCGTGAGGTTCTCGTCGGAATAGTGCTCGTCGATATATTCGGTCACGCTCCGAACTTGCATTTTCGTCTGATCGTTTCGTTGCTCCGAAATATAGGAAATAGCTTCCCTGCAAATCGACTTGAGCCAAGCTTCAATCTCGTCCAACGTTTTGAAGCGATTAATATCTTTGATCACAATGTCATGGCCTTGAAAATGAGCACTATCATTTCCTGCAAGCTCGTGAATGGTGGTCATAATGGCTATAATAATCGCCTGAATTTGGAGATAACAAGCTCCTATTGGCATCAAAGATGCCTTTAAATTACTTATTAGCTGCCCCGTCAAAGCGTAAGCTTCCTCGAGCGTCCCTGTTTTGATTAGCGTTGCAAACCTGCGATTCCACTCGATATCCAGCTGCTGCGCCGGTTTCTTGGCGCCTTCCATGTCGAGGATCGAAATGACCTTATTTTTCCCATGCAAAAAACGGTAATCCAGTGCAGAAATCGCTCCATTGTAAGACTGCGGGAGCTCGCGTAAGGATCTGGACAACGTACCGACACCGACGGTCACAGTGAATTTCAAGTATTTCTCCATGCAGAAACGAATTACTTCCGATACATTAAGCGCAGCTTCATAGGCCCCTTCTTCCGCTTCGCCGGAGAAAATGACAACCATTCGCTCCTCCCTCGTCCGAAAGACGATGGCGTTTTTCCCCTCCGTCACTTCTTGCACAATATTGAAGGCTGCGGATCGGAAAAGCTCCGGATCGTTTTGCCATTTCTCTTTCTTTATATCGTCAAAGTCGTCGATGTCAATCGCAACAACCAGATAAGGCGGGGCAATTGGCGGCAAGCCGAAATACGCAAATCTCTCTTGTACCCGGTCATCCCGCAAAGTACCGCCCACTAACTGCTCAAGAAACCGCTCTCTTAACAAAGGCAAACTTTGATGAAGCTGCATCTTCAGGAGTGAAAGATTCTCACGGTTTTCAGCTTCCTTATCCATCTCATCTTTGACTTTATCCAAGAGTAGGCGAAGTTCGTTTGCCGTTATTGGTTTGACGATATAATCATGCACCTTCAAGCGCAGTGCTTTCTGGGCATAATCGAACTCGTCATGGCCTGTCAGGATAATCACCTTAATATACGGATAATTCAAGTGAATCTGCCTGGTTAATTCAATTCCGTCCATAAACGGCATGCAGATATCCGACAAAACGAGATCAGGCCGAAGTTCTGCGATGGCTTCCAAAGCTTCGCTGCCATTCCTGTAGTCGCCAATACATTCAAAGCCGTGCCGTTCCCAATCGATGCTCTCTTTGATGCCTTCTCTGACTTCCACTTCGTCATCAACGATCACGATTTTATACATCGTATACACCCCTGTCTCTACATAAAAAAACGGATTTCCGATCATGTCAGGAATCCGGTCACAGCTATGGATGCTTCATTTCCTAATATTATACAAGTCTTTAGTTGCATCGGAAAGGAGTCTAATTTGTATGATTTTGTCGATCTATCCGAATAAATGTATGATCATCCAAGCGGAAGCAAGTGAAAACACAAAATCAAGCATTAATTCCACTTATTTGTGCACGATTTTTACCTTGGTTAAGAAAAACCCTGACGGATCAAATCCGTCAGGGTTAGGTATTAGCAGGTTCTATTCATGGGAACTACAGGCTCTAATTTGTCCTTAAGCTTACTTCGTCAACGATGCACTCGGCACATTCTGCTTCCTCCGCAGCCAAACGACGAGCCCGAATACAACCACAGTCGCCATAGACACCCATGAGCTGTATAGAAAAACTTGTCTCATGCCGTAAGCGGCGCTCATGATTCCGCCAAAGAAGCTGCCGATGATGCGGGCGGCTCCAAGACTGAGCAAGCCGTTCAGCGTCTGACCGCTGGCTTTCCACTCGGCAGGCACTTCACGGTTAATGAATGTCGCCAAGGTGACAGACAATACGATGAAAATCACACCATGCAGCGCCTGTACAGGCAAAATCCAATGCGGTTGATCAATGATGGAAAATAAGAACCACCGGATGCCAGACGCGAGTGCGGCAATGATCAAAATCATCGAGATCGAAACACGCTTGAAGATCCAGCCGGAAAACAGTAAGAACGGCAGCTCGCTCATCGAAGAAATGACCATCGACCAGCCGAGCAGCAAGCTATCGGCCCCCATTTCCTTGAAGTAAATGGGGAAAAAAGCATAATAATAGCCCAGTGTAACTTGTACAATGAAATTAATGCCCAAATAAAACATCAGCTTGCCATTGCGGAAAAGCTCGCGAAACCGTTTGCCGGTTACGTTGACCTGACGGCTCGCCGCTGGCGGAAAACACCATAACAGCAGTAATCCCGCAAGCATCGTTCCTGCATAGACAGGGAACATGGAGTTAATATGCGATTTGGCGACGATCCCGAACACCAGCGACATCGTGGCGAAACCGATGGTCCCCCCAAGGCGGATCCAACCAAAATTCCATTTGGGACGACGATCCAATTCTTCCAGTGTAATCGCATCGCTTAACGCGAAAATAGACGTTTGAAAAAACATAAACACGCAAATTAATATAAGCAAATAAATGAACTGATGTGAAAGCGAGAAGAACATAATGGAAATGCCGCTCCCGATCAACAGCAACGCAAGCACACTATTTTTGGTTTTGGAACGATCACCAAGCGCTCCCCAGATCGGTTGACCTAACATGGCAACTAGGGGTCCAAGGCTGAGCAGCATGCCGATTTGCTCCTGAGAAAATTTGACGTTATACAGGTAGACCGGTAAAAATGTGCCGTACACCGCATTCCCCATATAAATAACTGCGTAAAACAACATAAATGCGTAAAGTCTCGTTGTAAGCCCCTTCTTTCCTTCTAGAAATATAAATAGCCAGCCCTCCAAGATGAAGGGCCAGCTCCGACTTAAGGTTATTAAAACTGTACGACAAGTCCACTTAGCGTTCAAGTGTTTTTTTCGTAGAGGCTCCTTCTCCCTCTTGCGGCCTGCCGCCAAATACATCTCGAATCGCTTCCAAATAGGCCATTCCATTGATCGTATCCGGCTCCAAATAGCTGCCCTCCGTCCATTCGTTCCACGCATTGATGGTGAAGATGGAAGGTTGCGTCACGCCACGATCGAGAAATGCTTTGACACCCTCCAAAGCCATCTTAAACGCTTGAGGTGTATTCCCAGCGAGGGTAGCCATGTAGGGATACCCCAAATCTTCAAAAGTTTCCGATTGCACCGTTCGCGGAGAGGAGTCCCAGCCCATCGTCACATTCGGATAATAAGGCAGCTTATAATCTGCCGTGAAGGTTTCATAATCAAGCTGAGACTTCTCAACAATGGCTGCATAGTCCGTCTCCGGGAACAGATCCAGAGGCTGATGATGAATCCATACATACGAAGAAATACTGTCTAGACCAAGCTGCTCCAGCACTTCATGGATATTCGCAATCTTTTGCTCAGTAGGCAGAATTTGCAGTCCCCAAACGACGACATTTAAGTGCAGCTCCCCTAATCCGGCCGCTCGTACTCTTTCTCGGAACTCTTGTAAAATTCGCGCCGTTTCCTCCATTCCGCCTAAACCACGAATCAGGCTGTGAATTTCGTAGAACGAGACATAAAGCCCTTCATTGACATGCCAATAGGATGGATGTGAAAAATAGTTCTGAATCATATGGTCCGTCGCTTCAATGAAGCCCTTCTCGCTGATCTGGCCTTCGGCCTGCACGTTGTAAGGTCGGCTGCGCTGAGCGGGATGAATGTCGATCCAATCATGATTCGCCCACATAATGGCAAATTTCAACCGGTCATTATTCGGAGCTTGCAGGAAACCTTCATCCAGCGCTCGCTGCAAGAAGGGGCCATCCTCATACCAGTACCAATCAAAGATGAATGCTGTAAGGCCATAATCGGCCGCTGCTGCTATTTTGCGAGCCATGACGGCTGGATCCGCTTCATCCTCGTAACCCCATAATGGCACTTTCGGCTGCTGATGGCCGGGGAATTTAGGTTCCGCGCGCTTCACTAGCTCCCATTCCGTCCATCCTTCTCCGTGCCATGCATCATTTCGCTTATCCCGATGGTAATTGGGAAAATAATAGGCTGCTGCTTCATAATTTGCCATCTTCGTCGCTCACCTCTTAGACCATCCCATAGTTTCGAAACCTGTCTATATTGTATAATTGAAGTAATCTTGCAACCACTTACAAAACAGACCTACCTACCACCATTTCGGACATCGTCCCAAGAAATGAGGGAGCAATGTGACCATGCCAAGAAAGCTGGGTTCCTATTTCGCCGCTGAATACATCGAAGATAACGGTTTTCTTTATGTGAATGAAGTCAAAGAAACACAATGGCTGCTAGAGCATGTTCACGATTTTATAGAGATTGTTGTAGTGCTTGATGGCAAAGGCATTCAGTATATCGATGGCCAACCTATGCACGTTCAGGAGGGGGATGTCTTCGCCCTGCCCATCGGTGTTTCTCACGTTTTTCGTCCTTCACCGGCCAAGCGTGCCGCCCCGCTGATCGTCCGTAATATCATGATTCGCTCGGAATGGCTTGAACATTTGAAGATTTGCCTTCCCGACTTATCCATCAAGCAATTGATCGATTGGCTGGTTGGCAAAGGGGATCGCACTGACTCCCTGCAGCGCTGGGCCAAGGCAGCCGATCATCTGGGCGCTATTCGCAGAATCAGTGAAAGCATGCAGGACATTCTGGCCAAGCGAGATGCGGCTTATTTAACTCAGGCCATGGCTTTGGTTACTGAACTGCTCGTATTGTTAATTCGCTGCTCCGAATGGCGGTTTGCCACTATGATGGCGCACATGAGTGACTCCAATAAAGAGTTATTGACCCTTCCCCCAACTAGAAGCTCAAACCGCAACGTTGAACAATTCCTTGATTACCTTACTCACGCGATGCCCGATGACTATACGTTACCGATGCTAACTGAGAAATTCCAGTTGAGCGAGCGCCAGATTCTGAGGATCTGCCATCGGCATCTGGGTACCAGCTACATGCGTTTCGTTCAAAAACAAAGAATAACACATAGCTGCCGCCTTCTGGCGTCTCCGGATTTGAAAGTCTATGAAGTGATGCACGCTTCAGGTTTCCAGAATGCCGATTATTTTAACCGGCTGTTCAAAAGACACACCGGCCTAACCCCAAGCGCCTATCGTAAATTGCTCCTGCATAAGTAAAAGACATGAAGAATCCCCCTGCCAACGGAATCGTTGAGAGGGGGATTGTGGGGATCAACCTAACGTATCGCTATACTCCCCAGTCTCCTATAAAATGGTCTGAATTTATGCTCATTTTTATACTTAATGCCGGAATGCAGTGTTGAGATCAGCATGATATCTCTCCTACTTTTTACATGACTAACCGGCCGGAGCAGCACGGACAGTTATCATTTTGCATATATACTTCTGAAACAAGTTTTAGATAGTCCATGGAGCTGCTTAGATCCATATCCTCCGGATTCATCCGGTATTGCTTGCCATTCATCATATTCCACACCTGCAGACGCTCCGGCATTTTGCCAAATGCTTTATAGCAATATACGACGGTCATATGGAAAAACATCTGCACCGCTGCATCGTTTTCTTCCATCATATATTTATGAATGACGAACGAATCTTTCGTCGGCTCCATGACTTGCATAATCATAGACAAACCCAAGTTAAGTTCTTCAACCCACACATTGCTGCTTTCAAAAAGCATCAGCGGGCAATCCACTGCATTTATCCCGGTAAGTGCTTTGTACAGATGCATAAGCACGCTTCGCTTAACATCCCCGTAGCATCCAAGTGAATCAAACTTGCGAAATTTATTCGTCCAGCGCCGCTCAAACAATTTCGTTAAGGTCAGAAACGTTCGAGACTTGAGCGGCAGCGAGTACCATTCGTTAATCGCGTGATACGCGGCATATTGTGTAAGCTGTTTCCAATCCGGTTCATCCGGTCGGTCCTTACCGATAACTTGCGTATGGCTCCGAATCCAACGCTCCAGTTGATAATCAGCAAGCACTTGCATGGTTCCCATGCCCATTCCGACTTCATTTTCGTTAATCATATGTATGGGACACCCCCGTGATGTGGTTGATAGCTTGAACTAAATGATAATGATTTTCAATTTCACTTAATATATCAAATGATAATGTTTCTCAATAAAACTGTCAAGATATCTGCAAAAAAAAGTAAAAAGGAATCCCAGCCTCTTATCGCGGCCTGCGGGATTCCCTTTTATGTCTCACAATCGGCATCATCGATGCCTTAAATTTGTCTCACTGCTTCCTCTGCCGCAGACTTGATATACAGGTTCCTCTGCAATAAAAAGTCACGCATATAGGCTTCCAAGAACCATTTATCCGCTAATTTCCCTAGAACACCCATCGGTGAAGTATATATGAAGGTATCAATCATCCGCGTTCCGCCTTCGATAGGAACAAATTCGTGGGTATGCTTGAAATTTTTGAAAGCACCGCGAACTTGTTCATCAACAAAATAAGATGGGCGTGCCATTTCCGTTATTTTCGCAGTCAGCTTCTGTTTGATCCCAAAATGGATTGCTTCCCAAGTTACGGTCTCTCCCAGTTCGATCAGTCCGCTTGTGCGGCCTGCGATCGGTCTTTCCCTGGTCTGAGCGGTTGACTTCGCATGGATATCAATGCTTCTGGCCAAATCAAAGATAACTTCTGCCGGTGCGTGTATGAGCAGTTCAATTCGAATGGATGGCATGCCATAATTCCTCTGCGATTTTTTTGAAAACGAGCGCTTGCTCCCAGCGATTGGAAATTTCCTTCCCGCCATCTCTGACCATCGCATAAGAAGCCGGTCCCAGCTCACACACAAACGGAAAAGAATCCCCTTCAGCAGCTGTTTGCGCCCATTGCCTCATCCCTTCACTCCACCACCCGGCAAAATGTTTCACCATCGGATGCTCGCCAAGCTCTCCGATATCCACCTGAACTTGGTTGCCGTTCGATACCCGGGCATGAATGCTTGAAGTGCGCTGCAGCAGTTTAGCGAATAAGTTCTCTGTCATCGGGTCAGCTCCTTCTTCGCCAATGGCAGAACCGACGATGTAGTGAGACAGGTCGTTCGTTAACCGAAGCTTTGGAAGCGCCTGTACATATTCTGCTGTCCGAAGCAGATCTTGGGTCACACGTCCGCGGTGCGTTTCAACGAAGAATGGGATTCCCACTTCCTCGGCTTGCTGAATGAGCCCATTCAACCCGGAGATGGCTTCGAACCCGACCGTATATTGATCAAGCACTTGGGCGTTGATATAGCGGGCTCCGAATTGTTTGGCCGCCTGCAGGAAAACCGTGATATCCTCTCCCGCACGCGGGAAGGGAACCATTTGCACCCCAAAACTAAAATTGTATTCCTGCAGCAAACGATGCCATTTATCCGCTTCTTCCCTTTGGGGCAATCTTCCTAAAATACCGGTGAAGCCGGCTTCCGCCAGCATCTCGAATTTTTGCTCCATGGACCATTCCGCTTCACCGTTTCCTAGTCCCGACATCGCCCACCAGGATTGTTGAACATCTAATCGTAAATGGCTGTTAACCGTCATCATTTTCGCCTCCAACACAAACTCAAATCACTCACTAAAGCATTCTTGCAAAAAGCGAATAACTTTTCTGTGATGCTCTTCACTCGTTTCATGTCCCGAAAATGGATAATCGTAGATGCGTTTTGAACAAGTCAACCAGTTATACGCGGCATATATCGTATCCGGCATGCAGACGGTGTCCTTCCAACCGACCGACATCAGCACAGGAGCCTGAATACGATGAGCAAGGTTCACAATGTCGAAATAAGCCAATGATTCTAAAGCCTGTCCCAGCTTATCCGGATGGCGTTTCAAGTAGTTGGCATTCTCCGTAAGGGAACCTGTGGAATGCAGAATGCCATAGTCTAAATGGCACATATTCGGAATGTCGGCAACGACTGCCTTGACATGAGTGCTGAGTGCTCCAGCGAGCAATGCCATGCCGCCGCCTTGGCTTGCGCCGACAACGGCTATCCGGCGAGCATCGATTTCGGGCTGCTGCCGGGCGGCTTCCACGGCGCGAACGACATCCAGCGCAAGCGCCAAATAATAGCTGCGCTCCTTGTTGAGCAGGTTCTGCGAAACCCAGCCCCTCGAAGAACCGGCATCATCCTGAAGGAGATTGCCCGTTTCTCCGGTTTGGCCTCTGGCGTCAACGGCCAGAACGGCATAGCCGAGCAGCAGCCAGACGGCGTACCGCTCAGGAAGGCCTCTGTCTCCACCGTAACCGGGGAACATGACGACACAAGGCGGCTTCTGGCTCCCACTCGGTCCATCAGGGACGAGAAACCACGCGTTAATTGGCGTGCCGTCATGGCCGAGATAGGTCAGCTTGTCCATCCGAACAGAAGGAAATAACGGAGATTGCCGCTCCCTTCGGACCGATAGCGGCTGCCGGGATGCCGCTTCGAGCGTGCTGCTCCAAAAAGTATCGATGCTGTTCCTATCGAGCGTTGGTGCTGGAGTGTATTGTTCCAGTTCTTTTTTGCGTTTCGTGAAAGCATTCATCTCGTGACATCCTTTCCAGATAGGCAGGTTTCTTCTTCATGCTACCTCTATTGAATAATAAAGTATATAGGTGTGGTATGGCATGAGTTAAGTTGATCAACGATACAACATTGAGGAACCACAGGCTGCTATTCTAGCAAATTCGACCGTTTCCGCGTTTAAGCGGAACTACAGGGCGTTATTTGAGCGCCTAACCCCGTTTTCTTGAAGAAAACGGTCAGATAGCGGCCCACAGTTCCCTTCCGCGCGAAAAAGAGCCTATTTCGATGAATAGCGCCCTCTAGTTCCCTGTTTGCCGGGGAGGAACAAAAATGCCCCAGCGGTATCAACCTCCCGCTGGGACAGCTCATTTATTCGGAATCCTTGGATTCCTCCTCATTCTTTTCAAGCAGTTTTGCCGGTGCTTCTTTGCTCGGCGCATTGAGCACTGGCGGCTTCACATCGGGCAGAATAGGCCGACTATGTCCGTACAGCTGCACGAAGATTTCTTCAATCTCATCTCCGGTTAGATCACCGCGCTTCAGCAGCTCTTCTGCAATGGCGTGTACGAAACCGTCGTATTCCTTGACGAGCTTCTTCACTTCGAGCATCTGATCTTTCAGCAGCTCATTAATTTTAGGCCGGAGCGCCTTCAAACCCTCAGCATGGGAGCCGATAGCGAGAAAACTGAACAGTTCATCGCCCATCCCAACCATCCCCAAGTATGATCCTGCCAGCAATGTTGCCTGCTGGAGATCCGAAGTTACCCCATTCAATTTCTTGTTCAGGAACTCCTCTTCCACGGCACGAGCAGCCAGACAGACTTGAATTTCTGCTAAAATCTCACTGTCGCTTCGGTTATAACGCTCATGCGTCGGTTTCGTCGCAGCGAGTCCGAGTGCACCGCCACGGCGAATAATCGTCACCTTCCACACGCGTTCATGCGGCTTAAGCAGGAACTGTGCCACCGCATGGCCCGCCTCGTGGTAGGCCACATTCCGCTTCTCATCGTCTCTCATCGAACGAAGCGGCTGTTTAAGCCCCCACTCGTAGGTCTCCATCGCAGCTCGAAAGTCTTCGTAACTAGCCACTTGGGCGCCACGTTGATGCGCGATGACAACGGCTTCGTTCACGATATGCTTGATCTGCGCCGGGCTGTATCCGATGGAGTCGAGCCCCGCTGCTTCCGCAGTAAGCGATGCGTCCGTTTTCACTTTTTTCAAGTAGTACTGGAAGATGTCTACCCGTCCGTCATAGTCGGGAACATCGACCCACAGCTGCCGGTCGAATCGACCTGGCCGCAGCAAAGCAGAGTCCAGGACGTCAGGCAAGTTCGTTGCCGCGACTGTCAGTACCGCTGGCCTCTCCGCCTTTTTGCGGCGCAGCCCCAGCGAACGGAGCATCTTGGCGATTTTGGAGCTGTCGATATTCGGCGGGTCCATCTGCAAGAGAAGCTCATTGAGCAGGCCGGAGCCTCCGCCCATGCCCATCATTCCCATCATACCTGCGCCAGCGCCCCCTTGACGACTCATGCCGATCGCATCGATCTCGTCAATGAAGATAATGCAGGCGCCGTACACTCTCGCTAGCTTCCGCGCCTTCCGGAAGATCCCCATTACTTTCAGGTTACCTACGCCGAAGAACATGTTCTGAAAGCTTGGAGCTGAAGCGTAAGCGAAAGGCACTTGCGCTTCATTGGCAATTACTTGAGCCAAGTAAGATTTCCCGGTGCCGGGAGGCCCGCATAACAACAATCCACGGATTGCCTCCCCACCCATCTCCTTGAACTCCTTGACCCCTTTGAGCAGGGTCACAATCCGCTTCGCATTCTCAACAATTTCGGGGTTCCCCCGATAATCGTCCCAGGTTGCGCCGGTCTCGCCAGGCAATATCCAGTAGGTGCGTCCCCTGGCAAGAAACCAGAAGAGTGCTACGAACTGGATGATCATGAATAGTACTGCGAATAACAACTGGAATAACAAGCTGGCGATGGTTAACGCGGCATTCCAATAGGTCGGCCCTCCTACCCATAACAACACACCGATAATAACGAGGGCTGCTAGCCAGAGGATGAATTTTCGCCACCTAATCCACTGATATCTCCTCATGGCATCACTTCCTTTCCTGGGACCAACTTAAAGAAGGCCCGCTAGTTATTTATTGGAAAATTCTTTTGATATCCAATAAATATTTGAGAATGACAGCGACCCCACAGATGAAATAAAAGATCACAAGAATCCAACCTGTGGGATCGATTGAAACTAAATTTACGAGCACATTCAAAGGTAAAACATAATAGAGGACATCTTTTAAATAACCTAGTACAAATGTAACATCGAAAGCTCCTTCCCAGAACATTTTGAAGAAGGAAATTAGAAAATGGATAATCATTAATCCAAATATGGCCCATAATGTGTAAATCATCCAGCCCGCAACTGTTAATATCACTTTTCACCACCACCTTCCTACATCGTATGCTAGGAATACTGACAGGTGAAAATGATATGAGATTCAGTTTCGACACTAGATTAAAACCAATATATTCTATTTATTTCATATTAAGACCGAGTGCGGTTTAAAATCAAGCATAATGTTAAGAGGGCTCCAGTTCAGAGTATACGGATGAAAAATTTGGAATTTAAGTATAGAAAATAACAGTAATTAAGGTCACAAATGTTACCATTTTTTTGGCTTATTTCCAACATTGGATGATGGATGGACGAACGAAAAAGGCCAACCAGACATCCTGGTTGACCTACGATTTCATATGTTTCCACAGATTTCTTTACTTGAAAAAAGGTGCTTTTTTCATGTAGACGACTTCTATTTTCTCATGCAGAGGTCCGTCTACTTCGCTTTTTTCTTTTAGCTCCAGCCATTCTGGATCCTCGAAAAAAGCTTGCAAATTCCGTTCACGGGAAGCCATGTCTGGATGCTCAAGCACGTAATACAACCGCTCTTTGGATTCGTCCGCGTCTACCCAAAAATTCGTTACCTTCATCTCATGTTTAGCAAAAATGCTAATCGTACCATCCCGAAACCGATTCAATATTGCATCCATTTTCCCGGGAGTCACATCATAAATCCGCAGTTCATATAGCATAAACCCCATCCTCCTATATTATTCAGTATTTGTCTTGATCCAGAAAATTATTTACAGCTTACCACTGTCCAGCATTTTGTCCGCCATCGACATGCAGAATCTCACCTGTCACGAATTGTGCTGATTCCAGGTAGATAATGGCGTCAACAATATCCTGAGCTTCGCCCATTCGGCCAACTGGGTGCAGCTGAGCTAAATAATCATGGGTCTCAACCGAATGCATTGGCGTCTTCGTAACTCCTGGAGCGACAGCATTCACGCGAATCCCCTTGTCCGCATATTCAATCGCCAGCGATTTCGTAGCAGCGTTCAAGCCTCCTTTGGAAAGTGCAGCAAGCACAGATGGCACGGCTTTGATCGGTTGCTCGGCAGCACCGCTTGCCGTAATGTTGACGATGTGGCCGGAACTTGCTTTCTGCATCACGGACAGCGCTCGTTGAGTAACATGGAAGAACCCATCTACATTGGTCGATAGAACAGATCCAAATTCGGCTTCAGTAATTTCTGTGAATGGCTTCGCAATAAAGATACCCGCGTTATTCACAAGCGTGTCGATACGTCCGAAGCGAGACAGTGTTTCGTTGATTAAACGTTCAGCAGTTTGGGGATCTGAAATGTCACCCACCACATATCCGATCTTTGCACCCGTTGGATCAATCTCTCTTGCCGTTTCTGCCAGCTCTTGTTCGCGGCGTCCATTGATGACTACGTTCGCCCCTCGTTTAACAAATTCCATTGCGGCTGCTTTTCCAATACCGCTGCTTCCACCTGTAATGACGACTGTTTTGTTTTGAAAATTCATGTTTATACGCTCCTTTGTTTACCTATTAAAAGGTAGGTTTTATTTAAAAAATATAAGTGCCCGATCAACTCCCTCATCATACATGAGAATAGTTATCCTGAATAATACAGAATAATGATACCGGGCATCTCTAATTCATATAGCTAACCGAAAAACGACGTGCCCATGCCCGGCACATTTCGGCGTTAATTTTCACGTTACCTACTCAGTTTGAGCTGTTTCCGATCAGTGCTGCCAATACCCAGCGGCAGGCTCACCGCGCCCAAGAGGACGATAAGAGCAGCTCCAATCAAGGCTGACAAGTAGCTTCCATTTCCCGATATCAGATGACCGGCAATGAGTGGTCCGATGATTTGCCCCAAGCCGAAGAAAGTGGTCAGCAGCCCAATTATTTTCCGGTTATTCTGCGGATACAAATCCTTGGCAAAAGAAACGGTCAACATCGTGATCCCCATAAAAGTTGCACCGAACAGGAAGGCGCCGACAAACACGGCCGTTGATGAATGAATAAGCACCGGAATTGCAATGCCAACGGATTGTAAGATCATCGAGAAAGTCAAAGTCCACTTTTTTCCCCATTGAGAAGCCAGCTTCGACCACAAGATACACGAAGGCGCTCCAGCGATACCAACTAGGATCCAGCTGAGCGATGCGATATTCGGGAGATTGGAAACCGTCTTAGCATACGCTACAAGGTAAGTCCCCGTAACGATATAGCCTAAACCTTCCAACCCATAGGCAATCGTCAACCATATCAATATCCGACGAACCCCCGAAGATTGCTCGTTACGAGGCGATGGAACCGTCTTCGCTCCGGAATGCTTGTCCCGCAGCAAATACCAAGCTGCCAAACCTAGGAGCAAACTGATCAAACCCAGTCCCTTCCATACTTCGATCCAATCGCCGGTCTTTGCAAGCATCGGAACTGAAAATCCGGTCAACAGAATGCCCGCTCCCACGCCACCGTAAAAAATGCCGGCTTGGAGCTGCGATAAGCGATCCATAACCATGCTGGATGCGATGACGAACACAACCGCGCTGGCAAGACCCGATAAAAACCGGAGCAAAAGCCATATCTCAAGACTGTGGAATTCCCCCATTCCCCAAGTCGTCACAATGCTTCCGATCAACCCAACAAGCAGCAGCCTTGACCGGTTATTCACTTGAACCAGGGTCAGAAGAAACGCTCCGATTAAATACCCCAAATAATTGCTTGAAGCCAGATAACCCGCTCCGGCTGGTGAGAACAGATGGTTTTCCATCATCATCGGCAGGATGGGAGTAAACGCGAATCTTCCGATTCCCATCGCTACCATCATTGCCGCGATGCCTCCTATAAGAACAGTAACCGTGTTTCTTTTCATTACGCGTTCCTCCTTTATTATTTTTGGACCGCGTAACCATGATACTTTGATTTTTGCACATCTGCATAATACAGAATGATGATGAGAACTATCTTGAATTCAGATATCCAGAAAAGCTTAGCTTTTTGAGGAACCACAGGCCGTTATTCTAGCAAACTCAGCTCGTTTCCGCGTTCAAGCGGAACTACAAGCCCTTATTTGACCGCATGATCCCGTTTTCTTTAAGAAAACGCACAATTAGCGGCCCACAGTTCCCCTCCACGCGAAAAAAAGCCTATTTCGATGAAATAGCGCCCTGTTGTTCCCTTCATTGCGCAGGAAGGAGCCGTTGGAACGAGGAGTAGCTTCGTTTACCCCAGCATATATGTTAAAAAGCCGTCAGGGAACATCCCTGACGGCTGCTTATGCCTGTGTTGGAAATGGCATCCTCCTAGAAAATCCGCTGCTTCCAACCCAGCAGTTTGGCGATCGACTCCACGTAATAGTAGTCACCGTAGATAAGTGATACATTAATGTTTTGCCCGGCCGGTTTGTTACCTGTGCCTTCTAGCAAAATAGCTTGATGCTCCGGCTGATCCCATGTCCCGTAATTCTGTGTAAGCGACAGCAGGATGCGCTCCGCTGCGCGGCGGTATACATTGCCTTCAACAGCCGGCAAAAATTCGGCCAGCTCAATCAACCCCGATGCGGCGCAAGTAGCAGCCGATGTATCCCGAGGCTCAGCATCCAGCGATTCAGCCGCGCGGAAATCCCAATGCGCCACATGATCCTCCGGCAGGCACGCCAGAAAATAATTCGCTACACGTTGTGCTGCACGCAAGTAACGCACCTCTCCCGTATAACGGTAGACGTTCGCGAGCCCATTCAGCGCCCATGAGGCTCCACGGCTCCATGCTGACTGCGGTCCTGCACCTTGGCCGCCTAAGGATTCAATAAGCTCTCCCGTCTTCGGATCGAAGCTCAGGATATGATTCACCGAACCGTCTTCGCGGATAAACTTGTCAACGACCGTATCCGCATGGGCTCTGCCGATTTGCTCAAAACGCGGGTCGCCCGTCGCTTCCGCTGCCCAGAACAGGATGGACAGGTTCATGGTGGAGTCGACGATGGACCAGCCGATTTTCTCCTGATTCCATGCCCGAAGGAAGCTGCCAGCCAGGTTAAAACGGCCTGCCAAGAAATTAGCGGCCTGCAGGCCGCGGCGCAAACCATCGCTGTCGCCAGTCAGTTTATGCTTAATAACCGCTGTAGGCAAATATTGAAAGCCCACATCGTGATGAAAATTGTTGGTCCGAATGCTAGCTTGCTCCAGCTTTTCATCCCAGCGCCATGCAGCTTCCTTATAATGTTCTTTTCCTGTCACATCATAAAGAATCCAAAGAATTCCCGGCCAGAAGCCGGATGTCCACCAATCGATCCGCATGTCATCGTACAGTCCGTCTTCCTTCGCGACATGGGGTGATTTGTCACCAAGCTGCTCGATCATACGATCCACTTTTACCTGCAGCGCTTCCCAGACTTGGGGCATAATTTCTTCAAACTTTTGAGCAGCATTCCATGTTGCTGTTTGGTTCACACTCATCGTTATAACCTCCTATTAATGGTTTCAACCCTTCACTACAACTACCTGAGTAACGGTAGGCATTCCCTCACAAGCGGCACTGATAACAGATGTATACGAGCGCTGCCCATCACGGCTGCCATCCAACTTAGATATCAGTGACGAGGCCGGACCACCTGCACTTACAAAATCCGTCACCGTAATCCCAGCCGGCAAACCGCCATACGGATCTATATAAATCCCCGCACGGCCTGACGCTAATTGTGTAAGTCTCGAACCGCGAATCGTACCTAGATTGTCCAGCAGCTTGCCGTCACCGGCTAATCCAAACCGGACAAAGGACACTGCATCCGGGCAAAATACGCCTGCCGCATCATAGGCGAGCACTTCTGCATATACCCTGCCGTCTTCCAGCGTTGTTGTCGTCAACTCCAGCTGCGCCGGCTCGCCCCATGACTCCGTTTGATATCGGAAACTCAACTCGTCGCTCACTGTAACACCGCCACGAACCGCTTCTGCGCGCAAATGGTTCTCGCCAACACGCAGTTCCGTCTCCCAACGCAAACCTGCGGATGGGAAATCTTGTGAGTCGCGGCGCTTCACGCCAAGGCTTTCGCCATTGAGGAACAGTTCCACTTCCTCCGCATTGGAATACACCTTGATCATCTTCCGCTCGCCATCGGCTCCCCAGCGCACCGGCATGGAATGACCATATAGGCGCACCATCGGTTTCTCAGACCAATAGGATTGGAAAACATAATAAGCTTCTTTCGGCGTCAGATCCCGCTCAACAATCCCTTTCATATTCAAATAAGGAATTGGCGAATCCGGCCGCACCGGCGTAGAGAAATCCTTAAACGACCACTGCGCCGCCCCCGTCAACCAGCTCATATTCTCTTGCGATTTCAAGTACCAATCGATCATTTCACAGAAATAGGTCTCTGACCAGTCGCCGTCACGAGATACGCGCGGCTCGCCGCCGGTCAGCAAGTAATCCCCGTCCCGCTCGTCCGTTGCACCTTCGGATTGCTTCATAAAAGTAAAGCCCGTGTAGGTTTCCTCGACATGCCGGGTCGGCAGATTATCTGCGCCCCATTCCATATGGAAGAAGGAGTCGACATTCTCGAAAGCCGTTTTACTGCTTGACTCATAGTCCGTATAGACACCACGGTACCAACCGGCCCATATCGAAGGCGAATAAACGTCAACGATATCCTTGCAAAACTCACAGCGGCGAATCGACGTTAATCGGCTTGGGTCCAGCTCATGCGAGAGGTCATGCAATTCCTTCATGAAGGTGCGGATTTCCTGCTGATCGAAGTAATCGAAATCGCATTCCCAATCATTCTCGTTCCCAAGACCCCATAGGATAATCGATGGGTGGTTGTAATGCTGTTCAATCATTGCTGTGAGCATATCGGTACACTGCTTGCGGTATTCCGGTCCGCCAAGGCCTCCGCGGCACCAAGGAATTTCTTCCCAAACGAGGAGCCCAAACTCATCGCATAAGTCAAGCACGATTCGTGACTGTTGATAGTGGCCAAGGCGAATAAAATTAGCGCCCATGTCCTTGATCAACTGCATTTCTTCACGAATCAAGACCTCGCTCATCGCCGCGCCTACACCAGCATGATCCTCGTGGCGATGCGTTCCGCGCAGCAGAAGCCGCTCGCCATTGAGCTTAAATGGTCCCCGCTTTACAAACTCAAAACTGCGGAAACCAAATTTCTCCGTTAACACAGTTTCGCCATCTTCACAAACCAGCATCACCGAACAGTGATACAAGTTCGGCTCAGTCACCGACCATAGCCGCGGCCCAGGCACTTCGAAAGCAGCGAGTTCTTTCTCCTCCTGCCATGCCGGTAAAGTCACTTCGGACTGCCCGATAACCAAGCCATCCTGCTGCATTACCTTAATCGTCAAAGTAACATTACCGCTAATTGCATCCGGATTATAAAGCTTCGCCCGCACTTTGACTTTCCCGTTGTCCGCTTTTCCACCAACAATCGCATCCAAATCAGTCTGGACATGCACGCTGGACAAGGAGATTTGCGGCACATACACAAGGTTCAAATAGCGGTACACCCCGCCATACAGATTGAAATCGCTTGCATCAGAAGGAATCGTCTCTAACTCCCTGCTGTTATCGCACGCAATGGCCACTGGAACTTGCCCTGCGTAACGCTCTATCCCCTTAGCCCGCTCCACAGCCTCCGTAATGTCAACGGTAAATTCATCATAACCGCCCAGGTGCGAATCTACTTTCTCTGTGTACACATAAACATCCGTTCGCTGACCAGCACCTTCAAAATGCAGCAGGGTCCTCCCTTTCGGATACGGGTTGTCAACCTCCAACCGGCTTCGGTACCAGCCTTGTCCTTGATAATACTTGCTATCTGGGTCCATTACGTCATACCCATTGTAAGTGTGGGGAAGCGTGACCGTTTCCCACGGCACGTTATAGTGATTTTGCAGCTTATCTGACCGCCAAACCTCCCAAGCACCGCCTAAGGATCCGCGATAATGCTCCCAATTTTCGTTTAACCTGCACTTTTTCATGAACGAGTTGTTCCTCCTCTAGCTGCTCCATTACCTACCCTCATCGTACCAAAAAAAAAGCGAATAATGTGTAGCCCTCTTATGATAAAATGTTGTTAGATTACGATGAGGAGTTTTCGTTATGAAGCTAATGAACTACATGAATCTAAATGTTCATCCCGTGCAACTATCGTTTTTCAAAAATAGAACGCATGAGTTTGAGGAAATCTTTCACGCTCACCAGGGGATGGAACTTCTTATCGTCCATGAAGGCAGAGGCATCGCCATAATTGAGCAACAAATCGTTGAAATGACGCCGGGGGCCATCTTTTGCTTTCGACCGTTTCAGCTGCACCGTCTTCGTATGTATAACCTACCGCAGGAGAGTTACGTTCGCTCGCTGTTCGTTCTCGAGCCTGCTGTCTTAGAGGCAGCACTTGCCGCCTTTCCGTCACTGCAGGAATTTTTACGCAAATTGTGGAAAGATCCGTTATCTCCACAATCCTTCCAGTGTTCGAATCTTACGGAACTCGAACAATTATTTCGCCTTTATGCCCCTAGAATTGAGGCTGCCATTGATCAAGGCACAGAAAGGCTGCTGGAAGAACAGCTGCTTTTCCTAACGGCCTTTATCCACCAAGTGCGCACAGGGTTTGAGACGACAATCACCTCTCAAACAGACCTGACGCAGGTGCATCCGCGCAAAAGCTCAACAACGGCTGAACGCATGCTCTCTTGGATCGAAGAGAATTATAGCAAGCCGTTCAAGCTGGAAGACCTAGCACAAGCCGTTCATCTTACTCCGAACCACGTGTCGGCAACCTTCCGGCAATCGATCGGCAGTACGATTACCGAATACTTGACCGCCAGACGCATTCGCCAGGCCTGCTGGCTGCTCAAAACAACCGACATGTCTGTT
This sequence comes from Paenibacillus sp. WC2504, assembly GCF_052682475.1. Lineage (NCBI taxonomy): Bacteria > Bacillati > Bacillota > Bacilli > Caryophanales > Paenibacillaceae > Paenibacillus > Paenibacillus sp. WC2504. The sequence goes on from NZ_JBQZFH010000001.1 coordinate 5,457,253, forward strand.
CAAGACATTGGGGAAGCGGTCGGGCTCGGCAATTTTTCATACTTTTGCCAACTGTTCAAAAAACATGTCGGCTACACGCCTTACACGTTTAAAGGCATGCATCGCTACGAGGATCTCGCTTCATTAACTCAAGAGTAGCCGGCTCTTTATGCACTATCGGAATGGTTCCAGTGGATGAAATCCAATGAACCCATTGTTTTGAAGGCTTTATTACCTATCCTATTGGATGAATTCCAGTGGGATAAGTTAATTGCGGCGCTAAAGCACCGGATATAGCAGTCAACATTGGATTTCGTCCAATGCAATTAACCATTTAGATGCCCCGTTGGGGGTTCCGCTGGATTTTGTCCAATGCAATCAACATTTTCAAGTGCTTATTGTGATTCTCTTGATTAGTCAATAAAAAAAGCTGTCACAAAAGCAGAAAATTCTACCTTTGCGACAGCTTTCTTCTATATATATGGTTTTCACTTTCACATTTACATATCAAACTCATCCGGCACATAATCGATACGGGACCGAGCCTTGATCGTCAGCTGCTCAAGATGGTCTTCATATCCGACAGGTCCCTCTTTGACGTAAAACCAAATCTTCCGTGTCGGTTGATCGTCAAACTCCTGAAAAAGAAAAACATTAAGCTCATGCTTCCACTTCAGCAATTCCTCAATAGCCGCGCTCTTCGGCGTAGATATCGTAATCCGCCAGCCTTCACCATCCGGAAGGACATCATATCGAAGAGAATCTGTTTCCGAATGGATAAAAGTACGGCCCCCGACAGCATGTTTAACAATGAGTACTTCTTTCATTACATCCCTCCTCAGCTCCGTTATGGAAGGTCAATCAGCATGAAAAATGCATCTTCCTCTGCCTCAACAATCAGGTTGGACTCGGACTCGATGCGAGCTGTGTCTCCTGCTTTGAGCTGTTTTCCGCTGACCGTAACTCGCCCTTCGATGACAAACATAAACACTCGACGCCCTTCCGCTTGCTCAAAAGGCAGCGTCCTCCCTTGATCAAGCCGACTCAAGTACAGCGTCAAGTCTTGATTGATCATCGCCGCTTTTTCGGATCCCTCCGGTGTCACAACGGGCAGGAGAGCATTTCGCAATTGCTCAGCGTCGTAGCGGCGGGTTTCGTATGTTGGAAACAGCCCAAGCTCACGCGGCTCAAACCAAAGCTGGAGAAACCGGGTCGACTCGGTTTTGGATGCATTAAACTCAGCATGCACGATCCCCGTGCCAGCGCTCATCCGCTGCACTTCTCCTGCTGAAGTAATCTCCGAGTTTCCGAGATTATCCGAGTGTTGAACAGCTCCCTCAAGCACAATCGTAACAATTTCCATGTCACTGTGAGGATGCGCGCCAAATCCTCGACCCGGTGCTACAGCATCATCATTACATACACGCATAACGCCAAAGTCGGTATTATTCGGGTCATAATACTCTCCGAAAGAGAAACTTAATCGGCTTTGAAGCCATCCTAAATTGACTTGATAACGGTTCTCTGCCGCATACATCTGAATCATAGGATCCTCCGTTTTAAAGTTAATTGCTTATAGCGCTGATGATTGACCTTTATTAAAGAGCGAATCTATGGCAAGCCGTTGGCTTCCGTTGATTAGCAAATAAACAGCCATACCGATTAAAGCAAGATCAAGCTCATATCCTGCCATTTGCCCATTTCCAAGAAAACCGACAGCCAGCTTCACTTTGAACGTCGCAATCAGCAGGATAATTGCCAATATTGCGGACACAATACGTGTACCTAGTCCTAAAATCAGGGCAATCCCGCCTACCAATTCGATTGTTGCCACGACATAGGCCAAGGATCCGGGAATACCGATGCTTTCGAACCAACCTGCAATATTGCCGATTCCTCCTTGGAATTTGGCAACGCCATGGGATAAAAAGATAATTCCGAGCAGCACTCTTAATAGTAATGCCCCCAATTGCTGATAATTCTTCACGTAAAGAACTTCCCCTTTCAAAGCTAACTTTTTTAAAGTATTGAACTTTATGTTCGTATAATATCGTTATACGCTTACTTTTGTCAAGCAACTAAATAAAACCAGCCTCTAATACATAGAAAGGTGGTTTTTAATTTGCTCCGCCAGCTTATTGCCTTCTCGCAAGGCCTCCTCCAGAGGTAAAGCCAATGCTTTGTTCGGATTGGAATGTCCGATATGTTCCCTCCAAGCTGCACTTAACACTTTTTGGCGCTGCCATACTAGCTGAAACAAAGGCGAGCACTCCGGTTGATCGACGAACAGTGGAGTTGCTATACAACTCACTTGAAATAGATGTCGGAGAAGCGTTTCCGCGATTACCCAATGGCCATCAGCGAGGGGATGAATCCCGTCACCTGAGCGGTAGTCGGGATCTTTTATTACCGCTTTTTCCCTTGCTAGCAGCAGCGGATCATAAATATTCACCACTTCATCGGCTATCCCTTCCTGCCAAAGCAGCCAGCGCGCATACGTTCTAAGGACATTGTTGTAATGTTCATAGGGAGTCAAGTAGCTGTATGCTTGTACATGAAGACCTTCAGCCAGAAGTGTTTCTTGTCTAATTGCAGATGAATCAAACGGTGGAGGCGTCATAACGATCGCCTTGGCACCGCTTGAACGCACGATCCGGATTGCTTCAAGCAGCCCATTTTGATAAGCTAGAAATCTTTCTTCGGAGAAAGGGGAATAGATCCCGTCATTCATGCCATAACCCAACACGACCCAATCGGGCTTACTTATTAGCAGCGCACGTTCGATCCGTTCATGGACACAAGGCCGCGGGAAGGGATGATCCTCCTCCGTTAAACCTGATGCTGTTTCACTAGACACACCTAGGTTGATTAATGTGAAGCCTTGCCCAGGGAAGTTCTGAAACAAGATGGCCTCCAAAAAGGCAATAAACGTTCCCTCAGCAGTTATGCTGTCACCCAGGAAAAGGAATCTCTTTTCTTCCGTCATCTAACATACCTCCGAGCTGTTGTTGTCGTAACTCAAAAAAAAGGAGGCTATCCAACAGGTCATTCCTGACCTATCTCGACAGCCCCACTTTACGCCTTATTTTTTAATCGCTGCCGAATCGTACGCTTTTTGAAGAATTTCAAGATATCTGCCGAGCTTGAGATTGTCGAGACCTTTCACATACGCGTCCCAATCTTTGTTCAAATCTTTGTTCCCCGTAATAAACTGGAGCGCGCTTTGCTCGATATAGTTCTTGATGTTGGTTTGAAGAATGCTTGCCTCATCGGTCAGCGCCGGATCAATCCAAATCGCCCACATCGGGAAAAGCTCTTTCGGTTCATGCCCTTGGTACAGCAGTGTAGCGTCATACAATCTGCGTTCATAATTGGCGGAATCATAAACATCCGTGCCTTGTACGATGCTATCGCGATATTCCTTTGGCTGGTAGAAATGGCCCATGCCGCTCCATCCTGCGTTGCGAGGCGGTTGTCCATCAATCGCTGGAATCGTCGCGATTTGTGGTGTAACCCCTTTGCCCAGCGCCACTTCGCCTTCCTTCGGCTTTCTCCAGTCAATGCCTTCCATACCGGATGCCGCATTCGTTTGACCTTCCATCGTGAACATGTAATCGACCATTTTAATTAAAGTAACTTGCGCTTCTTGGCTCGCTTTATTGGTGATGACGAATTTCGCCCCAGGAATCAAGCCGCCTCCATCATGTGTGGACAATGAACCATGGGGTCCTGTAAGAGGCGGAACAGGGTTATAATCGGCAGAGTTCTTATTGCCTTTATCAATATTAACGAAGATGGCTGGATGCATGCCCGCGCCTGCGCCAAGAATCTGACCTGAACCGTTCTCACCAATTTTCTTAAAAGCTTCCGCATTTTGAGTAAACGCACCAGGATCGATCAAACCTTCGTCATATAAGGATTTTATATACGTAAGGCCTTCTTTCCATTCCGGTTTATTCGCTACTGTATCCGCTTTCCCGTTAACCAGATTCAAATAATTCCGGTCATCATCATAGATGAAACCGTTCATCAGGAACGGGATCACACGTACACCGAAGTCCTCGGTTGAACCGCTAAGTGGCACCTCATCCGCCTTGCCGTTGCCATTCGGATCATTTTTTTTGAAAGCTTGAAGCACTTTCCTGAAATCTTCCGTCGTTTTCGGCATCTCCAGGTTCAGCTTTTTCAGCCAGCTTGTATTGATCCACATTTTGTTCGGGTAAGAGCAGTGAAAGCATTGCGTGTAGGAGCCAAGACCATAGATTTTTCCATCTGGTGCTGTAATGAAGCTTTTGAACGTTGCATCCTTCTCCATGGCCGCTTTGATGTTAGGCGCGTATTGGTTAATCAAATCATTAAGCGGCAGCAAGACACCTTGTTTGCCGAATTTCAAAAGATCCGCTTGCGAGAACTGATCGATATAAGCCGTTAACATATAAGCTTCCGGATAATCGCCGCTCGCTAACGAGATTTGGCGCTTTTCTTTGGCGCCGTCATAAGGAATCACATCGAACTTGAACTTCGCATTAAATTTACTTTCCAAATGCTTCGTGAACAGGTTCGTATTCAAATCAATATCGTTCGCCTGCTGCGCAAAAACGCTGATTTGTACAGGTTTGCCTGTTTGCCCAGCGCCCGGCGAGGCTGTATCTGTAGTAGGTTTTGACGATGGCGATGCCTCTTGTGTACTTGTGCATGCAGCAAGGATCAAACTGCACATTATGATAAAAATCAAAACGCTGACCGATCTTCTTTTCAATGAAATCCGCTCCCTTTGCTGAATTGAAAAGCTGACTTATAGGTTGATCTATAGCCTGCAAGTTCTTGTCGATCACCCCTTTCATTTCTTCAGTTCCCTGCCATATCCCTTTTTCCGTTACCCTTTCACAGATCCCACTAACATTCCTTGTACAAAATAGCGCTGTACAAACGGGTAGATGATTAGCACAGGAATCGTCGCAACAACAATCAGCGAGTATTTCAGGAGTTCTGCTAGCTGCTGTCTTTCAACCAGTTTCAGGGCATCCGTGGCATTCGAACTGTTATTCAAAATAATAATGCTCCGCAAAATAAGCTGCAGCGGGAACAGTTGGGCGGTTTTGAGATAAATTAGCGCATCGAAATAAGCATTCCACTGGCCCACCGCGTACATGAGGAATAAAACAGCGATAATCGGCTTAGACAACGGGATCACAACGCTCCACATAAATCTGAGGTCACTGCAGCCATCAAGCTCACTGGAGTCAATAAGTTCATCGGGTATTGAGGTTTGAAAGAAGGTTCGGGCGATGATAACTTGCCAGACCCAGATGGCATTGGGAATTAATAAAGCCCATCTGGTGTCAATGAGGCCCATCTGTTTCACGACCAAATAAGTAGGAATTAGCCCGCCGGTAAATAACAACGTGAAGGTGACTAACATCATGAGGACGTTGCGACCCTTAAATGTTTTTCGTGATAGCGGATAAGCCATCATGATCGTAAGCGCTACCGAGATCAAGGTCCCTGCCGCCGTATAAAATAAAGAGTTCGCATAGCCGGTCATGATTTTCGGATTATCCATGAGCTGAGCGTATCCCTTCAGAGAAAACTCCACTGGCCATAACCACACACGCCCCGACGTTACAGCCGCCGGTGAGCTGAACGAGGAGCTCAAAATATAAATCAGCGGATACAAAACGATCACTAACAGAAGACTCAGGATCACATAGAGGCTAATGACAAATATTTTATCGCCCGCTGATTCTCGGATCGTTGTTTTCACGGTGTTCATTGCATGGTTCCTCCATTCTCACCAAATACTCGTATTCGAGAGTCGTTTCGCAACCCGATTGACGACAACGAGCAGAATTAAGTTGATACAGGAATTAAATAAACCGACCGCCGTCGCAAAACTGTAGTTCGCGTTTAATAGGCCAATCTGATACACATAAGTTGCTATTATTTCTGAATTTATTTTGTTCAGCGGGTTTTGCAGCAAATATATTTTTTCGAATCCTAATGACATGACACTGCCAACATTCAAAATAAAAATGATCGTAATCGTCGGCAGAATACCCGGGAGATCAATATGGCGGATCTTCTGAAACCTCGACGCTCCGTCCACTTTGGCTGCTTCATACAGCGAAGGATCGACACCGGCCAGCGCAGCCAGAAATATAACGGCGGAATAACCGGCGGTCTGCCAAATATCTGACCAAACGTAGATCGAACGAAACATCCCCGGTTGCCCGAGAAAATTAATCGAATCCATCCCGAAATAGTTCATCGCGACATTCACGAAACCCAGTCGAGGTGCCAGGAACAGCATGATGATGGAAACCATGACAACGGTGGAAATAAAATAAGGGGCAAACGAAACTAATTGTACGAACCGCTTAAACTTGCCATTGCGTATTTCATTCAGCGCGAGAGCCAATAAAACAGGAATCGGGAAGCCGGCGAGAAGCAAATATCCGCTGATAAGCAGCGTGTTTTTAATCAGGGTCCAGAAGATCGGATTCTCGAAGAACAGCTCAAAATGCTTAAAGCCTACCCAAGGGCTTCCCCAAATCCCTTTGGTCACGTTGTAATCCTTGAAGGCAAGGACGGCATTCAGCATGGGATAATATTTGAAAATAATAAAAAATAAAGATGGTGGAATCACGATCAGATATAGCTGCCAATGTTTGATAAGACTCTTTTTCACATACTCCCTCCTACAATCCGATAAAATGTGATAGCGCTTTCCATATGGCTGATTATAGGTGGTTGCCGAGGCCATCGTATAGGTACATTTGCGTCAAATTCCGAACATAAAACCCGAATCAGGCCGAACATTTGCTAATTAAACGTCCATTTAACCCGCGCCACCTGTGCAGTCAAAAAAGAGGCATTCTCCCATCAGTCATGTAAATGACGGAAGAATGGCCTCTTTTGTGGTTAGAGAAAACTCTAGGGTTTTATTCCTCGACAGATTGTCGGAACGAGCTTGGCGAAACGCCCATTACACGTTTAAATGCCCTGCGGAAAGAATGCGAACTGTTATAGCCGACGTGCGAAGCAATTTCGTCGACGTTGTACTGGTTTCTTTTAAGAAGACTCGCCGCATGATCCATTCTTACTTTCTCCAGATGGTCGGATAAATTCGTCCCCGTCACCTCTTTATACAGCTGGGAGATGTATTTCTCCGGCCGTTCGACATGTTCTGCAATCCGGTATAAGTTAAGATCGGGATCTGCGTACCTGGCTGCGATAAATTCATTAATTTGTTTCACTGTTCGAGAGTGAGCATCGTTCTTTTTACTCGTAATCAGGCCGCACATGTCCGCAATAATCCCATTTATTTCTTGGGAAATAATTTCAATGGACTCGCTGGTCCCAATAGCAATGATCCGATTTTTGATTTTCTCGAACGATGAGGATTCCATAATCGCCTTCTGGTCGAGCAGTTTGAGCAGCGTTCCCTTCAATTCTCCGATGAACTGATGCTTCATCTCCATAGAAAGCTCGCGATTTTCCGTGTTGTGCGCAATCATCGATCTGACAATTCGTTTCGCTTCCTCTTCATCGCCTGCTCTAATTGTACTAATTAATCGCAGTTCCAAGTCGATCGGATAATAATACGTATTGCTCTCAATTCGTGTATCGCCTAACCATACGATTCCTTTTTTGTTCATATAAATAGCGTTTTCTAATGCCTGCCTTGCTTGCTCGTAGGATCGGCTAACCTCCATTACGGAGGTAAAAGGATCGCTTAACCCAGCCGTTATCGTAATGCGATACTCACCAAAAGCAAGATTGACTAGCCGGTTCACGAGCTGCTCAACATCATCTTTATTGACTTCCTCCCCAGCTTCTGGATCCCCGGAGGTAAAGAGGAGAACCATTCGATCCGAACCCAAATCGGTCATATGAACCAGGACGCGACTTTCATCTTCGATCACAATTTGCTTCAGAATCAATCTGGCGGCGCTCAGCTCGTTTAGAATTTCAACGCTTTCCATATCAGAATACCCGTTAATTTGCAAAATACCCGTGTAGCCGGAATTAAAGCTAACACCAGTGCCCGCTTGAGCAGCCGCAGACATGATCTCTTCCCTGGTTTGAAACTCTCCTGCAATCAGCCGCTTATAGAAAGCATCCCGAATTAACGGAAGCTGTCGTTTGAGCTCAGATTCTAAGTGTTTGCTATTCATCAAAATATTGGAAATGTTACCCTGTATAAAATCATATTCATTACGTGCCAGCGCCGCTTCCTTGCCAAAATGCTCTTTCATGACCTGAAGCAACCGAGTAATTGGAAGCGTATTGCGGTACGAAAGCAAGTAGCCTACAAGAAGACCAATCAGCAGCGCAGCACCTGTCACCGACCAGGTAATGTATTTGATCTTATTCGCATTCTCCATCAAAACGTGTCTTGGAATCCCCGTACTGTAAACCCAGCCTGTTGTTTTGGAGCGAATTTTGATCACGAGATCATCTTTATAAAATTGGCTGACGGACGCTTTATCGAACTTTGGATCCACGGAGAGCTGCTCAATTTCCGGCTGGGTAATTCCCTGCAGACTAATCGTGTGTCCTTGCGCATCACTGATGTACATCCAGCTGCCCGATTCATTCCGCAAGCCCGATAACACACTGTTGATCGTTTTTTCATCTATAATCGTAACCACGGTTGCCGGTGATGAATCACTAAAGCTGTCTAATGGAAGCGATTGCATATAGGTGATTACGGATGTTTGTGTTCCTCCAGTAACGAAAGGACTCAGCGGCATGATTTCACTGCTATGCGTTTTATCTAAAATCTTCTTTTTCCAATCATCGAATGAAAGATTGTTGTAATGCGAAGCCTCATAATAATGTTCCGGTCGAAAATAGGCGTTGCCAGGCGTTACAAGCACATTAAAGTTGGTGAAATAAATAAAAAAGTGCTTCAAAAAGTCATTGGTCTGGCTATAAGCCTTAATATCCCTTGAGATTTTCCAAATCCCAAACACATTCGTTTTCTGATCCACAACGCTTTCATTTAATAGCACACTTAAATCTTGATTCAAAGCCAGCTGCCTGGTGAAACTTTCCACCTCCGCCATTCTGCGCTCCAAAATTTCCTGACTCTTCTGCAGTTGTGTCACATTGTTTTCAATGGAAATGGACTGCGTGACAGCGATTGAGGTGCGATATGACATATACCCCGCAATACTAGGAATAATTAAAATAAGGATGTAGGAAAAAAGAAACTTCCGAAAAACGCCTGAGAACTTGGGCACAGGTAACTCCCCTTTCTATGAGAGCGCTTACTCCCCAACTCATTATATAAAATTAGGGCATCATCGCCTAGGGTACAATTAGGCTGATGACCATACATATTTCCCTTTTCAAGCACACATATGGTCGTATCGCGGAAACAAAAAACTCACTTCAACTGAAGTGAGCATGCGCTTATCTCGGTTATCGAGCCGTCATTCTAAGGGTAACGTAACCTCAAATCGCGTCCCGTAGCCTTTTCGAGAGGTTGCGGTTATTGTTCCTTTATGATTTTCAATAATTCGGTAACAAATCGATAAGCCGAGTCCTAATCCATTCTCTTTCGTTGTAAAAAAGGGATTCAGAATTTGATCCAATTCTTCTTTGGTCATGCCAATGCCATTATCATCAATGCTGATTTTGAAGCTTTGATTGTCATCCGCCAATTCTGCGCACAGCTGAATGGTCCCATTTTTCCCAATGGATTCAATGGCATTTTGGAGAAGGTTAATGAGGACTTGTTTGATTTGAGAGGGGTCAATCATAGCAACCGTTAAGGCGTTATCGGTTATCGCCGTGATGGATGTGTTTTTTAGAATAGCCTGACTATCCATAAATCGTACAATGTCTTTCAGAAATTCCTGCATGTTCACGGCTCTTCGTTCCGGTGTGCTAGGCTTGGCCATAACGACGAAATCGGATACAAGCTGCTTCATGCTTTGAAGCTCTGTTTCGATTAAATGAACGTAACTCCATAGTTTAGTAGGGTCGTTGGACTGCTTACTCAGCTGAAAAAAACCAATGATGGCCGTAAGAGGATTCCTGATCTCATGCGCTAAACCTGCCGCCAGCTTGCCGATGGCCGAGAACTTCTCCGAATTAATCCACTGCCGCTCCAGGATCACACGATCTGTGATATCGCGAAACTGAGCGAAGGCACCCAGCAGTTCGCCATGTTCGTTCAGGATGGGCAGCACATCAAAGAGACACACACTCTCTTGATCCAAGGAATAGCGGAAAGTAAGCTCAATATTCTCACTTTGCTTGCGATACTTCAGAGCTTGATAGAAATAGCTGCCAAAATGTTCAAAAGGAAATACCGGTGTGCCTGTTACACTCTTCCGGTTCCTTCCCGTAATTTTCTCCGCATACGCATTAAATTCCGTGATGATCCCTCGTTCATCCGTCATAATGATCCCATTGCGCATATTATTCACCACAAGCTGCTGAATCAGGTTCTGATTATGATTAACGAGGCGGAGCGACAGTTCCCGTTCGATAGAATCTACCATATTCGCTAGCAGAGCTAGATACGTAGGATGGTGATGCTCTACGGACGTCATGATCGAGATGGCCCCTGATAAGTTGTGGAAATTGGAAAAGTGGAAGGGAACGCAATAACAGGCGCTATCCTCCAACATCATATGATAGTGCTCTTTCCCAACAATCTGAATCGGTTTTTGTTCAAGGAGCGCAAGCGCTACCACATTCGTCCCCATAAATTCTTCATCACACTTGATGCCTTCTTGAATGCCGAACCGATTGATTGTCGACTTCATGGTCTCATCGCCATAATTATCCAGGATATAACCTGTATCATTCGTTACGACTATGAGATGAGGTGTCCCTGACAAGAAGGCTAATAATTTTTCTGCAAAATAATTAGTTACCACTAGAATCTTTCGATACTTATGCTTCTCTTCCTGAAGCTGTTTGGCCGTCAATTGAAAACCGGGTAATGGTATTTTGGTAGGGTCCAAACCTTGCTCCAAGCACCTTTGGCGGGATTCTTCGATCCATAGTTCCATATGATTCTCCTCATTTTTTGCTCATCATTCGGTACGACATTGACCCAGATCTTGATTTCAATCCTGTTTTAGTAAATTATACCATAGTTCTCTGCTTAATAAATATAAAACCAATGTACTATATTGGATCTGGGTTCACCTAGAGGAACTGGAAGCCCCTATTTGGAGAAAAACGAGCAGTTTTGTGTGTGAGCGGAACTACAGGCTCTTATTTGCCCTCCAAGGTGAGATTTTCAGGTGAAACTTGCGAAATAGTGCCCTGTAGTTCCCATGTCCATGAAAAATGGGCCTATTCCGTGAAATAGCGCCCTGTAGTTCCCTCCCGCTGAAAGCTCAAAAACAAAAAAAGGTTCTCCCCTTGGCCATAAAGACCTTCAGAGACAACCTTATAGCGTTTATATACGTAAAACGTAATGATCAAGCACCGCGGATTAAAAAAGTGCCTGCTGCAATTATCTAGGCCATCTTTGCTGCACCGGCAGCAGCGCCGGAAAATCTGCATGAGGCTCCATCTGATACCAGTAAGCGACGGAAGAAACATCATCGGACCTCTCAAATAAGCGCGAATGATCATGGCCAATTTGCTGAATCGTTACTTTCAAATCACTTTCAAAACGGATTGGATCCGGCAGATGCCAACGGTACATCCCATGCATAGGCACCTGATGACCGGACCATGGATCAATCTCGGTTGTTTCTTTGTAGTACGTATATCCTAAATAAGGCGTTGAATAGGACTCCGGTTCGTTGGTTTTCAAATTGGAGAAACACCAGGCGCCCCCCACATAATCCTCGGTTCCTGTCCCGCAAATAGTCGGCCACTCGTCATCGCCATCCATATAAAACTTCATCTCGCCTTCTCCCCACCAGTTTCTTTCCAGCGCTGCCCATGCCAAATAGGTACCCACATATTGACCTGCCCCTTTGACATTGTCTAGTATGGTGTAATCCTTCCCCATCTCGGTGAAGCGCTCTCGGCGCCATTGAGCATGGAAATAAGCCGCATTATCAGGCAGTTCGTCAACAAGCGTATAATTAAATGTATAGAAAAATCCGCCAATGTCATAGGCGTGCTGGTTTTCAATCGTAATTTTCGCAGAGGTGCGGAACGGCATCGCGAAATAGCAGTTCATCCCACCGGTCGGGTTAACGGAAATCGGAAGTGAATTGACGTTACTGCGTCTGGCGAAACCATTGCAAAAGAAGTCGCCAAGCGGCACTTCAACGGATGGCGTCTCTTCGTCATCCCAGTACATTCTGAGCACGAGGTCACGAAGCACGTACTGTGCTTGATGTCCTTTGGCACCTGTTTTATCGGTAACCGTGATCCAAAAGTGCTGAAGCACGCCAACTCCCTTTATATGAGCAAGCGTAACCGTTTCGCCTTGTTTTAAATCGATGCAAGGACGCCCTTTTCTGGCCGTTCCCAGGTTGCTGGCGGCTTTACCTCCTTGCCCTTTCTCCCCCGCCAAATTTTCCGCCGTAATGGAACGTGTCCGCCCGTTTGTCACGAGAGGAGCCGTAGATAAGCCATTTCCCAAACCATGCAGTTGCAGCATGCCCATCACCTCTGTATCATATATTGTTGTACATACCTCCATTATAAAGTGTTTTATCCCCATTTATTTAGCATAGATTGCCGATTTCCTTACCATATATTGCTGAGGTGCCGTTATGGAATTGAGTCAGATTTCGCCCTACATTCGTGTTGCAATGGATAGTGTGATCGAGACACCATGGACGATAGAAGAACGCATGATTTGGGATTATGAGCTGCTGTTTCTGATGGAAGGTCAATTGGAAGTGAGAGTGGCAGAGCACATTTACGAAGGCCGTCCAGGGGATGTTTTCTTTTTTAAACCTGGAGAGCGACATGCTATAAAGTCAAAAGGGACACAAACCATTCGCCAGCCTCATGTCCATTTCGATCTTAACGTTTTGCCGAATAGCCCGGAGGTTACCGTCTCGTTTAAGTCCATCGATCAGATGAGTGAGAAAGAAAAAGAATGGTTTCGTGAGGACCTGCTCTCCACATCTCCTTATTTTATCCCGAACCATTTTCGTCCACGGGATTCCACTCATTTGGAACGGGTGCTGTTCGATCTCATCCGTGAGCATGAAACCAAACCACCCTATTACGAGTTCCGGGTCAAAAGCGCTATGCTTGATCTGCTTGCGATCCTGCTGCGCGAACAGTATTATGGCGGCAAAACAACGAAAGAGGGTCAGGTTGAATTCTTATCCGAAATCCGCACCTATATTGACCGCAATGTCAATCGAAACGTGACACTCGAGGAGTTATCCGAGAAGTTTCATATCAGTAAATTTCATCTTATTCATCTTTTCAAAACAATGTTTCAAATGACTCCCATCCAGTATCACCAATACATTCGCATGGAAAGAGCCAAAAACAGCATTCAATTTTCCAACACACCCTTGAGTCAAATTGCTGAGCAGCTGGGGTTTGCGAACATTCATACGTTCAGCCGGGCGTTTAAAACCGTTATGGGCAAAAGCCCCTCGCACTTTCGGGTCAACCGATAAGAGGGCACCACTCGGCTCGGTAATTTAAAGGAACTGTAAGCTACCATTCCGCGAAACTGACGGGTTTTGATGGTCGAGGGGAACTACAGGGGCTTATTTCATGGTTTCCGAGCCATTTTCTACTCACAATGAGAAAATAACGGATCGTAGTTCCCATTCGTTGCCCAATGGATCGTTTCCCATGAAATAGCGTTCTGTAGTTCCCTCCGCCACTGCCCTCCCCCGAGATTCCCAGAGGCGGGCAATCTTTTATAGCAATCCTTTACCTTAGCAAATCTGCAACTTTGACGGGTTGGCCTGTCCGGATTGCGCGATTCGCGGCAATGCCGACCAAAATGGACCGGGCTCCGTCCATATGATTCGCAGCCCGCTTAAAGCGATCCTCAGCCGGCTCACCAAAAATGTCGTTCAGCAGCACAGGATCTCCTCCGCCATGGCCGCCAACACCGGTTTCTACGTTCACCTCATACGGACGGTCAAACATCGGAAAGACGCGGATCTCCTTATTTTTCATCGCTCCTTCGAGCGCCTTATCTCCACCAGAATTGACATAGGATTGCTCCATAATCGTCATCTCCAGTCGACCTTTCGTTCCATTAAAAGCTATCCGGTAACCTTCCCAAGGGGAATAGGCATTTAACGAATAGGTCAAAATCGCTTTGTTTTGATAGCGAACCATAACGCCCATCGTATCTTCAATGCTGATGCCATCTCCGAATACGTTCTGATCGCGAAGGTAGCCATCCTCATGCTCAGCGTCTAAATACAACGCCTTCAATCGTCCATTGCGATCCAAATGGAGTGCAAAAGGATCATCCTCGGCAAGCGGATTACCCGTTGCTCTATCGTAGAATTGAGTTACACCGCGTTTTTCAGCGTTTTCACGTCCATAGAAGAGCAGATCGCCAAGAGCAAACACCGTATCCGGCTCTGACCCGATCCAGAAGCTGACGAGATCGAAGTGATGCGTCGATTTGTGCACGAGCAGTCCACCGCTGTTTTTCTTGTCACGATGCCATCTACGGAAATAATCAGCTCCGTGTTTGGTATTCAACAGCCACTCGAAATGGACGGAGTTGACCTGTCCAATGACGCCTTCTTCAATCAACTCTCGCACTTTCGTATGATGAGGCGCATAACGGTAATTGAACGTAACCCGCACGTTGCGTCCTGTCTTCTCCACTGTTTCAAGAATTTGACGGCACTTCTCCTCGTCAATTGTCATAGGCTTCTCTGTTATTACATCGCAGCCTAATTCCAGCGCACGAATGATATACGTATGGTGTGTACGATCAACACTCGTGACGATAACTACATCCGGCTTCTCGATTTCGATCATCCGGTCGAACGCTTCCGGTTTGTAGGTGCGCACCTCTGGGTAGTCAAACTTCATTTGCAATTGCTGCTTCGCATAATTCATGCGGGTCTGGTTGATGTCGCATAAGGCCAGCAGCTCCGTCGTTTCTCGGAAGTTCTCCGCCATGGCGGAATAAAAGAACCGCGCTCGCCCGCCGGCTCCAACCAATACGTACTTTTTCCTCGTCGTCATGCCTCTTTCACCCTTTATATATGAATAATGAAACCAACACTACACAGATGCCTTAATGGCAAGCAAATCACTCTCAAACGTGTATCGACCCGCTCCAAGCTTGAACCAACTTACCTCTTCCGTACTGCCAAGCGGCTGGCAGCCTTCGATCTCCCAAGTTCCTGATGTCCTTTCGACGCCATCGATGGCACTAACCCGTCCAGGTACATAAATCGTAGCCGTCGTATTAACGGGAATCGACACTTCGATCCGGAATACTTTTGACGACGCGGATAAATGCCAAGCCACCTCGATGGTTCCGTACAAGGAATCGTAGCTTGCTTTAACCCGGTCCAATTTCCCACCTGGCCTTGGCCGTATGATCGCATGTTTAAACCCTGGTGCAGCAGGATCAGCCTCGATGCCGGCCATATATCGGAACATCCACTCCCCTACTGAGCCAAGGGAATAGTGATTAAAGGAGTTCATTGACGGCGTTTGGAACCCTTTGTGTTCCGTCCAGCCATCCCACCGTTCCCAGATGGTCGTTGCCCCATGTTTGATGGAATACATCCAGGAAGGGAACTCCTCCTGAGTAAGCAGCGTGTAAGCAACGTCTAACTTTCGATGATCCGTTAAAGCAGGCAGTAAGTAGCCGACTCCGAGAAAGCCCGTTGATAAACGGTCTCCACGAGCGGAAATATCATCTGTCAGATGCTCTATAGCCATCTTATTCAATTCTTCGGTCAGCAAGTTGAATTGCAGCGCAAGGACATACACCGCCTGTGTCTCTCCGTGAATTCGGCCGTCACTGCCCACAAACGAATCCCGGAATGCTTGGGCAATCGAGGCAAACAAGCTCTCATATTGCGTCTGATCTTGCTCGCGTCCCAGAACGCCGGCGATCTTAGCCAACAACTGGGTGCTGTAAGCAAAATAAGCCGTGGCTAGCACTTCTTTTGGCGTATCCGCATCAATGGACAACCAATCGCCATAGTTGGCATAATCCGGACGCACGAGATCTTCAGTGTTGTCCCGAAGGTAGCCGACCCAATCAACCATCGCTTGGTAGTTATTTTCCAATATGCGAATATCCCCGTACATCAGATACAAGGTCCATGGAATGATAACCCCGGCATCGCCCCATCCCGCATTATCGGGTGCGAACCAATTCAGATTCGCATTCCACATTTTGTGGCGAATCCAGCCAGCGTCAGGCGCCACATCTGTGAAAGCCCCCGACGGCAGCTGACTGTCAATCATATCCTGCATATATTTTGAAAAGAAGCGAGATACATTCATATTGTAAGCGGCCGTGCGGGCAAAAATTTGCGCATCACCGGTCCAGCCCAACCTCTCGTCGCGCTGCGGGCAATCCGTCGGCACAGAGAGGAAATTACCCCTTTGTCCCCATGTAATATTGCTATACAGCCGGTTCACCATCTCATCATTGGTCTCCAGTCGTCCCGTCTCGGCCATATCGGAGTGTACGACTTTTCCCAGGATTGTATCCAAATCGGGTTCACCAGGGTAACCAATCAGTTCAACGTAACGGAATCCGTGAAATGTAAAATGCGGTTCATACCTTTCTTCCCCGGTCCCTTTTAACACATAATGGTCCTGCTGAACGGCTACTCGTAAGTTGTCCAAATATAGGCTGCCGTCTGGATTCAGCATCTCGGCATGGCTGACGGTGACTTGGTGGCCTGCTGCCCCACTAACTTTGAACTCTGTCCAACCCACCATATTTTGTCCCATATCATAAATGAAAGTCCCTTCTTCCGTGCGGCGGAAAGAGACGGGCTTACGTACTTGCATGATGCGAACCGGCGGTTCAATCGTTGCCACAAGCAATCCATTGTAGCCCGTTCGAACATCCGGAATCTCCCAAGAAGCTGCTTGATAACCGGCTTGATCCCATCCGGTCGGCTCCAGCCGAGCATCGTAGGCTTCACCTTTGATTAGATCCGAATAAAGAATCGCTCCCTTAGCTGCCTGCCAAGACGAGTCAGAAATGATAAGCTCACTCGTGCCGTCGAGGTACTCAATTCGTGCCTGAAGAAGCAAAAACGGCCTTTCCCCATACACATTTTTCCCGAGAAAACCGACCGTACCCGCGTACCAGCCGTCACCTAAAATGGCTCCAAAAACATTTTCGCCTACGGTTAATTGGTCTGTAATCTCATAGGCTTGCACTTGCACGCGTGTCTCATAGTCTGTCCAGCCAGGCGCAAAGAGAGCTCCAATCCTGCTTCCGTTAAGCCGAAGATCATATAAGCCAAGCGCAGTCGCATAAACAAACGCTCTTTTCACCTGCTTGGCAAGCTGGAAGCTTTTCCGCAAGTATGGAGGAGGCTGCATATCAACGCCTTTTTCTGCTTTGCGGCCGATCCACTTGGCCTTCCAATCTGCGCGTGACAGCAGTCCCATGGACCAATAAGCCGTTTGACTCCAGGCAGATGCTTCTCCATGCGTATCCCACACTCGGACTTTCCAATAATAAGTTTGCTCAGAGATCAACGTATCTCCCGCATATGCAATGTGAATTGATTGATCGGACGCCACTTTACCGCTGTCCCACTTATCAGCCACACCTTGATCCAACCGCTCTTGTGACGAAGCAACCAACACTTGATAATACGCTTGAACAGCAGAGCGCTCGTTCGACTCCAGCCTCCAAAACAAGCGTGGCCGCCTGACATCAAGTCCAAGCGGGTTATTCGCATATTCCGTTAAACATTCAACAATAGATAGGCTCACCGTTATCCCCCTTAAGTTAAGATCGTACTTGTTTGTATTATAAAAGGAGAAACCAGCTCCGATATGGGGGGTTCGAGAACAGTTTATAGGGCAAAAACATTAACCTTATGACGTAATGCCCTCACTTGCTTCATTGCATGCACCTAAATGAAAGAAATAACCTATAAAAATGAACTCATTCCCCTAATGTGCCAGATGGAATATGTATTAAAGTTAACTAGCATAGCTGTTTTCACGCTATCTTTTTTCATTTACTTCATTGAAAACGATTTCAATTTTTTGACGAAAAATCCGAAAGGGGATGAATGACTTAGGCATATTCCGCTCCATAACAAACAAGAGGAGGAAGTAACTTGAGAAAATGGACCTTATTCCTGCTGTCACTCCTGATGTTCTTCAGTCTATCGCTGCAGATCGCATCGGCATCTCCCGCGGAAGTAACAGCATCGTTAGATTCAGCTACAGGTATTGTAACGGTTTCCGGCAACTCGGGCTTGACGGGAGAGCATCTGATTACTGTACAAGTCCGTGATCCGCACAATCGTCTTGCCTACTTGGATCAGCGCAAAAGCAGTACAAACGGTGACTACCTGTTTCATTTTACGGTGAATAAAAGCATTACCGGTACCTATGCCGTTTCCGTCGCAGGTGAAGCCGATATCGCTGTTTCCCAAACGACCTTTACCGTAAATTCGCTTGATACAACAGCGCCAGTAACAACCGCCGAAGCTAGCCCAGTTGACGGCAGCAATGGCTGGTATGTTTCCGCGCCGACTGTCACACTTTCCGCAACAGACAACGTTTCGGTCACCCAAACCACCTACCGATTGAATGGAGGTGCTTGGAGCCAATATGTACAAGCGGTTACACTACCTGAAATTAGCGGTAGCTATCTGTTTGAGTACAGAAGTATTGATCAGGCTGGAAATGAAGAAGCCGTCCAATCCCTAACTCTACGACTGGATAAAGAAGCGCCTTCCATCAAAGTAACCTTGGATCAGGACACCATCTGGCCGCCAAATAAGAAAATGGTCACTGTGACCGCCGATGTGTACGCTTTTGACGCCATTTCGCAAATCGATAACATTGTCCTTACTTCTATTACTTGTAATGATTCCATCCAGCCGGATGACATTCAAGACGCGCAGTTTGGCACTTTGGATAAGACTTTTGCGCTTCGTGCAGAGAAATCAAAAGAGCATTCCGAACGCGTATATACCATCACCTACACGGCGACCGATAAAGCCGGAAATCGCCAGGCGGCTACTACAACGGTAACCGTGCCTCATGACCAATCCGGCAAAACGAAGTAATGATCTTTCGGAGGTGTTATTTTGAATAAGAAGTTTAGACCGATGATACTCCGCCTCACACTCGCAGTTCTGTTAGTCAGCGGGGTTTACGGAACCACTTTTGATACAAAAGCGATGGCGGCAGAAACACCCGTTAGCGATGGATGGCAAGTGCTCGTTGACGATAACTTTGAAAACAACTCACTTGGCACAAAAGCAGAAGATCAAGGCTATGTTGTATACAAGCCTATGCTTGAGGAAGGGAACGCAGGCGGCCTTAAAGGTGACGCTTATGTAGCCAAAGCTCCCGGTAAAGCAGGCAACAGCCTCTATGTTTACGATGACCATAATTCCGTCAGCAAGGTTGTCTATCGCAACACGACGAGAATCGTCAAAACGTTTGATAAGCAGGAAGGTGTGGTCGTAGCTGAGGTTACATTCATGCAGCCCGGGCCGCAGCGCGAAAAAGCGAAAGTTCTGAATCTATTAAGCAGCAACGGCGACTATATCGCCAGAATCACAGCAGATCCTTCACAGGCAAAGTTCGTCTTCGATGCCAAAACGGGTCCGGACAACATGTATCCGTATGAGCCGAATCGTTGGTATAACATCAAGGTTGTTGTCGATATCGTCAATGATCAAGTCATGGTATATGTGGATGGTAACCTGTGTTTCTCCAAGCAACCTACGGTCGAGGTTCGGAGCGCCGGCACCACGACGAGTGAGAAAATAAAGCAAAACATCGCCATGATTGAATTGCTTACAGCTGGCGAATCACCTAATCCGATTAACTCTTTCTACGTATCCCGAATCAAGGTCTCTGCGAAACCGCCTGCCGCCACGCCAGAAGCTCCCGTTGGACTTACGGCCTATCCAAGGGATAAAGAAATCTACGTAGAATGGGCACCATCGGCAAGCGCCAGATCGAATAATGTCTACGTGGCGACCAAACCTGACGCTGCTGATTCGGAGTATGTGAAGGTCATGGACAAATATAATAAAAAGTTTGTGCCGAGCGATTACGTCTCCATCACAAAGCTTTGGACATCCTCCACCAGCCCGCTGCTTGAGAACGGGAAAACGTATTATGTGAAAATTACCCAAAACACAAGGCTGCTGTCCAAAGGCACCGACACGGAAGTAGAGAGTCCTCTCTCCTTGTCGCAAGCCGTTGCTGTTACGCCTAATCCGAGAAAAGCATTGGATTCCGCTACTACTAGTATTATCCAAAACGTGTACGTCAACGATACCAAAAACATGTCTGGATGGTCCGTGCAAAGCGATCTCGCCGTAGGCAGTACGCCTTATGGCGATTCACAGAGCACCATAACCAAACTCTCTTCCAATTACACAGGAATCGATTGGATTCGCACGTCGAATGCATCGGGTTCTTATACAGCAAGCGATGTGCTCACCACTTTTACTGTAACGAATGATGCGGATGTTTTTGTCGCTGTAAGCCGCGAAACGATGGAAGCCAACTTGGCTTGGCTGTCAACCTGGACCAAAACAGCGGATACCATCGAGCTTGACGGAGGCGCCAAGGTATTCGATTTGTACAAGAAAAGCTTTGCGACCAATTCGCAGGTTACTCTGAACAAAATCGCGCAATCCGATAGCAACGGCTATTTTATCCTCGTGAGAGGACGTTCTATCCAGTTGAACTCTTTTGAGTTCATAGATTGGAACGGCAACAAGCTATCCGCATTAACGCCGGGAATGAACGCAACGGCCAAAGTCGAGGTCACGAATAACACCGCCGAGGAACGATCCTTTGTTGTAATCTGTGCATTGTACGACGCCAATCAGCGTTTGGTTACTTATACGTCCGCATCTGTAACGGCACACGCCGGGCAAAAACGGACGTTAAACACCGGATTCAAGGTTCCACAGACCCTATCCGGCTATCACGCCAAAGCTTTTATCTGGGACAGCTTTATAACCATGAAACCATTGTCGAACAGTATATCGATTCCGTAGGCACGAGGAGGCAACAATGAAAAAGATAATTGCTATGTTATCATTCCTGTTTATTGTAGCAAGTCTAGTCCCTTCGCTTGCGGCGGCGGCAGAACCTATTCCGGCCTTTCCTGGAGCAGAAGGCGCCGCTATGTATATAACAGGGGGACGCGGAGGGGACGTTTACGAGGTCACCAGTCTTGATGATTACACGTCTTCAGAGACCCCGATTCCCGGAACGCTGCGCTATGGGCTTGCTAAAGTTGCGAACAGCAATGCCAAATCGACAGTCATTGTTTTTCGGGTTTCCGGCACCATTCATTTGAAGGAGAAAATTAAAACCAATGTCTACAATTTGACGATTGCCGGGCAGACCGCGCCTGGAGACGGCATCGCCATCGGCAATTATTCGGTATCTTTGGGCGGATCCAATATCATCATCCGTTATCTTCGCTTCCGCGGAGGTTTTGCCGAGCTGGACGATACCTTTTCACCCAACGCTCCGAAAATGATGATTGATCATTGTTCTTTTAGCTGGAGCACGGACGAAGTCCTTTCATCCAAAGATAAGAGCAGCATCACCGTGCAATGGTCGATCATCAGCAATTCTCTGAACATGTCCATTCATGACAAAGGCGCCCATGGGTACGGCGGTATATGGGGCGGCACCAATATGACGTTTCACCATAATTAAATTGCCAACAACAATAGTCGAAATCCTCGATTAGACCGTGATTTTAGACTTGAAAAAGACGCGCCTCTGCTGTTCGACTTGAGGAACAACGTCTTTTATAACTGGGGAGCCAACAGCGGATATGGCGGTGAAAATGCGACTGGCGTCAACGTCGTAAACAACTACTATAAAGCGGGTCCTGCTACCTTTGATGATGTGAAAAATCGGGTGTTCAATCCTTGGTCCGAGCAGCCGGGAAACTACTATATTGAGGGCAACTATGTAGACGGCTATCCAGAGATCAGTTCAAATAACTGGGCCGGCGGCGTTCAACCCGAGTATGGCTTAGGAACTGTCAATCGCCTGCAAAGCCCGGTACCTATTACTTATAAAAATACCGATGGCACCACTGTCGATACTTCTGTGACAACGGACTCGGCAACGGACACTTACGACAAAGTCCTAGAACACGCAGGAGCCATTTTACCAAAAAGAGATTCTCTCGATGCGCGTATCGTGAACGATGTAAGAAACGGCTTGGGGAAATTCGCCAATACCCCGGATGGGGACGGAGGGTTTCCGGCATTAACGGAGACGACTTTGTCAGCCGATTATGACAGCGATCACGATGGCATCCCCAACCTTTGGGAAGAAGCAAATGGTCTAGATGCTAATAACACAGCTGATGGTAAAGCGGATAGCGGTGATGGTTTTACCTATTTGGAGAAATATTTAAACTCGCTGCTTGGCAATGGATCCAACAATCCAGCTGTAGCGATCACCAGTCCTTCTACGAATGCGATGCTGCAAGCGAATCAAGATATTGTCATTGATGCTACAGCCTCTGACAGTGATGGCACCGTAGCCAAGGTTGAATTCTCCTTCTACGATACGCAAGCGATGAAATTAGTCCCGTTAGGAACGGTTACATCCGCGCCTTATTCGTATACATGGACAAACGCTCCGGAAGGAACTCATTATTTGTATGCCAAGGCAACTGACAATTCAGGCACTCAAACCCTTTCAAGCATGGTGGCTATTCATGTCAACGGATCAAGTGGAATTGGCGCCTGGACATCCGCAGATATTGGCAGCGTAACAATACCAGGAACTTCAAGTGTATCAGGGGATGAGAGCAGTTCTTTCATCGTAAAAGGTACCGGCAAAATTGGCGCAACGAGCGATGGCATCCAATCGAAAGATGCGTTTCAATACACATACCGTGACATTTCAGGCGACATGGAGTTAAGCTCTACGATTAACTTCCAGAATCCTTCTGAGTACGATAATGGTGTAAAATCAGGGCTTATGATCCGTCAGGATCTGACGGCAGATTCTCCTTTTGCCATGATCACGGTGATGAAGGAAGAATATTACGGGACACGGATCCATTTTATGAGCAGATCAGCCCGAGGGGATTTGGTTGTAACCACTGCGAAGCCAAATGTAGAATTGCCTGCACTCTTGAAAATTTCCAGATATGGGAATGAAGTCAAAGGTTTGATTTCCATTGACGGTGGAGCTAACTGGGAGGTGGTCGGTTCTGTCACGCTAGATCTGCCGGACCATGCTTACATCGGGATGGCCGTCGATGCGACGAAAAGTACGAACAATTTTAATTACTACAATTCGTCCCTGTTTAAGAATACGAAGCTGCGTACAGATAACATCACAGGAGATGTCTTCACCACCGGGAATTTGCAGCTGAACGAGAATGACGGTGATCCTTCGGTCAGTGTGCAATTTAGCAATCGTTCGGAGCTTGATAAAAATGGCGTACTCGTCATCGCGCTCTATGATGCTGACGGCAGTATCGTTAACTATTCTTATACAAGCGACTTGGTCGAAGGTCAAGGGATAAGAACGCTAACGGCAAACTTCCAGCTGCCCGAAGATGCCGCCGGTTATAAGCTGAAGGCTTTTGTATGGGATCAGCTTGCCAACAAGCAAGTGATTTCTAATGTTGCTGAGCTGGCTTTGACGCAGTAATAAAGATCTTGTAGGCTCCTGATGTTGAGAATGATGGATGACACGTCGTTCTTAACGTTAGGAGCTTTTTATATGCCGTCAATTCCAAAGCGACTGCTATCATTTAGCTAATTGACTGAAATAGATGCGAAAACTACCGTTATTTTGCGAAGTTCGAGGGCAGGGAGTGAAATAGCGGTAGTAGCTCCAGTTAAATTGTCGGTATCAGGAGGATTTTGGGATAATCAGTGAGATTAGCTGTATTATTTCCAGTTATTTGGTAAAAAAACAAGTCGTTTGCAATTAATAGCTGGAGGAATCGGCGTTAAATTGTGCTGCGGAGGTGCTATGGAGGCTAGGGTGGTCTCATGGTAAAGTAGCTAAAACTAAAGCCCGACGGAGTTTGCTCCGTCAGGCTTTGATCATTGAACAGAGTATCACTCCGAAGTGACGAACCAATCATTTTTCATGGTCCCCAATAACCGTCGATGGCCTTGAAACTCTTCGTAAATGTTAAAATCGTACGTTTTAAGGAAGGACAATTTGTAGAGCAAATCTCCGTTGGCCAAACTGATTTTGAAGTCCTTATGCTTACCAACTTTCAGCTTGGATTGCGGCGTCTCTGGCGTTTCATTGGCGCGGGGCTCAAAACTGCTTAAATCCGCCGACCATTCAATCGCCCTCAAGCCGTTCGTGTCGTTAATCTGAAAGACGATTTTACGTCCTTCCGTATTTACGCTCGTACTCATATCTTTGACAATCTCATAGTTGAACTTCAAGGATAGTTCATTATTATTCAGTGCCGTGCTGAAATGATCGATGGAGAGCGTATACGGCGCAAGGGATACCCCCTTCAGTGGTGTCCCTACTTCCGTCTTCTCTTGCGGGAGCCAGAAGGCAAATGGTTTCACATACATGTCAGCATCGCCTGAGTCTTCGCTATCATCATCGTCGTCATCAGTTGCAGGTTCTTCCGTTAGCAGTTTGCCGTCTTTAACGGCCTCCCCGAGCAGTAGATTCATCCCACTCTTATCAACGCCCTTCGGAAGCATGCTTGAAACGATGAGCAGTGCTTTCCCTCCGGGACCCACTTTCTCTTCAACATCCAGCACATTGGCCGGGTAAACGGTTCCGTTTGCTGCTCGAAAGCTGGCAACCAGCTTCGCCAAGTTCGTAAATCTTTTCTCCTGATTCTCAATCAGCACCCGCACGGTATATTGTTCCGTGGATTGCGCTTGATAGCTCACAACGTTTTCAATGGAAAATTTGGATTGATAGCCCGCATCGGTCAATTCAAAAGAAGAAGCCGCATCAAGGATCGGGACATGCAAGAGGTCAGCCTGCGACTCAAAATCCAACACGTCGATGATTTTCCCATCGGACGTTTTTTCCTGCAGCACGAGCTCTATGTTTGAAAATGCATACGTATATGGCACTTTAGCCGCCATCTGCATGCCGACAGAGCTGTCTTTCGGAAGGCCGAGCACTTTTGCCGGGATGATGACTTTCGCCGCTGCCTTCACTTTGCCATCCAACAAGAAGTAACCGGACAACTGTGGAATTGGCAGCGAATCCGAACCTTTATTCATCAACGTGAAATCCGCAGTCAAAATGTCCGTGTCTTCCCAAGGCAGCCGATACATGCCGTTCATCCTTGTCGTGTACAACCCATTTTCGTCCGTAAACGCAACTTCCTCGCCTGAACTTCTCACTTCTTGCTCCGATTTTTTCGGCAGCTCCAAGTCAGCGATTGGCACATTCAACTTCAAATCGGACACGTATTGTGTTACAACGATCTGCCAGCCTTCAGTTGAAACGTTTGCCGGGACACTCCCCGTAAGCGTAATCTCCTTCGTTTCCTGCGAGTTGATGAGGAGGTCGGTTAATCCTTTTGCTAGTAACGGATACGTATATCCCTCCAACGTGCGTACGCTAAACTGATAGTCGGGTACGGTCACACTGTATTTCCCCAAATTTTTCAGTTTCAGTGTTACGTTAGGCAAGCTGTTTTTTTCATTTTTTCCAAGGTTAAAATCGGAAAGTGCAGCTTCCATGATCGTTCCTGACATCTTAATCTCTTGAGAACCTCCTGCAGGTGCCACTTGTGTAAAATCATCAGGCACTGAAATTTCGCCAAGCTGTCGCTCGAATGGACTACGGGAGAAATCCCATTTCCCGAATCGAAATTTCAAATCATGCAAAGAGGTTGCCTCATTAACCAGGGCATAGTAGGAAAACTCTTGCGAAGATCCTGCTGCAATTTTCGTTTTTTCTTTGTCTTGTGGCATGATTTTGGCGATGAATAGGTCACCGTCCTTATCTAGCAAGCGTATCCAATAATCAGTTAGAGATAGGCTCTCTGAGCTTTTGTTTGAAATATGCAGATTGAACGTAACGATATTCCCGTTGTGATCGGAGAGAAGTTTCAACTGCTTGATCTCAGCATAAGCATTACCGCCAAGCGGGATTCGCTCGAATGCAGCACTGGCCTCGTCTGAATCGCCACCGTCTGCGAATGCGGATACCGGCAGGAACATCAGGCTAATGAAAACGACTATCGCAAAAGCCATGAAGATGGGGAAACGTTTACAAATTCTAGTCATCGGCAGTTTCCTTTCTACGCTTCGTGTTTCAATGCATCCAAGCCGATCAGCTCATCCGGCCGCATCGCCTTTAACTGCTTTTCATATAATTCACGATATAACCCGTGTTGCGCTAGCAGTACCTGATGTTTCCCTCTTTCAACGATCCGTCCCCGGTCAATTACAAGAATTTGATCGGCTCTGACGACTGTTGCCAGCCGGTGAGCGATGACAAACGTCGTACGTCCCTCCATTAATCGCTCCAGCGCTTCTGTGACCAGATGTTCAGATTCTGCATCCAATGCCGACGTGGCCTCATCCAAAATTAAGATGCGAGGACTCTTGAGCAGCGCTCGCGCAATTGCGATACGTTGTTTTTGTCCGCCTGACAGCCTGACGCCGCGTTCTCCGATCATGGTTTCATATCCGAGCTCCCACTCTTCGATGAATTCATGCGCATTCGCAGCTTGTGTAGCAGCGATAATTTGCTCTTTAGCAGCTTTCGGATTGCCATAAGCAATATTTTCATAAACGGTTCCGGAAAACAGAATATTGTCCTGAAGCACAAGCGCCATGTGGCTGCGCAGGTCATGCAGATCATAATTTCGCAAATCAACCCCGTCCAGCAAAACGGATCCTTCATCCGGGTCATAAAAGCGAAGCAGCAAATTAATAATGGTAGACTTGCCTGCGCCACTTGGGCCGACAAGCGCAATCACATCCCCGCTGCAAGCTTTAAAGCTTATTCCTTTAAGCGCTGCCCTCGTCTCCAAAACCATCAGGGGCGGATCCGGTCTCATTTTCGGCGGAATCCAATAAAACCGTTTGGCAGGTCTTTGGCGTTCGACCAGATCTTTATCCTTCTGATCGACTTCCACTTGCTGCTTTTCCGGCCTTTCAATCACATAATCGAAACCGACTTGATCAAACTGGATGTCGCCTTTACACGTTTTCAGCGGCAGGGGATTGTCATTGTTCTGAATTTCAGGTTCAATATCGAACACTTCAAAAATTCGTTCCACGTTGGCAAGTGAATTCTGAATCGTCACATTCACATCAGAAAAACGCTGAATTGGGCCATACATTTGGGATAAATAAGCCTGGAAGGCGATTAATTCCCCTACCGACATGTTGCCTCGAATGACCATCGTCCCCCCAACGAACCAAATGATCAGCCCGCCGAAATCCTGAAAAGTTTGACTAATGCGGCCAAGCGTATTGGATAAAAATTGCGCCGTCATTGCGTAGCCAAAGTGAGCCGAAGCTTGCTTCTTGAACCGGTTCAACTCCATGCGTTCCCGGCTAAAGGCCTGCACAACCTTCATCCCGGCAATACGCTCGACAAGCACGCCTGACATTCGTTCCATCTGCCGATGTACAGAGCGCCATGCGTAGCGAATATGCACATTAATGTTCGTAAACGTTAAATAATAGACGGGAAGCAGCCATAGAGACAACAACGCAAGTTTCCAATCCATATGAAACAGCATAAATCCAGCGAACAGCACCAGAAAGAAGTCAATCGCCAGATTAATGACGCCTGAGCCGACCAGATTCTGGGCGCCGTTCACATCGTTCAGTATTCTGGAGACGATGCTTCCGACCTGACGGCTGTCGTAAAACCGCTGAGAAAGCTTTTGCATATGCTCATATAGCTGAAAGCGGATATCGATGACCATAGAATTTCCCATTTTGGCCATCACCCATTGACGCACATAATTGACCGCTGTTCCGAAAACGTAAACGCCTCCCAGTACTCCAATCACCTTCGCCAATGTCCATGAGCTTTCTTTACGCGGAAGTACTTCGTCAATCAGAACTTTGGTCATCCAAGGCACCGTCATGGGGACGACAAATTGCAGAATACCGAGCCCAACAATGGTAATAATCATGTAACGGTACGGTTTTAGAAACTTAAAATAACGTCGTATGAGATGGGATTTTGTGTCCTTCTGCATATGAAACCTTCTTTCTTTCCGTGGATCGGCAGTCAAGATGACCCGTGAAGCACCCGATCGAAGAAATCCGGTGGCCCAACTTGACCGCCTTTCAAAACGATTTCTAAACCGTCCATCCATTTATCTTGCGAAAATGCCCGACAAAGCGGCCCTCCCGGAACAACAGGAGCTATCATTTCTAGCGCATACAGATTCATTCGTTTTACGGCAAAACCTGATGTGTCCCCTCCAGCCAAAACAACTCTTCGGACTCCTGTAGACTGTATCAGCGCTCTCGCCATTTCACCTAATTGTCCGCCGATTCGCTCACCGCTTACCGCCTGGTTGTGCCCGCTCCTTCGCATCAGATGTTGAGTCTCCAAGATAGACGCGTCATTCGGACCCAGCGCAGTATACAAAATAACGTTCTTGCCAGCCCGGAGCAAGCGCTCCGCTTCGCTAAGCAGCATGGCCTGAGCTGATTTCGCTTCCGAATCCTCTTCGAAAAAAAGAGGCGCTGGCACGCGAATACCCGCATAGCCGTGCGCCATTGCCCATTCGATTTGCGCACAAGTCGCTGGAGAACAACTGCCTGATACGACAAGGAGCCGATCCGCAGGCTCTGCTGTCCTCCGCTCAGACACTGCGGGCAGCGTTCCTCGCTGCTGCCAATGGGAGACTAGCGCGTATTCCACCCCTGAAGAACCAATGACGAATACCGGTTCATTCTCGCTCTCTTCCGTAAATAATTCACCGATTTTGGTAAGATGATCGTCCGTTAACACATCGAACAGCAAAACTTCGGGTGCTTGATCGAGCTTCTCATTTAAACACTCTCTCAGCATCGTTCCATGATGCTCCAAATTCAAAACACTCATCAGACCGATCGTGCAAGACGTCTGCTTAGCCAAATGAACCCGAAGATCCGCTTCCTTCATCGGCGTAACCGGGTGCTGCATCATGTTCGGATGCCGATCCAAACGCAGCATTTCCGTCCCTTTCCCGGCAAAATGGTTGCCAAACACCGTATACCTTTTTAACGCGGGCGAGCCTGCGAGAAGTGGCGTGAACCGTTGTTCCGGAAATACACGCCGTCCGATGTCAATAACCTTTCCTATGCTGCCCGTTAAGGGGGAGGAGTCGAAGGTGGAACAAATTTTGTAATGCACAATTGGCGCTTGAAATGCCTTTAGGGCATTAAGTGCGGGGTGAAGCGTATTCTCCATCTCTTCCGGACTCATCGTCCGGCTTACGCCCGCCACGCCAAACCCGTCATACTGGCTGAATTTCTCATACCAAGTGGATACGTCTGGCATATCCATAAATAAAATCATTCGCAAACCGCCGATCGTGAGCGCCTCTAACACATCCGTGGAACCTGTGAAGTCATCGCCGTAATAACAGATTCGCATTCGTTATCCTCTCCCTTCCACCCCATCGAGGCTGACATTAACTGAATGCTGCTAAAGCCTGCTTCAATTCAGGATGTTTATCGGCATGCAAATGCAGAGGAATCCCCTCTAAGGCCGCCTCCCACCCTTGCACGAGACTGCGAAATCCTGCTCCAGGCCCGTCCGGATGCCCATGAATACCGCCGCCTGCAATATTCATCAGATCGACGGTGCCCAGCGTACGGTACGTTTCCGGCGCCGCCCCCGCCCATTGCTTGGATGACAGCACGGGAAGCACAGTGTCCGATGGATCAAACATCGACGTCATACAAGCACGCACGCTATCTACGACGGATGCATTGTCTTCATAGAATTTGTTGTTGAGCCCATTCACATGAAGATGATCTACGCCAGCCAGACGGCACAATTTTTGGTAAGCTGCAAAAGACATGCCCAGATACGGGTAACGTGACATCATCCCCCATTGATTTCGGTGTCCGTGTATGCATACGGGGGCATTTTTTCTCAGATGCGCAAGCCCGGCAAATCCAATGCTATTGATGCTGACCATCACGCAGTTTCCTCCGGCTTTCACGACGGTTTCAAGATGACGCATCATAGGATCGATATCATCGGTAATATTAAAAGCGTACATCGTCTTTTTACCTGTGCGGTCCGCAGCACGTTCTATTTCTTCCATAACAACCTTGATGCGCTCGGCAATCGGGGCATACGGCGGGTTCCCATGCACCTCGTCGTCCTTAATAAAATCAATGCCGGACAAGGCTAATTCACGCACGATCAACCGCAGCTGTTCCGTCGCCAATCCGATGTTGGGCTTAATGATCGTTCCGATGATCGGCCGTCCATGCACACCGGTGATTTCCCTCGTACCGGAAATACCGAACTGCGGGCCTTCATACCGATCTTGGAACGACAATGGCAATTCCAGATCAAGCAGCCGAAGCCCCGACAGCTCTTCCAACTCATACAGATTTCCTGCAACAGTCGCAAGCAAGTTCGGAATTGAAGGTCCAATGTTCGCATAAGGGAATGCAATCTTCACAATGCCGCGTCGGAATTCGCCTTTGCTGCCCGAAGGCACTTTAGCGCCCGGTAGTGATGGAAAAGGCGAGCTTTCCAACTCTTGGATGGATAAAATCTGCGCGCGATGCTTTTGCTTCAAACTGTCCGTTTCATTCGGCAGCGGGAGAAACGTCCCCGTAGACTGCTCGCTGACGATAATTTCACAAGCCTTCTCTAAGGAAAATGCGGTTTCGAGCCAATAAGTGGCAATAACTTGGTCGTTCTTCAACATGGATATTTCCCCTGTCTTTCCAATTCGGCGCGTACAGCCATAATGCCTAGACGTGGGCTAGCATACACAGGCAGTCCGGTTTCGTCACTTAACGCTTTTTCCATTCTCGCCATGGATCCCTGAGCCAGCACGAGTACATCCGCCTTTTTGGCTACTGATTTGGCCGCTTCATAGATCAAACGATCATGTTCCTCAGGCTGGCCGGAAATTAATGCTTGATAAGCGCCTACCGCCAAGGCGTCAACGACACTGACATTGCGGTTTTGAAGATCTGCTTCTCTTTGCAACAATTGCCTGGTCGGGTCGAGTGTAGTAGGCAATGTAGCCAGCACACCAATTTGATTAAAGTTTTTGGTAACCTGACGTGCCATGTCATCATCGATTTTAACGATCGGAATATTGAACAATGATCGTACCCGGTCCGCTGCTTCACCTACCGATGAGCAGGTATTGAGGATGAGATCAGCGCCGATATCTTCGGCGTGTCGATAATACTGAACCAAGCGGCGAACTACCGCAGTAGTGACTCCACCCGCCTGAATCACATCGGCAATCATACTGTCGTCGATAATGTTGACGAGGCGGCAGCCCGGCAATTCCTCCCGAAACAGCGGCCCAATACGTTCCGATAGCCCTTGACCCGTGTAAACAGCAACAACTGTAGCCATGTCTTCTCCTCCTTTAGCTTGCGGTGTTCTTCCTATACTTAATGGCTGTTCCCAATCTGCCTTCTTGCTCGAGCCAATTGTCTGCATCCGGGATATCGAAATAGTGGAGCATTCCTGGAAGTATGAAACTTAAAGAATCATTCTCATCATAAAATGGTTCCCTAATCCACTCCGCAAGACTGCTCATTCGGTCTTCCAGACATACACGTTGGACGCGTGAGTCGAGCAAAGCTGCTAACTCCGCGTAGATGGCATACTTCCCGCAGCCGTAAAGTTCGATATCATCAGCATCGATATTTTTCAACGTTCCTGCCAGTTCAATGGCTCTCAATACATCGTATGTTCGTACGGCTGCCATACTATCGCCAAGCCACATTAACTCATCTGTGTAGCGGTCCATCATGCCGAAACGTTTGTAAGGTCTCTCCTCTGGCGAGTTTACGTGCGGCAAAAGCGAGCCGATGCCCACTGGATTGAGCACCATGGCAATACGTCCGGAAGCGCAGGTCTCCTCAATCCATTTGGCATGCGCATTCAGTTGTTTGGTCCCGCCGTCCCAGACAGCAATGGTAACCGGCAGCTTGCGGCCCGCCGCTTCAGCCGGGAAAAATTGCAAAGCATTATTCAGCAAGCCTCGTTGGCTCCACCATACCGTCCTGAGCGCCCACAGATTCTCCACCTCACCGCCTCCGGAAAGACGCGGATTCAGATCACATGGCTTGCGATTGAAGTAAACGGCATTTCGCAGCCACTTCAACGCTTTCTTTTTGCGCAGATCTTCCGACAGCTCATTGCGCGCTTTCTCCAGCTGTGCCAATCGTTCGTTGTTTTCGTCGTGTGTATTGCGGGCACTCGGATATTCACCGATCACTTGCCCGCTCTGCGTGCAATGAAGCTGATCAGCAGGCAGCAATTGAATAACATCATCCTGCGGAGTAACCTTACGGCCCAACAGTTGTTCAGAAAAGAACTCTGCTGCCGCACGGGCCAGCGGGATCGAAAAGCGATGCGCATTTTCATCTTCAAAAATATCCAGCAGCCCCCCTTTGTCATACATGTCCCAGAATCTTCGGTTAACCGCTACGTTATGACGTGGAGCTTCAATCGGGACGGAATCATATGTTGTAGCGAGAACACGCACTGGGCGAGGCGCCATCGCCAGCACGATGTCTTCGTGATCAAAGCCAAGCGCTGAGAAGCCAGGCCATTTCTGTTCGGCATCTTGCGCTTTGCCGGTCAGGAGAAAATACGGCCTGTTCATGATGAATCCGCCTGGGGCTGCAGCAGCGATGCGCTCGTCGGCCATCATTAGCAGCGATGTTTGAGTACCGCCGCCCGAGTGCCCCGTTACTCCGATCCTTTGCGGGTCCACTTCTTTTCTTGTGCACAAATAGTCAATAGCCCGGATGGCATCGTGAAGCATATAACGCGCTAAGCTGTCTCCTACCGGCATGCATTGCCGGCCTACATTTTCATGCTCCGTTACGCTCGTCATTGGCGCTTGCCCTGTTTCAGGATTATAGAAGCCGAAGCGCTCCCCTTGACCTACCGGATCAAGGGACAATACGATCAGACCCGCATGCACCAAATAGTGACATACCGTCTGATATTCATCGCAGTGTTTGGCTTGCTCGCGATGACCGCACAGCAAAAGGACAGCGCCACGTGGCTCGGTTACCCCATCTGGTAGATATAGATTTGCCGTAGCATAAACGAGCGGTCTGGCTTCAAAAATCACTTTCTCTACATGAAAGCCATTCCCTGAGACTCTTCCTGTTATTTGAGGATTTAGCGGTGTGTCCGAAGCAGGCAGCCCACCGATACAAGTGAGGATGCCTTCACGGATTTCCTTCTGGCGCTGCATGAGATCGGCTTTATTTGCGATCGATCCACGCGCAAGCTCGCCCCTCTCCGCTGCACGCATAGCGGATTCGTAAATCCACCTTGGCAGCTGGCTTTTCACATCAAAATGGGCGATTTGAACATTTTCAAACTTTTCAAACACGATGAGAACCTCCTCCTCTTGACACTTCTGCCAGCTCTGACTCGACCAACAGATCGGATAAACGTATAGGTTGATTGGCAGCCGCAGATTTCCAAACGGCTTCGCCTGTAAGCACTGCAAGCGCCCCTGCTTCTGCACCTGCCATAATGTCATAATGACGCTGCGGATCAGGTCCCAGGAATAAATCCTCCAAAATAAGCGGATCACCACCGCCATGCCCGCCGGCTTTCGGTACAACGTGTATCGTTTCTTTGCCTCCGAACAGCGGGAAGTAGTCGATCGTTTGCTCAGGCACATGGAAAGCAGCCCGCCCGGACATGATTTCCTTTGTTTCAATTCTGCCTTTTGTCCCATTAATAGCCAAACGATAGCCCTCGTACGGAACCGAGAAATTGACGGAATAGCTTAACATAGCGCCTTTATCGTACTTAACAACAGCTGCGTACGTATCCTCAATATCAATTTCACCATCGAAAATGCACCCGTCAGGACGGTAACCTGTAAAGTTGTCAGGCTTAATATCAACCGCATTCACATGGTCGTCCGGCGGTACAACCTCTTTGCTCCGTGATGACCAACGCATGAAATACGCACAGGAGGGTTTGACTCTGCACGTCCCGCAGTGTCTGCCGTCTTCCTTCACGGGGTTGAATTCCCCGTCAGGTCCAAAATAGTTCAGCGCTCCATATGCGAACGCTTCCAATGGTTTCTGGCCGATCCACCAGTTCACAAGATCAAAATGGTGTGTGCTCTTATGCACCGACAACCCGCCGGAGTTGCTGCGTTTGCGGTTCCATCTTTTAAAATAACTTGCACCATGATACGTATCAATGTACCAATTCAAATCAACCGAAGTCACCCGGCCGATTCTGCCTTCCAGAATCAGTTCCTTAATTCTTGTATGAATCGGAGAATACCGATAATTAAAAGTGACGTGAAGTTTTCCCTTACTGTTATGCTGAGCATCCAAAACCCGCTTGCAATCAGCGCCGGTCGTCACCATCGGTTTCTCCGAGATGACATCCAGATGGTGCTGCAAGCCCCCTACGATATAATCCGCATGGGTGTAATCCACTCCTGCAACGATGACAGCGTCAGGATTCGTTTCTTGAATCATCTGCTCGAATTGTGCCGGAGCATATACCGGTGTCCCTGCCAGCACCGGAAATTTCTTAAAGCAATTCGCAAAGCGGCTTGGGTCCGCATCCAGCAAGCCGACAATCTCGCAATGCTGATGGAACGTCTCCAGCATTGGACGAATAAACATGCCGTTTACCCTCGTACTCACGCCGCAAATCACGTATTTTTTCTTCGCCATGATGTTATCCCTCCTTGCTTCTACTGTTAAGTATACAAAGTTGCGAATGGCAAACCATTAGTGAAAACGACTGTCATTATAGGTCAATCCTGTCTGGGGTGGCTGGACATAGAAATACCCTGCCGGGTTGCGGCAGGGTATTGAAATTAAAAGTTTAAGCACCTAAGATAACTGTGAATTTGAGAATCTGCGTTCCTCCAACAAGGTAAATATTGAATTGTTGAATGTTGTTCGTCGTAGGATCACCGCTTTTTGGATTGCGGGTATAAGATAATGTAAAATTAGGATTCACAGAGATCGAATCTTGCTTCCCAGGATCGAGTTCTTTATAAATAATGTCTCCAATAAACGATTGCAAACCGATAAAGTCATTCGCTGGACCAATTTGATCTTGATTCGTAATGGCAGCAGCACAGGTAGTTGCTTTATTGTCTTTGTCTTTACACACATTAGTGAATGTACCATAATTCGTAGCAGCCTGTAATTGGCTCATTAATTGCGTATCCCACAAATAAAGACCGTTTAATTGCAGTTTGGCACCGTTACTTATCGTTTTTGGGTTACTGCCAGATATTTTGATCGATGTTGGGGCCATAGAGTCGATACCGGATCCAAGACTTTGTGTCAGTGACTTAACTCCGCTCGGAGTATCAAAGAACACGGTAAGGTTGAATTTTCCGCTGTCGAGTCCAATAATTTTCCCGTTACTATAAGCCATAGCCTTCGGATTGTCGGAAGTAACCGCTCTAACCTTTACGGTAAGACCTGTATCCAGACCAGCAGAGTCTTTGGTTAAAATAGTGACACCTCTGGCAAGCGACGAGTAGTTACTGAACAAGTACGTCGCATTCGTAACACTGTTGACTTTCGCTGCATCGTACAATATTCTACCGACCGCCAGAAGCTCGCTGCTTGAGCCTAAGTCTAAGGAATAGGTCAGATTCGGATTATTAATATCCACAACATCCACGATGATTGAATCGGTGCTGAGCCTTTCTTGGATCTGCCCGTTTCCATCCAGATGAACTAACGTAGCGGTCAATTGGTAACTTCCGGTTTTAGCCGGATACGTTTTGAAGGTGATTGATTGACCATCACCACCGCTCGCTTTGACAATATCCGTAATCTCCCTCAGGACAACAGGCGTAGCATCATTGAGCGTCACCGCTCCTGTGGTATAAACTGCTCCTGTAACACCACTTAGCTTTTCAAGCTTCATCTCAACCTTATAATCACTACGCTTCGTCGAATACACTTGGTCGAACTGATCATAAATTTTGAATACGCCGCTCGTTTTCGCTTGCGATAAAGTATTGATCAACGTAATGGTTCTTCCGGAGTTTCCTTCATCCAACTTAATGGAATTAGGTTTACGAGCAGGTTCAATCATTATTGGGAGGCTGAACGTCTGATTGAGCCCATTCACTCGGACATAAATTGTGGCTGGTCCTGCTGACGTCACCTGCTTGACGTGAATAGTTCCATTAAGGTCAATACCTACGTTACGTGTGATATTTGTTTTTGGATCTGTACGGGTACTCGGGCTCGCTTCTACTACAAGGCCACCTGTAGCATAAACGGAAATTTTACCAGCCGTTTCAAGAGCAGCTATTTCTGTTGAAGTTAGCTCCTGATTTGACGAATCAATGATTTTTAAGCTTATCGCCTTATCAATATCGCCTTCCGTCAATGGCGTAATTACGGGTCCGATTACAACGGAATACGCTGTCTTCGGCGCTGCTACATTCAATGTTTGTGACACCTGTTCACCATTAAACATTAAATTTAGTGTTACTTCTTTATTGCTGTCCAAATCCGAGTAGACGACCAATTGCAATTCCGGATAGCCGTCATTGTCGAAATCAACGAAATCATTAGGATCATCTGTTTTGAAAACATTTCCAATAGCCCCGGTAAAGGATTTGAATAATCCCATGTTCAAAATTTTTGGATCCACAATGCGATTGCCGTACTGGTCATAAGCCTTAAAAGTGAGGTATGCCCGCCCTCCTGCTTGAAACACGAGTTGTCCGACAGGGAGCTTCAAATTGTTTTTCGGATCACCTAAGTCGACTTTCTTCACTTGCGGCATGTCACCTATCGTGAACGTTTTCATAACATTCAGATAACCGCTTTTTTCCAGCACGTTAACTGTAATCGTATCATCAGGCCGTAAATCGCTTAAATCCAAGATAATTGCATTGCTATCGGCCAAAATAGTTGATTGAACTTTTTTCGGTGCGCTTACATACACGTTCACATTGCTTGCCGACAACTTCATTGACTCGCCATATTGATTAAGGGC
Source organism: Paenibacillus sp. WC2504 (assembly GCF_052682475.1). Lineage (NCBI taxonomy): Bacteria > Bacillati > Bacillota > Bacilli > Caryophanales > Paenibacillaceae > Paenibacillus > Paenibacillus sp. WC2504. Next base: position 5,494,513 of record NZ_JBQZFH010000001.1, read on the forward strand.
CTTATAAGTTATAAGCGCCTTAGACCATGGCAATTTCTCCGTAGTTGTAACGAATTCAATTTTAGCTGCCCGTTCATTCTCAGCGATAAAGCTCATCGTGCCGTTTTCGACATCCACACCACTTAGAATAACTTGATATTGTGCAAATTCTAAATCATCACTCATTTCAAGCGTTGCTATCGTACTGTCATCGGACCATGAGGTGGTGGGTTCAAATTTAACGGGCTTATTGTCCGAATCTAAATAACCCATTTTCGTCACATTCAGAACAGCCTTATTGCTGTCAACTTCACGATTCAGCCTTACAGTTAGCTTATTTTTTCCGATTATTTTCACTTCCGCAATCGAAGCTTTAGCAGGCTTAGCCGTTGTCAGATGAAGCTGCAGCGCTGCATAAGAAGCAAGTGCCAGTGTTTTTCGAGTCACGTTAACGTTGCCGCCGAATTTGCCACCTGTCTGATTGGTCATAAGCTTTTGCTGCAGTGCATAGGTGACATAGCTTTTATAATTCGCGTCCACCGTCTCGTCTTTACTAGGAGCTGCCGCTTTCGCCTTATCATCCAAGCCCAGTCCTTTGATCAGCAGCATGGCGAGCTCTTGGCGGGTCACGACCGCTGTCGGATTGAATTTGTTATCAACCACATCGTAGGTCAGATTGGCATTCTTTAGTGCTTCAATATAGATCCGAGATGCATCATTCGTTTGGACGTCTGTGAAACTTGATCCCTTAGACATGTTGTCCATGGTCAATCCCAAAACGAGTGTTGCTGTTTTTGCTAACTGAGCTCGATTGATGGTATCATCCACACCAAAAGTATCGGCAGATGACTTCTCAATCGCGTCCATTTTTAAAAGAGCGCTGATTTTTTTCTTGTCATCCTTCGAAAGACTTTTCAAATCACTGAGCTGGTCAGCTAAATAAGTGTCGGCAGTTACGCTTGAAGAAGGAGCTGCTGGTTTCGTTGCCGCTGGTTTTGTTGTTGATTTTGGTGCTGGTGCCGCCGTCGTTGTGGTTGACGTTTTTGGTGCAGCAGCTTCTTCTGCACTGACTAAAGGGGCAAAACAGTAACATAGCAGCATAAATGATAGTATCAGAGCAAGTTCTTTCCTCATTTCGTGCACCTCCCTATAAAGATGATACCCCATTATAAAACGCTTACATTATGTGTAAAACAAAACTAATGCCTCAAAGTAATCAGCCCCGCTCTCATTCGCTCATTTTCTTGCATGGACTAACTTTATTACAAAAACGCGAACGGATTATGGGGTCTTTTATGCATTTTTATAGGTTATTTTATTCATCCTGCTGATGATCGTCGATTTTCGCACCATTTCATGGCCGATAGCGGCTCGTGAGTCCGTTAGGTATTAAAACCAGCCCAAAAGCAGCAGATAGAGGTATCTGGGCCCGTTAGCTGGCGACAAGTGTGCAAAGAGGTAAACTAAGCAAATATAGGCGCCTGAGTCCGTTAGCGGACGGCTAGTGCTTCAAGAGGCTAGCTAGCCGCACAGCAGTCACCCAACCGTCTGCCAGTGCTCGCAAAAAAACCTGACAAAGTTTCCTTCGTCAGGGTTCATCAAGCGGTCGAGCTTGAAGTTCATGCTCAAATTTGAATAAATACTTTTCCCGCTTCTATTTTCACAGGATACGTCTGCAAATCCACACACGCAGGCACACGTTTCGCGACACCCGTGGGGATGTCAAAACGGCCATTATGCTTAGGGCACTCAATTTGATTGCCCATGACTAAACCATTGGACAAATGAAATTTGCCATGGGTGCAAAAACCATCCGAGGCATAATAGTCGCCTTTCTCCGTTCGATAAATTGCAAACGTCCGATCCTGGTGATCGAAACGGATAACATCTTCTATCTCCACTTCGTCTGCAGGGCAGGCTTCGATCCATTCTCCGAGACTCATCCTAATTCGCTCCTTTCTTTTAAAACATGAGCAGGCCCGTACATATAAGGGCGCGCCGTTTTAGGCAGCGGTTTCACCACAACGTAAGCAGGATCTTGCTTCTGCTTTCTTAGAGCCCCAACAACCTCTTTCAGAGCTGCCCATAGACTTGGCCTAGCTGCTGGACAATCGGATTTCATTTCTTCATGCAGCTTTGGCAGCGCATGGTAAGGGACCATCGGGAACATATGGTGCTCCGTATGGTAGTTCATGTTCCAGTAGAGAAAGCGGAAAATCGGATTCATATAAACCGTCCGGGTGTTTAACCGATGGTCGAGCACATCTTCATAGAGACCTAGATGCTGCGTGACACCAAACAGCAGCACTACGATTCCGCCGTAAAACGAAGGCAGAAACACAAACATTGCCGGCAACAGGCTGCCAGTGAACAGGCATGCTGCCAAAACAGCAATAATAATAAGCATATAAATCCGCGCCTCACGGAATGTTTTCCGGTGCTGGGAGGAGGGAATATATACATTCTCCTGCTCATCCAGCTTACCGAACGTATGCAGAAAAAAACGTTTGATCTCGATAGGCCCGCCATACAGATGAAAAACTTGCATAATGAGGATTTTCCAAATCGGCGGCCGTTCGGTAATAATTTCCGGATCACGTCCAACGATGATCGTGTCCGTATGATGGCGGGCATGGCTCCACCGCCAGGGCGTGGCGGACCTCAACACAAGAAAGGAAGCAAATTGATAGACGACCTCGTTCATCCAAGGAGTCTTGAATGCCGTTCCATGGCCGCACTCGTGCCATCTGGAATCGCCAGGTGTCGCATAGAGAATGCCATAAGCGAGAAAGGCGGGAATAGCCCACCAGGTTCCCCACGACAAATAGGCGAGATATCCCAAAATGAAAAGTCCGCCAATCCAAATGATCGTGTCCCGTATGGCCGGGCCATCCTTCCGTTTCATTAATTCTTTCATCCGCTGACGAGGGATCGGGCATGTATACCATTCCGCCTCCGCCAGCCCGAGCTCGATTGCCCGTTTATTCTCAGCTCCAGTTATGCTGTAGTCCCTTTTTTTCTTTTTTACAGACATGTCAAGTCACTCCCTCTCCCCTTACCTATTAACCGCCGATTGCTTTCAGCTTGTCGTCAAGGAACTTTTTCGCGCGCGGGATATCCTGCTCATCCAGATGCTCGATAATAATGGGCATATTCGGGTGGAGCTTAGACAGCTTTTGCAAATATAAGTCATAATTCAGAATCCCCAGTCCGGGAGCTGGAAGCTCAACGGCGCCTGCCCCTCGGAAGGTGTGCGATTCGACGGCGTCGATTTCCGCATGTTTCTCCGACAAGTCTTCCGCAGGCTTGCAGTCCTTGGCATGGGCAATTTTTATTTTATCCCCGAGCGTGTGGAAAATGCGGTTCAGCGTCTCGTCGACGTGGCCAATGTTGCTGTCCGTGAAATAGTTCGTCGGGTCCATCAGCAGGCCAAGACCTGGATGATTCACATCGGAAAATAAACGAGTTAGCGCGTCAACGGAACCGATTACGTTATTGACGTAATTTTCCACAAGGAATACCGATCCATGGTCATAAGCAAATTTAGCTAACGATTCGATTTGACGGCACGTCTCTTCGTAAGCTTCTTCCGAGCCATTTTTCGGGTCCCACACCCAATCGCTTTCCGTGTTGTAAGTCCCCGTTTCACTGATGACGTACGGCGTACCCAAATCGCGGGCAAATTTCAGCAAAGTCTGCAGGCCGAACAAGTTTTGTTCGCGTTTCTTCGGGTCAGGGTGAATGATGTTCGTATAACCGGAAATGCAGACGATCGGCAAATTGGCATCACGGAAGGCATCGCGAATCCGGTGGCATTTTTCCTTGGTAAGCGATTCGTAGGCAAGGTCCATGTCTTTGAAGGACAAATCCAGTTGAACACAGGAAAATCCGTCCCTTTTCATGCGGGAAATGGATTCCTCTAAGGAATACGGATAGTACCCGTTAAAAATACCGACTGAGATCATTAGTAATTTCCTCCTCGAAAATCTATTTTATTGAAATGAAGTTGTTACTTCAGAAAATAAAACTGTCCTGCCTTCAGCAATTGACTTGTAACAAGCGTCAACCGCCGCCATGGACTTCAAGTTATCTCGTCCGCCGATTTCCGGCTCGCTGTCTGTCTCTACAGCCCGCAGCAGCTGGGCCATCGTACCTTGGAAGGCATCCGGAAACCAGACTTCTTCCCACGTCGGCCGGAACCACTGATTCGGCGCTTGCCTTGTTGTAAATGCCAATGTGCTCGGTGATCTCTCCGGATAAACGGGCCACCCGATCGTGCCCTGCGCCATGCCGTTCAGTCCCTCAACCCGCCACTTAATAGAAATGTCCTTTTCAGTCCCTTCTCCAGGCCATGCCCAGACGTCATCGAGACTGGTTGCCATTAACTCGTTCGCATACTGGAACGTATATTGTGATATCCCGTCTATATGGGGAAATTTGGTTCGAGGATCGCTGCGCGTAACAGCTGTAACTTTCACTGGATCGCCGAACAAATACCTGAACACATCAATATGATGAATCCCCATATTCAGAATCTCAAGGTGCTCATACTTATGCAGAAAATCCTGCCAATGCGGAATCGCGCGCATGTCTATTGACGCGAGCACAGGCTCTCCCAGATATCCCCGGTCAAGAATGGTCTTAAGGGCACGCATCGATTGGTCGTACCGCATGTTGGAATTGACGGCGATTTTGATCCCCGCATTCTCGCACAGGTCCACGATTTCCTTAGCTTCCTTAGAGTTCATCGCCAACGGTTTTTGGCACAAAATGCCCTTGATATGCTTCATCTTCACTGCGAGACGAACAACCTCAAGCTGCCGGTCAGGAGGAAAAGCAATATCCAGAATCTCGATATCTTCATCCTGAACGAGCTCCTCCCACGTCCTGTGCACGGTCTTGATGTTCCGCAATTGTGCAACGGCTTTGGCGTTATCGTAGGTTCGCGATGCGATCGCCACCGGATTGAAACCGGCATCGCGGTAAGCCACAAGATGGCAGTCTCGCATAATGAACCCGGAACCGATGCAGCCGATACGGAAATCTTTGCGTGCCGGCCATTCCGGCTTTATATTCAAGTCTAAGTTAACCAAACGCGACGCCTCCTTATTTTTCAATCCACATCCCTGTCGTGAATCGGACTTGTTCACCTGCCCGTATGCCCCGGGCTCCTGTCAGTTCGTGGTTGTAAGGGAGATTAAAGGCATCCGTAACATAAGTGTAAGGCTCCAAAGAATAGGCCGATGCCCAATCCGGTCGAAATAAGACCACATAAGGAAAGGTTTCATCGAACTGGTAAGCAATCGTATAGTCTCGATTTTTCATTTCAATCCGGCATGTTCGATCACCCTCCTGCCCCATGGCTATCAGGGAACAGCCAAGCAGCGGGTAGTTCTCGATCGAAACACCTTGCCGAAGCTCTCGGCTGAATACAGATTCCTCCGGCGTGCCTATGACGAATGCCTGATTCGTAACAGGCCATTCCGCAGCCGCAGGTACACGAAGCGAAATCTCTTCTCCGTCTCCGAACGGTACCGCAAAGTAAGGGTGCAGCCCAAAAGCGAACGGGGCTTCTTCCACGTCTTTATTTTCAATCCCCCCTTCCAGATAGAGTCGGCCACCCTTTAGCCGATACGTCATTGTAAAGACAAGCATATGGGGAAAATAGGCCATAATCTCAGGATGATCGGCGTACCGAAATTGGCTGGTGACCCAAGCCCCTTCCTCCTCGGAAGCGCCGTAGCCTACCACCTTCCATGCCTTGGAACATAGTTCACCATGCAAATGATGATCAGGAGGCTCGTTCAGAGGCAGCTTATATTCACGACCTTTGAATAAAAAACGACCGTTTCGAACCCTGTTCGGCGGAGATAACAGGGGTGTACCGTATTTAAACACCTCATTCGATTCATGCCAGAGAGAGGTTAAGCTCACAGGCGACATGAGAACCTCATACCTGTCGCACGTGAAACGATAGAGGTTATTACCAATTTCTGGAGCGAGTTCTGCGAAAGAATTGCTTTCATCGTCGGTTAACCGAATGATCGAGAATCCCTCTTGGAGTAGGGGACCAGCCCAATATTTGCTCATTTGCCCCCTCCTTTTACCAATAAAATTCTTCCTGTAATCGGCGATACTGCCCTGAGCGAAGAGGTGCTTTCTCATATATTTTCCGGTTGTTATAAAAGGGGTGATGTGTCCCTTCCGGGCTCAGGTGAATGACATCATCCCCGCGCCAACGCGTAATAAACTCCTGTCCTACCGCCTTTTCTATGGTTTGGCGCTCACTAAGCGGGAAGGTTAGCGTTATCTTCTCTCCTGCCTGTACCGGGCCGAGTGCGAGGAAGCGTTGATTCACCCACATGCTCGGTTCGCTTCCTGTTTGTGTCCGTACGCTATCACCGAGTTCACGATATACTTCCACCTTTGCGTAGCCTGCCCATTCAGGGATGCGAACCAACAATCTTGGCACACTACGATGAATCTCCAGTTCCACCTTGCCCTCGTGAGGCAGATGACTGGAGACATCAAGCCAACGTGAGCCCCGGTTCAACAGAAAGTTCACGCTAATCGTCCCGTTATGCTCCGTAATCGTATTGCTCCATCCCATGAATAAACCGCGCGTCCCCGAGCCAATGCAGCAGGTTTGCAAATCGTTGGTATGCCCTCTACCTCCGCTGACATTACAGCAGAAATCATTGGGAGCGGAGTAACCAGCGAATGCCCCACGCGTACGTTCTGCCACGTTGAAGAAAGACTTCATCCCAACATCATCATTGGCTTTATTGTCAGCCCCCACAACCCAATCCAGATTCAGCAGCTGCGACTCGGTTAAGTGGTTGCGCAGGAAGCGCTCTACGATGCCCCAGTACTCGACATACCCCACTCTGGCCAGCGTAATTCCTGTAGAAATTAAGTCGACGAGCGAGCAAGTTTCATGCTCAAAAGCCTGTTCATGCATATCGCCAGGCGTCCAACCAAACGTTGTGCAGCGAGTTAGCGCCCAGTCATAACTCTTCTTGACGAAATGGATGATTGAAGCGTCCTGGGTATGCAAAGCAAAACGCGCAAGCGCATCAAGCGTACCGATGCGGGTATGAAAGTGGCCGCTGCGGTAAGCAAGCGAATCGTTAAAGCTGCCATCCGGATTAAAGACGCCGCTGCGATGAACAATAAGCGCCGAGAAAAACTGACACAGCTCGAAAGCATCCATATTTCCTGTCAACTCATAATATTTGAGCAGTGGCATGACCAAACGTCCGCAGAAGGCTGCCGGATCTGGGGCTAGCCGAAGCTGAACTGCGTTGGTGGACGGCCAGCCATTGACGGTGTACTCGGAAGCCGGGTAATACCACACGTCTTTTTCCTTAATAGCGATTCGTTTGAGCGCAGCTACATGTTTATCAGCCACATGCTTGATTTTGCGGTCGCCTGTTGACATAAACCAGGATGTTAATGCGAGAATGACAGCCCGTTGGTCAATCAAGTTTGCGTTGGTTTCCCAAGGTGCCTTCGGATTGATTTGCCGGTAACTGAGTCCGTCCTCTTTGAAAAAACTGAGGAAGTTAGCTCTGTAACGCTCCTCAATGTCGCGCCCCCGCTCGTCTCCTGTCATATGTCTGGCCAAAATAAGAGCATCCACCAAGCGGCCATGGCTGGAGCCGTAATCCCAGTCCCCATGGGTCAAAAACGCCGGCTTCTCCATCAAATTCGCTGCAAAAAAAGGAATATATTCAAAATCCTCATCTGCCATCCCGATAATGGCGCTAAGCACGTGTCCAGCCCGCTCCTCCAGCAGAAGGGTATCCGGTATTTGTTTCGTTTCCTGACTAATCATCGACAATTGCTCCTTCGTTATACTTTGATTGGAGGTATGAGCACGATCCTGCCGTCCTCCACCGTAACCTTCATTTTATTCGTTTCTTTCATACCAATTGTTTCCAAGTAGCTCGCTGGAATTTGCAGCCTACCGGCTTGGTCGAGCACCGCGTATTCGTCGTGAGACTCCTCTTCTTGCTCTTCAATACCTTCTTCTAAATCCTGCAGTTCTTGCTCATAGGACTTGCGCCGTAAAATTTCTGACGACGTTCTTCCGTCCCGGATCGCAACCACACGATCCACTTTCTTAGCGAGCATCGGATCATGTGTCACAATCACGATGGTGAGCCCCAGTTCCCGGGACAGCTGCCGGAACAAATCAAGGATTTGATTGGCCATGCGTGTATCGACCGAGCCCGTAGGTTCATCCGCAAGCAGCAGCTTCGGATGGTTCGCAAGGGCAATCGCAATCGCCACGCGCTGCTGCTCTCCACCGGATAACTGGTTCAATTTGTTATTCCTTCTGTGACTAAGCCCGACCGCTTCCAGCAACTCAAGCGCGCGCTCCCGTTTCCGTTTGCCCTGCAGCAGAATGGGCAGCTCCACATTTTCCTGGGCCGTCAAATAAGGGATTAAGTTGCGCGCATTGTTCTGCCAGACAAAGCCGACAGACTCGCGTTTATATTTGACGAGGTCCTTCTCGCGTATGCTGAGCAGGTCCTTGCCGTCTACGATCAAACGCCCGGCCGAAGGCCGATCAAGTCCGCCAAGCATATTCAGCAGCGTCGATTTGCCGCTTCCGCTATTGCCGATAATGGCCATCAGCTCGCCAGCTTCCACATGCAGATCCAACCCTTGCAGCGCCACGACTTCCAAGTCGGCAATTTTGTAGATTTTAACCAGATTATCGCAATGGATCATCTTAATCCTCCCCAAGCTTCACGGCTTGATGTATCCGGATTCGCGAGACGATATGTCCGAGCACCACAAGTCCAATTGTGATCATGACGGTGACGATCCCATACAGCCGCTCATGGTCGCGCGGATCGAACGTAACTTGAAACGGAGGTACTTGCGTGCTGGGATCGAACGATAACTCGAATAAGGGAACAAACAAGTGACTAGCAATGTTACCCGTCATCATCCCAATAAGAATCGCTGCGCCCGATACCATCACTTGTTCACCGATCAGCATGCCAATCAGTTGAAAAACGGAAACGCCCATTGCCCTGAAAATCCCGAATTGCAGAGTCCGTGCGGATAATGACAGCACCCAATAGAGCAGGAACCCGAAAAAGCAAACGACAACCGAAATGATAAACCCTAACGTCATAACCCCATTAATCGCGAGTTGAAAAGGATCTTTGACAGCTATGATCTGTGCTTGCTTTGCGTCCGTCAACGATTCGATATCGTACCCATGTTTGACCACAGCCTGATACACGGCTTGACTGCTCGCATCCGGTTTCAGCTTCATCCAAACTTCATAAGGCTCAATCCCGATGTTGTTCTGAATGTACGTGAGGTGACCGACGATTAGCATCGGTTTCTTGACCTTCGTGGTAGTCCCTTGCTTCGTGGTCACCGAAATCGTATCGCCCGCTCCAGGATTAGGATTCCAGGACGGCCAATAATCAATAATTCCGAAGACGGTCACGGAGGCAGGCTCGAGGTTCCCCCAACCGAGCGAAAGTGTATCTCCCACTTTAACGCCGTATTCTTCTGCCACCGACTTTGATATCAGAACAGCGGAAGGATTTTTGGCAATTAAATTTAAATATTCGTTCATATGATGATCCAGCAAATGATCTCTCAACCACGCCGTCTCGCCGAAGGCTTTGGTGTCTATGCCCATTAGCTCAACTTTTGCGTTCGTTTTACCTTTGGTAAAGGATGCATCCTTTTTGACAAACACCTTAGCTGCATGTTCCACGCCTGGGAGCTGCGTAAACGGTAAAAAAGATGGCTCGCTGTATTGCACCTTAGGCGGCGGGGTTACGGGAGCATCGTCCGATAAAGCCACCTCTGACGTACTTTCATCGCTCGATTCCTCTGCACCAAACAAGATGGCCGGTGGCGCATCGTTTTCCCAATGAATCTGCATGACGATATCGGAACCGGCGGAATACCGGATTTTATCCGTCGTATTCTGATTGATCGTACGTGTGGCGCTTGCGCTGAACAGTCCTGTAGCAATCGTAATAATGAGAAACACCATAATAAATTGATACTGAATAATCGAACGGCTCACCTGGATTAAAGTCGTGTATAAGGTTGGCGGCCACCAGCGTTTACCAATTCTGTACAAAAGCTTCATGAACAAAGGATATAAACGAAGCACGAGCAAGCCCAGGCCGAAAATAAACATCGCGGGAATGAGAAACAACAGGGGATCTACTCTTAAATCTCCTGATTTCAAACCGAGTGAAAGGATATCTTTGACCCTCGTTTTGTAATTCTGCAATCCGTACAACGAAATACCGATAATCGCGATATCGAGGAAAAATTTATGCCAAAAAGACTGTTTCTGCAGTCTCGCTGATTGCTGCTTGTGGCCGACAATGGTGACTCTTGTTGCAAGAATAACGGGAATGAGCGTCATGACAAGCGATGCCGAAATTGCGATCAACGCATAGAGAAAAGCATCCTGATTCAGCTCGGTTTCCAGCTTTGCGCGTTGGACAAATTCAAGAAACCCACTAGAAGCACCTAATAAACTTGTAATCGATTCGCCTATATACGGCCCGACTGCATAAGCAATCGCCCCAAGCACCACGCCTTCAACGGCGTAACTAAGCACAATTTGCCAGCGGCTGGCTCCCCGGCTGCGCAGCACGGCGATCTCTGTTTTTTGCCTTTCCGTGATAAGGTTAGCGACCATATATAAGTAAAAAGCGAGCATCAGCATAACAGGCACGTTAAGCGACCATAACATTTTCCGTAAATTTGCTTCTTTTATATAATAGTTAGTGAGTGTTTGGAGAGCCGGCACGTTTTTATTATGGTTTTCATAATGAGCATCCATATAGGTATTGATCGCTTCATCGTTATAAAGAAATCCGTCAGCGGACGCTAATGTCAACAACTTGTAATCAAGCGCGAAATACCAATAGCTGGATTGAACATTTAACTTGCCTTCCACCGTAAATGCTTTCTCGAACAATTGAAAATCGATGAGAAAGCTGTTCTTATAACTGCTCGTATTGTTGTACCAAAAAATATCGGTGTAGTCCTTGCGGTCGAACACGCCGACAGGTTTAATGGAGATCGGCTCCTGCATACCCGCATCTTTGATCATGAAAACGGTGTTCAGCACCATCCCGAGCTCGGTTAAAGCCTCCGGAGCAACAAGGGCTTCATACACGCCGTTAACCGGCTCTTTCGCCGGAAGCCGCCCATCTACGAGTCTGATGTGATTTTCCATGCCATCGATCGCGGATATATCCGCTGATCTTTGAACATTAATGTCGATTTTATCCGGCTCAGCCGGTGTTAAATTGTAGCGCTGCGTTGCTCTCTCACGAACGAAGGACTGCACCGGGATGCCGAATCGTCCTTCTTTTCCCTTAAGAAACTGCTCTGTTTCTGCTATCGTGACATGCTTCGGTTGTTTTTCTTGCGCGGAAAAAGAGGCCGACAGCCAATAAATGCCCGGATATTGATTGCTGCCCAGCTGCAGCTGCTGCATTTCTTGAATAAGCAGTCGTTGCAAAATGGCACTCGTATAAATCGGCATGCTGCTCGCCAATGCGACAGACAGCACAAGCCCGAACAACAAGCTAAGCTCAAGCCATTTATTATTGATCATTTTGCGCAAGATCATGATAAATAACGCCAATGTCTTAGCCTCCTAGTTGTTCAGGATAATCTGCTGCCCTTCGCTTAACCCTTTGCGTATTTCCACTTCTGTCGCCGCAACGATGCCCTTCTCCACATCAATTTCTTTGCGGCTTTCGCCGTCCAGCACCTGGACAAAATCACGGCCCATGTAGTTGCGAAGTCCAGCTCTTGGGATCACAAGCACCTGATCGCGCTTCTGGGTCACAATCGTGATATCGGCCTGATTGCCAATCACGACATCCGGTGGCAAACCTGTCACTTGGATGTAGACGGCTTTCGCATTTTTGTCCTGAATCGCTTTATTACTGTTCGGCGGCGCGGAGAGAGGCGTTTGAACGACCTTCCCCGGATAAGTTTTATCTTTGATTTTCACCGTTACATCCATGCCAACTTCGACTCCACCCAAATCATTGCTACTTGAAGCTGTATAAACAAGCTTCATCTGTTTCTGATCCGAAAGCGTGATGACTTGTTTGTAAGCAACAACTTGGTCCCCTGGCTGAAGAGTATCGATAAACGTCACAATCCCGTCAATGGTAGAAGTCAGCCTTGTATTCTTAAGTTGATTCTGGAGCGATTCCAATTGCAGCTGGGCGCTCTCCATATCCAGCAGCATCATCCGAATATCGGGATCATCGGCATCTTTTTCCGCCATCGCTTGCTGAAGTGAAATTTTTAGTTTCTCAATGGCGATTTGCTGGAGCTTCACTCTCATATCCAAATCGGACGTTTCTGTTGTAGCCAGTACATCCCCGGCTTTCACCTGATCCCCCAGCTTCACGTTGATTTGTTTCAAACGCCCGCCGGACTCCGAATAAAATAAATAGTCCATTTTATCGGAGGCAAATGTAGCGACACCCGTTATTTGTTGGGTAATATTGCTGCGTTTGACCGTGTACAGGTTTAAGATTTCCTTAGCGGGCTCGACAAGCGGTGGTTTCAACTCGCCTTCCTCAACGGGCAAGAGCGCGCACCCCGCCAGCACCCATGCCATGCAGCATAGGCTGATAACCGGCATAACTGCTCGTTTAAGTCGCATCGACAATTTGTCCATCCTCCAATGCGTAAACATGATCGGCATAACTCATAATGGCGGGATCATGCGTCGTGAGGATGATGGTCATGCCCTCATGCTGCACCAAATCTTTGAATACCCGCATCACTTGCGCACCCATCTTGCTGTCTAATTCAGCCGTCGGTTCGTCTGCAAGAATTAACGTCGGTTTATGGGCAATCGCTCTTGCAATCGCTACCCGCTGCTGCTCTCCCCCAGACATTTCAAACGGCCTATGTTTCATCCTTGCCTTAAGCCCCACATACTCTAGTGCACTTTCCGTGTAATCCTTAAAATTCACCGACTTCACACCGGCAATACGCAAGCCAAACTCTACATTCTCATACGCTGTCATTAACGGAACGAGGCCAAAAGATTGAAAAATAAGCCCCATATCCTTTCGCCGGAGGGCGTTACGTTTGCTTTCGGAATAGCCGCTGATTTCATTGCCGCCAAAGAACACTCGTCCTTCTGTCGGTCTATCCAACGCACCCAAAATATTGATTAATGTGGTTTTGCCAGAGCCCGAACGACCTCTGAGTGCAATGAGCTGCTTGGAGGGAATACTTAAGCTCGCTCCCCTCAAGGCATGAACAGCTGCTGAGCCGCGTCCAAATATGCGAGTGACACCTTCTGCTTGAACCAGAGGTGCAGAGCTTGCTTGTTGATGGACATTCATGACCACTCACGCTCCTATATGTGCGGATTTGGCTAGAGAAAGAACTCCAGTTCGAAAACTGGAGTTCGACATGTTGATTCAAAGCTATTAGCCGTTTTGCAGTGTCCACAAAACAAGTGCATCCAAAAGCTTCCAACTATCTTCAGTAGCGTTATCATAATTACCGGCAAAGGAGAAGAAGGAAAGACGCGCTTGTACCTCATAGCCGCTATCAGAGTGCGTTCCTTTGTTGTAGTAGAAAATGGTTGATTCTTTCGGCTTTCCTGGAACTGTCGCAATAACCGTAGCTTCCTTGCCTGGAAGGCCGTAAGCCATAGCTGTTTTTGGATCTGTCGTTAATAGAAGGTCCACTTCACCGGAAAGACCCGCCGCAGCCTTGTCTTTCGGCTCTGCAATTGTCGTAGATTTGATATTATATTCGTTGGTGTTCTCCTCTTGAGAGGAAAGACCGAGATAGTACATGCCGTGATTTTTTAAGTAAACTGTTGGGATCGCAATATCTTTCATAATGCCGGAACGAAGATATTTGGAGTTAAGCGTGTTGCTGACGAAAACCAAATCATATCCTTCCGCTTTATCTGCCGTAAACTTATCACAGTTGACCCATGTCACTCTGAAACCAAGATTTTTCAAACGGCCAATAATTTTCTCATCATCCGGGTTATCTTTCAGTTGTGTCATTTGAGAGCTTTGACGTGTGATGAAAAGCAGTTTTTTGCCTTGTGCGGAAATTTCGCCAGCTGGCGCTGCAGGATCTTTACCAGTCTCTGGCTTGACCTCTGGTTCTTCTGCTGGTTCCGGTTCACTTCCGGAAAGAATTTGTTTGGCTGCAAAGCTTGCAAGAGCCAGCATTTTACGTGTAGCGGACGTTTTTCCGCTAAATTTACCCGCTGATTGGTTCGTTAGCAAGTTCTTCTCAAGCGCAAGTGAAACATAACCTTTGGCCCAATCATCTACCGTTGAATCATCAACTGGCGTAGCTGCAGCCGCATCGTCATCCAGACCTAATCCGCGAATCAGGAAAGCTGCCAGCTCTTGGCGGGACACATCACCAGCTGGTTTGTACGTTTTGCCTTCTGCATCGTAACCATTGGTGAGTCCTGCCTTCTTCAATGCTTCAATATAAGGAAGCGCGTAGGAATTGGCCGGATCGTCACTTCTGACGTCAGTAAAAGAAGAAACCGTTAGCGTATTGTCCACTTCGAGGTTAAAAATAATCGCAGCCACTTTCGCAAACTGTGCCCGATTCATCCGAGCGTCCAGTCCAAACGTATCTTCCGTCAACCCATTAAAAACGCCGTCTTGAATCAGTGAATCGAACTTTTCCTTATCTGCTTGCGGTAAATTCTTCAAATCTTTGAAATCGTCGACGCTTTTCACTGCTGCGGGTGTACTCGTGTCTTCTGCGAAAGCAAACGGAAGGATAGTTAGTGACATGAGAAGGATGGATAGTAGCGAGAATACAAATTTTTTCACGTGAACTCACCTTTCTAAATTTGATTTGTCATGTATGTTAGCATGGTTGGTAAACGGTTACTTGGTCGTGCTCGCAGCCTTATTAATTTCAGTTTTAGCTGCCTTTGCGGTCTCAATCGCTTTCGTAGCTTGCTCCTGAACCATTCTAAGCGCTGTTACGGAATCTTTGGACTCCTTAAAAATAAGCGGTTGGAATACGCCTTGAACAGGTACGTCATACCAAACTAAACCAGGATTACGTGCAGCAGGAGGCATCGCATTTTGACTGCTAAAAATGGATTCAACGTGCTTACCTTGCATTTGCGGCAAGTTTTTCCCGAAGGCTGCTTTGACCGCATCCGTCTGAAGCGGACCGATGACGCCTTCTTTGGCAAGCTCAATCTGATGTTCTTCCGAAAGCAGTGCATCCATGACCTGGAAGGCCAGATCTTTTTTCTTCGATTGCTTCGTAATGTACATCGAGTACACATTCGGCTGATATTTCGTGTTAGGAGCGTCACTTAAGGACGGAACAGAAGCAATGTCGAAATTCAAGTTTTTGTTTTCCTCATAGAACTTGACTAAATGATCGCTCACCGTTGCCACCGCCATGGCGATACTTGGCTTGGAGGCGAACGTTTCGACGGTATCAAACTGGTTGGCTGGAATATCGTAGAACCTTCTCATGTTGTCTACTAGCTTCTTCCAATTCGGATCGCTCATATCTCCTTTATCCTCGGTTTTGCTTAACGGAGACAGGGACAATTGATTATAATTTAAATAATGGCCCGGGTTTTGTGAGAAACCTTTGTACGTAACGTCACCTTCAACGCGCGTCAGCTTTTTCGCCAACTCGTAGATCTCATCGTACGTCATACCGTCTTTCGGATAATCAACGCCGAATTTATCGAAAATATCTTTGTTGTAAAATAAAGCAAAATCGTTGTTATAGAACGGAAGCCCGTATATTTTTCCATCCGGAGTTAAATTTTTGATTTGCGCCATATAGGCCGGATTCAATTTACTCGTATCGAAGTTATACTTTTTGATCAGATCGCTAATATCGTATTGAAGGTCATTATCAATCAAATATCTTTGTACGTTCATCCGAGTGTCGTCCATGATGATATCAGGAATCGTCCCGGCTGCGATCAAGTCCTTGTACTGTCTGCCCGGATTGTCCCAAGCTACGTGTTTGATCGTGACATTCGGAAATTTCTTTTTGATAAAGTCCCCAATTTGTTTCTGAAAAATTTCCTCTTTGACATAATAAGCCGGCCATACGGTATAAATGAACAATTCGTTGTCCGGTGACGACTGGGCTTGCGGTGAGGTTTTCTCATCCGTTCCACCCGGTTTGGCACTTGGAGCTGCCTCGTTCGTGCATCCGGCAGCCAGCGCAAGGGTAAGCGCGAGAGCCAGACTTATTTGTACTCGTTTCATTACGACAATTCCCTCCTTCATGAACCGCAAGATTTCGTTATCCGTTCTGCAACGTCCACAAAACAATGTTATCCCAAAGCTTCCAGCCCGCATCCGTAGAAGTATCCTGCATGCCGTTACTCCAATAGTAGTAGGATAATCGCGCTTTCACTTCATAACCGTTATCGCCTTTGGCGCCTTTATCATAGTAATAAAGAGCAGCCTTCGTTTTGTCGCCCGGAACCGTTGCGATCACTTTCGCTTCCTTGCCTGGAAGCCCATAACTGACGCCGAAATTATCACCGGTTTCCGTGTAAACTTCTACTGTTCCTGATAATCCGCCGGCAACCTTAGATTTGCTATCGACGATATCAATTGATTTCAACTTCTTGACCGTCGTGCCTTCCTCTTGGGAGGAGAGTCCCAGATAGAACATCCCGTGGCTTTTCACATACACCGTTGGAATGGCAACTTCTTTCATCACACCTGTTTTCAAAAATTTTGAATTCGTCGTTTGGCTGATGTAGATTAAATCGAACCCTTTCGTCGCATCAGCGGTAAGCTCACGATCTGCAAGATGGGTTACGCTAAATCCCATCCCTTTCAAACGGCCAGCAATCGCAACGTCTTCAGCGGGAAGCGGCTCGGAATCTCTGCCGACAAGAAGCACTTTCTTCCCTTGCGGAGATACTTCCTCTTTCTGAGCTGCCTCTGGTTGACTCGCAGCTGGCGCTGGTGCAGCCGTTGCCTGGGCAGGTGCTTCGCTTGCCTTCGCTGTGGAAGCCGCAGCCGGCGCCTTCGTTGCATCAGCCGTAGGGCTCGCTGCTTTCGTTGCTTCCACGGTTGCAGCAGGCGTTGCTGAAACTGCAGGTGTTGACGAAGCTGCGGGAGTCTCTGAGGCCTTCGCTGTATGAGTTGGAGCCGTCGATGGTGTTGCCGTTGCAGTCGCTGTTACTGTTGACGTGGGAGATACCGATACGCCCGGATTAGCTGCTTTCTCTGAGGAGGAACAGGCGCTCATCGTGATTGTCATAAACACTGCAACGAGCAGCAATAGAAAACGTTTCATGGAATGGGTCACCCCTTTTTCAATTTGGAATGAAGGCGCCTCCAATGATTGGATGAAGGAGCCCTATGTTGCATTATTGGGCGGCTTTCTCGGTCTGAATTGCTTTTGTTGAAGATTCTTCAATCATGCGCAGTGCGGTTACGGAGTCCTTGGATTCTCCGAAGATCAGTGGCTGGAACACGCCGTGTACCGGCACATCAATGTAAGTTAAACCTGAAGCGCGAGCTGCTGGCGGCATGGCATTTTTGCCGTAGAAGATGGCTTGCGTATGTTTCCCTTGCATTTGCGGCAAGTTTTTACCGAAAGCTTCTTGTACTTTCTGCGTTTGCAGCGGTCCGATGATGCCTTCTTTTGCAAAATTGACTTGCATCTCTTCAGACAGCAGATACTGAATGACTTGGAAAGCTTGATCTTTCTTAGTCGACTGTTTGGTAATATACGCCGAGTATAGATTTGGCTGAGCTTTGACGCCCGGTGCATCTGCAAAGGATGGCATAGCTGCGATATCAAAGTTCAAGTTTTTGTTTTGCTCATACCACTGAACGATCTTCTCTGTCACGTGAACACTCATCGCCATTTTCCCTTTCGGGAAATCATCGACGGATGTAAACTGATTGGCCGGAATCTCGTAGAAACGTCTTAGATTGTCAACTTCCTTCTTCCAGCCCGGTGTATTCATTTCCGCCTTGTCTTCCGTCAAGCTGAGAGGGGAAAGGGAAAGCTGATTATAAGTCATATACAAACCAGGATGCTGTTGGTAACCCTTGTACGTATTTTCGCCTTCGACACGAGTCAGCTTTTTAGCTAATTCATAAACTTCATCATAGGTCATACCGTCTTTCGGGTAATCCACACCGAATTTATCAAAAATATCTTTGTTATAGAACAGAACGAAATCACTCATTTGGAAAGGTAAACCATAAATTTTCCCTTCCGGCGTTACGTTCTTCATTTGTGCCATTGCGGCTGGATTTAATGTACTCGTGTCGAAATTATACTTTTTGATCAGGTCCGTCATGTCATACTGCAAATCGTTTTTCAAAATATAACGCTGCAAGTTCATTCGGGCATTATCAATCACAATATCAGGAATGGTGCCAGCTGCTATCAGATCCTTATATTGCCGACCTGGATTATCCCACTGCACGTGTTTGAATGTAAGATCTGGAAATTTCTTCTTGAGGTATTGCCCCACTTGTTTCTCCCAGATATCTTCTTTGGCATAAAAGGCTGGATACACGGTATAAATGAATATTTCGTTGTCCGGTGATTTGTTTTCTGAGGCAACGGGCTGCTGTTTATCGCTTTGAGCTGGCTCGGACGTACAGCCTGTCAGGATAACAAATGCCGAGGTGATCGCTAAAGATGCTTTGAGAAATTTTTTCATTTTCTCTATGAACCTCCCAATCGTGATTTCAAATTTTGTATACTTTCACTTTATTACGAAATGTTTACGTTTACATTAGGGGGGTTCTCCAACATTATAGGTTGTTTGTTGCATCATTCCGATTCAACCTTTCCCCACTGACCAATGAACGGCTGCATCAAATAGCTTCCATCCATGATCCGTCCTGTTGATTTCTTCTCCGCCTGTCAAATTGAAAAACAAGCGCTTAGCCGGTAAAACCTGGCCGCTCATATTTTTCATACCTTTGTCAAAAGCACAAATCACGGCACGTTTATCGTTATCCGGTGCTGAGGCAATAATAACGCCCCCCTGTGGCACAACAAAGCTGATCTTCGCTTCCTCTTTATAAATATCCACACTGCCCGGTAATCCAGCCGCAAGCTCATGCTTACTCTCTTTAATCGAGATCGACAAGCCGGTATATTCGCCGTAATCCGAATCATCTTTGCTGGCTAATCCCACTTCACCCAATATTTTGCCATTGGCATAGATGACAGGCGCAGTTGATCCGAGTAATTTATCCGCAACGCGATGAGAACCTGCGAATGAACTGACAAAGACCAAGCCATAGTTGGCCGGCTGTTCGGGAGTAAGCTCTTTATCTGACATCAGCGTTACCTCATAGCCAAGCTCCTTGAAATGCTTCATCACAATTCGGTCATTTGCGCTATCCGTGCCGACAAAAAGGACTTTCTTTCCGTTTCCAGCATCTTTTTGTGTAGGCATGGAACAGGCAGCGCTTGCAAAAATAAGGATGACAACCATTAAGTAGGAAAACAACCGTTTCATTAACTCCCTACCTCCTTCAAGAACTCATGTTATTTGGTCTCTTGCGCCCAGCGGACAGCGGCATCAAACAGCTTCCAACCGTCATCCGTTTGATTGATTTCTTCACCTGTCATCATGTAAAAGAAAACCTCACGTGCAGCAACCGTTTGCCCTTTCACATTCGTCATGCCCTTATCGTAAGCAAAGATAGTCGCCTTCATATCATCGTTTGGCACGGTAGCTACAACAATCGCACCTTTGCCCGGCGTTGCCCAACTCATCTTTCCATTATCTTTGTAGACATCGACATTGTTTTGCAGGCCGGCTGCGAGCGCATGTTGGCCATTGCGGATTTGAATCGTCTTCGCCGCATTGTTCCCTTCGAGTTTGCCGTTCATGTCCACATCAGTCATGCCTGTATCACCGGAAATTTGCGGCTCGTCATAGATGACAGGGACTGGAATGGCCACGAATTTGTCCTTGATTTTCCCTGAATTGACCGACTCGCTAACAAAAATTAAATTGAAACCATTGGCTTTCTCTGTCGTCACTTCTTTGTCGGAAATCACCGTGACATTCATCCCATGTTTTTCCTTAAAGCGCTTGATCACTATCCCGTCCCCGCCGCCTTCTTGGCCGATGAAAAGCACACTTTTTCCATTGCTCTGCGACTTGGCTGCCGCGCTGGATGCCGGTTGGTTGGATACCGATACAGGATGACTAGTGACCGAACTGCAAGCGGAGAGTGCAAAGACCATACAAGCCATAAGGGCTGCATTTACCTTTTTCATAAACGAATTTCCTCCCTGTCAGGAATGTTTATTTTTGTCCATTTTGAGCTGCCCACTGCACAGCCGCATCCAATAATTTATAGCCGTCATCGGTCTGATTCATTTCTTCCCCTGCACTCAAATAAAAAAATACTTGCCGGGAAGAGACCGGCTCATTATTAATATTTTTGGCGCCCTTCTCATAGCCAAAAACAACCGCTTTCTTATCATCACCGGGAGCTGTTACGATCGTAACAGCCTCTTTGCCTGGGATGGCGTAACCGATTTTACCGTCATTTTTATAAACCGTTACTTGATCTTTAAATCCAGCTGCCAATGGATGTTTGCTGTCTTTAATTTGAACGGTTTTCGCCGCGCTGAGCTCATTGTAATCCAACAGCCCTGTTAATGCGGAAATACTGGCCACTTGCGGCTTCGCAAAAACGATAGGCACCTTCGAGCCTTTAAGCTGGTCATTAATTCTGGAAGCATTGACAGTCGGGCTAACATAAACAACGCCATAACCGTTTAGATTTTCCGGTTTAAACACGTTATCCGCCATATCAATGACGGTATAGCCTGCCTTCTCAAAATGCTTCACCACATAGGGATCATTCGTCCCTTCCCCTCGTTTGATATAGAGCATTTTAACCGGCCCGGCTGATTTGCTTGCCGTCGTTGGTGTTGATTTCGAACATGCCGCGAGCATAGCAATCAGGACGCCAACCAAACATAATGCGAGAAGACGTTTCATCTCTTTTTTACCCTCCGTTTCAACTGTCTCTTGCCAAGTTTCTATTCCACTAAGCCTGTTCGCTCTACGCCTTCTACAAACCATCGCTGCGTGAACGTATACAGTAGCAGTGGCGGGATAATCATTAAGAACGTTGTCGACATCCGTATCGCCTCGTCATTCACGGACGGTCCGTAAGCCTCGGCTTGTTGACGCAGTGCTGATGCAATCTTCTCTATTCCGAGCGATAAAGGCGCCGTTTCAATATCGGACAAGTACATGCTCGGCAAGTAGAAGTCGTTCCACGTCCAGATGAAGGAAAATAGAAAAACGACGAGAATCGCCGGTTTGGCTAACGGCATCATCACCTTGTAAAAAATTTTAAACACGCCGGCCCCGTCAATCCGGGCTGCTTCTTCCAATTCCTTCGGCTGTGTGGAGAAAAATTGGCGGTAAATAATGACGAACAGCGCTCCTTTTAACCCCAGCCCGAAAAAGGCCGGAACGATAATCGGATAAATCGTATTCAGGAGACCTAACTGTCTGGCATAAATGATGTTGGGCAGGATCGTAACTTGCATAGGCACAATAAAAGTTAGCATAAGGAAAAAAAACAGCACTCGTTTAAACGGGATTTTCAACCTTGCAAACGCGTAACCGGTAACGGCGCACGATAGGGTTTGCAAGATAGCCACGGAGAGCGAGAGGCCAAGGCTGATACCCAGCGCCTTCGGATATTTCATCCACGACCAAGCCTCCTGGAGGTTCCCGAGGTAGATTGTCCTCGGGAACCAGTTGACAGCGGGATCCAGCAAATCGTCTGCATTTTTAACCATAGTCGCTATCATGTGCAGGATTGGCTTCAAATAAATGTAAGCCGTATCCAGCAAGATCAAGTAGATGAACAATTTGAAAAGCAGACCTTTATCCGCTTCCCGCCCGATAACCGCATAACGGATTTTGCTGAGCAGCTGCAGCATGCCAACCGTCTGCGCTTCTTTCAATTTGATACGAAACATAGCGTCATCCCTCCTGTCGTAAACTTGTTAAGCACGATGTGATTTTGTCACCCTGGCGAAAATAATAAATAGGATCGCTAAGAAAAAGGCGATGATCATGAAGTAGATCCAGAACAAAGCGCTGTATTGTCCATACTCGCTTTCCCTTACCTTCGACAAAATCGGATTGGTCGGAAACGTAAATAGATCGACAACGGTATAAATCAAATTGAGGAAAATGAACGGCGTCATGGCAGGCAGCGTAATTTTCCAGAACGTTTCCCAAGGTCCTGCGCCATCAATTCGTGCTGCTTCATAAGCGGAATTCGAAATCGTCTGCCTGCCGCCCAGGAAGATCATAATTTGAACACCGGAGTACCACAGAATGAGTACGAACGAGTTCAGAATGGAAATCAGCGGATCTGACCAAGTGGCCGATAAGTTAGCCTGGATAAGGCCTGAAATGTTAAATTTGGACATAAATCCGAGATCGCCTTCGCCCTGCGTCAGAAATTCCTTCACGACTTCGCCTGTCGCCAAAATGACGGGAAGGAAGAAGATGGCCCGAAAAAATGTGCGGCCGGGAAACTTTTGATTCAAAATAATTGCGATTAACAGCGCGAAAATGACGATAATTGGAATCATAAAAAGCGCTTGGCGCAGGAACGGCAGCAGTTGATTGTACAACAGGCTTCCGTTCTCAAACAGAATGTACTTATAATGCGTCCAGCCAATGTAACGGGTCGTCGTCTTGGTTGCCGTTATGGTTACATCCTGAAAACTCATAAATAAGGAATAACCGATCGGGAACGCCATAAAGAAGATAAAACCAATGAACCACGGTGCTATGAACAGTGTTCCTTCCAAATATTCGATCAGGGATGACCTTAGTCTTGCTCTCCGATTCATTTGCCTCCCCCTCCTCGAACAATCACAAAGTTATGTGCCGGTACGACCAAATCTCCGCTCCGGTATTCCGTCAAGTTATAGTTCACGATAATTCTTTTTCCGTTGGCATACGTCGTTTCTTTCACACCTTCAGCAAGCTTCTGATGCCCGGTAATAAACTGATCCTGCACATCTCCGAGCGCTTCGTTGTAGCGTTTATACTGCTCGGATGCGAAATCCTCCCAATCCGGGTAATACGTGTTATAGAAGCGCAAGCCGTAAGAATTCACGTATTTCTTCGTTTCAGCCTTCGTAAATACAAAGGATGGCGCCGCTCCGTATTCGATATCCCTTAAGAAATCGTTCACGTCTTCCTGGCGGTTGTTCACATATTCGGATGAATAAGAAACTAATCCGTGTGTAGCAATTTGAGCGAAGGGCACCGATTCATCCGAAAATAAGTCGTAGGAATTGTCATATACCATATCTCGGATGTAATTGATATGCGGCAGTGCGTAAATATTGGATTTCTCCCCCTGTACACCGCCAAGTGTATCCTTAATTTTTTGTAAAATCCGCTCTTGAATTTTGCGTGCCTGGTCTCTTGAGGAGCCGTACCCCGTGTTGTAATCGTTGTACAACCTCTGGCCCAGCAATCCGACGGCAAGTCCGTCGACACCCATAGCCTTATATTTCGGCAAATCGTTATCCACCATCTGTTCGATGTATTTATCGCTAACAACCGGCGTCTTCTCCCGATTGAACAAGGGGCTCTGCATCAGCGTCCGGCCGGCTAAGTTAACCATGGCGTTAAACTTCTCGTCGAACCCGCCCCCCTTTGTATTATTCAAGGAATACTGTGCTTCCAAGTACACCGGATAACCAAGTCCATGCGCATGATCGATGAACGCCTTCATGCCGGAATCTCCGCCAAGGCGGGAATCCACCGGGAACGTTTGGCCAAAGGAACTGTAGCCGCCCTTTTGCCAGCCCGTGAAAGTGAGAGACATATTCTTTATTCCCTTGTCATGCAAGGAATTCATAATTTGAATGCCTTCGCTCGTCGTGGTCAAATTAAGGTAGCGGTCACTAACGACCCCTTTTTCCCGATCGGCTCCGATGATATTGGTATATAACGGGATATTCGGGTCTTTAACCGTAACCGGCTTAACTGCTTTCTCCTTTATTAAATACTGGCGGTAGGTCTCTGCCATGCCAACGTAATCTGTCTTCTTCTCGTCCAACATATAATAACGAACGGAACGATCGCTCCCAAAAATATGATCCCGATCATAGTCGACATATCCCCACGAATCAGGGACGTTCGTATTTCTTGTTGTAAACTGCAAGAAGCTGGAACGATAATTCATCTGCGCCCCAATCCAGTTGTAATTGCTTAGGACACCTGCCGGAGCAGCGACCACGTCGGCATACTCATCGCCTTCGTGCACGACGGCCAGGAAGCCTTTCGATCCTGATTTCATACCGAAGACCGGCATCATGACCTTATTCCGATTGTTGTTAATTCCCGGGAATGCAATATCTTGGCCATATGTTAATTCGTCATACAATTTGTTGACATTTAATTGATTATCCTTGAATCGCACGAGCGCACCTGCACCATCCGGAACAAACAAGTAACCGTCCTGTCCGTCTGTGTATTCCGCTCCTAAGAAAGGATAGGGCCTGACCCAGACGAGACCCATTTTGGTCTCCTTAACGCCTTCCTGCAAGATTTTCGTCTCAACGTAATCCTGAGCAACCGTTACTTGGACTGGGATTGTGAAGCCTGTAACCGGAAATTCGTAAGCAAGCTTGAATCCACCTGGAATTGTTTGAATATCCTTGATGTGCCCGCCTTCCGCCGCCAGATTCGTTTCTTTAGCCTGCAAAATGTTTTTGGAAAAATCCACATATTGGACCATCAGCGGTGAAGCCAAATGTTTTTTCCAGGTCTCCGAAATCTTCTCTTTCGACCAATATTTCGGATCGGGGTAAGAGCGGTACAGATTGCCGTTACGTTTGTCCTCAACAATAAAATGTCCCGTCTTTTCGTCCATTTTCAATCTCAACGTCTCGGATTCCGCAACTTGCTTGAAATCGGTATCGAGCGGCAATTTGGCAGGAACACTCGCTGCTTCTACCGTCGTATTTTGCTGCACCGCTTGCGAACTGCGTTGTCCCGAATCTTTGAACTCAAATTTGGCACGAGTCAGGAAGGTGACGACGGCCGCCAAGATCAGGATGGTAACGATGATGGCTGTCTTATTGGTTTTGATCATCCGGATCATCTCAAGGTCACCTCCTGATACATCTGATAAAGTAACGATCCAAGATCACTGGTAAGTCCCATGATAATGAAAATAAGCACACCGATGACAAGCATCGTACATAACGTAAGGAAAACATTCATGATCGTTTCACCAAACGTGTAATTATGGACGTTCTGAATTTTCCAGAATATGAGCAGCCCGATCCATACGGTCATCGCATTGCCGATGAAATGATAGATCGACGCCTCGGACATCGTCATGACATTGGATATTAAGGCAAGTGGGATGCCAATAGCTATGTAAGGCAAAAGCGCATAGGCGCTGCCGATAAAGATGTGCTTGAAGCGCCCCTCTCCCCGATAAATCGAGCTGACCAGGTAGTTGGCGACAATCCAAGCGATCCAAACGATGAAAAATTGTGTGAACGTCGAGTAAATATCCACAAAGGTCTTCGGATTAAATGCAAAGCTAGTCGCGAACTGGCTGATAATCAAGGACAAGTAAACACCAAGCAGAACGATACTGGCGCTCAAGTAGCTGCCTTTGTTCTCATAGTGGATGGCGGAAAAGCCGTCAATCGGATGCTTTAAAACATGCAGCGCAAGCCTTAAATTCGAGAGGAAACGGTTCTCACTTTTCGGTCGATTGCGCCATCTGCTTCGAAATTCACGCTTTGCAGTGAGTTTATCGGTAACGGTGTATAAGATTACACCAAGCAGCATGACGCTCGCTATCCAAGAAAAGTTACCTTGCAGCCACAGCATCCTGATTTGCCAGAAGGAATCGGAGTACCCTTGTTGATTTCCCGCTTCTTTGAACAAATCTTTAGCCGTTTCGTACTGTTCTTTTTTAAAAGCTGACTTTGCAAGGCCTAGATAAGCTGGGGCGAATTGCCCGTTTAAACGCAGCACTTCTCGCCACGGCTGCTCGCTATCCTCATATCGACCAGCCAGGGTAAGCTGATTGGCTTGGTCTACCTTTTGCCCAAACTCGGACAACCGGAACACTTGCACGATATTTTCCTGGTCGTCAAGAACAAACAACTCGTTTCTTTCATTAACGTCAAGCGCCACAGGACTTTTCAACAGTCCGACCTGCGAGGAACCGATCGCAGATGCGCCGCCCCAGAAGTACAACAAATTACCGGATGCATCGTAATGGCTGATATATTTGTTCTGCTGATCCACAACAATCATATTGCCGCTCTGATCCACAGCGACATCCGTTAGTTGAGGACCTGTCATGACCCCCTCCGCCGGCACGTCCCATGGGGCTGTTTCTCCGAACGGTTTCGAGGAGCTGCGCAGCAAGTTATCGCCTTTTACATTCAGCTTTTTCAATTGATTCGTTGTTGCTGTTCCGCCAGTCACTGTAAAAATATAGCCGTTTTTGTCCGTCGCTACGCTGTTGATCGGCTCCGGCCTCTTGGCGACCTCATTGGCATACATTTTTTTGGTGTAAAGCATTCTTTTCAAAGCGTCTAACGGGGAAATCGCCGTGCCGTTGGCACCGAAGAAACCTTGAAACTTGCCTTTCGGATCAAGCATCACAAGCCCTTCATAGCTGCCGTGTACAGCAATATACATAAACTCACGTTCATCGACCATGACCTTCGCCGGATCAAAAACAAACGTATCGGGAATATACCGGGACTCTGGCCGTTTATACTCTTGCATAACTTTGCCGCTTGCGTCCAACTTAAGCACTCGTTTGTTGCCTGTATCCGCGACATAGATGCTGCCGTCATTGGTTACGAAAACACCTTCAGGTTTGTTAAAAGGGCTCTCCGGCAGTGTAATGTAACGCAACAGCTGCCCGGATTCTGTCATATGTACAATGCGGTTATTGCCCGTATCCGCGATATAAACTTCACCTTTCGCATCGATGAAGATGTCTTTCGGATTTTTCATCGGCGAACTCATCTGAACCGTGTTGTTGCCTGGATCTGGCGCCATCAGATTCTGCCCGATTACCCCCAGCGGGAAGTACGCCGGCTGAAGCCATATTAAATTTCCCCGGCTGTCTTTGGTATACGTGGAGTATTTCACCGAGGCGACTGCAGTCGCAGGCAATAATGCGGCGCATAAGAGGAAGAACGATAGAAATAGCCCCCACTTATGGATTTTCATGCTCAAACCTCCGTTCCCATCTCTCTGTGTATAATGTCATTTGCCCAAACAAGCCGTAAGGGCTTAACTGATAGTCGCGAGTAAAATGCTGGCCTTCTTTGCGGAAAGACGCCCAACTGGTTGTCAGCGTATCACCCGACGCCTGATGGAACGGTCCCAGCATGTTGCGCGGGCTTCCCATGACTTCCACTTCCAAGCGGTTCACACCCTCGTGAAGCAGCTTCGTCAAATCAAGACGGTTCGCACTGCGCCAAGGTACATGTCCTGCCGTTTGCCCGTTGACCCTTACTTCAATGGTGACCGCGGCATAATCGCCAAGTTCCAGTACCGTCCGGCTTTCCGTTTTGTTTTCCACCTGAATGTCAAAATGATAAATCATGCTGCCGCAGTAGTGAGGATAACCTTGCTTGCACCAATCGCCAAAGGCCAAGGTTTCGGGTTCGGCCACCAAGCTCCTTGAAGCATCGACGCCAAACGGTCCGATCAAATAAATATCTTCCACTTCCATGCGATTTACATAGTTGCACGACAAGGTCAACTCGTTCTCTCCAGCTCTCAAACCGGATAAAAGCACTCGATCAAACGACCGGTCCAGAAACCAACCGTCAGACTTATTGGCGATGGATTCACCGTTAAGGCTGATCTGGAACTGTTCCGCAGACTCCACAACCAGATACACAGCTTCCTTCGGAACATCGGTTATATGAAAGGTGAATTTGAAAGCGACCGGCTTGCCATCTTCCGGATGGGGCTCGTGAATCCATTTGTACCTTTGTTCAATGCCATTGCCGTAAATCTGTCTCATGTCCAGAAGCGACCGGATGGCTTTCTGTGCTTGCCATACCTCCATCTCTTCCGACCAGCGGCCATGATCGATACAGTATGAGCACATATCCAGGGTTAACACATTCGGCATTGACCGCGTGAACTTGCAGACCGTACCTAACAACTGAGTGTCGGTTTGATCCGCGTTCGCGCGGCTTCCTTCTGCTTCAGCCATGCGGCCGCTCTTATGCCAAATATATAATTTGGAATCTGCCGGACCGAATACCTCGTCAAAGATGATATAGCCCTGACGAAGACAGGTGTCGACTGCACTTACTTCGCCTGTCAATGCCTTCCACTCTTCCAAGTAGCCTTGCCCTTCCAAGGCAACTCCGATCCGAACGCGATGTTCGCGCTCGCGGTCATTATTGACAACGAACAGCGCATAACGATCTCCCATATCTCTGAGCATATACAGGCAGTCAGCGGATTCCTCATCTTCTTCGCTCTTGATGCTAACTTGGCGTGTCAGTATGTTTTCCAGTGTTTGGGCTGCCTCAGCCGCGTCCCCAACGATGACCATGTTCGGGTGATCATAGAGGTCGGATAGACGATTGCTCACTCTGCCTTCGAGCATTTCCGGGCGAGCTCCGACAGCGACAGCTTTGCCGCCAGCGTCAAGGAATTGCAGGAGCAGCTGGAACGTGCTGTTTAGCATCGTCCGAATTTCCGGAATGACGACGACTTGATACTCGGCTGTATGAACAGCAAGCTTCTTGCCGTGAATGGCCCCTGTTTCCGCCATGATGGTTTCATCGCCCAAATCAAAATCGTAGTGCGCTCTTAGCAGCTTGCCGAGAAAAGCGTTAAATTCGTGACCATACCGGTTCGTCTCGGAAACGTCACGGTCCTTGCCTCGGGCTGGAAATCCGTAAGGACCCGTGCCAACCATACTCCATGCGGTGGAAGCCGGATGAAGCACAAGCACGTCACGAACCGGGCGTCCTTCTGTCAAAACCGCGGACAGTCTGGCAAAATAATTTTCCACAATCGAATTGTATTTCCACCAGCTGGTGTTGTAATTGAATACAGGCGGATAATCCCGCTTCCGGCAGCCTTTGATCGAGTAAAGCGCCAAGTGCTGAGACCTTAGATTGACCCCAAGAACGAATTGGAAATCCCCGATCCATCGCTGCCCTTCAAAGGTGAAACCCCAGCCCGTACAGCCATAAGTTTCAGTCAGAACGAATTTTCTCCCATACTGATTAGCCACACTGGTACATTGCTTAACGGTAATATATTCGTTCGTTTGCTCCGTCAACATATCGATGCCCGGCACATGCTGATAGCGGTAATTAGGCATAATCGCCCCGCAAACGCGAGTGGCTGTGCCCAAATTATTTTCCCAGAGAAAATGTCCGGTAAAAACAAGCCCGTTGTTCTCGCACCACTTGCCGATTTGCTTCGCATAGGATTCACTGAATCGTTCAGTAATCGTCCGCCAGTAATCGTGACGCGCCTCCGTGGAGCGTTCGCCATTGAAATATAAATAAGGAACAAGATCCAGTAGATCGTATCCACGTTTCTCTTGGAAAAAGGCGGGAAAAGACCAGCTCCAAGGAATCCAGCCCCGCCCCTCTGTGAATTTGCAATGACGGTCATGGAGGCTCGGCTCGTCTGTAAAAACGCCGCGAACGGTTTGGCCGAAATGTTCGCCAACAACTTTTTTGTAAGCCTCGTAGGTCAGGTCGATGAACGCTTCAACCGACTCGGGATTTAATTGATCCGGAGGCGCTTCATTGTTGAACCAGGCACTCCGTTCGGATATTTCGACCCGGAATAGAAGCAGCACTTCATCACTTCTTAACTCTCTGCTTGCACCTGCTTGAAGTCTTTCACAGCGAATCAAATCTCTCTCGTTAATCACTGCTCTGAACAATGCTACGGTGTCGGTGTCGTCAATTACCGATTGTAGAGAGTCTGCCGGGATGACCTCTAGCGTAAGGCCTTTGGCGCGGAATGCGTCACCGCCTCTCGCTTGCACAAGTCCCCCGGCAAAACCTGAAGGCCATCGGTCTTCGTCATACAGCCATGCCTGCATATTCTCCGCCTTCGCTGTTTCCACGGTGGAACGAACCAAGTCCATCCACTCTTGACCCATGTAGACCGTTTCCAATCCATCTCTGGAGTGAATGAAAAAGCCGCCCATCCCTTGCTCCTTCATTTGCTTCACTTGCCGGTTCAGCTCTTCCTCTTCCAAGTCGTCATTCCAAGCCCAGAAAGGAAGCGACCTGTAGATATTCGAAGGATTCTCAAATTGATTCCGCAATCGCTTAAGCTGGGGCTCTTCCACAAGTCTCCGCCTCTTTCTTCTGTTGGAATATCGCGACGCTTTTCGGAAGAAGTTCAACATCTCCGCTAACGCTCGTGCCGCTGAGCAGTTCTATTTGCTCGTGCGTCCCCACATTTATCTTCTGCGTATGTTCACTATGATTTAATACAAAAGTAAAGACGAGCTCATCTTTATGGCGCTGAATGATTTCCACGTCTTTTGATGCAGGTGCTTCAATTGGAGAAGAGATCCCTTTACTTTCGCATAAATAGCGGATCCATTCCTTTAAAAAAGTACGGCTAGGATCCGTTGCCGCATACCAAGCTTCTCCTTGGCCAAAGCGGTTACGCGTCAATGCCGGGGAACCTGCATAATAGTCGCTGCCAAAGCTCGCAACCGTCTCCGCTCCCTCCGAATGAACCACTTCACACAACAAGCCGCACTCGTAGGTGCCGTGAAGCTCTCCTACGTTCATCTGCATCACAAGCTTGTTTTTTTGATCCGGGTGCAGCGCGTCCAGCTCTTCCACCCAAATGCCCAACAGCTCCCGCAACTCACCAGGATAACCGCCCGGTGTGACAAGATCGCTTTCATTCGCAACACCACTGAAGAACGTAGTGAGGAAGGTTCCTCCGTTCTTGACGTAGCGCTCCAGCTTCTCCGCATAACCAGGTTTCACCATATATAAAACAGGGGCAACCACAATTTCATAGGGTGTAAGATCAGTTTCCACATGAATGAAATCGACTTGAATATGATTGTCGTAAAACGCATCGTAATATTTCTGGATGTGGTCGACATATTTCAAATGAGCGGAAGGGCCGCCTCCTAATTCAACAGCCCACCAATTATCCCAGTCGAACAGAATGCCTACTCTGCTTTTCACCCGTGCATCGAGCAATTGATTGCCTAACTGCTTAAGCTCCTGGCCAAGCTCTGTACATTCCCTGAACACACGTGTATGCTCATGGCCGGCATGATCGATAACAGCTCCGTGAAATTTCTCATAAGCCCCTAGCGAGCGTCGCAGCTGGAAGAACATCACCGAATCGGCGCCGCGTGCCACGGCTTGATAACTGCGAAGCCGCATAACGCCGGGCCTTTTCGTCGGATTGACCGTTTTCCAGTTAAGCACGCTCGGCGTCTGCTCCATCAGCATGAAGGGAGCGCCGTCTTTCAAGCCCCGCATGAGGTCATAACGAAGCGCCATGTAACTTTCGGGTGTTTGATTTTCCGGATATATATCAAGAGCGACGATGTCCAAATAAGGCGCCCATTTGAAATAATCAAGCGGCTTATAAGTCCCGTTCCCCTGGAAGTTGGTCGTGACGACCGCATCCGGGATGAACGATTTAATCGCGTTATATTCCAACTGATAACAGGCCAACCAGCTGTCCGAATTAAATCGATAATAATCCAGCGTCATGCCTTGAAACGCCGTTTGATCGGAGTTTCCTCCAGAAAGTCCCTCGCTTAATGCGCTTGGAAGAACGATGTCTTCCCAATCATAGAAGGTATGTCCCCAGAATCGTGTATACCAGGCCTCATTCAGCCGTTCGAGCGTTCCGTACCGATTTTTCAACCATCCTCGAAATTCGTGCTCACAGTTATCACAGTAGCAGCGGATTCCTATTTCATTGTTCACATGCCATAAAAGCAGAGCCGGATGGCCCTTGTATCGCTCCGCCAGCTTACGGACCAAAACCTCGGCATAATGGCGGAACGTCGGACTATTCGGGCAGGAGTTATGTCTTCGGCCAAACTTTCTTTTCTTCCCATCGGTCGTTACGGTCAAAATATCCGGGTACTTCCTCGCCATCCAAGCCGGATGCGCGGCCGTCCCCGTTCCCAAACAGGCATAAATCCCATTCTCATGCAGCTTGTTCATGACCTCGTCTAACCATCCAAACTCGTACGTCTCCTCATCCGGCTGGTTAAGTGACCACGAGAATACATTGACGGTGGCAATATCAATGCCCGCAAGTCCGAACAGCCTCATATCCTCATCCCATATGTCCTTCGGGAACTGCTCCGGGTTGTAGTCGCCGCCATACATAATCTTGGGAAATGTCCGGCTAATCATCGAATCGCCCCCTGAAGTGTTAATGGAATCATGGTTTCGTTGTCGGTACCTTCTAGGTGGAATGGCGCCGGCCACCGTTTACTCAGCTGCATCGGCGAAACATCTCTTGCCGAAAACGGCTTCAGCCGCAGCTCGAAAGTCGTTTCCTTCGGATGGAGCAAATAACGATCCAATGGGGGAGCTTCCCCGCAGCTATGATTACCGATCGGAGCTTGTTGATAATCCATATTCACGATCGTTTCCTGTAAGTGAACCAAATCGGTCGTATGTTTCGCTCGCGTTACATTCGCCGTAGCATAATGACTCGCACTCACATCGAACATCGGCATTCCGCCTATAAACAAGCCAGTTCCTAGTGTATTTGTTACGGTCGCCCACCGCGCTTCCGCTTTATTGCCATGCTCCTGCGGCTTAATGTAAGGAACATATTGCTCCTGCACTGTTCCTGCGTAAACGCCAAGCCGCCCGCTTTCCTTGCGGTCTATATAACATTCGTGCGGGCCCAGCCCGAACCACGCTAAGCGATCGAAGGTGCCGGGCATGACCATCTGCAAGCCCAAGCGCGGTAATGGCGGTAGGCCATCTCGCGGATTCACATGGACTTTGAGGAAGACGTCCCCTGATCCGTAAACCGTATACACCATACAAGTCTCAAAACATATGCCTAATCCCGCTGCGCCAAGTGCCGCCTTCACCGTAATTTGCGCCGCATGATCCCCATACGACTCCACAGAAAATTCGTTTACGCGCTGTTGCAAGGCATCGTAACCGTTTTTTCTCCACTCTTTGGCTTGACGGCCGTCATTATCAATGGGTGCTCGCCAAACGTTGACCTTCGGGCCGGACTGCAAGAGCGAAATTCCGTTATATTGGAATTCGTTCAATGTGCCGCTGTTTTTATCCCAAGCCAGACAAAAATCGTTACCGCTTACAAGCAGGCGCGTAGTCTGCTCTTCCATTCGCAAACTGTGCATCGGCTTCACGTTGATCAGCGGTGCGCCACTAGCTGCAGTGGATAGCGGTATATCCGCCCAAGCCACTTCATGTCCTTGCTGCGCCCATCGTGTTTCCTCCCGCATCGTAAACCGAATGCGGAGCCAACACTCGCCTTGCCACTGCTCATATGCCTTGCTGAGAGGAACGGTCATCTCCGATTCTCCGCTAGGCGGCACATCGATGCTCGGCAGTTCTCCCTGCTCCACAATATCCCCGTCATGCAGCAGCTGCCACGAGCCCTTCAGATGATCGAGCGATAAGAAGTCGTAGCGATTCTCAATACTTACGATGCCTGATTGCATGTTGACTGCACGAACCTTTACCGGCTCAATCACTTTTTTAAATTCAATCAGAGAAGACTTGATCGTTCGATCCGGGAACACCAAGCCGTCAATGCAAAAGTGACCGCTGTTGGGATGATCGCCGAAATCACCGCCGTACGCGTACCACTCCGTGCCATCCTCCGTCTGCTGCCTGACAGCCAGGTCCGCCCATTCCCAAATCATCCCGCCAAGCAATCGGGGATACTGATAGATCGCTTCCCAGTATTCTTTCAAGTTGCCGGACGCATTTCCCATGGCATGTGCAAATTCGCACATAAGAAAAGGTCTTGGATCTTCCGTTTTCTCTCCTTCTTCAATCAGTGCATCCAGTGAGGGATACATGCAGCTTACAATGTCTACGACCTCAGCATCTTTAGCCCGTTCGTAATGAATTGGGCGAGTTGGATCTGCTGCCCGCACCCAATCTGCCATGGCGTCATGGTTCGCTCCGTAACCCGATTCATTCCCAAGGGACCAGATGATGATGGACGGATGATTTTTATCCCTCTCCACCATGCGGCGGGCACGGTCGACAAACGCTTCTTTCCATCGCTCATCTTGAGCAAGATGGCTCTCGTTGCCAATAAAATGACAACCATGCGTTTCGAGGTCTGCTTCATCGATGACATACAGCCCATATCGGTCACATAGATCCAGCCAGCGCGTGTCATTCGGATAATGCGATGTCCGCACGGCGTTCATGTTATGCTGCTTCATCAGGCGGATATCCTCCACCATCGCTTCCAGCGGTATCGCATAACCGAGATCGGAGTGGAACTCATTGCGGTTTACTCCTTTGAGGGTAACGGGAGTGCCGTTGATCAGAAGCCGCCCGCTCCGGATCGCAATATCGCGAAAACCAACGGAAACGCTTACAGATTCTAGCGAGGTTCCTGTCTCATCCGCAAGCTCCAAAATTAACGCGTATAAGTACGGATCCTCCGCCGACCACTTGTGAGGAGCCAGGATGGGAAGCTGCATGTTGAGCACTTTTTCATCCGTTAGCGAGAAGGCGTCGGTTTTTCCGGTATATACCGTTTGACGCTTTTCGTCCATCAACGTAACGTTTACCGTATGGTTGTGCAGCGGTACCGCATGATTTGAAAAGCATTTAACTGCTATCCGGAGGTTAAGTTCTGCATCGATCTGATTTTCATTGAAGCTGGTTTTTACAGAAACATCCTGCATATGCACATCAGGCGTTGCTTTCAAATACACGTCTCTGAAAATCCCGCTTAACCGCCATTTGTCCTGATCTTCCAGATAGCTGCCGTAGCTCCATTGATAGACCTGCACGGCAATGGTGTTCTCTCCCTCATTCAGCAAAGAAGTAATGCGAAATTCACTATGCATATGGCTGCCCTGCCCATACCCTGCCAATTTCCCATTCACCCAGACATGAAAGGCGGAATCAACGCCTTCAAACACGAGAAATACTTGCCGCTCCCTCCATGTATCCGATACGTAAAAGCTTCTGCGGTAGCAGCCAGTTGGATTATCGATAGGGATATGCGGCGGATCAATGGGGAACGGATAATAGCTGCTGGAATAATGCGGACGTCCAACGCCCTGCATCTGCCAATTGCCAGGAACAGGCATAGCAGACCAGTCATCGGACATGTAAGAAGGTTCGAAGAAATTCGCTGGCGCCTCCGACGGACTTGACACATACCTGAATTTCCAACTTCCATTAAGCGATTGAAAATATGGCGAAAGTGCCCGCTCTCCGATCAGCGCCGTTTCTACATCTGCATATGGCATGTAACCGGTATTGGAAGGCTCCACGCTGCGCCCAAGCACCTCCAGATTCTCCCAATCCGGAATTTCTTTCTCTCTCATCGAAATGCCCTCCTATCTTTCACCGTCAACCCTGTGTATCCCTGAAACGCAAAGCGTTATGTAAAACTAGCGCGATAACCCATGAAGGGTTCCATTTATTGCTGTGTCCCCGGTGATTCCAATACGTTTGGAAAAAGCCTTCTCCTTGCTCACCGGCAACGGTAAATCCCCATTCGCCCGGTTTCGTACAAATGCCCTGTCCCATTGCCTCCAGCGACACTCGTCCCCACCGTTCATATTGCTCTTTACCGGTTAAGCGTCCAAATTTCCAGAATTCATACGTTGGAAAAAATACATCCAAATGGTGGTTTTGCACACTGACACCAGGCCATCCCACCGCGCTAAAATCCGTGTTCCGGAATGCTGAGCCCTGGTTGTACGCTGGGTTCCACACATATACAAAAGTTAAAAGCCAATCCGCAGCGATTTCGGCCCATTCCTGATACCGTTTATCCCTGGTCAAAAGAAACAGTTCGTATGCAGCTAGGAAAAAGTACATCCCCGCTTCTTTGTCCTCGCACTTTGCATCAAGTGTGGAACGGGCAAATGGCCGTTCGAACGTCTCGACATGCAGTTCGTAATAACGCTGCATCATTCTCTCTGCGAATTCCAAATAGTTGCTCTCCTGAGTGATCCAATAGGTTTTCACGAGAGCGATCAAGCAGGGGATTCCCGCAGCTGTTATCAGGTCATCTGCCGGTGTGCCGTCCATTCGCCATGCGGAAGGGTAAATGCCCGTTATCAGCGCGCCGCCCAACAAGAAATCTGCGGACTCGCTCAGCGCCTCGATCCAGCTTCGCGGAACTTCCAGACCATTTTCCCGAAAGAGCAGCGTAATTTCCGCCAGATCAGCGATCGTTTCACCGTAAGCCCGGCTTGAGACGACGGGCTGCTTGTTCCAGTAAAAATCGTCCCAAGCTCCCTCAGCTAGGCGGTACATGCTATGTCTCACACCCGGGACGTCAGTACGGCTCTGCGACACATAAAAATCAACAGCTCGCCTGCAGTTCAGAACTCGTTCTTCCTGCCCGTTCTCAATGCCTAATTTGGCATCGCACCAGGCCAGCTTCAAACACTGCCCCGTCCAGCCGTACATGTAATGCAGCGGATGCTTGGGGGCGGTCCCGTTCTGATTCGAATCGGTAAACTTGATATAGCCTGCGGCATCCCGCTCCCCGCTTCGATACCGATCATCCATCGCATTGATCTTAAGCCGGATCATCTCATCCAGAGACAGCGGGTTCTTCCCCACCGGTGCGAAAAGCTTTTCGCTTTTTCGAACAATTTCACGAAAGGCATGGCCTGGGCGGTCTGCAACACCCCAATCCAGCGCATACATTTTGATTAATGTGCGGCCTTGCTCGAAATCCATATATCCATCGGAATAAGATTGCGTAGTATTTTTAGCGATAAAATAAGTGTCTTTCTCCCCGTTAAACATCAGAACGCCGCTTAGCGCAACGGCCGTGATGCGACTCTCCTCTTGGATGGCTCCCAGCGAGCCGTAATGCACAACTCCGTCTTCCGTCTCCACAAAGTCCGGGATAGAAAACAAGGAGAGAAATCGCGTCTCCTCTTCCTCCCATTCCACATTCACGCAGGGAATTGGCAGTCTGTGCTCTTCGCATATGAAGCCAAGGCCTGGCTCCATGCCAAGCCGTGGCACGATCCGATTCGGATCAGAAGAAGGATTGTTATTGTAAATCATGTGGGGAATCGTCACTTTTTCTTGGCTTCGTTTCGGAAGCGCAAACAGGATACCCACAGCTGCTTCACGAACGAAGTAATCGCTCCGATTCTCCCAACTCACTTGCATCTGCAGGAGGTCCTGCTCGTCAAACGTCAGACTCAACGTGACGTACAAGGCTTCTAAGAAACCACTGATCCGAACCATGCCAATCTCGTCACTGACTTGCACTTCCCTCAGCCCGGGTGTATCCGTT
Source organism: Paenibacillus sp. WC2504 (assembly GCF_052682475.1). Lineage (NCBI taxonomy): Bacteria > Bacillati > Bacillota > Bacilli > Caryophanales > Paenibacillaceae > Paenibacillus > Paenibacillus sp. WC2504. The sequence goes on from NZ_JBQZFH010000001.1 coordinate 5,532,077, forward strand.
CGCCACGGTCTTCCTGTGGAATAACTTAGCATGTCATTCAATCGCCCTGTGAAAAAAGGAGAGGGCTCGCCCTCTGATCTAAGCATGAGCTGTAAACCTTCTTGCATGACTGCTATCTCGGCTCGTCGCTTCTGATTGCGGCTAACAATGGTGTACAACACTCGGGGCTCACTCCTTTCTCACTCATCAAAGTCACCAGCAGGCGGTCTAGTGTTGGATTAAAGCCGACTCTGCCCGCTAATGGCAGGCAAACGAAGAACAGAAGCCCTTTGCCTAAACGTTTCAATCCTACGACAGGCAGCTTCCGCTTACCCGGTGTCTCCGAATGCGCCTGGTAAGCAAAAACAATAGGTTCGATACCCTCGCCGATCAAATGGCTATTGGTCATGCCATCCAGCCGGTCTGTCGTCAAATTGTAAAAATAAGAGTAATCGTCTGGTTTTACGTTAGCCATTTTGAGACCATCCACTTGCATAGAAAGCGTATACACTTCTCGTAATTTCACCGTTTGAATTTGTGTATCATCTAAGTCCCATGTACCGTTATCAGCGTGCTTTAGAATACATACGGCTGTCGCGCCTTTACGAACTTTCGCAAGGATAGCTGTCCGTTGGCTGTTGAATGATTCCGGAGATGAGACAACAAGCGTACAATCGTCATGCACCTCTTCGGAATAACGCTCTCCGCTAACGTTCAGCAGCGAACCGAGCAATTCGGACGCTGCGTCGAGATAAGCGACCTTCTGAGGGGTCTGGCTTCTCATCTTTGCAAATGCCTCAAAAGTAAACCGTTCTGTGTTTAATACATGGCCGTCTTCATCTATCAATTCCGCATCCACGTATAATTGCTGTCTTTCTTGGACGGAAGGCACGGAGAATCGAATCGAACCTGCATACAGCGATGAAGCTATCGGTAGTAAACTAGCTATTTCGTAATGTGCGTAGTCTCTTGAATCATCACGCAGTGTTGCAACAATCCGGCACTTCCCGTATTCCTTCGCTGTATCGTTCAAAAGCCATGCTTCTATTTCCAATGTCTCGCTTTCATACACCTTCCAGCGATCGCTTCGCAAATTAACGCGAACAGGCTCCAAGCAGTCCTTATAAGTGAAATACGCTGGTTTTGGTTTTCGATCGACACCTACAAGAGCTTTCATCCAACCTGCCGGCCAAGCGTCAATCAGCAGATGGATGGCGGTGGACACAACCCGATCCGCTCTTCTGCGCCATGCATCCGTCATCAGCTTCGTCGCTAAACTTTGATGCTTCTGACTGGCCTGAATCCAATCGTGCATATTGGTTTGTTCCGCATACCAATCTCCGTGAAGATTGTAGGTTTGTGCACCATGGATGCTATTCGGCAGCCAACGATCTTGCTCCAATGTCGGGAGCCATTCCTTGGGGTAACGGCTTAGCATAAGCTCCGCATGATCCAGCCCTTCGGTCCCATACTCGCCGCATCCCGCTTTCCAGCCTTCTCGAATCGTTGGAAGGTACCCTTTGTACATTTTCCCTACTGGAATGACGTTGTTCGTATACCACAAATTATAGCAATGAAAATCGGGCAGCCCTTCTCGGGTAGGCGGGTTGTAGTCCCCCTCCACGTTTTTAACAACACGATCCGGATTCTCAACAAATATGGCTTGCCTGGAGGCTACGAAAAAAGCTTCCAGCTCATTTCTGTGCAAATATCGGTGACCCTTGCGTCTTTTCTCAGTCCGAGAAGGTTCGTTGATCAGCGATACCATAATGGAGGACGGATGGCTGCGAATCAGCCTTTCCATTTCCGCAGCTTGCTTCACGCCTTCAACGAATTGATTTCGACGAATAAAGCCGAATGTGGGCAAATCGCATTGATGCATCATGCCAAGCATATCGAAATAGTCATAGATTTCTTCCTGTACAGGACGTTGTGTAATTCGGTAAAAATTCAAATTCGCCAATTTGGCAATCAAAATATCATCCATTAATTGGTCAAAATCGTTGTTCATCACACACTGCTGCAGATGCCCCATTTCATTGGCGCCTCTTAGTACGATCGGTTGATTGTTCAAATAAAGCGTACCTTTCGGAACCTGCTGTTCATCCATATGAAATTTCCGCATACCGAAAGTGCGATCCCGGCTATCTACGCAATCCCTGTCATTTTTCACTTCAATACGCACCGCATATAGCAATGGTGATTCCGGTTCCCACATTTTAAATGCTGGAAACTCTACTTTATAACGGAAATAATTAATGCCTGGCCCCGCATAGGCCACTGTAAATGAGATTGGTTCTATTCCTTCACCCTCAAAATTCTGAGGCATAATTGCCAGTTCCAACTCAAAATTCTCCATGACGCGCGTTGTGGTATTCACCGCATCAATCCAGACTTCCACAGAGCCGGTGTCAATATCCGGTCTTACGAAGACATCCTGGATAAACAGTTCTGACCGCTGTTCCAGATACACTTTATTGTAAATCCCCGCTCCCGGTGGACAGTGGCTCCAACCGTTGTACGGATCGTCCCATCCTGGCCCCGTCGCTGCGTATATTTTATCGCCATCCAGCTTCGTTCCCCCGACACCCATCATGGGAATGTCCGTCTGAACCTCAACGACGAGCGTATTGTTTTCCTGCAAAAAGTCGGTCACATCAAATTCGAACGGTGCGAAAAACCCCTCATGACTGCCAATACATTTGTGATTGAGGTATACCGTCGTTTTATAATCAACACCTTTGAACACGAGATATACTCGTTTTCCTACTGGAATGCCGGGATAGGCGAACTCGCTGCGATAAAATCCCGTCCATTTGCCTTCTTCCCCGCTGGGTCCGCGGAAATCAGGGATCGTCACCGCTTCCCAATCCCCTGCACCATCCAGTACGCGAGTAAAACTCACATCTTCAGGCGTTTGATAGCGAAATTGGAATTGACTGCATACTTGCCGATCCCTTGTCATCGAAGGAGCCGGTACTACATTTCTCATATAGGGTCTGTACTTCTCGCGAAGCTGATCCAACTCTTCATGAAATCTTTCCATTTGAGCTTCGAATGTAAGCTCTGGCACGCGCTTCGCTTTATCCGTGCCCGGTGCGAAATATTTTTTATCAACAGTTATAGGCGGAATGTCCCGCAGTTCATCTTTATTTCCGGGATGTTCACGAAACGCAATTTCCGCGAACTGATCCAAACGTTTGGTTGGCTCCAATCACATCTCCACCTTACTTCTCGTCATACCCTCACGATTTCATAATCTAACGTAAAGCCTTCTTCATCTTGCGGATACATGCGTACTTCTGTCGATCCAAATCGTTGTGTCCAAATCTTGTTTTCTCCTATAAAAGGCTCCACAGCCTCTTTCACTTCACTTGCCATAAAATCGTTTGTCACAATCCAGCCTCCGAAGCCCGCTCTCCCGCTTTTCTTTCGATGTTCCGGGCAATTCGGAGGGAGGAGCCAATCTGCGATGACGACTACGGCGCCGTCTTCTGCCTTTTTCGTAAGCATCGAAAAAGTGTTTGTGCTCAGTGTTGTGCCACCGACGATAATTAACTTGGGTTGACCTAATTGATCGGCAGTAACGTACTCATCAAACGCCAGAACATTGGACATCGGATAAAATAAAGGATGCACCCGTCTGCCTGTTCCTCCAGCATATCCTTGCTCCAGAGGGAATTGATCAAGTGGAACGTCCTGCTTCAACTGATGCCTCGGGAAGTCGTACCCTGGAATATGCAGGCAGCTGCCATGGGCGGGAATGGTTCCTCGGCTAAGGAGATGCCAGATGTGAAACACGCTTTGGCTTTGTGTGATATCTGGCTTCTGACTTGTGCGATTGCCGAAAAGCCGTTCATTTTGACCATAGTTACTATCATCCGAATGAATGACTGCGATATCGGCCTCAGCTTGGGAGTGATGCCAAGTCAGGGGGTGTTCGGGAATAAATTTCCGAACGAATTCCAACCAAACCTCGCCGAATTCCGTCTTCCTGAAGCCCTCAGGCTTAAGTCTAAGCAATACGTCGATATTTTCTACGAATAAATGGGTGGGCCCCATGAAATATCCCATTTTCAAAGCCGACTCAAACTCCTGCGGAGAATGTCCCGGAAATCCAGGGAACCGTGTAAACCATCGGCCTGTATCAGGTCCCCACAGATCCGCACAAATCCACAATGCCCGCCCATATTGCTTCGCTGCCCCCAAAGCTGTCGAAAGCTGAAGCGACTGGAACGATTCCTTCATGATTTTCGGGCAAAGATCCATCCCCGCTCTGGCAAATGTATGAAACATGGTAGGAAACACATGCTCCGCAATTAAGGGTACTGACGTACTCGCTAAACCCGCTTGCTCCACAATGCGGCTCACATGTTCCGTTCGGGATCTCACGGATTGTTCGACCTTGCTCCGAGCTTCTGCCAAGCTCAAGCCTTCCGTGCTGCCCCAATGCGGAAACCATCCATCCTTGCGGTACTGCTGGACGTTTATTTGTAAATGCTCCGGCTCATCATACAGCAGTCCCAAACATCGTCCTGAGGTGGAGGCTTCGACAATCGCCTGATCCGGAATATCATACCGATTCGTTCCTTCCACCCAAGGTCCGTTAATGTTGCCATATTCGTTTCCAAGGCAGATATCCATCCCTGCTGCGGTAATATCCGCAACCACATCCCAATGATCCGTGCCTGGCAGCACATGATGCACGTAGAAATCCGTTCCCAATTCACGCAAGCTGTTTACAAAAGCACCTGGCTCCGGTCTCGGATCCTGTGAAGGGCAAACGCTTCCTGTTCCCGTCCGCATAATGAGATCGGATGCCTCTCCCGCCCATGGATCCTGCCATGCCACGACCGGCCCTTGAATACCTAGTTTCGGTTTATGCATCACCGGTGTTCGCCACTCCCCAGTTCGCCTCAACATTCGCAAATGATTGGCGGATAATGGTCAAGCATTCATCCACTTCTTCCGGCTTCGCATGTTCCAGAATCAAGGGAACCTCCGGCATCCGGCGAGCAAGAAGCTCCGCATAGACGTTCCAATCCGCTTGCCCCGCCCCGACTCGAGGTGTTGTGAATCCTTCGGCAGCGTAAAGTGTATCTTTGGCGTGCGCGATAGGACAAAACTCGCCGATATGGTCAAACATTTTCGCCATCGCCTCGGGTTGTCTGTTCAAATCCTCTTGCTTCAGGTAGTTAAAAGGATCCATAATGAACGCCAATCCTTCCGTTCCCAGCCGTTCGATCATATCCTTGGCTTGTTCCGTAGTGGCAAGCACGTTGTTTACAAAACCTTCGGCTAGCAAAACGGCACCTTGTTTCACCGCTCGATTTCGCAAGCGATCTATGATTTGCAGCAGCTGCTCCCACACTTCAGGGGTACGGTTACCTTCGTAATCGCGCCAAGCGTTAGTCGGATGAAGACTTCCCGTCTCTGTCGCTATATACCTAGTCCCATAAACTGAACATAGGTCGATCATCTTTTCCAGCTGCTCCAGTTTCGCTTCCCTTTTTTGCAGATTAGGGTTCATTAAATTCGTATAACCGGATAAGCCGATGACCGAGATGCCCTTACTTTCAAAAATGGTGCGGATTTTCTCAGCGCGGGTGAGTGAGAATGGCTGGTCATCCATCACCTGCATCGCTTGTTTGGGATCAATTTGCACATAGGTCATGCCCTGATTCCGTGCATCTTCAGCCATAGCTTCCGCGCTCCAGCCCATATACACATAGCTCATAAATCCGAGTTGATTCATCTCACAACGCTTCCTTTCAACAAATCCTCTCTCTCCACTACACAGGCTTCCTGGCTGGAGTTTACCATCGCGGTTGTCAACGCTACCGTTTGGATATTATCCTCTGCAGTGACCGGAGGGAGATTGCCTTCTTCCAATGCCGTCATGAACGCGATCATCGAACCGGCGAAAGCATCCGGGAACCATGTTCCTTTGAGCTTGATTTCGTGAACGACATTTTTGTGTTTGTTCAGTGCCATATATAGGGTATCTTGCGTGCACCACAAGCTTCCTTCTGTCCCGTCGATCCACCACGTATTGCTGTGTGAGCGGCTTGCTTTGGCAATATTGTTAAAATGCAGTGTCGCCATAAGCGGGTTCCTGCCGCCTTTGGGACCAAATTCGATATTCGCCGAATAGATCAGCGGGTCGATGGCGTTTTGCTTCGTTAACTGGGCTGTCGTGCAGTGTACCCTTGACCATTCCTCCGGATGAGGATTGAAGTACCGGCAGAGGTCCACATAATGCACACCATGGTCGACAATGTTGAAATTTTTCATTGTCGTCCACCACCAGCCGGCCTGATCCTGGAACGAGCGCATGTTGTGGTGAATGCTGTATACTTCTCCGATCAGGTCCTGCTCCAGCACCGTTTTCAACGCTTTATGCGCTGGCGCAAAACGAGCTTGCTGGTTAACTCCCAGAATAATCCCCATCTTGGTTGCCTCTTCGTTCAGGCGTTCAGCTTGTGCCAGATCCAGGGCTAAAGGCTTTTGGCACAATACAGGCCTTGGCGCCTTGCCGATTAACCTCAGCACTTCCAGTCGCGGTTCAGGATGGATGGCCAGGTCGATTACACCTACATCGTCCCTCTCGAGTAGCTCATTCACATCCGTCGTCCAAAATGGAATATCAAACTTTTCCGCAGTGGCGCGTGCCGCTTCCTCGTTTACGTCGCAGCATGCGGCTATGGGCAAACCGTACTTGCGGTATGCCGGTAAATGGGCTGTATTCGCTATGCTGCCGCATCCGATGAGGCCGATTCCGTAATCATTTACATGGGTGAGACGCTTCTTATTAGGCAAATAATCGTCTGGTCTAATGAACTCCATAGTTACACCTCTTTATTTCTTACATTACACGAGGATGGAAAAACATTTATAGGGTGTTCATGCTTTTTTGTAGGGAGGATTCAACCACGTTGGCTTTTCAGCGTAAAAAGCATCGAAATGTGGCGAGTGGCGGGGGCTTCGGTGGAAGTTGGCTGTTTGTGGAGTTGTGCGATGGGATGGTGGAAGGCTGGTAAGTAGCTAACTTTACGCAGACGGTGTTTGATCCGTCTGGCTGGAAATAGTTTAAGGGAACTGCAAGCCGCTATTCCCCTGAAAAAGCACCTATTCCACCTGCAGAAGGAACTACGGTCCGCTATTTGGCCTCTTTCACTCGGAATACGTGCAAATCGGCCAAATAAGAGCCTGTAGTTCCCCTCAGCGTGGAAATAGCTCGTTTTCCTCGGAATAGGGGACCTTAGTTCCCTTTCAATGATGCCTAGCGGAACTCTCGCTAGGTTTTTATCAATTTGTTGTTGGGGCATGTGGTGGGAGTTGGCTGTATGTGGAGTTGCGTGTTGGGATGGTGGAAGGTTGGAAAAGTAGCTAACTTTGCGCAGACGGTGTTTGATCCGTCTGGCTGGAAATAGTTTAAGGGAACTGCAAGCCGCTATTCCCCTGAAAAAGCACCTATTCCACCTGCGGGAGGAACTACGGTCCGCTATTTGGCCGCTTTCACTCAGAATTCGTGCAAAATCGGCAAAATAAGAGCCTGTAGTTCCCCTCAGCGTGGAAATAGCTCGTTTTCTCGGAATAGGGGACCATTGTTCCCTTTCAATCATGCCTAGCGGAAGTTGGCTGTATGTTGCGTTGCGCGACGGGATCGCAGAAGGTTGGGCACCTCCCACAACAACAAAAAGGCCACCCAACGGGTGACCTTCCAAAAACACCTTAAATATTAGTAGCCTCTTTCAAGCTCTCACTGGCCGCTTGTTTTCCAAGTGATAGCACATACTTTTTGCCCGTCTCAGCTTGGAAAGTAAGCATACCCGACTGCTCTTCCAATACCGCTTCTACCGCAGCTCCTCCATCGGATTCTACGATAAGCGGAAGCTGGCCGCCCTTGTAAACAACGGTGCAAGCTTGGCTATACTTGGCTTGAATAACGCAGCGCGTCATCGCCCCATCTTCCCAGGCCATGTCGATTTCGAAGCCGCCGCGAGCTCTCAACCCGCTTACGGATCCTCGTTCCCAAGCACTTGGCAGGGCTGGAAGCAGGTTGATCTCCCCACGATGCGATTGCAGCAGCATCTCGGCAATACCTGCGGTTCCGCCGAAATTGCCATCAATCTGAAACGGCGGATGATTGTCGAACAAATTCGGAAGAGTCGAATGCGACAGCAGCATACGAAGATGCTCGTACGACTTCTCGCCGTCTTCCAAACGGGCAAAGAAATTAATGATCCACGCCCGGCTCCAGCCCGTATGGCCGCTTCCGGCTTCCAGTCTGCGATCCAATGTTCGTTTGGCGGCATCTGCCCACTCCGGCGTATGGCGAACATGAATCATTTCACCAGGGTGCAAAGCGAATAAGTGGGAAATATGACGATGTCCCGGATGCACCTCATCCCAATCCTTCACCCATTCCTGCAGCTGCCCATGCTTCCCGATTTGCGGTGGCGGCAATTTGCGAAGCTTACGCTCCCATTCTTGCCTTGTTCCTTCATCTGTTTTCAAACGCTCAGAAGCATCGATGCAAGCACGGAACAAGGAATAGATGATTTGCGTATCCATGGATGGACCTATGGTCAAACAACCAACGCTGCCATCAGCGCCAATAAACTTATTTTCCGGCGAAGTGGACGGTCCGGTGATTAAGTATCCATTTTCATCTTCAAACAAATAATCCAAGAAAAACTCCGCTGCTTCCTTCATAATCGGATAGGCCCGGTCGCGAAGGAAACGTTCATCCTGCCCATACCGGAAATGCTCCCAGAGATGTAAAGTTAACCAAGCAGCGCCCATTGGCCAGATCGATCCCGGCATAAAGTTGCCTTCAATTTGGGTAGCTCCCCACATATCGGTATTATGATGCGCAACAAACCCTCTGCAGCCGTACACTTCCTGCGCTGTTTTCCTGCCATTAATCCGCATGCGATCAATCAAATCAAACAACGGCTCATGGCATTCGGGCAAATTGCACACTTCCGCGTGCCAATAATTCATCTCCGTGTTGATATTAATGGTGTATTTGCTCTCCCATGGCGGTGTAAAGCTTTCGTTCCATATCCCTTGCAAATTGGCAGGATTGGACCCGGGACGAGAAGAGGCCATCAATAAGTATCGACCATATTGGAAATATAATTGCGCTAGTCCTGGGTCGCTTCCACCTTCTTTGAACCTCTGCAACCGAGCATCGGTCGGCAGCAGATCCGCTTCTTTGCTCTCTTCCGGACGACCTAACTCCAGCTTCACACGTTGTATTCTGCTGGTATGATCCGCCAGGTGGTCACGCTTGACTTTATCGTATCCCTTGCCCGCCGCATGCTCTAATTGGCGCGTGCATATCGCAATCGGGTCCGCGTGGCGGAAGGAAGTTTGCGCCGCGAGATAAATCGTTACGGCTTCTGCCTGAACAATGAGGAAATCGCCAATCACTTTCACCGAACCGCCGTCAGGAACCGCTTTCACAGCGGCGCAATACGTGACGCCTCCTCGGCCATTTTCACCGCTCATCACCAATGTATCGTTGGCAATCTTCTGCGTGCCTTCATCAAAAGGTCTTCGGCTCAAATGCATGCGCAGATTTAACTTGGCCGGCCGGTGGCATTTGATGCGAATGACGATCACTTGGTCAACCGCGCTGCTGAACATTTCCCTGGAATGCTGAATATCGTTCAGGCAGTAGCCCACTTGTGCGATACCTTGTTCAATATCTAATTCCCGATAGTAATTGGAAATCATCTTCTTTTCGCCGTCATGGTAAATTTGAAAATCTCCAAGCGGCTGATAAGGATGCAGGGATTTAGGAATCGACATCATGCCCATTTGCGCAAGCTCTTCGGCCTCGATCTGTTTCCCTTTCATCAACAACTGGCGAACCATCGGAAAATGCTTCTGACCCTCCGGATTATCACCGTTAACAGGCCCTCCATACCAAACGGAGTCCTCATTCAGCTGCAATCTCTCATTATTTACTTTGCCGAATATCATAGCGCCGAGACGCCCATTGCCGATCGGAAGCGCATCGTTCCAAGATCTTGCCGGTTTTTCGTACCACAACTTTGTACCATTGGCTGAATTTCGCATTTGTTTCATCAGCAACACTCCCTAAACTTTTTGTATGCGCAACGCGTAATAGAGTTTTCCTGGCAAATCGATTCGAAAACGCCCTTCATGTTTACCCTCTATCGGGGTAATAACCATATTCCATGTATCAATTAAATCCACTTGGTAAGTTCCTTCTGGCAATGAAAATTCACGGTATGCAAAGCGATGTGGCCCAAAATATTGCAAGTAATATTCGCCTCGAACCGACAATGTCGCTGCATCATAGCTATCGCTCGTATAAGCTAATTGAGCAGGTGCTTCTTCCATAATTCCTTTTAAGAATTCGATCCTCCGCATGCTTTTTCCTTGCAGTTCTCCACCATGTGACCACCATATTATGGATTCGGTGTTCCAATACGTTTCCCCATGCGTCACATGCCCGCCTCGGCAGGTACCTTCCCAGACCCGGCAAAGCAATTCTTCCGGCGTTAAGCTGCCCCACCTTGTATCCAAATTGCCTTCATAACCGCACTCGTCAATCATGACAGGCTTGCCGTATTGTTTGGTACATTCCGAAATCACTTTCACATCGGCATGTTGGATACTCGCATGTGTCGTCCACGGCGTGCCAAAATCATACAATGTTTGGCAATTATGAATAGACCGCAGATGGCCGCCATAATCGCATTCCTGGACAATCCGAAATAATCGGCTCCAGTCATCCAATTTCTTGTGCGTCATTAAATCGTATTCATTCGCTAATGACCACCAAACATGGCTAAAAGCTGCGAATCGCGATACGATGTATCGCACATAGCGGTCATCCGCTTCTTGCGGCATTCGGTCAAATCCCCAGCGTCCTTCATCGTAGGGATGAAACAAGATGAGCTCTGCCTGAACGCCTAATTCCGCTAACTCTTTTACCCGCTTCTCCAAATGTGTGAAATAGTCCGGAACGATCCGTGAATAATCAAAACCGGATTCGGGAGAACCTTCGAATGGGTAGATAGCCGGTTCCCGATCATTAAACAGGTACGACTTCGGGAAAACCAACATCCGAATTTTATTAAAAGGCGCCTCCCTTAACGTTCGCAAAGTTTGCTCCTGTACTTCCTTGTCTTGCAGATGCCACACGTAACTCGTTGTTCCGATTGGCGTATATCGTGTACCGTCCGCATATTCGAAATACACAGAGTCCTTCACCCTCACAGGACCGTGGTTATTCGTATTCGCAGCTGAGGTACAAGCAAATTCACCCTGCAACCGGTCCATTCCCGCAAATGAACTTGAGGTCTCAAAGAGCCATTGACCTTCTTCCTCCGGCATAAACCGGATCCGGTACTTGCCGTTACCGTCATAGAAGCCTTCGGCATAAGCTTCATTCCGTCCCTTCCGAAACCGGGCGCTAAGCTGAATGTCCGTGAACGGATTCCCCAGAGAGGGACCTTCCAGCGTAAGCTCAAAAATGCCCCATCGCTCTACATTCCTTGTGTAGATCAGCTTTATCTCCTCCTTCCACATCAGCTGCTTTATCCAACCTTTTGAATACGAAGCGCCATAAAAGGTTTTCCAGGCAGGTCAACCCTGCAGGTCCCGCTAAATGTGCCTGACAAAGGTGTAATCGTCATATGCCAAGTATCGATAAGTTCTATTCGGTAGGATTCTTCCTGTCTAAGTTCCAAGACTTTATACGCATGCTGATGATGCCCGAAGTATAGCAGTTTGTACGTGCCTTCTTCCGCTGCTTTCATCCAGTCCGCCGGACCTTCTTCCATCACTTTCCTCAAAAAAGCAATTCGCTCTGTACTTTCCCCATACAACTTGCCTCCGGAAGAAATCCAGGCTCTCGTTTCGCGGTTAATGAAGGACTCTCCATGCCCGACAAATCCCCCTCTGGACAAGCCCTCCCAGAAGCGGTGTGTCAGCTCCTCGCCGGAAATATTGCCCCAACGTCGGGAACTATTGCCTTCATAGGAGATTTCATCAATGACAATCGGTTTGGCAACGGCTTCACGCCAAGACGTCGTCAGTTCGGCATCCCAATGCTGAATGCTTTGATGTGTAATCCATGGCTTACTAAAATCATATAAACTTGAAGATTTGTACATCTTCGTGCCGTTATGAATGGACCGCAAATGCTGGTACGGATCGTAACGCTGAGTCAATTGAAGCAGTCGATCCCAATCGGCAATCGTTTTGTATTTATTAAAATCATATTCGTTGCAGAGCGACCACCACACATTACGAAACGAGGCGAGGCGGGCGATCACATAACGCAGATAAAAGGCATCCGTATCCGGGTCCATATTGTCGACGCCCCAATATCCTTTATCATAGGGATGGAATAAGACGAGATCAGCTTCTATGCCAAGCTGCATGAGATCGCGGATACGTTCTTCCAAATGGGCGAAAAATGCCGGATTAAATTGTTTTTTGTCCAAATCCTCAGGGCAGGTGCCGGCAAAAGCTACCCTTAGCGGCGGCTGCATATCCCGTGTTGGCAATAGGCACATTCTGACTTTGTTAAATGGCGAGTTCTTCAACGTCTGCAAGGTGAGCTCTTCCAACTCCTTGCTGCCATGGTGCGTCCAATGATAGCAAGTCGTGCCGAACGGCAGATAAGGTGTTCCATCCTCATAGGCGAATAAATACTGATCTTTTACCCGCACAATGCCATGATTCCCGGCAGATGGCGGCGTACACACGAACTCGCCGCTTTGTCCGTCAAGTTTTTCCACACTACTGCGGGTCACATACCGCCAAATGCCAGGCTTGTCGGGCATGAAACGAACCCGGTACGTGCCGTCACCATCATAAAAACCGTCTGGTTCAACAACAAAGTTTTTGTATTGAAATTGTGCGGAGAGTTTGACATCCAGAAACGGATTTCCTTCAGCCGGCCCTTTCAACGTCAGCTCGAATTGTGACCATTGCTCCACTTCCCGCATGTTCATCTCAATTGCCATAGGCTCGTGATCCCCTCCTTTTCGGCTATATGAACCGTCGTTATTTTATTCCGGAATGAGCCATTGTAGCGATGACCTTACTTTGAAAGACGAGAAACATAATCAAATTCGGCAAAAACAAGAGGAGTGCAGCTGCGGCTGCAGCACCCTGCCGGGCCACGCTGTTCGCCATACCGCTCGTTAATGTTTCCACATAAAACGGGAAGGTTTTCATCGTCTCGTCCTGCATATAGAAGGTCGATGTGCTGGCATCTTTCCATGCGGAGTCAAAAGCGATAATCGCAATTGTCGCAACTGCGGGCATGAGCATGGGAATGACAATACTGATAAAAAGCCTAAGTTCCTTAGCTCCGTCCAGCCGTGCAGAATCCAGCAGTTCATCCGGCAGCTGGTCAATAAATTGCTTCATAAGGAACACGCCGGTTGGCACGGCGACGAGCGGTAAAACGTGCCCCCAGTACGTATCGAAAATATGCAGCTTGCTGATGATCAAATATTTAGGGATTTCGACCGTTTCCGGTACGAACACCAGCGTCAGCAAAATCGTTGCAAACACCAGCTTATGCCCTGGAAACTTATGTTTGGAAATGGCGTAAGCGCACATTGCGCTTGTCATCGTGATCAGAAATACGGCCATTCCAGTGACGATAATGCTATTGAATAAATAGCGGGAGACCGGAACCGCCGTCCCTTTGGTCGTGGCAAGCAGCTCAGCAAAATTCTGCAGCGACGGTTCCCTTACAAAGATGTTCGGCGGATAGATAAACAGCTCTTGATACGGCTTAAAGGCATGGTTAATGATGTATACAATCGGCAGCAGCATGAAGATGCTCAGCGCGACGAGAAGCACGGCCGCAAATATTTCGAAGGGGCTCAACCGCCGAATCCCCACTCTCCTGCGCCACGCGTGCAATTGACGCATTGTCCCTGCAATTTTCATTTATTCTTCTCCCTTCGTTCCGAACAGCTTCCAGCTCAGCTTTTGGGCGAAATAAACGATGGTTAGCAAACACACGGTCAAAGCCGTCGCATAGCCGAGTTCAAACCGTTTTAGTCCATAATCGTCAATATGCGTTGTGATCATATGGCCCGCATATTCCGGCGTCGGATTCATGCCGGATAACGCCGTTCCGATGGACGACAGCTGAATCGCTCCGACGATGGCCATAACGGCGCCGAACAGCATTTGTGGTTTGGTGGAAGGAATCGTAATGTACCAGACTTCTTCCAAACGGCTGCGAATGCCATCCAATCTGCCCGCCTCGTACAATTCGGGATTCACGTTAAGAATACCCGCTAACATGCCGAGGAACCCGATGCCCATACTTTTCCAAAGAGAGACGACAACCATGGACGTCATTAAGTGCTCTTTACTTGTTACCCACTGAACAGGTTCACTAATCAAGCTCATTTTTAATAAAAAGCTGTTCAAGTAACCAATTCTGTCGCTGGAGAGCATAGGCGTCCAAATAATACTCATCGCAACCAGACTCGCCAAAGACGGTGTATACATCGCCAGTGTGAACCATTTCCGGTACACCCCGGGTAGAATCGAAATCAGCCAAGCAAGCATGAAGGCACATACATAGCCGCCTGAGCCTACAATTAAAGCAAAGGACAGCGTGTTGGGAAGCGCATATTTAATCAAAATGAGATCTTGGGAAAGCATATAACGGAAATTGTCCCAACCAATAAACCGTGGTGCTTCAATGGCATTAAAATAAGTAAAGCTAAGCGCTAAGGCCGACAAAACCGGCAGTAAAATAAAAATGATAAAACAGATCAGGAACGGGGCGATGAATAAATACGAAACCCGATATTCCCAAAGCGTTTGCAGCGCTGATATCAGCTTACTTTTTCGTATTTTGACCGGTTGAATCGTTCTTGGAAGCACTCGCGCTTGCACTTCACTTTTTAACATACTTATCCACTCCTTCCCATGGCTTTGTAATCACGGGTAAATTCAAAGATCGAACTAATTGGCCATTGGCATCAACAAAGTGAAACTCCTGCATCTTCCTCTGAATTTCCCTGTCGACTTCTTTTATTGCGGTTTCGAGCGAAGTCCGATAATTTTCCCCGTTGATAACGGTTCGGGTCCAAGCGTTCGTAAGCTCACGCTCCATATAGTAACTGCCCGGCACTTTCGCCACTTCACGGAACCATTTCCACTGTTCCAAAATTGCTTGCAAATCTTCTTCCTTCCAAGGCAGTTTAACAAAGGAATCTACATTGGATGTGTACCAGCGGAACGTAACCCCATTGAGCGTTTCCAAGTCGAGGCCGTATTTCTCCTGCACCTCTTCCGACATCCACCATTTCAGGAATTCCCAGCTTTCCTGCGGTTTCTTCGTGTGTTTGAAGATGGCCGAAGCAAATTGATCGCCGCCATTGCCTCCTGTCCATCTAACAACCGTTCCATCCGCTTGCTTGACGCCTGGAATCGGTGCTACACCCCATACTCCATTCAGTTCAGGTGCCGCAACGGTCAATTGAAGATAACCATTCAGATCTGCAATACCGATCGGATAGGAACCATCACGGAAATGCTGGACGAAATTATCGCTTCGTTGATCGATCCCGTATTTGTTTTGCAAATCCGTCCACTCTTTGAACGCTTCGAACCCTTTATCCGTATTAAAGCCTGTTCTGGAACCGTCCTGCTTGATGTACTCAAGGCCGTGCATTTGCATAAATATGCTATGTTCAACCGGCGTAAAATTCATGCCGTTTTGTTGCAGCACCGGCAGCATGCGGTACATGTCATCCCAGGTATCCGGAACGCTAAGCCCTAGATTATGCAAGATATCTTTCCGGTAAAACATCATGGAGAACGTCTGCGTTTCCGGAACGGCATAATAGCCTCCATCATAGAAGTACGGCATCCACGCCCCTGGAGCGAATTGCTTATACACGTCATCGAAATCCGGAAATTGTTTTAAATTGTAAACCCCATTACGGATGGCATAATCAAACGGCGTATCGTGCGGCAAACCGATACCGACATCAGGCGCCATGCCGGCCGCATTCATCAATAGAAGCAGCTTGTCGTCCTTAAGCAGGTTGATTTTCACTTTGATGCCTGTTTGTGGTGTAAACATTTCATTCGTCATGCTTTGCAGTAGATTAACGTAATCCCGTCCACGGTTCATCCACACATTGAGCACTTGATCATCCGTTTTTTCCGAAACCTCTTTACTTCTGAACGTATTGAAGAAATTGATAATCGAACCTTCGATCTTTTCTACAAACGTCGATTCCATTTTTGGGAAAGGTTTTTCTACCGGAACGATGAAAATGCGGTCAATTTGCAGCGGTTGGGAGCTAAGCTGTTTGACCAAGTCAGCCAGCTTTCCTTGCATGGTATTCATCCGGCCTGCATCATAAGGAATTTCATCTGGATACTTTAATAACGTTTCAATATCTTTGCTTACCGTCACTAACCCTTGGGACAAAGCGTCGGAGCGGCCATTGATCGTTATTAATTGTTCTCGGGTTGCCGCAAGATTATCATTTAGTTCCTGCAGCTGCTCAACAAATCCAGGTAAATCCTTTTTAAGATCCCAGGTCCGATTTTTGTCATCTACCCCGCCGGTCAATGTGCGCAGATCCGTGGAAAGCTTAACCAAGGTGGCAATCGCTTTATCCATTTCGACAGCAGCTGGAACTAGAGGTGCCTGCGTGACACGCATCGAAATGGTATTGCTTCCTTTTTCCAAATAAAACTGGTACGGCTCGCCCTCGTCGTTGGCTAACTCCCTCCCTTTCCATCCGGTTGCATAAGGGAATCGATAAGCTTTTAACTCGGAAAACGGAACTTTCCCGTTAATCATAATCGTCCGGAACGATGACCGGTTGGAAACTAAAGACTGCTGCTGACGCAGCGCTATTTTGTAGAAACCGGCGGCAGGAGCATCAAAGCTCCAGCTGATTTCTTGATTTTTCGTCGACCAGTGGCTTCCATCCAGCGTGTTGTAGCTAATTTTGCCCCGAACATAAGGGCTATTGGCAATATCATTATCAAAAGCGAGCGTAATGGAAGAATCATTTTTCCAACCAACCTGCTCCGCTTCAATCACAATGGGGTCAGCTTCTACAGGAGCGGCATTCTTGGGCAGCTCTATTCTTACAGCTGCATAGTCCGCAACAGGGACAGGCGCTTTGAAAGAAATAGACTCCAGTGCCATTGGATCGCTACCCGCCAAGCGGATCTTATGCTTCCCAGGGGTCAAATTCCAAAGGAGAGGGTCTAAATAGGCCCCGGACATATCGCGCAATTCCCAGGTTTGCCAACTTGAGATATCGTTTGCTGCCGGACGAATTTCGTCGCCATTGTCATCCTTGACGATCGGCATTTTATCCTTCCAGTGGCGATACAGCTCAAGCGATTTGGATTCAAGATAGGGCGAAACGCCGTCAACACTTAAGCTGAGTGCAATCGGTTTCCGATCTCTCGAATCCACAAACGGATGATACGACATCTCAATGGTATACAGTCCGCCCTGTGCAACGTCGAGATCATATTCGACCCATTCGTCGCCCTTGGCTTTCCAAACCAGGACGTTATTCTTGCCGTCATACGACTCAACCGCAACGTTCGCATTCGCCGACTTTCCAGACAAACTTGCTGCCGATAACGTCATGCTGCCGGTATGATCTTCTTTGGCGCCGTTCTTTTTCCAGCCTTCAAGCACTTCTGTATACGTAGGTATCAAATTTTTCGCTGTATTCGCTGCAGCCTCCGCGCCTCCAGACGTGGACCTTGCTTTAGGCAATGTGCCATTGTTGTCAGCTAGTGCTGTTAGTGTAGGACCCAGCACACATACAAGGGCTAACATGAAGGACATCACGGCCCGTGTTCTAAATAACGCTTTCAACTCCATCCCTCCCGCTGCACCGCGCTAGTACCACAAATTTTCAGTGGTTTCTTTATCAAAGAACAGTGCTTTCTGCATATCTATGGTTAAAACCAGCTTCTCATCGTCTTCAAAGTTATGGTCGGCCTGTGCCCTTGCAATGAGCAGCTTGGGCATGCCGATGTCCATATACAAATACATGTCCGCACCCATTAATTCATTCAATTTCTGAATGCCGGTAATTTGCGCATGGGGATTGGCCTCCCGAATGGCTGAATCCAGATGGATATTCTCACAGCGGATACCCATGATGACGTTTCTGTCGACCTTCTTGTGCTTTCTCAGCATATCGGCTTGAAGCTTTGGAATCCGCAGATAATAGCGGTTGGTGTGAAACTCGAGCGAACCCTCGCTGCCTTCCAAAATTTTTCCTTCGATAAAATTAATTGGAGGCGTCCCGATGAATCCGGCAACGAACATATTTCGCGGATTGTTATAGATCAGCTTAGGGGTATCCACTTGTTGGATCACGCCGTCTTTCATCACCACGATGCGATGCCCCATGGTCATAGCTTCCACCTGGTCATGCGTGACATACACCATGGTTACGCCAAGCTGCTTCTGGAGCCCGATAATCTCCGTACGCATCTGAACCCTCAACTTCGCATCCAAATTCGATAGCGGCTCATCCATTAAGAACACTTGCGGATTACGGACAATTGCTCTTCCTAATGCTACCCTTTGGCGCTGTCCACCGGACAATTGTCTTGGCTTCCGATCCAGGAACGGCTCGATTTCCAATACCCTTGACGTACTTTTGACGGCTTGATCGATTTCGTTTTTGGCCATTTTCCGCAAGCGTAATCCGAACGCAATGTTTTCATATACGCTCATGTTCGGGTACAACGCATAGTTTTGGAAAACCATCGCGATATCCCTGTCTTTTGGCGGCAAATGATTGACCAGCTTATCCCCAATGTAAAGCTCCCCTGAAGTGATGTCCTCCAGGCCAGCGATCATCCGAAGCGTCGTAGATTTCCCGCAGCCGGAAGGCCCGACCATGACGATAAATTCGCCATCCTGAATTTCCAAATTAAAATCTCTGACCGCATAAGCTCTCTCTTTACCAAAACGTTTTTCCACGTGATTTAATAGAATTCGCCCCATTACAGTACCTCCTATAGGTCATATCAACATCTTGTTGATAACGGTTTCAATACGCTTGTTTTTTATTATACACCCCGCATTTGAACGCATTATAGGTGATGATTACTTAGTTATAGGGGGAATCCTGCTTTCAGTTCTCTTCTTTTGTGTAAAATAAAACAAAAAAAGCTGCTCCATATCAATGGCCAGCTCCATAAATTAACAAGAAATATCGGATTCGTCGAGTTCTTGAAAGTTTTGACGATATTGTCTTGGTGTTACCCCTGTTTTTTTACGGAAAAGCGCATGGAAAAACTTCATATCCTGATAGCCAACTTGATTGGCAATCTGATAGATCGGGATATCGGTCGATTTCAATAGTTCACAACATTTTTGTATACGAACATTTTGCAAATATTGGGTAAACGACAGGCCTGTCGATTTTTTAAATAATCGCTGAAAATGGCTTGCACTCAGGAAGAAATAATCCGCCACATCCTGAACCGTCAAATTGTGCGTATAGCGGGACTTGATGAAATGCACAACTTCATCGAACATCCGGAAGGAAGCGGTTTCGGTTTCATTGATCATTTCAAAACGTTGAAGCAATACCAACATTTGGATTAAAAGCGCTGTCAAAACCGTTTCAAAGCCGGCACTCTTTTTCAAATATTCCCTATACATGTTTTGGACGATCAAAGAGAAGGTGTCGTGTTTATCCTGAAAATGCAACCAACGTACCGAACATTGACTTGGGTTATTGATGGCGTCGAAGGTTACGGAATCTTGCTGCAGCAGATTTTTCCATTTATCAAGAAGTTCAACGCGGAAGATGCAATTATAAATAACTAGCATTTTATCCTGCTTTGGAGAAGAAGGGCGAAATACGTGGGACGTGCCAATCGGAATGACGAATAGATCTCCCTGTTTCACATAAATCACTTCTTCGTCAATATAGTGGTAACCACAGCCTTCGCCAACAAAACTTATTTCTACGAAATCATGCGTATGCTGCAATGTTGTAAACGATTCCAATTCACGATTTAGAAAAATATCCAGATCATTCTCAAAAAATAAATCCCCGCTTAAATGATCGATTCTTCCATTCATAGTTGTCACCTTCTCTTACAAGTATTTGTGATCTACGTATTCATGTATGTGAATCTGCAGCAAGGCAAGCGGGAACACGCGAAAGGTGCTCCCAGCTCCGTCTTGACAACGTGGTTATTGTCCCTCTTTGACCCAATCTAACGTCATACGGATATGTTTAATTCCTTTACGCAGATAAGAGAAAGCAAGGTGAATGTGATTATCGCGAGTATGAATAATGGAAGGGTAGGAATACCCGACTTCCGAATCTTTATATTCCAGATCGGCCATCTGCACGTTTCTGACATATGGCCAAGTGCGGCCTTCGTCCTCCGAAACAGCAAGCGTAAGCGGTGTCCGGAGCGGTTTCTTACGAAACTCCCCTTTGCGCTGAACCCAACGGAACTGATCTCGTTCCATCGTTGAATTGTTGAAGATTACTGCCAATTGACCATTAGACAGCTTAACGAGCTGCGTGGAGGAATTATTATTCGGCAGTTCGCTTTTCACTGGAACAGACCAGCTTCTTCCGTAGTCCTGTGAAACGCTTGTATAAATCCGATCGGCTTGGCGACTGCGAAACATGGCATAAAGCTTGCCTTCATCTAGCTCTACAACGTTCATTTGCACTCGATGAATGCTGCCGGGCACCTCATATTCCGTCCATGTCGCGCCCTCATCAGAGCTTATTAAAACTACACTATAATGACCCTCAAGCCGGCAATAATAAGCCGGTAACAGCCAGTCCCCGTTCTTCAGAGCAAGTGGAGGGTGCCTTAAGAAAATCCCCAATCCATCCGAGAGAATCTCTGCAGCACGCCATGTTTCCCCACGGTCCTCTGAGATTCTGTAAACGATCCTTGATGTTTTCTGATTGTGAGGCTCATTCGATGTATGGAATAACCAGAGGTTCCCGTTCGGTGCTTGAAACAGAACCGGATTTTGCTCAGACCGCTCAAGGTCATCAGAGAGTTTAACCGGAGTCGACCAAATCTTAGAACCTGCCGCTAATCGCGACATGACGATGTTCGTATCCGGGTTCCCTTCCCCGCTGCCGGAAAACCAAACGCACAATAAATCTCCGTTGTCCAGTTCCAGCAAATTTGCCGCATGATTATCATTTTCGTGGAAAACCGGCAGGTAAGCTTCTTGAATCGTTGAATCTGTTCCACCTTCCAGAACAGCACCGTTAAATCTACTCATGATAGGATTGCCCCCTTCTTAGTCTCTAACTCCTCTAAAGGAATCTCAATTCGACCCAATGTTTGGTTGGAGAATACTAGCTTGCCATCCACATATAATCGATAGCCTTCCTCAAGATCAGAAACAGTTGAAAGCACGTTCGGTTTCTTGTATGTAATGCGATACTCCGTTCCAGCCACTTTCACACGATCCAGAGCAAAGAAGTCTAAACCGATATCGAGTGGATCCAAAATGATTCGATCCGCTTCTACCGTGAAACCTGCTACATGCGTGATCATCAGATCAATAAAAAACGAATGATTATATTCCTGCTCGTCACTTAACGGTTCACCTGTGGCGCTGTTGTAATGCTCAACAAGACCGGGTTGATTAAGATCTCTTTTCATAAAATGCAGAAACGCATACTCTCGCAGTGAGTGGCCGAAGAAGGAATCGTATTGATATCCGCTGCGCTTGCTCTCTTTCGCGAGTGCGTCGAGTGCGATTGAATTCGTATATGGCCAGGTAGGACCATCCCACACGCATCCGTTCCGCCCTTTTACAAAATGACCCATCCATCCGCCATCTTTGGAGTAAGCCGGGCAATCCATCGAGACAGAAGGAAACGGGCACTTCGAATTAAATTCGCGTTCGTTCATTAGATGCCCGATCATTCCCTTATAGGAATCATCAATGATTTGCGCCCAAGCCGGATAGAAGCCGACTATATTTTTCACGAACGCTTTTTGGTCCGTTTGATAATGGAGATCGTAGAAAAACGCCGTCTCTTCGTCCCACATCTTTTCAAGGATATCTTGCTTAATCCCGTCTGCCATCTGGTGGTACATCGTTGCTTCCGAATCGCCGGCGATTTCGCACATATTCGCTACTGCAAGCGTGTTCAAATAGTGATAGACGGTGCGATCCACTCTTTTCAGGTGCGTATATGTTTCTTTATCCTTCGGATTCTTAGGGTAATTATGAAAATACCAATAACTCGGCTGATATTCTTTTCCCGTTCGCGTATGCTTATATTCAATCATTAAATGATCGTTCCCGCTCCCGTTAACGCGAATGGCTTCTGAGATTTGGCTTTTAAAAGCAGGCAGCATCTCGACGACCATATCCCGATTGCGGTGTATCAAATATAGCTGGTAGGCAGCCCAACAAGTAAAGTTAGCGAATGCATGCATGACGGTATCGACAGTAAGACAGCTGAATTGCCCGCCTTCCCCCGGTGACTCCGCCATATTGCGCAGCGGACCTTCGCTATATCGTCCTTCATGATGCCATCTGGCATCCATTAGATGAAGCGGTACGGACAAGTTAATGAGTTTACTGAATTCCCAGCCGCCTTTACTGAAAGGTTCTTTGCTTTTCTTATGGGATCTTCCCTCATAGAACAAGGGGTAAGCTAAATTGCCGTATTGGGGATCAGACAAATTATGCCGAAGCAGGAACCAGCGATAGATCCAAGTTTTGTTAAGCAACGGATCACTGCTTGTAAACACAGGGGCATTGTCAAACCACTCCTGATATTCCTCGTTTTGCTTTTCAATGATTTGATCGGCTGTCCATCCACCATCCGTATAAGCCGTCGCCCGAGCTTGGAGCAAAGGGGTGTCATCTTGCCCCGATATGCCAAACGATGCTGCGATGATGTACGTACCTGACTGTCCAGGCTGCAAGCGTACTTCTTCATACAGCGCCGGATCGCTTACAGCTATAGCCCCAGCTACATCGAAACTATAATGCGGGATCTGATATTCGCCTTGCAAAACATGGCCACTGCGCATCTGGAACGCATCACCGTACGTGGATAATTTCAGCACGAGCTCTTCGCTGCTGTGGTTCGTCCAGGTCTGGCAAGAAACGGCGCAGTCATTCCATGAAATAAACTTTTTTTCTACCAAAGACAGACGGTGATCCTCAAACGCCATGAGCAAATAGCTGGGATACCACTCTGTTCGGCATGGCTCAAAACTGCTGATCAAACTATTCTCTACGCTATACAGCATAGGAATGTTAACTTTATGTATAAAATCGAATCTACCGCAAAAGCCGGGCACAGGTTCCAAATAATCGGCCCACAGCCTCGCTCCTGTCGAACCCAGCAGCAGAGCGCCGGGGTGCGTGCGAAGCGTTTTCCTTCCTGCATGCAGTTGTTCGTTCACTTGATAAGCAGTCAGAATGAATCCTCCCCTATCAAAGTTAAAATTCTTCCAATTTTAACCTTATTAAATATATAACAAACTCATAGTAGAATAGTAGTGTAATTATTCCCAGAATATAGGTCATTCCTGCTCATATCCAAAATAATTTTTTGGAAGGCTATCCGTTCCCTTTTCCATGTATATGTGATAAACAGTTCTAGTCCGTTAGCAATGATGGCCGGATACGAGTATTGTTTATCTCCTTCATCCAACAAGAGCTCATTCTCCCAAGTAAGACCGTTATCCTTAGAGAAGCGCAGAACAAGCGGTGTTCGTGGCCCCTTGATCTTCCCGGGTTCCGGGCGAGTCGGATTATAAACAAGCGCCAGATGGCCATTGTCCAACTTGACCAAATCAATGCCGCTATTATTGTTCGGAAGCTGCGTTGCATAGGCTTGGCACCAAGTTTTCCCTCCGTCTACCGAATCACTGCGATAGATTGCTCCTTCCGTGCTGCGCGTAAGCATGTGCACCTTTCCTGGTTCAGACTCCCATATCGTAGGCTGAATGATCCCTTTTCCCAGTATGGCGGTGCGGTCGAAAGGCACCGTTTCGCTGCGGATCCATGTCTCACCGCCGTCATAGGACAGATCAACGAACGTATCCCAAGCCGGTTCGATCGACGCCGGTGCGACAAGCGTGCCGTCATGCAGCACAATGGGCTTATTCTTAACCGGCCCTCGGCCCCCTTTGTCCCCTTCAACTAAAGGGACAGGTGTCGACCAAGTGGTTCCGTCATCCGACGAGCGCATAACCATCGTTACCCATTCGGCAATGGAGGTGCCGATTTTGTAATACAGGAACAGGACGCCGTCCGCCCTGCGAAACAGGACGGGATTCCAATGCGGAACGTCCTCTTCGTCAGCGACTTTGACGGGTGGTGTCCAGCGGCCGTTCACTCGGCGTGACGTCCATATCGCGACGTCGCCGGCTTTCTCTTTGGTGCCGCCGAACCACGCAACGAGGATATCCCCACCCGGCAGCCGTTCAAGCGTAGAGGCGTGACAGCTTAGAAAAGGTCTGTCGTCTTTAAAAATAAACTCCTTCACTTGATGAATCTCACTCATCTCCTATCACTCCTTGGGACAATTTCGTAGCTCTGTCCCTTTTTGGTTCCAAACACGATGACATTCGGTTCAATGTCCTCGATCCGGATTTCATACCCGTTTTGCATGACGCATACCGGTTCCGCCGTGCGCAGCAGGAAGGACTTCCCGGCTGTTGAGAGAATTCTTGCTCGCAGCAGCTTGCCGTTCTCCCATGTGATATCGACTTCAAACCCTCCGCGTGCTCGTAACCCTTTCACACAACCTTTCATCCATTTCTGTGGTAGAGAAGGAAGAAATTGGACGTTATTACCATGGCTCTGCAGCAGCATTTCGGCAATTCCCGAAACGCCCCCCAAATTTCCGTCAATTTGGAAAATATCTTGTTTCACCTTCGGATGCCGGTGTGCATTCATCATGTTCGGATGCAGCCCGGCGAGCAGTTCATTCACAAAGCGCTGCGCATGCTCCGACTCTCCAAGCCGCGCCCATAGATTGATCATCCATGCGCAGCTCCACCCCGTATGAGCTCCGCCATGATTCAAGCGTCTCTCAAGAGTGACTTTGCAGGCAGCGGCAAGCTCGGGTTCCTGATGTAAAGTAATCTGATCCAGAGGATGCAGCGAGACCAAATGGGCGACATGACGATGCCCCGGCTCAAACTCTTCAAAATCCTCGTTCCATTCTTGGAGCTGGCCATATTTGCCTATCCGATAGGGAGGCATCCGCAATAACGCATGCTCCAATCGGCCTATAAACGCATGATCCGTATCCGATAAAATGCCGCTCGCTTCCAAACAATGGTCAAATAAATTTCTGAGGAGTGCGATATCCATCGTCACGCCTTGCGTCACACTGCTTTTTTGGCCATCGGGTGCAATAAAAAAGTTTTCCGGGGACGTCGACGGGCATGTAACCAGGCTGCCATCTTTCGCCTCAACTAACCAATCCAAACCAAATCGTGCCGCTTCTTTCATCACCGGATAAGCCCGCTTGAGAAACATTTCATCCTGACTGTAAGCGTAATGTTCCCAGATATGCTGACATAACCAGGCTCCGGCCAACGGCCAAAATGCCCAGCTTGGCGATCCTCCAACGGGAGTCGCTGTTCGCCATAGATCAATATTGTGATGGGCCGTCCAGCCCTCGCAGCGGTAGTGGACATCAGCTGCTTTCCGGCCTGTATGCTGCAGGTCCTCAATCAAGTCGAACAATGGCAAGTGGCATTCCGCAAGATTCCCCACTTCCGCAGGCCAATAATTCATTTCTACGTTGATGTTCGTCGTCCAACTGCTGCACCATGGCGGGCGAATGCTGTCATTCCAGATGCCTTGCAGATTAGCCGGCTGTGTACCGATTCTCGAGCTGGACAACAGCAGGTATCTGCCATATTGAAAAAATAAAGCGGCAAGTCCGGGATCTTCCACACCGTTTTTGATAGCTTCTATGCGGACATCCGTCGGCAGGTTATTTCTTTCCTGACCTCCTAGGTCAAGCGAAACTTTGCAAAAGCGTGCGGCATGATCATTGATATGCCGCTCCTTCAACTGCTCGTACCCGAGCGATGCCGCTTTTGCCAATCTCGCTTCCCCTAGCTGTAACGACGGTTTGTCTGATAGCGCAGGGTCCTTATCATAGCCTTGGAAGCTGGTTTCAGCGGTCAGCAGGAAAGTAACCGTCCCGGTACCACTTACACGTATCCGTCCACCGCTAACTTCCAACCTGCCCTTGTCTATTATTACGGTCAATCGAATGTTAAAACCGATCCCTTTTCCTTCCTCATAGTGCACAGGGTCCGAGGACTTCACCGTATTAGGTAGAATTCGCACCGGGCTGCGTCCGGTAAGAATCAATTGATTCCATGTCACTTTTTTGACCTCATATTGCAAAGGACTGCTCAATACGGCGCTAACGCTGATGTTGCGCTCACTCTGTAAGCGAATGGCCATGACCTGGTCAACCGCAGAGACGAACAACTCTCTGGAATGAACAGCGTTATTCTGCGAATACTGCACACGGGCGATGCCTTCCGCCAAATTCAATTCCCTTCGGTAATTCGAAACTTCGCCGGCCTCTTCCATAATCAGATCCAAATCGCCAAGCGGCACGTAGGATTCGATCTCCGGCCCTTCCATGTGCCGTTCGATCAATGCCTCTGCCTCGGCATACTTGCCTGCAAAGATCATTTCACGCACGACGTCCAAATATTCGGCCGCTTCCCTGTTCACGGTCTCTTTGGGTTCCCCGGACCATAACGTGTCCTCGTTCATCTGTATGCGTTCCCGATCCGTACCGCCATACATCATGCCGCCGAAACGGCCGTTCCCTACGGGGAGTGCTTGGAACCAAGATTTCGCTGGCTGCGCGTACCATAATGCCGTACTTTTGTCTGACACTTGATCTCTCCCACCTGTTCGTCTATTCGTACAACCAATCCAACGTATCGATTCCGTCGTTTTTATGTTCAACATCACGTGGACGTATATCCTGATCGATAGGAATTACACCCAAGATCAGAAAAGCGCCTTTACCGAAGTCAAGCGTATGCCGCCCTGCTTCATATTGGAAAGCGTGGATATTGACTGAAGGATATGCATATAAGCGCAGCCCTTTGCGCAAGATCGGCGCATAGCCGCCTCTATCATCGGCGTGTGTGTTTTCTTCCAAGCTTGGGACTTGCAGCCACTGATCATCTTTTGAGTTAAAATAACCTACCAGCACTTTCGAAGGTTGATGAAGTTCAATATCAATCGCTAGGCCCTGAAGGCCTGCCTGCCTTTGACTAAAACGAACACCCGTAAGCCCATTCAGCTCCTCCGCACACCCAACAACGTGAATATCCCCGTCTGTGAAAACCTCTACCCCTTTTTCTACGCGATACAATTCCGCATGTTCAGACAATAAGTTGAACGGTGCTTCTGCGTAGCGAACAATTGGCGCTTTTAGATTTTTTAGCGCTTCGGGCAGCACGCCCGACTTCAACTCCTGCACATGGAGACGGAAAGCCTCCAGTTCCGCTTCATATAGAGGTAAACATGCGCTCCAATGCCTGTAATCAAGTCCTCCTCGAATCGGCACCTTACGCTGCGGCGTCTGCATGGAGTTAGCAAACAAATAGGTTTTCTCTGTAAGCGTTGTCAGTTCGCGGTAGCTGTCCAAACCTTGTGCCAATTCTACCGCTGCCGCTTCCAGCAATTCGACCTGGTTAAAATACTCTCCTTTGACCGAATGCTTATAGGTTAAAATCAGGATCGCAGCCTTGACCTTATGCACATAGGCCTGCACCATATGACGGATTGCAGCCATATCACTCGCCAGTCTTTCATATTCTTCCCTGTTGCGAGTGACGAAATGGCTAGCTTGCTGGATCGCCAGCAGCGCTTCCTCCGCATGTCTCTGCGCATCGGTAATGATATCCGTCGGAGTCTCACCAATGTGAGATTCACCACTCAGTTCTTTAACGACAAATTCGTCTAACCGTTCTCCTTGCGGCGACTGGGATTCCCACAGATCCGGCCAAGGCATATGCCTCTCTGGATTGGTGAGCTGACTCATCGTCATCCCAAGGCTCATCGTTTGGCGATTGCCTTCTGTAATGCCGAATCTGCGCAGCAATTTCGGCGCGCATTCTCCTGAGGCTTCATAAGCATCCAAAATCGCTTTACCTGCCTCCAGGCTGCCGAAACGTTTCCCAAGCGTAGCTATCCAGTAGTTCCGCTCCGCCTGGGGATCACGATCGGGATTCCATGCATACCGGAACCAAGCCGCAAACCAGATCCAATCGCGCTCCAACTGACGCAGTCGCTTCTCTGCCTTATCCGGCGCATACGGCCAATCCCAGAAAAATAGCGGATACAGATGCAGCCCGTTTGCTTTCAAGCGATACTTGGCCGCCTGCATGCATTTTTGAATAAACGACGGAGCTCCGTATCGAAAAGGCTCCAAGTTCGCCAGGATATGAACATTGACAATGTGAATCGTCTGCAAGGAACCTAGCCGGTTGTGCGTTTCTTGCCATCTACCCCGGGGTGTATATGTAGTCAACGATTCCCCGTTGTATTTGGCTTCCGTGTACAAATTCGGATACAACGGCAGCGCAGCCTCAATGACTTTTTGCGGTTCAATGGCATGGGAACGCAGAATGATCGGAGGTTTTTCCTTCACGTTCGAATGTTTCAGGCCTTCCAGCAAACCTGCAAGAATCGTCTCGTTAAACCATTCCACGCCATAAATTTGACCCTGCAGCGCTTCGCCTAGGCATACCATTAGCCCGGCATTGGGAAAAGATTGAACGAATGCAGCGATCGATTTCTTGTAGTAATCACTCGTTATAGGCAGCGGCTTCGGTTGATGAAGCTTCAAGTCATGTTTCTGCGCAAAAGGCAACGGAATATGGATATTGTAGAACTTTAAGACGACCCATATGCCTCGGCGGTCCGCTTCTTCGGTAATCCAGCGGAACGTCTCCCGATTATAAGCCAACTCTTCTTCCGTCACTTCCAGTGCTTCAGGATAGTCTTCCAGCTGCACAAGCGAAGAAAACGGATGTCCGGACCACAAGTAAACGACGTTGCATCGCTGCTCAACCATCATATGGAGGAAATCCTGCCATAACGACCGGTCGTAAAACCAAGGAAACCGATCTGTCGTTAACGGGTACTCATACGTCTGACGCGGGGGTTCTACGGTCGTTTTTTGCAATCCGATTGCCGGTCCCCGCAATGAGAAACGCGGTTTATCCCCATACGCAATGTCACTTGGCAGCTTTTGAGCCTCACCGATTCGGCTTGCCAGTTCCAAGCAGCCATACAGAACGCCTGAATCGCTTCCCCCGGAAATAACCGTTATGCCCCCTGGGCAAGATGCCAGATAAAAACCTTCTCCCTCCGGAGCTTCCGTGTGATATAACAAAACGTCTCGCGCTTCCAGCTGCTGCACAAATTCCGATTCTTGGCGATTCCCGATGTAAATTTTCATCCCCTGCACGGATCGGTAGTTTTCCAACGTCCATGGCGCTTCTGCTTCAAGCACGGTATAACCGCAATTTTGAAGCGCTTCTCTTAGTCGTTGAATACCATATTCCACACGCGGGGCAGCGTTACGTTCATAACCAAGCGTAACGGCTTTCGTAGTCGTTTCCATTGTCGTTTAGGCCCCTCCTTTCAAAAACAATTCAATGACCGGCACCGCTACATCAGGCTTTTTCACCGGAAGTGACAAGACCAGCGTCTTCTCATCTCTGCCCTCTTTATACGCTCCGTTGTCGATTCCGCTGTGGACAATGCCTTGCTTGAAACGGATCTCGGATGCATCGTTCAGCAGCTGAGCGTACTCGACTTGCCCGGCTAAGCCATGCAAGTGAATGCTTTTAAACGGCCAACTATACACATGTACATATAAGCGATTGATCTCAGGGTTGTAGGTCAGTCGGCAATCCTGCGGACACGCTATGGTTTCCGGCGCCTGTGTGCAGCCATAAATTGAACGGCTGTGACGTCTCATCCAGTTGCCGATACCTTTTAAACGATCGATAGAACGCTCATCAAACTCACCTCGACCGGTCGGTCCTACATTCAGGAGCAAATTGCCTCCTTTGCTGACCACATCAATCAGCATTTTGACCAACATATCGACGCTTTTCCATGACTCCTCATCCCGATGATAGCCCCAGGAACCACTGAACGTATGCGGCGTCTCCCAAACAACACGTTTACCGTCGATCTGCACCCATTTGGTCGGCAAATACTGCTCAGGTGTCGTAATATCCCCACCGATTTGCAGGCGATCGTTCAATAAAATGTTCGGCTGCAGCTCGCGAATAAGTTTGATCAGCTCTCTGCTGTTCCAATCTTCCTTGCCTTTGCCTGGTAATCCGTTCTCCTCCGGGAAGGAAAAATCGTAAAACATCAGATCCACATCGCCATATTCGGTTAACAATTCCTTCGTTTGTCCAAATAAATAGTCACGATATTGTGCAAAATCCTTTTTCGCACTTTCAGCGATAGCCTCTTCATCCAACCGTAAGGGGTGCTTCGTGTCGATCGTGTAATGCGGGTGATGCCAATCGATCAGGGAATGGTAAAAGCCTACCTTCATGCCACGCTCACGGAAAGCCTCCGTCATAGGTCTGATCAAATCTCGGCCCGCCGGGGTGTTGGGCGCTTTATAATCAGTCAGCTTGCTGTCCCATAAGCAGAACCCTTCGTGATGTTTGGTTGTAACCACGGCGTATTTCATGCCGGCATCGTAAGAAAGCTGCGCCCACAAGTCTGGATCGTACAAATCCGGATCAAACTTATTGAAATATTTATTGCGGTATTTCTCTCCGCTTAATCTCTCTCTGGATTGCAGCCATTCATGCCTGGCAGCTAGCGAATATAGCCCCCAATGAATAAACAATCCGAACCTATCGTGTGTGAACCATCCACTGTCACCGGTTGTTGGTTCTATTTCGTATGTCATTGCATTTACCCCCTTGTACTTCCGTAATAAGATTGGAAAGTCTCCGAAACCGACCTGCCACCATCCACGGTGAACGCCTGATCAGCGATACTTCCCAGCTGCAGGAATTTAAGCTCATGATCAGTTTACAAGAAAGCAAGCGGTCCATTATAGGCTGAATTCATCACATATATAGGTGACGCGAAGCGAGCAAGTACTCTTTTGCATGGCTATTAAGGAACTACAGACCGCTATTTCCTTGAAAAAGTGCTGTTTCAGGAGGCGAGGGGAACTACAGTTCGCTATTTTGGTGATTTCACACAAAAAGTGGTCTATGAAAGGCAAATAAGACCTTGTAGTTCCCCTAAGATTGAAAAAACCTCGGTTTTGACCAAATAGAGGACTCCAGTTCCCTCTCCTTAGGGCTCAGCTCCCTTCAACGACCCTCAACAGCCTTCAACCACGTCGTTGCCATCAGCGTATCCCCGAGCGAGTTCATATGCACACCGTCCGTTGTCAAATCCTGGCCCGTTTCCAGCTTAAGAAAATCAATAAAAGCAAGATGCGTCGGAACCAGGAGTGCATCATACTGCTCAGCCAGCCGATTCACGATGTCCACATACGGCTTCAGCAGCCGGTTGCCCGTGGCATCCGGGTACTCCTTGATGACCGTAGGCTGCATGAGGATCAATCTGCAATCCGGGATTTGCTTCGTTTGATCCAGCAAGTTGCGGTAGACGTCTTCGAATTTGTCCGGATATACCTGCTCGCCCATCGGCGAGTCCAATTGGCGCCACACATCATTAATCCCGATGGAAATGGATACCCACTGAGGTTGATGATCGATCACATCGAGCGTCCACCTTTTCTCCAAATCGATGACGCGATTGCCGGAAACACCTTCATTAATAATTTTCAGACTAAGCTGCGGATAAACTGCTGTCAGGTAATCATGAATCATTCGTACATAACCCGACCCCAGCTTCAGTGGATCTTTTTTACGCCCTTTATCCGTAATGCTATCCCCGATAAACACAATGCGATCTTTCTTTTTAAACGGCACAACCTTACCTCCTTATTAAAATCAGTTAAATAAGCTGCCTCTTTAGCATCCGATACACGGCATCCAGCTGCTCCACTTCAAGCTTATGATTTTCTCGAAAAGCGCCTGCATCCTTAGAACGGCAATGCAAGGAAACCGGAAGTCCCCTTTTGCTCAGATGATACTTGGCATTAACAGGATACATCTGCAGCTCAATCAGCGATGCAGCTCCAACGAACGACTGCAGCATCTCCGCGATGGCCGGCTCCGAGTCCCACTGTTCGGTTAATCGCACATAAAGATCAGGATGAAAATTTGCCATAACGCCACTGAAGCCAGAGGCACCCAATCGTAGGGAAGCAAGCAGCGTTGCGGAATTGGCATTAAAAAGTTGAAGTGAGCTGCCTTTCACCGCTTCAAGTTTTGCGGCAATTTGCTGCACATCGCAGCTGGTGTCCTTAAGAAACGCGAATCGCCCCGTATCTGCACATTGTTTGAGCAGCTGCGGGCTTAACAGTCTTTTGTACGGATACGGACATTCATAAATGCCCATCGGCACATGCGGGACTCGATCAATCAGCTGTAGAACTCGCTCAAACCAGATCTCGTCAGATTCATCCGCAGCAGCCAGACGGTTGCTGACTAGCACAACGGCCTGAACTCCGGTCTCCGCGATCCTCTGCAATTCCTCAACCTGCCCCTCGAACTGCTCGGAGATATGCCCCGATGCGATGACCGAAACCCTACCGGCAGCTTGGCTCGTGACGAATTGAGCAAGGCTCACTCTCTCCTCCAGAGTCAAATAAAACATCTCGCTGGATTGGCACACCGCAAAAAGGCCATGCACGCCTTGGTCAATGTACCATTCAATCAGCTGCTCCAATGCGGCATAGTTCACTTTGCCTGTATCTGTGAAAGGTGTTACCATCGTGGGCCAAACACCTTTAGGTATGTTCATTGCCATTGTCTCAGTTCCTTTCCACCAAATAAGTGTCCATCACCCGCCCGAGCTCCTCTTTCGCTGATGCGTTCAACGGTTGTACAGGCAGACGCGGTTGTCCCGCAGGCAATCCGATCATGCTCATCGCTTCTTTCAGAACGGAAGGTAGCGTCCCCATCGAAAACGCGTTGCGCAAAGCTCGCAGCTTGCGCTGCTGTAATTCTGCTTGTTCCAGCTCCCCATGCTCCCACAAATCGTAAATACTCTTCACAACTTCTGGAAACACATTGGCTGTCGCTGCTATTGCCCCATGTCCTCCAGCCATTAAGGTTGGCAGAATGAGTGAATCCGTGCCTGCCAAAACGGAAAAGTTCTGTCCAGCAACCTCAATATATTGCAAAATGGTATCAAAACTGCCGCTGCTGTCCTTGATCCCGACAATGTTAGGCACTTTGCTTAGTTCCTTCACGGTTTGGGGTTGAAGAGAGTTCCCCGTCCTGGCCGGAATGTTATACAGGAGCACGGGAAGCTCTGTCGCTTCCGCAATCATGCGAAAATGAGTCAGCAGTTCCTGCTGGGTATAGGTCAGAAAATACGGTGTAATCACGGACAGAGCATCGGCCCCCATGCTCTCCAGACGTACTGCTAGTTCAATAGATTCCTTCGTACTTGTGCATCCAGCCCCCACATACACCGGTAATCTCCCTTGTGTTTCCTCAAGGACGATTTCGGCGACCCGCAGTTTTTCGTCGAAGGACAGAGAGAAGAACTCCCCATTCGTGCCGAGACAAAACAAACCGTGCACATTCGCGTCAATTAGTCTGCGGGTTAATTGCCGCAATGCAGCTTCGTCGATCTGCTGATCAGCATCAAAAGGTGTCACCATAGCGGGAATGATGCCTGACGGTTGCAATAAATGATTCATCACATTTCTCCTTTTTTGTCCAGTCGTCACGGAAGCAATTGGCGGTAAACAGCCTGAATATCATCTATGTTCATCGGTTTCGGATTGTTATGCAGCAGCCTTGTCACCTTCGATGCGGCAACGGCCAGCTCGCCGACATCCTCATCGGTTACGCCGAACGCACGCAAATTTTGCGGGATGTGCATCTCGGAGGTCCATTCGAATATTTGCCGAATAACGGCCTCCGAGACCGCCTTCCCGCCCTCTGTTCCAATCTGCAGCCCCATTGCGCAAGCAACATGACCGAGCCTTGTCTGAATAGCATCCATATTGAACGTCATGACATGAGGCAGCAGCATCGAATTTGCGACACCGTGCGTAATGTTGAATTTCCCTCCAAGCGGATAAGCCAGTGCATGAACGGCTGCTGTTCCAGCCGAACTGAGCGCCATCCCGCCGTACATCGATCCTAGGAGCACATTTTCTCTAGCTTGAAGATCGGATCCGTGATGGTAGGCTTGCAACAAACTGCCAGAAATTAAACGCATCGATTCAAGGGCAAACATATCGCTTATGGGATTCGCTTTTGTGGAGATATAGGATTCCAACGCATGAGTAAACGCATCCATACCGGTTGCAGCCGTGATGTTCGGTGGCAGGCTGACGGTTAGCGCCGGATCGATAATGACCAGCATCGGAAGCAAATGCCTGCTGATAATCCCGACTTTTAATTCCTGCTCAGGAATCGTAACAATCGCGTTCGGCGTCACTTCTGAACCGGTTCCTGAAGTCGTTGGAATCAACACCGTAGGTATGCCTGGTTTCGATACGCGGTCAATGCCCACCAAACTCATTACGTCCACGGGATCTGTCATCAGGACGGAAAACAATTTCGTTGCATCCAGCACGCTTCCGCCGCCAATGCCAATGAACAAATCGACAGGTTCGGAGGCGATGCGGCTGTACACTTGTTGAATGTTATCGACCGTTGGTTCCGGTTTCACATCGCTTAGGCATCTGCTGCTTATTCCCGCTTGCGACAGTTCGCTCTCAATCCGATCAATGACCCCCCTCGCCTTTATCGAAGGTTGCGTTACGATCACCACGTGTTTGAAATTTCCGTGCCGTTTTATCCTTGGAACCAGTTCGGCAATCGTATGTTGTCCGGCAACAATACTGCGGGCTGTCTCGAACATAAACGGATTGAAACCGTGATTGTCCTTCACTCAAGCCCCTCCTCTCAAGCTGTATGGCCTAAATTTCCCCCTCATCCTACGCTCGGCTATTCATGATGTCAATGCTGCCAAGCGCTGAAGATCGCTTTGACCTATATATCAGGTACAATACCCCACACAATAAGTAAGCGCTTAATTGTAATCTGAATAAGGAATCGGTAATTGGATTTTTAGATTTTCGGATTTTTATCATAAGGAGTGTGTCACGTTGCATATACAGCCTTATCTCACACCATATAAATTGGGAAGTCCCGTGCTTGTTGGTTCGGGGTTACCTGGCCATTTCGACGAGCGAGCCGTCGATTGTCCGTTCGTCTTTCAACATGGCGGCAAATTCTACATGATGTATGTGGGGTTTGACGGAATCGGTTACCAGACGGCTTTGGCGACAAGCCATGATCTTATTAACTGGGAGCATCTGAGTGTCATTCTAAAAAGAAACGAAGACTCGGCCTGGGATTCTATTAATGTTGCCGGCACATGGA
This sequence comes from Paenibacillus sp. WC2504, assembly GCF_052682475.1. Classification (NCBI taxonomy): domain Bacteria; kingdom Bacillati; phylum Bacillota; class Bacilli; order Caryophanales; family Paenibacillaceae; genus Paenibacillus; species Paenibacillus sp. WC2504. Next base: position 5,567,654 of record NZ_JBQZFH010000001.1, read on the forward strand.
TATTGAAAGAAAATCGCCTCGATGCTCCTCCTGTATTGAAAAAATGGAACAACAAATATTGGCTGGTCTATCACGCATATCCAAATGCAGGTTATGAAGAAGGCTCGGCCAAAATTGGCATCGCCTGGACCGAAGATGAACAGCTGCTTGAGTGGCATCGTTGCCCGGATCCCATCTTAACCCCGGAAGAAGGAGCAGACTGGGAAAAGGGCGGGCTCTACAAAGAGTGCCTGATCGAACATAAAGGTACGTTCTATTTGTATTACAATGCCAAAAATACAAATAAAGGTCGATGGATCGAACAAACAGGCGTTGCTTTCTCCACCAATTTGAAGGAGTGGCACCGATACGAACAAAATCCCGTTCTGCAGGTTACCCCGGATGGATGGGATTCAGGATTTGTCAGTGATCCTTGCGTGCTGCATGATCCGGACCGAGACCAGTGGATTATGTATTACTTTGGCTATAATTACAAACAGGCACAGGAAGGAATTGCTCTTTCCCGTGACCTATTAACTTGGGAGAAACATCCTAAACCCATCATTCGAGTTGGGGAAGAAGGCAGCATTGACGCTATTTTCGCCCATAAGCCCTCTGTCGTTACACATGAAGGCATACTCTACCACTTCTATTGCTCATGCAGACGATATCAAGAAGGCGATCCAACCAAAAACTACGGTAAAGAGTTCCGGACGATCACCGTCGCAACCTCACAGCCGATAGGTACCCAATCACGATGACCAAGGGGGCGAGCATGGATGCAAGTGGTTGAATTATTCGTAGAAAGCAAGCGTCTCCCACTCGGGATTGATGTTCTCCAGCCGGCCTTCGGCTGGAGTTTTGCTGATTCGCAGGTCCGTTTGCAAATGCAAACAGCTTATCGAATCATTGTTTTTGACTGTGAAGATTTTAGGCGAAGCGAAATGATATGGGACAGCGGGCAGCGTTTTAGCAAGAAAAACGTTCATATTTTGTACGAAGGGCCGCCGCTTCAGTCCAGGCAACGCTATTACTGGAAGGTTCAGGTTTGGGATACGAATGGCCAAATGACGGAAAGCCCTATTTCCTGGTGGGAAATGGGGCTACTCCATGCCGCGGATTGGTCTGCGACTTGGATCGCTCGATTTGCAGAGGAGCCCCTTGAACGACCCGCTCTTCCCCTCCTGCGACGTGAATTCCATCTTAACAAACCTGTGGCACAAGCTCGCGCCTATATTTGCGGATTAGGTCAGTTTGAGCTGCGCCTTAACGGAGAGAAAGTCGGCGACAACGTTCTGGAGCCGGGCTGGACAAACTATGACAAAACTTGTCTCTACTGCGTCTACGATGTGACTGAGCAGCTTCATGAAGGCGGCAACGCGATAGGTGTGATGCTGGGGAACGGCTTCTTTCATGTGACAGGCGGTCGTTACAGCAAATTTAAGCATTCCTTCGGCACCCCAAGGTGTCTCGTACAATTGGAAATTACCTATACGGATGGTACCCAAACTCAGATTCTTAGCGATTGTCATTGGGATTCCGCGCCGGGACCTATTCTCTTCTCGTGTATATACGGAGGCGAAGATTATGATGCTAACCATCTCCAAGCGGGTTGGGATCTGCCAAGTTTTACTGGCAGGCATGCTTGGCAACCGGCGGTCGAAGTGCAGGGTCCTGCAGGAAAGCTTAAGTCACAAGCGACTTCTCCATTGAAAGTGATGGAAACTTACCTGCCCGTACAGATCACGCAACCGCTTCCCGGTGTGTATGTGGCTGATTTCGGCAAAAACTTCTCCGGTTGGATGAACCTCCGGGTTCAAGGCCCTCAAGGCGCCAAAATTACGATGTCCCCTGCTGAATTGCTGAAGGATAACGGAACAATCAATCAGAAATGGACCGGTTCTCCCACCAAGTTCATTTATACGATGAGCGGGGATTCTGAGGGAGAAACCTGGTCGCCGCGTTTCAGCTATACCGGCTTTCGTTATGTACAACTGGAAGGTATCGTTCCTGTGGATGCGGATGCAACTTCATTCGATTCCGACGTTCCTGTGCTTATTCGGCTGGAAGGCCAAATGATTTATCCGGATGTGAACATATGCGGAAACTTCGTCAGCTCGAACACGCTGCTAAACCGCACGCATGAGATCATTAACCAAGCGATACGCAGCAACATGAAAAGCATTTTTACCGACTGCCCGCATCGGGAAAAGCTCGGTTGGCTCGAGCAAATTCATTTGATGGGCCCCTCCGTAGCATGGAATTACGATGTCGAGCCTTTGTTCATCAAGACGATGGAGGACATCCGGGACGCCCAGCTACCGAGCGGGATGGTCCCGACAACGGCGCCGGAATATGTTGTTTTTTCCGACCAATGGCGCTGCTTCCGGGATTCTGTCTCATGGGGCGCCACCTATATCCTCACAGGCTGGAATTTGCTGCAATTTTACGGCAATCACGGTATTTTGGCCGAACATTATGAAGGCATGAAAGCTTATATCGATTATTTAAAAGAGAGCTCGGATCAACTGATTATCCACACCGGACTTGGAGACTGGTACGATGTCGGCGACAATCCGCCGGGTTTTGTTCAAAATACACCTGTTGCGCATACCGAAACCGCTATGTTTTACCATATCGTTGATGTGTTTGCACAAATTGCCAAGATCTTGGGCTTCAGCGATGACGCTTCCCATTATGAACAGCTGCGCGATGACATCAACTCGGCGTTTAATCAAGCTTTTTTCGATGACAAAACGCAGCAATATGCCACTGGCAGTCAAAGCTCCCAGGCGATGCCGCTTGTACTAGGGCTAGTCCACGAGCCGTATAAAGAAACTGTTCTAGCCGGGCTCATTCATGATATTACCTTACGCGGGTATCATACGACGGCAGGCGATATAGGCCATCGCTATGTGCTGCTTGCTCTTTCTCAGAACGGCCGCAGCGACATCATCTATAAAATGAGCCAAAATACGGATCACCCAAGTTACGGCTATCAAATCGAAAACGGTGCGACATCGTTGACAGAAGCTTGGGACGGACCCACCGTCGGCAAGTCGCAGAACCATTTTATGCTCGGACATTTGGAAGAATGGCTCTACAGCGGTTTGGCAGGCATCCATTATCGGTATTGCCCCGATTTCGAAAGCTACAAGCTGTCAATAAGGCCGCCTATTCTGGATGATCTGAACGAAGTAGCGGCAGATTATCGTCTGCCATCCGGAAAGCTGCGAGTCGCATGGCGGCATAATTCTGATGACCGTCGGCTCCAGCTTGAGATCACCATTCCGACAAATTGTTTGGCGGACGTCTACCTTCCTTCTGTCTCCATGGAAACTCTCCTCGAAGGCGGAATTCCGCTAAAGGATGCAGCCGCTATACAGGAAGTCAGGCTTGAAGTCGGGGAAGACGGGGATGCCGTTATACACTTAGGCTCTGGCAGCTATCTATTTGAATGTGATATTTAAAAATGAAACTTTTTTTCCGATGGGGTGATGCCAAAATGATCGATCGAAAAGCTTTAGTTGGGCGCCATAATCCGCTTATGACCAGCTTTGATAAATTCTCTTCCCTCTCTGTCGGCAATGGGAACTATGCCTTCACGGTTGACGCAACCGGCTTACAAACATTCCCGAGCCTATACGCAGACGGTGGTGTGCCGCTTGGCAATTTCTCCAACTGGGCATGGCATACGCATCCAAATCCAGAGCAGTACCATGTGGATAAGTTCCCTCGAACCTCTTTTCCTACCTTTGGCGGGAGAGATATCGGGTTTCCGTATATGGCGCCCGGTCAAATTACCGATGAGTATAAATGGCTGAAGTTTAATCCGCACAAATTGCATCTTGGGCAAGTCGGCTTCCGGTTTACGCTGCCATCAGGCGAAGAGGCCACCGCAGAAGATCTGAATGAAATTGAACAAGTCCTTCATCTATGGGGGGGAGTCATTGAAAGCCAATTCACGATTGGCGAAGCGATAACCAGCGTGACTACCTGCTGTCACCCCACGCAGGATCTAATCGCCGTTCGCGTGAAATCGGATCTAATCCGCCAAAGGCAGCTTCAGATTACCTTTCGTTTCCCTTACGGCACATGGAAGTTCGCTGGTGTTGATTGGGGAAAAAGCGGTCAGCACGCAACCGAAATCGCGACCGGCAGCAGCCATTCCGTCCATATTGACCGGAAGTTGGATCAGGACGCGTATGCGTTTGCTGCCGCATGGTCAAACGGAAACTTCGCTCAAGACGAGCAAGACCAACACTTGTTTCTTCTAACGCCAGCATCCGATCACGATGAATTCCAATTCCAGTTCCGTTTTACTGCTGAATCCGATGAGTCTGATTTGCCAGCCTTTGAAGCTGTGCGAGCTGATTCTGAGCAGCATTGGCGCAACTTTTGGTCCTCTGGCGGAGCCATCGAGCTGGTAGGCAGCAAAGATTCACGCGCGCTCGAGCTTGAGCGTAGAATTGTGCTGTCCCAGTATTTGACCGCTATTCAATCATCCGGTACCCTGCCGCCGGCGGAATCAGGACTTACCCATAACAGCTGGGCCGGTAAATTTCATCTGGAAATGCACTGGTGGCATTCCGTTCACTTTGCACTCTGGAATCGGGTGGACAGCTTGACGAACAGTCTGGAATGGTACATCAGCATCCTCGACCAAGCCCGAAAACTCGCTGCTTCCCAAGGATATGAAGGGGCTAGATGGCCGAAATGTGTAGCTCCGGATGGCATTAACGGCCCTTGCTACATTGAACCGTTTCTCATCTGGCAGCAGCCGCATCCTATTTATTACGCTGAACTCATCTATCAAATCAGGGGCACAAGAGAGACGTTGGAGAAATATGCAGATCTGGTCTTCGAAAGTGCGGCCTTCATGGCCTCTTTCGCAGAATGGGATTATGAACAGCTGCGCTATGTGCTTGGTCCGCCAGTTGCTCCAGCGCAGGAAATTTATGATCATGCAACGACAATGAATCCGACTTTCGAATTGTCTTACTGGGCTTTCGGATTATCAACAGCTCTAGCATGGCGGGAGAGACTCGGACTCCCGAGGATGGAGAAGTGGGAGCATGTCCTGAACCACTTGTCCAAGCTTCCCGTGGTGGAAGGTCTATATGTCGCTGCGGAGACAGCTCCCGATACATTTACAGGCGGCAGCAGCACCAAAGATCACCCTACGATGTTGGCTCCGCTCGGTATCCTCCCCGGCAATATGGTGGATCGTGAAACGATGCTTAGGACCCTGCACGAAGTCATCAAGGTCTGGGACTGGGATGCGACATGGGGATGGGACTATCCCATGGTCGCTATGACATCGGCAAGACTCGGCGAAGGACAATTGGCCGTCGATACCCTGTTGATCGACAAAGTCACCAACACCTTCCTTCCGAATGGCCACAACTACCAGCGGAAACCGTTAACGGTATACCTTCCTGGCAACGGGGGCCTGTTAAGCGCTGTCGCCATGATGGCTGCGGGTTGGGAGAATGGGCCTAACACCCATGCACCCGGATTTCCACAAGATGGTTCTTGGGAAGTGAAATTCGAGGGTTTGGCCAAAATGTTATAATCAGCGAAGAAGGAGCCCGCTTGCCGCGTGGCTCCTTCTTCTTTCTTTCAATCCAATATAGCTAGCGATGTATCAATGATACCTTCCAGTTTTTCTTTATCATTCGTCGTTTTGGCCAACACGCATAATCCAATAAAAGCACTGTTTAAAAACTCCGCAGTCCTTCGTGCATCCTGGTGATTTCCAATTTCTCCCGTTTCCTTGCCGCGCAGTATGAGATCGTATAGTTTGTTCTCGGTTTTAACAAAACTTTGATTCACTTTCTCCGCTGCTTCTTCATCACAAACAGCCAATTCGACAGCCGTATTGACCATCAAACACCCTTTGGGCCGATCGTCTGCGGCCATAATGGCGTGTTCAAACATTCGCCGAATAGCTTGTTTCATCGGGGTAGGAGCCTCCACTTTTTGATGAACGGAGCTTTCCAGCAATTCCCCGTATTTCTCTACTGCCTTCATATATAAACGATGTTTGTCTCCGAAAGTATCATAGATACTCCTTCGATGAATCCCCATATGCGTGACCAAATCTTGCATGGAAGTTTTCTCATAGCCCTGCTCCCAAAAGATATGCATCGCTTTTCGCAGCACGGCATTCACTTCAAACTCTTTGTTTCTAGCCATAGTCGACCTCCTTTTTACAGAGTCTAGTATAGCATGATTTTGCAGACTTTTGCTTGCATCCGAACAATTAAGGATAAGCAAATGAACCAAATGACAGCTCCAAACAACGGCAAACACCTTCTCTATGTTGCACTTTGCGCAACATTAAGGCCTCAGGTAGGACGTTACCGCTGTCTCAGTTGTATAAAGTGCAACGGAAAAAGCAGAATAAAGCGGTTTTCGCGCGATTTAGCTTGAATTCATTGCACTTTGTGCACTGAAGAGCGGTTTTAGTAGTGTGTAATGCCATTTATGTTGCATAAAGTGCAGCATAGACATAAGAGCGAGGAGCCGTTGCGGTGATTGGACTTGGATTGGTTACTTGGTGTGCAGTGAGCATTCGGTGCGGTATGGGCGAGAAGCAATAAGTAGGGGTAAGCTACGCTTACCCCATAACCCTAAAGAAAACCCACTGTAGTGCTAAGAAGGCACTACAACTCAAACTTCCCAACGACCGTATGTAATTGTTCAGCAATGCCGTTCAGCATACCGGCAGACCTGGTGATATCATTCAGCGACGCCATCTGCTGTTCAGAGGTTTCAGCCACCTGCTGAGCGTAGGCAGATGAATTTCTCGCGTGAGCGCTCGTTTCTGCGACTGAAGCGGACACTTCTTCCGAAGTGGCGGCCAGTTCTTGAGCGAATGCCGCAACCTCTTGTATGCGAACAGCCACTTTCTCGGAAGCTAAGAAAATACGATGAAAGGAAGTCTCCGCCGCATGTACCATCTCTTTGCCCATATCCACTTCCTGCTGGCAATCATGCATCGTTTTAACGGCAACTCCGGTATTGTCTAACACCTGTCCGATCAATTCCGTAATTTGATTGGCAAATTGCGCGGACTGCTCCGATAGCTTACGCACTTCCCCTGCTACAACCGTAAATCCTTTGCCTGCTTCTCCTGCACGAACCGCTTCAATCGCCGCATTCAAAGCGAGCAGGTTGGTTTGCTTCGCTATATTGCCCATCATGCCAATCATATTATTAATTTCTTGAGAATGGTTCCCCAAATTAATAATAACGGTGTTCGCCCTGCTGACCGTATCACTCATCCCATTCATGCTCTTAATGAGCGCTTGGAGGTCTTGCTCGCCTTGCATTGCTTCTCGGAATGCTTCCATTGAGATATCTGATACCTCGGACGAAGCTTCAGCGATTCGCCCAATGCCAATGCTCATCTCCGTCATAGCTGTATTCGTATCCTCGTAATTCTGAACTTGAACTTCTGCTCCGGAAGCTACCAATTGCATGACCTCCGCCACTTGATTGGAAGCATGCGACGTTTGCTCCGCGTGATCGAGCAGTTCTTTGGACGAGTCAGCAACCGAAGAAGAGGCATTGCGAATTTGCAGCAAAATGTCCCGGACATTCGTCTTCATCCGGTTTAACGAACTAACCAGTTCACCGATTTCATCTTTATTTCTTACTTTCACATCTTGTTCTGATAAGCTTCCCAAGGACACAGTCTGAAGAGCTTGCGAAACAAGACGCACAGGCTTGGAGATATTACGTGTAATGAAGAAAGCCAGAATCATACCGATAAAGACGGCAGAAGCAAAAATGTAAATCAGGTTCATTTGCCCAGAACGATAAATAACCGAACTGCTCTCTGAGGCAGCTACCGCGCCTTCATGTTTGATTTTTACAAGAACCTCCAGATATTTCTGCATGTTCACAAAAACTTTATTCGAATCTGAAATGAGAGTTCCAACTTCTTTCTCCATGTTGCCGGAGCCTTTACTCAAATTGGCTTTTTTACTAAGTTCCAAGAACTTCTCATGATAACCTTTGTAAATATTCCATTGGTTTTGGAAGGCTTCGAAATTCCGCTTCTCCTGCTCATCCGTCAGCCCTTCTCCGAATTGTTTAATCTGCTCGTCTACATTGCTAATCCCTGCACTGGCTTGTGTCTGTGTGCTTTGCAGCTGAGCTGGATCCATTAAGATAAAGAGCTGCATTTCTAGTCCGTGTACATTTTCCGTTAAATAACTGATCGTATTGACAGCTTCGACGCCAGGCATCCATATCTGACTGATTTCATCACTTTTGTTCTGAATCGACTTCATATTCGTTAGACTCATCCATCCTGCAACAGAAGTAAGCAATAATAGCACAATAAAACTGACATACATTTTCTTACCCACTGTAATTTGAGGCAGTCGAATATTCAAGAATCTTCTCTCCTTTAGATATTAACCTTTGTTCAAATTTCGAATATCTAAATGTTACAGAAGGATTGTTAAATGTAGATAAAAAAAGTCCCCACAAAGTGAGGACTTTCATCAAAAAACGACATGTACATAGGACTTTTTAATGATTACTGTTGTAATATTTAGCATAAATCCAACATTTTTGTTTGTTTTAAGACAGAAAATTACAAGAATTCTTGTTAAACTTGATTTATTATAACAAAAGGCGAGGATAATATGGTTCAAGTAATCTGGTTGCTCATCTTAATTTTGTTTCTCATCGTAGCTTCAACCCGCAAAGGGTAGGCGTATCCCTCGATTTCTAACCATAAATCTGCAGATCATGAATGGACCAGAAATTCCCGGCCTTCATTGTCTGGATGATCTTGACGAATCGTGCATACGTAGGACTAAAATTGATGTCTAGTATGCTTGAACCGCTACCGGTTGCAATCGGCTGAGACCACGTATACCCATCGGTAGAAACATATACCTCATATTTCCTTGGATAATCATTCGGGGAACCTTCGCTCCGAAGCCTTATCCGGTTGATCGTGGTCGCTGTTTTCATATCCACTTGATAGAATTGTCCGGGAGCTTGAGCGACCCCCGTATCCCATCGGCTGTAGATATTACCGTCAATCGCCCCTTGAGGTTTTCCGGAACTGCTGGTAACCTCCCAGTCCTTTCGATCCAGTGCCACACTATCTGTTGCGATTGCTGCCGCCGGTTGTGAAACTTCGTTGGTACCTGAGAGTCTAATCTGATACTCGTATTGGTTCCCTATTATTGTACTTGTATCGATAAACTCGGTACCTTGCACTTGTTCAGCAATCACCGCGAAATTGTCCTCACTCGCACCAGATTTGCGCAAGATATCATAACTTTGCGCTACTTCAGACTCTTTCCAACTGAGCTCAATCGCATGATGCTGTGCCGGTTTAGCCTGAATCCACGTTGGTGCAATTGGCTTCACCCCATCTGCTCGCGATAAGATATACTGCACGGCCTCACCTGGGCCTAACGTTTCCTTAAATGCCAGTTCGGGAGCGGCTTGCAAGCCGCTTAAATAGGATCGTGCCGACTCATACGTATCACCCGCTCCGAACCTCTCGCCTTCGTATATCGCAACCTCCGGCATTGTGACCTTGACCTGTATCGTTTGCGGACTCGATTCAAAATTCACAAAATTAAGTAGAATCTTATCCGATTTCCCTCCTGACCCAGGAAGTGCGGGCAATGTCGAGGTATCCACGCCCCGGAAATAAACCAGCTTATCCGATAGCTCCTGTTTATTGCTTATTTCATAAACCAGTGGCTTGCCATGCGTCGCATACGCCAGATTCAAGCGCCGCATCACCCCGACTCGCGTATCCTTTTCCGACGAATTCTTATGAATCTGCATCTGAGAGGGATTTTGTGTATTCAAATCAATGCCCGGTTCGAACAGCGCATATTCCGGATAAAAGGCCGCATGCTGCATGAACATATCGGCATACCCGATATGAGCTCTCATGATGCGATCAAAGACAGCCGCATGGGGTTCCGCCGCGCCATATTCAATGGGATCTTTATGGCTATCCGAAGTGCCGTACTCCGTATTCAGCATGAGCTTCTGCAAACCATCCTCAGCCCCTCCGAAGGTCCGCATGTTCTCCAGAAAGCTTCCATCTTTATTATTCACATAAGAGGTCCCATACGCATGCCCATTGGTTAAATCCGTCATCTCTTCAAGCTCCATTCGCTGGGTCGGATCACCTTCCCATCCGTCAGGATCTCCGCAGCGCAGCACGCCGGATGTGTTTTGATTCCGGCATGTCCTCATACTGTACTGCGGCGCATAGGCCCAACCCGGAGCGACCGTTTTCACATGTGGAGCTATTTCGGGCAGATTGGTTTTGAGCCATTTGGCTATGGCCAGATTCACACTTTTGGATCGATTAAATAAGCCTGGTTCGTTGTCAATCTCATAATATTGAAACAGGGAACCATACTGCTTCACATAGTCCGACAACTTATTTTCTGCATCGGCCGGCAGCGTGCCATCATCATTCAGATTAATATTTCCTGTATGCAAATGAAGAGCTACCGCTTGCGTGTTGTAATCACGAAGTGTTTCATAATAAGGCTTAATGGCTGAACATCCCTCTTTGACATCGGTCGCGCAATCCACTCGCATCACATTGCCGCTATAGGCAATTCCCAACCATTTTAAGACATAGGGAAGATGTCGAACCGCTCCTTGGTCATAGTAAAAGGACAAATTGCTGACTTTGGTGCCCGATTCCACATATCGTCCATGAATGGGCTCTTGGGCAGGGGCAGCTAATGCATCAAGCGAGAGATAGTCCCATTTCCACCATAGAAATTTATTCTCATCCGCTTTGCAAGACAAACATCCTTCGGCCGACAGCTTTAATACGTTATTTCCGAGCTGCAGCTGCTCCTTAGGAATATAAAGCTCATATAATTTTTTATACTCATAAGCGCTAGTCGTCCCTCCGACACCGGCGATTTGAATGATGCCCGAAAGCAGGTTATTGGAAAACACCGCCATCTGGGGGACAGACTTATGCGCATCTAGAATTTTCACTCGGAAATGAACCCCATATTCGGGGATTTCAGCTAAGGAATAGTTGATTGACAAGGTAGGATTCAACGATTTATTGAGACCTTGCGGCACCGAGCTCCAAGTCTCCGTTTGATTTTCGCCGGGAGATACAGTGTAACTGATCTGAGCTGTGCTTTCTTTTCCAAATTCCGAATAAGCATCGTCGGGTTTGCCTAACGTCCAGATCGGATTGCCAATCTGGTTGGATTCTGTCATCACCTTTACCAATTCTGTTTTTGCTGATGCACCGTCATTATTCGAAGCCGAGATCAGGATCAGTAAGATCAACAAGGCCGATGGCACAATCACATATCTCATCATGTTAGATACCTCTCAAACCTCTAAGGTAGTAATAGGGCATTTGCTGGAATAATTTCTTTGGGTTGGGAAGGACTCTTCCACATGAGTTTAGCAGAGGCACCATTCTGGTTATCATAATACTCCACTTTCAAATCAACAGGTACGCCAGCCGTAAGGGCGATAGATCCTGTTCGTTCCACCCAACTTTGATTGAACCAACTATCAATAACCAACTTGCCGTTCACCCAAACACGAATGCCGTCATCGCTTAAGGTGGATATCTGATACGTTTCCGAATAGGCGGGCAAGAGTTTTCCTGTCCATCTCACCGAAAATGTATCTGCTTGCATGGAAGGTAAAGGTGCTGAAGTCGACCAATTAAAATCAATCTTGTCATCCACTTTCGTTTCTAGTAGCCCGGTCAGATCCTTATTATCGAAATATTCCGCTCGCAGCCCATTTTTCTTATCCGGGGGCGAAATTGGCTGTATCTGCGGCTGTTTGATTGGCAGAAAAGATTCTCTGCTCAATATTTTCGAATGCGAGTAGAACGATTTAATCTCTTCTTTTTTATTATTTTCGGTCAGCATCTTGCCCCATGTCATGAAATAAGCCCATCGGGGTTGGTCTTTCAATACAGCGGCACTTGGCAACTCGCCATTCTCCCCAATCGCTACAGGCTTATCGCCAGCCAATTGCGTGATACTTTTATAATAATCCGGATTGTAATCATTATCATAGATATCTACCGCGAGAACATCTACCTTACTTGCCCCTGGATAGGTCGCCTTGAAGGGTTCAGCATTCCCATTCGGCGCATTGGGGCTCCATACCCAAAGCAAATTATTCAGCTTGTGCACATGCACGAAGCGGTCGTACATAATCGTCCATAGGGCGGAGAAGTTGTTCTTCTTGCCCCACCAGAACCAGTCCCCGTTCATTTCATGATAGGGGCGCCACAAGACAGGAACGCCCGCTTCTTTCAATTTCTCCAAGTAAACTGCCGTTTTATCCAGATCATCAATCAATTTTGCATACTGGGGAGTGCCTGGGGTGACGTATTTATCAAATTCCGCTTGGCTCATATTCCGCTGTACATTCGACCAGCAGAGGCACGTGCCAGGAATGCTTTGATGATAAGAGATGGTAACCAGACCGCCAGCCTTATTCCAAGCGATTGCGCTATTGACTACCTTTTGCCTTTGTTGCGCCAATTGGTTTTCATTTTGAGCCAAAACGGCACCAAATTCATAACCATGAAGTCCAGGAAATTTACCTGTCCAACCTTTCAATTGATTCGTCCATTCATCCGGACTTTCAAGATAATCATGCTGCCCGCTAATCGTGCTAACACCCGAAACGACATACAACTTCTGCAGCACCGCCTTCGCTTCTATCGTTGCTTGCGGGTTGACTGGAACAGAAGTCGCGGACGCCGCAGCTTGCGGATGAAACAAGAAATTCGGAGCTACTAAGGAGAGTAAGAACAATAAGGAAACCACTTTCTTACGTACACCTGCCTTTCCTAAAATTTGAATCATCTTCGTTGTCATAACGCATCCTTTTCACCATGAAATGGTTATATTTGTAATTTTTAGCTATGCCTTCAAACAAGGAATCGCCTTCCATTCCGGAAATCGAATAGAAGGCGGTTCTTTGTTTCAAAACAAAACTTAAATAAATTGGTGAAGGGAAATGTCCTTCCAGTCCATACAAATCCGAACGATATCCTCTTCGACTAAGTCGGATCCGCTTTGTACCTCGATAAATTCAACATCCGTAATTGCCCGAATACTGTGTCTGGTCCCCTCCGGAATTCGCACAACATCACCCGGTTTCACCTGATAGAGTTTATCATTAATGATAATATCCGCTACGCCGCTCACGATAGTCCATACTTCAGAACGTTTGTAATGCAGCTGATAGCTGATATTTTTACCGGCATGAACGAGAATACGTTTCGTGAGCACCTCATTATCTTCGGCATATTTGACATAATCAATAACACGATATCGTCCCCATCTGCGTTCTTCGTACATCGGGCGATGCTCGATTGTATTCATGACTTCTTTAATGCGAGGGCTCTCCGACTTGTTCGTCACCAGAATGCCATCCGGGCTTACGGCAATGACGGCGTCATGGATACCGATGACAGTCACAGGGATGTCGAGCTCGTTAATCAAATGGGTATTCTCGCAATCCGTTGTTACGATACCTGTTCCGATTTGAGAACGTCCCATTTCTTCCGTCAACGTGTTCCATGTACCCAAATCTTTCCAGAAGCCATCGTAAGGGACAACGACACAACTTGCTTCCTTCTCAACAACTTCGTAGTCGAAGCTGATTTTCGTTAATTTATGATAATTTCTGAGCATTTCCTCGTATTGAATCGGAATCCCTTTATCCATCATGACCTCAATGAGGTAGCCGAGTCGAAAAGCAAAGACGCCACAATTCCAAAGCGCTTTTTGATCAATTAAAACAGCCGCTTGTTCCCGGTTAGGCTTCTCGAAGAAATATTGGACCGCTACTGCTTCTGTCCCTTCCATGCGTTCCTCAGAAGGAACAATATAGCCATATTTCTCGGACGGAACGGTCGGAACAACGCCCATTAGCGCTAAATTCGCATTTGTTTCGTGCAGAACATCCTCTAATTGTTTAATTTTCTGAAAAAACGCCTCATCGACATACGGGTCTACCGGCAACACCGTAATCACTGTGTTTAAAGGCAAACTTTCCACATCATACATATAAGCAGCAGCTAACGCGATGGCAGGGAATGTATCTCTGCGCTCAGGCTCGATAATAAGCGGAGCTTCTCCGCCAAGTTGGCTAATAATCATCTCAACCTGCGAGCGATTCGTCGCCAAGTACGCATCTTCGCCAAGGCCCGTGTTCTGTAGTTGCCTCCATACACGTTGCACCATGGATTCATCTTTGCCCTTCTCATCCTCAAGTACCTTTAAGAACTGCTTGGATCTGGAATCATTGGACAATGGCCAAAGTCGCTTACCGGAACCGCCTGAAAGAAGTACCAATTTCATGAAAACCACGCTCCATTTGATTTTATTTGGGATACAAGCAACTTATCTAGCCAGTGCTTTCGGTCTGGATACACCAATCAAATCAGGTCGCCCAACGGAATAATATTTGAGCCCGGTTCCCTGAATTTGTTCTTGGCTGTACACATTGCGGCCATCAATGAGAATCGGCTGATCCATGATAAAAATAAGTTTGGACAAGGAGATGGTTTTAAATTCCTCCCAATCCGTTAGCAAGCAAATCGCATCAGCGCCCACTGCCGCTTCCATGGCATTCTCGCACCACTGAATCGAAGGATGATCAATACGCTCCCTGAATTTATCCATCGCAATAGGATCATACAGCTTCAGGGTTGCTCCTGCTCGAATCAGCGTTTCAACAATTTCAATCGACGGCGCATAACGAATATCGTCCGTATTTGGCTTGAAGGATAACCCCCAAATGCCCACCACTTTGCCGCTGAGCAGTCCAAGGGAGGCCTCCAGCTTGGAAATCACCTTGTAGCGCTGGGATTTATTCACTTCCACTACGGACTTGAGCAATTGAAACTCATAATCGACATTGCCGGCAATTTGAATCAAAGCGTCCGTGTCTTTCGGGAAGCAAGAACCTCCATAGCCGATACCGGCATTCAGGAAGGATGAACCAATGCGCTTATCTTTCCCCATCCCTTTGGCCACTTCCGTGACATCGGCGCCGACCTTCTCGCAAATATTGGAGATTTCATTAATAAATGAAATTTTAGTCGCAAGAAACGCATTCGAAGCATACTTGATCATCTCGGCACTCCGGATGCTTGTGACGAAGATTTGATCCGTGAAGGCACGGTGGAGATCGGTAAGCGGCTCAGCCAAACTTGGATTATCTAACCCAAGGACAATTCGATCCGGATGAAGGGTATCATCGATAGCCGAACCTTCGCGCAGAAACTCAGGAATGGATACGACGTCAAAGGCGTGCTGCGTATTCATCGCAATAATCATCTGAATGTGCTCATTCGTACCTACGGGAACAGTGCTTTTCGTTGCAATGATTTTATAGCCATTCATGGCCTTACCAATTTCCATGGACGCTTGCTCAATGTAGGACAGATTAGCTTCGCCATTCGGCAAGGACGGTGTGCCCACGGCAATGATAATGAGTTCAGATTGGCTGATGGCGTGAGCCAAATCCGTTGTAAAAGCTAATCGGCCAGCATGTATATTCTTCTCCATGAGTTCTTCAATGCCAGGCTCATAGATGGGAGAAATGAAATTCTGCAGCTTGTCAATTTTCTGTTTATCCTGATCCACACAGATCACATTATTTCCCACCTCAGCGAAGCACACCCCGGAAACTAATCCCACATAGCCTGTTCCTATTACTGCAATATCCATACGATTAATTCCCCTCTCTGAACTGTTGATAAGCTTTAGCCATGTAGGTTTTCAATTTCTCCATAAATGTTTTTTCATCAAATTTCTGGGCATGTTGGATAATTCGGCTCACATCCCAGGCATGATTCTCCACTTCCTGAATAGCAAGCAGCAGATCCTCTACCTCTTGCCGTTTGAAAAACACACCATTCACATGAGGCACTATTGTATCTAGCGCGCCACCAGCCTGATAGGCGACAACGGGTCTTCCCGCCGCATTGGCCTCCAGCGGTGTAATGCCGAAATCCTCCTCGCCGGGAAAGATTAAGGCGCGACACTCCGCCATCATTTTGGTTACTGAACCGTCATCCAACCTCCCCAGAAAACGAATATTTCCTTTGGCCATCGCCTTCAGTCTCATCAGGTCGGGGCCTTCGCCTACGATATGCAAAGGCAGGCCATTCCGATTAAATGCTTCTACAGCCAGATCAATGCGTTTATAAGACACAAGCCTTGATACGATCAAATAGTAATCCTCAATGTTCGTCGAGCTATGAAAGCGAGTTGTATTAATCGGTGGAAAAATCACATCGGAATCGCGATGATAGTAATTGCGGATGCGACTTTTCACAACCGAGGAATTCGCAATAAACTGATTTACATTGGCAGACGTTTTTTGATCCCATTGCTTAAGCTGGTCGATATAAATTTTCAAGAGACGTTTCATCACACTCGATTTGGTTTGTCGCTCCATATAAGTGTCATAATCCCAGGCGAAACGCATGGGGGTATGGCAGTAACAAAGATGGAACGTGTTCTTCGGTACCTGAATACTCTTCATGAATGCGCTGCTTGAACTGAGCACAATATCAAATTCTCGAAAGTCAAAATCCTTAATTGCAAACGGATAAAGAGGCAGCATTTCTTTAAAATGACTTTTTCCTCCAGGCATTTTCTGCATCCAAGAGGCTCGTATATCCGCATCCCTCAGTTCATCGAGCAGACGATTGTTGCTAAACATGGTCGTATAAATGGGAGCACTCGGGTACATTTGGTGAAAGACTTCAACAACTCTTTCGGCTCCGCCCATTTGAACCAAATAATCATGCGCAATTGCTATTTTCATTTGATCCATCCTTTACACACTAAGCGGTCATCAAGAGTTAGCGATGAAACCTGCATAGTAATGAGTGATTTGGGTAACGGTTCGTTCGATAACAAAGTGTTGCTCCACACGCTTGATGCCATTCTCGCTCATTCGGCGTCTCTCCTCAGGATGCTCGAGCAGATAGCGAATGGCATCAGCCAGCACGGCTGGTTTTCCTGGTGTAATGAGAAGTCCCGTTTCACCATGCACAACCGTTTCCGTCGGGCCGCCTTCGTTAGAAGCAATGACCGGCAAACCGGCTGCCATGCCCTCGACAATGACCTGACCAAAAGGCTCAGGTGTGATGGAAGTATGAACCAATAGATCTGCTTTCTGCATCAACCCTTGAATATCTTCAACATGTCCTAGTAAGGTGACATTGTTCAGTTGATTGTCGGCAATTTGCTGGAGCAGTTGTTTCTTATAGGCATCTTCGCCGAACAGGGCATCCCCGGCTAACCAGAAATGAACCTGCTCATCCGGCAGAAAAGATTTCGCCGCTTCGAGCAAAATATGCTGGCCCTTCCATTCCGCCAACCGGCCAACCAGTAAGACTACGTAGGGCTTTCGCCATGTTTTTTCGATCAAAGATGGCCTTTTGGCTTTGGAATTGGCGAAGGCTGAATACACCACTAATGTTTTCTTGGACTTCGGCAAATTCAAAGCACTCAACGTAGAATTGGAATTTGCAATAACGCCATTAGGCAGCAATCGGGACATCAGGCGAATCGCTTGGGCAACAACCGGCTTCAAATACGGAACGCCAATATGATCCCGAATATGCCAGATGAGTGGAATTCCCGCCCATTTAGCAGCTACAGCTCCATAAAAAGCTGATTTCAAAGAATTCGTATGTACACAGGCAACTTTCTCAGCTTTCAGTAGTTTGGCTACCCTTTTCCCATAACTCCAAAGTTCTAATGCAGCCGATACCGCTTGAAAATTCACGGCATTTCGGTTGCGATTGCGCACCTTATCACTTAAAGGTAAAACGCGAACATCAATCCCTTTAGCTCGTAACCGATCAACCAGCGCTCCCTCTTCAGCCACAATGACTAGCGGATCAATCTCCTTGCCAAAATTCGTAATGAGATTGTAAAGTGCGACTTCGCCCCCGCTCCATCTAGCGGTATGATCCAGATAAGCTACTCTCATCTTGTTCACGTCCTCCTCTCTTGCTGGCCGCCGCCGATTGATTCCTGACGTAAGCATGGCGATCATCAAGATCAATCACGGAATGAAATACTTCGTTCACCTGCTCGGAAACTCTCTTCCACGTATAATGCTCTAACACGTGATTCCTGCACTGCTCACCTGTAGGCCACAACTCAGGATGCTTCAATATGCGATTTAGTCCTGAGGCAATATCACTGCTGCTGGTTCCAGCAAACAGCATATCCGGCCGGTATTTCTCAAGAATTTCACGGTTCCCGCCAATCGGAGTTGCCATGACCGGAACCCCGGCTGCCATTGCTTCTACGGTGATTAGGCCGAAGCCCTCTAACGCTTGTGAAGGAACAACGAACAAATCGGCTGCCTGATAATAGTCCGCAAGCTCACTGTCAGGGATGTACCCCAGCAATCTAACGCTGGACTGGAGCCCATACTCGACAATTCGGCTCTCCAGCTCCGTTTTCAGCGGACCTTTGCCGCCTATAAACAGCACGGCATCCGGCTTCGAACGCACAACTTCTTTCCAAGCTTCCAGCAGTTGAAGCAGCCCCATTCGATTGACCAGCCTTCGCAAAGTCAACACGACGGTTTTCCCTTCCGGCAGCCCCAGCTTCGTTCTGATTGCGGAACGATTCGCTGCCGGCTTAAACCGGCCCACGTCCGCCCCGCCAGGAATGATGTGTATCTTGGCAAGTGGAACGCCGTATTGGCGGTGAAGAATATCGCGAAAAGTTTCACTTAACACGATGAAAGCATCCGCCAATTGGTAAGCTTTCATTTCCCAGCTTTTCGCGATCATGGTTTTGAATCTATGCTTCAAACCCTTGCCCTCAAGCCTGATTTCCTCACTCCATGGACCGTGAAATGTCATCACAACCGGAATATTTCGGGCTTTCGCCTCCATCGCCACGCCCAAACTATAAGGAGCAAAGTGGGAATACACGATGTCAACAGGCTGCCCGTTCATGATTTCTGCGGCTTGCATGCGAAAAGCATCACGCCGTTTGCTCAATTTCAAATTCGTGCCGGCCACATTGGTAACACGAAGACCACTTTTTACTTCCGGCTTATTCGCACTGCAAACCAAGGCTTCAAGCTCATGCTGTGTATCCAAGCTTTCGCAAATATGCTTGAAATAGGTATTTAACCCACCCGGCTGAGCCGAGGGCCAACCCATTCCGGTGCACAAGATCCGTAAATCATTGTATCGTTGCATAAGCTTTCCCCTCCTTGATCGGCCCCTCATGGGACTGCTTCACACGTTTATGAGCCAATCCAAGCTCATACTGTTTCATGCAGACCAGGAACTCGTAGATCCCCCAGAAAAGTGCCACAGCAAGTCCCGGGATTCCCTTTTTATACAAGCCATGAACGATATATTTCTGAACAAAACGCAAGGGCGGTCGAACGAGCATACGCAGCAGACTAAATCTTTTTCCCATCGCCACTGCGCCTTGCGCCTCCAGATCGGTATATTTATTAAACCGTTGAATATGGTCATGTATGCTGCGGAACCCATAATGCCATAAGACACCTGGTACAAATAGGACATTCTCATTCTCCACATTCGGTGTTTCATGCACTAGACTTTCCTTATACTGAATTTGTGTACGGTTATACAATCGTACCAGCTTCTCGCCTTTCCCCATCCAGCGTCCTAGAAAGTCTCCAATCCGCAGAACGGAGTAGGCTTTGCTTGGATCGGTTAACTCGCCTTTCAGCATCTGAATGGAGTCAGATAATTGCTCATTGACTACCTCATCCGTGTCGATTACGAAAATCCAGTCATAGGTGGCACGATCACTGCCATAGATACGCTGTTTCGCATAACCTGGCCATGCGTTCACATAGACTTTGCAGCCTAATTGCTCGGACACCCGAACGGTCCCGTCCTTGCTCCCGCCATCGACTACAACAATTTCGTCTGCAAAAGGCTTGCAGGAGGCGATCGCATTCGCTATTCTCGATTCATCGTCTTGCGCAATGATGACAACAGAAATTCGATTTACTCCCACAGCATCACGATAGCGACTCATTTCGTTCGCCCCTCCCCCAATGTCCAATTATTTGGCCTTATATGCTGTTATTGCTGAAAGCAACCAACGGATATCCTCTTTATTCAACAGTAATCTTGGAAGTTTCGTTTTCAAGGTGAATTTGACATTGATTAAAATAAAGATAAATCGCAGGATACCCGATGACAAAATGGCCATTCCCGCACCGGCGAGTCCAAACTTCGGAATAAGCACCGTCAGCAATGGGATGACAACCAGCAGCCCGATTCCTTGCAAGATCGTAACGATCTTGGGCTTGCCTAAGGCCATGAACGCTTGTGCTAAAACCATAGTTCCACCAGAAATGGACACTTCAAGAAGCAGCATTCGAAATACACTGATAGCTTCTCTAAAATCAGGACCATACAAGAGCGGCATGACGAAAGGAGCAACCAGCATGATAATCAGAGAGCATAACAAGGCTACGCATGTGCTGATCCGGTATACACGGAACGTCATATCCACCACTTTATCCTTCGGCAGCCCGGATGCTTTCGGGAACAGCACCACGATAATTGAGGTTGAGAAAATATTAACGACCCGAGAAAGGCTTACCGCTACCGCATAGAGTCCAAGTTCGGTCGGATTCAGCAGTCCGATAATCACAATTTGGTCGATGTAGTAGGAAACATTGCCCATTAAATCGTTGCCGTAGGATCCAATCCCATATCTGATTAATGTCTGAAAGGAACGGAATACATCCTTGATCACCCATTGATACTGTCTTAGCAAACGAACAGTGGTCCATATGTAAAAGGGAACCGCCGGAGCGAGATAAGCTACAGCTGACGTGTAAGGAGTCATGGTTTTAGTCAAGATTAGCAGAGCAAGGCCGATGAGCGTACTCAGCGGAATAAGAAATCGCAGACGATTAAATAGTTTGTACTCGCCTCTTACCTGCATCATCGCATTATTAATCTGGGACAATACGATGAGAGGTACGATAACCATGGACCATTGCGAGAATAGGACCACACTGTCGGAATACGTACGGAGCCAATAAGGTAAAACCAGTATCCCTAAGCACATCGCAAGCATGCCTGCTGTCAAACCCATGAGAACAGCGGTCGAATAAAGCTTGGCGGAATCCTTCATGTTCTTTTTCACGTTGTAAATAATGGCGGAAGGCATACCAAATGAGAAGCTAAAGGCTAAGAATTGTGACCATAACACCATAGCGGCCTGCTCTCCTCGGCCGGATGGCCCAAGAAATCGCGCTGTCAAAATACCGGTTAGCATATTAATGACTAAGATAAGCACACTGAAAAACATCGTTTTAACCGAAGATGACAAATGACTTTTGCTCGAAAAGAAAGCTTTAATGAAGCCGAACAGAGGCTTTATGCGGACTAATTTCAAGTTGACCGGCTGCTGCATCCGAAATTTGCCTCCTCTCTTGAACGATCGTTCGATGCGCCATAATTCCAATGCCTACGACCATCCATAATAGAAAACCTTTCAACCCTGTATACCCATTTTCAAAAACAAGACAAACGATACTTCCTTGCAGAGCCGAGAGTCCTAACTTACCATAAGCCGTTATCCCGCCCGGTTGGTGTTTCTGAGATAATAGATAACGGGTGACAAGCCACAAAGCCCATAGGAACAATAAGCCACCAAGAATACCAAAGGTTAGAAAAATGGCAACAAATCCATTATCGAAAATGCCATATTCCCCTAATGCTCCGCCATTGCTGAGCTTGGTGCCGACACCGATACTCCCTAGCCCTAATCCTTGCGGTTTCGAAAACATCATCGGGAAAACGGTATGGAAGAAATCAAGTCTCTCATTGTAAGAGTGATCATCCTGAATAGCTGTCATCGTATCTAAGCGAGCAATCAGACCTTGTGCTCCAGGCAGCTTAGGGATGATGACATACATCGCTGCAATAACGGCTGTTAATTGAGCGATCAACTTCCACTTTTGTCTGCCGGCCGATACAGCTGTATAGATCGCAATATCGATGAAAAGCATTACCCAGGCAGAACGAACTAACGTGACCAGCAGTCCAACCGTTACAAGGATAATCCCGATCCAGCCTAACGGTCCCCGCCATCTTTTTTCCAAAATCATCGGGGCAAGTGCAGTTCCCATATACATCCCCGCAGGTCCTGGCGAATTCAGCGTAGAGAAGACTCGGATTTCCAATGGAAAAGGGTGGCCAATCGACGTCATTTCCACATGATTCATCCAAAATGCATCCCAGGGAGGCACGATGATATATTGAATAATGCCATAGACAGCTACCAGGATCGCCGTGTTAGAGAAAGCGACAACTAATCGGTCTAGCGCCTTATTGTCGAATTCACTTAAAGCCGCATAAGGGATTAACAACAACGGAATCACATAATTCGCTAAATCGTAAAAGGTCCCGCTCCCATTCTTTGTTACGCCAATCAGACAGCCATACAGCAACACGATGGCCATATAAATTAGCAACTTGTAGATGCGAGATTCCATCTGGTGAAACTTAGCCAAAATAGGAATAATAAGCACAGCACTTGTTAACAAAGGTGCAATACTTAACAGCGAAACCGAATGGTACGTTCCTTCCATCCAATCCTGTATTCGCCGAATCTCCGGGCAAATAACCCAGACCAGCAGGATATAGGGAATTAATCGCCGTGAATCGAATAAGGCCAATACAAAAGCAGGAAATAGCAGCATTGACAAGATTGCAATTTGCATACTCAAATCAGGATTCAGAGTTGCACTTGAATAACCAATGACGACAGAGACGGCCAAAGCCATTGCAGCGAATAACAACGTCATGCGACCCGTCTGTGTCATGATCAAAGGGGGTTTACTCATTTTGCTGAAATCATCCACTATTGACTCCCGTCCCCTCCCGTTTCAGCTTGAACTGCTTAACAACCTCGCGCCATAGCAGAACTGCAAACATCGCATCGTGTACCAAGTAACGCTTCCACAGCCGCCGAGGTTCTTGCACAAGCCGCCAAAACCATTCAAACCCTGTTCTCTGCATAATGTTCGGGGCTCGCTTGACGGTGCCCGAAAGGAAATCGAAGGTTGCGCCTACACCAATTGAAATCGGCACTTTATATTGGAGATAGTTTTGATATATCCATTTTTCTTGTTTCGGTGCGCCAACGCCGACAAACACGATATCTGGCTGCGCATCAATCAGCATTTGAACAATACGCTCATTCTCATCCTTTTTCTTCTCGAATCCATAAGAAGGTGAGTAGCAGCCCACGATGTTCAAATTTGGAAATACGAGCTTCAGATTCTTAACTGCTTGTTCTGGAATTCCGGCCGCTGACCCTAAGAAGAAAAGCTTATATTGGCGTTCCGCGAAAGCTTCCCCTAATTTTGCGAACAAATCAGATCCGGACACCTTTTGCTTGAGCGGTTTACGAAGCATCTTCGATGCCCAAATAATTGGCATGCCATCCGCCACAATCGCACCCGCATCTGAATATACCTTTTGAAACTCAGCATCTTTTCTGAGCTTAATTAGATGATCGACATTGCAGGTTAAAATGTAAGAATGATTATTCTGGCGAATGACCTCATCCATATAAGCAAGCAAGTCCAGAAAGTCATAGTTATCAAAATGAACATCGAACATAGTCACTCTACTCATCAGATCAACTCTTCTTTTTTCGAATTTGTCGTCGAGAGAATATACAAACCATTCAAATACCAGCAAAAAGGAATGATGAATTGAATCGTGGATAATGTATTATCCGACAAGGAATACAGAAAGAATGCCAGAATGAATGCTGCATAATAAATTTTAATTCGCTGTGGAATGACGCGATAAATCATTCGAAATAACACAAGCAGCGATAGAAACAGCAGGATGCAGCCTATATAACCGGAATCATAATAGAAGCGGATATATTCGTTATGCGGAACCACAAAACCGACGTACAAACTGCCGTCGTTCGCGACAGTAACTGCGCCAAGGCCTCTTCCTGTCATCGGAGAGTCTTTCACTCCCTTTAGAAAGTAGTTCCACGCCTCCGTCCTTCCGGATAAATCGATGCCCGTGCCCGTCTGGCGTTCAAAGGAGCGCTTCGTCATATTGTCCCACTGCAGATACACGGCTCCGCCAATTAAGGCTATGGAACAGACCAACGGGATTAATAAGATGAGCTTTCCTTTGATATACTGCTTCACCATATCGAAGAAATAGTACCCCGCCATAGCCAGCATGGCGAGTATTGGTCCTCTGGTTCCCGTAGCGATCAGAATCGCAAAGTTGGCAGCCAATGTACAATACAAGAATTTCGCATTCTGCGGATTACGTTTGGTTTCAATTAAAGCAACGGTGATCCCAAGAAAAGCTAACATCGCCAAATGAGGTGCGATATTCGCCCCTTGTATTCGGATGGCTCCCGTGAACTCTACATTGAGAAATGAATACAAATGAACCAACTGAAGGACTGCCCCAGTCACTACGCTTACCACTGGGAGCAAACAGATGATCCGGATATGCTTTTCCGCTGTTTCCTTTTTCCATTTGATCATGAGAAAAAAGAAGGGAAGCGCGAGTCCGATGAAGGCTTTCAAGGTAATAGAAAGCGTCAATCTCGGATGCCATTCTGAGAAAAAGAGTGTAATGAACAACATGCCAGCAATTGCTACTATGGGGTATATGAACTTCATTCGAAGTCCATTTTGCAGCATGCTGGGAACTAATAGAATGAGAATCCCTAGCTTGTAAAGGGAAAGGATCTCCAGCCCTGGGAAATTCGCCTCAACAATGTAGTTGATCGATATGGCGGTTGAAAGCAGGACCATGTAACTCATTTTTTCCGGTTGGTAAATGGCATAGATGCACATGAAAATTACGGCCAACGCCAACATACTGATTATAGGCTGATAAACAGCCGCTACCCCCATAATCACTGCAAGCAGGACATAGAACGCAGCATAGTACATCGGTTTTTTGAGCTGTATTGGAAAAACCTGCGTCATCCGTATCCTCACCCTGTCAAGCGCATTTTCACACGACTACGCATCGTGAGCAATGTGCCTTTTATACTTTGCATCCGGCAAGCAATGAGTAATTTTTCACCTTCTGTATGTGCAAACAAGGCATTAACAGCAATGTAGAGTACCCTGCAAGCAACATTAACGAGAAGCGCTATTTTACTCATAAATCCTTTGTGCATCGAACCGTTCGTAATCCCTTGATAATAATAACGCTGCTTGATCCAGTCTTTCGTTAAGCGATTGTCGGGGATGAAGTGATCCACGACCATGGAAGGATGATAAAGGATCGTCTTTCTTTCCTGTTTCATTTGTTCGAAGAGCCAAGACTCCTCACCGGACAGCAAGAGCGTTCCCTTTCTTCCAAGGTCGGTTGGAAACAAATAAGTATCATGAAACGTTTTGCGAACAGCCATATTCGCTCCGAAGGGATGCTTATTTATCGGATATTCATGAACGTCTTCTCCCCGATCTACAATCGTATAAGGAAGTTCAAGCGATTTGATCAGCCATGCCGGTCTCTCGCTTTCGAACTTCGGACGAATCATGCCACCTATGGCATACACATCATGCCGATGATCAAAGGTGTCCACAATCGTGCGAATCCATTCCAAACAAGGAACCGCATCATCATCGAGATACGCGATAAACTCGCCATTTGCTTCTTGTATGCCTCTATTTCGCGCAGCCGACAGTCCTTGCGTTTGTTCAAATAGATAGCGAACACGCAGCCCCCCCGCTTGTCGAAGGGCAAATGACTCGGAGATCTCTCGCGTGTGATCCGTGGAATTGTTATCCACAATAAGAATCTCAGCCATATCTATTGCAGTTAATGCAGGCAGTGCGTCCAGTGTGATCTGAAGCAAATCCGCGCGATTATAGGTACAGATGATAATTGATACCCTTGGTTTTGGCTGATCATGCACCATTGCGGTACTCCTTTTCTACTTTTTTTAAAACGCGTCTTTGGAACCAAGAAGGACCGATACGGTTTTCATAATAATTTTCAAATCATAGAAAATGCTGCGATTACGAATATAAGTCAAATCAAGCTCGACCATTTGCTCAAAGCTTAGATTGCTTCTGCCGCTTACTTGCCATAAACCCGTGCAGCCAGGTGTGACAGCCAAGCGTTTCTTGTCATAGGTGGTGTACTCTTTCACTTCACTTGGCAAAGCCGGTCTAGGACCAACCAAGCTCATATCACCGATGAGTACGTTCCACAATTGCGGCAGCTCATCAATGCTCGTTTTGCGAAGCACTCGGCCGACGCGAGTCACGCGAGGATCATTTTTCATTTTGAACATCGCGCCTTCGACTTCATTTTGGCTCATTAACTGCTGCTTTAATGCTTCGGCGTTAGCCACCATAGAACGGAATTTATACATCGGAAACAAAGTTTCATCTTTGCCAACCCTATTTTGCTTGAAGAAAACGGAACCGTCCGGATCTTCCAGCTTGATCCAAACTGCAACTACGATAAACAAAGGCATCAAGAAAATAAGACCTGCTAAAGAAAGAACAATATCTAGCGTACGCTTCATAACGGAATAGGAAGTTACGCTCTTTCTTTCCTGCAATCTCGTAGCAGCCGGATAATAGTACTCATATTCCTCCTGCAGTTCTCGCAAGCTCATAATCGTCACCTCCCAAGTGTTCTAAGATAGGTGCATATTTCTCCTTAACAAGCAGTGAAGCCATCGCATCAAGCACATCTAACCGAAGATCTTTGCTCTCTAGTGCGAAAGCCATTGTGGTAAGAATATAACCAAGTCGTTCACCCACATCATAACGGATACCGTCAAAATGATAAGCAAGAACACGTTCTATTTTATTAAGCTTCTGAATCGCGTCTGTCAGCTGAATTTCTCCGCCGGCGCCTTTTTCCTGAAGCTCCAAAAATTCAAAGATTTTAGGAGAGAACACATATCTCCCCATAATGGCAAGATTGGAAGGTGCTGTGCCTAATTTAGGTTTTTCAATAAAGTCTTTCACTTGATAGAGGCGATTATCTTGCTCGCCAGGATCAATGATACCGTAACGATTCGTTAGTTCTGGCGGTACTTTTTGAACGCCAATGACGGAATTTTCTGATAATTCATATTGTTGAATGAGTTGTTTTAAGCAGGGTACCTTCCCTGTGACAATATCATCGCCCAGCAGTACAGCGAAGGGTTCATTTCCGATGAACCTTCTTGCACACCAGACCGCATGCCCCAGTCCCTTGGGTTCTTTTTGACGAATATAATGAATTTCTACCTTGGATGAACGCTGAACTTCTTTCAAGAGCTCCAGCTTCCCCGTTTCCATCAGCTTGTTCTCAAGCTCGAAAGCATTATCGAAATGATCTTCGATGGCTCTCTTTCCTTTACCGGTGACGATAATAATATCTTCGATTCCGGATTCGATGGCTTCTTCCACGATGTATTGAATAGTTGGTTTGTTGATGATTGGGAGCATCTCTTTGGGCATCGCCTTCGTGGCGGGTAGAAATCTCGTTCCTAACCCCGCAGCCGGAATAATTGCTTTCTTGACCGTCTTCATCCTTCTCATCCTCCTAAGCGTACATATTCAATTATTGGTTGAAAACCATACCTAGCATGCGGGCTCCTGATTGTTCGAGCTGTGTTCTTGCTTGTTTTGCCCATTCCCGCTTAGTTTTACCGTTCCTTGTGACCAGCAGTACGCCATCACTGTACTCCGAGAGCAAACTTGCATCTGTATAATCAAGCGTTGACGGTGAATCGATAAGGATCACTTCATATCGCTGCTTCAGTTGGTTCATCAGATTCAACATCTGGGAGGAACCTACCAACTCCGACGGATTAATCGGTTGACCGCCGGCAGCGATCAGATCAAGTCCCATGATTCCTGTCGGTGTGATGACATCGTCGATAGCAAGCCCTTTTTGGAAAAATTGGAGCAAGCCTTTTGTATTATTCATACCAAACAGTTTATGCAGCGCTGGCTGGCGCAAGTTGCCATCAATGATCACAACAGACTTGCCTTCCTGCGCATACGTTACGGCAAGATTAGCAAGCGTCGTCGTCTTGCCTTCTTGCGACTTGGGCGAGGCCATCATCAGCACCATTCCCAACCCTTGATCAGCGGGTGCAATCTTCTTAAAGCGCACCGCCGTTCGTAAAGAGCGATAGGATTCGGAAACCGGTGAAATCGGATCTAATTCCGTCACAAGCACATTACTTAGCTGTAACATACGTCTGTTCCCCTACCTCTCTGCTTATCGCTTTGGAAGCTTTTGTTGCTTTGCCTTTCTTTATCGTTCCGATGGAAGCAAGAACGGGTAAGTCCACAATGAACTCAGCCTCTTTTTCAGAGCGAATCGTATCATTGATATTTTCAAAAAAGAAAAACACACCGATAGCTGCCATCGCTGATAACACAAAGCTCAACGCCAGGTTAATTACGATACTAGCGTTCGCCGGCAAAGGTTTCACAGCTGGATCTGAACTGGAAAGTATTTTGACATTGTTCATATTCATCAAGGACGGTACTTCGCTCATGAATGTATCCGCAAGTGTTTTCGTCATCGCGACGGCTTTCTCATAACTAGGATCTTCCATCTCGATTTTAATAATTTGCGTTTTATCCGTTGAGCTTACCTTCAAGTTCTTCAACAGCTCTTTCTGCGTCATACCGAATTCCGGGTGATCGGTCAGAAGCTTCTGAATAATCTGATCCGATTTAATGATTTCCTTGTAGCTCTCAACTAAATTCATGTTCATCGATACATCATTCAGATCTATTTTCTCTTCACTCTTAAACGTACTGCTTACCAAAACTTGTGTATTCGCCTTGTAAACAGGCTCAACAAATGTTTTGCTGACATAGAAGGTTGTCAGGCACGAGAGAAGAACGAACAACGCAATCATCCACAGCTTTTTGCGAATGAGTACAAAGTAATCCAAGATCGATTTCTCCATGGTTCCCTCCCGAAAAAATAGTTGATAAATCAAGAAATACAGTCTTGCTTTTAATAAAACTTTCAGTTAAGATGTTTGTAATGAAAGCGTTTTATTCTTCTCATCCCCACCTATCGAAACGACATTCAATCACTCCTTTTATACAGAGCATTCTACAATCACTATTCGACGGTGATAACTAGCATGCAAGCTAGCTGAAGCACTCTACCAAATGGAATGAAGAATGCCGCTTTTTGTCATTTAATTGGTTATAGTCAAATACTAAATGAATTCCCAAAATTATGATATTACTCGAAATTATAATTTTTGGGTCTATTTGGTGTATCCACCCTTACCTATATGTAATAAAGCGATGGTATACTTTCGAACCATATGGCTGCGAAGACTCACTGAAAACCGCTGACTAATCCTTTGGACTGCGCTAACAATGCTGCTTGCGTACGATCGTTGACACACAGCTTATTTAGAATTTGGCTCACATGTTTCTTAACGGTAAACTCCGTCACCATTAGTTTCTTAGCCATACCTTGATTGGATAAACCTTCTCCTAGACCAATCAACACTTCCCGCTCTTTCGGCGTTAACTTGCTGAAGCTGTCTTCTTCCTCTTTCTTAAACAACATTTCCATGAGACCTGGATCAAAATACTTTTTCCCTTTGAAAATCAATTTAATAGCCAAAAGCAGCTCTTCTGGAAGCGCTTCTTTGAGTACATAACCATCCGCACCCACAGCCTCTGCTTTTCTTACATCCTGCTCCAACGTCGATGAAGTCAAAATGATGCTTCGGCAAGGTGTATCCTTAATATTCTCCACCACTTCAAGACCAGAGCGATTCCCTAACTTTAGATCCACAATAGCCAAATCCGGTTTTGTTTCCTTGATTAGCTCCAATGCTTGCTCCACCGTCTCCGATTCACCAGAAATTTCGATGTTTGCTTCAAGCTTTAGCACAGCTGACAATCCTCTACGCACCAACGGATGATCATCTACGATAACAACTTTCAAAGTTCCACCTGCTTTCGTTTGAATGGGAATAGCCTACTTGACCTTGTTTAGCCCATCATCTCAAGTTCATTGAGCTCCTTGTTGTCCTGTGGTTGAAATGGGATGGTCAGTTGAATATGAGTACCTTTTCCTTGTGTGCTCTGAATACTAATGGTTCCACCGAGTGACTGGACGAGCAGTTCCATGTTATTAACGCCTAGACCAACTGCTTTAGGATCTGACAATCGTTCTTTTACACTGAAGCCAATTCCGTTATCCAAAACGGAAAGACTCACCTCATCCGGCTTAATACGGAGCTCAACCTTGATGAGTGTGCTGCGCCCATGGCGAATGGCATTACCCGTGGATTCTGAAATAATACGAAACAAAGCCTTTTGATAATTCACATGCAGACGATGATCATCGCCGGTTACATGCAAATTCACTTTCACTGCATGCAGCTTGGACACGCTGTCCAGATGTGATTTGACGGTCGTAATCCAAAAATCACCGCCATTTTTTCTGGAACTGAGACTATAAATCGTCGAACGAAGTTCTTGCGAAGCGGCTACGGAAGACTCTTGAATGAGTTGCAGCTGCTCTTTGATCTGATCTCTCGAAATCTCTTTCCACTTGCGGCTCAGCGAATGCACGGCATAAACAATTCCGAAAATGTACTGCGAAACACTATCATGCATCTCATCGGCAATCCGATTCTGTTCCTCGATAATCATCAACTGATTTTCGATTCGTTCCAGTTGGTGCCTTTCCAGAATGACTGAGCAAAGCTCGGATAGAAAACCAAGCTGTTGAATATACATCTGCCTGCCTTCCTCGTAGCTGGCAGGCTCAATCTTAACGCCCATGACTCCCCAGAACCGGGTCGACGATCTGATTGGCATCACAAGAAAGTCACCATATTCCGCCAGACTCATCAGCCTGCTGGATTCGAGCCTTCTAAGCTCGGCTTCTTGCATGTCAAAAGCTTCGGAAAGGGATGTTTCAATACCAATTGGCAAGACACCTTGTGTAATCAGTTGATCAGGTTTGGCATGCCCATTGACATCCCAGAAAAAAGACATCTTCAGCTTGGTCAACTTTAAAGCAAACTCAGCAAAAATAATTTTCAAGTTCTCAGAGTCACTATGAGTTGCTGCCTCTACAATTTGATAGAGTGACTTCATATGCTCCATCGTTTCATTGGTTCGAGCGTTCGCAATCTCAAGACGATTTTTAACACCGGCCAATAATTGAATGGTGAGCGTCATAAACAACAACATCAGGTAAAACCGATTTTCACTTAGCAGCATACTGCCAAGTGTCTCCATTTGCCCGTTCGTAAAAAAATAGGAAAAAGCCGTAATAAACAAAAAGTAACTTAGCATCATGAACCAGCAATAGGCAGAGGAAAGATAACTGGCAGCCATCCAAGCGGGGTTGAAAACACACCACAGAAACGGACTGTCCATACCGCCGCTTAGAAGATGGAGGACCATCATTCCCGTCATTTCCAAGCCTACGGTTATTTTAATTGTGCGAGAGGCTTTGCCGCTTTGGGTGTACATGTCTGTAATCCACGTAGCAAAGATGAACAACACGAGGATGATGCCTATTTTGACACCTAGCGGGGGACCACGATCCTCAATCGCATACACTAGTGAGGTCCCAGCCAGCGAAATAAACCGGTACAAGTAAAAGACCCTACTCTCACCTGAGAACATCTTTCTCATCTGCGTAATCATCCTTTAACCGATATTTGTATTTGGCTCCTTCAACAATACCCATGTTTACCATAATCATAACAGTTAAATTCTTACAGTCAAAAGAGCACTACATGACTATATAATTCGCTATTTTTGTAGTTTTCTGTCTTTATCAATGATAGAATATCCAATTTCAGGAGTTACGATCTATACGTTTGATCATTTAGACCTAACCATTTGTCGGAAAAAAATGTCAACCGGATTGGAATGACCAAATAAAAATTCATCCTTTTGCACCATAAAATTCCTGTGAAAATTTCAAAAAAGACAAAAGAGTTAAGCCGTGTTAGCGCTTAACTCTCTGCTTTAGTGCTTATTGTCGATAACATGCCTAAGAAACGCCGTGTTCTTCATTCAAAAGTGCCCCATTTTGTAATAATATGTTGCGAAATTCTTGCCTTTCGACGTGAATGTGCCTATCCTTTTACTCCCGAGCTAGCAATTCCCTCAACAAACCACCGTTGAAAGAAAGCGACAAGTATAATGAGCGGAAGCAGCGAGGAAACCGAAGCCGCCATAATTGCTGTATAGTTCGTCGTGTTCTCATCCACAAAATTAGTCAGAGCAAGCGGCAGCGTGTAGAGGGAATTAGTCCGCAGGAAAATAAGCGGTCCCTCGTATTCGTTCCAGTGCCACGTGAAACTAAGAATAAGAAGTGATACTAAAGCGGGCTTCGTTAAAGGAAGACAAATCTGCAAATACGTCCGAAAAATACTGGCACCATCGACTTTCGAAGCTTCCAGCAATTCGTTCGGCAGCGTGCTGAAGAACTGTCTCATAATGAAAGTCCCCAGTACCGAAAACAGACCCGGCAGAATGATTGCCGCATGGGTATTTACCAAATGCAATTTATCAAACAGAATAAACCTTGGCACCAGCAGAATCTGTGTAGGAATAATCATTGTTGACAAGTAGATAAGAAACAGCGCTTCTTTCCCTTTAAAGTTCAGCTTTGCGAACGCGAAACCAGCCATGGAACTTGTCACCAGCGTACCCAGCACGGTCAAACAAGTGATTTTAATTGAATTCCAATAGTATTCGTAGAAAGGATGTTTCCCTGCCCAAACTTCTAGATAGCTATCAAAATGAATCACGTGCGGAATCCATTCAATCGGCACTTTAAAAATCTCGGACTGCAGCTTGAACGATGCTGAAAGCATCCATAAGAACGGCGCAATCATCACAATTCCGAGCCCTGTGAAAATGATCGTTAATACCGTCTTCGTCATGATTTTACGTACGGATAAAGCCCCCATGATTTCACCTCCTTTTAGAATTGATCCTGCCATTTTTTCTGACCTTTCCATTGGATCATCGTTATGATGAAAATAATGATAAACAGTATCCAAGACATCGCCGCTGCATAACCAACCTTATAGTATTGAAAGGCTTGAACATAAATGTAATAAGACAGCACCATGGTAGAGTTCAACGGCCCGCCTTTTGTCATAACGGAAACGGCAGCAAACACCTGGAATGTAGAAATAACCAGTGTCACGGCAATAAGAAAGCTCGTGGGCTTCAACATGGGCATCGTAATATTGAAAAACTGCCTAAACTTTGTCGCGCCATCAATATCTGCTGCCTCGTACAAGTCTTTGGATATGCCCTGAATCCCAGCCATGTACAAGACCATCGTATACCCCGTGTACGTCCAAATCACCATAATCATGATTGCAGGCAGTGCCCAATGCTGACTTGCAAGCCAGCCCGGAAGCTGCTGAATGCCTAACGATTTTAGAAATTGGTTAATAGGCCCTTGCGTCGGGTTATACAGTACACTCCATACAATCGAAATCGCTACGATGCTGCTCACATACGGCAAGAAAAAGAGTACGCGAAGGAAATTTTTAAGATACACAAATTGATTTAGAATGACCGCTATGATTAAGCCCAACAGCATCGCTGCCGGCACCGTTATACCGGTGAAAATAACGTTATTCTCTAGTGACTTCCAGAAAAGTTCATCATGAACAAGTTGAATGAAATTGTCTACCCAAACCCACTGAATGCCTGCCATTCCTTGCAAATAGTCCCAATCCATAAACACCATCATTAAACTGATGATCAGCGGGACAAGAATAAACACAAGTACCCCTATAAAGTTAGGCAAAATAAATAAATATCCAGCCAAATTATCTCTATATTGATGTTTCTGATATCCTTTTTTCACGGCTTGACCCACTCCTTTCTTTTATTGTTTTCATTGTAGTGAAAAGGGGAATCCAGCTGAATGGTCGAAACTTGGCGTTTTCCGTCTTATTCTGCGATATCTATAATAAAACCGGATGGAACAAAAAAAAACCTGCAAGCTCTTGAATAAAGAGTTTGCAGGTCTTCTATTAGAATGGCCTTACTTCTTATCGGCTTGTATGGCTTGGTCAGCCCGTTTTTGCATCGTTTCGAGCGTCTTATCAATGGATTGTTGGTTCATAAAATACTTTTCTGCTTCTTCTTTCGTTATGGAGGTGATTTGTGGGAATGCGACCGCTTTCTCACGAACGGCAAAGGTGTAGTTCGCTTTCAATACGTTAGCTAGGGAGTCTTGATCGATGATGTCTTTATTGTCTCCAACAATCATTTGTGTGACCTGCGTCATATCCGCTTTTTTATTCGTCGGAATACGCCCGCCTGGAACCATATCCATGTTGCCCTCAGTCAAGTACCAAGAAATAAATTTAAAAGCAGCATCCTTATTAGCACTGTTCTTGTTAATCGACATGAAATCGTTCATACCGCCGTTGTTTACGTTCGTTCCTTTTTCATATTGAGGAGCTGGAGCAAAAGCAACGGAGAAGTCCCTTGGCCATTTTGTTTTATCTTTCAAACTCCGCATCATCCATGCGCCACCATAAACCATAGAGGCTTTGCCAGTCAAAAGCTCGTTCGCCGGATCCAGTTTGTTTGCAAGTCCTTCGCCCCAACCAACCATATATCCTTTGTCGTAAAGAGCTTTTTGAATTTCTAGGCCTTTTTTCATAGCCGGATGATTGAAATTAGACAAACCGTCCTGTTTATAGAAAGAATCTTTCGGCTGGGAGGAAACAAGCGTGAATTTCCCGATCAACAGATCAGCCCCCGGTGTAATGAAACTACCTTTTCGATCGCCTTTGTTCAACTTCCCGGCAAGCGTCAAATAATCGTCCCAGGTCCAATCTGTCGGTACTTTTTCGCCGGCTTCGTCAAGTGCCTTCTTATTTAATACTACAAAATCCACATTCTTATAGGCTGGTAAGTAATGATACTGATCTTTGTACTTCAGAACATTATTGTTCCCAATCACGCCGTCCACTTCGAAGTTTTCCTTCTTAATCATATCGTCAAGCGGTACCGTCATCCCCGCATTTTCACGGCGGTACAAGTTATTCTCACCATAGCTAAAGAAAATATCAGGCGCATCGCTTTGCGTCATCAACGCCGTGTCCAACTTGGTATTACCTGAATCATCGTTAATATAACGAACGTATTCCACTTGAATGTCAGGATGTTCTTTGTTCCACTTCTCAACAACGGTCTTTGGACCGGTTTCCTCAGGAACTGCTCCCCAAACGACGAGCTTTACCGCTTTTTTGTCTGTTTTTACAACAGCGGTATCGTTCTTTGCCGCACAACCTGTCAATAACATAGATGCTGTTAGCATGACAGCAATTGACCCTTTATACCATTTATTCATGTCTATCCCCTCCTAAAGTTGTACAAGATCACTTGAACAGCTTCAGCGTAACAAATACCGAATTGTGAGAACATGGTGATTTCCTGCTAAAAACCCGACTTTTCTACGAAGCCGATTTGCCCAAATAGAGTTTTCGATACTCAAGTGGGTAAACACCCTCCATTTTCTTAAACAGCTTGCTGAAATAAGTCGAGTCCCCGTAACCGACCATTTCAGAGATCTCATAAATCTTATAGGCTTGGTCTTTAAGCAGCTCCCGAGCCCGAGACATACGGAGTCGGATCAGATAGTCCATAATGGTTTCGCTGGTTTCCTTTTTGAAAAGTACGCTTAAATAGTTTTCCGTAAAACCTGCTTTTTTCGCAAGCTCCGAAACCTTTAACGGTTGGTCAAACTGCTCTTTAATCGTATTGATCACAGCTTGAATTTCGGGGCGGTACTGCTGATTGGAAAACAGCCTGATTTGGTCCAGATACACAGGAAGCCAGCCATGAAACCAGAGGTATATATCTCGCATTCTCTCCAAGCTTCGCACCGCGTGATACGGGTACATCGCTCCATGAAGTGGAACGGAATAGAGGTCTCCCCCCAATTTCCGGGCAAATGCTTCTAATAAATGCACGAGATGAACCCATGCTTCCCTCATATGCTCTGGATTACTCTTTGGCCCTTTTCGAATAGCCTCGTAGCCCTCATCGAGTTTCTGCTGCAAACCAGCTGCATCCCTCTTCTCTACGAGCCGCTCCCAATCTTCATCAGACCAAGGCTTCTGAGGGGAGCCAGGCTCAACCGCCTGAATATGTTCAAAATAGATAAAAGCGCCTTCTCCTTCATAGAACCGATAAGAGAGCGCCTCGCTAGCCTGAATAAAACCTTGGTGGACATCCAAGATTTCTTGCACAGGCGCGGACACCCCTATGCTGATTGTAACTTCCAGAAAAGCTGCTACAGCTTCTTGAACCTCATGCAGCATGGAGTCCTGTAAATGATCAACGATGATAGAGTACTTGCCGTTCTCGATTTCGATCAGTTCACCTTCGCCATACTTCTTGAAAATTTCAGTCAATATATTGGCTACCGTAAAATGCAGCAGTCTTTCGCTTTGGAATTTGTTCTGTTCCACTACTTCGTTGTAATGGTCCAATTGAAAGTTCACAACATAAATCGGCGTTCGGTAAGGCCGAAGGTTAAACTCACGCATCACTTCTTCCACGTCACTGCGGGTGCTGTTTTGCTTCACAAGCAGTTCCCTGATGCGCTTTTCCCTAGCTTCTTTTCCATATTTGGTCATCTTATATTTGAGTTGTGAGTCTTCCATGGTTTTAACTGTTTCAAGTTCAATCGATTCCTTAAGTTGATTCAGTTTCTCTAGCAGCTCTTCAGGCTCTATCGTCAGCTTCAGAATATAATCGACCGCGCCTAAACGAAGCGCCTTCTGCACATACGCAAAATCGTTATGATTGGATAAAATCATGCATTTCGCTTGGGGTGCAACACTTTTCATCTCTTCTAGCAGCTGCAGTCCGTCACAATTTGGCATCCGGATATCTGTTAACACGATATGGCATTCCTGCTGTTTCAGAATATGTAGAGCCTCCACGCCATTGGCTGCTTCACCCACAAGCTCAAAGCCGTTCTGTTCCCATGGAATAATCGTTTTCAGTCCTACTCGTACCAGAAATTCATCATCTACGATGAGTACTCTAATCATCTCTGTTCGTCTCCTTATCTGCATGCCCCTGCACCGAAATAGCTGCTGGAACAGACTGCAGTGGTAACTTAACCGTTACCACCGTTCCTTCTCCAAGTAAGCTGTTCATCACAATCCCATACGCACTGCTAAAATGCATTTTGATCCGTTCGTTCACATTGTAAATACCAATCCCACGATACCTCGCATGATCTTGGCTAAGCTCTGTCCTGAGTTTCTCAAGTCGTTCTTCCGAAATTCCATTGCCGTTATCTGTAACTTTAATCAATAGGGCGTCATCCTCAATTGACGCACAGATTTCTATAAGTAACGGCATCTTCTGCCCGTGAATAATCGAGTTTTCTACAATCGGCTGTAAAATA
This sequence comes from Paenibacillus sp. WC2504, assembly GCF_052682475.1. NCBI lineage: Bacteria > Bacillati > Bacillota > Bacilli > Caryophanales > Paenibacillaceae > Paenibacillus > Paenibacillus sp. WC2504. The sequence continues at coordinate 5,605,143 of NZ_JBQZFH010000001.1, forward strand.
AACTTTAAGACCGAAAATTGGTTAAGTTCATTAGGAATATGGAATTGAACACGTATGTTATCGTTAAATCGAATCTTCTGCAAATCAAGATACGACGCCAGATGCGTAATCTCATCTTCCAACGTGACAAACTCCTCGCCAACCTTCATCGTATACTGCAACAGCTTACCTAATTTCGTAATCATTTGACTCACATGTTTTGCGCCGGATAACATCGCCATCCATTTGATTGAATTGAGTGTATTAAACAAAAAATGCGGGTTGATTTGCGCTTGAAGCGTTTGAAGTTTTGCCTCCTCCTTGCGCTTTTGCTCTTCAGATAAGTTCATAATCAACTGTTGCAAGCGATCAATCATACGATTGAAATGATTACCCAGTATTGTAAACTCGTCTTTTCCCTCTATCGTCACGTAGGAGTGGAAGTCACCGCTTCCCAGCCGGTTCATGGACGAGACTAGTTGTTTCAGTGGTTTTGTTAACCGAATCATGAAATAAATAAACACCACTGTAAACAATACAAACCAACCAAATAACCAAAGCATGGACTGATTGCGGATTCCCCCAAGCTGATTCCATAACTGTGTTTGCGGAGTAAACTGTACAAGCTTCCAACCAAGCCGCGGGAATTGTTCCATACTGATCGCGTAATCCCGGATTGAAATCTCACTTTTCGCCGATCCAACCTGTTCATTTAATAGCAGCCGCTTGATCAGTACGTCCGTCTCTTCAAGCGTTAGCGGCGATTCCCCTCCAACTCGCTGATTTTTTTCATTCAGCAGCATGAAGCTGCTATGTTCTGTGTGCCAAGGCTGCTTTTTTACATTTAGAAAGACGGATGAAGGAATGCCGATAAATAGAACATTTGCCACCACGTTCGGGTTTCCTTGAATCGCTCTGCTAAGGGTAAAGTAAGATTCATTGGCACCAGCCAACTTTTGAATGGCACCCTCGTAAGGATACTTCCATACCGGCCAACCATTTTGGGCTTTCGTTTCCTTCAGCCAATCCTCATTTTCCACCTGTTTGAGCAATTGTGCCTGTTTGCCTAGGTCGTTAGGTTCAGACAAGGTTGTATGGATAAACCCACGGTTGTCGATCACCGCAATCACCGCACCGCTGTCGAGCAGAATATCCCGGACGTTACTAAGTCTTTGCTGTACAATATTATAACGTCTCAGGTCCTGATAGTTCGTGTTCCATTCTGTCCCTGCATCGAGAAACTGATTGAAATCAGGATCATTCATAATAAGATTCGATGCTTTTAGCATGCGCTCTGCTAAATCATTCATATTGATGGCTACTTGATGCAAAGCTTCTTGATTACTGCGTTGTATTCCTTTTTTTACCACAGAGCCGGATGATTGATAAAAGCTATATAAAATAGTTGTAGCCGGAATTATAATGAAGATAAAAAAAGAGACTAGTATCTTTCCCCGAATGGATCGGAAAAGAAACGTAAATCCTTTCATTCTAGTACCTCCTATGAAAATAGTGCATCAAGAAAAACATATCATACTTTTTTCGGCCAAAGGAATGTACGATTATTGGCATTTTATGTCGTATTCTTTGTAACTATCAAGAAAAATGTCGAAAAACCTATTATCTTGCCATTATAACAAAAAAGCCTCCCGGTTAAGGAGGCTTATTACTATTCCAGCAGCAAACCTGCCGCCTGTCTCAGTTAATTGACTAACCAGTTCATGTCAACTAGGGATCAACAAACTATTCACTCCTCACCCAAGCTCTTGCCATCAGACAAGAACTTGATCCCTATATGCATTCAATCTATTACATCGGAAGATCGAAACCGGTAATCGTTTTGGTTTCCAAGCAATCTTCCAGACCGTAAATGCCGTATTCACGGCCGATTCCGGAATGCTTAAACCCGCCGAAAGGAGCTTTCATTTCAAAACCTGCCCCGTTGATGAGCACCACACCCGCTTGGATACGTGACGCCAATTCGTTCGCTTTCTCCAAGTTCGCCGTGCTGATATAAGCCCCCAAACCGTAGTCCGTGTTATTGGCCATCGCAACGGCTTCTTCCTCGTTTTTGAAGGTTAAAATCGAAAGCACAGGTCCAAAAATTTCTTCCTTCGCGATCGTCATCTCTTCCGTTACGTTAGCAAAAACCGTCGGTCTGACAAAGTTCCCCTCTTCTAACCCCTGTGGATGGCCTTCGCCACCAATCACCAACTCAGCACCCTCTTGAATGCCCGATAAAATGTAACGCTGAACTTGATTGTATTGTTTCTCAGTAACAAGTGGCCCAAGAATCGTATCTGCTTCAGTTGGAAGTCCAACTTTCATCGACTCTACGGTTTCTCTTGCAAGTTTCTTAACCTCTTCCAGCCTGTGCGCGGGAACGAACAATCTTGTACCGGCTACGCAGGCTTGCCCATTATTCATATAACATGATCTAACCGCAGCAGGGATCGCTTTGGCGAAATCCGCATCGTCCAGTACGATATTCGGAGATTTACCCCCAAGCTCTAAAGTTACACGCTTCATAGAGTCTACGGTAGCTCTGCGAATTTCTTTTCCGACCCGTGTTGAACCCGTAAAATTAATCATGGCTACGTCCGGATTACGCGTAAGTTCGGCTCCTACTGTAGTCCCAAGACCATTCACGACGTTGATCACCCCTGGCGGAATGTCCGCTGCATGGAAGCATTCCGTTAACAATTGCGTTTGCAGGGCGCTTAATTCGCTAGGCTTAATCACAACTGTACATCCTGCTGCTATCGCTGCACCTAGTTTGGCCGTAATCTGCGAATAACTTGCATTCCAAGGTGTAATAATACCGATAACGCCAACGGGTTCGGAAACAACTTTAGCTTTGCCGATCATGTGGACAAAATCGAACTGTTCAAGCGCCTCTTTGCTATCCATCAAGTTAGCCGCAGCCAATCTAACCCTCCCGGTTGATGCCATTCGAGGGGCACCGTATTCAAGGATATTCGCTTCGGCCAACTCATCGATTCGGTCTAAGATTGCATCGTTCAAACGCTGTAACATCACGGACCTTTCCTCCACAGACGTTTTTGAAAAGGTAGCGAATGCTGCTTTCGCCGCCGCTATGGCGAGTTTAGCATCCTCTTCATTACCGAGCGTTACACGGCCAAAAACTTCTCTTGTAGAAGGATTAATAAGATCCAAATGATCTATACTCCTTGGAGTTACAAACTTTCCATCTATATAAATTTTTTCTATGTTTCTCATACCAGACACCTGCTTTATTATAGTTATGTTGTCATCTTAAGAAATGGATTGCACAGCTCCGTTTTTCCTCATTCGAGCAATTGGCATGTAGATTACGGCACTTACAGCCAAAGCTGCAGCTATCGCCATAAAGACACCACGTGTCGAATCCGTATGAAGCAGCTGTTCTATTCCTTTTACGAATAAAGGGCTGAGAAATTGGCAGGCATAAACACAAGCAAGCATCAGTGAAATGGCCGATGTTAAGCTAAGTTTAGGCACAATTTCCGCTGTTTTGATGAATGATAGAGGGAACAACATGCCCTCAGCCAAACCGATCATAAATACCGCAACCGCAACGGTCCACACCGTATGGGCAGAACCGATGAGCAAGAAACCTCCGGCCATCACAGCTAAATCCAGTGGGACGAGCCGTTTTTTTAACATGCTGCTTAATCGGGTCACCGCAAGTCCTCCCACGAAAACACCAACTAGTGCGAAAGCAGTCAAGTAGCCTACTGAAGCTACGGTACCAATGCCGTTATTGGACAAATAGAGAGAAAGGTTCGTCGGGATCAAAGTGAACATCATCGAATGAAGCCCTGCCGCAGCCGCAACCGCGAAGAAAAACTTCGGAAGCTTAGCCGTCCCTTTCGCTACCACTTCCGATTGGATCGGCGGAAACTTAGGTAAAAATGCGATAACCAAGAGAAATAAAACAACGGCGTACAAATAGGTTAAAAACACATCTCGCCATCCAAATGATGCGATAATTCCTCCAAAAGATAGAAAAATAGCTCCGCCAATGCCATTAATTGAAGTCTGTATGCCATTCATGCGAGATCGTTCTTTGCCCTGGAAATTCTCCGCAATCAAAGCGTTAAACGTTGGTGAAATGAGGCCGATGCTGAGACCCAGCAGTGCCCGAAAGGCTAAGATCATTTCAAATGAATTCATGAAGGCCGGGCCAACGCCGCCAATGATATACATGAGCAAACCTGCTATTAAAATTTTTTTCCGAGAAAATCGTCTGCCTAAATTCCCTGCCATAAATAAGGTTGGCAAAATAAATAGAGAAGAAATGGTGACGACCCACTGTACCAATAGCGCGTTGGTACCGGGGAAAGCCACAGCTAGCGGTTTAACCGCTGGCGCAGCCATCATCGTTCCGAAGGTCGTTGTAACAGCCATCGATAATAAAGAAATTCTTACACTTAGTTTCATAGAGGCAACCTCTTTCTGACTTTGTAAGGCAAATCAGCGTATGTTGCAAGCTTATTTTTCTTCGAACTCGTCATACATACGCGACACTTCCGGATCCAGCTCTTTAGATACATAATCCGTCGACTGGCTAAGTGCCTGCCAGCGTTTCGTTTCCGCTAGCTTGCCTTGGTCCACCGCGTTTGCGATGGCTACGGCATCGCTTCCGAGCAATAAGCGAAGCGGCGGATTCTCCTCATTAACGATCTTAATGATCGCTTGCGCGGCTTTATCCGGATCGCCGTTCTCCTTACCGGTTGTATCGCGAAGATGTTTCAGCAAGCAGCCGACTGTGGCTCGGTATTCTTCTCTAGGCTCGATATGCTGCATGGAAGAGCCTGCCCAATCGGTACGGAAACCGCCCGGTTCGATTAACGTGACTTTTAATCCTAGTGGCGCTACCTCTTTGGACAGCACCTCGGAGAAACCTTCCACCGCCCATTTTGCTGTCTGGTAAGGTGCAAGACCTGGTGCACCTGTTCTGCCGCCGATCGAAGAAAATTGGACAATATGACCATGGCCTTGTTTTCTTAACAGGGGCAGTGCAACTTTGGTAACGTTAATAACACCCCAGAGATTCGTTTCCACCTGCGCACGGAAATCTTCCATCGACGTTTCTTCTATAGAAGAGACATTACCGTAGCCTGCATTATTAACAAGGACATCCAATCGTCCGAACGTTTCGAAAGCGGTCTGGATAGCAGCTTCAGCCTGCTCGAATCGATTTACATCTAACTGCACGATCCGAACCTGGCTGCCATAACGTGCTGCAAGATCGGCAATCTGCTCTGTATTGCGAGCTGTAGCGACAAGTTGATCTCCTTTTGCTAATACCGCTTCTGCAAGACTGCGACCAAACCCGCGTGAACTCCCTGTAATCAACCAAACTTTAGACATATTATGTTGCCTCCTTAAATTTTTTTGGAATATTTGTTCCATAGATAATATACTCCTACGGCAACCTCAGGTCAATAGTTTTCGGAATTTTTATTCCAAACAGATAAAGGGATATATAACTCCAGCCTAGAATTAATACATATATTCAATAAAAAAACTCAATACTCTTAATGTCGCAACGGACAAACCAATCAATAAAATGGAATTATAATTCCATATCTATCATTCAATAAATGCTCATTACACGAACTTTGGAATTATTTTTCTAACAACTATACAAAAAAACAGCCCGCGGAACCTAACTAGTTCCTAAGACTGTTTTTCAGACGAGAATTGCTTTCCATGAAGCTTCCATAATTTGTTGAATTTGGAGCTCGTTCATCGGATATTTCTTTACGTAGTATCCTTTTAGAATTGATGCTATCATCCCGTGCATGAGCTGATGACACAAATGGGAGTCCATTTCTTTCAAAACCCCCTGCTTCTGGCCTTCAATAATCAAAGAGATAATCACATCACGGGAGTTATGAGCATCGTCCATCGCGCGTAACTCAGGTGAGATATACGGTGAATAGGAGAAGCTGTCGATAAACATGAATTCCTTTGGATAATGAATGCCGAACTGCAGTCTATTTAACTGAAGACACCTAAATCGCTCATACAGGCTTGCTTCAGGATTATAATCCTGCATCAAGTAATCCCCCATTAGCATTCGTGCTTCTTTATACACCGCATTAACCAGTTCTTCTTTATTCGCAAAATAATTATACATCGTGCCAGACCCTACATTTGCTCGCTTAAATATTTTGGAGAAGGTAACCGACTGAAGTCCCTCTTCGTCAATTAAGTCGAGTGTGGCGGTCATTATGTCCTGTTTCTTACTCATGAATTCCACCTCTTGGGACTAACATTAGTACGATCCCCAGGTAGATGTCAAGTAGGCATTGCTTTATTGCGTGGCGGGTTCGAAAGTTTTGACAACTTCATAGCTGCCCGGTTCAAACTTGGCTATCGTCATTGCTTCCTGAAGATACGGAAGAGGTTTAGGGTCGTTTCGCATCGCTTGGTAATCTTCCGCACTTCGCCACTGCGCATACATCGTTACTTTCGTTCCCTCTGTCCCGCGGTGCAAACTGCAAGAAATAAATCCTGGCGCGTATCGAACGGAAACATCTGTTGCACTAGTAAGTAAATCGATGAGACGTTCCTGATTTTCCGGTTCCACCGTGAACACATTAATAAAAGTAAGAACGTTATTATTCGTTGATATCAGTGTCATATATGAACTCCTTCATGATCTATTCTCGCGTATCTTGTGCTTCATGCCATCATCATATACATGTAAGAATCTGATTGGAAAAATCAAAAAGGGACTATTTCGATGAAATAGTCCCTGTGGTAACCACATACTAGCGAGCATTAAGTTGATCAATACTACATATTTGAGGAACTACAGGCCGCTATTCTTGCAAATTCTGCCGGTTTCCGCAGTCATGCGGAACTACAGGGCCTTATTTGACCGCTAATCCTGTTTTCTTTTAGAAAAACGGAAAAATAGCGGCCCACAGTTCCCCTCCGCGCGAAAATGAGCCTGTTTCGCTGAAATAGCGCCTTGTAGTTCCCCTTCAGAGAGGAACCACTCAGCAAATCTCATGGGGTGGAGTGCTCAACCCAAACCATTACCTGATCGGACGGAGGAATCCGATCACGCGTTGCAAAAGCAAGGCCGTCGCATCAGCATCATAAGAAGATAAACTGCTATCAGCGAACATGTGTTGATCGCCCGGGTACAAAAACAGTTCGGCCTGATTGGCCGAAGCCAAGAGCTCACGAGCCGCTTCCAAATCACCTTCGTCAACAAAATACGGATCAGCCTCCATGCCGTGAATCTGAACCGGCAGCTCCGCTGGCCAGGGTGATCCGAACATTGCCGTTGGCACACAGGAGTAAAAAAGCAGCGTGCCAATAGCGCCCTTCCGAGTCTGGGCAAGCTTCTGTGCAGGCAATACACCCAGCGAAAACCCTGCATAAACGATGTCTCTTGGAAGCTCATGTGCCACACGAACACCGCGCTCCAGCATCTCATCGAATCCGATCTCCTTGACATAGGCCATGCCATCCTGGATGGTCGTAAACACATGACCTTCATAGAGATCAGGAACATGTACAGTCCTCTTTTCTAAGCTCGTCGGCAAAACTGTGAATCCCCGGGGTCAGACCCAGAGCATGATGAAATATTAGAATTTCTGCCATTTTTCTTCTCCTCCTACGTCAGATTCTAAAATTATACTTCTATTTAATCTATTGGAATTCCTTTCCACTTGTATAATCCATCCTTTATTGTCTCAAATTAATCATTAGTGCATAGAAGAAGGAGTAGAATGTGGAATCCAAAATTTTATTGATTCATCAATTACTTTTGATCAGAGGAGACCCTTCTTTCCTGCAAAGCCTTAATTGTCGAAGTTATCCCTTCCTTGAACGGTGTTGCTACGATCGGTCCGATAAATCGTTTGTATTTTTCTCCGCTTAACACAAGGGGCTCCTCGGTTAAATAAAGCATCTCGACGACTTCTTTCATCACAGGGACGCTCATGCCAATCAACGATAGACCTAATTTTTTTAGCGGGATGATCGGTTTAACAAATCCGCTTGCCGACTGCGCAATTCGCACGATCTCTCGTCCTGAGATAAGACCGGCACCTGGAATATGCCAATTCTGCCCGTAAGCGAAATCTTTACCTGCCAATTCGGCAATCATTGCAGCTGCATCCGGTAAATAGACGAATTCGCGAGGGACTTGCATGTTGCCGATGAAAAAAGCCAGTTTGCCAGCTGCGATGGCTTCCAAGGTTGAGCCTAAATAGGAGGCTTCATTAGCCGTTGGCCCATAGTAATCTGCCAAGCGAACAATCATGACTTGAGCCTTGGTCCATCGTTGGCTGAAAAGCATCCGTTCGTAGTCCAGTCGAACGTTTCCTTTTTTCGTATGTGGCTGCTTGGGATGCTCCTCAGTAACCAGCTCCATCTGTTTTCTGCCATACGGATAAATGCCGTCAATCACTACAACTTTGATAGCGAGCCGTTCCGCGGCCTCCATCACCGATTCGCCTAAAGGAATCAGCTTGTTTACCATCTCGTGATAAGGTACATTCGCGCAATGGAACATGACGTCTGCCCCACCCGCATGGGCCACTATGTCCTTAGGTCGCATCGCGTCTCCTACAGAAAGAGTCAAATGCTTCGGATTTCCAAGCTTTCTGGCGAACTGCTCTAATTTCTGGCGAGAACGTCCAAATGCAATGGTTTCTACACCTCTTTTGACAAGTTCCTCTGTGATTGCCGCTCCCGTGCCTCCTGTTGCTCCTATTACAATCGCTTTTTTCATTTCATCAGCTCCATTTTTCATTATTTGTGATTGATCAATCACTAACTTGAGATCATCTTATCATTCAGTTATTGATTAGTCAATCACTAATTAATAAAAAAGAGACCCACAGCAGTGGCTGAGGATCTAAACGCTTTTCAACTCAACGTGATGAGTACCAATCAAGCACTAGCAAGGCGCGAAGCGTATTCCAACGACTCGGCTCGCCTTCAACACCTTCCATGTCAAAGTGAACTCGGTCGGAATGTGCGTTCTCAAGCGGCCATTTCCCGTTCTCGTCTTGTTTCTTCGCTACCAGACCGACGGCCTCGGCAACCCTTTCATCGGGTTTGACGCCTGCGCTGCGCAAGTAATCCAGACCGCGTAATACGTCATAATGCCACGTCGTCGGAAACGAAAACCGCGTCCAATTGAGATCGATCACCTCGCCCGATGACAGAGACCTTAACATGCGGCGTTCCAATAAATACTCATGGGCCCGGATACGAGCTTCCGTCACTACCGCCGTTTCTCCCTTTGCTTTCTCATACTCTAACAACCCTTCCAAAACACAGATCGTGCTGTGGAATGAGGATCGCCGGCTTGCAGGAGCGTTGCAATTCCAGCCTCCGTCCTCCAACTGCTCTCCAAGAAGTTGATCAACTAGCCGAGCGCTGCCCTCTCCAAAGTAGGAGCCCGCGCCGAGTATCCACCCATTGACGCAGGGTTCTGTCTCGCCGTCAAAGTACGGTAGGCCTCCCATTTGCTGCGGCCAAGTGATGTTGTCACGCACGAGACCGATGGATCTCCGTGCTTCCTCCCCTGACGGATCTAGGCCCAGGTCCTTCAAAAGCAGAAGGGTGTAGCTCGTACATAGCCAGTTCCGTGCGTCGGCTTCGCCACCCCAGTTGCCTTTGGAAGATTGCAATCCAAGCACCCGGGCGCCCCAACCTTCCGATGCAATCCGCGACCGCTCAGCAGCAACACGGTCATCGGACTCTTGGGTTAAGTCACGCATCACTTGCCAACGGATTGCAGGATCCCCGCCAAGCAGCCAATCTATGACTGATTCATTGGGCTTATGAATTTGCCATTCGCGATTATCAATAGACATCTAATGATTCTCCTTCATTAGGTCAAAATTTCTACACTGTGCCTGCATGGCTGTTTTTGACCATCGATAAATTATTTGTTCATTTGATATTCGCGAAATACATAAATTTTCCTGCTCTCCATCGGCGAGTAGACCTAGGTAAAGAATTGCCGCAGCTCTTCCGCCACCAAATCCGGCTTGCCACCCCGATTCGTCTGGCTGATATCGCATGCTCCTCCGTGATCAAGTCCAGGCATTTCCATCCTTGCAGCTTGAGGCAGTACTTTCTCAAGTGCGTCAAGCGCAGGCTTTAGATACGACAATCCTTTACTGCCGCCTAGTAACAAAGCATCGGCATTCAAGGACTTAAATCGGTCCACCGTGCCGGTCATCTCCATGAGTAACTGACCGTCATAATGCAGCGTCGGTGCGAGCATTCGCATTGTTACGTCGCCCTTCTTCGCCTTCTTGCTCTCGCTTTCCATCATTTTGTTCGTCATGGACTCGAGCAGCCACCGGGGGATGGCATTAAGCACTGGTCCGCCCAGCTGCAAGCCTTTCAAGCACGTGACGAGAGCGGCGGCTGTCTTGCCTTCGGTGATCTCCCGGTCATAACGAGCTAGCCATTTCGTCCTCTCTGAGTTCATCAACAACGCGGGTTCATAAAGGGCAATCTTGCGAATTGCCGGTAAGGCACGTGCTGCTTCAAGCGCAATAAGCCCCCCTGAGCTGATCCCGAAGACAAGGCTGGCGCCCGATAGGTTCAGGAGTGCCTCCAAATCTTCGACTTCCTTCCGGATACCGTAATCTTCACCATAAGGTCCGCTTAAACCACGTCCACGGCGGTCAGGTACGTAGACCGTGAATGCATCGGCTAGCCGCATCGCAAGCTGCGTGAGGTTTTGTGACGATAAATTGGCGCCATGTACTACCACCACGCCCGGTCCTTGACCATACTGCCGATAACCGATTGTGGTGCCGTCTCTGGATATCACAGAACCTACTGTATGAGTCGAGTCGATTCTCGTTGTACTGGATTGAATAACGGTTGAGTTTATCATTCCAATCTCCTCCTCAGAAGTTGCCCTTCATTTGAACCGTATAAATCGTATGTTTATCCCTTCGATGTTAATCTGGACTACTCAGTCGCTCCGCTATTTCACGTATCCATTCCTCATTCCAGGAGAGTTCACCCGTGCGTAAGTCTTCGATGACAGCCCTCAGCCATTCAAGTTCAGCCTGCAATACGGCCCGGCTATGTTCAACCTCTAGCATGAACAATCGGGGAACCGATTCCTTATACTTCAGTAACTGCGAATCCGTGCGTAGAATGGCCTCTTGAAGAGCTCCTTCTCTTCTCTCGAATTGCCGCTGAACGTCTTCGGGAGTCAACAGGGTGAGAAAAGAGATGGCTGCGGGAAAATCCGGATATTCCTGCGACCGGTCCGAAAGCATTTCCCTAAGCCAAATCTTCGATGTTTCCCTTCCTTCTTCGGTCAATTCGTAAACGGTTCGATCAGGGCGCCCCCCTTCACTTAAGGTTCCTTGAACTGAAATGAGTCCTTCCCTCAGCAAGCGCTCAATGGTCTGATAAATACTTGTACGCTGGCGGACGTTAATGACCTCATCCTTCCCTCTTTCTTTAATAAGCTGCTGCATTCTGTATGGATGCATGGGTTCTTCGGCCAGATGGGCGAGAATGGCTAACGCAAGTGGTGATCGTTGGGGTTTATTTGTTTTATTCTTCATAGTTATAATATTACTATTCATTTTATAACTAAGTCAATGGTTTTTCGCAGTTTTTCCCAAAATAAGTAAAGCGCCTAATTTGTTTCTATAGGCAATAAGAAATAGAGCAGGTACCTTGTTGGCACCTGCTCCACAATCTATTTCAACTATCGTCCTATCAACATAGTACTTCAACAGTAAACCCGCCAGGTGCCTGCACATAGAAAGTCCAAGCGTGCGATCGTTGCGGGGGGTTCACAGAAAGGCCATCATCCTTCATGAGTTGATAGATTTCGTTCACCCGATCTTCGCTTTCTTGAATAAAGCCGATATGAAAGGTGCTAGGATAAGTGACTTGGTCGCCTTTCATCAAGGTAAGTACTAAGCCACCATCGTCCAATAGGACAGCGAATCCATTTCCGCGCGTGTGTCTAACTTCCATTCCGAAATATTTGACAATGAAATCAATCGTAGCTTTAACGTCACTGACAGTTAAATTAAGATGATTTAATCTCACAAGTACACTTCCTTTCCAACTAATATTCAGTGGATCCCATACAATTCCTGAAAAACCTGATCGTCTAACCGTACATCACCTGCAGCACAGGAATCTTCCAGCTGACGGATCGTTTTGCAGCCGGAAATCGGAAAGACAGGAAAAGGATGAGCAAGCAAGTAGCCGAGCGCGACCTGAGTCATCGTGAGATCCAACTGCCGTGCGAGCGTTTCGACACGCTTCAGCTTAAGTAAATTACTTTCACTACATAGGTTCCATATTTTTTTATTTTCCGGACTAGGCTGAAGCAGCATTTCGCTTGTATATCGACCGCTGAAAAAGCCGGATGCCTGTGAATTATAAGGGATCGCAGGCAGCCCTGTACTTTCATGATAATTCAGCTCATGTTCATCTAGCGTCACCATCATAGGATCGTTTCCGGGAGGATACGAAGCGAGACTCCATTTGTTCTGGCTGGCGGCAAAACTTTGTTTTCCTTTGCTTGCTGCATACTGACGCGCGGCTTCTATTCGATCCGATCGCCAATTTGAGCAGCCAAAATATCGGATTTTCCCCTGCTGCACCAATGTATGCATGGTATCCATAATGTCCTCGACCGGCCGATTTGGATCATCTCGATGCAGCCAGTACAGATCGATATAATCCGTTTGCAAATGGCCTATACTCATCTCCACATCAGCATAAATATCTTCCCGGCTTAAACGCGGTATATGCATGGTCTCCAGTTCGGGGTGTGCCCCTTTTGTAGCAAGAACGATATGACTGCGGTTATTACGCAATTTCAACCATTGCCCGATAAGCTTTTCACTGCGGCTTCGCTCGCCCGGCACCCAATCAGAGTACACTTTGGCCGTATCGAGAAAATCGCCTCCCCTGTCCAAAAAGCGGTCCATCATTTCGAAGGCATGTTCTCGGCTCACCGATTCACCGAAATTCGAAGTGCCTAGGCAAATAACGGATGGTGTTAATTCTGTGCCGGGTATTTGTTGGTTTCGCATATAAACCTCCTTAAGCCTATACTCGAACTCATATTTTATGCGTGATATTTTCCGACAGGAGCGTTTAATACCCATTCCAGCATTTCAATTTTGGAACGAATTTCTTTGATTTCCTCACCGTTTTCTGCTGGGTTAAGCCGCTGCACGGTCTGTTCCAACTGATGAATCATACGCTTAATCTGATCTTCCGATCTCATCTTACATTCCTCCAGAATAGTAAACTACTTCATTCAACTCTACTCCCGCAATTATACCGCCGCGACGCCTGCAACTTCTTAATTACTAATAGCTGGAATCTTCACAATCACCGTAGTTCCCAGGTCCAACTTACTTTCTATGCTTACCCCATAACCTTCTCCAAACATCAGCTTAATCCTTTTGTTAATATTGGAAAGACCGATGCTTTTCCCATCCGGACTGTTCTTGACTCTCTCCGAGTAGTCCATATGTAGCTTCGCCTTTAAGCTTTCCAGCTCATCAAAGCCAATCCCGATTCCGGAATCCGTCACTTGAAAACAGACATCGCCATTCGTATCGATCTGACCTTTGACATGTAAACTTCCTCCTGCATCTCTACGCTCAAGGCCATGATAAACAGAATTTTCAATGATAGGCTGTAAAATCATTTTAGGTGTTTTCATTTGCATTAGCTTGTCGTCCACATGTACTTCCATCATAAACTTGTTCTCATATCGAATGGAAATAATATTCATATAGGCCTGCACACACTGAATTTCTTCGCTTATAAGAACTACCTCATCCTCTTTAATGCTGTAACGGAATATTTTCGACATTGAGGAAGTAATCTGTGCAATTTCCTTGCTGCCATATTCAAGCCCGATACTGCTTATGCAATTTAATGTATTATACAGGAAATGCGGGTTGATTTGACTCTGCAATGCGGAAAATTCAACTTGTTTTTTGCTAATTTCTGACTCGTACAACCTTGCCTGCGTGTTCAAGATGTTGCTTGCCATCTCTTCCATTTGGTCTATCATGCTGTTGATATCATAAGCTAGAACACCAACTTCATTCGTTGAGCGCACTTTAACCCGAAAGCCCATGTCTCTTTTACCCATTCTTTTCATATCGGCAACAAGCCCCATGACAGGTCGTGTCAAATTATTTAAGAAAAAATACCCCAATATAATTAAACTTAGAATGATACCGATACCTGCTATAATGCTAACATTTTTGATCGCGTTCATGTCGGTTGTCAATTCGTGCACCGGAATAATACTTACGATCCGCCACCCATCTGCTTGCTCCAAATCTTTTTCTTGAACGATGACGTCTTCCCCGTTGATATTGGTTTTGACACCACTCGTTAAACTATCCCGGTCTACAGAGAGTATGTCCTTGAATAAAATGCCACGGAAATTCGTATTGTTCGATGCTATGACTTCATTTCGGCTGTTTAATAAATACAAAGTAGAATTAGGCGTCAAATCTGTATTTTTAACTAGTTCTTGCAGCCTATCCGTATTCACCATAACAGAGCAATAGCCGGTTTGCTGTGAAAAATGAACCCCGCCAATAGCTTCAATTATAGGTGCTATATAAAAGAAATATTCGCTTCCTGTTTTTTCGTCTTTGAGAATATTCGTATAGATGCCTTTTTCAACAGATTCGCTGTCCAGCTTATAAGAATTAATAAATTCAGCATATTGGTTTGAAAAAAATATATCGCCATTTGACGTGGCTAAACTGTAAATTCGTCTTCCTTCGCTGTCATTAATAACGATACCATTGACATACGAATTAAAGGACCTCATGTACTCCATGAGATCAATCACATAAGCCCCGATATCAAAAGCCCTTTTATAATCATCATCCGCTATGGTAAATTCCTGGATTTTTTTATTGTTAACGACTATGTTTGTGCTTACTTCTAAATCATTAAATACGGTATCTATCTTCTGGCGTGTTTGCTCAATGATTTTATTGCCGTAATTGGAAGCTCTTTTTTGCGTGAGATCATAGAAGCTGTAATAGAAGTACAACTCCATGGATGTAAAGATGATAATTGAAAATGAAAATATGAGTAAAATCTGATGTTTTAGCTTAAGTCTACTAATCTGCAAAATCCCCACTCCGATCGCTAACCATCAACTTTTTCTAAATTTCGTAGGCGTGATCCCGCATTGTTTCTTGAACACTTTATTGAAATAGTAATAATCGAAGTATCCTACTTTCGTCGCAACTTCTTCAATGGATAATTCTGTATGTTTCAAAAGCTCGCACGCTTTTTTTATTCTCAACTCCGTGACGTATTCCGAAAAGGTTTTGCCCAAATTTTTCTTGAAAAATTGGCAGCAGTAGACTTGGTTGATATAAAATTTAGCAGACAAATCTTTCAGATATAACCTGGATTGAAAATGAGTGTCGATGTATTTAACCATCTGGCTAAAATAAGCGTTGATATCCCCCTCATTAACCGTATGACCGTTCAACTGCTTGATGTATATCAGAATGTCGTATAAAAAACTGCATAAGGATTCAAAGTTCTCAAACCGTTCTTTCAGTTCAGAGTAGTTCAAGAAATCAAGCTCCATGTCTTTCAACTCTTCATAATAGGTGCCAACCAACACACTAACCACTTGATTCCATAGGTATACGACCTCTCCCATACCTAGGTGATTTTGCCTGAAAAAGTCCACGACTCTCTCTATGCTGTAATCCATTTCATCAAACTTATGTTCTTGGATGACTGCAGAAATTTCGTCTATTAACGGCTTCACCAAAGTAAACCTTGGTTCGTATTCAAACATACCTTTTTCTTCATTTAAAAATATGTGAGACGCTGCGAGATCTGCTTCCTTAATCAACTTGGCCATATGTTCATAATTCGTTGAAATGCTGCTGATTCCTATCACTTTTATATCTAATCCCTCGAAAACTGTGTAATCTAAATCATGTTCCAACTCTGATTTTTGATCGCTTTTTAGAATATACAACGTCTTTCTTGATCCGAAATCAATTTCCAATGTCTGTTTTCGATCGAAAAATTTTAAGTTCTTATACGCCTTCTTCTCACTATTGGAATAAATGACAAGCACACGAAAATAATCGTCCGACGAACGATCAAAGAAGGGTGTTAAACGATTTAATTCACTTTTATCCGGTAGCGTTAAAGCCTCTAAAATCAGGTTATTTCGAACACTTTTCTTCTTGGAAAAATGCAGGGCCAGCTTTTCGATTAAAGGATCGGCCATATCAATATCTATGGGCTTTAGAAAATAATCCAACGCGCCATATCTTAAGGCCTCCTGCGCATATGCAAACTCAGCGAAACCGCTTACAACTACAAACTCAGCATCCAATTCCTTTTCTTTGGTCATCCGCATGAGCTCAAGGCCGGAAATTTCGGGCATTCTAATATCTGTAAAAATAAGATCAGGGCACTCCTCGTTGATGAACTCGATTGCTTTATGGACACTTGTGAACGTACCTGTGATTTCGAAACCATATTTTTCCCAGTTAAATACATTCTTTATCCCTTTTATCGCCCATGGTTCATCATCTATAATCATAACACTGTACATAAGTACCCCCTAGATAGCTGATCTACCCTAATCATTAATTTTATCTGCATACCGGCAAGATAACAAGATTGCATGGCGTTTCACAAGAAAGGCCTATGGACATAGTTTTGTCATGTCCATAGGCTTTACTTCATATATGTCAACCTGATAACTACTTCTTATTCGCCTGCATGGCTTTGTATATTTTCACATTTTCGTCCATGACGGCTTGCCCGCCGGCTGCCATATACTCGGCAACTAGTTTGTTATACAAACCATCGAATTCTGCCGGCTTGCACACGATAAGTTTGTCTGTCATCGTTTTGTTCAGATCCCCAAGTGTTTTGCCAAACTTAATATTGGACTCATTCGGCGTCTCATAATAGTAACCTGTATACGTATCTGTCGTATTAATCTGGTATGATTTCTCAGCAACAGCTTCGTATCCTGGAGCAGAAGCAGCTAAAGCCTTAATATTCTTCTGTTGATCGCCAAGCTCCACACCATTTACAACCAGCGTATAATCAAGATTTAGGTAACTCGTTTGCATATTATCACCAGTTTGAGTAATCACTTGCGGCATATCATTCACCATCTTGTGGTTAACTCCCTCCTGACCGTATTGCAGGAAGAATAAGACTTTAGGATCGGACATCCAGTTCAAATACTTGATTGCCAACTCCGCGTTTTTACTGCTCTTCGGTATAAAAACATTCACACCATTTTCATTGTAAGCGATTTTCTTATATTTCCCTTCATAGTTTTTGAAGGTATCAATAGGAACAAAGTTCGCAGTAGGCACATTTGTTTTTAGTGGCTCACTAATATTTTGCCTTAGCGGATAATCCCAGTTAGCACTGAAGAATCCAACTTTCCCATTCGTAACATCAGCATCAGCTTGCTTGGCTGTTTTGTCTAGCGCAAAATCAGGGCTGATCAATTTTTCGTTATAAAGCTTGTTCAGGAATTTTAGTGTATCCTTGTTTCCAGGTCTTAGCCAGCTTGGTCCTGTAACGAATTCTTCCTCCGTTTGCTTCTCCCAGAAGGACTCGCTCAAATTACCGAAGCCATAATTCATACCGGTTGCTGCCAATCCCCATGGAATAACGCCATTGACGCCGCCAGGATTTTTATCTCTGAAAGCAATTAACGTATTATATAATTCATCTCTGGTCGTAGGAAGCGGCATGCCCAATTTATCCAGCCAATCTTTTCTAATGAACATACCGCCCCAAGCCAGTGAAGTCCTTTTCGCAGGTATCGCCATCTGTTTCCCATTATATTGTCCATAATGAAGAACCGTTTTGCCCAGATAATTCGTTAATTCCTTACCATGCTTAGCCAATAGCTCATCCAAGGGTTGAATCCCATTAATTTTGGCGTATCTGGATACGGTTGCACCGTCATACGTAAAGGAAATATCAGGCGCCTCGCCTGAAGCCATCAATACATTGAGCTTATCAATTTCCTGCGACCTAGGTACCGGAACAAATTTCACAATGGCATTGTTCGCTTTGCCAAAATTATCATTGATATACCGTGTCCAGGTATTATTGTTCAAATCCGGCTGCCCTTGAATCCCTCTGTCAAAAACTTCAACGGTTAATGTAACCGGCGCTCCTGAAGCCGTTGGAGCTGCCGTCGAAGCCGACTGGCCTGCTTTGGTTTGATCGCTGCCACATGCGGCCAGCACGCTGGTAACCAGTGTCAAAACCGGTACTAAAGCCAACATTTTTTTGAGTTTCATTGTAACCTCACCCTTTATCCATTTATTTTTTTGGAAGATTCCTAGCACGTTATCAACCCTTAATTGCCCCTGTCATGACACCTTCAACAAAATACTTTTGAAGTTTAGGATAAACAACTAGGATAGGAACCGTTGCAAACATGACACTCGCAGCTTTCAATGATTCAGGAACAATAAAAGCGCCAACACTGCCTTCGCCTTGCTGAGTATCTAACTGCTGATTGGCAGTTATGATCTGGTACAGTTTTAATTGCATCGGGTACAAGTTCTTGTCTGTTATATAAAAGAGTGCATCTTGAAAACCATTCCATCGGTCAACCGCATAAAAGAGGCTTAAAGTTGCGATCGAAGGCATCGAGAGAGGAAGAATAATTCGAAAAAGGATTCCCAGTTCATTGCATCCATCAATGGATGCCGATTCTTCCAAGCTTTCTGGTAGCGATGCAAAAAACGTTTTGAGAATGATTAGATTGAACACGCTCATAGCGCCAGGCAATATCAGACTCCACATCGAATTCATCAAATCCAGATTTTTCACCAAAATATAGCTAGGTATGAGACCTCCACTAAAGTACATGGTAATGACTAAAATGGTTAATACAAAATCTCTTCCCTTTAATCTCTTCTTTGTAAGCGGATACGCAGCACAGATGGTTAAAAACATACAAATGATTGTGTAAAAAATAGTCAATACAATCGTATAACCAAGCGTATAAATCATGTCTACATCACTTAAGATTGTTTTATAAGTTTCAAGTGTGAATTCTACCGGCCACAGGGAAACTTTCTGAGAAATGATGGCATTATTCGAGCTAAGAGAAAGCGCAATCATATACAAAAATGGAACAAGACACGTAATGGCTACCCCTATTATGAATAACATAATAATTACATCTACTACATTAATTCTTTGCTTTTTAAACAATTAATTCACACTCCCTACCATATTCCCTGCTCACCGATTTTTTTGGCAATAAAATTTGCTGCTACTAAAAATATCAAGCCTACGACGGATTGAAATAACCCAACGGCTGTTGCCTGCGAGAAATCGCCGGACCCGATTCCTATGCGATACACATAAGTACTGATTACATCGGAGTATTCACTGACCAGGGAATTCCCCATAACAAACGGGCGATCGAATCCAATTGAAATCATTCTGCCAATTTGCAAAATAAGCAAGATAATAATCGTCGGCTTAATTCCCGGCAGCGTAATATGCCAAATCTTACGAATCCTGCTGCACCCATCAATATCGGAAGCCTCGTATAATTCCTTGTTGATTCCAATAATGGCGGCCAGATAGATGATTGTCCCCCATCCAACACTGTGCCATACCCCAACAGCGACATACATGATCAGCCAGTTCGTTTTTTGAGAAAGAAACTCAATATTGCCCAATCCAAGGCTGGACAAGACGCTATTCGCCATGCCGCCTGTAGAAAACATCAAGTATACCATGCCTCCGATAATGACCCAAGATAAGAAATGAGGTAAATACAGAATCGTTTGGGTTATTTTTTTAAATCGGACAAACCGGAGTTCGTTCAACAAAATGGCCAATATGATGGGAGCAGGGAATCCTGCGATTAAATCCAGAAAGTTCAAAACAAGGGTATTGGTAAGCGCACGGTAGAAACTGTTCTGTTCAAAAATGAATTTGAAAACGTCAAGCCCAACCCACTCACTTCCGCTAATACCCTGAAAAATGTTATAGTCCTGGAAAGCCATCAATACACCGTAAATAGGAGCATATTTAAAAATGAGGATATACGCCATTGGCAGCAGTAAGAGTAAATATAAGAGAGAATCTCTTTTTATGCTGCGGAGGATACTGTTTTTCTTTTTTGTTGTTACGTTCTCTCTATAGTCTCCTAAAACCGCTTTCACTTTCATCTTCCCTCTTTCCTTTCCAAATCGTATTCGGATATCTCTTGTAATCATTATACGTTCATGAGTTTTTAATAAAATGTAATTTATTAAATGAATTTGGTAATAATTTTATTTTTAAAAAATACAAAAAAACGGAACCCCCACGGGGTCCCGGTGCTATCTTTGCATGGAAAAGACCGACCAATCGTCTAATCGGCTGTAGTCGTTACATTTTATTTAATGCTGAGAACGAGGATGAAGACTTAAACTTTCTAGAAGTTCCTTCTCTATGGGGATGTTTAATTGCTTTAGTGCTAACAATACTGCACCGGCTACTGGTGAGAACGCAGGTTTAATCAGCCTATATTTCTTGTTATTTCCCTCACGCATTAAGGAACTAAGCCTTTCTTGGAAATAGTCACTATTAACAACACTTCCAACTAAAGAAACGTTGACTTCTGCATTGGAGAAGTAGGATGCAAGCATTTCTACACCTGTCATTATCTGATGAATGGCCCGGTCGCAAACCCGTTTAGCCAATTTACTATTATGAGCAGCAGCTACGGTGACTGAGGGGGCAATTTGAGCAAACTTTCTATTGCGTTCTCTCTGATCAACCACAAAACCCTGTAAGGCAAGTTGAGATAACTCTTTGACAGTGGACAGTTTCCAAAATTGTAGGATCGTGCTGACCAACTCATGGTCACTATCGTCGATGTTGCCTGATAGCAGTTCAAATGTGGCCTCATAAGCAAGAAATCTGGCAGCACTAGCTGCATAATGATGAAGATCATAATTTCTGATCTGCTGTCCTTCCTCAGTTACTGCATAAATGATAGACCCCGTCCCGGAAATCACAATAATTCCCGGTTCTGTAAGAAGTGCTCCACTGTATTGCGGATTGCACATTTTCCCTAGCATGCAAATCCTTATATATGGAAGAGGCGCCATTTTCTAAGTATGCAAGAACATTCCCAGTGAGATCTACAACCATTATCCGCGTGTGAGTGCCGCCACCATCAATTCCAATAACAATCCCATTGGTACTCTGAACCATGATTGATCTCTCCTTTCGCCTAGTGATAAATCGTTTAATGCAAAAATTTCATATAGGTCCAATCGGACACACCCTCATAGCCGATCCATTTCCATAGCTTCTGTATGGTTTGGGGTTATCACTCACAACCCATTCCTCGAACTTTTGACCATATCCAACGTTAGGATACCATCTAGCGTATTGTCTTAATTTATTAGCATTTAATCTCTTGCTTGCGTAATAATCAAACAGTTTATTATTATGTTGTTTCTTGTTTAGAATAGCATCAGCTATGGCTACTGTTAGAACAGTATCATCTGTAAATCTCGTGAACCTATCATAGCACCTAACATTATTCACCTCTTGCCAAAGACTTTAAACAAGTATTTTCCTAGTTATTCTCTGCATGAAAGTTATTTCCTTTATTTGTAACAAACCTCGCCACAATTCAGACCATCTATAAAAATATCAACCAATATTTGTTGACACCCATTACCTTTACTGATATAGTGCAATAAAACATAGTATTCCTATAAGAATTAAACGGAGGTCTTTTCCATGCCAATGAAATCATTGAAATCTCACAAGCCCTTGCAGATAGCGCTTCTAACTGCTGTCCTCCTAGCCTCAGTAAGCCCATTAAGTAACGCTGCTGCGGCGAAAGATTCTGCCGTTTCCTACAAACAGTTTTTGAATGATAAGTATGCCATCACCTTGTCAGACTCCTTATCCAAAGGTGATTTCGTTATCGCAGTGAACAACATTTTGAAAGCGGAAGCGAAAGATCAAACGAATGTATTTACAGATTTACAAAAAGACAGCCCCTATTACAACGCAGCACTTGCTTTACACGAAAAAGGTATACTATCTGAAGGCAAGCTGCAGGGGGATCAACCGCTTACCCAATTACAGGCCGCTTTTATAGCTTTAAAAGCCTCCGGCTTGCAAGAGCTCGCCTATACTTATCCAAAAGATAAAATCAAAGCCGCTCTGGCCAAAGTACATATTGACTACGATCAAAACAATCAACTAACGCTTCAAGCCGCCCAAGAACTGGCCGCAGCCATTGATACAGGTCTTGTATCTTCTGAATTCGAAGGGGATACGCCTGCCAGCCAAAACTTCGCCAACGATTTGCTTGGTAAAATACTTACGTTTAATGGACAATACAAACATTATCTTGGAACGACTTCCGATGACGATATTTTCCGCAAAATTAACTATGCCTGGCACACGGAGGACATTATTTCATCCGCAGATTTACGTTCTGTCTTCGATGAAGCTTTGAAGAAGAATTTGATTACCGGATACAATTTGAAGGATTCTCGTTTCGATGCCAATTTTGATCCCAAGCAATCGCTCACCTACGGACATTCGGACATTAAGCATGCGATTCAATTGATCGGCTTGCTGCGCAGCGAGAACATCCAGGCAAAAGTACAGTTGGAGCCCAAAACGTCCGCTTTCATCTATTTAAAAGAGTGGGGCGAGCCGACACAAACCGACGATTATCAAGTCGTTCAAATTGAAAACGGCAATTTCATCGCTTATGCCAAGGAGTACGACATTGAGTTCGAATTTGATAACGCTGAGCAAAAGAACAAATTCCAGCAGGTCATTCTCCAATATGCGAAAAAGAACAGCAATGATCAAACAGGACTTATTTATTCTTCATGGTGGCAGCCGCTCTACTATTCCTTATCCGAATTGAAAGACTATAAAGTGATTGCTAACAATAAAGTCAGCAAAGGCCATTACTATGCGCAGTCCTTCTCCCTCAGCGATAAATCGGACGAAGTAGTTGCTGGTCTGAAAAAGATTAACCCCGGCTTGAACGTCGACTCCTATAAGTTCTGGGTGGACGAACCCTTTTATAATTATTTGCTAGGCGATTTTAAATAAAAAAACAGTAGGTCGGGATCCCGACCTACTGTTTTTTATTTAACTGCCGAATCCCATGCCAATTTGAATGCCGACACACTTCCATACCTATTTTCCCTGCTTGGTTCAACAGCCTTCAAAGCGATCTTAAAGAGTTCTTCTCCTGCATCCCAACGTTCAAACGAACGATCACGCTCTCCTCCTAGCAAAGCAAACGCTGTTGCTCAAATGTTGAAAACATTGGTACAACCATCAATTTCAGCGTCTAGCGTAAACTCTTCAGGCGACATAAATCGAGAAGATCCCCATAATCTCCCCATTGTGTTGAAATAAGGTCTTCTTTGATAAAGATCGATATCGCAGATTTTCATCTCATTCTTGGAGAAATTATACAGCAAGCTTCCGTCATAAAAATCAATGGCAACAAAGTTATTTTTCTCGATATAGGCATGGAAGCTAAAGATTCGTTCCAACGCATCTAACCGTTGTGCCACGGATAATTTCTTGAATCTATAAAAGGGGGACTGGGGATGGTTATATTTCTCCGGCGGCGGAAAAGCCCAATGCGGGTGAAGAGATTCCCCGTCAAACCACTCGAACACAGCCGCGTATCCCGACCCAACTTCAAAATGATCAACTAGTTGAATGAGCGAAGGGTGACTTAATGCGGTATACATTTGCATGGCATTTTTCAAATGATGTATGGCGTCTTGCGGGTCACCGGAAAATGTTATTGCTTTCGCACCGGCATATTTGACGAACAATTTCTCGGCATTTTTCTCAACACCAAAGCTTATATTCCCAGAGTCCTGCTGATCAAACACCTGAAATACACGACCTAAACTCGCGAGCCAGCCAAAATCGTGTTCCTCTTGCAATTTGAAGATAACGTCGTCTATTTGTACTTCAATCATTGAATTCCTCCTCGAAATTTATTGTCCTACTTATAAATATATCCGATTTGTCAGGTCTCCACTAAAAGAACATGGAGTACTCTACCAGGCCTGCCCCCGCACGCCGCCCTCAACTGAAAGGGAACTGTAGGCCTCTATTTCAGGGAAAAACGCCTTTCTGACAGCTTAGCGGAACTACAGGCTCTTATTTTCCCGGTTAGTCTCATTATTCACCCAATATCTTGAAAATAAGGGACCACAGTTCCCCATGCCTGGCCAAAAGCCAGCTTTTCAGCCAAATAGCGGACCGTAGTTCCCCCTAAAAGGCTTCCAGCCCCGCTCCTCAGGTTTCCCTATACTACTGATGCACCTTCCGATAATCACCAGGCGTAGTACCAATCATTTTCTTAAAAGCCCGGATAAAGGACATCTGGTGTACATAGCCGACCCGCTCCGAAATCTCTTGAATCGTCAGGTTCGTGCCACGCAGCAGCTCCTTCGCATGCTCCATCCGAACTTGGCAGACGTACACGACGAATTTCTCGCCGAAGTCTTCTTTGAACAAAGTGCTCAAGCTGGAAGCATTCATATGAAACTGATCGCTTAGACTGGAAAGGGACAGATCGGGATTGCTGAAATTTCCCTCGATATACGCCTTCACTTTCTGAACGACGCCATGATTTCCTTTGCTCTCGCGGATCGCTTCTATTTTTCTGGCGCAGGAAGTCAGTGTCTTCGAATAGAAAAACTCCAGCTCCTCCAACGTTTCGAGCGCATCCATATTTTCATCCCAAGGCGTCCGAAACTCGCGATTCCACAGTTCTTGATAGTCCGGAGGCAGCTCCATCATTTCCCGGTAAAAATAATAATTCATATAGCTCAGAATACCGCTAATTTCTTCCCTCGGCAGCATGAGCCTACGTAGCCCTTCAAACAGGAGCCGCAACTGTTCTTCCCAGCCGTCATTGCCTACGCGGAATGCTTGAGCGATCGTGCGCACATATTGCAAATACACGTAAAGATCATCGTGCGATAAAAGCTCAATCTCCCAATGTCCAATAACGCGATTGCTGCCAAGCGCTGATTTATAGTCAAGAGCCCTTGCAGCCGCCTCATAGGACTGAACGATGGCATTTGCTTCCGGCACGGTGTTCCCTAAGCCGAAGGTTACGGTTAAATTCAAGTTATCCTGCATCCACTTGCGCGCCTGCTCGGATACTTCCAACATAAGCGATTCTGCAGGCTGCTGCTGCTCTTCAAAAAAGATGATGCAAAGCCGGTGGTTCGTCAGCCATTCCTGCCAAATGCGAAGACCTTTCGCTTCCGCTGTCTCTTCCACGACCTTTTTCAAAATATACTTGAAAAGCCCCTGATCTCTCCGGGAATGTTGGCTTAGAAAATCGATATATTTATCGATCTCGCCAATGCTGACCGATGCGCTACCGAAGGAAGCAATGCCCATCTGGCGAAGCTCCGCTTCCCATTCCGCCCGGTCAATCGGGTTGCTTCCTTCGACAAGCTCCTTAAACAACATAAGCTGTCTATATTTTTCATTTACCTTGGACTGCGTCTCGTATTCCTCGCTAACCTCGATCATATTGCTCAGCGTGTAATCGATATAACTAAGTTCATCACCCGACAGTCCTTGAATTGGATTATGCTTATGCACCTGATTATATTTCTGGATACGCGACATAATCGTTTCAATCGGCTTGTAGTTTTGACGCGTTATGTAAATAACCCAGCCAATTCCAATCAGCATGCCAAGGAATCCGATGACGAACCAACCGCTTGTCATATAAAAATAAATGTTGCCAAGCCCTTCCGTCTTGAAGCTGTTGGAATATGTCCAACCCGTGTATCCCGACACGAGCGTCGTATCCCCCGCTTTGGATTCTAGTCCGGCAGCTCCGAACAGTTTATGGCCTTCGTTATCGGTAACTGCGATTTTGTTCACTTCCGAATTCCCGTATTTCTCTAGAAACTCTTGAATCGCCGACATCTTAATATTCACGACAAGCAGTGCAATCCCTTTGCTATGGATGGGGACCCCGCTGCTGATGGAGATAACTCTCTCCTCCGGATTTCCATTCTGAATGGTGCGGAAGATGCGTGGGGTGCTCCACTGTACTTTTTGCACGTTCGTTAAGTTACTTTCTATGTAAGCGCTATCTCCGAACTGATCAATTTTTAATATCGTTTTATCGCTAACAATTGTTCCATCACCTGATCTGTAAATATAAACGGAATCAATCCACGCATTCGAAGTCGTCATACTTTGAAGCAGCTGAGAAAGTTCAATAATGAACGAAGAATCGCTTTCCATGCCGGCAAAGGTCGTAAGCTTCACATTTCTCGTGATCGTCTCCAGCATCATAATTTCGATAGATCTCAGCGACATGTCGATACTGTTTTGAATATTTTGAACATAAACTTGACTTGATTTCATCGCTTCTTTTCTGGAGAGATCATTCAGCTGCACAATTCCGATAAAAACAAATAAACAAACAATCATGATGAGAACCGGTAAATAGGAAAGAAGCAAGCGATGAAACCAATTTCTTCTCATGATGAAATTCTCTCCTTAACAGGATTAGTACAACTATCTTATCATACAGCCCCAATGCGTAGGCAATATACATAATTTCGCTGCATAAGCACACATGGCAAAAAGGCCCCCCCGCGCCTGACTCGCGCTGGAGAAGCCTCTTCTTCGTTCTATTCCAATATAGTTGTTAAACGGAAAGGAAGACAGGCAGGTCCGTTTTATTTACTTAAATACTTGTAATAATCTTTGGTGAAAATAACATCTTTTTTGTTATCGGTATAGGCCTTCTTCAAAAATTCGTCAACGCCTTTGCCACCGCCCTTTTCCCAAGTGTCTTGCGCGTCCTTCATCGCTTGGTCAACGGAGTAGCTTGCACCGCTTACAATGGCTTTCGTATAAGTGTTCGTTAAAGTCGTTTTGAGCGTATTCTTAATGACTGTCATATCATCCGGCAAGCTGACTGGCAGAATAGCCTCCGTTGTATTTGGACGATCCGGCGTTATATAAGCTGCACGTGCTTGTGAAATCAAATTCAAATATTCTTTGTCCAGGGGTTTATTCGGATCAAGCTGATTTGAATACTCCACGCATTTGCCCATAGAGCCGGTTTGGGTCATCATTTGGAAGTCGCCGTTCCAGCTCAGCTCTTTTTTATTTTTCTCCACATCGATCGGCTTCGGACACCCGTCACTGCCAACCTTGTAGTGTACGCCTTCCATCCCGAACATGAGTGTCTTCTGCACGTCAGGCGACATCAGCCAATCTACGTATTTTACGACGGCTTCCACATTCTTGGCTGTTGCATTAATACCCGCCACAAACTGCATGTTAGGGTTGGCCGCCGGTGAGAATTGGCCGAATTCCGACTTCGGAAGCGGCAAGATCGCTACTTCAGCGCTCGGGTTGTTTTTCTTGAACGACTCATAAGTGTTATAGATTGCTGCTCCTTCCAAACCGCCGGATCCCCAAATGCCAAGCTTCCCGTTAACCCAATCCTGCTGTGCTTTCGCACCGGTTTTGTCGGCAAAAATATCCTTATCTACCGCACCTGCGTCATATAAGCTTTTCTTGAACGCCAGATCAGCCTTCGGGCGGTCCCAAGTCCGCGTATATTGGTCGTTCAGCAAATGATAAGAAGTAATGGACGACATCGGCATCAACTCATCGCTCGCTTGACCTAGCTGGAAGAAATAATCGACATCCCAGAAGGTGGTTCCAAGCGTGTCTTTTTTGCCGTTTCCATCCGGATCTTGTTCGGTGAAAGCTTTCGCAACCTTCAGATATTCCTCTGTCGTCGTAGGCATGGGAAGCTTAAGCTTATCCAGCCAGTCTTTGCGGATCATCAGGAAGTGGTTCGACGTAAACGGTGTCGTTCTCCCGAAGAAGTACGTTTTGCCGTTAAATTTGGTGAGTTTTTGAATGTTCTGATTTTCCTGGAACAGCTTCTTATACGTCGTCGAATATTTGGAAATAGCGTCTTCCAGCGGGATGATTTGCCCTTTGGAAGCCAGATCCTTCATAAACGGATTCGAAAACTCCATAATTAAGTCAGGCGCCCCGCCCGAAGCAAACATGACGTTGAATTTCTCGATCGAATTGGAACGAGGAACCGGAATAAATTCAACTTGAACGGGTGCATTCTCGTTAATCCACTTCGTCCAGCGATTATTCGTAATCGTGCCTTCTCCTTCAGGAACCGCGTTCCGGTCGTAGATGGAAACGGTAATTTTCGGTTTTGGCCCCGCCGGTTTCGCACTTGCTGCTGCAGTTGCCCCGCTGCTAGGCGTTGAAGCCGTATTCGCCGCTTCTTTCCCCGTGGAGCAAGCTGTAAGTAGAGCTGAGCTCGATACAACCATAGCTAATGTCACGGATGCTGTTTTCATCAACTTGTTTTTTTTCATGTTCCGTTGTCACCCCTTAGTGAATTAACCGCCGCTATGCTTTTCGTTATTGTCTAAATCTACCACGTTTTGAAGGGCTGGATCACCTCCTTAATTTGGTAAATCACCCTTTTACAGCTCCAATCATGACACCCTTCACGAAATACTTTTGCAGAAAAGGGTACACGATTAGCATCGGAAGTGTCATGACAATGACCCCGGCTGCTTTCATTCCTTCAGGCGTCAGCTTCATAGCCATTTCAGGCTGCGTATTCGCCATCTCCTGCATAAGCGTCTGGTTCTGAATCAACTGCTGCACGAGAACCGTTAAGTTTAACTTGCTTGCATCATTGATATAAATTAACACGTTCATGAAGGCGTTCCAGTGGCTAACTCCGTAAAAGAGCGATAATGCGGCCACTACCGGTATCGATAACGGCAATACAATTTGTATGATCAGCCTCCAATCAGAGCAGCCGTCAATTCGCGAAGCTTCTTCCAGTTCCTCAGGTAACGCTTCAAAAAAGCTTCTTAACACCATCAGGTTCCAGACGCTCACTAACCCTGGCAGCCATAAGGCGCCATAGTTATTTAGAAGGCCCAAGCTTTTGAGGAGCAAATAAGTAGGAATTAATCCCGCTGAAAATAGCATCGTAAAAATGATGGCGAACGAATAAAATTTACGTCCGATAAAATAGCGCTTTGACAAGGGATACGCAGCAAGCACTGTAAAACTTATATTAAGAACGGTGCCTACAACTGTAATAATGACGCTGTTTACAAGCGATCTCAAAATCGGCGTTTCCTTAAACAAGGCTTCATAGCCGCTGAAATCCAAATTCACGGGCCA
Source organism: Paenibacillus sp. WC2504 (assembly GCF_052682475.1). NCBI lineage: Bacteria > Bacillati > Bacillota > Bacilli > Caryophanales > Paenibacillaceae > Paenibacillus > Paenibacillus sp. WC2504. The sequence continues at coordinate 5,634,432 of NZ_JBQZFH010000001.1, forward strand.
GAGGCTAACGACTCCGGACATCAAGGCATGTTTATCGCTTAAGGACATCGCCAAAATGTGAACGAGCGGTAGCAGGCAGCTCATACCGATGACAAATAAAACGACATAATTGATACTGTAAAACAATTTCTCTCCTCTAGTGCTGCTCATGAGTTCCTCCTCCTACCATAAGCCTTGACCAAATTGACGTGCGATCCGGTTCGCTAGAACGACCAGCACCAAGCCGACAAGGGATTCGAACAGCCCCATTGCGGTAGCTAAACTGAAGTTCGCCTGCTGAACCCCAATTTTGTACATAAACGTACTAATGACTTCCGATACTTGGGAAACCGCATCGTTTTGCAAGACGTACACTTGATCGAAGCCTACTTCCATCAGGTGACCTATTTTCAAAATCAGCATAATAATGATCGTTGGCAAAATGCCCGGAAGCGTAATTCGGAGCATCTGCTGCCACTTATTGGCCCCGTCGATGCTGGCGGCCTCATACAAACTCTGATCGATGGACGTCAGCGCCGCCAAATAAATAATGGCTCCCCAGCCGGCATCCTTCCATATCCCCGATCCGATATAAATCCCAATCCATGTTGATTCTTTATATAAAAATGGGATGGTCGTTCCAAAAAGCCGATCGATCACATGATTAATTGTGCCTGTATTTTGGGAGAACATGGTAATGACAATGCCCCCGACGATGACCCAATTGAGAAAATGCGGAAGATAGACGAACGTTTGAACCATTCGTTTGAACGCCATTTTCCTCACTTCATTCAGTAATAGCGCCAGAATGATCGGAACCGGAAAGCCGATTACAATCGACAGTCCACTGAGCAGAAGCGTGTTCCAAATGATATCGATCATTTGATCGTTGCTGAATATCAGCTTAAACGAGCTGAGCCCTGCCCATGGGCTGCCCCATATCCCTTTAATAAAGCTGTACTTCTTAAAGGCGATTACAAGGCCTGTCATCGGATAATACTTGAAGACCAGAAAGAAAATCATGATAGGCAGAAACATCATATACAAGGGGATGTTCTGTTTCAAAACCCGCTTTCCATACTTCCTTACCAACCAGTTGGGTTTGGCCTTAGCCGAAGCTTTCGGCTGACCTGTGATGGCCGGCGAGGATGGCGGGAGCATCTTATTCATTGCTGTCACTTCCTCGTCTTGTGATTGAGCCCATCTTACCGGGCTTTGGTTCGTTCGCACAATATACATGATTTCGATGAGTAAACAGGCGCTTGCTGTGCGGGTATCTGCAATATACACTTTTTCTGACCATACACCTGTAAAATATTAGTTAAATATGCTGAGACTCCGGTTCCCAGAAGGAGGAATGACCTCGCAGCTTGGACAAAGCTTCCATGTAAAAGTAATCGCCATAGATTAACGGCTTATTGATGTTCTGATTGCCAGGCAAATTGCCGGTGCCCGCAACGAGAATGGCCTCTTCCGAATCATCTGCCACGTAGTTGCGGGATAAGGATTGCAGGATGGCACATGCCTGATCTCTATAAAAGGAAGCCCGTTCCCCTTGGCACGCAGCTGCCAGATTTAACAGCCCGCTTGCCGCAATGGCGGCTGCGCTTGAATCCCTCGGCGCCCCTTCGAATGAAGGTAAGCGGAAATCCCAATACGGCACCTTGTCCGCCGGAAGATGTGTAAGGAAATAGTCGGCTGCACGTTCGGCCGCTTCCAGTAATGCTAGATCCCCCGTATGCTGGTAGCTCAAAATCGACCCATGGATCGCCCACGCTGTACCACGCGACCAAGCGGAATCCTCGGCATAGCCTTGGCCACCGAGCGCCCCCGTCCGTTCTCCGGATTCCGGATCGAAACATACAACATGATAGGCTGAACCGTCTTCGCGTATAAAATGTTTCACAGCCATCTTCGCATGCGCGATGGCGATATGTTTGAACCTGGGATCGCCGGTTTGCTTCGATGCCCAGTGCAGCAGTGGGAGATTCATCATGCAGTCAATGATCGCCCATCCGACACGATCGGGGTGATTCCAAGCCCTGATAAAGCTGCCCTGCAAATTAAAACGACCTGCCAGATGGCTGGCGACCATCAATGCTCTGCGTTTGGATGGCTCATTTCCAGTCAATTGCCAATTGGCGATCGAGGTCAGCGTCCACATAAAACCCATATCGTGATCCAACCGCTCGTAGCCCTGCAGCACTTCATCCAGCTGCTCTTCACAGCTCTCAGCCAGTTGGCGTAATTCGTCCGCTTGCCGGTCTCTATAAGCGAGCCATAACAGTCCAGGCCAGAAGCCGGCTGTCCAATAGTGCGGTGACATAAGTTGAAACCTTCCATCCTGCGAGCCGTGCGGGAATGCGGCTCCGATTCGCCGGCTTGCATTCATCACTTTGCTGATTCCCGAGTTCCATGCTTCTTGTATCCATTGCTCTGTTGTATTCATGTTTTCACTCCCATCCGTTGTGCTCCTAGCATAAACAGATCAGCGCTTGGTGCTCAATATACATGTTTTTGCTGGATTAACAGGTTCTCGGCATTTGCGGCTTAGCCGTTTGGCCTCCCCCTACCCTTAAATGTTAACGGGAAAAAGTGCTGCTAATTTGTTCGTTTCTGCTGAACACATGGAATTAGATGGAAATTTCTCCGCTAATTCCTCAAGTTTCATCCGGATTGAGGCGAATTGACTGAGTTAGCTGCACAACTTCCAGTTATTTCATCAAGATTCCTACTCCGTACCAATTTTAACAGTAGAAATTCCAGTTACTCCGCTAACGAACACAAAAAAGGACCTATTTCCAATTAAATAGCGTCCTGTAGTTCGATGGGAGAAAGGAACCGTTGGAGGAGTTACCTTCTCCTCCGGCGTTTAGCTTGTTAAGAGCCTGGTAGAAGCGAAATTGGGGGTGGAGATCACCCAGTGTTGCTAAAAATTCAGCGTTACTGAGACATTTTGGCGGAGGGGGAACCTCATACTAGCGTTAAGTTGGTCGACGATACACCTTTGGGGAACTACAGGTCACTATTCTAGCAAATTCAGCCCGTTTCCGCGGAAACGGAACTACAGGGCTTTATATGTCCTCCGCGAGCCTTTTTTCCTGTGAAATTGGCAAAATAGTGTACTGTAGTTCCCCTCGCTTGTGGAAAATGCCCATTTCGCAGAAATAACGCCCCGTAGTTCCCCCAGGCTGGATCGCAACCTCGGCATCAGGACCTTGGATTTTACACACAGTTATGTCATTTTAAGGTAACGCCGATTCCTCCTGCTATTTGCTGCAATTGTTCATTTTTTTACTAAGTAGCTGGATTTTCTGTTGTTAATCTTGCTAAAAATACCCAAATTCAGTCCCCTACCGCTGATATAGATTGAGTTTCTACTGTTATTTCGTTGCCCTGCTACTGAGCACCGCAGATTGACGGTAGTTATTCCATCTCCCCTAGCTTACAATGCCTTAGTGGATCATCCGCTCGGAGTAACGATAGCAGTGGATGCTCACCTTAGTTGGCTGTTTTCGAGAAGCCCAAAAAATGCAAAAAAACGAAAATGTGAGCACACTGCTCACACTTTCGTTTTTCACCAGAACCATTTTACTCCTCAAAGATATGCGTCAACAAAGCACCTAACTCTTGCATCGCTTGCTCCTCTTGCTCTCCATCCACTTCCAATGTCACTTCGTCATTCTGTTGAATGCCGAGCGTCAGCATACTCAGCGAGCTTTTGCCGTTGACCTTCTTCTCCCCTTTGATGACACTTACTTTGCAGGGAAACGTGCCAACCTTTTGAACGAATACTTTGGTCGGGCGGGCATGGAAGCCAGATGGATTCAACACCGTAAAAGTTTGAGATATCATGCTAGATCACTCCTTGTCTTCTGTTCTACAAACTGTTTGATTTGGGCTTGGCTGCTCATCGCCAGAATTTGCTGGGTATAGCCGGCCCATTCTTGTTGTGAGGTCTTTTTGATCAAGGCTCTTGCAGGTAAAATCGAGCTGGCACTCATGCTGAATTCATGAAGTCCCATGCCGAGTAAAATAGGGATTGCGTGCTCATCTCCAGCCATTTCGCCACACATGCCCACCCATTTGCCTTCCTTGCTCGCAGCTTGGATAACCATTTGGATTAAGCGAAGAATGGACGGATGACAGGGTTGATATAAGTAAGAAACGGTCTCATTCATCCGATCCGCAGCCATCGTATATTGAATGAGGTCATTGGTGCCAATACTGAAGAAATCGGCCTCTTTCGCCAACGAATCAGCTGCTATTGCTGCAGCAGGCACTTCAATCATAATCCCAACTTCAATGTTCGCGGACACTGAGATTCCTTCTTGTATAAGCTTCTCTTTCTCCTCCTGCAACAATTGTTTGGCAGCTAGCAGCTCATCCATGACAGCAATCATAGGAAACATGATTTTCAATTGCCCATAACTGCTTGCTCTCAGAAGCGCTCGAAGCTGCGTACGAAACAAGTCTTCTTGGCTCAAGCATAAACGTACTGCACGTAACCCAAGAAATGGATTGCTTTCAACTGGCAGCTTCATATATGGCAGCTCTTTGTCTCCGCCAATATCAAGGGTGCGAATGACAACAGGTTTGTTGTCCATTCGTTCCAAAACATGTTTATAAATCTGAAACTGTTCTTCTTCGCTCGGCAGAGCGCTGCGCCCCATATACAGGAATTCGGTTCGGAATAATCCGATCCCTTCCGCTCCATTCGCAAGAACCTTTTGCAAATCCTCCACACTGCCAATATTGGCAGCCAACTCTACACGATGATCATCCGCAGAAAGCGTCGGCTCATGGATGAGCTTGCGCAGTTCGGCTCTTCTCTCGTCGTATGATTGTTTACGCGTCTGATACGCCTCAACCTCTTGATCGCTTGGCGCGACGAGCACTACACCTTCAACTGCATCCAGGATAAGCATCGTACCTGTCGCGATGTCTTTGACCCCTTCACCTGCACCAACAACAGCAGGCACTTCCAGCGAGCGAGCCATGATAGCGGAATGAGAGGTACGGCTGCCAACCTCAGTCACAAAACCAAGCACATAGTCAAGATTTAATTGTGCCGTATCAGAAGGCGTCAGATCATCAGCGATCAGAATACACGGTTCATTAATAGCCGTAATCGCTGCATAGGAAACGCGGCGAAGCTTGCTCATGATTCGCCCGGTGACGTCACGAACATCAGCCGCGCGCTCACGAAGCAGCTCATTATCCATCGAGCTGAGCACTTCAATAAAGCTGCTTGCAACTTCATGAAGCTTGAATTCCGCATTCATGCTTTCATCTTTAATGCTATCTATAATGGCATCTATATAATCAGGATCTTCAAGAAGCATCAAGTGTGCTTCGAAAATTTCCGCTTTTGCCGCACCCATTCGCTGCTCAGTCAAATCTTTAATCTCTTCTAATTCTTGTTTGGTTTCTTCCACAGCTTTACTAAAACGAAGGACCTCCTGATCCTTGTCGGCCACTTCCACAGCCACGGGCTCGTACTGCTCCTTATTCAATCGAAAAGCTTTGGCCAGCGCAATGCCGGGGGAAGCAGCTATGCCGGTTAGACGTTTGGTCATCATGTTCGCCATGAGGTAACTCCCCTTTCTTTAAGAAACAACGGTTTGTTTAAATTGTTCGTAATGCGTTCGAATCATCTGATGAATGGGGTGCTCTTCCCCAATCGTCGTGTACTTGGTAATCGTCCCAGCAAGACCCAGATCTTGCAGATCCGCTTGAATTTGGACAGCTTCAGGATCCGCTGGATCCTTAAACAGCAGGGCAGCAGCCATGACCATAGTAAGATAAGATGGGGTCATCCCTAGCTCATACCCTTGCATTGCTGGTCTGACCAGCCGATCATTCGCCGATAATTTACGAATCGGTGATCTTCCTACGCGCGCTACATCATCAATCAAGTAGGGGTTCGTGAATCTTTGCAATATCTTATCGATATAGATCTCATGCTGCGCAAGCTCAAAGTCATGCTTTTTGATCAGGATCGAACCCGTCTCGTGCATAACATGCCTCACTAATGAAGCAATTTGTGGATTAGCCATCGCCTCTTGAATCGTTGCGTAACCTTGCAAATAGCCAAGATAGGCAGCGCTGCAATGACCCGTATTAACGGTAAACAGTTTGCGCTCAATGTAAGGCTCTAGCGTCTTAACATAATGAACGCCGTCAATGCGAGTGAAGCCTTCCAGCATTTGCGACTCATCAACAACCCACTCGTAGAAAGGCTCCACAGTCACTTGAAGCGGATCCTCGTTATGCTGAATAGGAACGATTCGATCCACAGCAGCATCCGGAAAGGCAACAGCCGTCTCTGCTTTCGCACGCAGCTCTTCACTTAACAAAGCATACACATGCTCTTTAAGCTGCGAACTGCCGCCAATCGCATTCTCACAAGCAATGATGTGCAGCGGCGCGGCTCCCCTCGCGATCCTTCGCTCGATCCCTTTAGCAATTCCGCCTGCAATGTGCTTCAGAATATTGACGCCAACCGCTGTTGTCACAAGATCAGCTTGTGCAACGGCTTCGGCTACATCTTCCAGATTTTTGCCGTTGATCGCTGTAACGCCTGAAACCGTGAAGGTCTCTTGCGCTTCATTCGCATAACGCACCGTATACGTTTTTCTTTCCTGCAGCAGCTCCACCAAGGTATCGTTGACATCTGAGAAGATAACTTCATATCCGGCTTGTGACAAAAGCAATCCGATGAAGCCTCTTCCGATGTTACCCGCTCCAAAATGTACAGCTTTCATCATTCCATCCCGCTTTCGAAAATCTTCACCATCGCTTCAGGAGTAGAAGCTTGCATAATCTGCTCGATGTTCTCATCTTCCGAGCAAATCATCGCGACATTCGTCAAAATGTCCAGATGATCATTGCCTGCAGCCGCAATCCCGATCACCAGATTGGCCGTCTCTCCGTCACCGAAGTCTACACCGTCCGGGATTTGAACAATGGATAGTCCCGTGGAGAGGATCAATGATTTGGAATCCTGTGTGCCGTGTGGAATGGCCAATCCATTGCCCATGAATGTCGATAAGGTTTGCTCTCTCTCGATCATTTTATCGATATAACCGGCTGAAGCATGACCTGCATCAACCAGCAATTGGCCCGCCATTCGAATGGCCTCGAATTTGTCTTTGGGTTTCGCATTCAGCTTTACTTTATTGGTTGATAAGATACTCATCGTAGATCTCTCCCCATATCCGATTTATTTTTTATTCTCTAGAAAAGCTGCTAACTCTTGCGATAAAAAGTGTTTAATTTCTGACTGGCTGCCCGATTTCAACAGGTCGATCATTTCAGGGATGAGCAGGAAAGAGCTAATTTCACTAAGCACTTCCAAGCTCTCCTTCGAGAGCTCCTGCGGACCGAGCATAAGCAGCAATTGTCTCACGCCGGATTGTTTCCCGCTTTCTAACGGCAAGTCATCCGCTAATCGAAACAAAGTGAAGGAAGGCTTTTTCACCTGTTCACTTCGAATATGGAAGAGCGCAAGCCCCGTGTCAGGGATCACTTGACTGCTTAACTTCTCCCGCGCAAGCAGCAGCTCAACGATAGGTTTTACTTCGTCAATGACACCCCATCTGCTGACATAGCTGCATATATCCTGCAAGGCCTCTTCCAAGTTTTCATAACTTTGCTCGATGTGAAACACCGTAAATTGATCAATAATGCTTACAATTTCATTAATATAGAACTGGATGCGATGCAGCCGATCTTTTGATCCTGCCTCCAGGTGCATGTGAATCGGTTCACCCGATTCTTTTTGCAGTGTCACATTTTGAATAAAAAGCCTTAGCCGCTCCGCCTCATCTTTCGTCAATAAGGGACTGAGTTTCATGTATTGATCGGAAGGGAGTGGTAGGTCCACAGTCGATATGATTAAATCGTAGTCCTTCTTAGGAATACGCGCAGCTTCAAACCAGGAAGCATTGCCAATAATATTGATTTGCGGAAGCTCCTTCGTTAGGCGTACAGCCAACATTTTGGAGGTGCCTATGCCGCTGGTACAGACCAGAATGGCTCTTACATTTCGCTTAAATTGTTTCTGCCTCTCGATGGAAGCACCGAAATGCATGACCAGGAACCCGATTTCTTCGTCTGGTATAGCAATTTCACTGATAGTCGCATCGACAGCTTCCCGAATAGCTTCGAACAGTAATTCATAATCTTTTTTAATTTGCGTCAAAAGCGGATTGCGAATCGTAGCTCCCGCCAATAACCGCTTAATCGCGGACTCCAGATGACTCAGCAGCCCTTCTTTCAAGGAACGATCGTCGCTGAACGGAACGCCTAGACTTCTTTCCATTCTCCGGATCAGCTTCCATACCATCTCCATGTAACTCAGCTCATCGATCGGAAACAGCAAATTGGCATGAGGTTCAGAAGTAGGTTCCAGCAGCTCAGCAATATACGATATTTCAGCAGGCATTAACTGGATTGGAATTTTTTCTGTCAAATGATCAATGGTATGGGTAAGCAGTTTGCTTGGACGCGCCGAGTGATGATCACTATTCACCTCGATCGGTCTGCCCATCTGAATTCTGGCAATCGTTATCGAGAGGGAAATAAGTAAATTCGTATACTCCTCCTCCGATATTTCGCTTAAGCCTTCATCTTCGGCCAGCCAAAGCGCTTCTTCCACTTTTGTAAAATTCTCTTTACCTATCAGCTTCAAAAGCTTTTGCGCTAAAGGTGAATGTTGGCTCTCATTTTTTCCAAAGAGATCAGACTCATCGAGCCCATTCTTCGCCAGATGTAAGATCATCCTCCGTTTATTAGCTTCTGTACCGCTCAATTCAACGCCATAACCCCTTTTGCGAACGAGGGTGAGATTGGATCTCTTAACCCAGCTATCTAACTCATCCAGATCATTCGTAATGGTTGGAATCGTGACAGCTAAATCATGCGACAATGTAAAAAGCTTAACGGGTTCCTCCTCCTGAAGCAGCAGGCATAACAGCAGCATTCTTCGTTCCTCGGCTGAATACGCCACATTCACCCTGCCATCGAGCAGTTGCCTCAATGCCTCTAATTTCTCCGGCTCCGCTAGAAGTTGAATCCCTTTCCCCGATTTCTTACGGAGCGCTATACTGAGATTCGCCAGAACCGTCTCCAGCTCAGACAATTCTCTATGAACAGTTCTAGTGCTTACATTAATCTCAGCAGCTATCTCTCCTGCCGTAATGTCATCCCTTTGCTTCATTAACAGCTCAAGGATTTGACGATGCCTGTTTGAGAGGCTCATGATTATTCTCCTCATGAACAAAATGGAGATAACGCCGGCAAGATGCCAGCGTTAGAACCTTCTATTTAACCCAATCGTTTCACGAGCTCATCATATTCCGGGCTTTTCATGAAATTATCAATGGAAATATGTTCAGCTTGCGGTGCTTTGTTTCGTGCGCGATCCGTCAAGGATTTATGCGTAATCACGATGTCAGCATCGGATGGGATATCATTAATGGCTGTATTGACGACGTTAATATTGATGCTGGCTTCTTTCATTTTCTTTCTTAAAATAGAAGCCCCCATCGCGCTCGATCCCATCCCGGCATCGCAGGAGAAAACGATTTTCTGCACATTGTTGGCAGACTTCATTACAGGAACATCTACACGCTCTGCTGCCGCTGCAGCCGGGGCTTGCTTCATTTCTTTCATTCTAGCTTTAGCCTGATCCAAATCTTCGCTTTCCGTTTGCTTCGTTGTTTTCAACAACAGAGCACCTACTGCGAAAGAAACGATCGCAGAAGTGATTACGCCGCTGAAAATCGGCAGCATACCGCCTTTTGGAGCCATAGCGATGTAAGCAAAAATACTTCCCGGTGAAGGAGGCGCAACCAGACCTGCATTGAAAAGAGAGAACGTGAAAGTACCTGTCACACCACCTGCAATTACCGCTAGAATAAGACGCGGATTCATCAGGATGTATGGGAAATAGATTTCATGGATACCGCCGAAAAAGTGAATGATAGCAGAACCCGGAGCGGAAAGTTTCGCTGCACCGCGTCCAACAATCCAGTAGGCCAGTAGTATACCAAGTCCTGGACCAGGATTGGACTCTAGCATGAATAAGATGGACTTGCCTGTTTTGGAAGCTTGATCAAGCGCGATCGGGCTTAGAACGCCGTGGTTAATCGCGTTGTTCAAGAACAGCACCTTACCTGGTTCGATGAGAATATTGGCCAGCGGAAGCAAACCTGCGTTGACTAACGCTTGAACTCCGGAAGCTAATGCTTTGCTCACGACCTGAACGGCAGGACCGACAACCGTGTAAGCCAGAACGGCTAGTATGGCTCCAATGATGCCTGATGAGAAATTGTTAACAAGCATTTCGAAACCGGACTTAATTTTACCCTCAATCGACTTATCGAACTGCTTCAGCACCCACGCGGCGAAAGGACCTACAATCATTGCCCCCATAAACATCGGAATATCCGTCCCGATGACAACCCCCATCGTGGTTACGGCTCCGATGACACCACCGCGTGTGCCATGGATCATCGTTCCTCCCGTATACCCAATCAAGAGCGGAAGAAGATAAGTTATCATTGGACCTACGAGCTTAGCCAAATATTCATTTGGAATCCACCCAGTCGGAATAAATAAAGCTGTAATCAATCCCCAAGCGATAAACGCCCCGATATTAGGCATCACCATGCCGCTTAAGAAACGACCGAAACTTTGCACTTTCACCCGGAATCCGCCGGATGATCCTTGCTTTTGTGCAGCAATTTCACTCATTAGAATAACCTCCCTTTGTCTGTTTCATGATCTTATCGTAATGCAAAAACGCTTTCATGTTCAATCAAATCAAAATCCCTTTTCGTCATGAATAATGTTGACATCATTTAAACCTGCCAATACAGCGCTTCCCGTTAACGTACAAAAGACAGCCGGTTGATCACCGACTGCCTTCTCATTATGATCTATTTATTTAAGTCCAAAACCCATGCCATATACACCAGGAAACTCTATTTCTTTCCCTAGCTTTTTGGCGGCTTCAAGCGTCCAATACGGATTTCTTAACATCCCGCGGCCCACTGCCACGAGATCTGCATCTTCGTTGCCGATCACGGCGTTCGCTAATGCCGGATCATCTAACCGTCCTACGGCAATAACCGGTACATTCAGCGCATTCCTGATTTCTCTTGCCATAGGTACCTGATACGCCACATGGGTACCCGGTCTTCCGTGCGCCAGAATAGGCCCTTCTCCACCGGAACTGATATGAAACAGGTCTACACCCGCCTCCTTATACACTTTGGAAAAGGCAATACTTTCCTCAAGCCCATAACCACCGTCCACATACTCTCTGGCCGAAATACGCATAAAAAGCGGCATGTCATCAGGCATCACGCTCTTGACGGCTCGAATAACCTGCTGGCCGAACAATGGCAAATCTTTGCCGTATTCATCCGTGCGTTTATTTGTATACGCAGATTGGAACTGGTGAATCAAATAGCCGTGAGCTCCATGAATTTCAATCGTATCTACGCCAGCCTTGATAGCACGTTCAGCTGCCAAACGATACTTGTCCACCATTTGCTTGATTTCGTCTGTAGTCAATGCCCGAGGTGTCTTGTATGTCTCCGTCTCATCGAATGCAAAAGCGGACGGCGCTACAGGAACTTCGGCGTGTTCCGCTTTGCGTCCCGCATGAGCAATCTGAATGCCCACTTTTGCCCCGTATTGGTGAACGGCATCAACGATGCGCTTTAATGGAGCGATCTGCTCGTCAGACCATAACCCAAGATCAAAATCGGTAATTCGGCCGTCCGGCTCAATATCCGTCATCTCAATAATGATCAGTCCTGCTCCGCCAATGGCGCGGCTAAGATAGTGATTATAATGCCAATCGTTGACGACTCCGTCATTATTCCTGACCGCATATTGACACATCGGCGGCATGACGACACGATTTTTCAGTTCCAGACCTTTCAGCTTATAGGGTGTAAATAAATGGTCCATTATTTGTTCCTCCTATTGTTAATCGAGCAAAGAGTCATCATATATTTTAAAACCATAACCAGTAGCATAACCATCAAACAGCCTATTCAATAGAGATAGGCCAGACCCCCATTGTTGGATATATTACCAGGGCTCCATGTATACTTACGTAAATAATTTGTTCCCGAAATGCAAAAGATCATCTTAGCATTTCGTCGTGTTTGCCGTATCCATACTGTAACATCTTAGAGCTGCGATTCGAACTACCGATAAGTTAGGTGAGGAATAACCAAAAGTTATGGGGGATGGACGTGAAGATCGAATGGTTAGAAGCCTTCCGGCAGACGGCTGAAACGAAGAGTTTAACAAAAGCTAGTGAAATCCTGCATATTAGTCAGCCTGCCTTAAGCAAACAAATTCGGACCTTGGAGGATGAATTAGGAGCTCAATTATTAGTGCGTTCATCCACAGGTGTAACGCTGACGCAATCCGGCCAGATTTTACTTGAAAGAAGCAAGAAAATTATGAACGAACTAAATGATCTGAGAAGAGAGATTGCGCTAAGTCAAGAAGAGGGCAAAGTTGATCTTGTCATTGGATCATGGCCAAGCGTTGCCACCATGTTTTTGCCAAACCATATGGCCGCTAATCAACAGGAAGATATCAAAATGGCATTCAAACTCAGGGTGTTTTACAGCTTTTTTGACCTGATAAAAAATATTGAAAATGGCACCATCGATGCTGCCCTATTTGATGACAGAGGCGTACAACATCACTTTCACTCGACCCCCGTTTTTAAAGAAAACTTCTTCTTATTTGTGAATGCCAATCATCCCTTATTCGGAAATAAAGAAAAAGTATCCTTTCATGAGATAAAGGACGACCCCTTTGTTATGCTGCCTGAGGGGTGCGATGTCAGGATGTTGGTGGAAAAGGAATTCTCAACAAGAGGAGAAACGTTACATATCGCGTTAGAAATTGAATTGGGACAGAGCATCCTTGGTTTTGTACAAGCCAATCTGGGCATTACCATTTTGCCTGAAATCTTCATTAACCAAACGAATGATGCGATTAAAGCAATCCCGATTACAGATTTCAGATTAACCCGTCAAATCTCTGTCGTTACCCGTGAAAAATCGATAAGTAAGCAATTATTAACTTTATTTAATGCGAGTTCGAAGCCAAATGAACATCTCTCGGTTCATCCCTGACATCCTCCGAAACACGCTGAATAAATTCATTGATGACGAGCACATGTTTATGTTTGGATTTAAAGCCAATGAATATTTCATTATGAACCTTCAAATCTTCGAAAATGATTTTCCATCTCGGATTTGTTCCATGCTGATGTTTCAGAATATGTGTCGGGAGCAGACTCATCCCCGCTCCTTCCTCAACGGCCTTTAGAATTAAATGCATGCTAGGGATGACATGGGCTGGATTAATGAGTGGTCCTTTCTTGAAAAACTCTTTCCAGTATCTTCTTATGATTGGAAGTTCCAGGCCATAGCTGATCCACTTTTGTTCGGAAAGCCATCTTTCCTTCTCCTTCAAAAGCGTGAAGTCCGGCACGGGCGTCTCCATCGGTGCAACAATGACAAAGCTCTCTTCCATAAGCCGTACATATTCGATTCCGGGCGTTAAGAATCTTTGATTGGTTAAAATAAGATCTACACGTTCTTCTTTTAAAAGTTCGAGCAGCTGCTCTGCGTCCCCAAAGTACGTTGTCGTATCCAATTTCAATCCCGATAAATGCGGCAATATGCTCTCAGTGAACAACTCCGGTGTTGCACCAATTTTGATCGGATTCATGGTTGGTGATAGATGCAATTTTAAACCCATCGTTTTTTCCTCTAATGATTCTATTAGGGGCGCTAGATGAGAATACAGCTGCTTTCCTCGTTCGGTCGGCACCATTTTTCGTGAAGTTCGAATGAACAACGGTTCACCGACTTCCGATTCAAGGCAGGCGAGGTGCTGACTCAATGCGGGCTGGGTCATTATCCGCGTTTTAGCGGCCTCCGATACGGAATTGTGCTTAAAAATAGCAATAAAGCTTCTATACCATTCGAAATCGACCATGGCCACTCCTTCCTCTTTTATAAAAAGAATCACATTAGCGAAAAAGCACATGTTGTCATTGTAAGGTTTTCTCACATACACAACAAATTACAAAATAAAGATTCATAAATAAATTTATTTATATACAGGTCAATTAATTTGACTGCTGTAGCCATACCGTAACACGATGAATGCGAGAATAGTACTATCATTAAGTTTGGCATGCATAACAAAAAGTTATGACATCTGCGCCTGCGCAAACGAATAAATAGGGGATCACAGTTCCCTCTCCACGCGAAAAAGAGCCTATTTCGATGAAATAGCGCCCTGTATTTCCCCTGTTAGAGATGAATCGCTCAAAAGCTTACCCCAAATCGTCAATTTGTTTTAGATGCGTTTTAGATGCCAAATTTATAATTCCGACGCGCATAAACTCGAGTAAACCCTGAACGGTGATAATTGTTAAAAGACTTATTTGAACCTTCTTGTCCCTCAGGCGGTTGTCCGGTTTCTGCCGTAAAGCCAACGACTCCTGCAGAGATTCCTTCCGATACCCGTTGTCTGATTAGTGCATTTTGTGCCCCTCTGCCACGATAATCGGGCAGCGTTGCATCTACACCGAGCCAAGCCCATTTGTTATCCAGAAACATCGCTCCGGAAGCAACGGGAGTATCTCCATCATAAGCGAGATAAGCCTTCCAATTTGGACGTCCAACGATAGCCGATAATAATGGGATTATGGTTTCCGGGAGACCAAACGCGGCCTGCGCAACTCTGCCAAATTCTTCCGCCTGATGCGCCTCAACAAGACGTACATCAAGTGTAGTAGGAACCGCTTGATCTACCACAGGTACAGAATCTCTATATAGCTTCGCCCATCCATTTCCAGCGTTTTTAAAACCTCTTTCTAGAATCCACTCCTCCAATCTGGCTTCTGGAAGCGCGTTTGGAGAAACTTGCAAAGCGAATGAAGCAGCGGCATTGTCATTCATCCACGCAATGGCCTGGTCCAACTCGGCTTCGTTTACAGGTTTTCCAATTCCCAAGCCAAGAATCCGATTAAATTCCGTGATAGGTACGCCTAAATCTGCAATTCCAACCATCGCACCCAATCGCGCAGAGGAAACTTTGGAGCTTTCAACATAGTCCGCTGGAGCAGCAACAACTAAATCCAACCAGGCTTCTCGTTCAACGATTTCAATACTAGTACTTACAGATTTATCAATCATATTTTTCATTTGAATCTCCTATTATATCTTCATATTTACGTAATATTTTAAGATAAATTGAAATCATAGAACAAATTACATATTTATGGATTACCTATAAAAATGCTTATCTATTCATAGAAAATAGGCTATCTCTCTGGTCGTATGAACCTTCGAGACAGCCCCATTTTTCAACAAATTACAAAGAATTTCTCAAAATTTTTCTGACATCCTCATTCGAAAGAGGAACATAGTTACCTATTTGATCGGCGAGCATAGCTCTTTCCGTCATTAACTCAATTTCCTTATCATCAATGCCATAGTCTGAGAGCTTAGTAGGTGCTCCAATGGACGTCCAAAATTTCACGAGTGACTCAATCGCTTCCGCTGCCAATTGCGTGTCCGTTTTTCCTGCCGGATCCAAGTCAAATACACGTACCCCAAGCTGCGCCACTTTCTCCGGACGCACAGCCGCGACATGTTCCATCCAGCGTGGGAAAAGAATCGCGAGTCCGCCGCCGTGCGGGATATCATGGACAGCCGATACGGCGTGTTCAATATAATGCGTTGCCCAATCGGTTTTAACCCCCATTGCGGTTAGTCCATTCAAAGCCAATGTTCCATTCAACAACATGACTTCGCGATATTCGTAATTGTTCAAATCGTTCACGAGCTTAGGTGCCGTCTCGATAACGGTGCGAAGAATCGCTTCACCGATTCTTTCTTGAAGAGGTGCATGGCTCGAGGCGTGGAAATACTGTTCGAAGACATGGGACATAATATCAACGATGCCGTATACCGTTTGATCACGTGGCACAGAGAAGGTAAGCTCCGGATCCAGAATACTGAATCTTGGATAGACGTGGATGGAGTTAAACGACTTTTTCTCATTTTCTTCCCAATTCGTGATGACGGAATTTCCGTTCATCTCGGAACCCGTTGCCGCTAACGTTAGGACAGTGCCAATCGGAACAGAGTTGGATGAAGCTTTCACCTTCTTGAGTACGATATCCCATACGTCACCATCGTACGGCACGCCCGCGGCAATTGCTTTTGCACAATCGAGCACACTGCCGCCACCGACGGCAAGAATGAAATCAAGCTGATTTTCTTTAATCAGGTTAATCCCTTTTTTGACAGTCGTTAGTCGCGGGTTCGGCTCAACGCCTCCTAACTCAACAACCGTAGCGCCAATTTCTTTCAATTCATGGATGACCTTATCGTATAAGCCGCTCTTTTTCATACTGCCGCCACCATACAATAGCAAAACACGTTTGCCATAAGCCGGAATCTCTTTTTTCAAACTGCTTAATTGACCTTTTCCAAATAGAAGCTTAGTCGGATTATAAAACTCAAACTTTTCCATCGTCGTTATTACCCCTCTCCAATGAATTCTGTCAATTATACGCTTAAATCGACATAAAACGGCGGTGTTACGCCCAGCATGCGGGCATACACGAAGAGTTGTCCTTTATGATGCGCCTCATGTCCAATTAAACGATGAAGCACTTCTACGATTGGCTCTACATTTTCAAAAATAGTTGCGTCTTGTTGTAAATCTGCTTCTGAATAAGAGGCCAGCTTTTGTTCGTGCTCGGCGGTTAATTGCTGAAGAAGCTCGCGAGCTTCCGAAATGGTCGACGGAACGGGCGGGACGATCATATCGCGTGATTCAATAGCGGCAAAAAAGAAATCCGGAGTCATAGCCAGATGATGAATAAGTTCAATTGTCGTCATCCCGCCATCCCATGGGCGCCATGTTCCGCTTGATTCGGGCAATAATGCGACAAGTTCTTGCAAGGCATTGCGGTGCATTTTCCAACGTTTCATTACCTGTTGTGTTGATGTAAGTTCAGTTTTCATTTTATATAGCCCCCTGATTATTTATTTAGTTGACGAATAACTTCCTTAGCAGCACTTTCCGCAGATTGTGGATTTTGACTTGTAATGAGATTCCCGTCTACTTGAACGTTATCTGACCAGTTTGGCGCTAAGACGATATTAGCTCCCAATTCGCGAAGTCTTGTTTCTAATAAAAAGGGCATGAATTTATCTAAAGTCGTTTCTCTTTCTTCCTCATCGGTGAAAGCCGCAATCGTTTTTCCTGCTACTAGAGGCGTACCATCTGACAACTTCACCCCTACAAGGGCTGCAGGACCATGACAAACCGCGGCAACGACTTTACCGGATTCATACATCGTACGGATCATGGTTTGCAGCACCTCGTTATCAGGCATGTCGAACATCGTTCCATGTCCACCCGGGATGAAAATAGCGTCGTAAGCATGAATGTCATTCACATTTTCCAGCTTAATGGTATCTTTCAGATACTTAGCCATATCTAACATCTCTTGAGATGCGCCTTCTAGGCTTCTATGATCTAGCGGAACCTTCCCGCCTAATGGGCTTGCTATCGTAACCTCATATCCTTTATTGTTAAACGCGAGGTATGGCTCTACAAATTCTGACAACCATAAGCCTGTTTTCTCATTCTCATTTATTTGATCGGCAGTCGTAACTACCATTAGAACACGATTGTTCATTGTAAATCCCCCTTAACTTGAAGTAGCAAAACACAGCCTGGGCAATTTCGTTCATGCAGCTGACTTACGAAAGATATTATTGCCTCTAGGACGCTTATTACACATCAAAAAAACCGAAATGTGACGATATTTTTTTTATATCAGCAGCTGCATTCGCCTTTTGTTTTGGCGGTAAACATACTTTAACACCTTGGCATTGTGGATTGTACTACAGGTATGTTGGGGGCGTCATAATGAAAAGTTATAGCGCCAGTTAGGAGAGCAACAGCACAGACAGCCATCTATGAATAAAAGTACTTATATCTTCTTCAACATTTCGTTATTTGTTTGATGAATTTCTACGAATTACAATAACGGAATGCAGGTCCTAATCCTATACCCAGTGAGGTCAACCATGATAAGCACGCCAGACATCATCAAACAAAACATGATTCATATTATGAAGCAAATGAGCGACTCCTGTCCTCGCATGTCATTCGTAGAAACACCACAAGCGATTCGTTACGAAAGTGATCTCCCTCATTCGTTATTCAATCGGATAATCACCTATAAAGGACTGAAATCCGATGGGGCATTGAACGATATCGCAACAATTGCCGATCATTATCAGTCATCTAAACGCCCCTTTTCTTGGTTGATCTGGTCGCATGACACCGAAGCGGTTGAGCTGGCAAGCGTACTGGAGGAACAAGGACTTAAAAAGTCCGGCCAATCTCCTGGTATGTCACTTTCCCTTACGGATTGGACGTATGAGGCTCCAAGCATACCTAACTTCGAAATCAAACCTATTCGGACATCATCGGAATTCTCCTGGTTCAAAGAGATTGCTCTTCCTGCATTCGGCCTACAAGGAGAAACTGGTGAGGTATTCATGCAAGTGAACGAGTCGTTAGCGCTCGGTGAACAAGCCATTTTACGGCATTTTGCCGGATTCCTGGATGGCCGTCCTGCCGGAGTGGTTACAGCCTTTCAAGATGGAGAAACCATTGGCATTTACAATGTAGCTACTGCTGGAGAATACCGGAGGAGAGGTATCGGAAGCGCTTTGACCGCGCATGCTATTCGTGAGGGACAAGCGGCAGGCGGCAAGTTAGCCGTGCTGCAGTCAAGCGAGATGGGCGTTCGTGTGTATCGAGCGATGGGATTCAGCGAAGAGGTTCGGATCGATTTTTATATGGGATAAAATAAACGTGCAATGTATTAAAAAACGGAGCCTTTAAACCGCAAACGCGGGGCTCCGTTTTTTTGTTGCTTGATTTCTCAATCTTTCTACACAATTGTGATTTTGGTAAGTCAAGGGCCCTCAGAAATGATTGAAGGCAACTATTTATTCCTAGTTCAGAATCTGAGTGGCAAGCATGACCAGATCCTCAATGTTACGACGTCGTCACCGCTGAAGTCGAACTGCTTCCACGAGTTCCAGTCGGAATCCGCGGACGACTTACCGTAAGCTTTAGCCGCCAGCGCCAGTTCGCCGATGCTGATCTTGTTGTCAACGGTGTTAACGCTTAGCCCTGGCATGAAAAGTTCATTTAATCAATATCAAGAAGTTCAAGAATGACGCCCAAATCGTCGGTGCTTTCTACATACGCATATTTATTGCCATTTTGAATAAGAGGGAACCCGAATTTCTCCAGTTTGGCAGCTGTTTCCAACATTTTATTCTTTGCTTTAAATGCGATATGATGGACTCCCGGACCTTTTGTTTCAAGGAATTCCTTCCAAGTTGAAGGATCATCTGTAGGTTCAATGAATTCTATGACGACATTCTCCATGTGAAAAAATGAAAGTCTTACTCTTCCTTGTGTAGGTTTCCCCATGTAACTGACGGTGTCGCTGCCATCCTCATTAGCCATGATGATCGTTGGAGCCGGGACTCCGAGAAGCTCCGCAAAGCGGTGGGTCGCCTTTTCCACATCACGCACGATCATAGCAATCTGACAAACCAAAGTTGTACCCAGAATCGTATGTTCCATCGTTTTTCTCCTTTACATTAAGAAGGTTGAATACGATAACTAACAAAAGCCAAATGCCTGCTGTCCGGCGACCAGGAATTAACGTTAAGAGTTCCTTGTCCCCCAAAAAGCTCGACAATCGTTCGATAACCTCCACCAGAGCTAGACATAACGCGAATTTCTACATGTTTGTTAGCGGGATGATCACCGGGAGCGACATCGCCTTTCCGATAAGTGATGTAGGCCACTAATTCTCCATCTGGAGAAACATGAGGAAACCAATTATTGCTCTCATCCAACGTCATTTGGGTCTGTTCACTGCCGTCGGCATTCATGCGCCATACTTGCATAAGACCTGTTCGTACCGAGTTGAACCAGATGTGTTGACCGTCAGGTGAATATTCAGGGCCGTCATTTAACCCCGTGGTATGCGTTAATTGTGTTTCAATGCCACCATTCACTGGAATGGTGTAGATATCGTATTCGCCATTCCGCTCCGCACAATAAGCTAATGTGCTTCCGTCCGGTGACCATCCGTGCAAATAGCTTGGTGCTATCGGCGTAATGAGTGTGGGATCGCCCCCCTGCAAAGGGAACGTATAGATACGAGAAAGGCCGTCCTCGTGAGTGTGATGGCTTACCGCAACAACAGTGTTATCCGGTGAGAGTACATGGTCGTTATTGCATTGAATAGCGTAGCCGGATTCTATGGCTGTGCTTTCCCTTGTCACGAGGTTAAACTTATAGAGACGGCCTAAGCTGTTATACACAAGGTAGTTGCCGTCACACGTCCAATTGGGTGCTTCAATCAGAAAATCAAATTCAGCCAAGATGTTACGTTCGCCACTTATCACGTCCACTGTTTCCAACGTACTGATCACGTTTCTTCTTTCTACCTTTCGTGGTTCCTTTAACGTATTCATCGCGAATCTCCTTCATTTTTCAATTCGCCCAACTGTCACATAGGCATCGGTTCTCCTTTGTAATTGACAAAAAAGGATTCCGGATCGATCTCTTTTTTCATTTCGAGAATATCGATAATGCCATTAGCGCTCTCGGCAGGATCTCCGGGAGCTTTCTCGCCGCCCATGTCTGTCTTAATCCAGCCTGGGTGAATGGCGTACACACGGATTCCTCTGTTTTTTACATACTTTTTAAGCTGCTTAGAGAACATGTTGATCGCCGTTTTGGAAATTGCATAAGGAAAATCTCCCCCGTAAGCGTTGGACATACTGCCGGCTTCGGACGAAATGTTAAGAATGGCGCGCGAGCTGCCTTCCTCCATGAGAGGAAGCAGATGTTTGATGAGCATCATCGGACCAAATAAATTAACTTCGAAAGAACGAACGACATCCTGGATAGGCAATTCTTCTAGAGCAACACCTCTTCCGAGCAAAATCCCCGCGTTGTTAATGACGGCATCCACCGTTTGGTTACCTGCACGTAACGTTTCCGCTAAGCGGGCAATCGATTCTTCGTCGCATACATCGAGCTGAACAGTCTTAATTTGGCCGGGAAACCGGCTGGCCAGTTCCAACAAATTCCCCTCTTCCTGCGGTGAACGATTTCCCGCTATAACCTTGTGCCCCCTCTGTACGGCAGCGAGTGTCAATTCATACCCAAGACCACGATTTGCACCGGTAATGACGATATTCATGTCTGCTCCTCCTTTTCCCCCTATTAGGCCCGAGGTTTGATGTTCAAATTAACGCCCAAATTATCCTCAGCGTCGACAATGGTCCAGCTGCTGCCAGGGTAATAACCAATCGTCCGCATGGCATACCCCATCTCCTCCAACTCACCGATGATGGCATCACGTTTCTCGCCTACCTGAAAACCTAGATGATGGACACCGTTGCCATGTTGATCAAGAAACTCCCTGAAAGTACTGTCTTTCTCGTCAGGTTCATGCAATTCAATAACAAAATTGCCAACTCGGATATTCGCGAGCTTCAGGCCGTAGTAGGCCGGTTTGCCACGATACGTCAAATCGGGATTATGTGTGGGAGGCAGATAACGGATTTCCGGCACAGGAAAATTCAATAGATTTGCCCATGCCTCCGCAGCTTTCTGGATATCATTTACGACAATCGCAATCTGAATAAAACCCTCGAAGCTAATGTTATTTTTCATGTTTGCACCATCCAATTTTCATTTTTTACTTCTTCTGCCTATTCCTTTACACTGCCCATCACGAGTCCGGTTGTAAAATACTTTTGCAAGAAAGGATAGATGCATAAAATCGGTATCATAGCCAAGAACATCTGTGCAGCTCCCGTCGTTCTGGCACTGACCATGGACAAATATTTGGATAAGTTGCCGCTAAGATCCGTATTGTTGCGAATAAATTCCTCCGGATTCACGACAACCGTTTGCAAATAGGTTTGTAAGGGATAGTTTTGAATTTTGTTCATATAAATCATGCCGTCAAACCAGCTGTTCCAGTGGTCTACGAATGAAAAAAGCGTTACAGTTGCAAGCGTTGGAATGGAGACCGGCAAAACCACACGAATTAGCGTCTGCACGTGACTCGCGCCATCCATATACGCTGCCTCCAGCAATTCCTTCGGCAGACTGCGCATATAATTCATTACAACGAGCATGCTGAACACGGGAAGTGCCCCTGGTAGAACAAGCGCCCAGATGGTATTCATCAATCCGGTGCTTTTCACGACCATATAGGTAGGAATTAATCCGGCATTGAAAAGGATAGTCACGACAAAGAACCATGAGAAAATACTCCGCGCACCAAAATCTTCTTTTGATTTAGAGAGAGGATAGGCGGTCAAAATGATCAATAATAAATTGAGCGGAACGCCGATGGCCGTTCGTTTAATGGAAACAAGCAGCGACATGAAGAACTTCGATGTGTTCGTAATAAATTGGTAAGAGATCGTTGTAAATCCCACTGGGAAAAAAGTAACCTCACCTGCCGCTACGGCTACTTTATCCGAAAATGATACGGCCAACAGGTTGATAAACGGCGCAATGCATAAAATTGCAACAAGCAGCAGGAATACGGAATTGCTCACTAGGAATATTTTGCGTGATAGGGAATCCTTTATTCCCATGGTCATCTCTCCTTCCTTTAAAAGACTCTGTATCCGGTTAATTTGTCCGCCAAGTAATAAGAGACAACAATAAAAATTAGCGAGACACACGACTTAAACAGGCCAGCCGCAGTGGAGAGCGCGTATTGCGCCTGTTCAATGCCAAGACGAAACACGAAGGTATCCAAAATATCACCGGTCGAATAGACCACGGGACTGTACATATTATAGATTTGATCGAAACCGCCGTTGAGAATATTGGCAAGACCCAACACGGTCATCAGGACGACCATCGATGAGATGCCAGGCAGGGTGATATGCCGGGTCTGCTGCCAACGGTTTGCACCATCAATGACTGCAGCCTCGTAAAGCGCAGGGTCTATGCCTGTGAGAGCAGCTAGATAAATCACCGATCCGAATCCAAAAGTCTTCCAAATATCGCTGATGACCATTGTGGCTGGAAACACATTCGGGTTACCTAGGAAAAAGATAGGTTCAATGCCAAGTTTGGAAAGTACAATATTGACAAAGCCCTCGTTCGGTGACAAAAGATTTAATAAAATGCCGGATAAGATGACCCAGGACAAAAAGTGCGGTAAATACACCAGCGTCTGGAAAATACGCTTGGTTAACTGATTCCTGACTTCGTTGAGCAGCAGGGCAAATCCCACCGGAACAACGACGCCTGCAATCATTTTGCACAAGGCGATAACAACCGTATTGCGAATGACCAACCCTATATTCGGCATGGAAAACAACGTAATGAAATTTTGAATACCTACCCATTGTTGGTTCCCGAACATCCCTTTTGCCGGAATAAATTTTTGAAAAGCGATGATCACCCCGGCCATGGAGCCATAGCTGAAGATTGCAACCAGAACGACAGCGGGGAGCAACATGAGATATAACGGTAGTTCTCTTAACATCTTGTCTTTTCGCTTCAGACTTGCAAACACCACTTCACCACCTGTCAATGATTTACGGTGAGATATCCCCCACCGCTGTCATCTAAACATTTATTTGGCCGGGTACATTTTATCAAGTTCGTCAAGTGATTTTTGACCGCCTGCCTTCAGCCACTGCTGTACAAAGGTATCGAAATATTCGACAGGCTTAGCTCCTGTAATGATATCCGTAAAGGCTGTGATGGTCAGGGTGTCCAATGAAGAAACGTTCGTTAACCATACATCAGGTCTTTGAATGCCCAAGATACTCTGGACGATGGCCTTGTCGGGGATATACTTGTTCAATACGATGGGTAAAGAACCTGACTTGGACATTTGCCCCCAAGTACCGAAAGCGTTGTCATCTTTGGCAAGAGTTCCATTCTCGAATCCGGCAATATAGTCATATAAGGGCTTTGCGGCAGGAGGAAGGCCTTCAGAGGAGCCTTTATCCATTGCTTTCAGCAAATCTGCTGCGTAAACCTCACCCGGTTGATCGATGTAAATTGGCGATAAACGGTATTGCTCATTAGCCCAATATTTATCGTAAACATCCTTTGTTGAGTAATTAACGGTCTCATCGTACAGATTTAGCATCTTAATAACGGCTTCGGGGTTTTTGTAATCTTTCCTTACCATCGTCATCTGGCCTACAGCGTTGCTCTCGATACCAATCTTGTAATCGTAACCGGATTGTGTGGGGATTGGGTAGGGACGTACGATAACACCATCTTTTTTATAAACATTATTATAGGGATACCAGGTGCCCCAGTTGCTGCCGAAAGCCATACCGATCTTGCCGCTAGTGATATCTTCTACGAGTGCTGATTCGCTTTTTGAGGTAAAATCCTTATTGATAAGTCCCTGTTTATACATATCTGCCAATACAGCAAGCGCCGGCTTCATGTTCGGCTGAATCCAGGCAAATGTCATTTTGCCATTCTGGTCACGATAAAACATGCTCTCGTCGCGTCCAGGAACGCCAAACGCGGAAACCAAACCAAGAATGCTGGCATGATTTTGTCTGATGAGATCCTTGTTGAGGGCAAGCCCAATCGTGTCACCATTCTTACCATTCCCATCCGGATCTTCGGTGGCGAACTTCTTCGCAAGAGCAACAAGCTCTTCGATGGTCTTGGGTGGCTGAGAATTCGTTCGTTTAAGCCAGTCTTCACGTATCCATAGAAACGGCGCTTCGTGGAAGTTGTCGTTCATTCGAGGTATGGCATAAAGTTTGCCGTCGATCGTAGCTCCCTTAAAGGAATCGGCAAATCTCTTTTGATATTCCTTGATGGAATCCGTCGCATATTTGTTATACACCTCGGTGAGATCGGCCAGCTGCCCATTCTGTGCCAACTGCAGAAAAACGTTTGTATCCTGCGTTTTGAATACGTCCGGCAGGTCACCTGAAGCAATGATGGCATTCAGTTTATTTTTATATGCATCGGTACTGCTGTCGGCTGTGAAAGCAACCTGAAGATCAATATTGAGCTTATCTTTGAACAAACGGCTCCATCGGTTATCTTCCCAGGTTTCATTGTCAAGGAGTTTGGAAGCAGCTGCTGTTTGAACAGCCCAGGTCATCTTGAGCGGTTTCTGATATTTCCCATTAGCGTCCATGTTTTCTGAAGGATTGTTAGAGCTCTGTGCATCAGACCCTGTGGTAGCAGTTTCACAAGCTGAAATAGTAAAAACCGTCAGTAGGGCCACCAAGGCGTGCGGTAGAACTCTTTTGATTTTCAGCTCTTTCACGTGTAATTCCTCCTGTATTTGGATTGTTATAATGACACAGCTTTGTAAGCTATGATAAAGCTAAGGCTGCTGAACATGTAACCAAAACCTGTATACAGGTTCTTATGCATCCCCACTTTTGTAAACGCGCGTTTATTTGTTAGTGCAACAACCCCTGAATCGGCAAAAACCGACTGAACGCGCGTTTATTTTTATCAAAAAAATATCAGACCTCTATATAACCTCTATATCACCATTTACTAGCTTACATGTGCCACTATCTTTGTAAACACGTGTCTATGGACTCATCATACACAACCGATAAAAGCGCTGTCAACCTTTAATTTCTACACTTTTCCAAATAAAAATGATCATCTCACATAATCTCCATTGTCTAAACACGCGTTTATGATATAATTATCAAGCAGAGAACTTTTCACTCATTGTTGAACACAAGGAGGTATTATGCAGAAGAACGACGCAAATTTCACCCCCATCTTTGATGGCAAAACGCTCACAGGATGGCATTTCGTTCCCCGCTTGCCTGTTCCACGCGCTCCCGGCGAACCTGGCCCGGATCCTACCACCGAGAAATACCAACGCGCTGCGCAGACATGTGGAAAATGGACCGTTGAGGATGGTGCTATCACAGGCCGGCAGGATCCACCCGGATCCGGTTATGGCGGATATCTGCTTAGCGACGGGCTTTACGGGGATTTTGAATTGATCTTCGAGGCGCATCCCGACTGGCCGGCGGATACCGGCATCTTGGTCCGTACCTCAGCGCTTGGTTCTCAAGGATTCCAAATCCTTCTGGATCACCGCCGTTCGGGAAATATCGGTGGTATTTATGGCAATGGGATCGGTGGCTTCCATGGCATTTCTTTCACTCTTGATGCGACATACGATGAGCAAGGAAATCCCGAAGGGCTGCGACTAGAAGATCCCTCGACAACCATTGAACCCCTTACACCCGACAAACCCGCACTGCTTGATTATGCGGCAGACGGGGAGCAGTTCCTGTCCATATGGAAATGGAATGATTGGAATACATTCAAAATTCGTGTTGAAGGGGCGTCCCCGCGAATCACCGTACATATTAACGACATGAAAATTACAGAAATGAATACGGCGGATCTGAAGCATCCTTTCTATGATGCAACGAAAGTCCTGGAACTCCTTGGCCCGAAAGGACATATTGCGTTTGAGATCCATGATAATGATCCCGGAATGGGAGAAGCGCGCTGGGCGCCAAACGCAGCTTGCAGATGGCGCAATATTCGAATTTGGGAGCTTAGTCAACCGGGGAACGAACCAAATATTTAAATTCTTCGGCAAGATTCTCTGACCACAAGGCTGCAATCAACCGTGATTTCTTTTATGTCCAAAGTCTTCTGTTCAATTTTTGTGATTAAACAAGAGGTCATGCGTTTCAACATGTCGCTAAAATCAACACGAATCGTCGTCAAGGCGGGATGATGTTTTTCACTTAGTGCATGATCATCGAATCCAATAATGGATAGATCTTCGGGAACACGCAGCTTATGCTCTTTCAGCGCCCGAATGGCTCCAAACGCTACACTATCGTTCGCTGCAATAATCGCTGTTGGCAGATCCGTTTCTTGACTCATTAGTTTTTGTATAACCTTATAACCGCTTCTCTCATGAAAATCGTCGCCATTTAGAACCCAGTTCGGATTCACCTGTAAGCCGCACATGCGCATCGCTGTTTTGTAGCCCTCATATTTGGTCTGGCCGGATAGACGATTCATATCCCCATTGATGACACCAATTTTGGAATGGCCAAGTCCTGCCAAATAGGCTACAGCCTGTTTCATGCCCGAGTCATTATTAAATTTGGATACGATTCGATTCGGTTCCGGATGATCCGAAAGCGTTTGATCAACAATACCGATCACAAAACCTTCATCGATCAATTCTTCAATAAACGGTTCATGAATGGCTGCTCCGATAAAGATGCCTCCATCGATTCTACGTTGGAAGAAGATCTCTTTTACGTTTTTGATCATTTCCGTATCCTTGGCATCACGAATAATGTGGGTAAGCACATAGTAGCCGTGCTCGGAAGCATGTTCTATAACACTAACGATAAGCATATTCGTCAGCATATCGCCCGATACGTTCCCTTGCTCAATGAGAAACAGGCCAATCGTACGCGCTCGCTTCCCAGCAAGAACCTGGGCAGACACATTGGGGAAATAATTATATTGTTGTATCACTTTCAAAACCTTCTCGCGCGTTTCAGCAGGTACATTCGAGTAATTGTTGATGACCCTGCTTACCGTGCTCCTGGAAACCCCAGCAAGCTTAGCAATCTCTGTGCTGTTGATATCTGTTTTTTTCATGTTGCTCATCCTCTTTCGTGAACGCGTGTTTACGCACATCATACACATGCCTAGAAATCGTTGTCAATGTTTTTTTAGATCACGATAAGCTCCAACATCGCACGAAAGCAATTATCTATCTACGAAAGGTAGGGTTCCGATGCGTCTTGGCGGTCAAGTATTTCTGAATGAGAAAAACCCGGAGAATTGGGCGCTTGCCCTTAAAGAAGCTGGCTTTCGGGCAACAACTTGTCCGATTAGCGGTGAGGAGGATATCCGAGAGCTTGAGGATTATATGACTTTGGCCAAGCGGCATGACATTCTCATCTCCGAAGTCGGCGCCTGGAGCAATCCGATCAGTCGCAATGAGGAAACAAGGCGGAAAGCTATTGCCTATTGCATTAAAAGACTGGAGTTGGCAGAACGGATCGGCGCGCAATGCTGCGTGAATATAGCCGGATCCCGAGGAGAGCAATGGGACGGGCCGGATCCCGACAATTTTAGTGAGGACACTTTCGAGCTGATTGTGGAAACAACCCGTGAAATTCTAGACGCCGTTCAACCTGAACGTACGGTTTTTGCACTTGAGATGATGCCTTGGATTTTCCCGGATTCCGCAGATTCTTACCTTTCTCTCGTTCAGGCTATTGACCGTAAAGGCTTCGGAGTTCATTTCGATCCTGTGAATATCGTCACCAATCCACGTACTTATTATCGCAATGGTGACATGATCCGAGATTTTTTTGCGAAGCTTGGACCCTATATACGAAACTGCCATGCCAAGGATATTCTTCTGAGGGGGAAGTTAACCGTCCATTTGGATGAGGTAATACCGGGTCAGGGGCATCTGGACTATCGGACATTCCTAACAGAGCTTAACAAGCTCCATCCCGACACTACACTCATCATTGAGCATCTTTCAAGCAACGAAGCCTATCGGCAAGCAGCGGGGTATATCTCGGATATTGCCTCGGAGCTCAAGATCCCATTGTAAGAAAAAACAGAGCCCGCAAACTCGCGGAGCTCTGTCCTTTCTGCCCTATCATCCCACTCGTTCCTCATCATGAGGATGTCTAGGCCCCCTGCAGGCTGCGCTTTTTCGCTGCAACCGATAAAACGCAACAAATCAACAAAACCAAGCTCGCCAGCGTATAAGGATAATTGACATTCATGTCTAATAAAAAACCAGCTACAATAGGCCCAACAATATTACCAAGACTGGTAAAGGCAGAGTTCAATCCGGCAACATAACCTTGCTGATCCTCAGCCACCATTGACAATTGGGTACTGATGGCTGGCCGTAAGATATCGATCGCCAGAAATACAACAAAGGTAACAGCAAAAATCATCCAGAATTGGTGAACAAATAGCGTCAGCAGAATAAACAAACCTGCAAAGAAAAGACAAAGTGAAATAACAAGCTGCTCTCCCAAACGATTCAATATCCAGCTAAAGGCTGTAACTTGAATCACGGCGCCTGCTATGGAACCGAACGTTATGATAAAAGCGATATCCTTAGGTTGAAAACCAAATTTTCGATCCACAAATAGTCCATAGATCGTTTCATAATTTGCAAGTCCGAATGACATCACAAAAACGATAACCAAACTTAAAAAATAGGGCTCTTTGTAAGCGTTCTTCAATTGTGAAAAAAGCCCTCTTCGTTCAACTGCTGCTCTAGGTGGAGTATCTGATCTTATCTCTTTTGAAGGAAGCGACTCCCGTAAAATAAACAGGGTGATGCACGCCGCAAAAAGTCCCGCTGCCGCCGCGGAGTAAAAGGGTACGCGAATCCCAAATTCCGCGATATAACCGCCTATACCGGGTCCAATAATAAAACCCGTCGTAATCGATGCTGTAATATACCCCATTCCTGCGGCTCGTTCTTCCGGTGTCGTGATATCCGCTGCGTAAGCCATAACGGCCGGCATGATCATGGCTGCACTGATACCGCCTAACATCCTTGAAACAAATAACAAGGCAGGCGAACTGGCTAATCCAAATATGCCCTCGGAGACGGCGAACACAATCATCCCGATGACGATCATTCTTTTCCTGCCAAATGAATCAGCCAAACGGCCGGCCAATGGCGAACAAAGAAACTGCGTAAGCGAAAACGAAGCAATCAACAACCCGATAACCCCTCCGGTAATCCCTAGACTATCCATAAATTTAGGCATAATAGGGATAACAAGTCCTATCCCCGAAAAGACTAGAAAAAGATTAAACATAAGTACTAATAAAGCTCCCTGATGTCTTGTCAATAATGTCATTTTAATTCCTCCCAACCTCGAAAAACACTGAATATATATTCAGTATTATTGCAAAAAAAAGCTAGCGGATGGGCTTGGCAATGCCCTGCAGAAACACATCCACAGCCAATCGATAGGTCGCTAACGCTTCCACTCGTTTCATTCTTCGGCAATGCCCGCTTAAGCCGAGCAGCAAGCTGTCCAAAATAATCGCGTGACCGGAGACATTCGTAATTTCGAATTCATGGTTATCGATTCCCTCCTGAAGCAACTGCCGATTAAAGTCAATGTACCCCTTAACCATTACGTTTATTCGCTCCTCCACATCCGGAGCTTTCTCCGCATTATTAAAAAACTCATCAGCAGCCCTCGTCAACGGATGACTCAGTTGATCAAGCGCCAAATATTCGACCATGCCGTATAATTTATCGGTTGTCGTAAGGTATAGCTTTTCCTTAACCAACCAATTGCTATCCCATTCCCTGTTCCATTCCTCAAGTAAGTATAAAAAAAGCCCTTCCTTGTTCTTGAAATGATAGTAGATGTTACCTGCACTACACCCGACTGCTTTTACAATGTCTTCAATAGCCGTTGCTTTATAACCCTTTTGAGCAAATAAAGCTCTTGCCGCATCGGCAATCTTCTTCTTCGTTAGCTCGGTTTGCTGTTTCTTTTTATTCACACTTGCTTCACCGCTTTCTGGCTGACAGATCTGTACAATGAAAATCCCCTATAATACTGAACATTCATTCAGTATTATAGGGGATTTTGAATTTCTTTGCAAACACTTATTTATTCGTTCTCGGGTAAGTAAATCCCGGATTTTTCACGATAAATTGTTTTTCCTTATTCAATGCCTGCATGAATTCCGGTCCTACACGCAAGTTTTGGGATACGATTTGAGGAGGCGTGAGTGCCATCCACTGATTCAATGAAACATCTTCAAAGCGGTCACTCCTAAACATCTCCAAAGCCCACACGGTTTCATTTCCCGTGTTTTGAATATAGTGACCGAAAGCCCGCGGTACATATCCCACATCGCCAGCACGATAATTAAATGTACGAGCTGTACCATTGGGTGCCATAACTGTCATGCGCGCCGTACCAGAGATATAATACTGCCATTCATCGGCATTTGGATGCCAGTGCATTTCTCTCATGGAACCCGGTTTGATTTCAAGTAACGCTGCGGATATTTGAGTCGAAATAGGGAAATTTCTTGAATCCACGATACGCACTGCACTCCCGCCCGGCGTTATAATCGGCTCTTGTGCAAGTAGTCGATGTTTAAAGGGTAATGGCACCGTACCTTGCGGGTCTGCCACCTGTTGACTTTCTATTGGACCGGGAACTTCGGATTGATAGATGTATACCTGATGCTTCGGGATATGATCAAAAGCGCTTTTGGGAACACCAAAATTCGCCGAAAGAACTTCCTTAGGTGTATGTGCGAAGAAATCGGAGATAGCTAATGTATTAAGATCAGAGAAGTTACCGTCAGGGAAAACGAGCAAAAACTCAGTACCTTCCTCGAGTCCTTGGAGAGAATGCGGAATTCCTGGAGGGAAGTACCAAAGGTCTCCCACGCCGATGTCGGCAATAAAGTTCCTCCCGTTTTGATCCACGGATGTAATGCGTGTTCGTCCCACAAGCACGATCGCCCATTCCGCTTGCTGATGCCAGTGCATCTCACGAACACCACCCGGAGTAAGAGCCATATTCACCCCAGCAACCTCGGTCGCAATCGGAAGTTGTCTAACCGTTACTTCACGTGACCAACCACCGTGATTTAACTGCATATTCGTATCGGAAAAAGAGAATTTTAGGTTGGGAAGCGAACCGGCATCGGTGGCAGGAGAAACCAGCATGTCAGGATTCTCCATGTCTCGCATAACGTCACGTGGTCCTAAATCCCACCAACCAGCCCCATCACTTCTAATCGGTTGAGGTATATTTTGAGTCGGTGTGTTGATTTTCATATGTTTTGCACCCCATATTCTAAACACTTCAAATTTGTCACTGGTTAAGTGCCTATCTTAAGTTATGAATACAGTCTGGATTTGGAATTTTGTCCTCCGTATTTGTTTAGAGCGTTTGAAATATAAAAAAAGGAACAGAACCAAATCCAGGGATTCGTCTGTTCCTTTATTTAATGATGGCGATTCAACAATCTATCCGTTAAAGTAGTCCGCTCTTTTCATAAAAATCTGCTCGACGGATGCAACAATTTTCCCGTCCTGCTCGGATTTCTGCTTTACTTCGTTCCACTCCTTGTCCTGCGAAAAAGCTTCCCACTGTCTAGTTCGTTCCTCCATGCTTTCATATTTCATCGTGTAATAGAGCTTAGGCTGCTCCTCCAAATCCTCCCAGAAATCACACACCTGCATGCCTAGTCTGGCAAAAATGCCTAGCGTATGATCGGAGAAACGCTTTCGAATCGCATCGACTCTTCCTGGATACATGGTATAGATTCTCAATTCATATATCATTGGACCTTCATCTCCATCCTCTCATGATTTCCATCTACCTCAAAACGGAGGCGAATAGACAAAATCTTTACTTAACTCATCGAGCGATTTCAGAACATCCTCGGTAAGTTCAAGGTTAACCGCCTTCAAATTCTCATCGATTTGGTATTCTCGGGTCGCCCCGGCGATAACCGTGCTTACTGCAGGTTGGTGCAATAACCAAGCAAGCGAGAGGGCCGTGGCTGATGTACCGATCTCCGACGCGATCTTCGCCACCTGTTCCCCCTGCTCCACGCGAGCGGAGTTCACACGCCGCACGAAGTTAGGGTTCACGTCCAACTGTGATCCGCTTGGCACAGAACCTCCCGAATATTTCCCTGTTAGAATTCCTCCTGCCAGTGGGAAATACGGAATGATGCCGATCCCTTGATCCACGCAGAATGGAAGCAGCTCCCTTTCCACGCCACGGTCAACCAGTGAATAGCCGGGCTGCACCGAAACATACTTCACCAGCCGCTCCTTTTCGCTGATGGACAAGGCTTTCATCATTTGCCAGGCTGCATAATTCGAAGCCCCTACATATCTTACTTTTCCTGACGTCACCAGATCGTCCAAAGCACGGAGCGTCTCGTCAAGCGGAGTCTTCGGATCAAAAACATGAATCTGATACAGGTCAATGTAGTCTGTTCGCAAGCGGCGCATGCTTCCTTCGAGTTCTTTGAGAATATGTTGACGCGAGGAACCTCTTGAGTTCGGGCCTTCTCCTAGCTGTATGCCCACTTTTGTCGCAAGGAGTACTTCGTGACGCCGTCCTTCAAACGCTTCTCCAATGATCTCTTCCGATTTCGTGCGTGTATAAATATTGGCTGTGTCAATAAAGGTGATCCCATTGTCAACTGCGTGATGCAGGACTCGAATCGATGTTTGTTTGTCTGCGCGCCCACCGAATGCATTTGTCCCCAATCCCAACACCGAAACTTCCAATCCGCTTGTCCCCAAATTCCGATAACGCATAACCAATCCCTCCAGATCTTAGTTTTACGATTTTTTATTGCTCGGGAAATATTTCAAGTGTTCACAGTTGCTCGATGACGATCGAATTCCTCCTATTCAATCGTCTTTCCCTGTATAACACCATTCCGATAATAAGTAACGATAGCGCTACAAGAGAGCTTGGTATGATGAATATTTTCGGTGTTATCCCCTGAATGAACAGAGGCAAGAAATATCCGATTAAAGAAGCCGTTTGCGATATGAACACGTAGAGACTTGCCCCAAAACCTGTTCGGCTTAAAAACATTCGCTGCACATAACCCATGGCAACTCCGTACAGAATCGAAACAAAAAACGAATACAATGGCTGGACGGCAAAGAAAACAGGAAGCGAGGTACTGCTCGTATACGTCAAATAGGTGGCGAGCGCGAAGCAACCGCCGAGTAAAATAATCTTCTTGCTACCGTACCGTGCCGCCAAGTATCCGCCCAGTGTCATGAAAAACAGCTCGAATACCGCCTGTGCGCTCCATATATAGGACATAATCTCCGGCTTGCCAAACAACTTTAATACGACAAGCTGTAAATATAAACCTCGAATGGCATCAGCACAAGAGAGCATAAGCAGGGCAATCAGCATAACAATGGAGAACGGTTCTCCTTTCACCACTTGCTTTGCTCCCGGTTCTCCCGCCTTTTCTTTATACAACAGCAAGAGAACGACCAAACTCACATAACCTGCCATATTCCCCCACAGTACGCCTTTAAACGTTGCCACAAGAAAGATGTTCGCTCCCAGCAGCAGCCCTGTAAAGAAACCAATACTATAAGTGGCCCGAAGCCATATTTGGGCCATCTCCACAATCTCACCGGCACTACGGGCAAAATGATTTCTAGCCATGCCAAACAGCTGCCCCATAATCAATCCGGACGGTGCAACGGTTATCGTCATGCCAATGAGCGCACTCCGAAAATCAGAAGCATTCATGTAGATGAACAATCCGATGATGCATAGTAATGCAGCGATGACCGGGAGCTTCTTCTTGTTCTTCAAACGATCGCTGATCCAGCCAACGGTAATCGTAATGGCCATATTGCAGAATAAAGATACCGCGAATACAGCTACAATCTGATTTTTCGAAAGCCCTACACTTTCGTTGAGATACACAGCGTTCATAGGCGCCAAAATTCCAGTTCCTATACCGTAGAGAAATAGCATGATGAGCAGCGTTCTCGCTCCGGGGATCGAAACAAACTTGCGAACATCACGAATAATTTGCATGTATACCTCATCATTTATTGTTTATTATCAATTATAAATAGTCATTCCTTTTATGAGAAGGAGTGAATAATTTTATACTAAGTTACCTAAAGTTAAGTAGAGCTGGAATCCCAAACACAAGACGACTCATCCCCGATTTTCATGGAAATGAGCCGTCTTCCTTCTATTATTATTCCCTTATGTCTAAAGCAGCAAATATATGAGCGAATCCGTCTGCGGAGCGCCGCAACAGATTCTCATTCGTTTCTTTTGGCGGCTTCGGAGTCAACACTTCCTGCGCAACGACACCTTGGTACCCAATCTGGTGCAGTGCCTTCACAAATCCGGTCAAGTCGATCACGCCTTCACCAGGATACAGACGATCATTATCTCGCACTTCTGCAATGGGAACATGCCTGGCATCATTGAGATGAACGTGGACAATTTGCTCTGCGCGCAGCGTTAAAATATCTTCAATCGTCGCTTCATTCGTGTACCAATGATAGGAATCGAAGAGCAGCCCCACATTCGGTTCACCAATGGCATCAATGAAATCCAATGTTTCTGCAATCGTCCAAATGAACGGATGTTTCCAATGAGTTCGATAATGGTGTGGGCCAACGAATTCAACGCCAAGAGAAATGCCGAACCTATTTAAAATTTGAGCGCAGGCACGAAGCCGATGTGTGGCCAATGCCATGAAATGTGCCGGGTTATAATCCGTAGAAGGCAAGATGTATGTGCAGCAACGCGTACATCCCAGATCGGCGGCAGTAGCAGCGTAAGAAGCCAACTTGACCACACTGTACCGAAAATCATCTTCCGTGCTTTGCCATTCAACCGGCAGCGAGATCGCTCCAATGACAACCTTTCGTTCTTCTAAGACCGCCTTGATGTGTGTGACTCCTTCTTGTTTAACCCAATTGTACAATTCTTTTGCGTCATAATCGATTGCCTCAAATCCATACTTAGCCGCATGATCGATAAAATCGCTTGGACCAAGGAATGAAGCAAGACCCGCTTGCGTTAATCCTTTCAACATTGCCTCTCTAACCACCTTTCATCAACGTACGGGAATGCCTAATTGCTTCTCAACGAAGTCTCTGCAAATAGCAAGACTGTTATAAGGTGTACTGGTTGATTGGTCAATTTCGACGGTCATCCAACCATCGTAACCTATCTCATTAATGGCTGCCAGGATCGGTTTGAAGTCAACGCTCCCAAGTCCCAGTTCGCAGAAAACAGGCAAAGCTTCATTCCCGAGCAGCATGGGGAAATCTTCGACGCGCGCTTCCTTCGGGGTCAAATCTTTCAAGTGAATGTACGCAACTTTCTCTTTATATTTCCGGATGATTGCCGGTACATCCATATTGGCTCCGCTTAAATGAGCCGTATCAGGTGCAAAATAAACTTCTTTGTCCAACAGTTCCATCAAGTATTCCAGTTCGTCTTGTTCCTGTAATTCCGTCCAGAGATGTGGATGAATGCACGCTTTGACGCCTAACTCCAATGTTCGCTTCGCAGCTTCATTGATGGTGATGGCTGCCTGCTTCAGTTGATCACTGTCCGTTGGCCCTTTGCGTGGTCCTCCAGGTCCAAAAACGATGTGTGAAGCGCCTGTTTTACTCAGGATTCGAGCCAGCTTCACATTATAGGCGATAATACTTTGTCTCATGTCCGGATCTGCGAACCGTCTGCCGGGTCCGCCGGAAGCTCCTCCGTAGACACCTGTCATCGTTAAGTTATATTTCTCAAGAGTCTCGATTAACTCATTTTCCCTATTTTCGAACTGTTCAACGAACGCAGGCCATGGCTCAATTGCCTTGTAGCCGAGCTTGGCCGCCTCCTCAAAACCAAGCAAATAATCTTGCCCCCACGTAATGGCATGGACCGCTATTTTCCCCTTGAATTCACTCATCGTTGTTCCTCTCCTCTTTCCATTATTCGCTTATTGAAACCCATTTTTTTAATGCTGCCGAATCGGAAACTGCCTGCAGAACGAGTTGATTACGATACCCATCATCAAAGTTCGGCGACGGACTCTCTCCACGGGCGACACCTCGCATCAATTCATGAATAAGATTAATGAACGTATGCTCGTAACCGATAATATGCCCAGCCGGCCAATAAGCTTCGGTGTACGGGTGAACGGTTTCCGTACATGAAATTTTGCGAAAACCCTGCATGCCTTGCGGATCCTCTTCCAGGTACAGCTCCAATTCATTCATCTGCTGCATGTCCCAACGGATTGAGCCTTTTGATCCATTGATTTCGAATCGGTTGCTGTTGCGGTTTCCTTTACCAAATCGCGTAGCTTCGAATACGCCTAGAGCTCCGTTCTCGAACTTCGCCATGAAAGCAACCGCATCGTCTACATCTACTTCGCCCATGAGATCACTTTTCGTTTTGGCAAGCAATCCACCGCTCATCTCACCCAGCGGTCGCTGCTTGATGAACGTCTCCATCATCCCCGAAACTTCGGCAATTTCTCCGACAAGATACCGGGCCAAATCAATGGAATGCGCCATTAAATCACCGTGCGTCCCTGATCCGCTAGCTTCTTTGCGCAATCGCCAAACAAGCGGAAACGCCGGGTCCATAATCCAGTCCTGCAAGTAATTTGTTCGGATATGATAGATTTGCCCCAGTTTGCCTTGATCGATTAATTGCTTGGCATAACGAATCGCCGGGACAAAACGGTAATTGTGGCAAATCATATGCACAACGCCCGCTTTCTTCACGGCATCACGCATACGGCGAGCCTCTTCCACATTCATGGCCAATGGCTTCTCGCATAAAATGTGTTTGCCTGCCTCAGCAGCTGCAATAGCAATCTCCACGTGCATGTTGTTAGGTGCTCCGATATCGATGAGATCGATGTCCTTGCGTTCCAGCAACTTCCTCCAATCCGTTTCGAAGGAGGCCCATCCCATTTTGTTCGCAGCCGCTTCCACGCCATCACGTTCGCGTCCGGCAATTGCCTGCATGACCGGCTCCGCTTCTGCGTCAAAATAGAATGGCAAATCGCGATAAGCATGGCTATGTGCTTTTCCCATAAATTTATATCCAATCATCCCGATTCTCACTTTAGGTTTAAGCAAATGAACAGCTCCTCTCTTGAATATGGATTCACTTTTCCAGCCGTCTCAGCCTTTTACAGCCCCGCTTGTCATACCTGTCATAATTTTATTGCTGAAAAATAAATACAGTAAGATGGTGGGCAATGATACCATGACAAGTCCTGTAATCTTCCCTGTATAGTCCGTCGTGAATTGATTATTGAAGAAAGTTAACCAAATCGGCAGCGTGAAATAGACGTTCGTCTTATTCAATACAAGCGCAAACGAAAACTCGTTCCAAGTGGACAAAACACTCAAGATAGTAATGGTAGACGTAATCGGAAGACAAATCGGGAATATCACCTTGAACAACGTTTGATCAAACGAGCTGCCATCAATGTAAGCTGCCTCTTCAATCTCTGAAGTGATATCTTGAATGAAACTATCATACAGAAATATGGCCAGCGGCAAATTAAAACAAATATAAGGAAGGATTAGCGTAAAACGGTTATCCAACATCCCGATCCATTTGAATTGCACAAATAAGGGCACCAAAAGCGAATGAAGCGGAATTGTCATTCCCGACAGGAAGATGACATACAGCAATTTTTTACCTGGAAACCGGAATCGGGCAAAGAAATAACCCATAATAAATGAAACGAGTACGATGATTGGAACCGTGATTACCGTATTGAAGAAACTACTGAATAAAGCGTAATTAATTTTCCCGATCCGAAACGAATTCAAGTAATTTTGCAGGGAAGGATGATCAGGCAAAGCCAAGATGCTTAAGCTGAATTCTTGATTTGTTTTTAAGGACGTGTACAGCATCCACACGATAGGAAATAATGCCGTTATGGAAAATAAAATTACAGCCACATTCATAAGAATTTTCAGTACACTTACCACCGGATTCGTCTTAGTCAGCATGTTTCTTACCACCGTCCATCAGTTTGAACATTACAAGCAGCGTACATCCGCAAAGGATCAGCATACCTATTGAGATGGCGCTTCCGTAGTTGATTTTGGCCATAGTGAAAGCATTGTTATACGCATACTGCGCCATGACCATTGAGCTTGTGCCAGGTCCACCGCCCGTCATCACATAAATGTGATCAAATACCTTCATTGTTCCAGATACGCAAAATATCAGAGCGACTCGAATGGTACTTTTCATTAGTGGAAGAGTAATCTGCAGCGTCCGTTGTAGCCAGTTCGCACCATCAATTTCGGCAGATTCAAATATATCTTTGGAGATATTCTGCATACCAGCCAAAAAAATAATCATGTAAAGACCGATATATTGCCAGATTAACGGAACGGACACGGCATACAGTACAATATTGGGTTTATCCAACCAAGTTACGGGCTCATACCCTACTAATTTCAGCAGCCAATTCAACAACCCGAAACGATAGTTATAAATCAATGACCATATATAACCGGTCACGACTGGCGCCAGGACAACCGGCAAAAAAATGGCGATGCGGTGTAGATTCCGGAACATCAAAAACTTGGAGTTTAACAAGGCGGATAAGAAAAAGGCAATACCAACCTGACCCAGCACACAAAACAAAACGATAACGATATTATTTCGATAGGATAACCAAAAATCGTGGTCTTTCACTAAATGAACATAGTTTTCCAAACCAACAAATTTAGTATTATTAAAGTTCATCACGCTGTAATATAACGAGATGACTAAAGGGACAATGACAATGAATATATATACGATTAAAATAGGAACCATATAGCGCAAAACAGGCCCGGCACTCAGTCGAAATGCTCTATTCAGCATGGAAACCTCCCTGTTTTTTTATTTCATTGAGTCGCGAACCGTTTGAATTTTCTTTGCCAGCACGTCCGGTTTCACGGCACCCGCCAACAAGTCCTGAATCCCCTTGTAGATGGCCTCAACCAAAGCGGGAGCCAATTGAA
This sequence comes from Paenibacillus sp. WC2504, assembly GCF_052682475.1. Lineage (NCBI taxonomy): Bacteria > Bacillati > Bacillota > Bacilli > Caryophanales > Paenibacillaceae > Paenibacillus > Paenibacillus sp. WC2504. Next base: position 5,674,186 of record NZ_JBQZFH010000001.1, read on the forward strand.
TGTCATAGATTGGCGTGAACGTCTTATCACTAATAAACTCTCTATATTGCTGGCCAAGAGGAGACAACTTGCTTTTATCATAATTGGAAACTTTTACAGCAGGCTGGTCGTTGATCTCGATTTGCTGCTTGCCGTACGATTCGTCCGAAAGCTTTTTGATTAACTTCATGGCCGCTTCCTTTTTGGCTCCATCCAATTTAGCATTGTAGGCGAAAGACCAACCTGACCCACCGGCGACGGCGTTCGGAGAACCTTTGCCCCCAGGTATTTGCGGTAGTACGGCTAAACCTGTTGACTTCTTGACATCTTCCGGGGCTTGTTCCGAAAGCGACCCGACCGCCCATGCGCCATCCACGATCATTGCGGCTTGCTTATTGTAATAAAGGGAATGCGCTTGATCCTGGTCGATGCTGTTAATATCCGGATTAAATGCACCTTTCTTGTTAAGGTCATCCAGGGTGGCAAGCGCCTGAACGAATTCCGGATCTGTGAATTTTGCCTTGCCTTCTTTTTGCGCTTTGAACCAATCTGTTCCTGTAATCCGATCAGCCAACGTGCCGAATAACGTTGAACCTACAGGAACATTCGATTTATTCCCCATGGCGATCGGGATATATTTATTTTGTTTCAAGATATCGATTGCAGCCAAGTATTCGTCCCAAGTCTTAGGAAAAGTCTTAATGCCTACCTTGTCAAAAATGTCTTTGTTGTAATAGATAAGATGGACAGTGAACATAGCCGTCGGTACACCATAGATATTGCCTTTTTCTGTAAATTCGTCAAAGCTGTTTGGCAGGAATCCATTTTTCCAGGTTGAATCCGCTTCCAAAGTGTCATTAAAAGTTCCTACCAAACCTTTGGGGATATAATCAATCAGCATCGAACCGTTCGCAACGAATAAATCCGGGAGCTCGCCGGATGCCCCGAGTGTCGTCATCTTGACGCGATACGGGTCATGAGGAATGGCTTGCTCTTCCACCTCAATGTTGGGATTTTCCTTACGGAAATCCGCTAGTGTTTGCCGGAACAATTTATTGCTTGCCGTTTCATCGACCCAAAAGTGTCCGAACGTTAGTTTGATTTTTCCTGAATTCGTCTTGGCATTAGCCGAATTACCACCATCTTTGGTATCGTTGCTGCAACCAGTAAGCACTAACAAGACCACAAGTATTAGAGACAAGACCGAGTAGGATACTTTTCTTATGTTCTTCATTGAGGATCCTCCTTGAAATGTAATCATAGATTTACTTTTCCACTTATAAAATGAACCTGACCCCCGCTGTATGCGGTTTCATTATGACCAGTCGAATAGGACTCCAAAAAACTCATCCTTGTAATGCCGTAATCCCTCATAAGCCATTTCCGCTTGTTCCGGTGCTAACACATGGCTGATCAACGGCTCAACCTGAAGTTTATTTCGATCCATTAAATCAAATACGATTTGCGAGTTACGCATCAAAGAATGTTTGACGAACTCATTCGGTTCAATAGGATAACGCCACTCGTGCGCACCTTTAAAAGTAATACATCCTCGATTGTAAAGATGGCAATAGTTCAAAACATCCGTAATATCCCCATTAAACTCTCCTCGTGGGCTTCCAAGGAAAACAATTTCCCCCAATTTCGCAATCCACTCAAGGCTGCCTACTCCTACTTGGGGAATGCCGGTCGCTTCGATATGCGTAGATACGCCGACTCCGCCCGTTTTTTCCAATACATGGGCTTTGGCGCTGGACACATCACCTTGATGAAGATCGAATACTCCGCAACGCTCAGCAATTTCAAGTCTTTTACCGGATAAATCAATTCCAAAGACATTTGCTCCTTGTAATTGAGCCAATTGCGCAGCCATATTACCAATTAACCCGAGTCCAGTAACAGAGACATCGTCTCCGAATTCAATATCGGAAACACGAATCGAAGTAGCTGCCACTGTTGCCATCCGGGTAAAAGGAACCCATCTAAGATTCATCGTTGCCGGAACTTTCAGGACATTTCCTCGCACCGAAATCTTCTGGTACTTTGAATGATCGCCATAATGATACACAATATCCCCTTTTCGCAGCGAATGATCCCCTTCCCCGGCATCGACAACTTCACTGACTGCCGCATACCCGGGAGTGCCTGGCATGGAGAACCAAGATTCGTTGCCAGATAAGCAGGCTAGCTCCGTCCCGGGGCTAATCAGGGTATACAACTTCTTCACGACGATTTCATCTTCTCGCAGATTCTGGAGATTGAACTCCTCCTCCAGCAATTCGACCTTCCATGGATTACTGAAAACGACTCGTTTATTTTTCATTGAAAGCACTCCCTTGTTCTTTTTTTTCATTATAGCCAATCGATCAACCAGAGTATTTGACGAGAACACTGATTTTTTATCAAAATCAACGCAATTTCATCATTTTTTTGCCCAAGCCCCTATTTCCACCTTATAATTCCAACCGGGCAGGTCTAGCATAACTTCACCTTGCTCCCATCCTGCAGCGATTCGTTCACGCAGTTGCTCCCAAATCGGAATTCCGCTTGTGGCATCGGACCGCTCAACATTACATGCTCCAACCCCAACTGCGGCATGAAGCACTTCTTCCAGATTCAGCCCTTTAAGAAGGCCCGCCAAGAAACCTGCAATGGTGCAATCCCCAGCGCCCGTTGTTCCTGCAACCTTCACCTTGAAACAAGGAGCTAACAACTCACGATCCGTCCAGCAAGAGATTTGATCCATGCTAGGAGCACACACCCCCATCGCGACAATTCGCTCACAGTCGCTGGTCGTCCTCACATATAAGCCATGCTCCCCCAGTTTAATCGCGACGATTGCAACTCCCATCTGAATAAGTTCCGTTGAAAGCATGGAAAGCAGCTCTCCATCCGCATAAGGCAGCAGATCGCTTGTTTGATGGATGCGGGTTAATTCTGCATATCGCTCCGGATGTAGCATAAATAGGATTTCTTCAAAGCTCGGCAGAAATACATCAACATGGGGGAGCGCTCTTTCCAGAATAACGCGCCAATCCACCCTGCTTGCCGGTGATTCCGGATCCGGTTTCGCCATATCGAGTGATATCGTCAATCCTTGTGACTTGGCGCGTGACAAGAGACGGGCAAGCTCTTCCCCACCGTTCTCGTACATATTTCGCATCAGTGGCGGGTAACCAAAATGGAACAGCCGAGCCCCCTGGAGTTCATTTGTTCGGATATCGTCAGCGACAAATGTATCGTTAGCTCCCGTACTGTGAAGAAAGATTCTGTCTACTCCAGGTGGACTGATGACCAAAGAATATGAGCTATGTTCGCCTTCAGCAACAATCATCCCACCCGCCAATTCGTCTCCGTAACTTCCGAGTACGTCAAGAATCGCCTTGCCGAATAGATCGTCGCCTATCTTACTCATCAGCTTCGTCCGTATGCCCAGCCGGTGCAGCGCCAAGCCTGTATTGGAAACAGCCCCGCCGGTGGAAAGGAGTGCCGGCCCGACATTGACAAGCTTGCCCGGGACGAAAAGGGCCGTCATCCCTTCCCCCTTTTCGTCCATCGCCGGAATGACATCAAGACAAATGTGACCGGCTACCACAACCTCAGCGGACCGCTCCTTCAACCTTGCTCCCCCCAATCGATGGCAACCGTTTGACCGGAACGTTCCGATTCAAGTGCTGCCGAAAATAGGCGATGGCTATGGGCCGCTTCCTCAGGCGTTGCACAGTGGAACGGGCTCAGCATGTCACGGCCATGCGTCAGCTCATCACAAAATGCAGCCCACATCTGTAAAATGGAATCCGAGAAACCAAATTCGAAAATCGCACCTGTGATTGTCGCATAAGAGGATTTGTACGGCGCGTCAACAACGTGCCATGCTTGAGGTTGGCCTGGTGTGTACGGCAACGAGGCGACTTGCTTCGGATTTTTCGTCGAAAACTCAGCGGAAAAATCGGTGCCCTGAATACGGATAAACCATGTATTCGCATGTCCGGGAGCAATCCGCTTCATGGACAGCATCATGGGAAAGTGAGTATCGCCAGCTTTGACATCGCAAGCTAGAATCGCGTTATCCCATGTTTCGCAAGGCAGCGTGCCCCCTTTGCCGTCCGGACGCTCCTGGACGATTTGGGAGAGCAGCGACCGGACATTGTTCGGCTTCCATCCGAAACGAAGCGGAAGGTGCAGAACATGCATCCCCAGATCTCCCATACAGCCGTACTCGCCGTTTGTAGCTATACGACGCTTCCAATTGATCGGTTTTGTCGGATCGAGATCGCTGGAATGCCAGAATCCGGCTTCAACCTCGATGATCTTGCCGAATCGCCCTTCGTTGACCCAAGAAATCAGCTGCTGTGCTCCAGGGTAGAAGGGAAATTCCGAGGAACATCGGACAATCACTTGCGGATTAGCGTCGATTGCCGCCTGAATCGCGTCATTCGCCTCCTGATCGATGCCAAATGGCTTTTCCCCGAGGAGATGCTTCCCCGCACGGATGATATCGATATAAATTTGAGCATGTAAATGGTGTGGAACCGCACAGTAAACAGCATCGACGGATGAATCGGCCAGCAAATCTTTATAATCCGTATAGGATCTTGTTACGCTAGAAACATGCCTTTGGAACCACTCGGTTGCTGCAGGGTTAGCATCACAGACCGCTACAATCCGCGGTTCAAAATCAACGTCTGCAAGATGGCACCAGCGAGCAGCGGCACTCGCAAACTCCTTCCCCATCAACCCGCAACCGATGACACCGAAACGAATAACGTTACTCATTTCGTAAGATCTCCTTTCAGAATCGCCAGCGCTTCGTCCTCGGACGCACCATGATGAACGATTCCCATCAATGCAGCGGTCATTCCCGCCGGGTTCCCATGCTGAATAACATTTCTTCCGTAAACAATCCCTGAAGCCCCTTGCTGCATAAGCTCAACCGTGCGGCTAATGATTTCTTCATCACTTGCTCTTCCTCCGCCACGCACAAGAACCGGAATGCCGGACGCTACTTCGATTACCCGATGATAGTGTCTTACGTCTTCGCAGGGATCGGCCTTGATGACATCGGCGCCTAGCTCGACAGCTTGGCGAACTAAAGGGATGATTTTGCGAATGTCCCCGTCCACCATATATCCGCCTTTTAACTCGTTAGCGAGCATAACCAGGGGTTCAACCATTAACGTCATGCCGTATTTTTCACATTCTGTTTTCAGTTTGGCGACATTTCGGATACACTGCTTGTGAAGATCAGGTTGCCTTGGAAGCAGCAGCAAATTTACGCAAACCGCTACGGCATCCAATCGAACGGCCTGCTCAACAGCCCGCTCCATCAATTCGCTAAACAAGACATGTGGAAGCTCCGCGCCATAGATATTCGCAGCGTCCGTACGAAGGACGAGGCTCGGCTTCTGCTTGCCGGGGATTTCCTGCAGCAAACGCGCCTGTCCTGCACTTAGTTGGATGCAATCCGGGTTTGCGGCTACGATCGTAGCGATCGCCTTTTTTATATCTTCAATGCCGGGTAGGAATGAAAATTCATTAAAAAAACCATGATCAATCGCAACGTCAAAACATTTCCCTTGTGCACTGAACATTCGGTTTAATCGCGGGTTTGCGGACATGATGACTCCTCCTGAAATTTCATACACTTGCTTGACTTTCGGTATATTATCTATGCTAAACTTACTCTAAAATCTTAAGTACTCCGTGCATTCCAACCTAATAAAAGTGGGCGGTTGAATATGGACAACGAATTCGAGATCATTGCACACCCCAAAATAAAATACTTAAACCCGTTTCTTGTGAGTTTGTCTTATCGCAATTCTCACTTACACAATGATTTCGAAGTCTGTTTACTTTTGGAAGGCAATTTGACCGTGTACTCCAAGAAAGAGATGTACCAGGTTCCCAAAGATTCCATCATCTTGTTTAATCCCATTCAACCCCATGAGCTTCACGCTCATCACGGAAATGCTTTGATATTATCCATTCAAATTTCCAACCGATTTTGTCAAAATTACTTTCCATCCTTGACAAATATCGCGTTTGATTCCGTATTCGTTTCGGCTCTTCTATCAGAGGAAGATCGTCAACTTTTGACTTCTGTCTTGCTAGAGATTACAACCTTTTACTTACAACAAGATTTTGGATATGAGTTGATGTGCTTAAGCTCGCTAAACCGTCTATTCTATCACTTGTTGCAATTCGTGCCTTATCATCTGATTAGTGATGAAGAGCGGATCAAGAATACCAACCGTTTGCATCGCATGAACCGAATTCTGAGTTACATCGATGAAAACTTTTCAGGTAAGCTTCTTCTGTCAAGCATAGCCGAAAGGGAAAATCTCTCTCTTCCATACCTCTCCCATTTTTTCAAGGAAAATCTCAACACCACTTTTCAAGACTATTTAAACCAAGTACGCTTTGAAAAAGCCAAAAAACTCATTACGCAAACCGATAAAAAACTGATCGATATTTGCTTGGAAAGCGGATTCTCAGATACGCGATATCTGAACAAGATGTTCTTGAAACAATTTGGTTGTACGCCGAAACAATTCCTGAATCAAAAGGATCGGACGAATTCCCCGTCTACAAATACGAATCTAAAGAGCATTCAAAAATTTTATAACGATCGTGAAAGTTTAGAAATTCTCAACAAGTACAAAAGTGGCGTGTGATAGACGCTATTCAATTCCCATCAGAAGCTTCATGACATAGATTTCTAATCCTTCGAAGTCTCTTTTTTCAACACATTCTTTTTGATAATCGTAATCGAACTTATTCACTTTTTCTTCCAAAGCTTTCACAATGTTCAGGCTGTTTTCCAAGTGTTTATAGCTATCCTTATCGATCGTAGATCGCATTGCTTTTACATCCAGACCGACATACTCCCCGTTAGAGCCGTAATTGTTTTCGACCAGCACTTTAATTTGATTGAATGCCTGACGAAGGTTTTCTACGCCGAAGCTCTTATCTTGGTCAAATTTCAGACCATTTTGATCGTTAAGATGCACGCCCCATAATTTGTTCATCGCTAGCGCAAATCCAATTTCATGCGATGGATCAAGGCCAGCCAAGATAGCGTGAGCCGACTCCAATAAACCACCGACTCTGGACGGATCGATTGTAGCGGCCGACACTGCAAGCACATGGCCCATGGTTCCGCAAATGCTTCTATCAATCGGTTCATTCGGTTTAGGTTCGATCAGGATTTTGATCTTGCTGTCATATTGGAGCATCTTGTTAATGGCATCCACCAGCTGATTTGTTGCCTCTACCGGACTTTTGCTTTCTGCGCAAAGCGTCCCTTCTCTAGCCAGCCACAATACAATTTTGTCGCATCCTAATTCGTTGGCGATATCAATCGAACGATAAGATCTCCACAGTGCAAATTCTCTGTCTTCCTGCGATGTCGACATGTAAGCGCCGTCAATCGTATGCGGATCCATCCATAATCTTGGAGCTACAAATTCGGCAGCAAGCTGATATTTATCCAATAACTGCTTCACTTTTCTGGCTTCAGCCTTAATTTCCTCATCAGTTAATTCATTGATATTCGGCACAGCATCATCATCATGAAATTGAATTGCGCTGAAGCCCATCTCCGCAAATTTCTTGATTTTATCCTCAAAAGAAATGACAGTTCTTACTGCCGGTCCATACGTATCGGCACCATCATGAACATTCCAAGGACCTACTGAAAATTTAAATTTCGACAAGTGACCAAGCCCCTTTACTATGTTTTTCTTACACTCCTAATGTAATACGCGCTTGGATTTGGCACATGTACAGTTTTACGATTTTCCTGCTACAGTTTTAATGTCACTACAATAGAGTGGAGCGAAATCAACACAAAAAAACCGCGAACGGGTCGCGGTTCATCTACTTCTTTGCTATCCCTCTCTGCGCGGTTGGGAATAAGTGGCTTGGAATTGGCTAGGTGTAAGCCCAACCGTTGCTTTGAAGGAACGGCTGAACAGATGGATGCTTGAGAAACCGACTTCCTCTGCGATAACCGTCAACGTTTTTTTACCTTCAACGATCATTTGCTTGGCCTGTTCGATTCTTACATGTGTTACATACTTATGAATGGAAACGTCCAACTGTTCTTTGAACAGAAAAGATAGATGGTTTGTCGAAATCCCAACATGATCGCTAATGGCGACATTATTTAATTGCGGATCAGCGAATTTCTCATTAATGAAATCAATGGATTTCTCAATGAGCACCCAGCCTTTGGTTAGCCTGCCTTCCGGATGTTTGGCATTGGATTGGCTTTTTAAGAACATGTACAAAAGCTCTATACATATCGATTTCGAGTGCAAGAAGTAACCATCCTGTTTATCCTGAGAAACTTTATGCATAAGGAGGAACCTTTTCTTCAAATCTATTTGATCCGCTGGACGCAAGCGGGATATAGGCTGAATGGAAGCGAGTTTCATTTCGTTCTCATACACTTTCTTATGTTTTTCTTTGGTAACGTTAATTTCCTTCCATTCGCTTCTTTCCTCATCATAAAAAAGATCAAAATGAAAAATATATTGAATCATAGGCACGGCCGATGTCGTTCGGATAATATGGGGTGTAAAAGGGGGCATTAATATGGCGTCTCCTTCACTTACATGATATTTAACGCCATTCAGCCAGAAGTCCGCATCCCCTTGTTCAATATAAGTAAAGACATGATCATAATCGATCCACTCTCCAGAAAGAGAGGTCGTTTTCATGATCTTGACAACCCTAATAAATGGGGAAATTACGTTCAACCACGCCTCCATCGACTACCTCCATACATTTGACTTCATTCATGATTTTAACCCACTTCTTTGAAGAAGTCGATTCATCCAGTGAATAACTCCTATTCGTTAGGATCGTAGACAGCAGAAAAAATCGGCTCCCTTCTTTCGTTAAGGGAAGGCCGATTTGGGGGGTGAACGTTTATACTTGTAATTCAAACTGCTTGGCATACAGATGGGCATAGACGCCATTGCGCGCCAGTAACACTGAGTGTGTCCCCTGTTCCATAATTCCATCCTCTGTCAATACGATAATGCGTTCGGCATTGCGGATCGTGGAAAGTCGATGGGCAATAACAATCGTTGTTCGCCCTTTTGCTAATAACTCTAGTGATTCCTGGACCATGCTCTCACTTTCGTTATCAAGTGCGCTTGTTGCCTCATCTAAAATAAGAACGGGCGGGTTCTTTAAAAATACGCGAGCGATGCTTAGCCGTTGTTTTTGACCACCTGACAATTTAACGCCTCGCTGCCCGATCTCGGTGTGGTAACCGTTCGATAAGTTCATGATAAAACTATGGGCATTCGCGCGTTTGGCGGCATCGATAATGGCGGCATCGTCCGCATCCGGGTTTCCGTAGCGGATATTGTCCATAACCGTTCCTCCAAAAAGGAAGATATCTTGCTGTACGAACCCGATATGATTTCTCAACGACCTCAGATCGAGATCCCGGACATTAATCCCATCTAACAATACATCCCCTTTGGTTGCTTCATAAAAACGGGGGATCAGGGAGCATAGTGTCGTTTTCCCCCCACCGGACGGCCCTACTAACGCCACATACTCTCCTGGTTGCACACGAAGCGACACATTTTCCAATACAGGGCTCAAGTGGGCATCATAACGGAAGGAAACTTGCCTAAACTCAATTTCTCCATGTACTTCCGGAAGAATCAAGGCATTCGGTTTGTTGGCAATCGTCGGCTTCACATTCATGATTTCCATATACCGCTGGAAGCCCGTTATTCCTTCTTGCAGCTGAGAGCTCATATGCGTTAGTCGTTGTATGGGTTCAATCATAAAGCTGATATATAGCAAGAAAGTGATCAAATCCGCTAAATGGAGTGTATCACGGACGATACTTGCACTGCCAAAAATAATCAGCGTTATGGTAATCAGTTGGATGATCGACTCCACAGCGTTGTAAAAAAACGCTTCCGCTTTATACGTTCTCTTTCTACTATCGAGAAAATGATTATTAGTCCGGTCAAACTTCTCGATTTCGACTTGCTCGTTTGCGAACGATTGGACAACGCGGATGCCCGACAGACTATCCTCTACTTGAGCGTTTACGTCACTGATTCGTTCCTTATTATTTCTTAGGGCATGGTTTAACTTCTTATTGAAATACAATGAAAAAGCACCTAAGAGCGGAAAGAAACAGAACACGGCTATCGTTAAGTTGGCGTTAATGGAAAATAAAATGAAAAATGCTCCAAAAAAGCGGACTAGGTATTTCACGTAGTCTTCTGGACCGTGATGGTACAGTTCAGAAAGCAACAACAGGTCGTTCGTTATCCGAGACATGAGCCGGCCTGTCTTTTCCTTATCATAAAAACCAAAGGAAAGCGTCTGCATGTGCGCAAACAACTCGCTGCGCAAGTCTCTTTCCATTCGTGCGCCAACTTCATGACCTTTGTAGTCTACAAAGTAATTCCCGATATTTTGGATCGCGACTAAGACAAACATCAACCCGCCAATTTTATACACGCTGCTTAGTGCTGAGGACAAGTCCCCACTCAAAACATCTTTCGTTATATGCTGAACGAGCAATGGAAACAGCAGCGTCACAGCAGAAACGATAAAGGAACAAGCCAGTACACTAAGAAACAAGGGTCGATAGGGTTTGTAATAAGAAAAAAACTTTTTCACTGGAAAACGCATGGTTTTACCCCTTTTTCGTGTTATTTAACTAACACATCCAAAGGTGTACACCGCTAACCTTTTAAGTAAGGGTTCCACCCTTAGATGTTGGTACGGTGATATAAATCGTTAAGTTTTCCATGTAAAATGCCTCCTCTATTCATTGATGCTTTGATTATAAGCGATATCTGTCGGGAATAGACTCGTATAATTTAGTTATATACATTTATTACTAATTGCAAAATCCACAGCGTATTCAGGATGGACTTTCGTTTTGTGCCTCTTTGGATAAACCCTCGAAATATTCTACAACGATCTCACGAAAATCCAGAGCTGCCGGCGATATGTAACGGCTCTTGTGCCATAATAATGCGATTTTTCGCACCACTTCGTGAGTCTCTACTTGCAAATATTTAATTTGTGCTCGATCATTTCTAGCCGTGCTTGGTATGAAAGCTATGCCAATTTCAGCTTCCACCAGATTGACCAGCCTTGCTGGTTCATCCCCTTCGTACACATAATGAGGGACAAATCCAACCGATCTGCATACCGGGTCCATTAAATCGCGGGTACCGTAGCCGACTTTTAGCCCGACGAACCATTCCTCCTTCAGCTCGCTCAAAGATACGCTGCTTCGATCCGCCAACCGATGCCCCAGCGGAACGGCAACAAGGATGGGGTCGATGAAGACGATTTGACATTCGATCTCATCCCGTTCAACAGGAGGCGAGGACAAGCAATAATCTACCTCACCTCTCTCTAGGAGGGTAACCATTTCTTGTGTAGTCAGCATTTGTACATGAAATTGAATATTTGGCCGCTTTATTCGATATTTCCGAAGAATGTCGGGTAATACGCTTGCGCTAGTAACTCCTAATTCAAGCGCACCATGATCGGGGCTGGATAAATCGCCAAGCTCCTGCTTCCCCTGTTCCAATTCGAACAAAGCTCTTTCTGCACGCCGAAGAAATGTTCTTCCGAACTCGTTCAGTTGTAGCTTCCTGCCGATTCGATCGAATAGCAAGACTCCTAGATCTTCCTCCAGGCGTTGAATCGTTTTGCTTAATGACGATTGTGTAACGTGCAGTTTCCGGGCAGCTTCGGTCACATGTTCCGAGCGAGCGACCGCGAGAAAATAATGCAATTGAAGAAGTTCCATTCCGTACACTCCATTCATTCCTTCTAATCAATGAGATTATAGCATGAAATGCGTTGGAATAAATAACAGAATTCAAGTACGATGACAATATGAATTTCATAGAAAGGATTGAGCATCATGAATCGTAAATTTGTTGTTTATCTCGTTGCGTTTGCTGCATTTCTTGGACCGTTCACACAAACCATTTACACCCCGGTGTTACCCGAAGTTGCCAGTCAACTCCACTCCACCTCATTCGTCGTAAACTTGACGATTTCCGTATTTACTTTATTTCTTGCCATGATGCAGGTAGTTTATGGTCCGCTCACGGACTTAAAGGGGCGCCGCAAAGTCATGCTTTTCGGAATAACGCTCTACGTTATCGCTTCGGTTGGCTGTTTCTTCTCTGAAACGATAACACTGCTTCTAATCTTCCGAGCGCTGCAGGCGATCGGCATCGCTGCGGGATCTGTCGTGGCCGTTACGGTCATCAGCGATTTATTCGAAGGAAAAGAACGCGGCCAAGCGATGGGAACCTTTCAAATGCTGGTTTCGTTAGGCCCAATTCTCGGGCCGGTCATCGGCGGCTTCCTTAGCGGGCTGTTCAATTTTCATTCCGTTTTTCTCGCTCTTGCGGCAACGGGTATGCTTGTGTTGGTTTTCAACTACCTTTATTTGAAGGAAACGAAGCCGGACAGCGTCGGAACCGGGCGTTTTCAACTGCGGGATTTTGCAGCGATTCTTCAGAATCGGATCGGATCGTCCATTATATATCTTGGGTTCATTCAATATTACGTGTTTTATTATTTCCTAGTCTTCTTGCCGAATATTTTAACCGATCGTTACGGCTTGTCAGCTGAGCAAAAGGGGCTTGTCTTTCTGCCGATGTCGCTTGGCATCGTGGTTGGCAGTTATCTAGGCGGGAAAATCCAAACACGGATAGAGGGGGAAAAGATGCTCGTTCTGACGACTTTTCTAAATGCAATTTCGGTCCTGTTTTTCCTCATCTTCTACGCAATTTCTTTGCCTTGGCTGCTGGTCGGCATTATCTTATTTGGCTTATCTCTCGGACTCTCGCTTCCGGTGCAGACCACGCTGCTGACTGGCGCTTTCACGAAAAACCGTGCGACCGCTGTCGGAGCCTATAACCTTTTCCGTTATATGGGAATGGCTCTCAGCCCCATCGTTGGAAGCCTATTCTACCGTATCGGCGGCTATTACTTGTTGTATGGTTTTATCGTGGTAGCATTTCTGGCCTTTGCCTTTCTATTGTCGCGACGTCTCCTTGGCACACAAGTAACTAGTAGTCCGTCCCTGGAAAAAGGATGAGTTCGTTTCATTCCATCTTCTTCTTATCCTCCCTCAACCTTCGTTTCTAAAACAAATCCCGCCCGATGAAGTGACTCCGCTCGGGCGGGATTTGTTTTACCTTTTAGCGCAAACCTTTTGCATCGATGAGCTTTGTTGGAGTAACATCATTCCCCTTTGCCGCAGCAGCTGTTCCCTGTTTTCATTAAAGTAAAGATAGTTCAAAATCGTTTTGTTAAGATTCACCCAACCTGGCGGCTATTTCTCGTCCTTAGAACTGCCCTAGCAGGAGTTGGTATTTGGCACACATAGAACAGCCAACTACTTTGCGTAGCTGGCTGTTTTTTTGCGTTTTTAATGCAATACCATGTTCATCACTTATGGAATAGCGGCTCAATAAACACGTGAAAGAGCTTGTTTTTAATCTCTTCTGGTGAATAACCGCGATGCTGTCTTTGGAAAATATAAACATCAGGACGCAATATCGCCATAATGGCATCCGCCGTAAAAACAGCATCGAGGTCGAGGTTCTCAGTATTCTTCGCAACTTCGTTCAATAATTGGACGATAACGGAATGAATGGATTCGTAATGCTCTGAATAGAAAGGGACGTTTTGCTGCTCATCACCGCCACTGTTCGCCTGGATGGCTGCAAGAACGGGAGAATGCGTCTCAAGTGACTCCAAATGATACAGAAGTACGGTTTCCAAACGATCTTTAATTGGGCTGGACGTATGGTCTCCTAAAAACGATTGGATCCGATCGTAGTTCTGGATGCAGCTTTCACCGATGAGATCCCAGCACAATTCCCCTTTGTTGTTATAGCTTCGGTAAAGTGTGCCTTGACCGACTCCAGCTTCTCGGGCGATCTGACGCATGCTGACATGCTCGACCCCATATTCGGCGAATAAAGCAGCTGCCTTTTCTAAAATGACTTGTCTGCGTTTTTCCGCATCTTTGCGAAGGTTTTTCTCCAACATTATATTTCCCCCGTTTTTTAATATTATCCATTTGACAACCGGACCGCGATCCGGTTATATTGTTTAACAAGCGGACCACAGTCCACTAACGAGCTCGAATAACTCTTATTAGAACATATCTTATCCATCTTGTACAGGTGGATCAATATTGTTAGGAAATAGAGTCCGAGGTTCGCGATTGCCAATTAGATTAGAGGAGGAACTAAAATGTCCAATCATCAACAGCAAGCCAATCATAAAAAAATCGGTGTAGGTATTATCGGAGCAAGTCCGTCCAACCCAGGGTGGGCTGTCGCAGCGCACATCCCGGCGGTTCAAGCCTTGCCTGACTTCCAACTGGTTGCGGTGAGCACGAGCAACCGCGAATCCGCGGATGCGGCTGCCGAAGCGTTCGGTGTTCCTGGATTCGATAATTACCAGGATTTGATTCAGCATCCTGAAGTAGACCTTGTCGTGATTGCTATTAATGTGCAATACCATTACGATATCGCTCGAGCTGCTATTGAAGCAGGCAAAATGGTATACAGCGAATGGCCGCTTGGCATGTCCACGGAACAGGCGCAAGACTTGGCGGACCGTGCTAAGGAGGCTGGCGTTCGGACGTTTATCGGCTTGCAGGCGCGTTACTCTCCGGCAATCCAACACGCCCGCGATTTGATCACTCAAGGCTATATCGGCAACGTACTCGCAACTACATTGTCTGGCACAGCCTTGATCTGGGAACCCGTCACGATCCAAAAATTCGCTTATACGTACGACGTGAACGCCGGCGCGACTATGTTGGCGTCCGCAGGACTTCATGCGATCGACGGGCTGAATTACGTGCTCGGCGATTACGATAACGTGTCCGCGAAGCTTGAAGTTCGTCACCCTGAAGTTCAAATCACAGATAATGGGACGACACTCAAAGTGACGGCTCCGGATCACATGGCCATTATCGGCACGCTTGAAAGTGGCGTATTGGCGACAACCTTATACCGCAGCGGAACTTCGCGGGACTTCGACTTGCGTTGGGAGATCATCGGCACGGACGGCGAGCTTGTCATCACCGCCGATTTTAACGGAAATATGCAAAATACCGAGCTGAAATTGAGGGGCGGCAAAGGCGAAGACAAAACGCTCGGCGAGATCGTCATTCCAAGCCAATACACCGAAGATAACAAATCGATTCCCGAAGGGCCGGCAAGATCAAGCAACATCGGGAAATTTTACGCGAGCTTGGCTAAAGATCTTCGCGAAGGCACGAATGAAACGCCGGACTTCGCTCATGCTCTCAAACGCCACCGGTTAT
The DNA here is from genome assembly GCF_052682475.1 of Paenibacillus sp. WC2504. Taxonomy (NCBI): domain Bacteria; kingdom Bacillati; phylum Bacillota; class Bacilli; order Caryophanales; family Paenibacillaceae; genus Paenibacillus; species Paenibacillus sp. WC2504. The sequence continues at coordinate 5,689,538 of NZ_JBQZFH010000001.1, forward strand.
ATGACACGATCATGACGGCTTCCCGTACCGGAGTCGAGCAAAAAGTGAATGAAACGAACACTACATTTCATTAAAACATAACGAGTAAGATGCAACCGGAGAGGAGAGAATATTTCTCCTTTCCGGCAAACATCCAGAAAGCGGGAGAAATTCATGAAGATAGAGGTCTGGACGGATATCGTGTGTCCATATTGCTATATAGGAAAACGGAAGTTTGAAGAAGGGTTAAAGAAGTTCAAGCATCGCGATTCAGTGGAAATCGTATATCGCAGCTTTGAACTTGATCCGCACATGGCCGTTCACGTAAACGATGATATTTATGGGCTATCGGCCAAGAAATTCGGATCGACGAGAGCACATATGAAAGCTGTACATGATGATATCACAAAGCGTGCAGAACTAGACGGTTTGACGTTCAATTATGATACTGCGATACACACGAATACATTTAATGCGCACCGTCTACTTCATTATTCGGCGCAATTCGGAAAAACGAACGAATTGTTGGAACGGTTGTACAAAGCTTATTTTACCGATTCCTTGCATATCGGGGACGCCAACACACTTGTGATGATTGCCATTGAAGTCGGACTGGACGCTGCTGGGACAGCCGCGATGCTAGACAGTGAGCAATACGCCGCCGAAGTAAGAGCGGACGAGCTTAAAGCTCAGAAGTTAGGTGTTCGAGGCGTTCCTTATTTCTTAATGAATGGAAAATACACCATCTCTGGGGCGCAGTCGAAGGAAGTATTCGCCGAGGCACTAGAGAAGGCTTGGGCGGAAGAGCATCCCGTCGTTCAATTTCGTTCCGCAGCTGGAGATACGGAAGAGCTCGCCTGCTTAGACGGTTCATGCGCAGTGGAGCACCAAGAATTAAATAAACAAAAAGAGGAGAGTTAATTACGTGGGCGATCGGATTTCTAAAGCGAATATGTTGTTATTGATTTTAGTTTGTCTTGCACAATTTTTGGAAGTCATGAATTCCTCTACGGTGACCGTGGCGTTACCGGCGATCCAATCGGCGCTGCATATGAATACAAATAATTTACAGTGGATCGTCACGTCATATGTGCTCACCTTCGCTTGTTTTCTGCTTATCGGCGGACGTGCAAGCGACTTGATCGGAAGGAAACGCGTGTTAACGCTAGGTTTAGCAATTTTCGCGGCTGCTTCGCTCGCTGGCGGATTCGCGATGAATCCGGTTTGGCTCATTGCGAGCAGGGCGATTCAAGGGATCGGCGCGGCGCTGTCCATTCCCGCGGCCATGTCGTTGATTAGTACGTCGATTCCCGAAGGCGCGCAACGGAATAAAGCTTTTGCCATTTTTGGCGCGTTGGGTTCGGGCGGTTTCGCGGCGGGATCAATCGTTGGCGGGCTGCTGACGGACTCGCTCGGTTGGCGATCCTTATTTTTCTTGAACGTCCCGCTCGGGATTGCGATCATAATCGGGTTAGTGTTTGTTAAAGAACGGCCGATGGAGCAAAAGATCAAGCAATCCATTGATTTGCCCGGCGCAATTGCCGTGCTGTTAGGCATATTCATTCTCGTATACGGGTTATCCATGCCTGATGTCGATGGCAGTTGGTCGACCACGAAAATCGTAACCTTAATTGTCGGAGCGCTTATTCTGGTCGGATTCGTTTTCATCGAGAAATACGCCAAAAACCCGCTCATGCCGCTCCGGTTGTTCCGTATCGGTTCGCTAGTATCATCGAATATTATCGGATTCTTAATGTATTCCTTCATGACCGCATTTATTTATTTCTCAACTTTGTATTTCCATGCGCTTGGCTATTCTTCTTTAATAACGGGCTTGGCTTTTCTACCGCTCGGTTTATCGTCCGTTCTAGCTACGCAAATCACGCCTTACTTCATGCGTATATTCGGAGCGAAAATGTTGTTGATTGTTTCGCAGCTCGTTAATGCACTCGGCTTGTTCTGGTTAAGCACCATGTCCATGGACAGCGTCTATGCTGCATTTATTTTACCGGTCTTCATTCTATTAGGTCTCTCGACAGCAGCCGGATTTACGGCTATCATCGTTGGTTCCGTAAGGGATGTGCGACTTGAGGAGCATGGCGTGGCAGGCGGTATCGTAAATACGTTCTTACAACTAGGAGGCAGCCTCGGATTGTCTATTCTGGCTACGGTCGCGAGCTCGGTGACGGCTTCGGCAACCGATGCATCGTCCAACGAAGCGATGCTGTCGGGTTTTCAAACAGCATTAGTCGTTGGCGGCTGCTTTGCATTATTCGCTTTGCTCTTGGCCTTACTCAGCTTGAGAAAAAAAAAGGCAGCGTTGCAGCAAGCTTAAAAAATTGTTAACCACACCAAGGAGGAACCGACATGAATACGAGCGCAACAAAAAAAGAAGTGCTGGAAGCCTATCATTTTAGACACGCAACGAAAGCATTTGACCCAACCCAAAAAATATCCGAAGACGATTTCCGGTTTATCCTTGAAACAGGGAGATTATCGCCTAGCTCCAACGGTCTGGAGGCGTGGAAATTTCTAGTCGTTCAAAATCCGGAACTTAGGGAAGAGCTTCGGCCATTCGCTTACGGCGCGTACAATCAACTGCCAACCGCGAGTCACATGGTCGTTATTCTTGCTCGTAAAGGACTTATCCCGGAATCCCCTTATATTTATGAACAGCTGACAAAAGTTAAAAAATATCCCCCTGAAATGGTGCGAAACAACGTGGGAGCATGGCACGATTTCTTCGATTCGTTCCACCTCGATAATGAACAAGCGAGAACAGCTTGGGCTTCTAAGCAAACCTATATCGCACTAGGGAATATGATGACTTCCGCGGCGATGATCGGAATCGATTCTTGTCCGATCGAAGGCTTCGTTCCTGATAGAGTCAACGAAATTTTAGCAAAACGAGGATTGCTCGGAGACGACGATTATGAAGTAAGCGTTATGGTCGCTTTCGGTTATCGGGCAAAAGAACCGCGTGATAAAACAAGAAGAACGATGGAACAAGTATCCGAATGGATTCTGTAACGTCCGTAAAGCCATAACCATGAACAAACAATTAAATTAAATATATAAACGGGTATGCGGATCAAATCTTGAATCCGTGAAAAGTGGGTGCGGGTTTCCAGTGATTGCTGGTGCCCGCATTTTTTTCATGCTCTATAATAGTGACTTGAAGAAAAAAATCGACCGCGGCTTGTTAATGGATTTCATTAATCGGCGTATTAACATACGTAACCGGCTTGCTTGATGGAATAGAAGCCTAGGAAGGAGGAAAGCAAGTGGAGAACATCCGAGTAAACAAGGACATATTCACGGAACGAACGGACAAGCTCCGCGCTGCCGGAGAGATTCTGTCAAGCGAACAATTTTCCCGGATTTATGAACAGTACTTTAACCGCGTGTACAAGTATATTTGCTACCGGATTCAGAATCAGTATGAGGCGGAGGATGTTTGCAGTCAAGTATTTGAACGGGTTATTGTCAATTATGGCAGCTTCTCGGAGGAAAAAGCCGTATTCGAGGTGTGGTTGTTCGCTATAGTACGAAATGCCGTCACCGATTACTTTCGCGCCCGGAAAAAGAGATTTCATTTCTCCTTGGACTCGATTACCGAGTTAATCTGGCCGAAGCCTTCTCCTGAGGAGCTAGCCATCCAGGTTGACGACCATCAGGCGCTGTTTCAAGCGTTTGCCAAGTTACGCGACAAGGAACGCAATATCATCGCCTTGAAGTTTGCCGCCAGTCTCAAAAACTCGGAGATTGCGGGACTCATGGGAGTAAGTGAATCCCAGATTGGTGTCAATGTCTACAGGAGCTTGAAGAAGCTGCATAAAATTTTGGGGACAGGTGGGTTGATGGATGAATAACAAACAAGACCTCAAACCATTCGAGGATGTGATCGATTTGCTCGAGAATACAAAGCTTGATAATCCAATGGCGAAAGAGCGGATTCACAGGCGTCTGGTACATAAGATCGAGACGCAAACCATTTCAACGAAAAATACGATGAGGGACGGGATGACAACGATGAATAGAACATGGAAAACGGCTACTGTGGCTGTGCTTGGTGTAGTGCTGATTGGCGGAGTACTGTCTACAACCTCCTACGCCCAAGGAATAATGCAATCGATCTTGGCGAAGTTTCATGTAGGCAATATGGACATCGTTCAAGTCGATAAGGAGCTTCCGGCTCCTACCAAAAATGCCTCCGACCAGAAGCAAGGTTCCGATACTGGTAGAGTGGAACTGCCGCCGCGGCCGACGATAAACGTGGACGAAGCCCGTACCGCCGTGGGAATGAATTTCCCCGCTCCATCCTGGATGGCTGACTTCAAGTATGTCAACACCGTCATTCAAGGTAAGACGATGGTAGAGGTACAATACGCGCAAGGCGAAAAATCCGTGAATTTCTTGATTTCGCAAGGTGGCAAGAACGGAATTGAAACAACTGGCGAAGTGAAAACGGAAATGATTGATGGGACCCAGCTGTATTTTGCAAATGGAATTGTTATCTGGGAAGACAAGGGATTTACGGTGGAAATGTATGCGATGGATGATTTCGATGCGGATACGCTGAAGAAAATCGTCAAGAGCTTCGCCGTTGGCAAGCCGTTGACGCAGGAGCAAATCAATAAATCGCAGTCCAATGTAGACAACTTGATTCAAACACAGCGAGCGGCTCCGGCTCCTGCGGCTCGTCAATAAAATTGGATGTTTTGCTAATAGGAGAATTAAACAATCGGAGATATTAAAGTATTTCGCAAGAAATTGTTACAGACCTACATCGAACCTTTCTTCTCCAAGTAAATAACTCTCTCAATCGTGTGGCTAAAATATAAAAAGCCAGCAAACTCAAAGGTTTGCTGGCTTTCCTTATGCTACAACAACGATGCAATTTTAGTATCGATTTCAGAAGGCAACGCCGTTGATTCAAATCTTGCTACCACATGACCATCTCGATCAATTAAAAACTTAGAAAAATTCCATTTGATCCCGTCGCCCATATAGATGTCAGGATGTTTTTCACGTAGAAACTCGTCCATCCATTGGCCGTCCTTGGTCTGCGTATCAAACCCTTTAAACGGTGCTTGTTGTGTCAGATATTGAAATAATGGATGGGTAGATGGACCTCTTACATCGGTTTTCTCAAACAATGGGAATGTGATCCCAAAGTTATTCTCGCAAAATTCCTGTACGTCCGAATTGCTAGTTGGCTCTTTATCGTTAAATTGGTTGCATGGAAACGCAAGTATTTCAAAACCTTGTTCTTGCTGAGATTCATAAAGTCTTTGTAAATCAGCGAATTGACGCGAAAAACTACATTTACTTGCTGTGTTGACAATTAGGAGAACTTTCCCTCTGAAATCTGACAGATTGACTTGTTTTCCGTTAATCAGGTTTGCTTGAAAATGATAAATTGACATGGTTACGAACCTCCTCTTGATCTGGTAATTATTCATATACCTAATCATATTGTCAAAACATCTATTGGTCTAATATATTAAAGTGATTATCTTTATAGTTAATTTCAATAAACCTTCTTTGCTTCGTACTCAAACTAAAATAAAAAAAATCCGCAAATTCCACGGATTAGATGACGGTTACAACCATAACTGGGCAATAAGTTGCAATTTTTTAATAATCGTACGAGACAGCTTATATGAGCTATAGAAAGGTCTGTTCATAAAGCGCGTAGTCTTCCAAACGAGATAATTTTGTTCTTTCAAGAAATGCCCGTCAACCGCGATCATCCACTTGTTATCCTTCGTTTGGAGATGATCGATATGATGCATGCCATCCTTGCGCCAGCTTTGCTCTTGGCCTGACCCCGTCAGCAAACCAGGCTCAATGACCTCCTCTTCATACTCGGTCTCACTCAGCTTCGTGATTCGAGCAGCTCTAACCATCTTCCCGTACGACGGAACTCCATCTTGCGTAAACCGATACATTTCACCATCATGAGCAACAACTTTCCCCGCCGGTCGAGAGATATGTAAGTCATTTTTAATAATAGGATTACAAGGATGTTCAACCCATTCTCCGTCCATTCGGTCAGCATAGAACAAATAAAGGTTCCTTCCATCTTTGCTGCCAACGAACATCCACCACTTCTGATTATGATAGAAAAGGGTCGGGTCTACAAATGGTCCAGATAGCAGCTGTTTTTTCCTCTCCCAGTTATATGGGAATTGCATGGATTTATATAAAAATACGCCACCTGCTTCCGACGACTCCGGTAACATATAATAGTCATTCTCATATGTAAATACATTTGGATAAGATAGGTGAAAACTCTCTTTAAGGACAACTCGGTCATACTGCCACTTTTCCCCGTCTGTACTGACAGCAACCGCAATTTCACCGCGTTCGGAATGTTTATTCAACACCTCAAAAAATACATAATAGTTCGAACCATCCGAAACTACGAAAGGATCCGCTACAAACTCTGCCTCAACATCGGTGACATCCGTGCATTGAAGAGTAGGATAGGTCAAATCAAGTGCTTTAGCTCTTTTTGGAAAAATCGTATCACTTTTTATGATCTTGATCGACCATACAGCCAGCTCAATTTTTTTGTTAAGATTCAACAAAATGCCTCCTCAGAAGAACAGTTATTCTAAATTATAAAGTTCTCCTAAGAATTTTTCAACTATTGATGAATTTAATTTTATTTTTTCTTCTAAAGTTGAATTCCGTGCCACAACTGAAATAAGGAAAGTGTTTTTTCCTTATTTCCGAAAAAATGAACGAAGCCAATCAGCCAGCAAATCTCCCTTCTTATAATAGATTTCATCCTTTACTTTATTGTTGATGGCACTCCATATTTCAAGTTCAGTTTCACTTAAGTTATGAACCTCATTTTGATCATCATCAACAAATTGAGCGAAGTAGTCCAATGGAATGCCGTAGAACCTTGAAATGTTGGCCATGATTTCAAACGAGGCCGATTTTCTTTGCCCTTTTTCAAGGAGACTCATATATTGTAAAGTTATTCCTGCCGCAGAAGCTGCTTCTTCCAAGGTTAATCCTTTCTTTTTACGCAAACGTCTTAGCTCTTCACCCAGTCGCTGACTCATTTGTATCCTCCTGTCGATAGAATTCTTTTTAAATTAAATACATAGTACCAACTTATGACTGCTTCTAAAATCGTGACCCAAATTTCCTCAAGAAAGAGGGGAGATTTTTTATATTTTCTTAACTCGCAATGAATCCATTCATGCACCAGCGTATCCAGTTGCTCCGGATAATCCAGTTTATGATCAATCACAATGATACGTTTGTTAGGATAATAGACTCCCTTTATGGAGCCTAAATCCATCAATAGAACCTGCAACTGAAGCCTTGTACCAATGAGAGATATAAGCTGCCTGACATGTGATTCATTCACTTGCATCCTTCTCGAATGACAGACTTTGACAACAATTAAATACGCCAAAAAAGATGACATGACGACCGGGTAATTAAAATAATTGAATACAGCCAAATATGGAAAAATGACACCGATTTCAAACCAAGTCGGTATGAAAGTTGAAACGACTGGCGAAGTGGTCAGCTTACCGGACTCAAAAAATGAGAAAAAGTAAGCGAGCACCCAGTTTACCACAAAAAGCAGAAATAAAGTTCCAAGGCGGCTGATATAGGAGTGGGAGGTCCAATTGTAAAAAGAATTGCCCAAGACAATAGTAATCAAGCTGATGGACAGGGACGGCAGCAGATCATACCAGAAGCTAACCCTTCTTTTCAACCAAATGATCACCGCATCCGGAACAAGATAGAAGAAACTATACAAAATCGAATGTTTTGCAAAAATAATGAGGCCGATCACGATGATAAAATAAGGCAGCCAAATCTTATTGAAAAGATGCATATACATCCGTTCGATTATGGCTATTGATATGAGGGATAAGACTAGCAGCCAGTTGAATTTTGCCGGGAAGGTGATGCATTCAGAAACTATCACTAGCGCAATCGCAGGAAATATTAATAAGTATGATTTTGGCCCTAGAAATTTTGTCTTATTCATGCATACCCCTTTGTATGAGTTCTTCTCGTCATTTTAACGGAAGCGAATTGCCGCCATGGTTACAAGCCCGATCAACAGACCGACCGGTATCCAGATGGAAGCAAAGAGCGCGTGTGGTTCCAAAAGAGCGGTAATTACCGCTCCCAGGCAATAAATCGCTACCGCCCAAGTACGCAACCATGCGTCTGCAGTAAACTGATTATCTCGGCGAATATGGGCAATCGTATCCTCGATGACATTCGCCAGATTATTCGTCAAAACGGTCGTCGATATCCCAGCCACTTTCAAATGTCTGGCAACGGTCGTTTGCATGCCCATCCCCATGCTCAATACTAGAATCATTATATATAAGTTCCTGTCGCTGCTTCCTGCATAGGAAAGCAAAGCCGCTATCAAAAGGAGAAGACCTTCGATGCCTAACGCGACCGTTGCTCCTCTGGACCAAAGCTGCTCTTCCCGACCTCGCCTCACAATCACAGTTGCGAGGGCAATACCAGCAACAAAACCAAGAAAGGCAAGAATGGAACGAAGCACAGCTAGCAGCTTCGCCTGTCCGATAGCGATTCCTATTAGCACAAGATTCCCCGTCATATTAGCTGTGAAGACATGTCCCAGCCCCAAATAGCCGATCACATCAACGATGCCCGCTATCAGACAAAGCACCAGAACTGATCCGTTCAGGTATGTACGTGTTGGCAAAATACATCAATCCTCCCATCTATTAATATGGCTAGGATCAGTTAAATCATGCTTGAAGTAACGGCAGCCGAATTTCTACTAAAGTTCCTTCATTCATTTTGCTTGAATAGGTAATATCGCCTTCATGCTGTTTAATAATCTTCTTGCAAATCATTAAACCAAGACCAGTACCCTTCTCCTTTAAACTGTAAAAAGGCTCCCCTAACTTCGGCAATAGCTCTTCCGGAATCCCGCATCCGTAATCTTGGACGGCAATCACACCATGACATTCTCCGTCTTTTCGCAAACAAATTTGAATCTCTCCGCCATCAGGCATCGACTCCATGGCGTTCTTGATGATATTAAGCAGCATCTGTTTTAACTGATTCTTTTCCCCGGTGATCGGGAAGGATGTCGCTTCACAGCTCAATTGGATTTCAATATTTTTCAGAAGTGCTTCGGGGGATAAAATCTCAATCGTGTATTCCACCAGCTCACGCAGGTTTGTGACGGTAAGTTGTGACAATTGAGGTTTGGCTAATGAAAGAAACTCGCTGGTAATGGCTTCAATCCGTTCGAGTTCGGATAACAGCAAATCATTGTGTTTTCTCGAATAATTTCCTTCTTTGTATACTTGTAGGAATCCCTTTATTGTCGTCAAAGGATTTCGAATTTCATGCGCAATCCCTGCCGCGAGCTCTCCAACAATCGAAAGCTTCTCTGACTGCAATAGAATTTCTTCCGCTTTTTTGCGGTCGGAGATATCGCGGCTGATGACGATGACATAGCTACTATCTTTGACGGGCTGGCAGCGTGATTCAAATTCTTTCCAATGGCCTTCTTTATGTTTAAGGCGAACCTCCAATGAATAACCTTCCTGCCCCCCAACCATCATCGCAATCGTTTGATGAAAGATTTCCAAATCCTTCGGATGCACCAGCATGCATAATAGATTTCCTTCTAATTCATGGTATTCATACCCTAACACAAGCTCATGGGAGGGAGAAAAATAACTCACCGTATGATTTTGATCTATAACCATGATCAAGTCGGAAGTATGATTTGCGATCAGCTTGTACTTCGATTCGCTTTTTTCCAGCGTCGCTTCCATATATTTATTTTGCTTATTAATTCTTAAAAGTCGATCATTCGATTCGATCAGCAATCCGCCCAAAATGACGCCTAACATGACAAACAGGACATATTGCAGATGAAATAACGGCTCGTTCAATAAGATACGAAACGACAGGATCGTTACCAAATATCCCGCAACATAAGCCATAAAAAGTGAGCCAATCTTTCTGGATTGTGAGCTGCGAGACATGATTTTATGTACCACACACAAAATCATCATATTAATCATCCAACCCAAGATTGCCGGAGCCCAATTTCCACCGGAAACAAGTCTTGTAAGCAGCGAAAATAACCCGGTTATTACCCCTGGGATGGGCCCGAAATAAGCAAAAACAAGAATAACGGGCGCATATCTAATATCATAGGCATACCCTTGCTGCTTGATAGAAAGGATGACGAGAATGACCGAAACAACCCCGGCATAAAGGCTCGCCCACAAACTAAAATACTTAATCGGCGTTTGATGAATAAACGAGCGGATGACCAGAGGCGTACTGACAAGCATTGAAAATATAGCAATATTGACTATGAAGTCAAATAAAATCATAACACCCTCACTTGTGTTAAAATTCATAAACTTGTTTGTTTATACTTCATATATTAAACCAACTTTGGAGCTTCTACCAGTAAAATAACAAGTTATGGCAATCATGCTTTTTAGCACGAAAAAGCCCATGAGCAGTTCATGCTCATGGGCTTTAATGTTTAAAGCTTATTAATGATTAGGTGCTACATATACACTGCCATCAGACAACAGTTGTACGGTGCCGGAGGCTGATTCAATTTCACGAAGTGCCCAATGGTCCTGCGGTACATCCGGCCAACTTGAAGACTTTACGTCGGCTGTTGGCCGCTTAAACAATCGGTTCAAAATCGTCACTGCTTCCGCACGATTCAATTGTTTTTCCGGCAGGAAAGTGCCGTCGGAATAGCCTTGCAAAATACCTGCTTGCGAAGCTTTCTTAATGGCTTCGAAAGCCCAATGCTCTTGCGTATCGTTGTATCCCGGATAGGAGGTGCTACTAGCATCTCCGACAGGAAGCAGCCTTGCAGCAATGCTGGCCATCTCTCCGCGGGTAATCGCGTCATCCGGGCGGAAGCCGGTGTCATCACCAAGCATCACACCTGCGCGCTGCATATTGGCAATGGCTTCTGCCGCCCAATGTTCTTTGGCAACGTCCGGATAACCGCTAGGTTGTGCCGATGCCGAATCAGTGTTGGACTTACCAGCGCCAATACGATTCAAAATCATCGCCAATTCCGCACGCGTAATGGCTTGTGAAGGGCGGAATGTGCCGTCCGGGTAACCGGATAAATAAGGTTTCAGTGCACCCGCTCCATTTTTTTGAATAATGGTAAATGTACTGAACTTACTGATCTCAATAGCAATACCGACTGGTTTGCCTTCCGCATCATAACGAATTTCTCCGTGCGTCAGCACCTTTTCGCCATCGCTATGTTCAATGTACACAGCCAGCTCACCCAAAATTTGTTTGGCCGCTGCTGCGTTATCCGGCAGGCTGAGGTTATTCAGCGGAAATACAACTTCCGTCTTGTATCCTGAATAGTTTGTCTCAATCTTGACCGGTTGGCCGATAATGGAGACAGATCGGTCTCCTGCATCTTTGATCACAAGCTCAGCAGCTTGCACGCGTTTTGTTACTTCACCGCGCTCAGCTTCAGCACGGACAGGAACAATTCGGAAGTAAGCATCCTTACCGTCTTTGCCCATTTGCTTTAGGGACTCCGCCGATACCGTAATCTGCCCGTCAGGCAGCACTAGTTGCAGCGACATGCCGCCACCTGCAAGCAAACTAACCGTTTCTGCATTTAAGCTGACAATCCGCTCATCCGCTGGATTTTCTGGCAAGTCCGTCACATAAATGCGAGCAACTTGGTCGTTATTCTGTGCTGCTTTTTCCAAGATCCTACGTGCATCTACAGTATCCAATTTCACCGTATCTAGCACTTTGCCATCTGATGATTGGGTCCGCACGATGTTGGTTTGGAAAGTCCAACCTCCGGAACTTCCAGCAACCGTCGTTTGGCGTGTGTCAGGGCCAGAACTTGATTCCTCTATACGTTTTACGTCGATGGAATAAGTCTGTGAAGACTTAAGGTCCGCTGACTCCACATTTACGATAATGGTATTGCTGCCAATGGCTAGAGCAGGTTCAAAGGTGCCGCCGCCTTTTTGTTTTACATGCTGCACCGTTACCGTTGCCTCTGGATCATTGGTAATCGCCTTAATTGTCGCGTTGGCACTTTCGGTTGTTGAAATCGTTCCGTATTTAAGCTTGTATGGCGTAAAAGCACCTTCCAAGATCGTACCTGCCTGCAAACTCGCTAGTAATGGCGGCTGCCCAGGCACTGTCTGCTTACGCAATACAGAAACGTTATATGTGAGCGTCGTACCATCTTGAGCTTTGACCTCAACGGCATAGGTTTGTGCATCCTTCGTAAATGGAAGGGTCAAGACCGCTCCGCTCGTTACCTTTTGACCATCGATATGAATTTCTGCTTCCGACTGTTCGGGAACTGGTAGAAGCTTAAACTCGACCGCTGTGTAAGGCACTAGTACCTCATAATTTTTCACTGCTGGGTTAAAATCAGCTAACAAATCAGCTCCGTCTGTAGCAAGCCCCAAGCTTTGCAACAGCGCATTACCGCTTGGTTCCCGCCATACGGCTACTTGGTATTTGCGTGTTTCCGCACCGTCCGGAGAGGTAACCACCACAGGCACTTGATTCTCGCCAACTTCCAGCTGAATCGCTTGGGATGCTTGCCCGCTCTGCACGGATTGCCCTTTGACTTCAATGCTGGAACCTGCTTTCATAGCGCCAGGTGTCAAGGTTACCGTGTCCACGGTGTTGTCCACATAAACGGCATAGCTGTCTTCCGCCCCTGTGAAAGCTTGCGCCGGAAGCACATCGCTTTTTTGCGACGCCGTGGCATTATTAAGCTTCAATATAGCCAATAATGCTTCATTGGAACCTGTTCCATCAAGACTTAGCGTATAGAACTTGTCTCCTGCGCTATCGGAATGTACTTTGATGGATACCGATTTCCCGGTAACAGGCACCGCCACATCAACATAACCGCTCTCAGGAACTGTTTTGCCGTCAATCGTCACGACAGAAGTTGCAGCCATCGGAACTGCATAAACACGAACGTTGTCCGAATAAGCTAATGCTTGATAAGCGGTTGTACCGAATTGATACGGTGCGCGCATCTGTGCGTTGCCTGTTGTCAGAGCCGCAAGATCGCTAGGAGTTGCCGGAATCGCTTCAGTTACACCTCGAATGACTTCAAAGCCATACTCCGTTTTGTTGCCAACCCGGTCCGTAGCCGTCATCGAGAGCTGTATTCGATCCGTCGATGCTCCCCACTCCAATGGTGCGTAATAGTTGAATTTTCCTTTATCATCCAATGGAACCGTCACACCATTAACAACCAACTTTGCACCCGCGTCTGTTTGGCCGGTTATATAAACCCTGCTGGTATCTGTAACGATACCATTCAGCGAAATCGGCTTGCCCTGCGCGTCATTGCCTCCGGAAGCGATCAACATCGGTCCGGTGCGGTCAATGAAGACCTTGCGGTATGCCGTACTGCGGTCACCGCGCTCATTCACGGCTTCAACCAATACGTTATATTCCCGCTCTTTCAATACAGCAGATTGAAGCAAATCTTGCAGAACAAACGTGGAAGTTCCACCTGCTGCTACATGCTCACTGCTGCCAAGCTGCTGTCCATTCACAAACAAAGTAATCGCTGCGGCTTGATTGGCCGTTACTTTCAAAGAGGCTTGTTCGGCTGTTGTAAGCAACAACGTCTCTTCATTTCCGTCATATGACGTATACGATTGTTCAATGACGGGTTGTGCGTCAGCGTCAAGCGCCACGGCTAACGTTGGCGGTTGCGGAACTGGCAGATCCGTCGACACGCTCGCAGACGTTGGGCTTAGCACAACACGTCCTTGCTCATTGCCAATAGCCGAGACGGAAATCTGGTACGTTGCTCCAGCCGTTAATCCGGTAATTACGGCGTTCTGCTCACTTCCCGCTTGAGGCGTTATATCCATCACCGGAACTGCCGCTTTGCCGCTCGTACTGTCACTAACCCAGATTCGATAAGCAGTCACGTTACCTGCAATAGAAGCAAATTGCAAAGATATTTCTCCATTTCCTGTAGAAAGCACCTTAGGTTGCTCAGGTGTGCTCAGTGAAATAGGCGCAGTCACCTCAACAGTTGCATCCGCAATAACATGGATCGGTGCTGTATCTGCACTTTCCCCTACTACAGAAAGATAATAAGTTCCAGGCAGCATGGAAGTCGGAAGATCAATAACTTTACTGCCGGAAGATGGCAGACCGCTTTGAATAACTTCTCCAACCCATTGATCGGCGCTGTCCGTTAACATCATGGTTACTTGCGCATCAGATGATGTATTCTCCATGGACCACGCAACTTGAACGCGATTTTCCACACCAGCTGCAGCCTTAACGGAAGCCTTAATCTCTGGCTGAGGAATTAATTTCTGAATTTGCAGATCAACTTTTTTCGCGTTTTGAATCATCCATTTGCCAGCTGGCGCATTAAGGAGTGACACGTAAAGTGTATCCCTGCCGTCGTTCACTGGATTTGGTGTTGAGACTTTCGTTTGTTCAAGCGGATCTCCGCTTGGGCTTGCACTTAATACTCGGTCTGACGCCGGCTGTAAATAGGCGTTGCCCGCAGGAGCATCAAAATTCAGCGTGTACGGCGAACCGTCAGGTGCTGTAATCACGGTGTTGGCATTCCCGCCGCTGACCGTTAACATATAATCGCCCTTCTCGGCGATATCAAAGTATTTGCTGAATCGGCCTTCCATCGTCAGTGGTTTAATCGACTTAAACTTCCTAGTCGACTTGTAGGCAACAACACTTGTAAAACTGCTGCTTACAACTTTCCACTGTCCACTCAAATCATTACCATCCAGCAAATACGTTTTCTTCTGCTGTGATTCATCATACAGCACATTCAAACCTGGCAAACTCGGGTCAGATTGAAGCTTGTACAAATCACCATTTGGCGCATACAGCTTTGTCTGCTCATTGGCCCCGTAAATCTCTACAATCGCTTGACCATTATCTGTCTTGGTCATATCAAACACGGTTGGATAAGCTTGATCCTGCACCCACTGCGCAACATCCTCGATTTTCACCTTAGATGGTACTGTGCTTAATACGGCGCTTGGACTTGTGCCTGCGCTGATCATCCATGTTCCTGCCTCAACCGCATCCACCAACGTGTACACATGACCATTGGCGTCGCGCAAAGCATTCCAATTGGGTTCGTTCTGTGCCGTGTTCAAACTGTATGGCCGTCCATCTGGTTTGTAAACAATAACATCGCCTTGAGCCTCACCAACGTTAAGTACGTAACTTCCACGCTCTTTCACTGTAAATGAAGTAACCGAGCGATCCGGTGTTTGCGACCACAGCTCCGCCAACTGATTCAAGTTCAGTGATTGGTTGGCAAATAGCAATTCATTCATTTGAATGTGACTGTTCGTATTTGTTGTTAGACTCCATTTGCCTGCAATCAACGATAAGCGCATATAGGTCATTTGGCTGACGGCATCATAGCTGATTTCTGGAGACAAGGTCTGTTCAAAACCTTGACCAGATGCCGTGCCTTTCAGAACAGCAGCTCGTTGATCTCCTGTCAAGGCAATAAGTGCCGTGAAGGAACGCTCCACCGCAAAAGAAGCCGTCGACTTCCCATTTGTAGCATTGGTTGCCGTTGTGATTAGAGGCGTTTGATCCAGCGATGTAAGCTGTCCATTCACAATGCGCGCTTTCGCATCGGTATGCACCGGCTCCTCTGGTTGAAAAGACAGGCTAACCGGTCTTAGATCAAAGACACGCTTAAGTGGATTCGCAGCAGCGATCCTTACCTCATTGCCGTCTTTGCCCTGATTGCCCGAATCTGTATTTCTTAAGAACAATTCTTCCGCAATGTCCAACCATGGTTCAGCTGCGTCCATAAAATCGGAAACATTGTTCACGAAATCCAAACCTTTTTCCCACCAAGATTTCTTAGGCGGCTCTGCTTCCACTTCAAACAGGATCGTATTGTTATTGAACGTATACTTCAGATTAGCGCCTACGCCGTTATGTTTGAAAGTACCGTAGATACCTGTTTCATTTACACTGAGTGCAACGTTACTTACGGTCGCTCCGCCAATACGCGGAATCCCTTTTGGAACATAAACCGTTCCTTTAATCGCGCCGTTGAATCCTTTTTGGTTAAAAGAGTACGTGCCAATTGCTCCTTTGACGACTTCAAAAAGATTGATGTCGCCTTTCGTTGCAAAGCCCGGTGAAGAAAATCCTTTGATTCCAGCCGTTGCCGGATTCACTACCGTTTGCATGTTCATGTTCTTCACTGGCAGCCAATAGTAATATTCCGTTCCGCTGCCGTTAAAACCGTAGGTCGTTAGATCCGTATCAATGGAATCGGTACCGATCAGATTGAACTTGTAATTCGCCTGAGGATGCTTCATTTCAGGGACAATGACATCGTTCACAGATCCGGTAACAGCGAACTTTTGAGGAATCTGAGACATCTCTGCAAGTTTGTCCACGCTGCCGAATAAATAATTGACTTGAAGACCTGTCGACGCCAGCTTCACTTTCTGATACATGCCGAAGCTTACGCTATCCAAACGTCCTTGTTTGGTTCTCATATTCATATCGAAGCTTAACTTCGTATCCGGTATGCTGCCTGTTCCCTGAACACCGACGTATGGAATGCGGCTTTCCACGACGAATTTGGTATCACTTGCTTTGATTGGGCCAACCTGAAAGCTATTTTTCATCATAAAGGTTCCCGACAAATCAAAGCGATTATTGCGGTATTTCAGGCCGTCAAACGGCACCGTTTCCTTAACCTTTTGACTGCCTACCTGCAAGCCGATTTCCAGATCACCGGTTAGACGCAGGCCGTCTTTTGTGAAAATAAGCGAGCTTGCTTTGACGGGCATGTCCATATTCAAGTAATCTGTCGCTTCCGAACCGCTCAAGTCGAAAGAGAACTTGTCTGATGTGATGGTGAACGGCCCCTCATGAATCGTGTAAGACAGATTCGACCCGAGTGCTCCACCGCCATTGACATATAAGCGGCCGTTGCCGGTTATTGTTGCTGGGGTCTGCGTTTTATCCACGGTAAGACTGGTTCCTTTGAACATGACCGAGTCGTTGATGACTACCGGTTCGGATGGATCATTAAGGACATAGACATTAGGTGCTGACGGATCTTCCGTGAACGGTCCTTGCAGACCAAGACTGTTTACTTCGTTGCTGGTGGACGTGCTAGGCACATCTACTCTGGCGAAGTTTCTTGGTTTGTAGAAGTCTAGTGCTGTTATTAGAAGACCATCTGGAAATACGTAATCTTCATAGAAATCATGCTCCAGGTGTATATCATATTTGCCTGGCGGCAATTCATCCTTCCAGGTCAATTCCAACTGACGTTCATTAATAACATTGTAATTAAGGTTATATTTGGTCCCGTCCTTACTTTGTAAATAGTAATGAATATCTGCTAAAGGCTTGCGAAGCAAATTAGGAATGCCTACACCGACTGCAACCAATCGCTTCTTGTCTTTCACGTGCAGAACCGAAGCGCCTACACGGTCATAATCGACATCAGGAGGCTTCATATTCGGATCATCTTTCATAATAAATCGTTTTATTTCCGTATAGCTTTTACCAATTGCATTCGTAGCATAGCCACGGGTTTCATATTCTTGATGCCACGTTAAACCTTTTAAAATAACAGTAAAAGAGCTTGTTCCTTCTTCCGTAGCTGTGTAAGGTACTTGAACCCAATCGCCAACTCCTGTATCTGAGTAAGTGCGGTACTCTACCCCTCGTGCTGTTATGTCTCTAGTTCCATCATCATAGACATTGGTTATTACACTCACAGTATCATCCGTATGTTTTGGATCAAATTGAAGAATTGGATCCACCGTAAGCTTAACACCAGGCGCTGTCGGCGGTGTATAGCCATACAGCCAGGTTTCGTTCATATTGCCTGCAGGTACAGAATCAACTACTGAGCCGAAAACTTTATCCATGATACTAATTTGATCACGACTTCCGCCAAACATGACGAAGTTTTTGCCGTCAAACGCCATGTTGGCATAGCTTAGCGGGAAAGGCACCTGATTGGGAAGCCCTTGGACCTCGTAAACCTTTCCGTCCTTATCCATATTACTTTTATACATAACCCCGGTGGAGAATTTTAAAGGAGCTTTTTCCCAACCACTTTTATACCAGCTATAGGCCATGCTCCCAAACGTCGGAGGATACGTGCTCGTTGGCAGCTTTAATTTTTTAACCAATTCGTTATCATAAGTATGGACATAGTCGCGTTCTCCGCCAAAAAAGACAACGCGGCGCCCATCATAGGCCATCGCCTGCCCCCAACGCCCGTAAGCCTCAGGACCATTCGTCGAACTCCAGGACTTTGCCTCACCGTCCCACTTCCACAATAATGGAGAGCTGTCATCGTGCGTGACCGTTTTCGTTACTTTCGTACCAACACTCGTATACTCTTTCGTAATAGAACCTGCATTTCCACCGTAAAGCACAGCCGTTTGGCCGTCAAAAGCCATCTGCCCGCCATAGGCCGCAGGCGGCTTCTCAGTAGGATTGATCTTCGCCCAGCCTGTTCCATCCCACAGCCAAGTATCGTCTTGAAGAGTCTTTGAACTTCCGCTGCCTGAATATCCGCCGAACAGAACCAGCTGTTTGCCGTCGAAGGCAATCTGAGCACCTCCGCGAGCTGTCGGAGAGCTAGGAAGTCCTGTAACTTGCTCCCACTTGGCATTCATACCATCCCAAAGCCAAGTGTCACCAAGCAGCACACCGGACTGACCCTCGCCGCCGAATAACAGAACTTTCCCAGTGGCTGGATCATAAGCCATGGCTGCGCCTCTGCGTTCTGGTGGAGAACTCGTTAGATTACGCATTTCCTGCCAAGTTTGTTCCTGACCATCCCATATCCATGTCTCATCGAAGAACTTGTTGTTATCCTGGCCTCCGAACATGACCACATTCTCAGCCATTTCGTCAAAGACCATGGATGCACCTTGTCTAGCATTAGGTGTAAGATTGGTTGTTACTCTACTCCATGTATAATCCGTAATTTTTGTTGCTGGACCGTATGTATTCTGCAGCACTGTGTTGGTTCCGTTAGCCACTCCTGCAGCTTGAGCTACACTCAACCCGCCGTGTAATAGCGGTATGTACTGTAGTAGCAATGCAGCAATTAATAGTTTGGCCCATCCGGCTTTCCGACGTCTATTCAACGTTTATTCCCCTTTTCTTAGTTTTCATCAACATCCTACATATTGTAGTTCTCAATTCCCCCTACTTGATACCTACTAAATGTAGAAATTTGTCGATGTGTATAAAGTGTATATCGGTATTTTCTCATAAAATGTTTAGAAAAGTATTAAAATCATAATAGTTTTTGTCGAATAAACGAAAAATGGTCTATTAGGACATTAGATAAATCATCCTATTTATACACTACTAAAGTCATAGGTCCAATAATGAAATTGCATCACTTTAACGTGTTTTAGAATGATCTGCAAAGCTTCTTCATATAATGTTCTCCTAACGAACATCGCCAAAATAAAAAGTATCTCAGATTGCCAATTAATTTTCTCTAAAAAAATAAAAAAAGCCCCAAACCAGCTCAATACGAGCGGTTTGAGGACTTTTTTTCACGGACTTCTCACATTAGTTAGCTGGTGCCGTAGTTGCCTGTAAGGCCGTTTCACTTCCTTTCTCTGTCGCAGGTTGGTTACCGCCATCCATCCCGTTCGGAAATCGGACTTGCCCTCCTCCGAAGCCGTCTTTGACGCTGGGACCTCCTTTGCCCATCTTGGACAGATCTACCGTAGAGGCATCGATCAGTGCGCTGGCGTCAGCTTTTTGTCCCTCGGTCGTTGAAGGAATCTCTCCGTAAAGCTGCCCTTGAATGCTTTCCGTGCTAAGCGTTCCCAGCTTCGTTAACTTAGTAACAGCAGCTTTGTACTCGTCAAAGGTGTTGAAAGCAATTGGATCATTTTGCACATGGCTTGAAATCAATTGATCAAAATTCGCAACCGTTTGTTCAAATTTGCCGTCAGCAAAGTAACCATCTACGATTTCTTGCAAGTAAGCATGATACTTCTCCTTGTACTCAGGTACTTCGAGCAGCTTACCAAGGATCGGACGCTCCTCCATATCACATAGCTGGCTTGTTTCAGTGAAACTTAAATGGAGAGAGAACCTGTCCGTAAGCTTGTTCAATATGTTTTATTAACTTTATACACTTTTGTATATAAGGTATCTTTACAATCAGAAAACGCCGCTTCCGTAAGCGTATGAGGGTAACTCATCATCTTGAGCGGTAAATCAGGCTGCCCAATCTGGAGAGGTGGCTGTATGTAGTCGAAATCAATAAGATGAAAACCGAGCCGCGTATAAAAGTTTACTCTCCGCTCCGCTATATCCGTGGTTGGGGGCTCCACTTCCAATAAAATGGGCTTTGACGATTCTCCCATATATGCCGTCATTAATTTTCCGCCCAATCCGCTTCCCCGTACGTCAGGATCAACAGCAATGTGCTCCACAAACCGAAACATAGGAAATTCCCATACGGCTAAAAAAGCAACGATCTTGTTGCCCTCGACTTCAGTAATAAGACGATAATTAGGATCAGATAGCAGTTCCTTGGCTCCTTCATAAGTTCTGCGTTCAATTATAGGAAATGAAGCTTTCATAATCGCGTAGATTTGGTCAAATTGGCTGTCTTGCATCATCAGATTCTCCCTTATATAGACTGCATTTCACACTTGCTATGATAACATTCACATGTTGAAAATAAAAAATGCCCGTTCATTACAAAAAAAGAGCCCGCAAACGCGCGTGGCCCCACTTTTGTTATTCCAATTTTACAATGATTCCGTACTGAGCGTAAAACCTTCAATAATGACGTCTTCGTCAACTTCGATCAAGATACATCGTTTTCCTTGATAATTCACCTGTCTCACATACTTTAAATCTTGCGGACTGACCGAAATCGTGGCTACTTTTGTATCAATCTTAATGGATTTCGACGTGAACTTCGGAAGGACGCTGCTTGCTTTAATTTCATAGTTTTTGTCGTCAACGACATTTTGAAACGCCCGTTCCACCTTTTCCTTCGTCACGTCCTCCACGCCGCTTACCATCAGCATACGTTCCACATCTTGATAATCCAGCTTCGGAGGCTCCTCTTCCTCGTTGGACTCGATGACCCGATGAATTTCCTCGTACACCTGGGCAATCGTAGCGGCATCCATTTGTTCGCCTGCCACTTCCTTCACGATATCTTCGAAAATAGCTCTCTCTTCCATCGCCGTCACGGTCTTCTCGGCATTCAGGACTTGCTCGATGAAGGGTACATTCGGTTCATGTGCTCTCCCCGAGCAATACAGAATGCGATTTACATCGGAATAGTTGTCCGTCACGCTAGGGTAGAAAAACCCTTGCTCCGGCGTGTTCAATTTAATAATCGGATCCACGAAGACATTATACTTGAATTCCCTCTCGACATAATCAAACATGAGCGTTTTCCGCTGCTGCTCCGTGGAATTTATGCTGCACAGAATGAACAAATTCGCGAACATTTCGTCCTTTTCGCTCTGCTCGGCTTCATCGTTCCTCGCCTTGGTCGGACGGGAATATTGTCCGCGGACAAAAGTAATCACCGTATCCTGTTCGTATACAGTATCCACCAACATTTTATCCACCAGCAAAAGCATTAGATCCTGCCATTCTTGCGGATCACCGGTCACCAAACCTTGATGAAGAAGCACCTTTGTAGGCTGTTCCGCTTCTTCCTGAAATTTCAATTCGAACATCTTCTGATCTAATTCGCCGGTCAGCAGTTTTTTGAAATTGGCCATATAGAGCTCCTGCTTCTCTCTGTCCAATAAGGCGAACGGCTGGCGCTCGTAGTGGTAGATCTCGTTGGTTTCCTTCATAATATACACGTTAAAAATGTCGTAAATATTTAGCATCTCGTGATCCAATTTAAATAACTTGCGAATATGCGCGATTTCTTTTTTCATCATGATCCGTCAGTCAACTCCGCTTCCACCATTACTTCCCTAGACAACTCCGCTCCATATAAAGCGAACTTGTGTTTCCCTATCACTTAGATGAACACTTCCTGTATGTTAATTCATAATGATAATTTTCTCAACCATTTTAAAAATTTACCTCAAAAAGGTTTTGGAGACTATATCAATTAGAGACACAAAATATCTAAATCATGTGCATTTTATTCCCCCTTTAAATCATCTACTATTATAAATATAAAGGAATTGCACATCAGTCTTATACAAACAAAGGAGGCTTTTTTATGACTATTCAAATTCAATCCGAGAGAGTAAATCCACTAACACCGGAACAAATCAAGCAGTATCATGAAGACGGATTTATTATTATTAAAAATGGCTGCAGCGACGATCTAATCGATGCTTTTAATTCGCATATTCATGCTATCCGTTCTTCCGAAGCTATGCCTGAATGGGCAAAACCAAGAAAAGGCGGAGCCGTCGTGGATGACAAGGACCGCTTTTCCCTCCGGCTGTTCAATCCTCACCTGCATGATGGCTTTTCGTTGCAGATGATGAAATTGCCGGTTGTACGCGGCGCATTGGCCCAAGTTCTGGGGGATGAAGCTACTGGCGTCCAAAGCATGTACTTTTACAAAGAACCCGGCTCTCCAGGGCAAGCTGCGCATCAAGACTATTACTACATTAAGAATGATCCGAATACGTTGACCGCCGCATGGGTTGCCATGGAATATACCAATGAAGAAAACGGCTGCCTGTACGTCATCCCCGGCTCTCAGAAACTCGGAGTTCTGCCCCACGGCGATGTGAAAAATTTACAGGAACACGAAGCCTGGACCCATGAGGTGGAAGGCATCGATTTAAGCAAGGAGATTCCCGTTATTTTGGATAAAGGGGATATCTTGATTTTTGACAGCAACCTTATACACTCTTCTACTCGAAACCGTTCCAACCGCTGGCGCCGCTCCTATGTATGCCACTACATCCGCCATGACTCAACGATTGAGAGAGAAGATTTAAAAAAGAAAATCTCTCTTGTATAATGAAAGAAAAGCTGTCCGAAAGGATGGAATAATCGAATGGACATAGCATCCAAGGTGGAAGTCATTCCACCTTCTTTTGTTGTGACGAATACCTACGCAGGTACCGTGGTCTATGGCCCCGGTGGGAAATACGGTCCCCGTACGCAGATGGACCTGCAGCTTGTCCTGGTTCATAGCGGCTCCATGACCGTAGAAATTGACGGCGTCCCCTTCTCTGTCCCTCCTGAGAGCATTGCGCTGCTCAAACCAGGGCATGAGGAGATGTTTCATTTTAATGAGAAACGTGACACGTGGCACCGCTGGATTGCTGTGGCTGTCGAACCGCTTTTGCCGGATGCTGCCGCTTATTTCGAGTTGCTACCGCTTTACATCCCTCTGACGGCGCGACTGAATCAATTAACGAATATGCTGATATCTTTGCAAAACGATGGGTGCTCTACGGAGGAGGAAGTGGTAAAAGCCTTAGGCCGTTCTGCTCTGTGGTTGTATGCGACGGAGTATTTGCATTTGGGACTGAATCACCTGAAACATCCCGCCGTTGTCCTTGCAGTGGAAACCATCCACGAAAGATTTGGGGAAGAACTCAACCTTAAGGATTTATCGCAAATTACCGGAAAAACGCCCGAGCATATGATTCGGCTGTTCCAGCGTGATGAAGGGGTTACACCGATACAATACTTATGGCAGTACCGGGTAAAAAAGGGGTTGGAATTGCTGCGCAGTACAGGCTTGAATATTGGTGAAGTTGCCGAACAGTCAGGTTTTAAAACCTCGTACCATTTTGCACGCACCATCAAACGCCATACTGGTCTAACACCTAGTGAAATTCGTAAGGAACACTACAACAAGCCCTATCGCTCTGGAGCGAACGTGTAATTGAGAGGAGCCCGGCCACGCTTTTCAAGCGTAGTACCGGGCTTTATTCATTATCCTTTTACAGCTCCTGACGCAACTCCGCTGATAAAATACTTCCTCCCCACTATACTTAGAAGAATTAAAACCGGAACCGCCATCAGAAACGCGCCAGTAATCGGCGTAGCATAGTCCTCTTTATAGGGATTATTCATCGTCGAAATGCCTACGGATAACGTCATTTTGTGCTCCGAGGTTAAAAAGATCAACGGGCTTAAATAGTCATTCCACGAGTTCATAAAGTTGAGAAGGCCCACAATTCCGATACTGCTCATGGACAAAGGAACTGCGATGCTCAAAAATGTCCGCCATTCCGTACAACCATCCACCCGTGCACTTTCATAAAGTTCTTTGGGTATGGCCGTCATTATTTGGCGTATCAGGAATATGTTAATGGCCGATATGGCTCCCGGAAATATTAAGGGAAAGAACGTATCCAACCATCCCCACTGTTTGAACATAATGAAACTCGGAACGAGCGTCATCTGCGATGGAATCAGAATGGTTGCAATTACAATAGTAAACAGCACATTTTTCCCTTTAAAATCATACCTTGAGAAGCCATAAGCAACCAAGGCATTACCAATCATAGAGAGCACAGATACCGCTACTGCAATAAAAACTCCATTGAAAAATTGTGTCCAAAACGGTATCTTCTCGAACAGCAAGATAAAGTTGTCCAGCGTTGGATGCAGCGGAATCGGATTCAATGGAGATGCAACGATGTCATCGTAAGTTTTAAATGATACTCCTACCATATAAAGAAAAGGGAGACTGAATAATAAGCTCAACAAAACTAAAGCTGTATATACAGCTATCTGATGAATTCGGTTTGCTGTCATTGTGCATTCCCCCTTTACTTCTTCTCCTGGAACATCCGGATTTGAATAATACCTACGATCAGTAGGATGACAGTAAACACATAACCCACAGCGGATGAATACCCGAAGTTTTGTAACCGGAAAGCTTGCTGGTAGATGTACATCGTCGGGAATAACAGTGATTGCTCAGGTCCTGACTGACCGGGGCCGGCAAGCACAAACGGCTCGGCAAACATGGTAAATGAGCCGATAATTGCCTGAAAGACGATAAAAGTCATGATAGGTCTCAGCAACGGTAAAGTCACAGACCACAACCTTTGGACCGCGTTTGCCCCATCTATTTTGGCCGCTTCGGTAAGCTCCTTAGGGATGTTTTGAAGTCCTGCCAGAAAATAAAGGATGTTAATGCCTAAATATCTCCATGTCAATAATAGGATTAATGAGGGAAGCGTCCACCTTGGATTCTCCAACCAACCGATCGGATCGATACCGACAAAAGCAAGCACTGTATTTAAAATACCGAATGATCTGTTAAAGATGAATCCGAAAATGATGGCTACCGCAACAGCCGATGTAATATTAGGTGTAAAAAAGAAGGTCGCAAACCACCCCTTCTTCTTTTCTATGAAAGGCTGGTTAATTAGCAAAGCCACCATGAGCGCAATGGGCAAGATGATAAAGACACTGCCCCCTGTCGCTTTCAACCCGTTCCACATCGATTTCCAAAAAACATCGTCATTCATAACAAGCGAGTAATTTTTGAAACCTGCGAAGGTCAATTTGCTGACACCTTGGTATAAGCTGAGCCAGAACCCGTACAGAGTCGGATATAGGCTAAACACGGCAAAGTGAATAAAAAAAGGACTAATGAACAAATATGGTGCAAGTTTAAACCACTTTGACTGTTTGATAGGCAACGTTCAAACCTCCTATGAACCCAATGTCCAAACCTTATGTAACAAGAAGAAAGGAGGTGCAGGTTGCCCCTCATCTCCCTTGTCATTAAAACTGCCCGCCATCTAACTGGCAGCTTCATTTTTCTTAATCGACTGCTTTAATTCATCATCAACCTTTTGAAGAAACTGCTCAGGAGTCAATTTGCCACCTTCCAATTCAAATCTATACTTATCCCAAGCATCGGTGAATAAGGTCCGCCACCAAGCCTGGTTTTGGTTTGGAGCTACAGCTACAAGCTTGCCGTACAGATCTCCCAGATCCTGTCCGCCGAAATACTTCGTATATTTGCTTTGCTCATGCAAGCCCTTCTCCTTGACGGAAGTCAGAAGCGCAGGGAACAGGTTCACAATTTGGAAACGTTTGACGGAGTTTTCCGGTGTTAACTGCGCAAGCCTCATAAATTCCCAGGCTAATTCTTTATTCTTGGAAAACTTTGAAATCATCAAGCCTGTTCCGCCCCATACGGTAGTCGGAACTGATTTCGGGCCGCCTAAAGGCATGGGAACAGCCGCCCATTTCCCCTCTAATTCCGGTGCGTTATCCGCAAGCAAATTAACCCACCAATCGGGACCGAAAGCTGCTATGTAATTCCCTTTCTTGAATTGATCCCAATATGCCGGGCCGTCATAATAGTTTTTATCCATGATACCGTCTTTTTTCCATGCGTACATCCGCTTCAAAGCTGTTTGGCCTTCCGGGGTATTAAATCCGGGTTGGCCGTCTTTCGTTACAATATCTCCGCCCTCTTGCTTAATAAATAATTCGAAATAGGTTTGGTCCCCTCCAGTTTTCGTAGTGGAGTTTCCGGGAAAAATAAAATGTTTATCACTGACTAATTTTTTAGCTTGCTCCGTAAATTGGTCCCACGTTTTGAGCTCTGCTACATTGATTCCTGCTTTATCAAACAAATCTTTACGATAATAAAGAGCAGAAGCCGTTGCGGCATGTTCGATCCCGTACTGCTTGTCGTTAATGGTATACAACGCTTGCCGACCTTTAGACATCACTTCGGTTAGATTGTCTTTTTTCAAATAGTCATTCAACGGCATGAAAGGGATATCACCGCGAATAAATTTAGGAAACTGTCCTTGTTCAATGTCGATAAGATCAGGTGCGCCCTCTCCTCCCGATTTGGAAATAACGGAGTATTTGTCGACAAGCGCTGTGCCTTCCATTAAATTAATCTCAACCGTAACATCCGGCTGTTTTTTCTTAAAATCTTCCTTCACAGCCTCAAAAAACCGTTTATGAGGCTCTGCAAACACCCATAATGTTAGCTTTTTTCCATCTGCATTTGTTTGCGCTGCATTTTTATTATCGCCAGATGTAGACTCTCCGACATTAGGTGTACATGCAGTTAACGCGATTGTTAACGAAATTGCTGCAGCAGTCGATGACCACTTTTTTCTCATCATCTACACACCCTTTCCAATTTTTGAAAATTTAGTAGGACTGTCTATAATTCAAATCATAATGTATGCGTTTACAGTTGGAAATGCACGAACATCCATTAAATTGTGTCCGAGATTGATATAAACGCCACCAGCCGGAACGGGCGCAATAACTTGCGTTCGTTCCGGCTGATGTAAACATCCTCATTGGATGTTTCTCTCAATGCAGATGCGAGATATATTCAAACGCTGTTGTCCCGTAGACACTTTTGAAATGTTTGTTTAAATGAGTTAGATCAACAAATCCGCAGGCAGCTACGGCTGAATAAATATCTTTATTTTTCTCGATTATACATTTCGCCCGTTCGATTTTGGCGTTTAAGAAGTATTGGTAGGGGGATATGCCCATATGTATACGTATAATTCATCGCCTTCTTCGCCCCATGTTGATGTACGGTGGATAAAATAACGATATTCGTAGGTCCAGGCGTAAACGTAGCAATTATACAGTAAATAACAAAAGATGTAGTATTCATGAGAACCTCCGCTTTCCGGCTTTTCTCATATATTACATCTTAGCTTATGGTCACTATAGTATATTATTGCAGATATTGAGCGTCATGCGCTATGGAACTCTGTGGTAATGCTCTTATTTCGACATCTCCTTGGCTGTGGATGCACGAGGTTGGAAAGAAAACTTCGGCAGCTTCAGCAGAACAGCAACCAGCAACAACAAGCTGCCGTTGATGGCGAACACGACGGGAATCGAGAGTTGGGTTGCTAGAAAGCCCCCAATTAACGGACCCAGCAGCAGGCCCATTTGATTGGCTGATTGATTAAGGCTGAACGCACGGCTGCGGAAGCCCGGTTCCGTATGAGTAGCGATAAAAGCATTAAGCGCTGGAAATACGGCAGCAAAAAAGAGCCCGTACACAAACCGCAGTGTTCCGAATCCAATCAAATCGTGGAACAAGATTTGCAGAAAATTCCCGATGCCTCCGCCAATAAGCCCGATGAACAATACCTTCTCGTAACCTAGCTTGCTTCCGAGCTTGCCCCAGCGGGGAGCCGCAATCAATGTGGCAACTCCAACCGCAGAGAAAATGATACCCGCATGAAGCGATGCGGAGGACTGACTGGAGCCAAGCTTCAGCACGTAGATCGTTAATAACGGTTCCAAAATCATAATTGACGTCGATGTAATAAAGACAATGAACAGCGCGGATACCAGCGTCCGATTCGCAAGCGCTTCCTTCAGGTCGTTAAGCACCGAGGAACGCTTCGCTTCGGTTTTAACAAAAGAAGGCTCCTTCACCCAAACCCATGCAATCACGAAGGCAATCAGCACCATCACACCTGCCAGCAAAAAGGTTTCACGCGTGCCGATCAAGTAGCTTACGCTCCCTCCCACCAGCGGTCCTATGACGGAAGCGGCTGCTCCGGAGGTAGAGATAATGCCAAGCGCATAACCAACATGTTTCTCCGGCGTATTCGTTGCTACGAGCGCTATGGCTGAGGGAATATAACCCGCAAGCAAGCCTTCGATAATTCTTACGAGGATAAGCTCGTAAGGATTTTGTACGATGAAGTATAAAAAATACGCGATGGACAAACAAATCCCGGCGCGAAGCATCATAGGCTTCCGGCCATACTTATCGGCCATGGAGCCCCAGAATGGAGCGATTAATGCAGCAGCCAAAAATGTAATGGCGAATACGACACCCGTCCATAGTTCCAGATGGTTTTGTACACCGAGATCATCTTGCAGAAATATAGACATAAACGGTATGGATACCGTATAGGCCATACTGACGA
This sequence comes from Paenibacillus sp. WC2504, assembly GCF_052682475.1. NCBI lineage: Bacteria > Bacillati > Bacillota > Bacilli > Caryophanales > Paenibacillaceae > Paenibacillus > Paenibacillus sp. WC2504. Next base: position 5,718,463 of record NZ_JBQZFH010000001.1, read on the forward strand.
GGAAAGTCCCTACCCACAGCACGAAAAGATTTCTTTTCCAGGAATTATCAGCCAAAAAAGCACTCCCTTTTCTTCATTTGCCTCTATCTTACCATTAAAATGAAGTGATTCTTAATAGAAGGTTTTTTTAAGATGATAAAATGTTGTAATGACTCTTCGTGTAGATTACATCTGAGGCAGCGTTACCGTAAAGGTGGTTCCTTCCGACGAACTAGCTACTTCCAAGCTGCCTTCATGAACTTGAACGATTTTCTTTACAATGGAAAGTCCAAGACCTGTCCCACCGGATGCACGCTCACGTGCACGATCTACCCGATAGAAGCGGTCGAACAAAAACGGCAGATGCTCCGTCGCAATCCCATCACCAGTATCCTGAATATGTATTTTGCAAAAAGAGTTCGTCCGTTCGGCTCGTATATCGATGCTTCTTCCCTTCGGGATGTGGTTGACGGCATTGCCAATCAAATTCATCCAAACTTGCATAAGCAGCACTTCATCGCCATAAAGGTTGATCGTTTCAGGTATAGAAAGCTTTAACAGCAGCTCCTTCTCTTCAATCTGCCATTGCAGGACTTGAACAGCTTGGCGAATCTGCCCTCGCAGCGAAAAGGATGTCTTGTTTACGGATTCTTGTCCTTGTTCAAGTGACGATAGCAAAAGAAGTTGCTTGCTTAACAAAGATAAGTGGCGGCTCTCTTTCTCGATAATGGATGCATAATGCTTTCTTTCATCCTGAGGAAGTTCACGATCTGCGAGTACGGAGGCAAACCCTTGAATGGACGTTAGCGGTGATTGAATCTCATGTGAGACGTTGGCGACAAATTGTTGCCGTGCTTGATCGACTCTTTCCAATTCATGGCTCATGGTCATAAAATGCTCAGCCAATTGCCCGATTTCATCGCGGCGATGGATGGGGAGTTTTATCTTATAGCTTCCCTGAGCAATTCGTTTCGTCGCATCGGACAAGCGTGTGATCGGTTTCACTAAATAGGTTGTACTGATTAAAAAAAGCACGATGCTAATGGCAATGGTGAACAAAATGATTTGTGCGAAGAATATGCGCAATTCACCAAATTGCAGGAGCACATCCGGGCGTATGAAGAGGGCATAGGTCCTGTCCCTTCCATGAACAGGGACACCTACTGTATTGCTCAATCGATTATCGAAAAAACCAGAGATAAAAGGCTTGTTCGGGAACTCAGCGACACCGTGATACAAGTTGCCGCTAAGGACCGATTTTTTCGTCTGATCATCCATATCATGTTCTCGGAAATCACGTCCATAGTAGCGATTGGTCCCTTGGCCATCTGTCAAATAGATTTGATACCCAAGTGCCGCGGCGTTTTGCAGATATAAGGGCATGTCATCAGGTTGTTTCTCCGCATACTGCTTCATCTGCTCTGCAATGCCAATTAATTTCTCGTCGTTGTAGGGTTTAAGTTTGACATGATAGTACATATTGGATCCGAGAAAACCAATGACACTGCTTACAATGATTACCATTAATGTAATCAGGAAGACCCGAGAGTATAGCGACTTCATGGCTTGCCCACCTCTATTTTGTAACCGATCCCGCGAACCGTCTTAATAGAGAAATCATCCATGTATTCTGCAAATCGTTCACGAAGCCGCTTAATATGCACATCAACCGTTCGATCATCACCTTCGTAATCCATTCCCCATACAAGTTGAATCAGTTCATCGCGCGAGAATAAGCGGCCAGGATACTCGGCAAGCTGAGAAAGCAATTCAAATTCCTTCATCGGCAGCAAAAATACGGCCTGGCCGTCCGTAACCTCAATATTTCTCCGATCTATCGTAATTCGATTTAAACGAATCATATCACTTGAAGCTCGATGATATCGTCGGAATAAGGCTTTAACCCTGAATACCAGCTCTTCCGGCTCGAATGGTTTGGTCAGATAATCGTCTGTCCCCTGGGTATACCCCTTTTCCTTGTCTTGCAGTTGATCCCGAGCAGTAAGCATAATAATGGGGATATCGTAATTTCGTCGAATATAGTCACATAGTTCGAACCCATCCATTCTCGGCATCATGACATCAACAATCGCTAAATCAATAGGTGTTTGCTTCATCAGCTCGATAGCCTTCATGCCATCCTGAGCCTCGTAAATCCCAAATCCTTCTTTCGTCATCACATATCGAAGCAGTTCTCGAATATTCGCATCATCGTCTGCAATGAGCAGGTTCCTCACGATTATTTCCTCCTACAGCCTGAATTCAGTCTCAACTAATTAAAATCCAACCACTCCATATTGTATCACGGATGAGGCGACTTCATTTAATCTCAAGCCGGCTAAACTTCCAAAACAAAAAAAAGACAAAAATCTCAAGAAATATATTCTCAAGAATTTGTCTCCAGCAGACTTCTTTTATATGGTGGAAATCAAAGAGCCATTACCGAAGCAGACTTCTCTTTGTTGCTGTTAGCATTGGAGCTGTTTAACACGCTTAGCTTCAAGCACTCTCATCGTCAAGGCGGCTACAATCAAGGCAACACCAGTAACGAGGAAAACGAAATGGATCCCTATCCATCCTCCAAGAACACCGCCAAGCAAGGGACCAAGCGACAATGCCGAACTGATTCGACGATTGGTTTAGGCTGATAGCCCTTCCACGAAAATCAGCTTCACTATATTTGACAACAAGTGAATTCAATGCGGGATAAACGGCAGCAAAAAACAGCCCATAACTGAAACGCAGTATACCAAAGCCAACAAGATGATGAACACCTAGCTGGAGTAAATTTCCAATACCTCCGCCGATTAGCCCTATGAATAGGATTTTGTCATAACCGATACGTCCTCCGATTATACCCCATCTGGGACCCATGATGACGATGGCAATGCCCACTGCTGAAAAAACAACACCCGAGCTGAGCGTAGCATTGTTTATACTGCCGCCGATTTGAACCACATAGATCGTTAACAGTGGTTCCAGAATCATAACGGAAGTTGAGACTAATAAGGTTAGCCCAAATATCTGCATCAATCGTGTGTTGCCAGCAGCTTGTTTAAGATCGCCGATGACGCTTGGACGATTCCCCGTACGCCGTTCATGAACCTCTTTAACACCTATCAGAACAATGAAAGCGGAAACTAATGTGATAAGACCAGATACGATGAAGCACGCCCCGCAATCCCAACCAGTGACTAAGAGCACCTCCCGCGAGCGGCCCCAAAATTCCTCCAGCAGCAGTAGACGTCGATATGACGCCTAGTGCGTAACCGACATGTTTCTCTGGTGTATTCGTGCCGACCAACGCAATTGAAGCAGGACTAAAACCCGCCATAAGTCCTTGAAAGATCCTAACTATCATGAAACTATAAGGATCATGAACGAAGTAGTTCGCGAAGTGTGCCAAAGCCAGGCCTATCCCAGAACGAATAAGCATAGGTTTCTTGCCATATGTATCCGCGAGCCCTCCCCAAAATGGCGCACACAAGCCACTAATCAGAAAGCTGATCGAAATGGAAACGCCCGACCAAACTTCTAAACCTCTCTGAATACCTAAATCTTCTTGCAAAAAGATAGGAAAAAACGGAACTGAAAGGGTATAGGCTATGTGATTAAAAAATAGGCCTAACCATAACATATAAAGATTACGTTTCCAATAGCGTTCCATGCTGCCACCGCTTTTCTCTGATTACCGTGCCTTCTCTTTCCTACCTCGTTATTTAAACCCTGTAAGAGCTATCCCTCGAATAATTTGTTTCTGAAAAATGAAAAAAATAACAATAAGCGGAATGACAGATAATGAGGCTCCCGTCATGATTAAAACCCAGCTTGCGCTGTCTTTTAATTCACTTGAGAAAAAAGAGATTCCTACCGGAATCGTCAGGCGTTCCGGAGTTTGCGTAACAATTAACGGCCATATAAACGCGTTCCAACTACCAAGAAAAGATAATATGCATAGCGTGGCAAGTGCAGGTTTTACAAGCGGAATGGCTATACGGAATAGAATGTTCCACTCATTCATTCCATCAATTCTTGCAGCATCCAGTAGGTCCACTGGCAAGGATTCCATGAATTGTTTCATAAGGAAGATACCAAATGCCGAGATAAGACCAGGAAATATAATACCTATATACGTGTCTACCCAACCCAGCTTTACGGTGAGCAAATACCAAGGAATGATGAGCATTTCGGTAGGAACCATTAATGTGCTCAGAATGGCAGCAAAAATAAGTTTCTTTCCTCTAAATGAGAACTTTGCCAAGACATACCCGATCACAGTATCAAAGAAACAGACGCTTATCGTTGTTATAATAGCTATGATAACGCTGTTCAGAATCCATTGAGAGAATGGCGTCCGAATGAATACTTCCGCGTAATTAGACAATGTTGCTTGTTTCGGTAATAGGTTTAGTGTGAAAGCATCAACCGGAGATTTCAGAGATGTTGATATCATCCACACAAATGGAAAAATCATGCCCAAACTTCCGACAGCTAGTAAAATCAACCGGAACGTTCTGCTCATTGTTACACCTCCGTAATCTTGGCCGTTCCGTCAATATTCAATCTTTCTATTGAGTATCTTCATCTGCAAAAGTGACAATGACAGGATCATTGCAAATAAGATAATCGTAGCCGCCGATGCTTCTCCCATTTTAAAATGCTTAAATGCTAAATTATAAATGTAAAGGACTAGTGAAACTGTAGAGTTCAGGGGTCCGCCGTTAGTCATGTTCAGCACTTGCGTGAACGATTGCAGAAAGCTTATCGTCGCAATCACGATCGAAAAGATGATCACGGGATTCAGCAGCGGCAGTGTGATAGACCACAATCTTTGCCATGAATTGGCGCCATCAATCGCAGCCGCTTCTTCATAGGACTTCGGTACTGTCTCCAACCCCGTCAGGAAAATGAGCATTTGAAACCCGATATTTTGCCAAATCATAACGGCAATAATGATGTAGATTCCCTGTGATGGAGATCCAAGAAATAGCTGCGGCTCGAACCCAAGCTTAATCAGCAGCGCGTTCACAATACCGTTCTTCATTAACGTCCAACGGAACACCCAACTTACGGCCACAACGCTTGTCACATAAGGGATAAAATAAAGGGTACGAAAGAAACCCTTTAACCGATTTAACCGCTGCAGCAAGAGTGCAATCACAAGTCCTACCAGAAGCTGTGCAGGCACACCAACAATGACATAAATGAGCGTATTTCGAATCGACGCAAGAAAAACTTCATCCTGGAATAAATGAACAAAATTTTGCAAGCCGACAAAAGGCTTCTCTTCCGAAAGCAGATCCCACTCTCTGAAACTTATGTTAAACGAGTAAAGGATCGGTACGATTCGAATGCTTAAGAAAAAGAGAAGTGGAATTAGTAAGCAGCTGTAAATGAACAAATATTTTTGCTTTAACATCATTTTTTATCCTGCTTGGCCCAATAATCATCAAATAGCTTTTGAGTTTTCTTCACCAGGTCATCAAAGGCTTTTTCATACGGAACTTTGTTCAACACGACTTCATCGACAGCCTGTGTGAAATAATCTCTCTCGAGTTTCTCATCCACGAAGTAATGCGCATGAGCATAGCTGAGTTGACTAATGAACGGACCCAGTTTCTCATCCTTCGTATATTTATCTTGGAGAGCGACCTCTTTTTTGGCAGGCAGCTCTCCTACCTTCTCCGCCCACTGCTCCTGAACTTCTTTACTTGTTAGAAACTGCAAAAATGCCGTAGCAGCCTTTAGCTTCTTTCCTTGCACATTTTTAGTAATCGCGTTTGCCCAGAAGGAAACCTGAGTAGCTTTATCTTTATAGGAAGGCAGTGGCGCAACAGCATAATTAAGGTTCGGCGCGTCTTTACCTAATCCCCCCAGCTGGAAGGAACCGTCAATGTTCATCGCTGCATGGCCACCTTTGAACGCCGTGATGTCATCATTGTAAAAATCTTTTGTACCCAATTGATGAACAAGCGACAAGTCAATTAGATATTTGAACGCCTCTAAACCTGCTGGGGATTCGTTCCACAGAATATGCCGACGGTCATCGCTGATATCTTTACCTCCCGCTTGATAAATCAATGCATCACGGAACCAGTGGTGCAGCTGCGCCCCCGGCTGCCAAGCAATGCCCTCAACAACAAATTGACCATTCTTGTCTTTTTCGGTTAACTTCTTCCCATATGTGACTAGCTCATCCCAAGTAGCGGGCGGTTTACTCGGGTCAAGTCCTGCTTTCGCATATAGATCCTTATTGTAGAACAACGCAAGTGTTCGCACCGCCGTCGGTATGGCAAAATATTTTCCATTCAGCTTCGCTGTCTCAACAAAAGGGAAAAACTCTGATTTAATTTTCTCTTCAGAAAATGCACTTTCCGGTAGAGGCTGTAAAAAGCCCGATGAGACATATTTGGGCAGCCAGCCATAATACAGATTGATGACATCCGGTCCTTTGCCGGCAGGTACGAGCGTCGCCACTTTCTCATTGTATTGATCATATGGGAAAGTACTTTGCTTTACCGTTATGTTCGGATATTTCTTTTGAAAATCGTCAATTAATTTGGTAATGAGCTCCACCTTGGCTGGGTACTGATACTGCCAGTATTCAATGGTCACTTTTTCATCATTACTTGCATTGGCCGTAACCGCTGCTTGTGGTGCGGTCGGACTATTCGGAGCTGTAGTCGATACCGATTTACTATCTCCTGCCGAACAACCGGTTAGTAGAACAATAAATCCTAAAGATGAAACAAAAGCTCCTTTGGCTATGCGGTATGTGGTTGTCATGATCTTTTTTCCCCTCCACTTATCAGTGAATATGTACCCACTTGCAGTAACTTCCTTGCATTATTTCCGAAAATAAGTTCAATATCCGTTTCACTGAACCGAAGATCTCTACAGACCCGGACCTGGTCCTGCAAATATCGGTATACGAAACCTCTAGGGAACGCGCTCGAATCTGTGCCGAATATGATGCGTTCAGGCCCAATGAGTTCATAGGTTTTGCGAAATAACGTCTCCAGCGTCAGCTCATAAGGACTCCATCGAATCCACTGATTGGATCCCGAAGTGTCGATATAGACATTGGGGCAGCTCCAGCATAAATGCAGCAGTTCCTGAAAATATCCGGCTCCAAAATGCGGGATGATAAACGGGATGTCGGGATATTCTCTTGCCACGTTAAAAATGGCCAGCGGGTTAATGTTCAAATGCTGCACAATTCCTCCTGTGTGACCTAACAAGCCAAAATGGATCAAAACCGGAAGCTTTCTCTCAGCCAGAAACCGCCATACCGGAGTCAATCGAGGATCATGAAATGGAATCTCAACCAGCGGTCCAAATATTTTATAACCTTTCAAACCTAAGATATCAACGGCTCTCTGGAGTTCTTCCGCAGCATTCGGCTCTTCAATGTTGTGATGGGCAAATCCTGTCACACGATCGGGATATTTACGAATTTGCGCAGCCAGATCATCGTTATTCCAAGCCGTTAAGAAATTAATACCGCCTATCGAATATCGATCTAATTCATCGATCCATCGATCTATGAGCGGGCGCTTGGACTCCTCTTCATTGTCTGGCTGGGAAGGAAAATCCCAAGTCAATCGCATACGCTCGGATCGCAGCGCTTTGTGACGATTAATGAACTCATGGCGTGAAGCTAATGGCAAAGAATAAGGTAAATGAGCATGAATATCAAAAACACGAAAACCATTTTTAAACATAGCCATCTTCCTCCTTAAGTTATGTCTCCAAGAATGATAAAAAAGAGATGTGTTATCTCCTCATGGCAGAAGAAAACTCATCTCCGGTTAACCGGTAAATTGAACTGAACGGATCTATTTATCTTGTTTAGCCAGTTTATCAAGTACGCGTTCCACTTTCACATGAGCATCGTGTATCGCGCTTCTTTTACTAGCGAGCCATTCTTTTTCAACATCTACTCGCTGATCTTGCCCATTCAGTGCCCGCTCCACCTCCGATGGATTCGGTCCGCCGATAATCTTTCGGACATGAATGAAATTCCTGGGATTCAACGCAAGTTTTAGCCTTTCTTCACTTATTTCCAATTTACGTCCAATGATTTCAGAAGCGGCATCGTTTAGCAGTTCTAAGGAAAGGTAACGTTTGGAATTTCCGAACTCCAACGCTTTTCGCACGACACTGCTAACAATGGAATGTGCGGTTCGAAACGAAAGCTGCTCCTCACGAACCAATGTATCCGCAAGCTCAGTAACCGTGGAAAAGCTCTCCTCTGCTCTAGCCTCCAGCGCTTCCTTATTAATCGTAAGTGTTGCGATAACATTAGCAAGCAACCGATAATTGGATTCAAGTACCGCAAGGCTTTTCCACGCGTAGGGCTGCATATCATCTTCGGTATCAACAATATCGCCAAACGGGGTATTATGAATCATCGTCAACACGGTCTGTGTAAGGCCAACACAACTGGACAATAGGGAGCGCATATGCTCAATAGATACGGGATTCCGTTTCTGCGGCATAATAGAGCTAATCTGAACATAGGGATCCGCCACCTTCAGAACGGCAAACTCTTGTGTGCTCCAAAGCAGCAGTTCTTGTACAAAACGGCCTAGGTTTATTGCCGCAAGTTGAACACTTGTTGCGATTTCACCGACGTAATCCGCTCCGCTAACTGCATCATATGCATTCTCAATAAGATCATCAAATGCAAGTAATTCAGCCATACGCTCCCTGTTCACAGGGAATCCGGAAGTTGTTAGAGCAGCAGCTCCCATACTACTGCGGTTGCAATTCGCGTAGGCTGATTGAAGCCGGCGGATATCCCGGCCAAGCGAGTCAGAAACTGCTGCTATATAATGGCCTATCGTCGTAGGCTGGGCCTGCTGGGTATGCGTATAACCAATCATTATTGTATGGACGTGAGAACGTGCAAACTGCAACAAACTCTCCTCCAGAAACAGAGCGGATGACAATGTATCCAAAAGTTTTTCCCGCAGCGTAATTCTATAGATCGCTATTCCCATATCATTCCGGCTTCGCCCTAGATGCAAATTACCTGCAGCTTCCCCAGCCAATATGTGCAATTGGTGCTCGACTTCAAAAAACAAATCCTCGAATTCTCCCGTGTAAGAAGTTTCCCGCAGCCGCTCAACATCCATATCCTTTAAAGAGACTGCAAGCGAATGGGCATCATGATCACTTATTAAAGATTGCTCCCACAGCATGATTAAATGCGCTTTGTTAATGTCCATCATGGGACTCAACAATTCTTCATTGGCATGGTCATAGGCTGGACTCAAGACAACTTCCGCATATGTTTTCCCAGGGAACTTATGGTCCTGATCTAATGTTGGAATAGGCATTTGATGAGACATCCTCCTATTAAGCATTGAATAGTTTGAACTCGGTCTGTTTATTTCCGGGTGCATCTACATTTAGCCGAGAATGGAACGAATACTTTCAATAATGGCCGTCTTTTCTTGTTCACGAGCCTTTGGACGTTGCTCATTTAAATAACCCAATAGCGACCTTTTTACCTTTTCATCCAATTCAGAAAGTGCCTTACCTCTCCCTTCCCACTCTGGGTGAAGATTCCAAAATTCCTCCTTCCAAGTGCTGATTAGATCAGTTATTTGATCGGGGCGTTCTATGAACAAGCCCAGCTCCTCTCCGGCTCCATTAAAAAACACATAAGTTGGAATATGATTACGCCCGTCTTTGTGCAGGTAAGCGGCAGCAATATCTTGATTATCACTATCTCGCAATAGAATATGCAGTTTCAGTTTACCCGTTTCGCGCTCAATCTTAGCAAATAAAGGTAAATTCGCAACAACATCTCCGCACCAATCGTGGGCTAGCACCAAGACATTTATTTGATCTGGAAGACTCTTGAAATAAGTTAATTCCTGTTTGCTCAATGTATACTGCTCGAAATTCACTTGAAACCTTTCAACATTTACCTTGGCGCTGTCAATAAATTGCTGGTAAGTTAATGCTTCGTGAAAAGCTCGCTCTCTTCTGTCCTGTGAAATTCTATCTGCATTTTGAGTGCTCATACCCGTCATTCCTCCATAAAAGTTTTTCATTCCACAATATTGGTAGATGAAAAAAAGCATGGATTTAGCATCCATGCTTCCGGTTTTCCGGTCAGTGTTAGATTTGTTTATTCCTATAAGTTTACTCGGTATTTACACAATAGCACCATCGACCAAAATTTGTCAATGAAAAGATCAGCTCCCTTCTTACAGAAAAACGAGCTCTCGGGAAAGCCGATTCATGCGTTCACAACCATTCGTCGTGACCAACACCATATCCTCGATCATCATCGCACCAATGCCATAACCGTAATAAGGCGTTTCGAGGCAAATGACCATTCCAGGCTGGAACAATGTCGTTTCTGACGGACCTAGGAAAGGCGGCTCCTCGGCTGCGAGGCTTAAACCTGCGCTATGCCCAAGGTGCCCACGATTGTAATTCGGAAGCCCCGAGCGCCGGATCACTGCCATTGCATCCTCGAAAGCTGCCTGCATCGAAATGCCCGGTGCTATGATTTCCAAAAGGCGGTCGTGACCAGCTTTCAATGCTCCGTAGATCCGAGTTATTGTTTCCGAGGGATTGCCGAGAACGAAGGTCCGCGCAATGTCGGACCCGTAGCCGTTCACATCTACGCCAACATCAAATTTGATGACATCCCCTGTTCTCGCGGGGTAAGTATCAAAGCGATGAGCAGGTGCAAATGATGCACCCACAGAAATCATATGAAAACGTGCAGATAAGCCTTTCACGTCTTTCATCAAAGACCGTCGAAACTCATGCACGATGTCCTCCGCTGTGCTGCCTTGCCGAATGCTTTGAACCGCATCCGTTATGCCGGCTTCCGCATAGGCGCACGCGGCACGAAGCTGCTCGATCTCCCACGTTGTTTTGATCATGCGCAACGCAGTGAACAGACCTTGTGCCTCCACTAGTTCCGCTTCTGGTGCCGCCTGCTGCAGCGTTTCCACCGATGAATGCCGCATATTGTTCAGTTCGACAGCAATTCTGCCCGCCTGGCAGCCATATTCCGCTAGCGTCCTCTGGAGAAGACCGAACATTTCCTGTGCCTGATGACCTGTTGGTCGTTTCCCTTCATACTTGCCACCTCTCAAACCAAGCGGATCATCGACATCTACCCAAGTCGGATACGTTCGCAGCTCACAATTCGGTAAATCGCTGGATACGCCAGCCGCTTCAAAATCATTCATAATAATGATCGTCTTGGTACTGGGATCACGGAATAGGACAGCTAAAGCGACTTCGTTCATCCGCAATGTATACATAAATGTGCTTTCATGCCCGCAAAGATAATAGAAATTTTCATAAGACGATGCCACGAGCGCATCCAAGTTTAATTCGTCCATCAGTACTCGCGCTCTTGCCGCAATTGTGTTTAAATGACGTTCATCGGGATGGGACACTGCTATTTTTCTCCTCTCCTTCGTCTATGCCTACAAATCCCCTAACTGTCTTAGAAATCTACGAGCACGCTCTGTCTGCGGCTGCAGGAAGAATTGACTCGGAGTTCCCTCCTCTTGAATCGCACCATCGCTCATAAAAATGATCCGATTTGCAACTTCGCTCGCAAACTTCATTTCGTGAGTGACAACGATCATCGTCATTCCTTCCAAAGCAAGCTCCTTCATAACCTGAAGCACTTCACTGGTCAGTTCAGGGTCCAGCGCCGAAGTTGGCTCATCGAAGAGCATCACTTTCGGCTGCATCGCTAGCGAACGTGCAATCGCTACTCGTTGCTGCTGACCGCCGGAAAGGCGAGAAGGATATTCGTGCTTTTTCTCCACAAGACCGACTTTAACGAGTAATCTTTCTGCCAGTTCCGCCGCTTGTGCAGCGCTCAAATTTTTAACTAGCATAGGGGCCATCGTAATATTTTGAAGCACCGTCATATGGGAAAATAAATGAAAAGATTGAAAGACCATTCCGCTCATTAGCCGAATTCGTCTAATGGCTTCCCGTTTCGCGGATTTGGCCATGTTAGCGTCCCATGTGACATCATCCATGCGAATTGTCCCGGAATCCGGCTCTTCCAACCCATTGAGACAACGGAGCAGCGTGCTTTTCCCCGAACCACTCGGTCCAAGCAGCACGACGATTTCTTTGGCCTTCATTTTAAACTCAATCTGTTGCAGCACTTGCAAGTCATTAAAACTCTTCGAAAGCTGATTCACTTCAATCATACGGTTCACACCTTCAATAAGCCTTAGATAAATTCTTTTCAATCCTCGCCAGCAGATGGGAAAATACCAAGCTCATAACCCAGTACATAACGGCAATAGCGATGTAAAATGGCATGGCGATATAATACTGTGCAATCAAAAGCTGAGCCGTTCGGAGCAGCTCTGTCACGGTAACAATGGAAACAAGCGATGTTTCCTTGAGCATCCCGATAAAGGTGTTGCCCATTGGAGGTATCGCTACTCTCGCGGCCTGTGGCAGTACAACCTTATAAGTCGTTTGCCAAGGAGTAAGACCTAGTGACATCGCAGCTTCCGTCTGCCCCTTGCTGACAGATAGTATGGCACCGCGGAAGGTCTCAGATAAATAAGCGCCAATATTAAGACTGAGTGAAAGAAAAGCGGCTGTAAGGGGACCCAAACGAATGCCGTAATCCGGTAAGCCGTAGTAGATGATGAAAATTTGGACGAGAATTGGCGTTCCCCGAAAAACAGAAACATAAAACATTGCGATATTTCTCACAACGATGTTTCCTTTTAGACGAGCAAACGCCACGATCAGCGCAAGAATGAAGCCGAAAAACATCGACACCATGGTGATCAACAGCGTATAATACGCACCCTTTAATAGAAAGTCGAGATTTTGCCAAACAAGCTCCATGCCTGCATCCTCCTACGCACTGATGCTCAGATGTTAGGATCGACTTTGAACCATTTTTGGAAGATTTGTTTAAACGCCCCGTCTGATTTCATCTCAGCCAATGCATTATTCAATGCACTTAAGAGTTCAGCGTTATTTTTACGAATCGCGATACCGGCAAAGTCATCTTTTACTGAAGCACCTACGGTTTTAATCTGAAAATGATTCTTTTCAACCAATGGTTGAATGGCAAAAACATTGTTGATTGTGGCATCGATTCGCCCCGCATTCAAATCCGTAAGCGACGTAATCACATCGTTATAGGTCACGATATCAAAGGTACCAACCTTCGGCAGCACTTCGTTGCGTAAATAAGTCTCATCATTTGTTCCTAGACCAACTCCAATTTTCTTCCCTTTAAAATCTTCAATCCCCTTCACAGAGGTATTATCGTTTTTAACGATGACACTGACGCTGTTTTTTATGTAAGGCGTAGAGAAATCCATCGTTTTCTTGCGGTCGTCCGTTATGGTAACTTGGCTGACAAGCGCGTCATACTTATTTGTCTGCAGACCTTCGATTAATCCAGAGAATTCTCCCGTAATGAAATCCGCTTGTACACCGATCCGCTTGGCAACTTCCTTGGCGACATCGGCATCGAATCCGTCCACTTCATGTTTCTCATTGAGAAAATTGTAGGGTGCGTACGTCCCCATCAAGCCAATTCTGATTTTGCCTGACTTCTTAATTGATGCCAACAAATCCTCTGAGGCAGCATTGGTGCTCTTTGGTGTTGCTGAAGCTGTTCCTTGCGTGTTATCCCCTGATTTGCTCGAGCAACCAACAACCGCAGCAGTTATCACACTTATGATTGAGATTCCTCTTAATAAATTCTTGACTGTGACTGACATGTCTTGTCCTCCTTGAGAAAGTAAACACGAATTTGTTACACCTAAGGTTTCCCAATTTGCCCAAATAATACGCAAGTTTACTTCCTCAAACTCTTCGATATCCAATTTCCTAGGGATTGCACGATCTGAACAATCAGAACAAGCAAAAGCACGGAGGTATACATCACATCAGGTTCCCAACGCTGATATCCGAACCTTATCGCTACATCCCCTAATCCACCGGCTCCCATAACGCCAGCCATTGCCGATGCCCCAACCAATCCAATGGTAGCAATGGCAAGTCCGAGAATCACAGCTGGCCGTGCCTCTCTCAATATGACTCGAATAATAATTTGCCGTTTGGAAGCGCCCATAGCCTGATAAGCCTCAATGACACCGAGGTCTACCTCCAACAGCGCCGTTTCCATTAAACGAGAGATATAAGGTGCAGTGTAAAAAACAAGAGGCACAATAGCCCCTTTTACACCAATAGTCGTACCAACGAGCCATTTCGTTAAGGGAATAATAGCGACCATAATAATGATAAAGGGTATAGAGCGAATAATATTAATAATCGTATTCAAGATATGATAGACAACTGGATTTGCATAAAGATGACCTGGTCTAAGCACCACTAAAAGCACCCCTAACAAGAGTCCAATCACGCTTGAATAAACGATTGAATATCCGACCATGACAGCTGTCTCATTCAGAGACTTCACATATAGATCAGCATCCTCAATTAATTTATTTAACAACCTGGATCACCTCAATCCTTAAGTTCTGCTCCTTCAGGAAGCGTATACCATTCTCAATATCAGTGGGATTCCCGGTTACATGCAGGACAAGCGTACCGAAAATAGTCTCTTTGATTTGAGTGATATTCCCATAAATAATGCTAGGTCGTAGTCCGTATTTTACGGTTAAGTCTGCCAGAATAGGCTCTGTGACTGATTCACCAATGAAGGAAGCCCGGACCAAGAGACCTGTTTTCCCCGAATTTCGTAATTGAGACAATAATAATTCCGTGATTTCCATATCAAAAACGCTTTGGATAAACTTACGTGAGGTGTTGGTTTGGGGTGAGTAAAACAGATCGATAACCGAACCTTGTTCAACAATGCTTCCATTTTCCATGACAGCAACCCGATCACAGATTTTCTTGATGACATGCATCTCATGTGTGATAAGGACAATCGTAATCTCGTATTTACGGTTAATATCCAGAAGCAAGTCTAAGATAGATTCTGTAGTTTGAGGATCCAATGCCGAAGTAGCCTCATCGCATAGCAAAATCTCCGGATCGTTGGCTAAAGCTCTGGCTATGGCAACACGCTGCTTTTGCCCTCCCGAAAGCTGGCGTGGATAAGATTTTTCTTTGTCCTCAAGCCCCACCAACTCAAGCAGTTCTCTTACCTTGGCATCGATGATCTTTTTGGGAACCTTTGCCAACTGCAGCGGAGCGGCTACGTTCTGATAAACCGTCCCCGAAGATAGCAGGTTAAAATGCTGAAAGATCATCCCTATCTTTCTTCTCATCATCCTTAGGTCATTTTCGTTTAATTGTGACATCTCCACACCGTTGATCTTAATAGTGCCGGAAGTCGGCTTTTCCAAATAATTAATACAGCGCAAGAGCGAGCTTTTGCCAGCCCCACTGTAGCCGATTACACCGAATATTTCCCCTTTATGGATTTGAATGTTGGCTTCTTTAACCGCTTCTACCCGCACTCCTTTTTGTTCAAATGTTTTACTGACATTCTTTAGCTCAATCAAGCTGCACATCTCCTCTTCGTTCAAGTGCAAAGCAAGAGGCCTCTTTCGATTGGAAAGAGACCTCTATTTTTCCATTCCACGTATATTTACCAAGAAGGTACGATGTAGCTGCCGTACTTGTCTTCAACAAGTTTTTTCACTTCATCAGAATGATAAGCTTTAATTAATCGTTGAAAAACCGGTTTATCTTTATCTGCTGTGCGTACGGCTATCAGATTTACCCAAGGTGAGTCTTTAGGTTCGATAAAAATGGCATCCTTAGTAGGTACGAACCCGTTATCCACTGCATAGTTCGTATTAATGACCGCTGCGGTAAGATCCGGCAGTGCTTTCGGGATAAAAGGAGCTTCCAATTCCTTGAACTTAAGTTTCTTAGGGTTTTCTACGATATCACGAACTGTAGCTTTGACGCCTACACCTTCCTTCAGCTTGATCAAGCCTGCCCGTTCAAATAATATTAATGCTCTTGCCCCATTGGACGGATCATTCGGCAACCCCAGTTCATCACCTTCTTTGATCTCAGAAACGTTTTTAATTTTCTTTGAATAAAGCCCTATCGGAAAATTCAATGTATTCGCTAGTTTTACGATATCCAGCTTGTTATCTGCCTTGAATTGATTGAGATAAGGCTCATGCTGGAAAGCATTGGCATCCAACTGGCCGTCCGCCAGTACTTTATTCGGCTGAATGTAATCGTTGAACGTAACAATTTCGATTTCCAGATTGTCCTTCGCAGCTACTTCTTTAACCTTCTTCCAAATTTCTTCCTCCACGCCTGCGGAAATGCCGACCTTCAACTTCGCCTTTTCGTTTGCTGGACTGGCTGAAGGTGAAGGAGCAGCAGCAGTACTCACGGCAGTTGCAGCTGCGCTTGCAGCAGGCTTCGTATCCGAAGGTTTTGCGCATCCCGTTACCGACAAAATGAAAATCATAGATAATATAGATAATAAATGCAATTTTTTCATACTTTTACCCACTCCCGTATTCTCTAGTATTTGTTCCCGATAATAATAGTCGAATCTCCATCTATGCGTTTAGAAAATAGGGATCCGGAATTTATTTCCTTCGCTTTCGTACAATATAGCCTCCGAATTATATAAATCAATATACAAAGGAGATTCCTTAATGGATGCCAATGTAATTTTATTTAACCTTAATGCAGATAAGAGAGACGGAATCAGCTTTTGTGTGGTACCGATCAAATAAACGGGTACAGGAACTTCATTGTATGAAATTTTGACTTGCTTCGTAGTCATAATCACTCCTCCTTTCTCCGTAACATTGAACGAAAAAAAGCATGGATTTAGCACCCATGCTTCCGGTTTTCCGGTCAGTATTAGATATTCTTAAATTCCTATGAGATTACTTGGTATTTGTATGATAGCATCAGGATACAAATTCTGTCAACCTAGAATTCTTGCAAAATTCTCTTGGTCCCTTCGCTGAAAAAGTGTTCAGACCACCAATTATTCCCCTTCACTTGGAGAAGGGGGTAACCACATATGCGAAGCAAAAGTAAGACGCTCGGGAAACCGCGAGCGTCTTAAGAATGAACTTATGTTTAAGCTTCCTGAGTAACTTGAACCGTTTTGTGAACGACTTCACCTTGAATCTCCTGCGGGTTCTTCAACAGGTTGTAAATCGGGCATACCCGCTCTATCGCTTCATGAAGGGCGGCGATCGTCTCCGGCGACTCGTTAGAAGTGATGTAGAGCTTATATTGAATATTATGCGGATAAATGGGAACATCCTCATAACCTGGTTTGCCGGCAAGCGGATGCTGCTCCCCGGTCACTTCCACCTCGAGGGATTCGAGCGAAACACCACGCTCTGACGCTTGGATCAGCGCAATATGCGTAATGCAGCTGCTCAGAACGCCAAGCTGAAGCTCCGGCGAGCTTGGCCCAAGGTTGTAGCCGGCGAAATTTTCCGGGCTGTCGCTAATGATTTGGAAATCGCGAATGCGGATTTCACGTATACCGCTGCGGCCAGCTGCGCGGGCTTTTGCTTTTAAAACATTCGGCTTCGGATCTTGCGCCGCTTTCTCACGCAGAGCGGCACCTGCCGCTTTTTTCTGGATCAGGTATTCGTTTAATGTTGACATATACACACACTCCCATTTTATAATCAAATACTTTTCTTACCCGTTTAATCGGATTTGATACTATCAATATATCACGTGGATTCCGATCTGGAACAATACTCATTATTCATCCATCAATAACCTAACAGAATGGCAGGCGCAAGCTTGTCAATGGTTCACTTTTCGCAGGATGAGCCTCTCTCCTTGGAAACAGCGGCAGTACATCTTTTTGATCATAGATCTTCCTTTGCAGAAAATCTATGAACGCAGCGCAAGCTTGAGGAAGCTGATAGTTTCGCCTATAGCCTATACCAAGCTGCACGGGAACGGGCGGAGAGAGAGGTACGTTCCGAATCCGTTCATCCGAACTGGATGTCGTTCGCAGCAATATGCTTGCCCCCATCCCTTCGGCGACTAAAGAACAGAGCAAAGCGAACTGATTCGTCGTAAAAGCGATGTTCGGTGCGATCCCTGACTCTTTGCCGGCTTCTAAGAAAATGTTGCGCTGCAGCTCATCCTCCTTGAACAAAATCAATGGCTCCTCCAGCAATTTCTCCATCGTCACAGATCTTCTGCGGGAAAGGGGATGATCTTCAGCAACACAAGCAACCGCTTCGTCGGTCAGCAGCGGGACAACCATGAGCTCAGCATCTTCGTTCAAACCAAGCAGGATGCCGAAATCGACCTCTTTACACGCAATCAGATGGCGAATATGGTCGGTCCCTTCTTCGATAACCGTTACAGCGAGCTTGGGATGCAGTTTTTTGAATTCCTTCAACAAAGGAGCAAATGAGCTGCTCCCGATGATGGAAGGAAGCCCTATCCGAATCTCCCCGCGCTCAAGTCTGCGCAATTCCTCCATCTCCCGCCGAGCTTCGTCCAATTGGCCTAGAATCGACTGAGCGTAAGCGAGCAGCACATTCCCTTCTGAAGTCAGCACAACACTTTTGTCCGACCTATCAAACAACTTCAGCTGCAGCTCCTCCTCCAGCTTTTGAATCGCTTTACTTATGGCAGGCTGAGCCACCAGCAGCTTCTCCGCCGCCTTCGTGAAGCTGCATGATGCAGCAACCTCTACGAAGTATTGCAGTTTCCGACTATCCATTGTTACACTCCTCCCCTAGACGAAAAAAGACATAACACAGCCGTGAACAAACGGCAAATGTTATGTCTTCAGTTTTCCGATCGACATACCAACTATCCCCATATAATTACTATGTTAAAGAGCGTATCACCCTTCAGGTGTATAGTCAATCACGAGTAAGATCGGATGCTATTCGATTTTTAAATTGGGAATCGAGTTGCCCAAAATGTTGATTGGATCGAGGTCCACCCCTTTAACCCGTCCGTTATGCGCCGACAAAATTTTCAGATAAGACAGCAACAGCACAGGCGGATCTTCCTTGAGCTCTTTGTAAAGCGAATGATAAAGCTCCGTTCTTTTGCCCATATCCAGAACGCCCGTCGACTGGTCGATCAATTGATCCACCTTTGGATTGGCATAGCCACTGATGTTGTATTTCGAATGATAGCTTTTTACTCCGTCATACGGATCGGATAAATTCGTCGTTGTGAACGATGCGAGATCGAAGTCCCCTTTCTTCCGCTTGGCCAGCAACGCGTTGAAATCCAAAATCTCCGATTCCACACCGATGCCAATATCCTTCAAGTTTTCTTTAGCCAGCGGAATGAGCACATCATCGATATTGTAGCCTTTGCGGCCCAAATATTGCAGCACGAGCTTTTGTCCGTCTTTCTCCCGAATACCGTTGGCGCCCACTTTCCAGCCAGCCTCGTCAAGCAGTTGCTTAGCCTTTTGCGGATCAAACGGATACGCGGTCACGTCTTTCGTATACGCCCACGAGCTCGGAGAAACTGGAACATTGGCTACAGAACCGAAACCTTGGTACAAAATGTCAGTGAACTTTTGCCGGTCCAGTCCGTAATATAACGCCTGACGAACGCGCTTGTCTTTAAAATACGGCTTATTTGAATTGAAATCGAGATAGACATAAGAAGTTGCCGTAAAAATGTTAATATTAGCAAATCCAAGCGATTTCAGCTGCTCATAGTTATCGCGGTTGGCCGTGAATCGGTCAAAATCGGTTTCGCCAACTTTTAATAATTGAAAATTTGTACTGCCATCCGTGACCTTGAATATGAAATTTTCCACAGCCGGCTTGCCGTTAAAGTAATAAGAATTCGCTGTGAGCCGTACCTCCTGGCCCTTTACATATTTACTGAATTTATAGGGTCCGGCGCCTAGAGGCTGTGAATGCAATGTTTTAATCTCATCCAAATTCCCTTGCTTGTAGCCTTTGCCGTAGTAGGCCTTGGACAGCACCTTACCGCCAATCAGCGGCAGTGATAGCGTACTCACCTTATCCGTCGTCACTTGAATGGTTTGCGGATCAATCACTTTGATCCCTTCTACCGAGGAAGCTTTCCCCTCTTTGTACGCCTTGCCACCCACAATATTCGCTTGCGTAATATCCGTATTACCATCATAAACGGGATCGTGCAGCAGCGTCAGCGTAAAAGCTACATCTTCGGCCGTTAACGGAGTACCGTCGCTGAATTTCAAATCCTGGCGCAGCCGGAATGTATAGGTCAATTGATCCTGAGAGACCTCCCATTTCTCAGCTAACTCGGGAATCGCTTTGCCCGCACCGTCTTTGCCGACCAATTGACCGAAAATGACGTTCGTGACGTTGCCATCCCAGCCGTTTTGCGAAAAATACGGATTGAAAACACCCTCCATCGACAGCGTCCCCGATACGAATGTGTTGATCCGTTTCTTGGAGGTTTCCGGATTTTTTGAAAGATCCGTCGCTTTCAGCAGACCATCTTTAATATCACTTGCATTTGACTGTTCGGCTGCTGGTGGAGTCTGGCCCGCTTGATTGGCCGTAGAGGTAGCCGCTGGATTGCTTCCGCATGCTGACACCAACGTTGTTGTAATGAGACTCAATAATATGAGCGTAACCCACTTTTTTCTCTTCATCTTCTATTCCTTTCTTTAACTCAGAATGTTGTTAGACCCGGATACGTCAAGACGATGTCCACCGTACTCTCACCTTCTACGGCGACATTTTCGCGAACCACGATATGCCAGTGTACATCAGGTATGGTCTCTCGCAATAGGACTAACTCTTCCTGATTCAGCCTCAACTGTTCCACACCGTATTCACTGTTGCTGAAGTCTTTGTCCTCTACCAGTCCAAACCTGTATTTCAAATACGTCTTTAATCCCCGGATCGTAATAAATGTAAAGGAATAGCCGTGCAGGATGGCTTCCTCGCATTCCTCCCTCCGGGAAGAGGCATACTCGAACAAGCTGTCCCACGTCCAGTCGTCGAGAACCGTATTCTTCAGTCTATTGAAGTCGCCTGATCTTAATATTTCCGTCAATTCCGTACCGGAAATCCCGTATGCTCGGGCAGCTTCAATACGAACGCCTATTGGCTGAGGAACTTTTACTTTCGGCATCGTCCTGCCTCCTTCTCCATTAGATCAAATGACAAGCAGCATAATGACCGCCGCCTACATCTCGAAACATTGGCTTCTGCTCTCGGCAAACGGCTTCAACCCATGGACATCTCGTATGAAACTTGCAGCCGGAGGGAGGATGGGCCGGGCTTGGAATATCTCCCTTCAACACAATCCTCTCCCTCACCGCAGTCGGGTCTGGGATCGGCACTGCGGAGAGCAGCGCCTTTGTGTACGGATGCTGGGGATGACTGAACAATTCATCACGGGGAGCAAGCTCAACCAGCGAGCCTAGATACAGAACTCCGATCGTCGTGCATAAGTGCTCGACCACGCTCAAATCGTGCGAGATGAGCAAATAAGTGAAGCCACGGCTCTTTTCAGGTCGCTGAGCAAATTGATGATTTGCGCTTGAATCGACACGTCGAGCGCGGAAACCGGTTCATCGGCTACGATAAATTCGGAATTCAAAATGATAGCGCGAGCAATGCCGATCCTCTGCCGCTGGCCCCCGGAAAACTCATGCGGATACCTGTCGATATGATAGGAAGCCAATCCGCACAGGTTAAGCACCTCCAGCACCTTCTCCCTGATTTCCGCTTTGGAGGCAAGACCATGGTCGAGCAGCGCTTCTCCGATAGCATCTCCGATTCGGATGCGCGGGTTGAGCGAGCCGAACGGATCCTGAAACACCATCTGCATCCGCGGACGCAGGCTGCGAAGTTCGTTCCGAGATAAGGTGTATACGTCGATCCCATCGAACCGGACTTCGCCATCGGTCTTCTCACCGAGACGCAAAATTGTGCGTCCGATTGTGCTTTTGCCGCTGCCGGACTCACCCACAAGCCCGAAAGCTTCGCCTTTGCGAATCGTCAGGTCGATGCCATCAACTGCCTTCACGTCGCCTACCTTACGTCCCCATAACCCTTGAGTGATAGGAAAATATGTCTTAAGCCCTTTGACTTGCACCAACGCTTCGGACAATGTCGCTTCCCTCCTCATACAGCCAGCAGGCTACGGAATGATCTTTTTCGGTACTTCGATTTTCCGGTTCTCTCGAGCGGCAAATCTCCATCACATATTCGCATCTGTCGCTGAACCGGCAGTTGCTTTCGAGGCCGATTGGGCTCGGTACCTGTCCAGGGATGGCGTACAGTCTGCTCACTCGCTGCCCGAGTCTGGGTCTGGATTTCAGCAGCCCTTGCGTGTACGGATGCTGCGGATTCCGGAACAATGGCAGCACCGGCGCCTGTTCGATCACTTGGCCACCGTACATGACGATGACTTGATCGGCCATTTCCGCCACCACACCAAGATCGTGCGTAATGAGTAGAATCGACATCCCGGTTTCCACCTTGAGCATCCTCAACAAATCGAGGATTTGCGCCTGTATCGTTACGTCCAGCGCCGTCGTTGGCTCGTCGGCAATGAGCAGCTTGGGCCGGCAGCATAGGGCAATGGCGATCATGATCCGCTGTAGCATCCCCCCACTAAGTTCATGGGGGTAAGCATCCACGAGCTGCTCCGCTCTCGGGACGCCGACCTTACGAATCCACTCGACCGCTTCGGCGCGAGCTTCTTTTTTGCGAAGATGCAAATGTTCCATCAGCGGCTCCATGAGCTGTTCACCGATCGTGAGCACTGGATTAAGCGAGGACATTGGCTCTTGAAAGATCATCGCGATTTCATGCCCTCGCAGCCGGCGCACTGGCTTTCCGCCGTCCCGCAGCAAATTATCGCCTTCAAATATAATTTCACCGCCAACGATACGGCCGGGCGGCTGCTCGATCAGGCCCATCATGGAAAGCGCCGTTACGCTTTTGCCACAGCCGGATTCCCCGACCAATGCCACCGTTTCCCCTTCGCCGATGCGGAAACTCACACCATTGACGGATTTGACAATCCCCTGCTCCGTGTAAAAATAAGTATGCAGATCTTTAAATTCCGCTAATGTTCCGGGCAACGGATTCACCTACCTTTTTAGTTTCGGGTCCAAAACGTCCCGCAGCCCATCTCCGAGCAAGTTAATGGCAATGACCGTGAAGAAAATCGCCGTCCCCGGCGGAATCCACAGCCATGGCCGCGTTTGGAAATCGATGAGCGAATTGGCCGCAGCCATCATATTTCCCCAAGACGGCGTGGGTGGTACAACACCAAGCCCTAAATAGCTGAGCACCGTCTCGCTTAAAATGGCCCTGGCCACACTTAAGGTGGCAACGACGATAATGACCGGCACCGCATTCAACAGCAGATGCACGATTTTCCTGCGGTCGCGCAGCCCGAGCGATTCCGCAGCCAGCATAAAGGTTCTCTCCCTGAAAGATAAAATCTGACTGCGCACGAGCCTGGCGAGCGACGGCCAAGCCATGAAGCTAATCATGACCATGACCAGATATATCCGATATTCGGAAGGCACCTTGAGATCAGACAGAATGGCACCGATGATGATAAGAATCGGAATTTCCGGGACTGCCAGCAAAATATCTGCCGCACGCATAATGATGTTATCGACCGCTCCGCGATAGTAGCCTGCGAGAGCCCCGAGCAGCGACCCCAATACGACGGAGAGTACCATCGATACGACGCCAACAAGCAGCGATATGCGCCCAGCTTGCATCAGCCTCGTCAGCACATCCCGGCCGAGCTGGTCCGTTCCAAGCCAGTGCTCGACATTAGGCGGCTTGTTAATCAGCGATACAATCACCTTACCTTCCTTATAATCCGAGAACAAAGGGCCAATCACGCACAATAGCGTCATAAAGAGCAAAAAGGACAGTCCCGCCATAGCCAATTTTTTTCTGCCTAACCTTTTTCGGGCAGTTCCCCAAAGTGACGCGGCCCCTTTGCGGGATTCGTGATCTGCGGCGGTCTTATTTCCGGTCTGCACCGAGCTCCAGGTCTCAACTTGCATTCCCCCACCTCCCTATTTCATCCGTATTCGTGGATCCGCTGTGGCGTATAGCCAATCGGCAAGTAAATTGCCGAGCACTGTTATAATGGCCAGAAACATTGTAAAACCCATAAGCAGCGTATAATCCCGGTTAGTGATCGCCTCCATATGGATGTAGCCTACTCCCGGCCAAGTGAACACCTTTTCGGTTATAATAGCCCCGGAAAACAATCCCGGCAGTTCGAGTCCCAGCAGCGTAATTGCCGGAAGCAGAGCATTGCGCAGCGCATGCTTGAACACTACGACCCGCTCCTTCAATCCCTTCGCTCTTGCCGTACGAACAAAATCCTGCTTGATGACGTCGATCATATTGGTCCGAAAATGCCGGGTAAGCGATCCAACGCTAAGCAGCGTCATGACGGTTGCCGGTAATAGCATATGGTTCAGCACCTCCCATGCGTAAGCCCACCCCGTAGCCTCACTTCCGGTATTCAGCATGCCTCCTATAGGCAGCCACCCCAAATCGACGGCGAAAAACTTCACCATCAGCAAACCGAGGAAAAACGACGGAAACGACATCAGCGCAAAAACACCGAAGGTGACGAGCGAATCGTACCAGGTGTACATTTTGACAGCCGATATGACACCCGCCAAAAGTGCGATGACCCAGGTCATGATGAGGGAGGCGCCGGCTATGAGAAACGAGTTCCATATATATTCTCCGAGCACTTTCATCACAGGCTGCTGGTATTGCAGCGAGTAACCGAAATCACCTCTCAGCGCATTCCCCAGCCAGATGAAATAACGCTCCAGCAGAGGCTTATCGAAACCGTAGAGCGCCTTAAGCTCCAAAGCCCGTTCCGGTGTCAGGTTTATGTCTGAGTCGATGAAATCCCCCGGCGCCAGGGCAAAGATAAAGAAAATAACCAACGAGGCGCCGACAAGTGTTGGAATAAGGTGCAGCACCCGCTTCATCATATATGCCCTCATACTCGCTTGTCCTCCCCTCCATTGTCTTTCTTACTTTTCCAACTTGTTTAATCGGATTTTAACATGCCATGGACAATTGATTAAATACGAAAAAATGATCGAACGATAACTTCAAGGAATAGCTCACAAACTACAAAATAAAAAAAGCCCTTACCATAAAGGTTCAGGCCGACATCATCATCTAATTCCTATTAAACTAAAATCGTTATCCGATCCAAAATCTATTTTTTCGCACTTACCCACGCATCCAACTGCTTTTGCTTTTCCTGTATAATTTTATCGATGCCCGCTGATTTAAGTTTAGCATTATAGTCAGGAAGCGCCTTATCCGGGTCGAGTGTTCCTGTTTCAAGACCTTTTTGATATTGATTGACTACGTTCGTGACGGCTGTTATTTCCGTTTTCACAGATTCGGTATTAAAGTTAAAGCCAAGTGCCTTCGATTTCTTAGCGCTTTTATTGAACTCATCCATCTTTTTCCAAATATCCGGATCATCGCCTTTAAACACATAGGAGAGAAATTGATTGCCGAAAATCCAGCTTAACCCTAAGTAATAACCACTGTTTTTGGCATCAATACCGGGTGGGAAGTCGATCATATTGTCAGAAACTTTCACATAATGTTTGCCTTCAATACCCCAGTCAAGCAAATTAATTAAGTCTTTATCCGTATACAATAAATTTAACAGCATCATAGCACGCTCTGGATACGCTGAATTCTGCGGAATTCCCCACATCAGATTCGTAATCGTTCCTGTCGTCGCAACGGGATCGAGCAGCTGTACAGTCACCATTTGATAAGTCGATGCTCTGGATTCCTGAGCATCATAGCCGGGTTTCATCCCGGCCAAATACCCGAATAGTTTTCCGGATTTAACCAAGTCACTCGTTGATGTTTGGCTCGTAGCCGCATCCTTTATCACATAACCGGCTTGGTACCAACTTCTGAATCTCTTGATAAGTGCAGCATATTCCGGTGATTCTTGATAATTAACAACTTTCATATTATTGTCATAGCCAGGCAGAACACCAAAGCCATCAACTAATGGGTCTTCTGGTTTATATACTTTTAGAAACGTACTGCCGGTACCGCCTGAAGCAATCGGAGTTAATTCCGGCTCTTTTTCTTTTACAATCTTCAGAACTGCTTCCACATCGTCTAAAGTCTTGATTTTGCTGATGTCGATATTGTATTTGTCGACAATGTCCTTCCTCATGACAAATCCGTAGTTTTTAGCCAAATCCCGAATGCTCGCAACACCATAGATCTTCCCATCCATTTTTGGCGCGTTCAGATAGGCGGGATCCAAAGCAGCGGAAATTCCTTTTCCATATTGTGCAAGCAAATCGTCCAAAGGCTTTAATTGGCCTTTAGCCACAAGCGAAGAATAAACGCTCCCGCCGCCATTGATTGTCATAAGATCAAGCTTATCGTTACTGCTCATCATCAGATTCGTTTGCTGAACCCAATTCCCGGAGTTAATAGGTAGCAGTTTGACCGTAGCGTTTATTTTCGCTTTGGTAATCTTGTTTACTTCTGCCTCAACAAGATTCATATCTTTCGGCATCGCGCCGTAAATAGGAAACGCCATTGTAAGCTCGGCAGGTGCTTTCGTATCGCCTTTACCTGATGAAGTTGTGTTTGAAGGCGCCGTCGTAGCGGTGGAAGCAACTTCCTGATTGCTCGGGTTCTTTCCACATGCCGTTAGGAAAAGCATTGATACCATGATCATCGCCAAAAACATAATCATCATTTTAGTCCGTTTGTTCATGCTCTAACCCCTTTTTTTGAAGTTTATGGCTGTTACTAGTTGTAATAATAAACTAAGGGATCCCAAGCCTGCTAACAGTTTGATGACATTTTCATTACCGCCTTCATGACTTTTTCCGGCTTATTAACCATGCTGCTGACGATAATCATTAGGATTCAAGTTCGTCACTTTTTTGAACATTTTGGAAAAATGGGAGAAATTCGAATAGCCCACAGAGAACGCGATACTACCGATTGACATGTTGCTTTTGCACAGTAACTGCTTGGCCAAATTTACTCTTTCTTGCAGCAAATAATCCGATATCGACATCCCTGTCTCTTTCTTAAAAAAACGAGATAAGTAATCCGGATGCAAATAGACATGCTCAGCCAAATCTTCACGGGATAACTCCGCTTGATCCAAATGAACGGCAATATACTGTTTAACAGATGCAATAACCGAAGTTCCTTGTTCCACTGCCTCCGCTTGATCCATCGCTTTCACAACGGTATGCCGAATCCAAGCTAAAAGGTCTGTTACCGAACGGGTGGCCTTGCCGGACAGAGACAAAGAGATCTCATCACAAAATAATTGATGAGCCTGAATGCCTTTCAAATTTAGTACGAAGTACGTCATCTGAAGGAAATTCTCATAAAATTGACGCAGTAAATTGGCATTCAACTCTTCGGTTTGTACCAAATTCTCCAGAAATTCCGCCGCTTCTGCGACCACCTGCTCCTTCGTTCCCTTTTTTAGCATCGCCGACCAGACGGTCATGTCCGGTAACTGGATCTGTACAGAGGAGACAGCTTTCCTGTTTAACGGAAATACTTTGTTATTAAATGCCACATTATTTGTATCCAGCGCTATCAATTCCTGTACAATAGGCAAAACTTCGTGCAGATAACCATCAGTACCCAGATAACAGCATAAATCGCAGTAAAAGTAATGATTACAAGACTCAATATAATCTTCACAGCTGCGTATTAACTTCTCCATAAGCTCATCGGTATACGTTTCGAAATATAAAATGACGAGAATTTGCCCTCTATCGATGGGGATTATTTGCCCGCTCGTTACTTGCTGAACAATGAGCTCTTTCGCCGAATTTTTGAGCGCATATTCCAAATTTTTCTCATCGCGCATACTAAATTCTTGATGCCAGCGCTGCACGCTGATTAGAACAGGCAGAAAAGTCATCGTTTCGGAGTAAAGAAAATTCCGTTGCGTAGCAATTTCTCTTATTTCCTTTTCATGGGAGGGGATTGTTTGATCAAGTAAATCCTTCCAAAACCTTTCCTCGATCAAGTGATGATTTTGCGTCCATAGCAGATTTACACGATGAAGCTCGCTATGTCGGGATATCTTCTGCTTGGCATTCGTCAGCACCTCTTCCAGTCCATCCACAAGTGCCGGCTTAATCAAATAAGCCAAGCTTCCTAGTTGAATCGCTTGTTTGGCATATTTGAAATCCGCATGAGCAGTCAAGAAGATTACCTCTGTTTCCAGGTGGTTTTCTCTGACCCAAGCAAGCAGCTCCAAGCCGCTGCCCTGCGGCATTTCAATGTCACAAAATAGAATATCGATGCGATGCTCGGCAAAAATGGCTTTAGCTTGCCTGATGTTGTATGCCGTATAGAGTTCAGAGATTTCGTTTTTTGCTAAATCCAAATCGGATTTCACACCCTCGATCACATGCATTTCATCATCAACAATCAGTAAATGGTACATCGTCCGCACCTCCAGCTTTCATTTTCAAATGGATAGGTAGAGTGATTAAAATGGCCGCTCCACGAGGCAAACGGTTCGAGAAAGAGATTTGGGCCGATTGGGCATACAACAGGCGGAGTCTCCGTTGAATGTTCCATATTCCGAGATGTTCCCCTTGTTCGGTGACCAGGCTTTCCTCTTTTTGCAGTACATGCAGCACATCATCGGGGAATCCTGTGCCCGTATCTTGAATTGAAATAGTAATATAAGGAACATGATCCTGCTCGATTACATCAATATCGATTGAAATATGTATCGGTTCATCTAACGTAATCGCGTGCTTCACCGTGTTTTCAACAAAAGTTTGAATGACAAGAGGCGGCACATACGTATCAATTAAATATTCCGGTGCGTTAATTTGGCAAGTCAGGCTTTCTGGAAAACGAAGTTCCTGGATACGAAAATAATTTTGTGTATGTTCGAGTTCATCTTTTAACTTCACTAGACTGAGATTACTTCTGAGCATATATCTAAAATATTTCATTAAGGATAAGGACATTTCTTTAATCAATTCATAATTTTTCACTTTGGCTAAGTTGTATAATATATTTAACGAATTTAAAAAGAAATGAGGATTGATCTGCAGCTGTAAGCGCTGCAGCTCTTCATTTTGCTTGCTTAGCTGCTCCTCATAAACGTTTATCCGCAGTCCCTCGATTTGTGCGATCATATTGTTAAACGTCTCATTAACCAAGATAAATTCATCGGATGTTGGGAATGTTTCAATGCGAGCTTCCAGATAACCGCTTCGAATTCTTTTCATAGCAGCCATCAATCGGTTAAGCGGAAGCATGATCGTTCTTCGTAACAAACTCAGCCCTAACGGCAGTGAAAAAAGGCTTGCAAAAGTGATAAGGCCAACCATTTTTTGTAAGTAGGGCAATTTTTCTAAGATCTTCTCGTCGGGCACGAGTGCGATCAGATTGAAGTCCCCTTTGGATGACGGTTCTCCAACCACCAAGAAATTATGATAATTACCAGATAAATAATAATTCTCCATGACCGCTTTTAGCTGAACTTGATTTCGGTTTACAAGGTCAACGTTCGTCAAAGGTACTCCGTTTTGAGTTGCGAATAAAGCTCCGCCGTTCGTACCAAAATCAATGGTTTTGAACGGAACCATCAGATTCTCCACTTTGATCCAAGCTCCAAAATAAACATCCCCGGATTGGAAGATATACATTAAATAATAGGTATGGTTGATCTGCTCAACATTCCAATGTTTGGAGTTGATTTGCTTGGAATCCACGGTCATTTTAATGACGTTATTCATGGCCTCATCTTCTTCAATGGTGCCTCTATCTCTGGTGACTCGTAACATATCATCTCTTTTTGGAGCATACAGGAAAAAAGAATTGACAGATTTATACATGCTAATATCATTCGATAATTTATTGAACATCATAATCTTATTGAAATTATAATCATATTCCGATTTCGATAGTTGGTAAGCGATAAAATCGGAATCAGCAACTACCGTGTTATTAATATACTTTTCGCTGTCCTCCAAAGTTTTATCTACTTGATCCATGTATAGAATCATCATATTCTTATAGGAGTCCGCTACCTGATTTCGCACGACTTTGGTTGAATAAACACTGTAATAAATCAGTATCGTGATCAATGGTAACGTTAAAATCAATACCCCTAGCATCAATTTCATCTTTATTGAATTCAGGGAATGCTTCCATTTTGACTTTGATGCCTTCATCTAACACCTGCCCTAACACCTTTTGGTTTCTACATTTTAGTATCCTTATTATAGTACATGAATAAGAAAAGGAAGCCCATTTAATAAGCCCTTTCGAGCTAATTAAATGGACCTGATATGATTTTTGAAAATGGACTACCCTTTCACGGCTCCGATCGTTATCCCTTTGACAAAATATTTCTGGAAGAACGGGTAGGCGATCAGAATCGGGATTATGCCGATGACCGCAATAGCCATTTTTACGGTAGAGCTGGGAAGTGATTGCGCTGCTGTGCTGGAGCCAGAATTGAATTCACTGCTTGCCAAATACTGCGCATCCTGTAAAATGCGGTTCAGAAGATTTTGAATGCTGTAATAACGCGGGTCTGTTATATAAATCATTCCATTCATCCAATCATTCCAGTAGGTAATCGTTTGGAAAAGCCCCACGGTTGCGAGAATTGGCATTGAAAGTGGAAGAACAATCGATCCGAACGTTCTGACCTCTCCCGCTCCATCTATATTGGCTGATTCAATCACGGCCATCGGAATTGAGGTTTGGAAATAGGTCCGCATCAGCATGACGTTAAATCCATTCATTAAAAGGCCGGGGATAATCAGCGCCCAAATCGTGTTCTTGATATCCAGCATCTGCGAATAGATCAGATAGGACGGTACCAATCCCCCATTAAATAACAGAGTGAAGAAAACGACGAAAGCTAACACGTTACGAAGAGGGTAATCTCTCCGTGAAATAGGATATGCCAATAACGAAGTGAACACAAGGCTCGCTGTCGTCCCTACCACAGTAATCAGCACCGTGATGCCATATGCTCGAAAAATGTCTGCGCCTTCTTCTAAAATATATCGGTAGGCAAGCATGCTGAATTGAGACGGGAGAAAGGAATACCCGTTTCGAATAATCTCTTTCTCATCGGTAATGGATGAAAGAAACAAGAGAAGAAATGGAACCACGCACGCCAGGGAGAACAAAATCATGAGGATATGCCCCAACCACTGAAGCGTTTTACTTTCATTTTTCATAGATGTCACCTCGCTAGAACAATGCGTTATCTTTGTTGAATTTACCAACCAAATAGTTGGTTATAAGGACGAGAGCAAAGCCGACCACCGATTGATACAAACCAGCTGCCGCCGACATTCCGATATCCCCTAGTTCCTTTAATCCTCGATATACGTAGGTATCGATGACGTTGGTTGTCGAGTAAATGGCGCCGGAGTTCATCGTCACCTGATAGAACAGACCGAAGTCGGAATGAAATATTTTTCCGATGCTTAGCAGAACCAACATCGTTATCGTAGGACTCAACAACGGGAACGTAATATGACGGATCTGCTGCCATTTGCTAGCCCCATCCAATTTCGCTGCCTCATAATATTCTTCGTCAATTCCGATGATAGCGGCAAAATAAACAATACTGCTGTAACCCAGGCCTTTCCATACATGGATCAAGGTTAGAATGACCGGCCAATACTTCGACTCCTGATACCAGTCAATCTCCCGCATACCCAAGAAAGGAAGTACTGTTTTGTTGAGAAAACCCGTTTCCAAGCTTAGACCTGCATAAGCTAAGTAACTGACGATGACCATAGAAATGAGAAACGGTAACAAAATAATGCTCTGGTACAGCCTTGAGAGGAATCGATTCTTGATTTCATTTAAAAGGATCGCTACTCCTATAGAAAGCAAGGTCCCTATTATAATAAACACTACATTATAGAGAATCGTATTTCTCGTAATTTCGTAAGCATCCGAAGTCTTAAATAAATATTCAAAATTTTTAAGACCAATCCAATCACTACCCCATATCCCTTTGGCATAGTTGATATTTTTAAAAGCAATAATGATACCGAACATGGGTAGGTAGTTATTGAGCGCCAGGTAAAGCAACCCAGGAACCGTCATTACTGTTAGCGGGATATACTTTTTAAAAACTCTCTTTCGTATTTTTGCTGCCTCTGCCAAGTAGTTCCCCTCTTTCTGCGTTTCTTTGGTCCTATCATACAATAGCGTCGAAATCGCCACTAACAGTATGCTGACTTTTTTGTTATCGTTCTGCTGACTTTTTTAAAAGAATACGAGAAGAGTTTTTCTTAAAAAATGAGAAAAAGCCGCGATTTGCGCGGCTTTTAATGAGAACATGTTTTTGTCTAATAAGCATCCGAAGGATTTCATTCTTCTTATTTTTCGTCTATACTCCAGCTCTTTTGCAGTTTCCTAATATAGCAAATTTGACCAATGTGATAGGCATTATGAGTTGATACATTTCCAAGTATCTCCCACCACTTGGCAGCCACCGGAAATCCGATTACATCACTTTCGACTTTTTCTTCAGTAAGTAGAGCTTGCCATTTTAAAAGCACATCTAATAATTGATCTTTTAAATCAGTGAACTTTTTGTCTTTAGGAACTATAAAACTTTTATTATTATCTCCTATGGAAGGCACGGCATTGACATCAGATTTTTGGTATCTGGCTTGCCATGTTTCATTCCAATAAAGTAAATGCTGCACAATTTCAGCGATACTATTGCTATCTTCACTAGGCTTCCAAAAAGCTACTTCCTCCGACAAATTGTCAACTGCAGCTGAAAATGGTAGGTACCAACTAGGGTCATTAGCATTTGCTAATAACTGATCGGATAACATATCTTTTACATGAAACATACTTTTCACTCTCCTTCTTGACTAGTTCTCCCAAACCTTTTTCTGTTCCGTTATCACCGATTATTTTCTTTAAATAACAATGCTTTCATTGCAAAACGAGGCAAAATTAATTGTCTTCGCCATCTGGATGGTTGATTTAATAATCGATAAAGCCATTCTACATTTAACTTCTGCCATATAACTGGTGCTCTTTTTACTGTCCCAGCAATGATATCAAGACTTCCTCCAACGCCAATAGCAACTCTAACATTTAATTCGTTTTTAAATTTATGTATCCAAAATTCAGCTTTTGGGGCTCCAAGTGCAACCACTAGAACATCGGGACTCAAGGTCGCAATCTCATTTACAATTTGTGCCTCATCCTTCTGATCAAAAAAGCCATGCTGTCTACCCAAAACGGATACATTTGGGTATTTCTTACTTATTACTTCCGCTGCCATTTTACTTGTTATCTCATTGGCGCCCAGAAGATAAAATGACCATTTTTTTCGGTTCCCCATCTCTAATAAATTAAATAAAAGATCACATCCTGTAACACGTTCGGGAAGTGGATTCCCCTTTAAACGAGAGACCATGACAATCCCTGCACCGTCCGCAGTTAGGTGACCCGCCTCATCAATTATGGTATGGAGCAGCAAATCATGTTGACAAGACATAGTGATTTCTGGATTTAGCGTTACCACATGAAACAGTTCCGCTTTATTTTCCGTTATTACTTGGTCAATGATATGGACTGTATCTTCCATTGTTATTTTGGGTACTGGAATCCCCATTATTTGTGAACAGTTCTCCATAGAATCCACCTTAGGCTTTTAGCCACATTTTATCATAAAGGATTACTCCAAACTATCCTACTCTTCGTATTCAAGGATAACTCTTAACTGCCTTACCTTTGGAAGAATAAACCACGCTCTACTATTTTGGGAACGGCAACTGATTGTCAAGTAAGCTACCTAAATGTCTTCATTCCGCTGTCTTGACCACTGTTCAGGTAGATTAAACTAATACCACTACTAAAACAGACCCAACGATCTCTCGTCGGGTCTGTTTTTATGACGGCACATGTCTTAAACTGTACCTGAGGAATCCGGTACGTCCGGACCATCGACGACATCGATCACACCGATAGCCAGAATGCTGATAGCAGCTGCTTTTCCCAGCTTTTTCACGCCGTCTTTCAACCGTGCTTTATCGCTGTCCTTAAAGCCTGTCACGACATCTTTTCCGCTCTCAACCACATACTCGATGCCATGGACAACTCCTTTTGCCGTCGTAATGGCTGTTTGTTCAAGTTCATGGAGTCCAGCTTTCGATTGCTGCTTATCTGCGGTAATTAGGCCTGCGCTTAAATTCCATACACCGCTCGCTGCATGGCCCGCGATTTCGCCAGTTTTGGCCGTTACCTGTTCTATATCATTGCCGATTTCCTTTATATAATCACTGCGAACAAGCTCTCCTGCCACTCGAACAGTTCCTCCAAGCACTTTACCTGTCACATCGCCTGCCAACTTACCTAAATCCTTCAGAAAATCCATCTCAAGCACCTCCGTACATCAGTATATGCTGTATTACGATTGTCGAAACACTTGGTTGCAATTTATGAAGGAACGGTAGGCGTTCTTGGATTCAAATTTTTAGCCTTCGACAGACTATTAATTTCTTTGTTGACTTAAACCATAGTTTAAGTCGTATCATATTCCTGTCGACATGAAATATAAAATTTGGAGGCCTCCAGATGAAGTATTATTCAATAAGCGAAGTTTCAGACAGACTCGATATTCCGGAATCAACGATACGTTATTATGAAAAAAAAGGATTATTACCACAAGTTGAGCGTGATGAAGCAGGGAGGCGGTTATTTTCAGAAGATCAAATTACTTTCCTTCGAATCATTATTTATCTAAAAAACACGCATATGCCAATAAGTGTAATTAAACAATATGTTGATTGGGTAGTAGAAGGAGAGAGTACTACTGAATTGCGACTTGAGATGATGAAGAATCACAAAAAAAATGTACTAGCTGAAATTTCGCTAATGCAAGAAGCATTAAAAGGAATTGATGTAAAAATCACACGTTATACAAAGTATACGCAGGAAAGAAAAGAAGCAAGAGAAGATGAAACCATATTGGAAAAGAGGAAATAGAATGAAACTTTCAGGAAATACAATACTTATTACAGGCGGAAGTACTGGAATAGGTTTAGCTTTTGCAGAGCGCTTTATCGAGGCAGGAAATATAGTCATTGTTTGTGGACGACGTAAAGATGTACTCCAACATGCAAAAGAAAAATCCCCTAACCTTATTACTCGTGTAAGTAATTTGGATATTGAATTCGAGCGTGTAGCATTGTTTGATTGGGTAACAGCAAACTATCCAGAAGTGAATGTGTTAGTTAACAATGCAGGGATCCAACAACGCTTTAATGTGTTAAAAGGGGATGCGAAGAACAATTGGAATTATTTCAGTAAAGAAATCACAACCAACCTTGAAGCACCTTTGCATCTCTCTATGATGTTCGCCCCATTTTTTGCAACAAAAAAAGAGGCGACTATCATCAACGTGACATCTGGATTAGCTTTTACACCGTTTGCAATTGCCCCCATTTATTCAGCTTCAAAAGCGGCGCTTCATTCATTTACAATGAGTCTACGACACCAACTTTCTGAAACGTCTGTAGAAGTAATTGAAATTGCTCCTCCGGCAGTGAATACAAATTTAGGTGGAGCGGGGGGGCATACCCAAGGAGAACCATTAGATGCCTTCGTAGATGGAATTTTCAAAACATTAGAAGAAGGTAAAAAGGAAATTGGATATGGTACTTCTGTGAATCGCTTACGCATGACGCGAGATGAAGTAGATGTATACGTGGAAAATCTGTATAAGGCCACGAAAAACCTAATTGAATAATTGCGCTTGCTGGATTTTAACAGTGAGTTTCATCTACTAAATTCAGCAAAGTCCAATGGAAGACGTATATAAAAGATACCGTATCTACCCGTCACTTGAATAAAATAAGGGACAGTTGCCGGCCTCGGCGATCTGTCCCTTCCTAAATTCCGCTCCCCACTCATTCGTCCAAGGAACAAGATAAACTTTGCCTTTCGGTAGACAAAAATTTCATGAAGGCCATCGATCAAATCGGCAGCCTCTCCTGGTGTTGTCTCGAGATAGCTTAACCTGGTGCCTTACTATTGAACGCCTGCAATTCCTAAGGTGCTCTTAATTACTTTTTTATAATTTTCCCATTCAAAATAAAAAGGACCGATATTAATTTTTTTCATATCAGGATCAAGGAAAAAGTGATCAGCTCAAAATCAGTGCGACATGAGGGCTTTGTTTCTAAGGTGTTCATTTTCTCCATAGTTACTCCCTATATTTCAATATGCATAGCTACCACTAGTTCTGCTCAACTATCGTGTCCCCGTTATCGTAATCACTTCTTTTGAAAGGTTATATTATCTTTTATAGCTTGACCGCTCATATGGTTTTTGTGCAGCATTATTACTTCAGTCTCTGTTGATTTTATTGAACAAACAGGTATAAATATTGAATACATCTTTAATGATTTTGGAAAAGAAGCCTTATTGGTATAATCTTGTTGAGAAACTCAATAAGCATCCCTAAGTTGTTTTTATGTTCACCCCAAGCCACTTGATAGTTGAGCTTGTAATTTAAGCATCCAAGAAGTATGAGCGAAATGAACAAGATTGTAAGATTAATCCATTTGTTTGGTAAAGGTCGTATGTATATTCCCCATAGCTTCAAATTTTCTTCCGGAGTATTCTCTAGCATTTTCAGGATTCTGTCTCAAGAATTGTCGGATTAGAATATTGTTGTTCCATTGCTCGCCGTTCCATTCTACGATGACAAGATTGAATGCCTTTTATATTCGCAATTGAAAACGATTGAGAATCAAAATTATCTCTCCAACTTGGAATTTATCATTTTGACTTTCATAATAGCATTTAAATGTATATTACATTATCAATTGTTTTTTACTTTGTATTATGCTCATTTTGTTCGCTCTACAGAATACAGAAAAAATTCCATATCTATATTCCTAAAATTCTTAGTATCTTTATCAATAATATTCATACCGTTTCGAACAGCAACTTTTTGAGAGGCTATATTTGTGTCCCTAATAATAGAATAAACCCTATTTGCATTAAGAACTGAGAACGCGTATTCCTTACAAGCAATTGCCGCTTCTGTTGCGTAACCTTTGTGCCAATACGCTTTTTGAAACAAAAATCCTATTTCCAAAATTTCTTTTTCTCTCCAGCCTTGCATTGTCAAGCCACATTGACCAATCATTTTGTTTGTTTCTTTTAATACAACAGCCCAAAGTCCAAAACCATACTCTTCATATCTTTTAAGATGTCTGTTTAGCCAATTTTGTGCTTCTTCTAAGTTGAATGCACTTTCATAAGCAGCACGCATTACTTCCTCATCACACAATATTCCGCACAATGCATCATAATCGAACTGCACCATTTCTCTAATTATAAGACGTTTTGTTTCTATCAAGAATCTCCCACCTTTCTATTATATCAATAACCGTTCAAAAATTCCTTTCTTCTCGTTGTTCTATGAGTAAAAATGACCCGCCAGGAATAATTATTGTTTCATATTTGCGTGGTAAAGAAAGCACCTGTAAAACCGACTCATATTAGGATGCTTAATCATTACATAATCTGGAATATTTGGACAAGAGAATTATTAATTTTAATTGAACTATCTGCCCAATAGTTGAGCGGAGCGCACCGAAACGAAAATAAGCGATGGATCGGTTCCATCACCGCAGCGCTATCTTTTTTCGTTAGTTCCCGACCTATTTCTTACCCATCACAAACTTAAATAAGATGGCATGAACAAGAATCGAAAATAAAACCGAGCTAATCCACCAGGTCATTGGATGGGAAATACCTTTAGCCGTAATCACGTATGCACCATAAATGGATGCGATAAACTGAAGGCTTGCCATTACCTGCCCCGGATTCCATTCTCTATATTTAATCCCTGTATAAATATGGGTGGCACAGTTCATCAAGCTAAAAATGACAATTAACAAACCAAAGCCGATATTTACGATACATAAAAGTCCGAAAATGAGGAACGCCAGCCATACTAGAATAATATTGATCCAAAACACTTTTTCATCCGTTAAAGCCTCGTCACCCTCTGGCAACCTATTCACGACTCGATTAAAGTAATCCTTAAAGCCACCCGGCCAATAATGCTCCTCGGTTTGATGAAACAAATATAATGGGATGTTGATCAATGCCCAGAACATCGTATCGACAGGACTGAATGTCCAGAATAGCATTACAATGGTAATGAACCCCAACCAAGGTGTTAATTTAGCCCAATTTTGATTCTCTGCCCAATAATTCAGCATCTTACGTAATCCCTCCTTCCTGATTTATCAATTTTATAAATATATTCGGTTAATTCATTTATTTTCCTATACTTAATTCCCGTTACTTCAAAGAAAAAGAGAACAGATGGCGGTCGCGGCGATCTGCTCTCTGGTTATTCAACTATCGTTCTCCATCCCTCACACAATACACATTAACTCATTATTGGTTACTGTTATACGCTACGATCAAGCAGATTTACTACTTCCTCTCGCGTGAGCGACATTTGTTTAATCATTGACTCAATCAGTTCTTCTGTGAAAACCATCTTCACATTCCCCCCGAAACGAGCTATATGCTCTGAATAGGCTTTCAGCGCCTCCTCCCTATCGGTCGGCTCAATAAATGAAATATAATCAGTCTCTATCTCAAGATAATCGCAGCTAACTTCCCTGATACATGCTTCTATGACAGCTTCATTAATACCTTCACTTGGGTACCATACTTCCAATGAACAAGGATACAAACCATGCTCGTTGCGCGGCAACTTTTCAAAAGGCAATTCATAAAGATTCTCATCTTCTGGATGGTCATAATAGTAATGATAGTGGACCTTATCTTCAACAAGGAAAGCTTGTATTTTCTGAACGAAGTCGGCCTCGAAAGGATCATCCTTCAACTCCTCGACAGCGTTTCGAAAGTAATTTTTCGTGCAAACACAGAGTGCAATCAGCTTATTCCTCTGCTTGTTATCTGTATACAGTACGATATCTTCCCATCCTGTTAGAGACTCCATGCCATAGACGCCCCACCAGAAATTATAAGAACTTGTTTTTACGTAAATAGTTGTTGTCACAAGCTTGAACTCCTTCCGATACGAGCAGTGAATTCAAATAAAGATACTCTGATATATTGCAAAACATCAGCCGGTTACTTCCTGGCTGCGATCAATTTGATTTGAACTAACGTTCTCCGTTGAACGGTAATTGATATCAAGCTTCTGCAGTTGATAAAAGTGAAGTGAGATTATAAATCCAGTCCCCGTTTTCGTCGGCTAATATGGTTTTCCAACCGAGCGAATTTGCTTCCTTAAAATTTTTATTCTGATCATCAACAAATAATATATCTCCATGGTTATTTAGTTGCTCATGAACAAGTGCGTATATTTCTGGCTTAGGCTTGCAATAGCCTACTTCGCTGGATACTGTAACACTACATATATAAGGTTCAATAGGCTTAAGTATGGATTTAATCCACTCAATGCGATGATTACTTAATAAATGAATATTTGCGTTTTTACTCCACGACTGTACTTTCTCAATAGCCGGCAATGGACGAATATTCGAAATAAGGATTTCTTTAGCCTTTTCCATATGAATTGAAGGGAATTTCAAATGTAACTGCTTCCAGAAACCCTCCTCTGGTATCTTTCCGGTCCATAACTCTTCACGCATTTCCCTTCTAAAATCAAAAAGCACTTCATAAGGAGTATTTGATTGTTCCGATAGTTCTTGCCAAAAAAGAGGAGAAAAATTAGTAGCAAGCACTCCTCCAATATCGAGGACTAATTCTTTATCAGCCATGTATGGAACCTCCATCGAAAAGTCTAGAACATATTCGACTTATAGAGTACAAACACCTCTTACACAACTAATCTGCCCTTTTCTTAAATGAAAAAGAGAGCCGCTGCCGACCGGCAATCTGCTCACTGATTGTTAAACTATAGTACTAATGTTAGACACTTCTAATTCACTGATACGTCTGCTTACCTCTAACCAATTAGACGCACGATAAACCATATCAATCTTCACAAACGTATTATACGGCTGTTCAAACAAAATAACTGGAATATTCTTTTCGGCAAATTCTTTTGCATAATGGGGGGCATCATCTACTAAAACACTAACCTCGGAATCTATACACTCCTGGAGCTTATTCTCTGTGAAAGCTATACTGGTATATCTAACCCCATGATATTTAAGCCAATCAATAGTAACATCTCGAAAAAGTAAAGGACGAGCAGTAATAGATTTGATGACAAAGAGATAATTCCTGTAATACTTCTACTGCATGAGGAAAAGGCGATGAGTTCCAATGAATATCATGACCATATTGATAATAAACTTTTTCACGTTCTGCATTATCCCACCCATATAACCGGTAAAAATAAAAATCGTTAACATCTTTAGGGCTATACGACAAACCAGAAGCCTTATTATAAAAATGCAAATAAGACGAAGTGGCATCAAGAACTGTATTATCTAAATCTATTCCAATATGCATTTCTTTCACCCCCCACTTTTGAACATCCCATTCATTGTTCAATTACGACCTAAAAAACATTCGTTATCGGGTTTCGATTCCCTCCCGTCTTCATGCAAATCTGCCCGTTAAAGGGGAAAAGGCAGCCGCTTTGTATCGGCTACCTCCACTGGTGTTTATAAGTTATAGTTCCACGTTAAACTGTACCTATCTCTTCCCTACCTTCCGTCGGGAAAGAGATAATGTAATCATTCAATATTGGGTTTGATTTTCTTTCCGCTCTCATTATAAACTGTATTCCCTCCGCGAACCGTGATCCAAATCTCGTTATCTGTGTGGAGATCGGCTTGGAGCCCTCGGGTCGTTTTAGGAAAAAACAGCAAATGATTATCCGGAATCGAGGTTCCTGGCTGAAGATCCAAACCTGCAGTCAGATCCGGAATACCTTCTTTATCCGTAGCCACAGCCACTGTTTTTCCCATTCGTACGATCATTTGGGAGCCCGGTTTTCCGTAAATCGTTTGCTCCCCAACCAACTCTACATTAGTAATGCGATTTATGTTCTGAATCGTTAACAATGCCTTAATTCCTATGATTAGTGCAGCGATTGCAATTATTGCAATAATGCCCCCGCGTAAATAAGTTAGTTTCATATTAACGTTGGCACCCTTTCTTTTCTTATCATTGGTGATACTAAAATGTAGTTCCTCTAATAATTAATAAAATTGCTACTCCTCAAAGTGTAATTGATGGGTATAAGAGGAAGCAAGTTCTATGTACCTACTTCATATTAGTGCTTCTCAATCTATTATTCTTTAAATTCAATAAGAAAAGGATGAGTTTGCTTGCTTAAAGCCATATCCACTCTGTCCATGAAATTCACCCAAGTTATCAACGTGTGTTTGGGGACTCTTGAACAAGATTACCTAACTATCCATATCCATGTCCGATCCCTCGGGAAATGAGGGCATAAATCGAAAAAGCCGCATAACATGCGACTTTTAAATGTAACCCTATTCTTGTCACCAGACAAGTTTATCTTTGCTTTCTGAATTTATGTACTTCTATTATCAATTCTATTGAACAAAAAGCCACCGTCAAAATACCGATAAAAGACAGAATATAGAGCATGCATCTAACAGTAAGATAAGCAATTGGCATGCTATCGAAAAGACTTTTTATTGTACTTAGAGCAATAGAATTATTTAAGAAAAGAAGGAGTACTCCAGCTACTATCCCGTAAAGCAAATTTTTTTTATGATCCATAAAATGCCCCCTATTTAAGAACAAGTTGATCTTTGATAGGTTGTTTATACAGCTCCAATCTTTGGCCAAGCCAGTTCGATGCCATTCGCCGTCAGTAAAGCTTGAAGCTCTTTGAGCTTTGCTGCGTCAGCGCGAACCTCACTTGGGGTCATACCTTGATCCAAACAAAAAGCGGCCGTATAGCCTGCGGACTCCCCGATATTCCATTCAACGGGATGAAGCCTGTAGCAGCCATTGGTAATATGGGTTGTTCCTATATTTTTGCAGGCAGCTAGCAAGTTCGTAACCTGCTTGGGAATCAAACTTCCTAATGGAATCTGAAAAGGCAACGAAGATATATCGAGGAAATTCCGTCCCTTCATACTCGGATGCAAATCGATACGGTAACATCCGATGCCTACGCTGTCCGGGAACTCTACTGCCCCTTGATCGCCTCGTATAGCTGCGCTTATATGCTGTTCCAAAACCGTAAATTCCGCTTTGATTCTACGTGATTCCCGAATATACGGTGCCTGTGCCATGCCATCAGCGGTCCCGACGACATCCGGACGCAGCCTCAACCCCGGATAGCCCACTCCCCCGTCAGGCCGCGGAGCTTCCGTCTGCAGCCAATATAACAATGAAAAGCTCAGTTGTTTCGCTTGATGCAGATGCTTTTCAGCCAACTGTTCAGGTACATCGTAAACATTGCCAAGAAAATAATCGTTCTGCGCCCAGTTGACTAACGAAATGTCCGACGTGTAAGCCCCCGCCGCGAAATTCGCTTTATCCACAATTCGGCGATAGATAAACAAAGGATATTTATCCGTACCGGGAAAAAGCGTTTCTTCTGTTGGTTCCAACGTCTTGGGATCGGGCGATACCCAATTCAACTGCAGATTCGGCCAAAACGGTGCTTGAATTGAACGCCAGAACTCGTAATCTTCGGGTTTATCTATGACATGATTCTCTCCTTCGATGTAATCCATCGCAAAGCAGTAAGTAAAAGCTTGTATATCATGAGGATCTGCGGGACCCTCCAAGGCATGAGGTTCGTTTGTTTCTGACTTCGATTCTGCCCCAGTTACGTAGTCGACTTCCGCAAGTGGCAATACATCCCCACATTCCGTTGCATCAAGAAAATAAGGCGCATGAACAGTCAGCTTTTCCCCGTTTTCGCGTTTGACAGTAACGGCTTGGATCTCATCGCCATGTCTACACGCTTTCACGATTTTACTTCGTGTATGGATGGTAAGTTTCCCGCTGTTAACGAACGGCGCGAGCATCTGCTGCAATACGGCATGCGTGACACGTGGTTCGGCGCACAACCGGCTTACTCCACCATTTCCTGGATTCAAATAGTATGCCGAACGCCCATACTCGGATAACGGATAGTGTTGACGGTAGTACTCTCTGACCTCGTCGCGAAATTTCCGATAGCTTCGCGTACAGCCGAATTGCTCGATCCATTTGTGCTCGTCAGGCGGTACGGCCTGACTTGTCAACTGACCGCCAATCCAGTCGTATTCATCGGTCATATACACATTTTTGCCCATCCTACAGGCAGCTAGAGCTGCAGCGCACCCTCCTACTCCTCCGCCTATTATTGCAATATCTACATGCAAATCTCGTTCCACTTTCACCATTTAACGTTTACCTCCTTCATCCACATTAGTAAAATTAAGCCTATTCAATAGACGGATGGGATCTTCTTAAAGTTGCAAAACGGGAAAAAGTGCAGCTAATTTGTTCATTACGAGCTGCTATCGATCCATTAAATGTAAATTATCCTGCTAATTACTCAAGTTTCATACGAAATGATGCGAATCGATTGAAACAACCGCACAAACTCCCGTTATTTCATCAAAGCCCTACTCCGCGCCATTTTTAGCAGTAGGAATTCCAGATACTCCGTGAGCGAACATCAATAAGACGAAAGCTTCGCCTACCCCATAACCCAAAACATACTAGGATAGACGACTTCGTTGTCCATTAGGACGAGCGCGTTTGTCAAGGTAGAGCGAAGCAACAGTAAAAATCTACAAAAAAAGCCTTCGCCCTTAAAAAGGATGAAGGCTTTTGCTCTATTTCGTCCTCAAAACCGTAAATTCTTGCTGCCATAAAACCCTTCCGCCAATCTCAAGTCTGGCCCGTAGCTGATTCTGCCCGACCTTCAGCGGCTTGGCAGCCTGGTACTGGAAGAAAGCCATGTCCCACTGAATGGGTGCAACCCATTTTGGATAGGCCTGAATGGCCTCTGTCGGTTGAGCTCCTATCTCCTCGACAGTCAACTTGGGTCTTAACTCAGGTGAAGCACCGGCTGGGAGCTGCTGGGTGCTGTCTCTGAAAGCTACATTGAGCACCATCTGATCTAAATCAACGGATGTGGGAATTGCAAGAGCAGTCACCTTGTACGCCTGAAGTGTGAATGTAAGGGAGTTATCAACCTTAGCAATAAGAGAACCGAACAAGTTCCGTACATCCGCTTCGTTCAGATAGATCTCTCCGTTTGACGAGACCTGTGGTGCTGCCGTCAAGTTAACTTGCTGAACCTTTTTTCCATTCCAAAGTGTTGTCGCCTGCAAGGAGCCAGCCTGAATGCGGAAACCATTACCGAAGTTGGTGTTTTGGTATGTGGTCCAGCCTCCTGACTCACTTTTGTCGTAGCGGAAACCTTCGG
Organism: Paenibacillus sp. WC2504; assembly: GCF_052682475.1. Taxonomy (NCBI): domain Bacteria; kingdom Bacillati; phylum Bacillota; class Bacilli; order Caryophanales; family Paenibacillaceae; genus Paenibacillus; species Paenibacillus sp. WC2504. The sequence goes on from NZ_JBQZFH010000001.1 coordinate 5,762,857, forward strand.
ACAGAAAGGGAATGGATACATACCAAGCGTTATCGCGTATATATCCCACTTGTCGATCTTGAAACTTAAGCTCGTCGCCATCAATCTTCGCACTATTGTAATACAAAGTGTAGAAGGACATGTCTATAGCCGGATCAAACCCTTCACCCACAATATGATCTGTGTATGGATTTAACTTGAACCAGACAAGCCCGACATAAGAATCAATCTGGTACCAACGGTTCCCTAAGGGATCATCCCAATAACGAATCGGGTGAACAATCTGAGGCGACGCTTGCGCAAATTTATACCAGTTACCTGTGGGATAGTTCATTAACTGCGCATTGGATTTCAATTCAATGGCCACGTCTGTCGGTTTGGCAGCAATAGGATCGGCAAACTGTTTATTCACCCAACCATCCCCTGCCGAAGTATGAACATGATACCAGATGGGTTCATCCGGTGTGTTCCCATAGGGATTGTTATTGATTCGCTCGAACACATCTACTTTTTGAGGCTGAAGAATAGCCACCTCTTCCCCATAGGAATACGGTTGTGCAAAAAGCGTTGTTCTTGTATCCAGCGCCAAGCTTTCTTGGGATTCTTCAATCTTCGCGCCTCTGTAAAACATCCACTGAACTCCGCTCATTGTCTCCACACGATAGCCCGTGCTATTGAATGGCGAAATGAACTCTGCTGTTATTTCCCCAACACCTTGCGGAATGCTGCTTACGTTCAAGAAATATTCTTTCTCCGGCACAACACTCCGCAGCGTACCAATACGATTAAGGGGAATTTGAATCCATTGATCACCGAGCCAGGTGGTATGGATCTTCAGCCATGTCATCGTGTTGTAATCGAAGTTCTCGGCAACAAACCACCTTTTCGCAGCAGCCACTACTTCGACATCCTGTGGTGCCAATGAACCCGTTGATGGTGAATCGGTATTCGGGTTGGCGTACATCAGCGTATTATCCAGCAAAGATATTTGCTTCGGAGGAGCGACATCTAACGCTTTTGAAGGCACATTGATCCACTTATCGCCAAGCCAGGTGCTGACTTTCCACCAATTATACGTTTCCGACCATGGCATGCCTGCCTTGACTACATGCACCTCCTGAGGAGCCAGATAGCCCTGAGGTGGCCCCCCGGAATCTTCGTATTTGTCATAATAAGGAACGTTGCTCAATAACTGAATAACGGCAGGCACTCTACCTGATTCGGGGACCTCCGAAGGAAACATTTCGTGCTGAAACTCCGGCTGCACACTTGGTATGGGCTTCCAAACAACAGTTGGTCCTTCCGCTGAAGCGTCGAAAGCACATGTCATCATGACTTGCGCTCCAACTACAGCCGCAATGGCTGCTTTTTTCCAGCTCATTGGATCACACTCCTATCTCAAGTTAAACCTATATCTGGTTATACTCGGTATGAGATCCAAAGTTTTCATTTTCTATGATAGATATAAATTATCGATGTTGTTCATATTTGTTTGAACGAGTCAATCTCTGTAGCAGAATGATCTCTTCTTCTCTAAGGGGAGGGGCCTCTGCAACGTCGATATTTTCCAACAATTGTTCTAGAGAGCTAGCCCCAGGGATGGTCACAGCCACCGCAGGATGCGAAAGCACATAGCGAATGGCAAGCTGACTTAAACTACGGTCATTTACATTGGCTGAATCCAGTAATTTGGGATACAGGCTGCTAAGTGATTCTCCTGTGTAGTCAAGGTAATCTCCCTGAAGCCGCCGTCCGCAATTTGACAGAATTCCTTTCGCCACTGGACCACGAGCGATCATACTGATTGAATGCTCGGTAAGCCAAGGCAGCACCGCTTCCTCTGGTCGTCGATCTAATAAACTATATTGACTCATGACGCTTATAATCGATGATCGCTTCGTATATTCACGAATGACATTTGGACGAATCGAGGATATACCATAATAGCGGATAACTCCCTCTTGTTTCAATTGTTCAAAAGCTTCGATCGTCTCGTCGATCGGGTCTTCAAGCGTACCACCATGCAGTTGATATAAATCAATATAATCCGTACCCAGCCGTTTCAAGCTTTCTTTAACCGCGGAGAGTATGTACGCTTTGGAGGCATCCCACACCCAGCCCTCTTTGCCTGGAATTCGTCTGTTACCGACTTTTGTAGCTATAATGATTTCCCCACGATTGCGACCTTGAATCGCTGAACCCACGATTTCTTCATTAAGACCTTCATCGTACAAATCGGCCGTATCTAGAAAATTTACCCCACGTTCCAATGCTGTATGAATCATGGAAATTGCATGCTGGCGATTAGTGCCTAACGACATGCAACCTAATCCTATTTCGCCGACCATGAGCTCTGAAGTACCTAATCTGTTTCGTTTCATCATTTTGTATCCCTCCTCAATATGGATCAAATCTCTCCTCAATACTAGTTATCATATACAATTTTTAAATCGGTTTACAATCACAGCCAATACAATGACCGTTTCAGCCTTTTCTTTATTGTCTGCGACACTCAAAAGTCAATACCCTTTGTGCACAAACGCCCACTGCATTGCATATGGTGGAAGCAATGCAGGATCTCATTTCAAAGGAGATAACTTTATGTGGAATAACTTCCCGCCATATCAAGATAACAGACCAGGGATTTCGAACCTTTTACAATGTATGAATAAATGGGTGACCATCCAATTAGCAGATGGGACTAATTTACATGTATATGTAACTAATGCTAATTTCAATCTTGCATCAGGATTTTTAACCCACCAATCTTATAATTCCTTAATCTGCAACGGGTCTGCCATTCAAAACTCCCAACAAGCAGAGGCCTGTAAAGATCAATGGGTAGAGCTTGTTCTTCCCAATCATATTTCACTCTCGTTTTATTTAACTCATTTTGATGATCATGTGATCGGGGGCAGCTTCCAATCGAATCAGCTTTTCGGACTATACAACCTTGTCGCTTCCGTTCAATGTTGAATAAGGATTTTATACCTTCTGAGAAAACCTGTTTCTTCGGAAATATCCATAATCTTCATTTTGGTGCTTGCTAACATTTTTTTGGCGTCATTCATCTTCATTTCTATGATATATTCATCAGCATCTTGCTTGCATGCGGCTTGATTTCTGAAATCGACTCGCCCCTCATAATCGCTTGCAAAGAAATCATGTAGGTTGCGTTAACTTCCTCTACTTCATCTTCGGTTTCAAAGATTTCCCGGTGAGCATCAATCACTAATTCCAGAAAGCGGCCTCGTATAGTGATGATGGAAAAAATGAGCGCAGGCCTTTACGAAGAAGCGCGTGATCTTCAATATCGCGCCAATGAAGTCACTGAGACGTATTCAAAGGCCGCAATCGGAAATTTACCCGGAATCAAATTGTTAATCGAAGAAATTTTCCAAATTCCTGTTGGTTACTGCTCACCGACCGGCCCTTTTCACGGAGTGTATCATACAAGCGATACAGCGACTGAACTTATCGAGACTTACAGGAAAAATATCCTGGTTAACGTATAACTGCAATTAGGTACATACGTCCAATCAATTACTAATTAGCGGACATAATCTATACCGTAGTTACAAATTACCAGGAAGGAATGAGACAATATGGGAGCAGTAGGTTATGGAGCAAGTTGTGCAGGTTACGGTTCAAGCGCAGCAGCTATTTTGGTTCTCTTTATTCTTTTGGTAATCATCACATCTGCATTTGTATGGTAATTTCTTAACCAACACAAAAAGAAAACGGCCGCTAATAAAATGCGAGCCGTTTTTTTCTTTTCCTGTTGCTTTCTTAGTATAAAAAGTCACGAGTGGGAGGTCTCGAGAATTTTCCCATGTCATGAAAATAGGTACATACGTCCAATCACACGGCGCTTATCTAACATATCTTATACGGTAGTGATAAATCACCAGAAGGGAATGAGTAAAACATGGGTGCAGTTGGTTATGGTGCAAGTTGTGCAGGCTACGGTTCGAGCGCAGCAGCTATTTTGGTTCTCTTTATTCTTTTGGTAATCATCACATCGGCTTTCGTATGGTAATTTCTTAGTCCAACCCAAAAAACAACGAGAAAAAACGGCCCCGAATTCAAATTCGGGGCCGTTTTTCCCCGTTATTCCTAAGCAACACGCCGAACACACCGGCTATTTCCTCTTTCAAAAACGGTTCTACGGCCAGATCCAAAACCAAGAGCCTCTTACGGTTCCGTTCCAAAACCTGTACAGCGGATTGCAGATCATTCGTTTGTAACGTCACGTCACAAGAAGGGATTTCAACACTGAAAGGCAACTGTTCGGCTAAATGTACAGCCGGTACCTCCAATACTTTTGATGTGGGGGAAGCAAGTATGTTTTGTGCCTCCATCAGAGCCTGTTGTAAAGCATCCCGTAATGCCACGGTTATATTCAAGCCTGCACAGCCATACCAACGATCACTTGTACCGACCCATATCACAGGGAATCCATATAGTTCCTCTCCCAAACCAATCATTGGCGCTCCCTTCATCGTTGTCAAAGCCTGCAAATAAAACCGGCAGTATTTATCTTCTATGGTAGACAACTGTACTCGGAAGACAGCTGGCAATTGATGGGCCTGTCGCTTGTCCAGTAGCTCCGCCAAACTCCTTTGCAGCCCTCGGCCAATGCCTTCCGCGACGGTTTCTCCCGCTCCGACACCAATAAATTCTTCCTGCCCGAGCAGACCGGCCATGCGAGACACATACACTTCAATCCCGGTTAACCCTGCTTCCCGCCTCGCTCCTTCATGCGTCAAATCTGCACAAATCATGTCTGTCATAAGCTTAGCCGGACCTTCCGATAGCGGATCAACGGCCTGAACACGACACTGAGCAAGCGGTAACTGCTTCAAGTCTCCCTCCTCCCAAAGATGGAAAATTCCTGATTCCGCCGATGTCAGCCGGCCAAAGTAAGGAAGCAATCCGCTCTCCACTTTGCTTGATCTTCGTTCGAACTGTAATTCGAAATCGTGAATCCACTCCGCTGCGACACGTCCGTTGACAAGTGGATGAGGCAGGAAGGAATGCCAGTTTCCTTCTAGTGTCTCCAGATTAAGCAGGAAGAATTGATTCCTTTGTACCGCATCGTTCGCTGCCTTCATCTTTTTTAATAATTGAAATACGACTACATTCGCTAACATTGCTCCGGCAGTAGAAGAAAAGGTGTGACGCTGAGGATCTTTATAAATCGCAGATTCGTGAAAGCGGCGAAACGCTGACTCCCAACATCCCTCATCGTCGTGATACACAAGTGGACCCGCAAGTCCCACCTGCTGCAGACACACTGCGGGAAGAAACAGCTTCTTCTCCTCCTTGCAAATAGCATGAAGCATTCGCAGTTCTTCGATATTCCCCTCCTGTGATACATACAAAATGGATTCAAATGGCCTCAGTGCCTCTCGCCAACCACGTTCTCCTTCCTTCTCAAGGGTAACTTCCTCTATGGTTATCTCGGGGTCTATTTTACGGCTATGTGCCACCCGTTCTAACATCCGTTGCCGATCCGTCGGCACTGAGCCAGAGATTAACACATGAATCTTGGTCGCTCCGGAAGCAAGCTGCGCAGAAATGAGCGAAATCAAAAATGGACCAGAGCCGATCGCCAATACGTTGGGCTTGAAATTTATCATTTTCTTCCTCCTTTCTAATTCCCGATCTTTTCCAACCCTTCACAAGTAATTTTATGTATAGCTATTTGTCCCTCATGATCCAAAGCGCACATATATTCATCATCACACAGATATAATGAAATCAACTTAAAGAAAGTGGTAAGCAACTCAACGTGAGATGAGGTGTACGGCATGAATGCTATCCTATCCGTTGTCGGGGAAGGTTTATTGGCTGACTACGTATACGGAGAACTATTGGACCGTTATGAGGTCGTTCGGCAGTCAGATTTCACTTCAGAAATACCGAAATCGGTAAAATTAGTGGTCGTGCTGCACGATGACTGGCCTTCCTCCGGATACTTCGAGGTTGAAGAGATTCTGCAGCAGACCGGCATCCCATGGTTGCGAGGCTTTCTTTCAAGGGATGAGGGCATCGTCGGTCCGCTCGTTCGTCCGAGCATCCCAGGCTGCTCCCAATGCGCGGATAACCGACGGTTCACGGCATCGCCTGGGGACATGCAATGCGTCAGCACTTCGCCTTCAGGAATTAGGCAAACAGCTCACTTGCTGATTGCAGAGATAGAGCGAGTGCTGAAGGGCAGCCGAGCCTACACGGAGGAGCATATGTATATCGTTAACCTGCTCACGCTGAATAGCTCGCTCCATTTCATTCTGCCTGACCCTCTCTGTGAGGTGTGCGGCAGTTTGCCCGACGATTCATCGGCGGCGTCCAACATTTCGCTCAAGCCGAGACCTAAAACAAGCGCCAACAGTTACCGCAGCCGTTCAATAGACGACTTGAAACCACATTTGGTTAAGGATTATATAGATTCGCAGACTGGCGTTTTTAATGCCAAGATGCTTGACCTTGAGTCGCCGTTTGCCGGGGCGGGGGTCAATCTGCCTTCCTTTCTGATGGGAGATGAGGTAACGGGAGGGCGCAGCTTTTCTTATGCGGAAAGCGAATTGACCGCGATCTTGGAAGGATTGGAGCGACATTGCGGGATAACCCCCCGTGGTAAACGTACCGTAATCTACGACAGCTTCAACCGTGTTGCAGATCAAGCGCTAGAGCCCTCCACGGTTGGGTTATATTCGAAGAGACAGTACGCGCAGCCTGATTTCACGTTCGAACCGTTTGATCCCGATCTCCCGATCGATTGGGTATGGGGCTATTCATTCGTTCGGCAGTGTCCGATCCTTGTTCCGGAGAGTCTCGCCTATTACAGCTCGGGATTCGGCAGCGGATTTGTCCAGGAAGGCTCCAACGGGTGTGCGTTAGGCGGAAGCTTGGAGGAAGCCATCTTACATGGGATATTGGAAGTGACGGAGCGCGACGCGTTCCTCATGACCTGGTACGCGCAGTTGCCAATCCCGCGCCTGGACCCCTATTCCGCTAACGATCACGAACTGCTGCTCATGCTGTATAGGTTGCGCGCAGTAGCTGGATACGACGTACATTTGTTTAACATGACGATGGAGAACGGGATTCCGAGCATTTGGGCACTTGCCAAAAGCGTCTGTCCCGGAAAGATAAATCTTATCTGTGCTGCGGGAGCCCATTTGGATCCTGTACGGGCTGCGAAAAGCGCCATTCACGAATTGGCCGGCAGGTTGGTCTTCCTGCAAGAGAGATTCGAAGCTAGCCAGGAGCATGTCAAGCAAATGCTGGACGATCCCTTTCTCGTGTTGCAAATGGAAGATCATGCCCTGCTATACGGTTTGCCACAAGCAGAGGAACGGCTGCATTTTTTGCTGGACGGACAGCGCCCTCTCAGAACGTTTGACGAGGAGTTCAAGCGTAGAGCACATCATGCGGATCTGACTGATGATCTGAAGGACATCATCGAGGTGTTTCGCCGCTTGAATCTCGATTTGATCGTGGTGGATCAGTCGTCGCCCGAAACCTTGCGAAACGGATTGCATTGCGTAAAAGTCCTGATTCCGGGCATGCTGCCGATGACGTTCGGACATCATTTGCAACGCTTGACGGGGCTGAAGCGGGTCCTTCAGGTGCCTGTGGAACTGGGATATGCGAAAAAGCCGTTGAAGATTGGCCAGCTTAATCCGCATCCGCATCCATTTTTATAGGACGATAGGACGTGAAGTTGAACCCTCCCGACAGCCGAACTAAATCACACAAACAAAGGACTGCCACAAGGCAGCCCTTCTTAAGGTTCTTCTCACTTTAATTTCGATACTTTTCTTTTGAGCTTGGTTGGACTATCGTCAATTGGACTTGAACCATAAATCATTGTTATGTTAATAATTGAAACCGTCGTGGCATGGTCACCCGTCACGTCGATGCCAGAACCCCTGAAACTTCTAGTTATTTCAGTGGGCGAAATGTTAATCATATCGCCGTTGATGATGGTTCCTGAATTCGTGTCGATATTTAAGGCACCGATAATAGATTGTTTCCGCATCAACATCTCAGCCCCTTAATCTTCATCTTGTCCTTATTATATGTAAACTTGACCATTTTGCTTGGTTGTGTGAACCTATCCAATACCTATTTTGCTTAATCGGTCATTGGACCTTTATTGACTCAACAAAAGCTTTCAAATCAATAACGCTGTGTTCCACTCGCGCCTGCTCAGCGGCAAATGCCATCATATGGCTTTGTACGGAATGATAGGCTGCCGTAAGGCCCTGGCTGCTGCCGTCCTCTCGAACCAGCTTGAGGAAATCTTTGATCAAACCTGTGTCTCCGCCACCGTGTCCAACATGGCCCCCGGCATTCTCGAAGGTAATTCGCTCCACTTTCCCGCTGCCGAAATGAATCACTTCTATTTCTTGCTTCTCCAGCGAACCGCGAATTTCGCCCTTCGTGCCCATGAGCTTGATGGTTCGGCTAACGTCCTTGGTGAACGCACTCATCGTGAATGCAGCCGTTGCGCCGTTTGCGAATTCTAAATTCACCACTTGATGGTCAACGACATCATTATCACAGTGATACACGCAGCGGCCATAAGGCCCTTCCTGCAGCGCTTTCAAGCGAGCCTCATAGCTGAGATCATCGCTAATCGCAGACGTAGGCCAATGCGTATTATCCGTCAAATACTGTTTAGGCGCATAGTACAGACAGTCGTCCGTAACCGGGCAGCCATCCAGGCAGCGAAGCGGCGCACCCGCCGGCGCCTGATCGGAAGTAAAATGGGATAAAGAACCGAAGGAAGATACACGTACACAATCCGAGCCTGCTAACCATAGCAGGATGTCCAAGTCATGGCACGATTTGGCCAGAATCATCGGGCTGGAGTCCTCTTTTCTGCGCCAATTTCCTCGTACGAAGCTATGGGCCTGATGCCAATAGCCCACATTTTCATTATGGGTAATCGACATAAGATTCCCGATGGAACCGCTTTCTAACAACCCTTTGATCGTGGAAAAAAAGTTCGTATACCTTAAAACATGGCAAATGGAAAAAACGCGATTTGATTGAGTGGCGATCTCTCCCATCAACACGCATTCCTGCGCATCAGGAGACATCGGCTTTTCCAAAAGAACGTGATAACCTGCCTTCAAAGCTTTAATCGTTGGTTCATAGTGCTGCTTATCCTGCGTACAGATCAGTACAGCATCCGCCAGCTTTGGCGCTGCAAATAGATCGTCCCAGCTCGTGAAACACATGTCTTCCTGTAAACCATGCCTTACTTTAAAATTCTCTCTGCGCTCCTTATTAGGTTCAGCTACAGCGGTGACCTCAAGTTCATGCGGATGCTGCAAGGCGTATTCCAAATAATTAACACCTCTTAAACCTGCTCCAATTAACGCAACTTTCACCTTTTTCATCTGCCACATGTCTCCTTTGAACAACTATTCATTTACTCTTTAACACTGCCGACCGTCATGCCTTTAACGAAGTATTTTTGAGCAAAAGGATAGACAACCATAATCGGCAAAGCTCCCATAAAAATTTGTGCTGTCCGCAGTGTCTTCTCGCTAAGATTCTCCATTGCTTTCAATTGCTCGGCAGAAACTGCTGTCATCTGCGAACTCATCGCTGTAATCAGGGTAGAAAGATACGTTTGCAGCGGGTAATTTTCAGGCGAATTCATATAAAGGATGCCGTCGAACCAAGCATTCCAATGGCCAACAATGGTAAACAACCCGATCGTAGCGATGGAAGGGAGCGAAACTGGCAAGTAAATCTGCCATAGCATCTTCCAATGGCCGGCTCCGTCAATCGTTGCCGCTTCTTCCATTTCTTTGGGAATCGTTCTGAAAAAGTTCAGCATGAGAATCATATTCCAAACATTTAATGCGCCTGGTAAAATAAGCGCCCAGATCGAATCCATAATCCCTGTATTTTTCACAATGATATACGTCGGGATAAGTCCTCCGCCAAAAAACATGGTAACGGCAAAAAACCAAACATAAGGTGTTCGACATGCAAACTGATCTTGCGATTTGGAAAGAGGATACGCCGTAATGAACACAAGCAGCATATTCACTACACTGCCGAGCGCAACCCGCTTCACGGATACCCACAAGGACCGGAAAAATTCCACCTTTTCACCCAGATAGACATACGCATCCCAAGAAAAGCCGACAGGCCAAAGTTTCACTTCGCCAGCCATTGCTGCCGTGTTCGAACTAAGTGAAACGGATAGCAAATGCACAAAAGGTATGATACCCAGTACGGTGATTAGAGTTAGCAACAGCACATTGAACACGACAAAAAGCTTCCTGCTTAACGATTGCTTATAGACCACACTACATCCTCCAATTGTCTAAAATATTCTGTAATTGTTGTATTTGTAGGCAGCATAGTAAGAAATAGAAACCAATCCTAAAGAAATGATAGACTTAAATAAGCCGACTGCTGCTGCAGGCCCGAATTGCTGACTGAACATCCCAAGCCGGTATACGAATGTATCGATAATATCTGAGCCCTGATACACAGTCGGGTTATACATGAGTAAGATTTGCTCGAAACCAGCATTTAAAATATTTCCTAAACTCAATACGCCCAGTAAAATAAGCATCGGCGCAATACCCGGCAGCGTAATGTGAAGCATTTGCTTCCATTTTCCTCCCCCATCGACCTCGGCTGCTTCGTAGAGACTCATATTAATGCCCGTGATAGCAGCCAACATGATGATCATGTTATAGCCCATCCCTTTCCAGACATCTGAGCCTATGATAATTCCCCTGAACCAATCGTTGTTCAGCATAAACAAGATTGGCTTTAAACCCATCAGCGATATCAAACCGTTAACGGGTCCATTTAAGGAGAACAATTCAATAATGACGCCCCCCAGTACCGTCCATGACAGAAAGAAGGGCAGAAAAATACTCGATTGAATCAAGCCCGAGAACCATTTTTTCGTGATTTCATTCAACAGCAGCGCAAGGATAAGAGGCACAAGCAAAAATAAAATCATTTTGAATAGGGAGATCAGAAGGGTATTCCATAGAACTTGATTGAAATCCGGCAAATGAAACACATAGGTAAAGTTGTCAAACCCGACCCATTTAGACTTAAAAAATCCAGACAACGGCTCAAAATTTTGGAAAGCCATAATAATGCCAGCCATTGGACCGTAAGCATATATAAGCGTCAAGATCACTCCCGGCACTAGCATGAGATGCAGCGGGAAATCTCTACGTAATGTTCGCATAGTGGAATGCCCCTCCCTTTCCTCGGTGTGTAGAAATAGAGCGGGAGAAGTTATTGACCCGTAACTCCCCCCGCTATTTCAACTTGTTTATTTTTTTACCGTGCTATACCACTCATTAACTTCTTTCGTAATTTGGTCGCCGCCCAGCGTCTTCCAACTGGTTACAAACTTATCGAACTCGTCAAGCGAACCGCCTAACACAATCTTTGTAAATGATTCCGACATTAACTTATCCAACTGGCCGCCTTTTTCAACTTGCGTCGGGGTAGGGACACTGTAGAACTCGTTGTTAACGAACGCTTTATTTTCGCGAATCTGACGCGTCAGCCCCCAGCCGCCTTCTTTGGCTGCACGACTGTAGTACTGGCCCCAATTGACGCCTTTGCTTGCATTCGTCGTATTGTTAGCGAGGAAGTCCTGCGTCGCTTTGAAGACGTCCGCTACGTTTTTGTAATTTTCGTCATCGAGCGTAATCTCATTTTGTTTGGCATCGAGAGCTTTGTTGACTTCCGTGTAGATCGTATCGATCTGAGCCGGATTGTAGATTCTCGGATTGAACCAGTTATAGACATAACCATTTTCCGCTTTATTCTTTTCGATGTATTTCTTTTTACCCATTTCAATGTAGAAATTGATCATTTTAATAGCAGCTTCCGGATTTTTCGCATTCTTATTCACTGCAAATACTTTATTGCTGCGCAATGTCGGAACAAGTGACTTCCCAGGTTTTCCATCCAGTGAAGGGATTTGAAGCGCGATCCAATTTGCATTTGGATCTTTGTCCACGTTCAAGTTAAGCGGCCAGTTCGGGTACCACCATTCGCCGTAGGATATACCTACTTTGCCGGCCGTGATATCTTCTACCGCTTTATTCTCATCCTTCAGGGCAAACTCTTTATCGAAGATGCCTTTTTGATACCAAGACTGCATTCTAGCCAGTGCATTCTTTACTTCAGGTTGAATAAGTCCCGGCACTAACTTGCCATCTGCGCCTTTAATCCAAGCGGACTGATTATCGCCGACAGAAGGGTAAGCTCCGAACCCGTTAAATAAGCCCCTAACATCAAATCCCCAGAAGAAAAAGTTCTTTTGCATCGCGATTCCATAGGTATCGTTTTTCCCATTCTTGTCCGGGTCGCCTTTAACAAAAGCTTCAGCGACTTTCTCAAGCTCATCAATCGATTTGGGTGGCTGAAGCTTCAGATTGTCCAACCAGTCCTTGCGAATCCAAAGCAGCTGCGTTGAAAGGAAAGGATCTTCGAAAGCAGGAATACCAAGCTGCTTGCCTTCTGAGCTGAACGTTTTCATGGCGAATCCGCCGTCCGACTCCATATACTTTTTGAGCGCAGGGGACGCGTACTGTTTGTAAGCTTCCGTCAAATCAGCAAGCATGCCCTGTTTCTTTAACTTCTCATAATTTTTCTGATCGAGTTCCAAAATATCGGGCAGATCTCCTGAAGCCATGGATAGAGCAAATTTTTGCTCAAACTGACTTGAAGGTACAGTCCATTTATATTTAACCTCGATATTCGTCATCTCTTTTAAATCTTTAAAATAGGCGTTCTTATCAGGTGTAATCCCCTGCTGTGTTCTCGGATCTTCCGGCGGGTTGAATCCGAGTACTTGTGTAACCGTTATGGGCTCAGCGTACTTGCCTAACGGATCTTGCGCAGAACCAGTACTTGTGCCAGCTGTCGCTTGCGCAGGAGAACTCGGTTTGTCGCCAACTTGATTGCTGCAGGCGGCCAACAGCGAGAGGGCCATCCCTCCTATCAGAAGCAGCTTCACTCTTGGATTACTTTTCATAAAACGCTTTCCCCCTTTATGATTAGCAATAGGTTTTTCATTTGTTTCCCTACGTTTTTATTGTAAAGGTAAACGGAGAAAGCAAACAATTTCAATTCTTTTACATTGCTTTAACTTTATTTACTTATTGTTTTACTTAATGTAAATTGCGAAACTCTTGAGGTGAGGTGCCCGTCATTTTCTTGAAAAAAGTCGTGAAATAAGAAGGCGAATCGAAACCTAACTTGGATGCGATCTCGTTCAATTTCATCTGCGGATTGGCCATCATGGCTATCGCTAATTCCAGCTTGGTCGATTGAATATATTCCATCAGATTGCGGCCTGTAATTTGTTTATAATAGCGGGATAAATAAGAGGGATTAAAGTGTACCTCTGCTGCTATGGCCGTAAGCGACAAATCGCCCGAAAGATGATTCTGGATATAGTGATGAATTTGTTCAATCAACAGCATTTGAGATGACATCATCTCTGCCTTCATGCCCAGATCAAGAACAACCATCTCTTGTCCCAGCTGAAATCTTTTGAGGATACTCGTACGGGCAGCCTCTACTTGCTCATGAAGATGCTCCCACTCCTTCACTAAATTTCCTGACAGCGCAAACGAGACGGAAATATTCAAATTCTCTTCGCAGTCATTCTGCACCGCTTCCAGAATACTTTTCATATAACCAACAATGCCCTGCCAGTCCACTTCATGTTCCTCTACCGTGAACCGGGCTATTAATTCATGATCCGGTTGAAGCAGCCAAACAAGTGTGTTCGCATCATAAATCGCTTGTTCGCCATGAATGGATACCGGTAGATGAGTATCGAAGATCTGTTGCACCGCATGCAGCAGCTTCGATTTATGGGAGGGAGATTGCTCCTCCAGACGGTTAATCTGCCCTGCTATAAAAAAGGCTGGCTGCTCTATCTTCACCCGAAACTCCATCTCTGCGTATCGAGCATTCGTAAGAAGCGAAGTCACCGGCTCACCTAGCAGCAAAGCTTCCAGCATTTCTTTCTTGAGCAGTGGCTCAGCGAATTGAGCGTGCATCAGTGCTTTTTCCTCCAACATGCTATGGTGATTTTCTTGTTCTAATTTATCGATAGCCCTCTTAACAGCCTGAAAAATCGGTTCGATACCTTCTGTCTTCAGAATATAGTTCTCCACATTCTTACGCATGGCTTCGTAGACGTAGTCAAATTCACTGTAACCAGTCAACAAAATAATCCGGCAAGAAGGCCAATAATACACAATATCGTTCATTAGCTGCAGACCGCTCTTCTGGGGCATTCGAATATCGCTAACTACGACATCAAGCTTCGTTTTTCTAGCGATTTCGAGTGCTTCTCTTGCCGAGTAGGCTTTGCAAACCTCAAGCTCGAAATCCGCTTTTTCCTGAAAAAGTAGTGCCAGACCATTTACAATAGCCGGCTCGTCATCCACAATAAGCAATCGGTACATGATCATGTCTCCTTGGTGAAGTTTATTATCAGATCTACTTGCAAGCCTCCGTGTTGGCTGCGGGAGACGAATACACCACTGCCCGCCCCATACTTCAGTTGAAGTCTGACGTTTACATTCGTCATTCCCGTCTTCTCTTTTTGTTCTGCACTGTTCGCAAGTTTGGTGCGCAATTGCTCAAGCTTCTCGTCCGTTAGCGACTTCCCGTTATCTTCCACCGTAACACGTATGCCTTGCTCCCGGTAGTCAACACAGAGGTAGACGATTCCCTGCATCGTTCCGTCTTCAAAAGCATGCTCGAAGACATTCTCTACAATGGGTTGAATAATCAGTCGAGGTACCAGTACCGACTGTATGGGATCCGTCATTTCTGCATATTCATAACGGATGCGATTGGAAAACCGGATACACTGAATTTCGCAATAATCGAGCGCATGTCGATACTCCTTAAATAAAGGCACCTCATCGGAGCCGCTCCTTGTGATGTACTGATAGTAGCTCCCAAGCTTCTGCGAAAGCTCAGCAGCGGTATCTGAATCCCCCGTTTTACACATCATGTAAATATTAAAGAAACTGTTATATAGAAAATGCGGGTTAATCTGTGATTGCAGCTGCTTCAATTCAGAATGCTGAAGAGCGATTTTCTGTTCATAATTTTCCTCGATCGAGCGCTTCAATCGATACGCCATCCGGTTAAAGCTGTTAAATAAATAATGGAACTCATCTTTTCGCTTTGACTCAATACTCAAATTCAAATTATCTGTTTCAATCATCTGAAACGCCTTGGTCAGCTTAGAAAGCGGTTTATGAATCATGAAGTGGATCGAGAAGGAATAAAGAAGAAGGACCGTAATGGTGATAGCGAAGATCGCGTAAAACCAAGTAGTAAACTGACTCAGCTTGCTTGTCAGTTCATTCTGATTGACATACATAACCAGCGACAAATTTAATGAACTGACTTGACTGTGCGTGATGAAATAGCTTGTGCCATTTATTTTCTGAATGATGGGTTTGTTCGCATTTCGTTCACTCTGTTCCTCAACAAGCGACAGCACCGTAGGGATAACATCCGTGTCTTTTGTAGTAGAGAGTATACTTCCCCGTTTCCCCTCTCCCAGCAGAACTGCTGACTTCTGGTACAGAGCCGCAATTTGGTTCATGGCCGCCAATAGCTTACTTTTAGAAATTTCAATATAAGACATTATGCCTGAATTGTTTTCGCTTTCAATAAATAACATACGATCTCCGAGTCTATAAAAAGAAGGCTTTGGCGTGGTTTCCATTAACGTGGAGATCATCCTAAATGTATCATTCGGCGTATTCTCGACGCCATTCATCATGGATATCATTTTGCCCACTGACTTGATATACACCCCTGCATCGACCACATAATCGCTTGAGCTTTGCAGCGTAAGCAGGCTGTCTTTCACTTGATCGATTAGTTGGACCTCTTCAAAATTCTCAATCGTGCCGCCTACAAAACTGAGCTTCTGCAGATCGCGATTGTTCATGAACAGCAGCTGTTGGTTCCGAATAAAATATAACTCATTATCAAGCTGCTTCGAATAAAAGGACGCGCCGGCAACCGCCGATTCGGATATTTCATCCTTAACAAAAGCTAGCCCTTTGTAATTCACTCCTATATTCATGACGACCAAAGGAATAAGCAACACGATAAACACGATAACAATCTTCTGATAAACGAGCCATCTGGATCTGCCAGCAGCCTGCAGCTTCATACCATACCCCCAGCATTATTGTTAAGAAATGTATGTCTTTCATTATCATACGTTTTCATGTATCTATCAACAGCCAAGCGAAAATGAAGAAGCCAACGGTTTCATATTATGGAGAGCTAATTAAATAACAAAAAAACCGAAAGACTGAGATCAATACTCATTCTTTCGGTTTTTGTTTAATTGGCCTGAAGGATTACCGTTCGAAATTGACTGCATCAACCCTCGTATAAATCATATCAGCAGGAAGGGTTGGCGGATCTACTGTAGTCGGAGTCTCTCTAGTTAAACGAACATACTCGCTGCCGTCCCCTGTAAAGTCAAACGTTCCAAGATTAACCCAACTCGATGTGCCGACTGTTGCATCGATATACATGACCTCTGTAACGGACTGATGTTTCACTTCCACTTTGACATGATTATCGTTTGCTGTTGTATGGACAATCTTGTAAATGGAGACCGTATATTTCCCTGCTGGTAACTGGGCCTTCCAAGTCGCCGATGATCCTTGAACAGTAGAATAACGAGACTTAACACCAATTTTGTAGCCGGCTAAATTACTTTGGCTCCAAGACCCTTCCGTCGTGTATAACCCGGTCGTATCCGTGCTGTCGACGATAACCGTCAGATCCTTAATTGTTATAGCCAATGTTGTTGTTGTTAAGGTCACTCCATCCATCGTAACAGTGGCCCACACCGTGATATGGTCTGTGGCTCCATCTAGGCTTTGTAGGGTTAACAAACCGCTGCTGTCCACTTCAGCAAGATCGGTTCTATCAACAAAATATTGCACATTGGCATGTGCCAGATCACTGATCAGACCGTTATCCAAATAACCGGTTACACGCAGTTAAGCAGCTCGAGTCATCTGCAGTTCGTCCTGGTTCGACAAGATGGCCGCCGACTCATCAACGGTAACCGTCTCGGAGCCCCCGCTATAATAACGGCTGCACCACCAACAATTTCCCAAGCTGGATCACCGTTTGGTTGTACCAATCCAGATGCTGCTGAACATGCTCTTTACTTCGTTCATTGCCGGATGCCTCAAACACGGCTGCTTTATCTGTCTTCTCGTTATCGATTTCAAAGCGAACCGTATGGTTCCCATTCGGAAGCTCCGGTAAGAAAACATACTGATTCCGATTATGGTCGTTATACGGTGTGAATCTGTCGACAAGGAACGATTCCCCGCCATCCACAGTCACCTTCAGCCTGCCGGAATCAGGTCCCCCAATATCGAACAACCCGATGTGAGTGCCTTGGAACTGCACCGTGATAGCCTCTCCAGGATCGACTGCTCGCCAAAGACCGGGAAACAACCAATTATACTCACGGGCCAAAGCGAAATCATCACCGGTAAGATAGGACCATCCTTCCGATAAATGGGCATATCCTTCCAGCGACAACATTGCGGCGTACTCCCATGGATTGGCTGGAACCAGGGGGTTCTGAGGCAGGTTATGTTCAAAACTACCCGAATTAACCCCAAGTTCACGAATCCGCTCAAATGACCGAGTGATCGTATCCGTGTAAATCCGGTGCCCTTCGGGAATTAACGGATGGATCGCATCATGCGTAAAAACAACGACCCCGGGAAAGGACTCTCCTGATCTTGCCGTGAAAACAAGCTTTCCATCCAACACCAAGCGACTGACCGATACACCCAGATGAATCGAAGGAATACCGTAATAATCAGCCACTTCCTCTTGCATAAGAGCTCCCTTCTGGTATTCCCCCGACTGAAATCCTACGACATCCCGTTCCTTCAACGTATAAACGAACAGGATATCTATAAACCGGCTCCGCTTGCGAATTTGACGAACAATTCCTTCAATCCGCGCCTTGGACTCTGGGACTCCGCCATCGTTACCGACAAACTCCACAAACACGAGATCAGGCTCATGACGAAGCACATCCGTCTCCAAACGGGCGCAGCCCAAATCAGATCCAGTTCCGTCAATGCCTGCATTCACAGAGCGGATATCCGCGTTGGGATATTGTCCCCGAAGCCAATCCGTCGTCATGACTCTATATCCTTCAGAACGCGTATTACTGCCGCCAAAATAAACGATTGTAACCTTTTCCCCATTTTTCAACTTCTGAATGATATTAGGTAACCCTCTTCGAGAGAATAATTCCTTCATCGCGACTTCACCTGACCTCACTTATTGTTTTGGGAGCAAACAATTTCACAGCAAATACTTCATGATAAGGCGAACCGTGCGTTGCAGAGAAATGAATCCGGATTCGGGTTACACCTTTCAAATCCACTTTATGTTTATTCAACGTGAGATAATTTCCACGGATATCAATTTTCCTTACGGTTTCGTCTTCTAAGGTTAAGGTCATATCATAGTCCTGGATCAGGGACTCAATCGGATCGTCAAAATGCTCCAAGTCCAGTTGTGAATTAAAAACAAGATGGATTTCATCCAGATTTTTAGGACTGGCAAAACAGAATTCCAACCACTCCTGCCCTTCCGTACATTTAGAAATCCAGACGTTCGGCAGACCATAAGGTCTGGAGTAGCCATTGATGACATTTTCGGGGTTATACATATCCTGGTATGGCAGCAGGTCCTTAAAGCAAATGCTCTTGTTGAATTTCTTCAGCCGAGACGGCTCTTCCGGCTTATAATGGAAGCTGACTGCTCCTGTTATTTTCTCTTCATTACCGTATACGGCAAGCCTCTCTGTACCTTCCAGCACAATGTAGATTTTGTCGTCCGCCGGCTTCGTGCAGCCCAAGTTTAACGTAATCCAATCGTCATAACCGGCTGCAATAGCCAAGCTGTAGTCTTTCAACGCGCTGGTGGGCATATAGTTTTCCTTCCGATCTCCACCAAACAACTTTACAAACAACGTTTCCGAATGTTCGGAACTATTTTTAATTTTGACCCGTACGCTTTCCGCCTCGGATGTCTGAATCGGCAAGACCAAACATAACCCTTGCTCCAAGGGAATCGCTTCGGTTGGATGAACATTGTCATAGCTGCGCTGAGACGAGGAACGAATATGTAATCCATCAGCGAAGTAAGGATCCAGCTCCTCTTTAAGCCCTACGATCGTTTGTCCGTCTCGAAGCAGCAGCGCCTGCAGCTCCCCCATATGAGCTCGGGCGATGTCTACGGGGTCTACCTGATATTTCAAGCATAACGAAGCCGCGGTTCCAACTGCCTGCCCCATGCAGCCGCAAGTTGCCATTACCCTTGTCGATCCGAAAGCAACATGAGTAGCACTTATATTGCGACCAGCGAACATGAGGTTAGGTATATTTTGCGAAAATAAACTACGGAACGGAATATTGTATAAGCCCGGCACGAAGTTCCACGCTGTTGCCGGCCCCTCATCGTAGATGCCCTTAGCAGCATGTAAATCCATATACCAGCCCCCAACGGATACAGCATCTTCGAAATGCGGCTTCATTGTAAGATCGTTCTGCGATAACATGTAATTCCCAATAAATCGCCTGGATTCCCGTTTTCCCGGAATCGGGCACACATAATCCAAGATGAGATTGTCCACATCATCAAATTGACCGCTATTTTTGATATAATCCCAAATCCCGTAAACCAATTTCCGCAGCTCTAGAGCAATGTCTTCATTGTTTGTAATAACATCCATATGCCCGCCGTATTCCAGCCACCACAATCCGCCGAGCCCGTTGATTTTTCTAGGAAAAGCCCGATGGTTCAAGCCTTTTCTGATACTATCGAAAAAGGGCAACTTCGTAATATCATACGCAAAGCCAGGCCTCTTGTACGGAACATGATACTCTACATCGCGGGCTTGGAATAGGATTGTGTCTCCCATGGTGTAGTGATCCGCCACTTCAGGAGCCAGGTCCTCCTTGTACTCATGCTTCGCTTCTCTTCCCCATCGAAAGAGAGCACCTGCCTGATATCCGACAACTCCGTCTCCGGAACAATCGATGTAGGTTCGGCTTTCAAACCGGAATTTCCTTTCAGAAGCCAATTGAAGGCCTTCCACCCACTTGATTCTGCCATTCTCCATTCCCGTTTCATGCACGCATGTATTCAGAAATAGAGAAATGTTAGGCTCATCATAAACCATATCCAACAAGACCGTATCCGAAATCGAAAGCATAAGCTTTTTGTTATATAACGGATTATAGTGGAAAATTTTCAACTTGAGCTCTTCCACCAACCCGCCCTCACGCGCATAATAGGAAGGACTTTTGCCGAGATAAGCCGACCCGTTGATATGAACCCTAACTTCGCTGCTGGCATTTCCCCCAAGAACCGGCCGATCATTGATAAGTGAAACTTGCAGCCCTTGACGAGCGGCAGCAATGGCGGCGCATAGTCCAGCAATTCCTCCGCCAACGACGGTCACATCCGCTTTAATTAGCTCCATTTTGATAACCTCCATGATAAGATACATCTATCATGGTAGTCCTTTTAAACCTCATTTTTTTACATGATTTCGCGAAAAATTCATACATTTTCTTGCAAACTTATTTGGATTCATACCGTGTTATTTTTATCCGATATTGCTTAGGTGTATCACCCGTATACTCTTTAAACAGTTTGCAAAAATACCCTTCATTGACAATGCCTACTTCCTCGCACAATTCCAATAAAGAATAATCCTGAACATTTAATAACTCGAGAGCCAGTTGTATTTTTTTGCGGTTGATATAGCTAATAACGCCTTCGTTCATTGTTTTTTTAAATAGGCTGCTGAAATACGATGGCGCCAAGTTCACATCCTCGGCAATAGCCTCCAATGTCAAACGCTGTTTCAAATTTTTCTCAATAAATCGAATGGCTCCCATAATTTCTGTCCGATGTACTAATTGACCAGCGTGTACATATTCGAACGTAAAGTCGCTAATATAGGCAAGTTGCTCCCGAAATGCCATAAATTCGATGGGAAACTCCGCTACATCCGTGTTCAGCGTGCTCCCCGATCTAAATTTCGCCGTAATGTCTCTGTAGAAGTCTCTAAGCATAGGAGCCATGATGGACTTATGGATTTTATGATCCGTAACAAATTGGTATAAAACAGCAAATTCTTTCTCCAGCTCTTCTTTGGCAGCCTGTCTTTGCACCCACACAAGGAAATCAGCCAGTTTCTGCTGAAAGCCATCTCTACTGTCATTACGGTAATGGAACCGATGCGTCGGTGTTTTGACTACTTTATCTGCATGATAATAGAAATCCTCACTGACATTCTGAGCTTCCGTGTAAGCTTGTTTGATAGACTCCCAACCTCGATGCGGACTGCCAAAAGCTACTGATACCCTTTGATTCAAATACTGATGGATATGGGAGACGATTTGATTCCCTAACGTTTGACAAGCATATTCCGTATCCATGCTGCTACGATTGTGCTCCCAGGAAAGAAAGCCAATAAAACGATTATCGGATAGATCCGTAGCCACACCGTTGCCACAATTCATCACCGTTTCTTCGATGACATTCGTAATTGCATATTTCAAGATGTTTTGGTCAACCGCTGAATATTCATTTCGAAAACTTTCATATTGATTCATTTCAACAATGAAACAGCAATAGTTAGCTTGAAAGAAATGGAACTGCATGCTATCCACGAAATGTGATGCCCGATGAGAAGGTATTTCGCCCCTGATCAGCTCGTTAAAAAATTGCTTGCGAACTCTATATTTATTTTCAAGAATAGATACGTTTAAAGATTGAAATTCCTCTTCTTTCCTCTTAATCTCATCCAAAATGCCAGCTGCCTTATTCAAAGCTCTATCCAAACTTGCTTCATTTAACGGAACCTTAACAATGTAATCCAATACATTGGCATGAATAGCTCGCTGTGCGTATTCAAATGACGAATAGGCGGTCAAAAGAATGAATTGGGTATGAGGCAGCTCCGGCTTTAATTGCTCAATCATGGAGATCCCATCCATTCGCGGCATCACGATGTCGGTTATGACGATATCCGGTTTTAGCTTTAAGATTTCCTCTATCCCCTTCTGCCCATTCATCGCTTTTCCCACTAACTGGAATCGGCGTTCCTTAGGAGAGAGCTCGCTAAAAAATAGTTCCAATCGTTGCATGATTAGATCTTCATCGTCAACGATGAAGCAAGTGTAATCTCTCACCCACATACACCTCCTTTGAATAAATCTACCGGGAATACGGCGCGGACACAGGTTTTTTCCTTCGGTATGCTTATGATTTGGAGCCCGAACTGCTCCCCATAATGAAGTCTTATTCGACCATGAATATTATGTAACCCGATTCTTTTCCTTTTTACTTCCAGATCACTCGGTTCTGCAGTTAAAATATGCTTTATTTTATCTGCTGGAATTCCCTCGCCTTGATCAATGACCTCTATCATGACGATGTCGCCTTTCCTGTATGCATGAATCGTAATCGAACCTTCGATTTCCCCTCCGTTATAGCCATGGAAGATACTATTCTCTACAATGGGCTGCAGCAGCATTCGAAAAACCGGAAAGTCCATTAACCCATCTTCGATATGCTCAATCAAATGAAAGTGCCTGTTATATCGGATGTTCTGAATCGCGATATAGTCCGATACATTTTGCAACTCCTGACGTAGTGAAACCTTCTCCGAAGCGTCGGTGATCCCGTATTCCAATGATGAAATGAGAGACCCTATCACCACATCTACTTTTTCTATTTGTCCAAGGTGTATGACATTACTGATAGCTCCAAGCGTATTATACAGAAAATGAGGGTTTATTTGAGATTGCAGCACTTGGATTTCCAGCTTCCGCTCCAGTTCATTATGAAGCTCTCCTCGCCGAATCAGTTCCACAATTTGCTGCAGCATTCGGTCGAAGGCACGGGAAAGGTCGCCAAATTCATCGTTTCGCTTGATGGTAACTGTCGTTGTCAGATCACCTTGTTCTACCCGCTTCATTTTTGTTTTGAGCGCATAGAGCGGATTCCTGATATATTTGGCAATAAAAAAAGAAATGAACAAACTTAAGAGAAGACCTGCAACTAAAAGCACGATGTAATACTTCTCCAATCTGGACAGTGCAGCTTCCAGACGAGATTCATCATTAATCGAAATGATGGACCAATTGAATTTCTCCGTCGGTTTCTTCAGAATAGAGACAGGCAAGCCCTCTTTTGTATGCAGTTGAAGGCTTGTTCCCGACGTATTAAGAATTTGTTCCGCCGACGTTTCCCCGATTGAAAACGTATGATCTTGAATACTGAGGGGTCCTCTATTTTCCGAAAATCCAGCAATGATTTTGCCCGATGAGGTGATCAGAGCCAGATTCATTTGTTCTTTTTTGTTAATCTTAAACAGGGTTTCTTCAATGGCATTTAGATCCAAATCTACGGCAATGGCCATAGGAAAAGGAGAGCCGTTCAGATATCGAACCATCGTAACGGTCCAGCCGGAATACTTAGATTTGTAAGGATCACTGACAAATGTAGTTCGTCTGTTCTTGTCGGCCGCATCAAACAAAGGTTCTCTGTCCGATAAAGGCTCATCAAAAATCCGCGTAGTCGTACTTCCGCCTAGAATGGATAAATCACTTTTGATCAAGTAAATGTTACTGACATAATTACTGTTAAGTTCATATAACTCTCTTAATTGCTTTTTAATTACTTCCGTATTGTCAATGTTTGCTTTCACCGATGTTTCAACCGAGAACAAGATCGTCTGGAACGAAGAAAAATTAACCGTCAAATACTGGTCAACTTTGTCCAATATTTGGTTCGTGTAATAAATATCGTTGGTTCTTATTTCCTTTTGAACATAGCGATAGGACAATTGACTTATCAAGATGATGCAGCTTAATACAAAGGCAAACACAATCAAAAATAGTTTTAAAGGCAAGCTGATTCTTCTTCGCATGGCCATCTTCCTTTTAAATCCGGATTAAACTAAGCATAGCATAGGACAACAAAGAGAGGGGCTATTTATCGCCACTCTCTTTGTTTATTTACTTGATTAAGCCTGCTTCTTTAAATTGCTTAACTGCTGTATCCTTATAGGTTTGCATATCAAACTTGGTATCCAATGTTTTGAGGAATTGATCCCAGTTCGTCAGAGGGTCTTTGCCCGACATAAATTTGACCAAACTTTCATTAATGAAACGAGTTCGGTCCGTTGCCAATGTATCACTAGGGTCTGCAGTCAATAAATTTCCGGGTAAAGTAGGACCTACATATTGCTGATTGTTCGTGAACGCTTCTGCCGTCTTCGGATTCTGGAAGCTGATGTACTCGGCATCATCGCCTCGACGCGGCATTCTATAATGATCGACCCATAGGTACTTTTCTTTTATTTCTTTGGAAAGTTCAGAGGTTTTATTTTTGATCTTACCGTCTACGACATCCCAATGAATCCCTTTAATTCCGTATGCAAAATTCGGATAAGCTTCTTTGTCCGTAAAGAGGTATTCCAGCATAGACAAGATCCGAATGATTTTGTCCTTGCCCGCTTTTTTGGAAATCGCCCATGAATTGCCTTGGAACGATTTTCTCTCCACGATTTGATCACCGTAAGGCCCTTTCATTGGCGGAATGACGATCCATTCCGGAATCTCTCCGCCAATTTCTTTCATCTTCTGCTGATAATCCGGTTCCAATCTGCGGGCATCTCTAATCATGAAGCCAACTTTACCTTTAAATAACTTTTGGTCTAACAAATCTGGTGTAGTCATCGTCACCCAGTCGGGGTCGACAACTTTCGCTGTCATCATTTTATTGATGTAAGCGAGTGCCTCTTTCATTTTGGGATCGATAAAAAGGAATACGGGTTTATTGTCTTTCACTTCAATGGCTGAAGGCGGATTAACGCCAAACATCCACATTAGGCTATCGAAGCCGTAGGTTTGTAGATTGCCTTCTTTATTCATACCGCCTATGAATCCGTACGTATCGTTTTTGCCGTTTCCGTCCGGGTCTTTCTCTGTAAAGGCTTTCATTACTTCGAACAGCTCATCAGGAGTTGTCGGCACTTTCATATTCAGCTTTTTCAACCAATCGTTGCGGATAAAGAAGCTTCGACTGATCCCGTTTACATTATCATAACCCGGAACGCCAATGGTTTTTCCCAGATATGACGTCGCATCCCAAGAGTCTTTACCGAAACGCTTCTGCAGTTCAGGAAATTGATCCAAGTAAGGCGTCAGATCCGCAAGAACACCTTGATCATAATATTGCGCGAGATCGGCTCGACTTTTCAAGAAAATCAGATCTGGAATATCCCCGCCTGCAATGAGCGTGTTCAGCTTGGTTGTTGCTTGCCCAGCTTGGGGAACCATCATATCCAAGTCGATGTTCACCGCCTTCTCCAACATTTGACGTTGAATATCTTCTTCACGTGGAGGTATCGGTGCGGCAGCATTGAAAGTACCTTGGTTAAACATTGAAATTTTCATTTTGGTCGCGAACTTGTTAGATTCGGATTGAGAGCTGCTCGAAGCTCCTGGCTTAACTTCTTCTTTGTCCGCACAACCTGACAATAGCGCTCCTAGCCCTACGATAGCAGCCAGAACCGTAAATGAAACCTTCTTAAGTTGCATATTGACCTCTCCTTTTGCTTGTATATATAATATCACGCTTTTTCCTTAACAACCTAGGTAGTAATTGTTTTTTTAACCTTTAATCGATCCCAAGAGTACACCCTTTGTAAAATGCTTTTGCATAAATGGATAAACGATCAAGATCGGAACCGTAGTCACAACAACAGCAGCCATTTGCACGGCGAACTTGCTAACCGTTCCAGCATTGGCCATCGATTCAGAACTTTGTGTTGCGATGTTAAGCAAAATGTTACGCAAGACAACTTGCAGCGGCATTAAGTTCGAATCATTCAAGTAAACAATCGCATCGAAATAACTGTTCCAATGCCCTACGGCATAAAATAAGGAAATCGTGGCAAGGACGGGCAAGGACAGGGGTAAAATAATTCTCCATAGCGACTGAAGTTCGCTTGCGCCATCGACCCTTGCCGATTCCTCGATTTCAGCAGGCAATTGCTCGAAAAAACCTTTAATGATTACCAGATTAAAAGCACTAATGAGATGTGGAATAATTAATACCCACGGACTGTTTAGCAATCCCAGAGAACGGATTAACAAATAGGTTGGAATTAACCCTCCACCAAACATCATGGTAAACACAATGAATATTAAAAATGTGCTGCGTCCCGGCAAATATTTTTTGGATAACGGATATGCCGCTATGATCGTAAAAAGCACATTTAGTGCAGTACCTACAATCGTTCGAAACAACGTGATTTTATACGCTTGCCCTATCCCATGAGAAATGAATACTTCTTTGTAGGCTAGTAAAGTAATGGTTTCAGGTATAATCACAATTCCTCTTCTTACTACTTCCGATTCTGGCGTCACTGAAACAGCAACCACATATAAAAAGGGGAGTAAGCAAAGTAGGGATAGTACAATTAGAATTATATAAACGGCTGCTTGCCATACTTTTTCCCCGACTGTCATGTTGATCATTTTAAAAACCACCTCACCAAATTTGCCCATCGAATTTCTTGGCGACCTTATTCGCAGCCAAAACTAATCCAAATCCGATGATAGCTTTAAACAATCCCACAGCAGTAGCCAAGCCAATCTTCAGCCGCTCTAACCCTTCACGGTATACCCATGTGTCAATAATGTCGATCTTCTCTTGGTTAAAGCTGTTCGCAAACATGAATATTTGGTCAAATCCAGCATCCAAAATATGGCTTAATTTAAGGATCAGCATCAGAATAATAACGCCTCGAATGCCGGGTAATGTGACATGCCATAGCTGTCTCCACTTGGAAGCGCCATCCATTCGAGCTGCTTCATATAAGCTTGGATCAATTCCTGCCAATGCGGCGAGATACAATATCGCTCCCCAGCCAATATCCTTCCATATTTCAGATAAGATGATCAGCAGTCTCCCCCAGGCAGGTTCCGTTAGAAAAGAAATCGGCCCAACACCATTTTGCTTTAAAATCATGTTAAAAAGGCCATCTCCTGGGGCTAATAAGGCCACCATCAGTCCATAAACAATGACCCATGATAGAAAATGGGGCAAATACGTAATCGTTTGCACGATTTTTTTAAACCATTGGGTATAAACTTCATTGAGAAGCAGGGCAAGTACGATGGGAGCGGAGAAACCGAACAATAACTTATACAGCGATATGATAATCGTATTTCTCATGATGTCCCAGAAATAAACGCCATTGATAAAATCCTTGAAATTCTTTAATCCCACCCATGGGCTGTCCCATAGTCCCAAGGCTAGGTTATAGTTTTTGAAGGCAATCACGATTCCCGCCATGGGAATATATTTGAATACGGCAAAGTAAATTAATGCCGGGAATAAGAGAGCATACAACACTTTGTACTTCTGTAACGTTCTTATCCATGAATTCCGCTTTCTGGGGAGGGGAATGGCGTCCGCTGTCATTTTCGCTTGCATATCATCACCTCGTCTTTATTTATATTTGTATAATAGCACCCGCCCAACGGATAAATTTCTGTAATTTCAAGAATTTCTTATAAGATATTAAGTACCTCAGAATAAGCCAAGTTGTTAGGTTACTCTGCTCTTCAGTGTAGAAAAAAAAGGGAGCATCAGCCACGCGGCGTGATGCTCCCTGATCTTTGAATGTTATATCTTCTTCAGCTCACCGGTATGTTGGAGCTTAACTCGAACATCAATTCGATTTAGCGATGAGGAAGTAAGCTTGACATCTTGCCAATTTTTGAACCTTTTTTTAAACATCGTATTTCTAAAATTGTATATATCAGCCTCGAGATGTAACCCTTCCTCAAATGTCGATCGGAGTTCTTCTTTAATTTTCTCTTCTACTTCTTTTTCAATTTCTTGTTCGGATTGATGACTGTCAAGTAATTCAACAATGTTGCCTTTTACTGTAACTTCTATATTGAAAATCGTTTTAACACCTTGCATCGTGATTGATATCTTGGACTTAGGTTTTTCAAGAGAAACAGTTGCAGATTGTACACCAACTGATGTTCTTGATGTCGCTTTCTCCATCCATCTTAGTCCCTTAAGTTGAGTATCGGCTATCCATCCTTGAAAGTCGTTTTTCCGAACGACAAACACGCCATTTATTTTCAATTTATTCTCGGATTTCTCCTCGGTCTGCCATGCGTTTTTATCAATAGTTAAGGTAGGGACGATAGCCGTATCTCCTGGCTCATTCAGATGAATTTGATATTCTTGCGCAAGTAGAGGTTTAATGAACGATTTCTGACGATAATTATCTTCCGGCTCGCTAAGAATGTTCGTAATTGGAGACATTTGAAAAAATGAGGGGGTTTTAAAAATTTCCTCAATAGACTCCTTTGTGCCGAATATCCATGGGGTGTACCTGAATTCCCGATATCTCTTTAAATTATCAAAGTATTCGTCACCCCCAGCTTTAATCGCGTTTTCGGTAAACAGATAGGCACGAACATGACTCCAATATAACCTTCTTTGAACCGTATCGTAAAGATTGCCTAATGCCAAAGAGAGGGTTTTCCCTTTTCCTTTTCCAACATACACGTGCGGCCCGCTCCCTCCTCCTGCATTTTCCGCCTTAGCTACATTACTGAAAGATACCGTTTGAATGTACACTTCATAAAGATTATCTTTGTGATCAACCCCTATAGCAGAAACGTAAAGCAAATCTTGAATATTCTTATTGTCCCAACAACCGGAGACACACAACATACAACAAATCGTAACGAGGAGTACCACAGGTTTCATTGTCTTTCCCCTTGTGATGTAGAATCAGTCGTTTGTAATGCGCTCGGTCTTTTGCTTTTGGATTTGAAAGGCCTGTTGAATAGCGCTATTATAGACGCTCTTATATTGAGTTCAGCAATTGGAGACCAGTAAGATATACCAAAAGATGTTAGTGTAGAGGTGTAAGCCACCATTGAAATCATGCCGATAAAAAATCCGTATATCCCCAAAAATGAAGAGATGATCAGCATATAGATTCTAATAAGGGTGACGGTACCTGTTAAGGATTGATTGACCAGCGTAAACGATGCAACAGCTGTCGCTGCAGTCACCATGAGCAGGGCGGATGAAGCAAGTCCAGAACGAATCGCAGCATCCCCAATGATAAGTCCTCCGACGACCGTTACCGTCTGTCCAACCGGTTTCGGCAGACGAATGCCGGCTTCGCGAAACAATTCGAATAATCCCAAAATCAACAGGTTCTCAATCGTCGCTGAATAGGGAATACCAATTCGTGCAACAGAAATGGTTGCCAGCAATGGGAAAGGAATTTGGTCGATATTATAGCAAGTTAATGAAATATAGAATCCAGGGAGAAACATAGCCGTCACTAAACCGACTAGACGTAAGATGCGTTGTAAAATCGTGTAATAGTAAGCGGAATGAACATCTTCAGGAGATTTTAATAGCTCTGTAAGACTAGATGGACCGATGATTGCCATTGGAGATCCGTCGACGAGGATAACAAATCTGCCGCGCAACAGCGCTTCTGCTGCAAAGTCAGGTCTTCCTATTGAATCCACTAACGGAAAGATGGAGTCACTCGAATCACTTAAATATTCCTCCAGCTGCGCACACCCAATAATCGTGTCCACATCGATTTGGGCAATGCGACGCTTCACTTCCGTAACAAACTCAGGGTTGATAATATCCTTGATATATAGAATCGCTAGACCTGCGTTCCCTCTTTTGCCCACAATGAAGTGCTCATATTGAAGCGAAGTGCTTTTCATTCGTTTACGAATAAGGGCGACATTGGTGATCACTTCTTCCGTAAATCCATCACGCGGTCCGCGAATCGATATTTCGCTGATGGATTCTTCCGTTTGGCGCTTTGGCGGGTTGGCAATATTTATTTCATACATGGTGCAACTTTCATTCTCATGGATAAAATAGATCAACACATTCCCTGAGAATACACTCTGCTCAATCTGACTGAGTTCGACACTGTCGTCTAGAAGCTTCAACACATCGTTTTGAATCAATTCTGATATCCGTGGAAGTATATTTTCATTTAGCTGTTTACTATCCACCATACCTTCGCAATAAATGACCTGTGCAGCGCCGCGCTTTTGAAATTTCACGTCATAGCAGGAAGAAAAAATCGCTCTGAAATCCGCTTCTTTTGCATTTCTAATGTTCATGTTACACCTTTCTTTCTTGTTGAAAGGTAAGCAATTATCATCCAGCAAAGAATAGACAATGTAGATAGAGGATAGAAATAGAACTTCGTGAAAGCTAGAAAATCACTATCGTTGATTTGAAACTGTGCAAGGATAAATAAGACAGTTGTAAATAAGATGATCGCTATTTTTTTATGCTGCTGCTTGGAAGTTAGTAAATCACTGAATAAAAACATCCCTAAACTGATGTGAATAGCGCTAGTACTAAGCCACTGGTACATGGATAAAAAATCAAGATGTTCAACGAAACTGCTAATTCTAACCAGCCGCCACTGAGTAAAGAGAGGAAACCGCTGTTTTTCTGCTTCGTAGGGGCCGAATATCGTCAACATACTGACAACAGCATTGATGATAAAAATCGAAATAACAAAGAACAGCACTACAAAGTGCTTCCATTTGAAATTACCTTGTATATGAGGTGATAATAATAACAACAGAAACAATTCCATACCGTACCTGAAGGTCGTTACAGCCCCTTCAAAGATAGGCCGTGCCCCCTCGCTTATTAAAGGCAGCAGAAGTTCCATATGCCTATTCTTAAAAGTAAATAAGGTCATAAACAAGATCAGTGTCGCGAGAATCGGGAATAGCACGGAAAATGAGATCGCGATGGGTTTGATACCTTTCACTGCTAAATAGGCACAAACGAGCAGTAAGGGCAAGGATATCGCCCAAATAGGCGTAAAGGGTAAAATCATGGATTTGACCCATGTCACAATATTTTTGTGGACAATAAAAAGCTCACAGAACAAGTAAAAGGCAATCCAACTTCTCACTCCCCAAGCAATGAAACTCCCCATTTTAAGTTCTAGCAGTTGGAGAAAGGATTGGTTAGGCGCCAGTTTATTTACAATTCGATAAATCCCAATAATAAATAAAAAACATACTAAGCATCCTACAATGCTGCTGACAAACGCATCGCGTTTTGCTTCCTCTATTAAAATGATTGCTCCTGAAATTTGGGCCAAAGAAAAAATTCCGCTCATACATAAAATATAACCATGTAAGGGACTGATCTTGGGATTGGTAAACGTCGACATCTAATTCACCTCCTGACCATATAATTTCCCACAACATATTTTTCCATTCCAAATGGATATCACTTTCAAAAACTCTCCTTGATAATCCCGTACAACATGAATTACATTTCTTAAGAAATGACAGCATAGAATGCTGATAGGTCTTTTCGCGGTGTAAATGAATAATTAAAATTGGAGGGGAAATAAATGGCTAAGCGAAGGAGAAATTCATCTGTAGTGGAGTCCCGAACGCAAGCAGCGAAGAAAGTAAAAATTAGTTCCACACCTAATGCTTCAATTGGAGAAGGAGCCTCTGGATCTTACAGCTACAGCGCAATTGCCATGATGCCGCCTGGACAATCGGTCCCTGCATCGAAACAGGAACAAGCCCTCGCCATTAAGATAGCGAGGGCGATGCTCTCTGGCCCACGGCACATTACCAAAGATGCAACCGTTGCGGAAATGAGTGCGGATGGAAGACTAATCATCCTACGCCAAGGCACCAATCATTGGATATGCTTTCCCGGGGATGAGAATCAGATCGGCAATCCCCCGATGTGCGCCGATCCAATGGGACTGCAATGGATAATGGATCTCAAGGCCAAGAAGCCGCAACCCACGAATATGGCTCCTGGCCTCATCTATATGCTGTGCGGTGCCACGCAGCATAGCAACACCGATCCGTTTGATACCACAAGCACGCCAATCCCGATTGGTCCGCACTGGATGATCATTTGGCCTTTTGACGCCAAGAATGCCGGACTGCCCAACACAGTCAGAGATGCAGGCGCCTGGGTGATGTTCGATGGCACACCTTACGCCTATCTGCACATCTGCGGCACACCTTGGTCCGGCAATGTGTACAATGAGATGAATCCAGGCGATCAAATTCCAATCTGGACCATGGTTTATGGCTTGCAGTCATAGCCTTAATGTTTATTAATATAGTTCCTGGAAACGTTAATATCTTCAATATCTTTCATCATAGATTTTTATACTTAGAACAAAGCCTACTGATACCATGTTAATCAACAGCGAGGTGCCTCCATAGCTGATAAAAGGAAGAGTGATTCCCGTAATCGGCATGATACCCATCAGCATCCCGATGTTTTCGAAAACCTGAAACAAAAACATAGCGGAAATCCCACCAATGATGTAAATACCTGTTTGGCTGCGAATGCTAAGTGCGATAGTGATCATTCGATAAATGAGAACAAAATAAAGGAAGAGCAACCGTTAGGTGCAGCTGAATCGTCGGATATCATATTAGAAGATCATATTTATCTGCACTAGAGGCAATCGGCCCAACGAGAATAGAAATAAGGCGTGATCATCCGATCCGCCTTATTCTTTCAGTAATATTAAAATTCGGGTTACTTATCGGTTGTATCCGAAACGTGTTCCTGCTAATGAACGCCATACGTCTTCGCATTTCAACAGAGTCTCGGCATCCAGCGGTTGCCCCTCAATCGACGCAATATTCTGCTCGATTTGGGCTAATCGGCTTACTCCAGAAATGATACTCGTCACGGATTCTTGCGCGGCGCACCACTTCATCGCCAGTTGCAGGATACTCAATCCACATTCCGCAGCAATTTGAGTAAGCTTGTCTACTGCAGCAAAATTCTCATCTGACCAATACCTGTTAAAGTATGTTTCATTATTGGCAAATCGAGTATTTTCCGCAGGCTGACCCGGCTTATGTTTACCGGCCAGTAACCCCCCGGCAATAGGGTTATAGATGACCATGCCCACGTCATGTGCTTTTAAAAAAGGAACGAGTTCTGTTTCTATGCCGCGGGTAATAGGGTTATAGACATTCTGAGTGATTATGGGTGCGATATAATTGCGTTTGTCACAGATAGATAACATATCAGCGACTTGCCAAGCGGCATAGTTGCTGACACCAATATATCGAATTTTCCCCACTTTTACCAAAGTAGACATCGTTTCAAGTGATTCTTCGATGGTTGTATCGTTGTCTGGCGCATGCATATAGTAGATGTCGATATAATCAGTATCCAATCGCATTAAGCTAGCATCAACAGCAGATAGAATATTTCGGCGACTTAATCCCGCGTTATTAGGGTTTTTACCCATAGAACCGCGTACCTTTGTCGCAAGAATAATCTCATCACGCCTCCCTTTGAGACCTTTGCCGACAATCTTTTCGCTTTCACCCTGATTATACGAGTTTGCAGTATCAAAAAAATTAATGCCATGCTCAAATGAGTAATCCATGATTTTAAGACTATCAGCTTCGCTTGTTTGCCCTCCGAACATCATGGTTCCAAGACTTATCTTGGAAACTTTAAGACTTGTTTTTGACAAGTTATTATACAGCATAGGATAGCCTCCTTCATTTATAATCGATTTTAGAATACACCATATCCAGTGTTCCAAAAAGTAGTGATATTATTGTTACTTAGTTACTTTAACTTAACTAATTTGCCCGTCGTACAGTGAAGGGTTACAGCGCGTCACACCATTCGGTTTTACAACTATTGTTCCCCCGTAGCATTAACCATTTAAAATTTAGTCCTTTCTACCCTCCGTAGTGAATGAGATAAAGTTCTTATTATAAATCGGGTAACGAAAAAGCAGTGGCTATCTAGTCTGCAACCCTACAGTAACAAAGGAAATATTACTCCGCCAAAGATCTAATCTAATTATCCATAAAAAACAATATAAATAAATGAAATAATCCATGGGAGAATTGGGGAATTTATTCTTATAGGGGGAGGTATATGGAGGAATTCATTCAAGTTTTAATAAGAACATTTGCGGCATTTATTATTATTATGATCGTTGCTAGGATATTGGGAAAACAAACAATCTCACAAATGACTTATCATGATTTTGTAGCCGCAATAACATTAGGAGCAATTACTGGAAATTTGGCATTTAACACAAAATTAAATCATTGGAATCTTTTAGCCTCCCTATTGTTATTCAGTGGTATTGCATTTATCGTCACATTCATCTCATTAAAAAGCAGGAAGTCAAGGAAATGGCTGTCTGGCCGGCCCACAATTGTTATTGAAAATGGAAAAATTCTGGAAGATAATCTAAAAAAACTGCATCTTACATTGGATACTTTGAATCAAGAATTACGGGAGAAGGATATTTTTGATATACAGGAAGTTGAATTCGCGGTTCTTGAGTTAAATGGAAGATTATCCGTATTAAAAAAACCTGAATTTCGCCAGGTTCTAATGAAGGATATACCCAGATTTAATGGACAAAAAGAGACGAAAACGACATTTCCAGTTGAACTGATCATGGATGGTATAATGGTTCATGAAAATTTAGAACAAAATCAGATCTCCGAATCTTGGATAAATAATGAATTAAAAAAAAGAAAATTGACTCTAACAGAAGTATGCTACGCCGTAAAGGGGACGAACGGCAAATTATATTTCGATTTATATATTGATAAAATTAAAAATCCAATAAATAGGGAGTAATACGTAATAATTTAAAATGAATATGGTATTCTATTATTCTGCCCTCTAGCTTAATGAGAAATGGAGCAGCTGCCCTGATGGCAACTGCTCCATGAATTGATTTAACTAAATACTCTCGTTAGTTAGCTAGAATTTATAGATAATTAATTTGCCATGAGACTCCAAAACGGTCATTCAGCCAACCAAACTTTTTACTGAACCCATAATTACCTAATGGCATGAGAGCTTGTCCACCTTCATTAAGTTTCCCATAAAGCTCATCAATTTCTTCTTCCGTATTACAAGCAACATAAATCGAAAACGAAGGTGTAAAGGAAAATGCATGTTTAACATTACTGTCAATACACATAAACTCCTGCCCTTTTAATGTAAAAGTAGCCTGCATGATGGTTCCTTCATCTCCAGCTTCATTAGGACCATACCTAACAAGTTTTGTAATTTCAGAATCCTCAATAAGCGAAGTATAGAAACTCATCGCTTCTTCTGCCTTGCCATCTTGAAACATTAAGAAAGGTATTACTTTCTCCATTTCATACTCCTCCTTTACTTCTAATGCATCATATTATATCCAATCTTCAACTAAACTCCCAACAATTGAAAAGACAGCCGATCTCATTTGATTAGCTGTCTTCCCAAGTTGTTCACAATAGAGTATTAGAAGTCACATTTTGACTCTTTAAGAGTTACCGATACCGTAAAATTAAAGTGATCCCTTTATTACCCCTTTTTAATGGCTTTGATTATTGCCGACTGAATATAGTTTTCTATGTCAGCCCCTGGCACCCAATCCTTAATAAATTCCCGAGAATCATCTTTAGGTTCAACAACAATGCTTTGAAATCCGCTTCTTTGCAGGTATACCATTACTTCATCAATTGTAGAGGCACCTGATACGCAGCTAGCGAGTGAATGAAGGTCACTTTTTAACTCTTCTGGAAGTTCGGAAGTCATTACTACATCTGAAATAGCCAAGCGTCCGCCTGGTTTTAATACACGAAAAGCTTCACTGAATACTTGCTCTTTATCCGGTGACAAATTAATAACACAGTTTGAAATAATAACATCAATTGAATCATTCTGTATCGGCAAATGCTCAATTTCACCGAGACGAAACTCTACATTTTCATATCCATGACTCTGAGCATTTTGACGTGCACGACTAACCATTTCTGGCGTCATATCAACTCCGTATACTTTACCCGTTTCTCCAACTTGTCTAGAAGCTAAAAAAACATCAAACCCGGCACCACTGCCCAAATCCAGGACAACTTCTCCCGCTTTTAGTGACGCTATTGCTTGAGGATTTCCACATCCTAAACCGAGATTTGCACCATTTGGAACAACGTTTAGTTCCTCAGTGGAGTAACCTAATTTGGAGGAAACCTCATCAGGAGTGTTACAACAGCTTGTTGTTAGTGAAGTGGAGGAGCAACAACTTGCATTAGGATTGCTCTCAACGGCAATCTGTTTATAGCGATTGCGAACATGTTGACGTACCTCATCATTTTGAACCTGACTCATGAGTCATCTCTCCTTTGTTATATCAAAAAATATTGATTAATACTTGATTTAAAAACCCACCTAAGTGGGCTACGAGCAACATCCGCTTGATAGATTTTCGCTTTTTCGGAAAATACAGCATAATTCTGGTGAAAGCAATCGGTTAACCTCTGCATGGTTTAATTCATAATAACTCCAAGTTCCTTTGGTCTCTTTCGTGATTAGATTAGCATCAAGCAATATTTTCAGATGGTATGATAATTTTGACTGTGGCATGTTAACTATCTCAACCAAATCACAAACGCAGACACTGCCTTTTTGAGTAAGCTCATACATGATTTGCAATCGTTTCTGATCTGCTAAAGCTTTAAACTGGAGTTCGTATTTCGAAAAATCAACTTGGCTCTCCACACTCGAAAAAATAGGAATCTCTTTCATCATTTTTAACTCCTCTTTAGCAACAAGCTGGGCAGCAGGCTGTAAGAGTTCAACATCGCAGCCGCTTTCTTAAATCAATTTTATTTGATGAAATAATCTTAACATATAATAATTGGAAAATTCAAGGATTAAATCAAATTATTTTGATTTAATCATTTATAGTTTACAAAACCTTAACTTTAATATATAACTGAATAATTATATAATCATTTACGAATCTCATAAGGCTTGCATGTGCGAATTTAAAGGAGCGTGTAACTTTGCCCGATATTGAACAATTATCTGAGGTGTGTAAGCTGCTGGGGGACAAAATGAGATTAACGATTCTCTCTTTGCTCAAAGAACGTGAACTATGTGTTTACGAGCTTGTTGAACTCTTACAAACCAGTCAGCCCAATGTGAGTCAGCACATGCGAAAACTGAAGGCCGGCGGTTTAGTAAAAGAAGCCAAAAAAGGCCAATGGGTTTTTTATTCGCTAAACATGGAGGATAAACCCTTTTTGAACGAATTTTTTCAGCACCTGCCATCTCAAAAAGAAAAAGTAGATGCCATATCTTGTGCAGATCTAAACTGTTGTGATTAGGAGAAACCATGACTTACATTGCGATACTTATTTTTCTTATTACGTTAACTTTTGTTATTTGGCAGCCTAAGGGTCTTAACATTGGATGGTCATCTTCTGCTGGCGCTATCCTAGCTCTCTTCTTCCAAGTCGTGTCTTTCCACGATGTACTGACAGTTACATCCATCGTTTGGAATGCTACACTCGCTTTTGTCGCGATTATTCTCATTTCCCTAATCTTGGACAATATCGGATTTTTCGAATGGGCAGCCCTACACATGGCGCGAATTGCGAAAGGCAATGGAAGACTCATGTTTGTTTATGTCATTTTGTTAGGCGCGGCAGTTGCCGCATTTTTCGCCAATGACGGAGCCGCTTTAATTCTTACTCCGATTGTACTGGCAATGGTTCGAGCGTTGAAGCTCCCGGATAAAATGATTCTCCCCTTCATTATGGCAAGTGGTTTCATTGCAGATACAACTTCTTTGCCTTTGATTGTCAGCAATTTAGTGAACATCGTATCCGCGGACTTCTTTGGTATTGACTTTGTCACCTATGCAAGCCGCATGATTGTCCCAAGCCTATTTTCTTTAGCGGCGAGTTTGGTTGTTTTGTTCGTTTTTTTCAGAAAGGACATCCCTACGAGTTACGATATGAAACAATTAAGGCAACCTTCAAATGCCATCAAAGATCATAAGCTTTTCCGAATGTCATGGGTTATCCTTGGCATCCTTCTGGTCGCCTATGTAATTAGCGGTTTTATTAAAATCCCTGTTTCGATTATCGCAGGCGTCGTAGCACTGATTTTCATTTTAATGGCTAGATCCAGTAAGGTGATTGAAACGAAACAAGTGATCAAAGATGCTCCTTGGGCTGTCGTCATATTCTCTATCGGCATGTATGTCGTTGTTTATGGCCTCAAAAACGCCGGCCTAACCGATGCCCTGGGAAAAGTCGTTGAGAACTTAGCAGGACAAGGATTATTTGCTGCAACTGTGGGAATTGGCTTCTTGTCGGCTATTTTAGCCTCCATCATGAATAACATGCCCACAGTTATGATTGATGCTCTGGCCATCAAAGGTACACATACAGACGGTATTATTCGAGAAGCATTGGTTTATGCCAACGTTGTCGGAAGCGATCTTGGACCTAAAATCACACCGATTGGGTCACTCGCAACCCTTTTATGGTTACATGTTCTATCTACAAAAGGTGTAAAAATCACATGGGGCACTTATTTTAAGACAGGTATTGTTCTTACTGTTCCAACGCTCTTGATTACTCTTTCAGGGCTTTATTTATGGCTTCATGTCATTCATACAACAAGTATGAATATCTGGTTGTTCATTGTTGCGATTGCAGTCATTGTGGTGGTCGCCGCGTTGATCATAAAAACAAAAGGAGAAATAAAACCATGGAGAACAAAAAACCGTTAGTATATTTTCTTTGCACAGGAAACTCATGCCGCAGCCAGATCGCTGATGGATATTTGAAAGCTTTAGGCGGGGAGAAATACGAAGTGAAAAGTGCTGGCTTGGAAGCCCATGGATTAAATCCACGCGCAGTAGCAACGATGAATGAAGACGGCATCGACATCTCAAACCATACTTCGGATGTGATTGATACCGAGATTCTAGGCCGCGCCGATTACATTATTACATTGTGTGGTCATGCTGACGAGCACTGCCCTGTTGTCCGTAATGATAATGCTCAAAGATGGCACTGGGGTTTTGAGGATCCTGCCAAAGCAACTGGGACGGAAGAAGAAATCACCGCAAAATTCCGTGAAGTGCGTGAATCCATTAAGAGCCGGATCGAACAATTTGTGAAAGAAGGTAAGTAAGATCCTTTATACAGGCAATGGGGTGTCCGTTGGGTTAGCATAACCCTTCTTGTAGGTGTTATCAATAATGGTTCTAATTTCTTTAAGGGATTTGCCTTCCTGTTTCATCTTGACGGCCTCAACTGCAATTTGTAAACACACACCACATCGGGTTCCGTGATCATCCCAAACAACTGAACCATCTGAATTTACTTCTTTAATAAAACAGTTCATATTACTTTTATGGCCCGAACTTTCTCCACATCCACAGTAGCAGGGTATCCATTTTATAATAGCTGTCGATTTACCAGCTATTTGATAGACCATTTGAATTTCTTCTCTCTGTGAACTAAGAAAAGTCGGCAAAACGTCAGTTGATGCCGTTTTCTCTTGCGTATCATTATGTACATGAGCTTGGCTTTCGGAATGTTCCTCGTTAGAAACTTTTTGTTTAGATCCACAGGCCGAAAGTGTTAGTGAGACCGCAGTTAATAGAATCATAAATTTATATTTCAATATAGACACCTCTATAGTATTAGTCATAACTAATATATCACAGGCAAAATAAAAGTCACAGTTCACTAAGGGAGAGGTTGCCTAATAATTGAATCGATTTGAGGGCATGCTAAAATTGTCTGTACATTTACCTTAAGGAGATCATGAAAGTGAACAAATCCAGAGCATTAGAAATCGCCTCATCCCCAGAAATGGCGCATGTGACCTATAATGAAATTCCAATTTACATCCAAACGGTTGATGAAAAAAACGAGACGGCCATGGTCTACACACTCGATCAGCCAGAACTGGAGCAAGAAGTTCCTCTAATCAATTTAATCGAGCATTAAAAATTCTTTCTGATAAACAACATGGCTTACTTCTAAACTTAGGCAAAAAGGGCTGTCTCTTATGGAGACAGCCCTTTTTCAGTGCATTATAAAGAATTTCTCAAAATCTTTTTTACGTCTTCTTTTGTAAGAGGAACATAGCTCCCAATTTGATCGGCGAGCATAGCCCTTTCCGTCATCAGTTCAATTTCCTTGTCATCGATTCCATAGTCCGACAGCTTGGTAGGGGCACCGATGGATTCCCAAAAATTCTTGAGAGACTGGATCGTTTCCACTGCCAGTTGTGCATCCGTTTTTCCAGTACGCTCCAAATCGAATACTCGAACTCCTAGCTGTGCGACTTTCTCCGGACGCACGGTCGCGACATGTTCCATCCAATGCGGGGCAATTATCGCGATCCCCCCGCCATGTGGGATGTCATGGACTGCTGATACGGCATGTTCGATAAGATGAGTCGACCAGTCCGGGCTGACACCCATTGCAGTAAGTCCATTTAAAGCCAGTGTGCCATTTAATAACATGACTTCGCGATACTCGTAATTGTTCAAATCGTTCACGAGCTTAGGCGCAGTCTCAATGACGGTGCGAAGAATTGCTTCACCGATTCTTTCTTGAAGAGGTGCATAGCTCGAACCATGAAAATATTGTTCAAAGACATGGGACATGATATCAACGCTGCCGTATACCGTTTGATCCCGAGGCACAGAAAATGTAAGCTCTGGATCTAAAACACTGAATCTTGGAAGTACATAACTGGAATTAAAAAATGCCTTCGTATTCGTTTCCCAATTCGTAATGACGGAATTTCCGTTCATCTCCGATCCCGTTCCCGCTATCGTTATAACTGTGCCAAGTGGTACAGAATTAGAAGGCGCGTTCACCTTACTAGTCACAATATCCCATACGTTACCATCGTATGGTACGCCTGCGGCAATCGCTTTAGCACAATCAATAACGCTACCGCCGCCGACTGCAAGAATAAAATCAAGCTGATTTTCTCTGATAAGGTTAATCCCTTTCTGAACGGTTGTAAGTCTTGGATTCGGTTCAACTCCTCCTAGCTCAATGACAACAGCGCCGATTTCCTTCAGTTCATTGATAACCTTATCATAAAGTCCAATTTTTTTTATGCTTCCGCCACCGTACACTAGCAAGATGCGCTTGCCATAAGCAGGGATTTCTTTTCTTAGGCTGCTTACTTGTCCTTTTCCAAAAAATAGCTTAGTCGTGTTTTGAAATTCAAAGTTTTGCATTCTCGTTATCCTTCTCTCATTAAATTTTGTTTATTTTATGATCGCTACAGATGACTAATTAGAAGCTTCATTTACAATTTTATACACATACCTCCTCAAATTAATATCTATATATTGCAAAATATCAAT
The DNA here is from genome assembly GCF_052682475.1 of Paenibacillus sp. WC2504. Classification (NCBI taxonomy): domain Bacteria; kingdom Bacillati; phylum Bacillota; class Bacilli; order Caryophanales; family Paenibacillaceae; genus Paenibacillus; species Paenibacillus sp. WC2504. The sequence goes on from NZ_JBQZFH010000001.1 coordinate 5,804,267, forward strand.
TTGTTAAAACAAAAAAATTTACACTTTGCAAATTGTCAATATGATGACTTAAAAGAAAATTGAATTCCAAACGAATTCAATTTTCTGAGTAAATAATGAAGCTATTTCTGAAGGAACCGACCAATATCGTTAATCGCATCTTCATTCCTCTTGTAGTAGGTCCATTTCCCTATACGTGTAGCGTGAACCAGTCCTGCTCTTTGAAGCATTGAGAGATATTGCGAAGCCGTAGATTGATTCATATTTAACTTTTCAGTAATTTGACTTACACATACCCCAACTGCGATAAGGTCAGCCCCTTCCTGGGGAGAAAAATGTGTTGTTGGATCTTTCAACCATTCTAAAATTTGAATGCGCGCTTCATTGGAAAGTGCCTTAAAAATCTCAATTGAGTTGGTCATGTCGTTTATTATATATTATAAATTTGCAATATGTCAATTCATTAATCAAACTACTTTAACATAACATTACGTCAATATTTGAAGAAACCATTTAATACATTATACAGAATGTTTATTTGAATTCTTTATTTTCCAACATAATTAGTTGTGATTTAGAGGAATGTGCGGTTTGTTTTGTATAATGAACGAGATTAATAATGTCTTGATAAGCTTGTTTAGCCCCGGTAACCAATAACGGTACGCCTAAAAAATCAATCTTTAGCCATCGTGACAGCATCCCACCACATGTCATTGAAAAAGGCACAGTTGGAGACGTATTGGATAAAATAATTTTTTCTTTTAGGACCCCATTCTCAATCAACATATCAATCATATTAAAAATGCCGGGAACTAGGATTTTAGATCTGCCTCTCCCCATTGTATAGACCTTATTGCCGTCCTCATCCTTCCCGTGGAAGTATAGCTTTCCTCTGTCCTGGTACACCAATTTATTGAAATTATGTGTATTCAATATTTCATTTTCCGTGGGCTTGCGAGTTTCGTCCAATTTCTTCAGATGATACGCTGCAGCCAAAGCTGTAGTATGTGTACCCCCGAAATCATTATAAATAAATATCATGAGTAACCCACCTCTTTTTCATTAATATCATTATCTCCATTAATGAAAAAAACAATCGAGCCAAGTCCGCGGTTTTACACAACTCGATCAGTCATATAGGCAGGAACCTAAGAAGAGACCACCGCATATCTTTAATTATCATTCAAGTCAAGTTTGGAGGAGAGATAGATGCATTGGCTCAGCATTTTGGGAATCGGTCTCGCAGCGAATTTAGATAATCTTGGAATTGGGTTTTCATTTGGTGCTCGCTCGACCAAAATTCCCTTTAGTTCCAATCTGCTTATTGCCATTCTGTCCATAATATCTGCTTACGCTTCAATTGCATTTGGGCATCTCGTTGCTAATTATATACCGCCTGCTTTTGCAAACTGGATTGGTGGGTCTATGATTATATTAGTTGGTTTATGGGGCATAAAAACAAATATGAAAGAAATCAGCACGATTGGACCGGTTGAAACATCAAGTGAATTGGCAAACCTACTTAAGAATCCCAATAAGGTGGACCGTAATGGTGATAATATTATTTCGTGGACAGAGTCTTGGACACTTGGGGTAGCTCTCGCTCTTAACTGTATAGCTAGTGGATTTAGTGCTGGTATTACTGGCGTATCCGCTCTAGGAACAACTTTATCGATCGGAATGTTTTCACTACTGACAGTTGCATTAGGTGTCCATGTTGGAAATCAAATCGCTCAAACATGGTTTGGCCGGTATTCAAACGCAATTGGAGGTCTTATTTTAATTTGCATTGGTATTTACGAAATTGTTGTCTGATGGAATTGCAGCGTGGTGAGTTGTTACCTGAACATTCGACTGCAGACACTATCTTCGGATGTTCTAGAAGCATCTCTACGCAACTAAGTCGTATAAATCAAGCTCAGGTTGTCGGCGATCACACCTCCAGAGTAAGCTCCCAAGACAATTCCCGCATTAAGCCGGCGATATTAAGTGCGGAAGCCATATCCTTACTTTCCGGTGGGAAACGCCCGGCGAGCAAGACTACATAGGATTTCAGACCGCGATGGCTTTGGGAATCCCGTTCCCCTAACATATTCGGAAATTTCGGTTGACAGGTATTCGTAATGACAATTAGAGCAGTTGCCGAAGCGATCTGCTCTGATTAAAGTTCCCATTGCACACCATCGTCTTACTTCATTAAAAGTTCGTTAATAAAAAAATAAACAGCCCCAGAAAAAACTAAAAGAAAGAAAATAATAGCCAGCGGGAGAAGTCCATCCATTTTTTGTTCGTATTTGTTTCTTTGTGAACTATTCATTTTAATTCACTCCTTGGTAATTAAACTTTTTTATAGTCATTGTTAAAATTTACTATTTGCATTATCAAGCTCATCTTTACGGATGAGAAAAGCTCCTCCTATGGCGATAAGCAAAGGACTTGCTACAATCGCACTACAGAGCAAAATAAAAGATATCAAAGCTGCCAATTGGTCCATCTCCTTTCAACTTTTTATGACATGAACCGTAATTCTGATTACTATCATAAAATTGAAATGGATGCATGTAACCAACCAATCACTCATTTTTTATGCCATCCACTAATGGTCCTTGTTCACAGAATGCTAACTGATAAAAACGAAAACATCGATTAATTTTCGTAGATAAATGGTATTATATATGTAAAATTTGTGCGGTTTGATTGAATATTCAAGGGGATATTAAGATGTGGAAACCTGATCGGAATAGTAAAAAAGCTCTTTACGAGCAAATTGCCGACCATCTAGAGCAAAGAATTTCATATGGGGAATTTCCTCCCGGCAGTTATCTGCCATCTGAGCGAAAGCTTGCTGAACAATTTGAAGTGAACCGCAGCACCGTCATTTCTGCTTTCGCCGAACTTCGATCCCTTGGGATTATCGAAAGCCGTACTGGCAGCGGAACTCAGGTAAGTACATCCAAATGGGGAGCTACTCCGAAGCATACTCCAAACTGGAGTCGGTTTGCCGAAGGAGGAAACTTTCTTCCGAACCTGCCCTTTTTGCGAAGGATCCGCGAAGCGTTAGCTCAAAATCCATCGCTGATTGATTTTGCGAGTCCTGAACTATCTGCAGATTTAGCACCCACAGATGAAATAGCTACATTAATGAGTAGAAACGCATATACATCCTATATGGGGTACGATAACCCTCAGGGTTCTACTCTATTAAGAGAAGCATTAGTAGAATTTCTGAACAATTATCGAAGCATTCCGACAACGGAATCCTCCATTCTTATCACATCGGGATCCCAGCAATCGTTATATTTAATCACTCAATGCCTGCTGTCACCTGGTGATGCAGTTGCTATTGAAGATCCTTCCTACTGCTATTCGCTGCCTATGTTTCAATCAGCTGGACTTCGATTGTTCCGCCTTCCGGTAGACAATCATGGCATAGAGCCAGAAGATATTCGCGCTTTATACAAAAAACATCGAATAAAGATGGTGTTCTTGAATCCGAGCTACCAGAACCCAACTGGTACGGTACTAAGTGAAGAAAGACGCAAACGTCTTCTTGATATCATTAGTGAATTAGGACTTCCTGTTGTGGAAGATGATCCGTATAGCTTAACATCTTTTGAAGGTGTCCCTCCTTTGCCACTCAAATCAATGGATACTACGGGCTCAATTCTATATATTGGCTCATTCTCCAAGATCGCAGCCCCCGGTTTACGGATAGGATGGATGGTAGCGCCTCGTTCCATTGTGGAACGACTAGCCGATGCTAGACAACAGATGGATTTTGGATTAAGCATCATTCCTCAGCTGGTAGCGGGACAATTTTTACAGTCATCTTATTTAGATCCCCATTTGGAGCGATTGCGTATCCAACTACAATTTAAACGGGATTTGCTTATCGAAGCACTGGAGAAGGAGCTTTCAGGTCTAATCGAATACGCGGCGCCAGAAGGAGGATTACATTTTTGGTGCAAATTGATCCCCAATATTCCGGACGCTAAATTGTTGGAAGAATCAATTAAGAAAGGAATTATATTTGTTCCCGGGAGTGTGTATGGTTCAGATTCGGGTTACGTGCGGTTTACATTCGCCAGAACGAAGCCGGAGGAGATTCACCTGGGGATAGCCAGATTTGCAAGGGCAATACGCGAGTTAAGTGAATGAAACTCATACCAAACAGGACTTTACAAAGGGAAAAAAGACGGTGTTTACTCTCGGAAAGTGGGAGTAAATACCGTCTTTTTCTATAGTGGTAAGGTATTTCCTGTAGTTATTGATACAGCCGTACATTTACCACCTACATTCAACAAATGTTTACTGCCCTCAACTTTCTTCCTGTTTTCTTTAAAATGGATTTTTAACTAATATGGGTTTAGATAATCTTTTATCTATGATTTTAACAAGCATGATAAGAAATAAGGCTAAAAAAACATAGTACATCTGATCCCACCATACGAGACTGTGAAGGATTCCAATCTTTATAAGAACTTGATTTACTATGTAAATAAATAAACCTGTTAGAATATATTTTATCCACTTCATTTTCCAATTGATTTTAACTATTAAGCAATAAATAAGGCTTGCACACAAATAGTAAATTGCTGAGAAGGCGATAGAGTCGCGACCCACATCTTCAAACCATCCAGGACGGTAGAAGCGATTCATGAAAAAGAGCATCGGAAGAATATGGGCACTCGCAGAAATGGAGCCAGTAATTAAATAAAGCATCAAATTGTGTTTGAATCCTATTGAAGGATGCAATATCCATTTATAAAAGATCTTGGCCAAACCAAAATACATGAGAAGACCTAATCCGGTATATTCTAATCTCCACCAGTGATGTGTATAGATATGGAGCTTTAAAAATAACCATTCAATCCCTACAAAGTATCCTGAAAAAAAGACGATCCAAAGCCAGTTTAAATGGAAAGTTGCTATCAAGGTTGCTATGACCGGTAAGGATAATGCGTTTGAGAAAAATGCTCCCAACTCACTATCATAAAAAGCATTATGCTTGATAATATTTGGCTTATAGTCATAGCTTCCTAAGAAATTAAAAATCATGGTCTCGATGATATAACCATACCCAACCATTGTTAAATAAAGAAACAGCGTTTGCGTGTTTCTTTTTTTTAATATTATAAAACAAAAAATCAGTGTGCTTGAAATAAGTAGAGCAAAAAACCAAAAAGAATTATGCACATCGTTCACTCCGATAATAGCCGAATACAAAAAATATGTTTTTCTAACATTTTTTATTATTGAAGATTCCCTGATTTATATACCTCTGTTGTTGAACTAACGTTCTGCGTTAGAAAACAAAGATAATCGTTAAATTCACATGAATTGGAAATACTACCTTGGCATCATCTCAAAACAATACAGTGAGGGCATGTTCATGGATAACTTTAATAATTTAAATAATAACTATCGGCGTTTCAAAGCGCATGTAAGTATTTTCGGGACAACCCAATTTCATTTGCGAAATCCGTATATTATGGCGTGGTGGTCGGCAGCTTTTCCTGGATTTGGGCACCTTTTGTTAAGTAAATACTTACGAGGATTGGTCCTTTTCATTTGGGAAGTGGTTGTTAATTACAATGCCAAAATCAATTTAGCTATGATTCATACATTTTGTGGAGATATTGAACTAGCTAAACAAACCTTGGATTCCAGATGGTTGTTAATGTATATTCCCGTTTATCTTTTTGCCATTTGGGACAGTTATCGGACTGCGGTCGACATGAACAAGGTGTATTTGCTCGCGGCACAAGAAAACGCTCCTTTTAATTCTTTCAGTCTAGGAGCACTAGAAATCAACTATTTGGACAAACGTAGTCCGATCATGTCTGTTTTTTGGTCGATATTTATGCCGGGACTTGGACATTTGCATATTCACCGTATTTTAGTAGCATTTTTTTCAATTACTTGGACAATTGTGTTCTTGTATTTTTCACATTTGCTCGAAGCCGTCCAGCTTCTTTTCTATGGTAAAATCCAAAATGCAACAGAAATATTGGACAAACAATGGCTGTTATATATGCCTTCCATGTGGGGGTTTTCTATTTTTGACTCCTATATCAATACCGTAGAAAATAACAAATTGTTCGAGAAAGAACAACAAGATTTCCTTGCCAAAAATTATCAAAACGTAGGATTCAAGGTTAAAAAAGGAAAGGTGGTGAGCTAATGTTGCAAATTTTCTCCACCTTTGAGCATTCAACATATCTAGAGTTAGCTATCAATGAGTTGGAAAAAAGCGGTGTGACCAAAGAAAACATTTTCGCTGTCCCTTTAACTAATCAAAAAGTGGAACGGAGAATTTTTGACTCCATTCATAATTCAGATGGGGTTTCACTAATAAGCACAGGAGCAGCATTGGGCACGGGATTTTCTGTCGTTGGAGCAAGTCTTGGATTTAAATTACAATGGGGGCCAATTTACTGGGGACTTATTGGAGCAGTAGGAGGATTTTTATTGGGATTTCTTATAGATCTTTTTATATATAAAGTAATAAAAAGGCGTAAGCAACTTCTGCGCGGGAAAAACGGGGAGGTTATCTTAATCGTGGAATGTGAAGATAACCAAGCAGATCGTATTGAAAATATCCTCTGGCATCACTTGGCATTAGGAATTGCAAGAGTTCAATGTTAACTAACGGTACAATGAAATACTTACTACATACACCGACTTGATAAATAATTGCTTCCTTCCAATGAAAACCACAGTATGCTATTGAAAATATTTCTCAAGCTATCGCGGTTAGGCCAAATAAGATCCTCTTGTTCTCTTGGCATCACATACCACCCAAATCTTGATTGAGATTATTAAAAATTAACATAAACGTTGATATGTTCTACTGTTGGTTATAAAAAGCTCACCAAATAAGAATAAAAGAATAAATTATAACAGAATTACATGCAAAGGAGGTTAATGTGATGTGTCACAAGCAAATATTCCTAATATATCACCTAATATTACTGTAACGCGAGATGATGCGATCAATTTATTGCTTTCGTCGATAGCCATGGAAGAGCTTGGTTTAAGCCATATACTCAATGCGGAAGGTGAAAAGCTCCAATATGTACTCGGAACATTACCTGGATTGACAGGACCGCCTGCGACAATCAGTGATATATTATTAATAAATGAAAGTGTAAAAAGTACAATTAATGCGGTATCTAGAAAAGAATTCCTTCTACAATCCAAGTTGGAAAGCATTCTTGAGACCCCTATCTCTGTAGGAGCCACAGGCCCTGCGGGTCCTACAGGCCCTACTGGCGGACCCGCGGTTGGTCCGACAGGTCCAACCGGAGCGCAGGGAGTTGCAGGAGCGACTGGTGCAACTGGTGCCGCAGGGGCAACGGGCGCAACGGGAACCGCTGGAGCGACAGGCGCAACGGGGACTGCTGGAGCCACTGGCGCGACGGGGGCCGCTGGAGCCACTGGCGCAACGGGGACTGCTGGAGCCACTGGCGCGACAGGGGCCGCTGGAGCAACAGGCGCAACGGGGACTGCTGGAGCAACAGGCGCAACAGGCACCGCTGGAGCGACAGGCGCAACGGGCACCGCTGGAGCGACAGGCGCAACGGGCGCAACAGGAACAGCGGCAGTATCAAATTTTGCTGATTTTTTTGCGCTGATGCCTCCTGATAATGCAGCAACCGTTGCTCCCGGTGCCGACATAAGCTTTCCCCAAAATGGTCCTACAAGCGGGACTACAATTACTCGTACGGGTCCCAGTTCATTTAACTTAGCAGCGATTGGGACTTATATGGTCTTATTTCAAATAAGTGTAACGGAGGCTGGTCAATGGATTTTAACCCTCAATGGCACTGAATTAGCTACTACGGTGGCTGGTCGGGCGACAGGTACTTCGCAAATAACAGGCATGAGTATTTTGCAAACAACAGTCATCAATTCCATCATCACTGTAAGGAACCCCGCGGGTAATTCCACGGCTCTAACCATAACTCCTGTTGCAGGAGGAACAATGCCTGTTTCCGCACATCTCGTCATTACACAATTGTCTTAGTGATCATGAAAAGTCGGTTTCCATCCTGGGAACCGGCTTTTGTTCGTTCAATATGTGCTCACTCATGTTTATGCAACATCCTTTCATTTTATTTTATCTCCTTTGTTATCTTTTACAAACATCAATAGAAATTTCTCAAAGAATCCTAGACACATATAACACCACTTGTCGAGTGATTGATCCTAATTCCTTTATGCCTATTTTTTCCATAAATAGATCTTAGTCTAGCTACATATGGCTAGTAGTCCATCCCGAAATTAAACTATCAACGTACAATAAACCATCTCTATAGGGAGGTGTCATTATTGAGCTGCTTTGATGATAAGAAACGGTGTAAAAAGAAAACAGTAATTGTTTGCCCTCCAAAAGGAAAAAGAAAAAAGCGTCGTCTTCGAGTAATTAAAAAAATTGTGCAGGTATCATGTCCCCCACCTAAAGTGAATGTGACAACTCCGACGGTTGTTGGACCTACGGGACCTCAAGGGCCTGTTGGTCCTGCCGGGGGTCCTCAAGGGCCAATAGGACCTGCCGGACCTCAAGGCCCTCCCGGGCCGGCCGGGGGACCTCCGGGACCTCAAGGACCACGCGGGCCGGCCGGGCCTGCTGGCGGCCCCCAAGGACCAATAGGACCACAAGGGCCGCAAGGAATACCTGGACCAGCTGGAGCTATGGGGCCACAAGGGGTTCCTGGTCTGGTTGGCCCAATGGGACCACAAGGTCCAGCGGGCTCAGAAGGACCAGCCGGACCAGTAGGACCTCGAGGACCTGCCGGAGGAGAAACGGGACCTCGTGGACCGGCTGGTCCAGCAGGTCCTCGAGGATTTGAAGGGCCAGCAGGACCACGTGGTCCTGCTGGGGCGCGAGGGCCACAAGGAGAAGCTGGAGCACGTGGACCGGCAGGAACACCAGGAGCTCAAGGTGCAACGGGTGCAACTGGAGCTCCTGGAACGCCAGGAGCTCAAGGTGCAACGGGTTCAACTGGTGCTCCGGGAACGCCAGGAGCTCAAGGTGCAACGGGTTCAACTGGTGCTCCGGGAACGCCAGGAGCTCAAGGTGCAACGGGCACAACGGGTGCTCCCGGAACGCCAGGAGCTCAAGGTGCAACGGGTGCTCCCGGAACGCCAGGAGCTCAAGGTGCAACAGGTGCAACGGGTGCTCCCGGAACGCCAGGAGCTCAAGGTGCAACGGGTACAACGGGTGCCCCCGGAACGCCAGGAGCTCAGGGAGCAACGGGTGCAACTGGAGCCCCGGGAACGCCAGGAGCTCAAGGTGCAACGGGTGCAACGGGTGCTCCTGGGCCAGGAGGAGGGGGATTAATTCCATTTTCAACGGGAATCATCCTCAGTGGCGCTACAGTAGTATCCGCTGCTCCGATTTTAATGGGTTTTGGTAACCATACGGTTGAAGTTATTGGCGGAGGTGGACAATCAACCAGTCCACCCGAAGCAGGTGGCTTTGCTTTCCCAATCCCCTTTAATGGTACCGTTCAAAATTTACAAATAAGTGCAGATTTATTGGTTGCATCTGTGGTTTCTATCAATACACTAGGTCTTCAATATGACTTTACAGTATTCCTCGCACCGTCAGCTCCTAATAATGGGATTGATCATCTATCTTCACCTTACGTGACAACTGCATTAACTAGTTCACTCAGATTTGGATTTCCAAATAATATTATTACAGCTGGTACTTTCCGTAGCGCAACGAATCTAAATGTTGGAGGATTTTTAAATGTCTCTGCCGGTGATCGTATTGGTATTCGTGTAAGGACACTTGCGTCGACGGATGCCTCAGCAGCTGATATCACACAGCTATCATTTAGTGCCAGTTTATCTTACACTCCTTCTTAATAAGTCTCTATCTTGTAGTTAGCCATTGTCACGGATAGGTAATCAGAAGACATTTCTCCCTCTTTCTAAGTAACAAATGGAGTAACACTGGCACTTCCCTAGCCAGTGTTACTCCAAACGCGATCCGTCGGGGTGAAAACTTTCATTTCTTTACCATTCTCAACCAACATCCGAAAGTCTTCACAATAAATAACGAGACAGTTCAGATTTAGTCCTGGACTGTCCCGTTTCTCATTGTTTAATTTATTATATGAAGTCCAATAGTCAGGTTCCAAATGTTAGTATGGTTGCTGAAGAATTGGAGGCCCAATAATGAGTGTGTCATTCTGCTCTGCGAGTCGCCCAATTTCCTCAAGTGAATGTCGGCTGATTTCAGGGAAGAAATCATCAATACCGCCAGGTGCGAAGGTAAAAAGGATACGTCCCATTTCGGATCCGATGTTAGCCCACGCATGAGGTACTCCACGAGGAACCACGACACTAGTTCCGGGAGTAGCTTCAAATTCCTCCTCCCCGCATTGGAAACGGAAAATTCCTTCAAGAATCTCGAATACTTCTTCCCGCTCCTTATGAATATGCTTTGGTGGACCAATCAAAGCCGGTACACGCGCTTCCACGACAGTTATCGCTCCTCCAACTTGATTACTGTGGATGCGAATAGCCATTTGTTCGCCTGGCATCGTGTTGAACCATTCGAGATCCTTCGCAAAAGTAACGGCTGCTCCGGTTACTGCTTTATCCGTATACTCCATCTTACATCCTCCTTTACTCTATCCTCTTTTTTCTTGAAACAAAGTTTTCGTTCCACAGTTGGACAGGTGCAACCTTCTTTTATATTGCAAACCTTAAACCTATCAATTGTTCACTAAGGGTCCAGAGTCGATCAGCTCCCTCGGGATCGACCGCATATGGCATTACACCGGAGTCCGTTAATGTCGAATTATTGTCCAAATGAAATTCGGATTCAGCGTCCTGTCCCAGAGGGGCGATATCGCAGTTCTCGCAATAGACGCCGCCCATATTTTCAAGCTGTGGGTTCGTCGCGCACCATATGCTGGTAGCAGCGCCTTGCCCTACCGTCTTGAGATTTTTCGTTGGATCGAGGACTGGCTGCCCGTTCTCATCAATGACACCCGCGGCATGCAGTTCCTCCTTCGACAGATGTTTTTCGAGACCGGTGCCAACGATACTGCCCGGATGAAGGGAAAAGGCGCGCACGCCATCGGCCTGGCCGCGTTTGTCTAGCGCAACCGCAAAAAGAACGTTGGCCGTCTTCGACTGGCCATAGGCCCCCCAGCGATCATAGTCACGTCGTTCGAAGTTGGGGTCATCAAACACAACGGGTGAAAAATGATGCCCCCAGGACGAAACAGAAACCACCCGCGCGCCATTCGCCTTACGCAACGCTGGCCAAAGCCGGGCAACAAGTTGGAAATGACCCAGATGGTTCGTCGCGAATTGCAATTCATATCCTCTCGAATCTCGTGACAGAGGAGATGCCATAATGCCTGCGCTGTTTACTAGGATGTGCAGTGGCTGTCCGGTGGCAAGAAACTTATCTGCAAAGGTATTAATCGAAGCAGGGTTCAGTAAATCCATCACTTCAATTTCAACACCATCGATGTCCGCAAGGGCGGTCACCGCTTTATTGTAGTCGCGCGTCGGAACGATAACCTTGGCGCCAGCTGAACGTAGCACACGCACAGTCTCTAGACCGAGTCCGGAATAGCCTCCTGTGACGATGGCAATTTTGCCGGAAAGATCAATACCCTTAATAACGTCTTCGGCTGTCACAGAAGCTCCAAAGCCGGAGCCAATTGGTTTTTGCTTTGTTGTCATAATTAAGATCTCCTCTAAAGTTAGTATAATAAATGTCTTGTCATGCGCTTGCTGCCAATGAAACGGAACCGCAATGTCGACCTTATATATTTGCAAATCCTTGCCCATCTTTTTTGATTTATGCTGTGATTGTCATCTTAATAGGGCTCCTTTTTTGATTTTTAGACATTTAACGTAAAATGTCTATGTGTCTATATTATACGACTAGACAAAGTTTGTAAAGTGTATAATAATAACTTCATGGACGACAAAAAGAAGCTTCATATACTATCCGTTGCATTAGATGTGTTTTTCAAGTATGGCTATAAGCGAGTGTCTATGAATGAAATAGCAGAAGCAGCGGGTATTTCGCGCGCGGGTCTTTATTTGTACTTCAAGAACAAGGAGGAAATATTTAACGCATCGATTCTTCATTACGGTGACATTCTCATTGAAGAAATAGTGGGGGGACTTTCTTCCAGGGAAACGCCTGAAGACAAAATTTTATATGCATTCGAGGTATGGTCTGTAAACAATTTCGATCAATCGTTGAACTCGCCGGAAGTAAAGGAAATGACCGACAGCTCATATACATTCGCTCAAGAGTCACTTGATGCGAGCTACAATAAGCTTGAGGCCGTCTTGATCTCTATTCTTCAATCGCAGTCGAAATCCGCAGGCAGCGCAAGTTTCCTATCTCCAGAGAAGTTGGTGCATCTTTTAACAAGTGCATCCCGCGGGTTTAAACTAGTCGCCAGAAATTCTTCGGAGCTTCGCCAAATGATTGAAGACTTGCTCCGAATTACTCTCAATTAGGAGAGGATGATTCTTCTTTCTGCTATCGAAAAGTCGACTTTAAAACAGCTTATTTGTGCTCTATCCTCCCCCTTATGTCAAATAAAAACGGCAGCTGATCCCTGATCAGCTGCCGTTTTTATTTGAAGCTAAAGTTATCCGTAATATCCCTTCTAAATCATAATATTAGGGATGAAATTGGTAACTATTATTCACATAAATTGTAATTTGATGCCTACTAATAATCCGAGCACTCCCTGAGTAACTTATCTTTATCGAGCGCCCATTAGGTTGTCTTTATTTTAGGGTTTATCCAAGCTCCTAAAGCTTCTATGGGGGGCAGACTCCAAAATATCCACAGAGGAGATGTAACATGAGCGAAGGTATTGAAAACAAGGTCGTTCTGATCACGGGGGGCGGCACAGGTCTCGGAGCGGAGACCGCGCGACTCCTAGCATCCAAGGGAGCGATCGTGGCGGTGGCTGCACGACGGAAGGACAAGCTCGACGAGGTGGTCGCGCAGATTACAAAGGCTGGCGGCAAGGCTAGCGCCTATCCTCTCGATGTAGTAGACAAGGTGCAGTTCAAGGCTGTCGTCGATGCGGTCGTTGCCGATTTTGGCAAACTGGACGTGCTCATCAACAACGCCGGTTTTATGCCAATTCGTCCCATGGCCGAGGTAAACACCGATGAGTGGGACGCGATGATCGACATCAACCTCAAGGGGGTACTCTATGGCATCGCCGCAGTTCTGCCGGGCTTCCTTGCTCAGAAAAACGGTCACATCATCAATATCAGTTCGGTTGCCGGAATCAAGGTATTCTCGCCGGGCGGCACTGTCTATTCGGGCACGAAATTCGCGGTGCGTGCAATTTCCGAAGGCCTGCGCCATGAAGTCGGCGATAAGGTACGGGTAACGTCTATCGAACCCGGAGCCGTAGAAAGCGACCTGAAATACAACACCACTGGCACTGCGCAGTCCACTGTGTTGGATTTCTACAAATCCGCTATTCCAGCTAGCGCGGTGGCTCGGGCGATCACCTTTGCCATCGAACAGCCGTTGGAGGTCGATATCAACGAGATCGTTCTACGTCCTACGTCGCAGGAATTCTAATACTGCCCATAAAAACGCGCAGATCGTGATTTGCGCGTTTTTTCTTGTACTTGCTAATCTCGACTAGCTTCAAATATCCGCCATATAGTTCTTGGATAAACAATAGCCCCTTAAATATGGAGAACAATACGGCCGCAGCCGCGTCCGTGTCCTCGCTGACTCATTTCATGAGCAAGTCCGACTTCATGTACCCCATAACAATAGCGACAAATGCCGCCTGTAAGAGCTGTGCTGCAATCAACTGCCAGGAATCGGTAGAAACACTTAAAATAATGTTGTAGAGTATAGCAATTAAACATGCGCTGATCATCAAAGAATGGTTCGATATTTTCCTACTTACGGCGCCTAACAAGAACATAATGGGAATTTCTAAACCAGCACATATACTTACAACCATTCCAACATTGGCATACGTACCATGAAGCTCGTTGACAATAAATAATGGGGTAACAACCCCATTAATGGCATTGACCGCCGCAAATAGAAAGATGAAGGCAATTAACGGATAATAAATCTGACTACGTTTGAGTGTAGTTGCGCTAGAACCCAATCTCTTTTTTTGAGTGGCTCCTTTTTTAGGCAGAAAAATAAAAACAAGAGATGCAATTGTGAGAAAAATAGCAGAAGTCCCTAAAAAGAGTCCCTTATATCCAATAGTTCCTAATATGATTGTTCCGATTAAAGGTCCTACCAAGAAGCCGAGAGAGACAAGTGAACGTAAAGTGGACATCGCAAAAGTCTTGTCATCGGAGTTGCTTTCATTTGCCGATTCCTGAGCGTATGCGTAAATTTGTGGCATAGCGGCAGCCCCTAAACCACTAAAAAAACTAACGATGATAAGCAAAATCAAGAAGTTATCAAACACTAAATAGGAAGTATAGCCCAATGCAGATGAAACAGTTGCTAGTATAATAATAAATCTCCGGTCCATCCTGCGATCCGAATGTTTACCAATGAAAGAGTTTGCTACCACGCCACTTAACGAACCCACTGCTGTGAAAATGCCGAAGGCTGCCGCGCTCATGCCCAATTTCTCCGTACAATAGAGAGCTACGTACGGCAGTGAAATTGAAATACCTGTACCTACCCATAGAACACAAATGACTAACAAACTATATCCCTTGATCGCAAACAATTTAGTTAATCTAGCAAACATCTTTTGCCTCCTTAAACAGATATCCCATTCGTCTCGAATCCTAAGCAACAGAACAAAGGAGCAGTTTGCCACGGCGGCAGACATGCTCCTCGCTTTTCTAACTAAATTCGCTGCGGCGGGGCAGTGAGAACCACAGCCCGTCGAGCCAGGCTATCTGCTGTTCAGTTAAGGCATTCATGTCAGCGGCTTGCAAGCTCGCATCCAATTGCTCCGGACGACTGGCGCCAATAATAGCGGAGGTAATGCCCGACTGCTGCGTGACCCATTTTACGGCCGTTGTCACAGGATTCAATTCTTGCTCTGCACACCAAATCCGGTACCGATCAACTGCATCGAGCGTCGCTTCTTTCCAATACCGTTCTTGGTAGAAGACCCCCGAATTGTTCCCGAGTCCAAACCGGGTCCCTTCTTCGATACGAGCGTTTTTTCCATACCGGCCCGACAACATGCCGCCAGCAAGTGGGTTGTAGGTAATAATGCCGATCCCCTCATCAAGTGCCATAGGAACCAAATCGTCCTCAATCATCCGAAACAACAGATTGTACCGCGGCTGAACGCTTACGATCCTGGCATAATTTTTCCGCTCCGCAATGCCGTTTGCTTTTGCGACCTGCCAGGCCCGCCAGTTCGAGATTCCGATGTAACGGACCTTTCCTTGTTGGACAAGGTCGTCTAACGCGCGCAGTGTTTCTTCCATGGGCGTGTCTTTATCGTATTGGTGTGCTTGGTAAAGGTCTAGATAGTCCGTCTTTAAGCGGCGCAAACTGTCCTCGACCGCTGTGAAGATATGCTTCCTGCTCAAGCCCTTCTCGTTGGGGCCAGGTCCCATCGCGCCAAAACACTTTGTCGCAAGTACCAGCTTGTCTCGTCTACCTTGCAGCCACTCCCCGATGATCGACTCGGTTGCGCCGGCGACGGCATGCGATTGCCTTCCGATCGGATACACATCGGCCGTGTCAATGAAATTCACGCCAGTCTCATAGGCTTTGTCCAAAATTTCGAAGGAAGCCTTTTTATCCGCTTGGTTGCCAAAGGTCATTGTCCCCAGACACAAATTGGTTACCTTTAATCCTGTCCTTCCTAATGAACGAATCTCCATTTGATCACCTCTCTTGATGGGTAGGCCGAATAGCTAATTATTTCTCGGATGTAAATACGTCTTTTGCAAACATAATGGCTGACATTGCTTTCGGCCAACCTGCATAGAAGGCAAGATGGGTCATCGCTTCGATCAGCTCTTCTTCCGACAGACCGTTTTGTTTGGCTAAATGTAAATGGTTTTTCAGCTGCTGCGTATTTCCACCAGTAATTAGGCTCGCTACGGTAATCAAACTGCGGTCACGTGGAGAAAGTCCCTCGCGCTTCCATACATCTCCAAACAATACCTTGTCAGTTAGTTCAACCAACTTAGGCGCGAAATCTCCGATCGCCTTCTGAGCAATAGTAAGTTCTTTGGAATCTGACATTTTAATCGCTCCCTTTCCTACTTATTATGCTACACTTTTAAAAGTCATCGTTATCCCATTCGTCTCAAATGATTGCCTAATCCTCTTGTCACTACTTTCGCAATTGAAGATTGTTATACTATAATGAGAACATCAAAGGTCAACACGTAAGGAGGACAGGATGACAGGACAAATTGATCACCTACAGAATGAACTTGCTGAATTGATTGAACGACATGCGGGTCAAGACGGTGTTTATGAGACGGTGATTCCTTCATTATTTATTGTTCGTGCCTCGCAAGTGTCTCAGCCTGTTTACAGGGTATACAAACCTTGCTTTTGTTTCATCGCTCGAGGTTTTAAAGACGTGCTACTGGCCCAGGAGCGATTTGAGTATGGTCCTGCTGACTATCTGGTTTCTTCTATGAATTTGCCGGTGATCGGTCACGTCATAAAGGCTTCTCCCGATGAACCATATCTTAGCTTAAAGCTGGAATTTACACAGAATCAAATATTAGAGATATTAAATGAAGGAAACATTCAAATCGACCAGCAAGAGGGTACCAAACGTGCGATGTTTGTCGGCGAGATCGAGTTTTCCATATTGGATGCGATTATGAGATTGTCTCGTTTAATGGACAAACCGAAAGACATTCCGTTTCTGGCTCCCTACTACACGAAAGAAATTTTATACAGACTTCTTCAAGGGCAGTATGGTTCTACTCTGGCCCAAATCGCGATGGAAGGTAGCAGCACCTACCGGATCCGGGAGGCTATCGATCAAATTATCCATCATATGGATAAGCCTTTACGAATCGAGGAGCTTGCGGAATTAGCCAATATGGGGACTTCTACTTTCCACAGACACTTCAAGGAAGTAACTGCCATGAGTCCGCTTCAATTTCAAAAACAGCTGAGATTGCAGGAAGCCCGGCGCCTATTACTGTCTGAATCAACGGATGCCGCTGATGTAGCTTTCCGAGTAGGCTATGAAAGTGCATCGCAGTTCAGCCGTGAATATTCTCGTATGTTTGGTTTTCCACCTAGAGAAGATATAAAGCGCTTGAAGGCGGGCTACGACCAACGGGTCCACGCGTAAAGCAAGAAAAAGAGGGAGCAGTAGCTTAGGCGACTGCTCCCTCTTTTACGTTACTCATGTGGTAGCGAGAGGTTTAGGCAAACATTTGAGACGATTGGGATAACGATCGCTTTATCATTTGATGCATAATAAGAATGTAAAAAGAGTGGCTCTTATGGATATCATTAGGTTGACTAGCACATAATCATAAAAAACTGGAGGACTTTATATGCAAAAAGTAACTTTGAACAATGGTGTCGAAATGCCTATACTCGGTTTTGGAGTTTTCCAGATTGCAGATCAAAATGAATGTGAACAAAGCGTTTATGACGCTATTATGGCAGGTTATCGGCTGATTGATACCGCTGCCTCTTATCTAAATGAAGAAGCAGTCGGCAGAGGGATTAAACGCAGTGGCGTAGCACGAGAGGAATTATTTATAACAACGAAGCTTTGGGTTCAGGATACTGGATATGAGCGCACAAAAAAGGCATTTGAAAAGTCGCTGCAAAGATTACAATTGGATTATTTGGATTTGTATTTAATCCATCAGCCATTCGGCGATGTGCATGGTTCTTGGCGGGCTATGGAAGAATTGCATCGTGAAGGAAAGATCCGTGCCATTGGCGTTAGTAACTTCCATGAAGATCGTCTGATCGATCTAATCATTCATAATGAAGTCATTCCTGCAGTAAACCAGGTTGAAACACATCCTTTCAACCAACAAATCGAAAATGCAAAATTCATGAAAGAGAATCACGTTCAGATCGAATCTTGGGCGCCTTTTGCTGAAGGAAAAAATAACTTGTTCCAGAATGAGCTATTGGTAAATATAGCTGAAAAATATCATAAATCGGTTGCTCAGGTCGTTTTACGTTGGTTGACACAACGAGAAGTCGTTGTGATTCCAAAGTCTGTCCGTAAAGAAAGAATTATTGAAAACTTTGACATCTTTGATTTTAATTTAAGCCAAGCGGATATGGAGTCCATTACTACGCTAGATACGAAACAGAGCCTGTTCTTTTCGCATCGCGATCCTGAAATGGTGAAATGGCTTGGTAACCGCAAACTCGATATCTAACTTTTGACCGCTCAAAGTGATCGCTGTGATATTCCATAGTTAATTAGAAAACGGAGCCCGCAAACCTGCGGTGCTCCGTTTTTGTAATCGCTTTGCGATAAACAACCCCCTACGGGGTTACATCAACTTCTTTCGAAACAAGAGATTCTTTGTTTTTCTGAGCAATGATAGCTCCGCCTCTCCATAGAGATTCAACATTCTGTCATTCCTCTTCAAACAACCGTTCACCTTTATGCAATCTCCAGGCAATTTTGGCCGTATGCGGGAGCTCACGCGCGGTTGGTGCATGTGCTGCCAGATATCGAGTACAGGCGAGCAGCATCGTTTCTTTGGCCTTTTCTGCAAAAGAGCCCTTCACCGCTTGCCAGTGATTGTATTCAGCCACTGAGGCTTCATACATTTGGAAAGTGTGGAATTCAGCATCCTCTCGCAGCAGCGCATGGCCGAGCGTATTAAGAAGCGCTCCAGGATCGCCACCACCATGTATGTAGTCCACAACCCATTGCGCGGCTGGCCCAACCTGTTGGCGCAGATCGAGCAAATCGAGCATCTCTCGATGATCGGTTGGCGTGGCGGAGCTGGACGGCTTCGGCCGCGCAGCTGTCGGCACGTTTAGGAAACGGTCCAGATATACACTGACGGCTCCATGAAAAATGGCCCTCTGCAGATGAGGTTCATTCGATTGCAGCAGTCTTTCATGTACGGCATGAGCATAGGTGAACGTGTGAAGTACGGCAATCCAATCGCGAAAGTCATTCTGCGTATGGAAACGAACGATCCGTTCCGCGGCGGCCAAAGCAACGATCTGAGCCAACTGCGCCGGAGCCGTTCCCGAGATAAGCAGGTCGCGCAGCAAAGTGATCGTCTGCTCCGGCGTATCGCTTAACAACTGCTGCAGCAATTGCTGTTCCATTTCCACTGAAAGAGCTGTTTGCTGCCTTGACCCATCCGCGGGCTTCGCATTATGCTCCAGCTCAATGATCGCTTGTTTGATCGGCTCTACGAGGTTAACCGGTGCCTGCCACTGGTGCAGCTCCTCGCTCCGTGTAGGACTAGCCATCATTGGGACGAGTGAAGTTAAAATCCGCTCCTTTCGTACCACATCCGCCCACTCCAGCGCCTCAAAAGCTTTGTTATGGAAATCAAACACATGGCCGCCATCCAAGTAAAAGTGATCTGTTGCGGCAGCAAGCATCATTTCCGAAAGGCGCTTCGTGTCAATGCCTTTCATAATAGCGGTCAATAGCACTTTCTCAGCGCCCTGCGTATCCCGCACCTCAATACAATTGCGATACCACTCGGTCAACCGTTCGAATGGCACGTCAGTCGATGGCAGAGCCGACAGCAAGTGGCGGACTCCTCGCCCCGAGCTGCCACGAGCAACATGAACAAGGCCTTGGTATAAGGCAAGTATTTTTCCATTCTTGTCTAGCTTATCGACGATTTGCGCCATCGCTGTGAGAATCGTAAGTCCAGCGTTCCAACCCGCTCCATATGTCGTCCCGAATTCGATGCCAATGCGGGCGATGTCTTGCTCCGGCACGCCAGCTTCAATCAGTCCGACAACCGCTTTCGCAATAACGATGCCGATATTTTGCTCGAGCCCTTCTTTCAGTCTAATCTTATATTTCTCCGCACCTTCTACCCTTCTAGAAACCGGATTTACCCATACTTCGCCGCCATCGACGCGCACTTCATAAGACGGCACATCATCTGCCCACGGATCAAGCGTACCGCCGCTGCAGACATCGAACCGGGCATGATGCCAATGGCACGTCAAAATCCCGTCGCATAGGCTCCCCATATGGAGAGGAAATCCTAAATGCGGGCATCGGTTGTCTACGGCATATACTTGGTCCTCATGATAGAAGACAGCGATACCTCCTCGAATAACCTTTTTGCCCACTAGCTTAAGCGCTTCCAATTCACCTGCTGATATCCAGTTTAAACTGACATTCATCGATACAGCCTCCTTTATTTTTCAAGCTGCACTCCAAACTACAACAGTCGCTTTTGGTCAGAACTTATTCATTTTAATTATACGCTAGAAGATCCGTCTGATGGAGCAGGAAGTAAAGATTTTGTCATCGCATCACGAATTGCCTGTCACCGTATCCATCATTACCAATCGATTGGTTTTCCATCTCTAAAAAATCCTCCTTGCGGTCCATCAGGCCCAATCGTTGCTAACCAAAGAATAGACTCCGCTGCTTGCTTAGGTGTTCTAGGAGCAGCTGGGCCACCCATATCAGAGCTCACCCATCCCGGACAGACGGCATTGATTTTAATATCGCCCTGGATTTCTGCAGCTATCAATTGCGTCAATGCATTAAGGGCAAGCTTGGACAACTTGTATGCACCGACTCCACGCTCCGACATTTCGTTCATCATTCCATATTCCGATGATATATTAATGATTCTTCCATAGCTCCTTTTTTCCATGAGCGGTATAAAGGAACGGATGACATGGTAAACACCGAAGAAATTCGTTGACATCGTTTTCTCCAGAATAGAAGGATCCATCGTCAACAACAGTTCATTCTCATCCAGATACACGCCGGCATTATTAATCAAAACGTCTAATCTTCCAAATGTTTTTTTTACAATCAGCGAGGCTTGATGGATACTCACTTGATCATCGATATCCATTTGTACAAAAGAAACGTCTAAATCAGAATGTTTAAGGCTTTGAGCTGCTTCATGACCTTTTTCTTGATCGCGACTCGTTAAAATAACCCGAAAACCATTCAAAGCCAATTGTTTGACAAGCTCAAATCCAATACCCCGGTTCGCGCCTGTGACAAGGGCTACTTGTTTATTGTGCGACATTGAAATCCCCCACTTCCAGCCCCCTAGAAATCGTCGTTGACTTAATCCTTTTGCTTAAGTTTGTTACAATCATACTTTCTCCTCCCTAAGACTGGTATTGCTCGTCACTGACTTTTTCCATCCAATCAACAGCTTTTCCATTCAGTCGCTCTTGAATCGCTATATGCGTCATAGCTGTGGTCGGCGAAGCTCCATGCCAGTGTTTCTCACCAGGCGGAAACCAAACAACGTCACCGGGACTAATTTCCTCGATCTGGCCTCCCCAGCGTTGAACCCGTCCCTTTCCAGCCGTTACGATTAACGTCTGACCCAGTGGATGCGTATGCCATGCTGTCCGCGCACCTGGCTCGAACGTAACACTTGCCCCTGCTACACGTGCAGGATCTGCTGCTTCAATCAGTGGATCAATGCGAACCGTGCCAGTGAAATATTCAGATGGTCCTTTACCCGAAGGCACAGACCCGACTTTTCTAATTTCCATTTTCTATATTCCTCCATTAGAATTAAGTATTTTTTTTCGTGTGGTTTAAAACGCCTACAGTCTCCACCTTCCTAATGAGGACGATGTAGGCAACGATTGCCAATAAACTAGTTGTAAATATAACGATTCCAAAAGGGACTGCTGAATACTCTCCTGCGATTCCCACAAGAGGCGAAGTTACTGCTCCTAGAGCGAATTGAAAAGTCCCTATAACGGCAGACGCACTCCCCGCCATTTGTCCATGCGATTCCATCGCTAAGGTAATAGAAACCGGCCCAATGATCCCAATGGATACTGCAAATAAGAAGGTTGAAACAAATACTGCCAGTAAAGATCCATGAGAGAGAACTGTAATCAGGAGTGCGGAAGTAGAAATAAGGGACAGCAATAAACCGATACGAATTATATTGCGCTCTGTCAGCAGGTCAGCCATACGTTTGACTATTTGAGCTCCAATCATAATGGCAAGTCCGTTCATCGCAAACAGGATTGAAAATATTCCCGGCGACACACCATAAATGTTCTGATAAATAAACGGCGTGCCGGCAACAAAGGCAAATACACCAGCGAACAAAATACCATTTACAAGCGCATATCCCATAAATGTTCGATCGTGAAACAGACGACTGTAGTTTCTCATTAATTCCTTGACGGTTCCCTGGACACGATGCTGATCTGGTAAACTTTCCTCTAACCCCCAGTTTGTAATCCCAGTTAATAGTATTCCTAGAAGCCCCAAAAAAACAAACACACCAACCCATGAACTGAACGATGTAACGGTACTTCCGGCATTTGGGGATATTAATGGAGCGATATTGCTGATCATCGTAAGCAGAGAGATAAATTTCGTCAATTGGATCCCATTATATCTGTCCCGAGCAATCGCACGAGAAATCACAAGTCCGGCCGATGCTGCCACCCCTTGGACGAAGCGTAAAATGATAAAAGATTCAATATTGGGTACTAAAGCACAACCAAACGATGAAACAATATAAAGAACCATGGAGATCAGCAACGGCGCACGTCTTCCATACCTATCACTCAAAGGTCCCATGACCATCTGGCCTAAGCCTAAACCTAGTAGGCTGGCTGTTAAACTAGCTTGAATCATGGATGCGTTACTTCCGAAAAAATCCATGATTTGCGGAAGTGACGAGAGATACATATCGACTGTAAATGGTCCCAATGCGGAAAATGCCGCCAATATTAAAGCCAATCGGAGGGAATGATTTTTAAGTTTATCGTACATTCGTCTATAAAGTCGATATGTCGATAACGAATCGGTATCGCACGTCACTACGCAAAATTCGCTCATACGCTTCGTCTATTTGCTCGGCACGGATAATCTCAATTTGAGGCAGAATGCCATGCGCGGCAGCAAAATCAAGCATCTCTTGTGTTTCCGCAAGTCCACCAACCAAGGACCCCGCAATGCTGCGGCGACTCATGATTAGGGAGAACACGTTGTATTGACTCGGTTCCGCGGGTGCTCCGACATTAACAAGCGTTCCGTCCACACGAAGTAGCGATAAATACGAGTCGACGTCAATGTTGGCGGATACGGTGTTGAGAATCAGGTCGAATCGGCCGGCTAGCATTTTAAAGGTTTCAGGATCAAGCGTTGAAAAATAATAATCCGCACCAAAACTTAGCGCTTCGTTTTCCTTATCTTTCGCACGGCTTAACACTGTAACTTCTGCTCCCATCGCATGCGCGAATTGTATCGCGACGTGGCCCAAGCCACCCATCCCCAGAATAGCTACCTTTTTTCCTGGACCGGCATTCCAACGTTTCAAAGGGGAGTAAGTGGTAATACCGGCACACAAAAGCGGACTGGCTGCATCTAACTCCATGCCATCCGGGATATGCACAACGAACCTCTCAGTAACAACAATGTTTTGGCTGTAACCGCCATAGGTTGGATTGCCATCATAGTCCAAGGAGTTATAGGTAGCTACAAAGCCTTTCGAACAATGCTGCTCCTCTCCTCGGAGGCAATATTCGCACTCTCCGCAAGAGTCCACATAGCAGCCAACACCAACGCGGTCACCTACAGCAAATTTCGTCACCTTCTCTCCAACGGCCGTTACAACCCCAGTAATTTCATGACCAGGCACCATCGGGAAAATCCCGCCTGCCCAATCCCCGTGTGCACTATGAATATCGGAATGACAAATGCCGCTAAATTTAATATCAATCGACAGGTCATCCGGTCGTAATTGTCGTCTTTCAATCGTAGTCTTTTCAAATGGCGCTTTGGCCGCTGGAACACTTAGAACGTGAGTTTTGCACATGTGTGTTGTCTCCCTTCAATGAAGCAGATTAAGATGATTAATCAATTCGATTTGATTAGCGAAATAAATTTGATTAACCAACTAGTGTCTATTATTATATTATTAGGCACGTAAGTTCAATGGTTAAAAAAACGCAATCTGTTGATATATCAACAGAACTGCGGAATGTGTTAAGTATCTTAGAAAGTTTGGTGAATATACAATGGCTAAAACAGATCGGCGCATCCTTAAAACGCAGGAAGCTCTGAAAAAAGCTGTTATCGAACTGATGGCTGAAAAAAATTTCGATGATATAACCATTCAGGATATTTCAGATCGGGCTAACCTAAATCGAGGAACCATTTATCTTCATTATCAGGATAAATTTGATTTATTGGATAAACTCATTCAAACACACCTCAATGAATTAGGGGAGATGGATGAATGGGCTTGTAAGCTGGATTGGAACGAGGCTCTTGTACCCTACTTTGAATATTTCGAGAAAAATTATTTGTTTTTCTCAACCATGCTTGCAAGTACTGGGAACCCAGCTGCATTTCGAGCTCGGCTTCTTGCTTCTTTTATAGAAGGATTCAAGGGTGAAATTGACAGAGACAGCGGAAGAAATACAGATTTACTGGATGATGTCATGTTGCAATATGCAGGTACCGCTTATGCAGGCGTGATTGAATGGTGGATCAGAAACGGCATGCCCTATCCGCCTCAAGTTATGGCTAAACAAGTTGGCACCTTGTTAGGGAGAAGTTTGTAGGTTAAGCTGCTTCCAAAGGAAACGGCAGCCGATCAATGAGCGGCTGCCGTTTCGTCTTCATAATTTATAGTTTTTCCTATGATTCCTTATGTTTATAACCGTCAACGATTAGATCTAACTTTCCTGTTTCCGGGTCGATTACAAGGCCATGAACTGGAATGTTTTTTGGCAGGAGGGGATGGTTTTTGACCGTTTGCACGCTTCCTTTGACGGAATCCTCAACACTATCGAAACCGTGCAGCCACTGTTGCAAATTAATTCCGGAACTTTCGAGGGTTTCGATAGTTTCGGAAGATATGCCGTTCTCCATCATCTTATTAATCGTTTCGCCAGGGTCAATACAGCTCATCCCGCAATCATGATGCCCGACCACAAACACTTCGTCTGCATTTAATTCATATACAGCGACAATTACGCTACGCATAACGCTGCCGAATGGGTGCAATACAATCGCTCCAGCATCTTTAATGATTTTGGAATTCCCATCCTTTATATTTAATGCTCGGGGTAGGAGCTCAGTAAGTCTTGAGTCCATACAAGTAATAACAACCATCTTTCTCTCTTTGAACCTAGATGTTTTATATTTTTCAAATTCCCTCTTATCTACGAACTCCGAGTTAAAGTGTAACATATCATAAAGTCGATCCAAGCTTCTCACCTCAATTTCTCTTTTTATACCTAACAATCTTATCATAACCTACAAAGCACTCTCAACATGTAACTAAATCTCCAATTCATTGCCCCTGAGGGCCTCCATATCGATAGTGGAACCACTCAATGTCCAAATATCCATTTTCCGCTTTATTGTTAAAGCTAAATAGGCCGATTCGATCTCCCCGATAATTGCCCCAGTTGAGTTGATAGCGTTCATCGAAATCGATGAAATTTTTACCATCAAGACTATAAGAGAAGGTGTTGATTCCGTCTAGCCCCCAACAAGATCTTAACCATAGGTCACATTGACTGATTCGAGATCCTATAGATTGAATACCTGTATCGTTGTATCGGATTGTTCTAACTGTTCCCTCTTGTTTAATACTAATCGTACAATACCTCGTTCCAAAATGGCATAAGCCTGCCTCTTGCCCATCTTCCATTCCAGATAGATCTATCTTAGTGAAGACTACATTATTTACCGTTCTCAAGCTTCGTTGCGTAAGTATATTGCAGACTGTAAAAAAGTTCCCAACCTCTAGGGGCACGCATGCATGCAATCGGAGATAACCCTGTCTTTCTGTCAAAGACCATTTGCCAGCCCTAGGTTGATGATTCCATTCCCACTGTGGGTCTAACATGTCATTAGTAAAGTTCACGCTCGTACTTGGAGTGATCAAGGGGTAACTTTCTATTGGCTTTTGGCCTCCCCATACCATTTCTCCAATTTCATCCCCATCGATATCCTCTCCGATGATTGGCCAGCCATCCACCCAAGTGACTGGAAGCAAATGCAAGGTTCTCCCTTCATAATACCCGCCAGTCCCTTGATGTGAGATAAAATACCATGTCCCGTCCTCAGTTTGCAGCAAACCTCCCTGATTAGGCTCTCGATCCAGTGCCTCACCATGAGAATGAATGAGTTCTTTCTCCTCGTATGGACCACGGATATGTGAAGATCTGAGCATCATAACGACTCTAAGATCTTTTCCTGCCTGATGCCGAACCTCACTGTGGAAAAAGTAATATAAACCATCTATTTTGTAAATCTTCGTCGCTTCACTGCCCTTATATTGATGGAAAACGAAATCAGTATCCTTCCATAACTGGTTCCCTTCTTCATTCATCTGAAATAAATGCATCTTGTATTCATCGCTGAAATTTGTGGCAGCTAGGTAGCCTTGTCCATCTTCATCCCAAAATGGGCAGCAATCATCCCAACCTTCGATCTGCCACATATGCTGCAGAGGTTCCCAAGGGCCTTCAGGTCGAATCGATGAACTCATGAAAAATCCTTCGTCCGGCGTACAGAAATAGACCCAAAATTTATCTTTGTAGTATCGTATTGCCCCTGCCCAAACGCCTCTGCCGTACCTATTCATTTTGTCAAAATTCAATTCAGGGCTTATTTGCGTGAGATCATTGACGACGTGTCCAATAATCACCCAATTCACCAAGTCTTTAGAGTGCAAAATAACCATCCCAGGAGAAAAATGCAATGTTGAGGAAATACAATAGAAATCACTGCCAACTCGGATAACATCAGGGTCACTAAAATCTCCCGGTAGGATAGGATTAATGTACGTACCATCACCTTGATCACCCCAGAGACCGTTCTTTGAAGATAGCTCCAATGCTGATTTCACAGACTTCACTCCATTTCTCCAATAAATAATACGGCTATGCTAAAAAACCATATATTTCCTTCTAATTTTATCAGAAAGTCGACTTTCAAAGCCATCATTGTAAGGGATAGAGGCCAACTCTGAAAATGAATTAATTTTTCTGGTTTCTTTTGCTCAACAGGTTATCCTTTTCAGGATTTGCAAATACTATAGTATTAAGCTTGGACGACTTTATGGAGGTGCTTCTTATGATGTTTATAACCGTGTTTATCCTTTCATATGCATTATTTTCCCTCTCCGCTGTTTTATTTCCTACCGATGTTAACTATTATACTAGTCTTAATAAACCAGCTTGGAGCCCTCCCCCTAAACTATTCGGCATTGTGTGGAGCCTTATTTATGGTCTGATTTCACTTTCGATAGCCATTGTTTACACGAAAACAAATGGTTTTCAGGAAGCCTCTCTAACCTATTTCGTAACTTTGTTGATCAACTATATCGCTAATCAAGCCTTTACCTTTATCGAGTTTAAACTAAAAAACTTGCGTCTGGCTTTCCTAGATACGATTGTTGTAGCCTTCACTTCGTTTCTGTTGATATATTTCACGCTTCCTTATTCCAAACTTGCTGCGTGGTTGCTGGTACCTTACTTATTGTGGTCCTGTTTTGCTGCTTTATTGGCCTGGTCCATCTATCAGTTAAATAAGGATGTAAACCGTGCATATTAAAATTAGATGCTTCAGTTGAAAAAGCCCTTGAAATTTTCAAGGGCTTTTGATTATATTCTGAATTCTAGGATGACGCGAGCCAGTCCAGTGATAACGTTGTAAATTTGATGTTCATCTCTTTGGTTTCAGAAAAATCGCGTTCTACAAACCAGCCATAAATTGCAGGATCTGATCCTTCATGCCGGGAATCGGTTCATGACCGAAATCTGGATAAATTTCAAGCTTGACCGATGTTTTCATTTTATTGATTGCAGCAAATTGCGAAGACGGTGGACAAACCGTATCCATCAAACCAACACCAATCAATGCGTCCGCTTGAATTCGCGGTGCCAAATTTTGAATATCGATATAACCCAGTTTGGTAAACCACTCTTCCTCTCGAAGATGCTGGGGATCGAAATAACGGAAGAAATTCTGCAGCTCCCAATACGCATCCTTTGCTAGGTCCATTTCCCATACTCTCTTGTAATCGCTCAAAAAGGGATAGATTGATGCCACTTTGCGAACTCTCGGCTCAAGCGCCGCACAGGCAATCGCCAGCGCGCCTCCTTGCGACCAACCGGTAACGCCAACCCGGCCCGCATCCACCTCCGGAAAGTTCATGACAATGGCGGCAAGTTGCGCCGTATCCAAAAAAACATGACGAAAGAACAGCTTGTGCGGATCATGATCTTGCAATCCGCGAATGATATGGCCTCGCAAAGTATTGCCGACGACACCGCCTGTATCCTCGGACAGCCCACCTTGGCCGCGAACGTCAAGCCATGCAGTTGAGCAGCCAAGCACTGTGTAGGCCAGCAGCTCCGACCAATCCCCGCTGCAGCCGGAATAGCCATGAAACTGCAGCACAGTTGGATACTGTCCACCCGCCGTTTTGGGCCGCACATATTTAGCGTGAATTCGCGCTCCGTTTACACCTGTAAAATACAAGTGAAAACATTCAGCAGAAGGCACTTGAAATTCAGCCGGAATGAGTTCCACACAAGGATCAACGGCCTGCATCTCTTGAAGCGCTTGATCCCAATAGGCGTCAAAATCAATTGGCCTCGGATTGCGCCCTTCATAGGTTTTCAACTGTTCTAACGACAAATCAACGACAGGCATCCTGGACTATCCTCCTATGAAAAGGTCTTTGTTGACTTTCACGACCGCTTTCCGTATGCGGGAAGGAGCAGGGTCGTCTTTTCCCCTCAGGCCTGGCCTATGAACATCATGCGGATAAAAGACAGCGTACATGCCTGGGGTAAGCTCCAGGAACTGTTCCCCGGCAGCAGAATCGTACAAGCTATAATCATTCTCTTTGCTGCTTTCAACCACGGTAAGATTAGAAGATTCTCCCGCCCAACCAATCGTTTCTTTGCCGTCTAACAAAAAGTGAATGTCGATATACGTGTTATGCTTCTCCGCCCGGGTTTCTTGCACATCCCTTGCATTCAGTTCCATAACCGTATAGTAAATATCGTCACCTTGTAACACATATCTGCCATTCCCAATCTTGGAGAAATCCACGGTTTGTACCGCATCTATGATTTTCCTAAGCACCGGATGGACAAACTGGCGTTCCTTGCTCCAATTCTCCCTATTTCCTATAATCACAGCTGCACCCCTTCGTCTGCGTATTCCCAGATTTGCAAAGCCGCGCCGATCATGCCGCTCCAATTGCCTTTGTAGGCCGGCTCGATGCGAACGGCATCCAACATTGAAGCCATCGTTCGACTGCGCACTTCTTGACGCAGCCGGTCAAACAGAAGCTCACCTGCTTCTGCAACGCCGCCGCCGATGACAATCAGCCCCGGATTAAACGTGTGAATCAATGAAGCAATACCTGTGCCTAGAGCGGCTATCGTTTCTTCCATGATCGTACTAGCCAGCGGTTCGCCAGCCTGCCACCGGGCAAAAACTTCGCGCGTATCCACATCCTCCACAGGAAGCCCTTCGGATACCAGCTTCTCTCTCATCCTTCTGGCTATACTGGTCCCGGATGCGTATTGCTCCAGACAACCACGCCCTCCGCATATGCAGAAGGGTCCTTGAAAATTAACGGACATATGGCCAATCTCACCTGCCCCGCCCCATGCGCCATGCACTAAGCGGCCTTCAACTACGATAGCTCCCCCCACCCCGGTTCCGAGTGCAAGGCATATAAAGTTATCGATTCCCTTTCCCGCTCCAAACCGCTTTTCCGTGAGTGCAAGTACGTTCACATCGTTATCGACGTGTACAGGCAGATGAAATCTTTCTTCCATCATCTTCTTAAGCTGCGTACCTTGATAACCCGGTATAAGATCGGAGGAAAATCGAATATGACCGCTCGCCCATTCAATCTGCCCGGCGCTTCCGATACCGATCCCCCGTACCCGAAAGTCGGGCTGCTCCAGCACCACTTTCTGGAGCAAATTTTCAACTGCTTCCATTGCCCGATTGCCCGTATGCGTTTGCCCCGCTAAGGTGCTGAGGCTAAGCGAATGAAGGACTTCTCCCGACTCACAGACGATGCCCGTATTTATTTTGGTACCGCCGATGTCCACACCAATCGCGTAAGGGGATTGAGCGTCATACCATCCGGAATTCATCGCTTCACTTCCCCCGAATCCATGCTATTACGCAGGGCATTCACATATCGCGAAGTAATCAGCTGTGGACGGGTAATCGCACTTCCGACAACAACGTAAGGGACCCCGGCTTTCATCGCCTTAGCCGCATCCTCCGGTGTCCAAATGCGGCCTTCCGCAACGACGGGAACCTGCACAGACGCGCACAATTGAGACAACAGCTCGAAGTCAGGCTCGTCTTGCTGCCGGCTGTAAGGCGTATAACCCGAAAGTGTCGTTCCGATGAAATCTACGCCCAGTTTCTCTGCGGCCACCCCTTCCTCCAACGTGGAGATATCCGCCATAACAGCCACTCCATGCTCGTGGGCATAAGCAATCAAGGGCTTCACAGCCTCCAACCGTCCCTCGCGGTCCGTGACATCCAAAGCGACAATATCCGCTCCAGCCGATACGATGGCTTTCACCTCGGTAAGGGTTGGGGTTATAAAAATAGCCGAGTCCGGGATATCTCGTTTGATGAGTCCGATCACAGGCACATCAACTTCTTGTTTAATGCAAAGAATATCAAATACACCGTTCGTGCGAATGCCGATTGCTCCGGATTGCACCGCGGCTCTTGCCATTTTCGTCATCGTGTCGCCGCCGTGCAAAGGTTCGTCTGCAAGTGCCTGACAGGAAACAATTAACCCTTTTTCAGGAAAAAAGCTGCTCATTTTACTCATGTGTCATCCTTCCTCTCCCAAAAATGAATTAGACCTGAGCTTGGTTGATATACGACAAGATTTTCTCGTTGATTGCTTCTAAACGGCTAATTTCCGCCTCTGGCACTGGCAAGAACGGCAATCTCGCTTCGCCGGTGTTCAAACCGCGCAGCTTCAGTATCTGTTTGCAAGCACCATACAAGGATGGGAATGACAGCAATTCCGCAATCAGATCGTTCACAATAAACTGCCATTTGCGGGCTTCTTCCGTTTTCCCCTCAACATAGCACTGTTCAATTTTCATAAATAACTCTGGCATAACACCGTATGTGCCGCCGATACCGCCGTCCGCGCCAATGCTTCGGCCTGCCAAGTACTGTTCATCCGGACCGTTAAAGACAAGGAAATCATCTCCTCCAGCTGCTTTAAACTGCTGCAATTCAAAGGTACTTTCGGCGGATATTTTCACACCGATGACTTTGTCTTGTGCTGCCATTTTCGTAAGTAAAGCTTTCGATAATTGAAACCCTGTTGTTTGGGGAATATGATAAATAATGAACGGCAGCGATGTGCTGTCAATCATCTGTTGCCAGTGATGTTCAACGCTCTGCGGGGACAAGCGGTAATAAATCGACGGTACGGCCGATATCGCATGAGCGCCTACTTGCTCAGCATGTTTGGATAGCTCGACGCTATCTCTGGTGGAAGGTGCGCCAACATGTGCGATGATCGTCATTTCTTGGCCAACTTCCTCCATGACCGCCTCAAGCGTTTGCTTCCGCTCCTCGACGTTTTGAAGCATCCCTTCCCCGGAGCTGCCTCCCACGTATAAACCATTCACGCCAATATTGGCATAGTGACGAGCTAATTTTTTAGCCGCCTCTTTGCTCACTTCGCCTTTCTCGTCATAGCAAGAATACATAGCTACTGTGATACCTTTGAATCGCTCTAAGTCATAAGTTTTCATGTTGTTCATTCTCCTTTGATTTTGTCTTGAATGAAATACGTTTCCGGTGATACGAACCCCGGAAACGTATTTTCACTTATAAAAAGATCTATTTCGACGAAGCTGCAATAATATCGTTTGACTTCTTCACCCAGTCGTCCAATGCTTGTTGAGCTGTTTTGGCCTTCGTCAATGCGGCTTGAACCTCAGGGTAGAAAGCAGCGCGAGTCTGCGGGTATCCTGGAACGGATACACCGATGTCTCCTGCATATTTGAACAATTCAATGGTTTTGCTTTTCATTGTGCCGTGCTCATAGCTTTTCGCAAGCGATTTGCGCGCTACAATGACAGATTCCGCTTGGGTCATCTTGCCCATGTTTTCCGGGTTGTTGGCAAATTTCACAAACTCTTTGGCCCATTTCATTTTCACTTCATTCTTCGTATTCCACATCCAAGTGCCGTAACCGAACAATACCGTGTTTGAAGATTTTCCGTCCACAGAAGGGAAAGGAACGATATCGACATCGAATTTCTTGGCATTTCCTTCAGCAAATGCCTTATTCAGCGTCGGCAAATTCCCGATATTGCCAAACGCCATGCCAAGCTTGCCTTGAACGAACATATCGTTGAATACCGCAGTCGCTTTTAGGCCGGCCGCGCCTGGCGGAACTACGCCCTCATCCGTCAGCTTGGTCAAGAATTCAAGCCCTTTAACGCCTTCCGGAGAGTTCAGAGTTGCCTTGGTATCGTCTTCATTCCACGTTTTTGCGCCAAAACCCCATAGAATTGAATGAGTTCCTTGGTCACCGCCGGAATCCCCAGCATAAAGCCCGTAACCGTAAGTTTGCTTCGACGGATCCGTCACTGCCTTTGCCGCTTTTAGAAACTGTTCGGAAGACCACGGCTGCATGTTTTGAGGGAGCAGATCCAGCGCACCTTTTGCTTTGAATAAATCTTTATTAACTAGTAGACCGATAGCTACTGTACTGTTTGGAAAAATATAGACCTTGTTGTCAACCGAAACGGATTTCAATGTTTTTTCTTCGAAGTCTTGTTTGTCAATAATATCGTCAAGCGGAACCAGCAAGCCTTTTTTGGCATAAGACAATGGCCAGAAGAATGAACCTTGTTGAATGTCAGGAACTTCGTTCGTATTGGCGGCAACGCTGATTCGTTCATTAATTTTGTCATCCGGTGTTACAACCATGTTAATTTTCACATTTGGATTCGCTTTTTCAAATCCTGCTTTGATGTCATCATAGACTTGCTTCACATCACCGCGTGCATCAACCCACCAAGTAAGCTCGACTTTCTCTTTCGAAGCTGTTGTCGCTGCCGGCGCATTGCCCGCGTTCTTTTTCTCGTCTGTTTTGGCGCATCCCGCGGCAGCTGTTACAACTAACGCCGAAGACAACAAAGTAATGGCAAGCTTTTTCATGTAAACCCCTCCAATTTTTAATTCTTCAAATCGGAAACCGTTAAAACAATTTTCTTGCTCGATTGGGACGAGGGCTCACCTCCTAAAGTAGTATCCTAGGGGCAATTTGAAATTTAACCCTTTACACCGCCAAGTGTGATACCTTTCACGAAATACTTCTGAAAACTGATGAAAATGATGAATACCGGTATAAAACCAAGGGATGCGGCAGCCATTTGCAGCCCATAATTGGCCACATATTCCGATACGAGTGTTGAGATACCCACATTTATCGTCATTTTGGTCTTATCGCTGAGCATAATCAGCTGCCAGAGGTAATCGTTCCAGGCATACGTAAATGTAAAGATGGCAAGCGCGCCAATGGCAGGTTTAATGATCGGGAAGAACAGTTTAAAAAACAATCCGATTTCAGAGCAGCCATCGATTCTTCCGGCTTCCAACAGTTCAGTCGGTACGGATTCGCTGAATTGCTTCATCATGAATACCGCAAACGGAATGGTCAACACCGGCAAAATGGCGCTTGCCAAATTGTTTACAAGACCAAGGTCCCGCATCATCGTAAATAAAGGGACAAGGGTAATTTGTCTAGGAATGAACATTGCAATTAAGACGGCGCTAAAGAAAAATTCAGAGCCTTTGAATTTCCGCTTGGTTAAAGCGTAACCAGCCATGGATGCAATGAGGACAACGCCAACAGTGGCAATAACAGAAACGAAACCGCTATTATATAACCAATAAAAGATGGAGCCGTCATTGATCAGATTGGAGAAGTTCGCCAATGTTATTTTTGTAGGAATCCAGTCTGGAGGAATTTTCACGCTGGAAGACTGGTTCTTAAAAGCGCCGGTAAACATCCAATACAACGGAAAGATAAACAATGCGGCAGATACATACAGAAGGATATTCCCCAATGCCTTCATGATCAAGTAAGATGATTTAGCCATGAGTACTCCTCCCTTAGTATTGAATATCTGACTTCATGAGCTTAAACTGAACAACGGCCACAATCGAAATCAGGACAGTAATAATGATGCCCATTGCAGAGGCTGCGCCAAGCTTTCCATACACGAATGCGGTTTCATATAACAAAAACATAATCGTGGAAGTGGCGTAGTTGGGTCCGCCTCCCGTTAGCATTTGTACAACAACAAAGGTTTGGAAGGCCCATATCGTTGACATGACCAGAATATACAACGATGTCGGTTTCAAGAGCGGCAGCGTAATGTGCCAGAACTTTCTTGGCGCTGAAGCCCCATCGATATCCGCGGCCTCATAGTACTCAGGAGATATATTACCCAATGCAGCTAATAGTAAAATAATAGGTTGTCCCACGTTAAAGGTCACAACGACTAGAATCAGCGCTAATAAGGCTACTCGCTCATCGGAAAGCCACATGACCGGCTTTGCACCGAACAAGGATAAGGCATAGTTGGCAATCCCGTTCACAGGGCTATAGATCCAAGCCCAAATTAAGGAAAGAATGACTTGAGAAGTGATGATCGGCAAGTAAAACGCACCTCTGAAGAAAGAGGCAATATGCTTATGTTTGCCATAAATGAGCACAGCCGCAAATATGGCGAAAATAAATGTTAATGGCACTGTGCCGACAACAAAACCGAATGTGTTGGCGATGGAGCGTAAAAAGACGCGATCTGACATCAATTCCGCATAGTTCCCAAGCCCAATCCATTCCTTCTTCCCTAATCCGTAATCGAAAAAACTAAGATAGAAGGCGTTCACAATCGGGTAAATCTCAAAAATAAGAAACAAGATGGCAAATGGAGCAATAAAAAAGAGCCCCCAAAATTCACCTCTAATAGACTGCGACGCCTTAGCAACTCTGGTCGTCATCTTCACCCCTCCAAATCATAAACTGTTATTCTAGTTGTTTTTCTATTTGTATAGCGCTTACAGAAATTATTATAGTTTACCGAAACTTTATAAAACAGGAACGTATCTATCGGTTTTGTTCATAAAAATAAGGAGTTTTTACGGCTGTTCACTTTTCCACGATCATTGTTCACTTTTTTACGAATGAGCAAACAAAAACAACAAATCCTCCTTAGGATAAGGAGGATTTGAACTTTACACGGTATTGTTGGGGGCTTACACCCATCGTTTTCTTAAAGATTCGGCCAAAATAATTAAAATTCTCATAGCCTACCTTTTCTGCGATCGCATAGACAGGCAGCTTGGATTCAAGCAATAATTCCGCTGCTTTTCCTACACGAATTTGATTGAGATATTCCGAAAAGCCCACCTGCGTTTCTTTCTTAAACAAATAGCTTAAATAATTTTCACTCATTCTGACTCTTTCGGCGGCATGCCTCAAAGAGATGTCCTCTGTATAATTAGATTTCATGTAAAGAATCAATTGTTGAATATCTTCCCGGAAGTTTCCTCCCCCAAGTGCTTTCCCTTGACCGCAGCAGTCATCAATCAGTTGTTCGAACCATTGCTTCGCCTTGTTTAATTCATCAAGCTTCAGGACTTGTTTATATAGGGGTTCCTCCTGCTCAAGCTCTTTGAACAAGTCTTCCTGATAAGGTTTTAGGCCGTTCTGAATCGTATGAAGCAGCTGTAAACACAATTGGATGCACTTCTCGACAGGACCTTTCCACATTGCCATCCGTTCAAATATTCTGTCCAGCACTTGCTTAATCCCCGCCGCGTTCATCCGGTCCAATTCGACTTTCAAGACCGTCTCATCCTCTTGCGTCATCACATTCCATACTTGAATGTTCTCCAAATGATCCCCATATAGATAAACCTTTTCTTTTCCTTCATAAAAATAATTTTGGAGCGCGCGTTTCGCCTTCGAGTATACGTCTGGCAGACTCTGTATACCTTGAGACCCATCACTAATCCCTATGCTAAGAGATAGATTAATAAATCTTCTTGCGGCCTCAATGATCTCCTTGCCGAACCTAATCGCTTCGTCAATTGTATGCGTTCCCGCCTTCTTTTTGGGAAAAAGCAGGACGATTTCTTCCTCATTCACATCTTGAAATATACGCTCTGTGTTCTTATCCAGCTGTAAGGATATAAGATTCATTAACTTCATCTTGTCCGAGCTATCCGTTCGATGCTGATCACGATGAATGGTCATCAGTACAAACACATAGCCATTCAGAAAGAATGCTTTATTTTCTTCCGCAACATGCGCATCTTCCGCCATGGCATTCCCCTGAAAAATCCACTGCTTCAGCTGCCGCGAACCTCCGTTTTCACTCAATTCCACCGCGGGCTTGGTTTCGATTTGGCGCTGCCGAACCTCACGGCTTGATGAAATTTTCTTCGAAACCTCAAGCAACATTTGCAGAAGTTCTTCAGGCTTTAATGACGCTTTCAAGATATAGTCTTCTACGCCCAATTTCATCGCTTTCCGCACATATTCATAATCATTATGGGAACTGAGCACAATGATATGCGTATCCGGATACTCGCTCTTCACTTTCTCAATCAGCTCAATACCGTTCATTCTTGGCATGACAATGTCGGTCAGCATGATATCGGGTCTCGTCTTCTCGATAATCTCCAATGCTTCCAAACCATCCTGTGCATCCCCGACATAGGTCAGCTGATGCTGCTCCCAGTCAATCAATGATTTTATACCTAATCGAACCAAAAATTCGTCATCTACGAGCAGTACTTTCAGAGGCATAAGCATTCCCTTCTTCAATCGTTTTGAGCGGCAATTTGAACTCGACCGTCGTCTCGTTCGCCTTGCTTTGGATATGCAAACCGTACCCTTCACCGTATTGAAGCCGGATGCGCTCATGCACATTCCTAATCCCAATACTTTGCGATGCAGCATGTCCATGTCCTTGCAATAAGCTCTGATTGATTTCATCGATTTTGTCCGGATGGATCCCTGTCCCATTGTCTGTAACGGTTAAAATCATTTGATTTTGATCTTGGTCGGCCATAGCCTTAATCGTAATAACACCTCTTCCTTCCATCGACTCAATTCCATGGTGAATGCTATTCTCTATAATGGGCTGGAGCATAAATTTAATGGCTTCCTGCTTCATTAACGGCTCGGGAATATGAAACTCGACACTCAATTTATCGTTGTATCTCAATTTCATGAGGGTAATATAGTGCTGAACATAGTCCATTTCCTCTTTGAGCGAAATCAACGTTTCCCCTCTTCCAATACTCGCTTCCATCATACTTCCCAGGCTGGACAGCATCTCCCCGACCTCCCGGTCATTGCGAATGTAAGCCATCCATTTGATGTTGTTCAACGTATTCAAAATAAAATGCGGGTTAATCTGTGCCTGAAGCGCTCGGAAACGCATTTCTTCTTTCTGAACGTATTCCTCCTTCAACCTTTGAAGCAGATCCCGAATTTGTCTGGCCATGTGGTTATAGGTATCGATCAGCGTAGCAATTTCATTGGGACCCGAAAGCGCCAAAGAGCTGTTAAAGTCGTTTTTCTCAATTTCTTTCATTCGTTTATTTAAAAGCTTGACCGGCTTGGATACTCGGTAAGATATGCTGAACGCGAGCAGCATAAATACGATGACAATGATCCCGACCGTGATCATATTCGTTCTGCGTAAATCAAATATTTCCTTAAACACCGTATCGTAAGGAATAAACTGTATTAATTTCCAGCCGGTTAAACCGATCGTGTCATAGCTGGCAATCCATTTCCGATGATTTTTTTCCACAATCAACTGCCCTTTGGAGGAGTCCCATATTTTGGAGACGTCTTCTGGTAAAACCTCTATGGGATCCATGCCCTCTTTCATGGAGCTGGAAATAATTTTCCCCCGTTGGTCCATGATCATGACATTGCCGTCCAATTTCGACATATACTTGCGAAAATCGCTTTCGCTTACGCTAAAGAGCTCGATCCCGATATTTTGATTGGTTTGCACATCTGTTATGGTTTTAATCAGCGTAACGAGCTGACTCCTGTCGTAATAAATATAATTGTTGCTGTCATTCGCCATCCAGCTAATGCCAAACGGTTCTTTTAACATCTCTTTATACCAATCCGATTGAACATACTCGTCATATAAATCTTGTTGAACAATTTTGTTGCTTAACCAATTACCGTGCATATCGAGCAAAGTTACATAGCTTTCCGAAAAATAAGAAGAATAAAGCTTATTCATTGCGTTATCTGCAAGCCGCAGCTTTTCGTAATAGGTAACGGAATTCGGCTGTTTCAGCAGGGAGGTCATATTGGGGTTCGTTGAGATGTCTACCGCGGATTTCAGCATATCCTGCAGCAATAACTCAATATTGAAATCGATTTGGTACAAAGCTTCTGATGTCGCATTGCCGATTTTATTCTCAATCACGCGCTCTAAAGGCTTATCGATCCAAAAGGCGCTAATAAATAGGGGAATAATGAGAAACAACAGAATGAAAAAAAGAATCTGGTTGTGAATAGAATTCCAGCGTTGCATTGATTTTTTCACCCATTGCATGGCGCGACCCCACTCTGCTTAAAATTTACCTGCCCTCCTCCCCCATTCTCCAATTTGAGAACGAAAACGAAGAGCAACTTTTAGGTGAAGTCTACCACACTATGCGCATAGGTACAATTTAGATCATCTATTGCTCCACTCCGTCAATATACTTAGAAACTCCTCCATTGCCGCTCATGGTAAAAGGATTTAAGCATGAAATTACTTGACATAAACCTTACTTCATTGTAAATTTATAACGCAAATGAATATTCTATGTAAGCTATTCATATCATGAAGTAATTAAATATTTGTTGTATTTTGGAGGAGCCTGTCACCAAGGGCTCCTTTTGGTTTTTTTTAGCCATGCCGAGCCCTTGGTTGGGCTCTTTTTTTATGCAAAGAAAGGAGCGTATATGAATATCCTTATTGGATATTTTTTATCAAAACGCAAATAACATGTAGGAGGAAAATTATGGAACAACAAGCGATTTTAGCAATTGGCATCTTTTTAGTGACATACGGCATGATCATTGCCGAGAAAATTCATCGTACGATCATCGCTATGCTCGGCGGCGTCCTCATGGTCATCCTAGGTGTAGTTAATCAAGAAGACGCTTTACACCATATTGATTTTAATACCTTAGGGCTGCTTATAGGCATGATGATCATTGTTAGCATTACTGCAGAAACTGGGTTATTCCGATATATCGCTCTTGTCTCTGCTAAGAAAGCGAAGGGTGACCCTGTTCGTATTTTAATTTCACTCGTGCTCATTACTGCAGTTGGGTCTGCCTTTCTTGACAACGTTACGACCGTACTTTTGATGGTGCCCGTTACATTCAGTATAACTAGGCAGTTAAAAGTGAATCCTGTTCCTTTTCTGATCACACAAATCCTCGCTTCTAATATTGGCGGTACAGCGACTCTAATCGGGGATCCGCCGAATATCATGATCGGCAGTGCAGTTAAAGAATTAACGTTCATAGCATTTATCAATAACCTTACTCCTATCGCCGTTATTATCATGGTTTGCATGCTGCCTATTTTTGTTCTCCTGTTTCGTAAGCAAATTCAAACGACGCCTGAATTAAAGATGAGCATCATGCACATTGACGAGAAAGAAGTCATTACAAACCGTACTTTATTGATTAAAAGTGTCTCTATCTTAGGGCTTACAATCATTGGTTTTTTCCTGCATCAAATGCTCCATCTGGAGTCAGCAACCGTCGCCTTGACAGGTGCTTTTATTCTACTTCTTTTAACTGGTGAACACGCCATGGAAAATGCCTTCACCAAGGTGGAATGGACCACAATATTCTTTTTCATCGGTTTGTTCGTGTTAGTCTCAGGGCTAGTGGAAACGGGCGTCATCTCCAAACTAGCCGCGCAAGCGATTGAGCTGACAGGAGGTAATCCAATCGCGACATCCATGTTAATCCTATGGCTAAGTGCGATTGCGTCAGCTTTTTTAGACAATATCCCTTTTGTCGCAACAATGATTCCAATGATACAAGAAATGGGCAATATGGGAGTAGATAACCTGGAACCTTTATGGTGGAGTTTAGCGCTTGGTGCATGTTTGGGCGGAAACGGGACATTAATTGGAGCGAGCGCCAATTTGATCGTTGCTGGGTTGTCAAGCAAAGAAGGTTATCCGATTAAATTCGTTACTTTTATGAAATATGGCTTCCCCCTCATGTTGTTCTCCGTCGTATTAGCCAGTATTTATATCTATGTCCGCTTTTTAATTTAGCTAGGAGGATTGCAATCTGGAAAGAGGAACGATCTGTCCGAAACATCCGGAATCAAGAAAAAGAAGCTCACTAAACTTAAAGAAGAGCCAGATCATCACCGGCTCTTCTTGTACTTCATTATTTTGTATTCAAATCAGCGATCGAATCGATATTCATGTACGTTGGAACAACTAATCCCAGCTTCGTACCGTTCAAGTTCGGTCCCAAATCTTCAAATTTACCGGCAAATTTATCAAAGTAATCTTTATGCGTTGTTGGAAGCCATGCTGCAACTAACGCGTCAGCACTACCGTCAGAGATACCGGCCCACATAGGACCAGCCTCAACTTGAAGCATTTCCACTTTATAGCCCAGCTTATCTTCCAAGACAGTTTTCACAACATTCGTACTTGCAATCTCCGAATCCCACGCTACATAAGCCAACTTCAACTTCTTCCCCTTATCTTGGGAGAGATCTTTCACCCAGCCGTCAACCTTGCTGGCGTTATCCTTTACCCAATTGGCTGCGGCTTCTTCCGGTTTCTTGCCTTCAGCAATTGCCGACATTACAACAGCCATCTCCTCAGGCGTCCATTCAAATCTATCTAGCATTGTATATGCAGATGGAGCCTCCTTTTTCAAGTTATTGCGGACGATTGTATGGATTTGCTCATCTTTACCAAAGACGCCTTTCGGATCGTTTAAGTATTTTAGATCATATTTGGCAAACATCCAGTGCGGGGTCCAGCCTGTTACAATGATCGGCTTCTTATCTTTATAAGCCTTATCAAGAGCTGCTGTCATTGCCGCGCTTGAACCCTCTACCAACTTCCAATCCTTTAGATCGTAATCTTTGATTGACTGAGCCGTTTGTTTCATCAATCCCGCTCCTGGGTCGATCCCAATAATTTCATGATGAACCTGGCTTCCGAGCGTTTCTTCTGCCGATGACGATGCGTCTTTGGAGCACCCTGTCATGACCATTACTGCAACTAAACTGACCAACATCCCTATTTTCGCTTTATTTTTCAGCAAATTCATACGCTCCTTTTTCTTTTGAGAATGTACTGTGTCATACGGTCCAAAAGTATGGCTAATACGACAATGGACAAGCCTGCTTCAAACCCTTGGCCTGTTTTAATCTGCGTCACTGCGCGGTAGACATCAGCACCAATACCTTGGGCTCCAATCATGGATGCAATAACGACCATCGATAAGGAAAGCATGATCGTTTGATTCATTCCTGCCATGATGGACGGCAATGCTAAGGGGAACTGGAGTTTGAACAACTTCTGTGAAGGAGTTGAGCCAAATGCATCGGCTGCCTCCACTAAATCTTCAGCGACTTGACGAATTCCCAAATTCGTAAGTCGAATCGTTGGAGGCACTGCAAAGATAACAGAGGCAATAACACCCGGAACCACGCCTAATCCGAAGAAGGTGACAGCAGGAATCAAGTAAACAAACGCAGGCATTGTTTGCATAAAGTCGAGCAACGGTGTGGCCAAGTTACGAAACTTATCGTTTTGGGCACACCAGACACCGATTGGAATGCCAATGACGATTGAAATTAACGCTGAGGTTAACACTAGCGCCAAAGTATCCATCGTATGACTCCAAAACCCTAAATTATATATCAGCAATAAACCTAACCCCGAAAATAAGGTAAAAGACCAACGCCCTAAGTAAAAGGCCAGAACACTTACTAATCCAATGAATAATAGAACTGGAACACCATGAAAAACAAAAGATAGAGCATTTACACTTCCCTCGATACAAGTAGAGATGAATTGAAACAAAATACCCAAGTTCATTTCCAGTTTATCAACGACAAATTCCACCCATTCATCCAGCGGTATCTTGGAGATCATCGCTTTGCACCTCCTCTTTAGCAACGGGCTGCCCGGCTAACGCTCCGAGGACGGCTCCGCGCACAATGACACCAATTATACGATTGTTATCGTCAACCACGCCCACCGGATATTTAGAGCTTCCACATACTTCAAATAACTCATAAAGCATTTGATCAGGCGCCACAGTCGGCACATTTCGAATGACGATTTCCTCGAGCGTCTTTCCAGCTTTTATAGCTTCAGAAGCATCTTCAGCCGTAATGACACCTAGCAGTTTTTTCCCGCGATCAACAACAAACAAGTTCGATATTCCGCTCTCTCGCATGAGCTGAAGAGCTACTCTCGGCCCTCTGTCAAAGCCTACCGTTTCCGGTCTCCGCATCACGGATGATGCAGTTAGAACTTTGGACAGATCTACATCTTCAACAAACCTCTCTACATATTCATTCGCGGGGTTCATCATAATCTCTTCCGGCTTCCCAATCTGAACGACACTGCCATCTTTCATGAGCGCAATTCGGTCCCCAATACGAAGGGCTTCATCCAAATCGTGTGTGATAAAAATAATCGTTTTCTTCATTTTATCTTGAAGCTCTAACAGTTCATCCTGCATATCCTTGCGGATAAGCGGATCTAATGCGCTAAAAGCCTCATCCATTAAAAGAATATCCGGATCGTTTGCAAGCGCTCTGGCCAAGCCTACCCTTTGTTGCATACCTCCGCTTAATTGCGATGGCATGCTGTCGGCCCTATCCTCTAGCCCTACCAGACTTAAAGCTTCCATGGCCTTCAAACGTTTCTCACTCTTGCTCCTTCTCTGAACTTCAAGCCCATATTCCACATTCTGCACAACCGTTCTATGCGGGAATAGAGCAAACTTCTGGAATACCATAGAAATCGTTTCTCTTCGTACACGACGGAGTTCTTCATCGGTCATTTCGACGATATTTTGGCCGTTAATGTGGATACTCCCATTCGTAGGTTCGATTAACCTGTTTAGCAGGCGGACTAATGTTGATTTCCCACTGCCTGACAGCCCCATGATGACAAAAATTTCACCAGGTTCTACTGAAAAGCTGACTTCGTTGACCCCCACTGTATGCTTGGTTTCCCTGTAGATCTGTTCTTTTGAATACTTTTTGGCCATTAGCGGAAGAACAGACTCGGGATCAGGCCCAAATACTTTGGTTACCTGATGAACATCAATAATTGCCATACGCTCACTCCTTTCTGTATACGTTAATACCCTGTTACCTCTTTAAGTGTAAAGAACTAAAACAGGTTATGTCAACAGTAAATTCTGTTTATTCCGTTTGTACAGAAAAAACTGTACAATATAATCATGGTACGCCTACATGCTCCCGAATTCGGTGACATGACTTTCTTTACTTTATTAAAATAGTCTCTTACAATAACGATGTAAACATAAAGGCAGGGTGAAACTTGGAATGGAACAACTACAAAACATAAGCTTAGATCAGGAACTGATTATTCAAAAAGCTCGCAAACGTGTCATTGAATCTATTGGAAAGAACATGGATCTCTATGGCATCACCCAGTCGATTGGTCATCTGTACGGA
The DNA here is from genome assembly GCF_052682475.1 of Paenibacillus sp. WC2504. Lineage (NCBI taxonomy): Bacteria > Bacillati > Bacillota > Bacilli > Caryophanales > Paenibacillaceae > Paenibacillus > Paenibacillus sp. WC2504. The sequence goes on from NZ_JBQZFH010000001.1 coordinate 5,848,206, forward strand.
ATGCTATTCTTCCAAAACAAGCCCATGACTCTCGATGATATGCGAGAAGCGATGGAAATGAGTAAAACCAGTATGAGCACAGGTGTGCGTACGCTGGTTGATTTGAAAATGGTCAATAAAGTTTGGGAGAAGGGATCACGAAAAGATCTCTACGAGGTAGAAATGGACTGGTTTCAAACCTTCTCTGATTACTTTTCACTGAAATGGCGTAAAGCTTTAGAAATTAACCTTAGTTCTCTGAATAAGTCAAAAAAAGAACTTAATCAGCTTAATCAGCAATACCCTGATGATGCAGCCCTGCAAGCAATACTTCAAACGGATCTGGACAAAATCGATGAGGCAATTCGATATTATCAATGGCTTGATCGACTTATTGACTCTTTTGAAACAGGTGATATTTTCAACTTGATACCTAAAGATTCACCTCAGGATCAAACTAATTAAGTTTCACTCTGTATGCTCAACAGTTCATCCATAGGAAAATTGATGCACAAATAAAACTACTTCAAGATGATTTCATATCAATGTGGTTTACGTCATTTTATCGGATTCAATTAACTTTGAGTCTCTTTACAAGAGGACTTATTGTTGTTCCTTGAACAATCAGTGAAAAAACTACATTACTAAACGTCATAGCCAATATTAAGTCACGGCCATCAAAATCCGGAGAAATGCTCAAGATTAACGCAATAGACAGGGATCCTTTTAACCCGCCCCATGCTATAATCGGCTTCCAGATATCAGGTATTTCTTTATCAAAGATAAGGCTAACATAGACAGCAATGAACCTTGCCGTCAGAACAATGAGAATGCTTCCACCGATTTGAATCCACTTCTCAGAGAAATCAATATTTGAAATTTCAAGACCAACCATGAGAAAGATCAATGCGTTTGCTATAAAAGCTATTGTTTCCCAAAAGGAGTCCATTTTGTCAAGTGTTAAATCGGACATGCCGATATTTTTTCCGTAAGTTCCTAACAAGAGTCCTGCAAAAACAACCGAAATGACACCGGAGAAATGGAACATTTCAGCTAACTCAAATGCTCCATAGAACAGGACAATTGAAAGCCCGATCTCCACCAGATAATTATCAATGCTTGAGGTTATTTTTGAGGTAATGTAGCCTGTTACAACACCAATGACTATGCCTCCTAGAACAACTTTAACAAACTCCAATGCTCCATGTAATACACCAGACATGCTTAGTACCGTTGTTACCAAAGCTATTTTCAAAAGGACAACAGCTACTCCATCATTCGCCAAACTCTCTCCTTCAACGATAATGGACAACTTCTTGTTCAAACCCATTGACTTAAAGATCGTTAATACGGAGACCGGATCTGTGGCTGCCATTAATGCGCCAAAGACAAGCGCTTTTTGCAAATCGAGGCCGAGTAAGAAATATGAAAGCGCGGCTATCAGTATAAATGTCATAAAGGTTCCTAACAACGCCAGTAATAATATCGGACGTTTGTTTTCCTTGATTTCGCCAAAAGGAAGCTTTAGTGCAGCATCTCCAATTAGCGCTGACAGGAAAATTAATATCACAGCTGTTTGAAAGACATGATCCGAAGCTACGTAGGTTTTAAATTCATGAAGAGCTTCAATAGGGAAAATACCAAGCAAAAGTCCCGCAACGACAAGCAATGTTGGATACGGTTGTTTTATTTTATCCGCCAAATAAGCGATTGCAACTGCGATTCCGAGCAGTACAAGCCAGTAGTGAATCATTGAAACCTCCTATAATATGCCTTGTTGCTATTATGTGTAAATTTATGTTTCATTATCTTCACTACAATTGTTCGCTCAATGCTCGAAAAATTTGATATTCCATAATTAATTAGAAAACGGAGCCCGCTTAGCCGCGGTGCTCCGTTATTGTTGTTGCAGAATTCGTTAGATTCTACGCATGCCTAAACATAGATTCTTTTTCGAACAACTTTAAAATTACTTATTTTACTTCATTTTTCATTGTCCTCGAACATTGAAAAAGCGTATCGAATGATGTCTTCACGGATGGTGTTTGGCATGCTGTAATTCTCATGCATATAGGCATAGGGGCTGACTTTTACTTACTTGTATCTTCAGTTTGAAACTGCAGTCTACCTTTTAAAATTTCAAGTTGTGCTTCAAATCTATCAAAGTGGTCGATTACCTTCCAATCCTGCCATTTCTCTTGAAGTCGTTGAACGATATTTGAAAATACATCTGCATACCATATTTTGATCTGCTTATCTTTTATGTCTATATGGAATCCAGAAGTTGGAAAGTTTGATGTCCATTCTTCCATATGAAATTGTTTATACCCATAAAATTTATTACAGTTTTGCAATAACTCCGGTCCATGAAGCAAATATCCTTCGATCCCCCCATCTAGTGGGAAAATTAGTGTTTCTTCATCTTCAAATTTTATGCTAGCAATAGTATCAATCCAATCCAGTGCACCTGGAGGTCTTAAATTTACATTAGCTAAATCATCGTCTTTAACAGCAAGAACCTTATCTCTCGAGACGCCAACATACTCTGCAAGATCAACAATACCCTGTTTAGCGGTCTGCACTTAATTCATATAATGAAGTAAAAAGCAACGAAAGACATCATCTCTCGTTGCTTTTTCTTGCGCTTATTTTAGAGTTATCTTAAGACCGTGTTTGTCAAAGATCCCCTTCAGGACCTCTACAGCCTCTTCTTCATCAGGACCTTGAATATCAAGCTTGTACGTTTGATTGTTGAATAGAGTGACACTTAGACCCAGAATGCTTTTCACATCAATAAACCTCATGCCAACCTGAATGACAATACTGGATTGGAATTGATTCGCTGCTTGATTGATTTCTATAATGGCTTTTGTTTCCAAACCACCCATACCAACCTCTCCATTCTTGCTTCGTCGTTGCTCGAACAGATTAATCTACCTAGCGAAACTCACGGGGGATTCGCCTTGCCACACCAGTTTGAATAGCTGCATGAATGACGGCTTCCCGAATACGTCTAACGACTTCTTGATTAAACACACTTGGAATGATATAAAGCTTATTCAGTTCCTGCTGCGTTACTACGGAGGCAATCGCTGCTGAGGCAGCTAGCTTCATCTCTTCATTGATTGTGGAGGCTTGGCAGTCCAAGGTTGCACGGAAAATACCTGGAAAACAAAGTACATTGTTAATTTGATTTGGAAAATCCGATCGCCCCGTTGCAATGACCCCAGCAATGTCTTCGATTTCATCCGGATGAATTTCAGGCGTTGGATTGGCCATGACGAACACGACAGGGTTTACCGCCATCCGTTCCACATCTCCCCTTTTCAGTAAGCCCCCAGCGGACAAGCCAATGAACACATCTGCTCCTTCAATGACTTCATGTAGGGAACCAGATCGTAGGTTAGGGTTCGTTCGTTCCGCATACTCCTTCCATATCGGGTTTGCATACTCATTCGTGCGTAGTAACGCGCCATCCCGGTCAACGCCAATCAACTCTTTCACACCTGCTGCAAGCAAAATGTTGGAGCAAGCAATTCCCGCTGCGCCAACTCCGCACACGACAACTTTAGCCTCATTAATCTGTTTGCCAACTACTCTCAAAGCGTTAATGAGCCCTGCATATAATACGACGGCCGTGCCATGTTGGTCGTCATGAAAAACGGGGATATCCAGTTCATTCCGGAGCCGCTCTTCAATCTCAAAGCATCGAGGTGAAGAAATGTCCTCCAAATTAATACCGCCAAAACCTGGGGCCAAGTGCTTGATGCTTGTAACGATTTCATCTGTACTTTGCGTGTTCAAACAAATGGGAAACGCATCAACATCAGCAAACTGCTTGAATAGCATCGCCTTGCCTTCCATAACTGGCATTGCTGCATAAGGCCCGATGTTGCCGAGTCCTAGTACGGCACTGCCATCGGAGACAACAGCGACTGTATTCCGCTTAATCGTCAACTTGTAGGCGTTATCCTCATTCTCATGGATTGCCATACAGACTCTGGCGACATCCGGTGTATACACCCGGGATAAATCATCCCTGTTTTGGATGGGCGATTTGGGCTTCATTTCGATTTTACCGCCAAGATGAAGTAAAAATGTGCGATCTGAGACATGTATGAGTCTCACGCCCGAGAGATCCTTCATCCTGGCAACAATTTTGTCCAATTGGGTTTGCTCCAATGCTGTTACCGTAATGTCTCGAACCGTCCAATTCGCACCTGTTTGGATGACATCAATCGCGATGACATCCCCACCGTTTTCCGTAATCATCGTGATCAATTGACCGAAGTGAATCTGCTCTGTCAGCAGTTCCAGACGTAAAATAATGCTTTTACCACCCATTGTATTTTTCATATGCATTTACCCTTCCTCGTTCACAAGTACATTTTTACCTTTAAGCTTTAGAATCAGCGGAATCGTGATCCAAATCAAACCGATAACGAGAAATACCAGTGAAACCGGTTTTTGCAAAAAGATCATGAAATCGCCGTTTGAAATGGTAAGCGCTCTGCGCATATTGTTTTCCATCATTGGACCCAGAATAAGACCAAGTACGAGTGGTGCTAAAGGGTAATCGTTCTTGGATAAAAAATAACCCACAAGCCCGCAACCCATAATGAGCAGCAAATCAAACGTTGAATATTGTACGGCATACACCCCAAACACGGAAAAAACGATAATTAACGGAATTAAATACTTCGCAGGTGTTTCAATCACTTTGGCAAACACTTTAACAAGAGGCATATTAAGAATTAAGAGCATAAGATTTCCGACAAACATACTTGCAATAACGCCCCATGCCAGTTGTGGATGATCCTGGAATAACAAAGGACCTGGTTGGACATTGTACATGATAAAAGCACCCATCAAAATGGCAGTCGTACCCGAAGACGGGATACCCAGAGTCAAAAGCGGAATCATTGCACCGCCTGATGCAGCGTTATTCGCAGCTTCCGGCGACGCCACTCCCTCGATGGCTCCCTTTCCGAACTTCTCTGGATTTTTGCTAATCTTTTTCTCTACAATATAAGCAAAGAAAGAGGCAAGGATAGCTCCCGCTCCAGGAAGCAGGCCGATGAAAAATCCGAGCACAGAACCACGTGCAATAGGTGCCGCACTGTCTTTCATATCTTGCTTCGTCGGCATGATCCGATTAATTTTTGCAATCTCGCCGTCGTTTCCTTCGCGCTGAAGAATTGTTTTAAATACTTCTCCGACAGCAAATGTACCCACTGCAACGGTCAAGAATTCCAAACCTTGATATAGCTCAGGAATGCCGAACGTGAACCGTTCCACGCCAGACACATTGTCGATACCAATCGTTGCTAGTAAGAGTCCGAAGGCAGTCATCATGAGCGCTTTCACCATCGATTTACCTGCAAGCCCGCTGATTGCGAGTAATCCGAGCACCATGAGTGAGAAATATTCGGCTGGCCCGAACTTAATGGCTACTGCAGATAAAGGACGAGCCAGGAAAATTAGACCGATCAGTGAAATAATCCCGGCCGCAAAGGAACCGATTGCCGAAATTGCAAGCGCAGCCCCTGCTCTACCCTGTTTAGCCATTTGATAACCATCTAGTGTTGTGACGACAGAAGACGATTCTCCTGGCGTGTTCAACAAGATCGACGTCGTCGAACCTCCGTACATCGCCCCGTAATACACCCCTGCTAGTAAAATGATTGAGCTTGTAGCCGCTTCTTCCGGAGCTAAGCCACCTGTCATCGTTGCCGTGATCGGTATTAAGAGGGCTACACCGCTCATCGGACCGATTCCAGGGAGTACACCAACTACCGTACCGATCAAGACACCGAGAAATACAAATACTACATTGTGCCACTGCATCGCAGTACCCAAACCATGAAACACATAATCCAAAGTGCTCATCTTATGCCCCCCCTAACCATGTTGGAAATCCGGGAAGCGAACCATCCAGCAGATGTACATACAAATAATAAACACCATATGAGAAACTACCAGCAATAACTAAGGAAACCCACACTCTTCCCTTATGCATCGTTTGGAAACCGATCATCAGGAACAAGAACGTAGAGATTACGAATCCAATATCTTCAAGGAAATACGCATACAAGACAGCAGCGATGAAAATAATGATAAATCGTTTATAGTCCAAATTTTCTTTGCTCTTCTCCGTACGTTGTTTACGGAAAGCCTCATAAATAAGACGGAAACTCATCAAAGACAAAAACGCCCCCAAAATCATTGGAAAAATATTTGCACCTACATTACTGCCATAAGCACTTGTTGAAATGCCCAAGGAACCAATCATAAATGTAAGGCCAATGGCGAAAAATACGATGCCTGCATAACGATCAAAAGTAGTATTCATTTCTCTGCCTCCTATCCTAAGAGACAAGGGAGAAGAGCTCGTCTTCTCTCTTGTCTCTTTAGGATTTATTTCTGCATACCAAGCGCTGTTAGCATGTCTTTCAGTTGTACTTCTTGCTGCCCTAAGAAAGCTTTGAAATCGTCTGCTTTCTTATAATCCGTTTCCCAGCTATTTGCTTGCATTTCTTTTTTCCAGGCATCGGACTCTACCATTTTCTTAATGCTATCTTCCCAAAATCTTTTTGCGTCAGCGGTCATGTCCTTCGGTCCAAAGAAACCTCGCCAAATGAGGAACTCGGCATCTACACCCTGTTCTTTCATCGTCGGGATATCTTTCAAGCTGCCGCCAAGACGGGAAGGTGCGGCAATAGCAAGAATACGGATTTTCCCGGCTTTCACATATTGATCTAACGAAGAAGCATCTGTACCCAACACGTCAGCATTTCCGCCTAACAATGCCGTTACGGCTTCGCCGCCACCGTCATAGGACACATATTTCACTTTTTTGGGGTCAATGCCGTATTTGAAAGCCGGTAGAATCGAAACCAAATGGTCCATTGAGCCAGGTGCTGAGCCTCCTGCAACTGTAATCTTGGTAGGATCAGCTTTCATATCATCGAGTAAGGATTTCAGATCTTTATATTTCGAATTTGCTGCTACCGCGACAGCACCATAATCTTTCGTCAATTGGGCTAACGGCGTCGTATCATTGTAACCGTAAGGTGTGTTTCCTTCTTTTTTCAGATGATTAATCAGGATTGGTGGCGAGCTGACGAACAGCTTGTAGTTATCCTTAACATCTTTGGTAGCGTATTCTGCCATAAAAACGGTACCGCCGCCGCCTGGTTTATTTTCAACTGAAACAGGTTTATCCACAGCTTTCGTTTCCGTTAATACCTTAGCGATCGTACGGGCTGTCATATCCCAGCCGCCGCCTGCGCCTGATGGAGCAATAATGCTTAACGCTTTTTCAGGATAGTTGGATTTCGCAGCTGCAGGAGCTGTCGTCTCTTTTGATTTATCAGTAGAACCTGAAGTTGTTGCTGCCGGTTTAGCTGTGTTGCTGCCACAAGCAGCCAAACTTACTGCAAGCATGCTAATAGCTGTTACTTTCCAATAAGCTGAAAAAAGTTGTTTTATCAAATGAAACCCCTCCGTTTTTAGTAAAAAGTTATCTTGTATTCGCTTTCTTTAAAGCGCTTTCAGAATAACATCTACAGGTATCCGTAGGGAAGTTTATGGAGATTAGTTGCAATAACAGCGTTTTGACCATTTTGTTCATATTGTTCACGGATCTGGTTACCCTATAACGGTCAAAATGATAACGCTTTATGATACAATTTAAACAAAAATAGGAGGCCTGCGTGGATCATGAGGCTTCAGACCAAGCTTATTTTAATCATTTGTTCGTTCCTCTCCATCGTGATTATCTCTTTAGGCAGTATATTTTATTACATCATGACCACGGCACTTGAGGATCAGATTGGAACACGCGCCTTAAAGGTTGCTGAAACTGTTGCTAATATGCCTGACATTCGCCATGCATTTCAGACTTCCGACCCGTCTAAGGCCATCCAACCTATTGCCGAAACTATCCGAGAAAAAATCGATGCTGAATATATCGTTGTCGGGAATCGCGAAGGGATTCGCTTCTCGCATCCACTTCCTGAACGAATCGGGAAAGAAATGGTTGGCGGCGACAACGGCCCTGTCTTGGAAGGACAATCCATTGTTTCCAAAGCCATCGGCTCCCTTGGACCTTCGCTTCGCGGTAAAGCGCCTATCTTTGATGAGCAAGGCCAAGTTATAGGGATTGTGTCCGTCGGATTTCTTACGGAGGATATCGATTCGATCACTTACGCCTATCAATCGCGTATTGAGGTAATCTCCCTTATCGTTCTGATCATTGGCCTAATCGGTTCAATCCTTATCGCGCGTAACGTCCGGAGCTCCATACATGGACTTGAACCCAAAGAAATCGGCGAGTTATATACGGAAAAGCAGGCGATTCTGCAAACGATTCGCGAAGGAATTATCGCCGTAAATCGAGATGGCATCATCACGATGGTGAACCGCTATGCCTTGCAGCTTTTGCAGCTGCCGCTAAGTGCAAAAATCACGGGCAGGCACATTGAGGATGTGATTCCGAACACCCGATTGACCGAGGTGGTACGTACAGGAGAGGCCGATTTCGACCATGAAATGCTCATTGGTGATCATGATGTCATCGTCAATCGCGTGCCGATTGTAAGCCGAAAACACGGTGTCACTGGTGCCGTTTCAAGCTTTCGAAGTAAATCCGAGCTTTACCGATTGGCTGAGGAACTATCCCAAGTAAAACGTTTCGCAGAAGCCCTGCGGGCTCAGACACATGAATTCTCTAACAAGTTATATGTCATCTCTGGACTCATTCAACTGGAATCGTATCAAGAGGCTGTCGATCTCATCTCCAAAGAATCCGATGTTCACCAGAATTGGGTACAGTTCATTATGACTGAAATTCCTGATCCCATGATCGGTGGACTGTTAATTGGCAAATTCAATCATGCACAGGAATTGAAACTAACTTTTGAAATTGACAGTGAGAGCTCATTTCGAGATATACCTGAAGAAATCGATCGTAATCTACTGATCACGATTATCGGTAACTTAATCGACAATGCGATGGAAGCTGTACTAGCTGTGGAAGTGCAGACTATGCCGTATGTGAAATTATTTTTAACTGATCTCGGTGACGATTTGATAATCGAATGTGAGGACTGCGGTATTGGTATTCCAGAAGAATTGGGTAATGCAGTGTTTGAAAAAGGATTTTCAACTAAAGAAGGTGAGAACAGAGGTATTGGTCTAGCACTAGTTCAGCACGCTGTAAGCAAGCTTAATGGATATATCACTTTCCATAAAAATCTGGAATGCGGTACGGTCTTCACCGTCGCCATACCGAAACACCCGACATCCACAGAAAGGAGTCCTGATCGTGATCCTGGAATCCCAACAACCGACAATTGAAGTATTAATTATCGAAGACGATGTGAAAATAGCCGAAATAAACCGAAGGTTTATAGAGAAAGTAGACGGCTTTCACGTTGTCGCAATCGCTACAGATGATGTTCAAGCAAAAGAGCAGTTAGACATCTTAAAGCCAAATTTAGTTCTACTAGATGTTTATTTTCCTGGCTCCAATGGACTGGACATGCTGTCTTATATTCGTCAACATTATCGGGATACCGACGTCATTATGATCACAGCAGCCAAAGAGGTCGAAGTCATACGGGAAGCCGTTCGAAGCGGAGCTTTCGATTATATTATGAAACCTCTAATATTTAACAGATTGCAAGAAACTCTCCTGCGTTATATGGACTTTCACAACGAGCTGAATCGTCTTAATCAAAGTGGCTCTATTAATCAAAATGATGTTGATCGTCTCATTTCGGGGGCAGGTAAGAAAGACTCTAGTATTGATAATTCCTATCTTCCCAAAGGTATTGATAAATTAACGCTAGTCAAAATTGTGCAAGCGATTTCCGCCGCGGAGCACGGAATGTCCGCGGAGCAAATTGCCAAAGAAATTGGTGTCAGCCGTTCGACAGGACGCCGTTATTTAGAGCATTTGGTCTCCTCGGGCGAAGTATTCGCAGATCTGACTTATGGGGTCGTGGGGCGCCCCGAGAGGGTCTATCGTAAGAAAGAGTGATAACTGACTTAAAAAAGAGCCACTCGTAGTTCAATGTCATTAAGTTAAGCTTCAAGACAAGACTGGAAATCAAAACAGAATCCGAAACGGCATGGGATAGCCCCGTGCCGTTTATTTTTGGTTGCGAGCAAAGAAGTGCGGACAGCAAAACAGGCGGATTGTCTATCCACTTTTAATAAATGCTCATGTGAAATAAATTAAATGTATAGAAGTAAGTACTCATCCATTCTAATTACTTTTGTTCGTATATAAACAAAAAAAATGCTTGCCACTAGGAATCGAGTGGCAAGCATTTTTATATAGACTCACAATTATACGATTAAAAAACAAGGCAGCATTGTAGTAAAAACTTTCGACTATCTTGAAAATAAGAAAATATATAAATCTCTGAAACCTCAAAATTCGTTGAGCCCTATTCCGAAGAGTACTATAACAGACTAACTATAAACGGTTATTGAATGGGAGGTGAGTAGATTTCCAAATCGTTACTGCTAGGATAAAGTAGATTTACCGTTAGCCGCATAAGAATCCGACAAGATAGTTAAATTCCTAACATATCTTTCAGTTAGACTCGTATGTGATGAATTATTTTGAGGAACATAATTTACAAGGTGCTTTGTTTCGGCGAATCCCCTACTCCTTCGTGACTAGTCAACTACATCTCCTTCTGGTGATATTGAGTACCACAGGGGCTGCTAAGAAGCAGCTTAAATTCGAACTTCAGGCCTTCTCTAAGTTTTGGTTGTAGTTCGCCGTTAGCGAAACGGTATTTACTTATTTAAAATCAAACGTCAATTTGATCCCTGTTTTCTTATCTACTGCTAAAATCATTAATTCAAGTAACCTTTTAGTTTCACTGATCGCTACACTTCATTTTGTTTCAGTAAGAAAATCATTTACAACTTGATAAAAACCGTCTAAATCATCAGAGTGAACACCATGGCCACATTCTTCGAAAACTACAAGCTTAGTGTTAGGTCTTCGATTTTCCATCTGCTCTGCTTGTTTGATGTCAAGAAAGAAGCTTTTTTTACCATGAATCAGCAAAATAGGACAATTAGAAGATAACCAATCTTCCCACCAAACCCCATTAGATTGTGGTACGGAAACTTGCAGCCCCTTTATATCTGTACGGAACCCCCATCCCCGTTCATCCTCGAACACGCTTTCTGAAAAATAATCAATCGCTTGAAGCCCCACACTTCCAAGTGAATCTCTTAGTTCTTTTAAAGAGGCCGAACGATATGGAAGCTTGTCGGCAAATGAGAAGTCCGCGTTTATTTCCACTCCGATATCCTCAACGATAACGGCTTCGACCCATTCAGGATAACGAGCCGCGAATTGATAAGCGTTCAACCCACCTAGAGAATGTCCCAGTAGCGTTACGCGTTTTCCCCCGAGTTCATTTTGAATCAAGTTTAATAGGTCATTGATGTAATCATTTCTTGCGTATTCCATGCCAGAAGGATGTTCACTCCAACCATGTCCGCGCTGATCTACAGCTATAACCCGCCAATCTTTAAATTTGACAGCCAGCTCCGAAAATGTTCTTGCATTAGTCATATATCCATGTAACATAATAAGCACATTATTACTTTCTCCACCAAAGTCAAGGTAGGAAAGCTCAAGATCACCCGAGTTAAAATATTTTCTTATAGCCGGAATATTATCGTGTAAAATCTCCATTTTTTTCTCTCCCTTTATTAAATAATCTTCTTTAAAACGAATCAGTTATCAATACTTTTAGAACGTAATGTAGGTGACTCTAGCACTCGTTGTTTCCGTCCGTATAAACAAGCAAACAAGGCGGAAAGCACCATAAATAGAGAGCTGGATGTTACACCAAATTTCAAACCGTATTGATCGACAACCCAACCTCCAACCATAGGACCTATAATTTGCCCTGCTGCAAAAGTAGCAGTGGCTACGCTTAGGCATACCGCATAAATGCTACTTGGTACATAACGGCGAAGCAGAGCTGTAGTCATCAACGGCGGGGTAATAAATGAAACCAACCCAATAATTACCGCTCCTAATGAAGTAAGCAGAATACGATTTGTCGTTACTCCTAATACACCAATCGCACCTATTGCTAACCCCAATGCAAGCGTATACCCGCTCGGCCATCGGTCAATGGCTCTGCCTCCAATCCAACCGTTGAATAAACCTGCAGATCCGATACCAGACCAAATTAGTCCAGCATAGATCGACGGAATTCCTTTATTCACGAGATAAGGAACCAAAAAAGTGAAATAAATGATATATCCCCAACCAAAGAAAAAATAAGATCCAAGCAAGAATAAAAAATTATTTGGACTAAACATGATTCTGAATACACTCACTTGTTCTTGTTCCCGTGAATTCGATTCAAGTTCTGTGAATAGAGTACTCTCAAAAATTTGCTTTCTTGTTACCAACTCAAAGCCCATCGTAGCAAGAATTCCGAAGATGCCCATGGACAGCCATGCATAGCGCCAGCCATCCAAATGAGTAGGCTCTATGATATATGGTGCGAATAAGCCTGTAACCAGAATTCCGGCAGATCCACCTAACCATATTAGACCAGAAGCCATTCCTCGCTCAGGGGGTTGAACGGCGTCCGTAGCAATAGACAAGACCAACACCGTTGCCAATGCTGAAAAAAAACCAATCATAAACCGCCATAGTCCGAGCTGAATGAAGTGATCGCTAAACGCTGAGCCTATCATGGCCAATCCAAGTAATAAACATGAAATTCTATTGATGACATTCTTTCTATGCTGAAAACGTGAAATTAATAACGGTAAAGCTAAGGTTCCGGCTAAATAACCAATGAAATTAACGGTTCCTAACAAACCTAATTCAGCGTAGCTTCCCCCTATTTCCCTTTGAATCCCTGGTAAGAACAATCCATAGGATAGCCGTGAAAATCCAAGGATTAAAGCAAATAATAGTGATGCCCATAAGGTGATCCAATTGAATGCCGATTTATAACCTAAACCCATAGCATCCCTCCTGCCAAAAAATTGTTCTTGTAACTATTGTAAATTGGTATCAGAGTTTTGTAAAATTGAATTATCTGAATGAATTGTTCATATTTATAAAACAAAAGGATGAGGAACATGGATCTGCGAGCATTAACAACATTTGAAGCGATTTTGCGTCTTGGAAGCTTTCAGAAAGCTGCTGAAGAACTCCAATTTGCACCTTCTACAGTAACACTTCAGATTCAGCGTCTTGAAGCTGACCTAGGAGTCTCTTTATTCGTTCGTGATGGCAAACGCATGGTTGCTTCTGAAGCCGGCCGATGGCTCTATCAGGAAGCATCTGCTTTGCTGAAAAAAATAGGATCCATGAGACAGACGATCTCCGATTTCGGCACGGGGGATGGCGGAACCATTCGTTTTGCCGCTATAGAGCCTATCGCGAGTCAATCGATAGCGACTATCGTAGCTGATTTTTGTAAACTTCGTCCGCAAGTGCAGTTATCTATGGAGATTAGCGGTAGTAAATCTATCGCAGAAAGAGTTCGATCCGGTGAATTGGATTTCGGCATATGCGCATCTCCATCAGTAAACCTCATGTTGGAGTTTGAGCCTCTTATTGAAGAAAAATTGGGGGTATTGATGAGAGCTGATGACCCAATGGCCAATCAAACTTGCCTCGAGGTGAAAGACCTTGCCGGATTAACCATTCTGCTTAAAGAGCAAACCTGTATTTATAGAGAAATATCAGAGAAAATATTATGTCAAACTGGCCAAAATCCTTTTTTTGGTATCGAAGTGGGAAGTTTTTCTGTGATTCGGCAAATGGTCAAAGCTGGTCTCGGTATCGGAATTATTCCTATTTATAAAGGCTTGGAACTAGAAAATACCTTAGTCATTAGACCTTTTGTTGATATAGCCCCCACTGTTGCTATTGGCCTGGTTTTTAAAAATAGCAACATCCTGGGAAGGGCATCATTATTATTAATGAATGCTTTAAGGGATAGGTTAAAAAAAACAAAATGATATTCAGTATTGGTCATTCAAAGCTATGAGCACCTTCTACAATCCATCGCTCCGAACGGATGCTCTAATGCTCGACATTGTCGGTAATCGGACAATATTCTTAGCACTCGACAGTTGACAAGAACTTGATGTCATAAATGACAAGAACTTAATCACATTCCTGATTATTGCCGATTGTCACAGGCATAGGTGTAACAATCGTTACATTTGGCCCAAAACTGACATTATTCCCAGGGTCCTAGCTCCGGATATCGTTTCTGGATCAGCTCGCGCCAGCTGAAATCGCCACGTTCAATCGCCTTCACCAACAGCTCCGCCGTTGCCATATTGGTCGCAACCGGAATACTGTGCAAATCGGCTATACGCAGCAATGCCGTTATATAAGGCTCGTGCGGCTGTGCTATAAGTTGGTCACGTAAAAGAACGATTAAATCTATTTGATTCATAGCGAATCAGCGCCACGATTTGGTCCCGCTCATCGGTCCTGACATATATGGTGTTATCATCAGATTCGTGTTTTCCTTTATTCGCCTTGCAATCGAACCCGTGACATATAGTTGATGATTTTGCAGCTCATGCTCGTAAGCGATGCCGAAATCGACCATCTCTTCTGCTTTGCTTTCATGTGCAATAAGAGTTATGTGTAAACTCATTGTTGTTCCCTTCTCTAATATCTGATTGATACTGCTAGGCAATGGATAATCCAATTTAAGCTAAATAAAAACACGAACACTGATGCCTTAGACAGCTTTTCCGAGAATTCCCTCCGCTTTTCCCTTGGTATATCGGTTTGGCATTAGCACTACCGAAATTCCAGTCATCTCTGACAGATTCGAGATACCTTTAACCCCGACTTACCAAGTTTCACGTATTCCATGATTCCTCCTCTCCCCCATGCTTATCGATGATAAACGAAAAGCGCTACGCTTTTGTCGTTGTAAACAATCTCTGATTTAGTTACTTTAAATAAAGTGGGGTCATGAATGTGAATTGCCATACCTCGTTCCATGTGAAGTCGAAGTGCATCTTCTCTTGTGAAATATTGAGCAAAAGTTGAAAGAGAATAGACGAGCTTGCGTTAGAAAATCAAATCATACAGAAGGAGCATATTAAGAATAAAAATCACTTCATTTTCAATATTGGCACTTTAAAAAGTATTACAAGCCCGATAGTTGCAATTACAGAAATAAAGAGTCGGATTCAAAGATCGTTAGTGTAAATTTTTACGTATGAATTCCAGTTTGGAATCGACTAGGCAACGACATAAATGACTAAGCAAAAGATGGGCTGATATATGATCCTTTCCAATTAGATACCTCACCATTTTTCTAACAAGCACGGAGTCTCAAAGGAGACAGCATACCTAGTAGGAGAAATGGGCAGTTTCAAAATAGAGGTATGAGGAACTTTGCAGGCTTATAAAGTCAAAGCTTTTCAAAGTTATAAACTGCAGGTGTAATTGAATAGTGGATCAGACTGTTTTGATTTCATGAAATATAAGGTTCACACCTAAGTAAACCTCCAGGAATTAATTGTTAACTGCTGGGCAAATTAACATTTAGATTGAATTTGGAGAGGAGCAGACTAGAAATGAATAAACCGGAACGGTACGCCAATATAATACCAATGGCAGAACTGAACACGAAAGAAAAACGACTTCAACCTTTTTCTGTGTTTAACCAACTTCGTCAAACGACGCCTGTTCGTTATGATAAAAGTAGAAGCTGTTGGGATGTGTTTCGCTACGAGGACATCCATCGTATTCTCAAAGATCCCACCACCTTTTCTTCAATACGCGGATTAGCTGTAAAAGACAGAGAGACCATTCTTACAATGGATCCTCCCCGCCATACACAACTAAGGGGTTTAGTAAACAAGGCGTTTACACCTAAAGTAATCTCGGATTTGGCAACACGAATCTCCACAATCACCGACGAATTACTTGATGCTGTTGAAATCAAAAAGACTATGGACATAGTTTCCGATCTGGCCGTTCCGCTGCCGGTGATTATTATAGCGGAGTTGCTTGGCGTCCCCCCAGAAGATCGCAACTTATTTAAGAAATGGTCGGACATTCTTGTGAAAGGACCTGACCAAAATACTGAAGAGGAATTCACGCAAGTCATTGCGGAGAAAGAGCAAGCCACCCATGAGCTTAATGATTATTTCGTTCAGATTGTCGAGCAGCGTCGTAATGAGCCCAAAGAGGATCTGATTTCACTTCTGTTGCAAGCCGAAGTCGAAGGAGAGAAGCTTAGCGACAAAGAGATTCTTGGCTTTTCGATTTTGCTCCTCGCTGCTGGTAATGAAACGACAACCAATTTGATTACAAACGCTGTCCGCCTTGTGACGGAAGACCGAACGCTCCAACAGCAACTTCGCGGTATCCCAGAACTTATTCCTGGTTTTATTGAAGAAGTCTTACGTTTCTATCCCCCCATTCAAGCCATAGGACGAGTAGCGACGAAAGACGTGGAGATCGGAGACTTCAAAATAAAAAAAGGGCAGCAGGTCATCTCTTGGGTGGCATCTGCTAATCGCGATGAGGCTAAATTTGCAGAACCGGATTCTTTTATTGTGGACCGCAAACCAAATGCCCATCTTTCGTTTGGATTCGGCATACATTTCTGTCTAGGAGCACCTTTAGCAAGGCTTGAAGGGCAAATCGTGATTGAGAGGCTCATGAAACGGTTCGTGGATATTCAGTTTGTCCCAAATTCGGAGATGATGTACATTCAAAGCCCCTTTGTTTTTGGAGTTAAACAGTTTACTGTCCGTATGACGTAAAAAAACTAGATCAATGCGAGTGTTCAGTCAGAATTAAAGTTTTATACTGCACACTCTGTGAATCATAAGAATTCTCATAAGGCTTTGACGACAGCTTTATAGGTCTTAGACTCTGATTAGAAAAAAAGTAGATTTAGTTTAAATTTGAATTATTCAACTATGCTGCCCGTTAGTTGAGAAAAGGCAACCGATCACTAGGTCGGCTGCCTTCTCTTGTTGTTATTGAACAAATGTTTTCCGTTAGCTTAGAACGTGTGGATTAATCAACGTGCTCCTCAATCAATGAGATTTTCCTTCCTTAATCTCGAAAACTCCGTCGCATAATACGCCATGGCGATGGCCGGTAAAGCGATTCCGATCAGCAGTGCCGCCTCCCAGCCCCCCGTTGCGTAAGCCCATCCCCCTGCCGCTGAGCCTATAGCGCCCCCTAAAAAGAAAATGGCCATATACAAACCGTTAAGCCTACTGCGAAATTCCGCTCCTAAAGAGAAAATCACCCGCTGCCCGAGAACCATGTTGGCGGAAACCCCCATGTCAAGTAAAATCGCCGAAACTACGAGGATGGGGATTGCCAGTGCAGAACTTGATGGAACCAGCAAGGGAAGCAACCCGGAAAAGATGACGATGGCCAACGCCCATCCCGTAGCCGGGCGAACCCATCCGCGGTCTGCCATACGGCCCGCCGCTGGCGCCACAATTGCCCCCATTACCCCGACTAATGCGAACAGAGCGACCTCCTTCTGAGTGAAATGGAACAGCGGACTTGTCAATACCAACGGAACTGTAGTCCAAAACAAACTGAACGTTCCGAATACACAAGCATGATAAATTGCCCTCCGGCGCAATGCCGGTGTCGCCTTCAGCAGATGCAGCATGGAGTGCAGCAACGCCGGGTAAGCTGTAGCGGTCAAAGGCTTCCTTGAGGGTAGTGCCTTTGCCAATACAAGAGCCAGCGTGAAAATCAATGCTGCGGAAATGAAATATATGGCGCGCCAGCCCATATACTCCGCCACCAAGCTTGAAATGGGACGCGCGAGCATAATCCCCAGAAGTAGCCCGCTCATGACGTTGCCCACATTGCGACCGCGCACGGCTTCAGGCGAAAGATGAGCCGCATACGGCACAAGGATTTGTGCTGCTACGGAACCTACTCCGATCACGAGTGAAGCGGTGAGGAACAGGATGGCGCTTTTGATTACAGCGGCAATTGTCAAAACGACGGCTGTAAGGAGCAATGATGAAAGGATCAACTTACGATTTTCCAGGATGTCTCCCAACGGTACGATAAATAACAAGCCAATCCCGTAGCCGACTTGAGTCAATGTAACGATGAGTGCGGCAGCCCCGGAGGAGAGCCCGATGGTCGAACCGATGGAGCCTATCAATGGTTGAGCATAATAAAGATTTGCCGCTATGATACCGCAAGCGGCTGCCAGGATAAAAATCAGCGATGGCGAAACCGATTTTTCCGTTGGAATGGAAGCTGAATGCATAGAAAGTCCCCCTTTGCTCACCAGAAATTTTATGGAACAGTTGTTCCAGAATGTGCAAAAAAAAATGTTTTATATCATTTCCATCACCATGTCTATCATCTGCTGCATCTTGCTGCGGTCACCCTGCACCTTCGAAACGATATTTATACTATGATTCAGGTTTGAGAGCAGATAAGATAAAGTCTTGATATCTTTCCCAGACATGATTTCTCCCGTCTCCTGACCTTTGCGCAGCAGCTCGTAGAAGGATTTCTCCAATTCGTCAAACCGCTCCCTGATCAACGCATTCAGTTGCTCATCTGGCGAATCCATGCCGACTGCTGCATTAGTTATGAGACAGCCCTTCGGCGACTCGCCGTCCAAGGCGGAATCGATGTGTATCTCGAAGTACTGCCGGATTCCCGATTTTGCGGATGTCGCATTGACGAGGATGTCCCGTTTGGCTTGCTTCCACTTCTTGTAGCAGTTGATCGCCTCGATATAAAGCGTTTGTTTGTCCCCGAACGTTTCGTACAGACTTGATCTGCTAAGATCCATAGCTTCCAGCAAATCGGGAATGCTTGCCGCTTCGTAGCCCTTCTTCCAAAAAACGAGCATCGCTTTATGAAGCACCGCTTCTTTATCAAACTCTTTGTAGCGTCCCATGGTTCTCCCTCCGTTTCCGTAGGTAGAGTATATACTTTTCTGGAACGATAAGTCCAGTATTTTCTGCAGATATGAAAGTTAGCTCAGGCTGGGATAAGATGGATTACAGACTTTTAAGTGAAATTAGTGAACCTCTGCTTTTCGATCACCACTTTCTAAAGAATAGCATTTGTTAGGTATTAGAGTAATCTGCCCGTTCAACGGAAAACGACAGCCGATCGTATGCCGGCTGCCGTCATGTCGTGATTGAACTATCGTGTCCCGTTAGCTCAACGGGCAACGGCAGCCAATGGTGTGCGGCTGCCGTCATCAGGGATTGAACTATAGCTCTTAAATTTTAGAAAGCACAATTGAAACAATGATTCCAGTGACGGGAATCCAAAACAAATATGATTTTAGAAGTCTAACCAACCCATTGTTTTGCTTCTCTAACATTTTTTTGTGGTCGTGATTCATTTGTAAATCTGTCAAAGCACCTGTGTCATTGGAAACATTTCTATAACTTGTCATGCCTCCACTTCCCAGAAAAAAAATCATGAAGGTTATTACCAAAAAAATTAACGAACCCATAAACAAATAATCCGAAATTTGTTGCATTCGCCTTCACACTCCTTTTGTCTATTATAGCATTTTTTACCACTCCCACAATCCTGTCCGTTACTTCAACGGACAACGGCAGCCAAACGTGTGCTGGCTGCCGTTATTGTGATTGAACTATCGTTCATCGTCCCTCAGTTTTAAGGGTTTATTTCACGTAAACTCATTCATTCGCAGGATTTCATCACCTTGAAATATAGTAATCTTAAGAATACTAGGTTGTTGAGACCGTAATGAACCCTTCTATGGCATGCGGGAACAGAAGAAACATTGGAACATTTCCCCATTTCAATAATCTACTGCACGCATACTCCACAATCCCTTGGAGATTGACCATCCCAAGGCTCTACGGGTCGACGCCCTTACATTCCTTCGTTACACCTATCCAAGGTGTGGAGACCGATAGCGTTTAGCGGATGGGTCTGTGCCCTTATGAAGAACGAACTCGGTCCTCCGTGCTTTCTTTTTTGAAGTCCTGCGAATGAATCAATTTACATTAGTTCGAAGATGTTAGGCAGCGTGGGTATACGGAATGACTGTTTTTTCAGGAGTGAATGACTCCTCGGAATGCACCAAGCCAACTAAGATTCGTGCCAGTTTTCCAAGCAGTTTAAATATCGACTTCTGCTTACTCATATGTTTAACTTGCACATTATTCAGATGTAATTGCTTAAATATAGGATTTGTTCCCACTAATGTTAAGGTAGCCAGATACAAATATTTTCGGAGTGTGGAATCTCCTCGTTTGGAGAGTATGATCTGGCCTTTACGCTTTCCAGACATGCTTTCTGCCAAATTTAAACCGGCTTTTCGTAGCAATTGACGACCGTGAACGTACTGCGTCAGATCACCGGCACCAGCCAGAATTGCTGCAATATAGATCGTGCCCAAACCTTTAATGGAACGAAGCTGGCTAGCAATCGGGATCTCACCAAGCAAAGCCGCGATTTCTTTTGCTATTTGGTTCAATATACCGTCAATACGCTCGTACTCTTCTAGTAAGCGATGCAGATCCTGTTTGGCCTCATTCAGCGCTACAGTTTCCCCCACGCTTTGAACCGCTTTAGAGAGTAGCTCAGCTGCCTTCTGAATACCTGTGGAGCCGCCAGCTCGTTTCATATATTTTCGCCAACCTGTAATAACTTCTGATGTAGATTGACCTTTTAGATCCAACGGAGACGGGAACTCTTTGAGTGTAGCTATGGAGCGTGGGCAGGTCCAATCTTTAAACACAGAAGCATACTCAGGGAAGCGTATATCCAGCCAGCGTATGATCCGATTCTGCATCCGAACACTATTTGTAACCCAAAATTCTCGATCATTCATTAGGGTTCGTAACCTCTGAAAATGAGTTGCTTGCCGAATGTATTCATAATAATAGCCACGGCTAACAACATCCGCAATAACAAGGGCATCCTTTGGGTCACTCTTGGAAGGACAATTATCTCGGTTCTCTTTGTTTCGTTTCGTCGTTGCTGGATTAACTAAAACGACGTTTAGGCCTTTCTGGGCAAGCCAGTTAGCTAAACTGTACCAGTAGTGTCCCGTCGGCTCCATGCCAATTA
The DNA here is from genome assembly GCF_052682475.1 of Paenibacillus sp. WC2504. Classification (NCBI taxonomy): domain Bacteria; kingdom Bacillati; phylum Bacillota; class Bacilli; order Caryophanales; family Paenibacillaceae; genus Paenibacillus; species Paenibacillus sp. WC2504. The sequence goes on from NZ_JBQZFH010000001.1 coordinate 5,869,306, forward strand.
TGATATCCTTCAGTCGATGTTTTTGTTGCAAACCTTCCATCCAACGCTGTAATTTCTCAAATCCCTGGATAGTGTTTTTGAATGATAGATGCTGGTTTGTAAGGACAATTCCCCGAAAATTTGTAGCTTGAGCTACTTGAGTTTCCTTTGCCATATCAATGCCCACAACAAGATGTGAAGTAGTAATTCGTTCAATACGTTGATTTTGACCGTCTGATTGCTTAAACTTCATAATAAGAGCGCCTCCTTGATGGTGTTGGGTATCTACCCGTCGACAAACCCATCATACCGAGGCGCTCCTTTTTTGACAAAGCCCATTTCTTAGGCTATACAGGAATGTTTAGTTGAACGAATCTGGTGCCCATGTAGAGATTCCATCTCCAGGTGTAGCTACTATAAGCCATTCATGATGTGTGTATCCAGTTCCATCTCCTACTTGCCAACATTCATATTTATCATGGTGCCCATTTACAAAGACCGTTTTTTCCAGATTCAAATTCAATGTGTAGATGTGGCGATTGTGTTCCTAACGTAACGGCATTTACCTTCTCCCTACGTAACTCAAATATTAATTGATACTTTTCTTCTGATAGTTCAACCATTTCAGCTTCGGATACTGGGAATAATTGCGTCCCTTTAGGGAAGACAGCCCATCTTGATTCAATGTTTAACCATAATTGTTCTGGTGAATGATTTACGTATTGTTCAAAACGTATTAAAAATGCACCTGGACCTAAACCAAATTTAACACCATCTAATTGGCAACCAACAAATATATGATTTAAGGCCCGCTCTGCGAATTGTCTATGTTCAATATCCAAACAACCACACCTTTCATCACTAACTTATCTACTCCATACTACCTCAATTTGGTTCCTGCTGCTCAGTTAAACTTCCGTTACTTTAACAGACAACGGCAGCCGATCGTATGCCGGCTGCCGTTACGTCTAGATTGAACTATAGTTATTCGTTAGTTAAGTACCATCTAATTTCGAAAAAAATTCTATAGAGTGTTAAATATTTGCTTTAGATGGTGCTCCAAATGTTCAATGTAGTCTTTAATAAGCCATTCAAGTGTGACAGTCTGTTCTTCATCTATCTTACATGAATTCTGTAGCTTATCTTCAGGAATTTTTGCAATAACCTCAGCTATCTGTTTATTTAAACTCAACCATAAGTTTAAGATGTGATCAATGGGAAGGCTCTGATAATTCATAAGTTCTACCCACTGATTTTGGGCGTACTTAATAACCACGTAAGGTTGATCTTCATACTGAGCACGAACGAATCGTTGAAGATTGTTGAGTGCGGAGTCGGACAAGTGCCCGAGTATTTCTTTTTTTGACCATTTGTTAGGCTGTGTCCGATCAGAAAGATCAAGTTCGGACAATGCATAAATCTTTGCTGGTATTTCAGTGATCCAATGGTTTAGACTTTCTAATGTTGGTTTAATTGATCTCACTCCCCTCATGTTTTACATATTATAGCAAATTTCTGTGCATAATGTTACTCTGTTCTTCTGCCCGATCGTAACGCTGCTGCCAATGGATGCCGGGAGCAGCGTCCTTGTTGTTTTATTAAACTATACTTTTCAGAAGTTCAGTCATTAGTTAGGCTATTTTTTGAAGCAAAGAAGTTATTCATCATTTCTTTTGCTGGCGTGAGACGTGCGTCGGCAGAATACCCAAAGACGCAGTAATTAGTAACCGAATCTATATTTATAAAGGTTAATGTTAAGAACTTAATATTCATTAGTTGATTAATGAAATAGTAAACGAATTGTCAAAAAGGATTAATCGCTTTACAAAAGAAGTAATTATAGAAAGCTCTTTTCGAACATATATTTCTCAGATTAAGTGCGTTTTTCATGAAACAAAACCCATTAATTATTGGTGGGTTTTATTGTGCTTTTTAACTAACGTTCTGCGTTAGCTTAATAACAGATACCCTTTAGGATGAAGTTTATTCTAATTTCTCTAATTATTACTCTTAATCATTAGTTTGTGAGTCTCGTACCAGTCCATCTCCAGATAGCCTTGAGGGATATAGACGGGTTCCCCCCAATTTATATCCCCAACCAATGTTCTACTTCCGATATATAGTTGTTCACCATCCATTTGGATGATCGCTCTACGGCTTGTAATGGCCTTGCCTTCATAAACTAACTTCATAGCATCAGAATAACTCATAGGAATTCCAAAGGAGTCAAACAGTACTGCATTAGGATCGTGAATTGGCCAGTATTCATTCTCAGAGTCCCAAACCTCGGCAAACCGAAAGCCAGTTAAGCCAGTCTGCTCTACTCTTTCCTTAAAAATGTCGGTAACAAATATTTCCGACCTTAGATTTTCTGGAATTTTGAAGATACTTTCATGTTTAATCCTGTCTTTGTGAAATGCATATTTAATAATGTTTCTAACTTTATTATATTCAACATCAATGTCAAGAACAGCCATCGACCTATCTAAGGAATCAATAACATTTAGTACATTTATGGCATAATAGGTGTCCTTAGGATGAAGATAGGGTAATACTTGGATATCGTCTTTGATAATATCGTGTAGAGCTTTTAAAGCCTTGTCATTAAACATTGGATTATCATATACATGGCAAAAATCATACTTCTTCCCCTTTTTTTTAAACTCTTCTACTTCCGGAGCTTGCCAAGTATCTTTCACACTCTTCCCTCTAAATTTCCCCATATTATAATCATTATCAGTCAGATTTAAAAAAACCTCTATATTTAGTAACAAGTATACTTTCATTACAAATTCCTTTACTTAATAATTTATCTCTGACTCTTGTCTATTGCGTATGAAACAATTCCTAACTGACCTCAATATATCCTCTTTCCTAACTTATATATTAACACATATTGGAAGTATACTGCCCGTTACTTCAATAGACAACGGCAGCCGATCGGGTGACCAGCTGCCGCTATATGAGTATTCAACAAACGTTCACCGTTAGTGTAATCGACCAGCTCTGCTGAGGCACAAAAATGGTTATTTTATTGCATTTTCATCGAACCAAACATCTTGTTCTTTCCCTGTGGTATTAAATCTATATCCATAAGGTAAAGCGAAATATTTGATTAGATCTGGTCTTTTAAATGCTAAATGGTGATAATAAACCGTCATCAAAGATCCCACGTTATCGTCATACAGGTCAGTTGTAAGCCACCATCCTGACATATGCTCTGGTGAAGGATATCTCACTGCATCGACTGCTAGTCCTTCATACACACCTTTAGAAATAACTATCATTTGATTAAAAATTGGAAATTTCAGAGTTGCTCCGTATTCCTGACATTCTTGTTTCTGTTCTTGGACTACTTTAATTGCGTAGTCTGCACCTTCTCCAAAACCTTCACCATTGCTTTGGACTTCCCATATCTCATAATAAAATTCAGAAATTTCACAACATTTTACTAACCAAGAATGGTATGCAATCGTTTGGTCAGGCTTAATTAATGGTTTAGCATCAATTACGTAATTAATTAGGTATCTGATCAGCTCTACATACTCATTACGCAACCTTTTTTTAATGGATATAATAAATTCTTTTTCAATCAATTTATATAGTCCTTTTGTCCGAATGTATCCATTTTCAAACAAAATTTCAATTCCGCGATATTCAATCATTCATTTTCTCCTCATTTCAATTCAGTGCAGTGCACTTCGTCCCTTTTTACAGTTGATTAGTAATTCTAGTTCCATATCACTTTTCCCTTGTCATTAAAATATACTCCCTCAACGAATCCAGGGAGCAGCTGCCGTGAGGCGATCTGCTCCCTGATTATTACTCTATCGTAACCCGTTAGCTTAATCCATCATTGTAATTTATTTGTTTATGAATTTACTACGGTCAACTGCTTCTGGTGGTTTTTCCAACCATCCGTTGTCAATCATGAGATTTGCGCCATCTTCCACATATAGCATTACTTCGGATTGGCATTTCAAAAATAAAGCACCAATATCTATTCTTCCGTTTAGCGATAAGCCATTGGCATATTCCCTAATTTTCACATTAAACATGTCAACTTTGTGAAAAACCATGAACTTGTCAGAAAATGGTGAGATTGCAGAAGAAGTCACCAAATGATCTTTTAGTGTCGGGGAGGGCAATCCATCTTGAGACAATTTTTCTGTTAACAATTCGATGTGCTTTTGCATTTGCTACTTGAGCAAACCCAATAATAAGTGCTTTACTAGTGATATCGTTATTCAGATTTCCAAAGATATGCGCAATTTCCAATCCTTGTAGGGGTCTACCTTTTTGAAAAAAAGAGCCTAAAAACTTTTGGCTATGTACAAAATCAACTTTTTCAGGGGGCTGAATAACAGGCGAATTCATAAGCTCATTTTTAGATTCTGAAAGTAATCCTGCTCGCAAACCCGGGTATTCTGGATACTTAGGATTACCCCAGATTCCACTCCGAATGAATCTTCGGCACATCGGAAATCAGCTGCTGGGTATATGTGTGCTGAGGATTCAGCAGGATTTTTTCCGCTTGGCCGTTCTCTACGACTTTCCCTTTTTCCATAATATATAATGTATCGCTCACATAATAGGCCAGGCCCACGTCATGGGTGATGAAGATGATGGTCATGTTGTTCTCATCCCGCAGCTTCAGAAGCATATCCAGGATCGTGGAACGTGAGCAGGCATCGACCATGGAGGTCGGCTCATCGGCAATCAATACTTTGGGATGCAGCATAAAGATTCGAGCGATCATTAGCCGCTGCATCTGTCCCCCCGAAAGCTCAAAAGGATATTTGTTATACAGCTCCTCGAACTTCAGATTAACAAAGGAACAGGCGTCTTTCATCTTGTGAAACTGCTCTTCTTTCGAAAGCTTCAGCCCCTGCAGCTTAATACAATCGATTAATAGCTTTTCCACTTTATGAAACATATTGAAAGAGGAGAAAGGATCCTGAAATATCGCCTGGATATCCTTCCAATACTCTTTGCGGTTAGCATGGGTCCTCAGTTGCCTCGGTTTGCCCTTATATTGGATATTTCCGTTGGATTCCTTCAGTAAACCCATCATGATTTTGGCCAGGGTGGTTTTGCCGCTGCCGCTTTCCCCGACTATTGAAATGATTTCTCCTTCATGGAATGTGAAATTCACATCATGAACTGCCGTTATTTTATTCTTTCCGTAACCGAATGTTTTCGTAATGTTCTTTCCGCTGATGAGAACGTCATTCCTGCTCATTATCGTACCACCCCTTTAACGTCTGGGTATCAAAAAGGCACCGGTAAATCCGGTCGTCGGCAACCCGGTTTTCCACTTTCCCTATCCGGCATTGGTCCTGGACGTAAGGGCACCGATCCGCAAACCGGCAGCCCTCGGGTACTTTCTTCAAATTAGGCGGGGCTCCGGGGATAGCAGTTAGTTTATGCTCCTTCATACCTTCTTCGGGAACGATGATGGATCCCATCAATTTCTTCGTATACGGGTGCAGCGGGTCAAAAATCATCTGTCTCGCCGTTCCTCTCTCGACGATTTCTCCCGCATACATGACCATAATATCATCGGTCACATGGTACAGCAGCGGCAGCTCGTGGGTGATGAACACAAGGGATTTGATGAACCCTTTGGCAAGCAAATCCTTCATCAGCTTGATAACGGCCTTCTGTGATGTAACATCCAGTGCGGAAGTCGGTTCGTCCGCAATCAACACCTTCGGATTTAATATACTGGAGATAGCTATGACGGTCCTTTGCTTCATCCCGCCGGATAATTCATTCGGATAAGAGTTCAGTACACTGGGTGACAAATTTAATGTCTCAAAACGCTCGGCAGCCATGTCCCAAACCTGCTTCTTGGTCAACTCCGGTTTATGCTCTTTCATGATATCTTCGATAAAGCGAATGATTCTCAACGTCGGATTCAACGCATTCATCGCCGCCTGAGGAATATACGCAATTTCCCGTCCGGATATTTGTAACCTTAGCTGCTCCTTGCTGAGCTTCATAATATCCGTTCCGTTGATCACAATGGATCCGCTATTATAATGCAGTGGCGGAAAATAAAAGCCCATCAGGCTGAGGGCAAGAGTGGACTTGCCACAGCCGGATTCCCCTGCGATGCCCAGCGTCTTTCCTTCTTCGAGCACGAAGTCGACTCCGTCGACCGCGTGTACCTTTTCTTTCAGCCGAGTTTTATAGTAGGTTTTCAACCTTCCTACTTCTAATATGTTTTTGCCCATAATTAGCTCCTTATCTTGGGATTAAAGATTTCATCCATCCCCGTGTTCATTAAATAAAGGGAGAAGGTGATGATAGCAATGGACAGCGCAGCCGGAATGAATGCCCACCAAGCCCCTGCGACCGGAGCTTCGAACACCAGCGCCCAGTTCATAAGGATCCCCAGCGAGATCGTATTGTAGGGTCCCAATCCCAGCATGGAGATAGAGGCCTCCGATAGAATGCCGGAAGCAGTCTGAAGGACAAAAGCCATAACCACGTAAGAGGCGATGTATGGAAGAATTTCAAACGCGATGATCCGCGGTGTGCTGTGACCGGAAATTTTGGCCAGATTCACATGATCCCGGTTTCTTAAGGAAGTCGTTTGGGCACGTACCGCCCGGGCTGTCCAAGGCCAGCTGGTAACCCCGATAATGACCGCTGTCACTAAGGAACTACGGGAATCGATACTGACGGAGATGAGGATCAAAATGATAAATGACGGAATGACGATGAAAATATTCGTTACGGCTGATAGGAAATTATCGACTAAACCTCCGATGTAGCCTGAAGACAAACCAATCACAAGCCCAATAGAGGTCGCGAAAATACCGGCAATCAATCCTACTTTGAGGGATGTTCTTATGCCGTACGTAAGCTCGAGAAACACATCTCTTCCGAAATTATCAGATCCTAGAAGAAGAGTGGAACTCGGGTGCTGAAAAGCGAGTGCCATCATCTCCAGCGGATCCTTTTTATTAAACAACGGGTAGATCCACACCAGCGCAATCATAGCCAGAAGAACGGACCCTCCTATGATGAACTTGGGGGATTTAACTAATATGCTATATGAATTAGACATGTTATTGATCCTCCATTTGAGCCGCCTTGATTCTTGGATCAACCAATCCATAAACAATTTCAATGATGAAATTCGCAAGCAGCACGGTAGCGGCTATGAGCAGTGTGCACCCAGAAATGAGTGGGTAATCCAGCTGCCGTATGGCGGTAAACAACCAAGTACCGATCCCGGGATACGAAAATACAATTTCACAGATTAAGGATCCACCGACCATCGTTCCTATAGACAGGGCAAGTCCAGTTATTTGGGGAAGCATGGCGTTCCGGAACACATACTTGGCGATCTTCGAATCACGGATCCCAAGCAGCTTACTATAGAGGACGTAGTCCGAATTCAGCTCGTATAGGGACATCTGCCTCATCCCTATGGCTTGGCCACCAATAGTTACTATAACAATGGAGAGAAACGGGAGCGTATGATGTCTTATGACCGAAATGAAAAAATCAAGACTGAGCTGTGGCATCATCTGGTAATCGTATCCACCTGCCAAGGGAAACCAGTGCAGTGTGAGTCCGAATATAAAAAGCATGATGATCGCGAGAGTAAAAAAAGGAATGGAGTTGACGAATAAAGCGGCTGGGAAAAGAACTTTGTCGAACACGCCTCTTTTATAGGCAGCCACTGCTCCGAGAATATTTCCCAGAATCCACCCGGTCAAAATAGCGGGCAGCTGCAATCCTATGGTCCAAGGAACCGCGGAAGCGAGAATATCCGTAACCTGCTTGGGGTACAGGCCGAACGAGGTTCCTAAGTTGCCTGTAAATAAGTTTTTGATATAGATAACAAACTGGGTCCCGATCGGCTTGTCAACGCCAAACTCTTTTGTAAAGGTTTCATATACTTTCTTGATCGAATCGCTGTCCGTCATCCCCTGTGTCATTTGGGCAGCAATCATGCTGATCGGGTTACCTTGGATTAGCCTCGGCAGAACAAAGTTTAACGTCACTGCTATAAGCAGGGTAAGAAAATACCAGAAGAACTTCTTGGTAAAATACTTCGCATAGGCATTCAAATTGTACACACCCCTTGGGTAGCTGATTTAAGGTTGGAAAAAGAAGCCTATATTGGGGTCACATTCACATTTACCCAATATAGGCTCCTATGGGATTAGTTGTGAATCTGGAACAGGGATTTGAAGCCCGCCCCGTCAATCGTTATCTGCGGAGGAATGTTACTGCCATCGCTTTGTGCCGGGAATCCTTTCCAAACCGTTTCATTCACGGTGTGGAATACCCATGGTCTGTACATGAGCGGAATAGAAGGAACATCGGTAAGCCACATTTTGGTCAACTCCGTGTACATGGATTTCAATTGGGCTTCGTCGGAAACCGATGGGATTTTATCGATAATTTCATCAGCCTTCGCGTTCTTATATCTACCCCAGTTCCAGAAGGCCAATTCTCCCAGTGGAGCTACGCCTTTGGAGTACATAATCGCTCTGGCTCGGCTCCAAGGCTGGCTTGGGCTTACCGCACCGGCAGGCGTATTCATGATAATGTCGAATTTCCCTGTCTGCAGATCATTCGTCCAAACAGGTGCTTCCGGGAACTTAGTTCGGATTTCAATACCGATGGATTTAGCGCTTTGGGCGACAATCTCAAGCGATGCATTCCAGTCAGCCCATCCGTATGGACATTCCACTTCGTATGGCCCTAGTCTTGTTCCGTTCAGCACGCGTATACCGTCTGAACCCTTCTTCGCTCCGATCTTGTCGAGCAGGGCGTTAGCACCGGCCACATCCGTAGTCCACTGCAGCGGCTTGATAGCATTCTGATCCACATATTTAGCTTCCGCCGACGTGTTCAAAGTAAGGGATGGCTGCATTGGTGCCGAATATCCGCTCATGGCCAAGTCGGAAACCTTTTTATAATCGATGCTCATGGCAATGGCTCTTCTCACATCCGCATTATCGAGACCCTTCTTCGACATGTTAAAGAAGATAGAAGGCATAGAGCCGGGCAGATAGTACGGTGCTTCCTTCAAATAAGTCCTGATCGGAGCGCCATCCTTCCACATATTCCAAACCTGCGGAATAAACTGCTGGGACACATCCACCTGATTACTTTTGAATGCAAGGTCTCCCGCGGTGTTGTCTTTATAAATAACATGGGTGATGTACTTAGGAGCAGGAAGCTTGCCGAACAAGGCTTTGCCCCAGTAGTTGTCGTCTCGAACGACGGTGATCTTCTGATCGTTATAGAAATACATTTTGTAAGGACCTGTACCTACCGGATCGGCATTGATTTCCTTACGTAGGGTCGGCAGATCGTTGTTGGCCTTCTTCTCAAGCTCTTCCCAGATGTGCTTCGGAAGCATCGGAATCAGCTCTATGCTGTCGAGTACAGTAAGCTTGTTTGGCGTGGTTTTGTTCATTTTAATATTAACGGTATTCGGTCCCTCCGCGACGACATCTTCAATGTAGGTCCAGAAGCTACTCCAGTTGATTTCATATTTTTTCCCTAATTTATAAGTGTAGACTACATCGTCCGCCGTAAAAGGCTTGCCGTCGCTCCATTTGGCGTCCTTGTTGAGTTCCACTTTTAAGGTCATGTCATCCGTCCAAGAATATTTGGTTCCAAGTAAAGGTTCCAATTGTCCGTTCAACTGGTTAATCATGAACAGCGTTTCATAGACCAATTCCCTGGAGTTTCCATAGTTGATGGGAAAAGCCGGATTCCCGCTTATCAAGTTGAAATTGGCAGGCGGTCCCCATTGTAAACCATTGATATACATGGTCTCGTTCCTGGGCGTTTCCTTAAGAGCCGTAGTCGTTGTCGGTGCAGCTGTCTGTCCTGCCGGCACCGTGGTCTCCGGTTTGGTGGTCTGATTGGTAGCCGTGGACGGTGGAGTCGGGGGTGCTTCACAGGCTGCCAAAAGTGTGGTGGCTACCATGGCAAGTCCACTAATTACGGTGACAAATTTTCTGTGTTTCATTTTCTAGCCCTCCATTCAAACAGTTGGACTTCGTAAAAGCTTTATTTCTATGTAAGCGGTTTCTCTAGTAGCCTATGACGAATTTGTTCCTGTTATTACCAATCGGATGGTTCAAGCAAAATAAAAATAGGATACTGGAAATCTCCAGTATCCCTACTTGTTATCACAACTATAGTTGTCGTCCGGAAAGTAAGCTTATAGACACCTTAGACCTCAATTTCATCAAGCATTCCAAACTCATTTTTATCCAGTAGAATTTCATAAGCCAAGTATCCATTGGTTTCTATATGTTGAATTGGAACGACCATTATTGGTTCCTGTGACACTCCGCTCTAATAATTTGTGATGATAATCAAAAAAGCCATAATATAAGCGGCTTGTAATGGGATAATATTCTTATCCATAGCAACAAGAGGTCCAGCGGTGTCTGCGCCTCTGTAATAATGACTGAGTTCATAAAAGTAATTGCCCTCCCGATTTTTAAGAAGGTGAATTCCAATATATATGCCATCTATTCTTGCTTTTAAACATTGGACGACCTCATGAACGGATTCAATATCTGCATGGACATTCTCGAGCTCAGCTAAATTTGACATGCTTTATGCCTCCACGTCATCGCCGATCTTCGTATTTTCGTTTATCGGAGGGACGTTCGCAGACCGATGGAGGCCGAAAAGGACAATGGTGTGGTACGAAAGTGTAGTTCTATCCATAATACACCCACCTAAAAATTTTCTTTATTTTACCATAACACTTACTTAGTAAATACTCAGGTACCCGGAAATACAGGTAGCCAGTCCCGCATATTGTAGATACAATCCCGGCAGGTTAAAATGGAAATAGACCAGAACATTAAAAAGTAGTTTCTGGGCTATTTGAGGTCCTGCTATAAATATAGAAACGTTATCCAGACTATGATCTATTTTTACACGTATCTCGGCTGTACCCGTTATACAGTCCATTTGTCAGAATGTATCCATTTTTAAACAAAATTTCAATTCCACGATATTCAATCATTCATTTTCTCCCATATCAAAATCAATACACTTCGTCCCTTTTTACAGTTGATTAGTAAATCTGGTTCTATATCACTATTCCCTTGTCATTAAACTAAACTGCCCGATAGCTTAATGAGGCTGCCACTCGTTTTCACGGTGGCAGCCTCATTTTGTAGTTTATTCAAGTAACGTGTCCCGTTAGCTGAATGACTTTTTCTTGTTTGAGATTATTGTTTGCTATTCATTTTTAGACAAAACGTGTGTGTGTGTGTCCAGTCAGCAACCAATCGCTGCTGTTTTTTTCAACACCCGTTTGTCCTCTCTTCATTTCAGTCTATGCACGGGGTGGGAAGGGTTAACTCAAGTAACGATTTCGGATGACCCCCATGTGATGAAGCTCGTGTCCTGCGATGCCGTAAGCGAGGGCGCGCGCCGTAATGCTTACGTTGTTGGCTGTGCCCTTGCGGGACCACGCCTCCGTCGGTAACCCGCGCAGCAGTGTGATCGTCGATTGCCGTACGGCCCGGTAGTCTTCGGCCAATTGCGCGGTTGTCCAGCTTCCGAAAGGAGGAATGAACAATTCCTGGTCGAAACCGGGCAGAGGCGTCTGATCCCCTCTTGCAAATCGGAGCAGGCGGTAGGTCATGACGCGTTCACTGTCTGCGATGTGGCCCACGACTTCTTTTAGCGTCCATTTTCCTTCCGCATACCGATGGGCGCTCTGACTTTCGGTCAACGATGCCAACAGCTCGGCCATTTGCTTTTCCTGGGCGAGCAGAATGTCGATGATGTTGCCTTCCGGCACCAACCGGATATACTCGCCGGCGTCCCCGGCGTATTCTTCTTCTGACGGTCTTTGGTTCATGCGTAATCACCTTTCTATGAAGATATAGAAAACTAAAATGCTCTTTCCAATGCTCTACCGCGATTTTTTTGCGAAATTCGTTACTTCGGCATGTCTAATGAATTCGCGAAAGAATAGAACTTTCCTTCCAACAATTGAGAATAAGCAACCACTTAGTTGGTTGGCCGCCAAGCTAAACTGCCCGTAGCTTAATAAGTTTCTTAATAAGGTTCCCATCGTTACATTGGTAGTCTTGTTTTTGAGTTCTTTGGAAACGGGTAATCAAATATTGTGAAGGGCTAATAACCAATATTAATTTTGGATCTCAATGTTGTGCTCTTTACACCAGTCAATTACTAATTCTTTAATCTTATTTTCTCTATACATATACCAATGTTTATCAACACCATGTTCAATTAATCCATCTTTAAATCTCCGAAACGCTCCTCTTCCTTGAATTGCATCATACAGTTCTTCTCGAATCCTCTGATCCTTAATACTCAGAATAAACTCCTCAATGATTTCATATTCATTGAGTTCATTTCTTAATGTGAAGTCAACGTAAACCCCGACTTCATCCTCAATTATGTTAATGGCTTTTTCAATATTCTCCCTTTGCCATACAGGAAATTTTTCAAGAGGCTCTTCATCTTCAGCAGCTCCAATTTCTTCTCTCATTAATGTAATAACCTCACCTGTTATAGTGTTTATAAAAGTAAAAGCATCATCAATTTGAAGTTCAATTTCACTGATTAAATCATCTATCTTTACTGGTTTGTTACTCTTCATATGCCTTTGCTCCTTTTCGATGTATACAAACATCATATCCAAAAAAATAAACAAAGCTACCTAATCGGTAGCTTCGAACACGCAATGATTGGATGGTCCAACTTTATAGACATTGAACTAAAGTTTCTTCGTTAGTTCAACGAACTAATTGATCTCTTTTATTAGATTTCCGTCTTTATCATAATACTTATAATTTCGAAATTCATATTGGCTACTATCGGTATCGGGAAAATTGACCCAAGCAACAGTCGCCTTATAAGGAATAAACCTTTGCTCCAATTTCTGTCCATTTATACTTACTTGCATTTTAGCAATTTCATTTTCATTATTGGCAACAATCATAAACATACTAAGATGCTCAGGAATGAATGAGCTAAATTTTTCATCCTCACTCACTTGTATATAACTCCACAAAAAATTGCCATCTTCATTTTTTCTAAATTGAATATAGCCAGGGCTATTGTTAGATAAAAATCCTACAACCCTTCGATCATTGAAATCCTTTACCTCCAGAATTTCAATTGATTTATTTTCATACCCTTTAATAGATTTAATTACTTTTTCTATGGAATCTTTATCATTTCCATACACATGCTTATTATCGTTAATATAATAAGCCGAGAATCCGATAATTAGTAGCAAAATTGTAAGTGTAAAAAAAGTTAATCTACTCTTTTTCAACAATCTGCCCCCTTTGGTGGGAAAAACTTATTCATTTATAATTATTCAATTTTATCAATTCAATTTCGTTTCCAGAATAATAACCCCCTCGAAAAACATGACGTTTTAGTGCTTGTATAAGTTTCGCTTTTGTTCAAGTATCCCGTTAATTGAATGAATAAAAAAAGAGCTGCCACGAAGCAAGCTCCTTCACTAAAGTTTATCGTTAGCTGAATACCTTATAACCTGGATTTTTATTAGGGTACACAATTCCAATCAAAGTAGTTATCGTCACAGCAGTAAGAAAGGTGTATTTGTTGAAGAACATAGTGTTGGTGTATTGGTTTAATATTGGATAACGGTACACTTGGAATTGAGATCATCCCATGAGCCTAATAAATCGGATAAATCCTTAACAAAATTCAGCTCGAGAAGAAAGAAAACGACTAAAATTATTAAGCAAATAATAAATATTAAGGCTTTGATTTTATTACTCACTTTCCGTAAACCAGTGCGAAGAACTAAAAAGTAAAATATATTAAAACCGATAAAAATGGGAATTGAAAATAAAATTGGAACTAATCCCAGATTTCCGTTTCCAGATGTTTTGTAGGGATCAATCGTAAAAAGATTTACCAAGTAAAAAAGTATGATACTCAGCACCAACAAAACAACAGTCGTTCTTATCTTTGCTTTTTTACTCATTTTCAACAATCCATTCAATTAAGTTCCCCCTTCTTATACTATACCACGCTCTACTGTCCGTTACTTCAATAAAAAAGGAACAGCTGCCGACCCGCGGCATTCTGCTCCCTTATTTTGAACTATCGTATCCGTTAGTTCAATGCTCAAGTGCCTAAAACTACCCATTAATTCAATGCCATTTATTAAACGGAACTCACGTGAGTTTAATAAGATCTGTTGGCTTAGCCTTAGGTTTTTCTTCGTTACGACTTTACGACTGAACATACGTACATCTAAAAATAATAAACATTACTTTTATCCTGAGCATATAGTATAGGATTCTTAATATATGGAGGTATTAGAAGAAATATGAGGACTAAGCGTTCCATTACTCGATTATCATTGAGGAATCGTGTCATCAAGACTATACCAGTTGAAAGAAACCCCTCCAAAATCTATCTTAATGAGCCCCTTAACCGGATTTATGTACTTAACACCGGAAGTAATACCGTCACTGTAATAAATGGTGATACGAATAGAATAATTCGCACCATAAGTGTTGGCAACAACCCGTTTCACGCTGCGGTAAATCCTCGTACCAACCGATTTTATGTATCCAATACAACAAGTGGAACCGTTTCCGTCATTAACAGTATCACAAATAGGATCATAAAGACGATCAAGCTTTCATCCAGTGTGGGAAATATAGCTGTAAATCCGTCCACCAACCGAATCTATGTAATCAATCGTAGTAGTAACACATTAGTTGTTATCGACGGCGAAACCAACAAAATTATGTCTAAAATACCATTGGTCGGAATTCAACCGATAAGTGTTGCTGTGAATCCTTTAACGAATCGAATTTATGTCGTGTTTGCGAAAACAGGGAACTTGGCCGTCATAGATGGAAAGAGCAATCTGATAATCGCAAATCCTCAAACGGGGCCAGCTTTCGTAGTTTTAATCAATACTAGGACAAATCGAATTTATGTCGTTAAAGACGCTGATATTATTGTAGTTAATGGAAACACCAACAGACTCATAACCGTAATATCCCCCCCTACTCTCCATGAAATCATTGATCCCGCTTTAAATGAGCGAACAAATCGACTGTATTCTGCAGATCCTGATGGTGGCACGGTAAGTGCAGTAAATTTGCGAACAAATCGGATAATCCAGACGGTACGTACTGGCGAATCTCCAGCTGTTATCAATGTTGACCCTATAAGAAACCTTGTATATGTTCCGGAATTTGGCGGCAATGTTATCGTGATAAATGGGGCGGATAACACGATTCTTACACGTATACGTACGGGAGTCGAACCTTTTAACGGTGTTTTGAATGCCCGAACCAATCGTTTGTACGTCCTGAGTAACAGGGATCGTAAGGTTGTCGTTATACAAGGCTTATGATTACGACTTTATTTTAAACCAGCCTCAACTTTTCCTGTCACTCACTAATTAACCTAAATTGAGAAAGGCAGCGATCATATGACCGGCTGCTTTCCGAATGGCGGATGTTCTCTTACTTTCCTAGATTGATCCGCAGCACAGATGTGATCTGATTGAATTCCATGAGGACATCCCCCGCTGTTAAATCCAACTGTTCTGCAGTTCGCGGTGTAACTTGGATGAATGGCTCAACAAATATGGGGTGCTCAATGAATCTGACTCCATATGAACATTTTGATAAGAACGAGTGGTTTATCACCATTGCTATAGTTTGTACGTATACTTTCTCGTACTTTCTGCCAAGGAAATTAAAACCAGAAATTACCTTTCTGCTTTTTTTGTGGGGGTTCACTGTAGCGAAGTTTTGGGATTTTACGATCGGAGGAGGGGTGTTTGACTTTTATGAAGTAAACGATTCGCCTCATTACGACATGTTTGACTTAGTTTCTTACTTTCTTTATTCTCCATTTTCCTATTTCTTTATTTATTTTTATGAATTGTTTGGAATAAAAACGAAAAGTGTCGTATTATACGTAGTTGTTTGGTGTATTTTATCTCTAGGAGTCGAATGGATCAGTGTTGTTTTTAAAATGATCACATACAAGAATGGATATTCAATAATTTTTTCAATCCCAATTTATTTATTTACTTTAAGTTTGACTTTACTCTTTTACCGATGTATTAATTTAGGTAAGTTAGTTCTTAAATAAAAGAGAAGTTCTATCCAAAGAAACCACTCCATTGGCAGGAGTGGTTTTGTCTTTATATGCTGATATATATATTGTGGTCAAAATGAACTTTGCACTTAGATACATTACGGTGACCCGTATCACTAAATGATATTAAATAGCCATCCCACTACGCTCTACTGCCCGTTAGTTGAGCAAAGGCTGCCGAAAATGCCGGCAGCCTCATGTTAGTTGTGTATGTAATTAACGTTCTGCGTTAGTTGAACAAAGGTACATTATCGTATATTGTACATACAACTCGAATTGATTCTATGAACACAAAAAAAGAAATCCCCTTAAAACTTAAAGGATTCCTCTTTTTCGGTACACTACAAGGTGATATCGAATGAGTATTCTGGGTATGGTGTGCGCTATGGTGCTATTAGTCTATTCAGTCTAGAGAAATGGGTATGGGCTGTTTCGAATGTTCGAGCCATCTTGTTCTTTTATTACTGTATTACCAAGCAAAAACTGCAAGAACGATTACAAGTAAAACATAAAGGACCAATACCACCGCAGCTGAGGAGTAGCCACTATAACCTGCACAACTTGCACCCATAATTAATCATTCCCCTCAAGTTAATTTTCATTACGGTATAATCATACGCTCAGTACATAGTTCTTGATTGGACATATGCCTGGGATTTCTTTCTGGAAGGTAAAAAACACAAAATAATTCGTTCCTCTAAAGGACGGTTTTTTGTTTAGGAAAACGGAGGTATTCGTGGAACAATTGACCAATGCTGCCCGTTAGTTGAGTAAAGGCAGCCGTTCACTAGACGGCTGCCTTCCCCAGTGTTTATTCAACTAAAGTTCACCGATAGCGCACGTGTCAATACATTATACTGATGTTGCACATTTGTATATAAATGTTGTTATTCAAATTTAGTTGTCATTCATGAAGTTCTCCTCTTGGATCTAAAACTTTAATTTCATTTGATAAAAGAGTCTAGCGCTTGAAGATGAGAATGGCAATAACTAGAAGCAATGCGCTGCAAACCACCTGCTCGACTTTCATCCATACCGGTAAAGTCAAGAAAAAAAGTACGGCGGTGAATGCGATGAGCAATACCGTCACAACGATACGCAACCGCATCAATTCACGCGGTTTACCTATGGCAGCCCGACTTGCAAAGACTACTGTCAAGACCGATGTAGCAGCGACGATGATGCCACGTACCCAAGCCTAAGGGTTTACGAGGTTTGGTGCAGTATACGATAAAATAATGATCGCCACGACGGTCAGTCAGCTTATCAAGCTATAAAGAGTGACAAGCCATCTGACGGAACGAAGAGCTGTTGTTGTCATCTTTGGATTTGCATGGTTGGCAGCCAAATTTTTGTCCATCATTAAGGCCTTTCTGCGCTATGGGAGCGCTATCGATTTGCCAGCAGCCTGTTGATTATTGGGCTACCCTTCTCCTTTAGCACAATAACGTCAATCCAGAGATGGCAATTTACCATCCCATTCGTTCTCGTAATGAAGTTAAGTCCTCTCGAAATATTCCCACAACTGGATGTTCTTCGGTTAAACCGCGTTTGAGACGATTATAGGCATTCATCTCAACATCGGCTAAATGATGGACAACTTGTCTCCAAATAATTAATAACCATAAAGTAAAAAAATGCATTTTCTATGCAAGTAGAGTCAACTTTGTAAAGTGAAATATTTATTAAAAGGTAGGAGCAGGTGGTTCGTCTATTTTCATACGGAGTAAACTATAAGGCTTCTGCCGCAGGTCATTTCCATAATGAAATCTTGCCTGCCGATGTAATTGGTTCACGATGAAATATAAGTATTGATCTGGACCAATCGAAAAAGTATCGGGCCATAAAATTCTCGGATCATGTGCGATCGTTTCCATGATGCCATTCGGCAATATCTTTCGAATACTGTTGTTTTCGTAATCTCCAGCATAAAGGGTTCCTTTTGCACCGGTGATCATTCCATCTGAAGCACCTTTTTCTCCCCAATACTTCACGTGATCCTGTAAATTCATATCCGGTATCGTTCGGTCTCTTAGGACTTCCGTTGAAATTGAGTACAGATGTCGACTGGAGAGAGGACAAAAATACAAAAACTTGCCGTCCGGGGAAATCGCTATACCATCAGAGGCCAATCTAAAGGGTGAAGTAGATCCATCTTTGTTTCGATTCATCAGGATTTCACCTTCGACTTTCGGTAAAAGAAAGAGATCGGGCGAAGTTGAATATGCCCCGTTTAACCGTCTCCAGGCATAACCCGTTTCTAAATCAACGACAATAATGGCACCCGGTCCTCGGGAAGACGAATCCGTTATATAAGCACAACCTGCTTTACCAACGCGAAAATCAAATCGGACATCATTCAGATAAGTGGTTGGCAGGACAACATCCTCTGTAAATGTAAATACGCTTCTTATGGTATTTGTATTTAAATCTACAGCGACTAACTTCGCCCCCCCTTTGATGGGTTCTGAGAAATTAGGAGCCCCCGTATCCAGTACCCAAAGTGTTCCCTTTCCATCAGCAACGACACTTTGGACACTAATGAAGGACGTTGTGATATTCGATTGGCTTACCAAATTAGCGTCTAAACTAGGATATGGCTGTAATGTACCGCGAACGATTTCAGCCACCGTAAAATTAACATCGTCTCCCCATCTTGGAAAGCAAATAAAAATGCGCCCAGTTTCAGAAACAGTAACGCCTGTAGGCATGGCCCCGTAAAATAAAAAAACCGCTTCAAACTTACCAAAATACTTTTCACTCGGTAACATCATTTTATAAAATCCTCCTCAACAGGTTCGAACTGCTATCATCTATATATGACTGAATGTGGTTCAAGTGCCTGGATATTAAAATATTTTTAAAGGAACCCCGCAAGTTCGTGTCTATGACGGACAACGACCAGCGTGTCACCATGAATCCATCGTAAGCAATAAAATAAGGCAGATCGTAAGAAACTACGATCTGCCTTATTTTTATCCTTTTAGACCCCGGAACCCCACAAACCGTTTGCTGCTCTCGTCCCACAGTCGGTATCGAAGCGCCTGCAGGCTCAAACGAATTCCGATGGCAGGAACGTCTTGCATGGCGGCGTTGCTCTCGTGTATTTGCTGCAAGTTATAGTTCGACACCTGAGGATCCAGATGATGAATATGGTGGAAGCCGATATTCCCCGTCATCCATTGCAGGATTTTGGGCAGCTTATAATAGGAGCTGCCGTTCATAGCCGCGCTGACGAAATCCCACTCATCTGTACGCTCATAATAGGTATCCTCAAATTGATGCTGCACGTAGAAGAGCCATATGCCTGCAACGCCAGACAAGTAGAGAATCGTCCCCTCCACCAGTAGGACCTCCTTCCAGCCCAGCAACCAACAGAGCAGTCCCATCAAGCTTGCTAACGCTGCGTTCGTTAGGTAAGTGTTCAAGCGCTCTTTGCGTCTGGCACTCTTCCGGTTAAACCGGTATACAAATAAGAATATAAATACCGGTCCGAGCCCGAACATGACAAATGGGTTGCGGTATAAGCGATATCCTAGGCGCTTCCATGGGGAGAGTGCCGCGTATTCCTTCGTAGTCAGCGTCCAAATGTCGCCTGTGCCTCTACGACCCAAATTGCCGCTAGTCGCATGATGAATGGAGTGCTCATTTTTCCATTGCTCATACGGGAAGAAAGTAAGGATTCCCGTTATCGTGCCGATGATCGTATTCGCCTTCCTCGCAGCGAAGAACGACAGATGGCAGCAATCATGGAAAATAATGAAGATTCGGATCATGAATCCGGCTGCTGGAATTGCAAGCGCCAGTGTGATCCATATTGAGATAGACAGAGTTTCATAAGCAAGACCCCACAGCAAGAGGAAAGGAACAATGCTATTGACCAACTGCCAGACGCTCTTCCTCAAATCCGATTTACCGTGAAGAGCCATGTCCTTCTTCCAGCGGGTGTATTCTTGAAGTGATTTCATAGTAATCCCTTTTTCTTGGAAACCATTCGCAGCAATGAATTTCCGGAACTTACCAAAAGGTTTCTGACCTTTGGATTCGAAAAGGCCATGTAAAGGAGGCAACCAAACAAAAGGCATCCTCCCCAAACAGTGAAGAAAACCGAAGAAAAAACACAGGAAATCATTATCAACCACGAACTCTTCTTAATTGTCCTTACAGGTCGGTTGTAAAGAAACATTTCTCCAACTATGATATATCATCCCTTTCCTTACTTTTGTCATTCTGTAAATTGGTCAGATTGGCTGCTTTTGTCTGCAAACCCTGTTTGGAATAATAGTCAATAATGTCATCAATAGTAGAAAATACGACACTAGCGTTCAAATCATGTGTACTTATGTTGATAGAAAACCGCTTTTCTGATGTAGTAACATCTTTATTTTATATTAGCATTTGATGACTTTAAGCTTAATTTAAAGCATCTTTCAGAGTAATTCCTGCCGTGACTTTACCTGCCGGAATTTGCACCTCTTTACCGGTTTTGAAAAAATTGTTCTTTGTTCATTTGCGATACCTCACTTCTATGATTATAAATTTTGAAAATGACAGCCCTCGTGCATGGATGCAAGCAAGAATAAACAAAAAGCTGTCCCACGTTTAGGACAGCTTGAAAGATCTTAATATACTTTAGAAACGTTCTCAGCCTGTGGTCCGCGATTGCCTTGGGCAACATTGAACTGGACTCGTTGACCTTCATCCAACGATTTGTAACCATCACCATCAATCGCGCTGAAATGAACGAAAACGTCGTTTCCGTCTTCGATTTCAATAAAGCCAAAACCCTTTTCAGCATTAAACCATTTAACTGTACCTGTTTGCATAGAATTCCTCCAAAAATTGATTACCCATGACTATTTCAATGCCGCTAATTTAGATTAGCGGTCATTATATGTTCTCAGAACACATACTTGATGTCCGCTATTGTTTTGGTTAAGATAAGAGTACCATGTCCGCTAATGTAAGTCAATATTTGGAGGTCTCGCTAATGAGTGAAACGACCGGGATTTCTAAACAGGGGGAGCAGACGATTCACGACTTCATTCACGCTCTCACCACCCACGAAGATTTGAATCCCAAAACGTTAAAGGAATACGCAAGCGATCTGAAACATTTCATCGGTTGGTTCGAGACATCCGACCACCAAGAGGAAGAAGTAATATTTCGAATTGAAGAAGTGGCTACTCCAACATTAACACGATACCGGGAAGCCGCTCAAAAAGTAATGGAATTGAAACCGGCGACCATTAACCGGCGACTTATAACACTGAAACGGTTTTTCGGTTGGGCCGTGTCGGAATCAAGGCTTCGTCGCGACCCTTCCAAGCCGGTTAAATTGGTTCCCGAAGAAAAGGTGAGCCCTAGGCAGATGACAGACAAAGAAGAAGCTGCATTGATCGCTGCGGCTGAGCACGCTGGTTCCCTTCGGGATCAGACGCTTCTTATCGTGATGTTTCACACCGGATTACGAACAATGGAAGTGTGCGACCTAGCTCCCGGAGATATTCAAATCGGAACATGCAGCGGCCAGCTCACGGTCCGATCTGGAAAACGTAATAAACAGCGGGAAGTGCCTTTGAATGCTACTTGCAGAGCTGCATTAGAAAAATATCTGGCAGAACTCCCTCCGGACAGTCCTTATCTGTTTCCATCGGAGAAAACTGGCGATCGATTAACAGAACGTGCTTTACGCCATTTGATTCAAAAATATAGGAAAGTAGCCCGGCTCGAAGGATTCAGCGCCCATGATCTACGGCACCGGTTCGGGTACGTGATGGCAGAAAATACGCCGTTGCACCGATTGGCACAAATTATGGGACACGATAGTCTAGATACTACGATGATTTACTTCAAGGCGACTCGTGCAGATTTGCAATCTGAATGAAGTATGAAATAGCTTGGCAATAAGGGGATGAGAACGATGTAGGCGAGAGTAAGGGAGCTGATAACTTCGGAGGAACGGATGCAATTTTTGCAAATACAGCCTGATCTCGGCGAAGAGAATTGGGAACCTATTTCACATTTATCCAGCATGATCTTGAAATCATCCAGCAGCGGCGAAGAGATTATAAAGAATCGGCTCCGAAGGCGCGGATTGGGTCTTCCGGGAGCTTGCTGCAAACCTGGCGGTTTTATGCCTATAACGAAACTGGGTCCCTCCAATATTGACGAAAAATCGGTTAAACACATGGGGCTGTCCCTCAGGGTACAATACCCCATGGCACAGCCCTCTTATCATGACATCATTTATGGCTTCAGGACGAATTTAATGCATTCGTCCGCATGGTTGTAAAAGGTGTTGTAGGCGTTATGAGCCTGATCGAGCGGCACTTTATGCGTAATGATCTCCGTCGGATCGAACTCGCCAGCCATAATTTTTTGATACAGCATCGGCATGTAATGAATCACGGGTGCCTGTCCCATGGTCAGCTTCACGTTTCGTTCCCAAATGTTTCCGAACATGAATTGGTTGTATTTTGAACCGTATACGCCCGTAATCTGAATCGTGCCGAATTTCCGCACCGCATTCATCGCGATGTTGATCGGGCTGAGCGTTCCGCCAACCAGCTTGGCTTTCTGCTCTTCTTCCTCCAACAGCGTCTTCTTGCCGTCCATTCCGACGCAATCGATGACGACATCCGCACCCCCGCTTGTTATTTCTTTTATATGCAGCCCCATGTCATTGAAATCTTCAAAGTTGAAGATTTCGACGTTATTCATTTTTTTGGCATGGTTCAGCCGGTACGGGAGATTGTCGATCGCGATGACCCGTTTTGCGCCTTTCATCCAGGCGAATTTTTGCGCCATCAAGCCAACGGGGCCGCAGCCGAGCACCACCACCGTATCTCCCTGCTTCACACCTCCGTTATCCACGCTCCAATAGGCCGTCGGCAGCACGTCGGACAAGAACAGGAGCTTCTCATCCTCCAATTCGCATGACTCCGGAATAACAAACGGCATGAAATTGCCGTATGGCACGTAAAGCATTTCGGCTTGTCCGCCCCAATAATTCCCGTAACGTTCGGTAAACCCAAAGTAAGCTCCCGTATCCACTTGGGGATTGGGGTTGGAGTTGTCGCACTGGCTCTCCATTTCATGCTGGCAGTAATGACAGCTGCCACACGAGATATTGAACGGGAGCACGACTCGGTCCCCTTTTTTGACCTTTGTCACCTCAGGGCCCACTTCTTCGACAATGCCCATCGGTTCATGTCCGACCACGTATCCGGTTTGGGCTTGAATCGCCCCCTGGTATATATGGAGATCGGAACCGCATATGGCGGTCGAGGTGATCCTGACGATAATCCCGTCTTTTTTCTGAATCGTCGGATCCGCGACCTGCGTCACTTGCATGTTCTTCATGCCATGGAATGTTACAGCCTTCATAATCGCCTCCTGTTATGACATGCCTTGAATTTGCATGCATAATTCTATTATGGAATTGGAGAGCGAGGACCATACATTCGATGTACGGTATTTTCGACAGCCGCGGAGCGCCTAAGAACAAGAAAGGAGACGGAAGACGGAAGACGGAACGATTCACGTGAAGTAAATTTTGAAGGTAGTTCCAATCCCCTATGGGCTACCCCGGGTGCCGATTGCCGTTCATTCAGCATAAAAGTTGTCCAGTCGTGATAAACAATATGCCTATGGCACACTCTGGAAAAGTTACACAGCCTGCTGCACAAGCATGTTTTTCCGGAGATGGAACGTTCCAACAAAACTCACAGCTGAGATTGATTCAAGCCCAAGTTTCTTTTGAAAATCTCCTCTAAGACATCGTCAACTATTTCTTCTATACAAAAAAAATGTGTGGCGTCATAATTATTAAGAAAAATAATGCCACAAAGGTTGATTTATCAAGGGCTAATTTCATATTTACTGAGAAGAAAGAGTGGAATCATTGTTTAAAAAGCGGTGTTTTCATAATTATTGCGAAAAAACGCATCTAGAGCTATACATTATTTATGCACAAAATGTATAGACTAGGAACTCATATTCGGCAAATAAAAAGGTGCTAACTAGTGAAGAAAATTCACTAAGTTAGCACCTTTCTTATTTGAATTACTATTTAAGATACGCGATCATATTTAATAGATAAACTTCTTAGTAAGAAGAATTCTGGTAGGTCGGAATCTCTTATCAAAATGCCATTGCTGCACTCTACCTTGGGCGGATGTTAGACTCAAGAGCATTCCCTTCTTCTTATAAAGTCACAGAGGTTAGAGTTGAAGCACCTCAGGATGTAGATGATATCGTAGTGACATTTATGAATGGAGCAGTAAGTTACATTCAAGCTAAGGAGTCCGTAACAAAAGCGAATGACCCCAAAAGTGCATGGGGGAAAGTATGGCAAGACTTTGAGGAGCAGTTTAGAAGAGGCAACCAATCCACCTGGACCGGCTGCCTCTTCATATTGTTATCAAGCTAGAGTTCATCGTTAGCTCAATCTTTCTTTCTTTCTTTCTTTCTTAAACTTCAATCCCAAACCTTTGGCCGCTTTAATCCGGCTAATCTTAAATAATCTAAATGTTTACCTGAATGGACTGCTTCATGGTATGCAATTCTCATAAGCATGTCGCCTAATGATCGAATGTACCCTACGTCTTTTCTATCAATCTGGCTACATGGCCAATCCTGCGAATAGACGAGCTTGCGTGAGGAAATCAAATCATACCGAGGGAGTTTAATGACTGTTTTGTTCCTTCGTATTTACTTTCTCTTCATCTTGCCTTTGGACCATATCAGCATGGATCTTTCTAAGCATTTCTAAGCTTTTGTCTACGTCCTTGGCGACCGCTTCCACGCTTTGCAGCCTCGAACTGATTGAAGGCTAAGCCGGATTCATTTTTCACGTTCAATATAATTGATCTCCCTATACATCAAATACCCTATAGTAAGGAATCGCCTGAACCCAAAACATATAAATGCGAGTAAATGATTCAACTAAAAAGAACCATCCAATATGGATGGCTCTAGAATGAGATCGGACTATTCTTCGTAAATAACGACAGATTTGGTTTCAGCTTCCCATTTCACAGCTGCTTTCAAGGCTTCGCTCACAAAACGCACAGGCACAACCGTGCTGCCTTGTTCAATCGCTGCTGGAACCTCAAGCGTTACCTCCTTACCGTTGACAGTAGCTGTCTTACTATCAATAAAGAGTTTTACAGTAATACCATCACGTGTAACAGTAACTGAACGGTCTTCTTCGTTCCAAGTAACTGTTGCTTTTAAAGCCTCGGAAATCGCACGAAAAGGAACTAGTGTGTTGCCTTCGCGGATAAACGGAGCTACTTCAAAAGTAGGCTCTTCACCGTTAACGTATAATTTCACGCCTTTTTTCCCTAGCTTGTCGTACAATTTGCCTAGTTTTTTGTAAGAGTCAAGATTCGTAACGTTTGCTAAAATAGCTTCCTTTTGAACGTATACGGCGTCAGTTACGCTTCCGTTCTTATCCAACAGATCGGCAACCACCGACAAAGCTGCCTCTTTCTCTTTGATTGCCTCAAGCTCGGCTTTCTGCTCAGCCGTAAGCTGGGTCTCATATTTGGTTAAAAGAAGCTCTGCTAAAACAGCCCCTGCAGGCTTGTCCTTCACATTGTCGATCGCGTTGAGCAGCCCTTTATATCCATTATGGCCTTGATCGCCGTAAGTATCGGATGTAACCGTCTCTTTGACATCAGTTTTCACCTTAAGATCAATGTTAACCTTTACAGCTTCAGACTTGCCCTCATTAGAATTGCTTGTTTCCGATTTTGCTAATGCGGATCCTGCCATAAGACTCGTTGCCAATACACATGACGCGATAACCATCCATCTTTTTTTCATCTCTTTATATTCCTCCTCTTTTGTTAACACTAAGTATATTCGGCATCCCACACGGATTTTGTGAGGGTATGTACCGATTCTATGCTCTAAAATTGACCTGCCCCCTGAAAATAAATGGTGATCTCGTATACCTTAGTATCGGCCGAGGGACAATAGACAACTTCCAAAAGGTGGTAATATTCATGAAAGTAACATTCACAAAAGAACCTAAAAAGTACAATTTTCTAGCGAAAAGCGCTATGCTCAGCATACTCGTTTTTTGCGTAAGTGCAAGCAGTGTATTTGCTTCGGAGATGTCAACACCAACACCGTCTTCTACTCCGGCTTCCGTTAGCGTCACCCAGAGTACGACTAAGACTACTACAGGGCTATTGCCTGGAGACTTCTTCTACTTTATAAAAACCATGTACGAAAATATTCGATTAGCCCTAACTGTCAATGACGTTAAGGAGGCAAGACTGCTTGCCGCATTTGCCAAAGAACGACTGGCAGAAGCGAACGCCTTATTGGCTAAAGGGAAAACGGACGAGGCGAGTCTAACTCTACAGAAGTCGTTGGAAATTCAGCAGAATGCGATTCAAAAAACCGAACGGGCTTCCGGATTTTCGGCAGTTGAAACGTCTGCACCCGCTGCAACTGCGACACCATCGGTGAATGCTGAAGCAGCGACTTCAACAACACAAATCGCAGCTAATCCGGCCAGTGAGCAGATAATGGAATCTGAGCAAACGGAAACCGAAGATGTGAACGTTTCTGAAAAGGAAGTAAAAAATTCTGAGCAGGTACTGAAGGTAAAAACCGATTTGCAGCACAACATTCTAGCTTTGGCCTCAGCACTGGAAAAAGCAGGAAATCCCAAAGCCCAATCATCTCTAATGAAAAATATAGAAAAGTCGTTTGCCCACTTGGATAAAAAACTGTCCAAAATCGAAAAGAAAACGCAACAGGTGAAGAAGAATGATGACGTTACAGCTAAGGCAGAGCAGCAACCGGCTCCTTCAGTTGTTCCATCACCACTTCAAACAACAGTTCCATCAGAAACTCCATCATCGGTTCCAACACCAGTTCAATCACCAGTAGTATCACAAGTTATTAAAGAGTCTGTCTCAGTCCAAGTAAAACAAAAAGACTCGGTTGAGGAAAAAGCAGATCATACACAAAAGAGTAAAGATAGGCAGGATCTGGATAAATCCGATCAAGCAAAAGAAAAAAGAAACAATAGCCAACATGGCAGCAGCGAGAAAGAGAACGGCAAAAGGCACGATAAAAATAAGGGTAATAACCAAGAATAATACCACTGCTCGCTTTAAACGAATCACATGCAAAAAACAGTGTTTAACTTTTTCGAAGTTATACGCTGTTCTTACTTTTACTGAAAAACTTAGTAGAGTCCATGATCGCTACTGCTCAGGGATAGATGCAACAGCGAACGATATATCAGCATATAAAGACAAAACCACTCCTTCCAATGGAGTGGTTCTTTGGATAGAACTTGTCTTTTATCGTACTTTTTCTTTTCTCCGCAAAAAATTAAAGTTATGCTCCCGTTTAACATTTTCATCCGATTTGATTTTTTCGAAATTATTCATAGTACTTATCCAGAAGGAGATTAGAAAAATTAAAGAATGAATAATGAAATCATATGTGTGATGTCAATCTTTAGCGTTGTAAAAATGAAGTTTTTTAATAATAGGTTCTAAAATAAACGCACCTACATACCACTTCTCACTGTGGGTATCGATCGGTTTCCTATAATCTTATTAATACGAGTAACGCGTCTACCACCAAGCTATAATGCCCGTTAATTTAATCAGTTGGAATATACTCCTCCCTGCCTTCCGTCGGGAATGGGGATGCCGTAACCAGATTTATTTCGGTCCTTGGGTCCGATATTATGACCAGCCGTGTAGTCTTCCGCTTTGTTCATGAAATCCCGGTTTATTGGGACGATCCTTTCGTACATTTTGCTTACGGCGCTGTTCGGCAAAAATATCACCACCACGAATTCGTACAGCATGGCATGGGTATGCGCCGTTCTAGGTGTTTTCAAAAATTTTGACTCTGCGGCGGCTGCCAGATTGAAAAAGAGACTGCCAGAGGGTGGAACGGGCTGAGTTTGGGGACACAACAGGCAATACAGGCACCACGTGCGATTTACCATATTATCCCGCTTTATAAGTTCCCGAATGCTCTAGGAACAAATGGATATTCACCTTCAATGCAGGTTTGACTTCTGGTGAACGGTAAATTTCACGCCATTGTCGAAGATCATATTTATACATTTCCTTCCCTAAATTCAGCAAATCAGTGTTGGATTTTTTACCCAGTTGAAAAGTTTCCATGATCTCATTGCGTATCATTTTGTCTGCAGCCGCCCTCAGCTCTTCTTTGGAGAATTGACCATTCCCCATTTCCATACTGGCTTTTATTTTTAAGTCCAGAATATATTGAAGCTGTCCTTTCGCATAAGTCCACTTTACGCTCCGATGACTACTTCTCACCATACACGCCGCTTGAAATTGCGGTCCATTTACCTGCAGCAGGACCTCATCTGAAGGTTTGTTCATCCAACGAATTCCTTCGACATCGGAAAGCAGAAATTTCTTTTTATACTTTTTTTGATAAAAAGCATAGAGTCCATCGATATAGGCTACGGGCATCGGTTTTTCTTTTGTCTCCCACTTGTTATTTAACGATAGAGAGGGAATAAACGCCGTTTCCCCGGGCTCTCTGTAGGCCTTAAGGAATTGTCTCACGGAAACTGGCCGAGTTCGTGCTACTTTGGCGGCAGCTGGTTTAGGATTGTGGATGACGGTCAGCTCAGGCGAGAGCCCAAGTAGAGCATCTGAACCAAACAATGGCGTGATGGGCTCTTCGGTCCCAAATAACCAGACAGTATAACGAAGCTCCCGATAACGATATAACGCTTCCAGGATGTCCTCTACATCTTGCTCAATCGCGCGGCTGGTTAAGACCAGAGCTGAAGCCTGGCCTAAATATAACTGCTGCTGGGATGTCATTTGATTTAAATTTTGAAAAGCAACAAACGGGTTACTACCGGATGCTGTACCTATCCATGTGCTCTCTCCAGCATTTTTTCCCGTCCCACGCTTGGCAACGTTACCGAAATTAATAATTTGGGAAGATACGAGATATTGTCCATCTTTATAATCAACGCCAATTGCAGCTACGAACACGGTATCTTGAAGCTCTCTTCGATCCCAACAACCGGTTAGGAACAGGCTGCAGCTTAGAATCAATACAACGACACGTCCGAAGTTCAAGAAGCTTCATCTCCTTGTCGTTTGGCATCTTTTGGTTGCAGAAAACCTGGTCTCTTTTTCATTAGAGATAGTGGTTTTCGCACTAAAGCAGGTATCAAGTCCTTCCAAAGCGGTGGAGACATTGGAGTCAAGTAAGGGATGCCGAAGGATTCCAAACCGGACATATAAAAAACAATGCAGATAACGGAAAGGATAAACCCAAATATGCCAAAAAAGCAGGACATGAGAAGAACATAAAATCTAAAAATGGTTGCAGTCCCATTTAAATTTTGGTTGATCAGCATAAACGATGCCACGGTAGATATCGATACGACCACGATCATGATTGGCGAGGTAATACCGGCTTTTACAGACATGTCACCAATGATCAGTCCGCCGACAACGGCAACCGTCTGACCGACCGATTTGGGCAAACGAATGCCTGCTTCCCGGAACACTTCAAAAATAGTAACCACTAGAAACGCTTCGAGTGTGGATGGCATAGGAAGACCAGCCCTGTTTATTTTTGCTGAAGCCAGCAGGGAGAAAGGGATCTGGTCGATATTGAAGGCGGATAATGCGACCCAGAAGCCCGGCAATAGTGTACCTATAATAAATCCAAGTATTCTAAGGAGTCTTTCAAGGGTAACAAATTGAAAAGGTAAATAGAGATCCTCCGGTGTTTTGAGAATCTCGGTAAACGTGACTGGAGCAATTATGGCGTTAGGGGAGCCATCAGCTAAAAAAACAAACCGACCGACCATTAAGCTTTCAGTCACATAATCCGGACGCCCGATATAATCGATTAACGGAAATAAAGAAATCGAACTATCAGCAAGCATGACCTCCAATTGGCTGCTATTATGCAGCACATCCACGTCAATTTTACAGAGACGTTCTTTGGCTTCTTGGATCAAATCGGAATTTGCAATATCATTTACATACAATAATGCCACCTTGGTTTGACTTCTTCTGCCGACAGTGAAATATTCAACACACAATGTGGCTGATTTAATTCTGCGTCGAACCAAGGCGACGTTGGTTGTCAAGTCTTCGGTAAAACCGTCACGCGGCCCTTTTACTGAGACCTCTGATGCGGATTCCTCAGGATTGCGTTTCGGGGCATCGGCGATTTCCAGAGAATAAAAGGTTTGTGATTTTTCTAAATATATAATTAAGGTTCCAGTAAAAACATCAGCTGTCAGCGTATCAACGTTGTCATTCCTATTCAGCTTTTTCAATCGTAAAGGACCGAAGCACTCGAGAGATTGTTCGTCCGGATGAAGCTCTATCATGGCCTCCAAATGAAGCAGGACATAATTATTGATTTGCTTGGAATCGGCTATGCCGATGCAGTAGATTAAAATCACGCTATGCGTTGAATGACGAAAATTCATTAATACGTTATCGATTTGAACATCTTGGCTGTTTTTGAACAGCTGCCTGATGGAGTGCTCTTCTAAAGAACCGATGGTGATCTTGTCTGACTGCAGCATAGTTGTACCACCTTTTTAGACTATGTTGTTACGTTCTTTTGCCTCCATAGAGCGATAAGCCCGAGCAGGATCACGACGATCAGCAAATGGAATAGTAGTACCGCTGGAAAATACCAATGCCGTAAAAATAACAAAAATTCATAATCGCTGATATGTAGTAGGTTAGCCAATATGAATCCTGCACCAATCAATGAAGCGGCTAATGCTCGAGTACGCCGCTTATACAAATTCGCAAGATCGAGGATTAGACAAATGCCAAGTGAAATTCGAACGGATGCTCCGGTGACCCACTGATAAATGGACAAATAATCCATATGTTCGATAAAATGTCCAATACGTAGAAGCCGCCATTCTTCAAAAGAAGGATATCGTTGTTTGGCAGCCTCCAGAGGACCAAACTCACTGATCGAGCCTAGAGTCGGGCCAAAAGCCAGGCAGGCTAACATCAGAGCAAGTAAAAAATAATAAAAAAATGATTTTTTTGAAGCTTGCTGATTTAGAAATATGATGATGACCAACTCAGACAATCCGCCTCCTACATAAATCAGCCCTTTCAGAATAGGACTCCAACCGTTTTCAAGGACGGGAAAGATACTGGAGTAATCCTTATTCGGAATGTTCGCAAAGGAAATGTAGAAACCGAGCAAAGATACGGTCGGCAAAAAAATGCCACATGCAATCATAATCATGCGTATACCAAAAATGCTGACAATCGAGGATAAACCACATAAGAATAAGGCGATAACAAGCACGGGGGTATGTGGTAAATAGGAGACATGCGTCCACATGACCGTATCTTTAACCGCTACGAAGACGAAAAAAATAAAATATACGATCCATGAACTCCGAAAAAGAAGGGACGGTATGAAGCCATAGTTGATCTTGATCCAGTCTTGAATGTTACCTCCGCTCGTTTTTTTACAGATGTAGTAAACCGGAATCATGAATAAGCAGATGGGTACAGTCAATATTACGATGCTGATCCAAGCGTCCCTTTGTACCGTTTCCAATAATAAAGGGACCATTTGAACGTGATTCATTAGACCGACAGACATCATTAAAGTCATCATGACGAGCGCAAAGGGCAAATTCTTTTGAATCATGTATGAATCCCCCTTTGAGATGAAAAGATTTTGGTTTATATATGGTTTACCTATTTCAGGAAAAATATCCCGTATCACTATGTAATCAATAACAAGGAATGCAATGGATGGTACCCCAAAGGTTACCTTGGGACACTAATGGAGTAGTAAAGTACAAATTCAACTAACCTCGTTACTTGAATGATTAAAATATGAGCTGCCGCGAGGCAACTCCTCACTATCGTTATCCGTAATGAACACACTAGCTGGCCATCGAATCATATCAATAATGATTTGTTGTAATTATTGATGTCTGCAATTCGTTAGCCATTTTCTTAGGCTAATACCCCTGTCCAATTTCAGTATTGCGTTCGGAATATGATTTCGAATGGAGGAAAATACTAATCAAAAATTAATTAGGGAGTTTATACCATGGAATTAATTAAACCCATAAAGCTTGGTTCAACTAAATCGAATATCAGTGAAAAACTAACATCAGCAGAAATGGGTAAACTTTGGGCAACATATATGGGAAACAGCATGTCAAAATGTATATTAAGCTATTACCTTCAACACGTTGAAGACGGAGAGATCAAAACTTTATTAGAGAATGCATTAAATTTATGCGTAGAGTTCATAAAAACAACGAAAGATATTTTCAATAAAGAAAACTTTCCAATTCCTAACGGTTTTTCCGAAGAAGACGTTAACCTTGGTGCTCCTCGTTTGTTTGAAGATATATACTATGTTCATTACTTGAAATATGTATGTAAAGCAGGAATGAGTATTTATAACGTAGCCGTACCACTTGTTTATAGGATGGATGTAAAGAATTTTTTTATTTATTGTATGGATTCCACCATGGCTTTGATGGGACAAATCAATGATATATTAATGAATAAAGGATTAATCAGTAAACCACCTATTATTCCAGCTCCAGATAAAGTTGAATTTGTTCATCAAGGTTTTTTAAATGGTTTTTTGGGACATGTACGTCCTTTACACGCATTAGAAATTGCCCATTTATATGATAATATTGAAAACAATGCAACAAGCAAAGCATTAATCATGGCATTTAGCCAAGTAGTAAAATCGGAAGAAATTCGAAAATTGTTTATAGAAGGACGAGGCCCATTCCCCTTCCAAAACATCAAGAACGCCCTTTAATTCGCCTTCTCTTGCAGCTTCTCGAAACATAGTTGTATTCATCAGGCCCACAATGTCAAATTGAAGAAGGGTATCTAGAACTGTATATTACCAACAACACCAAGTCTATTGCGAAAAATATCCCAGACAGCTTTCATCTAAATCCTGCTAATAACCTCTTGAGTACAACTGCCGCTTCTGCTCTACTTGCATGTTCCTGCGGGAAAAACTCTTGCTCTGTTCTACCATTCATTAATCCGGAACTGACAGCAAGATCAACAAACTTTTTCGCCCACTCGCTGATTTTGCTCTCATCACTGAATTGGATCGCTGTACCAGCCGATATATTTTCAACTTTAGTTCCCGTTGCTTGTGCTTTCGCCCTTATGAGCATCGCCAACATTTCCTCCCGAGTAATGTACTTCTCCGGTGCAAACTCACGATCAGCAACACCATTAATAAGTCCTGCTGTGTACGCCCTATTCACCGCCGCTTCATACCAAGAGCCTGCCGCAACGTCTGTGAAGGGATTTTGATTTGCGCTTTCCTTCAGGTCTAAGGCTCTTGAGATTAAAGTTGCAAACTGTGCTCTTGTTACAATCGTATCTGGTGAGAAATGATCGTCATCCATGCCTTCCACAATATTTTTACTAACCATCATCATAATATCCGACTTGGCCCAATGGCCGACAAGATCACTGAAGATTTTCGCAAAGCTGGCTGAATTATTTAGTGCAATAGATTGGCTTTTCAGATTGTGATCCACGATTTTTATCGATGTCCAAATAATATTCGAAGCCCCTGCCTTCTTGGCTTTAAAAAGAATCGTTCCAATGTCGAGATTCCCATTATCGCCATCCACTTTTCCAATCTTTGTATGTGCAAATGTCACTTCATTATTCTTCACAATCGGAGAAACAGAGAAACCTTCAAACTTTGTCTCCGCTTTAACGACGTCAAGCTTGCTTGCATCAAAGGAGATCTTCGCTTCATAAGCATATAAGTCCTGAATATTTTCCCCTTGTAAAGTAACGGTAAATTCGCTCGTTGATTCGTCATCTGAGGTTTTCATTACAAACTGGGAGGCTTCTTCCGCATAAGCAGGAGCTTTAAAGGTTAAGGAACAGCATAAATTGCAGGCTAATGCCGCTAGAATTACTCTACGTTTCAACTTGAATCATCCTTTCTACAATTGCTTGCTCGATAATGCATCGTTTGATTTATGCGTACTTAAAAGCGGCCGCAAGTACATATAGCCTTGCAGCCGCTCCTTCATTATTGCATTTTGCTTTACAATTAACCGATAATCAGTCTTGCCAATGCGGCCAAGTCTTCGATGTCGATAACTCCATCGTTATTGAGATCCGCTTTTTTGTACAGATTCCAATTCGGATACGTGGATTTTTTGCCATAGTAAGAAGCCATTACAGCTAAATCTCCAATACTGATTCTATCATCCCCGTTCGTATCTCCCGGAGTCGAAATAATGATAGATGAAGTAAATGCTTGAAGCCCGCTGGTTAATTCGGCTGTCGCTTGTTCCAACTGCTGCTGGGTAACAGAAGCATCATTGACAACGGATTGAGCTTTGTCGATAGCTGCCTGTAGTGTAGCTCTGGATCCGACTGGATATTGGCCTGTGTGGGTACCTTCAACAGCTGCATCGTGCTTTGCTTGAGCGTCTGCAATAAGAGCAATAAGTTCCTCTTTATGGATTGAAGCCGCGATTTGCACACTATATGAGGTACCAGTAATATTCTTTTCAGCGCCATTTCCATTGGCAAAAATTACGTCAGACAGTGTTACAGTTGCTGCCGTGGATGACGATTTTGCTCTCATGTGAAACGCCAGTAAATCACCATTGACAGTATGATCTCCTCCGACCAGTGCGGATAAGATTCTTACTTTACCTGAATTTTTTGTTACATCTGATATGGCCGCAATTTCCAGATTAGTAAACAATGAATCAACGGATAGGAATTCCATTTGTGCCGGGTCATACGTTAAGGTTAAATCTTGTGCGTATACGTTATCCGTCACGCCTGACAATCCATAAGCAATATCAAATGCCTGACCAGAAGTAACGACAGACGGGCCGGTTAACATAGTTTGTGCTTCAACATTATAGATTTCTGTTTCTGCTAATTGGAATCTATAAAAGACATCATCGTGAGGCTTGGGTCCAAATTGAGTGACTACTACTCTCACATACCTTGCGTTTTCAGTTGCAAAATAATATCTTTGAGGCTCGCTGGCTTCAAACGTTGTCTGTCCTCTGATTTGTTTCACCGTTTTGTATTCACCGTTATCTGACTTCACCTGGATATCAAAATTTGTTGGGAAGGATGCAATCTGCCCATCCGGTGTCCTTGAATCCGTTCTCGGGTATAATACGAGATTGTTGAATGGTTTTGCGCTGCCTAAATCAATTTCAACCCATATTGGATTATTGGTCACGTCATTTGAGACAAATCCATCGCTGGAATATTTTAGATCCAAATTTCCATCTGTCAAATTAGAGATATTCCAAGTCGGAGCAACTGTTATTGTATTATTGCTGCTCGCTTTTTTCCCTAAAGCCAAATTAGTCCCATTCGTTACAAAAATGAAATTGGACGATGAAACTGTGATACCCTCATACGTTACATCAACAGTTATTTTAACATTACCAAAACCTACAGCTTTCACCTTACCTGCTGCATCTACAGTTGCCACGTTTGCATTACTACTTTTATAAGCAGTCTGAGCTTTAGCCAGATCTATCGCAACTCCATTTTCTTTTTTCGCGGTTACGTTCAGTTGAGTCGTCTGGCCGACTATCATTTTCGCCTGATCACTGTTTAAGCTGACAGAACTCAGCGGACTTCCTGTAATCGTCAAAAGAGAAGTGAATGAATAGCTCCCGGATCCTACTTCATAAACGGCTTTTCCGTTATCCATCTTTACATAACGGATTCCTGCTACTTCCTCTATACTTTTCCCGCCTTCTTTGACTGTATGCTGATCATTAGTCGGCACATACACAGTTGCTGTGGTATTCGCGGGAATCGTCACATCCAATGAGAAATTGTTCCCATCTACCTTCCAACCACTAGTGATTTTACCGTAGAACGAGTCATATTCCGCATTCACGTGTTGGAATTCGCCACCTACTGTCGGTTGGATGATCGTATGTTTGAATCCTGGTTGATCTGGATCCGCTTCAATACCTGCTGCGTAACGGAACATCCACTCGCCTACTGAGCCTAACGAATAATGATTAAACGAGTTCATACCCACATCTCCGAAACCGCCCTCTTTGGTGTAGGAGTTCCAACGTTCCCAGATGGTAGTCGCACCGTTTTTAATTTCATAGCCCCACGAAGGGAATGTGTCGTTGGTCAGTAAGTGATAAGCAACATCAGAGTATCCCGCCTTCGTAAGCACAGGCAGTAAATAACCTACACCTACAAATCCTGTCGACAAGTGATAGTCCCTGCCTTTAATAAGATCTACGAGATATTTGGCACTAAGAGGTTGTTTATCCTCAGGAAGTAAATTCATTTGAAGAGCCAGCACGTAGCCTGTTTGCGTATTTCCTTTAATGTGGCCGTCTTTGTCGACAAATGCTTGATTGAATGCTGTCTTAATATCATTAAAGAGAGAATCGTACTTTTGCGCATCCACTTCGTTGCCAATGACTTTCGCCATTTTTGACATTAGCATTGTACTGTAAGCAAAATAAGCCGTGTTTAAAACATCTTTTGGCGTTTCATCTTCAATGTTCAACCAATCGCCAAAACCGCTATCTGGACGAATCAAGCTGTTGCTGTTCGTCTTAAGGTAATCGATCCATTTGACCATGGCTGCATAGTTATCCTCAATGATACGTTTGTCATTATAGGTTAAGTAAACCGTCCATGGAACAATAACTCCGACATCCCCCCAAGCGTTATTACCTTCTCCGAAGATAGAAACATGAGGTGCTACATCAGGGAAGGCGCCATTAGCATTTTGACCAGACACCACATCACGCATATATTTCTCGAAAAATGTCATCGTATTCATGTTATAGCTTGCAGTACGAGAGAAAATCTGCGCGTCTCCCGTCCATCCCATTCTTTCATCGCGCTGCGGACAATCTGTAGGAATGCTTAGGAAATTACCTCTTTGTCCCCAAACAATGTTACTGTATATCTGATTCACCATACTGTTTGAAGTTTCAAATGTTGCCGACGGCTCCAAATTCGAATGGACGACAACACCTGTAATACTATCTAACGTTGGAACACCAGGATATCCTGTTATTTCGACATAGCGGAAACCATGGAACGTAAAATGGGGTTCATAAACTTCGAGCCCCTCACCTTTTAGCGTGTATACATCCGTTTGCTTCGCTGTTCGTAAGTTAGCCGTGTAGAGTGACCCGTCATCATTTAACATTTCACCGAAACGCATCTGTACTTTGCTTCCGAGAGCCCCTGTCGCTTTTAAGCGAGCCCATCCAACCATATTTTGCCCTAAATCAAAAATATACACTCCTGGAGTTGGCTGCGTAATTGCTTTTGGCGTTAACTCCTGAGTTGCCTGAACACTTGGACCTACTTGCGCGGTCAGTTTGCCTTTATAATCATTCACACTCTGCGCTTCGATCCAATTTGTATCATCATATGCAGGCTTATCCCATGATTTTGTTTCATTACGGGCATCATACGTTTCCCCCATTAATAAATCCGATGCAATGATGGGACCAGAAGTGTAAATCTTCCACGATGAATCCGAAACAATTTCATCTTTCGTACCATCCTGATATTCTACATTCATTTGAAGCAGCATCTCTGGTTTATCACCATAAATATTTTCACCAGCCATCGCCACATGACCAGAATACCAACCGTCTCCTAGTAAAGCTCCTAACGCATTATGTCCACTCTCGAGCATTCCGGTGACATCATAGGCTTGATATTGAACAAATTGGTTATAATCCGTAAAACCCGGGGCAAGATGGTCTTCCCCCACACGGTGTCCGTTCATGCTTAATTCATATAAACCAAGCGCAGTCGCATATACGGTCGCTTTCTTTACTGGTTTCGTAATTGTAAAAGCCTTGCGAAGCTGCGGTACGTGCATTTGACTCTGCTTAATGACAAGATCACTTGCCAATTCACCCAGCACTAATTGACCGTTCTCAATCTTTCCAGCGCCGAAAACGTTCTTATCAGGATCTGAAAAATCTTCCGTAAACACTGAGTTTCCATTTTCATCTTTGATATTAATATTATCGAAACTCGCACGCTCATTAGTTAAGTTATCCTTATGCTGTCTGAAACCAATTTTCCCGAGTGAAAAACTACTATCCTGCAAGGTATCGACTAATTGCTGGTCTACATAAGTTGATATTTGATCGCCGTTCACATCTATTTTCATATGATGTGCTGTATTTAGCTTTGCCGCATCCGGGATGATAGAAGAAATGTTTTTTTCCTTAATTACACTAGGATTAGGATTCCATTTATGCGGTCTAAATTGAGCATATGGCTTATCTTTTACATTAATCTGCCACATATAAAAATGGGATGAATCTTGTGAGCCGAAAACAAACCCGGCAGCAGCTTCTAAGATCGTAAAATCGAGATCTATCGAATATTTGCGGTTAATAGGTATTTGCTCATTAGGGACTGTAATCCAGCTGGCCTTCCAATCGGATGGCTTCAGCAAACCCATTTCCCACCAATCTTGTACACTCCAATCGGACATTTGGTCGTCTTTATCCCATATTCGTACCTTCCAGTAGTAACGGTGGCTCGTTTGCAGTTCCTCCCCCGCATACGCTACGTTAGCGGATTGATCAGATAGCAACTTCCCACTATCCCATACATCGCCTTGATCCTGTGAAAGCAGCTCTGGCGTTGATGCCACCAGCACTTGATAGGCTGTCTGCTTCTGCGAGCGTGCTTCAGAACCCATCTGCCAACTCAAGCGTGGTTTTAACGTATCGAGTCCTAATGGATTGACCGCTTGCTCGGTCTTTAAATTCTTGACTCGGAACGTGGCGTCGGCAACATTCGCCGTGCTGGGAGCTTCGCTCTCATTGGCAAATATCGTCGCCGGCACTAACATCGTGGGCAACATCGAGAAGATCAGCAACGATGTTAGCGCTCTCTTTTTGAACTTGTTTTGCATCGTACGTTGGCTCGCCATGTTATTTACCTCCGCTATACTAGTTTCTCTTTCGAATAACTTTCGTCATCTTGCTTTAATTATAGGGTAATGGT
Source organism: Paenibacillus sp. WC2504 (assembly GCF_052682475.1). NCBI lineage: Bacteria > Bacillati > Bacillota > Bacilli > Caryophanales > Paenibacillaceae > Paenibacillus > Paenibacillus sp. WC2504. The sequence continues at coordinate 5,908,515 of NZ_JBQZFH010000001.1, forward strand.
TTTACCACTGAATAGGCATCCAATCTTTGGAATAGGTGTCTATTCTTTATCTCTTGACTGAGGTAAATCTATGGAAATTGAAGGTATGGGATCAGAACAGACATCTTAGTACCCTGCTTTTTTAAGCTCTCCATTTGAATACCATAATTAGATTCCATACATGAAGCGGACACGACTACGTACATTGATTAATCCAATACCGCCAGCAGCATGTTCTTGCGTCGTATCCTTAAGCCTATCTCTAAGTAGTTGCAGCAAGTCCTCAGAAATGCCGGCACCATTGTCTGAAACGATGATCTCGACCTGATACACCTTCTGCACCAGCTCTTGAATGCGCTAAACCATATGATTAAAGCTATAACCGAGTTCTCCAATTTCATCTTTCTGACGGATGGGGAAGGAAACATCGAAATTCCCCTTCTCCACTTTCCCCATAAGCCTCTGCAGAGTTCGAATTGGACTCGTCACCGTTTGTGAAACAATCGCCGATACGATTACGACGATAATTAAACAAATTGAAAAAATAGCAAGGGTAACATTACGAATCCAGATTGTTTCTTTGGTTAATTCTTTTATTGGATTAATCGTGACGAATGTCCAATCCGTATAGATAGAATGATTAGCACTGACAAGCATGCGCGAATGATTGACTTCCCTCACAACTGTAACGTTCTCCATTCGCAAAGCGGAGGACTCCCATGTGCTTTTTCCGATTAAATTTTTATCGTTATGATAGACGATTTGGCCCAGCTTGTTCGTAATAAACAACATACCGTTTGTTGAAAACGGGATCAGATCGCATATTTTGGAAATTTCACTGAGATTGACAATGAGCAGTACCTACAAAGCGGAATCATATTATCCGTATCGTAGATTTGCTTATAGATGGAAATATAGTTCACAGCAATGACATCTTGATGTCTGCCGTTTACGATATTGCTTGCCAGATACGACTGCACAAAAAAAGCATCCTGCTCGCTGGATGAAGTATAGATCCAGATTGTTTCTTCCGCAGGATAGCCATGACTTCATTTGATTTAGCTATAACGTCAGGTGTTTCGTATAGCTCCGACATATACTTATTGATGTTGAAGTTGGACTATGTTAAGAGGGCAGGAACATATTCCCCCACATTTTTTTCGATCGATTCAACATACTGTTGATAGGAGAAGTACCCCAGAAACAAAAGCGGGAAGGATACGAGTGTCAGATAGGTGATAAATAATTTCGTGCGAAATTTTATCGGAATCTTCTTCATCTTACCTTCCACCTGCTTCCGCGTGAGACTTTGATAAGAGAACTTTGTTACACACCTTTGCTAATGGATGGTTTGATCCATTTCCCCCAAGAAGCCAGCTTGCGGAAGCCCATGGCGTGCTGAATCAATAAAACGAGAATCAGAATACTGCCTTGAATCACATCTTTTATAAATGGAGCCACACTCAAGAGATTCAAGCCATTGGACAGAACAGCAAAGATACAGCATCCCAGCATCGTTCCAATCATTTTCCCTTTGCCTCCGGAGAGAACAGTCCCCCCGAGTACAACAGCAGATATGCTCTGCATCAAATAAATAGATCCCATATCAGCTCGAGCCGTTGCAACGCGGGATGTCATAATGATCGCCACAATTCCTGCCAGCACGGCTGCAATCACATAGACCCCAATTAACACTTTGGTTACCTGGATGCCCGAGAACTTGGCCGACTTCTCACTACTTCCAATCGCATAAACGGAACGTCCCCACGGAGTATAAGCCATGATAAGGCACATGAGGATGACTAAAACAATCAGAATAATGGATTGTACGGGAATTCCGAAGATTGATCCTTGTCCCCATATATAAAAAGATTCTGAAAATCCGGAAAATGCCTTACCTTTACTCAAAACGAGCGCAATACCGTTAAAGAAAGTCATCGTTGCCAATGTAACCAGGATTGGCGAAATCTTTAATTTTGCTACAAAAAATCCATTAAATAATCCACAACATACGGCAACCACAAGTACAAGCGGAATAACAATCAGAATCGGCAGGCCTTTATTAAGCAAATATCCGGTAACGACAGCTAGAAGACCAACTAGATTTCCTAATGAAAGATCAATGCCTGCCGTTAGAATAATCAATGTCATACCTAGTGACAAAATCCCCAATTCGGCCAGCTGCACGGTTATCGATAATAAATTGTCCACTGTCAGAAATACATCACTTTGCAAGCCCAAAAAGACAAGGAGAGCAAGCAGCAGCAAGAGAAGCAGCATTTCATTCGTAAGCCAGTTCTTAGGTTTCATGCCCTGGCCCTCCTCGTGAGCTTCACTTTGCGATTAAGCACATCTACCGTAATGGCGAGCAAAATGACCATGCCAACAACAACATTCTGCCAATACGTTTCAACATGAGCCAGCACCAGCGCATTGTTGACCAGACCAAGGAACATAACGCCTAGTACGGTTCCAAGCACCGATCCGCTTCCTCCCATAATATTGACACCTCCAACAACTACCGCTGCGACTATGCTTAACTCAAATCCTACTGCCGCATTAGGCTGAACGCTGCCTTGTATGGCACCATAGACGACAGACGCCACCCCACAGATTAAACCCATGTACATGTACACAAAAATTTGCAGTCTTTTGACGCGAATTCCGATACGAACGGCTGATTCCTCATTACCACCAAATGCATAAATTTGCCTGCCGATTCTCGTGTATCGCAAGAGTAATCCGCTGATGAGGGCAATTCCCAGAAAAATAAGAAAAGAGAGCGGCAATCCTACAACCTTCTGTGCGTTTAAATTGCTGTACCATGCCGGGAACCCAACAATCCATTCCCCGTTCGTCACTTGCAGAATCGTTCCCCGGAAGATCCCCATCGTTCCTAACGTGACTATGATAGCGGGAATTTTCCCGTACACAATAAATAAGGAATTCAGTAATCCTAGAACAAGTCCGCAACCAGCACCAACTAGAAAAGCCATGTACAGATTAGCTCCTGTTGAGATGACATATTTGGCTACAAGGACAGATGACACAGCTAGGATGGCGGCGACAGAAACGTCGATCCCTCCTGTTAGGATGACGATTGTCATTCCTACGGACATAATGCCGAGGACGGAATTCGTGATCAGAATATTCATTACATTACTTGAGGTCAGAAAATTCGGCGTAATCATGGTCATAATGAGTGTGACTAGAATGAGTAATAGAGCAACTCCGAACTCTCTACTTGTAAGTAATCGCTTCATCATGCTGTCACCACCTCATCATTGGATTCATCCTCTTCCCTATTGATTCCTGGTACTGCAAGCTTCATGACTGCAGCTTGTGTTGTATGCCTAGCATCCAACTCGCCTGCAAGCTTACCTTCGCACATGACCAGAATGCGATCGCTCATGGAGAGAATCTCAGGTAGTTCTGAAGAAATAAGGATTACACCAATCCCCTTTTGCACCATTTCATTGACTACTTTATATATTTCAGCTTTCGCTCCGATATCAACGCCATTGGTAGGCTCATCAAGAATAAGAATAGACGGATTGGTCGCAATCCATTTGGCAAGGACGACCTTTTGCTGATTACCTCCGCTTAGCTTATCTACTTGAATGTGAGGGTAGGGAGGTCGAATCGACAACTTCTGAATATAGTCTTCCGTGATGGACCGCTCATCTTTGGGCTTCAGGAACCACCTAGAGCGGGTAATCCTTTGCATAATGCTAAGCGTCGTGTTGTGTTGCATGGACAACTTCATGGCCAAACCTTGAATTTGTCTACTTTCTGGCACTAGTGCCAAACCAGAATGAATACATGCGCTCACCGACTTCAGATCAATGCGCACGCCTTTCATAGATACACTCCCTTGATCTGGAGGATTCAAACCGAATATCGATTCAGCCAATTTACTTCTTCCAGCACCAACTAAGCCTGTAATGCCGACAATCTCCCCTGCTCTTACCCTAAAACTGATATTCTCGAATTGCCCCGCTTTGGTCAACTCATTCACCTGCAGCAAGATGTCTCCGATTTGAACAGGAATTTTGTGATACAAATTAGTTAATTTGCGGCCTACCATGAATTCCACCAGAGCTTCCTGCGTGAAATCTTTCAGCGAGCCTGAAGTTATATACTGTCCATCCCTTAACACGGTTGCCGTGTCACAGAGTCTGTAAATTTCATCGAATTTATGACCGATAAATACGATGGCAATGCCATCACGCTTTAATCCCATTGCAGCCTGGAATAAATATCCGACTTCCATTCGGGAAAGCGAGGATGTAGGTTCATCCATAATTAACAGCTTACAATCGCTAACTAAAGCTCGCGCAATCGCAACCAACTGCTGTTTACCTACAGATAATTCGGATAGCTTAGTATTCAGATCAAGCTCTATGCCTAAGCGGTCCAAAGCAGCTTGGGCCTTTATAGTCATCTTCTTCCAAGAAATGAACGAGGTGCTTTGTTCGTCACTTTCTCCTAAGGCGATATTTTCTGCTACGGTTAAATTAGGAAACAAGCTAAGATCCTGATAGATGACAGTGATACCTAACTTTCTTGCTTGCGTTGGACTCTGGATAACGACTTCCTTGCCTTCAATCATGATTCTGCCCTGATCCGGTTGAATGACCCCTGCCAGCACTTTAATCAATGTGGATTTCCCCGCCCCGTTCTCCCCTACGATTGCGTGAACTTCCCCCCTTCTTACTTGCAGCGATACTTGATCTAGCGCTTTAACCCCAGGATATTGCTTGGTTATAGCATCTAATTCTAACCATAATGAATTTGTCACAATAGGCACCCCTTTCTATTAAATAATGGCAGAATCCCTAACCTCTAACGATTAGGGATTCCTTGTCTAATACGTTAATTTAGAAGTCGTATTGATCCACATTATCCTTGGTGAAATCGGTTGGCTGTCCCATGATAAGGACTTTCCCTTGGATAGATACTTTACCTACATTTGGAATGTCTTGTCCATCTGTCAGCGTTTTACCATCTAGTAGATCTTTCGCAGCAGCTACAGTTAAATAGCCCAGTTTTTTCGGACTCCATAACGTGGCCGTTTGAGCCGAATTATCTTTCAAATACGGTTTCATTAGGTTCGGTGTGGACAAACCAACGACTTTAATTTGACCATTCTTGTTCGCCTTTTTCACAGCTTCTGCAGCACCAGGCACAGCCGCTGAGCTGTTCCCGATGATTCCTTTCAGATTCGGGTACGCAGAGATCAGATTTTGCGCTTGCGTGAGCGCTTTTTGCTGGTCATCATCGCACGGCACTACGGAGTCTAACTTCATTTTTGGATACTTTTCAGCCGCTTGTTTCTTCATATAATCCATCCAAGTATTCAGGTTCCCAGCTGTCAGAGACCCTGTAATGATTGCAAACTCGCCTTCTTCACCCATTTGTTGCGCAAGTGTATCCATAATATGTCTACCCAAAGCTTCATCACTTGTTTGGCTGACGAACAGATCTCGTGAATCTGCTTGCGCATCTGCATCCCATGTTAATACTTTGATCCCTGCTGCTTGAGCCTTCTTGAGTACGGGAGCAATCGCTGTTGGATCATTAGCTGAAACGGCAATGGCGTCTACCTTTTTCGTAATCAAATCCTGAATAAACGTCGATTGTTGGGCGGCATCCGCTTGCGTTGGGCCTGTATAAATAACTTTGATTCCCAAATCCTTTCCCGCTTGTTCAGCGCCTGCTTGTGCAGAGTTAAAGTAAGGAATACCTACAAGCTTAGGTACTACAGCAACCGTAAATTCCTTCTTTGCAGCTGTGGTTGCAGTCGTTTTGTTATCCGTGGATGGGGAATTGGATGAAGTGAAGGAAGTGCTCCCTCCGTTTGAACATCCAGCCATGATGGACATAGCAAGAAAACTACATAAAACCGTACCTAGCATTTTTTTGGATTGCAACATTTTTTATTTCCTCCCTTTTAGTTCTAACACTTCTTCTATACAATTTAATTTTAATAGAGGTGGAGGCTCTTACATAGATATCCTTTTTTTAGATTACGGCTACATTCTTTGGCTCTTCCATAAAAATGACCCGTCTCATTGCACGCATGCAATGACGGGCCAATCATTATTTTAGTTGATGCTCCCTATAATCTGTTGGTGTGATTCCAAAATATTCTTTAAATAACTTGGTAAAATATTTTGGGTTCTGATAGCCAATTTTATTGGCAATCTCATTTAACTTCAAAATTCTATCCTTCAGAAGCTCGCGCGCTTTTTCCATCCGTATCCGAGTGACATAATTCAAAAAGTTTTCTCCGGTTTGTATCTTAAATAAATTACTGAAATAAGAGGGATTCAAGTATATTTCGCCCGCGACGACACTTAGCGTTAAATCTTCTGCCAAGTGCTGCTCGATATAGGTTTTTGCTTTTTCAACGGGTTCTTTTTCGCTTTGGAAGCGCAATGTTTTTAACTTTCCTGCAATCAGTAATAGAAAATGCACTAATTCTTCCTTTAGCTCCAAAACATCGGAAGACACTTGCATCTTTCTCCAAGTATTTTCGATATAGCTAGTGGACATGAGCTTTCCCATATCGCGATCTTCAAGCCGAATCTCATCAATAAGGATAGTTGCCCGCAGCATTAATGAAAGTACATTGGCAGGCAAATCACTTGAAGCCAAAGCATTTTTCTTCCAAATGGCAAATAAATCGTCTACGGTTGTTCGAATAACGTCTTCATTAATTAGGCGTACCACGTTAAAAAGCTTGTTCTCAAGATCCGATAGGCGCAAAGCTATACTTTTAGTCTCTTGCACATTTACCGAATTATAATTAGGCTGTTTTTCAAACCAATAAGATTTACCCCCACCTTCAAACAATCTTCGTTGCAGCGATGCTCTGGCTTCAGCTGCAGCTTGTCCTACGGTAGATATGTCTTCCAGTGCACTGCTTACTCCTAAGCTGACGGAAACCGGGATATATTGCCTAAAAACTTCTTCAACCTTTACCGTAAGCCGTTCACAGAATAGATCTACCTCTGAACAAGAGGCGTCTTCTAAATCCATTTCACCATCATGCTCATTTTGTTTATTATGGTTGATTAGGATCCACCCCCAACCGTCTAAACCGATCCAAGAGTGAAAAGAGATGCTTGATTCTACGTTTCCGCCAAATTCATTACATATTTCGCGTATAATTCCATTCATAACGTATTCAAATAATTCATAGTCTCTTTGCGAATAAGAATACGTACTATGGATTCGGTCAATAGAGGCGGCAATAAGTCGATATTGATACAAAGGATTAAGTAACCCTTGCCATTCTTTTACGTGAGGAAGTCTGCTTGCATAAAGAATAGAATTCAAAAAATTCCCCACCTGAAAGTCGACCTCTTTCTGAGACTTATTGTCGAGATCTTGCTGTAAAAACTGCTTTTTCCTGTGGGTTGTCACCACCACTATCATATTAAGTAATTGTTCACGAAACTGTTTTCTGTCAATCGGCTTTAAAATATAATCACTTACGCCGAGTTTTAAAGCACTTCTAGCATATTCAAATTCGTCATATCCGCTAATGACCATGCTAAAGATATTCGGACGAAGCCGTCTAGCTTCAACTAATAGTTCCAATCCATCCATTTCGGGCATGCGTATATCCGTAATAATTAAATCAACTTCCTGCATTTCAAGGCAAATTATTGCCTCTTTGGCAGAGGAGCAGGTACCTATAACTTGAAAAGCCGCATCTGCCTGTTCGACCAGCCTCGCAATACCTGTACGAATTAATTCTTCATCATCTACAATTAGTACACGTAAAGACATCACTTTGAACATCCTTTCCTGCTTATTTGGATTGTTCTGTTATATATGGAATGCGCACTTTAATTGATGTCCCTGCCCCTTCAATACTTGTAACAGTCAAGCCATAATCAATTCCGTATAACAATTGGATCCGGCTGTGCACATTTAGTAATCCAATACCATACCTTTGATCGGTTTGCTGTTCACCCTGAAGTTTCCCTTGGAGCTTTTGCAGTTTTTCCCACGATATCCCATTCCCATTATCTTGAACTAATAATTGAATACCATCGTCAATTTTGCAGATTGTGACCATAATCTGAGTAGGCATATTCGTTTTTTCAACAACATGGCGTATCGCATTTTCAACGAGGGGTTGTAAAATAAATTTAGGAGTAAAGAAATGAACAGTATTCGGATCCATATCGATCACATATTGACATCTTTTTCCGTATCTCATTTTTTGAATATAAAGATAATCAGTTATATGCTTTACCTCATCTCCTATATTCACGATATCCCCTCTTCTTGCAGTAAATCTCAGCATATGGCATAACGCCGAAATCATGGTAGAAGCCGTTTCACCATCGTCATTCTCGATAACCATTTGGATAGATTCCAATGTATTATATAAAAAGTGAGGATTGATTTGGCTTTGCAAGGCAATTAACTCGGCTTCCTTTTGTCTTAATTCTTCCTGATAGACCCTTTTTACAAGTGCCTGAATTCGTTCAACCATATGATTAAAACTGTTTCCCAGTTCCCCAATTTCATCCGTTTGATGAACGGGAATCGACACATGGAAGTTGCCCTTTTCTACTTCTCGCATTAACAGCTGAAGAGAGCGAATAGGACTAGTCACCGTTTGTGAAAGAAATATTGAAATGAGAGCGGATACAATTAAACAAATAGTGAAGATCGCTATTGTAAAATTACGTATCCCTATCGTTTCTTTCATGAGTTCCTTTATTGGATTAATAGTGGCCAAAGTCCAATTGGTGTATTCAGATTTATCAGCGCTGACCATCATTCTTTCATTATTTATTTTGAATTCCGAAGTACCTTTAGAAAGCTTTATATCAGACGTTCCAACTTTACTGATGAATTCATTGTAACTATTAAATACCGTCTGTCCTGCCTCATTATTTAGAAGAACCATGCCATTTTTTGCAATCGGAATTCGGTTACAGATTTTGGATATTTCATCCAAACTTACAATGAGCAGCACCGTACAAAGAGGATTCATGTTTTCTGCATCATATAATTGTTTGTATATGGAAATATAAGGCTGATTGTTCTCGAATACGAGCTTAAGTCTTTCAGGAGGAACAAACAATAAATTGCCTTGTAAGTCCATTTCTTGCTGAAAGGGATTTTTCTCTTGCATAAAGGCGTTTCCCTGAAAATTCAATCGTGAGCTTGAGTACACACGATTCTTCGTTTGTATAAACACAGCAATGACATCTTGGTGCCCACCATTCACAATGTTATTAGCCAGATATGATTGAACTGCAAACGCCTCTTGTTCTTTAATAGAAACTCTGTCCGGCTCATTTTTCCTGAGAATAGCCATAACCTCACCTGATCTTGTTACAACATCAGGAATGGATACAAGTTCTGACAAATACTTATCAATATTTGCATTAGCCTGGTTTAATATCGCAGGAACATACTCACCAACATTTCTTTCAATTGATTTTTCATATTGGTGATATGACAAATAACCTAATACGAACAAAGGCAAAGAAACAAGAAGCAGGTATGTGATAAATAACTTTGTCCGGAACCTAACTTGTAGTCTCCTCATTGTCGTACTCCTTGTCCAAATATAGAAAATCCCCTCATAATATGTAGTCTATTTATTCGGCAAAAGGAACAATTTTCCTGCATCCCCATATGTCGTTTACAATTTCCCCTTCTTATACACGCATACAAAAACGCCCGCAAGTTCAACCAAACTTGCGGCCGCTCTTTCACTTTTACGCCTCGCTATACGTTTAACCGATAATCCACTTCGCCAATGCAGCCAAGTCTAGGATGTCGATAACCCCATCGTTATTGATATCCGATTTCTTATACATATTCCAATTTGGATCCGTGGACATTTTTCCATAATAAGAAGCAATAATAGCTAAATCTCCTATACTAATTCTATTATCCCCATTCAAATCTCCCGGAGTCGAAACAAGGATGGATGAAATAAATAATTGAAGCGCACTAGTTAAATCTGATGTCGCTTGTTCCAACTGTTGCTGAGTAGTAGAAGCATTATTAACTATGGATTGAGCTTTATTGATTGCCGCTTGCAGCGTAGCTTTTGCTCCGACTGGATATTGACCTGGGTGTGTACCTTCCGTGGCTGTATCGTGTTTAGTTTGTGCATCTGTAATTAGAGCAACAAGTGTGTCTTTATTGATTGGACCTGCGATTTGCACACTATAGGCGGTACCTGCAATATTCTTCTCTGCACCTTTTCCATTCGCGAAAACAACGTCTGACAACGTTAACGTTGCTGGAGCGGAAGATGATGATTTCGCTCTCATATGAAACACCAGCAAATTACCGCTAGCACTATGATCTCCACCAATTATTGCGGATAGGATTCTAATCTTACCTGGATTTGTGGATACATCCGATATAGCTACAATTTCCAAATTAGTAAGTAATGAATCTGCTGATAAAAACTCCATTTGTGCCGGGTCATACGTTAAGGTTAAATCTTGTGCGTACACACTCTCAGTCACACCAGATAATTGGTAGGTGACATCAAACGACTGACCAGAAGTAACCGTCGATGGACCCACTAACATGGTTTGCTCTTCATCATTATTGTCTGATACTTGACTTTCAATCTGATACTCACCAACTGCTACTCCATTTAAGTACACGTATTTCCCATCAGTCGAGGCATCCTTGACGCCTGCGTCGGATTGGAGATGGCCGTTGTACCAAATAAGTTTGCCGTTCATGTGAATGATTGAATTACTCCCCGATACTGGAACAGCAATGGTTCCTGTAGTTCCAACAGGCGATTGAACATTCATCACGAACTGGTGAGAACTCGAATCCTGCCCCCACTTGACCGAGAGAGGACCATACTCCGTCGGCACTTGACCTTCTGCCCATTCAAGATTGCCGCTATGGGGTTGAACGATCCAGGTCTTATAGCCAGGGTCAACAGGACCCACTCCGAGAACATATTGAGATAGCGCAAAGGTAGGGGTCGTCGCCCAACCGTGCGCAAGACTGGTATCCGCTGTAGGTTCTCCGCTCACCCCTACATTTTCCCATAGCGCCCCGGTATAATAAGGTCCCTCTACAACCATCTGCACCCACATGCTGTTAAGCAGGCGCATTGCATTATCTGTGTCATTAACGGACAAGCGTGCCAGCAATTCAAATCCAGAGACATATGGGCTGATTATGTTTGAAAGCCCTGTATTGGACGAGAAAGGATGTGGCCCCTGCGCAGTCCACAAGGTCTTCTTCATAGTTTCCAGCATTTCAGGCACGTGATTCTTTGGTGCAATATCAAACAAAATTGCAAAAGCATTCGCATCCTGCCCAATTGTTCCGCGAATTTCTGTGCTCACATCATAAACACCTGTCGTCGGATTAAACAAGTTTGTGTTGATTGCCTTCTTGAGGGTTGCTGCTTGGTCTGTATACTGTTCGGCGAGTTCCGTATGCCCTAGCGCTTTCGCCATTGATGCACCATCCAACAGCGTCTGATAATACAGCGCATTAAAGGCCGTAACTCCTCCTTTTTTGGGTCCATCGTAATAGTCCCAATCATTTCCGTTGCTTTGATCTGTAATAAACAATCCTTGGTTGTTGACCTGTGATGCGCTCCAAGCGAGTTCTCGTTGAACAACAGGCCATTCCTGCTCCAAGAACGTTTTATCACCTGTGTATAGATAATATTCAGCCAAATCTCTTACAAAGTACATCGAATACGAGGCGGAATACGCATACATTGTAGTGCTGTTGAGAGGTCCTGTGTGCAAAGGCACCTGCGGCGCAATAGCACCAGGTAGGTATCCGTTCGCCCCTTGGTAACTGCCAAACAACTCCAGTGAATCCCGCATATACTCATTTGCAGCAGTTGTTACAAAGACAGTTGGCCCCAAGGTACTTAAATCTCCAGACCAAATAGCACGATCGCGCTTGGCACCATCCACTAATAACGAGAGCGTGTTCTCTCCATTGTTGTTAGGTATGCTAAAGTCATTTAACGCAGAAGAATCGCCAAAAGAATTTTCATACAGAACTGCTCCTGCCAAATCAGTAACCTTTAAATCCTTGAATTTGGCCTTTTCCCCAGAGAACTCTCTGAAGCCGAACGTCCCAGTCTGCAAATTTGGCATACCTGACGGTAAAGTCGTTGTATCAAAACTCGCCACCTTTTGCCCATTGATATACGTAGTCACGGTATTCCCTTGAACAACCGACTCTACATCATAGTAAACCCCAGGTGTCAGACTGTAAGGCATCTGAACATTACCAATCACTTGATAGCCGGTTGAAGTATAAACCACCTGTTGCAAAGTATTGGGGGTACCCACTGTGTCATTGGAAGCATTCAAAATGAACAAATAGTAAGATTCCGGAGCTGCCCGTAAAACCCAGCCAGATTGGTTCTGATCGATTGCCGTTCGGAAACTGACTCTATAGTCCGACCAATTACTGCCGATTTTCAGATATCCAGGTCCTGCACTCGTTCCTCCAGTCGTCAACGTGTTGTCCTCAATTGTCCATATGGGTGGTTCTGCCGTTCCAGGTCGTACTTGGTTGAGTTGAGCGGTATATGCTCCTGCGTACCATATCCGATTAAGTTGGTCGGAACTAGAAATAAAATAACCTTTATAATCATTCGCATTGGCGAGATAAGGTTCGAAGTAAATCCCAACAGAACTGAGTGAAACGCTTCCAGGAGAAGTTAATGTAATTTCTTCATAGCGTTGCCCACCCTGAATGTACTGGTTAGTGACCGTGCCTGGGCCAGTAATCGTATAAGTATCATACCGTTTAGGATCACCGCTTGCCCATGGAGAACCGCCATCTCCAGTGGGGCTTATAAACTTTTCAGACTCACTATATCCAGCTTGCAAGGTCGGTGAACCCGTAGCTGCGGTTACTTGGAACTTTGGCACCCCACCTACATCTTTACCGTAATCCATAATAATTGTGGGATTTGGACCACCCGGTAACATTGTTAACGTCGTCACACCTGTTCCGGAGTTTACTAGAGCTTGGGGATTGGTTACATCACCGGAAATGCTTACAACTTTCACAGGATGAACATCCCTTGACGTAGGAGCCTGCACATATTTTTGCCAGTTTGGATTCGAGGGCCATAGATTCGTTTGCATGGTTTGTGTAGTTTGTGCAGAAGCCGTATGCCCGCTCAGTCCTAGTATGGATAAAAACACTAACACTGAAGTAAGCAAGTTAAGCTTTTTTGAGATCTTCAAGTTTGTTTTCCTCCTATAATAAATATTAGATTGATTGGCGGAATAAACCGGAGTTAACAGTAATATCGCCACCCTCGATTTTTGGAATTTTAATGATAGCGTTCTCTTTTTAAACTATGATTCTTTTTGCAATTCCTCCTCTCTCGAATAACTTTCTTCCAAGTAATTAAATTATAAATGAATGGTTTTATCACTGAATAGGGATACAATCTTTGGAATAGGTGTCTATTCTTTATCTATTGATTCACTATGTATCTATCGAAAACAAGTGGAAATATCCCTAATAACGATGCAAATCAATCGCTCGATTAGGGATATTATTAGACTGTAATTAACAGCATCTTAACCGGATAGGTCCAAATAAACCATAAGGAATAAAATCATATTGCTCTGCGCTCGGCTGCCCCACTTTAGGCGCTTGCTTCCAACAACTTGGCCTCGCTAATGTCATCGTTCCAAACCCAAAGTGGAGCAGGTCTGTACATCGCGGGCGGGTTTTGAAACATCGCTTCATCCTCTCGCATCACAGTATTCCCCCTTCTCGTTCAACCTTTTGAACCGATTCCAATTCATCACAACATCAGTTGGTGCTGATAACGTTCTCGATATTCTGTTGGTGTACAGCCAACCCATTTCTTGTAAGACGAGCCCTAAATACCTCATCAAGCTGTGATGACATGCCAGATAACTCACGAATATGCTCATGGACCGTAGACACGCCAATCGTAATTGGATAGCGTACATGTTGCTGAATCATATAGTGCTTCTCGGCCATTTTTACATCGGCCAATCACGTTGTCACTTGTACCCATCTGCGCAATTAAAAAAGACAGACCCTGTCGAATCAACTTTTCATCATCAACAATAATGATATTCACATCGGTTCCTCCTGTCCTCTTGTCATTGGCAGCTTTAGAGTTACAATCACTATATTCGGTGTTCATACTGAACCATATGATCCATTGTAGTTATTTCTTTTCCTCAATTTCTTCTTTAAATAGAATACCTAAACTTCCCCATTGCAACCTCCAAATAGAACACCATTCGTTAAATCGCAATTTTGAAACAGTTCCCCAACTCCTTATCCAAAATTGAGCATCAAAAATAAACGATAAGATCGAATAGGAAACGATACATAATACCTGCATAACGATGTAGTTCTATTCTCCAAATAACTTGCCTATCCCATTATCGTGTACACAACAATAATATCAACATACTCAGAACCAAAAAATGCATAAAAAAGGATGAATGTGAAAGAATAGGATAATTAGTTATAGGGGGCATCCTATGTCAAAAAAATTTTGGTTGAAGAAGATGTTTGGTAAGACACAAGCCAAATCTACTGCTCATCTACCTAGGGAACAGAGCAGTAACCCTAACAATGAACCACTTGAGGTTGCGGAGTGTATTGATATTAGCAAGCGGTTGGAGTGGTTTCAGCAAAACCTTTCCAACTCGTCCGATGTCCAGTACCACAAGTTTGTAGCAGGACCAGAAGTAAGATGTTCTCTGATTTATCTAAAAGGCATGATTGATCATAAAACTGTTGAAAAAAGCGTTCTCGGAGTCATAACAACACTAGACGCCAGCATGTCTATTGAACAATTTATTAGCCTAATTATGGACAAAAAGCATTTGCCTATATCCGAGCAAAGTATTCAATATACTTTGAAAGAAGCTCTTCGAAAGCTTTTAAACCGGGATGCCTTACTCCTGATCGACGGCGATCCGAGAATACTTGCTATTTCAGTGGTTTCCTTTACAAAAAGAGCTATTGAAGAACCAAAAAATGAAACCGTTATTCGTGGACCACGAGAAGCATTTCTGGAGGATCTAGAGACGAACCTAACCTTGCTGCGCCGACGAATGAAATCTCCCTCTTTTAAAGTGGAAATGATGCATATAGGTACAGAAACGAGTACTTCCGTTGCGATAACATATTTGCATGGAAAATGCAGTCAACAGTTGGTCGAAGAAATGAAGAGGCGTTTGTCCTCTATAGATATCGACGGCATACTAGCGACAAGCTACATTGAAGAATGTATCGAAGATAATCCCTATTCTCCCTTCCCTCAATTGCAATTAACAGAACGGCCCGATGTCGTTAACGCTGCATTGTTGGAAGGACGTATTGGTGTCTTGGTAGATGGAACTCCAATTGCGCTTATTGCACCTACAACGATTTTTATGCTCATGCAGGCAGCAGAAGATTATTACCATCGATATATAGCCGCAAGTTGGATTCGTTATATTCGATATTTCTTTCTATTCGTCTCTTTGTTACTACCATCCGCATACATAGCTATCACAACATTTCATCCCGAAATCCTTCCCGAGAGACTGCTAATAACTTTGGCATCTTCAAGAGAGGTAGTGCCGTTCAACTCATTTTTCGAAGCGTTTATGATGGAACTTTCATTTGAAGCACTACGGGAGGCATCTGTCCGAATTCCGAAAACGATCGGGCAATCTGTTTCGATCATTGGAGCCTTAATTATTGGTACAGCAGCAGTTGAAGCCGGTATTGCATCCGCAGCAATGGTCATCATCGTTTCGCTAACCGGAATCTCATCATTTATCATCCCACATTTTGAACTTGGATTTTCATTTCGAATGTTAAGATTTCCAATAATGATTCTCGCTGGCATTCTAGGCTTATACGGTATCGCCTGTGCTATGATTTTGATTTATCTGCATTTGTTGGAATTGCGTTCTTTCGGTGTTCCCTATCTGGCTCCGGTTGCTCCGCTTGTCCCAAATGACCTTAAGGATACGTTAGGAAGAGCACCTTGGTGGAAGTTAACCACCCGAACGAGTTTATTTGGCTTGAGCCAAGGTGGTATACGACAGCCGACCAACTCCCGAAAATGGGCTCAATCCTTAGAAGATAATCACCTCGAGGAGGAATAACAAACTTCCCATGATACGAAGACTTATTAAACTTCTTGTTATTAGCCTTTCATTTAGTCTAAGCGGTTGTTGGTCCTCTATCGAGATTAATCAACGGTCTTTTGCAAGATTTATGTTCATCGATAAATCAGATATAGGAGTGGAATTAACCCTGGGATTTCCGCTCCCCAATCGTATGGTTACTAGTAAAGCTGGAGGAGAAAATAGTTCCCCTCCATTTACATATGTCACAAAGTCAAGTGAAGATATTAGTAGAGCTTACAGTAAAATTCTGTCCGACTTACCCCGTCGGGTTACCTTCGGGCAAATGCGTAATATCTTTATCAGCAAACAATTAGCTACTGAGGTAGGATTGGAACCGTTTATCGATTTTTTGTCCCGGCAACCAGCCCTCCATCTGAATGTTAATTTATTTGTAGTTGATGGTAATAGTAAAGAGGTTGGTTCCATTCCCATGGTCTTCGAACGATTCCTGACAGATATCCTGTTATCGTACACCAAAGAAAAGATCGTACATGCAGTTACAATTAAGAATATGTTGACATCCATTTATCGCAAAGGTGACTTTGCCTTACCGATACTGTTCATTGGCAAAGCAGGCGTGGAATTTGAGAAGGAGGGGGCACAATGGATGGGGACTAGCGGGATGGCTATTTTCAGAAATGCCAAAATGGTGGGCACCTTTGATATGAAGGAAACCAAAGGTGCCCGATGGCTTTTTGATGACGTCTATCACGCTCAATATAGGGTCATTTCTCCAACTGACGGAAAGTTAGTTACCTTGATGGTGCGAAGCTCTAATACGAAGATAGTACCAAGTATTAATAGCGATCATATTCAAATGAACATCCTATGCCGCGGCGACGCTACTGTGATGTCATCGGAGTCTAATATCGATTTAACGAATCCTCGGGAGCTTAAATCGCTTGAACAAAGCTTTGAATCATTGCTTGAAGGAATTATAACAAAAACCATTATAAAGTCAAAAGCGATGAAATCTGACGTGTTTCAACTTGGTCAATTAATAAAGTGGCGATATCCTAACGAATGGAACTCTGTAGAGGACAACTGGCGAAACACGTATGAATCAAAAATAGTCATCGATCAACAAGTAGACATATCCATTAAACGGATAGGGGCCGTGCAGAAACCTGAATGGAATCGATTTCTTCATCAAGATGAGGAACACCAATGATGATAATCGTACTCATTTTTTGTGCAATAGGTTA
This sequence comes from Paenibacillus sp. WC2504, assembly GCF_052682475.1. Classification (NCBI taxonomy): domain Bacteria; kingdom Bacillati; phylum Bacillota; class Bacilli; order Caryophanales; family Paenibacillaceae; genus Paenibacillus; species Paenibacillus sp. WC2504. The sequence goes on from NZ_JBQZFH010000001.1 coordinate 5,925,886, forward strand.
CTTGGAATGGAGGTATCTAAAGCGCAATAACCGAAGCACAAAAACCTTCGGTATAGTGCTGGCTTACGTTTTCTTCATTATGCTATTTCTATTAGTCCTATATCTATTCAGGAATAGCTGGACGGTTTTCAATTTTATGAAAGCCGTTTTCTACCCGTTACAAAAAATCATTTTCTTGGAAGATTAAAGGAGTAAAGCATTGAATAATAAAATTACACCCTCGCAAGTTTATATGTTCTTTTCGCAGGTTTCGTATGCGACAGCGATCGGCATCTTTGTAAGACAGATCATTAAACAAGCCCAATTCTCAGCCTGGATTTCCATCATCTTAGGAGGGCTTGTCGGTCTAGTTATCTCTTACTGCGCTTACTTCCTTTGCATAAGAAGGCCTACACTTTTTTTCGGTCAGTATGGTAAAGATATTATGGGTAAGTGGATTCATTATCCATTATTTGCGACTGTCATCCTCGCCAATTTAATTTGCGGAGCTATGGTCTTAAGGTATTTATTAGATTTTATTGGCGAAATTTATTTGCCGGGCACACCGAATTGGGTCATTGGCAGTGTATTCACTTTCTGCTTAGCTCGAGCCGTACGCTCCGGAGCCATCACTTTATTTCGGAGTGCACAGGGGTTGTTTTTTTTCAGTATAATTGCCATTTTGATTTTACCATTTATCCCTATAAAGGATTTGAACTTCGATATGGCTGTTGCATTTATACACAATATTAATATGCCAGGTTCATGGAATGGAGGTTTGATCATGGGAGGATTAATCGGGGAGATGAGTAACATTGTTTATTTCTTTCCATATATGATACAACCAGGTAAGTTAATGAAATCATTCAGTTGGGCGACCATCACAGTTGTTTTCATTACGCTCAGCGATGTGATTTCGACCATCTTACTTTTCGGTCCAGAGTTAACTGAAAACCTGAGTTCGCCTACCCTTGAAGTCATTCGCTATACACGATCAGGATCTTTTTTGGAGAATCTCGATCCTCTGTTACTCATATTTTGGATATACAGTATGTTTCTAAAAGTAAGTCTCTTTTTGTACGTAGCCGTTAGCAGTCTAACGCATACATTCGGTCTGAAAGATCACAAACCATTTACTTATGCCACAGCCACTTTCATGGCTGGTATTGCGTTATTTGCTTTCCAATCTACAACCGTTCTTGTGGATGTAATGAATTATGGTGCTGCCGCTCTACTCTTGTTCTTGGATACTATTCCTTCTCTCTATTTGATGGTTGATCTGCTTCGCTCATTATTAAATAAAAGGAATGCCCCTACAAATCCTTTACCTAATAAATGATTGCTGCTTCTTTATGAGAATTTAAAGTAATTCAGCTTTCTGATATAGTTCAGCCTTTTGTTCTTTCGATGACATTGACGCCTTTTTTCATGAAAGTTGCAGCAACTGGAAAGGCCTCATAGAGAGGTCCGGAATGCAACATATTGCAATGGGCACAATAATAAATAATCATTTTTGCCTTCGACCTCCTCCATCATCTTTGGTGTATATAATAAATTTTTTTCATAAAGTTACATCTGGTAGCGTTTTCAATAAATAAGGATTTTGTCATATTAAAAATTCGGGTTGCATTCCAAGGTTTTAAGCATCTCAAGTATGCTGATTCCATCGCAAGCTCTTGAGAAGATGGGGTACAACGGCGAGCCGATTCAAATGTACATCTACAGCAAAAACAGTGAAGATGCCCAGCGGATTGGTGCGCAGTGCGCCAAAGCCGGAATTCGCATCGAGCTCACCACCCGAAGCATGGGGGAAATGATGCAGATGATTCACGAAGCCGATCTCATTTTTTATCACATTTGCCTGGAGAGTGAGTACGATCTTCATATTATTCAGACGCTGAATCTCCTAATATTTTCCTTATATTGTAACATAAACTAGCACCTGAATCGCACTGCGTTATCCTGCCCGTTCGTTTAACGACCACGTGAAAAACATTTACTAATCCAACCTATAACTCCACCGCGATTATGCACCTATGTTTGTGTCGTCGGACACCTAGACGGGTTGGCAAGGCGCAAAAAACAAAAAAAGGCTTGGCGCAGTCGCCAACCCTCTTCACTATACATTGACCGATTAGAAGCCCTGCTCCAGATCCCAGCTCATGTAGTTCTGCGTAGGACCAAAGTTCGCATCGAAACCGTACGCATCGAAATGCACCTTGCCGCTCTCGTATACCTTTGCTGTTACATAGGAATAGTAACGATCCGTATCCTTACCGGTCGGCTTCACGGCTTCAAATGGCGAACCACCGGAGCCTACAATGATTTGGTACGCGGAGCCGTTATTCGGACGGCTGATATCCGTTATATGTTCATGACCGCTCAGGTACGTCGCTTTATTATCTTCAATCACCTTCCAGAACGCATCCGCAGCAGATTTATCTGCGTCAAGGCCCCCCGGTTCTGTAATTGAAGGATCATAGATATACGTGTAAGCCATTTTATGGCCAAATACAAAGTTGTGCTTCATACCACGAGCTTTGGCAGCTGCCAGGTCTTTAGCCAACCACTCAGTTGGAGCATGCGAATCGTTTCCTGTCGGATCTGTATTGATGATGGCGAAGTGCGATCCTCGGTAGTCGAACGAATAATCGAGCTGCTTTTGGTTTGTGGAAATTTTGTCTACATCCCCGATTTGCGGAAAATTGTTCGGATCGAAGCCAGCGATGTTGTCACCGAGGATTTGCGAAAACCGCTGCGAATCAACGATAATGTCGCCCATGTTATCACGCCAGGTGTTCTCGTTTGACTCTGTAGCTTTTTTCACCGTTTTTCCATTATCATCCTTGTACTTGTCCTGCATCTCATGATTGCCAGGCACAGGGAATACGTACATGCCGTGCTCGAAGGCCGTTCCAACCACACCGCGCCAGTAGGCGTACTGACGGTTCAAGTAATTGACGTCGGAGTTTTTCGAGTATCCCAAAATCATATCGCCGTTAAAGAGCAGCATGTTCGATTTCTTGGCCTCCATCTCATCAGTCATGCGGGTCAGTACTTTTGTATTGACCATCCACTTCAGATCCTGTGCGGAAGCTCCAGGATAGCCGTCTTCGATGCGGCAGTCACCCACAGAGGAGAACGTGAACAACAGCTTGTCGCTACCCTTGAGAGCATCCTGAATCTGCTTCAGAGTCGCAGGAGAAATTTGCGTCGCTCCGTTCATAACGTAGGGTGCTTTATCCAGCTTAACCGCTTGACCTTTGATCGTCGCATCAGTCGAACCCACCTTGAGGCTGGCTTTGCTGCCGGCCACGTCAACGATAATCATCTGGGTATCATATGCCCAGCCTAACGTGCCGTTCATACTTTCCATTGCCGAACGGAGTGCAATATCAGTGTCTGCGGCACTTATGGCGGAAGCTCCTCCGGCCAGCATAGCGGTCATGACTGAAGCCGCTCCAATCCGCTTCAACATCTTCTTCATCGAATCTCTCCTTAAAATATTTAAATGCATAGTTTCTACTATATATGAGTTATGTAAAATACGTTTTTATGCTATTTTAAAAATTTGTTAATGTTTTCATAATGCACTCGTATATTTGCTATACAATAAATCTGAAATGGTTAACAGCTTTAAAACACTTTGACGTGGAAAAGCCTGTTGAAACCCAATATCTGAGACTTGAATCTAACCTTAGAGTCCCCCTAAATCTCATCAAAAAAAAGTGGATATTTCCGTTCATCAGAAGCGGATGTCCACATATGATTTGTAACAAAATATGAAAATATAGTAGAATCATAGGCTCGTCAACGAAACATGTAAATTAATATTACATTGTATATGTATGTTCGCCCCTTCAGGAACTCCGACCCAGCATATCCGAATCGGAACTTTTCAACTAAACTGCTCGTACTTCAACAAAAAAGGAACAGTTACCAGCACGAGGCAATCTGCTCCATATTTGAACCAACAGTTAATGTATTAACCTTTATATTCACTATCCTTCTTCATGCCTTTATAGAGGCTTATCGGCAGCGCGATTATTAAGAAAATTAATGTCGGGATCATTAACCATAATATTGCGCCTCCTTCAGCTAACAGGCTAAACCAAAACCCGAAGTAAATATTTACTATAAATAATGGATAATTTAAGCTCCTCAAAAAATTACCTCACTTGTAACGATTGCTTCTTAATTAATGCTGTTTTTCTTCCGTCCGGAAAACACAAAGAATAGTGTCCCGTTATAGTTCCTGTGCACCATTTCATTGAAGTAAACCTGCTTGTTTCAGGTACTCTTCAGCTACTCGGCCTGCGGACATTTGTTGAACGTTAACTTGATAATTCATTTTGCGCATTTCATCGTCGGTAATTTTATCGCCTAGCTTATTGAGAATTCGTTCAAGCTCCGGATGTTTTTTCAACGTTTCGTACTTCATGAGCGATGCACCCTGGTAAGGCGGGAAAAGTTTTTTATCATCATCAAGAACAGTCAATTGATACTGCTGGATCTCGCTATCAGTTGAATACGCATCAACGAGATTAATGTCTCCAGTTTGGATTGCCGTGTAACGCAACTTCGGTTCCATCGTTTTAATATTAGCAAAATGAAGCCCGTACAATTTCTCAATGCCACGATACCCATCTTCTCGATCGGAAAACTCCAACGTCATGCCTGCGCGTATTTCCCCAGAAACTCGATTTAAATCGGATATGGACTTGAGTTGCTTTTCTTCAGCCATTTGCTTTGGAACGGCCAAAGCATATGTATTATTATACTTCATTGGATGCAGAAGGATCATATTGCTCTTATGATAAATACCTGCTCGGGCCTGCTCATATACTTTTGAACTCTCCGTACTAACGGCATTCTCTTTAAGAAAAGTTGAAACGATTGTCCCCGTAAACTCCGGGTAGATATCAATCGCCCCGGAATTAAGTGCTTCGAAAACAAACGTTGTTTTCCCTAAACCAGGTTTCAATTGAACTTTTAGGTTTGACTCTTGTTCTATAAGTAGTTTGTACATGTTGATTAGTATTTCTGGCTCAGCACCTATCTTAGCACCAATCACAATCACTCCTCCGGTAGTCCCCCGTAGCAGTTGAACTAGTATAAGAATTGTGCATATAAGGCCAACACCAACATAAAAACGTAATTGAATTAGCGAGGTACGCCCGGCGAAACGCAACAGGGAATCAGACGAAATAGCCAGCAAAGCAACAGGTACAGCACCAAGGATTATCAGATCATGGTTGTTCCTATCGATTCCTAGTAAGATTAAATTGCCTAATCCTCCTGCTCCAACAAGCGCTGCAAGTGTTGTTGTACCTATAACAAGTACCGTTGCCGTGCGAATGCCGGACATAATAAACGGAAGCGCAAGCGGGAGTTCAACTCGCCAAAGTCGTTGCCAACCATTCATTCCCATGGCATCGGCTGCCTCAATTAAATTTCGATCAATTTGTTGAATACCTGTGTACGTATTGCGCAAAATCGGCAATAAAGAATAAATAACGATTGCAATAATAGCTGGTTTTTTACCAATCCCAACGAAAGGAATAAGTAATCCTAACAAAGCTAAGGAAGGGATTGTTTGCAGCACTGCCGATACTCCAATTATTCCTTCAGCCCAGCGTGGATGTCTTGTGCCGTAAATGGCAATGGGAATAGCTATAACAACTGCAGTAATCAGAGCAATAAACGAGATTTGGATATGTTCACCTATGGCTACAAATAGCTCAGATTTGTGTTCCATAAAAGCTTGATACAACGCATTCATTTATTCAACCCTTCTTCCCTGCAGCCATTATCAAAAGTCGAACCAACAAATTCCTTCACAAAATTAGTAGATGGATTCTCTATAAGTTCCTTAGCAGAGCCTACTTGAACGACATTACCAGCTTGCATTAAACAGATACGGTCTCCAAGTAGAACAGCTTCTTGTATATCATGGGTGACAAACAAAATTGTTTTAGAAATTGTTTTTTTTAATACAACCAAATCCTGCTGCAATTGGTCGCGGCTAATTGGGTCCAGCGCGCTGAACGGCTCATCCATCAGGACAATATCTGGATTAGCAGCGAGTGCTCGAACCACGCCTACTCTCTGTTGTTGTCCGCCAGAAAGTTCAGCAGGTCGTCTATTTCTATAGGTAAATGGGTCTAATCCAACCATTTCAAGCAGTTCATTTACTCGTATATGAATGGCTTTTGTACTCCATCCACGCAGTTCAGGAACGATCGAAATATTTTTCTCTATTGTCATATGAGGAAAAAGGGCTATAGACTGCAGCACATATCCGATATTACAGCGTAGTTCATGGATGTTGTAATCTCTGATAGATTTATTATTAAGGAATATTTCACCTGATGTCGGTTCAATCAGTCGATTCACCATTTTCAGCATTGTTGTTTTCCCAGAACCGCTAGGCCCAATAAGAACAAAAAACTCTCCTTTTTCTATATGCAGATCAACTCCTTGCAAAGCAGAAGTCCGTTCGGAATATTGCTTAGATACTTGCTCGAAGCGAATCATGTACTTCCTCCTATTTGACTAATCCAATTACACAGTATGCTTTCTATTTGTTAAATTTATGTACTATACATTGCATATCAAAAGGGAATCGTCATGTATTATTTGTTTTAATAACAAAAATTATGCCATGTTTATACGAATATCAATCAAATAAGCGACCTCCCCTCGACTGATATTCGAGAAAAGATCGCCATTTAGCATGCATGCACATTAACTAACATAAAACAAAAAGATTTACCTTTAGATTTCCAGAGATGAAATGCTTATTTTAGTACTACCTAGGGATATTTTCAATAGCTTATTACATACACCGACTTGATAGATAATTCCTTCTTTCCAATGAAAAGCAGTTGTAAAAATTATCTCATTTTGAATAAGAGGTCCGGAATGCAACATATTGCAATGGGCACAATAATAACTAATCATTTTTGCCTTCGACCTCCTCCATTAGTCTAGATAGTAGGCTGTTCTTAAAATAAAACCAAATTTTATTCGTAGGCTGATCATAACCTTGAAACAAAATTAGTTGGAGTTCTCTTTTCCATTTTAATATCTAATATCTCATGGATATCATCTTTGGTGTAAGTAATATAAGTATTTTCATAGAGTTATTCTGGTAGCGTTTTCAATAAATGAATAAATTCTTAATCTAAATTTTGTAGAAAAACCTCTGACCACTTATTTGCCTCTATTAACGTCAGTCAGATTCAGTAATCTTTGCGATCTCTTAACAAATGTACATAAGAATAAGCACTAATATTGACTTTGTCATGGTTATTTTCTTCTCACTTGGTTAACATATTGATAGTTTGAATGATCGAGCTTGTACTACTCTTCTCTAGGCACTAATGATATTATGAATCATATGAAGTAATGTGAAAAGTACACACTTTTTTGTTATATAGTAACCAAATAGTTACAATTAAAATGGGTAGGTGTTATATCAAATATGAAAACATATTATTGCGACTTAGAGATTTCATTGGAGGTTATTGGAGGTAAGTGGAAGGGACTTATTTTGTACCATTTAATAAAGGGGCCAAAACGAACAAGCGAGTTAAAAAAACTTGTTCAAAGCATTTCTCAAAAAATGCTAATTCAAACACTTCGCGAATTAGAGACTGACGGACTCATTCACAGGGAGACGTATAAACAAGTACCTCCTAAAGTTGAATATTCAACTACTGAACTTGGTCAGTCGCTCGAACCTATGCTGAGAGCACTTTGCTCCTGGGGTGGCGATTATGCAGAAAAAACATTCTCTGAGGGTGAGTATCAAATTTTATCCGTAGAATAATGTTAATTCAGTTTCAAATATCTCTATTGGAATATAGATTCAATTCATTTTAATGGGTATTCATAATAGTTGAACTTTTTATAACTTAAAATGCAGTCCTGTGAACACTATTTTTGGTGTTTACAGGACTGTTTAAATTCATGCTGTCACAGCAATTTTAAGAAAGTAATCAAATAAAATATTATAAGTTGAACTACCATCTTAATTCTTATTTAAATTCAAAATTTGAACCTCACCCTTAGCAAAGGTTTCTTCAACATAATTCTGCCCCCATTGGCAAAGCAATCTCAATGCAGGCTCAAGTGATTGTCCGAGTTCTGTTACAGAATATTCGACTCTAGGAGGGACTTGTTGGTAAATCGTCCGAGTAATAATTCTATCTGTTACTAATTCTCGAAGTGTTTGGATGAGCATTTTTTGAGTAATACCTTGAACTCGTCGCTTAATTCACTCGTTCGTTTGGGAACTTTCGTCAAATGATAAAAAATTTGCGTTTTCCATTTTCCCCTGAGTATTTGCATTGCCACTTCAATGTCACAATAATATCATGATTTTTTTGCCTTCACTTTCTGATTCAAACGAAGGCTCAAGAAGGTTACAATTGAAGCAGCTAATGCAAAGATTCCTCCCACCCATGAGACATGAATTAGTCCCACGTTAGTAACAATCAAACCACCAATAGCAGATCCGATAGCAATACCAAAATTTATGGATACAGGGTTTAATGATGCTGCTAAATCCCTTGCTGCTGGAAAATGCTTCTCTGCTAACTCAACAAAATAAATTTGACTTGTAGATCCTTGGACAAAATGGCAAATTCACTGGTCCCCAATACAAAGGTTAATAAAAACAAACTAAATATCAAAATTTTCTGTTGTTTAGATAATTCACTTTTATTCATTATTTACTCCCCCAATCATATTATTGAATATTCTTCGTACCCCGGTGTTTTTGCGCCCCCTATAATCTGTTAAGAACATCTTACAAACGACATTATGAATTAAAAGTAACAATAGTAAAAGTACCCACTTATTTGTTATATAGTAACTTATAAGTAATTATTGTATTAATGAGTAAGCTAAATCCTTGTATATCGCGGTTTTCACATTTTCAGGTTAAATATTGAAAAGTTCCATTGACAGAGGAAACATAAAAAACTGCTAAACCTCATTTTAACGGGCTAATGCTTCCTTGATTTTATTAAGATCAAAAAAATCAAAAGTTTGTACCTATCGTGCAGATAGATAAACCTGCATGTTTGACTTACATTCCCTTGACAGTATTCTGCAAAAAAAAGTGCTGCCTCCTCAAGGATTTTGAGTGACAGCACCTTCTTGAATAACTATCTGAATTTTTTATTGATTTATATTCTTTTCTTAATACTGACCTGCTCCTCCGTCTACAAACAAATCGATCCCGTTAACGTATGCACTGTCGTCCGAAGAAAGAAATTTCACTACCTTAGCAATATCTTCCGGTGTTCCAACCCTGCCTCTGAATTACTGGAAAGATTAGCATTAGGATCTGTACATGAACGTGTACTATATTTGCTACTACGGCTTTCTAGTCAATTCGGCATCCCTGAGGAGCAATTTGTTAAAATCGATCTCCCTCTAACCCGCATGGAATTAGCTCATATGATTGGAGCTACAAGAGAATCCGTGAAAAAAATCCTAGTAGATATAAAGAAAGCTAAAGAAAGTTTGGAACTAGACAACTAGTAAAATGAATGAGGAGCAATTCGCTTAGGAATACTCCTCATTTTCATTCGACGTTCTCAATTATAATGTATCGAGATATTCGCGCACTTGCGTAGGAGTCTTTGCAAATTTACTGTGTAAATGTCCAATTTTCTCTCCATTTTTAAATACTAATAAACTAGGAATCCCGCGTACATCATTTTCTTCGGCTATTTGTTGAAACTCTTCAGCATCAATTGCAAAGAAATCCTTATCCGTTTGCCCTTCAATAATATCCCCAATAAAACGATCCATGTTTTTACAGTCAGGGCACCAGGTTGTATCAAATTTCATAACTGTAAAAGCATCTCTTGCAATAAGTTCTTGATACTGATCTTTTGATTGTATTCTATCCATGTCTATATTCTCCTCATATATATTATTTAATTAATTGAAATAAATCATTTAGAGATTCGCTCATCGTGGGATGTGTGAAGATGTGATCTCTTAAATAAGTGTAGGGTTGACCTGTTTCCATGGCTATCTGAACAATATTAATCATTTCATGTGATTCTGAACAAAACAATGAACAGCCGAGTATCTTGTCTGTTTTCGCATCAACGATTGCTTTTAACAGCCCGTCCGTTTCTTCCGTCAACTTTGCACGTGGTATTGCTGCGGCAGGCATTGTGGCCACTTTTATTTCATAACCCTTAGCAAGTGCCTCATCTTCGCTTAACCCCACACGGGATAAAGGAGGGTCAATAAATACGGAATATGGCACATAAAGCCGGTCTTCCGTTGTTCTTTGCTTTGAGCCATACAAGTTATCTAATATAATACGTTGATCGTCCAACGAAATGTAGGTGAATTGTAATCCGCCAACAACATCCCCCATGGCATAAATGTGAGGTATTGTCGTTTGTAATCGCTCGTCAACCTTGATAGCTCCTCGATCAGAAACAGCTATGCCTGCCTCTTGAAGCTGCAAGCCTTCCGTGTTTGGCTTTCTTCCAGCGGCGATTAAAACAGCATCTGCGTAAAGTTCATGAATGGTATTGTCCTGATCTCGGTAAGTTACAACCACTCCATGCTCTACATCACGAACAGATTGTATTTCAGTACCAAACTTAAATTGGACTCCTCTTTTCTCAAGAGTTGATTGAACCATACCCGCAATGTCTCGATCTTCCCTTGAGAGAAATTCACTGTGTTTATCCAAAACAACAATTTCTGAACCAAAATTCGCGTAGATCGATGAAAATTCCAATCCGATGTAACCAGCTCCAAGAACAACCATCTTTTTAGGCAGATTAGTTAATTCCAGTAGGGATGTACTTGTGTACACATGTTGACTACTAGAAATCCCTTCAATAGCAGGGATAATGGTTGAAGCTCCAGTATTTATATAAATCTTCTCACCGTAAATCGATGTAAGCTCTTCGCCGCCTTGAATTACAATTTCATGTGATGATTCAAATTTTGCCTTACCCGTATAAATCGTTACCATATCAAGATTGTCAAGGTTATCAAAATTCTTTTGACGAAGGCCAGATACCAAGGTAGTTTTTTTATCTATAGCTAGTCGATAGGCTGCGGATTTTTGATCAAAATCTTTTAAATTCATGAGTTGTGACTGCTTAGAATAATGAACTAATGCTTTTGTTGGAATACAACCGATATTAATGCATGTACCTCCATACATTAGTTCTGATTGTTCAATGATGGCTACTTTCTGACCTTTCTTAGCTAATGCAGCAGCCAGTGTTTTACCACCTTTTCCGAACCCGATAATAATGGCATCATATTGTATCATTTCACACATCCTTGTCTTGTCACATTCTCATGCTAATGTAAGTAAGGCTAGACATGGGATCTAGTCCTTTTTTGCCGTTAACGTACTTCCTTATTCTCCTTTTGGCTCTAACCAACTAACCACTCTGTCCTCGATCAGCTCACCAAGAGTACCTTTATAATTCTTCCGATAAGGTTTCGTAAATTCTTCCTGCAACCAACTATTCCTTGTTCTCTGCCAATTCTCATAGATGACTAAATCATTAGGTTGATCCAAATCATCAGATAATATATCGCTAATAATAATGATTTCTCGTTATAATTGTTATTGTTTTATTACTTTATCAGCATACTTCTAAATGAAAGATTCTTCTGTAATCTAATTCACACATCTTTTTATACAACTAAGCTTTACCATTTTATATTATCCCAAAAATAGTCTGATTTATTATTTTCACATTTTCGATTTAAATAAACGTCTTTGGAGTCTATTGTACAGACAGTACCCACATACTTATGGATTCAGTCATATCATTGAAACAAGCCTAATCTATAACCATTTATAAGAAAAAGGCTGTTGGATTACCAACGGCCTCTTAGGATATTTCATTAATAAAAAAATTATCGTCGTTATCCTCTACTTTGAACTCATTTTTTCGGCAGCTTCTTTTGCCGTCCATGAGCCACTACATAGCAATCCGAAATTAAGCTTTCCAGCATTATAGGCATCCATGCCTGGAGCAGCGGTTGCATCATGAATGACAGCAACTTCAAACCCTTGTTCAACAAGCTCTCGCATATGAGAATCAACACAAATATTAGAGTTCATTCCTGCGAGTAGGACTTTACTAAACCCTCTTTTACGTAATTGCAAAACGAGATCCGTTGATTCTGGTCCAAAGATTTTATGTGGACTTGTAATAATTGTCTTCCCATCTTCAATATAGGGTTTATACAGTTCATAAAAATCTGCTTGAGATGATTGGGGCACTTCAGTTTGTGGGCTAGTTACGTCAAACAATTTTAGATCGTGCATCATTTTTTCACCGACACTCAATATCTCCCACTTATGGTCATGAGGATAATAATAATGTGGTGAAACAAAAACTTGATAATTGTGTTGCTTTGCTGTCTTAAATACTAGTTCCAGATTCTCGATCATATTGACTTCTTTAATAACATCTTTCGTTAATTCATAGCCAGAACCAGATGGACTTAAGAATGCATTTTGAGGGTCAGTCACAACAATCGCAGTTGTTTGTTGGTTAATTTCCATGTTTTACTCCTTCAAATAGATTTAACAAGTATCACCTATTGCTGTATACTCATTAATTTTTTGTTTTAAAAACGCTTTGCTCTGAACGCCAACAAATGTTTCTAATTTGTAACCATCTTTAAAAATCATTAAAGTAGGAATACTTTTCACATCATACTCTGATGCAATGTCAGATTCCGCATCTATATCCACTTTAGCAATTGTAGCCTCACTCTTCAGTTCTTTAGCTATTTCTTCTACAATAGGCAACTGTATCTTACAAGGACCACACCAAGTTGCATAAAAATCTACAAGTGTAACTCCATGTTCAATTTGCTTATGAAAGCTATCCTTAGTTAACGAAATAACATCCATTATTATAACCTCCTGGTGTTTGATAAATTCATCATAATTCATACAAATATTTCTCTAATCCCTTTTTACACAAGCGTTTTACTCCAATCATGAAACATAGAACCTTCAAGGAACTTCTCGCAATCTAAAGCTGCCATACAACCACTTCCAGCTGCAGTAATGGCTTGTCTATACTTCTTATCTTGCACATCGCCGCAGGCAAACACACCCGGAATGTTAGTTTCAGAAGACCCTGGTTTTACGATCAAATAACCAATGTCATCCGTATCTAACTGGCCGTCAAGGAATTTTGTGTTAGGTGTATGTCCTATCGTAACAAAAATGCCTTCTGTTTCGATAATCTCTTCTTCAGATGTGATATTATTGAGAACTTTTAACCCAGTTACCCCTCGTTCCCCTGATAGCACCTCTAAGGGGGTATTATTCAAGCTCCATGTGATTTTTGGGTTTTGACGAGCACGGTCCTGCATAATTTTTGATGCGCGTAATTCCTCACGTCGATGAACTATTCGTACCTCTGATGCAAATTTCGTTAAGAAGTGTGCTTCTTCCATAGCGGAGTCTCCACCACCAACAACAATAATCTTTTTGTTACGGAAAAAGAACCCATCACAAGTTGCACAAGTACTAATACCTCGTCCCACATTTTCTTTTTCACCTGATATGCCAAGGTATTTCGCGGAGGCACCTGTTGATATAATGATGGAGTTTGCTACGAGTTCTTCTCCTCCTTCAAGAGTTAATTTAAAAGGTCGGTCGGATAAATTCACTTTATCAACCCATCCTGAACGAAACTTTGCACCGAATCGTTCTGCTTGTTTTCGCATATTTTCTATCAACTCTGGTCCCATCATTCCTTCTGGAAAACCCGGAAAATTCTCAACCTCAGTAGTGGTAGTTAATTGTCCACCTGGTTCAGGACCTTCAATAATAATTGGTTCTAAATTTGCACGAGCTAAATATATTGCAGCGGTAAGTCCAGCGGGCCCAGTACCGATAATGATCGCTTGATTCATTTGATTTCCTCCTTAATTGCTGGAACAACTAATAATGTTTAGCAATATGTTATTTGTTATTCCCCTTCCATCCTATTCGATTATGCGGATATGATTTAAACACCATAAAAAAAAAACCGCAATTTAGTCCGGATTCCTCTTTTTTAAGTCTCGTAGATAGGGCATTTCTTCTGATAATATATTAACCTAGCTTAATACCGATCAAAGCATTATCTTCTGGTGTGCCGAGCCAATACCCATAAGTTATCGCAACTTCAACAAAGTGTTGTAATACCTCTAGCGAAGGAGGTCCAGGTGGCACTGTGTCAACAGGGCGCCCAATTTCATTGAAAAATCCCCCCATTTTTACTGTCGATACGACTAACAATGTTACTGTCTCGTTAGAGGAATTCCTCCAAGCATGTTTTACATCTCCAGGGATATCAACGGTCTCACCAGCTTTTACTGTTTTCCAACTGTCTTCCGTGAATGCTTCAAGTTCCCCTGCAAGAACAACAAATGTTTCACGATCATCATGACTGTGAACAGGAACGATAACTCCTGCTGGAACTTCAGCCTTCATGAGGGAATAATCCTTATTTTCTATTAAATCCGTTACGAGTTGAATACGTGGTCCCATGACATCTAAAACTTTTGACATAATATATTGTGCCTCCTAATTTATAATGTTTTCAATGTTTGCAGCAATTTAACTTCTAGAGTAATTGGAGGTTAAGCTAACTATTTTTTATATTCTTACAACGACAGTCGCTATATGTTGAACCGGATTTATTGAGTCTTTCAACTCAATTGCTCCTCCTTATCTGCTCTCCTATTTTAAGGCTAACCATTTATTTATTCTGTAATCTATTCTACAGACTATTATTGGAAGTGCCTTACTACTGCTGGCATTTGGAAAAGGAATAGTTGGAACGAATCTATATTTCCCATAATTCCAATTCTCCCAATGATATAATTAGTGTATTACTTATTTATTGAAAACCTCATAAAACCAGCAGTTCAAGAATTAATTTGAACTGCTGGTTCTATTGCATACATTTGAATGTTATTAGTGATAATAATCGAATTCAGAAAAGGTTGTGAATATTGCAGATATTAATAAATAAGCACTTATAAACTAATAGTAAAGAAGGTAAAATTATGAGTAATACGATCATATATGGACTGACATTACTTTTGCTGGTTCTCTCCTATTGGAAAGACAAAGGAAAGACCAAACGATCTTTAATGAAAGCATGGAAGTCTTTCGAAAATATTTTGCCTCAATTACTTGGGATCATATTTATAATGGGCATTTTACTATCAATCCTTCATCCAGAAACAATCAGTCATTTCATCGGCTCATCCAGCGGTTTTATTGGTGTACTGATATCCGCAATTGCAGGTTCTATTGTTATTATCCCTGGTTTTGTTGCTTTTCCTATGGTTGCCCTGTTATTACAAAAAGGGGCTGGCGTCATGCAAGCAGCGGCATTAGTGTCTACCCTTTTGACAGTGGGTATCGTCACTGCACCTTTGGAGATGAAATATTTCGGAAAAAGGCTAACACTTTCTCGAAATATCGTGGCATTTCTATTCTCTCTCTTTGTGGCTATGATAATTGGCTGGGTGGTGGGCGCATGAGAAGAATAATTAAACGATACAGGTTTCCGTTATTGACTATCATAGTTTTAATTCTCTTGTATTTCTATAAGGGGACTGTCGGATTGAATGCTATAAAGGTTTCCACATCAAGTCTGAAAGCAATGATGCTTGTCATTCCCCCCATCTTTATATTAATGGGACTTTTGGATACTTGGGTACCAAAGGAAATCATGGTGAAGTACATGGGAGAAACATCTGGCTGGAAGGGGATCTTTCTAGCTTTTCTTATTGGTTCTGTTGCTGCTGGTCCGCTCTATGCATCTTTTCCGGTGGCTGCGGCTTTCATGAAAAAGGGTGTCAAGTTCAGGAATATTATGATTCTCATCGGTGCTTGGTCCTCAACGAAAATACCAATGTTGCTCTTCGAAATGTCATCTTTAGGATCAACCTTTGCTTTAACCCGGCTTCTAATCAACGTTCCAGGGATCATTCTGACTGCATTCTTGCTAGAAGCCATGACATCGAAAGAACAGAAAGCTGATCTATACCAAAAAGCTGAACGATTATAGATTCCTTTTATGTAACTGCAAGCCCCCTTTAGTAAGAGAGTGTTACTTGTTATTGTAAGCAAAAATCTAGGCTTCTGATCAATCTCAAGTAATCGCTAGCATCCTGATAATTTGCGGGCTGGTCACTGCAGTTGATGACATTCGTTAAGATTACATACCTAAAAACCATTGTCACACACAGTTCTAAACAAGCTTTTAGTTTTCATATGAATCCGACTATTTCTCACGCAACTCTTCCATTTTCTTCCTGTAGTTTTCGTCGGCTTATGAAAATATCACCAACTTGATTCAACCATAATGCGATGTACTCCACGATTTCCCACAATAGTAATACTTCCTCCTTCCTCTTCGCGTACTAGGTCCAGTATACTGCACTCTTGGAACTAGGCTAAGGTAAGGTACGCATCAGCATAGCGGGTTTCGGAAACGCGTAAAACAATCCTGTATCAGCTACTGCTTTGATAACAGGACTCAAAGTAAATCTTCTTTGAGCATATTGAACAATGCTTGCTTCCAGACACTGAAGGCGACTTAGGATTCACTTAAAAGTAATACTAAGTCGCACGGAAGACTTTACAGTTAAAAGCAAACACAGTTAATCATTGAAAGTACAAAATAATAATCACATGCCATTATCCCTGCAGCAGCTTTCCACTAATTAAGTATTTAATAGTCCGAATAAAAATAATAACAATAACAAATGTAGTCAAGATAAGGATAAAAGCTGCAATGACCTTAGTCGGCCATGTGTTTACATACAGGGCATACTTCAAAGCTGCATTGCTAAGAACAGCCAATGGAAAGCTTACTGCCCACCAAGCCGTACTAAACGGAATGGACTTATTAACTGACTTGAAAAACAATACCATGAATAAAAAAAGACCAAAATAAAATAAAATTGATGCAAATATATCAATAGATTTTGTCATAGATACATATGCAAGAAAGCCAACCTCAGAAGGTGCAATCAAAATTAACAAAGAGGGGTTCATGCCTGCTGCCATAGGTTCGTGATGGATCAATCGAGTAAAAATCATAGTCAAGAAAATGAGCGACGAAACGCCCCCTACCGCTATACAAAACAAGTTCAATTCATGAATCCAAGCAAACGGCATTGCAACCCCCGTAACTGGTACATTCAAAATGGCAACAGCAGGAATTAACATGGCAGGAACAGCATGTCGTGGATCCTGTTTAACCTTAAATAAACGAGATACCATGAAGTAGCTTAATAATATTGTTAGACTTGTACCTATTATCCATATCGCTTGCCCAAGAATTTGGTTGTAAGGTAAAATGACTGAAGAAAGAAGTAAGATAGCAACGGTGATCGCTCCATAGAAATTACCGCCAATTGGGTTTGAAAACTCTGAATAAATAACACTTGGGAATTTGAACCACTTTATGGCAAAAAAAACACTTAGAAGCACAAACATAATGATACCCATCAAACCAATCAATTCTGCAATCAGCGAGGAGGTTCCAAACAGATTATGAGATAACCTTCCAGCAAGCGAAAGTCCTGATATGCCCATAACCGACCCAAATGAGTTAACAGATAAAAATTTTAATTGTTCCATTTTAGATGATCCCATGGGTGTATCCCTTCTTTACTACATATTTTTAGATTAAGCAATTATAAGAAAAAGGAACAGCTCCTTAAACTTCAAGTAGCTGAACCTTTTTAATGAAAAACTTTAAGTTGATTTTAGGAAAAATGTTTACCAGCAGTAATCGTAGTTCCCCATTCTCCGAATGCCGAGTAGAAACCAAGTTCTCTACTCAACAAGAATTCTGCTGCACGAGTGTATGGACCTTGACGGTAAGATTTCGTTTCTTCCTCTGCCAGCCAAGTCTCCTTAGAACAATTCCAAATTTCGTAGAGTACAATTTCATCAGGATCATCAACGTTTTCATGTACAATCCCATTTACAAAAGTAGGTTCTTTTGACATTGTATCAAAGAGCGGTTTTAGGTTATCAAAAAAAGCTTGTTTATCTGAGTTAGCTTTCAACTTAAAACGAGCAATAATGACGGTCTGTTCTGTTTTATTCATTTTAAATCCTCCAATTATAATAATATTTTTTCCGTTCATTCTTAGCATTCATATATTAATTTCGTGCACTAATTCTTACACTTAGCGCTTGCCCGAATTGTGTTTTCATTGGTTAAATCCTCCAGATTGGAAATTCACATCATTAAATCTGAGCAACTCCGCCGTCTACGAATAACTCAATTCCATTAATATAACTACTTTCATCTGAGGCGAGGAACATTACAGCATTAGCAATTTCTTCAACAGTTCCAACCCTGCCTAGTGGAGTTATATTGGTAGCATGTTCTAGAACAGAATTAGTATTCTCAGCGAACAAATAATCATACGCTGGCGTATGAACAAATCCAGGGCTTAGGACGTTTACACGAATTTTTGTCCCTTTTTAATCAAGAATCCAGTTACGAGCCATCTGCCTAGAACCCGCCGTTAAACCAGTCATGATTATAGATCCAACGTTATCGGGGAACAAAGGCAGGGCTTTTTGAACAGTGAAAAGCGTTCCTTTAACGTTAACATCAAAGGTTTTATCGTAATGCTCTTCACTAAAATGTCCCTTTGAACGCCAGTTACGTTGTTCCCTATTTGTTTACCGCTACATCAAGCTCCGCTTGTCTGCGTCCTGTAATATATACATGAGCACCTTCTTTTGCAAACTGCGTGGCTGCTTGGAGGCCAATTCCGCTTGTGCCTCCTGTTACTACTGCTACTTTCCCATCAAATTACCCCATATTCTTATTCCCCGCTTACTTACGTTTATATAAAATGATTAATCTGAAGTCGGCTTGTCTACAAATACAGTCAAGGAATGAATCGAACCATTCTCTACAGCAATGAAGTCTTGTCCAGTAATCACGATTGAATTCTCAGATGATTCGTACCTCCAACTAAACCTCGCTTGATCATGATGTTCGTCTACTGTACCGGGAATAACCGTGAACACTTTTCCAGGATTTTTGGCTTGTACTTCATCAATAAGGTCATCTAGAGCGTTATGACCAACAATTACATCGGAGAAAAACGGATCAAACACCCGGCAGTTTGATGTGTATGCTTCTTGAATTTTAATTCTTCTCTTCTTGGAGTCTGTTTCACTCCATATTTCAATGTGTTTATTTATTAATTGTTCAATTGTTGAGCTCATTTACTTTTCTCCCGGATACATCAATTAATAATGCACATTGGTTAGTATGTTTTTACATTCACTCTATAATGCAATCAGCTGATTTTTATCAATTAGGTTAATGCTTCGTGGCCACAAGAGTCATTATGGAACAAAAGTAACTAAAAAAAAAGTACTTACTTTCTGGTTATATAGTATGTAAAAAGTAATATTTAAGCTTTAATGCGGTATAAAATTTATATGGAAATTGATTCTAATCTGTTATTGTATGAAACTTTCCTCCGGCAACTGGTTGCAACATCATTAGCAAGGATCAACTCCTGCACCAAAAGTGTGCTAGCTTCGCTGATTTGTACCGCAATTGATGAGGGATTGCTGCCGCCACTAATGACAACAATTTCCATATTTGCAAGATTCTACTGAAGTTTATTGAGCTATCGTTCATCGTTAGCACCAACAGGCCACCAAGTTTATCACTGGCAGTCTGTCTATCTTTATTTATGCGATATATTCTATTTGTGGTTTTTCAGTGTTTCCGAGCAAGTTTAATATCCATAATACTCATAACCTAAATTAGATACTCTAATTTAACTATCCTCCCGTTACTTCAACAAAATTGATACAGCCATCCATTTTTCAATCAATAATGCTAACCATCAGTTATACTGTGTATCAAGAAGTGCTTTCACAACTTCCGGAGTCAGTCCCTCTCCCGCATAAGAAATCAACGGGGAAATTTCGATATCCCTGCCTTCGAGCACGGAGGGGGCTGCACCTGCTTCCAAAAGCCAGCGCTTATACAAATCCTGGACAAGTCGGCGTGCTGTCGCCGGGCTGTCCTTGCCTTCCTTGTTTTTGACAGGGGCGAACTCTTCGTCTCTTCGTACTTTCAACACCGTCATACGTTCGGCGAGCGGGAAGAAATCAAAAATGAATTTTTCAAATTTAAAAGCGTTGGGCGATGTCGGCTGAACCGTATTGCCCTGATCGTCTATATATTTGACCGTTTTATGGGCCGCGTGATAAGGAATATGCGTATCCGCATACCGTTCTATAAAATCAGTACGAAACAGATGGATCGAAAGGTTGCCCAACCCGTATTTCAAGTGGCCCGAGCTATCCGTTTCGTACATTAGCTCTTTAGGCACGTCAATGTATTCCACGACAGCGGGTCGGTCGCCTTTTAGGCAAAGAATGCCGACATTTTCCTCGGGGTAGGCTTTTTCCACGACTTTGGTGGCAATCGGATGGTTACAATGTGCAGCAGCTCCAACAAACAGCGGATCGGCAACCCGGATTAAGGCATTATCGACATTGTAATAGAAAAGCCACTCCACTCGCCGACGTTTTAGGTCGTCCAAGGCGCCGGATTGCTTCATGGAAGCAAAGACGTCGCCGTTCCCGATGGGGCTAAGGCCGATTTCGTCCTTGGCAGATAGCAGGACGCGTCCTAGGGAATCCAGTGCTGGTAGGACATTTTGCCGGAAGAAGAAAATGTCGTCCGGGGCATAGCCGAAATACTCCGATGCATGAAAATATCGTACCGTTTCCTGATGATTCTCCGGGCTGGTCATAATGTACCAGGGGATGAACTGGCCGGCTCTACGGGACAAGTTGAGCAAGCGCTCAGCTTGCAGTTGGAACAGCGACTTTCCTGACTGTAGCCCGATGTTATAGGTACCCTTCGGTCCTTCGTGCCCTAGTCGGCTTCCCTGCCCTCCAGCGACGACAAGAGCCGCGACCTTACCTTGACGAAGCCGGTCCCAGCCGGTTTGGGTTAATTGCTTCCGCTCCTCCTCGCTGTAATCTTCCGAATCGTAAGCATCTATAGGCGTAATATCGTAGGTACTTACTAATGGCTGCTCCATATGATGAAAAAGCTCGTGGAGTTCGGCAAAATCCAACTGTTCCATCTGATCCAGCATTTTGCTCTTTGAAGTTTTGGATAGAAAGGGGTAAAGTTTGAGTATTTGCTCCTGGCCGTAGGCTTGCGCCTTTTTATAGAGTTTGTCATATCGGTTATCCACGGAAAACCTCCTATGTAAAGATTACGAATTGCATCGTTATTCCTTGATTTTATCATTGGGAAAATTACCATAGATTAAATCGAAGTGCAATTAACTAAAACAAGCGATAGATCTGTTCCATCGCCGCGGTATCAGAACTCCGATAGTTGAATTTCATTCTTCAGCTTCAAGTAGTCTGTGCTGCTTCATATGCTTCATTCACTTTATTTTTAAAAAGATTTTTTCCATGATTATTTTAGTTCCGATAGTATTTTGTCGTTATAAGGATTTGGGTCCATATCGCCTCCAAATCCTATCCACGCATCAGAGACTGCCTCACCCTTTTCATCTGAATAGGCTATTTCAAAGGGAGCTTGTGCATGCCTTCATCTTGGTGAGCTATCCCGTACAGACAGTTTAGCTCCACAATGAGTTGTGCAAACGCCACGCTTACAACCTACTTTCTCAATATACGTTCCATTCATGATTATTAGTTCTAGGCACGTTCGAAGTATTCTGCCTATTTAATGTAATGGAGGCTGCCGTTCATGTCGGCACCCTCCCATTGGTGTGTTCATTGAGCTATACAATCCGTTAGCATAACGATCGCTCCTCGATTAATGCTTTTTTCCTCACCGAAAAACAAAAGGATCTAGACGGTTCATTTGGTTACCACCACACAAGGGATGAGCGGCCCAACCCCAAGATCCACAAGCCGCATGATGACAAAGGCTATGAAATTTATATGTTTATCAGCGGCGCCGGCAACTATACGATTGAAGGAGTCAGGTACGAACTGGAGCTTTTCATTCTGATGATAAATTCGAATGAGCTCCATGTGGTAAATATCTCCGACGAAGTCCCGTATGAACGTGTAGTACTGGGCTTGGATGAAAACCTGCTACCTCCTTTTATGCTGAACAGCGTTGATTTCTTCCGCACGATCAAATTCCGTAAGCTGGGCCAAGACAATCAAATGAAACCCCAAAACGTCATCAACAGCGGACTTCTGGATCTATTTTCCAAGCTGCGTCAGCTTCTTCAGGAGAATAATGCGGAGAGTGAATATGTCGCAAAATGTGTCATTGTTCAGATTCTATTCACGATCAATCATATTGCCGAAGTAGGGTTGCCAAGACCTAATATAAAAGCAAATTTCAAAATAGCCTCAATTCTTGAATTTATCAATGCCAATCTGGATCAGGAGCTTGACCTGGATTCATTAACTCAGAAATTCTTTGTTACCAAATCCTATCTATGTCGTACATCTAAAGATGTAACCGGCTTTTCTGTTAATCAATATATTACGTATAAAAGAATTCGAATGGCGGACGAGTTGATCGTGCAGGGATACCCCCTACCCAGGCTTGTTTCATGTCCGGATTTAAAAGTTACTCAAATTTTTTCCGCTCCTACCGCAAGCTCACCGGGTATACGCCAAAAGCAGGGAAAACCAAATAAGCAGTAACGGCAGACAAAGAGAAATGATCCTTAAGAATAAGGATCGTTTCTCTTTGTCGCTTATTTTTCTGTTCTATATTGCGAGTTCAGCCAAGTTGGCTAAATTACAAAAACGATATTGTGGCTGTAAGCTATCACTTAATCACTGACATTCCAAAAAGTTGCTAATTGACTCAATATAGAATTTCTTTTTTAATTTCCATTCCCAATATCTACGTTTCACATCTTCGCGTTGCAAAGTCATTAAATAATATTTTTCTTGGACATCTGAAATTCTTCTAAATGACTTTAGTTCTGTTTTCTTCAAATACCCTTTTACAGAGTATTCTTCCATTTTTTGCACGTTTACTTTTGAACAAGAGATTAAAACATCAGAACCGAATAACCTAAGTACATCTGAAGCACAGTAGCTCACCTGTGTCGTTAACATCGTAAGTGACCCAGTTTCTAAAGGGATAGTTTTTGAAGATCGAAAGCTTTCTGCAGCCTTGGCTCTGGAGCGCTCAATTTTCCAAGTATTAGTTAAATGTGCCTTTCTTAGATGAGTTTCTTTCCATACACTAACTTTTTGCTCGAGCGGTAAAGAGAGATACTTATTGCATTCACTATTAGCTACATGAAAATCTTCCTTTCCGAATTGATTCAGAGTATAGCGAAGGTAATTATTTCCTGGTATACAAAATGGTTTGAGTTCTAGTAATTGCTGTTTGGATAATAAACCAGATTCAACAATAGATATATTTGGAAGTATACCTAGATCGAATAAATATTCGTTAAATTCCAAGTGATTGTATTCATATATTTTAGAATACTGAAATTGCCCAACAACCCCAATACTTGTCCAAATCATTCGTTTTCTATTTAATGCTTCTTGATCATCACGTATTAAAAGCTTCAAAAATTTCGATTTAAATTCAAGTTGTTTTAATTCTCTGTATGCGCCTAAAATGCCTTTACTTACACAAAAAACAAAAAAAAAAAAAAAATGTGATATTCCATAAATAAATAGAAAACGGAGCCCGCAAACCCGCGGCGCTCCGTTATTGTTGTTTCAGAATTCGTTAGAACTTCATGAACTCCGGAGTGAAATTGAATGTTTGTTGCAGAATTCCTTAGAAAAAAAATTCAACCTCCATAAAGTGATTATGCATAAATATTCATTCGGTTTTATGTCCCCAAAATAACCCTCTTCTTGTGTAAGAAAGTTATTGAAACTGCTATTCCAAGAACAAGAAGAATTCGAGTATACTCCTTCGATACTCAGTTTCGTTTACCTCACGTTTCTTTTTCCATCTACTCTACGCTGTAATTTGAAATTCATTGAGCGAAGTGCTATAACTACATAAGTTTACTAATTATTCTAAAGCTATCAAGCGAAAAAGCCACCTACCAATTCGAATAAAGTTCACCCGTTAAAATGAACTTTTAGACCGCCTTGGATAAAGCGATTGAAATGGAGTGGTGGCTTTTTTATCATTGGTAATTACCTAAATTCAGATAAGATGTTGACTTTGTAACCAACTGTGAACTGACTGCTCTAATTTAATATACTGATGCTGGACTAATGTTGGGAAAATTGATTTAGTAACCGCGAGTAGCTGTTTAATTACTTCATTTTTATTTTTCTGAAAAGTAATAACTTCACACACCATATCTGTTATCAAGTGCCTTTGATTTGTTGGCATGCTTTCTAGCCATATCCACTTTAAAACTTTTGAACTAATGTCAATTGCATATTCATGACTGAGTTCAGCTCGTCTCAAATATCCTAACAATTTACTTATTTTATCTGATATGAGGTAATTATTTGCATGCAAATGATGAATTAAAGTCTCAGCATTTATCGGAAGCAGCGTGTAACCCATGTTAAGAAGTTCTCCGAACGAGTCAAGAAATTTCTCATTAATAATCTTGCCATTGACAAACATGAGAAATAACCACTCATAAACATTAAATGATTCTACGCCGTAATTATCTCTGGCGTATTTCCTCACCACATAACTGTCAACCATCATGTTAATCCCATTTTCAGAACAGCTCTCAATTGGAGATTGAAGGAAAGCCATCCTTTCATCTTTTTCCTTATTACTTATTTTGTTACCTACCTTTTCACAATTTGCATTTATCCAATTAATAAATTCTTCGTGCTGACTTATATATGCATTCATATGCTCCATAGAATTTTCTGTATGAATAATTTTCCCATCTATATAGGCTAATGTTGCATGCCCCTTTTCACTTATTGCTTTCTTCTGGATGAATTCCTCAAACAACTTGTTGAAACTATCTTGATGAATATAGAGCGTGTAATTAAGGGCAAGTACGTCAAGTAGATTAAGCTGTCTTAATGTAAGTAATATAGAAGGGTCACATAAAATTCCTTTGGAATCCGCGGCAACCTGCAATCCCTTTTCAATTTCAACTTCAATGTTATCTTGAAGTACCCAAAAATCTAAATCTGCACTATTAAAAAAATGCATCCATGTTTCATAAGGACCCTTTCCAAGAAATTCAGCCATAAAACTTGGGGGCAATTTATTTTCCTGGACCACTTGAGTTGCTCGCTCAATTGATTCGCTTTGACCTTTTAGCTGATTTAGAAATTCTTCTGAAATAATGTTATCTTCATTCATAATTTTAAACGGAGTAAATAGTGGATCTTCACTTGGGAATTTATCTGTGAAGTTTTCACATACATATTGATAAGCCTGAACCCATTCATCCAAGGGTTCATTGATATTCTGTGTGATTTGTAGAAATTTCATGAAATAAAAGCGCCAAACATCAGGATTGTCTTTTGCGAGTTCAAACATCTTATATGCGTAATCCATCGCCTTACTGTAATTGTGTGCGCTTAAATAACTAACACACATCAATTGATAATTCCCAAGGGATGGTTTCTCTTTTATTCTTTTCTCAATTGAATTCAACATTTCAAGGCATTTATCCGTAAATCCAGATCTGTAAAGACAGTTTGCATATCTACATAAATATTCAATATCATTTGTTTTTTGAAACAACACCATATAATTATCTTTAGCAATATCAAACCAGCCGAAGTCATAATAAATGGATGTAACCGTTTCGCTCAGCAATCGATTGTCAGTAGGAGATTCATGATATAGTTGAATTATTTTTTCATATTCACCAATTTCGTAAAGCCCTCTAACGTATCGATTAATTAAAGGCTCATGGTGTCGCCAATATGGGATTCTAACAATAAGCTCCGTTACTTTTTCAAAATCGTTTATTGATCCTCTATTGACATATGCTTGGGATAAATTTGTTGCTGCTTCCGCAAATACCTCGCCATCCAAATGATTAATACATGACTCCCATAGAATAACAGCTTCGTTCCAGTCATGAACAATCGTAGCATAATAAGCCTTTAAACATTGAATCCCCACTTCAAAAAAGTGTTCTGCTTCTAGTGTTTGAATAAAAGTCTCAATTTGAGAATGATTCAACGATTGCATCAGGCTGTCTAAATAAACAAAATAATATTTCAAGGCTGACTGAGTTTGCATATTCAGTAAAGAACGCTTTTCTTCAAACAATGACTTGGCGAGTTCTGGCTCACCTGAATCAATATAGACCCTACCCAAAGTGGTAATATCATTAATTTCGAATACATTCGCATCTATTTTACCAGTAAGTAGCTCAATTGATTTTCCCCAGTCTTGATCACATAAACAACAGGAAAGAAAATTTCTAAAAGTAAACTCTCTATTTTCCTGTTTGTGATTATACACCCATTCAAAAAAAACTTTGGCTTCTGCAAAATGTTGGTTTCTAAACGCAATTGCTGCCTTTAGTTCCTTGATACGCATATTGACATTGTCATTTTGCTTATCTAGTTTCTCCAATTTATTCAATATAGGCATAATCGTTTTATACACTTCGTCTGTATTAACAATTTGATCATGTATGACCTGACTATCCAGCATTAGTGTCTGGATCTCGCACTTCATTAGCAACCAAGTAAAGTTATCAGGGTCCGTTATTAATTCATTATTAGTAAGGTCTAATGCTAGATCGTACTTTTTGTCATTTATTAATAAGAAAGCATTTAATTCTTTCAGATCTAGATCTGAATGCTCTTCAATCATTTCTATAGCAAGTCTATATTGACCTTGCCTGCTGTAGATATTTATTAAATTCTCTAGATTCCTTTGAGTAAATCCTTCCTTTTCAATTGCTAAATTCACGTATCTTAGCGCTTCGTCGTAATGACCCTCAAAAAGGTGAATTAAGGAAGTAATCCGATTCTTTCTGGCAACATCTTGGCAATAAACAATGGAAGCATGTAGGTAGGGTATTGCCTCTTTTTCTTGACCATTTAGAAAATAGCATGAACCAATTGCCGCGTTAAGTTCCATAAGTTCGTTTTGACTCAAGGGCTTCTTATTCAATCTTTCTAACGCTCGTTCACGGGCAGTCTTTACCTCACCTGACTTTATTAAATCATTCAGATCGCTAATCGATACGGGCTCAAAATATGCGTTAATAACATCAAATTTCTCTAATATTTGGCTTTGTGAGGTTTGTATGCTTGTAATACCTTCTTTGATCTCTTGCTCCAACGAACTAATACTTGATAAAATTTGTAAAAATTCTGGGTCCCATTTTGAATCCTTGAAATCATGAATTTTGCTATTAATTGTTATAAAGAACGCTAAGAGCATGTCTTGATATCGAGGATACAATTCCATATAAGGCAATAAATTGAGTTTCTCAGTTTCAATATGTTCAGCTGGAACACCTTCGACAATCCATCTAAATACTTCTTCTCGATTAACTTTATCTCCTAGTAAATCATTCAACAGCTCATCAGGAAGATCATACAAAGCTTTAGAATCATCATATGCCGCAGTAAACATTGCTTTGACTTTTGATGAATAGTTGTCTTGGGTCCACTTAGTGTGTAAATCACGAATGAGCTTACTATTTTTTACTCGTGGCATTACAAATCCTAAAAATAATGGTGCGATTTTCGCAAGAATAGTAATTGCAGCCAAGCATACTCACTCCAACCCTGTTGTATAATATTTACAATAAGTGTACCACTACAGACGATATTAAGACTAGCGAATATAGTTGATTTTGAATTAAAAGTTTATGTCATTTTGAATTAGATAATCTTTATGAAAAAACAACAGATCCGAAATATTTTGTCCTACTAAAACGTAGATATCCTCATATGCTAATGGTGGGGACAACTCATGTGGAGAGGAGGTGGAGTAGCATTATGAAATTTATCTTGCAGATATCAGGTACACTTGCATCGATGATTCTAAGCTTCATTGCTTTACATGCGTACAGCGATCAACATGATATGGGCTCTACATATAGTTCAGCACATTGGTTAATATTTGCGTCCGTTATCCTTACGGTCATTACGGGTATTAGTTATTTCCAGTCAAAGGTCGAGCATGAGGGATTACATTATTTCTTATATGCCGCTCTCGGAATAACTCATGCCATTGTTGTGCCGCTGGCAATTACAATAGCTGGCTTAAAGATAGACTTTGGACAGTATTGGTGGGTTGCACTGCTTGGTATTATTGGATTAATTTGGTGGGGCAATACAAATAAAAGTGTTCGAACCTAAGTCAATACAGTCTATCAGAGAATGATAGTTAAATTAACCGCCTTATTCATGAGGCGGTTTTTCTTTTGGTTGAAAATCAATAACAACCTATTTCATAGTTACAATATGATTAACATTCACATCATTTTCTATAATCAAGAAAGAGACTGTAAAATATACAGTCCCTGGTTATGTAATAAAAGTATACCCTTCAATAGATTCATCCTCATAAATAAACAATAGATTTTTAGAACTTGTTTTTCTCATGACACTAAGTTTTTTTAGGATTTTCTTTTTCTAATGCAACACTTAGATTAAACACTTTCCCATCAAACGGATTAATAACCTTCGGCCTGGTCTCAAAAGATAACAAACCAAATCCTTCAAATAAATGCTTCTCTTCTAACATGTCACTTCCAGCTCTCAATGCTTTTGAGGAAGCATGCCTAAGTAAGTGATAGATTGTCCTGGGCGTACCCAAACTTGCATAGTAAATTTTTTCAGCAAGATATGGATCATAAATTTTTGAACTGCTTCGATCAGCAAATGGCAACTTTACCTCGATGCCTTTAAGGTATCCTCGAAATTCTTTTTGCTCATCCGGATTAGAATACGGAAATACATTAAATTCTTGTTTATTAGGGAATCTTTCATCTAACTGTTGATTTGATGCAAAAATACTCTTAGCTTTTTCCTTAATACCACCAAAAACAATTGGTATTTTAACATCATTAGCAAATTGCTTTATCCAGTCTGCTGCTTTATATATCACTTTTTGAGTATCTGACGCGACAATATGCTGGACCTCATCGATGAATATTACTTTTACATCAGAATCAGGTATTAGCCGTTTAAGCCTTGCGGTTAGTACTTTTTCAGTTCCATTCGTAAATGGATCCCCCAAACGCTCCAACAT
Source organism: Paenibacillus sp. WC2504 (assembly GCF_052682475.1). Taxonomy (NCBI): domain Bacteria; kingdom Bacillati; phylum Bacillota; class Bacilli; order Caryophanales; family Paenibacillaceae; genus Paenibacillus; species Paenibacillus sp. WC2504. Next base: position 5,955,120 of record NZ_JBQZFH010000001.1, read on the forward strand.
TTTTGACGCTACGTTTAAAGGAGATGAATTCGAATCTAATTCCACTCTAAGTACTGGAACAGATTCATATCTCTCTGTATGATTATTCCTTATTCGCGTTTTCGTTTCCCTCGGGTATGCTGATTCATATTTTTTAAACAATGTTGATTTTCCCGCACCTGTATCTCCCATGATGACTAAACCATCATTTAGATGATGGCAGTCATGTATCATATTGTAGAGTTCAGTAAATCTCTTATGATGAACAACGATATTTTCGATATCAAGTAATCGTTCTTGAAGGTCCTTCTCATCGACCCTCATCCCGTTAAGGCGCTTATACTCTTTATTTTCGTCCATTTTTCCACCTCTTATGCTAACATTGAAGTCTCATATGTTGGCAAATCATCATCATTATCTTGCCTTCTCTGAGCATCATTGTGCACTATTTCCATTTGTTCTACATTTACTTTTGGGGTTCCTACCACCGTAGACTCCTGTCCATTTTTTGTTTCTTTTGGTTCAATTGTAACTTTTGCTTTATTCCCTCTTCTCACTTTCAATTCATCTTCTGTAAGCTGTCCTACATAGTGAAAAGTCTCTGGTTCTTCTGGTGCTCCGAGCATTGTATAATCATAAGTTCCAAGTGCAAGACCCTCTATGATACTCGCTTCCTCTTGAAGAGTTTGCGTATAACCTCTACGTTTATCTTTATCTTGCTGCTCAACGACAGATTGGATATTTTCAATTGCTTGAATAATATGAGTATCATCAAATTCACGTCGTTTGCGTCCTTCTGATAAACAAATTGCTTTTATCTGCTGATAAGGTATTGGAAGTGAAGGCTCCAAATCATAATGCTTTTCATATTCATTCACTCTATTCGGATCAATTTCAGCTTCGATATAACTGTAATCATATGGATTTTGAACATATACTTTTTTGACATCAGCAAAATCAAACCTAACCAATACTTCTAAATCTTCATCTCCTTCTTGTTTCATTTTGTTCTTAAGCTGCATTAACTCTTCACTCCAAAACCATGTTTCTGAGAGAATAACTCCTTCAGATTGTATTTTTCTCTTTTTGCTTCCACCACAAAGGGCTAATTTAATTTCTTTTTTGGTAAAAGGTAGTTCCTTAATTAAACTAGGATCTTCTGCAAATGCTCTCTCCCAAATTTGGTGTGGCGTGCCGCCTATCCGGCTGTGACTCCAGTTGTGAGAAATAAGATCAACAAAAATAATGTGGGCTATATAGTAAAAAGCTTGTAATGTAATACATGCTTTCCCTTTGGAATCATACATTTTTCTTTTATACATATTAGAAAAAGTTGTCCCCTTTAGAGTATGAACTATATCATTAAACGTTTTTTGGCCTCGCTCGACTGTTCCTTTTTTGTGACCAGCTGCAACCTCTGGAAACAAAAGATCTATACCAAAATTTTCACATATTTCTTCAATGTTATATGAATTGTTCGATGAAGCATTATCAATAACAAGTTCTTTAGGAATTCCGTACGCAGTCCATTCATTAATTACGTCCGGGTATAACTTCTTAAGATAAACCTTCGGTAAAAAGCAGTGAAGCAAACATTGTCTGATTGCAAATGAATCCGGTGCATCGAATGTTATATAGAAACCTAATGGATTTCCTGAAAACACATCAATTGCGTAAACTAACCAAGCTTTTTTTCTCTCCAGTGTTTTAGGATCAACCATAAATAAATCAATCGGAGTCCAATCCAATTCAACACGTTCAAGTGGACGGGGTGGTTTTTCAACCATTGGCTTGGAACCGTCCCTTTCAAGCTTAGCTGCTACAGCACCTTCTCTTGCTGCTTGCTGCCGATAATAGTCCCGCTTTTCTTTAACAATACGCCAAATTGTTTGAACTGATCTAATGATTGCTTTATCATCTTCATCTCTCGTCTCATTAATTTTATTAATACCACCTTTATACATCCGATGAATGTCCCTGTATCTAATCTCTTCGCCTGTATATAGTTTTTCCCCCATTATTCTTTCTAGGGATTCAATGACCTCCCCTAATGTTCTTCTCTTGTTAGGGCCAGGCTTTCTTTTTAACAGGTACCTTGCATCACCATATTGCTCCCATAATTTCTTCCAATTATAGAAACTTGCTTTACTTACAACAATATTTTTCTCATCTTTTAGTGTTTTTAAATAATCATCCAATTTAATCTTATGAAAATAACCTTTGATCACAGGGTGAAGAACCTCAAGCTTCATATTGATCTCAGTTTCCTCATCTTCTGTAAATTCAAGATCCATTTTTATTTTATTGGCACGTTCTCCAGTATCTTTAAATGTTAAACGTTCCTCATAAAATGCAACTTCCAATTCAAACATAGAGTAAGTTTTTCGTTGCTTATATTGTATTAAATCAACAATAATATCTTGTTTTTCTTTCCGAATAATGACATACTCCATGCCATCCATAAGAAAAAGCGTTCCTGATGAAAACTTGTTTCTAGCCATATTTTCATCTCCTATACAACCCATACATTAGATTTTTGTGATAGCCGCTCTTTAACTACTTCAGCTTTAACTTCATGAGCATAGATAAGTTTATGTAAATTTAGCATTATCATTGAAGATTCAACAATTTCGCATTGCTTTAGTAATTCGGCAACTGTTAGAGGACCATAATAAGTTAGAACCGTCTTAATAAATTCGGTTACAGCTGGCGTAGTTTTATGCGCTTTTACTTCAAGTAACAACTTCAGATTACTTTGAAGATAACCTATGCGAATTTGTTCCTCGGTTATAACATGAAAAGTCCAGTTTTTTTCTAGACATAGAAGTCGTGCTGCTTCAAATTTAGCCTTATTCAAATTTGTATTCACATATTTAGTCAATTTAACCTCAATTAAAAAGTATTGCCCGTCCGCTGTTACAATCAGGAAATCTGGAAAGTACCTTCTTCTCCTGCCTTTATAATGAAATCTAATGCCAACTGGCTGAAAGAAAATTTTGGATACTTTACTATCGAAATTTGCTATTCGAACATAATCCCTTTCGAGTAAGCTCTCGGTATGAATAATTCTAAGACTTTTAGATCGGCTAATTTTACTCCGATAGTTTCTTCCTCGAGTTGGTCTAATTCGACGAGCCACAAGTTGAACCATAAAAAACTCCCCCTGTTCCTGAATTACTTAGAATTAGTTTTTCCATGATTTGATTAATATAGACCTAAAACAAAGAAAACGCGGAACCAAATTGGCCCGTGTTTTCTTTGTTTTAAATTAAATTTTTCCTTATTATTCTTTCTTATGGTGCATTTACTTTGCTTTACTCTCATTTGTAAATCCAAGAAATCTCGAGTAATACAAACTCCAAATCTCAAATAGGGACATTTAATTATTTGAGGTTGTGGACATGAAGCAGCGTAAATGTTTTACTGCCGTGATGGGCCACCTGGATGAATTTAAAATTTTATTATAATTATTGTAACTTAACCCATAAGTTTGCCGTTTGGGAACGCATATGCTTCCAATTTACCATGGCAAACTTATGCTTCCAAAAACAAAAACAAATAGATATTTCGACGCAATTAATCATTAATTCATTTAACATTTACAATTATTACTGAATATGTTCTAATCTTAATATAAAATCAAGAAGCACTGTTTATAGATGGATACATTCTGGAGGTTCTTTAGTAATGAAAAAATGTTGTCAACCGATATAGAACTTTCGCCGCAGCATTATCACAAGTATATGTTGTCGTGAGCAACGATGAAATGCTCGACAATGCAGGGATTATTCGTGAATATTGCAAGGATTTCGTGAGAGTTGGAGACTCATGGTTTGCTCGAAATATCTATCAATCCAATGAAATATTTAAATAATATATAAAACTAGCCAAATCTATTACATGAATTGTGCTAAGCTAGGCTTTTATAATGAAAATATCTGAAATATTTTCCCAAAAAAATCAATTACTTCCAGTCACAAACCATCCAACTTAAGTGTAGTATCAATGAGCTAATAGTCCCAAACTCTCATCTCTTGAGTAATGTCAATACATTGATTAGATTTAAAAATAACGACGATATAATTCTCTCCTACGCTCACCGCGTAGTTGGGCGTAAATCTGAGTTGTAGATGCTTTCTCATGTCCAAGCATCCCCTGAATAAATTCTAACGGTGCACCGTTATCTAACAATTGACAGGCATAAGTATGACGGAAGCGGTGTGGATATACATTCGCAGTAATATCACATCGTTTAGCTAACTTTTTCAAAGACCAACGTATCGTAGGAATCGTCAATCGACGAATAGGATTTGTTTCGGTGACAAATAATGCTTTACAAGTATCATTCCTGTTCTCCAGGTACCTCTTAAGCCAAACCTTACACTCCGTAGTAAAATAAACTTCTCTTTGTTTTGATCCTTTACCATTCACAATTGCAGAGCAGTTTTCCCAGTTGATGTCTTCAAGGTTTATTTTCTGTACTTCTCCAACACGGCATCCTGTGCAATATAGAAATTCTAATAAAGCATGCTCTCGATGAGAGTGACAGGAAATCTTTAGATGAATTACGTCCTCCTCAATTAGAAATTTTGGAATTCTTTTGTCCATCTTTGGTTCTCTCAACTTAATAGAATGATTCCGAGTGAGATGTCCTTCTTCAAATGCAAAACGAAAAAGGGAACGTACAAATCGAATGCGGTGGCCTAAACTACTAGGTTTTAGTCTCTCTGATACCTTAGCCAAATAGTCCTTAAGTAAGATTAGAGATATTTCCTCTAATTCAAGATCACCAAGTTCAAGAACTAACATCTTTAATTGTAGAGAGTATGCTTTCATTGTGTGTGAACTAAATCCTAAAATACGTTTATCAGCTTCATACAGCATCCACAGATCCTTTAATTTCATAATAAAAACCCTCCCATTGTTACCTCTAGTTTTGCTAGAAATAAGAGGGTTTAATCCTATATTCCAATATTAAGCACTCAATAGTGATTATCTGACTGCACAGGAACCGGGGGCTCTTAATAATGTAAGTTAAAAATTTACGGCTTTCGCAAAAAACATGATCCTCATGTTTTCTAAATATTGAAACATAAATTCAAGATTTACTGACGAAACTCTATAAAAATTAAGACAAAATAAAAAAGACTGCATTCACCTAAGGAGGAATAGGTGCTTGTAGTCTTTTTGGTTGCGTGTAAATATCATCAAATTGGTATCTAAAGTTTCCTGTAGTACCTGAAAGTTGTTGTTCTCCGATTTGTACTAACCGCTTAGTAATGTTGCCACCAATGGAGCCAGCATCGCGTGTAGCGAGGATTCCATTGTATGCTGAAGCTGAATCCCTAACTCTTGAGCGACCTCATACTTTAGTTAATCCATTGCTGCTTTCGCTTGTGGAACTGCAAAATGTGTTGTTAGCGATGATGTAGTTCACTCCTTTTCTTGATGTGTTAATATTATTGTGGAGTTTAAGGAATATTATATATGCGTTAAACTTTTTGCCCTTTTCATTATTTGAAGAAATGCATCAAGATCCTCTTGGGCCAAAACTTCAGGGGACGCTTGTTGTTTTTGTGATATCAATTCATTATTTTCTTCTCTAAGCCTAATGTTTTCTTGAAGCAACTCATCATACTTTTGCATTTGGTCATTGGCTATTTTAATGATCTTTTGCAAAGCTTCATTATAAGAAATAGGCTGTTCAACTGGAGTATCCTCGGATAAACTAACTCTAGATATAGTAACTACTTGCTTTATTTCTTTTTGTGCTGGCTTCTGCTTAGAAGACAAACGATTTTGTTTTGCTAATTGTATTTCATTTTCAAACTTTTTCCTAATGTCTTTATTCCATCTGAATCCGCACGCAGCTGCCGTACGATTAATTTTAGAGGCGGCTTCCTCAAAAGCTAACAATTGTGTGCTGCCAGACCTAATATGAGATAATACTACCTCGACTAATAAAAGATCATGTTCGTCATTCCATGAGTCCTCACGCTTTTTCTCACCCAAACTATAGTCACCTCTTTCTATAAGTATTTATTATTAGAATTCTTACCTGTAATATAAAATTTATTCAAAGTTAATGCATAAAAGACCCACATATAGTATATGTAGGTCTTTTTATAATCAGTTATATATGGAAATTAGATCCACCATGGTTTTAGAATTGATAAATCGGCAGCCTTTGTAAAATTATTTTTATACTAAACTCACAAATAGAAACGATGGTGGCTAAGGATGAGAGAATAGTCCTAGACTGGTGCTGTTTTATTCAACTAACGTTCTCCGTTAGCGCAGTGGTCGTATCCAGGTGCTGTCCGTGAGTGACCATAAGTTATTGTCATTGGCGTTTATTTGCTTCGATTTGATGGAGGATTTCGTCAACGACGTGCGCGATCGGTGCGGTGGCGTCGATTATAATCCCGTTTTTGGGAACGCCTTCTTTCGTTTGATAAATTCGCGCACTGATTTCCCGTTCCTCTGGTCTGCCACCCCAGTCAGTTGGGTCCAGTGCTACTCGCTCATCAATCCGCCGGAGACTGGTTTCCAAGTCGACTTCAAGGACAAACACGTCGTCGAAGAGATCGATGAATTTGGGGAAATTCCGCGAACCACCGCAGAAGAATGTTACCGCCTCATCCTGATTGGCGACCAAAGCTTTTACTTTATCTACATGCCAAATGTGGTGTTCGGGTTTAAAGCCATCCGTTGGGGCACCAGTTTCCGGATTGCCTTGATAAGCCAATTCACGATCACCATGAATGGTATGGTAGCCGCGCCGCTGCAATTCGTTGCAGACCGTAGTTTTGCCAGCGCCGGAAACGCCTCCAATCAGATAATTCCTAATGCCCAAGGTTAGACCCTCCATTCAAGTGGATAAGCACATTTTAGATGTTTCTATCTGACGCTAAACTCCCGTTAGGTTAACGAGGCAATTAATTAGGAGCGCTGGCTCCAGTTCAACTAAACTTGCTGCCGCCAATCGCCGACTTTGTGAGGATAGCATTATTAAGCTCTTCCCGGGAATGCTATAAAGAACAGATCTAGCCATCGGGAAGGGAATAGACGGTATGTATGAATTATCTGAAAAGCAATTTATCAGAATTTCTCGCGCTCTGGCTGAACCTAGACGCTATCAAATGCTAAAGGAAATCGCTGCTTCAAAAGATCCTCTTGCTTGCACTACCATACTAGCCGGACACAACGTAAGCGCCGCAACTATTTCTCATCATATTAAAGAACTTGAAACGGCTGGCTTAGTTCAAAGCATTCGCCAAGGTAAGTTCATGAATGTTGTTCTCGAACCTAAGGTCTTACAGGCGTACCTGGCTCAACTAACGGAGATCCTTCCAACTAGAAAGTAATTTTCCTACCTCTTATGTTTTGAGAAACTCGCATTTTTTTACTAGACCTCTACTAGTTGGGATTCCTTTTCGTCGTATTCAGTTACACCTAGTGCTTTATTATTCCATAAAGTAGTAATAACACGCTCATGATCATCCGCTTTGCATCGAACCATCATGATGACTTCAGTTGCTTTTACCCTTCCGAACAAATCCAACGAGGGAAGTTTCCTAATAGCAATAAACTTAATAAAAAATCCAAGTAAGCCACCGACTACTAATCCATATAATGCCCATAGTATTGGCCCTTGTTTCAGTACAAAGCCATATATCCCCCCAATGAGCATAAACACTGACCCCAAAATAGTAGCAAGATCAACGAAGCTAACACCATCCGAGTAATGCGAATTATCAAATAATTTCTTTTTCTCATTACGAACTCGAAGAGGTAAAGTGAATAAATTGGATTTCTGTATACCGATCCTTTCCAGCTCAGTAATAGCTATTTCAATAGCAGTTGAATGCTCGAATGAAGCTACGATTAACATGCTCATCTCCCCTCTCGCAGGAAGTACCTGCAACGGTAATTTAAATGTATGACTTTGATATTGAGACCTAAGGAACTGAACTTGCGAAAGTTTGAACTGTATATTGTTGATGACTGCCTGCGAATATGTGAAATAGACATAACCGCCATAAATAGATGGGATAAACAAAAACCATTGAGGGTCGATAACCGTTTTTGCTTTTTCAAAGTTACCGATGCATGTCTGGTATAAGCCGATATAGAAACGAGAAGCCCCGATCGTAATTGTCCAAGTAATGAGGCTGAAAAAAAATGAAATCAGGTGGTTTAAATACAGAGAACCCAATCCTGGCATGATCATCTCCCAGTAAGTAGCCACAACAGGGCTAACTTTGTTGAGTGTATTGACGCTGAAAGACGAAGCTTTTGTAGTCTTTGTATAAGAGGTGGTACGGAATGATAAGATATAATTATTATTCATATCCACGCATCTTCGGTATGAATCAAACATTGTAAAAACGTAGACCCCGATATATAGATAAAAAAATCGTTGATCGATTACGTCTATCGCCCCGTTAAAGTCCCCAAGCATGGAGTAATAAATGGCCTGATTAACCTTTGCAAGGTTATTAATTGTAAACTCAAAGATAATTAATGAATAACCAATCAACGGACTATTGATCAAGCAATGTCCATATCCCGGAAAGGCCGCCGACCACCAAAGAGTAATCCAAGGATTCAGTGGGTATTCGATGCTGGTGTTAGAGGCAATGTTGTGCATCAGATGTGAATACCGTTTAATTTGGGACATGTTTTACCTCTCGTGATGATATTGGTCTGTACTTAGTATTTATTTCAATCACTTAAACCCTCATAAATCATATTAGTGTAAAGGGTTCGTAAACAATACATGAGTATTAAGATATTTGACTATCTTTTCTAGTCCTCACCATTCCGATTAGCGTAGCAATTAACAAGACAAACGGAATGAAGATACCACACAGCGGAAACATATAATGGCTCCACCAGATGTAAAAGAATTCGAACTGGATTGCACTTGGATTAATTAGAGCTGCTACAAATACAGCAGGACCGACAATCCAGATAAGTCTGTACCAGTTCTTCATGTTCAGCCATAACGATGCTTCATAGCTGATGACAAACACATGTATTGATAACATTGATGTAACTCCGAACATCCATAGTGAAAACATGAATGTATCGATCTGTTGGATAAACTCCATGATATCGACCGTTCTTAAGTAAGAAAAGAACGGATCCTGCATTTTTGCCGCAAGCGTTGGACCAAAGACCAAGAGACTCAGCAAAGCTACGGTGACAAATGCCAAGGTCGTGATCCCGAGAGCAAAGGCCGACAAAATTGGCGCCTTTTTGGCATCTTTCATAAATGCAATGAGCACAAGCAATAGTAGTGATTCTCCACCCAGCAGTGTGGTAAGCGGCACCATTCCTTTCAAAATCGGCTGCCAACCAGTGTCATAAAACACTGGCAGGATACGATCCCATTTTAAATTGCGTGTATTCAACATATAGCTGATCATGGTCGTTGCAAAAAACAATGGACCTACAACCTCATTGTAGCGACCAATTCCTCCAATGCCTCCATGCGTGCAATAGAGTGTCAAAACCATTAGGACAAGCATTACAACCCAGACGGGGGAGCGATCGAGCAGAACGGTCTGAATAAAGTCTCCACTATATCTCAAAATTAAGACGGGTATCGAAAACCAAGCTACAAAATAAGGGAGGATGACAAGCCGACCGAACCAAGCGCCTAAAACTTTTTGGCTAAAATTTGTCAATGTCTGACCTGGGTGCATCAGGCTTAAGCGGACGAGTGCCAGCGTCAAAAGAATGACTATGACACCTGCAATCATAATGGAAATCCACGCATCTTGTTTCGCTTCGACAATTGCAGTTTTAACGAATGGAATAATATTGCAACCATCAATCACGAGCAAGCTCCAAATGAGTTGCGACCCGGAAAGCTCCATCACGCCTTTGATCCTCATGTAATGCTCCTCCCTTTCATTCGTTCGTGATGCAGGTCATTCCACAACGATTGGATCCGCGACGAGCCCTGAGTTACGTCTACACTTCAATTGGGTTTGGACTGTTACTTCAAGCTCTGCAAAGTGTTCGTTCCACTGTTCTTTTACTGCTTTCCAACGTTCGGGATGCTGGATGTGAAAGGCATTACCGAAACCAAAAATATCAGACCGGTAATTTTGCTGCACATGGGTAATCAGCGATGCAATCTCACGCTGGGTTTTCTCGTTAGCGGTTTGTTCGATAATTCGAAGGTCATGAGCAAGATTTGGATTCAGCTTCGTATTGTTCTCTACAACTGCACCACTTCCAGACAACAGGACATCTACATGTATCTGATTTCCATGTGTCCATGTCCGGATGTGGCTTCTCAGTGACTTAAACTTGAGGCTGATCGTGTCTAATTCTCCGTCAAACGTCGAGGAAAAGTCGAACCCGGTTTGTTTGCCCGTGATCCAATTGGCGTATAAGGATTCGTTGTCATTGAGGTAGCCCACGACCTTTAAATTCTGTGAGGTATTAAACACTGCAGACCCGTAATAATATGGCTTGGCTGCCGCAGTGAGACCTACTGCCGGAACGAGAGGGTCCGTACCTTCGGTCAGGGCATCTGTCATAAAATCGTGGAAATAAACATACCGCAAGCGAAATATCTCCTCCTGCCGTTTCAATGCAAGCGATGTGAAAGGTTCGAATACGGTTTTCTTTGCCAGAACTTCCTTTGCGTCACCGTCTTTCACAACGAATAATTTAGACCGCAATACCGATCGGGGATTACGGACAAATTGATCCAACAATTTGCCTATACCTTGCTTTGCTAGTTGCTCACCGATGATAATGACTTCACGATGTCCAGGAAAAATTTCGCGGGGTAGCTCCTTTTGTGCTCTTCTCATCGCATCGTATACATTAATGCCTGTAGCGGTTGTCAGTTCGAACGTATTCTTGGATGTTCCTCCTCCACCGGTTCCACTTCCACCTCCTATGGCGGAAGGAATCGCAATCTGGAAACTAACCTCCAACTTGCCATCTTTCGTGAGATCTAGTCCGTTACCCATATCAAATGCCAAACGATCAGGTTCTCGCCGATTGCCGCCGCATGAAGTGGTAAGCGGTACACAGAGGAGGCAAAGCATCAGCGTTATAAATAAGCGAATAGTACTCATGGAGTATCTCCATCACCGGAAGCTTCCGTCCTTTTCGTTAACCGCTGCGGCGCTCTAAGCAACCAATCCTTAAGCCACTGTCGGGAAGCTGGTGCCAGAGGAGTTAGGTATGGCATTCCAAACGGTCGAAGTTGAATCAAATGAATAAGTATTGCAATGACTCCTGCTGTTAAGCCAAACAAGCCAAATATGCCAGACATGATGAGTAACGGAAAGCGGAGCATTCTCAGCGGGATTCCAAACCGGTATCGAGGAATTATGAAGGACGCGATCCCAGCCGCGGATACAACAATAACGATCGGTGAAGATACAATTCCAGCGCTTACTGCCGCTTCTCCAATAACGAGCGCGCCAACAACGCTAACCAATGGTCCAATCGGTTTCGGTAGCCGAAGACCTGCCTCTCGTAATCCTTCGAACATCACTTCCATCATAAGGACTTCGATAACTGTCGGAAACGGTGCCGTTTCACGAAGTGCAGCAATTGTGATCATGAGTTTGGAAGGCATCAGTTCCTGGTGAAAATTTGTGAGCGCTATGTAAAAAGATGGTAGAAGCACCGAAAATGCCGCAAAGAAATAGCGGACGCTCCGGTTTAGGAAGATATACAAGAAGCGTTCATAATAATCGTCCGGCGCCTGCAAACCGCTCCAAAATGTCATTGGTACAATAAGGGTAAAGGGTGACCCATCCGCAATGATGGCAACTCTACCTTCCAGTAGCCCTGATGCAACCACATCTGGGCGCTCGCTGCTCATTATTTGTGGAAAAGGAGAAAAATGTGTATCCTCGATCGCTTCCTCGATATATCCGGAATCTAAAATCCCATCGATATCGATCCGATTTACTCTAGTCCGTACCTCGTCCAGTAGATGATTGTCAACTAGTCCTTCAATATACACGATCACGAGGTCGGTTTTGGTCAATGTCCCTACAGAGACTGACTCCATTTTCAACTTAGGTGTTGTAATCTTTGCACGCAAAAGAACGGTATTCGTCCGCAAACTCTCTGTAAAGCTTTCCTTTGGTCCTCGAAGCGCTGGCTCAGAAGTTGATTCTTCGATACCTCGTGCAGCGATCTGCTTGACAGATGTCAGAATTGCGGTCTCTTCTCCATCTGCCAAAATAGCTAAATCACCTTTCAAGATACGCGTCGCAACTTCCCCAAATATAGTAGACCTCTGAAGCTGCAGGACGGATAAAAGCTGCTGTTCGTACATTTGAGCAATCGATTCAATCGTCCCAAGTCCTTGCGGCAAGCCATCATAGATTAAAGGCTTCAACACGTTTGATTCGACGAGCTCAGCGTCAATCATCCCATCTACATAAATCAGAAGCATTCTAGGCATCTCATTAGGTGCTAACACTCGAAAAACAATATCTGAGCAATGGCAAAACGCCTCTCTCAGAGCCGCTTCATTCTCGCTCAAATTATTCGTAAGGGTAAGAACAGTTGTATTGGATGAGTTCTGGCCATCAGTCAACGATTTATGTAGTTTCTTGTGGGCAAGCTTTGTCCAATCCATGATCCACCTCCATTGCAGCAGGATTGACATCGGTAACAAACAGCACTACTAAAATTCCCCATTTGCTTTGGCTTTATTCGCTAAACAAAGCTGAGGTTCCGTATTGTTTCTTATTACTTACTCGCTTTCTTCAATGACAAAGTTATATTTGCAGAAGTATCAAAGATAAAAAAACTATCGCCAGTATGACGATAGTTTTCTTCAAGAAATTATTGAGTTGTAATGAATCAATTGCAAAACTTTAGATAAGAGAAGCCCCGCCTTCGACCATGATAACAGAACCTGTTGTAAAACCATTTTTCGCAAGATAAACATAGGATGACGCAATATCTACCGGTTTTGCAACCCTGCCAACGGGCAATTGTTCAGAAATCTGGTTAAAAAGACTGTTTCGTTGTTCCTCAGTCATACCTGCATAAATAGGAGTATCGACAATCCCAGGGGAGACTACATTTACTCGAATCGGAGCAAGATCTAGGGTCAAACCTCGCATCAGTCCTTCTAAAGCCGAATTAATTGATGCCAATGTGGATGCACCTTTAAGAGGACGCTTTCCATAAACGCCCGAAGTTAGACTAATAGAGCTTGTTTCATTTAAATAAGGGACTGCTGCTCGGATGGTAAGATATTGCCCCCAAAACTTACTATCAAAAGCATCGCGGACTGTAGAAACCGATAATTCACGAAAGTCGCCCATTGTTCCTTCTCCCGCTGTAATCACCAAATGATCAAAAGATCCGATTTTTTCGAAGAAGTCGACTACCTTCTTTTCATTTCGAAAATCCAGCTCATGTGCTTCAATATTTCCTTTTAGATTTTGAACTGTTTCCGAAAGTTTGGACAGAGAGCGACTTGCTATTACGACCTTTGCATTTTCCTCAAGGAATGCTTTAGCCGTAGCACTACCAATTCCTGAACTTCCCCCTATGATAACGACACGTTTTCCATTTAATTCCATATATTTTCCTCCTTGAGAAGTAAAAAATATTACTTTGACACTTATCTAAGTATCATATTATCTTTATCCTATGTCAAGCATCGGATTGGTTTTCTAACAAACAAAATTTTACTATTGACGATTAAACTGTTCAATGCGATAGTTAGATAAGCATCTAACTGAAAGCGAGGAGGTTACAGTTTTGTTACGATTCTAGCATGATCCTTAGTAGCATCTTACTAGCATTTCTTACTGTCACTTTAAAAGCAGTGATAAAAATTATAAAAATAGGAGTGGAATTTTGTGTCAGCTGTGAAATCAAAAGCATTTATCATTTTTATCCTAGCGTTCGGGATTTTTGGAATCATTAATACGGAGATGGGCATTATCGGGATATTGCCACTCATTGCTGAAAACTTTGGCGTTAGCGTTTCAACTGCAGGCCTGTTGGTCAGCTTATTTGCACTCGCAGTTGCTATTTCAGGTCCTATCTTGCCATTGTTGTTTTCAGGCTTTAACCGCAAAGGTGTTATGCTTCTTGTTATCGGACTCTTTGTGGTTAGTAACGTTGTATCCATGTTTGCACCCAATTTTACAATCGCCTTAATCGCACGAATCGTTCCAGCATTCTTACATCCCGTTTACTTTTCTGTTGCCTTTACTGCAGCTGCTTCCTCAGTTAGTCCAGAAATGGCTCCAAAAGCAATTGGTCGTGTATTCATGGGTGTCACCGCGGGGATGGTAATAGGAACTCCAATTGCCTCTTTCATTGCGGACTATTCGAATCTTGAGACAGCGATGTTATTCTTTGCTGTTGTCAATGCATTAACATTCTTGGCCATTCTTCTCTTTGTCCCTTCACTACCTGTGAAACAAAAACAATCTTATGGCTCACAGGTTCGTGTATTGAAAAAGGGTGTTGTTTGGGCAGCCATCTTTGGTGCAATCTTTATCCTGTCTGGTATGTATGCAACATTCAGCTTCTTTGCAGAGTATCTTGGACGTGTAACGGAAATGTCTTCAAATATGATTAGCCTAATGCTTATTCTTTTTGGTTTAACAGGGATGATTGGTAATTTGCTCGCAGGTAAATTACTTACAAATAATGCGTTAAAGACTGCCTTTGTCTATCCTCTCGTGTTTGTTGGTAGTTATCTAGTACTATTCTTGCTCGGATCATTCACCGTTCCCATGATACTTCTTATTGCTTTGTGGGGCGTATTGTTTACTTTTGGCCTTAATATCTCCCAGTACATGATCACTTCATCCGCGTCCGAAGCACCTGATTTCTCTAATGGTCTGTTCGTAGCGTTTGGAAATCTTGGAGTTACCATTGGTACAATGGTTGGTGGTGCATTTATCAATGGGATGGGTATTCAAAGCGTTATGTGGTCAGGAATTGTCTTCTTGTTCCTTGGGTTCTTGTCTATCCTATTGTTTATACCTCTTACCCGTAAGGCTAAAATAAAAGAAGCCTCCAAGTTAGCCGCTTAAATTTCTCCAAATAAAAAAGGTCCCGAGTCGTTCGGTTTTCTCAACCAACGACTCAGGACCTTTCCTATTTACTATCTATCACTCAACAAGGTTTTTAATAAGATCCTCAGATATTTTATCTAAATAAGCTTGCAGTACCTCTGGTTGAAAGGCAAGGTTCATATATTTACCTTCGCGAATGCTCTCTATCAAACCCGCAATTTCAAGCTCCTTAATATGGTGGGAAATTGTAGCTGCACTCACATTATGGGTCTCAAGTAGAACACTGCATGGCAGAGGTTCACTAGCCTCTCTAATTTCTTTGAGAATTTGTATGCGTCTAGGTTCAGCGAGTGCTCTAGAGATTCTATTAAATTGCGATTCGGTCATACCCGACATTACTCACTCCTCCTTTTTTAATGCATATATAATTATATACTCATCTAACTATTGGATGCAAGTTAGTATTGAAACGACCGATAGCGGGGAAAAGGCGGCCTCTGGATCTCGGCAGCCTTCACTGGTGTTTTAATTAAGCTATAGTCCTCATTCCCTATTTATGGGATAACTACATAGACGTTATGAATAACCCTTTGTTGCGTTAAACTGCCCGCTGAGAAAAGGCAACCGATCACTATTTCGGCTGCCTTCTCCTGTTGTTATTGAACAAACGTTATCCGTTAGATTCCTGTAGATGGATAAATTTCAGCTTTGTAAAAAAAGGAGCGCCTCAGTACGATGGAAGTACGCAACGGGTCAAAAGCCCTTTAATTCCATCATCCAGGAGGACGCTCTACTATGAAGTTTAAATCACAAGATAAGCAAAATCAACTCATTGAAAACATTACCGTTCATCATATTGTTGTAGGTGTAGACATTGCTCAAGAGGCTCATGTTGCTAGAGCGGTTAACTTCCGCGGAGTCGCTCTCGGCAATCCTTTAGAGTTCAGTAATGACGAAGATGGTTTCAAAACCCTCGACCGTTGGATTCGCGACTTGTTAGCTTCATTTAAATTATCTCAAGTTATCGTTGGTATGGAACCGACTGGCCATTACTGGCTAAGCCTTGCCGGATGGCTCAAAAACAAAGACATTGAAGCCGTACTTGTTAATCCTCACCTAGTTAAAAAGAATAAAGAAAACCGCGACAATACACGCTCTAAAAGCGACAAAAAAGATGCTTTAGTTATTGCCGACATGGTGAAAAACGGCTACTATTCCCCTGTCCGCTTCCATTCTTCCGAATACGAGGAGCTGCGAGTGCTCATGGCTAACCGAGAAACAGTCGTTAAACGACTCGTAAGTGCCGTTAACCAGATCCACCGCTGGGTCGACATTGTCTTCCCTGAACTGAGACAAGTCTTTAAAATCTTAACTTGCAAGGGTGCATTGTTAACCCTTAGGCTTTTTCCGCTCCCGGCTGAGCTATGTAAACTAAGTCCTGACGATGTAATTAAAGGATGGCAGAAATCAATGAAGCGGCATTCTGGTGTGCTTAGAGCTCATTTACTCATCGATCTTGCCAAGAGAACTGTAGGATCAAAGCAAGCAACACATGCTTACAAACTCCATCTAGAGCAGCTCCTGGAGGAGCATGACTTAGCTACTAAACAACTGCAGAGGATAGAGAAAGAAGCCAAAGACGTTGTTGAACGTATCCCCTATTCAGGCAAAATCCTTGCCATTACTGGAATAAGTCCAATTGCTCTAGCTGGTGTTTTAGGAGAATCCGGGGATCTTAGAGGTTATGCGCACGGGAACGCTCTACTCCGTCACGCAGGCCTTAATATAACTGAAGCAAGCTCAGGTAAATGGAAAGGACAATTGACGCTCAGTAAACGTGGCCGTCCACGACTGCGACACTTTCTCTATTTAATCACGATGAGCATGGTCATGAATAACCAAGAGTTTAAAGCATTACATCGCCATAATGTTGAAGTAAAGAAGCTTAAAAGGATGAAATCTATTATGAAGTTATGTTCAAAGTTTGCTCGACTCTTAGTAGGATTAGCTCGAAGTAATGAAGCCTACAACCCAACAAAAATTCTTGCATTGGCAGCTTAAAACAAGACCTGACCTCACGCAAGTTGGCGTATTCGCAGGATGACAAAGAAAGCACGGAGTATCGGGATACGTTAAACAAAAGGGCTCCGACCCATTCCGTTAGAAAGACCGACCTCCACCCCTTAGATAGATGTGACGAGGGAATGAAAGGGCTATGACCCGTTGAGACATGGGAGTGAAAATCGCTAAGGGCACCATGGAGAATACGTGCAGCATTTGGAATGAATTGGGTGATTCAACTCCACCTCTGTTCCCGCATGCCATTTTAACGGCGCATCCTAATTTATCTCACTATCTTTCATTCATCACTGAAACCTAAAAGATGAAATCCTGCGAATAGACGAGCTTGCGTGAGAAAATTAAATCATACTGAGGGAGTTTAATCATTTGGAAAATACTCCCCCTGGCCTCCCGTCGGGAATGAGTTAAAGTGCTTGTCAAAATCGGGAATGGGATAAAGTTCTTGTCATTTGGTTTTGACAAGAACTTTATCCCATAAAACAAAAAAGCCACG
This sequence comes from Paenibacillus sp. WC2504, assembly GCF_052682475.1. NCBI lineage: Bacteria > Bacillati > Bacillota > Bacilli > Caryophanales > Paenibacillaceae > Paenibacillus > Paenibacillus sp. WC2504. The sequence goes on from NZ_JBQZFH010000001.1 coordinate 5,972,721, forward strand.
ATTTTCGCGACACTTAATGAGACAATGTTCTTGTCACCCGACACTTGATGTCGGTTGACAAGAACTTGATGTCATAAATGACAAGAACTTTATCCCATTCCCGAAAAAACCATCGCCATTATTTTGACGAATGGTTTTAGGTTTTTTGTGGCTGCTTTTATTAGCTGTGGCCAGGGAACTCATTGGGTTCATTTGGGCTATTGGTTGTGAAATTGAAAAGTAGCAATCTGAAGCTTTGGTTGCATGGTGGATTTTCAAAAGAACTTTTTTATATTGAAACCGGAGATTTGAAACTTTGGCTCGGAGGCAAAACCCGGTAAGGAGAACCCTCATGTTGAAATATGCACTAGGTACTGATTGATTGATTACCGAACGTGCGCCGTTAGTCCGAGGCAGCTCCACGACGGATGGATTGAAATGCGGTACCCAACCCGCGCATATCAGACTGTTAACCACCGTCAACGTCTTTGCCTTCGTGCCAAGGTTTTAAAAGTTTTTTCTTACCAATTTTTAAATGAGGTATTGACCCTCGTTCATATCAGTCAATGAAAAAGCAGCCGCTCTTGAAGTGAACTGCACCCCATTTGTTAGACACGACTAACAAATGGGGTGCAGTTCATCAGATCTGGCCGGCTGCCTTGATGTATTTATTCAGCTATCGTACCCGTCGCTTAATCAAAATGCCCACCTATGATCAGGAGGCAAACACTCGTCACAAAGGCTTGTCGAATGTATTCCTTAAACGGATCCAATTTGTTCGGTGTTTTTATATTTTGTAGAGCTTGTTACAATTACTTCATGTTGTCAATGATTTGTTCATTATTTTTACTATGTACTCAACTAATTTTACACCAAGTTCAGCTTTTGCAAGGTCTCGAATCATAGTTTGCTTGGTATCCGTGGCAAAAAGATCGGCTCGACTCGTAAATCCGTAACTAGTTTGTTGAGCGAGCTATCTAAACAAGGTGGAAAAATATTTTTGTTGATTAAATCATATCAAAGGAAAGTCTGGAATCGGGATCCTGAAGTGAAGCAATTGTATTCCCCCGTCAATCGAAAATTCATAAAACCTGTACTGCTCATGACAATGATGCTTATTATGCCAAAAACACGCCTATTCGGCGTGTTTCATTCCCCTTGGTTACCCCTTTTAGAGTCGTCTCACCAAATTAAATTACATTTAGGGTTATAGGGTGGAACCAAGGGGGATCGAACCTTTAATTCAGAATTCAACTGAACCTGAAGTTGCTGAGATCAATTGAGACTAGCAGCAGATCCTTGACTGGCTCCAAGTAGGGTCCACGAAAATATGCGCGGCGTTTTGTCGGGAAACGAAGCCCTTCGATCTCGACGAAGTCGTAGACATATTGCGCCGCTGGAAAGCCACCTGAGACATCGACATGGTAGTCGAACCTGCGCAGCAGCAAATCATCACCAAAGTAAAAGTCTTGCTCCTTGCTATGACTGGCAATATGTTCGGGAAACCGCACACGTAAACCGCGCCAGAACTCGTTGCCTTCTTGCCAGGGCGGGATTTCGTTGACCTCGAATCCCGGCATGGCCATAAAAAAAGGCGTTGTCAGGTATGTCCACATTGCGTACCCGTTGAAATATGCTCGATGAAGCGGGTCCCACGGTGTGTTCATCGTATGGTTAGCAAACAAGGTCCTAGGATCGTATATCTCGCGGACGGTTTCCCCAGAGAGGGTCTCAATCGCGATACGATCGGGCGTAAAGGCAGTACGCCAATCCGGTTGACCAAAGGGAGTAACAGATGCGATTTCCGAATGTAGCGCGACTGTCATCTCACGAGGATTGGAATCTTGTACGAGCCCTTTCATTGCCCATAAACCGCCACCGGTGACAATCGTGGCAGTCAGTGAACTAAATTTTTCCCAACGGTCAATTCCGCCGTGCGCGTCAATAATTTTTGCCAATAGGTTGTTCATATTCTCCTCCTTAAGTTGAAAGATGATTCGATAATGAAAATGATTTTTATTAAATCACCTTCTATTTACTTTACAATCATTACAGCACAATGAGCGTGCTGGACCACTTTATGGCTTACACTTCCCACGAATATCTCTGAGAAGAGGCTAAGTCCCCTACTACCCATTACGATAAGGTCGTAATCTCCTTCTTTTGCCTTCTTGCATATCATTTCTGCAGGATCTCCAATATGGTATTCGCTATCATATTGTATAGATGACCCTGAAAGGACTTGTGCGGATTCCTCTAAAATCCTCCTAACTTCCGCTACTTGCAATTGTTCAATATCCACTCCGTAAGCAACTGTATTGATATTGTTACTAGGAATGATATGAAGAAGCGTTATACGGGCATTTATCCCAATGTTTTGCGCCAACCATTTAGCCGATTTCAGTGCATGTTTGGAATGTTCGGAACCGTCAACTGGAACCAAAAACCGTTCATACATGTTGTCACTCCCCTTTTTATAAAATCTTATTTTTTAATAAAACCCATGACGGTGATTATTGTGATGTATTCTTCTAACCGTTTGGTATAAGCTTCACGGATCGTATATGCAGCTTGAGATCCAACTGCCAAACGAAGCGGCGAATTGTCGCTTTTTATAACGGAAATAATCAGTTGCACTGCTTTTGCCGGGTCGCCGGTCTTGATGTTCGACATACCTCTCTCGTATGCTTCATACAACGGAGCATATTCTTGTTTCTTCTCGGTATGCTGCATCGATTCGCCAAAAAACTCTGTTGCGTACACGGAAGGCTCCACGATCGTCGTCTTGATCCCGAAGCTTGCAAACTCTTGCGCGAACGCTTCGGAAAAGCCTTCAACTGCAAACTTGGATGTTGCTCTTTAATATTTTTTCCCGAAATTTTCCTTTGCAAATTCCATAATTTTCTCCGCATTTGAATTGAATTCTATTTTAGTGAATTCATTTAGTAACTGTAATATTTGATTCGCTGCTTGGAAATTTTCATTCGCAATTTGGGCTTGTATGCTCTCTGAGCAGTGGATTTTTACATTCTCTCTTAAAATTTCCAGCATTACTTCCATTTTATTGTGACAATTTATAAAATCTTGCATGGATTTCTCTGTTGATGCAACTTTAGAATATTTAGAATAATAACGATTAAATCTGACTGAATAAATCAATACATAGATAACGATTAGCGCAGCAAACAAATTTAGAAGAACCAACGAGAAGTTCAAACTAAAAAATTGAGTCAGCACTCCGACGCTAACAGGGGGAACAATGAATCCGGCGTAGGCGCATAAATAAAAAGCCGAGATAACTCGAGGACGTTCTTCCGGCTTCGGCAACTGACTGGCTAATCTTAAAGAAACTTGAAACGTCCACCCACCGCCGATAGCTTGAATAAAGATGCCGATCCAAAGCAAATTTAAACTTGCTGTCTGTCCGGAATAAACAATGACCCACGATCCAATGGCAAGAAACAGGATTCCTAGGCACATCCTTGTAACGGGATTACGCGGCCAAGGAAAGAACTGCATCAAGGCCCCACCGCCAAGAAGCAGCAAAATTAGCAAACCGGAAATAGAGAGATTGGCGGTGTAAATGACGTTCTTGGCGAAAGAAGGAATAAGAGAAAACACAATTCCATTTAACGTGAAAACAGTAAAGATAGGAAGTCCGATAAAAGACCAAAAATGGGAACGAATATTTACGGGAACACCGAGCGAAATCTTAGTTTTAGCCGGTTTCTGCGTTTGGGAATCTTCGTGCTTCGGTAATATTTCCAGAAATACCAAGGAGCTCAATAACATGACGAGCAGAATCCAATACGGTAAACGAAGCGGCTCAAAATGCAAATATTGCACGACTAAACCTGCAATGGCGGGGCCCAGGCCAAAACCAATGGTTACTGTTACTCCTGATAACTTAATTGCCGTACTAACTTTATCGTGAGAGGTTTGTTTTAATAAAAAAGCACTGGCTGTACCTGTAAAAGCTCCATAGGCGATGCCTTCCAAAATCCTTGCCGCATAGAGCATCCAAACGTTGAAACTCCCTATAAAGAGCAACGTCGATGCGATGGAAATCCATATACTGAAGCGAAGAACACGTTTCAATCCCCAAGCGCTTCCTCTCGCTCCCACGACAAGCAAAGTGGGCAACAGGATAGCGGCATAAACGGCAAACAATATGGTGATTTCCAGACTGCTCAGCCGATAATGCTCCCCATATAAAGGGAATAATGAGGAAATAAACGTAGCTCCGCAGGACATCATAAGAACAACCCAAAGCATTCTTTTCATTTCAGTAATTCCTACTTTCTCATGTTGTTATTCTACTTACTAGTTAATAAGTATATTTCATATATTAACCGCCTTTAACTTCTAATAAGGCGGTTTATCTGACTTAGAACATTGGGTAATTCATCCTTCCCCAATGTACGTTTATATTGCAAAGCACCTTTTATACATGACAGTATGGTATAAGCTAATGATTCAACATCTTCTGATTTTTGAACGATATCTTCATTATACCCTTCTGTAAGAATATTGATTAAAACGTTTAATTCAAACTGACTTACCTCCTGTACTTTTTGTCTTATAATATCAGGTAAGGATAGAAAATCAGATTGGAGAGACGATATTGGACATATCCCTTCCCCGCTTATTTCAATTTGTCTTGCAATGAAATGCATAAGTTTCTCTTCTACTGTCATCGTAGAATTATTTATGAATAATAAGAGATTCTCTAAATTTTTTTGCATCCGCTCGGTAACGGCAACTCCTAAATCCTCCTTTTTTTCAAAATGATAATGAATGCTTGCCTTGGTTACGCCCAGTTGTTTGGATAAATCATCGTAACTTATGGCAACATAACCTTTTTCTCGAATAAGTTTTAGTGCGAGATCTAATATTTGTGTTTTTCGATTTTCCATAACAACATTATAACTTACTAGTAGGTAAGGAGTCAAGCCGAACGAGGATATTCAAATTCATCTTACGATAATGCTCATTACGGGCTACCCCTTTTCGACAATCAATCAGCCCTTTTCCGGATATAAGTTCTTGTCTTTTTCGCCAGACAAGAACTTATATCCTTAACCAATTCAGGACAAAAACTTATATCCTTTGCTATGGTGGAGTTCTTCGTATGATATATCTAACTGCTCTTGCTATCTTTGCCATCTTAATTTATTTATTGATAAGACGAATGGGAGGGTGGCACTTTCAACATAATATAGTGAAGAAAAGGAGGAATATGAAAAGATGGCACAAAACCAATCGAATAATCAACTTGTCGTACCGCAAGCTTCCTGAGCATTGTATCAATTAAAGTATGAGGTCGCACAAGATATCGGGATCCAAATTCCGGAAGACGGTTACTACGGTTATATTCTGTAGTAGTATAAACCATTGCTTCTATGAAACAAGGGACAGCTGCCTGTCGCGGCGATCTGCCCTTGTGTTTGCACTATCGTTTCCGTTAGTTGAATTATCAAAAGCTTCATTCTTCCAGAGCGCTTCTTTTTTTGTATTATATTTTAGGCTTTTGCTTTTTTTAATACTTCTTTATTTGATAACACAGATTGTTCAATGCCTAGTTTGCTGATAAGTTCTTTTATACCATAAATCCACATACGATCTTCTTCTAGGTCTGCTTGATCTAATACTATATCAATAAAAGGTATTAGTTCATCGGTTTCAAATCGCTTTAAGACTTCTATCGATTCATTTGCTCCTGGCCAATTTAGATCTTTTAGCAAAAATAGTAACCATTGAATAGCTATAATAGCCCTATCTTTACCCAAGCTACTTATAATTTTCATTGAATTGCCCCACGTGTCCTTATCAGTGTCTTGAATAAGGCGTGATATATATTTATCTTCAATTTTATTAGAAAAATAATTCACTGCTTCTTCCTGAGTGTTTTCTGGCATACTCCATTTGAGATGTCCTAAATAATACTGGAACTCCTGTTCCTCCATCCTGCACCCCCTCGAAAAATTCATAGAACAGCTATCGGACTATTCCGTTATCCTCGTCATGATGATTGTTACTATCGTTCACCTTTAGCTTAATCGTGGTCTCCACACAAAAATTGAATGAATCCTGATTCGGCCTTTACTAGCACATTAACGTACCAGCAATTCTAACCCTGTATCCGAAATCTGGAGTTTTTTATGATTTCTTCAGCAAGTTCATTCGGCTTCTTACTATCGGTGTCCAGTAGGTATGGCTCATTAACCGGTGAAGCCATCAACTTGTTCCGAAGGAACAGCGAGCGGTGGATATATTGCACATCTCCTCGCTGATGGAGTCGAGTGGTAAGGGTATCCGGTTCCGCGTGCAGCACAACATAGTAAAGCGTTACATCGAAATCCGTTAGTTGATCTAAGAACCATTGAAGTTCATCTTCGACGACGAAATCGATAACCACGTCTAACTCATTCAGGAGAAAATTCCGCGTCACCGCAGCGATATTTAGCCATGCCAGTCGGAGTCGTTCCTCCCAGGGCGGTTCGGTCTCCCCTCGGTAGACATGGAGAAGGAGATCACCTTCAATCAAGACACATTGGTTTATCGCACTAGCAAGAGTCTTGGAGACGGTTGATTTCCCTACACCGAGTGGACCAGAGATAAGATAGACGGTTACTGATTTTTTGGTGAAATGCACATAATCTTCTCCCCCATATTTAACCCGTCAACTCTCGTTACCCGATAGTTGAATGGTAACTAATACAAAAATGCATTTGAATTTCAATATATTTTTATGAATTTATCATAAAATCCATTTTGTATTTCCTTAATCTTAACTCCAATTTTGCCTTCTTCTTCAATTCCCCTAATGCTAAATAAGTGTTGTGATGTTGGAGACACTGCCACACAGGAAAATCCCCAGTCTTCATTTTGAAGTACATTTTCAAGTTGAGTTTTGGATCTAATATGAGGGTAATACGAAATTACGTTGTTCGTTTTTTTAATTTCAATTACTTCAGACATTACTGTAAAATGATGTTTTTTTATAAATTCTTCAATAGTTTCTTCATGGAACACTTCTAGAAATATCAAAACAATTTTTTCATCTATTAGTTTTTCCAATACATAAAGTGGATCACAGTTCAAGAGTTTATAATAAGGGAGCTCTATATTAACTTTTTGTAATTGTTTCATTTTGTTGCTCCATTCATTAGATCGAATTAATGTATCTCAAGTTCATCATAGCACAGCATTCAGGAGGCTTACCGGCCTAAATTTTATTCAGCCCCCACTACCCATTACTGCCTTCTACTTCAACGAAATAGGGACCGTCAGACTGCGCCGCAGCTGGCGATCCCTATTTAAGTAACGTTCCTCGTTAGCGCAATGAACGTTCCCATAAGCTAAACGTTCTTCCAAGTTATTAAATCAATTCCTCACTTAATTGTTCAAGAACTTTTGCCAAAAAGTCGAGTTTACTTCTTTGGTCGTTTTTTAAGTATTCGGATATCCGCTCTGCGTGCACAAAGACAATGGATGAAAATTCTGGGATGATGCTTTTACTAAGGAGTCCGCTCTCAAAGCTATCATAATGCAATTTTAGCTCATGAGAATCAATAGATAATTCAATAAGGTAAATCAAAGCTATCGATTGCCAATGTACAATATATTTAGACGTTACCCTAGAAACAACATTAGAGTTGGTCAAATCAATACCAATTTCTTCTTGTGTTTCCCTCGACAAGTTATCAAACATATTAACAACATTCCCCTGAATATCACTTGTCTCAACGCCTCCCGCGACAAACTGCAACCTTCCCGGAATGGAAGTATGTGTATTCATCTCTCCAATCACAAAAAATCCATCCTTTGTAAGGATAACACCATTTGCAACCACTCCACGGCACTTGTATTTATGATTGGCACTCAATTGTTTAGAGTATAAAAAATGAGCATAATCAGTTTTTTGCAAAGTTATCTTCATTTCCTCTTCAAACAGACTCGTATGACTTATTGAATATATATCGCCTCGAGTAAGGTACGGTTTCTCTTTTGTTAATGAGTCCCAATAGATATTTATTAATTTTTGAAGGGTATTCGGAAGATGAAGCTCTTCACGATCAACAGTTACTTGTATACTTTTAGGGATCGGTTTAATTAACATTTGTTGTTCATATCCCCTTCCAATCTATGTAACAATGTATAACTGGGGTTTACTTCCCAGGCTTCAAAGGGTACAAGACATTTTGCATTCATTGCATCTAGTAATCTTGATCTTTGCTGCAGCCTTATTATGTATTCTCCAATATTCGTTTCATCGATTTTTATGTACCGAGCTTCGACTATTTCGTCTTCTTGTATTTTAATTTCCCCGCTAATATATTGAGCTCTGAAACATACAGTCAACACTTGTTTCGTTGTATTCATATAAACACCAGTTATTCCAATTGGCTTTATAACGATGCCAGTCTCCTCCAGGAACTCTCTGCAAATTGCTTCGTTGAGGGGTTCTCCTATTTCAACATTTCCACCTGGCATCTCCCAGGTATCCGAACGCCAATGTGTTCTAAGCAACAATACCTCACCACTCTCATTGGTGACTATACCTGCAACAGAAATACAATGTTTAGGAACTTGGTACTCCAAACAGATCCCTCCTTCGATTTCTTTGATGCATCCGTTTGATGGGAAGTTTCTCTGAGTAGAGTAAAGGACTGGGGATCCCAGCCCCTCCTCATCAAACCGTACGTGCAGTTTTCCCGCATACGGCTTTCCGACGTTCTTCATCTAGGACAGTACGGTTTTTTCCATGTGCATAATGTTTTCAGTTCTGTACGTTGAAGCAGAATATGCATTTCTGACCAATTTCGCTTGCGCTTCTTGTGTTTGTTATTCCAGAACAGTCTCAATCTCCTCAGGATGTACCAGTCCACTTTCGCTAGGAAACGGTTTGCCATACTTCGATCCACATCCTGATGAGCGTAGTAGTTACGCCAACCTTGGATCATAGGATTCAGTATCTCCACCATCAGCTTTAACGGCCAGTTTAACCGGCCTCTGGATGCCGTTTCTCCCTTCAAACGAGTGCGCATCTTCTTCATCGCTTTCTTCGATGGAAAGCTTCGAAGTCTATACATAACCCCTTTTTTATGAGATGCGGCATCTTCCTGTGGTGAAAACCAAGAAAGTCAAACCCATCCTGATTCTTCCATAGACATACTAACTTTGACTTTGATGTGTTCATGGTTAACTCTAGTTTTCCGAAGATGGCCTTGAGTACATGAATAGCTTCGAGTGCCTGCGGCTTGTACCGGCATAGAATGACAAGATCATCTGGATACCTGACCAGCTTACCCAAATGAGAGAATCACTTCTTCCATATCGTATCGAGGTAGTTGAGATAGATATTGGCAAGAAGCGGAGAAATTACGCCGCCTTGCGGGCTACCGATCTCTGTACTGTGCCGTATGCCATTCTTCATTACGCCTGCTTCAAGCCACTGTCTAATTAACTTTAGAATGCGCCTGTCGCAGATGCGTTCTTCGACCAGTTTCATCAGCTTGCTATGGGAGATATTATCGAAGTAGCCAGTAATATCTACGTCGACCACCCAGTTGACGGCGACTCCCCAATTAATGCTTTCCCGGATGCTCTTTATAGCGTGGTGAGCCGACCGCTTGGGGCGAAATCCGTAAGAGCAATCTTTAAAATCTGATTCGAATATGCCTTCGATCACCAGTTTGGTTGCCATCTGCACAGTCCGGTCACGGACTGTTGGAATACCCAAGGGACGCGTCTTTCCGTCAGGCTTCGGAATCTCTTTCCGTTTGACCGGAGACGGTCGGTATTCCCCATTCATTAGCTGTTGCCTTATCTCTTCGATGAAGAATTCTTCGCCAATCTCTCGAACGATGAATTCGATTGATTGTCCATCGATGCCGGCACTTCCACGATTGGTTTTCACTCTTCTCCATGCTTCATGCAGGATATCTTTCCGGAATACTTTGTCGTACAGCGCATGAAACTTACGCTTTGGGTTCTCCTTAGCCGCAAGATAGAGGGTATTTTGGAGTTGTCGAGCGTTTTCATTGGTGGCGTTAGCCGTGTATTCGGCATTCACTTGCTCTTACCTCCTTGATATCCCGTAAACGAAGTGGGGTATTGACTTTCGGCGCCCTTTCCTCCCCGGGGTTATGTTGTCCGCCGGATCATTGGTAGTATGGCCCCCTCCGACTCCCTTCCCGCAGCTCGCCATTTCACCTTTAGGGCTTATAGGTTTGCTCGTTACGAAAAAAAAAAACTTCGTGCGGGGGAGGGTCTCCCTAGTTCCAAACACAACTGTCTCTGCATGCCGCTCCCTTTACACCGGAGGGTTCTTCTGCGCTGCATTCCAAGTTCTTCGCGCGTTCCATGGCCTTCGCCGGGGCAGTCGTGGCTCGGCTCCCTCTTGTCCCTTCCGGGTTCACTTTCACGATGCGGTAGGATTCATTTTCATTACGGCCTGCAGATTTGCTTCATCGCGCAAAGCGCGACTTTTCACAGGGCTTCAGCCGCCGGATTTCGCCGACGTCTGCCTGCTAGCTACGGGGCGGCTTGGACCTTACCCCGACTGAACTTGCATCAGTAAGTTGTGCCTAGCTTCGCTAGGCGCGCACTGCCCGTTAGCTGAGAAGGCTGCCGTTATTATTGCTGTCGGCAGCCTTCTCTAAATGTTTATTAAGCTTATGTTCCCTTATCACCGATTATTTTCTTTAAATAACAATGCTTTCATTGCAAAACGAGGTAAAATTAATTGTCTTCGCCATCTGGATGGTTGATTTATTAATCGATAAAGCCATTCCACATTTAACTTCTGCCATATAACTGGTGCTCTTTTTACTGTCCCAGCAATGATATCAAGACTTCCTCCAACGCCAATAGCAACTCTAACATTTACTATGTTGCCCAATATCTTAAGGGCAAAAGGTGCAGCTACCGTGGCATCTTCTCCTTGGTTTGTTTCAACTATCGTGTCCCTTTAGCGGAATAACTCACTTATCTTTTAGTCCCAAAAATTAAAAATGACATCTCCAACGCTTTTAGGTTTCCAATGAAAAATCTGGCTTAATTCCGCCTCGTTTAGGCTATTTTCGGTAAATAAGGAATTAGTTCTGTCATCAAATTCTAATTGTTGATTTGTTTCGATAGAAGACAGTACTCTAAATCCGTCATTTAAAATACAAACTATATTAGAAAGTGTATGATCAATAAACTCAATCTGGAAGTATTGCACTGAACAAGCGAACGCTACGAAGGGGTATGAACTGTTTAACAAAATGAATATGCTTTCGTTATGTAGACCAAGTTCTGTCTTATAGAAATTTTGCGATGCATGTGGTTCTTGAAAGGACAGAATCTTCCCGTTAGAATAGTTTGCCAACGAGTAACAGAGTCTTTTGAATTGTTTAGAATCGACCTCTGGCAAAACATCGATATGAAATCCCGTGATGCCATTCAGAAGTAACATAGAAGTCACCTACGCTTTATTCGTCCTCCTACACGCTACAGCACAACAATTTAATTTTAACACATATTGGAAGTAACCTGCCCGTTAGCGTGGAAAGGGCAGCCGATCGTCATGGCCGGCTGCCGCGGTGTTTTATTAAGTTATAGTTCGCCTTTAGCGTAACATGCAGATGCCACGTCCACGATTTCGACTATACAATAATTAAGCTTCTACAAGCTCTGGTCTCTTAATTTGAAGCGGAGGAGGGATCAACCAACCTTTTTCTTTACTAATTTTTAGGATTTTCAATCCAATTGCTGTTTTGGTTGCGTGATATTTAGCAAATAGGGCCCCAATGTCTTCTCGTGTTGCCTTACTCATAATTTGACTACATGCAACTAAGCTAAGGGAGGTATCAGCACCAACCATAGAAGCGATTTCTTGATCGGAGAACTTTACACCAACAGGGATATCTTCTAATTTAGTTTCAGGTCTTTCAGGTAAAACAGGGGAAGGCACGATACCATTATTTATTAATATAGTATCGCACTCACTTATTTCAAGCTCAGCTTGGTTAATGATGTCGCCAAGTATTTTCTTAAGGTCATTATCACCAACATGATACTGATATGCTCGGTTGGCAGAAACACAGCCTTTGGCCGTCATTGAGAACTGCCACAAATCATAGATCTCCCCGTAATGTAATGGTTCATCCTTTTGATTACCAGATAAGATACCCATAGTTGCAACTCCTTTAAATTAGTTTATCTCGGTGTTTGACCGAAAAAGTGTTTAAATGCTGAAGTGAAGTACTTTGACTCTGTTAACGGGGTTTTGTGATGGCACAAATGAAGCACTTATGTTTTTTGCCTTTTAGTTGCTGTACGTTATCACAATAGATGCATCTCATGATGTTCACCTCTGGAGGTTATTATGTCGTTGGTTATTAGTGTATATTCATGATGAACTGAATAATTCAACCACTTCAATGAATAAAAGAGTGACCCACAGCAACGCGCTGTGAGTCAATATCGATTTCTCAACTAGTCGGCATAAATGTTCTACACCAGTATGTTTGTGTCAAGGGACCAGCGACACAAGCATAGGTGAATTGCAAAAGCCGGCCATGTGGCCGGCTTTCTTGAGTTCTGCTTGAGTAAAGGAAGTATAAATCGAAAGGGCTGCTACTGCCCCTTCTTTCTCCAAACGCTCGTTGATCCTCCGCCAGGATCTCAGAAAGAAGTCTGTAACCGTGTGACTGATTTCCTTAATCATGAAGGCTGCAGAATATCAGGAGCTTAAATCATGAATCCTCCATTAATATCAAGTGAAGCGCCGGTAATATAGCTTGCTTCCGAGCTGGATAAGAAAGAAACAAAGCTGGCAATATCATTTGCAGTCCCATAGCGGCCAAGTGCGATCACATCTTTTAAAACGGTAGCCATCTCTCCTTTAGCAGGATTCATATCAGTATCAACTGGACCTGGTTGAATATTATTAACAGTTACCCCTTGCGGAGCGAGATCCCTTGCAAGACCTCGGGTCATAGCGGCAACAGCAGCTTTTGACATGCTATATAAACTCATTCCAGGAAAACCGGTAACATCAGCATTAACACTACCTATATTAATAATTCTGTCACCACTTTGCATTTTAGGTCCAGCTTCTTGAACTGCAGCAAAAACCGCTCTAATATTAACAGCAACCGTTTTGTCGAACTCATCCATTGTAAATTGGTCATATGGTTTAACATCAAGGATCCCTGCATTATTAACCAGTATATTTAAATGACCCAAAGTGTTAATCGCCTCGGCGACGGCTGACTTCACCGAGTCGGCATTTTCACTATTGGCTCTAATGGCCAAAGCTCTCCCACCCTCAGCCTCTATGCTCTTGACCAATTCACTAGCTTTCTGAGCAGAATTAGCATAAGTGAACGCTACAGCCGCGCCGTCTTTAACTAACCTTTTAACAATCGATGCTCCAATACCGCGAGACCCTCCCGTAACAAATGCCGTTTTTCCATTTAAGAAATATGAATTCATGATATTTAGTCTCCTTTAATGTGGTTTATATATTGGTTTTAAGGAAATGATCGTTCCAAATCGAAACAAAAAAAATTATCGTAAAAAATAAAGTGACGTCTCTAAAATGGTATCCAATGTTTTTCGATCTGCAGCCGCTGAGGTGATGGTTATTCCATTCGTAACGTTTACAAGGTATTGAGAAAGATCACGTAAATTGGGATTACCTTTTATTTCGCCATTGGTAATTCCGCGTGTAAGCAATTGAAAGAAAGCTCTTTCTCTTAAGTTATTGTTCGTACTAACTCTTGCTCGAACTTCCGGATGCTCACTCATCTCCAAGGATGCATAGATTAGTAAGCACGTTCTAACACTATTATGTTCAAACAATTTATTGAAAAACCTAAATAACACTTCTTTACAAGTGCCCTGTTCATATAAGATGGAAGTAATATCACTCGTTTTCTCCCCATAGCGATCCAGTGCCACTAAATACAAGTCTTCCTTACTTCGGAATGTCTGGTAGATGCTGCTCCGGTTTAGAGACAACGCACTGACCAAATCCTGCATGGATGTTCCCTGGTAACCTTTTTCACGAAAAACATCAATTGCCTTATCGATTGTCTCTTCTATCTGAAATGTTTTTAGTCTGGACATTATTCATCATCCCCTGTTACGTATGCTATCTCAATTTAGACGCAATGTCAATATTTTCGGAAACGATCATTCCAATTCATACGTGCTTTGTTATGTTGATCGATTAGAAGCTTTTTCATTCATCGATCATCGGATGAGGCGGACATACAGATGATGAAAATGGAGTGCAGAATCCGTCAATATTACCCGGCCGCCGTCGCAGCGCAGCAACTATTTAGGACCATAGTCTTTCAGATCAACAATATGTACGACCCATCTGGGGTTCAAACCGTTGCGCAAAACTGCCCGTTAGTTCCACAAAAGGCAGCCGATCGTTCTGGTGAACTGCACTCCATTTGTTAGACACGACTAACAATGGAGGCGCTCCGCAATTAGCCTGGTCATTCTCTTAACGTTAGAAGCAATGGTACTCATCAAGGAGTGAATCCAAGTTCGATCCACTCCCCGATACCGGCTGCGCCGTAAACCATGATTTCTTACTTTATCCGCATGCCTGCGTTCAATGAGCCAACGATTTTTACTTGCTTCCTTGTACTCATCTGTCTTATAATGCTCTCGCCCTTTTTCAAGTTCATGGAAATATTCGCTGATATATATCTCAAAGTTTTACTAGTCGTACATTGACTCCGAAGAGGGCATTCGGCACATTGCGATTTAGTAAATGCAAAGTCATACTGGTCGCCCCTGTTTTTCCTTGTACCGTGTAGAAGTTTTGCCGCTGGGCAAGTTACTACCATTTTTTCACGGTCAAACTTAAAATTTTCTGGGCTGAAAATTTTTAATGGATTTGAGCTTTTCATAACACTTAACATGGGAAAAACTGAGAAACAAAGCGTAGGCAAACTTTGTTTTTTGCTATATTTAAGAAAACCAAAAGCCTCCATAAAGGAGGCGAGAGGAATCTTTTATTTCCGCAAGCATAATGGTCGGTGATCTGAACCTTAAATGATGCCGATCTTATCTGATGTGAAGGCTAATTCCAAATTTTTCTCTTGCTTCATTTTCTCTTTTCTTAGTTTTTTTGAATTATGTTATGGGGTAAATGTTATAATGTTTATATCACGATTATTTGCTGTAGCTGAAGTAACGTTGGTAGCTATTGTAACAATGACTCTAACAGTATACGTCGAGGTAGTAGTAGCAGGCGCAACATCTACCTGAGTACTAGCTAATGGAAATCTATGAGTCCCTGCACTTGTTTGATTTGCATTAAAAATCCTAGTATCAATTAATGTTGCATCTCGATATAATCGCATTTCAAAACGAAATGACCAGTTCGCAGTAGTAATTGCCTCAATTGATAAAGCATAATCAATTTTAAGTTGCTGGTTAACCAAAACACCTTGTGTAACACTTACAACTATTACTTCTGTGTTTAACGGTGGAAAAACATTTATTGATCCAACGTTTTCAGCAAAAGCTAAAGTCGGTGAAATACCAGTTGGACCCGTTGCACCTTTAGCCCCAGTTGCTCCTGTTGCTCCGGTTGCACCCGTGGCCCCTGTAACCCCAGTTGCTCCGGTTGCACCCGTTGCTCCAGTTCCCCCAGTTACACCCGTTGCCCCTGTAGCTCCAGTTCCCCCAGTTACACCCGTTGCCCCTGTAGCCCCAGTTGCACCCGTTACCCCTGTTGCCCCAGTTGCTCCGGTTGGACCCGTTGCTCCTGTAGCTCCTGTAGCTCCACTTGCCCCAGTTGCACCCGTTACTCCTGTTGCCCCAGTTGCACCCGTTACCCCTGTTGCCCCAGTTGCACCCGTTACCCCTGTTGCCCCAGTTGCACCCGTTACCCCTGTTGCCCCAGTTGCACCCGTTACCCCTGTTGCCCCTGTTGCCCCAGTTGCACCCGTTACCCCTGTTGCCCCAGTTGCACCCGTTACCCCTGTTGCCCCAGTTGCTCCGGTTGGACCCGTTGCTCCTGTAGCTCCTGTAGCTCCAGTTGCCCCAGTTGGACCCGTTACTCCTGTTGCCCCTGTAGCTCCAGTTGCCCCCGTTGCCCCCGTTGCCCCTGTAGCCCCAGTTGCTCCTGTAGCCCCAGTTGCTCCCGTTGCCCCAGTTGCTCCTGTAGCCCCAGTTGCTCCTGTAGCCCCAGTTGCTCCCGTTGCCCCAGTTGCTCCTGTAGCCCCAGTTGCTCCCGTTGCTCCTGTATCTCCAGTTGCTCCTGTTGCCCCAGTTGCACCCGTTGAACCCGTTACTCCTGTTGCCCCTGTAGCTCCAGTTGCACCCGTTGGACCCGTTGCCCCTGTAGCCCCAGTTGCTCCTGTTGCACCCGTTACTCCCGTTGCACCTGTTGCACCCGTTGGACCCGTTACTCCTGTTGCCCCTGTAGCTCCAGTTGCTCCAGTTGCTCCAGTTGCTCCCGTTGGCCCTGTAGCTCCTGTTGCTCCCGTTGAACCTGTAGCCCCAGTTGCTCCTGTAGCCCCAGTTGCTCCCGTTGCCCCAGTTGCTCCCGTTGCTCCCGTTGGCCCAGTTGCTCCAGTTGCTCCAGTTGCTCCAGTTGCTCCAGTTGCACCTGTAGCTCCAGTTGCCCCCGTTGCCCCCGTTGGCCCTGTAGCTCCAGTTGCACCTGTAGCTCCAGTTTCACCTGTTGCCCCAGTTGCCCCAGTTGACCCAGTTGCCCCAGTTGACCCAGTTGCTCCTGTAGCTCCTGTAGCTCCAGTTGACCCAGTTGCACCCGTTGCACCTGTAGCTCCAGTTGGACCAGTTGACCCAGTTGCTCCCGTTACTCCTGTTGCTCCTGTAGCTCCTGTAGCTCCAGTTTCACCTGTTGCCCCAGTTGACCCAGTTGCCCCAGTTGACCCAGTTGCTCCTGTAGATCCTGTAGCTCCAGTTGGACCAGTTGACCCAGTTGCTCCCGTTACTCCTGTAGCTCCTGTAGCTCCTGTAGCTCCTGTAGCTCCTGTAGCTCCAGTTTCACCTGTTGCCCCAGTTGCCCCAGTTGCTCCCGTTACTCCTGTAGCTCCTGTAGCTCCAGTTGCTCCCGTTGGCCCAGTTGCTCCCGTTACTCCTGTTGCTCCTGTAGATCCTGTAGCTCCTGTTGCGCCTGTTGCTCCTGTTGCTCCCGTTGCACCCGTTGGCCCAGTTGCTCCAGTTGCTCCCGTTACTCCTGTAGCTCCAGTTGCTCCAGTTGCACCCGTTGGCCCAGTTGCTCCTGTAGATCCTGTAGCTCCTGTTGCTCCTGTAGATCCTGTAGCTCCTGTTGCGCCTGTTGCTCCAGTTGCTCCCGTTGGCCCAGTTGCTCCAGTTGCTCCAGTTTCACCTGTTGCTCCAGTTGGCCCTGTAGCTCCAGTTGCACCCGTTACTCCAGTTACACCAGTTGCACCCGTTGCTCCAGTTGCACCCGTTGCACCCGTTACTCCAGTTACACCAGTTGCACCCGTTGCTCCAGTTGCACCCGTTGCACCTGTAGCTCCAGTTGGACCCGTTGACCCAGTTGCTCCCGTTAATCCTGTTGCTCCTGTTGCTCCTGTTGCTCCTGTTGCTCCTGTTGCACCCGTTACTCCAGTTTCACCTGTAGCTCCGGTTGCCCCAGTTACTCCTGTAGCTCCAGTTGCCCCAGTTGCACCTGTAGCTCCAGTTGGACCCGTTGACCCAGTTGCACCCGTTACTCCTGTTGCTCCTGTAGATCCTGTTGCGCCTGTTGGTCCAGTTTCACCTGTAGCTCCAGTTGCCCCAACTGCTCCTGTTGCACCCGTTGCTCCAGTTACACCAGTTGCTCCCGTTGGACCCGTTGCCCCTGTAGCTCCAGTTGCCCCAGTTTCACCTGTAGCTCCTGTTGCGCCTGTAGCTCCTGTTGCTCCTGTTGCCCCAGTTGGCCCAGTTGCTCCCGTTACTCCAGTTGCTCCTGTTGCTCCTGTTGCTCCTGTAGCTCCAGTTGCTCCAGTTTCACCTGTAGCTCCTGTTGCACCAGTTGGCCCTGTAGCTCCAGTTTCACCTGTAGCTCCAGTTGCCCCAGTTGCTCCCGTTGGCCCTGTAGCTCCAGTTTCACCTGTTGCCCCAGTTGCCCCAGTTGCCCCAGTTGCTCCTGTAGCTCCTGTAGCTCCAGTTGCACCCGTTAATCCAGTTTCACCTGTAGCTCCAGTTGCCCCAGCTGCTCCTGTTGCACCCGTTACTCCAGTTACACCAGTTGCTCCCGTTGCTCCAGTTGCCCCAGTTGCACCCGTTGACCCAGTTGCTCCCGTTAATCCTGTTGCTCCTGTAGCTCCTGTTGCGCCTGTTGCACCCGTTGCTCCAGTTTCACCTGTAGCTCCGGTTGACCCAGTTGCTCCCGTTACTCCAGTTACTCCAGTTGCTCCTGTTGCACCCGTTGCTCCAGTTTCACCTGTAGCTCCGGTTGACCCAGTTGCTCCCGTTACTCCAGTTACTCCAGTTGCTCCTGTTGCACCCGTTGCTCCAGTTTCACCTGTAGCTCCGGTTGACCCAGTTGCTCCCGTTACTCCAGTTACTCCAGTTGCTCCTGTTGCACCCGTTGGCCCAGTTGCTCCAGTTGCTCCAGTTTCACCTGTAGCTCCTGTTGCACCAGTTGGCCCTGTAGCTCCAGTTGCCCCAGTTGCACCTGTAGCTCCTGTAGCTCCTGTAGCTCCTGTAGCTCCTGTAGCTCCAGTTGCACCCGTTGGCCCAGTTGCACCCGTTAATCCAGTTTCACCTGTAGCTCCAGTTGCCCCAGCTGCTCCTGTTGCGCCCGTTACTCCAGTTACACCAGTTGCTCCCGTTGCTCCAGTTGCCCCAGTTGCACCCGTTGACCCAGTTGCTCCCGTTACTCCAGTTGCTCCTGTTGCTCCTGTTGCTCCTGTTGCTCCTGTTGCTCCTGTAGCTCCTGTAGCTCCTGTTGCACCCGTTGGCCCAGTTGCTCCAGTTGCTCCCGTTGGCCCTGTAGCTCCAGTTTCACCTGTTACCCCAGTTGCCCCAGTTGCTCCCGTTACTCCTGTAGCTCCTGTAGCTCCAGTTGCACCCGTTGGCCCAGTTGCACCCGTTACTCCTGTTTCACCTGTAGCTCCAGTTGCCCCAGCTGCTCCTGTTGCACCCGTTGCTCCAGTTACACCAGTTGCTCCCGTTGCTCCAGTTGCTCCAGTTGCCCCAGTTGCTCCAGTTGCCCCAGTTGCTCCCGTTACTCCTGTTGCTCCTGTAGCTCCAGTTGCGCCTGTTGCTCCAGTTACACCCGTTGCACCCGTTACTCCTGTTTCACCTATGGCTCCTGTTGCCCCAGCTGCTCCTATTGCACCCGTTGCACCCGTTGCTCCAGTTACACCAGTTACACCAGTTACACCAGTTGCACCCGTTGCTCCTGTAGCTCCTGTAGCTCCTGTAGCTCCTGTTGCACCCGTTGCTCCAGTTACACCAGTTGCACCCGTTACTCCAGTTTCACCTGTAGCTCCGGTTGCCCCAGTTACTCCTGTTGCTCCAGTTGCTCCAGTTGCCCCAGTTGCACCTGTAGCTCCCGTTGACCCAGTTGCTCCCGTTACTCCTGTTGCTCCTGTTGCTCCTGTTGCGCCCGTTACTCCAGTTTCACCTATGGCTCCTGTTGCCCCAGCTGCTCCTGTTGCACCCGTTGCACCCGTTGCTCCAGTTACACCAGTAGCCCCAGTTACACCAGTTACACCAGTTGCACCCGTTGGCCCAGTTGCTCCTGTTGCACCCGTTGCACCCGTTGCTCCAGTTACACCAGTAGCCCCAGTTACACCAGTTACACCAGTTGCACCCGTTGGCCCAGTTGCTCCTGTTGCACCCGTTACACCAGTTGCTCCCGTTTCACCTGTAGCTCCAGTTGCTCCCGTTGGCCCAGTTGCTCCAGTTTCACCTGTAGTTCCTGTTGCTCCCGTTGCCCCAGTTGCTCCCGTTACTCCAGTTTCACCTGTAGCTCCTGCTGCCCCTGTAGCTCCCGTTACACCAGTTGCTCCCCTTAATCCCCTTACTCCGGTTGCACCCGTTACTCCCCTTGCTCCAGTTGCACCTGTTTTCCCAGTTGCGCCGGTTGGCCCCGTTACTCCGGTCGTTCCCGTTACACCCATTGCTCCAGTTGCCCCTGTTTCCCCAGCTACTCCGGTTGCACCCATTGCTCCCATTGGGCCTTGTTCGCCCGCAGCCCCTTTAAACCCACGAGACCCGTTTAAACCTCTTGGACCTCTTTTAAAGATTGCATTCCTGATTCCCTTTTTTTTTCTTTCCCTTTTGAATTTAAATTGTGCTTTAGTGCATTTCACACCCTTACTACTTGTTTTTTTCTCCTTGTGAGACTCCGATGATTTTCTTTTTCCAGGTTCCTTTTTTTTCTTATGTTTGAATTTTGAACATTTAGGTAATTTAGATTTATGTTTTTTTCGATTTTTTATAGATTTCTTTTTCCCTTCAAAACAGAAAACAGTCAACCCCTTCTCACCTCCTTACAAACAAGATATGAGGATAAACGATGACTGGGATAGACTGGTGTCTAAATTTGAAAAGAAATATGCTTTTAAAATACATTATTTTCTTAACTTGTTATATATTATAATATTATTATAGTAATAAATGTTTAGTTTCCTTCCATCTGATTAAAGTTCTACATCCTTTTTTTAGGCATCTACTTTCCCAACGCTAAGGAGTAAATAGCCAGGAAACAAACTTTTCTCCTTAACTGATAGTCCCTCAAACCAGTCCCCAATCCATTTTTTCATAGGCTGTACATCTGGAATAAAATCAAGAAAGTCCAAACTGTTCAAAAAACCGATATCCGTTTCTTCCACTAGGGAAATTCCACTTTGATCAAATTCATCTTTTAAGGTCAATACTGGCTCTTCAACCCCATACATCCACGTACCGTTAGTTTCAGAGAAAGCTTTACCTACACGGTAAGGCAAGCATTTAGCATTGGGAACAAATACTAGAATAACCCCTCCTGGTTTCGTAACTCTTGCCATCTCCTTCAAGATCCTCACTTTCTCCTTGAAAGGGAAGTGCTCCAGCACCCCTGCATTCCAGGTTATATCAAAAAGCCCATCAGGAACATTCATGTTACGAACGTCGGATAATACAAAACTTCCTGTCGCGTTTATGTTTCGAAATGCTTCGCGGCTATTTATTAGAGCCTGCTCTGAATAATCCACTAACGTCACATCAGCGCCTTCTTTAGCAAAACGCAAAGATATTTTCCCTGTACCTGAGCCAGCCTCGATGAAACTCTTATCTTTCGCTCCTTCAACGCGCTCAACAATGGCTTCAAAAATGGTTTGACTCAAAGAGTCCCACTCGTAAGAAACATTTCCTGACCACAGTTGGTCCCACACCTCTTTTTGTTGTATATCTGACATATTTTCACCCACACTTTTCGTTAAGGGAATTTTGATAGACTCTTGAATGCTGTGTAGATTCGATAACCGCTTAATTCCGTAAGCACCATATTGATTAAATAGCCCCTCTTCATTTAAAGAGAAATCCAAATATTTATCAGCAAGTGACATCCGTTGAGCCATTGTCGCATGATAAACCCACGAATGAAGATTGCATTTAGGCTTCCAATTCATTCGGGTTCCCATATAATAATGGTAACCTAAGAGCAAGCTATCGTCTTCGTAGCCCTGTTTGCCTTTTAAAAACTTAGTATCGTATCCCCCAATTTCTTGTAATACCTTCACTTTATGAACAACCGGATGAACAAACCCTTCATAAATTTCATCTCGTGCCAAACCCTCCAATAATAAACACCAATCCGATGAATGTGCAGGAACTTCTATACGGCCTCCAATTGGCTGCATATCTCCAACTTTCGTCACAATTCCCGGTGAGATCATAGGCTCGTCGGAATGATCCAAATATTCTATCAACGGCAGAAACCAATTTTTTGGAAAGATCATATCCACATGGATTTCAGACAAATAATCAACGTTCGGGTAATGCTTCCAAATAAACTCAAAACAAATTTGCCTTGCATGGGCAATGCCTATATTTTCACCTTCACCTAGAATAACAGCAGGAATATCGAATGAAGATAAAATGAGTTTCCACTCGTGATCTTTCATACAACCTTGGTTAAAAATGACGACGAGTTGGTTCTTCGATCCGCGAATACTTTCTAAACAAGTTAAAGCCATATTTAAGTCTTCATCTCGGCATTCACTTCGAATCCATAAAGGTAATGTATGAATGATATCCAAATTCCCCTTGTGCTTTTCTCCTTCAACCCAAGCAACCAAATTTGGACTCACATCCAAAATGGATTCGTATTGTTTTCTAGAGCCATATGTCCCTTCAGGGTCGAGCCGCATGTATCTCTGATATTTTGCCAAACGGTACTTAAATCTAGACCATCCTAAATGTTTTACTCGAAGATCCGACAACCTATGAGGAAGTTCGAAAACATTTTCTGGGAACCTGCCACAATGCTGTGGGGTTTCTTTCCATTTGTATTCGAAATCTTTACGGTAACGCATTAAAAATGGGCGATAGGTGAAATGTGATTGCCACATTACGTCTTCCCTATAATGGATTTCATCCCATAAGTCATACAACCTAAAACAAAATACATCAACCTCCTGCTGCTGCAAAAGATGATGAACTTCTGCAGCAAACCGAAGCTCGAACATTTCGTCAGCATCCAAGTTTAATATCCAATCCGGTTCAGTTACGAGGGTTTCTAGCCATTGCTGCTTTCGTAAATCGATTTCATTATGAAACTTTGAATGTTCATTCCTTACCAGTCGAACTGGAATACCATGCAACGTTTCGAGGCAAACATCGACCGTATCATCTGTACTTCCATCATCGATGATGACAGCTGCATCTATATATTTCCGATGCTCCCGAAGCACTTCTTTTAAGAATTTATTGCTTTCGTTTTTGACAACCATGGAAAGGGTTAATTTGTTTCGCATCCTGGAACTCCCCCCAGATTCTCGGAAGAAATTCTCTACACCATCCAAATCACTTTCTCGATAGATATGGTAGGCAGGGTAATGTGTGTCCACGTATAAAGAAAATCCCAGCGCATTGGCTCGAATGCTGAAATGACGGTCCTCCCCCCAAAACGACACATTGTTAATCGGTTTAAAATTCACTTCTGAAAGAAGAGCATGGCGACTAATAAGCGTACAAGCCCCTAAACCACCCACCTCATAAACCCCAGGTACCTTCAGTTGTGATATAAATCGATCGTATCTAACCGTGATTTCCGCGTCGCTCAATACCTCACCGCGATGTTGTTCCCACTGTGTATACTCGTCTCGTAACCATACTTGAGGTTGTTGCTTAGAATCCGGTTGCCACGATGTCCAGAAGATTTCTGAAACAATATCCTTTTCAATTTGGATGAGGTGTTCCAACGTATCTGTATGAATAAGTAAATCAGAATCAATCAGGAACAAATAATCGTATTCCTCTTCAATAGCATGTTGAATGATTAGGTTTTTAAAATTGGCAACCATCCAGATCAGTAATTCGTTCCAGTGATGTGTAGTTTCACTTTGCACGTAATTATCTCGCTGGTTTGAACGGTGAATCGTCACTGCTTTAGTCGCAAACGAGAACCGCTGCAGCATCTCACTTGAGAGATCATCTACGTTATCGTCAATGAAAAAGAAACCTAATTCCACTTCTCGATGATTTAGCCGAATCAGAGAAGTTAAAAACTCGGATAATATTTTTGGCTTTTGATGGACAGGACTGCCGATGAGCACTCGTTTCAATTTCTTAAACACGCACTGTCTCCTCCTTGCCACTGAACTCTCTGCCTAATCTGGACTCTAAATATAGCTTATTTTGGATAATACGCTTATCATTTGGCCGGTAACTACGGGCAGCTTCATTCTGCTGATATGCTAACTGGTATTTGCCAATTTTGTCGTAGCATACGCACAACTGTAAGTGGGGTAGCCATGTGGAGTATACTGGGGTTACAACTCCCCAGGATTCATTAGAAAGTTCCAATTGTGTTGCTAACGTGTACCAAAAAATTGATGATTGTATGTTATTTTGATCCAAAAAGTGGTATCCTATCCGACAACAAAACTCAGCGCGTGGGGGGCCAAATTGAAACGATCTTAAACAAGAGCGAAACTCGTTCTGGTGATCTCCGAGTTTATGAAAGGCATCCGCAAGTTTTCCACAAGCTGAGATATTGTCTTCTACCCAGCCTTTTCCGGTAGTTAGAAACTTTTCATAAAAGCGAATCGACTCATCAAACCTCCGATGATCTAAAAGTTCATTTGCAAAGTAATACAAATCCCGAGGCGAAAATTGTTCACCCAGACTTAAACGATTTTCATATATTCGGAGATTTCTCTCGCTGTCGTGATGAGAACTATTGTGCGTAACAGCTATATCGCTATTTATAATCGATCCCCACACTTCCAGATACTCGTGCACGGCACCAATCCATTGGAACTGATTGCTTCTTTTTACTACTCGATTGCGTCTTAAGCTGGTCGTCACTTCACCAAATTCATCAAATGCTAGATGATAATTCATCGTAACTGAATCAATGCTTGGTTCAAGTGTCTTCTTTAAAGAAGCAAATTTAATGCGATCTTTTTCCATCAGAATGTCATCCGCATCCAACCAAAAAATATATTGCTTAGTCGCTTGATTAAAAGCATAATTACGGGCAGCTGCAAAATCATCAACCCAAACAAAATCGTATATTAAATCCGTGTATTTTTGCACAATGGATTTCGTTTGATCGGTAGATCCGGTATCTACAATAATAATTTCATCCACGATATCATAAATGGAATTTAGACATCTTTCGATGATATCCTCCTCGTTTTTAACAATCATACAAAGACTTACAGTAATCAACTGGCTCACCTCGTAATAGGTATATTCGAGAAGAAATCCCTATGTGAGCCGGTTCTGGCAATAAAATAAATATGTGAAAAGGAGCTGCCAACTGTAGCTCCTTTTTCTTTCGGTATAGGAACTGGTTCGGCCTATCCCGAGGCTCAATTACAAAACTTTATCACTATCGGAAAGGAGTCTAATATGGGCAAAAATCTTGTCAGCAATCACATCCGAAAATTACAATTCAACCATGATGAAATGACCCAACTGCAGTTGGCTGACAAGGTGGGCGTAACCAGACAAACGATTGTGGCCCTAGAAAAGGGTAACTACTCCCCATCTCTTGAATTGGCTTTTCGCATTGCTCTCGCCTTTAACTTACCATTGGAAGAGGTATTCTTTTACGGGGATAGCACACAGGTATAAGAACTAGGAATAAAGGAATATCATTACTCTTACTGACTTATGTATTTATAGTGAAAAAGGAGATAAATAAATGAGTTCAAACAAAAAAACTGCAAAAATTGTGGGAGTACTTTTTATACTTGCAGCGGTTAGTTCGATGATAGCTGCTTTTATTTTATACAAACCTATCCTAAATGATCCCGATTACCTGATTCAAGGTTCTAAACATGCCAATCAGGTGATACTGGGAGCGCTTTTGGAGTTAATACTTGTTGTTTCAGCGGTTGGTACTGCAACTACAATGTTCCCCGTTATTAAGAAAGTATAATGAAACGATAGCTCTTTGGCATCTTTGCTTTAGGTTTCTTGAAGCGGTTATCATTACTGTTGGTGTAATCAGCGTATTGTGTCTTGTGACGTTAAGTCGGGAGTTTGTAGCCACAGGAGCCTCGGAAATTGCCTCTTTCCAAGTTTCAGGCACTTTATTAAAAGCGATACATGACTGGACATTTATGCTTGGCCCTCTTTTCATGCTGGGCATCAACACGATTATGTATAGTTATATTTTTTATAAATCTAAGCTCGTACCCAGGTTTATATCCATTTTAGGTATGACAGGGGCAACTCTTGTTTTTATTTATGCCCTGTTAGTAATGTTCGGCGTAATTCAACAAGTATCTGTTTGGGGTGCTATTTTAGCGCTACCAGTAGCAGCCAACGAAATGATTCTCGCGGTATGGCTCATCTTTAATGGATTCCATGAGTCTGTACTTGCTCCTATGCCACACAAATCTGCCCGTTAGCCGTTCATGCAGCGCAAGACCAGCACTGCACCACAGAGGATGAAAATGGATAAAATCCGTCAATACTTCTACTACGGCTGGGTGAGGAAGGTCGATCAACTATGGTGCGTTAGAGCCCAACCGTTAGTCTGACTCCACCAACCACGGTGCATCACAGAATGTCGCTCCTTCGGGAAGCACTCATGGTAGATTAATCCTATTTTGGTTGTTGCACCAGCCCATATTCAGGCCGTGGAAAGGATAATTTGAATGGATATTATTATTGAGCGAGCATGTGGTATGGATGTTCATAAGGATTCCATTACTGCATGTACGATGACACCCGAAGGAAAGGAGATTCAAAAATTTCCTACTAAAACCGTATTTCTCCTTCAGTTAATTGACTGGATTAAAAAGCATGGGTGTACCCACGTAGCAATGGAGAGTAAAGGTGTATTCTGGAAACCAATTGTTAACTTATTAGAAGCTGAGGATATTGAGTTTCTTGTCGTGAATGCTCAGCATATGAAAGCTCTTCCTGGACGTAAAACGGATGTCCAAGATGCGGAATGGATTGCCAAGCTTCTTCGTCATGGACTTCTGAAGGCTAGTTTTATACCAAACCGAATTCAACGTGAATTACGTGAATTAGTTCGTTATCGCCGGAGCATTATTGAAGAACGTGCCAGGCAACATAATCGAATTCAAAAAGTGCTAGAGGGAGCTAATATTAAACTGGGCTCTGTGGTTTCTGATATTATGGGGGTCTCTTCTAAGGACATGCTTAACGCCATTGCAAATGGTGAAGAAGATCCTGAAAAAATAGCAGGCCTCGCTCGGCGATCTATGAAAAAGAAAAAAGATGAACTCGAACTTGCTCTTCGAGGTTACGTTAATCCTCATCAACGCATGATGCTTAAAACTATTTTAGCTCATATTGACTTCCTTACTGAGCAAATTGAGATGTTAGATCAAGAGGTTTCGCAGAGAGTCATCTCAAATCAAGAGGACATCGAGCGATTAGATTCTATACCTGGAATTGCCACTCGAATGGCTGAACAAATCCTAGCTGAAATAGAAACAAACATTAAAGACCAGTTTCCAAGCGCGTCTCACTTGTGTTCATGGGCGGCACTAGTACCTGGACATAATGAGAGCGCAGGCAAAAGGAAGTCTTCTAAAGGAAAGAAAGGAAACAAATATCTAAAATCTGCATTAACAGAAGCCGCACACTCCGTAGGTGCATCCAAAAACTACCTTGGCGCTATGTACAGGCGAACATTAGCGCGAAAAGGCAGGAAACGCGCAGCTATTGTAGTAGCACATGCCATGCTAAGAATCGCTTTTTATCTACTGACAAGAAAAGAAATGTATGTAGATTTAGGTGAAGATTATTTTGATAAACAAAAGCTTGGATCTATTGTAAGAAATTCAGTCCGAAGACTTGAAACCTTAGGTTACAACGTTACAATTTCTGAAGTCTCCTGATCCAAGGTTTACCAATCCCTCCTATGCATTTCAGATTTTAAAAAGCGTCTGAGCCGCGTCTTCTTTAGTGATGTCTTTTTCTTCGACTGCCTGCATTTTAATTTTCATGGTAGTTCAATGCCCATCGGTACATCTGAACAAAAATCTTTCTTTTTTCAGATGTCTACACTTTGAGTTGCCACAGCTTTATTGGGCTTCCACATTTGAAATGTTATAAACAGGGAGCCATATTAAAAACGAAGTTCCATTACCTCTACCGCTAATTACATCGACTGTCCCCTTATGTTCTTCCAAGATCCACTTTGCTATTGATAATCCTAAACCAGTACCCGGCGTTTTCCCTCTTGAGGAATCAGCTCGATAAAATCTATCAAATATATGAGGGAGTTCGTTAGGATCCATTCCAATACCGGTATCTCTAATCGTTAATCCAACTTTATCTTTATCTCTTAAGGCGTTAATCTCAACATAGCCCTCTGCAGTAAATTTAAAAGCGTTATCGATAAAAATAAAAAGCAATTGTTGTAGGTAATCCTTATCTCCTAATACGATGGTATTCTCCAGAACATCTAAGCCTTTAGTTTTCAATTCAGCACCCTTAGGAATTAATTGTGCCTTTCTCACTACCGAATCTACAATAGATTTAAATTCGACTACTTCACTTTTCATTCGAAAACCTGCATCCGCTCTGGCGAGTGCCAGGAGATCATTAACCAATCTGCCCATTCTTGTTGCTTCATCCGTAATGTCATTAAGAGCCTCCACAGATATTCGAATTTCCTCTTCTTCGGGTAATCTACTAGGGTGATTTTCCAGAGATGTCCATATTTTCTTAAGGAATTCGGCATTCCCCGTAATTGTGGTAAGAGGTGTTCGCAGTTCGTGAGACGCGTCAGCTACAAAACGTCGTTGAGATGCATATGAATTATCTAATTCTCCATAAATCGTTTGAATACGTTTAAGCATTCCATTGATGGTTTTACTGAGCAGACCAATTTCATCTTGTGCGCCATTATGTTGTATCCTATTTCCAAAATCCTCACTGTTTCGAATTTGTTCTGTAGCACTAATTAAAGAATATACCGGTTTTAAAGCCTTTTTCGATAACAACCATCCCATATACGTTGCAATAAATATTACAATAAGCGATAAAATTAGGAGTACTAGGCGCAAAATTGAAAAAAACATACTTATAACACTAGTATTATAGGCGGATTGTAACACCCCAACCAGCTCACCGTTTAGCATTAAAGGGGCATTATATATTAAAAAAGGCGATTGATGAATTGTTGGTGTATCATAATATCCAGCTTTCTTATCTGCAAGAATTTTTGTGGAAATTGGCAATTGAACATTTCTTAAGTTAGCTGACTTTGTCTTATATCCACTAACTAGGTTAATTATTTGCAAGTACATACCTGACTGAACTGAATCGAAATCGTCAAGTTGAATGAGCAAATTCCATCCCACCGGGTATAGTTCAAGCTGATACTGTACATTACTTTGAAGCACGTCAGTTTGTTCCTTAAGGGTATTTTTTAGGTCACTATAAATGTAAAATTTCAAAAAAACATATAAGACAATACCAAACAACAATAAGGTTATAGATAAAATACCTGAGTATAATAAGGTCATCCTTAAACGGATAGTCATTAGATTAGTTCCGCCTTTGCTTCATGGAATTTACCTTTATTATCCATTTGAGTGATTAATTTAAAATTAAAATAAGATAAATTCTTGGTTGTTAGTTTAGTACATATGCATAAAAACCCTCAAAAAAAGGAGCTGCCGCGGCAGCTCCTTCATCGTTTGTATAGAGTCCTTCATTGAACTAACAAGTTATCCGTTAGTTCAAAGCTTTCCTTAGTAAACTTACTTACAGTTTATCGTCGTTTATCATGTATATAGCACTTGTATCTCCTCAATCCCCCGCCTTGTATAGTCAAGCAGCTTTGCCGTCTCGGGTTCGTCCGAGGTTTCCTCAGTTAGGCGTTGTATATTGAACCAGACATCCTCGATCCGTCGGCGTAATACGTAAAAATAAAGAAGTTCATGGTTGATACGATAACTACGCCTGGCTGCAGCGTACGCTTCCAGTAGAACGCTGCCATGAGGATGCCATGCATAGATGAAAAGGTCAGCTTCCACGGGTGCTAGGCGCAGATCTTCCCAATCTGCAAGTACTAGGCGCTCGCCCTGTATCACGTTGTTACCGTGCGCGTCCCCATGACATAGTACAAGCGGAGAATATCCGAGCCGAACCGTGTCCCGTAGGCGCAAGGCATCGCGCATCGCCGTGTGGAGCAACCCATTGTACGGGGAAACAAGTTCAAAAAGTGCATCATTTTCTGTGTTTGACTTACTTAAATATCGTGTGAGTTTTTCGCAGAAAAGTAGAGAGATGTCCTCGGTAAGCTCGTGTATCACAGGAGGAACACCTCCGTTGGCATCATGTAAATGTGCCAGTATCTCGGCCAGTTCTATCGTCTGATCTCGTGTCATGCCCTTTACACCTGGCGTCTCCCCGTGGACATATATAAAGAGCACATACACATCACTGTCCGTCTCTGCTTTATATACCCCGCCCCGTGCCGGAACCGGCGCTAGTACACGTCCGCATAGGGACGATGATGCCGACAGCCAGTCCAGTACCGGCATATATATGTCGATACGTTCGACAAGCGGGCGCGTTGTCGGCAAGAATTTGTCATACACCTTTAGGAAGTATTCGGTATCGTCCTCGCCTGTGACGCGATAAGCCGCTTTTGCGGAAAAGCCTCCGGGAACAGGAAAGATTGAACTCGAAACTATTCCAAATTCTGATTTTAATAAAGTTGATATTTCATCCATTCTTAGCATCACCACTCCTTGATTGAGTACCACACCTATTGTACTATGCTTTGGAATGGAGCAAATGGTACTTTATGGTTATAACTAACCTGCCCATTACTTCAACAAACAAAGGCAGCCGATCAAATGCCGGCTGCCATCATGTCATGGTTGAACTATAGTTCCCAGTTAGTTTAATCTTCAATTGCATCAAATTTGAAGTCGCCACTTTTAAAAACATAATCTGCATCGTTTGATTCAAATGTTTGGACAAGATAACCGAACCATTGCTTAAAACCCTCTGCTAATACTTTTCTTTCATCCGAGTCGTGCCACATACTTATTATTTGACCATTTTTACCTCTGTTCGCTGGTGCTAAATCAAGACAATGATGATCACCACAACCGTTATATGTTAATGGTATCCAAGCAGGTTGCCACCAAACATTAGCTATACCTCCTTGTGGTTCTACATCATAGTCTATGAATGATTCACTGTCATAAAGATCTTTCCAAACCTCCCATTCCTCCAGGATCCGTTTTGTAGATAGCAACTCCCAGCCCGCAACAAGCCATTTTGACTTACCGGATTGTCCGTTGTAAATACTCAACGATTCTTTCAAGTCATCTGGCAATTTAAATCCCAGATTAGTCTCTAGAGCTAAAATCTCCGACTCACTTGCTCCAGGATTTAAGTCATCTAATATTTCAGGTGCATGATCTTTAAGCCAATTCTCTAGTCTTTCCCATAATAATTTCATTTTTCCTTCATCTCCGATTGATTTTCAACGATTTTTCAATTCCCTCATAGTTAATTCTTTAAAAACGGTTAAGTACCTTTTTATTTATTTAACTATCGTTCCCATTTAGTTCAACAAGCTAATTCTATTTACAAGGTGTAATTGGCGCAAAATAAGCTAGTACTCTTTTCGTTCCTATTAAATCAATGAATTTCACTTTAAGTTCTGTATCCTTACCATCGCCAATGATTTCAAGAACTTTACCTATTCCAAATTTAGCATGTTGAATCTCATCTTCAATCCTAAGTGATCCAATAAATTTTAATTGCTCATCCGGGATACTTTCGGACTCATAAATTTCTACTACTGGAGCCACTCTATGGTACTCAGGCGGTTCCGGATATGGCTTATTGGTATTATCGTAATATTCTCCTTCATCACCTTGAACTCGAGCGCCAATTCTATTTGCAATAGTAATCATTAAACCGATCATCGTATCATTAGCACCACATAGAGTAATTCTGCCGTCTTGAAACATAAAGGGTATCCCTTTATAGGTGTTTAGAATATCTGCAATTTTTATTACATCATCTTTTGTTATTGGGTTTTGCTCACTAGCAATCCAGTGTTCAGCCTTTGTAATATGTAGATCGTAACTCATAGAAACCACTTCCTCCGATATTTGTATTTAAAAGAGATATTCTCCATTACAATTTAATCCACCTTCTGATTACATATTAGCCTACCTTTTACTTCAATGAAAAAAAGGGAGCAACTGCCGTGGCAATCTACTCCCTGGTTATTCAACTAACGGTAACAATAGGTAAGCATTTGATGTTATCTCCAGCTTTTCCCCTGTTCCACACGGAGCGTACGAGTTTCCCAGTACTCCGCGTTCCCTCTAACTGAATTTACTAAATCATAACTTCCTCGTTACTCTTCGTTTTTAGGATATGTTAAACTGGATTTAATGAATACTTTCCACGGTAGTTGTTGATCTTGCACATCATCAATTCCGTTAGTCCCAGTTTGTTCTTGAGTACGTCAATCGTCTGTATCTGAGTTTGAAGTATAAGTTGACCGACCTCTTTGTGGAGAATTCGGAGGTTATTAAATTTGTCGTTTCCACCTATGTCTGGTGGGATGTAATGGTGGCAGTAAACATCCGATGCGAAGAGATACATGCCTGTAATTTCGCATTTCCCCATCTTCATACTATACCGACTAATTCGATTATCCATATACTCCACACTCTGATTCGGGATGCTAGATGTTGTTAGAAGGTATATTTCTTGACGTAAATCTAGCCGAAGCTTTCTGTGAATTTGCTCTCTGCCTGCTTTGGTAAAGAGTGAAAGTCCCAGACTAAAACCCATCGTATTCTTGGTTTTCACATTGGCTAAAGGATATAAATAAACATCTGCAATTTTGAAAGTCCTGTAACCTAAACTGTAAAATTTACTGTATGTTGGCGGTGGATTTGCAGGATGCTCGTATTTCCCGATTTGTTTAAGACGATTGTACATGAAAGCACGCAGATCATAGGCAAGACGTGAGAACGCAACACTTACATGTGTTGCCCGATTGAAATAGTTGTGAATTCCTAGAACAAAGCTGTTGAAACGTGCAGCAGATAGTGCCGTTGGCGAAGACCTCATTTTGAGAATGTGCTTCTTGGCTTCGCTCCTCATTTTCTGCATTTTGCCTGATTTAATGCCCGTATGCGCTACTCGCTTTTGTCCCTTTTTGTTTGCTCGGATTGTAAAACCAAGAAATTCCGACTCTCTTTTTCGCAGATTAATGATTTGCGATTTCTCAGGAGAGACATCGAGTTTCAGGCGGTCTTTGAGATACAGAACTACCGCATGATACCATCTCTGAGCCGATCTCCAATCTCTGCAAATGATTTTAAAGTCGTCGGCGTAACGCACCAGATAGCCTTCTTTCAGACTTGTCCTTATTTTCGCAGACCTTTCGCCAGATCTTGTTTTGAAGGGTTTCGTCAACGGAAAGAGTTCCCACTGACCAGCTACCCAATGATCGAGGTCGTTCAGCACAATGTTAGAAAGAAGTGTTGACAACAAGCCTCCTTGAGGCACACCTTTGGACGGTATTCCTTCCCCCTCGATTTCGGCTTTTAGCATCTTAGAAATGCACCGAAGAACCTTTCTGTCCTGAATCCCCATGTTCCAAAGTTGCTTTACGAGCAAGGTATGGTTGACGTTGTCGAAGAAACCCAAAATGTCGATGTCCACCACAAAATGCATAGATGCCTGATTGATGAGAAATTGAACTCTTGCCATGGCATGATGTGCAGATCGAAGGGGTCTGAAACCATAGCTGTGGTTGTAGAAATGGGCTTCAGCTATGGGCTCAAGGACTTGCTTAAAGCACTGCTGGATGATGCGATCGAGGATGCAAGGAATGCCAAGCGGTCTCATTTTGCCGTTATCTTTTTCAATGAGCTTCCGTCTGACTTTCTTGGGGCGGTAATTTTCAAGTGCGCTTTGGATTTCACGTACTAGTTCTTGTTCGGGTCGTTGTTCGATGTCTTTGATGGTTAGTCCATCTGTTCCTGGTGTCTTCGATCCTTTATTAGACTTCATTGCACGATCTGCCAGCAAAATATTTTCTCTAGATGTGACGATCTCATACAGATGAGAAAAAGTCTCTTTTTCTGCTGCACTCGCGTGCAAGTCTGTAAAAGATTCCGTCATGCCGTAATACTCCCAATTTCGTAAAGCTTGCACTGTGGCATCCCTCCTGACGAAGCGATGTTCCCACATTCCTACCTGATCGGTGCAATTCACGTATGGAAAATGATCGTTCTTTTCAATTAGACTTGGAGCTGTTCCTCCACCTCCATTACAGAGGATTCATCAGTCGTGCCCCTGCCCTCACAAGGATAAATACATTTCGGCATGTGCCTTATTGCAACCGTTTCGGGTAACAGCCCATCTTGCAACGTCCCTTGCTTTCCAAGTCCCTTGCAACCTAGCTATCTATTCTGAACTTAGGTGCTTCCTCTAAGCCTGTGAGATTGATGCCGCCATAGTTCGGCATAGCGTATTTCATAGAAGAAAGTTTTACTTTACGCCGCTCACCCCATCGTCTGATGGTACACACGTTTCCGTGTGCTCTAACTTTAGACCTGTACATTCGGAAGTTCGTCAGTTCGCTTCTGTGCGAGCATTCTCACCTTATTCAGTTTTTCAGCCACGCGACATATCCGTTGGCATACCTTTTTTTTTCTTCAAATGGCTCTAGCCTTCGTTCTGCCGAATCTACCTGTACTTCACACCTCGTGCTCTGTTAACATGACGCCCGCAGGAGTATTGGCGGGATGGTTTCAGGATACATGGTTCCGTCATTCCCATCCTCGGTTGTAAAGTTGAGATCACTGCCGTAGTCTCCTGCTTTTCGCACTGTATGGTGCTTATGGCAGAACTTGTCGTACTTCTTCGTTAGTTCAATCCTCAATCTTCTTATAGTAAGATAATGGAAATATCCATGGAACACCGAAATCATCCTCATAATCATTATATAGACCCATAACCACACTTGGTTCTAATAATTTATGATTATTTTCTTTTGTTAGTTTTATTTCAAGGGTTGGTCCTAATCCCTCCTCACCTAACTCAATTTGTAGTCCGTGTTCTTGTAAAACTCCTTTCATATTAATAGATAATGCTGTTCTCCCTAATAGATCTCGATTAACAGGTTTACTCCCTAAAATAGGATAAAAGTCAACTCTAACCTCGATATCATCTATCTTTTTTATTATTAATATATGTCCGACATAGTCCATCCAACTTCCGATATAATTATCAATCACATCCATAAATCAACCCCGTTCCTATATATTAATATTTGAAATATTCGTTTAGATGATGAGACTCTCCTGCCCGTTACTTCCCTCGGTATTAAGGGATTTTCTCACGTTTACTCGCTCATTCGCAGGATTACATCCCTCTTGGAAAAAGGATACAACGGTTTAGTAGTGGTGGTGGCACCACCGAACGGCCATAAAGGTATGCGCAAATAGAGGATAAGACTTAATTTCCTCATAATTCCATTTATTGCACGCATTCTCCACAATGCCCTCGGAGGTTCACCCTCCCATATCTCAACGGGTCTATGCCCTTACCTTCCTTCGTTACACCTGTCCAAGGGGTGGAGGCCGATCAAGTTCAACGTGCGGGTCAGTGCCCTTAAGTAACGGGTAATCGGTACTCCGTGCTTTCTTTGTAATCCTGCGAATGAACCAACCTACGTAATCTAGATTTACATTAAGCTGCTACACAGTCATGAATACGTGCTTTGTCAGGTGAAAAAGACTCTCCTCGTTGAGCCATACCAACCAGAATACGTGCTAGTTTACCAACTAATTTAAACAAGGAACGGTACTTTTTCATGTGCAGTACTTGTACATTATGTTCATGCCACTTCCGAAACAACACATTGTTACCAATAAGACGTAACGTAGCTAAATACAAATACTTTCGCAGAGTTGAATCTCCCCGTTTTGAGAGTACGATCTGCCCTTTCCGTTTACCCGACATACTCTCGGCTAGGTTCATACCTGCTCTTCTCAGAAGTTGTCTCCCGTGAGAATACAGATTTAGATCACCTGCACCCGAAAGGATAGCAGCAATGAATATGGGTCCAAGACCTTGAATGGAGCGAAGTTGATGAGCCAAAGGTATCTTATCTAGGATCACCAGGATTTCTTCTTCAATATTCTCTAGAATCTCAACAATGCGACAATATTCATCGAGTAGTCTGCGCAAATCTTGTTTGGCTTCGTGAGTAGCTGTAGTTTCACCTATACTTCTAGCTGCAGAAGCGATGAGCTGGGCAGCCTTCTCTAGCCCTGTGGTACCGCCTGCTCGTTTCATGTGCTTTCTCCAGCTTGCTATGACTTCTGCTGTAGTCATCCCATGTAAGTCTGCTGGAACAGGGGATTCATAAAGCGTCGCTAAGGATCGCTTGCAGGTCCAATCCGAAAAAACTGAAGTAAATTCGGGGAAACGGATATCCAGCCAGCGAATGATTCGGTTCTGAAGCCGTATGCTATTCGCCACCCAAAACTCTCGATCGCTCATGATAACGCGTAACTTCTGAAAAGAATGTGATTGCTTCGTGTATTCAGAGTAATACCCTCTACTGACAACATCCGCGATGACAAGAGCGTCCTTTGGATCATTTTTGGAGGGAGAATTATCTCTATTCTCCTTGTTTCTCTTAGTCGTAACAGGGTTCACCAGAACAACGTTTAACCTCTGTTCTACCAACCAATTCGCTAGATTAAACCAGTAGTGCCCCGTCGGTTCCATTCCAATTATTATGTTGTTCAATCGGTGTTTCTGCTGCAATTCACTAACCCAACGGCCAAACCTTTCAAACCCATCCTTGTTGTTGGTAAAGGAAAGATGGCGTTTTGAAAGAACTATTCCGCGAAAGTTCGTTGCCTGTGCAACATGGGCATCCTTCGCCATGTCGATGCCAATTACTAAGTGAGTTGGAGTTATTCTTTCTATCCGTTGATTTTGTTCGTCTGATTGCTTAAACTTCATAAAGAGCGCCTCCTTGATGGTGTTGGGTTTCAAACCCGTGGACAAACCCATCATACCGAGGCGCTCCTTTTTTGACAAAGACCATTTCTTAGGTCCTACAGGAAGGTTCAACGGACAAAAGCAGCCAATCGTTTGCCGGCTCCTGTCGTGTTGTGATTAAACTATCGTTCTTCGCTTAATCAATGGGGCTTATTTTTGTTGAGATACCAAACTTCAATTTGGTTATACGTAGTTTGAATTTTCCTGTTAAAACTCTCCTGGTACTCTTCTTTAATATCCCTACCACTGGAACCATATTCATCATAACAATCAATTAGTAAATCCTTTATTTTGTCAATGTTGTGGTCATATAAGCTGCGAATGATTTTTTGAGTTAGCCTATCGTGCTCGTCGTCAGGAGCCCCCATCCCAATTAATCCCATAGGGTCAAATTGATTAACAATTTCTCTGATAACTAAAAAATCACTCATATACTCCTTGGACAACTTCTTTTTATTAATAACTACCAACCTCCGATGCAAATTTATGCTGAATTAATGGTACCACACATTGGAAGTATTCTGCCCGTTCGTATTATGAGGTCACCAGATCTTTCTGGTAGACCTCATATTTGTGTGGTCTTATTATAGCGGTAACCGGGGATCGGACGTTTCTGCCCGTGGGACTTGGATTCCGAGAGCTATTCAGTTCATCCCCCCTACTTGTTCAACCATGGTTAGGCTGGTTGGGACATGAATCCCGTATCACATGCGATAGTGTGGAAGACAAGAAGGTTAGGGGTTACCGGTGAAAATATTACAGGAGTGATGTCATGAATCCAGTCATTGGTGTGGATGTTTCAAAAGGAGAGAGCCATGCACAAGCTTTTTTAGACCGTGGAGTACCTCATGGGAAGATCTTTAGGTTTAATCATGATCTAGAAGGTCTAGCGTCTTTTCTAAGTTATATTAAAAGTGTGGAATCTGTAGCAGGGATTCGTCCTACCATTGTTATGGAAGCAACAGGTCATTATCAAAGCCCCGTTGTTCAGTTTCTGGATGAGCACCAGTATTTGAACATTGTCATTAATCCTTTAATCTCACATAACGCTAAGAAAACCAATTTGCGACGGTTAAAGACGGATGCCGCAGATGCCCATTTATTAGGGACGCTGTTCTATAAAGAAGAGTTTGAACCCTACAAAAAGCGGGGGCAGCATCTCATGAATTTACGCTTTCTAACACGCCAATATGAAGCTTTAACAGGTATGTATGCCCAAGCAAAACTTCAGTTTCAGGCTATTCTTGATCAAGTTTTTCCTGAATATCATGGCGTGTTTGGTGATCTTTATTCAAAGGTGTCCCTTCGATTTTTGGCTTTACACCCAACATCAAAAGAAGTCCTAGAAATGTCTGAGTTGGAGATTACTACTGCAATTCAAAGTCTTACTGGACGCGGCAAATCCGTCTCATGGTGCTTGGCTGAGATTGGTGAGATCGATCGGTTTGATCACGCAAAAAAACTGGTTGCCTTTGCTGGTGTTGATCCAAGTGTTTTTTCTTCAGGTAAGTTTGTAGCTACCCAAAATAAAATCACTAAACACGGCTCTAGGAGGCTCCGTACTGCCTTGTATCAAGCTGTACGATGCGGTATTCGCAGTAATAGAAATAAGAAATTAAGGACTTATTATGATAAGAAACGTGCTGAAGGAAAGCTATTCAAAGTAGCAGTAATTGCATGTGTGAATAAACTCATCCACTGGATTTTTGCCATCTTAACTACTAAGGAAGCATTCCGGTTAGAGTGAACAACAAGAAATAAAAATATATGGAATCTATATCCGTGCTTAATAGGACGGCTCTTTCCCATGCACTTTTTAAAGTATACCACCTCATGAACCTACTATTAATAATTAAATATTGACAAGCTATTAGCTGGAATAGTTTAATCATTTGGAAAATACTCCCCCTGGCCTTCTGTCGGGAATGAGATAAAGTTCTTGTCAAAATCGGGAATGGGATAAAGTTCTTGTCATTTGGTTTTGACAAGAACTTTATCCCATAAAACAAAAAAGCCGCGATTTTCGCGGCACTTAATGAGATAATGTTCTTGTCACCCGACATTTAGCCAACTCGTGTCGGATGACAAGAATTTGTTCCGATAAATGACAAGAATCTATTCCGATTCTCCTGGTTTGGGGTAGGAGCTTGAGATTGCTGCTGGCGCAGGGACTCAATTCGCTCACGAATGCCGGCATTGTTGTATAGCGTTGCTTTCGTGACCCCCGCCTCTTTGGCAACGCTGTTGAAGTTTATGCTCTCATTGGTCCGTATGAGCCGTTTGAAAGCCTGGTCCACCTTCTCGTGGGTTATTGCCTTCCGCTTGGCGTGGACGTTTTTCAGATGAGCGGAGCGGTCGTATTTAGCCATTACCCGCACCCACCTTTCTCTTCATGCGATCTTGCCTCCCGAAAATAAAACCACCGTCTTTGAGCGTATTTAGGATGTTCTGGAACCGTTGTAGATTCTTCTCGGTTTTCTCCGCCACATCTTCGCGGCTGCGTTCTTTTGCCTTTTAATTGCATGTCCTATGTACTTTTTATCTGCTAGTTCAAGGATCCAATACGGAGGCTTCTCTAAACCCTCAATAACCTCATCACAAAACAAAAAATTAATGCTTGTACCAGATCAATCTTGCCTCAAGCATAATACCTAATTTTCTTGCAAATTGTTTAGATAGATCTATTTCCAAGTCGTCACATCCTTCATTTTTACAATCATGAGTTATCGTTAGTTGACGACTGGCAACGTTTTGCCTAGGTACTCTTCTAGTGTGGTGCCATGCGTTGCAATTTCTTTCGCCATGTCTACGCCGACATATCGGATATGCCAAGGTTCATATTGATATCCTGTAATCTCCTCCTTGCCCTTCGGATATCGAATAATAAAGCCCCAATCCGCTGCGTGATTTATAAGCCATTTTGCTTCCTTCGTCGCTGCAAAGCAATCGGCTGCCGCACACTTGCCATCGTCGCCAGCTACATCGATGGCAAGCCCTGTTTGATGCTCACTTTGTCCGGGCTTAGCACTATATTTGTTTGCTTTCTCTTCGCCATCCTTTTCCACATACTGGTTAAAGAGATACTTTTGAGTTTCAAATGAGCGATAAGCAGACACGCCTGCAAGCGGCAAACCATCAGCATTAGCAGCTTTGAAAAGTTTTTCAAGTGCCCCTGCAGCTTCTTTTCGCATGTATCGTTTTTCCGAGTGCTCGGGGAAAATAAAATCTACGTTTGGTTCAACTAGATCTATAGGAGTGTATGGATTCGGTAATGAAAATGATTTATTAACTAACACGGCAGTGCTTGTTGGATTAGCTACTAGCTACTACTTGAACAGCCGGCGGCTTCGGTTTTGGCGTTGGCTGTGGTGCTGGGGAAGGAGTCGGTGTTGGTTCAGGTATGGGAGTCGGTGTTGGGCTGGGCTCAGGTGTAGAAGTAGGCATTGGTGTGGGTGCCGGTGTTACTATTGGGCTAGGCTCAGGATAAGCTGCTTTGTCAGTACCTCTGGCTCGACAACCAGAAACAACCGTAAACATGATGAATACCGTCACTAGGAGTACTTTCGCTTGATTACATGTTTTCATTAATTACACACTCCATATGCTTGATAGCTATTAGAGAAAACGGTGAATAGCTGATATTACAATGCATATCCTGACTGTATTATTTTTTCCAATTGACAACAATAAATTCTGGTAACTAATCGTCGTGGACTTTGGGATCGTTTTTTTCTTCCAGAGCAAGTGGAAGAAAAAAAGACAAGATGGTCATTTCTTTACGGACATATGGGTCAGCCCCATTCTTGATCGTCTCCAATTATGAACACGATGCAAGGTCTCTAGCTGGATCATTTACTCACCCTGGAATCAGGGACAGACAGTTTTGGCCGATTTCATATCCCGTTCGGGCAAGTCGATCCTTAAGATGTTACTTTATTTTCAACTTGTATTTGTACTCGATCTGTGTATTTGCAATGACATTAATCAATTGTTGTTTAGAAACATTTTTAGACGCTGCAATTTCAACAACAGATTTTCCTGTTGCTAATTCTTGTTTTAATTCTTGTGCGTTAATTATTAATAACGAAAAAAAATAGTCCACTGTATAATCAGGCTTAACATTTATTTTCTCGTTTTTCTCTTTTAGGCGGCGTATGCAATCCACTCTCTGCTCCCACTAATAATACTGTTGAAATACCAAATGCAGTAAATAATTTTGTTCTGTGTATTACCATTTTGAAAACCACTTTCATTGTTTATTGGATGTTACAAATAAGATGAAGTGAAGAAAAAGTAACTTTGAAGTATAGTTTTTTATCTCTTCGCAACAACCTCGTAGTGCTTGAGTTGTAATAAATTACGCCTTCCTTGCTATAAATAAAAAATCAGAATTTTTCTAAACACACTGTTCCCCATCAATGTAAGCTCAGCGACGTCCTGTTAGTCATTAACTTTTTTTAAAGCATATTCTATGTAAAAGTAAAGTACTCCATTGGTATCTCCATTTTCTTGGAATGCCAAATGTTCTTGTCACCGACATCCAGCATCCGGTAAGAACGATGAGTATGTATATCCATATTTATCCTTTTTTCCAAATCAAAAAATTCCCAATGGATATTATGGATTGGCTTTACAATATCGATGCAAAATAAGGTCAAAGTTTGGGCAGGGTGGTATTTGAAAAATGGAAACAATACATGCAGCTTTAAAAGAAAGTATGAAATCTGACGATTTTATACAATCAGCTACGACCATCCGTCATACACTTCTTCAACTTTCGTATTACAATTCCATTGTA
Organism: Paenibacillus sp. WC2504; assembly: GCF_052682475.1. Taxonomy (NCBI): domain Bacteria; kingdom Bacillati; phylum Bacillota; class Bacilli; order Caryophanales; family Paenibacillaceae; genus Paenibacillus; species Paenibacillus sp. WC2504. The sequence goes on from NZ_JBQZFH010000001.1 coordinate 6,014,227, forward strand.
AATCAGGAAATGCTGCATCGGGATCTATTTACCGTCATTCAACTTTCGAACGCAGAAATCCATAATTTGAATGATTTAAAAAATGCGATTCCCCTTGAAGGAGTCAAAGTATCTTCAAACCTGCAAGAAGTTTCGCAAAGTTTGATTCTAGGCTTCATCTTTGTTCAATTGGATTCCGATCTAAATGAAGGCTTATTAATTAACATTGCTGATACTGAAAAAGGCTATCGCGGAAACAACTTGTCCGAGAACGAGTACAGCGTAATTGGACCGCAAGTGGCTTTTGTTGAAGATTTGGATACCAATCTGAATTTGCTCCGAAAAGAAATCAAATCGGAGAAGCTCAAATTTGAGGTACAAATCAAAGGTTCTCTTTCCAAAACAAGAGTCGTAATCGCTTATATCGAGGGGATCACCAATCCGCAGCACGTAAACACAGTAAGACAAAGGATAATGGATTTGGATTTTGATGTGATTTTCGATACTTCTACGCTCAGTCAGATCATTAGTGATGTCTCCATTACGCCGTTTCCTCTATTTATGTCGACCGAACGCGTGGACCGGATGAAATTTCTACTTCTAAGTGGAAATGTGGCTGTATTAAGCGAAAGCTCTCCTTTTGTCATTTCAGGTCCCACCACCTTGTTTGATTTTTTCTATTCGCCCGAGGATTTTTATTTGCCATGGATCTTGGGGTCATTTTTTAGATTGTTACGTTATCTGGGTGTCATATTTTCCATCTTTGCATCATCCATCTATGTATCAATCATGACATTTCACTACTCCATTGTGCCAAGAGCGATGTTAGGTCCGATTATCGAATCCAGAATGAATGTGCCCTTCCCGCCTTTTCTGGAAGTGCTACTCATGGAGATGACCGTTGAGCTGTTGCGAGAGGCTGGAGCTAGGCTGCCCACAAAAGTCGGGCAAACGCTGGGGATCGTAGGTGGTGTTGTACTCGGGGAAGCATCAGTACAAGCTGGTTTAACGAGCAATATCTTGATTATTATTGTTTCGCTTTCCGCTCTTGCGTCCTTTACAACTCCGATTTTCAAAATGTCCAATACAATACGCTTTCTCAGATTTCCTTTGATCTTCTTGGCAGGGGCTTGGGGCGGTTTGGGCATCGTGATCGGCGTCTTAATTCTATTGGGCCATCTGCTTAGGCTAAAATCTCTAGGTACCCCTTACCTCGTTCCGGTATTTCCTTTTAGATATAAAGGCTTTAAAGAATTTTTACGTTTATCCTATAGCGCGACTTGGAATCGCCCGGCATTTTTACGTCCGCTCAAGGAGAAAAGATATTCAGTTCGAAAGGATCAAGATATCGGAGACGATTACAAGAATGAATAAAATTCGGGGCAAAGGAACCAGCATCAATGAAAATGTCTGCACTAGCTCTTCTCGTGTGCATCCTTTTATCCGGATGTGCCAAAAAAGAAATAATAGATCGGATTAAGATTTTGCAAAGCGTCAGTCTTGACGTCGATCAAGGAGAAACGTTTAAGGCCAGTGCATCTTATGCTTCATATAAAAAGAATGCCCAACTTCAGTTGTTAACTGCAGAAGCTCAAACCTTTTCCGGGGTATGGCTCCCCCACAATATGAAATCGGAAGAGCTAGTCGTGTACGGACAATTACGGGGCATTGTAATTAGCGAAAAACTTGCAAGAAGAAGCATCCAGGAGCTAGTCAGCACCCTACTTGTAGATCCGGTTATAAGCAATAACACTTTTATCGTTATTGCCAAAAGAGAAGTAACTTCGATTATTTCTAATGGCTTAAAGAAGCCTTCCTTTTATATGTCGGAGCTAATCAAACAGAACATGAATAACGGGAATACGCCTTCGTCAAATTCGCATCTTCTGCTGGATCAATATTATGGAGAAGGTCAAGATGTGTATTTGCCTGGGTTGGATCTAGATGATAAAGGCCTGCTTCACTTGAATGGGGTCGGTATATTTAAAGGAGATAAATTACGCCTTTGGCTAACAGACCAAGAGGCATTTTTTCTTAAGCTCCTGAAAGACAGATCGAAAACGATGACCGGCTCTTATGAATTTTCAACGAAACAAAAGGATACCATTAATATGAAAATATTACATGGAAAACGAAATATATCGCCGAAGCGGAATGCTACAGCATTCATTTCCTTGAAACTACAAGTCAATCTTAAAAGTCTACCGAAAACAAAAAGCCCTGTCGTGAAGAGTGACCTACTTGAAGTTAAGCAGCAAATCGAGAATCACTTTGCAGGCGAAGTTAGTGACTTGCTGAAAAAATTACAACAAAACGAGGTAGATCCAATTGGCTTTGGCGAGATATTCAGAAGCAAGGATAGAAGTTGGAGCGAAAAGGAGTTTATGAAGAATACATATCCGAACATCAAATTTGAAGTGAAACCTGAGATCAATATTTTGCAAACGGGAGTTGGCATAAGTGCAGAACAGCGTTAAAGAGAATTACTTGATTTCAGGATTTTTCACGTTTTTCCTATTCTACGCTTCTCAGTCTGGCATTGGGGGCCTAGGCTCGTCCAATATACTGTTTAAAGATGCGGAGCAAGATGCATGGATCTCGGTTCTGATATTAGGTTTAAGCCTGCATTTGATTGTATGGATGATTTATAAAATGCTGGGGAACCCTGCCAAGGACGTTGTAGACTTACACCAAATGATTTTTGGTCGTTTCTTGGGCAATGCCATATCACTGCTATTGATAGGGTACTATTTCATCATAGCTATGAATGGCATCCGAACTTACATTGATATTGTTCAAGTGTGGATATTTCCGAACATTTCTACATGGAAATTGGCCGCCGTATTCATTTTTTTGATTTATTATCTCGTATCAGGAGGATTCAGGGTATTAACCGGACTTACATTGTTCTCTATGGTAATTTCCCTCCTGCTGTTTCTCCTCGTTTATTATCCATTAGCATTAGGAAATCTCACTTATCTAATGCCGGTATGGAATCATTCGGTATCTGATTTGCTCCAATCGTCTAAAGCTTCTTTTGGCATATTTAGTGGATTTGAAGCGCTGCTTGTTTACTTCCCTTTTATTAAATCAGTTGAAAAACAAGCGAAATGGGCCCATTTAGGCCTACTTCTCAATACGCTTCAATTCGCTATAGTAACCGTCGCTATTCTGCTGTATTTTAGCTTAGGTTTGCTAAAAAATACACTTTATCCCCCGTTGGTGATAACTAAGATTATTGAGTTTGAATTTGTAGAAAGAATCGAGTTTATATTTATTTTTTGTTGGCTTATCATTCTTATCCCATCGCTATGTCTTTCCATCTGGAGCTGTACGAGAATTATGAAAAGAGTTACACATCTAAATCCCCGTATATCATTAATAGTGCTACTGATAACATTCTTCATCGCTACTGTTCAATTCAATGAAAAAATAAAGGTTGATGAGTTATTTAACTTTGCGATTACTATTGGATTTTATTTTGTATTCGCCTACATTCCGTTACTGTTTATTCTTTACGTGATCCGCAGTAAAAGAAAAGCTAAGTTGAATCCAGTATGATTCAACTTAGCTTTGGTTAACGCTGTCCAAAAAAAGTCTCCAGTAATCCCACGCTTTTAAATAATCAGCCACATCGTGAGGATGAAGTTTAACACAGATACCGATACGACAATACAGTTGAAATATAACTTCCTCGATAAGCCTGGATCTGTCTAACCCTTCTAAACTCATACCCGCTTTGCGCCACCATCTTAGGTTCTCTTAATTTTAGAGACGGGTTTGACGACAGATTTTAAGAGTCGGAAAGTGTTATTGTGGCTAAAAAATACTCAGCCCTTTACCAACAGGTTGTACAGTCTCTAGGACACGATTGGTCATTTCTGACCCTATTAATGTTTTGATAATCCAGGATGATAAATCCTGTCCTGCGAGACATCCAGCTGCTGTGCTAATGTTACCATTGTTTACAAAGCTCTCATTGACCACTTCCACTCCAAATGAAGCTAATTGATCTGCAACAGTCGGATACGTTGTAGCCTGTTTTCCTGTTAAGAACCCCATAGCCCCTAATAACAAAGCTCCTGAGCACATTGATCCGATTAATTGCTTATCTGCTGAAAGTTTAAATCGACTAAGATAGAGAGGGTCCTGAAACAATTGCTGGACGCCTTTTCCACTTCCAAAGAGAACTGCATCAGACCAATTTGCTTCCTCAATCATTCCATGCATGGGGATTTTAAGTCCTGCCGTCGAAACATGCGATGTTTGTGTACCAAGAATCTTTACTTCCCAATCAGCAATGCCACCTACCAATCTCACCCTGTTTAGCAAGTCCCACGGTAGAAATACATCAAGATCTGTAAAATCGTCAAAGCAAATTATAGATATCTTCATATCATCAACTCACTCCTTTAAACTTTTGCATATTTAAAAAGTGTTACACTTCAATAGTTTCTTATACCTTTATTTTAGTCTGAGAATTGGTGAAGTAAAAGATCCAATAATGATTAAATTTAATGTACCATTTTGATTTTAAAATTTTATTATCTAGGCATTCGTTCGGATTAATTACTCGGATAGACGCACGATACCGAATCAGCTGATAATCAATTTGTACTTTCTGCGTTAAGTTTTTAAAACTATTAGGTAATCGTGTACCTTTCATTTTCTATCTTTTTTAAACCTTTAATTAAATTTTCACATATTAGACTAAACTATCCATTAAAATCATTTAAGCTTTTTCGACATTTTCGTGTAGATTTATTTAAAACTGCACTGAGCTTTAACTTTTTCATTTTTCATATTACGACTTAAGTAAATTCCAATCCAATCATTCTTCATAGTCCTTGAGTGGATCCGAAGATCGCTTTCTTCAAAAGACTTGTTTCGGCTCCCTTGATGGTACCATTTATATTCTTTCTTTTTAACTTCAGCCTTTTGGCACTTTTGTGTCTGAAATAATTTATCTAAAACTGAATAAACAGTAGTCCCTAATATTTCGGTGCTTCTGTGTTGTAAAGTGCATTTGATGAATGAAAGAGAATAAATCTAATCCTTCTTGTTCTGCTAGCTACATTACTGAGAAAAGATACGTTGTCCCATTTCAAGGTAATTTTCCTGATTGAAAACCGAACAACTCCATAGCTATCCTATTCATTTCTTCTTATTAAACTGATTAATAGTCCGTATACTTCTAATCAAGATAAATAAACTTAAAATAAAAAGAATAATTGCTGCAGATGCAGCCGACATACCTTGACCTGCATTTAAATGGGAGATTACGGCACCTGCCATCAATAATACGAGCCCCAAAGATGCAAATAAAGTGATTTTAGTTACTCTAAACCCAACTATTAAGCCGAGTGCTCCCAAAACCTCACAAGCTCCAACAAAATACATAAAGCCTTTTGCATAACCAAAGTCTTCAGTAAACAGTTCAACTTGCTGTGCATTCTCAGTAAGTTTCATAATGCCAAACATAATAAAACCAACAACCAACAATCCCTGTACAATACGTGCAGTCCACTTTATTTTCACATTACTCCTTGTTGTCTTTTATTTTTTTCATACAAACTTAGAAACAGTTAATTGCTACGAATCCTGCTGATGCAATGAAAACAATATCCTTATTAGTTCCACAGTATACTACGACACACAAAGATGGTGGCTAGCAACATGACAACTGCTAGCCCGGCAGCGCGATTGCCGTCAAAGAAGGTACAACTCCCATAGCGAACGGCATATTAATCCATGCACTTTAAATCTCAGCTACGCCAATTAGGTACATATCTTTCAACCAAGGGTTGCGATTGTTTTGCTTCTAGGATTGAATAGACTTCATCGTACTACGTGCTTCAACATTTATAAAAGTCCACAATCAGGGCCATCTTTCAATGGACGACCCTTTCTATTAAGTGTGAACCTAACAATGGTAAATCATCGGGTTATCACACACTTTTTATTGGACTTGAATTACGACATTTTATAGTAAACGCTCAAAGGCTTGTTTGCTTTTTCTTCTAGATTCCGGGTTTCGAGTTGCGATTTAATGTGCTCCAATTGTCCTTTAAGTAAAGATGCCAACTGCTCCAAACTTGGAGGTTGCACTTGCCAATCAGAAGGTTTAGACCCGGATTTGAACATGGTTAAGTGTTCTTCAGACAAATAAGGGGACAAACCCACAAAATTATACATAAAAAGATCCGTAAAAGCAGCAATATGTTTATGGCTACGATTAATCGGATCACAAAACGTGGCTCCAGCAGACTCAAGCACGCCTTGTATGTGGCTGTGCTCTGTGGGCTGAGGCGTACTGGGAGTATGAAGCTCACAGCTTTTTACGAAAAAAAATGGCCGATTTGGACATATATCATATTATATGTACTTATGGGTAGAGATGAAGTTCTTAGGTTATATTCATTTTGGATAAGGAAACATGTCTATGATTCTTATGCTTTGACCCTTTTCATTAGTAAATACCACATGTTCTCTTCTAAATTCTCGAGGAGTTTCCAAGCCGCATGCTGCTGCCAAAGAGAACAAGCCTTCCCTCAACTGAAGAATATAGTTCATCACCCGCCATTGTTTCTCTTCAGGAGCCAGGGCCTTTTGGTATTTAGAATCCGTAGTCGTAATGCCGGTCGGGCACTTGCCGGTATGGCACTGCATAGCCATAATACAGCCATTAGCCATCATGAAGCCGCGTGCAGAGTTCACACAATCTGCCCCCAATGCCAACGCGATTGCCACTTTATCGGAAGTAACGAGCTTACCAGAAGCGAATATTTTAAAACGATTGCGCACGCCGAATCTTCTAGCCGTATCATCTAAAATCAGCAGTGCGGTAAAGAGTGGCAGCCCCATACCGTCCGCCATCGCTTTGAAGGTTGCACCTGAACCTCCCTCAGAACCGTCAACAGTAATGAAATCAGGATACATATCCAAGTCCACCATTGCCTGAAAAAAAGGCTCGAGTCGCTTTGGATCTCCTACAACGATTTTAACACCTACCGGCTTGCCTCCTTCTCTTTGCAGCCTATCTATGAAGCGTAGTGCATCTTCGGGATTAGTAAGGAATTCGAACCGGTTTGGTGAATTTACGGTTTTCCCCACGGGTACTAAACGAGCTCTTGCAACTTTCTCCGTAACCTTAGAGCCCTCCAAATGCCCCCCGCGAATTTTAGCTCCTTGATGAAGCTTTATCTCGAATGCCTTGATATTAGAGGTGTTAGCTTTTTGTTTATATGCATCTATAGAAAAGAGACCTGTACTATCGCGGAATCCGAACATGCCGGGTCCGATCTGGGAAATAACATCAACGCCGGTAGCCAAGTGAACATCCGCTACACCGCCTTCACCAGTATTAATCCATGAACCGCCTGCCATGAATGCACCGCTTCCAGTAGACAGTATATAATTCTCCCCTACAGCTCCGTACGAAGTGGCCGAGGCGCCGAACATGCCTTTTAGCCGCCAAGGATGCAAGCGGTTCTGTCCGACAACGATTGTATCGTCATCATGCAATAGCCAAGGCTTAATTTGTTCATGCACGATCTTCTCTTTCCTTGTGAAAAGCCCTTCGTCAGTAATAACATATTTCCTTCCATGTAAGAGCACATCATTATCAACTCTCAGCTCACTGGTCAATTTGGGGAACATGGCGTTCGACAAATAGAATCCTGGTTTCTCGTAGTCTCGTCTACCTCCAAAGGAAATAAGATCTGTTCGATATTTCGCGGCATAAACGAGTCCGACAAAATCAGCCCGCGAGAAAGGTTTGCCTTCTGTATCATTGTCAAACCAGTATTGACGAAATTCTGGCCCCAACTTTTCAAGTAAATATCTTATCCAGCCGAGAAACGGATGAGAACGAATGATGGAATGCTTTGGATTCTTAGATAATGCATACATGTAACCGAAAAAAATGATTGGAGGTAAAGCAAGAATTACCAACACGATAATAAGAAGGATATTATTCATATTATTTAACCCCTTCCAAAATGTAGATCGAACCCTATTTATACTGCCTCAATTTCCCAATAAACATTCAATTGCAAACGTGATCCATACATTTTTCATTGATTAAATAAACAGCGGTGGATGCCAGATAATAGGTTCCGGCAGGCTATTTATTCGGCTGGATTTCATTCGTTGCCGCGCGAACAACCTTCTTCCATTTAGCATGATCCGAATCCATGGAATCGAATTGGTAAATGGAACGACTCATGCCTAATGCCATTTTAAGAAGTATGATGTTTCCGATGAAAATAGTAATAGACTGGATGTACCGATCCAGCGCTGATCAATATGGATAGAATGGTCAAGTTTTTAACAGCCGTGACTGTGCGATAACTTTTGCGTCCTTCATGTCATTCTTTGTTGGTGAATTGTCATCTAATTCTTTACTTTTCTTTACGTGTAGTGGGTTCACTACGCCGTATCTTACTTGCTCTTCTTTAAGAAAATGGGCTAGGTTTAGCCAGTAGTGACCCGTTGGTTCCATACCAACTATGGCGTCCTTGAACCCTTGCTCCGTCGCAATCTTCTTGAACCAGCTCACAAATAATTCAAAGCCTTCTCGATTGTTTTCAAACGTGATAGGCTTCCCGAGCTCAACTCCGCGGAAGTCTTGCGCACGAAGCCACATGTCTGAATTTTGCGATGTCGACTCCGATAATTAAAGTAGAAGAAGTGATTTGATTAATTCGTTCATTTTGAGTAGAATGCATGTTGTAGTCTCCTTGGTTTTGTTTTTGGATCCGACGCTGGCCAGCATCTGGGACCCATTAACATCATACCAAGGAGTCTTTTTATATCTCAAATCTCGTATTTCTTCATAATAGGAATGCTGCCCGTTAGTTTAGCGGATCGCCGGTTTGGTACCAGCAAAACCACTGGCCCGAATTTTTACATTAGTAAACATTCACTATCGAACTTTATTTTCCACTAACACACTTTATTTTCCTTGATCTATTGTCACTTACCCAGGTTTGATATTTGGGTCATCTTAGTGATCCAATACTCTTTCTTTTTCATTTCTTTTTGAATTGTCATTAACAAATACCTTCTATTAACTGCGATAATTTTCCTCAAGTTTTTCAAATCTTTATTTGTCAAAAAGCCTCTAGCTGTAAACTCGACTAATTTATTGGGATCAACTCTAGCCCTATTTAAAATTGTCTCTAAACCTAGGATGTCAACCAACATATCTGATCTATATCTGACTGGCGATTCAACAATTGATAGTATTCCACCACTGATAGTAATTTTTTTCTCTAACTTCCAATCAATTGATGCTAATGTCCTCACTTTTTCCTTTTCCCAAAATCTATTTAATACCTCATACCTATCATAAGATTCTTTCCAAAGTCCAACTTTTCTAGTTAACCCCATATTAGTAATTTGGGATTCAAAATGTGATTCTAAGATCTGCTCTTTAATATCTTTATTAGCTGTATACTTCAAAAAATATTTATTAGGAATGCTCTCTTCTTCAGATAAATCTTCACCTTTTATGTATGTATTTTGATGAAAAATTCCAAGATCAAGAAGTAATACATTTAAATCCAAGTGGTTGTAACTGTATTGCTTACAGATTTCAAATTCACCAACCACACCATATTTCTTCCAAACCAATCGTTTTAATTCTAGTGCATCCTGTTCAGTTCTAATCATTTTTTTTAACAGACTTAACTTTTCTTTCTCTTGCTTCAGCTTCAAATATGAACCTTCCTGGATAAATTTAATTATTCCTTCTAGTCTCATTTATCACCAATCTTTCTTTTTAATTTTATTTCATTACCCTTGTTGCTTAAACAATGCTGAATTTTTGAAATTGTATCTTCTTTAAAATAATATCTTTTTCTACCATCTTTCATATGTAAAGTGTAATCCGCAGCAATGTCATTTTCTTTTATTACCCTCCATAACCTCTTTTCTCCAATTTTTAATTTTTTCATAACATCTTGAAAATAATAACCTTTTTCTTCTTGTTTATTTGTTTTAACTATTTCCAGACAGGTCTTAATCTCATTTTCATCATAATAATTGTCTGCAATAGTCCCCTTAGGTAGAAATCTTAAGGGCTTGAGTTGCCGCGATAGCGTAAAAGAAATAATATCAACTATTGTTAGCGAACATGTAGAAAATTTGATTAGTACATCATGAAATTTAATAAAGTTAGGGTTCAGCCTTGTTACAATTTGACCACTACACCTCTCCATTAACTTTTTCACTTCATCTAATTGAAACTGTTTATTCCGCGACTTTGCAATTTGAATTGGTGTTAAATAGCCAGCACTAACCACACTATTAACTGAGTATGAATTTATCCCTAATACTAATCCAACTTCCTTTCTTGTAATTAGTGACTCCTTTTCGTTTAAATAGTTATCCAGGGTTGCTATCTCGACTAAATACCTTGATATCCCATTAGATAAAATTTTTTCAAGCTTCAACTCCTGATAATTACTTAGTTCGTCAAGCTTTTCATAAGCTATCCCTGTGAGTTGTCTAACCTCTTCTCTCCGCACATTCGTTCTTTTTAATAGTAAATGTGGATTCTTCTTAAAAGTTGAAAAATCCCTTCTTATTTTTCCTTTATCTATTTGATTAATGAAATATGCGTTGTAAGCTTCTTGGATCCATAAAAAATCCTTAGTGTCAAAGAGTTCATCAAATGCTTTTAATTTTTCATAATTTACTTGTCCACGATTACGTGTTATGAAATTATCTAAAACAAGTAAGAAATGATTTGGGAATTCATTATACATCCAATACACATTTGCTGTAGCAATAGCTAGCATAAATCCACTCTTTTCACCATTGGAACGATTATGAAATATTGACAGTTCCTCTAATGTTAGAGAGATATAATCAGGGGCACCATTAAGTAAGTGAAAGCTATGGAAAGCTAATTTAATAAATTCAACAAAATTGCAATTCTTCATTATCATGAAATTATCATTCCGAAATCCTTTGGATAATTGTATTTGTGACTCTACGAAAATATTATTCTCTATTACTATTGATTCTGTATCAATGAATTCAAAAGAGCATTTAGCACATTTTTGATCAATAAATGCCGCCATACTTATAAAGTAATCACAGTTAGGGCATTGATCCACCAATTTCACTTTATGCTCAATACATAAATGACAAGGGACCAACATCCAGATTGTTCGGTGATAATATTTATCCTGAATGCACAGCGGGCAGTACTTTACTTTATTTCTCATCAATATTTTAGTATATAAATCTGACCCAATACGTTCTTCTAATTCAAATCCATTGTTTAACCCAAAATTTACAAGGCAGCCATTCAAGTCATTAAGTTTACTTAGAGATTCTCGAGTGAATTGATTATTTTGCGCTTGGTAAAATGATAAACAAAGGTATTTAGATAAATAATTAATATTATGATAATGATTACACTGAGACAATCTGAAAAGATAACCTGAAATACTCTCATCTGGATAAATATCTAGTTGGTTTTTTAAATACTTTACTCGATTAGAATTTCCCATCATTTTCTTACTCTTTTCCGATTTTTCAATTGCTGCTTTAGATCTCTTATCTTTTCTTGATAAGTAAGTATATTTTGCTCACTCATCCCTATTCCATCTTTTATTCTATATGCAATTGTAAGACTACCATCGGTTAACACAACTAAAATATACTCATTATCATTTCTGTCTACATAAATAGGAGTCTCTCTAGACATTACCTCTTTAAATATGAACCACTGCTCTTTAATTGCGATGCTGCACGAATACCAATTTCCATTGAAAAACAACCCTTTGTTAGTAATCTCAGCTCTCTCCAGTGGAAATAAATCAAATAATGTTTCCACAATTAACACCTCCTATTAATTTACTACTATTAATATCACCAAAAACTGGCATTTTAATACAAATAGATAGTATTTTAATTGTTATAATACGATTGCACGCATGTTTGACTTCTTGCATCTTGACTACACTTCAATTAGAGGTGTTAGACAATGTCAGATCCTACTTTAAAATTAATTGGTGAACGAATACGTGATTTACGTAAGCAAAGAGGGTTCTCACAAGAACAATTAGGAGAGTTAGCTGATTTTCACTATACATATATTGGTGGAGTAGAACGTGCTGAGAAAAACATCTCAGTTCTAAATCTCTCTAAAATTGCGACAGCACTGAACGTTGGATTGTATGACTTATTTGAATATACTAGGCAAAAAAGTCGAACTAAAGATAAATCAGATGATTTGGAGCAAATTGTAAATTTACTACTATCTTTAAAATCCAGCGAAGTAAAAAAAGTAAAGAACATTCTACTGGAAATGTATGAATAAAAATAAAGGCGACCATTAACGGTCGCCTTTATTTTTTAAACGATTTACAATGATAACAAATATTTATTTTTAAAACTCGATTTTAATAAATACAACCTTTTCGTCCATGAATGTTGTTTAACTTCAAATTCATTTAGATTCAATTCTAACTCATAGAATTTATGTTTTGGCATAACAAATTTCAAATCTGAAACTCGCACATACATTCGATCAAACTCACGTTCTTCATGTCCTATTAACCTTTCAAGAATTGACTTATCGGAATTAATCCATCCATAGTCGCGATGAATAGAGTTTCTTAACATTTTCCTTAAATTTTCATTTTTTAATTTGCTTATTATATAAAAAAGTTCGTTTTCTAGCCAATAATAACCTATCCCAATATCACAATTTTTAATTAAGAAATTTACAGCTTCAGAGGGCCAGGCTTCAAAAATAGAATAAACAATCTTGTTCAATTCGCACAGTTGAGTTATATCTTCTAAATAACCATTGTTTCTAAAATAATACTTTTCTTTTTCCCAAATAGATAATTTCAAATATCTCGTCCCCAAAATATAAACTACTCTTCTAAAGAACTTTAAATACTCTTTATATGTCAGGAAGATTGAATAAAATGAAGTGGCGTAATATTCATCAAGATTCAAATAATTTTGAACTTCTAAAATACTACTAGCAATAAAATTAGTTAATTCTTTTTTACATACGAAACATTGGTCGCTAACTATTTCTTGAATATTAATCCTTTTATTGCAACATATACAGTTTTCTAGTAGATATACTTGATGTATTTTACAATGTGTTGTGAATGATAATCCCCAATTCATACGATGGTACGCTCTATTTAATAAACATTCTGGACAAAATCGTGAATATTGTCCCCTGTTCCAATCAGGAAGTGTAAAATAATCCTTACTCCATTCGTGCAATAAATTCTCTTCAACTATTTTAGCTTCTGATAAAGTTTCGATTGCCTTAAAATATATTGATATTTGCTCTTTATCGAATTTTCTTTTTAACTTTTCAATTCTCATAAAATTTGTAGGTATGTAATTAATGTGCGCTAATCTAAATACAAATCCCTCAACAGATTCATCCTCATACATTGTTATTTGATTTTTAAATGGTTTCATTTTTGCATTCCCTTCTTAATCAAATCAAGAACAAACCACTCAAATCTTCTTATATGATTCTAAATGCCTGCAAATGTACAATTCTTTTGATTATTAATAAACTGAGTATTGTATTCAATTAACTTCTTAAGAATAATTTCGAAAACAGTCCATCAATATGGAGTTTGGAATAAAAATGCCAAGACCATTTGAAATCAGCCTCGGCAATGTTGTATATTCATGCATGAAGTTGTATTTCTCATGAATTATGGAACAATCCGTCCAAAGAAATATGGAACAATTCTAATTAATTATGGAATTTGACAAAAAAAACCAGGGGCTCCCGCCCCTGGTCCTCTTATGAGCAGCGACTGTAGCCACAGTTCGCGCAATTCTTACACCCTTCGCTGTTAATCAGCGAAGCGGAACCGCAAGACGGGCACAAGTCCTTCGTCGCGGCGCTAGCAGCGTTGCTGCCATGCGCGCTATGTGCGGTGTGCCCGCTAACAGCAGCCACCGGTGCCGGAGCTGGCGCATCCAGCACTTCACTCGTCGCGGTCACGTAGTTCCGCGCGTCGTCTTGCTCGTTCATCACTTCGTCGTGCTGCTCGAGCGCTTTGGCAACCGCGTCAGCGATCGACTCGACACGGTTCGTGCCAAATCCAATGGCGCCGGAGCCGCCAATGCCTTTCAAGTGCTTCACGAGCAGCTTCACTTTGTCCCCATGGTCGCCGTAACGCAAGAACAACGAGCACACGCGGCCTAGTGCTTCAGACATCGCAAAAACGTCTGATCCGGCTTTCCCCACGTTGAGGAATATTTCACTCGGCGTTCCGTTCATATCATTAATCGTAATATACGCCATGCCGAATGGAGTATTCACTTTATAGGTTGCGCCTCGCAGAATTTGCGGACGGCGCTTATATTGCTTATCGAAAACTTGCTCTGTTTTGGCGTCAACATTAACCGCAAGCTTGCCTGAAAGATTCGTTAAGCTGGCTTCTTCTTTCACAGCTTCCGCAGCTACAGCAACAGGTGCTGCTTCTGCCTTCTCAACTTTCTTCTCCTCTTTCTTGTCTGAACTTGTGCTAAGAACTTGCACATCACGGCTTCCATCACGGTAGATGGTAACGCCTTTACAACCCAAATCAAAAGCCAATTCATACAACCGTTTGGTCTCTTCAACTGTGAAATCGGATGGGCAATTCGCTGTTTTGGAGATCGAGCTGTCAACCCATTTCTGGATCGCTGCTTGTGCTCGAATATGATCTTCAGCCGTTAAGGTCATGGAAGTTACAAAGTAATCCGGCAATTCCTGATTCGGATTAGCGTCTTTCCATTCTTGAGCAATCGGCACATATTGTTTATCAAAGCCCAGACGGCTTTGACGGAAATATTCAAAGGCAAAATACGGCTCAATCCCCGTCGAAGTGCCAACCATCGTCCCTGTGCTTCCCGTTGGAGCCTGCGTGATGACCGTTACGTTGCGCATTCCGCTGTTCTTAATGGCTTCGCCAACTTCCGGGAATACCTTGGTCATATTTTTCATAAAGCCGCTTTCCAGGAACTTATCTGCAACAAACGCTTGGAAAGATCCTTTTTCAGAGGCGATTTCCGCTGATGCCAGATAAGCTTCTCTTGCCATGAAGCCGTAGATTTTGTCCAAAAACACTAAGGATTCCGGACTACCGTAACGAATTTTCAACTTAATCATGAGTTCCGCCAAGCCCATTGATCCTAAGCCTACGCGGCGTTCCTTCTGTTGATTCTCACGGTTTTCTTCAAAATGATAAGGCGTTTTGTCAATGACATTATCAAGGAAACGCGTCGAGTAGCGAACAACCGTAGCCAGATCCGCCCAATCGACATCATGTTTCTCTGCATCATAAAATTTGGATAAGTTAATCGCCGACAAGTTGCAAACTCCCCAAGCCGGAAGCCCCTGCTCCCCACACGGATTCGTACAAATAATCGGATTGAAATACCAGCTATTCGACATTTGGTTGTAGTATTCCATGAACACAACACCAGGCTCAGCCGATTTCCAAGCGGACTCAATAATCGTGTGCCACACCTCACGAGCTCTTACTGTGCGGTAAGGCTTGACGGCTTTGCCAAGTTGTTTCCAAGCTTCCAAATTGCCGTCCCATTTCTCGTTATATTCAGGATCCGTCGTATCTGGGAAAACGAGTTCCCACTCCAAATCTTCCTTCACGGCCTTCATAAATCCATTGCTTACGCAAACGGATAAATTGGCATTGGTGATTTGTCCCATCGTTGACTTCACCGTAATGAAATCTTCCAGATCAGGATGCCAGTCATTGATCATCAGCATGAGTGCGCCACGACGGCTTCCGCCTTGCTCAATCAGACCTGTTGTATAGCTGAACAAGCCGCCCCATGATACAGCACCGCTCGAAGAGCCGTTAACTCCTTTGACAACGGAACGACGTGGTCGAAGGGAAGACAGATTGATTCCCACACCACCGCCGCGTGACATGATTTCCGTCATTTCTGAAAGTGTGCTCATAATGCCGCCACGGCTATCGTGAGGAGATGGGATCACATAACAGTTGAACAACGTTAACTCGTCGCTTGCATCCGCTCCTGCTGCAATTCGTCCGCCTGGAACAAGTTTCCAATCATCCAAAATATATCTGAATTTCTCCGTCCATTCCTTGCGTTTCTCGGGTGTCGTTTCCACGGATGCCATGGCTCCGGCCAAACGATCCCACATTTCTTCCGGTGTCTTTTCTATGTTTAATGTAAGCTTCTCAACTGCAGATTTGACTGTCTCGCCACTGCGTGTTCTTACTTGCACGATGTCGCCTTCACGGCTAATAATTTCGCCTACTTCTTTGGCTGGGAATTTGGGATCATCCTTCGTCAATACGAGTACGGTGTCTCCCACTTTAGCAAAGCTCGTATCCGCATTCTTAAGCGCATAGCGATCCAAAAATATTTTCTCGCTTAACCCTTCCAGCCTCTTACCTGATTGCGAAATCCCCATTGATAAATGCCCTCCCAATAAGCTACAGTTTCAGCTCCAACTAAATTGAAAATTACAATATCTGGTGTGAGAAATCCATTATACAACACTAGATATGGACCTTCGAATGGCCAAAGGACCAATTTTGTTTAATAAAACAAGTAAATATCGCTTTAGCTAGAATTTCCTCGAAATCTCTCTTTATTTTATAGAAAGCGAGCTGGCGGTTCGTTGCTTTTGACGATAGCGGATTCCTCTGCTAACCTGTATTTAGGATACCACAATTCGCTCAACTTTAGAACATTTGTTCGTTATTTATTTTTCCTAAGGAGAGGTTAGAGACATGTATTTTTATAAAAATGAATTTATGAATAAAGAGGATATTCAGCTCTCGCCCGATGATCGCGGTTATTATTTCGGAGACGGTATTTATGAAGTTTTCCGTGTCTATCAGGGCCAACTGTATGAGCAGGACGCCCATATGCAGAGGCTTCAAAGAACCGCCAGCGAGGTGCGGCTTACCCTCCCTTTTACCATCGAAAAAATCGGTCAAATTCTCACAGAGCTGGTGGACAAAAATAAGCTGATCGAAGGCACCTTATATCTGCAAATCACCCGAGGGGAAGCTCCACGCGCGCATCCGTTTCCGACTCAGGCAGAACCGATCATGCTGGCCTATTGCACGGAAGTCCCTAGACCAACGGCAACCATACATAACGGGATTAAAGCTATTACGTTTGCCGATATTCGCTGGTTAAGATGCGATCTCAAAACGCTCAATCTGCTGCCCAACGTCATGGCCAAGCAAGCAGCGCTCGATCACGGCGTGCAGGAGGTTGTACTGCATCGAGAAGGTACGGTGACGGAGTGCAGCGCATCTAACCTGATGATGATCAAGGATGGCGTGCTTTATACGCATCCTGCGAATCATTTGATTTTGCACGGTATCACCCGAGCAGTCGTATTGCGTTTAGCTGGAGTTTTGGAAATACCGGTTAAAGAAGAGGCTTTTACGACGAAACAGCTTATGGCGGCTGACGAAGCCTTTATTACAGGAACAACGGTAGAAATAACGCCAATTCTGGAAGTGGATGGCCTCACGATTGGAGCCGGCACGCCAGGGGCATATACCCGCAAGCTGCAAGAGGAGTTTGTTCGCACGTTCTCGTAATCAGCAAAAAACCTAAGGCATCTGCCTTAGGTTTTTTAAATCCTCACACGAGGAACGCCAGGGCGCTATTTCAGCGAAATCCACCGTGTGTAGCGACGGAAGGGAACTCCAGGCCGTTATTTCGGAGCTTTCATACGAATATGCCCGCATTTTCCAGAAATAAGACCCTGGAGTTCCGTTCAAGTCCCCCGACAACTACTTTACCCCTAAATAGCGTCCTGTATGGGGCTAGAATTAGAAGTGGACACATCGTTAAGTGACCCCAATAATAGACTTAACGAATAGGAGGGTGTCCGCCCATGGGAGAGCAACGCCAACGATATAATGAAGATTTTAAGAAACAAGCAGTAAAATACGTTCAAGAACAAACAAAGACATTACCGGAAATCGCAGAGGAAATGAACATCCCCGCTGGAACATTAAAGAATTGGATGACAAAATATCGTTCCTTTGAAAACGAGCCTGTAGGTAACCCAGAGAAACTTCGGGACATTGAGAAACGCCTGCAGGCCTCTGAGCGGGAGAAGCAGGATCTGCAGGAAGAACTAGCGATCCTAAAAAAGGCGCTGCACATCTTCAGCAAAGAAAGGAACTAAGGTTCCAGTTCATCGAAGATCATCGCTCTGAGTTTCAGGTGGCGAAGATGTGCAGGGTCATGCAGGTATCGAGGAGCGGTTTCTACAAGTGGCAACAGGCGCTACCAAGCGAGCAGGAATTGCATAAAACAGCGCTACTGAAGCGAATTGTTTATCACTTTCATGATTCCGGGGAACGCTATGGCAGCCCCAAAATTACTCGTATGCTGTGGAAAGAGGGCTTAGCCATCTCAGAGCGTACCGTCAGTGTTTACATGAAAGAGCTAGGTTTACGTTCCTGCGTATCTCGCAAATTTAGAGTGCAAACGACAGATTCTAATCACAGCCTCCCGATTGCCCCAAATGTACTTAATCAAAAGTTTGCAACCGATAAGCCTGAGAAGGTCTGGGTGGCAGACATTACGTATATCCCGTGTCGAGAAGGCCGGCTGTATCTAGCAAGTGTTTTGGACTTGTGCACCAAAGAAATTGTAGGCTGGCGACTTCATGATCGGATGACAACAGAGCTCACTCTGAGCGCTCTAGAAGCCGCTCATCAAGCTAAAAAGCCAGCTAAGGGACTTATTCATCATACCGATCGTGGATCACAGTATGCCTCTAAAGAATACAGAGAAAAGCTAGCTTCATACTCTATGCAAGCCAGCATGAGCCGCAAAGGGAACTGCTACGACAATGCCTGCATAGAGTCGTTCCACAGCATTTTAAAGAAAGAACTTATTTATTGCACGAAATTCAAAACCAAGCACCAGGCATACGAAGCCATTTTTCGGTATATTGAATTCTTCTATAACCGCAAACGAGTTCATAGCTCCCTCGGCTATGTTTCGCCTGTTCAGTTTGCGGCGACCTTTTCAGAAACTGCGTGATCGTCACTTAATGATGTGTTTACTTTCTTGACAGAGGTCCTGTAGTTCCCCTATTTCCCCCTATCCTACTGGTTCAGCTACCCAAGCTTAGTAAACCATACGCCTCACCATTATCGCCGCAAGTTCCACTCATCCGTCCCATACTTCTCTTGCACAAGACGATTGGTCAATTCGATCTCAAACGGTGTCAACGAGTCCTCAACCAGCTTCACACCTAGACCGAGACCAATTTCACGTCGGAACGCTTCTTCAACTTGACCCAAGGTAACGGCCTCTTTCTCCTGTGCCCGCAGCAGCTCGTTAATCGCCACCGCTTTTTTCGAAAAACTCGTCTTCATCCGCTCTGCCACCTTCTCATTAGAGAAACGCAGCATACGGAACAGTTGATCCGTATCCATATCCAGCAGAATCGAGCCGTGCTGCAGCACGACGTTCTTTTGCCGTACCTGCGCGCTGCCGGCGACTTTACGCCCCTCAACCACGAGCTCATACCAGGATGGAGAATCGAAACAAGCGGCTGAGCCTGCCGATGCATATTTCTCTTTCTCCTCATCGCTTGCAAGCTGCACCATTTCAGCGTTAAGTCCTAACGCACGGAAACCTTGCAGCAGCCCCTCGCTCAAGACGCGGTAAGCATCCGTCACATTTCGGGGAATGCCCGGATAATCCTCGGCTACAATAATGCTGTAGGTCAGCTCCTTGTCATGCAGAACCGCTCTGCCTCCTGTTGGGCGGCGTACGAAACCAATCCCTTCATTGGCCACGGCCTCCTGATCGACCTCGGCTGCTTTTTGGAAATAACCGATCGACAGGGTTGCTGGATTCCATCCATAAAAACGCACCGTAGGAGGGACGATTCCCTCGCTATGAGCGGTCAAAATCGCTTCATCTAAAGCCATATTTTCAGCAGGAGAACGATCTCCCGTATGTATAAATCGCCATGCCGTCATCGAAATATTCACCCTTTCTTTCCAACCATGCTTGTCAAAAGACAACCTCTATCATACCACATAACCGCCTTAAGTTACGATTCCTCTCCCTCTCCAAGCTCCCGCCCTGATCCCCTCATCTGTTTTACCATGGAAAAAGTTATGAAAGCGCCTCTTATGGACATACTAACACGTATTCGGCGTTTAGCGCCCGTGCTTCATACAAGCTTAGGTTCACGAAGTCAGTTTTCTTATGAAAACTCTTAGGAGGGCACAACGATGCGTCAACATGAACAGCAAGAGAACATTCGCCCCATTCATCATCGGTTGGACATGCACTTTGAGAGGGACTGGTTTACTGAGCTGGATCATCGTGTGCGCGGAGGAGGGCCGTGGGACGATTGGACTTTGTACCAGCTCGCCTACGAATCGGAAGAGTCGGGGCTTATTTCTACGTTTGATGAAATGCAGTGCCTTCCTCATCTGGGGCAGCTTGAGCCTATGGCTCATCAGATAGAGACAGCGAAGCGAGTACTTAATGAAATGCGCGGTCGAGCCATCTTGGCCGATGAGGTGGGACTCGGGAAAACGATTGAGGCTGGGTTGATTTTAAAAGAATACATGATCCGCGGGTTAGTCCGCAAAACCCTTATTCTGGTGCCGGCATCCCTTGTCCTGCAATGGGTTCGAGAATTAAACACCAAATTCGGCATACCTGCCATCGCCCATAAAAAAGCGTACATGTGGCAGCAAAGTGACATCATCGTGGCCTCCATGGATACCGCCAAACGCGATCCTCACCGGGAAATCGTGATGGGTCTGGAATACGACATGCTGATTGTCGATGAAGCTCATAAATTAAAAAATAAAAAAACGACCAACTACACCTTCGTCAATGAGCTGCGCAAAAAATATTGCCTGCTGCTCACCGCCACACCGGTTCAAAATGATTTGAAAGAGCTTTATAATCTCATCACCCTGCTCAAGCCCGGTCAACTCGGTGTTCACAGCTCCTTTAAGTCCAATTTTGTTGTCGGCAAAAGGATCCCGAAAAATGAGATTCAGCTGCAGCAGGAGCTGTCCAAGGTGATGATCCGAAATCGTCGTGGCGACGGCGGTGTTCATTACACCAAGCGGGTGGTGAAAAATATCCCGCTGACGCTTTCACCAGACGAGCAGGCGCTCTATGACGGCGTCACCAATTTCGTCCGAACGCGGTATGCAGAGAGCTCCGGCGATTTAAACAGCATGCTTTCGCTCATCACCCTCCAGCGCGAGGTCTGCTCCTCCAGGGATGCCGTCTTCATTACGCTCGTGAATTTGTTCAAAAAAACAGCGGAAGATTCGCCTGTACGCGCCAAAATATGGGAGCTTGTCGAGCTGATCCGCAGCATCAAATCGAATAGCAAAGCGGAAACCACCATGAAGCTCGTTCAAGAGATTAATGATAAAGTCATCATTTTCACGGAGTATCGCGCTTCCCAGGAGTATCTGCTCAACTACTTGAAAGAACATAAAATTACAGCGGTCCCCTATCGCGGCGGCATGAACCGTGGCAAAAAAGATTGGATGATGGATTTATTCCGCAATCGCGTACAAGTGCTTGTTGCCACGGAAGCTGGCGGCGAGGGAATTAATCTGCAATTTTGCCATAACATGATTAATTTTGACCTGCCGTGGAACCCGATGCGCGTGGAACAACGGATTGGCCGTGTGCATCGACTTGGCCAGACGCATGATGTGAACATCTATAATCTATCGACAAACAATACGATTGAAGAGCACATCCTCTCTTTGCTGCATGAGAAAATCAATATGTTTGAGATGGTTATCGGGCAGCTCGATACGATTTTGGAGAAAATCGAGAAGAAGGGATCTCTTGAAACCTCGTTATTCCGCATGGTGATGGAAGCAGGGTCACGCGAGGATATTCGCAGGAAAATCGACGAGCTGGGTCATTCTTTTACCGAAATCAAAGAAGAAATCGAACACAATCCCGTGTATGGAACTGAGTTTCAACATATCCTTGATGCCGTAGGCGGCGCGCAAAGCGGTGAGGTCAGACCATGAACAAACGAAACGTTCATACCTTTGTCATGCGGTTTCTTGAAGCTTATGATTGCACCATTCTAGAGAAAAGCCCATCTTACGTCACAGCCAAGCTGTCTCCGGAAGCAGATCGGGAAATGACGGGCCGACCTTATTATTGGAGCTTCGTCGAGCGAACCGGGACGCCTGCTGAAACCATGACCTATAAATTCGTATTCGATCCGGAACAAATGAGGCTCGATGCCAAGTCCAAGGCAGCACCGACGGCTGTGAAGAGTCCGCCTAATGCAGGCGCGCCAGCCGCACCGAACCAGGAACAAGCGCCTGACGGCTCCTCCGACAGCATTCTGGGGCGTTATTTCGGCTTCGTTCCGACGACAATCACAGCGCGTGTTCCGCAGGATGATGTCACTTTTGGCAGCAGACGATTGGAGCAAATGTTCTCTATCGTTCGGGAACGCGGGAAATTCGTGCATCTGTTTGAGGAGCCATTTCCTACGGGAGCCACCTATCACGCTGCGCTCGTGTATGATACGTGGTTTTGCATCAATTACAAGGTTGAACTCGCCTGCGACCGGAAACGAAGTGAAATCCACTCCCTTGCCATCCAATTGAACAACGGCGAGATTCGCGAGAATTTTCATAAGCATCTGTTGACCAAAGGTCTTTCTCCTAAGCTTCCGGCGAATAGTCATATTTTGCCGGATACGATATCGCTGACCAAAGCCGTGAACCTGCTGGAAACGACGCTTGAACGTAAAATAAGCGCCTATGACCATAGATGGGCGGACGAGGCGAATGAGCAGCACCGCAGCGAGATTGACCGTGTCGAATCCTACTACAACGGCCTTTTGCTAAACGCAGAGCCGGATAAAAGGGATGAAATCGAAACGCAATGCCGCAACCGCCTCAGAGAAATCGACTGGCAGCATAAGCCGCGCATCGCCGTTTCTGTCATCAATTGCGGATTGTTTCATTTAACCGCCGGGCGATCGCCTAGGAACTGACGATAGTCGCTAAAACCTCGCAAATTAACGCTGCAGGTTCTAACAATCTTTTTATAGCATAAGAATTACAATAGATTCATACAAATGAGAAGTTAGCGATAGGCAGGTGAACGCGGATGAAGCTGTGGACTGCATGGACAGCAACTTGCTTCATATGTATTGGCAGTCTCTTATTCATACCCTCCCAAAGCTCAGCGGGCGATAATCCAGATCGGACAAGCCTCGTGCAATCGGTAGGACAACCCGCAGCGATCAGCAGTCAATTAGCTGAAACTGCAAAGCCAGTGCCGGATCTGCGAAGCGAATCTACTTTAACAGCTACGGTTGATAAGTGGAGGATGGCGCTCGCTCGCGAAGAAGGATTCCACAACTGGCAATCAGCAGTTTGGAACAGTTACCCACTTGGTCCAGGGACACATGGCTGGGTCGTGATTCTCACGGATCATGGCGAGGAAGTCGGTTATATGATCGTACAGTCTGTAGAAAATGGCTCCTTCCGATTAATGGAATACGGGACAGGCAAGCATCCACTTTTCAGTTTGACCACGCTGTATCGTTCGTTGGTACAGCAAGAACTCATTCCGGCAACAATTACTTATTCAGATTTTATCGCCAATGAAACGATCGCCAAAGACCGCTTATATATGGACGGCTTAACCGCTGTTTGGAGAATCAAGCTTGACAATCAATTGTACTATGTGGATGCCAAGTCAGGCGAGGTACTCCCTATTAAAGAAGACCCGACCCCCAAGCTTGTGACCGATGATAGCACACGGATGACGACAACAGAATTAAAAGAAGCAAGCACCATCATGCATCCAGCCTTTGATCCTTATGAAAGGATGCCATGGATTGTCGGCTCACCGCTTCCTGTGGCTGGTCTGAGTGAACTCCAAAGCGCTCTTGCCTCCGATCAACATCTTACCTTTGTGACAGCGTTATACGATGGTCAGGTTACTCTGCCACTGGCCGTATTAGGCTATCAAGCATGGCAGGATGGGTTACCTTATCTGGTTCTGGATCACGAAGGACCAAGATACATTCAACTGCCTACCGCTTTGGAAATGGGGCATATTTATTAAAATGAAAAAGGACTCTCCGTCAAGTAGACGTTTCTACTTATCGGGCAGCCCTTTTTTTGTGACTTTTTATTTTTTGGGTTTAAACTGGTCAAATAACATCCGGGCTGCCAAGGGCAGCATGCCGAACCAACGTGTCTGCCAATGCTCCCGCTGTTCTTTATGCATCGCTTTTGCTTGTTGGCGAACATCTCTTGGCGTGTCTATAAACGTCACGACCTGCTGTGTTATGTACTTGACCAAGTCATCACTTTTGGCCATACGCCCACCTGCCTTTTTCTCCCTATTGTAACCAGAGAGCCCCGGACTTAAACGGTAAGGCAGGTGGAAGACATGGATTCAACTGACTCTTCCGCCGCTCTCCGAAATAATTTTATCCGCAAATGTCTTAATCGTGCTACAGCCGAGCAGCATCGGTTTGTTATCGCACTGCAGCAGCAAGGTCTGTGCGTTCATATCCCAAGCGTATTGGAAACCAACGTTCATGCCTACCACGGTAATCATGAATTTACCCGATGCAGCATTGGGAATGGTGAAGCCTTGTTTTTTGCCCACTTGTTGTAACGAACGAAACACCGAAGACGAAATCCCTCTATACGTCCAAGCATTGCAAGCCGCCATAGGTCAATCTCCTCTCTCCCCATATAGGATCACTAAATTGTATGAAGTGAGGGCTTAAATCGTGCTTGTTTCAAAAAAATCAGTCCGGCGCTGCTAGCCTTCAAACACGCTTCTAACCTCGTCCCTGCTGCATATATTAAAGTAACTAGAGAGAAAGGGGTGCATCGAATGTGGGAAGAGATGCTCCTAACTGAACAGCTCAACATCCACATGGATAAATCCAACCACATGCTGGAATTGAGGCTTCGTGACCACGAACAGGAAGATACATTCTCTACAGTTCAGCTAAGCCATGCTGAGCTCATTTTACTTCTCCATACCCTGCTGGAAGTGAATCGATGTTTTCGCGGGGATGTCCCATATTTTCAAAACTAAAAAAGCACCTTCGATTCCCGCTAGCGGGTGTCGAAAGTGCTTTTTTCCTAGCCATTTCTATCTCTTAGTCCCGGCTAACTCCAACAATGGAAGCCAAAAAGCGCAAGATGTACAAGAAGAGATTGATGAAATCCAAATAAATATTAAGTGCAGCGAGCGGAACCTCTTCGGCCGATACGCCATTGCGGTATTGAGCCACATCATACAGCACCCAACCGCTGAAAATCAGAATGCCGAGCATCGACCAAATCAAGTTCGTCATCGAACCAAAGTTAACAAACATGCCAATGACACTCATCAAGACAAGGCCAATCGTTCCAGCGAACAAAAAGCCGCCGAGGAAGCTGAAATCACGTTGTGAGCGGTGCGCATAGAAGGCTAGTCCGCCAAAAATCGCCGCTGTCGCGAAGAATGCGCCCGATACCACGTTAGCTCCGAGCATACCCCCGTAAGCCATAATAACCGGATATAGGGTTACACCGGAAATCGCCGTAAAGGCATAAAGAAAACCATATCCGATATTTTTGCCGCGAATCCGAATGACGATGGCTGCCACCAGCATGGCCACTTCTGCAATGACGAAAAGCATAATCATCGAAGGCGGAACGACCATAGCGCCAATCAGTGTCCCCAGAAAGGAAACCAAGAGGGAGATGGCAAATGTTTGAAGCACATGAGCAAAACTGCCTGAATGAGAAACCGTGACCGTTCTATCCATGAAACTGTCAACTCCTTTTGTTAGAAAACATGTACAATCTATACTATGCATTATACCTAAACTTCATGAAAACCGCTATACGCCTGGACATTAGGCACTATTTGAAGGCGGAGATCATCTTAAGGAATATACGTTTCAAATGCGCACGAAGTTTCGCAGGAAATCTCAGGATAAGTCGCGTCCCCCAGCCGTCATAAGTTCCGCCGACTTCTGCGGCCAGAACGAACAATTCTTTGGTAATCGCATTGACGGTCGGAACATCCAGCGTGTGTAATTTGCTCAGGTGAAGCACGTATGGCTCCACCTGACGTGTCGTATCAAATTCGGAGACAATGACCCTGTAGCCAAGTGCGCCCACTTTGCTTTTCATCGCATCCATCCGGGTTGAATCCGGAAAATGCAGCCAATGCTGAACTTCCCTAGCTTTCTCCAGATTGTCTCCCCGACACTTCAGCGCATAGGCGATCTTGGCATTGCGCATCCACTGCTCTTCCAAGGGTGAAGGCGCCATTTCTTCCAGGTAGAAGCTCCAGTCTGCGTCCAAATTCATCGAGAAATAATAACGGAAGTTAGGAAAATCCGCCAGTATCCGTTTCATTTCCCGCTCCCAATCCCAGTCATCCTTGGCGTAAAAGTACATTTCCATTTTATTATTTGAAGAAATGCGCCCGGCATAGAGGGCATATCCCTGATCTTTCATCCGCGAAATAAGCTTGTCTTCGAGCTCATAAAAGGCTTGCTGCGCCTTCTGCGTTGAGCTGTCCGAGAGGTCCCACAAGCTATACATATTAAATACAATTGTAATTCTTTGTCCATATCCTATGAAAGGAGCTTTCTGCTTCAAAGCAGTGTTCATAAAGACTAGAACCTGCTCCCGATCCCGGATGCGTTCGAACAAATTCCAATCTTCTTCCATAGGATGACCCCCTATTTCCTTTCAAGATAATATTTATTATATAAGTCTTAGGCCTAGCTGCCTACCCGTCTGTGCATGATTTCCTAGGAAATAAAAAACAACCCCTTCAGAATCTGAAAGGGTTGTTACGGTTGATGCGATCAAGAGGACTCGAACCTCCACGGGGGTAAGCCCACACGGACCTGAACCGTGCGCGTCTGCCAATTCCGCCATGATCGCAAATGATGTGGTGACAAAAATAAATATAACATGGGACTCGAAAGCTCGTCAACGAAACTTTTACAATCCATGCATAAATACAAACCCCGCTCCTAAACCTATTCCCAAAGGAGGGATGACGAATGGATGAGGAAGAAATCAAAGCTCTCGAACCCAAATACACAGGCAATCAGCGACATCTCACAGAAGGTGAAGCTGAAGGCATCGTACATGATCCCAATTTCAAAAATGAAGACGAAGATCCGGATGGCGTTGATGTGTATCCTGCCGGGCTCGCCTTCGGCGTTTTCCGCAAACCGTAGATAGGCGTGGCATAACAATGTTATTCATCGCTGGATGTGCCTCCGGCAAGCACCGATGTGGACATACAAAACAAACGCCCCACTGTATCCTCACGGATCAGTAGGGCGTTTTCTCATACAACTGTCCCGATGCCAAGATAGCCTCGTACACGGTTCTTCCAATCATGTTTCCCAGCGCTGTAGCCGTGCCCGCATAGCTGTACAAGCGGCCGCGGCATGTCGTGGCGATAAGCACCGCGTCCGTGGTCGTTCCAGTGGCCGGATGTCCGTCCACTTCAACGCCTAAAGCTTGAAGCGCAGCCGCCTTGGCTTCCGTCGCGGTAATCACCGCGTTGACCATCGCGGCATCCGTTAATTGCCCATCGATAACGACAATGGTATTTATCGTACCGGGATAAAGTGAGGCAGCAGGCACCTCGGCGCCAGCCCTAGCCTTGTTCCCGAGCCCTACGGTGACCCACGCACAAACGTGCAGTGGATTCGTCTCGTTCTCGGTATCCTCTGCGCCATCTTGCGTCCACGTTAGCGTGCTGTACCCAACATCCTTCACCCAAGCTGCAGTTAGCATACCAGCCGTCTCTTGAGGATTCAACCCTTCCCGTTGGATGAAATCATCCATCTCGCGAAGGGGATCAGCCTCGTTATATAGCTTGTGTACCTGCCTGTTCATCAACGATCCATGCATCCCGAATCCTCCGCCCCATGGCGAAGAATTCAACGTACGCATCGGACTATCGCTACGAATTAGCACGTAACTGCCGTATTCGGAATTCACCAAATCCATCTGGATGCCCGTGATGGGAACCTTATTCTGATTCATCCGCAGCATCATCCGGTTCAATCAATTCTTGCGGAAGCATATATTCCGGTGGCCGTTCAGCTTCATAAGGCTGATACACATAGCTGCGTGCGAGCTTGACCACTCTGCGATTTTTTTTGCGGATTAAAACACTATCATCATCCCAAGCGACAACAATGCCGCGGACATCATTCCTTGGGCTAACATCGCGAATCACGCGAAGCAATGTGCTTTCAACACGATAAAGATCCAATTGATCTTCTGTTATCATTTCTCATACCTCCAACCATGCAGTTTACACCTTAAGCATACACCAATTCCTGTCTAGTTGAAACTTTACATAAATCCATTAGATCAGGGTTAACTTAATCATGACGAAGAAATAGAACGCCATTATAACCTTGGGGGTTTTTATATTGGACAAAAAAACGTATTACGTGAATGTCGGGACAGGTGAAGTATTGGAAGACAGCACCGCGCTCAATTATGAATTTGAGATTTCCGCTACTGAGGAGGAATTTGATCAATTGCAGGAGCTCTTTGAGGAAACAGATAACACGTCCCAAGCCAGCTATGCGACCTCTTGGCTCCCTTGGTCGGTTTATTACTCCAATGAGACCAATCAAGAATATGATTATTATTTGACGGAAGTGTATCGCACCTTGCACCGATTAGGGAATGAACAAACCAAAAGGCATATTGAAAGTATGAACATACTAAAAAATGGTGTCTAACGAGATCTCTCCGGAAGACTGCCTATGGAATGAAAAAAGGCCAACGAATCCATAACGGATCCATTGGCCTCTTGAATTTACATTAGCTTACATGTTCCTTGGAATCATTCGTTTCAAACCAGAAATCAAGGACCTTGCTTGACATGACACGCTTCTGAATATATTCCACTTGCGCTGCGGAAAATTGCTGTTCCCATTCAATAGTCAGCTCTGTGCAGAGCTTGACGATCGTTAACAACTCAGACCAAGCGACATAGCGTTTGTACCAGAAAAATTGAGGATGTTCGATCATATACGGATATAGATCATCAAATTCTGTATGCTTACAATCAAGAGCACGTTCAAAATGTGTTTTGGCTTCCCCAAGCTTAGTCATGAAATATTCAATGGAACCATTTTCGATACCCATAGATGTCAGCCTCCTCTCTTACCTTGTAACCATTATAATGGATAATTGGCAATCAGGGAAGTCAAAGACTAGATGTAAAATCAGTCAAAAGTGATTTGCCCGTTCTCTAGCGAGGCAATTCTTGCTAACGATTCCACCCGAATGCCGCGTTCTCTAATCGAACTGCCGCCGGATTGGAACGATTTCTCCACCGCAATGCCGACACCGACGAGTTCAGCCTCCGCTTTCTCAATAATGCGAATTAAGCCGCGAGCCGCGTCCCCATTTGCAATAAAATCATCAATAAGCAGCACACGTTCACCCTTATGCAGCAAATGCGAGGAAACCATAATGTCGGTCACAATGCCTTTGGTAAAAGAAGGCACACGCTCGCTGTACGTATCTTGATCCATCGTTAATGTCTTCTTGCGGCGTGCGAAAATCATAGGGATCTCAAGATGCAATGCTGTTGTAAAGGCAATTGGAATACCAGAGGACTCTACGGTTAACACCTTGTCCGGCTTGGTGTCTCTGAAAAGTCTTGCAAACTCCCGTCCCATCTCCATGGTCAAAACCGGATCCACCTGATGATTAAGAATGGCATCCAGCTTAAGTACTTTATCCGATACAACGACACCGACTTCTTGGATCCGCTGCTTTAACAATTCCATGATACTGGCCCCCTTAATCCTGTCTATTATGAGTAAGTTACCATAATGATGAAGTAGGTTTCAAGTCCCAATTTGCGAATATTGCTCGTGGAAGTGAAACTTTTATTGCTGAATAGGTGTCTATAATCATATAGGGTTTAACTTTTTCAGATTTGTTTTAGAAATGCTCACATTTAGGCAGCAAGATCCATTGAGATTGACAACCCGAACGCAGTATGATTAGTAATATTATTTTAAGACAACTATTCGGCAGAAAGGAAAGATGATGATGAACAATGCGATGAGACCCGTCATGCTTGGCTTTGTGCCTGTTGCATTTTCCTTGCTTATCGTAGCTGGCTGCCAAGAGTCATCTGCTCCTTCCGCTCAGCCTACTATAGATCCATCGGTTCATGTTCAGAAGCAGAATCCAAGCACAACCCCGGCCAGCACGCCTGCCGTGCTGGCTGTAGAAACTCCAGCTGCTTCCTTGGCACCGGAGGATACGATAGCCAAGCATGAAGCGCAAGTTGCAAACACGAACAAAACGGACTTATCGGATCTACCTCAGAGCTCTGCAAGCGCCAAGCCAACGACAAAACCGCGGGTGAAGGCTGAAGATGCTTACCAGCAGGAGAAACCGACTCTAATGGGCTTAAAGCTTGGAACGAGCAAAAACCTGGTGCTGGACCGATTCGGCAAAGCCAAGAAACAATTCGTTATGGATGAAGACGATGATGCGATTCAGGTCTACGATTTCGGCGATTTCTCCGTTGGCTTTAATGTCAAGGATGCCCTTGAATTCGTGGATGTACACTCCACTGATATTGATCCAGGACTACGCGGCTTGCACCTCGGTCAGAAAGTAGAGGATGCGATTAGCATTCTCGGTAAACCGGATTCCAACACAACGTATGTGCTTTCTTACAAATCACAGGGTACGCTTCTGAAGCTCGATGTCGACCCGAATGCCAACACGATCCAATCGATCAAGCTTTTCGCAGATCGTTAATACCGCACTAAAACCGAAGACCATACCGTCATCCATAGGATGATAAGTATGGTCTTTATTTGTGTTCAGATCGCTCTTCTTTTTCGAAAGCGGAAATAAATCACCGCTCCTATCGCAGCCACAACCGCTAGAATAATGAAACTGACCCCCATATATTTATGTATCAAATTGAACAATCCATCCAAATTGCTGCCGATAAAATGGCCTAAGGTCAAGAAGGTTGTACACCACAGCAGCGCTCCTGTCCCCGCGTAAAGCATATATTTGTAGAATTTCACTCCGCTTACCCCGGACAAATAGCAGGTGAAATGGCGGACTCCCGGCACAAAATACCCGAAGAATACGGTCCACAGCCCATACTTATGAAACCAACCTTCCGCTCTTTCGATCCGGTCCGGCGTCAATTTGAACCATTTTCCATAGCGGTATAAGAAGGGCTTGCCCACCCGGTGGCCAATGAGATAACTCACAATCATCCCCGTCATCGTACCTGCATAAATCACAATTAACGTTGTCCCATACTCAAAAGGACCTCCAGGCGCGGTCAATGAGCCCACGAAAGCCATCAAAGTTTCATCGGGTATAGGTACGCCAACAATGCCGGCAGATAACAAAATGTACAGTGCAATATAGCCATAATGTCCAATAAAATCATAAAGAGCTTCTTTCACAAAAGACACACTCCCAATTTCTTACGTCTTTCTGTTCCTATCCATTTTATCAAAAACCAGGGCTTGCCCCAAGTTGCAGTCATGCTACTGTCTTCGTGAACATACCTTGTACTATACCAAACGAAAGAAAGCGGGGCAATCCATGCGAAAAGGATCACAGATCGTCCGTATTGCCTTTACCTATATTGGAACTGTCGTTGGAGCAGGTTTTGCTTCCGGACAAGAGATTTTGCAATTTTTTACGCGTTACGGATGGATAGCTTCATTGACGATCGCTTTATCCAGCATCCTGTTCATCTGGATTGGCATCAAACTTATGCTCATGGCTCATACATTGAAAGCCACATCTTATGAGGATTTAAACCGGGTCATTTTTGGGCCGAAAATAGGAAATTGGATCAGCTTGTTTACGATGATCGTGCTGTTCGGAATCACAACCGTCATGCTTGCCGGTGGCGGCACTGTATTTGAGGAGCAGCTTCATCTTTCCTATCAGACTGGACTTTTGGTCACGTTGGTTCTCTCCTATCTCGTATTATCGCGAGGAATTGGAGCCATTATGACCGTTAACTCGATTGTCGTTCCTATCATGCTGCTTTTTAGTGTGGTTATCGTCGTCTATACGTGGCATTCACCGTCTTCGGGAAACTGGCTGAGGATCACAACAGATGATTCGCTTGGTAAAATATGGTTCGCCCCATTTCTCTACACAGCTTTCAATTTGGCCATGGCACAAGCCGTTCTGGTGCCGATGGGATCTTCCATCACGAAACGCTCCGATCTTTACTGGGGCGGACTTATCGGTGGGGCGGGCATTGGACTGCTGCTCCTCTCCGCCCACTATGCGCTTTCAGCGCAAATGCCAGGCATCGCACAGTATGAGATCCCCATGGGGAATATCATTAACAGGCTGGGCTCAGCCCCTCAGATCGCCTATTTGCTCGTGATTTACGGAGAAATTTTCACGACATTTATCGCTGACGCGTATGGCTTGTCTTTGCAGCTGCAGCAACGTACCAAATTAAACCCTAAGCTACTGCTGCTAAGCATCTTAGGACTTAGTTATCTCGTCAGCCAAATTGGTTTCAAAACACTTCTTGCCGCTCTGTACCCTGTATTCGGCTTAATTAGTGTTGTCTGGCTCGTGCTCATGATCTGGCGCAACCGTAAACGTACGGTGTAGAGCTCCTGTTTGAGCGAAGCCGAGAACGACAATCAAACGAACCATCAACAAGAGCATCCCCATCGCACATAAAATAAGACCCGTGAGCAAATAGGAAAAATGGAAAGCAGCCGTCGTCGCCGTTTGATCGCGCAAGATCGCGAAAAGTTGCGCTAACAATAGCAGCAAACCACTGATAAAAAGTCCGATCACCGTATAATCCATCACCGTCCAACGTGAAAAATAGCTCACCGCAATCTCCACTTGGCTCAAAGCTTTTGGCGCTGCCGCCTGCTGACGCCAAAGCTGATGAATCATCCAAGCCGTGTAAATGGCGACGCCCGTTACAAAAAGGCCTAACAACCCGCCAATTATCGCTAATAGCATATTCATGCCTTAGTCCCCCCTTCTTAATTGTCGACTATCCATGCCGCAGACCATAAATGAGGATAAGCGTCAAACCAAAGCAAAGAACCGGGAGCGCATAAAGAAGGGGGAACAGCATCCAGCTTGGGAGGTTCATCGCTGGTTTCCATAGGAGCTGAAGCCGCCTCACTTCAGCCGCCTCCGGGCTTTCTGCAGATTTGAGTGATTTAACGGATAAGGTCTCCGCTGCCCCTTCATTCCACTCGATCTTCCCTTTTTTCCAACCAACCTGGTACGTAATTTCACGGTGTTCTTTCTTCTTCTCGCTTCCTGGCTCCACTTTGATTCCTCCAGCTTTTTTCTTCAACTTATATGAGGTTGAACCAGTTCTCATGCCATGCAGGACAACCGTTCTACAAGTTTATTAATTGATAGTTGGGTATAACGCGTGCAGCCGCATCCCGCACATGCCCGTGACACGTAAACAACAACACTTGATGCCTGCTGCTTAAGTCAGCGAGCACACGCAGACAGCTCTCCATCCGTTCCTCATCGAAATTGACTAGAATATCATCCATAACAAGCGGTAGCACCGCTTTGCCGGCGTATTCTTCCACAAGCGCAAAGCGCATGGATAGATATAGCTGCTCCGCCGTTCCGCGACTAAGTTGAGTCGTGTCCAAGGACTGTCCATTGGATCTAACCGCAACAAGACGCTGTTCTCCAAACGGAGCTTTGACATGGGTGAATGCTCCATTCGTCATCCTGGACAAGTAATCGGATGCTCGTAAAAGCACACCGGGTTGTCGTTCCTGCTCATAAACTTCGCGCGCTTTCTTCATGAGCAAGGAAGCGAAGGATGCCACGGCATACTGATCGACCTGTTCCCGAATCGAAGCCCGGTAAGCTTCAGCCTGAAGCTGGCCATCGGCTTGCTCAGCGCCTTGCTCCAGCTGTTCGATACGTGCCGTCAACTTACCAGCCGCTTCGCGAAGTTCATTCGTTAAGGCCGCCGTTTCCGCCATCTGCTGCTCAAGAGTCTCCAAGCGGTAAGCAATATCGGCTTCCCCTTGCGTCTCCAACAGCTCCGTATAACTGGCAAGTGACGCACGGCTTAGCAAAGCCTCTAGCGAAGATTCCAACAGCTTCTGTTCATCGGTCAACTTCTTGCGCTCTTCCTGCTCTCTCTCCTGCAAGCGGAGCGCTTCGCCATCTTCTGCAGAGGCTTCCTGCAGCAAGATGGCAAGCCGTTCACGCGTGCGCTGCTCGGCAGCATCCAGAAGCTGCAGCTCTTCTGCGACCTCTGCATAAAGCACTTCGTTATGCTCTCTCGCTGCAAGCAGCTTCAGCTGCTCTTGCTCCTGCTCTTTCCAGCGTTTGAGCGCAAATAAAGGCTCTTGCGCTGTGGATAGTCGAAGCCGGCATACAATAGCTTCTTCATACTGCTCTACACTTTTTAACAATGCCGCAAGCCTTGCTTCCAGTTTATGGAGCTGACGGAGACTCTCCTGCCCCTGCTCAATCGTCTGAATGGTTTCCATCGCGGCATCAGGGGACAATCGCCCGCTTAAGCCAAGGGATACAAGCCAGCTGCTCCAATCCCTTTGAAGCTGCTCAGACTCCGCTACGTGCTGCTCATACACAATCCCTCGCAGCCCTTCTTGATGTTGTAGGGAGTCGCGCATTTCCTTCGCATCCTGCAGCTTGTCCACCTTGCGCTGCTGCTGGTCCAGCTGTTGCTTGTTGTGCTGGGCTTCTCTCAACCAGGCATCCAACTGAGGCTGAAAGCTATGAAGAGCGTGCGATTCAGCACGACTTCTTTGCTGCGAAGCGTGCAAAGCGGATGCCGCCGCAGCTTCGTTAAAGCCAATTTGCGTCTGGCTGGATTTCATGAACGCACTAATTTGTTCCTGCAAGCTTCGTTCCAATTCTAGAAGTTCACGAGCGGTCGTTTCATTCGGAGAGAACTCCTGGCTGGGAGACGCCGTCATCGTTCGGGAAGCCCTACGATCCGATGCCGAGCGGTCGCCGAACTGGATGTAGAGTGCCACACCTGCAAATAGCAGAAACGCACAAACAGCTATTGCCCAACTGCTCTGCCATGCCAACAGAATGGGAACAATAATCGCCAATGCGCCGAAGAAAAGCGCCATACGTTTTCGAAGCTTTCGCGAGGCCGCCTTCCCTGCCTTGGCGGCTTCCTCCAGGCTGAGCTTGTATTGATTCTGCACAGCTTCCCGCTCTTTGTGATGCTGAACTTCCCTGACCAGAAGCTGCCACTGCGCGTAATCTCTTGCGATTCTTTGCAGCGCCGTTCCCGGGTCGATCCCTCCTGGAAATGAGGGGGCTAACCGGACATCGGCTTCCAAGAGGCGAATGGTATCTTCTACCCGCAGAAGCTGCTGTTCCAGACTTTCCAGCTCGGTTCGAACGCGCAGCTCATCCCCCCGGATCTTATGGAACTGTTCCTTGAAAGATCGAATCTGTTCGCGGAGGGAGATGGACACGGCAAAGGCGCCGAGATCCATCTGACTTTCCCCGTCTGCGCCATCTATTTGCTTCAGCAGTCTGTCGATCTGCGCGCGTGCGTGTTCTTGTTCCACACGCAGCCCGTCCAAACTGCGCTTCTGTTCTTCATACGTGGCTGCTTGTTCCAGCCAATGATTCAGCTCCGTCTGATGCTCGAGCACATCAGGATCGATGCGGATCGCGCCCAGCTGATCCGCAAGCGTCTGCTGCCGCAGGCTGAGCCTTGCGCGCTCCGCATGGAGGCGCTCCAGCTCCGCTTCTAGCGCGTCCAGCCTCGTCGAGGCGCGCTCGGGGAAGCCAGCCAGCTCCGGCAGCGCCGCGAGCTCCTGGCCGATCTGCCGCAGCCGGATCCATCCGCTGCGCGCCTTGCCGGCCAGGCTGAGCCGGAGCTGCTCCGCGCGCAGCGCCTCCTGCTGCTCCTCCAGAGCAGCAATGCGCTCCTCCGCGGAGCGGCGCTCTCCCTGCAGCCGATCATAATCGGCTGCCAAGTCACGGCTGCGGCGCAGCGACTGCTCCAGACCCTCCAGCTCCTTCAGGAGACGATTCATCTCCTGATTGCGACCGCGGGGTCTGTACAGGCCGTCGGCCTGCGCCGTCAGCTTGCGTTCGGCTTCCATAATCGTCGAACCGTTTACACCAAGCCCAGCGCTATATAGATAGCCGCTGAGCTCGTCCGTCTGCAAGGTGCGAAGCTCCTGCAGCTCGGTTAAACCAAAAGCGAACAAGCTGCGGAAGAGGTCGGCCGATAGGCCGCCCAGCAGCGTGTTCAGCAGCTCTTCTCCCCCGGTGGTGCCATCACCGAGGGTAACCTTGACGTGCCCCGCTGAGGCACGTTTGCCGCCTGCGGCGGGCGCGTCATAGCGCTCGACGCGAATGAGCTGACCCTGCTCATCCTGCAGGGTCAAAGCGCCGCCATGGGCGCCGCCGCCCAGCGGCTCGTAGCGTTCCGACCGGTTCTGCCGGGTCGGAAAGCCGAACAGCACCGCGCGGACGAAGCCCATGAGCGTGCTCTTGCCCGCTTCGTTGGCACCGTAGAACAGCGCCAGCGGGCTGTCCGTGTCGAGCTGCCGCTGCCGCAGGCTGCCGAAGCCCTCTACCTGGATGGATACGATCTTCATCCAGGCCACCCCCCTTCCGCGGACAGGAGATCCGCGGCCATTTCTTCCGCAGCGCGCAGCCATTCGCGCAGCCGGTCGGGATCCGCCGCAGCCGGATCGCCGGCTGCCTGCGGCAGGCTTTGCAGCGCGGCGAGGGCTTCGCCCGCGAACGCTTGCAGCGCGGCGTCGTCTGCACGCAGCCCAGCCGAAATCCGCAGGAGGTCGCCAAGAAAGCTCTTCTCCTGCTGCAGGGCCTCCAGATCGAGCTCACTGGCCGTTCGGTCCTCGATCGATTCGATCCAGACGAAGCGGCTCCGCTCCGCTTCGTCCGAACGCAGCTCAGCGATCAGTTCCTGAAGCATCCGCCCTTTGCGGAGCATGCCGGAGATTGCGCTTCGCCCTTCCAAAACGATACGGACGACAGCATCGCGTCCGTCTGCTTCAGCCCTGGCCCGTTCAAGTTGGTCCCCGATCTTGTCCTTCAATTCTTGCTCTGTCTGAACGCCGGCAACAGACAGCCGCATCTGGAACCAGCGCACCTGGTCCAGCGCACGAAAGGCAAGATCCGCTCGTCCATTATCCGACATATCAACGATATAACAACCTCGCGGCCCTGTTTCCCGAATATTTCGCCCCTGCAGGTTCCCCGGATACACAATTGCCGGCTGCTCCAGAAGCACATTTCTTGTATGAACGTGGCCTAAAGCCCAATAGTGCATACCCGCCTTCAGCAAATCTTGCTTGCTGCATGGTGCATAGTTATCATGAGCCGGGTCACCATCGACATTCGTATGTAAAAGCGCAATTTGAGCCGCATCTTCGAGGCCTGGCTTAAATTGTAACGCTAAGTTCTCCATCACCGCTGCGCTGCGATAAGAAATCCCATGAATCTGGGCGATGACGCCGCGATCCGGTTTCGTTACCGTCAGCGTCTCAACATGATCGCACGCAAAAAAATGGACGTCTGCCGGCCAAACCAGCTTTGCGGCGCGTCCATCCTCCGGGTCATGATTTCCATGAATGATATAAGTAGGGATTCCTTGCGCAGCCAACTGCTCCAGCGCTTTCTGAAAGCGAATTTGTGCGCGAAGGGAACGATCCGATAAATCGTAAACATCCCCGCTGATAAGTACAAAATCCACCTGCTCTTGAATAGCTGCCGCCACGAGTTCCTTGAGCGCACCGAACGTCGATTCTCGCATGCGCTCACGAACGCGATCAGGCAGCGCCGACATGCCTTTGAACGGGGAATCCAAATGCAAGTCGGCGGCATGCATAAACCGCAGTCGTTTCATGTCTCAAGCGCCTTCCTGCTTTAGTTATTTTCGTTCTGATCTTCTTGCTTTTCCGCTTTAGGATCATGTTCCGCTATTTGATAACTCTCATAGACACTTTTCAATTGGCGAAGAACACGGTTCAACGAATAAGTTTTCTTCGCTTTTTCCCAGGCGGTACGCGCCAGGTTGTAACGGAACGTTGGATCTATAACCACCTTCTCCAAAGCGTGGCTTAATGCCATGGCATCTCCGACAGGCACCAGCAAGCCGTTGTGTCCATGTTCAATTTGCTCTGCAATCCCTCCGACATCGGTCCCGATCAATGCAAGCCAGCATAACGCGGCTTCTGCAAATACAGAACCGAATGCTTCCGCGCGAGACGGCAATACGAAGACATCAAAAAACGGCATGAATTCCTCCGGATGCAGCATATAGCCATAAAAAATCGTTTCCTCATAAATATTATGCTGAATGGCCAGCTTCTCCAGCTCTTCCCGGCTAGGTCCATCCCCGATAATGTGTAAAACAAAAGGATGGCCGCGCTTTTTCAGTTCTCCGCATGCGATCAGCAGTGTATCCAGCCCCTTGGCAGGTACAAGACGGCACACCGTAATGAATTGTGTCACTGCATTTTCATGGGAAATCGGGCGGAAACGTTTCTCATCAAAACCGTTCGGGATTACGCCAATCCGTTCGCTATCCTGCACATACTCGGCGATATATTGTTTGAACGAGTTCGACACCGTAATAATCTGATCGACCTTTGTTTCAAGCTCCTCATAAATCTGAGTGAGAAACTGATGTTCCACGCCATTCTCTTTAATGCGACCGTTCAGTACAAGCTCTCTCTCAAAGCTGGAGTGAATGGTCAAAATCACAGGTGTTTCCGGATAAATCTCCTTCATCGCCATCGCCGCAATCGGGTGATGCGCATGAATAATGTCATATTTCTTGGTCACTCGCAGCTTCGTCCACCAAACATAATCCTTGTAAGTCTGAATGTATTTATCAACGATCGGGTTACCGGCATACTTCCGCCAATCGAAAGTGACGAATTCCACTTCCTCTGTGCCTTTATTGCGAATCCGCTTAGGCAGCGAAAATAGTTCCATTTCCCATCCCTTTTTATTAAATCGGTCCAAAATATAGGGAACCATGGATGACACCCCACCCGGTTGTTCCGGTGGGAAAAATAATGCTTGCAAGATGTTCATTGCATGAGCCCCTCTCCCAAAGCCTTGAGCTTTACCTTCTTATTGTAACTTGTGCGCGCCGAATATAAAAGAGAACAACTTTAAGCCGCTTGAAACGATTCTATCCCTCTCTCCCATTTTCCTTTATAATAGAATCACATCTTGTCGAAAAATAGGGATTTTGGGGGAACGCATGAAAGCTGTTGATCTCTTGTTCGGTGATTTAGCTTCATTATTATCGCATGTTATTGTATTGGTTATTGTGACACTAATGTTTGTCATTTCACTACGTTTGTTTCTCGATCGCCGTAAAAAAGGCTACATGTCGATGACCTTCTCCGTTATCTTCGTCGGCATTCATTACCTGCTTAAGATATACGTCTTGCTCACGGCACTAGATACAAGCTTAACGGCTTACGTATTGTTAATGCTGAAAATCGTATCCTTCGTACTTTTGAATTTTGGAGTTTATCAATTATACAACCGAACGCACCGTAAACAGTACATATTTTTTTATGGTTTGATTATTATGGGATTCGTTGTCTCTATTCTTCATTTTAGTGTGCCTCAAATGTACAGCGGCACGATTCAGCAGGTTCGGCTGCTGCAAGACATTGCCCTGGAGCTTTATGTTTTTGTGCTAATCTTCCTGTGCTTTTACATGATACCTCCTTACATTGGCCAACAAGCGAAGTATCAATGGGCGCTTACCATCTTTTTCCTGATCCAAACCTGTCATTTAATCAATGTATATATGTATGGGAATGAACAGATTTGGCTCACCCTGGCGGGCAATATTTTGCCCATCGTTTTTTACTTTTTATTATTTATCCTGCTGTTTGATCGTGTTGTTGAGCTGATGCAAGCCATCTATAATTCATCCATCACGGACGGACTTACTCGTCTGTATAACCGCAAATTTTTCTACAATCGTGTTTCGCAGTATGTCGGGAGACATCTTCCTATCTCTATTTTGTTCAGCGATATTGACAATTTCAAGAAACTGAATGACACGAAGGGGCACCAGATGGGCGACGATGTGTTGAAGCAAGTGGCTCAAATTATGAAGGAAGAAGCCGAGGAATGCGGCATTGCAGGCCGTTACGGCGGGGAAGAGATGGTTGTGATGGTAACGGATCCAAGTGTGAAAATGGAGGCTTTCGCAGAACGCGTACGCAGCCGGATTGAGAAAGAGACCATCGTAACCGCCAGCATCGGGTATAGCAAATACAAAAACGGCGTAAGCGCCGAAGAGCTTATCAAGCAAGCGGATGAGGCCATGTATAAGGCCAAAACAACAGGTAAAAACAAGGTCGTCAAATACGCTTAAATTAAAAAGGGCTGTCTCCAAGGTCTTTAAATGACCCCCAAGACAGCCCTTCATTCTTTTTACTCGTCGTCTGCTTCAAGCACATGCGCTTTGCAAAATGCTTCTACTGCCGCGACTTCATCATCCTCAAGATCAAAATCCAGATAGATTTGCGTCGTTTTCTCATAAAGCTCGTACTTCAATAGCCCTGATTTGTCTTCGTCAACGTTGTAGATCGCACGAATGTACAATCCGCTTTCGGAGTACAACTCATCATCTTCCTCAACTTCGATATCTATAAGAAATTCGTATCGTTGTCCGCTCAAAATACCAAACGGATCTTTGATCACTTCAACCGTATAACTCGTAATCGTAAACATCGTATCCCCCCCTTTTTCATCTGCAAGGCTTTAGTATACCTGATTATAGGAAGAATCGCACATAGGCCTCAGACCAGCTTCACGATTTGTCCCGCTGGAATTTCGACGGAGTCACCCTCCACACTGATCCAGACTGAAGTGGCTGTGGGATTATGTACAAGATGGCGATCAACCGAGTAACGCAATTGTTCCAGTGCCTGTAAGTAGGTATAAATCTCCGCATTCGTCGCGTACCAAATGTTGTTGTGCCCGCCTATCATCTCGCCAAAACGATCGATAAGGTCCCAATTGTTATCGTTTTCAAATTCATAGCTATGACCCCATACATAGAAAAGCGCCATCCGCGTGTGCCTTTGCTCAAGTTTGGCGAACTGCTCGCCATACTCTAACATCATCTTATGATGACAGGTAGGATGCCACCTTAGAAAATCGTCGGGAATATGAAATTTCCCATGGCTTGCTACGGTTCTCGCATATTCAACACCGAGAGTCGGCAGCATCGAAACAACTCGATCACTATATGTTCCAAACGGATAGCTCATTCCCTTAACGGGATAGCCAACCAGAGACTCTAAAACTCTGCGGTCGTCCATGATTTCCATGACGATTTGTTCGTTCGGAGATTGCTCCAGGAATGGATGATCAACTGTATGCGCCGATACCTCGTGTCCTGTGAAAAGAGAGACAACTTCTTCCGCTGTAATATAGTCGTCTTTGCCCAAAAAACCACTGTTCAAGTGGAAGGTTCCTTTGATCCCGTATTCATTTAATTTCCCCACGAATCTACGGTCATGCACTCTTCCATCATCAAAGCTAAGGGTCAAGGCTTTGTGAACCCCGCCAGGAAATCGGTCATTGCGAATACGCATTTGGTTTCCCCCAATAAGTACTTCATAAAGTTATTCCCATATTTTACTTTTGGTTGTCCAATTTTTGCAAGTGATTTCCGCCACATCTTTGTTTAAGGGAACAGCTGGCCTCTATTTGGAGAAAAGACGAGCAACTCCTTCCATGAGCGAAACTATGGGGTCTTATTTCGGTTCCTTGGCTCATCACTCCGCTTATTTCCAATGTTTGTCAATAAAAGCATCACGCCCCGAGGAAATCCGTTCTTCTTTATACTCCTTAGGGTTCTTGATGTGATAATTCTGGTGGTATTCTTCCGCCGGGTAAAAGGCAACAGCTGGCCTGATCTCCGTTACAATCGGCTTATCAAAACGTCCGCTTTGCGCAAGCTCCTCTTTCGATTTGGCGGCAAGCTTGCGCTGCTCTTCGTTATGATAAAAAATAGCCGTACGATACTGGCTACCACGGTCAATATACTGTCCTTCATCATCCGTAGGATCTATCTGTGGCCAGTATAACTCGAGCAGTTTTTCATATGGGAAGATAGCCGGATCAAATGTGATTTCGACAACTTCCAAATGACCGGTTTGCCCAGTTTTTACTTGTTCATAAGTAGGATTCTCTACTGTACCACCCATATAACCAGATACAATACCGTGAATCCCTGGTTGTTCTTCAAATGGACTTACCATACACCAGAAGCACCCACCGGCAAAAGTCGCTTTTTGTATCATTAAAATCCCTCTTTCATCATGTATGATAGGATTGTTTGTATAGCTATTTATTATAATTATTTGCGGTTAACAAGTCCATTTTCCCGGAGCTATTAAGCGTTGGTTTTCTTTCAATAAAAAAACAGGGAGCAACTGTCTACGACAGTCCACTCCCTGCTTCATTCACTTCGTTCCATATCTAATTACCACACAAACGTCATAGTAACAATAACCAATAGAATGAACAGAACCAAAATTGCGGCTGCACTTGTGCTACCTGCTGTATAACCCATAGATCCCATCCTCCTTTCTAAAAAAACAATCATTCGTTGGTGAGGAGGTGTACGACCTTACACACTAACTGAAGTTAGAATGATAACAAGTAAGATGAATAGAACAAGGATAATCGCTGCCGAAGTATACCCTCCACCATTGCATCCAGCTGTATAACCCATTAACAGATCCTCCTCTGATAAAGAAAAGTGTAACGACCTTATAAAGTACGAAAATTTTTGAAAAGTTGCTTGGACGAAATAACCAGTTACATGTTACCTATTTTGAGTCCCCGTTACAGCTCGAACGGTTTGCCTCCGATGATGGAACAAGTAATAAATAATAAGCGTTAAAATCATAATAAATCCACCGATCAGGAACATCGTATGATAGTTTGTCTTTGCTGCAATCACCCCGAGTAAATAGGAGCCTACTCCGTATCCAGAGTCAAAAAACACGAGAAACGTACTGATAGCAACTCCTCTGCGATGACCGGGTGAAGCTTTAACCGCAATGGTCATAAAGCTGGGAAAGATAGCCCCATATCCGACTCCAATTATTCCGGCTGTAATAAGAAACACAGGTGCCGTATAAGCTTGGCTCAACCAGATCATCCCGATAATGAATAAAATAATCCCCGGATAAGCAAGAATATGCTCT
Source organism: Paenibacillus sp. WC2504 (assembly GCF_052682475.1). Classification (NCBI taxonomy): domain Bacteria; kingdom Bacillati; phylum Bacillota; class Bacilli; order Caryophanales; family Paenibacillaceae; genus Paenibacillus; species Paenibacillus sp. WC2504. The sequence continues at coordinate 6,057,551 of NZ_JBQZFH010000001.1, forward strand.
CCTTTTCGATCAAACAATCTTCCGGTAAAGGGCCGGGTAAGGAGGATCATCAAAGCAAGAATGATAAAAAAGTAGCTGGCAATACGCTCTAGCCCCAACGTTTTGGCATATACGGAGATAAATGTAGATAAAGCACCATAAGAAAACGCAAGGACGAAGCCGGCTATAGAAATCGGTATGGCAGACACCTCAATATAGCGTCGAACCCCCTTGATGACCACTTCCGACGATGGACGGTTCACATGTTTCGTGAATCTTGTAAGCATCCCGCACAATAAAGACAACAGTGAAAAAACAGCAACCATCATGAACATGACTACATAGCTAATATGTGTTGTTATCCATAAGCCTACAAAAGGCCCTATAACCATTGCAAGGCTCATAAACAAACTAAAATAGCCAACTCCCTCTCCTTTCCGATGTTCAGGAATAATATCCAGAGCAATGGCTGAAGTGGATGTCGTCACGATCCCAAAAGCAAAACCATGAATAAACCGCAAGATGAGTAGGACAGAATAGTTGTCAATCCATAGATACGACAAACTGCATATCGTAGAGATAATTAATGCAAGATTTAAAAGTTTTCTTCTGTTAATCTCTTCTAACCACTTTCCGGTTAAAGGCCTTGAAATGACCGCCGTTATGACAAAAAGCGTGATAACAAGACCAATGCCTTGTTCGCTTCCGCGCAGCTCATCGAGTACAAATTGCGGCAAAGTCACGGCCAATATATAAAAGGTCATAAAGATAAAAAAGTGACTAAAACTGATCATTAGGAAATCCCGGCTCCATAATCTCTCTTTCTCCACTTCGATCCCTTCTTTCTCTCTGTAGTATCTTTAGTATCCAGATGATTCATACAACTATGCTCCTCCGTTGCATGTAAGCATTGTAGTAAAAAAATCATTGATAGATCAATACTTATATTTCAATAATAATCATCTAAAATTTCAATGATGATCATGTTAGATCGATTGAGCCCCTTCCACAAATCAATAGAATTCTTCTATCATTTCAAAAGAAATCACGCTATTGATAAATGAACTTTCATAATCTACAATGCAGGGTAGATGCTTTGAGCACGAGCAGAGGGAGGGATTTGTTGCCCATGGAGTTAAGACAACTGGAGTGTTTCAAAATGATATGCGAGGAACTTCATTTTACCCGTGCAGCTGAAAGGTTAGGAATTACGCAACCCACGTTAAGTTATCAGATTAAACTTCTCGAAGATGAATTGGGCGTCCCCTTATTTAGTCGAATCGGTAAAAAAATCGCGGTCACCGAAGCTGGCAGCATTTTATACAACCATTGCAGTACTATTTTCAGTTCCTTGACTGGGGCGCGTGAAGAGATTTTTGAGCTGCAGCACATTGAGCGCGGTACATTGTCGATTGGTGCACTAATTGGCGAAATCAATGAGTATGTGTCCAGTTTGCTGGTGGACTTCCATAACATGCACCCGAAAATTCAAATCAAACTAAATGGCGTGGTAGATGTTCTAGAACCTCTGATTCAAAACGAACTTGACTTCGCGGTTACCATTTTGCCTGTGGAAGATGAACGATTCAAAACCGTGCCTCTTTATGTAGAAGATTTTTATTTTGTGGTGAAGTCGGATCATCCCTTTGCTGATTACAAATCAATCTCTTTTGAAGTGATTAAAAATGAACCTGTCATTATGTTCCCGAGCAATCATCGTTGCCGTAAAATGATAGATCTTGCTTGTTCGAGCCTCGGTTTTGACTTAGACCCCAAAATTGAGACTACAACCATCAGATCCTTGTTGATGCTGGTCCGATCAGGTGCAGGAGTGTCTATTTTATCGAAAACCCTGTTAGAGATGTACCCTCATCAAGATTTGAAGATGATTCCCATAACGAACCCTTCGTTGCGCAGGGAAATAGGTGTGATTTACCTGAAAGATCGCTATATGGAGAAAGCTGCGAGGGAGTTTATCGATCTAATGTTAGGACGTCCGTACCCTCTTTGAACAACGCCGACGCAAAAAAAACAAGCCATAAGGCTTGTAATTAAGCATGCTTTGCTTCCTTAAGCTGAAAATACAGACCACTGGAATCCGACCATTCCGCGAAAAGCACACGCTCATGATGCGGAATTCCGCTAAGCTGCAAAAGCCGATCCACCCAGAGCTTGTCTCGCCCTAAGCGCTGCAATGAATCTTCATTGATGCTGCCGTTTTCAATGATGTAAGCGGGAAGGCTGACGCTGCTCTGCTGGTCTTTTGCGTTGCCGCTGATGCCTTCCGGGTCATTCTGGCGCAGCACACTGATGCTGCCATTCGTCTCGAACAAGGCATAAGCGACTTCGCGCAGCGAGAAAATATTATTTTCCCGAAGCAGCATGCCCAACTGGGCGAAATCAAGATTGTTGCGCTTCATCGCCTTGAAATCGACCACACCGTTTCGGATAATCAGATCGGGCGTTCCCGCGGCATAGCGGGATAGTCTGGGGAATCGAGCGATAAACTTTTCCAACCCCAGCGCAAGAAGCGTCCAGATTATCAGCGCGAAAACCAGATGGCTAAGATGAACTTCCTCATCATAAATCGTATTGCCTACCAATTCGCTGAGCATTAAAGAGGAAACGAAATCAAAAGCGGTCAACTGAGAGATCTCTTTTTTTCCCAGCAATCTGGTCATGATTAATAGACCTATCAAAGCGACTGTAAGTTTGACACCGATACTTACATATAGATTGGCATTCACTTTCATCTTCCCCTTCGTAAAATCAAGTGACCCTATGAGTTCATTTTTTCAACTCTTTCAATAATTTCCGATATCGCATCCATGCTGATGGGCTTGCTGATGTAAGCATCCATACCTTCGGATAAATATTTCTCACTATCGCCTTTAATGGCGTGAGCTGTCACTGCCACAATGCACGGTCTTTTCTTCCCGTTTAACTGCTCATTGATAAACTTTGTGGCCGCCAAGCCATCCATCCCGGGCATTTGAATATCCATAAAGATGATGTCATACGAATATCGCTTGACAGCTTCTACAGCTTCTTTTCCGTTTTGGACCACGGTCGTTTTGTGCCCGAGTTTCTCTATCATTTTCTTTAACACAAGTTGATTTACTTCGTTGTCTTCGGCAATTAATATTTTCAAAGACCAATCTTTTGAATTTTCGGCAATGTCTTCCCCCTCGCGCCAATCATCAGATGGAGATGCGTCTGAATGATTCAATTGGACCCGAAAGTTCGCTGTGAACAGGAACGTTGATCCGATTTGATCTTTGGAAGCCTCATGCCAGATCTCACCGTCCATGAGCCCAACAAGCTTTTTACAGATAGCTAATCCTAAACCCGTCCCCTCTGTTTTCCGAGTCATAAAATGATCAACTTGATAAAAAGGTTCAAATAAATGACCCACCTGATCTTTCGGTACTCCAATCCCTGTATCCTTGACGGCAAATTGAAGCCGCACCTGATCCAATTCTTGCGACACCGTTTCAACGCTGATAGAAATCGCCCCTTTAGGGGTGAACTTGATGGCATTGCTGAGTAAATTCAGTAGAACTTGTCTTAACTTCGTCGTATCTCCATAAACCAAGTTAGGAACTTTAGGACAGACCGATGTTGCTATCTCCAGATTTTTCTCAAGAGCTCTAGACATGACCATATACAATGTTTCTGATAAAACAGTTCTCACACTCAACGGTTCTTCCACTAATTCCGTCCTGCCGGATTCAATTTTGGAGAAGTCCAGAATATCATTGATGATCGCGAGCAACGTGGCGCCACTTTTTTTAATAATTTCTACATATTCAATCTGCTCTTCATCCAAATCCGTCTCCAAGAGCACTTCCGTCATACCAATAACCCCGTTCATCGGCGTACGGATTTCATGACTCATCATAGCTAAAAACTCACTTTTGGCTTTATTCGTCTTTTCAGCGGCTTCTTTTTCAATGATCAACTTCTTTTGTTCCGTCATGTCTTTCGCTATGATGTAAAAGCCCATAATTTGCGTCTGTATAATGATTGGAACCAGCGTTACCAATACTTCAACTGAATGACCATTCTTATGTTGAAAGAAAGCGATATCCTTTTCGACATTTTCGATAGCATGATGATTGTTTATATGATTTTTTAAAGCCAAGAGCAACTCGGTTGAATTTTTTTCGCCAATTAATTTGGACATTCCACTGCCAATCAACTCTTCAATCAGATATCCGGTCATTTGCTGCACCATAATATTGCCATTCATAATAATGCCGTCCAAACCAAAAGAAATAATCGCATCGTGGTTGTATTTCTTTAACGACGTATACCGTTCAATACTTTCCTGCAGCTTTAGTTCAGCTAGCTTATTCTTGGTTACATCATTAAACTGAGCTATAAAATATAAGGGCTTCCCCCCCTGATCATCACGAACTAACGAAACATGGACAGAGGCCCAAACGATGTGGCCGTTTTTATTAAAATACCGATTCTCCAATTCAAATGATGGAATGTCCCCATCCAATAGCTCAGTAAGCATACCTCTGCTGTTATTACGATCATCGGGATGCCGGATATCATCTAATGTAAAGTTCCTGAACTCATCTTCCGAATAGCCGAAAATTCGGCAAACCGCCTTGTTAACATTCAGCCATTTTCGTTCCAGAGAGATTACAGCGATCCCAATCGGTGCATTTGTATATATGTGGCCAAATATAGCTTCAGAGTCAAAAAACTTCAAATCCTGCATCCATACATTCCTCCTTTTGCATTAACGCAATATGAACTTCTTATTCATATTTTACCATAAAAGAGGGACCTGTCCGTCAGCCTGATAAAAATCGAAATCATTCTCTCCTCTGACCCTGCAACATTTCCTGTTAGCCTGTCGTTTGAGATACTGAATGCAAAAACTCAACGAGGTGATAGAACTTGAAATCCCGCAAAAAACTACTAAGCTTATCCGCAGCTGCCGTTTTGTCTTTATCTTTAGCAGGTCAAAGTTTTGCAGCAACCTCAACGTTCACCGATTTGGAGCAGGTTGCGGCCAAAGATAAAATTATTTCCCTGCAATCGCAAGGTCTCGTATCAGGAGTCAGCAGCGATCTGTTTCAGCCCGATGCAGCGCTAACGGCCTCCCAAGGCGTTCAAATGATTGTCAAAGCGCTTGGGTTGAACCTCAACGCAATTAATTTCTTCAAAGCACCTCAGGCAACCGACTATTTTGCGAAAGCCAACAATGATGCCTGGTATGCGCAGAGCTTAATTATTGCAGCGAATAATGACCTGAAGCTTGATACTGAACTTGATCCGAACCAGAAATGGACGAAGGAAATGTTTACAAAAGAATTGCTCATTGCCTTGGACGGTCATAATATCATGCACATGATGAAGCTCCCGCCGATCGCCATTAAAGACAAGGACAACATTACCCTTGACGCTCTCGGAGCGATCCAAGCCGCCATTTACAAAGGGATTACAACGCTTGACGCCGACGGTAATTTCCATCCGCAAGCGGATATTACACGCGCACAAGCTGCAGAAATGATCTATAACTCACTTAAATACATCCATCCTGCTACAGGTCAGATTTCAACACCGGATTCAACGGGTGATGTTCCAAGAAATGGACAAAGCCAACCGATGATCCCTGCAGATGGTCAAACGGGTCAAGTGAAAGCCGATTCCAACGTGTATGAGAATACCCAATACGGTTTTCGTTTCACGCTGCCAAACAGTTGGAAAGGTTACACCATTGTAACGGACAAGTGGGAGGGTCTTTCCGTATCGGATTCGCAAGCCGCGAACGTAGTTGAAAGCGGCGCGAAGATTAGCATCCGCCATCCCGAATGGACATCCGAACAGCCAAGACAGGATATCCCCATTCTCGTCTTTACCGTTGATCAATGGAATGAGCTTCAACAGGACAAATTCCATATCGGCGCAGCTCCAATCGGGCCCAGCGAGCTAGTCCGTAATGACAAGTACGTATTTGCGCTTCCGGCGCGTTATAATTTCGCCTACCCTGAAGGCTACCAAGAGGTAGAGGAGATTTTAAAAAGTAATCCGATTCAACCGATTTCTTAATTTAAAACGAAGAAAAAGACCAAGAATTAGTTATCTTCTTGGTCTTTCATATGCTTTAAATTATTAGCTGTAGTCTCATTTTATCATGCCTTCGGGATCACGGATGTAGGCGGGGCGATTGGTGTCCCTGTATTGAACCACTTCGCCAACCAGTTCTGCGCCATGTGCAAGCAGGCGCGCTATTACGCCATTGATATTATCGACGGCAAACATGATGCGGCGGATGCCGAGTTCGTTCACTGTAGTTTTCTCAATCCCAGTTCTGATAGCATCCGGCGTATGGAACTTGTCCAGCTCGATCCGACCTTGACCGTCCGGTGTGCGCATAAACACGAGGGTATCACGGACATTCTGAAGTGCAATGAGACGATCTACGGAGGTACCTTCGACGGTCGTTTTGCCCTCCAACTCGAATCCTAGTTGGAGAAAAAAACTTTAACGGCTTTATCTACAATATAGCCTATAATAACAAATGAATATTTACTCACCCATCGTGATGGGTCTGTTAATTTTATATTAATATTTGAAGCATAGCTGTAACTACACCCGTATGAATGGCTAGGTGTTGAGAAGTTGCAAAGAGTAATTCTCTATAATTATTAGCTTTCAGAATATTATTTCTTACGGGTGTATCCAGCTTCGTCTTTAATGATGTGTGAATCAGATTACGTAGTTCTTCCAGCTGAGCGATCAATCGCTCCCATGATGGTGGTTCTTTAGTCCAATTTGCTGGCTTTGTACTATATGTGAACATCTCTTGATATAACTTTGGAAGATTAAGTGGTTGATCTATAGAACCAAACACATGGTACTCAGTCACAGTAAGAACATGTCCTAAGTGCCAATGAAGATTAGTTTCAAAACCATTAGGAACTAACTTACGTTGATTTTCTGGGACCTTATTCATCAATTCAATAAAAGCGTCAAGTTGTTTGTCAAACAAGTAGAACACGAAATCTTCTTTCATATTTCCGAACCTTCTTTCACAAAACCATCTACTATAATACCTCGATATGTGCCACCCTTCATTCGATGCTTAACAGCATCTTGGTAAGCAGGGCTATAGTACCAAGACTTCGCTTCCTCGATACCTGGAAATTCCAACACAGCTGCTCCTTCTACTTCCGGTCCTTCAATGACTTCATGCATACCGTACATGACTAGAGGCTTCAATAAATGACCTTGAAGGGCTGACGGAGCTTTAGACGCGTAGATTTTTAATTCTTCTATATTAGTTGTCTTTTCTCTGATAAAAATAACGTAAGCTGGCATTGGAACATCAAATCCTTTCCATAATGAATATTAAAAGGCCCCGTAATAACTTAATTGGAGACATACGTTTTCCTAAACCAACTATACACACATGAATTCATATTGTATAATTTATAATTTTCATAATATTAATTAATATAAGTAATGTATGAGGGCCACAGCGCCTGTTTGAGCTAAAGAGAAGAATTAATTAAACTTTTCTTGCATATAACTAACGAATTTTTGAGCAGCCGGAGATAGGAATCTGTTTTTTTTGTAGTGTAGACCAACTTCCCAAACCCAGCCTTTTTCCTCAATCTTGATCCATCTTAAGCCATTCAGTTCCAGTCCAGCTGTTTTTGGCAATACAGATACCCCTAGACCTGCCGATACGAAGCCTGCCACTGTTGGTAGATCTTCAGCATCGTAAGTGGAAACTAAAGTGAAATTCATGTGGTGAACACGGGCCAAGAGTGAATCCTTTAGCGAACAGTTTTTCTTTAAACCTACAAACGGCTCTCCGGTTATCTCCTTCAAGCTAATGGATTCTTGATTAGCAAGAGGGTGCTGGGATGAGACGATAAGAAACAGCGGTAGCGAGAGAATGGACAACCATTCATACGTATCGTCTACAGGTCTTTCAGAAGTTATCATCAAATCCGAATCACCGGTCTCAATCCGATCAAGAATCAAGCCTTTGTCTCCTTGCGTTAACTTAAAAGTTATTTTGGGATTAGCTTGTTGATATTCACGAATGAGATGTGGAATGAAATCAACTCCCAAAATATTTAAATACGAAAGATGTATGACGCCCGAATCAGGGTTTGAGTATTCTTCAATTTCCTGTTTTCCACGCTCCACTTCTTTCAATATGGTCTCCACACGCTTCGCAAACATTGTTCCATATCGATTAATCTGCAGATTTCTGCCCTTACGTTCAAATAAAGGTACACCGAGCTCAACTTCTAGCTTTGATATTGAATGACTTAGAGCGGGTTGTGTAACTGATAATGATTCTGCCGCTCTTGTTAAATGCTCCATTCGGGCAACTTCTAAGAAATATTCTAATTGTGTAAGTTCCATAAATTCCTCCTAAACTTATTCTCGTTCTAATTTCAGTTATCATCATACATACCGTATTTGATTGAAGCAATAGCAGCCATGACAGTGCAATACAAGCAAAGACGCAATTGGTGCGTCCTTTTTCTATTCTCTAAAATCGTTGATTACATGAAAATAATTAATGTAAAACATAGATATCATGCATTAGACTGATTGAATGTACATTGTTATGATAATTCAGGTGTTGCGCATAAGAGTGTTAACATCATAAACAAATCTGCTTAGAAAGGACGATCATGCATGCAATTCTATCTAGTTTATTGTTTGTTAACTCATTAGCCAAACAGGTGTGTTCCCTGCTGCCAATTAATCAGAATTTAATGCAGTTGCAATGAACTAACACTTTATATAAAAGGGGTATAAACATGTCAAACTCATTGAAAATTTTACTTCTTGCGATAGTTACCTTTTTCGTTGGAACATCTGAATATGTTATTGCTGGCTTCTTAGATATCATTGCTAAAGATACAGGAATATCTGTTGCTTCCGCGGGTCAGCTGATTTCTATCTTTTCACTCAGTTATGCAATCGGCACACCGATTCTCGTAGCATTAACAGCTAGAATGGATAGAAGAACGCTACTTATTGCGTCACTTGTTACATTTGTAATCGGTAATGCCATGGTTATTTTCTTGCCAGGATACTTACCTTTGCTTTTATCAAGAGTAGTGCTTGCTCTCAGCGCGGGTATTTTCCTGACTGTAGCAATTACAATGGCTACAAAGTTAGCTAAGCCTGAAAAAATCGGAAGTGCTATTTCTACAGTGGTAATGGGCTTTAGTACATCCTTTGTTATCGGTATTCCGCTTGGAAGACTGGTTGCCGCGAATATGAACTGGAAATTAAACTTTGCTGCATTGGGCATTCTTGGCTTTGTTGCTGTTTTCATTTTGATGGCTGCTATTCCACGTACGGAGGGTGAAACACCTATACCGTTAGTTAAACAACTCGCATTCCTTAAAAACCCAAAAATATTGATGGCACTCGTTGTAATTTTCTTCTGGATTTTAGGTTACTCGATTGCTTTTACTTACATCACACCATTCCTCCTAAACGTGGCCAATATGAGCACAAGCACGATCAGTGTGGCTTTATTCATATTTGGTTTTGCAAGTATGATTGGAGCCAAAATTGGTGGATCTGCAACGGATAAATGGGGTGTAAGAAAAACATTGCTTTCTGGACTCATCATTCACGCCATTTCTCTTGCTCTTCTTGCGCTAAGCGCCCACTCCATTGTTGCTGTACTCTTAGTTCTTGTTCTCTGGTCCTTGTCACTTTGGTCTTCTGGTCCAACCCAGCAGGTTAACCTTGTGAGTCAGGCTCCAGAAGCATCCAGTATTATGATCAGTTTGTATTCTTCCACTCAGCAGCTATCCATGGCAATTGGCGCGGGTCTTGGTGGTATTGTGCTTAAGAACATGCCAATAAGCTCTGTTGTATGGTTTGGTGCACTTGGAGTAGCTATTGCTGCTGTTCTTGCAATCCGCGTGATTCGCCCAGTCGTCAAAGTATCAAATTAAAGTATCGAATTGTATAAATCACGAGGTATTTCAGGCAATCATCTATATTTTCTTCAACAAACGTTAAATATATTATTTGACCTGAATTGGCAAGAGAGTACTTATCACTTTTAAATATTGCCCATTCATGAAAATAAATAATAAAATTAATTATTATTATCAATTAGAATTATCGTTATTGTAGGGGTATGCTAATACTTGTGATCGAAAATAATTAATTTTTATAAAGGGGATACAACAAATGAATCTTTCATCTTACGAACATGAATTTCAAGGCAAACGGGCATTAATAACGGGAGGAACAAAAGGGATGGGCTATGCGATTGTAAAGCGTTTGGCCCAAGCTGGAGCCACAGTGCTTACAACGGCTCGTACAATTCCGACGGATTATGACATTCCAGGCGTTCACTTTATTCAAACTGATATCACGAAGCCTGAAGGCACGGCGCTTCTGGTTGAGGCTGTGAAAGAAAAGTTAGGCGGTATCGACATTCTTATCAATACAGTCGGAGGTGCTTCAACGCCTCCTGGTGGTGCATTGGCATTAACTGAGGATGATTGGCTAGAAACTTTGAACATGAATTTACTTGGATCTGTCCGATTGGACAGAAGTTTACTACCAATGATGGTAGAGCAAGGAAAGGGTGTTATCATCCATGTAAGCTCTATCCAAAGAAAGTTGCCACTGTATGAAACTACCCTAGCATATGCTGCATCAAAAGCAGCGTTGACCAATTATAGCAAAGGATTATCTAAGGAGTTTTCTCCAAAGGGGATTCGAATCAACACGATTGCGCCAGGCTTCATTCAGACGGAAGCAGCAGATCGGATGATTGACCGCATCGCGACAGTTGCTGGTAGTCGCGAAGCTGCGTTAGAGGAACTTATGGACTCGCTTGGAGGCATTCCAATCGGTCGTCCGGGACTACCTGAAGAAGTAGCGGAACTTGCAGCTTTCTTGGCATCCGATCGCTCAGCTTCCATTACGGGAAGCGAGTATGTAATCGACGGTGGTACGATTCCGACGGTTTAATTATTTTTCTGTTTCTTTTACAAAAAAGGAGGAGTTATTTATGATTCAATTACCAGATTCCGTAAAAGCATATTTCGATGCATCAAACATAGAACATTTAGATTCATTTCTTGCTGCATTCAACGACGATGCCTACGTCTTTGACGATAACCGGGAGTTTAGAGGGTTAGAAGCCATTCGAAATTGGAGTAAAACAGATATCTTTGGTGCTCATGTTCGCTTTGAAATAACTGAGGCCACGGAACATGATGGCGTATACGCCGTTATCGCGTCGCTTGACGGCGATTTTGATAAAACCAATCTCCCCAGCCCATTCTTTTTAAAACATACATTTAAGCTGTCTGGCGGTAAAATTAATGAGTTACAAGTATCCTTACCTTAATATGGAGGAAAGCAAATTCAAATCGGCGCATATCGATGCGCCGATTATTTCTTTTTTAAGGAGGATTTCGACCGATTTTATCACCTTGTTAGTTCACTCACCTCACCACGCAAATCTGCCTTTTGTTGAGCGCGCTGCCGCGTGAGTCTAATAGTCTATTTTCTCAGTCTAGAACTCTATTTTTCAGTCTACTACTATATTTTCACTGACTACTATATTTTCACTGACTACTATTTTTCGAATAAAATCACACTCCATAACAATGAGATTAAATGTAAAAAAAGACGCGAAAATCGCGTCTTTAGAGAGTAAACTTTATATTCAACTTTACCAAGCGGTTGCCCCGCCGTCGACGACGTAGTTAGCTCCTGTGATGTACGACGCCCGATCAGATGCCAGAAATACCGCTAATTCAACGAGCTCTTCTGGTTTACCAAAACGTTTGAGAAGTGTCTTCTTCGTTATCGCATCTCTGGCCTCTTGGTTGTCCCCAAGATCGCGATCACTAGCCGGGGTTAGGAATGGCCCCGGGCTGATCGTCACAGCACGGATACCGTGGCGTGCGCCTTCAAGTGCCAATTGTCGCGTCATGGCAATTACGCCGGCTTTCGCTGCGCTGTGTCCGATCATCGGAGGAATTTCCCCGGCGATGACCCCTGAGATGGACGCGACATTAATAATGACGCCACCACCGCGCTCAACCAGATGCGGCCATGCGAATTTCGAGACGAAGAAAGGAATGTCGAGTTCGCCGGCGATCGTTTTCCGCCAATCTTCAACAGAGAAATCCGGCATCTGTCCGAAGTACTGGATTGCCGCATTATTATATACGACATCGAGCCCGCCATAAGCTGCCACGGCTTCTTCCACCATTTTCCGAGCTTGTTCAGGATCCGTAAGGTCAATCGGTGCAACAGCCGTCATCTCACCCCCCGCTTGACGAACAAGTTCAACAGTCTCATTGTTGGCATTAACATTGATATCAGATCCCACTACTTTGGCCCCTTCTCGAGCAAAGGCAATTGCCGCTACGCGTCCTAAGCCACCGCCGGTACCAGTAACCAATACGACTTTATTGTCAAGTATTCCCATGATTGAATCCTCCTTTGTTGTAAAAACTCAGCAGATCGTCATTTTTATCTGGAGTCTTGCTCCATTGCTTCCAATCTTGCAACCTCTTCCCGAACGCGAGGGGCTACTTCTGTCCCCAACAGTTCAATGGCTCTCATCACTTGCTCATGCGGCATGGTACCCACAGGTAAGTGCAAGAAGAAACGGGAGAAGCCTAAATGCTGGCGCATATAAATGATTTTGTTCGCCACCGTTTCGGAATCGCCGACGTATAACGCACCTTCTAGCGTGCGTGAGGCATCGAAACCTGCACGAGTATATTGAGACCAGCCGCGCTCTCTCGCAAAATAATTAAAAGATGCCTGTGTGGGAGGGAAAAACTGATCTACTGCAAGTGAAGTACTATCGGCAACGAATCCTAGCGAATGTACAGCTATTTTTAATTTGGCTGGATCGTGTCCTGCTTGAGCGGCCGCTTTTTTATAGAGTGGAATCAACGGTGCAAAATGCAAAGGACTACCACCAATAATAGCCAATACCAGAGGTAATCCAAGCATACCGGCTCTTATAGCAGAACCTGTATTTCCCCCGCTGCCCAGCCAGATCGGCAGTTGATCCTGAACTGGACGAGGGTACACGCCTAGATTCGTAAAGGCTGGACGATGTCCTCCTCGCCATGACACTTTCTCCGACTCCCTTAACTTTAATAACAGTTCCAGTTTCTCCTCGAAAAGTTCTTCATAGTCTTTCAAATCGTACCCAAACAATGGGAAGGCATCGACCATCGAGCCTCTACCCGCGATAATTTCCGCGCGGCCGTTTGAAATTCCGTCGAGTGTAGCGAATTGCTGGAACAACCGAACAGGATCAACAGCGGAAAGTACCGTTACCGAGCTCGTTAGTCGAATTTTTTTCGTCAAGGCCGCACCTGCCGCCAAAATAACAGCCGTAGCGGAATCCGCAAATTCCTTCCTATGGTGCTCACCGACGCCAAAGACATCCAGCCCAACCTGATCCGCGAGCACGATCTCTTCCACAACCTCACGCAAACGCTGTGCATGGCTTATCGTTTCTCCTGTTTGAGCATCCGGTGTGGTTTCAACAAACGTATCTACACCAATCTCCATTTTCATTTTTCATTTCCCCCTTGCGCAAAATTGTAGTTCTTTCTATTAAACAGAATCATCCTTGTTTGCCGTGGCTTCACGTTCCTTTATGCCATATCCGATCTTCTTTAGCACATGAATCAGCCCAAGCTTCTCTTCGTCTGTCGCGAAAGAGAGACTGTCGGATATTAATTGCGCATGCTTGGGAAAAATGGTATCGAAGTAGCTTCGCCCTTCCCCCGTCAAGGCTACATTCGTCTTACGCCTGTCGCCTGGGATTGGAAGCCGTTCTACGAGCCCCTTCTTCTCTAATTTATCGACGACGTACGTGATGCTTCCGCTTGGGATCGAGAAGGTTTCACTTATTTTTTGGATTGGATGCGGACCTTTGTTGTAAAGAAACTCGAGGATCTGGAAGGTTTCCCTGTCCAATCCATAGTTCTCAATATCGCGTTCCAAGCTCCCATACAGAGCATTCACCATGTTCCTTAATACGCGCGAAAGTCTTAAATCAAGAGCTTTCCCTTCAGCATCCCGTTCCGTCATTCAACTACCACCTTTTTATAGAGTATTCCAGTTCAAGCTGATGACAGCTAAGGCCAGTATCAACAGGATGAAAGGCATCATTGCTTTTGCCGCTGGATCTTTAACACGAACTAAATGGACAAGGACTGCAACAACCATCGTTACTGCAATCAATATTCCTCCTACCAGAGCATATGGATCAACCCAAATGCCAATAATAATAATAACGGCGGAAATGATTTCGACTAAGCCTGTAAAAATCCTTGTCGCTGATGACAGCCTGTATCGCTTAAATTCTTCAACCATCTGCTTGCCAAATTTCATGAGGCCAAATAACACAAACCCGATACCCAAAACGCTCTGTAGAATAATAGATAAAATATGCATCTTACACCCACTCCTCCGTATTAATTTTAGTTAGAATTATATATCCTATAATTATTTATTCTAACAATATGAAATATAATACGATTCTTTGAAGCTGTCAACATGTAAATAGTCATTGGACCGAGACATAAAAAAACCAGATCGATGATTACAGCGACCTGGTCTTCTATTTCGTTATCTTTTAACTACTCAGCTTTCGTAATATTTTTTGAGTTTCAATAATGCAATATAAGAATGATAAATTCATCATACAGTCAATGATAGCGCCCAGCAGTACTACCCATTAGGCGAATAAAAAAAGAGACCCTCAGCAACGGGCCGCGAGTCTAAATTACAAAAAGGTACCCACATACCTGAACACCTTTTTTCAAGTGCCAGCCTAGGGTACCTATTCACCTTTTTTGGGCTTGTCATTAAACCATCCCTTCTCTTTGAAACGCATAATAGCCTCAATTCGATTAGTGACATTGAGCTTATCAAGAATAACGGAAATGTAGTTGCGAACGGTTCCGCTTGTAATGTACATATGACTAGCAATTTCCTTCGTATTTTTACCGTCGGCGATCAGGGTCAGCACTTCTTTTTCCCTCTCCGTCAAAGGATTTTCTTCCTTATAGGTCTCATCTACTAACTCTGAGGCATAGATTCTCCTGCCAGCCATCACACTCCGAATCGAGGTAGCCAATTCCTCGCTTGGGCTATCTTTCAACAAATAACCGTTGGCACCCGCCTTCACGGCCCTTTCAAAATACCCAAAGCGGGCAAACGTGGTCAATATAATGACTTTACAACCCAATCCCTTTAGCTCCGCGGCCGCGTCTAGACCGTTCATTATTGGCATTTCGATATCCATGATACAAATATCTGGCTTATGCAGTTTAACAAGTTTTACAGCATCCTCGCCATTGCTTGCTTTACCAACGACTTGCATATCCTCTTCCAAATCAAGTAAGGATGCAAGTGCCCCTAACAGCATCCGTTGGTCCTCGGCAATCACAATTCGGATCATATCCGCACCTCCCTTTCTGGTGGTATGATGGCATTCGGCACTTTAATAACAATCGTTGTTCCATGATCTGAGACAATTTCCATATAACCGTTTACAAACTCAAGTCGCTCTTTCATGCCTCGTAATCCATTTCCAAGTAACACAAGACATTCTTTCGTCATGCCAATCCCATTGTCCCCAACCTTGATAACAAGATCGCTTGGTGATGGCTCAATGGAGATTGAACACTTAGTAGCGCTGCTATGTTTGATAATATTCGTAACCGATTCCTTCAAACACATACTCAGCACATTTTCATTAATCAAGGAAGTGTTAGTTAACTTCGGATCTCCCTCCAAAATAAGCTCAATCTCGGCAGCCTTCAAAATCTGTTTTATTCGAAATATCTCTTCCACTAGTCTAGTGCCGCGCATTTGCGTTACGATTTCCCGAACTTCCTTTAATGCAATTCTAGCCGTCTGACGAACATCATTGATTTCGATTTGTGCTTGGGTTGGATTATTGCTAATTAATTTCCCAGCCAAATCACTCTTCAGACCAATTAATGATAGCTTCTGACCAAGTGTATCGTGTAAGTCGCGGGCAATTCTCTGACGCTCTTCTAGTTTTACCAATTCGGAAATCCGCTTATTTGCATCCTCTAGTTGTCCTTGGAGTTGCTCACTCCTGTTTCGATTGAACGTAGTGACTGGAATGAGAATAACAGCAATGACACTAATAATGATAAAAGGCAATTGGTCAAAATACACAGGATTTTGCGATACCAATCCATAGTTAATCGTAACAATCGTCGTTACTAGATGAATGCAGTACAATGTGATAAATCCTGCCTTACTTTTCATGGTGCCAATAAAAAATGCTAAAAACAGAGAGAAATACACATAACTGAATACGATTGCCATGATAATCGAAATAATAATTTGTATACTAGTCCAAAAGTACACAATCCATCCTTTCGATACGAAGGACAGCACATAACAACTAAAGAAAACCATAATCATGATTGTGCCTAATACAATGTGATAGAGGGTCGAAGAACGAAATATGAAATAAAAAGGGAGGATATAGAAGACAACCCACACATACGGACTAAGACCGGTGTTTTTGTGAAAAATTTGATACCACTTTTGCATAGTCCGTTTAGCCTCTTTTTCTTCAACATAGATTTAATTATATTTTAGCATAAACATGAAACGATGTATTTACTACCCTTGCAAGCTTGATTTACGCACTTTTACTTTTATTGAGTTAGCAAAAGTATCATGCTCATCTTCCTTAAGGTGCACCTGTTTACTATTTTTATAACCGACAAACATTTTATTACGCTCATCCCAAAGACGGAAATTTAACGCCTTCAAACTAGTTCCAATTGTAATGGTCGTTGCTTTATGAAGCGGAGGCGTTGCATTATGCGCCTTTTCCAGATTATAATTTGGCACTTTCGGACTCAAATGATGGACATGATGAAATCCAATATTTCCAGTAATCCATTGCAAAAGCTTCGGCAGCTTATAGTAGGAGCTTCCATCTATCGCGGCTTTCACATAACTCCACTCATCCTCATTCTCGAAGTATGAGTCTTCAAACTGATGTTGCACGTAAAATAACCAGATTCCCATCAAACCCGCTATGAACATGATTGGAGCTTGGATTAGAACAAACGACTGCCAACCAATTAACCAGATCAGTCCCCCATATAAAGCAAGGATGAAGACATTCGTCATATAAGTACTGATTCTTTCCTTGCGTCTTGCACCTTTTGTATTAAAGCGGTTCGTAAATAGGAACAAAAAGACAGGACCAAGTCCGAACATAATAAATGGATTCCGATATAACCGATACGCAATTCGGACCCATAAGGAAGATGCCGCATATTCATCGACGGTAAGTACCCACATATCACCTATTCCACGTTTCTCGAGATTACCACTCGATGCATGATGGATAGAATGACTATTCTTCCATTGCTGATAGGGAAAAAGTGTAAGAATACCCGTAATCGTGCCGATTATTTCGTTAGCTCTCCGGCTTTTGAAGAACGATTGATGACAACAATCATGGAAAATGATAAAAGTTCGTATAACGAAACCGGATGCGATAATCGTAATCGGTAGTGTGATCCAATAGGATATAGAAAGGCTAAGATAAGCAACTGCCCATAGAAGGATTAATGGTCCTAAGGTGTTAATTAGCTGTTTGATACTAGCCCTCGTATTTGTTATTTCATAAGGGGCAACCTGTTTTTTTAAGTTAGTTAGCGTTGATTGTGTCATCGTATTGTTCCTCCTCGGTATGGTGCGCAGGACATGAAAGCGAATACCAGTTGTATTGTCCTATCTTCATTATAGATATCGCTTTCAATTCGTTGCAGTCATAAACATCATGTAGATGGTATGACATATGTCATATAGGAAAGGGAGAACAATACAAATTTGCTTATCACACTTTTGTGTGTTATCATTAACTAGTAAACATTTTTGACATAAACTCACATATTGAAAAAGTGATCATTTGTGTAATGTAATGGTACCTTTTTCAATGTGTGATTTTTTTGTTTAAAAAAGCATGTTAATAACAATTTGGAGGTAATTTTATTATGGAAACAGGAACAGTGAAATGGTTTAACGCAGAGAAAGGCTTTGGATTTATTGAAATGGAGGGCGGAAATGACGTATTCGTTCATTTCTCCGCAATTCAAGGGGATGGATTCAAGTCGTTGGACGAAGGACAACGCGTTGAATTTAATGTAGCTCAAGGCAACCGCGGTCCTCAAGCCGAAAACGTTGTAAAACTGTAATTCACAGTGAACTGTCCTTAACAAGTGTTAAGGGCAGTTTTTTTATCTAAGGAGGAGAGAAAACTATGTATTTTCGAAGAAAATCGTTAGAGGTGCTCATTCATGAAAACACGAAAGTCTGGGCATGCGATAAAGAAGATTGTAATGGGTGGATTCGGGACAATTTTTCGTTTGAGTACGTCCCCACTTGCCACCTCTGCCTTTCTCCCATGATTAGTAGCTTGAAAATGCTCCCTATCATTTCTAACTCCAATAAAAATATGAAGTCTCTTCATAAAGGCAGACTAATCTTCTAGTCAGTTTATGGCATATGAACTGGCTACCGTTTTTAAGACTTTTTTCATACAAATGTTCATTTGAGTTGCTCCCACGTTAAAGATTCATATAATATAACGCAATCCCACTTACTTTTTTGTTCGAGTAGCCCAGTATATTCAGAATTATCCCAAATAAGAGTGTTAGTATGCAAAGAATACAGCTAATCGCTCTCAAAAGCACTCCCATGCATTTCCAAGGACCAATTCCAAAAGGGATTTCCGTAAATAATTATACATATTTTCCTTAGATTCTTCTCAAAATTAATATTCTATTGAGAAAAGATTCTCTTCCGTTCCGTTAGTGAAGTCCATAGACAACACAAGCGGAACAAAATGTATGTAACAAATATTTATTAAATTTAGCTGCTGTAATCTGTGGATTTAAGCCTCACCAATATTTTTGTAATCTTCTGAGATACATTTTGGGCAGCACCTAATATCATTTGAAATGAATTTTCTTAATAAGGTAGCAACTGGATTTATTGCATAGATTTATTGCATACCTACTAAACATATATTTTTTTAATTTCTCAAGTTGCGAATTATTTAAAAACGAAATAATGAGTGGTAATTAAGTATTATAAGGCATCTTTTCTTTTTCTCTTTGTAACTATCCCTTGCTTTACTAATTAACCCATTTAAATTATTTGGAACTAACCCAATTCTTGCAGAGTTTTTATTAAAAAGTTCTTTATTCGTTTTATTTAGAGTAGAGTGTGATGAATACTTGTTATATCTAGCAACTACACTTCAGTAGTCTTCCTCTGGAAAAATCGAAAAAAAATTGATTTCGTGCATTATTTTCCCCTTTCATAAACCCTTTATTTTCTTAATCACTAATCAATCCGAAACACATCCTCCAAATCCTTTCCCAATAAATCACTTAACTTCTTTGCTGTTGCAGGTCCCACTGACTTTAGTGATCTTTCCAGTAGACTGATATAGGAATGACTTAACCCCGAGTGTTTTGCCAACTCCCTCTGGGAGTATCCTTTAATAATTCTAGCCCGCATAAACGAGTCGGTTTTAGCCTTTATCCTCATATCCCTGCTCTCCTTCAACTATTAACTTGAACGCTTATTAAAAAAACTTATAATATGTCATTTAAAACTTATCTAATAAATGTTCTTATTAGGACCGTAACCTTCAGGAGACTAATTATCTGAAATAAATTTTGATAAGTTGCACACACTTCTTCATTAATTTCGCCCAAAACCACTTGTTTACAAAAGTTAACAACGACTAACAAACTTTATTTTCCAGTAACGATCTTTATTTTCCCAGATCATCAGTAGTTGATTCAGGAAAATAAAGTTCGTTAGTGCGAAATCAGTAATACCGCGGCTTATTAGTTTTCTTTATAAGTGAAATTACCTAGGGTAAGTTTGTTACTGAGGGGCTAATTGGAACGGTGGTGACCACAAATCTAGAAAATAAAGTTCGTTAGTGATTTATACTTTTGTAAACAAAGTTTCGCAGTGCTTAGAAACTTTTGTTTTATATGTTACAAGTGTTAAGAAGAGTACGATGAAACTTCTGGTATTCATTAAAGTCTCCACTTTCTTCGTGCAAGTGGAGACATCACTGGACATAAAAATAACTACCTCCTTAGAAAGTACATTAAGAATCCAAAAGTGCTTTATACTACCGGAAGACTTTCGCTGTTGTCCCTCTTGGTGCCGGTTCACTTTATGTTACGGCTTGACATGTTGCTCGCCCTGTCTCTGACAAGTACTTTTGTCGAAGCGCTTTTACGCACAGATTTCCCCATACGCAAGCATCCTAGCTAAAAGGGTGGAGTGGTCCCTCTCATGGTTGGGCTTTCACCAACTAGATAATGCGTGCTTCTGGGCATACCAAATAAAAAAGAGATTGAAGGCTCTTTAAACCTTCAACCCCAAATCATCAACCTTCTACATCTCTTCACACACTACCCACCGCTAATATATTTCCGGTAATTGTTTCAACTACATCACCTGAAGAATCTCCTTCTGTATTGAAGGTTTTCTTTCTGTTATTTTTTTGATTCTTATCAACATTATTTTTGATTTTGCTATATGTTTGAAATGCTTTGCTTTTTAACTCAGGAAGTACTATTCCTTTATTGGCCTCTACCAATGATTTTACAATCATATCTGCCTGTTGTGCAGGAACCTGTGCTTCCATTAACCATTTAGTTGCCTCATATGCAATATCTACTTCATCCTTTAGGCTGGTATCAGATTCGGATTTTGCAACTGTAAGCTGTTTCTTGGCTAATTCTGATAATGCTTTATCGAAAAACTTATCAATTTTCAGATCCTTGATATAAATATCTTTTAACGACTCAAGCTTTACATAATCATTTAGTTTAAGTGCTAAAAGTACTGGCTTAAGAGCACATAATTCATTATCAATGACATCACGGATAATTTGTGGAGTTAAACTCTCTTTTCCATTATTAATAGCTCTCCACTGAGCAACCATAAATAGTTTAATGGCGATATCCGTAACTCCTTGGGAGTACTCATACATAGCAATATTTAACAAATCATCTAACTCAATTGGATTACGAGTCCACTGGTACCTCCAAAGCGCTGATAGGAAAATTTTCCAATCCATACCCATCTCGGAATCAATTGGTGCACCAAGAGGACGAAACTCCATTCGCTCCCAAAATACAACTCCAAAATGCTCACAAGCTCTACGAAGCTGTCGAAACTCCTTTGATAACATGTCCCAAGCTTTATTAGTACCAATCAGCACGACTGGAATACCGAGCATATTTTTCAACGTCACAAAAAAATTAAGCATATGCTCTTCTACATCCGTATTTCCACTTAGATGTTGGATCTCATCAATGATTAAAGCACCAATCAAGTATGTCGCACACATTTGAGCCATGACGGGAATCATTTGTTCGACAGTACCCTTAATAATAAATTTATCGTAGTGTTCATCCCCAACAAGGTCTTTTAAAACTTGAAAGAAATTTAGGCATAACGCCTTAATTGAACCTTTCGGTGGACATTCCAACTTTAACCAAACTATCTGAGTTGAGTTGATATTTCGTTCTTTATATTGACCATGCCGAATAACTTGAGCAGGATACATTGTCATTAGTATGTTATTAATCGCTGTTGTCTTTCCCATCCCAGAAACCCCGATTATCGATAACCCTCCCCCAGAAGTCTTATAGGATTTATTATCAAATGAAACGGTTTGAGAAGTTTTCTTTGATTGTTCAAATGCCTGCATTGCCTTGGCGACATTATCAGCACCCTCGTTTCGTAATCTAACACCATTCACTGTAAGAGGATTTCGGTCAACATAACCATCTCTTATTAAGATAGACAAGCTCTGTTCTATACGTAGATGGTTTTCTAGGGGTTGAACTAACCGCGGGAGATCGTATATACAGTGAAGCCTAAGTATTGTGTTCTTTGATCTATCCCGCTCATGGAAAGAAACTTTCTTGGTCAGTTTCTTGATGACTACGGGAACATCGTGTATTGGCTGAAGAGCCTCGATTAATGGGTTGTTCCGATATTTTGCAATCTCTGCTCTTCTATAAGAAGCTTCAACATCTTCACCTCTAAGAAATGAAAGTCGTTCATCAATAACATCCATTTTATTCGCCTCGTCATTTTACTGGCTCTGCGCCGCTAATAAAGCTTGAATCCTAGAATTTCCTAAGCTTTGATTTTCCGGGGATATCGAATTTCCCTCTTCCGTCCCTTCTGAGCCTTTACTTTGAACTTCTTGCAATTTATGGTTATCGTCAACCATGAAATTTTCGACTTGGCGCATGGACTCCTTTTCTAAAGCTGTACGTTCCGCGATACCGTCAATTAGCTTAGCGCTGCTTAAACCACTTTCAAGTTTAAGTGCCTTTGCCATTTCAACAAAATTATCTCTGCGGTAATCCTTCTCAGCTTCTGCTTGCTCTTCAATTGGCCTATATAGTTCTCGTTCAAGTCCAATTACTTCTCGAATATGCTCGTATTCATCCCAAGACTTCTCAAGAGCATTAGGATCCAGATTGATCATTCTAAGCTCAAGGTAACCATCTCCATTATCTCCTTTTAGAACGACTTTATCTCTAACCCTAGGATCATATGCGATGTTTACCTTTTTCCCCATACGTGGATTACCGTCTACGAACCATCCTTCACGAATCGCTTGTTCGCAGGTAAAATGAAGTCCCTTAAATTTAATCCCCAAATTCGTAATTCTTCCTTTCTCGGTCGGCAACAGATTAATTTTTAGTGTTTCTTCATCAAAACTTCTGAAACAGTGTCCTTTACGTTTCATTCCCCACTCCAGCAACTCACGTGGAATAGGCTTTACTCCATCAGCAATCATATCGTCATCTAGAGAATAACCATCCATATAATGATAGTTGTTATGCCAAATGGCTAAATCATACATGATTTGTGAAAATTCTTTAAGTGTTAATACGGCCTTTGTTCTAGGGTCTGGATCCCCTCTACGCCGCATTTCGATTGAAACCTCTCCTGGCAATCTAGAAATAGCTTGGACATTATATACATTAAAAAAGCTTTCGACTAGCGCTTTCCAATCTGCACGATACGGGGCCATGTACTCAATATCAACACCAAGAATATTACGAAGACCAGTGATTTTTGTATTTAGCAATTCACCTCTATCTGCAGTAAATTGTCGAGGTAAACAAGCAAATGACCACTCTTCCGGCCTGATTGACATGCCACTTCGTTGACAAAGCTCTACTTTAGATGAGCCTGTGTTATAGATAGCCATAGCAGCTCCGATATAGGATCTCTCAAACCCAATGTAAATTCCTGCAATATAATGACTAAATAAATCTATTACTGAATAAATTACTGGCCTTCCTATAGGTAAGTATGCGCGATAGCTACTTGCCAGATAAATATCGGCTATTGTTGAGTCAATATGAAAGATGGAACCTGGAATCAATGCCTGTTTCGTTTGATTCCCTGTTTTTGCCCTCTTATCAAGATTGAACCTCCTTTCACCAATTAGAGTTAGTGAAGAACCAATAAAGTTTGCATTTTTAAATTTATTTGCGTGGTAATAAAACGTTTTAAACAACGGTCGTTTTTCCTCAAGTAGAAGTATCGGTTTGGTTTGGCCATTCTCCTCTTCATAATGACTTATAAAATAGGTTCTAAGCATTTTTTTAAATGCTTTCCTAAGTGACAACTTTTCTCTTAAGTGGAATTGTCTATATGCAATCAACATATGTTTATGAATGGTTGCATCTGTATTAACTCCGATTTTTTCAGGTTCAAGCTTTGTTATTTTACGTTTTCGACCTCGTTTTTTTGTTGTTTCAGTAGCCAATTTATCACTACCAGGTCCCCCACAGTTGTCGTAACGATTAAGTAGTCCTATTTTTAGCTTCCCTGATTTCCAATATCTTTTTAATAGTCGATGCAACTTAGGCATTGAATACGAAGACTTAGCTATGCATTCTGTCACCATAGGGCCGCGATATTCACTTATAAAGATGTAAGGTTCGTTTTCAAGGTACTCTTTCAAGTAGTTCCAGGTTTCCTCTATCTCTCTTTGCCTTTCAACAGGTAAGAGATCGAATGATTTCTTTTCTACTTCTGAGATATACTTGACAATTCGAGCTTCACCATTTGATAATGCTGTAGTTACCTCCACTATCGATCGTTCAAATGGAAAGTCATCTTTATTTAAATCAATCACTTGCAAACGATCAGTTTTCTGCTCTAAATATAGAATTCGCTCGAAAACTGAATCAGTTGCTTCAAATGGTGCCCATTGAACAACTTGATTAATACTCACAATTTGCATGATTAATCCTCACTTAGACTGGTAATGTAATCTTGACTTGTTTACATGGATTAAATAGTTGATCCATTTCTATCATCAGTCGCTTATTAGCAATCAAATGCATTAAAAGTGTAATACTTGTGCTTGCTAGTACATTAAAATGTTTATCCATTGCATCCGTGACATCAGCCAAGATTTTATTGTTTCCTGGCAACAACTTTATTAACTTCTCCTCCATAATTTTTAGAAGTGAATCGTCAACATTCGGAAATAATCCAAATTTGCTCCGTAACTTATGAAACATTTGTACATTTTGAACCTTGGGTATATGAATAGAGTTTTCTGTCACAACGTTCCACTCCACTCCTCTTCTTGTCCAATAAATCTTCTCGATTGTTTGCTTTTCAGCATTCCTTCGCATTTGAAGAGCATCTTCATATTTAATGGATCGCGCTTTAATAACTTGACCAAATTGAGTTTTCTGGGTAATAACATTATCGGTCGTCATAACAACATCAACTTTAGTTTTTGGGTCAGCCGGATGCTTTACTCCTAGCTCAGCTGCTATTGCCTGCGTTTCTTCTCTGGGAAGTAACGGAAACTGTTCTCTCATGTCAACGACATCGTCCTCCCACTCCAACAAATAAAAATACATTGATTCTAGCAGAGATAAGAAGTGATGGTCGCGTCCTACTGTCCAGCTGTATCGAATACTTGATTTGCCAATAGAAGGGACCTCGTGTACAAGAATCCATGGTTTATAATGTCTACCTATCCCGCTTCCTCTTCCTTCTTTCAGTCGCTTCGCGATGGTATTCTCATCTATTGCATACTTGAACTTAGCCATATTAATGACACTCCGTTCACTTCGTTTTTGCAATTGACATATTTTTCCCAAGCAAGAAAAATTTATTCTTTATTTGCAACTCTCACCGTAGTTCTGGCTAATGACTCTAAACTAACTCATCTAACTTCCACTCAAGTATTCGCATATATTCAATCATTTGCGCTAGTGTTTTTTGAGTTATAAATCCTGGAGAAACTGATTTTTCAAAGGCAATTTGATTTTCGAAATCATCACACCTTTTATAGAAGTCAAGTTTTTGATCACCGTTCTTCGTAAGTTCAATACATCTAGTATTCCTAAACTTAGAAAGTAAGGCGGAGAATTGTTCCCAGCATTCAACCTGCTTGTGCATGAGTATTAATTTATAATAATGATCACAATTATTGGTAAAAGGGTAATCAAAGTATTTTTTATTACGTGCAATATTTGCTTTAAATGACTTTAAATTAGCATCAACAACTTTTATTAACTCCTCCAACAAGGCCCCCCCTTTTAGTGATTTTTCTCAAGCTGCTGTATCAGTATGCTTAGTTTCAATGTTCATAACGTTCTTTTTATTTACTCTAATATCTAAGATAGGAACTTTAGAGTGCTCATTATCATTATTGAAATTTGACTGTTCTCTTAAGTCTTTAAGTGAACCGAACAAGAATCTTATTAAGAGGATATGCTTTAGCGGGTGGATTGCATGATCACACTTTATGCACTCTTTTAACCAATTTGAAACATCAAGGTTGCAATTAATTAGTTCGAGAAAAGGCTTATCATAAAATCTTTGGAAGAAATATTTTATTTTTTTATACCTCATTTTATTTTGTTCTGAGCAGAATTTTGAAGCAATTAATTTATTGACATAATGAGTGTGCCACTCCGTGAAAGCCCATTTTTCCCATACGGTATGATTATCAAGAAGATCATGGACGTCACTACAAATTTCCATCAGTTCGGTCCTATATTTACTGATGAGAGGACACCAGCCTTGATTTTGAAATGTTAAATCAGAACCGCAACAGGGGCAAAATTCCTTTAAAACATGAAGTTTATTTTTCCTTGGGTTAAAATGGAAACCACATTCCTCACAACCTGATGACAAGATTCTATTATGTTTCAAACAATAGAAACACCCCGGAACTTGATGTATCCTATGCCAATATGCTTCTCCGAATTTTTTTAGATCTTCTTCCACACATCTAACACAGTATTTTAAATGTGTGCTCCTGCGGAGAGTTTTTGTAAGATCCCCTAGAAAAATGTGAATATAGTTCTGATTATTATTTGACATGATCGCTTTCACTTGCTGCTTATTAGACTCGGGTAAGAAAGGGAGATAGTAAGTGAGTAACGTATTTTTATTAATAAAGCTTTGTTCATCATAATTATCTTTCCAAGGTATTTTCTTTATCAAACATTGCGAAAGACTAGGTAGATTTACAGCAAGGGCACTCTTGATTCCATAGATCTCTATCATAGTTTGATCTACACGGGAATTTGCACTAAGGTGATGATATCGTGCAATAACACTGTAAAGTATTTCTCCAGGATATGGATTTGGGAAGAAATTCATATCTATATCTCCTTTCTTATAAACCCTTTTCAAGATGTTTCCCTATCGTTGATTGGTAGAATTATATTAAAAGAAAAGGCTCTAGCTGGTAGCATATTTGCTATTAGCACTTCTCCATCGTGAATAACTTTTATTACCTCTGTAGTTTCTGTCGAATAAATTGCTGGTATTAACGAAGGTCCATACAGCTCCGCGTGATGAAACCATTGTTCTTTAATCGCTTTCGAACATGTGTACATTAGGTTATTGAGTAATATTCCTTTTGAAGTTATTAATGCGAATTTAAACACTTTTGCCATTTTACTCACCTCATTAGTTGATTTTATGAATCTATGAATCTAGTAATAGTATTCTCCTAATACAATTTTTTATACTTATAAATAGTATTTTATTAAATTATACTTATACGTTCGTGTCTCAATTTAATGCCATTGTCTACACTTTTAATTGAGGTGTAGACATTATGGGAGACATCCTAAAAATAGTTGGTGCTAGGGTTAGGGACATCCGAAAAGAGCGTGGACTAACCCAAGAACAGTTGGCTGAGGTTTCTGGCTTCCATTTCACTTATATTGGAGCGGTAGAACGTGGTGAGAAAAACATCACGTTGCTTAATCTTGAGAAGATGGCAGAAGCATTAGATATTGAAGTACAGGAACTTTTTAGGTATGCTGACTTAGACTTAGGTCAAACAAGCAAGCAAAGAGATCTCCAGGAAGTGCTTGATTTACTTTTACGTCAGTCAAATGAGGATATTAAGAGAGCAAAGTTTATTTTGTCGGAATTTTATAGAAGTAAGTGAAAATGAAAGCAAATAGAGGCTATCCGCTAAGGATAGCCTCTTGGCTTGTTGTTTGTTTTATTCCAATTAGATTCCGGACGACAATTGTACTAAGACAATGTTCTGTGAGCTTAATAGCAAATAGTTTTTCAGATTCTTTTTTAAGGACTATAAAGGGAATTTGCTAATTCAAAATAAAGTCTAAGTCTGCCTCAGGTATCATTAAACTATCGTTCATCGTTAGTTGAACGGAGGTTAATTCATTTTACTCGAAGTGTTCCTCTTCAAGATAGATAACCTCAATCTCGTTAAACTCATTTTTCAGCTTCTCTACAAGAGATTTTACACCGAATATCTCTGTAAATGTATGGCTTCCAACAATTTGATTTAGTCCAATGAATTTGGCATATTGCACCGAATAAAGCGTTTTTTCACCTGTTAAATATACATCGCATCCTGCCTCCTTAGCCTGACTGATTAAAGCAGTAGAGTTTCCAGCGCCTGTTATTACGCCGACCTTCCTAATTAACGTATTTGAATTTTTCCAAGCCTTTACATCTTCGCCTAATCTACTAGTGATTCTCTCAACCAGCTCTTCGAAGGTTATCGGTTCTGCATATTTTCCGATTCCGATGATTTCTTTATTTTCTCTAAAGTGAGTCTGTTGAATTATTTCTGATACTCCTATTTCTTTTAAAAGTGAATTGCATGTACCAAATTCAGCAAAATCCAATGGAAGGTGTATATAAAAATGAGAAATACTATTTTCTTCTAGCATCTTGGAGCATTGCTCCTTCATACCGTAAATAAAATCCCAAGCATCATGATGCGTGATAATAAGCTGAACATTTTCATCCACTGATTTTTTTATCACTTCTGGAGTAAGATTCGTTGTGTATCCTACTCGAAAAAATTCTTTCGAAGGTGGATTATTAAAGCCATACTCATCGTTTTCCCTGAACTGTTCAATCAAGTTGCCAAAGGTGTTTTTTATAAATGTATTGAAATCATTAAGGTGCATCTAGTTCCCCCCTAAATATAAATCGTTTTGATAATTTTACCATATCACAACACCGCACTTAATTCAGCTATAGTATTCTGCCCTTTAGTTTAGTAATGGCGCTATTATTCTGATCCAAACCATCATACTGAAGGGCAGAGAAAGCAGAGAAAGTCTAAAAGAACCGACGATAAAGTTCTCTACGGCGCTCGCCGCGAAGTTGGGCATATATTTGAGTGGTCGATGCCTTCTCATGTCCCAGCATGCCTTGAATGAAATCCAAAGGTGCTCCGTTGTCGAGCAGCTGGCACGCATACGTATGGCGAAAACGATGAGGGTACACGTTGGCATCGATCTCTCCCCGATCTGCAAGCCGCTTTAATGACCACCTGATCGTGGGAATGGCCATTCGGCGAGTGGGATGAGTGTCGGTTATAAACAAGACTTTGCACGAATCATTACAACTTGCCAGTTACTTTTTCAACCAGACCTTGCACTCGGTAGTGAAATAAACTTCTCTCTGTTTAGATCCCTTACCATTAAGGATTTCAGAGCAATTCTCCCAGTTCAAATCTTCAATGTTTATTTTTTGTACTTCTCCAACTCGGCAACCCGTACTGTACAGGAATTCTAGAAGAGCTCGCTCCCGCATGGAGAGACAAGAGATCTTCAAATGGATCACATCTTCCTCAACTAAAAACTTTGGAATACGTTTTTCCATCTTAGGTTCTCTTAATTTTAGAGAAGGGTTTGATGATAGGTAGGTTTCTTCGTATGCAAAGCGAAACAGAGATCTAACAAAACGGATACGATGCCCTAAACTACTTGGCTTCAATCGATCAGATTGTTTCGCTAAGTATTCCTTTAACAGCTGTAGAGTTACAGCTGAAATATCGATATCGCCAATTTCATTAACCAGCATTCTTAGCTGCAAGGCGTAGGCTTTTAATGTGTTAATACTGAATCCCTGGATGCGCTTATCGGCTTCATACAGTTTCCACAATTGACTTATATTCATAATTAAACCTCCCATTAGTCCTATTAAATCTAGGTTTTCTTCTAATGAGAGGTTTTAATCGGTTGTATTGAATTGAACTAGCGTTCCTCGTTAGTTGAACGAGAAATAGAGTTTATAATTCTTTTGCCATTACGATACTCGTTTCTTCATAGCCTAACTTTTCATATAAACCACGAGCAATTTGGTTATGGGCAAAGACATGAAGTCCTATACTCTTGATGCCAATTTCTCTTCCCAACTTTTCTATATCTTCCATCGCTTGCTTGCCAAAACCTTGCCCTCGGTAATCTTCCCTAATTTTAATATCGTAAATAAACCCTTTGTTGTTTGGTTTCACTGCAAACCAAATCATTCCAACCTCTTGGCCGTTAGAACGAATAGTAAATAGTTTGTTATCAGTGGTTTTCTCGCCATCAGGCAAAAGGTGTGCATATTGTTCTGTTGCCTTACTAATAGATTCCTGTTCGTTCCAATTACCAGATTGCACATTGCTTTTTTCATAGCTCTTAATTGCAGAATTAAGGTAGTCCTGAAATTCAGTCGAATTCATTAAATCTAATGTAATCATTATTCTCCCTCTCTGAAAATAAAATGAAAAAAGTTATTTCATATTTCCTTTTGAAAATATCAAATATGAGTTCTTAACTCAACAATCTATATTAGCATATATTGGAAGTATTCTGCCCATAGCGTAACATAGCTACCATTACGTGCCGACGTTATTATTTAGCCCCGGCTAGGTTAGGTCAACCAGAAACTTGCGTAATCTAGATTACTTAACTATCCATATCTCATCGCGATCCGTTGGAATGTCTTAATGTGCTTGTTAAAATTGGGAATGTCCCCAAAGTTCTTGTCATCTAATTTTAACAAGAACTTGAGGACAAAAAGGAAAAAGCCACATCACATGCGACTTTTACTGTAACTATTTTCTTGTCACCCGACATTACCATTAATGGGGTTCACCCATTCTTTGCACGAAAACTTTTGTTGTCAATTAACGGCAATCTAATATCATTCTTAACATACTTCAGAGATCTTACATGGTTGACATTGAGAAATATGGGTATTTCAATTAATCAGTACAGAATTTGAATATCGTTCACCTTGTTCCTTTACACCATTTGTAGTTACCCAGTGTACTGTTTTAACTCGATAGTAATAATCAGTTTGTACATTTATTGACTGTGCACCGTAAACAGTATAATCATTTTTATTAATTGCATCCCCAAATATAACAATGTCGTTCCATGTACTCCCATTCCATCTTTGTAGAACCAAACGAACACCAATTTCGTCTACATACTGCGTGGAAGAACTTTGCCCGCTTATAACGGTTGATCCATTTCCTTTATTTGTAATAGAGCCGCCGCCACTTTCAAGAAATTTAAACCCGGGATCGAAAGCAGTATAAGGTGTAATAATTTCCGGAGGGGCCGGTGGATTATCAGTCGCTGCAGATGAAATAGCCGGTAAAACTGATATTAACCCTAAAAGTGTAACTGTTGAAATGATAGTATTTTTAATTTGCATGACCCTTACTCCTAATTTATTAGTATTTTGTATCTATATACTAAAACGCTAAAAGGAGTAAAAACCTGACAATTTTTTTGAATTTAATACGCTTATTAGAAATAAAATGAGGACTAAAGCTTGCGTCATTCAATAGATTTTACAAAATCAACTAAACTTTCAAATTCGAGCTTACTATGTAATTCATAAAGTATATCATCCGACAACCATTCCATGTGAATACCGCCTTCTGTGTAATGAACGACAGTTACAGAAAAACGGTTTATTTGCAATGTTTCAATCTTCCCAGCTGCATCATTAATGGTAGTTTTCCAGCCTGAACCTTGATTTATCCTCTTTTGTGATAGGATAATGATATCCTTATCATCGGAATACTCCAATGTTCCATTCCTGTATTTTCCGTCTGGATCTTTAAAAACTCTAATTCTCCTCAACTCAAAATTTTTGGGGAGTAATTTGGGAAATAATATTGGAAAATCGAGCATTTTATTAGCTTGTTCGATGCTTACTTCTTCAGATAATATATTAGTTGATTCGCCAGTTGCAGGTATTATTGGTTTAAGATCCAAATCCGGTGGAGGAGCAGTTTTTGCATTCTTCGAGTCCTGCTTGACTTCTTTCCCATACAGTATCTGGGTTGCACCATTCTGTGCTTTCTTTACTAATTTTAATAATGTAGAAATAGGGTTTGCTTGAACACTAGAAGCTGGAATTACAGAACTAACAATTAGAATAGAACTTGCAACTGCTGACACAGTTAACATCATTCTTCGAATTTTTCTAGAACGCATTTCGGCATTCATTCTGTTTTGTATATTATTCCATGGTACTTCACCATCAGGAATTTCGATTTGAGAAACTAAGTTCTTTACAGCATTTCTATACTGTTCATCTTCGTTATTCGATTGATGGGTCACGCAATTTCACCCCATTTTTTTATAAGAATCTCATATAGTTTTTTCCGACCACGCGATAATCTCTGCATAAGTGCATCATGTGAAATATTCAATTCACTCATTATTTCTTTGTAAGTCAGTTCCTCAATGTAATACAGTAGTATCACAACGCGATATTCGTACTTTAAATCATCGATAGCAAGATATAGAACCTCATTACGAACCATAACCTCAACGACTTTATCAATTTCACTGAAACTATCTATTTCATAGTCTGAGTTATTCATAACTTCTTCTGTGTTTGAAAATAGTTTGTACTTTTTATTTTTCCTTAGTAAATCGTAGGCTGTATTTCTTGTAATTCGATAAAGCCAAGCTCTTATACGCTCTGTACTCTTCAATTTAGGTGCCATCTTAATCGCCTTAATAAATGCTTCTTGTATGACATCTTCAGTTAATGCATGGTCATTAAGTAAGAAAAAAATCTTTCGGTACATTGTATTTCGAAAATAATTAAATATTTCCTTCTGAATGGTTGGATCTAGAGAATGTATATTACTGGTGAGAAGTAAAAGCAAATGCTCGCTTTGTGTATTTTGTTCATGTTGTTCATCTATCATTATGTGCCTCCATAGTAAGTGGCTATATCGTTGAATAAAATTGGGGAATGTTTAAAATTCCAATTTTTCTCTCCGGTTTTTTATTTTACCAAAAATGATAGAGTAATACCATGGTATTAAGGTTTATTTTCCAAAATGTAGAATTTATTTTAAAAGTTCTGTCAGAAAAAAGTTGAAGATTACGTTATTTAAACGAGGATTACTTGGAACACCCTTCCAGTTCCCCTACATGGTGGCCACCATTTAAACTACAATAGTGAGAATTGATAGTAAGTCCCCCCTCTCCTTTGTGGCTAGGTGATAGTTGCGTTGCGTCGAGACAGACTTCATCGAATGTAATAAAATTTTCATCATTAGAGATTATGGAAGAAATTAAAATAATATATTATTTTCAGGAGGATTACTAGAAATGAACAAAAAATTTGGTATGTTTTTATCAGCAGCATTGCTTACAGCATCGATTGGAACCGGTACAGCACTTGCCTCATCTTCAACAACTCCAGAGTCAAACGTAACTGTACAGGCTACAGATACAGGAATAATAAAGCCATTTTCTGTGATTTTAGACACCTCCTATACATATAACAATGGTCAAGGAACAGCAAACTTTAACTGGAAGTATGCTGGTCATGATGAGACAGTTCGTGTATATGTAAAAAACAACAGCGCAAAGGCTATCAATTATAAATTGGTTTCTCCATTAGGAACTAACTTTGTTAATACTACACTCCAACCTGGAGAACAAAGTACCACTCAACATAGCTTTGCTGGACAACAAAATGGAAATTGGACTTTGAAATTTGATAATAGTGATGGATCTGTAATTAATGTTGATGTTGCCGTACGTGATGGTCTATAAATAGATCGCTAACTAAAAAACCACGAAGTCTTGCTGCTTCGTGGTTTTTCCAAGTATTTTTAATCTTCATTACTAGACATTCATGACAACAGTAATTAAAAATTAGGTATATTGCATTTAATGTTGATTTTTTGAAATTTTCCGTATTAATACAAATCTAATAGTTATCGATTGAACTTTCTTATTTCACACCGAGGAATGAACTCAAAAAAATATAGAGCTAGAAAATTATTTATATTCTTAGTTAAAAATCGATAACTTTAGTTAATACAAATTATCCCAAAATAATTATTTTGAAAGGAAGTATAATAATGAATAAATTAGCAATTTCAGTATGTTCTGCATTGATGGTATTCTCCCTATCAACAAGTGCTTTTGCTGATTCCCCAGTCGCTTCAACGAGCTCACAACAAATCTCAAGCGAAAAACAAGCTACTCAATTCGGTGGAGTTATTTTGAAAAAAAAATTGAGCGCCGAAGAGTTGGCTGAGGTTATACATGATTCTGTTCCAGCAGTACCTTATGATTTAAACAATGCTGATACTGGAAAAAACCAAAGTAATTCTCCTGTCTTTGCTCTCGCCGATACTAATCTAACATATTCATTTAATAACTTAAATACAGGAGACGTTCTTGAGACAATCCAAGGTTTCTCTCTAGGAGCTACTAAAACAGTTGCGCTTACCTTGGTTCAATATACTAGTTCATTTGCTTCTGCGCCTGAAATTTCATATGAAATAATTAATATTGCTACAGATTCTAGAGTTGGAAATGTCCAGAAAGTTAAGGGAGAATATAAAAGCAGCAATATTACTATCGCCTTTCCTAATATTCCTGCAGGTAACTATTTAATTAGAATTATTGGGGTTGGTGGTGGTCAGAGTGCATCCGGAAATGGTTACACAAATAACTAACTTGCACTGAAGACAAAATGAAAATGCCATGTAAAGAACTAAAGTATGGATATTAGTTAGTTAAACAAAAATAGTTAAAAAACAACCCAGTACACACTAAGTACTGGGTTGTTTTTATGTTTCATCTGCTTGGATGTTTATTCTCAAAAAACTAACACAATTGGAAGTTTCTTTACTTGTTATTATCTATTAGGGGAACATTAAAAATCAGTTTCTCTATAGCCTCTCCTCTGTAATAAACTACAGAATCCGTACGCTTCTCTTCAATCTTTCGCTGTGGTATTATTTGCAAGTGATCAGGAAGTTCTTTGGGGGTATGATATTCATTCGTAAATCGGTACATTTTCATACTGCCCTCTTTCTTTTCTTCCCCACCTATTGATCCAGTTCCCAAAGTATTTCCTTTGTCATCTTTTACTTGAATATTGCTAATAGAGGAATTATCAGTGAATGAGTAATTTAACGGAACAGCGATTTCGTATTCAATGTAGGTGCTCAGAGGCCTAAAAACCACTTTTGACACCGTAATCGTAACACCATCTACTTTCTTTGATACAATTGGCTCGTATGTTTTTGTAGCATGATCTGAAAGCTTTCGTGAGACTGGAATATCAATTATCCAATTATCTTGAAAGCTTTCAATTTTATTTACTTTAATTGTAAGTTGGAATTCCTCTGGTAATATCATTTTTTGTTCTAGTTTATTATCGTAAACTACATTGTAATAGACTATTCCACCATAATTACCATCTTGTAGCGTATGGAATTCCCCACCTGAATGAGATTCCAATTTTTTACCGTTAATATACAGTTGAACATCATTTGAGTTTAAAGCAGGTTTGTATTCCATATCCTTTGTATAAGATTGAACCATATCGAATACAAGCTCGTTTTGGTCAACGTACAAATTTTCAACATTTAAGCTGATACCTTGTTTTGATACCCCTTTTCCAACAGGCGTGCTAAGTCCCTTTTCCACTATTTGTTTTGTTAGACTTTCTAATGATAACAAGTTAGCTACATAAGCTAAGACTTGTGGGGAGTATGCAAGCGTGATGACAAAAAAACAAATAACCATAGATAAAGATAAAGCAATTAATCGCTTATTTAATTGTCTTACACCAGGTGTTTTTTTCAGATACCCTTTCTCCAGAGTTAGTTTCTTCTGATTTACCAAGTCAGCGCTGTTTTTTAATAAATCATCGATTGAACCGTTCATCCTAATTCAGCTCCTTTAAGCAATAGCTTTAATTTCTCTTTCGCCCTTCTGAGCCGTGACTTAACAGCTTCAATACCAATTTTCAAAACAGCTGATATCTCATGAAGTGTCATTTCTTGATAGTAATGAAGAATGATAACTTCACGGTACTTGATAGGAAGTTTCATTACTTCTTCTAATACACCTGTTTCGTCCAAACCTGAATAATGATCTTTGACGACTGAGGCATTTGAGGGATGTTCAAAAAATACTAATTTTCTCCATATTGATGTACGAAGAATACTCTTACAGCGGTTTATTGTACATACTTTTAGCCATTTGCGAACTGCAGTTCTATCTTTTTCTGGATCAACTTTATGTAATGCTGTCATAAATATTTCCTGTATGCAATCTTGCGCCAGCTGATAATCATTTAAGTAGGACATAGCTAAGTGAATTAGCTCACTTTGATAATCTAAGATTAAACCTTCAATAAAACAAAATGTTATGTCATCATGCTTTATGGAGGACTTCACCTTGCCTTTCAAATCATCGATCACTTTGTAATCTATCATAATGCACTCACCTCCCTTATAAATACGCTTTGTGGTAACAAAAAGGGTCACTTTTCAAAAAGAAATATATTTAATGAGTTTATACCGAGTCCTATGTACGTCGCTAATAAAGCCTAATCACCCACATGCTCCGCGCAACAATTGGTACTAATCCATCCTGCATAATCATTAAGATGCTTAATGGAAGCTTGCTCCATCATATATATTAACCAATACGTTTAGGGGGACGATATCTTCCAGTTCACGATATCGCAAATGGATTATATGTCTCAACAATAGTTCGGACAGTTTCGTATAGTTTCTATGCATTTGTTGTATTTATATTATGATACATACCGATCATTATGGAATCCTATCAATTATTTCCCTATTATTTAGCCAATACTGGATCTGGTTGGAATCAAAAGCATATCGAGGCCCATGTGGCCTATCTATCATATCTATCAGTGGATTCAATGTGTTGAAGGGGAAGGAGATCTGTGGATGGGAAGCAAACCCTTTGGGATGAAAGGAGGCATGAAGATGCTCCTCTTAAAAGGAACTCCCCATGAATATTACGCGCTCAGTTTTTTCCTAAATCGTCTTCGACGCTATCAAGTCAAGCCACTCCTTACACAGATAGTTGGCATGCAGTCCTCCTGCGCCCTCTTTCTGTTTAGACCTGAACTACTTTTAGCCATAATCCAACAGGTTCTGGACACTCAAAATTCAGATTCCCACTTGACTTGAAACAACTCAGCCCTAATCAATTTTCGGAAGCTTCATCTTGGATAATTTCAATTCATGTGAGCTTCTTTTAATTAATCATGAAAAACGACAGTCTAGGTTGAGAAAGTAATGTCCTAAACTGTCGCTCTTATCAAGCAAACGTTCCCAGTTAGCTAAATGAGAGAACCTTATTTTTTCTCTAGTAAGGCCCACGTAATCTCAGGTTCATCTCCTACTAGGGTTATCATTCGCTCCTCCTAAACCTTAAATGTTTTCCTTTATCCAAGAACGTAACTTATCAGCATAGAAAGAGCGTTCATCTGGATCGGACTGAGATCCCTTTGTCAGATAAAGTTGATCATTCACATATCTAGGGTAAACATGGAGATGATAATGCCACACGTCTTGATTGCCAGCAGGCTCATTATGTTGCCGCGTAGAAATCCCATCACATCGATATGTACTTTTCATTGCAAACGCTGTAAGCTGAGCCGCGCGGTGAATTTCAACAGCGTAATCCGCAGGGAGTTCAAAGATGTTCTCGAAATGTTGATTAGGAACAACAAGAACATGTCCTTTATTGTTTGGCCACCATTTGCTCGCTATAAATGCCGTTACCTTTTCATTCTGATAGATGATATCCCTTTGTTTTGTTCCCTGATTAGGTCGCTCGATACCCGAAACACGACAAAATGGACATTCGTATCCTTCGGGCTTATGTGAAAATGATGCTGTCATCTATCTCATTCAACTCCTTCCATATTTTTCCGACCAGCTATTAGACGCAGGCAACTTTGTTCGTTGCGTTATTCTGCCCTTTAGTTCAATGAAAAAGCAGCCGACCATTCTGGCCGACTGCTCCAATGTTGGTATTTTCCACTAACGGTAACAATAGGTAAGCATTTGATGTTATCTCTAGCTTTTCCCCTGTTCCACACGGAGCGTACGAGTTTCCCAGTACTCTGCGTTCCCTCTAACTGAATTTACTAAATCATAACTTCCTCGTTACTCTTCGATTTTAGGATATGTTAAACTGGATTTAATGTATACTTTCCACGGTAGTTGTTGATCTTGCACATCATCAATTCCGTTAGTCCCAGTTTGTTCTTGAGTACGTCAATCGTCTGTATCTGAGTTTGAAGTATAAGTTGACCGACCTCTTTGTGGAGAATTCGGAGGTTATTAAATTTGTCGTTTCCACCTATGTCTGGTGGGATGTAATGGTGGCAGTAAACATCCGATGCGAAGAGATACATGCCTGTAATTTCGCATTTCCCCATCTTCATACTATACCGACTAATTCGATTATCCATATACTCCACACTCTGATTCGGGATACTAAATGTTGTTAGAAGGTATATTTCTTGACGTAAATCTAGCCGAAGCTTTCTGTGAATTTGCTCTCTGCCTGCTTTGGTAAAGAGTGAAAGTCCCAGACTAAAACCCATCGTATTCTTGGTTTTCACATTGGCTAGAGGATATAGATAAACATCGGCAATTTTGAAAGTCCTGTAACCCAAACTGTAAAATTCACTGTATGTTGGCGGTGGATTTGCAGGATGCTCGTATTTCCCGATTTGTTTAAGACGATTGTACATGAAAGCACGCAGATCGTAGGCAAGACGTGAGAACGCAACACTTACATGTGTTGCCCGATTGAAATAGTTGTGAATTCCTAGAACAAAGCTGTTGAAACGTGCAGCAGATAGTGCCGTTGGCGAAGACCTCATTTTGAGAATGTGTTTCTTGGCTTCGCTCCTCATTTTCTGCACTTTGCCTGATTTAATGCCCGTATGCGCTACTCGCTTTTGTCCCTTTTTGTTTGCTCGGATTGTAAAACCAAGAAATTCCGACTCTCTTTTTCGCAGATTAATGATTTGCGATTTCTCAGGAGAGACATCGAGTTTCAGGCGGTCTTTGAGATACAGAACTACCGCATGATACCATCTCTGAGCCGATCTCCAATCTCTGCAAATGATTTTAAAGTCGTCGGCGTAACGCACCAGATAGCCTTCTTTCAGACTAGAACGTATTTTCGCAGCCCTTTCGCCCGTTCTTGATTTGAAAGGTTTTCTCAGTGGAAAGAGTTCCCATTGGCCGGCCACCCAGTGATCGAGGTCGTTCAGCACAATGTTAGAAAGAAGTGTTGACAACAAGCCCCCTTGAGGCACACCTTTGGACGGCATTCCTTCCCCCTCGATTTCGGCTTTTAGCATCTTAGAAATGCACCGAAGAACCTTTCTATCCTGAATCCCCATGTTCCAAAGTTGCTTTACGAGCAAGGTATGGTTGACGTTGTCGAAGAAACCCAAAATGTCGATGTCCACCACAAAATGCATAGATGCCTGATTGATGAGAAATTGAACTCTTGACATGGCATGATGTGCAGATCGAAGGGGTCTGAAACCATAGCTGTGGTTGTAGAAATGGGCTTCAGCTATGGGCTCAAGGACTTGCTTAAAGCACTGCTGGATGATGCGATCGAGGATGCAAGGAATGCCAAGCGGTCTCATTTTGCCGTTATCTTTTTCAATGAGCTTCCGTCTGACTTTCTTGGGGCGGTAATTTTCAAGTGCACTTTGGATTTCACGGACTAGTTCTTGTTCGGGTCGTTGTTCGATGTCTTTGATGGTTAGCCCATCTGTTCCTGGTGTCTTCGATCCTTTATTAGACTTCATTGCACGATATGCCAGCAAAATATTTTCTCTAGATGTGACGATCTCATACAGATGAGAAAAAGTCTCTTTTTCTGCTGCTCTCGCGTGCAAGTCTGTAAAAGATTCCGTCATGCCGTAATACTCCCAATTTCGTAAAGCTTGCACTGTGGCATCCCTCCTGACGAAGCGATGTTCCCACATTCCTACCTGATCGGTGCAATTCATGTATGGAAAATGATCGTTCTTTTCAATTAGACTTGGAGCTGTTCCTCCACCTCCATTACAGAGGATTCATCAGTCGTGCCCCTGCCCTCACAAGGATAAATACATTTCGGCATGTGCCTTATTGCAACCGTTTCGGGTAACAGCCCATCCATCTTGCAACGTCCCTTGCTTTCCAAGTCCCTTACAACCTAGCTATCTATTCTGAACTTAGGTGCTTCCTCTAAGCCTGTGAGATTGATGCCGCCATCGTTCGGCATAGCGTATTTCATAGAAGAAAGTTTTACTTTACGCTACTCACCCCATCGTCTGATGGTACACACGTTTCCGTGTGCTCTAACTTTAGACCTGTACATTCGGAAGTTCGTCAGTTCGCTTCTGTGCGAGCATTCTCACCTTATTCAGTTTTTCAGCCACGCGACATATCCGTTGGCATACCTTTTTTTTTTTCTCAAAATGGCTCTAGCCTTCGTTCTGTCGAATCTACCTGTACTTCACACCTCATTGTTCTGTTAAACATGACGCGCGCAGGAGTATTGGCGGGATAGTTTCAGGATACTTGGTTCCGTCATTCCCATCCTCAGTTGTAGAGTTAAGATTACTTCATGTAATCTCCTGCTTTTCGCACTGTTTGGTGCTTATGGCAGAACTTGTCGTACTTCTTCGTTAGCAGAATGATCAACGTCAGTTTCTTGTATTAGCTTAATAATCTCGTTTACGCATTGTTCTACATCCTTGTTTAAACAATCGAGGGCTTTATCACTGTACTTAATGTATAAGGGCAGTCTTTCCTCGTAAACATCTTCTAGACTTTTTCCATTCTTGATAACAATGCCTCTAGTCGTTACATTGATTAGTCTTCTTTTAATCTCTTCATATGGGACGTGTAAATAAATGACCATACCACCTTGTTTAAGGACGTTCATGGCTTTTTCTGAATATATTACGCTTCCTCCCGTAGAGATAATGCAATTTTCTAAATGCAGCTCCGATATAGCTTTTTCTTCGATCTGCATAAATATCTCTATCCCATCGTTATCGA
Source organism: Paenibacillus sp. WC2504 (assembly GCF_052682475.1). Lineage (NCBI taxonomy): Bacteria > Bacillati > Bacillota > Bacilli > Caryophanales > Paenibacillaceae > Paenibacillus > Paenibacillus sp. WC2504. The sequence continues at coordinate 6,098,343 of NZ_JBQZFH010000001.1, forward strand.
TTATCTCTTGTAGTAACTTACCTTCATGCTGTTGAATGACAATATCCGTATCGACAAAATTCATTCCTAAAGCTTTTGCAAGTAATACACCTAAAGTGCTTTTACCAGCACCCGACATACCTACAAGGATTATATTCATTTTCTTCCTCGCTTTATATTAATTGTTATTGATACATTAAACTTTCGGTAAATGCCCAGAAATATCCTTCATATGATGTTAAACTTCTGTTACTTCAATGAACAAAAAAGTGACCCACAGCAACGGGCTGTGGGTCATAATTAATTATATTTTAAAGGGGGTCAATTTTATTATAAGCTTGATTCATTAAAGCTATATGAAAATAAGATTTCATTCTTGTTACATTTATTAAGCTAACGTTCTTTCGATAGTTGAATCATCGCATGATTTCTCTTGGATCTCATTGAAGTTATATAATAGCTTTACTTTATTAGATTCGCAATTATCTGCTCTTTGCGATTTTGCATATAAGATCTTCCCCATTGGTGGAGCCGTTCAAACCTACCACCGCAAGCACGATAGAGCTTGATATATCTTCCAATCTCTCTTAGGGCTATAAAATTCGGGATTTCTTCTAGCCAGGTTTTTTCCAAATCATTTTCTATTTTATATCCTTCTAAGAAGCTGTTTAGGAACTTCTCCCTCGCACCCCCCAGATATACCGAACACGTATTCGCTATGCAAGTGATTTTTAAAAATAAAATCCCCTACTAGATATTGCATCTAGCGGGGGATCATATCTTCATCACAGCTTTTTTTATAAAAAAACATCATATCATTTTAAGAGTGATCGTTCACTTAATTTTTATGATTTAAAACTGCACTAAAGGACTAGCCATGTTTTCGATACTTTTTTTCAAGAGCTTCAGAAACTATAGGATGTACCCAACTCTCAACAGTTTTGCCTAAACTCGCAACTTCTTTTACCATACTTGAACTAAGATAAGAAAACTCAGTAGAAGTAGGCATAAAAAGTGTTTCTAATTTGCCATTTAGATGCCGGTTTCCTACTGCCATCTGAAGTTCATTCTCATAATCAGAAACAGCTCTTAGGCCTTTTACTACGACAATTGCCTGTTTAACTGCGAAAAAATCTGTAAGAAGACCTGAAAAACTTTCAACTTTAACATTGGGGATGTCAGAAGTACAATTCAAAATAAGTTCAATCTTTTCTTCTAAGGAGAATAGTGGTTTCTTGCTAGGATTGTTAAGTGGCGCTACAATGACTCCATCAAAGAGTTCCGCAGTCCTTTTAATTACATCTATGTGTCCATTTGTAATAGGGTCAAAACTTCCTGGACAAATTGCAATTCGTTTCATTTATCTGGACTCCTACTCTAATCATAATATGAAGACTTGGATGGAATTTGATTCAAGCTGCCGCTCTTAGTAAACTCAAAAGGAAATAGACATGTTAATCATAAGACGTCCAATTTCAAAGATTGCTGCAAACTCGACATCCTCAACAGCCGCAATAATCGAGTCGTCACTTTTTCTAAAATAACTTATACCATCGGTATATATGTGATTATAAAGCTCTTTCATGTCATAAGTACTATCTGGTTTTATCGTTCCAACGCCTTGAAGTATTCCAGTAGCAATCGAATGGTTACCACCTCTAACCCAAACAATCCCTAAAGGTAGCCATAATTCAACATAATGGTTTGTATTGTCTTGTTCCCACTCTCCCCAAGATCTTTGTTCTCCAATGTAGCTTATAGAATTAATTAATCTCTCCCTTTTCCAAGGCCAAGGCAGAATTAGATCCTTATTTAATTTTATTTCCTTTGTGTTCTTCACTTCTTCTTTTAGATGATACATCTTTTTCCCATCATTCGTTACATATATGGTTTGGTCAAAAAAAAGGTCACCTGGAAACAAGCTAGGTAATTCAGTTTCATCATCGCAGTAAAGCAAGCTGGTTAAGTACTTTGTTTGAGCATTTTTCCCTATTAATCTAACAACATCTAGTAATGGATGCTCATTACCCTTTGAATAATATTGCTTATATGTACTTGTTCTATCTGAATTCTCTAAAACTGACTGTGCAAATTCTAATATTCCTTTGAACTTTTTCCGTTGTGCTTCAACTTTCACTTTTTCTATAACCTGTTCTTTTCTTACTTTATTGTTTAATAAATGCTTAAACATTTGACCACCTCCGAAAAATCAAGCTTGATACACCTAATTTATTCGTATGAAGTCTGATTATCACTTTAATTATATCTTTAATCTTCCTTAAAGTAGCCCCTATCTCCTTGGCTCTACAAACTTTTAAAAAAATGAATTTGCAGCGTCTTCTTTAGTGCTGTTATTTTACGGACCGTCTGAGACTCTTCTTTTCCAGAAGGAACCGTTTAATATCGTTTCTCTGGAAACGACCGCAGCCTGCCTACGCAGCTTACCAAATATCATACCGAATATCCGGGGTCGATTTCTTTTGCAGCAAGAACTAACTCTTGTTCGCGTCGTCCATAGATAACTACAATAACTCCTCGATTCACCATCTCAATCGCCATAGCTTTCCAAAAACCGCTGCTGCCGCCAGTTATCACAAATACTTTTCCCTGAAAGCCATGTGTTATTTCTCCTTTAAATTCAATATTTCACGAAAAATAATTAAACGGAATGAATCGCCTATATCTATGATCACAATAAGTGATGGCTAGTATTAATCTCTTAAACCGCTTTTCAGTGCTTTAGCAACGGATATGATACGTTTCGCTTGATGTTTGGCTGCCGCATGCACGTCTTCCTTCATCGCTCCATTTTGATCGACTGTTACGCTAGTCCCATATGGGTTTCCTCCGGCAACAAATACCGATGGATCCGTAAATCCGGGAGCTACAACAATCGCACCCCAGTGGTACATAGACGTGTAAAGTTGAAGTATCGTTTGTTCTTGCCCGGCATTCGGATTTTGAGCAGAAGTCATGGCACTCACGACTTTATTCACCGTTTTGCCTTGTGCCCAAAGACCACCAGTCGTATCAATGAACTGTTTCATTTGAGCGGGAAGATTACCGAATCGGGTCGGCATACTAAAAATGATCGCATCTGCCCATTCCAAATCATCCAAAGATACGGTAGGAATATCTTTAGTTGCTTCAAGATGAGCTTTCCAAGATGGACTGCCATCAATAACGGATTGTGGTGCAGTTTCTGGTACTTTTAGAATCTTTACATCTGCTCCAGCTAGAAGACCTCCTTCCGCTGCCCATTGAGCTAATTGAAAGTTAGTTCCATTGGAACTGTAATAGATAACTGCTAGATTTACTTTTGATGATGACATTTGTGTAGTCTCCTTTTTAAATAGCTTTTTAAATATATTCATCGAAATCGCTCCAAACTTTTTGTGATATAGGCCGAATCATTCCATTTTCATTTGGTACAGAATAGTTTGCGTTTGATCGATAGTTTCCTGCACGATACTTTCCGCACTTTGGCCAGAAGTAAGCATCCGCAAACCTTGTCCTGCCCACAAAGACATATAATCGGGATTATTTTGCTTGGCAGCAGCATTTCTTATATCCCTTGTCGCGGAATTTTGAATAGGGAACGGTAGCGGCTCTACCCCGCTCTTATCCCAGACTTCGATAAATTCATTAGCAACCCCTCTGGCAGGGCGACCCGAAAACACGCTCGTGATCACCGTACTCTCCTCGGTGCTGGCAAGCAGTTTTTGCTGATAGGAGATATGGGCTCCCGATTCAATCGAAGTCAGGAAGCGTGTACCCATCTGCACACCCTGTGCCCCAAGTGCTAGTGCGGCGACAAGCCCACGGCCATCCATAATCCCTCCTGCCGCAATGACCGGAACATGAACACGGTCAACAATTTGCGGCACTAAGGCCATTGTGCCGATATTAGCACCCATGGGTCTATTGGAGATGTCAAATGTCCCACGATGCCCCCCAGCCTCACTGCCCTGAGCCACAATCGCGTCACATCCCGCCTGTTCAGCAAGAAGTGCTTCATTGACCGTCGTCACCATGGTGACAATTCGAATGCCAGCCGCTTTAGCTTGCTCAATCATATTTGCAGGTAGAACACCAAACGCCGTGCTGATAACTGGGACTTTTTCCTCCAGGATAATTGCGAATTGTTGTTCGAAATGATCTGGGGTCCGTACAGCTTCTTCCGGCACCTCAGCAAGCCCGAGTTTTTTTCGCATATCATTCAATTCCCGTTGAACTTCGCCAGTTCTCTCATTGTCGTCGGTAGCCCGAATAGAAAATAAATTCGCTCCAAAAGGAGCATTCGTTAACTTACGAATGTCACGAATCGCATTGCGGAGCGCTTCAGGCTCCATATAAGCGGCTCCTAGCGTGCCAAGCCCGCCCGCATTGGATACGGCCGCAGTTAAGCTAACCGTTCCAGGTCCACCTGCCATACCCGCCAAGAAGATTGGGTAACGAATATTAAAAATGTGACAAAGTTCTGTGTCTAGTTTAATGCTCATGTTCATCTTCCTCCTCTCACACTAAACGTACTTTTACTCGAAAAATGTTTTTTTTCATGTAGGCAATGGATTTTCTCATGTCGGTAGCTTTTTTGCTCGGTTCTATTCTTAAGTTCCATCCATTCTGAATCTTTCAGAAAGGTTTAGAAGTTCCGTTCACGGGATGCCCCATCCAGAAGCTCAAGCACGTAATACAACCAGTCCTTTGCTTCGTCCGCGACTACCTAGAAATTCGTTACCTTCATATCATGTTAAGTAAAAATTCTTATCGTATCATTTCGAAACCTACTCAGTATCGCGACCTGGAAATCACATCATAATTCCGCAGTTCGTATAGTATGAACGCCATCCTCCTCTTCTGAATTCAATGATGTCGGCATTCAGAAGATTATTTAGCTTACCACTGTCCGGCGTTTTAACATCCATCGACATAAAGAATCTCTCCGGTCACGAATTGTTACACAATGGCCTCAACAATATCCTGAACCTCGCCTATTCTGCCCACTGGATGCAATTGAGCCAAATATTCATGTGTCTCAACTGCATGCATTGGCGTCTTAGTGATCCTGACGCGACTGCGTTCACGCAAATACCCTTGTCTGCTTACTCAATCGCCAGCGATTTCGTTGCCTCGTTCAAGCCTCCTTTGGTCAGTGAGGCAAGTACAGATGGCACGGCTTTAAGGGGCTGCTCTACAACTCCACTTGCCGTGATGTTGACAATGTGACCAGAACGAGCCTTCTGCATATCGGTCACCGCACGTTGAGTAACTTGGAAGAATCCTGCCACATAATGGACAGTACCGATTCAAAATCCGTTTCAGTAAAGTCCGTAAATGATTTCGCTATAAAAATGTCGGCATTGTTTACCAGTGTGTCTATACGTCCAAACGCGAAAGTGCTTCGCCGTTTAGGCTTCAGCTATTTGGGGATATGAAATGTCGCCGGCAACATATGCGACATCTGCTCCTGTTGGATCGATTTCATTAACGTTAACCAACGCTGGTTCGCGGCGACCATTGATGACTACGTTGGCTCATCGTTTCACCAGTTCAAATGCGACTGCTTTTCCAATACCACTGCTTCCTCCTTTTATGATTACTACTTTATCTTGAATATTCATTTTATCTATCTCATATTAACTACCTATTAAAAGGTAGTTAATATGGTAAATATCAGAACTTCCAATCTGCTCATTTATCATACAATGATTCTGTTATCCCGCATAATACAGAATTATGATCTCTGGCATCTCAAATGCAGATATCTAAATCTAAATATCTAAAGTGTATTATTCGAATTACATATTCGCCCATCGTTCATAACATTTGTTAAACAAAGTTCATATCTTCTTCGCTAAGTCCCGTGTTGCACGCCGTCTGAAATACCTGCTTTACGGACGCTGCGGTCGGTAGCGGCAAGCCAGAAGACTCGGCAAGTAAAACATACTCCGTAAGTATTAAGTCGAAGGAACAATCGGTCACAATGACTGGCTAATTACTGAACTAAACTAGCAGAATAATTCCAATATGTGGCAATATATTGGCAAAAATAACGAACCGTTTCTCTTGCTCTGGAACGGTTCGTTATTTTATGGCTGTGTTGCAATCATATAAGCCTGGTTCAAAGATACTTAGTCAGCCACTGTCATTCATCTCGAAGTTGATGTGTTCGTCTATGAATTTTGCAAATTAAATAGCTGCAGATAGTTAATCAAAACGTTTAAGCAAAGTTATCGAAGCCTTGAATTTCACGTCTCATGCCGCTCAGTACTTCACTGAAAATACGGCTTCGGGCATTCGCAGACGTTGTGGCCATGTAATTGGGCTAACTGCAGCGTTGTATAAGGCCTTGCCGGCAAAGAAGGAAATATGAACGTCGATTCAGCTTCATAGAAATAGTTGCTTTTGCCGGAGGATTAGCCTCTCAACCGCTACCGACAGTCACCCCTAACCCGAAATGTTTGACATAAACGTCTTAGACCTCCGCTCGAATTCCCGACTCTCTATCGATTGCTGTCATATCGATGTATCAATTCCCAATTTTTTTCAGGAAACTCAACATTAACTCCCCAATTTCTTTCGCGTGCGTTTCTAAAGCAAAATGACCCGTATCGAATAGATGAATAGCAGCTTCTGGTAAATCTCTTTTGAAAGCTTCAGCACCTTCCGGAATAAAAGAAATATCATTTTTACCCCAAGCTGCTAATAAAGGTGGCTGGTAATCTTGAAGATATTTTTGGAACTCTGGGTACATCTTCACATTAGTTTGGTAATCAAAGATTAAATCCAGTTGTTTTTCATCATTTCCCGGCCGGGACATATACGCAATATCAAGAGTATAACCATCTGGAGAAACTTGATTTTCTTTTGTTCCATCAATGTATTGGCCTTTTATTGTATCAGGATCAAAGGCGATCCGATAACTGTCTCGTTTCTCTTGTGTTGGATTACGCCAATATTCCTCTCGAGCCGCCCATTTCTCACCAAGTCCTTCACAATAAACGTTGCCGTTCTGACTTATTATGGCTGTTACATTTTCAGGACGGCGCATTGCTAATCGAAACCCAATTGGCGCTCCATAGTCAAAGACATATAATGCATATTTAGTAATCCCAAGTTGACTAATAAAGGCTTCCATTATATTAGTAATTTGTTCAAAGGTATATTGAAAATTGTCTCTGCCAGGTGATGATGAATTACCAAAACCAGGATAGTCAGGAGCAATCAAATAATATTCGTTTTCTAATACAGGCATTAATTCTCTAAACATATGACCTGCGGACGGGAAACCATGAAGTAATAAAATTACTGGATTATTCGGATTGCCTGCCTTACGATAAAACACTTGTAATCCATCTATTTCTAAAGAATGATATGTCGTCATGTTATTCCCTCCGATTTATCTTTTAAGTAGTGCTACATATTCCCCCTGCAATTGAAACCCCTCGACTAACTATCCTGTTATACATTCATTAGATTTTTGCAATTGGACATAACACTACCCATTATCATTACAATTACAGCAATAACAAGTACCAAGGTAGCAAGAGCTAAGGATACACTGTAACTTTTTGTTGTATCCATAACAAATCCTGCTCCTATGGGACCAAGGATTTGTCCAGTTCCAAAAAAACCTGTCATCAACGCAATGGCTTGATTCCCATTCGTTGGTTTTAGTGCACGAGCCGCGGTAATTGCAAGCATGGAAATCCCCATAAAGGTCCCACCAAACAAGATTGAACCCAGAGTTACACCGAAGATATTAGGTATTAAAACAGGCAATATAACCCCTATAGCTTGTAGAATAAGTGCAAATATCAATGGCTTCACATAACCCATTTTCCCCATACACCAAGACCAAAATATAGTCGATGGCACCGCTGCAACCCCAACGATAATCCAACTATAATCAGAAAAAAACTCCATGTTCGGGACTTGTTTGACATAAGAAACCAAAAACGTCGCACTAACAATATAGCCCAGACCTTCAAGACCATATACAATAAGCAAATAAGGAAATAAGTTTGTCTCTTTTACAAAAAACTTTTTATCGCTAGCATTTAGGGAACTGTGCTGCTTTTTGGGCTCCTGAATAAATCTCCAAATGATTGCGGCAAGAATGATACTTACAACCAGAAGACCTATCCATGCTCCTCTCCATGAGTGAAGACTAAACAAAGGAATTAGTAACCCTGATAATGCAATACCAAATCCAACTCCACCGTAAAAAACACCGATCCTTTTTTCTCGTTTGTCAGCGAGAAGTGCATCCAAAACTAAACTCGATGCAAGGACAAAAATAAAACCGCTGCTCAAGCCCGCTATGAAACGCAGTATCACCCACAAAAAAAACGAAGATGTAGCCCCCATTAATCCTGTTGTTAAAATGCATAAAACCAAATGAACTTGCAAATGAGTAGATTTTCGCGCTCCGGATGTCATGAGACTCGCACAAAAAGCTGCAACTAAGTAACCTAAGTTATTAATTGCTGCCAGATAACCTGCTTCTGTTATTGATAAATTGATTTGTGACTGCATGAAAGGTAGTATCGAAGTGTATGAAAAACGACCGATACCCATTGCAATGGTTAGCATAACAAATCCACCAATTAAGATTTTTGTTGAAGTAGCTTTACCTTTTCCTTTTGTTTCAGAACGTGACAATTTAACACCTCCCTCCTGCTTCAATTGTAACTTCATCTTGATATTGTGTAAAATGAAGTTAAACGAACCTAGATATTAAAAAAAACAATACTTGAAATGGAGAACGTTTATGGAGATCCGTGACATGCACATTTTTTTGACTGTGGCAAACGAAGGTAGTATCACACGAGCTGCTGAGAAATTAGAGTACGTTCAGTCGAGTATAAGCATACGTATTCAACAACTTGAAAATGAACTTAATACAGCATTATTTATTAGGCAACGTCAAGGGGTTCGGCTTACTACATCGGGACAGATCCTTAAATCTTATGTAGAGAAAATATTATCTCTTACGCAAGAGGCTGAGCAAGTTGTATCGGATAGATCAACACCACAAGGGCCCCTTCGAATAGGATGCCTTGAAACTACAGCAGCAATTCGTTTGCCGAATATTCTGGCGGATTATCATCGTTCCTATCCAGAGGTCGATTTAACATTAAAAACTGGCAATACAGACGAACTTGCTAAGTTAG